>NZ_FOWC01000021.1 GCF_900115345.1 Amycolatopsis rubida | reverse complement strand
CCCAGCCCAGCCCAGCCCAGCCCAGCCCAGCCCAGCCCAGCCCAGCCCAGCCCCGAGCCTGTGTTCTAAGCCCCGGACCGGCAAACCTGCCCGTCCGGAACCCCGGCGAAAGGAAAGCACCATGTCCAACCGAGCCATCCCGTCCTCGTCCCAGCGCACCCGGCACCGCAGGCCGAAGACGCCGCAGCACAAGATCGCCCGGCATCTGCATCCGGTCCGCCGCCGGGAAGTCCGCCCCGAACACGACCCGGTCCGGGTCCGAGAACGGTTGGCGCTGCATCGGCACCTTGCCGTTGTCCGCCCCGAAAATCCCAGTGGCCGAAGAGGTGCGGCGTGAGCGTCGCCGTCGAGGACCAGACCGCGGCGACCGATTCAGAACGGCTCGCCCGCGCGTATCTGCTCGGCGTCGCTGAACCACCGGCACCGCACCTGCTGGAGTTCGTCGGCGAACACGGCCCGGTCGCGGCCGCCGGGCGCGTCCAGGCCGGGGACTGTCCCGAAAAGGTGCTTCGCGAAACGGCCGCGCGGCGGGAATCCACGATCGCGGAACAAGATCTTGAGGAAGCCGCCAAAGCCGGTGCCCGGCTCGTGGTCCCCGAAGACCACGAATGGCCCGCGTGGCCACTGCTCTCGCTTGCGGTAGCAACGGGAAACGGCGTGAAGCACGTGGCGGCACCGCTCGGGCTCTGGGTGCGCGGCGACGTGAGCCTGGCCGAAGTCGCGGACCGCGCGGTAGCGGTCGTCGGCGCTCGGATGGCCACGGACTACGGTCTGCACAACGCCGTCGAGATCGGCCACGCCTTGGCAGCCCGCCAAGTACCGGTCTTCTCCGGTGCCGCCCTGGGCATCGACGCTGCCGCGCACCGAGGCGCGCTCAGCGGCGGTGGGGTCACGGTTGCGCTGCTCGGCTGTGCGGTCGACTATGCCTATCCCGCGGGAAACAGCGACTTATTGAACCGCATCGTCGCCGAGGGCGGCGCGATCGTTAGCGAGTACGCACCGAAGACCCCGCCCGCGCGACATCGATTTCTGGTGCGAAACCGACTTATTGCAGGCCTTACCGACGGCACAGTCGTTGTAGAGGCCGGAATTCGTAGCGGTGCGCGCAACACTGCCACTATCGCGGGTGCGCTTGGCAAGGTCGTGATGGCGTTGCCGGGATCAGTGCATTCGGGCAGTTCAGCCGGTTGCCACGCGTTGATCCGGGACTGCAAGGCCACGTTGGTCACCTCAGTCGACGAGGTGCTCGAAACCGTGGGCCGATTCGGCACCGCGGCTCCGGCCGCTGAGCCGAACCGGCGGCCCACGGACAATCTCGGCCCGGAGGCGGCGCGGGTCTACGACGCGCTGCTTCCCCGGGCGGGCAGGGCTCCGGAAGAGGTCGCGGAAAGCGCTGGGGTGCCCGTTTCCCGAGTTCGCGCCTTGTTGCCCGCACTGGAAATCGACGGCTTCGCGGTGCGCGGCGAGACCGGTTGGCGGCAGATCGTCCGAACGGCCATCCGATGATGGGCGTGGCGATGCTTGACCAATGGCGATGGTTCGCGCAGCGTAACCGCCATGCCGTCAGCGAGTGCACGCAAGGACGCGGTCCCGCGTCCCGGTGGACACCGGAAACGTCCGCCACGACCCGATCTTCGGGCACTTCGCGCCGAATTGCCGGAGTCCGCCGAATCGGTGGTGGCCGGTTACGAACGGCATCTGTCGCTGGAGCGTGGGCTGTCGCCGCACACCGTGCGCGCGTACGTCGGCGACGTCGTTTCGCTGCTGGCGTTCCTGACCGTGGGGGAGGGCGACCGTCCCGCGCGGAGCTTTGAGAACTTGGACGTCACGCAGCTGCGCGCGTGGCTCGCGGGGCAGCGCTCGGACGGCGCCGGGCGCACCACCCTCGCGCGCCGCGCCGCGGCTGCGCGCACGTTCACGGCTTGGGCGCACCGCACCGGTTTGCTGGAGTCGGACCCGGGCGGCCGGCTTGCCGCGCCGCGCACGCACCGGACCTTGCCCGGCGTGCTCCGTGCCGAGCAGGCTGACGCGCTCATGGACGCCTCCGCGAAAGGGGCAGCCGAACGGGATCCGGTCGCTCTGCGTGACCGCGCAGTGGTCGAATTGCTGTACGCAACCGGCATTCGGGTGTCGGAGCTGTGCGGACTAGACGTCGGCAGCGTGGACTTTTCCCGCCGCGTGGTTTCGGTGGTGGGCAAGGGGGACAAGGAGCGGACAGTTCCGTTCGGCGTCCCGGCGGCCGGGGCGCTGACCGCGTGGCTGGAGGACGGACGGCCCGCGCTGGCTGGGGAAACGCCGCTGACGGCGCTTTTCCTGGGCGTTCGCGGCAAGCGCCTCGACCCGCGCGCGGCGCGCCGGGTGGTGCACGAGGCGGTGGCCGCGGTGCCGGGCGCAACGGACATGGGGCCGCACGGGCTAAGGCATTCCGCCGCGACGCATCTGCTCGAAGGAGGTGCCGATCTCAGGAGCGTTCAGGAACTGCTTGGTCACGCTACGCTGGCCACGACCCAGCTCTACACTCATGTGACCGTCGATCGGCTGAAGGCGATCCATGACCGAGCACACCCGCGGGCCTGAAGAGGCCGGCGGCGGCTCGGCCGGGGACGGCAGGGCCGAACCGCCGGCGCACGCGCATCCGCACGAGCACGGAGACCACACTGAGCAGCACGCCGAGAACGACCGTGCAATGACTTCCACGTCGCAGGTCACGGAAGCCGGGGCGGAACGCCCCGGCGTGCAGGACGCCGTCAACGGGGACGGTCGTCCTGGTCAGGACGTCGACGCGGGGATTCAGGCGCTGTGGCAGCAGTTCGCCGACAAACCGGACCAGACGTCGCGCGACCGGCTGGTGCTGCACTACGCACCGCTGGTGAAGTACGTCGCGGGCCGGGTCGGCACCGGTCTGCCGACGCACGTAGACGTCGGCGACCTCGTGCAGTCGGGCATTTTCGGGCTGGTCGACGCGATCGAGAAGTTCGACCCGGAACGCGGCCTGCGCTTCGAAACGTACGCGATGCAACGCATCCGGGGCGCCATCCTGGACGACCTGCGCTCCCAGGACTGGGTCCCGCGCGCGGTGCGCAGCAAGGCGAAGGAAACGGCCCGCGCCCTGGAACGCCTCGGCGCCCGTCTGCACCGAACCCCGACCGACGCCGAACTCGCCGGCGAAATGGGCATCAGCCTCGACGACCTGCGCGATTTCTACGGCCAGCTCCGCCTCACCAGCGTGGTGGCGCTGGAAGACCTTGTCGCCGCGGGCAAAGACGCCGGCTCGCTGGTCGACACCCTCCCCGACGACGGCGCGGTCGACCCGGTGGCCGTCCTCGTGGACCAGGACAACCGCCGCCAGCTCGCCGAAGCCATCGCGCAGCTGACCGAGCGGGACAAGATCGTGGTGAGCCTCTACTACTTCGAGAGCCTGACCCTGGCGGAAATCGGCAAGGTCCTCGGAGTCACGGAATCCCGGGTGAGCCAGCTGCACACCCGTGCGGTGATGCGGCTGCGCGCCAAGCTGATGGAGCAACCCAGCGGCTGACCCGCGGATCCGCGACCGGTGCGCGGGCGATTGCCTTGGCCGCAAGGCTGTCCGGTGCAGGGGTTCTCACACGCGGAGCGTGCATGGGCGCGGTCGGAGCGGACCAGGTTCGGTATGGCAGCGGCTTGAGCCTATCGACCTCCTTCGGATCGATCAGCCGGCAGCGGGCGGGGCGGCGGCTGCGTTGGTGTCACGGGCCTTCGGCCCACGGCTTGAGGCGTACCCGGCTGGGGGTGCCGACCAAGGCGAGCGGGTCGATGTATTCCGTGCCGCGGCGGGCTCCCCAGTGCAGGCAGGCGGCGGTCGGGCAGCCGGGGTGGCCTGGGGCGGCGGTTCCCAAAGGCTGGCCGCGGTAGATCTGGTCTCCGGCGGCGACTGCCGGGGTGATCGGGAGGTAGGTCGTGTGGAGGCCGCCGTCGTGGTCTACGGCGACTACTCCTCGGCCTGCGACCTGACCGGCGAAGACCACCACTCCCATGTCTGCGGCCAGCACCTGTTGCCCGGCGGCGGCTTCCAGGTCTACGCCTCGGTGGCCTGGACCGAACGGGGTCGCGGGCGGTTCGAAGTCGCGGGTGACGTGCGGGCGGGGCGTCAGAGGCCAGGCCAGGCGGCCGGGTTCTTCCGGAACGGGCTGGCGGGGCGCGGCGTCGGCTCGCGAGTGGAGCAGGGCTGCCGAGCCTGCGGACAGGGTCAAGACTGTCGCCAGGATCAGCCACGTTCGGGTGATGTTTCTGCGGCCGCGGAGGCTGAACGGCGGGAGTTCGCCGCCTGCTCCGGCCAGCCGCAGGGGCGGGTGGCCCCAGCTGAAATCACAGGGCAGGGAGATTCGGATCCGCGGCGGGAGAACGACGGTCCCTGGGCGGGGTGGGCGGATGAGCCGACGTGAGGCGAAGAGGGCGTAGCGGCTGGCAGCATTCGCGGCGGAGGTCGCGCGGGTCCAGGCGCGGCGGAGCGTGGCGCGGATTCTTGGCGGTCTGGCGGGCGGTCTGCGGTGACGGCCGCTTCGAGGGAGCGAGTGCGCCGGGACGGCGGGCGGGATCGTGTCGTCCTGGCTCAGGAGGGCGGCTGCGGGTGGGTGCCGAGTGAGCAGAGCGGTGGTTGCCAGGACCACCGGGTGAGGCGTTTCCGGCGCTGTCGCTGCCGATCCCGCCTCTGACCCCGCCGAGCCCACTGACCGCGCCGAGCCCACTGACCTCGCCGAGCCCACTGACCTCGCCGAGCCCACTGACCTCGCCGAGCCCGCTGACCGCGTCGACCGCGTCGACCGCGCCGAGCCTGCCGACCCCGCCGAGCCTGCCGACCCCGCCGAGCCTGCCGACCCCGCCGAGCCCGCCGAGCCCGTCGACCACACCGACGACGGATCGAGCGACGACGGATTCAGTGGGGGACCGGATTGGCTGCTCGCCTCTCTGTCCCGGCGAGGAACAGGGGAGGGCGTTGAGCTGGTCGTGCTCGGCGTCGAGGGCGAATGCAGCGGGGGAGCCGTGCGGGAATCGGCGGGGCAAGCTGCGGCGGCAGCGGGCGAAGGGGCCGGCGTCGAGGGCGAACGCAACGGGGCAGTCGCAGGAGAATCGGCGGTGCGGGAAGCAGCGGCGGTAACGGGAAAAGATCGCGTAGTGGTCATGTCCCCATCCTCAGCCACCGACCGACGAAACTCCGCTGCTCGGCGCTAGTTGTCCACAGGCGGACACAGTTGTGGACAACCCCGGGCCGGGCGAAGGCTGCCCGCAGGGGCGGGCCTGGTGGCAGGGGGTAGAATCAATCCCGCAGCCCGCTCGCTGGGCTGACTTCGCGTGCACGTGCGCGCGTCCCCGGACGGGCCGTTTCTGGCGGGAACCCGGACGGAGGGGCGCACGGTGTCCGGCGGTCCCTGGGGTTTCGCGTTACCGAACCCACGGGTCCGGGCATCGGCTACGGCACCAGGGCTCACGACCTCCCGGTCGCGGGCGACTAACCGGAACAGCGCCCCCGCGGGCGGATCGAAAACCGACAGCGGGAGCGCGCGACTACAGAGAAGGTGTGATTCCGGCAATGGCCGTCGTCACCATGAAGCAGCTGCTCGACAGCGGCGTGCACTTCGGGCACCAGACCCGTCGGTGGAACCCGAAGATGAAGCGCTACATCTTCACCGAGCGCAACGGCATCTACATCATCGACCTGCAGCAGACGCTGACGTACATCGACCGTGCGTTCGAGTTCATCAAGGAAACCGTCGCGCACGGCGGCACCATCATGTTCGTCGGCACGAAGAAGCAGGCTCAGGAAGCGATCGCCAACGAGGCCGCGCGCGTGGGCATGCCCTACGTGAACCAGCGCTGGCTCGGCGGCATGCTGACCAACTTCCAGACCGTCCACAAGCGCCTTCTCCGCCTGAAGGAGCTCGAAGCCCAGGAGCAGACCGGCGGCTTCACCGGCCTGACCAAGCGCGAGATCCTCACGCTGACCCGCGAGAAGGACAAGCTCGAGAAGACCCTGGGCGGCATCCGGGACATGGCCAAGGTGCCGTCCGCGGTGTGGATCGTCGACACCAAGAAGGAGCACATCGCCGTCGGCGAGGCTCGCAAGCTCAACATCCCGGTCGTCGCGATCCTCGACACCAACTGCGACCCGGACGAGGTCGACTACCCGATCCCGGGCAACGACGACGCGATCCGTTCCGCCGCGCTGCTGACGAAGGTCGTCGCCGAGGCCGCCGCGGCCGGGCTGATGGCCCGTTCCGGCCGCAACGGCGCCTCGGCCGACGCGAAGCCGGAGACCGGTGCTTCGGACGAGCCGCTGGCCGAGTGGGAGAAGGAGCTCCTCGCGGGCTCGGAGACCGCTGCCGCCGACGCGACCGCTGCCGCTGACGCGACCGAGGCCGCCGCGGCGACTGAGACCGCCGTCGCGACCGAGGCCGCCGCCGCGACTGAGACCGCGGAAGCGACCGGCGAGCAGGCTCCGGCCAACTCCTGATCCACCCCGTCCGGGCGGTCCGCGCAGGGCCGCCCGGACGGCGCTCACCGCACACGTACCTGAAACGGACGGATTCAACACGATGGCGAACTACACCGCCGCTGACGTGAAGCGCCTGCGCGAGATGACCGGCGCGGGCATGATGGACTGCAAGAAGGCCCTCGAAGAGAACGACGGCGACTTCGAGAAGGCTGTCGAGTTCCTGCGCATCAAGGGTGCCAAGGACGTCGGCAAGCGCGCCGAGCGCGCCACCGCCGAGGGCCTGGTCGCCGGTGACGGCGGCGTCATGATCGAGCTCGACTCGGAGACCGACTTCGTCGCCAAGAACGACGACTTCCAGCAGCTCGCGGCGAAGATCGTCGAGACCGCGAAGGCGCTGAAGTCCAGCGACGTCGAGGCGCTGAAGGCCGCCGACCTGGATGGCAAGCCGGTCAACGAGGTCGTGCAGGAGCTGTCGGCCCGCATCGGCGAGAAGCTCGAGCTGCGCCGCGTGGTGTCGTTCGAGGGCAAGACCGCGACCTACCTGCACCGCCGCGGCTCCGACCTCCCGCCCGCAGTCGGCGTGCTGGTCGAGTTCACCGGCGACGACACCGACGCCGCCCGCGGCGCCGCGATGCAGGTCGCCGCGCTGCGCGCGAAGTACCTGACCCGCGAGGAGGTGCCGGCCGAGATCATCGAGAACGAGCGCCGCATCGCCGAGCAGACCGCCCGCGAGGAAGGCAAGCCCGAGCAGGCGCTGCCGAAGATCATCGAGGGCAAGGTCAACGCGTACTACAAGGACAACGTGCTGCTTGAGCAGCCGTCGGTCAAGGACAACAAGAAGACCGTCAAGGCCCTGCTCGACGAGGCCGGCGTGACCCTGACCCGGTTCGCCCGGTTCGAGGTCGGACAGGCCTGAGCGAGGCACTGGGACTAGATTCTGGCACTGTGCCCCGTCTCCGCGCATCGGGGACGGGGCACAGTCGGGTCTACCGAGGGGCAGGAGGCGACAGACATGGGTGAGGACCGGGTCAAAGGCGGATACCGCCGGGTGCTGCTGAAACTGGGCGGCGAGATGTTCGGCGGCGGCGCGGTGGGCGTCGACCCCGACGTCGTGCACTCCGTCGCCCAGCAGATCGCCGACGTCGCGCGCACCGGAGTGCAGATCGCGGTGGTGATCGGCGGCGGCAACTATTTCCGCGGCGCGGAGCTGTCCCAGCGCGGCATGGACCGCGACCGCGCCGACTACATGGCGATGCTCGGCACCGTGATGAACTGCCTCGCGCTGCAGGACTTCCTCGAAAAGGAAGGCCTCCCGACTCGCGTGCAGACCGCGATCACGATGGGCCAGGTCGCCGAGCCCTACATCCCGCGCCGCGCGGAACGGCACCTGGAAAAGGGCCGCGTCGTCATCTTCGGCGCCGGCGTCGGCATGCCGTACTTCTCCACCGACACCGCCGCCGCGCAGCGCGCGCTCGAACTCGGCTGCGAAGCCGTGCTGATGGCGAAGGCCGTGGACGGCGTCTACACCGCGGACCCGAAGACCGACCCGGACGCGAAGATGTTCACCGAGATCAGCCACCGCGAGGTGCTTGAGCGCGGACTCAAGGTCGCCGACGCCACCGCGTTCAGCCTCTGCATGGACAACAAGATGCCGATCATCGTGTTCAACCTGCTCACCGAGGGCAACATCGCCCGCGCGGTGGGCGGTGAGAGGATCGGCACGCTGGTCTCGACCCCCGCCGACGAGGCGTCCGCCTAGACCTGCTGGGATCAAGCTCAGGTCCGACCACACAACACCGGGAGTAGCCGTGATCGACGAGACCCTCCTCGACGCCGAGGAGAAGATGGAAAAAGCGGTGTCCGTCGCGAAGGAAGACCTCACGTCGGTGCGCACCGGGCGGGCCAACCCGTCGATGTTCTCCCGCATCGTCGTCGAGTACTACGGTGCGCCGACCCCGCTGAACCAGCTGGCCAGCGTCAATGTGCCGGAGGCCCGGATGGCGCTGATCAAGCCCTACGACCAGACGCAGCTGAACGCCATCGAGAAGGCGATCCGCGAGTCCGACCTCGGCGTCAACCCGAGCAACGACGGCAACGTCATCCGCATCGTCATCCCGCAGCTCACCGAGGAGCGGCGCAAGGAGATGGTGAAGGTCGCCAAGGGCAAGGGCGAGGACGCCCGCGTCTCGATCCGCAGCGTCCGCCGCAAGGCCAAGGAAGAACTCGACCGCATCGCGAAGGACGGCGAAGCGGGCGAGGACGAGGTCGCGCGCGCCGAGAAGGAGCTGCAGAACCTCACCGACACCTACGTGCACCAGGTCGACGAGCTGGTGAAACACAAGGAAGCCGAGCTGCTCGAGGTCTGATGAGCCAGGTGAGCGAGGAACGCGACGAGCGGGTGAGCGACACCCCGCCACCGGGCCCGGCCGCCGAGCCGGACCCGGTTTCGCGGCTGGAACCGGCTCCGGAAACCCCTGCTGGGCAGCGAAAATCGGACTCCGCGACGAATGCGCGCGCGGAATCCGGTGCTGCGGCAGGGAATCACGCGGAATCCGGGGACGGGTCGGCGAAGGGTGCGAAAGGCGTTCCTGCGGGCGGGCTGGCGAAGAGTGCGGAGGCTGCGTCCAAGGGCGGGTCGGCGAAGGGCGCGAAAGGCGCGGCTGAGGGCGGGCTGGCGGAGAGTGCGGAGGCTGCGTCCAAGGGCGGGTCGGCGAAAGGCACGAAAGGTGCCGCTGAGGGCGGGTTGGCCGAAGGCGTGAAAGCCGCGTCCGAGGGCAAGGCGGCGAAGGGCGCTCAAGGCGGGCCGGGCGAAGGCGCGAAAGGCGTTCCCGCGAGCAAGCCGGCGAACGGCGGGCCGGCCGCGTCCGGGGGCGGTCCGGAGACCAGCGGGAAGGCCGAACCGGAGAAGAAGGCATCCCGGGCCGGGCGCAACCTTCCCGCGGCGATCGGCGTCGGGCTGCTGCTCGGGGCCGCGATCATCGTTTCCCTGCTCACCGTCCGGTTCATTTTCATCGGGGTCATCGCCGCCGCGATCGCGGTCGGCACGTTCGAGTTCTCCGGCGTGCTGCGCCGGGTCGCGGACACCAGGGTCGCGCTGATCCCGGTGCTCGTCGGCGGGCAGGCGATGATCTGGCTGGCCTGGCCGTTCGGCCGGGAAGGCGCGCTCACCGCGTTCGTGCTCACCGTGCTCGCCTGCCTGCTGTGGCGGTTGCCCGGCGGCGCGAAGGGCTACGTGCGCGACGTCAGCGCTTCCGTTTTCGCCGCCGCGTACCTGCCGTTGTTCGGTGCGTTCGCGGCCATGCTCGTGCCGCCGCACGACGGTGTCGGGCGCGTGCTCACGTTCCTGATCGGCGTCGTTGCCTCCGACACCGGCGGCTACATCGCCGGCGTGCTCGGCGGCAAGCACCCGATGGCGCCCACGATCAGCCCGAAGAAGTCCTGGGAGGGCTTCGCCGGTTCGATGGTCGCGGGCATCGTCGCGGGCGTGCTCACGATCAGCCTGATGCTGGACGGCCACGCCTGGCAGGGCGTCATCTTCGGTGCGGCCATCGTGCTCACCGCGACGCTCGGCGACCTCGTCGAATCGCTCATCAAACGTGACCTCGGCATCAAGGACATGGGCACGCTGCTGCCCGGCCACGGCGGCATCATGGACCGCCTCGACTCGCTGCTGCCCTCGGCCGTCGTGTCGTGGCTGCTGCTGTCGGCCTTCGTCCCGGCTTGAGTTCTCAGTCGTCGTACGGGTCGTCGACCTCGGCGCGGCCCACGTCTTCCAGCACTCGCGAGTGGTCGATCACCGCGAACACCGCGCCGTCCGGATCGGCGAGGATCGCGGTGCGGCCGAACGGGGTGTCGTACGGCTCGATCACGACCGAACCGCCCAGCATCAGCGCTTCGCCCGCCGCCGCGTCCGCGCCGCGCGCCGGGTCGATCTCGAAGTACACGAGCCAGTGCGGGGGAGTGTCCCGGCGGTACTCGGGACCCATCGTGTAGCGGTAGAGCACTGCCGTGTGCTCAATGGAATATTCGGAATAGTCAACGCTTTCGCCGTCGCCGACCTGACGGTTCGAGTAGTTGAACAGCTTGGTGTAGAAGTGATCCGCGGCCACGCCGTCGTGCGTGTTGAGGTCCGCGCCGCTGAAGGTGTTGGGCACGCCGCCCGCGAACTGCCAGTCCGGCGGGGCTTCCCAGAACACCACCGGCGCGCCGCACGCGTCGATCGCGTGCAGGATGCTCCCCCGCTCGGGAATCGCGATCGGCCCGAGCGTCACCTGGCCGCCGAGATGCTCGACCCATTCGGCCGCGCTGTCGGTGTGCGGCACCGCGAGGTGCAGTGTCCAGCCGGGCGCGCTGCGGGCTCCGGCCTGGTAAAGGCCGCTGGCGGGAACCCCCTCGCTCGACCCGATCGAGTACCGCCCGGTCGGCGACGCCGGATCGCGCCGGGTTTCGTATTCCCAGCCGAAAAGCCGGGTGTAGAAGTCCTGGGTCCGGGCTTCGTCGCGGCACGCCACCTCGACCCAGCAGGGCAGGCCTGCCGGGAGCGTGCGGGCGAGTTGCCAGTCGGTCGACATCGCGTTCTCCTCCCCGAGAGGGTGAAGTCTATTCGGCCGAGCGGCGTTCTACGCTCTGAGCGGGAAAGATGTCGCGCCCGTCGGGGCCCCTGGACCGGAGAGGAGTCCTGTGCGCTGGTTGTTCCGCGGTCCGGCGGCGTCCGGAGAAGTCGTTCCCAGCCCGAACATCTGGTACTACCAACACGTTTACGACGTGGAGAACCGGGCGCAGGACGCGGACGGCGAGATCTGGCGCGTACTGCGCGAAGAGCGCGACTGGACCGGTCTCGACGTTCTCGATCTCGGCTGCGGTGACGGATACCACTTGCCGCTTTTCGCCGCGGACGCGCGATCGGTGCTCGGAATCGAACCGCACCCGCCGCTCGCGCGGGACGCGGAGCGACGGGTGCGGGATCTGGAGAACGTGCGAGTCCGCGTGGGACGAGCGCAGCGGTTGCCGGCGGACGACGCCAGTGTGGACATCGTGCACGCGCGCACCGCGTATTTCTTCGGCCCTGGATGCGAACCGGGATTGCGCGAAGCGGAACGGGTGCTGCGGCCCGGAGGATCGATCATGATTGTCGACCTCGACGTGGCCAGCGAGCCGTACGGCGGGTGGATGCGGGCGGATTTGCCGCACTACGACCCGCCTGCGGTGGAACGGTTCTTCGCCGCGCACGGCTTCAACTGCCGGCGCGTACGCACGCGTTGGCGCTTCGCGGATTTCGCCGCGGCGGAATCAGTGTTGAAGATCGAGTTCAGCGCGAAGGTCGCGCAGCGGGCGATCGCTGACACGCGCCGCTTGAACCCGGGATCGGGCGAGGTGACGCTGCCGGTGGGTTATCGCGTGCACTGCCGCGTCAAACCCACCGGCCTCGTCCTGCCCGGTCACTCGGCTGCCTCTCCGGACTCGGCCGAAGCCGGAGAGTCTTCGGAGTCCTCGACCTCGCCGAGGATCGAGTAGATCGACCGGCGTGCCTCGTTGAGTACGTCCACCGCGCGGGACTGCTGGGTCTCGCTGCCCGCGCGCATCACCTGCACGACGGCCGCGGCGAGCGTCGCGCCTGCCTTGCGCAGGTCGTGCTCGACCGGTTCGACGTCGTCGGTGAAGTGCTCCCACGGCGGCGTGCCGGTCTGCTGCTCGGCGGTGGCGCGGCCCTCGTCGGTGAGTTCGAAGAGCTTCTTCCCGCTCTCGTCGCGGCTCACGACCAGGCCCTCGTCGGCCAGCATCTGCAGGGTCGGGTAGATCGAGCCGGGGCTGGGCCTCCAGAACCCGCCGCTGCGCTCGCCGATCTCGCGGATGATCTCGTACCCGTGCCGCGGCTGTTCCGCGAGCAGGGTGAGAATCGCCGCCCGCACGTCGCCGCGCCGGCCGCGCCGGGAGCCCCGGCGTCCGCCGCCCGGACCGTGGCCGCGGCGTCCGCGACCGCCGGGCCCGAAGGCGAACTCGCCGAATTCCCGGCCCCAGGGGCCGAACGAGGACCGTCCGCGCTCTTCGTGCTCTCCGTGTTCGTGATGTCCGCCGGGGAACGAGTGCCCGCCGGGGAAGGGGTGTCGTCGTCGGTTCATGGTCTTGGTTTCCTTTCTCGAACTGTTGCGACACGTTCACGATATATCGTAAACGGTCGGTTCGCAACCCGGGGACCTGGACGACCGGTGCAGACAGCGGTCGGCGATACTCGAAGCACTAGCGAAAACACCCGAACGACCTGGGAGACCCGACCTCCGATGCTGGACCGTGCGGTCATCGACGCCCTGTTCCCCGCGGATCTGCCCGAGCCTGAGCACTGGGAACAGCGCTATCCGGCCCGGCAGCTGCCCGACGGCGCGAAGGTGACCCGGTTCGGCCCGTCGCCGACCGGCTTCGTGCACATCGGCGGCATCTACGTCGCGACGATCGACCAGGACGTCGCGCGCCGTTCCGAGGGCCGCTACCTGGTGCGCGTCGAGGACACTGACCAGTCGCGCGAGGTCGAGGGCGCGCTGGAGCAGTTCGAACGCGGCTTCGCGTACTTCGGGCTGCAAGCCGACGAGGACGCGGTGCGCGGCGGTGAGTACGGCCCGTACCGGCAGTCCGAGCGCGAGCAGATCTACCTCACCTACGTACGGCACCTTCTGCGCGAAGGCCGTGCGTACATCGACTTCGCGACGAAGGACGAGCTGGCGTCCATCACCGCGCGGCAGCAGGCCACGAAGCTCCCGACGGGCTACTACGGCTCGTGGGCGATCTGGCGCGACGCTGACCCGGCCGACGTGCGGGCGAAGCTCGACGCGGGCGAGCCGTGGGTGGTCCGCTTCCGCGCGCCCGACGACACCGGGCAGCGTGTGCGCTTCACCGACGCGATCCGCGGCACCATCGAGGCCGAGGCCAACCGCAACGACGTGGTGATCCTCAAGAGCTCCGACCAGAGCCCGCGGCTGCCGACCTACCACTTCGCGCACGCGGTCGACGACCACCTGATGCGGGTGAACCTGGTGATCCGCGGCGACGAGTGGATCTCCTCGGTGCCGACGCACCAGCAGCTTTTCGAAGCGCTCGGCTTCGAGCCGATCCAGTACGCGCACATCGCGCCGCTGATGAAGCAGGAGGGCGGCAGCAAGCGGAAGCTGTCCAAGCGCAAGGACCCGGAGGCCTCCGTCGACTTCTACCTCGAAGCCGGCTACCCGGTCCCGGCGGTGCTGTACTACCTGCGCGGCCTGGCGAACGGGCGGCTCGCCGAGATGCCGCTCGCCGAAGCGCTCGACGCGCCGATCAACCTCGACGAGTGCGGCGTCGCCGGTCCGCTCGTGGACCTGGTGAAGCTGGACGACCTCGCCGCCGACTACGTCGCGACGCTGTCCGGCGAGGAGATCCTCGCGTCGGTGCTGGAATGGGCCGAGCGGTTCGACCCGGAGCTGAAGGCAGTCCTGGAGTCCTCCCGTGCGCTGGCGTTGCGTGCGCTGGCAGTGGAGCGCGAGGGCGTCGAGAACCCGCGCAAGGACCTGAAGAAGTGGAGCGAGTTCCGCGCCGTCTACGGGTTCTTCTTCCCGCAGCTGCACCAGGCGGCGACCGGTCCCGACGACGAGCGGATCGCGGCGCTCGGCGTTCCGGCGGAGGTCGTGCGCGCGGTGGCGTCGGACTTCGTGTCGGCGTACCAGCAGCTCGACGACGGGCAGGAGTGGTTCCAGCAGATCCGCGAGGTCGCGGCGAAGCACGGGTTCGCCAAGAACGCCAAGGAATACAAGAAGAACCCGGACGCTTACCCGGGTTCGATCCGCGAGGCCTCGCAGATCATCCGGATCGCGATCACCGGGTCGACCCGCAGCCCGGACCTGCACGCCATCACGCAGGCGCTGGGCGCGGAGGAAACGGTGCGCCGCTTCGATCGGCTGACGCCGTCGTGAGTGTTGATCACGGTGAGAACCGTGATCAACACTCACGAGTTGAGGTAGGTCAGCACGGCGAGGACGCGCCGGTTGCCGGTGTCGTCGTCGGTGATGCCGAGCTTGCCGAACAGCGACGTCGTGTACTTGCTGATCGCGCTTTCGCTCAGGAACAGCCGCCGGGCGATCTCCGCGTTGGACAGGCCTTCCGCCATCAGCTCCAGCACCGAACGCTCGCGCCCGGTCAGTGAGCTGAGGCGCTGGTCCGGCGATCCGCTGGTGAGCAGTTTCGAGATCACCGCCGGATCCATCGCCGTGCCGCCGGCCGCGACGCGTTCGAGGGCGTCGACGAACTGCTCGGCCTCGAAAACGCTGTCCTTCAACAGATATCCGACGCCGCTGGCCCCGGCGACCAGCAGTTCGCGGGCGTAGAGCTGTTCGACGTGCTGCGACAGGATCAGCACCGGCAGCCCTGGTGTCTCGCGTCGCGCGGCGAGCACCGCGCGCAGGCCTTCGTCGGTTTGCGTCGGCGGCATCCGGACGTCCACGACGGCGACGTCCGGCCGGTGTTCCCGCAGGACGGCGACGGTTTCCGGGCCGGTTGTCGCGGTCGCCACCACCTCGTGGCCGTACGCCTGGAGGAGCCGGACCAATCCGTCCCGCAGCAGGTAGAGGTCTTCGGCTACGACGATGCGCATGGCACCATCATCCACGCTCGGGTCGGCCCGCCTTCCGGGCTGGTGATCTCCAGAGTGCCGTCGAAGACCGCGAGCCGGCGGCGCAGCCCGCCGAGCCCGCCGTCCGGATTGATTCCGGCTCCGCCGCGGCCGTTGTCCTCGACCTCGGCGCACAGCTGATTCCCTTCCTGCAGCAGGGAAATCCGCACGTGCGAGGCGTGCGCGTGCTTCACCGCGTTGGCGAGCAGTTCGGCGATCCCGAAGTACAGCGCGGATTCGATCGGCGGATCGAGCGGCTGCGGCAGGTCGGTCTCGACGGCCACGTCCACCGGCATGTCCATGGCCATCGCGCGGACGGCGTCGGCGAGGCCGCGTTCGTTCAGCACCGGCGGGCTGATGCCGCGGACCAGTTCGCGTAGTTCGGTGAGCGACGTGGCGGCACCGGCACGGGCGTCGCGCAGCAATTCCTTGGCCTGCTCGGGATTGGTCTCCATCAGTTTCTCCGCCGTCGCCAGTGCGAGGCCGAGCGCCACCAGCCGGGCTTGCGCGCCGTCGTGCAGATCCCGTTCGATGCGGCGGATTTCCGCGGCCTGCGCGATGGTCGTGTCCGCGCGCAAGGCGGTCAGGGTGTCGACCCGGTCGGCCAGTTCCATCGTGGCGGACGCGCCCAGGAACCGCGTGGCCACCGGGATGACGCTCCGCCAGGCGTACGGCGCGGTCGCGATCGTGACCAGCAGGCCGGCGAGGTACCCGTCCGGGAGATTCGCCAAGGTCAGGACGGCCGCGACGACACCGAGCAGCGGCACGAGCGCGACCAGGCCGAACGAGAACGGCGCGATCAGCGCGAACCGCAGGTCCCGCCAGGTCGCCGGGTCGTAGCGCCAGTTCTTCAGCCGCTGCTCGCGCCGGGCGTCTTCGCGGGTGCGCGAGTAGGAGTGGCCGTTCCACCAGTATCCGGTGGACAGCTGGGTGATCGGCGCCAGTTCGCGGTATCCGGGCGGCAGGACGATGCCGGTCCAGTTCGCGACCAGGACCCGCGTCATCCGGCAGACCGGACGGGCCAGTGCCAGCGTCCCGATCGCCGCCCAGATGAACGGCGCGATCCACGACCACGGGCTGCCGCCCCACAGCTGCCACAGCCCGGCCGCGGCCGCCCAGACGGCCGGGATCAGCAGAGCCACCCCGGCCGCCTGGGCGGCGCGGACGAATCCCACCCCGCAGTCGCGCATCCAGGACCGTAGCTGTCGCATCGTTTCTTCCCCTTGTCTGTCCGGCTTCTCGGTCCACTGTGCACCACGAAACGCCGGATTCCCGCCGTTGCGGGACAGGAGTGGGTCCAGCCCCACCCTCTCGTGCGGCCAGACCCATACCGGGTCCGGCCGCGGCTTCCTAGCGTTGCTGGCACAACGGGAAACCACAAGGGAGAACAGCAATGCAGACTATCGAACGCCCCGCCGTCCACGGTCGGTTCGGCTTGGTGAAGGGGCTCGTCGTGGCTTACGGGGCGATGGGCGCGGCCGTCTTCGGCACGATCGTCGCGCTGGCCGTCGCCGACGGGACGGCGACCAGCTTCATGTGGACGCGGTCCGCTCTGGTGCCGGTGAGCGCGGTGATCGTGTACTGGCTGGTCCTGCTCGCGGCGAAGGGATCGGCCAGGGCTTATCAGCGAGCGCGGTTCGTCTCGATCGTCGCGCCGATCGCGCTGGTCGGCGTCGACCTGATCCCGGGCGCGTGCCCGACCTGGTTCCTGCTGCTGCAGACGGCCTGTGCCGTGCTGCTGGCCTGCGCGGCGGTCCCGCTCGTCCGGATGCGGGCTAACTTCCCGAAGTGACCTTGGGGACCAGCCGGATCCGGGTGTCGAGGTTGCGTTCGACGGCCGAGCGGCTCGACAGCAGGGGGAACGAGCCGCCGGACGCCCACAGGTCGTTCAGGTCGCGGTAGTGCGGGCTGCGCGGATCGCCGGACTGGCCGGGCGCGTTGATCGCCCGCGACGCGTCCCAGTCGCCGACGTCGAGCGCCATTGTGAAGGTCGCGCCGTTGAGCTGCTGGTAGGTGAACGGGTGGAAGAACGACGGGTGGACGGTCTGGTAGTCGCCGCCGACCGGGATCGGGCCGACGTTCGGGCCGCCCGCCGGGTGCACGAACTCCTGGTACTGCAGCGATCCCCAGCGCCACTTCGCCGGGTCGCTGCCGAGTTTTCCGGCGACGTCGCGGAAAGCGAGCTGGAGAGTGTCGAGGATCAGCTTGTCGCGTTTGGCCGCGCCGCCGGTGCCGAACCACGCGTCCGGGTCGGCGAAGGACGCGAGCACCAGGCTGAAGTCCGGATTGATGGTGCGGGAGAGGACATCCGCGGCGGCTTGGGGGAGCGTCGCGTGCGCCCAGCCGCCGTGGAGGTACTTCAGCAGCCAGGTTTCGTACAGCGGGGCGGCCGCGGAATCCACCGAGGCGACGCCGTCGAACCCGCGCAGCACGTCGAGCGCCTTCGCGGTGTCCGGATCCGTGGCGGAGAGGTTCCGCAGGAACGGGGCGAGCCGAGGGGCCAGCAAGGACTTTTCGTCGCGCTGGATGGCGAGCGAATCGGCGACGCGGGCGCGCGGCGTCGACTTGATCAGCTCGTCGATCCGCTCCTTGCGGTAGGGCAGCTGCCATTCGTAGTTGGACACCACCGGGAAGCCCGGCGGGAGGTTGTAGTCGTTGGCGGAGGAGAAGAATCCGGCGGGCGGATTGTGCTGCCACGGGAGTTCGGAGTTGGCGTGGAAGCCGTTCCACTCGTAGCGGCCGTCGCCGGGGACGGGCAGCAGGCCGTCGTATCCGGCTCCGGTGCGGCGCGGGGTCAGCGCGCCGGGGACGTAGCCGATGTCGCCGTGGACGTCGGCGTAGACGAGGTTCGATCCAGGCGTGCCCCACTCGCGCATTCCGGCGGAGAACTCGCTGAAATCGCGGGCCCGCTGGTAGTTCAGGCTGCCGAGGTAGGCGGCGCTGCCCGGTTCGGTCCACACGGTGCGCACGGCGAACGCCCGGTTGGCTGCTTCGTCGATCTTCACGATCGGGCCGTGCCGGGTGAAGGACAGTTCGCGGGTCACCGGCCGGCCGCCGAGCACCGGGATGGTCTCGGTGATCTTGGTGATCGGCTCCCAGCCGCCGCGGTAGCGGTACCGGCTGTGGTCGGCGGGATCGAGGTCGTAGACGTAGAGATCGGTCTGGTCGACCGGCAGGTTCGTCAGGCCGAACGCGACGGAATCGTTGTGCCCGATGGCGATGCCCGGGTTCCACGGCTCGCCCGCCCCGGTGAGGTTCAGCCCGGGCGCGGAGAGCTGGGCGACGTAACGACCGGAGGGCAACGAGTCGGAGCGGCGGTGCGGGTCGTTGGCGAGAATCGGCCGTCCGGTGGCGGTGCGGCCGGGGCCGATCGCCCAGGAGTTGCTGCCGCTGGTGGCGTCGGCGATGTCCTTGTTCCCGGCGACGCCCTTCGGGAACGTGACGCCCGCGGTGGCCTTGTCGTACACGGAGAGCACGTCGTCGGGGACTGAACAGGGGGCGAGTCCTTCCGGCACCGCGGCCTCGTGGTCGGGGTGCAGACTGCGGAGGTACTTGCTCGCGTTCGGCCCGGCGTGGCACACCATGTGCGCGCGGGCGACCTCCCACGTGAGGTTCTCGCCGATCGCGTGCGAACGGATGCGGACGATGTCCTCGGGCTGCCACCGCGACGGCTGGTAGCCGAGCCTGCCGAACTCCGGCGGGGCGGCTTCGGGGTGCTTGGCGAGCCAGTCGAGGTAGGAGTTGATCCCCGCGGCGAACCGGGTGGCGGCGAGTTTGGCTTCGGGACCGTAGGCGGCCCATTCCTTCCGCAGGTCGCCGCGGTAGAGGAAGAGCCGGGCAGCGCGGTCCTGGTCCACATAGGACTCGCCGAGGACCTCGCTGAGCAGGCCGAGACCGCGGCGGCGCCAGGTGTCGAGCTGGAAGAGCCGGTCGCGGGCGACGGTGAATCCCTGTGCGTAGAACAGGTCCGCGGTGTTGGCGGCGTAGATGTGCGGGACGCCCCACTTGTCGACGAGCAGGTCGACCGGGCGGGAAAGGCCGTCCAGTGCGACGGTGTTCCCGGTGCTCGCCGATGCGGCCGGCGCGGTGCCGAGCAGCGTCAGAACGAGTATCAGGACGGTAGCTTTGGACCGCATTTCCCCACCCCCGGCAGTAGCGACGACCAAGCGCACGCTAACGGCGGCCGGGGGCGGGGCCTACCCCTGAACGGGACGAGTAGGGGCAATCGCCCCGATCAGCCTCGCGCGACGCTGCCGATCGCCTCGTCCAGAATGGACAGTCCGAGGTCGATCTCGCTGTCGGCGGCGGTCAGCGGCGGCGCGATCCGGAACACCCCGCCCATCCCGGGCAGCTGCACGATGTTCATGTGCAGCCCGAGTTCGAGGCACCGCTGCGTCACGCGCGCGCCGAGTTTGTCCGCGTCCGGCCCGCCGCCGCTCAGTTCCAGTCCGGCGAGCAGTCCCCGCCCGCGGATCTCGCCCACTGCCTCGTGCCGCGCCGCGATGTCGTCCAGCCCGGTGCGCAGCCGGGCGCCGAGTTCGCGGGCGCGTTCGTCGAGGCGGTCGCGGATCAGCACGTCCAGCACCGTATTTCCGACCGCGGCGGGAAGCGGGTCCGAGACGTGCGTGGTGAAGAACAGGTATCCGCGTTCGTGGGCTTCCTGCTCGATTTCCGCGCTCGTCAGCACGGCGGCGAGCGGCAGCCCGGCACCGAGCGTTTTGGACACCGTGAGGATGTCCGGGACCACGCCGTCGTGCTCGAAGGCGTACCAGGTTCCGGTGCGGCACAGGCCGGTCTGTGCTTCGTCGAGGATCAGCAGCATGCCGCGTTCCCGGCATTTCCGGTGCAGCGCCGGGAAATAGCCCGGCGGGGGAACGAGGATCCCGCCGGAGCTGAGGATCGGCTCCACCAGGCACGCGGCGAGGCTGCCGACCGACTGCGCGTCGATCAGGTCGAACGCCAGGTCCAGCTGGTGCTCCCAGTCCGGGCCGGGCACCGGGATGGCGAAGTTGCCGGGCGCGCCGGGGCCGTAGCCCTTGCGGCCCGCGCTGTAGGTGGCGCTCGCCGCGGCCTGCGTCATCCCGTGCCAGGACCGGGCGAACGAGACGATCTCGTGCTTGCCCGTCACCAGCTTGGCCATCCGCAGCGCGGCCTCGTTGGACTCGGCGCCGGTGGTGAGCAGCAGCGCCTTCTCCAGCGGGGCCGGCAGCGTTTCGGCGAGCCGCCGGGCGAGGTCGACCACGGGACGGCTCAGCATCCCGCTGAACAGGTGGTCGAGCTTCGCGGCCTGCTTCCGGACGGTCTCGACGATCTCCGGATGCGCGTGCCCGAGGATCGCGCTCATCTGCCCGGACGTGAAGTCGAGGATCCGCCGCCCGTCCTCGGCGAAGACGAAACTGCCCTCGGCGCGGTCGATGATCTCGCCGGTGAACGAGCCGGGGCCGGCGTAGCGGACGAGGTGCCGGTCGACGTCGGACCAGAAGGTGTCGGTGGCCATGGCTTCGACGGTAGAGCCGCGCCGAGCGCCGTGTCCATCTCACAGTTTCCGCTTGCCTGTGCGATGGCGTCGAACAACGATGGGGTCATGTTGAACCCGTGGCGGCTGCGGCTGCTGAGCCGGCTCGCCGTGCTGGGCACGGTTCGCGCGGTGGCGCAGGACGTGAATCTGAGCGCCTCCACGGTCTCGCATCAGCTCGCGCTGCTGGAGACCGAAACCCGCACCCGGCTGCTGGAACGCACCGGCCGCCGCGTCCGGCTGACTCCGGCCGGGGAGAAACTGGCCCGGCAGGCGCGGGCGATCCTGGACCATCTCGACGCGGTCGAGGCCGAACTGCGCGGCGACGAACCGGCCGGGCTGGTGCGGATCGGCGCGTTCCAGAGCGCGATCCACACCTTCGCCGTGCCCGCCGTGATCCGTCTGGCGCGGACCTATCCGCGGCTGGAAACCGAACTGGCGGAACGGGAACCGCACGAAAGCGTCCCGGCGCTGCGGGCGGGCGACAGCGACGTGGTCATCACCACCACCGACTTCGCCGACCTGCCGCTCGGCCCCGACCTCGAAATCATCCGGCTGGCGACCGACCCGATCGTGCTGGTCACCGCGCTCGACCGGCCGTGCCCGCCAGGGCCCGCGGTGCTCGCGGACTACGCGGGCGAACCGTGGGCGCTCGACATTCCCCCGTCCTACATGGCGAATCTGACGCTGCGGCTCTGCCGCGAATCGGGATTCGAGCCGCGCGTGGTGTGCCGGTTCAGCAACTACCTGATGACGTTGCAGCACGTCGAGGCCGGGCTGTCGCTCGCGTTGCTGCCCGGGCTGGCGGTGGACCCGCGGTACCGGGTCGCGACGAAAGCGCTGGCGACGCCGGTGACGCGCACGATCGTCGCGGTCACCCGGCGTGGATCGCCGCGGCGGGCGGCGGTGAACGCGGTGCTCGACGCGCTGCGGCAGCCGGTCGGGCTTCCGGCGGCGGTGGAACAAGCTTAGCCGACGATTTCCGCTGCTGGGGCGATGTTCCGGACCAATCCCGCGGACCGCCCGGCGTAGTGCGCCAGAGCTTCGAGGTCTCCGGTCATGCCCGGCACGGGAACCATGTCAGCGTAGCGATGCCCTGGGTTTCCGGCCGCCTTCGCCGGGAGGGGTCCGTTCGCGGTTGGCCCGTCGATTGCCCTTGCGTGAGCGTCGAATTGCGCAAGACGCGGTGCGGCGTGCCGGGCCAGCCGCCTTGCGCTCCGAGAGCGAGTACTGCGGCGAGCACGGGAATCGGGTCGACCGCGTCCACCAGCACGAGCGTCGACGCTTGCCTCCGCCGCTTGTCGTGCTCCGGCGACCGAACCTGCGGTGTGGATCAGCTGCGTGTCCTTCACACGTGCGGAGATCCTGGCGGGACCTCCTCGGCGAGGCAGGCGTCGAGCACGTCGCCGATCGGGAAGCCGAGCACGAGGTTGACCGCGAACGGACGGTCGGTGCGGCGGCGCACCTCGCGGATCCGGCGGATCGCCTCGTCCGGGTCGGTCCAGGTGAGCGCGAGCGTCCCAGACCGCTCGCGTTCGAGACCGCTCGCGGAGCCGATCGGCACGTCGATGCCGAGCGTGGCGCAGACCTGCTTCGGAAATCGAAGCACGAGGAGGCGCGGCGGTGGTGCCTGCGGATCGTGGGGGAGCTGCAGATCGACGCCCTCGGGTTTCGCGCTCTGCGGCAACGGTACGACGGGATGTCTTCGAGCGTCTTGCGGCGATTCCTGGTCGAACTCGGCGAGGCCGGTTTGGTGCACCAGACCGGCGAATCGCCCTACGCGTTGACGACACCGGGCCGCGAGGCGTTCGGCGCGCTGCGGCCGCTCGTGTCGCAGGCGGACGTTCTCCCGGTCGCCGGGCAGTGATCGGCGGCAGGGGCGTACCCCTGCCGCCGAGGGATCACTTGCTGTGCTGGGAGCGGCGGCGCAGGAGGAACGCGCCGCCCGCGGCTGCCGCGGCCGCCCCGCCGATGGCGAGTGCGGTGGCCGGGCTTCCGTCCCCGCCGGTGTTCGGAACGGCGACGGCGTAACCGCCGCCCGCGCCGGTCTTGTCGTAGATCGAGCCGGGCAGCTTGTCGCCGTAGCGCTTCTGCAGTTCGGCTCGGTAGGCCGCCAGCGTGACGCGGGTGCCCGCCGGGACGCCGGAGACTGCGCCGTCGAGGACAGTCACGGTGTCGCCGTTGACCGAATACCAGGCGTTGACCTGCGGTTCGTGCAGCAGATAGCCGCCGTGCGCGGCCGCCGCGTGGGCCTGTTCGTCGTTGCCGGAGGCGACGTTGATGACCTGCCACCCGTTCTGGCTCGGCTGGGCCCACACGGTCGCGGCGCGGCCGTCGGCGAGGTGAGCCGGGGACGCGACGTACGCGAGGGCGGCCGGGACGTCGGATTCGCCGTTGACGAAGGCCGCGGTCGGTTCGTAGACCGGGATCTGGGTGCTGGCTTCAGCCGCGGCGCGGGTGGCGTGCGCGGCTGCCGGCGCGGCACCGGGGAACTTGGTGTGCGCGAGGCGGGCTGTGGTGTCCGGGCTGGCGAGCAGGCCGGAGATCGCGGCGGTGTCCGAGGAGGACGGTCCGGTCGGCGACTGCGCGGCCGACGCCGGGTTCGCGGCGAACACGGCGGCGGCGATGGCTCCCGATGCGACGGTGGTGCGGAGGATGGTTCGCAGCATGAGTCAGCCCACCATTCCGTAGACGGTGTGGGTCCAGGCGAATTGGTTGTTGGAGACGTAGGAGCTGTAGTTCATCGAGTTGTAGCGGTTGTTCGACGGCCACGGGTCGCCGTATTCGACGATGCTGCGGCCGTTGGAGTCGTCGTAGCCGTAGAGGACGTGCATGTGGCCGCCGCCGGAGGTCCAGCCGATCCGGGTGCCGATGGGCTGCCCGGCGTCGATCTGGTTCTTGATGCCGGAGAAGGAGAGCCGGTAGCCGTTGGAATTGTAGGTGCCGACGCTGCGGAACCCGAGGTAGCGGAAAACCCGTTGCTGGTCGCTCAGATAGCCCTGGTTGTTCGCGCAGTCGCTGCCGGACTCGTTGTGCGCGATCTGGCAGAACCGGGTCTGGGTCAGGGAATGGCCCCAGAACGCGGCGATGGTGTTGCCGCTGGCGTCCCAGCACCACTGGTCCTTCTGCTGGGCCTGCATCGAGATGTTCGTCTCGCCCGCGTCCGCGGCGGCGGGAACGGCGAGCGCGGCGGTCGCGGCGGTCGCGACCGCCGCTATTGCGCGCAGAATCGAAGAACGCACTTTCACGGGATCCTCCAACGGGGAAGCCCGGCCGGTCCGGGTGAATTCCCGGGCCGGTGGGGAAGGGGGAGATGCGTCGGGAACGGTACGCGCGCGAAGTTTGCGGCGACTACCGACGAACGGGGGTATTCCGTTGCCGAAGTGCCGCGGCGGATATTTCTACGCCGGTCGATTATTTGCGCGCCCGGCGTCGACTATAAGGGAATTCATCCCGGAAAGCATTAAGCAATCCGACTTTCGTAGGGTGTTTTTCCGTTGAACCGCGCCCGTCCTTCGTCGACCGCCGTTCCGGCGACCCGGCGGCCGGATCGCGCCGGCACCCGCCGCTGAGCCGGTTCGCCCGCCGCTCCCGAGGGGGTGGGGCGGCGGGTTCGCGCGTATGAGACACTTGATCGGTCATGACTGCCCTCCCTCTTGTTTTCGACGCGCCCAAGCGCGGCCTGCCGCCGCGCCATCTCGCCGACCTCACGGTGGCCGAGCGAGCCGAGGCCGTCGCCGAACTGGGAGAGAAGCCCTTCCGCGCCAAGCAGTTGTCGAACCACTACTTTTCGCGGCTCACCGTCGACCCGGCGGAGATGACCGACATCCCGGCCGCCTCGCGCGAGAAGCTCGTCGCCGACCTGATGCCGCCGCTGCTCACCGAGGTGCGCGCACTGGCCGCGGACGGCGGTGCGACCCGCAAGACCCTGTGGCGCGCGCACGACGGGACGCTGCTGGAAAGCGTGCTCATGCGCTACCCGGACCGCGCGACGCTGTGCATCTCCAGCCAGGCCGGCTGCGGGATGGCCTGCCCGTTCTGCGCGACCGGCCAGGGCGGTCTCGACCGCAACCTCTCGACCGCGGAGATCGTGGACCAGGTCCGCGACGCCGCCGCAGTCATGCGCGACGGCTCGATGCCGGGTGGCCCGGGCCGGCTGTCGAACATCGTCTTCATGGGCATGGGCGAGCCGCTGGCGAACTACAAGCGGGTGGTGGCCGCGGTGCGCCGGATCACTGATCCCGCTCCGGGCGGTCTGGGTATCGGTCAGCGTTCGGTGACGGTGTCGACGGTGGGGTTGGCTCCGGCGATCCGGAAGCTGGCGGACGAGCGGATGCAGGTTCGGCTGGCGGTGTCGCTGCACACGCCGGACGACGAGCTGCGGGACACGCTGGTGCCGGTGAACAATCGCTGGTCGGTGGACGAGGTGCTTTCGGCCGCCCGCTACTACGCGGATACTTCCGGACGGCGGGTGTCGATCGAGTACGCGTTGATCCGGGACATCAATGACCAGCCGTGGCGGGCGGAGTTGCTCGCGAAGCGGCTGCGGAAGCACTTGGGCCAGTTGGTGCATGTGAACGTGATTCCGTTGAACCCGACTCCGGGTTCGAAGTGGGACGCGTCGCCGAAGCCGGTGGAGCGGGAGTTCGTGCGGCTGGTCAACGCGGGCGGTGTCGCGTGCACGGTCCGCGACACGCGTGGTCAGGATATTGCGGCGGCGTGTGGTCAGTTGGCCGCTGAAGGCTGAGTTGCTGGTTTCGATGATGGAGTGTCTGTCGTGATGTATGCCCCCAGCCTGCTGGAACCGGCTGCGGAGGAGCTGCGGCTCGCCGATGTGGTGGGTCGTGGTGCGACCGAGGTGGCTCGCGAGGCGCGGACGCTGCTGGGCGAGCGGTTCAGTTCGGTGACGTTCATGTACGTGCTGATGCGGGCGTTCGAGGTCGACTACACGGTGGCACGTGATGCGTCGCGGTGGCATGAGTTCCATGGCGGTCCGCGGGCGTTGTCGGATGCCGATCTGGAGAAGCTGCTGGCCCCGTGGCTGGCCCGCTGACCACTCCGATCGCCGTCGGGGGACAGGGCGGCGGGCAATCGGCTTCCTAGCGACCTCGTTGGCTTGGTGTCGACGAGATGCGTCTTGGTTGCCGGCCGGGTCGGCACCTCGGGCTCCATCGCTGCCGGGACTTCGACTGAGTGCGAGGCGGCAACGGCCGGAACTGTACCGGGCTCCCGGTGGAGTCGGACGCCGACGAGACGCGGTCGGAGAACGGTCCGGCAAGCTGCCGACGCCGCATAAGGCAGCGCAGTGCAGGTGGTGCCGGAGCAGGTAGCCGATGGCTCGCTCGGCTGTTGGGGCACCCGTGGATCGGTTGCCGGTGCGGCTATTCGATCAGGTCCGCGCGGTAGCCCAGCAGTATGTCGACACCGTACTGAGTCGCGGACCGACCCTGGGGAAAACCCAATCAGCCGTTCGGAGCCGTATTTCCTGGTGCCGCTGGACGAACTGGGCTTCGACGACGATGGCCTGATGGCGTCGCCGCACTCGCTCGCGTTTGTTCAGATTCCCGAAGAACTCATTGCGCGAGGTCCGCGCGGCCGCCGATCCCGGTCACGCCCTGGGGCCAATCTCAGGGCCAACGATCTGTTGCTCAAGTTGGCTGCAGCTGGCCGACGTCTGCAGGTGACGAGACCGGCCTCCTCGTCAGCCGGCCCCTGAGAGCTTTTACGCAGCTAGAGGACGCTGGTGAACCGGTACGAAAGCCCTGAGCAGTCCGTGCGGTCGTGACCGCGGCGCAGTCGCCTTCGGCTGCGCCGTCCGAGCGCAGGGCCCGGAAGGCCGGGCAGTCAAGCCTGGCGGCTGCCCCGGTCCTCGCCCCATCGTCGCTATTTTCCCTCTTGAGAAGAGGCTGGAGAATACCCCTGCCAGGACAGCGGAGGTGATCGGGGTAAATCCAAAGAATGCTGCGAAAGCCATGGATATCAGAAGAACGACTGCCCTGGTCATCGATGCGATCTTGTGCTTCTTCTGTGAGCCCCATGAACGCGCCCAGAACAGTTCCTTTGAAGCTCCCTCCTGTGGGGCCGGGGGTGAGGAAGCGGCCCCGGCCGGGAAGTACCGGCGGTAGCCGAGCGGCATGTCGACGTCGTACTGGTGGTGGTCGAGGTGGTGGAACCGGTTTGTCTCCGGCGTTGGGTTGGTCATGGCTCCGCCCTGGGGGTTCGTGTACTGGGATTTGGTGCGCCGATCGTTGCGCCGGGATCAGCAGGAGCGCGGCAGCCTGCCCGCTGATGTACCCCGTGACGATGGATTTCTTTTCGCGCGAGAGGGCTGCAAGTATTGCGACGGATGCGATGAGTATTTCGACGACCACTCTCTTCGGTATAGGTGATGACGCCGCGTCCGGCCGAGATTATTCAGGTTTGCGAGTGGTGTGCCGGAGTATCGAAGGTTCTCGAATGTATTTCTCACTCAATCGATTTTCGGACAAGGCGATAAGATGCGCCGGAAGGAATGCTTCCCGTCGCCGGTCGGTGTTTTGGTCACAGTGGAAACCGACAACGCGGATCTGTGCCTCACATTCTTCCCCTGGAACCAACTGAGTGCAGCACGAACCGAGCCGGAAACAACCAGGCCCGAGGTCTACAGGCCGTGCGCGACACCAGAACGGCGCGGCGGAACACGATCATGCAAACGGCTTCATCGCCGCCGCCGCCCGCTTCGGCGCGGCAAACAGGCCCAGGTGACCGAAAACCCTCATTGCGTCACTCCGGTGGAGCGAAGGCGGTGGACTGGCCCTATCCGGTTGGGTGAAACACCCACGGGAGATGTCTGGTCTGACAGGGCCGCGGATTCGGCTGTCAGCGAAGGATTTCGGTGCCGTTGTCGAGGGCTCGGCCGGTGATGTGCGCCAGATCCGTTGCGCGGTGGGAGAATCGACCGGTGGTCGCGGGCAAAGGCGGTGCCGCGCGGTGTTCTGGCCCGGACCTCTCCTGTGTAGCGAAAGCCGGCAGGAGGTCTGGTCGTGGCGAAATCCGCGGCGAGTCGGCTCCGCGCACGCGCGGAGGTCCATGAACGCGCTCCGCGCCGGGGCGTCGCATGCTCATCGACCGGCGACCACACCGGCGCGAGGTGGGTGCCCTCCGGTAGCTCAGGGGGTGCCGTGGCTCGGGATCAGAGTGTGACGAGGTAGGTCCGGCTGTCCCAGGGCGGTTCGCTGAACGGATCGGGTTCGGTGGTCAGGACGTGCCCGCCGAAGTGGGAGAAGAGCGCTTGCAGGAGCGACACCGGGATGGGGTGCATTTCGATGCCTTCGGTGCCGTCGCGGAGGTCGGGTGCGGGCGGAACCAGCGGGCGGGGCGGGGTGTGCTGGGCGGGCTCGGCCTCGTCGGCGCACTCGACAGTAACCCGGGCGGTGGGGCTGCCGTATTGCGCCCACCAGGCGACGAGCTCCTGCATCATGTCCAGTTCCAGCACGTAGCCGCCTGGGGACTGCGGTGCCCGCACGGACAAGGTCAGCTCCGCGGATTCTCCCGGCCGCAGGGGGTAGGGAAGGTCGGTGCGGCCGTCGTCGCGGACGGTGGTGTCTTCGTCGCGGAGCCAGTGGTTGCCCAGCCGGATTTCCTCGTCTACGGGCCACACCTGTGTTCCGCGGTTGGTCACCCGCGCTCGAACCAGGCCCGCGGCTCCGGGGCGGATCGACGCGGGCGCCTCCAGAATCGTGATCTCGGCCTGGCATGCCTCGGCTCCCAGAGGTCGTCCAGACCACTGTGCGCTCACTGCCTGGATCGCGAGCAGTCCGCCCGGGCGGATCACCCGTGCCAGCTCGGCCAGTGCGGCGATCTGTACCTGCGGCGGCGAGTGCTGCAAGACGGTGAGGCTGATCGCGCTGTCGAAACTGTCGTCCTCGAACGGCAGCCGTCGTCCGTCGATCCGAAGGAACTCCGTTCGCCCGGGGTCGGGGTTGAATTCGCGCGCCAGCCGCAGCATCGAGTCGGCGATGTCCACTCCCACGACCTTCGGCACGTGGGTGCTGAGCGCTTTGCTCAGCCGCCCGACGCCGCAGCCGAAGTCCAGCACCCGCTCGCCCAGTCCGACTCCGTGCCGGTCCATCAGGTCTCGCACGAACGCCAGATCCCGCACGCCCGCGCCCAGAAATTCCTCGACCGTCCACTTTCCGCCGCGTCGCTCCGGGTAGGACATCACCGCCCACAACGGATCGACGCGGCCCATTCTCTCCCACACCTCACGCAACGCCGCCGCCTGATCCGCCACTGGCACATTCCTCCCCGGCGCGTCATCCCGGCTGTCCGCTGACGGCCTGCAGTCGGTTCGTTGATCGCCGCAAGCCGCCGAAGCGTTTCCCAGTGCGGTAAAAACGAAGTGGAAGACGGCGCGGACTTCGGTTTTCTCGCACGCAGAACGTTTTTTCGGCCGGTCATCGCTTCGCCGTGAGCCAGGACATGCACCACGTCAAGACCGCAACGGTTTCCGGTTCACCGCCGCGCCGGCAGCAGGTGCGCGGGCTGACGTCAACGGCCGCCAGACCGCGGTGGACGTGGCCCGCGCCCTGCTGGGCGAGCGGTTTGACTCGGGAAGCTTCACCTACGCCCTGATGTGCGCCTTCGCGGTCGACTACCTCGCGGCCCGCGAGGTTTCCCGGTGGCACGGAATCGCCGCGGGCTCCGGCCCATCAAGTGCAGCAACCGGTCCTGTCGGGACCCTGATTCACTGACCGTCCGCGGCGCGGCGAAGAACCGGTGCGTCGTGTCGGCAGCGACGGGGGATTAAGCCAGACCGGCGTAGATCGTTTCGAGGTCCTCGCTGATCCACGCGACCAGACCAGGGTCGAGACGGTTGTCGACGCCAAGGGATTGGGCCGGATCCCCAGCGTGGACAGCGGAATCCGTGGTGCGCACTGCCAGCGCTTGGTGTCCGGTCACCTGGCCCAGCGGGCTCTCCCGGGTGCCGCCGGCGAGGAGGTCGACGTAGTTGGGATTGCCTCGGACCAGGTGGTTGACGAGTTGACGCACGTTCCATCCCGCGCAGGGCGTCGGGGCCGTCCACTGATCGGAGCGGACGGATGTCCGGCGAACCGGCCGATGATCACGCCCGCCAGTCTCGCGCCGCGACGACGCTCTCGCTGGCGCAAATCCGACGTGGCATTACCCCGCGTTTTCGATGAACGCAGTCAAGGCGGCCACGACCGCGTCGGGCTGTTCGTCCGGGATGAAGTGTCCGGCGTCAGGGATGACGACGCCGGTCACGTCGTCCGCCCAGGGGCGGAGGGAAGCGGCCATGTCGGGGATCGATCCATGGGAGCTGGAGATTCCGAGGACGGGCACGGTCAGGTGCTGCCGGTCGAGAGCGTCGCGGTTCTCGCGTGCTGATTCCGCGGCATCGCGGTAGTAGGCGAGGGACGCGCGGAGCCCTCCCTCGGCGGCGATCGCGGCGGCGTAATGGCTGACCTCCGCATCGTCGAACGGGGACCGGGATTTGGCCTTCAGGAACCAGTCGACGTAGTCGCGTTCGCGACCGGTGAGCAGCGTCTCGGGGAGGTCGGGCACCAGGTGGAACGCGAAGTGCCAGGTCTTCCAGGCTCGGTGGTCGGTCGGGATGGACTCGGGGAGGGTGACTCCGGGGATGCCCGCGTCCAGCAGGGCGACCCCGTGCAGGCGCTCTTCGTGCTGAAGGGCCAGCGAGAAAGCGACCCAGGCCCCGATGTCGTGGGCGGCCAGCCAGTACTGCGGCACGTCGAGCGCGGTCACCGCGGCCTGGACTCGCGAGGCGACGGTGTGCGTGTCGTAGCTGTCGTACGGGCGGGCGGAATGGCCTTGTCCGGGCAGGTCGATCGCGAGCACGCGGAATCGTTCGGCGAGGGCGGGCATCGTCTTGCGCCAAGCCCACCAGGTCTGCGGGAATCCGGCGAGCAGGACGACGGCGGGGCCGGCCGGCTGACCGCCGTCCACGGCGTGGATCCCGTCGACCCAGCGGTGGGCGAATCCGGCCAGGTCGGGCAGCGGCAGTGCGGGGAGCGGGTTCATGGCCGGAGCCTAACTCATCTTGAACCGATCAGTTCAAGATGAGTTAGCATGGCCCGCGTGATGGCAGGAAAGAAGCAGTTCGAGATCGACGCCGTGCTCGACGCGGCGATGGTCCGGTTCTGGCGAGCGGGGTACGCCGACACTTCTCTGGACGATCTCTCCCAGGCGACTGGGTTGAACCGCAGCTCGATCTACTCCTCGTTCGGCGACAAGGACACGCTGTATTTGCGCTGCCTGGACCGCTACGCCGCGCGTTATGGGGAACGGTACGACCAGGCACTGGCAAGCGCGGCTGAGGATCCGCTGCGGGCGGTACGGGAGTTCTTCGAAGTCACGCTGCAGCGCATCGCCGACGCCGAGCTGCCGGACGGATGCCTCGTCGCTCAGACCGCGATGGCGATCCCGGTGCTGAGTCCGGACATCGCCGCGCGTGCGACCGAAGTGCTGGGGCTTCAGCAAGCGCGGCTGCGGGCCGCCTTGCGGGCTGCGAAGCTGGCTGACGTGGATGACTTCGCCGTTCATCTCGCGGCGGTCAATCAGTCGCTGGCGGTGATGAGCAGGGCTGGGGCTGGTGCGGAGCAACTGCGTGCGATCGTCGACATCAGTCTGGGGGCGTTGCGGGCCCGCACCCTTCAGCGAGAACCGAAGCCTCCCAGCCGAATCCGTCCGGGTCCGTGATCCGCCCCGCGTCCCCGCCGACGGTCAGGAGATGCGAGCCCGAACCCGCTTCCGGCACCCCGGCGTCCTTCGCCAAAGCCTTCCGGCCGTAAAGCGCCAGCTTGATCGGGCTCGTCTCGAATTCCACATACTTGCGCCCGTAGCTCTTGCCGACCGCAAACCCGTGCGAGACGTAAAACTGTTTGGCCGCCGCCACATCGGACGCGCCCAGCAGCAATACCATCTGGTCGTACTCCCGAACGCCCGCGCCGGAGTCCTTCTTCGCGGAAGTCGCGACTTTCCAGATCGCGCCGTCGGGAGCCCGCACCACTCCGCCGAAACCCCACAGCGACTTGGCCGCCGGCTTCAACGCGGTAGCGCCCGCGGCGAGAGCGGCGTCCAGGTAAGCGACGGCGTTGGCGGGCTGGGAAACGGTGAGCGACAAGGTAAATCCGCGGAAACCGGTGCTCGGCGCGGCGGCCTGCCGGAAGCGGAGACGGTCGCCCAGGTCGAACGCGGCGGTGTAGAAGCGCTCGGCGGCGGCGACATCGGGAACGTCCAGGGTGACGAAGTCGAAGGAGGTCATGCCGTAAACGCTAAGTCCGGCGCCACCGCGGATGCTTCTTGATTCCTGATCGCTTAACGAGCCCGCGCCAGCCACGCTTCGCGCCGGCGCGGTGACGCCCGGGACAGCCAGGCGTCCTCGACGACCTCGGCCAGTTCCTGCCGCGTCAACGAGCCCAGGTGTGCGGCGCGGATCAGCACCGACAGGTGGCCGTCGAAGTGCGGAGTGGTGAAAAACGGGCTGTCCGGGTCCTGGACCAGCGCTTGCTTGTCCGATTCGGACGGCACCCAGAACACGATGACGTCCGGATACCGCTGCCCGGTCTCCGGGTCGAAGGCGTCCGGCCGCGGCGTCCGGAAGAACACGAACGACTTGCCGCCGACCTGGTAGACGGGGTTCTCGCGCGAGCCGCGCACCACCGTGACGTGGGGCATTCCCAGCGCCAGCTCGTGCACGTCCTCGACCCGCGCCCGCATGACCTGCACGATACGACTCCAGTCGCGCCGCGTCAGGTATGAACAGGGCATGGTCACACTGGATCGGCTCGTCAACGTCCTCGGTGGGTACGGCGCGCGGTTGTGCTGCTGTCCCGTCGCGCGCGAAGTGGCGTTGCGGGACGTGGTGATGGACGACCCCGCCGATCCGCGCGAGTTGCGCGGCGACGTCTACCTCGCGGTCGGCGTCGATTCAGTGCGGGAAGCCGTCGAACGGGCCACCGCGGCGCGGGCGTCGGTCGTGCTGGTGCGGGGAGCGACGCCACCGGGACCCGAAGCGGACAGCCAGGTCGCGGTGCTGCTCGTCGACCCGGAAGTGTCGTGGGGACAGCTCGCGGGCGTGGTCTACGGCCTGGTGCTCGAAGGGCGCGAGACGGAATCCGGCCGCGGCCCGACCGACTTGTTCGCGCTGGCCGACAGCCTCGCCGACGCACTCGGCAGCGCGGTCACCATCGAGGACCAGCTGTCGCGAGTGCTCGCGTACTCCAGCCTTCAGCAGGGTGCGGACCGCGTGCGGCTGGAGACGATCCTCGGGCGGCGAGTGCCGGACCAGGTGCGCGAGTTGTTCGAGCGCCGCGGAGTGTTCGCGCATCTCGCCGTTTCGGACGAGCCGTTGTTCGTCGAGGCCGATCCCGGACACGGGCTCACCGGGCGCATGGTCGTCGCGGTCCGGGCCGGGCGCGAGACGCTCGGGTCGATCTGGGTGGAGTGCGAGGAGCCGCTGTCCGACGTCCGGCGCACCGTCCTGCACGACAGTTCCCGTACGGTCGGGCTGCATTTGCTGCGGTCGCGAGCGAGCGCTGACCTCGAACGGCAGGTCGAATCGGACCTGGTGATCCGCCTGCTGGAAGGCACTCCGGACGCGGCGGCGGTGCTGAGCAGGCTCGGCTTGCCGCCCGGCCGGTTCCGCGTGGTCGCGCTCCAAGCGCACATCGCCGACGAGCGGCACGCGGCGCTGCTGCTCGCGTTCGAGCGCGCGACCACCGGGTTCGGCTGGTCGCGGCCGGGCCGGAGCACGCTGTTCAGCAACACCGTCTACACCGTTCTGCCCGGCGAGGACGGCGAAACCGCCCGCGAGTGGATCGACGGGATCCGTGCCGCGCTGCCCGCGCAGGTCACGGTCGCGGCGGGAATCGGCGCGCCCGCGTCCACCGCGGATCTGCCCGCGAGCAGGCGGGAATCCGACGAATGCCTCGCGCTGCACGACGTCCGCCCGAAGCCGGGCGCGACCTTCGCGTACGACGAGTCCTGGGACGACATCCTGATCCTTCGCCTGCGCGCCGCGGCGGCAGCGGGACGAGCACCGGCGCGCGGCCCGATCGCGGATCTGGCCCGGCACGACGCGGCCAACTCGACCAGCTACGTCGCGACCCTGCGCGCGTGGCTCGAGACCCAGGGCGAGCTCACCGAGGCCGCCGAACGGCTCGGCGTGCACCCCAACACCATCCGCTACCGGCTGCGGAAGATGGCCGACGTGACGCCGTTGCGGCTCGACCTGCCCGCGAAACGGCTGGCGATGATCATCGAACTCGCTGTCGCCGATCCGCAGGATTGACCGATCCGGACAAACCGGCTTGATCCGTTTGGCCGAACTCGACAAAGCCCGTCCGCCGGATCCGGGTCATCCTGGCCGCACCAGCACAACCAGCGGCACGGCTTCGGCGGAGGAACACATGAGCGATCTCGACCGGTTGGACGGCGGGCCGCGTTCGGTGATCGTGGTCGGCGCGGGCATTGTCGGCCTGTCGACCGCCTGGTTCTTGCAGGAACGCGGCGTGCGGGTGACGGTCGTCGACCGCGAGGGCATCGCGGCGGGCTCGTCCTGGGGCAACGCGGGCTGGCTTTCGCCGGGGCTGGCGATCCCGCTCAACGAACCCGCCGTGCTGCGCTACGGCCTGCGCACCCTGCTCGACCGGCAGGCTCCGCTGCACGTCCCGGCCACTCCGGACCCGCGGCTGTGGCAGTTCCTCGCCCGCTTCGCGGCGAACTGCACCCACCGGTCCTGGAACCGGGCGGTGCGCGCGAATCTGCCGTTCAACGAGCAATGCCTCGAAGCATTCGACATCCTGACCGCGAACGGCGTCGACGCACCGACCGTCGACGCACCCATCACCGCCCTGTTCGAGACGTCGGCGAAGGCGCAGACGCTGGTCAAGGAGCTGGACCGGCTCGGCGACGCCGGGCAGAAGGTGTCCTGGACCCAGCTCGCCGGACCGGAGCTGCGCGAGCACTTCCCGCAGGTCACCGACCGGATCGGGACCGGCATCCGGCTCGACGGCCAGCGGTACGCCGACCCCGGCCGGTTCGTCGAATCGCTCGCCCGCGCGGTGGTCAGCCGCGGCGGCACGATCCGGCACCGGTTCGAGGTCGCCGCGATCCGCAGGCACGAGTACGCCTACACCGTGCTGTCGGCGAACGGGCAGACCGTCAACGCCAACGCCGTCGTGCTCGCGACCGGCGCCTGGCTGGGCGAGCTGGCGCACAAGTGGGGCGTGCGCGTCCCGGTGCGCGCCGGCCGCGGGTACTCCTTCACCGTGCCGGCCGACGAGCCGGTGCCGAGCCCGATGTACCTGCCCGACATCCGGGTCGCCTGCACGCCGTACCGCGGCGGGCTGCGGGTGGCCGGGACGATGGAGTTCCGCAAGCCGGACGACCCGCTGTACCCGGCGCGCGTCGACGCGATCATCGCCTCGGCCCGGCCGCTGCTCAAGGGCCTGCGCTGGGACCAGCGCACCGACGTCTGGGTCGGCTCGCGTCCGGTCAGCGCCGACGGGCGGCCGGTGATCGGCCAGACCGGCGCGCCCGGGATGTACGTCGCGGGCGGGCACGGCATGTGGGGCCTGTCCCACGGCGCGATCACCGGGAAGCTGCTCGCCGAGCAGATGGTCACCGGCAGGCAGCCGGAAGCGCTGCGGCCGTTCGACCCGCTGCGGTGACCCGCGCGTGTCCGCCGAACCCGTCCCGCTGACCGGGGACGAGCACGCCGAACTGCTCTTCCTCCGCGCGGAGAACGCCTTGCTGCGCACCGAAAGGGACATTCTGGTGAAGGCAGCGGGCTGGTTCGCCGCCGACGCGGGCGTGCTCGACCGCCGCACCGAGCCCGAGCCCCGCTGACCGCCGCGGGACTCCTCGAAAGTCCGTGGGGGCTGGGCGCCTCCTGCTTGCCCGGCCCCCACGGACGTCATCCGAAAGGCACCTCTCATGTCGACGACCTCTTCGCGTCCCTGGCTGACCGCCGACGCGCACGCCCGCCTCGCCGCGGAACTCGCCGCCCTGCAGCGCGAACCCGACCTCGACGAGGGGGCGGGCGAACACGACCGGCTCGACCGCAGGCAGCACCGGCAGGCACGGATCCGGCAGCTTCAGGACCTGCTGCAGAACGCCGTCGTCGGCGAGGATCCGCCCGACGACGGGGTCGCCGAGCCGGGGATGGTCCTGACTGTCCGCTACGACGACGGCGGGGCCGAGACGTTCCTGCTGGCCGCGCGCGACGAGGTCGGCGGCGGGCTCGAGGTCTACTCGCCGGATTCGCCGCTCGGGCGGGCGTTGCACGGAGCGAAGCCGGGGGAGCGGCGCGAGTACGAGGTGCCCAGTGGTGCGCTCGTGCGGGTGACGCTGGTCGAGGCTTATCCCTACGGCCGCTATCGGAACGACGGCTGAACCCCGATTTGTGATTACCCTGGCAGGTGTGACCGACGAAGAGCTCATCATCGAGTTCGCCCTCGCCCGGCTCGACAACCCGAGCCTCGACCTTGAGGAGGTCGCGGCGCTGCTCGTCCGCCGCGCCGGACCGGACCGCATGCTCGACTTCGCCGCGCGCAATCTCGAGACGCGCGGCGAACTGCGCGCCGCGATGTTCGAGTCGGCGGTCGAACACGTCTTACGCGTCGTCCTGACCCTGCGCGGCCCGGCTGACTGAGCCGTGGACAATTCGCTGACCTGCGTGGACAACCCCGGCCATTGACCGTGGACAGTCAGCGGTTGAGGACAGGGCGGGCGGCGCGCTGGGATGAGCGCACCGGGATTTCCCGGCTGTACTCCATTCCGATTCGTCCGAGGGGACACCCATGAAGATCGGCAAGACGCTGATGGCCGCCTCCGCGCTGGGGATCGCATTCGCCGGGATCGCCGCGCCCGCCGCGTCGGCGGACACCGCGGCTCCGGTGAGCGCGCAGAGCAAGCACACCGCGAGCATCAAGTGCACGAAGCCGTCCGGGAAGAAGGCCAACTACTCCTGGGGCGACGGCTTCACGAACGTGACCGTCTACTTCAACAACCACTGTTCGCACAAGGTGTCCGCGGGCATCGTGGTGAAGGACATGGACGGCGCCCTGAGCGTGCAGTGCATGACCACCAACGGCGGCACCAGCGGCAAGAAGAAGTTCCACATCGGCGCGGACCACACGGTCGCGCGCATCCAGAAGGGCTGCAAGCTCTGAGCCTCGGTCGCTGAACCGGCTGGCGGGCCCGGGGCTGCACCGCTCCGGGCCGCCTGGCAACCTCCAAGGGTCGATGTCGATCATTGGAGGTGGCATGAGCGAGCCCGCGGCCGGGCAGCCCGGGACCCGCCGGGGTCGCAAGCACATCGTGCCCGACGCCGGCGCGGGCCCGGTGGCCCGTTTCGCTCGCGCTCTGCTGGACCTGAAGCGGGAAGCGGGCGACCCGTCCTACGACCGCATGCGCACCGAACTCGGCGCGGCGGCGTCGAAGTCCGCTCTTTCGGCTGCCACGCGCGGCCGCAGCATGCCGTCCTGGCCGACGACCTGGGAGTTCGTCCGCAGCCTCGCGGTGACCGGCCTCGGCCGCGACGAGGAGACGGTGCGCCGCGCGTGGCTGGCGCGCTGGGAAGAGGCGGCCGAGGGGCAGCCGGCGGATCCGGCGTGGGGTGCGGCGTCTCCGGCCGGCCGGGTGCCTGACCTGGCAGAAGGCGCTTCGTCCGCCGAGCGGCCCGGCGCGGGGGACTGGACGTCTCCGGCCGGCCGGGGGCCTGACCCGGCAGAAGGCGCTTCGTCCGCCGAGCGGCCCGGCACGGGGGACTGGACGTCTCCGGCGGGCGAACCTTCTCCCGCGCCGCAACCGTCGCCCGATGCCGATCCGGCGATCGCCGCTCCGTCCGCCGCTCCCGAACCGGCCGCGGCCAAGACCCGCCGCTGGGGTTCGATCGTCGTCGTCGCGACGGTGCTGGTCGTTCTCGGACTGGTGGCCGCCGTCGTGGTCCTGGCCACTCCGTCCTCCCGGGACAAGGAAGCCGCCGTCCCGCACTACCCGCTGCCCGGCGACTCGTCCGGCTTCGGCGGCGACGGCCTGCCCGGCGACGTCACCTTCCCGGACGGCGCGAAAGCCCGCTACGGCCAGACGTTCACGAAGATCTGGCGGCTGAAGAACACCGGCTCGGTGCCGTGGCGCAGCCGCTATCTGCAGGTCGCCGGCGGCACCACCGTGCTGTGCCCGTCGCCGCCGCGCGTCCCGGTCCCGGACGCCGAACCGGGGCAGCTGGTCGAGGTGAGCGTCCCGGTGACGCCGACCGGCACCGGCGTCTGCCACGTTTTGTGGAAGATGGTCGACGAACGGGGCGCGCTCGTGTTCCCGGACCGGACCGGGATCTTCTATCAGGTCACCGTCGCCGCGGAGTAACCCGGTAAGCGGAGAACCTTCCTGACCGGCTCCGGCTCGCTGTCGGGCAAGCGACGCGACTAGGGGGTTTCCCGTTTCCCATCGAGCAGGCACCGGGAAACCCTCGCTTCACGCTCGTGCCGCACTGTCGTGATCTGCAAAATCTTCGCTGTGGACGATGTCATTCAGCGCACGCGAGCCGAGGCTCTTTCGGGCGCTCTGAGGCGCGACATGCGGAAAAGGATTGGAAAGCACGAGGACGACGGAGCAGCTGACTGTTCCACGCCGGTGAGCGCGAGTTCGTGCTGTTTCGCGCTGGCCGGCTGTCAATTCATGACTCCATCCGTTGTAAATCGCCGAGTTCGTCTGCCCAAGCGGGGTGTCGCTGTGCTGGACTGTGCGAAGTGCCGCGGTTCCAGCACCGCGCGGAGGCTTTCAACCAGTCCTTCGCCACGGGCATCAGGCAACGGGGAGGGATCGGTGGCGGATAGCCGCGCACAGTTCGGTGCCGAGCTTCGGCGGTGGCGCACCGGAGCTGGAGTATCGCTCGCAGATCTTGCGGTCGTGGTGCACTACAGCAAGGGCTATCTGAGCAAAATCGAGAACGGGCTGAAACGAGCGCATCCCGACCTCGCGCGCCGGTGCGATGTCGAATTGCGGGCAGGAGGCCGGCTTGCTTCCTTGGTCAAAACCGGGGAGCACCGGACCGAACGGGCCGACGAGGCTGACGACGGAGAGGCCTGGATGGTGAATCTCGACGGCAGGGACGGCAGCTGGTTCCGTCCGATGGGGAGACGCGAGGCGATCGTGCTGGGTGCCGGGCTGGGGTTCAGCGTGGGGGCGCCCGCTTTGGCGCGTTCGGCCGGGGGAACGGCGTTGTCCGTGTTTCGCCTGCAGTTCGACCAAATGCGGGCTCTGGGGCAGGTCGCGAGCCCCGGCGCGGTCATCCCCACCGTCATCGCGCAGACGCACACCCTTCGCGAGCTGGCCAGGCAGGCGGTCGGCAGCGACCACTCGGAGCTTTTCCTGCTCGCTTCCCGCTCCGCGGAGTACGTGGGCTGGATGGCGCAGGAAAGCGGGGACGAGCGGGCATCGCTGTGGTGGACAGATCAGGCAGTGCGCATGGCAGAATCCGGAGGAGACCGTCATCTGGCCCGCTACGCGCTCGTCCGGAAGGCAGTCGTCGCCCTGTACCAGGAGGATGCCGGGAAGACGATCGCACTGAGCCGCGAGGCACAGGCAGGGCCGACGCCGGCGCGAATCCAAGGCCTGGCCGCACAGCTGGAGGCGCAAGGGCACGCGCTGGCCGGTGACTACGAATCGTGCATGCGAGTACTCGACCGCGCGCGTTCGCTGCTGGTGATACCGGACGACCGCGGCGATTCCGCCCTGCCGGTGCTGGGCGCCATGCACCTCGAGGACCCGGTGGCCATGGCGGCAGGGTGGTGTTTGCTCGATCTCGGCCGCCCTCGGGAAGCCGCCGCAGTGCTCGACCGGCAACTCCAAACGGTGCCGGAGCATGCGCTGCGGACGAGAGCCCGCTACGGCGTCCGAAGGGCACTCGCGTACGCGATGCAGAACGAGGTCGAAAGAGCCTGTGAAATCACCGCCGAGTTGCAGGGGCCGTTGCAGGCGATCGGCTCGGCGACCGTGGCCCAGGACCTCCGTCGGTTGCGGCGGACGCTTGCCCGCTTCCACGGACATAAATCGGTCCGAAACATCTATCCGCTCCTGACCGGCCAACTGGGCTAGTCGCACTGAGCGTGCCCGTTTGTTGAGTTCTTTGTGTACGGAGGTTTATTTAGCATGCCTAAAGTATTTTTGAATTACCGGACCGGGGACGGCGAGCAGTTGGCGACGATCATCGACCAGGACTTGCGCCGTCGATTCGGCGACGAACACATCTTCAAGGACCATCGGTCGATTCAGGCAGGCGCAGTGTTCCAGAAAGCGCTGGAGAACGGCGTCTGGGGCAGCAAAGTCTTGTTGTGCGTCATCGGACCCACCTGGCTGACCGCCGCCGACGGGACCGGACGGCGCAAGATCGACAATCCGGAAGACTGGATTCACCGCGAGCTGGTGATGGCATTCGACCACGGGGTGCGGGTGATCCCTGTGGTCGACGAACGTGCGAAGTCGCCGCTGCCGGTCAAAGAGTTGCCTCAGCGGCTCAAGCGGCTGGCGGATCTGCAGTACCAGGTTTACCACCACCGGGATCCTGACACCCTGCTGAACCGGATCGCTCAGGATGTGCTCGATTTCGTCCCTGAGCTGAAAGATCTTACTGAGCCCGCGAAGCAGACAGGCGAATCCGCCACGCGGAACGAAGTCCATGGCGGAGGCGTAGGCGGGGTTTGGCGCGACCCGTCGATCGGGACGATCATCAGCGGCCCGGGAAACCAGTACAACGGCGACGTGGTCGGCGGTTCGCAGTTCAATGGTCCGACCCATGCGGGGACAGGCACGTTCAACAACGCACGCACCATCAACGTCAGGGAAGACGACGGCTCGGCGGAGGGCGAGGGGCGGCGTTGACTGCGGGCGAGCGCGAGTCGCCCGGCCCGCTTCCCCGGCCAGGCGTGGGTTCACCGGTCACTCAATACACCCAGATCAACAACATCGACACCCCCGGCCCGCACAACCGGCGCCGGCCGTTCGGCCTGCTCCACGAGTCGGATCTGGGCTGGCTTTATCGAAGGTTCGAGCCACCGGAAGGCTTTCCGCAGGCTCAGCACAAGCTGGAGAAGTGCCGGCTGGTCCTCATTTCCGGGCCGGCCGGGGCCGGGATGCGGACCGCGGCGAAGATGCTCCTGCGCACTTACGCTGATTCCAGTCATCTTTTCCGGGTCTTGCCGACTGAAGTGGAGGAAGACGCGTTCGACCCGGACAGCGTTGCCGACGGAGACCTGCTTCTCCTTGACCTTTCCTCGGTCGAGAGCGAGTACTACGCGAAGCTCAAGGAGAAGGCGCTCTATCTCCGGGCGCACACGAAAGCCAGATCGACCAGATTGGTGATTATCGTCGATCGGGCGGTGGAGGAGCAGTTCGAATTCGACGAGAGCCGCCAGTTCCTGGTTCCGCTGGGGCGGCCGGACCCGGCGGTGGTGCTGCGGCGGCATCTCGCTGCGGACGGGCTGTCCGGCGACCTCGATCCGGCGGAGTACCAGGCCTTCTGCGCTTCGTTGGTTTCGTCGAGTATGAACAATCTGGCACGTCTTGCCGAGAGGGCGCGGTCGTCGGCGCGAGGCGGCCAACGGCTGCTGGATCTGCTCAGGGAAGCACAGCAGGCGGTTGCCGACCGGACTGAAGAAGCGCGGAAGCTTCTCGACGGCAAGAAGGACGGCGTGGTCCGCGCGCTCGCTCTGGCCTTGGCGATGCTGGAGGGCGAGCATCGCAGGGTGGTCTTCGCGGCTGCGGCCAAGCTGCTGACGCAGGTGGAGCATCCGGAGAGCGAGGTTCCGTTGCTGGAACGTATCTCGCTGTCCAGCTACCTGGGCGAGGTCACCGCGGTGCCCGCGGACGAGCATGGCGGGATCCGGTTCCGGGAAGCTGGATACGGCGGCGCGGTCGCCGCCTACTTCTGGCGGGAGTACCCGCGATTGCACAATGTTCTCCACGACTGGAGCGCCAGCCTCGTGGGCATGGAGGAGCTGAGCAGGTCGTCCCGGCTTCGGCTGGCTGACCGGATGGCGATTCAACTGCTTGATGCAGATCTGCAAGACGATCTGGCGCAGCTGGTCAGGAACTGGCCGCCGGCGCGGGATTGGCCAGATCAGGTGCAGACCGTCCTGTCGAGGGGGCTGGCACATTCGCGGCACGGCCGGTTCTTCCGGCAGCAGTTCTACACTTGGGCGCGGGCGCGCGACTTGCCGGGCCAGTTTGCCGCGGTGCTGGCCGATCTGTGCGCGGCGGAGATGGCGGCGGAGTACCCGGAAGAGGCGCTCACCAGGCTCAACCACTTGGTCAAGCGAAATCGAGACCGCGTCGACAGTTATGCGCTGGAGCGGCTGCTCCAACTGGTCGCGAGCGATCTCCGGCTCTACCGCCGTCTCGCCTGGCGGTTGCGGCAGCATCCTCCCCGGCCGGATCGGGGGCGATCCGAGACAGAGCTGGCGCTGCGAGTGCTCAGTCCGAAGCTGGTGCTGAGCACTGACGTCCGAGGCCGTCGCTTCGGGTCCGATCCCACTGTGCGCAGGTGCATCGAGGCGGTCTGGCGCGCGCTCATGACGAACCTGCCCGCGCCGCAATGGCAGGAGCATCTGCGGACCTGGCTGAGCGAATGCGCCGGTGCGGACGCTCCGGACGCGGCCTTGCTCGTTCGCGAGGTGCTCGCCGGAGCGGGCGGCGATCCCCGGACTCTCGCCACCGTCTATGTGACTGCCAGAGATTGGGCGCGGAGCGGTGATCGCGTGTCACGTGCCCGCTTCGCGCTCCTTGTCATCCAGCTGATCAACGAAGCGCAGGGCGTGGTCGATTCGGATACCACCACGCTCCGCGAGAAGAAAGGCCGATCATGACTTCATCGGACAAGGCCACGCTCTCTATCGCACTGCTTGTCTGCGCCGGTGTTCCGATCGGTCTCACGATCGGACTGGACTCCCTGCTGTGGCTTATGCTCATGCTTCCGCTGGTGATCATTCCAGTAGCTGTCCACAAGCGGATCAGCGCCCGGATCGCCTACGAGTCCGAGGTCGACCGGCGCATGACGGCGCACCTGGCTGCTGTGCAACCGCCCGCGCCGGAGCCGGTGCCGGAACCAGCCCCGGTTCGGTTCGAGCGGACGGAGGTGACCGCGACTGCGTTGCCGAGCAGGCGCGAGGACTACCGGTTCCTGTTCTCGGCGACGGTGTGGTGGCGGTTATGCCCGGAGGTGCGCGGGCCGGTGCACGCGAGTCCGGGTGCGGTAGCGATCAACGAAGTCGTGGAACGAGCGAAGGCGATCACGGCGGGTGAACTGCCTCTTGACCACGAACAGGTCCGGCATCGGCTGAACAGCGTGTTAGGCAAGGTAGGGCCGGACAAATCCGGATTCGTCGAGGTTTCGGCTGCCGACGTGCGGCTCGATCTTGAGACTGCCGACCGCGAGCGGCTTGAGCTGTTCGCGAAGACGCGCAAAGACGCGCTGGTGTGGGAGTACGAGCGCAAGCATGAGGAAGACCGGCGGCGTTATCTCGGAGAAGACGTTCTCAGCGACACCGGCAGTGCGGTCGTCTGGTGGCTGGTGAAGCAGAACAACGACGTGGCGAATGTAGTGAAGGACATCAACACTCTCGCCGAGCTGACGGCGGCCGCCAACAACGTGCGGGCGGCGACGGGTCGGGAACTGGGCTATGGGCAGATGGCGTTTCCGGAGGACGTGTCCGCGTCCGAGCGCACGCCAGCGGTCTCCGACCCATCACCACGGGACAGCGTGGTCGATCTTGTCGAAGCTCTGATGAACGGGATTGGCCTGGACGCAGACGCACCCGAACGGGATCTGCTGGCTGAACGGCTGGCCAGCTCTTTCGCCGGGGCGGGCAAACCAGACCTGGCCGATCAGGTCCGTGAGGCCTTTGGCGCGTTGGACCCGGACCCGTCGCCGTCCGGACCGGTTCAGGAGGAGCTGCCCCAGGACGGATCGGCCCAAGGCCGCTCGCCTTCCCCGGCGTACGACGATCACGCTCAGCAGGCTCAAGACAATGTGGCTGCGCGGGCATGGTTTCACCGGGACGAAGAAGGTGCCGACGCTGATGCTGGGTCGCCTCGCGACGTCATGGCTGTCCGAGCTCCTGACGACAAGGCGGAGTTCGGCCGGGACGAGACGCCTGATCCGGTTTCGGACCGCGGGGGCGACGGCACACAGCCAGGGGCTCCGGATGCAGAGCAAGACAACTCGGACGGGAGGTCGGGCTCCGGCTCGCCGCAAGACGGCGCTGAACCGGCTTTGCTCTGGCCGGATCCTGGTGCGCCGGGGGAGCGTACCGACCGCGTCGCCCACCCCGGGAGCTCGGGCGCGGACCAGGAGTGAGCCGGACAGGCAGAAAGAAGACCAGACCGGCCGGACCGTGTTTCGTCGCGGCAGGACTGCCGGACGAAACACGGTCCGGCCGGTGCGGAGCGACGCCTCGGATTGAGCGTTACCGCTGGTCACCGCCCCGGGCAAGAAATTCGTACCCTTTTTCCCGTTCGCTCGTTCCGCTCCGGTCGATTCCATTGTGGACAATTTCCGCCCGCACGGCCCTCGGTCGCGGGACGAATTGGCGGGCCGGGAATGAGCGGTAGCGGTCACAGTGCGGAGGGTGTTCAACGACTACCCTCCGCAGGATCACCCCTCCGAGTGGGGCGAGGGGCAATCCGCCATCGGTGCCCCGGTTCTGGTGGCTCAGCGTGAGAAAAACGCGGCGGCAACGCCGCGTTACATCACTCTTTAGTGGTTAAATTGCGATAATTGTGGTCACCGGAACCGCCGGGCGGGCGCGGTGCGCGACGGATCTTGCTTTGCGTTTCCTGGGCGTCTTGATAATGTCGCGCTCTGCCAGGGACCGACAGTTGTGCTCGGTCACGCGTGGATTCGGGGATCCGTGCGGCGGCTCCATTCTTGATGTTCGGAAGGACAATTCATGCGTTCTGCCCTGCTGCGCGGACGGACCGTCGCGGTCGCTGTTCCCGCGCTGGCTTTGCTCGCCACCGCCGTCGCCCCGTCGGCGCTCGCCGCCGAGGCGCCCGCCGGCTCGGCCTACGGCGCGTCCGCCTCGGTCTCGCTGCTGCCCGGCGTGCTCGGCGACAAGGGAATCACCGTCGACACCGGCAAGATCGCGCCCTCCTCGACCGAGGGCCCGGAGTCCGCGCAGGTGGTGAACGTGCCGCTGAAGGGCCTGGTCACGGCCAAGGCGGTCAGCAGCTCGGCGAAGCAGGACGGCAGCAAGGGCCCGGTCGAGGCGAAGGCTTCGATCGTCGACGCCGCGCTCCCGGTGCTCGCCCCGCTCGCCGGCTCCACCCCCAAGGCCCGCGTGATCAGTTCCGAGTGCAAGTCCACCCCGGACGGCATCACCGCCTCGTCCGAGCTGGCCGGCCTCGACCTCGGCAAGATCGGCAAGCTCCCGGTGTCGACCAAGCCGAACCAGAAGCTCGGCATCGACGGCGTGCTCCAGGTGATCGTCAACGAGCAGATCAAGCACTCCGACGGCAGCCTCACCGTCAACGCGCTGCACATCAAGCTGCTCGGCGGCGCCGTCACCGGCGCGCTCGGCAAGGGCGACATCGTCCTCGCCTCGGCCACCTGCGCCAAGGTCGCGGGCAACCCGACCACCCCGCCCACCACTCCGCCGACCACCCAGCCGAGCAAGCCCGCCCCGCCCGCCGAAGGCCCCGGCCAGGTCACGGTCGTTCCGGTCGGCGCGCCGGAGACCGGCGACGGCACGCTGGCCGCGGTGACCGCCCGGTGACGCGTTCCCGGTTCGGGCTTTTCGCGCTGCTGCTGGCTTTCGTCGCGAACTTCGCCCTGCTGGGCTGCGGTTCGGCGGATCAGGCCCCGCCCGCCGCGGCCCCGGCGAGTTCCGCGGCGGCCGCGCAGCAGGTCGCGGACCCGGTCTCGCTCGACGTTCCCAGCATCGACGCGCATTCGTCGCTGGTGCCGCTCGGCCTCAACGACGACAAGACCGTCCAGGTGCCGCCGGTGGACCAGCCGCTGCAGGCGGGCTGGTACCACTTCGGACCCAAACCGGGCCAGGTCGGACCGGCGGTCGTCCTCGGTCACATCGACGGCAACCACCAGAAGGGCATTTTCTGGCGGCTGCACGAGATGAAGAAGGGCGACAAGGTCGTCATCGGCCGCAAGGACGGGTCGAAGGCCTCGTTCACGGTGACCAAGGTGGACCAGATCGCGAAGAAGACGTTCCCCACCGAAGCCGTGTACGGCAACACGACCGATTCGCAGATCCGGCTGATCACGTGCGGCGGCGCGTTCGACGCCGAAAAGAAGAGCTATCTCGACAACATCATCGTGTACGGCACGCTCGACGGCTGAGCCGCGCCGACGGATACCGGGGCCTCGTCGTTTCGCGCTCGGGCGAAGCGGCGAGGCCCTGCCGTCATTCCGCGGAGAGTTCGCCGGTCGCCGCCCGGCCCGCTTCGGCGGTGCGGCGCAGGAATCCGGCGATCAGCATGAGTTCGTCTTCGGTGTATCCGGCACACAGGTCGTCCATCGCCGAGTTCATCCCGCCGTACACGCGAAACAGTTCCTGGGTGCGTCCCGGCACCGCCCGCACGGTGACCGCGCGCCGGTCGGCCGCTTCGGGATCGCGTTCGCGCACCACCCATCCGCCGCGCTGCAGGCGGTCGAGGATGCCGGTCACGGTCGCCGGGTGCAAGCCCGCGCGGCGGGCGAGCGCGCTCGGGCTCAGCGGTCCGGCGGTCGAGATCAGTTCGAGGCAGTCGAGGTCGACGTCCTTGAGCTTCAGCCGTCCGCCGACCTGGTGGTTCAGCAGCGACAGCTGATTGCGCAGTTCCCGCAGCGACTCCTTGAGCGCCACTGTGGTGCGCCGCCTGCGCCGCGCTGTCTCCGTTCCGGATGCTCCGGACGCCATCTGCTCCGCCCTCCCGTTTCTCGCTGGTCAGCGTAGCCGGGTCAGGCGGCGGCGAGCAGTGCTTCCCCGGCCGGCGTCAGCACGGCGGGCACCGGCTGCCCGAACGGCCCCGGTTCCCGCGCGCGCAGCAGACCGGCGCGTGCCAGCGCGTGCGCGGTGAACTGGTCGCCGCACGGCAGGCCGCCCACGAACAGATCCGGTTCGCAGCCGCAGGTCAGGCGTCCGCGCCCGGCGGCGACGGCACGCAGCATCGAAATCCCGCGGCGGGTGACGGTGGTGCCGGTGCTGTGCACGGCTGCCTCCTCGAAGCTCGCGCTCGCCGATACGTCGAACGAGCCGCCCGGATTTCGACCTAACCTGGCGGGGAGAAGCGGACCGGAAAGAACGCGGGAGCCCCCATGCTGATCGACGACCTGCACACCGTCCTGCCGGACGACCGGATCGTGCGGGACCCCGATGTGCTGCGCAGCTTCGCGCACGACGAGGCGGAGTGGGCCCCGTACGGCGAACCGGCGGTCCTGGTCCGCCCGCGCACCGCGGACGAAGCGCGGGCGATCGTGCGCCAATGCATCAAGCACGGCACGCCGGTGGTGCCGCGCGGGGCGGGAACCGGATTGTCCGGTGGCGCGAACGCGCTGGCCGGCTGCGTCGTGCTGGCGACCGACCGGATGACCGAGATCAAGGAGATCGACCCGGTGGAACGGCTCGCCGTCGTCGAACCGGGAGTGGTCAACGACGATCTCCGTGCGGCCTGTGCGGAACACGGGCTGTGGTACCCGCCGGACCCGGCCAGCTCGCCGTGGTCGACGATCGGCGGCAACGTCGCGACCAACGCGGGCGGCGTGTGCTGCGTGAAGTACGGCGTGACCCGCGACTACGTGCTCGGTCTGCAGGTCGTCACCGGCACCGGCGAACTCGTGCGGCTCGGCCGCCTGACCGCGAAGGGCGTGGCCGGGTACGACCTCGCCGGGCTGATGGTCGGTTCGGAGGGAACGCTCGGCGTCATCACCGAGATCACCGTGCGGCTGCGGGCGAAACGCGCGCCGGAGGCGACCGTCGCGGGCTACTTCGACTCGACGGTCGCGGCGGGGGAGGCGGCGGCGGCGATCCGCGCGGCGGGGATCGTCCCGTCGGCGCTGGAGCTGGTGGACCGGCATTGCCTGGCCGCGGTCGACGCCTGGAAGAACATGGGCTTGTCCGCCGACGCGAACGTGGTGCTGCTCGGCCGCAGCGACGTGCCGGGCGGGCACGAGGCCGCGGTGATGGTGGAGTGCTTCGAGAAGGCGGGCGCGACCTGGGCCGCGCAGTCGACCGACGAGGCCGAGGCGGACGCGTTGTTCGCCGCCCGGCGGCTGGCGTACCCGGCGCTCGAACGGCTCGGCCCGGTGCTCACCGAGGACGTCTGCGTGCCGACGCATCTGGTGCCGGAAATGCTCGCCCGGATCGATCTGGCGGCGCAGCGGCACAATACGCAAATCGCCAATATCGCGCATATCGGAGACGGGAATCTGCATCCGCTGCTGATTACGCCGGCCGGGGACGACGACGCGCAGCGCCGCGCGCAGGCCGCGTTCGACGACATCGTCGCCGACGCGCTCGAACTCGGCGGGACAGTGACCGGCGAGCACGGCGTCGGCCTGCTGAAGCGGCCAGGGCTTGAGAAAGAGCTGGGACCAGCGGTTCTCGACCTGCACCGCGCGGTCAGGAACGCCCTCGACCCGCACGGGATTCTCAACCCGGGAAAGGTTGTCGGAGGTCCCGTGCGGCGGTAACTCGACCGAGTGAAAGTAAACAGTCCACAAAGGATAGTCATCCGTTTGTGACCCTTGTCTCCCAGTCGTTTTCTTTTGTTGGTTGCCTACCGCAAGCAACTTGCTTAGCCTAGCTAAGGGAACGGCTGGGAGAGGGGTTTTCGACAGTGGCGGAGCGCAGGACGTATTCGATCGCGGAACTCGGTCCGCGGTACAAGTGGATCGCGCTGTCCAACACGACGCTCGGGATGCTGATCGCGACGATCAACTCCTCCATCGTGCTGATCGCGCTGCCCGACATCTTCAAGGGCATCGGCATCAACCCGCTGGAGCCGTCGAACACGAGCTACCTGCTGTGGATGATCATGGGCTTCCTCGTGGTCACCGCGGTGCTGGTGGTGGCGTTCGGCAGGCTCGGCGACATGTACGGCCGGGCCAGGATGTACAACCTCGGCTTCGCCGTGTTCACCGTTTCCTCGATCATGCTGGCGATCACCTGGTTCGGCGGCGACGCGGCCGCGCTGTGGCTGATCGGCTGGCGGATCGTGCAGGGCGTCGGCGGCGCGTTCCTGATGGCGAACTCGTCGGCCATCCTCACCGACGCCTTCCCGGCCAACCAGCGCGGGCTCGCGCTCGGCATGAACGGCGTCGCGGCGATCGCGGGCTCGTTCCTCGGCCTCGTGGTCGGCGGCGTGCTCGCGCCGGTGAACTGGAACCTGATCTTCCTGGTGTCGGTGCCCTTCGGCGTCATCGGCACGGTGTGGGCGTACCTCAAGCTGCACGACACCGGCGTCCGCCAGCACGCGAAAATGGACTGGTGGGGCAACATCACCTTCGCGGTCGGCCTCATCGCGGTGCTGGTCGGGATCACCTACGGAATCCAGCCGTACGGCACTTCGCAGACCGGCTGGGGCAGCCCGATGGTGCTGTCCTGCCTGATCGGCGGGGTCGCGGTGCTGATCGCGTTCGTGGTGATCGAGACGAAGGTGCCCAACCCGCTGTTCCGGCTGTCGCTGTTCCGGATCCGCTCGTTCAGCTGGGGCAACCTGGCGAACCTGACCGCGTCGCTCGGCCGCGGCGGGCTGCAGTTCGTGCTGATCATCTGGCTGCAGGGAATCTGGTTGCCGCAGCACGGTTTCACCTTCGAACAGACGCCGCTGTGGGCCGGGATCTACATGCTGCCGCTGACCATCGGCTTCCTGGTGGCCGCGCCGACGTCCGGCATCCTGTCCGACCGCATCGGCAGCCGCGCGCTCGCCTCCGGCGGCCTGGTCATCACCGCGGTCACCTTCCTGCTGCTGACGCTGCTGCCGGTGAACTTCGACTACTGGGCGTTCGCCGGGATCCTGCTGCTCAACGGCATCGGCATGGGCATGTTCTCCTCGCCGAACCGGGCCGAGGTGATGAACAGCCTTCCGGCCGACGCGCGAGGCTCCGGCGCGGGCATGATGACGACCTTCCAGAACGCGGCGATGGTGCTGTCGATCGGCTTCTTCTTCAGCCTGATCATCGCCGGCTTGTCCGACCACCTGCCGATCGCGATGTCGCAGGGCCTGACCGCGCACGGCGTGGCCCCGGACGCCGCGAATCAGGTCGCGCACCTGCCCGCGGTCGCGGTGCTGTTCGCGGCGTTCCTCGGATACAACCCGATCCAGCAGCTGCTGGGCGGCCAGCTGGGCAGTCTGCCCGCGGACCAGGCGAGCTTCCTGACCGGACGCAGCTTCTTCCCGAACCTGATCTCGGGCCCGTTCCAGGACGGCCTCGCGGTGGCGTTCGGCTTCGCGATCGTGGTGTGCCTGATCGGCGCGGTGGCGTCGCTGCTGACGAAGGACACGAAGAAGCCGTCGGAGTCGGTGGGCGAGGAATTGGCCGCGGTGGCCGGGGAATCCGGCGGCGGGCCTAGCGAGCTGGTTTCTCCCCGGAGCGACCGGTAGCGGGTTCCGGCCAGAGCACGGCTTGGGCGACGATCACGTTCTCGCCGTTGAAGGTCAAGGCGGGGCCCTCGTGCAGGCGATAGCCGAGCGCGAGGGCTTCGCTGACCCGGCGGCAGAAGGCGGAGTCGTCGGGACCGGTGAGGACTCGGTAGGCGGGAAGACCGTCCGGGGGCGTGTTCATGCGGTCATGGTGTCGTGAGTGGCGATCGCGGTTCTAACCGGGATCGCCGCTCACGAGGCCCTCCGCACCAGCCATGCCGTTCCCAGCGACCCCACCGCGCCCACGCTGATCGCCGCGAACCCCACCCGGAACGCCCCGTCGACATCCGGCAACCGACGGGCGATCAGCACCGCGAACACCGCGCCCCCGAGCGATCCGCCCACCCGCAGCAGGATCGTCACTTGCGCGGCAGCATCCGGAAGCCGGGACGGTTCAACAGTCTTGTACGCCGCGATCCCCATCGGCATGCTCACCAACGCGACCGAAGCCCCATACCCCGCCAGCAGAACCTGCACCACCAGGCCAGGCGCGTCCACCGGCAGGAACGCGAACGGCACTGTGCTCACCACCGCCAGCACCGCGCCCGCCAACGCGACCGGCGCGGCACCGTACCGATCCACCGCCCGCCCGGTCACCGGTGCGATCGCGGCCGTGGCACCGGCGAAGCCGAGCAAACTCAGCCCGGTGCCGACGAAATCCAGGTGCCGGCCGAGCTGGAAGTACAGCGTCACGACGATCCCGCTGCCGAAGATCAGCGCACCGTTGAACGCGGCGGCCAGGCTCGCCGCCCGGTAAAGCCGGTTGCGGTACAGGGAAAAGTCCAGCAGCGGACGCGGATGCCGACGGCACCGCAGCACGAACCAAACCAGCACAACGAGACCAGGAACCAGAATCGGCCATTCGAGCCGTCCGGTCTCGCCCCACGTCGTGACGACGTACAGGACCAACGGCAGCCCGGCGGCGACCAGGGCCAGGCCGGCGAAATCGATCCCGCCAGTGCTCTCCCGAGAGCCGCGGGGCACGTACCGGAGACCGAGAAGCAGGCCGGCCGCCCCGATCGGCAGGTTGATCAGGAACAGCCACGGCCACGAAAGCCCGTGCAGGATCAAGCCTCCGGCGAGCGGGCCGAGTGCGGGCGCGACGCTCACCGCGATCCCGAGCGTCGCCATGACCCGGCCCAGCCGCGCCGCGCCGACCTGGTGGCCCAGAACCGTTTGCCCGGCCGGGATCAGGACTCCGCCCGCCAAACCTTGCAGGAACCGGAAAACGATGAGCAGCACGACGTCCGGCGCGACCGCGCACAAGCCGGATGCGACGGTGAACGCGGCCAGCGCGACGAGCCACACCCGGCCGGCGCCGAAGCGCCGGGCGAGCCAGCCGGTCAAAGGGAGCGACAGGGCCAGCGCGAGCAGGTAGCCGCTCGCGACCCATGGGGTCACCGAGAGATCCGCGCCCAGATCGCTGCTGATCGAGTCGAGGCCGATCGTCACCACGGACGCGTCGAGTCCGCTCGCGAACGCGCCGAACACGATGATCCAGCAGATCCGCCACGTCGCGCGGTCGAGGGGAGCGGCGACAGCGGTCAACACGAAGCTCGGAGGGTGCGCAGCGCGGTCGACCAATCGGCAAGTTCGCCCAGCATCCGCGTCAGGATGCCTTCGTGGTGCTCGGCGGGGGTGAAGGTGCCGGGCTCGGCCAGGTCCGGAATGGCGAAGTCGGTGAACAGTCCCAACGCGACTGGAGAGCGCACGCAGGCGACCTTCACCTCGGCGAGCGTCAGCCGCAGGTGTTCCACCGCGCGCGTGCCGCCGTTGGTTCCGTAGCTGACGAAACCGGCGGCTTTGTCCGCCCATTCGGAAAACAGGAAGTCGATGGCGTTCTTGAGCGCCGCGGGCAGGGAGTGGTTGTACTCGGGGGTCACGAAAACGAAGCTGTCGGCGAGCCGGGCCCAGCGCTGGGTGTGGTCGTTGCGGTAGCCGCCGATCGCGGCGGGCATCGGCTCGTCCAGGAACGGCGGGTCCATTCGGCGACCTGCGTCGCCCGGCGGCCGGGGCGGGTGCTTCCGGAGATGACCGCGATGCGAAGCGGAGAAGTCATGCCGCAAACGTACAACGGTCGTTGTCGTTTTTGCAACGACCGTTGTACTTCGGCATACTGGGCCGGTGCGGACGGACAAACAACGTGCTCTGCTCGACGGCGCCCTGCGGGTGTTCGCGCGGGACGGCTACTCGCGCGCCAGCATCGACGTGCTCGCGGCCGAGGCAGGCGTGTCGTCGCGGACGATCTACAACCACTACGACGACAAGGCCGGGCTCTTCCGCGCGGTGATCCTGGACAGCTCCGACCGGGTCGCCGAGCGGCAGATCGCGGTCGCGGACAAGCTGCTCGGCCGGATCGCCGACCTGGAGGCCGACCTCGTCGAGTTCGGCCTCCGCTGGGCGAAACGCGATCCGGAGACCGAACCGCACTGGGCGCTGGTGCGCCAGATCCAGGCCGACTTGGAGCACATCGACCCGGAGACGGTCGCCGCGTGGAAGGAGCGCGGCCCGACCCGGGTACGGCTGGCGCTGGCCGGGCATCTCCGCAGGCTCGCCGCGGAAGGCCACGTGGAGCTGGAAGACCCGTCGCTGGCCGCGGTGCACCTCGTGCAGCTCACCGCGGGCAGCGCCGCCGCGGCCGAACCGGGGGAGGACTGGGAAGCGCTGGTCCGGTCCGGCGTCGGCGTTTTCCTCCGCGCTTACGCGCCGGGCGTCACCGGCCGAAGCTGACCGAGCGGATCTTCACCGGATGCTTGGGCGCGCCGTCGAGCGGGCCGTTCGGGTCGGTCGGGACGATGCCGTCGGCGACCATCCGGTCCAGGACCTCCATGCCGCGCACCACCTTGCCGAGCACCGAGTAGTTCGCCGGAATGTGCGCGAACGAGTGCACGATGAAGAACTCCGACCCGTTGGTTCCCGGACCCTGGTTGCCCATCGCGACAGTGCCGCGCTCGTAGGTCTCCTCGCCGGTGACCTCGTCCGGGAATTTGTATCCCGGGCCGCCCTTTTCGACCTCGTAGATGTCGCCGCACTGCAGGACGCCGAGGCGCGCGGAGTTCGACAGCCGCCAGCACCGCGAGCGGTCGTAGAAGTGCTGCAGCACCAGGCTCGCCATGTTCGCGACGGCGCACGGGGCCGCTCCGCCGCTGTTGAGACGGACGGTGACCGGGCCGTAGTTGTAGTGGAAGGTGACGTCGATCGTTCCGCGGGTGAGCGCGAACGGCAGCGGGCGCAGCACGGGACGCGCCGCCGGGTTCTCCGGCGTCGGCGTGAAGGTGCATTGCACTACCGGCGGCCGCACCGGAGGGGCAGCGCTGGCCGGGGCCGCGGTGCCCAGCGAAAGACCGGCGATGACGGCGGCCGCGAGCGCGGCCCAGCGTGGCTTCATGGGCCCGGAAACTAGCGAATCAGGGGTCGCCGGCGCCAGGGCTTACTTGCGCCAGGCGGTGCGGCTCTTGCGCAGGTCGAGCAGCAGGAGCAGGACGATGAACGCGGCCAGCCCGACGAGCCACACGTTCTCGGTGTTGTTCTCGTGGTTGCCCTTGATCATCAGCAGCAGGATGACCGCGGACAGCCAGCCGGCGATGCGGGTGGCCTTCGGGAACGAGCCGTGCCAGCCCCACTCCGCCGACGGCTCGTCGCGCGGGTCGACCTCGGGGCGCTTCTCGACCGCCTTGCCTGCCACGACCACTCCTTCAAACTCCCCTGATGTTGTGCCTTCGCATGATCCCACACCGCTGGCCGCCGCGCGGACACGACCCGGGCCATAATGCTTGCTGATGACTACTTCGCGAAGCGTCCTCGTGCTGGGCTCCACCGGGTCCATCGGGACCCAGGCGCTCGACGTCGCCGCACGTAACCCGCATTTGTTCACTGTCGCCGGCCTCGCTGCCGGCGGTTCCGATCCGGCGGCACTCGCCGAGCAGGCGATCGCGCACGAAGTAGCGGCCATCGCCGTGACAAAGCCCACGGCAGTCGAAGACGTGCAGCTCGCCCTGTACGCCGAGGCGCAGCGCAGGGGGTACGCGAAGGGCGAGTTCCGCCTCCCGCGCATCCTCGCCGGTGCGGACGCGGTGGCCGAGCTGATCGACTCGGTGCCGGTCGACGTCGTGCTCAACGGGCTGCCCGGTTCGCAGGGCCTCGACCCGACGCTGCGCGCGCTGGCCACCGGCGCGACGCTCGCGCTGGCCAACAAGGAATCCCTCATCGCCGGCGGACCGCTGGTGCTCGCCGCGGCCAAGCCGGGACAGCTGGTGCCGGTCGACTCCGAGCATTCGGCGATGGCGCAGGCGCTGCGTTCCGGCGGGGACAACGAGGTCGCGCGGCTCGTGCTCACCGCGTCCGGCGGCCCGTTCCGCGGCCGGAAGCGCGCGGACCTCGGCGAGGTCACCGTCGAGCAGGCGATGGCGCATCCGACGTGGTCGATGGGACGGCTGATCACCATCAACTCGGCGACCCTGGTGAACAAGGGCCTGGAGCTGATCGAGGCGTCGCTGCTGTTCGGCATCGAACCGGCGCGGATCGACGTGACGGTGCACCCGCAGTCGATCGTGCACTCGATGGTCACCTTCACCGACGGCTCCACGATCGCCCAGGCCAGCCCGCCGGACATGCGGCTGCCGATCGCGCTGGCGCTGAACTGGCCGCACCGCGTGCCCGGCGCGGCCGCCGCGTGCTCCTGGGACACGGCGGCGAGCTGGACCTTCGAACCGGTCGACAACGAGGCGTTCCCGGCTGTCGAGCTGGCTCGCGAAGCGGGTGCCGCGGGCGGTTGCCTTCCCGCGGTGTACAACGCGGCGAACGAGGAATCGGTGGCCGCGTTCCTGGCGGGCAAGGCCAAGTTCCTCTCGATTGTGGACACAGTGTCGCAGGTGGTGTCCGACGCGGGCGAATGGCGGCGCGAACCCCGCGACGTCGCGGACGTGCTGGCCGCGGAGCAGTGGGCTCGCACGCGGGCCGCCGAGCTGCTGGGATGAGCGCGACCGGTGCGCGCGGCCGCGCCGGGCGATGCAACACTGGCTTCACGCTGGCGGCGGATACTTGAACCCGGAACTTTCTCGGGTGGTCTCACCGCCTGGAGCCGTGGAAGACGAACGAACCTGCCGCCACCGCATCGCGGGCCGCGGCTGAGGGGTGAGGTGCAGGGCCCGTGCTTGCCTATGTGATCGGCGTGGTGCTCTTCGCGCTCGCGATCTGTGTTTCGGTCGCGTTGCACGAAGCGGGCCACATGGTCACCGCCCGGATGTTCGGCATGCGGGTCCGCCGGTACTTCGTCGGCTTCGGGCCGACGGTGTTCTCCTTCCGGCGCGGCGAGACCGAGTACGGCCTCAAGGCGATCCCGCTCGGCGGCTTCTGCGACATCGCGGGCATGACCGCGCTCGACGAGGTCACCCCCGAAGAGGCCCCGCGCGCGATGTGGCGGTTCAAGGCCTGGAAGCGGACCGTCGTGATGTCGGCCGGTTCCATCACGCACTTCCTGCTCGGCTTCATCGTGCTGTTCGTCATGGCCGCGACCATGGGCCTGCCGAACGTGGACATGAAGCCGATCGCCGCCCAGGTCTCCGATTGCGTGCAGAACGCCACCACGGTCGACCAGGCCAACAACCCGGTCTGCAAGCCGGGCGACCCGGCGCCAGCCAAGAAGGCCGGGATCCTCCCGGGGGACCAGGTGCTGTCAGTGGCGGGCAAACCCACTCCGACCTGGGACGACATGGTGAACCAGGTGCAGTCGCTCTCCGGTCCGGTGCCGGTGGTGGTGAAACGCGACGGGGTCGAGCGGACGTTTACCGTCGACATTCCGAAGGTGACTCGGCCCGCCGTGAACGGCGGCACCCATTCGGTGGGCGCGGTGGGCATCGCCCGCGCCACGGCCATCCACTACAGCGTGGGCGGCGCGTTCGGCGGCGCGGCGTCGTTCACCGGCGACATGTTCGCCCGCACGTGGGACGGCCTGATGGCCTTCCCGAAGCGCATCCCGGCGGTCTTCAACTCGATCTTCGGCGGCGAGCGCGACCCGGACACCCCGGTCAGCGTGGTCGGCGCGAGCAGGCTCGGCGGCGAGGCGGTCGAGGCCGGGCTGTGGCAGGTCTTCCTGCTGCTGCTGGCCAGCCTGAACTTCTTCATCGGCGTGTTCAACCTGCTGCCGCTGCTGCCGATGGACGGCGGGCACATCGCGATCGTCTGGTACGAACGCGTCCGCGACTGGCTGCGCGGCCTGCGCGGCAAACCCGCGGGCGGCCCGGTCGACTACACGAAGCTGTCCGCGATCACGATGGTCCTGGTGGTGATCGGCGGCGGCGTCACGCTGCTCACGGTCACGGCCGACATCGTCAATCCGATCCGCCTGCAGTAACCGCGCGTACCGGCCGGGGCACGCGGGCGTCCCCGGCCGCCCGACCGGGGGTAACGCTGCTCACCGCGTCGGCTGACTTCGTTGAAACGCGCCCGGGTGGGGTGGGTACGCTGGAAGCGTGACCGTCGCGTTAGGTATGCCCGCTCTGCCCCCGCCCGTTCTCTCCGAGCGTCGCAAGACCCGCCAGCTGATGGTGGGGTCGGTGGGAGTCGGCAGCGACCACCCGATCTCGGTGCAGTCGATGACCACGACGCTGACTTCCGATGTCAACGCCACCCTGCAGCAGATCGCCGAGCTGACGGCGGCGGGCTGTGACATCGTGCGGGTGGCGTGCCCGTCGGCCGACGACGCCGAGGCGCTGCCCGCGATCGCGAAGAAGTCGCAGATCCCGGTGATCGCCGACATCCACTTCCAGCCCAAGTACGTGTTCGCCGCGATCGAGGCGGGCTGCGCCGCGGTGCGGGTGAACCCGGGCAACATCCGCAAGTTCGACGACCAGGTCAAGGAGATCGCGCAGGCCGCGAAGGACCGCGGCACGCCGATCCGGATCGGCGTCAACGCCGGGTCGCTGGACAAGCGGCTGCTGGAGAAGTACGGCAAGGCCACTCCGGAGGCGCTCGCCGAGTCGGCGATGTGGGAGGCGTCGCTGTTCGCCGAGCACGACTTCCACGACATCAAGATCTCGGTCAAGCACAACGACCCGGTGGTGATGGTGCGGGCGTACGAGATTCTGGCCGAGCAGTGCGACTATCCGCTGCACCTCGGGGTCACCGAGGCCGGGCCCGCGTTCCAGGGCACGATCAAGTCCGCCGTCGCGTTCGGCGCGTTGCTGCGCCAGGGCATCGGCGACACCGTCCGGGTGTCGCTGTCCGCGCCGCCGGTGGAGGAGGTCAAGGTCGGCACCCAGATCCTGCAGTCGCTGAACCTGCGGCCCCGGAAGCTGGAGATCGTCTCGTGCCCGTCGTGCGGGCGTGCGCAGGTCGACGTGTACACGCTGGCCGACCAGGTCACCGCCGGGCTGGAGGGGATGGAGATCCCGCTGCGCGTCGCGGTGATGGGCTGCGTAGTGAACGGCCCGGGCGAGGCGCGCGAGGCCGATCTGGGTGTCGCGTCCGGCAACGGCAAGGGCCAGATCTTCGTGAAGGGCGAGGTCATCAAGACCGTGCCGGAGCACGCGATCGTGGAGACCCTGATCGAAGAGGCCATGCGCATCGCCGAGGAATCCGGCGAGTCGATCGGCGAGGGCGCGCCGAGCGTCACCGTCGGCTGAGTTCTCTCTCCGCGAAGGGGCTCCTCGGCTTCGGTCGGGGAGCCCCTTCGTTTCAGCGGCGTTCCAGCAGGACGACCGGGACCTGCCTCCCGGATGCGGCTTCGAACTCGGCGAATTTCGGGACCTGCGCGATCTGGCCCGCCCAGATCTCGGCGCGTTCCTTCCCGGCGGTCAGCCGTGCTTCGACCGGGATCTCTTCCGCGCCGGCTTCGACGACGGTCCGCGGATTCGCCATGAGATTGCGGTACCACGCGGGATCGCGCGGACTGCCGCCGTGCGTGCCGAAGACCGCCCAGCTGTCGCCGACCGGCCGGTAGAACAGCGGGCTGATCCGCGCCTTCCCGGTTTTCGCCCCGACGTGGTGCACGAGAATCAGCGGCATCCCCCGCTCCGGAAATCCCGGCAGGTACGGCGGAACGGGCCGGCCCGCCGCGAATTCCTCCGGACTGCTCCAGGCGACGTATCCGGCGTTCTCCCGGAATTCGGCGAGGATCCGGACATTCCAGTCGTCGAGGGTGGGCACGACCTCTCCTTCGCTAGGCGGAGCACTTGCTCCGCAAAGTAGCACACTAGACGGAGCATGTGCTCCGGGTAAGCGAGTATGCTCGGCGCATGGCCGTGGCTGAACCGCACACCCCCACCCGCCGTCGCGCCCCGCGCGCGGACGCGATCCGCAACCGGGAGGCGATCGTCGAAGCCGCCGCCGAGGTGATGGCGGAACAGGGAGCCGCGGTCGACGTCCGCGAGATCGCCCGGCGCGGCGGGGTCGGCATGGGGACGCTGTACCGGCATTTCCCGAAGAAGGAAGACCTCGTCCGGACGGTCCTGGACCAGGACTTCTCCCGGTGGGCCGAGTCCGCGCGCCAGGCGGCGGTCGAGGCGGAGGACCCGTGGGCGGCGCTGACGGACTTCTATCGGCAGGCGTTGTCCGGTTGCGCCCGGCACCGCGCGCTCATGGAGAGCTTCGCGCTGACCTGGACCGACCCCGATCCGACCGGGATCCCGCAGCTCCGCGCGGTTCTGGAGCAGCTGCGGGCCCGTGCGGCGCAGCTGCTGAGACCCGGGGTTACGACGGATGATTTGGTGCTGCTGCTGATTTCGCTGGGGTATGCGGCGCAGTTCACCGACGCGTGCCGGCCGCACATGTGGAACCGGCTGCTGCTGGTTTCCCTGGACGGATTGCGGGCGGAGCATCGGGAGCCGTTGCCGGAAAGCTAACTGCCGGAGGCGATGGTGATCCCGTGGCGCGGATCCGGCACAGCGCCGAGCGCCGTCCGGACTGACGGCTGGTCGCAGAATTCGTCGCGGATCGCCTCGGTTGTGAAGGCGATCTCGAAGACGACGCCGCGTTCGTGCGTCCGCCAGGACCATCGCACAGCGCGGTCGGTGATCGCGGCTTTGCGCAATGCGTCGGAGTAGGTGCGCCGCCAATCGCTCGCCGGGACTTCTCCGTCGAGCACTTCGATGGATAACCACGGATCCGACACAGATCAGGCCTTCCCCGCTTCGGCGTCGCTCAGCAGAAGCAGTGCGTAGTAAGCCAGGAAATGCTCCACCGCATACGGGCCCCCCGTAACCTGCGGCAGCGCGGCCTGCGCATGCTCGCGCGCAGCCGCGTCGATCGCCGCGACCCGGTCGTCCCCCTCCGGCAACGCCGCCGCGATCCGCTGCCAGCACCACGCGCGGTGGAGGTTGAGCCCGTGCAAGTGAGCGATCAACCCGTCGGAAGCATCGGTCACCACCGCCGGGGTGAACAGCGCCGCCGGGTTCCGGTCGGCGATTCCGGGCAGGAAAGCCTCCAGCCAGGCGCCGAAATCGGGCACCAGGTGGCTCATCAGCTCGGCTTCGGCCAGGGCCGGGCTGAGGAAATCGGCTCCGGACGGTTCCCAGGCACCGGGGTAGCCGCGGTCTGAGCCGAACCAGCGCCAGGCCGTTTCGGTGAGGGCCTGCAGCAACTGCGGCTCTCCGCGGGAGGCGAGGTAACGAGCGTGGGGAAGCGCGCGAGAAAGTCCGAAAGCGCCGTTTTCGTGCAGCCCGTACCGAATCGGGTACGTGACCTTCGGCAGCCAGTCGCGGAAGCGGGTCACGAAAAGCCTGCTCAACGGTTGCAGCGCGGCAGACCAGCGCGCGGCGTCCGGATCGTCCCAGGTGGCGGTCTCGAACGTCACCGCCACCAGGATCGACCAGCCATACGGACGCTGGGTCGTGCGGTGCCGCTCCGGCGCGAAGTACGCGGCTTCGGCGGCCAGCGCAGGCTCGGTCAGGTGCGCGTTCAGCAGGGCGCGGATCTCGTCGGCGGGGACGAGCGCCGGGTATCGGCGCAGCAGGTGCACCAGCACCCAGAACATTTCCACGCACGAATGCCAGTCGAAGCTGCCGTAGAAGCACGGATGCAGCTCGCGGATCGCCGGTACGGGAGTGTCGTCGATGCGCCAGTGGCTCTCGTAATGCGGATACTCGCGCACGACGTTGGTCAGCGCGACCTCCGCGAACTCGCCGGCGTGCGCGGCCAGCAGCCCGGCCACGTCAGCCGCGCAGGTGATGCTGGGCGGCCTCGCGGATCTGGATCCGGACGTTCTCCAGCGAGGCCGCGACCTCGTCGATCTGCCGGATCGCGATCTGCACCGACCCCTGGATCGTCGTCGCGGAGCCGGTTTCGCCGAGCAAGCCGAGCACCTGGGCCTGCAGATCTTCCAGTTCGCCCTTGGTGGCGAGGGCGATTCCGGTCGGCACCTGGTCGGCGAGCAGTTCGAGCTGCTGGGCCTGTTCCTGGATCGTCATCGGGCTTCTCCTCATCGTGGGGACCGCTCTCCCGTGGTAGCAGAATTCGCCCGGGGCGGGGTTAGCCTGGTCGCGTGAGTCACAGCTGGGCCGCCCGGCCGCCGCATCCGGTGCTGCGGGGCCTGGTCACGCGCTACATCGGCTACGCGCAGGAAAACGTCGGCTTCGCAGTGCACCGCGGGCTGCCCTCGCGGCACATCACGCTGGCCATCAGCCTCGAAGAGCCGATCCGGTACGCCGGGCTGGCCGGGGCGGGAGCGCTGCAGAGCGTGGTCGGCGGCCTGCACACCGCACCCGCGCTGATCACGCAGGGCCGGGTGCAGCGCGGGGTGCAGCTGGAGCTGGATCCGCTGGGGGCGCGGACGCTGCTCGGCGTCACCGCCGCGGAGCTGACCGGCCGGGTGACCGACCTCGCCGACTTCGGCGGCGACTTCGCCCGCCTGCCGGACCGGCTGGCCTCGGCCGGCGATTGGCGCGCCCGGTTCGCGATCCTCGACGAGGTGCTGGCCGCGCGTGCGGTCGAGCGCGCCGAACAACCGCCGGAGCTGGACCGCGCGTGGCACGAGTTGCGGCGCAGCGGCGGGCTGGTGCGGGTCGGCGAACTGGCGAACGAGGTCGGCTGGAGCCGCCGGCATCTGGGGGAGCGGTTCCGCGCGGAGCTGGGATTGGCCCCGAAACAGGCGGCACGCGTGCTGCGGTTCGAGCGGGCGGTGCGGTTGCTGCGTACCGGGCATCGCGATCTGGCCGGGATCGCTTATGCCGCAGGGTATTACGACCAGGCGCACTTCTCGAACGAATGGCGCGCGCTGGCGGGGTGTTCGCCGCGGACTTGGATGGCGGAGGAGCTCCCGTTTCTCCAAGACGAAACGAAGACCGCTGCCGCAGAATCGGGAGCATGACGCCACAACCAGCGGTCTGGCCCGCTTTCCGCTACAACGACGCCCGCGGCGCGATCCGTTTCCTCGCCGACGTTCTCGGCTTCGAAGAAACCCTCGTGGTGCCCGGGGAAAACGGTGTCGCGCACGCCGAACTCCGCTGGCCCGAAGGCGGCGCGGTGATGCTGGGCAGTTGCGGCGGCCCAGCAGACGGCGTGCACGACGAGATGAAACCCGGGGCCAGCGCGGTGTACGTGGTCTCGGACCGGGTGGACGAGATTCACGCCCGTGTGCGCGAAGCCGGTGCCGAAATCAGCATGGAGCTGCACGACACCGACTACGGCTCGCGCACGTTCACCGTCCGCGACCCCGAGGGGAACGCTTGGACTATCGGGAGTTACCGCGGCGCTGAGGGGACTCGGGAGTGGTTATCCCGGTGAGAACCGGGATTGCCGCTCACGACTACCCCTCGGGATAGAACACGAACAACGTGCAGCCGCTCTCCGTCGCCGGAACATGCCACGACCCCGCCGGGGCATGAATGAACGTGCCTGCCGGATAGTCGCGGGCACCGTCGTTGAAAGTCCCGGACACGACGAAGACCTCTTCGGGACCGGGCTCGTGCACGTCGCGTTCGGGCCACGTGCTGCCGGGATCGAACTCGACCACGTTGGCGTGCGCGCCGTTTTCGCCCTTCCACAGCGGACGGAGGCGGATGCCGGGGAACAGGTCCTTCACCGGGGCTTCGCCGACCGGGACCGAGATGTAGCCCGGCTGAGCGAGGATTTCCGAGTGCATGGGTCCCAGCTTGGCTTCCCCGGCACCGGCAGGACAGTGTCAGAAAAGACGTCATCGGGTACTTTCTTGCCATGCATCGCGTGGTGGCTCTCGTCCAGCCGGTGCAGTCGACGTTCGAACTCGGCTGCGGCGCGGAGGTGTTCGGCACGACCCGGGGCGGGGTGCCGCAGCACTACGAATTCGAGGTGTGCACGGAAAACCCCGGGCCGGTGCCGACCACGGCCGGATACGAGATCCACGTCTCCAGCGGGCTTTCGGCGCTCTCGAAGGCGGACACGGTGCTGATCCCCGGCTGGACGCCCGTCGAAACGCCGCTCTCGCCGAAGGTGCGCCGGGCGTTGCTCCGCGCGCACGAGCGAGGCGCGCGGCTGGTCACGATCTGCTCGGGCTCCTTCGCGCTGGCCCAAACCGGGCTGCTGACCGGAAGAACCGCGACGACGCACTGGGCGCGGCTCGAACAGTTGCGGCGGGATTTCCCGGAAGTCCGGGTGGAACCGGACGTGCTATACGTGGACCACGGCGACGTCGCCACCAGCGCGGGTGCGGGAGCGGGCATCGACCTGTGCCTGCACCTGGTCCGGCGCGATCACGGGGCGGCGCACGCGGCGCTCATCTCGCGGCACATGGTGATGCCGGCGCATCGCGAAGGCGGCCAGGTGCAGTACGTGCCGCGGCAGGCGTCCGCGTACGCGTCCTTGGACGGGCTGCTCGACTGGGCGGGGGAGCGGTTGGGCACGCCGCTGTCGGTGGAGGATTTGGCTGCCCGCTTGCGGATTTCGCCGCGGACGCTGGCGCGCCGGTTCGCCGATCAGTTCGGGACGAGCCCGGGTGCGTGGCTGTTGTCGAGACGGGTGGCCGAGGCGCGGAGGCTGCTGGAGGAGACCGATCTGCCGGTGGACGCGATCGCGGCGCGGGTCGGCTTGGTGTCCGCGGTGAACCTGCGGCGCCGGTTCCGGGCGCAGGTGGGGACGACGCCGGGGGCGTATCGAAGGGCCTTCCGGATAGGGTGATCGGCGCGCACCGGCAGGGCGGTCCGGTACGCGCCGACCACCGGGTTACGCGGTGGTGGCGTGCACCGTCACCGCGGGGCCGGCGCCGTTTCCGGTGACGGCGGCGATGGTGAACGTGTACGCGGTGCCGGACTTCAGACCGTCCACGACGCGGGTCAGGCCCTTCTGCGTGGGCTGGCTGACGATCGTGTCTCGTCCGGTGATCTCGATGGTGCGGCCGTCGGACACGGTGATCCGGTAGCCGATCACCGGGGTCGACCCGGTTTCCTTCGGCGGCGTCCAGCGGATGCTCGCCGCGTCGGTGCTCGGCAGCGCCTTCGCCCCGGTCGGGACGGCAGCGAGCTGGGTCCCCGGTTGCGCGACGGTGACCGGCGCCGACGGCAGCGACGGCAGGCCAACCCCATGCCGATTGCGCGCGGCGACCGTGACCGTGTACGTCCGGCCGTCCGTCAGCTTCGGGATCACCGTGTATCCGGTCCGCGCGAAGTCCTTGGCAGACACCGAACTGGTGACACTGTGCCTGCCGTCCGAAGCGGTCAGCACGTAGTCCTGCACCGGCGCGCCGTTTTCCGCGACAGTGGGGTTCCAGGTCGCGTACAGCCGGCCGGACACCGAGAAGGTGCCGATCCGCGTCGGAGCCTGCGGAGCGGACGCGCCGTCGGTCCGGCGGTTCAGCACCCAGCGGTGGCCCGGTTCGATCCCCGCGTTGTCCACAATGGACTTGGGTGCGGCCGCCGGGTTGTTCAGCAGGTGGTTGCCCGAGGTGATGACACCCTTCTTGGTGCCGTCCGGATCGCCCTGATCCCAGTAGTTTCCGGAGATGACGGTCGGGTCGTTGTTGCCGAGCGAATCGCGGTAGTCCACGTGCGTGGAGGCGACGTTGGCGTACGCCGCGTGGTAAAGCACGTTGCCGGAAACGGTTTCGTAGGTGCAGCCGTTGTCGGTGTAGACCGACTTGCCGAGGCCCCACTGGTCGTAGATGACGTTCCCGGTCACCTTCTCGCCCTCCGCCTGCGACGGGCCGGTGATGCCCTGGGTGTAGATGCCGCCGCCGTCGTCGAGGGAAAGCATGTAGTCGTGGATCAGGTTGTCCGACACCACGTTGCCGCGCGAGACGTTCGGCGTCGCGGCCTGCTTGATCTTGTCCGGCCAGCCGCCCCAGCCCATCGAGATGCCGGAGTACGCGACGTGGTCGATCTGGTTGTGCGACACGACATTGTCCTGCGAATACCCGTTGACGATCGGCACTCCGCCGGTGAATTCGCGCGGCATGCCGTACAGGTGGTTGTTGGTCACCTTGACCCGCGCGGTCAGGTCCGCGCCAGCCGCGGCGGGCTTGCTGACCCCGCCGATCTCGACGCCGTTGCCGGAGATGTCGGTGAACACGCTGTCGGACACGCTGCTGTCCTGCGCGCCTTCGCCGAGGTCGAGCCCGGCCGCGCCGAGGTGCGCGAACACGGTGCCCCGGAACTCGATCCGGTGCCCGTGCGACATCGAGACATTGCCGGGTTCCTTCGTCCAGTCCGCGTACGGGCAGGTGCCGCCGGGGGTGAACTGGCACAGACCCTGCGTGGCCCAGCCGCGTTCGCCGGTGATCCGGTAGCCGGCCTGGATTTCGGAGAAGCCTTCCGGCGACGACGGTTCGAGCCAGGTCGCGTAGGAGAACTGGATGCCGCGGAACGAGATGTCGTGGATCGGCGCTTCGGCGGTGCCGCGGCCGTCCACGAGCTTCTCCAGCGCGGGCATCTCGACATCGGCCCAATGCAGGTTTTCGCCCTTGCGCGGCAGGTAGTACACGGTGTGTGCGGACCGGTCGAGATACCACTCGCCGGGAGTGTCCAGCAGCTCGAACGCGTTCTCCGCGTAGGACGGCTGCCGTCCGTTGGTGAGATCGCCCGGGCCGACCATGTTGACCGAACGGCCGGGGATGTCGGCGAACATCACGCGCCGGGTCGAGTTGTCCCAGCACGGCTGCGCCATGGTGATCGTCGTGCCCCGCGCCGAGGCGATCGGGCAGCGCGGCTCGGTCCACTGGCCGAGGCCGTTGCGCTCGACGTTCCACAGTTCCTCGCCGCTGGTGTACACCAGTTCGAGGTCACTCGGGTTTCGCCAGTGCGCCATGGTGTCCGCGGACGCGGTGTACCCGGTGCCGGTCGCCTTCACCGTCACTGGAAGCCGTCCGGACGCTCGCTGCGCGCGGACGCCGTCGACGTACAGCTGGCGAGTGTTCTCCAGCCCGGCGGGCGCGGGAGCGGAGTAGAGACCAGGGCGTCCGGCGACCGGATGCCAGCCGGTGACCTGCTTGCCGCCGCTGACCACGGTGCCCGGCGAGCCCTGCCAGACGACCCGGTGGCCGTCCGCGGGTGAATCGGCCGCGTCGAGTTCGAGCGGTTTGTCGAGCCGGTAAGTACCGGAGGCGACGTGCACGGTCAGGTCGGAGTTCAGGTGCGGTGCGCGTCGCCGGACCAGCTGCTGGGCGCGCGGCAGCGTGCGCACCGGAGACCAGATGGCGCCGGACCCGGAATCGTTGCCCCACGGCGAGACGTACACGTCCTGGCTGCCCGGCCACGCCGCGGCCGCACCGGCGGGCAGCAGCGCGGTCGCGGTCAGCGCCGCTACCGCGAGCCCGAGGGTGCGCGCTGGTCTGAACTTCATCCGGGACCTCCGTGTTCGCCAGTGAACGACGCTGGGGCGCGCCGCAAGAAAGATAGGATCTATTTGCGGTCGTGTCGAGAGGTCTTCCTGGGATATTCCTGGCATTCACGGTGGTGAACAGGGTTGATCCGGTCGGCGGGTGCTGTCCCGGTTAGCGGTCAGTGATCCGATGAATCATTGCTGACTCAGGTTCGGCGCGCGTACAACGAAGCGATCCCCGGGAGAGGTGGTCGCGATGAAGCGAAGTCGGATCGGTGTGCTGGCCGCGGCGATGGCGGTGCTGGCCGGAGCGCTGGCGGGAACCGCGGCCGCGGACAGTCACTCGATCGAGTCCTGGACGCCGGTGGCGAGAACGCCGCCGATGGGCTGGAGCAGCTGGAGCGCGCTGCGCCGGAAGTTCACCGAGGAAACGCTCAAGGCGCAGGCCGACGTCATGCACGACCGGCTCGCCGCGTACGGCTACCGCTATCTCAACATCGACGCGGGCTGGAACGACCACGTCGACGAGTTCGGCCGGGTCGCGCCGGACCCGAAGAAGTTCCCGGACGGCATCGCGTCGCTGGCCCGGTACCTGCACCAGCGCGGCCTCGAATTCGGCATCTACCTGGTGCCCGGCGTTCCGGCGCAAGCGGTCGCGGCCGATTCGCCGGTCGAGGGCACGCCGTACCGGGTGCACGACATCGTCATGGCGGGCGCGGGCAACACCGCGGACGACAAATCCGCGAAACTCGACTTCGGCAAGCCCGGCGCGGCCGCGTATGTCCGTTCGCAGGCTCGGCTGCTGGCGTCGTGGGGCGTCGACTACATCAAGATGGACTTCGTCGGACCCGGCGGCGGAAAGATCCCCGCGGACAACCGCGAGGACCTCCGGCAGTGGCACGCGGCGATCCGGGCCAGCGGCCGTGCGATCCACTGGGAACTGTCGAACTCGCTCAGCATCGCCGAGGCCGCGACCTGGCAGCGTTACAGCAACGGCTGGCGGATCGAAGGCGACATCGAGTGCTACTCGCACTGTGTTGGCCTCACGAACTGGGACGTCCGGGTCAAACTGCGCTTCGCCGACGCTCCCAAGTGGACGCACTACGCGGGCCCGGGCCACTGGAACGACCTGGACTCCATCGAGATCGGCAACGGTGACGCGAACGGCATCACCCCGGACGAGCGGCAGAGCGTCATGACGCTGTGGGCGATCGAAGCCTCGCCGCTGCTGCTCGGCACCGACCTGACCAAGCTTGACCCGGCCGATCTGAAACTGCTCACCAACCGCGAGGTGCTGGCCGTCGACCAGGCAGGACGGCCGGCGCGTCCGGTTTCGCAGGCGACCCAGCAGCAGGTGTGGTTCAGCCCCGACGGCCGCGGCGGGGTGACGGTCGCGCTGTTCAACCTGGGCTCGACAGAGGCCCCGGTGACCGCTTCCTGGCCGGACCTGGGGCTGCGCGGCCCGGCAGCGGTGCGGGACCTGTGGACGCACCGGAACCTGGGAGTGAGCCGGGACAGTTTCACCGCGACGCTGGCGCCGCACGCTTCGCGGCTGCTGCACCTGGTTCCGCGGCAGCACTGATGCCCGGCGGCCGTTCCAGCCGTCCGTGAGGGGAACCCTCACAGACTCCAGGGGGAGGCTCCGGAGGCGCCTCCCCCTGGAGCCGGGCGTTGTCGGCGGCGGAGCCCGCCGGGGCGCCGCCGTTCGGGTGCGAGGGCCGTTCATCTCAGCGTGTCGGCCGGCTCGCGTTCCGTTCACCCGGTTCATCTGGCACTCTGGACCCCGTGTTGCGGCTTGCAGGTGCACGGCTGCTCGATGATCGGGACTATCCGGCGGTGCGCGCTGCACTCGCCGCCGACCCGGTGGGCAGCTGCATGGTCAGCGCCCGGGTCGAGGCGGCCGGTCTCGACCCGTGGCGTCTTGGTGGCGAGCTGTGGGCGGCTGATTCCCGTCCGGTGCGCGCCGGACGGCTGACCGGGTTGTGCTTCGCCGGGCCTAACCTGATCCCGTTGCGCGGCAACGCTTCGGCGCTGCGGTCCTTCGCCGACCGGGCCCTGCGCCGCCAGCGCACCTGTTCCTCGCTCGTCGGGCCCGCGCCGCAGGTGCTCGGGCTCTGGGACGAGCTGTCCCCGGAATGGGGACCAGCCCGCGAGGTGCGCGGCGACCAGCCCCTGATGGCCCTCGAAGGCGACCCGCTGGTGCCTGCCGATTCGCAGGTCCGCACCGTCCGGCCGCACGAATTGGACCGCTACCTGCCCGCGGCGGTGGCGATGTTCGTCGAGGAGGTCGGCGTCGACCCGCGCGCGGGCGACGGCGGAGCCAGCTACCGCGCCCGGGTCAGCGAGCTGATCTCCACCGGACGCGCGTTCGCCCGGTTCGAGGACGGCGAGGTCGTGTTCAAGGCCGAGATCGGCGCGATGTCCGCGCGGGTCGGCCAGATCCAGGGCGTGTGGGTGCATCCGGACCGGCGCGGCGGCGGGCTCGGCACCGCGGGCACCGCGGCGGTGGTGAACCGCCTGGTCCACGGCCTCGGCCGGACCGCAAGCCTGTACGTGAACGGGTTCAACGCGCCCGCGCTGGCGGCGTACCGGCGGATCGGCTTCCAGCAGGTCGGGCAGTACGCGACGGTGCTGTTCTGAGCTGGCTGCGCCGCGGCCGGGCGAGGTCGTAGGCTGGGGACATGTCCGTTCGCGCCCCGTTGAAGCCCGGCGTCCAGACGCCGCGCCGTGCCGTCCCCGCCGACATCGTCCGCCCCGAGTACGTGGACCGGCCGGCACCGAAACGGGACACCGGCAACGGAGTGCGCACGCCCGAGGTCATCGAGGCGATGCGGGTCGCGTCGAAGATCGCCGCACAGGCGCTCGAAGAGGGCGGCAAGGCGGTCAAACCGGGCGCGACGACCGACGACATCGACAAGGTCGTGCACGAGTTCCTGCTCGACCACCGCGCGTACCCGTCCACGCTCGGCTACCGCGGCTACCCGAAGTCGTGCTGCACCTCGCTGAACGAGGTGATCTGCCACGGCATCCCGGACTCGACCGTGATCGAGGACGGCGACATCTGCAACATCGACGTGACGGCCTTCATCGGCGGCGTGCACGGCGACACCAACGCGACGTTCCTGGCCGGCGACGTCTCCGAAGAGGTGCGGCTCCTGGTCGAGCGCACCCGCGAGGCGACCGCGCGCGCGATCAAGGCGGTCCGCCCGGGTCGGCAGCTCAACGTGATCGGCCGCGTCATCGAGGCGTACGCGAAGCGGTTCGGCTACGGCGTGGTCCGCGACTTCACCGGCCACGGCGTCGGCCCGGCGTTCCACACCGCGCCGACAGTGCTGCACTACGAGGAGCCCTCGGTGCAGACGCTGATCGAAGAGGGCATGACCTTCACCATCGAGCCGATGATCACGCTCGGCACCATCGACTACGACTTGTGGGCCGACGACTGGACGGTCACCACGAAGGACAAGAAGTGGACGGCGCAGTTCGAGCACACCCTCGTGGTGACGGCTGACGGTGCGGAAATCCTGACGCTTCCGTAGGGCTCGTCGTGAGTGTTGATCCCGGTTCTCACCGGGATCAACACTCACCAGCCTTCCGCCCGCGCGATCAGCTCGTCCAGGAACCCCGCCGCCTCGTCGGCCGCCCGCCCCGCGTCCCGTGTCTCGATCGCGTCCACCAGCTCCCGGTGCCGGATCATCTCCGCGTGCTCCGGATTGTCCGAAGTGGACGCCACGCTCGCGGTGATCGCCTCCATCAGGCCGCGGTACAGCTCCAGCAGCAGCCCGTTGTGCCCGCACCGGACCACGACCTGGTGGAATTCCGCGTCGCTGCGGGCGAAATCGTCGAGGCGGCCCTCGTCCCAGTCGGTGTCGCGGCGGTTGAGCAGGACGCGCAGCTCGGCCAGGTCCTCCTCGGTGCGCGCGGTCGCGGCCAGCCGAGCGCCCTCGACCTCCAGCAGCCGCCGGACGTGCAGCACCTCGCGCAGTTCCGTCCCGCACAGGCGGCGGATCGCGCCGGACACCTCGCTCGTCGCGCGCACGTACGTGCCGTCACCCTGGCGGACCTCCAAGATCCCGGTGTGCGCCAGCGCGCGCACGGCCTCGCGAACCGTGTTGCGCCCGACGCCCAGCTGCGCGGACAGCTCCGGCTCGGTCGGGATCCGGTGCCCGATCGGCCATTCCCCGGCGGTGACCGCCTCGCGCAGCTGGTCGATGACTTGGTCGACGAGTCCGGCTCGGCGGGTGGTGGCCAACGGCACAGCCTGATCCCTTCATCCAATCATCCTACGTATGGAATAGTAGCGCACATGTCCGCCGACTCCCGAGACTCTCGAGCCGTGTCCACCGCCACCTATTCCGACCGGCTTGAGCTGGAGCTGGAAGGCAGCCTCGAAGAGGAGGTGCCCGCCGGTCGCCGTCCGGGCGTGGTGGCGGGCGGCGTGCTGCTGGCGGTCGCGGTGGTGCTGACGGCGATGAACCTGCGGCCGGCGATCACGAGCGTCGGCCCGCTGCTCGCGGAAATGCGCGGCAGTCTCGGCGCGTCCGCGGTGTGGGCGAGCATCCTCACGACCCTGCCCGGCCTTTGCTTCGCCGGTGCCGGCCTGGCCGCGCCGGTGCTGTCGCGCCGCTTCGGCATCGGCCCGGCGATCGGCCTGGCGCTGGCGGTGCTGACCGCGGGCCTGGTGGTGCGGGTGCTCGACGGACCGTACGTCGTGCTCGGCGGCACGCTCGTCGCCACCGCGGGAATCGCGCTGGTCAACGTGCTGATCCCGGTGGTCATCAAGGATTCGTTCCCGGCTCGCGTCGGGCTCATGACCGGCGTCTACACCGCGGCGTTGCAGGGCGGCGGCGCGGCGGGTTCCGCGCTGAGCCCGCCGCTGGAATCGGCTTTCGGCGGCTGGCGTGCCGCGCTCGGCTCCTGGGGCGTGTTGTCGGCGATCGCTTTGGTGGCATGGCTGATCGCTTCGCGCGGCACGGGCCGTACGCCGCGGCCGGCCGCGGGCTCCGCTCCCGCCCGGTCGCTGATGCGCAGCCCGCTGGCGTGGATCGTCACGATCTTCTTCGGCCTCCAGTCGTTCATCGCCTACGTCGTGATGGGCTGGCTGCCGCAGGTGTTCATCGACGCGGGCGTCAGCAAGGCCGACGCCGGTCTGCTGCTCGGCCTGATCTCGGTGATCGCGGTGCCGATCAGCCTGGTGATCCCGCCGATCGCGGCGCGGCAGAAGAGCCAGAGCCCGTGGATCGTGGGCATGGGCGTGTTCGGCGCGGCAGGCATGCTGGGCCTCGTCGTCGCGCCCGGGTTCTCGCCGCTGCTGTGGAGCATCCTGCTCGGCATCGGGATGAGCGTGTTCTCGCTGGCCCTGACGGTCATCGCGCTGCGAGCCCGGACCGGCGCGGAAACGGCGCGGCTGTCCGGGATGGCCCAGGGCTTCGGATATCTGCTGGCAGCGGTCGGACCGTTCGTGTTCGGCCTGCTGCACGACGCGACGGGCAGCTGGACGGTGTCGTTGATCGTGCTGCTCGTGGTCATGGTGACGCAGATGGTGTTCGGGGCGTTGTCCGGGCGGCGCCGCTTCGTGTGAGGCCACTTACGAGCAACGCCAGCTCAAGATCCGTGACCTCGGTCCAGCGAGCGGCCCTTTCCTCCGCGGCCGCAACGACTCCCCGGCGGTCAGGTCAGTCCCCGCACCTGCGCGGGGAACCCTGGCAACGCGACATCCTTGTTGCCTGATTCCGGAATCGCCGCCCCGGGCGATCACCTCCCGGTGTCCCGGGGTCAGTCCAGCGGCAGATTCAGCAGCGCGTTCTCCACCAGTTCCGGCATCGCCGGGTGGATCCAGTACTGCCCCCGCGCCATCGACCGCGCGTCGAGGCCGAAGCTCATCGCCTGGATCAGCGGCTGGATCACCGTCGACGCCTGCGGGCCGATGATGTGCGCGCCCAGCAGCTGCCCGGTCGCCGGATCGGCCAGCAACTTCGCGAAACCGGTGGTGTCCTCCATCGCCCAGCCGTAGGCGATGCCCGCGTAGTCCTGCTTCGAGACCACGAAGGACACTCCGCGCCCGGTCGCCTGCGCCTCGGTCAGCCCGACCGACGCCACCTGCGGCGAGGTGAACACCGCGTGCGGCACGAACCGGTGGTCGGCCTTGATGCGGTCGTCCGGGTGCGCCAGATTGTGTTGCACCACACGGGCTTCGTGGTTCGCGACGTGCTTCAGCTCCAGCGGCGACGAGATGTCCCCGAGCGCGTAGATGCCTTCGACGGACGTCTGCTGGTAGTCGTCCACCACGACGTGCCCGCGTTCGGTGGTGGCGACGCCGGTGGCGGCCACGTCGAGCAGATCGGAGTTCGGCCTGCGGCCGGTGGCGACCAGGATCAGGTCGGCCTCGACGGTCTCCGCGCCCTGCGGGCCTTCGAGATCCAGCGCGACCCCGGTGTCCGTGCTGCGCGCGCGAACCGTCTTCCGGTCCAGCCGGACGTCGAATCGTCGCGAAGCCAGCTCGGTGAACCGGGCGCTGATGTCCGCGTCCTCTTGCCGCAGCAGCGCGCCGGAACGGTTCACCATCGTGACCGCGACCCCGAACGAGGCGAAGACGTGCGCGAACTCCGCCGCGATGTATCCGCCGCCGAGGACGACGATCCGCTCCGGCAGCGCGTCGAGCCGCATGATCGTGTCGGAGGTGTAGTAGCCGGTTTCGGCCAGCCCCGGCACGTCCGGGATCACCGGCCGTCCGCCCGCGGCGAGCACGAACCGGTCCGCGGTGACGACCTCGTCCGGACGGCCGTCGGCGAAGCTGACTCGCAGCTCCTTCCTGCCGGTGAACCGGCCTTCGCCGCGGTAGACCTCGACGTTGCGGTTGTCCTCGTGGTTCTCGCGGTACTCCGCGCCGCCCTCGGCGATCGGGTCGATCCGGCCGAAGATCCGGTCGCGGACGTCCGGCCAGCGCACCGCGGTGAGCTCCTCGTCCACGCCGAAGCGCGAGCTGCCCGCTGGCGTCGCGGCGACGTCGGCGGTGTAGACGAACATCTTCGTGGGGATGCAGCCGACGTTCAGGCAGGTCCCGCCGAACACGCCCTTCTCCACGATGGCCGTCCGGAGGTCGGCGAACTCCGGCCCGAGGATCGAGTTTCCCGATCCGGTCCCGATGATCACCAGGTCGTAGTGCGGCACGGCGGTCCTTCCCGAAAGCGGTTTGCTGCCAGCCTAGTCAACCCCGGACGCCTGCCCGGGTGTTCCCGGATCACTCGCCGTTGGCGGTGAAATGCATCCGGTCGACCGGCGACTTCCACGCCCCGCCCCACTGCCAGCCCGCCCCGGCGAACGCGCGCACGACCGGGCCGCCGGCGGTGACCATCCCCGGCCGCACGTTCGCGCGGTCGACGTAAGCGGAGGCCAGCTCGGGGAGGACGAGGTCGTCCTTGGTGTAGGGGTTGCAGAACGGATTGACGTCCACCGCGAGCCCGTACGCGTGCGCGGACCAGTTCTTCTGCCCGCGCACCGGACGGCAGACGAACGCGCTGGTGTCGTTGCCGTCGCCGGTCGGCGGAACGTCGAGTTCGGCGGGGGAGGTGATGCGCATTTCTTCGATGGGGAACTGCTGCGCGTACAGCTCGCTGAACGCCTTGACGACCGCTGGAGCGGCGTCCTTGTTCACCAGCAGCTCGCCGGTGTGTGCGCGATGGTCGAAGCCCCAGAAGGAAAGCGTGACGTAGCGGAGGTCGGCCACCGGCACCGGACAGGCGGCCTGCCAGGTGCTGCGCTTGAGCACGGCGTCGGGGACGTCGGCGATCTTCGCGGCGTACGTCGTGCTGGACGGCGGTGGAAGGAAGTCCTGGGTCGGCAGCGAGCGGTTCACCAGTTCGGGTGGAGTCGGCAGGATCTGGCCGAAGCCGTCCGGGCGCAGCGGCAGCGGACGGGCACCCACCTGCCAGGTGACGGCGGGCGCGCTCGTCGCTGTCCGAGTTGCCGGAAGTGCCGGACTGGACGGCGCCGACGGCGCGCTCAGCGGGCTCGGCGGGGGAGCCGCGGGGGTGCTGGTGGCACATCCGGCCAGCAGAAAGACCATCAGCGCGCCGGCCGTCGCGGCTGTTTTCCGTCGCATGTCTCCAGCTAAGCGAATGCGCTCGGTGTATAGAGAGTCCACCCGTTCCAGTGACACCGTTTTGGGCTTGGCCCGTTTAGGGTAATCGCGGCCGTGTGTGCACGCGCCGGAGTCGGTTGGTTCCCGTGCGCGTCCAGGCTGTGCCGTCGTAGTGCCGATGAAGGGAAAGCCCATGCCCGCGAAGTTCCGTCGTCCGGTCCTGCTCGCGGCGGGCTCGCTGCTCGCCGCCGCGATCGCGGTCCCGGTCGGCTCGGCCTGGGCGTCGACGCCGTCCGACCCGGGTTCGCACGCGCAGCCCCGGATCGTCGGCGGCAGCGAAGCTTCGCTGGCCGAGCACCCGTACGCGGTGTACCTCACCGACCAGAGCGGTTCACAGTTCTGCGGCGCGGTGATCGTGAGCCCGTCAGCGGTGGCGACTGCCGCGCACTGCGCGAAAGCCCTGTCGCAGTCGTCGGTCCGCGTGGTCGCGGGCCGTCAGGACAAGCGCGGCGGCGACGGCGTGGAACTCGGCGTCTCGCGGGTCTGGGTGAACCCGGACTACAGCGACCCGACGAAGGGCGACGACATCGCGGTCCTCACCGTGCGCGGACGGCTGCCCTACCGCGCGGCGAAGGTCGCGGACAAGAGCGACCAGTCGCTGTACGCGGAAGGCACGCAGGCGACCGTGCTCGGCTGGGGACGGCTTTCCGAAGGCGGGCAGCGGTCGGACGTGCTGCGCAGCGCCCAGGTGCCGCTGGTCAGCGACTCCACGTGCAAAACGGCCTACGACACCTACGACCCGGCGAGCATGGTGTGCGCCGGCTACCCGCAGGGCGGCCAGGACGCCTGTCAGGGAGACTCCGGCGGCCCGCTCGTCGAAGGCGACACGCTGATCGGCATCGTGTCCTTCGGCGACGGCTGCGGGAAACCGGGCAAGCCCGGGGTGTACACGCGGGTTTCGCGGTTCTCCGACGACATCGCGGCCCAGTCCCAGGCGCGGTTGTTCGGCTGAGCTGTGTTAAGCAAGGCGGCGTGACGACTCTGCACCGCGCCGCCGGGCCCGACCTCGCCGCTGCCGACCTGTACGAAATCCTCCGGCTGCGGTCGGACGTGTTCGTGGTGGAACAAGACTGCGTGTACGCCGACATCGACGGGCTCGATCTGCTTCCGGAGACCGAGCATCTGTGGCTGGCTTCCGGCACCGAGGTTCTCGCGTGCCTGCGTGTCCTGGCCGAGCCGGGCGGCGGCCGGCGGATCGGCCGGGTGGTGACCGCGAAGTCAGCGCGCGGCCAGGGGTTGGCGGCGCAGCTGATGGCGGCGGCGCTGGACGGTGCGACCGGTGCGTTCGTGCTGGACGCGCAGACCTACGCGCAGAAGCTTTACGCGCGGTTCGGTTTTGTGGCTGAGGGCGAGGAATTTCTTGAGGACGGAATCCCGCACATCACCATGCGCCGCCCCGCTTAACCCCGGGGTGCGGTCGCGGCGATCACCTTCACCGCACGGTCGACGTCCGCCTCGGACAGGTCCGCGCGGGCGGTGAGGCGCAGCCGGGAAACGCCGTCCGGCACGGCGGGCGGCCGGAAGCAGCCGACCTGGATCCCTTGCTCGGCACAGGCTTCCGCCCACGCGGCGGCCGCTTGCGGCGACGGCGTCCGCACGGCGACGACGGCAGCCTCCGGGAGATCGACCGGCAGACCGGCGTTCTTCAGTCCCATCGCCAGGTTCCCGGCGCTCTCGATGACCTTTGCCGGCAGTTCCGGCTCGGACTTGAGCACCTGCAACGCCGTCAACGCGGCAGCGGCACTGGCCGGAGCGAGCGCGGTGTCGAAGATAAAGCTGCGCGCCGTGTCGACGAGATGCCGGACCACGCGGCGCGGACCGACCACGGCGCCGCCTTGAGCACCCAAGGCGTTGGAAAGCGTGAGCGTGGTGACGACGTCCGGCGCGGACGACAGTCCGGCGGCATGCACCGCACCCCGGCCGCCTTCGCCGAGGACACCGAAACCGTGCGCGTCGTTGACGACCAGCGCAGCGCTGTGCGCACGGCAGATCTCGGCGAGTTCGCCCAGCGGCGCGAGTTCGCCGTCGGTGGAGAACACCGAATCGGTGACGACAATCGCGCGCGGTTTGCGTCGGGTGGCCAGCGCGTGCTTGATCGCCGACGGCGTCGCGTGCTCGACGGCCGCGATGTCCGCGCGGGACAGCCGGCAGCCTTCGACCAGCGACGTGTGCACGTACTTGTCGGTGACGATCGCCGATTCGGAGCCGGACAGTGCCGTCACCGCGCCGAGGTTGGCGGTAAAACCGGAGGAGAAGACGAGCGCCGCCTGGGCTCCGCAGAACCGGGCCAGCTCGTGTTCGAGTTCCGAGTGGAGTTCGGTGGACCCGGTGAGCAGGCGCGATCCGGTAGCCCCGGCACCCCACCGCAACGCGGCCGCGGCGGCGGCTCCGGCGACGCGCTTGTCGCGGGCGAGACCGAGGTAGTCATTGCCCGCGAGGTCAAGTGTGGAGTGCTGCGCCGGCCGCGGGTTCATCCGACGGGACAGACCGGCTTCCGCGCGCCGCTGGCCTTCGGCTTCAAGCCAGTCGAAGACGTTCTCAGGCGGCAGCGGCGGAGTGTCAGTCACTGAGGCAGTGTCGCATCCGGCCGGGTGCCGCGTTTCCCGCCCCCGCCTCGGGAAGGCCGGGAAGCGGGACGGGACAACGGAAAAAGGCTGGTGCGGCGGGTTTGGGCCGGGCCGGCTGGCCCGACCTTTGCTTGGCGACGGCCGGGGTGTGGCTTTGGGGGCGGGCTGGCTGGTGGCGGGGCGTGTGCTTGGTGATGGTTGCTGTGTCGGGGTGTGGGCTGGCTGGTGGGCGGGGCGTGTGCTTGGCGATGGTCGCTGGGCCGGGGTGCGGGCTGGCGGAGTGTGGCCCGGCGTGCGAGACCCGTAGTCGGCGGCTGCTGCGTCGGGTTGTGGCTTTCAGCGATGCGGGCTGGCTGGCTCGCGCGGCCCCTCCTTGGTGGCGGCCGCTGTGTCGGGGTGCGGGGTGGCGGAGCGTGGCATGTCTAACGTGTGAGAGTCGGCGGGCGCGGCCCCTCCTTGGTGACGGCCGCTGTGGTGGGGTGCGGACTGGCTGGTGCGTGAGACCCGTGCTCGGCGGCGATCGCTGCGTCGGGTCGCGGCTGCTGGGGTGCGGTGACTGCTGCGGCCTGACGGTGAGCCCAGGTCCGGCCGCTGCGGTGTGCGATCCGGTTCAGCAGGCGAAACCTGCCCGGAAACGAAGAACGGCCCCGCCGAAGCGGGGCCGTTCTCCAGGAATCAATCAGGCGTCGTGACCGCGGCGCGGGCCACGGCTCGGGCGCTGCGGGCGGCCGGAGCCGCCACCGCCGAAGCGTGACTGCTGACGGCTGCGGCTGTAACCGCCGCCGCGGTTCTCACGGGAGCCGTAGCCACCTTCGCGTGCGTAACCGCCTTCGCGGCCGCCCTCGCGCGAGTAGCCGCCCTCGCGGGCGTAACCGCCGTCGCGGGAGCCTCGGCCCTCGTACGAGCCGCGGTTGTAGCCGCCTTCGCGGGGACCGCGGTCCTCACGGGATCCGTAACCGCCACGGTCTTCGCGAGAGCCGCCGTAGCCGCCGCGGCCGCCTTCGCGTCCGCCGCGGTAGCCGCCGCCCTCGCGCGGGCCGCGGAAGCCGCCGCGGTCGCCGCCGAAGCCGCGGCCGCCGGAACGGCGCGGGGACTCCCGGCGACGCTCCACGACCGGCTCGCCGCTCGGCTCGCGGGCACCGGTGATGCGGGACAGGTCCTCGTCGTGAGTGCGGATCATCGTGGTCTCGGCGCGCACGCCGGCCCGATCGGTCATCCGGCGGACGGTGCGCCGCTGGTCGTGCGTCACGAGGGTGACGACGATGCCGGACGCGCCCGCCCGGGCGGTGCGGCCGGCGCGGTGCAGGTAGTCCTTGTGGTCCGCGGCCGGGTCCACGTGCAGCACCAGCGAGATGTCGTCGACGTGGATGCCGCGCGCGGCGACGTCGGTGGCCACCAGGACCGCCGCGTGGCCTTCCTTGAAGTCGGCGAGGACGCGGTTGCGCTGGCCCTGGGTCTTGCCGCCGTGCAGGGCGACCGCGTGCACGCCGCTCTCGCGCAACCGCTCGGTGAGCCGGTCCACGTGGTGCTTGGTGCGCACGAACATGATCGTGCGGCCCTCGCGGGCGCCGATCCGGGTGATGATGTCCTGCTTGTCGGAGTGCGAAACCTGGAACAGGTGGTGGTCCATGGTGGTGACGCTCGCGGTCGACGGCGCGACCGAGTGCGTGACCGGGTCGGCCAGGTACTGCCGGACCAGCTTGTCGACGTCGCCGTCGAGCGTCGCGGAGAACAGCAGCCGCTGCCCGCCGGGAGGGGTGAGGTCCATGATCTCGCGGACCTGCGGCATGAAGCCCATGTCGGCCATCTGGTCGGCCTCGTCGAGCGCGATGAAGTTGCAGTCGCCGAGCGAGGCGGTGCCCTGGCGGACGTGGTCCGACAGCCGTCCCGGGGTGGCGATCAGCAGGTCGACGCCGCGGGCGAGCGATTCCGCCTGGCGGCCGAAGGACATGCCGCCGACCGCGGTGCGGCACCACAGGCCGAGGGACTTGGCGAGCGGGGTCAGCGAGTCGGCGACCTGCATGGCCAGCTCGCGGGTCGGCACCAGCACGAGCGCGCGGGGGCGCTTCGGGCGGGCCTTGCCGCCGTCGAGCCGGGCCAGGATGGCCAGGCCGAAGGCCAGCGTCTTGCCGGAACCGGTCTGGGCGCGGCCCAGCACGTCGCGGCCGGCCAGCGCGTCCGGGATGGTCGCGGACTGGATGGGGAACGGAGCGTCGATGCCCGCCTCGGCGAGCGCCCGCAGCAGCGGCTCGGGCAGGCCCAGCTGGGCGAAGGTCTTCACGGCGGGGGTTTCCACCGTGTCGTTGTGGAGAACGTCTCCACCGGCCGGCCGGTGCCGAGGCTTGCGCTCGGGGCGGTCCCCGCGGGAGCGGGAGGACTGGCCGGGTTCGTACGTGACTGTCACAAATGCCTCTCGGACGTGGCACGTCGCAAGGGAGGCCCGGGCTGCCCGCGCGCAGGCAGGGCAAGATGGTGTGGCGATGGGCGTTCACAGGGACGGACCCGGTGCGCCGAGCCATGGCGTGGCACACCGACGGAAATTGCTTCGGATGGCCGCGAGTCCTTCTGCGGACTGTGGAGGCGACGGACACCAACTCATCCACGCCGCCGTTGCGGTCTTGACACACTCTACCTGAGAGATCGCGGTTGCCCCGCACCCAGGTGCGCGGTTGTGGGCGGGGTCGCAGGTGTGGCCTGTCGCACACCCGCGGCCCCGCCCGGAGCTTCAGCCGAGACCGGCCGCGTTTTCCAGTTCCCGCACCAGGTCATCGGTGCCGGCGACCTGTTCGGACAGTCCGCGGCCGCGGAACCAGCCGGCGAGGTTCGCGACGTCGCGGGCGAGGAATTCCCGGCCGCGCGGGTTCGCGATCACGTCGACCGCCTGGGGCAGGTCGATCACCATCAGGTGGCCTTCGTGCACCAGGAGGTTGTACGCGGACAGGTCGCCGTGCGCGAGACCTTGCCCCGCCAGGAGTTCCAGCGCCGACACGGCCTGCTCCCACAGATCGGCCAGCTCGTCCGGTCCGGGCCGCAGCTGCGCCAGCCGCGGCGCGGCGGTGCCGTCGGATTCGCCGAGGAATTCCAGCAGGATCTCGGTGCCGTGCCGCTGCACCGGATACGGCACCGGCGCGCCGATCGTCCACAAGCGACTGAGGACGGCGAACTCCGCCACCGCCCACTGTTCGGCGATCAGGTTGCGGCCGAACGAGGTGCGCCCCGCCATCGCCCGCATCTCGCGGGACCGGCGCATCCGCCTGCCCTCGAGATAGCCCGCGTCGCGGTGGAACAGCTTGTGCTCGTCTGAGCGGTATCGCTTGGCTGCCAGCAGAACTCCGTCTTCTCCGGGAAGGTTGCGGCGCAGCAGATGCACGTCCGCTTCCTTGCCGGTCTTGAGCACGCCGAGATCGGTGTCGACCGCGGCGAGTTCGGTGACCACCCAATCGGGCCGCGGATGCGGGCCTTGGTCGGCGTCGTCCCAGTTGGTCCATCGGTCGGCGCCGTCGGGCAATGCGGTTTCGGTGTAGGCGTCTTCGCGAAGCTGGGCGAGGCGGACTCGCTCGGCTTCGGTGAGCCGTCCCCGGCGAGCGGGGGCGGGCCCGTCGTCGTAGCGGGGGCGACGGCGCATCCGGCGGTCGGTGTAGTCGGAGGCTTCGGAAAATTCGTCGAAATCGTGCTCGCGCACTGGTGGGTTCTCCTAGACCAGGGTGCCCACCGGGCGAGCGCGTGCTCTAGCCGAGGCGGGCGGGCGGAAGAGGGCAGGACTGCGCCCGGACAAACTCCACGACGCACCTCCCTTGCTTCCGGCAGCCGACGGCAACCCGCCGGACGCCGACCACTTTGCCGCCCGTCTCGAACCCGCGCAACTGATTTATTTCGTGCCCGCCCGGCACGCGCGTGCGGTGACGCGGAGCTTCCGGAACTCGCCTCTGTGATCGCTCCGGCCGGTCGGCCGGAACGCGTGACTGATCTATTTCGTACCTGCCCATCGTGTGAGTATGGCGTCGGGGAGCTTCTGGTTGGCCGGTCCCGGGACTCGTCTGCGCGGTCACGCGATCCGGGCGGGCGAGGGGACTTGGTTGCCGGTTGGGCCTGGTGGCTGATCATTTCGCGCCTGCCCATCGTGTGAGTGTGGTGTCGGGGGGCTTCTGGTTGTCGCTTCCGGGACTGGCTCGCGTGATGGCCCCGTCTGGGCGGGCGAGGGGCTGGGTTTGCCGGTTGGGTCGCGTGACTGGTTATTTCGCGGCTGCTCGTTGTGCGGCTGCGGTGTCGGGGGCTTCTGGTCGTCGCTTCCGAGCTTGCCGACGTGGTGGCTCTGTCTGGGCGGGCGAGGGGCTGGGTTTGCCGGTTGGGTCGCGTGACTGGTTATTTCGCGCCTGCCCATCGCGCGAGTGCGGTGTCGAGGAGCTTCTGGTCGTCGCTTCCGGAACTGGCCCAGACGATCACTCCGTCCGGGCGGACGAGCAGGCTCGGCTCGTCCGCTGGATCGGCCACGTACGCGAGCCGGTCGTCCAAGCCGGATACTGCGAACCGGCTGTCGGGGGAGTGGTCGACGAGGACGAAGCGGCCGTCGTGTGCGTGGTCGGCGAGGCGGGTTCCGGACGTCAGTTCGACGTCTCCGGCGATCGATCCGACCGGGGCGGGGGCGTCGTCGGCGACGTCGTAGTGCTGCAGGATTCCGGACGACAGCGCGACGATGCGGTTCATCGCGGCGGGCACTCGGAGCAGTTCGCCGCCGACGATTTCGCGCAGTTGTTCGGTGCGTTCGTCGCCGCGCAGGAGAGCGACCTGGGCACGGGTCCAGTCGAGCACTGCTGCGCCGACCGGGTGGCGTTCGGTTTCGTAGGTGTCGAGCAGTCCCGCAGGCGCCCAGCCTTGGACGGTCGCGGCGAGCTTCCAGCCGAGGTTCGCCGCGTCGCCGAGACCGAGGTTCAGGCCCTGTCCGCCGAGCGGGGAGTGGACGTGTGCCGCGTCGCCGGCCAGGAATACGCGGCCGTGCCGGTAGTGCCGAGCCTGACGCGCGTTGTCGGTGAAGCGCGTTGCCCGGCCCTGGATTCCGGTGATGATGACCGGGACGCCGGTGACCTCGCGGACGGCTTCCTGCAGCTCTTCGACCGGCACCGGGGCGTCGCGGTCCTCCGGCGGCTGCCGGAATCGGCTGAGGAAGATGCGGCCGGGGACTGGGCCGTACGCGTAGACGCCGCGCGGCGTCCAGGTCCAGCCCGGGCGCAGGCCGCTCGCGTCTGCGAAGTCGGCGATGGCCTGGTAGCCGGTCATCTCCGGATCTGTGCCGTCGAACTCGATGCCGAGCTGCTTCCGGATGACACTCCGCCCGCCGTCGGCCGCGACGAGCCAGCCCGCGGTGAACTCGCCCGCGCTCGTGTGGACTGTCACGGACTCGTCGGCGGCCCGCACGCCGTGCACTTCGATGCCGCGCCGGAGGTCGACGCCAAGCGTGGCGCAGTGTTCGCCGAGCATCAGCTCGACTTCCTGCTGCGGCACGCCGAGCCCGTTCGACACCGCCCGGTGCGCGGCGAGCACGGGATCGCTCTGGTCGATCAGGTCGTTGTCGAACAGGAAGCCGGCGAAGTGCCCGGCGGCCAGGAACCGGCGGCCGCCCCGTTTGGCCGCCTCGACGGTCGGGCCGAATTTGCCGACCGACGCGAGGAACCGCCGTTGGGCCGCCTCCGCCGCGGGCAGCAGGCCGCGCCGGTCGAGGAGTTCGGCGCTGGCGACGTTGACCGATCCGGCCTTGATGTTCGGATCCGGCTCCGGCAACCGGTCCAGCACCGTCACCGCCACCCCGCGCAGCGCCAGTTCCCCGGCGAGGAACAGCCCGGTGGGCCCGGCCCCCGCGACGATCACCTCAGTGCGCTCCATGTCGTTCTCCCCTCTACTCTTGTCCGACGGCTTAACCAAGTGTGCTTACCTAGTAAGCTTACCAGGTAAATACAACACGGAAGGGTGGACTCATGCCCAATCGCGGCGATCGAGGCGGAGCCAAGACGCGGGCGCGGATCGCCGAGGTCGCGACCGGGCTGTTCCTGGAACGCGGGTTCGACGCGGTCACGATCGCCGAGGTCGCCGCCGCGGCCGGGGTGTCCAAGGTGACGGTGTTTTCGCACTTCGAGCGCAAGGAGGACCTGCTGCTGGACCGCCTGCCGGAGGCGATCGAACTGGTGCGGTCGGCGGTCCGCGAACGGACTGGCGGCGTGGTGGACGCGCTCCGGCAGCTCGCGCTGACGCTGCAGGAAGACGGGCACGTGCTGTCCGGCGTGGGCGGCGACATCGAGCCGCTGATGAGGACGGTCGCGGAGTCGCCCGCACTGATCGCGCGGCTGCGCGCGTTCGGGTACGAGATGGAAGCCGAGCTGGCCGCGGAACTCGCCGCGGACGCGCGGTTCTCCGGGGACGCGGCGCTGGTCGCGGCGTTGGTGGTGGCGGCTTACCGGACTGTGACGGTGGAGACGATCCGGCGGCGGCTGGAGGGGCAGGACCTCGCTGAGCTGAGGGTGTCGCACCGGGAGCGGTTGACCCGGGCGTTCGATGCGGTCGATCGCCTGGTCGGCGGCTGAGGCAGGCTGCTGCGTCCATGGCTCGCGTCGGTAAGGGAACCGCCAGGGGCCGGGTTCGAGCGGGAGCCAGTCTCGGCCGGACTGGCTCGGAGGCACGAGGAAAGTTCGTCGCGCGCGGGCGTTCGATGCGCTGGACCGTTTGGCCGGCGGCTGAGGCGACGCTGGAGATCCAGCGTCGCCTCAGGCGGGTCAGCGGTTGACGAATGCGAGATGCGCCGCGTCGTAGCGCTCGCCCGCGAAGTTCTCCGGCGCGGCGACGGCCTCGATCGCGGCGAGATCGTCGGTGGTGAGGTCTACGGTCAGGGCCGCGAGGTTTTCCTCCAGGTACTGCTTCCGCCGCGTGCCCGGGATCGGCACCACGTCCTCGCCGCGCGCCTGCACCCACGCCAGCGCCAGCTGTCCGGTCGTGACCTCCTTCGCGGTGGCCAGCTCCTCCAGTTTCGCCACGATCGCGAGATTCCGGTCGAGATTGCCGTCGGCGAAACGGGGCTGATAGCGCCGCACATCGTTGTCCGCCATCGTCGCGGTCGAGCGGTAGCGGCCGGTCAGGAAGCCGCGGCCGAGCGGGGAGAACGGGACGATGCCGATGCCCAGTTCCCGGCAGGTCGGTGCGATTTCGGCTTCCAGGTCGCGGGTCCACAGGGACCATTCGCTCTCCAGCGCCGCGATCGGGTGCACCGCGTGTGCGCGCCGGACGGTCCGCGCGCTCGCCTCGGAAAGCCCGAGGTGGCGGACTTTCCCGGCTTGAACCAGTTCGGCCATCGCGCCGACGGTTTCCTCGATCGGCACATCCGGATCGACTCGGTGCAGGTAGTACAGGTCGATGTGGTCGATGCCGAGCCGTCGCAGCGAGGCGTCGCAGGCTTGGTGCACGTAGGCGGCGTCGCCGCGGACTTGGGTCGGTTCGCCGAGGCGGTTCGCGATGCCGAATTTCGTGGCGAGCACGACCTCGTCGCGGCGGTCGGCGATCGCGCGGCCGATCAGTTGCTCGTTGTGGCCGGAGCCGTAGAAGTCAGAGGTGTCGAGGAAATTCACCCCGAGGTCGACGGCGTGGCGCAGCGTCTCGATCGACTGCGCGTCGTCGGTCGCGCCGTAGCCGTGGCTCATTCCCATGCAGCCCAGGCCCTGTGCGGAAACCGTCAGTCCGCCGAGGTTCCGGGTCGGGACGTCGGTCATGGTCGCTCCTTCTGCGCTGGATCCTGTCTCCGGCGACGCTAAAGCCTGGAGCGCGCTCCTGGTCAAGCATTAGGCTCGCGGCGGTGGACTACGACGCGGTGATCGTGGGCGGCGGGCACAACGGGCTCGTCGCCGCTGCCTATCTGGCCCGGGCCGGCCGGTCGGTGCTGGTGCTGGAACGGCGTGCGGAGATCGGTGGCGCGGCAGTGTCGTTCCGCGCTTTCCCCGGCGTGGACGTCCGGCTCTCGCGCTATTCGTACCTGGTCAGCCTGTTGCCCCAGCGGATCGCGGCCGAGCTGGGCTTGGGCGTCCAGCTGCGGAGGCGGCGGATGTCGTCCTATACCCCGGCCGGCGGAACGGGTCTCCTTGTCGACACGGGCGACGGCGAGCGGACCGGCGCGTCGTTCCGCGCGGTCACTGGGTCCACTAAGGACTATGCGGCCTGGCAACGGTTTTACGCCTCGGCGGCACGGGTGGCGGAAGCGACTTTCGCTTCGCTGACCGAGCCGTTGCCGACGCGTGCCGAGTTGCGGCGCCGGATCGGCGACGACGAGGTGTGGACGACGTTTTTCGAGCGTCCGGCAGGGGAAACGCTGCGCGAGTTGTTCGACGACGACGTCGTGCGCGGGGTCGTGCTCACTGACGCGTTGATCGGCACTTTCGCCTCCGCGGACGACGAGCGGCTTCGGCAGAACCGTTGCCTGCTCTATCACCTCATCGGCAACGGGACTGGTGACTGGGACGTCCCGGTCGGCGGGATGGGCGCGGTCACCGATGCTCTCGCCGACGCCGCTCGTCGCGCTGGGGCGACGCTGGTCACCGGCGCGGAGGTGCTGTCTGTGACGCCGGACGGAGAAGTTCGTTACCGCGCAGGCGATGCCGACCGCGTCGTGGTCGGCGGGCATGTGCTGGCGAATGTCGCGCCGCGCACGCTCGCCCGGTTGCTCGGCGAGGAGTCCGCGGCGTCGCCGGAGGGCGCGCAACTGAAGGTGAACATGGTGCTGCGCCGGCTCCCTCGGCTGCGTGAGGCGGCGGTTGATCCGCGCGACGCGTTCGGCGGGACATTCCACGTCAACGAATCGTTTGCCCAGCTCGAAACTGCTTACCAGGAGGCCGCGGAGGGCCGGATTCCGACCGTGCCGCCGTGCGAGATCTACTGTCATTCGCTGACTGATCCCTCGATTCTCGGCCCGGCTGAGCGGTCGGCGGGCGTGCAGACGCTGACATTGTTCGGCCTGCACATGCCGGCTCGGCTGTTCGAGGCGGACAACGACGGGGCGCGCGCGCAGGCGCTGCGGGCCACGGTGGCGTCGCTGGACAGCGTGCTCGCGGAGCCGATCGAGGACTGTCTGCTGCTGGACGACGACGGGAAACCGTGCATCGAAGCCAAAACGCCGCTGGATTTGGAGGCGGAGCTGGGATTGCCACGCGGGCACATCTTCCACCGCGACCTGTCGTGGCCCTACGGCGAGGACGAGACGGCGGGGACCTGGGGCGTCGAGACCGCGCACGAGCGGGTGTTGCTGTGCGGGGCCGGCGCGGTCCGTGGTGGCGGGGTCAGCGGGATTCCCGGGCACAACGCGGCGATGGCGGTGCTCGGTCGACGTTTCGGCGGCGGACAGGCAGGGTGAAGACATGCGCGTGATCGTGATCGGCAGCGGAATCGGCGGGGCTTCGACGGCTTACCATCTGGCGCTGCTTGGAGCGGACGTCGTCGTGGTGGACGCGGATCGGGCCGGGGTGGCGACCGACGCGGGCGCCGGGATTGTCAGCCCTTGGACCTCCGCCTGGGACGAAGCGGTTTATCCGCTCGCGGCCGCTGCTGGGCGGTACTACCCGGCGTTGGCGGCGGAATTGAGCGAGGCTGGGCATGAATCGTCGTACGAGGTGGTCGGCGGGATGGTGGTGTCGGCTCTTGAGGACGAGCTGACCGCGGCTTATGACCGGCTTGCCGGGCGGGTGGCGGACGCGCCGGAGGCCGGGGTCCTTGAGCGGCTTGACGAGGGGCAGGCGCGGGAGCTTTTTCCGCCGTTGGCTCCGGGGCTGGCCGCGGTGCGTCTGTCGGGGGCCGGGCGGGTGGACGGGCAGGTGCTGCGTCGTGCGCTGATCTCCGCGGCGATTGACCGGGGCGTTGAGTTCGTGACCGCTGAGGCTTCGTTGGAGCCTGGGTTGCGGGTGCGGGCCGGGGCGGAGGAAGTGGCCGGGGATGCGGTGGTGCTCGCTGCCGGGGCCTGGTCGGGGCAGGTGGCTGAGGCGTTGGGGGTGCCGGTGCCGGTTGTGCCGCAGCGGGGGCAGATCAGTCATTTCGACCTGCCTGGGGTGGAGACCGCCGGCTGGCCGGTGGTGTTGCCTCGGAGCAGCCATTATCTGCTGGCGTTTCCCGGCGGCCGGGTGGTGGCGGGAGCTACTCGGGAGAGCGAGGCCGGGTTCGACCATCGGGTGACCGCGGCTGGGCAGCGGGAAGTGCTGGAGCAGGCGTTGGCTGTTGCGCCTGGGCTGGGGGACGCGGGGCTGGTGGAGACGCGGGTCGGGTTTCGGCCGGTGTCGCCGGATGGGCTGCCGTTGCTGGGGCAGGTGGCGCCGGGGTTGTATCTGGCGACCGGGTTCGGGCCGGCCGGGCTTACCTTGGGGCCGTTCGCCGGGAAGTTGGTGGCGGAGTTGGTGCTGGGGGCGGACGTTCCCGGGGAGTTGCTGGCCGGGTTGGGGGCGGGGAGGTTTTCTTGAGGGGACGGCTCGTCGCCTGGGGGCGACGTTGCGCCCGCCTTGGTCGCGTGGGGCACCCCGAAGGTTGAGTGTGCAGGGGGCTTCGTATCGAGGTGCGGGGGAGGGGCTGGGCGCCTCGCTGGTGGGGTGCGCTGGTGGCGGATGGTCAGTCGGTGAGCAATTCCAGGGCGTGGTCGCCGGTGCGTTCTACGGTCAGGCCTGCTTTGGCGATTACGCGCACTAGTTGGTCCACAGTGGACGGTTCGCTTCGCGAGGTGGCCAGTACTGCGGCCAGTTTGCCTTTGTAGGCCTTGTTGAAGTGGCTCACTGTGGTGCGGTTGCCGTTGGCGTCTTCGGTTACTACGCGGACGGTCACTGCGTCCGAGCGCAGCTTTGCGAAGGCGGCGTACGTGCCCGAGCGGAGGTCTACTACCAGGCCTTCGACGTCGTGCAGCACTGGTTCCAGGACCGGCTTCCACAGTCCTCGCACGGTGCCTAGCGCGGGAACCGTGTTGCCGCCGGAGAGGCGGTAGGCCGGGATGGGGTCTGTTGCTGCTACGACGCCGAACAGAGAAGACGTGACGGCCAGCCGCTGGTGTGCTTTGGCTAGTCCGGCGCGGGTGAAGCTCTTGATGTCGAGCGCGTCGTAGAGAACGCCGGTGTAGCGGCGCAGCGCGGGCATCGTCGGGGAGGTCCAGAGGTGGGCGTTGCGGGTGACCTCGTCCGCTTGGCGCGCGGAGATGCCCAGCGCGGCGAGGCTCGCGGGGACGTCCGCCGCAAGCTCCACGAGGGCGTCGGCCAGTTTGGCGCGCACGGGGTTCAACTCTGGGAACGACAGGGCGTCCAGGTCCAGCGGCGCGCCTTTGCCGCCGCCGGCCTTGGTTTCTGAAGGGGGGAGGAGCACCAGCACCCCCGGAGCGTAACCGCCCGGTAATCCAGGTGCGGCGGCCGTGTGCCGCTCCTTACTCTGGCTCGCATGGAACTCACCTGGCGCCCGCTCACGCTCGCCGACGTCGAGGCCGTCACCCGGCTCTGCGCGGTCGCCGAGGAAACCGACCGGACCGGTGAGCACTGGGACGAGGGCGACGTGCGCCAGGAAATGTCGGGCCCCTCGGTCGATCTGCCCGGCGCGAGCATCGGAGCGTGGGATGGTCCGCGCCTGGTGAGCTACGCCCTGGTCGTCCCGCGCGCCGCCGCCGAGCCGGTGCACCAGCCGCACGTGGCGTCGCTGACCGACCCGGAACACCGGACGGACGAGGTCGCTTCGGTGCTGACCGAGTGGCTCGTGCGCACGGGCCGGAATGTCCACGCCCAGCACTTCCCGGACGCGAAGCTCGAACTCCACGCCGGTGCGCACGAGAACGAGCGTTGGTACATCTCGCTCCTCGAACGCGGCGGGTTCAAGCAGGAGCGCACCTTCGTGGAGATGCGCGCGGACCTGACTTCGCTGCCTCCCGCCCCGCCGCTCCCGGACGACCTTCCGCTGGCCGCCTGCGAAGAACACTACGACGCCTTGGTTCTCGACGCACGCAACGCCGCGTTCGCCGGTCACTGGGGCAGCACGTGGCTCTCGGCCGACGAGTGGAAGCACCGGTTCCGCGGCAACAAGGACTTCCAGCCGGACTTGTCGTTCCTCCTCCTTTCTCCGGAGCGCGACCGGGTGGTGGCGTTCGTGATGTCGTCGTTCTACGAGGCGGACGCACTGGCGACGGGGGTGCGGGAACTGCACGTCAACTACGTCGGGACCCTGGCGGAGGCGCGCGGGCGAGGACTGGCGTCGGCCCTGCTGGCCCACACCCTCGAAGCCGGGCGCGCGGCTGGCTTCGAGAGGTCGTCGCTGTCGGTGGACGTGGACAACACCCATCGTGCGCTCGCGGTGTACGAGCGGTGCGGGTATCGCACGGCCGAGCGGAATTACGGGTACGTTTTGCCGCTCAACTGACCCCCCTCGGCCGGGGACCGCTGCTGTGCGGGCTCGCTTGGCCTGTGGGCCGCGGTCGCCGGTGGCCGCGGGCCAGTGCGGGGGTTGCCTTTGCCACGCACCGCCGCGATCGCCGCGCACGACCGCGATCGCCGCCGCCCGCGCCCGAACCGTCCGCGCGCCTGCGTCTGGTTCTGCCGGGTCCGCTACCGCCCGAACCGTCCGCCCGCCCGCGTCCGGTTCTGCCGGGCCCGCCACCGCCCGAACCGTCCGCTCCGCCCACGCTCGCCCTCGGCCAGGGCCAGCCGCGGTCACCCAGCCGGGCGCGTCTCACCGCATCCTCAATGCGCCCCCTTCGCGGACACGCAAAACACGTTCCCCTCCGGATCCTCCAGCACCGTCCACTCCAGGCCCGGCGCCGAATGCCTCCCCAGCTCCGCCGCGCCCAACCCGACCAGCCGCCGGACCTCCGCCTCCCGGTCGTCGGCTCCGAAGTCCACGTGGACGCGGTTTTTCCCGGCCCGGGGCTCCGGCACCCGCTGCAACCCCAGCCGGGGCCCGCCCGACGCGGGGCCCTCCAGCATCACGAACTCGCCGTAGTCCGCGGCCACCGAAACGCCCAGCGCCGCCGTCCAGAACTCCGCCAGGCGCTGCGGCTCGGTGCAGTCGACGGTGATCATGCCCATTTCCAAACCCATGCCCGCACGCTAACCGCGACCACCGACAAAAACCGCACCCGCCGATAACCCGCATGCGTCGCGGCCAGGGGGTTGACTACTCTGTGCGAAACATCTAAGGCCCGCTCAGCGCAGGGAGTTCCCAGTGATCACCAGGATGTCGTCGTTGTTCCTCCGCACGCTGCGCGAGGATCCGGCGGACGCCGAGGTACCCAGCCACCGGCTGCTGGTGCGCGCCGGCTACGTCCGCCGGGTCGCCCCGGGTGGTTACTCGTGGCTGCCGCTCGGGCTGCGCGTGCTGCGCCGCGTCGAGGAGACCGTGCGCCAGGAGATGAACGCGATCGGCGCGCAGGAGATCCAGTTCCCCGCGCTGCTGCCCCGCGAACCCTACGAGGCCACCAACCGCTGGACCGAGTACGGCGACAACCTCTTCCGCCTCAAGGACCGCAAGGGGGCCGACTACCTCCTCGGCCCGACCCACGAGGAGCTGTTCGCGCTCACCGTGAAGGGGGAGTACAGCTCCTACAAGGACTTCCCGGTCACGCTCTACCAAATCCAGACCAAGTACCGCGACGAGGCGCGTCCCCGGGCGGGGATCCTGCGCGGCCGCGAGTTCGTCATGAAGGACTCCTACTCCTTCGACCTCGACGACGAGGGTCTTGAGCGCTCCTACCAGGCCCACCGCGACGCCTACATCAAGCTGTTCGACCGCCTCGGCCTCGAGTACGTCATCGTGGCCGCCACGTCCGGCGCCATGGGCGGTTCGGCGTCCGAAGAGTTCCTCGCGGTCGCGGAGAACGGCGAGGACACCTTCGTCCGCAGCACCGAATCGGGCTACGCGGCGAACGTCGAAGCCGTCGTCACGCCCGTGCCCGCCGCCCGGCCGCTCGACGGCCTGCCCGAGGCGCAGGTCCACCACACCCCGGACACGCCGACCATCGAGACCCTCGTCGCGTTCTTCAACGCCGCCGGGCTCGGCCGCGAGTTCACCGCGGCGGACACGCTGAAGAACGTCCTGGTCAAGACGCGCCGGCCGGGTGCGAAGGAGTGGGAGCTGCTCGGCATCGGCGTCCCGGGCGACCGCGAGGTGGACTTCAAGCGCCTCGAAGCGGCGCTCGAACCCGCCGAAGTGGAACTGCTCGAAGAAGCCGACTTCGCGAAGAACCCGTTCCTCGTCAAGGGGTACATCGGCCCGAAGGCGTTGCAGGAGAACGGGGTCCGCTACCTCGTCGACCCGCGCGTGGTCGAGGGCAGCGCCTGGGTGACCGGCGCCGACCAGCGCGACCACCACGTGCTCGACCTGGTCGTCGGCCGCGACTTCACCCCGGACGGCACCATCGAGGCCGCCGAGGTCCGCGAGGGCGACGCGTCGCCGGACGGGAACGGCACGCTCGTCGCCGCGCGCGGCATCGAGATCGGGCACATCTTCCAGCTCGGCCGCAAGTACACCGACGCTTTCGAGGTGGACGCGCTCGGCCCGGACTCCAAGCCGGTCCGGATCACCATGGGCTCCTACGGCGTCGGCGTCTCCCGCCTGGTCGCCGTGCTCGCCGAGCAGAACCACGACGAGCAGGGCCTCGTGTGGCCGCGCGAGGTGTCGCCGTTCGACGTGCACGTGGTCATCGCGGGCAAGGACGAGACGGTGCGCGAGGGCGCGGAGAAGATCGCCGCCGAACTCGACGCCGCAGGTCTCGAAATCATCCTCGACGACCGCAAGGCCACCCCGGGCGTGAAGTTCGCCGACGCGGAGCTGGTCGGCGTCCCGACGATCCTCGTCGTCGGCCGCGGCCTCGCGAACGGGCTGGTCGAGGTCAAGGACCGGCGCACCGGCGAACGCGAGGAAATCGCCGTCGACTCGGTCGTCGACCACCTCGCGAAGCTCGTCAGCGGCTGAAGCCGTGGGCTGGTTCGGACGCAAACGCCGCGATGACGGCGGATACCGGGACAACGCCGCGCTGGGCGGTTTCGGCGGGTACGAGCCGTCCGACGCGCCGAAGTTCCCGAGCGCCGGGTACGGGAGAACCGGCCCGGCGCCGTCCGAACCAGCCCCGCAGCCGCAGGACACTCCGCCGGAACCGGATCCCCTGCGGCAGACCCTCACTCCGGCACAGCTCCGGCGAGGGACGCCCCGCAAGGTCAACCTCCGCCTGGTCAAGGCGGTCCCGATCGTCATCCTGATCGGGGTGTTCGGCTACACCGCCTTCTCCGCCAAGAGCCACCGTTCCGCCCGCACGGACGACACTCCGCGCGCCCCGTACACCTATCAGCCGGATCCCCGCGTCGTCGTGCCGCCGGTGGTCGCGGGATGGCAGTCAGTGGCAGGCAAAGACGGCAGCTACGCCTACGACGTGCCGCCGTCCTGGGAGCCGGCTCCGACCACGCTGCACGGCTGGGACCCGGCCGCCGGATCGCCCGGGATCAACCTGTCCACCAGCGCGTTCCTCGGCAAGGGAAGCTGCAAGGAGGATCCGGTCGGCCAGATCGGCGGCTCGGGTTTCACCGCCGAGAAGACCGGCGACGCCGCTGAAGCCGCTCGCAAGGCCGTCACTGACCTGGGCGTCAGCGCATACACCGGTCAGGGCGCACCGGCGGCGAAGGTGACGCCCGGCGCGCCGGAGAAGACCGAGGTCAAGATCGAGAACAAAAGCCGCGAGGGCACGCTCGTGGTCGCCGAGGTGGCCCCGAGCAACGCGCCGTGCTAGCCGCGGAGCGTGCTGGTCGGGGCGCTCGCGCTCGACGCCGGCGAAAAGTCGGCCGTGCTGGTCGCGTATTCCGAACAGGGCCGCCCGGGCTCCGCGTCCCGGGACGACCTCGTCCGGATTCTGCACAGTTACCGCGGCGTCCCGGCGGCGGAGCGGTCCACGACCACGCCGCCGCCGACCACGCGCTGACGCCGCAGCGCCAGTTTCGCGAAGTCCATCAGCCCGGCGTTGGGCAGGTACGCGCGACCGAGCGCGATCCCGATCCGCGGCAGATCGGCCTCGTCGCGGTAAGCGAGGTACAGCGGCTCGTGCCGCGGCTGGAACTTCGCCTTGAACGCGTGCAGGGAACGGAATCCGTAGTACGGCTCCATCATCGAGCCGAGCGCGTCGAGCATCCGGTCGACCATCTGCCGCGGCGTGCTGTCGTTGCTGCGGACCAGCGGCGCGCCCGAGAGCGACACGAACTTCGCGCCCTCCTCGCGGAACGCCAGGCAGGTCGAGGCGATCAGGAACTCCATCACCGGCCGGAATCCGCCCGCGCGGCGGCGCATCACGTCGAGCGTCCAGCCGCCGACCTCGCCGTCGCCGGTGTGCACCGGCAGCCACGACGTCACGCCGTGCACCGTGCCGCCGGAGTCGACCGCGAGACCGACCCGGGTCGCCGGGTCCATCGCCTGGTCCACGCCGCCGAGCGTGAAGCCCATTTCCGGCAGGCCCTTGTCGCAGATCCATTCCTCGGACAGCGTTCGCACCTGTTCGCGGATCGACCACGGCTGTTCGGCCAGCCGCACCAGCCGGAACTCGATCCCGTCCTTCTTCGCGCGGTTCAGCGCGGTCCGCACGTCCTGCCAGGCCTTGCCGCGGAATTCGAGGTTTTCCAAGTCCACCAACGTGTCCTCGGCGACCTGGACGTGCTGCCAGCCCAGTTTCGCGGTCTGCGCGACGGTTGCCGCGGTCGCGGAGAACACGCACGGCACGAGCCCGGTGTTCTCGCACATCGCGGAGAATTCCCGCAGCGTGCGGTCGCTCGTCCCGTCCGGCGCGACCGGGTCGCCGAGCGCGACCGCGACGCCCGCGTGCCGCTGGTAGGCCAGGTACGACGCACCGTCGGAGGCGACGAAGTAGGTGTTCTGCGGCCAGGTCGTCATCCACGAGATGGTGCTGCCGCCGTTGCGGCCCAGCAGAAGCCGGGCGAAGGCCGGGTCCGGCCCGCCGCGGAACAGCTTGCGCCGCCTGCGTCGCGAAGGCACCCGGAACGCGCGCCGCGCGGAGATCAGCAGCACCAGTTCGACCGTCCACAAGAGATTGTCCACAATGAACAGCGGCGGGCTGCTGAGGTTGTAGTCCTCGCGGATGAGCTGGGTGATCGCGACGAGCCCGGCCAGCACCGCCATCTGCGAGGCGGCGAGCACGCACAGCGCGATCGCGCACCGCCAGGCGAACCGCGAACCGCGGCGCAGCCCGTTGAGGATCGGCACCGCGACGACGCACAGCGGGAGAAGTTCGTTGCCGGACAACGAGATCGAGTCGGACGAACCGAACGGGCCGTCGCCGGGGACCAGCCACATCACCACTTCGGCGACGACCAGCAGCACCAGTCCGGCGGACGCGAGCAGCCGCCATTCGCGCAGCGACGGCTTGTTCGCGTTGCGTGCGGCGGGCCCGGCGAGCCGGCGGCCCAGCGGCAGTGCGAGAACGAGTGCGAAGAAATGCACGAGGTCGGCGAGCGTGCCGACATAGACGATCGCTACCCCGGCGTACACGCAAAGCCCGGCTCGCAGGCGCAGTCGCCACGGCGTGCGCAGGGTCGCGCTGGTGATGGCGATCGCGGCGAGCGCACCGCCGGAGAAACCGACGTCGAGCGTGCCGGAGATCCGGTCGGCCCACGCCCAGCCGGAATTGCGGGAAAGTTCAAGGAACTGCACCGCCACGACCGTGGACACCACTTGCCCGCCGATGGTCACCGCCATCGCACGCCGGGTGCCGAGGTGCCATTCGGCGAATCCGGCCATCAACGCGAAACTGCCCGCCATCGGCAGGTAGAACCACGGGCGCAGGGCGTAGAACGGCCCGGTGAACAGCGTCCACCAGCGGCCGTGTTCGAGCGAGGGAAGGCCGTAGGCGTAATAGTGGAAAGCGTGCTGGTGCTCGGCGGCATGCCAGAGCGAACCGGTCGCGACGCCGGTGATCAAAATGGCGAGCACGACAGTCGTCGTGAACGGAATCCGGTGCCACAGCACTGCTAGCCGTCCGCGTGCCTCTCCGGCCGTGAGGCCGGTTCCCCCCTGTGCGATCGTCATGGGGAAAGTTTGGCGCGGCGATCTTAAGCGGTCATCGGCCGTCGGACCTACTTCTCCCCCTAAGGGACTGCTACCCCAGGGGGACCCGACCCTGGTCCCAAGACTGACGCTCGGCGTAGGGCAACACTCTCACCAGCGCAAAGAAGCTGGCATTCGGCTAATGAGCGGCGTATCCGACCCGGAACAGGGGTTGACACCGAATGCCGCCCGAACGAGTGATTCCGGTCGCCTGCCTCACGGCGTCCCGAGCACTGCCGCGCGGACGGCGGAAAGGTCGGCGAGGTCCGGCAAAACCAGGTGCGCGCCGGCGGCAGTCAGTTGTTCGGCGGAAAACCGGCCAGTAGCGACACCGATCGCCACCGCGCCGTAATCGAGAGCGGCCTCGATATCGTGGGGAGTGTCCCCGAGGATTACTACGGATTCAGCAGGGAATTCCGTGTCATGCTTCGTTTCCGCTGCTTTTACGGCGTGCGGGACCAGATCCGCGCGGCGGGCCGAAAGCGAGCCGTAGCCGCCGATCTCCAGGTCGAGATGTTCGTCGAGACCGAGCGCGGCGAGCTTGTGCAGCGAGATCTCCGGCAGGTTTCCGGTGATGAGGCTCTGCACGACGCCCTCACGGCCGGCGAAGTCGGCGAGCACGGCCGCCGCGCCGTCGAGCGCCCGGCCTTCCTCGGGCAGCGTTTCCCTGGCGCGTTCGACGGCCGCGATCAGCTCCCGCCACATCCGCTGGATGGTGTCCTCGTCCGGTTCGATCCCGTGCGTCTTCAGCACGTCGGCGGTGATCGCGCGTTCGGTCCGGCCGCCGAAGTCCGGGGGCGTGCGGAACTCCGCGCCGGTCGCGGCGGCGAGCGCGGATCCGTACCAGCCGATCCCCAGCCCGGTGTAGTCGACGAGCGTGTGGTCGATGTCCCAGAGCACCAGCCGGTGCGCGCGAATGGCCGTCACGGCAGCGATGCTACGGCGGGTTCAGCCGGTGAGGTAGCTGAAGCGGACGCGGCGGACGGGGTTGTCGACGTTCGTGTCCACCAGGCACACCGACTGCCAGGTGCCGAGCAGCAGCACGCCGCCGAGCACCGGCACGGTCGCGTACGGCGGGAGGAACGCCGGGAGCACGTGGTCGCGGCCGTGTCCGCCGGTGCCGTGCTGGTGGCGCCAGCGGTTGTCGCGGGGGAGCAAATCGTCGAGCGCGGCGAGGAGGTCGTCGTCGCTGCCCGCGCCGGTTTCCAGCACGGCGAGCCCGGCCGTCGCGTGCGGCACCCACACGTGCAGCAGGCCGTCGGTGGCGTCGGCGTCGCGCAGGAACCTTTCGGCCTCCCGGGTCAGGTTGTGCACGACCGCGGTGTTGCCGGTGTGCACCTCGATCTCGGTGGAGTACATACCGTCAGGGTAGGCGTCAGGAATCGAGATAGCGGAGCACGGCGAGGACGCGCCGGTTGTGCCCGTCCGACGGCGGCAGGCCCAGTTTGCCGAAGATGCTCGTCACGTACTTCTCGACCGAGCCCGCGGACAGGAACGCCTCCGCCGCGATCGCCGAGTTCGACCGGCCCTGCGCCATCAAGCCGAGGATCTCGCGTTCGCGCGGTGTCAGCTCGGCGAGCGGGCCGGCCTGGCCGGTGGTCGCGAACAGCTGGCGGACGACTTCCGGATCGAGCACCGTCTCTCCGGCGGCGACGCGTTCCAGCGCGGTGAGGAAGTCCGACACCTCCGCGACGCGGTCCTTCAGCAGGTAGCCGACCGCGCCTGCTTCCCCGGCGAGCAGTTGCTTGGCGTAGTTGGTCTCGACGTACTGCGAGAAGACCAGAATCGCGCAGCCGGGCCGTTCGGCGCGCAGGTCAATCGCCGCGCGCAGGCCTTCGTCGGTGTGGGTCGGCGGCATCCTGATGTCCACAATAGACACATCGGGCCGGTGCTCGCGGACGGCGGTCCGGAGGTCGTCGGCGTTCTTCACCGCCGCTGCTACCTCGTGGCCGCGCAGGCCCAGCAGTTCGACTAGGCCCTGGCGCAGAATGGCCGAGTCTTCCGCGATCACGATCCGCACGGTTTCCCCCTCATTTCACCGAGTTTAGCGGGGCAGCGGGAGCGTGGCGGTGACGACGGTCGGGCCGCCGTCCGGGCTCGACACGGTCAGGTCTCCGTCGGCGGGGCGGAGGCGTTCGGCGATGCCCGACAGTCCCCCGCCGGGGATGATCGCGGCACCGCCTGGGCCATGGTCGATTACGGTCAGGCGCAGGACGTCTTCGCGGTCTTCGACCAGGACTGTGCAGCGTCCGGCGCCGTGTTTGGACGCGTTGGTCATGAGTTCGGCGGCGGCGAAGTAGACGATCGTTTCCAGCGACGGTGGCGGGCGGCGGCTCAGTTCCACGGTGACTGCCGCGGAGAAATCGGCGGAGCTGGCCAATGTGGACAGTGCGAGATTCAGGCCTTTGTCCAGTGCGGCGGGATGGATGCCGCGGGCCAGGTCGCGCAGTTCGGTGAGGGCTTGTTTGGCGTTGCCGTGGGCGGCCTCGACCAGGGTGCGGATCTGGTCGAGGTCGACGGGGCCGGCGGCCAGTTCTTCCTTTGCCAGCCCCAGTTTCATGGCCATGGCGACCAGTTGGGCTTGGGCGCCGTCGTGGAGGTCGCGTTCGATGCGGCGGAGTTGTTCCGCCGCGTCGTCGAGGGCGGTGGCGCGGGTTTCTTCGAGGAAGCGGACTCGTTCGCGCAGGTCTGGGTCGGCCACGAGGGTGCGGAGGAGGAGGCGGTCCACTCCGGTGATCAGGTGCACGACGGCGGGCCAGACCGCCAGGACCAGGATGCCGGAGACGCACCAGACCAGGGAGCCTGTCCAGGTGTCGCTCTGGATGTTGAAGACCGGGAGGCCGTGGCCGGGTCTGGTCTCGAGCAGCCAGGTGAAGGGGTAGGTGAAGGAGGCCAGGCCGTACAAGCCGAGAGCGCCGGTGCCCAGCAGGGCCAGGAGGGCGGTGGGCAGGCGGACCAGGAGGTAGGCGACGGATCGCCAGGCTGTCCGGTCGGACAGGCGGGCGGTCAGCCAGTTCCACAGGCCGGGTTTGAGGTCGGTTCTCGGCGGGGCCGGGAGGGGGAGGTTCAGGAGCCGGGCGGCCAGGCGGCGGTGGAGGCCGCCGAAGAGCCTGGCGGTCTTGAGGACTCCGGTGAGGATCAGGAGGCCTGCGAGGACGGGGGTCAGGGCCAGGCCGAGGGTTGTCCCCGCCAGGAGAAGTAGTACGGAGAGCAACGGGAGCAGGCCGGTTGTGGCGATCCAGGTTGCTTCGGCCAGGGCCTGGCGGGGAGTGGCGGGCCAGAGGCGGCGGAGGGTGGGGTTCATGGGGTGACCGGTGCGGTTCCGCGGGGCGCGGGGCGGGGTGGCGGTCACCTGGTTGAGTTTGCCGGGTTGTGGGGGTGGGGGGGTAGCGGGGTGGCCCGTGTGGTTGGGCGGGGGGTAGCCCTACCTCGTCGCCTGGGGCGGCCATTGCCGTGGTCTTGGCGTGGGCGCCCCGAAGCTTGATTGTGCGGGAGGGCTGCGCGGGCGGTGCAGCGCCGGCGGTGGGGCGGCCTGCGGCTGTACGTGAGGGGAACCCTGAGGGAATCAAAGTTCCTCAGGGTTCCCCTCACATACGCGTCAGTCTGTTGTGGGAGGTTGGTCCAGGCGGACGTCGTCTTCTTTGGCGCGTTGTGCTGCTTCGCGCATTTCGATCATGTCCGTGAACCAGTCGCCCGTTTCGCGCGCTATGTCGCGGACTGCGCCAGTAATTATCGTGGCGATGTTGCCGATGTGGGTGGCCGCGGACTCCGTCAGCTCCTGCACGGTGTCCTTGCCACTTTCGAATGGGCCGACCATGGGCTTCCTCAGGCTGCTCGGAGTTGCCGTTCCGGGTCCACGGTAGCGGGCGCGGCCGGTTTTCCGGGGAGGGCCAGCCGCGCGATCTTCTTCGCTACCGACCACAGTTGCTTGTGCAGGGGGCCGGTGTGGTAGGGCAGGCCGTAGCGTTCGCAGATTTCCCGCACCTCGCCCGCGATCTGCGGGTAGCGGCGTGCGGGCAGGTCCGGGAACAGGTGGTGCTCGATCTGGTGCGACAGGTTCCCGGACAAAATGTGGAACAGCGGGCTGCCGGTGATGTTCGCGGAGCCCAGGATCTGGCGCAGGTACCACTGGCCGCGCGTTTCGTTCTCGGTCTCCTCCTCGGTGAAGCTTTCGACGTCCGCCGGGAAGTGGCCGCAGAAGATGATCGAGAACGCCCACAGGTTGCGGACCAGGTTGGCGCTCGCGTTGCCCAGCAGCGTCAGCGGCGCCAGCGGGCCGGTGAGCAGCGGGAACAGGACGTAGTCCTTGCCGATCTGGCGGGAGGCCTTGCGGACGATCCGGCGCAGCACCGGCACGTTTTCCGCCCACGTCCGCTCGCCCTTCACGACCCGGTCGACCTCCAGGTCGTGCAGCATCACACCCCACTGGAACAGCAACGCGAGCAGCGTCGCGTACACCGGGTTGCCCAGGTAGTACGGATGCCACTTCTGCGCTGGGTCCATCCGGAGGATTCCGTAGCCGACGTCGCGGTCCTTGTCGACGATGTTGGTGTAGGTGTGGTGGATGTAGTTGTGCGAGTGCCGCCAGTTCTCCGCCGGCGCGACGGTGTCCCATTCGAAGCGTTGCGAGCTCAGCTCCGGGATGCGCGTCCAGTCGTACTGGCCGTGCATCACGTTGTGGCCGATCTCCATGTTGTCCAGGATTTTCGCGCCCGCCAGCGCGGCGACGCCGGCCAGCCACGCGGGCGGCAGGAAGCCGGCGAACAGCAGGCCGCGGCCGGTCACCTCCAGCGCGCGCTGGGTCTTGATGATCTTGCGGATGTAGTCGAGGTCTTCCTCGCCGAGGTCGTCGACGATCCGCTGGCGCAGTGCGTCGAGTTCCCGGCCGAATTCCTCGACCTGTGCGGGGGTCAAGCGGTCCTGCAAGCCGGTCATGCTGCTACCTCCGGTGGTCAGGCGTCGATTTCGACGTCCCCGACGGGGACGCTGATGCAGAGCTGGATCTCTTCGTTCTCCTCGCCGGAGACCTCGCCGGTGCGGGCGTTGCGGACGCGTCCGGCGGTTTTGAGCTGCGTGCAGGAGAAGCAGATGCCCATCCGGCAGCCGTGTTCCGGCGTCAGGCCCGCGTCCTCGGCCTGTTCGAGCAGCGGCTTGCCGGAGTTGTCGCACTCCCGGCCGCTGCGGGCGAAGCGCACTCGGCCTTCGGCTGCCTCGGCGGCGAAGGTCAACGGCGCTGCCGTGAACTCTTCGGTGTGCAGTTGTGCACTCAAACCCTCGCTTTCGAAGAGTTCGCGGGCGGCGGTCATCAGTGGAGCAGGGCCGCAGAGGAAAGTCTCGGCCTCGCGGAACCACGGCGCGGCCTTCTCCAGGTGCGCGACGGAGAACAGGCCGTGCAGGTCGCCGCCGCGGCGGGCGTGGGTGTGGGCGTGGACCACGCGGAACGCCGGGTGCCGGGTGGCGAGTTCCGCCAGTTCGGCGCGGTAGAGCGCGTCCTCGGCGGTGTTCGAGTAGTGCAGGAACACGATCTCGCCGGGGTGTCCCTCGGCGACGAGCGTCCGGGCCATCGCGAGCACCGGCGTGATCCCGCTGCCGCCGCTCATCAGCACGATCCGGTCCGGGCGCGGCGAGGGCAGGGTGAATTCGCCGTCCGCCGGCGAAAGTCCGACCACCGCGCCGGCGGCGGTGTCCTGCAGATGCCGCGACACCAGGCCCTTCGGGTCGGCTTTCACGGTGAACTCCAGGTCGCCGCTGCCCTGCGCGCCGCACGGCGAGTAGCAGCGAGTGCGGCGCACGCCGTCGATCTCCACCTGCATCCGCACGTACTGGCCCGCGCGGAAGCCCTGCCATGCCCGGCTCGGCCGCACCGTGAAGGTGACGGTGTCCGGCGTCTGATGCCGCACGGCGGTGACGCGGCCGCGGATCTCGCGCCGCACCAGCATCGGGTCGACCAGTTCGAGGTACCGGTCCGCGCCGTGCGGGGTGAGCAGCGCCTCGGCGAGCGAGACGAGCCCGCGCACGCGGCGCGGGAGCAGTGCGGTCATCACTCCTCCAGAAGGTTGAGTGCACAGTCGTACACTGACTAGTGTGGGGGCACGGCCCCGGGGCCTGTCAACGCGGAAGCGAGGTGATGTGACGTGGGCCATGCGGCGATCGCCAGTACGCTGCTCGACGTGTCCGCAGCCGAGGAGCCGGCCGGCCCGGTGAGCCGGCAGGAGCGCAAACAGCGCACCCGTCAGGCGCTGCTCGACGCGGCGCACGACCTGCTCGCCGACCGGAGTTTCGCCAGCCTTTCGCTGCGCGAGGTCGCGAAGGGCGCGGGCATCGTGCCGACGGCGTTCTACCGGCACTTCTCGTCGATGGAGGAACTGGGCGTCGCGCTGGTCGAGGAGACCACGCGCACGCTGCGCGGGCTGCTTCGCGGCGCGCGCACCGAGCAGAGCGGCTACGGCGGCATGATCCGGGCTTCGGTGCACACGCTGCACCGGCACGTCCGCGAGCACGAGGACCACTTCCGGTTCGTCACGCGCGAGCGCTACGCCGGGCCGGGCGCGGTGTCCCGGGCGATCGCGGTCGAGATGCGGATGTTCTCCAGCGATCTGGCGCTGGACCTGGCGCGCTTCGATCCGCTGCGCACCTGGCCCACCGAGGACCTGCACCTGCTGGCCGACCTCATCGTCACCGCGATGCTCGGCACGGTCGCCGAACTGCTGGACATCCGTCCCGGCGACACCGCCGCCGACGAGCGCACGTTGGTCGCGGCGGAAAAACGGCTCCGGATGATTCTGCTCGGCGCGGCGCACTGGCAGTCTTAGCGCCCGTGGCCTTCCTGCAGCTGACCGCGATCATCGTCGACGACTACGACGAGGCGATCGCCTTCTTCACCCGCGCGCTCGGCTTCGACCTGGCCGAGGACTCGCCGTCGCTCACCAACGACGGCCGCCCCAAACGATGGGTGGTCGTCCGCCCGCCCGGCGGCGAAACCGGCATCCTGCTGGCGCAGGCCGACGGCGAACGGCAGTCCCGTGCGATCGGCGACCAGCACGCCGGCCGGGTCGGGTTTTTCCTGCGGGTGGACGACTTCGCGGCCAGCTACGAGCGGATGCGGGACGCCGGGGTGGAGTTCCTCGGCGAACCGCGGACCGAGCCCTACGGCCGGGTCGCCGTGTTCCGCGACCTCGCGGGCAACCGCTGGGACCTGCTCGGACCGGCCGCCTCCTGAGCCTGTTCTACGATCCCGGGGTCCAGCAGATCGTGGAGGAACGCTATGCCGAGCGGGTCGGAAGTCCGAGCCGAGTTCACCGACCCAGTGCTCAACCTGGCGTTCGACGAGGCGCTGCTGCGCGAGGGGCCGACAGCGCCGGTGGTGTGGCTGTGGCGGAACCCGGTGTGCGTGGTTGTCGGCCGCGGTCAGCGAATCGCCCGCGAGGTCCGCGTGGACGAATGCGCTCGTGACGGCGTTCCGGTGCTGCGGCGAGCCAGCGGCGGCGGCACGGTGTTCCACGACCCGGGCAATCTCAACGTGACGCTCGTGGTGCCCGGCCACGCGCCGCGTCCGTTGGAAATGCTTGGTCTCGTGATGTCCGCCGCGGTGGAGAAACTCGGCCTTCCGGCCAGGATCGGCGACCGCGGGATCTTCGTCGGCGACGCGAAACTGTGCGGGTTCGCGGTGTTCCGGACCAAAGACGTGCTGCTGGCGCATTCGACACTGCTGGTCGACACCGATGCCGCTCGCGTCGGCGCGTATCTCACCGGTCCGCCGCCGGACCCGAAGCCGCTGGATTCGCACCGGAGCAAGGTCGCGTCCCTGCTTGACCACGGGGTGCGGTTGCCGCTGGCGGAAGTGGAAGACACCGTCCGCGCGGCCGCGGCGGGACTGCTCGGTCCGCTCCCGCCGCGCGAACCGGCGCCGGGGGAGCTGGAGCGGCAGCGGGCATTGCTGTGGAGCCGCTACGAATACCCGGACTGGCATGCCGAGGGACGCCAGCGTTCGTAACGGAAGTCCGTGCGGGCAACCCTGAGGGAGTCAGATTCCCTCAGGGTCCTCCGCACGGACGGATCAGTTGCTGGAGGAGGAGAACAGCACCTGCGGCACTGCGCTGGCGGCGCGGCGGCGCGGCTTGGCGGCGGACTTGGTCGCTGCCGGGGCGGCCTTCGCGGGTGCGGGTGTCTTGGCGGTCGCTGCGGCGGTCTTGGCGGGGGCGGTCTTTGCGGGTGCGGGTGTCTTGGCGGTCGCTGCGGCGGTCTTGGCCGGGGCAGTCTTCGGGGGTGTGGGTGTCTTGGCGGTCGCTGCGGCGGTCTTGATCGCGGCGGCCTTCGTCGGCTTGGGCGCGGGCTTGGCTGTCGCGGCGCTGGTCGTCTTCGCGGTGGTCTTGGTCGCGGCCTTCGCCGGCTTGGCGGCGGCGGACTTGCGCGCGGTCCGGCCGGCAGCCCCGGTCGCGCCACCCGTTCGGGCGGTCTTCGCGGTACCGGCGGCAGCAGTCCTCTTGCCAGCAACGGCTTTCCCGGCCTTGCCCGCCGCGGCCGCTTTCTCCGCCGCCGGCTTCGGCTCGGTCTTCTTCGCCCCGGCAACGAGCCGCGGCCGCAGTTTCCGTCCGCCCGTCCGGCGGCCTGCCTTGGCGTACCGCTCCAGCAGCCGCCGAAGCGCGGTCGCGTTGCGGGCACCGAGGTCGATGTCGTACTCGACGCCGTCCAGCGCGAAGGCGACGGTCTCGGCCGCGCGTCCTCCGGTCAGGTCGTCCTGAATGCGGACAGCAGTGTTCCTCGCCAAGGGAGCCTCCCGTGCTCGATCGTGGTCGTGCGTGCAACCGGCACGGCGACGACCCGGATTCCGCGGTGCCGCCGGTTTCTTGCAGCTCTCGGACGAGAATACCGGCAGGCTTGCGCGAACCTGCGCGGTGGTGTGCGCTGTGCTCATGGCAGCTGAGACTTTCGACGTCGTGGTCATCGGGGCGGGTCCGGTCGGGGAAGTGGCCGCCGAACGGGCCGCCAAGGGCGGGCTCAAGGTGGCGCTCCTCGAACACGAACGGTTCGGCGGGGAGTGTTCGTACTGGGCCTGCATCCCGAGCAAGGCGTTGCTGCGCCCGGGAAACCTGCTCGCCGCGGCCAAGCGGATGCCCGGCGTGCCGATCGGCGACGCGCTCGACGCGGAAAAGGTGCTCGCCCGCCGCGACTGGTTCACCGGCAAGGGCGACGACTCCGGCCAGGTCGAATGGGCGCGCGGCGCGGGCATCGAACCCGTGCGCGGCTACGGCCGGATCACCGGCGAGCGCGAGGTCACCCTCGACGACGGCCGCGTTTTCACCGCCCGGCACGCGGTGATCGTGTGCACCGGCAGCGTTCCGCGCACGCCGCGGATTCCGGGGCTGGACACCATCAAGCCGTGGGGTTCGCGGGAAGCGACGTCGGCGACCGAGGTGCCCGGACGGCTCGGCGTGCTCGGCGGCGGTGTGGTCGGCGTCGAGATGGCGCAGGCGTGGGCCCGGCTCGGCGCGCGGGTCGACCTCGTGATCACCGGCGAACGCCCGCTGCCCCGGCTGCCCGGGTTCGCCGGAGACCTGGTCCTGGACGGATTGCGCGAGGCGGGCGTCCGCGTGCACACGAACTCGGGCTTGACCGAAGTGTCCAGTGTGGACGGTGGTGCGCGGCTGAAACTGTCCGGCGGCGGCGAGATCGTCGTCGACGAGCTCCTGGTCGCCACCGGCCGCGCGCCCGCGACCAGCACAATCGGGCTGGACGTCCTCGGCCTGCCCACCGACGGCCCGCTCCAGGTCGGCGAAAGCGGCCGAGTGTCCGCTGTGGAGGGTGGCTGGCTGTACGCCGCGGGCGACGTCACGGGCCGTGCTTTGCTGACCCACCAGGGAAAATACGCCGCTCGCGTCGTCGGGGACTCGGTCGCCGCCCGCGCCCGCGGCGAGGAGATCTCGACCGAACCCTGGAGCCGCTACAGCGCGACCGCCGACCATCACGCGGTGCCGCAAGTGGTGTTCACCGATCCGGAGGTGACGTCGGTCGGCCTGACCGAGGCGCGCGACGGGTCCGCGGACCGGGTGGTGGACATCGACATCGCGGTCGCCGGTTCCTCGCTGCACGCCGATGGGTACCAGGGCAAAGCGCGCATGGTCGTCGACACCGAACGCGGCGTCGTGCTGGGTGTCACGTTCGTCGGCCAGGACGTGGCGGAACTGCTGCACTCGGCGACGATCGCGGTCGTCGGCGAAGTGCCGCTGGACCGGTTGTGGCACGCGGTCCCCGCCTTCCCGACGATCAGCGAGGTGTGGCTGCGGCTGCTGGAGGCTTACGGGCTCTGAACGACGGTGCGGTCCGGTAGCGTCGGGGGCATGACCAGTGCCCCCGTTCCCGGCCGGCGTGAACGCAAAAAGGCGGCGACCCGTCAGGCGCTGGCCGACGCCGCCCTGCGGATGTTCCTGGAGCGGGGCTACGACCAGGTGACCGTGCGCGAGATCGCCGATGCCGCCGACGTGTCCACCACCACGCTGATGAAGCACTTCCCGACGAAGGAAGCTCTCGTTTTCGACCGGGAGCCCGAGGTGGACGAGGCGCTGGTCTCGGCCGTCCGCGACCGGACGGAAGGCACGTCGGTGCTGGAGGCGCTGCGCGCGCACATCCACGTGCGGGCGACCTCCGGCATCCGCGCCGAGGCCGAACCGCTGCTGCGGCTGGTGCGGGAGACGCCCGCGCTCGCCGAGTACTGGCACAAGATGTGGATGGGGCACGAGCACACGCTGAGCCGCGTGATCACGGAGGAAACCGGTGCGCCCGAGGACGATCCGCGGTGCGCGGTGCTCGCCCATTTCGCGTTGGAGACGGCTGCGCTGGCCGATCGTTCGGACGATCCGCCGCGGGTTGTCGACGTGGCGTTCGACCTGCTGGAGAACGGGTGGCAGTGAGCTGTTCGCTCGGTGTGGCGGTGGCGGGTTGGGCGTGGTTGGTGGCTGAGCTGTTCGCTCGGTGTGGCGGCGGTGAGTTGAGCGTGGTTGGTGGCCTAGCCGTTCGCTCGGCAGGGCAGTGGCGAACTCGACGCGATCGGCCGCTGAGCCGTTCCCTCAGGACGGCAGCTGCAAGTCGAGCGCGCCTTTCGCCGCGCGGGCGAGGCCGGGATCGTCCGCAGTGGACGGTCCGGGTTGCCAGACCGCCTGCACGATCCGGACGCCGTTCCCGTCGATCTTGCTGGCGTAGGCGGCGCCGTCGAACTGCGGTGGGCCCGAAGGCCACTTGCCGGTTTCCGTGGCGACGTCCAGGATTCCGCCGCCGCCCGGATTGTCGGCGACCTGCTTGAGGTGATTGGCCTGCCCGGCATCGGAAAACTCGACCACCGCGACGGTGACCGCGGCCGTCCGTCCGTCCACGAGCGCCGTGTAGCTCGCGCGGCGGACCGCGGAGCAGCTGGTTTGCTGGAGACTCGCCTGGACGTCCCCGAAAGCGTGCGAGGCGCACTTCTGGTCGGCGCTGCTCGCCCGGGGTTCGAAGGTGAGGGCCGGGGCCGGGGGGACGCTCGGCTTCGCGCTGCTCGGTGCCGGACTCGGCACGCTGCTCGGCGGCGCACTGCCGGCGGGCGGTGCCGCGGCGGTGTCGTCTCCGCCGTTTGTCGCCACGACGATCGCCGACACCACCAGGGCGACCAGCAAGACGATCGCCGCGATCGGCACCCACTTGACCGTCCGGGAGGCCGGTTTTCCGGGCCCGGCCGGGGAGTCCGGCCCGGCGCCGGCTGCCCCGGCGCCGGTTCCCGCCGCGGCGGTCGCCCCTGCCCCGGTGCCGGGTCCTGCGGCGGCGGTTGTCTCTGCTCCCGCTCCGGTGGCTGGTGCTCCGGTTCCGGGACTGGCTGGTCCCGATCCGGTTCCTGCTCCCGCACTGGTACCGGGGTCGGCGGCCGGCATCGCTCCCGCGCCCGCGGCCGGAGCCGGTTGCGGCGGACTGCTCGGCCAGGGCCCGTTCCCGGGCACGACCGGCGGAACGGCTCCGCGTGGACGTCCGGCGTCCCGCGGTTTCGCCGGTGACGGCATCTTCTCGGTCGGAGCCTCGGGCGGGGCAGCGGACTTGGCAGGTGCTTCCGAAAGCGACCCCAGTTCGATCGGCGGAATCTCCGGCCGAGGCGGCCGCACCGCGATGATCTTCGGCCGCGGCACCGGGGGAGCGGCGGAAGGGTTGCTGGGGGAAGCAGCAGCCTTCGGCTCCATAGCGCCCGAAGCGGTAGTGCCGTTGCCAGGGAAGACGGGAAGGCCCCGGGCATCTTCGGCACCGGCTGGGTTTTGCGGCCCCGCGGTGTCGCCGGTGACGGCATCCGCGGTGGATCGTCCAGCCGCGATCGCGGCATCGGTGCCAGCGCTGGCGGAACCAGCCGGACCCGAACCGGCAGCGTCGGGCTTGGCCGAGCCGGAACCGGCGGCACCGGATGCGGCTGCCCCCGATCCGACGGCGCCGGACGGAGCGGCGCCGGAAGCGACAGTGTTCGACCCGGCGGCACCTGACCCGGCAGCATCGCCCCGGGCCGAGTCTGGAGCGGAGTTTCCCGGACCTGGCGAGCCGGAACCGGACCCAGCCGCACCGGGCTCGGCGGCGGCTCCGGCAGGGCCGGACGTCGCCGCCGTCGACGCAGCAGCGCCGACGGCGCCTGCGGAGACCCCGGCCGTTGGGCCGGCAGCGGCGCCTGCGGAGACCCCGGCCGTTGGGCCGGCAGCGGCGCCTGCGGAGACCGCGGCCGTTCCTGGGCTGGCAGCGGCGGCTGTGCTCGGCCCGGCGTCGCTTCCAGGAGCTGCCAGAGCGGGGCCCGTCGAGGAACCGGAGTTCGCGGCGGCAGTGCGATTGCTCGCCGGGCCAGCGCTGGCAGCGCCAGCAGCACCGGCCGAAGCAGCGCCAGCTGACCCACCGGGAGACCGGGGCCCAGGAGGAACCGGAACGTCGTCCGCGAACCGGACGAACCCTTCTCCGCGCAAAACCTCGTCCGAAAGCTCCGGCGCATCCGGCGCCAGCGCCGCGATCAACGCCCGCGCCTGGTCCACCGACCGCGGATGCCGCGCCGTGGCGAGGGAGACCGTCGCTGCCAGCATGGTCGTCGGCGTCGGGTGCAGGACCCGGACCGGGCCCGCGAGGTCGCCCGGCGGCTGGTCGACCGTTTCCACGTACGGGCCGACCGCCACGATCGTGCCGACCGGGCCTCCGCCGAGCTCCGCGATGCGGCGTTCGCATTCCTGGGACAGGTCGAGCGCTTCGGTGGCGGGGTTGACGTCGTCGCCGTGGACCAGGGGCCAGCCGTCCGCTTTCCACGGGCCGCCCAGCGGCGCTTCGAGGCGCAGGGCCGGGTCGGGCAGGTCCACGCCGATCACGACCAGCACGCCCGCGGGCAGCACGACGACCGCCTCGACCGGACGGTCTCCGGCCGGGCGGGCGCCGACGAGCGCGACGCCGCCGATCACCGTGCTCCCCCGGCCGAGGGAGGCCAGTGCGGCCCGCACGTCTTCCGCGACGCGCGAGGGCTGCTGCCCGAGACGGACCAGTCGCACCGAAATCTCCTGTCGAATCCGCAGCGTTTCCGGTGCACCACGCTAGCGTGCCGGGCCGCCGGAACCATGCTCCGCGCCCTCGCGTCGGCGTGCCTCACCACAATGGGTCGTCCGCTGCGACTTGTGGTGTTCATGTGGCCAAACGGCACGGTTGGGGTGCAGAATGTGCTACACAGGTCGGGAACTGCCGTGGAGGCTACGCAACCTGCGCAAGGTTCGAGAGGTCGTAGGGGAAGACGTCCCTCGTCGAACAAGCGGAGGTCAGCAGTGAGCACCCGTGGCAGCACCCGAGGCGTGGTGTACGTCCACTCGTCGCCGTCTGCGGTATGTCCGCACGTCGAGTGGGCTATTTCGGGCACCCTTGGCGCCCGCGTCGAGCTGAAGTGGACGGCCCAGCCGGCCAGTCCGGGACAGCTCCGGGCCGAATGCAGCTGGAGCGCGCCCGCAGGAACCGCGGGCAAACTCGCCGGCGCGCTCAAGGCGTGGCCGATGGTGCGCTTCGAAATCACCGAGGAACCCAGCGCGGGCGTCGACGGCGAGCGGTTCTGCTTCGCGCCCGGACTCGGCCTCTGGCACGGCCGCACCAGCGCCAACGGCGACATCGTCGTAGGCGAGGACCAGCTGCGCGCGCTCGTCAGCATGACCCGCGGCGGCGAAACCCTCGCGCACAAACTCGACGAACTCCTCGCCGCGGCCTGGGACGAGGCGCTTGAGCCGTACCGGCACGCGGGCGACGGCGCCCCGGTCACCTGGCTGCACCAGGTCGGGTGAGCGAGGACGGTACCCTCACCCGGGTGAGCGTTCACCCGGCCCCGCCGTCCCGTCAGCGGTGGTTGATCCCCGTGCTCGTGGTGGTGCTGTCCATCACCGTCGCCGGAGGTCTGCTCGCCCGCGAGCTGTACCGCCGCCCCGATTCCCCGCGTGCGACCGACAGCGAGGCCATGGCGCCGTCCGCCACGACCAGCGGCGGTTCGGCCGACAAGTCCGGCTCGGTCGAGGTCGGGGCCACCCCGGACGCCCAGAACCACCCGCAGGACGACGCCGTCCGCACCGTGCTGAAGGCCTATTTCACCGCGCTGAACCAGAAGAACTACGAAGCCTGGACCGAGACGGTCAGCGACGCGCGCCGCAGCAAGACGCCGGAAGCGGACTGGCACCGCAACTTCCGGTCCACGAAGGACGTCGACGTCATGCTGTACCGCATCGAACCGGGCGCGCAGGGAACGCTGCGGGCCCTGGTCGGGTTCACCAGCACCCAGTCGCTCGACGAGGCCCCGGTCGACTTCCCGGAGAAGTGCATCCACTGGCGGCTGGTGCTGCCGATGAAATTCGAGCACGGCTCGTACCGGATCGACACCGTCGACGGCACGGCCACCGAACACGACAAGTGCTGAAAACCCGGTGAAACGCTGAAGGGCCCCTGCGGGAGAAATTCCCGCAGGGGCCCTTCAGCGTGAAAAGGGGACTCAGCTCGCCGGCGTGAACAGCAGCGCGGTGTTGTGCCCGCCGAAACCGAACGAGTTGGACAGCGCCGCGGCGAGTTCGACCTTGCGGTTCTCCCCGGCCACGACGTCGAGCTGCACCTTCGGGTCCAGTTCGGTGAGGTTCAGCGTCGCGGGCACGACTCCCTCGTACAGCGCGAGAATCGTCGCGATGCCCTCGACCGCGCCCGCCCCGCCGACGAGGTGGCCGAGCGCGCCCTTCGGCGCGGTGACCACCGGGTGCTCGCCGATCGCCGACCGGATCGCGGCCGCCTCGCCGATGTCGCCGACCACAGTGGACGTCGCGTGCGCGTTCACGTGGCCGATGTCCGAAGGGGACAGTCCGGCCATCGTCATCGCCGCGCGCATCGCCGCGATCTGCCCGATGCCCTCCGGGTGGTTGCCCGTGATGTGGTAGGCGTCGGAGGTCAGGCCGTAGCCGGCCAGCTTCGCGTAGATCCGCGCGCCGCGGGCCTTCGCGCGGTCGGCACGTTCGAGCACGACGACGCCGGAGCCCTCGCCGAGCACGAAGCCGTCGCGGCTCACGTCGAACGGACGCGACGCCGCGGCCGGGTCGTCGTTGCGCGTCGACACCGTGCGCGCCTGGGCGAACCCGGCGACGGTGATCGGGTGGATGCACGCCTCGGAACCGCCCGCGACCACCACGTCGGCCCGTCCGGACCGGATCATCTCGAAGCCGTTCGCGATGCCCTCGGCTCCGGACGCGCACGCCGACGCGGGCGAGTGCACCCCGGCCCGCGCCTTCAGATCGATGCCCACGTGCGCGGCGGGACCGTTCGGCATCAGCATCGGCACGGTCAGCGGCGAGACCTTGCGAAGACCCTGCTGGTGCAACAGATCGTTCTGGGTCAGCAGGGTCACCGGCCCGCCGACCCCGGTGCCGATCGAGACGCCGAGGCGTTCCGGTTCGACGTCGGCGTGCTCGTCGGTCTGCTCGGCGAACCCGGCGTCGGCCCAGGCCTGGCGGGCGGCGATGATCGCCACCTGCTCGCACCGGTCGAGCCGGCGGGCCTGCACGCGGGGCAGGATGTCGGTCGGCTCGACGGCGAGCTGCGCCGCGATCCGCACCGGCAGGTCCAGCTCCGCCGCCCAGTCCGCCTCGATCGTGCGGATCCCGCTGCGGCCGGCCAGCAGACCGTCCCAGGTGGACGCGACGTCCCCGCCCAGCGGCGTGGTCGCGCCCATACCGGTGATCACGACGTCGATGTTGCTCATGGGTGTCTCCCCAAGGTCGGCTCCGGACCGGGGCCCGGGTACGAAGAGGACTTACTTCGAGTTGGCGGAGACGTAGTTCACCGCGTCGCCGACGGTCTTCAGGTTGGCCAGCTCGTCGTCCGGGATCTTGACGCCGAACTTGTCCTCGGCCTGCACGGCGATCTCGACCATCGACAGCGAGTCGATGTCCAGGTCGTCCACGAACGACTTCTCGGCGGTGACGTCGTCCTGAGCCACGCCGGCGACCTCTTCGACGATCTCGGCGAGGCCGGCGAGAATCTCAGTGTTGTCAGCCATCGGTGTTGTTCCCTTCTCGGTTCTTCTGGAGGTCCGCTCGCGGGCACGGCGCCCGCGGGGGAAGTATCGCTCAGGGCAGGACGAACGCCTGCGCGGCATAGGAAAGCCCGGCTCCGAAGCCGACCGCCAGCACCACGTCGCCGCTTTTCGCCGTTCCCGCCTTGCGCATGTGGTCCAGCGCCATCGGGATCGAAGCGGACGAGGTGTTGCCCGAGTACTTGATGTCGTCGGCCACCACCATGTCCTCGCGCGCCCCCTTGGCGCGCAGCTTCTTGGCGATCGACTCGACGATCCGGAGGTTCGCCTGGTGCGGGGCCAGCACGTCCACATCGGACGGTTGCAGCCCGGCGGCTTCGAGCGCGCGCAGCGCGATCGGCGCGATCTGCGTGGTCGCCCAGCGGAAGACCGACTGGCCCTCCTGGTAGATCCACTGGTGATCGCGCATGTAGATGAGGTCGACGAGGTCGCCCGCGCTGCCCCACGCGACCGGGCCGATGCCCGGTTCGTCGGACCCGCCGACCACCGCGGCTCCCGCGCCGTCGGCGAAGATGATCGCGTTCGCGCGGTCGGCCGGGTCCACCACGTCGGTGAGCTTCTCCGCGCCGATCACGAGGACCTTCTTCGCCGAGCCCGCGCGCACGAGGTCGGAGGCGACGCCGAGGCCGTAGCAGAATCCGGCGCACGCGGCGTTGAGGTCGAACGCGCCGGGGCTCGGGACGCCGATCCGCGCGGCGATCTGCCCGGCCGCGTTCGGGATCTGCGAGGGCATGGTGCAGTTGGGCACGATGACGGTGTCCACTTCGGACGCGTCGACGCCCGCGTCGGCGAGCGCTTCGGACCCGGCGGCGACGGCGTAGTCGACCAGCACGTCGTCCTTCTCGCCGAACCGCCGCTCGACGATGCCGACGCGGTCGCGGATCCACTGGTCGCTGGTGTCCATGACCTGCGACAGGTCGTCGTTCGTGACGATCCGGTCCGGCTGGTAGCTGCCGAAGCCGAGGATGCGGGCGGCGGGCGCGCCCTGGGACAGGCGCAGGGTGGGGCGGGCGGTCACTGGGCGTCCTCCTCGCGCAGCGCCGCCAGCTCGGCGGGCGACTTCAGCGCGGTGGTAGTGGTGACGACGCCCTTGAGCTGCCGCTTGACCAGTCCGGTCAGGGTGCCCGCGGGCGCCAGTTCGACGGTGCGGTCCACGCCGAGCGAGACGAGCCCGTCCATGGTGAGGTCCCAGCGGACCGGGCGGGTCACCTGGGCGACGAGCCTGCGCAGGTACTCCGCGCCGCTCGGGACGACCTGACCGTCGGCATTGGACAGCAGCGGGCGCGCCGGGTCGGCCGGGGAGAGGCCGGCGGCGTGCTCGCGCAGGGCGTCTTCCGCGGGCGCCATGTAGGGCGTGTGGAAGGCGCCGGCGACCTTGAGCGCACGGATCTTCGTGCCCTCCATCGGCTCGGCGACGATGCGCTCGATCGCGGCGGCGGACCCGGAGGCGACGATCTGCCCGGCCCCGTTGCGGTTCGCGGCGGCGAGGCCCTGGCTTTCCAGCCACGCGGCGACTTCCTCGGGGTCGCCGAGCATCACCGCGGCCATCGACGTCGGTTCGAGCGCGCACGCCTTGGCCATCTCCGCGCCGCGGACCGCGGCGAGCGCGACGGCGTCGGAGGGGCTGAGCACGCCGGCGATCGCGGCCGCGGCCAGTTCGCCGACGGAGTGGCCGGCGACCGGGGCGTCCGCGGGGACCGGCAGGTGCTCGAAGGACAGCAGGGACAGCGCGACGATCAGCGGCTGCGCGACAGCGGTGTCCTGGATCTCCTCGGCTCCGGCCTCCGTGCCGAGCCGGATCAGGTCGAGCCCGCAGCGGGCGGACCACTCTTCGACGCGCGCGCGGGCACCGTCGAGCTCGAGCCACGGAGCGAGCATGCCGGGGGCTTGGGAACCCTGGCCGGGGGAGAGGACTGCAACTGTCACGGTGTCTATGAGACCACGGGACCGGTCAGTGCTTCAGATGCGGGCGGTCACCAAGTCCGTGCGGCGTAATTGGAGGAAACCTCCAAAGACCCGCCGGAGAACCCGGTCCTTAACCCATCCGCCTTGTGGGATTCAACCAGCGCTTGCCGTGAAGTCCGTCACCCGCCACGCGCTCGCCACGCCCCTGTCACGGCTTGCTCGCGCCTCGGAGCGGCGGGCCGGAGATCAGCGGCGCTTCCACCGGACGCGGGCTCGGGTACGGGATGTCCCCCGTGTGTGGCGTCCGACGCAACCAGTTGTCCTCGGCTGCCGGTCGCCGGAGCAGGAAGCCAAGCGGCCCGGCCGGGTGCTCCGCATCTCCGTAGCGGGCTGCGTCCAACGGCCGCGAAGCGGCACAACGCACCGAACGCCCGCATCGGGTGCGGCAGCGGCACCCGGCTCAGGCGGTCACCAAAGCCCGCGGGCGCGGGCGAGCCTGCCCACCGTCAGCGCGACCCGCAGCACCAGCGCGTCGCGGGCGTCGGTCGGGTTGCGGCCGGTGAGTTCGGCGGCTTTGCGCAGCCGGTACCGGACCGTGTTCGGGTGCACGAACAGCGTTTGCGCGCACCGTTCCAGCACTCCGCCAGTGTCCAGATAGGTCTCGACCGTCCGCTGCAAGGCCGCTCCGGCTTCTTCCAGCGGCCGGGCCACCAGGTCGACCAGCAGCCGTTCCGCGCCGGGGTCGCCGGAGAGTGCGCGTTCGGGGAGGAGATCGTCGGAGCGCACTGGGCGCGGCGCGGCGGGCCAGCCGACCACCGCCCGCAGCCCGGACAGGGCTTCGGCCGCGCTGTGGTGCGCCTCGGCCAGCGTCGGCACTGTCGGACCGGCCACGACCGGGCCGTCGGCGAACACCGTTGACATCCGGGCGAGGATTTCGCGTTCCTTCGGCCCGCCCTCGGTGGGGCCGCCGATCACGATCACCAGCCGCGAGCCCTGCACCGACAGCAGTACCGCGCGGCCGACGCGCGCGGCGCGGGCGCGGACGTCGAAAACCACCGTCGGCGGGTCGTCGGAGGGCGGATTCCCCACCAACACGGTCGCTGCCGCCGCCGGATCCCAGCCCAGCGCCGCGGCCCGCGAAAGGACGGATTCTTCGGCGTCCCCGCGGACGATTCCGTCGACCACGAGCGCTTCGAGCCGGGCGTCCCACGCGCCGCGCGCTTCCGCCGCCGCGGCGTAGGAGTTGGCCGCGGCGAAAGCGATTTCCCTGCCGTAGCGCAGAATTCCTTCGATCAACGCGGCACGTTCGGCCTCCGACGCGGCGAATTCGGGGAGCTGCTCCTCGAATACCTCGATCGCGAGCCGCACCATCGCGACGGCCTGGCGCAGGCTGATCCAGCGCGACACTTCGGTCGGCGCGTCGCGGAAGGCCTCGGTGGTGAGCTGCAGCGCTTCTTTCGAATCCCGCAGCCACGCGACGAATCCGCTGGCCCCGGTCTGCGTGATGAGCAGGACGCTGGCGCGCTGGTCGGCGGGCAGCCGCGCGAACCACACCAGGCGGCGTTCCATTTCCGCGACGCTCGCGCTCGCCAGCCGCCCGGAGGCGTGCTCCAGGCTGCGCAGGGTTTTCGCGGACAGCCCGTGGTGCTTGCGCGCGGGACGTCCCGTGGTGTCGGCCATGTCGGATCCGATCCTACGTGCCGCCCGCGACCCGCAACTTTAGGCGGACGCGGCGGCGACCTCAGGCGGTGGGCGAAGTTCGGCCGAAGTGCCTAGGATCCCGGGTGGGGTGGCAGGGGATCGCCCCGGGCGAAAAGAGAACAGGGGGACGGGCCATGCCAGAGCCCGGACTGGAGATCGACGGGATCTCGAAGCGGTACGGCGCCGTGGTGGCGCTCGAGAAAATGACGTTCGAGGTGCGGCCGGGCGAGCTTTTCGGATTCGTCGGCAGCAACGGGGCGGGCAAAACGACCACGATGCGGATCGCGCTCGGCGTGCTGAGCGCCGACGCGGGCCAGGTGCGCTACGCGGGCGAGCCGATCACGCACGAGACCCGCCGGCAGATCGGTTATATGCCCGAGGAACGCGGGCTTTACCCGAAAATGAAGGTCGGCGACCAGCTCACGTATCTGGCCCGGCTGCACGGAATGCCCGCCGCCGCGGCGAAGGCGTCGAGCGAGCGGTGGACCGAACGCCTCGGCGTGGCCGCGCGCCGCGAGGACGAGGTGCAGAAGCTCAGCCTCGGCAACCAGCAGCGCGTGCAGCTGGCCGCCGCGCTGGTGCACGAACCGCGGATTCTGGTGCTGGACGAACCGTTTTCCGGGCTGGACCCGGTGGCCGTCGACGTGATGAGCGACGTGCTGAAGGAGAAGGCGGCCGAGGGCGTTCCGGTCGTGTTTTCCAGCCATCAGCTGGATTTGGTGGAACGGCTGTGCGACCGGATCGGGATTGTCCGGAGTGGACGGATGGAAGCGTCCGGCACGGTGGCGGAACTGCGCGCCGGCGGGACCGTCCGGCTGCTCGTCGACGCTCCCGAGGCTCCCGAAAACTGGGCGGCCGGGCTGTCCGGGGTGACCGTGATCGGGCGCAGGGCAGCGGTGACCGAACTGGAACTGGCCGACGGCGCGGACGACCAGGCGGTGCTGCGCGCCGCGCTGGCGACCGGCCCGGTGCGGGAATTCGCCCGGAAACTGCCGTCCCTGACCGAGTTGTTCCGTTCTGTCGTGTCCGAGCAGCAGCAGGAGGCCGCGGCATGACCGGGGCAGGAGTCCAGATGAGCCCGATGTCCGCGGTCGGCCTCGTGGCCGGGCGGGAAATCAGCACGCGGGTCAATTCCAAGGCCTACCGCATCACCACGCTGGTGATGGTGGTCATCGTCGTCGGGCTGGCGCTCGTCTTCAAGCTCTTCAACGGCAGCGGGAGCGCCGACGCGACGGTCGGCTACGTGCCGGCCGCCGCGCAGCTGGCACAGCCGCTGAGCGCGACGGCGAAGTCGATCGGCCAGACCGTCGCGACGCAGCAGGTGCCCGACGAGAAGGCGGGCCAGGACAAGCTGCGGGACGGTTCGATCGACGCGCTGCTGGTGCAGGACGCGAAGCGCTTGCACGTCCAGGTGAAAAAGGACCTGGACGCGAAACTGAAGAACACGTTCACCGTGCTTGAGGGGCAGCTGGCGCTCAACCAGCAGATCGAGTCTCTCGGCGGCGACCCGGCGAAGGTGCGCCAGGCGACCGCCGAGGCGACGATCGACGAACTGCCGCCGCTCGAGAAACCGTACGACTACAACGGGCAGCAGCTGGTGCTCGGCATCATCGCGGGCATCCTGATCTACCTCTCGCTGATGCTCAACGGGCAGAGCGTGGCCCAGGGCGTCGTCGAGGAGAAAACCTCGCGGGTGGTCGAACTGCTGCTCTCGACGATCAAACCGTGGCAGCTGATGGCCGGGAAGGTGCTCGGCATCGGCGTCGTCGGGCTGATCCAGATGCTGGCGATCGGCGTGGCCGGTGTCGCGGCCGGGCTCGGGTTCGGCGTGCTCACGATCTCGGCGAACGCGGCGATCGGCACCGTGATCTGGCTGATCGTCTGGTATCTGCTCGGGTTCTTCATGTATTCGATCGTGTTCGCCGCGCTCGGCGCGCTGGTGTCGCGGCAGGAGGACGTGGGCGGCGCGACCATGCCCGCGCTGATGTTCGTGATCGCCGGGTACGTGGTGGGGATTTCGATCCTGCCGTCGAATCCGGGGAGCCCGCTGGCCGAGGTGCTGTCGGTGATCCCGGTGTTCGCGCCGACGCTGATGCCGATGCGGCTGGCGATGGGCGGCGTGCCGGTGTGGGAGGCGGTGCTGTCGGTCGGCCTGGTCATCGCGCTCATCCCGGCGCTGATCTGGCTGGCCGCGCGGATCTACCGCAACGCGGTGATGCGCACCGGCGCGAAGGTGAAGCTGCGGGACGCGCTGCGCGCTGCCTGACCGCGGAGTTCCGGACAGCGGGCCGCGGCGGAATTGCCGCGGCCCGCTGGTTCTTCTCCGAAAGCCGCTACTCTCGGTGGACCTGTCGGTCCGGTGCGGGACCCGGGCAGCGGGAGCTCTCACCCACGTGGGTTAGCGGTATCGGGTGAGTTGCGTGAACGCCGCCCTCGCGAGGGCGCGCCGTTCCGGTCGTCGGCCGAACACCGGTTATCGACCTTCGTACGGCATCTCGCCCGCGCGCTATTGCCGCTGCGCGGTTATCCGGCATGCGAGCGGAAGGCCCGCAATTCGCCGCCGCGGGCTGCCGCGCAACGCGAATGCGCACCGCACAGACCGGGCCTGCACGGGATTCCGTCCGGACATCTCCGCCGCCGTCCGCTGGCCGGCGCGCAAATCCGTCGGCGGCCCGCCGATGGCCCGACCATGAAGACCAGATGAACGGCGGAGAAAACCCGAACCGCATTCGTCTCGGAAGCGCCGTCGCGCGGCAATAAAGAGCGGGAAATGTTCGAGGCCGCCCGGCGCTTGCGGTTTTCGCTGCGCCGAGCGGCCTCGTCTCCCCGGTCCCCACCGGTAGGACAAGTATGGCCGCGATTGATCTTCCCGCGCCAGTCGTCTCACTCGATCGTGGTGCACAGCACTCGGGTGCAGTGGGTACCTGTCCTGCGACCCGGTGCGACAGGACGGTGCCGGAATCCACGTCGAACCGCGGCGAAGGGAGCCAGCGTGGGTGAACAACTCAAGGACGGACTCGGACAGGCCTGGAATCTGGTGGCCACGTTCGTCCCGAAACTCGTGGGCTTTCTGATCATCCTCCTGATCGGCTGGCTGATCGCGAAAGCCGTGTCCAAAGCCGTCGGGCTCGTTCTCGGAAAACTCGGTTTCACGCGGATGGTGGAGAAGACCGGGCTGACCGGAATGGTGAAGGGCGCGAATCTCGACGCCACCGCGGTGCTCGTGAAACTCGTCTACTACTTCATTCTGCTGATCGCGCTGCAGCTGGCGTTCGGGGTGTTCGGGCAGTCGAACCCGGTGAGCCAGCTGCTGAACGACATCATCGCGTTCCTGCCGAGGATCCTGGTCGCGGTGGTGCTGATCATCGTGGCGGCGGCGATCGCGAAGGTCGTGCGGGACCTCGTCGCGGGCGCGCTGTCGGGCCGCCCGGCCGGACGGCTGCTCAGCACGATCGCGTACTGGCTGGTGATGGCGTTCGGCATCATCGCGGCGCTGGGCCAGGTGAACATCGCGACGGCGGTGACCGGCCCGATCCTGATCGCGGTGCTGGCGACCGTCGGCGGCGTGATCGTGGTCGGCTTCGGCGGCGGCCTGATCAAACCGGCCCAGGAACGGTGGGGCGGCTGGCTGGCCAATCTGCAGGGCCAGATCGGCTCCGGCAACGGTGCGCGCGAGCCGGGCCAGGTGAGCGGGCAGCACGCGCAGGCCGGACAGGCCCGGACGCAGAGCTACCCGCAGTCGCAGTCGGGCAGCCTGCCGCAGCCGGGCGAGCAGACGCGCCAGATGCCCGTGGACGGCGGCCGGCCGCCGGAGCCGCCGACCCCGCCCGCCGGGTTCGGGCGCGTGGACCGCTGAACCGGTACCGGCAAGGAGGGTGAGGCCGTGCCGCCGCCCGGAGTCGAGTCCGGCTGACGGCTTCGCTGACGGCCTTCCCGGTCCGCTGACCGGGGCGAGCAAGGGGCCGCGCTGCTTCCAGCAGCGCGGCCCCTTCCCTCTGCCCGGCGTCCACTCGGCGGGACTGTCTTCAGTCTCACATCGGCACGGGAATGGAGGCTCCGTGCTGCATGTTGGGAAGCGTAGATCGGAAGGGGTGCCGACGTGGACTTCCTGTTGCAGCACGGCGTGACCGTGTTCGGCCAGTGGATCTCGATCGCCGAGCTGGCCGGGCAGGTGTTCGCGCTCGCGGTCGTGTTCCTCGCGCAGCGGCGGACGCTGTGGACCTGGCCGGTGCAGGTCGGCGCGACCGTCCTGCTCTTCTCCGTTTACGCGTCCGCGCATCTCGGCGGGCTCGCCGGGCGGCAGGTCGCGATCCTGCTCATCTCGCTCTACGGCTGGTGGGCCTGGAACCGCCGGACCGACCCGGTGTACGGCGTCGTCGTGCGCAAGGGCCGCTGGACCGAGCGGGCCGTGATGCTCGGTGCGTTCGGGCTGGGCACGGTCGCGATGGCGCTGACGCTCCAGGCACTCGATGCCTCGTGGGCGCCCTGGCCGGACGCCGCGATTTTCGTCGGGACGCTCGTCGCGTTCGCCGCGCAAGGCGTCGGGCTCGTGGAGTTCTGGGGCGTGTGGCTGGTGGTCGACGCGATCGGCGTGCCGCTGCAGATCAGTTCCGGCCTGTACTTCTCGGCCGCGATCTACCTCGTCTTCGCCGCGCTGGTCGTCCACGGCTGGGTCACCTGGAATCGCTCGGCGCGCACCGCGGTGGCCGGCGGGAAGGCCGTCGCCGCGGCGCGCTGAGGTCAGGCCCCGAGCGCGAGCTGCCCGTCCGGGGTCAACTCGGCCCGCGTCCACTGCCCGACCGCGCCGCCCGGCGCGGACACCGGGCGGACCAGGCCTTCCCGGACGAGATCGTGCGCGGTCGTCTGGTCGCAGCAGGGCAGGCCGTCGACCCTCAGGTCCGGTTCGCAGCTGCGGGTGAGTTCGGCTCGGCCGGCGGCGATCGCGCGCAGCATCGCCAGTGCGCGGCGGTTCGGCGTGACGGACATGGTCTTCCCCCTCGGATGTTCCGAAGGCAGGAGACGTGATGTCTGTCACTGAATACCGGATTACGCCGATCGCGCCGGCCGGGGAAGGACGTCGGGGGCTCAGCGGAGCGTGGCGTGGGTGGGGCGCAGGTCGTCCACTCGCCGGACCCCGAGCAGCTGCATCGTGCGGATCATCTCGGTGCGCAGGATGTCCACGCAGCGCTGCACGCCGCGTTCGCCGCCCGCCATCAGGCCGTACAGGAACGCGCGGCCGATCAGCACCGCGTTCGCGCCGCGGGCGAGCGCGGCCACGATGTCGCCGCCGGACAGGATGCCGGTGTCGACCCAGACCTCGGCGCTGTCCTGGATCTCGTCCAGCGTCGCGGGCAGCAGCTCGATCGGCGTCGGGGCGCGGTCGAGCTGACGGCCGCCGTGGTTGGACAGCAGGACCGCGTCCGCGCCGTGTTTCACCACGTCGCGGGCGTCGTCGACGTTCTGCACGCCCTTGATCACGAGCTTGCCCGGCCAGGTCTGGCGCACCCAGTCGAGGTCGTCGAAGTTCAGCGTCGGGTCGAAGAGCTTGTCCAGCAGGTCCGCGACGGTGCCGCCGAAGTGGTTGAGCGACGCGAAGTTCAGCGGCTCGGTGGTCAGCAGGTTGAACCACCACGCCGGGTGCATCGCGCCGTCCGCGAACGTTTTCAGGGTCAGCGCGGGCGGGATGGTGAGGCCGTTGCGGACGTCGCGCAGCCGCTGGCCAGCGACCGGGGTGTCGACCGTCAGCAGGAGCGTGTCGTATCCGCTCTCCCACGCGCGATTCATCAGATCTTCGCCCGCGCCGTGGTCGCGCCACACGTACAGCTGGAACCATTTGCGCGCGTCCGGCGCGGCCGCCGCGAGGTCCTCGATCGACGTGGTGCCCATTGTCGAGAGCGCCATCGGCATGGTGTTGCGCTGCGCCACCCTGGCCACCGCGCGCTCGCCCTCGGTCTGCATCATCCGCGTGAACCCGGTGGGCGCGAACGCGAACGGCAGCGCCGAGCGCGTGCCGAGGATCTCCCTGCTGGTGTCCACATCGGACACTCCACGCAGCACGTTGGGCTGGAATTCCACCCGGCGGTAGGCCTGCCGGGCGCGGCGCAGGCTGTCCTCGAGCTCGGCCGCGCCGTCGGTGTAGTCGAACGCCGCGCGCGGGGTCCGCTTGCGCGCGATCGTCCGCAGGTCGGCGATCGTGTGCGCGGCGGCCAGGCGCCGGTCGGTCGGGTTGAGCACGATCGGCTTCGGCCGCAGGATCTCTTTGAGCTCGCTGGGCCGGGGCAGGCGACGCTGGGTCACGCTCGACCACCTTTCGTCAGGCATCCGGATACATCCGATGTCTACCGTACTGTGCCGATCGTTGCCGATCCGACCGATCCGACCACAGCCACGGTCGCGTGCCGCTGCGCGGCCGGCCTGCTTGTGGCCGGATCAGCACAGCAGGGGCCCCTCCCGGACACTGTCCCGGAGGGGCCCCTGAAATCAAGCGACGGTCACGCGTTGCCGGAGTCGGACGTCTGCGGCCCGGCGGCCGCCACGTCGTCGAGCCGGTAGCGGCGCGCCGCCTCGGCGACCTTCGCCTGGTCGAACTCGCCGCGCTTGGCGAGCGCGGACAGCGCGCCGACGGTGATCGACTCGGCGTCCACCAGGAACTTGCGCCGCGCGGCCGGGCGGGTGTCGGAGAAGCCGAACCCGTCGGTGCCGAGCGTGAGCATGTCGGTGGGCACCCACGGGCGGATCATGTCCGGCACCGCGCGCATCCAGTCCGACACCGCCACGACCGGGCCGGAAACCTCCGACAGCTTCCGCGTGACGTACGGAACCCGCGGCGTCTGGTCCGGGTGCAGCAGGTTCTCGTGGTCGATCTCGACCGCTTCGCGGCGCAGCTCGCCCCACGACGTGGCCGACCACACCGCGGCCCGCACGCCCCACTCCTCGGCCAGTCTCTTCTGCGCCTTCAGCGCGTCCGGCATCGTGACGCCGGAGACCAGCACCTGCACCTCCGGGCCGTCGCCCGCCGGGGCGTCGGAGTACCGGTAGAGGCCCTTCAGGACGCCGTCGACGTCCAGGTTCTCCGGCTCGGCCGGCTGCTGGTAGGGCTCGTTGTAGATGGTGATGTAGTAGAAGATGTTCTCGCCGTTGCCGTCCGGGCCGGTCTCGCCGTACATCCGGCGCAGGCCGTCCTTGACGATGTGGGCGATCTCGAAGGAGTAAGCCGGGTCGTACGCCACGACGGCCGGGTTCGTCGCCGCCAGCAGCAGCGAGTGCCCGTCCGCGTGCTGCAGGCCCTCGCCGGTCAGCGTGGTGCGGCCGGCGGTGGCGCCGAGCACGAAACCGCGGGCCATCTGGTCCGCCGCCGCGTACAGGCCGTCGCCGGTGCGCTGGAACCCGAACATCGAGTAGAAGATGTAGATCGGGATCATCGGCTCGCCGTGCGTCGCGTACGACGTGCCGACGGCGGTGAACGACGCGGTGGACCCCGCCTCGTTGATGCCCTCGTGCAGCAGCTGGCCCTTCTCGGACTCCTTGTACGCCAGCATCAGGCTCGCGTCGACCGAGGTGTAGGTCTGGCCGTGCGGGTTGTAGATCTTGGCGGTCGGGAACATCGAGTCGAGGCCGAAGGTGCGCGCCTCGTCCGGGATGATCGGGACGATCCGCTTGCCGATCTCCGAGTCCTTCGCCAGCTCGCGGATGAGCCGGACGATCGCCATCGTGGTGGCGACCTCCTGCTTGCCCGAGCCCTTGCGGACGCCCTCGTAGACCTTGTCGCCGGGCAGCACGAGCGCCTTGGCGGTCTTCGGGCGGCGCTCCGGCAGGTACCCGCCCAGCGCCTTGCGGCGGCCGCGCATGTACTCGATCTCCGGCGAATCCGGGCCCGGGTGGAAGTACGGCGGCAGCTTCGGGTTCTTCTCAAGTTCCTCGTCGCTGATCGGGATCCGCTGCGCGTCCCGGAACAGCTTCAGGTCGTCGAGGGTGAGCTTCTTCATCTGGTGCGTGGCGTTGCGGCCCTCGAACGACGGGCCGAGGCCGTAGCCCTTGATGGTGTGGGCCAGGATCACCGTCGGCTGGCCGTGGTGCTCCATGGCCGCCTTGTACGCCGCGTACACCTTGCGGTAGTCGTGGCCGCCGCGCTTGAGGTTCCAGACGTCGGCGTCGGACAGGTCCTTGACCAGTTCCTTCGTCCGCGGGTCGCGGCCGAAGAAGTGCTCGCGGACGAAGGCGCCGTCGTTGGCCTTGTAGGTCTGGTAGTCGCCGTCCGGCGTGACGTTCATCAGGTTGACCAGCGCGCCGTCGCGGTCGGCCGAGAGCAGCGAGTCCCATTCGCGGCCCCAGATGACCTTGATCACGTTCCAGCCCGCGCCGCGGAAGTAGGACTCCAGTTCCTGGATGATCTTGCCGTTGCCGCGCACCGGGCCGTCGAGCCGCTGCAGGTTGCAGTTGATCACGAAGGTCAGGTTGTCCAGGCCCTCGCCCGCGGCCACGTGGATCAGGCCGCGCGATTCGGCCTCGTCCATCTCGCCGTCGCCGAGGAACGCCCAGACGTGCTGGTCGGAGGTGTCCTTGATGCCGCGGTCGCGCAGGTAGCGGTTGAACCGCGCCTGGTAGATCGCGTTCATCGGGCCGAGGCCCATCGACACCGTCGGGTTCTCCCAGAACTCCGGCATCAGCCGCGGGTGCGGGTACGACGGAAGGCCGCCGCCCTCGCCCGCGTGGCTGAACTCCTGGCGGAACCCGTCGAGCTGCTGCTCGGTGAGGCGGCCCTCGAGGAACGCGCGGGCGTACATGCCGGGGGAGGCGTGGCCCTGGAAGAAGACCTGGTCGCCGCCGCCGGAGTGGTCCTTGCCGCGGAAGAAGTGGTTGAAGCCGACCTCGTACAGCGCCGCCGACGAGGCGTAGGTGGAGATGTGGCCGCCGACGCCGACGCCCGGCCGCTGCGCGCGGTGCACCATGATCGCCGCGTTCCAGCGGATGTAGCGGCGGTAGCGGCGCTCGATCTCCTCGTCGCCCGGGAACCACGGCTCGTTCTCGGTGGGGATCGTGTTCACGTAGTCGGTCGACGTGAGCGCCGGGACGCCGACATTGCGCTCCCGGGCGCGCTCGAGGATGCGCAGCATCAGGTACCTGGCCCGCTGCTGGCCCCCTCGGGCCAGCGCCTCGTCGAAGGAGTCCAGCCATTCGCTGGTCTCTTCCGGGTCGATGTCGGGAAGGTGCGCCGCGAGTCCGTCACGGATGACGCGTACGCGAGCCGGGGTCTCCTTGCCGGAGGCGCCGTCGTTCTGCGGGGCCAAGGGGTCTCCTTGTAGCTGGTTGTAGCCGTTGTAGCTGGTGGGCGGGAGTGCTCGCCGACGTCCATGGTCGTCCCGGTTGGGGTTCCCGTCACCTGTACTGCCCGGTAACATCGGCCGCCCGAGTGTCGCCACTCCCCGCGCACGGTGTATCGCGCGCGCGTTTTCTCTTCTCCACCCTAAAGGAGGCTCCCCGGGAGAGCTTCGCAGTGGTGGGGTACTGAGTGCCACCCGGAGTCGGGCGAGGCGGCGGCGGGCCCCTACGCTGCAGACACGACTTGCCAAAGATCCGGTGTGGACGGTTGCGCGCAGCGCCGCGTCAGTGTTCGCTGTTCGACATCCGTGTATCCGAGTGCGGCGGACCTACTGCCGCGCTCCGTCGTAGTTGGAGGAGTGAAAGCAGTGGTCGCCGCGGGAGACGCAGGCAGTGCCGGCGTCGCCGAAAGCCTTGGCATCAAGCCGGACATGGTGGTCCAGGAGATCGGCTGGGACGAGGACGTCGACGACGACGTTCGCGCGGCGATCGAGGAAACGATCGGCGGTGAGCTCCTCGACGAGGACGCCCAGGAGGTCATCGACGTCGTGCTGCTGTGGTGGCGCGACAACGACGGAGACCTCGGGGACGCGCTGGTAGACGCCCGCGGTCCGCTGGAGGAGGACGGCGTGATCTGGGTGCTGACCCCGAAGACCGGGCAGCCCGGGCACGTCGAGCCCAGCGACATCGCCGAGGCGGTGCCCCAGGTCGGGCTCGCCCAGACGGCGAACATCAGCGTGGGCCCTGGCTGGCTGGGCACCCGGCTGGTGTCGCCGAAGTCCTCGAAGGCCAAGCAGCGCTGAGGCCGCGATAGGGTGGGCGGCACGCTCGTGTTCGCTCTGGAGAGGAATCGCCGGTATGGCCGTCGAGGTCGGTTCGCAGGCCCCTGACTTCACGCTCAACGACTACAACAAGCAGCCGGTCACGCTGTCGCAGTTCAAGGGCGACAAGCCGGTCCTGCTGGTGTTCTACCCGTTCGCCTTCAGCGGGATCTGCACCGGCGAGCTGTGCCAGCTGCGCGACGAGTTCGGCGACTACGACGGCAAGGGCGTCCAGGTGCTGGGCGTCTCGGTCGACACGCCGTTCTCGCTCAAGGCGTGGGCCGAGGTCGAGGGCTACCAGTTCCCGCTGCTGTCGGACTTCTGGCCGCACGGCGAGGTGGCGCGGAAATACGGCGTGTTCAACGACCAGGCAGGGCTCGCCGTCCGCGGCACCTTCCTGATCGACGCCGAAGGCGTGGTCCGCTTCGCCGAGGTCAACGCGCCGGGCGAGGCGCGCGACCAGGCGGGGTGGAAGAAGGCGGTCGAGGAACTGACTGCCTGATTGTTTTCGTCCGCCGGGGCGGGGTTTCCCCGCTCCGGCGTGCGGGCGCATAGCTCAGCGGGAGAGCACTCGGTTTACACCCGAGCGGTCGCAGGTTCGATCCCTGCTGCGCCCACCGTGGTTGATCTGACCCCATCCGGTGAAAGCTTCACCGGATGGGGTTTGGTCGTTCTCGCACTCGTCGGCTAGCCCGGCCTGAGTGTTTTAAACAATCTGGCGAGGAAGCCCAAGAATTGCTGCCGATATCCGACGAGCCGGGATAGGGCAGTTGTAACAAGCCGTTCTGCCCGGCCGACTCCGCACGTGCTGATGTCGATTCGCGCGTCAGCGAAACCGTCACGCGATGCTGGAGGTTCTCATGCCCTACACCCCGCCGCCGGACTACGGCCACCACCGGCAGGCCGATGCCGAAGCGGCGAAACGGGTCCAGAAGCAGCAGAAGGAGCTGGCGGACCAGCAGAAGCGCGAAGAGGCGGAGCGGAAGCGCCGCCGCCAGGAGGAACAGGCCGCCGAGATGCGCCGCCGGGCGGGGCAGACGCGGCAGGGGCGCTGAGCCGGGCGAGTCACGGTTCGGTCTCTGTCGGCGAATTCGTGTACCAGCTGTTCGGTTCATGCCGACTTGTGCGTCGGGGGTGCCGCAATTCAACCGGAAATTGTTGACCAGAACGGGTGCGGAAATGCCAAGTGACGTCATTCAGGCGAGATCGTCTTTGTCCGCGGGAGATATCGCGCGGGTGTTCCAGAACGCTTTGGGCGGCAGGCGCGTCGTCTTCGGCAAGATCGACCAGGACGACGATCCGTTCGCCGACGTGCTGCGCCAGCCGGTCTTCAGCGCGGTCGCCTCGCACGACAAGAACATCGGCAGCTGGGCGGTGCAGATCTACGTCTACGACGAGGACGACAGCCGCTTGGTGGAAGTGCACGCCGTGTACCACTCGGGCTTCAGCCGGGCGATGGGCGGCACGAAGAACACCTACTCGAAGGCGGCGAGCGTCAAGAACGCCCGGGCGGTGGTCGAAGCGCTGCGCGACTCCGACCCGTCGGCGGCGCTGGTCTAGGAACAAGAGAAGGCCTCCTGGGCCGGGATCCCCCATCGTTCCCGGCCCAAGAGGCCTTCTCGTCCCTCCCCTTGCCCCGTCGGGCCTGCCCCCTCGACAGGCCCGGCCGCAGCGCACTCCGCGGGTGTACGCGAGACAAGAGGCGGTGTCGGCGGTGCTGGATACTGCGTCAAACGGGTGATCTTCCGCGCCGCGAGGTCACCGCGAGAGGACGGCGACCTCGCCGGTCAACCGGTCGATTTCCTCCTCGGTGTTGTAGTAGTGCACCGAGGCGCGCACCAGGTCCGGCAAGCGGCGGGCGGTGAAGTCGTACTGCGCCGACGACGCGTGCGTGACGCTCGTGTTGATCTTCGCCGCGTTGAGGCGGTCCTTGATCTCGTCCGCGGGCAGTCCGTCGACGCTGAAGGTCACGAGGCCGCATTTGCGCGCGCCGGCGTCGTGCACGGTGACTCGGTCCAGGTCGGCCAGGCGGGAGCGCAGGGTCGCGGCCAGGGCGGTGACGCGGTCTTCGATCGCGGGCAGGCCCCACTCGATCGCGTAGTCCACGGCCGCGCCGAGGCCGAGTACGGCGGCGTAGTCGCGTTCCCACACCTCGAATCGCTTGGCGGTCGGGTCGACGACGTACTCGGCAGGGGAGGTCCACTTGGCCGAGTGCAGGTCGAGCATCGCCGGTTCGAGACGGTCGCGCAGTCGCGGGTGCACGTACAGGAAGCCGGTGCCGCGCGGGCCGCGCAGGTATTTCCGGCCGGTGGAGGTCAGGGCGTCGCAGCCGATGCGTTCGACGTCGAGGTCCAGCTGGCCGGCCGACTGGCACGCGTCGAGCAGGAACGGGATGCCTGCCTCGCGGGCGACGGCGCCGATTTCCTCGGCGGGGTTCACCAGGCCGCCCTGCGTGGGGACGTGGGTCACCGCGATGAGCTTGACGTCGGAGTCGATGCGGCGGCGCAGGTCGTCGACGTCGAGCTGGCCGGTTTCGTCGCTGTCCACGACCTCGACGGTCGCTCCGGTGCGGCGCGCGATCTGGAGGTAGGCGATGGCGTTGCTGGCGTATTCGGCGCTCGCGGTGAGAATCCGGTCGCCCGGTCCGAACGGCAGCGCGTAGAAGATCGCCTGCCACGAGCGGGTCGCGTTGTCGCTGAGCGCGATGTCGTCCGGAGCGGCGTTGAGCAGCCGCGCGACCGAGGTGTACACGCCGTTGATGCGGTCCTTGGCCTGTTCGGCCGCTTCGTAGCCGCCGAGCAGGGATTCGGTGCGCAGGTAGTCGATCACCGTGTCGGTGACGCGCGCGGGCGGGAGGGCGGAGCCTGCGTTGTTGAAGTGCGTGACTCCGACGCACCCTGGTGTTTCGTATCGTGCGCGGTCGACATCGAAAGAGCTGGCCATATGAACTGAATACAGTACGGGCGAACTGTGTGCAATACTCCTCGCATGGTCAGAAGACTCCTGCGCGGTGAACTTGTCGAGGAGATCACCGCGCGCGTCCTCGACGGACGGTTTCCCGCCGACACCCGGATCAACGAGGTCCGCCTGGCGAACGAGCTGGGCGTCTCCCGGACGCCGTTGCGCGAGGCGCTCATCGGACTGGCCGACCGCGGGCTGCTCGTCGCCGCGCCCGGCCGCGGCTTCCTGGTCGCGCCGCTCGACCCGCAGGAGGCGCGCCGGCTGTACCCGCTGGTCGCCGAGCTGGAAGCGCTCGCGCTGCGCTGGACGTCGCCGCTGGAGCTCGCCTCGCTGCCGGACGCGCTCGACCGGATCTCCGACGAGACAGCCGATTCCCGCGATCTCCCCGCGGCGGACGACCGCTGGCACGCGCTGCTCACGTCCCGCTGCGGCAACCCGCATCTGCTGCGCTTGATCGAGCAGACAAAACCGTTGCTCAAACGCTACGAGACGGCATACTTCGGCGGGCGGGACCGAGTGGCGGAGAGCGTGGCCGAACACCGCGAGATCGCGGCGGCCTTGCGGGCCGGCGACCTGCCCGGCGCGTCCGCGCTGCTCGTCCGGAACTGGGTGAAAGCGTTGACGTATTTGCAAGGGAGCTGATCCGGTGCGGGTTTTCGCGCATCTGTCCGACATCCACCTCGACGGCAGCGAGCGCGCCGACGCACGGGCCGCCGCGGTGACGCGGTACCTGCGAAACCTCGAAAACCCGGTCGACGCCGTGTTCGCCACCGGCGACATCGCCGATCACGGACTGCCCGAGGAGTACCGTCGCGCGGCCGAACTGCTGGACCTCCCGATGCCGGTGGTGGTCTGCCCTGGCAACCACGACGTCCGCGCGCGGTTTCGCGAGGCGATGCTGGGACAACCGGCCAGCGACGCACCGGTGAACTCCGCGACCAAGGTGGCCGATCTGCTGCTCGTGTCATGCGATTCGACGATTCCGGGCAAAGGCGCCGGCTACCTCGCCGACGAGACGCTCGCCTGGCTGGACGACACGCTCGCCAGCCATGACGGTCCGTCGTTCGTCGCGTTCCACCATCCGCCGCTCGACGTCGGAGTGCCCTTGGTGGACGCGATCCGCCAGACCGGCGAAGACCGCCTCGCCGCCGTGCTGAAGCGGCATCCCGGCATAACGGCGCTGTTGTGCGGACACGTGCACACCGGCGCGGCGACCGAGTTCGCGGGCGTGCCGGTGCGGATCGCGCCGGGCGTGGTGTCCGGCTCACTGCTGCCGGTGGAACCCGGCGCGGAACGCGGCTGGGACGAGGGCGGGCCATTGGACTTCGACAGCCCGCCGTCGCTCCTGCTGCACGTGCTGCACGACGACGGCAGGCTGACGACGCATCAGCGCGCGGTCACCGAGTAAAGACCGGCAGCGTGACCCGCGACGGCCGGGTCTCGTCGTGGAACACCTCGAACCGGTTCGGCGCGCCGCGCACCGCGGACGAAACCCGTTCTCCCGTACCGTGATTGCGCGCGAACCGGGGGAACGCGCCGCCCGCGACCTGAACGCGCAACCGGTGCCCGCGGCGGAAGCGGTACGCGGTCGGGTCGAGTTCCACCTCGGCCCGCACCACTGCGTCGGCACCGGCTTCCGGCACGCCGGGACGCAACCGCAGGATTCCGTCGGTGACGTTGCGCGAGATGCCGCCGGGGTCGACGTCGCACAGCCGCACGTACACGTCAGCGTCGGGCAATTCGGTCCGTACGAACACCGTGGCGGACACGTCGCCGATCACGTCGACGTCGTGCGCCAGCGGTTCGCCGGTGAACACCAGCACGTCGTCGCGCGCCTCGATCTCGGAATTGTCGCGCTGCTTGGACTTTCCCGTCAGCAACGGCCCGCCGACGGCCGGGGTCGGATCCGCCGGGTCGTAGGTGAAGGGCGTGGGCAGTGCCTCGCCGGGCACTGTCTCGCCGAGGCCGCCGACCGGGCGCAGGTGTGCGTGCGTGGGCTCGGAAGCGGGCGGCCACTGGTCGAAATCGAGCCAGGTCGACGCCCGCTGAAGGAAGATCCGCACGGGGGAGCGCTGCAACTGGGTACGGTCGCCGGCGAGGTGCGCGCGCAGGAAGCCGAGCTGGTCTTGGATCAGTGTGCGGAAGCTGGCCGGTTCGCCGTGCGACCACGGGCCGACGGTGATCCGCGGCGACCGTCCGGCGTCCTGCAGCGTGCGGAAGTCCCGCAGCTGCGCGCGGATGAACAGGTCGTACCAGCCGGTGACCATGCTGACCGGCACGTCGAGTTTCGCGACTTCGGCGCTGTGGTCCGACATCCGCCAGAAATCGTCGTCCGGGTCCGCGTGCTCGGTGACGTCCTGGAGGAACCGCACCGGCTTGCCGATCGCCGCCACATCCGCGCCCGCGATCGGCAGGTACGCCATCGCGTTGCGCGTGCGCCGCGTCTGCAGCGGGTTCGGCAGCGCGGCGAACCGCTCCTCCTGCTTCCCGATCAGGCTCGACCAGGACACCATGTTGTCCGCCGCGAGCACCCCTCCCGGATAGAACGTGCTGACGAATTCCGACGCGGTGATCCCGAGGCACATGGCCTCCAGCGGCGGGTCGAGATACGGGCCGACCGCCCATTGGGTGTGGCCGAGGTAGCTCGCGCCCGCCATGGCGATCCGCCCGTCGCACCAGGGTTGCGCGCGCAGCCATTCCGCGGTGGCGATCCCGTCCTCGCGTTCGGTGTGGAACGGGCGGAATTCGCCTTCGGAGCCGAAGGTGCCGCGGGTGCTTTGGAGGACTGTCTGCAGGCCGTGGCGCGCGAAGGTTTCGCCGAAGAGTTTGGCGAGGGGGCCGGTGCGGCCGTAAGGGGTGCGGATCAGGACTACTGGGCCGGTCGTCAAGCCCGCCGGGGTGTAGCGATCGGCTAGGAGGTGTGCGCCGTCCTGCATCGGGACGCGGAGGCCCTCGGCGGCGGCGGGGGCCGGGCCTTCGGCCGCGGGGAGACCGAGCACCCGGTCGACGATTCGGTTCAGCACGTCATCGAACCTACGCGAGTCGCTACCGTTCCGCTCCTGCTGGGAAGTGGTGGCGCCCCGGCTTCGTATCGGGGCGAGGGGGAGGCATCGTCGTTGGTCGTGAGGGGAACCCTGAGGGAATCAGCGTCTGTGAGGGTTCCCCGCACGGACCTAGGCGGCGAGTGCGTCCGTCACCCGGAGTGCGGGGTTGCTGAACGGGGCCAGCAGTTCCGGGCCGACGCCTGCTCGCGCCAGTGCCGCTGCGAGTACCGCTGGGCGGGCTCGGTCGCCGCCGTCGGCGATCTTCAAGGCCACTGCGGTTCCGTTCGGCAACGCGGCGAGCTGCACGGCCTCGAAACCGTCCTTCGCGATCAGTCCCGGCACGGCCCGCATCAGCCGGGTGACGTCGCGCCTGCTTCCTGCCACCAGGTCCGGATGCCGCCGGATTCCGGTGGCCACCAACGATTCCGGCGAACCCTCGGGCGCGGTAGCAATCTGCGAAGCAGCCCTCGCCAGGCCCCGCAGGGAGAGGGCGAACAGGGGCGCGCCGCAGCCGTCCGTGGCCACGCGCGGCACGGTTTGCCCGGTCAGCTCTTCGACGGTTTCCCGGATCGCGCGCTGCAACGGGTGTGCCGGATCGAGGTAGCCGTCGATGTCCCATCGCAGCTCTCGGCAGACGGCCAGCATCGCGGCGTGCTTGCCGGAGCAGTTGTGCGCGAGCCGCGCCGCCTGCCGTCCGCCGGCGATCCAGGCGTCCCGTTCGATCGGGTCGTACGGCAGGTCGGCGGGGTTGCCCAGGTCGGTTTCGGCGAAGCCCCGGCTTGCCAGCACAGCGGCCGCCGCTTCGAGATGCCGCGGTTCGCCGGAGTGGCTGGCCGCGGCGATCGCGAAACCGGACGGGCCGAGGCGCAGTCCGAGCCGGGCCATCGCGGCGGCCTGCAATGGTTTCGCCGTCGAGCGCGGGTACATCGCGACGTCGGGGTCGCCTGCCTCGAACAGCGTCGAACCATCAGGAGAGAGCACGACGACCGAACCGTGGTGCACGCCTTCGACCATGCCCTCGCGCAGAAGATGGACCAGCGGGACGTGCCGCGGTTCGCGTTCCTGCGGGATCACGACGCTTCCGCCTTGTCGAACGCGCTCATGTCGATCCGCTTGCGCACGACGAACCAGCCGGCCACCAGCGCGACGACGATCACCGGCAGCGCCATCAGGGTGATCCGGCCGGTCTTGTCGAAGCCCATCAGCACGACGACCGCGGCGAGGAACGCGAGCGTCGCGATTTCGGTATAGGGCGAGAACGGGAGCCGGAAGCGCGGCCGGGTCGCCTCGCCGCGTTGGGCCTTCCGCACGAACAGCAGGTGGCTGAGCACGATGATCGCCCAGGTGCCGAGGATGCCGACGGCGGCGAAGTTCAGCACGATCTCGAACGCGTCCTTCGGCACCACGTAGTTCAGCCCGACGCCGACCACGCACACCGACGAGGTCAGCAGGATCCCGCCGTAGGGCACCTGGTTGCGGTTCATCACGCCGGTGAACTTCGGCGCGGACCCGGCCAGCGACATCGAGCGCAGGATCCGCCCGGTCGAGTACAGGCCGGAGTTGAGGCTCGACAGCGCGGCGGTCAGCACGACCAGGTTCATGATGCTGTCCGCGCCGGGCACGCCCAGTTTCGCCAGCACGGTGACGAACGGGCTCTGGTCGGCCGAGTAGGCGTCCCACGGCAGCAGCATCGCCAGCAGCACGACCGAGCCGACGTAGAACACCGCGATCCGCCACATGATCGAGTTGATCGCCTTGGGCACGATCTTCTTCGGGTTCTCGGTTTCGCCCGCCGCGACGCCGACCAGTTCGCACGAGGCGTAGGCGAACACCACGCCCTGCACGATCAGGATCATCGGCAGGATGCCCGCCGGGAACACGCCGCCGTGGTCGGAGATCAGCTGCGGGCCGGGCACGTGGCCGTCGATCGGATGTTGCGTCACCAGCAGGACGATGCCGACGATCAGGAACAGCACCAGCGCGGCGACCTTGACGATCGAGAACCAGAATTCCATCTCGCCGAACAGCCTCACCGACACGAGGTTCAGCGACAGCACGACCGCCAGTGCGATCAGCGCGAGCACCCACTGCGGGATCGGCGTGAAGAACGACCAGAAGTGCGCGTAGAGCGCGATGGCGGTGATGTCCGCGATGCCGGTGGTCGACCAGTTGAGGAAGTGCATCCAGCCCGCGACGTACGCGCCCTTCTCGCCCATGAACTCGCGCGCGTAGGACACGAACGCGCCGGACGACGGCCGGTGCAGGATCAGTTCGCCGAGCGAGCGCACCACGAAGAACGCGAAGAGCCCGCACACCGCATACACGATCGCGAGCGCCGGACCGGCCTGCGCGAGCCGTCCGCCCGCGCCGAGGAACAGGCCGGTGCCGATCGCGCCGCCGATGGCGATCATGGTGATGTGCCGGGATTTCAGCGCCTTGCGGTATCCGGCGTCGCCCGCGTCGGCGGGACCCGCCTCGGCAGCCGCGGGCAGGGTTTCTTCAGTCACGCGGTGGTACCTGTTTCTGCTTCGCCGGCGCGCGCCGGTCGTACGATCGTGGTCAGGGTCTTCTCGACGTGATCGAGATGTTCGGTCATCGCGGCCGCCGCCGCGTCTTCTTCGCCTTCGGCGATCGCCGTGACGATGCGCCGGTGCTCGACGTTCGACTGGGTGCGCCGTCCGCCGAGGTGGTTCAGGAACGCGGACTGGCGGGCCAGCGCGTCGCGGATCTCCTCGATCACCTTCGCGAACACCGGATTGCCTGATGCCCGTGCGATCGTGACGTGAAACTGTGAGTCGAGCGCCACCCAAGCGGCGTCCGCGGTCTCGGCGTCCATCCGGTCGACGAGATCGGCGAGCCGGGCGAGCTGGTCGGCGTCGCGGCGGCGGGCGGCGTAGGCGGCCACCGGAACCTCGACGTGCCTGCGCACCTCGACCAGGTCGCGGGCCGAGTAGTCGCCGAACGTAGGGTTCTCCGGCGGGCCGCTCGCGGTGACGAACGTGCCGCGGCCGGTGCGCGAAACGGTCAGCCCGAGCGCCTGCAGCCCGCGCAACGCCTCGCGCACGACCGATCGGCTGACCTCGAACTCCCTGCTCAGCGCCGCCTCCGACGGCAGCTGGTCGCCGACGGCGTACTCGCCGTGCTCGATCGCCTGCCGCAGATGGCCGAGGACGGCTTCCATCGCGCTGACGCGCCGGGGGAGCGGTCCGGCTGCCCGGCTGTCAGACAGGTTCACGCGACGGATCGTCGGTTCCGGCCCGGCCGCTGTCAAGCGGAGCCATGGTCCCTTGCTCGGCGGTTGTGGGCTGGTTCACGCTCCCGGGTGACTCTGGACGGTCCGGCTGTCCGAGGCCCCGGTTTTGTCGGTGCCGGGTGCGACCGTGTCCGGGTACTGAGGGGCGCACCGGCGATCACCACGCCGAACGCGCCCGGCGCGTCGCAGCCGCGCTCGGCCTACGGAAGAGAGAGGATCCAGACGGAACGCTCGGACCGCGGCGGACTAGGGTGGGCAGCCCGGGCCCGCCGCGTCGACCGGAGCCGGGAAGCCGTCTGCCTAGGGGAGGTTTTCGCTGGTGTCGAACGATTCTTTCGTCCACCTGCACGTCCACACTGAGTATTCGATGTTGGACGGTGCGGCGAAGATCGGGCCTTTGTTCGCGGAGGCGGCCCGGCTGGGGATGCCCGCGGTGGGGATGACTGATCA
>NZ_FOWC01000022.1 GCF_900115345.1 Amycolatopsis rubida | reverse complement strand
CCCGGTCCCATTCCGAACCCGGAAGCTAAGCCTGACTGCGCCGATGGTACTGCAACCGAAGGGTTGTGGGAGAGTAGGACACCGCCGAACTCAACCTGAGAAGTCTGGGCCCCGGTCCGAGAACCCCCCGCGGGTTCTCCCGGGGCCCAGACTCATGTTCGCGTCCGCTCGGGCAGCGCGCGAGGCGGCTCAGGTCCGCCCGCGCGAGGTTGCTCCGAACGGGCCCGTAGGATAGTCAATCGGCCCTCGTACGGAGGGTCGTCTTCAGAATTCCAGAGTTGTCTATGGCAGGAGGCCAGGTGTCCGAGTTCGGTCGACGTGACTCAGCGGATGAGGGGTCCGGTCGGTCGGCTCGCCGCGACCAGGACTCCCGCGGCGGCCGGTCCGACGCGCCCCGGGGAGACCGGCGCGGCGCGCGGCAGGACCGTGGCGGGCGGGACAGCCACCAGGGCCGGCCCCGGCGGGACGACCGCGGCGCACGCGGGTCGGGCGGGTTCGCCGGCCGCCCCGGCCATGGCGACGGTCCCCGCGAGAACCGCGGATACGCCGGGAAACGCGACGACGACCGCGACTTCCGCCCCCGCGGCAAGCGCGAGTTCGACCGTCCGCAAGGCAAGTCTTACGGCGACCGCTCCGGACGTCCCGAGGGACGCTCCTCCTACGGCGAGCGCTCCGGCGGGCCCGGCAAGTCGTCCTACGGCGATCGTTCGGGGCGTCCGGAAGGGAAGTCCTACGGCGATCGCGGCGGGCGGCCGCAGGGCAAGTCCTCGTACGGGGAGCGGTCCGGCGGGCGCTGGAACGACGACCGGCGCGGGCCAGGCGGATATCGCGGCAAGGACTCTCAGGGCGGCGGATACCGCGACGATCGGCGCGGATCCGGCGGATTCCGCGACAACGACCGCCGCGGCGGGTACGGCGAGCGCGACAACCGGGGCGGCAAGCCCGGCGATCGCGAGGCGCGCGGCGGGTACCGCGACGATCGTGGCGGCAAGCCCGGCGGCTTTCGGGATGATCGTGGCGGCAAGCCCGGCGGGTACCGGGATGATCGCGGCGGCAAGCCGGGCGGCTTCCGGGACCGGGACGACCGCGGCTCGCGTGAGGGCGGATTCCGTGGCGGGAACCGGGGTTCCGGCGGATTCCGGGACGACCGGTCCGGCGGGAACCGGCGCGACGGCGGGTTCCGCAACGAGCGCGACGAGCGCCGTGACAACCGTCCGGGCGGGTTCCGCAATGACCGCCGGGACGAGGGCGGCTACCGCGGGGATCGCCGGGACGACCGCTCCGGCGGGTTCCGCGACAACCGGCGGGACGACCGTTCGGGCGGGTTCCGCGGTGAACGGCGCGACGACCGCAGGGACGACCGGTCCGGCGGGTTCCGCAATGACCGCCGCGACGAGGGCGGCTACCGCGGGGATCGGCGCGACGACCGGTCCGGCGGTTACCGGAACGAGCGGCGGGACGAGGGCGGCTACCGCGGGAACCGGTCCGGCGGATACCGGAACGAGCGCCGGGACGAGGGGGGCTACCGGGGCGAGCGGTCCGGCGGATTCCGTCGCGATGACCGGGCCGGTGACAAGCGACCTGGCGGGGATCGCCGGGACGAGCGCTCGGGCGGGTTCCGCAAGGACCAGCGCGGCGGCGGATTCCGGAACGACCGTCAGGACGAGGGTGTCCGCGGGCGGCGGGACGAGGTCGAGGAGACCGCGGCGGCCGGCGAGGTGACTGCGGGCTCGGGTGCCGCGGACGTCGAGTCGGCTGCGGGGGACCGGGGCGAGAGCGTCCAGGCCGCTGAGAGCCAGGAACAGCCGCAGGGCAGCCGGGACGAGCGGCAAGATCGCCGGGAGCGTGACGACCGTGGCAGCAGGGACAGCCGTGGTGACCGCAGGGACGACCGTCCTCGCGCCAAGCGGCCGGCGACGGCCGAGGAGCAGGACGCGGCACTCGCCCGTGAGCTGCTCGAAGCGCCGGAACTGCCTGAGGACATCGAGTTCTCCGACCTCGACGAAGAAGTCCGCCGGGAGCTGCGGACCCTGCCGAAGGGGCTCGCGGAGACCGTCGGGAAGCATCTGGTCGCCGCGGGCGGGCTGGTCGACGAGGACCCGGAGGCCGCGCTCGAGCACGCCCGGTACGCGAAGACCAAGGCGTCGCGGGTGCCGATCGTCCGCGAAGGGCTCGGGCTGGTCGCCTACCACGCGGGCAACTGGCAGGAAGCGCTGTCCGAACTGCGCGCCGTCCGGCGGATGACGCGCAGCGACGAGCACATCGCGATCATCGCGGACGCCGAGCGCGCGCTCGGCCGTCCGGAGCGCGCCCTCGACCTCGCCAAGGAGACCGACAAGGAACGGCTCACGAAGTCGACCCAGGTCGAGCTGGCGATCGTCGCGGCGGGTGCGCGGCGCGATCTCGGACAGCTGGACGCGGCGGTCGTGTCGTTGCAGGGGCCGGACCTCCAGGCGGGCAAGCGCGATCCGTGGAGCGCGCGCCTGTTCTACGCGTACGCCGACAACCTCGATGCTGCCGGGCGCAAGGAAGAGGCGGTGCAGTGGTTCCTCAACGCCGCGGAGGCCGACGCCGAGGACGAGACCGACGCCGCCGAGCGGGCCGCGGACCTGGCGAACGAGGCGGAAACGAGCGAGGCGGAAACGATCGAGGCGGACGGATCCAGCGAGTCGGATGACTGACGTGGCCTACGACGCGCTGCTGTTCGATCTCGACGGCACCGTCTACCACGGGCCGCAGGTGATCGAGGGGGCCGCGGAAACCGTGACCGCCGTGCGCGAGCTGGGCACGGCGGTCCGGTTCGTGACCAACAACGCCTCCAAGGCCCCGTCTGCGGTCGCGGAGCATCTCCGGGACCTCGGGATCTCCGCGGACACCGAAGAGGTGCACACGAGCGCTCAGGCGGCAGCCGGGCTCCTCCGGGACCGGCTGCCGGCCGGGGCGAAGGTGCTCATCGTCGGCACCGCCTCGCTCGGCGACCAGATCTCCGCGGCGGGACTGGAGCCGGTGCGGACCGCGGGCGACGGCGTTTCCGCAGTGGTGCAAGGACATTCGCCGGAAACCGGATGGGCGGACCTCGCCGAGGCGAGCATCGTGATCCGGGCGGGCGGCCTGTGGGTCGCCACGAACACCGACAGCACGCTGCCGACCGAGCGCGGGCTGATGCCGGGCAACGGGTCGATGGTCGGGGCGCTCCGGATCGCTACCGGGGCGGAGCCGGTCGTCGCGGGAAAGCCGAAGCCGTTGTTGTTCGAGACGGCCGCGCGGTCGGCGAAGGCGAAGCGTCCGCTGGTGGTCGGGGATCGGCTCGACACCGACATCGCGGGTGCGGTCGCGGCGGGGCTCGACTCGCTGTGCGTCCTCACCGGCATCGCGACTCCGGCGACGCTGCTCACCGCGATTCCGGCGGAACGGCCGACTCATCTCGGCGCCGACCTCACCGCGCTCACACAACCGATGGACGAACTGCGCGTCGGCAAGCAAACCGGGTGGGAGATCAGCGAAGACAGCGGAAAAGATGCGCTGACCGTCCGCGGCGAAGGCGACAAGCTCGACCTGCTGCGCGCGCTGTGCGATGCGGCGTGGCGCACCGGGGTCTCGCAGGTGCGCGCGGACGGCGACGCGGCCGCGGCGGCAGTGACCGGGCTCGGGCTGGCCTGACTGGTAGTTTGGGGCTGTGCACCCGAACGTTCCGCGGCCGGTTCCCGGACCCCCGCCGATCCCCGGACCCGGCCCGCAGCAGACTGACCCGCGGGCGGGCATCGACGAGGCCGTCGCCGGGCTCGACGACCTCGACACGCTGCCGCCCGCCGAGCACGTGGACCGGTTCGAGGCCGTGCACACCGAGCTGACCGTGGCCCTGTCCAGCATCGACAAGGTCTGACCGGCGTGGCCAAACGGGCCAGGCTCGACGCGGAACTCGTGCGGCGCGGACTCGCGCGCTCCCGCGAACAAGCCTCCGCGCTCATCACCGGCGGCAAGGTCGCCGTGCGCGGCATGGTCGCCACGAAACCCGCCACCGGCGTGGAAAACGACGCGCCGATCGTCGTGAAGGACGAGGACGACCCGGGCTGGGCGTCGCGCGGCGCGCACAAACTCCTCGGCGCGCTTGAGCGTTTCGGTCCCGACGGGCTGACCGTCGAAGGCCGCCGCTGTCTCGACGCGGGCGCGTCCACCGGCGGGTTCACCGATGTGCTGCTGCGGGGCGGCGCCGACAAGGTCATCGCCGCCGACGTCGGGCGCGGGCTGCTCGACTGGAAGCTGCGGACCGACGACCGCGTTGTCGTCCTCGACCGCACGAACGTCCGCAATCTGACGCCGGAGGTCCTCGGCGGCCAGGTGGATCTCGTCGTGGGCGACCTGTCTTTCATCTCGCTCAAGCTTGTGCTGCCCGCGCTCGCCGAATGCGCGCGCGACGGCGCGGATCTGCTGCCGATGGTCAAACCGCAGTTCGAGGTCGGCAAGGACCGGCTCGGCAGCGGCGGCGTCGTGCGCGATCCGGAACTGCGCGTCGCGTCCGTGCTGGGCGTGCTCGCCGAAGCCGCGAAGCTCGGCCTGTCGCTGCGCGGGGTCGTCGCGAGCCCGTTGCCCGGGCCCTCCGGGAACGTCGAATACTTCGTGTGGCTCCGCAAAACGGAGCCGGAAGACGCGGGCGGCGACGACGCCGAACGGCTCGTGCGCACCGCAGTCCAGGAAGGACCCCAGTGACCGCCGAACGTGAAGTGCTCCTCGTGGTGCACCCGGACCGGGACACCACCCGGGAGGCCGCCCGCGAGGTGTCCCAGCGGTTCGCCAAGGCCGGGATCCGGCTGCGCGTGCTCGACGAGGACGTCCTCCAGCTGATCGACCCGGACGGCTGCATGGCGAAGCCGTGCACCGTGGTCGCGCCCGAGCACAATCCGGCCGAGGGGGCCGAACTCGTGTTCGTGCTCGGCGGCGACGGGACGCTGCTGCGCGCGGCGGAACTCGCCCGTCCGGCCGAGGTGCCGGTGCTCGGCGTGAACCTCGGCCGCGTCGGCTTCCTCGCCGAAGCCGATTCGGACGCGCTCGCCGACGCCGTGCAGCGCGTCGTCGACCGCGATTACCACGTCGAGGACCGGATGACGGTCGACGTCACGGTCGCCGCCGACGGCACGGAGATCTACCGGACCTGGGCGCTCAACGAGGCCAGCGTCGAGAAGTTCAGCCGCGAGCGGGTGCTCGACGCGCTGATCGAGGTCGACGGCCGCCCGGTGTCGTCCTTCGGCTGCGACGGCGTGCTGTGCGCGACGCCGACCGGTTCCACCGCGTACGCCTTCTCCGCGGGCGGCCCGGTGCTGTGGCCGGACGTCGAGGCGCTGCTCGTGGTGCCGAGCAACGCACACGCGATGTTCTCCCGTCCGCTGGTCGTCTCGCCCCAGTCGGTGATCACCGTCGGCATCGACCCGAAGGGCCCGAAAGCGGCGCTGACCTGCGACGGGCTGCGGTCGTTCGATCTGCCGCCGGGCGCGCTGGTGCGCGTCGTGTGCGGCAAGCGGCCGGTGCGGCTGGTCCGGCTGTGGGACGGCGTGTTCACCGATCGGCTGGTGTACAAGTTCGGCCTGCCGGTGCGCAGCTGGCGGGACCGGCGCGGCGGGGAGCGCCAGGGCAGCTGATCCGCGACGCGCCCGCACAAGTGTTCGACCAGCGAAAAGAAGAGTTAGCGCACCTCGGACGCACAGAACGTCGGTGCGGGCCGCTACCGTATGCGTCGTGCTGGCCGAGATGCGCATCCAGGGCCTCGGAGTCATCGAGGAAGCCCTGCTGGAACTGCACGCGGGCTTCACCGTGGTCACCGGTGAGACGGGTGCGGGCAAAACCATGGTCGTCACCGGGCTGCATCTGCTCTCGGGCGGACGGGCCGAGGCGTCGAAGGTCCGGAACGGGATGCTGAAGGCATTCGTCGAGGGCCGGTTCACCGTGGGCAAGGACGACGCGGCCGCCCGCATCGTCACCGACGCGGGGGCCGACGTCGACGAGGACGGCAGCGTCATCGCGCTGCGCACGGTCTCGGCCGACGGACGCTCGCGGGCGCACCTCGGCGGCCGGTCGGTGCCGGTCGGGGTGCTGTCCGACCTGTCCGAGCAGGTGATCGCCGTGCACGGGCAGAACGACCAGCTGCGGCTGCTGCGCCCGGCCGAGCAGCGCGCGGTGATCGACCGGTTCGCCGGCGAGGACGTCGGGCGGCCGCTCGCCGCGTACCGCCAGGTCCGCGAGGAATGGCTGGCCGTGATCACCGAGCTGAGCGAGCGCTCCACCCGCTCCCGCGAGATGGCGCAGCAGGCGGACCTGCTGAAACACGGGCTGAACGAGATCGACGCGGTCGCTGCTGAACCGGGCGAGGACGTCGAGCTCACCGAGCAGATCAAACGGCTCGCCGCGGTCGACGAACTCCGCGCCATGGCCACCGAGGCGCACGCGGCGGTGTCCGGCGCGCAGGACGGCGATCCGGACGCTCCGGGCGCGCTCGGCCTGGTCGGCGAGGCGGTGCGGCGGCTCGCTCCGGCGGAGGACTCCGCGCTGCGCGACCTCGTGCCGCGGCTGGAGGAAGCCTCCACGCTGCTGAGCGACGTCGGCGCGGAGCTGGGCAGCTACGTCGAGAACCTGGACGCCGACCCGGCGCTGCTGGAGAAGGTGCTCGCGCGGCAGGCCGATCTCAAGCGGCTCACCCGCAAGTACGCCGCGGATGTCGACGGGGTGCTGGCGTGGGCTGAAGACGCGCGGCGGCGGCTCGAATCGATGGACACGTCCGAGGAGGCGTTGGCCGGGCTGGCGTTGCGCCGGGACGAGCTGGCAGTGCAGCTGGTCGCGCACGCCACCGAGGTTTCGGCCGCGCGCGGCAAGGCGGCCGCGGAACTGGCGACGGCGATCACCAAGGAGCTGTCGGGCCTCGCGATGGGCCAGGCGGAGCTGGAGATCACCGTCGAACAGCGTCCGGCCGAGCACGGCGACCGGCAGGCGCTCGCGATCGACGGACACGCCGTGCACGCGGGTCCGGACGGCGTCGACGAAGTGGAACTGCTGCTGCGGGCGCACAACGGCGCGCCGCCGCTGCCGGTGCACAAGGCGGCTTCGGGCGGTGAGCTGTCGCGGGTGATGCTGGCGATCGAGGTCGTGCTGGCGCACGCGGACACGGTGCAGACGCTGGTGTTCGACGAGGTCGACGCCGGGGTCGGCGGCCGGGCCGCGGTCGAGATCGGACGGCGGCTGGCGCGGCTCGCGCGCACGCACCAGGTCCTGGTGGTCACGCACCTGCCGCAGGTCGCCGCGTTCGCCGACCAGCATCTGGTGGTGGACAAGGGAACCAGCGGCGGCGTCACGCGCAGCGGCGTGAAAACGCTCGACCAGGACGACCGGGTGCGCGAGCTGGCCCGGATGCTCGCCGGCATGGACAGCACCGAGACCGGCCGCGCGCACGCGGAGGAACTGCTTGCCACGGCCGAGAAAGACAAAGCGAAGAACACCGGCGCGAAGCGCAAGCGCGCGAAGAGGGGCTGAGGCGGATTCCATGACCTGGGCCACGCTGGCCGACGTCGAAGCCGAACTCGCCCGCGCGCGGCGGGAGGACGATCTCGACCGCTTCCTCGAACTCCTCGGCGACGAGGAGCTGTTCGTGCCGATCCACCGGGACGAGGCGCGGCGGCTCGCGCAGGACCGGACCTGGTCGCCCGCGAAAGTCTGCTGCGCGCACGGCGGCGAACCGTCGCTGCAGGTGTTCACGCGCGGCGCGCTGCCGGATTTCGGCGCGGACGTGGTGTTCCTCAGCGGCGACCTCGACTGGGCCACGCACGGTCTCGGCCAAGAGGAACAGGTCGTCTTCAACCGCGGCACGCTCGGCGAATGGCGGGTGAGCGCGACGGCCGTGCTGCCCTGGGTCGCCGCGAACCCGCACCGGGTCACCGCGGTGGAGCAGCAGGTCGAGCGGCTTTACACGGCCCGGTACGGACTTCTCGACGGTCCGGTCGCGCACGCGCTCGCCTGCGGCGCGCACCAGGCGGTGCTGTCGGCCGAACCGTGGAACGTCCTCGACGCGCGCTACCACGATTACGTCGCCGAGGTCCGCGGCCTGCGCGACTGGTGGGGCGTCGCGGACGCGGCGGGCTGGCGGGCCGCGATGGACCGGCTGCTCGGCGATTCCTACCAGCTCACCACCGGAAACCTCGTGCTCGTGCTGCGCGCCCGCAGCGGGCTGGCGCTGGACGTCTACGGCTGGGTCGAGCTGGTCCGGCAGTGGTGCGCCGACAACGACGCCGAGGACCAGGCCGGGCCGCTCGTCGACGCGGTGCGCCGGATCGTCCGGTACGAACAGCGGTTCCGCGCCGACGGCCTGCTCGCGCCGGACGGCGTGGTGGACAGCATCATCGGCTGGGACGTCGGGCGCGCGGTCGAACTGGCGCGCTGGGGGCTGGCGGTCGGGTACTGCGACGCGCTCACCGCGGAACTGATGGTGCTGGAGGCGGGCGCGATCGCCCGGCGCTACCACGGTTCCTGGGCGGAACTGTCCACCGGATACGTGCTGGGCAGGCTGCTCGCGCTCGACGGCGAGGAATTCGGGCCGGAATACGTTTCGGCCGCCCGCGTCCGCCACCGGCTGCTGAACGATCCCGCGAGCCCCTGGTCCACCCTCGATTTCGAGGCGGGCGGACCGGACAGTTAACCCCGGCTCGCCCACCTCGCGCGACCTGGCTCACCACAACGAGTCATGTCCGCTTCGGCGCGTCGGCTCCGCAGCCAGGCACAAATTTGTCACCATCAGCCACATGAAGCTCACTGGTCTTCTCGCGCGGAACCAAGAAGCCCTCCCCGGCGTCATCGGTGTCGCGCGGGTCGACCGGCGCACGCGGGAGCTGCTGCGCCGGGTCAGCGTCGGCGACATCGTCGTGCTGGACCAGCTCGACCTCGACCGGGCCACGGCCGACGCGCTGGTCGCCGCCGAGGTCGCCGCGGTGGTCAACGCCTCCCCCTCGATTTCCGGCCGGTTCCCCAACCTCGGCCCGGAAATCCTGGTGGCGGCGGGCATCCCGCTGGTCGACTCGGTCGGCGGGGACCTGCTGCGCAGCGTCAAGGACGGCACGAAACTGCGCGTGCACGAGGGCGCGGTGTACCTGGGGGAGCGGCAGCTGGCGACCGGGGTCGAGCAGACCTCCGAAAGCGTCGCCGACCAGATGATCGAGGCCAAGGCCGGGATGTCGACCCAGCTGGAAGCCTTCTCCGCCAACACGATCGAGTTCCTGCGCCGCGAGCGGACGCTGATCCTCGACGGCGTCGGCGTGCCGGAGCTGAAGGTCCCGGTGCGCGACCGGCACGTGCTGGTCGTCGCCGCGGGGAACGGGCACGCCGAGGACCTCAAGAAGCTCAAGAAGTACATCGGCGAGCACCGGCCGGTGCTGATCGGCGTGGACGCCGGCGCGGACACCCTGCGTGCGCAGGGCTACCAGCCCGACGTCATGGTCGGCGATCCGACCGGGATCGGCACCGCGACGCTGCGCAGCGGCGGCGAGGTCGTCGTCCCCGCGCAGCCGGACGGGCACGCGCCGGGCGTCGAGCGCATCCAGGACCTGGGCATCGGCGCGGTCACTTTCCCCGCGTCCGGCAACGCCGAGGACCTTGCCCTGCTGCTGGCCGACGCGCGCGGCGCGAGCCTGGTGGTCACCGTCGGATTCCAGGCCACGCTGCGGGAATTCCTCGACCACGGCCGGTCCGGGTCGAACCCGTCCACGTTCCTCACGCGGCTCAAGCTCGGCACGAAGCTGGTCGACGGCAAGGCCGTCGCGACGCTGCACCGGGCCAGGGTGTCGCTCGGCGCGGTCGCGCTGCTGGTCCTCGCCGCGATCGTCGTCGTCATCGCCGCGCTGCTGGTCTCCGACGTCGGCTCCGTCTATCTCGAGTGGATCCAGCACACCTGGTCCACGTTCGTCGCCTGGGTGAAGGGTCTCTTCACGTGATTTCCCTGCGATACCACATCGTTTCCATCACCGCGTGCTTCCTGGCGCTGGCCGTCGGCGTGGTGCTGGGCTCGACCGCGCTCAACGGTTCGCTGCTGTCCGGGCTCGCGGACCAGAAGAAAGACCTCGGCACGCAGGTCGCCGATCTCGAAGCGCAGCGCAACTCGCTCAACGCGCGGCTGTCCGACGCGGACGCGTTCGCCGGGACGATGGGCCCGAAGGTCGTCGCGGGCGCGCTCGACAAGCGCAGCGTCGTCATCGTCACCACGCAGGACGCGCGCCCGGCCGACCGCGACGCGCTCAAGAAGCTCGTCGGCCAGTCCGGCGCGTCGGTGACCGGCGAACTGCAGCTGACCGACGCGTTCACCGACCCGGCCAAGGCCGACCAGCTGCGCGACGTCGTCACGCGGCTGCAGCCGGCCGGGGCGAAGTTCCCGACCGCGGGCGACTCCGGCACGCTCGCCGGCGCGCTGCTGGGTTCCACGCTGCTGCTGGACAAGGCGAGCGCGAAACCGCAGTCGAGCGGCGACGAACTCGCCGCCGCGCTCGGCGGGCTGACCGACGGCGGTTTCGTGAAGCCGAGCCAGGGCGTGCAGCCCGCGCAGCTGGCGATCGTGCTGACCGGAGCCCAGCAGACCGGCGACGGCGCGGGGGACCGGGCCGCGACGATCGCACGGTTCGCCGCGCAGATGGACCGTTCCGGCGCGGGCGCGGTGCTCGCCGGGGACCCGGGTTCCGCGGAGGGCACCGGCCCGATCGGCGTGGTGCGCGCGGACACCTCGGCCACGTCGATTCTGTCCACTGTGGACAACGCGGACTCGGCGGCAGGCCGGGTCGCGACGATCCTGGCGTTGCAGGAACAGCTCAACGGCGGTTCGGGACGGTACGGCATCGCGGGCAACGCGCAGGCGATCGCGCCGGGCGTGACTGCTTCGGGGAACTGAACGAGAGACTTTCGCCTCCCGCACAACAGCCGGCGGCGGTACCGGATTCCCTTCGTGGGTGAGGAAACCCGGTACCGCCGCCGACTTGTCCGCGGGCATCGCGGCGGCTGGTTCTCTTTGGGGTGGGGGAATCCGGGTACCGCCGCTGACTTGTTCGCGGGCGCCGCGGCGGCTGGTTCCCTTCGGGGGTGGGGAATCCATTGCCGCCGCTGATTCGTCGCAGGCAATGCGGCGGCACCGGGTTCCCCTGGGGGTGGAGAATCCGGTGCCGCCGCCGTTATTCCTGCGCCTGCCGCGAGGTCAGCAGGTGCCGTTGTCGGCCCAGGCCGACGCGCTGCCGGGCGTTTCGCCCCGCGTCCACCACTTCGCGGACCAGCGGTGGCCGTTGTAGGACACCACCGCGCCGGCGTTGTAGGACTGGGAGGTGTTCCACGCCGCCGGGCACGCGGTCGTGGGACCGCCGCCGCCGGAGCAGGCTCCGTTGTCCGTCCAGACGTCCGAGGTGCCGGGCTGCTCGCCCTGCGTCCACCACTTCGCCGTCCAGGTGTGGTTGTCGTACGACACGACCGCGCCGCCGTTGTAGACCTTGCCGGTGTCCCAAGCCGCTGCCGTGCACTGGCCGCCCGGCGGGGTCGTGGGCGTGGTCGGGGTCGTCGGCGTGGTCGGGGTCGTGGGGGTGGTGGGCGTCGTCGGGGTGGTCGGCGGCGGGCCGGAGCAGCCCTCCGTCGGCGCGGCGAGCCCGTCCACGACCGCGTGGAACAGTGTCGAGTTCGGATCAAGGTCGTAGAGCGAGAACATCATCGCGCCGCCGAGGCCGTTGCAATGGATGTAATCGGTGCGCGCCTTGATCGACTGTTTCGACGAACCGCCGTAGAAGCTCGTCCCGTCGTAGAACCACGCCGATTGCGTTGCCGGGTCCCAGAACGTGTCCGCCGGGTTGTCGACCACGCCGGAGAGTTCCTTGTACATCGCGACGCCGGGAACGTTGCCGCTCAACGGATGCGGAGCGGACGGACCGGTGGCGGTCTGGTACAGCCCGTGGTTCGGGCCCGCCGGAACGCCGGTCCAGCCCCGGTAGTAGAACGGGATGCCCAGGGTCAGCTTCGCCGCCGGGAACCCGCCGGGGATGCCATACGCCGGATCGCCTTGCGTGTACGCCTTCATCACCTGGTCGATGGTGTATTTCTCGGTGCCCGGCGGGATCGTCGGGGACGGGTCGTTCGGCGAGGGGTAGAGCGGGTCCTGGAAGTTCGTCGGACCGGTCTTGTCCCACGCGCCGTGCATGTCGTAGGTCATCGGGTCCGCGAAGTCCATGTACTGGTGGATCTTGTCGGTCTGGATCTTCGCGATCTTGTCCTGGCCGCCGGGCAGGGCGGCCGAGAGCGCGTAGTGCTTGCCCAGCGCGTCGAGCTGGCCGCGGAACTCGGCGAGCAGCGAGGTGAAGTTCTGGGTGTCGCTGGGGCTGTAGTGGTTGCCCGTGTGGCCGCCGGGGTGCGCCGGGTACTCCCAGTCGATGTCGAACCCGTCGAAGATGTTCGCGGCGGTGCCGGGGCCGCCGAAGCCGCCCGCGTTGGGGATGTTGCCCTTGATGAACATGTCGATGCAGGAGCTCGCGAACTTCTTGCGCGAGGCGTCCGTGGCCGCGGCGTCGGAGAAGTACTTCGAGTAGGTCCAGCCGCCGAGCGACAGCAGCACCTTCAGGTTCGGGTGCCGGGCCTTGAGCTCCTGCAGCTGGTGGAAGTTGCCGACGATCGGCATGTTGTAGGTGTCGGCGGAGCCGTCGACGCTGATGTCCGAGCCGAACGACTTCTGGTAGTCGGCGAACTGGTCGCCCGCGCCGTCGCCCGCGTTCGGGTCGTCCTCGCCGCCCGGGTCGGGAGTGGTCGCCTTGGTCGTCTCGAAGCAGGTGAGGTTGTTCGGGTCGATGTTCTCGAAGTCGTAGAGCAGGTAGTCGATGTTGTCGGCGATCTTGTCGACGTTCTTGAGGTAGTAGGCGTTCTGGTAGATGCTCCATTGGTCGAAGTAGGCGATGCGCAGGCCTCCCGAGGAGGGCGCGGGCGTCGCGGTGGCCGGGGCGGGCCGGGCCAGGATGGTGAGACCGGCCACGACCACGGCGGCCAGGGCGGCGCAGGCCACGGCCAGCGGTCTCAAGGTCCGGTGGGGCATAAGGGTTCTCCCTCGCACAAGCGAAGTCCGCCTGCCGCACCGGAATGCGCGGCAAGCGTCGGACATCGGGTGATCACTGCAGGAGCGGGGGCCGGCCCGTAGTCGAATGTGAACCAGGGCACAGCCGGAGTCAATACTGTGGACTAGACCAATTTCCGAGCCTGGGTGTTTTGTGATGAAGTGTCCGGAAAGGCCCGACGAACGGCCTGTTCCAAGCGGGGCGAGTGGTCCGGACCACTGCGGGGCACCGGTTCACCCGTACGGGTGTGGCTGATCCGACACCCGTCCCGCGCGGCATCAGCCGGGTCTCAGGAAGATCATGGGTGGTTCACAGCTGCGCACGAGAGCCTGGCACCATGAGCGCCAACGACCCCGGGAGCACGGCCGAACGATGACCACTACCGAGATCCCGCTCGTCCGTTCCGGCGAGCCGGCGCCCGCCCGATCGCCGCACCTGCGTCAGCTCGATGCGTACCGGGTCGTCACGTTCGCCCTGGTCATCCTCATCCACGTGATCGGCTCCACGACCTATCAGCAGGACATCGTCGCCGACGCGATCCAGACGCCGCTGCACCTGACCCGCGAGGCGTTCTTCGCGCTGACCGCGTTCGTGCTCGTGTTCGGCTACCGGGACCGGCCGGTGCGGACCGGGAAGTTCTGGCGCAGGCGGTTCCCTCTGGTCGCGGTGCCGTATGTGACCTGGACGGTCATCTACCGGGTCTACTCGCTGATCACCTCGGAGCAGCCGTTCGGGTCCGCCGGCGCGCAGCTGCGCACGCTCGGGCTGGACCTGCTCACCGGGAACGCCTGGTACCACATGTATTTCATGCTGGTGACGCTGCAGGTGTACCTGCTGTTCCCGCTGCTGGCCACGATGTTCGACCTGATCCGCCGCCGTCCGTGGACCGTGCTGGCGGTGTCCGGCGCGGTCCAGGTGGCGGTCGCGATCTTCATGAGCTACCCGCCCGCGGCGCTGGGCTACGGCTTTGTCAGCAACTTCTTCGCGACTTTCCTCGTGTACCAGTTCTACATGCTGCTCGGGGCCGCGGCGGCGCTGCACTTCGAGGCGGTGCACGCCTGGCTGCGCACGCATGCGCGCTGGGTCCTGCTGGCGATGGCGGGCGGGCTCGCGCTCGCGGAGGCCGGCTACTTCGTGAGTGTCCGCTTCGGCGAGTGGCCGGAGATGGCGTCGGACGCCTTCCGCCCGTACCTGATCCCGTGGTTCGTCGCGGTGATCGCCGGCATCTACCTGGCGGGCGCGCGCTGGGCGGAGAGCAGCCAGCGCGGCGGGCGGTTCGTGTCCTGGGCGGTGAACCGGTCGTTCGCGGTGTTCCTGACCCACCCGATCGCGATCGCGCTGCTGGACCCGCTGTTCGTCTTCGTCGGCGACCGCTACGGCGCGCCGTGGACGACGCTGGTGGCGTACCCGGCGACGGTGGCGCTGACCTTCGCGATCGTCGAGGTGCTGCGGCGGCTGCCGTGGAGCAAGGCGCTGACCGGGCGCGCCCGGGTGCCGGTGCGCGCCTCGGCCTGAGGTGCCACCGCGACTTCGCAGCGAGAGCCGTGAGGGAATCAGAGTCAATGAGGGTTCCCTTCACGGACCGCGGAGCTGCTTCAGGCACCGGGCCAGGTGCGGTGTTTGTCCAGGGGGCGGGCGTAGGACCCGGCCCGGCTGGTGCGCAATCCCAGCGCCACCAGGGATTCCGCGAGCCGGACCGCGGCGGCGACCCCGTCGACCACCGGGACGTCGAGCATCGCCGACATCGTGCGGTCCAGCCCGGTCATCCCGGCGCAGCCGAGCACGAGCACCTCGGCGCCGGCGTCGCGAGCCCGCAATCCGGCGGTGAGCAGGGCTGATTCCGCGCGTTCCGCGTCGCGCAGCTCCAGCACGCTGAGCCCGGTGCCGACGACCGCGACGCAGTTCCGGTCCACTCCGGCCGAGTGCAGGCTGTCCTCGATCAGCCCGCAGGCGCGGTCCAAGGTCGTCACCACGCCGTACCGGCGGCCGAGCAGCCCGGCGAGATGTGCCGCGGCCTCGGTGATGTCGACCACCGGCACGTCCAGCAGTTCGCGCGCGCCCTCGCGGCCGTGCTCGCCGAAACCGGCGAGGACGACCGCGTCGAACGTTTCCCCGGTGGTGCGCAACAGGTCCAGCACCGCCGCCGCGGACAGGAAGCTGTCGAGCCAGCCCTCCGCCGATTCCGGGCCCCACTTCGGCGTCAAGGCGACGATCTCGGTGCCGGGGCTGGCCGCCGCCCGCGCCCCGGCCTCGATCTCCTTCGTCATGGCCTCGGTGGTGTTGCAGTTGGTGACGAGGATCCGCATCAAGCCCTCCGCTGGCGGTGTGAAACGGCGTAGTAGAGCAATCCGGCGCTAGCGGTGCCGAGGAACCAGGAATACGGTGCGGCCGGTGCGAAGAACGGCACCAGCGCGACCACCGCGGACAGCACGGCGCACGGGAAGAAGGCCGCCATCGCGCGCGGATTCACCTTGGGGTACTTGCCGTCGCGCACGAACAGCTGCGCGACCTCGACCTTGCCGCGGCGGATCAGGTAGTAGTCGACGACCATGATCCCGAACAGCGGCCCGAGGAACGCGCCGAGCCCGCCGAGGAAGTAGTTGACCACCACCGGCGACGAGTACAGCTTCCACGGCAGCACGCACAGCGCGGCGACGGCGCTGATCATCCCGCCGACGGTGAACGAGATCCGCTTGGGCCAGATGTTGGCCAGGTCGTAGGCGGGGGAGACGAAGTTCGCGACGATGTTGACGCCCATGGTGGCGATGGCGAAGGTGAGCGCGCCGATGATCAGCACCGGGGTGTTGTGCACGCGGGCGAGCAGTTCGGCCGGGTCGGTGATCGCCTCGCCGAACACTTGCAGACTGCCCGCGGTGACGATCACCGACAGCAGCGCGAAGGCCGTCGAGTTCACCGGCAGGCCCCAGAAGTTGCCGCGCCGCACTGTTTTCTGGTCCGGGGCGTTGCGGGAGAAGTCGCAGAAGTTGAGCATCAGCGTGCCGTAGGTGGACAGGATCAGCCCGGCCGCGCCGAACCACTGCCGCACCTGCTCGCCGCCGGAGAGGTGCCGCGGGCTGCTGGTGAACGAGATGTGCCAGTGGCTCGCGGCGAGGATCCAGACCGCGAGCGCGATCATCACGATCCAGATCAGCGGGCCGCACCAGTCCTGGAATTTCCGCACCGCCTCCATGCCGCGGGTCAGCACGAGCGCCTGCACCAGCCACAGCGCCACGAAGCACATCCAGCCGAGCGCGTGCAGGCCGAGGAAACCGTGCTCGGTCAACGGTTTCAGGCCGGGGTCGATCGCCAGCACGAGCAGGGTGATCGCGACGCTCGCGAGGTAGGTCTGGATGCCGTACCAGAAGATCGCGATCACCGCGCGGATCAGCGCGGGAAGATTCGCCCCGAACGTGCCGAAGCTGATCCGCGCCACCACCGGGAACGGGACGCCGGTGCGCTGGCCGATCCGGCCCATCAGGTTCATCCCGAAGAAGATGACCACGAACCCGAACAGCAGCGCGGTGAACACCTGCCACGCCGACAGCCCGAGCACGAACAGCCCGGCGGCGAAGGTGTAGTTGCCGAGGTTGTGCACGTCCGACATCCAGAGCGCGAAGATGTCGTACACCTTCCAGCGCCGTTCCTTGGCGGGCGCGAGGTCCTCGTTCCACAGCCGAGGATCGGGTTCCGGCTGGACGTCCGCGCTGGTTTCGGTGGACGGGGCGTGCGTCATCGCTGACCTCCGGTCGACGTGCCGGCAGCTTTGGGATCCCAAACTTGGGATCCCAATATCGCGCCGGACGGCTGCTGCGTCAACCCTCTTCCCGATAAACTCGGCGATGTCCGAGGTCGGCGAGAGGGGGACAGGTGGGCGCCACGGAGGGCCGGCCGCCGCTCGCGGCGACGCGCGCCCGGGTGCTCGACGAGCTGCGGGAACGGATCCTGACCGGACGGCTGAAGCCGGGGGACCGGCTGGTCGAGCGCGAATTGGCCGAGGATCTCGGGGTGTCGCGGGTGCCGGTGCGCGAGGCGATCCGCAGCCTGGAGTCCGAGGGCTTCGTGGTCGTGCCCTCGCCCCGGCGGGTGGTGGTGCGGCAGCTGGCGCGAGCGGATGTCGAGGAGCTGTTCGACGTCCGGGAGGCGCTGGAGAGCCTGGCCGCCGCGCGTGCCGCGGAACGGGCCGGGAAGCCGGAGATGCGGCGGCTGGAGCGGCTGCTCGCCGAGTCCGCGCGGGTCACCCAGGGTGGCGACGGTGCGCGGATTTCGGAGGTCAACAGCAGGCTGCACGACGAGATCATCGCCATCGCGGGCAACCGGCTGCTCACCACGATGCTGCATCCGCTCGAAGGTCAGCTGCGCTGGCTGACCAGCCAGAACGAGCATTGGGACGCATTGCTCGACGAGCACCGCCGCCTGGTGGACGCGATCGGATCCGGCGACGTGGAGCGGGCGCGCGAGTACGCCGCCGAGCACGTCCGGGTCAACCGCGCGGTGACGCTGCGCGACCTGTTCGGGGACGACGAGCGGGACGAGCGACCGGCGGGCTGAGCTGGGCCTCGTGAGGGGGGATGCCGGTTCTAACCGGTGCCAGCACGCACGACATCCCGCGGGTAAGGTGACCCTAACTTCGAGCGGAGGGGGTCGCCGGTGTCACACGTGCAGGGCGAGCCGGAGTGGGTGTTCACAAGGGACGGACGGCGGCTGTACGCGATGGTGCTGCCCGGTCCCGGCTCCGGGCCGACGGTCGTGTTCGAGGCGGGTGCGGCGGCGAGCCGATCGTCGTGGGGGCTCGTGCAGCCGCTGGTCGGCGAGTTCGCGCGGGCGGTGGTGTACGACCGGTCCGGGCTCGGCCGCAGCGCGCCGGATCCGTCCGGGCGCACGCTGGACCGGATGGCCGACGATCTCGTCGACGTGCTGCGCCACTTCGGGCCGGGGCCGTACGTGCTCGCCGGGCACAGCGCCGGGGGGCCGATCGTGCGGCTCGCCGCGTCGCGGACCTCGGCGAAAATCGCGGGACTGGTCCTGGTCGACCCGACCGACGAGGCGGCGGAAGTGGTGTTCTCGCCTCGATTCCGCGGCCTCGAACGGAAGCTGCTGCGCACCGGCCGGATCCTCGCGGCGACCGGTTTGCTGAAGTTCTTGTACCGGCCCATGGTGCGGGCGGTTCCCGAAGACGTCCGGCGCGACCTGGTGCGAGAAGGCTTTACACCGCAGGTGTTGCGCACCCAGACCGAGCAGGCGCGGACCTTCCTCGACGAACTGGAGACCTGGCGGGCGGATCCGCCCGCACCGGGCGACTGCCCGGTGACGGTCGTGTCCGGCGGCCGGGCCGGGGACGGGATGAACGCCGCCCTGCGCGCGGAGGCGAATGCCGCGCACGCGCAACGAGTTTCCTCCGGAGGACGGCACCGGATCGCGGAGAAGTCCGGGCATCTGGTGCCGGTCACCGAACCCGAGGTGGTGGCCGACGAGGTCCGCCGGTTGCTCAGCTGACGGCGTCGCTCCACGTCTCGACGAACTTCGGGAACGTCTTGCCGACCGTCTCCGGGTTCTCGACCAGCACACCGGGCACGCGCAGGCCCAGTACCGCCGCGGCCATCACCAGCCGGTGGTCCTCGTAAGTGCGGAAAACGCCGCCGTGCATCGGGGCCGGAGTGATTTCCAGGCCGTCTTCAAGTTCGGTGACGCCCGCGCCCAGACCGGACAGCTCGGTCGCCAGCGCGGTGAGCCGGTCGGTCTCGTGGCCGCGCAGGTGCGCGACGCCGGTGATGCTCGACGGGCTCTCGGCGAAGCACAGCATCGCCGCGACGACCGGGGTCAGTTCGCCGACCTCGTGCAGATCGAGGTCGATGCCGGGGAACGCGCCGCCGCCGGTGACGACCAGGCCGTCGTCGTCCAGCGTCGCCTTCGCGCCCAGTTCGGCCACCAGGCCGCGCAGCCAGTCGCCCGGCTGGGTGGTCTGCTTCGGCCAGCCGTGCACCCGGACCGTCCCGCCGCCGACGACCGCGGCGGCCACGAACGGGGCCGCGGTGGACAGGTCCGGCTCCACGACGTACTCCGGGCACGACAGTTTCGCCGGCTCCACACGGAATTCCGTGCCGGAACGGTCCACAGCGGCCCCGAACCGGCGCAGCATGTCCAGCGTCATGGCGATGTGCGGTTCGCTCGGCGGGGCACCGCCGACCAGCCGCACCGTGACGCCCTGCTCGAACGCCGGACCGGCGAGCAGCAGCGCGGACAGGAACTGGCTGGAGGCCGACGAATCGAGATCCACCCGGCCGCCGCGCAACCCGCCGGTGCCGTGCACGGTGAACGGCGGCGCACCGCGCCCGCCGTCGTCGATCCGCGCGCCGAGCTTGCGCAGCGCGGCCAGCAGCGGGTCGATCGGGCGGCGGCGGATCGCCTCGTCGCCGTCGAACCGCACCGACGCGTCGCCGAGCGTGGCGAGCGCGGGCGTGAAACGGGCGACAGTTCCGGCGTTGCCGAGGGTGACGGCCGTTTCGTCGCCGCGCCCGCTGATGGTGCCGAGCGGGTGGACGAGGAAGCCGTCGATGGTCTCTTCCGAAAGCGCGCCCAGCGAGGCGAGCGCGGCCAGCATCAGCCGGGTGTCGCGCGAATCGAGCGGATGGCGCACCCGCGTGGGGGCGCCCGCGAGCGCGGCGAGCACGTAGGCCCGGTTGGTGATCGACTTCGATCCGGGGACGCGCACCGCGGCGTCCAGCGAGGCGCCCGCGGCCGGGGCGGTCCAGTGGTCATCGCGGATGTTCGGCACGCCGCGCAGCCTAGCGCGGGGCGGGTGAACCGATTCCGCCGCGCCGGGAAGAGGCGTCGGCGAGCGATCTGCCGGGAGTGGGATATGCTGGCGGCCCGTGGGACTTCAGTCGCGGGCTACCAAGTATGTCTTTGTCACCGGAGGCGTGGCCTCCTCTCTGGGTAAGGGTCTGACGGCGTCCAGCCTCGGACAGCTGCTCACCGCGCGCGGACTTCGCGTCACGATGCAGAAGCTCGACCCGTACCTCAATGTCGACCCCGGGACGATGAACCCGTTCCAGCACGGCGAGGTGTTCGTCACCGACGACGGCGCCGAGACCGATCTCGACATCGGGCACTACGAGCGCTTCCTCGACCGCTCTCTCGACGGCAAGGCGAACGTCACCACCGGACAGGTGTACTCGGAGGTGATCGCCAAGGAACGCCGCGGCGAGTACCTCGGCGACACCGTCCAGGTGATTCCGCACATCACCGACGAGATCAAGGCGCGGATCACCGCCGCGGCCGGGCCGGACGAGAACGGCGTCGCGCCGGACGTGGTGATCACCGAGGTCGGCGGCACGGTCGGCGACATCGAGTCGCTGCCGTTCCTCGAGGCGTGCCGCCAGGTGCGCCACGACGTCGGCCGGGAGAACTGCTTCTTCCTGCACGTGTCGCTGGTGCCCTACCTCGCCCCCTCCGGCGAGCTCAAGACCAAGCCGACCCAGCACTCGGTCGCCGCGCTGCGCAACATCGGCATCCAGCCGGACGCGCTGGTGTGCCGCGCGGACCGGGAGATCCCGGACGACCTCAAGCGCAAGATCGGCCTGATGTGCGACGTCGACACCGAGGCGGTCATCGCCTGCCCGGACGCGCGCTCGATCTACGACATCCCGAAGGTGCTGCACGGCGAGGCGCTCGACGCGTACGTGGTGCGCCGGCTGGGCCTGCCGTTCCGGGACGTCGACTGGACGGTGTGGGGCGACCTGCTCGACCGCGTGCACAACCCGAGCGAGATCGTCCGGGTCGCCGTGGTGGGCAAGTACATCGACCTGCCGGACGCGTACCTCTCGGTCACCGAGGCGCTGCGCGCGGGCGGGTTCGCGCACCGCGCCAAGGTCGAGATCGTCTGGGTCGCCTCGGACGACGCGCAGACCGGATCCGGCGCGGCGTCCGTGCTGTCCGATGTGGACGGTGTGCTGATCCCGGGCGGGTTCGGCATCCGCGGCATCGAGGGCAAGGTCGGCGCGATCCACTACGCGCGCACGCACGGCGTGCCGTTGCTGGGGCTGTGCCTCGGCCTGCAGTGCATGGTCATCGAGAGCGCCCGGAACCTGGCGGGCATCGAGGACGCGAACTCGGCCGAGTTCGACGAGAACACCCAGCACCCGGTGATCTCGACCATGGCCGACCAGCGCGACGTCGTCGCGGGGGAGCGGGACATGGGCGGCACGATGCGGCTCGGCGCGTACCCGGCGAAGCTCAAGGCCGGTTCGCAGGTGGCCAAGGCGTACGGCGGCACCGAAGTGTCCGAGCGGCACCGGCACCGCTACGAGGTGAACAACGCCTACCGCAAGCAGATCGGCGACGCGGGCCTGGTCTTTTCCGGCACCTCGCCGGACGACCGGCTGGTCGAGTTCGTCGAACTGCCCGCGGACGTGCACCCGTTCTTCGTGGGCACCCAGGCGCACCCCGAGCTGAAGAGCCGCCCGACCCGGCCGCACCCGCTGTTCAGCGCGTTCGTGAAGGCCGTCGTGGACCGCAAGGTCGCCGAGCGGCTCCCGGTCGAACTGCCCGAAACGCCCGTGGCGGCTCGGTGAGCGCGCCCGGCACGCACGAGTTCTCCGTCGCCGGCAGCACGGTCGTCCACGTGGGACGCGTCGTCGGCCTCCGGGTCGACGACGTCGTGATGCCCGGCGGGAAAACCGCCCAACGCGAGGTGGTCGAACATCTCGGCGCGGTGGTGATCGCGGCGCTGGACAGCGAGGACAACGTCACCCTCGTGCACCAGTACCGGCATCCGCTCGGGCGCAGGCTGTGGGAGCTGCCCGCCGGGCTGATCGACCACCCGGGGGAGGAGCCGGTCGAGGCGGCGAAGCGCGAGCTGGCCGAGGAATCCGGGCTGGCCGCGGCCCGCTGGGAAACCCTGGTCGACGTCGCGGCCTCGCCCGGGTTCACCGACGAGGTGGTGCGGGTCTTCCTCGCGCGCGATCTGTCCGAAGTGGACCGCGAGGTGCTCGGCGAGGAGGAGGCCGACCTGGTGGTGCGGAAGTTCCCGCTCGCCGAGGCGGTCCGGATGGCCCTTTCCGGCGAGCTGGTCAACGGGGCGACCGTGTCGGGAGTGCTCTCGGCGCACGCGGTGCTGACCGGCGCGGCGGCGACGCGCCCGGCCGACGCGCCGTGGCGGGACCGGCCTTCGCGGTTCGCTCGCCGACTGGCCGAGGGCTGAATTTCCGGATTCTGCCGGTGCGCCGTCCTAGAGTGGCGGCGTGAATGACGCGAGGGTCGAGGTGCGGGGCGCGATCGCCACGTACCTCGACCACCTCGTCGTCGAACGCGGCACTGCCCGCAACACCCTCGACAGCTACTCGCGCGACCTCCGCCGCTACGCCGCCCATCTGGAAGCGGCGGGGATCGTGCGGCTGACCGAGGTCACGCCCGCGCACGTCACGTCGTTCGGAGCCGCGCTGCGCGAGGGCGACGAAGAACACCAGCCGCTGGCAGCGTCGTCGGCCGCGCGGGCGCTGGTCGCGGTGCGCGGGCTGCACAAGTTCGCGCACGCGGACGGGCTCACCGAACACGACCCGGCCCGCGACGTCCGCCCGCCCGCCGCGGCGAAGCGGCTGCCCAAGGCGTTGCCGGTCGGGGACGTCCTCAAGCTGCTCGACACTCCGCCGCCGGACGGCGAACGCGCCCTGCGCGACCGTGCGCTGCTGGAACTGCTCTATTCGACCGGAGCCCGGATTTCCGAGGCCGTCGGGCTCGATGTGGACGATGTGGACGACACCGAGCGCACCGTCCTGCTCGACGGCAAGGGCGGCAAGCAGCGGCTGGTGCCGATCGGCCGTCCCGCGCTGGAAGCACTCGACGCGTACCTGGTCCGGGCCCGCCCCGCGCTCGCCGCGAACGGCCGGGGCGCCTCGGCGATCTTCCTCAACGCCCGCGGCAGCCGGCTCTCCCGGCAGAGCGCGTGGCAGGTGCTCAAGGACACCGCCGAGCGAGCCGGGATCACCGCCGCGGTGTCGCCGCACACCCTGCGCCACTCGTTCGCGACCCACCTGCTGGAGGGCGGCGCGGACGTCCGCGTGGTGCAGGAACTGCTCGGCCACGCCTCGGTGACCACGACCCAGGTGTACACGCTCGTCACGGTCACGACGCTGCGAGAGGTCTACGCCACCGCGCATCCGCGCGCGCTCGGCTGAACGCTCGACCGCCCTAGAGCCTTCCCACGCTGCGGTGACTCGGCCCGTGCGGCCCGGCGCGGCGCTTTGCCGGTGCTCCGGAAATCCGCATAGGCTCCCCGGAGACCCCGCCGAACAAGGAGCTTTCGCGCCATGTCGACACCGACCCCGAACCAGCCGGAGGACCCGGCAGCGTCCGCCGGGCCAGCCGGGCTGTCCGGGTCCGCCGGGTCCTCCGGTTCGGCCGCGGCGAACCTGGAGCACGCGCGGATCGCCACGCCGGCGTACCACGAGGGCGACGAGCCGGAACGGCCGCTGACCCGCGCCGAACGCGCCCGGATGCGGGCGAAGGAGCGCGCGGAGAGCGGGATCGGGCCGACCGGGCGCCCGCTGCGCGAGATCCCCGAGCCGCCGCCGCTGGAGCGGCACGGCCCGGCGAAGGTGCTCGCCATGTGCAACCAGAAGGGCGGGGTCGGCAAGACCACGTCCACGATCAACCTCGGCGCCGCGCTCGCCGAATGCGGCCGCCGGGTGCTGCTGGTCGACTTCGACCCGCAGGGCGCGCTGTCGGTCGGGCTCGGCATCCAGCCGCACGAACTGGACCAGACGGTCTACAACGTCATCATGGAGCGCTCGGTGCAGATCGAGGACGTGCTCCGCAAAACCCGCGTCGACGGCGTTGACCTGCTGCCGAGCAACATCGACCTGTCCGCGGCGGAGGTCCAGCTCGTCGCGGAGGTAGGGCGCGAGCACACGTTGTTACGGGTCCTTCGTCCGGTGCTGAACGACTACGACTATGTTCTTGTCGACTGCCAGCCCTCGCTCGGCCTGTTGACGGTGAACGCATTGACCGCCGCGGACGGTGTGATCATCCCCCTGGAGTGCGAGTTCTTCAGTCTGCGAGGCGTCGCGCTCCTGATCGACACGATCGAGAAGGTGCAGGAACGCCTCAACCCCAAACTGGACATCACGGGGATTCTCGCCACGATGTACGACCCGAGAACCCTGCACTCGAAGGAGGTCATGGCTCGCGTGGTCGAGGCATTCGGCGACACCGTGTTCGACACGGTGATCAACCGCACCGTGCGGTTCCCCGAGACGACGGTCGCGGGCGAGCCCATCACGACCTGGGCCCCCAAGTCCGCCGGCGCCGCGGCTTACCGCGCGCTGGCCCGTGAGGTGATCGCGCGGTGAGCAGGCGCGCTTCCCTGCCCGGAGCGTCGGAGCTTTTCCGCCTCACCTCCAGTCCGGCCGCCCCCGCGCTCGAACGACCCGCCGTGCCCGCTCCCGCGGAACCGGTGGCTCCGCGCAAGCCGAGCGCGCCCGCCGAGGCCGACCAGCTGTCCCGCAACGCGGCGCGCAGCGGGTCCGGGCGCACCAAACACGACGCGAAGATCACCGTGTACGTCTCCGGCGAGGAACTGCTCGCGATGGAGCAGGCCCGGCTGAACCTGCGCGCCAAGCACGACCTGGTGGTCGACCGCGGCAGGCTGGTCCGCGAGGCGGTCGCCGTGCTGCTCGCCGACTTCGACCAGCGCGGCGAGGACTCCGTGCTGGTGCAGCGATTGCGGGCGAACAGCGAGGACGGCGGAACCGAGGGCTGATGGACGAACCGGCATCGGCCGAGCTGCCGGAGCCGGAAGCGGCAGTCTCGGAGAACACTGCTAGCGCTGAGAACACCGACGGTGCCGCGGCCGCGGACGTCCCGGAGACTCCCGGCGACGCTCCGGCCGAGCACGAGACGGTGCACGGCGGCACCATCCCCGAGGGATACGCCGCCGACGAGGGCTCCTCGAAGTTCAAGGTGCGGCTGCAGAACTTCGAGGGCCCGTTCGACCTGCTGCTGCAGCTGATCTCGCAGCACCAGCTGGACGTCACCGAGGTCGCCCTGCACACGGTCACCGACGACTTCATCGCCTACACCCGCGCGCTCGGCCCGGACTGGAACCTCGACGAGACCACCGAGTTCCTGGTGATCGCCGCGACCCTGCTCGACCTCAAGGCCGCCCGGCTGCTGCCCGCGGCCGAGGTCGAGAACGAGGACGACCTCGCGTTGCTGGAAGCCCGCGACGTGCTGTTCGCGCGGATGCTGCAGTACCGCGCGTACAAGCAGGTGGCCGCGCTGTTCGGCGAGCTGGAGGAAGGCGCGCTGCGGCGGTACCCGCGGTCGGTGGCGCTGGAGGAGCGGTATCTCGGGCTGCTGCCGGAGGTGATGCTGGGCGTCACGCCGGAACGGTTCGCGGAGATCGCGGTCGCGGTGTTCCGGCCGAAACCGCCGCCGCAGGTGTCGATCGCGCACATCCACATGGGCCGCGTGTCCGTGCGCGAGCACGCCGCGCTGCTGCGGCTGAAGCTCGCCGAGGCCGGGCAGGCGACGTTCAAGGAACTGACCTCGGACTGCGAGCACACGGTGGAGGTCGTGGCCCGGTTCCTGGCGCTGCTGGAGCTGTACCGCGAATCGTCGGTGCAGTTCGACCAGCTGGAGGCACTGGCGGAACTGCACGTCCGCTGGACCGGCGGCAGCGTGGCCGAGGCGTCCGCCGCCGCCGAGCACGACCGCGCGGCGGCCGAGGAGGAGGAATACGGGTGAGCACCGAAGACGACGGCGCACCGGTCGAGCAGGCCGAGGAGACTGAGCCGGAAACCGCGCCGCAGCCGGAAAACGAGGCGGAGCCTGTCGCGTCAGCTCCTGCGGCGGAAGCCGAGGCCCCGGAGCCAGCCGAAACCGAGCCGCAAGCAGAAGCCGAGCCCGAAACAGAAGCCGAGCCCGAAGCTGACGGAACCCCCGAAGCCGATCCGGAAGCCGCCGAGCCTTCCGATGACGAAGGCCTGGTCGCCGTGGACAGCGGCCTGCCCAGCGTCGAGGACGACGAGGCGCTCGAAGCCGCCCTCGAAGCCTTGCTGCTCGTCGTGGATTCGCCGATCGCGGAGGATTCTCTCGCCGAAACGCTGGACCAGCCGGTCGCCAGGGTGACCGTCGCGCTGCGCACCATGGCGCAGAAGTTCGCCGAGCGGGCCAGCGGGATCGACCTGCGGCGCGTCGGCGAAGGGTGGCGGTTCTACACTAGGGACACCTACGCCCCGTTCGTGGAGAAGCTCCTGCTGGACGGCCAGCGGTCGAAGCTGACCAGGGCCGCGCTGGAGAGCCTCGCCGTGATCGCGTACCGGCAGCCGGTCACCCGGGCCCGGGTCGCGGCGGTGCGCGGGGTGAACGTGGACGGCGTGATCCGGACCCTGCTGGCGCGGGGGCTCATCGAGGAGATGGGCACCGACCCGGAGACCACGGGCACGCTGTACGTGACGACCGAGCTGTTCCTGGAGCGACTGGGGCTGTCGTCGCTGAACGACCTGCCCCCGATCGCTCCGCTGCTACCCGAAGTGGACACCATCGATGACATCTGAGCAACACCCCGACGGCATCCGCCTGCAGAAGGTCCTGTCGCAGGCGGGCGTGGCGTCGCGCCGGGCGGCCGAAGACCTGATCGCGGCCGGCCGGGTCGAGGTGGACGGCGAGGTCGTCACCGAACTCGGTCGCCGCGTGCACCCGGACGAGGCGGTGATCCACGTCGACGGCACGCGGGTCAACCTCCGCGACGACCTCGTGTACCTCGCGTTCAACAAGCCCAAGGGCGTGCACTCCACGATGTCGGACGACCGGGGCCGCCCGTGCGTCGGCGACTACCTGCGCGGCCGGTGGGAGGAGACCCCGGGCGTCGTGCACGTCGGGCGGCTCGACGAGAACACCGAGGGCCTGCTGCTGCTGACCAACGACGGCGACCTCGGGCACCGGCTGATGCACCCGTCGTACCGGGTGCTCAAGACCTACTTCGCCGAAGTCGAGGGCCTGGTGCCGCGCGGGCTGGGCAAGGAGCTGCGCGCGGGCTGGGAGCTGCCGGACGGGATCGTGAAGGTCGACCAGTTCCGGGTCAAGGACATGCATTCCGGCCGGAGCATGATCGAGCTGGTGATCCACGAGGGCCGCAAGCACATCGTGCGCAGGCTGATGGCGGCCACCGGGCATCCGGTCCGCAAGCTGGTGCGCACCGCGGTCGGCGACGTGCAGCTGGGCAATCAGCGCCAGGGCACGATCCGCAGGCTGAACCGCGGCGAGGTCGGCACGCTGTACCGCACCGTGGGACTCTGACCGGTTCCCCACTTTCGGCCCTGCTGCCGGACCCCGCCGCCCGGGTTGAGTTGTCGGTACCCGACGACGACTCTGGAGGGCGACGGGAATGCGTGTGCTGACAGGGCTGTGCGCCGCCGCGGTGCTGGCCGCGGGAGTGGTGGCGCCGGCGGCCGCGACGGCCGCCCCGGCGAGAACCGGCACCGAACCGGTGTACGACTACGCCGGGGCGATCCGCGAGACGGTGTGGGTCGACCTCGGCCGGGACGGCGACGGGGACGGCGTGCCGGACCGGGTCGCCGCCGACATCGTGCGGCCGAAGGAACCGGCCGAGGCGGGCAAGAAGATCCCGGTGATCATGGACGCCAGCCCGTACTACTCCTCGGTGGGGCGCGGCAACGAAACCCAGTTCAAGACGTACGACGCGCAGGGCCGCCCGGTCGGCTTCCCGCTGTTCTACGACAACTACTTCGTCCCGCGCGGCTACGCGACGGTGCTCGTGGACCTGGCGGGCACCAACCGGTCGACCGGCTGCGTCGACGTCGGCGGCAACTCGGACGTCCAGTCGGCCAAGAAGGTCGTGGACTGGCTGAACGGCCGCGCGACCGGCTATACCGCGAAAACCGGCGGCACGAAGATGTCGGCGGGCTGGAGCGACGGCGGCGTCGGGATGATCGGCAAGTCCTACGACGGCACCATCGCCAACGGCGTCGCCTCGACCGGCGTCGAGGGGCTCAAGACCATCGTGCCGATCTCCGCGATCAGCTCCTGGTACGACTACTACCGCTCGGACGGCGTCTCGTTCGGCTTCAACCCGGACGGGCTCGCGCAGACCGTCGAGCAGCGCAACGGCGGCCAGGATTGTTCGGCGCAGAACCGGAAACTCGCCGAGGGCGCGACCGGGAACGGCGATTACGGGCCGCTGTGGGCGGAGCGCGACTACGTGGCGAACGCGAAGAACGTGCGCGCCAGCGTGTTCATCTCGCACGGCGTGAACGATCTGAATGTCATGCCGATCAACTACGGCCAATGGTGGGACGCGCTCGCCGCGAAGGGCGTGCAGCGCAAGATCTGGCTTGCGCAGACCGGCCACGTCGACCCGTTCGACTACCGCCGCACCGAGTGGGTCGACACCCTGCACCGGTGGTTCGACCACTACCTGATGGGCGTCGACAACGGCATCGAGAAGGAACCGCAGGCGACCGTCGAGCGCCAGCCGGACCAGTGGGCGAACGAAGCGACCTACCCGGCACCGGGCACGAAGGCCACGATCCTGCGTCCGCAGCCAGGCCGTACGGCAGGCGTCGGCACGCTCGGCACTGCGGGCAGCCGGGGCACCGCGTCGTTCACCGACAACCCGAGCGCGGGGGAGAACGAGTGGGCGGCGAATCCGTCGGCCACGTCGGCGAACCGTGTGCTCTACAGCACCGCCGCGCTCACCTCGCCGGTGCAGGTCTCGGGCACCTCGTCGATCACCGTGACGGCCACGCCGAGCACCTCGACCGCGCATCTGTCGGCGATGCTGGTGGACTACGGCCCGGCGACGATCCGCAATTTCTCCGGCCCCGGCGAGGGAATCGTGACCGGCACGGACCGCACGTGCTGGGGTTCGAGCACTGACGGCGACAGCGCCTGCTACAAGGTGACCAGCGCGGACACGAAGAACGTGGACTACACGATCATCAGCCGCGGCTGGGCGGATCTGGCGAACTACCAGTCGCTGAGCCGGGAAGCGCGGCTCACGCCGGGCAAGGCGTACACGATGACGTTCCGTCTCGCGAGCACGGACCACGTCGTCCCGGCCGGGCACCGACTGGCGCTGGTGATCGGCGGGACGGACGCCAATTTCATCACCGCGCCGGCGAATCCGCCGAAGCTGACCATCGACCTGGCCAAGACCTCGGCCCAGGTCCCGCTGGCCGGTGCGGTTCCGGCGCGTCCGCGGACGGAATCCGCCCCCGCGGGCCCCCTGGCGCACGTCCCCGCGGCCGCGCGCTTCGACCTGCGTTGACGAAAGCCGTGAGGGGGACCCTGAGGGAATCAGATTCCCTCAGGGTCCCCCTCACGAACGTCAGCTGGCGGTGACGGTTTCCTTCGCGGCGGCCTTGCGCTGCATGGCTTTCGCGATCGGCTCGACCACTCGCGCGGCGGTCGGCCCGAGGATCGCCATCAGCAGTACGTAAGCCGTCGCCAGCGCGGCCAGTTCGCCGTCCACCGCGCCGGCGGTGACCGCCAGCCCGGCGATGACGATCGAAAACTCGCCTCGTGCGACCAAAGCCGCCCCGGCACGGGCCCGGCCCAACCGGCCGATCTTCTGCCGTCGAGCAGCCCACCATCCAGTAGCCACCTTCGTCACAGTGGTCACGACAGCGAGCACGGCGGCCCAGCCGAGCACCGGCGGGATCGACGACGGATTGGTGTTCAGCCCGAACACCACGAAGAACATCGCGGCGAACAAATCCCGCAACGGCTCCAGCAGCCGGGTCGCGTTGTGCGCGGTCGATCCGGACACCGCGATGCCCAGCAGGAACGCCCCGACCGCCGCCGAAACCTGCAACGCCGAAGCGATCCCGGCCACCAGCAGCGCCGCACCGAGGATCTTGAGCAGGAAGACTTCCCGGTCGTCGCTGTCCACCAGCGCCGACACATACCGCCCGAACTTGAGCGCGATCACCAGCACCACGGTGATCACCAGCAGTGAAATCCCGACCGCTTCCAGCCCGCCGAGCAGGCTCACCCCGCCGAGAATCGCGGTCAGGATCGGCAGGTACAGCGCCATCACGAGGTCCTCGAACACGAGGATCGACAGCACCACCGGCGTCTCGCGGTTACCAAGCCGCCCCAAATCGCCGAGGACCTTCGCGATGATTCCGGACGACGAGATGTACGTGACGCCCGCCATGACGATCGCGCCGATCGGGCCCCAGCCCAGGAGCAGCGCGACCGCCGCGCCGGGGGCGGCGTTGAGCACGATGTCCACCAGGCCTGCGGTCCAGGACCGCCGCATCCCGTTGAACAGTTCGGCCGCGGAGTACTCCAGGCCGAGCAGCAGGAGCAGCAGCACCACGCCGATCTCGCTGGCGAGGTGGGAGAAATCGCCGATGTCGGCGAGCGGGATCAGCCCGCCCGAGCCGAAGCACAGGCCGCCGAGCAGGTACAGGGGGATGGGGGAGAGGCCGATCCGGCCGGCGAGCCTGCCCAGCGCGCCGAGCACGAAGAAGACCGCGCCGAGCTCGACCAGCGAAAGTGCGGTGTGATCCATCAGCCGTGCTTGAGGATCTTGGCGGCGGCTTCCAGGCCCTCGGAAGTCCCGACCACGACGAGCAGGTCGCCCGCGGTGAAGAGGAAGTCCGGCGTCGGCGAGGGGTGCACCTGCCCGGCTCGCATCACCGCGACGATCGAGACGCTGGTGCGCGTGCGCATCGCGGTGTCGCCGAGCGAACGGCCGTCGAACGGGCTGTCCGCCGTGATCGGCAGCTGCTTCGTGTTGATGCCCGGCAGCTCGCGGTGCTCCTCGTTCAGCTGCGCCACCAGCTGCGGCGCGCCGAGCAGGTTCGAGAGGGCGCCCGCCTCGTCCGCGGTCAGCGGCAGCGACGCGAGGCAGGCGTCCGGATCGTCGGACTTGGAGACGATCAGCTCGATCTTGCCGTCCCGCTGGGTCACGACGCCGATGCGGCGGCCCGCGCGGGTGGCGAAGTCCTTGCGGACACCGATTCCGGGAAGAGGGGTGACTTCGACGTTCACATCAGCCACGGTAACTCATTGTCCGATTCGCCGAGTTCAGCCCAGCAGGAACAGCACCGAGGTGGCGGCCATGAACGCGGCGGTCGCGCCGTGCACTCCGTAGGCCGCGCTCTTCTTGCCCTTGTGCCGCAGGATGATCAGCATGTCGCAGACCGGCATGACGGTCGCGGCCAGCAGCAGCCAGCCGGCCAGGTGCGCGCTGCCCGCGAGCATCGCGACGCCGAGGATCAGCCCGGTGCCGAGGTCGCGGTTCCCCTTGATCTCGAAGAACGCCGTCGATCCGGCCGGGATTTCCCGCAGGCCGAACGTCGCGGCGGTCTTCGCCGGGGCGAACAGATAGGCGAACCCGACGTAGATGATGCCGAGGACGGGGATGGCGGCGAGGACGTAAGCGGTGATCAGCATGGGAACCCCGGTGAGTTAGCAGTGCTAGGAACAAACGCAACGCTAGATTAGCGCCGCTAGATTGTCTAGCGACGCCTGAAACTCCGCCGCGGGCACCGCCTGAGGTGCCGGGATCGGCTACGGGCAGAATGAACCGGACGGGGTGTGCGGGACGAACGTGAGGAGAGCATCGGTGACGGGAGCCCTACGTGGGGTGGTCGCGCTGGACGGCCCGTCGGGAACCGGCAAGACCACGGTGGCGCGCAAGCTCGCCGGACGGCTGAGCGCCCGCTACCTCGACACCGGAGCGATGTACCGCGTCGTCACGCTCGCCGTGCTGCGGGCCGGGATCGATCTCGACGACGAACACGCCGTCGGCGCGCTCGCCCACGACGTCGGCTTCTCGCTCGGCACTGACCCGGAACGGCCGGACGTCCGGCTGGCCGGCGAGGACGTCGCGGCCGAGATCCGCGGCCCCGAGGTGACCCGCGCGGTGTCGCCGGTGTCAGCCGTGCCGCAGGTGCGCGAGGTGCTCGTCGCCCGTCAGCGCCGGATCATCGCCGACGCGGTCGAGGGCGAGGGCGGGATCGTCGTGGAGGGCCGCGACATCGGCACCACCGTCGCGCCGGAATCGCCGCTCAAGATCTACCTCACCGCCTCGGCCGAGGTCCGCGCCGCGCGGCGGAACACCCAGGACTCCGCGGCGGGCCGCGCTTCGAGCGTCGAGTCCGCCCGCGAATCGGTGGAGCGCCGCGACCGGATCGACTCCACGCGCGCCGCCTCGCCGCTGCGCGCGGCCGGGGACGCGGTCCAGGTGGACACCTCCGAGCTGACGATCGACCAGGTGATCGTCGCGCTGGCCGAACTCGCCCGCGGGCGGGGGCTGCTCGGCGACTGCCCGGCCGAACCCGCCGCCGCCGAGGCCGGGGTCAGCCGGTGAGCGGCGCCCTGCCCGAAGGGGCGAACGGCCTCCTGCACGACGTCGGCCGGATCTCCGGCCGGTATTATCTGCGTCCGGCGTTCCGGATCCGGGTGCACGGCCGCGACCGGGTGCCCGCCGGCGGGCCGCTCGTGGTGATCGCGAACCACAGTTCGAACGTCGATCCGCAGCTGGTGATCGGTTTGCTTCCGCGCCGCAGCGCGTTCTTGGCCAAGGCCGAGCTGTTCACCGGGATCGGCGGCCGGTTCCTGCGGGCGATCGGCCAGATCCCGGTCCGCCGGGGCGAGATCGACCGGACGCCGCTGACCACGGCGGTCGGAGTGCTCAAGGCGGGCGGGGCGGTCGGGGTCTTCCCGGAAGGCACGCGCGGCGGGGGCGACGTCGGGGCCGCGGAGCGCGGTGCGGCGTGGCTGGTGCGCGCTTCGGGAGCCACCGTGCTGCCGATCGCGATCCGCGGGACGCGCAAACCCGCCGACGGCAAGCGCCGCTGGCGCCCGCGCGTGGACCTCCTCTTCGGGGAGCCGTTCGCGCTGAAGGTCGGTCCGGGCCGCAAGGGCTTGGACCAGGGCACCGAAGAGCTGCGCACGCAGCTCGCGGCGCTCGTGCAGGCTTTGGACGACTGGCGTGGCGAACACGGGTTCGCCACGCCGTAGGTGAAGTTGGGAAACGATGACAGGGTTTGACGCCGCCGACAGTGCGGTGGACGGGCTGGGCGAGGTCGACGGAAGCTGGTCCGACGAGTCCGAGTTCGCCGCGCTCGACGCGCAGATCGAGGCCGAGGAAGCGGACGGCCGGGCGGCCGCCGCGCAGCCGGTGCTCGCCGTGGTCGGGCGGCCGAACGTGGGCAAGTCCACGCTGGTCAACCGCATCCTCGGCCGCCGGGAAGCGGTCGTGCAGGACGTGCCGGGCGTGACGCGCGACCGCGTCGCCTACGACGCCTTCTGGGCCGGGCGCCGGTTCACGCTCGTCGACACCGGCGGCTGGGAGCCCGACGCCACCGGCTTGCAGGCCTCGGTCGCGGCGCAGGCGGAGATGGCCATGCGGACCGCGGACGCGGTGCTGCTGGTCGTCGACGCGACGGTGGGGGCCACCACCACCGACGAGGCCGTCGCGCGCGTGCTGCGCCGTTCGAAGAAGCCGGTCCTGCTGGCCGCGAACAAGGTGGACGACGACCGGCTGCTGGCCGACACCGCGTCGCTGTGGTCGCTGGGTCTCGGCGAACCGCATCCGGTCAGCGCGCTGCACGGGCGCAGCTCGGGCGACCTGCTCGACTCGATCATGGCCGCGCTGCCCGAGGCCCCGCGCGAAGCGGGCACGGTGACCGCCGGGCCGCGCCGCGTCGCGCTGGTCGGCAAGCCGAACGTCGGCAAGTCCAGCCTGCTCAACCGGCTTTCCGGCGAGCAGCGCTCGGTGGTCGACTCGGTCGCGGGCACCACGGTCGACCCGGTCGACTCGCTGGTCGAGCTGGACGGCGAGATCTGGCGGTTCGTGGACACCGCGGGCTTGCGCAAGCGCGTGAACTTCGCCGACGGCGCGGAGTACTACGCCTCGCTGCGCACCAAGACCGCGATCGACGCGGCCGAGGTCGCGCTCGTGCTGCTGGACGCCTCGGAACCGCTGACCGAACAGGACCTGCGGGTGCTGACGATGGTGGTCGAGGCGGGCCGGGCGTGCGTGCTCGTGTTCAACAAGTGGGACCTCGTCGACGAGGACCGCCGGTACGCGATGGTGCGCGAGCTGGACCGCGGCCTCGTGCGGGTGCCGTGGGCGGAGAAGGTCAACGTCTCCGCGCTCACCGGGCGCGCGGTGCGCAAGCTCGCGCCCGCCCTGCGCACGGCGCTGTCGTCGTGGGACCAGCGCGTGTCGACCGGCCAGCTCAACGGCTGGCTGTCCGACCTCGTCGCGGCCACGCCGCCGCCGGTGCGCGGCGGCAAGCAGCCGAAGGTGCTGTTCGCGACGCAGGCGGGCATCCGCCCGCCGACGCTGGTGCTGTTCACCACCGGGTTCCTGGAGGCAGGCTACCGCCGGTTCATCGAGCGGAAATTCCGCGAGCAGTTCGGCTTCGCGGGCAGTCCCGTCCGGGTGAATGTGCGCGTCCGCGAAAAGAAGCAGAAGCCCAAGGCGGGCGGAAAAGCGGCCCGCAACCGCTGATTCCTTTCCCGGCAAGGGAATCCCGGAGAACTCGATTTCCCGGGATTCCCTTGCCCGGCCTGCGTGTCGTGACGTCCGACACGCGGCCGTTACCCGGACGCGACCTGGGCTTGATTGCCGCGTAAGGTGGACGGTCGCTACGGGCGCCTCATTCGGACGGCAAGCCCGAATGACGCTCGCGAAAGGTGAGTGATGGGCTTGCGCGCCCAGAGTTCGACCGTGCCCACCTCGTTCCGGAATACCGGAGCGCGCCCGGCCGCCGAGGTGGCCCGGTGACGCTGACCGCCGATTCCGGCAGCACCGAAGCCCTGACCCTCGCCGTCGAGGCCGCGCTCTCGCCCGCTCTGTTCGAGACCGCCGCCCCCGCCGCCGAGCGCACCCTTCTGGACGTCTTCACCGCGACCGCGGAGCGGCACCCGAACGCCGCCGCGCTCGACGACGGCACCGGCCCGCTGAGCTACCGCAGGCTGACGGAAGAGATCGACGCCTACGCTCGCAAGCTGCGCGAGCACGGCGTCGGCCTCGGCGACTGCGTCGGCATCCGGATCTCCTCCGGCTCCGCCGAGCTGTACGTCGCGATCCTGGCGACGCTGTCGGTCGGCGCGGCCTACGTGCCGGTCGACGCGGACGATCCCGACGAGCGCGCTGAGCTGGTGTTCGGCGAGGCAGGCGTCGCGGCGATCGCCACCGACGGCGAGATCACCGTCGCCGGGACCCCGAGCGGCGTCACCGGACGGCCCGGCCCGGCCGACGACGCGTGGATCATCTTCACCTCCGGCTCCACCGGCAAGCCGAAGGGCGTCGCGGTCACGCACGCCTCGGCGGCGGCTTTCGTGGACGCCGAGGCACAGCTTTTCCTGACCGACGAGCCGATCGGCCCCGGCGACCGGGTGCTGGCCGGGCTGAGCGTCGCGTTCGACGCCTCCTGCGAAGAAATGTGGCTCGCCTGGCGGCACGGTGCCTGCCTGGTGCCCGCGCCGCGCGCGCTGGTGCGCACCGGTGTCGACCTCGGCCCGTGGCTGGTCGCGCAGGGCATCACTGTCGTCTCGACGGTGCCGACGCTGGCCGCGCTGTGGCCGGCGGACGCGCTGGAGGACGTGCGCCTGCTCATCTTCGGCGGCGAAGCCTGCCCGCCGGAGCTGGCCGAGCGCGTGGCCGTCGAAGGCCGCGAGGTGTGGAACACCTACGGCCCGACCGAAGCGACCGTCGTCGCCTGCGCCGCGCAGATGACCGGTGAGGGTCCGGTGCGGATCGGCCTGCCGCTGGTCGGCTGGCAGCTGGTCGTGGTGAACGAAGCGGGCGAGCCGGTCGCCATGGGCGAGACCGGCGAGCTGGTCATCGGCGGGGCCGGGCTCGCCCGGTATCTCGACGCGGAGAAGGACGCGCAGAAGTTCGCGCCGCTGCCGTCGATGGGCTGGGAGCGCGCCTATCGCAGCGGCGACATGGTCCGCGCGGAGCCGGAAGGCCTGCTGTTCCTCGGCAGGCTCGACGAGCAGATCAAGCTCGGCGGCCGCCGGATCGAGCTGGGCGAGGTGGACGCGGCGCTGCAGGCGCTGCCCGGCGTGCGCGGCGCGGCCGCCGCGGTCCGCCGCACCAAGGCGGGCAACCAGGTCCTGGTCGGCTACATCGTCCCCGACGACGGCGAAACCCTCGACACCGACGACGCCGCGACCCGGCTGCGCGCGCAGCTGCCCGCCGCGCTGGTGCCACTGCTCGCGACGATCGAGGACCTGCCGACCCGCACGTCCGGCAAGGTCGACCGCGCCGCGCTGCCGTGGCCGCTGTCCACTGTGGACGCGAGCGCGGCCGGGCTGTCGCCGACCGAGGCGTGGCTGGCCGAAGGCTGGAGCGAGATCCTCGGCGTGTCGGTGAGCAATGCCGGTGCCGACTTCTTCACCAACGGCGGCGGCAGCCTCACCGCGGCGCAGCTGATCGCGCGCATCCGCACCCGCTACGCCGAGGTGTCGGTCAGCGACATCTACCAGAATCCGAAGCTGGGCGCGCTGGCCGCGAAGCTGGACGCGCTGAGCGGCGAGGAGACCGAGCGCCGCGAGATCGCGCCGACGCCGCGCCGCGCCGGGCTCGTGCAGTCCCTGCTGATGGTCCCGCTGATGGGCCTCGTCGGCCTGCGCTGGACCACGCTCGCCGCCGCCTGCTCGAACGTGCTGGCGCTGCTGGGCGTTTCCTGGGCACCGACGCTGAACTGGGCGTGGCTGGTGCTCGCCTGGCTCGTGCTGTTCACCCCGGCGGGGCGGATCGCCATCGCCGCGGGCGGCGCGCGCGTGCTGCTGTCCGGGGTCCGCCCTGGTGCCTACCCGCGCGGCGGGAGTGTCCACTTGCGACTGTGGACCGCCGAGAAGCTGGCCGAGTTCAGCGGCGCGGACAGCGTCGCGGGCGCGTCGTGGATGACGACGTACGCGAAGGCGCTCGGCGCGCGCATCGGCAAGGACGTCGACCTGCACTCGCCGCCGCCGGTCACCGGTTTCCTCAAACTGGGCCGCGGCGCGGCGGTGGAGCCCGAGGTCGATCTGTCCGGCCACTGGGTCGACGGCGACCTCGTGCGCATCGGCAAGATGCGGATCGGGGCCGAGGCCCGGGTCGGCGCGCGCAGCACACTGTTCCCCGGTGCCCGGATCGGCAAGGGCGCGGAGATCGCCGCCGGTTCGACCGTGCGCGGCGCGGTCCCGGCGGGCCAGCGCTGGGCCGGTTCGCCCGCGGTGCGCTCGGACCTGAAAGACGCGCTGAAGTGGCCGTCGAGCCGTCCGCCGCGGTCGCGGTTCTGGGCTTCGGTGTACGGCGCGACCTCGGTGTTGCTCGGGCTGCTGCCCGGGATCGCCGCGCTGCCCGGAGTCGTGGTGATCGGTTATGCGGTCGCTGGCACCTCTGATTTGGGTGCTGCGCTGGGCCAGGCGCTGCTGTTCGTGCCGGTCGCCACCGTCGCCTACTTCCTGACCTACGCGCTGCTTGTGCTGGCCGGGGTCCGCGCGCTGGGCGTCGGCATGGTCGAGGGCTACCACCCGGTGCACGGCCGCGTCGCGTGGCAGGTCTGGGCGACCGAGCGGCTGATGGGGATGGCCCGCGAAGGCCTGTTCCCGTTGTACGCCAGCCTGTTCACGCCGGTGTGGCTGCGGCTGCTCGGCGCGAAGGTCGGCCGCAACGTGGAGGCGTCTACGGTGCTCGCGCTGCCGAAGATGACCAAAGTCGACAGTGGCGCGTTCCTCGCCGACGACACCATGGTCGCCACCTACGAACTGGGCCACGGCTGGCTGCACGCCGCCCCGGCGCGGATCGGCAAGCAGGCCTTCCTCGGCAACTCGGGGATGACCGCGCCGGGCCGTTCGGTGCCCAAGCGCGGGCTGGTCGGGGTGCTGTCCTCGACGCCGGCGAAGGCGAAGAAGGGCTCGTCGTACCTGGGCATGCCGCCGCTGCCGGTGCGCCGCGCGGTGGAGGAGAGCGACACCAGCCGCACGTACACACCGCCGCCGCACCTCAAGGCGGCGCGGGCGCTGGTCGAGCTGTGCCGGATCCTGCCGGTGATGTGCGCGGTCGCGCTGACCGTCGGCGTCGCGGGTTCCCTGCTGGCGCTGGCGGCGTGGGGCGGTTTCTGGGTCGCCGCGCTGCTGGCCGGGCCGGTGCTGCTGGCGGCCGGAATCGTCGCCGCGCTCACCGCGACCGCGGCGAAGTGGCTGCTGGTCGGGAAGTTCCGCGAGATCGACCATCCGCTGTGGAGTTCGTTCGTGTGGCGCAACGAGCTGGCCGACACGTTCGTCGAGGCGCTCGCGGTGCCGTGGCTGATCGGGTCGCTCGGCGGCACGCCGCTGCTGCCCGCGTGGCTGCGCACGATGGGCGTCAAGATCGGCCGCGGCGTGTGGCTCGACACCTACTGGCTGCCCGAGTCGGACCTGGTCGAACTGGGCGACGGCGCGACGATCAACCGCGGCTGCGTGGTGCAGACGCACCTGTTCCACGACCGGATCATGACCATGTCGCGGGTGCGGCTGGAAGAGGGCGCGACGCTCGGCCCGCACGGGATCGTGCTGCCGGGCGCGAGCATCGGCGCGCGCACCACGGTGGGCCCCGGCTCGCTCGTGACGCGCGGCGACGCGGTGCCCGCCGACAGCCGCTGGCTCGGCAATCCGATCTCGGCCTGGCGGCGGTGAGGCCACGACCGTTGCGGACCCCGCCCCGGCGCCTCATCCTGGAAAAGATCACGGCGGCGGGCGAAAGCGGGTTTCGGTGCGGGTGAACGGGAAAGCGGCCGCGCCCGGAGCGGAGACCTCGGGCGACGGGTACCTCCCCGCGCACGGGAACGGCGGCTACCGGGTCCGGCACTACGACCTCGATCTCGACTACCGGATCGGGCCGAACCGGCTGGCCGCCACCGCGGTGCTCACCTGCGAGGCCACCCAGGCGCTTTCCCGGCTGACACTCGACTTCGGCGAGTTCCGGGTGTCGCGCGTGCTGGTCGAGGGCAAACCGGCGAAGTACGTGCGGCGCGGGCTGAAGCTGCAGGTCAAACCGGCCCGCTCGGTGCCGGCCGGTGCCGAGTTCCAGGTGGAGGTCCGCTACGCGGGCAATCCGCGGCCGGTCGGCAGCCGATGGGGAGACATCGGCTGGGACGAACTGACCGACGGCGCGCTGGTGGCGAGCCAGCCGGTGGGCGCGCCGTCGTGGTTCCCGTGCAACGACCATCCGGCGGACAAGGCGAGCTACCGGGTCGCGGTGGCCACGTCGTCGCCGTATCTCGTTGCGGCGACGGGGAATCTCGTGTCGCGCTACCAGTCGGCGAGCACCACGAAGTGGGTGTTCGCACGGCCGGAGCCGACCTCGACGTATCTGATGAGCGTCCAGATCGGCCGGTACGAGGACCTCGAATTGTCTTCCGGGGCTTGGGTTCCGGAGATCTCGGTCGACCGTCCGGGCGGCGTCGTGCAGCGGGCCGCGGTGCCGCCTCGGCTGCGGCGGGCGTTCGCGCGGGACTTCGGGCGGCAGGGGCGGATGATGGACGCGCTGGAGGAGTGGTTCGGGCCGTATCCGTTCGGCGAGTACGTGGTGGTCGTGACCGACGACGACCTCGACGATCCGATCGAGGCGCAGGGGATGGCGATCTTCGGGGCCAACCACGTGGACGGCAAGCGGACTCATGAGCGGCTCGTGGTGCACGAGCTGGCGCATCAGTGGTTCGGGAACAGCCTGACTGTCGCGGATTGGCAGCACATTTGGCTCAATGAGGGCTTCGCCACTTACACTGAGTGGTTGTGGTCGGAGCGCTCCGGCGGTGCGTCGACGGAGGAGCTGGCTCGGGCGTGGCATGCGCGGGTGCGGGCCAAGCCCGCGGATGTGGCTATCGGTGATCCTGGTGTGGCGCGGATGTTTGACGAGCGGGTGTACAAGCGTGGGGGGTTGACGCTGCATGCGTTGCGCGGGGAGATGGGGGACCCGGCGTTTTTCGCGCTGGTGAAGGCTTGGGCGGTGGAGAACCGGCATGGGGCGGTGACTACGGGGGAGTTCGTGTCGCTGGCCGAGTCTTACGCGGGGCGGTCGTTGCGGGGGTTTTTCGCGGGGTGGTTGGGGCGGGTGGAGTTGCCGGAGTTGTGAGGGTGGCTCGTCGCCCTGGGGCGACATTGCTTGTGGGGGTTGCGTGGGGCACCCCGAAGCGCTCGTGGGGTTGCGTGGGGCACCCCGAAGCTTGAGTGTGCTGACGGTTCGGGGGTGCTTGTCAAGGCGGGAAAGATGCCTTGACAAGCACCCCCGAACCGCAGGGAGGCTTCGGATCGGGGTGCGGGGGAGGGGCTGGGTGCCTCGATGGTGGGGTGCGCTGGTGCGGTTGGGTGCGTCGATGGTGGGGTGCAGCGGCTTACGGTCTCGCGGGTAGCGGGGCGCGCCCCTGTGTGGCATTGGGCGCAGCGGGCGGCTGCGGCTGGGCGGGTGGTCGGTGAAGGGCTCCTTGAGGGAATCCACGTCCGTGAAGGGGCCTTCACGCACGGTGGCGGGTCGTGAGGGGAACCCTGAGGGAATCTGAGTCCGTGAGGGCGGCCCTCACGGACTTCAGGTATCTGGACGCGCTCCGGGCGGTCCCAGTCATCGGATGTTTGTGCGGCTTTCCGGGTGAACTACTCTGGCTTTAGCCTGCTCTGTCTGGATATATTCCGCTGATCCCGCGCCAGTGGGGAGCGAAACATAGTATGAATCCGGAGGGCGTCATGGTCGGGGTGTCGCGGCGGACGGTGCTTCGATCCGTGTCAGCCGCCGCGGGGGCGGCGGCGTTCGGCGGGCTTTGGGCGCAGGGGGCGCCGCCTGGACTGGCCGCGCAGCGCAGTCCGCACCGAGACGTCGCCATGGATGCGCGGATGCGCTGGCAGCGGTTGCCGGAGAACTGGCAGGAAGCGCCGTTCCTGGCCAACGGCTATCTCGGCGTCCAGGCCTACGCCGGGCGGACGCCGCAGGTGCTGAAGTTCATGCTCGGCCACACTCAGGTCCAGGACCAGCGCATCCAGTGGGAAGCGGGGATCGGGCTGTCGCGGTTGCCGATCGGTGCGATCACGCTCGCCTTCGCCGGAGCGATCACCGGGGTCGACTGGACGCTCGACCTCTACAACGCCGAACTCGGCGGCACCATCACCACCACGCGCGGGCAGGTCGCGTTCTCCGCTGTGGTGCACAACGATCTCGGCGTGCTGCTCGTCTCGCTCGACCCGAGTGCGGGCGAATCCGGGGCGACGTGGGGCTTCGCGCCGTTGCTCTCGGCGACGACGCGGACGGTCCGCAAGCCGCCGGAGTACACCGCGAATCCCGAGCCCGAGCAGGCCAATGGGTACTGCGCGCAGCCGTTGACCGCCGGTGGCGGGTACACGACGGCGTGGCGGGAGAAGCGGATCGGCACCAAGCGGTTGTTCGCGGCGGTCGTCGCGTATTCGTTCCCGCGTTCCACGCATACCCGCGACGCCGTGTCGCTGGTCGGCCGGGCGCTCGCGATGAACCCGGATCTGCTGCTCGCCTGGCATCGGCGCTGGTGGAACAGCTTCCATCAGCGCAGTTTCGTGTCCGTGCCGGACAAACAGGTCCAGCGGTTCTACTGGATCCAGCTCTACAAGATCGCCTCGGCGACCCGCGAGGACGGCCCGGTGACCGCCGAATGGGGGCCGTGGTTCCCGGAGGCCGGCAACAGCTGGACGGCGGTGTGGTGGAATCTGAACGTCCAGGTCACGTATCCGATCGTGCACAGCACCAACCATCCGGAGCTGGACGCGGTCACCGAGACCTTCCGCCGCGATCATGCGAACCTGGAGATGTCGGTTCCGCCCGCCTGCCGGGACGGCGATACCTACGCTCTTTCGCATCCGGGGGACTGGCGGCTGCGGCCCGGCGGCGTAAGGACGGTCGGCGTTCCGGGGACGACGTCCAAAACGGACCAGACGGGGAACCTGTTGTGGGGCTTGCACAACGTCTGGCTCGCGTACCGCCATCACCTCGACCAGCCGGTGCTGCGGGACGTGCTCTACCCGACGCTCGCCAAGGCGCTCAACTTCTACCGGCATTTCCTCTTCACCGGCCAGGACGGGCTCCTGCACCTGCCGCTCACCCGGTCGCCGGAGTACGCCGACGCGGCCGACTGCACGTATGACCTCTCGCTGATCCGCTGGGCCGCGACGACGCTGGCCCGCTCCGCGCGGATCCTGCGGCGGAACGAGCCGCGGGTGCCGATGTGGCGGGAGATCGCGGCGAAACTCGCTCCGTACCAGGAGGATCCGGTCGACGGCGTGCTGATCGGCGACGGCGTCCGGCTTGCCGATTCGCATCGGCACTTCTCGCACTTGCTCTGGCTGTACCCGCTGCGGGAGCGGAACTGGGAGCGGCCCGCCGATCGGGACGTCATGACCCGCACCTTCCGGCATTGGGCGGCGGACCAGTCTGCCTGGCACGGCTACAGCTACGCGGCCGCGGCGTCGATGAACTCGGTGATGGACCAGCCCGAGGAAGCCTTGCGGTACTTGAAGTTCTTCCTCGACCGGAACGTCGTCGCGGACACCGAGCTGACCGCGAACACGATGTACCGCGAGGGCTCGAACTTCGCCATCGAAAGCCCGATCACCGCGGCACAGTCCGTTGTGGACATGCTGTTGCAGGGTTCCGGGGGAGTGGTGAAGGCGTTCCCGTCGGTGTCGGCGCAGTGGCCGGACGCGTCGATCGCCGGGCTGCGTACCGAGGGCGCGTTCTTGGTCGACGCCTCGCGACGGCACGGTGCGACGGAGTTCGTGCGGGTGCAGAGCGAAGCCGGTGCGCCGTTGGTGCTCGACCACGGGATCGACGGCGAGATCGACGTGCGCGATCAAGGGGGCCGGCGGTTGCCGTGGCGGCCGGTCGGGCCTCGGCGGATCACGCTGGAGTTGCGGCGGGGCAGCACGGTCACCGTCACCCCGCGCGGCACCCGTCCGGACTTCGGGCCGCGTGACGTTCCTTCGCTGGGTGCTGTTCCGGCCTGGGGTTTGCCTGACTAGAAACGAGGAGGTTGGCGGACATGGACATCTCGCGCCGCACAGTGCTCGGCGGAGCGCTCGCCGGGATCGCCGCCGGAGCGGTCGGGCTGCCGCAGGCGAGCGCGGCGGAACTGAACCGCGACGGCGTCGACTGGGCGGATTTCCTGGCGACTGCGGACCTGCGCTGGCGGCGGATGCCGAAAACCTGGTATGAGGGACCCTTCCTGGGCAACGGTTTCCTCGGCTCGGGCAGCTACGCCGAACCCGGGCGCAACGCGGTCCGCTTCACCGTCCAGCACAGCCAGGTGCAGGACCACCGGCCGCAGTTCGGCTCGCTGTTCGGCCTGGCGCGGCTGCCGATCGGGTACTTCACGCTCGAACCGGTCGGCGCGATCACCGGACTCGACTGGCGGCTCGACATCTGGAACGCTGAGCTCACCGGCACGATCACCACCGCGGCGGGCAGCCTGAAGCTGCGCGCGATCGTCCACACCGGACAGTCGCTGCTCGCGGTGGAGATGCGGCCGTCCGAGGGCGAACGCGGGTTCCGGTGGGTGTTCCATCCGGCGAAGGCGATCAGCCCGCGCGCTGACCCGGTGTGGAAAAAGCCGCCGCCAGAAGGATATGCGGAGAATCCGCCGGTCCAATTGCGGCAGGCGGGCGACGCGCACCTCGCGGTCCAGCCGCTGCTGGCGGGCGGCGAGCACGTGACGGCCTGGCGCGAGGTCACCCGGGGCAGCGCGCGGACGCTGTACACGTCGGTCGCGTGGTCGCATCCGGAGAAGACCTCGGCGGTCCGTGCGTTGCACACGGTGCGGCGCGCGAGCACGCTGGACGTCCTGACCTGGGATCACCGACGCTGGTGGCACGACTACTACCGGCGCAGCTTCCTGTCCATTCCGGACACCCGGCTGCAGAGCTTCTACTGGATCCAGCTGTACAAAGTCGCGTCGGCGGCTCGCCGGGAAGCGCCGGTGATGGCGACGTCCGGGCCGTGGCTGGAGAACACGCCGTGGCCCGCGACCTGGTGGAACCTCAACGTGCAACTGGAGTACTGGCTCATCCAGGGTTCCAACCACCTCGAACTCGACGCGGTCAGCTACGCGCTCGGCAAGTACCGGGACCGGCTCACCAGCCAGGTCGCGAAGCCGTACCAGGCCGATTCGGCGGGCATCCCGCGCACCACCGACATGACGCTGCTCAACGGCCTCGCCGACTCGACCAGCGGCTACCCGGTCGGCATCCCCGGCGAGGACACCCCGACGCCCGAGGTCGGCAACCTCACCTGGGCGCTGCACAACGTCTGGCTGACCTACCGGCACACGATGGACCGCCGGCTGCTGCGCGACACGCTGTTCCCCTTGCTGCGCAAGGCGATCAACTACTACCTGCACTTCCTCGCCCCCGGCCCGGACGGCCGCCTGCATCTCCCGGCGACCTTCTCCCCGGAGTACGGCGTGAACGCGCCGGACACCAATTACGACCTCGCCCTGATCCGCTGGGGCTGCACGACGTTGCTGGACACCGCACGAGAGCTGCGCATCCCCGATCCGCTGGCGGGGAAGTGGCGGCAGGTGCTCGCCACGCTCACCGACTACCCGGCCGACGAGAACGGCTACATGATCGGCGCGGGCGTCCCGTTCGCGAAATCGCACCGGCATTACTCGCATCTGCTGCAGATCTACCCGCTTTACGAGATCACCTGGGAACAGCCGGAGCACCGAAAGATCATCGAAACCTCGCTCGATCACTGGGTCGGCTTCGAGGGGGCGTTGCAGGGCTACACGTTCACCGGGGCCGCGTCGATCTCCGCGCAGATGCTGCGCGGCGAGAAGGCCGCGTATTACCTCGGCGAACTGCAAAAACGTTATATCCAGCCGAATACGATGTACCAGGAATCCGGTCCGGTCATCGAAACGCCGTTGTCCGCGGCGAAATCCATGCAGGACATGCTCGTGCAGAGCTGGGGCGGCGTCGTCCGGCTGTTCCCGGCAGTACCGGCGGCGTGGGGCGACATCGCACTGCGCGACTTCCGGACCGAAGGCGCGTTCCTGCTCAGTGCATCGCGTCAAGGCGGGAAAACGCGCTGGCTGAAGGTGCACAGCGAGGCCGGGGCACCGTGTGTCCTGCGCCCGGGGATCGACGGCGAGCTGACGGTGACGGACGCGCACGGCCGTCCGCGTCGCTGGCGGCGGCTGGCGAACGGCGACGTGCAGGTCGATCTCGGACGCGGTCAGGACGCGTATGTCTGCCGCCGCGGCGACCGGCCGGACTTCACGGTCCGGCCGGTGGCGCCGGGCGGGTCGAGCGATCCGTGGGGGATGCCGTGAGCTGACGGTCCAGGAGCTTGCGAAGTGCTTCCAGCAGGCCGGTTCCGGCGGCCGCGTGTCGCCAGGCGAGGTAACCGTCCGGCCGGATCAGGAGACAGCCGTCTTCCTCGATGCCGCTGATCCGAGCCCAGTCGCCGTAGGAGTCGCGCGCCTCGGGCGAACCGATGGTCACGACCCGCAGGTCCAGCCCGAGGTCCGCACCGGCTCGCGCGGCGGCGTCCCGCCAGGCGTTGCCGGTGAGTCCGGTGAGGACAGTCCACCGCCCGCGCCCGACGAGGTCCAGTGTGGACACTCGGCGACCGTGAGGGCCGACAAGCCAGACGTGCGGCAGTTTCGCGCCCGGCGTGGTCGTCGGGCGGTGGTACAGCTCGGGATCCCGGTCCGCGGCAGGCTCGGCGCCATCCGGAAGCACCGCGTTCGAGGCGTACCGCTGGTCCATCTCGACACCGTGCGCGTTGAACTCGTAGTTCTTCAGCTCGATCGCCGCCCGCAACTGCTTCCGCCGCGACGCTCCGTCCTCGGTGGCGGCGGCGCAGGCGGCGAGACCGGCGGTGATGGCGTCCGAATCGGTGTCGCCGTCGATGCCGAGCGCGGCGAAGATCGGCCCGAACTGGTCGCGGCTGAGGTTCGCCCGGCCCACGATCTGCTTGCCGACCGGGGCACGCTCGGCACTGTAGCTGTCGAGAAGTCCTTCGCCCGCCTCTCCGCGCACGACCATCGCGAGTTTCCACGCCAGGTTGTACGCGTCCTGCACCGAGGTGTTGGACCCGAGCCCGTTGGACGGCGGATGCCGGTGCACCGCGTCGCCCGCGCAGAAAACGCGCCCCGACGAGTACTGCGTGGCGTAGCTGTGGTTGACCGTCCACAGCGAAGTCGAGGTGATCTCGACCGGCAGGTCCGGATCGCCGACGAGGTCGCGGACGATCCGGGCGGCTTCCTCGGCGCTCACCTCGGGCGGTGCCTGAGCGATGTCGTAACCCCAGGTCAGCAACCATTCGTTCCACGGGCGGACCATCCGCACCAGGCCCATCCCGATGCCGCCGAGGTGCGCGCCCGGCCGCATCACCCAGTACAGCACGCTCGGCCGATGCGCGACGTGCTCGGCGAGGTTGGCGGTGAAGGTGATGTTCATGCTGCCGGCCTTGCCGGACTGGCCGTCGATCGGCAGCCCGGCCTGCTCGGCGACGCGGCCGCGGGCGCCGTCCGCGCCGATCAGGTAGCGCGCGCGGAGGGTGAACTCGTCGCCGCGCACCCGGTCTCGCAATCGTGCGGTCACCCCGTCGGCGTCGTGGGCGAAGTCGAGGAATTCCGTGTCCAGGCGCAGTTTCGCTCCGCGAGCGGCGGCGTTCGTGGCCAGGATCGGTTCGAGGTAGGTCTGGGGCAGGTCGATCATGTGGCACGGGCTCGCCGAGGCGTACTCGGCGGCCGAGCGATCGGCGGTGCCCCAGCTCGCGATCCGGCCGATCTCGTCGCCCACGAGCGACGTGCACAGCACGGTGTCGCCCATCAGCTCCGGGGGCGTGCCTTGGGCGAGCGCCTGGTCTTCGATGCCGAGGTCGCGCAGGACCTCCATGGTCCGCTGGTTGGTGATGTGCGCGCGAGGCGTGTGCGCCATCCAGCCGTACTTGGTCGCGAGCACGGTGCGCACGCCGTAGGTCGCGAGCAGCAGCGCGGCGGAACCGCCCGCCGGGCCGCTGCCGACCACGAGGACGTCGGTGTCATAACTGGTCATGGTGGGTTTCCGGGGAGATGCGGAAGGTGAAATCGAGGCGGCGCCAGGGTTCGCGCCCGTCCGGCGCGGGGCCGGCCTGCTCGGCGAAGTCGACGATCAGGCCGTCCTTCACGCCGAACACGGTGTCCGAGCCGAGGTAGTCTCCGCCGCGGACGAACAACTGGGTCACCAGCGTGCGGTAGCCCGGTTTGGCGATCAGGAAGTGCACGTGCGGCGCGCGGAACGGATGCCGTTCGGTCGCCGTGAGGATACCGCCGACCGGGCCGTCGTCCGGGATCGGGTACGCCGACGGCACGATCGTCCAGAACCGCAGCCTGCCCTCGGCGCCGGTGCGGAAGCGGGCGCGCAGCACCGGACCGTCCAGGCCGGGGAGCTGGACGTCGTAGAAACCGTCCTCATCGGACTGCCAGACGTCCACGACCGCGTCCGGCACCGGGGTTCCGTCCGGTTCGGTCACCTGGACGTCTGTCCACAGCGGAGTTCCCGGCAGTCCTTCGGCGAGATCCGCGCCCTGCTCGGTCTCCGGCGGTCCTTCGACGTAGAACGGGCCCAGCACGGCCGAGGGCGTGGTGTCCGGTGTGCGCGAGTTCGCGAGCACGTCGACCACGCTCGACACGCCGAGGGTGTCCGACAGCAGGATGAACTCCTGCCGCGTGTCCGAGCTGATCTGCCCGGTGCGAGTGAGGAAGCCGATCGCGTACTCCCACTCCTCCTGCGTGAGATCGGTGCGCACGACGTACGAATGCAGCATGCGGACCAGCTCGGACAGCAGTTCGCGCAACCGCGGGTCCGGTGTGCTGGCGAAACTGTCCACGACCTCCTGGGTAAGCCCGCGCAGATCCGGCGGCGTGCCCGGCGCGGGGGCCGGGCGGACGCCGGACCACGCGTGCCGCAGCAGGTCTTCGATGCCGTCGCGGGTGAGTTCGCGCGGATTGGGATACGGAGCGGCGGTGGCCAGTTCGGCGGCCTTGGCGAGGTCGCCTTCGGCAAGACCGATTTCGGCCAGCGAATGCGGCACCGGCAGGCTGGCGATCAGATCGAAGACCGCGGCAGGCGCGTCCGGCGCACCGAGCACTTCGGCGATCTGCCGCATCGCCTCTGGAGCGTTCGGCGCGTTGTACGCCATGGCGTGCGGGAGGACGATCGTGTGCGTTTCCGCGTGCGGCAGCCCGAAACTGCCGCCGAGGGTGTGGCACAGCTTGTGGTGCAGGCCCATCCCGACCGAACCCAGGCACGAGCCGGCCAGCCACGCGGCACGCAGCGAGTCCGTCCGAGCGTCCACATCGGACGGATCGGCGGCGATCCGCGGCAGCGCGGCGGCGAGCAGCCGGATCGCCTCCAGGGCGAACTGGTCGGCGATCGGGTTCGCCTGCGCCGAATAGAGCGCCTCGACCGCGTGCGCCATCGCGTTGACGCCGCTGGTCAGCGACGTCGGCACAGGCAGGCCGAGAGTGAGGCCGACGTCGTAGACGACCACCTCGGGCAGCACCTTCGGCGACGACTGGGTGGTTTTGCGCCCGTTCTCGGTCTGGCCGACCACCGGTGTCATCTCGGACCCGGCATATGTGGTCGGCACGATGATCTGCGGGATGTCGGTGCGCAGCGCGAGCGCCTTGGCCAGCCCGGTCGCCGACCCGCCGCCGATCGCGACGACGCAGTCCACGGAATGCTCAGTGACCAGCGCGAGCGCGCGTTCGGTGACCTCGACCGGAGTGTGCATGGCGGGCTCGCCGAAACGCGCGGCGAGCAGCGGGCCGAGCGCCTCAGCCGTCCGGTCGGCTGCCGCCGCGGCGGACTTTCCGGCCACCAAGAGCACCCGGCCGGCTTCGAGCCGCCGCACCTCGCCGGGGATGACGGAGAGAGTGCCGCTGCCGAACACGACCCGGGCCGGGTTGGCGCTGTAGGTGAACATCGACGGTCCTTCCACGCGGGTACGTCGAGTATCCGGGCGGCGAAGCCCCCGCGCCTGCACAGACGTGCTGAGCGGGCTGCACGAAACGCGCGTCAGCCGTCCCGGCGAAGCGCGGCGGGCGTGGTGCCCAGCTGGGCGCGCAGCACCCGGGTCAGATGTTCCTGGTGGGAGAAACCGCAGCGCACGGCGATGTCCGCGATCGGCTCGGTGCCGGTCCGCAGCAGCAACCCGGCCTGCTCCACGCGCAGCCGCACCAGATAGCGGTGCGGCGGCAGCCCGGTGCGCGCCTTGAACCGCCGGGCGAACCGGCTGACGCTCAACCCGGCCGCCGCGGCCAGCTCAGCCAGCCCGAGCGATTCGGCGAGCCGTTCGTCCATCAGCTCGCGCACCTGGGCGAATTGCCGGTCAGTCAGTGCCTCGGCCGGCCTCGCTGCCGCGGGAGCGTCCGGCCCGGCCCGGTGCTGACGCGCGAGCTGCGCGGCAACAAGCGCGCCGAGCTGATCCGCGTACGCGCGAGCGCCCGGCTCCCACTCCCGCACGACCCGGTCGAGCGTGAGTAAGAGCTGTTCGAGCAGGGGATCGACGCTGCCGAGCCGGTCGGCCAGCCGGACCGGAGCGTCCGATCCGGCGGCCTCCTGCACCGCCGAATCCGGCAGGTACACGTGCAGTGTGTCGAGTTCGCCGCCGAGTTCCACCGACAGTTCCTGGTGCGACGGCTGGAGGAAGAGCCCGCCCGCCGGGATCCGCCGGCTGCGCTCGCCGGGTGACCCGACACCGCGCCGGACCGTGACCGGGCCGGCGAGGTGCAGGATCAGCTGGTGCGTGCGCGCGGGCCCGAACTCCGCGCGATACGGCTGTTCGTGTTGTCTGGACAGGTAGAGCCGGTCCCAGCCGAGACCCGCGCTGGTGCGTTCCGGGCGGATCCACGGCAGCGAAAGGATGCCGTTCGTGTCGGCAGGCCCCAGCTCGCCCACGGCGTTCTCCTCTTCGAGGGTTCCGTCGGCGAGCGTACCTCTCAGAGCGGGTTGAACACGCCCAGCGGCGCGGTGCAGAACGGCCCGCCGACGTACTCGGCGGCGGCACCGGTCGGCGCGGGCTTGTCCGCCAGCTGCCCGGCGTAGCCCTCGGCGTTGTCGTGCGATTGGTAGCCCAGCGCCTCGGCCTCGGCGAGCGAGTAGACGCGGCGCGTGTTGTCCGAGACGCCCCAGATCATCCGGTAGCCCGGCGACGGCGCGCTCAGGCACGCCTCGAACAGCCGTGCCCCGTCGTCCGGGGACAACCAGCTGGTCAGCCCGCGAATGCCGAGCGGCAGCGGGGTTTCGAAACACGAGCCGATGCGGATGACGATCACGTCCATGTCGAACCGCGACGCGTACAGGCTGCCCAGTGCTTCGATGGCGGCTTTGCTGACGCCGTAATAAGTGTCCGGCCGGGTGCTGGAGTCGGCGGGCAGCCCGTTCTCGCCCGCGTCGGCGTTCCGGCGGAAGCCGACGGCGTGGTTGCTCGACGCGAGCACGACCCGGCGGACCCCGGCCTCGCGGGCGGCTTCGAGGACGGTGTGCGTGCCGTTGATGTTGACGTCGAGCGTCGCGTCCCACGACGCCTCGCGGCTGAGCCCGCCCAGGTGGATCACCGCGTCCGCGCCCGCGCAGGCGGCGGCCATCGCCTCGGGGTCGGTGACCGAGCCGGTCACGATCTCGACCGCTTCGCCGTCCTCGGCGGCGGGCTGCTCGGCGAGGTCGAGCAGGCGCAGCACCCGGCCTTCACGGCGCAGCCGCGGCCGCATCAGGGTGCCGACGACGCCGGCCGATCCGGTGATCAGCACACGCTGGTCTGGCATGGATTTCCTCTCAGGGAGCGTCGTGCGTGCCTATTCACGGTTCTCACCGCGATCGGCACGCACGAGGGGCACGGTGGCGGCGGTCAGCGGATTCCGGCGCGGCGCAGCTGCTGGCCGAGCTCGGCGGTGGTTTCGGCCAGCAGCTCGCCGACCCGTTCGACGTCGGCGTCGGTGACCTTGCCCAGCGGCATCGAGCAGCTCATCGCGTCGGTGCCGGGGATGCGGTACGGGATCACCGCGGCCACGCAGCGCACGCCGAGAGTGCCCTCTTCGATCTCGGCGGCGTACCCGCGTTCCCGGGTCCGCGCGAGGTCGGCGTGCAGCGCGTCGAGCGTGGTGATGGTGTTCGGGGTGAGCGCGACCAGCTCTTCGGGCATGAGCGCCTCGACCTCTTCGTGGGTCAGCTCGGCGAGCAGGGCCTTGCCCAGCGCGGTCGCGTGCGTGGGCAGGGTGCGGCCGACGCGCGAGATCAGGTGCGTGGAGTGCTGCGACTCGCGCGTCTCCAGGTAGACGACCTCGGTGCCGTTGCGGCGCGCGAAATGCGCGGTGAAGCCGGTCTTCTCGCGGATGCGCTCTAAAGCTTCGGTGGCGTAGGGGACGATCGCGTCGCGGTCGAGGTACGCGGTGCCGCAGATCAGCGCGCGCACGCCGAGCCGGTAGCGCGCGGAGTTCGCGTCGGCCTCCAGCCAGCCCGCGTCCAGCAGGGTGCGCAGCAAACCGTGCAGACTGGAGCGAGGGAACCCGGTGCGCGCATGGAGATCAGACAGCGACAGCCACACGTCGTTCGCGGCGAACGTCTCGATCAGGTCGATGGCGCGCCGCGCCGACTTCACTCCTGCGGACTCCGCGGGAGCGGTGGCGGGGTCCGTCTTCTGCGCCATGCGCGTCCTCCAACCGGGCCGTTGACTTGTGAGTCCGGCCATATTAGCGTCCCGAACAGCGTTCTTGTGGGTGAACATAGTCACGATAACAGACTCCATTCAAGAATGTGAACATTGGAGCAGAAACTGATGGCACAGACCGAAATCGAGCTGGACGGCTTGCTGGCGTTCCCGCTGACCCCCTTCACCGAAGACCTCTCGGTCAATCTCGACGGGTTCGCGGAGAACGTGGAGAGCCACATCGCCGCCGGTGCGGGCGCGCTGTTCGTCGCGTGCGGCACCGGGGAGTTCAGCTCGCTGTCGGTCGACGAGGTCGCTGCGCTGCTGGCCAAGGCACACGAGGTCGCGAACGGTCGCGTGCCGGTGTGGGTCGGCGCGGGCGGCGGTGCGGCCGGAGCGCGCGCGGGCGTCGCGGCGGCGCAGGCGGGGAACGCCGACGGGGTGCTGCTGCTTCCGCCGTACCTGGTCACCGGGCCGCAGGACGGGCTGGTCGACTACGTGCGCTACGCGGTCGGCGACACGTCGGTCCCGGTGATCGTCTACCACCGCGGCACCGGCGTGTTCACCGCGCCGGCTGCGGCGAAGCTGCTGGACATCCCGTCGGTGGTCGGGATCAAGGACGGCTACGGCGACGTCGAAGCGATGACCCGGATCGTCACCACGATCCGCGCGCTCGGCACGCAGCGTTCGGCGGACTTCTTGTTCTTCAACGGTTTGCCGACCGCCGAGGTGTCCGCGAAGGCGTACGCGGCGGCTGGCGTCGCGCGCTACTCCTCGGCGGTGCACTGCTTCGCGCCGGAGATCGCACACCGCTTCCACCGTGCGCTCGCGGAGAACGACGACACGACGATGGACGCGCTGCTCGCCGGGTTCTACCTGCCGCTGGTGGCGTTGCGCGACGAGACGCCCGGCTTCGCGGTGTCGCTGGTCAAGGCCGCCGCCCGGCTGCGCGGCGACAAGGTCGGCACTGTCCGGCCGCCGCTGATCGAGCCGACGCCCGAGCAGATCGACCGGCTGGGCAAGATCGTCGAGAACGGTTTCGCCGTGCTGAAAGGCCTCTGATGAAGATCCGGGACGTGGTGCTGACCCCGGTCGCCTTCGCGGACGCACCGCTGCTCAACGTGATGGGCGTGCACGAGCCGTTCGCGTTGCGCAGCGTGGTCCAGGTGGCGTGCGACGACGGCGTGGTCGGCCTCGGTGAGTCGTATGGCGACGCGGCGTTCCTCGGCGAGGTGCGCAAGGTGCTGCCGGAACTGGCCGGACACGACATTTTCGACCTGCCGGGCCTGAAGCGGATCATCGCGCGCACGCTCGCCGGAACGGTGCTGACCGACGAGCACGGCCTGATCGGCGGGTTCTCCATCCGCAAGACGATCGCCAGCGTGTACTCGCTGTTCGAGGTCGCCTGCCTGGACGCGCAAGGCCAGTTCCTCGGCCGTCCGGTGGCCGATCTGCTCGGCGGCAAGGCTCGCGAAGCCGTCGACTTCTCCGCGTACCTGTTCTACAAGTACGGCGCACACCTCGACGCGGAAGCGGACAGCTGGGGCGAGATCCTGACGCCGGAAGCGCTGGTCGGTTCGGCGCAGCGAATGGTTGACGAGTACGGGTTCCGCTCGATCAAGCTCAAGGGCGGGGTTTTCGCGCCGGAGCAGGAGATCGAGGGCATTCGCGCGCTGGCCGAAGCGTTCCCCGGGCACCCGCTGCGCATCGACCCGAACGCGGCGTGGACGCCCGAGACGAGCATCCGCGTCGCGGCCGAACTCGACGGCGTGCTGGAGTACCTCGAAGACCCGACGCCGGGCATCGAGGGCATGGCGCGCGTCGCGCGCGAGGCGAGCATGCCGTTGGCCACCAACATGTGCGTGGTGAACTTCGGCGACCTGGAACCGGCGTTCCGGGCGCGCGCGATCGGCGTCCTGCTGTCCGACCATCACTTCTGGGGCGGCATGCGCGACACCCAGGCACTGTCGGTGGCCTGCGAAAGCTTCGGCGTCGGGCTGTCCATGCACTCCAACAGCCACCTCGGGGTCAGCCTCGCCGCGATGGTGCACGTCGCGGCCGCGACCCCGCACCTGACGTATGCCTGCGACACGCACTGGCCGTGGAAGACTGCCGACGTGATCGAACCGGGCGTGCTGAATTTCGCCGGCGGAGCGGTGGCGGTGCCGGACCGGCCCGGGCTCGGGATCACGCTGGACCAGGACGCGCTCGCCAGGGCGCACGAGGACTATGTCCGATGTGGACTGACCAAACGGGACGATGTGACTTACATGCGCAGGTACACGCCCGGCTTCGAGCCGAACACGGCGAGGTGGTGAGCCGGTGAAGGTGACCGGATACGCGTATCCGTGGGACGTGCTCGGCGACACCGCGTTCGCCGAACGGGTGCAGGACCTCGGGGTGGACGAGGTCGCGGTGGCCTTGGCCTACCACAGCGCCCGCGCCGCGACGCCGTGGTCGACCGAGCGGACGTCGGTGGTCGCGCGGACCGCCGCTCTCTACCGGCCGGTGCGCGCGGAAGCCTGGCCGGGCCGGGATCTCGTCCCAGCCACGCCGGACTGGGTCTCTTCGGAAGACAGCGGCGGCGACGCGGTCCGACGGCTCAACAACGCCGGAATCCCTGCTGCCGCGTGGATCGTGCTCACGCACAACTCGCAGCTGGGCACGGAGTTTCCGCAGTACGCCGTGCGCAACTGCTTCGGCGAGACCTATCCGTGGGCGCTGTGCCCCGCGCAGCCCGCAGTACGCGAGTACGCGGCGACGCTGACCGCGGAATCCGTTGCGGGGCTGAAGCTTTCGTCGGTGCTGCTGGAGGCGTGCGGCCCACTCGGCGGCGTGCACCAGCATCAGCACGAGAAGACCGACGGCGTGTGGGCGCCGGCTACCGCGCGGCTGTTGTCGATCTGCTGCTGCGACGCCTGTGCGGAAGGCTGGACCGGTCTCGACCCGTCGGACGTCCGCGACACCTTGCGTGCCGAGGTGCAGCGGCTGATCGCTACGGCGGATTTGTCGGTGGTCGAGGATAGGCTTCCGGCTGAGTTGAAGGAAAAACTACTGTCCGGTCGGCAGCAGGCGACCGATGCGTTGCGCGCTGCGGTCTTGGCCGTGCTGGAGCCGGGTACGCGGATCGTGCTGCACGGCGCGCTCGACCCGTGGGTAACCGGCGCGCTGCCCGGCCTGACCCCGACAGCCGCCGACGACGCCGAGACGGTGGTGCTGCAGAACTGGGCACCGGGCCAGGCCAGCGTCGACGCGGTCGCGGCCGCGCGACAGGCGTTGCCGGAACGGGTCGCGATCGGCAGCTACATCACGGCGGTCGGGGCGAGCGCGGTGCCGGATATCGAGGCGTACGTGGGCGAACTGGCGAAGGCTGGAGCGACGGAACTGCACCTGTACCACTTGGGCCTCGCCGGTCCGGCCCGCTGGCCGGATCTGCACGCTGCCACCGCTGCGGCGCGTTCGGTGTCTTGAACCTGTTTGACGAGGAGATCCATTGAGCTGCGGAGTTTCCGCCTCGGAGTTGGAAGGCGTGCTGGCTGCCGGGCTGATTGGCTGGCCGTTGACGCGCGTCCAGCGTGCTGGCGGCTGCCCGGTGATTCGCCGAAAGCACTCCGGCCGACCGAGGCGAGTGGCACGTCACCGCTGCGGCGCGTTCGGTGTCTTGAACCTGTTTGACGAGGAGATGCATTGAGCCGCGAAACTTCCGCCTCGGAGTTGGAAGGCGTGCTGGCTGCCGGGCTGATTGGCTGGCCGTTGACGCGCGTCCAGCGTGCTGGCGGCTGCCCGGTGATTCGCCGAAAGCACTCCGGCCGACCGAGGCGAGTGGCACGCCACCGCTGCCGCGCATTCGGTGTCTTGAACCTGTTTGACGAGGAGATGCATTGAGCCGCGAAACTTCCGCCCCGGAACTGGAAAGCGTGCTGGCCGCCGCAGCCGCAGCCGCCCGGCCGTTCGCCGCGAGCACCCCGGCCGACCGGGCGCAGTGGCTGGCCGCCGCCGCGGACGCGCTCGACGCCGCCGCTGAAGAGCTGATCCCGTTGGCGCACCAGGAAACCCGCCTGCCGGCCGCGCCGCGGTTGAAGGGCGAGCTCGCGCGCACCACGTTCCAGCTGCGGCTGTTCGGCGAGGTGCTGCGGGACGGCGAATTCCTGGGCGCGACCGTCGACCACGCCGACCCGGCCTGGCCGATGGGCGCCCGGCCGGACCTGCGCCGGGTGCTCGTGCCGATCGGGCCGGTGCTGGTGTTCGCCGCGAGCAACTTCCCGTTCGCGTTCAGCGTCGCGGGCGGCGACACCGCTTCGGCGCTGGCCGCCGGGTGCCCGGTGGTGCTCAAAGCGCATCCGGGCCACGAAGAACTCTCGACGCGGACCGGCGAGATCGTCGCACAGGCGTTGACCGCTGCCGGTGCGCCGGAGGGCGCGTTCGCGGTGATCCACGGGGTGGAGCAGGGCGTCACGGCGCTCAGGGACCCGCGGGTTTCCGCCGCCGCCTTCACCGGTTCCGTGCCGGGTGGGCGGGCGTTGTTCGACATCGCGGTCTCGCGGCCGGCGCCGATTCCGTTCTACGGCGAGCTGGGCAGCGTCAACCCGGTCGTCGTCACGCCGGGTGCGGTCGCCGCGCGCGGCGAGGCGGTGGCGAAGGGCTACGCCGGGTCGTTCAGCCTCGGCGCGGGCCAGTTCTGCACCAAGCCGGGCCTGCTGTTCCTGCCCGAGGGCCACGGGCTGGACGATTCGCTCCGCGAGGCGGTCGGCGCGGTGGCTCAGCAGGAGATGCTGAACGACCGCATCGCCGTCGGTTTCGCGCAGAAGCTGGCGGACCTGCGTGCGGTGTCGGGTGTCGAGTCGGTCGTGGAAGGCGCGCAGGACGGCGATGCGTTCACCCCGTCGCTGCTGGCCACCACGGCGAAGGAGTTCCTGGCAGGCGGCGAGGCGGTCTGCGAGGAGCACTTCGGACCGGCGTCGCTGATCGTCACCTACTCCGGCCAGGCCGAACTGATCGAGCTGCTGGACAGCCTCGAACCCGGCCTTACCGCAACGGTCCAGGGCGAGGACGGCGACGCCGACTTCGTGCGTCCGCTGCTGCCTTCGCTCAGCCGGCTGGCCGGACGGCTGCTGTGGAACGACTGGCCGACCGGCGTCACGGTCAGCTGGGCACAGCAGCACGGCGGCCCGTACCCGGCGACGACCGCGCCGACCACGACGTCGGTCGGCACCGCCGCGATCGAGCGCTTCCTGCGTCCGGTGGCCTGGCAGAGCTTCCCGGACGCGCTGCTGCCGGAAGCCCTTCAGGAAGCGAACCCGTGGCAGCTGCCGCGCCGGGTCGACGGAGCGCGCTGAGCAGACCCCCTTGCGCGTGGCGATCCCGGTTCTCACCGGGATCGCCACGCACAACCAACCCGCTGGGAGGCACCGTCATGCCCGTGAACCGCAGAACCGCACTGCGTGGCGGTGCCATCGCCGCCGCGTCGGCCGCGCTCGTCGCCACTGCGCGTCCGGCCCTCGCCGCGCCTGCCGCTGATCCGCTGAAGAAGATCGTGGCCGGCTACCGCGAGCTGCAAACCGGCGTCAACCGCCCGTCGCCGGAACGCACGGCCGCGCTGAAGAACCTCGGCCGGGTCGCGAAGTCGTACTACGGCAGCATGTCGGTGTCCGGAGAAGGTCCATTGTGGACCGACCTGCCGCTCGGTCCCGGCAGCGACTACACGACGTCGATGTACGCCCGGCTGCGCGCGATCGCGGTCGACTGGGGGACCCCGGGCAGCACGCTTTCCGGCGATCCGAAAGTGCTCGACGGGATCAGGAAGGCGCTGGAACTGATCTACGCCAGCCAGTACAACCCCCAGGTCGGCGAGATCGGCAACTGGTACACCTACGAGATCGGCGTGCCGTACTACCTGCTGCACACCCTCGTCACGGTCGCCGACCAGCTGACCGCCGACGAACTCGCGCGGTATGTCAGCCCGGTCAAGCGGTTCGTCGGCAACCCGAACCTGCGCGCGAACAACCCGAAGATCGTCGAAACCGGCGCGAACCGGGCGGACAAGGCGCTGATCTCGATCGTCTCCGGCGCGCTGACCGGCGACACCGCGTGGATCCGCACCGGCATCGACGCGATCACCGACGTCGCCGGCGGGGGAGCGGCCAGCGTCCTGGCGAAGCTGGACCGCGCGGCGGGCGACGGTTTCCACGCCGACGGCTCGTTCATCCAGCACGACACCATCCCGTACCCCGGCCACTACGGCATCGTCCTGCTGACCGCGCTCGCCGGGACGATCCACGTCACCGAAGGCACCGAGTACGCGCTGCCGGACGAGCTGAAGCAGAAGGTCTACGCGCTGGTCGGCGACACGTTCGCGCCGTTCGTGTACGCGGGCGCGCTGATGGAGCCGGTGCGCGGGCGGATGCTGTCGCGGGAGGGCGAGACCGCGCACGACATCGGACACCAGCTGACCGTCGCGACTTTGGTCCTCGCGCGGTCGGCGACCGGGACTGTGAAGGCCGAACTGTCCGGGCTCGCCGCCAAGTGGATCAGGGAAGGCACGTACGCGCCGTTCCTGGAAATCCCCGATCCGGAACGGTTCGCGCCCGGTCCGGACCTCGTCGCGACGCCGGGCATCGAGTTCGCCCAGGAGATGCTGGCCGGACGCGTGCGGCCAGCGCCGATCGCCGCGACGCACCGGATCTTCGGGCAGCAGGACCGGATGGTGCACGTGACCGAGGGCTGGTCCGCGTCGCTCGGCGCCGGCTCCACGCGAATCTCGCGCTACGAGTCGATCAACGGGATGAACCTGCACGGCTGGCACGTCGGCGACGGGGTGCTGTATTTGTTCCTCCCCCACGCGAAAGGCCACTACTCGGACGCCTATTGGCCGACCGTCGATCCGGCCCTGTTGCCCGGCACCACCGCGAAGGCCGGTCCGCCGGGACCGCTGGCGGCCACGCCGTTGACGACGAAAGCGCACGTCGGCGGCGTGCGCTGGGACGCCCGGCACGGTGCGTACGCGATGGATTTCGTCTCCGAAGACGGTTCGCTGTCCGCGAAGAAGTCGTGGTTCTTCACGCCGGCGGGCATTGTCTGCCTCGGCGCGGGGATCACTGACACGTCCGGACAGGCGGTCCGGACGACGATCGAAAACCGCAACCTCGGCGAAAACGGACGCGGCACGCTGCTGGCCGACGCGCGCGCGGTCGGCGATTCGAGCACGCTGCACCGGCCGCGCTGGCTGCACCTGGACCACGTCGGCGGGTACGTCCTGCTCGACAACGCCGAGGTCACCGCACTGCGCGAAGACCGGACCGGCGCGTGGCGCGACGTCGACACCGGTGCCAACACGAAGGGCACCACGACACCGAACACGCGGCGCTACCAGAAATTGGTGATTGAGCACGGTGCGAAGCCGGTGGACGCGAAGTACGCGTACGCGGTCCTGCCGGGCGCGTCGGTAGTGGGGACGGTCGCGTCGGCGTTCGCGTGGCGCGTGCGGGCCAATACGCCCGTTGTCCAGGCCTTGCGGCTGTGGGATAACACACTGCTGGCAAACTTCTACAGTGCGGGTACGGTGGACGAAGTATCCGTTTCAGGACCGGCTTCGGTGGCGCTCGGCCGGAACAGTCTCGCTGTTTCCGACCCGACGCAGCTGCAGGAAAGCGTCCGTGTGACGGTGCGGCGGCGCACGGTGGAAGTTCCGTTCAAGGACGCCTTCGGCGCCACCAAGGTGGTTTCCCTGCGGTGAACCCGGTTTTCCCCGCCGGGCCGGTGGTTCCCGGCCTGGCCCGGCGGGGCCCCACGTGCCGCGGCCCCGGCCGTAAGGTGGGGCGGAGTCGCTTCTCGCGGGGAGGAACCGTGGCGCATTTCGATGTCCTGGTCGTCGGAGCCGGGCTTTCCGGCATCGGCGCGGCTTGCCGGCTGCAGCAGCAGGCCCCGGACCGGACGTACGCCATCCTCGAAGCGCGCGACACGATCGGCGGAACCTGGGACCTGTTCCGGTACCCGGGCGTGCGCTCCGACTCGGACATGTTCACGCTCGGCTACCCGTTCCGGCCGTGGCCCCAGGAACAAGCGATCGCGTCCGGGGCCGAGATCCTCGATTACCTCCGCGAGACCGCCGCTGAGCACGGGATCTCCCGGCACATCCGGTTCGGGCATCGGGTTGTCCGCGCGTCCTGGTCGTCCGGCTCGGCCTGCTGGACAGTGGAGGCCTCGCACGAGGGCGAGGCGGTCAGTCACACCTGCTCTTTCCTGTATTTGTGCAGCGGTTACTACAGCTACGAAAACGGCCACGTCGTCGACTTCCCCGGCCGCGACTCGTTCCGCGGCGAGATCGTGCACCCCCAGTTCTGGCCGGAAGAGTCGGACTTCACCGGCAAACGAGTCGTGGTCATCGGCAGCGGCGCCACCGCGGTGACCTTGGTGCCGGAACTGGCTTCCGCGGCGGAGTCAGTGACGATGCTGCAACGATCGCCGAGCTACGTCCTGGCCCGCCCGTGGACGGACTCGCTCGCTCGCCGCCTCCGCCGAATCCTGCCTTCGCGGCTGGTTTACCACCTGGTGCGGGCGAAGAACGTCCTGGTGACAACGTTGTTGTACCAGTTCTCACGCCGACAGCCCCAGCGCGCGGCGGCTTTCTTGCGCGATGCTGCCGCGAAGCAATTACCCGCTTCGATCCCAGTCGACCCCCATTTCTCGCCGCGGTACCGGCCCTGGGATCAGCGCCTCTGCCTGACGCCCGGAGCGGATTTCTTCCGCGCGCTCCGCAGCGGTCAAGCGGACATCGTCACCGACCGGATCGACCGCTTCACGCCCGACGGCATCATGCTGGAATCCGGCGCGCAGTTGCCCGCGGACGTGGTCGTCACCGCGACCGGCTTGCGGGTGATCGCGTTCGGCGGCATCGAGCTGAGCGTGGACGGCGAGGTGATCGAACCGTCGGAACAGCTGGTGTACAAGGGAATGATGCTCGGCGGGGTACCGAACCTCGCGTGGTGCATCGGCTACGTGAACGCCTCCTGGACGCTGCGCTCAGACCTCGTCTCGCGGTACGTGTGCCGATTGCTGAACCACCTGTCGCGCAACGGTTTCGACACCTGTGTGCCCCGCCCGCCCGCGATCCCGTCCACTCGGCGGCGGCCGATCATGGACCTGACGTCGGGTTACCTCACCCGCGCCGCCTCGGTGCTGCCGCGCCAAGGCGACCGGCGGCCGTGGCTGATGCGGCAGAACTACCTGCTGGACGCCGCGGACCTGCGCTTGAGCCGCGTGGACGACGGGGTGCTGCGGTTCGGGAGAGCGAAGTCCCGGAACAGCGCTTGACCTCCGGATCTCGGCGCTGGCCGGGTTTCGCCGTGCTCCGGCGAGGGGCTGTCCCGATCCTGCCGGGACGATTCCGTTCGACCTGATCGGTTTCGGGAAAGCCGGACGAAGCGGTAACGGGAGTACCCGGCGTGCGCCGCGATGGCGTCCGGATCACGGGGTTCGGCCCAGGCCCGAGCGCAGCTGCGCACACTGAACCGCAGTCGCCGAACTGGAGGTCAGTTCCCCTCCCGGCGGGAACCCGCGCTCCGGGCGGCACCCTCGGTTCCGACGCGGACTGCCGCCATCGGATCCGGCGGAGGCAGTTCCGCGGACCCGCCGCCAGCCTCGAACGCTCCGCGACCGCGCTCCGGTGCGGCAGGTCCTTCAGCGGCAGGTCACTGGGCTGTTGCCGAGGCGGCCCAGCGGGTCAAGTCCTCCCTTCGGAGCGCGGCGGCCAGCAGATCCGGGAAAAGGTCCGGCGTGCAGGCGAAAGCGGGCACCCCCAGCTCACTGAGCGCGGCCGCGTTCTCGTGGTCGTAGAACGGCGCTCCGGAGTCCGCCAGGGCCAGCAGCGCGACCACCTGCACTCCGGATCCCGCCAGGTCCGCGACCCGGCGCAGCAGGTCGTCTCGTACTCCGCCTTCGTACAGGTCGCTGATCAGCACCAGGAGGGTCTGTTCGGGGCGTTCCACGAGTCCTTGGCAGTAGGCCAATGCGCGGTTGATGTCGGTGCCGCCGCCCAGCTGGGTGCCGAACAGGAGGTCGACGGGGTCGTCGAGGTGATCGGACAGATCGGCGACCGCGGTGTCGAACGCGACGAATTTCGTGCTCAGTGCACGCATCGAGGCGAGGGCGGCACCGAAAACGCCTGAGTACACCACGGATTCTGCCATGGAGCCGGACTGGTCGACAGCCAGGATCACGTCGCGCCGGACGCTTTGCTCTCGGCGGCCGAAGCCGAAAAGCTGTTCGGGCACAATGGTTTTCAACTCGGGGGAGTAGTGCTTCAGATTTCGGCGGACGGTGCGGTTCCAGTCGATGTCCGCGCCTCGGGGGCGTTGGGCGCGGGCTGCGCGGTCCAGTGCGCCGCGGACTGCCGCGCGGGTGCGTTCGGCCAGGCGTTCCTCCAGCTCGGTGACGACTTTGCGGACAACAGCGCGTGCGGTTTCCTTCGTCTCTTCGGGCAGGACGTTGGTGAGGGACAAGAGGGTTCCGACCAGGTGGACGTCCGGTTCCACGGCGCTGAGCAGTTCCGGTTCCAGCAGCATCCGGGTGATGCCCAAGCGGTCTACGGCGTCGCGTTGCATGACCTGGACGACGGAGCCGGGGAAGTACTTCCGGATGTCGCCGAGCCAGCGCGCCACTCGCGGCGCGGAGGCTTGCAGGCCGCCGCTGCGGTCGCCGCTGCTGCGCGGGTTTTTGGGGCGCTCGTCGTAGAGGGCGGCCAGCACGTTGTCGACGCCGGTGTCCCCTTCCGACAGTGCTTGGCCGGTGCCGTCGGAATCTCCGCCCAGCACTAGGCGCCAGCGGCGGAGGCGTTCGGGATCGGTGGTCACGGGGTGGCTCCTAGAAGGGTGGCGAAGACCGGCAGGGCGGCTGCGGCGCGGGTCTCGTCGAGGTCTTCGGCGAGCGCCGGTTCGATCCGGCGAGCGCCGGACAGCGTGGCGGCGCGTTCGCCGATGGCGCGTTTTTCCGGACCGGCGAAGGTGCCGAAAGTACGGCGCAGCAAGGGAAGCACCTCGCTGAAGACCTCGGGCGGGATCGAGGTCAGCCAGGTGTCGACGACGTGCAGCATGCGTTCGTCGTGGACCAGCAGGAGGGCGCCGCCGGAGAAGAAGCCTTCTACGTAGGCCGCGCCGTCGGTCGGGGAGATGCCGGGGGTGAGCATGCGGCTCAGCCGGAGTTCGACCTCGGCGCCGTCCAGCAGGTCGGCGTCGTGCAGGAGGCGCACGATGCGGCCTGCCAAGAGCGGCGGCAGGGCATCGCGGGTGGACAGGCGGGCCAGGGCGGCGAACCAGCGGTCGCGGGCGGCGTCGCCGAGGAGATCGGTGGCTTCGTGGACGTCGTCGACCAGTTCGCAGAACTGTGCGGCGGCCTCCTCGTCGATGCCGTGCACGGCGGGCGGAAGGCCGGCGCAGACCCGGGTGAGGATCCGGTCGGCGACTTCTTGCAGCTGTGCGGTGTCGGTGCCGCGAACATCGCCGTAGCGGGTCGCCCGCGCCAGCGGAGGCAGGGCCGTCATGAGGTGCGCGACGTCTGCGTCGGCGGCGGCGCGGGTGTCCAGGGCGGCGAGGGTTTCCGGCAGGGCGTCGCCCAGGTCGGCCAGGAGGCAGCGTTCCACCGCGGCGGTGATGTCGGCGAGTGAGGGCGATCCGCCGACGGTCTCGCGCACGACCGCGGTGGCGGCGGCGGGCACGGTGGTCCCGTGTACCGCCGCTGCGACCAGGTCGACCTCGAAACCTGGTTCCCAGCACACGGTCCAGGTCTCGCGGAAGGTGCCTTTGTTCCGCACCGAGGACAGTTCCGGTTCGCCCCAGGGGATGCCGAGGATGTGCAGGCGGTGCAGCAGGCGCGAGCGGTCCAGGCCGCCGGGGGTGCGCAGGTCCAGATCCAGTTCTCGCGCTTGAGGCTCGCGTTTGAGCCGGAGCCGCCGGGCGGTGGCGACCAGGTCGGCGGCCAGCGGCGCTTGCGGCACGCGGTCCGGGACCTCGCCGAGCAGTTCGCCGACTACGAGCCGCCGCGTGACCAGGTCGGCCTGGACGTCGTCGCCGCCGCACAGGACCGCTCGGGCGGCGGCGTCGACCTCGGCCAGCCCGGCGGACGACCGGCCGCGCAGCGCGGCCAGCGTGTCGGCCAGCCGCACTGCTTCGATCACGTGCGCGGTGGAGACGGGCAGGTCTTCCTCGCGCAGGACTCCGGCGACGGCGGTGAGCCACCGGGTGGTGACGTCGCCGGAGGTGCTGAACAGGTGGTGGTACCAGCCGGGCGAGCGGACGCCCGCGCCGTAGCCGGTGACCGACGCGAGCCTGCCGTGTGTCCACGGCACCCACGTGCACACGACCTTCCGCTTCGGGAGTCCTTTGAGGACAGCCTGGTCCTTGGCCGCGGGCGGCAGCGGATCGGCCAGCGCGGGCACGTGCCAGGCCCCGCACACCACGGCGATCCGCTGGCAGCCTTCCTTCCGCGTCTTGCGCAGCACGTTCCGCATGTAGGCCTCGCGCCGCTGCTCGTGCGGATCGTCCGGCCGGTCGCCCTCGCGCAGCGCGGTCATCGCGTCGGCGATCACCTCGAACGCCGATTCCTCGCCTCGGCGGGACTCGACGAAGTCGTCCCACCAGCGTTCCGGATCGTCGTATCCGCCCGCCGCGGCGAGTTCCGCGAGCGGGTCGGTGCGCGGTGCGGTCCGTTCCTCGCCGAGCGCGAACTGGTGTGCCGCGGGAAGATCGCAGAACTTCACCGGAACACCGGCCGCGGCGGCGTACCGCAGGGCCTGCCATTCGGGGCTGAACACCGCGAACGGCCAGAACGCCGCGCGCGACACATCGTCGGACGCGTACGCCAGCAGCGCCACCGGCGGCCGCATGCCCTCGTCCGCGGCGAGATCGACGAGCTGGTCCGCCTCCGGCGGCCCCTCGATCAGCACCACGTCCGGTTCCAGCTCGGCGAGCCGGGCGGCGACCGCCCGCGCCGAACCGGGACCGTGATGCCGGATCCCGAGGAGATGAGTGGTCATCCGGCGATCTCCTGGCCTGCCCGGTAGAAGTCGGCCCAGCCTTCCCGCTCGCGCACCACGGTCTCCAGGTACTCGCTCCAGATCGCCCTGTCGGCGACCGGATCCTTCACCACCGCACCGTGAATCCCGGCCGCGACGTCCTGCGCGCGCAGCACGCCGTCGCCGAAGTGCGCGGCCAGCGCGAGACCGCCGGTGAGCACGCTGATCGCTTCGGCTGTCGAGAGCGTGCCCGACGGGGTTTTCACCGCGGTGCGGCCGTCCTCGGTGCGGCCCGCCCGCAGTTCGCGGAAAACCGTGACCACCCGGCGGATTTCGGCGAGATCGGCGGCTTCGGCGGGCAGCGACAGCGCCGCGCCCAGCTGACCGACTCGCCGCCGGACGATGTCCACCTCGGCTTCCGCGGTGTCCGGCAGCGGGAGCACGACGGTGTTGAACCGCCGCCGCAGCGCGCTCGACAGCTCGTTGACGCCCTTGTCCCGGTTGTTCGCCGTGGCCACCAGCGTGAACCCGGGCCGGGCCTGCACCTCGGAGCCCAGCTCGGGGATCGGCAGCGTCTTCTCGGACAGGATCGTGATCAGCGAGTCCTGCACGTCCGCCGGGATCCGGGTGAGTTCCTCGAGCCGCGCGACCTTGCCGTCGCGCATCGCGCGCAGGACCGGGCTTTCGACCAGCGCCCGGTCGCTCGGTCCTTCGGCGATGAGCCGCGCGTAGTTCCAGCCGTAGCGGATCTGCTCCTCGGCGGTGCCCGCGGTGCCTTGGACGAGCAGCGTGGAGTCCCCGCTGATCGCCGCCGCGAGGTGCTCGGACACCCAGGTCTTCGCCGTGCCCGGCACGCCGAGCAGCAGCAGCGCGCGGTCGGTGGCGAGGGTGGCGACCGCGACCTCGACCAGCCGCCGCGGGCCGACGTACTTCGGGCTGATCACGGTGCCGTCGTCGAGTGTGCCGCCGAGCAGGTAGGTGACCACCGCCCACGGGGAAAGCCGCCACGACGGCGGTTTCGCCCGGTCGTCGGCCGCGGCGAGGGCGGCCAGTTCGCCGGCGTATTCCTGTTCGGCGTGCGGCCGGAGGACGGGGGAGATCATGCGAGCTCCTTGTGCATTTCACGGCGGAAGGACAGGGTTTCGGCGACCGCGCGCCGCCACGGGGCGGCTTCGCCGGGAAGCGGGACCTCGGCCAGCGGGTGGCCGAGGCAGGCGACGGGCACGGCCTTCGCGATCAGCGCGGCCGCATGCGCGACCAGCCGGTGGTCGCGTTGCCCGGCGACCCAGTCGAGCAGCACCGTGCCGAGCGCGGCGGGCCAGGGCTGCGGCAGGTCGAGGATGAGCCGGGTGAGGGCTTCGACCGGCAGCCCGCGGGTCAGCTTCGCGACCGTGGCGGCCTGTTGTTCGGGCGACAGCACGCCGATGAGCGCGGCGGTGCTGCGCCCGCCCGGTTCGGCTTCCACGAGGGCTTGCGCCCATTGCTCGTCGCGCTGCCGGAGCGCGGCGGTGGCCCAGCTTTCGCGCACCACGTTCAGCGGCGGGCCTTCGACGAGCATCCCGGCCAGTTCGCCCGGGGTGCCGTACCCGGCCCAGAACCGCAGGGGAGCGGCGGCGACGATCGCGCGCAGCCGGGCGGTGCCCTGCCCCGGCCCGGCCGGGACGCGGATGCCGTCGCGGATCAGGCTGTCGTCCGGTTCGGGCGGAGTGAATTCGAGGACGTCGGCCCGCAGCGCGCGGCTGCGCACGGCGACGCAGGCCCGCAGCCGGTCGATCATCCGCTCGCCGAAGGCCGAATCGGGGTACCGGCCGATCAGCCGCAGCGCGATCTCGCGCACCCCGGCCGCCCGGTCGCCGAGCGCGGCTTCGACGAACGGCTCGTCCTGCTCGGCGAGGTGCTCGCCGAGCAGGGCCAGGAACGTCGCCCGGACGTCGGCCGGTTCGTTGCCCCAGGCCGCGGCGAGCCTCTCTCGCGCGCGGGCGGGATCGGCGGCGAGCACGCGTTCCAGCCAGGCTTGCCGACGCGCGGCGGTGCCGAACTGCCAGGCGTCGTCGCTGGTGTCGTCCGCGGCGGCGACCAGGAACGCCCACTCCGGATTCCGTTCGCCGAGCCACGCGCCGACCGGCCCGGCGACCGCGGCGAGCGGCGCCCGCAGCGACACCCGGGTCCGTGCCGCGTCGGCGAGGGCGGGCAGCCGCTCGGCCGGGACGCGGAATCCCTTGTCCGCCACCGTGGCGAGCCATTCCTCGACCAGTTCCGGCCGGTTCGCGGAGAGCAGGTGCCCGAGCCGCGCCCGCGCCGCGGCCGGGATGAACGGACGGGTGTCCTCCGTCGCGGCAGGTTCGGGTTCGATGCCGGTCAGTGGTTGCTGCCCAGCCCGCCGGTAGCCGGTGTACGCCGCCGCGGCGACGAGCGCTTGGTCGGCGGGGTCGGTGCGGCGTTCGGCGACGTCCCTTACCCCGGGCGGTAATCCGGCGGGGTCGAGGGTCCGGCGGCGGGTGCCGAGCAGGACGGTGCTGACGAGGTCGTTCCAGGCAGTCACAGTCGCACCATCCCGCCGCGATGCCAGCAGCTCAACGGCCGCAACCCCGCTGCCGTCCACTCGGCGGCCACCGTCACCGGCCGCTCGGCCGCGAGCGCCAGCAGCGGCCACGGATCCACCGAAGGCGCCAGCGGCAGCGCCGCACCGTCCACATCGGACAACGCCCACTCGTCCCCGTGCCGCGCCGGGCGGAGTTCGCTCAACAGCACCGGCCACCGGTCCAGCCAAGGATCGGCCGCGAGCGCGGCAGCACGTTCGGCGAGCGCGGCGGCGCAGGTCCCGCCAACCGGCCCGCCTTCCGGAGCGACGGGTTCCTCCCGATGGTCGAACACTGCCCGCAACGGCACCGCACCCGGGTGGAACACCAGCTCTCCCGCGACGACGTACCCCGGCGGCAGCGAGCTGTCCAGCGGACGCCCGGGCGGAGCGAACGACAGCACCAGCGCGTCCCGGCCGCTGCGCTTGCCCCGCAGCCAGGTGCGCCTGCTGCGCAGCGAGTCCTGCTCCTCGTCGATCGCGCCGGTGACCAGCCATTGGTCCGGCACCCGCTCGCCGGACTCCAGCACCTGCGCAGTGCTCACCGAGAACCCCAGCCGGGTCCGGACGGTGCCGGCGAGCCCGGCAGGCAGCGACTCCAGCCTGCTCGCCGCGTCCGCGAGCACGTACACCAGCGACAACTCGGCCAGCAGGCGATCCGGCCAGTCCCGGCCGCGCCCGACCAGCGCCGCTGCCCGGCGCAGGCCGTTCGCCAGCCCGGGAGCTTGCGCGTCGACCATGCGCGAGGCGACCGTGTACAGCTCGTCGGCGCCGCCGCGTTCGAAGGTCGCGAACCCGGCGGACACCCGGTCGGCGAGCCATCCGCACAGCTCAGCGGCTCCGGCGGTGACCCGTGCGAGCCGTTCCTGCGCCCGTTTGGCCGCCGCTTCGAGGTCCTTGGGCGCGTCCGGTTTCTTCTCGGCCCGTTCCGCCCGCGCGGCCCGTTCGTCCAGCCACGGGTGCACCCATCCGGGCTCCTCCGCGCGGGGGACCTGGCCGTCGGCCCAGAGCAGCAGCAATCCCAGCGCGTGCTTGCACGGGAACTTCCGGCTCGGGCAACTGCACCGGAACGCGGGCCCGGCCGTTTCCACCGTCGTCTGGTACGGCCGCTTCCCGCTGCCTTGGCACGCGCCCCAGACAGCACGGCCCGACGCGCCCGCGTCCGACCACTTCGCCGGCGCCGCCTGCCCGCGCCCGGCTTTCGCCGACGCGGCGTCCGGCGCGAGTTCGAGCACCCTCTCGGAGCTCCACCGCGCCGCTGCTTCGTCCCCCACGTTTCCCTTGCCGCTCTTCCGGTTCCGTCCCCCTCGGGGCTGACTCGAAGAGCATCCCACCCGCCACCGACAATTTCGGCACTTCTGCCCGCGCGGGACGTACCGGGTTTGGCCGACGCCGGACTCTGAGCCCCAAGCCGGGGACTTGACCTGCAAGAACGGCCATACGGGCAGCAACCGGGCATCGGTCGGCGATGGCGTCCTTTGTGGACGGCCAGCAGGGGCAGGCCGCCCGGCTCAAGCCGCTGGCATCGGAATTCACCTCCGTGAAGGGCTCCTTGAGGGAATCCGATTCCCCCAAGGAGCCCTTCACGGACGCGAACCGGCACCCGTCCGGTGCCACCCACGGCCGGTTCGGCCCCGGCAGGCCCTTCGGCTCGGCCAGGCGCACTTCACCCCTGTTTCCCGGCGGGAGAGCCGCCTGGTGAAGGCCCCCGCACGGACTTCGGGAAGCGAAATCAGGAAGCTTCGACCGCTCCGCGCCAGCGCACCGTCGGCCGCAGCCGGTCGTCGTTCACCCGGTGCTTGTTCGCGCCGACGATGTCGAACATCGACTCGATCAGCGTGTCCGACAGCAGGTGCGGCTCCAGCCCCAGTCCGACCAGCCCGGTGTGCTTCACGTTGTAGTAGTGCTCGGGCTGCTCCACCCGCGGGTTGTCCAGGTTCTCGATCTGCACCGGCCCGGGGAAGCGGTCCGCCACGACCTCGGCGATCCGGCGCACCGGCATGCTCTCGGTCATCTGGTTGAACACCCGGAACTCGCCGCGCTCGGCCGGGTTCTCCACCGCCAGCCGGATGCACTCGACGGTGTCGCGGATGTCGATCAGGCCGCGGGTCTGCCCGCCCTTGCCGTACACCGTGAGCGGCTGCCCCAGAACGGCCTGGATGACGAACCGGTTGAGCACCGTGCCGAACACCGCGTCGTAGTCGAACCGCGTGGCCAGGCGCGGGTCGAGCACGGTCTGCGGCGTCTGCTGGCCGTACACGACGCCCTGGTTGAGGTCGGTCGCGCGCAGTTCCCAGATCCGGCAGGCGAACTCGATGTTGTGCGAGTCGTGCACCTTCGACAGGTGGTAGAACGAGCCCGGCTTCTTCGGGTACAGCATCCGGTCGCGGCGGCCGTTGTGCTCGACCTCGAGCCAGCCTTCCTCGATGTCGATGTTCGGGGTGCCGTACTCGCCCATCGTGCCCAGTTTGACCAGGTGGATGTCCGGGTCGATCTCGGCGATCGCGTACAGCAGGTTGAGGTTGCCGACCACGTTGTTGTGCTGCGTGTAGACGGCGTGCTCGCGGTCGATCATCGAGTACGGCGCGGACCGCTGCTCGGCGAAATGCACGATCGCCGCCGGACGGAAATCGCGCACCGCGCCGAACAGGAATTCGGCGTCGAGCAGGTCGCCTTCGTAGCGCGCGATCCGCTTTCCGGACACCGCGTGCCACGCGTCGGTGCGGGTGCGCAGGTCTTCGATGGGGACGAGGCTCTCGGCGCCGAGTTCGACGTCGTACTGCCGCCGCGCGAAGTTGTCCAGAACAGCCACTTCGTGGCCTTTGTCCGACAAGTGAAGCGCAGTGGGCCAGCCTAGGTAACCGTCACCGCCGAGAACCAGCACGCGCATCCGGAGCACCCTTTCCTTTCGTTTTCGCGACAGGCACGGCCTTTCGTTGTACACGACGCCCGGTGTCGCGGTGGCAGATCCGAACTTAATCGCCCGCCGCTGATGTTCGGCTGGCAGTCAGCTGTGAATCCGCTGTGGGCCGGGGGGGTCGCGCGGCGGAGCCGGCGGCCCGAGGGGAGACTGGGGACATGACGACGGTAACCAACCCGGCGAACCCCCGCACGGCGGAGGAATCGCCCAAGCCGCCTCGTCGCGGCCTGGGCAGGTTCGTCCGCGCGGCCGCCAGTTCGGTGGCCGCGACCCTGCTCAGCCAGGCCGCGCTGATCGCGGTGCTCGCCGCGGGCGGGGCCCCGTGGCTGGCCAGCGCGTGCGCGTTCGCGGCCGGGGCGGTGCTGAACTTCTTCCTCACCCGGCGCTGGGTGTGGGGCCGCCGCGGCCGTCCCGAACCGGTCCGCGAGCTGCTGCCCTACGTCCTCGTCATCTCCCTCGGCGGCCTCGCGTCGGTCGGCCTGACCACGCTCGCCGGGCACCTGCTCGCGCCGCTGCACCTGCCGCACTTCTGGTGGGTCGTGCTGCTCGACGCGGCGTACGTGCTCAGCTACGCGCTGGTGTTCGTCGCGAAGTTCACGATGCTCGACCGGTTCGTTTTCGGCCGCGGCGCAGCACGTACCCGCGCCACCACGTCCCTGTCATGACCCGCGCGTAGTTCGCGCCGTACACGACGCTGCCGCCCTTCTTGCTCTTGCCCGCCTTGCGCAGCCGCATGCTCATCGGCCGTTCGAGCACGCGCGCGCCTTGCGCGGTCGCGCCCAGCAGCAGTTCCGATGACTGGTACTGCGGTTCGTTCAGCGGGATCGCGCACGCGAGTTCCGCGCGCAGCGAACGGAATCCGAAGGACGTGTCGGAGATCCGCCGCCAGGTCAGGACTGACGCGAGACATGCGAACACGCGCACGCCGATCCAGCGCATCCGGCTGTCAGCCTCTTCATGCCCCAAACGCCGGGAGCCGGTTACGAAATCGGCGGTGCCGTCCAGCAACGGCGCGAGCAGTTCGGCCATTTCGCTGTTGTCGTACTGACCGTCGCCGTCTGTCGTGACGATGTACTTCGCGCCGTTCTCGGCAGCAAGGTGATATCCGAGGCGCAGCGCGGCGCCCTGGCCGCGGTTAGTCGGCGCGACGCACACGTACGCGCCGTGGTCTTCCGCGATGGCCGCGGTGTTGTCCGTACCGCCGTCTACGACCACCAGGACGTCCACCGGCAGCCCGAGACATTCGTCCGGCATCTTCTCCAGCACCTGGCCGATGCCGCCGGCTTCGTTGTACGCGGCGATCACCACGGTCAGCTCGGACAGCTTCGCGCCGGGATGCCGGTCACGGAAGTCCTTGATCGCGCCTTCGTCGACAGCGTCCGGATAACTGCCGAGACGACGACGGCTGGCCACAGTGAGCGTGGTAAACCCGAGCGCTCCGGCGACCGGCAACAGCACGAGCGCGGGCAGCTGATAACGCCAGGAAAACTCGAACACCGCGGACGCGAACAGCAGGAACAAGCCAGTGCCAGCAGCGAACAAGGCACCGCTGCGCGCCGGGTGACGGGGCTTCTTGCGCCGCAGCACGGTCAGCAGGCCGAGCAGCGCGAAGAACCCGAGCACTGCGCCAGGCACGAACCCGCCGTTGATCTGGTAGTCGCGCAGGAACACCGCGATCGGCTCGTTGACCTTGGGATCCGTGCCGTCGTACTGCTGGGTGACCGTCTTGACCACGGCGTCGTCGGCGAACTCCGGGTAGGTCAGCTGGAACTGCCACCGGTCGATCGGCACGTCGTCGGCCGCGGTGTAGCGGGTGAACTGGAAGCTCTTGCCGAAGTCGCCGAGGATCGACGTCGCGACGTCCCACCACTGCGCCTTCAACGTCGTCACCGCGAATTCGTGCGCCAGCTCGCTCTTGTCCGCTCCGGGCGGCAGCGGGCCGGGCCACGCCGGGTCGAGGTCGGCGTGCGTGTAGTTGTCGACCAGCCGGTTCTCGGCCGGTTCGGTGGGGCAGAACTGCCGCACGACCGGATCGAGCTGAAGTTTCGCGCAATCCGCGACCGCGGCGGTGCGGCCGTAGAGCATGCTGCCGGACGGCCCGCTCAGGCCCCATTTTCCGGTCTCCGCCCTGACTTTCCCCGCGTACGGGACCACCACGACGAGGATCGCGAGCAGCCCGGCGCCGGCGTCGCGCCAGCCGCGCCACGAACGCCACGCGCTGCCCGCGGCGAGCACGTACAGCAGGAACGGCGCGGCGATCGTGATGCCGATCAGCCGCACCAGCACGCCGAACCCGACCACGAGGCCGGCCAGCGCGATCCGGCGCCAGTTCGGTTTTCCCTTGGCCAGCACCAGCCACAGCAGCCCGAACAGCAGCGCCTCGAACAGCACCTCGGCCATGATGTTCTGCTCGATCTGCACCTGGTAGGCGTCGAGCAGCAGCGGAGCGGCGGCCAGCGCGCTCACCCAGTCGCGCGCGCCGAGCCGCCGGGCCAGCGCGTAGATCCCGACCGCGATCGCGAGTCCGGCCACGTGCTGCACGGCGGCGACGAAGGACAGTCCGCCGACCGCGAGCAGCGGCCTCAACAGCAGGTCGTAGCCGACCGGGTTGATCCCGTCGGCGCGCAGAGGTTGCAGATTGTCCAGGTAGCGGAAGGAATCGATGTACAGCAGCGCGGGCTGGTAGGCGATCCAGGACAGCACCCGCAGCGTGGTTCCCGCGGCGAGGAGCACCAGCAGGAACGCGTGGCGCCGGAGGAATCCGGTCACGGCGCCTCGGCCCGGTCCAGTCCGGAGAAGTATTTCCAGGCCGTGGCGAGGCCGTCGGCGAGGGTGATTTCCGGGCGGTAGCCGATGGTTTCCGCGCTCGCCGAGACGTCGACGACCACTGCGGGCATCTCCCCGGCCGGCGCGGGCACGTGCTCGATCGGCAACTCGGCACCGGTCACCGCGCGCACGGTCTCGACCATTTCCAGCACTGACACCGAACGTCCGGCACCGACGATCGCGCGGCCGGTGTAACCGCTCTCATACGCGAGCGCGATCGCGCGCACGACGTCGTCTACGTGCACGAGGTCGCGACGCTGCTCGCCGCTGCCGTACACCCGCACGCCTTCATTGTTCAACGCTGCGCGCATCATGCGCGGCACGAAGCTGTCTTTATGCGACATACCAGGCCCGTACACGTTGGTGAAGCGCAGCGCGCACGTCGTGATGCCGTACGCGCCCGCGTAGCCCGACAGCAGCATTTCGCAGGCAGCTTTCGTGGCACCGTATGGCGTAAGCGGCTTCGTGGGCAGGTCGACCGTGATGGTGTTAGTGCCGACGTCGCCGATCACCGCGTTCGTGGACGCGAGAATGAAGCGCGGCACCTCGCGTACGCGGCACAGTTCAAGAAGTTCTTGTGTCACCGCAACGTTCTCCGCGTACGTGTCGCGCGGCAGTTCGACGGACTTCAGCACGGATGTCAGCGCGGCGAGGTGCACGATTCCGCCGACGCCTGCTTCGACAGCTGCTTCGCGAGTTTCGGCGGCACGCAGATCTCCGACGACGACGCGCACTCCCTCGTCCGCCGTCTCGTAGCGCACGCGGTCCACGACCGTGACCGGATAACCGCGCTCACGGAACTCGCGCACGACAGCGCGGCCGATGAAGCCACTGCCGCCGGTGACGACGACGGGTGTCCTTTCGGGACTGTGGGGGAGTGTCATGGCGCACAACCTACCTCCGCAGTCTGTGCGTCACTTGTGCGTCCCTCGCACGCGCGAGCGCGGGACCGCGTGCGGGCACCCCCAGCGACCGCACGCGGATCCCGGTGTTTAGTTTTCTAAACGATGCGCGGGGCGAGTGTAGCTGGAACGGGACAGCTGGTGTCAAGTTTTCGGGACGGTTATGCTGGTCGCTGTTACGGAGACGGAACGGTGGTGGGGGCGGCATGGCCGAGCAGGACCAGGAGCGCAGCTTCGCGGAACGGCTGGCACACCTGATCGCGACCGTGCATCCGCCGGACCGCAAGCCCTACTCCTACCGCGAGATCGCCCAGGGCGTCGCCGACGTGACCGGCGTCAGCATGTCGGCCACGCATGTCCAGCAGCTGGCCGTCGGCGCCCGGCGCGACCCGAAGCGGTCGCACATCCAGGCGCTCGCGCGGTTCTTCGGCGTGCCGGTCACCTACTTCTTCGACGACGAGGTCGCCGGCCGGGTCGACGAGCAGGTGGCCGACGTGGTCGCCTGGCGCGACACCCAGGCCCGTGGCCTGGCGCAGCGCGCGATGCGGCTGTCCGAGCGCGACCGGCGGACCGTTTCCGCCCTGATGGACCAGCTCGCCAGCTACGCCGAGGGACGCGAACGCACCCGGCGCGGACGCAAGCCCGAGTGATCCGGGCGGCTATGCTGGCGGCGGCCGGAACGCCGGGGACTCCCTGGTGCACCAGGCTGGTCCAGCCGCCGATCGCCTCGGGAGGGGACATCGACCCGACCGTGCGAGTGCGCGCCCGCGACCGGGTGCGCGACCTGCTGCGGCACGTGCCCGCCCCGCGGCCGTGGTCGATGAACGCGTGGATCGACCGGCTGGAACGGCACCGCGGCCGCGACATCGACCTGGTCGCGGTCGACTACGCGCCCGGCCGGCCCTCCGGCGCGTGGCAGCGGCACGACGGCTTCGACCTCATCGCGTACGCGGCGGGCACGTCGTCGCTGCACCAGGACCACATCATCGCCCACGAAATCGCCCACCTGCTGTGCGAGCACCGCGGCGAATGCGTGCTCACCGACTCCGAAGCGGCGACGCTCGCGCCGGATCTCAGCGCGCACCTGCTGTCGCATCTGCTCGCCCGCGTCACCGCGAATTCCGACGAGTACGAAGCGGAGCTTATTGCCGTGTTCCTGATGAGCGCCGCCACTGAGGACGGCGCCCAGTTGCGGCCAGGTGCTTCCGGCCCGGCAGCGGATCGCGCGCGGCGCTTCGCGTCGCTGCTCGGGTAGCGCGCGGATGATCGACGTTCTCTTCTTCGGGGTCGGCCTGCTCGCCCTCGCAGCCGGGATCTGGCGCGCGGTGCGAGCGCGGCGGACTGGCGCCGGCGCGGGGCTCGCGACCAGCCTGATCGCCCTCGGCGTCGCGTTGTGCTTGCTCGCCGACAGTGCGCAGGCGATCGAGAGCCAGCTATACCCGAGCCTTGGGCGGCTGCTGTCGAACCTCGCGACGATGGTGGCCGCGTACGGCATCGAAGTGACTGTCGCGGAGATCGGTGGCGTGGCAGAGCGTCGACGGCGCGCGCGGCTCGGGGCGTTGATTGTCGCACTCGTCGTGCTCACTGCGTCGTTCTTCGCGACGCGCGGGCTGCCGACGGGTGTCGGGCTCTTCGACGAGCTGTACCGGTCGAATCCGACACTGGTCGTGTACATCGTCGTCTACACGCTGTACCTGGGTTTGGCGGTGGCGGACATCGCTGTGGTGTCGGCCGGGGCGGTGCGCGCGGGTACCGGTGCGTTGCGGGCTGGACTAGGCATCATGCTCGCGGCCTGTGTGTTCGCTTTCGCTTATCTGATCGGCAAAATCGTCGATCTGATCAGCGATCTGACCGCGGAGCATCCGGTCACGAAGCTGTGCCGCGGCGCGTTCTCGACCGTCCAGTGCACGCTCGCGGTCGGTTTTCCGGCGGTTTCGGTGCTGCTCATCGTGGTGGGCCTGACGGTGCCCGCGTTGCCCGCTTTGGGCCGGGCGGTGCGCGACGCGCGGACGCGGACGGTGCTTCGGCCGCTGCGGGAGCACCTGGCTTCCCGGTATCCGGATGTCGTCCGGCTTGACGACGCGTCGGGGACCGGCCGGGAGCGGTTGTTGACGATGATGAGCGAGATCAACGACGGGTTGCTGCTGTCCGGGGTCGGGCCTGAGTTGTCGCCGAGCGCGGCGGTGCAGGTGTTGCGCAGTTCGGCACTGGTGCCGGACGAGCCCGCGGAATCGCCGGTGCTGCCGCAGGAGACCGCTTTCGCGGCTGATGTGGCTCGGCTGCGGGCTATCGCGCAGGCATTCCGAGCGGGGCCGACAGCCGGAGCTGCCAACCCTGCTCCGTGAGCACGACTAGGTGCAGCGTGTCCGCCCTGGCGGTGATCGGCAGCGCTGCTCGCGCGCGTTCGGCGACCTCGGCGCGCTGGTCGTCGCTGCCGCCGAGGGCGATCGTCAGGTGCGCTGGCGGGTGCGCTCCGAAGCGCCCGCCGTACGGGGGCACGTCGGGCCAGTGGTCGCACACGGCGTCGGCGAGGGGCTGTAGCGCCGGGGTGGCCGCTGCGACGAATCCGGGCGCGGTGACCAGATCGGCGAGCTGCACGTCAGTCGCGGGGAAGCTCGCGGCGAGCTGCGTGATGCCGGTGTCGGTTCGCTCGCTGAGCCGGTCGGCGGGCAGGAACGGGTACAGCGCCGTGACGTGCGGCGGAAGGCCGGGGCGGACGAGTCCGGGGTCGACCGCCGCGGCGGTTTCGAGCAGGACGGCGGCGGAGGGGAGCGTGACTACGAGCGCGCTGGTTCCGGGCGTGGGCACGGTCCCGATCCTGCCGGACCGCCCGCGCCGGCGCACCGCAAGGGCCTTCTCTCGCCGGAGAGGAAAGGCAACCCTTTCTTTTCTGCTTCTTCCGGGGAATTCCGCTTGACCGAACCCTAAGTCTTCCCCAAGTCCGCCGACGGCGATTCCCGGCGGTCCTACACTCGGTGGATGAAGATCGTCCTATGGACCGCATTGTGCGGATTGTGCGCCGTCACCGGCCACGTGCTCCTGGGCGTCGTGGCAGGTTTCCTTCTGCTGGCTTGTGTTCCGCGCCGTCCCGCCGCGGGGCGGCCGGCACCCGAAAGAGAATTGATCAGCTCCCGCGGCTGACTTTCCGGGGAATTCTCCCGGAATTGCCGCCCGGAGCCCGGCGCTGCCTCCCGCGGGCCGCCGGAGCCCCGGAATTGTCGGTGCCGTGCGGTACAACGGTGGCCGGCGAACAGGGAGGGAACGATGCATTACGTCGAACACGGTTCCGGCACGCCGGTGCTGGCCGTCCACGGCTGGACGCCGGACCACCGCCTGATGACCGGCTGTCTCGAACCGGTCTTCGCGCGGCGGCCCGGATTCCGGCGGATCTACCCGGACCTGCCCGGGATGGGCGAGTCGCCCGCCGGGTCCGCGCGCGGGTCCGACGACCTCCTCGCGGGGCTGGAAGGCCTGGTGGACGACCTCCTCGGGGACGAGCCGTTCCTGCTGGCCGGCGAGTCGTACGGCGGTTATCTGGCGCGCGGGCTGACGCGGGCGCGGCCCGCACAGGTCGCCGGGCTGGCGCTGGTGTGCCCGCTCAGCCGCCCGGTGCCGGTGCTGGAGCGGGACGTGCCGGACCACGAGGTGCTGCGCGCCGATCCGGAACTGCTGGCGGGTCTCGATCCGGCCGAGGCGGCGGAGTACGGCGAGGTGGCGGTGGTCCAGTCCGCGCAGACGCTGGCGCGTTTCCGCGCGGACGTCGCGCCGGGCCTGGCGGCCGCCGACCGGGCCGCACTGCAGCGGATGCTGGCGGGCTGGAGGTTGTCGGTCGACCCGGAAAGCGGCCCGGCGTACCGGAAACCGGCACTGATCGTGTGCGGCCGGCAGGACGCTTCCACGGGATTCGCGGAGTCGTACGGATTGCTGGGGCACTATCCGCGGGCGAGTTACGCGGTGCTCGACCGGGCGGGGCACAACCTGCAGTTCGAGCAGCCGGTGCTGTTCGAGGCGCTGCTGGAGGAATGGCTGGACCGGGTCGCGGAGGGGAGTGATGCGGTGATGTGAGGCGCGAGCGGTGCGGTTTGCTGTGGGATGGCGGGTGCCCGGCTGTTGCTTTGGTGCGGCTTGGTGCGGCTTGGTGAGGTGCTGGGTCGATGCTGGACGAGGCGAGCTGCCGTGCGTGGTTCGCTGCGCGGTGGCGAGTCTTCAGGTGTGGCTCGGCTGTCCGGTGCGCGGCAGGCGGTTTCTGCGTCGCGTGTGATGCGCGGCTTGGTGAAGTGCTGGGTCGGTGTCGGGTGAGGCGAGCTGCCGAGTGTGATTCGCTGTGTGACGGCAGTCGGCTGTTCCCGGTGCGGCGTGTGGCCTGCGCCGATGTACGGGGGCGCTGGGCCGGTGTCGGGCGGGGCGAGTCGCCGAGCGCGGTTTGCTGTGCAGGCGTTCAGGCACCGCTCGACGATTCCGGGTGCGGCAAGCGGTCCCGCCCTCGGGGGTTGGACGCGCGGCTCGGCGCAGGGGTCGATGGCAGCCGAGGCGGGTCGCCGAGTGTTCACCGCAACGTCGTTGAAGGGGGTGGCCCCGAGAGCTAGCGTCGGCGCGACTTCATCGCTGCGGAGGTAAGCCATGTCCACTGGGGAACTCAACCGGCGCAACCTGTTCCGGGCCGGAGGCGTCGTCGCGGCGGGTGCGGCGATGAGCATGGTGCCGGGTGTCTCGTTCGCGGTGCCCGCGCCCGGCGCCGGGCAGCAGACGAAGACCGTCACCGGTACCTTCCGCCCGGACGTGCCCGACTGGTACTACCTCCCGGTCGACGTGCCGCGCGGCGTGAAGCGGCTCGACGTCGTCTACTCCTACGACAAGCCGTTGGTGCCCGCGGGAACTCGCGGAAATGCCTGCGACATCGGGATGTTCGGACCGGAGGGGCACGAACTGGGCACCCGGCGCGGCTTCCGCGGCTGGTCCGGCGGCTTCCGCGACCGGTTCTCGATCAGCGCCGCGGAAGCGACGCCCGGGTACCTCGCCGGGCCGATCACACCCGGTCGCTGGCACGTGATCCTCGGTCCGTACACAGTCGCGCCGCAAGGGCTGAACTACCGCGTCGACATCACGCTGACGTTCGGCCGGGACACCTCGAAGCCGTTCCGGCCGAACCCTGCCCCGGAGACCGCGCCCGCGCGCGATCGCGGCCGGTCCTGGTATCGCGGCGACTCCCACCTGCACACCGTCCACTCCGACGGCAAGCGCACGCCCGAGCAGCTGGTGGCGGACGCGCGGGCGGCCGGTCTGGACTTCATCGTGCCGACCGAGCACAACACGTCCAGTTCGCAGCTGGTGTGGGGCGAGCACGCCACCGCCGACCTGCTGATCCTGAACGGCGAGGAGGTCACCACGCGGTCCGGGCACTGGCCCGCGATCGGCGTCCCGGCCGGCACCTGGATCGACTGGCGCTACCGCGCGTCCGACCCGCGCGACTTCCGGCGGTTCACCGACCAGGTGCACCGGGCGGGCGGCCTGGTCACCGCCGCGCACCCGTTCGCGAACTGCTTCGGCTGCACCTACGAATTCGCGTACGAGATCGCCGACCTCGTCGAGGTCTGGAACGGCCCGTGGACCGCGGACGACGAAGCGAGCGTCACGCACTGGGACGGCTTGCTGCGCGGCGGCCGGTGGATCCCGGCGATCGGCGATTCCGACGCGCACAACCCGGACCACACCGTGGCGCTCCCGCACACCGTCGTCCAGGCGGACCGGCTCGGCCGAGCCGAACTGCTCGCCGGGCTCAAGGCAGGCCGCTCGTGGCTCGCCGAGTCGAACGACGTGCAGCTCGACTTCTCCGTCTCCGGCGCGGGCCGCACGGCAGGCATCGGCGGACGGCTCGTCGCGGGCATCGGCACGCCGATCGAGGTGCGCGCGGTCGTTCACGGAGTTCCAGGCACGACCGTGACGTTTCTCGACCAGCTCGGCCCGGAGCACAGCGAAACCGTCCCGGAATCCGGCGCCGCGACCGTCACGTGGACGACGTACCCGCGCTACAGCCGCTGGGTCCGCGTCGAGGTGCGGCGTCCGTCGGGCGGCCCGAAGACGACGACGCCGAACGCGATGGTCGCCATGTCGAACCCGATCTTCCTGGGCGCCGCCGACGCCGGCTGACCCGACCCGAGCGTCCCGCGGCCGCGACGTCCGGGCAGACTGTTCACTCGAAGCGGGCAGTGGGGAAGGGCGGGCACGGGTGCGCGGGTGTGGCGTGCGAGCGGCGATCCTGGCGGTCGTCGTGGCGCTCGCGGCGGTGGTCGTCGTGGTGGTCATGTTTTCGAGCAGTGACGAGGTGAAGACCCCCGGCTGCACTGTCGCGCTGCCGAAGGGGCCGAACGACGCCTCCGCGCCGCAGTACACGCTGCAACCGGAACCCATGAACAACGCCGCGATCATCGCGGCCGTCGGGATCAAGCAGGGGCTGCCCTCGCACGCGGTCACGGTCGCCCTCGCGACCGCCTTGCAGGAATCGAAACTCCGCAACCTCAGCGGCGGCGACCGGGATTCGATCGGCCTGTTCCAGCAGCGTCCGAGCCAAGGCTGGGGCACTCCCGACCAGCTCCAGGACCCGGTCTACTCGGCGACGGAGTTCTACAAGAAACTCGCGAAACTCGACAACTGGCAGACGATTCCGATCACCGAAGCGGCACAGGCGGTGCAGCGTTCCGGCGCCCCCGACGCGTACGCGCAGTGGGAAGAAGAAGCCACCGCTCTGACCGGAGCGCTGACGGGCCAGCACCCCGCGGCGTTGACCTGCCGGAACCTGACCCTGAACCCGCCCGCGAACCTGGTGACAGTCGCGAACGCCGAACTCGGCACGGCGCGGCTGAGCGGAGCCCACCCGGCCGCGGAGGGCTGGCGGATCGCTAGCTGGCTGGTGGCACGAGCGGCGAAGCTGGGGGTGGACCGGGTGAGTTTCGCCGGGCAGACGTGGACCGCGCAGGCCGGTGCGTGGGCTGCGGACGAGAAAGCGGGGCAGAATCTCTCGCTGCATCAGGCTCCGGCCGCGCCGCCTGGCTCCAGCTGACCGGCGGGCTGGGCATCCCGGCGCGGCGGCGGGGAAATTGTTGCTTGGCCAGCACGGGCTCCGTTCGGCGGGACCGCAGCCTGTGCGCGTCAGCCGGCCGCGGCTGCCGTGGCGAGGACTCTGCGCATCGCATCGAAGGCAGGCAGCACCCGGAGAGCCTCGTCGTGCAGGGACTGGAGAGCGGGATCCTCGCCCGGGTCGAGCGCCGCAGCCTCCTCCCACATCGCACGCTCGGCAGCCCGCCACTGCGGACGTTCCCGGACGACCACGTTCGTGAAGCCCGCGCCGGCGAGCCCGCCTTCGGTGTCGACCGCCCGGATCCGTGCCGGGACGCGCTCGTCCGCGGGATCAGCGGCCTCCCACGTCGTGAGTGCGACGCGTCCGCCCGGACGGAGCACCCGGCGGATCTCCCCGAACGACGCGGCGGTCGGCTGGAACTGGATCGCGTCGACGCAGGCGACCGCGTCAACCGACCCGGACGCCAGGGTCGTGCCGGCCAGGTCGCCCAGGATGAACTCGGCGTCCACCGAATCGAAGTGCCGAGCCAGGGCCCGGGCCTGGCCGAGCGCCGCGCGGGCGAAGTCGACTCCGATCAGCTGTGCACCGGTCCGGGAAGCGATCTCAAGGCCGTACCCGCCGCGCCCGCAGGCCAGATCCAGCAGCCGGTTTCCCGGCTCGATCCGCAACGCCTCGACGACTTCCGCGATGCCGTCCCAGGTGAGCAGGCTGCTCGACAGCAGCCGCGGCGGCAGCCCCAGATGCCGCTGGTGGATGGCGTCTTGGGCGACGCTGTCCTGCATGTCCGAGTACCAGTTGTCGAAGTCCTCCGCCGACATCCCCGATCCGGAACTCACCACTGTCCTCCCCGCACCAGCCGACAGTTCCCGTCGTCGGGAGCCTACGCAGGAACTGCGGGCCGTCGAGGCGAGCGTGCGCTGCGGAGCCGGACCGTTCGGCGGATCTCTGCGCGGCAGCAGCCCGTCCGGGCCGAGTTTGACCGGGCATGGGGAGAAAGGACCGTCGCCGCATCCGTGCACGGCTGGGGTTCAGCTGATGGCAGAGCTGTAGAGGCGGGCGATGTCGTCGTCGAAATAGGCGCTGTAGGAGACGTCCGGGGTGGCGCCGCCGGTCTGGTATCCGCCGATGGCGCCGATGACGGTGCCGGTTCCGGTGTTCGGGTCCTGGTTGACGACCCAGGGGCCGCCGCTGGTGCCGTCGGGGAAGCCGGGGCAGGCGACGCGTTGCTGGTAGGTGCCGGACTGGGTGGTGGTGCCCGTGCAGACGACGGGTTGTTCGGTGCCGTCGGGGTAGCCGGTGAGGGTGATCGTGTGCGAGAAGCCTTGGTTCGTGCCGAGCTGGTTGGCTCCGGTGCGGCTTTCGAGGCTCGCGGAACCGGGCTGGGCGACCTTCAGGAACGCGAAGTCGAGGTCCTGGTCGGACGAGGACTTCCACCCGTCGGCGGTGATCGCGGCGGTGACCTGCCAGGTGCCGTACGGGGCGATGCCGTCGTGGTAGCCGGGCTTGAAAGTGACGCCGGAGACGTCGCCGCCGATGCAGTGCGCGGCGGTCAGGAGCAGGTCGCCGGCCGGGCTGTGCACCACGCTGGCCGAGCAGAAGTGGTTGCCGCCGGAGAACAACGCGCCGACCGCCGGGCTGGCTGTCGCGGCCGCCGGGGTGCTGCTGGACGAGGTGTTCGTTCCGGCGCTGCGGGAATCGCCGCCGGTCGAGACGGCCGGAGTGCCGGTGCCGCTCGGCTGGACGGCCGGAGCGGTGACGTCAGCGGTGCCGACGACGGCGTTGGCACCGCCGGTCGCGACGATCGCGGCCGCCGCGCAGACGATCAGCGCTGTCCGGGAAACGTTGACTCGCACACTTCAAGATGACCACGCCGACGCCCGGCAGGCATCCCGTGCGGGCGGATGCACAGCAACCTCACAGCGCTCGCACATCCGCTCACAGCAGGGGGATTCGGGTCGGGGCGGCCGAGATTTTCCGCTCTCGCGGGGAGGGTCCGCGGGTGGTCGGCGGGCGCGGCGGGGAGTGGCGTCCGGGTCATGAGTCATGGCGGCGGTGTCTGGGGTGGCCGGGGTGACGTGTGCTTCGCGATTTGTGGCGGCGGTGTCTGGGGTGGCCGGGGTGACGTGTGCTTTGCGATTTGTGGCGGCGGTGTCGGGTGGTGGGGGTGGTGTGTGCTTTGGGTCTGGTGGCGGCGGTGTCGGGTGGTGGGGGTGGTGTGTGCTTTGGGTCTGGTGGCGGCGGTGTCGGGTGGCCGGGGTGATGCGCGCTTCGCGACTTACGGCAGCGGCGTCCGGGTCGCGGGAGGGGATGTGCGCGTCCTGCCATCCGGCAGTGGCATCGGGTGTCCGCTCCCGGCTCACGGCTGCCGCATCGGCGGCGGAGGCGTGACCGGCCAGCCTGGGGGACTGGCCGGTCACCTGCCTGCCGCGCAGGCAGCCTGCGCGACGGCCGCCTAGCCGAGCCCGCGACCGTCCGCGTCTGTGGTGCGACCGCGGTCAGCTCCGGAAAGCTTGCTCGGGCTGGTGCGCCGCCAGCCCGAGCCAGCTTTCCGGGCCAAGTCCCGGTCGTCCGCGTTGGTGGGCGGATTGCCGGGCCGACGAGGTCGCTTTCGGACGGAGGCGGGCACCTGATCGGCTCGGCCGGTGACGTCGCCGGGGCGAGTCGCCCATGGGCAGTGCTGAGCCGTGGCCGACTCGGTGGTGCCGTCTCCGGGCAGCGGTGATCTGCGTCGAGTCGGCGGCTGTCGCCGGTCCGGGCGTTGGCCACCGACCGAACCGGCAACAGCGCGCGCACCGCTCCGCTCCGGCGAAGTCGAGCGCCTGCCTAGGCGACGCCACCTCCGAACCGAAGCCGGTCACCCCCACCTCCGGACCGAAGCCGGTCACCCGAGTGCCGCGGATCGTCATGGTCACTCACCCGCTGGCGGGGTGTGGGTCACCAGCAGGGTCACGCCTGCTTCTCCGCCGCAGTCGACCAGCACCGGGCCTACTCCGTCGCCGATCTTCGTGGTCAGTTTCGCGGTGGCCTTGAAGGCCTCCGGGTTCGCGTCGACGATCTTGAGGTCCTTGAGGATCTCGTGACCGGGGTAGCCGCCGATCACCTTCTTCAGGCCCGTTCCTCCGCCGCAGTCGCCGGTGATCGTGACTTCTCCGCCGGGGGCGGCGGGGTTCGGGTCGACCTTCACCGTCGCGCGGGCGCCCTCGGGGGGCTGTTCGGCGGCGGGCGGCTGGGCGGCGACGGCGGGTGCCGCCGGATGATCGCCGGTCGACGCGGCCGCGACGCCGATCGTGCCGCCTGCGATGACGGCCGCGGCTAGTGCCGTGCCTGCGGCAAGGCGGCCGTGGCGCAGGATCGAAGACTTCACTGACATTCGGTTTCCCTCCCTCGATGTGTCCATTGAGGACACTTGCGGTTCACCCGGGCACCGGGTTCGTCCAGGTAGTCGCCGTGACCCCCGCCGCGGGTTCTCCCCGGCGCGAAAAGTGACGGGAGTCACACTGGCTGAGAAAGGCTACGATAGCGGGAAACCCAACGCTGGCGGGGAGTTTTCGTGACAGTGGCCGGAGAAGCGCGCGAACGGCTGAGTCCGCGGGTCGCCAAACAGGTGCGCGACCTGATCCTGACCGGCGCGGTCCGCGGCGGCGAGCGGCTGCGCACCGAGCATCTGGCGGAGCGGCTCGGCGTCAGCGCGACCCCGGTCCGCGAGGCGTTGATGGCGCTCGCGGGCGAGGGCATGGTGGATTTCCGTCCAGGACGCGGATTCCGGGTGATCCCGGTGACGCGCCGGGACGTCGTCGACGTCTACGCGATGCAGGCCTACGTCTCCGGCGAGCTGGCCGCGCGGGCGGCGGAAGCGTTCGATCCGGCGGGGCTGGCGCGGCTGGACGACCTTCAGCGCGAGATCGGGAAAACCGTGCGCGAGGGCGACCTCGACGCGACCGAGCGGGCCGATTTCGCGTTGCACCGCATGGTCAATCACGCGGCCGCCGCGCCGAAGCTCACGTGGATGCTGTCGCTGACCCTCCGGTATGTGCCGTTCTCGGCGTACGCGGACATTCGCGGCTGGCCGCTGCTGGCGCGAGACGACCACGATCGGGTGCTTGCCGCGTTGAACGAGCGCAAGCCGGAGGCGGCGCGGGAAGCGATGGCGGCGCACATCCGCGAGGCGGGGGACCTGCTGGTCGACTTCCTCGCGGCGCAGGGCGTGCTCGCCGCGCACTAGACAGCCGGAGCGTTTTCTATAGAATCCGGCCGAGGGAGAGAACCTAGGTCGAAGGAGACTCGGTGGCTGAGCGCGACGTGCTGTACATCGGCGGCGAATGGGTCCGTTCGGAGGGCGAAGCCTCGATCCCGGTGGAGAATCCGGCCACCGAGCAGATCCAGGCGCACATTCCGGAGGGCACGGCCGCTGACGTGGACCGGGCGGTCCGGGCGGCGCGCGCGGCGTTTCCGGCGTGGGCGGCCACCAGCCGCGCCGATCGCCGCGAACTGCTGCGGAAGCTGCACGACGGTCTTGCCGGACGGGCGGAAGAGATCGGCGAGACGATCGCGAAGGACGTCGGGACGCCGTTGCGGATCGCGACCCGGATCCAGGCCGCGCTGCCGCAGACCGACGTGCGGACGTACGTCGATCTGCTCGGTCAGGACGAGCCGGAGGAGAAGGTCGGCAACTCGCTGGTCGTGCGCGAACCGGCGGGCGTGGTCGCGGCGATCACGCCGTGGAACTACCCGCTGCACCAGATCACCTGCAAGATCGCGCCCGCGCTGGCGGCGGGCTGCACGGTCGTGGTGAAGCCCAGCGAGGTCGCGCCGTTGAGCGCCTACCAGCTGTTCGACGTGATCCACGAGGCCGGTTTTCCGCCTGGTGTGGTCAATCTGGTGACCGGTTACGGGCCGGAGGCCGGCGAGGCGCTGGCGACGCATCCGGAGGTCGACGTCGTGTCGTTCACCGGTTCGGTGCGCGCCGGCACCCGGGTCGCGGAGCTGGCGGCGCGCACGGTCAAGCGCGTCACGCTGGAGCTGGGCGGCAAGTCCGCCAACGTGATCCTCGACGACGCGGACCTGGCGACGGCGGTCAAGGTCGGCGTCTCCAACGCTTTCCTCAACGGCGGCCAGACCTGCACGGCGTGGACGCGCATGCTCGTCCCGCGCGAGAAGCACGACGAAGCGGCGGCGCTCGCGAAGACGTTCGCCGAAGGGTTCGCGACGGGCGATCCGCTGGATCCCAAGACAAAGCTCGGCCCGCTGGTGAGCGCAGCGCAGCGCGACCGCGTGCGCGGTTACATCGAAAAGGGCATTGCCGAGGGCGCGACTCTGGTGACCGGCGGCAGCGAAGCTCCTGCGGACACAGGCTACTTCGTCGCACCGACAGTTTTCGCGGGCGTCGACCCGGATTCGACGATCGCGCAGGAGGAGATCTTCGGCCCGGTGCTGTCGATCATCCCGTTCGACGACGAGGACGACGCGCTCCGGATCGCCAACAACTCCCGCTACGGCCTGCACGGCGCGGTGTGGTCGGCCGACCAGGACCGGGCGCTGGCCTTCGCGCGCAAGGTCCGGACCGGGCAGATCGACGTGAACGGCGGGGCCTTCAACCCGCTGGCCCCGTTCGGCGGCTACAAGCAGTCCGGGCTCGGCCGCGAGATGGGCCGGGCCGCGCTCGACGAGTTCACCGAACTCAAGTCCATCCAGCTCTAGCACGATCCGAAGGAGAAGACACCGTGGTCAAAGCCGTGGTCGTGCGCGAGCACGGCGGGTGTCCGGAAGTCCGCGACATCGTGCTGCCGCCGGTCGGGCCCGCGGACGTGCGGGTGCGGGTCGCGGCCGCCGGGGTGTGCCATTCCGATCTGTCCATGGTGGACGGAACGCTGCGTCCGCAGTACCCGTTCGTGCCGGGACACGAGGCGTCCGGCGTCGTGGCGGAGGCCGGCAGCGAGGTCACGCATGTGCGGCCGGGCGACCGGGTGGTGCTGAACTGGGCCGCCGCGTGCCGGGAATGCTGGTTCTGCCGGGCCGGGGAACCGTGGTTGTGTTCGGCGATCGAGGGCGTCACCACGGTGCCGCGCGGGGAGCTGGACGGGCAGCCGCTCAACGTTCTGCTCGGTGTCGGCGGGTTCGCGGAGGAAACCGTGCTGCCGGGGCACTCCGTCGTGCCGCTGCCGGACGGCGTGCCGCTCGATCTGGCCGCGCTGATGGGCTGCGCGGTGCTCACCGGGGTCGGCGCGGTGCGCAACACCGCGAAGGTCCGAAAAGGACAGAGCGTGTTCGTGCTCGGCCTGGGCGGGATCGGGTTGTGCGTGGTGCTCGGGGCGAAGCTCGCGGGCGCCGGGCAGATCGTCGCGGCCGATCTGTCGCCGGAGAAGGAAGCGCTCGCCCGCGCGGCCGGTGCGACGGATTTCCTGGTGAGCGACGACAAACTCGCCAAGCAGGTGCGCGGGCTGACCGAGGGGCGCGGCGCGGACCACGCCTTCGAATGCGTCGGCGCGGCGGCCACGATCCGCGCCGCGTGGAGTTCGGTGCGCCGCGGCGGGCATTGCACGGTGGTCGGGGTCGGGCGGAAGGACCAGCAGGTCGTGCTGAACCCGCTGGAGATCTTCCACTTCGCCCGCACGCTCACCAGTACGGTCTACGGCGCTTCCGACCCGGATCGCGACATCCCGGTGCTCGCCGATGAGGTCCGGTCGGGCGCGCTGGACCTGGAAACCCTGGTGACGCACCGGATTTCGCTCGACGAGGTCGGCGAAGCGTTCGACCGGATGCGGCGCGGGGAAGGCGCCCGCTCGCTGGTCCGGATCGGCGGCTGACCGGCCGATCCGGACCAGCCGTGCTCAGTCGGCCACGTCCAGCGCGGCCTGGATGATGCTGTCCGTGTCGATGCCGTGGTGCCGGTACACGCTCTCCAGGTCGCCCGACTGCCCGAACCGCGTCACGCCGAGGTGTGCCGCCCGCACGCGGTGGACGTTCGCCAGGAACGCCAGCGTGTGCGGGTGCCCGTCGAGAACAGTCACCATCGGCGCGGACCGTTCGGACGGCAGTGCCGACTCCAGGATCCACGTGTCGGCCGTTTCCTGCCCGGCCCGCGCTTGCCCGGCGCGGAACAGGAGGCCAGGGCTCGTCACGCACACGACGTCGGCGTGCTTGCCCAGCGCGTCCAGCCGGTCGGCGGCTTCCAGCGCCTCGGTGACCATCGCGCCCATCGTCACCAGCGTGACGTCCGGGCGCGCCACCGCGGCGGTGCGGATCGGGTACGCGCCCGCGACGACCTGGCGGCGGCGGCGTTCCCGCGCGGCCGGATCGGACGGCACCGCGGCGAGGCTCTGGTCCACGGGGCGGGTCGACAGGCGCAGGTAAGCGGAAGTTCCGTCAGGGCGGCCGAGCCGCGAAAGCGAAGCCAGCAGGGTCCACTCGACGTCCAAAGCGAACGCGGGCTCGTACGTCACGCAACCCGGCTGTTCCAGCCCGACCGACGGCGTGGTCACCGACTGGTGCGCACCGCCCTCGGGCGCGAGCGTCACACCGGAGGGCGTACCGACCAAAATGGACTGCCCGCCGCCGTAGATGCCGAACGACCACGGTTCCAGCGCGCGCTCCACGAAGGGGTCGTAGAGCACCCCGATCGGGAGCAGCGGACGGCCCCAGCGCGACCACGTCGTACCCAGTTCGCCGAGCGCGCTCACCAGGTTCACCTCGGCGATGCCCAGTTCCAGATGCTGTCCGCTGGGCCGCTCGCGCCAGTGCAGGATCGTTTCCGGGTCGTCGGCGAACCAGTCGACGCGTTCCTGCGGCGACCAGACGCCGACCTTGTTGACCCAGCCGCCGAGGTTGGTGCTGGAGGAGACGTCCGGGCACAGCGTCACGACGAGTTCCGCGGCCTCGGGCGCCTCGCGGGTCAGATCGAGCAGCGCGCGGCCGAGCGCGGCCTGTGTGGTGGTGCGGCCCGACGGCGTGCGGCCGATGTCGGAAGGCAGGGCCGGAACCGGGTGCGGCTCAACGGGTTCCCGCTCCAGGCGGGCGGCGGTCGAAGCGCACAGCCGGGCGGCCGCGGAGCCCTCGGCGAACTTCTGCCACGGGTTCTCCGGCGAGATTCCGACGCGCTCGGCCAGCGAACCCAGCTGCTCGGCGGTCAGCAGCGACGAGTGGTTCTGCGGATGTCCTTCGCTGGCGAGGCCGAATCCCTTGACAGTGTAGGCGAAAACGACAGTCGGCCGGTGGTCGTCGATGGCGTCGAAGGTGTCCAGCAGCGCGGACAGGTCGTGGCCGCCGAGGTTGCGGATGGCGGCGTGCAGCGTTTCGTCGTCGAGGGTGTCGAGCAGCGGAGCCAGTTCCGGCGTCGTCAGGCGTTCGCGCAGCTGGGCCGGGGTGCAGCGGAGCAGCCGCTGGTACTCCGGGTTCGACATCTCGTCGATGCGCCGGCGCAGCGCCGCGCCGCCCGGCCGTTCGAACAGTTCCTGCAGCAGCCGCCCGTACTTCACGGTCAGCACCTGCCAGCCGGCCGCCTCGAACATGCCCTGCAGCCGGGTCGCGCCGATGTTCGGGACCACGCGGTCGAGCGACTGCCGGTTCAGGTCGACGATCCACACGACCTCGCCCAGCTCGGCCACATTCGGGTCGAGGACGGCTTCCCAGCACGCGCCCTCGTCCAGTTCCGCGTCGCCGACCAGCGAGTACTGCCGTCCGGTGCCCGCGCCGCCGCCGTGCGATTCGACGTAGCGGCGCGCCAGCGCACCCCAGATCGGGGCGGTCGCGCCGATGCCGACCGAACCGGTGGAGTAGTCGACCTGGTCCGGGTCCTTCGAGCGCGACGGGTAGCTCTGCAGGCCGCCGAACTCGCGCAGCGTCGTCAGGTACTTCTCGTCGAGATCCCCGAGCAGGTAGTTGATGGCGTGCAGCACGGGGGAGGCGTGCGGCTTGACCGAAACCCGGTCCCGCGCGCGCAGCCGGGCGAACCACAGCGCGGTCATGATCGACACCATCGAGGCGCTGGACGCCTGGTGGCCGCCGACCTTGAGCCCGGTCGGGTTGGGCCGCACCCGGTTGGCGTGGTCGATGATCGCGGTCGACAGCCACAGCACCCGGTCCTGCACCTCGCGCAGGACGGTCACCGTGTCGTTGTCCGGAAGGCGTTCGGGGGCGGCGCTGCTCACGACGGATCGGACCTTTCTTGGGCGGAAAGTTCAGGCCAGTCCAGCAGAGCTGGGTAGGGTGCACAACAAGCGCACTCGACATTGCGCAGAACGCCCAAGTCAGCACCGCACGGTGCGGAGAGGATTGCGCAGCATGCCCAGCTCTCAGCGGCTCGACGCCACCGACGCCCGGATCCTGCTCGCGCTCGGCCGCACCCCGCGCGCCACCGCGGTCGCGCTCGCCGACGAACTGGGCCTGTCCCGCAACACCGTGCAAAGCAGGCTCGCCCGGCTCGAACAGGGCGACGCGCTGCGCTCGGCCGAACACCGGATCGACCCGGCCGCGCTCGGCTACCCGCTCACCGCGTTCGTGACCGTGCAGGTGCGGCAGCGGTTGCTGGACGAGGTCGGCCGCGCGCTCGCCGCTGTCCCGGAAGTGCTGCAGGTGCGCGGGTTGACCGGCTCGCAGGACCTTCTGGTGCAGGTGGTGGCGACGGACGCGGACGATCTGTACCGGATCGCCGGGGAAATCCTGGAAATCCCCGGCGTCGAGCGCACCAACAACGCGCTCGTCATGCGCGAGATGGTGCCCTACCGGCTGACTCCGCTGCTCGAGCGCGCTGCGCGACGCTGAGCGTCACGTCCGGTCGTCGGCCACGCGCTCGCGGCGGCGCTGCAGCACGGTCCGATGCGCCCAGACCAGCGGCGGCGCGGCGAGCAGGCCCCACAGGAACCAGCCGGTTTCGCCGGCCATCAGGCCGAAGACCAGCATCATCGCGGCGGTGACCTCGGCGAGCACGAGGATCTTCTGCCATCGCCGGGTCTGCACCGGCGGCACGCCTTGGCTCAGCGTCGCGGCGAACACGGGGTCGCTCGCGGCGAGTTCCTCTTCGATCTTCCGCAGGGCGCTGCGGTCGCGATGGGGCAGCATGATCCCCTCCTCGGGCAGGACGGGCCGGTGATCGCTCAAGTACCAGTGGAGTACCCGGCCGGGGGCGCCGTCAAGCCCGGGTTTTCGCAGGAACGATCCGCGACCGGGCGGGCCGTTGCAAACTGAAACACGTTCTAATAACGTGCCGGGGGTGAGATACGGGATCGTGCTGTTCACCAGCGACCGGGGCATCGCCCCGGCGGCGGCCGCGCAGGCCGCGGAAGAGGCCGGGTTCGCGACGTTCTACGTGCCCGAGCACACCCACATCCCGATCCGGCGGGACGCCCCGCATCCCCGGACCGGAGACTCCTCGCTGCCCGACGACCGCTATCTGCGCACGCTCGACCCGTGGGTCGCCCTCGCCGGCGCGGTGCCGGTGACCTCGACGATCCGGCTGGCGACCGCGGTGGCGCTGCCGGTGGAGAGCGACCCGATCACGCTGGCCAAGACCGTCGCGACGCTGGACCACCTCTCCGGCGGCCGGGTCACGCTCGGCGTCGGGTTCGGCTGGAACACCGACGAGCTCGCCGACCACGGCGTGCCCGGGAAGCGGCGGCGCACCGCGTTGCGCGAGTACCTTGAGGCGATGCGCGCGCTGTGGACCGAGGAGGAGGCGAGCTACGCGGGCGAGTTCGTGGAGTTCGGGCCGAGCTGGGCGTGGCCGAAGCCGGTGCAGGCCAAGGTGCCGGTGGTCGTCGGCGCGGGCGGCACGGAGCGCACGTTCCGCTGGATCGCGCGCCACAGCGACGGCTGGCTGACTACGCCGGGCGAAGGCGACATCACCGAGAAAGTCGCGCAGTTGCGCGAAATCTGGCGGGAGGAGGGCCGCGAGGGCGAGCCCGAGGTGATCGCACTCGGCCCGCGCCCGGATCCGGAAGGGCTGGCCAGGCTCGAGGCGGCGGGCGTGACCGAGGTCGTGTTCGGGCTGCCGGACCGTTCGCCGGGCGAGGTCGAAGCCTGGCTGGACCGGCTCGCCGGGAAGCTCGGGCGGCTGACCGGAACCTGACCGCCTCCCTTTCGGACGCCAGTACCTCCATTGGTATGGACCTGCGCGGCGAAATCGCGAAAAGCGCCTGAACGGGTGAACTCGGCCGCCGCGCGTCATTCCCGGAGCGGCTTTCCCTCTCGTTTCGTGTGGCGGTGACCGGCCGGCACGCCCCCCGACCGGCCGGTCACCGCTTCGCCCGTCTGCGGCGGCGAGGCGAATGGCGCCGCGGGGCGCCGCCCGGGACACTGGTCCGGTGCGCATTCCCCTTCCCCGGACCGAAACGTGACCCCTGAACTGGCCGAGCTGGCCGCCGCCCACGGAGTCGCCACCCGCTACGAAAACGCCGACCAAGTCGAAGTACAGGTAGACCCCGACGTCGTGATCGCGGTATTGGCGCAGTTGGACGTCGACGCCGGTACTCCACAGGCAATTCAGCGAGAATTGGCCGCGGTGCGAGAAGCCGGCGCGGCGCACGTGCTGCCGCCGACCGTCGTGGTGCGCGCCGGGCAAGAACGCGAACTCGGCCAAACCGCGACCGTCGAACTCGAAGACGGCACAACGCGTGACGTCGGCGCCACACTTCCGGCTGACCTTCCGCTCGGCTGGCACCGGATCGTGACCGCGGAGCAACGGGTTTCGCTGGCCGTCGTCCCGGACCGGCTGCCCGCCGTGCCGCCCGCGTGGGGCTGGATGCTCCAGCTGTACGCACTGCATTCCGAGCGGTCGTGGGGGATGGGCGATTTCGGCGACCTCGCCGAGATGGCGTCCCGGTCGGCCGCCGAACTGGGCGCGGGCGTGCTGCTCGTCAACCCGGTACAGGCGCCCGCCCCGGCGCATCCGGTCGAACGGTCGCCGTATTCGCCCTCCAGCCGCCGGTTCGCGAACCCGCTGTACCTGCGGGTGACCGACACCGAAGCGTTCGCCCGCGCCGACGAGGACACCCGGCGGCGGGTGCGAGCGCTCGCGCCGGATCCGATCGGCGAACTGATCGACTACGACGCCGTGTGGACCGCGAAACGGGCCGCGCTGGAACTAGTGCGCCCGTACCATCCGCACCCGGTCGAACTGGACGACGACCTTCGCGATTTCGCCGCGTTCGGCGCGCTCGCCGAGGTGCACGGCGGCGATTGGCGCGAGTGGCCCGAGCCGTTGCGCGATCCCGGCAGTGCCGAGACGGCCGCCGCGCGCGAGGAACTGGCCGAGCGGATCGAGTTCCACGGCTGGCTTCAGCAGCTTTGCCACGAGCAGCTCGACGCCGTCCGCCGCGCCGCGCGCGCGGCGGGCATGCCGGTCGGCGTCGTGCACGATCTGCCGGTCGGCGTGCATCCCGGCGGCGCGGACACCTGGGCGCTGCGGGACGTCTTCGCCGCGCAGGTGCGGGTCGGCGCGCCGCCGGACGCGTTCAACCAGCAGGGCCAGGACTGGAATCTGCCGCCGTGGCGGCCGGACCGGCTCGCCGAAGCCGGGTACGCGCCGTTCCGCGACGTTGTGCGCGGCGTGTTGCGGCACGCCGACGGCATCCGCGTGGACCACGTCGCCGGGATGTGGCGGCTGTGGTGGATTCCGCCGGGCGAACCGGCCGGTCGCGGCACGTACGTGCACTACGACGCCGATGCGATGCTCGGCGTGCTCGCACTGGAAGCGCACCGCGCGGGCGCGGTCGTGGTGGGGGAGGATCTCGGCACCGTCGAGGACACCGTCACCGAAACCATGCACGAGCGCGGCCTGCTCAGCTCCGCGGTGCTGTGGTTCCAGCGCGACTGGGACGCGCCCGGCAAGCCGTTCGTCCGCCCGGACCGCTGGGATCCGGACGCGATGGCCAGTATTTCGACGCACGACCTGCCGACCGTGTCCGGCTGGTTCGCCGCCGAGCACGTCCGGGTCCGCGCCGAGCTCGGCCAGCTCGACCGTCCGGTGGAGCAGGAGTACGCCGAGGCGGCGGCCGAACGCCGCGCGTTGCTCGAAGTGGTTGCGAGCGAAGGAATTCCGGACGACGACTTGGTGGTCGCCGTGCACACTCTGCTCGCTTCGGCGGCGTCGCGGCTGGTGCTCACCGCGCCGGCGGACGTCGTCGGCGAACGGCGCCAGCCGAATCTGCCGGGCACTGTGGACGAGTACCCTAACTGGCGCATCCCCCTTCCCGTCACCGTCGACGGGTTCTTCGCCGACCCGCGGGTGCGGGCGGCGGTCGCCCCGCTGGCCGCGGCCCGCCCGCTGCGCTGAACACCCGAAAAGCCCGTCCGGACAACGAATACCGATGCCCAAGGAGAAGCCCTGTGCGGCCCTGGCCCGGAAAGCCCTACCCGCTCGGCGCGACCTACGACGGCGTGGGGACGAACTTCGCGCTGTTCTCCGAAGTCGCCGAGCACGTCGATCTCTGCCTGTTCGATGACGAGGGCAACGAAACCCGCTCGCGGCTGGAAGAGGTCGACGGCTTCGTCCACCACGGCTACCTGCTCGGCGTCGGCCCCGGGCAGCGGTACGGATTCCGCGTGCACGGGCCGTACGACCCGAGCCGCGGGCAGCGCTGCAACCCGAGCAAGCTGCTGATCGACCCGTACGCCAAGGCGCTGTCCCGCGGCGTGGACTGGTCCGAGGCGCTGTTCAGCTACCGCTTCGACGACCCGGAACAGCTCAACGAGGACGATTCGGCGGGGCACGTGCCGTATTCGCTCGTGGTGAGCCCGTTCTTCGACTGGGCCAACGACCGCGCGCCGCGCGTGCCCTACCACGAAACCGTCATTTACGAGACGCACGTGCGCGGCATGACGATGACGCACCCGTTCGTGCCCGAGCGGCTGCGCGGCACGTACGCCGGGCTGGCGCACCCGGCGGTGGTCGAGCACCTGCAGAAGCTCGGCGTGACCACGGTGGAGCTGATGCCGGTGCACCAGTTCGTCACCGACCACGGCCTCGACGAGAAAGGCCTGCGCAACTACTGGGGTTACAACACGATCGGGTACTTCGCGCCGCATGACGGGTACGCCGCGATGCCGGGCCGCGGCGAGCAGGTGCAGGAGTTCAAGGGCATGGTCCGCGCCCTGCACGAGGCCGGCATCGAGGTGATCCTCGACGTCGTCTACAACCACACCGCCGAAGGCAACCACCTCGGCCCGACGCTGTCCATGCGCGGCATCGACAACGAGGCGTACTACCGCCTGGTCGAGGACGATCCGCAGTACTACATGGACTACACCGGCACCGGGAACTCGCTCAACGTGCGCAGCCCGCACACGCTGCAGCTGATCATGGATTCGCTGCGGTACTGGGTGACCGAGATGCACGTGGACGGCTTCCGGTTCGACCTCGCCTCCGCGCTGGCCCGCGAGTTCTACGACGTCGACCGGCTGTCGACGTTCTTCGACCTCGTGCAGCAGGACCCGATCGTGAGCCAGGTGAAGCTGATCGCCGAACCGTGGGACGTCGGGCCGGGCGGCTACCAGGTCGGCAACTTCCCGCCGCTGTGGACGGAATGGAACGGGCAGTACCGCGACACCGTGCGCGATTTCTGGCGCGGCGAACCGTCCACCCTCGGCGAGTTCGCTTCGCGGATCACCGGTTCGTCGGATCTCTACCAGGACGACGGCCGCCGCCCGTTCGCGTCGATCAACTTCGTCACCGCGCACGACGGCTTCACGCTCGCCGACCTGGTGTCCTACAACGAAAAGCACAACGAGGCCAACGGCGAGGACAACCGCGACGGCGCGGACGACAACCGGTCGTGGAACTGCGGCGTCGAGGGCCCGACGGACGACGAAGACGTCCTCGCGCTGCGCGCCCGGCAGCGGCGGAACCTGCTCGCCACGCTGCTGCTGTCGCAGGGCGTGCCGATGCTGCTGCACGGCGACGAACTCGGCCGCACCCAGCAGGGCAACAACAACGCCTACTGCCAGGACACCGAACTGTCCTGGATGGACTGGGAACTCGCCGCGGAGAACGCCGATCTGGTCGGGTTCACCGCCGCGCTCGCCGAGTTCCGCAAGGCGCATCCGGTGTTCCGCCGCCGCCGGTTCTTCCAGGGCAAGCCGGTGCGCAAGGGCGAGGAACTGGGCGACATCGCCTGGTTCACCCCGGCGGGCGAGGAGATGACCGAGCAGAACTGGGACGACGCGTTCGGCAAGTCCGTGGTGATTTTCCTGAACGGGGAAGGGATCCCGGACCTCGACCCGCGCGGGATGCCGGTGTCCGACGATTCGTTCCTGCTCGCGTTCAACGCGCACTGGGAGGACATCGCGATGACCCTGCCGGGCAACGGCTACGGTCGCGAATGGACAGTCGTGGTGGACACCGAGACCGGGGCGGTCGGGCACAGCGACGTCGAACCGGTCGAAGGCGGCGGCAAGTTCACGCTCGCCGCGCGTTCGCTGGTGGTTCTGCAGCGCACGGCGAAGGAAAGCGAATGAGCACGCCGTCCTCGACCTACCGGGTGCAGTTGCGGCCGGAGTTCGGCTTCGCCGACGCCGCCGCGATCGTGGAGTACTTGCGCGAGCTGGGCGTCGGCGCGTTGTACGGCTCGCCGATGCTCGACGCGACGCCTGGGTCCACGCACGGTTACGACGTCACCGATCCGACGCGCGCCCGGGGCGAACTGGGCGGCGAAGAAGCGCGAAAGGCGTTGGCGGCGCGGCTGAGGGACGCCGGGCTCGGGTTCGTGGTGGACATCGTGCCGAACCACATGTCGGTCGAGGTCGCAAAAGCGAACCAGTGGTGGTGGGACGTTCTCCGGAACGGCCGGGATTCGCCGTACGCGCCGTTTTTCGACATCGACTGGAGCCGCGGCCGGCTGCTGCTTCCGGTGCTCGGGAACGACAACGACGAGCTGGCCATCGAAGGTGACGAGCTCGTCTACTACGACCACCGGTTCCCGATCGCACCCGGCACCGGCGGCGGCGCACCGGCCGACGTGCACGCGCGCCAGCATTACGAGCTGGTCGGCTGGCGGCGCGGCAACCGGGAGCTGAACTACCGGCGGTTCTTCGACATCACCACCCTGGCCGCGGTCACCGTCGAGCGGCCGGAGGTGTTCGCCGACACGCACGGCGAGGTGCTGCGCTGGGTGTCCGACGGCGACGTCACCGGCCTGCGCGTGGACCATCCGGACGGCCTCGCCGACCCCGGCGGCTACTTCCGGCGGCTCCGCGAGGGCGCGCCCGGGGCGTGGCTGGTGGCGGAGAAGATCCTGCACCCGGGCGAGGCGCTGCCGCAGAGCTGGCCGGTGGACGGGACCACCGGATACGACGCGCTGCGCGAGATCACCGGTGTGTTCGTGGATCCGGCGGCGGGGTCGGTGTTCACCCGGCTCGCCGCCGGACAAGGCGTGCGCACCGACTATCACGCGGTCGAGGAAAACGCGCGGAGGCTGGTGACCGACGGCATCCTGGTCGCCGAGGTGCACCGGATCGCGGCGCTGCTCCCAGGCGTGGACGCCGAGGCGGCCCGCGCCGCCGTCGCCGAGGTGATGATCGCGTTCCCGGTCTACCGCTCCTACCTTCCCGAGGGAGCCGGCCACTGGGCGACCGCCGTCGCGCGGGCACGCAAGCGGCGGCCGGAGCTGGCCCCGGCGCTCGAAGCGCTCGACAGCCAGGTGCGCGGCGCGCCGGAGGGCGAGCTGGCGACGCGGATCCAGCAGACGTCGGGCATGGTCGTCGCGAAGGGCACCGAGGACACGACCTTCTACCGGTTCACCCGGTTCGCCGCGCTGAACGAGGTCGGCGGCAACCCGGACCGATTCGGGCTGAGCACCGGGGAATTCCACCCGCTGGCCGCGGGCCGGGCGGCCGCGGCCCCGGCGACGATGACCACGCTGACCACTCACGACACGAAGCGGTCGGAGGACACTCGCGCCCGGATGGCCGCGCTGTCGGAGGTCGCGGACGAGTTCGCCGTCGCGGTCCGCCGCTGGACGGCCGCGCGCGGGATCGACGAGCCAGCGCTGAATCTCCTGGCCTGGCAGACGCTTGTGGGCGCGTGGCCGATCTCGCCGGAGCGGCTGCGCGACTACCTCGACAAGGCCGCGAAGGAAGCGAAACTCCGCACCTCCTGGACCGAGCACGACGAGGACTTCGAACGCGCGGTCGCCGAGTGGCCGTCCGCAGTGCTCGGCGACGCCGACTTGGCGGCGGATGTCGAGCGTTTCGTCAAGCGGGTGCGCGGCGCGGGCTGGGCGAATTCGCTGGGGCAGAAGCTGCTGCAGCTGGCCGGGCCCGGTGTGCCGGACGTCTACCAGGGCACCGAGCTGTGGGACTACTCGCTCGTCGATCCGGACAACCGCCGCGCGGTCGACTACACCGTCCGTCGCTCGTTGCTCGACCGGATCCGGGCTGGTGAACAGCCGGAGGTCGACGAGACCGGCGCGGCGAAACTGCTGGTGGTGCACCGCGCGCTGACCCTGCGCCGAGACCGGCCGGAGCTCTTCACCGGATACCGGCCGTTGCAGGCTGAAGGCGTTGCCGCGGAACACCTTCTGGCCTTCGAACGCGGCGAGGGCCTGACCGCGGCGGTCACGCGGCTGCCGCTGGGACTGGAACGGGCGGGCGGCTGGCGCGACACCGTCCTGCCGCTCCGCACTGGTGAATGGACCGACGTGCTGACCGGCCGCGGAGTCGGCGACACCCCGCGGGCGGCCGAACTTTTCCGGAGGTACCCGGTGGCTTTGCTGGTGCGCTCGTGAGTGGCGATGCCGGTTCTCACCGGGACAACCACGCACGAGCTTTTACTGTCTGGGCCCCCGCCGCCGACCGCGTCCGCATCCAGGTCGACGGCGTCGTCCACGACATGACCCCCACCGCCGGCGGCTGGTGGCGGTCAGACGCGACCGGCACCGACTACGCCTTCCTGCTCGACGACGACGCGCGCCCGCTGCCGGACCCGCGCTCGCTGCGCCAGCCGAACGGCGTCCACGAAGCATCACGCGTCTACGACCATTCCGCCTTCGCGTGGACCGACCAGGCGTGGACCGGACGGCAGCTGCCCGGCGGCGTGGTCTACGAACTGCACGTCGGCACCTTCACCGAGGCAGGCACGTTCGACGCGGTCGCCGACCGGCTCGGGCACCTGGTCGACCTCGGCGTCACGCACGTCGAACTGCTGCCGGTGAACTCCTTCGACGGCACCGCGGGCTGGGGCTACGACGGCGTCCTGTGGGGCGCGGCGCACGAACCGTACGGCGGTCCCGACGGGCTGAAGCGCCTGGTCGACGCGTGTCATGCCCGCGGGCTCGCGGTCCTGCTCGACGTCGTCTACAACCACCTCGGCCCGTCCGGCGCCTACCTCGACCGGTTCGGCCCGTACTTCGCCGGCCGCACCGACTGGGGCGCCGGGCTGAACCTCGACGGCCCGGGTTCGGACGAGGTCCGCCGCTACGTCATCGACAACGCGCTGGGCTGGCTGCGCGACTTCCACTTCGACGGCCTCCGCCTGGACGCCGTGCACGCGCTGGTCGACAACCGCGCCGTGCACCTGCTGGAGGACCTCTCCGCCGAGGTCGACGCGCTGTCGGCGGCTCTGAACCGTCCGCTGACGCTGATCGCCGAGTCCGACCAGAACGACCCCAAGCTCGTCACCACGCGTGACGCCGGCGGCTACGGCCTGCACGCGCAGTGGTCCGACGACCTGCACCACGCGCTGCACGTCCGGCTCACCGGCGAAACCACCGGCTACTACACCGATTTCGCCGAGCCCGGCGCGCTGGCCAAGACCCTGCGGGAGGCGTTCTTCCACGCCGGGACCTGGTCGTCGTTCCGCTCCCGCGGCCACGGCCGCCCGCTGGACCGGCGCGTCGCCCCCGGCCACCGGTTCCTGGCCTACGTGCAGGACCACGACCAGATCGGCAACCGCGCGACCGGCGACCGGCTGTCCGCGACCGTTTCGCCCGGCCTGCTCGCCTGCGGCGCGGCGGTGGTGTTCTGCTCGCCGTTCACGCCGATGCTGTTCATGGGGGAGGAGTGGGCCGCGGAGACGCCGTGGCAGTTCTTCGCGTCGTTCCCGGACCCCGAACTGGCCGAGGCCGTCCGGACCGGCAGGCGCCGCGAGTTCGCCCGGCACGGCTGGGGCGAGACGGACGTACCGGACCCGATGGACCCGGCCACCGTCGCCCGCTCCCGGCTCGACTGGACCGAACCGGGCAAACCGGGCCACCGCGAGATCCTCGGCCTGTACCGGACGCTGATCCGCCTTCGCCGGGAACACCCGGACCTGACCGACCCCCGGCTGGACCGCGTCGTCGTGGAGACCGCGGCGGACGACGCGTGGCTGGTCCTGCACCGGGGCGGACTGCGGCTGGCGTGCAACTTCGGGGCGAAGCCGGTCGAGGTTCCGGTGGCGGGGGAGGTGCTGGCGTCGTGGGGCAATCCCGCGGTCGGCGAGGGTGCGACGGCGCTGCCCGCGGAGTCGTTCGTTCTGGTCGCGACCCGGTGCGGCGCGGCGGCGGCGTCGTGAGCGCCTCGGCGGGTACCGGTGACGGGCCTGGAGCACCACACCGTGCGGCTCGACGGTCCGGGCGGCTTCGCGCGGCCCGGCTTCTTGCCTGGTGAGGCCGGTAAGCCGGGTGCGGTACCCGCCGACCAGCATGCCGTGGTTCCACTGACAAAACCTGTCCGGAATCCCGAGGTCGAGGGGCACGCCCGGCCCGCGACCCCTGCTGGCGCTGCCATCGGCCCAGGTCACCACCCCTGCTCCGGGCAAGTTCAGCCAAGCGCCGGAGCCCGCCGCGGCCCCGGGTTTGAAAAGATCGGCGCATGGCACAGCGACCCGCATCCGACAACCAGGTCCTCGCCGGACGTCCGTTTCCGCTCGGCGCCCACCCGGAGGCGGGCGGCGTCCGGTTCGCGGTGACGTCCGCCGTCGCCGAGGCGGTCGAGGTGTGTCTCATCGGCGACGACGGTTCCGAACGACGGATCGAGCTGACGGAACGCACGTTCGGCGTCTGGCACGGGCTCGTCCCGGGTGTCACGGTCGGTCAGCGCTACGGCTACCGCGTGCACGGTCCGTACGACCCGGCGCACGGCTACCGCTGCAACCCGGCCAAGCTCCTCGTCGACCCGTACGCACGCCGGATCGACGGCAAGCTCGCCAGCCTGCACGCCGCGCAGGGCTTCACCGGCGACCCCGAGCGCGGCCCGATGTCCACTGTGGACTCCCTGGGCGCGGTGCCGCTGTCGGTGGTCACCTCGCCGGGCGGGCAGGACACCGGCAGCAAGCCCGAGGTGCCGTTCGAGGAATCGGTGATCTGCGAACTGCACGTGAAGGGGTTCACCCAGCAGCATCCGTTCATCCCGGAAGCGCTGCGCGGCACGTACCTCGGCCTCGCGCACCCGGTCGTGATCGAGCACCTGACCCGGCTCGGCGTGACGACCGTCGAACTGCTGCCGGTGCACGCGTTCGCCGACGAGCCCGCGCTGATCCGCTCGGGGCGGCACAACTACTGGGGCTACTCGCCGCTGGGCTACTTCGCGCCGCACGCCGGGTACGCGAGCGAGCCGGGTCGCGAGGTCGAGGAGTTCCGCACGATGGTGGCGGCCCTGCACGCGGCCGGGATCGAGGTGCTGCTCGACGTCGTGTTCAACCACACCTGCGAAGGCGGCCCGGACGGCCCGACGCTCTCGCTGCGCGGCCTCGACGCCCCGGCGTACTACCTGCACACCCGCCGCGGCCATCTGGCCGACCTCACCGGCTGCGGCAACACCCTCGACGCTGGTTCGCCGACGGTCGTCCGGCTGGTCACCGACTCGCTGCGGTACTGGACGCAGGAGATGGGCGTCGACGGGTTCCGTTTCGACCTGGCGAGCACGCTCGGCCGCCCGCGCGGCGAGATGTTCGACCGCGAGTCCACGATGCTCACCGCGATCACCGCCGACCCGGTGCTGTCGCGCTGCAAGCTGATCGCCGAACCGTGGGACGCGACCGGCGAGGGCTACCGCGTCGGCGACTTCGGCGCGCAGTGGGCCGAGTGGAACGGCCGCTACCGCGACACCGTCCGCGACTTCTGGCGCGGCGCGACCGGCGTGCGCGACCTCGCGTACCGGCTGTCGGGCTCGTCGGATCTGTACGACCACAACCTGCGCCGGCCGTGGCAGTCGATCAACTTCGTCACCGCCCACGACGGCTTCACGCTGCGGGACCTGGTGTCCTACAACGAAAAGCACAACGAGGCCAATGGCGAGGACAACCGCGACGGCACGAACGACAACCGCTCGTGGAACCACGGCGCGGAGGGCGAGACCGACGACGCGGCGATCGTCGCGCTGCGCACCCGCCAGGCGCGCAACCTGTTCGCGACGCTGCTGCTGTCCACCGGCACCCCGATGTTCACCGCGGGCGACGAGATGTGGCGGACCCAGCACGGCAACAACAACGCCTACTGTCTCGACGACGAAACGTCGTGGATCGACTGGACCCCGACCGAGGCGTCCGAGCCGATGCTCGACTTCGCCCGCCGCGTGGTCCGGCTGCGCGCGCACAGCCCGGCGCTGCGGCAGCCGGAGTTCTTCGAGGGCCGCACCACGGTCACCGGCAAGCCCGACCTCGTCTGGTTCCGCCCGGACGGCGAGGAATTCGACGAGATCGACTGGTTCGACGAGGACCGCCGCACGCTCTGCATGTGGATCGACGGCTCGAACAGCCAGGCGCGCAATCGCGAGGGCGCGCTCGTCACCGACCACTCGTGGCTGCTCGTGCTGCACGCGGGGGCCGAACCGGCGGAGATCGTGCTGCCCGGCCCGGAGTACGGAGAGACCTTCAAGCCCACTTTGGACACCAGCACCGCCGACGGCACCCCGGCCGGCCCCGGCGTGCTGGAGCCGAAGGCTCGGATCACGGTCGAGGCGCGGTCGCTGCTTTTGCTGCGCGCGCCGCGGGACACGGTGGAGATCCCGCAGCTGTAACCCGCCTCGCGGAGATCCTTCACCGACGGCGACGCACGCTTCGGACATCCGCGCCGATACTCGCGGGTAATCACCGGAACGCGCCGTCGATTGTTAACGCGATTCGGCGTGCGTGTTGCGGGCGGGAGACGGGAATGCGTCCGGGAGTTCCGCCGAATGGGCGCGTTTCGCCCGGCCGGGTGGCGGGAAAATCAGAAAAAGGCCCCGCTGTCAACGGCTTTGGAGGAATCAGGCACACTGACCGTACTCGCGGAAGCACCTTCCGGCCACTCTCCCACCCACCGTGAAAAAGGGGCATCGCCATGACCGGCAGGCTCGGGATCGACGACGTCGCACCCATGGTCAGCTGCGGCCGGTATCCGGCCAAAGCCGTTGCGGGCGAACATTTCCCCGTCACCGCCACGGTCTGGCGGGAGGGCCACGACGCGGTCGCCGCGACGGTCGCCTGGCGCGGTCCGGGCGACCGCGCCGCGCGCCAGACGCGGATGGCCGGGCAGGGCCGCGGGCTCGACCGGTTCGGCGCGGTGATCGTGCCCGACGCCGAGGGCATGTGGACCTACCGGGTGGACGCGTGGAGCGATCCGTGGGCCACCTGGGAACACGCGGTCGAGGTGAAGATCGCCGCCGGGCAGGGGCCGGGGGAGCTGGCGAACGACCTGGAAAGCGGGGCGCTGCTGCTCGACCGCGTCTCCCGCCGCCCGGAGCGCCGGGCGCAGCGCCCGCTGCTCGCCGCGGCCGCGGCCGCGCTGCGCGAGGGCGGACGCGATCTCGCCGAGCGCGTCGGACCGGCGCTCTCGCCCGAGGTCCGCCAGCTCATGCACGATTTCCCGGTGCGCGAGCTGATCACCAAGGGCCGCGTGCTGAAGCTGTGGGTCGACCGCAAACGCGCCGCTTTCGGTTCCTGGTACGAATTCTTCCCCCGGTCCACCGGCGGGGTCGACGCGCAGGGCCGCGCGGTGCACGGCACCTTCGCCACCGCCGAGCGCGAGCTGGACCGCGTCGCGGGCATGGGTTTCGACGTCGTCTACCTGCCGCCGGTGCACCCCATCGGCCGGGTGAACCGCAAGGGCCCCAACAACACTCTCGCCGCGACGCCCGGCGACGTCGGCTCGCCGTGGGCGATCGGCGCGGACGAGGGCGGGCACGACGCGATCCACCCGGAGCTGGGCACGATCGAGGACTTCGACTCGTTCGTGGCGCGCGCGGAGGATCTCGGCCTGGAGGTCGCGCTCGACCTCGCGCTGCAGGCCGCGCCGGACCACCCGTGGGTGGTCAAGTACCCGGAGTTCTTCACCACCCGTCCCGACGGCACCATCGCGTACGCGGAGAACCCGCCGAAGAAGTACCAGGACATCTATCCGGTCAACTTCGACAACGACCCGCGCGGCATCTACGACGAGGTGCTGCGCGTCGTGCTGCACTGGGTGTCGCACGGGGTGCGGATCTTCCGGGTCGACAACCCGCACACCAAGCCGCCGGACTTCTGGGCGTGGCTGATCCAGTCGGTGAAGGACGCGCATCCGGACGTGCTGTTCCTCGCCGAGGCGTTCACCCGCCCGGCCCGGCTGTGGGGACTGGCGAAGCTCGGTTTCACCCAGAGCTACACGTATTTCACCTGGCGCACCACGAAACAGGAGCTGACCGAGTTCGGCACGGACCTCGTCGAGCACTGGGACCACGGCCGGCCGAACCTGTTCGTGAACACTCCGGACATCCTGCACGAATCGCTGCAGCACGGCGGTCCGGGCATGTTCGCGCTGCGCGCCGCGCTCGCCGCGACGATGTCGCCCACCTGGGGCGTGTACTCCGGCTACGAGCTGTTCGAATCCGAGGCGGTGCGGCCGGGCAGCGAGGAGTACCTCGATTCCGAGAAGTACCAGCTCCGCCCGCGAGACTACGCTCGCGCGCTGGCCGAGGGCCGTTCGCTGGAACCGTGGCTGGCCCGGCTCAACGCCGTCCGCCGCGCGCATCCGGCGCTGCAGGGCATGCGATCGCTGCGCTTTCACCACATCGACAACGACTCCCTGCTCGCTTACTCCAAACAGGACCCGGCGACCGGCGACACGGTCGTCGCCGTGGTGAACCTCGACCCGCACAACGCGCGGGAGGGCACGCTCTGGCTCGACCTGCCCGCGCTCGGCTTCGACTGGTCCGAGCGGCTCATCGCGCACGACGAGGTCACCGGCGAGACGTGGGACTGGGGCCAGGCGAACTTCGTCCGGCTCGAACCGTGGCGGGCGGTGGCGCACATCGTGGCGCTGCGCCGCAGGCTCGCGGCCTGACGCCGCGGTTTCTCCGGCCCGGGCGGTTATCCCGGCACCGATCGGGATAACCACTGTTCAGCACACGCGACTCAGGACAAGGTGGAACGGATGGACGAGGAGAGCCGGCCCGGCGCCGCGGCGGGACTGGCGGGCGTGCCGCACACCGGGGAGGCGGTGACCGCCGACGGCATGCTGGTCGAGCCGCAGGCGGACGACTTCGCGCACGCGCACGCGGCGCCGAAGGACCCGGAATGGTTCAAGAGCGCGGTGTTCTACGAGGTGCTGGTGCGCGCGTTCGCCGATTCGAACGGCGACGGCACCGGCGACCTGCGCGGGCTGGCGGGCAGGCTGGACTACCTCGAATGGCTCGGGGTGGACTGCCTGTGGCTGCCGCCGTTCTACGCCTCGCCGCTGCGCGACGGCGGCTACGACATCAGCGATTTCCGGGCCGTGCTGCCGGAATTCGGCAGCGTCGAGGACTTCGTCTACCTGCTCGACGAGGCCCACCGGCGCGGCATCCGGGTGATCACCGACCTGGTGCTCAACCACACCTCCGACGCGCATCCGTGGTTCCATCAGTCGCGCTCGGACCCGGACGGCCCGTACGGCGACTACTACGTGTGGAGCGACGACGATTCCCGCTATGCCGACGCGCGGATCATCTTCGTCGACACCGAAACGTCGAACTGGACCTACGATCCGGTGCGCGGCCAGTTCTACTGGCACCGGTTCTTCGCCCACCAGCCGGACCTCAACTACGAGAACCCGGCCGTGCAGGACGCGATGATCGACGTGCTGCGGTTCTGGCTCGACATCGGCATCGACGGCTTCCGCCTCGACGCCGTGCCGTACCTGTTCGAACAGGAAGGCACGAACTGCGAGAACCTGCCGCGCACGCACGATTTCCTCAAGCGCTGCCGCAAAGTCGTCGACGACGAGTACCCCGGCCGGATCCTGCTGGCCGAGGCGAACCAGTGGCCCAGCGACGTGGTGGAGTACTTCGGCGACGCGGAGTCCGGCGGCGACGAATGCCACATGGCGTTCCACTTCCCGCTGATGCCGCGGATCTTCATGGCGGTGCGCCGGGAATCGCGGTTCCCGATCTCGGAGATCCTGCTGCAGACGCCGCAGATCCCGTCCGGCACGCAGTGGGGCATCTTCCTGCGCAACCACGACGAGCTGACGCTGGAGATGGTCAGCGACGAAGAGCGCGACTACATGTACTCCGAGTACGCCAAGGACCCGCGGATGAAGGCCAACATCGGCATCCGCCGCAGGCTGGCCCCGCTGCTGGACAACGACCGCAACCAGCAGGAGCTGTTCACCGCGCTGCTGCTGTCGCTGCCCGGGTCGCCGGTGCTGTACTACGGCGACGAGATCGGCATGGGCGACAACATCTGGCTCGGCGACCGCGACGCCGTCCGCACCCCGATGCAGTGGACGCCCGACCGCAACGCCGGGTTCTCCACCTGCGATCCCGGCCGCATCTACCTGCCGGTGATCATGGACCCGGTGTACGGGCACCAGGCGCTGAACGTCGAGGCGCAGGGCGACAACGCGGCGTCGCTGCTGAACTGGACGCGCCGGATGATCGAGGTCCGCAAGCAGCACCACGCGTTCGGCCAGGGCGATTTCACCGACCTTGGCGGCTCGAACCCGAGCGTGCTGGCCTACCAGCGCCGGTGGCTGCGCCCGGACGGCCGCGAGGACGTCGTGCTGTGCGTCAACAACCTGTCCCGGTTCCCGCAGCCGGTGGAGCTGGACCTGTCCGCGCACCGGGGCGCGACGCCGGTCGAGCTGACCGGCGGGGTGCGCTTCCCGGACATCGGCGAGCTGCCGTACCTTCTCACCCTGCCCGGGCACGGGTTCTACTGGTTCCAGCTGCTCGAGCCGGAAGAATGAGGTGAGTCCGCTGCCGCACCACGGTTCCCCGCCCGTCCTGTCCGAGCTGTCCGGCGCGCTGAGCGCCCTGCTGCCGGACTGGCTGCCCGCGCAGCGCTGGTTCGCGGGCAAGGACCGCCCGATCGACGCGGTGCGCCCGGCCGGCCTCACCGTTTTGGCCGGTCCGGATCCGCTGCTGGTGCACGCGGTCGTCGACGTGGTGCAGGGCGACCGCGTCGAGCCGTACCAGCTGCTGGTGGGCCGCCGGTCCGGGATTCCCGAGGTCGCGTCGGCCGCGGTGCTCGGCGAGCGGTTCTACGAGGCGAGCGGCGACGCGGACCTCACCGGCGGGCTGCTGGACCGGATGGCGGCGGGCGGCTCGGCCGGGCCGCTGCGGTTCGCGGCGGAGCCGGACGCGACGCTCGAACCAGGGCTGCGCTCGCGGCCGATCACCTCCGAGCAGAGCAACACGTCGCTGGTGTACGGCGGTCAGTACATCCTCAAGCTGTTCCGCAAGCTCAGCCCGGGCCTGAACAAGGACCTGCTGCTGCACCGCGCGCTGCAGGAGGCGGGCTGCGAGCACGTGGCGCGCGTGGTCGGGTCGATCTCCGGCGAACTGCACGGCGAACCGGCGACGATGGGCATGCTGCAGGAGTTCCTGCCGGACGCGGTCGACGGCTGGGCGATGGCGACCACGAGCGTGCGGGACCTGCTGGCCGACCCGGACCGGGCCGCGGACGAGGCGGGCGGCGATTTCGCCGGCGAGGCCGAGCGGCTCGGCGTCGCGGTGGCCGAGGTGCACGCGGACCTGGCGACCGCGCTCGGCACGGAGTCCGCGGACCGCGGCGAGCTGGACCGCACGGTGCGCGCGATGACCGACCGCCTCGACCAGGTGTCCGCGATGGTCCCGGAGCTGGCCGTGCACGCGCCGGCGCTGCGCGGAGCCTTCGAGGCGGTGCGCGCGCACGAGCCGCCGATCTCGATGCAGTACATCCATGGCGATCTGCACTTGGGCCAGGTGCTGCGTACCGTCAACGGATGGCTGTTGCTGGACTTCGAAGGCGAACCGGCCGCCCCGGTCGCGGAACGGCACGCGCTGCGCTCGCCGCTGCGCGACGTCGCGGGCATGCTCCGGTCGTTCGACTACGCGGCGCACCAGCGGCTCGTCGGGCAGCCCGAGAACGCGGACGTGACCCGGCACGCGATGGAATGGGCCCGGCGCAACCGCGCCGCGTTCTGCGCCGGGTACGCCCGCGCCGACGGCCCGGTCGGCGACCCGCAGGAGCACGCGGACCTGCTCCGTGCCTTTGAACTGGACAAAGCGGTGTACGAGGTCGCCTACGAGCACGCGAACCGGCCGGACTGGCTGAGCGTGCCCCTGGCGGCGATCGCCCGCAGCACCGACGGAAGCGAGTGACCCCCGTGAACGCTGTCCCCGCGGATCTGCCCTCGGCGGCGCCGTCTCCGCTCGACATCGACCGGCTGCTGGCGGGCGAGCACCACGACCCGCATTCGGTGCTCGGCGTGCACACCGTCGGCGGCGACATCGTCGTGCGCGCGCTGCGCCCGGGCGCGACGTCGGTGTCGGTCGTCGCCGGCGAGCGCCGCGTCCCGCTGGACCGCGTGGCGGACGCGCTGTTCGCCGCGACGCTGCCGGAACACCCGGGCGACTACCGGATCGAAGTCGGCTACGACAACCACACTGTCGTCACCGACGATCCGTACCGCTGGCTGCCGACAGTGGGGGAGCTGGACCAGCATCTGATCGGCGAGGGACGGCACGAGCGGCTGTGGGACGTGCTCGGCGCGCACGTGCGCCGCTACGACACCCCGAACGGCGTCGTCGAAGGCGTGTCCTTCGCGGTGTGGGCGCCGACCGCGCGCGGCGTGCGGGTGATCGGCGACTTCAACGCCTGGGAAGGCCGCGGCCACCCGATGCGCTCGCTCGGGTCCTCGGGCGTGTGGGAGCTGTTCGTCCCCGGCGTTTCGGCGGGCAGCTGCTACAAATTCCGCATCCTCGGCGCGGACGGCCATTGGCACGAGAAGGCCGACCCGATGGCGTTCGCCACCGAGGTGCCGCCCGCGACCGCGTCGAAGGTGACCGAATCGTCGTATGCCTGGGGCGACGAGGACTGGGTCGCCCGGCGCGAGGCGACCGACTGGGCGGACGCGCCGATGAGCGTGTACGAGGTGCACCTCGGCTCGTGGCGGCCCGGGCTCGGCTACCGCGAACTGGCCGACCAGCTGGCCGGCTACGTCGAGGAAACCGGCTTCACCCACGTGGAGTTCCTCCCGGTGGCCGAGCATCCGTTCGGCGGCTCGTGGGGCTACCAGGTCACGTCGTACTACGCGCCGACGTCGCGCTTCGGTTCGCCGGACGACTTCCGGTACCTGGTCGACCACCTGCACCAGCGCGGCATCGGCGTGCTCGTGGACTGGGTGCCCGCGCATTTCCCGCGCGACATCTGGGCACTGGCGCGGTTCGACGGCAGCCCGCTGTACGAGCACGAGGACCCGCGCCGCGGCGAGCAGCCGGACTGGGGCACGCTCGTGTTCAACTTCGGCCGCAACGAGGTGCGCAACTTCCTCGTCGCGAACGCGCTGTTCTGGCTGGAGGAGTACCACCTCGACGGCCTGCGCGTCGACGCGGTCGCCTCGATGCTGTACCTCGACTACTCGCGCAAGGACGGCGAGTGGCTGCCGAACCAGTACGGCGGCCGGGAAAACCTCGACGCCGTACGGTTTTTGCAGGAGCTCAACGCGACTGTCTACAAGCGACACCCGGGCGTGGTGATGGTCGCCGAGGAATCCACCGCCTGGCCCGGCGTCACCCGCCCGGCGCATCTGGGCGGCCTGGGCTTCGGTTTCAAGTGGAACATGGGGTGGATGCACGACACGCTCCGCTACCTGTCGCACGAGCCGATCCACCGGGCGTACCACCACAACGAGATGACCTTCTCGCTCGTGTACGCGTGGAGCGAGAATTTCGTGCTGCCGCTGTCGCACGACGAAGTAGTGCACGGCAAGGGCTCGCTGTGGGAACGGATGCCGGGCGACGACTGGAACAAGGCCGCCGGGCTGCGCGCGCTGCTGGCCTTCATGTGGGCGCATCCGGGCAAGCAGCTGCTGTTCATGGGCGGCGAATTCGGCCAGCCGCGCGAATGGTCGGAGTCGCGGTCGCTGGACTGGCATCTGCTGGAAACCCCGCTGCACCGCGGCGTGCGCGACCTGATCCGGCAGCTGAACGCGATCTACCGGGACACCGCCGCGCTGTTCAGCGGCGACGTCCGGCCCGAGGGCTTCCGCTGGATCGACGCGAACGACTCGGCCGGGAACGTGCTGAGCTTCCTGCGCCTTGGCGCGGACGGCTCGCGGCTGGCCTGCATCGCGAACTTCGCCGGAGTGCCGCACCACGACTACCGGGTCGGCCTTCCGTCCGCGGGCCGGTGGACCGAGGCGCTGAACACCGACGCGGAGTCCTTCGGCGGTTCCGGGGTCGGGAACCTGGGCGCGGTGGAGGCGACCGAGGAGCCTTGGCACGGGCAGCCCGCGTCGGCGGTGCTGCAGCTGCCGCCGAGCGGGGTGTTGTGGCTGCTGGAGGAACGCCCCTCCGCCGACCTCGAGTCGTGATCCCCGCGCTCCGCCGCGGCAGCGGGTCGTGAGGGGTGGCCCTCACGCACCTCGGCACAGCAGTCGGCGGGGCGGTTGCCCGTCCGGCCAGCCTGAGCTGCCCGTAATCCCCTCCGTGAGCGCCGTTGCCTGGCTCCGGTCGGAAAATGACCCACGCGGCGTCTTGCCGGTGAAGGCACTGGTGGGCATACTTTGTTGCCATCCACAACAAACCCGGGGTGGCGCCGCCAGGCCGCCCCTCGAGTGATTGAGGGATGACGATGACGTCCACGCACACCTCCGCCCGCTGGCGGCGGCTCGCGATCCCCGCGGCGCTCGCCCTCGCCGGTGCGGTCGCGCTGACACCCGCGGGGCACGCGGCCCCCGCCGCCGCTCCGGCCGCCGGGTTCTCCGATGATTTCGACGGCCCGGCGGGCTCTCCCGCTGACGGGAGCAAGTGGAACTACGAAACCGGCGACAACAACGGCAACAACCACGAACGGCAGTGGTACACCGCGGGCGCGGCGAACGGCGCGCTCGACGGCCAGGGCCACCTGGTGATCACCGCGAAGAAAGAGAACTCCGGCAACAACTGCTGGTACGGCGCGTGCCAGTACACCTCGGCGCGGCTCAACACCGCCGGCAAGTTCAGCCAGGCGTACGGGCACCTGGAAGTGCGGATGAAACTGCCGCGCGGGCAAGGGATGTGGCCCGCGTTCTGGATGCTCGGCGGCGGGCAATGGCCGGACGACGGCGAGATCGACATCATGGAGAACATCGGCAAGGAGCCGAACACCGTGCACGGCACGATCCACGGCCCCGGCTACTCGGGAGCGGGCGGCATCGGCGCGGCGTTCAACGGCCCGAACTTCTCCGACGACTTCCACACCTACGCGGTCGACTGGTCGCCGGACAAGATCGTCTGGCTGGTCGACGGGCAGGCCTACCAGACCCGCACCCCGGCGGACCTGAACGGCAAGAAATGGGTGTACGACCACCCGTTCTACCTGATCCTCAACCTCGCGGTGGGCGGCGACTGGCCGGGCGACCCGGACGGCAGCACGCAGTTCCCGCAACAGCTGGTGGTCGACTACGTGCACGTGAGCTGACCACCCTCGCCGCCGGAACCCCGGCGGCGCGGAGAAGGCGCGGTCTCCGCGGGGCCCCGTCCGGCCCAGCCCATTCTGGGCCGGACGGGGCTTTTCCGTGCCGCCGCTCGGGTACACAGCTTCCGCACGGATCACGGCAAGGAAAATCTCAGGTAGCGGGTGTTTGCTGAGCTGGCGGAGGGTGACGAGACGCGGGAGCGGACCATGAACGAGCAGGAGCGCGGCGGGCACGACCAGGGACAGCCCGGCTACGGCGGGCAGGCGCATCCCTACTCGCCGGGAGCGGGGCAGCCGTACCAGCAGGGCTGGGGACAGCAGCAGGCTTGGGGCGCCCCGCCGCCCGGCGGGTACGGCCCGCAGCCGGGCGGCCAGTACGCCGGTCAGCCCTACCCGGCACAGCAGGTTCCCCAGCCGCGTTCGCATCACCCGTTGCGGACAGCGGCGATCACGGTCGGCGCGATCGCGCTGTCGGTCGCCGTCGGGCTCGGGGTCGGGCACTTCGTGTGGACGCCGTCCGCGCCGACCGGCGTCTCCGGGAACCAGAACTTCGGCTCGATCGGCAACCAGACCAACCCGTCGAACACAGCGATCGACCCGCAGGCGATCGCGAAGAAGGTCAGCGCGGGCATCGTCAACATCAACACCGAGCTGGGCTACCAGGGCGCGGCCGCGGCGGGCACCGGCATCGTGCTCACCGCCGACGGCGAGGTGCTCACGAACAACCACGTCGTCGAGGGCGCGACGAGCATCAAGGTCACCGACATCGGCAACGGCCAGACATACCCCGCCTCCGTGCTCGGCTACGACCGCAGCCACGACGTCGCGGTGCTCAAGCTGGCCGGCGCGTCCGGATTGGCGACGGAGACGCTCGGCGATTCGTCGTCGGTGAAGGTCGGCGACGCGGTCGTCGGGCTCGGCAACGCCGGCGGCGCCGGGGGAGCGCCCATCCCGGCCGGCGGGCGGGTGACCGCGCTGAACCAGTCGATCACCGCGTCCGACGAATCGAACAGCTCGTCCGAGCAGCTGAAGGACCTGATCCAGGTCGACGCGAACATCCAGTCCGGAGATTCCGGCGGCCCGCTCGTGAACGCGCAGGGCCAGGTCGTCGGCATGGACACCGCGGCCTCGGCCGGATACCAGTTCAACGGCGGCGGACGGCGCGGCCACGGCGGGCTCGGCAACGGCTTCCCCGGCGACAACTCGCAGGGCGACGGTTCGCAGGGCGACTCGCAGGGCGACGGTTCCCAGGGTTCCAGCGGGAACGAGGGCTACGCGATCCCGGTCAACCAGGCCGTCTCCATCGCCCACCAGATCGTCGGCGGCACCGGCTCCGACACCGTCCACATCGGAAAGAGCGCCTTCCTCGGCGTGACCGTCAGCGATGCCGGACAGCAGCAACAGCAGGGCGGAACCGGCTCGGGCGCGGCGATCCAGCAGGTCGTGCCCGACGGCGCGGCCGCGAAGGCCGGCTTGGCCGCCGGCGACGTGATCACCGCGGTGGACGGCAAAACAGTCGACTCGCCCACCACGCTGACCACCCTGATGGACCAGCACCACCCCGGCGACAAGCTGACGGTGACCGTCGTCGACCAGACCGGTCAGCAGCAGAACGTCACCGTCGTGCCCGCCGAAGGCCCCGTGGGCTGACTCGTCGGTTATCCGGACGGCCCCGCTGTGTTCAGTCGTCCGGATAACGCGTGTCCAGCGAAACCTCCTCCCATGCCGCGAGATCGGCGAGCTGCTGCTCAAGCTTCGCCCGGATCCGGGTCACCGCCTCGGGTCCGAGCGGAAGCCGCAGCGGCGCGTCCGGAGAGTCGACCAGCTTGAGAATCGCCCCGGCCGCCTTCGCCGGATCATTCGGCTGCACGCCGTCCTGTGCGGAAAACCGTTGGCGCAGCACGCCTGCCGGGGTTTCGCGGTAGTCGTCGACGGGCTCGGAGAACGTCATCGACCGCCCGGCGAAGTCCGTCCGGAACGGCCCCGGCTCCACCAGGCTCACCCGGATCCCCAGCGGCGCGACCTCCCCGGCAAGCGCCTCGGACATCCCTTCCAGCGCGAATTTCGACGTCGCGTACAGCGCGTGCCCCGGGTTCCCGACCACCCCGCCGACCGACGACAACTGCACGATGTGCCCGCTGCGCTGCGCCCGCAGGTGCGGCAGCACCGCGCGCGTGACGTTCAGGACGCCGAACACGTTGGTTTCCAGCACCTGCCGCGCCTGCTCGTCGGTCAGTTCTTCGAGCGCCCCGACCAGTCCGTGCCCGGCGTTGTTGACCAGCACGTCGATCCGCCCGAACTCGCTGATCGCCGCGTTCACCGCCGCCTCGACCGACGCCGGATCCGTGACGTCCAGCCGGGCGGTGAACGTCTTCAGGTCTTCGAGCACACTCGTGTCGCGAGCCGTGGCCACGACCTTTTCCCCGCGCGCCAGCACAGTTTCCGCGAGCACGCGGCCGAACCCGCTGCTCGCTCCCGTGATGAACCAGACGCGTCCGGACATTGCGGACCTCCCCAGGACCATTTACCTTGATACTCAAATCAAACTACCTTGAGTTTCGAGGGAGTGTCCAGTTGGACTCAGTGGGGGCGGGCCTGCCCGAATGGCTGGCCGTGATGCCCGACGGCGTGGACGAGCAGGTCGAAGCGGCCCGGCAGCGGATCGGACGGCTGTCGCGGCAGTTCGAGCAGGTGCTGCGCGGCGTCGCGGAGGAATACGGCTTCAGCACGGGGGATTGGCAGGCATTGTCGGCTTTGCACCGCTCCGGCCGTGCCGCGGTGCTCACCCCGAAGGAACTGGGCGACCGCCTCGGCGTCACCTCCGGGACCGTCACCGTCCGGATCGACCGCCTGGAACGAGCCGGCCTGGCAGAACGCGTCGCCGCGTCCTCGGACGGCCGGAGCCGCCCGATCCGCCTGACCCGCAAAGGCCGCGCCCGCTGGGCCGCCGCCACCCGGAAACGCACCGAACGGGAACAGGCTCTGTTCAGCGCCGCCCTGGGCGAGGACGACCTCTCTGGCCTGAACGCTCTCCTCTCCCGTCTGCTGACCCGCTTCGAAACCGAGTTCGGCGAGTCCTCCCCGCACGATGCTCTCCGCCCGGAGTGACGGTTTTTGTCGGTGGGCGGGGCTAGCGTGAGCGGTACCTGACTGGAGGGAAGAACCGATGACCACTCTCAACGACCGCCCGAACACCGCATTGCTGGTAGTCGACGTGCAGAACGGCGTCGTCGCGGGCTCGCACGAGCGGGACAACGTGGTGGCGAACGTGGCCGTGCTGGTGGGCAAAGCCCGCGAAGCCGAGGTTCCCGTCGTCTGGGTCCGGCACAACGACGAAGGCCTGGCGAAGGGCAGCCCGGAATGGAACCTGGTCCCGGAACTCACGCCCTCGCCGTCCGAACCTTTGGTGGAGAAGTCCTACGGCGACTCCTTCGAAGACACCGCCCTGGAGTCCGTCCTCGCCGACCTGGGAGTCGGGCACCTGGTGGTGAGCGGAGCCCAAACGGATGCCTGCATCCGCTCCACCCTGCACGGCGCCCTCGCCCGAGGCTACGACGCGACCTTGGTGAGCGACGCCCACACGACCGAAGACCTCACCAAGTGGGGCGCTCCGCCGCCCGCGCAGGTCATCGCGCACACGAACCTGTACTGGACCCACCAGACCGCCCCCGGCCGGACCGCGGGCACTGTCGCCACGAAGGAGGTCGCTTTCAAACCTGGCGCCTGAGCTTGAGTTTTAAGGTCCGGGTGTCAGAGGGGGTGCCCGGTTGATCATGGATGAAGCCCTTGGTTGATCATTCTTCTTGCGACAGAAGGAAGAT
>NZ_FOWC01000044.1 GCF_900115345.1 Amycolatopsis rubida | reverse complement strand
TGTTGCGGGTCATGACGTTGGTGACGCTGGCCAGGGTCTGAGACGAGGGACGGGTCTTTCAGCGGCAGGATGAGAAGTGCGACCAACTCGTCCTCCGAGCAGAAAGACCCGTCCGTGCACCACCGTAATGCCCCGCTGTCTGTCGAGGGCCGCCGCCGGCTCGTCGCGCGTTGCCAAACCTGCCCGATCGCCCACGTCGCCGCCGAGATGGGCATCTCCCGCCAATGCGCTTCCAAGTGGGTCAACCGCTGGCGTCGTTATGGCGAGGCAGGCCTGCTCGACCGTCCCAGCGTCCCGCGCCACCAGCCCACCGCCACCCCCGCCGAGGCGGTGGCCCGGATCGAGCAGCTGCGCCGGCAACGCAAGCACTCCGCCCGCCGGATCGCGACCGAGCTGGCGGCCGAGGGCATCGCCGTCTCGGTGCGGACCGTGGGCCGGCATCTGCTGCAGCTCGGCCTGAACCGGCGTCGGTTCCTCGACCCGACCGGCGACAGCAACCGTCAGCCACGCCGGATCATCGCTCGCTGGCCTGGGCACATGGTCCACCTCGACGTAAAGAAGACCGGCCGGATTCCCGACGGCGGCGGTTGGCGGGTCCACGGCAAAGGCAGTACCCAGGACAAACGCGCCCGCCGCGGCAGAACCCGCGGTGGGCGGGCCCGCTGCGTCTACCTGCACTCCGCCGTCGACGGCTACTCCCGCCTGGCCTACACCGAAGCCCTGCCTGACGAGAAAGCCCGCACCGCGATCGGGTTCGTCCACCGCGCTCGCGCGTTCTTCGCCGCGCACAGCATCACCCACATCCACCGCCTGGTCACCGACAACGGCGCCTGTTACCGCGCGAACGACTTCGCCACCGTCCTACGAGGGGCCCGGCATCAGCGGATCACGCCTTACACCCCACGCCACAACGGGAAAGTGGAGCGCTACAACCGCATCCTGGCCGAAGAGTTCCTCTACGCGCATGTCTGGCTCAGCGAAGAACACCGCACCGCAGCCTTGGCCGTCTGGAACATCCACTACAACTACCATCGACCACACACTGCCGCCGGAAACCAACCACCAGTCACCCGGCTCCATGCCGGCGTCACCAACGTCATGGCCTCATACA
>NZ_FOWC01000019.1 GCF_900115345.1 Amycolatopsis rubida | reverse complement strand
AAAACCCCAGGCCCTTCATCTGGACCAAGACCGCCGCAGAGATCCTTGAGTCACTGGCGAACTTCTGCCGACGAATTTCCGGCGCAGGACACTAGTGCATCGGCGGCCTTCTCGCGGTCCGCACCGCCGCGGCGCGTCCGGATCAGGTGGCGGCGGTCGCCGGATTCCACGCGCCGGTGGGCGCGGCCGGACCCGGGAGTTTCTCGCGGCTCACCGCGCAGGCACACTTCGGGCATGCCGCGTCCGACCTGACGCCGGAAACACTCGGCGAACTCAACCAAGCCCTCGATGCCGCCGGAGCCAGCTACCCGTCCGAGATCTACCCGGACACCGTCCACGGGTTCACCATGGCCGACACCGACTCCTTCCACCCCGCTGGCCTGCAACGGCATTGGCACCGGCTGCTGCCGCTCCTCGACCGCACCCGGTGAGACCTCGCTGCCCGACCCGCCACCAGCCGGACAGCACAGCCCGCGCCGTCGAGGTAGTCGTCAAAGCCGACCGGACGGCCGGGACGGTACTTCTCCGGGGAACCGGCGAAGCGGGCGGATCCCGAGGCACAGTCCGGAATCCCGGACCAGACGCGGACGAACCACCCGGGCTGGGCCAGGTCGTTGTTGATCCGCGAGATGCCTTCGGACGGGCCTACGCCTCTCGCGAAGCTGCCGAGATAGCGCACCGACCGGTGCGTCGAGTACCAGGTGGTGGCGTAGAAGTGCACCCAGCCGGTGCTGGCCATCAGCACCGCACAGGCCGCGTACCCGGCAAGACCGCGCGAGCGGAACACGGCGGTTGCCCGGTCTTCGGTCGCGCTCGGGCACCCACAAGTCCGTGAGGGGAACCCTGAAGGAATCTGATTCCTTCAGGGTTCCCCTCACGGACCGCTCGGTGTGTACAACGCGCCGAGAAACTCCACCAGCAGCCGCTCCCGCAACGGTTCCGGCGCGGCGGCCAGCAGCGCGTTGATCGGCGCCATCCGCTCCGGCAGCCCGTCGCCGCCGGTCAGGCCCGCCGCGGCGAGCAAGCCGCCGAACTGCTCGGACGTCAGCGTTTCCGGGTCGAGGGCAGCGACGAACGCGGCGACGTCCGGATCGACCCGCACCGGGCCTTCCGCCCGCGCCGCCTCGACCGAAGCCGCCAGATCGGCGAGGAATTCCGGCTCGCTGCCGTGGTTCGCGGCGGTGACGGTGAGGTGCAGATTCAGCGGAGAAGTCCCGTGCGCGAACTGCGGCTGGACATACCAGCCGCGCCCTTTCATCTCGTCGGCGACGGTGAACAGGTCGAAGCCGTCCGAGCCGGTGAACGCGATCAGCGTCGACACCGGATCGCCCAGCACGCGCAGGCCCGGAATCGAAGCCACGCCAACGCGAATCCGTTCCACGGCCGCCCGCGCGCGCGAGGCCAGCGTCAGGTATCCGTCCTCGCCGAGGTGGTGCACGACGGCCCACGCGGCGGCGAGCGGACCGCCGGAGCGGGTGCTCTGCAGCGTCGGGTTGAGCATCGTGTAGCCGGGCCAGGCCGCGCTTGCGAAGTAATGCGTCCGCCGGAGTTCCGCCGAGGCGTGCAGCAGCACCGAGACGCCCTTGGCGCAGTAGGCGTACTTGTGCAGGTCCACCGAAATGCTGGTGACGCCGGGAACGCTGAAGCCGAACGGCGGCAAGTCCGCGCCGAGCTTCGCGAAGTACGGCAGCACCCAGCCGCCGATGCACGCGTCGACGTGCATGCGCACCCCGCGTGCCGACGCGGCGGCGGCGATCTCCGTGATCGGATCGACGACGCCGTGCGCGTACGACGGCGCGCTTGCCACGACGAGCACGGTGGAGTCGTCGATCGCCGCGGTCATCGCCGCCGGGTCCGCGCGGAAGGTGTCCGGATCGACCGGCACCACGATCTTCCGCACGCCGAACAGATGCGCGGCCTTGTGGAACGCGGCGTGCGCGGTTTCCGGGAGCACGATCGACGGCGCAGCGAGGTCCGGCCGCGCGTCACGGGCGGCGAGGACCGCCAGCAGACACGATTCGGTGCCGCCGGACGTCACCGTGCCGACCGTCTCCGGCGTGCCGCCGAGCAGTCCGGCCGCGCGGGCGACCAGGTCGTTCTCCATCCGCAGCAGGCTGGGGAACGCGGTCGGGTCGAGGCCGTTGGCGGAGCTGGCCAGCGCGTGCGCGGCGGCGGCGATTTCGTCCACTTCGGACAGTCCGCTGTCGTACACGTAGGCCAGCGTGCGCCCGCCGTGCGTCGGCAGGTCGCCGGAGCGGAGTTCGCGCAGCCGCGCCAGGATGTCGTTCACGCCTGCTTCTCCAGGACCGAACCGCGCAGCAGCGGGATGCCGAGCGCGATCAGCACCGCGGGCAGGACCGACGTGCCGATCACGATGGCGGTGATCGCCGAATGCGGCTGCGGGACGGCGCTCGTGCCGGTGCTCGACACATAGCTCCCGCCCTGCAGCACGAGCCCGAACAGCCCCGGCCCGAGCGCGAGCCCGAGCGTCTCGGACGCGGTCCACACACCGGCCGTGACGCCCGCCCTGGTCTCGCCGGTCCGCTCCTCCTCGGCGCTGATCAGGTCCGGCAGGATCGCCAGCGGGAACACCGAAATCCCCGCGTAGCCGACGCCGGCGAGCGCGACGAACACCAGCGTCGCGGCGAACGGGAGCCGGTCGGCGAAGTACATCGCGACGAGGCCGACGAAGAACGACGTGGTGGCGATCCGGAACCCGGCGAGCTTGCCCCAGCTCGCGCCCAGCCGCGGCCACAGCGGCATGGTGACGAGCGCGGGCCCGACGAACCCGACGAACAGGTAGGTGCGGTAGCTCGGGTCGCCGAGCACGTGCTGGGCGAAGTACGGGATCGCGGCCAGCACGGTGCCGATGCCGAGCGCCTGGATGAAGTAGACGCCCAGCAGCCACCGGAACGAACGCCACCGCGCGATGGTGCGCGCCAATTCCTTGAGCCGCACCGTGTTGGGCCGCAGCGAGCCGACCGGCGCGCCCTTCAGGCCGAAGTAGACGCCGAGCGTGGCGGCCAGGATGATCACCGCCATCACCAGGCCCATCACCCGGTAGCCCGGCACGCCGGGCAGCAGGTCGGTGATCGCCGGGGCGCCGCCGCCGGACACCAGCACCGCGACCGCCAGCACGCCGATCCGGACGCTGGTGAGTTTCGTGCGTTCCTCGGCGGAATCGGTCAGCTCGGCCGGGAGCGCGTTGAACGGCACCTGGAAGAACGCGTACGCGGTGGCGCACAGGAAGAACATGACCACGACGTACGTCGCGTCCCACAGCGGCGCGCCGAAGCCGGGATGCGCGAACAAGGCGAAGAACAGGATCGCGACGCCGATCCCGCCGCGCAGCAGGAACCGCCGCCTGCTGCCGGTGCGCGCGAGGTCGGCGTCCGACAGCCGCCCGGCGACCGGGTTGAAGACCACGTCCCACGCCTTGGGCACGAACACGATGATCCCGGCCGCCGCGGCGGGCACCGCCATCGTGTCGGTCAGGTACGGGAGCAGGAGCAGCCCCGGCACGGTGCCGAACCCGCCGGTGACGAAGGAGCCGAGCGAGTAGCGGAATCTCGTGCGGCGGGACAGCGACGCCAAAGGTCCTCCTCGAAGGCGGAACGACGAACGCATGCCTAATGGATCTTCGCCGGTTCCGGGTAGTGGTCGGGAGGAATCGTGCCACCGTCGTGATGCACTGGCCGTACCGGGCCGACTACCCGCTCGTGAGTGCCCGTCGCGGTTCTGACCGGGATGCGCACTCACGAGCTTCCCTCAGCAGGACAGCGCTTTCGCCGCCTTCGCCAACGACCCCGCGTCCCCGCGCAGCAGCAGTGTCGTCACCACTGTCGCTTCCCACGCACCCAGCTCTTCCCGGATCTTCTCCGCGGGCCCGATCAGCGAAGTGTCCTCGACCAGCGAAGTCGGGATCGCCTTGACCGCTTCTTCCTTCCGTCCCGCCAGGTACAGCTCCTGCACCTTGTCCGCCACGTCCGCGTAGCCGAGCCGGGCGAACACGTCGTGGTGGAAGTTCACGCTCTTCGCGCCCATCCCGCCGATGTAGAGCGCCAGCGCCGGCTTGATGAAGCTCGCCGCCTCCTCGACGTCGTCGTGCACGATCACCGGCACCGACGCGGCCACCTCGAAATCGGCCAGGCTGCCGCGCGCGCCCGGGCGGGCGAAGCCCTCCTCCAGCGCTGCGCGGTAGAAGCCGTCGGACTTGGGCGAGAAGAACAGCGGCAGCCAGCCGTCGCAGATTTCCGCGGCCAGCGCGACGTTCTTCGGGCCTTCGGCGGCGAGGTAGATCGGCAGGTCGGCGCGCAGCGGATGCACCGTCGGCTTCAACGGTTTGCCCAGGCCGGTCCCGCCCTTGAGCGGCAGCTGGAAGAACTGCCCGTCGATGGTCACCGGTTCCTCGCGGGCCAGCACCTTGCGCACGATCTCGACGTACTCGCGCGTGCGCGCCAGCGGCTTCGGATACGGCTGGCCGTACCAGCCCTCCACCACCTGCGGCCCGGACGCGCCCAGCCCGAGCACGAAGCGGCCGCCGGAGAGGTGGTCCATGGTCAGTGCGCTCATCGCCGTCGCGGTCGGCGTGCGCGCGGACATCTGCACGATGTTGGTGCCGAGCTTGATCCGGCTGGTCGCGGAGCCGACCCAGGCCAGCGGCGTGAACGCGTCCGACCCGTACGCCTCGGCCGACCACACCGAGTCGAACCCGAGCCGTTCGGCTTCGAGCACGCTCTCCCGCGCGCCCGGGATCGGCCCGCTCCCCCAGTACCCGAGGTGAAAGCCCAGCTTCATCAAGCCCTCCTGATCTCGAAGTCCGTGAGGGGAGCCCTGAGGGAATCAGAGTCCCTCAGGGCTCCCCTCACGGCACGTCCGGCGAGTAGTGCTCCGGTTTCCCGCGCTCGGCGAGCGGGGGAAGATTGCGGCGCGGGGTTTCGACCGGCGGCGTCCCCGGGGCCAGTTCGCCGCGGGCGCGCCGCCAGCCCGCCCGTGCCCGCGGATGGTAGCGGCGGTCGTGCGGAAGCAGCGAAAACGCCGCGTTGACCAGCTTGCCCACCAGGCGGTGCCGGCGGGCGTCCCGCGCGGTCCAGCGGTAGCCGAGGAGATCGCGCACTTCCGGGTCGTACATCCCGACGGTCAGCCAGACGAACTGTTTCGCGATGATCTTCGCGACCGGTTTCCACCATGGATCCGGCAGCCACGGCAGGAACGGCGGCTTCGCGATGCCGCGGAGGTCGAGGACGTCGCGGGCGGCCTTGTTGTCCTCCAGCACCTCGGCGCACATGTGCTTCCAGTACCGCTGGAAGTCCTCCCACGATTCCGGCACCGGCCGCATCGTCATGTCGTACATCCGCCACCAGCGCACGTGCTCGTCGAACAGCGTGCGCTTCTCCTCTTCGCCGATGCCGCCCATGAAATTGCCGGCGATCAGGATGGTGCTGACGAAGAACGTCGAATGCGCCCAGTAGTACGTGTCCGGGTCGAGCGCGTGGTATCGGCGGCCTTTCGCGTCCACGCCCTTGATCCGGTCGTGGTACCCGCGCACCTCCAGCGCCGTGCGGTGCGCGAGCGGGCCGTCGTAGACCACGCCGCCGATCGGGTACAGCGAACGGAACAGCCGCTGCCAGCGTTCCTCGAAAAACCGCGAATGCTCCTCGACGCCCGCGCCGAGGCCCGGGTGCATGTTCTGCATCGACCCGGCCCACAGCGCGATGAGCAGCCCGCGCCAGTCGCCGAAGTACTTCCAGGTCAGCGAGTCCGGTCCCAGCGGCTCCGGTGCGTCCCTGCTCATCGCGGCTCCTCGGGGGGTCAGCGAAGTGACTACAGCTGTTGTCAGGCTAGGATGTGACAACAGCTGTGGTCAACTCGGGACGGGAGCGGGTATGCCGGGCCGCACGTGGGCGGGCACGACGCTGGACGACCGCAAGGCCCAGCGCCGCGCGCAGCTGCTGGCCGCCGGGCTCGACCTGCTGGGCGCGCAGGGCAGCGCGGCGGTGAGCGTCCGCGCGGTGTGCCGGTCGGCGAAACTGACCGAGCGGTACTTCTACGAAAGCTTCGCCGACCGGGAGAGCCTGGTCGCCGCTGTCTACGAGGACGTCGGAGATCAGGCCCGGAAAGCATTGTCCGACGCGGTTTCCGGCGAAGCCGATCCGAGCCGCCGCGCCGAACGCGCCGTCACCGCGTTCGTCGAGCTGATGCTGGACGACCCGCGCAAGGGCCGTGTGCTGCTGCTCGCGCCGCTGACCGATCCGGCGCTGACCCGCCGCGGCCTGCACCTCCTCCCGGCGTTCACCACGCTCGTCGGCGAGCAGCTGTCGCGCGGCGACGAAACCGGCCGCCAGCTCGTGGCGATCGGTCTCGTCGGCGCGCTCAGCAACGTGTTCATCGCCTACCTCGACGGCACGCTGAAGGTGAGCCGCGAGCGCCTCGTCGAGCACTGCGTGCGGCTGGTGCTCGGCGCGGACGCCTTCGACTCGGGGACTCACTGAGCGGCTGCCCGCTCGTCGCGCAGCCGCAGCGCGATGTCGATGATCATGTCCTCCTGGCCGCCGACGTAGCGTTCTTCGCCGACCTTGTAGAGAATTTCGTGCGCCGGGACCCCGTAGCGTTCGGCGGCGCGTTCGGCGTGCAGCAGGAAGCTGGAGTACACGCCGGCGTAGCCCTGGATGATCGACGACCGGTCCATCACCGGCAACCGGGTCAGGTACTTCTTCACGACGTTCTCCGCGGCTTCCATCAGAACGTCTTTGTCCACCCCGGTTTTGACGCCGAGCCGCTCGAACGTGGCCGCCAGGACCTCCGTGGGCGAGTTGCCCGCACCGGCGCCGAGCGCGGCGAGCGAACCGTCGATCTGCCGGGCCCCCGCGCGGTACGCGAGCACCGAGTTGGCGACGCCGAAGCTCAGGTTCTGGTGCCCGTGGTAGCCGACCTGGGCGTCGTCGCCGAGTTCCGCGACGAGGGCGGCGACGCGGTCGGACGCGTCGTCCAGGATCAGCGCGCCCGCGGAGTCCACGACGTACACGCACTGGCAGCCCGCGTCGGCCATGATCCGGGCCTGCTTCGCCAGGCCCTCCGGCGCCGACATGTGCGACAGCATCAGGAATCCGACGGTTTCCAGGCCGAGATCGCGCGCCGCGCCGAAGTGCTGGACGGACACGTCGGCCTCGGTGCAGTGCGTCGCGATCCGCACCGCGCCCGCACCGAGGCCGGCCGCCGCGCGCAGGTCGGTGACCGTGCCGAGGCCGGGCAGGAGGAGCACGGCGATCTTCGCCTGCTTCGCCTCGTCGACCGCGGCGGCGATCAGCTTTCGCTCGTCCACCAAGGAAAAGCCGTAGTTGAAGGTCGAGCCGCCGAGGCCGTCGCCGTGGGTCACCTCGATCAGCGAGATGCCCGCGTCGTCGAGCGCGCGGACGGTGTCGCGCACCTGCTTTTCGGTGAACTGGTGCGCCATGGCATGGCTGCCGTCGCGCAGAGTGGTGTCGACCAGCCGGACGTCGGTGTTGTTCACGCGGCCACCTCCTGAGCGGCGAAGAGGTCGCCGACGCGCGCGGCGGCGGCGGTCATGATGTCCAGGTTGCCCGCGTATTTGGGCAGGTAGTCGCCGTTGCCCGCGACCTCGAGGAAGACGCCCACGCGGGCCTTGCCGCTCCAGTCCGGGCGCGGCGGGTCGAACTGCGGGTCGGCCTTGAGCGTGTAGCCCGGCACGTACTGCTGGACGTCTTTCACCATGCGGTGCACGGATTCGCTGATGGCGGCGAAGTCGGCGTCCGGGTCGACCGCGCAGAACACCGTGTCGCGCATGATCATCGGCGGGTCCATCGGGTTGATGATGATGATCGCGCGGCCCTTGTCCGCGCCGCCGACCTGCTCGATCGCGTGCGAGGTGGTCTCGGTGAACTCGTCGATGTTCGCGCGCGTGCCCGGTCCGGCCGACCGCGACGACACTGAGGCGACGATCTCCGCGTACGGCACCGGCGTCACCCGCGAAACCGCGTGCACGATCGGAATCGTCGCCTGGCCGCCGCAGGTGATCATGTTGACGTTGCGGTCGGTCAGCTGGCCGGGCGGATTCACCGCCGGGCAGGTCAGCGGGCCGACCGCGGCGGGCGTCAGGTCGATCGCGCGGATGCCGGCCTCGGCGTACCGCGGCGCGTTGGCCTGGTGCGCCTTCGCCGACGTCGATTCGAACACCAGCTGCGGCAGCTCCGTGCGCGACAGGAGCCAGTCGACGCCCTCGGCGGACGTCTCCAGCCCCAGCTTCGCGGCGCGGGCGAGCCCGTCCGACGCCGGGTCGACGCCCACCATGTAGCGCACTTCCACGTGCTCGCTGCGCTGGAGTTTCGCCAGCAAGTCCGTACCGATGTTGCCCGGGCCGACGATCGCGGCCGTCACCTTGCGTTCCGCCATGCCGCCACGGTGCTCGCCGGGATGGGGCACACTCAACCCATGCGTACCACTGGACGGAACGGCGACGGGCTCGTGACCGCGCGGGTCGCCGCCGTGCTGGAAGCCTTCCGCCCCGGCGACGACGCGCTCGGCGTGTCCGAACTGGCGCGCCGGACCGGCCTCGCGAAGACGACCGTGCACCGGCTGGCCGGGCACCTGGCCGACACCGGCCTGCTGGAACGCGACGGCACCTCCGTCCGGCTGGGACTGCGGCTGTTCGAGATCGGCCAGCTGGCGGTGCGCCGCCGAGGTCTGGTGGAGGCGGCGCGGCCGTACCTGGCGGATCTGCGGGAGGCCACGCGGAACACAGTGCATCTCGCGGTCCTGGAAGGCACCGAGGTCGTGTACCTGGACGTGCTGCGCGGGCCGGACGCGCCGGACCTGCCCTCGCGCACCGGCGGGCGGTTCCCCGCGCACGCGACCGGGGTCGGGAAAGCGATTCTGTCCTGCTCCCCCGACGACGTCGTGGCGCGCGTGATCGACGCCGGGCTGCCCCGGGTCAGCCCGCGGACGATCACCGCGCCCGGATTGCTGCGCCGTCAGCTGGCGCGGATCCGCGAGGACGGGATTGCCTTCGAGCGCGAGGAATCCGGCGTGGGCGTGGTGTGCGCGGCGAGCCCGCTGGTCGACGCGAACGGGCTCGCGGTGGCCGCGGTGTCGATCTCCGGATGGGCGACGCGGATGCGGACCGAACGGGTCGCGCCCGCGGTGCGGACGGTGGCGCTGGCGTTGTCGCGGACGGTTTCCGAGACCTGATCAGGCCTTGCTCATGCGCAGGAGCAAGGCGACCGCCTCCTCCGAAGGCCCCTCCGGAGTCAGCACCTCCCGCAACATCAGACCACGAATCGCGGCGACCGCGACGGTCGCCATCGTCCGCGCTTCCTCGGCGCCACGCCCTTCCCGTTCGGCGAGCGAGGCCAGCATTTCGGTCAGGTCGTCCAGCGAATCGACCAGCTCGCGAAAGTCCTCCGGCCGGTACGCGGCCAGCCCTGCGACGTGGAAGAACCCGCGGAGCCGCGACAGCTGTTCCGGGCGAGTGTAGGTCCGCCAGATCGTCATGACGAACTCGTCGAAGGTGCTCCGCTTCGCCTTCTCGAACAGCACCTCGTTGTCGCGGGATCGCTGTGCCTTGAGCATCGCCGCCAGCACCCCCGGCAGCGACCCGAAGTGGTAGCGCAGCAGGGCATGGCTGGTGCCGGCCCGGGCGGCGACCTCGCGGAGCGACACCTCCGGCGAGGGAAGGGTCCCGTCGAAGGCGTCGAGAAGCCGGGTCAGGAGGCGCTCGCGGGCGTCGCCTTGAGGTTCTGCGCTTGACAAGGTCACCCTCGCAGTTTATCCATTGGAAAAGAACAGTGCAACGGCGGAGGGACGGCTCGTGGGACGTTTTCAGGTGGTCGGCGCGACGGTCGCCGACGGGTCGGGGCGCGATCCGGCCGACCTCGCCGTCACGGTCGAAGACGGGCTGATCGCCCCGCCCGGCGCGGCCGGCGAGCGATTCGACGCCGACGGGCTGACGATGACGCCCGGCCTGATCGACGCGCATGTCCACCTGGGCCTGGCAAGCCCGATCGAGCCGCAGTTCTCGTTCCGGCTCAGCGCCGCCGAACTCGCGGCGGACATCTTCGCCACGGCAGGCGCGGCGCTCGACGCCGGCTTCACGACCGTCCGGGACACCGGCGGCATCGACGGCGGCGTCGTCACCACGATCGCCAAGGGCAAGGTCCGGGGACCGCGCGTGCTGTCGTGCGGACCGGTCCACTGCCAGACCGGCGGCCACGGCTACTACGGAGCCGAGTGGGAGCCCACCGAGTTGTGGAGCAGCCATCACATTCCGGGCCTCTGCGCCTTGTCCATGCAGTCGGGCAACGCGAACGAACTGCGCGGCAACGTGCGCGAGGCCTTCCGTCGCGGAGCCTCTTTCCTGAAGCTGTGCGTCACCGGCGGAGTGGTCAGCTCGCATGACCAGCTGACCGACACCCAGTTCACCCGGGAAGAAATCGCTGTCGCTGTCCAAGAAGCCGCCGCACGCGGGACCTACGTGACGGTTCACGCGCACAACAACGAAGGCATCCGGAACGCGGTCGAGGCCGGGGTGCGCTGTGTCGAACACGGCACCGACCTCGACGAGCCGACGGCCGCCCTGATGGCCGCTCACGACGTCGCCCTCGTGCCCACGCTCGCCGTCGTCGAACAACTGCTTCGAGACACTGCGGGCACCGGCCTCAACGAGTCGATCCGCGAGCGAGTGCTGGGCGTTCGCGAGCGGATGGCCGAGGCGCTCGCTGTCGCCAGGAAAGCCGGGCTGCGGATCGGGCTCGGGTCCGACCTCATCGGTCCGGCCCAGCACCACCGCGGCGAAGAACTCGCCTTGCGCGCTGCCCTGGAGACGCCGATGGAAGCTCTCGTGGCGGCCACGAAGACCAACGCCGAGATCCTCGGCCTGTCCGGCGAGGTGGGAGTCATCGCGCCCGGTTTGCAGGCGGATTTCGTGCTCTGGAACGGAAACCCGCTCGAAAATCCGCACCTGTTCGCCGACCCGGCCAACGCGATCGTCGTCGTCAAGGCCGGACACGTAGTGAAGGACCTCCGATGAGCACCATGTGGCACGGCTGCCTCGCCGACACCGACTACTTCGAAATGCGTTCGAGCAGCGGGCACGACTACGGCGTCTGGGTCACCACGCCGCCGGGCTACGACCCCGCTGCGACGCGAGTGCCCGCCGTGTATGTGCTCGACGGCAACTGGGCCGTGGGCATGACGGCCCCGCTCGTCGTCACCCAGGCGGACCCCATGCAGCAGATCCAGCCGTATCTCCAGGTCAGCGTCGGCTATGCGGGCGAGGACGCCCAGCATTGGGCACGGCTGCGCAACCGGGACCTCGTGCCGCCCGGCGAGCCCATCGCCCCGGAATTCGCGGATGCCGTGGAGATGAGCGTCAGCACGGGCAGGATGACCCGCGAGGAGGCCGAGGCCTACCTCGCCGAACTGCGCGACACCCGCGCCGACGCGTTCCTGGCCTTCCTCGCCGAAGAACTGCACCCGCGCATCGAACGCGACTACCACACCGCCGAGAGCGGTCACGGCCTCTTCGGCTACTCCTATGGCGGGCTTTTCAGCCTCTACGCCTGGCTCAGCGGCCGCCCGCTCTTCGAGACCGTCGGAGCAGGCAGCCCCGGCGTTATCGGTGAAGACAGCCAGATTTTCGCCCGGCTCCGCGAGCTGGGCGACAGCCTGCCCGCCGCCAAGCTGCACGTGACCGTCAACGATCGCGAGCTTTTCGGAGACCTCGCCGTCTACCAGAACCTCGCGAAGAACACGGCGACGCTCCTGCACCGCCTCACCCCGCGCGGCGGGGCCGTCACCAGCGAGGTCCTGCGCGAAACGCACCTGACCGGGGTGCAGGCCTCGTTCCTCAGCTACCTCAGGACCTGCCGCTGCGCGTAGCCGCGTGGACTGCGGGTCGCCGGGACGCCCACGGCATCGCCTCTTCCAAGAACGCGGCGACCCGCAGCAGCACCGACTCCGAACACGCCGGACCACCCAGCTGCACCCCGATCGGCAAGCCCTGCGAGGACTCGCCCAGCGGAAGGCTGATCGCCGGAGCGCCAGTCTGGTTGAACAGCGGCGTGAACGAGCAGGCGTCGAAAAGCTGCCTCGTCCACTCGCCGGCGGCCAGCTCGGCGTTCGCGTCCAGACGGCCCAGCGGCAGCGCCGGGGTGTTCATCGTCGGGGTCAGCAGCAGGTCGTATCCGGTGAAAAACCGGCCCGCCTCCCGGGAAACGACATTCATCGCGCCCAACGCCGCGGTCAGTTCCGTCGCGCTGATCGAGCGGCCGTACTCGACGCACGCCCACGTGGTGCGTTCGAGATTCTCCGGACCCGCCGCGACCCCGGTCAGCTCTTCGATCCCGGCGACCGAACCGGCCAGGAAGCCGGACCACAGCACGTGATTCGCGTGCATGAACGATTCCCAGTCGAAGACCGGCGTCGCGCGTTCGACGTGGTGGCCCGCCGCTTCGAGCACTTCGGCCACGGCTTCGACGGCGCGCGCGACCTCCGGGTCGACGTAGCTGCCCGCCCACGATTCGGTGTGCAGGCCGATACGCAGCTGTCCGGGATCGGCACCGACCTCGTCGAGCCACGGGCGCGCGGGCGGGGCGAGGACGTACGGGTCGCCCGGATAGCTCACCGCGACCTCGTCCAGCAGGGCCGCGGTGTCCCGGACCGTCCGCGACACTGCGAGTTCGACGCCCATGCCGTACAACGGATCGGCGTAGTCCGGGCCGGTCGGCACCCGGCCCCGGCTGGGCTTCAGGCCGACCAGGCCGTTGCAGGCCGCGGGAACGCGGATCGACCCGCCGCCGTCGTTGGCGTGCGCGACCGGGAGCGCCCCGGCCGCGACGAGGGCCGCTGAACCGCCGCTGGATCCGCCTGCGCTGTGCCCGGTGTTCCACGGATTGCGCGTCGAACCGTACGCCAGCGCTTCGGAATTGCCGTTGAACCCCAGTTCCGGCGTGGTCGTGACCGCCAGCGTCGCCAGGCCCGCCGCACGGAAGCGCTCCATCAGGTGGGTGTCCGCCGGCGGGACGACGCCGGTGCCGAGCATCCGCGTGCCCATCCGGGTCGGCACTCCGGCCGCGTGCAGGACGAGGTCCTTGATCGCGAACGGAACTCCGGCGAACCGGCCGTCGCGCGAGTAGCCGAGCGGGCGCTCGAACGGACCGCCTGCGACCGCGTTCAGCTCCGGGTTCACCTTGCCGATGGCTTCGACGGCGAGTGCGGCCACCTCCTCGGCGGCTGCCTCGCCGGAGGCGATGACCGCGGCCAGCGCGGTCGCGTCCAGTGCGGCGTATTCGTCGAGGTTCATCCAGTCTCCTTCAGCCGGGGAACCGGAACGCTACGAGCGGGTGCGGACGGTGGCATCGGCCGAAAAGCCGTTCCGTCTCCGCCGCGGATGTGCGCCCGTTGACATCCCGGACAGCGGCCGTTCATGCTCCGTCCGGCGGCGGAGGTGCGGAAATGACCGCGGATGTGCAGTGGTGGGCCTGGCTGGCCCGGGAAGTGCGCGCGGCGGGCCGCGGCGAACTGCCCGTCGAAACCCCGCTCCGCGCGGTGCGGGACAAACTCGGTTTCGCCTGCGTCGCGCTGGTGAGCGGCAGCAAACAGCGCACCGCCACGGTCAACCTCGGCTACCCGGCGGACATGCTCGGCTACCTGACCACGACCTACCGCTGGAAATGCCCGATCCACCTGCGCGCGGCCCGGCTGGGCCTGCCGCTGCGCTTCGCCGACATCCCGCAGGTCCACGAGACCAGGACGTACCGGGAAGGCATTCAGCCCTACGGTTTCCGCGAAGGCGTGACGTTGCCGCTCGCGCCGGGCACCGGCCCGGAGCAGAGTTTTGTCGCGCTGAGTTCGACGCACGACCGGCCGCTGGACGACGGATCCGTCCTCGCGCTCACGATGCTGTCTCACGACTTCGCCGCGCTCGCCGATCCAGGTGCCGAACCGGGCGATCCCGCGGCCGAAGTCGTACTGCACGTCTCTCGGGCCAAGGTCGAGGTGCGCTCGGCCGTCGTGGAGCAGCTGCCGCTGAGCGAGCACGAGTCCCGGCTCGCCGCCCGGTGCGCCACGGCCGAGCGGACCGGATTCCGCCATCGGGACGCGGACGGCGCCTGGTGGCAGGTGCGTGCGCGGGTGCGCCGTCCGGACCGGGTACTGCTGCGGATCTCCCGCCTGTCCGATCCCGGGCCGCTGACCGGGCGGGAACTGGACGTCGTCGGGCTGGTCGCGCGCGGATGGCCGAACGAGCGGATCTCGGCGGCGCTCGGCATCGCGGTCCGGACCGTGCGCAGCCATGTCGAGTCCTCGCTGGTCAAGCTCGGCTGCCCGAACCGGACCGCGCTGGCCCGGCACGCGCTCGAACACGACCTCGACACTCTTGGCGCGCTGGAGTCCGCACACCGCTGATTGTGTCACAATCCTTGCACTCTCGAAGGGGCCATGCTTCACTCAGCCTGCACAGGAGTTCCGGAAACACTGGTGCAGCACACAGTTCACCGGCTTGCGATTGTGTACCGATTTTCTCGGCGGCCAGGAGGCAGCGGATGACCACGTTCGAACCGGAGCACCTGCCCCGGCGGGCGATCAAGCGGCGGCTGCCCCGGCCGTCGGAGATCCGGCCGCTGCTCAAATTCCGGCAGCCCCGGTTCGACGTCCGCGAGCGCCGCCTCGCCACCGCGCACACCGTCGACGACCTGCGCACCATCGCGCGCCGCCGCACACCCCGGCCGGTTTTCGACTACGTCGACGGCGCGGCGGAGCAGGAAATCAGCCTCGGCCGGGCGCGGCGGGCCTTCGAGAACGTCGAGTTGCATCCGCGCGTGCTGCAGGACGTCACCGAGGTGAACCCGGCGACTTCCGTCCTCGGTGGACAGTCCGCGCTGCCGCTTGTGCTGGCGCCCACCGGTTTCACGCGCATGATGCACCACGAAGGCGAGATCGCCGTCGCCCGCGCGGCTGCCCGCGCCGGGATCCCGTACGTGCTCTCGACGATGGGAACCACCGATCTCGAAGACGTCCGGTCCTGCGCGCCGTCCGCGCGGCAGTGGTTCCAGCTCTACCTCTGGAAAGACCGCGCCGCGAGCGAAGCACTCGTCGAACGCGCAGCTCAAGCCGGGTACGAAGCGCTCGTTCTCACGGTCGACACCCCGATCGGCGGGGCGCGGATGCGCGATGTCCGGAATGGGCTGACGATCCCGCCGACGCTGACCGTCCGCACGCTCGCCGGGATCGCGGTCCGGCCGTCCTGGTGGATGAACCTGCTGACCACCGAACCGTTGCGGTTCGCCGCGCTGACCAACTTCGACGGCACGGTCGAGGAGCTGATCGGGACGATGTTCGACCCGTCGCTGACCGTCGAAGACCTGCGGTGGCTGCGCGGGCTGTGGCCGGGAAAGCTGATCGTCAAAGGGATTCAGAGCGTCGCGGACGCCAAGGAGATGGCTGCTTGCGGCGTTGACGCCCTGGTGCTCTCGAACCACGGCGGCCGCCAGCTCGACCGCGCGCCGACCCCGCTCGAACTGCTGCCGCGCGTCGTGGACGCTGTCGGGGACGACTGCGAGGTCATCCTCGACACCGGCATCCGCACTGGTGCCGACCTGGTCGCGGCACGGGCCTTGGGCGCGTCGGCGGCGATGGTCGGCCGGGCCTACCTGTACGGCCTGATGGCGGCGGGCGAGCAAGGCGTCGAGCGCGCGATCGAGATCCTCCGCGCCGAGTACGTGCGGACGCTGCGGCTTCTCGGCGTCACACGTACCGACGAGATCAGCGCCGAACACGCCTCCCTGCGGCTGCCTGTCCGGCTGTGACGGCGGTAAGATCGGCAGTCGCTGTGGGAAGTTCTGCTGAAACGAGTGGCGAAGTGCGCGAACAGGCGGGCAGTACGCCGGGAAGCATCGCGCAAGCCCTCCGCGACGACCTTCTGGACGGCCTCCTCGAACCCGGGACGCGGCTCACCGAGGAATCGCTGAGCGCCCGCTTCGGCGCCGGACGGCATTCGGTGCGGTCCGGCCTGCAGACGCTGGTGTCCGAGGGCCTCCTCGAACACCAGCGCAACAAGGGGATCGTCGTCCCCGCGGTGACGACCGAACGCATCGACGCGATGTGCTCGTACCGCTCAATCCTGGAACTCGGCGCGCTCCGGCTCGCCCTGCTGCAGAACGCGAACTTCGACGCGGTGGACGAGGCGGTGCGGCGGCTCGAAGCGATGACCGCCGAAACGCCGTGGCGGCACGTGATCGAGGCGCACAGCGCGGTGCACACGGAAATCGTGGCGGCCAGCGGAAACCCCCGCGTGCTGGCGGCGCACCGGGCCTGCGCGAACGAACTGAACTGCATGCTCGCGACCATCCGCGCCGAGTCCTCCGCCGCCCACCTGGCGACCACCCACCGCCACCTCGTCGACCAGCTCGGTTTCGGTGGCCAGACCGCGCTGAAGGCCCTCGAAGACGACCTCGAACTCGGCGGCCGCGCGACGATGCACCTCGCGCTGCGCCGCCGGAACGAAGTGCCCCACCTGCTCTCGTGAGTGTTCATCCCGGTTCTAGCTCACGACTCCCAGGCTGGCGCACCACCGGCCCCGCCGCCCCGGCCGGCGCGGAGACTCGTGAGTGTTTGTGCCGGTTAGAACCGGCAACGCCACTCACGAGCACCGCGACCACCCCGGCAACGCGAGAACCCGTGCGCGTCCGCCCGGCCGTCACCGGCACAGGCACCCGAAAGACCCGCCTTGCCGAACGCACCACCGACCCCGCCGCTCTGGCCAGTACGGAGACTCGTGAGTGGCGATCCCCCTACTGAGCAGCCACCGCCCGCTCCCCCTGCACCGCCGGCTCCGCCCGCACCCCCGGCACCGTCCGCTCCGCCGCCGCCCCCTCGTCCAGCAACCCGCGCCGCGCCAGCTCCGGCCGCACTCCCTCCCCGAACCAGTACGCCTCCTCCAAATGCGGATACCCGGACAGCACGAACTCCGAGACCCCGGCCTCGTGGTACTCCTCGATCAAGTCCGCGATCTCCGCGTAACTGCCCACCAGCGCCGTCCCCGCGCCCCCGCGGACCAGGCCGATCCCAGCCCACAGACGCGGATGGATCTCCAGATCCCGCGCCGTCGTCGCGGCTCGGCCGCCGTGCAGCGCGACCATCCGCTGCTGCCCCACCGACTCGCTCGCCGCCAGCTGCGACTGCGCCTTGGCGATCTGCTCCGGGCCCAACGCATCGAGCAGCTTCTGCGCCTCCGCCCAAGCCTCCGCCGACGTGTCGCGCGCGATCGTGTGCAGCCGGACCCCGAACCGGACCGCGCGTCCTTCCTTCTCCGCCAGTTCCCGCACCTTGCCGATCTTCTCCGCGACCTGCGCGGGCGGTTCGCCCCAGGTCAGGTAGACGTCGGCGTGCCGGGCGGCGACCGGGAGCGCCGCCGCCGAGGAACCGCCGAAGTACAGCGGCGGCACCGGATCCGGCGCGGCGAGCGTCGTGGCGCCTTCGACCCGCAGGTGGTCGCCCGCGAAGTCGAACGGTTTGCCCGACCACACCCCGCGCACGACGGACAAGAACTCGTCGGTCCGGGCGTAACGGGCGTCGTGGTCGTGCCAGTCGCCGAAACGACGCTGTTCGATCGCGTCGCCGCCGGTCACGATGTTCAGCAGGACCCGGCCCCCGGACAGCCGCTGGAACGTGCCGGCCATCTGCGCGGCGAGCGTCGGCGAGATGACGCCCGGCCGGAACGCGACCAGGAACTTCAGCCTGCTCGTCTCGCGGATCAGCGCGGCGGTGGTCAGCCAGGCGTCCTCGCACCAGGTGCCGGTCGGCGTCAGCACGCCCTCGAAGCCCAGCCGCTCGGCCGCGCGGGCGACCTGCGCGAGATAGTCCAGATCCGCGGGCCGCTGCGCGCTCGGGCCCTGGGATTTGTTGGCGTGGAAGCGTTCCACGATCGTCCGGCCGTCCCCGGCGGTCGGCAGGAACCAGTGCAGTTTCAGGCTCATCCGTTCCTCCTCGCGGCCTCGATGTCGGGCCCGTAACGGCGGTCGACGAACGCCGCGAAGTCGACCTTCCCGGGCAGCGTGCCCTCGTTCGCGAACGCGTCGGAGAGCTGTTGCTCGGACGCGACGACGGCATCGTCCAGCGGAATCGGCCGGTCCCGTCCGGCGGAGACGGCCTTCTTCGCCACCTCCGGCTTCAACCCGGTTTCGGCCGCCCACGCGCGCGCCCATTCGTCGGTATGCGAGTTGGACCAGAGCTGGGCTTTCACCACGCGCTGCACGAAATCCCTGATCGCCGAGTTCTTGCCCGGGTCGGCCAGCGCGGTCGTGCTGGCGGTCTCGAAGGCGAGCCCGTTGGACGCGCCGCGGCCGTCGGCGAGCACCCGGGCGTGGGCGTCGATCTGGGCCTGCGCGGTGTACGGGTCCCAGATCGCCCACGCGTCGATCTGATGCTGGGTGAACGCGGCGAACGCCTCGGACGGTTGCAGGAACGCGATCTTGATGTCCTTTGTGGAGAGACCAGCCTTCTTCAGCGTGTTGAGCAGCTGCCCGTGCGCCGAACTCCCCTTCGCGACTCCGACCGTCTTGCCGCGCAGGGACGCGACGTCCGGCAGCGGCGAATCCGGCGGCACCAGAATGGTTTCCCGCTCCACATTGCTCTTCGCCACACTCACCACGGAGATCTTCGCCTTCGACGCCGCCGCGAAAATCGGCGGCGTATTGCCGACCCGGCCGACGTCGATCGCCCCCGCCGAAGCCGCCTCCAGCAAGGGCGGCCCGGAAGTGAACGTGGACCATTCGATCCGGTACGGCGCGCCGTTCAGCTGATTCGCCGCGGTGAGCAGGGATTTCACCCCGCCCTTCTGATCACCGACACGCAGCGTGACCTTCTTCAGCTCCGCAGGCGAAACCACGGCGGGAACCGGCGCGCGACCGTCCGAAGCGGACGACGAGCAAGCGGCGAGCCCGGTCAGCAGAAGCGCTGCGGCCAGGACGTTACGCAGGTGCACCTTCGGTCACTCCCAGATCAGCCAGGACGCGGCTGCGTACCTCGGCATTGTCGGCGGCCTTCCGCGGACGCGGCTGGCCGAGAACGTGTTCGGCGACGATGTGCCCCTCGCCGAGGACGAGGATCCGGTCGGCGAGCACCAGAGCTTCGTCGACGTCGTGAGTCACCAGCAGCACGGCGGGCTCATGCTTGCGCCACAGATCCTCGACCAGCCGGTGCATCGCCAGCCGGGTCAACGCGTCGAGCGCGCCGAACGGTTCGTCCAGGAGCAGCAGATCCGGCTCGCGGACCAATGCCCTGGCGAGCGAAACCCGTTGCGCCTCACCGCCGGACAGCGTGAGCGGCCACTTGCCGGCATGCTCGGCCAGCCGCACCTCGGCCAGCGCTTTCTCCGCGACCGCGCGGTCGTTGTCCTGACGCAGGCCGAGCACGATGTTGTGCCAGACCTTGCGCCACGGCAGCAACCGCGGCTGCTGGAACGCGACGGAAACCGTCCCGTCGACGCTGGCTGTGCCCTCGATCTCCTGGTCCAGCCCGGCCAGCACCTTCAGCAGCGTCGACTTCCCGGATCCGCTCCGCCCGAGCAACGCGACGAATTCGCCGCGGGCGATGTCCAGGTCGAGTCCGGCGAGGACAGTACGGTTCCCGAATTTCTTCGTGAGGTCACGGACTTCGACTACTGGGCTCGCCATCGCAGGGCCCTCCTTTCGAGCAGCCGGACGAGCGCGTCGGTGACGAGGCCCAGCACGGCGTAGACCACGAGCCCGACCACCACGACGTCGGTGCGCAGGAACTCGCGGGCATTGTTGATGAGATAACCGATCCCGGCGTCCGCGTTGACCGTCTCGCCCACGATCAGCGCCAGCCACGCGACCCCGAGCGACTGCCGCAGCCCGACCAGCGCCGGCGGCAAGGCACCCGGCAGGACGACGTGCCACAGCCGTTCGGCGCGGGTGAATCCCAGCGCCCGCGCGGCTTCCACGAGCTGCGGATCGGCGGTGCGGATTCCCGAGTGGACATTCAAATACAGCGGAAACGCCACGCCCAACGCGACCAGGAAGATCTTGGTCTCTTCGCCGATCCCGAACCACAGGATGAACAACGGGATCAGCCCGAGGAAGGGCAAGGTCCGCAGCATCTGCACCGGCGGATCGACCAGCGCCTCGCCCCAGCGCGACAACCCCGCGACGGCCCCGAGTACTAGGCCGGCGAGCGCCCCGAGCGCGAATCCCGCGCCGACGCGGCCCAGCGAAACCACGAAAGCGCTGCCGAGTTCGCCGCTGCGGGCGACGTCGGCACCGGCTTGCAGGACAGTCCAGGGCGAGCTGAGCTTGTCGGGCGGCAACGCGCCGGTCGAGCTGGCGATCTGCCACGCCGCGACCAGCGCGACCGGGCTGATCCAGCGGCGCGGCGACGGCAGCCGCCGCCGCGGCGCGCGTTTCGGCGCGGCCGTTTCGGCGCGCGGCAGCACGCCCGTGGTGGAAATCGACACGGATTTCTCCCGGGTGGGGTTTTCGGTTCAGGAAACGGAATTCAGCGGCGGGACAGACAGACCGCGCTCGCCTGCTGCCGGAGGTCGACGTGCAGGCGGCACACGAGGAGGACGCCGCGCTTCATGTCCCCGAGCTTCGATCCCCGGACGGGTGAAGTCAATGTCGTGCCGGACGGCTCTCACGCACTGGAATCCGTGCGGCGGTGTACGGGGTTTGTTCCTCGGGCGGGCACCCGGATGCCCGGGATGCGGGACGGGTTTCCCGGTCCGCTGCCGACCACCGGCGCTCGATCGTCACGAAATTGTCGGTGCCGTGCGGTACAAGATCACTATGTTCTTTTCCCGCGCACAGCAAGCGCTCTTCGCCCCGAACCCGAACCCGCGGCGCGCACCCCGCCGCAGCCCGCGGGCAACCTGCCGCACCGCCGCCGCGGCGAACGCACAATCAACCGGCCGGACCCGCCGTCCTCCGGCGATGCGCACCGAGCCGAATCGGCGGCGGCCCGGACCGAAACCCGGCTCAGCCGCCGAACATCATCCGCCATTCCTCGAGCGACCGGGGCCGGAACACGAAATTCGAACTCTTCACCCGCGACAACGACGCCGAAGACTCTGGCGAGTACTGGTGTCCCGGATACACCACGGGATCGCCCGGCAGCGTCGCCAGCCATTGCAGGCTGCGGAAAATGGCGTCCGCGTCGCCGCCGGGGAAGTCGGTCCGGCCGCAGCCCTCCAGGAACAGCGTGTCCCCGGAGACCAGCCGGTCGCCGACCAGGAAACACTGGCTGCCCGGCGTGTGCCCGGGCGTGTGGAGCAGCCGGATGTCGATCGAGCCGACCGTCACGACGTCGTCGTGCTCGTGCGCGCGCAGGTCGGTGTCCGACACGCCGGTCACCCGGCGCACCCATTCGCTTTCCCGCGCGTTGACGTGGATCGGCACCGGCCGCAGCGCGAGCAGTTCCGCGATCCCGGGCAGCGAGAAGCCCATCATGTCGCCGCCGACGTGGTCGGGGTGGTGATGCGTCGCGAGCACGCCGGTCAGCCGCATCCCGTCGGCTTCCAGCGTCTCCACCAGGTCGCCGACCGCGTACGCCGGGTCGACCAGCACCGCCTCGCCCGATTCCCGGTCCCCGATCAGGTAAGCGAAGTTCACCATCTGGGTCGCGACCGGGTCCCCGACGGCGAAATCGCGGCCGGCGAGCAGTTGGCGGAAGTAGAGCTGGTCTGCCATGCCCGCAGCGTAACGTCACTCCCCCACGGAGCCGTCGGCCAGTTCCCGGAGCGCGTCGAGGTGCCCGGTGTGCCGCGCGGTCTCCTGCACGACGTGCGCCAGCACCCAGCGGACGGTGAACTCCCCCGACCGGCGAGTGCGGTCCTCCGGGGTGAGCCCGGCCAGCGCCGAAGCCGCCCGTTCCCGCTCGGCGCGATAAGCCGCGACCACCGACGCGACGTCGTCTTCCGGCGTCAGGTCCCAGCTCGGGTCCGGCGAGCCCGGCCACAGCGAAGGCTCGGCGGAGCCGCCCGCCTCGATCACCAGCCACCACCGCTCGACCGCGGTCAGGTGCTTGAGCACGCCCAGCGCGCTGGTCCGCGGCGAACTCGGCAGCGGTGTCGCGGCCGCCTGCTCCCGGGTCAGGCCGGTGATCTTCTGCACCGCGGTCGCCCGGAGGAAGTCGAGGAACCGCGTCTGCACGGTCATCTCGTCGCCGTCGAGCGGATCCGGCCAGACGCGTTCGCTCTCCGCCATGGCCCCGACCCTACTGGTGCCGGAGAGGAATAGTCTCGGCCGCATGGTGTGGGGATTTCTGTGCGCGCTGCTGTCCGCGGTGGCCTACGGCGTCGCTTCGGTGCTGCAGGCAGTGGCCGCGAAAGCAGCGCCCGACGAGGGCGGTGCCGGGGTCGACCCGCGCTTGCTGCTCCGGGTGCTGAAGCAGTGGAAGTTCGTCGTCGGACTGCTGCTCGACGGCGTCGGCTTCGTCGCGCAGATCGCCGCTCTGCACGTCCTGCCGCTGTTTCTCGTGCAGGCCACGCAAGCCGCGAGCCTCGCGGTGACGGCCGTCGCGGTGCGGGTGTTCGGCGTCCGGCTCGGGGTGCGGGAATGGACCGCCGTGGGCGTCGTGGTCGCCGGACTCGCGCTGCTCGGCTCGTCGGCGGAAAGCGAGGGTTCCAGCGAGGTCGGCCTCGGTTTCCGGCTCACGCTGGCCGGTGCCGCCGTTGTCCTGGGCGTCGCCGGGCTTCTCGCCGGACGCGCGGGCGATCGCGTCCGCACCGCCGGGCTCGGGCTGGTCGCCGGGCTGTGCTTCGGACTGGTCGCGGTGGCGGGCCGGGTCATCCCGAGCCTCGCGCCGCTGGACCTGCTGCGCGACCCCGCGCTGTACGTGGTCGCCGTCGCGGGCGCGCTGGCCATGCTGTTCTTCGCCACCGCACTCCAACGCGGCAGCGTCACCACCGCCACCGCGATGATGGTCCTCGGCGAAACGGTCATGCCGTCGCTGATCGGCGTCCTGCTGCTGGGCGACCGGACGCGGCCTGGGTTCGCTGCCGTCGCACTGATCGGGTTCGTCCTCGCTGTGGCCGCCGCCCTCGCACTCGCTCGCTTCGGCGAACCCGAACCGGCAGTCGCCTCGGCCGGAGAGCAACCGCCGGAAGCGGAACCCGCGGGACGCGACGCCCGCCGGTAGCTCTTCCCCGGCACCGTCTCGCCAAAAGGTTAGGCTAGCCTTCTCTAGTGGACGAAAAGGAGAAACCGGCGACCGGACCGGCCGCGTCCGCACGAACGGAGGCGCCGATGACCACCGGCCGGGACGTCCTGCGCAGTGCCATCGCCGGACAACGGAAATCCGTCGTCGCCGGGGCTGTCCTCGCTGCGGGACACCAGGGCGGCGAGGCGCTTGTCCCGGTAGTGATCGGCGTCGTGCTGGACCGGGCCGTCGCCGACAGCTCGGTGCTCACCCTCCTCGGCTGGCTGGCCGTGCTGGCGGTCGTCTTCCTCGTGCTCTCCTCCAGCTACCGCTTCGGCGCGCGGGCCGCCGAACGCGCGTCCGAGCGGGCCGCGCACGAGATCCGGCTCGCGGTCAGCCGGCGCGTCCTGCATCCTCGCGGCGGCGTGGAGAACGGTGCGCTCGCCGGGGAATTGGTGAGCGTCGGGACCTCGGACGCCCGCCGGGTCGGGATGATCAACGCGGTGCTCCCGTTCGGCGTCGCCGCGCTCGCCGGGCTGGTCGTGAGCGCGGTCGTGCTGCTCCGGATGTCGGTGCCGCTCGGGCTGCTAGTCCTCCTCGGCACCCCGCCGCTGCTGTTCCTCGCCCACCTCATCGGCAAACCGCTGGAGAAGCGCAGCGAGGTGGAACAGGAACGCGCCGCGCACGCCTCGGGTGTCGCGGCCGACCTCGTCAGCGGGCTGCGAGTGCTGAAGGGCATCGGCGCGGAACCGGCGGCGACCGCGCGGTATCGGCGCACCAGCCGGGATTCCCTGCGAGCGACCATCCGCGCGGCTCGGGCGCAGGCGTGGCACAACGGCGCTCTGCTCGCGCTCACCGGGATCTTCATCGCGATCGTCGCGCTCGTCGGCGGCTCGCTGGCCGCGAACGGCGAGATCTCCGTCGGCGACCTCGTCGCCGCGGTCGGGCTGGCGCAGTTCCTGCAGACGCCGTTCACCATCTTCGCCTGGGTCAACGGCCAGCTCGCCCAGGGCCGCGCCTCCGCCGGCCGGGTCGCCGCGGTGCTCAGCGCACCGCCGGCCGTCCCCGAAGGAACCGGAGAGCTGCCCGCGCCGGCTGCCGGCGGGGTGGAGCTTTCCGCGGTATCGCATGGAAAACTCCGCGAACTCGACCTCGTCGTCCCGCCCGGCGAGCTGCTCGGCGTCGTCACCGCCGACCCCGCCACGGCTACCGATCTCCTCGATTGCCTGGGCCGGTTCGCCGATCCGCGCTCCGGTGCCGTCCGCGTCGACGCCGTGAATCTGTCCACTGTGGATCCCGACCGAGTCCGCGACGTCGTCCTCGTCGCCGCGCACGACACAGACCTGTTCGAGGGCACCGTGGAAGAGAACGTCCGCGGCGGAATGCCCGCCGTCCCCGACGGGGTGCTCACCGCCTCAGCCGCCGACGAGGTCGCCGCGACGCTCCCGTCCGGCACCGCCACCGCCGTCACCGAACGCGGGCGATCACTGTCCGGCGGACAACGGCAACGGGTCGCGCTCGCCCGCGCCCTCGCCACCGAGACTCCGGTCCTCGTGCTGCACGACCCGACCACCGCTGTCGACACCGTCACCGAAGCCCGCATCGCCGCCGGAGTCGCGGAACTCCGGCGCAACCGCACGACGATCGTGGTCACCACCAGCCCGGCGCTGCTCACCGTGACCGACCGGGTCGTGCTGATCGAAGACGGCCGGGTCGTCGCCGAAGGCAGCCACGCCGAACTCGTCCGCGCCGAGGCGGCCTACCGAGCGGCGGTGCTCTCGTGACCGAACGCGAACTCCTCCCCGTCGCCGCCGGACCGCGCATCCGTTCGGTCCTGCTCGACCTGCTGCGGCAAGCGAAAGGCCGCGCGATCGGGTCCTTCGCCTTCGTCGTCGGCGCGACCGCGATCGGGCTGCTCACCGCTCCCCTGCTTGGCCGCGTCGTCGACCTTGTCGCCACCCGCCAGTCCGCGGCCGCGCTCGGCTGGCCCGTCGCCGGACTGGTCCTGGTCGCCGCGACGTCCGCGATCACCACCGCGATCGGCGTCTCGATGCTCGCCCGGCTCGGCGAAACCATGCTCGCCGACCTGCGCGAACGATTCATCGACCGCGCTCTCGGCCTGCCGCTGGAGCAGGTCGAGAAGGCCGGTTCCGGCGACTTGACCACCCGGGTCACCAACGACGTCTCGGTCGTCGCCGACGCGGTCCGGCAAGCGCTGCCCGCGCTGGCCCGTTCGGTGCTGACGATCGTGCTGACGCTGGTCGCGATGGCGATCCTCGACTGGCGTTTCCTCGTCGCGGCCCTGCTGGCGGTCCCGATCCAGCTGCACACTGTCCGCTGGTACGTCCGCCGCGCCACCCCGCTGTACGCCGCCCAGCGAGCCGCCGTCGGAGCGCAGCAGCAACAACTTCTCGACACCATCGGCGGCGCCAAGACCGTCCGCGCGTTCCGGCTCGCGGACGCGCACGTCGACCGGGTCCGCGAACGGTCCAACGGCGCGGTTGAGCTGGCATTGCGCGGGGTTCGCCTCGCCACCCGGTTCTACGGGCGGCTGAATCTCGCCGAGTTCGTCGGCCTTTCCGCGGTACTGGCGGCCGGTTTTCTCCTGGTGGGCGCGAATCTCGCGACGGTCGGCGTCGCGACGGCGGCCGCGTTGTACTTCCACAGCCTCTTCGGGCCGATCAACACCGCCCTCGCGCTGGTCGACGACGCGCAGGCGGCGACCGCGAGCCTGTCCCGGCTCATCGGCGTCACGGATCTGCCTTCACCGGCCGAGCCGACCCGCGTGGGCCCTCCGGTCGACGCCTCGGTGAAGGCAGCAGGCATCGGACACTCCTATGTGGACGATCATCCGGTGCTGCGCGAGGTCGACCTCGAGGTCGCGCCGGGCGAGCGCGTCGCGATGGTCGGGGCGAGCGGGGCCGGGAAGACGACGCTGGCCAAGCTGATCGCCGGGATCCATCAGGCCACCAGCGGCACGGTGTCGATCGGCGGCGTGCCGCTCGACCAGCTCGGCCCGGCCGCCACCCGGCGCGCGGTCGCGTTGATCAGCCAGGAAGTGCACGTCTTCAGCGGATCGCTGGCCGACGATCTCCGGCTGGCCGCCCCCGAGGCCGGCGATGAGGATCTCCACGCCGCGCTGGCCAAGGTCGGCGCGGCCGAGTGGGTTGAGGCGTTGCCGGACGGGCTCGCGACGGTCGTCGGCGAGGGCGGGCATCGGCTCACCGTCACGCAGGCTCAGCAGCTGGCGCTCGTTCGGTTGGTGCTCGCCGATCCGCCGGTCGCGATCCTCGACGAGGCCACGGCCGAGGCAGGCAGCGCGGGGGCGAAAACGCTCGAATCCGCCGCGGCGGCCGCGCTCGAAGGCCGGACCGGCCTGATCGTGGCGCACCGGTTGACGCAAGCGGCCGCTTCGGACCGCATTGTGGTCTTGGACTCCGGGGTGGTCGTGGAATCCGGGACGCACGACGAACTGGTCGCGGCCGGCGGCCGGTACGCCACGCTCTGGACCGCCTGGTCCGGGCTGCGCGGCCACCGCTGGTGAGGGGAACCCTGATTCCCAGGGTTCCCCTCACCGAGGTCAGGATTCGTCAGGCGCGAGAAGAGAAAGCGGGCGCAGATCGGTCCAGGTCCGCTCGATGTGGTCCAGGCAGGCCTGCCGCGCGGCCGGCCCGAAGGCGGTCCGCCACCCGTCCGGCACGGCCGCGAAGTCCGGCCACAGGCTGTGCTGGCCCTCGTCGTTCACGAGGACCCGGTAAACGCCGTCGGGGTTTTCGAACGGATTCGTCATGGCCCAGACCTTCCCCCGCTTCAGCGGATCCCGCTGACCGCGTACTCCACCGGATCGGATCCGGCCGCCCGCCGGTCCACAATGGACTGCAGGATCTCGCCGACCCGCACCGCGGTGTTCGACAGCAGCGACGACGTGATCCCGTGCGTGTGCTCGGTGCCGCCCTGCAAGTAGAGCCCGCCGCGCACGGCCGGGTCGGTCGTGATCCGGTAGTCGCGTTCGACCTTCAGCCTGCCCTGCTCGTCCCGGCGGCATCGGCCGGCCAGTCCGCCGAGCAGCGGCGTCGGGTCTGCGGGCAGGTAGCCGGTCGCGTAGACGACCGCGTCGGCGTCGAGCACCGAACGTTCGCCGGTCGCCAGCGATTCGACAGTCGCGCGCACGTGCGTGCCCTGGTCGGCCACCTCGACCGGACGCGAGACGTTGAACAGCCGCAGCCGTTCCACGCCGAGCACCTTCTCCTGGTAGCGCCGCCGGTACAGCTCGTCGATGAGGTCGAGATCGACCGCGGAGTAATTCGTCGCGCCGTGATAGCCCATCAGGCGTTCCTTGACCGGTTCGCTTGCCGCGTAGAAGGAATCGACCCCCTCCGGGTCGAAAATCCGGTTGGCGAACGCACTGTCGTCGGCGGGGCTGTAGCCGTAGCGCGCGAACACCGCGCACACTTCCGCGCGCGGGAATTCGTCGTGCAGCAAAGCGGCGACTTCGGCCGCACTCTGACCGGCGCCGATCACTACGAACCGCCGCGCGTCCGTACCGCGCAACGACTCGACGCGGTGCAGCAGCTCGCTGTTGTGCCAGATCCGGTCTCCGGCCACGACCCCCTCCGGCAGCTTCGCGCGCAATCCGGTGCCCAGCACCAGATTCCGGGCCCGCAGCTCGGTGATCTCGCCGTCCACCGCGACGCGCACGTCGAAGAACGCGATCTCGTCGCCGTCGCGGACCGGTTCGACCGAAACGACTTCGCTGCCGTAGGACACCAGGTCGTCGACCTTCGCCGCGGCCCATTCGAAGTAGTCGTGGAACTCGACGCGCAGCGGGAACAGGGTCTTGTGGTTGATGAAATCGACCAGCCGCCCCTTCTCGTGCAGGTAGTTCAGGAAGGTGAACGCGCTCGCCGGATTCCGCATCGTCACCAGGTCCTTGAGGAACGACACCTGCATGGTCGCGGTGTCGATCAGCATCCCGCGATGCCAGCCGAAACGGGACTGGCGCTCCAGGAAGTGCGCCGTGACCGTCTCCCCCGAGCCCGCGTTGTGCTCGGCGAGGGCGATCGCGAGCGCGAGGTTGGACGGCCCGAACCCGACCCCGACCACGTCGTACACCGGCACCTGGCTGTCCTCGGCCCCTGCTCGTGACATGAAAGTCCCCTAGCGCGGCACTGCCGCATCACCGTTCTCGACTGACCAATGCTCAAGAAACCCTAACCTAACTTAGGCAAGCCTCAGCTAGTACTGTCTTCCGGGTGATGTTCGTCCCGACCACGAAAGGTGCACCGCCGATGCGCGTGGCCATGTTCGGCTACCAGACCTGGGGACACCGCACCCTGAAGGCCCTCCTCGACGCAGGCCAGGACGTGCGGCTGGTGGTCACTCACCCGCCGAGCGACCACGCCTACGAACGGATCTGGAGCGATTCGGTCGCCGAACTGGCCGAGGAGCACGGGATCCGCACCCTGCTGCGCACCCGCCCGGACGACGCCGAACTGCTCGCCGAGCTGAAGGCGGCGGACCTCGACCTGATCGTCGCGAACAACTGGCGCACCTGGCTGCCGCCGGAGATCTTCGCCCTGCCGCGCCACGGCACGCTCAACGTGCACGACTCGCTGCTGCCCGCCTACGCCGGCTTCTCTCCCATCATCTGGGCGCTGATCAACGGCGAGCCGGAAGTCGGCGTCACCGCGCACATGATGAACGACGAACTCGACGCGGGCGACATCGTCGCCCAGCGCGCGGTCGCGGTCGGCCCCCGCGACACCGCCACGGATCTGTTCCACCGCACCGTGGATCTCATCGAACCGCTCGTGACCGAGGCCCTGGGCCTCATCGAATCCGGCACCGTGGTCCCGATCGCGCAGGACCGGACGAAGGCGAGCTTCTTCCACAAACGCGCCCCGCGCGACAGCCTCATCGACTGGTCCTGGTCCGCCGAGGAACTGGACCGCCTGGTGCGCGCCCAATCCGACCCGTACCCCAACGCCTTCGCCTACCACCGCGGCGAGCGGCTGCGCATCGTGCGCGCCTCGGTTTCGGACGGTCACTACGGCGGAACTCCAGGCCGCATCTTCATCCGCGAAGGCGAGGGCGTGGTGATCGTCGCCGGCCGGGATGCACGGCGCGGCCAGTCGCCGGGGCTCCGAATCGAACGCGTCCGCACGGCTGACGACCGGGAACTGCCGGCGGCTGAGTACTTCACGACCATGGGCGGATATCTCACCGACCGTCCGTAGCCAGCACTCTCGGTGCCGGACCCGGCTCCGCGGCGAGCCGGGTCCGAAGCTGGACTCAGACTTAGGCTAGCCTTACCTATCTCGCACCGCTAACCTGTCGGCATGAGCGCTGTTCTGGTGATGGGCGCGACCGGGAAGGTCGGCCGGCACGTGGTGGCCCGCTTGCGGGAGCTGGGGCACGCGGTGCGGCCCGTCTCCCGGTCCAGCCCGGTTCGCTTCGACTGGGCGGACCGGTCCACCTGGCAGCCCGCTCTCGCCGGGGCGGACACGCTGTACCTCAACGTGTGGGGCGCGGTCGGCACGGCGGATCCGGCGGAGTTCACGGAACTGGCGGTGCGGTCGGGAGTCCGGCGGATCGTGGCATTGTCCGGCCGCGGCGACGACGGCGAGGACTACCTGCTGAAAACCCCGTACGGCCCCTGGGCGCAGGCGGTGCTCGACGGCGAGCGCGCGGCCGGCGAGAGCGGCGCGGAATGGACGATCGTGCGCCCGTGCTGGTTCGCGCAGACCTTCGAGGAAGACCCGAAACTGTCCGAACTGCGCGACGGCGAAGTCGCGATCCCGGTCGGCGACGGCACAGTGCCGTTCGTCGACGCCACCGACATCGCCGCGGTCGCCGTCGCCGCCCTCACCGAAGACGGGCACCAGGAGCAGAGCTACGAACTCTCCGGTCCGAGGCCGCTGACGTTCCCCGAGGCGGTGGCCGAGATCGCGAGGGCGACCGGCCGGGAGATCAGGCAGATGCCGGTGGAGATACCGGAGTACGTGCGCCGCCTGATCGGCCGCGGCTACGACCGGGCAGCGGCGGAAATGCAAGCAGGCCCGTTCGAATGGCTGCACCGAGGGAAAACCGGCTTCCTCAGCGACGGCGTCCAACGCGCGATCGGGCGCGAGCCAAGGGATTTCGCCGACTACGCCAAGCGGGCAGCGGCGACCGGGGCGTGGTCCGCGGGCTCACCGAAGTGACCGCGGTTCCGTCCTAGCGCTCGAAAACCTTGCCCCCGCCGACTTCCAGCCTGCGCGTCACCGAAACCGCGTCCAGCATCCGGCGGTCGTGCGTCACCAGCAACAGCGTGCCCGGGTAACTGTCCAAAGCGGACTCAAGCTGTTCGATCGCGGGCAGGTCAAGGTGGTTGGTCGGCTCGTCCAGCACCAGCAGGTTCACCCCGCGCGCCTGCAGCAGCGCCAGTGCCGCGCGGGTGCGCTCGCCGGGCGACAGTGTCGCCGCCGGGCGCAGCACGTGCGCGGCCTTGAGCCCGAATTTCGCCAGCAGGGTACGGACTTCCGCGTCGGCGAGCGCCGGGACCTCCCGCGCGAACGCGTCCGCCAGCGGGAGGTCGCCGAGGAACAGCCTGCGGGCCTGGTCGACCTCGCCGACCACCACGCCGGGGCCGAGCGCGGCGTTGCCCTCGGCCAGCGGCAACCGGCCGAGCAACGCCGCCAGCAGCGTGGACTTGCCCGCGCCGTTCGCGCCGGTGATGGCGACCTTGTCCGCCCAGTCGATCTGCAGGTCCACCGGTCCGAGCGTGAACTCGCCGCGCCGCACGACCGCGCCCCGCAGCGTCGCGACCACCGCGCCCGCACGCGGAGCCGCCGCGATCTCCATCCGCAGCTCCCACTCCTTGCGGGGCTCCTCGACGACCTCTAGCCGTTCGATCATCCGGTCCGTCTGGCGCGCCTTCGACGCTTGTTTCTCGGTGGCCTCGCTGCGGAACTTGCGGCCGATCTTGTCGTTGTCGGCCGCCTTGCGGCGCGCGTTCTTGACGCCCTTCTCCATCCACGCGCGCTGCATGCCCGCCCGGGCCTCCAGCGCCGCACGGGTATTGGCATATTCGTCGTAGCCCTCGCGCGCGTGCCGCCGCGCGAGGGCTCGTTCCTCCAGATAGGACTCGTACCCGCCGCCGTAGGTGTTCACCTGCTGCTGCGCCAGGTCCAGTTCCACCACGCGGCCGACCGTGCGGGCCAGGAACTCGCGGTCGTGGCTCACCAGCACGGTGCCCGCGCGCAGCCCGGCGACGAACCGCTCCAGCCGGGCGAGCCCGTCGAGGTCGAGGTCGTTCGTCGGCTCGTCGAGCAGGAAGATGTCGTAGCGGCTGAGCAGCAGCGACGCCAGCCCGGCGCGCGCGGCCTGCCCGCCCGACAGCGAGACCATCGGCTGGTCGAGGTCGACGGCCAGCCCGAGGTCCGCGGCGACCTCGCCGGCCCGGTCGTCCAGGTCGGCGCCGCCGAGCGCGAGCCAGCGGTCCAGCGCGGCGCCGTATGCGTCGTCGGCGCCGCCCGCGCCCGCGGCAAGGGCATCCGTCGCCGCGTCGAGCGCGGTTTGCGCCGCCGCGACTCCGGTGCGTCGCGCGAGGAAGGCGCGCACCGATTCCCCCTCGCGCCGCTCCGGTTCCTGGGGCAGGTGCCCGACGGTGGCGGTCGGCGGGTTCAGCCGGACCTCCCCGGATTCCGGGCGGGCCAGCCCGGCCAGCGTGCGGAGCAAGGTGGACTTCCCGGCGCCGTTGACGCCGACCAGTCCGATCACCTCGCCCGGGGCGACGACGAGATCGAGACCGGAGAAGAGAACGCGGTCACCGTGGCCAGCGGCCAGGTCCTTCGCGACGAGTGTGGCGCTCATATCGGAGCCGAGTTTACGGGGACCCCGCGCGCCGCGTGCCGCGTGTCGGCTCAGTCACTCCGAGTGGGTACTCTGGGCGGGTTGCCGGGTCCAACTTGAGCAGTGAGGTCGGTGAAAAGCGATGGCGGAACCCGCCCCGGTCCCGTTCGGACAGGGGAAGCAGCGGGCTCCCCGGCCGACCGTCAGCAGACGGCGCGAGGTGAGCCACGCGAGCGCGCGGTCGCTGCTGATGACCGTGCTGGGCGAGTACGTGCTGCCCCGCGACCGTCCGGTGTGGACGTCGATGCTGGTCGAATCCCTCGGCATGCTCGACATCGAGGAGAAGTCCGCGCGCCAGGCGCTGGCCCGGTCCGCGGGCGAGGGCTGGCTGGTGTCGGAGCGCATCGGCCGCCGCGTCCGGTGGTCGCTGACCCCGCCGGGGCGGCGGCTGCTCACCGAGGGCGCCGAGCGCATATACGCCTTCGGCCGCGACGCGCACGCCTGGAAGAACCGCTGGCTGATGCTGATCGTCTCGGTGCCGGAGGCGAAACGCGACCTGCGCCACCGCCTCCGCACCCGGCTCACCTGGGCCGGTTTCGGTTCGCCGGTCGCGGGCGTCTGGGTGAGCCCCGATCCGAGCCGCGAGCCCGAGGCGCAGAAGATCGTCGCCGAACTGGGCCTCGAAGCGCAGGCGATGTCCTTCACCGCGCAGTACGGCGCGATCGGCGACCAGGAGAGCATGGTCGCGCGGTCGTGGGACCTGTCCGAGCTGACCGACCGGTACGAGGACTTCATCGACCGGTTCACCGGCGTGTCGCCGTCGGACGAGCAGGCGATCCTGCGCGCGCAGACCGAGCTGGTGCACGAGTGGCGGCGTTTCCCGTTCCTCGACCCGCAACTGCCCGCGGAGCTGCTGCCCGCGAGCTGGAGCGGAGCCAAGGCGGCCGAACTGTTCCACCGCAAACACGTGGAATGGCGGCCGGCCGCGCAGGCGTACTGGGACCACCTCACCGCGAACGAGGACCAAGCATGACGAGGCTGGAACGCGACGGCGGGCTCGCCGTGCTCACCATCGACGAGCCGCCTCTCAACCTGTACACGAAGCCGCTCCAGGACGCGCTTCTCGACGCGATCGGCTCGCTGGAGGAAACCCCCGCCCGAGCCCTCCTGATCCGTGCCGAGGGCCGCGTCGTGAGCGGCGGTGTCGATGTCGCACTCTTCGACGCACAGTCTTCCGCGGCCGAAGCCAAGGTGCTCTTCGACGAGCTGCTCAGCGTCCCGGATCGCCTTGCCGCACTGCCGTTCCCGACGGTGTTCGCCGCGCACGGCCTGTGCCTGACGTGGGCTTTCGAGGTCGCGATGGCCTGCGATCTTCTCCTGGCTTCCTCCGGCGCGAAGTTCGGCCTGGTCGAAAAGGTCGTCGGCCTGACCCCCACCATGGGCGGCACCCAACGCCTCGCCGCCCGGGCTGGAGTGGCCCGCGCGAAGGAGTTCGTCTTCACCGGCTCCCCTTTCGACGCGGCCACGCTGGAACGGTGGAACGTCGTCAACCGGGTACTGCCGGACGAGGGTTTCGACGAGGCGGCCCGGGAATTCACCCGCCAGCTCGCCGACGGCCCGACGCGGGCGCACGCCGCGACGAAGCGGATCTTGGCGCACTTCGAGCATGGCGGAGTGCCGGAGGCGAACGCGCATGTGACGGCTATTGCGGCGGAGCTGTACAACACGGAGGACTTGCGGGGTGCGGTGAAGTCGTTCCTGGCCGAGGGGCCGGGGAAGGCTCGGTTCACCGGTCGCTGACGGGAATCGCTGCCCAGCCCTGGTCCGGTGTGGGACCAGGGCTGGTTTCGTATGCCGGCGATCGCGTGCCGTTGATCTTGGCGGGGTCTTCACCGCTTCCCGGCGGGAGTGTCGGGTTGCTGTGTTTGCGCAGGTCAGGAGGTAAAAGAGACCTCGTTGCAGGGCCGGTTGGGGGACCCGCTAGAGTAGTCACATCGCACTTCACGAGGGGTTCCTCGGGGGTGCGGAGTCCGGGCTGTGGCGCAGTTTGGTAGCGCACTTGACTGGGGGTCAAGGGGTCGCAGGTTCGAATCCTGTCAGCCCGACCGGACGAACGAGCCGCTTGGCTTGGGTGAAAGCCCAGGTCGGGCGGCTTTTTTGCGTTGCGGTGTTGATCTTGCCAAGTGGCTCGCCAGACTCGGCCCCCGGGAACTTGACCAAGCATGGCGCGCTTGCCGCCCTGACACCGCCGACGTCCGCACAGTCGGCATCAGCGGCTGCCGGACATGGCGATCCAACCCGCGATGACGCCCGGCCGCAGGAATCAGGCCGTCGGCGGATTGGTCAACCGCAGAAGGAGGACTGAAGAAAGTCCGCGTTTGGCGAAAAACGACGTTCGACAACCATTCCTCTCACACGGCCGAAAGCGCAACGCATTTGTGACAGGATACTCCGACAGATTTCACCGAATTACCTTACTGCGCACAAATGCGCGCGTTTCGGCGACCTGAGGTGCTGGGCGAGCAACTCGCCGGCGCCGGTGATCGCGCTCAGGTTCGGGTGGAGATATCTCTGCGTCGTCGACAACGAGCCGTGGCCCGCGGTCTTCCGCAAGTGGTGAAGAGGTACGAGCGCATCAGCCATCCAGGTCAGCCCCGTGTGCCGCAGATCGTGGTGGCGCGGGTGCTCGGAGCCGAGCTTCGTCACGACGACGTCTCAATGCGTCGCGTCGCGGAGGACCGCAGTCGAGATGCGGCGGCCGCGATACGGGTCGGCGGGCGTTGCGCCGTTCGGTCACTTCGAGCCGGATGAGTTGACCTTCGCGGAGGAGATCCGGCACCGTGAGGGATCACGCATCGCACTCGCTGCCCCGCGGAGGGTGGGAATCCGCTCGTGCGCGAACTGGTCGTCAAGCTGTTTCCCGAAGGCGTTTTCCTCTCGCGGCCGTGGGGCCGGTCCGGGATCACGCGCGGACGCGCCTCTTCTGAGGCGGCCCCGGGCGGTTTTCCCGGCGCGCGCTGCCGTCCGGGCGGCTCACTCCCCCTCGCGCCGCGTCCAGCCGTCGTCGTGGAACCGGCCCCGGGTCGTGCCCAGGTCGGTGACCCGGCCGACGAGTTCGACCACCGACTCGCCGAGTCTTTCGGGCAGCGGCACCTTGAGCCGCCGGGTCCATTCGGTTCCGCCCGGCGGCCGGAAGCTGAGGTAGAGGAACCGTTCCCGGGCCGGGCCGTGGACGTGGTCCCCGGAGTAGGACACGGTGCCGTCGGGGCGGGGCCGGGTGCCGACCTCGGTGGTGTAGCGCACCGCGCCGTCCGCGAGCGCGGTGCCGGGCTCGAGCGCGCCGGCCCGGTCCTGCAGGCCGTATTCGAGCTGGCCGTCCCGGTCGTCGAGCCCGTCCACGGTCAAGGTGATTCGCACCATCGGCATATCCCCGGAATCGGTGAAAGAGGTGTCGGTGAAACCCATCCCGCGCATCATCCACCAGTTGTATTTCCCCGACGAGGCCGCAGCGCCGAGCAGCTACCGGGAATACCGGAAAGGAGTGCTCGCCAGCCACCCGGACTGGTGCCACCGGTTCTGGACCGAAAGATCGGCCAGGGGCCTGCTGCGCGAGCACTACCCGGCGTTCCTCCCGGTCTTCGACGCGTACCGGTTCCGCATCCAGCGGTGCGACGCGATCCGCTACTTCCTGCTGCACCGGTTCGGCGGCTTCTACGTGGACATGGACATCGAGTTCGTCCGGCCGCTGGACACGCTGCTCGGCGACCACCAGCTGATCTTCTGCGACCGCAACTGCATCGGCAACGCCATCATGGGCAGCGTGCCGGGGCATCCGTTGTGGCCGGAGGTGTTCGCCGCGATGCGGCGGCGCCGCGAGCGCCCGCCGCCGCGCCCCGGCAGGCTGCTCGACTGGACCCAGATGTACTACGTCAGCCGCAGCACCGGCTCCGAGATGCTGGAGGACTGCGTCGTCCGCCTCGGCTGCCGGGACGACGGCACCGCGCTGGTCGTCCCCGGGCACGTGCTGGAAGGGGACGCGCGGTACCAGGTCGGCCGCGACCGCAAACCGCTGCCCGGGCACGAGGACATGTACGCCATCCACCACAAGGGCATGCGAGGCGTGCCGCTGCGGCTGCGCGTGATGAACCGGGCCGCCGCCTGGACGGTCCGCCACGCGCAGACGCTGCGCGCCCGGTTTTCCGGCAAGGAGGGCAAGAAGTGCTGATTCCGCCGTTGCCCGCCGGGATCCCCGCCGTCGCCGGCTACGAGCGCCTGCTGCGGTCGGAGGCTTTCGCCGTCGTCGAGCGGTACTCGGACCGGTTCCTCGCCCGGCACTGGACCGCGCTCCGGCCGTACCGCCGGAAATGGGTTCCCGATCCGCTGCACCAGTGGAGCAGGCAATGGGAATACCCGTTCGTGGTGAGCCGGATGCCCGACCGGCCCGCCCGAGTCCTCGACGCGGGCTCCGGGGTGACCTTCCTTCCGTTCCTCATCGCCGAGACCGCGCCGGACGCGGACGTGTGGTGCTGCGACCAGGACGCCTCGCTCGCCTCGGTGTTCGACGCCGTCGACGGCCCGATCCGGTTCACCGTCGCGGATCTGCACGAACTCCCCTACGAATCCGGCAGTTTCGACGTGGTCTGCTGCGTTTCCGTGCTCGAGCACACGGACCGGCAGGAGGAGATCGTGGCCGAATTCCACCGGGTGCTCAGGCCCGGCGGGCGGCTGATCCTCACCGCCGATCTGCCGCCGGACCCGCCGCTGGTCGACGAGGCCGTCCAGGTCCTTTCGGTGCTGGCGGCCGGGTTCTCCGACGACGACGGCGCGGACGTGGCCGCCGACCTCGCCCTCCCGGACCGGCTGACCACGTCCTACGCCGCCAAGCTCGACCGGCGGCTGCTGCCGTGGCGGCATCCGCTGCTGTACCGGCTGGGATGCCTGGCGACCGGGCAGGGCCTGGTGCCGTTCCCCCCTCCGATCACGGTCGCCTGCCTCAGCCTGACGAAGCGCCGCTGAAGGCGGCGCCGGATTCCGGACGCGAGCGCCCGTCCGGATCAGCTTTCGGTTCCGGCGGCCTGGTAGAAGGTGAGTGCGTTGTGGTCCCGGTCGAGCACGGTGAATTCCGGGCCCCACGGATGGGCGTCCAGTGCCCCGTTGGGGTGCACGACGTCGAGCACGCGCAGCTCTTCGTAAAGCGCCTTCACGTCCGACACCCGGACGCGGCACGAGCCGGAGCCCGCGAGATGCGGTTCCGCGCCGGCCGTGCCCGGCTGGTTCGCCGGCCAGAAGTGGATCTCCACCCCGTCGCGCTCCACGACGCCGTAGTCGTCGCCCACGTAGCCGGCGGCGAAACCGAACTTCTCGGCGTAGAAATCGGCGGCCTGCTTGATGTCGGCGACCGGAAGACACGGAATCGCGGTCAACAGAGCCATTTCAGCCATCTCCAACCCGAGGCGGTCGTCGTTCTTCGTCGCGGCCCACCCTACCGCCCGAGCCGGGACTGGCGAATGCGCGCGGCCCGATTCGCCCCTTCGCGTAACGCCCGCGAACAGCTAGGCTGAAAGACGGCCACCGGCAATTTCAGCCTCTCGACACTTCGCCCCTAGCCGTCGGCCGGGAAAAGCCGCGCTCCGACGTTCCGTCCGGGAGGAAATGTGGTTCGGATTCCGGCCGGGCGGCGCGGCGGCCCCGGGGAAAAGCGGAATATTCTCCGGCGGCTGTTCTCCCGGCGGCTGTTCTCCCGGCGACCGGCCGACCGCGAAACGCGCGAAACGGCGGACCGCGACGGGCCCCTGCCGCTGTCGTTCGACCAGGAACGCATGTGGCTGGTCGACCGGCTGTTCCCCGCGTCCGTCGCCGACGACGAACCGGTTGTGGCGCGGGTGCGCGGACCGCTGAACATCCCGGCGCTGGACGCCGCGGTCGGCGTGGCGGCGAGCCGCCACGAAAGCCTCCGCACCCGGTTTCCGTTGCGGGACGGCGCCCCGGGCCAGGTGGTCGATCCGTACACGCCCGCGAGGATCCGGATCCTCGACCTCGCCGGGCCCGGCGCTCCCCCGCTCGCCGCGGTCGTCGCGCAGGAGCGGGCCCGGCCCTTCGCCCTCGAATCCGGTTCGCCGTTCCGGGCCGGTGTGCTCCGGCTGGCGCCCGAAGACCACGTGATCCTGCTGAGCGTCCACCATCTCTCGGCCGATCTCTGGTCGATCGCGGTGCTGCTCGAGGAACTGTCTTCGGCCTACAGCTCCGCTTGTGCGGGCAGGCCGCACCGGCTGCAGCCCCCGCTCGGGCAGCCCGCGGAACTCGGCCGGCGGCAACGGCGGCGGCTCACTCCGGCCAGGATGTCCGCGCTGCGCGAGCGCTGCCGGGACCGGCTGGGCGGAGTCCGCCCGGTCGACCTGCCCTCCGACCGGCCGCGGCGGGCACTGCCCAACCTCGGCTCCCACTCCCGGGAATCCGTGCTCGACCACGAACTCAGCACCGGTCTGCGCCGGCTCGGCGCGGCGGAAGCGGTCACGCTGTTCGGCACGCTGCTGGCCGGGCTGCACGCGCTGATCAGCCGCTGGAGCGGGGCCGCCGACTTCGCCGTGGTCTCGGTTTCGGCCGGACGGCACGGGAGCGAGACCGAGCGGACGGTCGGCCTGCTGACCGAATGCCTGGTGCTGCGGCTCAGCGCCCCCGGGGATCCCACTTTCCGGGAACTGCTCGCCGCGGCACGAGATTCGGCGCTCGACGCGTTCGACGCCGCGAAGCTGCCGTTCGCCGAAGTCGTCGCCCTGCTGGACCCGGCGCGCAACCGCGAGCCGAGTCCGCTTCGGCAGTTCGGGCTTTCCGTGCACAACGTTCCCCGCGCGAAGACCCCGCTGCCCGGGCTGGCCCCGGCCGCCCTGCCCGAGCCGGAACCGGGTGCCTCGGCCGGTCGCTCGGAAGCCGATCTCTGGCTTGAGGTCTTCGACTCCGGGCACGGAGAGCTGCCGATCCGCCTCCAGTTGGACGACGTGCTGTTCGCGCCCGCGTCGCTGCCGCTGGTCGAACAGTTGCTGGTCGCGCTGCTGCGGGACGCTGTCGCGAGACCGGAGGCCCGGATCTCGGAACTCGCCTTCGAGAGACCGGCGCGATGGCGGACGCACGCCCCGGCCCGGCCCGAGCCTGCCGGGAAACCGGCGCCTTCGACCGCCGCCGGGGTCGCCGAGCTGGTCGGAGAAGTGCTCGGTGCGCGGAACGTCGCGGGCGACGACAATTTCTTCCGGCTCGGCGGGACGTCGATGGACGCGGCTCGCCTCGCCTCGCGTGTTCAGCGGCGTTTCGGTGTGGAGATCGGCCTCTACGCGATCGCCACCGCTCGTACCGTCGACGGGATCGCTGCGGCCGTCGAACGCGAAAGCCGGTGAGCTGCCGTCCGGAAACCGCGCGACGGCGGGTACCCGGCGGATGCTTTCGCCGGGGCGGATCCGGATCCGGACGGAGGAGAATCCGCTGCCGTGATCGGCGCACCGTCACCGATCATCGCCGCGGGTCCGGCGATGAGGTGATCCGCGGTTCACCCGGTCGCCCGTCGCGGAGACGGCCGCCGCACCGTTCTCTCGCCATTTTCGTTGCCGGCACGGGTATTTTCGGTGCGGCTGACCCGGAAAGGCTATCGCCCGCGTCCGCGAAAAGTACTACTCTCGACAACGCGCTTCTCGTCGGCGGCAGGAGGATGGAATGCGCGTTCACCGGCCGTCCGGAGTTCCCTGTCTCCAGGTCGGCGACGTGGGCAAGGCCGTCGATTACTACCGTACCTTTTTCGGTTTCGCCCCGGTCACCGTCTCCGGCCAAGCGGCGCTGCTGCACGGGCACGGCGTTTTCCTCGCGCTCCGAGCCGGGCCGCGCGCCGAAGACCCACCGGTGCCGGACGCGGTCATCCTTGTCGCGCAACCGGAAATACTGCGCCGCAGGCTCGACGACCGGGGCGCGCATCTGGTCGGCCCCGGCACGGCGCGGCCGGACTGCTCGTACGGTTTCCGGGACTGCTACGGCAATGTGATCGCCGTGGGCCCGGCGGGCGGGGTTTCCGCGCTCCGGCGCCGGATCGCCGAGCCGCTCGACACCGCGCGCCGCGCGCTCGACCGGAGCCGGACCGCCCGCGCCGAACACCGCGGGCTCCTGGCGTTCCGCGAGTTTCTGCGCGCGCGGCCTCGGACGTCCGGGGCTTACTTCCTCCACTTCACCGAAGGACTCCTGCACTGGGCGGGGAAAACCGCCGGGCTCGTCCCCGGCGACGTTCCCCTCGTGCTGCTCGGTTCCGCTCTCCCGTCCGCCGAACGCGCCTGGGTGCGGGAAAATCTCGGCCGTCCCTTCCACCACATCGACCTCCGGATGGACGACGCGGGCGTGCTGGAGTTCCTCTTCGCCGCGGCCGGGGACGATTTCGGCTGGCTGGAGCCGGGATGCCTCGTGCTCAACCCGGGTCTCTTCGCCGAACTGTCCGCGCTCGGCCGGGACACTTCGGTCGCCTGCGCGTGGTCGTGGGACTCCGGAGCCGGTTTCCCGATCGCCAACACCCATCTCGCGTTCTTCAGCGCCGGGACGATCGCCGAGGTGCGGGACGCGGGCATCGACGTCGGTCCCGGCGTCTACGCCCGCGAACGGTTCAACCGGCAGGTCGAGGGGCGGCGCTGCTACAGCAGGACTCCGTCGCGGGCGTTGCGCGAACTGGCGGGCCCGGCCGTCCCCGGCGGGATGGCCTTCTACGAACCGACCGTCCTGTACCAGCTCGCCGCTCGCACCCTCGGGAAGCGGATCTCCCAGGTGCGCGAGCTTTCCGGCTACGGCACGCCGCAGGGCGCGACGGCGGGAGACGAGAGTTCGGACGAGCTGATGTACATCGCCGGGCTCGGGCACGCCGACGTGCTCGAAGAATTCAGCGGATACTTCCACGACGCCGAGGTCCGGCTCCGCTATCTGCTGGCCGAGTACCTGGCGCTCGCCCCGGTCGCCGCCACGCTGCCCGACTGGTACGGCAGGAGGCTGGCCGCGGTGACCGAAACGCTGGCCGCGCAAGGCATCGCCGAGGAATCTGTCGCAGACCTCTGCACGCGGCACCTGGTCGAGGAACGGGGGCTGTCTCCGCACGCCGCCGCGCTCGCGGTCGGACGCCAGGAGCCCGCCGGAGGACCGGGATGACCTCGACCGCCGCCAAGCGAAGGGACAGGCAGGTGAGCCTCGCGTGATCGTCGTCGGGATTTCGGCTCTGTACCACGATTCGGCGTGCGCTGTGCTGATCGACGGACGGCTGGCGGCCGCCGCGCAGGAGGAGCGGTTCACCCGGCGGCGGTACGACGCGTCGATGCCCGCCCACGCTTTTCGCGCGTGCCTTCGCCAGGCCGGGATCGGCATCGCCGACATCGACCGCGTCGCCTACTACGAGGATCCCGTCGCGCGGCTGGGCCGTCAGCTGTGGAACGGCTTGCCCGAGTTGCCGCAGAGCAGTCCGGAAACCCTGTTCCGGCTCGACGCCGACCGGCCGTTCCGGGAGATCCGCGAGCTGCTCGGCTACTCCGGCGAGGTCGTCCCGGTCACCCACCACGAATCGCACGCGGCGAGCGCCTTCTACTTCTCCGGGTTCGCCGAATCCGCCCTGCTGACCGCCGACGCGGTCGGCGAGTGGACGACGACGAGCTACGGCCGCGCCGGTCCGGACGGGATCGAACTCTTCGAGGAGGTCGCGTTCCCGGATTCGCTCGGGCTGTTCTACAGCGCGCTCACCTCGTACCTGGGGTTCGAGGTCAACAGCGACGAGTACAAGGTGATGGGCCTCGCTCCGTACGGCGAAGGCACCTGCGCCGAGACGCTGCGCACGCTGGTCGCCGACCTGCCCGGCGGCCAGTTCCGGCTCGACCCGGAGTACTTCGACTTCCGGCGGCCGGACCGGATGTACACCGACGCGCTGGCCGACCTGCTGCCCGTTGCGCCGCGACGGCCGGACGACGAGATCGAGACCGTCCATCAGGACCTCGCGCGCAGTCTGCAGATCGTGCTCGAAGAAATCCTGCTGGCGAAGGCGCGTCATCTGCACGAGCGCACCGGATCGGAAAACCTCAGCTACGCGGGCGGTGTCGCGCTGAATTGCGTGGCGAACACCCGGCTCCGCCGCGACGGGCCGTTCCGCGACCTCTTCGTCCCGCCCGCGGCGGGCGACGCGGGCGGGTGCGTCGGCGCCGCCGCGCTGGTGCACCACCGGCTGACCGGAACGTATGTGCGGGAGCGGATGACCGACGCCCGCCTCGGCCCGGCCTATCCGGCCGACGAGGTCCGGGCAGGCCTCGACATCGCGGGCGTCCCCTACCTCGCGTTCGCCGGGGACGAGACCGGACTGCTGGACACCGCGGCGGAGCTGCTGGCCGGGGGCGAGATCATCGGCTGGTTCCAGGGCCGCATGGAATTCGGCCCCCGGTCGCTGGGCGCGCGGTCGATCCTCGCCGATCCCCGGGACTCCCGGATGCGCGACCGCATCAACGCGCTGGTGAAGAAACGCGAGTCCTTCCGGCCGTTCGCCCCCGCCGTGGCCGCCGACCGCTGTCCCGAGTTCTTCGCCTGGACCGGCCCGGCGCCGTTCATGCTCGATACCGCGCGGGTCCTCGACCCCGCCGCGCTGCCCGCGATCTCCCACGTCGACGGTTCGGCCCGGCTGCAGACCGTCGACGCCGCGGTCGATCCGCGCTTCCACGGCCTGCTGACCGCGTTCGGGAAGCGCACCGGCTACCCGATCCTGCTCAACACCTCGTTCAACGTGCGGGGAGAACCGATCGTGTGCACTCCCGCGGACGCGCTGGCCGCGTTCGTCCGCTGCGGGCTCGACGCTCTCGTCCTCGGCGACCTGCTGGTGCGCGCCCGGGATCTTCCGGACGGGTGGGACCGGCTCGTCGGCCTGATCCCCGCCTCGCCGCCGCGGGAGCGCACCACCGTGTACAGCTTCGTCTGACGCCTTCCCGGGAAGCAGGTGCCCATGCCCGCGACGGAACCCCTCCGGCAGAGGGCGGACCGGCTCGCCGCGCTGCTCGGCGACGCCGCCGGCGCCCAGATCCTGGCCGAACTCCAGAAACTGGCCGTCCGGCGGCAGCGGCCCGGACCGGCGGGCGAGCGGATTCCGGAACTCGGGCCGTGGCGGGTCGAACCGGACACCGCGCTGCGCCGGACGGACTGGCCGCCCGAAGAACTCGAATCCTGGGCCCCGGTGGAGTACCTGCCGCCGGCCGGGGATGCCCGGCGGGTCGTGCTGATCGGCGAATCAGCGGCCCGGGGCTGGCCGTTCGAGCACGGGCAAAGCTGCGGGCAAGTGCTGCAACGCCAGCTGGGCGGCGAGGGCTACCAATGCGTCGACCTCGCCAAGACCGGCGCGACCGGAGCCGTCCTGAACACCCTCGTCGACCGGCTGGACCTGGCGGCTCCGGACGTCGTGATCGCCTTCGCCGGGAACAACTGGGCAGAACCGTTCTTCCGGCTCGGCCTGGCCGGGGAGATCGAAGTGCGCGACACGCTCGCGGACGCGCTGCGGGAAGGCGGGTACGCCGCGCTCCGGGAACGGTTCCTTTCCGTGGTCACGCACGCATATGCCCAAGGGTTCCTGGAGCGCCTCGCCGCGCTTCGGCAACGGTGCCCGGCCGAGGTGGTCGTCGTGGTGCCCGAGTTCAATCTCCGCGGCTGGGTTCCGCCCGCCGACATCGAGACCCCGGTGCTCCCGCCCGCCGCGCTCGCCTCCTGGCACGACCTGAAGGACCGGGCCGGGCACGCCGCCGAAACCGGGCGGTGGGCGGAGATCGCCCCCCTGGCCGCGGCCATGGCCGCGCTCGATCAGGGCACCAGTTCGATCCCTGGCTGGCTGCGCGGCCGGGCGGCGCTGGCGACGGGCGACGAGGCGGCGGCGCGGGCGGCGTTCGAGGACTCCCGGGACGCGGTGTGCGGACTGTTCGTCCGGCACGTCCCCAGGATCACCCGGCCGGTCCAGGACCTGCTCGCGTCCTTCGCCCGCGACCGCGGCTGGCGGTGTGTCGACCTGCGCACCGTCTTCGGCGCCCCCGGACTGCCCGACCCGGACCTGTTCCACGACTACTGCCACCTTTCCGGCCCCGGCATCGAACGCGCCATGGCCGCGGTCGCCGACGCCGTCACCGGCAGCCCTCCCGGAACCACGGCGCCCGGCCCCGGACCGGACCGGCGGCTGCGGGCCTTCGGCCACGCGCACGCCGCCGCGCACATCGCTTTCCAAGGCCAGCCGGTGCTTCCGGTGCTGAATCGGCTGCGCGCCGCGGTCGACGCCGACCCCGGTGTGGGTCCGGTCCTGGCGGGCACGCTGGCGCTGCTGGACGCGCCGCGTCCATTGTGGACGCATCCGGCCGCGTTGCGGCTGGCCGAGGCCGCGGAGCTGCTGCCGTTTCTCTCCGGCCTGGTGCAGACCCGGTGCGTGCCGCCCGAACTGTGGACTCTGCGGGAATGCCTCGGCGAACTCTTCGAATCGGCGCCCGGGAGCGATCGCGACGCCGATCTGCTCGAAAGCCCCACCGCCGACGGGCATCCGCTCCCGAACTGGCGGCCGCCGCTCGCCTACCACCGGGGGATGGCTCGGCGGTCGGTGTTCGCGTTCGCTCTCGCGCGCCCCGGGGATCTCACCTTGGCGGTGACCTACCGGATGCCGGACGCGCCAGCGGGCACGACCGCGGACCTGCTGGTCAACGGGGCCGTCGTGGCGACGTTGCCGAGCTGTCCCCAGTGGACTTCGACGGCCGCGGCGGTGGACGGCCGGCTGACCCGGCGCGGCGTCAACCAGACGGGCGTGCGGTGGCCGGTCCCCGCGCCGGACCCCGCCGCGTGCCATCGGGCCGACGCCGAGGCTCTCGAACGAGGGGAATTCCCTTCCGTGCTGCCGGTCTTCGGGGAGTTGTTCGAAGCGCGCGTTCTGCTGAGGAACCCGGGCGCCGCTTCCGGGTGACCCGCGCTCACCCCGGCGTGCTCACCACGATCCGGTGCCCCTCCGGCAGGCGGAACGCGAACTCGCGCCGCCCCCACGGCTCGCGGACCGGCGGCTCGACTCCCGCCGTCCCGGCCGCCGTCACCGCGGCGTACAGCTCGTCGAACCCCGCGACGACGTCGAGCGTCAGGACCACCGGCGCGCACTCCCCGCGCGGCTTCCGGACGAACTGGACGCTCGGCCCGGCGCTCCACGGCCCGAAGACCATCCCGGCGACCTCGGGCGGTTCGCCCGCCGAAAAGGAGACCCGGCCCGCCAGCGCGGCGCGCAGCAGTTCGGTCGTCGCCGCGACGTCGGTCACCGGGAGCACCGGTTCGAGGTGCAGCACCGAGGTCGGCTCCGGATGCCGCGCCCGGCCGAGCACGATCATCTCGTGCGGGCGGTCGCGGTGCTCGTACCGCTGGGCGAGCCGTCCTCGTTCGGTCAGGCCGATCTTCCGGCACACGGCGATCGAGCGGGTGTTGGTCGATTCGACCCAGGCTTCGACCCGGTCGTGCCCGGCGGCGCCGAAGGCGTGCTCGACGATCGCGGAGGCCGCTTCGGTGGCGAAACCGTGTCCCCACTCCGATTCGGCCAGTATCCAGCTCAGCCCGGGGACCGCGGTGCCGCCGAGCAGGCCCGCCATTCCGATCGCGGCCGGGTCGCCTGCCCGCCGGATCGCCCAGAGGGCGGCGCCCGGCTGCGCGGCGTCCGCGGCGAGCAGCTGCCGGGTCTCCGCCTCGGTCGAGGTCGCGGGCCGGGTCCACCACGACATCACCGCCGGATCGCCGTAGGCCGCGTGGAGGGCGTCGGCGTGCTCTTCGGGGTCCAGCGGCGTCAGGTCCAGCCGGGAGGTCTTCAGTTCCACCGAGTTCCGTCCTTGGTCGCCGTGCGGCAGCGGCGGCCAGCATACTGACCGGGGGCTATTCCGGCCCGCCGAGGATCCGGTCGGCCGCCTCCGCGCCGATCCCGCGGTCGGCCACCAGGTGCTCGCGGATGAATTCCCGTGCCAGCAAGGGATCCAGGCCGGCCTCGCGCAGCTGCCGTTCGATCGTGGACCGCCGTTCCCGGTATCCGGGCGGCAGGCGGTCCACCGACGCGCGCAGGACGGAATATTCTGCGGCCAGGTAGAGCTTGCGGAACTCCGCAGCGTGAAAATAGCGGCCGTAGTAGCTGATTCCGCCGATGTGCACGAGTTCGTCGGACAAATCCTGCTGCCACACGTGTTTCCCGGCGGCCGCCGCCTCCGCGAACATAGCCTGCGTGCGGTGCGCGAGGGGCCGGACCGCGCGGGTCCGGTACCCCGCCGCCGCGGCGGCGATCTGGTAGCCGATCAAGGTGTCGAAGAACGGCGCCTCGCCCGGGGCTTTCGGCAACCCCCGCTCGTCGGCGGGCAGCACTTCGAGCAGCAGCCGCCGTTGCTCCGGAGTCGGAACGCGGCAGTACGTCCGGTGGTGCAGCAGCGGGACCATGCCGCCGTCCCAGGCGTAGTTGGCCGGGGAGAGATACCGGCCGCTGTCCCGCAGTTTCGCGATGATCCCGGCGTTGAGGAAGACGAGATGAGTGCAGGCGACCGGGACCCCGGGCGCCGCCGGATAGGTCCAGGCCGCGTTGACCGCCACGTCGTCGCCGATGGCGGCGAGGTCGGCGAACACCCGCGGGTCGAGCACGAAGCAGTCGATGTCCACGTAGCCGAAGTTCGTCGTGTTGGCCGCGAAAAGGATCTCCCACGCGGTGTTGTCGTCGATTTCCAGCTGGGAGTTGAACACCGGACGGCCGAGGTGCTCGCTCAGCCATCGTTGTTCTTCGGCAGGCAGGCCCGAGCCGAAGAACACCAGGTTCACCTCGGGCGGAATGTGCTTCGCCGAGGCGGCCACCCAGTGCAGCAAACCCTTGGTGAAGAACATGTACACCGGGTCCCGCCGGTCGGGCAGCTCCGCGTGGAACCGGGCGAACCTCGCGTGCTCCGGTCGCTCCTGCCTGGCGAACTTCCGGTCCCGCAGCGAAGTCCGCAGCCGCGCCGGGATCACCCGTTCGGCGAGCTCCCGCGTCGCGGGCCGCCATCCCCCGGCCGCTTCGGCGAACGCCAGCGCGTTGCCCCACTCGTCGCGGATCTCCAGCGTCCGGTACGCCACCGCCGAGACGCCGATGCCGACCTCGATCCGGACGCCGCCGTCGCGCAGTTCGCGCGCGACCCGGTCGAGGTCGCCGACGAAGAACAGGGCGTCCCAGTCGGAATTCCCCGATCGGCGGCGCCGGCTTTCCCGCTCCTCGTCCCCCGCCGCCCGGAGCAGCACGGTGGCGCCGTGCCCGGAGGCCAGCGCCGCGTGCGGCCGCTGGCCGCCGAGGAGTTCCGTCTCGCGGAAGCCCGCCCGGTCGCGGTAGAACGACACCGCCCGGTCCAGATCGCCCACCCACAGGCAGGGCACGCCTTCGCCGCCGCCGAGCGCCAGCTTCGCCGCTTTCCGGGCCCGGTTCACGGTTCCGTCCTTTCCCTCGCCGCGCCGAATTCGGCGACCGCGGCGGCGAGTTCGTCCGCCACCGTGTCGGCTTCCCGGTCGTCGAGCCCGTGGTGCAGCGGGATGCACAGGGTTTCCGCCGCGGCCCGTTCCGTGCCGGGGAGTTCCGGCCGCGGCGCCCCGTAGGCGGGCAGCAGGTGCAGCGGCGCGTAACGGAAACTCGTGTAGATCCCGCGTTCGTGCAACCGCGCCGCGACGTCGTCGCGGATCCGCGAGTCCATCCGGACCTAGTAGAAGTAGTACGAGCTTTCGTGTCCCGGCGGCATCCGCGGCGGGACGCGCAGCCCGGGCACCGCCGCGAGCCGGGCGTCGTAGCGACGGCAGATCTCGCGGCGGCGCCGGACGAACGACGGCAGTTTGCCCAGCTGCACCATGCCGATCGCCGAGCAGATGTCGTTGGTCACCGAACGACGGCCGAACGGGCCGACGTCGAATTCCCACCAGCGCTTGCGGGTTCCGGCCTCGGCGTAGCCGCTGAGCTGGCGCAGGCCGAGATAGGCCAGTTCGGCGGCCCGCCGGGCGAGCGCGGGGTCCTTGGCGTAGAGCATCCCGCCGTCGCCGGTGACCAGGATCTTCATCGCGTCGAAGCTCCACACGCCGAGGTCGCCGAAGGTCCCGCAGGCGGTCCCGGCCGCGCGGGACGCCACCGCGCAAGCCGCGTCCTCCACCAGGGCGATCCCGTGTTCCCGGCACAGCGCGGCGATCGTCGCCACGTCGCCGGGACAGCCGCCGTAGTGCAGCACCAGCACGGCCTTGGTCGCCGGGCCGATCCGGCGCGCGATCTCGGCGGTGCCGGGGTTCAGCGTGTCGGCGTCGACGTCGCAGAAGACCGGTTTGCCGCCGCGCGCCGCCACCGCGTTGGCCGCGCCGACGAAGCTCACCGAAGGCAGCACCACTTCGTCGCCCGGCCCGATCTCCAGCAGCTCCGTCGCCAGGAACAGCCCTTCGGTGCACGAGTTCACCGAGACGATCTGTTCTTCGGCCACGCCGAGATGATCCGCGAACGCCGCTTCGAACGCGCGCGTCCGCTTTCCCTTGCCCAGCCAGCCGTCGGCGAACACCTCGCCGATCGCCGCCAGCTCCTCCTCGCCGAGGACCGGCTCGAACAGGTTGATCATCGGGGCGCTCCCGCCGACGCGTCCGCGCGCTCCCAGCGCACCTGGTCGCCGTCGAGTTCGGCGCCGGTGATCCCGGTGCCGGACAGGTAGGTCGCGACCAGCTGCCGCACCGTGTCGTCCGGGGTCAGGGCGATCTCCCCGTCGCGGACCCGCACGCGCGCCAGGCCGCGTTCCCGCATGAAGGCGACGATCTGCTCCTCGAAGTTCCGCTGCCGCCGCAGCAGGCGTTCCTGGTGGTCGCCCGCCAGGTCCGGGTGCAGCACGTCCAGGATCAGCACCACGCGGTCCTCGGTGCCGCGGTGGTGCACCTCGTGTTCGAACGAATCGTCGAAGACGAGGCATTTCCCTTCCTGCCACCGCATTTCCCGGTCCGCGACGCGGATGCTCACCCCGGGCGGAACGGTGATCGGCAGGTGGATCCGCAGCAGCGCGTTCGTCGGCCCGCAGTGCGGCATGATGTGCGTTCCCGGGGAAACGCGGGACACGGTGATCACGCCGGGGCTGAGCGCGGTGACGTCCGGGACCTTGTCCAGGATGCCGGTGGTGACCGGGAACCGCGAGCAGATCCGGGTCTGCCACCGGCCGTCCCGGTAGAGGTGCGCCTGTTTCCACGCGCCCTTGCGGATCAGCCCGGCGTCGTCGGTGGTCGGCACGACCGGGTCGAGCGGGGTGTCGAGCACCTGCTCGATCTCCGCCCGGATCAGCGGGTAGTTCTCCTCCAGGTAGGCGGTGAACCAGAACTCCCCGGCGTCGTGCACCGGCCGCGCGCGCAGGCCGGGGATGTGTTCCCGGGCCCGCTGGAAGGGCTGGTCCCACACCCCCTGCCGGACCGCGGCGGCCGCGCATTCCATTGCCTTCTCCGGGTCGCCCGCGTAGTGCCAGGCGTCGATCAGGCTGGCGTAGTAGCGCCGGACCATCTGCTCGAGATACGCGCGCGCACCGACCGTGCCGGAAGTGCCCGCACCCTGGTTTTCGGTCATCGCTGACTTCCTTTCTCGAGATGCCGCGCGGGTCAGCCGCGGTCCGCCTCCGGGACGAGGTCGAGGTCGTCGGGTGCCGCGAATCCCAGTTCGTCGCGGCAGAACCGTTCCCATTCGGGCGTGACCGCCGCGAACACGACGTCCTCGCCGGGCCAGATCGCGGCGGTCACGGTGAAATCGTCGTGCAGGTAGACGAACTCCTCGGTCCGCTCCCCCGCGTCCTCGGGCCAGCCGGGGTAGGCGCGCACCGCGCTCAGCGGATAGGCGCGGCAGTACGGCGTCCAGCCCGGCGACCGGGTTTCGCCGCCCGCGCTCTCGCGCAGCAGGAGGGCCGCTTCGCGATGACCGGCCGCCAACGCGATGTCGTAAGGGGTGCGCTCGTCCTCGGCTTTGGCCAGCGGATCCGCGCCTGCCGCGAGCAGCGCGGCCACCGTCGCCGGATCGCCGTGCCCGGCGGCCCAGTCCAGCGCGCTCCACCCGTCCTCGTCCCGCGCGGAAAGCTCCTCGCCGGTCGGCGCCAGCTCGCGGATCTTCTCGCTGTCGCCGGTCTTGCTCGCGGCGGCCAGTGCGCCGCGCCGCCGTTTGCCCGCTGTCATCAGGACTCCTCGGTTCGATCGGTCATCGCGTTCCGCCGGTGCTCGCGAGCCTGCGGTACAAGGGATCGGAGCGAAGCAGCTCACGGTGCGACCCGGCCGCGCGCACGCCGCTTTCATCGAGCACGATCACCAGGTCGGCCTGGCTGGCCACGGTCATGCGATGGCTCACGGCCAGCACGATGCGCACCCTCGCCTGTTCGGCGATCGTCCGCAGCAGGGTCTCCTCGCTGTCCGCGTCGAGCTGCGAGGTCGCTTCGTCGAGCAGCAGGACGTCGGCGTGGCGCAGCAGCGCCCGAGCCACCGCGAGCCGTTGCCGTTGCCCGCCGGAGACCGCGACCGCGCGCTCGCCGATGGCGGTGTCCAGCCCGTCGGGCAGGCTCGCGACCCAGTCCGCGAGCCCGACCGCGTGCACGACGTCGAGCAGTTCCGTCTCGCCGGGGCTCGCCGCGCCGTAGCCGACCGCCTCGCGGATCGTCGCGCCCAGCAGCGGCGCGTCCTGCTCCACGTAGGCGAGCCTGCGCCGCAGTTCGCCGCGCTGGAAGGCCCTGATGTCGACGCCGTCCAGCAGCACCCGGCCCCGCCGCAGTTCCAGGAAACGCTCGACCACGTTGAGCACCGTGGTCTTGCCGATCCCCGACGGCCCGGTCACGACGGTGAGGCCGCGGGGAACGTGCACCGAGACGCCGCTGAGCACCGGCTGGTCCTCGTAGCCCGCCCACACCCCGTCCAGCGCGATCCCGGCCGGGACCCCGTCGTCGGCGGGCGCGGGCTCCGGTTCGGCGGACGCGTCCTGGTCGTCGGGTTCGGCCGGGATGTGCTGGATCTGCTCGATCCTGGCCAGCGCCGCGAGCCCTTCCGACATCGCGCTCGCGGCCTGCGTCAGCGCGGCCGAGGGCGTGCGCAGATACGTGACGTACAACAGGAAAGCGACGAGATCGCTGACCGACATCGCCCCGGAGGCGATCCGGGCCCCGCCCATCCCCAGCGCGGTCAGGAACATGATGTCCATCAGCACCCAGCCGGTGCCGCCGACGACCGCGTTCCAGCCCGCCGCGCGCACCCCCTGCCGGCAGGCGAGCCGGGCCTGCCCGACGACGGCGCGGGCCTCGTCCGCCTCGGTGCCGAACGCCTTGACCGTCCGGAAGGCGAGCAGGACCCGCTGCAGCCCGGTGAGCATCTCGCCGACCCCGGCCTGCGCCGCTTCGGTCGCCTTCGCCAGCCGGTGCAGGATCAGCCATTCCACCCCGGCGCCCACGGCCACGACCGCCAGCAGCACCAGCACCATCGTCAGATCGCTCAGCGCCATCAGCACCACGGTGGCGAGCAGCACGACCGGGGCGACCGCGCCCCGGACCAGCGCCTCCGACAGCGCGTGCTGCAACAGCGTGGTGTCGCTGCCGATCCGCGAGAGCACGTCCCCGATCGGACGCCGCTGCACCGTGCTGACCCTGGCCCGCAGCAGCGCGTCGATCATGCCCGCCCGCGCGCCGAGCACCATCCGCTGGCCGAGCTTGCCCAGCTGGTAGCTGCTGGTGACGATCAGGACTCCGGAGCACAGGGCGACCGCGGCGAGCGTCAGCAGGGCGGGCACGAAGCTCGCGCCCCGCGACACCGAGTCCAGCAGCCATTTCACCACCTGCGGCTGCACCAGCACGGTGGCGTAGGACAACAGCTCCAGCATCAGCAGCCCCGCCAGCGCCAGGCGCAGTCCCGGGCCCAGCCGCAGCAGCGCGGGCAGCCGCGACCAGCCGAACCGCCGCGGCGGCTGGTCCGGCCCGGGCTCGCCGGGGGGCGGAGCGGTCGTCGTCACTCGTACCTGACCTTTCCGTCCTTCAGCTCGACCGCCGAGGCGTCGACCTCGCGCAGATGCCGGGTGACCAGGCTGGCCGCCCCGCTGTCGGCGGTGAGCCGCAGGACGCCCTCGACCAGTTCGGCGCGTTCGATCCCGCGCTCGCCCATGTACGCCTTGATCCGGTCGTCGAAGGCGGTGCGGGCGGACAGGATCCAGTCCCGGACGCTTTCGTCGAGATCGGCGTGCGAGACGTCGAGCAGCAGCACGACGCGCGGTTCCGTGCCTTCGTGCCAGACCTCGTGTTCGAAGGAGTCGTCGAAGACCAGGCAGTCGCCTTCCCGCCAGCGCAGCACGCGGTCGCCGACCCGGATCCGCGGCCCTTCCGGGACGACGAGACCGAGATGAACCCGTTGCCGCGCATTGGATCCGCCGCAGTGCGGCCGGATGTGCGCGCCCGGGTGGAGCCAGGACAGGGTGACCACCCCGGGCCCGCCGCTGCTCGCCTCGGGGATGCCCTCGATGACGCTCGCGGTGACCGGGAACCGGTCGCAGGCGTCGGCGAAGCGGTGCCCCGCCTCGTAAAACGTCACCTGCTCCCAGCGTCCCTTGCCCAGCAGCGGTTCCTCGACCGGCAGGAACCCGCGCGCCGCCGGGTCGGTGACGGTGTCCAGTTCGGCGCGGATCCGCGGATAGCTTTCGCGCAGGTAGGCGGTGAACCAGAACTGCCCGGGGTCGTAGACCGGGATCGGCGGCAGGGACGGCACGTAGTGCACGGGGCGCTGCGCGGGATGGCGCCAGACGCCCTGTGCGACGGCGAGTTCCGCGCACGCCCGCGCCGCGGGTTCGTCGCCTTCGGCGAGCAGAGCCGCGATGAGGTCGGAGTACAGCTGCCGCGTCGCGTTCCCGCGCCGGGCCCCGGTGACCGGTCGCATCGGTTCACGCCCCCTTCCGGTCCGGGCCCGCGCGCTGCTCGTCCACCGCGGACAGAGCGCGGATCTCCCGGATGATCTTGCTGGTGGACAGCCCGCCGACGGTGCTCAGCAGTTCGACGACCCCGCCGAGCCGTTCGACCAGCGGCGCTTCGGGCAGGGTCTGGCGGGTGTAGTCGTCGCCCTTGACGTAGACGTCCGGCCGCAGCCGTTCGATCAGTTCCGCCGGGCTGTCGGCGGCGAAGGGCACCACGACGTCGACGCAGCCCAGCGCGGCCAGCACCCGCATCCGCTCGGCCAGCGGGAGCACCGGCCGGGCCGGGCCTTTGAGCCTGCGCACGCTCTCGTCGGAGTTCACGCCCACCACGAGCAGTTCGCCGAACGCCTTGGCCCGGCTGAGCAGGGAAACGTGGCCGCCGTGCAGGAGGTCGAAGCAGCCGTTCGTGAACACGACGCGGGATCCCCGGCCCGGCACGTCGGTCAGCCAGGCCGGGAGTTCGCCGCCGGGCTGGATCTTGCCGGCGCCGGCGAGCCTGCGCCGCAGTTCCGCGGGGTCGCAGTTCGCGGTTCCCGGTTTGCGCACCACCGTGTCGGCGGCCGCGGAGGCGAATTCCGCGGCGGCGCCCGGATCGGCGCCCGCGGCCAGCGCCAGCGCGAGCGCCGAGGTGAAGGTGTCTCCGGCGCCGACCGTGGTCTTGGCCTCCCCGTCGGCGTACGTGCGCAAGCTCGGCCGCCCGGCCTGCAGCACCACGGCGCCGTCCCGGTCCAGCGTGACCGCCGCCAGGTCCGCGCCGCTGCGCTCCAGCAGCAGCCCGGCATGGTCCTGGATCTGCCCAGCGCGGTCGCCTTCCGGGCCCAGCGGGGGCTGCCCGAGGAGAGCGACGGCTTCGGCGTAGTTCGGCTTGACCGCGTCCGGGCGGATCGCGCGAAACGCGGCCGGGGTCCGGGAATCCACCACGAGCAGCGGACGCCGCCGCGAGGCCGCCAGCACCTCGGTCACCTCTTCGGTGAAGGCGCCGTAGCCGTAGTCGCAGGCGATGACCACGTCGCACCACGACAGCTGTTCGGCCAGCCGCGCGGCCAGCGTCGCGGCGGTGCGCCGGCCGACCGGTTCCCGGCCGCCCTCGTCCATCCGCAGCAGCATCTGCCGCGGCGCCAGCACCCGGTGCTTGACCGCGGTCGGCCGCGACTCGTCGGTCACCAGGAGACCGGAGCCGAGCCCGGCCGCCGCCAGCGCCGCGCGCAGCCGCCGCCCGGCCGGGTCCGCTCCGGCCACGGCGAGCAGCCGCGGTTCGGCGCCGAGCGAGCGGAGGTTGGCCGCCACGTTCGCCGCGCCGCCGCACTGGTCGTGCGCGCCGGTCAGGTCGAGCACCGGCACCGGGGCCTCCCGGCACATCCCGGCGGGCGTGCCGACGAGATACCGGTCCACGATGGCGTCGCCGACCACCAGCGCCCGTGTTCCCCGGACGGCGGCCACGAGCCCGAGCAGGTCCCCGGTCACGGTCCGGCCTCCCCGTCGCCGGGCGCCAGCACCCGTTCGGCCATGCCCGCGACGGTCTGGGTTTCCAGCAGGACGCGCACGGACAGGTCCGTGCCGAGCCGGTCGGCGAGCGCGTTCACGATCCGGACGGCCGCGATCGAATCGCCTCCCAGGTCGGCGAAACGGTCCGTGCGGCCGATCCGCTCGCGCCGGAGCACGGCGCACCACACCTCGGTCAGCTCCCGCTCCAGCCTGCGCCGCCGGAACCACGCCGGTCCCCGGATCACGGCCGCCTCCGTCTCGTCACGACGGTGTGCGGCAGGACGAGGTGGTCGAGTCCCGCGGCCAGCAGGGTCCGCACGGCGTCCTCCGGGGTTTCCGCGATCGGCTCGCCCTTGGTGTTCAGGCTCGTGTTCAGCACCATCGGCACCCCGGTCCGGTCTTCGAACGCACGGATCAGGTCGTAGTAGACCGGGTTGTCCTCGCGGCGGACCGTCTGCAGTCGCGCGGTGCCGTCCACGTGCGTGACCGCGGGCACCGACGGCTTGCGCACCGGAGCGGCGCGGAGCATGAACGGGCTGTCCGCCAGTCCGAACCACTCGGCCGCCCGCTCGTTGCGCACCGACGGAGCGAACGGCCGGAAATGCTCGCGCTGCTTGATTTCCGCGTTCAGCCGGTCCCGCATCGTCGGGCTCCGCGGATCGGCGAGGATGCTGCGGTGCCCGAGCGCGCGGGGCCCGATCTCCGACGCGCCCTCGTACCAGCCGACGACCGCGCCCGCGGCGAGCAGGTCCGCGGTCCGGCCCGCGTAGTCGTCGACGATCTCCACCGACAGCTCGTCCGCGTGCGCGCGCAGCGCGCGCTCCTCCGCCTCCTTCGGGTACTGCCGGACCGAATACATCAGCTCGGTGTTCCGGTACGCCCGCCGCGGATTGCCCAGCACGTGGTGCCAATGCCACAGGGCGGCGCCGATCGCGGTCCCGTCGTCCCCGCAGGCGGGATGGAAGTGGACGCGTTCGAACTCGGACGCGGCGAACGCGGGCTCCGTCGCGACCACGTTCAGCGCGGTTCCGCCGGAGAGGCACAGGTTCCGGCCGGCCCCGTTGCGGGCCGCGATCGGGCCGAGTTCGGCGAACAGCGCCAGCAGCTGGACGTCGAGGCCGCGCTGGATGTAGTAGGAGAGGCGGGCGTTGAGTTCCCGGTCCCCCACCGCGACCGGCACCGGGTCCTGCCCGGCCAGCGCGACCAGCTCGTCGAACCGGGAGAGCTTGGCCGGATCGAACGCCGCCGGGTCGTCGAGCGCGCCGTACGGGGCCAGTCCCATCACCTTGCCCGCGCCCACGATGCTGGACCCGAACTGCAGTTCGGCGACGTAGCAGTAGCCGATGTTGGCGGTGAACCACGTGTCGAAGTCCTGCCGAAGGGCCACCAGCTTGGTGCCCCGCCCCAGGTACGCGCGGCAGCCGGCGGGATCGACGGCCACCGAAACCGCCGAGTCGAACGGCGAGGTGTAGAAGCTCGCGGCCGCGTGCAGCAGGTGGTGCTCCGGGTTCACCGTGCACGGAATGCGGACGCCGTCGAGGGAGACCCGCGCGTTGCGCTGGTCCACCCAGAACTCCAGCCAGGTCTCCTTGAGGTCGGATCCGTGCAGCAGCGCGATGTCCGGCGAGTCCATCGAATGCAGGTTGCACAGCAGCACGTGGTCCACATCGGACAGTGCGAGCCCGGCTTGGTCCAGCAGTTCGGCCAGGTCGCTCGCCCGCAGCCCGGGATGCTTCTTGCGCCGCGAGAACCGCTCGGTGGCGACGAAACCGGCCATCCGGCCGTCCGACAGCAGAACCGCCGCGCCGTCGTGGTTGAAGTTGATCGCCAGGATGTTCCGGACCGCGCGGTCCGGGACGGGGTGCCCGGTGGTCATAGCGGGGCCTCGATTCTCGCTGCCCTGGACTGCCCGAGCCGCCGCGAGACCGCCGCCCACACCCGGTCCACGGAGAGATCGGCCAGGCATTTCGGGTAGGGGCCGTCGGCCGAGACGTACGCGAGGGCGCAGTCGTGCTCGCAGCTCCGGGCGGCGAGCGCGGCGGCCGGATTGGTCGCGGACTGGCAGGGATAGCGCAGGGAAACCCCGGTGTGGTGCGGATAGACGCGAGCCCAGAGGAACTCGGTCCCGGTCGGGCCGTACAGGACGACCGCGGGCGTGCGCACCGCCGCGGCCACGTGCGCCAGCGAAGAATCGTTGCCGAGCAGCAGATCCATCTCGGCGAGCAGGTTCGCCGTCCGGTCGAGCGCGGCGTCCGCGACCACCTCGGCGCCGGTCCCGGGCCGGTGCGCGGCGATCGCTTCCGCGAGCCGGTGCAGATCGTCGCGTTCGGACCGGTCGCCGAACAGGTAGCAGACCGCGCCGGTGTGCCGCGCCGCGAGACGGCACAGCTCCGCGTAGTTCCCGAGCGGCCAGCGACGGTTCCACTGCGAGGAGCCGCCGGGATGCACAGCCAGCCGGGGAGCCGCCGGTCCGAGTTCCGGCGGCGGCTCGCCGCTGCGCGGCAAGGGCGGCACCGCCTCGGCCGGGCGGAGCGGGCCCGGCAGCTCGAGCGCCGCGGCCAGCGCCGCGGCGTGGTCGAACAGGTCCGGCCTGCCGAACAGCGGGCGCGGCAGCCGCAGCGGATGGGTGAGGTCGCCTTCGCCGTCGCCGGGCGCCGGCACGCCCAGCCGGACCGGGATCCCGGCTCGCCGCGCCTCGGCAGCACCCAGCCCCTTGCTGTCCGGGTCGACGAAGCACGCCTGCGGGCGGATCTCCGCCAGGCGCGCGGAGAACCGCGCCCATCCTCTCGGGTCCTGCTCGCCGGGATCGGGGCACGGCAGCACTCCGGTGGCGTAGCTGTGCCGCCCGAAGAACTCCGCGAACCGCGCCGCCACCGTCGCGCCGGTGACGACGGTGAGCCCGGCCGAGGGGAAAGCCCTGCGCAGCAAGGAGAACGCGATATTGCGCTGCACGAGGTCGCCGAGCCCCGGCCCGGCCAGCCGCGCGAACACGCACATCTGCGACACCATCGTTCCCGCTTTCCGTGGTTTCGTCACACCGGACGGACCGCCAGGCTCCCCCGCCCGGCGAGAGTGGCCAGATCGATCGAAGCGGTGCAGGCGACCGGCACGAAGTCCAGCTCCAGCACCCCGCTGAGCCGGACCTCCCCGGTGCCCGCGGCGAAATCCGCGCCGGCCAGCACGCAGTCCTCGGCGACCAGTTCCACCCCGAGTTCGGTGCCGCCTTCGGTGCCGGTGAACCGGAGGAAGACGAAACCCCGTTCGACGGCCTCGCCGAACGCGGCGGCGGTGCGGTCCGGGCGGAGCGAGACCTCGACCCGGTGGTCGCCGTCGCTGAGCCGGTCGACCAGGGACGGGGTGTCCGCGTACGGGTCCTCGGCCGCTTCTTCGGCCAGCCCGTCCGGATGTTCGGCCATGAACCGCCGCAGGCTCAGCGGCCGCATGTCGGTCCACACCTCGTCGATGTGGGACAGGCACTCCGCCCGGCCGCCGGTCTTGCCCGCGACCGTCCAGCCGTCCGGGAGTTCCTGTTCGGCGGGCCAGATCGAGTACTGCTCTTCGGCGTTGCGCACGACGTGGTACGTGCGGTCGTCGGCCGTCTCGTCCGTGGGGCCGGTCATGGCTTCGCTCCTTTCAGTCGGCGGCGCGCGGCAGCGGCGCCGCCGGAGTGCCGAGAACGTGGTCGACGGCCCGGTCCAGCTGGCCGAGCAGGCGGTCCATCGCCGCGTCGGGGATTTCGGGCCGGGCGTAGTCGAAAACGGCGACCATGTCGTCGCCGAGTTCGCCGAGGTGGACGTCGAGCAGCACGCCGTCGTCCGTTCCGGCGTGGGGGCCGCCCGCCGGGCCGAGCAGGTCGGCCTCGCGGAACAGTTCGATCGACACTCCGAGCGGGCCCGGCGTTTCCCCGCTCCGGGTCCGGACGCTGCGCGGCGGGTTGCGGCAGAAGTGCACGGTGACATTCCACAGCTCGGCGGCGCGCGGGGCGGTCAGCGCACCGGTGCGCACGCCGTGCTCGACCAGCTGCCGGTAGGGCAGGTAGTGCACCACCGAGTCCAGGAAGCCCGTCTGGGCGCGCATCAGGACGTCGGGGAACGCCGGGTCCGCCAGTCCGTCGAGGTCGACCCGGAAGGCCAGCCGGTCGGTGAGCGGGCCGAGGACCTGGCCCAGTCCGAAATAGTCCCGCAGGTCGAACTCGCAGCCGAACCCGGAACTGCCCGGCCTGCCCCGCGTGTGCAGGCACCAGGCCAGCAGCGCGACGAAGGTGAGCGAGCCGTTCGCGCCGAGCGGGCCGCTCGTGCCGGTGAGCGCCGTCCAGCGGTCCCCGGCGATCCGCAGCCGCCTGCGCCCGGCCGGGCCGGACGTGTCCGGGCCGCCGAAACCCCCGGTGCGGTAGCGCGGGAACTCCCGGCTCCACCACCGCCGCCGCGACTCGTGCGCGCGGGCGGTGCCGACCGGGTCGAAGCCAGCCGCATCGGCGCGACCGCGATACGCGCTGGGGCGGAACCTGCCGAAGTACGCCTGCCAGACCGCCCCGAGCACCGCGTACACCGAGCGGATGTCGAGCAGGTCCGACGCCGCGACCAGGCCGAGCACGTGCCGGTCCTCGGCGAGCCGCAGCCAGTGGAAACCGTTGCGCGGAAGGGGATCGCCCGCTGCGCGGCGATCGCGCTCCGCCAGCAACGCGGCCACGCACGCCGTCTCCGGGTCGCCCGCCGGAAGGTCGTCCGGGACGTGCAGCCGAGGACCGTCGCCCGGTCCGGCGGACAGCAGCGCCGCGGACACCTCGCGTACCGCCGCGGCGAGCCGCCCGGTGTCGACTTCGCCGTCCACTCGCAGCGCCCGGACCTGGTACTGCGCCGGAGAGTCGCGATCCTCCGCCGGCCGAACCGGGACCGGGCCGCCCGCCGTCACCGGTCCGCTCCGTCCCGGACGGCGGACCAGGACAGCGGACCGGCCATGCCGACCGCCACTTCGCGCGCACCCGTGTAGGGCTCGCGGCCGTGCGCGGCGAGGAGGTTGTCCACCACGAGGACGTCTCCCCGCTGCCACGGCGTCGCGACCAGCTCCGCGGCGTAGGCCGCCCGCAGCTCGTCCATGACCTCGGCCGGGATCGGGGCGCCGTCGCCGTAATAGGCGTTCGCCGGGAGGTCCGCTTCGGCGACCTGCTTCCTGATCTCGGCGCCGACCTCGCCCGGCAGGCTGCTGGCGTGGAAGAAGACCGCGTGGTTGAACCACACTCGCTCCCCGGTGCCCGGATGCACGGCGACCGCGGGCCGGACCTGGCTGGTCCGGAGCCGGTCGCCCGCTCCCCACTCGAAGTCGATGCCCTGTTCCCGGCAATGCCGTTCGGCCTGGGTCCGCTGCCGGGTCTGGAACGCCTCCTGCCACGACAGGCCGAGGCCGGTCCCGTAGTTCCGGACGTAGCGCACTCCGCGGCGGGCGAACCCGGCCAGCACCTCGGGCCGGATCCGGGCCAGCACCCGGCGGGTGTCGGCCAGCGGCGTGGCGCCGCCGCCGTCGGCGGCGCGCAGGCAGCAGAACACCAGCCGCCGCGGGAACTCGCGCTGGTAGGAGTTTTCGTTGTGCAGCAGGATCGGCTGGTCCGCCGGGTGGTCGGTGGCGGTGTAGATCCGGTCGCCGAGTTCGGTTCGCGGGGAGGACCGCTCCCGGTACGGGCTCGGCGTTCCGGCGAGCGCCCGCAGCACCGCGCCGAAGCCTTCGAGGCGGACGCCGAATCCGCGGAACAGCACCGCGCCGTGCACGTCGAGCCAGGCTCGCACGGTGTCCTCCGCGCCGGAGGCCCAGCGTCCGAGATCGGTCCCGGCTTCCCCGGCCAGCACTCGCGCCGGCAGCGTCGCGCCGTCCGGCGGCCCGATCGGGCGCACCCCGCCGCCGGGCCCGGACGGCGCCCGGCGCCGCAGCCCGGCCCGAGGCCCGCTCGCGCGCGGCGTCACGGCCGTTCCCCGGTCCCGGGGCGCAACCTGCCGGTGAGATCCGGGACCTGCCTGCTTCCGGCCCCGCCCGCCGCGGGCGCGGGCACTCGCGCCGGCAGCGTCGCGCCGTCCGGCGGCCCGATCGGGCGCACCCCGCCGCCGGGCCCGGACGGCACCCGGCGCCGCAGCCCGGCCCGAGGCCCGCTCGCGCGCGGCGTCACGGCCGTTCCCCGGTCCCGGGGCGCAACCTGCCGGTAAGATCCGGGACCTGCCTGCCTCCGGCCCCGCCCGCCGCGGGCGCGGGCACTCCGCCGAGCAGGGCGTGCACGAACCGGTCGTCCGGGCGCAGCCGCAACGGCGCGGTCAGCTCGGCGGGATCGAGCGTCCCGACCGGACAGAGCCCGAGCCCGGCCTCCCCGGCGACCGACATCAGCAGCTGCGCCATCGCTCCCGCCTCGAAAACCGAGAAATCCCAAGCCAGTTCGCCGTAGAGCGGGGTGATCGCGTCCATCCGGCTGATCAGGTAGAGCACGAAGGCGGACTCGGCGAGCGCCGCCCGGTTGACCTCGGCGTGCGCGGCGGCGGGCACCCCGGCTCCGGGACCGACCGGCACCAGTTCCGCGCGGGCGGGGTCGAGGTAGTAGACGCCCGCGCCGAGATCGGCGACCCGTCCGGGCGCGACGTCGAGATACGCGCCCAGCGGATACGCGCTGCCCGCCGAGGGATACCAGTACTTCGTCTCGCCCGCGTCCTCGGTGGTCCGCAGCGCGCCGAGCAGGACCGCGAGGTCCGCCAAAGCGACCGGCTCGGCCGAGAAACGCCGGTGGCTGCGGCGTTCGCGCGCCCGGGGGTCCGCCGAGCCGCCGAGCACGATCCCGGCCGTCCCGGCGTATTCCGCGCGGATGCCGGCGTGCGCGTCCTTGAACGCCTGGCGCTCCGCCAGGCCCAGGAGCAGGTCCCCGGCGGGAGGGCCGGACGGCCGGGGGTCGGCGACGGTGGCCAGATGCGGGCCGATCAGCACCGCGACCGACGGGAACCGCAGCAGTTCTTCCACGGCCACGCCGATTCCGAGTTCGTCCTCGACCACGGTGGCCAGCCGGACCAGCTCGACCGACGTCGCGCCGAGGTCGACGAGGTTCATGTCCGGCTCGATGTCGGCGACCCCGAGCACCCGGCAGGCGATCGCCGTCGCCGCGGCGAGCAGGTCTTCGCCGGCGCCCGCCGCCGGGGAGGCCGCCGCGGGAGGAGGCGGGGCCGGGCGGTCCAGCGCGGCCAGCGCGGTCCGGTCCACGCGGCCGTCCGGGGTGAGCGGGAAAGCGTCGAGGATCGCGATCCGGCCGGGCAGCAGGTACGGCGAAACCTTGCGGCGCAACTGGTCGAGCAGCTCGGGACCGGCGACGTCCGCGCCGGGCCGCAGCCGGGCGAACCCGATCGACGCGCTCTCCCCGGCCGTCGTGACCACCGCCGCGGCGTGCACCCCGGGCAGCCCGGCCAGCGCCACCTCGGCGTCGTGGACGTGCAGCCGCCTCCCGTGCACCGTCAGCTGCGCGGATTCGTCGCCGACGATCTCCACCACGCCCTCCGGCAGCACGCGGCCGAACTGGGCGGTGCGCAGCAACGGTTCGCCGGTCTCCGGATGGGTCGGCGGAGCGGTCACGGCCTCGGCCGCGAGTCCGCCGTAGTGCACCTGCCCGGTGACCCAGGCCGGGCAGACGCCGCCGTTCTCGCCCAGCACGTGGATCCGCTGGTTGCGCATCGGCCTGCCGATCGGCACGGTGGGCGTCTCCGGTTCCGCCGCGGCCGATTCGTGGCAGGCGGCCCACGGTCCGTGCTCCCCGGCGGCGGACAGGTTCGCGACGACGAGGTCCGGGCCGCTCAGCGCCCGCAGCCGCCGGACGAGAGAGCCGGGAAGCCGTTCCCCGCTCAGCAGCACCAGCCGCACCGGCTCCGGCAGCCGTTCCTCCCGCCGTTCCGCTTCGGTGACGAGGAGGTCGAGCAGCGTCGGCGTGGAATGCCACACGCTGACGCGTTCGCGGGCCAGCACCTCCAGCCAGGCGGCGGGGTTTCGCAGGTCGATGTCCTCGCCGAAGACCAGGGCGGCTCCGGTCAGCAGGCCCAGCGAGGTCTCCAGGACGCCTCGTCCGCTGGCGATCGGGGTCAGCGCGATCATCCGGTCGGCCTCGCCGATTCCGAACCGGCCGGCCAGATCGGCGGCCAGGTTGAGCAGATCCCGGTGCCGCAGCACGGCACCGTCGCCGAGCACGCACGCGGCCGCGTGCCCGTCGGGGCCTCCCGGTCCCGGAACGAACGACGCTTCGGGGAGGCCGTCGATCGCCACCGCGCCGAGGTGTTCCGGCCAGCGGAGCCGGTCGAACAGCCACGACTGCGAGACGACGACGGACGCACCTTCCCGCTCGGCCCGCCGCCACCGCACAGTCTGGGCCGCGCCGGGATCCACCGGCAGCGCCGCCGCGCCCGCCCGCAGGATGCCCAGCAAGCCGATCACCTGCCCGGCTCCCGGCTCCGCGCACAATACGACCCGGTCCCCCGCTCGCACCGCCCGGTTCCGCAAGGCGGCGGCCACGCGATCGGCCGCCGAGAGCAGTTCGGCGCGGGTCAATCCGCGCGCCGGTTCCCGTGCGGCGAGAGCGTCGCCGTGCGCGTCCGCGAGCGCGGCCACCGCGTCCGGCAGGGCGCCGTCCGGGACGTCGCCGGTCAGCTCGTTCATGCTCCGCAACAGTTCCCGCTGATCGGCGGGGAGCAGCGAAAGCCTCTGTTCGGCCATACTCATGCCGGGTCACCTCCAGATCGCACGGCCGTCGCGGCGACGTCGTCGAGTACCGTGTTGAACGCGTCGAACATGGTTTCCACCAGGCCGGGCGGGAACGCCTCTTCGACGAAATCCCAGGTGCAGACCAGCTTTCCGGCCTGCTCGCCGACCTGGTGGTCGAGCAGCACCTGCGGGGTCTGGCTCACCGCGTACACCGTTCTGGCGCGCCACGCCGGGGCCGCCGGGGCCGGGAGCGCGCCGTCGGAGAGCAAGGTGCTGGTGAAGACCACCGGCATCATCGCCTCGTCCCGGCGGGCCGGATCGCGGCGCAGCATGCGGAGCACCTCCACGCCGGTGACCAGGCGGTGCTCCAGATCCCGCCAGAGCCGGTCCTGCAGCCGCTTCGCCCGCTCCGGGAACGGGGAATCGCCCGAGACGTCCACGGCGAGCAGCGTCGTGGTGGTGAAGTCGCCGACCAGCGCGTCCACTCCGGGATGCAGCGGCAGCCGGTTGAACGTGGTGACGTTGAGCGTGAACCGCGGGCTGTCGCTCCAGACGGCGAGCACGTCGCTGAACGCGGCGCAGACCGCCGCGGACGCAGTGAGCCCGGCCGAAGCCGCCCACCCGCGCACCGCGCGCCACGCGTCCGGCGCGAGTTCGGTGTGCAGGCGGCGGAATCGCGGGCTGCCGAGGTCTTCCGGCCGCCGCAGCAGCGGCAGGCCGGGCGCGGCGGGCAGTTCGGCGAGCCGGCCCGCCCAGTAGCTGCGGGCCTGGCGATGCCGAGCGCTCCCCTTGAGCCGCTCGACGCCCAGCACGTAGTCGCGGAAGGTGCAGCCCGGCTCGGGCAGCGCGACGGCGGGATCGTGGTAGAGCGCCATCAGCTCGCCGGTGAGGATCCGGGTGCTGTGCGCGTCGGCGATCAGCAGGTCGACGCTCAGGTGCAGCCGGGTGACGAGATCGTCCACGCGATGCGCCCGCAGGTCGAACAACGGCCATCGGGCGGCGTCGGGGACCTGGTGCGACATCTCCGCGCGCACGGCGGCGAGCCGGTCCGCCGCGGCCTCCGGCGTCCGGTCGCGCAGATCCGCGGTCGCGATCCGGTAGCCGGGGACGGAGGACAGCACCTGCTGGTAGCCGTCCCGCCGGACGACGGTGCGCAGTGCGTCGTGCCGGTCGACGAGCAGCCGCAGGGCTTGCTCCAGCCGGGCGAGGTCGAGGTCCTCGACGTCGAGTTCCAGGTAGCTGTGCGTGGCCACGCCGCCGAGACCGAGACCGGCGCGGCGGCCCAGCCAGTACGCCTGCTGGAGATCGGTCAGCGGGAACGGTTCCGTGCGGTCTTGCGGGCACGGAACCAGCGCCGCCGGGAGGTCCGGCTCGGGGTCGGCGGCGGCCTGCGCCTCGGCCACCGCGGCGGCGAGCGCGGCCACGGTGGGGTCGCCGAACAGCCGGGGCAGCCGGATCCGGACGCCGAGCGCCTCCTGGAGTTTCGTGATCAACCGGATCGCTTCCAGCGACGTGCCGCCGAGGGCGAAGAAGTCGTCGTCGGGCCGGACGACGGGCACGGACAACAGGTCCGCCCAGATCGCGGCGAGCTGCTCGCTCAGCTCCGCGAAGCGCGCCGGGTCCGCCGCCGGAGTGTCTGCTGTGGACTTCGCGCGAGCGGGCGTGCGGGAACGCAGCGCGGACCGGTCGACTTTTCCGTTGGCGGTCAGCGGAATCCGGTCCAGCCGCACGAACAGCGACGGAACCATGTACCCGGGCAGGAGATCGCCGAGTCCCTCGCGCAAGGCCGCCGGTTCCGGCGCCGGTTCGCGCTCCGGCACGAAGAAAGCGACCAGCCGCCGCTCCGTCCCCGGTTCCCCGGCCGCGATCACCGCGGCGGCCCGGACCCCGGGCAGGCTCTGCACGCCCGCCTCGACCTCGCCGAGTTCGATCCGGTAGCCGCTGATCTTCACCTGGCCGTCCTCCCGGCCGAGGAACTCCAGGTTCCCGTCCGGCCGGTGCCGGGCGAGGTCGCCGGTCCGGTAGAGCCGTCCGCCGGTCGCGGGGTCCGGCGGGAACCGGAACCTCGTCTGCTCCTCGTCGCGCCAGTACCCGAGCGCCACGCCCCGGCCGCCGATGTACAGCTCGCCCGCCACCCAGTCCGGAACCGGCCGCAGGCGGTCGTCGAGCACCCGGATCGACTGGCCGGGCATCGGGACGCCGTACGGGACGCTGGGCCAGTCGCGGCCGGTCTCGCCGACCGGGTGCCAGACCGACCAGATCGACCCCTCGGTCGCGCCGCCGAGGCTGAGCACCTCCGCGCCGGGAGCGAGCGCGCGGATCCGGTCCGGCAGCGCGGTCGGGATCCAGTCGCCGGACAGCAGCACCAGCCGCAGCGTGGAGAGCGCGTCCGGGGCGAGCGGACTGGCGTGTCCGGCGAGCACCTCGGCCAGCGCGGGCACCGAGTTCCACACGGTGATCCGCTCGCGCCGGACGAGTTCGGCCCAGTGCGCGGGCTCGCGCCGCCGTCCGTGCTCGGGCAGCACCACCGTGCCCCCGGCGGCCAGCAGGCCGAACAGGTCGTAGACGGCGAGGTCGAAGCTGAGCGAGGACACGGCGAGGACCCGGTCGCGCGGCCCGACCCCGAAGCGGGCGTTGACCGCGTCCACGGTGCCGGACGCGCCGCGATGGTCGATCATCACGCCCTTGGGCGTTCCGGTGGAGCCCGAGGTGAAGATGACGTACGCGAGATCAGCGGGATCGACGGGCACTCGCGGCGGTTCGTCGGACGGGTCGAGGTCCGCGGGACGGTCGACCGCCACCACGCGCACGTCCGGCAGTTCCGGCGCCGCGTCCGCCTGGGTCAGCACGGTGCGCAGTTCCCCGCGCGCGATCAGGTGCCGCAGCCGTTCGCGGGGCAGGTCGGGATCCAGCGGCAGGAACGCCATCCCGGCCTCCAGCACCCCGAGCACGGCGACCGCCTGCGGCCAGCCCTTGGGAGCGGCGATCCCGACCAGCGTGTCCCGGCCGCCCCGCAGCAGCGTGCGCGCGACCCGGTGCGCGCGACTGGCCAGCTCGCCGTAGGTCATCCGGGTCTCGCCGTGGACCAGCGCGACCCGCTCCGGGTGTTCCCCGGCGACGCGGAACACCGGTTCGTGCAGGCAGCGCGGCGGCGCACCGGGGCCCGCCGCGACGGCCGCGCGCACCGCCCGCTGCGCGTCGGGAAGGCCGGCCTCCCCGGGGCGGCCCGCGGCCAGCCCGGCGAGGAAGCGCTGGTACGCCTCGAACATCCCGTCGACCACGCCGGGGCGGAACAGCTCGTCGACCGCGTCCCAGTTGAACACCAGCGCGCCGCGCTGTTCGCTGACCTGGTGGTCCAGGTGCACCTGCGGGGTCTGGGTGATCCCGTACTCCAGCTCGCCGAACACCGGGTCCCCGTCCGCGCCGCCGCCGGACCCCACCGGCAGGTTCGACGTGAACACCACCGGGGTGAGCAGTCCGGGCGGCCAGCCGCGGCTCCGGTTCCGCTCGCGCATCACCTCGACCCCGCTGACCTGCGCGTGGTCCAGGTCGTCCCAGAGCAGCCGCTGCACCGCGCGCGCACGGTCCGCGAAGGACTCAGCGGTGCGGTGGTCGACCTCGAACACCGACAGCGAGGTGAAATCGCCGACCAGCGCGCCGACTTCGGGATGCACCGGTTCGCGCCGGAAGACGGTGAGCATCAGGCTGTAGTGCGCGCTCCTGCTCCACCGCGTGACGATCTCGGCGAAGGCGGCCAGCAGCAGGGCCGACGGGGTCAGGCCGTGTTCGGCGGCGGTCGCTTTCAGCACCGCCCAGTCGCGCGGTTCCAGCCGTCCCGAACGTCGCACGAAGCGGGGCTGGTCGACGGTCTCCGGCGCGGCGGCCGTCGGAAGCTCCGGCCCGGCGGGCAGGTCGTCCAGCCGGTTTCGCCAGTACGCCAGCGCTTTCCGGTGCGCGGGCTCGCCGCGGCGGCGCTCGGCGGCCAGCACGTAGTCGCGGAACGTCAGGTTCAGCGGCGGGCGGGACTTCCCCGCGTAACGATCCGCCAGTTCGGTCATCACCAGGCCGAAGCTGTAGGCGTCGCAAATCAGCGCGTCGACGCTGAGGTGCACCAGCGCGGCGTCGCCGGGCAGCAGGGAGAGCCGGACCTCGAACAGCGGCCACCGGCCGGCGGGCAGGACCTGGTGGGACAGCTCCTCGCGCCAGCGGATCAGCCGCTCGCGGCGCCGGGGCCCGGTGTCCTGCCGCAGGTCCTGGCATTCGACCCGGTAGCGGGGCACCTGCGCCAGCACCCGCTGCGTCCCGTCGGCGGACACGACGGCGCGCAGCATCGGATGCTGCGCGATCACTTCGTTCAGCGCGGTCTCGAACCGGGCGGGGTCGAGCCGGGTCGCGGTCAGTTCCAGGTAGGCGTGGGTGGCGACCTTGCCGAGCGCGAACTCGGCGTCGCGGCCCGCCAGGTAGGCGCGCTGGATGTCGGTGAGCGGGAACGGCTCGTGCTGGGCGGCCTGGTCCGGCACCGCCCGGATCGTCTCCCGCGGGGCCGCCGTGCTCCGTTCCAGCCGTGCGGCCAGCGCGGCGGCTGTCGGCGCGGCGACGAGATCGCCCAGTCCGACCGCGACGCCCAGCCGTTCGCGCAGCACCGTCGCCACGTGCGCGGCGAGCAGGGAATGACCGCCCAGCAGGAAGAAATCGTCGGAGAGCGCCGGGCGCCCGGCGGCGGGCAGCACCTCGGCGAAGACGTCGAGCACGACGGCCTCGGTCGGCGTGAGCGCCTCGTCGCGCGGCCGTTCTTCCGGTGTCCGGCCGGGTTCGGGGAGCCGCAAACGGTCCACCTTGCCGCTCGGGTTCAGCGGCAGCGAGGGAAGCGGGGTGACGGTCGCGGGCAGCGCGTACACCGGAAGCTGGCTTCGCAGGAGAGCGGTCAAGTCGCCGGGAATCTCGGACACCGGCGCCACGTACGCGGCGAGCGCGGGATCGCCGGCGACGTCGCGATGGATGACGACGGCGGCCTCCCGGATGTCCGGGTGCCGCAGCAGCGCGTGTTCCACCTCGCCGGGTTCTACGCGGTGTCCCCGGATCTGCACCTGTGCGTCGAGCCTGCCGAGGTAGCCGAGCGTGCCGTCCGAACGGCGGCGGACCTCGTCGCCGGTGCGGAACCAGCGTTGCCCCGGAGCCGCCTTTCCCGGCACCGGAAGGAAACGCGCGGCCGTCTCGGCGGGACGCCGGTGGTAGCCGAGAGCCAGCCCGGCGCCTCCGACATGAAGTTCTCCGGTCCCCAGAGCGGGCACGGGGTCGCCGTGCGGGGTCAGCACCTGCGTGACCACGCCGTCGATGGCGGTGCCGATCGGAACTGCGGCCGGGTCGCCGCCGGGTTCCGTTTCGTGCCCGGTCGCGTCCGCCGCGACCTCGGCGCATCCGTAGAGGTTGAGCAGCCGCCGTCCCGGCAGCCGCCGGTGGAACCGCTCGGCGAGCCCGGTGCCGAGCGTTTCGCCGCTGCTGACCCAGGTGTGCAACCGGGGCAGTTCGCGGGACAGCTCCGGCCGGTCGTCGAGGAGGATGCGCAGCAGCGCCGGAACGGCCACCAGCCGGGTCACCCGCCGGGCGGCGAGCGCGGCGACCAGTCCGGCCGGGTCCGCGGCGTCCTCGGCGCTCACCAGGACCAGCGGCACGCCGGACAGCAGCGGGCCGAAGACCTCCCAGATCGCGTCGACGAAGCCGGGAGACGTTCTCGCCGCCCAGACTTCCGTCTCCCCCGCCGGATAGGCCCGGCTCGTCCACCGGAACCGGTTCGCCAGGCCGCGATGCGTGCCGAGCACGCCCTTGGGCTCGCCGGTCGAGCCGGAGGTGTAAACCAGGTAGGCCACCGAATCGCGGTGCACGGGCCGGGAGAGCCGGTGCGCGGGACCGGACGCGAGCCGGTCTCCCAGCTCGTCCGTCAGCCACAGTGGACTGTCCACTGTGGAGCATTTAGCGCGGAGCGCGGCGGTGGCGAGCACGCACGCGGGCCGCGCGTCGGAGAGGATCCGGCGCACCCGATCCGCGGGCTGATCCGGGTCGAGTGCCACGAAAGCTGCTCCCGCTTTGAGCACCGCGAGCATCGCGAGCACCGATTCGGCCGAACGCGGCAGACAGCAGGCCACGCGGTCGCCCGGGCGCACGCCGTGCTCGGCGAGCAGTCTCGCGAGCCGGTTCGCCCGCTGGTCCAGCGTCCGGTAGGTGACCGTGCGCGCGCCGTCCACGAGCGCGACCGCGTCCGGGGTGCGGTCCACCTGGTTTTCGACCAGGGCGGCCACGCTTTCGGTGCGGTCTGCCGGCCACGCGGGCGGGGCGAGCGATGCGGCCAGCAGCTCGGCTCCGGTCCGGCTGGCGTCCCGCGCGGCACCGGCGAGCACGGTGCGCAGGTGCCCGGCGAACAGCCGGATCGTGGCCTCAGCGAACAGGTCGACGTCGTACTGGAAGGAGATCCGGATCCCGCCGTCCCGTTCCCAGATCTCCACCAGCAGGTCGAACTGGGCGGCGCCGAGTTCGACGTCTTCCCGCTCCGCGGTCAGGCCCGGCAGGTCGAGGGACGGGTGCGGCTGCTGGGCCACGCAGAGCACGCGGACCGGCTGGCCGCCGCCGCCCGCTTCCCGGTGCAGTTCCAGCAGTTTCTCGTAAGGCAGCTCCTGGTGCGCCAGGCTCTGCCGCACCGATTCCCTTACCCCGAACCAGGTTTCCCGGAAACTGCGGCCGTCCGCGACGGTCAGCCGCAGCAGCACGACGTTGACGAAATACCCGACGAGGCGCTCGAACTCCGGCCGGTCGCGCCCGGACACGAGAGTGCCGACCGCGAGTTCGGACTGGCCGGTCGTCGCGCGCAGCACCACCGCCAGCGCGGTCAGCACCAGCATGAACAGCGAACCGCCGGTCCGCTCGCGCAGTTCGCCGAGCGCGGCGGCCAGTCCCGGGCCGAGTTCGACGCTGAAGCTGGCTCCCGCTCCGCGGCTGGCCGCCGGACGCGGGCGGTCGGTCGGCAGCTCGGTCCGCGGCAGGCTCGCGATCCGCTCGCGCCAGAAAGCGGCCAGCTCCGCGAACTCCGGTCCCTCGGCCCGCTCCCGTTGCCGGGCGGCGTAATCGCGGTAACCGACGGCGGGGGCCCGCAGGCGTACCGGCCGCCCGGCCGCGAGGTCCCGGTAGCAGGCGGAAAGATCCGCCGCGAGCACGCCGTTGGACCAGCCGTCGGTGACCGCGTGGTGGACGGCCAGCAGGACCAGGTGGTCCGCCGGGCCGAGCCGGAACACCACGGTCCGGAGCAGCGGCCCGCGGCCCAGGTCGAACCCGCGTCGGGTCTCGGCGCGCACGAGCCGGTCGAGCAGCTCCCCGGCCTCGCTCAGCGGCGCGAGATCGACAAGGCGGAAGGGGACCGCGACCCGTTCGGCGACCTCGCTGGCCAACGTCCCGTCCTCGGCCTGGATCAGGGTGGTGCGCAAGGATTCCTGGCACCGCACGACCGCGTCGACCGCCGCGCGCAGTGCGACCGCGTTGAGCGGGCCGCGCAGCCGCACGGCGGTGGCGTAGGTGTAGGCGCCCGGAGCGAGTTCGCCGAGCACCCACATCCGTTCCTGCCCGAAGGACGGCCGCGCCGGGCCAGCGGTGCCGGTCAGCGCGTCCGCCGCCAGTCCCTCGCGAAGGACTCGCTCGAACACGGCCCGGCCTTCCGGGGGCAGCGCGGCGATCCGCCGTTCCAGGTCGGCGTCCGCCGTCCCGGCGAGCAGGTCGTCCACGCGCGGCTCAGTCATGACCGGCCCCCACGGTCTGCCCGGCGTCGGCGGTCATCCCGAATTCGGCGGTGAGCACGCTCGTTCCGGCCACCAGGTGCAGCAGGCGGTCGCTGCCCGTCCGCGGCTCGGCCAGGAGCCGCCGCACCGCCGCCGGATCGAAGAAAGGGTTGTCGCGCAGGGCCGAATCAGCGTCCAGCGCGCGAAGGAAACCGCGCAGCCCGGCCTCGGGCGGAGCGAAGAAGCCGCGTTTGCCGCCCGTGTAAACCTCTTCGGACAGATCGTCCCGCGCGGCTTCGCGGAGCACGTGCTTGGTGCGGCCTTCCGGCGAGTACCAGGAAAGCGCCGCGCTCCGGGCGACCGCGAACAGGCGGTGGTCGAAGAACGGCAGCCGGACCTCGACCGCGTGCGCGGCGTCCAGCCGTTCCGCGGCGAGGATGTAGTTGGCCAGCCAGCTCTTGGCGAACAGGTAGATCGACTGGTGCAGCGGCGCGCGCCCGGCGAGCTGAGCGCGCGACTGGTCGAGGAGCGGGCCGCCGGCGTCGGTCTCGTCGAGGAGCCGGGCGAATCCGGGACGCAGCAGGGACCGCGCCGGGGCCAGCACGGCGAGGTGCCGCTCGGTGATCCAGTTCGGCAGGAAGCCGATCCGGTCCAGCACGGCGCGCAGGTGCCGGGGCGCGCCGAACTCGGCGAGCTTCCGGTAGCCCGCCCTGGCCCGTTCCAGCGCCGCGGGATCCTGGCTCAGCGCCAGATCCCGCTGGAACTGCGGGTACCCGGCGAACAGCTCGTCCCCGCCCTCCCCGGCGAGCGCGGCCTTGAACCCGCGGGCGCGGATCGCGGCGCTGTGCCGGAATCTCGCCACGCCGTGCGAGTTCTCCTGCACCATCTCCCCCGCCCGGAGCGTGGCGGCCAGGTGCTCGGCGAACGACGCCGGATCGAGGTCGACGCGGTGGTTCGGCACGCCGAGCCGGGCCGCGGTGCGCGCCGCGACCGGGCTTTCGTCCAGCGCGACGTCGGCGAAGCGGACGGTGAAGGTGGTGACCGCCGCGTGCCGGGCGGCCGCCGCGGTCATCGCCGAGGAGTCGATGCCGCCGCTGAGGTGGCAGGCCAGCGGCACGTCGGCGACGGTGCGCAGCCGCACGGCTTCGTCCAGCCCCGCCCGGACCTCGGCGACGTGCTCGGCGAGCGACTTCCCCGGCCGGGCCAGTTCCGCGGCCGTCGGGTAGTCCAAGTCCCAGTACCGGTGGACGGCGATCCCGCCCGCGCTCGCCCGCAGGAAACAGCCGGGCGGGAGCTGCCGGACCCCGGCGAACAGCGTCCGGTCCGGGGGCAGCGCCAGTTGCAGGTGCGCGGCGAACGCGCCCAGATCCCACCTCGCCGGGACACCGCAGGCCAGCAGCGCTTTGATCTCCGAAGCCAGGTACAGCCTGCCGCCCAGCTCGGCGTAGTAGAGCGGTTTGACGCCGAACCGGTCCCGCGCCGCGAACAGTTCCCCCCGGCGTTCGTCCCACAGCGCGAAGGCGAACTCGCCGCGGAGTTCGGCCAGCGCGCGGCACCCGTCCCGCTGGTAGAGGCGCAGGGCGAGTTCGCTGTCGCCCTCGGTCCGGCAGGGGTGTCCCGTCCGGGCGAGTTCGCGGCGGAGCCGCCGGTAGTCGTAGAACTCGCCGTTGACCACGACCTGGGTCTCGCCGGACTCGTCGCCGATCGGCTGGGCGCTGCCCGCCGGGTCGACCACCGCGAGCCGGGTGTGGCCGAGCACCGCCCGCCCGGACGGCGCGGCCCAGACACCGGCTCCGTCCGGTCCCCGGGGCCGCAGCACCGCCATCGCCGGAGCCACGACGGAGGCCGAAAGGCCGCCGCCCGCGAAAACGCCGATGATTCCGCACATCCCGGTCACCGCCCCGCTTCGACGGCGTGCCCGGCGGACGTGCTGTCCGAAGCGGACTGTCCCGGTCGCGGGACGCGGAAGCTCAGCACGACCGCCGGTTCGGCGCCCCGGTGCCAGCGTTCCCGCTCCAGCCCGTCGTCGAAGATCAGGCAGCCGCCCTCGGGCCAGGAACCGGTCTTCCCGCCGATCCGGATCCCGCTTTCCGCCGGGACCGCGATGCCGAATTCGACCCGCAGGAACGCGTTGCTCGGCCCGCAGCTCGGCGGAAGGCGCACCGGCGGGCGCAGCTGCCACAGTTCCACGGTCGCGCCGGGGAACACCAGCGCTTCCGGGATGCCGTCGAGGACCCCGGCGGTGATCGGCAGCGCCGCCGCGGCGGCAGTCCACGCGCCGTCGCGGTAGAGCAGCACCGGCGCTCCGGCCGGATCCGCCGGCGCGGCGCGCACCTCCGCCGCGATCGCCTCGTGCCGCCCGGCGAGATGCGCGGTGAACCAGAAGTCCGCGGCGTCGTGGTCCGCCCGCACCGGCAGGTCGCGGCGGTACTCGACCGGTCGGTGCAGCGGAGACGACCACAGCCCTTGGCGCACGGCGAGTTCCGCGCACTCCATCGCGGCCTCGCGCTGGCCGTCGGCGTGCAGTTCGTCGATGAGCGCGCGGTAATGCCGCCGAGCGCGGACCGCGGCCTCCTCGCCGACCCGCGCGCCGGTCTCCGGCGCGCTCTGCCGTCCCCGCGCGATGCGGGCCGCGAGCTTGGCGGCCTCGGCGGCCCGCTCGCGGCCGGTGCGCAGGAACAGCGCGTGGTCGGCGAAGGATTTCTCCCTCGTCATGCGGTGCCGCTGGTAGGTCTCGTCGAACGGGGCCTTGTAGTCCTGGTAGTGCCGGTGCTCGACGAAGATCCCGGAAACCGGGTACAGCCTGCCCAGCCGCTCGGCGAGGTCGAAGACCCACTGCTCGACCTCCCACTGCTGGAAGATCGTCGGCACGAAGTAGCCGAGCGTCTCGTACCAGGCCCGGCTGACGATCGGGAAGTCCCGGCCGTCGCCGGGGTACTGCGCGGCGTCGAAGTACAGGCAGAGCACGGAATCCTCGTGCAGCGCGGCGAGTTCGCCCGCGCGCCGGTCGAGGGCGGCGTCCCAGCCGTGGTCGACGTAGAGCTGGTCGTCGTTGGCCATCAGCAGGAACTCGCCGGTCGCTTCCGCGGCGAGCCGGTTCCAGGCCGCGGCGACGCCGATCGGCGGGCCCACGCGCAGTGCGCACCGCCCGAGCGGCCCGCGCCGCTGGCGCACCCCGCCGAACAGCTCCCGGTAGCCGGGCAGCGCCGGATCGTCCTCGTCGACATAGCACAGGACTTCGATCCGGCCGGGCGCCGCCGCCGTCCGCTGCACGCTGCGCAGGAACTCGGCGAGGCCGTCCACCCGGTTCCGGGTCGGGCACAGCAGCGACAGCGGCCGGGGGCGGGCCGGGACGGCCGCCGGGAACGCCAGCTTGGTCCGCAGCCGCCGCGGTTCCAGCCGCAGCGCGTAGGCCAGTTCCCGCCGGAACCGGATGGTGCTGTTCAGCGCGCCGATCATCCACGCGCGGCCGCCCTCGTCGTCCCGCAGCGCCTCGGTGACGACGTCCTGCAGCTTCCCGTCGCGGCACCGCCGGAAATGGCCCAGCAGGAGCCTGCCGAAGTCGCGGGCGTTCCCGCGCGGGCTCATCGCGCGACCCGCTCTTCGGCGCGGCCGGCGGCGACTTGTTCTTCGATCCAGCGGTAGGTGCGGCGCAACCCGTCGTCGAGCGCCGTGCCGGGCTGCCAGCCGAGCAGCTCGCGGCACCGCGTGTTGTCCGAGACCCGGCCTTTCGGCCCGACCGGTTTGTCGCTCCGGTAGCGCGGGACGATCTCCTTGCCCGCGATCGCCGCGATCCGGCCGACCAGGTCGGCGATGCTGACCCGTTCCCCGGACCCGATGTTCACCGGCTCGTCCGCCGCGGACTCCGCGAGCCGGAGCAGGCCGGTGACGCAATCGTCGACGTAACAGTAGGACCGGGTCTGGGTGCCGTCGCCCCACACCTCGATCTCGCCGCCGCGCCCGGGGACCGCGGCGACCTTGCCGCAGAGCGTCGACAGGGATTTCGCGCGCAGCCCGGTGAAACTGCCCCGCGGGCCGTAGACGGCGTGCAGCCGGGCGACCTTGATGTCCATCCGGTGGGTCCGGCGGTAGGTGGCGCACAGGATCTCGGCGGTGAGCTTTTCCCAGCCGTACTGCATGTCCGGCTCCGCCGGGAACACCGGCGTTTCGCGCAGCGGCGGGCTGTCCGGGCGGTCCTGCAGCGAGTTCGGGTACACGCAGGCCGACGAGGTGTAGACGACCGTGCCCGCCCCCGCCGCCCGGCAGGCGTCCACGGTGTTGACCGAGATCAGCAGGTTGTCGTGCAGGATCTCGGCGGGCGCGGCGTGCGTCCAGCCGATCCCGCCCATGTTGGCCGCCAGCGCGAACACGACGTCCGCGCCCGCCACCGCCTCCGCGCAGCGGGCCTGTTCGCGCAGGTCGGCGATCAGGAACTCGTCGGCCTCGCTCGGCCCGTACTCCGGAGGCCGCAGGTCCACCCCGCGCACCCGCGCCCGCGGATACCGCTCGCGCACCGCGCGGACCAGATGGCTGCCCACGAATCCGCCCGCCCCGGTCACCACCACCGTCGTCATGACCCCTCCCCCGCGTGTGTTCCGCCGATGTCCGCCGCGCCGCGCCGCCGCGCTGTCCGCAGTTGCTGTCCCGCGCTGTCCCGGCGGTCGAGGAATTCCTGCTCGCGGCTAAGCCGGTGCCGTTCGGCCAAGCGGGCGCGCAGCCGGGAAACCGGCTGCGCCGGATCGGCGACGAGCGCGTCGAGGCATCCGGTGCAGGCGTCGAGCATTCCGCGCACCTCCGCGGCGGTCAGCCGGGACGGATCGTGCCGGGCCCGCAAGCGGATCTCCGCGCCCGGAACCGCTTCGAGCACCAGCGGATAGCCTTCGTCGACGAGCGTGCGCACGTCCCCGATCGCCAGCGCGCCGGACGTCCCGCCGGTCACGGCGACGGGGAAGTTCTCGATCACGACGATGGTGTCGAACAGGGTCTCGCCGCGGTTCAGGCCGATCGCACGGGTGATCCGGGACAGCGGAAGATGGCCGTGCTCGCGCATTCCGGCCAAGCGGTCCCGCAGTTCGCGCAGCCAAGGCAGGACCGCGGCCTCGCCGGTGCAGCGCACCCGCAGCGGCAAGGTGTTGATCAGCATGCCGACCAGCTCGGTGGCGCCGGGCAACGAAGGCGGACGGCCGGAAACGGTGACGCCGAAGACAACGTCGGCACTGGCGCACAGTTCGCCGAGCAAGAGCCCCCAGACGCCGTACAGAACGGTGCTGACGGTGAGCCCGTGCCCGCGGCACAACGAGTTCAGTGCGGCGGTCGCGGATTCCGGCACGGTCACCGCGACCTCGCCGCGCCGAGGCGCGAGCACCTGGCCCCGGACGCATCCCGGCCCGGCGATCCTGGACGGCCCCGGCAGCCCGGCGAACTGCCGGCCCCAGAAAGCGAGGTCGGCGGCGGCGTCTCGCGGCCGGAGCCAGTCCAGGTAGTCCGGCATCGCGGGCCGCCGCGGCAACCGGGGTTCGGCGCCGGTCTGCAGCGCCGCGTAGCTCGCCAGGACGTCCGCGAGCACGAGCTGTTGCGACCAGCCGTCCAGGATCAGGTGGTGGTGGGTCCACACGCAGCGCCATCCGGTCGCGGATTCGCGCATCAGCGCCAGCCGGAACAGCGGGGCCCGGCCGAGGTCGAACCCGCGTTCGCGGTCCCGGTCGAGGTACTCCGCCAGCGCCTCGGCCCGCTCCGGAACGCCGCGGTCCCGCCAGTCGAGGAACTCGACGTCCGGTTCGGCCGTCGCGGCGACCACCTGATGCGGCTCGGCGCGGCCGGCCCAGCCGAACGACGCCCGCAGCGCCGGGGTGGCGGCCAGCACGGCGGCCCAGGCGGCGCGGAACGCCGCCGGGTCGAGTTCCCCGGTCAGCGAACAGCAGACCTGCACCACGTAAGCGCCCGGGCCGCTGCCCCCGGCCGAGTGGTAGAGCATGCCCTCCTGCATCGGGCCGAGCGGATGCTCGGTGCGCGACGGGCCGGGCGGCACGGACGGCACCGCGCCGAGGACGGCCCGTTCGGCGACGCCGCGCACGGTGGCCAGGTCGAACAGGTCCTGCGCGGTGATCCGCAGTCCGGCCTCTTCCAGCTTGGCCACGATCACGATGGCGTGCACGGAATCCCCGCCCAGCGCGAAGTAGTCGTCGTCGCGCCCGACCTCGCCGAGGTCGAGCACCTCGCGCCAGATCGCGGCGACGGTCCGTTCGGCGCCGGTCTCCGGCGCCGCGGCGGCGGGACTGCCGGCCAGCCACCGGGACAGCAGTTCCCGTTTCGTCCCGGACAGCCGCTCGACGCGCGGATCAGGCTCGGCCATCGTGACCTCCGGCTCGCGACGGGTTCCCCGGCTCGCTCGCTTCTTCGCCCAGCAGCTGGGCCGCTTCCTCCTCGGTGAGCCGTTCGAGCCGGTCCACCAGCCGTTCCCGGTGTTCCGGCCGCAGCGCCAGCGCCGCGTGGTCGACCTTGCCGCCGCGGGTCAGCGGCAGCGCGGCCAGCCACCGGATCTCGGCGGGCACGAGCCGGGCGGGCAGCCGCCGCGCGACCCAGCTCCGCAGTTCCGCCGCGGGCCGTTCCGGTTCCCCGCTCCAGTAGGCGACCAGCCGCGGGGATCCGGCCGGCGTCTCCCGGAGCAGGACAGCGGCCAGCGCCACGGCCGGGTGCGCCGCCAGCGCGTGCTCGATCTCGCCGAGATCCACGCGGTATCCGCGAAGCTTGACCTGCCGGTCGGCCCTCCCCCGGAACACGAGCGCGCCCCCGGGGAGGCGGTGCACCAGGTCGCCGGTGCGGTAGCGCCGGGCGCCGGGACGATCCGGATCGGGCACGAACACCGCGGCGGTGTCCGCGGACCTGCCGAGGTAGCCCCTGGTGACGCCGAAGCCGCCGACCGCCAGTTCGCCGGGCGTCCCGGGGAGCACGGTCGCGGAGGCGCCCGGGATCGGCCCGCCGATCGGGACCGGGCCGTCCGCCGCGCCGACCGGGTGCACGCAGCAGCCGACGACGGTCTCGGTCGGGCCGTATTCGTTGTACAGCAAGGCGTTCGGGACGGCGGACCGCAACGCGACGACCTGCTTTCCGTCCAGCTGCTCACCGCCCGCCACCACGGTGAGGCCGTCGAGCGCGCGAGGCCGCGCGGCGAGCTGCCCGGCCAGTGCGACCAGATGCGACGGGGTGATCTTCAGCAACGTGTGGCGGCCGGTCAGCGCCTTGCCCAGCCGGGTGACTTCGTTGCCGGGCAGCAGATGCGCGGTTCCCCCGGCGACCAGCGGGGCGAGCAGCGACGTGACGGTGAGGTCGAAGGCCGGCGCGGAGTGCACCGGGGCGACGGTGCGTTCGGTGAGCCCGTAATACGGCACGCACCAGCGCAGGTAACCGGCCAGGCCCCGGTGCGGCACGCCGACCAGCTTCGGGCGTCCGGTGGATCCCGAAGTGGGCATGACGCAGGCCAGGTGTTCTCCGCGCAGTGCCGGCCGCCGGTATCCCCGGTCCGGCCGGTGGAAGTCCGTGCGCAGCACGGTTTCCGGCTCGACGCCGCCGGGAGCCGGAACATTCGGAGGCAGCACCAGCGCGACCGCGCCCGCCTCGGCGAGCAGCGCGGACACTCGCTCCGGCGGGGTTTCCGGATCGATGGGCACATAGGCCGCCCCGGCGCGCAGGACGGCCAGCAGCGCGACGACGTACTCGACGCTGCGCTCGGCCCAGAGCCCCACCACCGTGTCCGGCCCGGCGTGGGCCGCCTGCAACGCTCCCGCGAGACGCGCCGAAGCGGTCCACAGGCCGCGATAGCTGAGCTGCTTTCCGTCTTCGAGCAAGGCGATCCGATCGGGTCCGTTGCGGACCGCCGCTTCGATCAGCTCGTGCACCGCACCGTCCGGTGGCACCCCAGCGGGAGTCTCCGTCGGCCCAGGCTCCACCGCGGACTCGTGCGGACGCCGAGCCGCGGCATCGAGCGCGGCACGGAACAATCGGCCGATCTCCTCGGCCTGCTCGGCGGTGAGCCTGGCGGGGTCCGCTTCCAGCAGCAGGCGCAGCTGGCCGGAGAGGGCGTCGACGTTGAAATGCGCCGTCAGCGGCACGTACGTCTGGTCGGGCGCGCGCAGGTCCGACACCGCCAGATTGTCCACTGTGGACATATCTCGGTAGAGGTGGAAATGGGTGAAGACGAAGAGCGTGTCGAACAGCCGCCCGGCACCGAACTCGCGGTTCAGCGCGACGAGCGGGTAGCGGCGGTGCGGCGAGGTCCGGCGTTCGGCGCCGTAAGCGGCCGAGGCGAGGTCCGCCCAGGTGGCCCCGTCCGGCACCGCGACCCGCAGCGGGAGGATGTTGTTGAACACCCCGACCACGCGGTCCCCGTCCCGACGCTCCGGCCTTCCGTTGGTCTCCAGTCCGGTGATCGCGTCCGCGGACCCGGTCAGCGACCGCACCACCCGCAGGTGCACGCCGAGCAGGACGTGCTTGAGCCCCACGCCGAGTTCGGCGGCGAGCGCGCCGAGCCCGTCCCGGACCTCGTCGCCGATCTCCAGCACGATCCGCTGCTGCAGCACCGGCCCCCTCGCCTCCGGCGCCCGGTACGGCAGCGCGGACGGCCGGGCGCCGCGCAGTTCCGCCGCCCAGAACTCCCGTTGTTCCGGCGAGCGCATCGCGGCGCGTTCCAGTTCGACGAAGTCCGCGTAGCCGACGCTCGGCGGCGCCGGATCCCAGCTCTCCCCGCGCGCGGCCGCCCGGTATCCGCGCAGCACCTCGGTGAGCACGAGCGCGGTGCACCAGCCGTCGAGGGCGAAACTGCTGACGGTGAGACGGAAACCGGCCCCGTCGTCGTGCGCGGTGAACCGCACGAGCGGCCCGTGGTCCAGGTCGAACTGCCGCTTGCGCTCGGCGGCCAGCCACGCGGCGAAGCGTTCCTCGCGGGCCGGATCGGCGCGCAGGTCCACCACCTCGACCGGCAGCCGGGGCACCGCCGACCACACCAGCTGCACCGGTTCCGCCTGACCGGCGAGGTCGAAAGAGGACCGCAGGTACGGATGCCGGGCCAGCACCTCGCGAACGGCCCGCGCCAGCGCGGCGGGAGCCAGCGGGAGGGCCACCGCCACGCTGGTCGCGTACACCTCGTACCCGGGGTCGTTGTCCCGGTGCGCCAGGACGGCCCGCTGCGCCATCGAGACCGGATACGCGTCGTCCAGTCCCGCGCGTCCGGCCAGCTCCGGGCACAACGCGAACGGCGGCAGGGTCGCTTCCGGTTCCGGGGCAACGGTTTCCGGCTGCGCGTCGAGGTGGGCGGCCAGTGCGGCGACGGTGGGGTTGGCCAGCAGTTCGGGCACGGTGAAACCGGACCCGGTCTCTCTCGCCGCCGCGGCGATCCGGATCGCCAGGATCGAGTCGCCGCCGAGGGTGAAGAAGTCGGTGTGCACGTCGACCGCGGGCCCGCCGAGGTGCTGTGCCCACAGTTCGGCGAGGCGGCGTTCGGTTCCGGTCCGCGCCGTGCCCGGCAGCGGTTCCGGCGCCGGTGCCGGAAGTGCTCGCCGGTCCAGCTTGCCGCTCGGGGTGACCGGCAGCGCGTCGACCGGAACGAGCTGGGCCGGGATCAGGTGGGCGGGCACCGTCCGGCGCAGCCGTTCGCGCAGCACGGCCGGGGCCGCCGGCCCGCTGACATAGCCGACCAGGCGGCCGTCCCGGACCACCGCCGCGGCGTCGGCGACCTCCGGCTGGGCACGGAGCAGTTCGGCCACTTCGCCGAGTTCGATCCGGTGGCCGCCCAGTTTCACCTGCTGGTCGGTCCGGCCGAGGAAGATCAGCGCGCCGTCCGCCCGGCGGCGGGCCCGGTCGCCGGTGCGGTAGATCCGGCCGCCCGTGCCGGACGGGTCCGGCAGGAACGCCGCCGCGGTCTGCCCCGGACGTCCGGCGTAACCGGTGGCGAGGCAGTCGCCGCCGAGGAACAGTTCGCCGGGAACCGGCCGCGGGACGGGAGCGAGCCGGTCGTCGAGCACCCGGGCCGAGGTGTTGCTGATCGGCAGGCCGATCGGCACCGGGCCGTCCTCGGACGGCGTGCAGCGCCAGGCGGTGACGTCGATCGACGCCTCGGTCGGGCCGTAGAGGTTGTGGAGTTCGGTTCCCGCGCCGAACACCTCGTGGAACCGGGTCCTGGCCGCGGCGGGCAGTTCCTCTCCGCTGCAGAGCACCCGGCGCAGCGGGGACGCGCCCGGGCCGAGTCGGGCCGCTTCGGCGAGGAACGGGCCGAGCAGGCTCGGCACGAAGTGGGCGGTGCCGATTCCGGCGCGGGCGACGAAGCCGGCCAGCCCCTGCGGATCGCGGTGCAGGCCGGGCGGCGCGAGAACGACGGTGCCGCCCGCGATCAGCGGCCAGCACAGTTCCCACCACGAGACGTCGAATCCCACCGGGGTCTTGTGCAGCACCCGTTCGCCGGCGCGGAGCCGGAAGTGCTCTTGCGCCCAGCACAACCGGTTGACGATGCCGCGATGCGGGACGAGCACGCCCTTGGGCGTCCCGGTGGAACCGGAGGTGTGGAGCAGGTACGCGGGCTGCTCCGGATGGACCCGAGCCGAATACCGGCCGCCGGTGCTCCGGGCCAGCTCCGCGGTGTCCAGGGCCCGCACCGGCAACGCGGCGGCCCGGTCCCGCGATTCGCCGTCGGTGAGCAGGAATCTGGCTCCGCTGCCGGAAAGCAGCACGGCGTGCCGGGGCGCGGGGTCGTCCGGATCGAGCGGCAGCACCGCGCATCCGGCGTGCAGCACGGCGAGATAGGCGATCGGCAGCGCGGCGCGGCGCCGGTGCAGCACCGCGACCGGCTCGCCCGGCCGGGCGCCGAGCGCGCGCAGCCCGGCCGCCGCTCCGGTCGCCGCCCGGTGCAGCGCGCCGTGGCTGAGCTGGGTCCAGCCGCCGGCGGCGTCCGGCGCGAGCACGGCCGTCGTGTCCGGTTTCGCGCTCGCCGCCGCGGCCGCGAGCCGGTGCAAGCCCCCGGGATCAGGCCGGTAGCGGACCCGGCCCCACCCGTCTTTTTCGGTGTCCGGCACCGCGATCGACGCGACTGGCCGGTCCGGTTCCGCGACCGCGGCGCGCAGCAGCTCGGTGAAGTGCGCGGACATCGCCGACACCGTGGCGGCGTCGAACAGGCTGGTGCGGTACTCCCAGCGGCCGGTCAGCTCGCCGCCCAGCCGGGCCATGCTCAGGCTCAGGTCGAGCTGCGACCAGCGGCGGGGCACCTCGACCGGCGAGACGGTCGCCGCCCCGAACCCGGTCTGTCCCGTGCCGCCCCGCGCCAGCGCGAACAGCCCCTCGTCCGGTTCGCCGTACTCCTGCTGGAGCACGAACTGGCTCTGCACCAGGGTGGCGCGACCGGCGTCCCGGGCCGGAGCCAGCTCCGTGACCAGCTGCCGGAAGGGATACCGGCCGTGCTCGACCGCTTCGCGCACCAGGTTTCCGGTGTCCGCGAGCAGCGCGCGGAACGAGGTCGCGCGCGAACAGCGGGAGCGGAGCGGGACCGGGTTGACGAAGTAGCCGACGGCCCCGGCGAGTTCGGCGCTGTCCCGTCCGGCGAGGAGGGTGCCGAGGACCAGGTCCGGCTGACCGGTGCAGCGGTGCAGCAAGGTCCGGTACGCCGCGAGCAGGACGGTGAACAACGTGCAGGACGAATCCCTGGCCAGCGCGCGCAGTTCCCGGACCAGCCCGGGCGGCAGCCGGAAGTCCACAGTGGAGCCGCGGAAGTCACGGCCGGGCGAGTGGGAGCGGTCGGCGGGCAGAGCGAGGCCCGGCGGCGCGTCCGCCAGCGTCTCGCGCCAGAAGTCCCGGTCCCTGAGGTACGCCGGGGAGTCCGCGTAGTCCTTCGCGACAGCCAGCGCGAAAGCGTGCGGGTTCCGGCTTTCCGGCAGGCTCGCCGGGATCCCCGCCTCGTAGGCCGTCCGCAGCTCGCCGAGCAGGACCAGGAACGACCACAGGTCGGCGATGAGGTGGTGCGCGGTCAGCACGAGCAGGTGGGTGCGTTCGTCCCGGCGCAGCAGCGTCGCGGCGAACGGCGGCGCCGCGCTCAGGTCGAACGGCCGCTCGGCGAGGTCGAGCAGCCGGGCCGCGAGGTCTTCGCCGGGCACGTCGAGCACCTGAAGACGCGGTCCGGCCGGCACCGGCTCGCACCACGGCCTGCCGTCGCGGACCGGGAATCTGGTGCGCAGCGCCGGATGCCGCGCGACGACCGTGTCCACCGCGCGGCGCAGGGCCGCGACGTCGAGCGGTCCGTCGAAGCGCAGCACTCTGGCGAGCGTGTAAGCAGCGCCGCCGGGGTCGAGTTCGTGTTCGAACCACAGGGCTTCCTGGCCCTCGGTCAGCGGATAGCGGTCGCCGGCGCCGGGAGCCACCGGGGCATCGACCGCACCGGCCAGCACTCGCGCGGCGAGGTCGTCCGGTGCGGCGGCCAGCGCGCTGGCGCCGAGGTCCACCCGGTACCGCCGCTGGACCCGGTGCCGCAGTTCGGTTGCGCCCAGGGAGTCGAGCCCGAGCCGTACCAGCGGTTCGTCCGGCCGGACGGAAACGCTGATCCCGGCCAGCGCCGCCGCGACCCGGCCGATCGCGTCCGCCAGCACCGCCGCCCGGCCCTCGGGCCCGGCCACCGCGAGTTCCGCGCGGCTCGGCAGTTCCGGGATCTCGGCCCGGCGGGCGCCGACGGCGCCGAGCACCGGCAGCTCACCGTCCAGATAGGACTGACGGCAGCGCTGCCTGCGCACCTTGCCGCTCGTCGTCTTCGGCACGCCGCCCTTGGCCACGAACACGACGAGGCGGGTTTCGACCCCGTGCCGCAGCGCGATCGCCCGCCGGACCCGCGCGGCGATCGCGGGAAGATCCGGCTCGCTGCCCGGAGAAGCGAGTTCGCAGCACAGCACCAGCTCTTCGGCGCCGTCGAAGTCCACCGGGATCGCCGCGCAGCAGGAACGCCGGAGGGCCGGGTCCGCGCGCTCGGCGGTGTACTCCACATCCTGCGGGAAGTGGTTCTCCCCGCGGATGACGACGAGATCCTTGCGCCGTCCGGTGAGATAGAGCTGGCCCGCCAGCAGGAAGCCGAGGTCCCCGGTCCGCAGCCACGGCGAGTCCCCGGTCCCGGCGAGGTGCGCGCCGAAGCTCTCCTCGGTCTCCGCGGGCCGGTTCCAGTACCCGGCCGCGATTCCGCCGCCCCGCAACCAGACCTCGCCGATCCGGCCGTCCGGCACCGGCTCGCGGGTCTCCGGGTCGACCAGCCGCGCCTCCGTGCCGGCCACCGGATACCCGCTGCTGACCAGGGTGCTGCCCGGCTCGTCCGAGGGCACCGGGGCGACCGTGCCGCGGCGGAGTCCGGCCGGGTCGGCCCGGAGCGTCGACGGCTCCTCCGCCACCGGGGCCGACGCCACGATCAAGGTCGCCTCGGCCAGGCCGTAGCAGGGAAAGTGCGCCGTCGGCGCGAAACCCGCCGCGCGGAACCCCTCGCCGAACCGGCGCATCGTGTCGTGCCGGACCGGTTCCGCGCCGTTGTAGGCCACCGCCCAGTCCGAGAGGTCCAGCCCCGCCCGGTCCTCCTCGCCGATGCGCCGCAAGCACAGCTCGTACGCGAAGTTCGGGCCGCCGCTGACCCGGGCCCGGTACTTGTCCACCGCGCGCAGCCACGCGAGCGGAGCCCGCAGGAAAGCGTCCGGCGGCATCAGCACCGAGCGGGAGCCGAGGTACAACGGCTGCAGCAGGTTCGCGATCAGCCCCATGTCGTGGAACAGCGGCAGCCAGCCGACGAAAGCGGAATCCCGGTCGTTGCCGCAGGCCACCTCGATCGCGTGCTCGTTGGCGAGGATGTTGGCCTGGGTGACCAGAACGCCGCTCGGCGTCCGCGTGGACCCGGAGGTGTACTGCAGGAACGCGAGATCGCCGGAACGGGCTCCGGGATCGGTCCAGCTTTCCGCCGCGTCGTCGGGCACGGTGCGCACGTCGAGCCGGGGCAGTCCGGTCAGCGGCTCCGCGTCGTTCTCCGGCAGGCACAGCGCCAGCGCGGGCCGGGCGTCCGCGCGGATCGCGGCGAGCCGTTCCGCGCCGGGCCCGCTCTGTCCCGCATCGCACGGCACCGCGACGCTTCCCGCGTACAGGCAGCCGAGGAAGGATTCGACGTACTCCATGCTCGACGGGTACGCGATCAGCACCCGCTCGCCCCGGCATCCGCGCGCCGCGAGTTCCGCCGCGATCGCCCTGGCCCGCCGATCGATGCCGCCGAAGTCACGGCTCGCCGATTCGGTCGTCCCGTCGGCGAGGAAAAGGTACGCGGGACGGCCGGGCGCGGTTTCGGCGTGCGCGCGGGCGATGTCGACGATGCTCCGCGCCGTGCGGGCGGTCATCGCGCCTCCTCCCGTCCGGCGGCTTCGGCCTGCCGCAGCGCTTCCCGGACCAGGTCGCGGCGCCGCTCGGCCCGGAGCCGGTCCACCGTGGCGGCCAGCGCCTCGACGTCCGGCGCTTGGTACACCTTCCGCACCGGCAGGTCGATCCCGAACTCGGCGACCAGCCGGAAGTGGAGCCGGGTGACGAGCAGCGAATCGCCGCCGAGGTCGAAGAAGTTGTCCTGTCCGCCGATCCCGGCGGGGCCGGGCCAGCCGAGCACCTCGGCGAGCAGCCCGGCGACGGTCCTCTCGGTCGGGGTGACCGGGGCCCGCCCGCGCGGCCCGTCCGGTTCCCCCGGCGGTTCGGGCAGCGCCGCCGAGTCGAGTTTCCCGTTCCTGGTCAGCGGAATCCGGTCCAGCACGACCGAGCGGGCGGGGACCAGATAGCGCGGAAGCGCGTCCGACAGGAAATCCCGCAGCGCTCCGCTCGACAGCTCCGAAACCGTCGTCCCCGGCTCGGCGACGAGGTACGCGACCAGCTGCCGCCGGTCGCCCGAGCCGTGCGGGACCACCGCGCAGTCGCGGACGCCGGGATGCGCCAGCACGGCGGCCTCCACTTCGGCGGGCTCCACCCGGAACCCGCGCAGGGACACCTGTTTGTCGATCCGGCCCAGGTAGTCGAGGTCGCCGGGCAGGACCCGGACGAGGTCGCCGGAGTGATACCTGCGCGCGCCCGGCCGGTGCGGCCCGGGCCGGAAGCGGTCCGCGGTCAGCCCGGGACGGCCGAGATAGCCCCGCGCCACCCCCGCTCCGCTCACCACCAGTTCGCCTTGGCCGCCGACCGGCAGCGCATGTCCTTCCGGGGCGAGGACTTCGACCCGCTGGCCGGGCAGCGCCCGCCCCAGCGGGCTGGCGACCGGACCCGCGATGTCGGCCTGCCGCAAGCGGCGGACGGTGACGTGCACCGTGGTCTCGGTGATGCCGAACATGTTGACCAGGACCGGAGCCTGGTCGCCGTGCCGGTCGAACCAGGGCGCGAGCCTCGCCACTTCGCAGGATTCGCCGCCGAAGACGACTACGGACAGCGGCAGGCCGCGCCGCGGCGCGGCGGGCAGCAGGGCGCGGAACGCCCCCGGGGTCTGGCTCAGCACGCTGACCCGCTCGGCCAGCAGCGCCGCACCCAGCTCGTCCGGGGCGCGGACGACCTCCGGCGGCACGATCAGCAGCCGGTCCCCGCCGGTCAGCGCGCCCCAGATCTCCCAGGCGGAGAAGTCGAACGCCGGGGAATGCAGCATCGCCCAGGTCTGCCGTCCGCGCAGCTCCGGCAGCGCGGCCCGGCACCCGGCCAGCACCGAGGTGATTCCGGCGTGGCTGACCAGCACGCCCTTGGGCGCGCCGGTCGACCCCGAGGTGAACACGACGTAGGCCAGATTGCCCGGGCTCACCGGCGCCCGGACCGGCGCGCGGTTCCCTGCCCCGTCGATGTGCAGAACCTCGACGCCGAGGTCCGGCGCGTGCCGCACCTCCGGCCGGGTCAGCAGCACCGAGATCCCCGCCGCGGCGGCCAGTTCCGCCCGTCGCCGGGGCGGATCCGCCGGGTCCAGCGGGACGTAGGCCGCGCCCGCCTTGAGGATCGCCAGCATCCCGGTCACCAGGTCGATCGACGGCCGCGCGCACAACCCGACCAGGGATTCCCGGCCGACGCCCCGGGCCCGCAGGGCCCGCGCCTGTCCGTTGGCGCGCCGGTCGAGTTCCCGGTAGCTGACCTGGCGCCCGCCGTCGCTGACCGCCACCGCGTCCGGTCGCGCGGCGGCGATCCGCTCGAATTCCTCGTGCAGGCACCCGCTTCCGGCGGGAGCCTCGGCGACCGGCCCGGACGGAACCGCCGCGGTCCAGCGGATCTCCGACACCGGCCGGTCCGGCTCCGCGCTCGCGTGTTCCAGCGCGGTCACCGTCCGGGTCACGATCTCGGCCGCCGTCGCGGGGTGCAGGCGGGTCTCGTCGAACTCCAGTTCCAGGTCCAGCCCCTCGGTTTCGGGAGACACCGTCATGGTGAGCGGGAACTTCGCCGAGACCGGCGGCGAAGGCAGCACGGCCGCGGCGAGCCCGGGCAACGCGATGTGCGGCGCGGGAGTGTTCTGGAACGCGAAGGCGAGCTGGACGAGCGGGGTGTCGGCGAACGACCGTTCCGGGCGCACCGCCTCGACGATCCGCTCGAAGGGCACCTCCTGGTCGTCGAGCCCCTGTCGGACGACTGCGCCCGCCCGGGCCGCCAGCTCCGCGAAACCCGGGTCGCCGAACAGGTCGATCCGCAGCGGCAGCAGGTTCGCGAAACATCCGGCCAGCGGCAGCAGTTCGCGCCGGGTGCGGCCCGCCACCGGAGCGCCGATCACCAGATCGCGCTGTCCGGCGAGGCTGCTCACCGCCAGCGCGAACCCGGCGAGCAGGACCGGGAACAGGGTCATGCGCCGCTGGGCGGCCAGCCGCCGGAGCCGGCCCGAAAGCTCTTCGCCGACCCGGGACCGCACCAGCCCGGCCGGGCGGCCGGTTTCCGCGGCGGACGCACGGCCCAGCAGGTCCAGCCGGGCGGGCGCGCCCGCGAGCGCGGCGGTCCACCGGGCGAGGCGCTCGGCGAATTCCGGGGTTTCGGCCCGATTTCGCTGCCAGGCCGCGAAATCGCCGTACTGCACGGCGAGACCGGCCAGCCGCGCGGGCGTCCCGCCGGAGTGCGCGCGGTACAGCTCGGCGAGGTCGGCCAGCAGGATTCCCAGCGACCACCCGTCGCTCGCGATGTGCTGGCGGACCAGTACCAGGTCGTGGTCTTCCGGGCGCCGCCGGAACAGCACGGCCCGCAGCACCGGACCGGTCGCCAGGTCGAACGGCCGGGTCGCCAGCGCGGCGGCCATCCGGCGGCTCGCCCGCGACGCGGGAACGCCGACGAGGTCCACCAGCGGCAGCTCCGGGCAACCGAGGGCAGGATCCGCCTCGGCGACCGGTTGCCCGTCCACGACCGGGTAGCGCGTGCGGAGCACGGCGTGCCTGCGGACCAGGCCGCCCAGTGCCGTGCGCAGAGCGGGCACGGCCAGCGTTCCGGTCAGCCGGACGCGCAGCGGGAGGTTGTACGCGCTGGCTTCGGGGTGGAACCGGTGGGACAGCCACAGCCGTTCCTGGCCGAAGGACAACGGGAACCGCGTCCTGCCGAGCGCCGGGATCGTTCCGGCGTCGCGCAGTTCGCGGAGGATCTCCGGTTTGCGCGCGGCGATTTCCGCGCGAAGCTCCGCGGTGAGGACGCCGTGCGGCGCGGAGCAGCGCAGCCGATCGCCCTCGGCGGCGACGGTGATCCCTTTGCCGCGCAGCTCCGCGAGAAACTCCGGAGTGTCCACAACAGACTCGGCAGAGGCGTTCACAGCAGCACCTCCTCCTGGTCCCCGCCCGCGGCACGGCCGATCGCCGCGGCCTGGGCCGTGATCGTCGGCGCGTCGAACAACTGCGCCATCGACAGTTCGACCCCGTACCGTTCCCGCACGACCGACAGCAGCCGGAGCGCGATCAGCGAATCGCCGCCCAGTTCGAAAAAGTCGTCGTGCACACCGATCGCGTCGTCGCCGAGCAGGCTCGCCCAGCAGGCGGCCAGGCCCCGCTCCAGCGACGAACCGGGGGCCCGGTATTCGGCGGACAGCGCGGCGCGGTCCCGTTTCGACGGCGCGATCCGCAGACCGGCGACCGCGGCGCGGTGGTCGTCGGTGCTGAACGCCTCGTGCCTCGCCAGCAGCGCGGCCAGGTCCTGCTTGCAGACCAGCACCCGCGGCGCCGGGCGGCCGGCGAGGACGCGGGCGAACAGCTCGGTCCCTTCGGCCCGGCTGATCCCGCCGAGCAGGTCTCCGCCCGGCCCGGCGACGTCCGGGCCCGGCGCCTCGTAGCGGGCGGTCAGCCGTTCCTGCGCGGAGGCCCACATCCCGGCTTCGGTCCAGTCGGTCCACCCGATCGACACCGTCCGGCCGCTCCGCCTGGCCGCGCGGTAGGCGGCGAACGCGTCGAGGAAGTCGTTGCCCGCCACGTATCCCACTTCGCCGAACTTCAGCTTGTGCAGCACGCTCCCGATCGAGGAGCACAGCACGAAGAACTCCAGCGGACGGTCGCCGAGGACGGCGTCCAGCACGACCGGCCCGAGGACTTTCGACGCGATCGCCTCGTCGGTCGCCCGCCGGTCGCGCCGCTGGATCATGCCCGCGGTGTCCGGGGTCCCGGCCGCGTGCACGACGCCGGTGACCGGCCCGAACCGCCGTTCCGCCTCGGCGACGACCGCCCGCATCCCGGCCTCGTCCGTCACGTCGGCCTGCCGGATCAGCAGACCGGTGCCGTCCGCGGTCAGCGCGGCGAGCCGGTCGATCAGCCGCGTGGTGTCGTCGCCGTCCGGACGGGCCGCGCGACAGCCCGGCCATGCGTCCGGCTCGGGGAACGGGGTGCGCCGGGTCAGCACCAGCGCGCGAGCGCCCGGCGCCAGGTATTCGGCCAGGCTGAGGCCGATTCCGCCGAGCCCGCCGCAGATCAGGTAGACCCCGTCGCCGCGCGGCGCGCCCGCCGGGTCGAGCCGCAGCGGCTCGTAGCCGCGTTCGAACCGTTGCCGCCCCCGGTAAGCGATCTCGGCGGGCGCGGCCGGGTCCAGCAGCTCCGCGACGATCCGCTCCGCCAGTTCGGCACAGCCGGTTTCGGCCGTTTCCAGGTCGATCGCGGTGCAGGACAACGCGGGCAGCTCCCGGGGGATCACCTTGACCGCGGAGGCCACCGTCGCGTGTTCCGGATGGTCCAGGTCGCCGAGCACCGGCTGCGCTCCCCTGGTGACCGCGACCAGCCGGACCGGCCGGTCGCCGGGTTCCGCGCCGAACGCCCGGGCCAGCTCCAGCAGGCTGTGCAGCCCGGCGAGCTGTCCTTCGCGCGCCGAGTCCGGATCGAGCGGCCGCCCCGGCTCCGCCGCCTCGAACGGCCGGAGATGCACGACCAGCTCCGGCGCCCGGCCTCGCGCGGCCAGCAGCGCGCGGAAATCGTCGTGCCGAGCCGGACCGAAAACCGCCTGGACGCCGAGCGCGCCGAGCCGTTCCGCGACCGCCGTGCCGAGCGGGCCGTCGGCCAGCAGCAGGCAGGTCCGGCCGTCCTGCGGGCCCGGTGCGGGCGCCGGGGCCGCGTGCCGCCAGCCGGGCAGGTAGACCCAGCCGCCGGGGTCCTCGCGGGACAGCGGATTCCCGGCGGTTCCCGGCGAGGCCGTTGTCCCGGGCCCGGTATCCGGCTGCACCCCGTTTCCGGGCCCGGCCGGGTTCGGCTGCCCCGCCGTCGCGGCCTCGGCCAAGATCAGCGCTGCGTCCGGCTGCCGCTGCGCCGCGGTGCGCACCGCAACGGCGGCGAAACCGGCGTCCGCGAGCGCTTCCCGCCAGCGCGGGACGTCGAGCAGCGGGCCGTGGTCGCGGAATCGGTCCGAGTAGCTCCACCAGCCGGTCGTCAGCCCCCAGATCATCGGCAGCCACCGGTCCTGCCGCACCGTCTCGACCAGCGCGAGCACCCCGCCCGGAGCCAGCAGGGACTTCAGGTGGCGCAGGCTTGCCCGCACGTCCGGGGCGGCGTGCACGACGTCCAGCCCGCACACCAGGTCGTATCCGCCGGAAACGCCCTGGGCGGCCGGATCGCGGGCGATGTCGAGCACCCCGGTGGTCAGCGGCACGCCCCGCGCCGCGGCGGCCTCGGCCAGTCCGGCGGCGAACAGCGGCGAAACGTCGGTGGCGTGGTACCGCAGCCGGTCCGGGCCGAGCCGGGCCGCGAGGCGCTGGGTGAGCGTGCCTTCCCCGGCTCCGGCCTCCAGCACCCGCACCGGACGGTCCAGTTCGGCGGCGAGCCGTTCGAGGGCGTCGCCGAGCGTCCGCAGCAGCGCGTCGACCGACCGGTGCCCGGCAGTCCGCTCCCCCAGTTCCCGGCGCAGCAGCGCGCCGTCCGCACCGGGGTAGAGCACGCCGAGCGCCGTCCGCGGATCCCGCAGCGCCTCCGGGTACGCCTCGCCGCAGCGCATCAGCAGGTCGGCGAGCCCGGCGAATCCGGGGTGCTCGCGGACCAGCCGGGCGTGCACGGCCGCGGACTCGTCGGTCCGCACGGGAAGGAAGACGATTTCGTCGCCGTCGCGGCGCGCGACTGCGTCCTCGGCGAGCACGGCGAGCGCGAAGTCCGGGAACCGCGAGAACTCCGCCGCCACGCCGAGCGCGGCGCGCAGTTCGGCCACCTGGTGGCGCGCGCCCGGCGCCGTGGAAATTCCTACCGCGCCCAGATAATCCAGCAGGAGCGCCCGGCACAGCAGGTCGAGTTCGGCGCGCAGCCCCGGATGGCTGTCGATGCCCGGCGCCTCGCCCGGCACCACCGGATCCGGCAGCAGACCCGCCAGTCGCCCCGGCTCGCCCGGCGCGTCGATCCAGTACCGCCGGTGCTGGAACGGATATCCCGGCACCGATGTCCGCTGCGGCCGCTGCGGCCGCTGCGGCCGGTGGAAAGCCGCCCAGTCGACCGCGCACCCCGAGGCCCAGGCGCCGGCCGCCGCGCGCACCAGATGCCCGGTCTCCCGCTCCGGTTCCGGAGGCAGGCAACTCGCGGCGAAGCTCGTGCCGGGACGGAGCTTGCGGCCCGCCAGCCGGGCCAGCCCGGCGCCGGGACCGAGTTCCAGCACCGCCGCCGGGGGCGACTCGGCCAGCCGGTCCAGCGCGGCGTCGAAGAGCACCGGGCCGCGCAGCTGGGCCAGCCAGTACTCGGGACGGGCCACGTCGGCCGGATCAGCCCAGTCCCCGGTGACCGTCGACAGGAACGGCAGCCGTGGGACGCCGAATTCCGCTCCGGCCAGTGCGTCCCGGAACCGGCCGAGGATCCCGTCGACCGCCGCGGAATGGAAGGCGTGCCGCACGGCCAGCAGTCTGGTCGGCACCCCGTCGCCGGACAGCCGGGCGGCCAGCGCCGACACCGCGCCGGGAGGCCCGGAGACCACGCACCGGTCCGGAGCGTTGACAGCGGCCAGCGCCACGTCGTCCCCCAGCATCGGCCGCAGTTCGCCCGCGCCGAGCGGCACCGCCAGCATCCGGCCGTCCGGAAGAGCGGACTGCGCCTCGGCGCGCGCGACCACCACATCGAGCGCAGTGGACAGCGAGAACACCCCGGCCACAGTCGCCGCGGCGTACTCACCGACGCTGTGCCCGAGCACGGCGCTCGTCTCGACACCCCAGCCGGTCAGGGTGCGGGCCAGCGCGTACGACACCGAGAACCCGGCGATCTGGTCCATGGGCGTCGCACCGGGCGCGTCGATCAGCTCGCGCAGCTGCACACCGCGCTCCGCCAGCAGCCGGACGCAGTCGCCGAAATGCCGCCGGAACCCCGGATCGCCAGCGCACAATCGGGTCCCCATGCCCGGATAACCGTTGCCCTGCCCGGAAAACAGGAACGCCGCCCGCGCCTCGGCGGCAGCGGTCCTCGGCGGTGCCTGCTCGGACAGCGCCGCGGCGGCTTCCTCGGCGGTCGCGGCCACCACGAAGCGCCGATGCCGATGCGCGCGCCGCCCGGCGAGCGTCGCGGACACGTCGGCCAAGTCGGTCTCCGGGTTGTCCCGCAACCATTCCGCCAGCTCGACGCCTGCCTGCTCCAGCGCCGCTGGCGTGCGCGCCGAAAGCAGCAACGGCTGGACCGGCCGCCGTTCCCGTTCGACCGGCACCGGCGCGGGCGGCTGTTCCAGCACCACATGAGCGTTCGTGCCGCCGACGCCGAACGAGCTGACCCCGGCCCGGCGCGGGGCGCCGGTCTCCGGCCACGGGACGGTGGAAGCGTTGACGCGGAACGGAGTGCTCGCGAAATCGATCGCCGGGTTGGGCGCGCGGTAGTGCAGGCTGGCCGGGAGCACGCCGTCCCGCACCGCGCCGACCGCCTTGATCAGCCCCGCGATGCCCGCCGCCGCGTCGAGGTGCCCCACGTTCGTCTTCGCCGAGCCGAGCGCGCAGAACCCCGTGCGGTCCGTGGTGAGCCGGAAGGCCGCGGTGAGCGCCTCGACCTCGATCGGGTCGCCGATCGCCGTGCCGGTGCCGTGCGCCTCGACGTACCCGATGCTCTCGGCGGAGACTCCGGCCGCCGCCTGCGCCTCGACGATCACGTCGCGCTGGCCCTGAACGCCCGGCGCGGTGTAGCCCGCCTTGTGCCCGCCGTCGTTGTTCACCGCGGACCCGAGCAGCAGCGCGTGCACCCGGTCGCCGTCCCGGCGCGCGTCCGACAGCCGTTTGAGCAGCACCAGCCCCACGCCGCTGCCGCCGACCGTGCCGGAGGCCGAGGCGTCGAACGCCGCGCACCGGCCGTCCGGCGAGTAGATCCCGTCCTCGGCGTACACATAGCCCTGCGCTTGCGGCACCTGCAGCGAGACCCCGCCCGCCACGGCCAGGTCGCATTCGAAGGATTCGAGACTGCGCACGGCCAGATGCACGCCGACCAGCGACGAGGAGCACGCCGAGCCGACGCAGACGCTCGGTCCGGTGAGGCCGAGCTTGTAGGAGATCGTGGTGGCCGCGAAGTCCTTGTCGTTGTGGATCAGCAACGGGAAACCGCCGAGGTCGCGCAGCAGCGCGGCGTTCGGCAGCAGGTTGCGCACCAGGTACGAGCTGAGGCTCGCGGAGAGGAACACCCCGGCCGGGACGCCCAGCGCCGCCGGGTCGTACCCGGCGGTGTCGAACAGGGTCCACGCCGCTTCCAGGCAGATCCGGTGCTGCGGATCCATCACCTCGGCCTCCCGGCGGGAGCAGCCGAAGAACTCCGCGTCGAAGCCCGCGATGTCCCCGAGCACGCCTTCGGCGCCCACGAAACGCGGGCGGGATTCCGGCGCGGGATCGGGGAACCGGGCGATGCTCTCGGTTTCCGCGCGAAGTCCCGCCCAGAACCGCTCGACGGTGTCCGCGCCGGGGAACCGGGCGGCCAGCGAAATCACCGCGACGGGTTCGGGGCCGGGCGCGCGGTCCTCGGGCAGCGAGTTCCCGGGCGACGGGCTGGGGGGTGACGGGGTGAGGGTCATGGCCGCCGCTCCGGTCCCCGCCCGGCGAGCTGCCTGCGGCGACGGCCGCGGGCCTGAGCCGGGTCGGCGGGCCGCGCGTGCGGTCCGGGTTCCGCTGGCCGGTCGAGATGCCCGGCGAGACTGGCGATGTCCGGGAACCGGAACAGATCCACCAACCGGAGTCCGGAATGGACGGTGCTCGCCAGCGCGTGGTGCAGGCGGAGCAGGCCGAGGGAATTCCCGCCGAGGGCGAAGAACCCTTCGTGCACCCCGACTCGCTCGATCCCGAGCACCCGCTGCCATTCCCGCGCGATGTCCCGCTCCAGCGCGGTGCGGGGAGCCTGCCCCGGACGGCGGTCGCGGTGCGCGGCGGAAGCACGGTGCGCGAGCGCGGCCCGATCGAGTTTTCCGTTGGCAGTGTGCGGAAGTTCCGCCAGCACGACCATCGCCGAGGGGATCATCACCGCCGGGAGGAGCGGACGCAGCGCGGCCAGCGCCCGTTCCGGTGAAAGCCGCTCCCCCGGCACCGCGCTGGCGAACGCCACGAGCCGCCGGTCCCCGGCCGTCTCCCCGTCGGCCAGGACGACCACGTCGCGGATCGGGGCCACCGTGCGGAGCACCTGTTCCACTTCGCCGAGTTCGACGCGCACCCCGCGCACCTTGACCTGGGTGTCGCGGCGCCCGGCGAAAACCAGTTCGCCGCCGGACCGCCGCCGCACCAGGTCGCCGGTGCGGTAGACGCGGCTGCCGGGAGCGCCGAACGGATCGGGCACGAACGCCTCCGCCGTCCTCGCCGGAAGACCGTGGTAGCCGCGGGCGAGCGCGGGCCCGCCGATGCGCAGTTCGCCGGTCACCGTGTCCGGCACCGGGCGGCCGCGGTCGTCGGCCGCCCACGCACGGACCGTGCCGACCGGAGTGCCGATGGTCGGCGGACGGCCGTCGGCGGCGACCACTCCCGCGGTGGCGTAGGTGGTGGCCTCGGAGGGCCCGTAGAGATTGCGGACCACGATCCGGCGGCGCTGAAGCCGGTCGGCCAGCTCCCTCGGCAACGGTTCCCCGGCCAGGTTCACCGCGTCGACCGAAGCGGGAACGCCGTTGACGTCCAGCAGCGCGGCGACCGCCGACGGGACGGAGTTCAGCAGCGTCGCACCCGTCGCGGCGGGCATTCCCGGCACCCGCAACGCGTCCTCGGCCAGCACCGCGGTCCCGCCGTGGGCCAGCGGCGCGAACAGCTCGAAGAACGCGAGATCGAAGCCGATCGAAGTGGTCGCGAGGACGCTCCGGAGCCCGTCCGGCCCGAACTCCCGCCCCGCCCAGCGCAGGAACGCCGCCGCGCTGCGGTGTTCGATGGCCACGCCCTTCGGCCTGCCGGTGGATCCGGAGGTGTAAAGCACGTAGGCGAGCGCCCTCGGCGAGACCGTCGTCCGGCGCGCCGGCCCCGGCCCCGGTGCGGGGACCCGGATCGCCTCCGGCAGCGCGACCGTCGCGGCTCCGCGCCGGGCCAGCAGTTCGTCGTCGCCGAGCACCAGCCGGGAACCGGTTTCGGCGAGCATCAGCCGGACCCGTTCCGCGGGCTGTTCGGTGCCGATCGGCAGGAAGGCCGCGCCCGCTTTCAGGACGCCGAGCACGGCGGCGACCAGCGCAGGAGTCCGCGGGAGCCAGACCCCGATCACCTCGTCCGGCCGGCTGCCCCGGGCGCGCAGGTCCGCGGCGATCCGGTCGGCCCAGGCGTCCAGCATCCGGTAGCTCAGCCGGGCTGAGCCGTGTGCGACGGCCACCGCGTCGGGCTGCCGCGCGGCCGCGGCTTCCACCAGGCGGTGCACCAGTTCGCCTTCGCCGGGGTCGATCGCGGCCGGGGCGCGCAGTGCCCGCCGCTGTTCGGGGGTCGTCAGGTCCAGCCGCTCCACCGGCCGGTCCGGTTCGGCGAGCGCGGCGGCGAGCAGAATCCGGAACCGGCGGCAGCACTCGGCGAGGTCCGGCTCCGCACAGGAACCGCCGTCCGCCTCGAAGATCAGCTCCAGCCCGTCGGCGGTGTCGGCCCCGGTGACCGTCAGCTCGTACTTCGCGGCCGCGGCGGGCACGTCGATCAGCCGGGCCGCGATCCCCGGCAGGCCAGGCGGTTCCGGCGGCCGCTGATAGGCGAAAAGCACCTGGAAAAGCGGCGTGCTCTCCAGTTCGCGGGGCACGCCCAGCTCGTCGACGATCCGTTCGAACGGCAGCCAGCGGTGGTCGAGCGCGTCGAGCAGCGCGTTCCTGGCCCGCCGGAGCACCTCGGCGAATCCCGGCTCGCCGTCCAGCCGCAACCGCAACGGCAGCATGTTGATCAGCAGGCCGACCGTCCGCGCCGACCGCTCGCTCTCCCGCAGCGCGACCGGCGAGCCGAGCACGACGTCGCGCTGCCCGCTGTACCGGCCGACCCAGCAGCCGAGCACGGCCAGCAACGCCATGAACGTGGTGCTGCCGGTGCGGCGGCACAGCCTGGCCAGCGCGGCGAGTTCGCTCGGGCCCAGCCGCACGACCTGCCGGGACACCCGCACCGGCTCGCCGCCCCGCGCGTTGCCGAAGGGAGAGCTGCGCGGCGGCGCGGCGGCCAGTTCAGCACGCCAGAACGCCCGCGAAGCGGTGTCCTGGTCGCTGAGTTCCTGTTGCCGGGAAACGAGATCCCGGTAGTCCGCCGCGGGCGGCGGCGGCTGCGCCGGCACTCCGCTGACCGCGGCGCGGTACCATGCTTCGAGTTCCTCGCGCACGACTGCCAGCGAGCCGCCGTCGAACACCAAGTGGTGCAAGGAAAGCACCAGCACATGCCGTCGCGGAGCTGTCCGCAGGAGCAGCCATTCCACCGGCGGCCCCGCGCCGAAGTCGGCCGGGCGGGCGGCGACGGCGGCGAGCAGCCGGCGCAGCTCCGGTTCGCCCGCGGCGGCCTCGATCAGCCGCAACCGCGGCGCGGCGGAAGCGATCCGCTGCCCCGGACCGGCGCCGTCGTCGGCGAACACCGCGCGCAGCATCTCGTGGCGGTCGCCGATCCGGGCGATCGCCCAGCGCAGCGCGGCCGGGTTGAGCGGCCCGGCGAGATCGATCGCCGTGCAGATGGTGTACGCCGGATTGTCCGGAGCCAGCCGCTGCAGGAACCACAACCGCTGCTGAGCGGCGGCGAGCGGCCCGGACGCCGCCGGCAGGGTCATCCGCGGCCTCTTCCGGGCCCCGCGCCGGACAGCTCGGCCCCGCTCCGCGCCCCGTCCACCACGAGCGCGAACTCCGCGATGGTGGGCGCGTCGAACAGCTTCCGCACCGACAACGCGATCCGGAAAAGCTTGTTCGTCGCGGCGATCACCTGCATCGCGCGCAGGGACTCGCCGCCGACGTCGAGGAAATGGTGGCGCACCCCGACCCGGTCGAGCTTGAGCACGGCGGCCCAGATGTCGGCCAGCAGCTGTTCGGTCTCCGTCTGCGGCGCGGTGTAAGGCAGTTCCTGCGCCGGACCGGGTTCGGGCAGCCGGGCCCGGTCCACTTTCCCGGTGCTGGTCAGCGGCACCGCGTCGAGCACGACGCAGGCGCTGGGCACCAGATACCGCGGCAGCCGGTCCCGCACGTACTGCTGCAGCTCCGCCTGGGCGGGCTGCTCGCCGCTCTCGGGCACCACGTACGCGACGAGCTGTTTGTCCCCGTCCTCCCCGCGCGCGATCACCACCGACCGCCGCACCGCCGGATGGGCGTCCAGGACGACCTCGACCTCGGCCGGTTCCACCCGGAAGCCCCGGATCTTGACCTGCTGGTCGGTGCGGCCGAGGAACTCGACGTCGCCGGACGGCAGGAACCGGCCCAGGTCGCCGGTGGCGTACCGCCGGGAGCCGGGAGCCGGGCTGTCCGGGTCGGGCCGGAACACCGCCGCCGTGGCGGCCGGGTCGCCCAGATAGCCGCGGGCCACCCCGGCGCCGCCGATGTGCAGTTCGCCCGCCACCGCGACCGGCGCGATCCGGCCGTGGTGATCCAGCGCCCTGACCCGGGTGTTGGCCACCGGGCGGCCGATCGGCAGCTGCGGCGACCCGGTGTCCCCGGCCCCGGTCCACACCGTGCTCCACACCGTCGCCTCGGTGGGCCCGTACTCGTTGGACAGCAGGCATCCGGGGGCCTTGCTCCGGCATTCGCGCGCCAGCGCCGCCGGGGCCGCCTCCCCGGCGGTGATCAGCCGGACCAGCGAGGCGAGTTCGCCCGGGCCCGCCTGGTCCAGCAGCGGTGCGAGCAGCGACGGGATGCCGAGGGTGTGGGTCGGCCGCGACCGGGCGATCGCGGCGACCGCGGCCGGCGGGTCGAGCTGGGCGCCCTCGGGCGGGAGGATCAGCGTGCCGCCGGCAGTGAGCGTCCAGAAGATCCCGGCCACCGAACTGTCGAAGGCGAACGACGACAGCAGCAGGAACCGCTCGACGGGCTCCTCGTAGGCGGCGCTCCGGGCCTGGAGCGAAGCCAGCACGTTGCGGTGCTCGACGACGACGCCCTTCGGCTCGCCCGTCGACCCCGAGGTGTAGATGACGTACGCGGCGTTCGCCGGATCGGTCTCCGCCGCGGGTTCCCCGCCCGCCGGGCCGGGATCCCGGCCCGGAACGAACGGTTCGGCGGCCGCCGGGATCCGGGATTCCAGCTGCCGCTGGGCGAGCACGACCGTCGCCCCGCTGCCCGCCAGCACCGCCGCGGTGCGATCGTCGGGTTGCGCCGGATCGAGCGGCAGATAGGCCGCGCCGGCCTTGAGCACCCCGAGCAGGAACGCGATCTGCTCGGGCGAGCGTTCGGCGAAGACGCCGACGAGGTCCTCGCGGCCGATTCCCCGCCGCCGCAGCCCGTGCGCGATCCGCCCGGCCCAGCGGTCGAGCGCCCGGTAGCTGAGCGCGCCGCCCTCGGACTCCACCGCGATCCGGTCCGGGGCCGCCGCCGCCTGAGCTGAGAACGCCTCGTGCAGACTGCGCCGAGGCGAGGGCGCGGACCCGCCGTCGGCGAACCGGTCGAGCAGCGCGCGGTCCCGCGCGGGCAAGTGGTCGAGGGTCTCGAACCGGCCCGCCGGATCGTCCGCGATCGCCTCCAGCACCCGCACGTAGCAGTCCCGGACGCTTTCCATCACCTCCGCGGAGAACTGGAGGCGGTCGTACTCGATCCGGACCTCCAGCGCGCCGGACTCGCGGTTGAGCCGGAAGATGCCGCAGAACGGGAAGGTCGACTCGCCGTACAGCTCGTTCGCCACGTGCGCGACCCCGCGCCGGATCCACCGGTCCAGCACCCCGAACACGTGGTAGTTGGTGAAGAAGAACAGCGTCTCGGCCAGCGGTTCGTTGCCCTGGTGCCGTTTCAGCTCGGCCATCGGCAGCCGCCGGTAGGGCATCGACTGCCGCTCGGAGCGCAGGGTGTCCTCGATCAGCCGCTGCCAGCTGCCGCCGTCCATCCGGACCCGCAGCGCCAGGCTGTTGACGAACAGCCCGATGGCGGTGCTGCCGTCGGCGACCTCGGGCCTGCCGTTGGTCACGGTGTAGGTCAGCGTGTCGGCGTTGCCGCCGTAGGCCGACATCACGGCGAGGTGCGCGGCCAGCAGCACGCTCTTCAGCGGCACGGCGAGCCCGGTCGCCACGCGCTTGAGGGCGTCGGACAGCTCGCCGGGCACCGGCACGACGATCCGGACGATCTCGCGGGCGCCCTTGTCGGCCGCCGGGCCGGAACCGGTCCTGGGCAGCCGCATGAGCGTCGCGCCGTCGAGGTAGGCGTTCCAGAAGTCGTAGTTCTCCTGCCGCGCCAGTGCTTCCAGCTCGAGCGCGACGGCGTCGCGCATCCCGGATTTCGGCGGCTTGATCGCGATCGGCTCGTCGAACACGAGCGAGAAGTAGTGGCTGAACAGCTCGGTGATCATCAAGGCCTCGCTCCAGCCGTCGACGATCTCGTGGTGGAAGCCGTAGGTGAACTGGAAGTCGCCGTCGCCGCGGAGCTGCACCATGAACCGGATCAGCGGATAGTCGTGCAGTTCGAACCCGCGCAGCTTCTCCCGCTCGATCCACCCGGCGACCTTGCCCTCCTGCTCCGGCTCCGGCAGCCCGCGCAGGTCCTCGAACACCAGCGGCGTCTCGAACTCGCTGTGCACCAGCTGCAACGGCCTGCTGTAGGCGGTCATGTCGAACGACGTGCGCAGCATCGGATGCCGCTCGACCAGTTGCCGCACCACCGTGCGCAGAACGTCCAGATCGAACGGGGCGCGCAGCCGGACCGACGCGATGGCGTGGTAAACCGCCGATTTCGCGGCGAAGTCCCGGTGGAAGATCATCCCTTCCTGCAGCAGGTTGAGCGGGAAGGCGTCCTCCACCTCGGCGGGCAGCCGGTCCCGGTCCGGCCCGCTGATCAGCGCGAACGGGCTGGTGACCGGCGGATCCGCGACCGGCTGGCCGCGGTCCAGCTCGGCGGCGCAGTCCTCGATGACCGGGTTGTCGTGCAGCGTCGCGACCGTGACGTCCAGCCCGCTGGCCTGCGCCCGGCTGGCGACCATCACGCTGCGGATGGAGTCGCCGCCGAGCACGAAGTAGTTGTCTCCCATGCCGACCCGGTCCACGCCGAGCACCGTGGCGACGGCCCCGGCGAGAATCTCCTCGGTCTCGGTGCGGGGAGCCACGTACTCGACCGCCGACCCGCTTTCCTTGGCCGGCTTGGGCAGCGCGGCCCGGTCGAGCTTGCCGTTCGCCGTCGTCGGAAGCGCGTCGAGCACCACGAACGCGGCCGGCACCATCGGCTCGGGCAGCTGTTCGCGGCAGTACCCGGCCAGCGCGGCCGAGGCCGTGCCGCTTCCCGGGCCGGGCACCACGTAGGCCACCAGGCGGAGTTCCCCCGCGAGCGGCGACGAACCGCCGGGGTCCTCGTCTTGCCGGGCGAGCACCACCGCGTGCGCGACCCCGGGATGCGCGCGGAGCACCCCTTCGATCTCCGCGAGTTCCACACGCACGCCGCGGATCTTGACCTGCTCGTCGGAGCGGCCGAGGAATTCGAGGGTTCCGTCGGCGCGGCGGCGGGCGAGATCCCCGGTCCGGTACATCCGGGCGCCCGGAGCGCCGAACGGATCCGCGACGAACCGCTCCTCGGTGAGCCGGGGTTGCGCGAGATAGCCGCCGGCCACGCCCGCGCCGCCGATGAAGATCTCGCCGATCGCCCCTTCCGGAACCGGCCGCTGGCGCGGATCCAGCAGACAGACCCGCGCGTTGGCGATCGGCGTCCCGATCGGCGCCATGCCGTGCCGCGGGGCCGACTCGTCGATCCGGTGCGCGGTCGCGCCCACTACGGTCTCGGTCGGGCCGTATTCGTTGACCGTCTCCGCGCCCGCGTCGAGGAACAACGCGGCGCTCCGCATCCGAAGCGCCTCTCCGCCGACCACGACCGTGTTCACGCTGCCGGAGATCTCGTCGGCGGCGACCAGCTGGCCGAGGACATCCAGATGGGTCGGCGTCAGCTTGACCATGGTGAGATCCCGCCGCGTGCGCAGCGTCGCCGCGAGCCCGGTGATCCCGGCGCTCTCCGGCAGCAGAACGACCCGCTGGCCGACGAGCAACGGGCCGAGCAGCCCGGTCAGCGTGAGGTCGAAACTGATCGAGGTGTGCACCACCGCGCCGTCGCCCTGGTCGAGCCGGTACGCGGCCGAAGCCCAGGACAGGTAGTTGACCAGGCCGCGATGCGGTACGACGACGCCGTTGGGCTGGCCGGTGGTGCCCGAGGTGTAAAGGACGTACGCCGGGTCTTCGGCACTGACCGGCGCGCCGACCGGCGTCTCCGGCTGCCCGGCCACCTCGGCGGACTGCCTGTCCAGCGCCAGCGTCGGCACCGCGCAACCGCCGAGCCGGTCGAGCACCTCGCTGGTCGCCAGCACGGCTTTCGGTTCCGTTTGCTCGATCGCGAGAGCCAGCCGGGCGCGGGGGTAGCCGATGTCGACCGGGACGAACGCCGCCCCGGCTTTGAGCACCCCGAGCAGCGCGACGAGAAGTTCGGGAGACCGCCCGACCGAGACGACGACCTTGTCGCCGCGAGCCGTTCCGGAGGCGCGGAGGTGATGCGAGAGCTGGTTGGCTCTGGAGTCCAGTTCGCCGTAACTGAGTTCGAGGTCCGCACAGCAGACCGCGACCCGGGCGGGGTGCTGCGCGGCCCGCTCCGCGATGAGTTCGTGCACGGCCTGATCCGGCACCGGCACCACCGGCCCGCACGCGGCTTCGAGCACGGATTCCCGTTGTGCGGCCGAAAGAATCTCGACGGCCCCGATCCGCACGGCGCCATCGGCCAGCCCCGCGCGGAGCACCGCCGCGAACGTGTCGGCGAGCGCCCGCGCGGTGGCCGGGTCAAGCAGACCGGGGTCGTACCGCACCGCGGTCTGGAGGGTCCCGCCGGACCGCACGCAGGTCAGCGCCGGTCCGGGAGTGTCCGGCTGCTCCAGCCGGGTCACTGTCCACTGTGGCTCTTCGGTGCCCGGCAGCTCGCCTGCTTCGCGGAAGTCGAACCGGGGAAGCACTTCCGCGCGGAGGCGGTCCACCAAGACCGGGTCCAGATGGTCGACCCGGTGCTCCGCCGACCGAAGCCACTCGGCCGCCGTTCGCGCGACCGTCAGGAACTCCTGATCCGCGGTGAACTCGCAGCGGTACGGGACTTCGCGTTCGTAGGGGCCGACCGCGTCCTCGAGCGCGGGGTAGCTCCGGCCGGGCGTCGTCAGCAGGACGAGGCGGTCGCTTTCCCCGCCCACGCGCCACACCGCCACTTCGAACGCGGCCGCCAGCACGGATTCGGCATCGAGTCCGTGCGCCGCGGCGAATGTGTCCACCGCCGCGGCCAGTGGTTCCGGATCCCGCAGATACGTCCGCGGACGCCCGGACCGTTCTCCGGCCCCGGTGCGCAGCGCCGCACCGCCGTCGCTGCCGTCGAGGCATTCGGCCCAGGCGGCTCGCTCGGCGATATCGTCGGCCGCGGCGAGCAGATCGTTGTGCCAGGCCGAGAAATCCGCGTACTGAAGGACTGCGCCGGTTCGCGAGAGCGCTTCCCCCGACCGGTATCCGGCGGCCAGTTCCGTCGCGACCTGATACAGCGAGCGCAGATCGGCGTTGAGCGAATGCGCGGTCAGCAGGAGTGCCGGCCCGTCGCCAGATTCAGCCAGCACGGCACGGAACCCCTCACCGGGTCCCGTGCCTATCTCGTTCCGCTCCGCGTTCGCGAGTTCGGCCAGGTCACGCAGTTCCGCCGTGCGCAGTTCGATCGCCGCGGGATCGCCGACGACCTGCGCGGGCTCGGGCCAGCCGGCTCTGGAGACGAAACTCGTGCGCAGCGCTTCGTGCCGATAGGCCACCGCTCGCAGCGCAGAATACAGCCGCGTCCGATCGATCCCGCCGGCCAGCGAGACCCACATCTGCACGGAGCTTCCGGGCGCGGACGACCCCGGCCACAATCCGCGCTGGCGAGGCGAAACCGCGAACTCCGAAATTTCCTGCGCAACCACCAGTCACCTCCGCTGTACGTGGCGCCGACGGACCGCCGCCGGAAGGCGCCCCTCGAATGTCTCCGGGGGCATCAACGACTCCGGCATTCCCGCGCGCGACGCCGGACGAGGCCGCCGTCCGCCAGCGCCTACGACTCGATCCGCGATTCCCCGGAATACCACACGGAGCTTTCTTCGAACAACCACTAATTGCACAAAAAAACATGCGACATAACGTTGAACAACCGCTCGCGGCCACTCCTGAAACCTGCTGTATTCCGCGTAGATCTCCACGGTACCAGCTACCGTGAACTTTTCGCGAAAAAGCGGCCGTCTGAGTGACGGACCGGAAGCGGTGTCACGTTCCGTCGACAGAATGAAGAAACCCGCGCCACCATTTCTCGCCGAGGGGACGCGTTCGGTCGGATCGGACGCGGACGGGGACTGCTCGGCACGAACGCTACGCCCCGGAGACAACAGCGGTCCGCAGGTTCGGGTCGGCCAGAATCGCCGGCTCGGCGAACAAGCAGTCCCGGACCGCGCCGCGGGCGAACAGCGCCTGCTGGTCGGCGAAATGCGGGGAGGCCGGGTCGCTCGATTCGGAGAAGGTGAGCAGCCCCTTGGCGACCGGACCGCGTCCGGTGAACTGGACCGCGAGCAGCATGCTCGTGCCGGTGTTCACCGGGTAACCGGCCTTGGTCAGCCCGCCGCCGGCGCCGGGCGGGACGACCGGCTCGGTCGTGGTTCCGGGTTCCGCGGTGTACTCGGCCACGTCGAGCGCGCCCAAGGTGTCGGGCGCGCCCGGCACCGGAAAGTCCCGGCCGCGTTTCTCACTGTGCTGCACCGCGCCGAGCGCTACGTCGAGCGGGAACCCGGCTGCTTCCAGCGTCCGCCGCGCTTTGTCCAGCGCTTGGCCGAGCACCTTCGGATCAGGCTTCGGCCCCCCGGGGGTATGCACGGGATCACGCGGATCGAAGGCGGAACTCAGCAACGGCCCCGGCGCGACCAGCGCGTCCGGATACGCCGCCAGCACGCCCGCCATAGTTTCCCTCCACAGGACCGAACCCCTGCTGTGCACGGAAAACCGGCCATCCCAGCCATCCAGCACCGCGCACGCTTTGACCACGTCGCGCCAGCCGTCCCCGGCCGACCCGGCGTGCTCGCGGCACAGGTCACGCACCGGCCCCAGCAGCAGCCGCGAACTCAGCGTTTCGTTGGAAAGGACCGCCGACACCAGATCGCCGAGGCCGAATCGCCGGTGCGGCCCGGGATCGGCGAGCAGCATGGCGTTGAACCGAGCGCGCGCGGGCAGTGCCGCCCGTTCTTCGCCCAGCTGCGCGGGAAATCCTTCGATCGGCTGCCGAGGATTCGCGATCCACGGACTGTTGTTCGCGTTGAAGACGTAATCACGCCGGGTCAGCCGCGGCCAGCGCGAGGCGGGCAGCAAGCCCGGTGCCGCCGCCCCGGGCTCGATCAGCCAGTCCTGACCGGGATCACTGCCGTCGAGCAGGCCGATCGGGCTCGCCAGCCACGCCGCGGTCGCCGCGGGCGAGAGATCCGGAGTGCTCGCCGCGTCGCCGTACCAGGTCGCCCCCGCGCGGTCCGCCGCCACGGTGTTCAGCCACGCGGTGCCGTACTTGGCGTTCAGGGCGGCGACTTCGGCGACACTGCTGGATTTCGCGACAGCGAGCCAAAAGTCCAGCTGCCGGACGTTGCCGGCGTTCGCGTCGCGGTACTCGACGGCGCTGGTCGTGCGCCAGCCGTATGCGGGATCCAGCGAGGACAGGTCCACGATGGGCCCGTGCGCGCCTGACCACATCGTCCGGGTCAGCACGACGGTCCCTCCGTCCGGCTCCCGGACCGGCACGGACACCGTCTTCGCACGCATGCGCAGCACCCGATCGCCGACGCGGTAGCTCGTTGGGTCTCCCGGCGCCAGCTTGAGCTCGGCGAACGTGTACCTGGCACCCGGAGCGACAGTGTGCGTCCAGGCCACTCGTTCGTTGAAGCCGATCTGAATCCCGGGCAGGCCGCCGACCCCCGCGCCGTAAACGTCCAGCACTCCGGGAACGGTGAGCTGGCTCTCCCACAACCGCAGCTCGCCCTGCCAGGGGAAGTGCGGATTGGCCAGCAGCGCACCCCGCCCGCTCGCCGATCGTTCGTCGCCGATCGCCCAGCCGTTGCTGCCCACACCCGCAGTGGCGCCTTTCGCCGCGACCAGTCTCCTGGCCGCGTTGGCCACCACGTCCGGCGGGACATGCACATCCTTCGCCCCTCCGGCACCCGGCGGCTGTGCCACAGCGATCGCGGGAAGCAGTGCACGCCCGCTCGACACCAGAGCCAGATCCTGCTGATAGGCAAGGAGATCCACGGGCGAAATGGGGCCGATCCACTGCGCTCCCGCACACCATCCGCGGACCGCCGCGGGTCCGACGGTCCTCAGGTACCGGTTGTATCCTGCGGCGTAACCCGCGAGCATGGCCCGGGCGCCGGCCGACAGCTTCGGCAATTCCTGCCCGGCCCGGTCCGTCAGGCCCAGCGTCCGGTACGCGATGTCCGACGACAGGTACCGGTCGCCCGGACCGCGACCCAGCCACCGCGAGCGCTCTCCACGCACCTTGACGACCTGGTCGGCGAGATCGCACAGCCGGTCCTCGGCATAGGCCCAGCCCTGCCCGAACGACACGCTGCCCACATCCGCGGCCAGAATGTGCGGTACCCCGTAACTCGTTCGCCGGATCTCCGCCCGGTAGCCGATTTCGGAAACAGTCTCCGGCCGATTCGATGGAATTGCGGCAAACGCAGGCGTTGCCACTGCGGAAACCGCAGCCGGGGCCGCGATTTCCAGCGCTCCGATCAACAACGAAACGATGCCGCACGCGACGACCTTCATCATCTGGCAACACCCTGTCTCTCGCACTGGGCGAAACGTCTTGCGCACAGCCGGCAACCGTCTGAGCATTTCACGCGCACGCGGCGGCCCGAGCCATCCGCACCAACGCGCGGGCCGCCGGAAACGGAGGTCCGCCGCAGCCGAACCGAAGGCGAAGTTCGACGACTTCCCAGTCGCACCCTAGAAGTGCCCGGCATCCCAGGGCAAGGCTCAGCGTCGCGAGTCGCGCCCTGCCAGCGGCATCGCCGGTGACGCGCCGCGCTCGCCAAGGGGTACATGCGCACGTCCGCGAACGATCGGTCCCCTGCGCAACTCCTGCGCAGTAACGATCGGCCGGTTCGCCGGTCGAATCGTGACTGCTCATGCCCAAATTGCCGCCGATTGGGTTAATTCCCGTTCAGAGCCTTCGGAAATCCAGTCGATCGCACGTCGCCGACGCTTGACGCGCAAAGTCTCGGCACCCCGAAACGGCCGGTATCGGCCCAGCGCCAGCGCAGCTTGAACACCAGAGCGCTGCTGTGGCACGGAGGCTGGTGTCGTGTGATTTTACTTTGTTCACCTTGGTTTGATGGTAGCTGGTGTTGGCTGGCGGGGCGGGGTTGACAGTGGACCAGCAGGCTGAGTTGCGGGGCTTGGCGAACAGCCCGGATGTGGCGGCGACGGTGGGTACCCGGGCGCGGATCGTGCTCTGGCATGCCGAGGGACGGCTGAAGAAGCACATCGCGGTTCTTGCCGGGGTGTCGCGGCCGACGGTGGATCGGTGACTGGCCAGCTGTGCCGCGGACGGGATCGCGGGGCCGCCGGATCATCGTCCTGGAGCGGGCGGCGAGCAGGTGTCCGCGTCGGTCCGGGCTCGGGTGCTGGCCCTGTCGCGCACGTCGCCGCCGGCGGGGTCGGGCTTGTCGCACTGGTCGTCGAGGGAGATGGCCGGCTGCGTCACCCGCACCGAAGGCGGGTCGATCTCGCATCATTAGGTGGCGAAACTATGGCGGGACAACGGATCGGCACCGCACCGCAGGACACGTTCAAGATCGCCAAAGATCCGGAGTTCGCGGAGAAGGCCGCCGGCATCGTGGGCTTGTATCTGGAGTCGCCTGGTGGCGCGATCGCGCTCAGCATCGACGAGAAGACGCAGGTGCAGGCCTTGGACCGGACCCAGCCGCTGCTGCCGATCACCTTCGGCAAGACCGAGAAACGCACGTGCGGCACGGCGTGACCAACCTGTTCGCCGCGTTGCACATCGGCACCGGCGAGGCCAGCGGGGAGTGCTGCCCCGTCCGCGACGCCGCGAACTTCCTGACCTTTCTGGAGAAAGCGGTGAAACCCCACGCGGGCAAGGAGATCCACGGGGTACTGGACAACCTGTCCACCCACCCCGCTCCCGGCATCCAGAAGTGGCTGGCTGCCAACCCGAACGTCCGGCTCCACTTCACCCCGAACGGTGCCGCGTGGGTCAACCAGATCGAAACCTGGTTCGGGATCATCACCCGCCAATCCATCCGGCGCGGCACCTTCACCAGCGGCAAATCAAACAGATCCGCGACTACATCACCCACTGGAACACCAACCCCAAGCCCTTCGCCTCGACCGCCACCGCAGAGGAGATCCCGGCCCAGGTCCGCCTCGTCCATGCCAACGTCAAAAAGCTCGTCGACAACAACGGAAAGTAAGAACATCAGGTTCACGAGACACTAGAGCTCTGCCACGTGATTTCGGCAGTCTCGCGAGACTCCGGACAGGCCGCTTCGCCCTGGCCGCAGCCGAACTCGCCGACCTACGCCCGGGCACGCTTGCCCGATCGGCTTCCACGGCAGCATCAGCGATCTCTTCCCGCGGCGGAAGATCGGACGCGCCTCAGCTCAGACTGGAGCCTGCGGTCGGCACACGCACTCCGGCCGTCAATCGGCCTGACCGTCGATCCGCATCCAGGCGTGTCGTCGACCCAGCCGTCTTCGCCGAAGCCTTACAGCCACCGACACAGCCTCGAACCTTCGCCTGAAGGCTCGCCCGAGGATCCGCATGCTAGAATACGGCCACATCATTAGATCATGGCGAGCGTCACCTTATGCATTTAGCGCCGAGGAGGAGCTTGTGCCAAAGACATTGCCGGACCATCCGAATCTGGAGCAATTGCGCAAGCAGGCGAAAGAGCTGCGAAAATCAGCAATTAATGGCGACACGGAAGCCATGAAGGCTATCAACGCGATCTTCCCCGCAAGCTAGTCTCGGCGCAGCCCAAACAGCGATCGCCTACGGGTTCCGCGACTGGTCAGCGCTGAAAGCGGAGATCGACCGCAGAAGCTCGATGACATAACAGGGTTGCGAAAAATGATCCCCCCAGTCCGACTTGCGGGGGATACCGCATCGGCAGGCGCAGCCAACGTTGACGCCGTCTGCAGCCTCAACGTTGCCGACCAGAACCGACGACGCACCGACCTGCGGCACCGCAGCGCTGCGCGACCTGGACACCGACGCGCTCGCGTCTGCTATCACCACAGGGATCCTCCGACACAGAGCGATAAAACCGGACTTCCCTCCTGCTTCGTCGAACGCAACGGCCCCTTCGCCGCGCCGCTGGCGCGGAAGGCGAGCAGCTCGGCTGGAACCAGCGGTGAACCCGTGAGCGATTCGGCGGGCTGCGACTTTCCTGCTGTCTGCGCAACTGGCCGACAGGTCACCGGATCCGCGCCTGTGTCCAGATTCGACCCGCACGCTGGAAGCCCCAGCCCGCTGCCCGCATCAGCATCCCGCCGTATCCGCCCCGAGCTGAGCACCGTCACCCGGTCCGCATTCAGCCCGAACCAGGAAGGATGGACGACAACGGCGAAGCCGGCAACGGCTCCTCCGCCGTCGGCGTGCCCTCAGGCGAAAGCGCCGTGACCACGGGACCGCCCCGCGGTTCGGCCGGAGGATCACTCACCGGCATCGACGGAGCACTTCCGCAAGCTGCAAGGCCAGCCACTGAGGACGGTGTCATCAGCCGCCACGGCCGATGAAATAGCTGTTCAGCTATCGCGTGCCAGCGTCTAGGACCCGGACCTCCCCGAATTCGCGACTGCGTAAAGAATCTAGCGCAAGACCCGATCTGCGTGGGACCGTTTCCTCCAACCTCGCCGGACTTCGCGACGGCGGGCCGCTCCGTTGAAGCGCCCGTACTTCGAGATCCACCGGGGCCCGCCGGGTCGAACTCTTCGCCCCCTCGGAATCTGATTGGGCGTCTTGACAGACCCCCGGGAGGCAAAGGTCTTCCGGCTACGTCGGGGATGCCTCCACGGCAGGCTGGATCACGGCAAGATGACCGCATGGCGAACTCGACTAAGGGACAGTTGTGGGATCCGGGCCGCGCGGCGCGGCGATGAGCTGAGGTCGCTGCATGACTGGCTGAGCCGCGAAGACGAACTGTGCGGTCGCGTGCGTTGCGCCCACGACAGCCTTGAGCCCGGCCAGCGGGGCGGCATGCTCGACGCGCTCGTAGTTGCCGCCGGTCCCGGCGGGATGGGCGCGGTGCTGGCAGGCACCTTGTCGTCTTGGATCGCGCACCGCCGTTCCGATATCAAGGTGACGATCACCAGCGAAGACGGCCGGAAGGTCGAACTGGACGGGCACCGGGAGCGGGGCGAGCAGCGCGTCGCGACGGTTCCGAAATTCCCGGCTGGGTGGAGCCAATGCTGGCGTAACCGGACGGCGGCCGGCTTCGCGAAGGCCTGGACTGGTCCTACGAGTACAAGCTGGACGGCTTCCGGGCCTGCATGCGGATCGCGCCGGACGGAACCACCGCACTGGCGAGCCGTAACGGCATCGACTTCACCGACGAGTTCGCGAGTATCGCCGACGTCCTCGCCCCGGCACTCGACGGTAGCGCAGCAGTGCTAGACGGCGAGATTGTGGTCTACAACGAGGCCGGGCAACCGGATTTCGGGCTGTTGCAGGAGCGTCGCGGCCGATGGCACAGCCGCCGCAGCGCCGCTCGCGGCGAGCCGTTCGACGACCTTCCGGTCCGGTTCCTCGCGTTCGACCTGCTGCGCCTTGGCACGGAATCGCTGCTGCGCGCCCCCTACGACGAACGCCGACAGCAGCTGCTGGCGTCGCCGATGCCCGACCCGTACCGAGTGTCGGTGGTGCGCGCGGTCACCTTCACCGAACTCGACGCCGATCGCCGCACGCCCGCCGACCTGCTCGCGCACGTAGCCACCTCCGGCCACGAAGGACTCGTCGCGAAGAACCGCAGTGCGCCCTACACACCGGGCAAACGCACCGACGCCTGGCTGAAGCACCCGCTGGTACAGACCGCTGAGGTGGTCGTGTGCGGGTGGCACCCCGGGCAGGGCCGTATCGCCGGGACGGCTGGCGGGCTGCTGCTCGGCGCGCACGAGCCCCGCACCGGCGATCTGCTCTACATCGGGGACGTGGGCACGGGACTGTCCGACCGCGAACGCGAAGACCTGCGGGCGCGGCTGGAATCCCTCGAACGCGCACGGCACCCGTTCGCCGCCGAGCCGCCGCGCGCGGACGTCCGCCGGGCCCGGTGGGTCGAGCCGACGATGGTCGGCGAGGCCGTGTACCGGAAGTTCACCCGCGGCGCGGGACGTCTGCGCCACACCGCCTGGCGCGGACTGCGCGAGGACAAGCAGCCAAGCGAGGTCACCGTCCCGGCCACGCCGGACACGACAACCGCACGGCCGGAACAAGCGGCACGGGTGCCGGCACCGAAATCGCGTGCGGCCGTACCGGCGCAGCCGTCGGGCGACAAGATCGCAGTCCGGGTCGAAGACCGGCAGCTCACACCGTCCAATCTGAACAAAGCGCTGTACCCGGCGGCCGGATTCACCAAAGGCGAAGTCATCCGGTACTACACGCTGATCGCCCCGGCCGTGCTCCCGCACTTCGCGGGAAGGCCCATCACCATCGTCAGATACCCCGACGGGGTCGAGGGACAGCGGTTCTTCGAGAAGAACATCCCGCGCGACGCGCCCGCCTGGCTGCCGACCGCCCGGCAGCGGATCCTGCAACAGCACCAAAACCATCGGCTGCGCTCTGTTCGACGAACTGGCGGCACTGGTCTGACCCGCCAACCTCGCCGCACTCGAACTGCACGTCCCTCAATGGACAGTCGGCACCCGCGGGCAGCGGCGGACGCCGGACCGGGTCGTGTTCGGTCTCGACCCCGGTCCCGGCACCTCGATCGTCGAGTGCGCCAGAATCGCCGAACGACTCCACGACGTCCTCGTCGACGACGGCCTCGCACCGGTCGCCAAGACCAGCGGCTCCAAAGGAATGCAGGTCTACGCCGGAGTGCGCACCCGTACCGCCGACCGGACATCGGCCTACGCGCAATCTCTCGCACTGCGGTTCGCCGCCGGGACACCGGGCCTGGTTACCGCGAAAATGGCCAAGTCCCTGCGCACCGGAAAAGTGTTCATCGACTGGTCCCAGAACAACCCCGCCAAAACCACCATCGCCCCCTGCTCGCTGCGCGGCCGCGATCAGCCCACGGTGTCGACTCCGATCGCCTGGTACGAGGTCCGCGCCTGCACCCGCCCCGAAGACCTCGTCTTCACCGCCGACCAGGTTCTCGATCGTGTCTCCGCATCCGGCGACCTCTTCGCCGCGCTCGACACGACCCGCGCCCCGCTCCCGTAACGCTGCCGCTTCGGCTCGTCGCGGTCACGTCGAGCCCTGCCGTGCCCCATGCCGCCGAAGACTACCGACCTTCGCAGTAATCCGTCGGAAATCAACCTTCCGCTCAACTGCGACGTTCGCCAACGGCGCGATCCAGCACGGCTGTGCTGGTTGCACTGATGGAAGGGCAAAGCGCGGATACCGGTTTCCGCGGCGGTCCGACGTCAGCCTGGCGGAATGCGAGGCGATGGCCGTCGGCAAGACCGGCGTGGTCATGGACTGCGCGTGCGGGTTCGGATCGCTCTCCTGCGGTGGCAGTGAGCAGGTTGCCTGCCTTGCCGCGGCGGGCAGGCGCATGGGCCTGGCCTTCCAGCTGGTCGACGATCTCCTGGGGATCTGGGGTGCGTCCGCGGTCACCGGGAAGCCGGTTTCGAAGCCAGGAGCAATGTCAAGGATGGGAAGTTCGACTCCGTTGATGGAAACCGTGTTTTTTGTCCGCTGGCACACCGTCCCGCCGGGAAATAACTTGCGGCGGCCCTTCTGGTTTCGGTCTGCTACGCCGCATGATTCTTGCGCATGGCCGGCGTTTCCGGCTTTTCGACGCCGGACGCGGTGTAGTACTGGCCGGCGTCCTGCGAATACCTCTGGAAGCAGGCAGTCCGCTCGGCGAAGTACCGCGGTGCCCAAGCCGTCGGGAAGCAGCGCTTCTGGCCGGCCACCAGCAGCTCAAATCGATTTGCCGGGCCCGCGATTGTCGGCGACGTACCAGGACCGGAGTCCTTGTTTCGAGAATTTCCCCGTGGCGGTCTTGGGTATCTCGTCGAGGAAGAACACCTGGTCCGGCAGCCACCACGAAGCCACCCGGGCGCGGAGGTGATCGCGCACGGTCTCGACGGTGGGCGTGGCCCCCGGACGGGCGACGACACAGGCCACCGGGCGTTCGCCCCATTTTTCGTCGGCGACGCCGAAAACCGCGGCTTCGGAGACGTCAGGGTGGTCCATGATGGCGTTCTCCAGCTCGACGGACGAGATCCACTCGCCTCCGGACTTCACGAGGTCTTTGGTGCGATCGACTATGCGGAGGTAGCCGTGACGGTCCACCGTGGCCACGTCACCGGTACGCAGCCACCCGTCGTCGGTGAACCCGTCCGCGACGGCCCGCGAGCCGAAATAGCGGGCGACGATGGTGGGGCCGCTGACTTGCAGCTCGCCGGACGTGCGTCCGTCCCAGGACACCTCACGTCCGTCGTCGCCGACGATGCGGACCTCGGTGAGCGGAACGGCCGGTCCCGGCGTACCCAGCAATGCGCGCCGCTGCTCGGGGGTACACCGGTCGTGCGCGGTGCCGACGCGGGAGGCGGTGACCACCGGGCTGGTTTCGGTCATGCCCCAGGCGTTGGTCAACGGCACACCGATGGTGTCCTGGTAGCCACGGGTGAGTGCTTCGTCGACCGCGCCGCCGCCGCAGACGATCTGCCGCACGGCGGGCAGGTCATGCCGGCCGAGCACCGGCAGCAGCCCGCGCCAGACGGTGGCGACCGCGGCGCCGAAGGTGACCTGATGGCGGGCGAGCATCCCCGCCAGTTCCGGCGGTGTCATCGCCGGACCGGGGAGGACGAGGCCGGCCCCGCAGAGCATGGCGCTGTAGGGCAGGCCCCAGGCGTTGACGTGGAACATCGGCACGATCGGCATGACCACGTCGCGTTCGTTGATGCCGAAGGTGTCGACCATCAGCAGCAGGCAGGCGTGCAGGACGATCGAACGGTGGCTGTAGAGCACGCCTTTGGGAGCGCCGGTGGTACCCGAGGTGTAGCACAGCGCGGCGGCGGTGTTTTCGTCGGCGACGGCGAACTCATGCCCCGGGTTCGCCGCCCGGCCGAGCAGGTCTTCGTAATCGACGACACGGGCGTCCTCGGGAATCTCGGCGTCGCTGCCGTCGTCCATCACCACCACTGCGCGCACGGTGGTGAACGTGTCGACCAGCGGCCAGATGGCGGGGAGGATAGACCGGTCGACGAACAGCACGTCGTCGGCGGCGTCGTTGACGACATAGGTGATCTGCTCGCCGAAGAGCCGGTGGTTGATGGTGTGCAGCACTCGCCCGGTGCAGGGCACCGCCAGGTACAGCTCAAGATGGCGGTGGCTGTTCCACGCGAATGTGCCGACCCGGGCTTCGGCCGGCACGCCGAGTTCGTCCAGGGCCGCCGCCAAACGCCGGGTCCGCGCGCACACCTCGGCCCAGGTCATGGTCGTCTCCCCGCCGACGCGACCGGACACCACGGTCTTGTGCCCGAAGCAGCGTTCGGCTCGCCGGAAGACATGCGGCAGGGACAACGGACGGTCTTGCATCAATCCGAGCATCTGTGAAGAACCTTTCAAATACGCCGGCCGGAACGACCGGGGCTCGCGGCTTCAGCGAGTGCAGACGAAGCTCGCGGCGTTGTCCGCGTCGCCGGAGCGATACCTGGGCCACTCCGGGTACTGGCAAAGCGGACGCGTGCGGTGGTGCTTCGCGTCGGCCACGACCGGATGCGCAGGCGGCTTTCCCCCTTCGGCCCAGCGCTCGAGCGCGGAGAGCGAATCCCAGCCGGCCGCGAACGCGGGTGTGCCGAAGTTCGCGTGGTTCGCCCCGGGCACGACGTAATACCGCAGGAATCCACTGGTCTGCTTGGCGCCCACCACATCGCGCACACGCTGGTAGTAGTCACTCGTCGAACGGGGAGAGACCAGCTCGTCCGCCGCGCCGTGGAGCATGATCAGCTTGCCGCCGGCCCGGGCGAACGGCCGAAGATCCGCGTCGTTGCGGTCCTCGAGCGTGGACAAGTAGCTGATTCGGCCGAGCCATTCGCCGGGATGGCGAGGATCGACGTCGAGAGCGTTGTGGTGCGCGTCCCGGGTCAGGAAATACTTCACCCATTGATCCCAGAACTGCATTCCGTAGCCGCTGGTGGCCGGCATGGGGTTGGCCGGAGCGGTGGTGCCGAACCCGACGAACGGCGACCTCATGTCGGCCCCGGAAAGGAACGGGAAGCCGGGGTACCCGGTCTCGCCGCTGGCGATCCGGTACGGCCATTCGAAGGCGGAGGACATCGCCCGCACCGCAGTGATCTGCGGATCCGACAGGCAGGCCGGCCCGGTATCGGCCCCGCCGGGGCAGCGAAGTGCGCGCGGGTCGAAATGACAGCCCGCCGGGTTCGAGACGAGCTGGTCCCGGACACCGTCCAGGCCGTCGCATGCGGCCAGGACGCTGTCGTACAGAAGTGTTTGCTTCGCGGCACCGGGAAAAGCGCCGGGCCGGGACAAGATCTGTGTCAGATACCCCAGGTCCAGGATCTCGCTGAGGTTGTTCCAGGCGGGATAGGCCGCGATCACACCGTCGAATGCCGTCGGCCACCGCTGAGCGACGTTGAGGGCTTCGCGGCCGCCGCTCGATCCGCCCGCGAAGTAGATCTCGACGGGTTCCGTCCGGTAGGCCTGCCGAATGAGGAAAAGGCTCGCGTCGCGCGTCTTCTTGAGCGCGTCTCCGGCGGCGAAGTTTGCCAGCGCCTCGTCGTTCGCGCCGAACGACCCGTCCAAGGTCGGCCGGGCGTCTGGACTCTGCTGGTGGCCGGAGTCGCTGGCGAATGTCGCGTACCGCCGGGCCAGCGGAACCGGTCGGTTCGCAGGGCCGAAAGGCACGTTCGCCGTCAGGTCGGGGATGGTGCCGTCGAAGCCGCCACCGCCGAACATCATGGCCTTGCGGTTCCAGCCGGAAGGCAAGTCGACGCGCATCTTGATGTGCGGAGCCGACGAATCAACGGGAAAGATGTCAGCGTCGACCTGGCAGTACTCGACAGTCTCGCCACTGACGAGACTGCGCACCACCGACGTCGACTCGACGCGGCCGCCGATTGTCGGGAGGCTCATCGCCGATGCGGGGATCTTCATCTGGTCCAGCCCGGCGCATCCCGGCACCGCCGTCTGGTACGCAGCCCCGGTCGACGTCGTCGCGGTGGCGGCCCCGGCCCCGCTGAAGGCGAACATTCCTGCCAGCGGAACCGTGGCCGCTAGCGTGACGAGCCGGCCAGCTTTGCCGCGCCTTCCCGATATTCTCCTCATAAAACCCTCACTCTCCGCATCATTCAGGCGCCGGAGGTCCGTGTTTCCGCGCTCGGACGAGTCTCAGCGATAGAGGTGCGCACCCGGGACGGCGTGCGGATCGGCACGGACCTCGGCGGGGTTCGTCTCCGGCAGGAACCATGCGCTGGCGAACGTGACCAGTCCCATGATCAGGATGTAGGCGGCGACCGGCATGGTGCTGCCGGTCTTGGCGATGAGCGCGGTCATCAGGAACGGGGTGCCGCCGCTGACGATGATCGCGGAGAGCTGATAGGCAAGCGATGCTCCCGAGTAGCGCACGTTGGGCGCGAAGAGCTCACTGAGAAAACTCGCGATCGGGCCGTAAGTGAGGCACTGGAACACGAAACCCACCAGCACCGCGACGAAGATCAACGGAAGCGAGGCAGTGTCCACGAGCAAGAAGTACGGGAACGCCCAGACGGCGACGCCCAGGCCGCCGATCAGGATCAGTGGCCGGCGGCCGACCTTGTCCGAAAGGTGACCAGACCAGGGAATCGTCGCGAGCATCGCCGCGGAGCCGGCCAGCACGACCGCAAGCAGGGGGTCGCGCTCGAGTCCGAGCGAACCGGTGCCATAGCTCAGAAGGCCGGAGACGCTGATGTAGAAGAGACTGTTGGTGGCCGAGAGGATCCCGCAGCCGAGCAGGATCGTTCCCCACTTGTTCCGGACAACCTGTGCGAGCGGCGCGCTTTGCACGGCGTTGTCCGGCCTCGACGCCGCCCGTTGCAGCTGACGGAACTCGGCGGTGTCCTCCACTTTGGCCTGAATGTAGACGACGACCGCGAACATCACGACGCTGACCAGGAACGGGAGGCGCCAACCCCAGCTGAGGAACGCCGCGTCCGGCATCAAGCCGCTGGCAGCCACGAAGATCAGATTCGAGATGATCACGGCGACCGGAACGCTGGTCTGCCCGAAGGTGCCGGCGAAGCCGCGCCGCTTGGGACTGGCGGACTCGGTGAGAAGCAGCACGATGCCGCCCCACTGCCCGCCGGCCGCAAGCCCCTGCACGAAGCGCAGCGCGACCAGCAGCACCGGGGCCAGTGTTCCGACCGCCGCCGCGCTCGGAAGACAGCCGATCAGGAAGGTCGCGGACCCCATCACGGCCAAGCAGGTGACCACGACCGGCTTCCGCCCGTATTTGTCGCCGAGGTGCCCGGCGAGCACCCCGCCGATCGGCCGCGCCACGAAGCCTGCCCAGAACGTGCTGAACGCGAGCAGCGTGCCGGTCAGAACTGAGGAATGCGGGAAGAACACGCGGGGGAACACGAGCGCCGCCGCGGTGCCGTAAAGAAAGAAGTCGTACCACTCGATCGAACTTCCGGCGAGTCCTGCGGCCAGCAGTTTGCGGAACGCCCGGCGTGGAGTCGCGGGCAAGCCGGCGTAGCCGGGCTGTCCTTCGGGGTGGGCGAGCGGGATTGCCATACATGCCGCCTTCGTCGAGAGCGGGGACGGTGATGGCGGCCAGGTTAAGTCGCCGTTACCCTGCCGTTGCAGGTGCGTATCATCCACAACTCACGCCTGCTCGGTGGGTCTTTCTGCCACCGGGTATCCGGAAAGGACAGCGCTGTGGCGAACGAATCCGCCGGTGAACCGGAGTCTTCCTCCCTGATGCGCCGACAGCGCGAGCTGGCGTCGTTGTACGCGACGGCCAAGTCGCTCACCGCGTTGGGCGAGCTCGATGCGGTACTGCGGTCGATCGTCCGCCACGCCCACGATCTGATCGGCGCGGACTTCACCTACCTCTCGCTGGTCGGTGCGGACGGGAGGCTGTCGGCGAGGGCGGCGGAAGGAACGATCTCCGCTTCCTTCCTCGCCGCGCATGTTCCGGCCGACGTGGGGCTCGGTGGCAAGGTACTGGCTTCCCGGAGCCCGCACTGGGTGCGCAACTACGCCAGTGCGACCTCGATCGACCGCGACCCGGGCTTCGACCGGGTGGCCTCGGCCGAGGCGCTGGTCGCACTTCTCGGCGTGCCACTGGTGATCCGCGGTGAAGCGGTGGGTGCCTTGTTCGCCGCGGACCGCTCCGAGCGAGCCTTTCCGGCCGAGGAAATCGCACTGCTGAGCGCCTTCGCCGATCACGCTGCAGTCGCCCTCGACAACGCCCGGCTCTACGAGGCGAGCCGGACCGCGTTGCAGGAGTTGCAGGCCGCGTACCAGAAGATCGAGGAACACGTGACCGTGATCGAGCGGGCGCAGACCAGCCACGAGGCCTTGACCGGCGCCGTCCTGGACGGGGCGACACCAGGCGAGGTCGCGCAGCTGCTTGCCGATCAACTGGGTGGGCGCATCACACTGCTGCACCGGACCGGTGCCGTTCTCGTCCACCGAGCCTCAACCTCGAGTCCCTGCCCGAAGCCTTCGGAGATCGAGCTGGCCGACGCGGTCGAGAACGCGCACCGCTCGGGCCGCTGCACGACCTCGGTCGACCCGGCTGGAATCGCTCTCAGCGTGGCGGCAATCCGGGCCGGCGACAGCCGCCTCGGCGCGCTGGCTTGGAGCCGGGAACCGCCCGCGCAGCAGGACTCACCGGACGACACGGACCTGCGCACCCTGGAGCGCGCCACCCACATCATGGGGCTGCTCATCCTCAAGGAGCGGGCCGTCGCCGAGGCCGGCGAGCGATTGACCGGCGAGCTGCTGACCGAACTCATGGTCGGCAGCCCGGCGATCAACCCGGCTCAGCGCGCCCGCGCCCGGGCCCGCAACATCGACGTCGACCGGCTGAACCTGGTCCTCGTCGCGGACTCCCCCGCGATGCCGGCAACCGATCTCGCCCGCTACTTGCACGACATCGCCCGCGATCGCGGCGGGCTGGCCGGGGAACACCTCGGCAAGGCCACGATGATCCTGCACAGCACCGACGACGACCAGACCGCCGAGGAGATCCACCATCGACTGCACCGCACCTTGGCCGGCCCGGTCGCGGTCGTCGGAGAACGGGCGCTCGGCCAGCACTGGTCCCGCGCCTTCGCGCTGGCCAGCCGCTGCAGCGCGGTGATGCGCGCGATCGGGCACACCGACCTGGGTGCCACGACGGGTCGCTATGCCTTGTATGCCATGATCTTCGACGCCGAACGGGCGCACGAACTCGACCGTTTCCTCGCCGATTCCATCGGCCCGCTCCTCGACTACGACCAGCGACGCGGTACCGACCTGGTCAGCACCCTCAGTGCCTACTTCGTCCACCACGCCAACGTCGCCGCGACCGCACGGGCGTTGCACGTACACGTCAACACCCTGCTCAAGCGGCTGGACCGGGTCAGCGACATCCTCGGCCTCGACTGGCGTCACGAGAACGACCTCGAACTGCAACTCGGCCTCCGCTTGCACCAGCTCAGAGCGAACACCCTCGGCACGGTGTGAGCCGCCGCCCTGCGCCATGCGGTCAGGCCCCATGCCGGACGGCACAATGCGCGCGGCAGCGCGGCCGGTCGGATGATTGTGCCGCGGCGGAGTTCGACGGTTGCTCCGGCCAACCGCTCAAGAGCGCGGCGCACGGTGGTCAGGTCGATGAAAGGCCTGGCGAACCTCGGCATGTCGTCGATTCCGACGACGGTGGGCGCATCCGGTAAGCCCTGTTCACGGGCCGTACACACGACTTCCGTCGCGATCACGCCGTTGCCGAACACGATCGCGGCCGGACGGTCCTCCCGGCCAGGCGGCCACCGGGCCGCCGCCCCGCCCTCGTCGTGGTCGAATGCAGGACCTCGTCCCGCCGGGCTTGGCTACCGCACACCCGGACGTTCACGACCGGTCGACGTCACCACCGGCCGTTGGCGCCGCGGAATTGGTCACTGCAGGAGTATCTGCCGGAGTATTAAGAAGCCATCGAAGCAGTGTTGCGGGCTTCTTCCGTCCGCGCCACGTTCAGGGCGCGCCGTCCTGATGCCTCTGGATCATCGTGTCCGGTGCGATCGCGTCCGGCCGGTCGCTGACCTGTCCGTCGACGATTTCGACGACTCGCCATTGGCCGTCCGCCGGCGGATTTCCCGGAGCGCGGAGCAGGATCTGTGGCGCGAACAACAAGCCGTTCACACACCGATGAGGTTTTCGCGCCTCTCCCGTCTGTATGGGTGCGATCGACACACAGGCGGCCGGCATGACACGGAAAACTGATCTTCGGCATGACCCTGACGCTGGACGGCTACATCGCCGAGGCCGGTGCCGACATCGGCTGGAGCGGGCAACGCGCGCCGCAGGTGCGGCAGTTTCAGCCGCTTCGTCAGGGCGACGGCTGCGGCGAGGGCGTCGCCGGCGGGGCCGGCGACGCGGAGTCCAGTGGTCATCAACGGTCGCCGAAGCGCGGGTCGGCCCAGTCGGCGTAGGCGCGGCGGATCGTGGTCGACCCGTAGGCCCGGCACAGCCAGGCCAGCGCTGTCGTGGGGAACGGGTCCGCCCTGTTGGGCAGGCTGGCAATCGCGCCGAGCACCAAGTTCTCGAAGTCGACTTCACCGAGCCAGGACAGCGAGTTTCCCTCTTGACCTGCGGTTTCACCATGCCGACATGTGCGTGACGCGCCGTCGGACCGGCGGTGAAAATTCACTTGTTCGCTTCATCGCCAGCTTATCGGTTCTCCGTAAGGGTGCGCTGGAGTTTGAGGGCCTCGGCCGGAATATGCCCCAACGGGGCAATGGTGACGTATTTGCGCACGTGGGGTCGCCCAAAGCGTTTGCATCCGCCCCAGCCGATGCCATCACTGGTGGTGATCATCATCCAGGCTCACTGCCCCTTTGGGGCGTATCCCGGCCGAGCCCCTGAGACAGCCGATGGATGGTCGCCCACCGGCGCGCCCTGCTACGCCAGCGGTGCCGCGCCGGCGTTCCTGTGGACGGAGAAACCGCTGCGCGAGCAGGGGCTGCGCCCGGCCGCCGGAGCGGCGGACGCGTTCGTCCAGTCCCAGCACGGGCTCGCGGCGCTCTATCTGATCGCCGCCTGCGTGCTGGACAACCCGGCCGCGTGGCCACCTCCCCGTCCTGCCGAAGGCGAGCCCGCAGCAGCCACTCCGCCGTGGTGGCCGTGACTGTCCAGGCGGATTCGACAACGCCAGCGCCAGGCCGCCGCCGCGGCGGCAGAGCAAGAACGCCGGGACAGCCAGGGCTCCGCGGTGAGCACCGGCGTGATGCTCACCGCGGTCGGCGTCCTGGCCGTCGTGATCGGCTGGGGCACCTGGTGGATCGCCGCAGGCGTCGTCGCGATCCTGCTGGCGATCTGCTCCTTCGTCTACGCCAACGACATCTGAACCTCGTTCAGGCGAGAAGGGGGTCCTGCGGCCAACGCAGGACCCCCTTCTCGCTTCGGCCCGTTTCCGAAGGAGCGGCCGGTTCGCGAGGGCACCGGTTGATGCCTGGCCAGGCGTACAGTGCGCGTTTCAGCCGGGCGTGGAGGTCGGCGGGCTGCCTGACCAGCTGTCTCACGAGAGTCGGCGGCTCGTGACACCGTCCTGACGACGGGCCGTCTCAGGTCGCGACCGCGGCGCACCCGCGCCGGGACGGGGACTCCCGGCCCGGCGCGGCACAGAGCCCGAGCGCGCCGCAGATCTCGTCCTCGGGCACGCCGTTCTCCAGCAGCGCTGCCACCGCGCCCCCGTATGTCTCCAGGAGCTCACGGCACTTGCCCTGCTCGGACTCGGGAAGCCAGTTGCACGCGTTGCTGATCATGGTCGCGATCCGTTCCGGGTTCGTGCTGCCGTCCAGCGCCGTCGTCAGGTAGTGCAGGAAGTACTCGCAGAACGCGCACGCCTCGCCGGTCGCCGCCGCGGGCCCGGAGGGGACCGCGGTCCTGGCCGTCGCCGCTGAACGCGCTCCCGTGGCGGCGGACGCCACCGGACCGGCCGCCAGCGCCAGCACCGCTGCCAGGCACATCGCGGTCCATGCCGTACGGGCACGCATCACCCTCACCTCGTTTCGATCGAACGACCCACCGAACACCGGACCATCCCTGCCTAGCACTCCCGGCCGGGCCGGGGTACCGGGCTCACCCGACGGTGTTCGTCATCGATCCGGGTCGCGGCCGTGCTGCGGCGCGGTCACGTCTGCGCCGCGACCCCCCAGCTCTGTCACGAACAGGTGTTCGAGAACGATGCGGTGGTCGTGACCGTTGCCGACGACCGTGCGGGCCCGGGAGCCCGGTGCGCGGGCTTCTGGAGGGCTGGCGCGCCGACGTCGAGGCCGAGCCGCTCGCGCCGGGCCTGGACGTGCCGGCGATGCGCCTCGGCTGGCTGGCCAGCCGGGGCCGGGACCGTGCGCGACCAGGCGCCGAGCCGGCCCGCCGCACGGCCTGACCTGCCCGCCGCGGCCGCAGCCTGGGGCCGCGCCGGACGGTTTGCCGCCAGTAGGTCCGTGCGGGCGCATGCGGATTCGCGTGAGTGGCACTGCCGCCCGCCGCGAGTGGCCGCGTGCCCCCATGGGGCCACTGTCGGCAATCCGCTGAGCCCACTTTGGGCCGAGCGGATTGCGCGGGGCGCGTGTCGGTTCTCCGGTCGGAGTGATTGTCGGGAATGCCATTTTGTACCCGGCCGGTAACGGATAGGTTGGGCTCGTCCACACGCGACAGGAGAAGAGGGCGGGACTTCTCCCCGTCGCGAGCGCGGTATCCCACGAGAGCGTTACTCCAGATTCACACAATGTCGGGAGGGTCGAGCGAGGGGCCGGACGTCCCGCGGGTTCGGAATCCGCGGTGCCGAATCAGGACAATTTCGTTTTCCCCGTGCCCGGACCGAGGTCCGGGCACGGCGAGGCGAGGACTCGCCGCCGGGGAACACCCGCACAGACAGGATCCGTATGCGCATAGCTCGCGCATGACCACCTCCGCCCCGGACCTCCCGCCTCCCCGGCGGGACCGGCCGCACCGGCGGGACCGGCCGCTCCGCGCTCGCCGCCCTGACCTCCACCGCCGCGTTCAGCAACCCGCGCCTGTCCGTTCGCGACCGCCACACCGTGCTGTTCGCGATCGCGAGCCTCAGCGACGGCACCCTGACCCGGGCCTACACGGCCGTGCTGGACCACTCCACACTCGCCTACCGCACACCACACGAAACCCGCCTGAACTACCGTCACCACCACGCCCACGCGGCATAAAACCCAGTGACCGACCCCCCGGGGAACCTCACCCCGTCCAGCCGCCTCCGCGCAGCGCGCCTGCCGGTGACAGACCCGGTCCGGGCTTGCGTCGGCACTGCGGCCTCCGCGATCTTCTTGATCCACCGCTCGTTCGGCTGGGTGGCTAGCGTCTGCTGCCCGAACGGCTCAGTTCCGCCCGCGTTCCCGATGCGCCGAGCAGATCGCGGGTGTTGTGCCCGTGCCGGGAAAGTCCCGCTCGATGTGGTCGCAGAGTTGCCGGATCGCGTCGTCGACGTCGGTGTTCCACAGGATGACGGTGTTGTCTTCGCTGCTGCTGGCGAGCACGCCGGTCCCGTTCCAGTAGATCCCGGTGATCTTTCCGGCGTGGCCGGTGAGAGTCGCCCAGCGGGTCCCGGTGGCGGCATCCCAGAGGGTCACGGCGTCGTTGTTGCCGAATGTGGCGATGTAGCGGCGGTCCGGGCTGAAGTACGGCACACTCGCTGCCGTGCCGGGAGTGAAAAACTCGGCCCTCTTCGCGAAGGTCGCCGTGTCCCAGATGAGGAGCTTTCCCGAGACGGTGAGCATGTTGTCGTTGGAAACCAGCAGCGATCCGTCGCGGCTGAACCTGTACCCCGGCCACGCCTCGCCAGGGTTATCGACGACCTTCAGTTTCTTGATCAGGCTGTAGCCATCGGTGCTCAGGATGTTGATCGTCGTGCCTTCGCTGGTAAAGGCGAACATGCGCCCGTCCGGGCTGTAGCGCGTATTCGCCGCGTCGATCCCTTCGGCGACGTTGCGCACGTACCGCCGTGCGCCGAGGTCGTATAGCCAGACGCCGCCATTCAGCATCGCCACGGCCAAGGTGCGGGAGTCCCGGCTGAAGTCGAACGACTTGGCGTACATCAAGTCTGAGGTGCGAGGCACCTCGACAAGGGCCGAGCCGGTTCTCGCGTCGAGAACGGTGATGCGACCGTTGTCGTTGAACGCGACGACTTTCTCGTCCGGGCTGAGAACCGCGAGACCGCTGACGATGTCGCGCCTGGGGACTGTTGCGATCACTCGGCCTTGCCGTGTGCCGGTGTCCCAAATGACGGTGGGCGAACCGCTGCCTCCCGCGAGTACAGTCCTGCCGGATTCGCTGACCTGCAACGAGGTCGTAACCGGAGGAACCCCGAGAAGCGGGAGATGCGTGCGGTCCCACAGCGCGATGCCGTTGCCGACGATGCCGGCGATGGTTTTCCCGTCGGAACTGACCGCCGCCGACCCGGTCAGTGAGACGTTCTTGGCGAGCGTTGCCAGGAGTGTCCGGCGGCCGAGGTCCCAGACGTCGACTGTGCCGCGAACGTTGACGGTGATTAGCTGTGCATTGGCGCGATCGACCACGACACTGTTCTGAGGGACCGAGTCGCCGGCCAGCTCCGCGACCTGCCGCCGGGTCGTGACGTCCCAGAGCCGGATCGCCGCTGACGCGCGGTTGACGGTTACGAGAGTGTGCCCGTCGGATGTGAAGTCTGCGGAGCTCGTCCACGCGCTCGGCGCCGGCAGTGGTTCCGCGCGGGTGGCTGTATGCAGATCCCAGAGCGCGAGCGCGCCGGTAGCGTCTGTAAAAGCGAGCAGGGCACCGTCTGGGCTGAATGCCACGGCAGGGTTGCCGGCGAGATCCGGCCCGTCGTGTTGTGCGGCGAGAGTGACGGGGGTGCCTCGTCCGCCGGTATCCCACAGCTTCACCTGGTTGCGTCGATCCGCAGAAGCCAGCAGCCGCCCGTCCGGACTGAAGCGGAGCACGGCGACGGCCGTGTCGGGCTCGGTAACGGTGAGCGAGGCCGCGATCGTGCGGGAGGCCAGGTGCCAGATGTGAATATGGCCGTCGACCGTCCCGGCTGCCAGCCGCTGGCTGTCCGGACTGAACATGACCGCGGAGACCCGGTCGAACGGGGCGCCGAACACCGCCACGCGGCGCCGGCCGGGAACATCCCACAGCGTGAGCCTGAGGTCGCCCCCGGGCGCGGCCAGCCACCGCCCGTCCGGGCTCAGCGCGACCCCGACTCTGGCTTTGGACGACGAGGGCAGCAGCGCATGGTAGGCACGATGGGACGCGAGGCTGAGAATCGCGCTGCGGGCTTCGGCGGTCGGCTCGGCGTGGTAGGCGTCGAGGCTCTTCCGGATCGCCGCGGCCGGGTCCAGTCCGGCTTGGGTCTGTGCTTCGGCGGCGAGCTGCCGTGAGGTCGCGGTGCGTTCCTGGGCGAGCGCGTGTTCGCGCTGGCGCACGGCCACGACCGCGACCGCGAGCGCGGCGACCAGCAGCACGGCCAAGCTGGCGGCGAGCCAGCGCAACTGCCGGGTGCGCCGCCGGTGCCGAGCCTGCTCGCGCTTTTCGGCAGCCCGGCTCGCATCAAGGAATTCCCGCTCTAGCGCGGTGAGCCGGACATCCCCGCCGCCGGCCCAGTCGGAGGCGGCGGTCAGGCGGAGACCCCGGTAGAGCGTGCCGGGGTCGCGGTCGAGGCCTGTCCAGTCGCTCGCGTCGCCGGAGAGGCGGCGGTGCAGCCGTAGTCCGTCGCGGTTTTCGTCGAGCCATCCGCGCAGCCGGGGCCAGCCGCGGATGAGAGCTTCGTGGGCGATCTCGACGGTGTCGTGGCCGAGCACGATCAGCCGCGCCGCACTGAGCTTGTCGAGCACGGTCTCGAGATCGCGGTCGGGCAGGTCGAGTTCGCTGCGGCGCAGCCTGCGTTTGGTGTCCTCGGTGCCTTCGCCCAGAGCGGTGAGCCGGATGAACAGCTCCCGCGCCGCACGCTGCTGTGCCGGGCCGAGATCGGTGAACACGGTCTCGGCGGTCTGCGCCAGCGCGTGCGCGATCCCGCCCGCCGCCTGATAACCGCTCAAACTCAGCACCGTGCCGCGGCGACGCCACCACGTCTGCAACATGGCGTGCGACACCAAAGGCAGCGCCCCGGGCTCGCCCAGCGCGTCAGCGGTCACCTCGGCCAGCAGCGCGCTCTCCACGCTGAGCCCGGCGGCAGCAGCAGGCCCGGCGATCGCGGCGCGCAGCTGCTCGGAGGTCATCGGCCCGACCACGACCTGGGCACCGTTCATCGCCTGCGCCAATTCGGGATGAGCGCAGCAATGCGCGTAGAAGTCCGCGCGCAACCCCACCACGACACGGGCGCGGCTGGTCTCGGCGGTCGCGGCAGTGATCAGCGCAGCGACGAATGCCGTCCGCTCGGTGCTGTTTTGGCACACGGTGAACAGTTCCTCGAACTGGTCCACCGCCACCAGCAGATCACCATCAGCCTCGCGGGCCGCCAACAGCTGTCGTACGGCGTGGTGCAGCCCGGCAGGATCGCCGACGATGTCCCGGCGCAACGCCGTCGCCGACCCGCCGGACACCGCGGCCAGCGCGACCGCGATCTCCTCCACCGGGGACCGTCCCGGCGTCACGGCAATGACCGGCTCGCGGGCACCATCCGCCCGCGCGATCAAGCCCGCCTGCAACAGGGACGACTTCCCCGCCCCCGAGGCACCGACCACAGTGACGAACCGGCGGTCCGCGACCGCCGCACGGAGCTGAGCGGACAACTCGTCCCGCCCGTGAAACCGTGCCGCGTCACCGGGCCGGTAGGCACGCAGTCCCAGGTACGGAGCCGCGCTGTCGTCGTCCGAGCGTTCACGAGAGATCGGGGGTGACTGGCACTCCGCGGCGAGCCGGGACGCGGTCTCGTGCCAGCGTCGCTCCCACTCTGCTTTGTCCGCGCCGCATGCCTCCGCGAACGCCACCGTCACCGCGAGACTCGGCAGCTTCTTCCCGCCGACCGCCTCGGCCAGGGTGCTGGACGAGTAGTGCGCACGCTTCGCCAGCGCCCGGTACGTCGGCGTCCCCGCCGCGGTACGGACATCGCGCAGCGCCCGCGCGAACCCGGTCAGCACCGTGCCGTCCGCCGGCAACGGCTGTTCAGCACGCGGCATCGCGTCCCCTCCCCGTCACTGAGGATCGCAGAACGGTGGCCGGCCGCGCATCGGCTGTCCGGCGGACAACCCGCACGGAGCAATCCGGCCGACCGCCAACCCCCTGCACCCGGGCCTGTTCTAGCCGAGCAGCGGTTCTCCGGTCGCCGCGCTGCCGACCAGCGCTTATGCGTCATTTCCTTCTGCGGTCGCTGCCTGGCTGGACCACGACGCGTTTGTCCGGGCCTGTTGTCCGGTGCGACGCGGAGCGACACAGGACAACAGCGGTGAGCTAAACCTGGAACCCGGCCGCCGACGTTGCCGAGCAAACCAGGTTCCGCGCAGCGGCCTATCCCGAATCACGCCCGGACAGTTACCGAGGGGAGACCACCACCTCCGTGCCGTCGAAGACACTGCGCTGTCGCGCCGCCGCCTAGATCGCCGACGGGACAGCCATGGCCTGGCTCGACCTTGCAGCGGCACCGACTGCCGCGTCCGCCGCCCAGCCCGATCGAGCGGCAGCGCAAGCAGGGAAGACCAATTTCGGCCCGCGATGACATTGAGACATAAAGAAAGGTTTCAGTCGACATGGCAAAACCCTCCATAGAAGCGCGGCGTCGGTTCTTGTCGCGTCGAACTCCCACTGGACGTGCGACATCTCCTTGCTCCCCTTGACCACAAGATCGGCAACCGGGCCGTCAGCCTCAGCGGCCCACATGACCACAACGCCCGCAGATCCGCCTTCCGGCGTGGCACGGTACGGCAAAGGATGAGAGCGGGACAGCGAGCGACGTCCTCCGACATTTCCCAGTCGAAGCCGCGCGGGGGCGTTCCCGGCGCAGAAAGGGCAGCCCTGTCGCCGGAACCCGGACAGCACACGAAGGCCTCGCCGACCAGCCAACCAGGAGAAATCATGCATCACCTGCGAATAGCCCTGACCGTGTCCACTGCCGCCCTCGCACTGAGCGGAGCGAGTGCCGCAGCAAGCACCTCGCCTGGGAACGCCGACCCTGCCCATAATTTCTCCGCACACGCCGCTGCCACAACCACTCCCCCGGCCAACGAGCAGATCGGGGCCTGGTGGGGTCCGATCCGGACCTACTCCTACTGCCTCACCGAGTCCAACGACGCAGTGCGGTTCGGGCAGCATGTCTTGGCGACCTGCGCCTGGTACGCGGTCGACCCGTCAGGCAAGCACCGGGGAGACGGCTACTACTACGGGACACTCGAAGGGGACGGCCCGGCATCTCGGCGCGGGTGAACCAACTGGTGGCCGTCGTGGCTCTCGGGTGACCGATAGCGACCGGACTCCTGCTTGGCCAGCCGGCCGCGTCAAACGGATTCGCGGACATCAAGGGGAAGAGGAGAGGCTACGCCGCGATCCATGCATTCACATTCTGGGGCTGGACCGTCGACAACGTGTGGATGGACTGGTCCAGAGACGGCGGACGCGCCTGGATACAGTGCGGCCCCTTCGGCACCCCGAAGAAAAGGCTGTCGATCACCTCGGCCGCAATGGTCACGTCCAGGGACCCGAGCTGGGTGTTCCGGCCAGGAGCGAGGTACGACGGGCGGATGTATCTCGGCAACTGACACTGACCACCAGCGATGCGCCCGGCGGAGACGCTGCTCCTCAAGCTGTTTCCAGCTCGGCCCCGCTTCGCCAGATACCGCGACAACCGCTTGTCCAGCCTCGAGCCGCAAAGGAACTCGCCGTGACATTTCCCAGAGTGCCACAGTATCGGCATTCGCGCGCACAGGAGCGGCGGTGCCCGGGCAACCCTTTCAACAGCGCCCGCCGGCGCGACCCGCCCTCCGCAGTATGACGACGCTGTCAGATCGGGGCTCTGGCACGGTGCCTGCGGTCACCGCTACGCCGACCCTCGGCTGACCGCCGTGCCTGACACGCTCATCGCGAACTGAGCCGCGGGTGCCCGGCTAGAACGGGGATCACGCTGTAAGCCCCAGGGGGCTCGAACATGATTGTTCCGCTCTTCCGACAATCACCCGAACGATGAATTCAGGGGCGCACAGAATCGTCCGCGTTCACGCGAACGCCTATTCAACAGCGAAAGGAAATAAGCATGAAGTTGCGTATAGTATCAGCCGTCGCCGCCGCGTTGGCGACTCTCTCGCTGGCCGCACCCACCGCGAACGCAGCCCAATCAGAAAGTTCGGCGTTCGCCAAGATCTATCTGACTATGATTGTTTCCCAGTGGACACACTGGTCACCGGATTCCAAGCCGTCCTCGCATGCGGGCACGTTGCGAGCAGGAAAAAGCTACTTCCACTGCCGCACAAAAGGCGAACTTTTCCACGACAATGCCCGAGAGAGCGATTGGTGGTTGCGAACCGACGATGACACCGGCCATCGCAACGTGTATGTGAGCGATGTATTCCTTGACGAGGAAAGCTGGAGCAGGGATAGCAGCTTACCGTGGTGCTGATCTGATGCAAAGACCGATCATTCTCCACCGGGCAGGAGAATGGGGGACGAGCCGACCGCGCGACAGTGACCTCAAAGCAGGCCGACCGCGCGATCATATTCGCGTCAAGGGCAAATCGCATCAGGAGGGTGAAGCATGGCAGATCCGAAGGTACTGGAAGCGCAGAAGTGGGTAAACGCGACATACGGGGCGGTCGCCGGATATCGACGGTGCCCAGAGGACGGCCGCCCCGCCTGGAGCACCATGTACTCGTTGACCCGGGCCTTGCAACATGAGCTGGGTATCGCGGATTTGACCGACGCCGTAGGCCCGCTGACCCTGTCCAAGCTTGCGGAAAAAGGACCGCTGGGCCCTGGTTTTGCCAATGACAATATCATTCGAATCGCGCAGCACGCCCTGTTCTGCAAGGGCTACTGGGGTGGAGACACCTACGGCCGATACGATGCCAGCACAGCAGAATCGGTAAACTCGCTCAGGAGCGATACCGGAGTCGGAAACCTCATTGGAACTGTCGATCCGAAGCTATTCAAAGCCATCTTGACAATGGACGCCTATGTTCTTCTCGCTGGCGGAACCGAGCAGATCCGCCATATTCAGCAGTGGCTCAACGGCAGTTACGCGGGGAAGTCGACCTACTTCATAGGACCTTGCGATGGCCTATACTCTCGCGACGTCCAGAAAGCACTGGTGAAAGCACTGCAGTACGAGTTCGGAATCCCCGAGAGCGATGTCAACGGAAATTTTGGCCCAGCGACAAAGGCTGGATTGCGCAATCATCCTCTCCAGTTCGGCGATTCCGGAATATTTGTGCAGCTTTTCAGTGCGGCCTGCGTGTTCAACGGCACGGTGGACAACACGTCAACGGCGTTCAAGAGCACGTTCGACGGCAAACTCGTCGAGTGGGTCAAGGCATTTCAAGTCTTCTCCGCGCTTGAATCCAGCGGCCGCGGAGACTACCCGACCTGGGCACAACTGCTGATTTCGACGGGGGACCAGGACCGCCCGGCCGGAGCAGGCGACACCCGGCACCACATCAGCGTGGATCGGGCCAAGGCTCTGAAGGCGGCCGGCTACCACGTGGTGGGCCGGTATCTCGACGAGCCACCGGACAGCACACTCGACAAGGAAATCCAGCCCGGTGAACTGGAAGCAATCTTCGCCGGCGACATGAGGGTTTTCCCGATCTGGCAGTACAACTCACGACGGCTCGAGGACTTCACTTACGCCCAGGGCCACGAACACGCGAGAAGAGCACACGACCGGGCGCTCGGCTATGGGTTCAACGCGGGCACGGTGATCTACTTCGCGGTGGATTACGACGCGACCGGCGAGGAGATCACCAGCAACGTTGTGCCGTACTTTCTCGGCGTGCAAGCCGGGTTGGGCACCATGGGCAGACGCTACATTCCAGGGGTGTACGGCTCACGCAATGTGTGTGCGCAGGTCAGCAGCCACGCCTACACCAGGTTCTCGTTCGTGTCCGGCATGTCCTGGGGATTCTCCGGGAACCTGGGTTTCCCCCTGCCGTCGAACTGGTCGTTCAACCAGATCAAGGAAATCCGCTTCAGCGCGGGGGGCGACACCTTCGACTGGGACCGCGATGTCATGAACCCGCGAGCCGGCAGCGACCGTGGCGCCGGCCCGGAGAACGTCAACGGCCGTGACTCCGCGCTGGATCGGGTGTTCCGCTACATCGACGAATTGTTCGCCGCTGCTCTCCGTTACAATAGAGGGGATCCCAGCCTGCGGGTCTTGGAGTACCTGCGCTACCCACACTATGTCGATCTCTATGACGGCTGGCAGACCCTGATCGGCGACGTCGATCGTGACTGGATCAGCTACGCGCAGGCCAATGGCCCAGCGAAGCTCGACCGTTTCAACGATACCGCAGGCGGCGTTTCGATCGATCTCGACCACCTCGGCGCTACTGCGAACGCCGTACTGCTCAAGGGCGGTGGTTCTGGCATTGTCCCGGGTCGCGGCGATTTCGGTGGCTGGGGAGGAGACTTGTGCACCTTCTACGGCGAATGGCGCGCGCACAGCGAGGAGTACGCCTCCGGGTACCTCTTCTGCAAAGATCGCCTCGCGAAGATCACGGTACCGTCCACGTTCACCCTGGACGACCTGATCGAAGACGTCGACGGCTACCTCGTCGGCACCGCGGTTCGCAACGGCGTGAAGATCACCGACGCGGTACGAACTTATCTCGGCGGCGACGGACCGACGAAGAGGTTCGCCAACTTCTTCGCCCTCCGGCACGGGGGTGCCGAGCAGACCGTGTTCGACCTGGCGTGGAACATGCTCACCGGCAACACGTACGACGACCTGCAGCTCACCAGCTTGCGGTGGCTGGCGATCAAGTCGACGAGCGGAATGTTCGCCCTCGCCCCCGAAAGCCTGCCGAAGGACAAACTCACTCCGTTCGTCCAGGGCTACGCCGAACTGATCAAGACGCTCGCAAGCCCGTAGCAACGGACCAGGACGACCCACGCTTGTCATCGCAGTGCTCGGATCGGCGGGCATCCTCGTCTCGTTCGCGGTACACAACGCCGGCCGGAGTGCTGCGAACAAGCGGGTCAGGTGGTGTACGAACTTGCTCACCGCGGAGCGGGATCGCCTGACCGCACTGGCACTCGTCATGCAGATCGGGCTCAGCGTGAGGGAGCGTGTTTCCCCTGCGCCACATCCGGGCAAAGATGGGCATGCATCCCCGATCCGGCCGCCGCCTGCGGGGCAGCCACGCAAGCCCGCCGGGCCCGCCGTCGATGACGCGCCGAGCGACCCTGTCCGCCCGGCGATGACGGTGGTCACGCCGTGACGGACACGCACCTGCGCAGATCCCCGCGCAGCGGGACCTGGTGTTGCATCTGATGAATAGTCCACCCTCACGGCGGCTGCTCGCGCTCTGGTGCCCGGACTGGCCTGTCGTGGCCGCGGGCAGGGCTCCCGGTCGGTGCTCCGGCGGCGGTTTTTCTCGCCAACCGTGTCGTCGCCTGCTCGGCGCGAAGCCCAGTCCAGATGCCCGAACTTGGTGGTGTTCGGCCACGATCCCGATCGCGACGCGCGACATTGCGAGGCTGTCGCGAGGGCGGTCGAGACTGTCGCCGCGGGCCTGGAGATCGTCCGACCGGGCATGATCGTGCTCCCGGTCGCCGGCCCGGCCGCGTTCGCGGGCTCCGAAACCGCGCTCGCCGAGCAGCTTGTCGACCAGGTCGCCGCGCTCGCGGGCGTCGAGAGCCAAGTCGGGATCGCGGACGGCTTGTTCGCTGCGACGCTGGCTGCGAAACGCGGGCACCTCGCCCCGCCCGGGACTTCCTCGTTCCCCTGCCGCTGACAGAGCTGAGCCAGCCCGGCGCCGACCTGGTCGGCCTGCTGCACCGGCAACGGGGCAGAACGCGCCCCGCGCAGCCGAGGATCTCCGGACGCCGCGACCGGATTCCTGGCGGCGCGAGCGGCAGGATCTGAGGATCTCGGCGAGGGCCTGTGAACGAGGAGCCGGATCGCACGGCGAACGACCGCGCGGAGTCGCGCTGGCGAGGTGCGCAATGTCGCGGCGCACGTCGAAGGCACCGCGGTCCAGATCGGCACTGTCGGCGGCGGACGTCTACGTAAGCGGGCAGGCGCGCCGCTCGTCGTCACCGTCCAGCAGCCCTCTCCTGATTTCGTAGCATCACTCGACGCTGCTGCGCCGGCCGAGCGCACTCCCCCGCCTCCTGAACCGAAACCCGTGAGCAGGCAGGGATGCTTCGATCTCCACGACCGCCCGCGCTTCGCGGCTTGGCAAGGCTGGAACGACGCTTTGACGGTCCTCGTCGAGGGTCGCGGTGCCCAGGCGGTCGTTCTCGCAGGCTTGCGGCCGGTCGTGCTGGCACGCCGCCGGCACGACCGATGACGAGCGTCTCCTCCGTCCGCCAGGTCTCGGAACCGCGTCGGTTCGTCCTGGATCTCGACGGCGTTCCCGCGGTTGCACCCGTCCGGGGGTCCGACTTCCCTTTCACGGTCACCGCGAGCGATCCCGAGCAGTTCCGGACCACGCTGGAACTCGGTGAGCCTGTCGACGTCGACTGGGTCATGGAACTGGACCGGATCTGCACAGCCTGCACCGGCACGGTCCGGATCCCGGAAACCGGTCACTACACCCACTTTCCGCTGCCCGAGAAGTACCCTCCTCCGTGCAGCGCATGCCGCCCCGCTCGCACACACCGCGTCGACCGCGAACTGCATGACACGCAACCGCCGGACCACGACGTCGACGTGCGGAGGGAGAGCCGACGCGTTCACCGGTGCCGAGATTTGACGGTTCCGGAGGGAGCGACGGTCCCTGCGGAACCCTGTCCTGGTCCGGCGGCATGCATGCAGGTCCAGAGCCCGGGTCGCCGCGTCGCGCAGCATCCGGGCGCTGACTCGCGATTGCCAGCTCAGTTAGCCGGGCGACTCAGCTCGCAGTCCTCGCGAAGGACTGGGATGCGTTCGCCGGTCGCGTGAAAGTCCGACACCTCAACCCGTGAGGACCGCCCACAGGGGCCGAAGCCATCCCGACCTGCTCGCTCCGCAGCGGAGGTCCAGCAGTCGCACGCCGCAGTCTCGCACGGATGCTCGCCGACCACGCGGCGCGACAGGACCGCGCGTCAGCACAGAAAGCCGCCACGAGCGCACTGGTACCGCCCGGGATGCGGGCCTCGGGCACCCACCAGGCCGAAACGGCGTTCCAGCTGTCACTCCCGGCCGGACACGTCCAGCTTGTTCGCACGGGCACGAGCGAACACTCGTTCCTTCGCGGCCAGCGTGACGGCTGCGACCAACTCTCGGACACGAGACGCGTCAGCGTCCGCGATGGACGTCCACTCCGCTCGCGCGCGACCGATGAACAGGACCGTACCCGCGAAGACGTAGAGCGCCTGCCGCAATCGGGCAAGCCCCGTCGCCGCCGACGTGGCATAGGCATTGTACTGATCCGGCTCAGGTTTCCCCTCCAGCTCCCGGTGCACCATCACAAGGCCCGGCGACAGCTGGAACTCGTGCACGCATCCGGCGACCTCGCCCTGCAGAACACGCGACAACACGTCGGCGTCGTCGCTGTCCGCAGCACGCTCAGCGACCACGCCCGCTGGGCTCACCGTCAGGTACTTCACGACAGCCATGGTTGCCTCCTCCAATACGATCCGGCTCTCTTCGCGGGGCTGCGTTCAGCGCTTGAAGGACCGCCCGGGGAGAGCTGGCGAGCGGCGCGTTTGCGGCCGCTGTCGAGGACCGGAGCCGGACGTCGGCCGCATCCTCGCACGTCTGCCCTACGCGGACGCAGCCAGCGTGATGCCACCGGTCGTCATCGCACCTGTGGGCCGCGCACGCTCCTGCGCCAAGCCGGGATTGGCAGCCACGATCGCGGCCGCTGCGGGCCAGCCATCGCCGTCGTCACCGGGTCTGCCGGCTGCCGCCTTCTGAAATCGTCCGCTCCATCCGCGCGATCATCGCGCCACGCACAAGCTTTTCGATCTTTATCAACCCTGCGCAACGAGACACAGCTGAAGCATAGCGAGACGCGACGCTATTCGGGCGGCAACCGCAGAGGAAGGCCGTCCAGACGAATATCGCGCCAAGCGGCAACGTGAGAAACAGACCCGAATTGGCGTGTTTAAAACCGCAGAAACTGGATAGGTGCGGTCACCTGGCGTGACGCAGGTGGGCTTTTGGAAGAGTATTCCCCGCAGGCGTTGTCTCGATCAGGTGTCGTTGCTATACCGGAACATGAAGCGCCGTCACGCCGCGACGGACGTCGGCCAGCACTTGCAGGAACGGGCGGGGACAGCAAGCTGCGGGCCCAGAGAGCACGAGGCGTAAGGGAGATCGGTGTGCGCAGGCCATTAGGCGACTTCGTGCTGATCGACTCGGGCGGTTTCGACGAGGCCCGGACGTGCATGTCCGGCATTTGCGGCGCCGTCGAGTTCTGCTCTTGCTCTGAGAAACCGGCACCCGGCATTCGAATTCACTCACAAACAACAGGAAATCTTACGATTTCCTACGTCAGCAGCGCGGAGCCCTTTCGGATGCGTCTCACCAACTCGGAGAACCTCTTCCTGGTGTGGCTTTCCTGCTCGGGGCGTTCGACGGTCGAGGCGAGCCGCTCGCGGACGCTGGTCAGCGAGCGGCGGGGCTGGGTGGGCAATCCGGGCTCGGGCACCGAGATCAGCTGGTCGCGCGATTGTGCGCAGCTGATCGTGGGCATCGATCGATCGAGCCTGGAACGACGTCTCGGCAGGCTGCTCCGGCAAGCCCTTCCGCAACCGCTGGCTTTCGAGGGCCCGCTCGACACCGCAAGCCAGCCGCTCAGCGGCTGGCACGACGGAGTGCAACTCTTCGTGAAGTCGCTCGACAGCCGAAGCAGCGCCCTCGAACACCGCGCGGCAGCGGATTCCGTGGAGGATGCCATCATGACGACATTTCTCGTATCGCATCGGCACAATTACTGGGATGTGCTCCAAGAGAGCGTGGACCTGGTGCCGTCACGGGCGATCCGGGAAGCCACCCGGCTCATCGAGAGCCGCCCTGACCATCAACACTCGGTCGCCAGCCTGGCGCACGCGGTAGGGGTCAGCGTGCGTGTTCTCGAACGAGGCTTCCGCCGTTACCTCGACATCACCCCGCACAACTATCTGAGAGACGTCCGATTGCGCCGAGCGCGGCAAGATCTTGAGGTCAGCGTCCCTGACGCCGTCACCGTTGCCGAAGTGGCGCGACGGCACGGCTTCTTCCATTTCGGACGTTTCGCGGCGACCTATCGCGACCGGTTTGACGAAGCTCCTTCGGATACGCTTCGGCGTGCGGGCGAGCTTTTCGGCTGATCGCCGTCATGGTCAGGCGCGATCGGTTGCGGGACGGCCGGGCGAGCACTATGCAGGAACCATGACCGCCCGTCACCGCAGCCGCACTCCGGCCGGCCCCCTGGCACCGTTCGCGCCGGAAGACCGGATGCGCGCGCGTGGGTGAAGTCTTAGCGCTGCTGTCGGCTTTGTGTTTCGGCCTCGCCGATTTCTCCGGCGGTCTGCTGTCGCGGCGCTCTCGTGCCGCATTGATCGGCTTCCTCGGCCAGGTCAGCGGGCTGCTCGCGACGGTCGTGGCGTCGTTGGTGGTCGCCGCGCCGCACGTGGACGCGCCGAGCCTGCTGTGGGGTGCGCTCTCCGGGATCGGCACCGGAACCGGGGTGCTGTTCCTGTATCGCGGCATGGGCCGGGGGCGGATGAGCGTCGTGGTGCCGCTCAGCGACGTCGGCGGGGTCGCCCTTCCCGTGCTCGCCGGGGTGGTCCTTCTGAGCAATCGCCCGTCGCTGCCCGCGTGGGGCGGCATCGTCGTCGCGCTGCCGGCGTTGTGGCTCATCGCCCGTGAAGGCGGCGACAAGGGCAACGGCTCCGCGAACGGAGCACTCGACGGACTCCTCGCCGGAATCGGATTCGCTCTGCAGAACATCGCGCTCGGTCAGGTCGACCCGTCTGCCGGAATGTGGCCGATCGCGATCAGCAGACTGCTTTCCGCACTCACGCTCTTCCCCGCCGTGCTCGCGACACCGGGCCGATTCCGGATTCGTCCGCGGCTGCTGCTGCCGGCCGCCTTGACGGGAATCGCCGCCGCCGCGGCGATCGTCCTCTACACCTTGGCGACCCGCCAGCAACTTCTCGCGATCGCGGTCGTGCTCTCCTCGCTCTACCCCGCCATCCCGGTGGTGCTGGGAATCCTGCTGCTCAAGGAAAAACTGCGGCCTTCGCAAGTAGCAGGCCTCGTCGGCGCCGGCGCCGCGATCGTGCTCCTGGCCATCTGAGGGACCGCGGGCCGTACGCATCTTGGACATGACGGGTCGCTGAGGTGATCGCGACGGGCGCCGCCCGGCACTAATGTCGTCGACATCCCAGATTGCGGCGGCACTCCGCCAGCGCGACGGAATTGCTTAAACAGCAGGCATTCCGGCTTGCCGCCGTCTTCGACGCCCCCAAGGAGTGTGTTGTGACTTCGGTGTCGTACGCCACAACCGGCGGTCGTGAAATCGCGGAATCCGGTCATCCTCTCGACCCGCTCACCGCGGCCGAGATCCGCAGTGTCACCAGGATGGTTCGCACCCGGCCGGAGGTGAACGACCGCACCCGGTTCGTCAGCATCACGCTGCTGGAACCGGCCAAGCACGCGGTGCAGGCCTATCCGGAAAAGCCCTGCCCGCAACGGGATGCGTTCATCGTGCTGCGTCAGCCCGACCGGAAGACGAGCTACGAGGCCACCGTGTCCCTCACCGGCTCCCAGATCACCTCCTGGCGGCAAGTGCCGGACGTGCAACCGGCGATCACGCTCGAGGAATTCATGGCCTGCAAGGCTGTCGTGCGCGAAGACGAACGCTGGCGCTCAGCGCTGCACGACCGCGGCGTGGCCGACGTCGAGGAAACGGTAGTCGATGCCTGGACGGTCGGACATCATCGGGAGGACGGCCGCTTCGACGACCGCCGGCTGGCGCACGCCCTGACTTTCGTTCTCGACGGCGAAGGCGACAACCCGTATGCGCGCCCCGTCGACGGCCTGCGCGTGCTGGTCGACCTGGACGAGATGTCGGTCGTGGACGTGGAGGACCGCGGCGGGCCGCCCTTGCCGCCGCACGCCGGAAACTACACCGAGGACCTCATCGGCCGCGAGGACAACTGGACACCGGTCGACCGGGTGCGCGACGATCTGCATCCGATCGTGCTCGCGCAGCCGGAAGGGCCCAGCTTCCGCGTCGACGGCTATGCCGTCGAATGGCAGAAATGGCGTTTCCGACTGGGATTCACCCCCCGTGAGGGGCTCGTGCTGCATCAGCTCGGCTTTTCCGAGAAGGGCAGGACGCGGCCGGTCGTCCACCGGGCGGCCTTGTCGGAGATCTTCACGCCGTACGGCGACCCGGGACTGGTCCACAGCCACAAGCAGGCGTTCGACGAAGGCGAGTACGGCGCCGGGTACATGGTGAACTCGCTCAGCCTCGGCTGCGACTGCCTCGGCGACATCACCTACTTCGACGTCGTCGTCCACGACGACCGCGGCGAGCCGATCACCATTCGCCAGGCCATCTGCATGCACGAGGAAGACTACGGCGTCGGCTGGAAGCACACGGACTTCCGCACCGGCGACGCCGTGACCCGCCGTGCCCGGCGGCTCGTGGTGTCGACTTTCTCCGCGCTCGGCAACTACCAGTACGGCTACTTCTGGTACCTCTACCTCGACGGCACGATCGAGTTCGAAGTGAAACTCACCGGCATGATCTCGACCGGCACCGTCGCCCCCGGCGAAAAACCCGTCTACGGCACGCTGGTCGCGCCGGGCCTGTACGGCCCGAACCATCAGCACTTCTTCAACGTCCGGCTGGACATGTGCGTCAACGGCAACGACAACTCGGTCTACGAGGTCAATTCGGAACTCGCCCCGCCTCAGGACAACCCGTTCGGACACGCGTGGCTGGCCCGCCGAACGCTGCTGGCCACCGAGCGGGAGGCACAACGGACCATCGACCCCGCGCACGGGCGGCACTGGCTGATCGTCAATCCGAACGTCCGCAACAGACTCGGCGAGCCCGTGGGCTACAAGCTCGCCGCGGGAGCCAATGTGCTCCCGATCCAGGCCGAAGGAACCGAAGCCCATCGCCGAGCCGGATTCGCCTACAAACACCTGTGGGTGACCGCGTACGACCCGGCACAGCTGTACGCCGGGGGCGACTACCCGAACCAGCACCCGGGCGACGGCCTCCCAGAGTACGCGAAAGCCGACCGGCCCCTGGACAACACCGACGTCGTCGTCTGGTACACCTTCGGCGACCACCACGTGGTCCGGCCCGAGGACTGGCCTGTCATGCCCGTCACGACCGTCGGATTCCAGCTCAAGCCCTTCGGCTTCTTCGACGGCAACCCCGCACTCGACGTGCCGGCGCCCACCCCGCACTGCGCGCCGGAGAACTCTCCGCACACCGGCACCGACGACGGAAGGAACCAGCGATGACCTCGACGCTGGCCGACCGCTACCCGACCCGCACAGCGGATACCCCGCAGATCCTCGAACGCCCGGACCCCGCGGTATGGGGCGACCGTCCAGGCCCCCTTGCCGATACCAGCCTCGACGCATACGCCCGCACCGGCTTCCTCGCACTGGAACACCTCTTCGACCGCGCCGAAGTGCAGACCTGCCTCGACGAACTCGATCGGCTCGGCGCCGAACTCCGTGCCGCGGAAGACGAACGCGTCGCCTTCGAGGGCGACACGAGACAGGTGCGGTCGATCTTCGAAGTACACCTGCTGAGCAAGGAGATCCGCGGAATCCTCGTCCAGCCGAAGGTCGTCGACATGGCCCGGCAGATCCTCGGCTCCGAGGTCTACGTCCACCAATGCCGGATCAACTGCAAACCAGGGTTCGACGGCGGGCCGTTCCACTGGCATTCCGACTTCGAAACCTGGCATGCCGAAGACGGAATGCCGCGGCCGCGCGCGTTCAGCATCTCTGTCGCCCTCACCGAGAACTACCCGTTCAACGGGGCGTTGATGATCATGCCCGGAACCCACGCCAAGTTCATCACCTGCTGCGGAACCACCCCGCCGGGCTACTTCCACGATTCGCTGCGACGCCACGAACCCGGAGCCCAGGTCGGCATGCCCGACCGCGCTTCCCTCACCCGCATGAGCGACGAGCACGGCATCGAGTGCTTCGCCGGGAAACCGGGCTCGGCGACCGTGTTCGACTCGAACTGCCTGCACGGGTCGAACGGCAATGTCACCCCGTTCCCGCGCTCGAACCTGTTCGTGGTGTTCAACAGCGTCGAGAACACCCTGGTCGAGCCGTTCGCCGCACCGGAACGACGGCCGCCCTTCATCGCGGCCCGCGACTTCACTCCCTTGGCCGAACTGGCGAAACGATGATCGCACTGAGCAACGTCGTCGGAGGCACGCGGACCGAATCGCAGAGCCGCGACCGGCTCCCGATCCGCAACCCCAGCGATGCGGTCGTGTACGCGACCGCTCCTCGATCCGGCGGCGCCGACGTCGACGCCGCGATGAGCGCGGCCGCCGCGGCGTTTCCCGGCTGGGCATCGGCCACGCCGAGCCGGCGGCAGCAGAGCTTGCTCGATCTGGCCGGCGTTCTCTCCGATCACGCCGACGAGCTCGTCGACGCGGAGTGCCGCAACACCGGAAAGCCGCGAGCGCAGATGTCCCGGGAAGAGCTGCCCCAACTGCTGGACCACATCCGGTTCCTCGCCGGAGCGTGCAGGTGCCTCGAAGGGCGCGCGGTCGCCGAATACGAAACCGGCTACACCTCCGGCGTCCGACGGGAACCGGTCGGCGTGTGCGCGCAGATCACGCCCTGGAACTACCCGTTGATGATGGCCGTCTGGAAATGCGGGCCGGCGATCGCCGCGGGCAACACGGTGGTCCTGAAGCCTTCGGAGCTGACGCCCGAGTCGACGGTGCTGCTCGCCGACCTCGCGGCCGCAGTCCTGCCTGCCGGCGTCCTGAACGTCGTCTGCGGCGATTCTTCGACCGGGCAGCACATGGCGGCCCACCCCGTCCCGTCGATCGTCTCGTTGACCGGGAGCGTCCGAGCGGGCATCGACGTCTCTTCCGCCGCGGCAGCGACGCTCAAACGAGTCCACCTCGAGCTCGGCGGCAAAGCTCCGGTGATCGTCTTCGACGACGTCGACGTCGAACGCACAGCCGCCGGAATCGCCGCGGCCGCCTTCTACAACGCCGGTCAGGATTGTGCCGCCGCCACGCGAGTGCTCGTCCACGACAGCCGGCACGACGAGCTTGTTTCAGCGCTGGTGAAAGAAGCGAAGGCGATCCGGATCGGGGCGCCCGGGGACGCCACCGCGACCTGCGGGCCCCTGATCAGCGCGGCACACCGCGATCGCGTCGGCGGCTTCATCCAACGGCTGCCGCCCCACGCCGCGGTAGCGACCGGCGGCCGGGCGCACAGCGGGCCCGGCTACTACTTTCCGCCCACCGTCGTCACCGATGTCGCCCGCGACGACGAGATCGCCCGACAGGAAGTTTTCGGCCCAGTGCTCACGGTGGAACGCTTCGGCACCGAAACGGACGCCGTCGCCGCCGCCAATTCGGTCGACTACGGCCTGACCGCATCAGTGTGGACCCGCGATCACGGTCGCGCCCTGCGCACGAGCGCCGGACTCGATTTCGGCACCGTGTGGATCAACACGCATCTCACCGCGCCGGCGGAAATGCCGCACGGCGGATTCAAAAAGTCCGGCCACGGCAAGGACATGTCCGCCTACGGGCTGGAGGAATACACCCGGCTCAAGCACATCACGGCCGACCACCGGGCGTGACTTCGCCCCGACCACCGCCCGTGCGCAGTGACAACAGACCGGCAGGCGAAGCCGAGGGAGACCACCGTGACCTTGCTGACCGATGACCGGCACATCCTCGTCGGAGACATCCCGAATTGGCTCACGTCGATGATTTCCCGCTGCCCCACCCCGGACACCGACACCGCCGCGACCGACTGGGCCCACACCGCCCAGCACTGGATCCACTGCTGGGCGGCCGCCGCCGGCCGCCCGGTACCGACGATGTACGAGGCACTCGACCGGTTCGTCGCCACCATGCGAGCCGAAGGCGACCTCTCGGAGAACCAGATCGCCCAGGTCTGCCATGCCGTCGATCCCGGCAGGGCGCCGAGCCTGGCCGAGGGGATCGGGGCCGCGACCGAACGGTTCCTCTGGCGGGTCCGGCCCTGGATTCTTCTGTGGATCTCTTTCGCGCACTGGACCGTCAGCTGGTGCACGCACCGCCAGCGCGGGCATCTGCTGTTCCTGGCGCGCGACATGCTGACGACCTACCTGACCGCGCGCCGCCTCCACCAGAAGACGCCGTCCGGGCTGGACATCCGCCTCGCCCACGCCTCGCGCAGCGACCACGGCACGCTTTCCGACGTGCTCGGCCTGCGCACCGGCGAGCAGTACCGGCCCGGACGGGTCGCTCTGGTCGACTCGGGGTGCTACGGCACGGTCATGTCCCGCCTGGCAGGGCAGCTCGACCCGGCGGCCGTACCGGAGGACGAGGCGGCGTGCCTGTTCTTCTTCAGCCGCAACCCGAGGATCTTCGGATACCTCAACTACCTGCTGAGCCCGAGCATCCTCGAGTTGGACGTCGCGGGCACCGACGTGGCCGACTTCGTGATCTACGCCGGCGACGTGCTGGAAGCCATGCCCAAGCCGTACCGGGTCGTGCGCTCGAACGGCGTGCTGACGACCGAACTGCAGGACCTGCTGACGTTCTGCCTGGGCATGGCCGTGCTCAAGGAGGTCGACGACTTCTCCGTGGCCGGCCCGCCCGTCACCGTGCCCCAGGCCCAGCGGCGCGCCTTGGAACTTTACGCCGCCTACGCCCACGCGGGCCGCAGCCGGATGCTCGCCGACTCGCTGCTGTTCCACGCCCCGGCGCCGCAACAGCTGCCCGACAGCTACGGCTTCGCGTCCCTGGACTACCAGAGCTTCCCGCCGCAGAACGAGATCTTCGGGTCCGCGCCCGGATGACCGACCGGAAGGAGCGCACCATCATGACCGAGCCCGCCTCATTCGTCGGCCGCTGTCGCGACAGCGCCGGTCTGCTGGTCGAAACCGACGAAGACCGGCCCAGCCTCGAGGCGACCAGATTCGGCGCCGAGGTCCTCGCCTTGACCGGATCCGGGCCCGAAGCCGCCGACCTCGGATTCGTCGCCGGCGCCCGGCGGGGCCCCGCCTACGCGATGCACCGGGGCGGCGAGCTTTCCCTCGGCGCGACCTACTACGCGCTGCGGCTGCACGAGCTCGCCGGCATCGCGGTGCCGGCCCCCGCCGAGACCGGCGCCTGGGTCGCCTCGATCCTCGTCCGCGACGGCTCCGTCGGCGTCGACATGGACGACCTGTTCTACGGCATCCGTTCGTTGCTCATCCTCGCGCTCAGGCTGGACCGGCCGGCCGAAGACGCCGTCCGTGAGTTCCTCGGCCGGTGCACCGCCGACGGCGGCGGATGCGCACTCGAGCCGGGCCATTCCGCTGACATCGAACGCACCTACTGCGCCGTCGCGATCCTGCAGTGGCTCGGCGCCGACGACGATCAACTCGCCGCACAACGGCACGCCGGCTTCGCGACCGCGTGCGACGACGGCCGGGGCCACATCAAGATGCGGCCTGCCGAACCCGCCTGGTCGTTGGCCAGCGCCTACTGGGGCGCCCGTACGGTTCAGCTTCTGGGCCTTCCCTGGCGGTGGGAGGCACTCGGCTCGGCAGTCCGCGAGTGCGCGCGGCCGGACGGCGGCTACAGCGCGCACGACGAGTCGACGCTGTGGGAGACCTACTGCGCGCTGCGCGTGCGGCGCATCACCGCTGTCCGGCAGGGACAGCCGACATGACCGCGGCACTGCGCGCGGCCGCCGCCCCGCCGGATCGGCTCGGGTTCGGGCTCTACCTCGTCCCGGGGTACCCGACCTGGGACGTCAGCCTGGCCGCAGCGGAAGCGGCGGCAGCGCGCGGGATCGACTTCCTCGAGTTCCCGGTCCTCACCGAACCGGAGTTCTCCGGGAGCACCGGCGGGGTCGTGGCCGAAGCCATCGCCCTCGCAGGCGAGCACCTTGACCCGCATTCGCCGCGGCTGCGGGACTGGCTGCGGCGGGTGCCGGCGGCAGTCGGCATCGTCTACCGCTCCGCCTGGCCGATCCCGGGCGATTGGCGGGCCGGCACGAGTGTGCTGTCCGCCTGCTCCGGGTTGTTGTGCGAGCACGACGCCCAGCCGTTCGCCGAGTACGCCGAAACCGCACGCCGCCACGGGATCCCGCTGGTGCCCACGGTCCGCGCCTCGGCCGAGGGCCTCGCCGACACCGAGGTCCTCCACCACGGCGACGGGTTCGTCTACTGCGCACTGAGCGGGGAGACCGGCTCTCGCGGCGACTTCGGCGACGGGCTCGAACGGACCCTGGACTCGGTGCACGACGCACGGCCGGACCTGCCGGCTTATGCCGCCTTCGGCATCCGCACGCCCGGCGACGTCGCCGAGATCGCCGCGCGCGGCGCGGACGGGTTCATCGTCGGCAGCCACGCACTGGCCCTCCTCGGCACCGCCGGCCTCGACGGCTTCGAAGGCTGGCTGGACGACATGCTCGCGGCCCGCACCGGCCCCGCGCCGGTTTCGGCTCCGCGCGCCGGAAACTAGGAGAGATCATGTTCACCGCGCCCTTCACCTTCACCTCCGAACAGGAGCGGCTCCGCGAGGACGTGCGGACGTTCCTCCGGGTCGACTGCCGAGAGGACCTCGTCAGGACCCGGCGCGCACGCCCGTGGCGGCACTCCGACCTCGCCTACCGCGGGCTCGGCGAGCGCGGCTGGCTCGCGCCCGACTGGCCCGCCGAGTACGGGGGCCTGGGACTGTCCATTGTGGAGTCGGCAATCGTCGCCGAGGAGATGGCGCTGGCCGGTGTGCCCGACAGCGCCCGGGTCAACACCGTCGACAACGCCGGCTCCACCCTCCTCGCGGCCGGCACCGCCGAGCAGAAGGCGGAGTTCATGCCTCCGATGGCCGCCGCGGAACGGCTGTTCGTCGTCCTCTACAGCGAACCCGAAGCCGGCTCGGACCTCGCCTCGCTGAGCACCCGCGCCACCCGGGACGGCGACGGCTGGCGGCTGACCGGCGAGAAAATCTGGAATGTCGGGGCCTTCAAAGCCGACTACGGCGTGTGCCTGGCCCGGACCTCCGAGGGCCGCAGCAAGTACGCGGGCCTGAGCCTCTTCCTCGTGCCGCTGCGCGCCGAGGGAGTGCGGATCGCCGAGGTCGCGGGGTTCAACCCGGAAACGTTCAACCGCATCGTGTTCGACGACGCCCCGCTGACCGCCAGCGCACTGGTCGGAGCCGAGGGCGACGCTTGGCAGATCGTCAACGAGGCGCTCGCGGTCGAACGGACCGGGGTGTACTTCTACGGGCACGCCCAGCGCTGGCTCACCCTGCTGACCGGGTTCGAACTGCCGCCACGGGCGATGCCCGAGGTCGACCGGCTGCGCTCGGACCTGTCCGCGGCCCGGTTGCTCACCTGGCGCTGCGTGGACCTGCTGGCCCGCGGAGAGGACGCCACCGCCGCGGCCGCCGCCGCGAAATGGTGGACCAGCGAACTCACCGCCCGCGTCGCCGCGCTGGTGTGGTCGGTCCGAGAGGTCTTCTCCGGCACCGAAACCATCACCCCGCGCTGGGAAGGCAGCGTCGAACGGATCGACGGCCTGCCCACAGCCGGCGTCGAACTGGGAGTCTCCCTCAGCGAAGCCCCGGGGCTGACCGTGGCAGGAGGGACGTCGGAGATGATGCTCGAGACGGTGTCGGCCGCCCTGCTCGACGACGCCGAGGCGGTCATCTGATGCGTACCCGGCTTTCCAACGCGCAGGAAGAGCTGCGCACGCACCTGGCAGCCGTGTTCTCCGACGACCACGAGGACGTCTGGACGGGCTGCAGCCGGCACGGCTGGCTCGGCCTCACCGTCGACTCCGCACACGGCGGGCTCGGCCTCGGCGAGACCGAAGCCGTTGTGCTCGCCGAAGAACTGGGGGCCGCCGCGCGGCCCGCGGCTGTCCTGGAACACGTCGCCTGCGCGGAAACCCTGGCCGCGCGACACAACGCGGCCACCGACGAAATGCTCGGCGAGGCCCTCCTCGGACGCCGACGGCTCCGGCTGGACCTGCCCGTCGTCCCGCGCGACCGAGTCGAACAGCCGTCCTGGTGGCTGCGGCTGAGCGCGCACCTGCTGGGACTGAGCCGCCGAGCTGTCCGGCTCGCCGCCGAACGCAGCCGCGAGCGCCGTCAGTTCGACGGTCCGATCGCCCGGTTCCAGGGCCTGGTCCTTCCCCTTGCCGCGCACGCGGCCCGCATCGGCGGTCTGCGACTGCGCCTCCACCAGCTGGCCGGCGAACTCGACCGCGGCGTCGCCGACCCGCGCGACGTCGCGGTGTTCGCGCAGTCCGTGCGCGCTCATGCCTACGAAGCGGTCAACCACGCCGTGCACGTCTTCGGCGCGGCCGGGCTCACCTACGCCGAGCCGATCAGCGCCTGCCATCAGCGCATGCTGGAAACCGGCACCCGGCTCGTCCCGGACACCGGCCACGACCACAAGCTGCCCGCGCCGGAACCGTACTGGCGCACGGCATTGCGGCGGCGCGTGCCGGAAAGCCGGTGGGCGGGCAAGCGCGTAGCCCGGACCGCTGAACGGGTCCACGACCTCGTCCGCGCCGCAGCCGCCCGCCACCACGACCAGACCGCGGTCACGATGGCGGGCGAGGAACCGCTCAGCTACCGCGACCTCGACCGGCGCGCCAACCAGCTGGCCCGCCTCTTGCGCGAACGCGGCGCAGGGCCGGGGGAACTGGTGGCAGTCTGCCTCCCCCGCTGCGTCGACCTCGTCGTCGCGCTGCTCGGCGTGCTCAAGAGCGGCGCCGCCTACCTTCCGCTGGACCCGGAATACCCGGAGACCCGCCTGGCCTTCATGCTCGAGGACAGCGGCGCGTCGGTCGTGCTCACCCAGGACTGGTTCACCGAATGGCTGCCCGAGACTCCGGCCGCCGTCGTCCGGCTCGACACCGACGAAGACCTCCCCGGTCAGCCGGCGACGCCGCCGGAAGAACAGGCCACCGCGGCCGACCTCGCTTACGTCATCTACACCTCCGGGTCGACCGGCACACCCAAGGGCGTCGAGATCGAGCACCGCGGTCTGGTCAACCGGCTCTGCTGGGACATCGGCACCTTCCCGCTCGGCCCCGGCGACGCCGTGCTGCACCACACCTCGCTGTCGTTCGACATCTCCGCGATGGAGATCTTCGGCGCGCTGGTCAACGGCGCCCGCGTGGTGCTCGCGCCGCCGGGAACCGAGCGCGACACCGCGACGCTCGCCCGGACCATCACCGAGGAACAGATCACCGCGGTGCCCTTGGTCCCGTCCGTGCTCGACGTCCTGCTGGAGGAACGCCCGGGGCTCAAGGAAGCGACTGCGCTGCGGTACCTGTTCTCGGGCGGTGAAGCACTGTCCGCCGACCTCTGCCGCCGAGTATTCGCCACGGTGCCCTGGGCCGAACTGCACAACTTCTACGGCCCCAGCGAAAACAGCGTCGACGTCACCGCATGGCACTGCACGCCCGACAGCATCCGCGACAGCGTCCCGATCGGCGTCCCGCTGGACAACGTCACCGTCTACGTCGTCGACGACACCGGCACCCCTGTCGCCGGCGGCGCCACCGGGGAACTGCTCGTCGGTGGCGCCGGGCTCGCCCGCGGCTACCGCAACCGGCCGGAGCTGACCGGCGAACGATTCCTGCCCGACCCCTTTTCCCTCGACCCGCACGCACGGGTTTACCGCACCGGCGACCTGGTCCGCCACCGCCCCGACGGGGCTCTTGAGTACCTGGGCCGGCTCGACGAACAGGTCAAGATCCGCGGCTTCCGCATCGAACCCGGCGAAATCGAGACGGCGCTCGAGCAGATCGCGTCCGTCCGCCAGGCCATCGTCAAACCAGTCGGCAACGTCCGGCTCGACGCCTACGTCACCTGCTTCGACGACCGGACGCGGCCGGATGAACTGCTCGACCAGGTCCGCCACCGGCTTCCCGCGCACCTGGTGCCCAGCCGTCTCGACATCCTCCCGGCGTTTCCGCTCATGCCCAACGGCAAGATCGACCGCTCCGCGCTCGCCCCCTCCGACGACGCCGGAGGCGGCAGTGAACACGAAGGCGGCGTCCGCGGCACGGTCCGCCGGCTCATGGCCGACGTGCTCAACCAGCCCTCGGTCGAGCCTGCCGCCGACTTCTTCGACCTCGGCGGCACCTCGCTGCAAGCGGCCCGATTCGTCGCCCGCGTCCGCAGCTCCACCCCGATCCGGCTCGACCTCGGCCGGTTCATCCAGGACCCGACCTGCGAAGGGGTTCTGGCACACCGCTCGGAGGCATCATGACGACGCTCTACTGCCTGGTGCACGCCGGCGGCACCCCCGCCGGGTACCGGAGCTGGATCAAAGACCTCTCCCCCGGCCTGAAGGTCGTGCCGGTGCAGCACCCTCGGCCGGGCGGGGGAACATCGATGACGCTGCAGGCGTCGGCGCGCGGTGTGGCCGAGCAGGTCGGCACCGAAGACTACGCGTTCTTCGGCCACAGCCTGGGCGCCGTGATCGCCTTCGAGGCGGCGCGCGTCCTCACCCAGGGCGGAGCGCCACCGCGGCGGCTTTTCGCCTGCGGCAGCGCGGTCCCTCCGGTCGAGTCGGCCCGCGCCCGCGACCTGCGGCTGCTGCCCGACCGGGAATTCCTCGACGAGATCGCCCGGCTCGGCGGCCTGCCCCCGGCCGTGATCGCCGACGCGGAACTGCGCCACGAGTTCCTGCCCGGACTGCGCGCCGACTACACCCTGGCCGAAACCTACGACTACCAGGAAGGCCCGCCGCTGACCTGTCCGATCTCGGCGTTCCGGGGCCGGACCGACCCGCACGTCGACCTGGCGGGACTGCGCCGCTGGCACGAGCACACCGAAGACGACACCGTCGTCCGCGAAGTGCCCGGCGGCCACTTCCCCCTGCAGCACGCCAGCCTCTTCCTGCATCGCGCCATCCGGAAGGACCTGGACATCGACCTGCCCGCGCACCGCTGAAGGAAAAGAGAAAGCCATGCACACCGTCGTTCTCGCCACCGCCACCGACGAAGCCTGCAAGACCGAAGCCCACGAGCTGCACCGGTTCACCAGCCTCGTGGACCGGCTCGAACAGCACGACGCCCGCTTGGTGGCGGCGTGGAACCTGCTGGGCAAATACGACTACCTGATGGTGCTGGAAACGCGGGACGATCCCCGTGCCGCCTTCGGCGCGATGTCGCTCATCGCCCAGTCCGGCTCCATGCGCACCGAAACCATGGTGGCCATGCCGCTGACCGAGTACTTCGAACTGGCCGGCGAAGTCGCCGGTCAGTCCCCGGCCCCCGCGGCGCGCCGAGCGGAGAACTTCACGTAGACCAGCGCTCCGGCCGCCAGCGCCGCCGGGAACACCACATACCAGCCGGCGAGCACGAACACCCCCAGCACCAGCACCACGGCCGCGAACGCGACCCACCACTGGCGCCGACGGGTGGGCAACAGACGCAGACCGGAGAGCATCGCGACAAGGTAAATGCCCGCGAGGCACGCGTTCTCGGCCCGCAAAGCCGGTTCGAGCCGGAATCCCGTCAGAACCGTGATCACGAAACTGACCGCGATGCCCGCCGTCACGACCAGCAGGCTCCGGCGCGGCACCTCGCCCGCATCGCTTCCCTTGGCCAGCCACGACGGCAGCGCCCCGTCGCGGCCAAGGGCGGCGCCCAGCTTGGACATGCTCGCGACGAAAACGTTGAGCACCCCGAGCGTCACGACCACCGCCACAACCGCGGCGATCACCCGGACAGACGTGCCGAGCGAGCGGCCCAGCAACTCGGCCAGCGGGGCCTGCGCGGAACCGGCGGCCGGACCGAGCACCAGGATCGTCATCCCGCCCACCGCCAGATACAACACGCCGATCACGACGATCGAGATCCCGGTCGCCAACGGCAGGTCCCGCCGCGGGCGGCGGAAATCGGGAGCCAGGTGCGTCACGGTCTCCCACCCGGTGAAGGACCACACCAGCAAGCTGACCGCCGTCGCCACGCCTCCGACACCATGCGGCGCGAAAGGCCGAAGGTGCTCCGGCCGGGCATGAGGCGCCGAAACCACGACCGCACCGACCAACAACACCGCAAGGAACGCAGTGAGCACCAGTTGCACACGCCCTGAGAGCTCGACACCGACCGCGTTGACGCCGACCGCGACGAGCACGAGCACCACGGCGACAACCACCGTCGTCGTGCGCCCGCCGCCGATCAGGGCAGTCACATAGGCGGCACCGAAGGCACTCGCCGCGGGCATCCCGGCCAACGCACCGAAGTAGAACCACCAACCGGCCAGAGCCGAGGCGCGGCGGCCGAAAGCGCGATGAGCGAACGTCGCGGGCCCGCCCGCGTCGGGATGGCGGCCCGCCAACGCTCCGAACGTCGCCGCCACTGGCGCCGAGACCACGACCAGGATGAGAAACGCCACCAACGCGGCCGGTCCCGCCGCCTTCGCCGCCAGCGACGGCAGCACGAGCAGGCCGGTTCCCAGCACTGCTCCGACATAAAGACCCACCCCTTGCAGCACGGACAGCTGGCGCTTCGCAGTGTCTCGCTCGGCCCGCGCCGTCGGTTGCCCTCCCATGCCCGCCGAGTACCCGATCACCCGCGCCCGAACACCCCGGGCCTGGGCGCAGCCGCTGGGCCGTGTTTCACAAGGCGTAGCCACTCGTTGATGGTGGCGATGTGGATGGCGGCTTCGTAGCGGAGGGCGAGCTTGTCGCAGCGGGTGGCCAGTGCTCGGTGGTGTTTGAGGCGGTCGATGCCGCATTCGACACCGTGGCGTTTCTTGTAGATGTCCCGGTCGAAGGCTGGTGGCCTTGATGCTCCTTGACCTGAGCGGCATCGGCTCCGGCTGGCGGCTGGGTGCCCGATGGTGTGAAGGGCATCCGCAGGTAGGCGCAGATGATGTTGACGATGCTCTGCCGTTGGCCGGGGTTGTCATGGGCCAGGCGCTCCAAGGCGTACAGCCCGGTGACGTTCTTCTCCGTCGCGTTGCTGCTCGCGCCAAGAGAACAGCACAACGCCTGCCCGGCGAATTCGCCGGGCATGACGGAACACTGTGGTAATTTCACGATCGTCGCGGCATGGTGCGACCACATGCGGTCGTCGCGGCCGACGCGAACGCGCCCGCGATCGGCACCAGCGCGAACGGCTGGACGTTCCTCCTCGCCGTCGCCGACAACGGGAATATGCCGGTGGCCCGCCAGACCGGAGCCGGGACACGCCCCGTTCACCGGCTGGGTGCCGGTCGGCCCGCAGCGTCCGTGCCGAGCCCCCGGCCCGGCGGGACGCGCGCCTCCGGAGCGGACCGGGTCACGCCGACCCGGGCAGGGACGCGGGTTCGACCGCACCAGCCTCGGCCATGTTGCGGAGTGTGTCAGCAGTGATGACCGCCGCGGCGCGAACGATGTCGCCGTTGCGGTACGTCACTCTGCAGTCCGAGTCGATCGCGTAGATCAGTGACGAACCATTGGTTTCGCGGTAGCTGGCGACCGCGTCGCCGGCGCTGTCGTCCGTCTCCGAGGATGTCTCGACAGTCTCGGGCACCAGTTCTCTCCGTCCGGCCCCGTCTGATGCGCCTGATGTTCCGATCGACGCGCCTCGCGCGCCCGCGATGCTAGTTCGACCGATCGGGAGCGGCGATGCGACATGCTGTGGCAGGTCGCGTAGCGTTCGACAACCCTCCGTCCTTCCAGACGCGACCGTGCGGGGTATCGCTTGGCCCGAGGGCGGCACACGGTCGCGGTGTCCCGGCACTTCGGAATGCCCCGAAGGCTGCCGGTAACCACCCAGGATCGGCCCATGACGAAGGTCGTCGACTACGCATCCCCGGATCGCTCCCCAGTCTCGAATGCTTCGGGTCGCGTGGTGGCCGTCGCGACGATGAAGGCTTCGTCTTCAGGGCCGGACTGGCCATGCCCGTCTGGTTGAACCGATGGATCACGTCCTCGTCGCCCCGCACCAGCCAGGCGATCGCCGGGACAGTGTTACCGCCGACCGAGGCGAGCACCACCATCGCCCGGCGCAGCCGCCGCTGCCCTTCATGATCGGTCAGCCTGCGCACCCGGACTGGATCTGCCATCCATCCAGCCTGACGGCAAACCCATCACCCACCCCGAACGCTGACCGGCGTGGCACCAAACCGGCCAACGTTCATGGACAGAGCACTAGCATCGCCGCCGAGCACGCACAGTTCCGCGATCGAGGACTGGTCTCCACCCAGCGCAGCGTCCAGGATTCTGTCGAGTACGTCGACTGGCCTGTCCCCTTCGGTCAACTCGATCTGGGCGGCCCATCGCTGATCAGGCCGTCCTCGGCGAACGCGTTCACTGCGACGCCGTCTCGCGCAACTTCTTCGCGTGCAGGTCCGGAACGTATGGCTCAGCAGCGATGGCTTTCCTCCACAGCGCAGCAGGAACAAAACCGGCCCGGTTTCGGCACCCGGCCCCGTCGCGTTGTTCCCGATGCCTGGCCTGACCAGATACCAAGCACATCCCGCCGGACCGGCTGCCAGCCGAGCCGCTCCAGCGACGCCGCGGCCCGAACACCCGGGAACCAGTTCCGTCGAACGGGAAACTGTGCAAGACCCTGTCCACCGCGTTCGGGGTGAACCTCAAGTACTCATCGGGTGGCTGGGTGCGAGTTCGACCGAGACCGGCACCACGTTGCTGAGCGTGTGACCGACCGGCGACGAGGCGATCACTCTGGCGTGCAGTGCTTCGAGGTCAGTGCGTGACGCCTCGGCAACGATCCGGACGCTCGCGGTGATCGAGTCGAAGCCCGCGTGGCCCTCCTTCAGTCCCAGAAAGACCTGGAGGTCCAGGCTCCCCCGAATCTCGACGGAGAGTTGTTCGATCGTGATCCCGGTCAGGGCGGCGTTCGCCGCGTAGCCCACCGCCAGGCAGTTGCCGAGCGCGCCGAGGAGATGCTCGACCGGGCTCGGTGCACTGTTTCCACCCGCCAGTTCCATGGGTTCGTCGGCCTCGGTCGGGGCGAGGCCGCGGGTTCGGGCTTCCGAGCGGAAGCCGCCGAGCCACCTGACGCGGCTGCTCCACGTGGTGCGAGCGTTCGCAGGGTCCTGCCGGACCGACTCCACCAGCGTTGCCAAGGACTGCATGTTGACGTCGTTGATCCCTGCCTCGTTCACGTTTCGCCCTCCGGCCGGTCCGGTCGTCCACGGTCAGGAATCTCTTTGCGAGCAAGTGACATCGCTCGCAGTGAGTTCGCCGCGTGCCGGTGGCGCCGACCGGTAGGCCAGCGCTCCCCAGGCCATGCCGGCTCCGACCGCGGGCATCAGGATCAGTTGTCCTGGGCGCAATGCGCGTTGCCGGCGCGCGGCGACAAGGGTGATGGGGATCGAGGCCGCCGCGGTGTTGCCGAGTTCCGCGTAGGTGGACACGACCCGGTCGCGGGGATAGCCAAGTACGTCCCCGTAGCGAGTGAGAACCTCGTCTGAGGTCTGGTGGGGCACGATGAGCGAGACGTCGGACAGGGTTGCGCCCGCGCGGTCCAGCACCGTCCGGGTGGCGTGCACCATGCGGTCGACGGCCCACGGCCCGATCCTCGCGTACCGCAGCCGGAGGTGGCGCCGGCCGCGGTTGGGCGGGTGCCCGCCGCCGGGCTCGCGGAAGGTGACGTAGTGGCTCAGGTGGCCGTCCGAGCCGGCGCTGTGCGCGATGATCCCCACACCGTCGTCCCGGTGGTGTTCGACCACGACCGCGCCCGCGCCGTCTCCGAACACTGTCCGGGAAACCCAGTCGTCCGGCGCGAACAGCGGAGAGCTGACGTCGGCTGCGACGACGAGGGCCCGCTGGTACCCCTGGCACCGCAACAGTCCGTCGGCCACGAGCATGGCATCGACGAATCCGGTGCAGGCCGAGTCGAGCTGGAGGAACTTCGCACTGCACCCGAGATCACCCTGCACGTGGCTGGCCGCGGGGGGCACCCGGCCTCCGGTGAAGGTGGACAGGACGATCACGTCGATGTCGTCGGCACTCACGGCGGCGTCGTCGAGGGCGGCCCGGGCCGCCCCCGCTGCCAGGCTCGATGTGCTCTCCGGCGGCCTGGCGACCCGCCTGGTCCGGCCGCCGTGCTGACTTCGCGACCATTCGTCCAGGCTGACACCCGCGTACCGCGCGCGGTCGTAACCCGAACTCCGTTCGATTTCCGGATTGGTTATCACTTGTTCGGGCAGGCGCCGGCCGATCCCGATGATGACGGTTCCCACGACAGCCCTCCGTGTCCTGATCCGGTAGGTCCCGCGCCGAAATCCCTGAGGGGTGCCGTAAATTGATCATTAATAAGGAAGCCGACCAAAGCGGATCGAGGTTGTGGCGTGGTTCGGAGAATGGAATCCAATAATGTCCACGGCGACGGTTCGGCTCAACCATACAGTGCGCTTTATCGCTCGGCAAGGCCCCCGCCAGGCCCGTGCGGGAATTCGCCGCATTGGCGACAGGCAGGTCGAGAGCAGGGGTCGCTGCCGTAGTTCGGCCATATTCCGCGCCGCCCAGCGCGAAGGATCCGACAGCCTGGGCGATGGCACAGCCCATCTTCCAGCGACTGGCGTGCCTCCAGTTCTCTCGTGCGCAGCCGCACCGACTCGGACAGCGCGCGATGTTCGGCTGCCGAGGCGATCAGCCGGATATTCCAGCTTCGGCTTCGTACCAGGCTATTTCCTTTTCGCGGTTCACGAAGAATAGTGGGTCGACGCTTTCGGTCAGCTCTGGGATCGGCGGATGCCGGACACCGGGCACCGCTGCCGGAGTGACGTTCTCCTCCGCGCAGCGGCAGAACCCCGCGTCGCTCTTCCTGTCGCGCTCGCGCGTACCGCAATCCGCCCGGCACGCAACCGAAACAGCCGAACCGCCGTCGAGCGTGCCCCGTGCGCCTGGCCGCGAACTCCCTCCCTCGGCTCGGCCGCCCCAGCCGGCGACGACGACGGGTTCGCCGCGACCTCGGCTTCATCCACGCCCCACGCACGAGCGGACCTGGAATATTCCGTCAGACCCACACTCGGTTTCATGCCCCCACGGAGCTCGTCCACGCGCAACTGCGAAGCGCCTGCGCGCGAGTTTCGACCGACGATCACCGGATATGAGTATGTCCCGGGGAGGTGTGCTCGTCTCCGGCCCGGTTCGGGCGACGTGCGTACTGTGGTGAAACTGCTCGCGGATCTGGCCGTTCCCGAGGTGATGGGCAGCTCGTTCTTTGATTCGCCGGCTGCCGACTGGTCGGTTGAGCCGCCGTGGCAAACCCTGTCCAGGAATCACGTGCACAAGCTGACGGCATGGGATCGCGAGAATCTTGCGGAGTTCGTCGACCTGGAGCGTCACGTCTGCGACGTGTTGTCCGCCGGAATCGGCATCGCGCACGGGGACGTGTCGGAGTCCAGCATTCTGATTGACCGCAACGGGTTTCCCAGGATTGTGGGGTGGACATGGGCGGCTCGTTCTCCCACGTGGGTCGACGCCGCTGTTGTCATCGTGCGGCTCGTGGAGGCGGGATGCGCACCGGAAGAAGCCGAGAACATCGTGTCGGCAGTGCCGGCATGGGCAGAAGCCAGCCCGGCTTCGCTGAACGCGTTCGCCGTTGCGCTGCTGGGGTGTTGGATACTCAGCAGTCGGCAGCCGAGTCTTACTGACGCGGCACGGTGGTATGCCCAATACCGGCTCTACGACGCGACCCACTGTGCGCAGGGCGACATGACGAACGAGGTTGACTACCACGCGCTCGCTCCGTCGGCGATGATCCTGCTTCTGCCTGTCATTTCCACCGCGGTGTCCATCAGTGGTTCATGGTTCATCGCGCGCCGCAAGGAGAAGAAGATGAACGCCGACAACGCGGACGACACTGTCCAGTTCAGGCGGACGGCCGAGCTGGGGAAGCCTCTCACGGTTGACGACCAGACGATCGGCAGATCGTCGTCACGGCCCGGCCGCCACGGCGCTCGCCACCGCTTGCCCGGCATCGCGGCTCCGCAGTGGCCGGGAGGCGATCCGGATTTCCCGGATCGCATTCGAAACGAGCGGGGCGGCGGCCGTGACCGCGGTCGCGCGCTCGACAAATTCGACGACAGCCTGCTGGGCCAGCACTCCGGCCCCACCCGCGTCGTGCTGAGCACCTACGTCGACTTCCAGTCCTGGGCCATGAACGACCACCTCGGGATCCCCGACGCGGCACAGATCGCCTGGGACCGCGGGCGCGCCAACGCCGATTCCATGATGTCGGTGCGCGCCAGCGCGCTGGCGATCAACAAGCAGTCCCACGGTGCCACCTACGCCGGCATCGACGCCGGGAAGAAAGCCGGCGACGCCCAGACCGCCTGGCGCGAGGGCACCACGGGCGTCGACCGCACGGCGGCCGACGACGCCAAGGCGGTGTACGCGACGTTCGGGATCGTCGGCGACTACATCGCCGGCAACGAAGTCGCGGCCAGCGACTGCTCGACGCCGAGCTTGCCCGCGCTCTTGTCGAACGAGTGCAGGGTTTCGTCGTAGCCGTAGTCGCTGATCCAGATCTTGGTCTCCACGAACACGTCCGAACGGTCCACTTCGGACCGGCGGATGCCTTCGCCGACCTCGCGCTCGTTGAAATACGAAGCCGCGGTGTCGATCAGCCGGTAGCCGACGCGCAGCGCCTCGGCCACGGACGCGGAGGTGGTCTCGGGCGGGGTCTGGAACACGCCGAAGCCCAGCGCGGGCATCTCGACGCCGTTGTTCAAAGTCAGTTTCACGCTCATGCCTCCACGGTAAATCCCCCGCTGCGATTCAGGGAGCCCGCCTTCATCGGGCAGGCATAGCCAGAAAACCGTTCCTGTTCTGCGATACTTATTCCCACAGACCCCGCCAGGACCCTGACGCCGAGGCGCGGCCCACGGGCGCGAACAGCTCGAATACCGGGATGCGGCGACCCTCCGGGACGGTCGCCGCGCTGCTGCGGCTCCGGTGGCTGTCCGGCTTCCCGTACCGGACGGCACGATCACCGCCGAGCAGCCGTCCGGGGCGAGGTTGGGTCGAACACGGTATCTGCGGAACTGCGACGGCGCTGTCGGGTCTCGTTGTTTCAATACCGGCAAGGGGACGGTACGCCCCGCGGTCCTGGTGTTATCTCTTTCTTCCGGCTCCTGCGAGGATGACGTACACGCTGGGGTCGTCGCAGGAGAGGCCAGGCTCGGCGGGGAGTTTCTCTTCGGGATGCCATCGCGTGGTCCAGGTCAGTCCTGGAGATATGAGGTCGAATTTTCCGAACAGTTCCCGCACAGCGGCCGACACGGTCGCGAGATGCTTTCCGTTCCGGCAAAGCGCCAGGCCCGCGCTCCGGTTCTTTCCGGCCTCGCCGACACGGCAGGGCTGGCGCCGCCAGGACGTGGGCAATCGCTGTGCGGGAGAGCGCGGTGGCGCACACATGCCGAGATCGCAAGTCGCCCTGCGGAGAGCATTGCTCCGGCGAATCTCCGGGGGGGTGTCCACTCGACCGTCGACGTTCCGGCAGGCCAGGTCGCCGAGCGAATCTGCCGCGGCACCTCGGCGCGGCCCGCGCCTCGATCACGATGGGATACCCCGCTACGCATTGGGCGGGGAACAGATCCTCCCCGATTTCGCGGAATGGACGGCAGAACGGAACGAGGCCCGCGGACTCGGCCGGAACTCCGCGCTGCTCCGGTCCGCTTCGCGGTGAGCACCCCGCAGGACCGAGTGCCGCACGCGGTTCGCTCGCAAGAACGAGACTTCGGGCGGGCAGGGTAGCCACGGCCCACGGCACGCACAATCCAGAGCCCTCAATTGTGCGCCTAGGGATATCCGTGCGAACCCAACGCGCTCCCCCTCCGGCGAAGTATTGCCTTCGCCATTCTCGCAATGTGCAATTACCGGATCGTGTTCGGCCCGCCCAACTCGCTTCCCGCGCTGGAGTCGCCATGTTTGCAGCTGTGTTGCACGGTCCCCGCGACGTCCGGTTGGACCGTGTTCCCGACGCCCGGATCGAACGGCCGACCGACGCTGTCGTCGAGGTCGCGCTGAGTGCGGTGTGCGGCACGGATCTCGGCGGCTACCTCGGTGTCGACCCGGTCTCGGGCGCACAGCGGATGGGGCACGAGTTCGTCGGCGTGGTCTCCGACGTCGGCCGTGCTGTCCGGTCCGTCCGGCCGGGCCAGGCCGTCCTCGCGCCGATGGGGTGGTCGGACGGCACCTGTTCGTTCTGCCTCCGCGGGTTGCCGACATCGTGCCGCAGCGGCGGGCTCTGGGGCGAGGCGGGCGCGGACGGCTGTCAGGCCGAAGCGGTCCGGGTTCCGCACGCCGACGGGACTCTGGTGCCGGTACCGGGCACCGCAGATGCCGAGCTGCTGCGACGGGTGCTGCCGCTGGCCGATGTGTTGTCCGCGGGCCACCACGCGGGCGTCACCACCAAGGTGCGGCCCGGCCGGACGGTCGCGGTCGTCGGAGACGGCGCGGTCGGCCTGTGCACTGTGCTGGCCGCGCGGCGGCTGGGCGCCGAACGGATCATCCTGATGGGCACTCATGCGCCCCGGCTCTCGATGGCCCGCGAATTCGGTGTCGACGACATCGTCCTGAGCAGGGACCAAGCCGCGATCGACGAGGTCCGGGCGCTCACTGGCGGAGACGGCGCCGACGCGGTCATCGACGCGTTCGGCAGCGAACAGTCTCTCGCGACGGCGGTGGGCGTAGCGAAAAGCGGGGGCGACGTCTGCCTCGTCGGCGTGACCGGCCAGCCGACCTGGGTCGATGTGAACGCCATGATCCGGCGCAACATCACCCTTCAGGCGGGCGTCGCGCCGGCGCGCAACTACCTTCCCGAACTGCTGGACGCGGTACTGGCCGACCAGATCGACGCCTCGCGGCTGTTCGACAAGAGCGTCCCGCTGGCCTCGGTGGCCGACGGGTACGCGGCGATGGGCGAACGCTCGGCGATCAAGGTGCTGGTCAGTCCCTGAGTTCTTCATTCCAGGCACGGCGAGGGAGATCGGATGACCGGTTCGGCCGCGATTGTCGTCATCGGCGACGAAGTGCTTGAGGGCAGCACGACGGACACGAACAGCAGCTGGCTCTGCCGTCAGGTGAGCGGGAGAGGCAGCCGGGTCGTGCAGGTCTGCGCGGTACCTGACGACCGGGAGCGCATCTGCGCCGCATTGACAGATTCTTTCTCGCTCGGAGCGAACCTCGTACTCACCTCGGGGGGGCTCGGCCCGACCCGCGACGACCTCACCGCGGCGGCGATCGCCGGATACGCCGGAGTGCCGGTTCGGCTGAACGAGACCGCTCGCGAACTGGTCGAGCAACGCTACGCCGAACTGGCTCGCGCTGAGGCCGCAGAAGCAGTGCCCTCCGACGAAACGCTGCGCGCCAGAACGAAGATGGCGCTTCTTCCCGAAGGCGCGGAGGCGGTGCCGAACGAGATCGGCGTGGCGCCCGCGATCCATCTGGTCGTCGCCGCCGGTTGCATTCTTGCTTTGCCGGGCGTGCCCGGCGAACTGAAATACATTGTGACACACCGGGGCGGCCATATTCTGCAACGCCGGCTCGGCATCGGTCATCTTCGCTGCGCCACGATTGTGACGTCGACGCAAGAAGAAGCTTCCTTAGCCGGTGCCCTACACGATTTCGACTCGTGCGGAATCGGCGACGTGTACCTGAAGTCGCGTGCCCGAAAATTCGGCCGAAACGTACGTGTGACCGTCACCTTGTCAGTGCGGGGCACGGATCCGGGCCAAGTTCAGCACCTGCTTGAACACTCGTTGACGCTGTTAGGCAAGACGCTCTCTCGACGCGGGATAGAAGTCACAGAGGTGACCTTCGACCATCCCGAGCCAATGCACCACGAAGGTCGGACCTGAGGTAAACCACCGCGAGTGGTCATTTCCCGCGCCGCCTCTCCCCGCTGCCCAGCACTCGGCACCGTGTTCGCCCGCCTCCGCGGCGGTCTCGGCGAACTGGCTTCCTTTGTGCCCGCTGTTACGCGGCACGCGCCGTTCGAGGACGTGGCGGCGGTGCGCGACGCCGGGGCGGACCGCTACGTCACGACCGGCGGCGGCTCCAGTGCGGTTGACAGCCGCG
>NZ_FOWC01000033.1 GCF_900115345.1 Amycolatopsis rubida | reverse complement strand
GCCCGAAAGCGCTGCTCACCGCGACGCTCTGGCGCGACGACGCCATGCGGCACTTCGCGACACACCGCTCCTAGCGCCGGTGTGAGCATCCGCCGGGCAAGAGTCGGCAACGTTGTTGCCACCAGGTTGCACCCGAGCTTCGCACATGGCAACTTGGTTGCCATGGTGCAGGTACGTGTGATGTTGCTGGCGGCGCTGGAGCCGGACTGGCTGTACGTCCCAGGTCCCGAAGGGGTCCTGCCCGCGGGGGTGGAACTGTTCGTGCCGGACGCGGAACCGACGGACTCGTCCGGGCTGCCGTTCCTGTGCCTGCAGTACGACTCGCACCACCGCGTCGAGGGCTTGTCGACGGCCGATCGGGAGGCCCGGACCGTGCGGTGGGAGATTCCGCTGATCGTGCTGAACCAGGAGTTCGCCGATCTTCTGGTGCGGCTGGCGCCGCTCGCCGCACCGGTGGCCGAGGGCCTGACCGTCGAGGTGTCCGCCGGCCGAGCCGTGCAGCGGCTGTCCGAGCAAGCCCGGAACGCGCGCGAACGGTTCGGCCGGGAACTGGCCGCGGCACTGGCCGACCGGCCGCGGCTGGAGATTCACGCCGTGCCGAAGGAGCAGATGTCCGGGCTGGTCACGGCAGACACCGACGGGACCGAACTGGCGGAGATCCTGGAACGGCTGCGTGCGGCCGTCCCGCCCTCCCGGCCCGGGAACTACGTGGTGCTCGACTACGCGACCGAGCGGCACCTGGAGAATTTGCGCGACGACGCGCGCCGGCAGGTCCGCGACCAGCTGGCCCACACAGCGCGGCAAGCGAACGCCCACCGGCGCGCACGGGACCGGCTGCTGCGCCGGATCTCCGACTGGGACGACGCCGACGACACCGGCCGCGGGCTCGCCAAACTCACTGATCTGTCCCACACCGCCGTCCAGAAGATCCTCAGGCAGAACGACGAGGACGGCACCCCGGACGACGACCTGCCGACCATCGAGTACACCTGGCGCCACAATGACTACATCGCCAGCAGCGACACCACAGCCGACCGCACGAAAGCTCTCGATGCCGCCCGCGAATGCCGGAAGGCCAACCCCGCCGCCGGGATCGTCGCGGTCGTCCGTCGGCACGTCACCGGCTGGGAACTCGACCAGCAGCTCTGACACAGCGGACTGACAGTCCGGCCAACGTGACCCTCCCGAGCCGGGTCGTTGTGCCCGACGGTGATCGGCATGAGCGATGACCCCGAGTGAAGATTCGCGCGGACGCACACGATCGTCGTCGACTCGTTGGGGTGACGTCGGTTGCGCGCGGGTTCGATTCGGTCGGGGACGTGATAGGGCATGCCGGTGACGAAACCCTTGGACCGTGATCCCGCGCTGGACGTGCCGATGTGGCGGGCGCTGGATCTGCAGCGCGCCTACGCCTACCGCGACCGCGGGGTCGCCGCGACGATCCTGGACGACCTCGACGGCGCCCAGCTCGGCGACCTCGTCGGCGTCCTGATCGACATGCACAACCAGGACCTGACGGACCTGTCCTCGCTCGGCGCCGCGGTCGCCGTGTCGGCCCTGCGGAGCGAGTTCGACCAGGTCGCCGCCTGTGCTCCGGCCGAGAGCGAGTTCGCGATCACGACCGTGCTCCGCGACGTCGCCGGCGGCGCCGACATGACCGCCGCGCTGAAAAGCCTCGCGCCCGTCGCCCGCGCGCACCTGCTCGCCGCCTACGTCACGGCGATGAACGTCTCGGCGTTCGGCCGGGCCGGCTGCCAGCGGCGTCTCGAAGCGACCGCCGAGATCACCGAGCAGGACCTCGGCAAACCCCGCCCGTATCCACAACCGCTGCCCGCCGGCCGGTAGCCGGGCCGCGACCAGCAACTCGGAACTCGGCTGTCCGGACTCGTCCCCCAGCGCTCCAGCCGTGTTCGCGGCAGGCTCACACTTTGGTGGGGTACATCGGAGTCGTTGAGGTGGCCTTCGCCGGACGCGGGCCAGACTGGGCCGCGTGAGCAACAGCGCCCTGCCCTCAGACCCCGGCGACGAGTACACCTGGCTGATCGAGACCAGCGACGACGGACGCGACTGGTCCTATGAGCTGCACCCGGTCCACGGGCCCCGCGACTCCGGCGGCATCGAACGGGCCGCCAGCGCCGAAGACCTCGCCCGCGCGGTGCTCGCCCGCCGGTTCGGTCTCCTCCGGACGGACAGGGACTACGAGTGGGACGAACTGTGGTTCCGGGCGATCGTGTGGAACCACCGCAACGCCTGCGACCACACCGGGTCGCAGCCGCCGTTCCTGCCGGAGAAAGCCGGGCAGGACCCGGACCGCTACGGCAACTACCTGCTGCACCACCATGCGGAACCGTTCGCGGTGGAGGTCCGCACGCCGCGGCAGGTCCGCCACGCCGTCCAGGACGCCCCGGCGGCGAGGGAAGGCCTCGGCGGCGGCACCCGCGCGGGCGCGGTCTCCCGCACCGAACTCGACGAGGTCCAGCGGGAGATCGCCCGCCTGGTCGGGGAGGCCCGCGAAGCCGGGTGGAGCAGCGAGGCCGCCGACGAGCACCGTGCGCTGCGCACCGCCCGCAGCAAGCTCGCCGACCTCGACCAGGAGCTCGCCGACCGCGTCGCGGACCTGGAGCAGCAACACAGCCACCGCCCCGGCTTCACCGTCGACGCCTGACCCGCCCGACCCGGTCAGAACAACGCGTCGCGCACCGGCTGGTGACGAGGCCTCGCCGGATCGAGGTGGAGACCCCGGAGCGCGGGCCGACACAGCGGGAATCGGTGACGGTGCTGCGCCGGCTGCGACCGCAGATCCACCCTGCCAGCGAGGGCCACACCTTCGCTGGGGCTGCAACGGAAACGGCACCAGCGTCGCCGCCGCGGCGATCCTCACCGACCTGCTGGAGCTGCCCCGGGGCCTGTGGTGGATGATCGACGCCGCCGACGAGTGGCGGCTCTCGCGGATCGCGCTGCTGCGCTGGCTGGCACACCCTCAACCAGATCGGCCCGTATCCGGGCACGGTCGCCGGGATATGGGCCGGATACCGGTGCCGACGCTGACCTTGGGCGATGTCCGGACGCTGATCGAGCGGGTCGACGAGCTGGGCCTGCCGACCGAGAAGTACGTCGTGCGCGGCGTCAAGGCCGCCTGGACCTACGGGCAGCACGTTCACAGCATCTCCGCCAACCCGCTCGCCTGATCGTCCGCGTAGACTGGCGCAGCGGTTGGCGCTAAACCAAGATCCGCAGGTCAGCGGCGGAAGACGTTGCCGAGGTTGCCGGCGTTGACCGAGGTGGCGAGGGCGAGCATGGCGTCGATCCCGGTCTCGTCGCAGCGACCCACCAACTCGAGGACTGGCGACGCGGTCGGCTGGTCGATGACCAGTTCCCAGCCGCGGTCGATGTCGATCGTGATCGCCAGCGGACGTGGCTCGAACGCGCCCCAGACCGGAGTCGTGTCGGTGCGGGGAAGCGGCACGTAGAGCACGTCCCGGCTGGTGGTGATGCCGCGCTCGGCCAGCCGCGCGGCCACGACGTCCAGCAGTGCGGTCGCTTCCTCCGGCGTGGACGGGCGCGGCTCGCGCACCTGAAGGAACCGACGGCGACCGGGTATGTCTGTTCCCCGACACCACAAAGGGACGCCGCGAAGCTGGCTGGCTGCTCGATGACCGGCCCGGCTATCACGTCGTCCGAGTAGACCTTCCCGACAACATCGAATTGACCCGCGCGGAATGGGAGGACTACCCCGCCGTACGCGACGAGATCCCCGCCGACTACCTCACCAAGGTTGACAGCATCGGCTGACCGTCGAGCTATCGCTTCGTGGTGCACACGAGTTCGGACATCAGTGCAGTCCACTTCGGATATCGACATCGCCCGAACACTCGAGGGCCAGAATCCGTCTCAGAACGCGTTCTCACGCAAACAGCGGGGCGAGGTGGTTCTGGGAAATGTTTGTGAGAAAATCCCGGCATGGAGAACGAGGGGACGCGACCGCTGCGGGCGGTCGCCGACGGGGAACGGGCCGACGGGGAACGGGCCGACGGGGAACGGGCCGACGGGCGGCGGTTCGCGGCGTGGGCGCCGCGGCGGTCGCTGCGGATGGGCGTCGCCGCATCGTGGCCGGAGTTCGCGCAGCAGATGCGCCGCCACTCGATGCTCCCCGCGCGCTGGCCGGTCATCCGGCTTCCGGCCGGCGCGACGCGCCGCGTGGTGTGGCCGCTGGTGCGCACCGCCGGCGAGTGGCGGCGCCGGTTCGGACGGCGGCGATGACCGCAGCCGCGCCGCTGTCGGACGCCGACGACGTCGAGCGGCATTCGTGCCCGCGCTGCCTGGCCGAGCCGGGCTCGCCCTGCCGGTCCCGCTCCGGAGCGGTCGCCGGGACCTACCACACCGGACGGTTCACCAAGGTCGCCCGGCTGGCCAAGGAACTGCGGGTGCCGACCCCCGCCGACCGCGGTCCGGGCCAGCCGTGGCGGCCGGGGACACCTCCGCCCGCGCCGATCGCGCCGACCGCGCCGACCGAGGACATCCGGATCGGCTACGCCCGCTGCTCGCACCTGACCCAGGAACTGCAGTCGCAGCTCGACGCCCTCGCCGCCCACGGCATCCCGCGCGAGAAGATCTTCGCCGAGAAGATCTCCACCCGCATCCGGGTCCGGCCGCAGTTCGAGGCCGCGCTGGAGGCCGCGCGGCAGGTCAAAGCGCACGCTCCGCACTGCCGGGTCCTGTTCACCGTCTCCGAGATGAAGCGCCTCGGCCGCGACTCCGCCGAACTGACCGCGATCGCGGACCACCTGACCGCGCACGGGATCCTGCTGGAGATGCTCGCCGGGCCGATCCCCGGCATCTACGACCCCTCGGGCACCGGGCGGATGCTGTTCGGGTTCTTCGCCGCGATGGCCGAAACCGACCGCGAAGCCATCCGCGAGTCCACCTTGGAGGGACTGAACGCCGCCGCACGCAAGGGAAACCACGGCGGACGGCCCACGGTCATCACCGACGACATGCTCCACACCGTGCTGCGCCGCCGCGCGAACGGCGAGTCCGTCGAGGACATCCGCCCCGACCTGATCATCCCCACCGGCAAACGCAAAGGACACAACCCCAGCCTCGCCAGCATCTACCGTGCGCTGGCCGAGCACGAGAAACGGGAAGCGCACCCGGACGCGGTCGCGCAGGCCCGCGCCGACTTCGCCGCCCTCTCCGGGGCGTCGGCGTGAACCGCGCGCGTGCGGCTGCCCGGACCGGCGGCGGGTTCGTGCAGCGGGTCCGGATCGCGCAGGACTCCGGCACCGGCCGCTATCCATTCACCCTGCCGGTGGTGCAGCGCCTGGCCCAGACCGGCGGGCTGCACCTCGACCCGGGCGTGACGTTCCTCGTGGGCGACAACGGCACCGGCAAGTCCACCCTGGTCGAAGCACTCGCGGTTTCGGCCGGGTTCAACCCGGAGGGCGGCTCGCAGTCGTTCCGGTTCGCCACCCGCGCCACCGAATCCAGCCTGGGCGACCATCTGGTGCTGCGCTGGGGCGTCCGCAAGCCGCGCACCGGGTTCTTCCTGCGCGCCGAGTCCTACTACAACGTCGCCAGCGAGATCGAACGCCTCGATCAGGACCCCGGTTCGCCGCCGCTGCTGCCCGCCTACGGCGGAGTCTCCCCGCACGAGCGCTCCCACGGCCAGTCCTTCCTTGACCTGGTGACGCACCGGTTCGGGCCGGACGGGCTGTACCTGCTGGACGAGCCGGAGGCGGCGCTGTCCCCGCGCGGGTGCATGGCGCTGGTGGCGCGGATCGCCGAGCTGACCGCAGCGGGCAGCCAGTTCGTCGTGGCCACGCACTCGCCGATCCTGCTGGCCGTGCCCGGCGCGCGGATCCTGCAGATCGACAGCGCCGGCGACATCGAGCAGGTCGGCTACGACGAAGCCGAACCGGTCGCCCTCACCCGAGGGTTCCTCGCCAGCCCGGACCGGTTCCTGCACCACCTGCTCGCCGACGAGTGACGTCCGGCGCGGCTCAGCGCTGAAGGGCCGCAATGACGCTCTCGGCGTTGCGGTGCAACGGGATCGCGAGATCTTCGTACTCTCCGGCGTTGATCCGCAGCAGCATCCGCCCCGTGACGTAGAGCTGCGATACCAGCCCGTCGCGGCTGTCGAGCAGCTCTCCGAACTCTGCTCGGACTCGCGCGGCGACCGCCGGACGCAGCAGCGAGTGCAGGTAGAGCGTCGCGGCGTCGTACCCGGCCGGGGCATGGCCCCAGCCTTCCCAGTCCACCAGCACGCAGTCCGGTTCGAGCAGGTTCGCCCAGTGCAGGTCCGCGTGCGCGACCGTCCACTCCCGCACCGCGGGGTCGGCCCGGTCGCCGAAGAACACCCGCAGCCGCCGGGTGACCTCGTCCTGGGTCAGGTGGGTGCGGGTGGTCTCCGCGGCGGCCAGCATGCCCAGCGATTCCCGAAGCCCGCTCCACCAGGCGCCGGGCAGGTCGAGGTCGCCGCGCAGCTCCGGGGTCGGCGAGCACGCCCGGCCCTCGGCCACGCTCATCAGTTCCGCGCGCAGCCGCTGCCCCTGCTCGGCCCAGTCCCAGTGCCGCAGCACCCGGGGTTTGGCCACGCCGGACACCTGGCCGGCGTCGACGTTGCCGGTCCAGAAATCGCCGTCGGCCCACTGCTCGGCCTCGGCCACCGCCCGCAGCCACCGCGGTCCGCTCTGCGTGTCGACCCGCGAGCTGATGGACCGGTCGCGCCAGCCCCAGACCACGTCCCCCGACGGGACGGCATCGAGCGTGGCGGCGGCCCGGGCCAGGCAGCGGCGCAGCCAGGCACGATGCTCGTCGTCGACGAGCGGATCGGGCTGGGAAGACATGCAGGTCAGGCTACCGACGCGGTCACCGGTAGGTGGGCCAGCAGCGGCGGAACGGCGCGCACGGGCTGCACGAGGGCGAGCACCGCGGAGCGCACGTCGGCTGGCACGGTTCCGGAGCACAGCTCGGGTGGCACGAGTCCAGACGGCCGCCGCTGGCGCCCGCGTCGCCGCGAGGCTGACGCGCGGCGAAGGCGCCGGTCAGCTCGGCGCGCACCCGCTCGGCCTCGCCGCTGGACAGGATCGCGGCGAGCGCGTCGTCGAGCACGTTGCCGACCGGCAGCCAGCGCGAGAACACGCACGGCCAGACCGCCCCGTCCGGGGAGATCGCCGCGACTCCGTCGCCGCAGTGCCCGCACAACTGCTCGACGCCCGCCTGCCGGTCGCGGACCCCGCGCCCGACCTGCCGCACCCGGTCGTAGCCGACCGCGGGCACGCCCAGCTCGACCAGTTCGCGCTGCGCGTCGTCGGCGCGTTGCCCGCCGCCCAGGTCGATCACCCCGGCCCGCAACGGGATCCCGCGGCCGAGGGCCTCGGCGATGTTCGCCTTCGTCCTCGCGTAGCTCGGGCGGCCGGTGACCGCGGCGTGCTGGGCCGGATCGTCGGAATAGTAAGAGGTCGCCAGCGACACCCCCGGCCGCGAGAAGAGTTCCCACAGCTCGTCGGTGACGTGCACGAGATTGCTGAACACCTCCACCCCGAACCTCAGGGCCAGGGCGTGCTCGACCAGCAGTGCCAGGTGCGGGTACAGCGTCGGCTCGCCGCCGATGAACTGCACCGTCTCCACGCCCAGCGCCGCAGCCTCGTCCAGCACCCGCGTCCAGTCCGCGCGCGTCATCGACCCGTGCGTCCCGGACGGGCCGGACTCGGCATAGCACTGCCGGCACTCCAGCTGACAACGCCCGGTCACTTCCAGCCACAGAAACGACGTCCGCACCGAATCCCCTCCCGTCGCGATCACCACTCGAACTCTGACCTGCGACGACGCCAGGCGGTACCGATGATCAGGCGAGACGGGACAGGCGCCCGGGGCGACTCGGAGTGAGAGCGGCAGGCTTCGCCGCACTTAGTCCAGCGGAGCCGGCGGCCACGGCGCCGCCGGGTCGTCGGGCAACGGGTCCAACCGATCCGGCAAGTGCGCCCACACGGATCCCCGAAACCGCGCATCGCCTCCAGACCGCCACGGACCCGGTACGTGGCCTCGCGCAGATCGTCGGTGATCTCTGCTTCGGCGATGCGGGCGAGGGTTCCCTCGCCGACCTCGGGATAGCCAGGAATGTAGGCCAGCCCGGCCGCGACGGTCCCGCCGAGGAACACCGGGACATCAGCCCGCAGGCCCTCCGACAGCTCGTAGCTCAGCCGCGTCACCCAAGGCACCTGCGCATCCGGCGCGGTCATCGCCAACTGGAGACCGCCCTCGGTCCGGCGAACATCAAACGAAACCAACATCCCCCAAGCATCACACCGATCCGGCCACCTGCCCCGCCACCGCGCCCGTCCCGACGGACGACGCATCCGACCAGTCGCGCTGGCAGGCTTCTCCCGTATCCCGGCGACCCCCTCCAGGCCGCGCGGACCCGGTATCGTCGAACGAACAGGCACGCTTCCGCCCTCTGGCGACCCGCATCTGGACGCGGTGCGGATTGGTCCCCGACCGCCGGAGCAAGGCGGGGTGGAGTTCGACAACGGGGTCCATCTGGGCCCCGAGCATCGCCACCGCGACAGCGACGAAGTCACCTGGCACCAGCGACGGATCTATCGCGACCAGACCGGCCTTCAAGCTCGAGAAACCCCACAGCCTCGCCAATCGGCTCGGCCTCGACGTCCAGTGGGACGACGAGGACCAGTAAGAAAAAGGAAGGGGCGGACGTCAGGGGCGGGGAGCGGGCTCGGGGCGCGCTGCACGCAGGAAGCGGGGCCTGACCGTAGCCGGCTCCGCCGCGGGAAACTGGCGCACCGTCGACAACGACGCCACCCGGAAGCCGTGCTCGGTGATCAACCGCTGGTAGATGCGGACAATCGTGTGCTTCTGCTTCCGCGGCGCAGCCACGTCATCCCGCAGCATCTCGTCGATCCAACCATGCGCGGGCTCCAAGATCGACCGTCAGGGAGGCGGCTTCTTCCGTTCCCTGGGCACCGCGCTGGCCAACGCCTCCCGAACCGTCCGCCGATGCACCCCATAGCGTTTCGACAGCGCGTTCGCCGACGCCCGCGGATCGTCACGACGACCACGACGGATGCGCTCGAACAACCCGACGCGCGACAGCGCCACTCACCGGCCTCCTGACACGACCCGGACTTACGTGGCGCACATCCTCGGAAGGCGGGGGGTCTCCCCGGGACCGCGCCGAGGTTATCGCATTTCTGGTTGCAATGATCCGAATGCGTCATTTCCGTTCCGAATCCCCTATGATTGAAGGGGAGGCAGAGCATCGCCTTTCTGGGAGTTCGGTCGGGCCGGGCTGCGGATCGCTTCCCCTCGCACTGCGCAGCCCGGTTTCCGGATCCCGCGGCGTTGTGGTCCCGGTCGCCGTGCCACCGGCGAGAGGCCAGGCGCCCGATCGGCCCGCGTTCCCTCGCAATCCGAGTCCCTGAGCTTGTGAACCTCAGCTGGTGGCGGCGCCGAGTTCGGCGGCCGTCAGGCTTGTCTCCAGTCGACCTGAGGCGCCCGCACGATCTTGAGTCTCTGCCGCTGGATGTCCCAGGTCACGGCAGCACCGGGCCCGTTGACGTGCTGACGGACAGCGGCTTGAACTCGCTCTTGTCCGTCCAGGCCCAGCTCCACGTCATCGAAATCGTGTCGCCACTCGTAGGGCTGGCAGATGATCCGGCATCGCCCGAGGCGGGTGCGGTCGAGCCTGGCCGCGGCGAATTCTCCGCCTCCGCCGGTGTCGCAGTAGCGGCAGAACCACAGCCACGGCGGAAGGGTGATCCACCGCGGGCCGCCGCCGGGAACGCGAGCGTTGCCGAACACCGCGTCGAGCAGCGCTCCGATCGGCCGCTGCCGTACCGGCATCGCGTTCCTCCCCCTCAGTCGTGACCGGGCTGTCTGCTGTGGTCATCGCAGTCCTCTGCGACAGGTCGAGTCAGCGATGCCGGGGAAGTCCGAGCAGGCCGACGAGGTCGTCGGGCAGCATCTCGGACGTGACGCCGTTCTCGGCGAGGATGCGCTGTACGTGGCCGGGGTCAGTGCGGGGCAGCAGATCGAGGATGCCGCCGCGAAGCCTCTGGAGCCGCCGGACGAACCGGGCGACGTCCATTCGTCCGCCGTGTTCGCACATCTTGGTGTAGTAAAACGAGTACTTTTCGGCCCAGTCTGCGAGGTGCCCGGATTCCCGGGTTTCCGCGCGCGGCGGCGCCGGCTGATCGCCGCGAGCGTGGACGTCGAGCGTGCTCATCGGCGTGTGGCGGTGGTGATCGGCGGCCGAGGCGGTGTGGAACGCCCAGACGAACGCCGTGTCGGCGGTGCCGGTCCGGGTGTCCTCGACCACGACCGCCTTGCGGGGAAGCCCGTACACCTCCTCGATGAAGGAAGCCGCTTCCTCCACGTCCCGAGTCGAGTGCGCGCCCGGCACCAGTTGCACCTGCCCGCACCAGCCCTTCGGCAACGGAGCAGGATCCAGGATCGCGCCCTCGAGCGGCCCTGCGGGGCCGGCCACGTGCCGAGACCACAACGCCACGATCCGGTCGCGCTCGTCGCGGTATTGCCGGTGCCGACCGTGTCCGTCGTCCCGTGTCATCAGTGCCCCTCCTGCATTGGTAGCCCAGATCGGAAACCTAGCGATCGCGGAGCGCGTGAGTCGAGTTGGCGAGGACCGGAGCCGGATATTCCAGAATTCGACCGGCTCAATCCGCCGCGTGGCCCGGTTCCCGTCCTGACCGTTGCGTCGTGCTCCGTGGCGAACGACGGCCGCTCGTTCCTTCCCGAAGCGTTACGCTGGCAGGACCACGACGTTCAGACCGCTGCCGAGGAGTTCGGATGCGCTATCGATCGCCCGGTTCGCCCGAGTTCCTGCGCGCGCAGCCTCCTGCCATCCGATGTCCCTCGCCAAAGCCGGTGTGGCTGGACCTGTCGCAGGCGGGCCCGATCAATTCCGCGGCGATTTCGTTGACGAAGCCGTTGGCACTCGACGGCCGCATTCCGGTCGTGCTGACGATGATGGCCCGCACGGCGTCCGGCACCGACATCGGCTGGGTTGCTTTGCACGCAGGAAACGCACCAGCCGACGCCTGCGCGCAGGGGCAGTGGGTGCCGCGCGCAGCGCTGACCCCACGCCGCCAGATCGACGAGTGACCAGCGCGGAGGAGGCTGTACATTCTCGGGGGCGGATGCGGAATCACTGTCCCTCTCGAAGGTTGCCGATGATCGCGACGGCGACGTCGTGTACGGAATCGCACGGATTCTTTTTCTCCTTGCGCGAATCCGGCTGCCGGATGACGACTTCGATCACTTGGTCGTCCCGCACGCCCAGTGAAGC
>NZ_FOWC01000018.1 GCF_900115345.1 Amycolatopsis rubida | reverse complement strand
GAGGACGAGTTGGTCGCACTTCTCATCCTGCCGCTGAAAGACCCGTCCCTCGTCTCAGACCCTGGCCAGCGTCACCAACGTCATGACCCGCAACAGCTAGTTCTTCCCCGCCAGCTCTTCTTCGCGACGGGTCAGCACGATCGGGTCCCCGTCGGTGATCGCCACCGTGTGCTCCGAATGCGCGGTGCGCGAGCCGTCCGCGGAACGGATGGTCCAGCCGTCCGGGTCGTAGACGATCTTGTCCGTCGTGCGCGCCAGCCACGGTTCCAGCGCGAGCGTCAGGCCGGGCCGGAGTTTCCTGCCGCGGCCTGCCTTGCCGCGGTTGGACACGTGCGGTTCGCCGTGCATGGTGCGGCCGATGCCGTGGCCGCCGAACTCGGTGTTGACCGGGTAGCCGTAGCCGGTCGCGACTGCCTCGATCGCGGCCGAGATGTCGCCGAGCCGGTTGCCTGCCCGGGACGCCTCGATGGCGGCTTCCAGCGCTTCCTCGGTGGCCCGGATGATCCGCTGGTCCGCTTCGGCGGGCGTGCCGACGATGACCGTGCGCGCGGAGTCGGCCGCCCAGCCGTCGATCGTCACCGCGATGTCCGCGGTGAGCACGTCACCGTCACGGAGGGTGTAGTCGTGCGGCAGGCCGTGCAGGACGGCGTCGTTGACCGACAGGCAGATGACGTTGCGGAACGGGCCTTCACCGAACGACGGCGCGTAATCCCAGTAGCACGAGACGGCCCCGCGCCGCTTGATCATGCCGCGCACGTGGTGCTCAAGGTCCATCAGGTTGACGCCGACGTCGGCGAGTTTGCCGACCTCGGTCAGCACCTCGGCGATGAACCGCCCGGTCACGTGCATGCGGTCGATCTCCGCAGGCGTCTTCAGCTCGATCACGACTACCTCGCGTCCTCAGGTTCCGGTATTTCTATACCGGAAACGCTAGCACGGTACCGGGATACAAATACCACCCTGGCCGCTAGTCCGTCCGGCCGAGCACGTGGTCCCGGAACGCTTGAACGGCGGGCGAAAGCGGCTCCCCGGCGCGCCAGGCCATCCCGATCGTCCGGTGGACCGGCGGGTGCAGCGGCACCTCCGCGACCCCGGCCGGGGAACCGGGTTCGAAGCGCGGCAGGAGCGCGACGCCCAGGCCGGCCCCGACGAGTCCGCGGACGGTGTCGGATTCCTGGCCCTCGAAGGCGACCTTCGGCGTGAAACCGGCGGCGGCGCAGAGGTCGTCGGTGATCCGGCGCAGGCCGTAGCCGGGTTCCAGCAGCACGAACGGCTCGTCGGCCAGCTCCGCGACGCGCACGCTGCGCCGTGCGGCCAGCCGGTGCCCGGCCGGGACCGACAGATGGATCGGCTGCCGGTCGAGGACGACGGTCTCCAGTCGTTCGTCCTCGACGACCGGGGCGAGCAGGGCGAGATCGAGTTCCCCGGACACGAGCCGGTCGACCATGTCCCGCAGCGACCCCTGCACGAGGGAAAACCGCGCGCACGGGGCCTGTTCGCGATACGTGCGCAGCAATTCCGGCACCAGCGACCGGCCGAGCAGGTGCAGAAATCCGAGCACGACGCGGCCGCTCGCCGGTTCGATCTCCTCGCGCGCGAGGCGGACCCCGGCGTCGACCACGGGCAGTGCGCGTTCCGCCGCGTCGGCCAGGAGTTCGGCGGCGCGGGTGAGCCGGACGCCCCGGCCGTCGGGCACGGTCAGCGGCGCGCCGAGGGCCTGTCCGAGCGCGGCCAGCCGCCTGCTGACTGTGGGTTGCGGCACGCCGAGGATCTCGGCCGTGCGAGTGACGTTTCCGGTGCTTCGCAGCGTGGCCAGCAAACACAGGTGCGGGACGAGCTGCGCGGTAAGGCTCTCATTCGGCATAGTATGAATAATGGCAGATATGTGTATTGGACGTATTGATTAGCGAAGCTTACTTTCACGGTCATGCTTTCCTCCGCCCGCCGGGTCAAGGTCGCGGTCGCCGCCGCGGGTTTCACGTCGTTCGCCCTGCTCTACGCCCCGCAGGCGGTCCTGCCGCAGCTCGCCGGCCAGTACCACCTCGACCCCGGCGGCGCGGCGCTCGCGGTGAGCGTGGCGACCGGCGCGCTCGCGATTTCCGTGCTGCCTATCGCCGCGCTGTCCGAGGCGATCGGACGGCGGCCAGTGATCATCGCGTCCGTCGTGCTCTCCTCGGTGCTCGGGCTTCTGCTGCCGCTGATGCCGAACTACTCGCTGCTGCTGGTGCTGCGCGCGGTGCAGGGCGTGGCGATCGCCGGATTCCCCGGCGTGGCCACGGCTTATCTGGTGGAACGGCTCGGGAAGACCGGCGTCGCGGCCGCGGTCGGGGCGATGATCGCGGGCAACACCATCGGCGGCATGACCGGCCGATTGGCCACCGGGTTCACCGCCGGTCCGTTCGGCTGGCGGGGCGCGCTGTACGTGGTGGCCGGGATTTCGCTGGTCTGCGCGGTCGTGACCGTGGTGATGCTGCCGCCTTCGCCGGTCCGGACGGGGGAGCGGCAAGGCCTTCGTGACATCGGCGTCGGACTGCTTTCCGCGGTGCGGCGGCCGGTGTTGCTCGCGCAGTACGCCGTCGCGCTGCTGGCCATGGGCGCGTTCGTCGCGCTGTACAACGCGGCCGGGTTCCGGCTGACCGGCGAGCCGCTGAACCTGTCGCCGGCCATCGCGTCGTTGGTGTTCGTGTCGTACGCGCTGGGTTCGGTTTCCTCGGCCACGGCTAACCGGCTGTCCGCGCGGATCGGGCGTCGGCAGGCGCTGGTCGGCGTGCTGCTGCTGACCGCGATCGGTGCGCTGCTGACGATCCCGGATTCGCTGCCGCTGATCGTCGTCGGTTTTCTGGTGCTGACGACGGCGTTCTTCGCCGCGCATTCGATCGCGAACAGTTGGGCCGCGGCTGAGGCACCGGAGAACGCGCGCGGCCAGGTTGGCGGGCTGTACATGCTCATGTACTACCTGGGCAGCAGCGTCGGCGGCGGGGTCGGCAGTGTGGTCTACGGGTCGGCTGGGTGGAGCTGGTTGATCGTGGCTGTCGTGGTGTGGCTGGGGCTGGCTGTGGCGGCAGTGCGGGTGGGCACGCGGGTGCGGAGCGAGAAGCGGGTGTTGGTGGGGTCGTGAGTGCTGATCGCGGTTCTAACCGTGATTGCCGCTCACGAGCACGCCGTGGCCACCAGCAGCCCGCCGCCGACCGGCAGCAGCGCCGGGATCAGCCGACCGTCCTCGCGGACCGCTCGCGCGACCTCGCGCAAGGCCATCGTCTCCGGGTCGCGCCGGGCCGGGTCGGTGAGCCGCCCGCCCGCCAGGACCTGGTGGAACACGATCACCCCGCCGCGGCGCAGCAGGGCCACGCCCTGCTCGTAGTAGCCGGGGTACTCGATCCGCGCGGCGTCGACGAACACCAGGTCGTAGCCGCCCGGCGTGAGCCGGGGCAGCACGTCCAGCGCGCGGCCGACGATGAGCCGCATCCGGCCCGGCGGATAGCCCGCTTCGAGGAAGGTCTTGCGCGCTGCGCGCTGGTACTCCGGTTCGACGTCGATCGAGGTCAGCACGCCGTCGACGGCCATCCCGCGCAGCAGGTACAGCCCGCTCACGCCGGAGCCGGTGCCGACCTCCACGACCGCCCGCGCGGCGACCGTCGCGGCGAGAAACCGCAGCGTCGTGCCTGCTCCGGGGGCCAGCGGGGCGCAACCGAGGTCGACCGCGCGCAGCCGCGCCGCGGTCAGCACGTCGTCGTCGGGCAGGTACCCGTCGACCTGCTCGGCGCCGACCGCCCCGGTCTCGGCCGCCGCCTCTGTCCCCGAACTCACGCGCGAAGGTTAGCGCTGGTTGTCGATAAATCAGCGAAGGCTCCCTGGTAAGCGACCTCCGGCCCCGGGAAAGCCCGCGAAAACCCTGGAAAGGCCCTCGTCCGCCAACTTCTCAGGCTGCTCTCAGATCGGTCTCATGAGTTCCATAAGGAAGCTCGGCAGACTGAGTCTCAACCACACGGGAACACCGTGTGCCCGGCCCGCGTTGGCAGAGGTGAAGAGGAGTTGACCCAGATGGAGGTGCCTGCTCCCCTGATGCAGAACGCCGAACTGCCGGAAGCCGCTCCGGTGACCGTGGACGCAGCCGAGTCGGCTTGGACGCCGCCCTCGTGGGACGAGGTCGTGCGCGAACACGCCGACCGCGTGTACCGGCTCGCCTACCGCCTCACCGGCAACACGCACGACGCCGAGGACCTGACCCAGGAGACGTTCATCCGCGTCTTCCGGTCGCTCGCGTCCTACAAGCCCGGCACTTTCGAGGGCTGGCTGCACCGGATCACCACGAACCTGTTCCTCGACATGGCGCGCCGCCGCTCGCGCGTGCGCATGGAGGGACTGCCCGAGGACACCGACCGGATCGTCGGCGACGACCCGAGCCCCGAGCAGCACTACAGCGACACCCACCTGGACCCGGACCTCCAGGAGGCGCTCGACGAGCTGCCCCCGGAGTTCCGGGCCGCGGTCGTGCTGTGCGACGTCGAAGGACTGTCGTACGAGGAGATCGGCGCGACGCTGGGCGTCAAGCTCGGCACCGTGCGCAGCCGCATCCACCGCGGCCGCTCGGCATTGCGCGCGTCGCTCGAGCGCCGCCGCGCGACCCGGGAGGAATCTGCGAAGGTGTCTGTATGAGCGGCTGGCGTTTCGCCGAATCCCATCTCATGCCCGACGCGGTAGTCGCACTGGTCGACGGCGAGCTGACGCCGGGAGCCCACGACCGTGCCCTCGCGCACCTCGCGCGCTGCCCGGACTGCGCGGCCGAGGTGACCTCGCAGCGGCAAGCCGTCGCGGCGGTGAAGGACGCGGGCGCGCCGTCGATGTCGGCGGGCTTCCTGGCCAGTCTGCGATCCATTCCGGAGCACACTGATCTGCCGGGTTCGCCGGACAATCTCGCGGTCACCGCGGACGGCCAGCTGGTGGCGATCCAGCGGCCGGACCGGGTGGCCGGATTGCGTGACGCGGGAGTGCTCGGGGGTGCCGCGCCGTTGGGAACAACCGCGCCGCTCGGGCAGTCGGCGAACGTGCTCGGCGGCGGCCGGTTCGCCTTCAGCCGGAAGCGGGCGGCGCAAGGAGCCGGGGTCGTGGTGTCCGGGCTCGTGCTGAGCGCACTCGCACTCGTCGGGACCGCGGCGGATAGCGGGGACGGGTCCGGCGGGACCGGGCCGGTTCGAGCGCCTAACGCGGATGTGCTGCCGGCGAACATGAATGTGCCCAGGACGGCTGCCCCCTCTTCGGAGCCGGAGGCTGCGGTGCAAGGGGAGCCGGACGTGGTGCGGGCCGGGGCTGCTGTCGCGGCTCGGTAGGTCGCGTCTCGGTTAGGTCGCGGGCGGCTCGTCGCCTGGCGGCGACATTGCGCGCGGTGGGGCACCCCGAAGCTTGGTGCTGACGGACGGCGGGTGCTTGTCAAGGCGGGAAAGATGCCTTGACAAGCACCCGCCGTCCGCATGGGGGCTTCGTATCGGGGTGCGGGGGTGGTGTGGGTGCACCGCTGGTTGGGTGCGCTGGTGCGGACACGTATCCACAGCGCCCCGCGCAGCGGCGGCACGCTCCGCGTGTGAGACAGCGCGGGGGCTTGGAAAGCCTTCACAGCCGGGGCTGTGGCAGCGGTGGGGGAGTGCAGGCAACAGGCATTTCACTGCGGTCTGGGCACACTTCTCCCCAGGCTTGGGTATCGTCGACTCCCAGCCGAACTGAACCGCATCCCGGGGAATGATGACCGACCAGCCGAACGCTAACTCTGATCAGTCCGGTGCCGTCGGAACGGACCGGTTGGGGCCTCGGCCGCTTGAGCGGCCCGCGGTCGACCAGCAGCAGGCGGCTGTCTTCGGGCGGCCGCACGGGGTCGAGGGGGCGTTCGACAAGCTTTACACCCCGGCGCCCAACGGGAACGGGCAGAAGCTCACTCTCGCGCCGCCTACGCCGGAGTCGCTGGCGGAGGCGTTCAGCCGTCCTGCGGGGGCTGAAGGCGTGCGGTTGCAGCGGCCGCTCGAAGCCTCCGGGGAGACCGGTGCCGCGGAAGATCCGTTGTGGACTGATACCAGCGATCCGTGGCGTGATCCGGCGGCTGGAGCGGTGCTGGCCGGGCCCGCGGTCGTTCCGGAGGAGGACGAGGCCGAGAAGCCGAAGCTGCCCAAGGGCGCGCAGCTGAGCTTGCCTGAGGTGTTGTTCGGGCGGCGGGTGCAGCCGAAGGCGCTGGCGCTGCTCGGCATTGTCGCGTTGGTGATCGGCGCGGTGGGCGGGCTGGTCGGCTGGTGGGTCGCGGACACGGGGTCCGCGTTGACCGGCAGCGCCACGATTTCCGAGGCGGAGGCGGCCAAGGAACGGCCGCCGGGGTCGCTGGCGGACATCGCGCGGCGGGTGTCGCCGGCGGTGGTTTCGCTGGAAGTGGTCAAGCCTGGCGCGGACAGCGGCGAGCAGGGCTCCGGCGTGGTGATCGATCCGCAGGGGTACGTGCTGACCAACGAGCACGTGGTCACGGCGGCGGTCGGCGACGCGGCTGCGAAGATCACCGCGGTGTTCAACGACGGGACGCGCACCGAGGCCAAGATCGTGGGGGCGGATCAGAAGACCGACCTCGCCGTGGTGAAGGTCAACGTGACCAACCCGGTCGTGATGCAGGTCGGGAAGTCGTCCGAGCTGCAGGTCGGGGACGCGGTGATCGCGGTCGGCTCGCCGCTCGCGCTGCAGAACTCGATCACCGCGGGCATCGTCAGCGCGGTCGACCGGCCGGTCACCGCGGGCGGCGACAACGGGGCGGCTCCGGTCACCTATTCGGCCATCCAGACCGACGCGGCGATCAACCACGGCAACTCGGGCGGTGCGCTCGTCGACTCGACCGGGGCGCTGGTCGGGATCAACTCCGCGATCCGCTCCTCCAGTTCCGACGGCGGCAGCATCGGCATCGGGTTCGCCATCCCCAGCGACTACGCCATGAAGATCGCCAAGGCGCTGATCAAGGACGGCAAGGTCAAGCACGCCGACATCGGGATCAACGCGGCTTCGACGGTCGCGGGCTCGTCCACGATGGGCGCGCAGGTGCGCAATGTCGCCCCGGGCGGGCCGGCGGCGTCCGCGGGGGTCAAGGAAGGCGACGTGATCACCAAGGTCGGCGACCACGTCGTGCGCGACTCCGCCGAGCTGACCGTCGCGGTGCGCAGCCACGACCCCGGCCAGGTCGTCCCGGTCCAGCTGGCCCGCGACGGTGCGCTGCTCGTAGTGGACGTCACGCTCGGATCGGACTGACACGGCACAGTAGCTCCCGTGCGACGTTCGGGCCTGCCGGGACGAGAAACGGCCCGGGTAGTCTTGGACGGGGCAGCACCGAGCGGAGGTTCCACGGGTGTTCGACAGTGTCGGCTGGGGCGAGATCCTCGTGATCATCATCGCGGGGCTTTTCATCCTCGGACCCGAACGGCTGCCCGAAGCGGCGGCCTGGATGGCGAGGAGCGTCCGCAAGGCCCGCGATTTCGCGACCGGCGCGCGCGAGCAGCTGCGCGAGGAAATGGGTCCCGAGTTCGACCAGCTGCGCAAACCCCTCGAAGACCTGCGCGGCCTGCGCAATCTCGACCCGAAGCGGGTCGTCGCGCAGCATTTGTTCGACGGGGATTCGGATCCGCTGGGGCTGAACGGCTTCAAGAACGAACTCAACGGGTCCAGCGGCTCGAATGGTTCGAACGGGGCGCCGGCGATCAAGCCGCAGAGCGCGCTGCCGCAGCCGGAGCCGTTGAAGCCGGGCGAGCGTCCGCCGGTCGACCCGGACGCCACCTGACAACCTCGTGCCCGGCGATGCCGGTGAGAACCGGCTTCGCCACTCACGACCGGCGCGCGTAGCGCTGATCAGGCTGGGTAGCCTCGGGGTATCAGCTCACCCGACCCTGGAGGTTCCCGATATGTCACGCCGTGCGGCTGCGCTGGCCGGAACGATCGCTGCGGCCGCCGTCGCCGTCGCCGGGTGCAGTGCCGACGACGAGCCCAGCGCCAAGGCACCCGCCACCTACACCTCCGTGCCCGCCCCGGCGATGCCGTCCGCGACGGTGGCTCCGTCGAGCGGTGCCCCGGCCAGCGAGAACGGCAGTGCCACCGGCGAGCAGCCGAACGTCAAGCGCGGCGCGGAAACCGGTGAGGCAGGCGTGGACGTGCTGGTCACCGTCGCCTACCAGGGCGGCAAGGTCACCCCGCCGGCCGACGTCGTCGACGTCAAGGTCGGCAACAAGGTGAAGATCAAGGTGACGTCCGACCAGTCGCAGAACATCGATGTCGAGGGCCTGCCCGACAAGTCGGCCGACGTGTCCGCGAAGGAGCCCGAGGACATCGACTGGACCGTGACCAAGCCGGGCGACACCAAGGTGACGCTCCGCGAATCCGGCGCGCTCCTGGTGACCGTGCACGCCTCCTGAATGACGTGGTGAGTGGTTTATGCCGGTTCTAACCGGCATAAACACTCACGCGCCCTCACCGTCCGGCGGGACTGACGTTCAGCATCATCCCGGCCAGCCCGCGCGCCCGGACCGACAGCTGCTTCGCCGCGTCCTTCAGCACCAGCGACGCCGGCGCCTCCGGATCGGACAGCACGATCGGCGTGCCCTCGTCGCCCTGTTCGCGCAGGCGCGGGTCCAGCGGGACCTGGCCCAGCAGCGGCACCGTCGAGCCGACCGACTTCGACAGCGAATCCGCCACCGTCTGGCCGCCGCCCGCGCCGAAGACCTCGATGCGTTCGCCGGTCGGGGTTTCCAGCCACGACATGTTCTCGATCACGCCCGCGACGCGCTGCCGCGTCTGCATCGCGATCGCGCCCGCGCGTTCGGCCACCTCGGCGGCGGCCTGCTGCGGCGTGGTGACCACGAGGATTTCCGCGTTCGGGATCAGCTGCGCCACCGAAATCGCGATGTCGCCGGTGCCCGGCGGCAGGTCCAGCAGCAGGATGTCCAGGTCGCCCCAGAACACGTCGGCCAGGAACTGCTGCAGCGCGCGGTGCAGCATCGGGCCGCGCCACACGACCGGGGCGTTGCCCGGGGTGAACATGCCGATCGAGATGACCTTCACGCCGTGCGCCTGCGGCGGCATGATCATCGTGTCGACCTTGGTCGGCTTCTCGCGCGCGCCCAGCATGCGCGGCACCGAGTGGCCGTAGATGTCCGCGTCCACCACGCCGACCGACAGCCCGCGCTCGGCCATCGCCACGGCCAAGTTCACCGTCACCGACGATTTGCCGACGCCGCCCTTGCCGGACGCCACGCAGTACACCCGCGTCATCGAACCCGGCTGCGCGAACGGGATCACCGGCTCCGCCGCGTCGCCGCGCAGAGACTTGCGCAGCTCGGTGCGCTGCTCGTCGCTCATCACGTCCAGCTCGACCCGCACGTCGGCGACGCCGGGGAGCTTCGAGACGGCCTTCTTCGTGTCCGCGGTGAGCGTCGCTTTGAGCGGACAGCCCGCGACCGTCAGGTAAATCCCGACGTCGACCACCCCGTCGTCGCCGATCGCCACGTCCTTGACCATGCCGAGGTCGGTGATCGGTTTTTTGATCTCCGGGTCGTACACGTCCTTCAGCGCGGTGCGGACGTCGTCGACGCTGGGGAGCTGCTGTGTACCAGTCACGCTTCCATCGTACGTACTGCCCAGTTCAGCCTTGTTTCGCCTTGCGTGGCTTGGAGTCCACGTCGAGATCATCGCGCAGCCGGTCGAGTTCGCTGCGCAGGTAGTCACGGGTCGCGACCTCGCCGATCGCCAGCCGCAGCGCCGCCAGCTCGCGGGCGAGGTACTCGGTGTCCGCCTTGGTCTGCGCGGCGCGCGTGCGGTCTTCGTCCAGCGACACCCGGTCCCGGTCGTCTTGGCGGTTCTGCGCGAGCAGGATCAGCGGTGCGGCGTACGCGGCCTGCGTCGAGAACGCCAGGTTGAGCAGGATGAACGGGTACGGGTCCCATCGCAGCGACACCGCGGCCAGGTTCAGCACGATCCAGACGACCACGATGAGGGTCTGCCAGAACAGGTACTTCCCGGTGCCGAGGTAACGGGCGATCCGCTCGGTGAACCGGCCGAAAGTGTCCGGGTCGATGTTCAGCCGCAGACGGGCCTGGCCGCGCGGCTGGTCGAGCCTGCGGCCGGTCCTGAGTTCAGCCACGGTCGGCCTCCTCTAGAACAGCGCCGTCGGCGCCATCAGTGACGTCGTGCAGTCCGGTTTCGCGCCAGTCGTCGGGCAGCAGATGGTCGAGCACGTCGTCGACGGTGACGGCGCCGAGCAGATGGTCCTCGGCGTCGACCACCGGGCCGCACGCCAGGTTGTAGGCCGCGAAATACCGGCTGACCTCGGACAGTGTCGCCTCCGGGCGCAACGCGGTGAGGTCGGTGTCCACCGCGCTGGCCACCAGTTCGGCGGGCGGTTCGCGCAGCAGCCGCTGGAAGTGCACGACGCCGACGAACCGGCCGGTCGGCGTTTCGGTCGGCGGACGGCACACGAACACCATGCTGGCGAGCGCGGCGGGGAGGTCGGCGTTGCGGATGTGTGCCAGCGCCTCGGCGATCGTCGCGTCCGGCGTCAGCACGACCGGTTCCGGCGTCATCAGCCCGCCCGCGGTGTCCGCCGAATACGCCAGCAGCCGTTTGACCGGCGCGGATTCCTCCGGCTCCATCAGTTCCAGCAGCCTGTTCTGCTCGGCCGGGGCGAGTTCGGCGAGCAGATCGGCCGCGTCGTCCGGGTTCATCGCCTCAAGGATGTCCGCGGCGCGTTCCTCGGCGAGGTAGGACAGCAGTTCCTTCTGATCGTCCTCGGGGAGCTCCTCGATGACGTCCGCGAGCCGTTCGTCGTCCATCGCGTCGGCGACCTCGTGCCTGCGCTTCATCGGCAGGTCGCGCAGGGTCGCGGCGACGTCGACCGCGCGCATCGTGTCGAACAGCATCAGCAGCTGGCCCGCGCCCTGGGGCTGTCCGGTCAGGTCGGTGAGCCCGAGCCCGGCGACCTCGTTCCACGGCAGCACCCGCATCGCGGTGCGCCGCCTGCCCAGTGCCAGCCGGGTCGACCGTTCGCGGACGGCGAGTTTCGCCAGCACCCAGTCCCGCGTGCGGGTCGGCTCCATCGCCGCGTCGACCACGGTCACCCGGGTGTCCGCGCCGGTGAGCGTCGCGTGCGCGTCGAGAAGCTGGCCGCACACCAGCACCTCGTTGGGCCGCTGGTGGAAATGCCGCATGTTGACCGAACCAGTGGCCAGCGTCACGGCGTTCGGTTCGATCGAGGTGACCCGCAGCATGGGCACGAACACCCGCCGCCGGGTCGCCAGCTCCACGACCATGCCGAGGATCCGCGGCGGCTGCTGGTCCAGCCGCAGCCCGGCGACCACGTCGCGGACCTTGCCGATCGACTCCCCGTCGGGCCCGAACACCGGCAGACCCGCGAGCTGTGCCGCGTAAACCCGGTTTATGCCTGCCATGGCGCCGACACTATCGGCTGCCGCCCTCGCGCGCTCGGACCGCGACTTGGCGAATTCTCAGCCAGCGATGGCCCACCGGGTGAGCACGGGCAGCGCGTCGGCGGACGGGCCGTCGTCGTCCTCGGGCAATCCGCCGAAATCGACCAGATCCTGGGCGTGCCACAGCCGGTTCTGCACCGCCCGGACGAGCGTCCAGGCCTTGGCGCGGTCGCGGTCCAGACCGCTCGCGGCGAGCTTCGAGTCCAGTGTGGATTCGCTGAACCGGTTCCACAGCAACGAAAGCGCGCCGTATTCGAGGTCGCCGGCGAGCGGCTTCGGGTCGATCACCAGCCACGGTTCGCGGGTGCCGGACAGCACGTTCTCGTAGTGCAGGTCCTCGTTCACCAGCGCGTTTCCCGCCGCCGGACCGAGGTCGCGGCACACTTCCAGTGCCGCGTCCAGCTCCCGGCGGGGGAGCGGTTCGTCCAGCTCCCGCCACGATTTGGGCAGCTCTTCGAGCAGTTCCTCCGCGACGGCGGACAGCGTGCGGGTGAGCCCGGCCGGCGCGGGCACGGCGAGCCGCCGGGCGAGTTCGCTCATGATCTCGACGGCGGGCAGCAGCGGTTCGCCGTCGAGCGTGCGGCTGTCGTCGAGGCGTTCCAGCAGCATCGCACCGTCCTCGGGCACGGATTCGTGCAGCAGCACCGAACCTCGACCGGCCCATGTGGACAGTGCGAGCGGCTCGTCCCGCGATTCCTCCTCTACCCAGCCGAGTTTCAGCACGACGCGGGAACCGTCCGCGCGCCGGGCGGGCTGGACGACGCCGACGTAGCCGTGCCGGGCGGTGTCCTCGAACTCCAGCTCCCACTTCCGGGCGTACCGCTGCGCGAGCGAGGGCAGCGACGCGAGCCACGGGACGGCTTCGGGACCCAGCACCTTGGGGGCGCGTTCGGCGAAGAACGGCGGGATTACCAAAACGGTCACAACACTCATCGTGGTCGGCCGTGCAAGCCGTTTCCGGCGCTGCTGGGCGCGCGTACAGTGAACGGATCAGGGTTTGGCGAACCCGGGAGCTGCCATGATCGTCGAGATTGTCAGCGCGGTGGTCGTCGTGGGCGGGGTGTGGCTCGCCTCCGCGGTGCGCGTGGTCAAACAGTACGAACGCGGGCTGGTGTTCCGTTTCGGCCGGGTGCGCCCGGCGGTCCGCGACCCCGGGCTCGCGCTGCTGCTGCCGGTCGCCGACCGCATGCAGAAGGTGAACATGCAGGTCGTGACGCTGCCGGTGCCCGCACAGGACGGCATCACCCGCGACAACGTCACCGTCCGGGTGGACGCGGTCGTGTACTTCAAGGTGGTCGACCCGGTGCTGGCCGCGGTCCACGTGCAGGACTACCGGTCGGCGATCGGCCAGGTCGCGCAGACCTCGCTGCGGTCCATCATCGGCAAGAGCGACCTGGACGACCTGCTGTCGAACCGCGAACGGCTCAACGAGGGCCTCGAGCTGATGATCGACAGCCCGGCGCTGGACTGGGGCATCCACATCGACCGGGTGGAGATCAAGGACGTCGCGCTGCCGGAGTCGATGAAACGCTCGATGTCGCGCCAGGCGGAGGCCGAACGCGAACGCCGCGCCCGGGTGATCTCCGCGGACGGCGAACTGCAGGCGTCGCACAAGCTCGCCCAGGCCGCCGCGGCGATGGCGGATACCCCGGCGGCGCTGCAGCTGCGGCTGCTGGAGACGGTCGTGCAGGTGTCGGCGGAGAAGAACTCGACGCTGGTGCTGCCGTTCCCGGTGGAGTTGCTGCGCTTCCTGGACGCGCGGACCGACCCCGCGGCTCCGGCCGCGAAACCGCCGGAGCCGCGATCACCCTCGGCCTCAGAAGCGGCCGGCAACGGAAAGGTCGCTCCGCGCGAAGACGAGGCGAGCGACGTGCCGGATCAGCGGTCGAGATAGCCGTTCAGGCCGAGGACCAGCAGAGTCACGAAGAAACTGCCCCACAGCGCGGCTGTGACATAGCCGAGCACGACGGCCGACAGCGCCATGGTGCGGCCGCCTGCTTCGTTGCGGTTGGCCTTGGCCAGCGCGACGTGCCCCATCACGACGCCGGGGATCGCGAGAACGCAGGTCACCAGGCCGAGCACGGAACACACCAGCGCGCCGGTCGCGAGCCCGCTGTCGCTGGTGTTCGGGTACGGCTGGTAGCCCGCGCCGTACGGCGGTGGAGCCGGGAAGCCCTGGTACGCGGGCGGCGGTGCGAACGGATCTGGTTGCGCCGCAACGGGATACGGCGTCGCGGGCGGTGCTGCGGCGGGAGTCGGCTGCTCGCCCGGCAGCACCGCGACCGGGCCAGGGTCGGGTGCGGTCCAGCCCGGCGGCGGAGCCGGCGAGTCAGTCTCCGAAGTGGGCGAGACGGCGTCCGCCGGAGCCCCGTACGGCGCGGGATCGGCGGTGGCCGGCGGCTCGTACGGCGCGGGGTCCGCGGTCGGCGGCGGCTCGTACGGCACCGGATCGCGGTCGGACGGAGTGGTCATCGGGGCTCCCTCACGGTGCCGGGTTCGGAGGACGACGCTACCGGGTTCCGGGGCGGCATCAGCCGAAGACACCGGACTGGGCCAGCGCGTGCACGATCAGCGGGACGGCGATGCCCCAGACGATCAGCGCGGCGTAGCCGATCACGAACCCGGCGACCGCCAGCGCGCCGCCGGTGCCGCGGCCACGGCGGGCCCGGTAGAACGCGAGGTGCCCCATCACGATCCCCGCGACGGCCATCGGTCCGCACACCACGAACCCGGCGATCGAGCAGATCAGGGACCCGATCGCGAGCCCCGCGCCGGGCGGCGGGCCCTGCGGCGGATAGGGCTGGTGCTCGTACGACGGGTGCTCGTAGCTGTCGCGGCCAGCAGGCTCGTCGCTGCCCTCGCTCATCGGGATCCTTCTCGCGGTTTCGGGTGGATCAGCACCTTATCCGCACCTTAACGGGGGAAACCGGGGGCTGGCGTGAGCACCCTCATAGCCGCCCGGACGCGAACCAGTCATACTCCCCGGTAACCCAGCGCCGGGAGCCGGCGTCGCCGCCGAAGGGAGCCCAGTGATGGCCCGTCTTGCCCGGACCGCCGGCCTGACCGACGTGCAGCAGGAGATTCTGTCCACCGTGCGGTCGTTCGTGGACAAGGAGATCATCCCGCACGCGCAGGCGCTGGAGCACGCGGACGAGTATCCGGCGGAGATCGTCGAGGGGATGAAGGAGATGGGCCTGTTCGGGCTCACCATCCCGGAGGAGTACGGCGGCCTTGGCGAGTCGCTGCTGACGTATGCGCTGGTGGTGGAGGAGATCGCGCGGGGCTGGATGAGCGTGTCCGGGGTGATCAACACGCACTTCATCGTGGCGCACATGATCACCCGGCACGGGACCCCGGAGCAGAAGCGGCATTTCCTGCCCCGGATGGCGACCGGCGAGGTCCGCGGCAGCTTCTCGATGTCGGAGCCGGACCTGGGTTCGGACGTGGCGGCGATCAAGACTCGCGCTCAGCGCGAGGGCGACGACTATGTGATCGACGGCGCGAAGATGTGGCTGACCAACGGCGGCTCGTCGAATCTGATCGCGCTGCTGGTGAAGACCGACGAGGGCGCGGAGAAGGCGCACCAGAACCTGACGACGTTCCTGGTGGAGAAGCCGTCGGGGTTCGGCGAGGTCCTTCCCGGACTCACCATTCCCGGCAAGATCGACAAAATGGGCTACAAGGGCGTGGACACCACCGAGGCGGTGTTCGACGGTTTCCGGATCGGTGCGGACAAGGTCCTGGGGGAGGCTCCGGGCAAGGGCTTCTCGTACATGATGGACGGCGTCGAGGTCGGCCGGGTGAACGTGGCCGCGCGGGCGTGCGGGATCGCGATCCGGTCCTTCGAGCTGGCGATCGCTTACGCCCAGCAGCGTTCCACGTTCGGCAAGCCGATCGCGCAGCACCAGGCGATCGCGTTCAAGCTCGCCGAGATGGCCACCAAGGTCGAGGCCGCGCACCTGATGATGGTCAACGCCGCCCGGCTGAAGGATTCCGGCGCGCGCAATGACGTCGAGGCCGGGATGGCGAAGCTGATCGCGAGCGAGTATTGCGCCGAGGTGACCCAGGAAGCGTTCCGGATCCACGGCGGCTACGGCTACTCAAAGGAATACGAGATCGAGCGCCTGATGCGCGAGGCCCCGTTCCTGCTGATCGGCGAGGGCACCAGCGAAATCCAGAAAACCATCATCAGCCGCGGCCTCCTGCGGGATTACCAGGCCTGACCCGCGCTTCGCCGGAGTTCGCGCGCTCCGCCGGTTCTTGACAAGATAGAGCCCTCGGACCGGACGAGCGCAGGTGATGATGGTGAGCAGTCCCTTTGGTGGCGGTCAGAGCCCGGCCGGGCTGCCGCGGCTCCCGACGCCGCCCACCGGCTGGCCGATCGGGTCGTACTCGACCTACGGCGAGGCACAGCAGGCGGTCGATTTCCTGGCCGAAAGCGAGTTCGCGGTCACCGACGTGACGATCGTCGGCGTCGACCTGATGCTGGTCGAACGCGTCATCGGACGGCTGTCATGGGGCCGCGTGCTCGCCGCGGGCGCGATGTCGGGCGCGTGGTTCGGCCTGTTCGCCGGGCTGTTGCTGGGGATGTTCGTCAACCAGGGCGGATTCACGCTGCAGCTGCTGACCGGGCTGGTGCTGGGCGTGCTGTCCGGGCTGGCGTTTTCCGCGATCGGCTACCGCACCTCGCGCGGCCGCCGCGATTTCTCGTCGGCAAGCCAGCTCGTGGCGGGCCGGTACGACGTGCTGTGCCAGCCGCGCAGCGCGGAGCAGGGTCGCGAGCTGCTCGCGAAGCTGGCGCTGCGCCCGCCCCCCGCCACTTTCTCGTGAGTGGCAATCCCGGTTCCAACCGGGATTGCCACTCACGACGCCAACCGTCGCGTCCGCCGCCAGCTTCTGCCCTGCCTGGCTCCGCCCCGCCTGGCCTGGCTCCTCCCGACCCGCCACCGCATAACTACCCACAAGACCCGTCTTCCCGATGGTTCGCGCGCACCTGGCTGAATCGTTACCGACCCTGCTTGCGGCCGGTGATCGCCGGGCATAGGTTGTCCGACACCGGTTGGCCGGTCGTGTCCTCCAGCGCGGCCTGCCGGCAACTGGCACGTCGGGGTGCTGGCTCGGGTCCGCCTCGTCGCGGCGTGCTGTCTGGGGGCGGTGCCGGACGGTGCCGTGTGCACATGGGCGAGGAGGCTTGGATGGGGAAGAAACGGCCCAGCGGAAAGAAACGAGGACCTACCCGCGCGACGGCGTTGCTCGCCGCGGGCTTGGTGGCGGGCGGGCTGATGGCGGGCTGCGGAACGGCTTCCGGGACGACGATCAACGTCTACTACTCCCCGGAGGACCATTTCCAGACGGTCGTTGACAACTGCAACAAGGCCGCCGCCGGGCGGTACCGGATCGTCTACAACAAGCTGCAGCGCGGTTCGGACGACCAGCGGATCCAGATGGCGCGCAGGCTCGCCGCCGGCGACACGTCGATGGACGTGCTCGGCCTCGACGTCACCTGGGTTTCGGAGTTCGCCGAGGCGGGCTGGGTCGACGAGTGGACCGGGCAGAACAAGGCGGCCGCGTCCGAGGGCGTGCTCAAGGGCCCGCTGGAAACCGCGACGTATCAAGGAAAGCTCTACGCCGCACCGAAGAACACCAACGTGCAGCTGCTCTGGTACGACGACCGCATCACCCCGACCCCGCCGAAGACGTGGGACGAGATGATGCAGATGTCGCAGAAGCTCAAGAGCGAGCACAAACCGTATTCGGTCGTCTTCACCGGCGCGCAGTACGAGGGCCTGGTCGTCATCTACAACACGCTGGTCGAATCGCTCGGCGGGCACATCCTGTCCGACGACGGGAAATCCGTCGTGATGGACGAGGGTGCGGTGCAGGCGCTGGACCTGCTGAAGAAGGTCACGTCGTCGGGCATCACGGATCCGTCGCTGACGAACCAGAAAGAGGACGACGTCCGGCAGGCGTTCCAGCGCGGCGACGCCGCGTTCGAGCTGAACTGGCCGTTCGTTTACGCCTCCTACGCCGAGGAAAAGCCGAAGGACCTGTCGCACTTCAAGTGGACGGTGTACCCGCAGGCGAAGGCAGGCATTCCGTCGAAGAGCACGATCGGCGGGTTCGATCTCGCGGTGAGTGCCTACTCGCAGCACAAGCCCGAGGCATACGAAGCGGCGTTGTGCTTGCGCAGCAAGGAAAATCAAAAGGTGTCCGCGATCAACGACGGGGTGCCGCCGACGATCGAGTCGGTGTACCACGACGACACGCCGCTGGATCCGGCGAAGCCCGCGTCGGCGGACAACCCGAACATGGCCGAGAAGTACCCGATGCGCGACTCCATTCTGTCGGCGCTGAAAACCGCCGCGGTACGGCCGCTCACGCCGGTGTACCAGAACCTGTCCACGGTGATGTCGAAGATCCTTTCCCCGCCCTCGGCGATCGATCCGCAGACGACCGCGCAGAAAATGCGGGAACAGCTCGATGACGCGCTCCAGTCGAAGGGAGTGATCCCGTGACCGTCCAGGATCCCGCCGCGGCCACGAAGGAAGCGGCGCACCGCAAGGGAAAGCCCGCGCTTTCCGAGGGCAAGAAGGCGGAACGGCGGCTCGGGCTGTGGCTCTGCGCGCCCGCGTTCCTTGTGATGATCGCGGTGACCGGATATCCGATCATCTATTCGGTCTGGCTTTCGCTGCAGCGTTACGATCTGCGCTTCCCGGCGAAACACGAGTTCATCGGCTTCGACAATTACGCCGCGGTGCTCACGAATTCCTACTGGTGGACCGCGTTCGGTACCACGATGTTCCTCACCGTCGTGTCGGTGGCGATCGAGTTCGTGCTTGGCATGGGTCTCGCGCTGATCATGCACCGCACGCTCGTCGGCCGCGGACTGGTGCGCACTGTCGCGCTGATCCCGTACGGCATCGTCACCGTGGTGGCCGCGTTCTCGTGGTATTTCGCGTGGACGCCCAAAACCGGGTACCTGGCGAATGCGCTGGGCGAGGGGGTCGCGCCGCTGACTGACCAGTGGCCGTCGCTGTTCATCATCATTCTCGCCGAGGTGTGGAAGACGACGCCGTTCATGGCGCTGCTGCTGATGGCCGGGCTGGCGCTGGTGCCCGACGACCTGCTGAAGGCCGCGGCGATGGACGGCGCGACCGCGTGGCAGCGGTTCACCAAGGTGATGCTGCCGGTGATGAAACCGGCGATTCTCGTCGCGCTGCTGTTCCGCACGCTCGACGCGTTCCGCATTTTCGACAACATTTACGTGCTGACCGGCGGCGCGCAGGACACCGGATCGGTGTCCATGCAGACCTATGACAACCTGGTCAAGGGGCTCAACCTCGGGATCGGCTCCACGATGGCGGTGCTGATCTTCATCACGGTGGCGATCATCGCGTTCCTCTTCATCAAGGTGTTCGGCACCGCCGCGCCCGGCACGGACGACGGGGGGAAGCGCTGATGGCTATCGGAGGTGCGGTCACGACCGGCCGCAAGGTCGGCTGGGGCCTGCTGGACATCCTGGTGCTGGTGTTCGCGATCGTCCCGGTGCTGTGGGTGCTGTCGCTGTCGTTCAAGACGAAGGCGACGCTCACCGACGGCAATTTCATCCCGGTGGAATGGACGCTCAAGAACTACGCGGACATTTTCCAGACCACGGAGTTCCTGCACGCGCTGGTGAACTCGATCGGTATCGCGGTGATCTCCACGGTCATCGCGGTGGTGCTGGGCACGATGGCCGCGTACGCGATCGCCCGGCTGGATTTCCCCGGGAAACAGCTGCTGGTGGGGCTTTCCCTGCTGATCGCGATGTTCCCGCAGGTTTCGCTGGTCACCCCGCTGTTCAACATCGAACGCGGGCTCGGCCTTTTCGACACCTGGCCGGGGCTGATCCTGCCCTACATCACGTTCGCGCTGCCGCTGTCGATCTACACGCTGTCCGCGTTTTTCCGGGAGATTCCGTGGGAGCTGGAAAAGGCGGCGAAAATGGACGGCGCGACGCCGGCCCAGGCGTTCCGGAAGGTGATCGCGCCGCTGGCCGCGCCGGGCGTGTTCACCACCGCGATCCTGGTGTTCATCCTCTGCTGGAACGACTTCCTGTTCGCCATCTCGCTGACCTCCACCGAGTCGTCGCGCACGGTGCCGGCCGCGTTGTCGTTCTTCACCGGGTCCTCGCAGTTCGAGGACCCGACCGGCCAGGTGTGCGCGGCCGCGGTCGTCATCACGGTGCCGATCATCCTGTTCGTGTTGTTCTTCCAGCGTCGCATTGTGGCGGGGCTGACGTCCGGTGCGGTGAAGGGCTGACCCATGGCTGAAATCGTTCTCGACAAGGTTTCCAAGCGCTATCCCGACGGCGCGCTCGCGGTGTCCGAAGTGGACATGACGATCGCGGACGGCGAGTTCATCATCCTGGTCGGCCCGTCCGGCTGCGGGAAGTCGACCACGCTCAACATGGTCGCCGGGCTGGAGGACATCTCCTCGGGCGAACTGCGCATCGACGGCAAGCGGGTCAACGAGAAAGCGCCGAAGGACCGGGACATCGCGATGGTGTTCCAGTCGTACGCGCTGTACCCGCACATGAGCGTGCGGGAGAACATGGCGTTCCCGTTGCGGCTGGCCAAAGTGGACGACAAGATCGTCCGGTCCAAAGTGGAGGAAGCGGCGCAGATCCTCGACCTGACCCAGCATCTCGACCGCAAACCGGCCAACCTGTCCGGCGGACAGCGGCAGCGGGTGGCGATGGGCCGGGCGATCGTCCGCAACCCCAAGGCGTTCCTGATGGACGAGCCGCTGTCCAATTTGGACGCCAAGCTGCGCGGCCAGATGCGGACGTCGGTGTCGAAGATCCAGAAGCAGCTCGGCACGACCACGCTGTACGTCACGCACGACCAGACCGAGGCGATGACCCTCGGCGACCGGGTCGTGGTGCTGCGGGCCGGGTACGTGCAGCAGATCGGTTCGCCGCAGTTCCTGTACGACAACCCGGCGAACCTGTTCGTGGCCGGGTTCATCGGCTCGCCGTCGATGAACTTCGTCCCGGCGACGCTCGAAAACGGCGAGCTGCGCAGTTCGCTGGGCACCACCCCGCTGACCGACCGGATCCGCCGGATGGCCGAGACGGCGAACGCCCCGCGCGAGGTGATCATGGGCATTCGCCCGGAACACTTCGAGGACGCCACGCTCGTCGAGCCGGGCCGGGAGGGCGCGTCGTTCACCGCGCACGTGGACGTGCTGGAGTCGATGGGTTCGGAAAAGTTCGCGCACTTCACCGTGGACGGCGAGGCCGCGACCTCGGCCGAACTGGCGGAACTGGCCGCGGACAGCGGTTCGGCCGACGTTCCCGGCGCGGAATCGCTGATCGTGGCCCGGCTGGCGGCCGAATCGGCGGCCGCGGAGAACCAGGACCTGCAAATCTGGTTCGACGCGGACAAGGTGAAGCTCTTCGACCCGTCGGACGGCCGAAACCTCACCTACTCCGACTGAGCTGCCGGTCCGTGAAGGGCGCCTTGACGGAATCAGATTCCCTCAAGGCGCCCTTCACGGACGTTCACGGGATCCGCGAAAAGATCGTCGCAGCGGCGGTGCGAGCGGCGGGGCAAGCCGCTTCCCCGCCCGCACCGCTGGTGTCGACCACGCTCACGGTCGCCTGCTCCGCGCGTCCCGGCGTGGCTGGAGAGGGCTGTACCGTCCGGACCCGGCAAAACGCCCCGTCCGTCGCGACCCGCGCCGTCCGGTTGCCGAGGGTTTCCGGCGGCCCCGCCGGAGCCTGCCGCACCACCGCGAACTCCAGGCTCACCTTGTCGAGGATGCAGGAATGCCCGGCGAGCCCGGCCGTCGCGTCGCCGCCCCGCGCCCCGGCCGCGCTGAGAATCGCGCAGGAATCCACCCGCCCCCAGGAGCGGTCCGGCAACTGCGGATGCCGCACCCGATTGCCGGTCACCGCGTCGAGCAGCCCGCCGACCACGTCGTCCGCCGCGGTGCACCGATCCTCCGCACTGCCGCGGTCGTCTTTGTCCGTGATCGAAACGGCCAGCCGAACCCCGTCGGCGAACGTGACGGCCCGCCCGCACGTCCGCTCGGGCACGAACCCGGCCTGCTGCACGGAAACCCCGTCCGGCACCTGGCCCGGGTACGCGTAGGCCTGCACATTGGGATCGCGATCGGCGGCGAGTGGCCCGATGGTGACCGTCCGGGGCCGCCCAGCCTGGACGAAGTCAGCCTGGCAAGCGGTGAACGAGGAATCGGGTGTGTCGGCGGTGGTGTTCTTGAGCCGCTTCGGGTCGAGAAGACTGCAGTAGTCGAGCGTGGCGAAGTCCCCGAGCGCCGCGATCGCGGTCAAGGGCGCCGGCGTGGACTGCACCTGCTGCGTCGTCGGGGCAGACTCCGCGGAACATCCGGCTACCGCGGCGAGAAGCACCGAACAGCCGACTGCGAGGACTCCGAGTGGGTTACGCACGGGGTGCAGTATCACCGTGGGTGGCGAAAAATCCAGCCCGCGCCGTGAAATCCCACACTTCGCTGTGTTATCACCGCTGGTCGGACGATTGCGGTGAACAAACGGGGAAGTTCGGCTGCTGTCGGCGGGCAGGCCGACCGTGCGTCGGTGGCGAGCGATCGGATTGTGGTCGGCGAACAGGGCTGTATCCGGATTCCATGCCGGGCGGTTTCGCCCGGAGGCGTCCGCTGCGCCCCAACGAGATTGTTGTGTTCGGCCTCTCCGCGACGGTGCGCAGCGCCGACCGGGCTGCGTGGCTTTCTCCGCTCGCGGACGTTCGCACCGGCGGGAAGCGAACGCTGGCCAGGGACAACTTCGCGCACTCCCGCTACTGAACATCCCCATGCCACGTTGGGTGCGTCAGACGCACCCAACGTGGCATGGGGGCGTCGGTTCCGCGTCCGGCCCGCTGGTCCCGCCCGAAGAAGAGCGCTGACCTGCGAGTTCCCGCCACGACCCTGATTCGGTCCCCGTGCCGCGCCCCCACCCCTTAGGGGTCCAGATCGACCCGCGGAGCGATGCGCCCCGGCGCCGGCCGTGGTGACATGGAGCTACGAACCCAAACGGGAGGGGAACACGATGACCGCACCTGTCACTCGCCGGTTGAGCCGGCCGCGGGAGGGGCGCATGATCGGCGGCGTCTGTGCCGGGCTCGCCCGCCGCTTCGGGACCACGCCGGGCAAGGTCCGGGTGCTCGCGCTGCTGTCGTGCCTGCTGCCGGGGCCGCAGTTCGTCGCGTACCTGATCCTGTGGGCCATCATTCCCAGCGACTGAGCAAGCCGCACTAGAGGCCCTCTCCCCTCCATCACCCGGGAGGGGGCCTGCTCATTTCCGCTCGGCGGAAAACCGCTCCCAGGCCGACTGCCGCGTCACTCCGAGCGCCTCACCGATCCGCGCCCACGCCACCCCGCGTGTCCGCAGCAGGTCCACCTGCTCCTGGATCCGCGCGTCCGTCTGCGCGCTGACCTTCGCCATCCGCGGGATGCTCTCCAGGATCTCCTCATCCGATTTCCGCTCCCACAGCGTCACCTCGGGCGTCCCCGGCTCGTGTTTCCCGGCCAGGATCTGGTCGCACAATCCGACGCAGCCCTCGCAGATGTAGACGCCGGAGCCGGCGATCAGTTTGGCCACCTCGCCGGCCGGTTTGAGGCAGAACGAGCAGTACGAAGTCATCACAACCTCCCGGTGTCAGGAACAGCCTGACACGTCAGGGGCTGCCTGACAAGTCACTGCTGGGAGCGCAGTGTCTCGATGACCTCCTCGTCCCAGCGGTGCGTCCGGATCAGCCGGTACCGCTCGCACGCGACCCACAGGTACGCCTCGGCTTCGGTGCGGTCGCCGATCAGATCCGCTTGCCGCAGCATCGCCACGACGGGCGTGAACTCCTCGTCGAACCAGCGTTGCGCGACGGTCGCGCGGTCGGTGAACCGGCCTTCGTCTTGCATGAGCCGGAAACCCCAGGCTTCGACGTGCTCGCCGAGCTGGGCGTAGTTCCACGGATCCGTCACCAGCACCGAAGCGCGGGCGTGCCCGGACAGCGGGACTCGCTCCAGGAACAGCCGCCGGTAGTCCTTCACGATCAGGTCGCCGCGATACCGGATGCCGCTCGGGTCCAGCTTGGTGCGCACGACCGTCACCGAAGCTTCTATTGTGGACAGTCCCTGCGCCAGCGCGACCGAAACCCGGTGGTGGCCATCGATGATGAAGTGCAGCTCGCCGATCCGGTACACCTCGATCGGCGGAATCGCTTCGCCGCGGCGGGCGGCCAGCGCGAGTCGTTCCCAGCGTTGCCGGACGCGGGCGGACGTCGGGCGGAAGCGGCGGTCGAAATCGCGGCTTCGGTCGACAGTGCCGACGATCGAGTCCAATGTGATCACTCGCGTCCCGATCCGCGCCTCGCTGACGTAACCGAGTGCCTGCACCACTTCATGGAAGGGCAGCATGATATTGACGTCGTCGGGTTCGCGGCGCAGCCACGTGGAAAGCCGTGACAGCACCTGCCTTCGGCGGGCTCGCAGGAAGTCGCTTTCGGCGTCGGCACGCGGGAAACCGGTCGGTCGGGTCATCGCGGGAACTCCATCACCTGATAGCCCACCACATTGCGGATCCGGGTACGGCCCGCCACGCGGTCGGGCACCGGTTCGCCGTTCGGGTGGATGTGTCCGTGCAGCAGCCACTGCGGCCGCAGGGTGTCGATCGTGCGGTGCAGACAGGTGAAACCTTGGTGCGGCGGGTCTTCGCGGTCGCCGAGATGCCGCGGCGGCGAATGCGTCAGCAGGACGTCGATCCCATTGCCGTCGCGCCGTTTCCGCCACCGGAACCGGCGCTCCAGCCGCCGGGCCCGGCGCGCCTGCTGCCGCTGCGTCCACTGATTCGGGCCGTCGCGGTAGCGGATCGAGCCGCCGAGCCCGGCGATGCGGAGCCCGGCGACGTCGACGATCCGGCCGTCGGCGTTGACTCCGCCTGCCGGGCCGGGCCACTCGGTCGGGAAACCGTCCTTCATGGACAGTCCGCCGTAGCGGGTGAAGCCGCTCAGGTCCGGGTCGTGATTGCCCGGAACGAACACGCACGGCACGTCGAGCATGCCGGCGAGGAACTCGAGATACGCGAACGGCAGATCGCCGGCGGCGAGGACGAGGTCGACCCGCAGCGAGCGGACCGCGGAGGTCCACAGCCGCTCGTCGGCCTCGTCGGCCACCACCAGCGCTTTCGGCATGCGCCAAGGTTACGGCGCATGCCGCGTCACTTCATGCCGTGCGCGAACCCGGGGTTGAGCGCGATCATCGCGACGATGCCGACGATCCAGATGAGGCAGAGGGCGAGAGCCCAGAACTTGAGGTTGGACAGCAACCGGGACATGGCGAGACAAACCTCCTGCAACCGGGGGAAGAAAGGGGGACCGCGAGGGCGGCTACAGCCAGCCGTTCTTCCGGAATATTCGGTACAGCAGCAGACAGATCGCGAGAATGATCGTGACCACGATCGGATAGCCGAACTGCCAGTGCAGTTCGGGCATGTAGTCGAAGTTCATGCCGTAGATGCCCGCGACCATCGTGGGCACCGTGATGATCGCCGCCCACGCGGTGATCTTGCGCATGTCGGTGTTCTGCTGCAGCGAGATCTTCGCGACGGTCGCGTCGACCAGGGTGCTGAGCAGTTCGTCGAACGCCGCTACGCGTTCGGACACGGTGGCGAGGTGGTCGGCGACGTCGCGGAAATACGAGCGGACCTCGTCGGGCACCAGCCGCGTGTAGCCCTCGGCGAGCCGCGACACCGGCGTGGCGAGCGGGACCACCGCGCGCCGCAGTTCGAGCACTTCCCGCTTCATCAGATAGATCTGCTCGGCGCTCACCGACGAGCGCGGCGCGAACACCTGCGCCTCGATCTCGTCGATGTCCGCCTCGATCCGGCTGGTGACCTCCAGGTAGTGGTCGACCACGTGGTCGGAGATCGCGTGCACGACCGCCGCCGCGCCGAGGGCGAGCCGCTCCGGATCGTCGTCGAGGTCGCGGCGCAGCCGGGCGAGTCCGGAGTGGTTGCCGTGCCGGACGGTGATCACGAAATCGCGGCCGAGGAACACCATCAGCTCGCCGGTTTCCACGATCTCGTTCGCCGTGGTCGGCGACTGGTGCTCGACGTAGCGGACTGTCTTCAGCACCAGGAACAGCGTGTCGTCGTAGCGCTCCAGCTTCGGCCGCTGATGCGCCTCCAACGCGTCCTCGACGGCCAGCTCGTGCAGGCCGAAGGTGTCCGCGATGCCCTGGATCTGGTCGGAATCGGGCTCGTGCAACCCGATCCAGACGAAACCCGTGTGCCGCTTGCGCACCTCGCGGATCGCTTCGGCGTGCGTCCAGCGCCCGGGCAGCCGCTTGCCGTCGACATACACCGCGCAATCGACGACATACGCCGACAGCGGCACCGGGATCGGCCGGTCGAGATTGGCCTTGGCCCGGTTGTTGCCGCGGCCGCGAAGGCCGCCGAGCGAGGGAATGGCAGGCATGGGTTCTCCTGGGCAGACGTCGTGGAACACGAAGACGACGGCCAGGCGGACTGGGTCCGTCCGGCGGCACCGTGGGTTCCCGGACGCGGGCCTACCAGGATCGAGAAGGGCTGGCCGGCGAGGTGGGAACACAGGGCAAAGCTGCGCGGCGCAGCCGCACCGTTGAGGGCGGGGGCGGGGCGGCAGCCGGGCTACTAGGGAGCGGACTATCACCACTGCTCATGGGCGGTTCCTCACCTCCTTTCGGCCGGGGCACGCCAGGGCGTGCGAAGTGGCAGGGGTCGCGTTGACGCGCGATCACCGATGGTCGAGGGTACTCCTCACCACGGATACGTGTCGCACCTGGTTCGGCAGGTGTTACCCGGACAGGAGGCGCAAGCGTGCAATTCGGCCGGTACTACGAGGAGTTCGAGGTCGGCGCGGTCTACCAGCACTGGCCCGGCAAGACCGTCACCGAATACGACGACCATCTGTTCTGCCTGATCACGATGAACCACCACCCCCTGCACCTGGACGCGCACTACGCGGGCGAGACGACCGATTTCGGCAAGAACGTCGTGGTCGGCAACTACATCTACTCGCTGCTGCTCGGCATGTCGGTGCCCGACGTGTCCGGAAAGGCCATCGCGAACCTTGAGGTCGAATCGCTCAAGCACGTGAAGCCGACGTTCCACGGCGACACGATCTACGGCGAGACCGAGGTGCTCGACAAGACCCCGTCGAAGTCCAAGGACGACCGGGGAGTGGTGTACGTCGAGACGCGCGGGTACAAACAGGACGGCACCATCGTGTGCATTTTCCGGCGCAAAGTGATGGTGCCGAAGCGGTCCTACGGCGACACCCGCGGCGGGGAGCAGCCCGGCCGTCCGACGCCGCACGAGTGATCGATCCGCCGCGAAGAGGAGCACGGGTGGCCATCGCCCTGGAAGAGATCAAGCGTCGATTGCGCAGGTTCGCCGAGGTGGAGGCGCGCGGTGTTTCGCCGCTGTACGACCACCTCGCCACGAACGCGGCCGAGGACGACGACGTCGCCGCGCTGCTGACCGACGCCCGTGGCGGCGAAGCGCGCGGGACGTTGCTGTTCGCCGCCGCGCACCGGCTGGTGCAAGCGGACCCGATCCATCCGCTGTCGCGGTATTACCCGTCAGTCGGCGGATTCGACGGTGTGGACAGCGAAACGTGGCCGTTGTTCCGCTCGTTTCTGCTGGAGCGCGCGGACCAGGCCCGTGAGATCATCTCGACCCGCTACACGCAGACGAACGAGGTGCGCCGCGCCGCGCTGCTGTACCCGGGGGTCGCGGCGGCGGCGAAAGAAGCGGGCGGCAAGATCGCGCTGCTCGAGGTCGGCTGCAGCGCGGGGTTGCTGCTGGGGCTCGACCGGTTCGGCTACCGCTACCAATGCGACGGCGGCGAACAGCTCACGGCAGGTCCGGCGAAGGCCGCTGTCGGACTGCACTGCGCGATCGACGTCGAGCCTGGTGCGAAGTTGCCCAAGCTGCCGAAGAAGGTCGCTGTGGCGGCCCGAGCGGGCCTGGACCGGGCTCCCGTGGACCTCTCGGACGAGGACGAGCTGGCGTGGCTGGAGGCGTGCGTCTGGGCCGACCAGGTCGACCGGATCCGGCTGTTGCGCACTGCTGCCGCGGAACAGCGGAAGCACGCGCCGGAGCTGATCGCCGGGGACGCGGTGGACGACCTTGCCTCGGCGGCGTCGCGGGTGCCCGCGGAACTGCCGCTGGTCGTCCTGACGAGCCACGCGCTGGCGTATCTCGGGGACCGGCGGGCGGATTTCGTGGCCGAGCTGGCGCGGTTGTCCTCGGCCCGGCCGGTGTGGTGGGTGAGCCAGGAGTTCTACCGGGCCGGGCTGGAGACCGTGCTGCCCGGCCGGGACGACCTGGCCGCGGACGGCTTGGTGCCCGGCGAGCCCGCGATGGCGGTGCTCGGGCTGACGAGCTGGGTGGACGGGGAACCCGAGGCCCGCGCGCTGGCCCGGACGACGCCGCACGGGCAGCGGATGACCTGGCTGGCGTGAAGGTGTCTCGTGAGTGGCGTCCCGGTTCTCGCCGGGGATCGCCACTCACGACGCCCCGGCACCCTGAGTAACGTGTGTCACACTCACCCCATCAGTCACACCGCCCCGCGCGCGCCCGCGCTGCCGGACCGATGCGCGTCCGGCGATATCGAATACGCGTTCCCCGCATTTTCCGTGCTCATCGCGGACGCTTGAACGATGGGGAAACTTTCCGGCAACTCCGCAATCGGTTCCGAATCGCGGACGCGGCCGGCGGCAATGCGGAAATAGCCGCTCCGGATTACGCGGTGGGCAACTCATTCCAGTCACTCAGGGTCACGAGGAGCTGGTCCACCAGGTGGCCCGCTTCGTCCAAATTGACCAGTTCGGCCGAGTTGACCCACAGTGCGTCGGTGGCGTCGTCGCCCGCGGTGAGGATTCCGCCGGTCCACGTGCATTCGTAGTCGTGGATGTCGTAGCGGCCGCGGACGACCGAACCGGCCAGTGTGTGCGGTCTCACGTCGAGTCCGGTCTCCTCGCGGAGCTCCCGGACCACTGCTTGGTAGTCCGTTTCGCCCGGTTCCGCCCGCCCGCCGGGCAGCGACCACTGGCCTTTCCCCGGCTCGTTCGCGCGCCGGATGAGCAGGAGTCTGCCCTGGTCGTCGAACACAATGCCGCCGACGCAGCGCTCGAGGCCGTCCATGCCGCGACGGTAGCCGACCCCGGCCAGGCCCCCTAGCGTCCGGGAACCTGTACACGGAGAGTAGCCGTACGGTACACTTCGAGCGCCTGGCTGACCCATGCGCGGGACTTTCCTCCCGCGTGAGTGGTCAGTGCGGTACAACGTAGAAAGTCAGTTTTCCGGGTGTCATGGAAGAGACGGGATTGATCGCTGTGAACGCGAAGAAGCTTGCGGGACTCGTGGGTATCGCGTTGGTGCTGTTCTTCGTGATCGCTCAGCCGGGCCATGCTGCTGGTCTTGTCAGCAACATCGTGGACTTCCTCCGCAGCTCGGCCGAATCGGTGATCACGTTCGTCAGCAACATCTTCCACTGACGACAGGGGATACCCTCGAACCATGTTCGCGCCACGCGACCCTGACGAGTACCTCCTCGACACCGAGCGGCGGGTCATCCGGATCCGCCGCCACTGGGCGGTGCTCCTCTGGGACACGTTCGAGGCAGCCGCGCTGCTGATCGTGTGCGTGCTGGTCTCGTATCTGCTGCCGCCCTCGCTGTGGGTGGTGCAGAACATCCTCTGGTACGTCGCGCTGGCGGTGGTGCTGCGGTTCGCCTACGTGATCATCGAATGGTGGGTCGAGCGGCTGGTCGTCACCGACAAACGGTTCGTGATGACCACCGGCGTCTTCACCACCAAGGTGCTGATGATGCCGATCAGCAAGGTCACCGACCTCACCTACCAGCGTTCGGCCTGGGGCCGGATGCTGGGCTACGGCACGATGGTCGTCGAATCGGCGGGGCAGATCCAGGCGCTGAACCGGATCGACTACCTGCCGCGGCCCGAGGAGTTCTACGACACGATCTCCGAGCTCGTGTTCGGCGACAAGCAGAAGCAGGCCGAACGGTTCTCGATGATCAAGGCGCAGCGCGCGGCGCGGGGCAAGAAGCCGGTCGGCTGACCTCGGCGCCCGTCGGCCCTGGTCCCGGTGCCGAGGTGACGCAGCGCATCGTCGAGAATGGGTCCGATGCGCATCGACCTGCACGCCCACTCCACGGCCTCCGACGGTACCGACAGCCCTGCCGAGCTCGTCGGAGCCGCCGCGCGTGCCGGTCTCGACATCGTCGCGATCACCGACCACGACACCACCGCGGGCTGGGAACCGGCCGCCGCGGCCCTGCCCGCCGGCCTGACACTGGTGCCCGGCGCGGAACTGTCGACGGTCTCGATCGACCCGGACACCGGCTACGAAATCAGCGTGCACCTGCTCGCGTATCTCTTCGACCCGGCCGCGCCCGCGATCGTCGCGGAACAGACGCGGCTGCGGATCGAACGGCGCGGCCGGTTGCGGCGGATGGCCGAGCGGATGGCCGCCGACGGCCTCCCGGTCGACGCCGACGAAATCCTGAGCCTGCTGCCGGAGGACTCGCCCGCGGGGCGGCCGCACCTCGCGCAGGCGCTCGTCCGCGCCGGGCTGGTCAGCTCCGTGGACGAGGCGTTCAGCGACTATCTGCACAGCCGCCGCGGCTACTACGTCGCGCGCCGCGACACTCCGGTCGAGGAAGCGATCGACATGGTCACCGCGGCCGGCGGGGTTACCGTGATCGCGCACCCCTTCGCGTTCAGCCGCGGCGCGACGATCAGCGAGGACACCCTGCGTGACCTGGCGGCGCGCGGGCTGACCGGCGTCGAGGTCAACCATCCCAACCACGATCGGGCCACCCGGGCGCGCACCCGCGAACTGGCCGACGAGCTGGGCCTGGTCCGCACCGGGTCCAGCGACTACCACGGCACGAACAAGACCATCGGGCTCGGCCAGGAAACGACCGAACCGGACCAGCTGGAGGAATTGGTGGGGCGGGCGACCGGCTTCTCAGTGGTGAAGGGCTGAGATGGCCGTCTCGGATTTCTTCGACGCGAAGCTCTTCATGAGCGCGACGATCACCCTCGTCGTGATCATGGACCCGCCGGGCACGGTGCCGGTGTTCCTGAGCCTGGTCGGCCGCAAACCGATGGCGACGCGGGTGAAAGCGGCCCGGCAGGCGGTGCTGGTGTCGCTGCTGGTCATCTCGCTGTTCGCGGTGGCCGGGCAGGCGATCCTGGCGTATCTGGGCATCGGCATCCCGGCGCTGCAGGGTGCGGGCGGCTTGCTGCTGTTGCTGATCGCGCTGCAGTTGCTCACCGGCAACGCGGGCAGCAACGAGCCCGAGGCGGCCGAGGATGTCAACGTCGCCCTCGTTCCGCTCGGCACGCCCCTGCTGGCCGGTCCCGGCGCGATCGCGGCGACCATCGTGTTCGTCCGGCAGGCCGACGGCCGGGTGGGCGCGTACATCGCGCTGGCACTGGCGATTCTGACCGTGCATTTCGTGCTGTACACCTGCATGCGCTTCTCCGGGGTGGTCATCCGGCTGATCAAGGAAAGCGGCATCACGCTCCTGGCGAAGATCGCCGGCCTGCTGCTCGCCGCGATCGCGGTCGAACTGGTCGCGAATTCGGTGCAGGGCTTCATCGCGGGCGGCTAGCCCACGCCGGAAAGTGTCGGTGGGGGTGCGTAGCGTGGGCGTCGATGGAAGGGGGCGGCGTGAAAGAACAGATGGGGTTCGACTTCGGCGTCGAGCAACCGCAGCGGCTCACCAAGGTGTCGCCGGCGCGGCTGAGCACCTTTGACGATTGCCCGCGCCGGTACCGGCTGGCTTATCTCGACCGGCCGACGCCGAAGCGCACCGGGCCGTGGGCGCACAGCACGCTGGGCGCGGTGGTGCACAACGCCTTGCGGGCGCTTTTCGACCTGCCGGTGGCGAAACGGACGCCGCAGCGCGGGATCGCGCTGGTGTCCGAGCACTGGAAGGACGCCGGTTTCGCCGACGACGACCAGGCCGCGCGCTACCGTGCGCGCGCGAAAGGCTGGGTCGCGGAGTACGTAGCGGACAACGACGTCAGCGACGACCCGGTCGGCCTGGAACGCTGGGTTTCCGCCCCGGTCAGCACGACCGGCGGCCGCCCGACGATGATCATCGAAGGCCGAGCCGACCGCATCGACCAGCGCGGCGGCGAACTGGTGATCGTGGACTACAAAACCGGCCGCCGAGCCCCGGACGACCATGAGGCCCGCGCGTCGCAAGCGCTGGCGATGTACGCCGTGGCGGCCAGGCGCACCTTGCGCATGCCGTGCACGAAGGTCGAGCTGCACCATTTGCCGTCCGGCACGATCGCCGCGGCGGAACACACCCCGGAAACCTTGAAGCGGCACCTGGAACGCGCCGAGCAGACCGCGGGCGATGTGCGGTTGGCAGCAGATACCCTTGACGCGGGCGGCGACGGAGACACGTTGTTCCCCGCCCGCCCCGACCGCCGCTGCGCATGGTGCGACTTCCGCCCGAGCTGCGTGGCGGGACAGCAGACAGCTCCTGCCGCGCAACCATGGGATTTGCTTGCGCCGTAGGGGATTTCCCGAGATGTGGATTGGACCCGAGGATCGTGGCGTCACCGGACAGTGAGGAAACGGCCCGTGGTGGGCCAGCTGGTGCGCGGGGGCGTGGTGTTGCTGGTGACGGGTCGGGTGCGCACGGCGTAGCGAGGAAGGATTCTGCCGCTGTGGCGACGAATTTTGCTGCGGAACCTGGCGGGGTTCGCGACGGCCGTCGTGCCAAGGACGCCAGTTCTCGCGCTGTCGATGCGGCGGGGGACCGGGAGGTGCGTGGTGCTGCGGCGTCGCATGGTGGGGGTGATGGTGTGGCATTGGGCAGTGGTGCCGCGGTGGGGGATCGGAAGGTGCGTGGTGCTGCGGCGTCGCATGGTGGGGGTGATGGTGTGGCATTGGGCAGTGGTGCCGCGGCGGGGGATCGGAAGGTGCGTGGTGCTGCGGCGTCGCATGGTGGACGCGATGGTGCGGCATTGGGCAGTGGTGCCGCGGCGGGGGATCGGAAGGTGCGTGGTGCTGCGGCGTCGCATGGTGGACGCGATGGTGCGGCATTGGGCAGTGGTGCCGCGGCGGGGGATCGGAAGGTGCGTGGTGCTGCGGCGTCGCATGGTGGACGCGATGGTGCGGCATTGGGCAGTGGTGCCGCAGCGGGGGATCGGAACGTGCGCAGTGCGGCGACGTCGCACGATGGGCGTGAGGGTACGGCAGTGAGCAGTGAGGTCGCGGCGGAGGATTGTGCCCTGGCTGGTCTTGCGGCGAAGCGCACCGCGATGGCCTCGGCGAGTTCAGCGACGGACGACAGCGCCGCGGTCGAGGTCGTCCATGACTCAACCGCCGCTGCTGGTCTTGCACCTGGCGAGGATGCGGTTATCCATGATTCGGTCCTGCCGGACAGCGCGGCCGACGGTGATGAAGCATCAGGTCAAGCGGTGCCAGAGCGTCATGAATCGTCAGCCAGGCGGAAGCCCCGTGGGCGGTGGTGGCGCGGGTTCACCGGGTCGGTCGCCGCGGGACTGGCAGTCCTGGCCGTCGGGGTGCTCGTGGTGGGCGTGTTGTGCCTCGTCAACGGTGCATCCGGGCCGGGCCCGCTCAAACTGGTCGGGCATTCCGTCGCCGCGGTGATCGCGCTAGTGCTGCAACGGGTTGCCGACCGCCGCGTCGGGAAAGCGGCAGTCGGTGCGGGGGTTGGGGTGCTGGTCGTCGCGGGTGTGGCGTTCAGCCTGTTGTGGTGGTTCTGAGGACTGTCAGCGCAGGGCGGCTAGGGTCGGGCCGCGTTGTTCCAGCAGTACCGGGCCTAGCGCGGTGAGGCGGACGGGGCCGGTGTAGGCACCGCGGTCGATGCCGACTGTGCGCAGCGTTGCGCCGTTCATTTCGTTCAGTACCGCCAGGCCGCCGCGGATGGGCACTACCAACTGGGTCGCGAAGGTGATTCCTGGGCCGAGCGTGCCGTCCAGGCTCCAGCGCGGAGACAGGTCGTCTCGGGACAGGGCAACGGTTTTGGAGCCGCTGTACCAGTAGATCCCCGCGGCGGTGCGGGTTGTGGCCTCGGTGCCGCCGACTGGATCGTTCGCGGTGTCCGCAGCGGGAAGGTCCATGGGGTAGGCGGCTTTTTGCGAACCGTCCGCGCCGTAGACGACGTAGAGCTTCTGGTCTGGCAGCAACACGCCGGTGAGGTCGCCTGACATCGCGATGACGCGGGCCCGCTTGCCGGCCAGCAGGGCGGTGTAGGTGACCTTCGGTTCGTCCTCGTGCTCGGCGGTTGCCTTGTAGACGGTCAGGCGGTCCGTGCGGTCGCCGGGGCAACGTTCGATCACGCCGATTTTGTCGGCGGCCGCTGCTACCGTTCCGTAGGTGCAGTCGGGGCGGGGTTGCTTGTTCGCGTTTTGCAGGAACGGGACTTTGCCGTACTCCATGCTCTTCACGAGGTCGTCGCGCCACGTGTCGAGGAGATGTTTGCCGGTCGTCGTGACGTGGCTGCCGTCGTTGACCAGACGGGTGCCCAGTTCGGCGTCGCCGTTGCGCTGAGCGGTGATGCGGCCGGTGGCGGGGTCGAGCTGAGTGACCTCGCTGCAGCCCATGGTCTTGTGGTACACCGCGTTCACCCGGCCCCATGCAGTGTCCACAGTGCACAGTTGCAGGTTTTCGCGGGTGTAGTGCCAGCGGATCTGCCCGGTGAGCGGATCGCGGCCGGCGACCTCGCTGCCGTCCGCGGTGGTGACGGTGTCGGCCTGCCCGATCGGGATCGGCGTCGCGGAACTCGGGGCCTGCCACAGCTGCGTCATCGACCCGGGCACGGAGGTCGGCGGCGTGGGGAGGGCGTGCGGCGGATCCGCCAGCGCGCGGCTGGTGTGCAGATTGTCGCTGTTCACGGCGACGATCGCGGCGACCACCGCGACCACGACGACGATCGCCCCCGCGATCAGCCGATCCCGCCCCCGGTTCCACGGCGAGCGACGGGCTTTCCCCGGCGGTGCAAGGGAATCCGCGGCGACGGGCGGACGGGGGAGGAGGTTTTCGGAACCGTAGGGCTGGGCGGGGGTGCTGCTGACCCCGGCGGGTTCATCGGTGACGCGCGCGATCGGGCCGGTTTGTTCCTCGGGGGTAACCGGTGGGATCGCGGCGTGGGCGCCTGCGGCGGAAGCTCTGTCCGCGGCTGGCGCGGCCGGGTTTCCGGCCTGCGGACCCGGAGCGGCGGGCGTGCTTCCGGCAGAGCCGAGGGCTGCTGCGGTCGATCCCGCGGAGGCTCTGCGGGGCTCGGAACCTTCTTCGGCGGCTGGCGCGACGGGGTCTGCGGTCTGTGGGTCCGGAGTGGTTCGGGCGGAGTCGGAGGTGGTGGGCCGGTGGTGCTCGGCGGGAGATTCTTCGTCGGCTGGCGCGACGGAGTCTGCGGCCTCCGGGCCCGGAGCGGTTCCGGCGGAGTCGGAGGAGGTGGGCCGGTGGTGCTCGGCGGAAGATTCTTCGTCGGCTGGCGCGGCGGGGTCTGCGGTCTGCGAGTCCGGAGCAGTTCCGGCAGAGGTGGGCCGGTGGTGCTCGGCGGAAGATTCTTCGTCGGCTGGCGCGGCCGAATCTGCGGCCTGCGGGCCCGGAGTGGTTCCGGCAGAGCCAAGGGCCGCTGCAGTGGAGTCCGCGGACGGCGGGACCGTGCGCCGGTCAGCGGAAGGTGACTCGCGCGGTTCAACCCCCGCAGCACCCTCGTCCGAGACACGCTCCCCGGCCGGAATATCCGGCCGGGGGCGTTCGTCGGGATTCGCGGGAGTGCCCGCTACGTTCGATCCGGGTTCGGGGGGCGTTTCGTCGGTGCCGTTCCCGTGGTCGTTCACGTAACTGACTCCCGGTGTGTCGCTCAGTCTGCCGACGCAGGTGTATCAGATGCGGACGGGCGGCGGCGACGGCGGCGGCGTGCCGGGCGGTCTCCGGTCTCTCCGGAGTCGGACGTCGTCGCGGGGGTGGCGTTGCCTGCGGAGGTCGCCGGGCCGGTCGCGTCGGCTCCCGAGCGGGTGCGGCGGCGGGTCCGGGGGCGGTCTTCCTGCTGGTCCGCGGCAGCCGAACCGGCGTCAGCGGCTTCGGAGCGGGCACCGCCGCGGGTCCGCTTGCGCGGGGCGCGGTTGCGCTTGCGCGGGGCTTCCTCTTCCGAAGGAGGCGAGGAAGGCCCGGAAGAACCGCGGCGGCCGCGGCGTTTGCCGCCCAGGTCCTCTTCCTTCTCGGCGGACAGGCCGGCTCGCGTGCGCTTCGACAGCGGCAGGCGGCCCTTCGTGCCCTCCGGAATGCCCAGGTCGCTGTACAGGTGCGGGGACGACGAGTACGTCTCCACCGGCTCCGCCAGGTCGAGGTTCAGCGTGTCCGAGATCAGCTTCCAGCGCGGTTCCTCGTCCCAGTCGACGAGAGTGACCGCGACACCCGTGCGGCCCGCGCGGCCGGTGCGGCCGATGCGGTGCACGTAGGTCTTCTCGTCCTCCGGGCACTGGTAGTTGATCACGTGCGTGACGTCGTCGATGTCGATGCCGCGCGCCGCGACGTCCGTGGCTACCAGGACGTCGACCTTGCCCGAGCGGAACGCGCGCAGCGCCTGCTCACGCGCGCCCTGACCGAGGTCGCCGTGCACCGCGGCCGCGGCAAAACCGCGTTCCACCAGGTCGTCGGCGATCTTCTGGGCGGTGCGCTTGGTGCGGCTGAAGATCATCGTGAGCCCGCGGTCCTCGGCCTGCAGCGCCCGCGCGATCAGCTCCGTCTTGTCCATCGAGTGCGCCCGGTAGACGAACTGCGCCGTGCGCTCGTGGATCGCGCCCGCGTCGTTCTCCTCGGCGCGGATGTGCGTGGGCTGGTTCAGGAACGTCCGCGCGAGCGTGATGATCGGGCCCGGCATCGTCGCGGAGAACAGCATCGTCTGCCGCTCGTCCGGCACCATCCGCAGGATCCGCTCGATGTCCGGCAGGAAGCCGAGGTCCAGCATCTCGTCGGCCTCGTCGAGGACGAGCCCGCGGATCTTGCCCAGCACCAGGTGCTGCTGCTCGGCCAGGTCGAGGAGACGGCCCGGCGTGCCGATGACGACGTCGACGCCCTTGCGCAGCGCCTCGATCTGCGGCTCGTACGGCCGCCCGCCGTAGATCGCCAGCGTGCGGATGCCGAGGTGCTTCCCGGCGCCCTTCAGGTCGTTCGCGACCTGGATGCACAGCTCGCGCGTGGGCACCACGACCAGCACCTGCGGGGTGCCGTCGCCGGGCACCTGCACGCGGTGCAGCAGCGGGACGCCGAAGCCGAGCGTCTTGCCCATGCCGGTGCGGGCCTGACCGATGAGGTCGTCGCCGGCCATGGCCAGCGGCAGGGTGAGCGCCTGGATGGCGAACGTGTGCTCGATGCCCGCTTCGGCGAGCGCTTTGACGATTTCCGGCTTCACACCGAAGGACTCGAACGTCGGCGCCTCTTCGGTCACCGGGGCACCGGCCTGAAGCGGGTGCGACGTGTCCAGCGCGGCCGGTCCGTTTTCGCTGTGCTCAAGAGCGACGGCGGCGGTGGCCTGCACGATTTCGGTCTGTTCGGTTGTGGACTGTTCTGCGGTCAGGGTGATCGCCTCTCTCGTGACCAGCGCGCACAGGCCGGTTGTCACTCGACACTCGACCGGGGGCCTGACTCACGCCGCGACCTCGTCTGCGGAGGCCTGTGGCGCCGGAGCCGCCCTCCCGGGAATGCCGCTGGGAGGCGTGCACGCACACTTGCGGCGAACCCCGGCCGCCCTGGTGGCACCGGCCGTTCGCCTGGTTCCCGCCGCTCCTGGGTCCCTCGAAAAAAGGCGGTCCGGCGCGGCGAAGCTTCTGTTTATCCGACCCCACTGTACCTGGTCAGGTGTTTTCCGGGGAATACCGGGAGCGGCCGCGCGGCGTGGGATCGGTCTCTTCACGGCGCGGGCCTGCGGTTCGGCGATACCCTCGTCGCCGTGACCGACCCCGCCGAAGCCAGGCCAGCAGAGACCGCAGCGCCCGCCTCCTCTTCATCCGCGATCAGCGAAGGCGTCGTCGACCTGCTCGGCGTGATCGCCTACCTGGAGCTGTCCGCGTTCGACCGGATGGCCGAGGACGCCCGCAGCGCGCCGACGCTCGCCGGCCGCGCCGCGCTCGCCTCGATGGCGTCCGCTGAGATCGGGCACCTCGATCTGCTCTCGAAGCACCTGGCCGCGAACGGCGTCGCGGTCGAGGACGCGATGGCTCCGTTCGTGTCGCAGGTGGACGCCTGGCACGGCTCCACCCGGCCGAAGTCGTGGCTGGAATCGCTGGTCAAGGCATATGTCGGGGACGGGCTCGCGGCCGATCTGTACCGCGAGATCGCCAACTGGCTCGACCCGGAGACCAAGGACCTGGTGCTGACCGTGCTCGCCGACACCGGGCATTCGGCGTTCGCCGAACGCGAAGTCGCGGCCGGGATCAAAGCCGATCCGAAGGCCCGCGACAAGCTCGCGCTGTGGGGCCGCCGGCTGCTCGGCGAGGCGCTCACCCAGGCGCAGTACGTGGTGGCCGAACGCGACGGCCTGGCCGAACTGATCGTCGCCGGGTCCGGCGATCTCGCGGGAATCGGCGCGTTGTTCCGCCGGTTGCAGCAAGGGCACACCAAGCGCATGCAGGCGCTGGGGCTGGGCTGAGCGAGTGGTCGCGAGTCACCTTCTGGTCGCACGCCACCGCGTCGGCCCGCTTCGGTTAGCCTTGCCGGGCGTAGTCACAACGAGTTTCCAGCGGAGGTCCCACGTGGAGGTCAAGATCGGCATCAAGGACACGCCGCGCGAGCTGGTGGTGTCCAGTGGCCAGACTCCCGAAGAGGTGGAGAAACTGGTCGCCGAGGCGCTGACGGCCGGTGACGGGCTCTTCCGCCTCAACGACGAGAAGGGCCGCAAGTACCTGGTCCCGTCCGACCGCATCGCGTACGTCGAGATCGCCCCGTCCGACGTCCGCAAGGTCGGGTTCGGCGTCGGCGACTGATCCGGCCGAGCTGCAAAGTCCGTGAAGGGCCCCTTGAAGGAATCAGATTCCTTCAAGGGGCCCTTCACAGCTTTCCGGGGTCCGGTCAGGCAGTGGCTTCTTCGACCTCGGCCAGGGTTTTCGGGACCGAGAACGGCGGCGTGGACGTTCCGGTGAGCCGGTAGCGGCCCCACGGGTCCGGATCGGACAGCTCGCCCTCGGCGGTGTGCTCGCCGACCCGCACCTCGCACGCCTTCTTGCGCCCGCCGACCGCTTCGGCCAGCTTCGGGTCCGCGGCGACGCGGCCGTACCAGTGGTAGTAACCGTCGATCGGCTGGAAATAGCCGCGCAGATCGACGTCCGCGGCGATTTCCGCGCCGTCGACGACCAGCGTCGCCGCGCCCGTGTAGCCGTCTTCGTCACTCATCCGGGGTCCTCTCGTCAGCCTGCGTCGCTGTTGGTGTCTTCTTCGGTCCGTCCGAGCTGGACGACCTTGTTCTCCTCGAGCGGCAGGTTCGGGTCGATCACCACGCCTTGCTGGCGGGTGAGCCCGTCGATCGCCGCCCAGATGATCTGGGTGAGGTACTCGACCACCGAATCGCGGCCCATCGAGCGCCGGTCCAGCCACCATTCGCCGGTGCTCTGGACCATGCCGACGATCCCGTGCGCCCACGGTTCGGCCGCGCCGGAGTCCATGTTGAACATCCGCATGTAGTCGCCGAGGAGCGCGGTCAGCGCGGTGGCGATGACCTCCTTGTCCTCCGCGACGACGTCCGAATCGGTGGTTTTGCCCGGCAGCCCGCCGTGTGCCAGCAAGCGGTACAGGTTCGGGTGTTCTTCGATGACGCCGAAGAACGCGTCCAGTGCCATCCGGATCCGCGGCACCGGCGCGAGTTCGGCGTTGATCGCCGGGATCAGCCGTTCGAAAAGGATCTCCGTGCCGCGCTGGCCGAGTGCGACGTACAGGTCGGCCTTGTCCTCGAAATGCCGGTACAGCACGGGTTTCGTGACGCCCGCTTCGGCAGCGACGTCCTCCATGCCGAGGTCTGGACCGTGCGCGTCGAGCGCGCGCAGAGCCGCTTCGACGAACTCCGCGCGACGGGCGATGCGGTGCTTGCGCCAGCGATCGCGGCGCGCGTCCCCGGTGCTCGTTTCGGTGTCCGCTGCCTGCTTGCCGGACTGCTTGCTGGAGCGCTTGACACGTTCGATCACGGCGGTCATGCTACCAGAGGTAACTGTTACCACGGGTTACATGTTCTGTGGAGCAGGCGGGACGCGGCTTCTCGATTCAACGGCGAGTCAGGCGCTGGAAGGGGCTGATGATGACGCGGACGCTCAAGGTGACCGACCGGGAGGCAACGGCACAGCGGTTGCTGAAGTCGGCGGCGAACAAGTTCTACGACCCGGACGTCGACATCGACTGGGACGCGCCTTTGGTCGAGGGCAAGCGGTACATCCTGCCGGAGCGCTCGTCGCTCTACGGCACTCCGCTGTGGGACCGGCTGAGTCCGGAGCAGCGGATCGAGCTGGGCAAGCACGAGATGGCCAGCATCGCGACCACCGGGCTGTGGTTCGAGATCCTTCTGATGCAGATGCTGCTCAAGGAGGTCTACGAACAGGATCCGACGACGGCGCACGCGCAGTTCGCGCTCACCGAGATCGCCGACGAGTGCAGGCACTCCACGATGTTCGCCCGGATGTCCGCGCGGATCGGCTGCCCGACCTACGGTCCGGTGCCGGTGCTGCGGCAGTTCGCGAAGCTGATGCCGACCATTTCCTACGGCCCGGCGCGCTACGGCGCGATCCTGGTCGCCGAGGAGGTGCTCGACCGGCTGCAGCGCGAGCAGATGAACGACGAGGAGATCCAGCCGCTGGTCCGGATGGTGAACCGGATCCACGTGCTGGAGGAGGCGCGGCACGTCACCTTCGCCCGCGAGGAGGTCACCCGTGGGATGGCGAAACTCGGCCGCGCGGAGGTTGCCTACCAGCAGTTCAGCATCGCGCTGATCTCGTACTTCGTGACGCGGGCGTTCATCAACCCGAACGTCTACAAGGCGGTCGGGATCCGGCCGCGCGAGGGCGTCGAGACGGCGCTGAACAATCCGCACTGGCGCGCGACGATCGCGTGGGCCGGGGAGAAGATCATGCCGTTCCTCCAGGAGTCCGGCCTGGTCGGGTTGCCGGGGAAACCGTTCTGGCGCAAGTCTTTCCTGTTGCCGGAGGGCAAATGACCACCGCCGACGTACTTTTTCCCGCGGAGGCGAAATGACCACCGCCGACGTGCTTTTTCCCGCGGAGGCGAAATGACGACCGTCGAGCGGCTGCGCGATCCGGCTCGTGAACACCGTTTCGTGACCAGCGACGGCTGCGCGCTGCACGTCGAACTGAACGGCCCGGCCGACGCCGCGGTGACGCTGGTTCTGGTGCACGGCTGGACGCAGGACCACCGCACGTGGGACGGCGTCATGGACCACCTCGGCCCTGGCGTCCGGACACTGCGCTACGACCTGCGCGGCCACGGCGGTTCCGCGCCCGCGACCAGGGAAACCGGGACGATTCCGCGGCTGGCCGACGATCTGGCCGAGCTGATCGCCGCGCGCGTGCCGTCGGGTCCGCTGGTGCTCGCCGGGCATTCGATGGGCGGCATGACCATGATGGCGCTGGCCGAACGGCATCCGGAACTGGTCGGAGACCGGGTGGTCGGCGCGGCGTTCGTGGCGACGTCCTCGGGGCAGATGGACCGGATCACGTTGGGGCTGCCCGGAATGGCGGGCCAGTTCTCCGCGCGGTTCGAGCGCAGGCTGGCGAAAGCGTTGTCGCACCGCAAGGGCGAGCGGCTGCCGTTGAGCCCGGCGATGGTGCGTTCGGGTGCGCGGTTCCTCGTTTTCGGCGAGCACCCGCGCCGCGCGGACCTTCGGCTGGTCACGGATCAGCTGTTGTGCGCGCATCCGGCGAGTCTCGGCGCGTTCCAGGACGCGATTTCGACGCACGACCGCCGCGTCGCGCTGGCGACCTTGCGCGGTACCCCGTCCGTGGTGCTGGCGGGGGAGCGGGACCGGCTTTGCCCGCTGGCGCACGCGAAAGTGATCGCGGACGAGCTGCCGGACGCGGAGTTCGTCCGGTTTCCCGGTGCGGGGCACATGTTGCCGCAGGAGCGGGCGGGCGAGGTCGCGAACCGGATCGGGGCGTTGCTGCGGGTGTCGTGAGTGTTTGTCCCTGTTCTAACCGGGACAAACACTCACACACCCAGCACCCCGGTAACCGTGCGCGTTCGCCCCTGTCTCCTTGGTACCTGACTGTCGGCTGTTCCCGGCTGCCCGGCGCTGTCACGCTGGGTGGCTGGGATGTCGCCGACAGACAGGACAGGTATGGGGCAGCCGCTGAGCGCGCACGTCAACCGGAGCCTGATGGCGATTTCCCGGCGAGCGGAGAGCGTGGACCGGCACACGCTGGCCAAAACCTTCGTGGTGGCCGGGTCGTTTTCGGCGATGCTGCATTCCGCCGACCACCAGATCCTTTACGGCCGCCGCGGCACCGGGAAAACGCACGCCTTGCTGTACCTGGCCGATCTGGTCGAAGAGACCCACGACGTCGCTGTGTACCTGGATTTGCGCACGATCGGCTCCACCAGCGGTCTCTACGCGAATCAGCAGCTGCCGGTGTCGCTCCGGGGCACTCAGCTGCTGGTCGACACGCTGGAAGCGGTGCACGAACAGCTGCTGACCACGGCGATCGAGACGCGGGTGTCCGATCAAGGAGGCTTGCTGCAGGGCCTCGACGAGCTGACCGAGGCGGCGACGACGGTCGAGGTCGTCGGCAACGTGGAGCGGGAGACGACCGTCGGAGGGTCCGCGGAGCAGGCGACCAGCGCCGGGGCGTCGGCGTCCTGGGGACCGGACGGTCCGCGTGGTCAGGTGACGATGTCGGGCCGCGATCGGCGCTCGGTGACGGCTTCGGATCGCTTGCGGCGCACCGGAACCGAGCATCATCAGGTCATTTTCGGGCCGCTCAGCCGGGCGCTGGCGCGGGTCACGGCCGCGTTGGCGCCGGCCCGGCTGTGGCTGCTGCTGGACGAGTGGAGTTCGATTCCCCTTGACCTGCAACCGTTGCTGGCGGACCTGCTGCGTCGGAGCGTGCTGCCGACGCGCGGGACGACGGTCAAGATCGCGGCGATCGAACGCCGGTCCCGGTTCCGCGAACCGGGCTGCGACGGCGATTACGTCGGCATCGAGGTCGGTGCGGACGCGGCCTCCGCGGTCAGCTTCGACGACGTGCTCCTGTTCGACCACGGCGGAATCCAGTCGAGACAGTTTTTCGCTGAGCTCTTCCTCAATCACGTACGACCGCGGATGCCGGTGACCGACGACGCCGCGGAATTCGTGGCGACGGCGTTCAGCCGCACAGCGTTTCCCGAACTCGTGCGCGCGGCCGAGGGCGTGCCCCGCGACGCGATCAACATCGCCGCGTTGGCCGCGCAGCACGCGAATACGGCGACGATCGGGATCCGGCACGTCCGGCAGGCCGCGCAAGATTGGTATCTGCGCGACAAATACGCCGCGATCGCCGGGAACGAACCGGCCTTGACGACGCTTCGCTGGCTGGTGGACGAGGTTGTGGGCCGACGCCGCTCGCGTGCTTTCCTGCTCGATCACGCCAGCGGCGCACACGACGGGACCATGCGCGATCTGCACGACGCCCGGCTCGTGCACCTGGTGCGGCGCGGCATCGTCAACCGAAAGCGGCCGGGAACGCGCTACGACGGGTTCGCCATCGACTACGGTTGCTACGCCGCCTTGCTGCCGGACGGCGAACCACCGTCCCGGCGAGGAAAATCGGAGACCTGGCTGACCGATCCGCACCGCGCGCCACCGGACAGCGTCCACGTCGAGCAACTGCTGGTCGAACTTCCGGGAGCGGCGAGATCGGTGCCACGCCAGCGAAAACCGCGCGAATGAGCTAGCGAAGCCGTCCGAGCGCGGCGACGGTGGCCGGGACGTCTTCCCAGATCGGCGAGTGCCCGGTCTCGACGGTGACGAGTTCGCTGCCGGGCAGGTGATCGACGAGGTGCTGGGCGTCCGCGAGCGTGCGGGCGCGGTCGTGGATTCCGTGCAGCACCGTGACCGGGCAGCGGATCGCCGCCAGCCGTGGCGTGAGGTCCAGATCCCGTTGGCTCGTCAGGACCTCCAGCGCGGCTTCGGCTGGGACGCGGGCGGCGTAGCCGAGCAGTGCGGCGCGCAGATCCGGTGGCAACGGGGTGGCGAAGGACCGGTCAAGGACGGCCGCGTGCAGGTCGGGACCCCATTCGGCGGCGATCGTGGCGAGGATTCGGTCGACGTCGCCATGGCCGCGCATGTGTGCGCCGGTGTTCGCGAGCAGCAGTGCGGACACCAGGTCCGGCCGGGTGGCCGCGACCATCGCCGCGACGCAGCCGCCGGTGGAGTGCCCGACGAGGGTGACCGGGCCGCCGTGCTGGCCGATCCGGTCGGCGACTCGCGCCGCGATGTCCTCGATCCGCCACGGGCCCGGTGCGGTCATCCAGTCGACCGCGTCCAGCCCGTCGGGCAGCGCGGCCGCCAGCGGTGCGTAGATCCGCGGGCTGCACAACGTGCCCGGCACCGCGACCACGCGCACGGGGTCAGTTGTCCTTGAGCGGAAAACCGCCGCCGATGCCGCGCCACGCGAGGTTCGCGGTGAGCGCCACCGCGTCCTCGCGGCTCATCGACTGGTTGTGCTGCAGCCAGTAGCGCGCGCTGACCTGGCTCATCCCGACCAGGCCGACCGCCAGCAGACGGGCCTTCTCCTCGTCCAGCCCGGCGTCGGAGGTGATCGTCTCGGTGATGGCCTCGACGCTGGCCGAGGTCGCGCGGTCCACCGCCTCCTGCACGGCGGGCTCGCCGCGGAGATCGGACTCGAAGACCATGCGGAACGCACCGGCGTCGTTGTTCACGAAGTCGAAGAACGCGCCGACCGTGGCCGGGACGCGCTGGCGGTTGTCGGAGGTCGAGTTCAGCGCGCCCTGCACGCGGCCGACGAGGTCGTCGACGTGGCTTTCCAGCAGCGCGATGTACAGGTCGAGCTTGCCGGGGAAGTGCTGGTAGAGGACCGGTTTGCTGACCCCGGCCTCCTCGGCGATCTCGTCCATCGCCGCCGCGTGGTAACCGTGCTCGGCGAAGACGCGCTGCGCGGCCGTCAGCAACTGGGCCCGGCGCTCGGTCCTTGGCAACCGGACGCCTCGTTGCAGTCGCGCCATCTCCGTCATTCTTCCTCCGTCCGCAGCCTTCGCCGGGCGGGTTCACCACCGCGTGAAGTGAACCTGACATTACTCGTGGGTACGCCCGAAATGCCAAGGGTCAGGCATCCTGGACTGGTGACGACCACGACCTCCCGCCCCTGCACCGCGGCGGCGGTCCGCCCGCCGGTGACCCAGGTGCCATTGTCGACTACGCCCCTTCCGCCGCTCGACGGGGCGCTGCCAGCCTGGCCGGGCACGGTCGAAGACGGCCTGCACATCCGGCACACGCCGGGCCCGGACGACACGCCCGCGGTGTACGTGCACGGCCTCGGCGGATCGTCCACGAACTGGACCGACCTCGCCGCGCTGCTCGCCCCGACCGCTTCCGGACAGGCCGTTGACCTGCCCGGATTCGGCTATTCGGAGCCCGCGGAAGGATTCGCCTACAGCCTCGACGACCACGCCGCGGTCATCGCGGGCAGGCTGGAGCGGCTCGGCAAGCCGGTGCATCTGCTCGGCAACTCGATGGGCGGCGCGATCTCGCTGCTGGTCGCGGCGCGGCGGCCGGAGCTGGTGAGAACTCTCACCCTGATTTCCCCGGCGATGCCGGACCGCCGCCCGGACCCGCGCCGGCTGTCCGATCCGCTGATGGCGCTGGCCTACCTTCCGGTGGTCGGGGCGAGAGTGCGCCGCCGGATGGCCGGGATGACCGCCCGCGAACGCGCCGCGCAGGTCATCAAGCTGTGCTTTCACGATCCGTCGCGCTTCCCGGACGTCCGGCTGGACGAACTGGTCGAGGAGCACGCCGCCCGCGCCGGGTTCCCGTGGGCGCTGGCCGCGATGGAGCGCAGCACGTTCGGCATCTTCCGGCGCTGGACCGCGCTCGGCGCCGCGTCGCTGTGGTCGGTCGCCAAACAGGTCCAGGCCCCGGCGCTGGTCGTCTGGGGGCTCCACGACCGGGTGATCTCGGTCAAGCGCGCGCCGCGGACCGCGCAGGCGATTCCGCACGCCCGGATGCTGGTCCTCCCGCGCACCGGACACGTTGCGCAGATGGAACGTCCGCAGGTGGTCGCCAAGGCCGTGCTGGGTCTGTGGGAGGGCGCGGACAAGGGCTCCTGGTAGCCCGGACGGGGGACCGCGGATCGCCGGGAAGCCCGCCAGTCGCTGCCGGGAACGTCGCCGCCGTGTGGCACCCTGGGCCGGTGGACCGGCTGAAGCAGGACGCGCGAGCGAAGGACCGGCGGGGCCCGGCCGCCGGGTCGGCCCGGCGTTCAGCGTCCTCCGGATCCGGCGATGCGGAGGACGGCTCTCCGCGCGTCGGCCAGTACCGGCCCGGGCGCAAGCCCGCCCAGCGCGTGGGCGAGGACCGGTACCGGCCGGGCGGACGCCGCACCAGCGCCGAGCCGCTCGCCGCCGCCTGGAAGCCCAAGGACGGCGAGGAGAAGCGTCCGGCGCCGAAGAAGAACCAGTCGCCATTCGGCCGGTTCGTGAAGACCTATGGCTGGCGCGTGTACGCGCTGCCGATCCTGGCCGTGATCACCGTGCTGGTCGCGGTCAACACCGCGTCCGGCCCGTCCGACGCCGGCAGCGGCGGCGAGGTCGCGCCCGGCGACACGTCCTCGGGCGCGATCGACGGCAGCGGCGGCATCCCGGAGAACCCCGCGCAGCCGGTGAACCTCAACGTGCCCACCGCCGACCTGCCCACCGGCGGCCCCTTCACGCAGACGGGCAAGGGCACCTGGCACGTCGTGCCGGGGTCCAGCGACGTCGTGGGCAAGAGCGGGAAGCTCTACACCTACACCGTCGAGGTCGAGGACGGCATCGATCCGGCCAGCTACGCCGGCGAAGACAGCTTCGGCACCGCGGTGCAGGGCATTTTGTCCGATCCGCGCAGCTGGACCTGGAACGGCGAGATCCGGCTGCAGCGGGTCGATTCGAGCTATCCGAATCCGAGTTTCCGGGTGAGCCTCACCACGCCGGACACCACGCACCGGCCGGACGCGTGCGGGTTCCAGATCAAATTCGAGGCCTCCTGCTACCGGCGCAGCATGGGCCGGGTGCTGATCAACTTGTCGCGCTGGGTGCGCGGCGCGAAGGTCTACGGCCCGGACATGACGGGGTACCGGCAGTACGCCATCAACCACGAGGTCGGGCACGCGCTGGGCAACAATCACGTGGGCTGCCCAGGAAACGACCAGCCCGCGCCGGTGATGATGCAGCAGTCGTTCGGCGTCGCCGACGACTACGTCGCGATGCTCAACAACATCCCCGGCGGCGACAAGGGCAAGGTCGCCGCGGACCACCGCGTGTGCAAGCCGAACGCGTGGCCGAACCCGACTCCGCCGGGCCAGTAACAACGTCCCACCATCTGAGAGCAGGGAAGTGTCCCTTGCGGGCGGGCGTTGACCATACTGGGATCGACTACGCGACCCGCGCGAGTATGGAGGACCCGATGTCAGACACGGCACTGCCGCCGCTCGTCGAGCCGGCAGCCGAGCTCACCAAGGAAGAGGTGGCCCGGTACAGCCGTCACCTGATCATCCCGGACGTCGGGGTGGTCGGGCAGAAGCGGTTGAAGAACGCGAAGGTCCTGGTCATCGGTGCGGGCGGCCTGGGAAGCCCGGCGCTGCTGTACTTGGCGGCGGCCGGCGTGGGCACGCTCGGCATCATCGACTTCGACGTCGTCGACGAATCCAACCTGCAGCGCCAGGTGATCCACGGCCAGTCCGACCTCGGCAAGCTCAAGGCCGCGTCGGCACAGGAGTCGATCGCCGAGATCAACCCGCTGGTCAAGGTGTACCTGCACACGGAGCGTCTGGAATCGGCGAACGCGCTGGAGATCTTCGGCCAGTACGACCTGATCCTCGACGGCACGGACAACTTCGCCACGCGCTACCTGGTCAACGACGCGGCGGTGCTGGCGGGCAAGCCGTACGTGTGGGGTTCGATCTTCCGGTTCGAAGGCCAGGTGAGCGTCTTCTGGGAAGACGCCCCGAACGGCAAGGGTCTCAACTACCGGGATCTCTACCCCGAGCCGCCGCCCCCCGGCATGGTCCCGTCCTGCTCCGAAGGCGGCGTACTGGGCGTGCTGTGCGCGTCGATCGGCTCGATCATGGTGACCGAGGCGATCAAGCTCATCACCGGCATCGGCGAGCCCCTGCTCGGGCGGTTGATCTCCTATGACGCGCTGGAGATGAAGTACCGCGAGGTCAAGATCCGCAAGGATCCGGAGACCCCGAAGATCACCGAACTGATCGACTACGAAGCCTTCTGCGGCGTCGTGTCGGACGAAGCCGCCTCGGCCGCCTCGGGCAGCACGCTGACTCCCGCGGAACTGAAGGCCAAGTTCGACGCGGGCGAGAACTTCGCCCTGATCGACGTCCGCGAGCCGCACGAGTACGAGATCGTCAACATCAAGGGCGCCACGCTGATCCCGAAGGACCGCATCCTGTCCGGCGAGGCATTGGCGGAGTTGCCGCAGGACAAGCCGATCGTCCTGCACTGCAAGTCCGGTGCCCGCTCGGCCGAGGCGCTGGCGGCGTTGCACGCAGCAGGCTTCAAGGACGCTACCCACCTGGGCGGCGGAGTCCTGGCCTGGGCACGGCAGATCGACCCAAGCCTGCCGACTTACTGAGCACTGCCCGGCCGTGAAGGGCTCCTTGAGGGACACAGACTCCCTGAAGGAGCCCTTCACGGCTTTTCGCGTACGTGAGGGCCACCCGCACCGGCTCTGATTCCCGCAGGGTTCCCCTCACGACCAATCACCGCTGCTAGCCCCACTCGCACCCTCAGATCGTCAGCACAATCAAGCTTCGGGGTGCCCCACCGCACCCAGCGGGGCGCAATGCCGCCGCCAGGCGACGAGCCGCCCCGCGACCAGCGAGTCTCCCCCATAACCCGCCCAGACCCGGGGTAACCTCCCGCTTTGTGCGGTCAACCCTCGAACGTCCCTCCGAACGCGTCTGCAACGCGTTCGGCAGCGACGCCGACGCCATCACCCTCCTCCCGGACTCCGAAACCTGGTACGCCGGAGACGTGGTCTTCAAACGCGTCACCGACCGCTCCCAAGCCCTGTGGACCGCCCGCGCGCTGGATTTCGCCGAGGACCCGGGCCTCCGCATCGCCAAGCCAGTCCGCTCGCGAGACGGCCGCTGGATCGTCGGAGACTGGTCAGCCTGGCGCTACCTCGCCGGCACCGCCGAGCACCGCTGCGACGACGCGGTTCTCGCGGCGGTACGCCTGCACCGGGCAACAGCGGACCTCCCCCGGCCGGACTTCCTCTCCGCACGCGACGACATCGACGCGACAGCCGACCGAATCGCGTGGGAAGAACAAGACCGCCCCCTCGCCGAGGAAAAAGGCGGCCGCTGGTTCGAAATCCTCGCTCCGGCCCGCCGCCCGGTCAAACTCCCGCACCAGGTCGCCCACGGGGAACTCCTGGCCGGCCTGCTCTTCGACGGCGACGAAGCCCCCGGCGTGGTCGATTTCGTCCCGTACTACCGCCCAGGCGAATGGGGCGCGGCGATCGCCGCAGTCGACTCCCTGATCTGGGGCGGGGCGACCGGAGCCCTCCTGGAACGCTGGGCCCACCTCCCCGAATGGCCCCAGCTCCTGCTGCGCGCCATCCTCTTCCGCCTCGCCTCGCACGCACTCGATCCCAGGTCCACCAATGCCGCATTGGACGGCCTGCGCGCAGCGGCCCGTGAGGTCAGCGCGATCCTCTGACTCACTGCGCGCCTCCGCCATGACGGCGGGCAATGTCAACTCCCCGAAACATTCGGGCATGTTCAGGTAACACGGCGTCCTTACCGTCGGGTCATCGCCGACCCGAGGAGCGCCTGTGCCGCACGTCGACACACATTGCCCGTACTGCGCCTTGCAGTGCGGGATGCGCCTGGACGAGACCCGGGTCACCCCACGGAACTTCCCGGTCAACGCGGGCGGCCTGTGCCAGAAAGGCTGGACCGCCGGCACCCTGCTCGAATCCGGCGCACGCCTGACCTCGCCGCTGCTCCGCCGAGACGGCGAGCTGCAGCCGGTTTCCTGGGACGAGGCAGTGGATTTCGTCGCGGGCCGAGTGCTGGCCGCGCGTCGCGAACATGGCGCGGACTCGGTCGCGGTGTTCGGCGGCGGCGGACTCACGAACGAAAAGGCTTACCTGCTCGGGAAATTCGCCCGGGTCGCGCTCGGAACGGCGCAAATCGACTACAACGGCCGATTTTGCATGTCCGCCGCCGCCGCGGCCGGGATGCGCGCGTTCGGCGTAGACCGCGGACTTCCGTTCCCGGTAACTGATCTTGCGAATGCGGACGTCGTCCTGCTCGCCGGGGCGAACCCGGCCGAGACGATGCCCCCGTTCATGCAGCATCTGGAGAGCGCGGAACTGATCGTCGTCGACCCGCGCCGCACACCGACAGCCGAGCGCGCCGCGCTGCACCTCGCGCCAGCGCCGGGCACGGATCTCGCACTGGCGTTGGGAATTCTGCACGCGGTCGTCGCCGAAGGACACCTGGACAAGTCCTATGTGGATCTCCGGACGCGCGGATTCGACGAAATGTGGCGCATCGCCGCGACCTGGTGGCCGGAACGGGTCGAGCGGGTGACCGGAGTCTCGGCCGCAGCTCAGCGGCAGGCGGCGGAAATGCTGGCTCGGTCGGACAACGCGTATGTGCTTACTGGACGCGGGACGGAACAACACGCCTCCGGCACCGCCACGGTCGGCGGGTGGATCAATCTCGCTCTCGCGCTGGGCTTGCCCGGTCGTGCCGGAGCTGGCTTCGGCTGCCTTACTGGGCAAGGAAACGGTCAGGGCGGACGCGAGCACGGGCAGAAAGCGGATCAACTGCCGGGCTATCGCAAGATCGACGATCCGGCGGCACGTGCGCACGTCGCCAAGGTCTGGGGCGTGCCGGCGGAAAGCTTGCCAGGACCGGGACGTTCGGCGGTCGAGCTGCTCGACGCGCTGGGCGATTCGATCAAGGCCCTGCTGGTGTTCGGAAGCAATCCGGTGGTGTCGGCCCCGCGCTCGTCCCTGGTGCAGGACCGGTTGTCCGGCCTGGATCTTCTCGTGGTGGCGGACTTTGTCCGGTCCGAAACCGCGGAGCTGGCCGACGTGGTCTTTCCGGTGCCGCAGTGGGCTGAGGAGGAAGGCACGTTGACCAACCTCGAAGGTCGAGTCCTCTTGCGGCAACGCTCCATTGAGCCACCGGAGGGAGTGCGCAGCGATCTGTCGCTGTTGCGGGATCTCGCAGTCCGCATGGGACAGCCTGCGGAGAGGTTCCCGGACGACGCGGTGGAGGTCTTCGAGGAGCTGCGTGCCGCGTCGAAGGGCGGAGCCGCCGACTACTCCGGGGTGACTTACCAACGGCTGCGGTCCGGAGAAGCGTTGCACTGGCCGGTTCCGGCCGAAACACACCCCGGCACGCCGCGAATGTTTCTCGACGGATTCGCGCATCCGGACGGCCGAGCACGGTTCGCGGAGGTTGACCACAGTGGACCCGCCGAACTGCCGGATGAAGTGTTTCCGTTGCAGGCCACCACCGGTCGAGTGCTGCAGCACTACCAATCCGGTGCCCAGACCCGCCGGATCGCGGAGTTGACGGCGGTCGTGCCGGAGGTGTTCGTCGAGGTTCATCCGGATACCGCGGCGCGGTCCGGACTGGCCGACGGCGATCGCGCGGTGGTGCGGTCGCGGCGCGGGGAAACTGTCGCGCGGGTGCGGTGTGTGCCGTCGATGCGGGCGGACCTGGTCTTCCTGCCGTTCCACTTTCCCGGTGCGGCGCGGGCGAATCTGGTGACCAACCCGGTGCTCGACCCGGTGAGCCGGATGCCGGAGTTCAAGGTGTGCGCGGTGTCGTTGGCGAGGGCCGAAGCATGAGCGCGCGGAACGTCGTCATCATCGGATACGGGATGGCCGGGGCACGGCTCGCGGACGAGATCCGGCGGCGTGATCCGGAAGGCGACCGGGTAGGGCTGAGCGTGCTCGGCGCAGAGCCGCATCCGGCCTACAACCGGGTGCTGCTGTCCACTGTGGTCGCCGGCGGGATGAGTCCGGACACGGTGCGGTTGCACGATTCCGAGTGGGCCGGGCGGACGCGGGTCGATTTGCAGCTCGGAACGCGGGTGACGCTGATCGACCCGGCGCGCCGGGTCGTCCGCACTGAAACCGAGGATTTTCCTTACGACGCAGTCGTCCTCGCGACCGGAGCCGCGCCTTGGCTGCCGCCGGTCGAAGGACTCGAACTCGGACCGGAGGTCGTGGCGTTCCGAACGCTGGACGACTGCGCGCGCATCGTGGACGCCGCACGTCCGGGCGCGCCGGTCGCGGTACTCGGCGGTGGATTGCTCGGTTTGGAGGCCGCGCGCGGGCTGGCAGGTCGCGGAACGAACGTGACAGTGGTGCATCCGCGGCCGCATGTCCTGGAACGGCAACTGGATTCCGGTGCGGGCCGAGTGCTGGCGCGCCGGTTGGCGGAGCTGGGCGTCACGTTCCGATTCGAGGTGACCGCCGCCCGGCACCTCCCCGGAGACGGTCTCAAACTCGACGACGGCAGCTTCGTTCCCGCAGACCTCGTGGTGGTCGCGGCCGGGGTGCGGCCGGAGACGTCGCTCGCCGAAGCCGCCGGGCTCGCGGTGGACCGCGGCATCCTGGTGGACGATCTGCTCCGGACCAGCGACGGCCGCATCCACGCGTTGGGCGACTGCGCTCGCCACCCTGGCGCGCCACCGGGATTGGTGCAGCCCGCGTGGGAACAGGCAGCGGTGCTCGCGGACCTGCTCACCGGCTCGGACGCCACGGCGCGCTACCGCGGCACCCGCACGGTAACCCGGCTCAAAGCCCGCGGCATCGACCTCGCCGCGCTCGGCGAAACGCAGGTGACCAGCGCGGATGACGCCGCCGAGGTAATGACCTTCGATGATCCGTCCGGCGGCAGGTACGGCAAGCTCGTCGTCCGCGGCGACCGTGTGACCGGTGCGATCCTGCTCGGCCTGCCGGACGCGGCGGCGACCGTGACGCAGCTGCACGACCGAGGCACGCCGGTACCCGAAGACCGCCTCGCGGTGCTGCTCGGCCGTGCACTGCCCGCGGATGCGCCAACGGCCGCGAGCCCGGCGGATCTTCCTTCGTCCACAGTGATCTGCCGCTGCAACGCGGTGACCAAAGGCCGGCTGATCGAAGCCTGGCGGGGTGGCGCCACCGACGTTGCCGCACTCGCCCGCACCACCCGTGCCACCACAGGATGCGGAAGCTGCCGCGAGACGGTCGGCGCGGTCGCGGACTGGCTGGCCGCGCAATGACCGCCCCCGGTAACGAGGAGGACGCCATGACCCGCCGTTGGATCGAGCACTGGGATCCCGAGGACGACGAGTTCTGGGAAACGACCGGCAAGCGCGTCGCCCGGCGCAATCTGTGGTTTTCCGTGTTTTCCGAGCACATCGGCTTCTCGATCTGGACCTTGTGGTCGGTGGTGGTGCTGTTCATGGGCCCGGCCTACGGGTTCAGCGCGGCGGACAAATTCCTGCTCGTCTCCACCCCGACGGTGGTCGGGGCGATCATGCGGATCCCGTACACCTTCGCGGTCGCGCGCTTCGGCGGTCGCAATTGGACAGTCAGCAGCGCCGTGCTGCTGCTCATTCCGGCGGTGCTGACCGCCATCGTGCTGCACCCGGGTACCTCGCTGGGCACGTTCGTGCTGATGGCCGCGCTCGGCGGGGTCGGCGGCGGCAACTTCGCGTCGTCGATGACGAACATCAACACCTTTTATCCAGAACGGCACAAGGGCTGGGCACTCGGGTTGAACGCCGGCGGCGGAAACCTTGGCGTTGCGGTAATTCAGCTCGTCGGGCTTCTCGTCATCGGCACCGTGGGGGCGACCGCGCCACGACTGGTTCTCTACCTCTACCTCCCGCTGATCGTCATCGCCGCGACGTGTGCCGCGTTGTTCATGGACAACTTGGCCAGCGTTCGCGGCGACACCAAGGCCATGCGCGAGGTAGTCCGTTATGGACACACCTGGGTGATGTCGCTGCTGTACGTCGGCACGTTCGGTTCCTTCATCGGCTACAGCTTCGCCTTCGGTTTGGTGCTGCAGAACCAGTTCGGCCGGACGCCGTTGCAGGCGGCCGCGGTGACGTTCCTCGGCCCGCTGCTGGGTTCACTGTCCCGGCCGATCGGCGGATGGCTGTCGGACCGCATCGGCGGCGGCCGGGTCACCTTCGCGACGTTCGGTGCGATGGCGTTGGCGACCGTGGTGCTGGTGCTGGCGTCCTCGGCTGACTCGCTGGCGACCTTTACCGCCGCGTTCATCGTTTTGTTCGTGCTCACCGGAATCGGCAACGGATCGACATACAAGATGATCCCGGCGATCTTCCAGGTAAAGGCGCGGGCCGCCATCCAGGCCGGAGCGGACGAGGCGACCGAATTGCGCAACGCGCGGCGGCTGTCCGGCGCGTTGATCGGATTGGCCGGTGCGGTCGGTGCGCTGGGCGGGTTGTTCATCAACCTCGCGTTCCGGCAGTCGTTCGCCGCCGCGCACAGCGGCGTTCCGGCGTTCGTCGGATTCCTGGTCTTCTACGCGGTGTGCGTGGGCGTGACGTGGTTCGGCTACCTGCGCAAGCCTGTGGTGCGCGCACAGGTGGCGTTGGCGGGAGCGGAGGTCTGAAATGCCTACAGTGGTGGTCGCCGGGCACGGCATGGTCGCGCACCGGTTCGTGGAGGCGCTTCGCGCGGCAGACGCGGCGGGCGAGTGGCGGGTTGTCGTCTTCGGCGAGGAGAGCCGTCCCGCTTACGACCGGGTAGCGCTGACTTCCTATGTGGACAGCTGGGATCCGGCCGCGTTGGCGTTGCCGGGATCGGACTACGCGGACGACGACACGGTCGATCTTCGCCTTGGCGAAGTTGTGGTGTCAGTGGATCGCGAAGCCAGGACGGTGACAACGGCTTCCGGACATGTTGAGCCATACGACTCGCTGGTGCTGGCGACCGGTTCGCGTCCGTTCGTGCCGCCGGTGCCGGGGCGGGATCTGCCGGGCGTGTTCGTGTACCGGACGATCGAAGACCTCGACGCGATTCGAGCCGCGGCTGAACGGCAGGGTCGCGGACGTCGTGCCGCGATGGTGATCGGCGGCGGCCTTCTCGGCCTGGAGGCGGCGAAGGCGTTGCGGGACATGGGACTGTCGCCGCACGTGGTGGAGATGGCACCGCGGTTGATGCCGTTGCAGGTCGACGATGGCGGCGGCGGTCTGTTGCGGCGGCTGATTACGAACCTCGACGTGACCGTCCACACCGGAACCTCGACGGACGCGATCAAGGCGGACGGATCGCGGTTGCTGGCTCGGCTGGGCAACGCTACGGAGCTGGACGTCGACCTGGTGGTCTTCTCCGCCGGTATCCGTCCTCGGGACGACTTGGCCCGGGAGTCCGGTTTGGACGTTGGCGAGCGCGGTGGCGTGCTGGTCGACGCGACGTGCCGGACCAGCGACTCGGCGGTCTACGCGATCGGCGAGTGCGCGGCGGTCGAGGGCCGGGTGTACGGCATCGTCGCGCCCGGGTACGCGATGGCGGAGGTGGTCGCGGCGCAACTCACCGGCACGACGGCGAGCTTCCCCGAACCGGACACCGCGACGAAGCTGAAGCTGATGGGCGTGGACGTCGCGAGTTTCGGCGACGCGCACGCGGCCACCGAAGGAGCGCTGGAAGTCGCGGTGAACGACGCCGTGGCCGGGACGTACAAGAAGCTTGTGGTGACCGGCGATGGCCGGACGTTGCTCGGCGGGGTCCTGGTCGGCGACGCGGCGGAGTACAACACGCTGCGGGCGTTGGTCGGCCGTCCGCTGCCCGCCGACCCGGGCGCGTTGCTCGCCCCGGCCGGCGGCGGTGCGGCGGTCGGCGTGGACGCGTTGCCGGACGAGGCGCAGGTCTGTTCGTGCAACGGGGTTTCCAAGGGCGCGCTGACCCGGGCGATCACCGAGGACGGCCGCGATTCGGTTGCGAAGCTGAAGGCGTGCACGCGGGCGGGAACGTCGTGTGGCTCGTGCGTGCCGATGCTGGCGAAGCTGCTGAACGCGTGCGGGGTCGAGCAGTCGAAGGCGTTGTGCGAGCACTTCGCGCAGTCCCGTGCGGAACTGTTCGAGATCATCCGTGCGACGCGGATGGCGACGTTTAGCGAGATAGTGAGCCGGTACGGCACCGGAACGGGTTGCGCGGTGTGCAAGCCCGCGGTGGCGTCGATCCTGGCGACGCTGGGCAACGGGCACATCCTCGGCGGCGAGCAGGCGGCGCTGCAGGACACGAATGACCGGTTCCTGGCGAACATACAGCGCAACGGCAGCTATTCGGTGGTGCCGCGGATTCCCGGCGGCGAGATCACCCCGGAGAAGCTGATGGTGATCGCACAGGTCGCGCAGGATTTCAGGCTGTATACGAAGATCACCGGCGGACAGCGGATCGACCTGTTCGGGGCCACTGTGGACCAGCTGCCAGACATCTGGCGACGGCTGGTCGACGCGGGCTTCGAGTCCGGGCACGCGTACGGAAAGTCGTTGCGGACGGTTAAATCCTGTGTCGGCTCGACTTGGTGCCGCTATGGCGTCCAGGACAGCGTGGGGTTGGCGATCGATCTGGAGTTGCGGTATCGCGGCCTGCGGTCACCGCACAAGATCAAGGCCGGGGTGTCCGGATGCGCGCGTGAATGTGCTGAAGCGCGCGGCAAGGACTTCGGTGTGATCGCGACCGAGCACGGATGGAATCTCTACGTCGGCGGCAATGGCGGAGCGACACCACGGCACGCGGAACTGCTGGTGTCTGACGTGGACACCGAAACCCTGGTCCGCACGATTGACCGGTTCCTGATGTTCTACGTGCGCACGGCGGATCGGTTGCAGCGCACGGCACCGTGGATCGAGGAACTCGACGGCGGGCTTGGCCATCTGCGTGCGGTGATCGTGGACGACAGCCTCGGCATCTGCGAGGACTTGGACGCGGCGATGGCGAAACACATCGAGGGTTACACCGACGAATGGCGAGGGGTACTGGAGGATCCGGACAAGCTGGCGCGGTTCAGCTCGTTCGTGAACGCGCCGGGGACGCCGGACCCGTCGATCTCGTTCCGCGCGGAACGGGAGCAGAAGATTCCGGTGCTGCTGGGAGTTCCGGAGGTGCGGCGATGACCATGACCTCATCCTGGACCGCGGTGTGCGCGGCCGCGGAGATCCGGGCGTTCTCCGGAGCCGCGGCGTTGATCGACGACCGGCAGGTCGCGGTGTTCCACACCGGCGACGGTTGGTACGCACTGTCCAATTGGGACCCGTGCAGCGGCGCGGCCGTGCTTTCTCGCGGTATCGTCGGCGACGCCGGGGGAGAGCCGGTGGTCGCGTCGCCGGTCTACAAAGAACGGTTCTCGCTCCGCAGCGGCGCGTGTCTCGACGCGGAAGGGGTTTCGGTCCCGGTGTATCCGGTTCGCTTACGGGACGGGGTGATCGAGGTGGGATCGCCGTGACGGACGTCCGGCCACTGGCCGGGTTCACGGTGGGAATCACGGCAGCGCGCCGGGCTGAGGAATTGGGCGCGCTGCTGGTGCGCCAGGGTGCTGCCGTCCGGTATGGACCGGCGATCCGGATCGTGCCGCTGGCCGACGACACTGAACTGCACGCGGCGACGATGCGGTTGCTGGAGTCGCCGGTGGACATGGTGGTGGCGACGACCGGGATCGGCTTTCGCGGTTGGATTGAGGCTGCGGAGGGCTGGGGTCTCGGCGAGAAGGTGCTCGATCATCTGTCGAACGCTTCGCTGCTGACTCGGGGTCCGAAGGCAGCTGGGGCGGTGCGGGCGGCCGGGTTGGCAGAGGACTACTCGCCCGCGTCGGAAAGCAGCGCGGAGCTGTTGCAGTACCTAACGCAGTCCGGAATAGACGGACGACGGATTGCGCTGCAGTTGCACGGTGAGCCGCTGCCGTACTTCGCGCACGCTCTTCGGCAGGCCGGCGCTGAGGTGATCGAGATCCCGGTGTATCGATGGGTGGCTCCGGCAGATCCGGGACCGCTCGACCGGCTGTTGGACGCGGTCCTGGAAGGAACAATCGACGCGTTGCCGTTCACGAGCGCGCCCGCTGCCGCGTCCACTGTCGCAATGGCGCGGCGGACCGGTCGTCTCGGTGCGCTGATCGAGGTGTTGAGCAGCCGCGTGGTCGTGGCGTGTGTGGGTCCGATCACAGCCGCGCCGCTCGCCTCGCTGGGCATCCCGACTGTCCAACCGAGACGGTCGCGGATCGGTGCGCTGGCGAGAACCGTCGCGGACGCGTTGGCCACTGCTTCGCCGACGTTGTACGCCGCCGGTCATGTGTTGCAGATCCGTGGCACTGGCGCGCTGGTCGACGGCGAATGGCGCGAGATCGCTCCAGCCCCGATGGCGCTTCTGCGCGCCCTCGCACGGGAGCCCGGCCGGGTGGTCGCGCGACGGGAGTTGTCCGTCGAGCTTCCGTCCGGCGGCGAGGGGCACGCGGTGGAGACGGCGATCGGCCGGTTGCGGACGTCCCTCGGCGGTACCGGTGTGGTGCAGACAGTGGTCAAGCGCGGTTATCGGCTGGCGGTGAATCCCGGCGACACCCCCGCGTTGATCGGCTAGCCTCGGCACGGTGCGGATGGTCCCGATTCCGCCGGGAAGGGTGCGGCTCACCGACCGGCGGACAGAACGTAGCTGGACAGTCGACGTGCCCGCGTTCGAGCTTGGTGCGTTCCCGGTCACCCAGGAGCAATACAACGGCGGCGATGGTCTGCCTGCCGTCGAAGTGTCCTGGTTGGACGCGGTGCGGTTCTGCAACACACTGTCCGAACGGGACGGACTGGCACCGGCGTATCGGCTTGAAGGCGGCGAAGTGGAATGGGATCGGTCGGCACCCGGCTACCGGTTGCCTGGTGAAGCCGAATGGGAGCACGCCTGCCGAGCGGGCACCGAGGGCCCGAGGTACGGAGACCTGGACGAGATCGCCTGGTACGAAGGGAACTCCGGAGGTCGGCTGCATCCGCCCGGCGAGAAGCGTCCGAATGCCTGGGGCGCTTATGATTTGCTTGGCAACACCTGGGACTGGTGCTGGGATCTCTACGACCCGGCGGTCTACGGCGAGTACCGGGTGCTCAAGGGCGGCGGCTGGGCGGACGAGCACTGGAGCGTCCGGGTGTCGGTGCGTCGCCGGAGTCACCCGACGTTCCGGGTGGACGACGTCGGCTTTCGCGTCGCACGGTCCCGTTAGGACTGTGCCGAGTCCCACCAGGACAGAATTCGGGTGCCGTACAGCGTCAGCCACTTCGAAGGCTCCCCGGCCGGGACGTCGACCTCGAACCACATGTCGCCGCGCGATCGGCCGTCCTGCAACCAGGTTCCGTCCGGCTGTCGGGCGGCGCGAACCCGTTCCACGGCATCGGCGAGACGCGGGTCAGGCGGAATGTCGTCCACGATGGCGGCTTCGCGGAAATATTCGAGGGCGTTGATCGCGCTGTAGTGCCACCGCACGGGGTACGCGAAGTGGTCGACCCAGGACGCCACCTGCTCGCCGGTCGAAAGCCGGTAGAGCAGACGACGCTCCAGCAGATACTCCTCACCGGCGCGGCGGGCGGCGTGCGTCTCGTCGGTGCCGCCGGTCGCGATGTCGTAGGCGAGCAAACCCTTCATCGCGTTCAGCGTCGAGTGGAAGGACGAGCGCTTCGACCCGTCGACCCATTCGCAGTTCCAGCCGCCGTCGGCCAACTGGTGCTCGGGGAACCAATGGGCGAGGCGGGAGACGTCGACGCCGAGCCAGCCGCCGTTCGCGAGCGTCCAGGCATTGATGCAGACGTCGACCTCGCCGTCCCAGTACGGCAGATTGTCGTATTCCCATCGGGAATTCTCGGCGATCAATTCGGCAGTTCGGTTAGCGCGCAGCACCGCCGGATCCATGCCCCATTCGCGCAGCATATTGAGCGACCAGGTGGTGGCCGTCCACGGCTGTCCGCTATCGGGGCCGGGCTCGAATCGCGCGGGGAAGAAAGCGCCGCCCGCCCATTGTCGGTCCGGGTCCTGCCGGGCGAGGAGTTGCGCGCCGAAGCCCTCGGTCGCGATCTGGTGCCGGGTGGCCGTCCAGACCTCGGGCGGCGCGTCCGCTAAGTCCCGTTCGACCTGCCAGCGCAGCGTCGGGTCTGAGTCGAGCAGCCATTTCAGCACGTCCGAACTCTAGCCCGCCGGTCAAGCCCAGGTCACGGAAAAGTCCTGGTAGCCCCGCGCGGACGCGGCACGGCCTGCCTCGTCCTCGGCCGCCGCGCGGTCCGAGCGGCGGAGCGGATCGAATTCGGCCAGCGTGAAAGCCAGCCGTTTGCCGGAAGCCTTCATACGCCAAGTGCCCAGAATTTCGCCGTCGACTAATAACGCGCCAGGGCTGCCGAGAATTTTCCACACCTCTTTCGCCCGCGCTTTGTCCGGAACGAGGACGGCCTTGTCGCGGCCCTGCGTGTACGGATCGAGCGGCGGCAACAGACGTACTCCGGCAGGCGAGGGCGGGTTCTCCAACGCGGCCAACCGATCATCCGGGATGAAGGCCCGTCGGCTGTCCACCTTGACCTCGGTGACCGCGGAAGGCCAAGTCTCGGTTACGCACGTCCTAGCCGTGCCGGCAAAACCAGCCGCGTCACCCGAGGTCGCGGGTCCGTTGAAGCGCAAGTACTGCTCAAGCACCCGCGAAACCGCCGCCGGAACCGGACGGGTGGACATCCGTCCGCGACCCTCCAGCGGCGCGAGTGTCGCGGGACTCTGCCCGGCTTCGAGCCGCGTCCCGCCGTGGAGCGAAGCGATACGCATGAGCTGCTCGTGCACATGAGTGGCGTTGCAGCCGCGGCACCACCGGCTGAACGAGGGCGGCAGCAGCTTCGTGATTTCTCCGCTCACCATGCCCTTGGTCATCGGCTTGGTGACCACCTTGCGGATCGCCCGCGCGGTGGTGAACACAATGTCCACAGGGGACTCGTCAGCCGCTTGGATGTCCTTCTTCTGCCACAACATCCGCGCCAGCGCGTCCGGATCGTCGATCGGTATCAAGGCGGCTGCCAGCTCCGGCAAATCCGCGCGCCGGTGGAAGTGCGGTGCCCCGCGATGCGACCACACCAGTGCGAGCCGCTGGTCGTCCACAAGGGACTCCGGGGTGACCGGATCCGGCATCCGCGCCGCCAGCGAGAGCAGGGCGGTGTCACGCATGCTGTCCTGCAGTCCGAGGTCCAGCAGCGGCAGGTCGTGCGGATCGGCGACAGAGCGGTGCAGTCCCTGCTCGGCGATCCGGTACGCCAGCGCCTGTTCTCGCGGCACCTCCAGCATCCCGGCCTCCTTCAGAGCGTGTAGTCGAAGGTGTAGGACACGGTCGGCTCGCCCAGCACCCCGTGCACTGTGCCGGTGCCGCCGATGGCTGCCAGTTCGCCGGTCCCAGAGCCCGGCACGACCTCGAATTTCGAGCTGATGCTCTTCGGATCGAAGCTCCACTCCTGGCGGACGACGAACGTGCCGCGGCGGCCGTCGACAGTGCCGTCGAACCGGTCGTAGCCCGGCGACGTGGTCGCGCCGCCGTCGTAGCCCTCGCCCGGGTAGTACAGCAGGTAGTCGCCCGTGGCCGCACCCTGGATCACGCCGGAGTACTCCATCGCGGCGTGCACGCAGGCGACGCGCGGGCCGCCCTCCTCGCCGCTCGCCACGTGCTCTTCCCACTTCGTCATGCCAAACGTGTCCATGCCGCTCACCCCATCACCCATACCTGCCATCTTGTGTCAGGTATTTCAGTCATACTTGCCGCATGCGTGCCGGCCGTTTGCTCACCGTGCTTCTCCTGCTGCAGGACCGCGGCCGGATGACCGCCGAGGAACTGGCCGCTGAGCTGGAGGTTTCGGTCCGGACGGTGTACCGGGACATCGAGGCGCTGTCGGCCTCGGGCGTGCCGGTGTACGCCGATCGCGGCCGCAGTGGCGGCTACCAGCTCGTCGACGGCTACCGGACCCGGCTGACCGGTCTGAACGAGGACGAAGCCCAGTCGCTGGCGCTGGCCGGACTTCCGGTGGCGGCCGCGGAGCTGGGGCTCGGCACGGTGCTGGCAGCGGCGCAGCTCAAGCTGTACGCCGCGTTGCCCCACGAGCTGCGCGGCCGCGCCGGTCGTGTCGCCGAACGGTTCTACCTCGACGTTCCCGGCTGGCATCGCGGCATCGAAAGCCTGCCGGCGCTGTCGGCGGTCGCGGACGCGGTGTGGGCCGCGCGGCGGATCCGCGTCCGGTACGAACGGTGGGGTCAGCGCGAGGTCGAGCGAGTGCTGGAGCCGCTCGGGCTGATCCTCAAAGCAGGCAACTGGTACCTCGCCGCCCGGTGCGAGGGGACCGATCGCACCTACCGGATTTCGCGCATCCACGAGCTGACCGACCTCGGCGAGGAGTTCGAGCGACCGGCGGAATTCGACCTCGCTCGTTACTGGCAGGAGTGGTCGGAGCAGTTCGAACGCCGGATGTACCCCCGAAAGGCGACAGTCCGCCTCTCGCCGCGGGCCCAAGCTCTCGTACCGTTCTACGTGGGCAGCGTCGGCGCTCGCGCGCTTCGCGAGGCAGTCGCCGCCGGAGCGGAACCGGACAGCGACGGATGGTTGACGATCGACCTGCCGGTCGAACCGGGCGAAGCGGCGATCGGCGAACTGCTGCGGTTCGGACCGCATCTGGAGGTGCTCGCGCCAGAGGAGCTGCGGATGGAGCTGGCGGCGGCGATCCGGGAGATGGGGCAGGCATATGGATGAGCTGGACGGAGTGGTGTCGCGGCGTAGTGCGTGGGTTCGGCTGGCTGCCCGGCACGTCTTCGCCGGAGATGGGGTGAGCTGATCAGGGTGTTGCTGCGGCGCGGAGATGGCAGTGGCGGGGCTCGGCTGGCCGGCACGGCTTCGCCGGAATGGGACGAGTAGAGAGGTGAGCTGGGCGGGGCGCTGCGGCGGAGTGGCGTGGAGGTTTCTCGGGCGGTGTGCTGTGGGCAGCCCGGCGGGTTTCGTGAGAGATGAGGCAAGCGAATGGGTGAGCTGGACGGCGTGCGGATCGGCGTCACGGCCGAGCGGCGCGCGGACGACCTGATCGGCGCGTTGCTCCGGCACGGCGCGGAAGTGCGGCACGCGCCGACGATCACGATCGTCCCGCTGGCCGACGATCCGGAACTGCGCCGCGGCACCGAAGCCGTGCTCGCCGCGCCGGTCGACCTCACTGCGGTCACCACCGGAGCCGGGTTCCGCGGCTGGCTCGACGCCGCCGAGGGCTGGGGACTTCGCGAGGCGCTGCTGGACGCCCTGGCCGGGTCGCGCATCTTCGCGCGCGGGCCGAAAGCGGTGGGCGCGGTGCGGGGCGTCGGCCTGCGTGAGGAGTACTCCGCGCCCAGCGAAACCAACGACGAGCTGTTCGGCGCGCTCACCGAAGCCGGTGTCGGGGGCGCACGCGTCGCGCTGCAACTGCACGGCGCGCCGTTGCCGGAGTTCACCGAGCCGCTCGCCGCGGCCGGGGCGTCGGTCCTCGCCGTGCAGCCTTACCGCTGGCACACACCGCCGAATCCGGAGCCGGTGTTCTCGTTGATCCACGAGGTGCTGTCCGGAGAACTGGCCGCGTTGGTCTTCACCAGCGCCCCGGCCGCGACGAACTTCCTGACTCTCGCCGACGAATCCGGCCACGGCACGGAGCTGCGCGAGATCCTGCGCGGTGGCACGGTCGTCTGCGCGTGCGTTGGCCCGGTGACCGCGGCACCGTTGGAGACAGCCGGGATCAGCACGTTGCAGCCGGAGCGTCAGCGGCTCGGCGCGTTGGTGAAGCTGGTGGTCGCGAAGCTCGGTTAAGACGCTTCGGCCTGCTGCCGCCCCGCGGCTTCTTCGCTGAGGCCTTGTCGCCAGTAGCCGGTGAAGCAGATGGCTGTCTTGTCGAAGCCGCGTTCGCGGAGAAGGTGCCGCCGAACGAGCTTCACGACGCCTGCTTCTCCGGAGACCCACGCGTACGGCGTGCCGTTAGGCAGCTCGGCCGCGCGTACGGCGTCTACGAGGGCTTCGCCGTGCGTACGCGCACCGCGGACCACCCAGTGCACCTCGACCGCACCGTTGGTCTCGAAGGTCTGTCGTTCCGCGCGGTCCGGAATCTCGACGTACACCGACGCGCGCGCCGACTGCGGCAGCCGCTCAAGGATCCCGCCGATCGCCGGCAGCGCGGTCTCGTCGCCGACCAGCAGTTGCCACGTCGTCCCGTCCGGCACGTCGTACAGCCCGTGCGGCCCGAGGAACGCCACCCGGCCGCCGACCTCCGCCTGCCCGGCCCAGGTCGACGCCGGGCCGCCGCTTTCCTCGTGCAGCACGAAGTCGACGTCCACCTCGCCGCTCTCCGGACGCGCCGCGCGCACCGTGTACGTCCGCATCGGCGGCCGGACGTCGTCGGGCATCGCGAGGTACCGGCGGTACCAGGACAGGACGTCGTCCTCACCCATCTCGGCGGGCGGCAGGTGCGGCTCCTCGTGCCCGGGGAGCGGGAAGAACACCTTCACGTACGCGTCCGGCGCCGCCGGGCCCGCCGCCGCGAGACCCGGGCAGTCGAAGGTGACCCGGGCCATGTGCGGGGTGACCCGCCGGACCGCGGTGACCCTGCCGGGGTGGTAAGTCAGGACGCTCATGAGGTGAGGCTAACCTAAAAATGGCGGGGCGGGCTATGGCTGCGGAGGATGGCGGACGCCACGGTTTCCGGGCCGGAGCCAGGTTGCGCCCCCATACCTCAGCAGACCTCGCCGCATTCCACCACCTCACCCTTGACAACCCAGCCGCATTCCACCACCTCACCCTTTGACAACTGTGAGACTGCCCGGGCGGCCTGGTGGTCACAGGAGCATCATGGGGCGCGCTGGGCGCATCGAACGCCACATTGGGTGCAGCTGAGGCACCCAATGCCGCATCGGCGCGGATGCCTGCAGGGCCGCAGCGCCGCCCGCAAGCCCGTCGTGCGAGAGCGGTCGCTCGGGAGGCGTCGTGCGGAAGCGGTTGTCCGGGAGGCGTCGTGCGGAAGCGGTTGTCCGGGAACCGGAGTACGAGGCTGGTCGCCCGGGAGGCGTTGTGCGGAAGCGGTCGCCTGGGAGCCGTCGTGCGGAAGCGGTTGTCCGGGAGGCGTCGCGCGAGAGCGGTTGTCCGGGAGCCGGAGTACGAGGCTGGTCGCCCGGGAGGCGGCGTCGGCGTGGGTGCGCTGCGGAGGTACGTGAGGGGAACCCTGAAGGAATCAGGGTTCCCCTCACGTACTTCTGCCGGAGTGCGGTCGTGCGGAAGCTCTAGAACAAGCCGGGCGGCTCGTCCTCGCCGGGCTCGTCGCCGTCCGGTCGCCAGCGGTACTTCCGCAGGTCCACCTTCTCGCCGTCCGCGAGCACGCCCTCGGCGCGCAGTCGCTCCAGCTGTTCGTGCAGCAGATGCGGCGCGGGGGTCCCGTTCGCGCGGAGGATGCGGTGCCAGGGCAGGTCGTGGCCGTCCTCGGCGAGGGCGCGGCCGACCATGCGCGGAGAGGGAGCACCGGAGAGCGCTGCGACGTCACCGTACGTCGCGACTGTCCCCGCCGGTACGTCGGCGATGACTGCGCGTATCCGCTCGTGCAGTTCGTCGTTCATGACCCGGCAGATGATAGTCCCGCCGAGGGGTGTGCCGGTGCGCCACCCGGGTGAGCGGGCATGGTTCCATCGCTGATGTGCACGTGCGGAGAGCGGGAAACGGGCAGGCGCGGCTGGTGCGCCCGCCGGTCCCCGCCGCACCCACGTTCACCTGGGACGAGGACGCTCGGCGGCTGCTGTCGGCACCCGCTGGATTCCGCCGTGTGCTCGGCGGGCCGGGAACGGGCAAGACGGCGTTGCTCGCCACCGCTGCCGCGCGCCGGATCGCCGAGGGGGCGGATCCGGAGAGCGTGCTGCTGCTCACGACGTCCCGCCGGGCGGCCGACGCGCTGCGGGCCGACCTCACGCGGCGGCTCACGTCGGACCCGGATCAGGAGTCTCCGCTGCCGCGCACGGTGAGTGAACCACTGGTGCGCACAGTGCATTCGTATGCGTTTTCGTTGTTGCGCCTGGAGGCCCGCGCCGAGGAACTGCCGCCGCCGCGGTTGCTGGCCGGGGCCGAGCAGGACGTCGTCGTGCGTGAGCTGCTGGAGGGCGACCTGGAGGAGGGCGCGACCGGCTGGCCGGAGCAGCTGCGTCCGGCGCTGACCGTGCCCGGGTTCGCCGAGGAGCTGCGCGACCTGCTGATGCGGGCGGCCGAGCGCGGGCTCGGGCCGGAGGACCTGGCCGAACTCGGGCATCGCCAGGACCGCGAGGAGTGGGTCGCCGCGGGGCAGTTCTGGGCGCAGTACGAGGAGGTCACCCAGCTGCAGGGGGCGGGCGGCAACGCGCTCGGCCTGCCTGCCGCTCCCGCGCTCGACGCCGCCGAGCTGGTGACGTCGGCGTTGCTCGCGCTGGAGGACGACGAGGAGTTGCGCGAACGCGAGCGCGGCCGGGTCCGGCATTTGTTCGTGGACGACGCGCACCACCTGGATCCGTTGCAGGTTCAGCTGATCCGCACGATCGGGCACACCGCGGAGGAGTTCGTGGTGGCCGGCGATCCGGACCAGTCGGTGTTTTCCTTCCGCGGCGCGGACCCGAAGCTGTTCGCCGATTCCGACAACGACGGCGACCGGACGGTCCTGCTGACCACCTCGCACCGGCTCGCTCCGACGGTCCGGGCGGCGGTCGCGAAGCTCGGTGCGACGTTGCCTGGTGCCTCGCCGCATCGGAAGTTGGCGACGCCGCAGGGGAAACGCGGCGGCAGAGTGCGGGTCCGGCTGATGCCGACGCCGGCCGCGGAGGCAGGCTGGATCGCTGATCAGCTTCGTCGGGCGCATCTCGTCGACGGGGTGCCGTGGTCGGAGATGGCGGTGCTGGTCCGTTCTCCGGCGCGGACTTTTCTTGTGCTCCAACGTGCCTTGCGTGCCGCTGGAGTGCCGATCGGTTCGGCTACCGAGGAACTGCCGTTGGCGAAGCACTCCGCGGTACGGCCGTTGCTGGCGGTATTGCGGATCGCGGCGGAGCCGGAATTGCTGGACGTCGATATCGCGGAGATGGTGCTGTCCTCCTCGCTCGGCGGGGCGGATCCGTTGGCGTTGCGCCGGTTGCGGCGTGGTCTTCGCCGGCTGGAATTGGCTGGCGGCGGGCAGCGGTCGAGTGACGAGCTGCTGGTGGAAGCATTGCGCGGCGGGGACATTCTCGTCGGTCTCGCTGACAACGAGGCGTTGCCGGTCCGGCGGGTCGGCAAGCTGTTGAGCGTCACGCATCAGGCGGTGAGCCGCGGCGAAGGCGTCGAGCAGGTGCTGTGGGAGCTGTGGCAGGCGAGCGGGCTGCAGGAACGATTGCTGCGGTTGGTGGATCGCGGTGGCTCGCTTGGCGCGCAGGCTGATCGCGACCTGGACGCTGTGGTCGCGCTGTTCGACTCGGCTGGCCGGTATGCCGACCGGTTGCCCAAGGCGAGCGTCGCGGCGTTCGCGGATTATCTGTCGTCGCAGAACATCGCGGGGGACACGCTGGCTCCGGCGGCGATTCCGGGTGAAGGGGTTTCCCTGCTGACGGCGCACGCGTCGGCGGGTCGAGAGTGGACAGTGGTGGCGGTCGCCGGGGTGCAGGAGGGCGCGTGGCCGGACCTGCGGCTGCGTGGGTCGTTGCTGGGTGTCGAGCGGCTGGTCGATCTGCTGTCCGGAGTGGACGAACACGACAAGGTGTCCGCTGTCGCGCCGATCCTCGCCGAGGAGCGGCGGCTGTTCTACCTCGCGGCGAGCCGGGCGCGCCGGACGCTGCTGGTGACCGCGGTGGCCGGGGAAGACGAGCAGCCGTCCCGGTTCCTCGACGACCTTGAGGAGAACGGCGCCGACGACGGCATGCTCGACTCCCGGATGAAGCCGCCGGGCCGGTCGCTCGTACTGGCCGAATTGGTCGGCGAACTGCGCGAGGTCGTGTGCGACGACAAGACCGATCCGGAACGCCGGAAGCGGGCGGCGAAACAGCTCGCCCGGCTGGCCGCGGCTGGGGTTCCGGGGGCGCATCCAGACACTTGGTACGGATTGATGGAAGCGTCCACCGAGGATCCGGTGCACGGTCCGGGCGACCTCATGCGGATCTCGCCGTCCACCGTGGAGATTCTGGTGAAGTGCCCGCTTCGCTGGCTGATCGAACGGCACGGCGGCAGCGATCCGGCGCAGTTGGCAGCGGTGACCGGAACCCTCGTACATGGGTTGGCGCAGGCGATTGCGGGCGGCAGCACTGAGGAGCAGATCCAGGCCGCGTTGGACGAAGCCTGGGTGCGCGTGGACGCTGGCGCGCCGTGGTTCTCCCGGCGCGAACGGTCCAGGGTGGAGCAAATGCTGCGCAACTTCGTGTCGTGGCTGGAAAAGTCCCGGCAGGAGCTGATCGAGGCCGGGGTCGAGCAGGACATCGAGGTCGAGTTGCCGATGGGCGGACAAGAGGTGCGCGTGCTGCTGCGCGGGCGCGTCGACCGGGTCGAGATGGACAAGGACGGCCGTCCGGTGATTGTGGACATCAAGACCGGCAAGGTCCCGGTGTCCGGTGCGGACGCGGAGAAGCACCCGCAGCTCGCGGCGTACCAGCTGGCGGTGCTGCTGGGCGCGGTCGAGGGCAAGAAGACGCCCGGCGGCGCGAAACTCGTGTATGTCGCGAAGGGGAACAACAAAACCGGGGCCACCCAACGGGATCAGCCGCCGATGGACGAGGACAACGGGCGCGAGTGGCTGGAACTGGTGCGTTCGGCCGCGGCTGCCGCGGTCGGCCCGGACTACCAGGCGCACGAGAACGCCGACTGCGACCGGTGCCCAGCGCGCGGTTGCTGCCCGCTGCGTCCGGAAGGCCGTCAGGTGACCGGACCGTGAGCCCGGTGGTGCTCGCCAACCCGGTCGGCCCGGCGGAAATCGCCGACGCACTGGGGCTGCACCGTCCGACGCCCGAGCAGGCGCGGGTGATCGCGTCGCCGGTCGAGCCGTCGCTCGTCGTAGCGGGCGCTGGAGCGGGCAAGACCGAAACCATGGCCGCGCGCGTGGTGTGGCTGGTGGCTAACGGGATCGTGAGCCCGGAACGGGTGCTCGGCCTGACCTTCACCCGGAAAGCCGCGCGTCAGCTCGGGGAGCGAGTACGGGCGCGGTTGCGGCGGCTTGCCGGTTCGGGGCTGCTGGAGCGAATCGATCCCTCGGGTGCGTTGCGGGCCACTGTGGTCGCCGGTGAGCCGACGGTGCTGACCTATCACGCGTATGCCGGGCGGTTGCTGGCGGAGCACGGGTTGCGGCTTCCGGTGCAGCCTGGTGTCCGGTTGCTGTCGGAGACTTCGTCGTGGCAGCTGGCGCATCGAGTGGTGTCCACTTGGGACAATGACCTGGATACTGACCGGGTGCCGCCGACGGTCACCGCGCAGTTGCTCGCGTTGGCCGGTGAGCTTGGCGAGCATCTGATTTCGACGGAGAAGCTCGGGCAGTACACCGAGTGGCTGTGCGAGGTCATCGAGAATGCGCCACGTGCTAAAGGCCAGCGCGCCTCGCTGCCGGTGAAGTTGCAGGAAGTGTTGGCAGCGCAACGGTTTCGGCTGGCGCTGCTGCCGTTGGTCGAGGACTATCATCGCCGCAAACGGGCGGAAGGCGCGCTCGATTTCGCGGATCAGATGTCTCTCGCGGCGCAGCTCGCCGACGGGTATCCGGCGGTGGTGGCGGGGGAGCGCGAGCGGTACGGGGCTGTGCTGCTGGACGAGTACCAGGACACGGGCCACGCGCAGCGGGTTTTGCTGCGGTCGTTGTTCGGCGGCGTTGAGCATTCGCCGATGCCGGTGACCGCGGTCGGTGACCCGGCGCAGGCGATTTACGGCTGGCGCGGCGCGAGTGCGGCGAACCTGCCCCGCTTCACCACGGACTTCCCGCGCCGTGGCGAGGAGCGGCTCGAAACCGCGCACGAATTCGGGCTGCTCACCAGTTTCCGCAACCCGCCGGAAATCCTGGAGCTGGCCAACGCGATCTCGGAACCGTTGCGGCAGCGCGGACTTGGCGTCGAGCGGCTGCGGGCGCGGAACGGTGCCGGTCCAGCGGACATCGCGGTAGCACTGTTGCCGGATGTGCGCGCGGAACGCGAGTGGGTCGCCGATGCGATGGCGCAGCGTTGGCATGCGGAGAAGGAAGAATCCGGCAAGCCGCCGACCGCGGCGGTGCTGGTGCGTCGACGTGCGGACATGGCGCCGATCGCGGCGGAAATGCGGATGCGCGGGCTGCCGGTGGAGGTCGTGGGCCTCGGCGGATTGCTGGACGAACCGGAGGTCGCCGACCTCGTGTCCACGCTGCGGGTGCTCGCCGATCCGCTGGCCGGCAGCGCGGCCGCTCGATTGCTGACCGGGGCTCGCTGGCGGATCGCGGCGGCGGACGTCGCGGCATTGTGGCGCCGGGCCAACGAACTCACCTCGCCCGAGCCGCGTGCGAAGGAGGGCGAAGAGCCGGAATTGGTCGCCGAACGTGCGGAGCAGGCCGGGCTGATCGACGCCGTCGACGAACCCGGTGCGCCCGAGCGTTATTCCGCGGCGGGGTACCGGCGAATTCGCCGGCTGGGTGCGGAATTGACGGCGCTGCGGCGTCGGCTGGATCAGTCGCTGCCGGAATTGGTCGCGGACGTCGAACGCACAATGCTGCTTGATGTCGAATCGCTTGCCCGCCCGGGGTCGGCAGGTCGTGCGCATTTGGACGCGTTCGCCGAAGTCGTCACTGATTACGCGGAGACCGCGCCGACGGCGACTCTTTTGTCCTTTGTGGACTACTTGAACACCGCGGCGCATGCGGAAGACGGACTCACGCCCGGCGAGGTGCAGGTGGTTCCGGACCGCGTGCAGGTGCTCACCGTGCACTCCGCCAAGGGGCTGGAGTGGGAAGTGGTGGCTGTCCCGCATCTGGTTGCTGAGGTGTTCCCGGGCAAGCGTCGTTCGTCGTCGTGGTTGCGTACTTCGACTGCGCTGCCCGCGCATTTGCGTGGTGACGCGGCGGACCTGCCCAAGCTGCAGATCGCGGAAGGCTATGACCGCAAGGAAGTGCAGGAAGCGCTGGAACTGCACGAGGAAGGGTTCGTCGCCCGTGAGGCCGACGAGGAACGGCGGTTGTGTTACGTCGCACTGACCCGTTCCGAGCGGGCGCTGCTCGTTTCCGGGCATTGGTGGAACGAAAGCAGTACGCGGGCTAAGGGACCGTCGATCTTCCTCGCCGAGATCGCCGAGGTGATGAACGAGGCCGATCCGCCGCTGGGCGTGGTGGATGTCTGGGCTGAGGAACCGGAGGAGGGCGAGGAGAACCCGCTGGTCGCGGACTCTCGGACGGCGCAGTGGCCGGTGGATCCGCTGGGCGACCGGCGGTCCGGCATGGCCACCGGGGTGGATCTGCTGCTGGCGGAAATGGCCGCCCTGGAAGAGGAACCGGAAGCCGAGCCGCTTCCGGCCGCTGATGACGACGAAATCCCGTTGCCGCCAGAACCCGAGGAGGGAGAAGACTACCTGCCGGACGACGAATACCTCGAAGACGACGAGGACGTCATCGATCCGGAAGACCCGGACGGCTGGGCCGCGGACACCGACGTTCTCCTCGCCGAACGCGCCCGTTCGCAGTCCACAGTGGATCGCGTTGCGCTGCCCGCGCAGCTGAGCGTGAGCCAGCTGGTGGACCTGGCCTCCGATGCGGACGCTCTCGCACAACGCCTGCGCCGTCCGCTTCCATTGCCGCCCAACACCTTCGCGCGTCGCGGCACCGCGTTTCACAGCTGGCTGGAGCAACGGTTCTCCGGCGACCGGCTGCTGGAGATCGACGACCTCCCGGGCGCGGCCGATGTCGGCGAAGCACCGGATACCGATTTCGATGCCCTGCAAGAGGCTTTCGAGAACAGCGAATGGGCCGACCGGGTCCCGGTCGCGGTGGAGGTGCCGTTCTCCGCGGACGTCGAAGGCATTACCTTGCGCGGCCGGATGGACGCGGTATACGCGGATCCCGACGGAGGCTGGACCGTCGTGGACTGGAAAACCGGCTCCGTCCCGTCCGAAGAACGGTTGCCAGCATTGGCCGTTCAGCTCGGCGCGTACCGGTTGGCGTGGGCGGCGCTGAAGAAAGTCCCGGTGGAACGAGTACGCGCGGCCTTCCACTATGTCCGGCATGGACACACGCTGCGCCCGGCCGACCTGCTGGACGCGGAAGGCCTGCGTGCCTTGCTGCGCAACGTTCCGCAGGAATAAGCGTCAGGCCCGATCGCGCACGGTCAACGCCCAGCTCACCAGTGGCCACTGCAGCGGCAATCGCAACCACGCGACCGCGCGGTCCCGAGCCGGACGGCCGCGCCGCTGGTAATCCAACGCCATTTTCACATTCCCTGGAAAGACCCCGACGAACAGCAGCGCTGCCGCCAGCCCGCCGAGCCGGCGCGTGCGCGGCAGGGCGATCCCGGCGGCGACGCTCAGTTCGGCGACGCCGGACGCGTAGGTCCAGGTGCGCCGGTCACCGGGCAATTCCTTCGGGACCAGTGCGTCGAACGGCTTCGGCCGGGTGAAGTGCAGGACGCCCGCCCCGGCGAGGAGGGCGGCGAGAAGATGCGCCGGACGTTGCGACGCGCGAGACTCGGACATGCGGCCAGCCTGCCACAGCATGATCGCCGCGACGGGTGTGCGGGTGCTCCGATTGGGTTATCCTCCCGGCTGTGAGTGACGCCGAACGCGCGCGGGGAGCCGGTGCATGAAGGCCTTGAAACGGCTGCCCCTCAACGTCCGGTTGAACGACCGGCCCGACCACGAGCTCGTCGGCGTGATCCGGATGCCGGAGCTGACGGTCAGCCCGATGCGGGCGATCGTCAAGCGGATCATCGGGGCCATGCTGGCGCTGCTGGCGACGGTGCTGATCGTCTATCTCGACCGGGACGGCTACCGCGACGCGAACGGCGACGGCCTCTCCCTCCTCGACTCGCTCTACTACGCGACAGTGTCCCTCTCGACCACCGGCTACGGCGACATCGCTCCGGCCACCTCGTCCGCGCGGCTGGTGAACGTCATCGTGATCACGCCGCTGCGGGTGCTCTTCCTCATCGTCCTCGTCGGGACCACCCTGGAAGTGCTCACCGAGCGCTCCCGGCAGGCGTTCAAAATCCAGAAGTGGAGGACGAAGGTGCGTGACCACACCGTCGTCGTCGGTTTCGGCACGAAGGGCCGCTCGGCGGTCAACGCGCTGCTCGGCGACGAGGAGGTGCAGGCCAACCGTGTCGTGGTCGTCGACACCGACCAGCAGGCGCTGGACGCGGCGAGCGCGCTCGGCCTCGTCACTGTGCACGGATCGGCGACGAGGGCGGACGTCCTGCGCGTCGCGGGTGTGCAGCACGCACGAGCAGTAGTGGTCGCGCCGAACCGCGACGACACCGCGGTGCTGGTCACCCTCACCGCGCGCGAGCTGGCTCCGAAGGCGCACATCGTGGCGTCGGTCCGCGAAGCGGAGAACGTGCACCTGCTGAAGCAGTCCGGGGCCAACCAGGTCGTGGTGTCGAGCGAGACCGCCGGGCGGCTGCTCGGGATGGCGACATCCACTCCGCTCGTAGTGGACATGGTCGAGGACCTGCTGACCCCGGAATCCGGACTGGCGATCGCCGAGCGCAGCATCGAGCCGAGCGAGGAAGGCGGCTCGCCCCGGCACTTGGCGGACACGGTGCTCGGCGTGGTGCGCGACGGGGTGCTTTACCGCGTCGACGCCCCGCAGGCGGACGCCCTGGAGCCGGGGGACCGGTTGCTGTACGTCAAGAAAGTCACGCAGGTGGATCACATCGAACGCTGAGGTTCGCCGGGGTTCTCGGCGGTCCGGTGTGGTGTTGGGCGCGTGGGTGCGCCGGATGCCACATTGAGGTCTTCTCGGTCGCACGGTGTGTGGCGGGTTCGGGTTAGCGGTGCTTGCCAGGGTGATGTGGAGCGTCGGGCGACGAGACGCGCCTGGCGGCTTCTCTCGCTGGCCTCGCCAACGCGCGCCGCGGGCGGGCCGGTGTGAATGTCAACGGGAGCGGAGAAGCCACGCGACCCAGCCAGTGCTGCACATCGCGGCGAGCGAGGCCGCACACCATGGCTACCCAGAAAACTTCATTGGGTGCGGGGGACGGGCCCCAGGAAAGTTTTGGGTGTTCCATCCATGCCCTCGCCACCCTCGACGCGGCGCTTGACCAACGCACCCAATGCGGCATCGGGGCAGTTCGGCGCGGGCAGAAGTGCGGGTCAGCGGACGCGGCCCCGGCCGGGGTCCCCCGTGCGCGGGCACCTCACTGGGTTTTGCCCCCGGCATCTGGAAGCATGGCGTCGTGCAGGTTTCCGCCCCCCCGCATAAGAGCCCTCTCCAGCGGTGGCTCCAGGTGGGCATCCCGGTCGCGGTCGGGGTGCTCGTCGTGGTGCTGGTATGGCTCGCCGGCCCGGGGATGCTCGGCATCCGCGCGAAGTCCCCCGGTGCGCCGGTGGACGCCCAGATCACCAAGGCCGTCGACTGTTCGGTCGCCGGGGCGGCCGAATCGGTCTCGTTCCAGCTCGGTGGCAAGCCGCGGCAGGGCACCCTCGACAGCTGCGGGCACGGCAAGGACGAGCATCTCCAGGTGCTGGTCCCGGACGACGCCCCGGCGGACGGCATCGTCCCGGTCACCATGCCGGACACCACGGCGGGTGCGCAGGACCTGCGCGCGCCGATCGCGCTGGCGCTGCTGGTGTTCGCCTGCTTCTGCGGCGGGATGTACGCCTACCTGGTGATCCGCGGTCCGGGCAAGCTCGCGCTGCTCAGCTGACGCGCCCCAAGCGAAACGGGCGAACCACTACATCCGTAGTGCCGGACAGCTCAGCTGACATCCGACGCGGACGCGGCGAAGGTGTTGCAGTCCGCGATCCGGTTGTCCTTCGCCCCGGCCCGCCACCACTGTGCGTAGTGCGCGTTGGTGCCGTGGTCGTGGCTGCGGGAGGTGTTGTCGCCGCGGGTTTCCTGGTCGTTCCAGGCCTTGTTGTACATGTCGCGGGTGATCGTGCCGCCGCGGTCGACGTGCGCGCCCAGGAACATTCCGGAGAAGCACTGCGCTTGTAGTTCTTTGCGGCGCGACATGTCGAGGCCCTCGGGGCTGTTCTGCCCGGCCGCGTAGATCTTCTGCCACGCGGCGTCCATGATGCCCGCGACTTCCTGCACGTGGTGGCCGTACTCGTGGGCGAACAGCGCCAGGTAGACGCCCGGATTGTTGCCGTACTGGTCGGTCTGCAGGCCCTTGAACGGGACGTACAGATTGTTCTCGCAGTAGTACGCCGCGGTGGCGATGCCGACCTGGATGGTGCCGCATTCGGTGTCGAAGCTCGGCCCGGTCGGGAAGTGCAGCGCGGGCGGCGTGAACGGCAGGTTGTAGGACTCGAGGAGCGGGCCCCACGCCGCGTCGAGGCATTTGCTCGCGGCGGTGAAGAACGCTTCCGCGCCGTCCTGCGTGCTCGCCCACGGCGGCAGGTCGCAGACGCGGTTCTGCAAGCCGGCGTTGGGATCTTGCAGGATCGGGTGGTCGGCCAGTTTGAGGATCTTGTGCGGGCCCGCGGTGGCGGAGGTGCTCGGGCTTTCCGACGGACTGGCCGGAGCGCTCGACGGAGCGGACGAACCGCTGGTGGGCGGGAGCTGGTAGGCGGACGACGGCGACGGCGGCGCGGCCTGGTAGCCGGCGTTGCTCGGCCCCGGCCCGCGGTTCAGCGAAACGATCGCCACGACGCCCAGCGCCAGCACCGCGACCGCGCCGAGGCACAGCCCGACGATCAGCCCGGTCGGCTTGCGCGGCGGCACCGGATACGACGGCGGCGGCTGCTGCCACGGCGGCCCCTGCGGCGGCGGACCCTGCGGCGGCGGACCCTGCGGCGGCGGACCCTGAAACGGCGGCTGCTGCCCCTGGTACGGACCCTGTCCTGGCTGGGCCTGGTAGGGGCCTTGCGCCTGGCCTGGGTACTGGCCCGGCGGCACCGGTCCTTGACCCGGCACCGGCGGGGGTTGAACGGTCCCGCGTGGCGGCACCTGGCCGTAGGGCGGTTGCGTCATCAGGGCAGTCCCGGTGGGTCTCGGCGCGGGCCGGGCGTCCCCCGGCTTGCCGTTCAGCATATCGGGGGACGCCGAGCCCGCCGCAGCACTTCGCCGGACTGGTTCCCCGCCCGGACGTCCCCCCAGGTCTGGCCGGGTGCGGACGGCTCTGGAAGAGTGACGGCAGCAACCGCAAGGGCCGTGCAGACGAGGGGCTCCGATGACAAACTCACCCGGTGCGCCCGGGCCGGGGGACGACACGCCTACGCCGAGCCGGGGCTTCGCCAGTCCCGACCCGGACGCGTCCGCCGCCACCCCGCCGGAGACCGGCGAAACGGACACCTCGTCCGGCACCAGCGCCGGAACTTCGTCGCCCGCCGGCGAAAACGCCGCTTCGACCGGGGCGAATCCGCCTGCCGGGACGAACCAGACCGGCGCGGATCCTTCGGCTGCCAGCGAAAACCCGGCTGGTGCGACGCCGCGGACGGGCGGCGAAAGCCCCGCTGGTGCGACGCCGCGGACGGGCGGCGAAAACCCGGCTGGTGCGACACCGCAGCCGAGCGGCGAAAGCCCCGCTGGCGCGACGCCGCGGACGGGCGGCGAAAACCCGGCTGGTGCGACACCGCCACCGAGCGGCGAAAGCCCCGCTGGCGCGACGCCGCGGACGGGCGGCGAGACCTCGGCGGGAGCGTCTTCGTCCACCGGCGCCACTCCGTCGCAGCCCAGCGCGTTCCCGCCGCCCGGCGCGACTCCGCCGCCCCCGGCAGGCGGCGGCCAGTGGCAATCCCCGGGCCAGCAACCGCTTCCGCAGTACCCCGGTGCCGCCCACGGCCGTCCCGGCGCGGGCTGGAACCCGAACGGACTGGGCAAACCGGGCGTGATCGCGTTGCGCCCATTGAACGTCGGCGACATCCTCGACGGAGCGATCACCGCGATCCGCCGGTATCCGCTGCTGATTCTCGGGGTCGCCGCGGTCGTCGCGGTGATCTCGGCGGGGCTCAACCTGGTCGCGTCGCTGTGGCTGGTGCCCGATTTCAACCGGGTCGCCCAGCTCGGCCCGGCCGCGACCCAGCAACAGCAGCTCGACGCGGCCTACAGCGTGCTCGGCTCCACCCTCAGCGCGCTGCTGCCGGTGCTGGTGATCTCCATGCTGACGCAGACCTTCCTCACCGGCTTCCTCACCGTGGTGATGGGCAAGGCGGTGCTCGGCCGTCCGGTCGACTTCGGTTCGGCGATGCGCGAAGCCGCGCCGCGGCTGCTGCCGCTGCTGGCGGTCACCATCCTGTACACGCTGGCCACGATCGTGGCCGCGGCGTTCTGCCTGCTGCCCGCCGTGCTGCCGTATGTGTTCTGGTCGCTCGCCGGTCCGGCGCTGGTGCTGGAACGCGGCACCATCGGACAGGCGTTCACGCGGTCGCGTCAGCTGGTGTCGGGCATGTTCTGGCGGGTGTTCGGGGTTCTGCTGCTGGCGGGCGTGATCAGCTGGCTGATCTCGGCGATCATCAGCGTCCCGTTCAGCCTCGGCTCGGGCGCGTTCAGCGGCATCTTCGATCCGCAGGCGACCCTGCCGAAGGTCACGACCGGCGGCCTGGTGCTGCAGTCGGTGGGCAAGGTGATCGCGGAGACGATCGTCATGCCGTTCACCGCGCTGGTCACCGTGACGCTCTACATCGACCAGCGGATGCGCCGCGAGGGCATGGACATCGAACTGGCCAGGGCGGCGGGCATCCAACCGCCGCAGCAGGCGTGGTGATCGGCTTTCTCGCCGACGTCCCGGTCGACATCGACCGGGACCCCGCCCGGCTGCGGGCGATCCAGGAACTCACCGACCCGGGTTACGCGGCCGCGCGGCCGGGCCTTGCCGAGCGGGTCTGGCAGTGGCTCGGACAGCGGATTTCCGAGCTGTTCGACGCGTTGTCCGGGGTGCCCGGCGGCCCGCTCGGCCTGCTGCTGGTGCTGGCGTTGCTGATCGTGCTGATCGTGGTCGTGCGGCTGCGGGTGGGCAAGGTCGGCCGCTCGGCGAAGACGTCCGGCGAGGTGTTCGACCGGCGACGGCGAACCGCGGACGAGTACCGGAAGGCCGCCGGGGAAGCCGCTGCCCGCGGCGATTTCGCCGACGCGATCCGCGACCGGTTCCGCGCCCTCGTGCGCGGCATGGAAGAGCGCGCGCTGCTCGACGCCCGCTCCGGCCGGACCGCGGACGAAGCGGTCGTCGAAGCCGGGAGGTTCCTGCCGGACCTGGCCGTTGACCTCACCGCTGCCGCGCGGCAGTTCGACGACGTGCACTACGGCGGACGGCCGGGCACCGAAGCCGGTTACCGCACATTGTCCGAAATGGACGAACGCGTCCGGCGTGCCCGGCCGGTTTTGGCGGACGCGTGAGTACGGCTGTTTCGCCGGATCTGCGCCGGATCTGGCGTGGTGCCCGGGTTCCGTTGGCGCTGCTCCTGCTGATCGTGATCATCGCGCTGGCCATTGTGCTCAGTCGCGGCGAACAGACCAGCGGCGAGTTCGACCCCGGCTCGTACGAACCGCGCGGCAGTCACGCTCTCGCGCGCTTGCTGGAGCAGGAAGGCGTTCAAATCCGCGCCGCGCATTCGCTTGCCGAAGCACGCGAGGCCGCTGACGGCGGAACCCTGCTGATCACCAACCCGCAGTTGGTGCCCGCGAACGGGTTGGCCGATCTGCGTCGTCGGGTCGCGCACCTCGTGCTCGTCGCGCCCGGATCGGCCGCGTTGGACACGGCCGCGCCGACTGTCTCCCCGGCAGGGGCGGGAGATGTCCGTACGCTGCAACCGGATTGCACGGTCGGTGCGGCGGTCAGCGCGGGCTCGGTCACGCTTGGCGGCCGCCATTACCGCACGGACGACAAGACGGCGCGTGCCTGTTACCGCGACGGCGGCGATCCGACTTTCGTGCAGCTGGCCGACCGGGCCGGCACTGTGACTGTGCTCGGTTCGGCGGAAGCGTTCACCAACGACCAGATCGCCAAAGAAGGCAACGCGGCGTTCAGCATGCGGCTGCTGGGCGATCACCGGCAGCTGATCTGGTACGTACCGTCCACTGAGGACCCCGCGCTGGACAGCGAAAAGAAGCCGTTCGTCGACCTGATCCCGCCCGGCTGGCGATACGGCGCGCTGACCGCGGGAATCGCGATCGTCCTTTTCGCACTCTGGCGCGCGCGACGGCTCGGGCCGGTGGTGCGGGAACCGCTGCCGGTGGTCGTGCGGTCGGCGGAAACAGCGGAGGGCCGGGCCCGGCTGTACCGGCGGGGCGGAGCGACCGGGCATGCGGCGGAAACCTTGCGCGAGGCGGCAAGGACGCGGTTGCGGAAGAGACTGGGATTGCCGCCCGACGCCGGTCCGCCCGCGGTGGTGGAGACGGTGAGCGCACGGACCGGCCGGGCGCCGAACGAGGTCGGGGCGGTGTTGTACGGCCCGTCGCCGTCCGACGAAGCGGCGCTGGTGCGGCTGGCGGACGAAGTGGACGCGGTGGAACGAGAGGTGGAGCGTTCTTGAGTACCGAACAGATGCAGGACGCGCGGGCGGCCCTGATCGCGTTGCGCACCGAGGTCGGGAAGGCTGTGGTCGGCAACGACGCGGCCGTCACCGGGCTCATCCTCGCGCTGCTCTGCCGGGGGCATGTGCTGCTGGAAGGCGTGCCCGGCGTCGCGAAGACGTTGCTGGTGCGGGCGCTGGCGGCGTCGCTGGACCTGAAGACGACCCGCGTGCAGTTCACACCGGACCTGATGCCGGGCGACGTCACCGGGTCCATTGTGTACGACGCGCACAGCGGCGAGTTCTCCTTCCGCGCGGGCCCGGTGTTCACGAATCTGCTGCTGGCCGACGAAATCAACCGGACGCCGCCGAAGACGCAGTCGTCGCTGCTGGAGGCGATGGAAGAGCGGCAGGTGTCGATCGACGGCACCTCGCGTCCGCTGCCGGATCCGTTCGTCGTGGTCGCGACGCAGAACCCGGTGGAGTACGAGGGCACCTACCCGTTGCCCGAGGCGCAGTTGGACCGGTTTCTGCTGAAGCTGACCATGCCGGCTCCGTCGCGTGAGGACGAGATCGGCATTCTTTGGCGGCACGCACAGGGTTTCGATCCGCGTGACCTGGCCGCCGCGGGGGTGCGGCCGGTCGCTGGTGCCGCGGATCTCGCTGCTGCTCGGGAAGCGGTCGCGAAGGTGACCGTCGGCCCGGAAGTGATCGGCTACGTCGTCGACCTCTGCCGCGCGACGCGGGAACTCCCGGCGGTGCGAGTCGGCGTTTCTCCTCGTGGCGCAACGGCTTTGCTCGCCGTGACGCGCGCGTGGGCCTGGCTGTCCGGCCGGGACTACGCGACGCCTGACGACGTCAAGGCGCTCGCCCGTCCCGCGCTCCGGCACCGTCTGGACGTGCGCCCCGAAGCCGAACTCGAAGGCGTCACCGCGGACGGCGTCCTCGACCGGGTGCTGGCCTCTGTGCCGGTGCCGCGCTAAATGGCAGTCACCGGGCGGCTCGGGCTGCTGGCGCTCCTGGGGGCGCTGGTGGTCGGGCTGCTGTTCCCGTCCGGCACCGGCGTCGCGGTCGTGGTCGCGGTGCTGCTGGTGCTGGTCGTCGTGGACCTCGTCCTGGCCGGGAGCGTGCGAGCGCTGCGGTTTTCGCGCAGCGGCACCGCTTCCGTCCGGTTGGGGGAGCGTGCCGAGGTCACGCTGACCGTCACGAATCCCGGTGGACGCGCCGTTCGCGGCTCGCTGCGGGACGCTTGGCCGCCGAGTGCCGGTGCCGACGACCGGCACCCGCTGGCGGTTCCGTCCGGCGAGCGGCGTGCTTTCGTCACCCCGCTGCTGCCGACCCGCCGCGGCGACCGTATTGCGGCGAGGGTGACTGTGCGCGCAGTGGGGCCGCTGGGCTTGGCCGCGCGGCAGGGTTCGCACGCGGTGCCGTGGGCGGTTCGGGTGCTGCCGCCGTTCCACAGCCGCAAGCATCTGCCTTCGCGGCTGGCTCGGCTGCAGCAGCTGGACGGTCGCAATGCGGTGCTGATCCGGGGCCAGGGAACGGAATTCGACTCCCTGCGCGAATACGTCATCGGCGACGACGTCCGGTCGATCGACTGGCGCGCGACGGCCCGCGCGTCGGAGGTGATGGTGCGGACGTGGCGTCCAGAACGCGACCGGCAGGTGGTTTTGGTGCTGGACACCGGCCGTGTTTCGGCGGGCCGGGTCGGGGACGCGCCCCGGTTGGACGCGGCGATGGACGCGGCGCTTTTGCTGGCCGCGCTGGCTTCCCGCGCGGGGGACCGGGTCGATCTGGTGGCTTACGACCGGCGGGTGCGGGCGTCGGTGCCGAACGCTTCGACGCCGTCTTTGGTGAATGCCTTGGCCACGATCGAACCGTCACTGGTCGAGACCGACGCCCGGGGGATGGTGGCGGAAGTGCTGCGACGGACCCGTCGGCGGGCTTTGGTGGTGCTGCTGACCGGGTTGGAACCGGCTCCGTCGCAGGAGGGGCTGTTCCCGGTGCTGGGGTCGTTGACCGCTCGGCACGAGGTGCTGGTGGCTTCGGTGGCGGACCCGAGGGTGGCGGAGATGGCGGCTTCGCGGGGGTCGGCGGAGGCGGTTTACGACGCTGCCGCGGCTGAGCGGGCGTTGGCGGATCGGGAGTCTTCGGTGGCGTGGCTGACCCGGCACGGGGTCGGGGTGGTGGACGCGGTGCCGGAGGAGTTGCCGCCTGCGCTCGCCGACCGCTACTTGGCGTTGAAGGCGGCGGGTCGGCTGTAGGTGTACCCGGCGGCGACGGGGTGCGGCAGGATGACCGAAGGGACCACTGCGGCTCAGGCGGGGCGCGCACCGGCGCGGAGCTGTTGTTCGTGTCGATCGATCTGGGATCCTTGCCCGCGCTGGGAGCCCTGGATCGGAACACGTTGCCGAGCATGCCGAATGCCGAACGGTACCTGCATTACCGGCAGAAACGGGTACCGAATCGACTGCAGTCACAGCGGGGCAGGTTGCCAGCGCCTGAAGGCTGGACAGCAGATTTGCGGGTTGTCCGTGTCCAGTCCGTGGCGGGTCGTCCTCGCCGAGGTGGCGCGGGCGTCATCACCGGTCGCCTGCACGGGAGCTGCGCTCTTCGCCTTGCAACTGCTGCTCGCGGCGCGACGGTGATGCGGGAGAGCAGCAAGCTCGTCGGCCAGGTCGACTCCGAGGGCGCGGGCTCAGGTGCGAAGGAACAGGTGATGGCCTTGCCCGACGACGTCCAAGCCGCCGAACTGATCCTTCCCGACGATCCTCGCGCGACCGGTCGCTGACCTCAGCCAGCCTCGGGGAGGGCATCCCCGGCCACGCGCCGGTCCACGTCGCCTGTTTCGCCGCCCAGCGCGGCTCGGCGTCCCAGCGTGAACACGTACGTCAGGAACAGCAGCTCCACCACCGCGCCGATACCGATGCGCAGCCAGGTCGGCCAGCCCGACGGCGTCACGAACGCCTCGATCACGCCCGACACCAGCAGCACGCACGCCAGCCCCAGCGCCATCACCACCACTGACCGGCCCTGTTCGGCCAGCGCCGCGCTTCGCGACCGTCGGCCCGGGTCCACCACCGTCCAGCCGAGTTTCAGTCCGGTCCCCGCCGCGATGAACACCGCCGTCAGTTCCAGCAGACCGTGCGGCAGGAGCAGGCCCAGCAGCACATCGCCGCGGCCTGCCGAGGACATCAGGCCGATCGCGACCCCGGCGTTCAGCGAGTTCATCCACAGCGCGGCGATCACCGGCAGGCCGAGCGCGACGCCGAGGAACAGGCACGTCGCCGCGACCCAGGCGTTGTTCGTCCACACTTTCGCCGCGAACGACGCCGCTGGGCCGTTCGAGTAGTACGTCTCGTATTGGCCGCCGGGCGCGGTCATCGCCTTCACCTCGTCCGGCGAGACCAGCGACGCGCGCACCTGCGGGTCGCCCGCGATCCACCCGCCCAGCACCGCCATCACCGCGACCGACAGCAGCGCGGCCGGGATCCACCAGCGGCGGCTCAGGTACACCGCGGCCGGGAAGCGGTGGGTGAAGAAGAGCCCGACCTCGCGCCACGCCGGGCTGTGCGAACCGGCCACCGCCGAACGGCCGCGCGCGACCAGCGCCGACAGCCTGGCCAGCAGGGCCGGGTCGGGCGCGGTCGAGCGAATCATCGACAGATGCGTCGCCGCGCGTTGGTACAGCGTGACCAGCTCGTCCGCCTCCTGGCCGGTCAGCCTGCGCCGTCCGGCCAGCTCGCCGAGCCTGCTCCATTCCGCGCTGTGCGCCGCGACGAACACGTCGACGTCCACCGGCCACCTCCTCTCCCGCCAGGATAGAGGCAGGCGCTCTACGCTGGCCTCGTGCAGGAAGAGTCCGATCTCGTCACCGGTGAGGCTGTCGTCCTCGACCTGCGGGTGGCGAAGCTCGCCAGCCGCGCGGTCGCGATGCTGCTCGACGTCCTCGTCCAGGCCGCGTTGCTGCTGCTCGTGCTCGTCGCGCTGATGCTGACCGCGGGGTCGTTCGACTCGGCGCTCACCATCGCGCTGATGCTGACCACGTTCGTGCTGGTCGTGATCGGCTACCCGGTGCTGTTCGAAACGCTCAGCCGCGGCCGTTCGCTCGGCAAACTCGCACTCGGCCTGCGCGTGGTGCGCCTCGACGGCGGGCCGATCAGCTTCCGGCACGCGCTGACCCGCGCGCTGGCCGGCTTCTTCGTCGACTTCTGGGCGCTCGGCTTCCTCGGCGCGGTGGCCGTCATCGTGTCGCTGACGTCGTCGAACGGCCGCCGCGTCGGCGACTATCTCGCGGGCACCCTGGTGATCCGCGAACGCGTGCCGCAGTCCGCGCGGGCGATTCTCGTGGTGCCGCCCGGTCTGGAGGCGTGGGCCGCGCACTTCGATCTCAGCGGCCTCGCCGACGACCTCGCCATGGCCGCCCGCCAGTACCTCGGCCGCTACCACGAACTGCGCCCGGAAGCGGCCGCGTCGCTCGGCTTCGGCCTGGCGCAGCAGGTTTCCACGGCGATCGGGGTGCCGCTGCCGTACGGGATGCCGCCGTGGGTCTTCCTCACCGCGGTGCTGGCCGAACGCCGCAACCGCGACCACGCCCGGATCGCGCCGATGCACTACGGCCCGCCCTCCTACGCGCCGCCGCCCGTTCCGCCTCCGGCACCGCCGAGGTCCGACAACCCCTTCACTCCGCCGAGCTGAGGACATGCTCGCCGACGACGTCACCGTCACCACTGCGCAGGACGGTCAGCTCACGGTCATCGAGCGCATCGTCACTGACGCCCCAGCCGTTCACCGCATCGCCGAACGTGTGCCGGTCACCGACGACGAGGACCGGCTCTACTCGATCACCGATCTGCAGGTCTCCGGTGCCGCTGCCGCCGACGGAACGACCGTCACCGTCACCGGGCCGGCGACCGTGACGTACACGGTGGACGGTGCGGTCGCGGCTGGGCAGGTCCGGTTTCAGCTCACCGGGGGCTGGGATCGTGCGGTCGACCGGGTCACTGCCGCCTTCAGCGGACCGGATGTGTCCACTGCGGATTGTTACGCCGGTCAGCCGGGATCGTCTCGGCAGTGCACGTTTTCCGAACTCCGGAGCGGGGGAGCGCATGCCGAACAGAACGGTTTGCGCCAAGGGGACCGGATCGATCTGGCGGTCCGGACCGGACCGTTGCCGGAGAACGCCCGGTTTGTCCCGACTGGACCGTTGGCCGCCTTCGCGCCTGGATTTCCGACCATCCTCAGCGGTCTCGCGTTAGTGCTCTACCTGCTCATCGGCGCCAGCGTGCTGCGTCGCCGTGCCAGGCCGCCCGCTCCTGGAGTGCCGCCTGCGTACATCGCGTATGTCGCGCGCGGCGAACTCGACCTCACCGGCACCGTCCTCGACCTCGTCGCGCGGGGTCATCTGCATATCGTCGACGGACAGCTCACCCACAGCGAAGCCGATCCGCTCACGCCGTTCGAGGAGGCGGTCAAGACCGCGTTCCCGCCGGGTCCGCTCGGTGGCGCGCGGCCGGATCAGGCGGAACTGCGCATCCTCCTCGACGCCGAAGCGCATCGCCAGGGCTGGCTGTCGGCAAGGCGATCCCACCTCCGCCGAGCCGGGCTCATCCTGGCCGTTGCGGGCATCGTGACGACAGTCGTGCTCGCCCTCACTGTCGGCGAGGCGCTGATCGGCGTCGCGCTCCTCATCGCTGGACTCGCCACCTTCGTCGCCGCTCCGCTGGTTCAAACCCGCCGTGGCCGCGCGTTGGGGAGCCCGGCGAGGCGGGTCGAATCCCCGCTGGCGGCAGAGATCGACGCGATCCAGGCGATGGCCGAACGACGCTCGGCGGTGTCCGCGCAATGAAACTCGCCGCCCTGCTGTTGATCCCGTTCCTCTCCGTGACACCCGCTGCGGCGCAAGACCAGCCGTCGCTGCCCGGCCTGCCGCAGAGCGTCGAAGTAGCCCTGAAGGTCCAACGCGACGGCAGCCTCTCCGTTACCGAGGCAGTCTCGGTACCGCGCGACACCTCGATGACCCGCACCATCCCGTTACGCGCCAACGACCGCGTGCTCGGCATCCGCGACATCAGCATCGAAGGCGCGGGCAACGCCGAATCCGGCAATGACCAGGTGACCTTCTACCTGCGCGGCGGAACGTCCGTGCTCCGGTACACAGTGGACGGTACGGTCGGCACGAGCCTCGGCGTCGAACACGTGACCTGGGACGTCGCCGGCGGTTGGGACACCCGCCTGGAACTGGTCCGCGCGACCTTCGCCGCGCCCGCCATCCCGGACGCGCTCAGCTGCCTCGCCGGTCCGCCCGATTCGACGACCCGCTGCGGTGTCGCGCAGATCGACCACTCCGGCCTGACCCGCGTCTCGGTGCCGAAGCTCCCGCCCGGCTCCCGCGTACAGCTGACTGCCGAACTCCCCGGCGGTACCGTCGCCGCGACCGAGAAGCTCATCCCCACCGGCCCCTTCGCCGCGACCGCACCAGTGTGGTGGGCATGGCTGGCCTTCGCCGTTCTGTCGATCGCCGGTGCTGTCACGGTGTTCGTACGCCGCCGACGCGACCGACAGCCAGGCCACGCTACCCCCGTACAGCTTCTCGACAATGGCCGCTTCTCTTCGCCAGACGGCGTGCTCCCCGGACACGTAGGACTGCTTCTCACCGGACGCGTCAGCTCCGTCGACCTAGCCGCGACAGTGCTCGACCTATGCGTCCGTAACTACCTATGGGTCAGCGAAGACGGCCCGCGCAACTGGGTCCTCGTGCGCCGCAATCCGCCCGACGAACACCTGACGGCCTTCGAGCGCGCGGTGTACGAAGCCGCCGTGCCCGGCGAAGCCGCGATGCTCGCCGAAGTCCGCGAAGCAGGCGTGCGTGAGCTAGTCACCGACACTGTCCGTCGCGGCTGGCGCTCGCCGAAGCGACTGTCGAAGATCGGCCCGCGGCTATGTGGGTATGGCGTCTTCCTCACCGTCCTGCTGGCCTTCACCGTCGGTTACGCACAACTCGGGTTGGTGCTTCTCGCCACCGGCATCGCGGTGACGGCAGCCGCTCGCTTCCTGCCGGAGCGCACGAAGGCAGGCCTAGACCTTCGGGACCGCCTTCTCGGCCTCAACGCACAGCTGCTCACGACGGAAGCGCCGGACGACGAACTGCTCGTCTCTCGCGTGCTCCCGTACGCGTACGCGCTGGGCGAAGCAGATGCTTGGCTAGTTAACGCTTGTTCGCTGTCGGCGTACTGGTACGGCAGCTCCGGCGAGGACGTCGTGCCGTTGGCGCGGACCAGCGGATTCGTGGTCGCGCTGACCGTCGCGTTCGAGGGCGCGAGGCACCTCCGACCGGACGAGCCCAAGACGCCCGCGCCTGCGTAGGGTGGAGGCATGGCCGATCCCGAGCTCTTCCGTTTCACGATCGACAACGGTCTGCGCGTGGTGCTCGCTCCTGACCCGACCGCGCCGGTGGTCGGGGTCAGCGTGCACTACGACGTGGGCTTCCGTTCCGAGCCGGAGGGGTTGACCGGTTTCGCGCACCTCTTCGAGCACCTGATGTTCCAGGGCAGCGAAAGCCTGGAGAAACTGGCGCATTTCCGGCACGTGCAGTCCAGCGGCGGCACCTTCAACGGTTCCACGCACCCGGACTACACCGACTACTACGAGGTGCTGCCCGCCGCGGCGCTGGAACGCGCGCTGTTCCTCGAAGCCGACCGGATGCGCGCGCCGAAGCTGACCGCGGAGAACCTGGCGAACCAGATCGAGGTCGTCAAGGAGGAAATCCGGCTGAACGTGCGCAACCGGCCGTACGGCGGATTCCCGTGGATCCTGCTGCCGCCGGTGCTGTACTCCACCTTCGCCAACGCGCACGACGGCTACGGCGCCTTCGAAGACCTCGAAGGCGCGACGCTGGACGACTGCGCCGCTTTCTTCGACACCTTCTACTCGCCGGCCAACGCGGTGCTGACCGTCGCGGGCGACTTCGAGGTGGAAGAGGCCAAGGCGCTCGTCCAGAAGCACTTCGGCGACGTCCCGCACCGGCCGGCCCCGGTCCGTCCGTCGTTCGCCGAGCCGCTGCCCACCACGCAGCTGCTCGGCGAGCACACCGACCCGCACGCGCCGCTGCCCGCGCTGGCCGTCGGCTACCGGATGCCGGACCCCGTCAACGACCTCGACGGCTACCTCGCCTACCTGGTGCTGGCGGGCGTGCTCACCGACGGTGACGGCTCGCGGCTGCAGCAGCGGCTGGTGCACGTCGAACCGCTGGTGGTCGACGTCGGCGCCGGAGCCGGGCTGTTCGGCCCGTTCGAGGCCCGCGATCCGGACACGTTCACCATCACCGCGATCCACCCGCCGGACGTGCCGCGCGAGCGCGTGCTGGCCGCGCTGGACGAGGAGCTGGAGAAGCTCGCGTCCACACCGCCGGACGAACAGGAACTGAAGAAGGTCACCGCGCGCTGGGCGGCGAGCCTGCACGCGGAGCACGACCGGCTCGTGTCGCGCACGCTGGCGCTCGGCGCGTTCGAACTGCTCTACGGCGACGCGTCGCTGGTCTACCAGCTCGCCGACCGCCTGTCCGCGGTCTCCGGCGAAGCTGTGTCGGCGGCGGCCAAGGCGCTGCGCCCGGACGCGCGCGCCGTGCTCGTCGTGAAGCCCGCAAGCACCGAAGGGACGGAACAGTGACCTCGGCTGAACAGGTCAAAGCCGCACACCGCAGCGCCGAGGAGATCGGCCGCACCGCCGCCGGACCGCGTCCGCTGCCCGCGCTGGGCCACCAGCGCGCCGCCGCCGATCTGTCCCATGTGGACACCACGCTCTCCAACGGGCTGCGCGTGCTCGCGGTGCGCAAGGCGAGCGTCCCGATGGTCGAACTGCGGCTGTGGATTCCGTTCGCGGGCGAGGACCGGATGCACGCGGCCACCGCGGAGGTGCTCGCGGAGACTGTGCTCACTGGCACCGCGCGGCGCGATCGGGTGGAAATCGACGCGGAGGTCGCGCTGATCGGCGGCGAACTGAGCGCGGGCGTGGACCCGGAGCGGCTGTACTTCGGCGGCACCGCGCTGTCCGAGGGCCTGCCGACGCTGCTGGAGGTGCTCGGCGACGTGCTCACCGGCGCGACGTACAGCGACGCGGAGGTCGCGCGCGAGCGGGAGCGGCTGATCGAGCGCATCGCGGTGTCGCGGACGCAGCCGCGCACCATCGCGCGCGAAGCACTGCAGAAGCACCGGTACGGCGACCACCCGGTGACCCGCGAAGTCCCGCAGGCGGAGGACGTCGCCGAGGTGACCGCCGAGCAGGTGCGCGCGTTGCACACCGCTTCGGTGCTGCCGCGCGGTGCGGTGCTCGTGCTGGTCGGAGACCTTGACCCGCAAGAGGTTCCGGCCGAACTGGAGCGTGCGCTCGGCGGCTGGAAGTCGGATCGTTCGGCCGTGGTGCTGCCGCCGCTGCCCGTGCTGACCGGCGGCAACGTCCTGCTGGTGCCGCGCGCCGGCGCGGTGCAGTCGCAGATCCGGCTGTCCGCGCAGACGGTGCCGCGCGTCGACCCGCGGTACCCGGCGCTGCAGCTGGCGAACCTGGCGTTCGGCGGGTACTTCTCCTCGCGGCTGGTGGAAAACATCCGCGAGGACAAGGGATACACCTACGGCGCGCACTCGGGCTTCGAGTTCACCGGCGACACCGCAGTGGTCAATGTGGACGCGGACACCGCCAACGAGGTCACCGCGGCGGCGTACCTGGAAACCCGCTACGAGCTGTTCCGCCTCGGCACCGTGCCGCCGACGGCCGAAGAGGTCGAATCGGTGCGGCAGTACGCGATGGGCTCGCTCGTCACCGGCACGTCCTCCCAGGGCGGGCTCGCCGGGCAGCTGATGGCGCTGGCGTCGAACGGCCTCGGCATCGAATGGCTGCAGAGCCACCCGGAGCGGCTCGCGGCCGTCACCGCGGAGCAGGTCGCCGAAGCCGCGGCCGAGTTCTTCGCGCCGGGCCGGTTCACCGGCGTCGTGGTCGGCGACGCGGACCTGCTCGCGCCGAAGCTGGCCGCGCTCGGAGTTTCCACCAGCGAGAAGGACTGATGAGCGTTCCGTTCGAGCTAGGGGCACTCCCGACCCTGTCGCGTTCCACAGTGGACCGTCAGGAAACCTTGCGCACCAACCCCGAGCGGCTCGCCGCGAAATGGTCGGAAGCCCGCGTGGTGCTGCTCGACGACACCGGCCGCACGCCGGTCGTCGAGGGCGGCTCCGCGCTGGCCACCCGCAAGGCGATGGACTTCGGCACCGAACCGCCCGCCGACGCGGTGTTCCTCGGCGAGTGGGAGGACGTCGACTACTGGTCGTTGCCCGGCAGCATCGAAGGCGACGTCGACAGTGTGCGGCTGGCGGGCAGCTGGGGCGTGATCGAAGAGGTCCCGCGCGCCAACGGCGAGCTGTGGGTCGAGCTGCGCGGATACGGCGAGCGGTTGGACGACACGTCGGCCGGGCTGTTCACCACCGCGCAGGCACTGCGGCACTGGCGGCGGCGTTCTCGGTTCTGCGCCCGTGACGGCTCGCCGACGCAGCTGATCCAGTTCGGCTGGGCCAGCCGCTGCGAAGCCAAGGGCCACGAGGAATACCCGCGCACCGACCCGGCGGTGATCTGCCTGGTGCACGACCTCGACGGCGTCAACGGTTCGCACGTCCTGCTCGCCCGGCAGCCGATCTGGCCACCGGACCGGTATTCGGTGCTCGCCGGATTCGTGGAGGCGGGGGAGTCCCTGGAGGGCTGCGTCGTCCGCGAAATCCGCGAGGAGGCCGGGATCGAGGTCGGGGACGTGCGGTATCTCGGCAGCCAGCCGTGGCCGTTCCCGCGCTCGATCATGCTGGGCTTCACCGCGCGCGCGGACCGCGACGCGCAGCTGGTCCCGGCGGAGGGTGAGATCGAGGAAGCGCTGTGGGTGTCCCGTGAGGACGTCCGGGCCGCGTTCCGGAACGCCGGGAGCGGCCTGCCGACGCCGATCGCCGGTGGGGCGTCGAATCTGCTGCTGCCCGGGAATTCGTCGATCGCCCGGGTGATGCTGAAGGCATGGGCGGAAGCCGAGGAGTGACGGGCTCGTGAGTGGCGATCCTGGTGAGAACCGGGATCGCCACTCACGACTCTCGCTAGCCCCCGCCCGCACCGGACGCCGGGCCGCCCCTCTCGCTAGCCTCCGCCCGCGCCGGACGCCGGACCGCCCCTCTCGCTAGCCTCCGCCCGCGCCGGACGCCGGACCGCCCCTCTCGCTAGCCTCCGCCCGCACCGGACGCCGGACCACCCGCTCCCTAGCCCCCCCGGCCGCGCCGGACCCCGGACCACCCCTCTCCCCGGTCTGGACCGCGTACGGTCCGCGCTCGCCCGGTCACCCTGCGCCTGGCGCGGACATCCCGCGGTATCAAGCCGTTACCCCGCAGTTTCCCCAGCCCATTGACGCCGTGTGGCCGCGCTCACTACAGTCGCCGAAACCGTCTGTAAAGTTTCCTAATAAAGGAGCGGCCAGGTGCGAGCCGGCAGTCCGCGAACGTTGCGCGAGATGAACGACCGTGCGGCGATTGAGGCGTTGCTGCGGAACGGGCCGCTCACGCGGGCCGAGCTGGAGGCCGCCATCGGGCTGTCCAAACCCGCCACCGCGCAGCTGCTCACCCGCCTTGAGCAGGACAATCTCGTGGGCAAAGCGGGGGAGCGGGCCGGCGGCGGACGCGGGCCGCGCGCGCAACTGTGGGCGGTCAACGGTGCCCTCGCGCACGTCGCGGCCGTCGACCTCACCCCTCGGGTCGCGGACTTCGTGGTCGCCGACGTCGCCGGGGCGGTGCTCGCCGAGTACCGCGTGCAGCTTCCGGTGGCCGAGGACGCGGACGTGGTCGGGTCGTTCGGCCAGGCGCTGCGCCGGGTCACCAAGGCCGCGGGCCTGCGGCTCGACGATCTGGCCAATGTGGTCATCGGCGCGCAGGGCGCGTTCGATCCGCGCACCGGATTGCTGTCCTCGGCCCCGCACATCCCGGGCTGGCTCGGGTTCGACGTGCCGGCGCGGCTGAGCGACGAACTCGGCGTGACGGTCAAGATCGAGAACGACGTAAACCTTGTCGCCGTTGAGGAAATGACGGTCGGCAACGCGCAGGACGTCGACGATTTCGTGCTGGTGTGGCTGTCTGAGGGCGTCGGCGGCGCGGTCGTCATCGGACGGCGGCTGCTGCGCGGCGCGACCGGTGGCGGCGGCGAGATCGACTGGATGCGCGTCCCCGATCCGGCCACTGTGGACACTGGCGACAGCTGGCCCTCGGCCGGGGCCCGGTACGGCAACCTGGTCGACTCCTCGGCGATCGTCCGGCTCGCCAAGGCGCACGGCATCTCCGCGGACAGCGGCTGGGATGCCGTCACGCAAGCGCGTCGCACGGCGCACCAAGGGTTTCTGGACGATCTCGCGCGGCGTGTCGCCAGCGGGGTCGCGAGCCTCGTCGCGGTCGCCGACCCGCAGCTCATCCTGCTCTGCGGTGAGACCAGTCGCGCCGGCGGCGACGAGTTCGCCGGGATCGTCGCGGAGAAACTGCACGAACTTGTCCTGCCTCGCACGCCCGTCGGCGTCGCTTCGGTGCAGGGCAACGCGGTGCGCGCCGGTGCGTTGCAGTCCGCGCTCGCCACCGCCCGTGAGGACGTCTTCGGCGTCGTCACCCCCACGCTCCTCGGGCCGCGTCGGTCCGCCGGAGAGCAAGCCCCGTCCCCGACCGAGTAGACCCACCCGAAGGACAGGAGGGTTCATGTCCGCTCCCACCCGCATCCGGAGAATCGCGCGCAAGCGCGGATCTCTGCTGCTCAGCGCTTTCGCGGCGAGCACGCTGCTGGCGACCGCCGCGTGCGGTGCCGCCGCGCCCGCCGGCGGCGGTGAAGCCGCGGCCCCGCCGAACAAGGACGACAAGCTCACCATTACCGTCTACAGCAAGTTCACCGACCGCGAGTACGGCGTGGTCACGAAGGCGCTGGACAAGCTCAAGGCGAAGTTCCCCACCATCACCATCAAGCACGAGGGGAACCAGGACGACGACAAGCTCACCCAGTCGATCCGCGGCGGCAACCCGCCGGACGTGGCGATCTCGTTCTACACCGACAACCTCGGCGCGTGGTGCTCGACCGGCAGCTTCCAGGACCTGAAGCCCTACATCGAGCGCGACAAGATCGACCTCGAACAGATCCCGCAGGCGGTCCGCGACTACACCTCCTACCAGGGCAAGCGGTGCGCGATGCCGATGCTCGCCGACGTGTACGGGTTCTTTTACAACAAGGCGCAGTTCGCGGCCAAGGGCATCGCCGGCCCGCCGAAGAACACCACGGAACTGTTCGAGGACGTCAAGAAGCTCACCGAGTTCAACCCGGACGGTTCGATCAAGACCGCGGGCTTCCTGCCGTCGATGCCGTTCTACGCCAACCAGGCGCAGTACTGGGCGCCGAACTTCGGGGCCAAGTTCATGGGCCCGGACGGGAAATCGTCGCTCGCTTCCAGCCCTGGCTGGAAAGAGATGTTCCAGTTCCAGAAGAAGCTCATCGACTTCTACGGCGGGCACGAGAAGGTCGAGAAGTTCAAGGCCGGTCTGGGTGACGAGTACTCGAAGGACAACGGTTTCCAGACCGGCAAGCTGTCGATGATCTACGACGGCGAGTTCCGCACCGCGTTCATCAAGGACCAGGTGCCCTCGCTCGACTACGGCACCGCCCCCGCTCCGGTGCTCGACAGCCTGGCCGGGCAGTACGGCGGCGGGTTCGGCACCGGCACGATCATCGCGATCCCGAAGGGCGCGAAGAACCCCGGCGCGGCGTGGGAGCTGATCAAGCAGGCCTCGCTCGACACCGACACCCTCGTCGAGATGGCCAACGGCCTGAACAACGTGCCCAGCACCAAGGATTCGCTGAACTCGCCGAACCTGAAGATGCCGCCGCAGTTCAAGACCTTCACCGACATCTACAACAGCGGCAAGCTGGTCGCCAACCCGACCACGCCGATCGGCGACGCGTTCCTCAAGGCGGTCAACGACTTCGCTGAGAAGTGGCAGGCCGGGTCGGTGCCTGATCTGGACGCGGGCCTGAAGAAGGTCGACGCGCAGATCAACGACGAACTGGCGCAGAAGGGCGCCGGCGGATGACCACGCTGACCGCAGCGGAAACCGGAACCCCTTCCGCGCCGAACCAGGCGCGGAAGGGGTCTCCCCGGGCCAAGCGCAGGCGCACGGTTTTCTGGTTCATGGCGCCGGCGACTCTCGGGTTCCTCGTCTTCTTCGCCTACCCGCTCGGCGCGACGCTGTTCTACTCGTTCACCCGCTACGACCTGATCAACCCTCCACAGTGGATTGGGTTTGACAACTACGTGCGCATGTTCACCAGCGAGCCGCTGGTGAAAACCGCCGCGTACAACACGTTGTGGCTGGTGATCATCCTGACCGTTTGCCGGGTGCTGTTCTCGCTCGGCGTGGCGTCGGTGATCTCGCGGCTGAAGTCGGGCGTCGGCATCGTCCGCACGCTCTGCTACCTGCCCGCGCTCGCCCCGCCTGCGGCCGCGACCCTCGCGTTCGTCTTCGTGTTCAACCCGGAATTCGGCCCGGTGAACCGGTTCCTGCGGCTGGTGGGCATTGACGGCGGATTGTGGTTCAACAGCCCGGAAATGTCGAAGCCCGCGCTGACCCTGCTCGCGCTGTGGGGTTCGGGCGAGCTGATGATCATCATCCTGGCCGCGTTGCTGGACGTTCCGCAGGAGCAGTACGAGGCCGCGGAACTCGACGGGGCCGGTCCGGTGCGCCGGTTCTGGCACGTGACGCTGCCGTCGATCTCGCCGGTGCTGCTGTTCGGCGTGGTCAACTCGATGATCTACGCATTGCAGTTCTTCACCCAAGCGATCGTCGCCGCGTCCGCTTCCGCGGGCACCGCGGACGTCGCGGGGAACTCGAAACTGATCGGTGCGCCGGAGAACTCGACGCTGACCTATCCGATCTGGTTGTACGTACAGGGTTTCCGGTACTTCAACATGGGTTACGCGGCCGCGATGGCAGTGCTGCTGTTCCTGGTGTCGGCCGGGTTCACCTGGATTTTGGTGCGGCAGATGCGGAAGAACCAGCATCAGGAGGAGGGCGCATGACCACGATTTCAGCCCCCGCGCCCCCGGCTCCTCCGGTGCATCCGCGGGAGAAGTTCAAGCGGCGCTGGGACAAAAAACTGTCCTTTGTGGCCACACACGCGGTCGGCATCGCGCTCGGCGTGATCTTCATGCTGCCGCTGCTGTTCGTTTTCCTCACCTCGGTGATGAAGAGCGACCAGGCGATGACGTCCAGCCTGTGGCCGGCCGAATGGCATTTCGAGAACTTCATCGAAGTGTTCAAGAAGGCTCCGCTGCTGGAGTACTTCGGCAACAGCCTGCTGTACTCGGCGCTGGCGACGATCGGTGCGCTGGTCTCGGCGATCCCGGCGGCGTACGGGCTGGCGAAACTGCGGTGGCGCGGGCAGAACCTGTGCTTCATGCTCGTGGTCGTCGCGATGATGCTGCCGCCGCAGGTCACCGTCGTTCCACTGTACGATCTGTGGGTGCGGCTCGGGTTCACCGGCACGCTGGTGCCGCTCATCGTGCCGTACTTCTTCTTCGACGCCTTCTCGATCTTCCTGCTGCGGCAGTTCTTCCTCACCATCCCGAAGGACTATCTCGAAGCGGCGAAGATCGACGGCTGCAACGAGTTCCGGGTGCTCACGCGGGTGCTGATCCCGATGGCGAAGCCGGGGATCGCGGCCACCGCGATGTTCTGCTTCCTGTTCACCTGGAACGACTATTTCGGCCCGCTGCTCTACACGGGCGAGAACAAAGACAACTGGCCGCTTTCACTGGCGATCGCGTCCTTCCGAGGCATGCACCACGTCGAATGGAACCTCACGATGGCCGCCACCGCGCTGATCATGCTGCCGGTGATCGTGCTGTTCGTGTTCGCGCAGAAGTCGTTCGTCAAGGGCATCACGTTCACGGGAGTCAAGGGATGAAACTGGCAGTGGTCGGCGGTGGGTCCACCTACACGCCGGAGCTGATCGACGGCATCGCCGGACGGCGGGCCTCGCTCGACGTCGACGAGATCGTGCTGATCGACCCGGATGCCTACCGGGTCGGAGCGGTCGGCGATTTCAGTCAGCGGCTGCTGAACCACGCGGGGCATCCGGCCCGCGTGCGCACGACGGCGAGTCTGGAGGAAGGCGTCGACGGTGCGTCGGCGGTCCTCATTCAGCTGCGGGTCGGCGGTCAGAAGGCGCGCGCGTCGGACGAGACGTTCCCGCACCTGTGCGGCTGCGTCGGCCAGGAGACGACCGGCGCGGGCGGTTTGGCGAAGGCGCTGCGCACGGTGCCGGTGGTGCTCGACATCGCCGAACGCGTGCGCAAGGTCGCCGGTGACGACACCTGGATCGTCAACTTCACCAACCCGGTCGGAATCGTCACCCGCGCGCTGTTGCAGGAGGGGCACCGTGCGGTCGGCCTGTGCAACGTCGCGATCAACCTGCAGCGCAAGTTCGCGAAGCTGCTCGGCGCTTCGACCGGCGACGTCAAGTTGATCCACACTGGACTGAACCACCTGAGCTGGGAACGCGGCGTCCTGGTCGAGGGCGTCGACCGGCTGCCGGAGCTGCTTGCCCAGCACGCGGAATACCTCGGCGCGGAGGTCAGCGTTCCGGTTGGGTGGATGCAGCGGATGCGGGCCGTGCCGTCGTACTACCTCAAGTACTACTACTCGCACGACGCTCAGGTCGCCAAGCAGCAGACCGAGCGCCCGCGTGCCGAGGTGGTCAGCGACGTCGAGGAAGAACTGCTGAAGATCTATCTCGACCCGGAGCAGGTCACGAAGCCGGAATCGCTGGAGAAGCGCGGCGGCGCGTACTACTCGGAGGCGGCGGTGCAGCTTGTGCACGCGCTCACTTCCGGCGGCGGCGCCGAGGAGCACGTGGTGAACGTCGGCAACAACGGCACGTTCGATTTCCTGCCGGACGACGCGGTGATCGAGGTTTCCTCCACTGTGGATTCCGCGGGCGCGAACCCGATTCCGCAGTCTCCGGTGGACCCGCGATTCGCCGGACTGATCGCCGGGGTCACGGCTTACGAGTACCTGGCTCTGGACGCCGCGATCAAGGGCGGCCGGGACCGGGTCGCGGATGCCCTGCTCGCGCACCCGCTGGTCGGCCAGTACACCAAGGCGGACCAGCTCGCGGACGAACTCGTCGCACGCAACCGGGACTTCCTGCCCTGGGCGCGGGCATGAGCGACACCGTCGTCGCGATCGACGGGGGGAACAGCAAGACCGAGGTGCTGGTCGTTTCGCGGGACGGCGTCGTGCTCGGCGCTTCCCGCGGCCCCGGTGTTTCTCCCCAGCGGGTCGGGGTCGACGGATGCGTTGCCGCGTTGGAAGAATTCGTCCAGAAAGCACTGCACGCTGCTGGGCTGCCTGCGGATCCGCCGTTCGCCGTGCACACCTCGGCCTACCTGGCCGGCCTGGACTTCCCCCGCGAAGAAACGGCGCTGCACAAGGCTTTGTCCGCACGCGGCTGGAGTTCCACTGTGGACGTCGGCAATGACGTTCTCGCGTTGCTGCGGGCCGGAAGTTCCGACGGCACCGGGGTAGCGGTGGTGTGCGGCGCGGGCATCAACGGCGCCGGCTTCGCCCCGGACGGCCGGTCTTACCGTTTCCCCGCGCTGGGCAAGGTGTCGGGCGACTGGGGCGGCGGGTACCGGCTGGGCGAGGAAGCGCTGTGGTGGGCCGTCCGCGCTGAGGACGGCCGCGGTCCGCGGACCGCGCTGGAATCGGCGGTCGCGGAGTACTTCGGTGCCGCGACGCTGCTGGATGTCGTGCAGGGCCTGCACTTCGAGGAGATCGACGCCGCCTCGATCCATGGTCTCTGCCCGCTGTTGTTCGAGGTGGCCGCGGCAGGCGACGAGGTCGCACAGGACGTGGTGACGCGGTTCGCCGAGGAAGTGAGCCTGCTGGTGGCCGCGATCATGCGCCGGTTGGACCTCACGACCTCGGCTCCCGAGGTCATTCTCGGCGGCGGCGTGCTGACCGGGGTAGGCGCTTCCGTGATCGCGGACATCGAACGGCGGTGCCTGAAAGTGGCGCCGCGGGCGCAGGTGCGCGTGGTGGAGGTGAACCCGGTTGTCGGAGCCGCACTGTTCGGTTTGGACAAACTCGGGGCTTCTGACTCCGCGAAAGCCGCGCTGACGGCCGCGACGCAACGCGCGTGAATGTGGGGTGGCTGCTCGAAAGCAGCCACCCCGCCCCCGCGTCAGGCCGTGAGGTTCTTGCCCGTCTCCAAAACGGACTTCAGGTCGGACAGGACCCAAGCCCAGCCGCCGCCCGCGTTCTCGCCCGGGCCGGCGTTGATGTCCTCGTGCACGCCGGACACGAGCGCCGCGTGGTTCGGCGCGCCGGTGACGTCGTGGGTGACCGTGAGCCGGGTGCCCGCGGTCTGCGTTTCCTCGATGTCGTAAGTGAGCGTGGTGTACGGCTCGGCGACGAGGCTCGGGTCCATCTGCAGTTTCCAGGTGATCACCAGCTTGCGCGGCGGATCGGCCTCAAGTACCTCGCCGTCGAGGAGGTCGCTGGTGAAACCGGAGTCGATGAACTCCTGGGTCGGCTTGGTGCGGTGCTTGCCGCCGCGCTTGAGGTCGAAGTCGGCAAGGCCGGTGTAGCCGTACTTCGCCGTCCACTCCGGCTTGGTGATGGCGTCCCACACCGCCTGCGGGGTGGCCTTGATGTAGACGCGGTTGACCTGCACGGTCGTGGTGTCGCTCATGTTCCGGGCTCCTTCTGCGATTCTTCGGCTTCGAGCTGGGCCTTGAGGTCCAGCAGCGCCGAGGTGTGGTGTGCGGTGTACTTGTCGATCCAGCGGTCGTGGATCCGGCGGATCGGGACCGGGTTCAGGAAGTGCCGTTTCTCCCGCCCCTCCCTGCGCGAGACGACCAGCTCGGCCTCCGCGAGCAGCTTGAGGTGCTTCATCACCCCGAACCGGGTCATGTCCACTTCGGACTCCAGCTCGGTGAGCGTGCGGCCGTCGCGCTCGTAGAGCAGGTCGAGCAGGAACCGGCGGGTCGGATCCGCCAGCGCCTTGAAAACCAGGTCCTCGTCGGGCACGCACCGAGAATAGGTGACCAAAAGGTCACATGTCAACCGAAGAGAACGGCCGCCGGGCTCGAAACCCGGCGGCCGTCGAAGGGTTCGGCGCTAAAGCAGTGCGCCCAGCGGCAGGATCAGCGCGATCGCCACCACCGAGATCACCGTTTCCATCACCGACCAGCTCTTCAACGTCTGGCCGACCGACATCCCGAAGTACTCCTTGACCAGCCAGAACCCGGCGTCGTTCAGGTGCGAGAAGAAGAGCGATCCGGCACCGATGGCCAGCACCAGCAGGGCGTTGTGCGTCGGGTCCAGCGTCGCGGCCAGCGGGGCGACGATGCCCGCCGCGGAGACCGTCGCGACGGTTGCCGAGCCCGTCGCCAGGCGGATCGCCACCGCGACCAGCCAGCCGAGCAGCAGCGGGGAGAGGTGCGCGCCCTGGGAGAGGCTGGTGATCACGTCGCCGACCCCGGCGTCGACCAGGGTCTGCTTGAATCCGCCGCCCGCGGCCACGATCAGCACGATCCCGGCGATCGGGCCGAGGGAATCCCCGATGATCGACGAGAGGCGTTCCCGGTTCAGTCGCGCCGGGCGGCCCAGCACGACCATGCCGACCAGGACCGCCAGCAGCAGTGCGACGAGCGGGTCGCCGATGAAGTCCAGGATGCGGCGGGCCGGGTTTCCCTTGTCCGCCAAGATGTCCGCGAGTGCCTTGGCCAGCATCAGAACGACCGGCAGCAGCACCGTGGACAGCGTCGCGAAGAAGCTCGGGCGGTGCTTTTCGTCGGTGCCCTCGGACTCCGGGACCAGCCGGGCGGGCGGCGCGGCGTCCGGCACCATCTTCGCGGCGAGGCGGCCGAACAACGGACCGGCGATGATCACCGTGGGAAGGCCGACCAGCAGGCCAAGCCCCAGGGTGAGGCCGACGTTGGCGTTCAGCGAACCGGCGGCGGCCAGCGGGCCGGGGTGCGGCGGGATCAGGCCGTGCAGCACCGACAGTCCGGCCAGTGCCGGAATTCCCAGCAGCAGCACCGGTTTACCGCTGCGCTTCGCGACCAGCAGCACCACCGGGATCAGCATGACGAGGCCGATTTCGAAGAACATCGGCAACCCGATCAGCGCGGCGACCAGCGCCATCGCCCACGGCAGCCCGGGGCCGCGGACCCGGCCGAGCACGGTGTCGACGATCCGGTCCGCGCCGCCGGAATCGGCGAGCAGTTTGCCCAGCATCGCCCCGAACGCGATCAGCACGCCGACGGACGCGACGGTGCTGCCGACGCCGTTGGTGAAGCTCTTCAGCAGCTTGTCCACCGGCATCCCGGCGACCAGGCCGAGCACGCCGGAACCCAGCGTGAGCGCGAGCAGCGGATGCAGTTTGACCTTGCTGATCAGCACCACGATCACGGCGATGGCGAGCACCGTGGCGAGGATCAGGCGGGTGTCGTGGCCGGTCCAGCCGGCGGCGAGGGTGCTCATGCGCGCTCCCGGAACGCGGTCAGCGCCGACTCGACGAGTTCGGCGGGGGAGAGACTGGTGTCGAAGGTCGCCCCCGGCTCGTCCGGCTCAAGCGGTTCGAGGTCGGCGAGCTGGGAATCGAGCAGCGAGACCGGCATGAAGTGGCCGCTGCGGGTCTTCATCCGCTCGGCGAGCAGGTCGCGCGAGCCGTGCAGGTGCAGGAACCACACGTCTCCGCCGCCGCGCAGCACGTCGCGGTAGCGCCGCTTCAAGGCGGACGAGCTGACGACCGCGCCGTTTTCGTGGTGCTTCCCGATCCACTCCGCGATCGCGGCCAGCCACGGTGCCCGGTCCTCGTCGTTCAGCGGGTGCCCGGCGGTCATTTTTTCGATGTTCGCCTGCGGGTGGAAGGTGTCTGCTTCGGCGTACACGGTTCCGAGTTCCTTCGCGAGCGCCGTGCCGACTGTCGTCTTGCCCGAGCCCGATACGCCCATCACCACGATGACCGTCATGCGCACCTCCCACGTCTTTGTGCCCTGGAGAGTCAAACTCAAAAGTACTACTTAATCAAGAAGAAGTAGTACTTAATCGAGTCAGCGCGCTACGTTAACCCGGTGGGGAACGATCGGCACGAGGACATGCTCGACGAACTCGGCGCGGCCATCGCGAGCGGTGAGCTGGCACCGGGCGCGGTGTTGCGGTCGGAGGAGCTGCAGGAGCGGTACGGGGCTTCGCGGACGGTGGCCCGCGAGGTGGTCCGGGTCCTTGAGACGATGGGGTTGACCAGCAGCCGCCGCCGCGTCGGGGTCACCGTCCGCGAGCCGGCCGAGTGGAACCACTATGACCCGAGGCTGATCCGCTGGCAGCTCGACGGTGCCGACCGGCCGACCGCGCTGCGCACGCTGACCGAGCTGCGTTCGGCCGTCGAACCGTGCGCCGCCCGGTTCGCCGCGCTCCGGGCGACCCCGGAGGAACGCGGACGGCTGCGCGCGCTGGCGGTGCATCTCCAGCGCACGGCGCGCGCCCGCGACCTGGATGCCTTCCTCGGCCACGACGTCGCATTCCACGATCTGCTGCTGTCCGCGTCGCGGAATCCGATGTTCGCGCAGCTGTCCTCAGCGGTCGCCGAAGTACTCGCCGGTCGCACCGGACACGGCCTGATGCCGGACGAACCGCAGCCCGAGGCGGTCGCGCTGCACGTCGAGGTCGCCGAAGCGGTCGACCTCGCCGACGCGGCTCGCGCCGAACGCGCGATGCGCGACATCGTGGACCAGGCACGCGAGGAAATCGCCGCCGCGGTGTCGAGTAATCTCGGCGGCTGAATCGTCCACGTTCGGGGGGCTACAGGTGAGCGCGGCGCGCGCGATCGGCTTGATTCTCGGTTTGGCCGCCGACGGAGCACTCGGCGACCCGCGGCGACGTCCGCCGGTCGCCGCCTTCGGTCAGGTGGTCGCCGCCACGGGTTCGCGACGCGCGGCAGGCTTGGGAATCGCCTGCGCGGCAGTCGCGGCCGGAGTGCTGGTCGAGCGCACCGGCCGCCGCAGCCCGGTGCTGCAAGCCACGACGACGGCAGTGGCGACCTGGGCGGTCGTCGGCGCGGCCGGGCTGGCTACCCAGGGGACGGAGCTGGCTCGCGATCTCGAAGAAGGCCGTCTCGAACCCGCACGCGACACACTGTCCGAACTGGACCCGCGCGTCACCGGCGGGCTGAGCACGATCGGGCTTTCCCGTGCTTCGGTGGAAACTCTGGCTGAGAACACGTCCGAAGTGGTCGTGACCCCGCTGCTGTGGGGCGCGGTCGCGGGCGTGCCCGGGCTGCTCGCGGCGCGGACCGTCGGGCTGCTGCGCCGGTTGCTTCCCGGGCACTGGGTTATTGACCGGCTTGACGAACTTGTGCACCTCTTGCCGACTCGGGCCGCCGCCGCGCTGACTGTCTTGGGTGCGCCGGTGGTCGGCGGTTCGGCCGGTGGTGCGTGGCGCGCTTGGCGGCGGGACACGATCGCGCATCCGAGCCCGAATGCGGGTCGGGTCGAGGCGGCTTTCGCTGGGGCGCTGGAGATTCGCGTCGGCGGGCGGACTGAGTATCCGCAGGGTGTGGTGGAGTTGCCGGTGCTCGGGGTTGGCCGGAATCCGGACGCCGGGCACGTGACGCGCGCGGTGGAGTTGTCCCGGGTGGTGGGGTGGCTGGCTGCGGGGACGTCGGTACTCGTGGCCGCGGTGGCGAGCGGGGTGCGCCGGGAAAGGTCGTGAGCGCCTCTCGGTTCTCACCGTGATAGGCACTCACGAGTCCGTCAAGTGCGCGATGGCTTCCGCGTCATTGAACCCGCCCCTCTCGGCCAGCCGTGCCCCGATCCGCTGCCGGTCCTCGGAGTTCTTGTTCCCGCCGTACTTGAACTTCGCCCGCACCTCGGTCACGGCCAGCTCGACGCCGCGAATCCCGGGCAGCAGCCGCCGATCCGGAGCGTCCACAGCGGACACTGGGGTGCGCTGGCCGTCCGGTTCGAAGTGCGCCAGCTGGTGGTTCAGCAGCGCGGCCTTCTCCTCGGGATCGTCGACGAGCCGGACGTCGCAGGCCAGTTGCACGCTCGCGTAGTACGACGTGGGCACGCCGAGTGCGGGATCGCCGTCGGTGTTCCAGTCCGAGCGGACGTAGGTGTAGTCCCCGGTCACCGTCAGCAGGGCGCGCGGGTGTTCCTCCAGCAGCGGCCACACCGGATTCGGCCGGGCTAGGTGCAGCCGGACGGTCGCGTCGCCGTCGAAGACGAAATGCGTCGGCACCACCACCGGGAGATCGCGGCCGCGGCCGCCGGCGACCAGTTCGCCGAAATCGTGTCCGGCGAGCCATTCCCGCCATTCGTTCTGGTCCGCGGCGTCCCAGGGGTGGATCAGCATGCCGCCAGTATCAGTGCGGCAAGTGGCCCGGGCAAAGAGCCATCTTCCCGAGAAACGACCAGGCCACTCAGGCGGTCGGCGTGTACTCGTCCTCGTCTTCGGCGAGCATCTCCGCGACGGACTTGCGCCGGCCGCGCTGCGGACGCTCGGTCGTCAGCGCGCCGCCCGGACGCAGTTCGCGGATCGTGAAGTACAGCCAGCCCAGCAATGCCATCGTGCCGAACGCCAGCCACTGCAGCGCATACGAGAAGTACGGGCCCGATTCGAGCTGCGGCAGCGGCAGCGGGCTGAGCACGCCAGGCTGGTTCTGGTCGAGCTGGAAGTACCCGGGCCGGATCGTGAGCCCAGAAGACTTCGCCACCACGCGCGAGTCGACGGTGTAGCTCTGCAGCTTTCCGTTCGTCGACGCGTCGGCGAACGCTTCACGGTTCTTCGGGTCTGTCTCGTCGCTTCGCACGCGCGCGACGACCGTCACCTGTCCGCCCGGCGCTGCCGCGTACGGGAGCAGGCCGGAGTCACTGCTGAGTCCCACGTAGCCGCGGTCGATCAGGTATACGGTGCCGTCAGTAGCGCGAAGCGGCGTGAGGACCTCGTACGCACCTTGGCCCTGCACAGTGCGCAGCCGCGCGACAACCTCGGCCGAAGGCAGGTACGTGCCGGTGATCGACACGAGGTGCCACTCGGTGTTCTTGTCCGGCTTCGCCCCGGACGGCAGCAGCTGCGCCGCGGGCGCGGGCTTCGCGGTGAATGACGTGGTCAGCGCGTTGTTCTGGGTGACCTGTTCGCCGTCGCGGCGGAACTGCCACGGGGCCAGCAGCGTGTAACAGCAGATGGCGAAGGTGAACACCACCACTGTCAACGCCAGCCATCCCGGCCGGAGCAGAAACCGCAACCGCACCCCTCTACGGTAGGCCGTCGCGTTCCGTGCGCGCACCCGGACCGGACGTCACGCCTGTTCGCGGACCCAGTCCAGCAGTCCCGGCACGCTCCGCTCGATCATCCCGAGCACGTCCTCGAAGCCGTCGCCGCCGCCGTAGTACGGGTCCGGCACCTCGGCGCCTTCCGGGGCGGACGGGTCGAAGGAACGCAGCAGCCGCACCCGCGAAGGGTCCTCGACGCGGGACTGCAGAAAGCCAAGATGACTCTCGTCGGCGGCGAGCAGCAGGTCGGCTTCGAGGTCTTCGTCGCTGACCTCGGCCGCGATGTGCTCGGTGGGGTAGCCGTGCGCCTTCAACGTGGCGCGCGCCCGCCGGTCGGCCCTCTCGCCGACATGCCACGGACCGGTGCCCGCGCTGGACACGCGCACGGCGTCAGCGAGACCCGCGTCGGCGAGCTTCTTGCGGAAGACGAGCTCTGCCATGGGGGAGCGGCAGATGTTTCCGGAGCAGACAAACACCAGCGTGGGCATGGTTCGCAGTGTTCCAGAGCGACCGTGCGAGGATCCCCGGGTGCCTGCATTAGCCGAGATCATCGCCGTCCTCGAACGCAGTTACCCGCCCCGGCTGGCGGAAAGCTGGGATGCGGTCGGGCTCGTCTGCGGAGACCCGGCCGAGGAGGTCCGCCGCGTGCTGTTCTGTGTCGACCCGGTCGAGGCGACGCTCGCCGAGGCCGAGGAATCCGGTGCGCAGCTGATCGTCGCGCACCATCCGCTGCTGCTGCGCGGCGTGCACGGCGTCCCCGCCGACACCGCAAAGGGCTCGCTCGTGCACCGCATGATCCGCGGCGGCATCGCGCTCTACTGCGCGCACACCAACGCCGATTCGGCCGACCCCGGCGTGTCCGACGCGCTCGCGCAAGCCATCGGCCTCGAAGTCGACCGGCCGCTCGACCCGCACGAACCCGGCGGTGCCACCGGGATCGGCCGCATCGGCCACCTGCCCGCCGCGGAGCCGTTCGCGCAGTTCGTCCAGCGGATCGCCGACGCGTTGCCGGTCACTGTGCCGGGCGTTCTTGGCGCCGGAGACCCAGACCGGCTGATCCGCACCGTCGCGGTGTCCGGCGGCGCTGGCGACTCGTATTTGGCGAAGGCGACGGCCGAGGGCGTCGACGCGTACGTGACCGCGGATCTGCGCCACCATCCCGCTGGCGAACACCTCGCCGCCGCGGCCACCGTGCCCGCGCTGGTCGGTCTCACGCACTGGGCCAGCGAGTGGCCGTGGTGCGGACAGGCCTCGGCCCTTGTCGGCGCGGCCTTTGCGGGTACCGTCGAAGCTCACGTCTCCACGCGGTGCACCGACCCGTGGACCATCCGCGCTACCGCCCAGTAACTAAATCAGGGAGCACAGTGAAGGCCGACCCCGCCGTCCAGCGTCAGCTGCTCGAACTCGCGAAGGTGGACGCCGAGCTTTCGCGCGTCGCGCACCGCCGCCGCACTCTGCCCGAGCTCGCCGAGATCGAGGCCGGGGAGAAGACCGCCCGGGAGAAACGCGACGCCCTCGTGTCGGTCGAGACCGCGACGTCCGACCTCGACCGGGAGATCGCCCGGCAGGAGAAAGAGGTCGAATCGGTGCGGGCGCGCGAGGACCGCGACCGCAAGCTGATGGAATCCGGTTCGGTCGGGGCCAAGCAGATGACCGACATCGAGCACGAGCTGCAGACGCTCGGCCGCCGCAAGGGCGCGCTTGAGGACGACCTGCTGGAGCTGATGGAGCAGCGCGAGGCACTGGGCCTTGACGCGCAGCGCACGAGCGCCGAGGCCGACAAGGCGGTGCAGGCGGTCGAGGCCGCCGTGGGCCGGCGCGACGAGGCGTTCAAGGACCTCGACACCACCGAGGCCCGGCGCAAGGAAGACCGCGCGAAGCTGCTGCCGCGCTTCCCGGAGCCGCTGCTCAAGCTGTACACCCGCGTCTACGACCACAAGGGCATCGGCGCGGCGCTGCTGCGGGCCCGCCGGTGCGGTGCCTGCCAGCTCGAACTCGACCGCAACACCATCTCCGAGATCAAGGCCGCGGCCGAGGACAGCGTCGTGCAGTGCGACAACTGCGGCGCGATCCTGGTCCGCACGCTGGAGTCGGGCCTGTGACCGAACGGGCGATCGTCGAGGCCGACGGCGGATCGCGGGGAAACCCCGGCCCGGCAGGCTACGGCGCGGTCGTGAAGGACGCGGCGACCGGCGAGGTGCTGGCCGAACGCCACGAATACCTCGGCATCGCCACGAACAACGTCGCGGAGTATTCCGGGCTCGTCGCCGGGCTGGCCGCGGCCGCCGAACTCGGAGTGTCCATTGTGGACGTCCGGATGGATTCGAAGCTCGTGGTCGAGCAGATGTCCGGGCGCTGGAAGATCAAGCACGCCGCGCTGCAGCCGCTCGCCGCGCAGGCGCGCGAGATCGCGGCGGGCTTCGAGCGGGTCGGCTACACCTGGATCCCGCGCGCGGAGAACTCGCACGCGGACCGGCTCGCGAACGTCGCCATGGACAGTGCCGGGTCCGGCGCGACCTCGCCCGCCCCGGTCGCCGAGGTACGGCCTCGGGCGAAGGCCGCCGAACCGGACCGGGTGTCCCCGGCGGGCTGGACCGGGGCCAGCGGCACGCCGACCAAACTGCTCCTGCTGCGCCACGGACAGACCGAGATGTCGGTCGACCGCCGCTACTCCGGGCGCGGCGACGTCCCGCTCACCGAGCACGGCCGGGGCCAGGCCGCCGCGGCCGCCAAACGGCTGGCCGCGATGCCCGGCCTGAGCGGCGAGGACGGCGAACCGGCCCCGATCGTTTCGTCGCCGCTGATCCGCACCAAGCAGACCGCGCAGGCGGTCGCCGACGCGCTCGGCGGCCGGGTCGAGACGCACCCCGGGCTCATCGAGACCGATTTCGGCGAATGGGAGGGCCGCACCTTCGGCGAGGCCGCCGAGCGGGACCCGGAACTGCACCGCTGCTGGCTGAGCGATTCGTCGTGCCCGCCGCCCGGCGGCGAGAGCTTCGACGCGGTCCACGAGCGGGTCGGCAAGGCCCGGCGCGACCTCATCGAGCAGTACGACGGGCGCACGGTGCTCGTGGTCAGCCACGTGACGCCGATCAAGACCCTGCTGCGGATGGCACTCGACGCCGGGCCGTCGCTGCTGTTCCGGCTGCACCTTGACCTGGCGTCGCTGTCGATCGTCGAGTTCTATCCCGACGGCAACGCCTCGGTCCGATTGGTCAACGACATCTCGCATCTGTCCTGAACCGGACAAATGTGAGGTGGATCACGGTCGGGGATGACGTGTGAACCGGCCCGGATGAGGTATTGGCTAGAGTGCGGTGTCGACCGCGGCGCCGCGGCGCAGGTCCCGGCCGGGACTTCAAGGGGGGCGCAGGCTCGTGCGTTTCTTCGGCAGCATCCGCAAGTGGAAACAGTGACGAGGACATGACGGCTAGCGCACTCACCGCAGTATCCGAGCCCGACCTGCCGGGGGAGGAGACGACCGATCCGCCCTCGCGGTTCAAGCTCAGCTGGCTGGCGTCGACGCTGGCGGTGCTGGCCGGAGTAGCCGCGGTCGCCTGGCACGCCACGCGCTACGGGCACTGGATCGTCGACGACGCGGCCATCACGTTCTCCTACTCGCGCAGCGTCGCCGAAGGACTCGGCCCGGTGCTGGCCCCCGGCGCGCCGCCGGTGGAGGGCTTCTCCGACCCGACCTGGATGATCCTGCTCGCGCTGGGCAAGGTCGCCGGGCTGTTCGACAAGGGCCTGCTGTTCGGCATCCCGGACTACGTGCTGTTCCCCAAGCTGCTCGGCCTGTTGTTCACCGCGGGCATCCTGGTGCTGTGCCACCTGGTGGCCCGCCAGGTGTTCCGCAGGCACGCGTGGGCGATCACGCTGGCGACCGGCCTCGGGCTGGCGGCGATCCCGTCGTTCGTGATCTGGGTGGTCTCCGGCCTGGAGAATTCGCTGTTCGCGTTCTTCACCACCGCGCTGGCCGCGCTGCTGTTCACCGCGCTGCGCAAGGAAAACTCGCTCTCGTTCAAGGTCGCGATCGTCGCCGGCGTGCTCGTCGCCGCGGCCGCGCTGACCCGGCCGGAAGGCCTGATCTACGCCAGCGCGTACCCGATCGTCCTGCTGTTCGGCGTGAAGCGCGAGGGATTCTGGCCCAGCTTCCGGTCCGCGCTGGTGTCCGTCGCGGCCTTCGCCGTGCTGTTCGGCGGGTACGTCGTGTGGCGCTACACGGAATTCCACCGGCTGCTGGCCAACCCGTCGGTCGCCAAGAAGCAGGGCTTGCCGACGTTCGCCTCGATCATCCGGCCGCACCAGCTGGTCGAGTACCTCGGCATCGCGCTGACGCTCGTGCTGGTCGCCGCGGTCGTGTGGGCGCTGGTCAAGGCACCGTGGCGGCGTCCGTTGATCGGGCTGGTCACGCCGCTCGTGCTCGGCGTGATCGCGTACGGCGTGATGGTCCCGGACTGGATGGCGCAGTACCGCTTCGCGACGCCGGTGTGGGTGCTCGGCACGCTGTGCGGCGTCATGGCCTTCGCCGAGCTGCTGCGTTCGCTGCCGAAGGTGCAGTGGCGAGCGGTCGCGGCGCTCGTGCTGGTGGCCGCGTCGATCCCGTCGGCGATCGGCTTCGCGGGGCACGACGAGGAATTCGTCAAGAGCCCGACCGTGCCGGCGTGCCTGATCGCCGACCGCTTCGGCCGCGGCTTCAACACCTACGCGGACATGCTCGGCCTCCAGCACGCGTCGCTGCTCCTGCCGGACCTCGGCGGCTCGTCGATGACCAGCAGGCTCGAACTGGTCGACATGGCCGGCCTCGTCAACGCGCCGATCGCGGACCTCACGCACAAGGAAGACATCGCCGGCCTGCGCGACTACGTGTTCGACACGGTCAAGCCGACTTTCATCCACTCGTGGGGCCCGTGGGCGGACGGCAACGGCATCACCGTCGACCCGCGCATCGACCGGGACTACCTGCCGATCCTCGTCTACCCCGGCCCCGGCAAGCGCAACGGCGACTTCGTCCGCAAGGACGCGGTGACCGATCCGGCGAAGCTCGCGGCGGTTCAGCACTACGCGCAGGTGACGATGATGGACGTCGAGGCGCAGCGGTTCGGCGATGGGCTGGATGACTGTGGTCCGACGTTGTCGCGGGGGAGCACGATCGCGCCTCGGGGTTAGAGCACCGGCCATAGCGCGCATGTCGCCGCTGCCAGCGAGAGTGGTGTGGTGAGTGCGCCGAGGTTGAGGAATTCGCCTACCGGCCAGGAGCAGCGTGCGCGAACTGCGAGTCACGATGGTGAGCGTGGAGGCGCGGCGGTTCGGCGACGGTCTCGGCGGCGTGGCCCGACGTTGCCGCGCGGCGCGGCTAGAACACCAGCCACAGCGCGCACGTCGCCACTGCCAGTCAGCGGTGTCGTGAGTGCGCTGAGCTTGAGGAATTTCCGCACGGGCGGATGGCGTCCGGGCAGGAAGGTGACGCGTCGCGGCAGAAGCGCCGTGTCGCGCGGCAGCACGATCGCGCCTCGGGGCTAGAACACCAGCCACAGCGCGCACGTCGCCGCTACCAACGACAGCGGTGTCGTGAGTGCGCCGAGCTTCAGGAATTCCCGCACCGGCGGATGCTGCCCATGCCGGACGACAACCCGTCGCCACAACAGCGTCGCCAGCGAACCGAGGTACGTCGCGTTCGGGCCGATGTTCACGCCCAGCAGCACCGCGAGCAGCACGCCCTGGTTCGGGTGCGGGCCGAGGACGGACAGCAGGATCAGCGTCGCGGGCAGGTTGTTGACGAGGTTCGCCAGCACGGCCGCGATGGCTGCGGCGAGGAGCAGTTCGGGCAGCCCGGCGGTTGTCGGCAGGAGAGTGCGCAGCAGGCCGCCGAGGACGTGTTCGTCGACCGCTTCGACCACCACCGCCAGCGCGAGCACGAAGAGGACCAGCAGCGGAGAGGCTTCGGTGAGCACCTGCCAAGGCCGGATCTTCCGCTTTGCCAAGGCTTTCGCGGCCAGGACGAGCGCGGTCAGTGCGGCGATCCAGACCGGCTCGACGTGCACCAGTTGTCCGGTCGCGAAGCCGGCCAGCATGACCGCCAGCACGATGAGGGCGAAGACCGGCGCTTCCCGGTGTTCGGGCTGACGAGTGCTGGCCGGTTCGCGAAGATCCTTGCGGAAAAACCAGGCGAACGCGGCGAGTTCGACAGCGAGGGTGACCAGCCAGGGCAACGCCATCAGCGCGGTGAAACCGGCGAAGGTGAGGCCGGAAGCGGTGAAGGCGAGCAGGTTCGTCAGGTTCGAGACGGGGAAGAGCGTGGACGCCGAGTTGGCCAGGTGCGCGCACGCGTAGACGTGCGGCCGCGCGGTGAGTTCCAGTTCGGCGGCGGTGGCGAGGATGACCGGGGTCAGCAGGACGACAGTGGCATCGAGGCTGAGCACGGCGGTGACGATCGCTGCCGCGGCGAAGGTGAGCAGCAGGAGCCGAGGTTGCCGTCCGCGGCAGATCTCGGCTAGCTCGGCACCTAGCCAGGTGAAGACGCCTTCCGTCGCAGCAAGGTGGCTGACCAGCAGGATCGCGGCGAGAAAGCCCATCGTCGGCAGCATCTGGACGACCCGCTCGCCTGCTTCGTGCGGTGAAATCAGGCCGAGCGCGAGGACGACACCGGCGGCGGGGACCGCGACGACAGCTTCCGGCAGACCGCGCGGACGCGCCATGGCGAACCACAGCGTTCCGGCCAGAAGCAGCAGCGAGAGGGCACCGTTCACCCCCGAACGCTAGCCGCCGCGAGAACTCAGATCCCCGCCGGTTCCGGGACTCCCGCGCCGCGGTCGAGCACCCGCTCCTTCTCCCGGATCACCGGCAGCACCACCCGGCCGAAGTGCTCGACGTCCTCCAGGTAGTGCAAAAACCCGAGCAGCAGCAGGTTCGCGCCGCGCTTTTTGTACTCGATCGCCCGGTCCGCGATCTGTTCCGGCGTCCCGATCAACCCGGTCCGGAATCCGTCGTTGTACTGCACCAGGTCCGCGAACTCCGAATCCGCCCACATGCCCTTCGTGTCCGAAGTGGACTTCCCGGCCTGGTTGACCGCCGAGCGGAATCCTTCGACGGCGGGCACGTTCGCCTTCGCCACGATCTCCCGCAAAACCTCGCGCGCCTCGGCTTCGGTCTCGCGGGCGATGACGAAGCCGTTGAGCCCGAACCGCACCGCGTGGTCGTTCTCGGCGGCATACCCGCGCACCTCGTCGACCTGTTCACTGAAACCGTCGAAGTCCTTGCCGTTGCTGAAATACCAGTCCGAAACGCGCCCGGCCAGCTTGCGCGCCGCGGTGGAGTTGCCGCCCTGGAAGACCTCCGGATGCGGCCGTCCGGGACCGGCGACCGGTTTGGGTTTGAGGTCGAAATCGTGGATCCGGTAGAAATCGCCGCCGAACTCGGCGTGGTCGTCGGTCCACAATTCCTTGAGCACGCGGATGAATTCTTCCGAGCGGCGGTAGCGCTCGTCGTGTTCGAGCCACGGTTCGCCGAGTCCGGTGAACTCGTCTTTGAACCAGCCGCTGACCACGTTCACCGCGGCCCGGCCGCCGGAGATGACGTCCGCGCTGGCGATGAACTTCGCGAGCACGCCGGGCTGCCACAGTCCGGGATGGACGGCCGCGATGACCTTCAGCCGCTGGGTCGCGAGCAGCAGCGCCAGGCTGAAACCGGTGGATTCGTGCTGGTATGCGGCACCGTAGCTGGCGGTGTAGCGGACCTGGGTGAGCGCGTATTCGAAGCCGTTGTGCTCGGCGAGCACGGCCAGATCGCGGTTGTACTCGTAGCCCCAGTCGGTGCGCTGTTCGATGTCGCTGGTGACCAGGCCGCCGCTCACATTCGGGACCCAGTAGGCGAATTTCAGGGGTTCGGGTGCGGTCATGCCGGGGAGTGAAACAGCGGCCGGGCACCGGGCCAAACGCGTCCACGCGGTGGAATGTGCCAGCCGGTGCCCGGGGCCGCGCGGTCTTCCGGGTACGCTGCTCCGGCGGACGAGCTGGCAGGACGGTCGCGGCCCGGGTTCTCCCGGTCCGAGGAAAGTCCGGACTCCGCAGGGCAGGGTGGTTGCTAACGGCAACCCGGGGCGACCCGCGGGACAGTGCCACAGAAAACAGACCGCCCCCGTCTCGCGACGGGGGTAAGGGTGAAACGGTGGTGTAAGAGACCACCAGCATCCCGGGTGACCGGGATGGCTCGGTAAACCCCACCCGGAGCAAGGCCAAGAGGGAGTTCGCTCCTGCGCAGGCGATCGAGGGCGGCCCGCCCGATGCCTGCGGGTAGGCCGCTGGAGCCTGCCGGCGACGGCAGGCCGAGATGGATGACCGTCGCCCGGTCCGCCGCGAGGCGGCCCGGGAACAGGATCCGGCTTACATGCCAGCTCGTCCGCCCGATCGCTACGATCGGGCGCATGGGTCAAGCCGTCGCCGCCGCTGTCGCCTTCCGGACCACCTTCGACGCTCTGCACGCCCCCGTCTACTTCGCGCCAGAGACTCAGCAGCGGCTCGCCGCCGCCGGGCTCAAGCCGGGGTCGATGACCTACTTCGCCAGCCGCGCCGCGGCGATGGGCCGGGTGGGAGCGGGCACGGTCACCGCCACCTTCTACAGCTTCAGCCCCAGCCTAATCGCCCACTTCGTCCCGCGCGTCTGGACGATCGCCACTCCCGAAACCGTGCTGGAAGCCCGGCTCGCCGCCGTCGACGAGATCTACCGCAGGCTGTTCGGCGACGAGACGCTGGCGTCCGCGGAGGTCGCCGAAGCCGCCGAGCTTGCCCGGGAAGCCACCGAGGGCTGCCGTCCGGAAGGGCGTCCGCTCTACGCCGCGCACGCGGACCTGGATTGGCCCGAACAGCCGCATCTCGCGCTCTGGCACGCGATCACCCTGCTGCGCGAGCACCGCGGAGACGGGCACGTCGCGGCGTTGACCACGAACGGCCTGCCAGGCCTCGAAGCACTGGTCACGCACAGCGCGACCACGAACGGCACCCCGCCGGACACCGCCAAGCGCACCCGCGGCTGGAGCGACGAGGAGTGGGCCGCCGCCGCGGCCCGGCTGACCGCCGACGGAATCCTCGACACCGGCGGCGCGCTCACTGAACACGGGCTGGCGTTCCGCGAACGCGTCGAGCTGGCGACGAACGCGGCGGCACAGGGTCCGTGGCAGCACCTCGGCGAGGAGAAGACGGCCCGGCTGGAGCAGCTGTGCGCCCCGCTCAGCCGCCGGGTGATCGAAGCGGGCGCGATCCCGAGCGCGGCGTTCCGGCCCTGATCCGGGAGACGGTCCGGAACTGCCCGGCATCACGCTTTGTAGTGAACAAATGCGCAGATCGGACGCGACGGTGACCGTTATCGCATCGGAGAGTGATCAATTCCAAAGTGTTTTCCAGTCCGGTTGTCACTCACCGGACTCGCGGCGGAACGCCGATCGGGGCATGCCACACTGGTGCCTGCCCGACACGCCGGTCCGGGGCGCACCGAGAGTGAGCGCCGCACGATATGCGGAGCCGCACCGCCGGAACACTGCGCAATCCGGGTGGCTTGGGTTATTCCGAAGCACCCTTGCCACGATGATGGAGGGCGAGGAATCCTGACCATCGGACCGCAGTACCCGCCCATTGACCACAAGTCGACAGCTACCGACTATCTACGCAGCGCGCTTTGACCATTACCCCTTGTAACGCCATGATGGTGTTCGTAGCTTCGCCGAAGCCAGAACAGCGCGGCACCCGCCGTGCACCGGGAGTATCGCGATGACCAGCATGACCGCCCTCGAGACGTTTGTGGCCGAAGGGATCAGCACCGGCAACGTCCGGACCTGGCTGCTCGACAACATCATCCCGCTCGTGCTGCTCGCGGTGGCCCTGCTGCTGCTGTGGCTCGGCGGCGGCAAGGGCGACAACGCGGGGGTCATGCGGCGGCTCGCCGGCGTGGTCATCGCGCTCGCGATCATCGGGCTCGCGGTCAGTGGCGCGGGCGTGAACGTGGGCCAGTGGATCGCCGGCCTGTTCACCGGCTGAGGCGGGGCAGGCGTGCGGATCAGGACCGATGACGAGGTGTACCGGGTCGATGCCGTGTGGCTCGGCCCGCCGAAGGCGACTTTTCCCTGGCGAGCCCGATATGTGGCATGGCTCGTCGGCATTCCGGTCTTCCTGGTCGTGCTCACCGTGGAGCGGTGGCTCGGCTGGAGTTTCGGGTTTTTCTCCACGGCGTGGGCGTTCGTGGCCACGATCGTGATCACCAGGCTGATCACCGCCAAGATCAGCCACGAGCGCCCGCTGGGCGCGGTGATCGCGATGATGGGCCAGGAACTGCGCGCGCCGAGAGAACGGACCTCGGGCGCGGGCGGCGCGGTGAGCGCCAGCCGGGTCCGGGTGCGGGCGCGGCGCCCGCTGCCGAAGCACAAGAGAAGGCGGCAGTACCAGCACCGCGACCCGCGTCGCGGTGCTGGCACGAGTGCCGGGAAACAGGGAGCACCACGAGCGCGCCGGAGCCGCCCCGCGGCTCGGGCCGGGAGGTAGTCGTTGTTCGGTCGCGGCGGAAGCCGAGGGAAGCGGGAGCAAGACGTCCCTGCCGGTGCGTGGAACGCGCCTCCGCAGGGCCGTCCGCCGTCCGGCGGCAGCAAGTCCGGCGGCAAGGGCCGCAGGCTGCCCGGTGAACAGGCGATACCGGCGTACACGCCGTCGATCGCCGCGCGCAGCATCGACGGGCACCTGCTGCGGACCGGGTACGAGGTGTACGCCTGGTACCGGCTCGCGCCGCAGCGCTGGTCGTTCCGTTCCGATTCGCAGCGCCGCGACCTGATCGCGGCCATCGCGGGCCAGTACGCCGAACTGCAGGGCCGCTGGCTGCACCTGCGCGTCACGAACCGGCCGTACCCGATCCGGATGTGGGCCGAGGCGCACGTGTACAACGCGGTCGGCAGGCCGAACGACGTGCCGGGCGCGCTGTCGTTCGACGACTACCTGATCGGCGAGCAGCAGCAGCTGATGGGTCGCTCGATGGCGGAAAAAGAGGTCTACCTCGGCGTCCAGGTGCAGACCCGGCGCATGGTGGACCGCGCGGTCGAACGCGCCGCGCCGGTGCTGCGCCGGATCCTGCCCGAGGCGGTCGACGCCGAACTGGCCGCGCTCGACTCCGAGATCGAGCACCTCGACCAGGTCATCGGCAGCGCCGGGCTGGAAGGCCGTCCGGTGCACGCCGAGGAGATGTCCTGGCTGATGCACCGCTCGTGCTCGCTCGGCCTGCCCGCGCCGCGGAACATGCCCGCGGTGCCGGGCGCGGCGTGGGAGCCCGAGGACCTCGCCAGCTTCACCGACGCGGCTGATTTCCACGCCGACCCGTACGCGCCCACGGTCACCGTGCGCGGCCGTACCGGGTCGAATGCGGGCGTGTCGCGGCATCTCGCGGTGCTCACCGTCGGTCAGATGCACGGGCTGCAGATCCCCGAGGTCGACGACCCGTGGATCCAGCACGCGGACCGGCTGCCCGCGGCGGTCGAGGTGTCCGCGCGGATCTACGTGCGGCGTCCCGAAGAGGTGTCCGGGGAACTGCAGCGGCAGATGAACAAGGTCCGCTCGCAGGTCAAGCACTACACCGACGAGCACGAGCTGGAGCCGCCGCAGTCGCTGGCCCGGCAAGCGGGCCGGGTGCTGGAGATCGACGACGAGATGACGTCGGGCTTCACCGCGCTGGCCACGCGCGTGCGGTCGTGGTGGCGCCTCGCGGTGTCCGGTCCGACCGAGCGCGACGCGCTGCGGCTGGCCCAGCAGCTGCTGGACCTGTACAAGCCGAAGATCGCCATCGAACATCCGGAAGCGCAGTACGCGATGGCCAGGGAGTTCATCCCGGGCGAGCCGCTGGCCTCGGGCGCGTACATGCGCCGCGGTTCGGTGGTGTGGACGGCTTCGGCGGTGCCCACCGCGACCGCGGAGGTCGGCGACCGGCGCGGCATCCTGCTCGGCGAAACCGTCACCGCGACGCGGCGGCCGGTGGCCTGGGACCCGTGGATGGCGCAGGAAATCCGCGACGGATCGGGTCTCACCGCGATGGTCGCCGGGCTCGGCGGCGGCAAGTCGTTCCTCGGCGGCGGCATCGTCTACAAGACGCTGCGGGCCGGTGCGCACTGGACGATCCTCGACCCGTCCGGCCCGCTGTCGCGGCTGTGCGACCTGCCGGAGATCCGGCCGTACGCGCGCCCGATCAACCTGCTCAACGCCCAGCCGGGCATCCTCAACCCCTACCGCGTGGTCGCCGATCCGCTGATCGAGCACTTCATGGACGAGGAGGACCCGGAACGCTCGTGGCGGCGCGAGAAGGCGCTGGCCGGAGCCACCCGGCGGCGGCTCGTGCTCGACGTGCTCACCGGGGTGCTGCCGTACGAGGTGTCGCGGATGGCGCAGACCCGGATCGTGCTGCTGCGCGCGGTCCGCGCGGTCGGCGGCCGGTTCGACGCCGACCCCGGCCAGGTTATCGACGCGCTGCGGCGGGATTCGAGCGAGCACCACGAGCACGCGGTCGTGGTGGCGGACTTCCTGGACGAGATGCGCGAGCGGATGGCGCTGCTGATCCCGGAAACCGACGCGGACCCCTACGCCGAGACCCGCGACGACCGGATGACCGTGCTGACCATGGCGGGGCTGACCCTGCCGAAGGACGGCGTGCCGCGCGAGTACTGGACCGACGCCGAATCGCTCGGCGTGGAAATGCTGAACCTCGCGGCGTGGCTGACCCAGCGGTCGGTGTATGAGAAGCCGAAGGAACTGCGCAAGGGCGTCTGGATCGACGAGGCGTTCTTCCTGTCCGAAGTGCCGACCGGGCGCGTGCTGATGAACCGGTTCGCGCGTGACTCGCGGAAGTGGAACGTCCGGGTGCTGCTGTCCTCGCAGATCCCGGCGGACTTCCTGAAGATCCAGGGTTTCGTGGCGCTGCTGGACTCGGTGTTCGTCGGCCGTCTCGACGACGACGACGCCCAGGCGGACGCGCTGCGGCTGCTGAAGGTCCCGGTCGGCGTGGGCTACGAGCAGGTCGTCGCCGCGCTCGGCCGCCGCCCCGGCGCCCAGCGCGGGCTGGAACGCGACATGGAGCCCCGGCAGTTCATCTTCGGCGACGGAGCCGGCGGCGTGGAACGCATCCGCGTCGACTTCTCCGGCCCGCATCTCGACCCGTTGCGCGCGGTCATGGACACCACCCCGGGCTCGCCCGACGCGCGCGGCAAACCCGGCGGCGAACTCGTGGTACCCCACGACGACGAGGCCAAGCCGTACGTCCCCGCCCCACCGGAGGACGAAGAGCTGGAACACGACTTCGAACTCCAGGCGGAACTCGAGGTCGGGCTCGCCGACGAGCAGCTGCTGGGCTCGCCGGACCCGCTCGCGTCGGAAACCGGCGAGGTGGAGGGTGCAGTGCGCAACGGAGAGCAGGAGGACCGGCACGCCCGCGCCGGCGGCAAGGGCGGCGGAACCGGCAGGGATGCCGCATGACCGCCGGTGATCCGGCCCGGCCCGCGCCGGCCGTGAGGAGGCCTGCGTGAACACCGTCTTCACGCTGGCGTTCGTCCTCGCGTTCGCGGCCGGCTGGCACGCGCTGCGCAAACGCGTCAAGGAAGGCCCGAAACCGGGCGGTCGCCGTCCCAGCAGGCGTGCGTCGCTGCTGGCGGTGGTGGCGGTGATCGGGCTGCAGACGGTGCTGTTCGCCCCATCGGCCAATGCGGCCGCCTGCGGGGAATCGCCGAACCCGGAGCGGCCGGGGGCGGGCATGGTCGGCGCGCTCGACCCCGCCGAGGGCCACGGCGAGGCGGGCAGTCCGTACATCGATTACAGCTACGCCGGATTCGTCTGGAACACCTATCAGACGAACTGCACGGCGTTGTCGGCCATCGCCTCGCCCAGCTCCACGATCGACACCTGGGCGGGCAACCAGCTTTTCAACGTCGGCAAGAACATCGTCGGTGCCACCAACTCGCTGCACTACACGGTGCTCGAGGGCGGTCTGCTCAACCCGATCTACAACGCGGTGAAGTCGGGCGCGGAGAAGGTCTACAACAACATCTACGCGCAGCTGTTCGGACTGGTCGCGCTGATTCTGTCGATCATGTTGTTCCGCAACATCTGGCGTGGCGACCTGGCCGGGGTCAGCAAGCGGGCGCTGTACGCGCTGGCGGGCGTGTGGCTCGCTGCCTCCTCGCTCGCGATGCTGCGATATTTCGATCCGATCGACAAAGCGATCGTGCAGACCACCACGAACATCCAGGCCGGGTTCGTGGACGAGTCCGAGAACCGGGTCGTGCGGCACATCCTGCCGACCGACCTGCACAACGAAGTGGTCTACAAGAACTGGATGCGCGGGGAGTTCGGATCGCCGGACGCGCCCCAGGCTGCCCAGTACGGCCGCCCGCTGCTCGACGCCCAAGCTTTCACCTGGGAACAGCTGCGCAACGGCGACGACGGCAAGCAGAACGTCGTCGACGCCAAAAAGGCCGCCTTCAAAGACATCTCCACCAAACTCGGCCCCGCCACCGGCTACTTCACCGGCGAGTCGGGCGGCCGCACCGGTGCCGGGTTCCTCGCGCTGGGCCAGAGCCTCGTCTACTCGCTCTTCCAGCTGCTGGCCAAGGCTTCCGTGCTGCTCGCGCAGGTGCTGATCCGCCTGTTCGCGCTCACCGCGCCGCTGATCGGGCTGGTCGCGCTGCTGAACCCGGAGATCCTGCGCCGCGTGCTCAAGGTCGCCGGCGGCATCGCGTTCAACCTGGTCGTGCTGTCGGTGCTGGCCGGTGTGCACGCGCTGCTGCTGCAGGCGATCTTCGCCGCGGGCGACGGGCTCAACCTGCTCACCAAGATGGTCCTCGCCGGGCTCATCACGGTGCTGCTGTTCCTCGTCGGCCGCCCGGTGCGGCGGCTGTGGCAGATGGTCGAGATGTCGGTCAGCATGGTCGGCGGCGCGGTGCCCTCGCCCGGCGGCGGGCTGTTCTCCCGGTTCCGCCGGAAGAACGACCCGACGCCGCAGGACCAGTTCTGGCAGAACGTCCGCGACACCGACGACGTCGTGGACGGCGATCAGCGCGGACCGATCGGCGCGACCGTCGGCGGCGGCCGGTACCGGCCCGAGGCGGCGGTTTTCGCCAGCTCGCAGCGGCTCGACAACGGTTCTCGGGCGGCTCGGCCCGCCGCGGCCTGGTCCGGTGCGCCGTGGCCGGGCGCGGTCGGTCCCGCGCAGTCCGCCGCGGGTGCGTTGCCCGCGGGCGGCGGGGGCGGTGCGCCGGTGTTCGGCCAGTACCACCCGGTCGCCGGTGCGCCCGGCGACTACGTGATGGCCGGCGCGCGGTGGCCGGTCAAGGAAAGCCGCCAGGTCGACACGTCGCCGGTGGCCGACCGGCGGTGGAGCGACGAGCCGGAACCGGTGGTCGTCCCGTCGCGGATGAGCGCGCCGGACCGCGGGTACTCGGCTCCGGCCCCGGACCAGCCGGGGTTCACCGTGCCGACGCAAGGCATCCGGGCCCAGCCGCGCCGGGTGGATCCCGAGGTCGTGGCCGGGAAACCGGTATTCGTGCTGTACCGCCCGTCGCGCGGCATCGAGGTCCGCGACACCGACCAGGCCATGGGGCGGTGACCGATGCCGATCCGCACCAACCGCGGCCGGACCGCGGTCTACCGCCGCCTGTGGGGGTTCCCGCTCCGCTCGCCCCGGCATCTCGTGGGCACGCTGGTGTTCCTCGCCGTGGTGATCACCGCGCTGGGCGTCGGCCTGCCCAAGATCCTGGGCAAACCGGCGTCCGCGCATCCGGGAGCGACTCCGCCGAACTCTTCGGCCGGGCCGCACACCGGCGTCGCGGCCCCGGTGCCGAGCACGGAAACGCTGCCGACCCGGTTGTCGCAACCGCTGGTCACCCCGACGTCGGCGGCACCGAGCCCGGAGGCGCTGAACGTCGCGAAGCAGTGGGCGACGGCCTGGGTGCGCCATCCGGCGGGAATCTCGAACGCCAACTGGCTCAACGGGATGCGCGGGCTCACCACCGACGAGTACCTCCCCGTCATGTCCACTGTGGATCCCGCGAACATCCCGGCGACCAAGGTCACCGGCGATCCGACAGTCACGCAGTCCTACTCCAGTTCGGTCAAGGTCGTGGTCCCCACCGACGGTCCGAAACTCAGCATCACCGTGGTCCTCACCAGCGCGGGGTGGCGAGTGTCGGACTATGACCAGGCGAGCTGACCGTGAAGCTGGCCATTCTCGTCTCGGTGGTGATCGCCGCCGTTTTCGCCACGGTGCTCACCACCAACGTCGTGCAGAAGGCGGTGACCGACCAGCAGCAGGCGGCGGCCGGCGGGATCGCGCTGACCTCGTGCGACGCCGCGATCGGCCCCACCCAGCCCGGGCAGCCGGAGCAGGGCGGGGCGGATGCCGCCGAGCTCGACCAGGAGTCGCGCAACACGGTTTCGCTGATCATTTCGATCGGCAAGCAGCGCAGCCTCGCGCCGCGCGCGTGGCAGGTCGCGATCCAGGCCGGGATGACCGAATCGCGGCTGCACAACGTGAGCTACGGCGACCGCGACTCGCTCGGCATCTTCCAGATGCGCCCGTCGATGAACTGGGGCAGCCCGGCCCAGGTCACCGACCCGAACTACGCGATCAACAAATTCTTCGACGTCCTGCTCGGCGTCCCGGACTGGGAAAACCTGCGCCCCGGCGACGCCGCGCAGCGGGTCGAGCGGTCCGGCTTCCCGGACCGTTACCACCGGTGGGAGGCCATGGCGGCCTCGCTGGTGCAGAACCTGGGCCAGATCGCCGACGTGGCCGGCTGCGGGCAGGGCATGGGAGCCGCGCTGCCGCCGAGCCAGGCCGCGGCGCAGGCGATCAAGTTCGCGCTCGGCGAGCAGGGCAAGCCCTACATCTGGGGCGCGACCGGCCCGGATTCTTATGACTGTTCCGGCCTGATGCTGCGCGCCTACGAGTCGGCGGGCGTGATCCTGCCGCGCGTGTCGAAGGACCAGTACAAGGCAGGCGCGATGCTGCCGGTGCGCGAAGCACAGCCCGGCGACCTGATTTTCCTCGCCACCGACCCGGCCGACCCGACGACCATCCACCACGTCGCGATGTACCTGGGAGACGGCAAGATCGTCGAGGCCCAGCAGACCGGCGTGCCGGTGCACGTGCGCCCGTTCTCGTTCGACGAGCACGAAGTCGTGCCGCAGGCGGTGCGCCCCGGCGTCTAGCATGGGTGCGGGAGGCACCGGCTCTTGACCCGCGGGCGCCCAGTACCGCGGGTCCGGATTCACCCCGAAGTCGCGGCCTGTCCACGAGCACGTGGCCGCGCGCTGGCAGAGGATGGCACACGTGGCACGGAAATTCGGCAAGCGAGGCAAGACCGGCCAGAGCGAGCCCCAGGACCCGGCGGCGCTGTTCGGCGCACCGCAGCCGCCGCGCCAGTCCGCGCACCCCGCGTCCAGCACCCCGCTGGCGGACCTGCTGAACCAGGGAATGCCCGGCGTCGACGGCGGGTACGTCGTCCTGCCGCGCTCCCTGGCCGAGGCCATGTCGCTCCCGTGGCAACAGCAGATGGCGGCTTTGCTGGCCCAGTTCCACGCCGAGCACGCCCGGTTGTCGTGGCCGGTGTACCGGGTGGTCCCGTCCCGCTACGAGCGCCTGGTGGATCTCGACGAGGAGCAGCTCGCGGAGGCGGGTTACCTGGTGGAGATGGACGCCGAGGGGGAGATGGTCTACCGGGAACGGAGCGGCCGCAAGGTCAAGGACCCGGACCGGACGACGGTGCTGGTGTCCTGCCTCGACCCGATCCCGCGGCCGGCTGCGGCCGGCCCGGCGCCTTCGGGGGAGGCGCCGCCGGCGGGGCCGTTGGCCGCGGCGGTGCCGATGAACATCGGACCGGCACCGGTGTGGCGGTCCTCGGCTCCTCCGGAAACCGAGGGCGCGGTACGCCCTTCAGAAGCCGCGGCAGCTCATGGCCAGACCAGCTCGACCCAGGCTCCGCCCGCGGTGCCTTCGCCGCCAGAAGAGCCGATTTCGCCCGCGGCGGCTGACCAGGTTCCGGAGCCGGCTTCGATCTCCGCGGATGAGACCCCCCAGCCCGGCCCGGACCTGGCTGCCGAGGCGTCAGCCACCGCGGACTCGGTCGAGACCGCCCCTCAGCCCGCGGCGGACGAGCCAGCACCGGCCATTCCGGACTCTGCCGCGCCCGATGTCAACGTGACGGCGGCGGTGCCGCCACCCGGGCAGCCCAGCGCTCCCCGGCAAGCCCCCGCTGGCGGTACGGCCCCAGCACCGGTCGATCCGCAGTTGCAGGCGAGGCAGGCGTGGCAGCCGAAGCCGTACGTGCATGAGCCGCGTCAACCCGCACGCCCGGCGGAACCGTTGCCGCAGCAGGGAAATCCGGTGGCTCCGCCGCACGGCCGGCATGAGGCAGCCCCGCCGTCCGGATGGCATGGCCAGAACCCGGCGGTCCAGCAGAGTCAGGTTCCGCAGTCCGGGGCGCAGCAGCATGGCCCGGGTTCGCCCCCCGCGCAGCCCGTACCGGCGACCCGGCCGATGCCTGCGGCGCAGACCTCGCCCGTGCCGCAACCCCCGGTTCAGCCAGCGACGCCACACCCGGTCACTTCGCCGGTGCCCAATGCGGAGCCGGTAAAACCGCCTGCACCTGGTGTGGCGCAACCGGTTCCGCAGCAGCCTGCTCCTTCCGTGCCCAGTGCGGAGTCGGCGAGTCCGTCTGCACCTGCCGCGCCGCAACCGGTTCCGCAGCAGACGCCGGCGGCCCCTGTCGTGCCCGGTGCGGAGTCGGCGAGTCCGTCTGCCCCTGCCGCGCCGCAACCGGTTCCGCAGCAGCCGCCGCCTGCTCCTTCCGTGCCCAGTGCGGAGTCGGCGAGTCCGTCTGCCCCTGTCGCGCCGCAACCGGTTCCGCAGCAGACGCCGGCGGCCCCTGTCGTGCCCGGTGCGGAGTCGGCGAATCCGCCCGCCCCTGCCGCACCGCAACCACCCCCGTCCACGAATTCCCCGGCCCAGCCGCCGCCAGCACCTCCCGCGGCGGGCGCACCGTTCCAGTTGCCGCAGCCCAGCGGTCGCCGTCGGCCGGGCGAGACCGGGCCAGACGGGCGGCCGTTGCCGGTCTTCCCCGGGCAGGAGACCGGTCCGTCCGGGCTGCCGCCGTCGCGGACGTATCGGGATGATCGGCCGGTCTTTCCGGGCAAGGAATCAGCGGTGCCGCCGGTGCCGGATTACGGCGCTCCCTCCCCGGCGGACGACACGGCGACCCCGCCCCGCGGCATTCCGGTCGGGGACCCGCGCGGCTGGTTCGACGAGCACCCCGACCACGAGGACGACGGACCGGCCGACTTCGGGCCCACCGGGCATCCGACGGAGGTTCCGTTCCGCTGGCGCAAGTGAGCGGGCAGGTGTCAGGCTGAACCCATGTCTGACGACCCGAGCCCGGACCAGGGCTGGTACTACAACACCCGCACCCACGAAGTCGAGCACCTGGAACGCAGCCGAGGGGTCGACCTCCTCGGCCCGTACCCGGACGAGGCCACGGCCCGCCGCGCGCTCGACATCGCCCGCGAACGCACCCGGCAAGCCGACGCCGCCGACCGTTCCTGGGACGGCGACTGACGAACCGGGCCGGTCTGGCGAGGGGCGGAGCCGCGGCTTGCTGCGGGGCTGCCCCCACAGCTGCAGCAGGCAGCCCGGATCCGCGGCGTGGAAGCGGATCCGGTAGTCGCCGTGCCCGGCGGGCAGCGGCGGCAGTTCCCGTTCCCGTCCGGCCAGCTCCCGCACGACGACGTTTCCGGAGTGAAAGTGGCAGCTCAGCTCAGCGATCCGGGGATAGGACCGGTCGGGGCCCGGGTCCGCGGGGCAGAGCAGCAGGGTCAAGGCAAGCTCGCCGTCGTGGATCGGGGGCCAGAACAGCGCCGCGCCGGGGACCGCGTCGATCAGGTCCGCGGACTCGGCCGACGGCGGTACCGGCAGGATGTCGCCGAGCGGACGGCCTCGGTCGAGGAGCATGAACTGGCCTGCCCGGACGTGCAGGACAAAATCGAGGCGTTCGATCTGCGCGGTGGCGAGCCGGTAGGGGGCGAAGCCCTCGGGGACGCCGTCCGGGAAGCCGTTCTCGGCAAGGAATTCGGCGAGTTCGGCGTCGGTCACCTGGCGGGCGCGATCGGCGAGGCCGGGCACGTCTCCCGGCTCTGGTCGCTCGTATGTGCTGACGACCGCGATCTGGCCGGGGCCTTCGGGCAAGGGGCCTTGCCATTGGGTTACCGAGACGGTCCCGCAGGTTCGGCAGGCGACCCGCCTGAAGCAGACGGTTCCGCCGGAGGCGTCGGTCCGGGTTTCGGTCGCTTCCAGGGCGAAGTCGGGGAAGTCGTGGGGGCTGCCGCAGGCGTGCAGGATGCGTTCCATCGCGACGTCTTCCCGGGTCGGGACGGGTCTCATCGGTCACCTCGGGGCTGTGTCGGCAGTGCGCGGCCGCGCTCGGGGGTGAGCGTCGCGGCCAGCACCGGGTCGGCGAGCAACACGACCGGCGCGACGTGATCAGCGCTTCGCGGCCGCCAGCGCTCCATTGCCGCCAGCACGGCCCGCCACAAGGCGTCCGGGTCGCCCGCATGGTCGTCCAGGACCTTCCTGACCAGCCGATCGAACGCTGGGTCGCCGAAGTTCGGCCGCGGGCTTGGCCCTCGCCGATGGCGAGCTGGATCTCCGGCCGTTCGCGGATCATCGCCGTCCGCAGTACCGAGCGGCGGTAGTTCGTCGCCGAGCTGGCGTGCTCGGCGAGCAACCACGGCAGGAATTCCTCGGTGAACAGCGGATCGGCGAGAAAGCCTTCGGGCGCATCCGGCAGCAGGCCGCTGAGCGACTGGCTGGCTTGATACTCCCGGCCGAGAAGCGGGTAGAGCTGGGCGAGCAGAATCGCGGCCGAATTCCCCGGCCTCATCGAGAACCGCCGCGACGGCGTCGACTTCGCCGGCGAGCGCGTCGAGCCTGGCCTGCTCGCCCTTGGCGTCCCACGAGTCGCGAGTTTCGCCTCCCGGCCGACACCTCCGGTGAAATTCGGCGTACCGGCTTTCCCTCAGCTCGGCGAACGACACGAACCGGGTGGGCGGCTCAGCTCTCCAGGAGAACAAGCTGTAAGCCGCCCACTCGCCGGACTCGTCGACGTCGCCAGGATCGAGGAACAGAATCCCGGCGTCGGCCTCGCGCGAGATCAGCAGTCCTCGGCTGAATTTGCTGGTCTCGGCCGGTTCCTCGTCTCCGGAGAGGTCTTCTCACTGCTCCCAGTGCGGTTCGAGGTCCCGCAGCCAGCCGCGAGTGGCGGTGTCCCGCATGCGCCAGACGAACGATCCGGCGTCGCGCCAGCCGTCTGTCGTCAGCAGGAAATCCCGGTAGGACGGCGGCAGCGGCAGGCCCAGCCGCCGCGACCGCCGCCGCGCTCGCCGGGGCGAAGCCGAGCCATCGAGCGCGCAGCACCTGTGGGTCGAGGTCGGCGGGCTTTGAGCTTTGGACCCGCTCCGCGCTCCACCGAGACAGCCATGGTCCCCAGTCCATGGCCGCCATTACGTCGGCGCGTCTCCGCCTCAGGCGGCCAATTCGGCGAGGTTTCCGGTTATCCCGCCACCAAGGCCGGATCCAGTACGAATTCCGGATCCACCTGCTCCTCCAGATCCGCCCCCGTGCGCCCGTTGCCCCACGCCCGCGCGTTCCGCAGGTGGAACTCCACGCCCTGCCGCTGGTACCGCGCCCAGTCTCGTGGCGTCGTGTCCACCAGGTCCCGCATCGCGGCCAGCGTCGCCAGGTTGCGCGGTTCCAGTTCGCCGATCGGCCGGGCCGTGCCGCGTTCGGCGGCTCGGACGTGGCCGGACGTCGTCATCCAGCCCAGCAGTGCCGAACCCAGCTGCTCGGTCAGAAAGTCGACGTCGTCGCCGTCGGTGACCTTGTTTCCGACCGCTACCAGGTGAACTCCGAAATCCCGGGCGTGATCCGCGTACTGACGGTAAACGCCGACGCTGCGCAGGGTCGGTTCGCACACCAGGAACGTCACGTCGAAGCGCGTGAACAGGCCCGAGGCGAACGCGTCGGCACCGGCGGTCATGTCCATCACGACGTACTCGTCCGTGCCGTCGACCAGGTGGTTCAGCAGCAGTTCCGCCGCGCCGACCTTCGAGTGGTAGCAGGCCACGCCGAGGTCATCCTCGTCGAACTGGCCGGTGACGCCCAGCCGGACGTCGCCGAGCGGGCGGAAGCAGGTGTCGAAGATCGGGTTGTCCTCAAACGGCCGCACGAGCCGCGAGCCGCGGCCGGGCGGGGTCGTTTTGATCATCGCGTCGGCTGACGGGATCCGCGGGTTGTCGCCGCGTAGGTATTCCTTGATCAGCGGCATGTTGTCGCCGAGGGTCGGCCACGCGAGCGCCTGTTCCTCGGTCGCGCCTAGGGCCACCGCCAGGTGCTGGTTGATGTCGGCGTCGATCGCCAGCACCGGTTTGCCCGCAGCGGCCACATAAGAGACGAACAGCGACGAGAGCGTGGTTTTCCCGCTGCCGCCCTTGCCGACGAACGCGATCTTCACCGATCCGGCCCCTTCTGAAAATGAAGACGATTATCAATGTCAGGCAGGCTACACCCGACCGGCCCGCGCCCGAACGGGCGATCACCGGCGGTTCGGCGGGATAGTGTTGGACCGTGCCGCCACTCGTGCTGAGGACGCCAGCGTCGGGAGGGGACTTCGGTCGTCTCCGGGCGGAGTTCGCGCTGCCGGAGTCGTTCGGGTCCGCGGTGCTTGCGGAGGCCGAAACGGCGGTGCTCGATCCGCTCGCGTCGGCGGGCGGTCGCGAGGACGCCACCGACCTGCCGTTCGTCACGATCGATCCGCCCGGGTCCAAGGATCTCGACCAGGCGATGGTGATCGAGCGCAGCGGCAGCAGGTTCCGGGTGCAGTATGCGATCGCGGACCTGGCGGCGTTCGTCCCGCCGGGCGGGGCGCTTGACCACGAGGCGCGGCGGCGGGGGCAGACGCTGTATCTCCCGGACGGCAACGTCCCGCTGCATCCGCCGGTGCTGTCCGAAGGCGCGGCCAGCCTGCTGCCCGGGGAAATCCGGCCCGCGGTGTTGTGGACGATCGACGTCGACGAGGCCGGAGAAATCGTCGCCACCCGGGTCCGGCGGGCGCTGGTGCGCTCGACTGAGCAGCTTGACTACGAAGGGGTCCAGTCGTCGCTGGACGCGGGACGGCCGCATCCCTCGGTGGCGGCGCTGCCGGAGCTCGGCCAGTTGCGGCGCGGCCTCGCGGTGCAGCGCGGCGCGGTCGAGTTGCAGTTGCCCGAGCAGGAAATCAGCGGCGACATCGACGGCGGCTGGATTCTCGCCCGCCGCCCGCGGACGGTCGTCGACGCGTGGAATGCCGAAATCTCGTTGCTGACCGGGATGGCCGCGGCGCGGATCATGATCGACGCCGGAATCGGGGTGCTGCGGACGCTGCCGTCGCCGGAGCCGGACGCGGTGGAATGGCTGCGCCGGTCCGCGGCGGCGACCGGGCTGGCCTGGCCGGTCGAGCTGACGGTGTCCGAGTTTCTGTCTACTTTGGACCCCGGGCAGCCCGCGTCGATGGCGTTGTACGCGGATACCACGCGACTGTTGCGGGGTGCGGGTTACACGGCCTTCGCCGGGGAATTGCCCGCGGTCACTACGCACGCCGGGATCGGCGGGGCGTACGCGCACGTCACGGCACCGATTCGGCGGCTGGTCGACCGATTCGGCACCGAGGTGTGCCTGGCGGTGACGGCTGGCCGCGAAGTGCCGGATTGGGTGCGTGAGGCGTTGTCCGAGGTGCCGGCACAGATGTCCGCTTCGGACAGTCTGGCCGCGCGGGTCGAGCGCGCGTGCATAGATCAGGTCGAGGCGTGGGTACTCGCAGAGCATGTCGGTCATGAGTTCACCGCGGTGGTGCTGCGCGCGGACGAGGCGCGGGCGGAGATCCTGGTCGAGAACCCGCCGGTGATGGCGAAGTGCTCCGGCGAGAAGTTCCCGGAGGGCGAGCGGATCGCGGTGCGGCTGACCGAAGTGGACGTCGAGCAGCGGAAGGTGTCGTTCGAACGAGTATGAGGAACGCGGAACTGGTCGATGATCTCGGCGAGCCGGTGCCGATCGAGGGCTCGCCGCGGCGGGTGGTGTCGCTGGTGCCGTCGCTGACCGAAGCGGTCGAGGTGAGCGCGCCCGGGCGGCTGGTCGGGGCGACGGATTACTGTACGCATCCGGCCGATCTGGACGTGGAACGGGTCGGCGGGTCGAAATATCCGAAGCTCGACCGGGTGCTGGCGCTCGAACCGGACCTGGTGCTGGCGAACTCCGAGGAGAACCGGCCCGACGACGTGGAAACCCTGCGTGCCAACGGGATTCCGGTGTTCGTGATGGCCGCGGCGGAGTCCGTGCCCGCCGCGCTCGGGTCGTTGCGGCGGATTTTCGGCCAGGTGTACGGCATCGACGAACCGGAATGGCTCGACACCGCGGACGAACTGTGGCGCGAAGTGGCACCGGTGCGCCACCGCGCGGTGATTCCGGTGTGGCGCAAGCCGTGGATCGTCCTGGGCCGCGACACCTTCGCCGGAGACGTGCTGCGCCGCGTCGGGGTCGAGAATGTCTACTCAGGACACTCCGAGCGGTATCCCCGGCCTTCGCTGGAAGAACTCCAGAAGACCGGGGCTGACCTGGTCGTACTGCCCGACGAGCCGTACGAATTCACCCAGGACGACGGCCCCGGCTTCTTCCCGGAGATGCGCCCGGTACTGCTCTCCGGGCGCTACCTCACGTGGTACGGACCGTCTCTCGTCGACGCCTACGCGGCGCTCAGAGAGTCAGTCCGGTAAGGACAGTCACGCGCTCCTCGGTGAAGTCCGCCATCGCCGCGGCCGGGCCTTCCCGGCCGACACCGGAGTCCTTCACGCCGCCGTAAGGCATCTGGTCGGCGCGAAAGCTCGGTGCGTCGCCGACGAGCACGCCGCCCACCTTGAGCCGTGCCGAAACGTCGAACGCGGTCGGCAGGTCGCGGGTGAAGACGCCGGTCTGCAAACCGAAGCGGGACGCGTTGATCCGCTCGACCCCGTCGTCCACAGAGGACACGCGGACCAGTGAGACCACGGGGCCGAACACCTCGTCCGCCATCACCGAAACGTCCTCGGGAACTTCGGAGAGCACGGTCGGCTCCACCGTCGCACCCGAACGGCCGCCGCCGGCCAGCAGCTTGGCACCGGCGACAACCGCGTCGGTGACCCAGGTTTCGACCCGCGACGCGGCCGCCTCGTTGACCAGCGGACCCACGTCGACGCCGTCCTCGCGCGGGTTTCCGGTGCGCAGCGCGGCGACCTGCTCCAGCACCTTCTGCTGCAGCTCGTCGTAGACGTCGGTGTGCGCGTACACTCGCTGCACCGAAATGCACGACTGTCCGGCCTGGTACATGGCGAACGTCGCGATCCGCTGCGCGGCGAAGTCCAGGTCGGTCCAATCCGGACAGACAAGCACCGCGCCGTTGCCGCCGAGTTCCAGCGCGACATGCTTGCGCGGCACGGTGTCGCGGATCGTCCAGCCGACCGGCACCGAGCCGGTGAACGACACGACCGGCAGCCGCGGGTCCTTGACCAGTTCGGCGGTGGCCTCGTTGCCCAGCGGCAGGATCGACCAGCTGCCCGCCGGAAGATCGGTCTCGGCGAGGATTTCGCCGAGCAGCAGCGCGGTCAGCGGCGTCGCCGGGGCGGGCTTGAGCACGATCGGCGCGCCGACCGCGATCGCCGGGGCGACCTTGTGCGCCACCAGGTTCAGCGGGAAGTTGAACGGCGTGATGCCCAGCACCGGACCGCGCGGCACGCGCCGGACGAGCGCGAGCCGTCCGGTGCCGCCCGGGTCGGTGTCGAGGCGCTGCAGTTCGCCGGAGAACCGGCGGGCCTCCTCGGACGCCCAGCGGAACGTCGACACCGCGCGGCCGATCTCGCCGCGCGACCACTTCAGCGGCTTGCCCGATTCGGCGGTGATCAGCTGCGCGATCTCCTCCGCCCGCTCGGAAAGCCGCCGCGAGATGTGGTCGAGCGCGCCCGCCCGGACGTGCGCGGGCAGCGTCGCGAACTCGTCGGCGACGTCGGCGGCGGCCTGGACCGCAGCCTCCACTTCGGACGGTCCGGGCACGTAGTGCGAACCGGCTTCGGAACCGTCGAACGAATGCCGGACGACGGTCGTTTCGCTGCTGGTTACCGGCTTTCCGGCCACCCAGAACGGAAAAGTCACTTGCGGGCCTCCGTGGCGATCGCGTACTCGAGAACGGCGAGGCCTTCGTCGAGCAACTCGTTGGACAGGGACAGCGGGGGAAGCAGCCGGACGACGTTGCCGTACGTGCCGCAGGTCAGCACCACGACGCCCTGTGCGTGACAGGCCGCGGCGATGCGCTTGGTGAGATCGGCGTCGGGCTCGTTCGTGCCCGGCTTGACGAACTCGGCCGCCAGCATCGCGCCGCGCCCGCGGATGTCGCCGATCACGCCGGTTTCCGAGGCCAGCGCCCGAAGTCGCGGCAGCACCAGTTCCTCGATGCGCTTCGCGGAACCGGTCAGGCCGTCACCCCGCATGGTCTCGATCGCGCCCAGTGCCGCGGCGCACGCGATCGGGTTGCCGCCGTAGGTGCCGCCGAGCCCGCCCGGGCCGACCGCGTCGAGCAGGCCCGCGCGACCGGTCACCGCGGCGAGCGGCAGACCGCCCGCGATGCCCTTGGCCGTGCACACCAGGTCAGGGATGACGTCCTCGTGCTGCGAGGCGAACCAGGTTCCGGTGCGGCAGAAGCCGGTCTGCACCTCGTCGGCGACGAACACGACGCCATTCGCCTGGCACCACGTGGAAATCGCGGGCAGGAAGCCGGGTGCGGGCTCGATGAACCCGCCCTCGCCCTGGATCGGTTCGAGCACGACGGCCGCGACCTGGTCGCCGCCGATCTGCTTCTCGATCCGGTCGATCGCCTGCCGCGCGGCCTCCGGACCGGCCAGCCCGTCGCGATACGGGTACGAGCCCGGCACGCGGTACACCTCGGGCGCGAACGGGCCGAAACCGTGCTTGTAGGGCACCGATTTCGCAGTCATGCCCATGGTCAGGTTGGTGCGGCCGTGGTAGGCGTGGTCGAACACGACGACAGCCTGGCGGCCGGTCGCGGTGCGGGCGATCTTCACCGCGTTCTCGACCGCTTCCGCGCCGGAGTTGAACAGCACCGACTTCTTCGCGTGGTCGCCCGGCGTCAGTTCGGCCAGTGCCTCGCACACCTCCAGGTAACCCTCGTACGGGGTCACCATGAAACAGGTGTGGGTGAACAGCGCCGCCTGCTCGCGCACCCGGTCGACCACCTCGGGCGCGGAATGCCCGACGCTCGTCACCGCGATCCCGGAACCGAAGTCGATCAGCACGTTGCCGTCGGCGTCGGTGAGCAGGCCGCCGCTGGCGGAGGTGATGTAGGCGGGCAGCGTCGACGCGACCCCGGCGGCGACCGCGTTCGCGCGGCGTTCTTGCAGCGCGCGGGAGACGGGCCCGGGGATCTCGGTCTGCAGCCTGCGCTGCCGGGGTGCCGGAGCCTGCGGCTCGGCGGCGGTGCTGGTGGTCACGGGCGCTCCTGCGTCGCGGGTCGTGAGTGCTGATCCCGGTTGGAACCGGCGTAGGCACTCACGAGCTTTCAGGTGGGTCGCCCTCAGGATGGGGCCTGCGCCGCCCGCCGTCAGCTGGCCATTCTGTCCAACTTGGCAGCTACACTTGGCCGTTATGGCACTCACCCTGCGCGCACTGGCCGCCGAACCCGCGCTCGGCCTGCGCGTGGTCGCGGGCGAGGCCGGGCTGGACCGCCCGATCGGCTGGGTGCACCCCACCGAGCTGACCGACCCGCAGAGCTTCCTCGAAGGAGGGGAACTGCTGCTCACGACCGGTCTGACGCTCTACAGCGCCACGTACGCGGCGTACATCCGGAGGCTGGTCGACGCGGATGTCGCCGGCCTCGGCTTCGGTGTTGGGCTGAGCCACGCGAAGGTGCCGGATGCGTTGGTGGCGGTCGCCGACGAAGTCGGATTGCCGGTGCTGGAGGTGCCGCGGAAGACGCCGTTCATCGCGATCACACGCGCGGTCTCCCGGTCGGTCGCGGCTGACGAGTACGCCGCGACGGTGCGGATCGGCCGGGCTCAACAGGAGCTGACCCGCACCGCGGTCGGGAGCAGCGGTGCCGGGGGAGTGGTGCGTCGGCTCGCGCGGCTTATCGACGGCTGGGTCGTGTTGTACGACTCCGCCGGACGTGTGCGCGAGGCGTCGTCGGCCAAAGCGCGCAGTGTCGAACTGGACGTCACCAGTCTTCGCGCGGGCACGCGTGTGGTGTCTCGTGGCGACGACGAGGTCGTGATCCAGACTCTGCACACGCGGGGCGCGCTGGCGGTCGGTACCGCAGAACCGCTGGACAGCGCCGGACGGCACATCGTCAACACCGCGGTTTCGCTGCTTTCCCTTGCCCTGGAACAGGATCGCGCGCAGCGACGTTCGCTTTCCCAGCTGCATACCGGCGTGCTGGAGCTGCTCGCCGCCGGACACGACAAGCTGGCCCGCGAGGTGGTACCGGATCTTCCGCGGGAACCGTGGACGGTGCTGGCGGTAAAAGGGAGCAAGGCTGCCCGGAACACGCTGTACGAACGGCTGGAAACCCTTGCCGGGCAAGTGTTCCCCGCGCATCGCGGGGACAAGCTGATCGTCCTGGCGGAGAACGGCGAGGTGGGCGCGATTGTCGCGGAAACTGGAGAGTTCCACAGTGGACTGTCAACGGGGGAGTTCCCGGCGGCGTTAAGGCAAGCGGAAGAAGCGGCCGAGGCGGCACGGACCCAGCGCGTGCCGTTGCTGCGCTATGCCGACCACGCCGGGGCCGGATTGCTCGGCCTGGTCGATCATCAAGCCGCGCAAGCTTTTTCCGGCCAGCTGCTCGCTCCGGTAAGGGAATTCGACCGGACCGGCCGCGGCGACCTGGAGCTGTCGCTGCGTTGCTGGCTCGAACACCACGGCCATTGGGACCTCGCCGCGACGAAGCTCGGCGTACACCGGCACACCTTGCGCAACCGGGTCACCAAGGCCGCCGAACTGCTGGGCCGGGACCTCGACGCACCAGGCGTCCGCGCGGAACTGTGGTTCGCTCTCCAGATCAGGTCGTGACCAGCAGCGTGATCGGCGAATCCCCGCACCGCCGCAACGTCATCCCGCCCGGCGCGGTATACGGTTCCGCGCCGGACGCCCACCAGGCAGGCACGTCGATCTCGCGCACCAGCGACCCGGTCGCCTTCCGCACGCTGTTCGACACGATCACCCGCCCCTGCGCGTTGAGCAACGCGGCGGTCCGGCCGAGCGCGCGCAGCCGGCGACTCACCGTGCGCTCGAACTCGCGCACATACACGTCCGCACCAACGACTCCGGCGAATTCCTCACCGCGGGTAACAGGAACGGTGAAGGTCAGCGTGTACTCGTCGGTGCAGAGATAGTCCACGTATGGCCCATTGACATGCCGCCGCCCGCTGTCGCGCGGGACGGTGAACCAGGATTGCCGCGTGTAGTCAAGGAAATTGGGGCTCTCCGGGTCGAGGCTGATGAACAGCTGTTCCGGCGAACCGTCGTCGGTGCGGCAGGAGGTCCACCATTCGAAGCCGAGTTCCTGATCGGCAAGGACATTCGGCGCGGTCACGAAGCCCGCGCCGACCACGAGGCCGCCGAGCGCCTCGACGACCTGCGGCCGGATCGTGTGCAGCGCCTCGGCGGACGGGTCGGCGGACTCGGCGAGCAGCGTCTCGGCGGCGGCCAGAACCGGCTTCAGGCGCGCGAAAATCTCCTCGACGAGGGCGGAAACCTGGGTCACTACCTCTTCGCCGGTCAGCGTGTGGGTGTCGGTCACGATGCTCACCTCGTGATGCGGGTCATCGGAGCTTACGGCGTTTCGAGGGTCAGGTGCAGATCTGCGAGCCGATCAAGCGCGCCGAGGAGGTGCTCTTCGGTCAGGGCGCGCGCCCGATCGCCGTCGGCCGAGGCGATCGCCGAGACGATCGCCTGGTGCTCAGCGTAAGACCCGCGGCAGGTTTCCTTGTCGCCGAGGGGCGCCCAGAGCAATACGCCGTGTTCGCTCTGCAGCTGAACTTCCTGGTTGGTGAGCCGCGGGGACTGCGCGGCGGCGGCGACTTCGAGGTGGAAGTGCCGTTCCGCGCGGGTCGCGTCGGGGCCGCTCGCGCCGAGGAGGTCTTCCGCGGTGAGCCGCAGCCGTTCGAGATCTTCGGGAGTGCTGCGTTCCGCGGCGAGTTTCGCGGCCGAGCCCGCGACGGCGAGGTAGTGGTCGCCGAAGTCGCGAAGTTCAGCCATTGAGACCAATCGCAGGCGTTCGGCCCAGGAACTCTGCGCGGGCCAGTCCGGGGTGCGCACGAAACTGCCGCCGCCGCGCCCGCGCCGCGTTTCGACGAGACCCTGCTGCCGCAGCACCGCGAGCGCCTCGCGCACGGTGACCGTGGAGACGCGGAACTGCGCGGCGAGTTCGGCCTCGCTCGGCAACTGCTCTGCGTCGTCGAGGAGACCGAGCGTGATGGCGTCGAACAGCCTCGCCGCGACTGCTTCCGCGCGCCCCACCTGTTCCAGCGGGGCGAACATCGCCAGTCGTGCGCTGTTCGACATCTCCTTGCGCATCGTTGGTCCACCCGTCTCGGCATCCGTTGGAGCCAATCCTGCCCCAGGGCCTTGTCATTTGAAATATGGAGTTATATGTTTCATCCTGCCACGGAGAGTCAGGAGGCGCACGCGTGCAGGAGTTGAAGCACTACGTCGGCGGGACCTATGTCGACTCGCTGTCCGGAAAGGTCGCGGAGATCGTCGACCCGGTTACTGGACGTGCGTACTGCACCGCGCCGGTGGCCGGCGCCGAGGACGTGGACCGCGCACTGAAGGTCGCCGCGGAAGCGTTCGAAAGCTGGCGCGAGACCACCCCGGCGCAGCGGCAGCTCGCACTGCTGAAGATCGCTGACGCGCTTGAGGCGCGCGGCGAGGAGATCATCCGCGTCGAAGCGCGGGACACCGGCAAGCCGTTCGCGCTGACCATGGAGGAGGAGTTGCCCGCGGTCATCGACCAGGTGCGCTTCTTCGCCGGTGCCGCGCGCGTGCTCGAAGGCCGCTCGGCCGGCGAGTACATGGAAGGCCACACGTCGTTCGTCCGCCGCGAGCCGGTCGGCGTCTGCGCGCAGGTGACGCCGTGGAACTACCCGCTGATGATGGCGATCTGGAAGATCGCGCCGGCGCTCGCCGCGGGCAACACCATCGTGCTCAAGCCGTCCGACACCACACCCGCCTCCACACTGCTGCTCGCCGAGATCTGCGGCGAGCACCTGCCCGCGGGCGTGTTCAACGTGATCTCCGGCGACCGCGACACCGGACGGGCGTTGGTAGAGCACGACATCCCGGCGATGGTGTCGATCACCGGCTCGGTGCGAGCGGGCATCGAGGTCGCCGGTTCGGCGGCGCACGACGTCAAGCGCGTGCATCTCGAACTGGGCGGCAAGGCCCCGGTGATCGTGTTCCCGGACGCCGATCTGGAAGCGGCCGCCGAAGCCATCGCCGCGGCTGGCTATTTCAACGCGGGCCAGGACTGCACGGCCGCCACTCGCGTGCTGGTGCACGACGACGTGCACGACACTTTCGTCAACGCGCTCACCCGGCAGGCCGAGGCGAACAAGACCGGCACGGACTCCGACGCCGCGTTCGGGCCGCTCAACAACGCCGCACAGCTGGAAAAGGTCTCCGGCTTCATCGACCGGCTCCCGGAGCACGCGACTGTCCACTGTGGAGGACGGCGGGCCGGCGACGAGGGCTATTTCTACGAGGCCACCGTGGTTTCCGGTCTCCGGCAGGACGACGAGATCATCCAGAACGAGGTCTTCGGCCCGGTCATCACGGTCCAGCGGTTCACTGAGGACGACGAAGCGCTCAAGCACGCCAACGGGGTTCCCTACGGCCTCGCCTCCTCGGTGTGGACCAGGGACCACCAGCGAGCCATGAAGTTCTCGGCGAAACTCGACTTCGGATGCGTGTGGATCAACACGCACATTCCGCTCGTGGCCGAGATGCCGCACGGCGGGTTCAAGCGGTCCGGCTACGGCAAGGACCTCTCGCTGTACGGCCTTGAGGACTACACCCGCGTCAAGCACGTGATGAGTGCGCTGTAGCCGTCGTGACCAGATTCATCGGAAGGCCTGTCATGCCCCATCAAGCCCCCGCCGAGACCCGGCCGCCGGGAAAGCGTCCGCATACCGGACAGCCGGCGATCCGGCTCACCGGACTGGAAAAGCACTTCGACAAGGTGCGCGCCGTGGACGGGGTCGACCTCGACATCCCGCCCGGCGAGTTCTTCTCGATGCTCGGCCCGTCCGGTTCCGGCAAGACCACGGTGCTGCGGATGATCGCCGGGTTCGAACTGCCCACCGCGGGCACGATCGAACTCGAAGGCAAGGACGTGAGCCAGCTGGCTCCGTTCGACCGCGACGTGAACACGGTTTTCCAGGACTACGCGCTCTTTCCGCACATGACGGTGCAGCAGAACGTGGAGTACGGCCTGAAAGTCAAGCGGGTCGGGAAAACCGAACGCCGGGACCGCGCGAAGGAAGCGCTGCGCACGGTGCGGCTGGAGGATTTCGGCGACCGCAAGCCGACGCAGATGTCCGGGGGACAGCGGCAGCGCGTCGCGCTCGCTCGCGCTCTCGTAAATCACCCGAAAGTGTTGCTTTTGGATGAACCTCTTGGCGCACTTGACCTGAAGCTGCGCCAGACCATGCAGGTCGAGCTCAAGCAGATCCAGCGCGAGGTCGGCATTACCTTCGTCTTCGTCACCCACGATCAGGACGAAGCGCTCACCATGAGCGACCGGATCGCCGTGTTCAACGCGGGCCGCATCGAACAGGTCGGTACTCCGGTGGAGGTCTACGAACGCCCGGCTAGTGCCTTCGTGGCAGGGTTTGTCGGCACCTCGAACCTGCTCAGCGGGCGCAGCGCGGAGGCGGTGATCGGCAGGCCGGGCGTGTACAGCATCCGGCCGGAGAAGATCCGCATCGACGGAGACCTTGCGTCGCCGGCCGGTCCCGGAGAGACTTCGGCGACCGGTTCGGTCACGGATGTCGTTTATGCCGGTTCGACGGTGCGCTACGCTGTCGCGCTCGATGCCGGGGGCCAGTTGTCCGTTGTCCGCCAGAACACCAGCGAGCCGACCGAGTTCGCCGACGGTCGCGTCCGCCTGCGCTGGCGCCGCGAACACAGTTTCCGGGTCCCCGAAGCCGGCTAGTTCCTCACGGGAAGGTTTCTCTCGCTATGAAGAACAGGAAGACGCTGCTCGCAGGGCTGTGCGGCGTGAGCCTCCTGCTCGCTGCCTGCGGCACCTCGGGCTCTGACTCCAAAGCGGGGTCGGCGCCAGGCGCACAGGGCTTCACGCCGCCGAAGCTGAACGCGCTGACGCAGCTCGGTCAGCCGGAAGGCCAGCTGAACGTGCTCGCGTGGCCCGGTTACGCGGAAAACGGCTCGAACGACTCGAAGGTCAACTGGGTCACGCCGTTCGAGCAGCAGACCGGATGCAAGGTCAACGTCAAGCCGTTCGGCACCTCCGACGAGGCCGTGACGCTGATGAAGACCGGGCAGTACGACGTGGTTTCCGCCTCCGGCGACGCCTCGCTGCGGCTGGTCGCCTCGGGCGACGTCGAGCCGGTCAACACCGCGCTTGTCCCGAACTACAACGACATTTACCCGTTCCTCAAGAACAAGTCGTGGAACAGCGTCAACAACGTCGCCTACGGCATCCCGCACGGCTGGGGCGCGAACGTGCTGGCCTACCGCACCGACAAGGTGCAGCCGGAGCCGAAGTCGTGGTCGCCGATGTTCGACGAGAAGTCGCAGTTCAAGGGCAAGGTCATCGCCTACGACTCGCCGATCTACATCGCCGACGCCGCGCTGTACCTGATGGCGCACCAGCCGGACCTGGGCATCAAGAACCCGTACGCGCTGGACGACAAGCAGTTCAAGGCGGCCACGGACCTGCTCAAGAAGCAGCGCCCGCTGGTCGAGGAGTACTGGTCGGACTACCTCAAGGAAACGCAGTCGCTCAAGAGCGGCGACGGCGTGATCGGCACGGCCTGGCAGGTGACGGTGAACCTCGCGAAGAGCGAGGGCGCGCCGATCGCGGCCACGGTGCCGAGCGAGGGTGCGACCGGCTGGTCGGACACCTGGATGGTGTCCGCGAAGTCGCAGCACAAGACGTGCGCGTACAAGTGGATGGACTACATCACGAGCCCGAAGGTGAACGCTCAGGTCGCCGAGTACTTCGGTGAGGCCCCGGCGAACTCCAAGGCCTGTGCGGAGTTCAAGGACAAGTCGCTGTGCGACACCTACCACGCCAACGACGCCGCGTACGCCGCCAAGATCCAGTACTGGACCACGCCGATCCCGCAGTGCCTCGACGGCCGCACGGACGTCAAGTGCAAGGACTACGGCGACTGGACCCGGGCCTGGACCGAGATCAAGGGCTGAACTGGCTCTCGCGGATGCCGGTACCCACCGCGCTGGCGTCCGCGAGTCCGCCGGGGGCTGCGGGCCCTCCCCAATGTTCCCGCAGCCCTCGGCTTTTCTCCCCTCCACACCCGAAAGCGCTAAGACATGACCGCCGTGAGCCCGCCGAGCCACCGCATCTCGGCTTTCTTCCACCGCAAACCCAAGCTGCGCCTCGGACTTCTCCTCACCGCGCCGATGCTCTGGCTCGGCCTGGCCTACCTCGGCGCGCTCGCCGCCCTCTTCATCACGGCCTTCTGGTCCACCGACGTCTTCACCGGCAAGGTGGTCACCGACTGGTCCTTCGACAACTTTGTCACTCTTTTCAGTGATTCTGTTTATCGCACGATCACGTTCCGCACCGTCGGCATCGCGCTGCTGGTGACCGTGATCGACGCGGTGATCGCGTTCCCGATGGCGTTCGCCATGGCCAAACTCGCGTCGCCGCGGGCGCAGCGGCTGCTGGTGATCATGGTGATGACGCCGTTGTGGGCGAGCTACCTGGTGAAGGCCTACGCGTGGCGGACCCTGTTGTCCGGCAACGGAGTGCTGAACTGGCTGCTGGACCCGCTCGGCCTGTCCGGCCCGGGATACGGCGTCGCGGCGACCGTGATCACGCTGTCCTACCTCTGGCTGCCGTACATGATCCTGCCGATCTACGCGGGCCTGGAAAAGCTTCCGACGTCCCTGGTGGACGCTTCCGGCGACCTCGGCGCGAAATCGTTCCGCACGTTCCGTTCGGTGATCCTGCCGCTGACCTTCCCGGCGATCGTCGCGGGATCGATCTTCACCTTCTCGCTGTCGCTCGGCGACTACATCGCGGTGAAGATCGTCGGCGGCACCTCGCAGATGCTCGGCAACGTCGTGTACGACAACATCGGCGCGGCCAACAACCTGCCGTTCGCCGCGACCGTCGCGACGGTTCCGGTCGTGATCATGCTCGTCTACCTGGCCGCGGTGCGTCGCACCGGTGCGCTGGACAACCTCTAGGAGACCGCCGTGCGGATGTCGAAACCCGCCCGGGTGCTGTTGTGGACCGCGCTCGGCGCCGGATTCGCGGTGATCTATTTCCCGCTGCTGGTGGTCCTGCTGAACTCGGTGAACGCGGACACCACGTTCGGCTGGCCGCCCAAGAGCTTCACCCTGGAATGGTGGGGCCGGGCGATCACCAACGAGGGCGCCCTGCACGCCTTGTGGACCAGCGTCATCGCCGGGCTTTCGGCGACCGCGATCGCTTTGGTGCTCGGCACGATGGCCGCGTTCGCGTTGCAGAAGTACCGGTTCTTCGGGCGGAACTCGTTGTCGCTGCTGGTGATCCTGCCGATCGCGCTTCCCGGCATCGTCACCGGCATCGCGCTGAACAACGCGTTCCGGACGATCTTCGGCCTCGACCTCGGGCTGATGACGGCGATCATCGCGCACGCCACGTTCTGCATCGTGGTGGTGTTCAACAACGTGGTCGCCCGGTTGCGCCGGATGGGCGGGAATCTCGAAGAAGCGTCCATGGATCTCGGCGCGGACGGCATGACGACGTTCCGCCTGGTGACCTTCCCGATGCTGCGCTCCGCTTTGCTGGCAGGCGGATTGCTCGCCTTCGCGCTGTCGTTCGACGAGATCATCGTGACGACGTTCACCCTCGGCACCGGCATGGAAACGCTGCCGATCTGGATCTACAACAACCTGTTCCGGCCGAACCAGGCCCCGGTGGTCAACGTGGTCGCGGCGGTGCTGATCATCGTCTCGACGGTGCCGGTTTACCTGGCGCAGCGGCTTTCCGGCGGCGACAGCTCCAGCGGCGGCCGGATCTAGCTTCGCACAAGTCCGTGAGGGGAACCCTGAGGGTTCCCCTCACGGCTTTTAACGGAAGCTGTCGGTGGCCTCGCGGAGAGCGGCGAGGATGCCCGGATCGGTGACGGCGTGCCCCGCGGACTCGGTGAGCTTCAACGTTGAATCGGGCCAAGCCCGATGCAGCTGGTACGCCGTGATCGGCGGGCACACCGCGTCGTAACGCCCCTGCACCAGCACGCCCGGGATCCCGGCGAGCTTCTCCGCGTCCCGGATCAGCTGTCCCTCTTCCAGCCACGCGTTGTTCCGGAAGTAGTGCACCGCGAGGCGAGCGAACGTCAGCGCGAACTGCGGGTTCGCGTATTGGTTCACAAAGGACTGTCGCGGCAGCAAAGCCACCGTCGCGCCTTCCCAGACGCTCCAAGCGATCGCGGCCCGTTCGCGTACCGCCGGGTCAGAGGAGTGGAGCAGTTCGGCGTACCCGGCTAGCGGATCGTCCGGGTTGTCCAGCGGCTCCAGGAAAGCGTCCCACTCCGCGGGGAAGAGATTCGCCGCTCCGCCGCGATAGAGCCAGTCCAGTTCCCGCTGCCGCACGGTGAAAACCCCGCGCAACACCATCTCGGAGACCCGCGAAGGATGGGTTTCGGCATATGCCAGCGCGAGCGTCGAGCCCCACGATCCGCCGAACAGCTGCCAGCGCTCGATGTTCAGCCGTTCGCGCAGCAGCTCCATGTCGGAGACCAAGTGCCACAACGTGTTCGCCGACAGGTCGTCGCCCGCGTTGGGTGTACTGCGGCCGGCGCCGCGCTGATCGAACAGAATGATCCGGTATGCCTCGGGGTCGAAATGCCGCCGGGTCATCGGGGCGGTGCCGCTTCCCGGCCCGCCGTGCAGCACCACCACCGGTTTCCCCTGCGGGTTCCCGGCTTCCTGGCAGTAGATCCGGTGGCCGTCGCCGACGTCCAGCACTCCGTCGGCGCGCACCGGGGTCGGCGGGTAAAGCTCGTCCATGCCGGACACTCTTCCCGAAGCCAGGTGCCGTCGCTCCACCTGGGGGTCGTGAGTGCTGGTGCCGGTTCCAATACTCCAGCACTGACGAGGAGGGTGGGTGGGGGCCCGCCCCCGCCGCCGGGCTGAGCGGGCCCCCGTCTGTGATCGCGGTCAGCAGCCTGGTGTCGCGGCTACGTTCGCGAAGCCCTTCCCGGCATTCGTCACCTTGTTGCTGGCACAGACCTTGTTCCCGGTGGCCGCCTTGACCACGTAGAACCCGTAGGCCGAGGGCGCCTGCACGTCCGCGGTGTTGTCGGAGAAGGTGTTGTCCTGGCCCCAGCCGTCGAGCTGCACGTGGACCTCGAACGAGCCGTAGGTCGCGTCGTGCGCGAAGACCTTGCTGCCCTTGTTGCCGGTGACCAGGTATCCGTTGCCCTTCACGTCGACCCAGCTGTCGGCGTAGTTCTCGCCGCTCTGCCCGGTGCCGTCGAAGGTGTTGCCGCGCAGTTCGCCGCCGGTGGTGCCTTCCTTGACGTCGATCGATTCCGCGCGCACGTCCGGCCCGATCTTGTTGCCGACCGCCTTGTTGCGGTCGCTGTGATCGGGCTTCCCGTCCGGCCAGTTGCTCTTGGCCGAACCGAAGTAGATGCCCTCACCGAATCCGCCGTTTTCCTTGCCGGTGTCGGAGATCTCGGAGTTTTGCACCACGTTGTCGCTGCTGCCGTGCTGGAAGTGGATGCCCTCGTTGCCGATGCCGGTCACCTTGAGCCCGTCGACCAGGGTGTGGTTAACGCCCAGCGCCATCACGCCCTTCTGGCCGCCGGTGACGGTGAATCCGGACAGCGTCCAGTAGCTGCCGGTCAGCTCGATGGTGCGGCCGCCGGATGCCTGCACGACTGCGCTGCGCGGGCCGGTGAGGGTGATGCGCCCGTTCGCGGTGCCGCTGGCGGCGGCCTTGAAGTTGCCGGTGTAGGTGGTGTTCGCCGCCAGCTGGATCATGGTGCCCGGCTTGGCCGAGGCCAGCGCGGTCTTCAGCTCGGCGGAATTCTTCACCGGGACGGTCCCGGCGGACGCCGCGGGTGTGGCGAGTGCGAGCAGTGCTGCGGCTCCGGTGGTGGCCGCCAGAACTCGGTCGCGGACGCGCATTCCAACCCTCCTCGTCGAGGCTCGATGACTTCGGATGCGGCGTGCGCTCACGCTAAGACATCGAGGGAACACTGGTCAAGTACATGATTGATGTTCATGTATGTGAACGTCATGAACAACGGATGGCCGGAAAGTGTCGCCTGCGAGGTGTTCCCGCCCGGCTTGCCCGGAGTTAACCCGGTCCTCGGTAGCTTTTCCGCGGAATGCCCGAACTGCGGCGAGAAAGGCTTCGTGAATGTCCGCGGTCAGCTACCTTGAGTCCATTGTCGTCGGCGCTTTGCAAGGCGTGTCGGAATTGTTTCCGGTGTCCAGTCTCGGGCACAGCGTCCTGTTGCCCGCGCTCGTCGGCGGAAGCTGGGGACGCGACCTGAGCATCGGGAAGGATTCGCCGTATCTCGCGGTGCTGGTGGCGATGCACGTCGCCACCGCGATCGCGCTGATCCTCTTCTTCCGGCGCGACTGGGTGCGCATCGTCGCCGGCCTGTGGACCTCGGTCCGCGATCGTGAGGTCCGCACGGCCGACCAGCGGCTCGCGTGGCTGCTCATCCTCGCCACGATCCCGGTCGGGATCGCCGGGCTGCTGCTGGAAAGCCTGCTGCGCGACGTCCTCGGCAAACCGGTGCCCTCGGCGATCTTCCTCGCGCTCAACGGCGGGGTGCTCTACGCCGCGGAGAAGTTCTCCCGGAAGCCCAAGACCGGGCTCGCGCGCGAGGAGGAGACCATCGACTTCAGTGCCGAGGAGACGATGGTGATGCGCGCGGTGACCGTCGACGAGGCCACCGACCTCCGGCTGTCGAAGCTGAGCGTGAAAGAGGCCGTGCTGATCGGTTCGGCGCAGATTTTGGCTCTGTTGCCCGGAATCAGCCGCTCCGGCATCACCATGGTGGCCGGTTTGCGCCGCGGGCTCGACCACGAGGACGCCGCCCGCTTCGCCTGGCTGCTGGCGACGCCGGTGATCCTCGCCGCGGGCGCGCTGAAGATGCCGTCGCTGTTCACGCCGGAGAACAAGCCGTCGCTCGGCCCGGCGCTGGCCGGCAGCGTGGTGGCGTTCCTCGCGTCCTACATTTCTGTCCGTTTTCTGACGAAATACTTTGAAACGCGCACCTTGACCCCCTTCGCCATCTACTGCGCGGTCGCCGGAATCGGCAGCCTGATCTTCTTCGCGGTGTCAGGGGCGGCGTAAGGCGCAATTTCGCCGGGTGCACACTGAACGCATCGAAATCGTGCCTGACCTGCCGCCGCTGAGCGGATCGACGCTGTTGACGGCCTGGACCTTCGACGTCCCGGCCGTGCTCGTCGCGCTCGCGCTCGGCGTCGGATACGTCGCCGCGGCCCGCCGTCAGGAGTGGCCGGCAGGGCGCACCACGGCGTTCCTGGCCGGGCTGGCCACGCTTGTCCTCGTCACGTGCTCGTTCCTCGGCGTGTACGACACGACACTGTTCTGGGTCCGCGCCACGCAGAACACCGTGCTCCTGATGGTCACGCCGCTGCTACTCGCGCTCGGCGCGCCCGTGACGCTGCTGATGCGCACCGCGCCGCCCAGGCTCGCCACGTGGCTGCGTACGCACGGCCGTGGCCGCTTCGCGCAGTTCATCACCTTCCCGCTGTGCGTCACCGTGGTGCTGATCGTGCCGTTCCTGCTCATCTACCTGACACCGCTGTACGAGCTTTCGCTCGACTCAGCGGTCGTCGGTGGCCTCGTGCGTGTAGCGCTCGTGCTGGCTGGCTTCCTGTACTTCTACAGCCGTGTGCAGCTCGATCCGACGCCGCGCAACGGTTCGCACCTGGTGTCGGTGTGGATCTCGTTCACCGAAGTGGTGTTCGACGGCGCGCTCGGCCTCGTGCTGTGGCTCGGCCCGTTACTGGCGCCCGTGCACTACGACGCGGTGCACCGAGACTGGGGACCGGACCGGCGCACGGACCAGATCATCGGCGCGGGCGTGCTGTGGATCGGCGGAGACGTCGCCGGGCTGCCGTTCGTCGGCGCGCTCTTCATCAGGTGGGCGCGCGACGACGAGAAACGGGCGAAACGGCTCGACCGGAAATTGGACGAGGAGGCAGTGGCAGGCGAGGCGCCGGCGAAGGGATTGTGGTGGGAGAACGATCCGGAACTCGCCGAACGGTTCCGCCGCTCGTGAGTGCTGATCACGGTTCTCACCGTGATCAGCACTCACGACGCCACCGCCTAGTGGAACGCGTGCTCGGCCGCCGGGAACTCGCCGCGCCGGACATCCTCGGCAAACGCCGCCGCCGCCCCCTGCAGCACCCCGGCGACGTCGGCGTACCGCTTCACGAATCGCGGTGCCTTGCCGCGGCGCAGCCCCGCCATGTCCTGCCAGACCAGCACCTGGGCGTCGCAGTCCGGACCGGCGCCGATGCCGACCGTCGGGATCTTCAGCTCGTGCGTGACGCGCTTGGCCGCCTCGGCGGGCACCATCTCCATCACGACCGCGAACGCGCCGGCTTCCTGCAGCGCCAGCGCGTCGGCGAGCAGCTTCTCCGCCGCTTCGCCGCGCCCCTGCACCCGGTAACCGCCGAGATTGTGCTCGCTCTGCGGGGTGAAGCCGATGTGGCCCATGACCGGGATCCCGGCCGAGGTGAGCGCTTCGACGTGCGCCGCGAACCGGTGCCCGCCTTCGAGCTTGACCGCGTGCGCGCGGCCCTCCTTCATGAACCGGACGGACGTGGCCAGCGCCTGTTCCGGGGAAAGCTGGTAGGAGCCGAACGGCAGGTCGGCCACCACGAGCGCCCGTTTCGCCGCCCGGGTGACCGAGCGGACCAGCGGGAGCAGCTCGTCGACGGTGACCGGCAGCGACGTGTCGTACCCGAACACGTTGTTCGCCGCGGAGTCGCCGACCAGCAGCACGGGGATGCCTGCTTCGTCGAAAAGCTCGGCGGTATACATGTCGTAAGCGGTGAGCATCGGCCACGGTTCGCCGCAGTCCTTCAGCTCGCGCAGATGATGAATCCGGACTTTTCGCGGTTTGCTCGGTCCCGCGCTGGTCGCGGGGCCGGTTCCGTAAGGGGCGGCCACCTCGCCGGCGGCGCCGTCGGGTTGGGCAGACTGGGCAGACATCGTCGTCGACCGTCCTTCCCTCGAGGCCTCGCAGAGGTCCCCGGGTCGTGGAGTCAGTACCGGAGACAGCGTGACACGCGCGCGGGAGGGCCCCAAGGTCGTGCGACCAGCTTCACACGGCCGAGTAGCGACAACCGTTTTGCCTCCTGTGACGTCTTGATAGGCACCGGGCCGATTTGCGCCCGGCGGGTGAGAAGGTCCGGCGCGTCGCGCCGCAAGAAAGGTACCCATGGGAACCGCAGTGAGCGCCCGTCCGCGCAGCCTCGGCTGGAAGGCCCGCGCCGGTGGCCTCGTGGCCACTGTCGTGCAACTGGCGGCGCTTTTCTCGGTCGTGCTGCTGCTCGCCGGCGGGCGGCACGGGCACTTGCTGAACGGCATCGACATGGCGTTCGGCGTGCTGAGCGTGCCGACCAGCTCAAGCCTGGTGATGGTGCTGCTGCTCGTCGTGCTCGGTGCGGCCCTGCGCAGGCGCAAAAAGGCCGCACTGTACGTGCTCGTGCTGTTCCAGGTCGCCGGCCTGGTGACCACGCTGGTCCTCCAGGGGCTGCTGCTGTGGGCTCCCGATCTGCTCACCCTCAACGCCCGGCAGATGCGGCACATCCCGACCCAGGTGGGCGCGCTCGCCATCGCCGACGTGATCTCGATCCTGCTGATCGTGTTCCTGCTGTCGCTGCGGCCGGCGTTCCCCGCCCGGCTCGCCCCCGGTGCCTGGTGGAACGGGCTCACTGTGCTGTTCGTCGGGTTCCTCGGGGTGATCGTGCTCGGCTGGGCGCTCACCGAGGTGTTCCCCGGCCATCTCGGCGACACGTGGGAGCGATTCGCCTGGGTGGTCAACCACGCCACCGGCGAAAACCTGCAACTGCGCCGGATCGGCGTCGGCGAAGGCCCGGCGTGGATTGACGTCGTCCTCGACCTCGGCGCGACCTTCGTGTCCACAGCCGCGCTGTACACGCTCTTTCGCGGCGTACGCAGCCGTCGCATTCGGACAGACGACGAAGAGCTGCGGTTGCGCCGTCTGCTGGGGGAGTTCGGCGAGGACGACTCTCTCGGCTACTTCGCCACGCGTCGCGACAAGAGCGTCATGTTCGCGCCCAACGGCCGCGCCGCGGTGACGTACCGGGTGCTCGCCGGGACCACAGTGGCGAGCGCGGACCCGATCGGCGACCCGGACGCGTGGCCGGACGCGGTGCAGGCGTGGCTCCACGAAGCGCGTACGTACGGCTGGACGCCAGGTGTGCTCGGCGCGAGCGAGAAGGGCGCGAAGGCGTACGCCGCCGCGGGGCTGCGCGCGCTGCAGATCGGCGACGAAGCGGTCCTCGACGTCCGCGAGTTCTCTCTCACCGGCCCCGAGCGGAAGTCTGTGCGGCAGGCGGTGAAACGGATCCAGCGCGCCGGGTACACCGCGCAGGTCCGGCGGCACAGCGAAATCCCCGAAGACGAGATGGCGCAGCTGCTCGCTCGCGCGCAGCAGTGGCGCGTCGACGAGACCGAACGCGGCTTCTCGATGGCGCTCGGCCGGCTCGGCGACCCGAGCGACGGCCGCAGCGTGATGGTCGAGGCGTACGACGCGCGCGGCGAACTGCGCGGCCTGCTGTCGTTCGTTCCGTGGGGCCGCCGGGGCCTTTCTCTTGACTTGATGCGCCGCGACCGGGACGCCGAAAACGGGCTCAACGAGTTCATGGTCGCCGAGGTCGTTTCGGCCGCCCAGCACATCGGCGCACAGCGGATCTCGCTGAACTTCGCGATGTTCCGCGCGGTGTTCTCCGAAGGCGAGCGCATCGGCGCCGGCCCGGTACTGCGCGCGTGGCGGGCGGTGCTCGGTGTCGCGTCGCGGTTCTTCCAGCTGGAATCGCTGTACCGGTCGAACGCCAAGTACGGCCCGGATTGGGAACCGCGGTTCCTCTGCTACTCGTCGGCGCGACGGCTCCCGCGGGTTGGCATAGTCGCGGGCGCCCTGGAGGGCTTCGTGCCCACCGGACGCGCGCGGTCGCTGCGGCTGGAGAACGTGGGGGAGGACTTCGTCGCCCAGGTCCGGCGGATCGACGAAGAAGCCGCGCAGGTCGTGCCGCGCGCCAAGCGCCGTCCGGAACAGGTCCGCGTGCGAGTGGCCAAAGTGGGCAAACTGCGGGAACTCGGCGTGGACCCGTACCCGGTCGGCTTCTCCCGCGAGGACCACCTCGGCGACATCGTGCACGCGTTCACCGGACTGGAACCGGATTCCCGCACCGGAAAACGCGTTCGGGTGGCGGGTCGGGTGCTCGCCCTGCGCACTCTCGGCGGGCTGTGTTTCGCGCGGATCAAGGACTTCTCCGGCGAACTGCAGCTGATGCTCGACGCGAAGGTCCTCGACCTGACCGGCTGGCGCACCGGCGTCGACCTCGGCGACCACGTCGGCGTGAGCGGCGAGGTCATCACCTCCCGCCGCGGCGAGCTGTCGGTGCTCGTGGACGAATGGACCGTCACCGCGAAGTGCCTGCACCCGTTGCCGGACAAGCGAAAGGGCCTCACCGACCCCGAGACGCGCGTCCGTCAGCGCTACCTGGACCTGGCGGTCAACCCCGACTCCGCGAACATGCTCCGCCTGCGCTCGACGGTCGTCCGCGCCGTCCGCGAACGCCTGCACCAGGGCGACTTCCTCGAAGTCGAAACCCCGATGCTGCAAACCATCCACGGCGGCGCCAACGCACGGCCGTTCGTCACGCACATCAACGCGTACGACATGCGGATGTACCTGCGCATTGCCCCGGAGCTGTATCTCAAGCGCCTGTGCGTGGCCGGCGTCGAGCGGGTCTTCGAGCTGAACCGGAACTTCCGCAACGAGGGCGTCGACGCGACCCACAACCCGGAATTCACGATGCTGGAGGCGTACCAGGCGTACGCGGACTACAACGCGATGCGCCACCTGATGCGCGACCTGATCCAGTACGCCGCCGAAGCCGCGTACGGCGCACAGATCGTGCGACGCCCAGACGCCGACGGCCGCATCGTCGAACACGACATCTCCGGCGACTGGCCCGTGATCCCGGTACACAAAGCCGTGTCGGAGGCATTGGGCGAGGAAGTCGACTCGGGCACGCCGGTCGCGACGTTGCGAAAACTCTGCGCCGCCGCCGGAGTCCCGGTGCCGGAAGAGGCCAGCGCGGGCGACCTGGTCCTGAAGGCACACGAGCACCTGGTCGAGGGCTCGACGGTCCTGCCGACCTTCTATACGGACTACCCGACCGAGGTCTCCCCGCTGACCCGCCAGCACCGGACCGACCCGCTCCTGGCCGAACGCTGGGACCTGATCGCGTTCGGCTCGGAAGTAGGAACCGCGTACACGGAACTGACCGACCCGCTGGAGCAGCGCCGCCGGTTGGAAGCACAGTCGCTGCGCGCCGCGAGCGGTGATGTCGAGGCGATGGAGTTGGACGAGGACTTCCTCCTGGCACTGGAACACGGAATGCCCCCGACCGGCGGACTGGGCCTCGGAGTGGACCGGCTGCTGATGATGCTGAGCGGGACGTCCATTCGGCAGACCGTGCTGTTCCCGTTCGTCCGCCCGCAGGGGTGAGGGCTGGTTCTGGGCCCCTTGCCGACTGCTTGTGCGGCGAGGCCGCGGCTTGTGCACAGTTTGCGGGTCCGGGCCGATCTGCTCGCGCGAGCGGCGTCGGCAACCGCGGATGCCGTGCCAGCTTGTCGCGGACTGTGGTCGGTGGAATCTGCTGCTCTCGCTGGCCGTGGTGGTCGGCGTCTGCGAGACGCCGTGCCGGTTCGTTGCGGAACTGCGGTCGCGGGAGTCTGCTGGCCCCGGTTGTTGGCGTCTGTGGATGCCGTGCCAGCTTGTCGCGGACTGTGGTCGGTGGAATCTGCTGCTCTCGCTGACCTGCGGTGGTCGGCGTCTGCGAGACGCCGCGCCAGTTCGTCGCGGAACTGCGGCCGCGGGAGTCTGCTCGCCCCGGTTGTCGGCGTCTGTGGACGCCGTGCCAGCTTGTCGCGGCCCGCGATCGCAAGAATCCGCTGCTCTCGCTAGCCCGCGGGTGTCGGCGACTGCGAGACGTCACGCCGGTTCGTCGCGGAACCGCAGTCGCGGGAATCTGCTGCCCCGGTCGCCCGCGGAGGCCGGCGCGGCCAAGCTGCTGCGGCCGATCACCGACCGCCTCGGCCGTCTCCCGCCGCGAGCAGCTCCGAGCAGCGCTCGCGGCAGCCGCACCGGCCGTTCCCGCGACCAGCCGTAGTCGGCTGCCGAGACTCGCCACCACCTTCCCTCCCGGCCCGGCCGAAGCCGAAGCCCGGCACCGAGGCGGGTATTGGCCGTCCGCCAACCATGATCCGGTAACCTCCACCAGGGATTCGGTGCGTGAGTTCGTGGTAGCGGATGGTGTCCGGAACCTCCGGGAAGTCACGGGTGTGACACCATCCGGCACTTCGTCGCAGAGATTCGCTTAGGGTGGGCAAGTGCGTGCTGCGCGGGTGGCTTTGACAGTCCTGCTCGGACTCGGTTTGGCGGGGTATTCCGCGTGGCTGCTGGAGTTCTTCATGCAGACCGGGGTTTCGCTGACCGAACAGCCGGTCTGGGATCTGTTCTACGCGCAACCGGTCTTCTCGGTCGCGACGGGCCTCGGCGGCCTGGCCTTTTTCTTCACCGGACCCGCCCTCATGCGGCTCGCGCCAGCGCGCTGGAGCGGGCGGCTGACGTCGGTTTCGGTGTCAGCGTTCGGGATCATGCTGATGGTGTACGCCTGGGTCCCGGAGACCGTGGTGACGCCGAACCTGCTGAGCGCGGCCGTCGCGGTCGGGGCGCTGAGCCTCGTCTTCTGGTGGCCGCCCGGCTGGCGGGCCTGCGCGGTGGGTTGCCTGGTGGCCGTGCTGGTCGCGTGGGCGCTGGTGGTGGTGTCGACGCTGGCCGGGCATCTGGAAGGCGTGTTCACCCGGGTGCAGCTCGTGGTGCACGCGGTGCAGGTCGTGATCGGCGGCGCGTACGTCGTGCAGACCCCGGTTCCGGTCAGCGGCCGCAAATTGTCGGTGGCGGGTGCGATGCTGCGGAGCACCAGACACCGGAAGTGAGGCCACCATGGCTGGCAAAGTCTCCCCGACTCCCGACGAGCGCGGCGGGTTGCTCGGGTTCCTGGCACAACAGCGCCAGGCGATGAAGGTCGCCGCGTATGGCTTGACCGACGACCAGGCGCGCGCCGCGCCCAGCGCGAGCGCCCTGAGCGTAGGCGGCCTGCTGAAACACGTGTCGTCCACCGAAAGCGGCTGGATAGACCTGGTGCTGAAAATCGAGCCGAAGCCCTTCGCCGAAAGCGTGGCGGCCTATCAGGAGAACTACCGTCTCGGTCCGGACGAAACGCTGGACTCGGCGATCGCCGCCTACGACCGGGTCGCCGCCCGCACCGAAGAGGTCATCGCCGGGATCGCCGATCTGAACCAGGAAGTCCCCATCCCGAAGGACGTGCCCTGGTACCCGGACGACGCGTCCGCCTGGTCCGTTCGCTGGGTGCTGCTGCACCTGATCGAGGAAACCGCCCGGCACGCAGGCCACGCCGACATCGTCCGCGAATCCCTGGACGGAGCCACCGCTATGCCCTTGCAGGCCGCGGCAGAGGGCTGGCCGGAGACGAACTGGCTGAAGCCGTGGAAACCCGGCGTAATGAGCTGAGTATCGCGCCAGGGTCGGTCGCCGAGCTGTGCCGGAGTCGTCCGGGGCGGGTTTTCTCGGACAGCCGTTGGCGAGTGCGGGCTCGTTTGGCTGCCGGGCTGGGCTGGACCGTGGCTGCTGGGCCGGACCGGCTCGGCTGGGTGGCGGACTGGCCGATCGCGTAGCGGTGCCCGAGCCCGTCCGGGGTGAGTTTTCCGGATGACTGCTGGCGGTCGGGCTGGCTTGGCCGCTGAGCAGGCTGGACTGGTTTGGTTGCTGAGCGGGACTGGTCCGGACGGCTCGGTCGGCAGGCTGGTCGCTCGGGCAGCCGCGCCGGAGTCGCCCGGGCTGGGTTGCTCGGACGGCTGTTGGCAGTCGAGGGACCTGGCGACGCCGCCGAGCGGGGCGGACTGGAGCGGCTCCGTCGGTCGGCGGGCCGCAGCGGCCACCCGCTTGGTCCGGGAGTGTGGAGTGGCCCTCGGCGGCTGTCGGTTCGGCTGCTCCGGCTGCCTGCCGCCGTTCGGCCGAGATCGCCGGATTAGGCGGCCTGGCCTGGCCGCTCTCGGGAGGCTGGCGGCTGGGGTTGGGCGGCCGGGTCGTTCGGCTGCCTGGAACAGCCGGTTGGGGTGGTGCGCTCGGTTGGCGTCCAGCGGCACTGGGGGTGTCGCTGGAATCCGGCCGAGCGCGCCAAAGCTTCAGGCAGGCCACGACATTCGCCGAGATTTCCGTAGCCGACGCGTCAGAACAACGTCGGTTCCTCCGGAAACGCCCCTTCGATCACCAGCATCCGCCGTTTGGTCTCGACCCCGCCCGGTGCCGAAAAGCCACCGGTGTTCTTGCCCGCGCCCAAAACCCGGTGGCATGGCACGATGATCGGAAACGGATTGCTCCCCATCGCCTGCCCGACAGCCTGAGCGGAGCCCGGCGCGCCGAGCTGATGCGCGATGTCCCCGTACGTCAGCACCTTCCCCGGCGGAATAGCACGCGCGACGTCGTACGCGCGCCGGTTGAAGTCCGGCACATCCCGGTAATCCAGCGGAGCCGCGCGCAGATCGCGAGCCTCACCCGACAGCAGCGCGACGACATCGTCCACCACCGCACGCAACTCGTCCGGCACCGGTGATTCCACCGCGTCCGGGAAACGCTTCGCGAGGTGCGCGCGCGTCCGCTCCGCCGTGCTCCCCGGCAGCGCGGTTCCGATCACCGCACCGTCCCGCCAGGCGAGTCCGCACGCCCCGATCGGGGTGTCGAACACCGTGTACCCAACTGTCATACGGCCAGCGTACGAGCTGGCACCGACAGAAACTGGCGAGAAAACGACACGACCCTGGAACGGCGGTGAACTCGCCCGGCCGCAGCAAGGAAAGCCGCGGACCGACCCGCGGAGCAGCCGTTCGCCGTCGTGGCCGAAGGCGAACATCTGCTTGCGGCACCCGGAGACCGAGTGAGCCGTGTCGAGCCCGCGGTCGCCACTGTCAGCAACGCGGCGGATCGTCGTCGTGGCCGAAGGCGAACATCCGCTCGTGGCACCCGGAGACCGAGTGAGCCGTGTCGAGCCCGCGGCCACCACTGTCAGCAACGCGGCGGATCGTCGTCGTGGCCGAAGGCGAACATCCGCTCGCGGCACCCGGAAGCCGAGCGAGCCGTGTCGAGCCCGCGGCCACCACAGTCAGCAACGCAGCGGATCGTCGTCGTGGCCGAAGGCGAACATCCGCTCGCGGCACCCGAAGACCGAGCGAGCCGTGTCGAACCCGCGGCCCCCACTGTCAGCAACGCAGCCGATCACGCCCGGCGAGACTGATGACGCCTGAAGCCTCAGCCAACCGACCCGAACCTAGGCCGTCGAACCGGAAATCCCGGTCGGCTGGGGTTCGTGCAGCCAATCGCGCCAGGCAATCGCCCATCGCGCGGCTGATCCAGGCGGCCGGAGCCCGGCAGCTTGGCAAAGGAGACTCCGGTCGCCTAGCCGAGCGCGCCTGGCGCTCCCGCCCATCGCGGGGGAACCCAGCCCTCTGCCGCGCGGCAAACCGCCAAGGCATGCTCGAAGCCCAGCATCCCACCCGGCAGCCCTCGCCGGACCACCTCGCCAGAAACCCCGATCAGGACTTCCGTTCCCGCCACCCGTTGGTCATCGGGAGCCGCCGGTCCCGCCCAAATGCCTTGAACGTGATCTTCGTGCCCGGCGGGTACTGCCGCCGCTTGTACTCCGCCCGGTCGACCATCCGCACCACCCGGTCGATCGTCTCCGGGTCGAACCCCGCCTCGATCAGATCCGCGTACCCGCGGTCGTTCTCGACGTAATCGTCCAGGACGTCGTCCAGCAGTTCGTAGTCCGGCAGCGAATCCGAGTCCTTCTGGTCCGGCCGCAGCTCCGCCGAAGGCGGCTTCGTGATCGAGTTTTCCGGGATCGGCGGCGTTTCCCCTCGCTTGGCCGCCTCCTCGTTCCGCCACCGCGCCAGCTGCCACACGTGCGTCTTGAACAGGTCCTTGATCGGCGCGAACGCTCCGACCGCGTCGCCGTAAATGGTCGAATAGCCGACGGCCAGTTCGGTCTTGTTGCCGGTCGCCAGCACCAGGTGTCCGTCCAGATTGGACAGAGCCATCAGCAGCATCCCGCGCACCCGCGCCTGGATGTTCTCCTCGGCGAGCCCGGTCAGCCGCAGCTGGTTGACATAGACATCGACCATCTCGCCGATCGGCTCGACCCGGTAGTGCGCGCCGATCCGCTCCGCCAAGTCCGAAGCGTCGTCTCGCGAGTGCGAGGACGAGTACTTCGACGGCATCGAAACGCCGTACACGTTGTCGCCGCCGAGTGCGTCCGCCGCCAGCGCCGCGCAGACCGCCGAGTCGATTCCGCCGGAGAAGCCGAACGTGACCGTCGAGAAGCCGTTCTTGTGCACGTAGTCGCGCAGCCCTACCACCAGCGCCGACCACACCTCGGCCTCGTCCGACAGCGGTTCGCTGATCGTCGGAGCCGACAGCGGTTCGTACGCGGGCAGTGGGACATCGTCGAGCACTCGCCGGTGCACTTCCAGCCCGTCGAACGAGCCCGTGGCGGCCGCGCTGGCAGCGGGCAGGTCCAAGTCCAGCACCAGCAGATGCTCCACGAACTGCGGCGCCCGCGCGAGCAGCGTCCCGTCCGCGCCGACCACCAGCGAGTCGCCGTCGAAAACCAGGTCGTCCTGTCCGCCGACCTGGTTCGTGTACACCAGCGGCGCGCCCGCCTCGGCCGCCCGGCGGGCGATCAGCGGCAGCCGCTGTTCGTCCTTCGACCGCTCGTACGGCGACGCGTTCGGCGCGACCACCAGGTCGACCCCGGCCTTGCCCAGTGCGGAGATCGGGCCGCCGTCCTGCCAGATGTCCTCGCAGATCACCATGCCGATGTCGACGCCGTGCAGCCGCAGCACCTCGAGTTCGGTACCCGGTTTGAAGTACCGGTGCTCGTCGAACACGCCGTAGTTCGGCAGGTGGTGCTTGAACTGCCGGGCCACGACCTCGCCGCGGTAGAGCGCCGCCGCGGCGTCGCGCGGGCCGATCTCGTCGTGGTCGAGGTAGCCGACGTACGCGAGCACCTCGCCGCAGCCCGCCTCGTCGAGCCGGCGCGCCAGTTCGGTCACCGAGCGCCGGGACGCGTCGGCGAACGTGCGCCGGAGCGTGAGGTCCTCGACCGGGTAACCGGTCTGGGACATCTCCGGGAACACGACGACGCGCGCGCCCGCCTCGGCGGCCTTGCGGGTCCACTCGACGGTGAGCGCGGTGTTCCCGTCGATGTCGCCGACGGTGGTGTTGACCTGGGCCAGTGCGATGCGCAGTTGCGGCATGCCGCCATTCTGTCCCACCGCACCGACAGAAACTACGCAGAGGTGAGCCAGAGAACGGCGAAGGGCCCCTCGCCCGAAGCGAGGGGCCCTTCGGACGAAGGAATCAGGACTTCTTCATCCGCATCATGCTGCGCACCTTCTTGACCGTCTGCTCGAAGTCCGAGTCGAACGGGTTGTCGTGCACCAGGTACGTCCACGTCGTGTTCGCGCGCCGCACGCCGACCTCGGCGAGGTCGAGGCCGTCGTCGGTGATCTCGGCTTCCTCAAGCGTCTTCGCCGCGCGCGAGGCGGATTCGGCGATGATCTTGTGGAACTCCGGGATCGCCGCGCGGTGGAACTCGTCCAGCGGCGTCTCGCGGGCCAGCGCGCGCAGGTGGATGCTCTCGCGCACGTCGGTGAGGTACGCCAGGTGGTCCGACCACAGCTGGTCGAGGTGGAACAGCCGGACCTCGCGGCACACCTGCTCAAGCCGGTCGGAGTCATCCAGCTTTTCCTTCAGCTCGGCGAACTTCTCCGGCTGCGCCTTCTCCAGTTCGTCCGCCGCGAGCCCGGTGTGCAGCACCTTGTCGCGGTGTTCCAGCAGCTCGGCGCGCTGCCGCTCGATCAGCCGGGTGTAGCGCCAGGTGTTGCGGTGGATCTCCAGGTCGACGCCCTCGGCGACGCGCTGGGCGTGGTTGAGCTGCCGGTGCGCGGCCGGGTCGGTGATCTCGCCGGTCTCGGTGTCCGCGTCGATGCCGTCCGGCAGGTCCGGCGCGTTCGACAGCACGAGGTCGTCGTTGAGGCTCGCGAAGAAGATCGCGCTGCCCGGGTCGCCCTGTCGCCCGGACCGGCCGCGCAGCTGGCCGTCGAGACGGCTCGACGGATACCGCGCGGTGCCGATCACGTGCAGGCCGCCCAGCTCGGCGACCTCTTCGCGGGTCGTGCCGTCGCTGCCGCCGAGCCGGATGTCGGTACCGCGACCGGCCATCTGCGTGGACACGGTGACCGCGCTCTTCTTGCCCGCCTCGGCGATGATCGCGGCCTCTTCGGCGTCGTTGCGCGCATTCAGCACGACGCACGGCAGGTCGGCCTTCGCCAGCTTTTCCGCCAGCTCCTCGGACTCGGCGACGTCCTGGGTGCCGACGAGGATCGGCCGCCCGGTCTCGTGCACCGTGCGGATCTCCTCCTCGATCGCGCGCAGTTTCTGCGACGGCGAGGCGAAGACGCGGTCCTGCTGGTCCTCGCGGACGTTCGGGGTGTTCGGCGGGATGACCGCGACTTCGAGCTGGTAGAACTCGCGCAGCTGCTCGGCGACCGCGACGGCGGTACCGGTCATGCCCGCGACCTCGGGGTAACGCGCGAGCAGCGCCTGCACGGTGATCGAGTCGAGGATTTCGCCCCGGTCGGTGGCCGTGACCTGCTCTTTCGCCTCGACCGCGGCCTGGAGGCCGTCCGGCCAGCGCTGCAGTTCGGCGACGCGGCCGCGGGCGGCGTTGATCAGCTGCACCTTGCCGTCACGGACCAGGTAGTCGACGTCCCGGGTGAGCAGGGCGTGCGCGTGCAGGGCGACGTTCACCGCGGCGAGCCGGTCCGAACCGGACTCGTCGTACAGGTCGACGCCGCCGAGCGACTTCTCCACGACCGACGCGCCGGCGCTGGTCAGCCACGCGTTGCGGCCCTCGGAGTCGGTTTCGTAGTGCAGGCCGAGCCGCAGCCGCCGGACGATCTTGGCGACCTCCTCGTCGGCGTCGTTGTGGTCGATCGAACCGGCCATGACCAGCGGCACGCGCGCCTCGTCGACCAGCACCGAGTCGGCCTCGTCGACGATCGCCACCTCGGGAGCCTTCTGCACCAGATCGTCGGGGTGGGTGACCAGGCGGTCGCGCAGCACGTCGAAGCCGATTTCGGCGACCGCGCCGTAGGTGACCTCCTTGCCGTAGGCCTCCTTGCGCTCCTGCTTCGAGTGCGCCGGTTCGACCCAGCCGACGGTGACGCCGAGCAGGTCGTACACCGGGCCCATCCACTCCGCGTCGCGGCGGGCGAGGTAGTCGTTGACCGTGACCACGTGCACGCGGCGGCCGCGCAGCGCGTACCCGGCGGCGGCCAGCGCACCGGCGAGCGTCTTGCCCTCACCGGTCTCCATCTGCACGACGTGGCCGGTGAGCAGGCCCATCGTGCCGAGCAACTGCACGTCGAAGGCCCGCTCGCCGAGCTCGCGCCGGGCGGCCTCGCGGCCGAGCGCGCAGATCTCGATCAGCTGGCTGTCGGTGAACGAGGCGGCCCCGCCGATGGCGTCCCGCAGCTTGCCCGCGCGCTCGGTGAGCTCGGCGTTTTCGAGTTTTTCCAGCTCCGGTTCGAGCTTCTCGACGGCGGGCAGCAGCGCTTCGTAGCGGGTCAGCTCGACGCTGCCCGGCCGCTGGATGATCCGGCGGAGCCGTTTGCCCACTCGGCTGATCAGTGCCACCCCTGGTCTCCTCGTGTCGATGTGTCTCCGGTCGCACCCGCACTGCCCAACGCGCCGACGGTGCGTTCGAGTTCCGCGCCCGGATGGCACGATCAAACCGTGTCCCGTCATCCCAGCGCCAGCCCGAAAGTCCATCCGATAGTCGTGTTCGCGGCTGCCGGCCTGCTCGCGACCACGCTCGCGGCGTGCACGTCCAAGCCCGACCAGGCCGCGTCCGCGCCGACCGTCGAATCGCACGCGCCGGTGGGTCCGGTGCCCGCCGGACTGGAGCGCTTCTACGGGCAGAGCATGACCTGGTCCGCGTGTGCACCCTACGCGACCTCGGCCGACGCCCGGTCGGCGTTCAAGGCGCAGGGAATCGAGTGCGGACGCCTCACCGTTCCGTTGAACTATGACAAACCGGACGGGCAGACGATTACCGTCGGCGTGCTGCGGCATCGTGCGAGCGATTCGGGCGAGAAAATCGGTTCGCTCGTGGTGAACCCGGGCGGACCGGGCGCTTCGGGCATGGTCGCCGCGGCGGGCCTGCTCGACCAGGTGTCCAAGTCCGATCTCGGCGACCGGTTCGACCTCGTCGGCTTCGACCCGCGAGGCATCGGTGCGAGCGAACCGCAGATCAAATGCCTGACCGGGCCCGAGCGTGATGCGGACCGTGCGGATGACAGCGAGACTGACGGTTCTCCTGCGGGCGTGGCGAAGCAGGAAACGGAGCAGAAAGACTTCGCCGCGAAGTGCACACAGCGGACGAAGTACGGCGACGACATGCTCGCGCACGTCGGTACGCGCGACGTCGCCAAGGACATGGACGTGCTGCGAAGCGTCCTCGGCGACCAGAAGCTCACGTACCTCGGCTACTCGTACGGCACGCGCATTGGGTCCACGTACGCGGAGACCTTCCCGAAGAACGTGCGCGCGCTCGTCCTCGACGGCGCTGTCGACCCGACACAGAGCCCGGAAGACTCGCTCGTCGCGCAGGGCCAGGGCTTCGGCGGCGCGTTCAACGAGTTCGCGAAGTGGTGCGCGGCGCGTCAGGACTGCGCGCTCGGCAACAACCCGGCCGACGCGACGAAGCAGTTCCAGGACCTCACGCGCCGGCTGATCGACTTCCCGGTTCCGGTCGGCGACGGCCGCAAGCTGTCGTACGACGACGCCACCACAGGTGCCATACAGGCCCTCTACCAGCAGAATCTCTGGGAGTACCTGAACACCGGGCTGAACGAACTGAAGCTGCAGCGCGGTGCCACGCTGGAGAAGCTGGCTGATATCTACAACGAGCGCAATCCGGACGGCAGCTACGGCACCACGCAGGACGCCTTCGTCGCGATCCGTTGCGTCGACGACCCGCGAGTCACCGATCCGAAGCAGATTCTCGAAGGCCAGGAGAAATACGAAAAGGCCGCACCCTTCCTTGACGACGGCCGCCAACCCAGCTCTGCCCGTGACGCGTGCGCGTTCTGGCCGGTGCCGAACACGTCGAAGCCGCACGAGCCGAACGTCGAAGGCCTGCCGAAGACGCTGACGATCTCGACGACGAACGACCCGGCTACGCCGTACCAGGCGGGCGTGAACCTCGCGAAGGCGCTGAAGGGGTCACTGCTCACCTTCGAGGGGACGCAGCACACGGTGTTCTTGCAAGGCAACGCGTGCGTCGACAAGGCGGGCACTGCCTACCTGATCGACGGCACGACGCCTCCGGACGGCACTCGCTGTAAGGCCAGTTGAGATTGCGCTGGCTCGCGACGGTTGTGGCAGTGGTGATGCTCGCTGCCACGGCTTGCGCGAGCCAGCGGGCAGCGCTCGACTGGGGACCGTGTGCGCCGTACGCGCAGACCCCTTCCGAGAAGGGCTTGTACGCGGACGAGGCGGTCGACTGTGCCCGGTTGACGGTGCCGCTCGACTACGCGAACCCGCAGGGCCGGACAGTGTCGATCGGTTTGCTGCGGCATCGGGCCACCGATCCGGCACACCGGATCGGGTCTCTCGTGCTCAACCCCGGTGGGCCGGGCAGTTCAGGGATGAATGCGGCGGCCACGTTGGCGAGACCTGCCGGAAAGCTTGCCGAGCAGTTCGACTTGGTCGGCTTCGACCCTCGCGGGGTTCACGCGAGCGAGCCGCGCATCCGCTGCCGGTCGGATGCCGAGCAGGACGCCGCTCGTACGTCAGACGTCGGAAGTGCGGTTGGCTGTCTCAAGAAGACCGGCGCGGAGTTCCTCGCGCACGTAGGCACGCGAGAGGTCGTACGCGATCTCGACGCGCTTCGTGCCGCCCTCGGCGACGCGAAGCTCACGTACCTCGGCTACTCGTACGGAACGCAGATCGGTTCGGCGTACGCAGAGGCGTACCCGGACAAAGTGCGCGCCATGGTCCTCGACGGTGCCATCGACCCCGCACAGGACTTGCCGCAGACACTGATCGCCCAGACCGCCGGGTTCCAGGACGCTTTCACCCGCTTCGCGCAGTGGTGCGCGAAGCGAGCTGGATGCCCGCTAACCGGCGACGCGACCGCAGCTTTCCAGCGAATCGCGCGTCCTTCGGTCTCTGCACTGCCCGGCCGCGCACTGGCCTTCGCCGACGCTGTCACTGCGACAGAAGCCGCGCTCTACTCCCGCGCGAAGTGGCCGAATTTGCGGCAAGCACTGGAAGAACTAGCGACCACGCGTAGCGGCGCGAAGCTGCTTCAGATGGCCGATGACTATTACCAACGCGATCAGAACGGCCACTACAGCGGAGCCTTCGACGCCTACTACGCCATCCGCTGCGTCGACTACGACCGTGTCACCAACCGCACGACCATCGACGCCGCGCATCGCCAGATGCTCACCGGAGCACCCTTCCTCGCCGGCAACTCGCCCGACGCGCACGAACTCGACACCTGCTCGACCTGGCCGGTACCGCCAACCTCACGGTCGCACCGTCCATTCGCACCCGGCCTGCCGAAAACGCTCGTCATCTCGACCACGCATGACCCGGCTACGCCCCACCGCCAGGGCGTAGCGCTCGCGAAAGGCCTCAACGCCGCACTGCTGACTGTCGACGACGTACAGCACGCAGCGTTCCTCAAAGGCAACGCCTGTGTCGACAAAGCCGCAACGACCTACCTCAGCAGCGCCATCGCCCGAGACGGCAGCTGCTAGGGCTGCTGATCCGTCAACAGCACCTCGTACATCACCGGGCTGTCGCGTTCCGTCGCAGGCGGCACTTGCAGCCACATCCGCGCGAAGCGGCGCGGTTCGGCGACTGTCACCCAGATCTTCACGTTCACGTCTGCGTGGATCTGCGGCACCAGCTTCGCCGCGACCGCTTGGGGCACGGTTCCGCCGACGCGGTAGCCGTCGACGTGCTGGATGGTCTCGCGGATTTCGGTTTTCGGCTGCTGGAGCGAGTCGAGGAGCCGGGTCAGGCCGCCGCGCGGACCGAGGAACCGGTCGACGGTGAAGGGCGTGGGGCCGTTGGTTTCGCGACCCTTCGTGTCCTTCGTAGTCGCGGTGTGCCCGGCGACGGTGAACGAGAACGACCGATCAGTGAATTCCGCGCTGCCGCTCGCCTGTCCGCCGCGCTTGAGGGTCGCGTTGCCGACGAGCTTGGTCATCGGCAGGCCGGGCAGCACCCCGTTGACGCCGACCGAGAAGTGCAGGCTGGCGACTTTGGCGAAGTTCGCCCTGGCGGCGGCGAGCAACCCGTCCGCCGCGGGCAAGGGGGGTGCCGCGGTGCAACCGCCGACCAGCCCGAGGAGCAGCAGGGCCGGCAGGACACGTCGGCTGAGCATGGCCGAGAGCCTACTTGGCTGGCCTGATCCTTACGCATAGTGTCCTTCCGGCCACTGTCGACTCCGCTCCTGGTCCATCAGACTGACTGCTCGTGACCGTTGAGACTCGTCCTGCCCGCCGCCTGCATCGCGCCTGGTTCGTCGCCGCGGCCGCGTTCGTCGCCCTCCTCGCCGCCGCCGGCTTCCGCGCCGCGCCGGGCGTCCTGATCGATCCGTTGCACGAAGAGTTCGGTTGGTCCCGGGCCACGATCGGGTCCGCCGTCTCGGTCAACCTCGTCCTGTATGGCCTCTTCGCGCCCTTCGCCGCCGCGCTGATGGAGCGGTTCGGTATTCGCCGAGTCGCGGCCACCGCGCTGTGCGTCGTCGCTCTCGGCGCGGGCGGCACCGTCTTCATGAGCGCCAGCTGGCAGTTGATCCTCTGCTGGGGTGTGCTCGTCGGCCTCGGCACCGGCTCGATGGCGATGAGCTTCGCCGCGATGGTCGCGACGCGCTGGTTCATCCGCCACCGCGGCGTCGTAACCGGCGTGCTCACCGCCGCCGGGGCGACCGGACAGCTGATCTTCCTGCCCTTGATCGCGTCGCTCGCGGCGGGCGACGGCTGGCGGACAGCGTCCATGGTCATCGCCATCGCGGCTCTCGCGGTGGTCCCGGTCGTGCTGTTGGCCGTACGCGACCACCCGGCCGACATCGGCACTGTCGCGTACGGAGCGCCCGAAGACGCCGAAGTGGCGCGTCCGGCACCGAAGGTCGGCACGGTCCGGCGCGGGCTGTCTGTGCTGTTCCAAGCCGCGCGCACCCGGACGTTCTGGCTACTCGCTGTCGGGTTCGCGATCTGCGGGGCGACCACCAACGGGTTGGTCAGCACGCACTTCGTCCCGGCCGCGCACGACCACGGCATGCCGCAGACGACCGCGGCGAGCCTGCTCGCGCTGGTCGGCGTCTTCGACGTGGTGGGAACGATCGCGTCGGGATGGCTCACCGACCGTGTCGACCCGCGGATCCTGCTCGGCGTCTACTACGCGTTGCGGGGAGTTTCGCTCGCCCTGTTGCCGCAGCTGTTCACGAACTCGGTCCAGCCGAGCATGTGGGCGTTCATCCTCTTCTACGGTCTCGACTGGGTGGCGACCGTTCCGCCGACGGTCGCGCTCTGCAGCCGCTCCTTCGGGGAAGCCGGTCCGATCGTGTTCGGCTGGGTTTTCGCCTGCCACCAGCTGGGCGCGGCGTTCGCCGCCTCCGCCGCCGGCGCGGTGCGGGACCAGTTCGGCGATTACGCGATCGCCTGGTACGTCGCCGCCGGGCTCGCGGTCATCGCCTCGGTCGCGTCGTTGTCGATCACCCGGTCGAGGGAATCCCAGCTCGCCGTCGCGGCGTGAATCGAACTCCCACGGGGGTGACCCGTGAAACATGGCGTTAACACGTGCTGGTTAGGGTTCGGCCATGGATCGCCAGCAGGAATTCGTGCTCCGCACCTTGGAAGAGCGCGACATCCGTTTCGTCCGCCTGTGGTTCACCGACGTGCTGGGATTCCTGAAGTCCGTCGCGGTCGCGCCCGCCGAACTGGAGGGCGCGTTCAGCGAGGGCATCGGGTTCGACGGCTCGGCCATCGAGGGCTTCGCGCGCGTCTACGAGTCGGACATGGTCGCCAAGCCCGACCCGTCCACGTTCCAGGTGCTGCCGTGGGAAACCCCCGACGGCGGTCCGTACTCCGCGCGGATGTTCTGCGACATCGCGATGCCCGACGGCTCGCCGTCCTGGGCCGACCCGCGGCACGTGCTGCGCCGCCAGCTGTCGAAGGCCAGCGAAGCCGGGTTCACCTGCTACGTGCACCCGGAGATCGAGTTCTTCCTGCTCGCCAACCTCCCCGACGACGGCAGCGAGCCCGAGCCCGCCGACAACGGCGGCTACTTCGACCAGGCCAGCCACGCCACCGCGACGCACTTCCGGCGGCACGCGATCGAGACCCTTGAGGCGATGGGCATCTCGGTCGAGTTCAGCCATCACGAGGGCGCGCCGGGGCAGCAGGAAATCGACCTTCGCTACGCCGACGCCCTCACCATGGCCGACAACGTGATGACGTTCCGTTACGTCGTCAAGGAGGTCGCGCTGACCCAGGGCGTGCGCGCGACCTTCATGCCGAAGCCGTTCACCGACCAGCCCGGCTCGGGGATGCACACCCACGTGAGCCTGTTCGAAGGCGACCGCAACGCGTTCTACGACGCGGAGGATCCGCACGAGCTTTCCGAGACCGGCAAGGCGTTCGTCGCCGGTGTCCTGCACTACGCCAAGGAAATCTCCGCCGTCACCAACCAGTGGGTCAACTCCTACAAACGGCTGATCAGCGGCAGCGAGGCGCCCACGACGGTGTCCTGGGGGAGGGCGAACCGCTCGGCGCTCGTGCGCGTGCCGATGTACTCGCCGGGCAAGGCCTCGTCGCGGCGCGTCGAGATCCGGACGCTCGATTCGGCGTGCAACCCGTACCTTGCCTACTCGGTGATACTGGCCGCGGGGCTGAAGGGCATCGAAAAGGGCTACGAGCTGCCGCCGCCCGCCGAGGACAACATCTGGCAGCTGTCGGACTCCGAACGCCGCGCCGCCGGTTACTCGCAGTTGCCGCAGAACCTCGGCGAGGCGCTCGCCGAGATGGAGAAGTCGGAGCTGCTGCCGGAAGCGCTCGGCGAGCACGTTTACGACTTCTTCTTGCGCAATAAGCGGGTTGAGTGGGACAACTACCGGAGCGCGGTCACCCCGTACGAGCTCCGGACCCTGTTGCCGATGCTCTGAACCGGACCCCGGGCCGTGCTCCGAGGTTGGGGAGGCATCGGAACATGGGAAAAAGACTGCCCGCCGTACTCGCCGCACTGGTCGCGGCGGCGGGCTTGGCCACCGCGCCGCCGGCGGTCGCGATGCGAGGTGACCACTCTGACCCGGCCGAGCCGCACTTCGACCTCGACCGCGCCGACATCCCGTCGCTGCAGCACCGGATGGCGACCGGTCAGCTCACCGCGACCCGGCTGACCAGCGCGTACCTCGCGCGGATCCGGGTGCTGGACCCGAAGGTCAACGCCGTCCTCGCGCTCAACCCAGCCGCGCTCGCGCAAGCCGCCGCCAGCGACGTCCGGCACCGGACCGGCCGCACCCGCGGTCCGCTCGACGGGATCCCGGTGCTGGTCAAGGACAATGTCGACACCCACGACCAGCAGACCACCGCCGGTTCGCGCGCGCTGCGCAGCCGCCCGGCCAAGGACGCCACGCTGATCACCCGGCTGCGCGACGCGGGCGCGGTGATCCTCGGCAAGGCGAACCTGTCGGAATGGGCCAACTTCCGCGCCGCGAAGCCGACGTCCGGCTGGTCCGGCGTCGGCGGGCAGACCCACAACCCCTACGTCCTGGACCACAACCCGTGCGGTTCGTCCGCCGGATCCGCCGCAGGCGTCGCAGCCTCGCTCGCGCAGGTCGCGATCGGCAGCGAGACCGACGGGTCGATCGTGTGCCCGGCCGGGATGACCGCGACTGTCGGGCACAAACCGAGCCTCGGGCTCGTCAGCCGCACCGGCGTCGTGCCGATCTCCGCGGAACAGGACACGGCGGGACCCATCGCGCGCAACGTCGTCGACACCGCGCTGACGCTCTCGGTACTGCAGGGCCGCGACCCGTCCGACCCGGCGACTCTGCGCTACCCGTCGACCCAGCCGGCCGACTACGCGAAACTTCTCCGCCCCGGCGTCCTGCGCGGTGCCCGGATCGGCCTGTGGCGGCTGCCGGTGCTCGGCCCGGACACGGACGCCGTGGTCAGCAAGACGAAAGCTTCGCTGGAACGCGCCGGCGCGACCGTCGTCGAGGTCAACCTGCCGTACCAGGACCGGCTCTCCGCGCTGGAGTTCCCGGCGCTGCTGACCGAGTTCCACCGCGACATCGACGCGTACCTCGCCACGCGGCCTACCGGCCCGCGGAACCTGGCGGACCTCGTCGCGTACAACCGCGCTGACCCGCTGGAACGCACCTGCTTCGCTGGTCAGGAGCTGTTCGAACAGGCGCTCGCCGCGCTTGGCCCGCAGGATCCGGCCTATCTGAAGAACCGGGCGGAGCTGACCGACTTGTCGCGCCGGTCGCTGGACGAGACCCTCGCGAAGTACGACCTGGACGCCATCGCGTCGCCGACGAACCCGCCGGCCTGGAAGACGGACTGCGAGACCGGCGACAACGACGTGATCCCGTCCTCGACACCGGCCGCGGTGGCGGGCTACCCGGACGTCACGGTCCCGGCCGGTTCGGTCGGACCGCTGCCGGTGGGGATTTCGTTCATGGGCGGGCAGTGGACGGACGGGAAGATGCTGGCGCTGGCCGCGGACTACATGCGGGTCGCGCCGGTCCGGGTTCCGCCCCGGTATCTGCCCAAGTTGCCCGGGTGAGCCGTTCGGGGTTGCCCGGAGCGGGCGAAGGTTCGTGGCGGCCCCCGGTCAGCGCCTCGCGACGGCCGGAGGGCTTGCGTTGCAGGCGGGCTGGCTTGCGGCGGGATGGCCGGGCAGTGCGCTGACCTGCCGCATTGGGCCGGGTGCCCGGGTCTTCGACCGCAAGAGGGTCGTCCGATGGGGGAGACCTGGGTCACTCGGGGCCTCTCCAGTGCGCCTCCGAGCACCGTCCGCGGCCCCCGAACCGGTCGAATCAGTCCGCTGTCAACGCTCTGACCAGGGGCGATGCCGTTAAGTGACCCCCCTGTTTTCGGGTGGTTGGAAGGCATGTAATCTTCTCTTCGTCGCCAGGAACACCGGGTCGGCGGGGCCGAAAGCCTCACCGACCAGGAGCCAGGGCCGAGCGGGTTGACACCGCGAAACGGACCAGGTAATGTTCAGCGTCGGCCCACGAGCGGCCGCCGACTCCCTACGACTAGCCTTGTAGGTAGCGGCATGCTCGACCAAAAGCTTGAAATAACGCATCGAGCGTGGCCTGGTTGGTTCTGGGTGTGGTTCGGGGTGTGTTGCTTGAGAACTCAACAGTGTGCTAGTGAACTAAGCCAGTAGAGCTTAATTTGAAACCCCTCGTCGGGGTTTC
>NZ_FOWC01000001.1 GCF_900115345.1 Amycolatopsis rubida | reverse complement strand
CGGACTACGTCAACGCCCTGTGGAACATCTTCAACTGGGCCGAGATCAGCAAGCGCTTCGACAACGCCGTCGCCGGCGGCAACGGCCTCCTGCTCAGCTGAGGCCAGCGGTGCCCCGGGGCCCGGCCTGGCGGATCAGGCCGGGCCCCGTTTTTCGCTTGACCTGGAGTGCACTGGAGGTGTGAGAGTGGAACCCATGGACGTCGACGCCTACCTCGCTCGCCTGGACCTGCCGGTGCCTTCCGCGGCCGACCTGGCCGCGCTGCGCCTGCTGCAGGAGCGGCACCTGATGCACGTCCCGTTCGAGAACCTCAGCGTGCACCTCGGAGAACCCATCGAACTCACCGAAGAAGCACTCTTCGACAAGCTCGTGCGCCGTCGCCGCGGCGGATTCTGCTACGAGCTGAACGGTCTTTTCGCCGCTCTGCTGCGAGAGCTGGGCTTCACCGCGACGCTGCACGCGGCTCGCGTCTTCAACGACGCCGGAGTGCCCGGACCGCCACTGGACCACGCCGCCATCCTCGTCCAACTCGACCAGGAGCAGTACCTGGTGGACGTCGGCTTCGGCAGGTTCAGCCGGCAGCCGCTCGCACTGTCCGCGGTCGAGCCGCAGAGCGATCCAGAGGGCGAATACCTCCTCCTGGACGCTCCGTACGGCGACGTGGACGTCCTGCGCGACGGCAAGCCCGAGTACCGCCTCGAACGCCGCCCGCGGCAGCTGGCGGACTTCGCGCCGATGGCGTGGTGGCAGTCGACGTCGCCGCAGTCGCACTTCACGCAGACTCTGACCTGCTCCCGCCCGACCGCCCAGGGCCGCGTGACACTGTCCGTCGACCGGCTGATCGAGACGGTCGACGGCGTGCGCCACGAGGTGCTGCTGCCGAACGACGATGCCGTGCGGATGGCGTACCACGTGTATTTCGGCCTGCGGCTGCCGCGGCTGCCCATGCGGCCCGTTCGGCATCCAGGCGATGCACTGACCGCCTCGTGACCCACTCGCTGAGCCCCCTTGCCGAATCCGCTCCGCCCCCCGACCATGAACAGAGCCCCGCATCCCGGGGTTCCCAGGTTGCGGGGCTCTGTCCGTTCCCGAACTGACTGCCGCTCCCACCACGAAGCGGACATGTATGAGGTTAGCCTAACCTCACCAACCGAGGCAAGACTGTCCCAGCGGAGACCTCGGTCTCACCCGCCCGAGTGACAACTTTCGGCGGTCTCCGCTACCCCCGGACAGTCATTTACGCAGGTCAGACCCGTTCCCGGGTCAGGATGCGCAGGCCGTTGCCGAGCCGTCGAGGCACCCGGACGCCGCCGCGCCGGATCAGCACCACCGCGCACACCACCGCCGCGATCGCCGAAACCGCGCCGCCGATGTAGAACGGCGACCGGCCGCCGAACGCGTCGGCCATCCAGCCGGTCATCGGCCCGCCGATCGGGTTGCCGCCGATCAGCACCAGCACGTAGATGCCCATCACGCGGCCGCGCATCTCCGGCGACACCGATGTCTGCACCAGCGCGTTCGCCGTGTTCAGGAAGGTGATCGTGGCGAACCCGAGCGGAATCAGCCCGATCCCGAACGCCAGATACGTCGGCATGAACGCGGTGATGAACTCGAACGCCCCGAGCAGCGCCGCCGACACCAGCATCAGCCGCACCCGCGGGCGGCTCTTCACGCCGCGCCGAGCGGACGCCAGCGCGCCGGTGAAGGTGCCGACCGCGACGAGCGTCGACAGCAGGCCGTATCCGTCGGCCTGGGTGTGGAAGACGTTCGCGGCGACGATCGGCAGCGATGTGAAGTAGGTGATGCCGAACGTGCTGACGAAGAACATCAGCACCATGACGGTCACCAGGTCCGGCCGTCCGCGCACGTAGCGCAGGCCCTCCATCAGCTGGCCCTTGGCCCGCGGGATCGCCGGGCCGCGGAACAGTTTCGCCGGGTTCATCAGCGCGACCCCGGTGATCACCGCGAGCGTGCTCGCCGCGTTCGCGATGAACAGCCAGCCGGTCCCGACCCAGGTGATCGCGAACCCGGCGATGGCCGGTCCGACGATGCGGGCCATGTTGAAGATCGACGAGTTGAGCGCGACCGCGTTCGCCACCTGGTCCCGGCCGACCATCTCGGCGACGAACGACTGCCGCGTCGGCACCTCGATCGCCGAGGTCGTCCCGAGCAGCACGCACAGCAGGTAGACGTGCCACAACTGGGCGACGCCGGCCAGGTCGAGCACGCCGAGCAGCACGGCCTGCAGACAGTTCGCCGCCTGGATGATCATCAGGAGCTTGCGCTTGTCGACGCGGTCGGCGAGCACGCCCGCCCACAGCGACAGCAGCAGCGTCGGGATGAACTGCAGCGCGACCGCGATGCCGAGCGCCACCGGGTCGTTGCCCGACAGCGTGAACACCAGCCAGTCCTGGGCGATGCGCTGCATCCAGGTGCCGATGTTCGAGATGACCTGGCCGCTGAAGAACAGCCGGTAGTTCCGCACACGCAGCGAGGAGAACATCGTGCGCCGGGTCTTGGTTTCCGGGGAGCTGCCAGGCTCCTCGCCGGAAGACGATTTCCCGGCCGACGCGGGAGCGGGGCCGGGTGGAGCGGAACTGGACGGCGGCGGTGCCGTGTCCCGGGTAGCAGTGGATTCGGCCGGACATCCTGTTTCGCTACCCGTGGTGGTCACCTGTGCTAGTTCCCCGCCATCCTGTCGATGATCTCCGCGGCTCGGGAGAGCACTTCGAGCTCTTCCTCGCCGAGTTCGGCCAGTTGCCGGTCCAGCCACGCCTCCCGCACCGAGATGGCCTTGCGCACGAACGTGCGCCCGTCATCGGACAGCTCGACGATGGCCTGGCGGCCGTCGGTCGGGTGCGGCCTGCGCTCGACGAACCCCATCTCCTCGAGCGCGGCGATGACCCTCGTCATCGAGGGCGGCTGGACGCCTTCCTTCGCGGCGAGCTGACCGGGGGTCAGCGGGCCGCACTTGTGCAGGGTGGACAACGCCGCGATCTGTGTGAGCGACACGTCGTCAGCCACCCGCTGTGCCCGGAGACGGCGGTTGAGCCGCACCACCGCGAGACGCAAGCGGCTCGCCAGTGAACGCTCGTGCGGGTCGCCGGACATATAGTTAGCATACCTCACGACCTGTGCCGCCGGTTTACTAGTCCGGCCAAAAGCAGGCCGGCCCCCGCTCGGCAACGTAACCGTTGCCACAAAAGCCATGAGGCCGTGACTGTGGTCGGACCAGTAACGATCGGCACAGTCCGCCGGTCAGCTGAGTGCGGCCTCGATCGGCCCGACGGCGAAGTAGGCGACGAACGCCACCGCGATCACCCACATCAGCGGGTGCACCTTCCTGACCTTGCCGGTGACCGCCTGGATCACGACGTAGCTCACGAATCCGGCGCCGATGCCGTTGGCGATCGAGTAGGTGAACGGCATGACCACAATGGTCAGGAACGCGGGCAGCGCGATCGTGAAATCGGTGAAGTCGATGTCGCGGACCTGCGCCATCATCAGCGCGCCGACCACGACCAGCGCCGGAGCGGCCGCCTCGACCGGCACGACCTGGTACAGCGGGGTCAGGAACATCGCGGCGATGAAGAGCAGACCGGTCACGACGTTCGCCAGACCGGTCCGCGCCCCCTCCGCGATACCGGACGCGGATTCCACGAATACCGTGTTCGAGCTGGCCGAGCCGAACCCGCCCGCCGCGCCCGCGAGGCCCTCGACGAACAGCGCCTTGCCGACGTTCGGCAGCTGCCCGTCCTTGCCGACCAGACCGGCTTCCTTGCCGAGGCCGGTCATCGTGCCCATGGCGTCGAAGAAGTCCGCGAGCACGAGGGTGAAGACGAGCAGCACCACGGTGATGATCGGCAGCCGGGTCCACGCGCCGAACGACACGTCGCCGACCAGCGACAGGTCCGGGAGCCCGACGACCTTGTCCGGCAGCGCCGGGTAGCCGAGGTTCCAGCCCTTCAGGTCGGTGCCGTTCGACTGTCCGGCCTTCACGATCGCCTCGACCACGATCGCGAGCACGGTCGAGCCGAGCACGCCGATCAGGATCGCGCCCTTGACGCGCTTGGCCACGAGAACCGCGGTGAGCAGCAGCCCGACGACGAAGACCGCGGTCGGCCACGAAGCGATGGAACCGTTGATGCCGAGCCCGACCGGCACCGTGGTGTGCGCGTCGTCCGGCAGCCGGCGCACGAACCCGGCGTCGACCAGGCCGATCAGGCAGATGAACAGCCCGATGCCGACCGCGATCGCGGATTTGAGCGCGGGCGGCACGGCGCGGAACACCGCGGTCCGGAAGCCGGTGAGGACGAGCAGGACGATGATCACGCCCTCGATGACCACCAGGCCCATCGCCTCCGGCCAGCTCATCTGCGGCGCGATGGTGACCGCGAGCAGGCTGTTGATGCCGAGCCCGGTGGCGATGCCGAACGGATAGTTCGCGACCAGGCCCATCAGGATCGTCAGCACGCCCGCGACGAGCGCGGTCACCGCCGCGACCTGCGGCACCGGGAGGATGTGGCCGAGCACGTCCTGGTGCGCGGACGGGGTGTCGGCCGCGAAACTGCCGATGATCAGCGGGTTGAGGACCACGATGTAGGCCATCGTCACGAACGTGACCACGCCGCCGCGGATCTCCCGCCCGGTGCTCGACCCGCGTTCGCTGATCCGGAAGAAGCGGTCCAGTGTGGACCCGGCCCGTTCGCGCTGCTCCGCCATTTCCCCGCCTGTCTCGCTGTTCCGTCCCGGGTAAGCTCGGCACCGTGGACGAACCGACCAGTGCACCGGACGCTCCGGCTGGCTTGCGGCACACGCCGGACCTGCCGAAGCGGCTCACCGACCTGACGCCGGTGGTGATCGTAGGTACTGCGCTCTGGCTTGTCGCGCTCGTGGTGCTCTTCTTCACCAGCGGGGGCGTGTGGGTGCAGACGTGTGCGGCGGGGATTGTGCTGGGAGGCATCGGGTTCGGGATTATTTTTTGGCAGCGGGCGGCGGCTCGGCGCGGGTCTAAGTCGGCGCAGCGGCTTTAGGGCTCGTGCGTGTTGATCACGGTTCTCACCGGGATCAACACGCACGAAGTCAGTTCAGCAGGGTCTGCGGCGCCGGGTCTTCCAGCAACGCCGTGATCCGATACCGCTCGCCCCAGCGATCGCTCGCCCAGGCGAACGCGCGCGCCAGCCCCTCGGACGTGTCCGCCGCGTGCAGCCGGTCGTCCGACCACCATGGGACCTCCACCGTTGCGCCCTCGACCGACACGGTGAGCGGATCGTGCAGCAGCACGCCACCGTCCGGCAGCACGATGCCGAGCTGGTCCGCGGCGAGCGCGAGGGCGGGCAGGCCGGCCCACGCGACGTACTCGCCGGTGCTCTCGACCTCGGCTTTCAGGCTGCTCGCGACCGGGACGTCGAGGAGTTCCGCCAGCCGCTCCGGTTCGGTGGGCGCGACGAGGATCTTCGCCGGATCGAGGGCCGCGGCGAGCCACGGGACGTCCAGCACCACGGCTTCCTCGACCACGCTCCCGTCCGCCGCGCGGACTCGTGCGGGCGCGTCGACGTCGGAGATGTCGATCGGCGCGGCCACCAACGCCGCGTGTGCGCGGGCCACCAGGCCCGGCGTCGGGGTGCGGCCTGGGTCGCCGAGCCGTTCGAGCAGATCGGTGACGTCTTCCGCGGTCTCCAGGTCCAGTCCGGTTCGGACGCCCACCGCGCGGAGCAGATCGTCGCTCAGCTCAAGGTCGGGAACCGGGTCGTACAGACCCGCCAGCGCGGTCGCCGAAGCAAGCCGCCACGCGCCGGGTGCTTCGCCGGCCAGCAGGGCGTACCGCGCGAGCCACCAGCCCGCGTGGCCGTCCGGGTTGTGCAGTGCCTGCCACGTTTCCGGACGGGACGCGATCAACCTGAGCGCGTCCGGCCAGGCGTCGTCCGCGACGAGGTCGAGGTCCCGAATGGACCCGACCGTCGTCGGCGGCTGCTCGAACGAATCCCACCACTGCTCCTCGTCCGGGAGGTGGTGGTCGGGTTCGTGCGGATCCTCGTCCAGCACGACCGCGAACCGGTCGAGCACCTTCGCCGCGACGAGGGTTCCGGTCGGCCAGTCCTCCGCGAACTCCTCCTCCAGCACGGAAAGCGCGCCGCCGGGCTCGAACACCTCGGGGTCGATCACGTCCAGCAACGGCGAGGTCGGGAGCACCAGCTCGTCCGCGCGTCGCCAGCCCTCCGCCGCGGGCAGCGCCAGCGCGCCGATCCACTCCGGTGCCTGATCGCCGCAATCGGTGACCAGCCGGAGAACCGCACCGGCGAGGTTCATTCCGTCCAAACCGGACTGAACATCGGCGACGCTGTGCTCGACCGCGTACTGCAGCTGTTCGGATTCGAGCAGCTGGCGCGCGTCGGCGTGCTTGGCTCCCAACAGTTCCAGCAACTGGTGTGCCGCACCCGGGTGCACCAGCCGGAGGCCCGGAACATCCACATCAGACAGCAGTTCGCGGAGTTCACTGCTGCCGTCGACCAGCAGCGCGCCCTTGACGCCCGGCAACGTCCGCCCGTCCGACAACGGGACCGGCAGTCCGTCGAGCTGATTCGCGCTGAGTGCGTGACTCTCGACCGCGACCGCCAGCTCCGCGTACAGCTTCTGCCACCAGTCGGGCTCGCGGTCGATGCCAGTCAGGACTTCGAGGACGTCGCCGATGCCGAGCAGGTGCGCGGAGACCGGTTTGAGCAGCCGCGGATTCGCCTGCACCAAGCCAGGAATGACGTCGGCCAGCAGCGGAGCCAGCCCATCGATGTCGAGTACCCGCGCCTGCTGTCCGGAGACTTCCTGACCGGCTACCGTGGCCAGCCAGGGTTCTTGCGCGAGCGAGGCGTAGACCAGGTCTTTCAGTTGCGCGTCCACAGTGGACTGCGGGAATCCCGCGGCGGGGACCAGGATCGGCCGATGCGCTGCTGGTACCGCCCGAACCAGATCGACGTATTCACTCGCCGCTTTCTCCAGCGCTCGGGTGAGCCCGGCACCGGGAAGCACCCGGCGGCGAGACGGCTCCAGCGGCACCTCGGCAATCAACCGAGCCGGGAGCGAAAGGCCTTCGTCGGTCGGCGTCGGCGCGTGCAGCAAATCGTCTTCGAGTGGCTGCGGCACGCCCTCAGCGTCAACCGGAACCGCCCAGACCCCGTGCTTCAACCAACGCCGTTGCCCGGTCGGCGAAGTGATCTCGACGATCCCTTCGCCGCTTCGCGTCCACTTGCGACCATCCACTTCGGCCTCAGCGAGCCACGGCAGGGCCAGCAGAAGGTCCTCGATCTCGTTCGCCAGGCCGTCGAGCAGACCCTGCCCGGATTCCTTCAGCGGCAACCGCACTTCGGTGGCGAATCCGGCAGTCGGCTGCTCCGTGACGGGAAACGGCAGCCGCAGCACCGGAACGTCACCGTCCCGGCCGGATTCCTCCCGGGTGCGCTGCGCGGAAAACGCGACCCCACCCGAGGTCGAGACCACCCGAGGCTCGTCGGTGACGGTCAGGACGGCCGCGAAGCCGACCCCGAACCGGCCGACGGTCCCTTCCTTGGCCGACGCGCGCAACGACGCCAGCGATTCGACCCCTCGGGTGTCCAGCGGCGCGCCGGTGTTGGCGAACCGCAGCTCACCGCCTGCAACGGACACCCGGATCCGGCCCGGTTCGCCCGCGAGCTGCGCGGCGTCGGCGGCGTTCTGTGCGAGTTCGACGAACAACCGGTCGCGATAAGCGCCGACGCGCAGGTCGCGTTCCGAGTTGGTGTCTTCGGTGAAGCGGGTGGGCGAATCGCGCCAGGCGCTCAGCACCGCTTCCCGCAGCCGGACTGTCCCGAAAGGATCAGCCGCTCCCCCGGCGACCTCGTTCACCGGAGGACATCGCTCCCGTCAGAGTCATCCTGCTGCGTGGAGTCGGCCGAACCCGCGGGGTCCGGAGCAACGGCCTCGATGACCACGTCAGCAGCAGTGCCCGCCTCCGAAGCCTCAGCAACCGGCTCGACAGCATCCGAGGGAACATCCGAAGCCACCTCGACGGCGGCCTCCTCGACCGCCACCTCCGCAGCCGCCTCCGGCTCCGCAGCCGGAACCGCAGCGGTCTCCTCGGCTGCCGCGGCCGCCGCCTCTTCCACCACCGCGGGGTCCGCGACGACGCTCGGTTCCGGAGCCGCCTCCGGAGCGGGCGTGAAGTCGATCAGCGAATCGTCGTAAACCAGTTCCGCGACCGGAACCGAGGACGTCACCTCGACCCGCACCTCCGAATGCGCCCCGCACCCGTAGGCCACGTCCACGACGTGCCCGTCCGCAGGCGCGATGTCGTTCGCGCACGCCCCGAAGGCACCGCGCAGCGACCCCGCCAGCGGCACGAAGAACCCGCAGGTCCCGCAGGTCGCGGGCGCGCTCCGGGCCATGTCCGAACGCGGGCCGAACTCGCCGCCGTGCCAGCGGGCGGCCGCGTCCAGCCTGCCGTAGCGCGAAAGCACCTGAACCCGGCCGAGGCCGACCTCGTGCGCCGCTTCCTCGACGGCCGGGTCGTCCGACTGGAGGTACGCGGGCGAGAGGCGCGGGTCGTCCTTGTCCGCGGGGAACAGGTCGCCGACGCCGAGGTCTCCGGCGCGCACCCGCTGCTCCCACGGCACCCAGACGGGCGCGACCAAGGCAGCCGGGCCCGGCTGCAGCACCAGCTCGCTCACCGTGACCGGCTCGTCCGGCCCGGCCACCGCGACGGTGACCGACCAGCGCCAGCCTCGGTACCCGGGCACCGAGGCTTCGAAGAGGTGGCTCGCGGAGACCGCGTCCTCGCGCTCTACTCCGACGTGCTGGCCGACCTGGTCAGCGGGTGCTTCCGCCAGCACGGCCTCCCGCGCCGCCTCGACGGCGTCCGCGAGCTTCCGGTGGAGAGAGCCGTCGTCCAGGGTCAACAGCAGCGTCATGCCCCCAATTGTGCCGCACGCATCCGCGCCGCCCGTGCCAGGCTGTTCCTCGTGCGAACCCGGATCGTCTGGCCCCTGGTGGCCGCCGCCCTGCTCGGCGGATGCGCGGGCACCCAAGCCACGCCCGCCCAGCCCGAACAGCTCACCGTTCAGGTGCTCGGGACGCTGCCGCACGACTCGACAGCCTTCACCGAAGGACTCGAATACTCCGGCAGCACGCTGTATGAGAGTCGCGGGCTCGAAGGGCAGTCCGCGCTCACCGCGGGACCGGCCGGTGGAACACCAGCCAAACAGGTGACGGTGCCGTCGCCGCTGTTCGCCGAGGGCATCACGGTGCTCGGACCGAAGCTGTGGCAGCTGACCTGGCGCGACGGCATCGCGATCGAGCGCGACTCCCAGACGCTCGCCGAACTTCGGCGCGTTCGCTACGACGGCGAGGGCTGGGGTCTCTGTCACCAGCCCAGTGGACGGCTGGTGATGAGCAACGGGTCGTCGATGCTCACCTTCCGTGATCCGCAAACGTTTGCGGTCACCGGGTCCGTCGAGGTCGGCCAGGACCAGCTGAACGAACTGGAGTGCGTCGGCGACATCGTTTACGCGAACGTCTGGCAGACCGGCACCATTCTGCGCATCGACGCCACCACCGGGCGGATCACCGCGAAGATCGACGCCGGCCGGCTCCGCACGCCGTCCCGGCCCGGCGAGGACGTGCTGAACGGCATCGCCGCGATCCCCGGGACCGATGAATTCCTCCTCACCGGGAAGCTGTGGCCGTCGTCGTTCCGCGTGAAGTTCGTCCCGGAAAATCAGCGAACCGGCACGTGAGCGGGCGGGGCGGGACCTCGATGAGGCAGGATTGAACCGTGGCCCTCTTCAGCTCGCGCTCCGGTTCCGACAGCCCCCTCGGCGGGCAGTCGGGCAAAGGCCGTGGGAAGAAGAAGCGCCGCTGGACTCCCGAGCCCGGCGCGGCGCAGGCCCGCTCGTGGCGCGACACCCCGCCGACCCGGGTCGATCAGGCCGTTGACCAGCGCATTCGCCAGACTCCGCCGGAGTACGCGCCGGAGCCGCCGCGGGCTCGTCCAGAACGCATCCAGCCCGAACCTCCCCGAGGCCGCCCGGCCGAACCGCGGACCGAGCACGTCGATCAGCGCCCTCCGCGCGGTTATCCCGGACGGCCGGAGCCGCGCAGCGCGTTCTACGACGACGCGCCGCCGTCCCCGCCGAACGCCGAGGAAGCACCCACCGGTGCCGTCCCGATGGGACACCGTCCGCCGCCACCCCCGCGCGGTGCCCGGCCGTACCCGCCGCGCGACCACCGCACCGAGCCCGTCCACCCGCGGCCGAACGAGGACCGTCCCGGCAGCGCTGGCTATGAGTACTACGACACCGGCGGCTACGCGGGCGAGCCACGCGTCGAAGACGAGCAGGACGAAGCCTTCAACACCACCGCTGTCCCCGGCGCGGGGTCGGTCCCGAAGCTGCCGAAGAAGCTCACCGTCACGCGAGTCGCCGCGCTGCGCAGCCGTCAGCTGAGCGGACAGGCGATCGGCGCGTTCCAGCGCGCGACCAAGGCAGACGGCGCGGACAAGTCCGGCCTCACCTCGCTGATGTACGCGGTGATGCTGAACTACGCCAGCGACGCCGCGATGGCGATCGCGCTGGCCAACACGCTGTTCTTCGCCGCGACCAGCGGCGAGAGCAAGGGCAAGGTCGCGCTGTACCTGCTGATCACGATCGCGCCGTTCGCGCTCGTCGCGCCGGTGATCGGCCCGGCGCTGGACCGGATCCAGCGCGGCCGCAGGCTCGCGATGTGCGTCGCGTCGATCGGCCAGGGCCTGATGGCCGTGGTGATGGCGCTGCACTTCGACGACTGGCTGCTGTACCCGGCGGCGCTCGGGATGATGGTGCTGTCGAAGTCGTTCACCGTGCTGAAGGCGGCGGTCACGCCGCGCGTGGTGCCGCCGGAGATCACGCTGTCGAAGACCAACGCGCGGATCACCGTGTTCGGCCTGATCGCGGGCGGCGTGTTCGGTGCGCTGGCCAGCGGCGTGAGCAGCCTCACCAACTCCTCCGGCGCGCTGTGGTTCACCGCGGTGATCTGCGTGGCCGCGGCCGTGCAGTCGATGCGGATCCCGTCGTGGGTCGAGGTGACCGAGGGCGAGGTCCCGACGTCGCTGTCCGCGCGGCCGGAGCCGAAGCAGAAGCGGCAGCGCCAGCCGATGGGACGGCACATCGTCGTTGCCTTGTGGGGCAACGGTTCCGTCCGCGTGCTGACCGGCTTCCTGATGATGTTCGCCGCCTTCGCGGTGAAGGCACAGACCGAACACGCCGGGCACAGCCCGTTCGTGCAGCTGCTGTTGCTGGGCATCATCGGCGCGGCGGCAGGCGTCGGCGGATTCGTCGGCAACGCACTGGGTTCGCGGCTGCACTTCGGTTCGGCGGACCAGGTGATCGTGGCCTGCGTGGCGGCATGTGTCGTGACGACGCTGATCGCGACGCTGCTGCCCGGCCTCGCCACGGCGGCGATCGTCGGTCTCATCGGCGCGACGGCCAGCGCGCTGGCGAAGATCAGCCTCGACGCGGTGATCCAGGAGGACCTGCCGGAGCAGTCGCGCGCCTCGGCGTTCGGGCGTTCGGAGACGGTGCTGCAGCTGTCGTGGTGCATGGGCGGCGCGGTCGGGCTGCTGCTGCCGCCGACGTACTGGGTCGGCTTCCTGGTCGTGACGCTCTTGCTGGCGGTCGGCCTGACGCAGACGTTCCTGGTGCAGCGCGGCGGTTCGCTGCTGCCCGGACTCGGCGGCAATCGCCCATTGCGCCCAGAGCCGACCGGCAGCTTCCCCGCTCCGGGGCCCGCGCGAGGCCGCCGGTAATCTCGGGCCATGCGACGTTCCCGGGTGGTGGCCGTGCTCGCGGCCGGTGGTTTCGCGGTGGCCGGCTGTTCCGCGCCGGGCCCGGCCGAGGTGACTTTCTACGCCGACGGGCACACGATCAACGTCGCCCCGATCGGCAACTGCGACATCAAATCCGGCGTCTGCGCGGCCAACCCCGGCGCGACCGGCAAGCTCAAGGTGCGGCCGGGCCGGTCGGTGCAGATCTCGGTGCCGAAGGAGATCGCCGACACGCCGTGGAAGGTCACCGTGCAGTACGTGAACGGCAAGGGCGAGCCCCAGCCGCTCAAGGAGGCCATCATCACCTCCCGCGACCGCTACGCCTACACCGCGACCCCGCCCGCGAAGGAGGACCAGATCGTGGTGGTCGAGATCGCGCAGGCGTCGGTGGTCAGCCGCACCGGCGACCCGAACGACGCGGAAGCGGTCACGACGGCGCTGTGGTCGCTGCAGGTCCAGCCTGCCTGATTCTTCGAAAAGCCGTGAGGGGAACTCTGAGGGACTCTGATTCCCTCAGAGTTCCCCTCACGGACATCAAAGTCGAAGCAGGGGCTGCCGATCAGGGGTCGAGGTCGCGCGCGACCGCCCGCATGATCTCCGCGATCTGCTTGGTGTTCTTGCGATCCGGGTACCGGTTGCGCCGCAGGTCCGGCTGGACCTTCAGCTCCAGCAGCTTGATCATGTCCTCGACGAGGCCGTGCAGCTCCTCCGCGGGACGGCGGCGCGCCTCGGCGACCGATGGCGGCGGGTCCAGCAGCCGGACGGAGAGCGCCTGCGGTCCGCGCCTGCCGTCGGCCACGCCGAACTCGAGCCGCTGCCCGGCTTTCAGGCCCTCCACGCCGTGGGGCAGCGCGGCCTTGCGGATGTAGACGTCCGCACCGCCGTCTTGCGTGACGAAGCCGAACCCCTTCTCCGCGTCGTACCACTTGACCTTGCCGGTCGGCACTTCCCTCACCAGTCCTTCTGCTGTGCAGGTCACGACGAACGCGCCCCGAGCGATCTCGAGGCGCGCGTCCGATAAGCGTATCTCGCCACAGCCGCTGGGGAGAAGCGGATAGTCCCGTTACTCTCACCCCATGGAGAACGCAGCGAAACAGACCGGCAAACCGATCCTCATGCGGCTCGGCATCGGCCTGTTCGCCATCGGCATGCTCGCGGTGGCGACGGTGTTCGTGATGTTCGCCGCCGGACTGGAGAACCTGCCGGTGTGGCTCAGCGCGGCCGCCGGGGTGATCACCCCGCTCGGCCTGCTGCTCGGCCTGATCGCGCTGATCCAGGAGGCCCGCGCCGGAAAGCACGGCTGACCTGCGGTTACACCGCCGTCTCGACAAACGTCCTGGCGAACCACTCCGGGAACTCGACCAGCGAGTCGAACACCACGTCCGCTCCTTCGGCGGCCAGTTCCTCGCGGGTGCACGGCCCGGTCGCGACGGCCACGGACACCGCGTTGGCCGCTCGCGCGCCCCGTACGTCGCCGAGGTGATCGCCGACGTACGCCCGTGCCTCGTGTTCCAGCAGGGCCGCCGCCTTCTGCGTGGACCACAGCTCGCCCACCAGTGCGTCGACCTTCATCCCCAGTGCGTCGAGGTGCAGCTGCGCGTTGGGCCCGTACTTCCCGGTGACCACGACCGTCCGCCCGCCTGCCGCCCGGACCGCCCGCAGCGCCTCGGCCGCGCCGGGCAGCGCGACCGTGCTCGGCACTACCGTCTCCGGGTAGAGCTCGCGGAACTGCCAGATCAGCTCGGGGATCCGGTCCTCGGGCGCGCCGAAATCGCGCAGCGCCTGATCGAGCGGTGGCCCGAGGTTCGAGGCGAACGCCTCTCCGTCGAAGGACAACCCGGACTTCTTGCCGAGCGCGTTCATCGCCGCGACCATGCCCGGCCGCGGGTCGATCAATGTCATGTCGAGGTCGAACCCCACCGTGATGCCCACGTCCCACACGGTAGCTGCCCGGACCGACAGTTCCGGCGGGCCGCTGTACACGTGCACCATCCAGGTAAAGGTTCTTGACACAGATTCAGTCTGTGTCAAGCTGGCGATGTGACCAGCTTCACCGAGCGGACCAAGGCGACGCTTCGCGAGACGCTGCTGGACGCGGCCGCGGACCTGCTCCCCGATCGCGGCCACCAGGGTCTCCGGATGGCCGACGTGGCGGCGAAAGCCGGGGTCAGCAGGCAGACGGTCTACAACGAGTTCGGCAGCAAGGCGGCGCTCACGCAGGCCGTCGCGCTGCGCGTCGCGGCGGAATTCCTCGACGGCATCCGTTGCCGGTTCGAGGACGCCGAGAGTTTGCTCACGGGCATCCGCGGCGCGGTCGTCTACACGATCGAACACGCCAGGGAGAACCGGCTGATCGCGGCGGCGCTCGGCACCGAGGCCGGCGAGGATCTGCTCCCCCTGCTGACCTCGCGCGGCGAACCGATCCTCACCGCGTCGGCCGAACTCGCGACACAGCAGTACCTCGCGCTGGAACCCCGGCTCACCCCGGAAGCCGCCGCGCTGCTCGCCGAAACGGTGGTCCGGCTGTCGCTCAGCCACCTGGTGCTGCCGACGCATTCCGCGGCCGAGGCCGCCGAGTCGGTCCTCGCGGTGCTCGCCCCCGCCATCGACCAATTCGTCCACAATGGAGTGAAACGAGAGGGCCAGTCATGACCGAGACGCTTCCGGAGCTGCGCAGCGGATTCTCGTCCCTGCGCAAGGGCGGGCTGAACTGGGACTCGTTCCCGTTGCGGCTGTTCGTCAAGGGCAACAAGAAGTTCTGGAACCCGGCGGACCTCGATTTCGGCAAGGAACGCGAGGGCTGGGAAAGCCTGACGCCCGAGCAGCAGCGCTCGACCACCTACCTCGTGGCGCAGTTCATCGCGGGCGAGGAGGCGGTGACCGAGGACATCCAGCCGTTCATGCGCGCGATGTCGTCGACCGGCCGGTTCGGCGACGAGATGTACCTGACGCAGTTCTGCTTCGAGGAAGCCAAGCACGTCGAGGTTTTCCGGCGCTGGATGGACGCCGTCGGACTGGACGGCGACCTGCACTCCTACGTCGCGGAAAACCCGCACTATCGCAAGCTTTTCTACGAGGAACTGCCGCAGTCGCTGCGTGCGCTGGAGGACGATCCCAGTCCGCTCAACCAGATCCGCGCGAGCGTGACGTACAACCACGTGATCGAAGGCAGCCTCGCGCTCACCGGGTATTACTCGTGGCAGCTGATCTGCACGCAGAACCAGATCCTGCCGGGAATGCAGGAATTGGTGCGCCGCATCGGCGACGACGAACGCCGCCACATGGCGTGGGGCACGTTTACTTGCCGCAGGCACGTCGCCGCGGACGACGCGATGTGGGACGCCGTGCAGGAACGCATGGGCGAACTGCTGCCGCACGCGCTCGGGATGATCCAGTGGGTGCAGGACCAGTTCGAGGAAGTCCCGTTCGACAACGACCCCGAGGAATTGATCCAGTACGCCGCCGACCGCGCCCAGCGCCGCCTCGGAGCGATCGAATCCGCACGGGGCACGCCGGTCGAGCAGATCGACCTCGACTACTCGCCCGAACAACTGGAGGACACCTTCGGCGAGGAAGACGAAAAAGCCCTCGCCGAAGCCGCCGCGGCAGCGGCTTCCGTGTGACCCGGACCGGCGGCCGTCCGATGTGGACGGCCGCCGGTCCGGCTCACGCGTGCTTCTGCGACGCCGCCTGCTCCAGCCCCAGCAAAGTCACCGACTGCTGGCGCATCTCGACCTTCCGCACCTTCCCGGTCACTGTCATCGGGAATTCCTCGACCACGTGGATATAGCGCGGGACCTTGTAATGCGCCAACTTGCCCTGGCAGAACTCGCGCACCGCTTCCGTGGTCAACGGCTCCGCGCCCTCGCGCATCCGGATCCAGGCCATCAGTTCCTCGCCGTACTTGGCGTCCGGCACGCCGATCACCTGCGCGTCCAGCACGTCCGGATGGGTGTAGAGGAATTCCTCGATCTCGCGCGGGTAGATGTTCTCGCCGCCGCGAATCACCATGTCCTTGATCCGGCCGGTGATGTTGAGATAGCCCTCGTCGTCCATGATCGCGAGGTCGCCGGTGTGCATCCAGCGCGCGGCGTCGATCGCCTCGGCGGTCTTTTCCGGCTCCTGCCAATAGCCGAGCATCACCGAATAGCCGCGAGTGCACAGTTCGCCAGGAGTGCCGCGCGGCACCGTCAGCCCGGTTTCCGGATCGACCACTTTGGACTCCAGATGCGGGCCGACCCGGCCGACCGTGGACACCCGGCGCTCCACCGAATCGTCGGCGCGGGTCTGCGTGGACACCGGCGACGTCTCGGTCATGCCGTAGCAAATGGACACCTCGGTCATCCCCATCCGGTCGATGACCTGCTTCATCACCTCGACCGGACACGGCGATCCGGCCATGATGCCGGTGCGCAGCGAGCCGAGGTCGAACGTCTCGAACTCGGGGTGGTTCAGCTCGGCGATGAACATCGTCGGCACGCCGTAGAGCGACGTACAGCGTTCCGCGGCGACCGCGGCGAGCGTGGCCTTCGGGTCGAACGCCGGGGCCGGGATCACCATGCACGAACCGTGGCTGGTGCACGCGAGGTTGCCCATCACCATGCCGAAGCAGTGGTAGAAGGGCACCGGGATGCAGACCCGGTCCTCCTCGGTGTAATTGCACAGTTCGCCGACGAAATAGCCGTTGTTGAGGATGTTGTGGTGGCTGAGCGTCGCGCCCTTGGGGAAACCGGTGGTGCCGCTCGTGTACTGGATGTTGATCGGATCGTCCGCGGACAGCCCGGCCTGCAACCGCGCGAGCCGCTCCGCGTCGCCGCCGCGGCCGGACTCCATCAGCTCGGTCCACGACGAGGTGCCGAGCAGCACGACCGCTTCCAGGCCGGGACAGAACGGCTGGACCTCCTCGATCATCGCCGCGTAGTCGGAGGTCTTGAACTTGTCCGCGGCCACGAGCAGCCGGATGCCCGCCTGGTTGAGCACGTACTGCAGTTCGTGCGAGCGGTAGGCCGGGTTGATGTTGACCAGGATCGCGCCGATTTTCGCCGTCGCGTACTGGAGGAACGTCCATTCCGCCCGGTTCGGCGACCAGATGCCGACGCGGTCGCCCTTGCCGATGCCCGAGGCCAGCAGCCCGTGCGCGAGGGTGTCGACCTCGGCGGCGAGTTCGCGGTAGGTCCAGCGGGCGCCTGCGCCGCGGTCGACGAGCGCGTCCCGGTCGCCGAACGCGGCCACCGTGCGGTCGAAATTGTCCCCGATCGTGTCGCCGAGCAGGGGGACGCTGGAGGTCCCGGAGGCGTAACTCGGCAGTGCAGGCGCGTCAGGCATCGGTGCCTCCCGTGGCGGTCTTCGTCGACGAGCCCGAGTCTAAGCGCGATTTCGGACCTTTCCGCCACCCTAGTTATGGGGTGCGCTCGCACGAGCGGCTGATCGTCGTGCGCGTTCCGCTACCCTCGGTGCGGGTTGTTTCGTGCACGAGGGGACTGGGACGTTGCCAGAGGAATTCTCCCTGGGCTGGACCGAGACCGACGTGGCGGTGCGGCGCACCGGACTGCCCGCGTCGTGGCATCCGTTCGAGATCCGCAGCGCGGGCGCGACGATGACCGAGCACAACCGGCTGGCCGAAGAAGCGTGGACCGCGCTGCGCGGCCGGGGGCTGGCCGACGCGGAGAAACTCGACCGGGATGTCGAAGCGACCCTGCGCGCCTGGACGAGGCCGGACGTGCTGATCATCGTGCGCGCGGCCGAACTGTCGTCCGGGACCGTGCTGTACCGCGCGTGCATCGGCGAGGGCCTCGGCGTGTTCTCGGAACAGGTCGACGACGGGCTCCGCTTCCGGCAGGTCCGGCCGGAGCGGCTGGTGGATCTGGTGCTGAGCATGTTCCCGCCCTATCCGGCGCTGCCCGTTTCCCCGGTCGCGATCACCCAAGCCCCGCCGCCGAAGCGCAACGCCGAGGCTCCCGCACCGTCACGCCAGGATCGCGACGCGCTGGCCGGGTACTCGCAATGGCCGCTGCACCGGCACGGAACCGTGGAACTTTCGCTGCGGCCAGGGCAAGGCACGCTCCGCCCGGTCTCGACGGCGACGTTCGTCGACACCGACGGCGGACGGTATCTGACGTTCTCGGAACCATTGTCCGACGGCGGTTTCCGGCTGCACTTCACGCCGTCGACGGGCGCGCACCTGCGGAAGTGGCTGCTGGAGACCATCGAAGAGGGCGTGCGCTGAGAATTCAGGGCTAATCCCCGATGTCTGGCCCGCGTGCGGCAGGGCAGGATCGGCTTCATGCGATTCCACCTAGTCGACGCCTTCACCGACCAAGCCTTCGCCGGCAATCCGGCAGGCGTCGTCGTGCTCCAACAGCCCGCGGACGCCGGGTGGATGCAGCAGGTCGCGGCGGAGATGAAGCACTCCGAAACCGCATTCGTGGTCGACGCGGGCGAGGGCGCGAAATCGCTCCGCTGGTTCACCCCGACCGACGAGGTCTCCCTCTGCGGGCACGCCACCGTCGCGGTCACGCATGTTCTTGGCGGACACCAGGTTTACGACACCCTCAGCGGCCGATTGACCTGTACCAAGGCCAACGGCTGGATCGAGATGGACTTCCCCGCCGACCCGCCCGTCGAGACCGGCGAAGACCTCGCGCACATCCTCGACCTGCCAGCGAAGTTCACCGGGCGGGCTCGCGAGAACCTCTTCGCCGTGCTCGACAGCGTCGAAGCGGTCCAGAACGCGGAGCCGGACCTCGACGCCCTCCGCGCCACCTGGACCGGACGGCTCATCGTCACCGCGGCCGGCGACGACTTCGTCAGCCGGTTCTTCGGCCCCGGAGTAGGCGTCGACGAGGACCCGGTCACCGGCTCCGCACACTGCTCGCTGGCCCCGTACTGGGCGCGGCAACTGGGCAAACCCACCCTCGTCGGACAGCAGATCTCCGGCCGAGGCGGAACCGTGCGCACCGAAGTCCGCGACGACCGTGTGCTGCTGCGCGGCCAGGCCGTCACCGTAATGAGCGGGGAGTTGTACGTCTGATGCGACTGATCCTCAACGTGATCTGGCTCGTCCTCGCCGGGTTCTGGATGGCGCTGGGCTATCTGCTGGCCGGCGTCGTCTGCTGCGTCCTGATCGTCACGATCCCGTTCGGCATCGCGTCGTTCCGGATCGCGAACTACGCGCTGTGGCCGTTCGGCCGCACGGTCGTCGACCGGCGCGAGGCCGGGGTCGGCTCGTTCGTCGGCAACGTGATCTGGTTCCTGGTCGCCGGACTGTGGCTCAGCATCGGCCACCTGGTCACCGGCGTGCTGCAGTGCCTCACGATCATCGGCATCCCGCTGGGGCTGGCGAACTTCAAGATGATCCCGATCTCGCTGATGCCGCTTGGCAAGGAGATCGTGAACGCGTGAGGTCCGCTCTCGCTTGATCCGCGACGGCCCAGGGGCTTGGGCTGCCAGCCGGGGTCGTGCGGACGGCATCCGGCCGGGAGTTCAGCGGCGGGTGAATCGCCAGCTCGGCGTTCAGGACGCCCCTTCGCGCGCGGCGGCGCGCACGAGACGGTCGTCGCCGAACAGCCAGAGACTGGGCAGCGCCTGGTTCCAGGCCACCCAATCGGCCCGGCTCCGCCCTCCCGCCGTCGCACGAATGCGCGTCGCTTCTTGGATGGCTTCCTGGCATGTCTTGGTGAGCTTGTCGCGCGCCCAGGCCGCATGACACCTCGGTTTCCAGGTCTCGCTGGACGGCAAGAGCGCCGACAACGGCAGCCGGGACGCGATGATGTCCATCGACGACCCCGAACGGGAGAAGTACTTCGTCGACCAGCTCGGGGAGGCCGGAGCCTTCCTCATGGGCCGCATCGCCTACGAAGCCGTGGCAGGCTTCTGGCCCACCTCAGACCATCCTTCGGCCAAGGCGATGAACGCGATCCCCAAGGTCGTGTTCTCCGGCACCCGCACCACCGCGGACTGGACTGAGAGCCGCATCGCCAGCGGTGAGCTCGCGGAGGAGATCGCCAAGCTCAAGGCCGAGCAGGCGAGGATCTCCTCGCCTCGGGCGGCACCGCATTCCCGCACTCGCTGACCAAGCTCGGCGTGGTCGACGAGCACCGGCTCTGGGTGCTCCCCGCCGTCACCGGCAAGGGCGCGGCGCTGTTCCCGGAACTCGGTGAAGCCCGGCGGCTGCGCCTGATCACCAGCACCGCCTTCCCGTCCGGGATCCTCGAACTGCGGTACGCGGCCAGCTAGTCCTCCGGCTCGAAGGGCAGCTTCACCACGAGGCACGGCCCGCCGACGAACAGGCCGCCGTCGATGCCCAGTGCTTTCCCGCCGGCGTAGAGGTACGGGCCTTCGATCTGCGTCGGGTGGATGCCCAGCTGGTCGGCGATCACGCTGTGCCCGTGCACGATCCGCGAACCGCCCAGTGCGCCGAGGAGCCGATCGGCGTTCTCCTCGCCGTCCGGGCCGCGGAAGGCGTACCGGGTGGTCATCCGCCGCCACACGTCCCACCAGGCCTCGATGTTGCTGCCGGAGAGAATGTCGTGCGCGGTGGCGTTGATCGAGTCGAGGTCCTCGCCCCAGTCGAGGTATTCGAGGGTGTCCGAGTGCAGCAGCAGATGGTCCTCGTCAACCGCGACGAGCGGGCGTTCGGTGAGCCACTCGATGTGCTCGGGGGTGAGCCGGTCCTGGTCCGACAGCAGGCCGCCGTTGATCTCCCAGCTGCGCGCGAAACTGCGCGGCCCGAAGTCGGACGGCACCGGGCGGTCGCCGAAGTGGTACATCCCCAGCAGCAGGACCTCGTGGTTGCCGAGCAGCATCTGCACCGAGCCGCCCGACTCCGCCGCCTGCTCCTGCAGCTCGCGCACGAAGTCGATCACCCCGACGCCGTCCGGGCCGCGGTCGGTGAAGTCGCCGAGGAACCACAACCGGTCGTCGACGCCGGCCCACTTGCCGTCGCTGTCGACAAGGCCCTCGGCGCGCAGTGCGTCAACCAGGGCGTCCCGGTGCCCGTGGACGTCACCCACCACATAGACGCTCATTGTTCGACGATATGCCCTGATCCCGGGCGGTGGGCGGTCAGCCTTCGCCGAACGGGTCGAGCGTTCGCCCGATCAGGTCGGCGACCGAGCCGATCACCTTCGTCGGCCGGTACGGGTAGTTCTCCACCGACTCCTCGTTCGAGATGCCGGTGAGCACCAGGATGGTCTGCAGCCCGGCCTCGATCCCGGAGTGCACGTCGGTGTCCATCCGGTCGCCGATCATGAGCGTCGACTCCGAATGCGCGCCCAGCCGCCGCAGCGCGGACCGCATCATCAGCGGGTTCGGCTTGCCGACGTAGTACGGCGAGCGGCCGGTGGCCCGCTCGATCAGCGCCGCGACGGACCCGGTGGCCGGCATCGAGCCCTCGACGCTCGGGCCGGTCGCGTCCGGGTTCGTCGCGATGAATTTCGCGCCGCCTTCGATCAGCCGGATCGCGCGCGTGATCGCGCTGAAGCTGTACGTGCGGGTCTCGCCGAGCACCACGTAGTCCGGGTCGCGTTCGGTCAGCACGTAGCCGACCTCGTGCAGCGCCGTGGTGAGCCCGGCCTCGCCGATCACGAACGCCGAGCCGTTCGGCCGCTGCGACGCGAGGAACTTCGCGGTCGCCAGCGCCGAGGTCCAGATCGACTCCTCGGGGATGTCCAAACCGGTGCGCAGCAGCCGGGCCCGCAAGTCGCGCGGGGTGTAGATCGAGTTATTGGTGAGCACCAGGAAATCGATATCGTTGCTTCGCAGTTCGTCGAGGAACTCGTCCGCCCCCGGGACGAGGTGTTCCTCCTTGACCAGCACACCGTCCATGTCGGAGAGATACGTCCACCGGCCTTCGCTCATGCGCGAAAACCTATCACGCACGCGAGGCACCTGCGGCATCCGACGAAAATAGCTACCGTGGAAATTGCCGGTAATGTGAGAGGAGTCGCGCGACCGGTTACCGAGGGGGTTCGGTGGAATCTTTTCCGTAAGCTCCGGCGTATTCGCCGTTCCGCAATTCTTCCTGCCCCTTTTATCGAAGGGGGAACAACCTGATGACCGAAATCGTCGGCCACCGCGGGACCGATCGCCGGGCCGAACTGGGGGCTCACCAAGTTCCTTGGCCCGCTGCCGGTTCCGCCGGTGATCACCATTCCGATGGCGGCGAAGCGGCAACGGCTGCGCTCGCAATTACCGCCGAGTACACTGTGGACTTATGCCGGACATTTCCCGGGGCCGACAATCGAAGTGCGCAGCGGAAAACAACTGCGGATTTCCTGGTCGAACGAAATAGCCGGAAAGGTCCCGTTGGTCGCCGTGCGGGGACCTGCACGGCGCCCGCACCAACGCGAGCAACGACGGGTGGGCGCACAACGCCGGCCTGGCCGGTCTGCACCTGATCCGCGACGACGAGGAGGACGAGCTCGACCTGCCCAGCGGCGATCGCGAGCTCCCGCTGATCCTGACCGGCCGCAACCTCGACACCGACCCGGCGACCGGAGCACTCACCGGGCAGCTGCTGTACAAGTTCCCGTACGTGCCGAACGGGCCGATGATCCCGTTCTCCGGTCCGTTCACGCTGGTCAACGGCGTGATCTGGCCGCACCTCGACGGCAGTGCGCGGTGGTACCGCTTCCGGCTGCTCAACGCGGCCAACGAGCGGTTCTTCACGCTGAACCTGGTCGACGAGAACAACGTGCCGCGGAACGACGCCGTCCGCCTGACCGTCGCGCCCGCCGAGCGGTTCGACATGCTGATCGACTTCAGCCGGTTCAAGCTGCGCAACGCCGATCCGCGCCTCGGCGGGGTCGAACCGGACGTCCTGGAGTTCCGGGTGGACAGCCGCGCGCGGCACGATTCGTTCGAGGTGCCCGCAAAGCTCTCGTCCTCGCATGTCCGGATCAAGCACGGTTCGACGCTGCCGGAGGACCACGACCACGTCTGGGTCGCGCTGCTGCTCAACGCCAGCGGCCATCCGGAGATGTGGGACCTCGAACAGGTCGGGCCGAAGACGTTCCGGATGGCGGGCCGGATCTTCGACGACACCACCGGCATCTTCGTCAACCACGGCAAATGGGCCGTGTGGAACATCGTGCACGTCGCGAACGGCGGTCCCGCGCATCCGTTCCACATTCACCTGACCGAATTCCAGGCACTCTTCCGCCGCGGCTTCACCACGCCGTTCGACCCGGCCGCCGAGCGCACGGCCAAGCCGATCGACGGGTTCGCCGATCTCCCGCTGGAGAAGAACGAGCAGGGGTGGAAGGACACGATCATCGTGGACCCGGGACAGTGGGTGAGCGTCACGGGCCAGTTCAGCGGCGGCACTGGCGAGTTCATGTACCACTGCCACATCCTCGACCACGAGGACGAAGGCATGGATGCGGCCGTTCGTCGTGCACCCGCCCGAGGTGGCGAAGTTCCACGTCCATCCGGGCGGCGGCCACCACCACGGCGGCTGACCGGGATCCGGCCCAATGCGGCATGGGGGCGCTGGGTGGCGGGTTCGCTGTCGCATTGCCCGCCAGCGCGATGGGGAGCACCGGCCGGACGACTCCGCTCCCGTAGTTGTCCGTGAAGGGCTCCTTGCCGGAATCGCATTCCCGCAAGGAGCGTTTCACGGACAACCTCGCGCACCAGGTCCCGACGCCTCGCCGGGAAGACGAGGGTCAGGAGGCTGCGGCCGGGTGCACCGCCACGGTCGCGGCCTTCACCGACAGCGCCACCGCCGACCCAGGCTCCAGAGCGAGTTCCGCGACGGCTGCCGGGGTCAGGTCGGCGGTCAGGCCGTGTGCCCAGCCGCTGCCCTCGGTCCGGACGCGGATCACCGGCCCATGCGGTTCCAGGGCCGCGACGACGGCGTCGGTCGTGTTGCGCGGGCTGCCCTGGTGCTCGCCGTCGTGCGGGTAAACCGCGACCGCGTTCGGTGCGAACACCGCGACCGCCGCCTCGCCCACCACGGTGTCCGGCGTCAGCAAACCCCTCACCACATCACCGGACAGGGTGCGCAATCCGTCGTCCACCGCCACTCCGGACACCAGGTTCAACCCGGCGATCCGCGCGGTGAACGGCGTCCGCGGCGCGGCCAGCACCTCCCGCGTCGGGCCGCGTTCGACGATCCGGCCGCCGTTCATCACCGCCACGTGGTCGGCAAGAGCCAACGCGTCCAGCGGGTCATGGGTCACCAGCACCGTCGTCGGGCCGTCGCGCAACACTCGGCGCAGCAAACCGCGGATCGCCGGGGCCGAGTCCACGTCGAGCGCGGCGAACGGTTCGTCCAGCAACAGCAGGTCCGGTGCGGAAGCCAGCGCTCGCGCGATCGCCACCCGCTGCTGCTGCCCGCCGGACAGCTGGCTCGGCCGTCGGTTCGCGAACTCCGCCGCGTCCACTTCGGCCAGCCACCGCGAGGCGATCGTCCGCGCTTCCGTCCGGCCGGTACCGGTCGAGCGCGGCGAGAACGCGACATTGTCCCTTGCGGACAGATGCGGGAACAGCAATGCGTCCTGCGACAGCAGGCCGATCCGCCGGTCGTGCGGCGGCAGGTCGACCCCGTTCCCGGCCAGCCGCCGGTCGGCGAGCGTGACGTCGGCCGAGGTCACCGGTAACAGACCGGCGAGGCTGCCGAGGACAGTGGACTTCCCGGAGCCGTTGGGCCCGAGCAGCGCGAGCACGGTGCCGCCGGGCACGGTGAACTCGACGTCGAGCGAGAACTCGCCGCGGGTCAGCGCCAGCTTCGCCGACAGGGTCACCGCAGCCCGCCTTCCCACGACCGCGGCCGCGCGACCGCGATGACCAGGACCGCGACCACGATGAGCAGCAACGCGAGCGCGACCGCGCTGTCGATGTCCACTTCGGCCTGCGTGTAGACCTCAAGCGGCAGCGTCCGGGTCACACCTTCCAGGCTGCCCGCGAACGTGATGGTCGCGCCGAACTCCCCCAGCGCGCGAGCGAAGCTCAGCACCACGCCGGAGCCCAGCGCGGGCAGCAGCAGCGGCAGCGTCACCCGGCGGAACACCGTCCACGGGCGTGCACCGAGCGTCGAAGCGACCTGTTCGTAGCGGTCGCCGGAGCCGCGCAGTGCGCCTTCCAGGCTGACGACGAGGAACGGCATCGCCACGAACGTCTGCGCGATGACCACCGCGGCCGTCGTGAACGGCACCTGCTCGCCGGTCAGCCAGTTGATCAAGATGCCGAGGAAACCCTTGCGGCCCAGCAGGTACAGCAGGGCCAGGCCGCCGACCACCGGCGGCAGCACGAGCGGAAGCAGCACGATCGAACGCAGCATCCGCACGCCCGGCACCCGGGAGCGGGCCAGCACGATCGCCAGCGGAACGCCGAGCACCACACAGGCCACTGTGGACAGTGCGGCGGTCACCAGCGACAGCCGCAGCGCGTTCAGCGACGAGGACGTGATCAGCAGCGACGGCAGCCGGGTCAGATCGGACCGCACGAGCAGACCGACGACCGGCAGCACCACGAGCGCGAGCGCGGCGACGGCGGGGAACCAGAGGATCAGGGGCACGCGGGCGTGCGGCGGCCGAGTCTCGGCCGCCGCACCCGAACGCGCCCTACTTGCCCGGGCCAAACCCGATCTTGCTCAGCTCGGCCTTGCCCTGCGCGCCAAGGATGAAGTCGGTGAACTCCTTCGCCAGCGCCGCCTGCGGAGCGTTCTTGACAACCGCGATCGGGTACTGGTTCACCGCGCCCGAAGACTCCGGGAAGTCGACCTTGTCCACTTTGCCCGCCGCCGACGTCGCGTCGGTGACGTACACCAGCCCGGCGTCAGCGTCGCCCGACTGGACCTTGGCCAGCACCTGCTTGACGTTCGTCTCCTCGCTCACCGGCTTGAGCGAGGTCTTGGTGGTCTGCTCGACCTTCTGCGTGGCCGAACCGCACGGCACCTGCTGCGCGCACACGACCACGTTCAGACCGGGCTTGGTCAGGTCGGCGAAGGTCTTGATGCCCTTCGGGTTCCCCTTGGCCACGGCGATCGCGAGCTTGTTGGTGGCGAAGACGGTCGGCTGGCCGTCGATCACGCCGTCCTGCACGGCCTTGTCCATGTTCTTCTGGTCGGCCGAGGCGAACACGTCGGCCTTGGCCCCGTTGTCCAGCTTCTGCACGAGCGCGGAGGAACCCTCGTAGTCGAAGGTGACCTTGACGCCCGGGTGCGCGGCCTCGAACTGCTTGCCAAGCACGTTGAACGACTCGGTGAGCGAGGCCGCGGCGAACACGGTCAGCGTGCCGCTCGCGCCGCCCGCCGGGGCGGGAGCGGACGCGGAACCCGCACCCGGATTCGAGCTGGGCTGGTCGCCGGAACTACAGGCACTGGCGAACAGCGCGAGCGCCGCGGTACCGACGAGGGCGAGCTTCTTCATCTGGATCCTTCCGGAGTTTCCACCACGACGGTGGTCGCCTTGACGACGGCGACCGCGAGCACGCCCGGGCGCAGCCCGAGTTCGCGGACCGCCTCGGTGCTCATCAGTGACACCACTCGGTGCGCCCCGCACTGCAACTCGACCTGAGCCATCACCTTGTCGGCGACGACCTCGGTGACAAGCCCGACGAAGCGGTTGCGGGCGGAGCGGCCGACCGCCGACGGGTCGTCCGGCTCATGGGCTTGCGCCCGAGCGAACCCGGCGAGCTGAGCGCCGTCGACGACCTTGCGGCCGGCGGCGTCGTCCGTCGCGGTCAACTGACCCGCGCGGACCCACCGGCGGACGGTGTCGTCGCTTACGCCGAGCAGCCGAGCGGCCTCGGACAACCGAAATTGCGGCATGGCCGGAACATTATCCCCGCAGATGCGGAAAAGCTATGCGGGATGCGCATTTTCGCGTAACGCTTCGAGCATTGCGAACTGATAACGACCGAGAACTTTCCGTTCTGCGGAAGTGAACTCGGCGAGCACCTCGGCGAGGCGCCGCGCGACCCGCGCGGAGATCGCGTCGAGGCGTTCCCGGCCGGTGCCGGTGATCGTCACGAGCACCTTCCGGCGGTCGGTCCGGTCGCGTTCGCGGAGCACCAGACCGGACTTCTCCAGCCGGTCGAGCACACCGGTCACCGCACCCGTCGACAGGCCGGTGAGCTGGCCGATTCGGCCTGGGGTAAGGGAATCCGCGGCCTGCCCGGCGAGTTCGAGAGCCTGCAGTTCGGTCGCCGAGAGCCCTTCGAGGGCGGCGTCGCGGGCGTGCCGGAGGACGAGGTGCGTCCGCAGCTGAGCCGCCAGCGCCGCGAAGTGAGTCAGCTCACCGTTGGTCTCAGCGGTGCTCACCGAGTGCCTCCATATCGGAACCGAGGGTGGTTCGCCGGGTTTTCGCAGGACTGCCTTTTCCGGCAGCGCAAGCTATCCTGAGAGTAATGACGGCAGTAGATCTCGGGTTTCCTCGCGTCCCCGGCAACCGAGGCCCCTCCGGCACGCCCCGGCCCGAGCACCCCGGTCTTGTCGATTCCTTCGGCCGCGTCGCGACCGACCTGCGGGTCTCCCTCACCGATCGGTGCAATCTGCGCTGCACGTACTGCATGCCGGCCGAGGGCCTCGACTGGATGCCGAGCGAGCAGGTGCTCTCCGACGACGAGCTGATCCGGCTCATGCGGATCGCGGTCGAACTGCTCGGCGTCACCGACATCCGGCTGACCGGCGGCGAACCGCTGCTGCGCCCGGGCCTGGAGCACATCGTCGAGCGGGTCACCGCGCTCGAACCCCGCCCCCGGGTGTCCATGACCACCAACGGGATCGGGCTGGCCAAACGCGCCCCCGGCCTCGTCGCGGCCGGGCTCGACCGGATCAACGTGTCGCTGGACACCATCGACCGCGAGCGCTTCGCCGAGCTGACCCGCCGCGACCGGCTGCCGCACGTGCTGGCCGGCCTCGCCGCCGCCCGCGACGCCGGGCTGTCGCCGGTGAAGATCAACTCCGTGCTGATGCGCGGATACAACGAGCACGAGGCGGTTCCGCTGCTGCGGTTCTGCCTCGAAGAGGGCTACCACCTGCGGTTCATCGAGCAGATGCCGCTGGACGCGCAGCACGGCTGGAACCGCCGCGACATGATCACCGCCGAGGAGATCCTCGCGATGCTCGGCGAGTCCTTCACCCTGTCTCCGTTCCCGGCCCCGCGCGGCGGCGCGCCCGCCGAGCGCTGGCTGGTCGACGGCGGACCGGGCGACGTGGGCGTGATCGCGTCGGTGACCAGGCCGTTCTGCTCCGCCTGCGAGCGCACCCGGCTGACCGCCGACGGCGCCGTCCGCTCCTGCCTGTTCTCGAATGACGAGACGGACCTGCGTTCCCTCGTGCGCGCGGGCGCGCGCGATGAGGAGGTGGCGGACGCGTGGCGCGACACGATGTGGCGCAAACTCGCGGGCCACGAGATCAACGAGGCCGGCTTCGCGCAGCCGATCCGGCCGATGAGCGCGATCGGCGGTTGAGCCCATGACCTCTCCTTCTTTGTCCGCTTCCCCGGTGACGGTCGTCGTCCGGTACTTCGCCTCGGCGCGGGCCGCGGCGGGCACCGAGGAGGAGAAGGTGGAGCTGGCGGCCGGCGCGACGGTGACCGACGCCGTCCAGGCGCTGCGCGAGCTGCACCCCGGGCAACTTTCCCGCGTGCTCGACGCGGCGAGCTTCCTGGTCAACGAGGTGGCGGTCCGCGATCGTGGCCGCGCGCTCGGTGACGGATCCCACCTGGACGTCCTCCCGCCGTTCGCCGGCGGATGAGCTCCCGGGAAAGCCCCCGTTCACCCGGCTGAGCGCCGCGTGAGCGGCCGGAGCTGCGACTTCCGGCCGATTGGTCCGGACCACGGCGAATGGCGGCACTGGCGCGCTGAGCGGTCATTGCTCTTTATCCCTACGCTCCGAAGTGTTTCGCTCACGGCGTATTTGGGCAACTCAAAGAACCACTCGGCGGGCAGTGGCCGCCGGTTGACGAGTGGTTTAGGGTGCCCGGCCTTATCTGCTACGAATGGACCCTTGACGCGTTATCGACGTGACCCAAGCCTCACGATCCGTGAAATATCTCGGCAAGAAAACGGCCAGATAACGGCGCTCTGACCTGCTCAAACAGGTGGATCGAGGGAGGTTGCGTGCCGTTACTGTGACGTAGGTCACAGCTCGAATGATTTCCGATCACGCTCGGAATTACGTACCGTCGCTTTTCGGTTGGCCCCGACCGACCAAGCAACACCGGGAATCCGTAGCGCCCAGCTCTGTCCAACGGATCCCCGGACCCATACCCCGAGCGAAAGCATTTCCGGACAGAGACGAGGGGACGAAGACGGCGCGTCGTGCGACGTCCGCGTCAGCCGCCCGGCAACGGGCGGACGGGCTCCCAACCCGACCCGCAGCATTAAGCTCGTAGGCGCAGGAATCGAGAAGTTTTCAGATGTCTTACCGAGGCAAGCACCGCAAGATGTCCGCCGCCACCCGCACCATTGCCCGTGTCGCAGTCGCGGGTATCGCGGTCGGCGCCCCCCTCGCGATCGCCGCGACCCCCGCGTCGGCGACCAACTGGGACGCCATCGCGCAGTGCGAGAGCGGCGGCAACTGGAACACCAACACCGGAAACGGCTACTACGGTGGTCTCCAGTTCACCCAGAGCACCTGGAAGGCCTACGGCGGCACCGGCAGCCCGCAGGGCGCGTCGCGTGACCAGCAGATCGCCGTCGCCGAGCGCGTCATGCAGGGCCAGGGCCCCGGCGCGTGGCCCGTGTGCAGCAAGAAGGCCGGCAGCTCGGCCTCCTCGCACAAGGCGACCCCGAAGAAGAGCACCGCCACCAAGAAGGCGACCCCGAAGAGCGTCGCCCCGAAGAAGCAGAAGGTCACCCAGCCGGTGGCCGCGCTGGTGGCGAACTCCAACCCGAACGGTGACTACACCGTCAAGGCTGGCGACACGCTCTCGAAGATCGCCAAGGAGCACGGCGTCCAGGGCGGCTTCCAGAAGCTGCAGGACCTGAACAAGCAGTACGTGTCGAACGCGAACTTCATCGTGGTCGGCCAGAAGCTCGCCACCAAGTGAACCCTGGCCTCCTCGTGAGGCTGGTTCCGGCGCAGCAGCTGCTGTGACAGAACGCCCGAAGGGCCCCACCGCGTCAAATCCCCTGGCGGTGGGGCCCTTCGTCGTGTCCGGGCTCGTGAGCAGTTCAGGGAGAGTTGACCCACTCGTCAGTTCCGTCGGTGAAGTGCTGGTGCTTCCACACCGGAAGCCGCGCCTTCACCTCGTCCACCAGCTCCGCGCACGCGGTGAACGCCTGGCCGCGGTGCTCGGCGGCGACCGCGCAGGCGAGCGCGACGTCGCCGATCGTCAGCGCGCCGACGCGATGGCTCACCGCCACCGCCCGCACGCCCTTCCAGCGCACCGCCAGGTCGTTGACCACCTCGGCGAGCACGTCTCGGGCTGTCGGGTGGCCTTCGTAGGCCAGATCGCGCACACCCTTGCCGCCGTCGTGGTCGCGGACCACGCCGGAGAACGTGACCACGGCGCCCGCCGCGGCGTCCTCCACCAGTCGCGCGTGTTCCTCGACCGACAGCGGCTGGTCGCTCACGTCCGTCCGCAGAATCCGGACCGCGGGACCCGACGGCGTCGCCTCGCGCGGGTGGTCTCCGCCAGCCAGCTGGTCCACCGCGTGCGCGAGAATGTCCTCCAGCACCCGCAGACCGTCCTTCACGCCGCCGCTCGACCCCGGAAGGTTCACCACGAGGGTCCGGCCCGCGACTCCGGCCACGCCGCGCGAGAGCACCGCCGTGGGCACCTTCGGCAGTCCGGCCGCGCGGATCGCGTCCGCGACGCCAGGCAGCTCGTAATCCAGCACCGCACGGGTGACGTCCGGGGTCCGGTCGGTCGGCGAGATGCCGGTGCCGCCGGTCGTGAGGATCACCTGGACGCCGTCGGACACCGCGGCCCGCAGCGCGACGCCCACCGGGTCGCCGTCCTCGACGACGACCGGCGGCGGCACGTCGTAGCCGCGCTCGGCCAGCCAGGCGACGAGCACTGGGCCGGTCTTGTCCTCGTAGACGCCTCGCGCGGCGCGATTCGACGCGACGATGACGCGCGCGGTCTTGCTCATGGCCGCTCCCAGGTCCCGGTCTTGCCGCCGTCCTTGCGGAGCAGCCGCACGTTGTCGAGCGTCGCGGCCGGGTCGACAGCTTTGATCATGTCGTGCAGGGTCAGCCCGGCGACCGCGACGGCGGTGAGCGCCTCCATCTCGACCCCGGTGACGTCCTTGGTCTTGGCCGTCGCGCTGATGTGCACGGCGGTCCCGGCCAGTTCGAACTCCACCTTGACCCCGGACAGCGCGATCTGATGGCACAGCGGGATCAGCTCGGGCACCCGCTTGGCACCCATGATCCCGGCGATCCGCGCGGTCGCCAGCGCGTCACCCTTGGGCAGGCCGTTGGCCGAAAGCAGGCCGACGACCTCCGCCGTGGTGTGGACGGTCCCGCCGGCCAGCGCGGTGCGCGCGGACGCGGTCTTGCCGGAGACGTCGACCATCCGGGCGGCCCCGGACTCGTCGACGTGGCTGAGTTCACTCACGCCCGCGAGGCTACTGCGCAACTTCGCCCGAAGTCCGTGAAGGGCTCCTTGAAGGAATCTGATTCCCGCAAGGAGCCCTTCCCGGACAGAGCGAGGCTATTGCCCGCGTTCGGCGCGGACCGCGTTGCGCACTGCTTCGGCGACCGCCGGGGCCACCGCGCTGTCGAAGACGCTCGGCACGATGAACGACGCGTTGAGCTTGCCGTTGTCCACCACGTCGGCGATCGCGTCGGAGGCGGCCAGCAGCATGTTGTCGTCGATGTTGTGCGCGGCGGCGTCGAGCAGGCCGCGGAAGACGCCGGGGAAGGCCAGGACGTTGTTGATCTGGTTCGGGAAGTCGCTGCGGCCGGTGGCGACGACCGCGGCGTGCTTCTGCGCCTCCAGCGGGTCGATCTCCGGGTCCGGGTTGGCCAGCGCGAAGACGACGGCGTCGTCGTTCATCGTGGCGACCTGCTCCGCGCCGAAGAGGTTCGGGGCCGAGACGCCGATGAAGACGTCCGCGCCGACCAGCGCGTCGTGCAGGGTGCCGGACTCGCCGCCCTTGTTCGTGTGCTCGGCGATCCAGGTCAGGTTGTCGTCGAGGTTGCCGCGGTCGGGGTAGACGATGCCGTCGATGTCGGCGGCCACGATGTCGCCCGGGTTCTTGCGCAGCAGCAGGCGGATGATCGCGGACCCGGCCGCGCCGACGCCGCTGACCACGATCTTGCAGTCCTCGATGCTCTTCCCGACCACGCGCAAGGCGTTGCGCAGCGCGGCGACCACGACGATCGCGGTGCCGTGCTGGTCGTCGTGGAAGACCGGGATGTCCAGCTGCTCGCGCAGCCGCTTCTCGATCTCGAAGCAGCGCGGCGCGGCGATGTCCTCAAGGTTGATGCCCGCGTACACCGGCGCGAGCGCCTTCGCGATCATGATGATCTCTTCGGTGTCCTGGGTGTCCAGGCAGACCGGCCACGCGTCGACGTCGGCGAACTTCTTGAACAGCGCCGCCTTGCCCTCCATCACCGGCAGCGCGGCCGCCGGGCCGATGTTGCCGAGGCCGAGCACGGCGGAGCCGTCGGTGAGCACCGCGACGGTGTTGCGCTTGATGGTCAGCCGGCGCGCGTCCTCGGGGTTCGCGGCGATCGCCTGGCACACCCGCGCGACGCCCGGCGTGTACGCGCGGGAAAGGTCGTCACGGTTGCGGAGCGCGACCTTGGGGCTGACCTCGATCTTGCCGCCGAGGTGGATCAGGAACGTCCGGTCCGAGACCTTGCGCACGCGCACGCCCGGCAGCGAATCGAGCGCCGCGGTGATGTCCTGCGCGTGGTTTTCCGAGAGCGCGTTGGCGCTGATGTCGATCACGATCGTGTCCGCGTGCGACTCGACGACGTCGAACGCCGTCAGCACGCCGCCGACGCGGCCGACCGCGGTGGTGAGATCACCCGCGGCCGTGGACGAGGCCGGGGCCTCGACCCGGACGGTGATCGAATACCCGGGACCGGGAACCGGCATGACACGTACTCCCCGCAGGTGGTGTGGGTTCGGACGGCTCGAATCTAGTCCGGTGACCCGCGCCACCCCACCCCAACCGGGTGACTGACCGGTAACTTCAGGTTCGGGGGCACCGCTTCGGCGGCGCTCCCGAACCCGGTCCGCAGGTCAGCGGTTGATCTCGGTCTCCGGGTGCACGTACGGCACCTGCTCAAGCGGGAAAGCCAGGTCACCGAACGGCGAAAGCGCTCCCTGCCGGTCCGAGGACAGCTCGGTGACCGGGTGCTCGCCCGGTTCGCCCGGCCACGTCGGATCGATGCCCTTGCTCTGCTTGTCGCCCTTCGCCACTGCTTCCTCCGAGGCCCTCGTCCGGCAAACTCGACCACAGTCTGCCCGAACACGTCTCGTGCGCGCGCACCCGCCCGGTATCCTGGGTGTCTATGCCCGCGACCTCTCTGGCGGACTGGCTGCGTGCGGAGTCCGACGACGCACTCGCCGAATTGCTGCGCACGCGTCGCGATTTGTCCACCCCTCCTCCGTCCGACACCACTGTGCTCGCCACCCGTGCGGGCACGCCGGGATCGGTCGCCCGCGCCTGCGAAGACCTCGATACGTTCACCCTCGCGGTGATCGACGCGCTGCTGGTCGCCGGTGCGGACGTCGAGCCGAAGCCGGTGTCCGCGGTGACGGCGCTGGTCGGCCGTGAGGTGAGCGAACCGCTCGCCCGGCTGCGCGCTCGGGCGCTCGTCTGGGGCACCGACGACGAGTTGCGGGTACCGCCCGCGGCCCGCGACGCGCTCGGTCCGTTCCCAGCCGGGCTCGGCGCGCCGTCTCCCGCATTGGCCGCCACCGACATCGGCGCGCGGCTCGCGGAGGTCGGCGACGACGAGCGAGCCGTGCTCACCGCGCTGGCCGCCGGGCCGCCGATCGGCCGCACCCGCGACGCGAGCTTCGACGTCGGGCTGTCCGACGCGGCCACACCGGTGCAGAAGCTCCTCGCGCGCGGTCTGCTGCTGCGCCGCGACGACCAGACCGTCGAGCTACCCCGGGAGCTCGGCCTCCTGCTGCGCGGCGGGCACGCGTTCGAACCGGACACGCTGGTCGAGCCGCAGCTGCCCGTCCATCCGCATCGCACGGACACGGTGGACGAAACCGCAGCCGGCGAGGCGATGGAGTTGTTGCGGCAGACGGAATCCCTGCTGCGGATGTGGTCGGATTCGCCGCCGCCGGTGCTCAAGGCGGGCGGACTCGGCGTCCGCGAACTGAAGAAGATCGCGAAAGATCTCGAAGTCGACGAGACCCGTGCGACGCTGCTCGCGGAGCTGGTCGTCGGCGCGGGACTCGTTGCGGACAGCGAAAACACCGCACCCGAGTACGTGCCGACCATGCTCACCGACAGCTGGCTCGCGTCGCCTTCGGTGCAGCGGTGGATGACGCTCGCGCAGGCGTGGCTGGAACTTCCGCGGCTGCCTGGTCTCGCCGGTGGTCGCGACGCGAAGGACAAGCCGATCGCGCCGCTGTCCGAAGAGTTGCGACGACCGCTCGCGCCGGTTTCGCGGCACCGCGTGCTTTCCGCGCTGGCTGAGCTGAATCCGGGCGCAGGCGTGAAAAGTGTCGACGAGCTGGTGGCCGTGCTGGCTTGGCGCGCGCCTCGGCGAGGTGGTCGGCTGCGCGACGAAACCGTCCGCTGGACGATGGCCGAGGCGACCGCGCTGGGCCTCGTCGGCCTCGGCGCCCTCACCACCGCCACGCGGCTGCTCCTGGAGGACGACCGCCCCGGTGCGGTCGAGGCAATGCACGACGCGCTCCCCGCACCGGTCGACCACGTGCTGGTGCAAGCCGACCTGACGGTTGTCGCGCCGGGCCCGCTGGAGCCGGAACTGGCGGCGAACATGGCCGCGGTCGCGGACGTCGAATCCGCTGGCCACGCAACGGTTTACCGGGTCACCGAGCCCTCGGTGCGGCGCGCGCTGGACACCGGACGAACCGCGGACGAACTGCACGCGATGTTCCGCGCCAAGTCGGCGACCCCGGTGCCGCAAGGCCTCACGTACCTGATCGACGACGTCGCCCGCCGCCACGGACGGCTTCGCGGCGGTACCGCGGGATCGTTCCTGCGCTGCGACGACGAAGCTCTGCTCGCCGAAGTCCTCGCGAATCCGGTGGCCGCGGAGTACGACCTGCGACTGATCGCGCCGACGGTGCTGATCAGCTCCGCACCGTTGGCCGAAGTACTGGAAGCTTTGCGCGGCGCGGGTTTCGCTCCCGCGGCGGAAGGTCCAGACGGCCGGGTGGTCGACCTGCGCCCCACCGGACGACGGCTCCCCGCCCGCGCCCGCACGGCTCGCGCCCGGCCAGGCGAACAGGCCGTGCTGACCGACGAACAGGCGACGCGGATCGTGTCGAACCTCCGCGCGGGAGACCAAGCTTCGGCCCGCCGCCGGGGTTCGGCAGTGCGCGCGCCGGGTGGCGGCGGTGCGGACACGACGGCGACACTCGACCTGCTGTCCCGCGCGACGCTCGAACAACGCGAGGTGTGGATCGGCTTCGTCGACTCCCGCGGTACGGCGAGCCAGCGCGTGGTGCGCCCGCTGCGGGTCGGCGGCGGAGTACTGGAAGGCGCGAACCATGAGCGGTATCCGTTGCACCGCATCACTTCCGCTGCGCTGGTCGAGGACTGAGGCCGCCCCGACGTGGCAGTGGGGCACTTCCGATCGGGCGAACCGAGCCGGACGGGAAGTCGAGGCTGGCGGTAGCGGCAAAACCGGTTCGGCGGAGCGGAGGCAGTACGTCGTTTCCAGCGGTCAGAGGTTGCGAAGACCCTGCAGCACCCGCTCCATGAACTCCCTCGACGAACGGTCGCCCAGCACCAGATCGGTCTGGTGCAGCATGACCAGTCCGATGTCCGCCATGTCCCCCACCAAGACCTTCACCACGCCGAGCGGCAGGTGCAGGTGCGCGGCGATCTCCGCGACCGACCGGGTGTCCAGGCACAGATCGCAGATCCGCCGGTGCTCGATCGAGCGGACCCCGCGGTAGCGGCGGCCCTCGTCACTGGTGGAGACCAGGGCCTCCAGCGCGAGGTTGTGGTCCGAGTGGGTCCGCCCGCGGGTCCGTGCGTACGGCCGCACACGCGACTTCGTCGGCTGTACCGGCGGCTCGGGCTGCGCAGCCTCCTCCTCGGACCAGAACCGGTCCAGTTCGGACACTCCGGAGGGCGGTCCGGGGTCGGCGTACCGGTCGTCCACCGGGGGCTCTTCGGCCAGCGCGTGCCGGCTGCGGGTGGCCTGCTCGACGTGCTGGCGCTGGTACGCCGAGCCTTCCGGGACCACGCGATCGTCCGGGCCGGGCGAACCGGCGTACTCGTCGAAGGAATACGGGTCGTGCACCGCGGGACGGCCAGGCGGGGGTTCTTCCCAGCGGTGGTGCTGCTGAGGCTCTTCCCAGTAACCGGATTCGCCGTCCTCGACCCATTCGTAGCCCTCATCCCAGCTCTCCTCCGGAACCGGAGCGGGAGCGGGCGGCGGGGCCACCGGACGCGGGGCGACCGTCTGCCGCACCGGACGCGGCGCGGGCGCGGGCACCGGACGCCGCGCAGGCGGCTGCGCATGCCGCGCAGACGGCGGCGGTGGAGGCGTGGCCCGAGGCTGCCGATGCGGCAACCGCAGGCTCAGCGAACTCAGCTCGTACCGGCTCGGCGAGTCGTAGGACTCCCGTTCCGTGCCTTTGTGGAGGGCGTCCCAGGCACCCGTGTCCTGGTCTCCGAAACCCGAGATCTTCATCGGCTACCCCAGCACCCCGCCGCCCTGCAGCTGCGCGCGCAGCTCCGGCGTGATCTGCTCGCCGACCCGCTCGACCAGCAGGGTCATTTCGTACGCGACGGTCCCGATGTCACACGTCGGCGCGGCGAGCACGGCCAGACAGGACCCGTCCGAGACCGACATCAGGAACAAATACCCGCGTTCCATCTCGACCACGGTCTGGTTCACGCCGCCCGCCTCGAAGCACCGCGCCGCGCCCTGGGTCAGGCTGATCAGCCCGGACGCCACCGCCGAGAGCTGCTCGGCGCGTTCCTGCGGCAATCCCTCCGAAGGCGCGAGCATCAGTCCGTCCGCCGACACCAGCACCGCGTGCGCCGCACCCGGGACCCGGCGCACGAAATCCGAGATCAGCCAGCTGAACGTGCCCTGGTCCGCTGGCCGGTCGGAATCGGTCACTGCCCCTCCAAGCTCCTCGAACGCTGCCGGACGCCCGTTCGCCGCCTCGGGCCATCCTTGCCCGGCCGCGGTGAAGTCGTCGTTCCAGCGTATTCACGCACCCGGTCGTGTCGAGCGTGTGCCCGGGCACGGTACGTGTCTGCCGGATGTAACGTCGCGCGAACGCATGCACAACCACGCATTCGCGGGTCACTCGGTGGTGGCGGCGGCCACCGTGCGCAGCGGGATGTCCGTGCAGGTCACCGCCGGTCCGACGCCCCGATCAGGGGCGGCCGGCCTCGGCCGCGAGGGGGCAGGACTACTCAGCCTGCCCCGCTCGGAGGCACCACTCCCCGAAGCGGGTGAAGCCCGTGGAGTTCACTCCAACGGCCGCACCCGAGCCGGGGTGTAGCAGGAATCTCGGAGTCGGCGGACGCCTCCTTCGCAGACGGCGGCGGGGACCGCGAGCGGGACTAGCCCGCCCGCAAAGCCGTGTCGTGCGCGATCGCGTGCTGCACGACCGAGATCAGCACCTGCTTCGCCGAATCCCGCTCCCGCGCGTCGCACGCCATGATCGGCACCGACGGCGAGATGGTGAGCGCGTGCCGCACGTCCTCGATCTGGTGGTGCAGCAGCCGGTCGAAGCAGTTGATCGCCACGACGTAGGGCAGCTTCCGGTTCTCGAAGAAGTCGATCGACGGGAACGCGTCCGCGAGCCGGCGCGTGTCCACCAGCACGACCGCGCCGATCGCGCCGACGGCGAGGTCGTCCCACATGAACCAGAACCGATGCTGGCCCGGCGTGCCGAACACGTACAGCACCAGGTCGGAGTCGAGCGAGATCCGGCCGAAGTCCATGGCCACCGTGGTGGTCGACTTGTTCGGCGTGGCCGACACGTCGTCGTGGCCCACGCTGGCCTCGGTCATCATGGCCTCGGTGGTCAGCGGGTCGATCTCGGAGATCGCCCCGACCATCGTCGTCTTGCCCGAACCGAACCCACCCGCGACCACGATCTTGGCCGACGAGGTCGGACCCGTATGCGGTGTGTTCGCGTCGGAGTCAAATTCTCCGAAGCCCACTGAGCACCCTTTCCATGAACTCGATACTGGGGCGGTCGCCCGAATTCGTGCTGCTGCTCGTGTGCACGAGCACCAGGCCGAGGCCCGCCACGTCACCAATCAGCACCCGCACCACGCCGAGCGGCAGCCGCAGCAGCGCGGCCACCTCGGCGACCGACCGGGTGTCGAGGCACAAGTCGCAGATCGACCGGTGCTCCGGCACCCGGACGCGGTCAAGCACCCGGCCCTGCTCGCTCGTCGACACCAGCGCCTCGATCGCGAGGTCGTAGGTCGGTTTCGTGCGCCCGCGGGTGCGGAAGTAAGGCCGGACCAGCCCGGAGGTCTCGACCTCGGCGGGCTCGTCCGCGTATTCCCTTGCCGCCTGCATCGGCAGCGCCGCGGCCAGGTCGTTCGATGACGGCCCCGGCGACCCGTCGCGTTCGGCGCTGAACGCGGCGAACTCGGCCGAGTCGTACAGCGGTCCGCTCGCCCCGCCGAACAGCTCCGAACCGGGCCCGCCGAGCAGCCGCTCGCGGTACCCGGGCACCGCGGTGATGCCCGGCTGCTGCCCGGCGTTGGAATCGGTCAGCCAGTTCGGCGGTTCGCGCACCGGCTCGGAATCCGCGGCTTGGACGTCCCTCGAACGCCATTCGCGGTCGACCCGGTCCCGGAAGGACTTCCAGTCCTCCCGGCTCTGATCCCGATCGCCCCAGCCCCCGGTGTGCTCGTCACCGAGCCGGCCGTCGCCGCGCAAGCGCCCGTCGTCCACGGTTTACTCCTGTAGTCCTAGGTCCGCCTAGCGACGGACCGCAGCGCCCTGCAGTTGTGCCCGCATCTCCGGTGTCAGCTGCTGGCCGACCCGTTCGACCAGCAGAGTCATCTCGTACACCACCAAGCCGATGTCGCTCTCCGGCGAGCCCAGCACCGCGAGGCACGAGCCGTCGGACACCGACATCAGGAAGAGAAATCCGTTCGCCATCTCGACCACGGTCTGCGCGACCGGGCCGCCCTCGAACACCTTCGCCGCCCCGCGCGCGAGGCTGGTCAGCCCCGAGGCGACTGCCGCCAGCTGGTCCGCCCGGTCCTTCGGCAGCCCGCGCGAAGACGCGAGCAGCAGACCGTCGGCCGAGACGACCACCGCGTGCGCCGCACCGGGCACCCGGTGCACGAAGTCCGTGATCAGCCACGCGAAGCTGCTCGCCGCGCTGCCGCCGGCCTGCCTGCCGTTCGGCTGCACCGAGCCGCCTCCCGGCTGCACTCCCGCCCGTGTCACTCTCGCTCCTCACTGCTGTCGCTCACATACCCGGCCCCGGTGACGCGAACCCCGTCGTCGTCGAGCCGGGCTTCCGGCGGCCGCTCCTTCAGCGCGTGCCTGCCGGACTTGTACCCACGCTGGAAGCTTGCCATCCGGCTGCGGGCAGCCGTCGCCGAGCGGGTCATCGCACCCGTTCCGGGCATTCCGGCGGTCGCGTCGGTGAACGAGTTCTGCGCCTGCGCCGGTTCCGGCGCGTTGCCGATCGAGCCGGGGACCAGGTACGCGTTGGGCACACGCTTGGGCAACCCGGCGGACGTGACCTCCTCGTTCTTGGCTTCGAGCAGCGACTGCGCCGCCTGCCAGCCCTCGTCGGAGACGCTGTGCCAGCTGTCGTCCTCCGGCTCGTCGGAACCGGGGTAGAGCGGCGTCGACTCCAGCCGCTTGCTCGCCTGCCGCACCGGCTCGACCGGAGTCTCGTCCCGCTGCTCCGGCTCGGCGGCCGGAGCAGCGGCGGCTTCCGGCTCCGGTTCCGGAGCGGCCGACTGCGGCGTTCCGGTACCGGCTTCGCCGTCCTCGCCCTCGCTGAACCAGCGCGACAGCACCGACTGGTAGATCGGCAGCCGCCGGGTGGGCACGTCGTCCTCAAGCGCGGCGGAACCGTCCGGCTCGGCGGGCGGCTGCTCCTTCGGCGCTTCCGGCGCGACGTACTTCGGCTCCCGCTTCGGCAGCACCAGCGGCGGGAATTCGGTCTGCGCCAGGCTCGCGCCCTCGCCGTACGACTCGCGAGTGAGCGGCGCGAGGTCCTCCGCGGTCGGCCACGCCGGGGCCTCCGAGGCGGGCGTGGCCGGGCTGAGGAACGGACCGGCCGCGCGGTTGCCCGCGACGAGGTCGTCGAGGCTGATCGGCTGGTCGAGCGGAACCAGGCCGCCGTTCTCGGACGCTGCGCCGGAGCCGGTCGAGCCCATCGCCTCGGTCAGCTCGGCGGCCGCGGGCGGCGGCGCGAGCGGAAGCGGGTTCGACGGTTCCGGATCGCGGTTCAGCGGCGGGAGGCTCGGGTGCGAGACCTCGTTGCGGTTCGGCGGCGGCGGGGTGTTCCGCATCACCGGGGATGCGGTCCGGACCTGGGTGAGCAGTTCGACCGGGACCACGACGCGGGCGATGACGCCGCCTTCGATGTCCTCGTTCTCGCGCAGCCGCACCTCGATGCCGTGCCGCTGGGCCAGCCGGGCGACCACGTACAGACCCATTCGCCGGGTCACCGACACGTCCAGGTCCGGCGGATCGGCGAGCCGTTCGTTGACCTCGGCGAGGCGCTCCTCACTCATCCCGACGCCGTGGTCGGTGACCTGGATCGCCAGCGCCTTCTTGCGCGTGATGACCGCGCGGACGGTGATCTTGGTTTCCGGTTCGGAGAAGTAGGTCGCGTTGTCGAGCAGTTCCGCGAGCACGTGCACGAGGTCGTGGATCGCGAGGCCCTGCACCGCGACCTCGGGCACGATGCCGATCTCGATGCGGGCGTACTGCTCGATCTCCGACACCGCCGCGCCGATCACGTCGGCCGCCGGCACCGGCTTGGGCACCGACTTCGCGAGGCCCGCGCCCGAAAGCACCAGCAGCGATTCGCCGTTCCGGCGCAACCGGGTCGCCAGGTGGTCGAGTTCGAACAGGCTCGCGAGATGGTCCGGGTCCTGCTCGTCGGCCTCGAGCCGGTCGATGACGCCGAGCTGGCGTTCCACCAGCCGCTGCGACCGCCGGGAGAGGTTCACGAAGATGCCGTTGACGTTCTCGCGCAGCAGTGCCTGTTCGGCGGCCATCTTGACCGCCTGCTCGTGCACCACGTCGAACGAGCGCGCCACTTCGCCGATCTCGTCGCGGGTGAGGACCGGAACCGGGTCGACCGCCTTCTTCGAGGCGTTGACCGGGTCCGGGTCGTCCAGGATGGCCTGCACGGTTTCCGGCAGCCGGGTGTAGGCGACGTCCAGCGCGGTCTTCCGCAGCACTCGCAGCGGGCGCAGCATCAGCCGGGCGATGACGAGCATCAGCATCAGCGCGGCAATCAGCGCGGCGAGGACGATGACCCCGCCGACCCAGGCCGAGCGCACCGCGTTGCTGGCCAGTTCGTCGGCCTGGGCACGCAGCTGGGTCAGCAGGTTGACCTCGACCGCGCGCAGCTTGTCGGCGGCGACCGTGGAGTCCTGGCCGAGCTTGGCGCCGTCGAGGTTGAGCGGCTGGCTCTGCTGGGCGAAGGAGAACGCCTGCGTCTGCAACCGCCGGCGCTCGTCGACCTCGGGGCCGGAGTAGGTGTCGTTGTAGAGCTGGACCTGGTCGCCGGTGGCGTTGGCGAGGAACGCGGTGATCGACGCGTCGCCACTGGCCTCGGCGGCCCGGGTCTCGTCGATCAGGTTGCCCGGAAAACCGTCGCGGAACGCGGCGATCTGCAGCGCGGAGTCGCCGCGGAGGATGTACTCCTTCGCCTCGCTGATCGACTGCGTGCTCGTGCCGAGGCGGAGCAGGTCGCGGTTGGTGGTCGCGGTGGAGACCTCGCGGCCGAGCTGGATCAGCGAGTCGAGCACCGAGGAATAGGTGTCGAGCACCGCGCGGTCGGAGTAGGCCGACGTGGTCATCGCCGCGCGCAGCGGGCGCAGCGCGTCGAGACGCTGGAGGCCGTGCGCGTAGCGGTCGCTGGCCGCCTGGTCGTCATTGTCGAGGTTGACCGCGGCGTTGCGCAGGTCGTCGACGTCCCGGTCGACCTTCGCCATCTGCGCGTCGAGGCCGGTCTGGCGCAGCGGGTCGCCGGAAGAGATCCGGACCACGGCCAGCGCGCGCTCGCGCTGCAGGTCGTGCACCACCGCGGTGACCTTCTCGGCGAAGGCGACCTGGTTGGCGGTGTGGTTGAGGTCGACCGCCGACTGCACGTCGTCGACCACGCGCAGGACACCGAGCACCAGCGCGGTGATCGTGGGGATGAGAAGAATGAGCGCGAGCTTGGACCGCAATCGCCAGTTGCCGAGCGCGAGCCAGGATCGCTGCTGCGCGGTCCCCGCGTTCTCCTGAGCGGAGGCCTCCCCTGCCCCCGCGGTGTCTTCGTTCGGCACCGCCGCACCACCGTCCGGGCCCGAGGGGCCCGTTGATTCCGAACCTGCCGTGCTCGTGGCCACTACGCGCACGCTCCCGGCAGGTAATCCGCCACCTGAGTGGTCTGGACCGCGTCCCGGACTGTTACACCCTTTCGAGTGAAAAGATCGACTTCGCGGTGCGGCTGCCCGTCGCCTCGGGCGCGGAATCGGTTCAGGTCTGGCATGACGTTCGGTCCCCGCACGTGGTCGATCTCTTAGTCCGTTCGGCCGAGGCCACCCCGCACCGGCTCGTCGCCGGCGTGCGCGGAGAGCCTTTTCCCAAGTCCCGGCTCTCACTACATCGGTGGTCCACACCTCACATTGCAGGAGCAGAGGGTAGCGAACGCCTGGCCCATTTGTAACCCTCCAGAAGTTGCCCGGAGAGCACCCAGGCAGCGGATCAAGGCCCATCGGGCATCCACGGGTCGTTCACTTACCCCGGCATACCAGCGGATTCGATCACCTGATCGAGTGACGAGTGCCACTTCTGAATCGTATATGAACACCCATTGTGAGTGATCGTCCTGGTTCTCTACAGTAGCCGCGTGACTCCGGACAATGAGCCACCTTCCCCCCGCGTCCATGCCAGACGCGGGCCCATTTGCTAGGAGCGACCTTGTTTGATGAAGCGGTGAGCAGCCGGCGCGATTACGGCAGGCGCGGGTTCCTGTCGCTCGCGATGGCGGGCGGCGTGGCCTTGACTGCCAGCGGATGCGGCCTGCTGGGCGGATCGGACGATTCGGGCAGCTCGAAGGGTGGCTCCGGGGTCGAGAAGGCCAAGATCAAGGTCTCGATCATGCCGACGATCGACGTGGTGCCTTTCCACCTCGCGGTCCAGAACGGCTACTTCAAGAACGAGGGACTCGAGGTCGAGGCCGTCGACGCCGCCAGCGGTGACGCGTCGCTGCAGAAGCTGCAGGCGGGCGAGGTCGACATCGCCTACTCCAGCTACACGCCGTTCTTCATCGCCAAGAGCAAGGGCGCCGCGGACATCAAGCTCGTCGCCGACGCCTCCTCGGCGGGCCCGAAGAGCACCGAGGTCGTGGCGATGCCGAACAGCAACATCAAGAACGTGCACGACCTGGCGGGCAAGCGGATCGGGATCACCGCCACCAACACGATTTGCGACACCCTGACCAAGTCGGTCATGCGCGACAACGGCGTGAGCTTCAACGACGTGCAGTGGGTTTCCCTGCGGTTCCCGGACATCGGCCCCGCGGTCAAGCGCGGCAACATCGACGCGGGCTTCCTGACCGAGCCGTTCATCACGCAGTCGGCGAAGGTCAACGGGACGGTCGAGGTCATCGACACCGCGTCCGGGGGCACCAAGGACTTCCCGACCGCGGGCTACGGCTCGCTCGGCAAGTTCACCGACGCCAACCCGAAGACCGTCGCGGCCTTCCAGCGCGCGATGCTGCGCGCCACCAAGGAATCGGCCGACCGTTCCAAGATCGAGCCGCTGATGATCCAGTTCTCGAAGGTGGACGAGGCGACCGCGAAGATCACGAACCTGCTGACCTTCCAGTCCACTTTGGACGCCCGGCGCATCCAGCGGGTGCCCGACCTGCTGCAGCAGTTCGGTTCCATCCAGTCCAAGATCGACGTCCAGTCGATGATCGTCCCGCAGGCGAACGCGTCCTGACGTGCGCCTCGTCCGGAACCTGACCGGCCTGCTCGGCTTCCTCCTGATCTGGGAGGCCGTCGTGCGGGCCGGTCTGATCGACCAGAACGACCTTCCCCCGCCGACCGTGGTGTTCGCCCGGATCGGCGAACTGTTCGGCGACGTCGAATTCGTCCGCGACGTGGTCGCCTCGGTGCTCGCGTGGCTGATCGCACTGCTCATCTCGATCGCCATCGCGGTCCCGGCCGGTCTGCTGCTCGGCAGCGTCCGCTGGCTGCGCGACGCGACCAAGGCGATCGTCGAATTCCTGCGGCCGATTCCTTCCGTGGCACTGATTCCGCTGGTGCTGATCGTCGTCGGCGGCGGCCCGGAAGCGAAGATCACGCTGGCTGTGTACGCGGCGGTGTGGCCGATTCTCTTCAACACCATTTACGCGCTGGCCGAGATCGACCCGCTGCTGCTGGAAACCGCGCGCACGTACGGAACTCCGCGTTCGCGGGTGCTGACCTCGGTCGCGCTGCCGCACGCCGCGCCGTTCGTGTTCACCGGGATCCGGTTGTCCGCCGCGATTTCGCTGATCCTGGTGATCAGCACGGAATTCCTGGCCGGGGCGAAACTCGGCATCGGGCAGTTCGTGCTCGAAGCCAGTTCCGGGCCGGGCCGGATGGATCTGGTGCTCGCCGGAACGGTGGTCGCCGGGCTGCTCGGCTACCTCGTGAACGAGGGCCTGGAACGACTGGGCAATCGGCTGTTCCGCTGGAGCAGCGCTGTCGAAGGAGCCGCCGCGTGAGTGTGGTCGAGAAGCCCTCCACCGTCACGCGCCGGGTGAGCCGCGGCCTCAGCGGGTTCGCCCGCAAGTGGCTGCTGTTCGCGATTCTGGTGGTGCTGTGGGAGATCGCGACGCAGCTGAGCGAAAGCGTGTTCTTTCCGCCGCCGTCGAAGATCGCCGCCGCGGCCGCGAAACTGTGGTTCTCCGGCCCGGTCTCGCACCTGTTCCTCGGCGACCCGGTGTTCGACCACATCCTGCCAAGTCTCGGCAGGCTGCTCGGCGGCTGGCTGCTGGCGGTGGTGATCGGCGTCGCGCTCGGCACCGCGCTCGGCCGCTCGCGCACCGGGATGGACTACGTGGGGCCGCTGTTCGCGTTCTTCCGTGCCATTCCGCCGCCCGCGCTGGTGCCGGTGTTCATCATCCTGTTCGGCATCGGCCCTGGCATGCAGACCGCGACGATCATCTTCAGTTCGCTGTGGCCGGTGCTGATGAACACAGTGGACGGTGTCCGCTCGGTCGACAAGGTCAAGGTCGAGACGGCCCGCGCGTTCCGGACGCCGAAGCGGTACTGGATCGGGCTGGTCGTGCTGCCCTCGGCGCTGCCGAAGATCTTCGCCGGGCTTCGGGTGTCGCTTTCGATCGCGCTGATCCTGATGGCGATCTCCGAACTGGTGGGGGCGCTCAACGGCATCGGCTACGCGCTGCTCGCCGCCCAGCGTTCGTACGACTTCGACCAGATGTGGGCGTGGATCGTGCTGCTGGGCATCCTCGGGTACGCGTTCAACGCCGCGCTCCTCGGCATCGAACGCCGGGTGCTCGGCTGGCAGCCCGGCCGGAACTAGGAAGGTTTCCCGTTATGTCGACCATGCTCGAGGTCTCCGGCCTCAGCCACCGCTACGGCAGCGGCGAGTCCGCGCACGTCGCGGTCAACGAACTGTCGTTCACGGTGGAGACCGGGCAGCTGGCGTGCATCGTCGGCCCGTCCGGCTGCGGCAAGTCCACCCTGCTGCGCGCGATCGCCGGCCTGATCCCGCCGACCGCGGGCACGGTGAGCCTGCACGGCGACCGCGTCACCTCGGTGCCGGACGATCTCGCCGTGGTGTTCCAGGACTACAGCCGGTCCCTGTTCCCGTGGCTGTCGGTCGCGAAGAACGTGGAATTCCCGCTGCGCTGGAGCAAACTCGACAAGGCGACCCGGCGTGCCCGGGCCGCCGAAGCGCTTGAGGCGGTCGGCCTGTCGGCCGCGGTGCACAAGTACCCGTGGCAGCTTTCCGGCGGCATGCAGCAGCGGGTGTCGATCGCCCGCGCGCTGGCGAGCCGCCCGGCGCTGCTGCTGATGGACGAGCCGTTCGCGTCGGTGGACGCGCAGACGCGGTTCGAGCTGGAAGACCTGCTGCGCCGGGTCCAGGTCGAACAGGGCACGACGGTTTTGCTGGTGACGCACGACATCGACGAGAGCGTGTACCTGGGCGACCGGGTGCTGGTGCTGTCGAAGTCGCCGGCGCGGATCGTGGCGGATCTGAAGGTGGACCTGCCTGCTCAGCGGGACCAGATCACCACGCGGGAATCGACGGAATTCGTTTCGCTGCGCGGTGAAGTGGCCCGGTTGCTGCACGGTCCGGCAGTGCAGGCGGCGGCTGATCTGGCGGAGCAGGAGGCGGCGGAGGCTGCTGCTTCCGAGACTGCCGTCGTTTCGGAGAAGAAGTAGTCACCGCTTCGGGAACTACACCGAGACGTCGGCAAGGGCGTCGAGGGTACCGGAATCGAGTTGCCCGGCAACGGTTTCCGTCTCCGCGACCACCGTCGCCCGACCGTCCACACAGGACTGAAAGTGGTGGCCGGAGAAGTGCGCGCCGTCGAGGCCGAGCAGGGCGGCACCAAGGGGTTTGATGTCCCCGCTGCCCTGCACCTCTTCGACCTTCTCGCCGCCTTCGGCCTCGCTCTTCTTCGGAAACCCCGCGCGGGCAACGGAAATCACCGCAGCGTTGCCGTGCCCGTCACCGACAGCGAAGAGGTTGCGGCCAGTGGAGTTCAGCACGTAGTCGATCTCGTGTTACGCCGCCTGCTTGAGCTGTTTGAGTGTGAAGCGGCTGAAGGTTTCGTCCTCGCTGATTAAACTTCTCGCCCTCGGCCTTGCGCGTATTGAGGCTCCGGCCAGGCAGGGAATCCGCGACGTCGCCAGCAAGGTTTCCGGGCAACGCCGTCGCGGCCGGCCCGGACCCCACACTCGCGGAACCGCCGATCCCGGCCACCGTGCCGCCTCCGACGGCGGCGACCGCCACCCCGGCCACGAAGACCTTCGGTTATCGGGACTACTCGTCGGTCTTCGAGCGTTCGGAAGCGCTCAAGATAACCCCTGAGCAGCGAAAACTCACCCGGTTCCATCCGGGTTCACCCGTTCAGCCCTGAGCGCGGGAATCCGGCCCGGTCTCGTCCGGACCGATCTCCGGCAGCGTCCGCACGCCCAGCACGTTCGCCCCCACCAGTTTCCGGGTCGCCAGGTTGCCCATCGGCATGAACGTGCTCGCCTGCACGTCCCGCCACATGCGCTCGAACGGCAGCGCCTTCGTGTAGGACATGCCGCCCAGCGCGTCGACCAGCCGTTGCATCACCTGGACCGCGTTGTTCGCCGCCGTGTACTTCACCACCGCGCTGCGGGCCACACCGTCCTGGATGTCCCCGGTGAACAGGCGGCGGCTCGTCACCTCGTCGGCCTGGCGGTAGATCAGCGCGCGGGAGCTTTCCAGCAGGATCTGGCATTCGCCGATCACGTCCTGCAGCACCGGGTCCTCGGCCTTGCCGCGCCGGATCAGCGTCTGCACGGTCCAGTCGAGCGCGCCGGCCGCGATTCCCGTGTACACCGCCGAGAACGCGGGCATCGCCCAGGCCCAGACGGTTTCCAGCACCCGCGAGTCGAGGTGTTTCACCGGCAGCGAGTGCACGACCGCGGCGTCCTCGACGAATACCTTGTCCAGTTCGACGTCGTTGCTTTGGGTGCCGCGCATGCCCATGGTGTTCCACGTCTGGTGGATCGTGACGCCCGGCGCGTCCAGCGCGATCTGGCACAGCAGCAGCCGCGGGCCGCCGTCGGCGTCCTCGTAGCGGGCGGTGGTCGAGCAGTGCGTGGCGACCGCCGAGTTGGTCGCGAAGCTCTTGCGACCGGACAGTTCGAAGCCGCCCTCGACGCGGACCGCGCGGGTCTTCGCGTCGGTCATGTCGTTGCGCAGGCCTGTTTCGCTGGTGATCGACGCCCAGACCAGTTCGCCGTCCACCGCTTTGCGCAGCAGTTCCGCCAGCCGGGGCGCCTTCGTGCGCCGCCAGACGCTCGCCCACTGGCCCAGCGGCGACAGGTGCATCGTGAACGCCAGTGCGGTCGCGCCGTCGCCCATCGCCAGCCGTTCCAGCACCGGCAGGATTTCCGGCAGCCCGGCTCCGGAGCCGCCCAGTTCTTCCGGGACAGAGAGCCGGAGGAAGCCTGCTTCGCGCAGGTCGTCGTAGTTCTGGTGCGGAAAGGTGTTGTCCCGGTCGTGCACCGCCGCGCGCTCGGCGAAAATGTCCGCGAGCTTGGCGGCGCGGTCGACGAGGGCCTGCTGCTTCGGCGTCAGGAGAGGCTGCACCCGGCCATCCAAACAGCGTCCCGGATCTTGGTCAATCGGCCGAACGCTCGTGCGTGGCGATCCCGGTTCTCACCGGGATCGCCACGCACGACAACCCGCGCTCAGCCGATCAGTGTGGACAGTCCGGAGCCGTTGAACGACCCCCAGCCCGTCGTCTGGTCATACCCCTTGCCCGCCGAGAAGCCGGTGGTGCCGTTGAAGGTGTTGTTGCCGGTGGTCACATCGTGGAAACCGGAACCGTACGAGGAACCGTTGCCGATGCTGTAGAACTTCGCGTTCAGGTTGCCGAGGCCGCCCTTGTGGACCTCGTTCTGCAGCGCGGCGAAGCCCGCCCACAGCGGCGCGGCGCCCGAGGTGCCCCACACGTTACCGGTCTGTCCGCCGGAGATGATCGTGTACGCCGAACCCTTCGCGGCGTCCCCGGCGACGTCCGGGACCTTGCGCTTGGTCGTGCTCTGCTTGGACTGCCACGACGGCGCGGCGAAGATCGTCGAGATGCCGCCGCCGCCCGCTCCGCCGGAAGCGCCGTCGTTCCACGTCGTCTCGCTGCTGTAGCCGTTCGACGAGTTCACCGTCAGCTGCGTGCCGCCGACGCCGGAGACGTTCGGGCTCGACGCCGGGAAGTCCACGGCCTGGGACTTGCTGCCGGTCTGGCGGGCGCAGTCGGTGGTGCCGTCGTCGCCCGCGGCGGCGAAGTAGCTGATGCCCTCGGCGGTGCCGGTCGCGAGCGCCTTGTCGACGCTGTTGGCCGCGGCCGAGCCTTCCGCCGCCTCGCAGGAGCCCCACGAGATCGAGACCACGCTGACCTTCTTGTCCGACGCGATCTTCTGGTACATCGCCAGCTCGCCCGCGTTGGAGTTCGGGGCCTCGTACACGTAGTCGTTCGCCGGAGCGGCGAGCGCGTGCACGACCTCGATGTCCAGGTCGACTTCGGTCTCGCCGTCGCCGGGGCTGGAGTCGTAGTTGGCTCCGTTGACCGAAACCGTGCTGACCGAACCGGCCTTGAGGCTGTACTTCTTGTCGTAGGCGGTGATGTCGGACTTCTGGTAGCCGTCGAACTCGACGAAGCCGACGTTCACGCCAGCGCCGGTGGCGGACAGGCCGCTGGTGCCGTACGCGGTCTTGAGGATGGCCGGCGTCACCGGCTTGACCGCGCGGGGTGCCTGCGCCGGCTTGGCGTGGTGCTTCACCGCGTGATTGTCGAGGCCGACGACCGAATCGACCACCGCGGACACCGAAGCGGGCAATTCCGGCGCGGAGTCGTTCGCGTAGAACTTCCGGCCGGTGACCGTGTCGGTGTAATTGCCGATACGCGTATGGAAGGCGGATTCCAGCTGTCCGGCAGTTGCCGAGAAGGTGATCGCCTGCCGGTTTCCGGAGACCTCAATGCCCTGCGCACCGCTGCGTTTGAGGAAATTCACCGCCTGATCGGCTTCGGCTTGCGTTGGACCGAATGCAGCAGTGAATTGCTCCGGCGAGAGGAACCGGTGGTATTGCGGCGAGGCCGGGTCCTGCACGTCGGTCAGGAAGCGGGCCAGCGCCTGCTGGTTGTGCAGCTTGAGCGACAAGGCGGCGGGAATCTGCTGCTCAGCGGCGACATCGCCGGACCGCGCGCTGGCGGCGAGCGGTGCGGCGTTGCCGGAAAGGGCGACCAGCGGATCGGCATTCGCGACGCCGGCCACGGACAGGCACAGCAAGGCCGGCAGCGGAACCGCGGCGGCGACGAGCTTGCGCAAGCGCATGAGAATTCCTCTCGGGAGGCGGGGGCCGGGCCGGCTAAATCGCGGTACCAACCCGTATCACCGACCCTAAAAAACCGCTCGAAACAAAGAAACCTACTTTTGGCTGGCCTTAACCCGGTTGGTTTGTTTTCCACTTGCACGATTTATGACTGATTCCCACCGCAATGTCCCGGCAAATCCGGAAACCGTCGGACGTCGGAAGGCGGAAGGCCCGGACATTCCGGACCGCTTGCGCGCACACGCGCACTGTGCTCGTCAAGCAAAGAAGGGAACCTTGCCGGAATTGGAATTCCCGGCGAGGTTCCCTTCCGGAACGGACTGGAGCGTCAGCCTTTGACGAGTTCGGCCCACTCGCGCACGGCCGCCACGTCCACCGGAGCATCCCAACCGGACGGACGCACCGCGCCGCCGACGTGGAACCCGCGCACCCCGCCCGCCCGCAGCAAATGCACCTGCTGCGCCCGCAGACCGCCGCCGACTAGCAGCGCGGGGCCATCGGTCCGCCGAGCCAGCTGCTGCAGCACCGACAGTCCACTCGCGACACCGTTCGCGTGGCCCGCCGCCAGCACGGTGTCGCAGCCGAGTTCGGCCAGCACGTCGTACGCGGCGATCGGGTTGCGCGAGCGGTCGATGGCGCGGTGGAACGTCCACGGCCGCCCGTCGATCTCCTTCAGCAGCGCACGGCACGCTTCGGCATCGACCTCGCCGTCCTCGGTCAGGAAACCGAACACGAACTCCTGCGCACCCGCGGACACCAGCCGGGCCGCCGAAGCGCACAGCTCGTCGATCGCGCGAGCGTCGAAAGTGTTCTCCGCGCGCAGCATCACGCGCACCGGCAGATCAGTGGCCGCGAGCACCTCGCGCACCGTCGCCTCGCTCGGAGTGAGCCCGTCGCTGGCCATGTCGGAGACCAGTTCGAGCCGATCCGCTCCGCCCTCTTGCGCCCGCTCCGCGTCGTGGCGGCCCAGCGCGATCACTTCCAGCAGGGCGGTGTTCGAACTCATGCCTCATCCGTTTCGATCCAGTGGCGGGGTGTCTTCCCCCCTGGCGTGCCTGCCGCGCCGGAAGCCGCCTTGCAGGCTCGTCATCCGGGCGCGCACCGCGTCGGGGGAAAGCGAGAGTATCGGCCGCGGCTCCGGCTCCGCGGCGGGGCCGCCCGCCACGTCGGCGACCCGCAGGAACGGCCAGGTGTCCTCGGCCCCGTCCTCTTGTTCCAGGTGCTCGGGCGACGGCCACTGCGGTTGTTCCGCGTGCGCGGACGTCGGCCACTCCGGGGGCGCCTCGTCCGGGTCGTCGGCCGGGAACTCCGGCGGCGTTTCGCAGGTGTGCTCCGGCTCGAACGCGGGCACCTCGGGCATCGGCGCGACCACGCGCGGCTCCGGTGCCGCCGGCTCCTCTGCCGGCGCCGAGAGGTCGAACCAACGAGACAGCACGTCGCGATAAGCAGGCATCCGGTCCGTCGGCGCGTCGATCTCCAGATGCGACCGCGACGCAGGCCCCGGCCACGGCGGTGCCTCCTCGACCACCGGTGCGCGCCGCAGCGGTCCGGCGTCGTCGAGGGTCGGCGCGACCAGTTCGGCGGGCTCCGCCGGCTCCTCGGCCGGAGCCAGCGGCGCGAGCGGGGCCAGCAGCTCTGGCTCGGGCGCGGGTTCCGGTTCGACCGGAGCGGGCGGCTGCGGCAGCGGCGGGGCCTCGGTGATCAACGCCGCCGGGACGACGACCGTCGCGGTGAGCCCGCGTCCCTCGGCCGGGCTCAGCCGCACCGCGATGGCATGCCGTTCGGCCAGCGTCGCGACCACGAACAGGCCCATCCGGCGCGACACCTCGACGTCGACCTCCGGGGGATGCGCCAGCCGCGCGTTGGTGCGGTCGATCTCCGCCTGCGGCATGCCCGCACCGCGGTCGGTGATCTCGATCCGCCACGCCCCCTCCGGCGTCCGCGCGCTTTCCACGGTGACCGCTGTCTGCGGCCCGGAGTACCGGGTGGCGTTCTCCAGCAGCTCGGACACCACGTGCACCAGGTCGTTGACCGCGTCGCCGCGCACCGCGAGCGCGGGAGCCGGGCCGATCTCGATCCGCTGGTAATCCTCCACTTCAGACAGTGCGGCCCCGATGATCTCGTCGGCCACCACCGGTCCGGTGTCCTCGCGCACCAGGTCGGTGCCGGACAGCACCAGCAGGTTCTCGCTGTTGCGCCGCATCCGGGTGGCGAGGTGGTCGAGTTCGAACAGCCCGCCGAGGGTCTCCGGATCCTGTTCGCCCGCCTCCATCCGGTCGAGCACGGACAGCTGCCGCTCCACCAGGTCCTGGCTGCGCTGCGACAGGTTGACGAACATCGCGTTCACGTTCTCGCGCAGCATCGCCTGCTCGGCGGCCAGCCGGACCGCCTCGCCGTGCACCGCGTCGAATGCCCGCGCGACCTGCCCGACCTCCTCGCGGGTGAAGATCGGCACCGGCGCGACCGCCGCTCGGTGCCGCAGGTTCTCCGGAGCCGGATCTGGCTCGGTGAGCAGCCGCTGCACCGCCTCGGGCAGCCGATGGTCGGCGACCTCCAGCGCGGTGCGGCGCAGGATCCGCAACGGCCGCAGCAGCGAGCGCGCGATCACCACCGACAGGACACCGGCGACCAACAGGACACCGATGACGATTCCGCCGTCCCAGATCGTCGACGCGCGGGCGCTGGCGGCTCGCGCGTCCGTTTTCTCCTGAAGCTGGACGAGCAGCGCCTGCTGCACCTGGTGGGCGAGATTGACCGTGTAGGTCGACGCGGTGTCCCACTGGTCCGCGTCCAGGCCGGAGAGCGGCTGGTTGTTCTCCGTACGCGTGAGCGCCGACTCGACCATGTCGTTGCCGATGTCGACGACGATGCCGATCACCGTGTCCGAGTACATCCGCTGCTCGTCCGGAGTCGCGAAGGTGCGGTAGTCGCTGCGCGCGGCGGCCAGTTCGGCCTCCGCGCCGAGCAACGCGCGCGTCCGGTCCCGGTTGAGCGTGCCCTGCGCGATCGCCGCGGACATGATCGCGCGCTTGACCGACATCTGGTCCTTGATCCGCGCGAGCGCGTTCCCGGCCAGCCGCAGCCGGGCCAGGTCGGGTTCGGTGACGTCGGCCGCGGCGGTGTCGCTGATGTCGAGCAGCCCGGAGATCAGCTCGCTGTAGGAGCGAAGCACCGCGTCAGCCGGATACGCGGAGTGCTCGGCCGAATACCGGAGGCCGCCCAGCACCCGCAGCCGGTCGTCGCTCTGCTGCAGATCGCCCGCCGCGGACTCGTCCAGCCGCGCCTTGCTGTCGGCGAGCGACCGTTCGAACGCGCCGATCGCCAAGTCGACCCGGGTGCGCTGGCCGACGAGCACGTCAGTGGCCCCCTTGCGGTCGCCCGCGACGAACCGCACCGTGACGTCGCGCTCCCGCTGCAACTGGTGCACGACCTCGGCGACCGTCGTGTCGACCCGGCAGCGGGCGGCGAACTCGGCGAGCTGGCGGGCGTCGCGCAGGTCGCTGTTGACCCGGAGCCCGACCAGCACGACCACCGCGAGCGCCGGGATCAGCAGGACGGCGAAGAGCTTGGTGCGCAGCCGCCAGTTCCGCAGCCGCCACCGGCCGCCGACCGGACGCGAGGCAGCCGGATCCGTCGCGTCACCCGAACGGGGACGGTCGTCGCGACGGGTCACCTGTGCTTCCTTTTCCACCGCGGGAACCTCTGCCCACGGACGTCATCGGACTCCGGCCGGAAACTACCGCTTGGTAGTTCCCGGCGAAAAGATCGGGAAGCCACCCTGGCGGGGGCACAGCCCTGCGGGCGATCGTATGGGCAGCGGCCCATACGATCCAGCACGAGGCAGAGATTCTCCCGGCAGGGGATGGCGAGTGAAAGCGACCGGTCTGAGGTTTGCGCTGGTGGCGACGTTGTTCGCACTCAGCGGTTGTTCCGTGTTCGGATCCAGTGACGCCGGACAAGCTCAACCGCCGGAACGCGCGACGCTGCGGGTCGGCGTCGCGAGCCCGATCGAGACCGCCCCACTGCGGATCGCCGTCGCCGCGGGAAAGTTCCGCCAAGCCGGGCTGAACGTCCAGCTGGTGGAACTCGGCGACAGCGACGGCGTGGAAAAACTGAAGTCCGGACAGGTCGATGTGACGTTCGGTAGCGACGTGTCGCTGTTTCGCGCCGCCGGGTCCGGCACCGCACTGCAATTGCAGGGCGAGGCGTACACCTTCGGCCGCACGACTATCGCGCTCGTCACATTGCCCGGTTCCGACTACTCCGAACCGACCGCGAAGAAGTCGCCGAAGATCGCCGTGGACTCGCCCGACGACATCGGCGCGCTCACCGCTCGGGCGGTCCTCGGCACGGCGGGCGTCGACAAATCGAAGATCGAGTTCGTGCCCCGGCCGTTCGGCCAGATGCCCGCCGCGCTGCAGTCCGGCGACGCGGACGCGGCGCTGATGGTCGAGCCGTACATCACCCGCGCGGAGAAAGAACTGGGCGCGCAGGTCCTCGCCGACGGATCGACCGGCGCGACCCTCGACTTCCCGGCCTCGGGCTACGCCGCGACCGGCCAGTTCGCCGCCGCCAACCCGCGCACGCTGGCGGCGTTCCGGGGCGTCCTCACCCAGGCCCAGCTAGCCGCGTCCGACTCGGCGAAGGTGCGCGACGCGCTGCCGTCCTTCTCGGATATCGACCAGACCACGGCCGCGCTGATCTCGCTCGGCAGTTACCCGACCACGTTGTCGGCGACCCGGCTGCAGCGCGTGGCCGATCTGATGCACAGTTCTGGGCAGCTGGCCAACCGGCTGGACGTGGCGGCGATGCTTCCGAATGCCTGGTGAGTGGCAATCACGGTGAGAACCGCGATTGCCATTCACGAGCCCCTAAATGCTCGCCCCCGTCGGCTGCAAGCAAACCGTCCGCACCGGCGGCCCCACGTAAACCAGCGACAAATCCTTCTCCCCGCAGCTAGCCGCCGACCGCTCCCCGTCGTGCACGACCGCCCGCGCCTCCGCCTTGGGGTCGTCGCAGGCGACCTTGCCGACCTTCGACTCGTCCGAAACGTCGCGCACGCACTCGCCGGACGCGACGTTCAACGCGAGGCACAGCGTCTGGGTCGGCCTGGTGGTGCTGCGCGCCGACAAGTACAGCTCGAACGGCACATAGTCCTCGCCGCGGCAGGATGACCGGCCCTTGGCGACGGTGTCGACGCGGTAGGTGGCGGCCTGGTCGGAGCAGTCCGCTCCGGTGTAGGTCTGCGTCTTCGAGCCCAGCGACGTGAGGTAGAGGCAACTGCCCGCGACCGGCGGTCCCGCCGAGCGCACGACCGCGGCGAACCCGAACGCGCCGAACGCGCCGAGCCCGAGCGCCACGACGACGAGAGCGGCGAAGAGCCCCTTCTGCTTGCCCGACACCCGCTTCGGACCGCCCTGGACCGGCTGCCGCGGGAGCGGCTGGTACGGGTTCGCGGCCGCCGGCACGCCGAACGGTGGTGTGGTCACTGGGTCCCCTCCCGAGGCTTCGTCCCGCCATCTTGGCATCCCCGGGCCGCGGGCCGGGAGGGAACGTATAAAGGAGAGGTGACTGATGGCCCCCTGATCGTCCAGTCCGACAAAACCGTGCTGCTCGAGGTCGACAATCCGCGTGCCGACGACGCGCGGATCGCGATCGCGCCGTTCGCCGAACTGGAACGAGCGCCCGAACACGTGCACACCTACCGGATCACGCCGCTCGCGTTGTGGAACGCGCGCGCCGCCGGGCACGACGCGGAACAGGTGGTGGACGCGCTCACCACGTATTCGCGGTTCCCGGTGCCGCAGCCGCTGCTGATCGACGTAGTCGACGTGATGGGCCGGTTCGGGCGGCTGCAGATCGCCAACCACCCGGCGCACGGCCTGGTCATGGCCACGACCGACCGCGCGGTGCTGGAAGAGGTCTCGCGCAACAAGAAGATCAGCCCGATGCTGGGCTCGCGGATCGACGAGGACACGGTGATCGTGCACCCGTCCGAGCGCGGGCGGCTCAAACAGGCGCTGCTGAAGGTCGGCTGGCCCGCCGAGGACCTCGCCGGGTACGTGGACGGCGAGGCGCATCCGATCGATCTCGCCGAGGACGACTGGCGCCTGCGCGACTACCAGCGGAAGGCGGCGGAAGCGTTCTGGGCGGGCGGTTCCGGCGTCGTCGTGCTGCCGTGCGGCGCGGGCAAGACGCTGGTCGGCGCGGCCGCGATGGCGCGCGCCAAGGCGACCACGCTGATCCTGGTCACCAACACCGTCGCCGGGCGGCAGTGGAAGCGCGAACTGGTCGCGCGCACGTCGCTCACCGAGGACGAGATCGGCGAGTACTCCGGGGAGAAGAAGGAGATCCGGCCGGTCACCATCGCGACGTACCAGGTGGTCACGCGCAAGACCAAGGGCGAGTACCGGCACCTGGAGCTGTTCGATTCGCGCGACTGGGGCCTGGTCGTCTACGACGAGGTGCACCTGCTGCCCGCGCCGGTGTTCCGGATGACCGCGGACCTGCAGTCGCGGCGACGGCTCGGCCTGACCGCCACGCTGGTGCGCGAGGACGGCCGAGAGGGCGACGTCTTCTCGCTGATCGGCCCGAAGCGGTACGACGTGCCGTGGCGCGACATCGAGGCGCAAGGCTGGATCGCGCCCGCGGAATGCACCGAGGTGCGGGTGACGCTGACCGAGTCCGAACGCCTCCAGTACGCCACCGCGGACTCCGACGAGCGGTACAAGCTCGCGGCGACGGCGATGACGAAGATCCCGGTGATCCGGTCCATTGTGGACAAGCATGCCGGCGAGCCGACCCTGGTGATCGGCGCGTACCTCGACCAGCTGGAAATGCTGGGCGCGGAACTGGAGGCCCCGGTCATCCAGGGTGCGACGAAGAACAAGGAGCGGGAGGAGCTGTTCGACAAGTTCCGTCGCGGCGAACTGCGCACGCTCGTGGTGTCGAAGGTCGCGAACTTCTCGATCGACCTGCCGGAAGCGTCGGTGGCGATCCAGGTTTCGGGCACGTTCGGTTCGCGGCAGGAGGAAGCACAACGCCTCGGCCGGCTACTGCGTCCGAAGGGCGACGGACGACAGGCGCACTTCTACTCGATCGTCTCGCGGGACACAGTGGATACGGAGTATGCCGCGCACCGGCAGCGTTTCCTGGCCGAACAGGGCTACGCGTACCACATTGTCGACGCGGAGGACCTGCGTCGGCCGCTGTGAATCACGAACCGAGGCAACGGAGAACGGCCAGCACGCGGCGGCTGTAGCCCTTCGCTTGCCTTGTCGAAGATCGCGTGCTTCTCTATGGCGCTCTGCGAGACAAATAGCAGCGTGGCGATGCTCGCGTTCGTGCGCCCTTTTCTTCAGCACGTCGCGCTCGCGCGGGTTCGGCCGGTCCAGCGCGTCGAGAAAGTCGCCGACCCGAGCCGCCGTCACCGCCGATCAGCTTGGCCGCGTAGCGTTTCCCGACGTACTGGGACAGCACGAGCACCCCGGTGTCCGGCCAGCTTGACGCGCAACCCTCCGCTGGTGCGGGTCGGCGGCATCAGAACGTCGGTGACGACCACGTCGGGCTGGTGTTCTGCGGTCGCTTCTTTCCATCGCCGACCGCGGCGACCACGTCGTGGCCTTCCTCCGCCCGCAGCCGCACGAGACCTTCCCTGAGCAATGTCTCGTCCTCGGCCAGGATCACTCGCCCGGCAACGTCACCCGCACTGTGGTCGGTCCGTTTTCGAGGCTCTGTACGGAGAATTCGCCGTCCATCGCCGCTGCTCGCCCCGACGTAGGTCAAGTCGTGACTTTGTTGGCGTTGGCATGCTTGGCCGCATTGGTGACCGACTCGGACGCCACGAAGTAGACCGCCGTAGCCAACTCCGGCGAGGGCTCGTCGATTGCGCAACTGAGGTCGACCGGGATCGCGGCGCGCTCGGATAGAGACTCCAGCGCGGCCTCAAGACCGCTTTTCGGGTAAACGCGCCAGCTCACCCCTCGCAACTCGCGCAACGCTTCCTGCGATTCTTCGTGCGCGGACCAGCTCGGCCAAGCAACGCTCCCGGCGCGAGAAGCCTTTGCCGCACCCCGTCATGCAAATCCCGCTCGATCCGACGATCGAGCGCGGCTACGCCGATCAGGCCCCGTCCACAAAGGAATACCGCGATCGCGCCGAGAACAAGCACCGGGAGCCCGCCCCGGTGACTAGTTGGACGAAGCAAAGCACCCCGCCGCAACACCCGCGCCGATGCACACCCACACTCCCGGCACGAAAAGCCCGGCCAGGCAGCGCGGGACGAGGTATTGCAGGGCGCGGCCGTCGCAATCGTCGCCGTTGCAGGCGTCGAAGAATCGCTGCAGCCGGGCGCATTCCACTTCGGCGAGCCTTCGCGCGCTGCGGAATACCCGTTGCCGCTTGGATGGCGAGGAGAGGTGCGGCGAGTAGCAGGTACGGCACTTCGATGAGCGCCGTCAGCGCGCCTAGGCCGACGCCCGCTGTTCGGCACAGCACTCGCGGTCTGTTCACCTCGACCAGCCCACCAGGCACGACTCCCTGCGGCTTTCCGCATTCCGCCGGTCCTCAGCTTCCAGCTCCCGCTTATCCGGCCACATCCGCCACCTCGACCAGCCCACCAGGCACGACTCCCTGCGGCTTTCCGCATTCCGCCGGTCCTCAGCTTCCGGCTCCTGCTTATCCGGCCACATTCGCCACGTCGACCAGCCCACCGGGCACGACGCGCTGCGGTCTCCCGCATTTCACCGAGCGAGCACACCTCGGCTTTCACCCCCGTGACGCGACACCGCCGATCCGGCCGGGCGCGACGCGCTGCGGTCTCCTCCACGCCAACCCCGCTGCGGCTTCCCGCATTTCTCCGGCTGACCGACCGCAATGTGTTGCTTCCTAGCTTCGACGACGTTGCCTTCGTCGCGAAAGGACCCCTCGCGAACCTCTTGCTCGCCGCCCGTCGAACCTCTCCCCAGACCGGCCGCGCGGACCGTCGGACTGATGGACTCGCTAGGCGGCATCGGCACTGCGCTCGTCGTCGCTGTTCCCGCCGATCCCGAGCGAACCCGCCCTCCCGCTAGCCGGTTTCTCCGCGAGCCGCGGCACCTTCAGCCTGGCTGGCACCTGCTTCTGGACGACCCTCGGCTCACTCCCCAGCACCGTGATCGTCTACTGGCTAGGCGCCCTGCTCGGCCGCGACCGATGCCGCGCACTGCTCAGCCGTCTGCCGCCGATGGACGCCGTCGACCTCGACCGCACCGAGGCGTGGTTCACCCGGTACGGCGGCGCTTCTCGGCTGGATGGTGCCGGTCTCCCGGAGCCTGATCTCGCTGCCCGCAGGCGTCGAACGGATGCCGTTCGGCCGGTTCCTCCTGCTGACGACGGCGGGCAGCTTGCTGTGGAACACCGCGTTCGTCATGGCCAGTTACCTGCTCGGCGAGAGCTGGTCGCTGGTGGACCGGTACGCGTCGGCGTTCCAGTACCTCGCACTCGCCGCGATGGCGATCACCATCGGCCTGTTCGTCGCGGCCCGGGTGCGCCGCGTCCCCCGCCGCTGCCTCTTTTTGCCACTTGACCTGGGATTTCCCGATGTTCACTCGAACGGATGAGCGAGCGGTGCCCTGGAAATTGTCGGTGGTTCGAACTACTGTTCGATATGCAGGCACCGAACACCAGTTCGAGGGGAAGCTCATGACGATCGCACCGTTCCGCCCCGGCGTCGGGGCACCGCCGGTCCAGACCTTGCCGCCAGGGCGCTGGCACGGGCGGATCTGGGTGTCGGAGGAACCGCTCACGCGGCCGCAGCGGTACCTGAGCTGTGTCGCGGAGTTCGAGCGGTCAGGACTGTGGCCAGTGCTGATCCCGCCCGACCAGCGCTTCACCGCCCGCGGCGAAGACTGGCTGGACGACCGCGGCCGCCTCGCTCCGGCAGGCCACCGCGTCGCCAACGCCGACCCCGCCGAGGTCCTGGCCCGCTGGTGGGACGGCTCTTGCTGCGACGGAGCCTGCCTGCGCCCGTTCGGCACCCGCTTCCCCGGGCTGGCGAAACGCTCGCACCGCCGCTCGGACCCACTGGCCGAAGCAGGCAACACCGGCTCGATCCTCGCCGCCCGCACCCCGCACCGACTGGGTTTGGTCCAAGCCGACCGTCCGGCCGACGTCCCTGCCCTCATCGGCTGGACAGGAATGATCAAGTCGACCGACCAGGTCGCGGAACTCTCGGCAGTCCTGCGCAGCTGGGAAGACCGCTTCGGCGCGACCCTGGTGACGCTGGGCTTCGACTCGCTGGAACTGTCGGTTTCCGCCCCACCCCGCACCCACGCCAGGGCGTTGACGGTCGCGGCCGAGCACCGGGCCTTCAGCCTCCCCACGTACCTCACGCAGCCGGGGAACTTGCGGGAGTACGCGACGTCCCTGGTGCAGTCACGCCGGTGGAGGTTCTCGTGGGCTTGAGGAAGTGAGGGATGCGTGGGCGGCCGGATAGTCCCGACGCACGAGGCTGGCCCGCGGCGAACGGGCCGGCGGGCCTGACCGGTGCGGGGATGCGCGGGCAGCGGGCGAGTTCAGCACGTCCGATGGGGCAGGAAGGCGGCAAGGCTGGCCCACCGGACGAGCTGACTGCCTCTCGCCGGATTCCGGACACCTCGCGCTGCTCGGGCACCACCACCTGCATCCGTGCCACCACCTCCGCGGTGCCAGTGCCCGCCTCGGTGCCAGTGCCAGTGTCAGCGTCCGTGTCAGTGCCAACGTCGGCGTCGGAGTCGGCGTCGGTACCAGCGCCAGCGCCAGCGTCGGCCTCGGCGTCAGCGTCTGTGCCAGCGCCCGCGCCAGCGTCGGCATCGGCGTCCGCGCCAGCATCGGCGTCGGCGTCCGCGCCAGCGCCAGCATCGGCGTCCGCGCCAGCGCCAGCGCCAGCGCCAGCGCCAGCGCCAGCGCCAGCGCCAGCGCCAGCATCGGCGTCGGCTCGGCGTCGGCTGTCCGCGTCCGCGTCAGCATCGGCGTCAGCGCCCGCCTCGGCACCGCCCTCGCCATTGGTGCCAGTGCCCGCGTCAGCACACCGCCCGCTCTGGTGCCACCGTCCCCTCTGTGCGGCTGTCGGTGTTGGTGCCACCGGCCCTCTGTGCGACCGTCGGCGTTGGTGCCGCCTACATCAGCCGCGCACATCCCGGCACCGCTGCCCTTCCTCGGCGCCGTCGGCGTTGGTGTCACCAGCCACTCCACCACCCCCGGCCGCTCCGGCACCGCAGCCCGCATCGGTGCTCCCGGGCTACCCCGGCGCAGCCGGGTCTCCGGTGGCACCGGTGCCACCGGTGGCACCGGTGCCGTCGTCGGCATTGGTGCCGCCATCCGCGTCGGTCTCACGGCCAACCTCGGTGCCGCCGTTCGCCGCCTCACCCCAGTCCGTGTCCCCGCTTTTCCCCTTCCCCTCACCCCCTCCGCACCCCGGCCCGACGAGCAGGCAACGGAGTCCGCGCCATGAGACCGACGTCCCTTCGTCCAGGACAAATGTCCCAACATTTAGCCCGGCTGTCCCAAAAACAGCCGCGCGGACGCGTTTACCGCAACCGTCCCGGCGGGAATCCTCGGCGGCGAAAGGCGGTGAGCGAGATCAGCCAGATCCGAGTGGGCACGTCCGGCTGGCGATACCCGCCGTGGCGCGGCGCGTTCTATCCCTCTGGCCTGCCGCAACGGCGCGAACTCGAGTATCTCTCCCGCCGGATGAACGCTGTCGAGATCAACGGGTCCTTCTACTCGCTGCAACGCCCGGAGCGATACCTCGGCTGGCACGCCGAAACCCCGGCCGGATTCCTGTTCGCGGTCAAGGGCGGCCGGTTCATCACGCACCTCAAACAGCTGCGCGACGTCGAAACCGCGCTCGCCAACTTCTACGCGTCCGGTGTCCTCGCGCTCGCTGACAAACTGGGCCCGTTCCTCTGGCAACTCCCGCCGCGGCTGGCCTTCGACCCTGATCGGGTCTCGACGTTCCTGGGCCAGCTCCCCCGCACCACCGGCGAGGCAGCCACGCTCGGGAAGAAGCACGACGACAAACTCAAGTCCCCGCCGTTCCTGAACCCGGGACCCGACCGGCCAGTGCGGCACGCGCTCGAAGTGCGCCATCCGAGCTTCACCACGACCGAAGCGCTGGACCTGCTCAAGAAACACCGGGTGGCGCTGGTGACCTCCGACGCCGCCGCGCCGTGGCCGTATCGGGAGGACCAGACCACTGACTTCAGTTACGTCCGGTTGCACGGTTCGGAGGAGCTCTACACCAGCGATTACTCCGATTCAGCCCTGCGCGCCTTGGCCGCGAAGATCACCGAATGGCACGACGGCGGCCGCCGCGACGTGCACGTCTACTTCGACAACGACAGCAAAGTCGCGGCCCCGCACAACGCCGTCACGCTCACCCGGCTGCTCGGCCTTCCCACCGAAACCGGCCCGGCACAGTGAGCGGACAGTGAGCGCACTTCGGTTGGGTGGTGGTACGGGCCGCCGGTGGTCTACGTGCTGCCGCTGGGGGTCGGCACGCGGACCACCGCGCCCGGCTGCCCTCCGGCGACCAGCAGGAAGCACTCCGCCAAACGGTCGGATGGTCCTGCGCCAGCCGGTGACGCTCGCACCCATCGGCACCACGATGCTCCAGCCAGAGCACGCACAGCCAGCGATCTTGGGCTGTGGCGACAGCCCCACGTCACATCAGCCAAGGACGCCTGCGCCTGATCCGCGTCGAAGTGGTCCAACCAATCTCGCACCGCAGCGGGTACGGACGGATCTCATCCCACTGCAAGCCAGCTGACTGCGCTCGTACCCGATCCGCATCCGAGCAGTCCAGCCGCGTCAGCAAACCGAGCCGTGCCGCTGCGGTCCAACGTCGCAACGGTGCGCCGTCGCGGCGAAGCGGCACCGACTACCCCCGCACCAAACCAGCCAACTGCGCCCGCACCCGATCCGCGTCCGGGTGATCCAACCGGGTCAACAACCGGACCGCGCGCAGCCAGCAGTCGCGGGCCGCGGCGGTGCGGCCGTAGCGCAGGTGTGCGATGCCCAGTTCCGACAGCACATCCGCGGCCTCGTACTCCTCGTCCATCGCGAAGAACATGTCGACCGCCTCGGACAGGCACTCGATTCCTTCCACGTGCCGGCCCAAGCCGAGCAGCGCGCGGGCTCTCGCGGCCAGCGAGAAGCGGCCCTGCGGCAAGTCGTCCGGCGGGACCAGAGCCAGTGCCTCGTCCGCGAGCGACAGGGCCTGCGGGTAGTCGCCCATCATCGCGCACAGGTCGCCCAGAGCACGCAGAACGTTCGCCTCCACCGAGGTGAATCCCAGCTCCCGCGTGATTTCCAGCGACCGCAGGCCATGCCGGTAAGCCTCCGGGAAGTCCTCGATGCCCTGGGCAGTCATCGCCAGGTTGTAGCGCGCCCGCGCTTCCCCCGGCAGCGAGCCCAGTTCCAGCTGCACGGCCAGCGCTTGCTCCAGGTATTCGCGCGCCAGCACGTAATTCCGGGCTACTCCTTCGATCACGCCGAGTCCATTGAGGATCGCCGCTTCGCCGTGCCGCTCGCCGGAATTGCGCGCCGCTCGCAAACCGATCTCGAAGACGTACCGCCATTCGCCGACCCGGGCGCGACCGGCGAAGTAGGTGAACAGCGACCACGCCAAGCGCCAGCATTGCGCGTATCGCCCGATCCGGAACGACCATTGGATCACCGAGAGCAGGTTTCCGTGTTCTTCGATGAACCACGCCAGCGCACGGTGGTAGTCCGCGAACTCTAGCTCGCCAGCAGGCGGGATCGGGCCGATTTCGTCCATCAGCTGGTGCGGACGCATCGCCAAACCCGCGTTCCTCGCCGACGCGATGCACCAGTCGAGCAGGCGCGCGCTGGCCGCGGTGCGCTCGGCGGCGTCGTCCTCCTGCTCCGACAGCTCAGTCGCGTAGGCGCGAATCAGGTCGTGGAACTGGTACCGGCCCGGTTTCGGCTGGGTGAGCAAGTGCGTCGAAACGAGGGTGTCGAGAGCGCCGCGAGTCTCCTTTTCGGACCTTCCGTTGAGCGCTACTGCCATGCCCAGCGAAAAATCCGGGCCGACCGACAGCGCCAGCAACCGCAGCAGGCGCGCCGCCGCCGGACACAAAACCCGGTAGGAATAGGAGAAAACTGTGCGGATATTGGTTTCGTCGCCGTCGCCGAGATCGAAGGTGCTCAACCGGCCTGCGTCCGAGGGCAGTGCCGCCACGAACTCCTCCAGCGGCAGCCGCGGGAACTGGGCGGCGCGTACGGCAAGAATCCGGATCGCCAGCGGGAGTCCGCCGCAATACCGCACAAACCTGCCAGCCGCGATCGGATCCTCGTGCACTCGTTCGACGCCGATGGCCGACGCCAGCAGTTCCACCGCCTCTTCACTGTCCAATTCGGACAGCGCGATCCGCCGGGCGCCATGTGTCGCGACCAGTCCGCGCAGCTGCCAGCGGCTCGTCACCACGACCAGACATCCAGGACCAGGCAGCAAGTAGCGCACTTGTTCGGTGCTGTTCGCGTTGTCCAGCACGATCAATAGCCGCCGACCGGTGGTGTAAGTACGCCAGGTCGCCGCGCGTTCGTCCAAACCGGACGGGATTCGGTCGGCAGGCACGCCCAGCGCGAGGAGCATTGTCTCCAGTGCGGCGATCGGCGACACCGGCGCACCTGGGCCGTAACCACGGAGATCCAGAAACACCTGCCCGCCGGTGAAACGATCGGCGATCTGGTGTGCGAAGTGGACGGACAAGGTGGTTTTCCCCTGCCCGCCCATGCCTTCCACCGAGGCGATCGGCGTGGAGGTGCCGTCGTCGAGAGCCTCCGGCAGCAAGGCCCGCAACGCTTTCAGATCCGCGGTCCGACCGGCGAAAGCACCTAGGTCAGCCGGAAGCTGGTGCGGTATATGGGGTTCCAGCGGGGTGCGGAATCGCGTGCCTTCGTCGCCGCCCAGTACGAGCCGGTGCGCGCGCTGCAGTCCGGCGCCGGGGTCAAGGCCCAGCTCCTCGGCGAGCAATCCGCTGATCCGCCGGTGCACGTCCAGCGCCTCGGCCTGCCGCCCAGAGCGGAGCAGCGCGTACATCAGCTGCTCATGCGGCCGTTCCCGCAGCGGATGTTCGCGCGTCAGCCGTTCCAGTTCGGGCACGACGGTGTCGTATTCGCCGACCGTCAGCAGCGTCTCGGCCCACAGCTCGCGGACCCGCGTGCGCTCCTCGGCCAGCTGCCCGACCTCGTCCCGGTGCAGCGAGTCCGACTCCACGTTCTGCAACGCCGAACCTCGCCACTGTCCGAGCGCGTCCTCGAAATAGCCCGCCGCCCGCCGGTGTTCGCCTCGTTCCGCCGCGCTGCGGCCCCGCGCCGCGAACTGGCGGAACCGACCCAGGTCCACCGCGTTCTCGTCGACTTCCAACAGATAGCCGCCGCGTTCGGTGCGGATCGCCGCACCGTCGCCGAGCGCCCGGCGCAGCCGCAGCACATACGTCTGCAGCGCGCCCTTCGACCGGCGCTGGTCGTCGCCCCACAGCCAGTGGCTGAGCACGTCGACCGAAACGAGCCGGTTGGCCCGCAGCAGCAGCCCGGCGAGCACGATCAGCGGGCGGCTGCCGCCCAGCGGCACCACCTGGTCCCCGGCCAGCACCTCGGCCGGGCCGAGCACCCGGAAGTCGAGGCCGTCCACACGTTCCATTGTGGCGTTGAGACGGCCCCCACGGCACCTCGGTTCCCGTCGCCGCGGCGATGGCATGATCGGCAGTCATGCAGGTTTACGCGCTCCCGCTGCACACCCGGTTCCGAGACATCACCGTCCGTGAAGGACTGTTGCTCCGCGGTGCCGCCGGCTGGGGCGAGTTCTGCCCGTTCGCGGATTATTCGGACACCGAGAGCGTGCCGTGGCTCGCCGCCGCGCTCGAAGCGAGCGAAGAAGGCTGGCCCGAGCCGGTCCGCGACCGTATTGAGGTGAACACGACAGTCCCCATCGTGTCGCCCGAACGCGCACACGAACTGGTCCGCGCGTCCGGCTGCCGCACGGCGAAGGTCAAGGTCGCCGACAAACGCGCGACGCTGGCCGAGGACTGCGCGCGCATAGAAGCGGTCCGCGACGCCCTGGGTCCCTCCGGTGCGATCCGGGTCGACGCCAACACGGCGTGGGACGTCGACACCGCCGTGCAGGCGCTGGGTGAGCTGGACCGCGCGGCCGGTGGACTGGAGTACGCGGAGCAACCGTGTCCCACAATCGACGGCCTGGCTGCCGTTCGCCGTCGGGTGTCGGTGCGGATCGCGGCCGACGAATCGATCCGCCGCGTGGAAGATCCGCTGAAGGTCGCCGTCGCCGGAGCCGCCGACATCGCCGTGCTCAAGGTCGCCCCGCTCGGCGGAGTGCGGCGTGCGCTGGAGGTCGCGGAGGCGTGCGGGCTACCGTGCGTGGTCTCGTCAGCCGTGGAGACGAGCGTCGGGCTGGCTGCCGGGCTCGCGCTCGCCGGAGCGTTGCCGGAGCTGGACTTCGCCTGCGGGCTCGGCACGATGTCGTTGCTGCGCGGGGATGTCTGCACCGAAACGCTGTCCCCCGCGGACGGTTACCTGCCGGTGCCGCGCCACGCTCCGGAGCCCGACGCCTATGCCGAGTTCGCCGCGTCGCCCGAGGTATCCCAAGCGTGGCTGGACCGGTTCGGACGGGTCCGGAAGATCATCGGGTAAGGGACACTTCAGGGTCGCGGCCCCGGGGCTTTATCCGGGGCGATCCCGGATGTGCGGCACGTCCCGGTCGCGGAGTATTGCTGGCATGACGGACAACGTGCAGGCCGCACCGGCCAAGAAGATCTTCCGCAGCCGCTCCGACCGCATGCTCACCGGCGTGTGCGGCGGATGGGCCAACTACCTCAACGTCGACCCCTCGATGGTGCGCATCGCCGCGGTCGCCGGGGCCGTGCTCTCGGCCGGGGTGATCCTCCCGGTCTATGCCGCCGCTGCCGTCCTGACTCCCGAAGACTGAGCCGGGAACGGGCGAAGCCCGGCCCACCGCGAGGGTGAACCGGGCTTCGCCGGAAAAGCAGCCGAACTCAGAAGTCCATGCCACCCATGCCGCCGGACGGGTCGGCCGGAGCGGCAGCAGCCTTCTCCGGCTTGTCCGCGACGACAGCCTCGGTGGTCAGGAACAGCGCCGCGATGGAAGCGGCGTTCTGCAGCGCGGAGCGGGTGACCTTCGTCGGGTCCGGCACGCCGGCCGCGAGCAGGTCCTCGTACTCGCCGGTGGCGGCGTTCAGGCCGTGGCCCTGCGGGAGGGACTTGACCTTCTCCGCCACGACGCCGCCTTCGAGACCGGCGTTGATCGCGATCTGCTTGAGCGGAGCCTCGACGGCGACCTTGACGATGTTCGCGCCAGTGGCCTCGTCACCGGTCAGCTTCAGGCCCGCGAAAGCGGCCTCGGCAGCCTGGATCAGGGCCACGCCGCCGCCGGCGACGATGCCCTCTTCCACGGCGGCCTTGGCGTTGCGCACCGCGTCCTCGATGCGGTGCTTGCGCTCCTTCAGCTCGACCTCGGTCGCGGCGCCGGCCTTGATGACGGCCACGCCGCCGGCCAGCTTCGCGAGCCGCTCCTGCAGCTTCTCGCGGTCGTAGTCCGAGTCGGAGTTCTCGATCTCCGCGCGGATCTGGTTGACGCGACCCTGAATCTGGTCGGCGTCGCCAGCACCCTCGACGATGGTGGTCTCGTCCCGGGTGATGACGGCCTTGCGGGCGCGGCCCAGCAGCGACAGGTCCGCGTTCTCCAGCTTGAGGCCGACGTCCTCGGAGATGACCTGGCCGCCGGTCAGGATCGCGATGTCCTGCAGGATCGCCTTGCGGCGGTCGCCGAAGCCCGGGGCCTTGACGGCGACGGACTTGAAGGTGCCGCGGATCTTGTTGACGACCAGGGTCGCCAGGGCTTCGCCCTCGACGTCCTCGGCGATGATCAGCAGCGGCTTGCCGGACTGGATGACCTTCTCCAGCAGCGGCAGGACGTCCTTGACGTTGGAGATCTTGGAACCGAAGAGCAGGACGTAGGGGTCCTCCAGCTCGGCTTCCTGGCGCTCCGGGTCGGTCACGAAGTAACCGGACACGTAGCCCTTGTCGAAGCGCATGCCCTCGGTGAGCTCCAGCTCGAGCCCGAAGGTGTTGCTCTCCTCGACGGTGACGACGCCTTCCTTGCCGACCTTGTCCAGCGCCTCGGCGATCAGCTCGCCGATGGTGCGGTCAGCGGCCGAGATCGAGGCGGTAGCAGCGATCTGCTCCTTGGTCTCGATCTGGACGGCGGCCTTGTGCAGCTGCTCGGTGATGGCCTCGACGGCCGCCTCGATGCCCCGCTTGAGCGAGATCGGGTCGGCGCCGGCCGCGACGTTGCGCAGGCCCTCGCGCACGAGCGCCTGGGCGAGCACGGTGGCGGTGGTGGTGCCGTCACCCGCGACGTCGTCGGTCTTCTTGGCAACTTCCTTGACGAGCTCGGCCCCGATCTTCTCCCACGGGTCCTCGAGCTCGATCTCCTTGGCGATGGAGACACCGTCGTTGGTGATCGTCGGCGCGCCCCACTTCTTTTCGAGCACGACGTTCCGGCCCCGCGGGCCGAGGGTCACCTTGACGGCTTCGGCGAGGGTGTTCAAGCCGCGCTCAAGACCGCGGCGGGCGTCCTCGTCGAACGCGATCAGTTTGGCCATTGCGGTGTGGTCCTCCGGTATTGGGCGCCACCGCCGCGCTGTCTCCAGCGGCGGCAGCAGGACACGTCCTCGGCCAGGCTCGGTGCCCGCGACGGACGACTGACCGGTGGGTCAGCCTCACCGTCCCGACCTTCAGGCAGGCGGTCGGTGACCGCTCGCCTAGCACTCGACGGCGTCGAGTGCCAATGCCGTGTTTAGCACTCTCCGGGGTCGAGTGCAAGGAGCGCAGGTCAGCGTCGGTGCACTTCCGCGGCAGGTCGGCCGGGTCAGCGGCTCGGCTGGATGTGGATCGACGACGGCGGCGGGCGCAGCGACGACGGGCCGGCCGGCTTCGAGCCGCCGGGACCGACCGGGATATTGGGAGCCGAGGACGCCGGAGCGGTCCCGCCGTTGCCGTTGTCGTCCCCGCTGAAAAGGAAGATCGCGCCGACGACGAGTCCGGCCACGACGAGTACGCCCAGCGCGATCCACAGCCACTTCAGGCCGCCGCTCTTGGGTTGTTTTTCGAACGCGCCCGCATTGCCTGCCGGGGACGGCGGCCGCAGCCGCATCGGGTCGCCGAAGGCCTGGTTCGGATGGCCCTGCTGGTGAGGCTGGGCGGGGTAGCCGGGCTGGTTGGGGTAACCGCCGTAGCCGGGCGGGGGGCCTTGCTGTGCTTGCTGGCCCGGGTAGCCGTAGCCGGGCGGGGGGCCTGCCGGGGCCTGGCCGGGATAGCCCTGCTGGCCGGGCTGACCGAATTGCGGCTGGCCGGGCTGGCCGGGTTGGCCGGGCTGGCCGGGCTGGCCGGGTTGGCCGGGTTGTGCTGGATAACCGGGCGGCTGCTGGTTGCCGTAACCGGCGGGACCGCTGTAACCGCCCTGGGCGGGGTATCCCGCTTGGCCGGGTTGCTGCGGAGTACCCCAGGCACCGGGGACGCCCGCGCCCGGCGTGCCGGTACCGGGAGCGCCCTGCCCCGCGGCACCGGGACCGCCCGGCGACGCGCCCGGCCCGGCAGGGCCGCTCGGTCCGGCAGGGCCGCTGGCACCGGGTCCGCCAGTACCACCGGCACCCGGGCCACCAGGACCGCCAGCTCCAGGTCCACCAGGTCCGGCTGGACCACCGGCAGGGCCGCCCGGTCCGCCAGGTCCCGGTCCGCCAGGTCCTTGCTGCATGCCCGCCTCCGGAAGTCCGTTCGGCCGGGCGGGGCCCGGCGGGGTGTCCGAGGTCGCGAGCGGCCCGAGCGCGACCCTGGCCGCGGCGATCATCGCGACGCAGTTCGGGTAGCGGTCGCTGGGGTTTTTCGCCATGCCCTTGCGGATCACGTCGTCCACGGCGGCCGGGAGCGCGACCACGCCCGCCACCGACGGCGGTTCTCCGCCGAGGTGACCCTTGATGACGGTGGGGACGTCGCCGCGGAACGGCGGGTTGCCGGTCAGGCAGGCGAACAGGACGCAGGTGAGGGCGTACTGGTCGGTGCGGCCGTCGAGCGGTTCGCCGCGCAGGTGTTCCGGGGCGGCGTAGGTGGGCGAGCCGAGGAAGTCGCCGCCGCGGGTGCGGTGGCCGGTGGCTCCGCGGCGGGTGAGGCCGAAGTCGGCGACGTAGACGTGCTCGCGGGAGGTCTCGCGGCTGGTGACGAGGACGTTGGCCGGTTTGACGTCGAGGTGCACCAGGCCGTGGTTGTGCAGCGTGTCGAGGGCGTCGGCGACCTGGTCGAGCAGGCTGAGCGCGCGGGCCGGGCTGATCGGGCCCGCGGACATGAGGCCGGCGAGGTCGCCGCCGTCGACCATCCGCATGGCGATGTAGAGCATGCCGTCGAGTTCGCCGAAGTCGTACAGCGGGACGACGTTGGCGTGGTCGATCGCGGAGGTGTTGCGGGCCTCGTCGACGAACCGTTCGCGGAACTCGGCGTCCGCGCCGAGGTGGTCGCCGATGACCTTCAGCGCCACCTTGCGGCCGAGCCGCGTGTCCGTGGCCTGGTAGGTCACGGACATGCCGCCCTTGCCGAGCACCGAGTCGATGCGGTAGTGGCCCAGCTGGCGACCGGTGAGGTCCCCCGACACATCGCCTGTCACGCAGCGCAGCTTAACGCGCCGGTATCCGCTGCCACTGCCGGTTCGCCCAACCGGTCAGCGGACCTGCCTCGCTAGACCTTGCGGACGTCCGCGGCCTGGCTTCGGCCGTCGCGGCCGGACTGGACTTCGAACTCCACGCGGTCGCCCTCGTCGAGGGTGCGGAATCCGTCGGCTTGGATGGCCGAATAGTGGACGAAGACGTCCGGACCTTCGGGGGATTCGATGAACCCGTAGCCCTTTTCCGAGTTGAACCACTTGACGGTGCCGACTGCCACGGCGCCCTCCCTCGGGACAAGAATCCGCTGTCCATCAGCGTGCGAAGTGGAGTTCACGCTACCGGAATCGGCGCTCCCGGCAATGGGGTAATCGGCAGATTCCCCTTACGCCTGCGACACTCGCCGGTTGCGCGATTGGACGAGCACGGTTCCCGGTCCGGCGAAATCGAGGACGAGTCCTTCGCCGGTTCGCAGCGATTGCGGACCGCTTGGATCGAGTGCGCGCAACCGGCATTGCACGGTGTCGGGATAGGCGAGGAGATAGTCCGGGCGCACGGTGACGATCTCGCCGCGGCCGAGGTCGAACGAGTCCACCGGGCCGGGCGCGGTGAGCAGGAGCGGGCCGCGGCCGCTGTAGTGCTCAAGAAACCCGGAATCGGCGCCGAACAACTGCTGCAGCGGGGCCCAGTTCTGGTCGACGCGGACCGTGCTCGGCCGGGCGAGGACGCCCTCGCGGTGCACCGACCAGCCGGTGGATCCGGTCAGTTCGAGCGGGTAGACGTCGCCAGGGCCGAGCGGGGCCAGGTCGACCCAGCCGCCGTCGGCCGGCGCGGTGAACACCGAGCGGCCGCCCTTGCGGCCGCGGTTCTGGCTCGTCTCGGCCACGTTGAAGCTGCTGGCCAGCAACGATTCCGCGGCGGCCTGCACGGCTTCGCCGGGGGCGAGCAGCACGCGGGCGACGCCGAACCCCGGCGTGTGCCTGGTGTGGACGCGCATGTCAGCGGGGCGTCGCGAGCGCGGCGCGCCCGGGCTGGTTGCGGACCCGAAACTGCATCAGAATTCTCCCCGTACTCCCCGGCTTGTGCCGGGAGAGTGTTGCACGACGGGCAGCAAGAGGGAGGATGGTCCGCGTGATCTCCGTCGACGTCTACCGCGAGACCGTGACCGAACTGCTCGGCCACGCGCCCGTTCGTACTGTTCCAGTCGCCGAAGCGGCCGGGCTCGTCCTGGCCCGCGACGTGCGCGCCGGGGTGGCGCTGCCGCCGTTCGACAACTCCGCGATGGACGGGTACGCCGTGCGCGCCGCGGACGTCGCCGAGGTGCCGGTGACGCTCCCCGTCGCCGACGACATCCCGGCGGGCCGGGTCGACGTCGAACCGCTCGAACCGGGTACCGCTCAGCGGATCATGACCGGCGCGCCGCTGCCGCCGGGCGCGGACGCGATCGTGATGGTCGAGGACACCGACCGCGGCACCTCGGAAGTCCGGATCTCCCGCGCGGCCTCTGTCGGCAACCACATCCGCCGGAGTGGCGAGGATGTCACCGAGGGGACCATGGCGCTGCACGCGGGCACGGTGCTGAGCCATGCGCACCTCGGCCTCGCCGCGGCGGTCGGCTTGGCGGAGTTGGCGGTGTACCGGCCGCTGTCGGTGCTGGTGGTGTCGACCGGAACGGAGCTGGTGGAAGCCCCGAACCCGTTGCAGCACGGGCAAATCTACGAGTCGAACAGCGTGATGCTGGCGGCGGCGCTGCGGGAGCTCGGCTGCCGGGTCGAGGTCGTGCGCAGCGTGGTCGACGACGTGGCGGAATTCCGCGAGATCATCGAACCACGGCTGGAGTCGGCGGACCTGCTGATCACGTCGGGCGGGGTGTCGGCGGGCGCGTACGAAGTGGTGAAGGACGCGCTGACCGGGCAAGGCGTGGAATTCCGGAAAGTCGCGATGCAACCGGGCGGGCCGCAGGGATGCGGCCGGTGGAACGGCGTGCCGGTGGTGACGCTGCCGGGGAATCCGGTGAGTGTGCTGGTGTCGTTCGAAGCGTTCCTGCGCCCGGCGGTGCTGTCGGCGATGGGCCATTCGGACGTGGACCGCCGGCGGGTGCGGGCCCGGTTGACCGAGGACATGACTTCCCCGGCTGGGCGGCGGCAGTTCCGGCGGGGGTTCTTCACGCCGGTGCTCGGCGAGGTGACCGGGGTGGTCGGGCCGCGCGGCGGGCCGGGGTCGCATTTGCTGGCGGCGTTTACGCAGGCGAATTGCTTGATCGTGCTGCCGGAGGAGGTTTCGGCGGCTTCGGAGGGGGATGAGGTCGAGGTGCTGCTGCTTTAGTTCTGCGTCAGCGGGTTGTCCACAGCAAGCACGACTTGGGGAAAGTCCCGCTCCCGTCGCAACGGCCCCATCAGCAGCACCCCCAGCGACGCCAGCTGAACGCCCACCATCGCGAACATCGCCACCCGCACCCCGGCCGCTTGCCCGAGTGCTCCGCCCACCAGGGCGCCCAGCGGGATCGTGCCGTAGTTGACCATCGACGAGCTCGCGCTGATCCGGCCGTAGAGATGACGCGGGCAGTACCGCTGCCGAAAGGTCGCGCCCAGCACGTTCGACCCCACCACGCCCGCCGCGATGCCCGCTCCGGCGAGGACGAACAGTGTCAAACCCCACCCAGGCCGGGCCAGCGGGCCGAGCAGCATCGCGGGTGCCACCAGCGCCTCGCACCACAGGAAACCCCAAGCCGTGCCGGTCCGTCGGGCGACCCGGCTCACCAGCGTCGCGCCCAGCACCCCGCCTACCTCGGCCAGCGCGAGCACAAGTCCGACGACACCCGGGCCCTGGCCCAGATCGTCGACCAGGAAGACCACTGCCACCGCGTAAAAGCCGTTCAGGGCCAGGTTCGCGACCCCGCCGGAGAGGACCAAGACTCGCAGGTAAGGGTCCCGCGCCACGATTCGCATTCCTTCGGCGATTTCGGTGCGCAAACGTGTTCGCGGGCGCGGAGGCGGCTCGTCGGCGCGCAGGAAACCCAGGCACAGTGCGGAAAAACCGAAGCTCAACGCATCCACGACTACACCGCTGACCGGCCCGAACGCCGAAGCCAGCAGTCCGGCCAGACCCGGTCCGCCCACTTGTGCCGCCGATTCCGCGCCTTGGAGCCGGACGTTGGCCCCCAACAAGTCAGCATCGTCCACAACAGACGGAAGGAAAGCCCGATAGGCAAGGGAAAAGAACACCTTGGCGAAGCCGCCGAGCAAAGCCGCGGCCAACAGCATCGCAAAAGAAAGAAAACCCAAAGCCCACGAAAAAGGCACCGCGAGGAAGGCTGCCATCTGGATGACGTCGCAGACCAGCATCACCCGCCGCTTAGGCCACCGGTCGACCCAGGCACCAGCAGGCAAACCCACCGCGAGCCAGGGAATCCAAGCCGCCGCAGTCAGCGAAGCAACCTCGAACGTTGAGGCATGCAGCACCAGCAAAGCCACCAACGGAACCGACGCACTGGCGACCGCGCCGCCGACCGTGCTGACCGTCTGTCCAGTCCACAAGAGACGGAACGCGGTGCCCCTCACGGCTGCGCTCTGAAACCGCGCCCAAACACGAAGACCGGCTCCCGTTCCGTCGCAGGATCCGCTGCCGCCTTAGCACCGAATTCCGCAAACAGCGCGGAGACCCGATCGTTCAGCTCTGCCAGCTCCGCAGGCGTCAACCGCATCCACGCATCGGAAGAGAACCACGCGTCGCGCCATTCCTGCGGAGCCGTCTCCATTTCCGAAAGCCAGCCCCGCGACAACGTCATCTGCCGATCGAGGCTCACCGTCTCCGCGACCTCCGCCACCGGATCTCCGGCAAAGTCCGAAGTGGCCCACGACAACGTGCCCGAAGGACGCCGCCACCACCGTTCCCGCCGGTCCCGTGCCAGCTCCGGCGCTTCGACCACCAAGCCTGCCCCGGAAAGCACCTTGAGGTGGTGGCTCACGTTGCCCACCGCCTGCCCGGTTTTCTCCGCCAGCACCGACGCGGTGGCCGGGCCGTCGAGTTTCAGCATGTCCAGCAGGCGGCGGCGCAGCGGATGCGACATCGCGGCCAGCACCTGGGAATCACGGACCTCCATGATGCACAAGAGTAGTTGTACAAGAACTCTTGTACAATAGCCCGCAGGTATCCTCGCGGGCATGGGCATCATCCTGTGGATCGTCTTCGGCGCGCTGGTCGGCTGGATCGCGAACCTCGTGGTCGGCGGCCGGGAACGGCAGCGGCAGGGCTGCCTGGTCAGCGTGCTGGTCGGCGTGGTCGGAGCGGCCCTCGGCGGCTTCATCTACCGGCTCGCGACCGGTGAGCAGCAACACTTCGAGTTCGATTTCCCGAGCTTCGGCGTCGCCATCCTCGGCGCGATCGTGCTGCTGCTCGTGCTGCGGCTGGTCAGCGCCGCGACCGCGAGCCGGCGCGATCGTGACCGTTGGTAACAGTTTCCCGACGATCTGTCAGAACACCTGGGCCGCGGGCTAAACTGATCCGTTCCGCGCCCGGGTGCGTGCATCGTCGGGGGACGCATGCACCCGGGTCGCGTCTCGCACGAGCCGAACAGCGTGCACCGGGTCGACGAGCTGGGGAACGGGCACCGAAAGGACATCCCGGCGCCAGTCGCGCAACAGCCGCGCGAGCAGATCGGGTACCGCCATCGTCAGCCTCGCCAGGTCGGCCCGGGCACCGGTCCCGAGCGGCGTCAACTACCCGGTGTTATCGGATTGTTCGACGCGTCGTTACCGCTTTGTGGTCGCGCCCACCTGCGGCGGGGCAACCCTTACGACCAGGGGCCGCCGGGTCCGCCGCAGGCGGGCGGTAGCGTGGGGAAGCCCAAATCGGACCCTTACACCGACCGAGACGAACAGCGGGGAACTCGACCCATGAGCGGCCAGCCCACCGGTAACCCCCTCGCGCACGCTGTCCAGCTGGCCCGCGAGACGTTCCCGCCGATGCACCCGGCAGGACGGCCGTTCCTCCTTGGCGGCCTCGCCGCGACATTCGTGCTGCGCCGGTTCTCCAAGCGCCTCGGCGTGGTCGGCGCGCTCGCCACCGCGGGCATGACGGCGTTCTTCCGCGAGCCCAAGCGCGTGCCCCCAGTCCGGGACAACGTCGCGATCTCGGCCGCCGACGGCACCGTCTCGCTCATCGAGGAAGCGGTCCCGCCCGCCGAGCTCGGCCTTCCCGCCGAACCGCGGATGCGGGTGAGCGTGTTCCTTTCGGTCTACGACGTGCACGTCCAGCGCACGCCGGCGGCGGGCGTGATCTCGAAGGTGGCGTACAAGCCGGGCAAGTTCCTTTCCGCGGACCTCGACAAGGCGAGCGAGGTCAACGAGCGCAATTCGCTGGTGCTGCACACTGCCGACGGTCACGAGCTCGTCGTCGTGCAGATCGCCGGGCTGGTCGCGCGCCGCATCCGGTGCGACGTCCGCGAGGGCGAGAAGGTGTCCGCTGGCGAGACCTACGGCATCATCCGCTTCGGCTCGCGCGTCGACACTTACCTGCCGCCGGGCAGCCGGGTCGTGGTGGCCAAGGGCCAGCGGACCGTCGGCGGCGAAACCGTGCTCGCCGAACTTCCCGCGCAGGGAGAAAGCTGACCATGGTCCGCGTGACCACCCCGGGCGTCCGGCTGCTGCCGAACGCGATCACCGTGCTCGCGCTCTGCGCCGGACTCTCTTCGGTGCAGTTCGCCCTCACCGGCAACTACGCCATGGCGATCGGCTCGATCGGCATCGCCGCCGTCCTCGACAGCCTCGACGGCCGCATCGCCCGGCTGCTCGACGCGACGTCCAAAATGGGAGCCGAGCTCGACTCGCTGTCCGACGGCATCTCGTTCGGCGTCGCGCCCGCGCTGGTGCTCTACGTCTGGCAGGCGCACGGCGACCGCATCGGCTGGGTCGCGTCGCTGATCTTCGCGGTCTGCATGATCCTGCGGCTCGCCCGCTTCAACACGCTGCTCGACGACACCGACCAGCCCCCCTACGCCGCCGAGTTCTTCGTCGGCGTGCCCGCGCCGGCCGGCGGGCTGGTCGCGTTGCTGCCGCTGATCGCCACGTTGCAGTGGGGCGAGGGCTGGTGGTCCGAGCAGTACGTGGTCCTCGTCTGGACGATCGCCGTCGCCGCGCTGCTGATCAGCCGCATCCCGACGCTGTCGCTGAAGACGGTCAAGGCCCCGGCGAAGGCGATCGCGCCGCTGCTGGTGGGCGTCGGCCTGCTGGCCGCCGCGATCATCGTGTTCCCGCTGGCGGCGCTGGCGGTCGCGCTGGTGCTGTACCTGCTGCACATCCCGTACTCGGTTTACCGGCACCGCTGGCTCGCCGCGCACCCGGAGGCCTGGGAAGTTCCGCCGCGCGAACGCCGCGCGATCCGCCGGGCTCGCAGCCACCGACGACTGCGGTTGCGTCCCGCCTCGGGCCGAGTCGCCGGTGCGGCGATGCGCGCGGTGCGGCGGACGAACTCGGACCTGGTGCGAAGCCGGAATCTGCGCGAACGGGACCACAGCTCGGCCACGTCCGGGCCTACTCAGCGGCGACGGAGCTGGCGCCGGATCGGCATTCGGCGCCGGTAGCTTCAGCTCTTCCGCGTTCCCAGCGCGGACACCAGCAAGTCCAGCTGCGTCTCGAAATCCTGCCGGCAATCCGCGTCGGTCAGCACCGGCAACAGGCGGTGCAGACTCGGTGTTGTGCTGGGCGTCGCCATGCGGCGGAACCAATCGTCGACCGGCTCAGCACGGTCGAGCGGAGCCCCGGCGAGACCGGTTTCTTCGGTGAGCGCGGCACCGAACGCGAGGCCGGTCAGAGACCGGTACGCGCGCACGGTTTCGACGTCGTCCAGTCCGGCGTCCAGCAGGGCGCCGAGCATGCTGTCGATCACCTTCAACGCCCCCGGCGAACGCGGGTTCGCCTGCTGCGCGACCAGGGTCCGCAGCACCGCCGGATGCTGCCGGAACTGCGCGTAAAGCCCCTCGACCAGGCCGCGGATCCGGGCGTCCCACGGCGCGACCGGCTCGGGAACCGGGACCGCCTCGAACATCCGGGCCACGAGACCGTCCAGCAGATCGCCCTTGTTCCGCACGTGGTTGTAGAGCGACATCGCCTCCACGCCCAGCTCCGCGGCGAGCTTGCGCATCGACAGAGCGGCCATGCCGTGCTGGTCGACGAAAGCGAGCGCCGCGTCGAGCACCTTCGCGCGCGTCAAGGTTTCCCGGACCATCGCGCCAGCTTACGGCGTAAGTCCTCGACAGCTGTGTACTTACACCGTACGCTTACGCTGTAAGCACACAGCCTGGGAGGCCCACCGTGGATGCCGTCACCTTGCTCACCACAACCCGCTCCGTCCGGCGAAAGCTCGACTTCGAACGGCCGGTTCCGAAGGCCGTGCTCGAGGACTGCCTGCGGATCGCGCAGCAAGCCCCGGCCGCTGGTTCCCTGCTCACCGCCCAGCGCTGGGTCGTCGTGCTCGATCCGGCGATACGCAAGGAAATCGCGGCAGTCACACGGGAGGCCGCAGAGGAAGCGTGGCGGAAGTACGCGCATCTCGTCGGCAACCGGATGGCGGCCTCGGCTCGGCACCTGGTGGAGCACCTCGACCAGGTACCCGCGCTGGTGCTGCCGTGCATGCCGGGACCGGTGCCGACGGGCGCGGCCGAGCTTTCCGCGTACTACGGCTCGATCTACCCGGCGATCTGGAGCTTCCAGCTAGCCCTGCGCACGCACGGGCTGGCCAGTTCGCTGTGCAGCTACCACCTCGGGGGACGAGAGGCGGATGTCGCGCGGATCCTCGGACTGCCGGAGGATGTCGCACAGATCGGCCTGCTCGCGGTGGCCTATTCGGCTCAGCAGGAGTTCTCCCCCGCCGCCCGCCCGGAGGTGGCCGACATCCTTTCTTTCGACGGCTGGGCGAAGCAGTAGCTCAAGCGCCAAACACAGCCCGAACCACCGACTCGGCACCGTCGATTTCGATCATCCCGAGGGTCCGGGCGTCGTTGAGCGTGAGAGCACCCGCAGCAAGCCCGAGGACGCAAGCCGGATCCGCGCGGACGGTGGCGTCGGCATCGCGGCCGTCATTCGGGCCGATCTCGAAGCCGGACCGTGTCGCGCGGAGCTGGAAGGGCGGGCCGCCGACGGCAAGGCAGACGGTCGCCGCGACTCGGACCTTGACCCGGGCGTCGAGCAGCGCGGGAAGGGCGAGCGCGAGCCATTCGGGACGGAAGGAATCGCCCTCCTGGCCGCGGACCATCACTGGCGCGGACCAGCGGATCAGGCTCTCGATCGGCTCGCGCAGCTGAGCGCCCCACGACGTGAGTGCGTACTCGACCGCACTGCCCTTGCCCGCCAGCCGCCGTTCGAGCACGCCCGCCGCTTCAAGATCGCGAAGCCGGTCGGCGAGCAGGTTGGTCGCGATGCCGGGGAGTCCGTCGATCAGGTCCCGGTAGCGCGCGGGGCCGATCAGGAGCTGGCGGACGACGAGCAGATTCCACCGGTCGCCGACGATTTCGAGGGACCGGGCGAGCCCGCAGTACTGGCCGTAGCTGCGCATCTTGTCCTCTGCTTGACAATCTCAAGTACGCTTGTCTTCCTCAAGCATAGCGGCAAGGGGGCAGACATGGCTGAGTGCGCACTGCCCGCCTGGGCCGACGACGACCTGTTCCCGTTCACGAGCCGCTTCGTCGACATCGACGAGCACACCGTGCATTACGTCGACGAGGGATCCGGTCCGACCCTCCTGCTCCTGCACGGCAATCCGACCTGGTCATTCCTCTGGCGCGACGTGATCCGCGCACTGTGCGACGACTTCCGGTGCGTCGCTCCCGACTACCCGGGCTTCGGGCTGTCGACGGCAAAGCCCGGTTACCGTTACCTGCCCGAGGAGCACGCCGACGTGGTCACCGGGTTCGTGGACGCGCTCGGACTCAGCGAGGTCACCCTGGTCGGGCAAGACTGGGGCGGTCCGATCGGCCTCGCCGCCGCGCAGCGCCGCGCGGGCGTCTTCGAGCGGCTGGTTCTCGTCAACGCCTGGGCCTGCTCGGTCAACGGCGACCCGTACTTCGAGGCGTTCGGCCGCATCGCCGTCGGCCCTCCGATCCGCTTCCTGGCCCGGCAGCTCAACCTTGTCGTCAAGGCGTTCCTCCCGATGGGTCACCGAAAACGGAAACTGAGACAGCCCACTACCGCCGCGCGATGGACACGCCCGAGCGACGCCAGGCGTCCGGCGTGCTCCCCGGCCGGATTCTCGCCAGCCGGTCCTTCTTCGCCGAGGTGGAGGCGGGCCTTCCCGACCTCGCCGAACTGCCGGTCCTGATCGTGTCGGGCAACGCGCACATCGGCTTCCGGCCCCGGGAACGCGAACGGCTGGAGGCGTCCTTCCCGAACCACAAGACCGTGGCTCTCGACGACGTAGGGCTTTACGTGGAGTCCGACGCGCCCGAGGCATTCGTCGCCGCGATCCGCGACTGGTCCGCGACGCAGTAACTGCGATCCGCTCGTTCGCGCATAACCGCCCATCGGTTCATTAGGGTGAGCAACGTGAGCGACCCGCAGATCACCCTGACCGTCCGGCACACGCCGTCCGCGCTTGACGCGCGGCGGGGGGTTGTCCGGCTGCACCCGGAAGTGCTCGACGCGCTCGGCCTGCGGGCCTGGGACGCCGTGCACCTCACCGGAGCGCGGCGCAGTGCCGCCTTGGCCGCGCCTGCCGCGGAGGAGGCGACGCCGGGGGTCGTGTTGACCGATGACGTCACCATGTCGAACCTCGGCGTCGCGGAGGGCGGCGAGGTCGTGGTCTCGCCGGCAGAGGTGACCGCTGCCCGGACAGTCACCGTGTCCGGGTCTCGGCTGGCGTCGGTTTCGGTGTCGCCGCAGACATTGCGGCTCGCGCTCACCGGAAAGGTTCTGACCCGTGGGGACGCGGTTTCCCTGTTGCCGCAAGACCTCGCGCCGGTGCCGGGCTCGGACGTCGCCGCTGTGCGCGGGCAGTTGTCCCGGGTGATCGGGGCGACTTGGACTAACGAACTGCTGACCGTCACGGCGACGGAACCGGCTGGCGTGGTCGTGGTTGGACCGTCCACTGTGGTCAGCTGGCGGGACGGCGCCCGCACTGGCACCCCGACCAGCGAACCGCCGGCGCGCTCCGCGACCGCGCTCGTCCGCACCACTGCCGTCACCGCCGCCGAGGATTACCTCGAAGCGGAGATAGTCGAAGAGGTCGTCACCGAGGCCCGTGCGGAAGAGCTGGACGAGCCGGTGCCGGTCGCCGATCTGGTCGGCGCCGGGGGCGCGGCACGGAAGCTGGCCGAGTGGTTCGATCTGGCGTTCCACCGGCCGGAGCTGCTGGCGAAGCTGGGCACTTCCGCGCATCTGGGCGTGCTGCTGTCGGGACCGGAAGGCGTCGGCAAGGCGACGCTGGTGCGGTCGGTCGCCGCCGCGGAGAAGGTGCGCGTGGTGTCGGTGACCGCGCCGAATATCGCGGTGCTGGAACCGAACGCGGCACACCGTTCACTGCGTGCGGCCATCGATCGCGCCGCGGACGGCGACGGTCCCGGCGTGCTGCTGATCAACGACATCGACGCACTGCTCCCGGCCACCCAGCCGCCGCCAGTAGCCACGGTGGTCCTGGAAGAACTGCGCGCCGCGCTGCGCCGGGACGGGCTGGCTGTGGTGGCTACGACCGCGCGGGCCGAGTCGGTGGATCCGCGGCTGCGCGGGGCCGACCTGCTCGACCGAGAGCTGGGCTTGCCGCTTCCGGAGGCCAAAACCCGCGTCGAGCTGCTGCGGATCCTGCTCCGCGACGTACCGGTCGAATCCGGTGCCGACCTGGGCGTGCTCGCCGAACGAACACCCGGTTTCGCCGCCGCCGACCTGCTCGCCCTGCGCCGGGACGCGGCATTGCGGGCCGCGCTGCGGCAGCGGGACGTGGACGAACCCAAGATCTCCCAGCAGGACCTGCTCGACGCGCTGGCCACCGTCCGGCCGATCTCGCTGTCCACTTCGGACAACCTCGCCACCGGCGGCCTGACGCTCGACGACGTCGGCAACATGACGTCGGTCAAGGAAGCGCTCACCGAAACCGTGCTGTGGCCGCTGCGCTATCCGGACTCGTTCGCCCGGCTCGGCGTCGAACCGCCGCGCGGCGTGCTGCTCTACGGCCCGCCCGGCGGCGGCAAGACCTTCCTGGTCCGGGCGCTCGCCGGCACCGGCGCGCTCAACGTGTTCGCGATCAAGGGCGCGGAACTGCTGGACAAGTGGGTCGGCGAATCGGAACGCGCGGTCCGCGACCTTTTCCGCCGGGCCGCCGACGCCGCCCCCTCGCTGATCTTCCTCGACGAGATCGACGCGCTCGCCCCGCGCCGCGGCCAGTCGTCCGACTCCGGCGTGGCCGACCGCGTGGTCGCCGCGCTGCTCACCGAACTGGACGGCGTCGAGCCGATGCGCGAGGTCGTCGTACTGGGCGCGACCAACCGGCCCGAACTGGTCGACCCGGCCCTGCTGCGTCCCGGACGGCTGGAGCGGCGGATCTACGTCCCGCCGCCGGACGCCGAATCCCGCGCCGCGATCCTCGCCGCGACGGCCAAGCACACCCCGCTGGCGTCCGATGTGGACCTCGCGGCCACCGCGGAGGCGCTGGAGGGCTACTCGGCCGCCGACTGCGCCGCGCTGATCCGGGAGGCGGCGCTGACCGCGATGCGCGAGTCGCTGGAGGCACGCGAGGTGACCGCGGCGCATCTGGGCAAGGCACGCGAGGCGGTGCGGCCTTCGCTGGACGCCGCGCAGCTGGCGACGCTGGAGGCTTACGCGCAGGCGCAGCAGGAGCGTTGAGGTCGTGCGTGTTGATCGCGGTTAGAACCGTGATCAACACGCACGAGATCTCGCTACCGCCGCGGTGCCCACCCGCCGGACAACGCCCGCCGCGCCCCGCACACGACAAAGCCCGCGCCGTAGCGCGGGCTGTCGCGAACCGGGTCAGCTGCCCTGGTGACCGCCGGGCTGGTAGTCCTTCGTGATGATCACTATCACGCCAGGGCTCGAGTTCTGGATCCCGTCGAACCGGGGCTGGGCCTGGAAGCCGAACTCCTTGGCCAGCTGCTTCGCGGCGGCCTCCTCGTCGGTGCCCGGCCGGAAGTAGGCCGTGGTCGCCGGGATGGTGCCCTGCGCGTAGTTGCCGACCTCGGCGACGTTCCAACCCGAACCGCGGAAATCGGCGGCGGCCTGTTCGGCGAGGTGCTTGACCAGCGAGTTGTTGTAGACCCGCAGGGTGACCCACTTGTTCGAGGCCTGCTGGTCCGGGCCCGCCTGGCCCGGCTGTCCTGGCTGCTGGCCCGGCTGGCCGCCGGGCTGCCCTGGCTGGCTCGACGCCGGGGCCGAGGAAGCGGCGGACGACGAGGGCGGCGCCGACGAAGCGGGCGACGACGGCGCGGAGCTGGGTGCCGAGGAGGAGGACGACGGCGCGGAAGACGAGCTGCCGGGCGCGGTGGGCTCGCCGGACGTGCTCGGCCCGGCGTTCTGGTCTCCGCCCGTGTTGAGCACGGTGACCCCGCCGATGACGGCGGCGACGACCGCGACCCCGATCAGCGCGACGCCCGCGGCCTTCAACGGCCGGGACAGTCCTGAGAAGACGCTCATGACAGCTCGATCCCCAACCGCCGGGCCCCGCGTTTGCGCTGACGGGCGGCGCGCGTTTTGCGCAGCCGCTTGACCAGCATCGGATCGGCCGCGACCGCCTCCGGCTTGGCCAGCAGCGTGTTCAGCAACTGGTAGTAACGGGTGGAGGACAGTCCGAAGCGCTCCCGGATGGCGTTCTCCTTCGCCCCGGCGTGGCGCCACCACTGCCGCTCGAACGCGAGAATGTCCAGTTCGCGTTCGGTCAGGCCACCGACATTCTCCGGCGGCGACGGCTGGTCTCCAGCCATCGACTCCGCGGCGTCCATGCGGTCCTCGCAATCGGTGTCGGCAGTCCTTCCGCGGGCGTCATTGAACCACGGAACCCATGCTCGACATGGGCATCCGACCCGGCGCGTCACGGTCCGATCCAGGTGTAGCAGAAGGGTCCGACTAAACTCGGCGTCCGTGACCGTCCACCCCATCTGCATCGCCGGCGAACCCGTGCTGCACCAGCCCACGCGCGAGATCACCGAGTTCGACGACAAACTCGCCACTCTCGTCGAGGACATGTTCGAGACCATGTACGCGGCCGAGGGCGTGGGCCTCGCGGCCAACCAGATCGGGCTCGACCTGCGGGTGTTCGTATACGACTGCCCGGACGACGAGGGCGTCGAGCACAAGGGCGTGGTGGTCAACCCGAAGCTGGAGACCTCCGCGATCCCGGAGACCATGCCGGACCCGGACGACGACTGGGAGGGCTGCCTGTCCGCCCCCGGCGAGTCGTACCCGACCGGGCGCGCCACGTGGGCGAAGGTGACCGGCTTCGACGTCGAGGGGAATCCGATCGAGGTCGAGGGCACCGGCTACTTCGCGCGGTGCCTTCAGCATGAGACCGATCACCTCGACGGGTTCATTTACCTCGACCGGCTCGTCGGCCGCCACGCGCGCGCGGCGAAGAAGATGCTGAAGAAGAACAAGTGGGGCGTGCCCGGCCTGACCTGGCTGCCGCCGAAGGAACCGGCAGACGCCTGACCCGCTTGACCACAACCCCGAGATCGCGCTGGTTTCTGGACTGAGCGAGGGAAGAAATCAGCTCCCCGGCGGTCTCGGGCACCCCCGCGGAGCCGGGGCAATCAAACACGGCGCCGCACTGGGCAATCAAACACAACCCTTGTGCCCGACCAAGGCGCCATGGCATCGTCGGACGGGCAACCTCAACCGAATGCAACGCGGGAGCTCGCGCCTTGGCGGGCTGAGAGGGTGGCTGGTGTCCATCTCGCGGACACCCGGCGTCACCGACCGCATGAACCTGACCGGGTAATGCCGGCGTAGGGAGTGAACGTCGTTGACGACGCTGGAAAACCAGGGTGCCATCGCCCCGTCCGTCACCACCGGGCCGATCACCGGCTCGCACAAGGTCTATCACCGCACCGAATCCGGACTGCGGGTTCCGGCGCGGCGGATCGACCTGTCGAACGGGGAGCATTTCGACGTGTACGACACGTCCGGGCCCTACACCGATCCGGACGCGAACATCGATGTCCACAATGGACTGCACCCGCTCCGCTCCGGCTGGGCTGACGGGCGGGAGCCGGGCACCCAGCTGGGCTGGGCCAAAGCCGGGGTGGTCACCCGGGAAATGGAGTTCATCGCCGCGCGCGAACGCTGCACGCCGGAGTTCGTGCGGGACGAGGTCGCCCGCGGTCGTGCGGTGATTCCGGTCAACCGCAAGCATCCGGAGACCGAGCCGATGATCATCGGCAAGAACTTCCTGGTGAAGATCAACGCCAACATGGGAAACTCGGCCGTCTGGTCCTCTGTGGAGGAAGAGGTCGACAAGATGGTGTGGGCCACCCGCTGGGGTGCGGACACCATCATGGACCTCTCCACCGGCAAGCGGATTCACGAGACGCGCGAGTGGATCATCCGCAACTCGCCGGTACCGGTCGGCACCGTGCCGATCTACCAGGCGCTGGAAAAGGTCAACGGGGAGCCGGAAAAGCTCACCTGGGAGATCTACCGCGACACCATCGTCGAGCAGTGCGAGCAGGGCGTCGACTACGTGACGGTGCACGCGGGCGTGCTGCTGCGCTACATCCCGCTCACCGCGCGCCGGGTCACTGGCATCGTCAGCCGCGGCGGGTCGATCATGGCCGCCTGGTGCCTCGCGCACCACCAGGAATCCTTCCTGTACACGCATTTCTCCGAGCTGTGCGAGATCCTGCGCGAGTACGACGTCACGTTCTCCCTCGGCGACGGCCTCCGTCCCGGCTCGATCGCGGACGCCAACGACCGCGCCCAGTTCGCCGAACTGGAAACCCTCGGCGAGCTGACGCACATCGCGCGCGAGCACGACGTGCAGGTGATGATCGAAGGCCCCGGCCACGTGCCGATGCACAAGATCAAGGAAAACGTGGAGCTGGAGGAAAAGCTCACCGGCGAGGCCCCGTTCTACACGCTCGGCCCGCTCGCCACGGACATCGCCCCGGCGTACGACCACATCACCTCGGCGATCGGTGCGGCGCAGATCGGCTGGTACGGCACGGCGATGCTGTGCTACGTCACGCCGAAGGAGCATCTCGGCCTGCCCAACCGCGACGACGTGAAGACCGGCGTGATCACCTACAAGATCGCCGCACACGCCGCCGACCTCGCCAAGGGCCACCAGTACGCGCAGGACTGGGACGACGAATTGTCCAAGGCCCGCTTCGAATTCCGGTGGAACGACCAGTTCAACCTGTCGCTCGACCCGGACACCGCGCGGTCCTTCCACGACGAGACGCTCCCCGCGGAGCCGGCGAAGACCGCGCACTTCTGCTCGATGTGCGGGCCGAAGTTCTGCTCGATGCGGATCACCCAGGACGTGCGCAAGTACGCCGAGGAGCACGGTCTGTCCTCTGTGGAGGCGATCGAGGCGGGCATGGCCGAGAAGTCCGCGGAGTTTTCCGAGCAAGGCAACAAGGTCTACCTGCCCGTGGTCAACCAGTGACTGTCACCCCGCGTACCGCCCTCACCATCGCCGGCTCCGATTCCGGCGGTGGTGCGGGCGTGCAGGCGGACCTGCGCACGTTCTTCGCCAATGGAGTGCACGGACTGGTCGCACTCACCGCCGTTACCGTGCAGAATTCGCTTGGCGTGCAAGGGTTCTCCGAGATCCCGGTCGACGTCGTCACCGCGCAGATCAAAGCGGTCGCCGAGGACATGGGAGTCGACGCGGCGAAGACCGGCATGCTCGCCACCGCGGAAATCATTCAGTCGGTGGCGAAAACGCTGGATGAAGTCCACATTGGACGCACAATGGACACGCCGTTCGTGGTCGACCCGGTGGCCGCGTCGATGACCGGCCACGCGCTGCTGCGCGAAGAAGCACTGGAAGCGATCCGGACGGAACTGTTCCCGCGCGCCACGCTCATCACGCCGAATCTCGACGAGGTCCGGCTGCTGACCGGCGTCAGCGTTACCGACGCGGCGAGTCAGCGCACGGCCGCGGAAGCGTTGCTGGAGTTCGGTTCCCAGTGGGTTCTGGTCAAGGGCGGACACCTCTGCGACACCGCCGACTGCGTCGACCTGCTCACCGACGGTTCGGCGATAATCGAGCTGAGCGGACCGCGCATCGACACGGAAAACACCCACGGCGGCGGCGACACCATGGCGTCCGCGATCACCTCGTCGCTCGCGAAGGGCGCGGACGTGCCCACCGCGGTCGCGGAGGCGAAGCGGTTCATCGAACGCTGCGTTATGGAGGCGTATCCGCTCGGTGCCGGCGTCGGCCCGGTTTCCCCGTTCTGGCGGCTCGCGAATCCGCGGTGAATGCGACACTGGCCGGATGAGCGAAACACCGGAAGCGTTGTGGGCGAGGCTGCCGCTTGAGGTCCAGCACGCGGTCGACGGCCTGGTCACCGAGCACCGCACCGCTTCGGCGGTCAAAACGATCCGCAAATCGGGCGTCACGCCCCGGCCGGGGATCGCCGAAGCGCAAGCGGTGTACCAATACCGGATGTCGGTGCTGAAACCGCCGCCGCGCTTTTAGCCGCGTGCGTCCACGGTCGGCAACACGGTCGTGAGGCCGGTCCAGTCGGACGTCACCACGGACGCGTGCTGCTTGGCCAATTCGGCGACGCGCTGTGTCGCCTGGTCGACGGTCGGGTTGTGGTCGTCGATGGCCGGCGCGACGTTCTGGGCGTCCGTCAGCACCACGTAGTAGTGGTTTTCGTCGTACCAGGACATTCCGGCCTTCGCGAGCCATTCGCTCGCGTCTCCGTCGAAAACGACAAACCACGGTTTCTGCTCCGCGGCGTATTTGTCGCGCGGATCGCCGCCCGCGGCACCGTGCACAGTCGGGAAGATCTGCACCGAGTTCAGCTTCCCGGCTGCCTTCTGGTCCAGCAGATAACGGGCGTACTCGACATCCGTGTGCAGCGTGTCGGTCGGGTTTCCCTCTTCGACGGTGCCGGGGATGATCTCGGTGAGCACCTTGCCCCGCAACGCGTCCAGCGCCGGCCAATTGTCCGCTTTGGACGCTTCATCCAGCGTGGCGTGACTGCCGAGAAGATCCGCGGGCGTGAACACCGCATCGCCGAGGTGATCGCGGAACGCGGCGTCCAGCTGGGCCGGGCCGAGGCCGGTATTCGCCGAGAAGCCGGTCTTCATTTCGATCTTCAGCGTGAGCGGCCCGCGGCCAGGATGGGCGCCAAGCCAGATCCGGACGTCGTCCAGGCACGATTCGAGGTCCTTGTTGGTCCCGCCGGAGTAAAGGTCGGCGCCCGTGTGCGCGTCGACGCAGTTGTTGCCGTTGCCCAACGGGTTGGAGTGGCTGACCTTCCACTCGTGGGTGAACAAGTCCGGCCAGACGTCGAGTTCGAGCAAGGACGAGCCGTTGTCCAGCGCCTGCGCCAGGTACGGGTACGCGGCCGGATCATAGGTGTTGTGCACGCCGACCGTGGTCACGTGCGAGAGCTTGGGACTGTCCGCGCTGGCGACCCCCGGTACCGCCAACGTGGACAAGAGCAGGAGACCGGCCGCGGCGAGCTTCACTGATGTCTCCTTCGTCACGGGGACCAGTACGAACGCTTACTGTGCCATCGTGGTGGACTGTGCATGAAGCACAGTTGCCTCAATGGACCAGACCAGAAGTCGGAACGCGCACATGACTGAGAACCCGAGCCCGCCCTCCGCGCTCACCATCGCCGGATCGGATTCCGGCGGAGCCGCCGGACTGCAGGCGGACCTGCGGACCTTCCTCACCTGCGGAGTACACGGCCTGGTCGCGGTCACCGCGGTCACCGTCCAGAACACGCTCGGCGTGCACGACCGCGCCGACCTCCCGCCGCACATCGTCGCCGGGCAGATCGAGGCGGTCGCGGCGGACATGGGTGTCGGCGCGGCGAAAACCGGCATGCTCGCGTCCGCGGAGATCATCCACGCGGTCGCGGCGGCCTGTGACAAGGCCGGGATCGGACGCGACGGCGCGATCCCGTTCGTGGTCGACCCGGTGGCCGCGGCGATGACCGGCCAGTCGCTGTTCGACGACAACGGCCTTGCCGCACTGCGCGACGATCTCCTGCCGCGCGCCACCGTGCTCACGCCGAACCTGGACGAGGTGCGGCTGCTCACCGGCATGACCGTGACCGACCGCGAAGGCATGCACGCCGCGGCCGTCGTACTGCACCAACTCGGCCCGAAGTACGTGCTCGTGAAGAGCGGGCACCTGCAGTCCGACCCGGAATGCGTCGACCTGCTCTTCGACGGTTCGACCTTCGTGGAGCTGCCCGGCCCGCGCTGGCGAACGCCGCACACGCACGGGGCTGGCGACACCATGGCATCCGCGCTCACCGCCGGGCTGGCCAAAGGCATGCCAGTGGTCGAAGCGGCGCGCTACGGCAAGTGGTTCGTCTCCCAGGCCGTCGAACACTCCTACCCGATGGGCGCGAAAGTCGGCCCCGTATCGGCGTTCTGGCGACTCGCCCCGGAAGAGCGCTAGCCCTCGTCGGAGATCAGGGCTTCCAGCGCCGGCAGCGCGGCGATGATCGACTCGCGGGCCTCGGGCGTGAGCCGGTCGAGACGGCGGTTGAGTTCCTGCACGCGGGTGGACCGCACGCCGGAGACGAGGCGTTCGCCTTCCTCGGTGGCGCGGGCGAGCCAGGCGCGCCGGTCGACCGGGTCGGATTCGCGCGTGACGTAACCGGCCTCCACCAGGGTGGCCACGATCCGCGACATCGTGGCCGCCGCGACGCCTTCCTTCGCCGCGAGGTCGCCGAGGCGCATCTCGCCGAAGTGGACGAGCGTGGCCAGCGCGGAGATCGAGCCGTGCCCAGGTCCGGGCACGCCCGCCTGCCGAAGCGACCGCGAAAGCCGCCCCACCGCTAGGTACAACCGGCCCGATACGTCCTGGACCGAGGAAAGAGTCACGATCGGCTCCTTCTGACGCTGGTGCCCGCCGCTGGGTGCGCCGGAAAGGGTGCCGTCAACCATACGGCGTACCCGTGCTCAATCCGTGTCAAGCGCGGGCGAAATCACCACAACCCGTCTATTTGCGCAGCTTGGCCGCCCGATTAGAGCACCGACACGTCGAGCGGAAGCTCCGCGGGCGGCGGCAGCGGCGCGGCGGCCTCCGTACGGAACGACTGCAGCAGGTAGCCGGCGAGCCGACGCGACGCCGCGGGTGCCGCGGCTCCCGCGCCCGATCGCAGCCCGGCGTTCGCCAGCAAGATCAACGACAGGTCGGAAACCGCGAAGTCGGCCCGCAGCGCGCCCGCTTCCCGCGCCCGGCGGATCAACTCGGTGAACGCCTGCACCGCCTGGTCCCGCAGCTGTCCGAAGGCGGCTTGATCCGGCAGCGCGGTCACGATCGCGGCGGAGAAACCGTGGTTGCGCGCCTGCATCGAGCACATTTCCTCGATCACCCGGCAGAACCCGCGCCACGGATCGGGATCGGCGAGCGCCTCGTCGAGCATGCCCGCGCATTCGGCCATCGGCTCCGCGAAGGCTTCCGCGACCAGGTCGGCCTTGGTCGGGAAATGGCGATACACGGTGGCGACGCCGAGGCCGGCGCGGCGCGCCAGCTCGCTCATCGACACGCCCAGGCCTTCGGCCTCGAACGTGCGCTCGGCGACCTCCAGCAGGTGCGCGCGATTGTGGGCGGCGTCGGTGCGCAACCGAGTCGATCTTTCCGGCACTCTCTCACTTTAGGTGAATCGGAAGACCCTTTCCACTTTCCGTGCTAGAAGTGGAACATGCCTTCCACTTCGATGCGAGCGATCGTCTACGACCGTTACGGACCACCGGAAGTCCTGCGCGAGACCGCTGTTCCGACGCCAGTGCCCGGTCCCGGCGAAGTCCTCGTCCGGGTGCGCGCGCTGACAGTCAACGGCGGCGAACTCGCCATGCGGTCCGGGAAGCTGCTTCCATTCAGCGGCAAGCGTTTTCCCAAGCGGATCGGCGTCGACCTGGTCGGCGAGGTCGTCGAACCCGGGACAAGCCGGTTCGCCGCAGGCGATCTCGTCTGGGGCGGCGGGCGGCGGATGGGCACCGCCGCCGAGTACTACGCGCTGGCCGCCGACCGGCTGGACCACGTGCCCGCCGGGCTCGATCCCGCGCAGGCCGCGACGCTGCTGGCGGGCATCACCGCGATCACCGCGCTGCGCGACAAAGCCCATCTCAAGCCGGGCGAACGCCTGCTGGTCCGCGGCGCGACCGGCGGGGTCGGCTTTGTGGCCACCCAGCTCGGCAAGGCGATGGGCGCGCACGTGACCGGCCTGACCAGCGCCAAGAACCTAGAACTGGCAAGAGAACTCGGCGCGGAGGTCGCTCTTGACTACCGGGATCCGGGCGACCTCGGGAAGTTCGACGTCATCCTCGACACGGTCGGCCGGGACCTCGACCCGTTCCGGCGGCTGCTGACCCCGCGCGGACGAATGGTCGCGATCGCGTTCGACCTCGACCATCCCGTCCGCGCACTCGGCTATGTCGTGGCGAACTCCCTGCGCCCCGCCCGCTGGGTGCGCGGGTTCAGCGGAAACCCCAAGGCGGATCTGCTCGCCGACCTGAGCCGGTGGGTCACCGCCGGGCTGGTGCGACCGCTGGTGGACCGGGTGTTTCCGTTCGCGGAGATCGCGGAGGCGCATCGGGCGCTTGAGGGAGGCGGGGTGCGCGGCAAGGTGGTCGTGAGTGTTCATCCCGGTGAGAACCAGGATGAACACTCACGAGGCCGCTAGCGAGGCGGACTGGACGCCTGCGCCCAAAACCGCTGCGGCACCCTCCCCGCGCCCCGTGCCAAGTACCCCGCCTCGACCGCGCTCCGCATCGCCAGCGCCATCCGTTCCGGATCCGCCGCCCGGGTCACCGCGGTCGACAGCAGCACCGCCGAGCAGCCGAGTTCCATCGCCAGCGTGGCGTCCGACGCCGTACCGATCCCCGCGTCCAGCACGATCGGCACCGACGCGCGCGAGACGATCAGCTCGATGTTGTGCGGGTTCCGGATCCCCAGCCCGGTACCGATCGGGGCACCGAGCGGCATCACCGCCGCACAGCCCGCTTCCTCAAGGCGGAGGGCGAGCACCGGGTCGTCGTTGGTGTAGGCGAATACCGTGAAGCCGTCCGCCACCAGGCGTTCGGCTGCTTCGAGAGTTTCCAGCGGATCGGGCAGCAGGGTGCGGTCGTCGGCGTGCACCTCAAGTTTGACCAGGTTCGTTTCCAGCGCCTCGCGGGCCAGCTGAGCGGTGAGCACGGCCTCGGCCGCCGTCCGGCAGCCCGCGGTGTTGGGCAGCAGCTCGATGTCCAAACGCCGCAACAACTCCAGTACCCCGGAGCCGCCCTCGGCGTCAGCGCGGCGCATCGCCACGGTGGTGAGCTGAGTGCCCGCCGCCACCAGCGCTCGTTCCAGCACTTCGAGATTCGCCGCGCCACCGGTGCCGATGATCAATCGCGACGACAGCTTGTGTTCGCCGATGATCAGGTCGTCCATGCTCAACCTCCTTGAACCGCGGTCAGCACTTCGAGCTGCGCGCCCTTGGGCACGACCGCTTCTTCCCATTCGCCACGCCGCACGACCTCGCCGTTGACCGCGACGGCCACGCCCCGGCGTTCCGCTCCCAGCGCGTCGAGGACCGCGGAAACGGTGCTGTCGTCGGGGAATTCCCGCCATTCGCCGTTGACCTTGATCTCCATCAGACTCGCTCCTTCTCGACCAGACGGGAGGGCGTTGCCGCGGCGACCTCCGGCGGCGGGGCTTCGCCGGCCAGCCACGCGACCACAGCGTCCGCAGTCGCGGGTGCCATCAGCAAACCGTTGCGGTGATGCCCTGTCGCCGCGTACACGCCTTCGCTCACTTCGCCGATGTACGGCAGAGCGTCGCGGCTCGCAGCACGCAGTCCGGCGGCGACTTCCACCAGCGCGTACTCCGTGATGCCGGGCAGAATACGTTCCGCGCCTTCCAGCAGCTCACGTACGCCGCGCGCGGTGACAGCCTGATCGAAACCGGCTTCGTACTGCGTCGCGCCAAGGACCAGTTCGCCGTCTTCTCGCGGTACCAGATAGATCGGCCGTCCCTCGACCATCGCGCGCACTGTGTACGGCGGAGGCGGCAGACAGCCACGACGCGGACGCAGCCGCAGAATCTCGCCCTTCAGCGGGCGTACAGCATGCTCCAGCAACGGATGCAGCTGACCGGTCCACGCCCCCGCGGCGAGAACCACCGGACCGGACACTTCGGAAAGACTCTGGAGCCGCTCGCGCCGGAACTCGACCCCACGCTTCGCAGCCGCGTCGCTCAGCGCCATGAGCAGTTTCCGGTTGTCCACGGCTAAATCACCCGGCACGTGCAGGCCGCTGCGCACCGCACCGACGCCCGGCGCGAGCCGCTTCGCCTCGCGACCGGTGAGCGTCTCGACGTCGCGACCGAGCGAACGCAGGTACCCGGCGAGAATGTCGAGGTGCCCGGCATCGGCGCTGTCGAACCCGACGACGATCGTGCCGTGCTCGGCCAGCCCGGGATCGGTGCCTTCGCCGGCGAGGTCGCGCGCGAAGCCAGGCCAGCGTCGCAGCGACTCTTCCCCCAGGCTGAGCACGGCTTCCTCACCCGGCCACGCCTCGGTGACCGGCGCGAGCATCCCGCCGGCCAGCCAGGACGCCCCGCCGTGCACGGGATCCGGGTCGACAACGGTGACACGCCATCCGCGAGCGGCCGCGCGCCAGGCAACGGACAGCCCGATGACGCCGCCGCCGACGACAGTGACGGTTGTGGTGGTGTTCACAGTGGAATCACGCTCCCTGCGCCGGCATGACCCGGATCAGGTTCCACGGTCGGAGCGGCAGCTCCCTCTCAGCCCGTTGCCTCGGGCTCCCGTGCGGACTCCCACACCGTAGCGCGCGGGTAACGTCACCGCCATGCCTGCCTTGACCGGAGACCAAATTCGCACCCGGCTAGCCCGCGCCCGGCTGTACCTGTGCACCGACGCCCGCGCCGCGCGAGGCGACCTCGCCGAGTTCGCCGACGCCGCGCTGGCCGGCGGCGTGGACATCGTGCAACTACGGGACAAGACCGGCGGCGCGCCGCTGGAGGCCAAGCAGGAAATCGCGGCGCTGGAGGTCCTGGCGGAGGCCTGCGTCCGGCACGGAGCGCTGCTCTCGGTAAACGACCGGGCGGATGTGGCGTTGGCCGTGGGCGCTGATGTCCTGCACCTGGGCCAGGACGACATCCCGGTCTCGCTCGCGCGGCGAGTTCTGGGCGACGACGTAGTGATCGGCCGATCCACCCATTCGGAGGAGCAAGCCGCAGCAGCCGCCGCCGAGGACGGCGTGAACTACTTCTGCACCGGCCCCTGCTGGCCCACCCCCACCAAGCCCGGCAGGTTCGCGCCCGGCCTGGATCTGGTCCGCTCGACCGCGGCGAGCAGCACCGAACGCCCCTGGTTCGCCATCGGCGGCATCGACGAAACCCGCCTGCCCGAGGTACTGGACGCAGGCGCGACCCGCATCGTCGTCGTCCGAGCGATCACCGAGGCCGAGGACCCCAAAGCCGCCGCGCAGACCCTGCGAGCCCACCTCCGGTAACAGCCCACCCAGCCATCGAGGGCGCCCGGCCCCTGTCTCGAACCGTCAGCGCACTCGGGCTTCACTACTCATTCGCGTTGGACGGAACCGCGGGCGCAGTAGGCGTCTGACTCGCACTAGGCTCCCGCGAACCAGTCGACGGCTTCGACGACGAAGACGGCGGCTGAGTCTGCTGAGTCGCCTGCGAAGACGGCGGAGCACTAGGCTCCGTAGTCGGCGAAGACGTCGGATCGTTCGATCGAGACTCCCCAGTCGGCGGCACCTGCGGCTGGCTGCTCGGCGTGTTGTCCGGATGATCGTCCTGGTGCTGGCTCGTATCCGGCTGCCGGGGAATCAACCCGGTGGAGACATTCCCCTTAGTCGTCCAGTCAAGCCCCAGCAGAACAACCAGCGCCACGACAAACGCGACCGCACTCGACGCGATGATCAACGGCCACCGCATCTTCCGAAGCTTCTCGCCCAGCCCCTCGGCCTTCTCCGGCTCAGTTGGACGCAACCGAACCGTAGGCATGTTCGCCAAGTCAGCAGCAGCCACCTGCATCGTCGCCGCATCCCCGGAAGCGGACTCCCGCACCGCCTCCACCGGCACCATTCCACCCCGGCTGCGCCGAGCGGCCGTCTCCATCGCCTTCCGCGCAGCGTCGCGAGTGCGCTGCAAGGACCGCAGGTACAACTCGCCGCCGACAGTGCTGACCACACTGGCCACCCCGGCGCCGATGACTGTTCCCGCGACCCCCAGCGTCGAACCCAGCAACGCGGCGGTGACCGCCGCGAGCGCCGCGGCGAGCACCGAGGACATGCGGAGTCTCTTCTTGTCCTCCGCGGTTTCCTTCTGCTCCTCGCTCATGATTCCGATCTGATCGTTTCCCAGCCGTCTTCCCTGCTTCTTCAACGGTTAAGTCGCCTGAGGTGCTCCCTTCGTTGCCCCGGCGTGAGGGACGCCACGTTGACTGTCCACAATGGATAGACTAAAGCTCACACTTTCCTGACATACTCATCCCATGCACCTCGTGACGATCTCCGACATCGAAACCGCGGCCGGACGGCTGAAGGGCACCGCGGTGCACACCCCGTTGCTGCGCCAGCTCTGGGTTCCCGGCGAATTCTGGGTGAAACCCGAGAGCCTGCAACCGATCGGCGCGTTCAAGATCCGCGGCGCGTACAACGCGATCGCCGCACTCACCGACGCCGAACGGGAACGCGGCGTGGTCGCGTATTCGAGCGGCAACCACGCGCAAGCGGTCGCTTACGCCGCGCGCGAATTCGGGATCACCGCGGTGATCGTGGTGCCGGACGTCACTCCGCGGCTGAAGGTCGAAGCCACCCTCCGCTGGGGCGCGGAAGTCCGCGAAGTGCCGATCGCGGAACGGGAATCGGCGGCGCTCTCCCTCGCCGAGGAACGCGGCCTCACGCTGATCCCGCCGTTCGACCACCCGGACATCATCGCCGGGCAGGGCACCGTCGGACTGGAGATCGCCCAGGACCTCCCCGACGTCGAGACCGTGCTGGTCCCGGTCAGCGGCGGCGGGTTCGCCTCCGGGGTCGGCGTCGCGATCAAGGCGAGGTGCCCGAACGCGAAGGTATACGGCGTCGAACCGGAACTGGCCGCCGACACCGCCGCCAGCCTCGCCGCGGGCGAAATCGTGGACTGGCCCATCACCGACCGCGCCCGCACCATCGCCGACGGCCTGCGCGCGCAACCGTCCGAGCTCACGTTCGCACACCTGCGGCAGGTCCTGGACGGCGTGATCACCGTGACCGAGGACGAAATCCGCGACACCGTCCGCGCGCTCGCCCGGCAGGGCCGCCTGGTGACGGAACCCAGCGGGGCCACCGCACCGGCCGCCTACCTGCACCACGCCGACGAACTCCCCGGCGGACGCACCGTCGCGGTCGTTTCCGGCGGCAACATCGATCCGGCGACGCTGGCCGAACTGCTCGCCTGACCGAGCGCCCCGATGCCCAGGTCAAGCACCGCCGCGCGGAACGCCTCCGCGGAGGGCGGCGACGGGCAAGGCGGAGCACCCAATGCGGCGTTCGGTGCGTCCCACGCACCCAATGAGGTTTTCCCGGTGGCGCGGTGAGCGGCGGTTTCGCGGCAGCAGTGCTGGTCGGGGCCGCTGCGGCGTACCGCCGACGAGACGCGCCGGGCGGCTTTTCTCCCGCTGAGGTCCCCGGAGCCGTGCGCGAAGCTGCCGCTGCCCCTGGTCGAGCTGGCGCGAACGTCTGCGAGACCACGCGACCCGGCCGGACGCCGCGCATCGCCACAGCTACCGAAAAACCCGAATGCGACATTCGGTGCATCCCACGCACCCAAAGCGACGCTGGGGCGCTTGAGGCCGGTCACCAGTTAACAGTCTGCCCCTGCCGGTCCAGGTAGTGCAGCCCGCCCTTGCCCGTCCAAGCCTCGATCGTGTCGGCGACTCCGGGGATGCTCTCGTCGATGGTCAGCCGCGCACCGGGCCCGCCCAGGTCCGTCTTCACCCAGCCTGGCGCCATGAGCAGGAGGGTGCGCGGGTCGGCGGCGTGCCGTGCGGCAAAGCTGCGCATGAGCTGGTTCAGCGCGGATTTGCTCGCCCGGTAGACCTCGAAGCCGCCGTTCGTGTTGTCGGTGACGCTGCCCTGGCCGGACGACATCACACCGATGGTGCCCGTCGCCGGGACCAGGTCTTGCAGGGTTTCGACGACACGCATCGGACTCAGCGCGTTAGTCACCATGACCTGGGCGAAGTCTTCGGTGGACACGTCGGCGAAGGTCGCCGAGGGGTCGGTCGTGTAGTTGGTTCCGGCGTTGACGAACAGCAGGTCGAACGCCGACCCGGCCAGCCGCTCGCGCAGCGCCGCGACCTGCTCGGGCACCGCGATGTCGACGGTCTCCACCACCAGGTCGCGCCCGGTCAGCTCGTGCAGCGCCGACGGCGTGCGCTCGGTCGCGGCGACCTGCCAGCCCCGGCTGAGGAACTCGGCGGCGAGTGCGTAGCCCAGCCCTCGCGACGCCCCGATGATCAACGCGCTCTTGCCTGCGGTCATGACTGCTCCCTTAGCTATCAATTGATAGCTAAGCTACGTCGCCGAGGAGATACCTGTCAAACGATAGGCATTGGGCTACGCTGGCCGGGTGAAAGACGAACGGCTCTTCGAGCTGGCCGACCTGATCCTCGCGGTGGCCCGGCACATCAATGCCGCCAAGGAAGCCAACGCCGAGTCGGGAACGCCGCTGGAAGGCGCGGTGATGCGGTTCGTCGACCGGCACCCCGGAACGACGGTCAACGCCGCGGCCGAGGCCACCCAGATGATCTCCAGCAACGTCAGCCGAGCCGTCCGGGGCCTGGAGCACAAGGGCCTGCTGCGCCGCGAAGCCGATCCCGACGACGCCCGCCGAGTGCGGCTCTACCCCACCGAAAAGGCGGCGGAAAACCTGCAACGGCTGCGCGCCACCTGGTCCAGCCTGCTCGACGGAACCTCACCGGCAGAGACCAGCGCCTTGATCGCCGCCCTGCGAAGCATCGAGACCCGGCTAGTCGCCCGATCCCGGGACGGCACCCCGTAGGCGAGCCAGCACCGCGTCCAACCCCTGCCGCACCGTCTCCGGCATCCCCTCAGCCCGCAGATGAGTCAGCAACTGCTCGTTGATCCCGCCCGGAGTCAGGTGCCGGGAGGTCAGCTCCGCCAGCGGCCCGCCCTCGGCCAGCGACTTCCCGACCTGCGCGAACACGTGCGTCACGTACGCCGAAGCCACCTCGGCCTCAACCCCCTGCGCGACCATCCACCCGACGATGGTCGCCAGATAGTCCAGGTGCGCGGCGAACGTCGACGTGGCCGCGCTGAACGCTTCCAAGCTCGGCTCGTCGCGAGGGACCACCACCCGGCCGACGCGCTCGAACAGCTCCCGCGCGACGGAGTCCTCCGGGTACATCGCGGTCAGGCTCTGCCGCCGCGCCGCCTGCGGCAACGGAATCGACCGCACCACCCGCGAAGCCGGCGCGACCCACTCCCGCAGCTGGTCCACTCGCACCCCGGCCACCGCGCTGAGCACCACGTGCTCCGGCCGGAACGTCAGCTCGTCCACCACTTCGCGCAGCACCGGCGGGCGCACCGCCAGCACCACGGTGCCCGCCTGATCCAGCACTTCCTGGTTGCTCGAACACACCCGCACGTCCGGATACCGCGCGGCCAGTCCCGCGCTGATCTCCCGCGAGCGCGGCGACAACACCACCGGCAGACTCCCGTCGAGCCCGGTCACGATGGCAGCGGTCAGCTCCCCGGCACCGACAAACCCCAGCACACTTCCCCCACCGAAAGATCAGCGATGCCCACCCGGATGGACGTGCGTGGGCGGCCCTTCCACCCCGCAATGCAAACAGTCCCCGGGATGCGGCGAATCGTCCGCTTCCCCGCCGCCGAGCACCCCGTTGTGAATTCCCAACGCGATCAGCCCGCCGACAATCGCCAGCACCGCGCAGATCACCAACGCCGTCTGCCACCCGGCCGTCAGCGCGGTCGGATCGCGATAAGCCGAACCAGTCAAACCCGCCGCGGCGGGCAGCACCGCCACCGCCAGAAGTCCACCCGATCGGGCGATCGCGTTGTTGACCCCGGACGCGACCCCGGCGTACCGGTCCGGCGCGGCGGCCAGCACCGTCGCGGTCACCGGAGCGACCACAGTGGCCAGTCCCAGCCCGAACACCACCACCGCGGGCAGCACCGACCCGAGGTACGACGACCCCGGCCCGACCCGCGTCAGCAGCAGCATCCCGACGCCGACCACGATCGGTCCGACCACCAGCTGCGGCCGCGGCCCGATCCGCTGCGCGAGCGCCCCGGACCGGCCGGACAACAACAGCATGAGCACCGTGATCGGCAGTCCGGCCAGCCCGGCCAGCGTCGGCGAATAACCCAGCGACACCTGAAGCTGCAGAACCAGCAACATCATCACGCCGCCGAGCGCCGCGTACACCACGAAGGTCAGCGCGTTCGAGAGCGTGAATGTCCGGTCGCGGAACAGCGAAGGCGGCACCAGCGGTTCGGCAGCCCGGTGCTGGAGCCAAAGAAACAAGCCGAGCCCGGCGACACCGACCGCCAACGCGACCAGCACGACCGGATCGCCGATCCCGCGCACCGGAGCCTCGACCAGCGCACCGGTCACCCCGGCCAGGCCGAGCGCGCCGACCGCGGCGGCGACGTAGTCCGGATGCCCGGTCGCCGCGGTATCGCGCGACTCGGGCACGAACCGCCGCGCCATCAGCACGACGATCACCGCGAGCGGCAGATTGATCAGGAACGCCAGCCGCCACGACCACGCCTGCACCAGCAGCCCGCCGAGCAGCGGCCCGACCGCCGCGGCGATCCCGCCGAGCCCGGACCACGAGCCGATCGCCCTTGCCCGGTCCTCGTGCGAGAACGACGACTGCAAGATCGCCAGCGAACCCGGCGTCAGCAACGCCCCGCCGATTCCCTGCAGCACGCGGAACAGCACGAGCAGTTCGGTCGACGTCGCCGCCGCGCACAGCCCGGACGCGAGCCCGAACCACACGACGCCGATCAGGTACACCCGCCGTCTGCCGTAGCGGTCGCCGAGCGACCCGGCCACCAGGATCAGCGCCGCCAGCGCCAGCAGGTAGCCGTCGAGAATCCACTGCAGACCGGCGACCGACGCGCCCAGCTCCTCGCCGATCCGGGGCAGCGCGACGTTCACGATCGTGCCGTCGAGCATCGCCATCCCCGAACCGAGGATGGTCGTCCAGAGCACGCCGCGAGCAGCGGGCGTGCCCCAGCGGATGCCGGTGTCCCCCGCGGTGGTCACGCGGTCAGGGCAGCAGCGTGGTGACGAACTTGTACCGGTCGCCGCGGTAGACCGCGCGGGCGAACTCGACCGGCTTGCCGTCGGTGGCGAACGAATGCCGGGTCAGCATCATCACCGGCATGCCGACGTCGGCGCCGAGGATCTCCGCTTCCTGCGGACCGGCCAGCGACGTCTCGATCGTCTCCTCCGCGCGCTCCAGCTCGACGCCGTAATGCTCGCGCAGCACCGCGTACAGCGAACCGCCCGCGGTGATGTGCTTGCGCAGCCCGCGGAAGCGGCCGAGCGGCAGGTGCGTGGTCTCGAGCGCCATCGGCTGGCCGTCGGCGAGCCGGAGCCGGCGCAGCCGGAGGATCTTCGCGCCGTTGCGCAGCTGCAGCAGCTTGGTCATCTCGCCCTCGACCGGAAGCTCTTCGAGTTCCAGCAACTGGGACGACGGCTTCAGGCCCTGCTTGCGCATGTCCTCGGTATAGGAGGACAGCTGCAACCGCTGTGCGAGCTTCGGCTCGGCGGCGAAGGTGCCCTTGCCCTGGACGCGGTGCAGCCTGCCCTCGGCAGTGAGATCCGCCAGCGCCTGGCGCACGGTGGTGCGCGAAACGGTGAATTCTCCCGCCAGCGCCCGCTCGGTCGGGATCGGCGATCCCGGCGGCAGTGCGTCAAGCAGGTCCAGCAGATGCTGCTTCAGCGCCCAGTACTTGGGTTCGCGCTGCCCTCGCGCAGCAGTCCCCGCCTCGCTCGCGGGGGGTGTCTCCAGCATGCCCGGCTCCCTCAGTCTTCCCACATTAAACGCGCCACTGCCCCGTGAGGAAACGTACCCTTCTCCCGACCCGCTCCGCCCGGCTAGCATTGGTCTAGACCTGACCGGACGCCGCTCAGCACACCGGGACACCCGTCCCGGCGGAGAGGAAAGTGATGACCCAACTACGTCCCGGCGAGCACATGGCCGCGGAAATCTCGGCGCAGCCCAGCGTTCTCGCCGGACTGGTCGAGCGGCGGTCCGGCATCGCAGCAGTCGCGGAAAAGATCTCACAGAACCCGCCGCGGTTCGCCCTGCTCGCCGCTCGCGGTTCGAGCGACCACGGCGCGCTGTACGCGAAATACCTGATCGAGGTACTCCTCGGCCTGCCGGCCGGGCTCGTGTCGCCGTCCACCGCGACGCTCTACGGCGCCCGCCCGGACCTGCGCGACGTGCTCTTCATCACCGTCAGCCAGAGCGGCGGATCGCCCGACTTGATCGAGGCCACCGAGGCCGCCCGCCGTCAGGGCGCGCTGACCGTGTCGGTCACCAACACCCCGGACTCGCCGCTGCGCGCGGCTTCGGAGCTGGGCGTGGACATCGGCGCCGGGGTCGAGAAGGCGGTCGCGGCGACCAAGACGTACTCGGCCACGCTGATGGCGCTGTACCTCTTCATCGACGCGATCCGCGGCGGCAAGGGAGAGGACGCCGCGAAGATCGGCGAACTGGCCCAGCAGACGCTCGACGGTTCCGTCGAGGGCGTGCGGCGTGCGGTTGACCGTTATCGCTTTGTCGACCGCGTACTCACCACCGGCCGCGGCTACTCCTACGCCAGCGCGCTCGAAGCGTCGCTGAAGCTGGCCGAGACGAGCTACCTCGCGGCCCGCGCGTACAGCGGCGCGGACCTGCTGCACGGCCCGGTCGCGGCGGTCGACGGCGAGACCGCCGTGCTCGCTGCCACCAGCCTCGGCCGCGGCGGCGAAGCCATGCGCGAGGTCCTCGAAGCGGTCGGCGAGCGCGGCGCGGACGTGCTCGCGGTCGGCTCGGCGGCGAACGACGTGCCCGCCGCGCTGCGCATCCCGGTCGCCCCGACTGTCGAGGAATTGGCTCCGGTGCTGGAAATCCTGCCGATCCAGCGGATCGCGCTCGGGCTGTCGCTCGCGCGCGGCGGCAACCCGGACAACCCGCGCGGGCTGCTGAAGGTGACCAAGACCCGGTGAGCCTCGTCGTAGGCGTGGACGCCGGCGGCACGTCGACGCGAGCGATCGCGGTCGACGCCGCCGGCGTCGTGCACGGCACCGGAGCCGCGGAAGGCGCGAACCCGAACTCGCATCCGCCCGCGTTGGCGGCGGCCCGGATCGCCGGGGCCATCGAGTCCGCAGTGGACGGACACACCGACGTGCTCGGCGTCGTGGTCGGCATGGCGGGCGAGAGCAAGCTGTCCGACCCGGCGGTCGCCGCGGAGTTCACCGCGGCGTGGGAGCGGATCGGTCTCGGTGGCCTGGTCCGGGTAACCGGCGACGCCGAAGTGGCCTACGCGTCCGCGACGGCCGAACCGGACGGCACCGTGCTCGTCGCGGGCACCGGCTCGATCGCCGGGCGTATCCGCGGCCGCCGGATGGTCGCGACCGCGGGCGGGCACGGCTGGCTGCTCGGCGACGAGGGCTCGGGCTTCTGGCTCGGCCGCGAAGCCGTGCGCGCCACGCTCGCCGCGCTCGAAGGCGACGGCCCGCTCGACGGACTGGCCGAGGCGGTCCTCGGCGAAGCGTTCGGACCGTCCGCAGTGGACCTGTCCGATCGCTTCAAGGTCAGGTGGGCGCTGGTGACTCATGCCAACGCGGAACCCCCGGTCCGGCTGGCCCGGTACGCGCCGTTGGTGAGTGCCGCCGCTGCGGCCGGAGAGCCCGGCGCGGAGGAGATCGTCGCGCGGGGTGCCCGGCATCTCGTGCGCGTGGCTCACGCCACGCGCGAACCGGGAGAAAAAACTCCGATCGTGCTCGTGGGCAGCGTACTGGCCGAAACCGGCCCGGTCGGGGCTCGCGTGCGCGCCGAATTCGCCGGTCTTAACGTTCTGACCAGCTCCGATGGGGTGCTCGGCGCGGCATGGCTCGCGGCGGTGGAAGCGTGGGGCGAGGACACCCCGCGACCATCCCGACGGGTGAATGCCACCAAAACTTGAGCGGAAGAGTCGAAACCGTCGACTCAACCCCTCCGGTCCGGGTACCGTAGGAACCGGCCCCCGGACCCTCCCCCCTCGCCGGGGGCCGCCTTAACTTCCGGGCCCGGTTTCGGACCCGCCCGCACCCGGGTCTTTCGCCAGGCGAAGGCCCGGGTGTTCTGCTGGAAGGCTCCGGTAGAGGACCCAGCCGCTCACCGCCACGGTCGCGGCCACCAGCGGCCAGGAGAGCACCGTGCGCGCCACTCCGAGTGCCACTACCTGTCCGGTCCACCACAACAGGCCGTAAACGACCACTCGCAGCAAGTACTGCAGCACCCACACGCCGCTCGCCCACGAATACGCGCGCAGCAGAGCCGGGTCGCGCCGCCAACGGGTCTTCTGCCCCAGGAGCAGTCCCACGATCACGCCGAGCAGCGGCCAGCGGACCGCGATGCTCGCCGCGAACAGCAGCGCGCTCGCCGCGTTCGAGAACAACTGCAGCAGGAAGAAGTCCTCGGCGCGGCCGGTGTGCATCGCGATCAGCGCGGCGATCACCACCGCGGCGAGGCTCACCACCACCGCGCGCGCCTTGTCGCCGCGAACCAGCCGGTACGCGCCGAGCAGCACGGCGACGCCGATCGCGACCCCCGCTCCCCAGGCGATCGACTGGCCGGAAACGAGCCAGCCGACGACGAACGCGGCGGGCGGGATGCTGGCGTCGATCGCGCCGCGCCGCCCGCCGAGGATCTGCGTGAGCGACTCCCGTGCCGGCCCTTTCGCAGTCTCGTCTGTCACATCTTCCAGCCTGCCGCAAGTCGCGGCGGAGCCCCAGGTCGGGAGACCTACCCCACATGGCGCCCGGTACGCGCGCCGTCGTGAGGTTCGTCCCGGTGAAATTGCCGTAATAGGGAGGCGGAAACCCCCGACAAAGTAAGAGACTGTGACATCCCGCTGAACCCGTCGTGTCCGGCGGGAAGGATATGGGGACGTCCGAATGTTAGTTGGGGTGTACAACTAGATCCGGGACTTCACGGGGAACAGGCGCGCACCAGCGGGAAAGGGGAACCCAGCGTGTACGGGATCAACAGCTACGTAGCCATCGGGGACAGCTTCACCGAGGGCCTCAACGACCATCGGGGCGACGGGACGTTCCGGGGCTGGGCCGACCGGCTCGCCGAGATGCTGGCGGGCGACGAGCCCGGCTTCCAGTACGCGAACCTGTCGCTGCGCGGCAAGATGCTCGACGAGATCATGGACGAGCAGCTCCCGCTCGCTCTGGAACTGAAGCCCGACCTGGTCACGCTGTGCGCGGGCGGCAACGACGTGATCGTGCCGGGGGCGGACGTCGACGCCATCGCGGAGCGCTTCGAGGCAGGGGTGGCGAAGCTGCGCGCGGCCGGGATCCCGGTGGTGATCTTCAACGGGCCGGACACCAAGACGCTGTCGGTGATGAGCGTGTTGCGCGGCAAGGTCGCGATCTACAACACCCATCTGTGGGCGATCGCGGCCCGGCACGGCGCGAAGATGGTCGACCTGTGGACGATGGAGCCGCTGCACGACCGGCGCGCCTGGAGCGACGACCGGCTGCACTTCACGCCGGACGCGCACCGCCGGATCGCGCTGCTCACCGCCGAGGTGCTCGGCGTCCCGGTCACCGAGGACTGGCGCGAGCCGTACCCGGCGAGCACCGAGCCCGCCACCTGGATCACGTCGCGGCGGTCGGACCTCGCGTGGACCAAGGTGCACCTGCTGCCGTGGATCCGCCGTCAGCTGCGCGGCGAGTCCATGGGCGACGGGCTGTCGCCGAAGCGCCCCGAACTGGCTCCGCTCGTTCCGCTCGTGCCGGACGACCCGGCGAGCATCAGCATCGACGTGCGGGGCAACGCGACCGCCTGAACGCTGGTGAGCGGCGATCCCGGTGAGAACCGGGATCGGCACGCACGAGGGTCCACCCGAACGGCGGCCGACACCAGGTCGCCATCCGGACGGCCCCGGCATAGGGTCCTGTTATGTCCGGTGCACGAGGGTGGCTTCGCTTGATCCCCGTGGCAGTGGTGGTCACGGCCCTGCTCGCGGGCCTCGTGACTTGGCTGCAGGGCAGCGGAATCCAGGACGACCTCGCCGCGCGATCACGCTCCGCGCTCGACGCGGCGGGCCTGTCCGGCGGCGAGGTGAAGTTCTCCGGACGGCAGGCGACCCTCGAAGGGTTCCCGGCCGAGGAAGCCGGCCGCGCGCTGGGCATCGTGCAGGGGGTCGACGGGGTCGAGTCCGCACAAGCCTCCGGCGGCGCCGGGCCGGCGCCGTCCGCGCCGTCGCCCGAACCGTCGACGACTCCGCCGTCCAATCCGCCGCCTTCGAGCCCGCCGCCGAGTTCGTCCGCGCCGCCGACCGACCGCGACGGAATCCAGGCCGAGCTGGACCGCAAGCTCGCGGCCGCGCCGATCACCTTCGAGCCGGACACCGCGAAGCTCACCGACCAGGGCGAGCAGGCCGCGCGCGATCTCGCACCGCTGCTGCGCGACGCCCCGGACAACTTCCGCTACCGCCTTGTCGGCCGGGTCGCCGACGGTCCGGGCGGGCGCAGCGCGGCGCTGAAGCTTTCCCGCAACCGGGCGCTGACTGTGATCCGGTTGCTGATCCGCGAGGACGTGCCGCCCGACCGCTTGCTCGCGGTGGCCAGCGCGAGCGGCGCGGGCAACGGGGGCGACAGCGACCGGCGGGTCGAGATCACAGTGGAACAGAGGTGATGGCGGATGCTCTGGCTCTTCGGGCAGATCTGGCTGTGGCTGCTCGTCTCGTTCCTGCTCGGGGCGGCAGTCATGTGGCTGTTCACACGGGCCGCCCGGCCGAAGGCCGAAGCCGAGGCCGAGCCGTACCGGCCCGCGGCGGCGCCGGCGGAGGAACCGGCCGAGGAGACCCGGCACATCCCGCAGGCGAACCCGTACGAGGACTACGAGGACTACGAGGAACCGGCGTACCCGCACTACGAGGACCAGCCGGAGCGCGTCTACAACGACTACCCGGACGTCGACCCGGACGAGCCGTACCACGGGCAGCACGCGACGCACGATTCCGCCGGGCATCCGCTGCCCGATCCCGAGCCGCGGCTGTCGGGCGAACTGAGCTGGCCCGAGGACGACCAGCGGAGTCCGCACTGGCCGCACGGCGACGAACCCGCGCCCCGGCGACCTGGACGCAGTGGCTGACACCCACCTGGTAGATTCGGCTACGCACGGTAAGCGGGCGCCGAGGGCCCCGGACGACGTCAGGAGGTCCGATGGCGCTTCCGCACTGGACGCCACAGAACCTGCTGCCGCCGGGCCGCCACCACGCCGACCTCGCCGACGTCTACGAGCGGCTGGTCTACGACGCGCCGCACCAGAACGAGCGCGAGATCCTCTTCAGCGCGCTCAACAGCTACCTCGGGGTCGCCCAGCGGGTGATCACGTCCGGGCGGGCCTGGCTCGGCGGCGCGTTCGTCACCCGCACGGCGCATCCTCCGCGCGGGCTCGACGTGGTGCTGCTGCCGGACGAATGGGGCGCGCTGAAGCGGCTTGACGACAGCGGCCGCACCGCGCTGTACGGCCTGCTGACCCTGCGCGGCATCATCGTCGGCCAGCCCGCGATGTACCTCGACCAGATCCAGCCGGTCGGCGGCATGCTCGACGGCTTCCTGTGCCGTCCCGGCGACGAGGACGTGTGGGAAGCGGTGTGGGCCGACGGCGGCAGAGGCATTCCGGAGATGGTGTGGTGAGGAACGAGTTCCGGCGGATCGCCGACGAGATCCCCGGCGGCACGTGGCTGGACGACCTCGCGCGTGCCTCGGCGATGGCGGCGAACGCGAAGTTCGAGCGCACCTGCCGCGCGCCCCTGCTGCACGTGTCGGTGATCGGCGAAACGCACATCGACGCGTACACCTTTTCCGACATCAGCCGCGCGCTGCAGGACGCGACGGCGAAAATCGGGCACATCATCCGCAATCCGTCGAACGAGGTCACCTTCGTCCAGCAGGCGGACCGGGACAAGGCCCCGCTGATCCAAAAGGGACAGGCGGGCAACGCGATCTTCTTCGGTTTCCCGGAACCGGCGGTCGACGACGCGCTGATCCACGACGGCATCGAAACGCTGTCCGAGCGAGCGGTGAAGGAACTCTGCGATTTCCTGCCCGCCAACGGTTCCGACGACGGTGCCCTCGACGCGGTGCTGCTGCAGCGCGACACGGTGCGCAACGCGGTCAGCGACGTCGTCAACGCGGTCAGCAAGCACGCTGGCATCGGGATGGCGCTCACGCCCACCGCGGGCGAGCAGGTGACCCGGAGCATGACCACCGAACAGGCGCGGGTGCTGCAGGGCAGCCTGCGCGAGTCCCGCGAAGCGGTCGGCTACGAGACGGTGACCGGGCGCCTCGACGGCGTGCGCACCCGGCGGCGGATTTTCTACCTGGAGCGGGAATCGGGTGGAACCATTCAGGGTGCGGTCGCCCCGGATCTGCTCGACCAGATCAAGGAAAACCTCGATCGCCCGGTGACCGCGCGGTTGCGCGTGGTGCGCACGACGACCATCGACGGACGGCGCGGCAGGCCGGTGCACGAACTTCTCGAAATCACTCCGGAAGTCAGTCTTTTCGATCAGTGAATGGCGCGCGGAGTGCCACGTCGCCAGACCCGACCGCCGGGTAAGCGCGCGGTCGCTCTTCGGAATCATTCTGCCTTTTTCGGGCAGTAAACGGTGCCGCTTCGCGCAATCCGGCGGGAAATGACCCCGACCGCCTGGACGCGGTAAATGGATGACATTGTCAGTAGATAACGATTATTCCAACTTCGCGGGCATCTGCGTTAGCGTCTTCGCCAACACAGGCGGAAGAGGCACGCATGACGACCGAGCAGCCGTATCCGGCCGCACCCGCACGACACAGCAGGACCGCTACTCGTCCTGGTCCGCACCGTCCGCCCCGGCAGGAGCCGCCCCGGAGACAGGCCAACTGGCCCGGCGGGCTCGCGGTCACGCTCGGACTGGCCGCAGCCGGCGTCGCCTTCCTCCCGGATTGGGGCTTCCTCGCCTGGCCGCTCGCCGGCATCGGCCTCGCCGGGGGAATTGCGGGAATCGTACTTTCCTCCCGGGGAACAATGCGCGGACTGGGCGTCGCACTCACCGGAACCACGCTTTCCGCACTGGCCGCCGTGCTCTGCGGCGCGATGCTGCTGTACCCGTCGATGTTCGGCACCGCACGGGCGGGCGAACTGCACATCCCGCCGCAGCCGGGCGAGAAGCATTCGGTCGACTTCGTGGTGACCTCGGCGAACGGCGCGACGGTCCGCTTCGGCACGCTGAACGACCAGCGCACCGCGACCACCCCGCCGAGCACCGACGACTGGCACGGACACGCCTCCTACGACGGCGGCAGGCCGGTCCTTTCGCTCACCGCGGACACCGCCAACGCGGGCGTGACCAACCAGATCAGCTGCCAGATCCTCGTCGACGGCAAGAAGGTCGCCGAAAGCAGCGGCAGTTCGATCGCGCTCTGCACTTCGAATGTCGAATAGAGCCTGGCGGCCGGCCGGCCTACCCCCATCTCGGCCGGCCAACCGCCACCGAACCGCTCCAGGCGGCTCTTCCAGGTCCGCGCGGTACTTGCCGCGGTCCCGTCGCCGGCTTCACAGCCTGCCCCTCCCCTAGGGCTCCGCCAGCGTCGCGGCCGACCCTACGCGCGCTGACCGCCCGATGGCTAAGAATCCGCTAAGCGGACGCGATTATTACCACGTCGACCTGCGAAAACACAGCTGAACGTTGTACAAGAGCCGGGCCGGGCGACTGTCCGCTCACTCCGGGCCGACGGGTTCTTGCCCGCTCGGCGTCCGTTCCGGGGGTTGCCGCCGCCACGCCAACGCAGGGCGAAATATCCGATTGATGCTCGGGTGAGCTTGTCTTCAGGTCCGGAGGCGAGAACGGGCCGCCGACCGCTACCGATCCCCCACCTCGGCCGCTTCCTTCCGCAAGTCCTCGACCTGCCGAGGGTTCATCCGCTCATACAGCGCCACCGCCCACCGGTACTGCTCCCGCGCTGGCTCCATCCGTTCCTGGCCGCGCAGGATCCGCGCCAAGGTCACCCGCAAGATGCCCTCCTGCAGGTCGAACTGCCGCGCAACAGCCAGCGTCACGGCCTCCCTCGCGTACCGTTCGGCGGCTTCCAGGTCGCCGATACCCAAATGCAGTTCCGCGAGGTTGTTCAGCGAAACCACGGCGTAGCTGTCATCGCCGAGTTCGCGGTCTATCTCCAGCGACGCCAGCTGATGTGTGATCGCCTCGGCCGGACGACCCGCGCGCTTCTCCGTCTCCGCGCAGTTGTTGAGCGCTTGGCCGCGCAGTTCGAGATCACCGGTGCGTTCGGTCTCCGCGACCGCTTCCAGCAGCCGTTCGATCGCCTCCGAATAGCGGCCGAGCAGGGTCAGCACGCTTCCGAGGTGGATTTTCGCGACGATGAGCGAGCGACCGTCGAGCTGGGCGGCCAGTCCGAGCGCGCGTTCGGCGTCGGCGATGCTGGCCTGGGAAAGCTCGAAGGTGAGCGCGATGGCGCAGCGGGAGATCAGCATCCAGCACTGCCCAAGCGGTTCGTCCGCGGCTTCGGCGGCGGCGAGGCCCAGCTCGACCAGCCGGATCCATTCCTCGTACAGCGGGCAGACGACCCGGTAGGTGTGCGCGACGCGGGCGAGCCGCCAGACATCGGCGTAGCGGCCGTCGGCGTGGGCGGCGTCGAGTACGGCCAGCAGGTTCGGCCATTCGGCGGCGAACCAGTCCTGGGCTTGGGCGAAGGTTTCCAGCGGCGGCAGCGCGTCCGGCGGCACGAGGCCGGCGAGGTCGAGCGGGTCGACGATGCGCAGCATCTTCCGCCGCGCGGTGTCCGAGGCGGCTTGGTGGTAGCGGACCGCCCGGTCGAGCACCGCCGCGCGTTCGGCTGGGTCCAGTTCGGTTTCCGCCAGCTCCCGCAGGTACAGCCGGACCAGGTCGTGCGGGGCGAAAGCGTCGCGCGAAGTCTCGGCGATCAGGTTGTGCGCGGCCAGCGTGCGGAGTTCGCGGCGGGCCTGCTCCACCGGGATCTCCGCGATGGCCGCCGTCAGGTGCGGACCGGTGTGCCGGGCGGGCACCGCGCCCAGCCGCAGCAGCGTCCGGGCCAGTCCGTCCGGCAGGCCGCGGAACGAGACGTCGAATGCGGCCCGGACGCCGTCGTCGGCTCCGGTGACGTCCAGTCCGGCCAGGCGGGTACGTTCGTTTCCCAGCTCCCCGACGAGATCCATGAGTGTCCATTGTGGACTCGCGGCGAGCCGGGCCCCGGCGATCCGCAGTGCGAGCGGCAGGTAGCCGCACAGCCGGGCCAGCGCGTGGTTGAGGTCGAAGTCCGCGGGCCCGGCCAGTTCCTCGATCACGCTCACCGCGGCTGCCGGCGCGAGCGTGCCGAGCACGCGCAGCTTCGCCGCGTGCGACACCGCCAGCGCCTCCAGCCGCGACCGGCTGGTCACCACCGTCATCGACCGTGCGCCCGGAGGCAGCAGCGGACGCACCTGTTCGGCCGAACGCGCGTCGTCGAGCAGCACTAGCATCCGCCGCCCGGCGATCAGCGAGCGGTACAGCGCGACGCGTTCGTGCACCTGCTCCGGCACCTCGTCCGCGGGCACGCCCAGCCCGAGCAGGAACTGCGACAGCAGATCGCCCGGCTCCAGCGGCGGCTGATGCGGATCGAACCCTTGCAGCGCCGCGTACAGCACCCCGTCCGGGAACAGCCGGGCCGCGCGGTGCGCCCACCAGATGACCAGCGCGCTCTTGCCGACCCCGGCGGTGCCCGACACGATCACCGTGCTGTCGCCGCGTTCCGCGAGCCCGTCGAGCCATTCCACCTCCGCCTCGCGCCCGGCCAGCGTCGGCAGCGCAGGCGGCAGCTGAGACGGCGCGACGGCCTGCTCCGGAACCGCGCTCTCGTGCGCGGCGAGGTCGTCGTTGAGCACCCGCTCGTGCAGCGAGCGCAGATCCGCGCCGGGTTCGACGCCGAGCGAGCCGAGCGTGGCCCGCGAGATGGTGCGATACAGCTTGAGCGCTTCCCCGCGCCGCCCGGCGTGGTAGAGCGCGCGCATCAGCTGTCCGGCGATGCGTTCGGCGAGCGGGTCGGCGCGGACGATCGGGCTCAGTTCCACGATCAGCTCGTCGTACCGGCCGAGGTCGAGATCCGCGTTGACCCGGGCGTAGCGGATCGCGCGCCGCAACTCGTCCAATTCGGGCGCCCGTACCGAATCGGGCACACCGGACAGGGTCGGTCCCTGCCACAGCGCGAGAGCTTCGGCGAGCAGCTTCGAGGCGCTCTCCGGCGATTCCAGCGCGGCCTGGTCCAGCAACGCCCGTGCCCGATGCGCGTCGATCCGGTCCGGCGCGAGGGAAAGCTGGTAACCCGGCGGACGGGTGCTGATCTCGGCGACCGGATCGGCCATCTCCCGCAGCAGCCTGCGCAGCTGCGACACGTTGCCTTGCACGATGGTGCGGGCGGTGGCGGGCGGATCGTGGCCCCACAGCGCGTCGATGATCTCTTCGAGCGGCACCACCTTGCCCACGCGCAGCGCGAGCAGCGCCAGCAGTCCCCGCACCCCGGGACCGCCGACGGGAACCGCGCGGCTGCCGTCGAGCAGCCGCACCGGGCCGAGCAGTTCGACCCGCGCGCCGCCATCGGCCATGCTCGCGCGCACCTCCCAGGCTCACCCCCAGCCAGACAGGTCAACTTACCGTCAGCGGCAGCCCGCAGAAACCGCTCTTTCGTGAATTTCTCCCCTGAACAGACGAGTCCGGCCCCGCACCATCAGTCCCGATCTGATGGTGCGGGGCCGGACTCAATGATCGTCGGCCGGGCCGCCAGGGGGCGCGGTCCACCCGTGCATCGCGGCCGTCCGCCCGCGGTTCGGGGGGCTCACCCCGAGCAAGAACCCGGACCGCCGCGGACAACCATGCCTCCGCAGACGAGCTGCGAGGTGGCGACAACGTAACAGGGCGCACATTCTTCGTTACGAGCGACCCGCCGGTTGGCGAAGGTAACGCTGGTCACCGCGTGATCGGCGCGGAGTTGCGGCCCGCGATGAACGACGGCCGCGGCGCGCTCGCGGCGAACGGCTCCTGCAACGCGTTCTCCACGCTGTTGAACACCAGGAAGATGTTCGAACGCGGATACGGCGTGATGTTGTTCGACGATCCGTGCATGATGTTCGAGTCGAACCACAGCGCCGAACCCGCCGAACCGGTGAACTGCTCGATGCCGCAGTCCGCGGCGAGCTTGGTGATGTCGTCGTTGGTCGGCACACCCACCCGCTGGTCCTTGAGCGAGCTCTTGTAGTTGGCGTCCGGGGTCTCGCCGACGCACTGCACGAACGTCCGCTGCGAACCCGGCATGACCATGAGCCCGCCGTTGTACGGGTAGTTGTCGGTGAGCGCGATCGAGCAGCTCACCGCACGCGGCGACGGCATGCCGTCCTCCGCGTGCCAGGTCTCGAAATCGGAATGCCAGTAGAAACCAGTGCCCTTGAAGCCCGGCATGTAGTTGATCCGGCTCTGGTGGATGTAGACCTCGGAGCCGAGGATCTGCCGCGCCCGGTCGAGCACCCGGGGATCGCGCACCAGTTCGGCGATCAGGCCGGAGATCTCGTGCACGTCGAAGATCGACCGGACCTCGCCGGTCCGCACCTCGGTGATCACGCGTTCGTCGTCGCGCAGCGTCTCGTCCGACGACAGCCGGACGACCTCCTGCCAGTACGTCTGGACCTCACCGGGCGAGAGCAGTCCGTCCACGACCGTGTAGCCCCTGGCGTCGTGGTTCGCCAGGGTCGCGGCGTCGATCGGGCCGTCAGCCTCGGTACCCCACACCGTGGGGTGCACGCGCGGAAGGTGTTCCGGCGTACCGGTGATCCGGGTCGGGTAACCATCGTTGACCCGGGTGTCCATGATCGTCACAGTGGCTCGCCTCCTGTTCTTCTGGCGTTTCTTCTTTCTTGTGGTGGTGGGAGCGGCGCAGGCTCAGGAGTCTTCGGTGACGAGCGGGTAGACCCCGTTCTCGTCGTGCACCTCGCGGCCGGTGACCGGCGGGTTGAACACGCACACGCACTTGATCTCGGTCTTCGGGCGGACCTGGTGCTTGTCGTGGTCGTTCAGCAGGTACAGCGTGCCCGGCTTGAGCTGGTGCACCTCACCGGTGGCGAGGTCTTCGATCTCGCCCTCGCCCGAGGTGATGAAGACCGCCTCGATGTGGTTTGCGTACCAGAAGTCGTTCACCGTGCCCGCGTACAGCGTCGTCTCGTGCACCGAGAAGCCGACGCCCTCCTTCGCGAGGATGATGCGCTTGCTTCGCCAGTTCTCGGTCTTGATGTCAGCGTCGGTGTCGGTGATCTCGTCGAGCGTGCGGACCAGCAAGTGACGGGCTCCTTCTTGTGCTTCGGGTGGTTACTTGAGAACGGCGGCGACGGACTCGGTGATGATCGCGAGACCCTCGCTCAGTTCTTCGTCGGTGAGGGTGAGCGGGGGCAGCAGTTTCATCACTTCGCCGTCCGGACCGGAGGTCTCCATCAACAGGCCGCGCTCGAAGGCCTCCTTGCAAACCGCGCCCGCCAGCTCGCCGCTGCCGAATTCGAGACCGCGCGCCAGGCCGCGGCCCTTCGCGACGAGATTCGCCTCCGGGTAGGTCTCCACCAGGTCCTTGAAGGTGCTCGCGATGCGCTCCCCCTTGGCCTTGGTCGACTTCTCCAGCTCGTCGTCGCTCCAGTAGACGCGCAGCGCCTCGGTCGCGGTGACGAACGCCGGGCTGATACCGCGGAAAGTGCCGTTGTGCTCGCCCGGCTCCCAGACGTCCAGCTCCGGCTTGATCAGCGTGAGCGCCATCGGGAGGCCGTAACCGCCGATCGACTTCGACAGGCACACGATGTCCGGCGAAATGCCGGCGTCCTCGAAACTGAAGAACGGGCCGGTGCGGCCGCAGCCCATCTGCACGTCGTCGAGGATGAGCAGGATGCCGTGCCGCTTGCACAGGCCGTCGAGGCCCTTGAGCCATTCCAGCCGCGCGGCGTTGATGCCGCCCTCGCCCTGCACGCCCTCCACGATCACCGCGGCGGGCTCGTTCAGGCCGCTGCCGGAGTCTTCGAGCAGCTTCTCGAAGTACATGAAGTCCGGCATCGCACCGTCGAAATACTGGTCATACGGCATCGGCGTCGCGTGCACCAGCGGGATGCCCGCGGCCCCGCGCTTCATCGAGTTGCCGGTGACCGACAACGCGCCGAGCGTCATGCCGTGGAACGCGTTGGTGAAATTGATGACCGATTCCTTCCCGGTCACCTTGCGCGCCAGCTTCAGCGCGGCCTCCACCGCGTTCGCGCCGCCGGGACCGGGGAAGACGACCTTGTAGTCCAGCTCGCGCGGCGCGAGGATCTTCCCCTTGAACGTCTCCAGGAAATCCCGCTTCGCGACGGTGTACATGTCCAGCGCGTGCGTCACGCCGTCACGCTGGATGTAGTCGACAAGCGCCTTCTTCAGATGCGGGTTGTTGTGCCCGTAGTTCAGCGCACCGGCACCGGCGAAGAAGTCGAGGTAGGCCTTGCCGTCCTCGCTGTAGAGCCTGCTGCCCTGCGCCCGGTCGAAGACGACCGGCCAACCCCGGCTGTAACTGCGGACTTCTGATTCGAGCTCTTCGAAGATGCTCATAACGATTTCTTTCGCTCCTACTCGGCGAAATTGACGGGTTGTTAGCGGCGCAACGGCCCGATGCGGTAAAGATCCTCGGGTTCGTGTGCCTCCCCCTGCGGAAAATCAGCGACTTCGAACAGCCGGCGGTGTTCCAGATCCGCGTTCCAGCGCTTCGCGAACGACTCGAACAGGCGGATCGACGCCGCGTTGTCCGGGGTGATCGTGGTTTCCAGGTACCGCACGCCCTCGCCGACCAGGCGCGCGTACAGGCCGTCCAGCAACTGCCCGGCCAGGCCTTTTCCGCGCTGCGAGGCGTCGACGGCGACCTGCCACACGAGTGCGACGTCCGGCGCGGACGGCCTTCGGTAAGCGATCACGAATCCGACCGGCTCACCGTCGACCCTGGCGACGACCGAGGTCTCCGCGAAATCCCTGCACCACAGCAGGTACGCATACGGCGAGTTGAGATCAAGCTTCTGCGAATCGCGCGCGATTCGCCAAAGAGCGGCACCATCGGCCTTGGTCGGGGATTCGATCAAGTGCTTTCCGGACATACTTTGGAAACGTAACAGAGAATTTTCGCGCCGCCAGCGATCCATGCCACGTCCACCGCCCTCACCAGGGACGACAGGGATACCCCGGTGAGGAGTGCCACAAACATGTTTGACGAGGCTAAGTTCTGGGCATGCGTGCGCCTGGGCCGCACACCTTCGGTATGCGACCTGTGACCCCAGACCATGGGCCTTCGGCGGCGCGCCCGCAAGTCCAGCGCCGAAAAACGCGCTCTACCTGGGGTTCAGCGGGGCCTGTCCGGACCGGACCGCCGCCGCTTCCTCCGTCCGAGCCCGGACAGCGGCGTCCAGATCGCGGGCAGCAGGAGCAGCGCGACGACCGCGAGCCACCACAGCGGAGCCTGCCCGCGGCGCCAACCGTCCACAACGGTGCCGAGCCAGCCGAACAGCGGCTGCGCGATGGGCGGCAGGAAAGCCGCGAACAGCAACGCGGCTATCACCAGCACGCCCAGCACGGTGAGCACCATTCGCCACGTGCGCCTCAAGGTCAGCAGGCTCACCACGAGGAACACAAGTGCGCCGCCCGCCACGGGCAGACCGAGCCATTGCAGGACGGATCCGCCTTCGCCGCTGAGCACGAACCCGGCGATCGCGGTGATCGCGGCGGCCAGCAGGTTCCAGGGACGGCCCAGCCGCGTCGCGCCTTGGGTGACCCACCACGCACTCCGGCTGCTGAACTGCGTGAACTTCGCCAGCGGCTGGAGGGTTTTCGGGACCCGGGTGGCGGTGGAGGCGGCATTGAGCCCGGCGGCTCCGGCTTTGACAATCGTTTTGGTGAGCAGCGTACTGCCGAGTTCGCCCTCGAAGCGTTCGGCGGAAACCTGGCAGGCTTGGAAAGCGCGCTGCGCCGCGTCCGGTTGTCCACCGTTTTCCGGCTGGACGGCGGTTTTCTCGACTTTTTGTTCGAGCGGCCGGGAAACCATCAACTTCCGGAAACTCTCCGACGCTTTTCCGTTGCCCTCCTTCGCATCCGCCTCGGCCTGGCTCGCGAGCACCGGCAGTTCCTCCCGCGCGATGGCCAGCTGCCGCGACTTCGCCAGCACCATCGACGTCACCGGCAGGCTGGTCGGGATCTCCTTGCCGAAGTCGACCGGCGACAGATTCGCGTCCAGGCCAAGGAAAGCCAGTTCGTCGCCCAGCTGCGCGAGCAGACCGGACAGGTCCGCGGGCATCCCGTTGTCCGCGGGCGACGGCGGCTCCCAGCCGATCTCGCGGAACGTCGTCCGCACCTGCTCCCGGAATTCCCCGGGGCCCACGATGTCGCGCAGTACCCGCAGGCGTTTCGGGTCGAGCAGGCACTGCGTCAGCCAGCCCGCGCCGTCGATCCGGCCCCACATCCAGTCGTTCGCGCGCCAGGACGCTTTGTAGAATCCGCCGAAGTTGCTCGCCTGCGTCCCGGTCAGCTTGTCCCGGCCGCGCGGCCGGGCCAGATCCAGCAGGGTGCGGCTGTCCGCGCTCATCTGCACCAGATCGACGCGCTGGTCCACCGCCGGCGCCTCGGCCAGAAGTCCGCGCGTTGCCATGTGCAGCAACAAGAACCGTGCCATCACGAAACCGTCCGCGACGTCCGCGTTGTCCAGGCCGAACCAGTCGAGCAGCGTCGTCACCGTGTCCGCGGCATCGGCGGACCATTGGTTTTCCTTGCCCGACAACGATTGCAGCACCGGAGCCGCCGACCGCAGCGCACCGGTCAGCTCCGGCCACGCCTCGCGGACCGCGTCCGACGCCCCGAGATCCGCCCATTCGGCGGCGAGCTGGCCGATCCAGTCCGGCATCGAGGCGCCCGGCCGCGGCGGTTCGTGCCGGGCCACCCACGCCGACAACCGCACGTCGCGAGCCGCGCTCCGGCGGGCGGCGTGCATTTTCGCGCGGACCTCGTTGAGCTGGGTCGCCTGGTCGAGATCCGGGCCCATCCGGAAGCCCGCGTTGATCAGCTGGATACCGGTGGCGACCGCGTCCTCCAGAGTCGAGGTGCGGTAGCGAACCATCTCGCCGACCGTGACCGACTCGCCGGGCAGCGTGTCCGGAATCCCGCGGCGCAGCCCGTCGGCGGCGATGTCTTGCAGCAGCGCCGAATTCCCGGCCGCCCAGCCACCGTCCTCATCGGACAGTTCGTAGCGGCGGGTGACCGCGCGCACCAGTTCGGCCGCGTCGAGCGCGACCCGGCGGTCGAGGTACGCCCGGTGCACCCGGTCGTCCACCAGCTGTCCGCCGCGCAGGCCGAGCGACGCGAGCGCGACCCGGGTGTCCCTGGTGCGCGTGACGGCGGAGTTGTGCCTGCTCAATTCCTCCAGTTCGACGCTGATGGTCTGGCTCATGATCGTCGAGGCGACCTTCGCCAGCGCGGTGCCGAGCATCGGCGGATCAGCCGGGTCGCAGGTCATCGGCTTGGCTTCGCCGTCGACCGTCGGAACGACATACAGCAGCAGCCGCCGCACATCCGTCGACGACGAGCGTTCGAAGATCTCCCGCAGCGCCGGCCGCAGCGGTTTGTTCACCAGCACGCCGCCGTCGGCGAGCCAATGCGAACGCACCAGCTCCGTGTAGTCGGTCATGTCCGGATGCATCCGGTCCGCCGCCTCGGGGCCGATCGGCATGCGCGACAGCTCGAACGCGCCGGGGAAGGACGCGCTCGACCTGGCGGCGAGCGCGAGCGGGCCGTGCACCTGGTTATTCCACAATGGACCGTCGAAGCGGAACAGCATGCGATGTTCGGTGTCCCGCACCCGGTTTCCGAGCGCGTCGTCGTACTGCGTGGTCTCGCCGTCGAGCATGGTGCCGGTGAGCAACACGGTCACGTCCGGCGGCTCGGTGGGCACGACGCCGGATCCGGTGATGTCGTGCATTGCCTGGACCAGCCCGCCCAGCAGCACCTTGTCACCGTTCAGCACCGAACGCGGCCGCGTCTCGCCGGGGTCGCGGATCAGATTCTCCAGCGACCCGGCGGAGAACCAGGTGTCGCGCAATATCGCCGGCGTCGACCGGTATGCCTCGGCCAGCCCGAGACACGCGGCGTTGATGCCGCCCGCGCTCGTTCCGGTGAGCACATCCAGGCGCACCGAAGCGTGCAAAAGGTCGAGCAGTTTCCGATAGCCGTTACTTGCGTCCGGCGTGCGCGAAGCATGCAGCAACGCCGACGTCTCGGTAGCGACTCCCCCCATCCACACTGCCAGGCTGGATCCCCCCACCATGGCCATCGCGATCCGGATTTCCTGCGGCCACGGCACCGCCGTCTCACCCATGAGGGTCAGTCTCCCGGCCCAGGCCGCTCCTCCACAAGGGGGCGGCGTCAGGAGGCGAGGTGCTCCAGCACCAGTACCTGCGCCTCGCCGACCGCGAACCCGAGCACCGCGCCGGTCGCGATGAGAATCCATTCGTCCTGCTGGAAAGCCGGGCGCAACAGCTGCTCGAACTCCTCGGGCGACAATTCCTTCATCTTGCCGACCAGGACGTTCCGGATGTCCATCGCGTCGGTGGCGTAATCCTCGATGTAGCTCATCGTCTCCGGCAGCCGGGTCATGATCTGCTCGGCGATGGCCAGCTTCATGTCCTGGTAGCGGCGGCTGCCGATGGCGAAGACCAGCAACGGTTTCGCCACGTTCGCCGCGCGGCCCAGCTCGCGGTCGAGCTGCCGCTGGATGAGCGCCAGCACCCGATCGGAAAGCGGTCCCTGCAGCACCGCCTCGATGACGTTGTGCGGCGTGATGATTTCCTTCGCGATCAACTCGCCGTAGGCCTCGGCGACTTCCCCGCGCCGCTTGAGGAACAGGCCCTGCCAGGTGACGCCGAAGTATTTCTTCGGCTCCAGCGGGTAGAAAATCATCCGCAGCGCGAGCCAGTCGGTGAACCAGCCGGTGAACAGACCGAACAACGGCATGATCGGCGGGAACTTGAACAGCACCCAGGCGACCATCTGGATGACGCCGATCAGGCCGCCGAACACGAGCCCGGAGCGCGCGATGAACTTGAACTCCTCCGCGCCCGCTTCCTGGAAGATCCGGTTGAGCAGCCGTTTGTCCTTGACGAGGCTGGTCACCACCATGCCCTTGAGGTCGAACACACTGTCCACATCGGACTGGATGAGTTCGAGCACGGCCTTGACCATGTGCGGCGATTCGGCCTGCACGCGCTGGATCACCAGCCGCTGCACGCCGACCGGCAGCGATTCCCACAGACCCGGCTGATAGTGCCCGGCCACCTCGCGCACGATGTCCTCGACCGCCGCGAGCAGCGGTTTCTCGATTTCCTTGGCGATCCGGGCGGCGTCGAGCCGGGCGACGACCTCGGCCGGTTTGATCAGCTGCTCGGTCATCGTGTCACAGGCGATGCTCGCCATCCGCGCGGCCCGTTTGGGCACGATGCCCTGCCAGCCAAGGAACGGTTTGACGCCGATGAACTCGACCGGCTGGAACATCATCCGGATCGCGACCAGCTTCGTGCCGTACCCGATCAGCGCGGCGACGATCGGGATGGAGACATAGAGCGGCCAGTACCGGACGAAGTCGTCGAGAATCTTCGAGACGAACTCGCCCATCGGCTCAGCCGAGGCTCGGGTCGCAGGCCTGCCAGAACTGCGCGCCCAGCCGCGAGACATGGATCGTGCGGCGGACGATCTTGATCCGTTTGGCCCGCTTCTCGACCTCGCGGACCGTCTCGTCGGTCAGCAGGATCTCGTACTGCGTCTCGAGCGAGGGCACCTCCTCGTCCAGTTCGACCAGGCCGAGGCCGATCAGCCGGGTCACGTAGCCGGGCACCTGGTCCGGCAGCGACACCCCGGCCGCTTTGCCGACCGTCGAGGCGTTGCGCAGCAAGATCCGGCCGGTGCCGCCCATGGCGCTGCGCTCGGCGACGTCGATCGCGGGGAACGGGGAGCCGTCCGACAGCGCGGAGAGGATGCGCGCCTCGTCAGGCGTGAGCTGGCGGAGAATGATCGCGTACAGGTACTCGCGGGCGCGCTCGCGGCCGAAGCCGATGGAGTGGTTGAGCAGTTCGGCCATCGCCGCGCGCAGCGGTTCGACGTGGTCGCGGGCGGGCACCAGCGTCACGGTCGTTTCGACGGCGCGGCTGCCGGCGTCGGCGCGGTTCATCGCGGACGCCGCGGTCAGCGCCGCGTGATAAGGATCGTCGACCTCGTCGAGGCGGCGGCGCAGTTCGCTCAGCAGCCCGCGTTCGACCTGCTTGAGGCCGCGTTCAGCGGTGTCCACCCCGGGGAGTTTGCGGGTCAGGTCGAAGCCGGTGCGCGCCGCCCATCCGGCGAGCTGGCCTGCCCGGCGGGCCAGGTTGGCCACGTCCTCGGCGGTGCCCCGGCCGTTCGGTCGCTGGTAGTCCACAGGCTGCTCCCCTCACTGTTCGCGCTGATGCTACCTGCGAGTAGGCCGGACGGCCCTGTGATGCCGAGCCGGTGGGTGTTGGATAGCGCGCATGACCGCGCCGTGGGGACCGCCGATCGACGTGCTGCCGCTGCTCGTGCGCGAAGAACAGGCGCTGATCGGAGTTCTCTCCGACCTCCGGACGCCCGAGTGGGCCCGGCCCGCGCTCGGCGAGTGGACGGTGCACGACCTGGCCGCGCACGTCCTCGGCCTCAAGCTCAGGCGGCTCTCCCGGGACCGGGACGGCCACTTCGCCGACGGGACGTCTTGGGTCTCCGCCTGCCGGCAGCTGTCGCCGGAGGTGCTGTTCGCGATGCTCGTGGACAGCACGACGCAGCTCACCGAACTGTGGAAACACCGAGACCTGGACGAACCGGCCGCGGCACCGCTGTGGCTGACGGTCGCTCGCGACTACGCCGAGCAGTGGGTGCTTCAGCAGCAGATCCGGGAGGCCGCGGCGGCTCCGCTGCTCGACGACCCGGAGTTCCGGACGCCGGTAGTGGACACGTTTCTGCGTTCGCTGCCGCAGGCATTGCGGGCGGTGACCGCGCGGGCCGGACGTCAGGTGACGTGTTCGGTGGAGGGGGCCGGGCGGTGGACTCTCCGCGCTACCGCGGTGGGCTGGACGATCGACCGCGGTGCGGCGAGGTCACGGTCTCCGCTCGCGTCTCTGGCGACCGACGCGGACGCGTTCTGGCGGTGGTGCAGCGGGACGTTGCCCGCAGCGGAAGCGAGCGCGCGAGTGCAGGTCAGCGGGGACCCGGCGGTGTGCGAGATCCTGCGGGGGCGGGGAGGTCGTGGGTGTTTATCCCGGTTCTCGCCGCGATGAACACTCAGGACCGCTCACCTACGACGCCGCGCCTGCTTCCTGAGCTGCAAGATCCGCGCCCCGCCGATCAACGCGACCAGCGCCGCACCCGCGATCGCGGCGAACAGCATCGCCACCGCGAGCGGCATGCTGCCGGACGCGCCGAGGAAGTGGACGGTCGCCGTGTCCAGGTTCTGCAGGATGAACACCAGCAGGAAGGCCAGCACGACGATCGCCACGATCACGGCGATCCAGGTGCCGCTGATCCGGGTGGACTTGACCTTGCCCCGGCGGCCCGCGGGTTTCGCGGCGGGCGGCCGCGGTCCGGGTTCGGCTCCCGGTGCGGTGCCCGGGGCGGCGTGGTCGAGTGCGCCGGGCACCTCAGTGCCCGGCGCCTCGGGAACTTCCGATTTCGCGGCCTCGTCGGGACCGTCGTTTCGCGCGTGGGACATACCGCGATTGTCCGCCCACTCGCCGTGCCGCGCTAATTCAGCGCTTGGCGTCGACCTCGCGCAACACCCGCAGCGTGTTGCGGCCGGCGAGTTTCGCGCAGTCCTCGTCGCTCCAGCCGCGTTCCATCAGCGCGGCGATGAGCGCCGGGTACTTCGACACGTCTTCGAGGCCTTCCGGCAGGGTGCCGACGCCGTCGTAGTCGCCGCCGAGCCCGAGGTGGTCGATCCCGGCGACCTCGCGCGCGTGCTCGATGTGCGCGACGACGTCCTCGATCGTCGCCTTCGGCTTGGGCGGCGCGTCCCAGGTCTCGGCGAACCGGCCGCGCTGGCCGAGGTCGAGGAACTCCTGCCCGGCGGCGGTCATCGCGTCCCGGAGCCGGTTGTCCCACTCGGTGACCGCGGCGGAGATGAAGGCGGGCACGAAGGTGATCATCGCGACGCCGCCGTTGCCGGGCAGCTGGGCGAGCACGTCGTCGGGGATGTTGCGCGGATGGTCGTTGACCGCGCGGCACGACGAGTGGCTGAAGATCACCGGCGCGCTCGACACCTCGATCGCGGCGCGCATGGTGCTCGGCGCGACGTGGGAAAGGTCGACCAGCATGCCGATCCGGTTCATCTCGCGCACGACCTCGCGACCGAACTCGGTGAGCCCGTCGTGCTCGGGCTTGTCGGTTCCGGAGTCCGCCCAGGTGGTGTTGAAGTTGTGCGTCAGCGTCATGTAGCGAACGCCGAGCCGGCGCAGAATCCGCAGCACGCCGAGGGATTCGGCGATGCTGTGCCCGCCCTCGGCCCCGAGCAGCGACGCGATCCGCCCGTCCGCGAACGCCGCCTCCGCCTCCTCGGCCGTAGTCACCAGCCGCAGCCGCTCGGGGTAGCGCTCGGCCAGCTGGTAAACCACCTCGATCTGCTCCAGCACCGCGGTGACCGCGCTGTCGCCCGTGAACTCGCACGGGACGTACACCGACCAGAACTGCAGGCCCAGCTTGCCTTCGGCGAGTTTGGGGAAGTCGGTGTGCAGCGTCGGCTGGGCCACCGTGAGATCCACGCCCGCCACCGCCTCGACCGGGTTCGGGCCGGCTTTGTCGCGGAGCGCCCATGGCAGGTCGTTGTGTCCGTCGGCGAGGATCGTGGAGGCGAGCAGGTCTTGCGCGCGGGTCAGCTCGGTCATGCCCCGACCCTAGCGAGCCAGGCCCTTGCCGCGCTTGCTCCTTCGCCGGTCACCGCTGATGCCCTCCCGGCCAGCGGTGCGTCGCCACGTCGGCATGCCGTTCGCGGAACTGGCGGACGAGTTCGTCGGCGGCGGGCAGCGGATCCTGTTCGCCACGGGAAAGGAATATGCGAGTTCCGGTGAGATCGAGGCGCGGCAATTCCGGCAATGGGGACATCGACGAGAACAGCATCGCTTCCCTGAGCGCGTCCGGCCGGGTGAGCGCTACCGCTGCCGTGCTGTTCGCTCCATTCGAAAATCCTACCGCCACCGCCCTGCTGAACCCGTACTTTTCCCGGGCCTCGTTGAGGAAATCCGCCAGTTCGCCCGCCCTCGCCCGGACGTCCTCATGATCGAACACTCCTCCGCCGACCGCCGAAACCACCGCGCCGCCCCGTTTCCGAAATCGGCCCCGTCGGCGCGAGCGTCGCCGATTCCGGGCTCAGTTCGCTCGCCACACTGAGCAAATCGTCTGGCCACCGCCGGTTCCGTGGAGGAGAATAAGCACCGGGTCGCCCTCGGCGGACCGGTGCGTCATCGTCACTCCTCTTTGGACACCTCATCCTTCGTTGTCCAGCGTAAATTCTCGCGCGCAAGATGTATTCCGGGTAGACTCCGGCAGATGACCCCGGATCCGCAGACGGACGACGACGAGATCGTGACGTGGTGGGGCCTCGTGATCGAGGGCTATCTGGCCACGCAGAACGCGCTGATGGGAGAAATCGCCGCCCGGTTCGACCTGGCTCCCGCGTCGTTCGACATCCTGCTGCGCCTGGTGCGTTCGCCCGAACACCGCATGCCGATGACCCGCCTGGCGACCGAAGCCGCCCTGTCGAGCGGAGGCTTCACCAAGGTGGCGGACCGCTTGGCCGCCGCGGATCTGATCTGCCGGATCCCGAGCCCGGAAGACCGCCGGGTGACGTTCGCCGCCCTGACCGAGCACGGGTTGGAGGTAGCGCTCAAAGCGAGAGCCGCCTGCGCGGAAATCCTGCGGCGGATCGTGCTCGCCCCGCTGGGCCCGGACGCCGAGGGATTGGCGGAGGCGATGCGGACGCTTCGGTCGGTGAACGGGTGATCGCGGGTTGGCCACCCCGGGTTCATGGATAACTGAAGCCCTCGGCCTCCAGCCGACGGCGCAGGACCGCCAAGCAGCGGTACCGGATCCGGCTCACGCTCGACGGCGAGATGCCCAGTTCGGCGGCCAGCTGGTCGTGCCGGAGCTCCGGGCAGTGCGCCAGCAGGAGCATCATCCGCCGGTGCCGCTCCGGGAACTTCTCCACCGCGCGCCATAACGCGGTCGCCAGCTCGCCGGCCAAGGTCTCCGCCTCGGGCGACTCCGCCGATGCGGGCATATCCAGGCGCGAGTCAACCACCGACTTCACCCGCGCCCGATTTTCGGCCGCCCGGAGCGCATGCCGCCACGCGACCGTCGTCAGCCAACCGGCCAGGCCGTTCGCATCCCGCAAGTTCGGCTGGCGGCTGAGCAATTCCAGCCAGGCCATTTGACAAGCATCGTCCACGTCGGCACGAAAACCCGGGTTCGCGCCGACGATCCGATTCATTCTCGTCGACAAACGGCGCACTTCATCCTCATTCCGCATTCCCGGCTCCCTTTCTCGCACGGGAAGGCTGACGGGCCGGGCAGCTCGGCGGATCCGTTTCAGCAGGGCGAACGCCGGATTGAGTGATCAACTTCGGCTGAATGTATCCAGCCCCGGGCGGGCGTCTCGGGCGCGCAGCGGGCCGACAGATCGATCCGAGGCAACGAGGCACATCGCCCGCCGCATCAGCCCCGAGCGACAGCCTCCGCGTAAGCCGCCGCCAAGCGCTCCATCGCCGTCGGCCCGCCCCCGCCCGGCCGGGGGATCCCGAGATGCCGCTCCCGAAGCTCCGCCATGAATTCTTCCCACAGCGGCGGGCCGCCGGCCTCCAGCAGTTCCGCTCGGACGCGCAGTTCCGGCGTCGTCGGCCGATGCCGCAAGCCCCAGCTTCCCAGCGCCACCAAGACCGGCACCAGCTGAATCGCCGCTTCGGTCAAACTGTAAGTCGCGCGCTGCCCGCGACCGGCCGAATCGCGCGTGAGCAATCCGGCTTCGGTCAGCGTGCGCAGCCGGTCGGCGAGGATATTCGACGCGATTCCTTCCTCCGACTGCGACTGCAATTGCCGGAAATGCCGCCGGTCGCCGAACATCACGTCGCGCAGGACCAGCAGGCTCCAGCGGTCGCCGACGACCTCGATCGCGGCGTTGATCGGGCACCCCGAGCGCGGATCGTCCGGCATCGCATACCTCCTCCGACCGCTTGCACTTTACCATCGCCTCCGGCTAGTGCTTGCAAAAGACAAGCAGAAAGTTTCCGTCGACAGCTGCGGTACCGGTCCGGACCACACGCTAGACCGGCCGCTCGACGCGAAGAAACTCAGCGCAGGCCGGGCATCAGCCGTAACGCGTTGCCGGAAAGAACACCGTCCAGGACGTCCGCGGGCAAACCCAAATCGGCCACCGCACGGACATTCACCGCGGTTCCCGGCACCCCGGGCCAGTCGGTACCGAAGATCCATTTCCGCGCCAACCGCACGAGATCGAATCGCGCGTAATACTCCGGCAGTTTCTTCGGCGGCAGCCCGGCGAGGTCGAGCCACACGTTCGGCCTCGCCTGGGCCATGAACGCCGCCACGTCGTACCACCAGCCACGGCCGCCGTGCGCGAAGACGAAGTTCACCGACGGGAAGTCTTCGACCACATCGGACAGCAGCGAAGGATCCCCATAGCTGGCACGGGATCCCGGGAAAACCGACAGTCCCGAGTGGAGGATCACCGGAACTCCGCGTTCGGCACACAAGGCGTAGACCGGGTACAGCTCCTTGTCCGCCGGGGAAAACGCGCCGTGCACCGGGTGGATCTTCAACGCCACCGCGCCCAGCGCGAGCTGGCGTTCCACCTCCTCGGCCAGCGGATGGTGCAGATGCGGGTTCACGTTGGCCACCAGCCGGAACCGCTCGGGGTTATGAGCGACCAGCGGAAGATTGTCTTCGATCGCCTGGATACCGGTGGCCCGCGGACTGTATTCGCAAAACAGCAGCACCCGGTCGACGCCCTCCCGTGCCATGAGGTCGTCCATCGCCGCGGGGAGCACCGCACCGTCCGCGTCATACACTGTGCGCCACGGATACTCGCCGGCGAAGTCGCGCGCCCAGTCCAGCCACGCGGGCTTGAGCGTGGGCAGTCGCGGGGTGTGCACGTGGGCGTCCACCACGAAATGCTCGTCGATCATGCCGGCCAGTCGATCACGATTGCGGCTGCGGCACGAGCAGCGACTCGCGCACCATTTCGCGGATCACGTTCCGCCGGATCTTCCCGGTCGCGGTCTTCGGCAGCTCGGCCATCTCGACCACCCCGCGCGGCCGCTTGAACGCCGCCAAGCCCTCCCGGCAAAACTCGATCAGCTCCTCAGCGTCCACAGCGGACGAAGGCGCGGCGACAACGCAGGCCACCGGTTTGTCCAGTCCGTCTTCGTCCGGCGCGGCGACCACCGCTACCTCGGCAACCGCCGGATGTTGCAGCAGTCGTTCCTCCACTTCGGACGGAGACACCCAAATCCCGCCCGCCTTCAGCATGTCCCCAAACCGGCCGAGACAGGTATACGTACCGTCGGAGTTACGCACGTAGCTGTCCCCGGTGCGCAACCACGGCCCCTGAAAAACCTGTTTCGTAGTCTCGTATCGCGCCCAGTACCCAGTCGCGATGGACGGGCCGGAGACGAACAGCTCACCCGGCCGTCCCGCTTCCGAAATCACCGCACCCTGCTCGTCCCGGATTTCGACCGAGTACCCCGGCACCGCCACCCCGGTACTGCCCGGCCGTACCGCACCCGGCTGGTTGGACAGGAAGATATGCAACGCCTCGGTCGACCCGATCCCGTCCAGAATCTCGACCCCGAACCGCTCACGGAACCGTGCCAACAGCGCCGACGGCAACGGCTCCCCAGCCGAAACCGCGTACCGCACCGAGGAGAACGAGTCGTCCGGCACGTCACTGGCCAACAGCGCCGCATAGAAGGTCGGCACGCCGAAGAACAGCGTCGGCCGGTCCGCCCGCGCCCGCGCGGCAATGATCCCCGGCGTCGGACGTGCCGGTTCCAGCAGCGTCGTCCCTCCGCAAGAGAGTGGGAAGAACGCCGAATTTCCAAGACCATAAGCAAAGAACAACTTCGGCACTGACAAGAATCGGTCCGAAGAGGACACTCCAAGCACCTGCGAAGCGTAAGTCGAGCACACCGCGCGGATGCTCCCGTGCCGGTGCATCGCGCCCTTCGGCTTGCCGGTCGTGCCCGACGTGTACAGCCACAGCGCGGGCGAATCCTCCCAGGCCGGCGAGGCCACGACATCGTCTGCCGGGGTCAGCGGCCACCGATGCGTCCGCACTCCGAAGGGGAATTCCGCCGGGTCCGCCCGGTCGAGCACCACGTCGGTCACCTCGGGCGCACCGGTCAGCGCGCCCGCCGCCTGCGCGGAAAACTCGCCGGACACGCACAGCACCCGCGCCCGCGAATCGGCGAGCACCTGGCCCAGTTCCAGCCCGGTGACCATAGTGGACACCGGAACCGCGACCGCGCCGACCAGCATCGCGCCGAGGATCCCGCTCAGCAGTTCGACGTCGTCGACCATGCAGAACATGACCCGCTCCTCCGGACGCACACCGAGCGCGCGCAGTCCGGCCGCGACCCGGTGGGTCTCGGCGGCGAGTTCGCCGTAGCTGAGCGTGCGCCGCGGTGAGACGACCGCGAGCGCGTCCGGACGGCCTTGGCCGAGCAGGTACTCCGCGGCGTTGAAGTTCGCGGGAACCGTCATCGGTGCCCCCTCAGGTGAGGTACACGTACTCGTAGTCGAAAGGTTTGCCGTTGATGCCCTGCCTCGGCGGTGCGACCCAGCTGGCGATCTTCCCGCGCTCGTACACCGGGTGCATGAGCGACCGGACGAACGTCAGGTCCTCGGTCGTCGGCAGCCATTTGCGCCGCGCTGCCTCCCACGTGGCCTCGTCGACGATGCTGCCGTCCGGAGTGACGTGGTGGCCGGAGTTTATGCCCACCTCGCGGTTGAAACCAGGGTGCGGCAACGCGAACCGGAAGTCGATGCCCGCGTCGCCGAGGATCTTGTTCCACCGGTTGACCCCGGTCTGGCAGTCCGCGGTGTACTCGCCGCGCAGGTCGAGATTCAGCAGCAGAATGGCCTGCAGTTCCTCGGACGTCCAGGTCCCGTCGTCGCGCGGACGCTCCAGCAGGCGGCTGTCCTCGGTGAGTTTGTGGTCGTCCTTGCGCCGCGTCTCCTGCCAGCGGCCCTTGAGCCCGGCGGTGTAGTAGTTCGCCGCGTTCGTCGACGTTTCACTGCCGAACAGGTCGAGCGACACGGTGTAGTGAAAGTTCAGGTATCGCTGGATCACCTCCAGCGGGATCCCGCCGTGCGACGCGATGTCGTACGTGTCGTGCTCGCGGATGAGATCGGCGCTGCGCTGCACCACCCGGTCGACGCCAGTGGTGCCCACCATCATGTGGTGCGCCTCTTCCTTGAGCATGAACTCGCAGGTGCGCGACAGCGGGTCGAACGAGCTTTCCTTCAACGTGCCGAGCTGGTATTTCCCATCGCGGTCGGTGAAGTAGGTGAACATGTAGAACGCGAGCCAGTCGGCCGTTTCCTCGTTGAACGCGCCGAGGATGCGCGGCGCGTCCGGACTGCCGGAGTTGCGCAGCAGCAGTCCCTCGGCCTCGTCCCGGCCTTCGCGGCCGAAGTACGCGTGCAGCAGGTACACCATCGCCCACAGGTGCCGCCCCTCTTCCACATTCACCTGGAAGAGATTGCGCAGGTCGTACAGCGAAGGCGCGGTGAGCCCGAGCAGTCGCTGCTGCTCAACCGACGCCGGTTCGGTGTCGCCCTGGATCACGATCAGCCGCTGCAGGTCGGCGCGATACTCGCCGGGCACCTGCTGCCACACCGGTTCGCCGGCGTGCTCGCCGAACGCGATCCGCCGGTCCTGTTCCCGCTCGGCGAGGAAGATGCCCCAGCGGTAGTCCGGGACGTTGACGTGGTCGAAGTGCGCCCAGCCGTCGCGGCCGACGCTCACCGCGGTGCGCAGGTAGACGCCCTCGGTCTCCAGCGTGGGACCCATCTCGCCCCACCAGTTCATGAACTTCGGCTGCCAGCCCTCCAGCGCGCGCTGCAGCCTGCGGTCGTCGGCGAGCTGGACGTTGTTCGGGATTTTGGCGTCGTAGTCGATCTTTTCGGGCATCGGTTCAGACCCGCTTCCTGTCGAAGACCGCCTTCTGCCCGGTGCCGTAACGACGCAGCGCGCCCTCGGGCCCGGAGGCGTTCGGTCGGGTGAAGATCCAGTTCTGCCAGGCGGTCAGCCGCCCGAAGATCTTGGTTTCGATCGTTTCCGGGCCGACGAACCGGTGGTTCGCCTCCATCCCGGTGAGCGCGTCGGGCGACAGCGAGGCCCGGCCTTCCAGCGCGATCCGGATCTCGTCCGCCCAGTCGAGGTCGTCCGGGGCGTCGGTGACCAGGCCGAGTTCGACGGCCTCGGCGGCGCTCAGCGCACGGTCGCGTTCGCGGGCCAGCCACCTCAGGTGGTCGTCGTCGCCGTAGAACCGCGACTGGAGCCTGGACAGTCCGTTGCCCATCGGGAAGACGCCGAAATTGGCCTCCGACAAGGTGATCGACGCGCGTTCCGGCGAATCCTCGTCGTCGATCGGCGGCCCGTCCAGCAGGTACTGCCGGTCCGCCGCGAAGGCCAGCTCAAGCAGGCTGCCCGCGAAGCAGCTGCCCGGTTCGATCAACGCGATCAAGGTGCGGCTGGTGACGTCCAGCCGCTTCAGCGTGCGCTTGTAGTAGTGCAGGATTTCGTTGCTCAGCCAGTCTTTTCCGCTGAGCACGACCTCCTCGTGCGCGAGCACCTGCACCGGATCGCCTTCGGTCTTCAAAACCCAGGTACCGAGTTCCGGTTCGTTCGTGCGCAGCCGCAGGATCGCGTCGTCCAGCTCGCGGGTCAGCCGCAGCAGCCAACCGTCGAGCGCCGGTTCTCCGGAAGGACCGAGCACGGTGAGCGTGACCAGCGAGTTCGGCCGGTCGTACGCGATCCGGACGTGCCGGTACTCGATGCTGTCGGCGGTCACCGACGGCTCCAGCGGGGCCAGCTCGATCCCCCGCTCAGCGGGCAACCGGTCGGATTCGGCGGCGAGGTCGTGCGCCCGCGCCAGCACCTTCTCCCGGAATCCGACGCGCGGCACCAGCTCGTCCACCAGCCGCCAGTCGACCGCGGTCCGGCCCTTGACCCCGTCCGGCCGCGTCGCGAACACGTCCGCGAGATCCCGCCGGACGCGCCGTTTGTCGACCACCCGCGTGAGCCCGCCGGTGCCCGGCAGCACGCCGAGCAACGGCACCTCGGGCAACGCGACCGTGGACGAGTTGTCGTCGACCAGCAGGATCTTCTCGCAGGCCAGCGCGATCTCGTAACCACCGCCGGCACAGCTGCCATTCACTGCCGCGACGTAGGTCTGGCCGGAGAACTCGGTCGCGTCCTCGATGCCGTTGCGGGTCTCGTTGGTGAACTTGCAGAAGTTCACCTTCCACTCGTGCGGCGACGCGGCGAGCATCCGGATATTGGCCCCGGCGCAGAACACCTTGTCTTTGGCGCTCGTCACGATCACCGCGCGTACCTGTGGATGTTCGAACCGCAGCCGCTGCGTGGCGTCGTAGAACTCGATGTCGACGCCGAGGTCGTATGAGTTGAGCTTCAGCTCGTACCCGGGCACGAGGCCGCCCTGTTCGTCGACGTCCATCTCCAGCCAGGCGACCTCGCCCTCGACGGTCAGCCGCCAGTGCCGGTAAGTGTCCGGATGCCGCTCGAATGTGACAGGTGTGGTGGTGGTCACGTCCTCGATTGTCTACAAGGTTTCAACGAACGTCAATGTTGTGTAGACATTTGCCCCGCGACGCTCACCCGGTTGAGCCGCATCGCCGTCCAGCAGACGAATACCCACAGCGCGAGCGCCGCGAACGAGTCGGTGAAGATCGTCGCGAACCAGAACGCCGGGATCCGCGGCACGCCGACGAGGAAATGTCCCGCGCTCGCCAGCCCGGACAGCGAGTAGACCAGCAGAAACGCCAGCGAACGCCAGTACCGGCCGTGCACGTAGGCGCGGTAGCCGAGCGCGCCGAACACGGTGAAGACCACCCAGCTGAGGGCCACCAGGATCTGCGCGGCCTGCACGCTGACGCCCGGGATCTGCGGGTAGTCCGCCGCGCGCACGACGTTGTGGGTGTAGTGCAGGACCGTGCTGACCAGGGTGAACACCAGAATCATCCGCAGCGGGCCGAGTCCCTTCTCGCGCAGAACGTCCATGCTGCTCACCCCCGTGCGATTTGATAGATCGCTCTAGCGGGAGCGTACCCGGTCGACGGCGATCGACCAAGCCGTGCGCGAAACTGGAGCCATGACCGAGCAGACTGTCGAGGCCGACGGCATCACCCTGTGCCACGAATCGTTCGGCGATCCGGACGCGCCGCCGTTGCTGCTGGTGATGGGCCTTGCCGCGCCGATGATCTGGTGGGACGACGAGTTCTGCGCCCAGCTCGCCGCGGCCGGTTTCCACGTGCACCGGTTCGACAACCGCGACGTCGGGCGTTCGCAGTGGTGGACCGGCCGGGCCAGCCTGCCGCTCGCGTACTTCCTGCGGTCCGCGCCGTACTCGCTCGGCGATCTGGCCGACGACGCGGGCAAACTGCTCGACGCTCTCGACATCGAGAGCGCGCACGTGGTCGGCACGTCGATGGGCGGGATGATCGCGCAGGAGTTCGCGATCCGGCATCCGCAGCGCGTCCGGACACTGACCTCGATCATGTCGACCACCGGCGCGCGCACTGTCGGCCTGCCCAGCCCGCGGGCCGCGCTCGCGATGCTGGCTCCGGGGCCGCGTACGCGAGAGGACTACGTGACGCAGCTGGTGCGCACGTCAAAGCTGATCGGCTCGCGCGAATACCAGTTCGACGAGGACCATTTCCGCCAGCGCGCGGAACGCACGTACGACCGCGGCCTCAACCCGGCGGGCGTGTTCCGGCAGCTCGCCGCGATCCTGTCCTCCCGCGACCGGACCGCCGATCTGCGTCGGCTTTCCGTGCCGTCGCTGGTGATTCACGGTACGGCCGATCCGCTCGTGCACCGCTCCGGCGGGCGCGCGACGGCCCGCGCGCTGGGCGCGGACCTCGATCTCGTGCCCGGTATGGGACACGACCTGCCGCGCGAGGTGTGGCCGCGCGTGATCGCCGGGATCAAACGGCTCGCTACCCGCTGATCGTCACCGAGCCCAGGTTCGAGAAGTGCGCGGCGACGCGGGAGCCGGGACGCAGTTCGACGGCGTCGGTCATCCCGCCGGTCAGCACGAGCCAGCCCGGTTCGAGCGCCAATCCGCGCGCGGCCAGTGAGTTCGCCGCCAGCGCCAACGCCTCGGCCGGATGGCCCTGCACGGCGGCACCGGTCGCGGTGTCGACGATCTGACCGTCCACTTCGAGCAGCGCGGCTTCCAGTGAAAGGTCCAAAGAGGACGGTGGACGGCCGACCGAGCCGAGCCCGAACAGCGCCGACGAACCGTTGTCCGCGACGACGTCCGGCAACGTGAAACGGTAGTCGCGGTAGCGGCTGTCGATGATCTCGATTCCGCCGTACACCTGGGAAACCGCCGCGAGAGCGGTAGCCGCGGTGACGCCAGGACCGGCGAGCCGCTCGCCGAGCACGAACACCAGTTCCGGCTCCGCGCGCGGGTGGATGAGCCGCGGCGTCGGCGCGCCCGCGGGCAGCACCATCGCGTCGGTCAGCCACGCGAGCAGGGGTTCTTCGACGCCCATCCGCTGTTGCTTCGCGCGTGAGGTGAGCCCGAGTTTCACCCCGATCAGCGTCTCGCCGCGTTCCTGACGCAGCCGCAGAGCCTCGTCCTGGATCGCGTACGCAGTGGCGAGGTCAAGGTCTGACCAGGTGTCGGTGAGCTGCGTGCCCTCTTCCGTCCGGTTGAGCAATTCCTGCGCTGCGGCAACGATTTCGGCGGTCATTTGTCCTCCTCCGGCGCGAATACCGCGGTCACACTGCCCAGGCCGGCCATGGTCGCCACGACGGTGTCGCCGGGGCGGACGGTCTGCGCGGCGGTCATCGAACCGGGCAGTACGACGTGGCCGGGCTCCAGCGTCACCCCGAGCGGGCCGACCGTGTTGGCCAGCCATACCAAGGCGTTGATCGGCGAACCCAGCACCGCGCCGCCCGCGCCGGTGGCCGCGAGCTGGCCGTTGACGTGCAGCGTGCAGCCAGCGAGCCGCAGGTCGACGTCACGCAGGTTGGTCGGACTGCTGCCGAGGATGACGCCGCCGGACGACGCGTTGTCCGCGACGGTGTCGAAGATCGAGATTTTCCAGTCGCGGACCCGTGAGTCGACGATCTCCAGCGACGGAAGCACGAAGTCGACCGCGCGGACGGCGTCAGCGACGGTCACGCCCGGACCGCGCAGCGGCGCGCCGAGCACGAACGCGATTTCCGGTTCGATGCGCGGCTGAAGGAACCGCGTGGTCGGGATCGGCTGGTGTTCGAGCAGGAACATCGAGCTGGTGAGGTGCCCGAAGTCGGGCTGGTTCACGCCCATCTGGCGCTGCATCGCCGCGGAGGCGAGGCCGACCTTGTGGCCGCGCACCACGTCTCCCGCAGCCACCCACGCGCGGACTTGCTCCTGCTGCACGCGGTAGGCGTCTTCGATGGTGCCCTCGGGGAAGGTCTTCACGAGCGGATCGATCGGCTCGTGGCGCTCGTACGCGCTTTTCAGCAGTGCGACGGCGTCCTGCAGCTCAGCGGGTTCCACGGGTCGGACTTTGCCTGACCGCGCCGCCTGAGCCAACCCGGTCGTTCCATTCACCGGTACGAGCTGCTTCTCTCGCTCGCTAATCTCTTGCGCGCGAGAGTTTGTCGGCGTACTGTACTTCGTGTTGGCTCCCAGAGAGGACGTGACCCGCGATGGCACCCACCGAGACCGAAGTCGCCCAGCTCGCGCAGGCCCGCGACCGGCTGCGGGAGCAGCACCTGCACCCCGCCGCGGAACGCCCGGCGACCGTCGGCCGCGGCATTCACCACACCGCGCTGCTGTCCAGCGACGTCGAGCGGACGATCACCTTCTACCAGGATATTCTCGGCTTCCCACTCACCGAGCTGATCGAAAACCGCGACTACCCGGGGTCGAGCCACTTCTTCTTCGACGTCGGCAACGGCAACGCGGTCGCGTTCTTCGACCTGCCCGGCCTCGACCTCGGCCCGTACGCGGAGGTGCTCGGCGGGCTGCACCACCTGGCCCTGTCGCTCACCCCGGAAGCCTGGGCGGGCGCGCGCTCCCGGCTCGACGCCGCCGGCGTGCAGTACCAGGAAGAGAGCGGCACGTCGATCTACTTCGCCGACCCGGACGGCGCCCGGATCGAACTGATCGCGGACGACCTCGGCGAGATGTACGGGTCGAAGATCGGCTGAACCACTGGACTCGGTGCGCCGCCGGGTTCAGAGTGTGGGCCCATGGGCGACTGGGCGGCTTCGCGGCAGAAGGCACGGCTCGACCGGCGGGAAGCAATCGACGAGCTGATCGCGCGGATCCGCTTCGAGGTGCGGCTGCACCTGGCGGAGCCGACCGCGATCAGTCGGTACGACGATCTCGCCGAGGTTTTCGCCCTCGGCCACAGCGAGTGTGCCGCACTGCTGGCGCACCGCCGGTTGCTGCCGTGGTGGGAACGACGGCTGCTCGCGCGATTCGCGCGTCGGCTGCATGGCCGTGCGATCGCGGGCAGCGTGTTCGACGTGCCGCCAGGTGCGCCGGTCGCTGATGCCTTTCGGGTGGAAATCGCCCGCCTCATCCCCAACGCGGGCGACACCGGTGCTCGCTATGACCTGCAAGGACGCGGTCTGCTGACCGTCCTTCGCCTAGCGCTCGGCACCCGCGGCGAAGCGTGGCCGGACCGGCACGAAGTCGCGTCCACTGTCGCGCGCAATGTTCTGGTGTGCAGCTCCGCGTTCCTGCGGCGGTCGCCGTGGCACGTGCTGTGGCCGGTGTACCGCGTCCGCGGCTTGCGGCTGTGGCGGTTGTGACGTGGCGGAATCGTTCGCTGGATTGGGATGTTGAGGAGGATATGAAGCCTGAAGAGATCCTCGCCAGCGCGCGCACAATCGCCGTGGTCGGCCTGAGCCGCGACCCGGGCAAGGCCGCGCACGGCGTACCGGCTTCGCTGCAGGCGCACGGTTTCCGGATCATCCCGGTGCACCCGTCGGCGACTGAACTGCTCGGGGAGAAGGCGTACCGGTCGCTGGAGGACATTCCGGAGCCGGTGGATCTGGTGGACGTCTTCCGTCCGGCCGGGGAAGCACCGGACATCGCCCGTTCCGCGGTGGCGATCGGGGCCAAGGCGTTGTGGCTGCAGCAGGGGATCGTGTCGGCGGAGGCGCGGAGGATCGCTTCCGAGGCCGGGTTGGAGTATGTCGAGGATCGGTGCACTGCCGTGGTACGGGCAGTGGCGGGGATTTCACTGGCTTAACCGGGCGAATGCTCGGGAACGCCCTGTTTTATCGATGAATTCCGCGATTAATTGTGCGCATTCTTTCGGACTGTGTACCGACGTGTCACATTCGAGGTCATAATCGTCATGGGCGTGCACGATCGGATACTGCCGCTCCGCCAGACCGGCGGGGCGGTTACCCCGCGCCTGCTCGCGCCGTCGCAGCTCCGGTAGCGGACAGTGCACGCCTACGAGGGTAACTTCCTGCTCCCGCAACACTTCCAGGCAGTCGGCAAGCCAAGGCGGCCGGAGTACGTGGTCGGCGATCACGCCGTTGCCCGCCGCCGCGAGCCCGGCCAGCATGCGGTGGTAGCCGCGCACCGTCCGTTCGAAAACCTCGTCGAACTCCGGCGTGCCGAATTCGGGGGTCTGCGTCCGCGATCGCATGCTGTTGACCGCGTCCCGGGGCAGCGAGAAATACGGACCCGGCAGCACGTCCAGCAACTCCGCCGCGATACTCGACTTGCCGGAACTGGACGCGCCATTGAGGAGAATGACGTGTCCGCTCATCCGACAAGCCGATACCCTACCCCGCGCACCGTCTCGATCGTCCGCGTCCCGAACGGCGCGTCGATCTTCCGCCGCAAATACCCCACATAAACCTCGACCACGTTCTCGTCCCCCTCGTAATGCGCGTCCCAAACGTGGCCAAGAATCTCGTTCTTGGTCAACGCCGCCCCCTGCCGCCGCAGCAGAAACTCCAGCAACCCGAACTCCCGCGCGGTCAACTCGATCCGCGTCTCTCCCCTGTGGACAGTCCGCGCAGCCGGGTCGAGCTGCAGATCCCCAGCGGTCAACACCGCCGGACGAGCCGGAGCGCCCCGCCGAAGCAACGCCCGCAGCCGAGCCAGCAAAACGACGAACGAGAACGGTTTCGAGAGATAATCGTCCGCACCGAGATCGAACGCGTCGGCCTCGTCGTACTCGCCGTCCTTCGCCGTGAGCATCAGCACCGGCGTCCAATTCTCCGCCGCCCGCAAGCGTTTCAGCACTTCGTAGCCGGAAAGCTCGGGAAGCATGATGTCGAGCACCACGGCATCGTAATCGTGCTCCGTCGCCGACCAGAGCCCGTCCCGTCCGGTGTGCGCCACGTTCACCGTGAACCCCTCGGCGACCAGGCCACGGCGAAGGGTTTCGGCGAACTCCAGCTCGTCCTCCACGATCAGCAACCGCATGCTCAGTCCTCCTGGATCCGGGGCAATTCGATGCTCGGCAGTTCGATCACGAAATGCGCACCCGGGTAGCTCGGGTCGGCCACGTCGAGGTACCGCGCGCGGCCGCCGTGCCGGGCCGCGATGCCGGCCACGATCGACAAGCCCAGTCCGGTCCCGCCGCGCCGTCGCGAAGCATCCAGCCGCACAAACCGCTCGAACACTCGCTCCCGGTCGTCCTCGGCGACGCCCGGGCCGTCGTCACTCACCTCCACCACGACCATCTCATCTTGCACCGAACTCGCAATCCGGATCCGCTCGCGCGCGTGCCCGCATGCGTTGTCGACGAGATTGCGTACGGCGCGACGCAGCTGCGCCTCACTGCCACGCACCTTCGCCGGTCCCGCGCGCACTTCGATCTCGACAGCCGCTTCGCCGCGTACGCGTTCGGCTTCGGCGCGAACGATGTCGTCCAGATCGACTTCAGTACGCGCGGGCCGGTCGGTGGCGTCGTCGGTGCGCGCGAGCATCAGAAGGTCGTCGACTAGCTCTCGCAGGCGCGCGGTCTCGCGAGTAATCACCGGTACCAATTCGCTAGTGGTCTCCGGGTGCTGGTTAGAAACGTCTAGGGCAGTGCTGATGGTCGACAGCGGCGAGCGCAGCTCGTGACTCGCGTCGGCGACGAAGCGGCGTTGCGCGGCCTGTGCGGAACCAAGCCGCTCAAGCATCTCGTTGAGCGTGACAGCAAGCCGGTGCACCTCGTCGCCGCCAGGCGGCAGCGGTACGCGCAACGCGAGGTCGCGCGTCGAAATCTCGGCGACAGTGCGCCGCATCCGCTCCACTGGGCGAAGCGCAGAGCCGACGGAGCGGTACACCGCGAAACCGGCGATACCGAGCAGCGGCAGCGAGATCAGCCCTAGCAGCAGCGTAAGCCGAGCAGAGGCTTCAGTGACCGGCTCAAGCGACCGTGCCGAGATAACGGTGAACGGTCCGCCCGGTCCGTTGACACCTTCCGAAACCAAGCGGTAGTCGCTGCCGTCGCCGTCTAAGCCGAGCGGCAGGGTCTCGACAGTCTCCTGTCCCGGAGCCGGGCGCGCGGCGGTGATAGCCGGACGGCCGACAATCGCCGGGTCGCTCGCGATAGGCGTGCTTCGCGGCCCGAGGACCTGCGTCACGGCTTCAGTGTCGCCAGTGCTCGCGACGTCGCTCGGAGACAGGTCTCGCGCGCCCGCGCGCACGAGCTGGACAGCAACCTGCCGCGCGGTACTTCGCGCGCTCTCGGTGACACTTCGGTCGAGCGACTGTTGCAGCAACAGCACCACGACGACGCACGCGGTCGCGATGGCCAACGCGAGCGCGAGCACGGCAACCCCGGTTGTCCGCATCCGGACACCTGCGGCAGCGAGAAGTCTCACGCACGCAGCGTAACGAGCGCGGAGGGAGGTCATCGGGCGCGGCGTGCGGCCAGCCGTTCCGAGCGCAGCGCATCCACCTCAGTCAGGTCCAACGGCTTCAGCACATGGCCGAGCACCCACGACAACAGCAGATCAGCCAGCTCGGGATTGCGCGCCAGCGCCGGGCCGTGGAGGTAGGTGCCGAGGACGTGATCGGTGACCGCGCCCTCGGTGCCGTCGCCGTTGCCGGTTCCCCGGACGACGCGGCCCAGCGGTGCGCTGCCCGGGCCGAGCACGCTCGCGCCCTGGTGATTCTCGAAGCCCGTCAACGGCGTATCGAGCAGGTTCGGTTCGACGATCAGCTCAGCCACCGCACGCTGCTCAGCCGGCTCGGTGACAAGGTCGAGCAGGCCAAGCCCAGCGTGTTCGATGCCGTCAACGCCGCGGAAGCGCGTGCCGAGGATCTGCAGACCAGCGCACACCCCGAACACCGGACGTCCCGCGTCCGCCGCGCTGCGCAGGCCCGCCGAGTTGCGCAGGAAGTCCGCGGCCAGCACCTGCGCCATGTCCTCGCCGCCGCCGAGCAGGTAGAGGTCCAAAGTGGACGGCACCGCGGAGTCCAGCGAAACCGGCACCACCTCGGCGTCGTAACCGCGCCACTGCAAGCGTTTGCAAAGCACCTGCGCATTGCCGGAATCGCCGTACGTCCCCAGTACCTCGGGCAGCAGAAGGCCGATGCCGACGGTCGAGTCAGACATCAGGCAACCGGTCCACCAGGTCACGGAAGGCGGTGTAGTTCGCGACGAGTTCGACCCCGCCCGGCGGCAGCGTGTCGATCGCGCTGACCGGGTCCGGGGCCGACCAATGCGGCACCTCGGCGTAGCAAAGCCGCACCGCGAGATCCGCGGACCGCTCACCGGCCACGACGACCTGACGGCCGCGCAACCGCTCGAAGTGCACGTCCCAGAGCCACGACAGATCACGGCCGTCCGCTTCGTGCGCGTTGACCGCGACGACGACCGGGGTGTCTTCGTCGAGGACGCGCAACGTTTCGGCCCAGCCCGCCGGATTTTTCGCAAGCATGAGCCGAACTGAATGCCGTGTGCGGCGAATCGTGCGGTAGCGGCCGCCGATGTCGGTGATGGTGCGCAGCCGGGCCGCGGCGGTGTGCGGTGGCACGCCAACGCAGTGCGCGGCGGCGAGCGCGAGAGCCGCGTTAGCGCGGTTGGCCTCGCCGGGCAGCCGCAGGTCGAGGTCGACTTGCCGGCCGCCGGGCGTGTGGACCAGGTCGCCGTCGAGGGTCCAGGTCGGCTCCGGGCGAGCGAAAGCGCACACCGCACAACGCCATTCGCGATCGGTATGCGTGATCGCACCGCCGCAGCGCGGGCAGGAGACGGAATCACCCGACCAGCGCCGTCCAGTGCCGACCCACACCGGGCGCATCGCCGCCGAAGCCGCTGAGGTGACCAGCACGTCGTCGCAGTTCGCGACCACGACCGTGCGCGACAGCCCGGCGAAGGCGGCGCGGAGGTCGCGCTCCATCATCCGGACCTCGCCGACGCGGTCGAGCTGGTCACGGCTGAGATTGAGCAGCACGAGCGCCGCGGGCTGCACCTGCTCGGCCACCCACGGAACGTAGGTTTCGTCCACCTCCAGCACCGCGTACGGCGCGTCCGGGCGGGCGGCGAGCGCGGCCACCAGACCGTCGGGCATGTTCGCGCCGTCGCCGTTGTGCGCGACCTCGGCGAGCGCTTCGAGCGCGCGGGTCAGCATCAGCGACGTGGTGGTCTTGCCGTTCGTGCCGGTGATGATCACGACCGTGCGATCGCGGCCGAGCCTGCGCAACGCCTTGGGGTCGAGCCGCAGCGTGACCCGGCCGCCGATCACCCCGCCTCGGCCCAGCCGGGCGGTACGGGAAAACCACGCGGTCAGCCGCCCGGCGGCGACCGACGCCCGGGTACGCAGACGTGTTGACATCACGACAAACCGTGCGGCACAACCGCTGTGATTTTCCTGAGAGGGTGACTCCAGTCTCCGTTACCCTTTGTAAGCAGTCTTACCGATCGGAGGTTGAACCATTCGGCGCAACCTCGAACGCACCCAATGACAGAGTTCGGTCAAGATCTTCCGTCCATACATCGGAGGTGTTAGCGTCCAACCCCGCTTGATGGCACCACGCACCGGTGACCGGGAACGCAGAGCGACAGGCGGAGGGCGAACGTGGACGCAGCAGCAAGCGGGCTGGACCAAAGCGGCACCCTGGAGCGCGGGCTGGCGGTGCTCGAACACGTCGGGCAGCACCAGGAAATTTCCACGAACGCGCTCGCCCGGCAACTGGGTCTGTCCCGCAGCGCCGCCTACCGGATCGTCGGCACGCTGAAGCGGCTGGAGTACCTGGAGGCGGACACCGTCACCGGACGCGTGCGGCTCGGCACCCGGCTGGTCGAACTGGGCGCCCGCGCGATGGCGGCGACCGACCTGCACCGCTGCGCGCCGCGGTATCTCACCGCGCTGGCCGAGCGTTCCGGTGAGACGACGTACCTCGCGGTGCCGGACAACGACGCGATGGTCTACGTCGCGACCGAGCGCAGCGCCAGCGCGGTCACGCTCTCCTGCCGCCTCGGCACTCGACGGCCGCAGCACGCGACGTCGCTGGGCAAGGCCTGGCTGGCCGCGTTGCCGGAGGCTGACCGGGTGGAGCGCGTGCGCCGGATGAAGCTGGACAGCCTCACGCTGAAGACCATCAACGACCCGGTCCGGCTGCTGGACGAGCTAGCGCGCACGCGACGTCGCGGCTGGGCCGTCGACGACCTGGAGAACGAGCCGGACGTCGGCTGCGTCGCGGCGGCCGTGCGGGACCACTCGGGCCGTCCGATCGCGGCGATCAGCGTCGCCGGACCGGCCCCGCGGGTGATGCGCCGGGCGGACGAACTGGGCGCGACGGTAGCCGGGACCGCGGCCGCGTTGTCGATGCGGCTGGGGTACGTCCGAAATCGTTGAGGCCATTCACCGGATCGGGTCGGACAGCCGATTTCCGGTGCTGCCACCTGCGGAAACAGGTTATCCACAGGCATGTCGACTTGTGGACAACCCTGGGGATGGCCGACGGTGACAGCGGGAATTGTCGGCCGTGTGGTGGACCGTTGCGGGCATGTCGATCACTGCCGCACCGCACAGTGCCCCGCTACCTCGTTCCCGCTTCCAGCTTGCTGCACGACTCGGCCCGTTCCAGCAGCAGCACGCGCTCCCGCTCGTTGCCGGTCATCTTCGCCGCGCGCTCGAACTCGGCGCGCGCCTCGTCCCGGCGGCCCAGCTTGTACAGAAAGTCGCCGCGCACGCTCGGCAGCAGATGGTAGTTCTTCAGCGCGGGCTCAGTCAGCAATTTGTCCACCAGCGCCAGCCCGGCTTCCGGCCCCTCCGCCATCGAGACCGCGACGGCCCGGTTCAGCTCGATCACCGGAGACGGCGTGAGCTGCGCAAGACCCGCGTACAGCGCCGCGATCCGCGCCCAGTCGGTCTCCTCCGGCGCAACCGCGACGGCGTGGCACGCGGCGATCGCGGCCTGCGCGGAATACGGCCCGTACATGCCGTCCGCCAGCTGTTCGGACCGGGCCAGCGCGGTGCGGCCGCGCTGGATCAGCAGGCGGTCCCAGCGGCTGCGGTCCTGGTCCATCAGCAGCACGGGTTCGCCGTTCGGACCGGTGCGCGCCGCCGAGCGCGAAGCCTGGATTTCCATCAACGCGACCAGTCCGTGCACTTCCGGTTCGCCGGGCATCAGCCCGGCCAGCACCCGGCCGAGCCGCAACGCGTCCTCGCACAGCGCGGGCCGCATCCAGTCGTCGCCGCGCGTGGCGGAGTAGCCCTCGTTGAAGATCAGGTAGATCACTTCGAGCACGGCCGGGACCCGCGCCACGCGCTCGCCGCCGACCGGTGTTTCGAACGGCACCTTGGCCTCGGCGAGCGTCTTCTTCGCCCGCACGATGCGTTGCGCGACAGTGGATTCCTTCACCAGGAACGCGCGGGCGATCTCGTCGGTGCTGAGCCCGCCGAGCATGCGCAGCGTGAGCGCCACCCGCGCCTGGGTGGACAGCACCGGGTGGCACGCGGTGAACACCAGCCGCAGCAGGTCGTCCTCGATCTGCTCGTCGTCGAGCACCGCGTCGAAGTCCGGCAGCACGCCCTCGCCGAGTTGTTCGGCTTCCCGGCCGATCTCGTCCAGCTTGCGGCCGAGGGTTTCGTTCCGCCGGAACAGGTCGATGGCCCGCCGCTTGGCGATCGTCATCAGCCAGGCGCCCGGGTTGCGCGGCACCCCGGTCTCCGGCCACTGTTCGAGCGCGGCGACGAGCGCGTCCTGCGCCAGCTCCTCGGCGAGGCCCACGTCGCGGGTCATCCGCGCGAGACCAGCGATCACCCGCGCCGACTCGATCCGCCAAACGGCCTCTACCGCACTTCGCGTGTCCACCGGCCCATCAGACCGGCCCGGCCCGCCCGAGGCAACCCTCAGGCGGGCACGGCGTCACCGCTCGCCGGCCATCGGGCGGATCTCGACAGTGCCCGCCTGCCGGTCCGGATTGGGCGCCCGCTTCATCAGCTCGACGATTTCGGCGAGCGACTCCCCCTCCAGAATCCACACGCCGGCGACGAGTTCCTTGGTCTCGGCGAACGGGCCGTCGACCACGCTCGGCTCCGCCTCCCCGTCGAACCACAGCAGCCGGGCGCCTTCCGCGCTGGGCGTCAGCCCGGCAGCCTGCACGAGGTGACCGGATTCGGCGAGCTCCTCGTTGAACCGGCCCATCTGCTCGATCAATCCGGCGCTCGGCGCGGCTCCCGCTTCCGATTCCTGGCTGGCTTTCACCAGCACCATGAATCGCATCAGTTCCGCGCAGCCTGCTCGCGCAGCTTCTCTTCGGCCTCGCGCAGTTCCGGGGTGAGGTTGTCGCCGAAGTCCTCGGCGTCGAAAATCCGCCGGATCTCGATCTCGTGGTGCGCGCCGTCGGTGTTGGGCACCCGCTTGATCCACTCCACGGCTTCCTCGAGCGAACGGACCTGGAGGATCCAGAACCCGGCGATCAGCTCCTTGGTCTCGGCGAACGGACCGTCGACGACGCTGGGCTCGCTGTCCCCGGAGAACTTCACCCGGGCACCCTCGGAGCTGGGTGCCAGGCCCTCGCCGGCGAGCATCACGCCGGCTTTCACGAGTTCCTCGTTGAACTTGCCCATCTCGGCGAGCAGTTCGGTGCTGGGCATCTGGCCGGCTTCGCTCTCTTCGCTGGCCTTCATGATCACCATGAATCGCATCTTCGGTTCCCCTTCGCTCTCGGCTTGCTTCCACCACTGCGTCGAACGGGCCGCGGCCGGATCGACAAGGTCCTCGAACTTTTTTTCTGGTCGCGAAACTAGCAGGTCAGGCGAATCTCAGGGGACAAAACGGGCATGGGAGAATCGTTGTCCGTGGCAGTACTTCCCGAAGCTCTCCGCGCCGCCCTCGACGACGAGCTGGCCCGGTTCCCGGAATCCCGGCTCGCACAGGCCGTGGACCGGCTCAGCAAGCGTTATCGACAAGGTGACTCGGCAACGTCGCCGATCCTCTCTTCGGAGCTGGATGTCGCCGCGTACGCCGGGTACCGGATGCCGGCGACGTACGCGGCGGTCAGCGCGGTGCTGGGCGAGGTGGCTGCCGCCGCGCCCGGATTCGCCCCGAAGACGCACGTCGACATCGGCGGCGGCACCGGAGCAGCAGTGTGGGCCGCGGCCGACGTCTGGCCGTCGCTGGAGAAGTGCACTGTCCTGGAGCAGGTGGCAGCCGCGCTGGCGCTGGGACGCAAGCTGGCGGCGAGCGCCGACGAGCCAGCCGTCCGCACCGCGGTCTGGCAGCGCGGGCTGGTCGATTCCGCATCCGCGGCGCCGGAGGCCGACCTGGTCACTCTCTCGTACGTCCTCGGTGAGCTTCCCGAACGCGGCCGTGCCGGCGTCGTCCAGTGGCTCGCCGCGAAGGCCGGCACGGTCGTGCTCATCGAACCCGGCACGCCAGCGGGGTTCGCGCGGATCCGCGCGGCTCGCGAAGTCTTGCGCGAGCTGGGCCGCAGCGTGGTGGCACCGTGCCCGCACGATGACGCCTGCCCGATCAAACCGGGCGAGGACTGGTGCCACTTCTCCGCACGGCTTCCCCGAAGCGGGGTGCACCGGCGGATCAAATCCGGCACGCTGGGATTCGAGGACGAGAAGTTCTCGTACGTGGCGGCCACGTCGGCACCGGTCGACCGTCCGTCGGCCCGGATCATCCGGCATCCGCGCAAGCACAAGGGGTTCGTGCAACTCGACCTCTGCACAGCAGACGGGCTCGCGCCCGGGACCGTCGTGTCGAAGCGGCACGGCGTGCGGTACCGCGCCGCTCGCGACGCGGAATGGGGAGACGCCTGGAGCGTGGAGTAACCCGGGTTCTCCGGCTGCGGTGTCTGGATGGCTGCGTCGGCTCCGACTGTCTGGTGTCAGCGGATCTGAACCGGAGAGGACATCCCATGGACTTCCACGAGCATTGCGCCGAGATCCTGCGGCAGACCGAACTCCTCGCCGCGGCTGTCGACGGCGCGGACCGGACGGTGCGGGTCGCGGCGTGCCCGGAGTGGAATCTCGGACAGTTGCTCGATCACGTCAGCACCGGGCACCGGTGGGCGGAGGAAACCGTGCGGACGCGGGCCGACCATTGGCTGCCGGACGACGAACTCCGGAATCCGGTGGACACCGCGCGGCCGGCGTCGTGGCTCGCGGACGGGGCCAAGGCGCTGGTGTCGACCCTGCGCGAAGCGGGCCCGGACGCGGAGGTCTTCACGCCAGTCCCGAACGGACCGCCGCGGGCGGCGTTCTACGCACGCCGGTTCATGAACGAGACACTGATCCACCGCGCCGACGCGACGCTGGCTGCGAGCGGGGAATTCACCGTCGCGCCGGAAGTCGCGCACGATGCGATGGAGGAATGGCTGGAACTCGGGTCGCTGCCGCAATTGTTGGAGTACGTTCCCGAACGCCGTACACTGCACGGTCCGGACCGCACGATTCACCTCGCGCCGACCGACCACACGGCGTCCTGGACGGTCGACCTGACCGGCGATCAGCCGTCCTGGCATCCGGGTCCGCCGGCGACCGCGGCGGTCACCGCGGCCGCGCCGCTGGGCGACCTGCTGCTGATGGTCTACGGCAGGCTGTCGCCGGAGATCGCGCACCGCACCGGCGACACGGAATACCTGGACCGCTGGCTCTCGCTCGTCGGCTTCGGCTGAGCCGGTCAGTCCCAGCGGATCGGGAGGCTCTTGAGCCCGTTCTGAAAGTTCGACCGCAGCCGGCGGGGTTCGCCCGCGAGCCGGACCTCGCCGAGCTGGTCGAACACCGCCGCGAACAACGCCCGCATCTGCGTCCGCGCGAGGTGCGAACCGAAGCAGAAATGCGGGCCGTGGCCGAACGTCAGGTGCTCGCTCGGCGCGCGCGTCACGTCGAACACGTCCGGATCGGGAAAGACCGACTCGTCGCGGTTGGCCGAGGAAAACCACACCACGACCTTGTCGCTAGCCTTGATGTCCACATCGGACAGTCGAGTGTCCTGGGTCGCGGTGCGGCGGAAATGCATCACGGGTGTGTGCCAGCTCAGCATCTCCTCGACCGCGCCGGGAAGCAAGCTTCGGTCGTCGAGAAGTGTGCGGTACTGCTCCGGATGCGCGAGCAACGCGGCCATTCCACCGGGAAGGCCGTTGCGCAGGGTTTCGTTGCCCGCTACGGAAAACAACCAGAAAAGGTTCTCGAACTCCGCAATCGACACGCGGCCGCCGTCGTCGTCCACGTACTGCATCAGGTTGCTCATCACGTCGTCGCCGGGGTGCTCGCGTTTGTGCTCGCCAAGCGCGTGCGCGTAGGCGTAGAGGTCCGGCATTCCGGCGCGGCTGCGCGGATCCGGCATCTTGCCGTCCGGACCGGGTTCGGGACGCACGGCCAGCGCGGCACGGGCGAGGTCGGTGACATCGTCGGCGTCGACGGTCGCGCTCACCGCGTATTCGGCGTCCTGGAAGCCGATCACGCGGTTGCTCCAGTCGAACATCAGCCGGCGATCCTGTTCGGGCACCCCGAATACCTCGGCGAGGGTGAGCAACGGCAGATCGGCGGCGATGTCCTTGGCGAAATCGCATTCGCCGCGATCGGCCACCGCCGCGACGAGATCCCGTGCCCAGCCTTCGATCCGTTCCGTGATCCGGCCGACCGCGCGCGGGGTGAACGCCTTCGTGAGCAGCCCGCGCAGCCTGCCGTGCTCGGGCGGGTCCATGTTGAGCATCATCCGGCGCACGTACCGCAGGTCCTCCGCGGTGGCCGGGTCGCGGATCTGCGTGCCGCCGAACTGCGACGAAAACACCGCAGGGGTGCGGAGCACGTGCCGTACGTCGGCGTGGCGCAGCACGGCCCAGAAATCATCGATCCGCGTCACCGGCGTTTCCCGGCGCAGACGGGCAAGCAGGTCGTAAGGCACGCCCGTGACGTAGGTGTCCGGGTCGGCGATGACAGCACTCGACACGTCTCGACCCTAGCCCCGAGACCGCCGCCTGCGGAAAGATCCGTCCGGTGGAAAAGCTGAAGCTGCGCGTCACCGGAGAAGGCGAACCGCCGGTCCTGCTCCTGCACGGGCTCGGCGCCACCGGCGCGGTCTGGGACGGCCTCGCCGGCCTGCTCGACCAGCGGCTGCTCGCGCCGGACCTGCCCGGCCACGGCGGCTCGCCGCGGCTGCCCGAGTACACGTTCGAGGCGCTCGCCGCCGCGGTCGCCGAGGCGCTGGACGAGCCCGGCCCGGTCGCCGTCCTCGGCCATTCTCTCGGCGGCGTCGTCGCGCTGGAGCTGGCGAGCGGCCGCTATGGGCTCGACGTCAGCAGTGTGCTGGCAGTGGGCATCAAGGTGGCGTGGAGCGGAGACGACCTGGCCCGTGCCGCCGCGATGGCAGCGCGTCCACCGCGGCAGTTCGACACTCAAGAGGAGGCCGAAACCGCCTCTTTGAAGATCTCCGGCCTGACCGGGCTGGCTCCGGCAGACCCGGACGGCGTCACCGAAACCGCCGACGGCTGGCGGCTGGTCCTTGATCCACCCGCCTTCGGCGTCGGCCGCCCGGAAATGCCGAGCCTGCTGGCGGCCGCGCGCTGCCCGGTGGTGCTCGCCACCGGGGAAAACGATCCGATGTGCCGTCCCGAGCAGCTGCGGGCCCTTGTTCCCGAGGCAGTGGTCCTGTCCGGGCTCGGGCACAACGCGCATGTCGAGGATCCAGCCGCGGTGGCGGCGCTGCTCCCCCCGCGAAGCGACTGAGCAGGCGCTTAGACTGGCCGGGTGACGACGATCGATCCGACCCGGACCGGGCTAGACCAGCTGCTGAAGCTCGAACCGCTCGAGCTGAACCTGTTCCGCGGCTGGTGCCACCAGGGTTCGCCGCAGCGGGCGTTCGGCGGTCAGGTCGCGGCGCAGGCGCTCACCGCGGCCGGCGCGACCGTGCCCGCGGCGCGGCACGTGCACTCGCTGCACGGCTATTTCATCCGCGGCGGACGCACCGACATGCCGATCATCTACGAGGTCGAGCGCACCCGCGACGGCGGTTCGTTCACCACGCGCCGGGTCGTCGCGATCCAGAACGGCGAGAGCATTTTCAGCCTGTCCGCGTCGTTCCAGACCGAGGCGGAAAGCAGTGCGCACCAGGCGCGGATGCCGGACGTCCCCGCCCCGGACGAGGCGGGCGTCGTCGAGCAGGACCGCTCGCCGATCGTCCTGTCCGCCATCGAGGTCCGCTTCGTCAGCAGCCCGGAAACCGGCCTGCCCGACACTGGCCGCGGCCCGCGTCAGCAGATCTGGGTCCGGGCGAAGGACGCGCTGCCGGACGCCCCGCTGGCGCACGTCTGCGCGCTCACCTACATCTCCGACATTCGCCTCGCGGGCACCGCCCTGCTGCCCCACCGCGACGACCCGGGCGAGCCGCAGCTGACGTCGCTGGATCACGCGGTGTGGTTCCACCGCCCGTTCCGCGCGGACGAATGGCTGCTGTTCGACATGGAAAGCCCCAGCTACGCGAGCACCCGAGGCCTGACCCACGGCGAATTCTTCACCACCGACGGACGGCTCGTTGCCTCGGTGACGCAAGAAGTACTGCTGCGCAGGCGCTGATTCAGTCCGATGTAGACAGTTCAGCCAAGCCGAACCCGCACCGGCCCCGCCGGCTCCGCGACCGCCTCGGCAACCGGCTCGCGCAGCACCTTCGACAACTGCCACGCCTCCAGCCCGGCGAGAACGGTGTTGGCGACGACGAGCACCAGATACAACCCGGCCTGCACCGAAAGCCGGAACGGATGCTGGTCGGAAGCCCCGGCCAGCAACGAAATATGGCACGCGACCACGACCACCATCGACGCCGCGGACAACCCGCCCAGCACGATGAGCACCACCCGCAGCACCCGGGTGCGCCGCCAGTTCAGGTAGCCGGTCTGGACCAGACCCGGAGTGCTGACCATGACCAGCCCGCACCCGTAACCGGAAAACCCGCCGACCACCCCGCCACCCGCGACCAGCGCGGTCGTCAGGTGATTCGAAACCGGAACCCGGTAGGCGGCGAGGATCGCGGCCACGCAGACCAGCAGCCCCAACGGCAGGTGCGGCCAGCCGTACCAGGGAAGCCGCCGCTCCATCCGGAGAATCGTCGGCAGATCGATGTCGCGGTACGCCTCGGGGTCGCGCAAAGCCATTCGCACCGTTCCTCTCGTCCCGGAAACCCCCGGTGTGTGCGCGGTGACCGGCGAAGCCTAGGGCAGGCCGCCCAGCCGTGCAAAATCCACCCGAATCCGCCGCTAAGCGGGACCAGGTCACCGCCCCTTACTTTCGCACCCCGCTCCCAACCCGCCCGCCAACCGGCAAAGCCCGCGTGACCCACGCCACCCGCCAGCCGGCGCGCATCCTCCCGACCAGCAGGAACTAACCTCGAATCCGCGTTCACTTCTTGCGCTTCCTCCGGGGTTGTCCCGGGATGTCCGGTAGAGCGATTTTCTGTCGGTGGTGCAAGTTAGGCTGCACGCATGAACACCGACGAACCAACCGTCGCCGCCGAGGATCTCGCCCAAGGCCAGTGGTTCTGGCACGAACCCGCTCCCGGCCTGCGTTCCTGGCCGCTGCAGGTGGCCACAGCCGAGATCCTCGAAGACGCAGTCCGCATCATCACCACCGACGAGGTCCGGGAACTGGTCTCCTACGCCCGCGACCGCCGGGTCCGCCTGGCCGTCGCCTCCTGAACTAAACCACCGACAGCACCACCACTGGGGAAATCTGGGGGACCGGGCCGGCCGCACACGCGAGCGGCCCGTCCAATATGGACACGACGTCCGACGCTTCGGCTTTCGGCCGGATCTCGCGCTGAGTTTCCTGAACTTTTCGGCAGAGCTTGCTGCCTGCACCCCACCGCGTCCGCCCCACGGCGGTCACCGCACGACGCGCTCCACTCACTCCGCGATATGTGCCGCGCGCGTATTCACCGCGCCTGGGTGACCGCTCGCCGCGCCACATCCGCTGCGATCGCTGTCTCGCGCCACTTGTCTCGGCACTGCATCGCGCTCACTGCCCCGTGCCACTCCTGCACGCCGGGATCGCCAATCCGCAATAGCACCACGCCACAATCGCCCGACCGCGCGGGTGCCTGCCCCGCCACACACCCGCGCAGCGCATCACCTCACCGATGCACCACAACATCACATGGCGTCATCTAGCGCAGCACGCCTGCCGCACCCCGATAACCACGTCGCGATCGGTGCCAGTTGCGCGTGATCCGTTGCCTTGCAAGCAGACCTCATCTGCACCGATCCGCCGGTTATGCATGAAAGGCAAGCGCCATCAGGTTGCCCGGCCGACCGGAAAGCCGCCCCGCCGACCTCCGCTCGGCACACTGAGCCACGGCCCAGGTCAGCGGGAAAGGACTCCTTGCAGCAGGACGTCCAGGAGGTGGCGAGCACGGGAATCCCACTCGTCCTCGTCAAGGCGCGTCAGATAGCCCGACAAAATGAACAGGTCCCGGGCGTCGATGTCGGGGCGGATGGTTCCTTCGGCCTTCCCAGCGTCGAGCAGGAGGGTGATGGCGTCGCCGAGCGGGCCGTGGCTTTCTTCGGACAGGCCTTTCCACACCGCGGTTTCCAGTGCCGCGAAGACGCCGCGTTTGACTCGTGCGTATTCGGCGATCCGGTCGAACCAGCGGGACAGCGCCTCGACCGGTTCACTGGCAGCCAGCAGTTCCGGAGCCAGCGCGGCCAGGTCCTCCACCTCCTGCCGGTACACCTCGGCAAGCAGGTCCTCTCGGGTAGGGAAGTGCCGGTAGAGCGTTCCCTGCCCGACCCCGGCCGACTTGGCCACCGCGTTCAGCCGCAACTCTCCCGAGGAGGCGATCGCTTCGCGGGCGATCTCGACGATCCGCTCCCGGTTCTCCCGGGCGTCGGCCCGCTGAGCCGCGCTCATCGCCGACGACCGCTACCCATGGAAACGCACATACCGCAACGTTATCGCGGCCCCCGCGAGAGCTGCATAATTTGCGGCCCGGCGCGCCCGCCAGTGACCAAGCGTTCCCGGAGAAACGGCAGTATCGCCGCCAACGACCAAGTGCTCCCGAGGGAGGGCAAGCGCTCCCACCTGTCAATGACCGAGGGGGCGCGGCGAACAGCAACCAACCCATCGGCCAATCACCGAGAGCACTCCGGCAACAGCAACCAACCCACCCGCCAACCACCGACAACACCCCCGCAACAGCAACCAACCCACCCGCCAACCACCGACAACACCCCCGCAACAGCAACCAACCCACTCGCCAATGGCCAGGAGATCTCCGGGGAAACGGCCGCTCCCCGCCCGCCAACGGCCAAGAGCACCTGGAGAACAGCAGCCAACCCGCCAGGAAACAGCGGCATCCCCGACCACCAACAGCGAAGAACTCCCGGGGAGGCGCAGCGTTCCTGCCCCGCCCACACCCGCCATCCCGCCCCGCTGCTCCGAACAGGACATCATCCGCCCCAAGCATCCCCAAGGCGTTGTCCACCGGCCAACCCGTCCATTGATAACCCCCACCACCCGGTTGAAACACGCCGCGCATAACTCCCCGTTTCGATTGACAACCCTTCCAGCCCCGGCAGAGGCTGGTCACAAGCTGCCAACGCGCGGAGCGGTCCGGTTACCCTGTCAACGAGCCGAAAACCGCACCGAAAGGCCAACCCCGGCACTGAAGCGCCCGCCCTCCCGCCTTCCCTAGTGAGGAAAACGATGTCTTTCGAGCACTCCGCACTGTCCGACAGCAGCCAGGACCGGCGGGTGGCCGCGTTGGAGGAGACCGTCGCGGGGCTCGTGCGGCGGGTTGGGGTGCTCGAGGCCGAGGCGGAGATCCGCCGGGTACAGGCGCGCTACATGTTCCTCTGCGACACGCCCTGCCCCGAGTTCGGACTCACCGGCGACGATGAGCGGATCGACCTCATCATGGAGCTCTACACCGAGGACGCGGTCTGGGAGGGCGTCGGCGAGTACTACGACGGGCAGTTCGGGCGGGCCGAAGGCGCCGCGGCTATCCGGGCGCATTTTCAGCGGTTCTGGGGCGAGAAGAAGGACCCCGAACTTCTGCTGAACGCGCACTATCTCACCTCCGAGCAGATTCGCGTGGACGGCGACGAGGCCACCGGGCAATGGATCCACATGCAGCCGTGGCTGTTCTCGGACGGGAAAGCGCTCCTGCGGTCCAGCCGGTTGAACAACGCGTTCCGCCGCGTCGGCGACACCTGGCGGATCACCCGCACCCGCACCGAAAACGTCTTCATCGCCCCGCTGCCGGAAGGCTGGGCCAGCGACTATCCCTCGGCCTCGGTGCTGATGAAGCCATGAGCGACGACCCGGTCGTGCACGTGGTGGACGACGACGAGGATCTCCGGCAGTCCCTGGTGTTCCTGCTGGAGAGCGTCGGCGTGCAGGCGTTGACGTACCCGGACGCCCAGACATTCCTCGACGAATTCGATCCGGCCGAACCCGCGGTCGTGATCGTCGACGTGCGCATGCCGGCGATCAGCGGTTTTCAGCTGCAGGAAAAGCTCGCGGAAATCGACTGCCCGGCTCCGCTGATCTTCTGTTCCGCGCACGGCGACATTCCGATGTCGGTCCGGGCGCTCACCGCGGGGGCGGTCGATTTCCTGGAGAAGCCCTACCAGGCCCAGCGCATGGTCGAGGTGGTCCAGACCCAGCTCATCGAGGCCCGCCGCCGGTTCGCGGAGCACGCGGAGCGGCAGGCGGTCCGGGCCCGGCTCGACACGCTGACTCAGCGCGAGCGCGAAGTACTTCGGCTGGTGGTCGACGGGATGCCCAGCCAGGCGATCGCGCACCGGCTGGGCACCAGCGTCAAAACCGTCGACGTGCATCGGGCCCGGATCAAGGCGAAGACCTCAGCGGACAGCTTGGGGACGCTGGTCCGCGACATCCTCACCCATCGCGTCACCGTTTGAGCGCGGTCTCCACCCAGCAGCCCGTACCCAGCAGCGCAGCCTCGCCGGAAGCCTTGCCGACCAGCTGCAATCCCAGCGGCAAGCGAGCTTCGTCGCGCAGGCCCGGGACGGCGACGACCGGGAGGCCCAGTGCCTGCCACGGGCGGCTGAGCGCGGGATCGCCGGTCGCAGCCAGGCCGGCGGGGGCCGAACCGAGCGCGGCTGGGGCGAGGACGGCGTCGTAGCCGGTCCCTAGGTCGGCTAGCCGGGCAGCGCCGGAAGCGACGACGTCCAGTGCGGCCTCGTACTCGGCGCGCGGCATCTCCGCGCCGGTACGCAGCAGTTGCGCCAGCGGGGCGCTGAGACGGTCCGCAGAAGCAAGCTCGACAGAGCGTTCCCGCGCCGCTTCGTAAGCCATCACCACGGGGTGTGCGGCGGTCAAACCAAGCACCAAAGCAGGGTCCGGGAATTCGTCGACCACGGCACCGTCGGCACGCAGCAGAGAAACCGCGGTTTGCAGCGCGTTCCGCATAGCTGGGCTCACGTCGGTTGGGGACCAGACCAGCAATCGCGGTGCCGAACAAGCGGCAACCTCGGGCTCCCCCGACAGCGCTGACCAGGCCAAGGCCAGATCGGAAACCGTCGCGGTGAGCATGCCGTGGCTGTCCAGGCTCGGGCTCAGGCCGGTGACGCCGTCGACCGGGAACCGGCCTCGGCTCATGACCAGCGAGGCGACTCCGCAGAACGCGGCCGGTCGGGTCACCGAGCCAGCGGTCTGCGAGCCCAAAGCCAGCGGGACGTGGCCAGCGGCAACGGCGGCGGCGGAACCGCTGGAGGAACCGCCGGGGGTGTGGCCGGGTGCCGCGGGATTATCCGTGGGACCCGGTGCGAAGAAAGCGAATTCCGTGGTGACCGTCTTGCCGATCGGCACCGCTCCGGCCCGCCGCCATTCGCCGACGATCGAAGCGTCCACAGTGGCCGGTGGAGCCTCCGCGCGCAGGACGGAACCGCAGCGGGTCGGGAGTCCGGCCAGGTCGATGATGTCCTTGACGCCCAACGGAACTCCGCCCAGCGGCCCCGTCGACGCAGGCACGTAAGCCGACGAAACCCAAGCATCGAAAGACGCCGCCGCGATCCGCGAGCGCGCCTCCGCGACGGCGGCTTCCGGTGTCGTCCGGCCAGCGGTCAGATCGGCGACCAGGGCGCGCAGCGACCACGGGCCGGTCACGGCTGGGTCCAGGCGGCGTCGGCGGTCCAGTAGTCCATGCCGCTCGCGCTGACCGCGTGCCGCCACCCGGACGTCCGGCGCAGCAGCGGTTCGACGCGCGCGGTGGCCTCGTCGGCGGCGTCCGGGCCGTCTGCCGGGACCTGCCAGTGCACCCAGTCCAGTTCGCGGCCGTGCTCGTCGTGCACGAAGAGATCGACGTGCCGCCAGCCGTAGCCGTGCGTGTCGTTGTAGCAGGTCAGGGTCATCCGGTCCACGGGTTCTCCTCGATCAGGCGCTGAGTGCGGCAAGCCGGTGGAAGCGACGCTGGAAGTACACCAAAGCACCGCTGTCCGGCGCGGTCAGCACCTTCTCGATCTCCACGAACAGCACCGAATGCGATCCGTGCTCCTGTTCGGCGACGATCCGGCCGACCAGCGAGGCCGCCGCGCCGCGCAGGACCGGGGCGTCCTCGCTGCCGAGGTCCCAGCAGTCCTGCTCGAAGCGTTCGGCGGTCGGCACCTTCGTCGCGCCGGCGAAGTGCATGGCCAGGTCCTCCTGGCCGGGGCCGAGGACGTTGACGCAGACCTGGCCGTTGCCGACCAGGATCGCGTGCGACCGGCTCGACCGGTTGACGCACACAAGCACGGTCGGCGGGCTGTCGGTGACCGAGCAGGCGGCGCTCACCGTCATCCCGGCGAGGCCGTGCGGGCCCGCGGTGGTCACGACGTTGACGGCCGCGGAGAGGTTGGCCATCGCGGTGCGGAATTCGCGCTGGGTCCGGGTCAGCTCGGACACGATGCCTCCTAGTACTGGGGCCGGGACTGTCTCGACCGTACAAAGCCGCACCGGTCCCGGGATATCGAGAACTTCCCCGGCGTAGCTGAAGAATTCCTAACCCGGGCCGGTCGCGGGCAGTGCGAAGCCGAAGCGCGAACCGCCGCCCGCGCGGTGTTCGGCCCAGATCGTCCCGTGCTGGCGGGTGATGATGCGGTGGCTCAGCGCCAGTCCGATGCCGCTGCCGCGCTCCTTCGCGGTGAACGACTCGTCGAACGGATTGCGCGGGAAGCCGCGGCCGCGATCGTCCACGGTGACCACGCCGGTGTCGCCGTCGCGGCGCGTGGTGAGCACCAGTCGCCGCCGCTGCTGCGGGCACTGGGCCATTTCCTCGATCGCGTTGAAGCACAGGTTGAGCACGACCTGGCCGGTCAGCACGCGTTCGCAGTGCACCGGCACGGCTTCGGCGGACCGCTCGAAGGTCACCTCGATCGCGGCCGGTTCAGCTCGCAACCGCACGAAGTACAGGCATTCCTCGACGATCTCGTTGAGGTCGGCGACCTGCTCCACCTGCTCCAGATGCCCGACGAACGCGCGCACGGACGACACGATCTGGCTCGCCCGCTCGATCTGCCGGACCGCGCTGTCGATGCCGTACACGACCGGCTCGGCATCAAGCGTCCGCGACCGGACGCCGGCCAGGAAGTTGCCCGCCGCGGCGAGCGGCTGGCTCAGTTCGTGCGCGATCGCCATCGCCATGTCGCCCATCGCGGTGTAGCGCGCCAGGTAGTTCTCCCGGTGCAGCTCACGCTCGCGCCGAACCTCGCCGCGGATGCGCTCGGACACGTCGTAGAGCAGCAGCAGAAACGCGTCTCCACCAGGCTCTCGAAGCCGTTCGACGCTCCCTTCCAGCCACACCCTGCCCTGGATTTCCAGCCGTACCTGCGTGGCAGGCACCGCGCGTTCGCGGACCTCGTCCCAGGTGGCCGGACGGTCGTCGAGCCGCAGGCTGGCGTAGTCGGTCAGGCGGCCGAGCGGTTCATCCGGCGTCGCCCCGAACAGCGCGACCGCGGAGTCTGTCGCGAACCGCAGCTCGCCCGAGCCGTCGAGCATCAACGCGACCGCCGACGTCTGCCGGGCCAGTGCGTCCACCCAGGACGTGGTCAACCGCAGCTCACGCTCGATTTCCTGCTCGCGTTCGATGTCGCGGAACTGCACCATCACCGCCGGGCCCTGAGCCAGCTCGACCCGCGTGGCCACCGCGTCCGTCGGAATCACCCGGCCGGATTTCGTGCGGTAGTGCCATTCGATCCGGCTGACGCCCTTGTCGACCGCCTCCTGCAGCCACGCCCGCCCGATCACCCGGTCGTATTGCTGCGCGGAGCTGCTCATGTGGTTCGCCTTCAGCGGCCGCAGCTCGGTGACGCTCCATTCGAGCATCTCGCAGGCGGCCGGATTGGCCCACAGGATGTTCTTCGTCGCGCCGTCGTGCACGAGCACGCACGTGCGGCTGGCGTTGAGCATCGCGACGAAATCGTGCGTCGTCAGCTCGGGCGCGCGCGGGTCTGCCTCCATCGGCTCAGCGTAAAGCCCCTGGCTGGCGGCTCGCACTGAAGAAATCCCCTACGCCCGCTCAGGCACTACCAATTCCCGCGCGGCGGCGTCCTTCGTACCGTCGACAGCGACCGCACCGGCATTCTGAGGAGCAGCGATGAGCGCAGTCACCATGGAGGAGGTGCTCGCCGAGCTCGCCAAGCGCAAGGACGAGTTCCAGCAGCAGCGCTACGTTCCGCGGGACTTCATCGACCGGCTCAAGCAGCTCGGCATCTACCGGGCCAGCACGCCGGCGAAGTTCGGCGGCGACCCGCTCCCGCCCGCCGAATTCCTCCGCCTGATCGAGCGGATTTCCACAGTGGACGGTTCGACCGGCTGGGTCGCCAGCTTCGGCTCGTCGCTGATCTACCTCGCCGCGCTCCCGCTCGACACGCAGGCCGAGCTGTACAAAGACGGTCCGGACGTCGCCTTCGCCGGCGGGCTCTTCCCGGTCCAGGCCGCCCCGGCGACCGAGAGCGGCTTCCGCCTGGACGGCCGGTGGAAGTTCGCCAGCGGCTGCATGGGTGCGGACATCCTCGGCGTCGGCATCCCCGGCGACGAATCGACCGGCGGGAAACCGCGGACCGCGCTGCTGCGGCCCGAGCAGGTCGAGATCGTTCCGGAATGGGACGTCGTCGGCATGCGCGGCACCGGTTCGTTCGACCTGGTCGTACGCGACGTCGAGGTCCCGCGCGAGTGGACGTTCATCCGCGGCGGCGCGCCCACAGTGGACGAACCGCTCTACCGCTACCCCACGATCGCTTACGCCGCACAGGTTCTCGCCATCGTCGGCGCGGGTGTCGCGCGCGCCGCGCTCGACCACGCCCGTGAGGTCGGCGCTGGCTACACCGGCGTCACCGGTGCGCCGAAGCTCGCCGACCGCGGCTACTACCGCACCGGGTACGCCGACGCCGAGGCCGCGCTGCGGTCCGCCCGCGCCTGGTTCTACGAGGTCAGCCACGAGGTCTGGGACACCATCGTTTCCGGCGGCGAGGCCAGCGACGAGCAGAACGCCCAGCTGCGGCTTTCGTCCGCGCACCTCGCCAAGACGTCCTCGGAGGTCGTCTCGAAGCTCGTCGAGATTTCCGGCACCGCGCCGATCTACTCGACGCACCCGCTGCGTGGACTTCAGGGCGACGCACTGGTACCCAAGCAGCATGCGTTCCTGGGCCCGGCCATCCACGACGCCGCCGGCGCGGTGCTCCTGGGACAGCCGCCGACCAGCCCCGGATTCCGCTGACCAGCCACCACCACGACGAGGAGTCTCCGACTGTGAGCACGCAGCCCCTGCGGGTGCTTTTCTGCATCGGCATCAACCAGAACTTCTTCGACCTGCCCGCCGACGGCATCACCATCGGCGACGTCTGGCAGTCCTTCGTGTCCATGATGGACCAGCTGAAAGCGTTGCCCGGCATCACTTTCATCGGCGACATCGACGACGATTCGCACATGGTCGGCCCGTCTGAGGGCTGGCCGTGGACCTGCTACCTCCTGGCCGACGCCGACAGCCAGGAAACCGTCAAGGCAGGCTGCAACCTGCTGCGCACCACAGAGGTCGGCAGCAACGGCGTCAAGCTGTGGCGCTTCGCCAAGATCGAAGCCCGCATCGGCCGACCGCTGACCGTCCGCGAAGACGTCGAACTGCCCGACTGAAATCGGAGACCTCATGACTGAGAACACCGTTGTTCCCGCCGATTTCGCCGAAAGCGACCGGGTGGCCGCGCGGCTTTACACCGACCCGGAAATCTTCGAACGCGAGATGACGCAGATCTTCGAGCGTTCGTGGGTGTGGGTCGCACACGTCAGCGAGCTGGCGCAGCCGGGCAACTTCAAGTCCACGTACGTCGGCCGCCAGCCGGTAATCGTGACGCGGGACCGCAAGGGCACGCTGCACACGATGCTCAACCGCTGCCGCCACCGCGGCGCGAGCCTGTGCGAGAAGCCGAGCGGCAAAGCCAACGGCTTCACCTGCCCGTACCACGCCTGGAGCTACGGCCTCGACGGCAAGCTGCGCGGCATCCCTTACCCGGACGGCTACGAAGGCGTCTTGGAAAAGGGCGAGCTGTCGCTGAAGAAACTGCGCACCGAGTCGTACGGCGGCATGGTTTTCGCGACCTTCGCCGAGGACGGCGAGTCCCTTGAGGACTTCCTCGGCGACGCCAAACTGTGGATCGACCGTTTCATGAAGCAGGGCGGCGGTTACCCGATCAAGGTGCTCGGCAAGCACCAGTTCAGGTTCCGCGGCAACTGGAAGATCCAGCTGGAAAACACCACCGACGGCTACCACTTCCCGATCGTGCACCGGTCGTGGATGGCTTCGGTGGACGCGGAAACCGCCGACATGATGTCGTTCATGACCGATCCGTCGGCGATCACGCATTCGCTCGGCAACGGGCACAGCGTCATGCAGATGGTGCCGGAGCACTCCGACCTGGACGTCGACGACGGCACCGAGCCGCTCCAGGGCCGGTTCGACCACGTCGTGGCCGAGCTGTCGAAGACCCTGGACGAGGCGCAGGTGCGCAAGGTGGTCCGGGCCATGCACGGCACCGGGTTCAACCTCAACCTGTTCCCGAACGTCTCGATGTCCGCGGCGTTTTTCCGGGTGCTGCGGCCGATTTCGGCCAACGAGACGCTGATCGAGCACGTCGCGATCGGTCCCGACGGACCGCCGGAGCTGGACGTGGTCAACCGCGAACGGCTGCGCATCCACGAACACTTCCAGGGCCCCTTCGGCTTCGGCACGCCGGACGACGCCGAAGGCTGGGACCGCGTGCAGCGGGGCGCGCACGGCGGCCCGGACCTGCCGATCCTGGTCAACCGCGGGCTCGCGAGGGAAAAGGCGAGCCCCGAAGGCTGGCCGACCTCGCACGTCACCGACGAAACCGGCATGCGCGCCGCGTACGCCCAGTGGAAGGAAATGATGGGCGATGACTGAAACCATCCCCACCACCGACACCCGTGTCGCGCGCGCCGTCGACCTGGTCAACCGCGAGGCGGAACTGCTGGACCGCACGGAATACCACGTGTGGGAAAAGCTGTTCACCGAAGACGGCATTTACGTCATCCCGATCGACCGCGAGACCGACGATTTCGCCGGCTCGCTGAACATGGTCTACGACGACGCGCGGATGCGGCAGATGCGCATCGCGCGGATGACCGAGGGCTACGCACTCGCCGCCGTCGATTCCGCCCGCACAGTGCGCACGGTGTCGCGCTTCGTGCCGGAATCCGTGTCCGACGAGGAAGTCGTGCTGCGTTCGGCGCAGATCCTGGTCGCCTACAAGCGCGGCACCCACGACCTGTGGGCGGCGGATCTGGTGCACCGCATCCGGTTCTCGCCGGACGGTCCCGCAGGCGACCGGATCGCGTTGAAGGTCGTCCGGTTGGTCAACAGCGACGAAGCCGTTCCGGCCGCGGGATTCCTGCTGTGAGCGCGCCGGCGGAACCGCACGTCGCGGTAGTCACCGGTGGTGCGAACGGTCTCGGCGAAGCGATCGTGCGACAGCTGCACGCCGAGGGTTACCGCGTCGCGATCGTGGACGTCAACGGGGACGCGGCCGAGAAGCTTGCCGCAGAGCTCCGCAGTTGCCGTGGCTACGCGGTCGACGTGCGGGATCGAGCGGCGCTCGCGCAACTGAAGGACGACGTCGTCCGCGATTTCGGCAGCGTCCAGGTGCTGGTCAACAACGCGGCCCGCACTCAGGCGGCCCCGCTGATGGAGATCACGCCAGAAGACCTCGACGCGGTCCTCGCGGTCAACTTCACCGGCACGTTCACCGCCTGCCAGATCTTCGGCGCGTACTTCGCCGAGCAGGGCTACGGGCGAATCGTGAACATGGCGTCGCTGGCCGGGCAGAACGGCGGGACCGCGACCGGCGGACACTACGCGTCGTCCAAGGGCGCGATCATGTCCGCGACGAAGGTGTTCGCGCGCGAACTCGCCTCGCGCGGGGTCACCGTGAACTCCGTGTCCCCGGGACCGCTGGACAGCCCGATGGTGCATTCGATCGTCGGCGAGGACAACCTCGAATCCTTCACGAAGAACATTCCCGTCGGACGGCTCGGCGACCCGGCGTTCATCGCGCGGATGGTGTCGCTGCTCGCCTCGCCCGGCGCGGCCTCGGTCACCGGGGCCTGCTGGGACGCCAACGGCGGCCTTTACCTGCGCTGAACCGCTTGAAACGGAGAGCCGATGCCGAACACCGTGGTCCGCGTGGCCGAGGTCGTCGAGGAAGCGCCTGGGATCCGGGCGCTTCGCCTCGTGCGCGCCGACGGCCTGCCGTTCGACCCGCACTCCGCCGGTGCGCACGTCGACGTCACCGGTCCGACCGGGATCCTGCGCCAGTATTCGCTGTGCGGGCGGCCGGACGACACGTCGTCGCTGCTGATCGCGGTGAAACGGGAGCCGGATTCGCGTGGTGGTTCCGAGGCGCTGCACGCTGTAGCGGAGAACGACAAGCTGGAGATCGGCTCGGCACGGAACCTGCTTTCGCTGGCTCCGGACGCCGGCCGGCACGTGCTGATCGCGGGCGGCATCGGCATCACTCCGTTGCTGAGCCTGGCTTATCAGCTGCACGCGGACGATGCGGACTTCGAACTGCACTACTTCGCGCGCAGCCGGGAGTCAGCGGCTTTCGTTTCGCTGCTTGAGGAACAGGCCGGATTCCGGGATCGCGTCCTGCTGCATTTCGGCGTGCCTCGCGACGAGCAGCCTGCTGTACTCGCGGAAGTGGCGGCTGGGCTCAGTTCTTCCGGGCACGTCTACACCTGCGGTCCGGAAGGGTTCATGGACCAGGTCACCGGCGTGTTCGCGCCCGTGGTCGGCGATACGCAGGTGCACGTAGAACATTTCACCGCGGCCGAGGTCGACACGAGCGGCGACCAGCCGTTCACCGTCGAACTCGACACCGGCGAGGTGTTCGAGATTCCGGCCGACCGGTCGATCCTGTCGGTGCTGACCGACAACGGGATCGAGGTGTTCAAATCGTGCGAGGAAGGCATCTGCGGTTCCTGTGTTTCCGGGGTGCTGGAAGGCACGCCGGAGCACCGCGACCAGTGTCTTTCGGCCAGCGACAAGGCTTCCGGCGACCAGATGGCGCTGTGCGTGTCGCGGGCTCGCTCCGAAAAACTGGTGATCGAACTGTACTGAGCCGCCTCGGCCAGAATCCTCGCGATTCCGGCCGTCGCGTCTATTAATTGATCGATTTTATTTATCAATCCGCCGCAAATCGGACTTTGCCTCCTTCGTCACGCTTTCCCTAAGCTGTGTCCACCGTTTCCCCACCACCGGACACTCCGCGCATTCCGCGCGAGACGACGAAAGGCCGGCTATGGCCAAGCGCGACGAAGCGCACTCTCCCGGCGTGCTGCGGCTCGGATTCGCCGCCGGCGTCGGCACTTCCCTGGAAATGTACGACTTCTCGATCTACGGCACCGCAGCGGCGCTGGTGTTCGGGTCGGTGTTCTTCAAAACCGGCAACGCCTGGTTCGGCACCTTCATGAGCCTCGCGACCTTCGCCATCGGTTTCGTGATGGCCCCGCTCGGCGCGGCGCTTTTCGGCTGGCTCGGCGACCGTCGAGGCCGCCGCACCGCGCTGTACGCCGCGTTTTTGCTGATGGGTTTCGCGACGCTGGGCATGGGCGTCCTCCCGCCGTACGCGGTGATCGGCATTGCCGCACCGCTGCTGCTCGTCGGACTGCGCCTGCTGCACGGCGCCGCCCGCGGCGGGGAAAGTGCCGGCGCGGCCGTGTTCGCCGTTGAACACGCGCCCGAAAAACGGCGTGGTCTCTACGGTTCCTTCGTCGCACTAGGCTCACCGATCGGTGTCGTACTGGCGAACCTGGCTTTCGCGCTGGTTCTCCTGCTGCCCAACGACGACATCATGAGCTGGGGCTGGCGTCTCCCCTTCCTGGCCGGCGGCATCGTGCTGGCGATTGGGATCTGGGTCCGCCGCGGCGTTTCGGAAAGCCCGGAATTCGAGAAAATGGCCGCCGCGGAAACCCGCGCGAAAAAGCCGCTCGCCGACGTCCTCCGCTCGAATTGGCGACGACTGCTGCTGATCGCCGGCGCGAACCTCGGCCTCACCGCCTGCACTTTCGCATTGGTCACGTTCATGCTGTCGTACGCGACCGCCGCCGCTCCGGAAGGCCTCGGCCTCCCGCGCGCCCCGATCGTCACCATTTCGACAATCACCCTGCTGTGCCACGCCGCCGCGAACGTCGGAGCCGCCTGGCTGTCTGACCGAATCGGCCGCAAACCGGTGATGCTGACCGGTTCGGTCCTGTCGATCATCGCCGCGCTCGTGATGTTCCCGATCGCGTCGGCGGGCACCGTCAGCTCGGTATTCGTCGCGCTGCTCTTGGGTTTCTCCGCCACCGGAATCCTTTTTGGACCGATGTACACCTGGTTCGCCGAACTGTTCCCGCGTGAGCAGCGCCAGTCCGGCCTCGGCGTCGGCTACCACGTCGGCGCGGTGCTGGGCGGCGGCCTGTCGCCGATGATCGCCAACCGGATCGTCGCGGCGACCGGCGACGCCCTCGCGGTCGGCTACTACCTGGCCGCGCTGCTCGTGCTGAGCCTGGTCTGCCTGCTGATCCTCCCGGAAACGGCCCCCGCACGGCGCGCCGCAGCCCCCGAATTGGTCTCGTGAACCCCGTCCGCTTCGGCAGACTAGGCACCATGCGCGAGATCGACGAAGTCCTGGACGCGGTCGGCCCCCGGTTGCGAACCCTGCGCAACCGGCGCGGCATCACCCTGGCCGACCTGTCAGCCGAGACCGGCATCTCGGAAAGCACCCTGTCCCGCCTGGAAAACGGCCAGCGCCGGGCGAACCTGGAACTGCTGCTGCCGCTTTCGCGCGCCTACGACGTGCCGATCGACGACCTGGTGGGCGCACCCCGCGCCGGCGACCCGCGCGTCCACCTGCGCCCGATCCACCAGCACGGGATGACCTACGTCCCGCTGACCCGGCGACCGGGCGGCGTGCACGCGTACAAAATGCTCATCCCCGGCCGCTCCGCCGAACCCGCTTTGAAAACACACAGCGGGTACGAATGGCTGTACGTCCTCAATGGCCGCCTCCGCCTGATCGTCGGCACGAAGGACCTGACCGTCCCGCCCGGCGAAGCAGCGGAGTTCGACACGACGGAACCGCACTGGCTCGGCTCAGCCGACGGCGGCGCGGTCGAACTGCTGATCCTCTTCGGGCTCCAGGGCGAACGAGTGCACGTGAAACCGCACCCGAACTGATTACAAACACGGCGTAACACTCGTGACGATCAATGCGACCTGTTTGTGCAAGTTCGATCACGAAAGGCTCGCGATGTCCGCCCCTGACTATCCTCCGCCCGCGCCGCACCCGGCCCCGCCCGCCCCGCCGAAGAACGGCCTGGGCACTGCCGGGTTCGTGCTCGGACTGGTCGGCCTGATTTTCTCGTTCATCCCGATCATCGGGGTCGTCGCGTGGCCGCTGGTGATCCTCGGGATCATCTTCTCCGCGCTCGGCTTCGCCCGGGCAAGGTCTGGAAAGGCCACGAACAAGGGCCTCTCGATCGCCGGTCTCGTGCTGTCGGTGATCGGCCTGGTGATCGCCATCGTGTGGGCCACGGCGTTCACCAAAGCCGCCAACGACGTCAACACCGAAGCAAACCGCTCCGTGACGGTCCACTACGAGGTCACCGGCACCGCGAAGGACGCCTCGATCACCTACACCACCTTCGGCGACGGCAGCACGTCCACCAACCAGGAGAAGCCGAAGTCCCTCCCGTGGTCGAAAGACCTGTCCACGAAGGGCCTGTTCAAGGGCGGCAGCCTGGCGGTGACCACCGGCACCGAAGGCGGAGAGGTGACCTGCAAGGTCGTCGTGGACGGCAAGGAAACCAAGACGGCGAAGGCGTCGGGCAACTTCGCGACCGCCTCCTGCGACGGCTTCTGACAGCCGGACCGCTCAGGCAAGATGCCTGGGATCGGCGAGTCACGCGCGCGGGCAACTACCGGCGACGCAACAGCCGGACCAGAACCGCCACTGCCACGATCGCCGCCGCAGGCACGGCAGCCTTCTTCAGCAGGACCGGCAACGCCGCCGCTCCGAGGTCCACGGCTTCCGGCTCGGCCGGGGCCAGCGGGTACCGAACCGGCGCTTCCGGCGCTTCCAGCGCATCCGCGAGCCGGGCGGTGAACTGCCGGACGATCCGATCGCTCACCTCGGTGAGGATGCCCCGGCCGAACTGCGCGGGACGGCCGGTGAGGTCGAGTTCGGTCCGCACGCGCACCAAGGTCCCGGCCGGATCGGCGGCCAGCACCGCGATGACTGTCGCGGAGGCGGTGCCGCTGCCCCGGCTTTCGCGGCCCTCCAGGTCGAGGGTCACCGTCCGGGTGGTCTCGTCGCGATTCACCGTGCCCGCGCCCTGGTAGCTCATCTGCACCGCGCCGACCTTGACCTTGACCCGTCCGGCGAACGAGTCTCCCTCCGATCGGTCGAGTACCGCCCCGGGCAGGCACGGCACCATCCGGTCGAGATCGAGGAACAGCCGCCACGCTTCGTCCGGTTCGGCGGGGACGGTGAACGAGTGGTCGAGACGCATCGCTTTCCTTCCGTTGGGAGTGCGGATTCAGCCGGCTCGCAGGAGGTCCCGCACCCGGCTCGGCGAGAGGGGGCCGCGGCGGACCACCACGCCATACGGGCGCAGGGCGTCTTCGAGCGCGTTCGCGAGTACCGCTTGGGGCGCTATCGCGCCGCCCTCGCCGAGGCCCTTGACGCCGAGATCGTTCATCGGGCTCGGGGTGTGCAGCTCGTCGAGGTCGAGGTCGGGGATCTCCGACGAGGTCGGCAGGAGGTAGTCCATGTATGTGGCGGTACGCGGCTGGCCGTCCGGCCCGTAGATCATCTCCTCGTAGAGCGCACCCGCGATGCCCTGCGCGATCCCGCCGGTCACCTGGCCCTCGGCGATCAGCGGATTGACGATGACCCCCGCGTCGTGCACGACGACGTACTTCTGGATCGCCACCTCGCCGGTGTGCTCGTCCACCTCGACGACCGCCGCCTGCGCCCCGCTGGACACTGCGAATCCCGGCGGGCGGAAGTGCACCGTCTCGGACAGTTCGGCACCAGGGCCGTCGTCGGACATCGGGGCGCCCGCGGCCAGTTCCGCGAGCGTCAGCGACGGTCCGGCCGCGTTCCCTCGAATGGTGATTACCCCGTCGGTCAGCTCAAGATCGGCCGGGGCTGCTTCGAGCCTGCGGGCCGCGGCGGCGAGCACCTTCTCCCGCACGAGCAGCCCGGCGCGATGGGTGGCGTTGCCCGCGTTCACCAGCGCACGGCTGGCGATGGTGCCGACCCCGAAGGGCGTCGCTGACGTGTCGCCGCCGACAACGTCGATCACCTGCGGCGACACCCCGATCGCGTCCGCGGCGATCTGCGCCATGCTCGTGCGATGGCCCTGTCCTTGCGAGGGAGTGCCGATCGCCAGCTTGACCCGGCCGCTCGGCGCGACGTCGATCCGCGCGGTCTCGAACGGGCCGAGACCGGTGGCCTCGATATAGAGCGCGAACCCGACGCCGACGCGTTTGCCCTCCGCCGGGCCCGCCTTCTGCCGGGCCCGGACCGCGGGCGGATCGATCCGGGCCACCGCGCGCCGGAGCAGTTCCGGAAAGTCCCCTGAGTCGTAGACCTGCGGCTGCCCGGAGCGGTCGACCAGTCCGGTCCGGTAGGGCATTTCGCCGGGCTGCACCAGATTCCGCGCGCGCAGCTCTTCGGGTTCGATGCCGAGCGCGGCAGCGAGCCGGTCCATCGCCCGTTCCATCGCGAACACCGCTTCCGGACGGCCCGCTCCGCGGTACGGAGTCGTGAACGTGGTGTTCGTGAGCACCCCGGTCACCTCGATCTCGACGTTCGGCACGCGATACGGTCCGATCAGGTGACACAGCGAGTTGTACGGAACCACCAGGCCCGCCATGTTGTACGCGCCGAGGTTGACGGTGATCCGGTCACGTAGTCCGAGGAGCCGCCCGTCCGGGCCGGCCGCCAGCTCGATGCGATGGATCTGCTCGCGAGCGTGCGACGACGCGGTGAGATTCTCGGCGCGGTCCTCGCGCCAGCGCACTGGCCGGCCGAGGCACCGCGCCGCGTGCGGCACGATCAGCTCCTCGACGTACAGGATCCCCTTCTGCCCGAACCCGCCGCCGACATCGACGGCGAGCACCCGCACGGCTTCGGTGCCGAGTCCGAGGGTGCGCGCGATCGAGTCCCGGAGCCGGTGCGGCGTCTGGGTTCCCGACCAAACCGTCAGCTCACCGTGAAACGGATCCACGCGCGCGGCGACGGCACGAGTCTCGATCGGAGAGGCGACGTACCGGTGCGCGCGGAATTCCTCGCTGATCACCTGGCAGGCGTCGCGAAAGGCGGCGTCCGGTTCGCCGACGCGGGTCGCCACGGCGATCGCCGTGTTGTCCGGAAGGTCCTCGTGGACCAACGGCGCACCCGGCTCTCGCGCCTCGTCGGGATCGACCACGACCGGCAGCGAGGCGTACCGCACGTCGATCAACTCGAGCGCGTCCTCGGCCAGGTACCGGTTCTCGGCGAAGACAACGGCGATCGGCTGGCCCACGTAGGCGACTTTTTCGCGGGCGAGCAACGGAGCCGGCGTTATCCGCACCGTCGGATCGACTGTCTCGGCCAGCCCCGGCGGGATGCGCAGTTCTTCACGGTTGAGCAAGGGAGCGAGTTCCGCCAGATCCTCGCCGGTCCAGACCGCGGCCACGCCGGGTGCCGCCAACGCCGCCGAGGCATCGACGGAAACCAGGCGTGCGTGGGCCTCGGGGCTGCGGAGGAAGGCCGCTTCCAACGCGTGCGGCAGGTCGAGGTCGTCGACGTACCTGCCGTGCCCGCGCAGCAGCCGGTCGTCCTCGACCCGCGGAACCGGACGGCCGATCCAGCCGGGTTTTCCCGTCATCGCGCGGGCTCCTCTCCGAACTGTGCGTCGAGCGACCGCTCGACGGCGCGCCGGATGTTGCGGTATCCGGTGCATCGGCACAGATGTCCGCTGAGCGCGTCGGCGACCTCGGCCTCCGTGGGCCTGCATTCGCCCGACGCGAGCGCGGTCGTAGTCATGAGAAGCCCAGGAGTGCAGTAGCCGCACTGCATTCCGTGGCATTCGTGGTAAGCCCGCTGGACGGCCGAGAGCGGCGCGTCTCCCGGCGCGAGGCTTTCCACTGTCCGGATTTCCGCGCCTTCGCACTGCACGGCGAACGTCAAGCACGAACGCACCGGCGCTCCGTCGACGAGCACGGTGCACGATCCGCAGACACCGTGCTCGCACCCGGCGTGCGTGCCGGTCAGGCCCAGTCGGCCGCGGAGGAAATCGGAGAGCAGGAGCCGGGATTCCACCTGGGCAGCAACGCTTTCGCCGTTCACGGTCAGGCCGACGGCGTGCCAGGCGGACGGTTCGGGCAGCGGCGGGGTCACTGGGGTGTTCATCGGCTTCGCTCTCAGGCGGCGGTCACGGTGCGGGTCAGCAAGTGCGCGGCGGCCTCGCGGCGATACTCGGCGCTCGCGTGCACGTCGCCCGGCGGTTCAAGCTCCGCACGGACGACACGGGCGGCCTCGGCCAAGGTGTCGGCGTCGAGCGTCGCGCCAGTCAAAGCAGCTTCGGCCGCTGGCAACCGAACAGGGACCGGACCGGCACCGCAAAACACCACGCGCGCCGCAGCGGCGGCGTCGCCAATACGGTCGAGCAGGACGCAGACGCCAACGGTCGCGAAGTCGCCGTGCCGGCGCGCCAGCTCGTCGAACGCCCAGCCCCGGCCAGCTGGCTGAGCGGGGAAAACGACTTCGGTGAGCAGTTCGTCCTCGGCCAGCGCGGTCTGAAAGGTGGCCACGAAGAACTCGGCAGCGGGCACCGTGCGGGTTCCGGACGGGCCGGCGAGCACGAACCGCGCGTCCAGCGCAACGGCCGCGGCCGGAAGCTCCGCGGCGGGATCGTGGTGGGCCAGGCTGCCGCACACGGTGCCGCGATGGCGGATCTGCGGATGCCCGATGCGGTCGATCGCGGCGGCGAGCAACGGCCACCCGGCGCGCACCGCCGGGTCGGCCGCGACCGCCGCCTGCCGGACCGCGGCACCGATCCGCAATTCCCCCGCGTCGCCGGATACGCAGCGACCGAGGCCAGGGATCCGGGTGATGTCCACCAGCACGTCGGGCCGGGCCAGCCGCATCGACAACATGGGCACGAGCGATTGGCCGCCGGCGAGCACCTTGGCCTCGTGCTCCGCGTCGCCCAGCAGCGCGACGGCCTCGGCGACGGTGGCGGGGGCGGCGTAGTCGAAGGGGCTCGGTTTCATCCCTGTGCTCTCTTCGTCGAATTAGTTTAGCCCTGAGATAGTTACATCAAAGCTTTATGATCGCAAGGACTACCGGAGGCAGATCGTGATCAACTAGCCGCAACCAATCCCGTACAGCTTCCCATACAGGCCACCAAGCTGGGCTTATACTGAGTCCCGGCACTCTCGCCAAAGATGAACGATCGTTCAAACTCAGCTCGTTAGGATGGCGGGCATGAGCGCCGAGGACACACCGCCCGCGGGCCGCCGCAGCCGCACCCAGGCTCCGGAACGCAACCGGCGCGCCGTGCTGGCCGCCGCGAGCCGGCTGTTCGCCGCGCACGGCTACGAGGCGACCTCAATCCGGGAAATCGCCGCCGAAGCAGGTGTGACCGCAGGCTCGGTGATGGCGTACTTCGGCTCCAAGGACGGGTTGTTCCGAGAGATCATCGGGGCCAGCACGGGCATCACCGTCGGCGTCGACATCGCCGCGGCAGCCGCGGACGGCCCGGTGCACCTGTCGCACACGCTGGCCAGTGCATATCTGGAGCGCTGGGACCGCACCCCGGCCGAACACCCATGGGCAGCGTTGATCCGCTCCGCCGTCGCCCACGAAGCGAGCGCTGAGCAACTGCGCGCCATCCTCGACGAACAGGTCACCGCACCACTCGTCGAGTTGCTCGCCGAGACTCCGGATGCCCCGGAGCGGATCGCGCTCGTGCGCAGCGTGCTGTTCGGAGTGGTCATGGAGCGGTATCTGTTCGCGCACGAACCGGCGAGGTCGGTGCCGAGCGAAGCGTTCGCCCCGTACTTCGCCGAAGCGCTGTCCTCGGCACTGGACCGCGCGCACACCCCGGCAGCCGACTCCGCACCGGACGCGTGGCACACCGAACCCTCCGGGCCGGACGTGTCCGCCTTCGCCGTTTTCCGCCGGCTGCACCGGTGTTCCGCCCTGTACCGGGCCGCAGTGAGCCGGACTGTCGAAGAACAAGGCATCACACTGGCGGCCTTCGACGTGCTGACCGAGTTGTGGCGAGCGGGCCCTCCGCACCGCCGCGCCGTTGGCGAGATCGCGGAATCGGTACCGCTCAGCCCCAGCAGCGTCACCCTGCGCGCGGACCAGCTGGAGGAGGCCGGTTTGGTGACCCGCGAACGAGACGGCCTGGACCGCCGGGTCGTCCACCTTCGCCTGACCGAAGCCGGCCAGGACCTCGTCGACCGGGTGTCCCGCGGACCGTTCGCCGGGGACGAGGAATTTCTCCGCATCATGGGCCCCGCGGAACGCGCCGCGTTGGCGAGGTTGCTGGGCCTGCTGGAAACGGCCCTCTCCGCGGCCGATCCGGCCTGACTGGCCGGAGGAATGCCAGCCTGGCGACCACCGCTCGGCCGAAGGGCAACCACCGCACGGAGCCGGCAAGGGGGTTCGAACCCCTGACCTTCTGTTTACAAGACAGATGCTCTACCAACTGAGCTATACCGGCACGCACCCGGCGACGGGCGCGCCGAAAGTATATCGGGCCGCTCCCAGCGCACCCGGACAACCCGCCCTAACCCCCAGGTCAGCACCAAAAACCGGCGCGATCCGACGCCATGCGGCACGATCATGAACGGGTGTGTCGGACACCACTGCAACAGCTGGGGCGGTACGGCCGATGGTCCCCGGGAACGAACGAGGAGGTGGGGATCGATCATGAAGATCAACGAGCGTGCCGGCCAGGGGGCAGCGCGCAGACGGTGGCCGGTTCTCGAACCTCCGCACCCGCGGTCGAATCAGCGCCATCGGCCGAACATGCTGCGCCGTCGCGCTTGGCACATTCTTGAGGCTCCGACGGCGGAACAGCCCGCGGTCGAGTCCGAGGAGGCGATCGGGCCCAAGCCGCCGGACGACGCGACCGTCAACTTCGTCCTGGATCTCACTCTGCGGATCGGCGAAGTACAGATGTCCAGCGGTGCCGGGGCTTCCGACGTCACCGCGACGATTCTCGCGCTCACCTCCGCGCTCGGGCTGCCGCACTGCGAGGTCGACGTCATTTTCACGTCGATCACCGTCACCTGTCACCGCGGCACTGACCTCGCGCCGGTGACCGCGTTGCGAGTGGTCCGTTCGCGCAGTCTCGACTACACCCGGCTGACCGAGACCGAGGCGCTCGTGCGCCGGATCGTCCGCGGGCACACCGGGGCCGAAGAAGCGGTCACCGAGCTGAACCGGATCACCTCCGCGCCGCACCCGTACGCGCGCTGGACCGCGACCGCCGCCTGGGGCGGGCTGGCCGGGTTCATCACGCTGCTGCTCGGCGGTGGCCTCGACATCGCGCTCGTCGCGATGGTCATCTCCGCCGCGGTCGACCGGATCGGCAGGCTGCTCAACAAGGTCAACCTGCCGTTCTTCTTCCAGCAGGTGGTCGGCGGGCTGTTCGCGACGCTGTCGGCGATGGTCATAGTCAGCAGCAACATCCTGACCACCGACCGGCCGACGCTGGTGGTCGCCGCGGCGGTCACCGTGCTGCTGTCGGGGCTGTCCACGGTTTCCGCGGTGCAGGACGGGATCACCGGGTACTACGTCACCGCGTCCGGCCGCACCATGGAAACCGCGTTGATGAGTGCCGGGCTGATCGCGGGCGTCGTGCTCGCGCTGCGACTCGCGGTGATGCTCGAACTGCCGCGCACCCCATTGCCGGATGTTCCCGCGTCGACCGCGCAGCACCTGCCGATCATCGTCGTCGGCGGGGCCGGGGCGGCCGCCTGCTTCGCGCTCGCCTCGTACTCGAAGCTGCGCGCGATGCTCGTCGCCGCCGCGGCAGGCGGGATCGGTGCGCTCGTGTACGGCGCGTTGCTCGTCGCGACGCTCGATGCGGTGAGCGCTTCGGCGATCGCGGCGACGCTCGTCGGGTTCTGCGGCGGCGTGATGGCCCGGCGGCTGAAAGTTACTCCGCTCGTGGTCGCCGTGTCCGGGATCACTCCGCTGCTCCCCGGTCTCTCCACCTATCGTGGTCTATACCAATTAGCGGTTTCGCCAGGCGGGAACATCTCGACCCTGATGACCGCGGTCGCCATCGGGCTGGCCCTCGCGGCGGGCGTTGTACTGGGCGAATACCTCGCCCAGCCGGTCCGCACCGGGCTCGGCAGGCTGGAGCGGAAGCTCTCCGGGCCCCGGCTCGCCGGGCCGATGGAACCGACCGAACGGCGTTTGGAGTAACCAGTTGGTCACCGGCCGGTCACTCCGCGCGCGCTAGGGTTTCTCTTGGGGCCGCGACCCGCCGATGACGAGGGAGCAGCTGGAGTGACTGACGCGATCGCCGAGGAGAACAGCGCACCGTCCGCGGATTTCGTCGTGGTGGCCAACCGGCTGCCCGTCGACCTCGAACGGACCGCGGGCGGGGAACAACGCTGGACCGCCAGTCCCGGCGGACTGGTCTCGGCACTCGAACCGTTCCTCAGGTCCCGCAAGGGCGCGTGGGTCGGCTGGCCGGGCGTGCCGGATGTCGACGTGGACGAGTTCGACGACGACGGGCTCGTCCTGCACCCGGTGACGCTCACCTCGGCCGAGGTGAGCGACTACTACGAGGGCTTCTCCAACGCCACGCTCTGGCCGCTGTATCACGACGTCGTCGCCCGGCCGGTCTTCGACCGGTCGTGGTGGGACAGCTACGTGAAGGTCAACCGCCGCTTCGCCGAGGCCAGCGCCACCGTCGCCGCGCACGGGGCGACCGTGTGGATCCAGGACTACCAGCTGCAGCTGGTGCCCCGGATGCTCCGCGAGCTGCGGCCCGACCTGCGCATCGGCTTCTTCCTGCACATTCCGTTCCCGCCGGTCGAGCTGTTCATGCAGCTCCCGTGGCGCGCGGAGATCGTGCGCGGCCTGATCGGCGCGGACCTGATCGGCTTCCACCGGCCCGGCGGCGCGCAGAACTTCCTGTGGCTGGCCCGGCAGCTGGTCGGCCTCGAACCCACCCGCGGCGCGGTCGGCGTCCGGTCCCGGCCGGGCATGGTGCAGGTCGGCGACCGCACCGTGCGCGTCGGCGCGTTCCCGATCTCGATCGACGCGGCCGGTCTCGACACGCTCGCCCGCAGCAAGGGCGTCGCCGAGCGCGCCAAGCAGATCCGCCGCGACCTCGGCAACCCGAAAGCGGTGCTGCTCGGCGTCGACCGGCTCGACTACACCAAGGGCATCGACCTGCGGCTGCAGGCTCTGCACGAGTTGCTGCACGAGGGCCGCCTCGAACCCGGCGACGTCACCTTCGTACAGCTGGCCACGCCAAGCCGAGAACGCGTCGAGCACTACCAGCGGATGCGCGGCGAGATCGAGCAGATGGTCGGCCGGATCAACGGCGAGTTCGCCCGCGTCGGCCACCCGGTCGTGCACTATTTGCACCAATCCGTGAACCGCACCGAGCTCGCCGCCTTCTTCTCCGCGGCCGACGTCATGGTGGTGACGCCGCTGCGCGACGGGATGAATCTCGTCTGCAAGGAGTACGTCGCGTGCCGCCCCGACCTCGGCGGTGCGCTGGTGCTCAGCGAGTTCGCCGGCGCGGCGGCGGAACTGACCAGCGCTTTCCTCGTCAACCCGCACGATCTGGACGGGGTGAAGAACGCGTTGGAGGCTGCCATTACGCTCGACCCCGCCGAGGGCCGACGCAGGATGCGCGCCATGCGTCGCCAGGTCCTCACCCACGACGTCGACCGGTGGGCGCGCTCGTTCCTCCAGGCGCTGGGTGCCGAACCGGCCGACTGACCCCCTCCCCCGTACCGCGCTGGACCTCCTGAGGAGGAGTGTTGACCGCCGAGGCGTTGCCCGCGGAGCTACGGCGCGCGATCGTGCAGATCGCCCGTACCCCGCGCCTGCTGGTCGCCTGCGACTACGACGGCACGTTGGCCCCCATCACCGCGAACCCGGACGAGGCGCGGCCGCTGCCCGAGTCGGTGGGCGCGTTGAGATCTCTCGCCGGCCTGCACGAAACGACCACCGCCGTGATTTCCGGCCGGGCCCTGCGCGACCTCGCGACGCTGTCGCGGCTGCCTGCCGAGGTGAACCTGGTCGGCAGCCACGGATCCGAGTTCGACATCGGCTTCATCCACGCCCTCGACGAGGACGCGAAGGCGCTGCACCGGCGGCTCGAACACGAGCTGGAACAGCTGGTGCTCGACGTGCCCGGGGTGTCGCTGGAGGTCAAGCCGGCGAGCATCGCGGTGCACGTGCGCCGCGCCGAGCACAACGCGGGCCGGCGCGTCCTCGCGGACGTGCACGAGGGCCCGGCGGAGTGGGAAGGCGTCACGACCACCGACGGCAAGGAAGTCGTCGAGCTGGCGGTCGTGAAGACCGACAAGGGCAACGCGCTGGACACCCTGCGTCACCAGGTCGGGGCCACCGCGGCGGTGTTCCTCGGCGACGACGTCACCGACGAGAAGGCGTTCGCCCGGCTGGCCGGTCCGGACCTCGGCATCAAGGTCGGCGACAGCGAATCGCTCGCCGAATACCACGTGCCCGACACCGTCGACGTCGCGATGGTGCTCGCGTTCCTCCTGGAAGAGCGGCGCAACTGGCTCTACGGCGAGTCCGCTCCGCCGATCGAGCGGCTGTCGCTGCTGGCCAACGAGCGCTCGGTCGCGCTGGTGACGCCGGACGCGAAGCTGACCTGGCTGTGCCACCCCGGTCCAGACGCCCCCGCGGTGTTCGCCGACCTGCTCGGCGGGCCCGGGGCCGGGCATTTCTCGATCAAACCGCACCGCAACGGGCTCCCGCTCGGCCAGCGGTACCTGCCGAACACGATGACGGTCGAAACGCGCTGGTCGCGGCTGCTCGTCACGGACTATCTCGAACCGGAAAGCCCCGGGCACCGCACCGACCTCGTGCGCGTGATCTCCGGTGAAGCGGTGGCGCAGGTCGTGTTCGCGCCGCGGCCGGAATTCGGCGGCGTACCGGTGAAACTGGTCGCCGAGGCCGAGGGCCTGCGCGTGCTGGGCACGTCGGAGCCGTTCGTGCTGCGCTCGCCCGGCGTCGAATGGTCGATCACCTCCGACGGGCTGCAGGACACCGCGACCGCGCTCGTCCAGCCGACGCCGGAGCAGCCGGTGGTGCTCGAATTGCGGTGCGGCACGACGGATCTCTCCGTCCATGAACTGTCCGAAGTGGACCGCCGGGACCGGGCGGGCCGGTACTGGAGCGACTGGGCGGCGAAGCTCAAGCTGCCTGCCGTGCAGACCGAACTGGTGCGCCGTTCCGCACTGACCCTGCGCGGGCTGGTCAACACCGACACCGGCGGCGTGCTGGCCGCCGCGACGTCGTCGCTGCCGGAGGAGATCGGCGGGGTCCGCAACTGGGACTACCGCTACTGCTGGATCCGCGACGCCGCGATGACCGTGCGCGAACTGGTGCACCTCGGTTCGCACGAGGAGGCCGAGGGCTACCTCAAGTGGCTGCACGGCGTACTCGCCACGCTGGCCGGTCCGGAGCGGCTGCACCCGCTGTACACGCTGGCCGGAAGCGTCATCGGCGCGGAGGCGGTCATCGAATCGCTGCCCGGGTACGCCGGTTCGCGGCCAGTGCGCGTCGGCAACCTCGCCAACCACCAGGTGCAGCTCGACGTGTTCGGCCCGGTCGTGGAACTGGTCGCCACGCTGGCGCAGGTCCGCGGCGAACTGCGCGACGAGGACTGGCAGATGGTGCGCGCGATGGCCGAGGCCGTCACGCGGCGCTGGAACGAGCCGGACCACGGCATCTGGGAAGAGCGGCACGTGCCGCGGCACCGGGTGTACTCGCGGGTGATGTGCTGGGTGACCATCGACCGCGCGGTGCGGCTCGGCGACGAGTACGGCCGCGACGTCCCTGGCGCCTGGCCCCAGCTGCGCGACCGGATCAAGGCCGACGTGCTCGAACACGGCTGGAACGAAGAGGTGCAGGCGTTCACCACCGCCTACGACGGCACCGACCTCGACGCGGCGTCGCTGTTCGTGGGCCTGACCGGCCTCATCGACCCGGCGGACGAGCGGTTCCAGAAGACCGTGACGGCGATCGAAGCCGAACTGCGCAGCGGTTCCACGGTGTACCGCTACCGGCGCGACGACGGCCTTCCCGGCGGCGAGGGCGGCTTCCACATCTGCGCGGCCTGGCTGATCGAGGCGTACCTGTGCACCGGGCGGCGCAACGAGGCCGAGGAACTGTTCGCGCAGATCGTCGACGCGGCGGGCCCGACCGGGCTGCTGCCGGAGCAGTTCGACCCGGTCGCGGAGCGCTCGCTCGGCAACCACCCGCAGGCGTACTCGCACATCGGTCTCATCCGGTGCGCGAATCTCCTCGCCGAGAAGGCTTGATCAGGCAAGCCCGTTAGCACGCCTCGGTGACAAGTGCCGTGAAGGCCACCTTGCCGGAATCGCATTCCGTTAAGGTGGCCTTCACGAGCATTTGCACGTTCGTTCGGGTTGCCGACGCGGAGGTGATGCGGTGAAGCAGTACTACGGGCAGCAGTCCGCGGGGTACGCCCCGCTGCCGCCGTTGTTCGCCGCCCGGGTGCGCGTCGCTTCCGTGGTCATCGGGGTTTCGCTGGCGATCGGCACGCTGCTCGTTTTCGGGATCACCGCGCTGGTGAACCGTCCGCTGCACGGGCACAGCCTGCCGCGCGGCCTGCTCGGTCTCACTGCGCTCCTGCTGCCGATGCTGTCCGTGCTCGCCACTGCGGCGATGGTGCTGTCCGCCCGCCGCTGCCTGCAAGGCGATTACCTGGTGATCGCCAGGGCCCGCGGCACGCGCGCGGCGCTGACCGCCTGTTTCACCGTGCTGTCGGTCAGCTGCCTGATCGCGCTCGGAGTGTCCGCGCTGGTGGATCTCTGGGGCAACCACGGCAAGCTCGGCTTGACCGAACTGCTCGCGACCTTCGCGAACTTCGCCATCGGCCTGATCGGCTACAGCGCCGGGCTCTGGTTCGTGCGGCCGTCGGTGAGCACGCTGGAGAAGTTCAGCGACCATCCCATCTGGTGAGGCCGTGAACGCTCGCCCGCGCTGCGGGCAACAGTGGGTATGCAGGTGACCCATGACGGTCCCGAGCCGGTGTCGATCGGCCCGCAGGACCGCCCCGAGCTGGGCGGACCCGATCCCGCCCCGGCCTTCGGGCGGCTGTTCGACGCGCACGCGGCGACCATGCACCGCTACCTCGCGCGCCGCGTCGGCCCGGATACCGCGCACGATCTCGTCGCCGAGACGTTCCTCGTCGCGCTGCGCCGCCGGGAGTCCTACCAACCGGAACTGGGCACCGCGCGCTCGTGGCTGTACGGGATCGCGACGAACCTGCTGCGCCACCACGTCCGCAGCGAGACCCGGGCGCTGCGAGCCACCGCGCGGCTCGCGAATTCAGCCGACCGCGGCTACGGCGGGCACGACACCCGGGTCGCCGAACAGGTGGACGCACAGGCCCGCGCGGCACAGCTGGCAGGCGCGCTCGCGAAGCTGAGCGTCCCCGACCGCGACACGTTGCTGCTGGTCTCGTGGGCCGGGTTGGAACCGGTCGAAGTCGCCGAGGCGCTCGGCATCCCGCCGGGCACCGTGCGTTCGAGACTGCACCGGATCCGCCGATGGCTGCGCACCAACGCAGGCGCATCGACCCGCGAGGAGGCGAAGGACCAGTGAACGACGACACCGTGCGGCAGCTGTGGTCCGATGCCGAACTCGACGGGGCCCTCGCCGCGCTGCACCCGCACGAGACGGCCACCGACCGCACCGAACTCGACCGGGCCCGCGCGAGCATGATGCGGGCCGCCGCGGCAGTGCGCGAGTCAGACGAACCTGAGTTCCCGCAACGGAAAAAACGCTCTGGCGCGTGGCGGTGGCTCGCGGTGGCCGCGGCGGTCGCACTGCTGACCGGCGGCGTGGTCGTGGCAAGGGAACTCGCCAGCGCACCGTCGACGCTGGCACCCGCGGGCCCGGCGAGCACCCCGGAAACGGCCCCGGCTCCCTCGACCCAGCCGGCGATCGGCATGCTGTTCACCCACGTCGTGAACAACTACAGCGGGATCGCGTGGGTGAACGAGCGCAGTGCGTTCATCGTCCGGGAACAAGTGGACTTCTGGATCCCCACCGATCCGTCCGGGACCTGGATCCGCCGCTGGAGCCGGTCCGAGCCGCCGAAGCTGTTCACCGGACCGGCCGCGGACGTCAGCCTGCTTCCCGGAGCGGCGAACGGCGAGGACTACGGGCCGGGCGGGGCTTTCACCGACGACTTCCCGCATCCTGGAGGCTCGGCCGGCGGAGCGCAGCCGGGCTGGTTCCACCCCACCCCGGGCTTCCTCAAGAGCCTGCCGACCGATCCGGCGCTGCTGACCTCGCGCCTTCTCAAGGACCGCGATCTCCCGCAGCCGCCCTCCGGCGAGTACGGACCGGTACCGCAGCTGAAGTACTACGGCCAGGGGAAACGGACCGCCACCAGCATCACCTATCCGTCCGTGACCGGAATGGTCTTGAGCGTCCTCACCTCCGGGCTGGCGCCCACTCAGCTGCGGATCGCCTTGACGGAGGTGCTGGACAACCCGGTGATCGGATTCCACCTGAGAGCGGCCGACCGTGACACCAAGGTGTACGCCGTCTCCGATGGCACGTACGAGACGCTCGTCACCGTCGACCAGCGGGTGCTTCAGGTGAAAAGCGTCCGGGTCATCGTCAAGAACCCCGCCACGGGCTTCTCTCCCGGCACCACAGTCGGCTCGGCCCAGTACACCTACGAGCTCAGCCACCAAGCGGGGAACTGATCATTTCGCGTGGTTCGCCGCGTTGAGCGCGCTCGCCACGTCGGGCACCTCCAGCACCCGGATGCCGTCCGGGAGCTTGCCGGAATCCGGCGGCACCAACGCGTGCGTGAAGCCAAGCCGCGCCGCCTCGGCCAGCCGCCGCCCGACGTTCGGCACCCGCCGGATCTCGCCCGCCAGCCCGACCTCGCCCACCGCGACCAGCCGCGGCGACAGGGCCACGTCGTGCAGCGACGAGGTCAGCGCGAGCACCAGCGCCAGGTCGATGGCGGGCTCGGTGATCTTCATGCCGCCGACCGTCGCGACGTAGACGTCCTTGTCGCCCAGCTTCATCCGGCCGCGTTTCTCCATCACGGCGAGCACCATGGCGACCCGCGCCGAATCGAGGCCGCTCACCGCGCGCCGTGGCTGCGGCATGCCGCTGCTCGACACCAGCGCCTGCACCTCGCCCAGCAGCGGCCGTTTCCCTTCGACCGTGACCGTGACCGCGGTGCCCGGCACCGGCTCCGCCGTCCGGCTCAGGAACAGGCCGGACGGGTCGGGCACGCCGACGATGCCTTCCTCGGTGAGCTCGAAACAGCCGATCTCGTCCGCCGCGCCGAACCGGTTCTTGATGCCGCGCACCATCCGCAGCGTGGAATGTTTATCGCCCTCGAACTGCAGCACCACGTCCACCAGGTGCTCCAGCACGCGCGGACCGGCGACCGAACCGTCCTTCGTGACATGTCCCACGAGCAGGACCGGCAGCCCGCGTTCCTTGGCGAGCGCGACGAGCCCGGCGGTGACCGCGCGAACCTGTGTCACCCCGCCCGGCGAACCTTCGACCTGCGGCGATGCCATGGTCTGGACCGAATCGACGATCAGCACGCCCGGCTTCACCGCGTCGACGTGCCCGAGGATCGCGGACAGATCGCTCTCCGCCGCGAGGAACATCTCGCCGTGCACGTTCCCGGTGCGCTCGGCGCGCAGCCGGACCTGTCCCGCCGATTCCTCGCCGGTGACGTACAGCGAACGCCCTGCCGTGACCGCCCATTGATAGGCGACTTCGAGCAGCAGCGTGGATTTGCCGACCCCGGGTTCACCGGCCAGCAGCGCGACCGCGCCGGGCACAAGCCCGCCGCCGAGCACCCGGTCCAGCTCCGGCACGCCGGTGGCCTTCGCCCTGGCAGCCTCGACGTCGACCTCGGCGATCGGCCGGGCGGGCGCGCTCGGCGCTCCGGCGGCCACCCGCGCGATCGCCGGCTTCGCGGAGCCGCGCTCCTCAAGCGTGCCCCACGCCTGGCATTCCGGGCAGCGACCGACCCACTTCGCCGTTTCGTACCCGCATTCCGCGCACCGGTGGACGGTGCTGGTCTTCTTCACCACCCCGCGAGGCTATCGGCGGACACCGACAGAAATCGCGGCGACGCGGTCAGGAGCCCGCGTGCGCGGGCGCGGCGACCGGCAGCTCGACCACGATCGGGCCGGCGTTCTGGAAGGTGAAGGTGACCTTGATCGTCGCGCCCGGCCACAGCGGCTGCTTGAGGCCCGGCAGCACGACCTTGCCGGTGCCGAGCTGGCTCGCCGCGCCGCCGTTCTCGCCCGCCTGCGGCGCGTTCGACGCCGAGCCGGGGGCCGAGTTCGCCGAGCTGGCCGGGGCGGAGCTGGGCGCTTGGTCCGTCTCGGAGGCGGGCGTGCTGTTCGCCGACTCCGCCTGCGGCGGGGCGCCCTGCTCGACCGCGTCGGCCGGGCCGATCACGAGCGAGTGCCCGGCGACGATGGCCGAGTCCCCGGAGATCTGCGCGGGACCGGAAGCGCCCTCGGAGGTCACCGAGACGAGCTTGTCGTCCTTCTGGCCCTGGTTGATCACGGTGAGCGTGAGCGGGGCGGACGAACCGGCCGCGTAGCCGGGGCCCTGCGCCGGGTACTGCACCGCGGCGTCGCGCAGCACAATCGTCTTCACCTGGGCGTAGGTGCCGTTGACGGCGGGCTGCTGGGTGTCGGTCTGAGTGATCTGACCGGCTCCGCAACCGGCGAGCACGAGTGCGGCGCCGAGCGCCGACACGCCTGCGCCGAGCACGCGGCGATTCTGCAGCCTCACGTCAGAGTCCTTCCCTTTCACGGCCTCGTCCTTCCCGAAGACTAGCCGGGCGGTTCCGTCCGCCCGGAACCGGTGTGCGTTCCCGGCCGATCGACCGTCCACAAAGGATTCCGCAGTACCGGTCGAGGCGCTGTCGGCTCACCTGCATGAGCACGGCGAAAACCGGTTTGTCAAGCCCCGCCCAAGCCGCTGACCTGCGACGACGATCCCGGGCCGCTAGGTGGCCGCCGAACAGCCGTGATAGGATGGAGTCAGCGAAAGGGGCAGAGGACACATGGTTTTCAAGGTCGGAGAGACCGTCGTCTACCCGCACCACGGTGCCGCACTCATCGAAGCCATCGAGACCCGCGTGATCAAGGGCGAGGAAAAGAAGTACCTCGTCCTCAAAGTCGCGCAAGGGGATCTTACGGTTCGCGTGCCCGCCGACAACGCCGAGATCGTCGGCGTACGCGATGTCGTCGGGCAAGAAGGACTGGACAAGGTCTTCGATGTTCTGCGTGCTCCGCACACCGAAGAGCCCACGAACTGGTCTCGTCGGTACAAGGCCAACCTGGAGAAACTCGCCTCCGGCGATGTGAACAAGGTGGCCGAAGTGGTGCGCGACCTCTGGCGGCGAGAAAAGGACCGCGGACTTTCAGCCGGCGAGAAACGCATGCTGGCGAAAGCACGGCAAATCCTGGTCAGCGAGCTCGCGCTCGCGGAGGGCACCGACGAGGGCAAGGCGGAAACGCTCCTTGACGAGGTGCTAGAGACCGCGACGGTCTGACCCCGGGTGCTCCGGTTCGCCGCCGCGGCAACCGGTTCCCTACGATCACGACCTGATGAACCCCCAGGTGCACAGCGTCGCGTTCGTGACTGTCGCGCACCGTCCGGCCGATCCTGAGCTCGCGCTCGCGGCGGTCGGCGGTGCAGCACTACTCACGCACACCGTGCGGGGGCTGCTCGGCACACCGGAGATCGATCTGGTGGTCGCCGCAGCCCCCGAGCGGTGTGCGAAGTCGTTCTCCGAGGCATTGCGCGACCTCGAATGCCGGGTCGTTCCCGGCTCCTCGCTCCGGCAGGTCTTCACCGCCGTCGAGCCGCTTCTTTCCCCGGACGCCGTCGTGCTGGTGCACGACGCGCTGCGGGCGTTCACTCCACAACGGACGGTTCGCCAGGTGCTGACCGCGGTCCGCGACGGCGCGCCCGTCGCGGTGCCGGTGCTGCCGATGTCCGACACGGTGAAAACCACCGACGAATCCGGAATTGTCACCGCCACGGTGGATCGCGACGGTCTTCGCAGTGCGCAAACCCCGGTTGGTTTTTCCCTTTCCGCTTTCCGTTCCGCACTCGCCGATTCCGCTGACCCCGGCCTCGCCGACACCGCGGGCGCGGCCACCGTCCCCGGCGATCCGGACGCGATGCGCGTCGCGAGCGCCTTCGAACTCACCCTCGCCGAAGCGCTCGTCGCCGGCGGGGACCGAGAGGATCCCCTGTGACCGATCTGCGGGTAGGCAATGGCGTCGACGTCCATCCGGTCGAACCGGGTCGCGAATGCTGGCTGGCCGGTCTGCAGTGGCCGGGGGTCGACGGCTGTGCGGGCCACTCGGACGGCGACGTCGCGGCACACGCGCTGTGCGACGCCCTGCTGTCCGCCGCGGGCCTCGGCGATCTCGGCGCGGTCTTCGGGACCGGCGACCCGCGCATGGACGGCGCGCACGGCACCGACATGCTCGTCGAGGTGCGTGCGCTGCTGCGGGCCGCAGGCTGGCAGGTAGCCAACGCGACCGTGCAGGTCATCGGCAACCACCCGAGGATCGGGAAACGGCGCGACGAGGCGCAGCGGGTGCTGAGCGACGCCGTCGGCGGACCCGTGAGCGTTTCCGGGACGACGTCGGACGGGCTCGGGCTCACCGGCCGCGGCGAGGGCGTCGCGGCGGTCGCGACCGCGCTGCTCGTGCGCGGCTGAGCTCAATTCACGCGAGGTGAATCGTAATATTCCATTTCCTCCGATACCTGACCAGCGAGAACAACGCGCACCGAGGAAAATGATCTATGCCGAACGGGCACAGATCTGCGCTAACTTCTGCGCGGGTACCCGCGGCTCATTATAGTTATTCCGCGACGTTTGCGGCGGCAGGGAGCGGGGCCGCCCGGCCAAAGGGGGACGATGCCCGTCGATGCGCATCGATTGTCCGGAGTACGTTCGATCACGGGGAGGCTGGTCGAGGAACTGCTGTCCCGTCCGGGAGGACAGAGCAGACCGCTGCCGATCGCGATCGCGCTCGGCGTGCGCGGCGCGGGGAAGTCGGCGCTGCTGGAGGAATTGCGCACCCGGTGCGAGGACATCCCGCACGCGCTCGTCGATTTCGAGCGGCGCGACTGGGAGCAGATTCAGCCGAGGGAACTGCTGGGCCACTTGGCTTTTGATCTCGGCAGGCAATGGCGGCAATTCGGCCGGATCGCGTTTCCCCGGTTGTGGCTGTGCATGCTGGTGCTCAGCGCGCCGGTGGAACTCGGCGACCGGCGGGCCGCGCTGCGCAAACTCCGGGATCTGATCGCGAAAAACCAGCCGCTGGAACGCAATCGCGACGCGATCGTGGACGTCGTCAAGCTCGTCGGCGGCGTCACGTCGGGCAACAGCCTTCCCGGCTGGAACGAGGCGACCGAACTGCTGCTGCGCGGGCTCAGCTGGTACGACCGGCGGCGGCTGATGGGCAAGGTCAAAGCCATGCCGACCGGGCACGGCAATCACCAGGACTTCCTGATCGAAATCGCCAAGCACGCACACGGCGACGACGAGGACCGGGCCGCGGTCGACGCGATCATCTGCGACGCCTTCCTCGCCGACCTGCGCCGCGCCTACTCCGGCATCTCCGGCACCCGCCGGACGATGAACTGCCTGGTATTGCTGGACAACGCGCACACCAAGGGCGGGCAGGACTTCCTGCGCGCGCTCGCCGAGGCACGCAGGCACACGCCGGACGAGGCCGATCCGCTGGTGGTGATCGCGACGAGCCGGACGTGGAACCCGGACTGGGGCGAAAGCTGGTCGATGGTCACCGCGCATCCGGGCAGCGACCGGGAGGTCCGCCGGAACCCGGAGCACCGGACCAGCGGGCTCGACTGGCCGGTGCCGCGGCTGCCCGCGCACGTGGAAACCGACTGGATCCCCGGCCAGCCGGACAACCGCTGGTCCCCGTGGTACCTGTTGGAACTCGGCACGCTTTCCAGCGGCGACGTCGTCGATGTCGCCGCCGCGCACGACGTGCACCCGACGTCGCGGCTGCCGCGGTTCCTGTCCCGGCTCACCGACGGACACCCCGGCGCGGTGCGGGAGGTGCTGCAGACGCTCGCCGCGCGGTACGAACCGGCCAATCCGAACACGTTGCGGGAAGCCTTGTACACCAAGGTAGTCCTGGACGACGGCAGCGAGTCCACTTTGCTCGCGCAGATGTGCGACTACCTGCTGCAGGACTTTTCCACCGCGAGCCGCCAGGAACTCGTCACCGCGAGCGCCGCGGTCGACGTGGAGATGCTGTTCCACAAGGAAATTCTCGATCTGCGCAATCCGATGGGCGAGGGACCGCTGTTCAAGCAGCTCGCCGATCAGCTGTGGCTGCGCGCGGATCCGGACGACCCGTCGCGCTACGTCCTGCACCCGTGGCTGCGCCGGTTGCTGCTGCGGAAACTGGCGACGCGCGCCGACGATCACCCGTTGAGCTGGGAGAAGGTGCACACCCGCTGCCGCGATTTCTACGAGAAGAACGGCCGGGTCGCCGCCGCCCGCTACCACGACCTGGCGCTGGAGAACGTCGACGCGGTGGTGACGCATCTGTGCAAGCCGCTCAGCGCGCCGCACGCCGAGTTCGACGTGCCGACCGCGGAAGCGTGGCTGGCCGAACTGGACACGATCACCGCCGCGCCCAACCGCCTGGTGGAGAACTCGGATCCCTACACCCAGGTGCAGCAGCGCGTCGGCGAATGGGAAGGCGACCTGGAGACCACCGTGGCGTGGCTGGTCGTTTCGCTGTGGCTGGCGCGCGATCCGCTCGGTGACCCGGGCGGCACCCTCAACGCCACTATCGAGAGCGGATTCCACCATCTGGCCCAAGGGCGGGGACGAGGATCAATGCTGCTGCACGAGCGAGCGGAGCGCTACCGATGACGCAACGGATCAAACCGCCGCGGCCGTCCTGGGCGAAGTGGCTGTGGGGCGGCGGTGCGGTGCTGCTGGTCGTGGTCATCGTCGTCGCCGCGTTCGTCGTCGTCCCGGCGATCAGCGAGGCGAACCGCACGTGTGGTACCGGCGTCGAGAAGCGCGGTGAGAATTCCGAATGTGTCGGCACGACTGACGGCGAATTCGTGTTCTCTCCCGACCTCGCGGATGTGGAAAACAGAATTCATCAGGAAAATACTGAAACCGTCAGCTCCGGGAAGCCGTACGTGACCGTCGCGGTGCTCCTGCCGATGACGCTCACCGACCACGACATTCTCTCCCACGAATGGGTGCGCCATCAGCTCGAAGGGGCGTACATCGCGCAGCACCGGGCCAACAAAACGCAGTCGTGGGGCGACGTGCCGCTGATCCGGCTGCTGCTCGCCAACCCCGGCAGCCAGCTCAAACAGTGGGAGCCGGTGGTCGACGACCTGATCGGCCGGACCGGAGCCGACCGGATCGTGGGCGTCACCGGGATCGGGCTCAGCCTCGACACCGCGCACAGCGCCATCCAGAAGCTGTCCGATCACCGCATTCCGGTCGTCGCCTCGCATCTGGCCGCCGACGAGTTCTCGCAGATCCCCGGGTTCCTGCGGGTGTCCCCGACCAGCTCGACCTACGGCAGCTCGATGGCGGGCTACATGAAGCCGACCGCGCACACCGCGACCGTCGTGCAGGACCAGAACCCCGGCGACCTGTACCCGAAGACCCTGGCCACGGCGTTCACCAAGACCTTCGTCGACGCCACGCACCGGATCGCCGGGCGCACCGAGCCTTACGACTCCAGCCTGCCCTCGATGGTGAGCACGTTCCTGCAGATGATGCCCGACATCTGCGGCGACAACCCGGACGTGGTGTACTTCGCCGGTCGCGAGGATCATCTGCAGTCGTTCGTCGCGCAGCTCGCCCAGCGGCCCTGCGTCGACAAGCACCTGACCGTGCTGACCGGCGACCTCGCGCAGGTCGGCCCGCCCAGCCCGGAGGTGCGCCGCGGCCTCCAGTCGAACGTCACCGTGCTCGCGCCCGGTCTCGCGCACCCGCAGGCCTGGCGCGACCATCCCGGGTCGTTCAACAAAGGGGCCGTCGCGAGCTTCGAAGAGCCGGCGTGCGATGGCTGCTTCACCGCGGTCTTCCCCCGGGAACGCCTGGACGACGGCGTCGCGATCCTGGCGCACGACGCGGTGCTGACGGTGATCTGGGCCGTGCGGCACATCCCGGGAGTGTCGCCGGAGCAGCTCACCGCGCAGGACGTGCTGCAGGCGAAGAACCGGCTGCACGGACAGTCCGCCGTGCCGGGAGCGAGCGGCATGATCTCCTTCGACGACCGCGGCGACCCGGTGAACAAGGCGGTGCCGATCCTGAAGCTCCGGCTGGAGGCGACACCGGAGTTCGTGGAGCTGTACGTCCCGGCTGGCTGAGCCAGGCGCCACAAACGGGCGGCAGCGCACCCGGATTGCCCGATAGGGTTGGCGCGTGGCCATCAACGCGGTGTTGTTCGATTTCTCCGGCACTCTTTTCCGGCTTGAGCAGCAGGACGGCTGGCTCGACGACGTCCGCGACGACGACGGCGAGACGCTCGACGTCGAAGCGCAGACCGAGCTGATGCGGCGGATGACCGCGCCGGTCGAGCAGTCCGTCGAACTCGACGAGGAGCACCTGTACGCCTGGCACAACCGCGACCGCGACCCGGCGCTGCACCGGAAGGTGTACCTGGAGGTGCTGCGGCTGTCCGGCGTGCCCCGGCGCGACCAGGCCGAGGCGCTGTACGCCCAGCTCATCGCCCCGGAGCAGTGGACGCCGTACCCGGACACCGAGGCCGCGCTCAAGGCGGTCGCGAGCAGCGGACGCAAGGCGGGCGTGCTGAGCAACATCGCGTTCGACATCCGGCCCGCGTTCGGCCAGCGCGGCTGGGACGCGCACGTCGCCGAGTTCACCCTGTCCTTCGAGATCGGAGCGGTGAAGCCGGAGCCGGAGATCTTCCAGTCGGCGATCGAGCGGCTCGGTGTGCGCGCCGAGGAGACCCTGATGGTCGGCGACAGCGAGGAGGCCGACGGCGGCGCCCGTGCGCTGGGCTGCCAGTTCGCCCTGGTCGACCCGCTGCCCACGACGCAGCGGCCGGACGCGCTGCTGGGCGCGCTGCGGGAGCACGGCGTGCTCTGACGTCCTGCGACGTCTCCCACAGTGCTCCCGGTACCCTTTACCTCGTGGCTTTGCACCTGTACGACACCGCGACCCGTACCCCTCGGGAGTTCAGTCCCGTCCGCAGCGGAACGGCGTCGATCTACGTGTGCGGTGCCACCGTGCAGGGAGTGCCGCATATCGGGCACGTCCGCGGCATGCTGAATTACGACGTGCTCCGCCGCTGGCTGCTCCACAGTGGACTGGACGTGCTGCTGGTCCGCAACGTCACCGACATCGACGACAAGATCCTCACCAAAGCCGCCGACGCTGGCCGGCCGTGGTGGGAATGGGCGGCGACGCACGAGCGGGCGTTCGAGAAGGCCTACGAGGATCTCGGCTGCCTTCCGCCCTCGGTCACGCCGCGCGCGACCGGGCACGTCACGCAGATGGTCCAGCTGATGGAGCGGCTGATCGAAGCCGGGCACGCGTACGCCGTCGACGGCGACGTGTACTTCTCGGTGAAGTCGTTCCCGGAGTACGGCTCGCTGTCCGGACAGCAGCTCGACGAGGTCCAGCAGGGCGAGACGCCGACCCGCGGCAAGCGGGATTCGCGTGACTTCACCCTGTGGAAGAGCGCGAAGCCGGGCGAGCCGTCGTGGCCGACACCGTGGGGCGACGGGCGACCCGGCTGGCACCTGGAGTGCTCGGCGATGGCGACCAACTACCTCGGCGCCGAGTTCGACATCCACGGCGGCGGCGTCGACCTGGTGTTCCCGCACCACGAGAACGAACGCGCGCAGTCGAACGCGGCAGGCGACGGGTTCGCCCGCTACTGGCTGCACAACGCGTGGGTGACTATGTCCGGCGAGAAGATGTCGAAATCGCTGGGCAACACGGTCTCGATCCCGGCGATGCTGGAGCGCTACCGCGCGCCTGAGCTGCGCTACTACCTGGTGCAGCCGCACTACCGGTCCACTGTCGAGTACTCCGACGGCGCGGTTTCCGAAGCCGCTCAGGGCTACCGGCGGATCGAGTCGTTCCTGCGCCGGGCGGAGTCGGCAGGCGCGGTGGACCTCGGCCCGGTCTCCGCGGAATTCGCCGCGGCGATGGACGACGACCTGGCGACCCCGGCCGCGTTCGCCGTGGTGCACAACACGGTCCGCGACGGTAACGCCGCCCTCGACGGGGGCGACACCACCAAGGCGCTCGAATTGGCAGGCACGGTCCGCGGGATGACCGGCGTGCTCGGTCTCGACCCGCTGTCGCCGGACTGGGCGGACGGCGGTTCGGACACTCCCGTCCGCGACGCGCTGGGCACGCTCGTGGAAGCCCTGCTGGCCGAACGCCAGGAGGCCCGTGCGGCGAAGGACTTCGCCCGCGCGGACGCCGCCCGCGACCGTCTCGTGGCGGCGGGGATCGCGGTGGAAGACACCCCGAACGGTCCGCAATGGACGGTCAGGAACTCCTGACCTCCCCGCGGCAGCAGAGATTGAGGATTCATGGCAGGCAACTCACAGCGCAAAGGTGCCATCCGCAAGACCGGCACCAAGAAGGGCGCCGTCGTCGGTTCGGGCGGGCAGCGGCGCAAGGCGCTCGAGGGCAAGGGCCCGACGCCGAGGGCCGAGGACCGGCCAGGGCACAAGGCGTACCGCGCTGCCAATGCCGCCACTAAGCGGGACCAGGCCCGGCAGAAGAAGGCCGACCGGCCGGAACTGATCGCCGGCCGCAACCCGGTCGTCGAGGCGCTGCGTGCGGACGTGCCGGGCACCGCGCTGTACGTCGCGCTCAACATCGACATCGACGACCGGGTCAACGAGGCCGTCCGGCTGGCGGGCGACAAGGGCATCTCGATCCTGGAGATCCCGCGCGAGGAACTGGACCGCAAGACCAACCGGGCCATGCACCAGGGCCTCGGTCTGCAAGTGCCGCCGTTCGAGTACGCGCACCCGGACGACCTGATGCAGGCCGCGCGCGACTCGGGCAACACCCCGCTGTTCGTCGCGCTCGACGGCGTCACCGACCCGCGCAACCTGGGCGCGGTGATCCGGTCCGCCGCCGCGTTCGGCGCGCAGGGCGTGCTGCTGCCGGAACGCCGCAGCGCCGGAATGACCGCGGTCGCCTGGCGCACGAGCGCCGGTACCGCGGCGAAGCTGCCGATCGCGGTCGCCACGAACCTCACGCGCCAGCTGCGCGCATGGGCTTCGGACGGCCTGATGATCGTCGGTCTCGACGCGGACGGCACGGTCGACATCGACGCACTCGACCTGGCCGCGGACCCGCTGGTCATCGTCCTCGGCTCGGAAGGCCGCGGCCTTTCCCGGCTCGTCCGCGAGACCTGCGACGCGACTGTGTCGATCCCGATGGCGGCAGGCGTGGAATCGCTGAACGCCTCGGTCGCCGCCGGGGTGCTGCTGGCCGAGGTCGCCCGCCGCCGCCGGATCGCCGGACGCGTCTGATTTCGCTGGAATCACCGGACTGTTATCGTCGATAACATGCCCGAGGACACCCGCGCCCGCATCATCACGGCCGCACTGGACCTGCTGGCCAGCGGCGGTCCGGACGCGGTGTCAACCCGTGCGGTGAGTTCGGCGGCAGGCGTCCAGCCGCCGACGATCTACCGGCTGTTCGGAGACAAGGACGGCCTGCTCGACGCCATCACCGTCCAGGGCTACGCGGATTACCTGGAGGCGAAAACGGCCCAGCCTCCCGCCGAGGACCCGTTGGAGGACCTGCGGCGGGGCTGGGACCAGCACCTGGAGTTCGGCCTGGCCAACCCCGCGCTGTACCTGCTGATGACCACCCGGCCCGGCCCTTCGCCCGCGCTGGAGAAGTCCCTGGAGATCCTCGCGACGCGAGTCAGCCGCGTCGCGTCGGCCGGACGGCTACGGGTGCCCGAGCCCCTAGCCGCGGCTCTGATCCACGCCGCCGGTTCGGGGGCGACATTGAGCTTGATCTCGACGCCGCCGGATTCCCGCGACCGTGCGGTGTCGGTCGCGGCCCGGGAAGCGGTGATCGCGGCGATCAGCACGGACCGACCGGTGTCCCGGACACCCGGCCCAGCCGCAGCGGCGACGGCTCTGCGAGCGGTGTTGCCGCAGGTCTCGGGGTTGAGCGAGGCGGAGAAGGCGTTGATGGGCGAGTGGCTGGACCGGATCACCGACTGAGCCGGGGATCACTTCTCTTCTGGCTCGCCCCCACCCCCGCTGTCGTATCGCGCGGCTGCCGCTCGTGCATTTAGCCGACCCGGCCGCGGGCGGGGGTCAGCCCGGCTACGCTCTTCCCGCTCAACCACAACCCCTCCCCTCGCCGCACACGCCCGGCCACCGCTCTCCCCGCTCAACCACAACCCCTCCCCTCGCCGCACACGCCCGGCCACCCGCGGCCGCATTTGCCCGGCCGCGGCCCTTCCGCGGCCCTCGCTTGCCCAGCCACTGCTCTCCCACCGAGCTACCTCAGCCACCGCCGTACTTGCCCGGCCTCCCGCTCAGCCGCCCCGAGCCTCCGCCGCATCGCACGGTCAACGCCTTTCCCCCTCAGCCACGACTCCCCTCGCCGAGGCTGCCGTCCTCCCTCGCAACAGCCCCATCGCACGCCCAGCCCGCACTCTCAGCGGCACCCCGCACCCACGAGATTTCCTCGGCTCCCGGCGGCGGCACAGCTTCACCGCCCGCCCCGCTTCCCCGTCGCGAAGGGCGAAATCCTCCCAAATCCGTCACCCTCGGTGATTCGTGCTGTGATCCGTCGGGCATCGCCCCGCGAAGCCACCCGCTCGGGCTAAGGTCTCCTCCGGAACCGAGGGGGTCCGTCACCGATGTCGTTCGTTTCGCCGCTGTTCTTGTGGTACTTCATGCCCGCGGTGCTGATCGCGGTTCTGGTGTGCCCGCGCAGCTGGCGCAACGGCATCGTCGCGGTCGCGAGCCTGCTGTTCTACACGATCGGTGCCGGTCCATACCTGTTCCTGCTGCTGCTCTGCATGGCGGTGAACTTTCTGGCCGGACCGGCGCTGGAGCCGAGTCCGTGGGACGTCCGCGGCACGCGCCGGAAGCGGATCCTGATCGGCGTCATCACGCTCGACGTCCTCGTGCTCGTCATCTGGAAGTACGCCGGTTTCGCGACGCAGCAGATCGCCGCCGTCGCGCACTGGTTCGGCGGCGACCTTGGCGTCGCGAACATCGTGGTGCCGATCGGCATTTCCTTCTACACCTTCCACCACATCTCGTACGTGGTGGACATCTACCGCGGCGAGCGGCACGCGCTGCGCAACCCGGTGTCGTTCGCCGCGTACATCGCGATGTTCCCGCAGCTGGTGGCGGGTCCCATCGTGCGCTACCGGGAGATCGCCGACCAGTTGCCGCAGCGGCGGTCGCACCGGCTGGACGACATCGCCGCGGGCTTCCCGAGGTTCGCGCTGGGCCTGTGCAAGAAGTCGATCATCGCCGACTCGCTCAGCCCGATGGTCGAAGCCTGCTTCTCGACCCCGGCCAACCAGATGACGTTCACGACGGCCTGGCTCGGCGCGATCGGCTACACCCTGCAGTTATTCTTCGACTTCTCCGGCTACTCGGACATGGCGATCGGCCTCGGCCGCATGCTCGGCTTCCGGCTGCCGGAGAACTTCGCCCGCCCGTACTCGTCGGTGACGATCACGGAGTTCTGGCGCCGCTGGCACATGTCGCTGTCCCGCTGGTTCCGCGACTACGTCTACATCCCGCTGGGCGGCAACCGTTCAGGCGCCGGAAAGACATACCGGAACCTGTCGATCGTCTTCGTGCTGACGGGTTTCTGGCACGGCGCGCAATGGACGTTCCTGATCTGGGGCTGCTACCACGGCGCACTTCTGGTCATCGAACGCCGCTTCCACCTCGGCGACGCTCCTGCCAGCCCAATCGCCCGCATCGGCCGCCGAGTGCTGACCCTGATCCTCGTGGTGTTCGGCTGGGTCTTCTTCCGTTCCGCTGATCTTGGCCACGCGTTGTCGATGATCGGCCACATGCTGATCCCGGATTTCGGCGGCCTCGGCGACGTCGTGGAAAGCGCGTTGACGAACCAGCGGCTGGTGATCCTGCTGCTGGCGCTGATCGTGTTCGTCCTCCCGGCACATCCGGTGACCGGCCCGCTGCTGGAGTCGTCGCGGAGCCGCAGAGCGACCGCGCTGCGCATCGGGGTCATGACAGTGGGATTGGTTTATGCGGCGATCCTGGTGGCTACGGGGACGTTCAGCCCGTTCTTGTACTACCAGTTCTGATCGCGGAACAGCTTCATTCTGGTTGACGTCTCGGACAGGAGAACGTCAGGATTCCCGGATGGGATTGGCGGCCAGTCGCGACGGCGGGAGAGCGGTTTCGCGACCAGCAGCTGTGGGCATGGGATTTCGCCGCTGATGAGGTGCTGGTTCGTTGCCCTCGTTGCGAGCGCTGCGCGAAAGTCGGCGTCGTACCAGGCACGCCGCCGACGGAGAAAATCCTGTTCGCCCCGAGGCGGCTAGTGTGCGGTCGTTACGGCCACGCGCAGGATGCGCGAAACCGCGTTCAACTCGGGCCAACTCCGCCGGGGACCGCGTGTGACCCTTTCCTGCGGCACCCGTTGTGGCTGCAAGCCGACTTCGACGAGCATGTGCTGTGGGCCTACAACAAACGACACCTGGACCACCTCGAAGCCTACGTCGTTGCTCGACTTCGGGAGCAGCAACTTCCTGTTCAGCAACCCCGCATGACTATGCTCGCCAGGCTTCCGGCCTGGCTGAAGGCCACGAAGAACCGCGAACGGATCTTGCGCCGCATCGGCCGGATGCGCGCGACTCTCCGGTCTTCGGCACCCGACGACCGATCCGTCGAGGGTAAGCTTCGCTCATCGCCCTGACGGAAGGCCCGGACCGATGACTGACCCGACCGAGCCACCAGATCTGGCTTCCACCCCGAATGTCATCCCGTACGTCGACCCGCACGACGGTCCTCGGCGATTGCTCACGATCGACATTTCCACGTACGTTTTCCACGCTGGCGCATACATCCCGTTCGCGGGAATCGACGGTCGGCAGTACGTCGTTTCCTGGGGTGCGGTGTCGTTCGAGATTCCCGCTGACCGCAACGTCCACGTCAGCGTGCACCTGCAGAGCAACGGCGGGGCCGGGTACACGCCGTCGCCGTTCGCATCGATTATTTTGTACCCGAATCCGTTGCCGCAACGCCTGGCGACCCAGTTCGCGCGAGGGGGCGTGGGAGCGCTCGTCCCGCTGCCATAAGCCCCCGACGGGCCTGGTCCTGTTATCCCGGCATGCCCGGATCTGCCGAACAACCGCGGGTCCATGCGCCGGTGCTCGCGGGAGTGGTCCAGCTCAGCGAGATCACCGTGCCGCGAACCGAGGCCGCGACCGAGTTACGTGCATGCGCTGCTGACCGTGCCAAGTACGGCAGTGCTGTCCGGCGCAGCACCGCTCGCGACACGCGGTCTCCGCCCTGCCCGCTTCCTCGTGGTGCCTGCGGTTGTGCAAGCGGTAGTGGCGATTGCTTCGTTGTCGCGTTTGCTTTCGCGGCACGTGCTTGCCGTCGTGCAACTCCGGCGGGGATTGCCGCGATCATCGCGGGGCTGCCGACGATCGTGATGCTGCTGCCCCGCTCGCCAAGCCTCTTCCGAGCGCACAACCTGTCGACGGGGGCTACGGTCCAGCGACCTGGGCAGCCCTGGCGCGCCATTCACGCCGCCGGGATACGCCGGGCAAGTTCCGCAAGCGGGTGTGCGACACAGCCTGGCGCGGCATACCTGGGACAGTCCGGGTTTTCGCCGCAGCCCGGTGTTTCCGCGCAGCCCGGGTATCCGCCGCAGCCGGGCGCTCCCGGGCATCCACCGCAACCCTGGTCTTCGACCCAGCCTGGGCACCCGGCGCAATCCGGGACGGTGAATCCCGCGCCGCAGAACGGCTACCGCCTCAAGCGTCCCCACCGCAGCCTAGATACCCGCCACAGCGCGGGTATCCGCCAGGCCAGGGCGGCCAGCAAGGCGAGCCGCCACTCTCCCTGATCAGGTCATCGCTGGCCGTATCCCTTCAGCTTCTCCACTACCAGCTCGATTTCCGCTGGCGGCAACAGAGCCGGAAGACCAGCGGAGCGAGCCAGCAGCCACACCTGGCAGACCCATTCCAATTGCTGAGCCCGGCTGAACGCACTCGCCAACGAGTCGCCATAGGTGATCGTGCCGTGGTTGGCCAGGAGGCAGCCTCGGCGATCGTCCAGGGCTTGCAGCATCGCGTCGGCAAGCTCGGTGGTGCCGTAGGTCGCGTACGGGGCTACTCGCGCCGTGGGACCGATTGCCGCGAGCATGTAGTGGATCGGCGGGACTTCGGTGACCAAAGTGGACACTGCGGTGGCGTGCACCGAATGCGTGTGCACGACCGCGTTCACCGGGGCGGATTCGGGGTCACTGGCCCTGGTGTACACGGCCAGGTGCATCGGGAGTTCACTCGTCGGCTTCAACGCGCCGTCGGCGGTCTTGCCGTCGAGGTCCACCACGGGGATGTCGGCGGGAGTGAGGGCTGCGTAGTCAACACCGGTCGGGGTTACCGCGACCAAGTCGCCAGCCCGCGCCGACACGTTGCCTGACGTGCCGACGACCAAACCGTCCGCGGTCAGGCGGCGGGCGTACTCGCATACTGCGGCACGCTCGTTCTCCAGGATCATTCACAGCCTCCACAGTCCGCGCGCGGCAGACAGGGAAGCCTGGTAGTCGGCGTAACCGCGCTCGTAGTCAGCCACATTCTCGGGCCGGGCCTCGACCATTCGCGAGTTCGCTGCCCAGCGATCCCGATCGTAGGGCGTTCCCAGCGCGTCCGCGGCGGTGAGCACGGCACCGCGCGCGCCGACGCCGGGATCGCTCGGGATCACGACCGGACGGCCGAGCACATCGGCGAAAATCTGTAGCCATTCGGGCGAACGGACTCCTCCGCCGCAGGCGTAGAGCTGTCCCGACAGACCGGCTGCGTCAAAGCAATGCCGTGCGGCGTAAGCGATCGACTCGCACAGCGCCCGGACCAGGTCGGCCCGGCCGGTTTCCAGGCTCAGCCCGGAGAACTGTGCGCGCGCTCCGGCGTCGACGAACGGCGCGCGTTCGCCCGATACTGACAGGAACGGCAATGCGCGCACCCCGCGCGCGCCCGGCCTGCTGCTCGCCAGCAGCGGGTCGATTTCCTCGACGCTGATGCCCAGCAACTCGCAGGCCCAATCGATCCCTGCCGTGCCGACCATCGCGGGCATCGCGTGCAGGTACTCGTGCTCGTCGGGCGTGCACAGGAACATGCCCGCGGGTTCCGCTTCTGGATCGAACGCCGGGTCGGCGGTGAGCACCTGGCAGGCGAGCGTGGTCCCGGCGGTGAGGATGCCGTCGCCCGGTTTCCGTACGCCAGCGCCGATGGCACTGGCCGGCAGGTCGAACGGTCCTGCGGTGACGGGCAATCCGACCGGCAATCCGAGCAATTCGGCACCGCGCCGATCGAGCCGGAACACGGACTTCGCCGGAGCTGGTTTTGCGAACAGCGACCGGCGGTGCCCCAGCCCGCAGGCCTCGATCGCACCGTCGTCGTAGCTGCGCGTGGCCGGGTTCAGGAACGGCAGCGACGCGTCCGAAACATCGACCGTGATCTCGCCGGTGAGCCGTTGCAACACCGCATCGACGCAGTATCCGGCCACCGCGGCACGGTCGAGCACCTCGGGTTCATGAGTGTCCAAATAGGACATTACGGCCGCGGTGCAGCCGGGGAACATGCCGGAACCGGTACGGCGGAAGACTTCCGCCGCCACGCCGTCGACCTGCCATTTCGCGAGCACCGTGTTCGCCCGGCCGTCGAGCCACGAGATGGCCGGGTGCACCGCGGTGCCCGCTTCGTCGCGGAGCCAGAGCCCGTCGCCCTGTCCGGTCAACGCCAACGCGGACACCGGTTCGGGCAGCGCGGCCGCGACCTCGCGCACCACCGTCGCGACAGTGCCGACGACCTGGTCGAGATCCTGCTCGACCCGTCCGCCGGGCAGGTGGTGCACTTCGGACGGCGTGCACGCGCTCGCAATGGAGCTGCCGTCCTCGTCGAACACCACGGCCTTGGTGAGCGACGTCCCGATGTCGACCCCGACAATCACGGCCGTCGCTCCAGCACCTCGGGATTCGCGAGGTTGGCCAGCTGCTCGCCGCGGGCGTACCGGCCGACTTCCGCGGCGACGATCGCGGCCGCTCGCTCGGCGGTCTGCCTGCTCGCGCCGGCGAGATGCGGAGTCGCGATCACGTTGGGCGCGTCGCGCAGCGCCCAGTCCGCCGGCGGCGGTTCGACGTCGTAAACGTCGAGGGCGAGCGCACCGAGCCGACCCGACCGCAGGGCGTCGGGAAGCGGCGCGTAGTCGAGCAGGCCACCGCGAGCGGTGTTCACGAGGACCGCGCCCTCCGGCAGCAGGTCGAGTTTGCTCGCGTTGATGAGGTGCCGGGTCTCCTCGGTGAGCCGCGCGTGCAGGCTCACGACGCGGCTCTGCCGGAGCAGCTCGTCAAGCTCGACAAGCTGTGCGCCATCGGCCGCTACCGCGGCCCGGTCCGCGTAGGGGTCAGCCACCAGGACGTTCGCCCCGAAGGCGACGAGCACCTTGGTGACCCGGGACCCGATCGCGCCGTACCCGACGAGCCCGACCGTGGTGCCGCCCAGCTCCAGTCCGGCCTGGTCGTAGGCGTAGTAGTCACCGCGCCAGGTGCCGGCGAGCAGTTCGGCCGAGGAGGTCGAGATCCGCCGCATCGCGGCGAGGATCATGCCGACCGCGAACTCGGCCGCCGCGCCCGCGTTGCGTCCCGGCGCGTACGTGACGGCGACTCCAGCCTCGGTGGCGGCGGCGAGGTCGACATTCACCGGCCCGCCGCGGCACACCGACACGAGCTTGAGCGCCGGCGCGGCAGCGAAGACCTTCTTGGTGAACGGGGCCATCTGCGTGACCACAGCCTCGGCACCGGCGAGTGCCTCGATCACCTGGTCTTCGGTACCGCTGGCCTCCAGCACGTTGCCGACCGGCCCGAACGGCTCGACCGGCCACGGCAGCGTCAGCTCGGCGACCTCATGGCCGCCGCCGAGTTCCGCGCGAACGGCTCCGGCCAGCAGGCCGGGGCTGACGAAGTGGTCTCCCGCAGCGAGAATGTGCAACTCTGCTCCCTCACTCGCTCTGTGCCGATTGTGCGTCACGACGGACGCCTTGGTCAGTGGGCGTTCTCGTATTCGGTGATGTGCGCGACCTTGGTCGCGCTGGCCGACGCCGGATCGAAGCGGTACCCGACCCATTCGGCCACGATCTTCTTCGCCACTTCAGGGCCGATCGCCCGCGCTCCGAAGGTGATCACCTGGCAGTCGTTCGATTTGATCGACCGCTCGGCGGAGTACGAATCGTGCGCCACCGTCGCCCGCACGCCAGGCACCTTGTTCGCCGAGATCGCCATGCCGATGCCGGTGCCGCACACCAGGACGCCGCGGTCTGCCTCACCGCGAGCGATGGCTTCCGCGGCGGCAAGTCCCAGCAACGGGTACGCCCGATCGTCCGCCGCGTCCGGCACGCCGAGGTCGGTCACCTCGGTGACTCGTTCGTCGGCCTGCAGCAGGTCGCGCAGCTGATTCTTCAGTTCGACCCCGGCGTTGTCCGCCGCCACCACGATGCGCATCAGTCCGCGCTCCTTTCCAGCTCCTCGCCGACAGCCGTGACCAGCAGCGAGAACGACACCGCACCCGGGTCCGAATGACCCTCGCTCCGTTGCACGAGCCGCGCCGCGCGTCCCTTCGCCGGACGCAAGTGCGCGGTCTCCCGCGCGCCTACGACCGCGGCTCCAGCGGCTTTCCGCCAGGCTTGCACTACTTCCGAACCCGCCTGCTCCCGCAGCGTGGCCCGGAACGGCTCGATCGCGTCGAGCATTGTCTTCTCGCCCAGTTCGGCCTTGCCCAGCTCACAGAACGCGCGAACCGCACCGTCGACGGCGTCGGCGAGCATCGCCGTGGTGATGTCCCCGGCTTCGGCACCGGTCAGACCGGCACCGGTCTCCGCCAGCAGCACGCCGTACAACGCACCCGAGGCACCGCCAGCCGCATCGGCGAACGCCGTACCGGCGGCCAGCAGCGCACCGGAAACCGTGTCCGGTTCGCGCCGCGCGGCAGCGACGGCGGCGCGCATCCCGCGGGTCATGCCGAGCCCGTGGTCTCCGTCCGCGGCCACCGCGTCAAGCCTGCCCAGCTCCGCTTCGTTTTCTTCGATGCTGCGCAAAGCCGCAGTGAGAACCCGGTCGACCACGCTGGTCCCCGGAGCCTCCGCGGTCAGCAGTTCGTCCACTGTGGACTCAAGGTCGACCGTGCCCAGCTCGGCGCCGCTGGTGCGGTAGCCCGGGGTGTCGCACGGCGCGGTGTACAGCTCGGCCAATTCGTCGTCCAGCACCAGGATCGACAGCGAAACCCCGGCCATGTCGAGCGAGGTGACGAACTCGCCGACCTCGGAATGCACCGGGCTGAGCCCGGCCTGGGCGAGCCGTTCGTGCACGCGGGTGTAAGTGACGAACATTTCCTCGTATTTGGTGCGGCCGAGCCCGTTCACCAGCACGACCACGCGGCCGTCCCCGTCCGGCAGCTCCGGCAGGAGACCGTCGACCAGTTCGTCCGCCAGCTCCGCCGCGGACAGCCGACCCACCGTGCGCACGCCCGGTTCACCGTGGATTCCGAGGCCCAGCTCCATTTCCTGGTCCGCGACCGTGAACAGCGGCGCGTCCGCCCCGGGCAGCGTGCAACCGCCGAACGCGACGCCGAACGTCCGTGTGCGAGCGTTCGCCTTCGCCGCGACCTCGTACACCGCGTCGAGGCGGTAGCCTCGCTCCGCCGCCGCACCGGCGATCTTGAAGACCAGGAAATCGCCTGCCACGCCGCGACGTCGTTCCGGTTCGGTCGCCGGGCCGCTCGCGATGTCGTCGGTGACCAGGATGGTGCGGCTCGGGATGCCCTCCGCCGCCAGCCTGCGCGCGGCGAGTCCGAAGTGGAGCACGTCGCCCTGGTAATTGCCGAAGCCGAAGAGCACACCAGCACCGTTGTCCGCCGCCCGAGCCGTGCGGTAGACCTGCTCGGCACTCGGGCTCGTGAACACGTCTCCGACGACCGCGCCGTCGGCCAGGCCAGGGCCGACGAGACCCGCGAACGCCGGGTAGTGACCGCATCCACCGCCGATCACGACCGCGACCTTCGAACTCGCCGGAGCCTCGCGGCGGACGACCCCGTAGGCATCCGGCACCTTCTGGACCGTGCGGCCGTACGCGGTGACGAACCCGTCCAGCCACTGCCGCTTGAACGTGTCCGGGGAACCCAAGGTGGTCATGGTTCAGTCCCTCGCAGCCACCGGCTCGCCGGCCAAGTAGGCCAGGAGCTTCAGCCGGACGTCGTCATTGCTCTCGGCCACCGCGCTGGCCAGCTCCAGCGCGTCCGGCTTCGGCGGGTATGTCGGGTTGGGCAGGGCGATCACGGTGAGCCCGGCCGCGGCCGCCGCCCGGATGCCGTTGCTGGAGTCCTCGACCCCGAGGCATTCGCTGCCCGATTTGCCGAGCCGGGCCGCCGCCTCCAGGTAGACGTCCGGGTTCGGCTTGCCCCGCGCGACCTCGGCACTGGACACCGTCGCGGTGAACTCGCCGGCGAGCTGGTGCTTTTCGAGCACCGCGTCGATCACCCGGCGAGCCGCCGACGACGCGAGCGCGACCGGGACCCGCTCGCTGACCTCACGCACCATCGCGCCCGCGCCCGGAAGCAACGGCGCTTCGCCCGCGTCGATCGAGGCGATCATGCCGTCGACCACCGCGCGTTCCACCTCGTCCGCCCGGTCCGGCACCCCGCACCGGCGAGCGAGATAGCCTGCCCATTCGGGCGCGCTCATGCCCTGCACCGAGGCCGTGTCCTCCGCAGTCCACTCGACCTGGTGCCGAGCGGCGAAAGCGACCCAGTTCTCCTCCCAGAGGTGTTCACTTTCCACCAGGACACCGTCGAGGTCGAACACCACCGCGTCGAGAGTCATCCACCAGATCCCTTCAGAGACGAGCCCGTTTCACACGAGCAATGTTAAGTTAACAGCGACAATGAGAAGTTCGCAAGGGTGTTCACACAAGGAGGGCACGAGTGGGCGCACGGCTGCTGCTGGCCAGGCACGGGCAGACCGAATGGCACGCGGAGAACCGCTACGCGGGCACCAGCGAGGTAGCGCTGACCAAGGAGGGGATCCGCCAGGCGGACGCGCTGGCCGCGTACGCCCGCCGGGTGAAACCGGACGCGCTGTTCTGCTCGCCGCAACAACGTGCCCGGCGCACGATCGAACCGGCGGCCGAGGCGCTGGATCTGGTCCCGGAAATCGTCACTGACCTGCGGGAGACCTATTTCGGCATCGCTGAGGGCCGCACCCACGACGAGGTGCGCGAGACCGATCCCGACGCGGTCGAACGTTTCCTCGCCGATCCGATCGCCGGCGCCTTTCCCGACGCCGACGATCCGGCCGGGGCGGCTGAACGCGGGGCTCGCGCGCTCCGGGCGATTGCCGCCGCGACCAGCGGAATCGCGCTGGTCGTCGCGCACAACACGCTGCTGCGGCTCACGCTCTGTCAGCTGCTCGGCATCCCGCTGTGCCGCTACCGCGGCGTGTTCCCCCGCCTGGACAACGCGGCCGTCACCGAACTGGAGGTGAGTGGTGACCGAACTGCCCTGGTGCGCTTCAACCTTCCAGTGGAACCGCGATAATCACGGCATGTCGAGCGAAAAGCCTGCCGCACACCCCCGCGAGAATCGTCAGCAGAAGCTGACCGAGCACGTGTTCCGGCAGGGTTCGGCGACCATCGGCGAGCTCGTCGACCTGCTCGGCGTCAGCATGATGACAGTGCACCGGGACATCGACGAACTGTCCCGGCGCGGCCTGGTCCGGAAGTACCGCGGCGGGGTCTCGGCGATGCCGTCGACGGTGTTCGAGAGCAACGCCGAATACCGGATGAACGCGCACGTCGACGCCAAACGGGTGATCGCGATGCACGCGGTGGAGCAGGTCGAGCCGGGCATGTCGGTGCTGCTCGACGATTCCACCAGCGCCCTCGCGCTGGCCAGGCTCCTGGTCGAGGTGACGCCGCTGACTGTGGCCACGAACTACCTCGCCGCGATCGACGTGCTCAAGAACGTGCACGAACTGCGGCTGATCTGCATCGGCGGCGACTACTCGCCCACCCACGATTCGTTCCTCGGCATGCAGAGCATCGAGTCGATCGAGCGGCTCTCGGTGGACATCGCGTTCGTGTCCACCTCGGCGATGAGCACGTCGATGAGCTTCCACCAGGAACCCGAGATCGTGATGATCAAACGGGCCATGCTGGCCGCGGCACGGCACAAGGTGCTGCTGATGGACCACAGCAAGATGAAGCGCACGGCGCTGCATCGGCTCGCGGCGCTGGACGACTACGACCTGCTGATCGTGGACGAGGGCGCCGATCCGCACTATGTCGACGAGATGCGCAGCCGGGTCGAAGTGCAGGTCGCCGAAGATCCCGAGAACTGATCGACTTAATAACACTCTTGCGTGCGAAGTTCACACAGTCCATGATACGTTGGATCTCGACGTCATGGAGGCGTGTATGAACGAGTCGGCAACAGCGGAGTTGCCCAAGTCGGGCTTCGGGCGCTTGCTCACGAAATGGGGGCTGCCCGCGCCCCTGTTCCTCGGGTATGTCGGACTGCTCCTGTTCATGATCGGCGACGGAGTGGAGTCCGGTTTCATCGCGCCGTACATGGCGGACAACGGCGCGGGCACGGAAATCAAGGCGTCGTACGTGATCACCGTGTACGGCGTCGCGGTGATGCTGGCGTCCTGGCTGTCGGGCGCGCTGTCCGAACTGTGGGGCCCGCGCCGGGTAATGGTCATCGGCCTGGTCATCTGGCTGGTGTTCGACGCGCTGTTCCTGACGATCGGCCTCGCCGGCGGGAACTACACGGCGATGCTGATCTGCTACGGCATCCGCGGATTCGGCTACCCGATGTTCGCGTTCGGGTTCCTGGTGTGGATCACCGCGGTGGCCCCGGTCGCCCGGCTCGGCGCGGCGGTCGGCTGGTTCTACTTCGCCTTTACCGGCGGCCTGCCCACGCTCGGCGCGCTCGTCGCAAGCTTCACCAATCCCCTGTTCGGCCACTACGGCACGCTGTGGGTCGCGGTCGTGCTGCTCGGCGTCGGCGGGCTCGTGGCGGTGTTCGGCGTCCGGCAGCGCACGGGGTACCGCAGGCTCGCGCCACCGGACGTGAAACCGGTGCAGAGCCTGGTTTCCAGCGTCTCGATCGCATGGAAGAAGCCGCGGGTCGGCGTCGGCATGATCGTGCGGGTCATCAATACCGCGCCGGAATTCGGCATGCTCGTGTTCTTCCCGACGATCTTCATCTCCCAGATCGGGTTCGGGGAAAGCCGCTGGCTGCTGCTCGTGTCGGTGATCTACGGGACGAACATCTTCTTCAACCTGATCTTCGGCGTACTGAGCGACCGGATCGGCTGGCGCACCACGATTTTCTGGTTCGGCGCGATCGGCTGCGCGATCTCGATCCTGCTGCTGTACTTCGTGCCGGTCGCGATGGGCTCGCAGTACTACTGGCTCGCGCTGATCGTCGGCGCGCTCTACGGTGCGACGCTCGCCGGGTTCGTGCCGATCTCCGCGCTGCTGCCGTCGCTGGCCCCGGAGCACAAGGGCGGCGCGATGGCTCTGCTGAACCTCGGCGCGGGCGCGGCGGCGTTCGTCGGACCGGCGATCGTGTCGCTGTTCCTCGGGCCGGCCGGTGCCGCCGGAGTCGTCATCATCTTCGCCGCGCTGTACCTGGTGGCCGCGGTGCTGGTGCGCTTCCTGAAGCTGCCTGAGGAAACCGAGAAAGCACTCGCGAACGACGGCAGTTTGCAAGATGTCGAAGAGAGGGTCAGCACGGCGTGAACGAGCAGGTCTCGGTCGGCATCGACGTCGCCACCGCGGGGGTTCGCGCCTTCGCGGTGCGCGGCGGCTCGGTCCTCGCCACCGCATCGGCGTCGCTGCCGGCGCCGGTGCGCGCGGGCGGTGGCCGCAGCGAACAGGATCCGTCGGCATGGTGGCCCGCGGTCGGTTCGGTGCTGAACGGGGTCACTGCCGCGCTGCCTGGACGCGGCACGGAAGTCTCGGCGATGGCGATCGCGGCTACGTCCGGAACGATCGTCGGAGTCGATGCCGCAGGCGAACCGGTGACGCCCGCGTTGATGTACGACGACCGGCGCGGAGCGGATTACAACGCGAAAGCCGTAGAACTCGGGGCCAGACGATGGCGGAAACTGGGCTCGGGCGTCTCGCCGACCGCGGCACTCGGCCGGATCGCCTGGCTGGCCGAGCACACCGAGGCGGTCGCCGTCCGGCACACGCCGGAGATGATCGCGGCGAAACTGACCGGACATCCGGTCGCGGCAGATTGGTCGCACGCGCTCAAAAGCGGGTACGACCCGCTGGCTGAGGAATGGCCGACCGAGGTATTCGCCGGATTGGGCGTGCCGGACGGGATGCTGCCGCCGGTGGTCGCGCCGACGAGCGTGCTCGGCGAGATTTCGGTGCCAGTCGCCGGATTGCCTGCCGGATGTCTCGTGGTGGCGGGCATGACGGACGGATGCGCGGGACAGCTGGCCGCGGGTGCGGTCGAACCGGGGCGGTTCGTAGGGATTCTCGGGACCACGTATGTCCTGAAGGGCGTCACGGAAACGCTGGTGCCGGATCCCACTGGAGTCATGTACAGCCATCGGCATCCAGACGGTTGGTGGTTGCCGGGCGGCGCGGCGAACACCGGTGGCGAGTCCGTTTCGGACAGTCTGCGGCTGGCCGAACTGGACGCCGCCGCCGCTGCTCGCGGTCCGGCCGAGGTAGTGGCGTTCCCGTTGCGGCGCAAGGGAGAACGTTTTCCGTTCGCCCACGGCGACGCAGAGGGCTTCGTCCTTGGCAGCCCAGTCGACGAGGTCGAGCTGCATCGGGCTCGGCTGGAAGGAGTCGCCTTCCTGGAGCGACTCGCCCTGGACCATTTGCGGCGTCTGGGGGTTCCGATCCGTGAACCGCTCCTGGCGGCGGGCGGTGGCAGCAAGAGTCCTTTGTGGACGCAGATCCGGGCGACGGTGAACGGGCTCGGGTTACAACTCGCAGCACAGGCGGAAACGGGATACGGCGCGGCACTCCTCGCGGCGGCGGGGTGCACGTCGGGTGGTCTGCGTGCGGCGTGCAAGGGAATGCCGGTGGGGTCGTTGGTTGAGCCCTCGTCGGGCGAGTCAGCGGCGATGTTGGCTTCGTACCAACGGTTTTGCCGCGAGTTGCGAGATCGCGGCTGGATTGACGACGAACTGTTCACCGTGGCGGCGGGGTGATGCGACTGGGGATCTTGATGTTGCTCGGACCAGGCCTGGATGGGGCGGAACCGTGGTGGCCATGCGCGAACTGCAGGACAGCGGTGCAGGCCAACGGAGCCCCGCGCCCAGAGTCGTGCGGAATCCGATCAGGCTGGCCACCAGCGAGTCCCGCAAGCCGGAAACCCGTACGTCACCAGCGAACTAGCCAAGCCGCCTGCAAGCCAGCAGCCTTGCAGGCCGAAGGTGACTTCCTCAGGTCACTCGCGGCCTGGCTGGGTCAAGGCTTGCGGGGACAGCGGGGCTAGCTGGTTAGGAGCGACGCGCACGGAGGCGGCCGGGACAGCCGCGAGCCGCCACCGCCCAGGGACAAACAGTCACGAGCGACCCGCACGCCGACGACCAGGACAGCCGCCAACCGCCACCGCCCAGGGACAAACAGTCACGAGCGACCCGCACGCGGGCGGCCGGGGCCGCGACCGTTGCCGTTGCTGCGAGGGGTCGGTGGTTCGGAGGATTTGGCCGTTTGCTGCGATCCTGCGGGTGACTGGGTGTCCGGGCGCGGCGTCGGCTGAGGCAAGGCGGGGGCGGACGAGCCCGTTGCCGGAGGGACGTCGGCCGGCGAGGCAGTTGAGGGCTGGGAACGTGCGTCGGCCGACGAAGACGTCGAGGTCTGCGAAGGAGCGGCAGTCCCGGAAGGAGCATCAGTCGGCGACGGGGCGGAGGCTTGCGGACGGGCGGAAGTCGGCGAAGCGGCGTCCTCTTCCTGCGAGCCGAGAAAGCGCAACGCCTCTTGGACGGCCTCGTTGGTCGCGGCGATCCGATCGGCGACCTTGGTGCGCAGGTCCAGGGCCAGGGTGCGCGATTCGGTGGCTTCGGTTTGCTTGTGGAGAGCGTCGGCGAGGGCAGTCTCTGCCTGTGCCTTCTTGATGGCGATCTCCTCCGACGCTCGACGGTCGGCCTCGGCTCGGGCTTGAGCGGCTGCTGCTTCGGCGGCGGCGTCGGTTTCGGCTCGGACGCGGGCGGATTCCTCGTCGGCGGCCTGGCGGGCGGCTTCGGCCGCGGCGTCGGCCTCGGCTCGGGCCTGGGCGGCGGCTTCGGCGGCTTCGGTGCGGGCGCGGAGGGCTTCGGCGTCCTTCTCGTCGCGGATGCGGCGGGCTTCGGCGTCGGCGGCCAGGCGGGCGTGCTGGGATTCGGCGTCTGCCTTGGCGCGGGCTTCGGCGGCTGCCTCGTCGGCCTGGGTACGAGCGGTCAGGGCGACCTGGTCGGCTTCGGCACGGGCCGCTGCGGAAGCCTGGTCTGCCTCGGCGCGGGCGCGGTCGGCGGCTTCGGTGCGGGACGCGATCTCGGCGTCAGCCGCGGCGGTGCGGGACGCGATCTCGGCGTCGGCGGCGGCGGTGCGGGAGGTGATGTCCTCATTGGCCGCCGTAGTACGGGTGGCGATATCGGCGTCGGCGGCCGCGGTGCGCGTGGCGATGTCCTCTTCAGCCGCGGCTAGGCGGGTAGCGATCTCCGAGTCAGCCGCAGCTGTCCGGGTGGCGATGTCCTCATTGGCCGCCGCGGTGCGGGTGGAAATGTCCGCGTCGGCGGCCGCCGTGCGGGTGGCGATGTCCTCGTTGCCCGCCTTGAGCCGCGCTTCCAAGTCCGCCAGGCGGGTCGCGATCTCCTCATCCGCAGCGGCGGTACGGGTGGCGATGTCCGCTTCCGCGGCAGCAATCCGGGACTCCAGATCCGCTTGCCGCGCAGCAAGGTCCTTCTCCGCAGCCGCGACGCGGGCGTCCAGGGCCTCTGAGCGCGCGGCCAAATCGGCGTGGGTCTCCGCGAGCAAACGCTGGCGTTCCGCTTCCGCTTCTTTGGCCGCTTTGTCCGCTGCCCGTTGGGTTTCGTGGGCGTAGCGGTCCGCTTCGGCGCGGGTCGAGGTCGCGTCCGCTTCCGCGGAACGGCGCAGGTCGGCGATTTCCTCCTCGGCCAGCTGCACCATCATCCGCACGCGTTCGGAGATCGCGCCGGCGCCAGCCGGGCTTGAGGTGACGCGGACCAGCGCCGCCTTCGCCTCGGACAGCTCCGACTGGGCTGTCGTCAGGGCCTTGGTGAGCTCGCCAGCGGTGGCCACCGCCTCGTCGCGGCCGTGGGAGGTCGTCTTGAGTTCGCTGGTCAGCTGGGCGATGCGGGTGTCGACCTGGTGCGGGTCGTATCCCTTCCGGGTAACAGCAAAGGCGGGGTGCTGCGGCTTCTCGGGCGCGACCATCGGGTCACCTTAGTGATCGGGGCACCTGCGGCACGTACCGCCAAACGGCTGTATTACGAAACGCGAAACCCGACGTCACGCATGGCATCCTGTCTCCTCGACCTACCGCGCGGGCGAACGGGGCAGACGCATGGACCTTTCCGCCATCGCCGCCGACCTGGCCGCGCACTGGCACGTGTACGCGACCATGCCGTTCATCGCGGCGCTCATCGGCTACCTGACCAAACGCGTCGCGATCGAGATGATGTTCCGGCCGCTCGAGTTCCGCGGCATCCGGCCCTTTCTCGGCTGGCAGGGCGTCATCCCGGCCAACTCCCGGCGGATGGCCACCACCGCGGTCGACCTGCTGACCAAGAATCTCCTCGACCCGCGAGAGGTCTTCGCGCGGCTCGATCCGGAGGAAATGGTCGCGCAGCTGGAAGAACCGCTGCTGAAAGCGGTCGACGAGGTCACCCGCGAAGTGTTCGAGACTTACCAGCCGCGGTTGTGGGAAATGCTGCCCGCTCGTGCGCAGCAACTGCTGGTGGACCGCGTCCGCGCGCAGGCGCCCGTGGTCGTGAAGCGGCTGATGCGGGAAGTGGCGTCGAACGTGGACGAAGTCCTCGACGTCAACGACATGCTGATCAGCGCCATGGTCCGGGACAAATCGCTCACCTGCCGGCTGATCCGGGAGGTCGCCGCGCCCGAGTTCCGGTTCATCGCGCGCAGCGGGATCGGCTTCGGATTCGTCATCGGGCTCGTCCAGCTCATCGCGTGGGCGCTCACGAAACAACCGGTGATCATGCCGATCTTCGGTTTCGTCACGGGGTTCGTCACGGACTGGCTCGCGCTCAAAATGATCTTCTACCCTCGGCAGCCGCGCCGGTTCCTGTTCTTCACCTGGCAGGGCATGTTCCAGAAACGCCGCGCGCAGGTCGCCGCGGACTACGGCGCGTTGATCGCGGAGGAAGTCCTCACCGCGGGGAACGTGCTGGAAGCCGTCCTCACCGGACCGCGTGCGGACAAGCTGTTCGCGCTCGTCACGCGGGAGGTCCAGCGGACCGTCGACGCGCAGGCCGGTCTGGCGAAACCGCTGGTCGCGCTGGCTGTCGGCGGGCGTGAGTACCAGCAGATGAAACAGGCCGCCGCGGAGAAGGCCATCGCGTATCTGCCGGAGACCGTCAAGCACGTCGAGAGTTACGCGACCGACGCGCTCGACGTCCGCAACACCATCGTCGACAAGATGCAGCAACTGACGCCGCTGGAGTTCGAGGGCATTCTCCGGCCGGCGTTCAAACAGGACGAATGGAAGCTGATCGCGGTCGGCGCGGTGATCGGCGGGCTCGTCGGCGAACTGCAGGTCCTGCTCCTCTTGGGATAATCCTGCGGCTCTGCCGTCCGTTGAAGGTGGCGGCGGGGAGGATGCGGATGAGGACGCGGGTTACCGTTCCGGTGAGCGACACGGAGGGGACGCGCGTGCACACTTTCGCCGAGCACTGGCCGGTGTACGTCTCCATGCCGTTCATCGCGGCGCTGATCGGCTACGTCACCAAGCGCGTCGCCATCGAGATGATGTTCCAGCCGCTCGAATTCGTCGGCATCCGGCCCTTCCTCGGCTGGCAGGGCGTGCTGCCCGCGAACGCCGAGCGGATGGCGACGACCGCGACCGAAATGCTCACCACCAACCTCGTCGACCCGCGGGAGATCTTCGCCCGGCTCGACCCGGAGCAGGTCGCGAAGGAGATCGAGCAGCCGCTGCTGCGCGTGGTCGAGGACGTCACCCGCGAGGTGATGGAGACCTACCAGCCGCGGCTGTGGGAAATGCTGCCGTCCGGCGCGCAGCAACTGCTGCTGAAACGCGTGCAGGCCGAGGCGCCGCGGGCGATCACGAAGATCATGCGCGAGATTTCCCAGAACATCGAGGACGTGCTCGACCTCAAGCACATGGTCGTCACGAACCTGGTGCGCGACAAGGCTTTGCTCAACCGGCTGATCCGCGACATCTCCCGGCCGGAAATGCGGTTCATCGCGCGCTCGGGCATCTGGTTCGGGTTCGTTCTCGGCTGTGTGCAGCTGCTGGTCTGGGCGCTGACGAAGTCGCCGATCGTGCTGCCGCTGTTCGGGCTCGGGATCGGCTGGCTGACCGACTGGCTCGCACTCAAAATGATCTTCCTGCCGCGCGAGCCGAAACGGTTCTTCGGCTTCTACAACTGGCAGGGCGTGTTCCAGAAGCGCCGCGACGAGGTGGCCGCCGACTACGGCGACATGATCGCGCGAGAGATCATCACCGTGCCGAATCTGCTGGAAGCCGTGCTGCGCGGGCCGAAATCGGACCGGCTGTTCTCGCTGATCAGCCGCGAGGTGCAGAAGACGATCGACGCGCAGGCGAGCGTCGTCAAGCCGTTCGTCGCGATCGCGGTGGGCACGAAGCGGTTCCAGGAAATGAAGCAGGTCGCCGCCGCGAAAGCCGCCGAGCGGGTGCCGGACACCATCCGGCACGCGGAGACGTATGCGATCAACGCGCTCGACGTCCGCAACACGATCGTGGACCGGATGCGCAGGCTCAGCCCGCTCGAATTCGAGCAGCTGCTGCGGCCCGCCTTCCGGCAGGACGAATGGAAGCTGATCGCGGTCGGCGCGGTGATCGGCGGGCTCGTCGGCGAGCTGCAGGCGTTGCTGCTGCTCGGTTAGGACGCGCACGCGATACGGTTTCCTTCCGGAACGGGGAGGGAGACCCGGTGAACGCGGTGCTGGACGACTTCGCGCGGCACTGGCCGGTGTACGTCTCGATGCCGTTCGTCGCCGCGCTGATCGGCTATGTCACCAAGCGCGTCGCGATCGAGATGATGTTCCGCCCGCTTGAATTCATCGGCATCCGGCCGTTGCTCGGCTGGCAGGGCGTGGTGCCGAAGCACGGCGGCCGGATGGCCGCGATCGCGACCGAACTGCTCACCGCGAACCTGCTCGACATCAAAGAGGTCTTCGCGCGCGTCGACCCGGTGATCATCACCCGCGAACTCGAACAACCGCTGCTGCGCGCGGTCGACGGGATCGCCCGCGACGTGCTCGAACAGCATCATCCGCGGCTGTGGGAGGTCATGCCCACGCTCGCCCAGGAACTGCTGATCAAACAGGTGCAGGCCAGCGCGCCGCAGCTGGTGCGGGAGTTCCTTGACGAGGTCCGCGACAACCTGGACGAGGTGCTCGATGTCCGGCACATGACCGTCGAACGGCTCACCCGCGACCGCGCGCTGCTGGTCCGGCTGATCCGCGAAACGTCCCGGCCGGAGATGACGTTCATCGCGCGCGCCGGGATCGTCTTCGGCTTCGTGCTCGGTCTCGTCCAGGCGCTGGTGTGGGCGCTGACCCGGCAGCCGCTGGTGCTGCCGATCTTCGGCGGCGCGATCGGGCTGTTCACCGACTGGCTGGCGATCAAGATGATCTTCCTGCCGCGCGAGCCGGTGCGGCTGGGCCGGGTCATCCTGCAAGGCAAGTTCCAGCGGCGGCGCGCCGAGGTCGCCCGGCAATACGGCGAGCTGGTGGCCAACGAGGTGCTGACCGTCCCGAATCTGCTCGACGCCCTGCTGCGCGGCCCGAAGTCGGACCGGCTCGTGGCGATGGTCGAACGCGCTGTCGGGCACGCGGTGGACGCGCAGGTCAGCGCCGCGAAACCGGTGGTCGCGCTCGCCGTCGGGGCGCAGCGGCTGCAGGAGATGAAGCACGCCGCGGCACAGCGGGCGCTGGCTGAGCTGCCATTGACCGCGCGCTACGCCGAGGGCTACCTGACCGAGGCGATGGACGTGGCGAAAATGGTGGAGCAGCGGATGCTCGCGCTGACGCCGCTGGAGTTCGAGGGCCTGCTGCGGCCGGCGTTCCGGCAGGACGAGTGGAAGCTGATCGCGGTCGGCGGCGTGATCGGGTTCCTGGTCGGCGAGTTGCAAGTCCTCCTCATGCTCGGCTGACTTTTCGGCGGTTGTTCGCGCCGGGCTCACTCGAACTGACTAACCTCAGTGCCGTGTCCGAGCCACCGCAGCTGCCCGCAGTCCACGAGGCCTATCTGCCCCGCGAGCACGCGCTGCATCGCCCGCGGCACGGCAAACGGCAGCTGACCGCGCTGGTCAGCGCCCTGTTGTTCTTCGTGACGCCGACCCTGCTGTGGGTCGTCGGGGTCCGGCCGAGCGAGATCGAAAACCACAAGCTCGCCGGATTCCCCAGCCTCGGCGAAGGGTTCGGGTTCTTCACCAACCTGCCCCACTGGGCGACGGACCAGCTGTCGTTCCGGGCGGGCGCGATCAACGCGGCGAACGGGATCAGCGAGGGCGTCTTCGGCGAGGCCGCACCGCTCGACCAGGGGTCCGCGTCGAACAACGGCCCGATCCCGGCCCCGCCGCTGCAGCAACCGGGCGCGCCGAACACCGGCCCGACGCTGCCGAGCACCCCGGGTTCCAGCCAGGCCGGATACCGCAAGGTGGTCCAGGGTGCCGACGGCTGGCTGTACTACGGCTACGACTCCGAAGCGAAGTGCACGCCGGCCCAGGACATCGACACCACGATGAAGCGGATCGACGAACTGCGCGCGGCGGTCGAGGCGTCCGGCCGGAAGTTCGTGTTCGTGGTGACACCGGACAAGACGACGATGGTGCCGCAGTTCCTGCCCGCGAGTTACCCGGGCAAGGAGTGTTCGCAGGCCGCCTCGCCGAACGACTGGTACAAGATCACCACCGAAGGCCACTCGCTCGACCTGCGCCCGCAACTCGCCGCCGAAGCGGCCAGGGTCGGCCACCCGATCTACGCCCCCAACGACACGCACTGGCGCGACGAAGGCGGCCTCGTCCTGACCCGCGCACTCGCCGACACGATCAAGCCGGGCACGACGAACAGCTGGCTGAGCGCCCCGGACGGCCAGTACGACGCGGTCGCGGACCTGCCGCTGCTGCTCGGGCAAACCGGCGTCAAGACGAACACCCGCTACAACCTGCGCCCGGACGGCGTCACCGACCGCGCGGGGGAATTCATCGGCAGCATCGATCAGCCGGTGCACCGCTCGGCGCCGCCGATCGTCGGCACGATCGACCAGCCGACGTTGGTCTACGGGGACTCGTTCAGCCTCGCGTCGTCGCGGTATCTGGAGGCGGCGTTCACGAATCTCACGTATTTGGCGTATTCGACGGACAAGACGCCGCAGTCGCAGGCGGTGGACCAGTTCGTGAACTCGCACGTGGTGGTGCTGCAAGCCGTGGAACGGAATGTGGCCGGCGGGTTGGTGCCCTTTACTGACGAGGGCTTTATCGCGGCGGTGAAGAGCGCGTTGGCGCAGCATCCGATCCGGTAGCGGACGGGTGGGCTTGGCGGTGCGCCAGGAGCCCGGCTAGGTGCTGATCGCTCCATTCGCGCTTGGCGTCGATGACCGGCAGGAGACTGCGGCCGAGGCCGGTCGGCTCGTAGGTGACGTGAGGCGGGTTGGCCTGGTGGTCGGTGCGGGTCAGGAGACCGTCGTGGGTCATGTCGCGCGGGGTTTCGGTCAGGACTTTGGCGCTGCTGATCCCCGGGTTTTGCCGGAGGTCGCTGAAGCGCCGCGGGCCGTCAAGCAACGCGACGACGCCATTCCCAGTCCACCTGCCGCCTACGTGGAAGGGGAAGGCAGCCATCGGGCACGCCGGGTCCAGTTTCGTTGAAGTACCAGTTTCCGTAGATACCGTCCAGCCCACGGTGCCGAACAGCGAAACGGTCCGCTCGTGATTTTCGGTGCTGGCGGGCTCGCGGTAGTCGCTGACGCGCTGTGTCGAGGACGCCCAGTGGTCGGAGTGGTTCGCGACCCCGGCAGGCACAAAAAACTGTCCGCCCGGAGAGAGGGGGTCACGATCGTGAATGCCGTGACGCCGTTTACTGCCTCCGCCCGAATCGTTCGACGACTTCAGGCTGCGCGGGGGTCGAGGGTGATCGAAATCGGGCTCGCCGCGACTCTGCGCACCGGCAGCACACGACTCTACGAGGACACCGCGGCATTCCCCGCTTTCTTGCGTCCCTTCGCCGAAGCACGGATGAAGGGCCTGGCAGGAACAAGCCGCGGCGGTGGACTGGCTGGTCATCACGCCGCCGCCCGGGTTGTCGCTCGAAGCACCCGGCGACCGGCAAGTACCGGCTTGCGGGCGAGATGCTCGATCGGCGAACGTCCCATTGTCCTATGCGGACCTCGCGACAGCAGCCCTTGACCTGGTCGAGGCGCCAACTCGGTCTCGCCAGCAGGTGGCCGTGTACCGCTAGCCGACCGGAACCGGGGCCGCTTCCACCGGGCTCGTCCGCACCCCGCGCCGACGGTCGCGCGCCCACGCGATCACCCGGCACACCAGATAGATCAAGAACGAAATCGACGTCACGAACGCGCTCACCGGCAACCCCGGGGCCAGCGAAAGCACGATGCCGCCCAAGGCGGAAACCTCTGCGAACACCACCGACAACACCGTGGCGCGCAATGGGCTAGCGGTCACCCGGGCGGCAGCCGCGGCGGGGGTCACCATCAAAGCGACCACCAGGAGCGATCCGACCACCTGCACGCTCAGCGCCGTCGCAACCCCGACCAGCAGGGAGAACAGCACCGTCAGCGTCTTGACCGGGACCCCGCGTGCCTCGGCCACTGACCGGTCGACACTGGCGAACAGGAGCGGGCGGTAGATCATCGCCAGCACCGCCAGCACCGCCGCGGCGGAGATGACCAAGGCGGTCAGGTTCGTGCTGTCCACGGTGATGATCTGACCGGTCAGGATGCCGAACTTATTCGCTGACCGTCCTTTGTAGAACGACAGCAGCAGGACGCCCATGCCCAGTCCGAAGGACAGGATCACACCGATCACCGAATCGCGGTCGGCGTCGCGGATGCCCAGGATTCCCAGCAGCAGCGCGGCAGCGACGGCACCGGCCAGTGCGCCGTATTCCACGCCGACGCCCAGCAGCAGTGCGCCTGCCGCGCCGGTGAAGGCCAGTTCGGACGTGCCGTGCACCGCGAAAGACATGCGGCGCATCACGATCAGCGGGCCGAGCACGCCGGCCAGCAAACCGAGCACCGCGGCCGCGATCAGGGCGATGCGGACGCTGTCCAGTTCCGCGATCAGCTCCCACGTCTTGGCGAAGTCGAACATGCCGTCCAAGGCTCAGCCCACTGCTTCCTGCTCGTGGTGATGCGGTTCGTCCTCGCACAGCGCACTCTGCGCACCGGCGATGTGGATCTGCCCGCCGACGCGCAGCACCTCGATCTTCGTTCCGTACAGATCCGACAGCGTCTCCGAGGTCATCACCTCGTCCGGCTTGCCGATCCGGAACTGGCCGTTCACCAGGTACAGCACGCGGTCGACGAACTGCAGGACCGGGTTGATCTCGTGCGTCACGAACAGCACCGCGGACCCGGCCTCGCGCCGGCGAGCGTCGATCAACTCGCTGACCGCGCGCTGGTGCGCCAGGTCCAGCGACAGCAGCGGTTCGTCGCACAGCAACACCGTCGGGTCGCCGACCAGCGCCTGTGCCACTCGCAATCGTTGCTGCTCGCCGCCGGAAAGCCGACCGACCGGCTGTTTCGCGTAGCGCGTCCCGCCGACTGATTCGATCACTTCGGCGACCCGGCGCTTCCGCGCGCGCATACCGACCAGTCCCGGACCCCAGCGGTGCCCGTCCAAGCCGAGGCCGACCAGGTCGACGCCGCGCAGCGCGAGCGAATCGTCGATCGCGCGCTGCTGCGGGATGTAGCCGACCTTGCGGTTCGCCCCTCCCGGTCGCCCGCCCGCGATTTCCACCGTGCCCGCCGACAGCGACTGCATGCCCAGCAGCGCCTTGAGGAAGCTGCTCTTGCCGGAACCGTTCGGGCCGAGGACGGCCAGGAATTCGCCCGGCTCGACGTCCAGGTCCAAACCGGACCAGAGGGTACGGTCGCCGAAGGCGAGCCCGGCCCCGCGCACGCGGACCGCGGGGCCGGCTTCCGGAAGCTGGACGGACATCAGCTGTTCAGAGCCCCCGACAGCGAGTCCACATCCTTGGTCATCCAGTCAATGTAGCCCGTGACGTTCGCCGGGAGCGTCTCGGATACATCGACCACCGCGACCCCGGACGCCTTCGCGTCGGCGACTGCCTGCTTGGTCAGCGGGGTGACCGTCTGCACGTTGTTGACCAGCGCCTTCACCTGCTTCTCCTTGATCAGCTTGGTGAACTCGGAGACCGCCGCGGCGGGCACGTCGGTCTCGTTCTCGATCGCGTCGGAGAAGGCCTGCGGGGTGGCGTCGCCGATGTTCGCGGTCTTGAGCAGGTAGTGCGCGACCGGTTCGGTGACGACGACCTTCGTGTCCGGGTGCGCGGCGCCCAGCGCGGAGGCCTTCTTGATCAGGCCGTCGACCTGGCCCTTGAAGGCCTTGGCGTTTTCGTCGAACTTCTGCTTCGACGCGGGCTGGATCTCGCCGAGCGCGGCCGCGACCTGGTCGGCGACCTTCTCGACGCCCGGCAGGTCGTACCAGACGTGCTCGTTCTCCTCGCCCGGCTTGGCGATGTCGTAGGCGACCAGCTTCTTCGCCGAAGCCGCCTCGCCCGACAGCTTGGTGAAGAACTCGTCGTACCCGCCGCCGTTGGCCAGCGTCAGCTGCGCCTTCTTGGCGGCGAGCGCGTCGTCGGCGGTCGATTCGTACGAGTGCGGGTCAGCGGAAGGATCGTGAATGATCGACGTGACCTGCACTTTGTCGCCTCCGACGGCGGACACGACGCTGCCCCAGACGTCGGTGGAGGCGACGACCTTCACCTGGTCGCCCGTTCCCCCTCCCGCGCCGGAACCGGACGAGGACGACGTGCTGGAGCACGCGCCGAGCGCGAACACAGCCAAAGCCGACGCGGCGGCGAGGACGCTCGTGGTACGGCGGGAAGTCATCGGGCACTCCTGGGTCGAACTGCTAATGGAAACCGTTGTCAGATTCACTTTACCCCATCCGAACGGCGAGCCTCACTCCACCGGGTGGCCGAGCGCGCTCTTCATCACCGAACGGATCGAGACGCTCACCACAGGGGTGTCGCTTCTGGAAAACGATCTGAACCGTTACGGTTTGCGGATGGGCCGTCCTATTCGCACCCGGAGGCAGGCGACATTGGCGTCGCTCGCGGCGGAACTCGGGGTGTCCAGGACCACCGTGTCCAACGCCTACAACCGCCCGGATCAGCTGTCCCCCGAACTGCGCCGCAGGGTGCTCGAAACCGCGCGGCGACTCGGCTACCCCGGACCGGACCCGGTCGCGCGCTCGCTGCGCACCCGCAAGGCGGGCGCGGTCGGGCTGCTGCTGACCGAGAACCTTTCCTACGCCTTCCGCGACCCGGCCGCCGTCGGCGTGCTCGAAGGACTCGCGCTGGCCTGCGAGGACGCGGGCGTCGGCCTGCATCTCGTGCCGGCCAGCCCCGGTCGCGAGGACCTCGCCGCGGTGCACCGCGCGGGCGTGGACGGGTTCGTCGTGTACTCCGTGCCGGACGACGACCCGCATCTCGCGGCCGTCCTCGAACGGCCGGTGCCGACGGTGATCATCGACCAGCCCCGGATCGAGGGCGTGGACCGCGTCGGCCCGGACGACGCGGCCGCCGTCACCCAGCTCGCCGACCATCTGGTGGCGCTCGGTCACCGGCAGGTCGGCGTCCTCTGCATGCGGCTCGGCCGCGAGCGCAACGACGACTTCGTGACTTCCGAACGCCAGAGCGGCGCGCACTTCCACGTGCAGCGCACCCGGTTGGAGGCGCTGGCGACGGCGTTCTCCTCGGCAGGCGTCGACTGGGCGACCGTTCCCGTGGTCGAGCGCTTCGACCACACGGTGGACGACGGCGCCTCTGCCGCACGTCAGCTGCTGGACGCGTATCCGCAGGTCACCGCCTTGGTCTGCACATCGGACATTCTCGCGCTCGGTGCGCTGGCCGAGGCCGCGCGACGCGGGCTGCGGGTGCCGCTCGATCTGACGGTGACCGGGTTCGACGGCATCGCCGAGGCTGAGCGTTCGGGACTCACGACGGTGCATCAGCCGGTGCTGGAGAAGGGCAAGGTGGCCGGGCGGCTGCTGCTCAGCGCACCTGAGCGGGTCGGGCCGAAGGTGATCACGCTGCCGACTGAGCTGCGGATCGGCAGGACGTCGGCACCGCCGCGGACGGTCGAGGAGCCCTGGTTCGGCGGCTGAGCGACCCCCAGCCTTTGCCGTGATTTCCCGCCCACCGCATTGTGCCCGCGGCCCCGGCCCGGTTCCATGGGACGGAACCGCCCGCGTCCCGCGGGAAAGCGCAGGCCGAAAGGTGCCCCATGACCTCCATCGACGTGCTGCTCAAGCGTAATCAGGAAATCGGGAACATCGTTCCCGGCGACCGGTCCTCCCCCAAGCCGTCGTTGCAGGTGTCGATCCTGACCTGCATGGATGCCCGGATCCGGGTGTTCGAGATCTTCGGCCTGCTGCAGGGCGAGGCGCACGTGCTGCGCAACGCGGGCGGTGTGGTCACCGACGACATGATCCGTTCGCTCGCGCTCAGCCAGCGCAAGCTCGGCACCCGCGAGGTGCTGATCGTCCAGCACACCGACTGCGGCCTCTCCACGGTCACCGAGGACGAGTTCAAGGACGAGCTGGAGTCCGCGACCGGACTGCGGCCGACCTGGGCGGTCGAGGCGTTCCGCAAGGTCGAGGACAGCGTGCGCACCTCGATGGAGCGCGCCCGGCGCAGCGACTTCCTCCTGCACAACGACAACGTGCGCGGATTCGTCTACGACGTGAAGGCCGGGAGCCTGACCGAGGTCAAGTAAGCGCCGTCGTATTCAATGGCGGGGTGGGCCTAGATACCGATGTTCTGATCGATTGGTTCGCCGACGTCGGCCGGGACCTGCCGTGGCGGGAGCCGGACTGCTCGGCCTGGGGCGTGCTGGTCAGCGAAATCATGCTCCAGCAGACGCCGGTCTCGCGCGTCCAGCCGATCTGGCTGGAGTGGATGGCCCGCTGGCCGGTGCCCTCCGCGCTGGCCGCGGAGACCACCGGCGAGGTCGTGCGCGCGTGGGGCAAGCTCGGCTACCCGCGTCGCGCGCTTCGGCTGCACGCCGCCGCCACCGTCATTGCGCAGGAGCACGGCGACGTCGTGCCGTCCGATGTGGACACGCTGCTCGCGTTGCCCGGCATCGGCGCGTACACGGCGCGCGCGGTGGCCGCGTTCGCGTACGGCAAGCGCGCGCCGGTGGTGGACACGAACGTCCGTCGGGTGGTCGCGCGCGCCGTTCATGGCGCGGGTGATGCGGGCCCGGCGTCGAATACCCGCGACATGGCGGACGTCGAGGCGATGCTTCCCGCCGAGGATGCGCCTGCGGCGAAGCTGTCCGCGGCGCTGATGGAGCTGGGCGCGCTGATCTGCACCGCCCGGTCGCCGAAGTGCGCGGACTGCCCGATTTACGACGAATGCAAGTGGCAGCACAACGGCCGTCCCGAATACGCGGGTCCGGCCAAGCCGGTGCAGAAGTTCGCCGGCACCGACCGGCAGGTGCGCGGGCTGCTGCTGGACGTCCTGCGCGGTGCCGAGGGGCCGGTCGAAAAGGCGCGGCTGGACCTGGTGTGGCACGAATCCGGGCAGCGCGACCGGTGCCTGGATTCGCTGCTCGTGGACGGCCTGCTGGAGCAAACCGGCGACGGGCTGTTCGCGCTTCCCGGGGAACACTGACGCACTACGACGAAAGTCGGCAAAAAGTTGTCCCCTCCCGGGCACCGGGTTAGCTTTCCCCCGTCGCACTTGCAGGCTGAGGAGTTCCGCATGGGGGAAGCAACACGTCGTACCGTCCTGAAGGGCGGCCTCACCGCCACTGCCGTGGGCGCTCTGGGCTTCGCCTCGGCGCGGTCCGCGGCGGCCGCGACCACGCCGACCATTCACTCGACGGCCGAGTGGAACGCCCGGCCCGCGTCGGGCGCGATCGTGGTGGAGAACCACAAGCCGACGTACATCGTCGTGCACCACACCGTCGATCCCGGCAACAACACCGACTACTCGCTGGCGCACGCGCTGCAGATCTCGCGGGACATCCAGAACTTCCACATGGACACCCGCGGCTGGATCGACACCGGCCAGCAGTTCACCAACAGCCGCGGCGGCTTCGTCACCGAGGGGCGCCACCGCAGTCTCGAAATCCTGCGCGGCGAGAAGCAGCACGTGCAGGGCGCGAACGTCGGCAACCACAACAGCGAATGCCTCGGCATCGAGAATGAGGGCCTCTACAGCACGGTCGACGTGCCGGTGGCGCTCTGGAACTCGCTCGTGCAGCTGATCGCCTACATCGCGCACCAATACGGCATCACCCCCGAGTTCATCAAGGGCCACCGCGATTTCAACTCGACCGAGTGCTGCGGCCAGGTGCTCTACGACCGGCTTCCGGAGCTGCGCACGGCGGTCGGCCAGCAGCTCGGCCTGTCCGTCGCCAGGCTCGAAGCACCGGAGTGGCCGCTGCTCAAACCGGGTGACACCGGGCCGCAGGTGATGACCGCGCAACGCTTCCTGCGTGCCGCCGGGTTCGGCGTGCCCACCGACGGCGTGTTCGGCACGGCGACCGCGGCCGCCGTGTCCGCGCTGGCCGCCGAGCACGGGCTTTCCCGCGACAGTTGCACCGCGGCCCGGGCCAGCGACGAATCCGGTTACCTCGGCTCCGACGTCTGGCCGCTGATCGTGCCGCGCGGGCGGTCAGCGGCGGCCTGGCGGAGCGAGCTGAGCAAGGAGTGAAGGGCAGGCACGTGCGCTGGTGAGGGTGGCGCACGGGTCGGGTTCTCGTGAGTGTTTATGCCGGTTCTAACCGGCATAAACACTCACGAGGACAGGAACGCCTCCACCGCGCCGCGATAGGTCTCCGGAGCCTCGGCGTGCGGCAGATGCGCCGCCCCCGCGACGACCACATGCCGCGCACCGGGCACCCGCGCCGCGACCTCGGCTTGCTGACCAGCGGGCATCGCGGTGTGCTCGCCCTCGACCAGCAACAGCGGACAGCGGATACCGTCCACAATGGACCAATAGTCGCGGCGGCCCCATTCGGCGGCGATCTCGTACAGGTTCTCCAGGTCGGCGACCAGGTGATAGCCGTCCTCGCGTTCCTCGACGCATTCGGTGAAGTAGTCGCCCGCTGCGCCGAAGAACTCGCGCACGTGCGCCAGCGATTCGAACGGCACCGGCCAGCTCTCGAAGTAGCCGCGCCAGGTCTCGACGGTGCGTCCGCGCTGGTCCGGCGCGAAATCCTCGCTGACCACCGCACGCACCAGCTCCGGGTGTTTCGCCGCGGTGGCCCACGCGTGCAGTCCACCCATCGAATGCCCGATCAGCACGGACGGACCGACCTCGGCCAGCACGTCCGCGACGTCCTCGGCGAACTGCTCGGTGGTCCACGGGCCCGTGTGCGGCGCACGGCCGTGCCCACGGGCGTCGAGAGCGCGCACCCGGCCGTATCGCTTGAGCCATTGCGCGACCGTCCACCACGTGCGAGCGCGGCCCATCAGCCCGTGCAACAGCAAGATCGACACGCCAGAGCGTTCGTCGCCGCCGAAGTCGATCAGGCCTGGTCGCATTAATCCTCCCGGGTTTTCCCGGCTACATCATCACAAATCTGCCCCTAGGGTGAAGGAATGCGCAGCCGCCAGCCCGCCGTCCTCGCCCTCGCCGGCGTGCTTGCGCTGTCCGCGTGCAGCCCTGCCGAACCCGCCGCACCGCTGCCGCCCATGCATCCGGCACCAGGCGCGAGCAGCGCGGGCGACCCGTATTTCCCGGAAGACGGCAACGGCGGCTACGACGCCCTCGACTACCACGTCGACGTCAGCTACGACCCGCCGAGCGGCCGCCTCGACGGCGACACCACGGTCTCCGCGAAAGCCACCCAAGACCTCAGCCGCTTCGACTTCGACCTGCGCGGGCTGGACGTCGCCTCGGTGGAGATCGACGGGAAACCGGCGAAGTACAGCCGGGAGAAGAACAAACTGGTCGTGGCTCCCGCCGAACCGCTGCGGTCGGGTTCGACGTTCCGGACACGCGTGCGCTATTCGGGTATTCCGGCGAAAACCCCGCACGACGGCGGGTCGGAGAATGGCTGGGCCCGCTCCGAGGACGGCGGCGCGTACCTGGTCGGCGAGCCGCATTCGGCGTCGTTCTGGTATCCGGTCAACGAAACCCCGCGCGACAAAGCGACCTTCACGCTGACCGCGCACGTGCCCACCGGCTGGACGGTCCTGTCCAACGGCCGGGAGCAAGCCACCAGCGCCAAGGACGGCACAACCACCACGACGTGGGCGGATCCGAATCCGGTGGCCAGCTACCTGACCACGATCGCGATCGACAAGTTCACCGTCCAGCGGTCCACGCTCCCGGACGGCACGCCGATCGTTTCCGGCTACGCGCCCGGCGCCGAAGCCCGCGAGGCCACCGGCGACCGGCTGCCGGAGGTGATTTCGTTCCTGGAGAGCAAGTTCGGCACATACCCGCAGAGCGCGGCCGGCGGGATCTACCTCGACGAGGACATCCACTTCTCCCTGGAAACGCAAACCCGTCCCACTTATGCGAAATGGGCGGAAATCCTGACTTTGGTGCACGAGAACGCGCACCAGTGGTTCGGCGATTCGGTGTCGCTCAACTCGTGGGCGGACATCTGCCTGAACGAATGCTTCGCGTCGTACGCGCAGTGGATGTGGGGCGAACGCGAGGGCCAGAACCTGGACGACCGTTACCGCGCGGCCGTCGAGATCACCAAGGGCAGCACGGATTTCTGGGGCCAGAAGCTCGTCGACATGGGGCCGGAGCACCTGTTCGAAGGCGCGTACGACAAAGGCATCCTCGCGGTGCACGCGCTGCGCCGGGAGCTGGGCGAGCCGGGGTTCGAGAAGGTGCTGCACGAATGGGTGGGCCAGCATCGCAACAGCAACGCCACGTGGGCGGACTTCGAGAAACTCGTGTCGAAGGTCGCCGGACGCGATCTGAGCGGATTCCTCGACGACTGGTTCCACGGGTCGAAACTGCCGTCGGACACCGATCTCTACCCAGGCGCGTTGCGGCCGTGACTGCCGAGCAACGACCTGGTCAGGCTGCTGCGAGAGTCGTTCATCTCGGTTAGGGCCGCGCCCAGTTCGGGGTCGCCCACCCGCACTGGTTCGTCGGGCCGAAGCGCCAGCCCGGCGAAGCAGTTCCTTCATGAACGACGCCGTGACGCCTTCCGTCACCTCGACCACGGGCTCAGGTCTGCCGTCAGCTCCAGCTCACGCGAGTACAGCCGGAGCAGCGCTTCGCGTCCGGCAGCGGCACCTCCACCGCCAAGTCGACCGGGCCGGGCCGGTCGGCCAGCGCTTTCTCCAAGCTGCTCGCCCGATTGGCGGTAAGCAGGAAGGTGACATCCGCAGGTCCAGCCCCGTTCCTACCCGACGTAACCCGAACGCGGGGTCGCGTCCGCGTAATCAAACACAGCCCGTCAGGTACCGCACGGTGTGCGTTTTCCCGGTGCCGGGCGGACCGTGCAGCAGCGGGCCGCGCTTCAGATGCTGACCCGCCTCGGCCAGCGCCGGTTCGGCGATGCCGCAAGTGTGCCGTTCGACCGCTTCGACGACGCCCTCCGGCAGCACCACGTCTTCCTTGCCCAGCTCCGGCCGCGGTTCGTCGTTGCAGTGCTCACTCAGGCCGGTCCGGCAGTTCACCTGTCCGTACTGCGGGACCGAGCCGCGCACGCCGACCAGCACCGGGGCACCGTCCGGTGCGACCCTTCGTACCCGCGCAGACCGCCGGCAATGCCGAACCAGTCGGTGCCTACCGGGCCCAAACGCGGGATCGCGGCGGCGCAATCAAACACAGCTGCAGGTCGCGGGCCAATTCGGTGCCAAAAACCTCGTCGTCCCCCGTGTGAGCAGAGTGGCACGAACCGCGAAACCAGGCCAGCTGTCAGTACGCTGGGGGCATGGCAGTGGTCAAGATCAACGCAATCGAGGTCCCCGAAGGCGCCGGCCCGGAGCTGGAGAAGCGCTTCGCCGCGCGGCTGCACTCCGTCGACAACCAGGAGGGGTTCCTCGGCTTCGAGCTGCTCCGCCCGATCGCGGGCGAGACGCGCTACTTCGTGTACACGAAGTGGGAAACCGAGGAGCACTACCAGGCCTGGGCGGGCGGTCCGGCGCGCGAGGCGCACGCGGGCGAGCGCAAGAACCCGGTGTCGACCGGTGCGAACCTGCTGGAATTCGAGGTCGTGCAGGCATCGAAGCCGGGTGAGTGACGAACTCGCCCGCGCCGCCGAGCTGATCCGCGGCGCCGGCGCACTGCTCGTGTGCGCCGGTGCCGGGATGGGCGTCGACTCCGGTCTGCCCGATTTCCGTGGCGGGGAAGGTTTTTGGCGGGCGTATCCGCCGTACGCCGGGCTCGGGCTCCGGTTCGAGGAGCTGGCCGACCCGCAGCATTTCGCCTCGGACCCGGAACTGGCCTGGGGGTTCTACGGGCACCGGCTCGAGCTGTACCGGAAGACGGTGCCGCACCGCGGGTTCGGGCTGCTGCTCGAATGCGGGCTCGCGAAACCTGGCGGCGTGCGGGTCTTCACGTCCAATGTGGACGGACAGTTCCAGGCGGCGGGATTCCCGCACGTCGCCGAGGCACACGGGTCGATCCACCACCTGCAGTGCCTGGCCGGGTGCTCGCGGGAGATCTGGTCGGCCGAGGACATCGCGGTCGAGCTGGACGAGGCGACCATGCGCGCCCGGCCGCCGCTGCCGTCGTGTCCGCGGTGCGGCAGCCTGGCCCGGCCCAACATCCTGATGTTCGGGGATTTCGACTGGGTTTCCGACCGCAGTCAGCAACAGCTGGACGAGCTGGCGACTTGGCGGCGCGCGCACCGCGCCGCGGTGGTGGTCGAAATCGGTGCCGGACAAGCGGTTCCGACCGTCCGGCGGTATTCCGAACTCGCCAGCGCGGCGACGGGTGCGCTGGTCCGGATCAACCCGCGCGAACCGCAGATCCGCCACGGTCGCGGGGTTTCGATCCCCGCTGGCGCACTGGAGACGCTGGTCAAGCTCGGGTGAGTTCCAGCAACGGGAACGGACGACCGTCCGAATCGGTTTCCTGCCTGCCGACCACCTCGAACCCGTGGTGCAGATAGAAACCGACCGCCCTCGGGTTCTGCTCGTTCACGTCCAGAGTGAGCCCCGGGAACCGGTCCAGCGCCGCACGCAGCAACGCCGACCCGACCCCGCGACCGCGGAAATCGTCGTGCACGAACAGCATTTCCAGCTTTTCCTCGGCGATCCCGGAGAAACCCGCCAGGATTCCGTCGACCTCCGCCACGGTCACGTCCACTTGCGGGAAGTAGACCGGGACGCGCGTGGCGTAGTACTCGACGTCCGCCGGTGCCAGGAAATGGTGCGTCGCCTCGACGGCACTGCGCCAGATCTCCAGCAGCCGCGGGTACTCGGCTTCCCCGCGGCTCGGCCGCAAGGTCGTCATGGCAGTTGCACCTCCGCGTAAACCGCCCGGTGATCGCTTCCGGGCACATCGAACACTTGATAGTCCCGGATCGCGACCCGGCGGTCCACCAGCACGTGGTCCAGCGGCACGAGCGGAACCGCCGACGTCGACCAGGTCGGGACGAGACCGTCGCCGCGCGCCTCCGCCGCGTCGACGTATCCGCGGGACAGCACCGTCCGCAGTGCGGCATGGTCGAGAGTCGCGTTGAAATCGCCTGCCACGACACGCAGGCCGTGCTCGCCGATCGCGCGCGACAGGTCCCGCGTCTCCCGCTCCCACTGGTAGTACCCGGAGTCCGGCGAACGCGGATGCGCGGCCACGATCTCCACCGTCGTCCCACCGCCGAGATCGGCCGCCGCACCGGGCTGTTTCTGGGCCGAATCGCCGGTGTAGTCCTCTTCGGTGAGCGGATAGCGCGACACGATGCCGGAACCGTCCACCCCGGACGCCGGGTGCATGACCCGGTACGGCAGCGTCTGGAACAGCCCGGCTTTCTCCAGCCCGGACATCGCGGCGGGCGTCATCTCCACCAGGTTCAGCACGTCGATCCGCTGCTCCCGGACCAGCCGCACGAGTGCCGCCGGATCGGCCTGGCCCAGGTAAAGGTTCGCTGCCAGCACGCGCACCGTCTTGCCGTGCGCCACGGGCTGGTCGTCGGACGTCACCCGCGGCGCGACGTACACCGCCAGCAGCGCGGACAGCGCGAGCGCGACACCGCCGACCCACCAGCGCCGCAGCACCAGCGCGAGCCCGGCGAGCAGCACGCCGTAGATGACGACGTACGGGGTCAGCGCCAGCAGCGCGGTCAGGTACCAGCTGCTGCCGTCCCAGCCGATCGTGCGCAGCACAGCCACCGCCAGCAGCGGCAGTCCGACCAGCACGAGCAGGCCCGTGACCAGCCGGGTCCGCGTCCGCGCCGCCATCACCATGATCCCGAGTATGCCGGGCAGGCACTGACAGGTCCGTGTCAGCGCCGTGTGCGCGGCTTGCCAGCGCCTCCGTCCACTGTGTGCTGGAGCGACACAGGAGGAGGCATCATGTCGCACGCGATCCAGGCCGAGGGCCTGGTCAAGCATTTCGGGGAGACGAAGGCGCTGGACGGGGTGGACCTCGAGGTCCCGTTCGGGAAGGTGGTCGGGGTGCTCGGGCCGAACGGCGCGGGCAAGACAACCGCGGTCCGCATCCTGGCGACCCTGCTGAGACCGGACGCGGGACACGCCACGGTCGGGGGTTACGACGTGGTCCGCGACCCGGTCCGGGTACGCGGGCTGATCGGGCTCACCGGGCAGTACGCGTCGGTGGACGAGGACCTGAGCGGCACCGAGAACCTGGTGCTGATCGGGAAGCTGCTGAACCTGTCCCGGGCCGACGCGCGGGCGCGGGCGGCGGAACTGCTGGAGCGGTTCGAGCTGACCGACGCGGCCAAGCGGCCGATCCGGACGTATTCCGGCGGCATGCGGCGCAGGCTCGACCTGGCGGCGAGCCTCGTCGGCCGCCCCGCCGTGCTGTACCTGGACGAGCCGACCACCGGACTCGACCCGCACGCGCGCAACGAGGTGTGGACGGTGGTCCGCAGCCTCGTCGCCGAAGGCGCGACCGTGCTGCTCACCACGCAGTACCTGGAGGAGGCCGACCAGCTGGCCGACCGGATCACCGTGTTCGACCACGGCCACGTGGTCGCCGACGGCCGTGCCGACGAGCTGAAGCGGCGGGTCGGCGGGCAGACGCTGCAGGTGCGGCCGACGTCGCTGCGCGACCTCGACGAGGTCGACCGCATCCTGGCCGAACTCACCGGCGTCCGCCCGGTCCGCGACGACGCGACCGGACTGCTGACCGCACCGGTGTCCGACCCGGTGCTGCTGTCCACGCTGGTGCGCCGGCTCGACACGGCGGGCATCACCTCCGACGAACTGGCGCTGCGGCTGCCCAGCCTCGACGAGGTGTTCCTCGCGCTGACCGGGCATGGCGCCGAAGAGCCGAAGCCGGAGCGCGAACTCGAAGGGAGCCGGTCGTGACCACCGCAACCGCCGTGGCGGCCCCGCCCCGGCACATCAGCCCGGTCCAGGGCGCGAAGCACGCGTTTTCGCTTGCCTGGCGGGGAATCCTGAAGATCCGCAAGAATCCGGAACAGCTGGCCGACGTCACGCTGATGCCGATCATCTTCCTGCTGATGTTCACCTACCTGTTCGGCAACGCGCTGAGCGGTTCGATCGAGAACTATCTGCAGGCGCTCGTGCCGGGCCTGATCGTGATGAACATCCTGCAGGCCTCGCTGACCGTCGGCACGGCGCTCAACACCGACATCACGAAGGGCGTCTTCGACCGCTTCCGAGCCATGCCGATCGCCCGTTCCGCGCCCTTGGTGGGCGCGGTGCTGGCGGACCTCGTGCGGTACGTGGTGTGCCTGACGGTGCTGCTGATCGTGGCGACCGTGATGGGCTTCCGGGTGCAGACCGGTCCCGGGGAGTTCGTCCTCGCGGTCCTGCTGGCGATCGCGTTCGGCCTGTGCTTCTGCTGGGGTTCGGTGTTCGTCGGGATGCTGATGAAATCCCCTGGCGCGGCGCAGGGCCTGATGTTCGTCTTCATCATGCCGCTGACGTTCGGCAGCAACGTGTTCCTCCCGACTGCCACGATGCCGGGCTGGCTCAAGGCATGGGCGGACATCAGCCCGGTGAGCCTGATGTCCGACGTGATGCGCGGCCTGCTCAACGGTGGCGTCGCGTACGGCGGCTCCCTGCTGGGCGCACTGGCGTGGATGGCCGGTGCGGTCGTGGTGTTCTTCCCGCTCGCGACGTGGGCCTACCGCAAGCGGGTCTGAGGGCGTCCGGCACGGGGGTGTGGGCGCTGTGGTGAGTGTCTGTGTCCGGGTTCCACAGCTGGGCACAGACACTCACCTTGTTGTCGCTTGAGTTTCCCGCCTTGTTGCCGGATTCGATGCCGATGAGCGGGCGAGCAGTGCGGTCGGGGTGTGTCCGAGGTGTGCGCACAGTTCGGCAGAGGTGGGCCTGATCGGCGAACCGGAGGTCGGCGGCAAGGATGGCCAAGCTGGGTTCACCTGCCTCCAGCCGGTCCAGCACGCGCACGGTTGCGGTACCGGGTCAGCGACACTCCCAGCTCGCGGGTGAAGGCGCGGCTGAGCCGGTAAGGAGAGAAGCCCAGCAGGGCAGCGAGGGGAATCAGGCCGGCCGCGGCTGGATGATCGTCGCCGATCGCGGCGCGGGCTTGAGCTGTCAATGCCCGGTCGCCTGCCCGTCCGCCGTCCGGGGCGACTGTGGCCACGACCTGCCGGACCACCACGGCTACCAGGCCGAGCAGCCCTTCGGTCGCCGCGTACTCGGGGTCCGCGGCGCGAGCAGCCGGCGATGGGCGAGGTCGAGCGTGCCGCGATGAGCGGTCCAACAGCGGTGCGTCGCCGGCCACGGTGCGCCAGAGCGCGGGGGTCAGGGTGATCGAGGTGCACCGGTCGCCGCCAGCGGGATGGGCGAAGTGCTCCTCTTCGCCGGACATCCCGAGGTAACCGACGTGGTCGAGGTCCGCGCAAACACCGCGGGCCCGGCGACGGAACCCGCCGCAGCGCACGAGCACGAGCCGCACGTCCTCGCGCGGCGGCTCAGCCGACCAGCCGCGGTGATCGTCTCGGCAGTCCACCGCCCCGACTGCGAACTCCGGGCGAGTGGCGAGGTCGACGGAGGAAAGCACCCCGGAGGCTACGCGGCGGGTCCGACAGTTCCGGCAAGAATCTTCAAGACCCGCAGGTCGGTGCCGGACAGACTGCTGCGCCGGTACACCCATCGGCACAGCACGAAAAACGAAGCAGGAGACATGGCGTCCATCCGCGAAGAAACAGTGATCGAGTCCAGCGCCGACGACGTGTGGGAGGTGATCGGCGACTTCGCCGCGGGTCCCCGGCGGATGGTGCCGGGAACGGCGGGTCGATGTTGACCACGACACCCGCCGGGTGGTCTACGCGGTCGTCGGCGGCGACGTCCGGCCCGAACACGACAACGCCTCCATGCAGGTCCTGGCCGACAGCGAACAGCGGTGCCGGCTGTTGTGGACCCGCGACGTGCTCCCCGACGACCTGGCCGCGCCGATGAGCAAAACGATGCCGGCCGGCATGGCGGTGATCAAGCGGGCCCTCGATCACCTCCGCGATCCGCCGCCGGGGTCACGCGGGTGAGGTTCCCGTGAGATGGCCGGTCAACCGCTCCCAGTTGCCCGATCCGATGGCGGTCTTCTCTTCGTCGGTAAAGGGCGCGTTCTCCAGAAACGACCGCGCGGCACCACCGCTTGTGTCCAGGTAAGGAAAACCGCCCGGCCGGGTGCCGAAGGTGTAGGGATAGTCGGTCGAGTACAGCATCCGCTCGGTCCCGACGACCTCCGCCGTCCAGCGCAGATATCGTTCGCTGACCGTCCCGCTGCCCGCGATCCAGAAGTTCTGCCGGAAGTAGTCGGCCAGCGGCTGCCGAAGCCCGGCCATTTCTCGCAGGATGCCGACGTGGTCCAGGTAGAACAAGACCACCTCGCCCCAGTGTCCGGCGATCACCTGCAGTCCGGGGTGCCGGTCGAAAACGCCGGAGAAGATCATCCGCAGGTATTGCACGCCCAGGTCGTAGTACCAGCCGAGCCCGGCGGTCGCCAGTGCCGCGCCGACGCCGTTGGGCAAGCCCGAGTAGTACGCGTCCTGCACCGCCCGCACCGGGGCTTGGGGATGGAAGTGCAGCGGGGCGCGAAGTCGTGCGGCGGTTTCGTAGAGGTCGTCGAACTCCGGGGCGTCGGCCAGTTTGCCGCCGGTGCGGCCGTACAGCATCGCGCCGCGGAAACCCAGGCTGATCGCGCGTTCCAGTTCCTCGACGGCGGCTTCGGGCGAGGACGTCGGGAGCGTGGCGAAGGCCTGGAATCGCGTCGGATTGGCGGCGACTGTCTCGGCGAGGGCGTCATTGGCCTCGCGCGCGACGGGCACGGCGTCAGCGGCCGGAAGGTTCTGCACGCCAGGGGTCGGCAGGGACAGCACCGCGACGTCGATGCCCTGTTCGTCCATGTCGGCGAGACGTCCGTCGCCGACATCGCGCAGGCGCCGGGTGACCGGGTGGTCGTCGGGATAGCCGTGCGGCTGGAGCCCCGCCTTCGCCCACGCCGCGCGCAGGACGGGCAGGACCACGTGTTCTTCCAGGGCGACGATACGCATGACAGCTCCTCCGTGTTTCCAGTGATACCCAATGGAGCGTATCACCGGAAACATCAGCGGAAGCAGGATTTAGTTATCGTCGATAACAGCCAGCTAGGTTGCGCGGTGTGCGGCGGATTCGCGGTCCGGCAGCGAGGCCGCGCACCACCGCTGCTGAGAAAACCTCACTCAACCGAACGTTCCGCCCGGACGGCCTCGATCGCCTCCGCCCGGTCCAGCTGCGAGGTTTCGGCCACGAGCGCCTCGTACCGTTCCGCGCCCAGCTCCCCGGTCAGGTTCTCGATGAGCTCCCGGACCTCCGGGCTCCCCAGATCGAACCGGCCGCGCACCACCGCGCTCAGCGCCAGCAGCCGCGCGGACGGCTCCAGCCGTCCCTGCTGGTACCGGATCCGCGCCAGCAGCTCGACCACGCCCGCCAGATCCGGCATGTCGAACCGCCCGGCCGCCTGTTCGATCACCGCGAACACCGCGGGTTCCGCATCGTCTGGACGGCCTTCGGCCAGCAGCAACCCGGCTTCGACGGCACCGAGCCATTCCGCCTCGAAACCTTCCGGCGTCGGCCAGTCCGCGCGCGCGGACTTCATTTCCCGGAACACCTCGCGCGCCTCGGCGACGTTGTGCTCGCGGATCAGCAACTCAGCGCGGCCGAGCAACACGATGAGGCGCAACCCGTTGTTGCCGCCGGAAGCCGCGTAGCGTTCCGCGGCTTCCATGTCCCGCCAGGCACCCTCTTGGTCACCAGCCCGCGAGCGCTCCACCGCCAGCCGCCACCACTGCTGCACGATGTCGTCCCTTGAGCGCAGCTCCATCACCAGCCGCAGGCCCTCGGTGTATCCGGCGATCGCCGCCTCGTGGTCACCGGACTGCGACAGCGCCGCGGCTCGGAAACCATGCGTCATGCCGAGGCCCCAGCGGTCGCCGACCTCGGCAAAGCCTTGGTGTGCGAGCTCTCGCGCCCGGTCCGCACCCTCGAGGTCGCCCATGTCGCCGAGGACGAAGCTCTCCGCCCAGCGCCCGGCGGCGCGGCTCCAGACGTCGTCCCGTTCGACGGCCCGGCGGATCTCGCGCTTCGCCAGTTCGCGTTCGCCGTTGAGATAAGCCACTATCGGCAGCCCCACCCACAACCACGGATTCCGTTCCGCCGCACCGGTCCTTATGCATTCTTCGACCAGTTCGGGGACGTCCGACTCCTCGTGCGGACCGGACATGGCCAGCATCAGCACCTGGCTCAACCGCAGGCTCGCCGCCACGTCCGGCGGCAGCTGGACGCCCAGTTCCAGCACCTCGTCGACGAACAGCGCGGCCCGCTCGTTCTGGCCGACGATGTTGAGATACCAGAACAATCCGAACAGCAGCCGGGCCGCCGATTCCGCGGATCCGGATTCGATCGCCGCCCGCAGCGCGGAGGTGAAGTTGTCGCTGTCGTGCTCGTAGACGTCGATCGCCTGGAGCTGGCCCCGCCCGCGCAGCAAGGGTTCGTTGCGGTACGCCAGTTCCGCGTAATAGGCGACCATCGCGGTCCGCATCCGCTCCCGCTCGCCGGATTCGACGAGCCGCTCGGTCGCGTAGGCGCGCAAGGTCTCCAGCAGGCGGTAGCGCAGGCCCACTACGTCCACAATGGACTTCTCCACCAGCGAACCCAGGACGTACACGATCTCTTCCGCCGGCAGTTCCTCGTCCGCGCAGACGTTTTCCACCGCCTCCTCGGAAAAACTCGCCGCGAACACCGCGAGCCTGCGGGCGAGCCGGACCTCCGCGTCGCTGAGCAGATCCCAGCTCCACTCCACCACCGCGCGCAGGGTGCGCTGGCGCGGCAACGCCGTCCGGCTGCCGGAGGTGAGCAAGCGGAACCGGTCGTCGAGGCGTTCGGCGATCTGTTCGGCGGTCATCGACCGCAGCCGCGCGGCGGCCAGTTCGAGCGCCAGCGGCATTCCGTCGAGCCGTTGGCAGATCTGCCGTACCGCGTCCACTGTGGACTCGTCGAGCCGGAACCCCGGCCGTACCGCCGTCGCGCGGTCCAGGAACAAGCGGACGGAATCGAGGGTGCCGATGTCCGAGGGCGGCGCGGCTTCGTCCGGCACCGGAAGCGGGCCGAGCGGGCACAACGCCTCCCCGGTGATCGCCAACGGCTCACGGCTCGTGGCGAGCACGCGCAACTCCGGCAGCCGGCGCAGCAAATTCTCGGCCAGCTCCGCGGCGGTGTCCACGAGGTGTTCGCAGTTGTCCAGCACCAGCAACGCTTCCGTGCCCCCGAGTGCCTCCACCGCGTGCTCGAACGGATCGACCTGCCGACGCCGCGCGTCGGTCTCCGTCGTCCGGAGGTCGCGAACCTCCAACGCGTTCAGCAGCGCGGCCAACACGTCCTCGGCATCCCGCACACCGGCCAGCGGCACGAACCACACCAGGCCGCGCGAGTGCGCCGGATGCCGTGAAGCCGCTTCCGTCGCGAGCCGCGTCTTGCCAGCCCCGCCTGGGCCGACGAGCGTGACCAGCCGGGATCCTTCGAGCAGCTCGGCTAGCAGCTTCAGCTCGTCGGTACGGCCGATGAAGCTGGTCAGCCGCTGCGGCAACCGGTCGACCACCGCCGCGACCGGCGTGTACTCGCCGCGCAGGGCACGCAGATGCACTTCCTGCAGCTCCGCCGACGGGTCAACGCCCAATTCGTCGGCCAGCGTCGTTCGGATCGCGGAGTACGCGGCGAGCGCGTCGGCCTGCCTCCCGGCAGCGGAAAGCGCACGGATTCGCAAGCCAGCCAACCGTTCCCGCAGCGGATGCGCCTGCGCGGTCGCGGTGAGTTCCGCGAGCACGTCCGCATGCCGCCCCAGCCGCAGCTCGGCTTCGAACCAGTCCTCAGCGGTCTCCGTGCGCCGCTCCTCCAGCAGCGTCGCGGGCGCGGCGGCGAACGGCGCGTCCAGCACGTCCGCGAGCGCCGATCCGCGCCACAACGCCAGCGCGGCAGCAAGCGATTCGGCGGCAGTGCCGTCCCGGCCAGCGGCAAGTTCGCGACGCCCCTCGGCGGACAGCTGCTCGAACCGGTGCAGATCCACCGCTTCCGGCGGCACCGCGAGCCGGTAACCGCCGTTGACCGACTCTAGCTCGGCTCCCGCGGGCCGCAGCACGCGACGCAGCCGCGAGACGAGCGACTGGAGTGCGTTGGCCGCGTCAGCCGGGGGCTCAGCGCCCCACAGACCGTCGATCAGCGCCTCGGCGGGGACCGCACGACCGGCGTCGAGCGCGAGCCGGGAAAGGAGCATACGGAGGCGGGCTCCGCCGATATCGATCGGCGTGCCGTCCTCCCCCTCCGCTCGCAGCGGGCCAAGCAGCGCGACGCGCATGAGGTCCAGCTTTCCAGACAAGGTCCAGCTCGTGTCGGGGCCCGACGTAAGTGTGGACTTTCGGGACAAACTGCCGCCAAAGCGGTTACTGCCCGCCTTCCCGGCGCTACGTTGCGGAGGATTCACCCGCAGACACAGGAGCGCCCATGAGAGCACTGCACCGCTGGCGTCGCCCGGCAGTGACCGTCGCAGCCACCCTCACCGCATTGACGCTCGGCACTGGGATCGCGTCGGCCGGACCGGGCGGCTGGGACAAGCCAACGCCCGGTTCGGACGGCGCCGGAGACAGCTACTACCCGCAAGACGGCAACGGCGGGTACGAAGTCTCCGACTACGACCTCAGGATCAACTACGCTCCCGGCACCCACCAGCTCGCCGGCGTCCAGACGGTCCACGCGAAGGCGACCCAGTCGCTCAGCTCGTTCGATCTCGACCTCCGGGGCCTCACCGTCGACGCGGTCCGGGTCAACGGCGTGCCCGCGAAGTTCACCCGCACCGGCGACCACGAACTCGTGATCACGCCGAGGTCACCGCTGCGGAAGGGCCTTCTGTTCACCACGGAGGTCACCTACCACGGCGTCCCGGTCGCGATCGACGACCCGAACCTCGGCAAGAACGGCTGGCAGTTCACCAAGTCCGGCGGCGCGTTCGCGGCGGGCGAGCCGAAGTCGGCCACCACCTGGTACCCGGTCAACGACACCCCGCGCAACAAGGCGAAGTTCCGGCTGTCGATCACCGTCCCGAGCGAGTGGGGCGTGATCGCCAACGGCCGCGAGGTCGGCAAGTACCGGACGCGTACGGGCACCACGCACGTCTGGGCCGAGGACACCCCGACCGCGTCGTACATGACCACGGTCGCGATCGACAAGTGGACCTTCAACAAGCGCAAGCGCACGGACGGCACCCCGATCGTCAGCGCGTACGCGCCGGGCACCACCGACGCCACGAAGCAGGCCGACGCGCGACTGCCGGAGGTCCTCGACTTCCTCGAATCGAAGTTCGGCAAGTATCCGGTGGACGCCGCGGGCGGCATCTACCTGACCGAGCCGATCGGGTTCTCGCTTGAGACGATGAGCAGGCCGATCTACTCCGGCCGCGCGGGCAACATCGACACGATCGTGCACGAGAACGCGCACCAGTGGTACGGCGACACCGTGGCCGTCGACCACTGGAAGGACGTCTGCCTCAACGAATGCTTCGCCTCCTACGCGACCTGGCTGTGGGCGCAGGCGAAGGACGGCGAAGACCTCGACGCCACCTATCTCAACCAGGTCGCGTCGGCCAGCGATTCGTTCTGGGCGGGCAAGCTGTACGACATGGGCCCCGGCCACGAGTTCACCTACGTGTACTCCAAGGGCCCGGTCATGCTGCACGCGCTCAGCAAGTACATGGGACAGAGCGCCTTCGACAAGGTGCTCAAGACCTGGAACACCCTGCACCACGACGGAAACGCGAACATGCAGGAGTTCCAGAAGTACTGTGAGAAGGTGTCCGGCATGGACTTGCAGGGCTTCTTCGACGCGTGGATCTACGGCAACGGCAAGCCGTCCGACGAGTACCTCTACCCGGGCGAGCTGAAGCCGGCCGCCGGATGACGGTTCTGCTGACGGGGTTCGCGCCCTTCGACGGAGCGGCGGCGAACCCCTCTTGGCAGGCAGCTTCGCTGGCAGCGGTGCGGCGGACGGACACGGTGGCGGTAGAGCTGCCGTGCGAGTTCGACGCGTCGCTGCCGGCGCTGCGGGCCGCGATCCTGGCGCACCGGCCGGCGGTGGTCGTGTGCGCCGGGCTGGCCGGCGGACGCGAGCACGTCACACCGGAGCGAGTGGCGATCAACCTGATCGACGCCCGGATCCCGGACAACGCCGGTGCACAGCCGGTCGACGTGCCGGTGGTCGAGGGCGGGCCGTCCGCGTACTTCACCACGCTGCCGGTGAAAGCGGCGGTCGCGGCGATCGAGTCGGCGGGTCTGCCCGCGGCCGTGTCGTACACCGCCGGGACGTACGTGTGCAATCAGGTCTTCTACGGCCTGATGCACCTGATCGCGACAGAGTTCCCCGGACTGCGCGGCGGTTTCGTGCATGTGCCGGAGGAAGCGCGGATGCCGCTGGACTCGATCGCGCGAGCGCTCGACATCGTGGCGGACACCGCGCTGACCGTGCACGAGGACGTGGCCACTTCGGCAGGCACCCTGCACTGAGCCCTATTCGCCAGGCTGGACAGTCTGCTCGAAGAACTGCACCAGATCCCGCGGCCGCCGGCTCGTGTGCGACGGACTGGTGTCCATCACCGTGCCGACCACGGGGATGCCGTCGGCCTGGTAGATCAGCAGCCCGAGCTTCGGCCCGACCCCGGCGACATAACGGCCGGCCAGCCCGATGCGGGTGCGCCAAGTGTCGGTCTCGACGCGGCCGGCCATGTCCTTGCGCGCCCCGGGCTCGACCTGGGCGAGGGTGAGTCCTTCGTGGAACGCGACGGTGGTCTTGTCCGGGAAGCGGCACAGCGCGCTGCGTACCGCGCCCAGGGCTTTCGCCAACTCCGGGTCGTCGGAGCAGGTGGCACGGGTTTGGATGGTCGGACCGGCCAGGCGACGGATGCACTTCGTGAGGCCGTTTTCGCCGGGGAGCGCTGGGGGTGAGCCAGCGCAAGTGTTCGGCGGGGTGGCTGGTTGATTCGCCGCGGGTTTGTCGTCGCCGCGAGTGCCGAGGACGGCGGTCACGATTCCGGCAATGACGAGCGCGGTCAGGGCGATCGCGCCGATGACGAACGGTCTGCGGGACTTCTTCGTTTGCTGCTGCGGCCAGCCCGGCGGAGGCATTGGTGCTGGCGGTCGCTGGTTCAGACCAGGTTGCTGCTGGGCTGGGCTGGGCTGTTGCTGGACAGGTGGCCAGGACGCCGGTGCTGGCATTGGCGTTGCTGCTGCCGGACGCACGTCCACATGATGCAAGCCGAACGCGACCGCCGTCTCCGGCTGGTCCTCGGTAGTCGGGACCACGCCGAGCGTCGACCCGACCAGTGCGGCCAGCAACGGCATCCGGCTGGGCCCGCCGACCAGATACACGCCGCCGAGCCGATCCGGCGCAAGCCCGGCCCGCGAGATCGTCGCGGCGAGCATTTCCGCACTGCGCAACAGATTCGGCCGGACCAACGCCTCCAGCTCGGCGCGGGTGAGCAGAACGTCGCCGAACGGATCCGGCATCGGCACCTCAGTGCGCGCGTGCCGGGAAAGACTTTCCTTGGCGTCACGGACGTCTTGGAGCAGTACCCGCCGCAACCGCCGGTCACTGGTCGTCTGCGGGCGGAGAAGCCGTTGCCACTGTGCCGGATCCGCGTGCGACACCGACCGTCCAATATGGACCAGCAGGGCTTGGTCGATGTCCAGGCTGCCGAGATCGGGCAACCCGTCCTCCGCCAGAACCGCGGTACCCGCGCCGACGACCGCACAGTCAACCGTGCCCGCACCGAGGTCGTACACCGCGATCGGCCCGCTGGGCGCGCCCGTTTCGCGCAGGGTCGCGTAATGCGCCGCCGCCGCGACCGGCTCCGGCACCAACCGCGCCTGGCTGAACCCGGCCTTGCCCGCCGCCGCCCGGAGCGTCCGCTGCCGCTGTGCACCCCATCCGGCCGGATGAGACAACCGCACCTCGTCCGGAACCCCGGAAAGCTGCCGCTCGGCCTCCTCGCCCATCCGCCGCAACACAGCAGCGAAGGCGTCGACGACCGGCACCGCCCGATCGCCGAGCAACAGCTCGCCCTCGTCGATCCGCCGCTTGGGATTAGGCTCGAACCGGCTGGGATCCAGCCGAGCCCGCCGCTCCGCGTCCTGCCCGACGACGAGCCGCCCGTCCTCCTCCGCGTACACCGCGGAAGACATGGTGACCGACCCGTCGACCTCGATAGCCCGCGGCCCGCGCCCGAAGGCCGCCAAGACGCCGACCGTGCTGGAAGTACCGAAGTCGATCGACAGGACGTCCACGCAGTTCCCCTCCCCAAAACCCCGCCGCATCGTCTCACGGGCGCAGGTGACAGATACAACTGAAACCTGGTTGCCAACAGAAGTGCCGCTGAGGCGCACTTGAGCACGTCAAGAGACCATGACGCCGACCACCGATGCGCGAGACTCGTTGTTCGCGACCCCCGCGCGCAGCAAGAGGCACACGCCGCTGCGGAACTGATCGCCGAAGCGGGCGGCCAGGTCACGCTCGACGGCACCGAACTCGGCGGCGAGATCCGCGAACTGGGGCGGCCTGAGCTGGTCGCGCGCTACCCGGTGAAAACCTCCGCCGGAAAAGGAGCCTCCCGGTCCGCCAAAAGCCGCCCGTAAAAATCGTTCATCTCCACCGCCACCGCAGCATGGCGAGCCACCACCTCAGCGATCGGCGAGGGCAGCTCAAGCTCCCCGGCAGCCGCGCGACGAACCGCGGCCAGGCGGCTTTCGCGGTCCCAGGTCCCGCACACCTCGGTCACCAGCCAGTTCACCAGATACATCGACCCATAGGCCCGGTCATGCCCCGCATTCAGCTCCGCGAACGCTTGCTCCTCCGCAGTCAGATCGAACCGGCGTGCGAACGACAGGCCGAAATCAGTCAGCACGAACCGGTCGCCGTCGGTCAGGAAGTTCTCGAAGTGGTTGTCGAAGTGCAGAACTTCCTGCGCACGAAGAAACGAAAGCGTGTCGGCAACCTGCGACGCAAGGCGCTCAACCTGATCCAGATTGCCAGGCAGCCACCGGTGCACATTGGCCGGAAAATACTCGCAGAACAAAACAACGCTCGACGACGCGTCCCGCAATTCCGTGAGCCGCCTGCGGACCGCAGCGGAACCTCCCCAGTACTCGACGTCCTCTTCCAACGGGCGGTCTGGCACCCGGCCCGAGGGGACTGGCAGGATCCGCCAGTGGTGCAGCAGAGGGAAGTTCTCGCACGCACCGCTGAGAACCCAGCCGTTCGCCATGATGTGCAGCGCCAGTTCCCGCCACGCCGAGCCCTCCGGCGAACCCAGGCCGTAATGGCAAAAGGCAGGCAGGCCATAGAGATTGGCCGTGGAATGCGGGTGCTGCCGCTCCAGCGCGGTGAGCGGCACCCGCTTCGCGAAGACCAGAACCCCGTCGACGTCCAGCCGGGCACCGGTGCCGCCGATGCCCTCGGACACCACGTCGGCGGATTCCAGCCGCTCAATGAGCTGACGGTCGCTCAGCAGCGAAAGCGCGATGCTCGCCGTGGCGTGGCGCGAGATTCTCGAAGACCCCATAACCCGACAATAGAGAAAAGGGCGGCCCCCAAACCTGGGAGCCGCCCTTTTTCTTTTCTTAGCTCACTCGTTCTCGGCTTCGCCGTTCTCGGCGGCGCCGATGCTCACCGGCGGAGCGTCCGGAACCGAAGACGGACGCTTCTCCCCGCGGAAGGTGAAGTGCGCCTCGTCGTCGCGGTCCTCGGTGTTGCCGCTCCAGCCGTCGACGTCGACCACGATGATCTGACCCGCTTCGACCTCGCCGAAGAGGATCTTCTCCGACAGCTGGTCCTCGATCTCGCGCTGGATCGTGCGACGCAGCGGCCGGGCGCCGAGCACCGGGTCGAAGCCGCGCTTGGCCAGCAGCGCCTTCGCCTTTTCGGTGAGCTCGATCTCCATGTCCTTGGCCTTGAGCTGCGTCTCGACCCGGCCGATCATCAGATCCACCATCTGGATGATCTGTTCCTGGTTGAGCTGGTGGAAGACGATGATGTCGTCGATCCGGTTCAGGAACTCCGGGCGGAAATGCTTCTTCATTTCCTCGTTGACCTTCTGCTTCATCTTCTCGTAGCGGTTCGTCGAATCCGCTCCGGAGGAGAAGCCGAGGCTCACGGACTTCGAAATGTCCGAGGTGCCCAGGTTCGAGGTGAAGATCAGCACGGTGTTCTTGAAGTCGACCGTGCGGCCCTGGCCGTCGGTGAGCCGGCCGTCTTCGAGCACCTGCAGGAGCGTGTTGTAGATCTCCTGGTGCGCCTTCTCGATCTCGTCGAAAAGCACCACCGAGAACGGCTTGCGCCGCACCTTCTCGGTCAGCTGCCCGCCCTCTTCGTAGCCGACGTAGCCCGGAGGGGCGCCGAAGAGCCGCGAAGCGGTGTAGCGGTCGTGGAACTCGCCCATGTCGATCTGGATGAGCGCGTCGTCCTCGCCGAACAGGAACGCCGCCAGCGCCTTCGACAGCTCGGTCTTACCGACACCGGACGGGCCGGCGAAGATGAACGAACCGGACGGGCGCTTCGGGTCCTTCAGACCCGCACGCGTACGGCGGATCGCCTGGGACACGGCCTTGACCGCGTCCTCCTGGCCGATGATGCGCTTGTGGAGCTCGTCCTCCATGCGCAGCAGCCGGGTGGTCTCCTCCTCGGTGAGCTTGAACACCGGGATGCCGGTCCAGTTGGCCAGCACCTCCGCGATCTGCTCGTCGTCCACCTCGGCGACGACGTCGAGGTCGCCGTCCTTCCACTGCTTCTCCCGCTCGCCCTTCTGGCCGAGGAGCTGCTTCTCCTCGTCGCGAAGGCGCGCGGCCCGCTCGAAGTCCTGCGCGTCGATCGCGGACTCCTTGTCCCGGCGCACGTCGGCGATCTTCTCGTCGAACTCGCGCAGGTCCGGCGGCGCGGTCATCCGGCGGATGCGCATCCGGGCCCCGGCCTCGTCGATCAGGTCGATCGCCTTGTCCGGCAGGAACCGGTCGTTGATGTAGCGGTCGGCCAGCGTCGCGGCCGCGACCAGCGCCGAATCGGTGATCGACACGCGGTGGTGCGCCTCGTACCGGTCGCGCAGGCCCTTCAGGATCTCGATCGTGTGCTCAAGCGACGGCTCGCCCACCTGGATCGGCTGGAAGCGGCGTTCCAGCGCGGCGTCCTTCTCGATGTACTTGCGGTACTCCTCGAGCGTGGTCGCGCCGATCGTCTGCAGCTCGCCGCGGGCCAGCATCGGCTTCAGGATCGACGCCGCGTCGATCGCGCCCTCGGCCGCGCCCGCCCCGACGAGCGTGTGCAGCTCGTCGATGAACAGGATGATGTCGCCGCGGGTCTTGATCTCCTTGAGCACCTTCTTCAGGCGCTCTTCGAAGTCGCCGCGGTAGCGCGAACCGGCGACCAGCGAGCCGAGGTCGAGGGTGTAGAGCTGCTTGTCCTTGAGCGTCTCGGGCACCTCGCCCTTGACGATGCTCTGCGCCAGCCCCTCGACGACGGCGGTCTTGCCGACGCCCGGCTCGCCGATGAGCACCGGGTTGTTCTTGGTCCGGCGGGACAGCACCTGCATGACCCGCTCGATCTCCTTGCCGCGCCCGATGACCGGGTCGAGCTTGCCCTCGCGGGCGAGCACGGTCATGTTGCGGCCGAACTGGTCGAGCACCAGCGAGGAGGACGGCGTGCCCTCGCCGCGGCCGGAGCCGCTCTCGGCGGACTTCTCGCCGGTCTGGTAGCCCGACAGGAGCTGCAGCACCTGCTGACGGACCCGGTTGAGGTCCGCGCCCAGCTTCACGAGCACCTGGGCGGCGACGCCCTCGCCCTCGCGGATCAGGCCGAGCAGGATGTGCTCCGTGCCGATGTAGTTGTGGCCGAGCTGCAGCGCTTCGCGCAGCGACAGCTCCAGCACCTTCTTCGCCCGCGGCGTGAACGGGATGTGCCCGCTCGGCGCCTGCTGGCCCTGGCCGATGATCTCCTCGACCTGCTGGCGCACGCCCTCGAGGGCGATGCCCAGCGACTCCAGCGCCTTGGCGGCGACACCCTCACCCTCGTGGATCAGACCCAGGAGGATGTGCTCGGTGCCGATGTAGTTGTGGTTGAGCATCCGGGCCTCTTCTTGGGCCAGGACGACCACCCGCCTCGCGCGGTCGGTGAACCTCTCAAACATGCGCACTCCCTCGACTGCTGCGTCGGCGGCCCGTAACCTCCGCGGATCGCGTCCGCGGCGGACAGCACCGTGAGACCACTCTAGTAGCCAAGCGGTCGCGCTTGCGTACCACTACGGCTTCCGGCGGCCCGTTCGCACCCGGACGGCGACCCGGTCGGTCACCGCTCTTCATCCGGTTGCGCTGCACCTTTACTCCCTCTCGAACGTACGGGACCGGATCAGGATTCCGCCCCGGCACCCCTGTCCGCTCAGCGCGAACACCCCGCGCGTCCGGGTGGTCCCACCCCTTGGCCACCCGATTGGCGCAATCCGGCACCGTATGTAAGGTTAGGCACACCTAATGTACGAAGAACGGGGGTGGACCGATGAACCCGCAGCGCTCGCGCGACGACGCCCGCGAGATCGACGACGGTCTCAAGTCCTCCCTGCTGCGCATCAGCGCCCGGTACGAGCTGCGCCGCGACGCCCCCGAGGACTGGTTTCGCTGCGCTGACCTCCTCGAACGGCCCGAGCTGTTCGTCGAGTGGCGGTCCCGGCTGACCGACTGGCTCCTTGACCAGCACGGCGCGGCACCCTCGCGCACGGCGGCCAGCTACGTGATGTCTTGGTACCTGTACGTCCCCGCGTATGTGGGCGCGCTGCTGCTGCATCACGAGCGCCGGGTGCCGTCGCTGAAGCCCGAGCAGCTCGCGTTCGGCCTCGGCCCCGACCGACCACATCCCGAGGGCATGGCCGTGCTCAGCGACACCTTCTACTGCCTGCCCACCGACCCAGGCAGCGTCCGCCCGGAGGCCACCGTGGTACGCGACGAGCGCGCGCTGGCCGCAGTGCTGCGCGCGCAGTTCGTCGGCCACGCTGCCCGCTTCGTCCGCGCTTACGCCCCCGGCACCCGACTCGGCCGCCGCATGCTCTGGGCGGCCGCCACAGACGCGCTGGACGGCGCTCTGTGGCGGGTTGGCCGACAAGGCGGGACAGCCGAGGCCGAGGGCGCTGGCGTCGCGGATGCCGCACTGGTGCTCGACGCGCAGTACCGTCCGCTGACCTCGGCATCCACCTTGCGGATGGCGGTCAACGACGAGGGCCACCGGGTTTGGGAGCGACGCCGGGAGAGCTGTTGCTTCTCCTATCTCCTACCCGGTGAAGCGGAATGCGAAAGCTGTCCGCGCACCTGCCCCCGATGATCACCATCGAGTGAAATTTCAGGCGTACGGGTCCCTACCCGTCGCGCCCAGCGCCCGATGCAGCACCGGCGCGGTTTTCGGCACCGCGACCGCCGGGCCGAAAACACCGCGAGCGCGGGCTCCCTCGCCCATCTCGGCCGCGAACGCGAGTACCGCCTCGGCGGCTTCGTCGGCGCAGTTCAGCTCAGTGCCGCTGGCTCGCGCGAGATCCCAGGCGTGCACGACGAGTTCGCCGAGCACCAGGTCCCCGACGACCGCGGCGGGCAGCTCGGAGCTGCCGAAGGTGATGGTGCCGGTCCACGCCTCCGGCGGAGCGAGCGCGGCGAGCACGTCGTCGGTCATCGCTTCCAATGCCTTCGGCCAGTCATCCCCGACGAGGGACGCTTCGGCCTCGCTCGGCGCGGGCGGTTCGTAAGGCTCGTGCCGGATCGCGGCGGCAAGCCACGGGCCCCAGTAGAGAAGGTGGTTGAGAAGGCCGCGAACGTCGTATTCGGCGCATGCGGTGGGCGCGGTCAGCGACGGGGCGGCCGCCGCGACGCGCCGCAGTTCGGCGGCGGCCGGCGCGAGCAGCCCGGAGTGGTTCGACATGCGCCCGAGCCAACCACGGAGCGCGGCGGCCGTCTTGAAAATACGCGACACACTACTGTTTTCAGTCATGCGGCGGATCCCGAGCGGCATCCTGAACGAGCGGACGGCTCGCACCAAGTTCACGCTGACCCGGTACCCGCCCGCCCCGGAACTGCGCGATTTCGTGGAACACCACTGGGTCCTGCGCTGGGACCTGACCGAAACCCACGAACAGCACGTGCTGCCGAATCTGTCGGTGCACGTGACGTTCTTCCCCGGCGCGCGCGGGGTTTACGGTCCGGCGCACCGGCTTTTCACGCACCGGCTCAGCGGACGCGTGCACGGGATCGGGGCCAGGATCCGGCCCGGATGCTTTCGCCCGTTCCTCGACGCCCCGGTGCGCACGCTCGCCGATCGCTCGGCTGAGGTGACCGAGGTCTTCGGACCGGCCGCCGCGATCGCGGACGAATCCATCCGGAATGCGCGGACCGACGCGGAAATGATCACTGCAATCGACAACTTGCTGATCGCACGCCGCCGTCCCATTCCGCGCGCGACCCGGGCAGCCGCCGACGCGGTGGAAACAATCGCCGCGGATCCAGGGATCACCAGGGTCGCGGAACTGGCGGCGGCACTCGGCCTGACCATCCGGGCAGTGCAGCGGTTGTTCGCCGAGCACGTCGGAACAACGCCGAAGTGGGCGATCCGGATTTACCGCCTCAACGAAGCCGCGCGGTTGCTCGCCGCACCGACCCCGCCGGATTACGCAGATCTGGCGACTCGGCTGGGCTATAGCGACCAACCTCACTTCATCCGCGATTTCGCCGCAGTGACCGGAGCCCCTCCCGCGGAGTACGCCCGTTCCGCTCGCCGGCTGATGTCGGGCACGCCGGACGGCGCAAAGCCGGAAAACTAATGCGGAACGCCAAACGGCCGCCGGGAATGTTCCCGGCGGCCGTTTGGCGTGCGGTCTGCGAAGACTCGGTCTCCGCGACGGTGCGTTCTCCCGGTTCGCTAACCGGAGGACCGCAACCGCGAGTTCCGGAAATGCCCGGTCAGTTCTTCTTGTGGTAAGCCTCGACGACCTCCGACGGGATGCGCCCGCGGTCGGAAACCTGGAAACCGTTCTTGCGGGCCCACGCGCGAATCGCCTGGTTCTGCTCGCGGTCGACCGCGGCCGGGCGGGCCGGGGACTTGCCGCCGGCGACCGGACGCAGCGGCGCGCGCTTGCGGCCGCCCGCACGGCGAGCGTGCTCGACATACTGCGCGAGCGCGTCGCGCAGCTCCTCGGCGTTTTCGCCCGACAGGTCGATCTGGTAGCTCACACCGTCCAAACCGAACTCAACGGTCTCTTCCGCCTCACTGCCGTCGAGGTCGTCGACCAGAGAGACCAGCACCTTCTGTGCCATCTGATTCCTCCTGCGGGGCTTACCCGAATGATCTGGCTACATGATCTGGTTTCGGGGCAAGCCCCGAGCTACAGAAGTCTTTGACACCCATATTAATACCCGCTTGCCCCGCCGTAGGCAAATCCGCATTGAGAAAATCCGACCGTGCGGCGGGGCGGCGAGCTATTCAGGCCGGACGAGCGGGAAGAGGATCGTCTCCCGGATACCGAGGCCGGTCAGAGCCATGAGCAGCCGGTCGATCCCCATTCCGACCCCGCCGCTCGGCGGCATTCCGTACTCGAGCGCACGGAGGAAATCCTCGTCGAGACGCATCGCCTCGCTATCCCCGGCAGCGGCGAGCCGCGCCTGTTCGGTGAGCCGCTGCCGTTCCACGACCGGATCCACCAGCTCGGAGTATCCGGTGGCGAGTTCGAATCCGCGCACGTACAGGTCCCACTTCTCGGCCACGCCCGCACGGCTGCGGTGCTGCCGGGTGAGCGGAGACGTCTCAAGCGGGAAATCCCGGACAAATGTGGGGGCGTGCAGTCCGTCGCCGACGAGATGTTCCCACAGTTCCTCGACGAGTTTGCCGTGCGCTAGCTTGGGATCCACCTCGATCTCGCGCGCCGCGGCGATCTTGTGCAGTGCTTCGGCCGGAGTATCCGGCGTCACTTCCTCGCCGAGTGCGTCCGAGAGCGACTCGTACATGCCGAGTGTCGTCCATTCGCCGGAAAGGTCGTACTCGGTTCCGTCGGCAAGAGTGACGACCTGGGTGCCGAGCACGTTCTCCGCGGCCTCCTGGACGAGTTCGCGGGTCATCACGGCATTCGTGTCGTAAGTGGCGTACGCCTCGTAGTACTCCAGCATCGCGAACTCCGGCGAGTGCGAGGAGTCGCTGCCCTCGTTGCGGAAGTTCCGGTTGATCTCGAAAACCTTCTCGATCCCGCCGACCACGCAGCGCTTGAGGTACAGCTCCGGCGCGATGCGCAGGAACAGATCGAGGTCGAAGGCATTGGAATGCGTGACGAACGGCCGGGCCGCGGCGCCGCCGTGCAGCGTCTGCAGCATCGGCGTCTCGACCTCGGTGAATCCCCGCCGGTGGAACGACTCGCGCAGCGAGCGCATCACGCCGGAGCGGGTGCGCACCACGTCGCGCGCCTTCGGCCGCATAATCAGATCGACATAACGCTGCCGGATTCGCGTTTCCTCGGCCAGCTCCTTGAACGCCACCGGCAGCGGACGCAGCGACTTCGCCGCGATCTGCCAGCTGTCGGCCAGCACGGAAAGCTCGCCGCGCTTCGAGGTGATCACCTCGCCGTGCACGAATACGTGGTCGCCGAGATCGACATCGGACTTCCACGCGGCGAGCGACTCGGGCCCGACCTGCGCGAGACTCAGCATCGCCTGCAGTTCTGTGCCGTCGCCCTCACGAAGAGTGGCGAAACACAGTTTGCCCGTATTGCGGAGAAACATGACGCGACCGGTGACGCCGACCGACTGGCCGGTGCTGGTGTCGGCTTCGAGACCGGAATGTTCGGCACGGATCCGCGCGAGAGTGTGCGTACGCGGAACCTCTACCGGGTAAGGATCGGCGCCCTCCGCGATTATCCGGTCGCGCTTGTCCCGGCGCACCCGCATCTGTTCGGGCAGGTCGTCATCGGGCAGTGCGTCGGACGCGGGGAATTCGGTCATGGCCATAGAGTACGAAGCCGCTGGTGAACCGCGTCAACCGGATTCCCCTACCGGGGCACGCACGGTATTAGGGTGGTTACTCGTGAGCGATCCCAGCACTGATGCGGAACTGCGCGCCCGGCGGGCTTCTTCGTTCGGCGACGAGGCGAGCGCCTATGCCCGGCACCGGCCGGACTATCCGCTGGCAGCACTCGAATGGGGTATGTCCGGAGCAAACCGGCCGGTACGCGACGTGCTGGACCTCGCGGCGGGCACCGGAAAACTCACCGAGGGACTGGCCAGCCTCGGCCGCTCGGTGACCGCGGTGGAACCCGATCCGGGCATGCTCGCCGAACTGTCCCGGCTGCTGCCGGACGTCCCCGCGCTGCCCGGCAAGGCCGAGGACATCCCGCTGCCGGACGAATCGGTGGACGCGGTGTTCGTCGGACAGGCCCTGCACTGGTTCGATTTGGCACCGGCGTTCGCGCAGATCCGCCGGGTCCTGCGGCCGGGAGGGGCCGTGGTGGCGCTGTGGAATCACGACGACGAATCCGTGCCCTGGGTGCTCGAATTCGCCCGGCTGGTCCGCACCGGCATCAGCCGCGGGTTCGCCGATTCGGAGCAACCGCTGCGCGCGGACGGCTTCGGTCCGTTCGAACAGGACCGGTTCGCCCACACGCACCGCCGCTCGATCGATTCGCTGCTGGCGACCGTGGCCACGCATTCGCATCTGCTCGTCGCTTCCGAGCAGGACCGCGAGCGAACGCTCGCGCAAGCCAGGGCGTACCTGGAATCTGTTCCGGAGACCGGAACAGGCGAATTCGACTATCCACTGGTCACGACGGTTCTGCGGGCTCGGCGGGGCTGAGCGGCGACCGAAATCACCACCTCGCCGCGGCACCGGAGTGCTAATTTCGGAAGTGGCGGTGCTCCCGCCCCGGACGAGCGCGTCGTACCCGGTGACGACAAGACGGCGCAGTGAACGCATCCGTCACTGCGAAAGGTTCTTGATCATGGCTTGGCTCGTTCTCGTTGTTTCCGGATTTCTCGAAACCGTGTGGGCCGCGGCGCTCGGTGCCTCGAAAGGCTTCAGCAAACTCTGGCCGAGCGTGCTGTTCGGCGGCGCGCTGCTGCTCAGCATGTCCGGTCTCGCGTATTCATTGCGCGAAATTCCGCTCGGCACCGGATACGCGGTGTGGGTCGGCATCGGCGCGGTGGGGACCGCGGTGTACGGGATCGTCGCGATGAACGATCCGCTCACCGTCGGCCGGATCACCTGTCTCGTGCTGATTGTCGCCGGGGTCGTCGGGCTGAAACTGTTCCACTGATCTTCATCCGAGCGCGATCTCCAGCCCGCGCAGCCGCTCCGGCGCGGAAATCACGTCGATCCCGGTAATCCGGTCGCCGTCGAAAGCGAACTTGAGGACCACGGCAAGCCGGCCGCGCGGGGCGAGCACCAGGCCGGGAACGCCGTCGACCACCGCGACCTGCGTGCTGCGCGCGGCTTCCGAAACGAGCAGCGCGCCCTTGCTGACCGCTCGGACACCGCGTAGCACCACTGGTGCCGCGCCGGTGTCCGAGTGCAGCACGACGTCTGGGTCGAGCACCTTCAACAGTCCCGCGAAGTCTCCCTCGCGAGCCGCGGCCAGATACGCCTCGACGACCCCGCGCCGCTTGCTCGCGTCCGCCGGCCCGGCTTCTCCGCCACGCACCCGGCGGCGGGCCCGGCTGGCCAGCTGCCGGACCGCCGCCGGACCGCGGTCCAGGATCTGCGCGATGTCCTCGAAGGGCACGGCGAACATGTCGTGCAGCACGAACGCGATCCGCTCGGCCGGGCCGAGGACGTCGAGCACCACCAGCATCGCCAGTCCGACGGAATCGGCCAGCTGGGCTTCTTCGGCGAGATCCGCGCCGCCGTCGCCGCGGTCGAACGGGAACGCGTCCAGCGAATCCTCTCGGCGGCGTTCGCGCGTGCGCAACAGGTTCAGGCAGACCCGCGCCACCACTGTGGTGAGCCAGGCGGGCAGATTCCGCACTTCGGAAATGTCGGCGCTGTCGACGCGCAGCCAGGCTTCCTGGACCGCGTCGTCAGCCTCGGCAAGCGAACCGAGCATCCGGTAGGCGACTCCCCGCAGCCGCGGCCGCTGTTCCTCGAAGTGGGCCGCGAGCAGGTTCTTCTCGTCCACCTGTCACCTCTTCCCGCCCTCAACGGAGCAGCCAAGGCCGCGCTGTCACATTCCTGTCACGGGCGGGTTCCTCCCAGCAGGACACCCCCAGTGCCCAAACCCAGCGGCACTCTACCCGGAAGGAATTGTCATGACGACGATCGTGGTCACCGGTGGCACCGGAACCCTCGGCAAACTGGTCGTTCCCGCCCTCGGCGACGCGAAGGTGCGCATCCTCAGCCGCACCGCGAGCGGTCCTGACCGGTTCGCTTGCGACCTGATGACTGGCGAAGGCCTCGCTCCCGCGCTCGACGGCGCCGACGTGGTCGTGCACCTGGCGGGCGGCCCGAAGGGCGACGACGTGGCGACGGCGAATCTGGTCCGTGCCGCCGAACGCGCCGGAGCCTGCCACCTGGTTTTCATTTCGGTAATCGCCGCGGACGCGGTGCCGCTCGGCTATTTCCGCCGCAAGCACGAGGCCGAAAAGCTCGTCGCCGCCTCGGAAGTGCCCTCGACCACCCTGCGGGCGGCACAGTTCCACGGCTTCTGCCTCAATGCCGTGCGGGCAGCGGCGAAACTGCCGATCGTGCCGGTGCCCGCGATCAATGTCCAGCCGGTCGACGCCCGGGAAGTGGCCGGGCGGATCGCCCGGCTGGCGCTCGGCGACCCGGCCGGGCGGGTGCGGGATCTGGCCGGGCCCACGGTGTACGGCATGGGCGAGCTGGTCGACAAATATGTGCGGGCCCGCGGGCTGCGGCGGCTGAAAATGCCGATGCGCGTTCCCGGCGCGGCCGGAAAGGTCTATCGCGCGGACGGCAACCTCAACCTCGACGCGGACACCGGCACCCGCACTTTCGAGGACTACCTCGCCGAGCTGTTCGGCTAACGCACATTCCGTTCGTACACCAGCCGCAGGCCGAGCAGCGTCAGGTCCGGCACGTGCTCCTTGATCGTCTCGGATTCGCCCAGCACCAGCGGGGCGAGCCCGCCGGTGGCGATCACCGTGACCGGTTCTGAGCTGTCGTGCTGCAATTCGCGCACGATCCGTCGCACGAGTCCGTCGACCTGCCCCGCGAACCCGTACAGAATGCCGGACTGCAGGCATTCGACGGTGTTCTTGCCGATCACCGAACGCGGCGGGACGAGTTCCACCTTTCGCAGCGCGGCCGCGCGGGCGGCGAGCGCGTCCACCGAGATCTCGATGCCCGGGGCGAACGCCCCGCCGAGGAATTCGCCCCGGGCCGAGATCGCGTCGACATTGGTAGACGTGCCGAAATCGACCACCACGCACGCGGTGGCGTGCAAATGGTGCGCGGCGAGGGTGTTCACGAGCCGGTCCGCGCCGACTTCCTTCGGATTGTCCACCAGCAGCGCGACGCCGGTGCGCACGCCGGGCTCGACCACGACCTTCGGCACCCGCGCGTAATAGCGGCCGAGCATCACCCGCAATTCCCGCAGCACCGCGGGAACCGTGGACAGCGCGCTGATTCCGGTGACCGCGTCGGCGTGCGGGCCGAGCAGCCCGCGCACGGTGAGCGCGAGTTCGTCCGCGGTCATCCGCGCGTCGGTGCGCATCCGCCAGTCACCGGCCAATTCGGCACCCTGGTAGAGGCCGAGCACGATATTGGTGTTGCCGACGTCGACAGTGAGCAGCAACGAGGTCTTCCTTACTGCGGCTCGCGACCGCCGCCGGTACAGGTCAGTTTTCGGCGTGCAGCAACGCGTCGAGACGGCGCGCGTCCGCGGTTTCGGCCACCGGGAAGGTCATCGTGTCCTCTTCGGGCAGCGTGACCGTGCCGCTCAGCAGGCCCGATCCGTCCGGTGCGTGCGCCGGGTCGTCCCCGCGCTCGACGATCCGGTTGTAATCGTCCACGAAGATCACTCGCGGCCGGTACCCGCGGGCCTCCGCGTCGTCCATCTGCCCGTAGGCGATCAGGATGACGAGGTCGCCAGGGTGCACCAGATGCGCGGCGGCTCCGTTGATGCCGAGCACGCCGCTGCCGCGCTCGCCGGTGATGACATAGGTTTCCAGCCGCGCGCCGTTCGTGACATCCACAATGGACACCTGCTCGCCCTCAAGCAGGTCGGCGGCCTCCATCAGGTCCTCGTCGACCGTGACCGAGCCCACGTAGTGCAGGTCGGCCTGGGTCACCGTGGCCCGGTGGATCTTCGATTTCAGCATCGTGCGATACATCGTGGACTCTCCCTATTCCCCTGCGTCCGGATCCCCGCTCGGATGTTCCACGGCTTTTCCGAGCAGCACTCCCGCGTTGTCGATCAGCCGGGTACTCCCCACCCGGGCAGCGACCAGCAACCGCGCCTCTCCGTCGACGGGCGCCGGCCCCAAATCGGTTCCCCTCAATTCCAGGTAATCCACTTCCACCTGGGGACGGGCCGCGAGCGTCCTCCGCGCCAGGTCCAGCACGGCCTCCGCCCCGTCCCGCCCGACGTGCGCCCCGGCCGACAAGGCGGCCGACAGCACCACGGCGTCTTCCCGTTGTTCCGGCGTCAGGTAGACGTTGCGCGAGGACAGCGCGAGGCCGTCCCGCTCCCGGACCGTCGGCACCCCGATGACGTGGGTGCCGATGTTGAGGTCCGCCACCATCCGCTTGATCAGCACCAGCTGCTGGTAGTCCTTCTCCCCGAAGAACGCGTAATCCGGGCGCAGCAGATTGAACAGCTTCGCGACGACCGTCAGCACCCCGGCGAAATGCCCGGGCCGGACGGCCCCCTCAAGCTCGTCGCCGAGCGGGCCGGGGTTCACGGTGACCATCGCGTTGTCCGCGTACAGGTCCGAAGCCTTCGGCGTGAAGGCCAGTTCGACGCCTGCTTCGGACAAGGTCGCCAAGTCGGCTTCGAGCTGGCGCGGGTACGCCTCGAAGTCCTCGCCCTCGCCGAACTGCAACGGGTTCACAAAGATCGACGCGGCGACGACGGTGTTCGGCAGCCGCTTCGCGCGACGCAGCAGCTCGCGGTGGCCGTCGTGCAGCGCGCCCATAGTGGGCACGAGCGCGACCTTCCGGCCAACGCTGCGCAGGCCCCAGCTCACCTTGCTGATGTGCTCGGGCGGCTGGAACGTGTTGAGCGTTCCGCGCTGGAATTTCGGTGTCGTCACGGGGTCTGTCCTTCGGCGGGATCGGCGAGAAGATCGGTCAGTTCGGCCGCGGCCGCGGGATCGAGCAGGCCTGCGACGCGAGACCGTTCGGCCGTGCGCCGGGCCAGCGCCCGGTAGGCCGGGACGATCCGCGGCGCCCGGTCCGTGAGCACGTCGAGGTGCTTGCGGACGGTGCCGAGATCACCACGCGGGACCGGTCCGGTGAGGGCGCGGTCCCCGTGGCGAAGGACATTGTCCAATGCCGCCGAAAGCAGCGGTGCGACGAGTCGTTCCGGATGCTCGATTCCGGCCCCGCGCAAGGTTTCGGTGCAGTCGGCGACCAGCGTCATCAGGTGATTCGCACCGTGCGCCAGCGCCGCGTGATACAGCGCCCGCGCGGATTCGGGGACTCGCACCGGCTCGGCGCCCATCTCGACGGCGAGCGCCTCCCCGACGTTCCACGCCGCGTCGTCCTCCGGTGCCGCGGTGACGCCGATGCTTGCCGCGACAAGACGTTCCAGGTCTTCCTCGCGGCCGGTGAAGGTGAGCACCGGATGCAGCGCGAGCGGCAGCGCACCGGCCTCCGCGACCGGGGCCAGCACGTCGATGCCGTGCGCACCCGAGGTGTGCACCACAATCTGGCCCGCCCGTACCGAATTCGTAGCGACCAGGCCACGGACGGTGCCGGCGAGCGCGTCGTCCGGCAACGCGAGCAAGACGAGATCAGCTCTCCGCACGACCTCGTCGGGCGGCAGCAAGGGGACATCCGGCAGCAACCGTTCCGCGCGGTTCAGCGAAGCCGCGGACAGCCCCGAAGCGGCGACTACGGTGTGGCCTGCCCTGGCCAATGCCGCACCGAGGACACTGCCCACCCGGCCGGCGGAAACGACGCCCACGGCAAGGCGGGCCGGTCGGTTCATGGCGTGCGCCTGTGGACGCTCATGGCTCGAAACTCCTCATGTTCGTTCCAGTCCCGCTCTTTCGTCGCGGGTACCAGACGACGGCGCGAGAGTAGCCCCGCCCCAGCCGGATCGAGGTGCCCGGGTGACCAGCTTCACCCGGGGCGTCCCATCGCGCCCGTACCTTATTGGCGTTCGGCTTCTCCCGGTCACCGTGTCCGCGAATCCCCCGGCGGAACGCCACTTTTGGCACGGTCGAGCTACCCCGGACGGGGAATGTTCACCGACTGTCGCGGTTGTTCGCCAATCGCACGGCATCCGCGCGCGCGTCCCGCAGTGCCTGCAGCAACTCTTCCTGCCGCTGCCGGTCCTGCTCGGTGCGCAACCGCGTACGCCGCAGGAATGCGAGCTCGGTCACGCTCGTCTGATACCGGCCCACCGCCCGCGCGGCCGCCGGCCCGGACTGCTTGCGCGCCTGCTTCCGCCATTGCCGCCGCCTAGGCAAACTGGCGAGCAACTCGATCTCCGACGGCGCGATCCACCGCGCGGCCGCCATCTTCGGCAACGCAGCGGCGACGATCCGCTGTTCTCGCCGTCGCTGCAACACGATCACGTAGATCGCGGCGATCAGCAGCGGCAAAATCACCAGGAAGTACAAGGTGAGGAAGGACTTTCCGCCGTTGAGCGTGGCCGCCGCGTTCCAAAGCGCGTGCAGGAACACCCCGGCCAGATACCCGGCCAGCGGCGCGAGGATCCGAATCCACCGCTGTGCGTACCGCGCCGCGATCCCGAGCCCGATTCCGGTCATAGCGGTGAACAGCGGATGCGTGAACGGCGAAAGCACGCCACGCACGAAGAAAGCGGCAAGCACGCCGGAGCTGGTGCCGTTGCCGAAGCCGTGGTCAGCGAAGGCGCGGCCGAAGTAATAGATGTTCTCGGTGAAGGCGAACCCAGCGGCCGCGAAGCCCGCGTAGACGACGCCGTCGACGATCCCGTCGAACTCCTCGTTGCGCCGCCAGAAGATCAACAGGACAAAAACGCCCTTCGCGGCCTCCTCGACCAGCGGCGCGGAGACGAGCGCACTGACCTTACTGCCATTGCCGCCGCCGAGAAGCAGGTCACCGAACGCCTCGGCCCCAGTGTTGATCAGCAGCGCGGTGACGGTGGCGATGCAAGCGCCCCAAGCGAAAGCGATCAAGAGCAGCTTCGCCGGCTCCGGTTCCCACCGATCAACCCAGAGCAACCCAGCGACCACCACGCCGACCGGCACCAACGCGGCGACCACCCCGATCGCGACCGCCAGCCACCCAACGCGCGCGGTCGCGAGCCCGAAGAGAAAGAGCCCGCACAACGCCACGACGATCAACCCGAGCACCGGAAGGAGCACGGTGATGTGCCGCGAACGAGAGCCCGTGGACGCAGAACCCCGCGGCGTGGCAGAAAGGGTGCCGTTCACGAGCGGTCACCATACGCAGGCCCCCCAAGGGACGCCGGTTGGACGCACCGGGTTCAGCCCTCCGCGCGACGCCCTGTGCCCCTCCTCCCCCCAGAAGTTCGTGAGGGCCCACCCTCACGAACTCTGATTCCCTGAGGGTTCCCCTCACGACCCCGCGCCCCACCGCTGCCCGCTGCCGCCGGATGCGCCCCACTCAACCGCGGCCAGCGCACCCAAACCCACCAGGCAGCCACACCCCCCGCTCCCCGATACGAAGCCAAAACGCGGATGGCGGGTGCTTGTCAAGGCATCTTTCCCACCTTGACAAGCACCCGCCATCCGTCGTCGCACTCAACTTCGGGGTGCCCACGCACCCACCGGGGCGCAATGTCGCCGCCAGGCGTCGAGCCGATCAATCCTCCGCCCGACGCCGCCGCCGAGGACTCCCCTCGGTCTTCCCGTTAGCCGCGAGCAATTCAGTCACCGACCGTCCAGACGCGTGATGTCCAGCCGAGGCCGCCTCTTCAGCAGGAGCCTCCCAAGCAGGCGGTTCGCCCTCCGGCCGCCTCCTCCGCCCGCCAGACGAAGCCGGAGCGGCCTCCGCCTCAGGCCGCCGACGCCGCCCCCCAGTCCCGCTGCTCGCCGAACTGCGAACCGACTCCGGCAATGTCGGATTAACCGCATCGGCCCCAGGAGCACCATGCCGCCCAGTAGGGGTGTCCTCCGCCAACGGCGACAAATCCGACCGAGAGAACTGCTCCAGCCGAGAGGGAGCCCGAGTCCGCGACTCAACCGCGGTTTCCTTCTCCGGCACCGGTTTCTCCGCCTTCTTCGGGGCCGGTTCGGCATGCCTAGCCGGTTCAGCAGGCCGGGAAACCGCAGTCTGCTCGTCAGGTTCCGGCCGCTCCTCCGCCCGCTGAGGAGCGGGCCGCGCCGCCAGCCGAGGCACCGGCCGCTCCTCCTTGACCGGCTCCGGTTTGTTCACCGGCGCGACAGTCCGAGTCGGCTGCGCTTCGGGCCGCCGAGGCGGCTCCGGCACGTCGTTCCGCGGCCGAGCGGCCCGCGGAGACGGCTTGTTCCGGCTGACCGGACCACGAGGCTCCCGAACCCGCTCAGCCTCACGAGGCAACGGCTCAGTCACATTGCGCACCCGGGCACTGTCCTGCTCAAACGGCTCCGGAATGACGTGCGACCCAGAGTCACCCGCCGAACGGCGCTCAGCTTCATACGGCTCCGGTGCCCGATCACCGCGCGGCTTCGGCGCAGCCCCGCGAGGCCCACGCTCGGCCTGCGGCTCCGGCGCACCACCGCGGACGGGCCGTCCAGCATGCGGTTCCGGTGCCCCGTTCCGCGGCTCACGCGCAGCGAAAGCATCCGCCACACTGGCCCGCCCCTCATGCGGTCCCGAGTCGCCGCGGGGCACGAACGCCTCCGCCAGGTTGACCCGAGGGTCGCGACCACCGCGCGGAGCGGGGCTGTCCGCTTCGACCTCGTCCTCGAACGGCTCCGGCTCGGCAGGCGGTTCCGGACGCTTCGGCTTGAGGCGCGGCATCTGCTGAGTGCGCAGCTGAGTCGAACGGCCGCCATTCGGTCCGGAACCGTTCAACCCAGCGCTGATCGAGCCGTTCGCGCCGGAAGTCCCGTTGGCGCCGTTGGTCTTCGCGGTCCCGTTCGCAGGCGTCCGGCGACGCTCGGCGGGAGCCGCGTCGAGCACCCGGTCCATGAATTCGGTCGGGCGCTCCGGAACGTCGACCACCGGCTTCTGCGGAGCGAGCAACTGAGCCGGTTTCTTGCCATTGCCGTTCTGGGTTTCCGAACCGGCCGAAACGAGCCGCTGCTCGTCGTTCAGCGCGCGCATCCGGGTCGCCTGCGCGGTGAGCGCGACGCGTTCGAGCAGCACCTCGCCGCCGAACAGCGATTGCAGGCTCTCGCGGAGCGCAGCCACTTCGGCACGCAGCGCATCCAGTTCTTCGCGCGATTGCGCCTGCGCGGCCTCGCGCGTTTCCGTCTCGAGTTCGAGTTCGTACTCCCGCCGGGCCGCGATCTCGCGTTCCAGCTCGAGTTCGTATACCGCCTGCGCCTCGGCGACCGCGTCCTCGCTGTGCACCGCGTTCTTGCGGGCCCGGACAGCCAGGAAGGCGCCGATCAGGGCAGCCCAGAGCGCCGCGACGATGCCGAGCCGGAGGTACCGGAGGTCGTCGCTGAGCACCAATGCGAGGGTGGCGCCGACGGCGAGGAGCAATCCGACGACAAGCCACGGCCTGCCAGGGCGGCGGCCATGCGAGTCGTCACCCACGCCAGTCATGCCTGACACCGTACCTTCCGGTGATCCGAATGAGACCTAGTCGGTACTTCGAGCGGCGGCATCGAAGCGTTAACCGGTCGTTCCCCTACGCTCCTCCGGCGGCGTCCGGCAGCAGTGCTCGAGCCACAAACCGGCAGCTACCAGCAGCGCCGACGACACCGCTCCGACGACCGCCGACCTGCTGTCGGAGACCGCCGCGACGAGTTCGTCACGTCGCGGGAAAACGTAAACGAACGCGGCCAGCCAGCCGCCGCCGAGGAACGCCCCGGCCAGCGAAGACGCTTTCGCCAGCGCCACCGCCCTCGCGATCCCGACCGCGTCGCCGTGCACCCGGCCCGACTTGATCCGCGACCGGATCGAGAGAGCCAAACCCGCCTCGGCGATCGCGAGCACCGCGAAGGTCACCCCGGCGAGCAACGGCAGCTGCGGCAGATCGCCGTAAGCGGCCTGGAACAGCACGTAGACCACGGCGAGGCCGAGGACCGCGGCCACGACCAGGTCCCGGGACCGCGTGAAGTGCATGACCCCACCGTACCGAGCCCGTTCTGGCAGGCTTGACTCTCCAGCGACTGGAGACTCCACGATGCCTGACATGCCTGCCACCACGGTCTTCACGATCGGCGAACTGTCCCGGCGCACCGGGCTGCCGGTGAAGACCATCCGGTTCTACTCCGACGAGGGCCTGCTCCCGCCCACGCAGCGGACCGGTGCCGGCTACCGGCTGTACGACGCGCACGCGCTCGCCCGGCTGGAGCTGGTGCGGACGCTGCGCGAGCTGGGCATCGGCCTGCCCGACGTGTCCCGCGCACTGGCGCGCGAGACGACGGTGCGCGACCTGGCGACGAGCCACGTCGACGCGCTCGACGAGCAGATCCGGCGGTTGCGGCTGCGCCGCGCGGTATTGCGCGCGGTGCTGAAACGGGATTCCGAGCTGGAGGAAGTGAAACTGATGAATCGCATCGCCCAAATGCCAGACGAGCAACGCCGCCGTTTGGTGGACGAGTTCTGGGCCGAAATGATGGAAGGACTCGATGTCGATCCCGCGTTCTACGCGCGAATGCAGTCGGCGAAACCGGATCTTCCGGATGATCCGACGCCGGAACAGCTGGAGGCCTGGATCGAGTTCGCCGAACTCGTCCAGGACCCGGGCTTCCGGCAGTCCATCCGCACGATGAGCGAGCGGCATTCGACCGCGCGGGAAGCGGGCGAGTACGAGCAGCCGTCGAAGGCTCAACAGGAAAACTGGGCTGCCTGGATGACTGACGCCCGGTCCGCGCTCGACGCGGGCCACGCGCCGGACTCCCCGGCCGGACGGGCGCTGGCGGACGCGATCGTGATCGCCTCGGCCCGGCCGGACCAGGACCCGGCCGATCCGGCGGTCCGCGACCAGATGGCCGACGGAATCGCCGTCGGCGCGGATCCGCGCGCCGAGCGGTACTGGCAGCTGCTCGCGACGATCAACGGGTGGCCCGCGATTCCGAGCCGCCAGGAAGAGGTGCGGTTCCTGCTGGCGGCATTGCGGGCGTCGTGAGTGGTGATCCCGGCTAGAACCGGGATCACCACTCACAACAGGGTCAGGCCCGGCCGCAGGACGACGCCCGCCCGGTCGGCTTCCGGCAGCCGGGCGAGCAGATCGGCGGCCCGGCCGTACCCGGGAACCTCGGCGTCCGGGTCGATCTCGAGCCACGGGATCAGCACGCTCGCCCGGTCCGGGGTCCCGGGATGCGGCAGCAGCAGCTCCGGATCATCGGACGTCACATCCTGCACTGTCACTATGTCGACATCCAGCGTGCGCGGGCCCCAGCGCAGTTCGCGTACCCGGCCCGCCGCCTGTTCGGCCGCCTGCCCGGCGCGCAGCCACGCCCAGTGGTCGCGCGCCGGGTCGTCGACGATGCACAGCGCGTTCAGGAAGTCCGGCTGGTCCTCGACGCCCCAGGCTTTCGTTTCGTACACCCCGGACACCGCGACGAGCGCCGGGCGCACCGCGTCCACCGCGCTGCGCAGGTAACCGAGCCGGTCGCCGAGGTTGGAGCCCAGCGACAGGACCGCGCGGCTCACCGCTCCCGCCGGATGGTGACCGCGACGTCGTCGAAGGTCAGCGGAATCGGCGCGGACGGCTTGTGCACGGTGACCTCGACCGCGCTCAGCCGGTCGTCGCGCATGACCTCGTCGGCGATCTTGCCTGCGACGCTCTCGATCAGGTCGAAGGGCTCCCCGGCGACGATTCCCGCCGCCAGTTCGGCCAGCTCGCCGTAGTGCAGCGTCTTGGTCAGGTCGTCCGACGCCGTGGCGGGCCCGAGGTCGAGCCACGCGACGATGTCGATGCCGAATTCCTGTCCGTCGCGCTTTTCGTGGTCGAAGACCCCGTGCCGGCCGAACACGCGCAGTCCCGTGAGCGTGATGCGGTCAGCCATCGGCTCGTCCTTGCTGCCAGGCCGCGGCCACCGCCACGGCGTCCAGTGAAGCCCCCACCTCGTGCACCCGCACGCCCCAAGCACCCGCCGCCGCGGCCAGCGCCGAGATCGACGCGGTGGCGACCTCGCGGCCGTCCGGCGGCCTCGGCACGCCGTCCTTCCCGGACAGCAACCGGCCGAGGAAGCGTTTGCGCGAAGCACCCACCAAGACCGGGAAACCCAAGTCCAGCAACGAATCCAGCCCGTGCAGCAACGCCCAGTCGTGCTCGGCGTGCTTCGCGAACCCGAGGCCGGGGTCGAGCACGATCTCCCGGTCCGAAACCCCGGCCGCGATCGCCTCGTCGACCCGCTGCGACAGCTCATCGCGCACTTCGGCGACGACATCGGTGTACGTGGCGAGCGCGTTCATGTCCTTGCTGTGCCCGCGCCAGTGCATCAGCACCCACGGCACCTTGGTTTCCGCCGCGACTCGTCCCATCGCCGGATCGGCGAGCCCGCCGGAGACGTCGTTGATCACCTGCGCACCCGCCGCCACCGCGGCTTCCGCCACCGCGGCCCGAGTGGTGTCGACCGACAACGCAACGCCCTCGGAAGCCAGCTGCCGGATCACCGGCAAGACGCGCGCGGCCTCGGTCTCCGCGTCGACCCGCGAGGCACCTGGGCGCGTCGATTCGCCGCCGACGTCGATCAGGTCCGCGCCACGCGCCCACATCTCGCGCGCGTGCTCCAGCGCCTGGTCGAGATCGAGGTAACGGCCGCCGTCGGAGAACGAATCCGGCGTCACGTTCAGCACGCCCAGCACGGCGCACCGCCCCGGCCGGGGGATCATCGGCGCCCCCGGATCAGCTCGATCGCCTCGGCCCGCGACGTCGCCGACGACCGCAGCATCCCGCGCACCGCCGACGTGGTGGTCCGCGAACCCGGCTTGCGGATCCCGCGCACCGACATGCACAAATGCTCGGCCTCGACGACCACGATCACCCCGCGCGGCTCCAGCCGCCGCACCAGCGCGTCGGCGATCTGCGAGGTGAGCCGCTCCTGCACCTGCGGGCGGCGAGCGTAGAGGTCGACCAGCCGGGCGATCTTCGACAGCCCGGTGACCTTGCCCTCGCCGTTCGGGATGTAGCCGACGTGGGCCACTCCGTGGAAGGCCAGCAGGTGGTGCTCGCAGGTGGAGTACATCGGGATGTCCGTGACGAGCACGAGTTCCTCGTGCGATTCGTCGAACGTCCGCGCCAGCACCTCGTCCGGATCGGTGTAGAGGCCGGCGAACATTTCCCGGTAAGCGCGAGCGACCCGGGCCGGGGTGTCCTGGAGACCGTCCCGATCCGGGTCCTCGCCGCAGGCGAGCAGCAGCTCGCGAACGGCGCGCTCCGCCCGGTCTTGATCGAAGACCGGGCGGATGCCGTCTTTACTGCTTGTCTGGTCCGTCGACGTCACGCCGATGCTGCCCCTCGTCCGGCTGCTGGCCGTTCGCGCCGTCGGCGAACCAGCCCTGCTCACGCGGACGGTCTTCGGCGGGGCGCCACGGCTGCTGGCCGCCCGGGGACGTCGCCGGGGTCCAGCCCGGAGGCGCCCCGTAGTTCGGCGGTCCGCTCTGCGCACCGCCCGGGCCACCGGGCTGGTAGCCGCCGCCTGCCGGACCGCCCGGCTGCTGCGGACCACCATACGGCTGGCCCCAGCGGCCGGTGCCGTTCGGCCCGCCCGGACGGCCGCCGTTGGACGGCGGGGCGTACGGGTTCGCGTTCGGGTCCGGAGCCTGGTACGGCGGGCCGCCAGGCAGCTCGCCCGCACCCGGTGCGGTGCCGACCGGGGTCGGAGCGGGCTGCAGGGCGGGCTTTTCCTTCTCCGGAGAAGGCGGCGGCCACGGCTCGCCGCGCTCCATCGCCAGCTCGCCCGGGGTCTTGATCGGCGGCTTGTCCGACGGCGTGCGCTCGCCGAACTCGTTGAAGACGGTGATGTGCGGGCGCTTCTCGACCGTGGCGAAGATCCGCTCAAGGTCCTTGCGCTGCAGCGTTTCCTTCTCCAGCAGCTCCATGACCAGGTTGTCGAGCACGTCGCGGTAGGTGTTCAGCACGTGCCACGCCTCGGTGTGCGCGGTCTCGATGAGCTTGCGCACCTCCTCGTCGATCTCGTGCGCCACTTCGAGCGAGTAGTCGGCCTGCCTGCCCGCGGACCGGCCGAGGAACGGGTCGCCCTGCTCCTGGCCGTACTTCACCGCGCCCAGCCGCGCGCTCATGCCGTACTCGGTGACCATCGCGCGGGCGATCTTCGTCGCCTGCTCGATGTCCGAGGACGCACCGGTGGTGGGCTCGTGGAACACGAGCTCCTCGGCCGTGCGGCCGCCCATCGCGAACACCAGCCTGCCGATCATCTCCGACCGGGTCATCAGCTGCTTGTCGTCCTCGGGCACCAGCAGCGCGTGTCCGCCGGTGCGGCCGCGCGGCAGGATCGTCAGCTTGTACACCGGTTCGATGTCCGGCATCGCCCACGCGGCGAGCGCGTGCCCGCCCTCGTGGTAAGCGGTGATCTTCTTCTCCTTCTCGGAGATGATCCGGCTCTTGCGCGCGGGACCGCCGACCACCCGGTCGACCGATTCCTCGAGCGCGACGTCGGTGATCACGTGCCCGTTCTCGCGGGCGGTGAGCAGCGCGGCCTCGTTCAGCACGTTGGCCAGGTCCGCACCGGACATGCCGACCGTGCGCTTGGCCAGCCCGGTCAGGTCGGTGCCCTGCGCGATCGGCTTGCCCTTGGCGTGCACCTCGAGGATCGCCTTGCGGCCGAGCAGGTCCGGCGCGGACACCGGGATCTGCCGGTCGAACCGGCCCGGGCGCAGCAGCGCCGGGTCGAGGATGTCCGGCCGGTTGGTGGCCGCGATCAGGATGATCCCGCCGCGGGCGTCGAAGCCGTCCATCTCGACCAGCAGCTGGTTCAGCGTCTGCTCGCGCTCGTCGTGCCCGCCGCCGAGGCCGGCGCCGCGCTGGCGGCCGACCGCGTCGATCTCGTCCACGAAGATGATGCACGGCGCGTTCTGCTTCGCCTGCTCGAACAGGTCGCGGACTCGCGACGCACCGACACCGACGAACATCTCGACGAAGTCCGAACCGGAGATCGTGTAGAACGGCACGCCCGCCTCGCCCGCGACGGCGCGCGCGAGCAGCGTCTTACCAGTGCCGGGCGGCCCGTAGAGCAGAACGCCCTTCGGGATCTTCGCGCCGAGCGCCTGGTAGCGCGCCGGGTTCTGCAGGAAGTCCTTGATCTCGTACAGCTCTTCGACCGCTTCGTCAGCGCCCGCGACGTCGCCGAAGGTCGTCTTCGGCATGTCCTTGTTGAGCTGCTTCGCCTTCGACTTGCCGAAGTTCAGGACTCGGTTCCCGCCGCCCTGGGCGTTGTTCATCATCCACATCAGCAGGCCGAGCACCAGCGCCAGCGGGATCGCGAAGATCAGGATCTGGGTCAGCAGGCTCTGCTGGGTGACCTTGGTGGTGAACTTGACGGGCTGGCCGTCGTTCTTGGCGTTGATCAGCTTGTCGTAGATCTCCTGCGTGGCGTTCGCGGGGAACTGCGCGATGATCTGGTCAGTCTGCTGGCCCTCGACGTCGATCTTCTGCGTGAGCTGCAGTTTGAGCTGCTGCTCCTTGTCTTCGAGGCTGGCTTCCTTGATGTGGTTCTGGGCGACCTGGCCCATCGCCGTCGAGATAGGAGCCTGGGTGTAGCCACGATCGCTGTCGAAGATCGTGTTGTAGGCCAGCAACGCCAGCAACCCCGCGACGATCCACAGCAGTGGGTTCCTGAGCACGCTCTTCCGGTTCATACGACTCGGCCCTTGCGGCCTCGACCCTCCCTGGTTGGGCGGCTCCTGTGATACCCGCCATCGCGATCTTGACAACCCGTGGGCACCGCTGGGCACCCGTCCCACCAGGGTACCGTCCGGGCGGGCGGGGAAGCCTGGCGAGCCTCTCGCAGGTCAACGGCCAATCCCGCGCGAGGGTTCCCGGTCCGGGACGACACGTCACCCAGCTATCGGCCCTCGACCGCCACTGAAGCCACCATTTCACCCAGCCTGCTCCGCAGCGTCGCCGGGTCCGCCGGGGCTACGGTGACCCATTCGCGGCCGTCCGAACCCGCCCTCGACAAGCTCAAATACCGTCCGGTGGCGGTGTCGAACCAGCCAAGCACCCGGGACCGCTGCCGGTGTCCCAGCTGGGACCGGCTGTTCGCTGCGAGCTGACCGCCGCGCAGCCGCGGCTGGCCCGCGATGAGCCCGTAGGTCTCGCGCGGATCGAGCGTGGCGCGCTCGCTGAGCGACTGGCGCTTCGCCCGCCGACCGCCCTTTTCCTCGGGCTGGCCGCCACCCGCGGCGACCGGAACCCGGATCGGCTGGGTGTGCAGCGCCTCGTCCAGCGGAAGCGTGACCGACGCCTCACTGCCGCGCGGACCGCCGGGCAGCAGTTCGACGATCGTGGACACCAGCCCGTCCGGCGGGATCGCGCGCAGCCAGATGCCGTCGGCGTCCTGGATCGCGACCACGCCGGTGCGCTCGTCACCCGCGGCGAGCAACGCGACCGGATGCGCCTCGAACTGCGGGATGTGCAGCGCGTCAATGGAGTGCGGGGCGCGCGCGAGCAGCGTCAGCCAGTCCTCGACGTCGGGTTCGACCCGGCCGCGCGCGTCGCGGACACCGCGGGCCTTCAGCTCGATGTCGACCCGGTGCCGCAGCGACACGCGCTCGTCCTCGGTCGCGCCGTGCGAGCGCACGCGCAGCGGGTAGGGCAGCTCGCCCAGCTCCACCGACTCCCACAGGAAGTCGAATGCCAGCGGCGAGAAGAACTCTTGGTGCATCCGGTGCTGCTCACCCTCCGGTCAACGATCTCCGGCCCCAGCGTAGCGCCGGATCGGCAGTCTTCAAGCGCCCCAATGCCACTTTGGGTGCGTCGCACGCACCCAAAGTGGTATTCGGTGCGCTCAACGCACCCAAAGTGGCGTTCGCTCCGTCCCACCCGGCAAGACGCGGCGGTTGTTGCACACGCACCCCATGTGGCGCTCGGTGCGCGAGATGCGCCCAATGCCGCATTGGGGCGGTTTCGGCCGAGCGGGAGCCGGGCTGGCCACAGCAAGCCCACGGGTCAGCGCGGGCCAGAGCGGGTCAGGGCTGGTCAGCGCAGGCCAGCGCGGGCCAGAGCGGGCCAGAGCAGATCAGCGCGGGCCAGAGCGGGCCAGAGCGGATCAGCGCGGGCCAGAGCGGGCCAGAGCGGGTCAGCGCAAGCCCGCGGGCCAGGGCTGGTCAGAGCGGATCAGAGCTGGTCAGAACGCGCCCGCGTTGGACTGGTCGGCCACCCCGGCGAGCATTTCGCCGAGCCGGTGGCGCAGCGTCGCCGGGTCGGCGGGCGCGATGGTGATCCAGTCGCGGCCGTCGTGGCCCTGGCTCGCCTGCGTGAAGTACCGGCCGGTTTCGGTGTCGAACCAGCTCAGCACCGTCGACCGGCTGCGGCCGCCGAGGCGGTTGCGGGCGTTCGCGCCGATCTGGCCGCCGCGCAGGCGTTGCTGGGCGTGCAGCCGGGCGAGTGCCTTGCGGTCCTCGTCCACGCTCGCACGGCCGGAGGCGTCGACCTGGTTGCCGCGCCGCTGCATGAAGTCGACTCCGGAAGCGCCGACCAGCTGCTCCAACGGCACGGTGATCGACTTCTCGGTACCGCGCGGAGCGCCCGGCAGGAGCGAAATGATCGCGGTGGCCAGGCCGTCCGGCGCGCACGGGTGCAGGTGCAGGCCGCGCTGGTCATGGACGGCGAACAGCCCGTCGCCGTTCGCGCTGCCCGCGACCGCGAGCAGCGGTTCGCCGTTCGGGTCGAGCAGCTGGACAGTGTCGAGGCTGACGTCCGGCGAGGCGAGGATGCCGAAGTAGTCCTCGACGTGCGGAGCGGGCCTGCCGCGGCCGTCGGCGAGCCCCCGGTCAGCCAGTGCGCCGAGCGTGCGCGTGCGCAGCGCCGAGCGCTCGTCCATCGTCGCGCCGTGCGAACGGATCCGCAGCGGATACGGCAGCTCGCCCAAACCGGCCGACTCCCACAGGAAGTCCACCTCGATCGGCGCGAGCAGCTCCGCGTTCGGCATCGACCAACCCCCTACCCCACGTGTTTGCGAACGCTCGCGGGCGCGTGACCGGTCCGGTCACGCGCCCGCGAGCACTGCGTCAGTTGTCGTCGTCCGACCACGCGCCGATGACCGGCGGCGGGGTGGCCTGGTTGGCCCCGAACGCGTCGTCCGGGTCCGGTTCGATGAGGAACGAAGCGTGCGTGTGCTCCTCGTCCTGTTCGCCCGCGCCGTGCGCGCCCGCTCCGCCCATGCCGCCCATCGGGCTCATGCCGCCCTGCGACTGGCCGATGGTGCCGCTCGCCGGGACGACGCCCTGCTGCTGCGGAGCCGCCGACGCGGCGCTCTGCCCGCTCTGGTGCTCGGACGCCGCGGAGGTCTTGCCTTCCTCCTCCTTGCGCGAACCGCTGCGGTTGCCCTCGCCGAGCTTGCCGCCGGCGAACCCGGCTCCCGCGCCGATGGCGCCGAGGCCGAGCGCGGAACCGAGGCCGCTGCCGCCCGTGCTCGCGGGCGTGGCAGCGACCGGGGCCGCGCCAACGCCGGAACCGGCACCAACGCCGGCACCCGCGGCGAGCCCGCCGCCGCCTTCGAAACCGGAAGTGCCGTACTTGCCCGAGTCGGCCGAGACGTGCGCCGGAGCGCCGTGCCCGGCGACCCCCGCGCCGCCTGCCCCGCCGTGCGCGCCGACCGTGCCGAAGCTGGCCGGCGAACCGAGCGCGCCGGGACCGTCGGTGTGGCCGATGTTGTTGACGTTGTTGAACGAGTTGCCGTTGAAGTGCGTCGCGGTCGGCTTCATGCCGAGCGAGTCCGGGCCGAAGCTCGGGGTCGAGCCGTCGACCTCGCTCATCGCCTGGGTGTAGGCGTTGAAGAACGCGACCTGCTGCGCCTTGACGTCGTTCGCGGCGTCCGCCTGCGCCTTCTGGTCCGCGGCCAGCGCGGCCGGGCCGCCCGCGAGCGCGGCCGTCATGGCCTGCTTCGGGTCGTAGTCGCGCGGGGCGGGCATCTTCTTGACCTCGGCGGCCGCGGCGGCCTGGCGGGCGAGCCGGTCGGACATCGTGTGCGCGGCGTCGGAGGCCTGCGTGCCCGAGTTGGCGATCGCCACCAGCGCGCCCTGCGCGCTGGCGGCGCCGTGGCCGACCCAGGCGTTGCCCAGTTCGGTGATCGCGTTGTACAGGTCGTCCGACGCCTGCTTCAGCTCGGTGCCGTGCTTGGCCCAGTGCTGTCCGCTGGCCTCGGCGGTGCCCGGGTCGTTGTCCGTGGTCGCGCCGACGTAGAGCTGGTGGCTTTCCTGCGCCTGCCAGTTCGGCGGGTTGCCGATGGCGCGGTCGCCGCCCATCTCGAAACCGCCGGAGCTGCTGCGCGCCGACGCGACGATGTCGTTGGCCGCCGGGTTCGAGCCCATCGCGACGGCGGAGCCGGGCGCGGGGACCGAGGACGAGCTGCCGTAGCCGGAGGTGTTGTAGCCCGATCCGTCCGGGACGGAGCCCGGGGCCGAGGTGTTGGTGTTCGGTGCCATGACTGCGTGATCCCCCTAGGACGTCAGGCCTTGTTGCGGAACGGGTCGCCGGCGGACTGGTCGATCTCGTGGTAGCGGGCCATCGCCGCGACGATGCCTTCCTCCGCGGCCTGGTACTGGCCGAGCAGGTTCTGCAGCGCGGACGAGTAGGAGTCGCCGCCGCCGTCGGCGCGCTGCACGAACTTGGTCGCCATCGCCTTGCCGACCGGGTTCGCGCCGAGCTTCGGCGGCTGCGCGAGCGTGCCCGCGCTGTTCAGGAGAGCTTCGACCGCGTCCCGCCCGGTCCGGATCTTCTTCAGCACGGTCTGCGCGGCGTCCGGGTCGATTCCGACCTGGCCGTTGACCGCGGCGTTCTTGAACGCCGCGGCATCCGCCGAGCTGTTGTTGCCCATCTGCCCTCTCTCCGTTCCCCCGCGCGAGGACCAACCCGTCGGCTGGTGTCACTCGTCCGCATGGCAATAGGTCTTCGCATAGGTTAACGCACCTGGTCGAGCCCTATGACGCGATTTCGGGCTTCCTGGTTCCGCACCCGGAATGAGTACCGCGAACCGTGACTATCCGGACTATCCAGACGTGTAGACGTGCGGATCGAGCGTCCCGATGTAGGGCAGGTCGCGGTAGCGCTCGGCGTAGTCGAGGCCGTAGCCGACGACGAACTCGTTGGGGATGTCGAAGCCGATGTACTTGACCGGCACCTCGACCTTCACGGCTTCCGGCTTGCGCAGCAGCGAGACGACCTCGAGCGAGGCCGGGTTCCGGCTCGCCAGGTTCTTCAGCAGCCAGGACAGGGTGAGCCCGGAGTCGACGATGTCCTCGACGATCAGCACGTCGCGCCCGGCGATGTCGCGGTCGAGGTCCTTCAAGATCCGCACCACCCCCGACGACGAGGTCGAAGACCCGTAGGACGACACGGCCATGAACTCCAGCTGCGTCGGCACCGGAAGCGCCCGCGCGAAGTCGGTCATGAACATGACGGCGCCCTTGAGGACGCCGACCAGGAGGAGGTCGCCCTGGCCGTTTTCCGGGTGGTCCGCGGCGATTTTCGCCGCCAGCTCCGCGATCTTGTCCTTGATCTGCTGCTCGGTGATGAGCACGGAGGCGATCTCGCCCTCGTACACGAGTCATTCCCCTCGGGTGGTGGGTTCGGGTCCGGCAAGCGAGAGCCTGCCACGCCGCCGTCGAGCCTCCAAGTTGCCTGGCAGCCACACCCCGCCCTGACCCCGCCAGCGGGCCACGAGCGCGTCGACCGAACGCAGGTGCGCGTCGGTCAGCTCGCGGACCCCGGAGTCCAGCAGCCACCTGCGGAGAACCCGTCTGCGCAGCGCAGCGGGCTCGGCTGCGAGCACGCCTACGTCGAGGTCGTCTTCGCGGGCCGCGCGCTCGTGGACACGCATGGCGAGTGTGTCCAACGCCTCGGTGTCCTCGCGCAGCTGTGCGGCCGTACGGGCTAAAGCTGGAGCGACTCCACCCGACAGCACGTCCTCCAGGAGCGGCAGTGCTTCCGTACGCAGCCGTACGCGGGTGAAGCGTGGATCAGCGTTGTGCGGGTCTTGCCAGGGCTCCAGGCCGAGCTCTGTACACGCCGCCACGGTTTGCGCGCGCGTGATGCCGAGCAGCGGACGACCCCACGGCGGATCGTGCGGACGCATGCCAGCCAGCGACCGTGGTCCGGAACCGCGGCCTAGACCGAGCAGCACCGTCTCAGCTTGGTCGTCTTGGGTGTGGCCGAGCAGTACGAGCCCTTCGCCGTTTGGCAACGCTTCGCGCAGCGCGTGGTACCTCGCGGCGCGCGCGGCTGCTTCGGGACCGCCTTTGCCCACGACGTGTACGGCATGCACTTCGACGACGTCGATGCCAAGGCTCTTCACAACCGTCGCCGCTTCGGCGGCAACAACCGCTGAATCCGCCTGAAGGCCATGGTCGACGACGAGCGCCCGCGTACGGACGTCTCGATGCCGGAGGACGTATGCCGTCGCTTCAGCGAGCGCTAGGGAGTCCGCGCCGCCCGACACCGCGACGCACACCTCGCCGGGGACAGCGACTGCCGCAAGGAAATCGCGAACCGCTGTCCGGACCGTGGCGAGCGCGCTCACCCGTGCAGGCGCCGCACCCAGGCCGCGGGGTCGGCGATCTCGGCGCGGGTCGGCAACGTGTTCGGCGAGCGCCAAACCTTGTTGAACCCGTCCATCCCGACCGCGTCGACCACGTGCCGCGTGAACTTCGCGCCCTCCTCGTACTGGCGGATCTTCGCGTCGAGACCGAGCACCGCACGCAACAGCCGGTCGAAAAGCCCGCCGCCCTGGCGCCGCGCGGTAAATCGCGCCCGGATCTGCTCGACGCTCGGGACGACCTGCGGGCCCACCGCGTCCATCACGTAGTCCGCGTGGCCCTCCAGCAGCGTGGACAACGCCAGCAGCCGATCGAAAACCGAGCGCTCCTTCGGCGACTGCAGCAGCTCCGCGATACCGCCGCCCTTGCCGCGGTTGCGCAGCGCGTCGGGCAGCCTGCCGACCAGTTCGGCCAGACCGTCGGCGGAGCTTTCCGCGAGCCCGGACACCAGCCGTTCGACCTCGTCGGCGAAGTAGTCGCGCAGCCACGGCACCGCGGTGAACTGCAGCCGGTGCGTGCATTCGTGCAGGCACACCCACAGCCGGAAATCGTGCGAGGGGACCTTCAGCGCGCGCTCGGCGGACACCACGTTCGGCGCGACGAGCAGCAGTTCTCCCTTGTTCTCGGGGCCGCCGAACGGGTCGTACTGCCCGAGCACACGAGACGCCAGGAACGCGAGCAGCAGCCCGGTCTGCACGCCGGCGCCGGACGCCAGGAGCGGGCCGAGCGGACCGCCTTGGGCCGCGGGCAGCGCACGCCCGGTGAGCACGCCGAGACCGGACGCCGCGGACCGGACCCAGCCCGGCCGGTCGACCACGGTGCCGGGCAGCAGCGGCAGGTCCCGGCCGAGACCGGTCAGCTCACGGACGTGCCCTTCCGCCTCGGCGGTCAGCTCCCGCAGGTCGACCACCGCGCGGTCCGCTTCTCCGCGCGCGACCTGCGGGCCGCCGCGCACCAGCAGCGCGCCGGTGGCGGCTGCCCGGTCCCAGTCGACCATGGGCCGCCGTTGGGTCTCGGTTTCCTGGCTCACCCCTCCGACGCTACCTTCCGGCCCGCGATTGTGGGCAGCTCAGCCGAACGGGTTCAGCGAGTCGGCTCAGTGCGGGCTACTTGCAGCCGCAGCCCCGCAATGCTGTCGCCAGCACGTCGAGCGCCGCCTGCCCGGAGTTCTTCTCCGAACCGTTGGACATGAACGCGAAGGCGAGCACGCGGTTGTCGCTGTCGAGCACATACCCCGCGAGGGTGTTGACGCCGGTGAGCGTGCCGGTCTTGGCGCGCACCCAGCCCTTACCCCCTTGGGTTTCTCCCGAGTGGTAGCGGCCGTGCAGGGTGCCTTCCGGGCTGCCCGCGACCGGAAGGCCGGCCAGCAGCGGACGCAGCTTCGGCGTGTTCGGGTCCTTCCCGTCCGGACCGGCCGCCGCGGCGAGCACCTGTGCCAGCAGCCTGGCGGGCACCTTGTTCTGATTGGACAGTCCACTCGTGTCGAACAGCTGGAGGCCGTTGACGTCGAAACCGTGGTCTGCCAGCACCTTCTTCACCGCGGCGGAGGCGCCGGCGAACGACGCTTCCCCGCCGGTGGCCATGGCGACCTGGCGGCCGAGCGAGTCGGCGAGCACGTTGTCGGAGATCTGCAGGAGCGCGTACGCGAGGTCCGGCAGCGGAGCCGACTGGACTTCGCCGAGCACCTTCGCCCCGTCCGGAGCCTTCGCGGCGCCGGCCGGGCTCGCACCGAGCTTGTCCGCGACGAGCTGGGTGAGCGTGGTTCCCGGGTTGCCCGAGCGCATGGTTTCGTCGACCTTCGGATTACCTCGGCCGCCGTCGGTCATGGCCGGGACGATCGGCGCGCCGTACAGCGACGGCGCGTCGCCCGGCTCCCAGCCCGGCGCGGTGTTCGGACCGCTGAAGGCGCTCGCGTCGAGCTGGACCTTCTTGACGTCGCCGCCGGCCTTCTTGACCTGGTTGACGAGGTCGTCGACGTGCGCCGCGCCGGGGTAGAGCGGCGAGTCGGTGCCGACCGGCAGCGCGGTCAGCGACGGGTCGCCGCCGCCGACGATGACAACCGTGCCCGGCTGCGCGCCCTGGACGATCTTGGTGGAGATCCGCTTCGTCGGCTCCATCGCGAGCAGCGCCGCGGAGACGGTGAGGATCTTCGTGGTCGACGCCGGGGTCAGCGGGGTGTTCGACGCGTGGTCCCACAGCACGGTGCCGTTCGCCGGGTCGATCACGCTTCCGCTGAGCTGCGAGAGCGCGGCCGCCCCTGCCGGACCGGAGAGCTTCGAGGCGACGCCGTTCGCGGACGGTCCCTGACCGGACGTGTCCGGGCCGTGCAGCGCGAGACTGGCGTCGGAGGGGTCCGGTTCGCTGCCCTTCGGCGCGTTCGGCGCCCACGGCAACCCGAGCCGGTTGGACACGGCGGGCACGGCCGACGCGCCACCCGCGGCAGCCAGCAGAAGCAGCACGACGAGCGCCAGGACCAGCGCCTTCCGGCGAGGCTTCTTCCCCTCGGGACGAGGCGCGTCGCCCTGCGGCGGGATCGGCCCGGTGCCGGACGGCGGTTCGGGTGGCTCCGCAGCGCGCGCCGCGATCTGCTCCGGGCCTGGGCGCTCAGCGAAACCTTCCGCAGGACGAGGAATGCCGACAGTCGCTTCGGACGGCCCCTGCTGCGCTTCGCCGGGGAAGCCTTCGGGCGGACGCGGGATGCCGACGGTCGCCTCTGCCGGGAACTGGCCACCGGTCGGGTCGATCCGCATCGGCCGCGCCTGGCCGCCCGCCGGCGGGACGGTGCCGGGTGCTGGTTCGGGCAAGGCGGGACGGACCGGGATCTCGATCTGCTGCGCCCACGACTCGGAGCCGGATTCGTTCCGGTTCGGCTCGTTCCCGGGACGACCGGACTGACCGGCGTTGGAGCGACCCCAGCTCTCCGGCGCTTCGTTCCCCGGCCAGCCGGGCTGAGCCGGGTTGAGCCGCGCGGCGGCGGACCCGGGTGCCGGTTCGCCCCGCAAGCCCGTCCGGTTCTCCCGCGGCTGCTCCCCGGGCTGAGCCTGCCCAGCGGGGCGGGCGGCCCCGGGCTCGCCCCGGAACTCAGGTGCTCCTTCTCCGCCACGACCGGACTGGTTCTGGCCAGGCGCGGCGGTACCGGAGTCGTTCCGGAAGGCGGTCCAGCCCTCCTTGGGCGGCTCCTGCCCCTGCTCGTCCCGCGTGACGACCGGCCGGAACGCCGCCCAGCCCTGGTTGTTTTCGCCCGTTCCCGGCGTTTCGTCCCGGAACGCCGCGAACTGCCCCGGCTTTCCGGACTCAGCGGGCTCGGCGGACTCAGCGGGCTCGGCGGACTCAGCGGGCTCGGCGGACTGGCCGGACTGGAACGGCTTCCACCCCTGCCCCTCGTCCGAAGCTCCAGCACCAGCAGGCTCGAACAGCGAGTTCCCCGGCTTCCGCGCGGCCTGCCATGCGGGCGACGACTGTTGCGACCCATCCTGACCAGGCGAAAAACTCGGCTGCGCCCAGACCGTCTGCTCCGCGGACGGCCTCGGCTGCTGCTGCGACACCTGGAAAGTCTTCTCCGCGGATCCCTCCTCGACCGTTGACGACCGCACCGTCGCCTCGGCGTCCGGACGGGCCGCGTTGTCGCCCGGCCCCGGCACCCCGGCGGTGAACCGGGTCGGCCCCTCCACCGGCACCCACGGCGCCCGCGGTTTCGGTTCCTCGGCCCGAGCGGGCGCCGAAGCGCCGCTCATCCGGTCCGCGAGGTTCGACCGAGGCGGTTCCGGCGGCGCGGCGGGAGCGTCCGAGGGCGCGTTGAGCCCGGGCACTTCCTCCGGTTCGACTTTGGGCCGGAACCACGATCCCGGCCCGTCTCCCGGTGTGACGTTCGGCACGGAAAGCTGCGCGGTGGCTCCCGCGTCGCGCTTGGGCAGGGGGAGGCGGGAGGTCGCCCGGTCCGCCTCGGACGAGGTGTCCTCGTCGCCCGTGGGCCACCTCGGCTGGTCGTTTTCCGGCACCCACCACTCCTTCTCACCCGCCCCCGGAGGGGCCAAGGTCACATGCCGTCTGGCCGACATCGGCGCGACCGGCCGACGGGGCGTAGTCCACACTAGTGACGTCAACGAGGTCATGAGGTTGCCGCCCACGAGCGCGTGGGACACCGAGATTCGAGAAGCAGCGAGGACGGCCGTGGAATTCGACGTCACGATCGAAATCCCCAAGGGGGAGCGCAACAAGTACGAGGTCGACCACAAGACCGGTCGGATCAAGCTCGACCGGACCCTGTTCACCGCGACCCAGTACCCGGCCGACTACGGCTTCATCGACGACACGCTCGGCCAGGACGGCGACCCGCTCGACGTGCTCGTGCTCGTCCAGGAGCCGACGTTCCCCGGCTGCCTGATCCGCTGCCGCGCGATCGGCATGTTCCGGATGACCGACGAGAAGGGACCGGACGACAAGGTCCTCGCCGTCCCGACGAACGACCCGCGCCTTGAGCACCTGCGCGACATCCACCACCTGAACGAGTTCCACAAGCTCGAGATCCAGCACTTCTTCGAGGTCTACAAGGACCTCGAACCGGGCAAGAGCGTCGAGGGCTCGTCCTGGGTGGGCCGCGCCGATGCCGAGGCCGAGATCTCGCGCTCCTACGAGCGCGAGAAGGACCGTCTCGCCAAGGAAGAGATCACCGGCGAAGCGCACCGCTGAGCCACGCGAAAGGGGCCGTCCACCTGCCTGGTGGACGGCCCCTTTTTTGCTGCCTTCTCAGCCCGCGAGGGCCAGCTCACTCGCCTCCTGCTCGGCGCGCTGCTCCATCGCCGACTTGTCCGAGAGCGGCTTCTCCCGCAGCAGCCAGACCAGCGCGAACCCGACGGTCAGCACCGCGCCGCCGATCAGGAACACCGTGCTCATCGAGCTGGAGAACCCTTCCAGGACCGGCCGGGCGAGCACCGGGTCGAGCGTCGACAGGAACGAGGTGTCGTTCACGTCAAGGCCGCCGCTCGCCATCTGCCGGGCGAACTCCGGGTGCTGCGCCAGCGCCGCGGTGTAGGCCGGGGAGGCCATCGCCGAGCGGACCGCCGCCGCGATCCGGTCGCCGACCGTGCTGAACAGGATCGACAGGAACACCGCGGTGCCCGCCGTCCCGCCGATCTGCCGGAAGAACGTGACCGACGAGGTCGCGACGCCGATGTCGCGGGGCGAGACGTCGTTCGTGGCGGCCAGGGTCAGCGTCTGCATGGTCGAGCCGAGGCCCAGTCCGAGCACGAACGCGATGGCCATGACCACGCCGAGCGCGGTGTCCACGCCGATCATCGAGAACGAGTACACCGCCGCGGCCATCAGGCCGAGTCCGGCGACCGCGAAGCCCTTGTACCGGCCGGTGCGGGCGATGATCCGGCCGCTGCCGAGGCTCGCGACCATGATCCCGAGGGTCAGCGGCAGCATCTGCAGCCCGGCCTGGGTGGGCGTCGCGCCCTTGACGATCTGCAGGTAGAGCGGCAGCGACATCATCGCGCCGAACATCCCGATGCCCTGGATCACGGTGACCATCGTCGACACCCGGAACACCCCGTTGCGGAACAGCCGCAGCGGCAGCAGGGCGGCGTCGCCCATCCGGCGTTCCTGGAGGATGAACAGGACCACGCCGAGCGCACCGACCAGGTACATCGCCAGCGACGCGGGCGAACCCCAGCCCCATTCGCGGCCCTGCTCGGCGACGAGCAGCAGCGGCACGAGGCCGACCGTCAGCGCGCCGGCTCCGAGGAAGTCGACCTTCTGGTCCACGCGGGTGTGCGGGAGGTTCAGCACCTTGCTCACGACGACCAGCGCGGCGAGCGCGATCGGGACGTTCACCATGAACACCCAGCGCCAGCCGGTGAGGCCGGCGAACGAGTCGAGTCCGGCGAAGAACCCGCCGACGACCGGGCCTGCGACGCTCGAAACGCCGAAAACGGCCATGAAGTAGCCCTGGTAGCGGCTGCGTTCCCGCGGCGAGGTGATGTCGGTGATGATCGCGAGCGCGAGCGACATCAGACCGCCGGCGCCGAGGCCCTGGAACGCGCGGAACGCGGCCAGTTCGTACATCGATCCGGCCATCGCGCTCGCCAGCGAACCGGCGAGGAACAGCGAGATCGCGGTCAGGTACATCGGCTTGCGGCCGAAGAGGTCGGACAGCTTGCCATACAGCGGCGTGGAAAGCGTCGCGGTGATCAGGTAGGCGGTGGTGGCCCAGGCCTGGAGGCTCTGTCCGTGCAGTTCGTCGGCGATGGTCTTCATCGCCGAGGACACGATGGTCTGGTCGAGGGCCGCCAGGAACATGCCGAGCATCAGTCCGGACAGAACCGTGAGGATCTGCCGGTGTGAAAGCCGTCCGTTCGTGGTGGCGCCCCCTTCCGCAGTGGCGGTGTCGCTCATGGTGGTCTCCCTCAGTGCCGTACTAGTTGCTTGCATCTCTCAACTACTTGCTCGCCACAACTGTTCCCGAAAAGCTTGCATTCATCAACCAAATATCGTGTGACGCTAGTCTCTCGCCGGGCGATGTCGAGAACGCGCGACCGGCTCCGTCCCTGGCGCGAACGTGGCGACAACGAGCCGCCACCAGCACGGAGGAGAACCACAATGGCCAAGTACCTGCTGCTCAAGCACTACCGCGGCGCGCCGGCTTCGGTGAACAACGCCCCGATGGACCAGTGGACGCCCGAAGAGGTCACCGCCCACATCCAGTACATGCGCGACTTCGCGGACCGGCTCGTGGAGACCGGCGAGTTCGTCAGCGAGCAGGCGCTGTCCCCGGAAGGCACGTGGGTCCGCTTCGACGGCGAGGGCCGCCCGCCGGTCACCGACGGCCCGTTCGCCGAGACCAAGGACGTCATCGCGGGCTGGATGCTCATCGACGTCGACAGCTACGAGCGCGCGCTCGAACTGGCCGGCGAGCTGTCCGCGGCTCCCGGCGCGGGCGGCAAGCCGATCCACGAGTGGCTCGAACTGCGCCCCTGCTACGGCGTGACGCCCTCGGTCACCGAATGAACGAGGAACTGCTGCGGGAACTCGTGCCCGCGGTGATCGGCATCCTCGTCCGGCGCGGAGCGGACTTCGCCTCGGCCGAGGATGCCGTGCAGGAAGCGCTGATCCGCGCGCTCGACGCGTGGCGGGACGATCCGCCGCGCGACCCCAAGGCGTGGCTCATCGCGGCCGCGTGGCGCCGGTTCCTCGACGCCACGCGGTCGGAATCCTCGCGCCGGGGCCGGGAAGTGGCGATGGACGCCGAGCCACAGCCCGGTCCGGCGTCCGCGGTGGACGATTCGCTCCAGCTCTACTTCCTGTGCGCACACCCGTCGTTGACGCCGTCGTCGGCCGTCGCGCTCACGCTGCGCGCGGTCGGCGGGTTGACCACGAAGCAGATCGCGCAGGCGTATCTGGTGCCGGAAGCGACGATGGCGCAACGGATCAGCCGCGCCAAACGAACCGTGTCCGACGTGCGGTTCGACGCGCCCGGCGACGTCGCGACCGTGCTGCGCGTGCTGTACCTGGTGTTCAACGAGGGCTACTCCGGCGAACTCGACCTCGCCGCCGAAGCCATCCGGCTGACCAGGCAGCTCGCGGCGGGATTCGACCATCCGGAGGTGGCCGGTCTGCTCGCCTTGATGCTGCTGCACCACGCCCGCCGGGCCGCGCGGACGAAGCCGGACGGCAGTCTCGTGCCGCTCGCCGAACAGGACCGCGGCGTTTGGGACACCCGGCTGATCGCCGAGGGCGTCGACCTTCTCCAGTCGGCGCTGGCCCGCGACCAGCTGGGCGAATACCAGGCCCAAGCCGCGATCGCCGCGCTGCACGCAGACGCTCTCGCGGCAGCGGAAACCGATTGGGTGCAGATCGTCGAGTGGTACGACGAGCTGCTCGCGCTGACCGACAGCCCGATCGTCCGGCTCAACCGGGCGGTCGCGGTCGGCGAGGCGGACGGAGCCCGGGCTGGGTTGAAGGCGCTGGCGGAGCTGGACGACAAGCTGCCGCGGCATCGTGCGGTGGCGGCTTATCTGCACGAGCGGGACGGGGATCTGGCGACCGCCGCGCGGCTGTATCGGGAGGCGGCGGAGAAGGCGGGCAATGTGGCTGAGCGGGATCACTTGGTCAAGCAGGCGGCGCGGCTTAACAGCTCGTGAGTGGCGATCACGGTTCTCACCGTGATCGCCACTCACGACCTCACTCGCTGTACCCCGGAATCGGGAACGCCCGCAGAAACTCGGAAATCTCCGCCGCGATCGCATCCAGCGCGCCGTCCTGCTGTGCGGCCGCGGCGGTCACGGTCCGGTCGATCCAGTCCGCGACCTGCACCTGGTGCTCCGGCTTGAGCCCGCGCGTGGTGATCGCCGAGGTGCCCAGCCGGATGCCGGACGGGTCGAACGGCTTGCGCGGGTCGAACGGCACGGTGTTGTAGTTCAGCTCGATGCCCGCGCGGTCCAGCGCCTGCGCCGCGGGCTTGCCGGGCACCGCCTTGTTGGTCAGGTCAATCAAGAGCAGGTGGTTGTCCGTGCCGCCGGAGATGAGGTCGTAACCGCGCTCGACCAGCGCTTCGGCCAACGCCTTGGCGTTCGCGACGATCGTGTGCGCGTACTCGGAGAACGAGGGCTGCTGCGCCTCCCCCAACGCGACCGCGATGGCGGCCGTCGTGTGGTTGTGCGGACCGCCCTGCAGACCGGGGAACACCGCCTTGTCGACGGCCTTGGCGTGCTCGGCGTCGGAGAGGATCATCGCGCCGCGCGGACCGCGCAGCGTCTTGTGCGTGGTCGTGGTGATGACCTGCGCGTGGCCGGCCGGCGACGGGTGCGCGCCGCCCGCGATCAGGCCGGCGATGTGCGCGATGTCGGCCACCAGCACGGCGTCGACCTCGCGGGCGATCTCCGCGAACGCCGGGAAGTCGATGGTGCGCGGGATGGCCGTGCCGCCCGCGAAGATCAGCTTCGGCCGGTGCTGGCGGGCGAGGTCGCGGACCTGATCGAGGTCGACGCGGCCGGTTTCCTTCCGGACGCCATAGCGGACCGGCGTGAACCACTTGCCGGTCGCGGACACGCTCCAGCCATGGGTGAGGTGGCCGCCGTCCGGCAGCGCCATGCCGAGCACGGTGTCGCCCGGCTTGACGAACGCCAGGTACACCGCGAGGTTGGCCGGCGAGCCGGAGTACGGCTGGACGTTCGCGTGGTCGGTGCCGAAGACGGCCTTCGCGCGCTCGATCGCCACCTGTTCGACCTGGTCGATGAACTGCTGGCCCTCGTAGTAGCGCTTGCCGGCGTAGCCCTCGGAGTACTTGTTGGTGAGCACGCTGCCGGTGGCTTCGAGCACCGCTTGCGAAACGTAGTTCTCGGACGCGATCAGGCGGATCTTGTCGTGCTGGCGTTTCGCTTCGTCCTCGACGAGACCGGCGATCCGCGGATCCGCCGCGGACAGTGCGGACAGGGCGGGCTGGTGTGTCATGGCGTACTCCGGCTCTGCAGTGGCCCTCACCCAGGCGCGCGGTGCCGGCCTCGTCGTCGCTCCCCGGTGGTGCTCCACCTCTTGAATGGCGCCAGTCGCTGCTGCGGGACGGAGTTTAGTGCACTCCGCCAGGGGCGTCCGGTCCGCGGGAAACGGGCTCAGACCTGCTCTAGGCCGCTGCGATGCCGCCGCGCGAGTTCCTGGTAGACCGCCGCGTTGTGGTCGACCCACACGCGCGCGGAATCGGTGAGTTCCACGAACTTCTTCGCCGGGCTGCCCATCGCGATCATCTCCGCTGGGACCTCGGTGCCGGGCGTGACCGTCGACCCCGCGGCGACGAACGCGCGCGGTCCGATCACCGCGCGGTCGAGGACCGTGGATCCGTTGCCGATCAACGCCTGTTCGCCGACCGTGCAGTCGTGCACGAGGCACTGGTGCCCGACGGTGACGTTGCGGCCGACCTCGGTCATCTCGGGTCCGGAGTGGATCACCGAGTTGTCCTGGATGTTCGCGCCCTCGCGGATGACGATCGGACCGAAGTCCGCGCGGATCACCGCGCCGTACCACACCGAAGCGTCCTTCTCGACGGTCACGTTGCCGATCAGGGTGGCGGTGGGAGCGATCCAAGCGTCCGGGTGAACCTGCGGGCTGACGCCGTCCAAGGAGAACAAAGGCATGCCGGGAGCCTAAGCGGCGTCAGCGGTATCCGGCGAAGCAGAGCGCCTCGATGTCGCCGCGGAGGCTCGCGGACGACCGCGGCCGGACGCGTTGCTGCACCACCGCGCCGAGCAGATAGCTCAGCAGCGAGCGGGCGCGGGCACGCGGATCGTCGACGTCGAGCGGGCCGAGGAGTTCGACGAGCAGTTCGGTGATCGAGGTGAGCATCGCGTCGATCGCCTGCGGATGCTGCGCGCGGCCCGCCGCGATCCAGTACTCGAACCAGAGGAACGCGCCGCGCGGGTGATCGGCGAATTCGGCGAGGTAGGCCTCGGTCACCGCGAAAAGCCGTTTGCGCGGGTCGGAGTGCTTGTCCGCGACCTTGCGCAGCTCCGCCGCGAAAATGTTGATGTGCGCGGCCATCGCCCGGTCGATGAGCACGTCGATGTCGGCGAAGTAGTAGTGGATCGCGCTCTTGGTGAGCGGTCCGGCCTCGGCGATCGCGCGTACCGTGCAGCCGGCGAGCCCTTCGCGGGCGAGGACCTGGCGCGCCGCTTCGACGATCAGTTCCTGCTTCTGCAACTGGTTGGGCGACAGCTGGGTGCTGCGACCGGGTAGGGCGCTCACGGTGATCCTCGTTACGTTCGTCAGGACAGCAGCCCTGAATCCTAGGCCAGTCGTCCCAACGTCTTCCGGCGGGTGAAAAACCGGATTGGCCACCCCGGTCCGCGCAGCGGACAATGCCCGGCATGGTGATCTCAGGGGACAAGGGGCTCAGCGAGGCGGCGCGCCGTCAGCTGGAGAAGGAAATCGCGGATCTGCGCGCGCAACGCGAGGCGCTATCGCCGCAGCCGGGCGAGCAGGAACGCACGGGGGACGCCGCCGACCAGGCGGACGTGATCGACCGCGCCGAGGCAGCGGCGCGGCTGGACCGGCAGATCGCCGACGTCACCGCGAAGCTGGAGCACGGCGCGTACGACAGCTCGTTGCTTCCCGACGGCACGCGGGTTTCGCTGCGTTTTTCCGACGGTGACGAGGAAGAGTTCACCGTGGTGACCCTTCCCGGCGAGGACGCCGACGCGATCACCTCGGACAGCCCGCTCGGCCTCGCGCTGGCCAACGCGAAGGCAGGCGAGGAAATCAGCTACCGCACCCCGCGCGGGCAAGCCACCGCGACGGTGCTGAAGCTGACCCCGCCCGCCAACTGACCTCATAGGACAGGCAGTGGCCGCCCCGGTTTCCAGGGCGGCCACTGTTATTTGTCCGCGTTGGCCACCGTTTCGGCCTGATAGGCGAACACGCCGTCAGTCTCGACCGCGACGTGCCAGCCGCCGCAGTCCTTGTCCATCCGTTTGTGCTCGCCCGCCGGCCACCAGTCCGCGGTGAGCGTCGGAGCTTTCGCCTCGGCCTTCCCCGGCTGGCACAGCGCGGGCAGGCCCGACGGACCTGGCTGATAGCGCAGAATCCGTTCCGAACCGGTGGTGCGGATCAGTTCGGTGACCGACTTCGCGTCGTCGGGCACCCACGACGGAAGCCGGGCGTCCGAGTTGGCTTTGCCCTGCTTTCCGTTGTCGTAGGAAACCGCCTTCACGTGGCCGTTCGACTTCTCCTCGACCGAGGCACCGAGTCCGCACGCCGCGACCGTGGCCAAAGCCGCGATCCCGGTCGCGGCCAGTACCGCCTTGTTCCGCACGCTGTTCATGGCTTCCAGTCAACCGGGACCCGCCTGTCCCGCCCTCGTTCTTCCGGCCCTTTGCGGCTGGCCAGTCGGCTGACTCCGTCCCTCAGACGAGTGAAATCGCGGTCATTCTTCGCGGTCGAGATGGGCCCGCAGCGCGGCGAGCGGTCCGTCCCAGTCCCGCGCGAGCGCGGCGAGGAACTGCTGCGCGACGCGCATCGGCGCGGAATCGAGCCGGTACCGCACGCGGCGGCGCTCACCGGGTTCAGCGACGACCAACCCGGCGTCGGACAGCAGGCCGAGGTGCTTGGCGACCGCCTGCCGGGTGATCGGAAGGCGCGCCGCCAGGTCCGTCGCCGTCGCCGGACCGCGCGCGGCCAGCTCGGCGAGGATCGCACGCCGGGTCGGATCGGCGAGCGCGGCGAAAACCTGCTCGGCGACCGCTTCGGAGTCAGCTGCCATCGAGACTGGCCGCCAGCTCGTCCAGTTCGCGGGCCCAGCCTTCGAGGTGCGAACGGTAGGTCGCCGGGTACTGGCCGTCCGGCAGCTGCGCGAACCCGGATTCGACGACGGTGAGCCGGGTTCCGCCGTCGCGCGCGTGCAGGGTGAACTCGACGTACGTGCGTCGCGGGTCGTCCTCCGGCATCCCGTCGACCTGCCAGGTGAACCCGAACACCGCTGGCTCCTCGACACGCGCGACCCGGATTTCGGCACTGCGGTCGCCGATCCACGCGACGCGTCCGAGCCCGCCCGGACGCAGGTCGATCTCGGCCTCGTCGCCGAACCAGGCGCTCAGGCCGTCCGCCGTGGTCAGCGCCGTGCACACCGTCGCGGGCGGCTGCGCCAGCTCGACCGTCCGCTCGATGCGGTCGGGAAACCCCATTTCGTGCTCCTTCCGGGCCGGGCCTAGGCAACCACACTCCATTGACGCAACCAGGCAGTTGCATTACTTGGCGAAAGGAAGTCCGATGAACTCCTTCACCACCGAGCTGACCGTCGACCGCACCCCCGAGGAGGTCTTCGCCGCGGTCACCGACGTCCGAAGCTGGTTCAGCAAGACAATCACCGGTGCCGCGTCGCCTGGCATGTCGAGGACGCGTACGTCGCCTTCGTCGACCAGCACGACGAATGGACCGACACGCGGATGAGCTTCGACATCACGCCAGGCCCGAACGGAACGACGCTGCGCTTCACGCACCACGGCTTCACTCCGGACCAGACCTGCTACCGCGAGTGCTCGCGCGGTTGGACGAGTTGCGTCACCACGAGCCTGCACGCGTTGCTGACGACTGGCGTCGGCGAGCCGATCCCGGAATCCGCCGCCCCGGCCAAGTAGTCCCCTCAGGGGAGCTGGAAATCGGAAGTGTCGCGCTTGGCGTGCATCTCCCACAGCGTCTCCGCGATGTCGGCCGGATCGATCTCCGGGAACTCCGAATTGGGTCCGATAGCACCCGACAGCAATGCGGCGTGGACGCCGCTGCCCCGGATCATGGCTCCGATTTGAAGCGTCGCCGCGTGCACCCCGTCGGGCGAGATTTCGGCCGCCAGGCTCTGGATGTAGTTGCGGGTCGCGGCCATCGCCGGACCGATGCCGCTGAGGACGGGCGCTGGCTGGGTGGCCGAGACGCTCTGGCTGATCAAAATGCTGCCCTCGCCGCGGTCGCGCAGCTCCCCCAACACGGCCTGAACCAAGGCGATCGGGGTGAGGAAATACAGGTCGAGGAGCTGCTGCGCGGTCGCGGGCGTCAGCTCGGCAGCGGGCGTGAATCCGTTCAGATCCAAGGGCGCGTACGACACCACGTCGATCCGCGCGAAGCGGTTCCGAATCGCGTCGACCAACGCCGGGATCTCCGCTGGGCGCGCTAGATCCGCCGGAAACACCGCGGCTTCGATGCCCTCCGCACCCAGTTGACCGGCCAGTGCGGCGAGCCGTTCGCGATTGCGCGCGACGAGCGCGACGCGGAATCCCTCACCGCCGAAGCACCGGGCGATCGCGGGGCCAAGGCCGGTGCCGGCACCGAGGAGAACGAGAGTCTTGGACACGGAACCTCCATAAGTTGATGACAGCCTCAACTTTGACGCCAAGTTGAGGCTGTTGTCAACTTCCTCGCCCGGACCTACGATGACCCGGTGAAAACGGAGGGGAAGCCCACGCTGCGCCGAGACGCCCGCCGCAACCAGGAACGGCTCCTCACCGCGGCGGCGGAAGCCTTCCGGGAGAAGGGTTTGACGGTGCCGCTGGAGGAGATCGCGCAGCGAGCGGGTGTCAGCGCCGGAACTCTCTACAACCGCTTCGGCGGGCGGGAAGCGCTGATCGACGCGGTGATGCCCGAACTGGTCGCCGCGCGGATGGACGAGGCGATGCGCCAGGCGGAGGCGGTCGACGATCCGTGGGAATCGTTCGTCACCTACGTGACGGTGCTGTGCGAACAGCAAGCCGACGACCCCGCGTTCCGGGACGCGATCAGCCGGCAACTCCAGGACGCGCCTGAACTGACCGCGCGGTGCACGGCCGAACTCGCCAAATCGGTCCGGCTGCTCGAACGCGCGCAACGGTCCGGGACGCTGCGCGCGGATGTCACCTCCGACGATCTGATGCTGCTGATCTTCACGAACGCGCTGATCGTGCGCGAGACCGTCGAGGCAACCCCGGACGCATGGCGGCGCACACTGTCGTTCAGCCTCGCCGGACTGCGCGAAGACCCTTCAAGGAAAGCCTAGCGGCCGACCAGAAGTTCATCGCCAAGAATTTCCGGAAAGCCCAGTGCAGCTACAGCTTCACCCGGCCAGGTCCCGGTGAATGGGACCGCGCCCTCGCCGAAGCCCGCACTGCCATGGCCGAGCCGCGGAAAAGCGCCGAGGAGATACTGCCGATCCTCTGGAGCGCGTCCTCGCCACGCACCGGGCTGCTCGACGCACTCCCGCACCGCCCACTCGTGCCCGGCAAATTGTCGGTCGCGCTCGCGGTGGTGTCGCGGACTCCCGAGGCAAAATCGGGATGGAGCACATCACCCGGCACCAGCGGGAGGAGCTGGACGCACCGCTCGACGTCGGATTCGGCTGCCTGGTCCGCGGGCTGAAGTTCGAGGTCCGCAGTTCGGGCGGGGACGTGCTGGTCTCGCTTGCCAAGGCGGGTTCCGGCATGGCGGACACCGTACGGGAGCAAGTGCTTACTTCACCGTACGAGACGACGGAACTGGTCCCGTCCGTCCTCCGGCTCGGGCCCGGCGGGCTGGAGTTGCTCGCTGAACCGAGCGGCTCCCCTAACGGGTGAATTCAGGGAAGCCGAGCAGGCTGCCCCCGAAACGACTCAGGCCCCATCCGAACTGCTTCGGATAGGGCCTGACCTGGGAGCCGCCTGGGGGAATCGAACCCCCGACCTATTCATTACGAGTGAATCGCTCTGGCCGACTGAGCTAAGGCGGCATGCCGCTGTGCGACGGTCACCAGTGTAGCGGAGGCGTGGTGCGTCACCTTGCGGGGGCCGCGTCGTTAGGCTCCTATGACTTCGGTCTCACCCCCCCCCGACCCGGCGATCCACTGGAGGACCCGGCACATGCAGCGAAGACTGCCCCGTGCGCTGGCGGTACCCGCAACTGCCGCGTTGCTGCTGCTTCTGGCTGCGCCGGCCGGTGCGCAGGAGATTCCGACGACGCCGATCCCGCAGCCGAACAACCCCTCGCAGCCGCCCGCGTCCGCGCCCATCGGGCCGCAGCCGCTCGGGCACGCGGTGGGCGACGCGGGTACTGCGCTCGGCGTCCTGCGGTTGCTGCCGAACTCGGTCACCACGAGCACGATCCTTCCGGGCTTCGGCCAGACCCTGCCTAAGCAGTCCGCGCTCGAAGCGGGGATGGGACTGTCCAGCGCGTCGGCGAACTCGGAGGCCTACCTGGCCTACGAGAAGTCGATCGCGCAGTCGTCTCCGTTCGGGCTGGCCGTCGGGGGCCAGGCTCCGCAGACGCCGGGCAGCCTCGTGCAGACCGCGCTGCCGGACAACCCGAAGGAGATCAGCGGAGGCCTGAACGCGCCGTCGAACCCGCTGCTCAACGTCGGGCTGCTCAACGGCACCGCGCACGCCCGCTGGAGCGAATCGCTCGGCCCGTGCGTGGACACGATCGCCGACTCCAGCACGTCCGTCGCCAGCCTGTCGCTGCTGAACGTCATCCCGACGCTGCCGCAGGTCCCGCTGCTCGGCAACGGCGGGCTGAAACTGCCGGACAACACCCAGCTCGCGCAGGGTTTCGACCCGAAGAGCGGCCTGCAGAGCCTCGGCGGCCTGCTTCCCGGCAGCGGCCAGACGCCCACCGCGGGCACCGGTTCGCTGCTGAGCCTGCCGAACACGCTGTCGTCGCGGTCGCAGGTCAAGCTCGTCGACATCCCCGGTTCGAAGAACAAGGCGGTGCAGTCGAAGTCCACGCTGCAGGCGGCGGACATCAACATCCTCAAGGGCACCCCGCTCGAACTGAACCTCAAGGTGGCCAGCCAGCCGACGCTCACCGTCACCTCCACCGGCGACGCGAAGACGTCCAAGGTGGACTACCAGGCTCCGGTGATCACCATCGCGGCCGGCGGCAAGACGCTGTACACGCTCGACGCGGCGCACCCGACCAAGGACATCCCGATCGGCCTGCCGCTCTCGCCGCTGAGCGACCAGTTCGGCGCGCTGGACAACGTGCCGGTGGTCGGCGGCCTCGTCGCCACCGCGACGAAGGGCCTCCAGCAGCTCGGCGACACCACTAACAAGGTGCTCGACCTCGGTGTGCTGCGGCTGAGCATCGCGAACCTCGACCAGAAGCAGTCCGAGGCGACCACGCCGTTCAAGGGCTACCAGATCGGCGCGGCCGCGCGGCTGCTCGACCTCCAGGTGCTGCCGACGCAGAAGCTGAAGTCGCTGCTGCCGAAGCAGGCTGGCGACAACCTGCCGTCGTCGCTGGCGCAGCTGTCGCTTGGCGAGCAGGTCGCCCGCTCCTACGCCCCGACCGGCGGCGTCGTATGCGGTTCGACGACGACTCCGCCTGCCCCGCCCCAGGGTGGTGCCGCACCGGCTGGTCCGGTGAAGCACCTGGCCTACACGAACGGCGCGTACGACACGGTGCCGCTGTTCTGGACGGGTACGGCGATGCTGCTGCTCGGCGTCGTGCTGGTCGCGGCGTTCCCGCACCGGCGGCGTCCCGCGCTGGTGCTGAACCGGCCGACCGGCGGTCCGGACACCCCGTTCAAGCCGTCGCCGCATCCGCGCGACTGACGTTAGGCAGGGAAACGGCTCTCTCGCTGGCTGGCGAGGGGGCCGTTTTCTGGTGAGTGTTGATCACGGTTCTCACTGTGATCAACACTCACGAGTCAGCCTTGGCGCAGCGTGGTAACCATCGCTTCCACCGCGATCCGCGGCTTCACGTTCAACCCGATCGCGTCACGACACTCCAGCACCGCCTCCAAGCGGCGCAGCGTCGACTCCGGCGACCAGGAAGCCGCAGCCGAGTTGATCTGCTCGGAGTGGTCTGGATGCGTCAGCGTCGCACCGGAACGGGTGGTCGTCACCAGGACGTCGCGGTAGAAGCCCGCCAAGTCGACCAAGGCGAGGTCGAGCGTGTCGCGCTGGGTCCGCGTCGCGCGAGACTTCTGGCGCTTCTCCAGCTGCTTCACCGCGGCCTCAGCGGCACGTTTCGCTCCGGCGACGCCCTTGCCGGTGCCGTCGCCGCCCATCGCGGTGCGCAGCTCGGAGCGTTCCTGCTCGTCGCGGCCCTTGCTTTCCTCGCCCGCGTCCGCTTCCGCCGCGCTGATCAACTGGTCAGCGCTGGTGAAAACGTCGTCCGGACGGCGCAGTCCGAGCGGAATCCGCAACACGGTAGCGCGACGCTGCCGAGCGGCTTCATCAGTGGCGAGGCGACGCGCGCGGCCGACGTGACCGTTGCACACCGCCGCGGCCCAGTTGGCGCGCTCGGGCTCGACGCCGTCCCGGGAGATCAGCACCTGCGCGATCGCCTCGGCGGGCGGAGTGCGCAGCGGAACCAGCCGGCACCGCGAACGGATGGTGACCGAGACGTCCTCCGGGTGATCCGACGGCGCGCACAGCAGGAAGACGGTGCGGGCGGGTGGCTCTTCCACAGCCTTGAGCAGCGCGTTCGAAGCGCCCTCGGTGAGCCGGTCGGCATCCTCGATGATCACGACCTGCCACTCGCCGGTCGTCGGCCGTCGCGCCGCGGCCTGCACGAGCGCGCGCATCTCGGCGACCGAAATGGACAGTCCTTCCGGGACGACCAGCCGCACGTCCGCGTGGGTGCCGGCCATCGTCGTCCGGCAGCCGGGGCAAGCGCCGCAACCGGTTCCGGTGCTGCACTGCAGGGCCGCGGCGAACGCGCGCGCGGCGACCGAACGGCCGGAGCCCGGCGGTCCAGTCAGGAGCCAGGCGTGGGTCATCGCCGCTGGCGCGACAGCTTCGCCAGCAACGATCTTGGCTGCCGCGGCCGCCGCGGTGGACAGCGTTTCCACGGCAGGCTCCTGGCCGACAAGCTCTGTCCAGACGCCGATCGGGGTCGTCACCGATCCTCCACTTTGGACATTGCGGACAGCGCGTCCGCGCCGTTCTCCGGCGGTTCCGCTTCGGCGGCCGCCGCCTCTGCGACGTCCGCGCCAGCCGCGTCCTCGGGCTCGTCCTCCGGCGGTTCCGCGGGGGCGAGCCCGGCGAAGACCGACTGGACGGCGCTGCGGACGCGGCCCGCCACCTCGTCGTCGGAGGCCTCGGCGTCGACCACCACGTACCGGTCCGGGTCGGCGGCGGCCATCTCGGCGAGCAGCTTCTGCACCCACAGCTGGTCCTTCAGCGACGGCTGCGGGTCATCCGGGTGCGCGGAGTCGAGAAGCACGGTGAGGTCCGGGCGGAGCCGTCCGGTGGCCCAGTCGACCAGGCCTTCCAGCTCGGCGCGGTCCAGCTCGCCCGCCGCGGACAGCGACGCGAGCGGGGAGTCGACAAAGCGTTCCATGACGACGACGGACCCGCCGTCGAGCGCGGGCTGGATCTGGCGTTCCACCAGCTCGGCGCGCACGGCCGCGGCGACGAGCGCCTGCGCCCGCACCCCGGTGAGGGCAGCGTCCGAAACAAGCGTGCGGAAGCGTTGTTCGCCGAGCGCCGGGTCGGCGCTGAGCACGACCGGCCGGGTGCCGGTGCCGAGCCAGCGCGCGAGGCGAGCGGCCTGCTCGGCGGTGTTGACCGCGGTGGTGCCCTCGACGGCGATCAGGAAGCCGTTGACGCGGCGCGGGTTGCGGCGCAGCGCGTTGCGCAGGTCGCTGAAGATCTTCTCGGTGCGCCGCTCGTCCATCTGCCGGTAGGCGATGATGCCGAGCAGCACGGCGAGCAGGCCGCCGCCGAGGATGACCGGGCGCGTGCCGTCGACGATGATCGGCGTGCCGAACAGGGTGACGTTGCGCTGCCGGACCAGGCCGATCAACACCGGCGTGACCACCGTCGCGCCGAACAGCACGATCTTGAGCATCGCCTGGTAGATCGCGTTGATCCGGCCGCGGATCGCGTCCTCGACCCGGGAGCCGATGATCGTGACGCCGGTGAGGAAGGCGGTGCCGGCGCAGATGCCGACGAAGGCGACCGCGCCGACCGAGATCGCCAGGTGCGGCGACAACGCGACGACGCCGAGCGCGAGCCCGGCGAGGACGATCGAGATGCCGAACAGCCGGTCGTGCGGGAGCCGGTGCGCGAGCTTCGGGGCCAGCGCCATCCCGAGAGCGAGGCCGATGAACACGGCCAGCATCAGCAGGTTGAACGCCGCGTCTCCACCGAGCAGCGACGACGAGTACGGCTTGGCCGCGCCGATGACCGCGCCACCGGCCGCGAACGCGCCGAAGGCACCGATCAGCAGGCCGCGGACGATCGGCGTGCTGCGGACGAACTTCAGCCCGTCGCGCATCATCGCGCCGAAGCCGAACTTCTCCTCGTCAGCCCGCTTGACTTTCTGCTGCGGCAGCGAGTGAACGTCGCGCAGGGACAGTTCGGGGATGCGGGTGGCGACGAGAATGCCGCTGATCAGGTACAGCAGGCCGGTGATGACGACGACGACCTTGGCGATGTAGAGGTCGACCCCGGGGCCCTGGAAGAGCTGGAACGTGGAGTTCGCGCCCTGGATCAGCGCGTTCGCCCCGGCGGCGGTGATGACGGCGAGGCCGTAGGTCATCACCATGCCCAGCTGGTTGGCGGTCTCGACCTGCTCGGGGCGGCGCAGCAGGTTCGGCACCGCCGCGTCCTTGGACGGGATCCACATGATCGAACAGCAGCCGACCAGGAAGTTCGCCACGAACAGCCACCACGGTGCCCCGATGATGGCGATCGAGAGCAGGAACCCGCAGCGCAGCAGGTCGCAGATGACCATGATCTTGCGCCGGTCGAACCGGTCCGCGAGCAGGCCGCCGACCGGCGCGAACAACAGGCCGGGCAGCAGCGCGGTGACGACGACGCCGACGAACGCGTAGTTCTGCGCGGAGTAGTTGTCGAGGAGTTTGGTGCTCAGGCTGGTCAGGTTCAGCAGGTTCAGCCAGTCGGCGACACTGCACAGATACGTGACGCCCCACAGCCGACGGAACGGCTTGATCGCCAGCACTCGGCGGGCCCGGTGAATCGTGGACGTCCCGCCCGATCCGCCCGGGCCGGTGCCGGGCACCGACCGTACGCCCTCGCTGATACGCCCACCCCACTTGTCACGGCGGAGTCAGGCGACCCCTGCGGATCCCCCGACCGTGTAGCCGCCAGGGTAGTCCCGCCGCGGACGGGAGGAGGGCACGCCCCGTGATATACGAGGTCAGCGGGCGTCAGCCGAACAGCCCCTTCACACTGCTCACCAGGCTAGCGATGAGCTCGATCGCGACAATTCCGAACACGATGAGCAACACCACAGCGAGCACCACGCCCGCCGTGCTGCTGGAGGGACGCCCGAAGCTGGGCATGCTGATCGAGGGCAGCCCACGCCGGCTCTGCCGTTCGGCGAGCTCCTCCTCGATGTCGTCGTCAGCGATCTCGGTGACCCGCTTCGGCCGCGGCCGGGGCACCTTCTTCAGCAGCTGCGGAGCCTTGGTCGGCCACGTCCGCTGCCGCGGCAGCAACCCGAGCGGAACCAGATCCGGCCGGTCGGACGGCGGAACCGGATTCGGCGTCTTGACGACTTCCTTCTTCTTGGCTTCCTCTTTCAGCGCGGCCTCGACCATCCGCTTGACCTCTTCGGGATCATGCTGAACCGGCTTGGCGGTCGGCAACGGCCGGGGCGCGCGGCCGGACGCCATCTCGAACCCGGACAACGGATCGGAGAACCGCTCGCCCCCGACCTCGCCGACCTCGCCGGCCAACGTCCCGTCCCGGTCCGGCCCGGAGGCGGGAAAAAACGGAGTCCCGTCGCTCGTGCTCATGGCGACCACCTCACTACGGAATGTCCGGCGAGTCCAGTGTCGGCGAGAGTACCGGTCCCCGCATCCACCCAATGGCCGCAGAACCACTACTGCCCGCGCCCGGGGGAAGGCGCGCCACCCGGACCAGTGACCGCCGACAGACGGCCGGGCGGAGGGGTTTTGGCACGGGGAACCCTGGGCCGGGCCGAGGGGGCGGGGTTGGACTTCAGGGGCAGGACTGGCTGGCTGCAGGAGCTGGGGTGACCGGGCTTGGCTGATGAGCGCACAGGACCGACAGGTCGGCAGGGCTGACTTCGGCCGACGGGCGGGCGGGACCGACAGACCGGCCCGGGCTGTCCCGGCTGGCCCGAGCTGGCCCGGCTGACAGATCGATCGAGCTGGCGGGTCAGCCGGTTGGCGGACCGGTTGCGGCGTGGACGAACCGACCGGGTCCGCCCGGAGAGGCACTGAGCGCGACTGAGCCAGGCTCGCCCCAGCCGGAACGCAGCCGGAGCACAACCCGGCACAACCAGCCCCAGCCAGCACACAGCCCAGCACAGCCCGGGACAGCCAGCCGCAGCCGGAACACAGCCCGGCACAACCCGGACCAGCCAGCACACAGCCCGGCACAACCCGGACCAGCCCGGACCAGCCCGGACCAACCCGGCACAACCCGGCACAACCCGGACCAGCGCGGCTCAGCCCGGACCAGCGCGGCTCAGCCGGACTGTCCCACGCTCGGCCGGGCCGCCCCGCGCTCAGCCAGGAACGTCCCAGACTCCAGCTGGACTGTCCCGCGCTCGGTCCGACACCCCGGACTCGACCGACCAGATCCGGTCCGGCCGCCAGCACCTCCGGTCAAGCATGACCGCGCACCGCCTCCACGATCCACGCCTCCGCGGTCCCCCGGGTAGCCGGAGACCACGTCACCACCCATCCGCCGCCTCCGCCTCGTGGCGCGGCCCGGAACTGGTACCTCCCCTGATCGTTGTCCACCAGCCCGAACGCTCCGTGCGGGTACTCCGCCAGCACCGCGTCCCGTACTGCCAGGTCCACCAGCACCGTTCCCTGCCGGGGCCGGGCCACCGCTTGCCGGATGACGTCCAGGTCTCCCCACGCCGCCCGCGGGATCAGGCCGCTGTCGTCGGTCTCTATGCGCACTGCGGGGCCAGGGCCGGGCGGGCGGTCCGGCAGGCCGTCGAACACCCATCCGGGCAGCGCGCTCAGCATCCCGGACCGCAGCCGCGCCCGGCGGCCCAGTTTGCTCATCACCGTGGTGAAGTCCTCGTCTCCGAAGAACCGCACCTCCCACGGCTCCTCGCTCGCCGGGAACACCCCGGTGACCACTCCTCGGATGAACCCGCCGCGCAGCACTCGGTACAGCTCGACCGCTTCGGCGGTCACCTCTCCCTCAGCGGCGAGCCCGAGCGCGGTCATCCCGGCGACGAATCGCGTGTACTGCTCCACCTCCTCGGCCAGCCCGGCGCCGAGCATCGGCCCGAACGACTGCCGGACCTCCTCTGCCAAGCTCAGTCCCGAAGCCGCTCCGGCGGGCTCCTCCTCGGCCAGCACGGGCGGCACCTGGAAATGCGGGTCGTAGAACTCCATCACCGAAGGCCGCTGCGGCATCTCGGCCCGCAGCGGTCCGATGACCTCGTCGATGACGTCGAAGACGACGGGTGCTGAACTGCTCACCCCGTCATTGAACACCCTGGTACCGACAATTTCTCGAACTTTTGTTCGAGTCGACCCATCCGTGCGCCGAGCGGTCGGTCAGCGCCGCGACACCGGGTCGCCGACACGCATCGTGGGCGCGAGGAAGCCGACCGTCACCACAAGAGCGCCGACCACGGCGAGCGTCCAGTGCAGGCCGATTCCGCCGCTCAGGCCGCTGACCAGCACCGGACCGGCGAGAAACCCGAGGTATCCGCACGCCGCGACGGCCGCGATCGCGCGCCCCGGTGCCTCCGGTTGCTTGCGTCCGGCCGCGCTCCACGCGAGCGGCACGATCCCGGACACGCCGAGTCCGACCACCGCGAACCCGATCACCGCGACCATCGGTGCCGGCACCGCGACCACCAGCAGGAATCCGGCGACCGTCACCGCGGTCGCGACCCGCAGGAACAGCACCGCGCCGACGCGCTCGACGACCCGGTCGGCCACCGTGCGCACCCCGATCATCGTGATCGAGAACGCGAAGTAGCCCAGCGACGCGACGGCCGCGCTCGCCGTAGTGACCTCCCGGAGGTAGACCGCGCTCCAGTCGTTCACCGTGCCTTCCGCGACGAAACCGCAGAACGCGATCACGCCCAGCGGGATCAATGCCTTGCTGGGCAAGGCGAACGCCGCCTCGCCCTGTCCGCGATCGGCACCCGGCAAGAACTGCGAAGCGGCGAAAATCCCGAGCACCAGCAGCACCACGCCAGCACCGGCGAAGTGCGCTTCGATCGGCACCCGCCAGACCTCCATCAGCGCCGCGGCACCCGATCCCGCCAATCCGCCGATGTTCCAGAAGGCGTGGAACCCAGCGAAAATCGGCCGCCCGTACGCCTCTTCGACGCGCGCGGCGTGCGCGTTCATCGAGACGTCCAGCAGGCTGTTGCCCACTCCGAGCACCACGAGCGCGGCAACGAACAACGGCAGGTCCGGCGCGAAGGCGACGAGCGGCAATCCACCGCACAACACCGCGGCTCCGCAAAGAACCCCGCGCCTGCTGCCGATCTTCGTGATCAACGGCCCCGCGGCCAGCAAGGCGACCACCGAACCGGCGGCCAGCCCGAACACCCCGATCCCGAGTTCTCCGGTGCTGAGGCCGAGTTTCGCTTGCACCGCAGGCACTCGAGCCGCCCATGAAGCGAATGCCGCACCACAAACCGCGAAAACCACGGAAACCGCGGCACGAGCGCGCTGCGTCTCCCCCATCCATCCCCCTGATCCGAGAAAGGGCCACCCGGAGTTTTCCAGGTGGCCCTTCGGATCCTCGTTACTTCGACTTCGTCGCGGTACTGCTTCGCTTAGCCGGTGCCTTCTTCGCCGTGGTCGACTTCGCCGCCGCGGACTTCGTCGTGGTCGACTTGGTCGCGGTGGACTTCGCCGGTGCCTTGCGCGTCGTCCGCTTTTTCGGCGCCGGACCCTTCGCGCGCTTCTCCGCCAGCAGCTCAGCGGCGCGCTCCGCGGTGAGTTCCTCGATGCTGTCGGACTTTCGCAGCGTCGCGTTGTACTCGCCGTCGGTCACGTACGGGCCGAAGCGGCCATCCTTGACCACCATCGGCTTGCCCGACACCGGGTCGTCGCCGAGTTCCTTCAGCGGCGGACGCGCGGTGGCCGACCGGCCGCGCTGCTTCGGCTCCGAATAGATCTTCAGCGCCTCTTCCAGCGTGATCGAGAACAGCTGATCCTCGGTCTGAATCGACCGCGAGTCCGTGCCCTTCTTCAGGTACGGCCCGTAGCGCCCGTTCTGCGCGGTGATCTCGTCGCCCGACTCCGGGTCCTTACCCACGACGCGCGGCAGCGAAAGCAGCTTCAGCGCGTCGTCGAGCGTGATCGTCTCGATCGACATCGACTTGAACAGCGAGCCTGTACGCGGCTTCGGCAGCTTCGCCTTCGCGGCCTTCTTCTGCGCCGCGGTGGCGTCCTCGGGCAGCTCCGGCTCAGGCAGCAGCTCGGTGACGTACGGGCCGAAGCGGCCTTCCTTCGCCACGATCTCGTGTCCGCTGACCGGGTCGGTGCCCAGCACGCGGCCCTCCTGCGGCGTCGCGAAGAGCTTCTCCGCAATCTCCGGCGACAGCTCGTCCGGCGGCAGGTCCTCGGGCAGATTCGCGCGCTGCGACTCGCCGTTGACCTCACGCTCCAGATACGGCCCGTAGCGGCCGACGCGCACCACGACCTGGTGCCCTTCGGCGTCGCTGAACATCGGGATCGAGTTGATCTCGCGCGCGTCGATGCCCTCGACACTGCCGTCGACGAGCTTCTTCAGCCCGCCGAGACGGCCGACCGAACCCTCGACGCCGAAGTCGCCGCCGAAGTAGAACTTCGACAGCCATTCGACGCGATGCTCGTCGCCGCTGGCGATGCGGTCCAGCTCGTCTTCGAGCCCGGCGGTGAAGTTGTAGTCCACCAGCCGTTCGAAGTGCCGCTCCAGCAAGCCGATCACCGCGAACGCGACCCACGACGGAACCAGGGCGGAGCCCTTCTTCCAGACGTAGCCGCGGTCCTGGATGGTCTTGATGATCGACGCGTACGTCGACGGGCGGCCAATGCCCAGCTCTTCCAGCTTGCTGACCAGGCTCGGCTCGGAGTAGCGCGCGGGCGGCGACGTGGAGTGGCCGTCTGCGGACAGCTCGGGCGCGGTCAGACCCTGGTCCTTGACCAGCACCGGAAGCCGGCTCTGCTTGTCATCGGCCTCGCCACCGGCCTCGGAGTCGACTGCCTCGACGTACGCCTTCAAGAAGCCGGCGAAGGTGATCGTGCGACCCGAAGCGGCGAAGGTGCACTCCTCGCCGGTCGTGGCGGTGCCGATGATGCGCACCGACATCGTGGTGCCCTTCGCGTCCGCCATCTGCGACGCGATGGTGCGCTGCCAGATCATCTCGTAGAGCCGGAACTCGTCGGTGTCCAGCTCTTTCGCGACCTGGCCCGGCGTACGGAAGACCTCACCCGAGGGACGGATCGCCTCGTGCGCTTCCTGCGCGTTCTTCACCTTGCGCGTGTACTGGCGCGGCGACGGCGAGACGTACTCCTTGCCGTACAGCTGCGTTGCCTGGTTTCGCGCGGCCGTGATCGCCGACTCCGACAGCGTCGTGGAGTCGGTACGCATATAGGTGATGTAACCGTTCTCGTACAGCTTCTGCGCGACCCGCATCGTGCGCTCGGAGGTGAAGCGCAGCTTGCGGCCCGCCTCCTGCTGCAGCGTCGAGGTCATGAACGGCGCGTACGGCTTGCGCGTGTACGGCTTCTCTTCGACGCTCGCGACCTTGAAGTCGCGGTCCTGCAGCCCCTGGGCCAGCGCCCGGGCGTCGGACTCGCCAAGCACGCGGATGTCCGCCGTGTTGCCCTTGAGCTGACCGTTCGAGTCGAAGTCACGACCGGTCGCGAGGCGCGCACCGTCGACCGCGACCAGCCGCGACGGGAACGTACGCGGCGAAGCGTCCTCGCCGGCGTCCATGGTCGCCGAGATGTCCCAGTACGACGCCGAGGTGAAGCGCATCCGCTCACGCTCGCGCTCCACGACGATCCGCGTCGCCACGGACTGCACGCGGCCCGCCGAAAGCTTCGGCATGACCTTCTTCCACAGCACCGGCGAGACCTCGTAGCCGTAAAGCCGGTCGAGGATGCGGCGGGTTTCCTGCGCGTCGACGAGGTCGGCGTCCAGCTCGCGGGTGGCCGCGGCGGCGGCCTGGATGGCCTGCTCGGTGACCTCGTGGAAGACCATCCGGCGCACCGGGACCTTGGGCTTCAAGGTCTCCAGCAGATGCCAGGCGATGGCCTCGCCCTCGCGGTCGGGGTCCGTCGCGAGGTAGAGCTCGTCGACGTCCTTCAGCAGCCCCTTCAGCTCGGTGACCTTGGACTTCTTGTCCGGGGTGACGATGTAGAGCGGCTTGAAGTCGTTGTCGATGTCGACGCCGAGCCGGGCCCACGATTCGCCCTTGTACTGCGCGGGGACGTCGGCGGCGCCGCGGGGCAGGTCCCGGATGTGCCCGACGGAGGACTCGACGACGTAGTTGCCGCCGAGATAGGGGGCGATCTTGCGGGCCTTGGTTGGCGACTCGACGATCACCAGCCGCCGTCGATCGGCACCGTTGCCCCCGGTACCGCTCTTCTTGGTCCGTGTTCCTGCCACGCTGCCCTGCTCTCCACTCATCTCCGCGCCGCCGCAGCGGCGCTCTCACCCCTGCACCAGAGGGGTACTGCGCCCGCGTCTCGACCTGTCAGTGTGCACGTCCCCGGTGTCCGCGCAGCGCCGAGGTGCCCTGACGAGCCGCCGGGGCCTTGCCCGTCGGATCGCCGCTGACCTCGACGATGTTTCTCCTCCACACCTAGCACGTGATGTCGGACACGTGCCGTGCAGGGTAACCGGTCATAGCACCGATACCCTCCGTTAGACGGTGGCGGGTCCCAGGACGTCGACGGTTCACTTATTCCTCCCCCCAGCCGAAAGGAACCCACCATGATCCGCCGACTGGTTGGCGCCGCGATCGCCGTCACGGCGACATTCGCGCTGGTCACCGCCCCCGAAGCAAGCGCGGCGACCACCACGTTCACCGGTGCCGTGGCGCTGTCCAACTGCTCTGGTTCGGTCGTGAAACCGGCCGCCACGCCGATGGACGCGCCCGCGATGGTGCTGTCGAACGGGCACTGTCTCGAAGATGGCATGCCCGATCCGGGGCAGGTGATCGTCGGGCAGTCCTCGAACCGTTCGTTCGACCTGCTGTCGCCGGACGGGCAGAGCTCGGTGGGCACCGTGACCGCGACCAAGGTCGTCTACGCGACGATGACCGACACCGACATCTCGCTGTACCAGCTGAGCGACACCTACGCCGACATCGAGCAGAAGTACAACGTGCCGCCGCTCGAACTGGTCAACACCCATCCGCAGGCAGGCACGCCGATCGACGTGGTGTCCGGGTACTGGAAGCAGATCTACTCCTGCTCGATCGACGGTTTCGTGCACGAACTGCACGAGAACAACTGGGTCTGGAAGGACTCGATCCGCTACGTGCCGGGCTGCGCGACCATCGGCGGCACGTCCGGTTCGCCGGTCGTCGACCGCAACACCGGCAAGGTCATCGGCGTGAACAACACGTCCAACGACGACGGCCAGCGCTGCACGCTGAACAACCCGTGCGAGGTCGACGAAGCAGGCAACGTGACCGTGCGGCCGAACTACAAGTACGGCGAAGAGACCTACGGAATCCCGGCCTGCCTGACCCCGGCCAACGAGATCGACCTCAACCAGCAGGGCTGCACCCTGCCGAAACCGTAGGACACTTCATCGGTCCCCCATCGCTTGGCGGTGGGGGACTTTTTCTGCGCGGCTACCCCACAGCCTCCAGTAAATACTGCGCGGGACTCTCCGCCGGAGCGCCTCGGCGCGGCTCTCCCGGCGTCCGTTCGCGGCGCTCCCCGGCCGGCGGCAACTCCGGCCACGCCGCCTCCGCCCCGGCCGGAGGTTCGCCGATCAGCTCCAGCAGACCGGCCAGCTTCCGCCGTCCGCTGACACGCACCGCGGGCTGCTCCGCCTTCGGCCCGAGCAGCCGGGCCTGGACGCCCAGCGATGCGAGCACAGCCAGCAGTTCCTCATGCATTCCTGGGGCCAGCGGATCGACGCCCAGCAGGTAGCCGCCCGGTTCGGGACGGCCCGCCGCGAGCGCCCACATCCGCAGCATCGCGCCGCTCAGCCGGAAGCCGCCCGGCACCGCCTTGCCCGAATCGTCCTCCGCCGGACCGGTGTGTCCCGGCCGCAGCCACTGTTCGGCGAGCCCGAGCAGATCGACCCGGAACGACGTGCGCACCTGCGGACTGCCGCATTCGGCCGCCGCGACCTGTGCGTCCGCGCCCCGGCTGCGGCATTCGCGCGCCAGCGCCCGAGCCCGCCACGACTCCTCGACCAGCACCGACAGCCGCGCCGCCGTACGGCCGAACCCGGTGATCTGCCCCTGGCAGCACAGCAGCCCGGCCAGGTCGGGCAGGCCCGGGCCGGTCGCCTCCGCCGAGAACAGCGAGATCGTCCGATCCACGCCGCGATGATAGAACACAAGTTCGATTGAAGGCGAGCGTCACGCCGAGGTTTTTCCCGCGCACTCAGCGTTGTCGGTATAATAATACCGGTACCGACCCTGGGAGCCCAGTTGTTCGAAGTCGCCGAACGCGTCCGGGTGCGTGCCGAGCTGATCGCCGCGGCCCGCCAGGACGTGGACATCACAGGTGCCGCTCTGGTCGGATCGGCCGCTCGCGGTGCCGAGGACCGCTGGTCAGACATCGATCTCGTGCTTCAGCTCGCGGAGGACGCGGACGAGTCCGCAATCGTCGCACGCTGGACTCGGTCGCTCGACGAGAAGTTCGGCGTCGCCGACACCCTCGACGTGACCTCGCGCGAGGGAGTTCGCTATCGGGTCTTCCTCCTCGGCTCCTCGCTCCAGGTCGACTTGTCGTTCTGGCCCCACGATCTGTTCCGGGCCACCGAGGACGGCTTTCAGCTCGTGTTCGGCCAGGCCAACGAGCCGGCCAGCGCCGCGGAACCGGACAGCGCGCAGGTGATCGGCATGGCCTGGCTATACGCGGTGCACGCCCGCTCGGCCATCGCCCGCGGCCGGACCTGGCAGGCCCTCCTGATGCTCGACGACCTTCGCGACCAGATCATCGCCCTGGAATGCCTGCGGCACGGCTTGAATCCTGGGCACGGGCGCGAAGTCGACCGACTGCCCGAACCAGTGCTGGCGACGCTGCGAGACGGCCGGGCGGCGTCGGTCAGCTTGACCGAACTCGAACGGTCTCGGCAGGCGCTGCTTCAGCACTACCTCGCCGCCGTCGCCCACCATGATGCGGAGCGCGCGGTCGCCCTTCGGCGGGCACTCGATCAGCGTGGCGCGGGCGGGACCACCAGTTCCTGACAGCCCGCCGCGCGCTTGCCCGCCGCGGACAGGGCTGGCGTCGCTTCCAGGCCCTTGAGGACGTCGAGCCGGGAAATCTGGTCGATAGCCGATTTGGCGTCGTCCAGCGCCGCTTTCACCGCTTCGGGACCCTCGGCCGCGTCGAGTTTGCCGCGCACCTGGTCAGTCTGGTGCCGCACCGAAGCGAACTGGTCGAGCAAAGCCGTGCGCGCCGGTTCGCCACCGGGCAGCGGCGCTGGGCCGACCTGGTGCAGCCCGGACACGGTCCGGTCGATGCCGGTGGCGACCGACGCCAGCAGATCGCTCGACGTGCGAGCGGCCTGCGCTGACGAACTCGGATCGATCGAGGGCAGATTCGCCAGCGCACGAACCAGATGCGTGACCGCGCCGCAGTACCCGTCGGCCCATTTCGCGGCCGGATCGGATGGGCCCGCCGCCTCCGCGTGCCCGCCGGACACGACCTGCTCGCTCGGCGGCGGCGGTTGCCCGCAGCCCGTGAGCCCAAGGCCGATTCCTGTTGCCAGCGCGGCTAAACCGGTCCACCGCGGCCGCACCCGCACCACTCCTGTCCATCGAAATCCGTGTCCTCCGCACGGTACCGACCCGCCAGTAGACCGCAACTCGCCCCGGGTCGTGGACGCGAACGGGCCCGGCACGCACAAGGCGTACCGGGCCCGAATGGAGCAACGCGTCAGGCTTTCGCCTCCGCCGGAGTCTCCGCCATGACGCTGCCGCGCCGCTTGGACACGACGATCGCCGCCACGATCACCGCGACCGCGACGACCGCGATCACGATCCGCCACGTGGTGTCCGCGCCGCCGCCGAGCGTCAGCGTGACCACCGCGGGCGCGATCAGCACCGAGACCAGGTTCATGACCTTGATCAGCGGGTTGATCGCGGGACCGGCGGTGTCCTTGAACGGGTCGCCGACGGTGTCGCCGATGATCGTCGCCTCGTGCGCGTCGGAACCCTTGCCGCCGTGGTTGCCGTCCTCGACGAGCTTCTTCGCGTTGTCCCAGGCACCACCGGAGTTGGCGAGGAAGATCGCCATCAGCGTGCCGGTCGCGATCGCACCCGCCAGGTACCCGGCGAGCGCACCGGTGCCGAGACCGAACCCGACCGCGATCGGCGCGAAAACGGCCAGCAGACCCGGCGTCGCCAGCTCCCGCAGCGAATCGCGGGTGACGATGTCGACGACCCGGCCGTACTCGGGCCGCGTAGTGCCCTCCATGATCCCGGGGATGTCGCGGAACTGGCGGCGCACCTCGTACACCACCGCGCCGGCGGCACGCGAAACCGCGTTGACCGCGAGACCGGAGAAGAGGAACACAACCGCCGCGCCGACGATCACGCCGACCAGCGTGTTCGGGCTGACCACCTGGTTGACGAACGAGTTCACCGCAGTGACCGCGCCCTCGCCGCGTTCGGCGACGGTCTTCGCGATCGCGTCCGAATAGGAGCCGAACAGCGCAGTCGCCGCCAGCACCGCGGTAGCGATCGCGATGCCCTTGGTGATGGCCTTGGTGGTGTTGCCGACCGCGTCCAGTTCGGTGAGGATCTGCGCGGCCTTCTCGTCGACGTCGCCGGACATCTCGGCGATGCCCTGCGCGTTGTCCGAGACCGGGCCGAAGGTGTCCATCGCGACGATGACGCCGACGGTGGTCAGCAGGCCGGTGCCGGCCAGCGCCACCGCGAACAGCGCGACGCCGCCGCCGAGCAGGTAAGCGCCGAACACGGCCGCAGCGATCACCAGCGCGGTGTACACGGCGGACTCGAAGCCGACCGAGATGCCGGACAGGATTACCGTCGCCGCACCGGTTTCCGACGTCTTGCCGACGTCCTGCACCGGCTTGTGCTCGGTGCCGGTGTAGTAGCCGGTGATGCGCAGGATCAGTGCGGCGAGCACGATGCCGATGATCACCGCGACCGTCGCGATCACCGCCGGGTTACCGGTGTTGTGCGCGTAGCCCTCGCCGAATTCAGCGAAGCTGTTCGGCAGGTACACGAACGCGGCGATCGCCGACAGCACCGCGGAAATAACCGCGGAGATGTAGAACGAGCGGTTGATCGTGACCAGGCCGCCCTCGCCCGCGCGTGCCTTCGTGATGTAGACGCCGATCACCGCGGTGATCACGCCGATGGCGGGCACGATCAGCGGGAAGATCAGGCCGGACGCACCGAACGCGGAGCTGCCGAGAATCAGCGCGGCGACGAGCATCACCGCGTAGGACTCGAAGAGGTCCGCGGCCATGCCGGCGCAGTCGCCCACGTTGTCGCCGACGTTGTCGGCGATCGTCGCGGCGTTGCGCGGGTCGTCCTCAGGGATACCCTGCTCAACCTTGCCGACCAGGTCAGCACCGACGTCGGCGGCCTTGGTGAAGATGCCGCCGCCGACACGCATGAACATGGCGATCAGAGCCGCGCCGAAACCGAAGCCCTCCAACACCTTCGGCGCCTGACCGGTGTAGACGAGCACCACGATCGCCGCGCCCAGAAGGCCGAGCCCGACGGTGATCATGCCGACCACGCCGCCGGTGCGGAACGCCACGCGCATCGCCTTCTCACGGCCGCCCTCCTCGCGCGACGCGGCGGCCACGCGCAGGTTCGCCTGCGTGGCCAGCCACATGCCGAGGTAGCCGATGGCGAACGAGAACGCCGCCCCGATAAGGAAGAAGATCGACCGGCCGATCCTCTCGTTCCAGTCGTCCGCGGGGAGCGCGAACAGGAGCAGGAACACGATCACGCCGAAGATGCCGAGGGTGTTGCGCTGCCGCTTCAGGTATGCGGCCGCACCTTCTTGCACTGCCTTCGCGATGTCCTGCATCTTGGCGGTGCCCTGGCCCGCGGCCAGCACCTCCTTGAGCAGCACGTAACCGATGGCCAGTGCGACAAGGGCGACCACGGCGACCACACCGACGATGGTGTAGCCACCCCCGGAGAGCGTGATACCGCCCTCCGCGAGGAACTGCCGGGACATTCGTCCTCCTGGGAACGCCGTTTGGCCAGCGCGGGCCCGTCGTACCCGGCGCGCCTGCACTGGCGTGGATCTGTGCCGAAGGACACGCTAGCCGTGCAAGCAATGCACGTCTCGCATGACGCTCGCCACAGTGGGTGTGGATCGAGGGAGTGTATTGGTAGTGATCTGCGCGTCCGCAATGCGTCCCGGCGACAGTACGTTCGGTGACCTTGTGTGATTGGTCACTGGATCGATCTCGGCCAGGTTTTGTCGGTGCCCTGTGCGAAGCTTCGGCACGTGGTGGGAGAGCGAGGACGGAGGCTGCTGGACCGGGTCACGGCAGGGATCCCGGCGCACGAGAATCCGGTGACGCACGTGTCCCGGCTGCCGGAACGCGCGGCCCGGCACGAGCCGTGGCCGGAGTGGGCGGAGCCGTCGGTGGTGGCCGCGTTCGGTGCGGCCGGAGTCGAAAAACCGTGGCGGCACCAGGTCGATGCGGCTTCGCTGGCGCACGCGGGCACGCACGTCGTGGTGTCCACCGGCACCGCGTCGGGGAAGTCGCTGGCGTATCAGCTGCCGGTGCTCACCGCATTGGCCACGGACCCGCGGGCGACCGCGCTGTACCTCTCTCCGACGAAGGCACTCGGCGCTGATCAGCTGCGCGCGGTGTCCTCTTTGGACGTCACAGGCGTGCGCGCGGCGGCGTTCGACGGAGACACTCCGATGACAGAGCGCGACTGGGTCCGCGCGCACGCGAACTGGGTGTTCAGCAATCCCGACATGCTGCACCGCGGCATCCTTTCGACGCACTCCCGATGGACGCAGTTCTTCCGCCGGTTGCGATACGTCGTGGTCGATGAATGCCACAGCTATCGCGGCGTCTTCGGCTCGCACGTCGCGCTGTTGCTGCGCCGCCTGCGCCGGGTGGCGGAGCATTACGGAGCCTCCCCGGTGTTCGTGCTGGCTTCGGCGACTACTGCTTCGCCAGCTTCCTTCGCCACCCGGCTCACCGGCGTGCAGTGCTCCGCGGTCACCGACGACGCGTCGCCCCGCGGAGCACGGACGGTCGCTCTGTGGGAGCCGCCGTTGCTCGACGAACTGACTGGCGAGAACGGCGCGCCCGTCCGCCGCCCGGCTGGCGTCGAGACCGCGCGGATTCTCACCGAACTGGTCGTCGAAGGCGCTAGATCGCTGGCTTTCGTCCGCTCCCGCCGCAGTGCGGAGCTGACCGCGCTGGGAGCACGCCGCCTTCTGTCCGAAGTGGACCCCCGGTTGGCGGATACCGTTGCCGCGTACCGGTCCGGCTATCTCCCTGAAGAGCGTCGTGCTCTGGAGCAAGCCCTGCTTTCGGGTCGGCTGCTGGGCGTCGCGACCACGAACGCCTTGGAGCTGGGCGTCGACATCGCTGGCCTGGACGCCGTGGTGCTGGCTGGCTACCCCGGCACTCTCGCGTCGTTCTGGCAGCAATCCGGCCGCGCCGGGCGTTCGGGCGATGAGGCGCTCGTGGTGTTCGTCGCTCGGGACGATCCGCTCGACACCTACCTGGTGCACCACCCGGCCGCTTTGCTGGAGCGCCCGGTGGAAACCGCGGTCCTGGACCCGACGAACCCGTACGTGCTGGGCCCGCAGCTCGCGTGCGCGGTCGCGGAGCTGCCGCTCACCGAACCGGAGTTGGAAACCTTCGGCGGCGAGGCGGCCCGCGCGGTACTGGCGGATCTGGCCGAGGAGAAGCTGCTACGCCGACGTTCCAGCGGCTGGTACTGGACTTCGCGCGACCGCCCGCACGGAGAGGTCGGCATCCGCGGCTCAGGCGGCGACCAGATCGCGGTGGTGGAAGCGGACTCCGGCCGAATGCTGGGCACCGTCGACCCCGGATCGGCTTGCTACTCCGTCCATCCCGGCGCGGTGTATCTGCATCAGGGGTCGTCGTATGTCGTCGATGAGCTGGATCTGGAGACAGGTCTGGCGCTGGTGCACGCGGAGGACCCGGACTGGACGACTTCGCCGCGCGAGATCGTGGACATCTCGGTGCTGTCGACAGAAGAACAATGCCGCCACGGCGGGGTGACAGTGTGCCTTGGCGAGGTCGCGGTGACATCGCAGGTGGTGGGGTATCTACGGAGGCGGCCGTCGGGGGAAGTGCTGGACCATACGCCGCTTGACCTGCCGGAACAGAGCCTGCACACGAGAGCGGTTTGGTACACGGTTTCGGGTGGGCTGCTGGAATCTCCGGCTGGCGGTGGCGTCGGCGAAACCGCTGCCGGGTCGGCGAACAACGAGGCTGTCGACGGGGCGAGCCGTGCTGAAACCACGTCGCCAGCCACGGCGGAGAAGGACGGGACCGCTGCGGGATCGGTAGCGAGCCACGGGGTTGGCGGGCAGACGGGGTCCGAGGGCGCGTCCCCAGCTGCCGGGAATCCCGGCCGAATGGGCGCGGTGTCGGCGAGCGGCCAGACGGCGGGGGCCGGGAGTGCATCGCCAGCCGCCGGGGGAATCGACGGGACCGCTGCGGGGGCGGCGGACCGTCGTGCGGCCGGAGAACCGGTGGGGACCGGGGGTGCCTCGTCGGCTGTCGGGGTAACCGGCGAAGTTTCGGGCGATCCGGCGGCTGGGCGGGGCCCCGGTGCCGGGGTCGAGATCGGTGTTGCGGTGGGACCGGTGGGGACCGGGGGTGCTGGCAGAGCACCGGGGGGCGCCGGTTTGCTTCCGGCGCGCGTCCCCGGTGCCCTGCATGCCGCCGAGCACGCGGCGATCGGCCTGCTACCGCTGTTCGCTACGTGCGACCGCTGGGACATCGGCGGGGTGTCTACCGCGTGGCACGAGGACACCGGGGAGGCGACGGTGTTCGTGCACGATGGGCATCCCGGGGGTGCGGGGTTTGCCGACCGCGGTTATGCCGCGATTGTCCCGTGGCTGGCCGCTACGCGGGAGGCGATCGTCTCCTGCGAGTGCCCGACGGGCTGCCCGTCCTGCGTCCAGTCGCCGAAGTGCGGGAACGGCAACGATCCGCTGGACAAGGCAGGGGCGGTGGCCGTACTGGGAGCCGTGCTCGGGGCGTTGCGTCAGCACGGGGAACAGTGCGGCCACGATGGAACGTGAAGACTTTTTTCGGTTGTCGCGTGCTGCCTGCCGGGATGGAACCGGAAATCAGGCGGCGGTGCTCTCGACCAGCATCGAGGCGTGCTCGTCGGCGAGGGCGCGAACCAGCACGTCCTGCACCTCGGCGGCGGGCGGCAGCTGCCAGCCGCACACCTCGGGCTTCACGCGCCAGTGCACGACACCGTGCTGGAACGGCGACGGCGGCAGCGGGATGTAGCTGTCCTTGCCGTGCCATTGCAGGGAAATCTGCTCGGCGAGTTCGGCGGGAAGGTGCTCGGAGGGCAAGGTGAGGAACAGCCACCGGCCGTTCGGCATGGCGACGATCGGGGCCGGGTGCCCGATGGCGCGCAGCAGTCGCGCGGCGCGCTTGCCCAGTTCCTGGTCCACCTCGACCGCGTCGAGCACGGTGCCGGTCGCCACCAGCAGGCTGTGCGTGCGGTCGCTGAACCAGCTGGCGACCTCGTGGGCGTGCGAACCGACCAGCTCACGCCAGTCGTCGCGCACCGGCACCGGCCGGCGCCAGGTCAGGTCGTCCCCCTCCGCGGTGATCGGCTCCGGGGTCGCCCCCGGAAGCACCGGCCAGCCGCGCCAGGCGAGGCCGATCGCCTCCGCACGCAGTTCGATGCGGAAGGCGTTCCGCCAGCTGTCCGGCCAATTCGCGTCCAACATTGCTTTCCTGCCTTCGAGGTCCGGTTTTCGCGCCGTCCGGGTCGGGGCCGTGGTGGCGCACGTCTCACTAAACGGCAAGTTGCACATTGCGGGGAAGACTCCGCGCGACAACCGGCCGTTACCGATCGATGAACGCCCAGTAGCCCACTGTCCGGCCGATAACAAGGAGCCGATCACCGGCCGCTGACCCCGCCGTCCCGCCCGCGAGAACGGGTCTACCACGGGATTCGACACTTTCCCGCCTTTTCGCACACGCACTGAGGCATGCCCTTGGACCACCCGTTGACCTGGGGAATTGACCGTTCGGCGTGCGTCAGCGACCGCTGCTCGTGTTCTTCGCCACTCGTCGCCGATGCCGGAAAGGTCCGGACGCACCGTGGGTTCCGGGGACTGGTCACCGGTCCGGCTCGTCGCCGATGAACGGTTCCGGCTGGTGGCCCGGAACGCCGCTGAGGGCGGCCCATGGTGCCTGGACGAGCGAGGGTGTGTGGAGGCGGTCGGCGGGTTGCAACTCCCTTCGGTTGGATCGGGCGACGCCGGTCTCCGCGACAAACCGCGCGCTGGACTGCGGCGGGTGAACCGGCGGCCTAGGCCCGGGCAGATCTGTCTAGCTCAGGCGGTCCCGTGCCCGAGGGGCAGCTCAAGCGGTCCCGTGCCCGACGGGCAGCTCGGGCGGTCGGTCCCGTGCACGAGGCGCAGCTCAGGCGGTCCCGTGCCCGACGGGCAGCTCGGGCGGTCGGTCCCGTGCACGAGGCGCAGCTCAGGCGGTCCCGTGCCCGACGGGCAGCTCGGGCGGTCGGTCCCGTGCACGAGGCGCAGCTCAGGCGGTCCCGTGCCCGACGGGCAGCTCGGGCGGTCGCAGGGGAACACCGATGGCGGGCGCAAGGAGTCAGCAGTCCGTCGCGGAGCCGCAGCGACCCGCCCGGACACCGCTCCACCTGAGACACGGCTACCGGACGCGCGGGGAGTCAGCGGCCGACTGCGGAGCACGGCTACTGGATCGGGCCCTGCCTCTCAACACCACCAATGGGCCAGCACCGATGTCCACGCAAGCGGCCGGTCGCGGAGCACGGCTACCGGACTGGTCCGCGCGTCGCCGCCGTTGAACGCGGCTGCCGAGGCCAGCGTCGGTCGAGGCGTTCCGGTCAGGGAGGCAGGTCGACTGGACCGGCGCGGGATTTTGCGGTGGGGGCCGGCATGCCGGGGATCGGGGTGGTCGTGGCGCGGACCTCGACAAAGGCGTCGCGGTTGTGCCAGCGGCAACTGGTCAGCACTGCGCGTTCGTGGTCGGCGACCTCCTTGGCTCGGGCGCAGGCGATGGTCGGTCCGGCGGCGGCGTGGGCTGCTGCGGCCAACGCGCCCAGGTCGGCGGCAGCTTCGGTGCGGTGGCGGGCGGTGATGGCCGCGGCTAACCACCACACCAGGACTGTCACGGAGATCAGGGTTGCGGCAGCCAGGGCCGTCCAGATCGTGGCTACGCCGGCGTCGGCTGGTTGTTTCTGGGTCATGAGGCTGGGCCTGGTTCGAAGATGGCGTAGGCGGTTGCGCTCAAGTGAAGAGCGGACAGGGCGTCGGTGGTTACTTCTGCGGTGAGGCCGTCGCCGGTGCGGTGGATGGTGAGGTGTGCGCCGTGCGGGGCAATGGTTTGGACCACTGCGTCGGCGGCTCCTGGCTGCCCGGCCGCGGTCAGGCGGGCGGCTTCGCGGGCGGCGTCCAGGCAGCGGAGGTGCCCGGCGATCGCGCTGGTGCCCGCGAGCAGGATCGCCAGCACGGCGGTCAGCGCGCCCAAGGACAGGGCGGCTTCTACCGTGACGAATCCGCCGTCCCGGCGACGGCTGGCCATCAGGTGGCCACCGTCAGGGCCTTGTGCACCAGGCCGGCCAAAGTCGCGGAGACCGAGTCTCCGCTGAGCAGCACGTAGAGCGCCACGGCGAACGCTGCCGCGGCTACCGTGCCGATGGCGTATTCGGCGGTGGTGGTGCCCTCGTCTCCGGGCAAGAACCACATGGTCGGATTCCCTTTCTGTCGTGGATGGGTTCACAGCAGACCGCCGATTCGCCCGGCCAGGCCGAGCACTACCGGCAGTACGCCGAGGGCGAAGAACGCGGGCAGGAAGCACAACCCGACCGGCAGGGCCAGGGCGACTCCGGCGCGTTCGGCGCGTTCTTCGGCCTCGACGCCCAGTCCGTCGCGAATGCGGTGGGCCAGGTCGTCCGCGGTCGAGGCGAGGGCCGCCCCGGACCGCGTGGTTCGGGTGGCTGCGACCGCCAGCTCGGCGAAGTCCCGGCGGGCTCGGAGCGGGGTCCAAGCGGGAGTCGGTTCCGCGCCCAGTGCTAGCAGGTTCGCTGTTGCGCGCAGGGCGGTTTCGGTGTCCGGTGGCGCGCCGGGCGCTACGGCTTCCAAGGCGGTCGGGACTGGCATTCCGGCGCGCAGGCAGGCGGCAAGCAGGTCCAGGACTGACGCGGAACGGAGTCGTTCCGAGACGTCGCTTGGGTTTTTGGGATGGCGGGATCGGCGCAGGAGCCACCAGGAGCCTGCGCAGGCGGCCAGTCCGATGGGGATTCCGGTGAGGACGGTTGCGGATACGCCTACGACGATTGCGGCGGCGGGGTGCCAGACCTCTGGTCGCAGAGTGCGGGGTGGGCGCTTGGGCCGGGCTAGGTGCCGGGGCGGGACGGTGTTTGGCCAGAGCAGCAGCGCGGTGGCGGTGAGGGCGAGGCTCAGGGCGGTCATGGGGCGGACCTGCGGCTGGTGAGGGCTCTGGACCAGGCGGTGCCTGCCCATAGCAGGGCTGCGCCGGTGACCAGGAATGCTTGTCCGATCAGGGTTTCGGTGAGGACGGCGAGCGGGTTGGCCCCGATGAGCTGGCCCATTGCCAGGCAACCGACCGGCAGCACGGTCAGGACTATCGCGCTCATGCGTGGCCCGGCCATTTTTGCGCGCAGGCGGCGGGCGAAGGCGACTTCGGCGTCGACGTCTCGGCGGGCGGCTTCGAGGGCGTCGGCGATGGGCAGGCCGTGGCAGCGGGCCAGGTTCCAGGATTGGACGACGGCGGGGAGTGCTGGCGATTCCAGGGTTCCGTCGAGGCGGGCGGCGGTGGCGAGGTTGTGGAGCTCTCCGGCCAGTTCGGGGACCGCGTCCGCGGCTGCTTCGGCGGCGGTTACCGGGTGGGCACCGGCGCGGAGTTCGGAGACCATCGTGCGGAGGACAGTCGCGGTGCGTTCGGCGCGGGTCAGGGTTTCGGTGGTTTCCTTTCTGCTGCGCCATTCCTGACCGACGGCGAGGGTGAGCAGGGCGGTGGCTGCCGCGGCGCCGATTCCGGCCAGCGGCAGGGCGACGATGGCGGGGGCCGGCCAGCGGGCCTGGCGGGGCGGGACGGGGAGGTGGAAGCGGCGGCGGGGCGTTGGAATGAGGCGGTTGGGGGTGGCTGGCCAGCACAGGATTCCGGTGCCTGCGCAGAGGAACGACCATGCGGAGATCAACGGGGTCACCTCGATGCTGGGTCGGTTGAGTGCGGTTCTTACGGGACGCTTCGCTGCGGGGCGGAACTGCGGAACGGACTGCCGAAAGGGAAGTGCGCGTGGTCCGCGCGACAAGGTTCTGTTGTGGAGCGGAAGGAAGGTGCGCGTGATCCGGGGTCGGCGCGAGGTCTAATGGGTGCAAACGCCGACTGGTGAGTGGCTGCGCAGGACAAACGCGCGAGCGATGGAAGCGAGCGGGGGGCTAGGCAGGGGCGGGTTCCGGCGTTGTCAGTGCGGTGAAAAGGGAGCGACGGTTCGTCCAGTGGCCGTCGCGCCAGACGGGGTGGGGTTTTACTTCCCCGTGGTAACGCTGGAGTACGGCGACTTCCGTCAAGCGGCGGCCGGTGGCTGTTCGGCGCATGTGGAGGATTACGCGGACTGCTGCGGCTAGTTGGCTGTGCAACGCATCTCTCGGCAGACCGCCCAGGGCTGCCAAGGCTTCCAGGCGTGCTGGGGCTTCGGCAGGGGAGTTCGCGTGCAGGGTGCAGGCACCGCCGTCGTGACCGGTGTTCATGGCGTTCAGCAGGGAGCACACTTCTGCTCCGCGAACCTCGCCGACGATCAGGCGGTCTGGGCGCATTCGCAGTGCCTGTCGGACCAGCTCTGGGAGTTCCACGGCACCTACGCCTTCTACGTTCGCGGGTCTGGCGACGAGGCTTACGAATTGTGGGTGGGTCGGGTGTAGTTCGCCAGCGTCCTCTACGCAGACGATTCGTTCGGTTGGAGCTACCGCGCTCAGCAAGGCGCTCAGGAGCGTTGTCTTTCCGGCACCGGTGCCGCCGGTGATCAGGAAGGCCAGGCGGTGTTTGAGGATTGCTTCGAGGATGTTCAGAGCGGTTGGGTCGATGGAGCCATGGGCTTGGAGTGCGGCTAGGTCGTGCGTCACCGGGCGCAGCACGCGCAGGGACAGGCAGGTGCCGTTGGCGGCGATGGGCGGCAGGACGGCGTGGACGCGGATTCGGCCCTGGCGGGCGGGGAGCCAGCCGTCTACGTAGGGCTGGGCGTCGTCCAGGCGGCGGCTTGCCGCTAGGGCCAGGCGCTGCGCTAGGCGGCGGACGGCGTCCTCGCTGGGGAAACGGATGGTCGTGTGGGTGAGGCCGGCGGGGCCGTCGGTCCACACCTGGTCGGGAGCAGTGACCAGGACGTCGGTAACTGTGTCGTCCTCCAGTAATGGGGCTAGCGGGCCTGCGCCGACGAACTCGTCTCGGGCTTGGCGAACGGCGGCTAGTACTGCGTCATGGCTCAGGGCGCCGCCGGCTTCGACCCGGACTGCTTCGGCCAGGGCGATCGGGTCGGTGCCGCGGCTTTCGCCTGCCAGGCGGTGACGGACTCGTTCTACTAGGTCGGTGGTCATCTACGCGGCCTGTGCGGTCGTGAGGGGACGCAGGTTCGCCAGTACGGCACGGGCAGCGGTGGCCAACGCGCCCTTCGGGGGCAGGTCGAACTCGCCGGATTCCAAGGTGGCGGCTACTCGGCGTTCTGGGGCCACGTCAGCGATCAAGGGCGGGCCGAGCATGCCTGCGGTTTGCGAAGCCGGGACGCCGTCGATGCGGTGTCCACTTGCGACGACTGCGAAACGCCCGGTGTGCGGACGAAGGTGGGTCAGGACTTGTTTCGCCGCCATACAGGCACGGAACTCAACGGGAACGACCAGCACGACCAGATCGGCGGCTGCGGCGACGGCAAGCGTGCCCTCGTCGAAATGGCGGGGTAAATCGCAGACGACGGTGCGGCCGGCGCGGCTGCCTGCGGCGACCACCGCGGACAAGGCGCGAGGAGTCGGGCCGTCGCCGGAACGACCGCAGGACAGCACAGGGAGCTTGCCGCGACTGGGGAGCGAGGCGATCAGGGACGGGACGGACACTCGGCCGGACAGCCGAACTTCGGGCCATCGCAGGCCTTTCGTGTGTTCCAGGCCCAGCGGGAGATCCAATCCGCCGCCTAGCGGGTCGCAGTCGACTAATAGCGCGGAGTCGGTGCGGGCGGCTTCGACGGCGACTGCTGCGGCCAGCACAGAGGTGCCGGAACCGCCTCGGCCGCCCACGAAAGCGATTACTGGGCCTGGTGATTCGGCTGGTGCGTCGGTGACGTCGGCGAACGCGCCGGTCAGGCCCGCTTCGTCGTCGGGCAAGCTGAAGACTCGGCGGGCGCCGAGGGCGGCTGCGCGTCGCCAGGTATCCAGTCCGGGTGCGCCTTTGCAGACAAGCACGACGCTGTCGCGTGCTGGCATGGGCGAGCTGTCGATCGAAATGTCCTCGTCCAGCACCACGAGCGGAGCTCGTGTCCATCGTCCGCGTGCGGCGGCTAGGTCTGGCGCGTGGTCGAACTCGCAGCCGACTACCGCGGCGACGCGGCGGATCTCTTCGAACACGGTGCCTTCGCCGGAGACGACGAGCGGTTGTGCGGTGGCCATGTGCCCTCCCCTGGGTTTCGCGGGCCGGACTCCCACGGTCGCTCGCCGCCAGGCGGCACGGCAATGCCCGTCTTTCCGTCATGTGGATAACCCGGGGGTTGTGGACAACTCGGGGTGCGAAATCGATCCAGCACCGCGGAGTGTCGGCCGGCACCGGATAATGCACGGCTCCGCACATTCGGCTGAGAAAACGATTGCTGCGAAGAAACTCCGGAAAACCAAGTGGAAAGAAGTAAATTTGCCGCAGCGGGAGAAGTAAGGGGTGCCGCCGCCGGAGAAAACACTGGAAAGGTAAGCATGCGGTTAATTGATCTTGCCCGTAAGGTGCCCGGCGAACGACCAAGACCGCCCAGGTCAGAGCGATAAATACGGGCAGTACAGCGTTTCCGGGGCAGACCTGAAAATTGTTCGCCGACGCGAAAACGGGGAGAATAGAAGGCGGCCCTCGCCAGGGGGGAGGGACGAGGGCCGCCAGGGGTTCAGCCCCGGGGGGTCGGACTGAACCAGCCCGGTTCAAGACCGGGCCTGTTCACTGTAACTCCGTTAGCTATGAGTTGGCTGTGTGAGTGACACATACGATTCGATAACGGCACCCGAGGCCGTAAGCGAGCCGATGTCATCGATTTTCCGGCCGTCGCCACGACCGGTGTGCTGCCAACAACGCGGCGCGGTGCGCCTATCCTGACCACGTGGCCGAACCCCGCAGCGAAGAAGCACCCCGGCGCGTAGCCGCCTTCTTCGACCTCGACAAGACGATCATCGCGTCGTCCAGCGCGCTCGCGTTCAGCAAGCCGTTGCTGCGCGAAGGACTGATCAACCGCCGTGCGGCGCTGCGAAGCGCTTACGCGCAACTGGTTTTCTCGCTCGCCGGCGCGGACGCGGACAAGACCGAGCGGATGCGCGCCGAGGTTTCCGCGTTGTGCGCGGGCTGGGATGTCGCGCAGGTTTCCGCGATCGTGCGCGAAACCTTGCACGACGTAGTCGATCCGCTCGTTTACGCGGAAGCGACCGACCTCATCGCGGCGCACCTCGCCGACGGGCACGACGTGATCGTGCTGTCCGCGACCGGCGAGGAGGTCGCGGCTCCGGTCGCGGAGATGCTCGGCGCGACCCGCTGCGTCGCCACTCGCATGGAGATCGTCGACGGCCGTTACTCCGGCGAGGTCGATTTCTATTGCTACGGCGAGAACAAAGCCGTCGCCGCGAAGCAGCAGGCCGCCACGCACGGCTACGACCTCGCGGACTGCTTCGCCTACACCGACTCCAGCACCGACCTCCCCCTGCTGGAGGTGGTGGGTCACCCGCACGCGGTGAACCCGGACAAGCTGCTGCGCCGCACCGCGGACGAGCACGGCTGGCCGGTCCTCGCGTTCGAGCGGCCGATGTCGCTGCGCACGCGGATCCCGGCGAAGTCCGCGGGGATGGTCGCGCTCGGCGTGGGGGCCGTGGCGGCGGGCGCGACCTGGTACAGCCTGAGCCGGCGTCGCCGGTCCCGGGGCACCGGCGACTGAGCACCCGCGTGGCGGTACCAAAACGCCGGTTTCCGCAGCTAGGTCCGTTGCTGAGGGTGGTGTTGTCACCGGATCGAGCCTCTGTACCGGTGCACCCGTACGCGCACTTGAAGTGACCGCGCTCACGGCGTAGAAAGTAGGTGCGGACGTTGATTCGGCCAGGACAGAGGTAGAAGAGAAGCCTCTGTCACCCCGGGCAACCTCCGTGCGCGGACTCCGGGTACCCACGCGCAGCACGCCGCGGGAGGCTCGTCGTCTAGGGACTGCGTACCGGGACGCCGGACGCCGAGTCCATGAAGGTACGACCAGAGTTGCACGCTTGGTCGCCCGAGATGTTCGCGCTGACTGGCGGCACCCGTCCGGCCTCGGCTGACGGGCGCCGCCAGTGTTATGTCGGCACCTCGCGCAGCGGACCGAGCCGGGCTCGATGAAATCCGCGCGCAGACCGTCCTCCCAGGTGAACCCTCTCGTTCCTGCGCTCGGCCGATGGACAACCCTGTATCGCGGTGAGTAGCTTCCCGATACCGGTGCTGCCCGGTGGACGCTTCACGACCCGCGTCCGCACCCGCGGCGGCACGCGACACTGGGAGGCAATTCGTGACGAACCGACTCGCGCGCACGCGGAGGATGCAGGTGTTCGCCGTTCCCCTTGCGGGGGTGCTCGCCGTCGGGGGGCTGAGTTCCTCGGCGTTCGCGGCGCCGAAACAGCCGCAGCAGACACCCCAGCAGACGGCCGCGCGGCTCGACGCGGCGGCCGCACAGGCGCTGCGCGGCATGAGCATGGAAGAGAAAGTGGGGCAGCTGTTCGTCACGTGGGTGAACGGCAAGTCCGCGGACGAGGTCAACCCGAAGAACCAGACCGACTTCGGCGTCGACACTGCCGCCCAAGTCGTGCAGAAGTACCACCTCGGCGGCGTCATCTACTTCAACAACACCAGCCGCGACAACTTCGACGACCCCACGCAGGTCGCGAAGCTGTCCAACGGCCTGCAGCGCGCGGCGATCTTCAGCGGCGCGCACATTCCGCTGCAGATCGGCACCGACCAGGAGGGCGGCACGGTGACGCGGATGGGCGCGCCCGCCACCGAGTTCCCCAACTCGATGGCCATCGCCGCCGGACGCGACACCGGCAGTGCGACCAAGGCCGCCACGATCCTGGGCCACGAGCTGCGCGCGGTCGGCATCAACCAGGACTACGCGCCGGACGCGGACGTCAACTCCAACCCGGCCAACCCCGTCATCGGCGTCCGGTCGTTCTCCGGACGACCCGACCTGGCCAGCAGTTTCGTGACCGCGGAGGTCAAGGGCTACCAGAACTCCGGGCCGGCGAGCCAGACCGTCTCGTCCACCGCGAAGCACTTCCCCGGCCATGGCGACGCGGCCACCGACAGTCACACCGGGCTGCCGAAGATCGACCGCTCCGAGGCGGACTGGCGCAAGATCGACGTGCCGCCGTTCAAGGCCGCGATCGCCGCGGGCATCGACTCGATCATGAGCGCGCACATCCAGTTCCCGAGCCTCGACCCGTCCGGTGAGCCCGCGACGCTGTCTAAGCCGATCATCACCGGCAAGCTGCGCGGCGAACTCGGCTACAGCGGCGTCGTGATCACCGATTCGCTTGAGATGCAGGGCGTGCGGGAGCTGCACAGCGACGCCGAAATCCCGGTCCTCGCCTTGAAGGCGGGCGTGGACCAGCTGCTCATGCCGGTGCACCTGGACGTCGCGATCAACGCCGTGATCGCCGCGGTGAAGTCCGGCGACCTGCCGATGCAGCGGATCGACCAGAGCGTGCTGCGGGTGCTGAAGCTCAAGCTGAAGCGCGGAATCCTGTACTCGCCGTTCAACAACCCTTCGCAGGTCATGAAGAAGGTCGGCACGCCGGACCACCTGGCTACCGCGCAGGGCATCGCCGACCGGTCGGTCACCGCGATCGCCAACGACGCCGGAGTGCTGCCGCTCAAGCAGAAGCCGTCGAACGTGCTGGTCACCGGCTGGGGAGACACCACGACGCAAACGCTTGCCGACCGCTTCACCGCACATGGCACGAAGGCGACCGCGCTGGCCACCGGGCAAACCCCGACCGACGCGCAGATCTCCGAAGCCGCAACCGCCGCGAAGCAAAACGACGTCGTCGTGGTACTGACCAACAACCTCGGCGGTTTCCCCTTGCAGGGCAAGCTTCTTCAGGCGTTGATGGACACCGGCAAGCCGGTGGTCGCGGTCGCCGCGCAGATTCCGTACGACGCCGGGTACGCGAACCCGGTGCCGACCTGGCTCGCCACTTACGGCTACATCACGCCGTCGCTCGAAGCGCTCGCCAAGGTCGTGCTCGGCGAGACGAAGCCCAGCGGGAAGCTGCCGGTCGACGTCCCGGCCGGGGCGGACGTGCACACCGTCAAATACCCCTTCGGACACGGGCTGACCTGGTGACTCTCAATCGCAGGAATTTCCTGGCCGTTCCGGCGCTCGCCGTCCCGGTGCTGGCGAGCGGCTCGGCTGCGGCACAGGCGGCACCCGAAGCAGCGCAACCCGAGCTGGAGCGCCGGGTGCTCACTGGTGCCGAACAGCTCGCCGCGCAGGGCTGGCGTCCGCTCGCCGGACGCAAGCTCGGCGTGCTGTCCAATCCGACCGGCGTGCTCGCCAACGGCGACCACATTGTCGACTCGATGGTCGCGGCGGGCGTACGCCCCGTCGCGGCCTTCGGGCCCGAGCATGGCTTTCGCGGCAGCGCACAAGCCGGTGGCTCCGAAGGCGATTACACCGATCCGCGCACCGGCATCCCCGTGTACGACGCGTACGGCGCTAACGCGACGAAGCTCGCTTCGCTGTTCCAGAAGGCCGGACTGGACACTGTCGTCTTCGACATCGCTGACGTCGGCGCGCGCTTCTACACCTATATCTGGTCGCTGTACACGGCGATGGTCGCCGCAGCGAAGGTCAACGCGGCCTTCGTCGTTCTAGACCGGCCAAACCCCATCGGCGGACGACTGTCCGGCCCGGTGCTCGACCCGAAGTTCTCGTCCGGAGTCGGGCTGAAGCCGATCGCACAGCAGCACGGCATGACTGTCGGCGAGCTGGCGCGGTTCTTCGCCGCCGAGTTCCTGCCCGGCGAAGGCGTGAAGCTGGCGAAGCTCGAAGTCGTCCAGGTACGCGGCTGGCGCCGCGACAGCTTCTTCGCCGACACCGGGCTGCGTTGGGTCCTTCCGAGCCCGAACATGCCAACGCCGGACACAGCGCTCGTATACCCGGGCACAGGCATGTTCGAAGGCACAGTGTTCTCCGAAGGACGCGGCACGACACGGCCGTTCGAGATCATCGGCGCGCCCGGCCTCGACTGGCGTTGGCGCGAAGAACTCGAAAAGCTCCATCTGCCGGGTGCGGCGTTCCGCGAGATCTACTTCGTACCCACCTTCGGCAAGTTCGTGAACGAGCCCTGCGGCGGCGTACAGGTCACCGTCGCCGATCCGCAGGCCTTCGACGCCATTAACACCACCGTCTCGATGTTCGTAACGGCCAAACGCGTCGCGCCCGACAAGTTCGGCTGGCGGCCGGACCGCATGATCGACAAGCTGTCCGGATCCGCGCGGCTGCGCACCATGGTCGACGCCGGCGCCGGGGTCGACGAGATCACCGGCGCGTGGCGCGCCGAACTCGCCGACTTCGCCCGCAGACGCCGCCCCCACCTGATCTATCGCTGAGGAGAGCGGTCATGCGTGCTAGGAAAGTGCTCGTCGCGACGTTGGCCGTCCTGGTCGCGGCCACGACGACCGCGGGAGCAGCCACGATCGACAACCGACACGGCTTCGCCGGGCGCTTCGACCGTCCGCAGCACGGGTTCGCCCCGGCGAGCACGACGCTGCGCGACGGCAGCCCGCGCGAGGTCAACCTCGATCCGCAGCCGATCCGCGACGCCGAGCAGTTCCTGAAGAGCTGGACCCAGCCGGACGACAGCGGGCATCCGCACTTCTCCGGCGCGGTCGGCCTGCTCGCGCACGACGGCGTAGTCGTGGACCGGTACGCCGTCGGCGGCGCGCTCCGGTACGCGGACGCCAAAGGCACCGAACTGCCGCCGGACCAGCAGGTTCCGATGCGCAACGACACCATTTTCGACATGGCGTCGATCTCGAAGCTCTTCACCTCGATCGCCGCGCTGCAGCTGACCGAACAAGGCAAGCTGGACGTCAACGCACCGGTCGTGCGCTATTTGCCGGAGTTCGGCGTCAACGGCAAGCAGGGCGTCACCGTGCTGCAGCTGCTCACGCATACCTCCGGCTTCGACGCCGACCCGTCACCGTCGCTCTGGCAGGGCTATCCGGACATCCCCTCGCGGCGCAAGGCAGTGCTCGACAGCCCGCTCAAGAACGCGCCGGGCAGCACGTACCTGTACTCCGACCTCAACATGCTCACCCTCGGCTTCCTGATCGAGAAGCTGTCCGGCAAGCCGCTGGACCAGGTGGTGCACGACCGCATCACCGCTCCGCTCGGCATGGTCGACACCGGGTACCGCCCGCCCGCGTCGAAGCTCGCCCGCATCGCCGCGACCGAGTACGAGACGAACCCGCCGCGCGGGCTCGTGCGCGGACAGGTGCACGACGAGAACGCCTGGTCGCTCGGCGGCGTCGCCGGGCACGCGGGCGTCTTCTCCACGGCCAGCGACATGGCCGTGCTCTCCCAGACCATCCTCAACGGCGGCAGCTACCGCGGGCACCGGATCCTGCGGCCGGACACCGTCACGAAGATGCTGACGAACTACAACCAGCGCTTCCCCGGCGACGAGCACGGGCTCGGTTTCGAACTGGACCAGCCCTGGTACATGGGCGCGCTGGCGTCGCCGGTCAGCGCGGGCCACACCGGCTTCACCGGCACCACGCTGGTCATCGACCCTGAGTCGCGCTCGTTCGCGTTGCTGCTCACCAACCGCGTGCACCCGACGCGCGACTGGGGTTCCATCAACACCGCTCGCCAGGTCTGGGCGACCTCGCTCGCGAAGGCGATGGCCGTGCGGCCGGTTCAGGGTCCCGACGCCTGGTACGCGAGCCTGGGAAACAACGGCACCGCTACGCTCAGTACCCAACCGCTTCCAGCAGGTGCACCACTTCGCGTGTCCTTCGCCGCTTTCGTCGATACCGAGGGCCCGAGCGACCCGTTACAGCTCGAATCGAGCACCGACGGGGTTAATTGGCAACCTGTTCCGCTCCAGGCCCGTGGCCCAGGTGCGCCCGGAGCCGAGACGGCCGCGCTCGGCGGACACGGGCACCGTTCCTGGTGGCGGGTGTCCGCCGAGGTGCCCGCGTCCGCGGCTACCTCGCTCCGGTGGCGTTACAGCACCGATCCGAATTACACGGGGCGGGGAGTTTCCCTCGACAGTGTGAAAGTCACCCAACGCGGCCAGGTCGTTCTCGATGGTGAGCGAAACCCCTCGGAACTGGCCTCTTCGGGATGGAAATTGAGCGCTCGGTAGGCACCCCGCCGCGCATTGCCACCTTCGTGTCCCCACTCAGTGGAACAAGACTCCTTCGCTAGACACACTTAGTTGCCAAGTCGTTAGCTTGAGGTCGTTAACACCGTGGACTCGGTTGGCGACTTTCTTGACAACGATTAATCGCAAACCGAAGTCCGCAGACACGGACGGGTTGTGGTTCTGCCGAAGGATGTGGGTAGCCTTGTCGCAAATGCCAACGGTTAGTAACTTTCCGACGGCGGATGATGCGGGATCCGTAATCAGCAGCGCACCCTCCGAGCACCTCGCAGGTCAGGCGACGGCGCGCGACGCGGATGCGAGCCCCTTGGTCCGCATTCGCTCGCTGCTGCCCGGACTCGCCCGGGCCGAGCAGCGGGTCGCGAAGGTTGTCCTGGAAGACCCGGCCGCCGTCGCGCGCCGCAGCATCACCGAGGTCGCGCTCGCCGCGAACACCTCCGAGACCACCGTTACGCGCTTCTGCAAGGCCGTCGGCGTCGGCGGCTACCCGCAGCTGCGCATCGCACTCGCCGCGGACACCGCTCGCACCGAGGCGCGCACCTCGCGCAACCTCGGCGGCGAGATCGGCCCTGGCGACGACCTGGCGTCCGTCATCGGCAAGGTCAGCTTCGCCGACGCGCGCGCCGTCGAAGAGACCGCGGACCAGCTCGACGTCGCCCAGCTGCAGAGCGTCATCGACCTCGTCGCCGAAGCCGGCCGGGTCGACGTGTACGGCGTGGGCGCGAGCGCTTTCGTGGCCGCTGACCTGCAGCAGAAGCTGCACCGGATCGGCCGCGTCAGCTTCTCCTGGTCGGACACGCACATCATGCTGACCTCGGCCGCGGTCCTGAAGCCGGGCGACGTCGCGATCGGCGTCTCGCACACCGGCGCGACCACGGACACCGTCGAGGCGCTGCGGGTCGCCCGCGAGCACGGAGCGGCGACCGTCGCGGTCACCAACTTCCCGCGCTCGCCGATCACCGAGGTCGCCGACCACGTGCTCACCACGGCAGCCCGCGAAACCACCTTCCGGTCCGGGGCGACAGCGAGCCGGATCGCCCAGCTGACCGTGATCGACTGCCTCTTCATCGGCGTCGCGCAGCGGCACATGGAGGCGTCGGTCAGCGCGTTGGACGCCACGAGGGACGCGGTCGGCTCGCACCGGCTCGGGGTCAGACCCGACGGTCGTCGTCGCCCGCGGGAAACCGGCAAATGAACCAAGAAGCGAGGATCTGATGTCCGTCCCCTGCCAGACGGTGCACGTCGATTCGCCCACCGAACAACGAAACCCGCGCACGGTGGACATCGACCTGATGTCCACCATGGGGATCCTCGGCGCGATCAACGCCGAGGACCGCCGGGTGCCGGACGCGGTGGCCGCGGTGCTGCCGCAGCTGGCCCGCGCGGTCGACTACGCCGTCGAGGCGCTGCGCGGCGGGGGGCGCGTGCATTACGTCGGCGCGGGCACCTCGGGCCGCCTCGCGACGCTGGACGCGGCTGAGCTGGTGCCGACGTTCAACGTGCCCGGCGACTGGTTCATCGCCCATCACGCGGGCGGCGAGAAGGCACTGCGGCAGGCCGTCGAGAACGCCGAGGACGACGCGGACGCCGGCGCGGCGGAAATCGCCCTGTCGGTGCGGCCGGGCGACTTCGTGCTCGGTCTCGCGGCCTCCGGACGCACGCCGTACGTGCTCGGCGCGCTCGCCGAGGCCAGCCGGATCGGCGCGCACACCGGGCTCGTCTCGGCGAACCCGCGCGCTGCGCAACCGCCTGGCGTGGACGTCCTGATCGCCGTCGCCACCGGTCCCGAGGCCATCGCGGGCTCGACCCGGATGAAGGCGGGCACGGCGCAGAAGCTGATCCTCACCGCGTTCTCCAGCGCGACGATGATCAAGCTCGGCAAGACGTACTCGAACCTGATGGTGAGCATGCGCGCGACGAACGCGAAGCTGCGCGGCCGCACCATCCGGATCCTGCAAGAAGCCACCGGCATGACGATGGCCGACTGCTCGGACGCGCTCACCGAAGCGGGCGGCGACCTCAAGGTGGCGCTCGTGCACCTGCTGTCCGGCAGCGACGTCACCCGCTCCGCCGAGGCGCTGTCCTCGGCAGGCGGGCACGTGCGCAAGGCGCTCGACTCGCTGCATCTGCGCGCCGGCTGAGCTTTACCCGATTGTCCGTGAAGGGCTTCTTGGGGGAATCTGATTCCCTCAAGAAGCCGCACGGCTTTCCGGCGAGCGAGAGGACGGCGATGACGCAGCGGTTCACTCGCGGCGGCCGTTGGTCGATCGGCGGCATGGCGGCAGTGGTCCTGCTGCTCAACCTCGTCGGCTGGGGTTTGCTCGTGCTGGTCGTCGCGCCAGAGCATTACGCGCTCGGCGCGGGCGGCACCTTCGGCATCGGCCTCGGAGTCACCGCGTTCACACTCGGCATGCGGCACGCCTTCGACGCCGACCACATCGCCGCCATCGACAACACCACGCGCAAGCTGATGGCCGACGGGCAGCGTCCGCTCTCGGTCGGGTTCTGGTTCTCCCTCGGGCATTCGACGATCGTCTTCGCGCTGTGCCTGCTGCTGTCGACGGGCGTCCGCGCGATCGCCGGGCAGCTGGAGGACGACGGTTCCGCGCTGCACGAGACGACCGGCCTGATCGGCACCTCGGTGTCCGGGATTTTCCTGTACCTGATCGCGATCATGAACCTGGTCGTGCTCGTCGGGATCGCGCGCGTGTTCGCCCGGATGCGCCGCGGCGAACTGGACGAGGCGGAACTGGAACGCCATCTCGACAACCGCGGCCTGATGAACCGGCTGTTGCGCGGGGCCACCAAAGCGGTGCGGAAGCCGTGGCACATCTATCCAGTGGGAGTCCTTTTCGGACTCGGTTTCGATACCGCGACGGAAATCGGACTGCTCGTACTCGCCGCGGGTGCCGCCGCGTTTGCCTTGCCCTGGTACGCGATTCTCGTGCTGCCGATCCTTTTCGCCGCCGGAATGAGCCTGTTCGACGCCGCCGACGGCGTGCTCATGAACTACGCATACGGCTGGGCGTTTGCCCGGCCGATCCGAAAGATTTATTACAACCTCACGGTCACCGCGCTTTCCGTGGCGGTCGCGCTCGGCATTGGGACCATCGAACTGGTGACGCTGCTCGCCGAGAAGCTCGGCATCACGTCCGGACCGCTCGCCGCGATCGCTTCGGTGGACCTCGACTACGTGGGCTTCGCGATCGTCGGGCTGTTCGTCGTCACCTGGTTGGCCGCGTTCGCGATCTGGAAATTCGGGAGAATAGAGGAGAAGTGGGCCGCGCGGCTGGGAACCGCCGACTGACCGCTCAGGGGGCACCGTGGAGGGACAACCGCTGATACTGGCGAGGGCACTGGCGCTCGTGCTCCGCCGCCGGACCGACGTGCCTCCAGACGGCGTCGCGATCCACTACAGCCGCACCATCCGCCCGATGTTCTGGGTGATGCTGGCGGTCAACCCGGTCGACATCGTGCTGGTCGAGGTCGTGGTGAAGTCGGTGCCGGTGCGGATCGCGTTGCTGGTGCTGGAAGTCATCGGCGCACTCGCGTTCCTGGCGCTCGTCGCGACGCTCTACAAGTACCCGCACTCAGTCAGCCGGGAAGGGCTGCGGGTGCGGTATCTGTCCTTCTTCGACCATCGGATCCCGTTGGCCAGCATCGATTCTGTCCGGCAGGCGAGCCGGTCGTTGAAGACACGCGGCGGCGTCAGCGTGCCCGAAGACGGGGTGCTGGCCGTGGGAATCAGCCAGGCGACCAACCTCTCGGTCACCCTGCGCGAACCGCAGCGGGTCGATCTCGGCCGCAAGGCAGGCGTCGAAATCACTCAGCTCGACCTCTGGGCCGACGATCCGCGGGCCGCCGTCGCCGCGATCCGGGACCAGCTGCCCGCGAGCGCGTGAAGCTGCCGGAGGCGGCGGTGGATCCCCTCGCCACCGCCCCCGGCAACACCCCCAGTGCACCTCAGAACGAGCCGACCGGCTGGCGGATCGCGGCGTTGAGCCGGTTCCACACGTTGATGCCGGCGATGGACAGCAGCAGCGACGAAAGCTCCTTCTCGTCGTAGATGTCCGCGGCGGCGTCCCAGACCTCGTCCGGGACCGGGTCGGTCCGGTCGGCCAGCCGGGTCACGTGTTCGGCCAGGTCCAGCGCGGCGCGCTCGGCGTCGGTGAAGTACGTCGATTCGCGCCACGCGCCGACGCCCCAGATCCGCTCGTCCTTCTCGCCCGCTTCCTTCATCTCCCGTGCGTGCATGTCGACGCACATGCTGCAGCCGTTGATCTGGCTCACGCGCAGGTGGATGAGGTGGTGCGTGGTCGCGGGCACGGTGCTGTCGTTCGTGGCCTTGCTCAGCGCCAGCAGCGCCTTCATCGCGTCCGGCCGCACCTGGATCGGGTGGGTCATCCGAGCCTGCATGGTGATCTCCTCCTGTCACGTCCGCCGCGTTCGGCGGGTCTTGCCGGTAGGACCCGGCCCGAGGAGAAGATGTGACAGTGCGGGACGAAAAACAGGACGAGAATTTTTGGGCGGCTCAGTTCGAGGAGCATCGGCCCAGGTTGCGGGCGGTGGCGTACCGGATGCTCGGTTCGTTCGCCGAGGCCGACGACGCCATCCAGGAGACCTGGCTGCGGGTGACGCGTTCGTCGGGCGAGGACGTCCGCAACACCGGCAGCTGGCTGACGACGATCGTGTCGCGGCAGTGCCTCAACATGCTGCGCTCGCGCGCGACCCGCCGCGAGGACCCGCTGGACGTCCGGGTGCCGGACCCGGTCGTGGAGACCGGGGACGGCGTCGATCCGGCGGAGCAGGAGGTCCTCGCGGACTCGGTGGGGCTCGCGCTGCTGGTGGTGCTGGAGGCGCTCGACCCGGCTGAGCGGCTCGCCTTCGTCCTGCACGACATGTTCGCCGTGCCGTTCGACGAGATCGCGACGATGCTCGACAAGAACACCGCCGCGGTACGGCAGCTGGCGAGCCGGGCGCGCCGCCGCGTGCGGGGCGTGACGCCCGCCGGTCCGGCGGATCGAGCCCAGCAGCGCAAGATCGCGGACGCCTGGCTCACCGCCGCACGCGGCGGCAACTTCGAGGGGCTCGTCGCCCTTCTGCACCCCGACGCTCTGCTGCGCGTCGACACCGGCGGGCTCGGCTCGAAGGTCGTGCGCGGCGCGGCCGAGGTCGCGGGCAGCGCGTCGCAGTTCCGCCCAGCCGGCCTGAGGTCGCAGTACGCGACTGTCAACGGCGGCCCCGGCATCATCGCCCGGCGCGACGGGAAGGCGGTTTCGGTGCTGTCGTTCACCGTGGCCGACGGGTTGATCACGGAGATCAACATCCTCGCCGACGCCGAGCGGATCGCGGCGCTGAACTTCTGAGATCAGCCGAGCCGGTCCAGGGCAGCTACCGCTTCGGCGGGCAGCTGCACCTGGCCGGCCGCGAGGTTTTCGGCGAGATGCGCGGGAGTCGCCGTGCCCGCGATCAGGAGCGTGCCCGCGTAGCGCTGCAACAGCCAGGCGAGCGCGACCTGCGCCGGAGTTGCGCCGAGTTCGGCCGCGACGCCGGTCACGACCGGATTATCGCGGACGTCCTGGCCCAGCTCGAACGCGGAGCCGAGCGGGAAGTACGGCACCCACGCGATTTCGTGTTCCCGGCACAGCTCCAGCACCGGTTCGGTGGCTCGGGCGAGCACGTTGTACGAATTCTGCACGCAGACGATCCCGACTTCGAGCGCGTGCCGGAGCTGGCCGGCGGACACGTTGCTGAGCCCCAGCGAGCCGATCTTTCCCGCGTCCCGCAAGGAAATCAGCTCGGCGAGCTGATCGTCGATGTCGACGAGCTGGTCGCCTTCCGCGATCAGGCCAGGCCCGGCGTCCGCGCGGCGCAGGTTGACCACGTCGAGCTGTTCGACGCCGAGCGCGGCGAGGTTGGCCTCGACCTGCGCTCGAAGCTGCTCCGGCTGTTGCGCGAGCCGGAGCCCTCGCGGCGATTCCTCGGCACCGACCTTGGTCACCACGACCAGGTCGTCCGGATAGGGCGAGAACGCTTCGCGGATCAGGTCGTTGCAGCGGCCGTCGCTGTAGAACTGGGCGGTGTCCAGGTGGTTCACGCCCGCGCTCGCCGCTTCGCGCAGCAGTTTCACCTGGTCAGCGCGGTCGGTTCCGGGGCGACCGAGTTGCATTACGCCGTAGCCGATCCGCGCGACCTCGTGGCCGGCGAGCTTCGCGGTGCCGCCTGGAGCAGTGGTTGCCGTCATGAGGAAAGACTCCTGCCGTGGCATAGTGGAAGTTGATGCGGAGGTGCCTCCGTATCACCACCGTAGCAGAACCGGAGGACCCTCCGCTTTGTCGAGCGCCAAGAAACCGCGCGCGGACGCCGAACGCAACCGGCTCCGCCTGCTCGCTGCTGCCCGTAAAGCGTTCGGCCAGGACGACGAGCCCGTGACTCTGGAGCGCGTCGCACGCGAAGCGGGTGTCGGCATCGGCACGCTCTACCGTCACTTCCCTACCCGCGAAGCGCTGGTCGAGGCGCTGTACCGCGACGAGTTGGCGCAGGTCGTCGCGAGCGCGCCGAAGCTGCTTGAGAGCGAGAAGCCGCTTCGCGCACTGCGCCGGTGGATGGACCGCTTCGCCGAGTACGCGAGCACGAAGCACGACATGGCCGACACGCTGCGCGCAATCATCGAGGCGGGCACGGTCGACATGACGCAGGTCCGCGCGGAGCTGACTGAAGCCGTCCAGCTGATCATGGACGCGGGCGCGGCGGACGGCACACTGCGGGCGGACGTTCGCGCGCAGGACGTTGTGGTGACGGTGGTCGGCGCGTGCAGCATGCGGACGCTGCCGGACGGGCCGGAGCAGTTGGATCGGATGCTCGACCTGATCCTCGCCGGAGTCCGTCAGCCGCCGAGTTGATGCACGCGCAGCGCGAGCTGGATCTCCAGCGAGCGTTCCGGTTCGCGCCAATCCTCGCCCAGCAGTACCGCGAGGCGTTCCATCCGCTGCGCGACCGTGTTGACGTGGACGTGCAGGGTTTCCTTTGCCCGCGCCAAATTCCCGCCTGCCGCGTAGTATGCGCGCAGCGTGCCGATGAGGTCGGTGCCGCGGCGAGCGTCGTAGTCTAGTACCGGGCCGAGGGTCGCGCGGACGTAACCGGACAGGTCGGAATGGCGGCCGAGCAGAACGCCGAGGAACCCGAGATCGGCCATCGCCGCGCCGTCGCCTTCGCGGCCCAGAGCCAGCAGAGTATTAACGCATCGAACAGCTTCAGTGTAGGCCTGCGCCAACGCTTCCGGACCGCTCGCCGGGCCAGCCGCGCCGACCGTCACCGGACAGTCCACAACGGACTTCAGCTCGACCGCGATCCTCGCCGCCGCAGGCTGGTCCGGGGCGAGCGCGACGACTTGCTCAGCATGTACTCCGACCAAATCGCCGTACCGGGCACAGGCCGCGGCGAGTCCGCGGCGAGAGATGCCGGACGCGTGTGCGACCAGAACCGCGTGCGGTGCCGCTAAATCGACGCCCAACCGGCGTGCGCGAGCCACCAACGAGCCCGGGTTGCGGGTCGGCGAGGTGAGCAGGTCGGTCAGCAATTCGCCGCGCACTTGATCCTCGGCTTGTGCTACGGAACGGCGCAACAGCAACAGCAATGCCGTGACAACCGCAGCCCGTTCAAAGAGCCGACGGTCGTCCCCGGCCAGCTCGGGCCGTCCGGAGAGCGTCAGGCTGCCGAGCAGTTCGCGGCCTGCCCGTACCGCACAGACCCAGACGTCCTTTGTAGACACCGCGCGGCCAGTGGCGTGGGAAGAAGCCACCGCGGCAGTCTCAAAAGCGACCGAGGTACCGGCCAGCAGCCCGCCTTCCTCGTCGTACACGGCGATCGAGCCGCGCAACACTCCGGCCACTTCCGCTGCCACCGCGGGCAGATCCGCGCCGCCGAGCACGAGGTCCATCAGCCGGTCGTGTGCGTCGTCGGCCCGGCGCATCGTCGCGTTGGCCGCGTTCAGTTCCGCGGCCGCCGAGCGGGTTTCTTCCAGCAGATGCGCGGTGTCCAAGGCGATCGCGGCGTGCGCGGCCAGCGACGACAGCAACGCGACCTCCGCCGTCGAGAACGCCCGCGACGAACGGTCGGACGCGTACAGCACGCCCAGCACCTTGCCGCCGATCGCCAGCGGCACGCCGAGGATCGCCTTCAACCCTTCCTCACCGACGCCCGCGTCGATCGGTTCCGTGTGCCGGAACCGCTCGTCCTCGAAGTAATCCGCGGTCGCGTATGGACGCGCGGTCTGCGCTACCAGCCCGCCGAGCCCTTCGCCCATCCCCAGCACAATCTGCTGGAACAGCGCGGAAACCGACCCATCGGTGACCCGGATGTAGGTCTCGCCGTTCGCTTCGTCGTTGAGGCTGAGATACGAAACGTCCACGCCAAGCAGTGTCCGAGCGCGCCGGACGATCGACCGCAGCACCGCGTCCGGATCGCGCAGCCGGGCGAGGTCGCTCGCGGTGTCGAACAACGCGGTCAGCTCGGCTTCCCGCCGCCGGTGCTCGCTGAGCGTCTCGCGGATCCGCAACGCCAGTTCGGTCGCCGAACCGATCGCGGCGGACTGTTCCGCGGACAAGCCCCGGGCAGCGACGTGCGCCAGCTGCTCGCTGCTCGCTCCGGCGGCGAGCAGTTCGAGCAGCCGGCGATACGCCTCGGCAGTGGGGTCCACACCCGTCATGCTGTCATTGAAGCCTGCCGTTCGGCCGCCGTCTCGTGCAGCGACGCGCCGCGCGTCTCACGGGCGGCGAGCAGCGCGACCAGCGACAACAGGCACATCGCGACCACGTAGACCGAAACCGGCACCGTCGAGTGGTACGCCTCGAACAGCGCCACCGCGATCAACGGGGCGACCGCACCGGCCGCGATGGACGACAGCTGGCCGCCGACCGAAAGCCCGGTGTAGCGCACCCGCGTCGGGAATTGCTCGGCGAAGAACGCCGCCTGCGGCCCGTACATCGCACCGTGCACGACCAGCCCGATCACCGCCGCGCCGAGCACCGAACCCGTCGTGCGCAGGTCGAGCAGCCAGAAGAAGCCGAACGACCACGCGGCCATCCCGACGACGCCGAACAGGTACACCGGCTTCCGGCCGATCTTGTCAGACAGCAAGCCCCACAAGGGAATCGTCACGAAATGCACCGCCGACGCGACGAGCACCGCGGTCAGGCCGGTCGCCTTCGGCAGGCCGAGCCCGGTCGTGACGTACACGAGAATGAACGCGGTGATCACGTAGTAGGACACGTTTTCCGCGATGCGCGCGCCGAACGTCACCGCGAGCGCGCGGAAGTGCCCGCGGAACACGTCGACAATCGGTGCCTGCTCACGCTCGTCCGCAGCGGCCTTCGCCGCGATGAACACCGGCGATTCCGAAACCGCCAGCCGGATCCACAGACCGAGCACCACCAGCACGCCCGACAGCAGGAACGGGACCCGCCAGCCCCAAGCCTGGAAAGTCGCGTCCGACTGCGCCGACGCCAGGATCGCGAGTACCGCCGTGGCCAGCAGGTTCCCGGCCGGAACGCCGGTCTGCGGCCACGACGCCCAGAACCCGCGCCGCCGGTCGTCGCCGTGCTCGGACACCAGCAGCACCGCGCCGCCCCACTCGCCGCCGAGGGCGAAGCCCTGGATCAGCCGCAGCAGCGTCAGCAGGACCGGCGCGAGCACGCCGACCGCGCTGTACGTGGGCAGCAGGCCCATCGCGAACGTCGAGCCGCCCATCATCAACAGGCTCACGACCAGCAGTTTCTTACGTCCGATCCGGTCGCCGAAGTGCCCGAACACGAACCCGCCGATCGGCCGCGCGAGGAAGCCGACCGCGTAGGTGAGCAACGCCAGCAGAGTGCCGGTGAGCGGATCCGCGGTCGGGAAGAACAGCTTGTTGAAGACCAGCGCGGCGGCCGAGGTGTAGAGGAAGAAGTCGTACCACTCGATGGTGGTTCCGATCAGCCCGGCTCCGACGACGCGCAGCAGCTTTTTGTCCATAATGGACTCCACTCCGTTGTGGGGAAAGGGGATTTCAGCCGGCGGTCCAGCCGCCGTCAACGGGAAGCGACGCACCGGTGACGTGCCCGGCGGACTCGCCGCACAGCCACACCACGAGATCGGCGACGTCGGAGGGTTCGATCAATCGCTTGATCGCGGCCCGGCGCAGCAACACCTGTTCCAGCACTTCTTCCGGCGCTACCCCGTGTTCAGCCGCTTGCGCTTCGAGCTGACCGGTGACGAGCGGCGTACGGACATAACCTGGGTTCACGCAATTGCTGGTCACGCCGTGCTCGGCGGCTTCGAGAGCGGCCACTTTGGACAGTCCCTCAAGCGCGTGTTTCGCCGTGACGTAAGCAGCTTTGTACGGACTCGCCCGCACGCCGTGCACGCTGGACATGTTCACGATCCGGCCCCAACCGCGCGCGTACATCGCGGGCAGGCACTGCCGGATCAACAGATACGGCGCAGTCACCATCAACGACTGAATGAAGGTGAACCGCTCCGGCGGGAACTCCGGCAACGGCGCGACGTGCTGCACGCCCGCGTTGTTGACGAGCACATCGACGTCCGCGGGCAGGGTCGCCAGCGCCGCCGGGTCGGTCAGGTCCACCGCGTGCGCCTGCCCGCCGACCTCAGCAGCCGCCGCCTCCGCCCCGGCCACGTCCACGACGTGCACCTTGGCCCCGGCCGCGCCGAACGCCCGCACGCAGGCCAGCCCGATGCCGCTGCCGCCGCCGGTCACCAGCGCGGTGCGTCCGGCGAGGGAACTGTCACTGGTCATGGCCGAAGACAGTAAGTCGCTCCGACCTGGGCGACCATGGCTCAGTCCCCCACAGAATGACGACCATCTATGTGGCCTGACCCCACCTGCACTGGTCCGGGAAAGGGCCCTGCTGGGACGCACCCGTCCAGCTCGAAAGTGCCGCCGCGACGCGGGCTAGCCCTTCCTTCCCCGCACGGCCCTCAGCCAGCAGCAGAGGAAATGCTCCGCGCCTCGTTAGCCCCGGTTTCGAAGGCCTCGCAGCAGAAGAGCAGCCACTCGCGCACGCCGTCGGCCGTCCCGCCGGCGAAGCCTTGCGCCAGCTCGACATATCGCGGAACCCGCCGGAAATAGGCGACTTCCGGCACCGTCAACGCCTTCGGGTCAAGCCCAGTGGCGACCATCGACAGCCGCGCCGCCGCCCGGGCGACCACCCCGTCCGCCGAACCGAACGGTGACAACGCCAGCAGCTCGCCGTGCACCACCGCGGTCAGCACCGGCCCGGGTACCGAGCTCGCACCGGTGACGAGCTGAGCCAGCAACTCCAGCCGCTCGCCGCCGCGCTGCGGACGGCCAAGCTGATCCGGATCGGACACCACGTCCGACGCGGCCAGCAAATGCAGCCGGGCCAACGTCTGCAACGGAGCCCGCCGCCACGTCGGCAGCAACGACTCCAGTTTCTCCGCCACCCGCAACGATCCGGCGAGCAGCGGGTCGGTCACCGAACCGGCTTCCGGCAACTCGGGATTGGCCCCGTCGATCCCCGCCGAAGCCCTCGCCGCACGGACGGACGCCTCGGCCGCGGTCTCCGCCCCGCCGCGCAGGTTCGCGGGCAACCGGTGCACGGCGAAGACGGCGTCCTGCGCTGCTTTGGCCGCCGCGGCAACGCCGTCCAGCTCCAGCAGCGGCTTCAGCGGATCGCTCATGTCGCCGCCTCCATCAGGAGTGGCACGCCGGTCGACGGGGAGGCGACGGCATGAATATCGATGATTCGCTCGCAAGCAGCGCTCATGCGTCGAGCACCTGCCCAGCCCGCTCCACGACCGGAGGCAGCACCGACCACGGGAAGTTGATCCACCGGTCAGTCCGCTTCCACACGTACTCGCACTTCACCGTCGAAGCGGGCTTCTCGTAAACCACCGCGCACCGCACGTCCGCGACGTGGTCGGCGCAGAAGTCCCGGACCAGCTTGAGCGTCGCCCCGGTGTCCGCGACGTCGTCGGCGACCAGCACCTTCTTGCGTGTGAGATCCACCACGTTGGGCACCGGCGGCAGCATGACCGGAAGATCCAGCCGCTGGTCGACGCCGGTGTAGAACTCGACGTTCATCACGTGGAGGTTCTTCACGTCGAGCGCGTACCCGAGCGCGCCCGCGACGAACAGCCCGCCGCGCGCGACGGAGAGGATGAGGTCGGGGACGAACCCGTCCGCGGCCACCTCCCGCGCCAGTTCCCGGCTCGCCGAACCGAACAACTCCCAGGTGAGGTTTTCTCGCTCCTCGGCCATGCGCGCTCTCTTTCTCGGGGGTCCGCCGAGCATAAGCGGCCGGAAAGTGGACTGCTGAAATGACCGGGAAATGGTACTTAGGCACTGCCACTTGTCGTCGTAGCGTGAGCCCGTGACCTGGAGCGAGCACCCGATTCTGTCCGGCCGCCACGTACGGCTCGAACCCCTCACCACCGAGCACGCCCCCGGCCTGCTCGAAGCCGGAGCCGACCCGGCCATCTGGGCCTGGCTGAGCGTCCGCCAGCCCGCCGGCCTCGGCGAAACCGAGACGATGGTGAAGGACGCGCTCGCCGACCCGGACCGCCGCCCGTGGGCGCAGATCGACGTCGCGTCCGGCCGCGTCGCCGGGACCACTTCTTATTACCAGGTGGTAGCGAGGCACCGGATCCTCTCGATCGGGCACACCTGGATCGGCGCGGAATTCCAGCGCACCGCGCTCAACACCGAGTCCAAATTCCTCCTGCTGCGCAACGCCTTCGAGGACTGGGGAGCCCAGCGCGTCGCGTGGGAAACCGACAACCGCAACCTCCGTTCGCAACGCGCCATCGAACGGCTCGGCGCGCTGCGCGAGGGGGTGCTGCGGGCGCACCGGATCCGTCCGGACGGCACGACCCGCGACACGGTGCTCTACTCGATGACCGACGCCGAGTGGCCGGGCGCCCGTGCCCGGCTGCTCGCCCGCCTCGGCTGAGCCTCGCCGCAGGTCGCTTGGAGCTGTGCGCGCAACGTGGCTGCAACCTTGTCGTAGGCGGGCTAACGTCGCTAGCGTTCCCTGAGCCGCGGGTTCGCACTACAGGAGGCTTTGCACCATGACCGAGCAGTCCCCAGCGTTGGACAACCTGCTCACCGAGAGCCGCACGTTTCCTCCCAGCGACGAGTTCGCTGGTCAGGCGAACGCGAAGGCCGATTTGTATGCGACGGCGGACGCTGACCGGGAGCAGTTCTGGGCCGGGCAGGCGGAGCGGCTGTCGTGGGACACGAAGTGGTCCCAGGTATTGGACTGGACCAATGCGCCGTTCGCGAAGTGGTTCGTGGGCGGGAAACTGAACGTCGCGTACAACTGCGTGGACCGGCACGTCGAGTCCGGCCACGGGGACCAGGTCGCGATCCACTGGGTCGGCGAACCGGGCGACACGCGCGACATCACCTACTCGCAGCTGAAGGACGAGGTCTCGAGGGCCGCGAACGCGCTGTCGTCGCTGGGCGTCGTGGCCGGGGACGTCGTGGCGATCCAGCTGCAGATGGTGCCCGAGGCGATTTTCGCGATGCTGGCGTGCGCGCGGATCGGCGCTTTGCACAGTGTGGTGTTCGGCGGTTTCTCGCCGACTGCGCTGCGCGCGCGGGTGGACGACGCGGCGGCGAAGATCGTGATCACCTCGGACGGCCAGTACCGCCGCGGCAAGGCCGCGCCGATGAAGGCGAACGTCGACGAAGCCTTGCAGGGCGCGGAAACCGTGCAGAAGGTCATCGTCGTCCGGCGCACCGGCAGCGACCTTGAGGGCGAGACGCCGTGGACCGAGGGCCGCGACCTGTGGTGGCACGAACTGGTCGACGGACAGTCCGCTGAACACAAGCCGGAGGCATTCGATTCCGAGCACCCGCTGTTCATCCTCTACACCTCGGGCACCACGGGTAAGCCGAAGGGCATTCTGCACACTTCGGGCGGCTACCTGACCCAGACCGCGTACACCCACAACGTCGTGTTCGACCACAAGCCGGGCGAAGACGTCTATTGGTGCACCGCCGACATCGGCTGGATCACCGGGCACTCCTACATCGTGTACGGGCCGCTGGCGAACCGCGTGACCCAGGTCGTGTACGAAGGCACGCCGAACACGCCGCACGAGGGCCGGCACTGGGAAATCGTCCAGAAGTACAAGGTCTCGATCTACTACACCGCGCCGACCCTGATCCGCACCTTCATGAAGTGGGGCGAGGACATCCCGGCGAAGTACGACTTGTCCTCGTTGCGGGTTCTCGGCAGCGTGGGCGAGCCGATCAACCCCGAGGCCTGGATCTGGTACCGCGAGAAGATCGGCGCGAACCAGACGCCGATCGTGGACACCTGGTGGCAGACCGAAACCGGCGCGATCATGATCTCTCCGCTGCCCGGCGTCACCGCCGCCAAGCCGGGTTCCGCGCAGCGCGCGCTGCCGGGCATCTCGGCGAAGGTCGTGGACGACACCGGTGCCGAGGTCCCGCACGGCGGCGGCGGATACCTCGTGCTGGACAAGCCGTGGCCGTCGATGCTCCGCGGCGTGTGGGGCGACGAAGAGCGCTTCCGCGACACCTACTGGTCCCGTTTCTCCGAGCAGGGCTACTACTTCGCGGGCGACGGCGCGAAGTACGACGAGGACGGCGACATCTGGCTGCTCGGCCGCGTGGACGACGTGATGAACGTGTCCGGACACCGGATCTCCACCACCGAAGTCGAATCCGCGCTCGTGTCGCACCCGACAGTCGCCGAGGCCGCCGTCGTCGGCGCGACCGACCCGACCACCGGACAGGGCATCGTCGCGTTCGTGATCCTGCGCGGCAACGCCGTCGACGGTGGCGATGACGCGGTGCAGGAGCTGCGCAACCACGTCGCGAAGGAAATCGGGCCGATCGCGAAGCCACGGCAGATCATGGTCGTGGCCGAGCTGCCGAAGACCCGCTCCGGCAAGATCATGCGCCGGCTGCTGCGCGACGTCGCGGAGAACCGGCAGATCGGCGACGTCACCACGCTCGCCGACTCGTCGGTCATGGACCTCATCTCCTCCGGACTGAACTCCGGCAAGGAGGAGTAAGTTCTTCACCGTCAGGAAGGGACCCTCCCGGCTGGGAGGGTCCCTTCCTGCATTGATCCCCTGAAAGTGCGGACATCGAACGCATGTTCTAAGATGCCCGCGTACCCAACCCAGATCCGGGCAAGGAGACGACACGAATGTCCGTGGAAGCCTTGACGCACGACGAGGACACTGCGGCCGAGACGGCGGCGTCGTCATCGCCGCAGGCCGCTGGCACCCCGGAGACCCCGGAAGTCGCCGAGTCCACTGCCGCTCCCGCGGAGTCCGCTTCGGAATCCGCCCCGGCGGACGCTTCGAAGCCGGCGGCTGAGGAAACCCCAGCCGTCGAATCGCCGAAGCCGAAGCGCGGCCGCCCGAAGGCCGCGGCGTCGACGGCGAAGAAGACCCGCACTGTGGAGCTGACGCTGACCGTCACCGGCACGGCGGACGGCGAGTGGCAGGCCGAGCTGAAGAACGGTGCCAAGTGGGTCGCGAAGGGCCTGGCCGTCCCGGCCGCGGCGGTGTCGCGGGCGGCGAAGGAACTGCACGAAGAGCTGTCCGGCCCGATCGACGAGGTCATCAACGCAGCGCGCGAAGCGCAGGCCGCGAAGGTCGCGCAGCTGGAGGCCGAGCTGGAGGCCGCGAAGGCGGCGCTGGCCGAACTCGACAACTGAGCAAGACCCCGGTTCGCCCGGGTCCGGTGTCCACGGTGGCTCCGGACCCGGGCGTTCGTCGTTTCAGCCCACCGGCGGTCGTCCGGGCAGCGGGGCTTTGAACTCGATCCACCGGCTGTCGGTCAGCGCTTCGACGTGGTGGCGCACCCCGCGCGGATGCACCACGACGTCGCCCGGTCCGAGTTCGGCCCACACCCCGTCGACCGTGCCGCGCAGCCGCCCTTCCAGCACGTGCACGATGCTGTCGTGGTCGTGGCAGTGCTCGGCCGACGCGACGCCAGCCGGATAACGGATTTCGTACGCCAGACCGTGCTCCGCGCGCGCCCGTTCCCGGATCAGCCCGGTACCGCCGCGCAACGGCCGCCCCTCCACCACCGACAACGTCCGCCACTCCTGCTCCATCCCGGCAGCCTATTCGGCTGGTCAGGCAAGGCACAATTCATTGAGGATTGCCTTTCTTAACCGAATTCCCGCGCACCAGGAAAATGTCGCGCAGAAACAATTTCCGTGATTCACTGAAGTCGTGACCGAAACGATGGGCGACGCGGTGCACGCGCACGAACCGCACGAGGACCTCGGCGGGAAGCTGAACTGGCTGCGCGCCGGGGTTCTCGGCGCGAACGACGGGATCGTGTCCGTCGCGGGCATCGTCGTGGGCGTCGCGGGAGCCACCACGGACAGCACCACGATCCTCACCGCCGGAATTGCCGGACTCGTCGCGGGCGCGTTTTCCATGGCGGGCGGGGAATACGTGAGCGTGAGCACCCAGCGCGACACCGAACGCGCGCTGCTGCGGCTCGAGAAGCAAGAACTGAAAACAATGCCTGAAGCCGAGGAACGCGAACTCGCGCAGATCTACCAGGACAAGGGCCTCTCGCCGGAGCTGGCGAAGCAGGTCGCGCGCGAGCTGACCGAAAACGATCCGCTGCAGGCGCACGCGGAAGCCGAACTCGGCATCGACCCGGACAACCTGACCAGCCCGTGGCAGGCGGCGTGGGCGTCGCTGCTGGCGTTCTCCGTCGGCGCGCTGCTGCCGTTGCTGGCGATCGCCTGGACATCGGTCAGCGTCCGCGTCTGGGCGTGCGCGCTGGCGGTGGTCGTCGGCCTCACGCTCACCGGTTTCGTGAGCGCGAGGCTCGGCGACGCGCAGGTGGGGCGCGCGATCGTCCGAAACGTCGGCGTCGGCGCCCTCACCATGCTCGTCACTTACTTCGTCGGAGTGCTTTTCGGCACCACCGTGGGTTAGTGCACTCCGCGCATCAGTCGGCGGATCATCGGGATCAGCGCGAACAGCAGCAAGCCGACCGCGACCGCGACGCCGCCGATGATGCTGAAGTACGGCACCTCGTCGTGCGGGTCGTAGGACTGCGCGAGCTTGCCCGACATCGCCGTGCCCAGCGACACCGACAGGAAGTTCAGCGCCACCATCTGCGTCCGGAACGCCTCCGGCGCGAGCTTCGTCGACAGCGAAAGCCCGACCGGCGACAGCATCAGCTCGGCGATGGTGAACACCAGCAGGATGCCGGCCAGCGCGATCAGCGGGCTGCCGTTCTCCCCGGTGTGCGCCATCGGCAGGAACAGCAGGAACGCCACGCCCATGAGCACCGTGCCGAGCACGAACTTCATCGGCGTCGACGGCTGCTTCGGGCCGAGCTTCGTCCAGATCGCCGCGACGATCGGCGCGAACACGATGATGAACACCGGGTTGATCGAATTGACCCAGGACACCGGCATCGTCCAGCCGAACAGGTCGCGGTCGAGCCGCTGGTCGCTGTAGACCGACACGACCGTCGCCTGCTGCTGGTACAGCGAGAAGAACGCGGCGCTCGCGATGTACATCGGGATGAACGACAGCACCCGGCTGCGCTCGTCCGAGGTGATCTTCTTGCTGGTCAGGATCGCGACGAAGTACACCACCGAGATCGCGACGACCACGTAGACCACGACGTCGGCGAGATTGTCCGGGGTGACCACGCCGGACATGATCAGCGCGACGACCGCGGCGATGATCACCACGGCCACGCCGATCACGAGCACGCGCTGCGAGGACGGCAGCGGGTTCGGCACCTCGGACGCCTTCGCGCCGAGATTCTTCCGCCCGATCGTGTACTGGATCAGCCCGAGCGCCATGCCGATCGCGGCGAGGCCGAAGCCGAGGTGGAAGCCGCCGTTCTGCTGGGCGAGCCCGGTCAGCAGCGGGCCGATGAACCCGCCGATGTTGACGCCCATGTAGAAGATCGTGAATCCGGCGTCGCGCCGCTCGTCGCCCTCGGCGTACAGCGTGCCGACCACCGAGGTCGCGTTGCCCTTGAGCCCGCCGGACCCGAGCGCGACGCACGCGAGACCGACGCCGACGCCGGTCAGGCCGGGCAGCACCGCCAGTGCGATGTGCCCGATCATCACCACGATGGCGCTGTAGAACAGCGTGCGTTCAGAGCCGAGCAGCCGGTCGGCGATCCACGCGCCGACGACCGTGGCGAGGTAGACCGTGCCGCCGTACGCGCCGACGATGCCGAGCGCGGCGCTCTGGTCGATCCCGAGGCCGCCCTTGTCGGCCTGGTAGTAGAGGTAGATGGCGAGGATGCCCTGCATCCCGTAGAAGGAGAAGCGCTCCCACATCTCCACGCCGAAGAGGTTCGCCAACCCCCTCGGGTGCCCGAAAAATCTCGTGTCGGCCTGGGCGTCGATAGGGGTGCTCACTACTGCCTCGTCCCTGTATTCAACATCATTGTCGTTCTCTCCTCGCATGCTAGAAGGCGAACAGGTGAACGAAAAACCGGCGTCAGTATGGACTAGACAACTTGACCGCCGCGACGGGCTGATCTCCGTTTGCGCACGGCCCTGCGCGATGCGAGCGTCATCGGGCAGTCCTGGGTTGCCGTTCGTCACAACGGGCGGTAATCGGCGACTGCGGACGGTAAACTGGCGGTCGGTGTGCCGGGAAGTCTGGTCGGCGGAAGAGCCGTCGACCCCACAAGGAGTTTTTCGTGACCCCAGCCCGCGCCGTCGCCGAATTCGCCCGTTTCCTCCGCACTGAAACCACCGGTGGGCTGATCCTGCTCGCCGCCACCGCGGTCGCGCTGGTCTGGGCCAACTCGCCGCTCGCGCCGGCTTACGAGGCACTGCGCGACTTCCGGCTCGGCCCGGAGTTCCTGCACCTCAACCTCACCCTCGGCGACTGGGCGAAAGACGGCCTGCTCGCGCTGTTCTTCTTCGTCGCCGGGCTTGAGCTCAAACGAGAACTGGTGGTCGGCGAGCTGTCCCGGTGGCGGCAGGCGGTGCTGCCGGTGATCGCCGCGGTCGGCGGGATGGTCGTGCCCGCGGTGCTCGCGCTCTCGGTCGCCTGGGGCACGCCGGGCATCGACCGGGCGTGGGCGATCCCGGTCGCCACGGACATCGCGTTCGCGCTCGGCGTGCTCGCGCTGACCGCCTCGAACCTGCCCAGCAGCGCGCGGGTGTTCCTGCTTTCCCTCGCCGTGGTGGACGACCTTGGCGCGATTCTCGTCATCGCGATCCTCTTCACCAGCAGTTTCAACCTGATCGCGGCGGCGGTCGCGGTGATCGCGCTTGGGCTTTACGCCTTCTTGCAGCACAAGCGCGTCCGCACGCCGTGGCTGTACGTGCCGCTCGCGCTGATCACCTGGGTCGCGGTGCATTCGGCGGGCATCCACGCGACGATCGCCGGCGTCGCGCTCGGGCTGCTCACTCGCGTCCGCGAGGACCAGGGTGAGGAAGAAGCACCCGCGGTCCGGCTCGAACACCGGCTGCAGCCGTGGTCAGCGGCGGTGGCGGTGCCGGTGTTCGCCTTGTTCGCCGCGGGGATCTCGGTGAACGGCGACGCGTTGTCGACGGTTTTCACCACCGCGTTGCCGCTGGCTGTCCTCATCGGACTGGTCGTCGGGAAGTTCGTCGGCATCTTCGGCGCGAGCCTGCTGGCGGTGAAGCTGCGCGTGGCGGAAAAGCCCAGCGGAATGAGCTGGCGAGACGTGGCGGCGCTGTCCGTGCTCGGCGGCGTCGGGTTCACCGTCAGCCTGCTGATCGCCGAACTCGCGCTGCCCGCCGAAGCCGCTGAAGTGGCCAAGGCGGCGGTCTTGATCGCCTCGGCGATCGCCTCGCTGACGGCGGCCGTGCTGCTCTTGCGGCGCAGCCGGGTACACGCGAAGGCGGCTTGATCCCGACACTCCCGCCGGTCCGTCGCGCCTCGCGTGCGGCCACGTGGCACGATGACCCAGTGAGCAGCCCCAAACACGAGCGCACCAGCCCCGACGGCGTGGGGGCCGTGCCGTACCTGCCCCTGTCCAGCGACGAGGAAGCCGCGGCGAGCGAGCAGTCCATCGGCAAGCTCGTCGGCGACGCCACCCAGCACCTGTCGACGCTGGTCCGCGCCGAAATCGAGCTGGCGAAAGCCGAGCTGGCGCAGGAAGCGAAGAAGGCGCTCAAGGGGACGGTCTTCTTCCTGATCGCCCTCACCGTCTTTCTGTACAGCACCTTCTTCCTGTTCCTGCTGATCGCCGAGGGCCTGTCGGACTGGTGGGGCATCCGCTGGCCCGCGTTCGCGACGGTGTTCGGCCTGATGCTGGTCACCGTGGGCGTGACCGCGTTCATCGGCTGGCGCAAGGTGAAGAAGCTGCGCGCGCCGGAACGCACGATCAGCAGCGTCAAGGAGACGGCCGAGGCGTTCAAGCGCAAGCCGGCCGAAGACGACGACCTGCCCTCGACGCAGGGCTGACGCCAGCCCGCGCGCGGTGGTGGAGCTGACGCCGGACCCGTCAAGCGTGCGGGTCGACGGCCCGTGGACGCATCGCGACGTCTCGGCCAACGGCATCCGCCTGCACGTCGCCGAATGCGGCGAGGGCCCGTTAGTGCTGCTCCTGCACGGGTTCGCGGGTTTTTGGTGGACCTGGCGCCACCAACTGCCCGCACTGGCCGACGCGGGTTTCCGCGCGGTAGCGGTAGACCTGCGCGGCTACGGCGACTCAGACAAACCCCCGCGCGGCTACGACGCGTGGACACTGGCAGGCGACGTAGGCGGCCTGATCAAGACATTGGGCGCCCGCCGGGCACATCTAGTAGGCCACGCCTGGGGCGGCATGCTCGCCTGGACCGTCGCGGCACTGCACCCGCGCCTCGTGTCCTCGGTGACCGCCATCGGCGCCGCGCACCCGCTAGCGTTCAAGTCGGCGGTGAAACGCACGCGCGGCCAGATCCGCGCAGCCGGCCATCTTTTCCGCTTCCAGGTACCGATGGCCCCGGAAAAGTGGCTGGTCCGCGACAACGCGGCAGCAGTGGAAGAACTGTTCGCCAATTGGTCCGGCGAGTCCTGGCGATCCTCTTCGGACTTCACCGAGACCATGCCGCCGTTCCGCCAAGCCATGCTGGTCCCCGGCGTCGCACACTCCGCACTGGAGTACTACCGCTGGGCCTTCCGCGCCCAGTTCCGCGGCGAAGGCAGACGCTTCACCGACGCCGTCGACGGCCGCATCACTGCTCCGGTACTGCAACTACACGGCGCGGACGACACCTGCATCCTCCCGGAAACCGCACTGGCCTCAGTCCACTGGGCAGGCCCGCACAGCGAACCGAAAATCTGGCCAGGCATCGGCCACTTCCCACACCTGGAAGACCCGGACCGAGTCACCAAATCCGTTGTGGACTTCGTCCGCTGACGCTCGGGCAAGGGGTACGTGAGGGCCACCCCCACAGACGCCAGCGAGACCACGCGACCCGACCAGATGCCGCGCACCGCCACAACGAGGCCGCACACCACAACTACCAAGAAACCCCAATTGGCGCGCAAGCCCACCCGAGAACCGCAGCCGATACACCCGACCATCGAGGCACCCAGCCCTCCCCCGCACCCCGATACGAAGCCTTCCTGCACACTCGGGCTTCGGGGTGCCCCACGCCAGCAACCGGGCCAATGTCGCCCCCAGGCGACGAGCCGATCAATTAGCGCAAGCCCCAGTCCCCACCCGAGCAGTCTGCGACGGCGCAGCGTCAACCGCACTGCGCACCTGATCCGCAGTCAGCGTGAACCCAGTATCCGGATCCTCCACCGCGGCCCCGAACACCACCCCGATGACATCCCCGTCAGGCGTGATCATCGGCCCCCCGGAGTTCCCGCTCCGCACCGTCCCCCGAACGGTGAACACATCCCGCTGCACAGTATTAGCGTCGTAAATATCCGGCCCGCGCAAGTTAATCCGTCCCCGAACCCGAGCCGGAGTAGCGGTATACGGCCCATCCAACGGATACCCGAGCACCACCGCGTTATCCCCGGCCTTCGCGGTTTCCGGCGCAAACGGCAACACCGGCGCCCTCAGCCCAGGCACCGCCAGCACCGCGACATCGATCTCCGGATTGAAATAGACAACCCGAGCCCGATAGTCCCCCGAAGTCGACTCGATCCCGACCTCATCGGTCCCCGCCACCACGTGCGCATTAGTCATCACCCGCTGCGGTGCGACCACAAATCCGCTGCCTTCGAGCGCCCGGGAACAAGACGGCGCATTCCCCCGAATCTTCACCACACTCGGATGCACCCGCTTGGCCACAGCGGACACATTGAGCGAGGTATCCGGCGGCGGCGTATCCGCCGAAGGAGCCTTCTCGAACGGCGAAAGCGCAGACGGAAACCCGGACGCGTCAAGCAACTTCCGCAAATCGCTTGGCAGTCCTTGCGCCTCGGCAGGCATCAGGTCGTTGACCTTGCCGAGCACCACCGAGGAATTGATCGACTTAGCCAGCCCAGGAATCGCCGAAACCGTCGTCAACGGATTCGCGACCAGCCAGGCAACCACGAACACCGCGGCCGCCTGCAAGATCGCGCCGAGCGTCTTGTCGATGCCGGAAAGCTTGTCCGGATTGATCTTCTGCCGCAGCTTCCGCCCGACCCACACGCCGAGCGTCTCGCCGAGCACGATCAGGAACACGACCACAGCGAACGCGAAAGCCACCTTCGCGACCGGACTGTCGAAGAGGCTGATCACGAACGGTGCCAGCTTCACCCCGGCCACCGCGCCCAGCGCGACGCCCACGAGCGCGGGCAGCGCGACGATCACGCCCTGGAACGCGCCGGAAACCGCCGCCATGACCGCGAGCAGCAGGACGACGACATCGACCCAGTTCACCGCGCCGTTACTCCTCGATAGAACCGTCCCGAGCCGCCAACCGGCCCTGATGTTCGGCCCACGCTACGTCAAGCTCGCGCACATCGCCGGTGTCCCACTCCCGTTCCCAGCCGCCGAGCGAAAGCAGCACGGACAGCAGACCGGCGGTGAAGCCCCAGACGAACAAGCCGTCGACAGTGAACGCGGGCCCGCGCCACGACGCGTCGCCGCGGCGCACGGTGAACCGGTTGGCCGGGTCGGCGAGGTCGGCCAGCGACACCCGAGCGACCGCCGCCGTCTCTGCCGGATCGACCGCGCGCACCGGCGACGGGCTGTGCCAATGCGCCAGCACCGGCGTCACCGCGAACCTCGACACCGGCACGAACAGCTCCGGCAGCACCGCGACCGGCAGGATCCCCGACGGGTCGACGCCGGTCTCCTCCTCGGCTTCGCGCAGCGCCGTGCCGACCGGGCCGTCGTCGCCGTCCTCCGCGCCGCCGCCGGGGAACGAGACCTGCCCGGCGTGCGAGCCGAGCGTGTCCGCCCGGCGTTGCAGCAGGACGTCCGGGCCGTCGCCGCCAGGCCGTTCGCCGAACAGGATGAGCACCGCGGCGGCGCGGGTGAGCAGGTCTTCGGGCGGGCTGAACCGGGTGAACGTGCGGCTGTCGACCTCGCCGGACACCTTCACCAGCGGCCGCAGCCATTCCGGCACGGCTTCGGGTTCGACGAGCGGTCCGGTGGTCATGAGTAGTCCTTCACAGCAGCGCGCACCTGGTCAGTGTTGCCGAACACCCGCGGGTTCGCGATGAACCGGACCTGGCCGTCCGCACTGACCAAGTACGACGCGGGCAGCGACGAGGGCACTTTGAGCGCGGTGCGGATGGGACCGGTCTGGCCGTCGCCGTCGTAGAGCGACGGGAGGTGCACGCCGAGTCGCTCGAACAGGCCGAGCCCGTCCGGAGCCGGGCTGGCGACCTGCACGCCGACCACGCGCACCGCACCCGGCTCAGCGGCGTACCGCTGCAGCACCGGCAGCTCGGTGCGGCACGGCTGGCACCACGACGCCCATACGTTGACCAGCACCGGACCGCCGCCGAGAACCTTGCCGACGTCCACGCGGGACCCGTCGCCGAGGCAGTCCGCTTCGATCCCGGAGAGCTGATCGACGGCTTTCGCCGCGGCGGGAGGGCAAGCCTGGAGCTTCGCCGCCGCACGAGCCGAGGCGAGGTCGCCGGACGCGGGCGGCGCGGACGTCGAATCGCCGCCGCGCAGCGTCAGGACCGCGACCAACGCGGCCACCGCCAGCACCGCGACCCCGAGCGCCCACTTGGTGACTGCGGTCACCCGCGCGCCGCCAGCTCGAGAATGTGGTCCTTCTCCGGGCCTTTGACCAGTTTCGCGGCCACTTCGAACTCGATGGGCCCGGTGCCGAACGACGGGCAGTCCTTGCGCAGCGGACACGCGCCGCAGGCCGGTTTCCGTGCGTGGCACACGCGGCGGCCGTGGAAAATCACGCGGTGGGACAGCATGGTCCACTCTTTCCGCGGGATCAGCTCGCCGACCGCGTGCTCGACCTTGACCGGGTCCTCTTCCGCGGTCCAGCCCCAGCGCCGCACGAGGCGGCCGAAGTGAGTGTCCACTGTGATTCCCGGCACGTCGAAAGCGTTGCCGAGCACGACATTCGCGGTCTTGCGGCCGACGCCGGGCAGCGTGACGAGGTCGTCGAGTTTCTTCGGCACCTCGCCGCCGTAGCGCTCCACGAGCGCCGCGCCGAGACCCATCAGCGAATTCGCTTTCGCCCGGAAAAACCCGGTCGTGCGCAGGTATTCCTCGAGTTCGGCGCGCTCGGCTCCGGCGTAATCGGCCGCGGTGCGGTACTTCTTGAACAACGCGGGCGTGACGAGGTTCACCCGCACGTCCGTGGTCTGCGCCGACAACACCACCGCGACCAGCAGTTCCAGCGGATTCGTGAAGTCCAGCTCGGCCTTCGCGTCCGGATAAACCTCGTCGAGGCAACGTTTCATCCGCCGGGCGCGTCTCACGAGAGCGAGCCGGCTTTCTTCGCGGTCCGCGCGGGGCCCGTTCGGGACAACAGGGGGCACCCCGATAGCCTACGGGCGAGTCGGACGAGCCGGTCGGGAGCATCCGCCGGTGGACGGCCGAACCGCCAGAGCACCACCTCTGCGGGCCGCGCGTCCGCCCTGAGCGAGGATCTGGAGATCCATGACCGAGTGCGTCACCGAAAACAGCGGAGCTGTGGCATGACCGTGTGGTTCGTGATCTTGGTCCCGCTGGTGATCATGTTCTTCGCGTTGTTCATGGAACGGGTCGAGAGCAGGCTCAAGCACGTCGCGGTGCAGGAGAACGAGGTCGAGGAGTTCCTGGAGCAGGCCCAGCCCAACGAGGTCAGGGCCCTGTACGGGCACGGGATCGGCCGCGCGCTGGAGCTCTTCCGGCTCCGCAGGCTCGGCGGACGGGCAGCCAGGCTACGCGCGCGCAAGGTGCGGAGTTAGGCTGCTCAGTCGGACGAGATCGTTCCAGGCAGCCGCGCCGGGCGCGGCGAGCCGACGAGCGATCTGCCCGACACGCCCTAGACTGACGCGAAAGTGATCGGCGACACTGCCTTCGGCCTGCGAAGGAAGTGGTCGTTTCTCGACGAGGAGGCACCCGAGGTGGACGAAACCCTGGCCCGTGCGGGCATTTTCCAGGGTGTGGAGCCGGCAGCGGCGGAGGCGCTGGCCCAGACCTTGGAATCCGTGGAGTTCCCCCGCGGCCATGTCATCTTCAACGAGGGTGAGCCGGGCGACCGGCTGTACATCATCCAGTCCGGCAAGGTGAAGATCGGCCGCAAGTCCCCGGACGGCCGTGAGAACCTGCTGTGGATCGCCGGTCCGTCCGACATGTTCGGCGAACTGTCCATCTTCGACCCCGGCCCGCGCACGTCCGGTGCCACGACGGTCACCGAGGTCCGCGCGGTCACCATGGACCGCCCGGCGCTGCGGCAGTGGATCGCCACCCGCCCGGAGATCGCCGAGCAGTTGCTGCGCGTCGTCGCGCGCCGCCTGCGCCGCACGAACAACATGGTCGCGGAGCTGATCTTCACCGATGTCCCCGGCCGCGTGGCCCGTGCGCTGCTGCAGCTGGCGCAGCGCTTCGGCAGCCAGGAGGCGGGCCTGCTGCGGGTCACGCACGACCTGACGCAGGAAGAGATCGCCCAGTACGTCGGCGCGTCCCGCGAGACCGTCAACAAGGCGCTGGCCGACTTCGCCCACCGCGGCTGGCTGCGGCTCGAGGGCAAGAGCGTGCTGATCCTGGACCCGGAGCGGCTCGCTCGCCGCGCCCGCTGATCCACACCCGTGCGGGTTACTCCGCACGGGCTTTCGAAGGCCACCTCCTACCGGGGGTGGCCTTCGTGCGTGCATATCGGACTGTCCCCCACAAGAGCGGCATTCCGCCCCCGTCCCGTGTCGCCGCCGGTTTCGGCGCGTCCGGCCAGGAAAATGACAAGGAGCCGGGCGCCACCCCCGACGTGGCGCACCGGCTCCTTGCCTGCGCACGGATCATCCCCCGACGACCCGCGCTCCCCGCCCTCCGGACCAGGCCCCGACCCATATGCCGGAGGGAGCTGGGTGCTGCAGTGCTGTCCAGCCCGCAATGGGCTGTCGTTCAACCATCACGGCCAAAACTCACGAATTCAAGGCCATTCACCCTCAAGGACGCCAAGACCGCGTTTTCGTTGCACGAGTTCACGAAGAATCCAGCTGGTGTTATCGGATCGAGACCTCCAGGTCATGCAACCGGGCCACCACCGACGCCGGGGCGGGCTGCTCAGCGATCTGGGCGGCCAGGGACTCGGCGGACTCCCGGTAGGCCGGGTCGGCCAGCACTGTCCGGACCGCGTCGAGGATTCCGTCGCCTGAGTCGACCGCGATTCCGGCTTCCACGGCCTGAACCTGCGCGGCGACTTCGAAATGATCAGTCGCCAACGGCAAGACCACCAGCGGCACCCCGTGCGCGAGCGCGCCGAGAACGGTCGCCGAACCGCCGTGGCAGACCACTGCGTCGACGGCGGGCAGCAGCTGTGTCTGGGGCACGAACTGCTCGATCCGAACGTGGTCCGGCCGCTCGCCGAACCGGCCGGCGTCACCGTCCAGGCCGATCGTCGCCACGACGTTCACCGGCTCGTCGCGCAACGCGGCCACCATTCCCTCCAGCACGCCGGGCCGCGCGTTGTGGGTGGTGCCGAGGGTGACGTAGACGGTCCGGTCATACGGCAGCCCATCGAGGACTGCCGGACGCGGACCAGGCGTCGGCGTCACGCCAGCGGGCTGGAGCGGCCAGCGCGTCGGGTACTCCCAGGCGACGTCAGCCGGGGTCAATCCCGTCGGCCAGAAGTCCAGGTACGGCACGGCCTCGCGCGGCGGCAGCTCGCCGAGACCGCGTTCGCGCACCAGGCCGTTGGCGACTTCCCAGGCCCGCTCCATCGTCGCGGCGGACTTCGGCGGGCCGATCGCGTGCATCGCATACGGCACGCCGACCAGGCACGCAGCCATCACGGCGGCACGTTCGGCGAGGTTGGCGATGACGAGATCCGGCCGCCAGCCGCGGACGAACTCGACCATCTCGTCGAGCCGCGCGGCCGCGCCGAGACCGACCATGTACTCGGCGACCAGGTGGGAGAGCCGCTCGTCCGCGGTCATCCCGGCCATCTCCTCGCGGGCTCGCTGCCACATCGAGGCCGCGGCGGCGGGGTCGCTCGGCTGTCCCACCGACACCGCTTGCAGACCGGCGTTCTCCAGGTACCGCACGGCTTCCGGACCGGTCACGAACGCGACCTCGTCTCCAGCGGCACGTGCTGCCTCGGCGAGCGGAAGCATCGGCGCGAGATGGCTGTATCCAGCCCCGGAGGAGAACATCAGCCGCATCGCGCGAGCGTACTGGCTGACCCGATCGGGCGTGACCGAGATGACCGGGAAATTACTGGTACCTACGTACCAATTTCGCCATACTGGTACGCGTGTCCCAGTCTGCCCATTCCGAAGGCCGCACCACGCTCTCCGACTACCGCGCCGCGCTGAGCGCCCCTGGCTCGCGCGGCCCGGTGATCGCGTCGATCCTCGCCCGGCTCCCGATCGCGATGATCGGCATTTCCGCGCTGCTGTACGTGCAGCGCGAAACCGGTTCGTTCGCCGCCGCCGGGCTGGTCTCCGCGAGCTCGCTCGCCGGGGTCTCGGTTGGCGCGGTCGTACAGGGCAGGCTGATCGACCGGTTCGGGCCGAGCCGTCCGCTGCTGGTCGTCGCCGCCGTGTTCGCCCTGTCGATGGCGTCGCTCGCGGTCGCGATCGAGGCGCACCTGCCGACGTTCGTCCTGATCCCGCTGGCCGCCGCGACCGGGCTTTCCGAGCCGATGGTCGGCTCCGCGTCGCGGGCGCTGTGGACGAAAATCCTGCCGGAGGGACCGGCGCGCAACGCCGCGCTGTCCTATGAGGCGATCAGCATGGAGGTCTTCTTCATCCTCGGCCCCGGCATCGCGGGCCTGCTGATCACCGCGCCATGGGCGGGCACCGGCATGGTCGTCGGCTCGATCACCATGGTCACCGGCGCGGTGCTGTTCGCGCTGAACCCGACCGTGCGCGCGTGGGGTTCAGCCCCGAAGGCCAGGACACCACTGCTCGGCGCGCTGGCCAGCCCCGGGATGCGGACGCTCGCCTTGGCAGCGCTCGGTTTCGGCATGGTGATCGGGTTCGTGGAGGTCGCCGTGCCCGCCGCCGCGACGGAATCCGGCCATCCCTCGCTCAGCGGTCTGCTGCTGTCCGCGTGGTCGTTGAGCTCGGTGGCGTTCGGGGTGGCTTACAGCCTGCACCCGTGGCCGCGCCGTCTCGGCCTGCGCCTGCCGATTCTGCTGGGCGGTTTCGGCGCTTTCGTCGCCTTGCTTGCCCTTCCGTCGAGCCTGTGGGCCCTTGCGCTGCTGATGCTGCTGGCCGGCGCGATGATCACTCCCCAGTCGACGACCCACTCCGCAGCCATCGAGGTCGTCGCCCCTCGCGGCACCGCGGCCGAGGCGTTCGGCTGGGTCCTCACGGCGGTGACGCTAGGCCTCGCGGCAGGCCAGTCGGTGAGCGGCTACCTGGTCGAACATTCCGGGACGGCTGCGGCTTTCCTGGCTGCTGGCGTAGCCGGTGTTGCGCTGGCTGTGGTGGTTTGGCTGCTTCGGGGGACCGTGCGGGCTGCTTCGCCGGTACCTGCGGACGGTGCTCTTGTCGGAGCTGCTGGGTAGCCCTTCCCGCAGCTGGTGCCGCTTCGCTCGGCAGCGCTGCCGGGTAGCTGTTTCCGAAGCTGTCCGGGCCTCTTTGCCCGCCGACAGGCACCGTCCGTGTCCCCTTCACCAGCGGTTGAGGATGCGTTTCCACAGCTCAACTACGTTGGTCGCCGTTTTTGTCGGTGCTCGCCGCTACTTTGCGTGGCATGGATCTCACATCCTTCGTGCGGCCGCTGGCGGCGGTCGCGACCGCCGCGGCCCGGCTCCTGTCGAGGCAAACCCGCCTGCGCTTGCGGACGAACGCTGAGGGCCTCGTCGTGTCCGGCAACGACCGCGACCTGGCCGTCCAGCTGTCCTGCCCAGCGACCACCCATCTCGACGGCGAAGTCGTAGTACCAGCCGCGCCGTTCGCCGAGACAGTCCGCATGCTGGATGTCGACCAGGTCCGGTTGGCAGTCGAAGGAACCCGCCTCGCGATCCGAACGGACAGTGCCCGCTTCGCCCTGCCCGTGCTGGACCACGACCTGCTCCACGTTCCGGAACCACCACCCCTGCTGTCCAAAGTTGACGGCACAGCCCTCGCTGCGGCTTTGCGCACCGTCGCGGGCACCGCCGCCAAGGACGACCCGCTCCCGGTCTTCACCGGCGTACGAGTGCAGTCAATCGGCGACGAACTGTGCCTGACCGCTTCGGACCGCTACCGGATGGCCGTAGCCCGCCTGCCGCTGCAAGAGGTCCGGGACCCCATCGACGTCCTGGTCCCCGCCACCCTGCTGACCGAAGCCGCCCGCCACAGCGCCGGTGCCATGGGGCTGCACGCCGACCCCAGCCACTTCGCGCTGAGCTGGCGAGGAGGCACCGTCACCACAGCGGTCCTGGACGCGGGTTTCCTGTCCGCGGACTCCATCCCGTCCGACGCGGTCGACACGGAAGTCGAGGTAGGCGCCGACGAACTGGCCGCAGCCATCCGCCGAGTCGGCGTCTACTCCGAGGACCGCCGAGTCCTGACCCTGGAAGTCGGCGACGCACACCTCCGCCTGGCAAGCGCACGACAAGACACCGGCGAGGCGGAAGAACACCTGAAGGCAAACGTTTGCGGCGGCCGGACGTCGCCGTCCTTCCAGGCCCGGTACCTGCTGGACGCCCTCGCCCCGTTCAGCGGAGAACGCATCCGGCTGGCAATCCAGCCAGGGTTGCGAGCGTGCGTCCTGACTCCGGCCGACGAGGACGGACGGGAGGTGGCATTGAAGTACTACTTGATGCCGATGTTGCCCCGGTAACCGGCGAACACTGACTTGGCTCCGGCCTGACGGCTGGTTCGCGCCGGACGCGGTGCGAGCCGGGGTAGGCACGGCTCGGGTGCGCGGTGCCGAGCCGGGGCTGAGCCGTCTTGGGCTCGCCGGGACGAAGCCAGACTTCCACGACACGACACGGCACGGCACAGCTCAGCCGCACAGCACCAAGCCAGAGCTATGCCGACTCGGGCTCGCCGGGACGAAGCCAGACTTCCACGACGCGGCACGGCTCAGCCGCACAGCACCAAGCCGGAGCTAAGCCGACCTGGGCTCGCCGGAGCGCCGCGGGGCTAGGCGACGCGGCGCTCTCGCACGCGGAGCGTGCCGAAGGTTGGCACGCTCCGCCGCGGGCTTTCTGGGCTGTTCCAGGCCGTGCACCCGGCGCGGAGCCGAGCGGAGTCGTGCCGGAGGCCGAAGGGGTCTGAACGGGGCTGAGCGGCCTGCGGCGGAGTCAACACGGCAGGGGCGTGCCGTTGTCGGTTCGCGGCGGTTCTGGCTGCTGTTGCCGGGAAGGCAGCACAACTGCGCGGTGATGGATTGGCTGCCGCCCTCCATCCGAAGATCCACCGGGGCCTGCGCGATGCGTCGCGGCACGTCCCGGGGAAGGCTCGGAACAGCCTTCAGGCAGCCGTCTCCGCGGCCACCGCGGCCTTGACCTCGTCGAACGTCGGGTTCACCAGTGCGGTCGACCCCACAATCACCGTGGGCACCGTCTCGTTGCCGTTCGCCACCTCGCGCACTCGTTCGGCCGCGCCCGGTTCCTCCCAGATGTTGATTTCCCGGACCGGCAAACCGCTTTCCAGCAGTGGCCGGCGCAGGGCCGAGCAGAAGCCGCAGCCTGGGCGCCAGTAGAACTCGACCTCGACGTTGCTCATTGTCCGTCCTCCGAAGACGACCGTAGATACTCCAGTTGTGCGCGCACGCTCGCCTCGGCCGGTGCCCACAGCGCGCGGTCGACGTCGGCGTAGACCACCTCGACCACTTGCCGCGGCGTCGCGTCTTCGCCGAGCGTTCGCAAGGCGGAACGCACCTGATCCAGGCGCTGTTCCCGGTGCGCCAAATACTCTCGTGCGGTCGCGGGCAGATCCGGCAGCTCCGGGCCGTGGCCGGGCAGGCCTGGGGTGCCGTCCGGGAGTGCGATCAGTTTGCGCAGTGAGCGCAGGTAGTCGCCCAGGTCGTGCAGGACCGTCGTGCCTCGGCCGAGGATCGTGTCTCCGGTCAGGATCTGGCCTCCGACCAGTAGCGACACCGAATCGTCGGTGTGGCCGGGAGTGTGCAGGACACTGAAGTCCAGTCCGCCCGCGGCGAAGGAGTCTCCGTCGGCGAACGCAGGCGCGTCGATGCAGAGGGAAGCGTCGAAGGCTCGCACCGGCGCGCCCGTTTTCGAAGCGAACCAGGGTGCGCCTTCGGCGTGATCCGGGTGGTGATGGGTCAGCAGGATGAGCTCGACCGGGCCGACGGCGGCGAGTTTTTCCAAGTGCTCCAGATCGTGGTAGCCGGGGTCGACGACCACGGCGGCAGCGGCGTCACCACCGCGCAGCACCCAGGTGTTGGTGCCCTCCAGCGTCATCGTCGAAGGATTGTTCTCCAGCAGCACCGACGCGGTTTCGGAAACACGGCGCAGCACGCCGTAAGCGGGAGCGGTCACTCAGGACTCCGAAGTATCGAGGACAACGCGGATGTTCTCGCCGTCCCGGACCAGGGTCGGCACGGTCTTCACGATCTCGCGCGGCTCGGCGAGCACCGCGTCAGCCTTGGAAAACTCGGCGAGTTCGACGAGGGTCAGCCAGGTCGGCGGCATCAGCGTGCGACGACCTTCGCGCGCGTCCGCGACTGCCTCGGCGGGCGGTTGCCAACCGGCGGCGGCGGCTTCTGAGGTCGCGCCGTCCGCGCGCTGGCCTTCAGGGAGCTTCGCGACGAAGAAGCGGGTGTCGTACCGACGCTGTTCCTGCGGCGGCGTGACCCAGTGCGAGTACGGGTGGAGCAGGTCCGCGCGCAACGTAAGGCCCGCATCAGCCAGGAAACCAGCGAGCGAGATTTCCCGTGATTCCAAGGCTTTCCGCGCTTCGTGGTACGGCGCGACGTCGGCGACCACCGAGTCTTCGGTCCCAGCCAGCAGTACGCCGGACTCCTCGAACGTCTCCCGAACAGCGGCACAAACGAGCGCGCGGGCGAGGCTTTCGTCGCAGGTGAACTGCTCGGCCCACCACGACGGCGGCGGCCCGGCCCACGCCACGGAGGCGTCGGCGTCGCGCGGATCGACCCCGCCGCCAGGGAACACCGTCATCCCGCCGGCGAACGCCATGCCCATGACGCGGTGCTGGAGGAAGACCTCCACGCCGTCGGAAACGTCCCGCAGCAGGATCACCGTGGCGGCGTCCTTCGGGGTCGCCGGCGGGCCATCCGCGTTGTCCCGGATCGCGATGCCGGGACGGGCGGGGATGTCGAAAACGAATTCACGCGGCCGTTCCACCCGGGCAACATACCTCGCAATCCGTACGCGTCGCGGATTACTTGTGTCACCTCGCGACAGTCCCGGGGCAGCCCAAAACCGCCGTCCCGCGTCCGGTCGCCCGAAAGCCGTGGAGGGCTCCTTGCGGGAATCTTCTTCCCGCAAGGAGCCCTCCACGGAACAACAGGGGCTCAGGACCAGTGCTGGTCCCCGCCGGAACGGGACGCGCCGTTGAGCCGCAACCGGGCCGCCTCGGCACGCTCGCGTTCAGCCAGTTCCTCGTGCAACTCGCGCAGCAGCGCACGGTCGCGTTCGGACAGGCTCGGATCGTCCAGATCCAGCGCGGGCAGCTCGACCACCTCGTGCATGCTCGGCTTGCCCGCGGCGATCTCGCGGCCCTTCTCCGGGTCCTCGGCCAGCGCGCGCCGCAGCTGCGCCACCTCGGACGGAGTCAGGTCCGACGTGCGCTCGGCACGCGACTCCGATCCGGCCGTCCTCGGCCGCTCCGAAGACGCGGCGGGCTCGGCCACCGGCTCCGGCGTCGAGATCGGCTGTGCGGGCACGGCCTGCACGATCGGCACCACGGGCGCGACCGGCACCACCGGCTCGGCGGCAACCGGTTCCGGTTCGGGCTGGCGGTGCCCGTGCCGGCTCGGCGCTTCCGAGACCGGCTCGGGAACCGGAGCCGAAGCGGGCGCCGGGGCGCTGCGCTGCGGCGTCGGTTCCGGCCGGTAGTCCGGGGCCGAATGCGTGCTGCCGGTGACCCACACCGGGCTCGCGACGGCACCCGCGGCCTGGTGGTAATCCGACTGCGGAATTCCCGGACCGCTCACCTCGACGACCGAGCGGATGCCCGCCCGGCGCAGCGCGGTGTCGACGCGGAACGCGACCGCGGGAGGGTTGCCCTCGGGACCGAGTTCGACCAGCACTACCCGCTGCGGCAGCGCGCCCGGCACGCTGCCCGCCGGGGTGTTGCGCCACACCGCGTGCACGGAACGCACGTCGGGCAGCACCTGCAAGGTCCGGTCGAGCGCCTCGGCGAGACCGAACTCGGGCTGGTTGTCGCCGGTGAACCGGTGCGTGTGCATCGGCTCGTGGTCGGTGACCAGCAGGTCGTTCGCGAGCGTCGCGTCCGACCGGCTCATCTCGAGCACCAGCGCCAGCTCGCGCTGTTCGGCTTCGCTCACCGCGATCCGGCCCGCGATCAACGTGCCGGTGGTGAGTTCCACCGCCTCGTCGATGTGAGCCCGGGCGATCAGTTCCCGCGCTTCGGTGAGCGCGCTGTCGTCGATGCGGCCCGCCAGGGCCAGCAACAAGTTATGCAGGCGCAGGGGCACCGAGAACCCGTCCATCGGGCCGTCGTGAACCTCCACCATGGCTCTGCTCCTCCCAGCTCGCCTGGCGGCAACGAGCGTTAAGCGGCGACAAGTCGATGACCGGCGCCCGCGGCGCCTACGCAGACCAGCTCGGACTCGGCGAGCGCGGCCCGGTGGTACCCGGGAAGGTCGAAGCGCGGCGGGATGACCTCGACGCTGGGCTCCTCGTCCCCCATGACCCGCAGCACCCGCTGCAGTTCACCGGTGAGCCGGGGCTGTCCCGCGGTCGCCGTCACCAGCAGGACTCGCTTCGCCCCGCTCTCGCCGGCGGTGCCGAGGCGCCGCCAGCTCTGCCGTACTTCCCCCACATCCGCGCGTCCACGCAACGTCGCGTGAAGCAAGACGGACACAGAGTCGACGGAGTTCACCCATTCGGGCGCACTCTGCGTGAATGTGTACCTGGTCTCGGTGACGTCGTCTACCCCCAGGGTCGAACTCACCTGGTGCCAGTCAGCACCGTGCGGGATCAGACCGGCCACGAGCAGGCGGTACTCCGACTGGTCCAAATCGATCCTGTGCTTGAGCAAAGACCGCGGCAGGGTCCGCGCGAGCGTCCCCATCGCGCCTTCGCCGAGCCAGTCGCGGAACCGCCACAACAGCTGGTCCGGCGTGCGGCCGGCGAGCCGCAGCAGCAGTTCGTGCAAGGACTGTTCGATGTCGGGGTCCATCACCGCACCTCCACGATCAGTTCGACTTCCACCGGCGAAGCGATCGGAAGCTCCGCGACGCCGACGGCCGACCGCGCGTGCACCCCGGCGTCGCCGAAGATCTCGCCGAGCAGCTCGGACGCCCCGTTCACGACCGCGGGCTGGCCGGTGAAGCCCTCCGCGGAGGCGACGAAACCGACCACCTTGACAATCCGGACAACAGAGTCAATGCCGACGAGGGCGTGCACCGCGGCGAGCGCGTTCAGCGCCGCTGTGCGGGCGTGGCCCTTGGCCTCCTCCGGGCTGACCTCGCCGCCGACCTTGCCGGTCGCGGCGAGCGCGCCGTCAACGAACGGCAGCTGGCCGGAGGTGTAGACGTGCGAGCCGGAGCGCACGGCGGGCACGTACGCGGCCAGCGGTGCGGCGACTCCGGGCAGTTCGATGCCGAGCTCGGCGAGCCGGTCACTCCAGGTCAACGCCGCCCCCTCAGCTCTTCGGCCGCTTCAGGTACGCGACGTGCTGTTCGCCGCTCGGGTTGGGCAGCACGGTCACCAGCTCCCAGCCGTCCTCGCCCCACTGGTCGAGAATCTGCTTCGTGGCGTGGATCAGCAGCGGGACGGTGGCGTACTCCCATGTGGTCGCACTCATGACTCGGGAGCGTAACCAAGCGGGCAAGGCCCCTCCGGACTGCGGCCGCCGAAAGCCCGTCACCCGTCCAGGGGAGCACCTGGCTGGGCCGGGTGAGTGTGGGGCAGTTCACATCCGATCGTCGCTCTCGTGAACGGCGATCACGGTTCTCGCCGTGATCGCCACTCACGAGGTCGCTAGCGTGGGCGCGTGGAGACCTGGCGGATCGTCGCGACCGTGCTGCTCGCCGTGGCCGGGGTGCCGCTCGCGCTGGCCGTGATGGCCAAAACGCGGGACCGGGTGAACGATTCGGGCCAGGTGGCGATCGCGGGCGCGGTCACCCTCACCGGGCTGATCGTGGTGGCGGTGCTCACGCTGACCGTGCTGCCCGGCTTGGTGACCTGGATCGTCGTGGCGGTGGTCGCCGCTGCGGTCGGCGTCCTGATGCTGGCCAGCTGAACACCGGTTTAGTGTTGAGGGTGTGACCACACCCTCCGCTGGCTGGACCGACGAGCTCGCCAGGGCCCGGCTGCACTTCGTCACCGGCAAGGGCGGAACCGGCAAGACCACGCTCGCCGCGGCGCTCGGTCTCGCGCTCGCCCGAAACGGCCGCCGGGTGCTCTTGATCGAGGTCGAGGGCCGCCAGGGCATCGCGCAGCTCTTCGACACCGAACCGCTGCCGTACGCGGAACAGCGGATCGCGTCGGTCCCCGGCGGCGGCGAACTGCGCGCGCTGCACATCGATGTCGAAGCGGCGCTGCTCGAATACTTCGAGATGTTCTACAACCTCGGTTTCGCCGGGCGGACGCTGCGCCGGATGGGGGCGATCGAGTTCGCCACCACGCTCGCGCCGGGCCTGCGCGACGTCCTGCTCACCGGGAAGATCAAGGAATGCGTCGGGCGCACGGAATCCGACGGCCGCCACACCTACGACGCGGTCGTGGTCGACGCGCCGCCGACCGGGCGCGTGGTGAAGTTCCTCGACGTCACCAAGGCGCTCACCGACCTCGCCAAGACCGGCCCGATCCGCGGCCAGGCCGACGGCGTGGTGCGGCTGCTGCATTCCGGCGAGACCGCCGTGCACCTCACCACGCTGCTGGAGGAGATGCCGGTGCGCGAGACCGTCGAAGCGGTGGCCGAACTGGACGGAGCCGATCTGCGACCAGGCGCCGTGCTGGTGAACCGGGTCCGTCCGCCGCGGCTGCCCGCGCGTTCGGTGACCGCGGCGGCCGACGGCCGGGTAGACGCCGACCGGGTGCGCTCCGGCCTCGCCTCGGCCGGGCTGAACCTGCCGGAGGCGACGCTGGAGGCGCTCGTGGAGGAGACCGTGGAGCACGCCGTCCGCGTCGCCGCCGAACAGCGGGCCCGCGAACAGCTCGCCGAGGCCGATCTGCCGACGCTGGAGCTGCCGGACCTCACCGAGGGCGTTGACGTCGCCGCGCTCTACGAACTCGCCGAAACGCTGCACGAACAGGGGGTGCGCTGATGCCCGCCGACACGATGCTCGACGTGGACGCCCTCCTCGACGACCCGGCCAGCCGCGTGATCGTGTGCTGCGGTTCCGGCGGCGTCGGCAAGACCACCACCGCCGCGGCGCTCGCGCTGCGGGCCGCCGAACGCGGCAGGCAGACCGTGGTGCTCACGATCGACCCGGCACGCAGGCTCGCGCAGGCGCTCGGGCTGCGCGAACTGGGCAATCATCCCAAGCAGGTGCGGGTCGAGGGCTTCGAGCCCAAGGGCGAACTGTGGGCGATGATGCTCGACATGCGCCGCACGTTCGATGACATGGTGCGCGTGCACGCCGGGCCCGAGCGGGCCGAGCAGCTGCTGCAGAACCCCTTCTACCAGACCATTTCCACGTCGTTCTCCGGCACGCAGGAGTACATGGCGATGGAGAAGCTCGGCCAGCTCGCGGCGACCGACGACTGGGATCTGATCATCGTCGACACGCCGCCGAGCCGGTCCGCGCTCGATTTCCTCGACGCGCCGACCCGGCTGTCCACCGCGCTCGACGGCCGGATGATCCGGCTGCTCACCGGCCCGGCGAAGGCGGGCGGCTGGGGCCTGCGCAAGGTGGTCAGTGCGGGGTTCTCGATGTTCGCGAAGGCGGTGTCGACGATCATCGGCGGCCAGCTGCTCGCCGACGCGTCCGCGTTCATGCAGGCCTTCGACAGCATGTTCGGCGGCTTCCGCGAACGCGCGCGCAAGACCGCCGAGCTGCTGCGGTCGTCCGGTACGTCGTTCCTCGTGGTGGCCGCGCCGGAGCCGGACGCGCTGCGCGAGGCGTCCTATTTCGTGGAGCGCCTCGCCGGAGAGTCGATGCCGCTGGCCGGTCTGGTGGCCAACCGCACGCACCCGGTGCTCGCGCCGCTGTCCGCGACCGAAGCTCTGACCGCCGCCGAGTCGGTGCAGAACGCGCCGCTCGCCGAAGCCGTGCTGCGGCTGCACGCCGACCGCGTCGCGCTGGCCGAGCGCGAGAACCGGCTGCTGGCGCGCTTCACCCGCGCGCATCCGGAAGTGCCACTGACCCGGGTGCCCGCGCTCGCCGGTGACGTGCACGACCTCGAAGGCCTGCGCGACATCGGGATAAAGCTGACGTCGTGAGTGGCGATGCCGGTTCTCACCGGCATCGCCACTCACGAGCAGGTTCAGCCCGCCGCGGCGGACAGCGCGTCCCGCTTCGCCGCTTCGAGCAGGTCAGTCCAGCTGGTCACGTCCGGGCGACGGCGCAGCAGGGCGCGCCGTTCCCGTTCCGTCATCCCGCCCCAGACTCCGAAATTGATCCGGCCGTCGAGCGCCTCGGCGAGGCATTCGGTGCGGACCGGGCACCCCATGCACACGGCTTTCGCCCTGTTCTGCTCGGCGCCTCGCACGAACAACCCGTCGGGATCAGCGTCCCGGCACGAGGCATCGACCCGCCAGCCAACCTGATTGGTTTGCATACCCCCAGCTCCCTCATCTGGTGTATGGCACCAGCGAAGGCGAAGCTCCCGCTCCCACCCCCGCGAGCGTTTCCCACTGCGCCGCACGTCGGTGACGGCACCTCCCCGGTGCCGCTGCCGCCGTCCGGACCAGCCAGGCTCCCACCCGGGCTGCTCCGTCTGTCGGCATCTACGTGAGACGTTGACGGACTGTAGGGTCCCTCGGTTCCCTCCGTCGAGACCTAGCATGCATTCCGTTACCAAAGGTCACGACACGGGGTCCCGTTAATGATCGCCTCCGGGGCGCGCGGACCCTTAGGTCACGAAGGCGACACGGGGCTTCAGTACCCTGGCTTTCGTGCGCAAAACGGATGGTCTTTTCAAGCTCCTCGGCCTGTGCCTGCTGGCAGGGGTGCTGGTCGCCGGGATCATGTTCCCGGTGGTGGGCGCCGCGGGGGTCGTGTCCAACCAGGCGAGCGAAACGGTCGACAAGACGTCGTCCGACCTCGCCGACATCCCGCCGCCGCTGGTGACGACTATCACCGACTCCGGCGGCAAGCCGATCGCGACGCTGTACAAGCAGTACCGGATCCCGGTCCGCCCGGACCAGATCAACCCGGCGCTGAAGTGGGCGCTGCTGTCTGCCGAGGACAAGGCGTTCTACGAGCACCACGGGGTGAACTGGGGCCGGACGCTGCGCGCCGCCGTCTCCAACACCGCGGGCGGGGACACGCAGGGCGCCTCGACGATCACGCAGCAGTACGTGAAGAACTACCTGATCAACGTCGTCTACCGGGGCGACAAGAACGGGCAGGCGAAGGCGCAGGAGCAGACGCTCTCGCGCAAGCTCAAGGAAGCCCGGATCGCGATCAACCTGGAGACGAAGCTCTCGAAGGACCAGATCCTCGCCGGCTACCTCAACATCGTCGAGTTCTCCCGGCAGATCTACGGGGTCGGAGCGGCCGCGCACGCCTACTTCAACACCACGCCGGAGAACCTGACCGTGCCGCAGGCCGCGCTGCTCGCGGGCATCGTGAACAACCCGATCGTCTTCGACCCGTGGAACCACCCGGACAAGGCGACGAAACGGCGCAACCTGGTGCTCGACCGGATGGTCAGCAACCAGAAGCTGGCGAAGGCGGACGCGGACAAGTTCAAGGCCGAACCGCTCGGCGTGGTGCCGGACACCCCGCAGAAGCCCGCGTCGAACTGCACCGGGGCCGGGACTGAGAACGGCTTCTTCTGCCAGTACGTCCAGGACTATCTGCTCAAGGCCGGGATGTCCGAGGACCAGCTGTACACCGGCGGCTACACGGTCAAGACGACGCTGGACGAGAAGGCCAACCACGAAGCGAAGGTCTCGGCCGAGCAACAGGTGAACAAAACCCAGAAGAACGTCGCGAACACGCTTTCGCTGATCCGGCCCGGCAAGGACCGGCACGAAGTGGTGGCGCTCGCGGCGAACCGGGACTACGGGATCGACGCGGATCAAGGGCAGACGACCTACGCGCTCCCGTCCGGCGTGTTCAACACCGGCGGCGCGGGGTCGAGCTACAAGATCTTCACCACCGCGGCGGTGCTGAACCAGCACATCGCCGGGATCTACAGCAACATCCCGGTCGGCAACAGCTACGTCTCGCACGTCTTCACCGGCAGCCAGCCGCACTGCCCGGCGACCGGTGCACCGAACACTCGCTGGTACTGCGTTGGCAACGCGGGCAACGGCTATCCCGAATCGGCTTCGTTGCAGCAAGCACTGGCGACCTCGCCGAACACCGCGTTCGTGGCGCTGGAGGACAAGCTCGGCAGCACCGGGCCCGCCATCGACATGGCGACGAAACTGGGCATGCGCGAGACGATGGCGAGCAACCAGGGCGGCGGACCGGTCGATCCGAAGTCGACCAACCCGGGAAAGAACCAGACCCAGGCGCAGGCCTACGGGCCCAAGGGCAATTACCCGGGCACGGGCGCGTTCACACTCGGCTTCAGCCCGACGAGCGGCCTGGAAATGGCGAACGTCGCCGCGACCATCCTGAGCGGCGGCAAATGGTGCCCGCCGACCCCGCTGGCGTCGGTGACCGACCGCGACGGCAAACCGGTGCCGGTCAAGGAAGCTGCGTGCGAGCAGGTCGTGCCGGAGGGCCTCGCGAACACCATGGCGGTCGGGATGAGCAAGGACGACCAGCCCGGCGGCACGTCCGCCAAGGCCGCCGCGGACGCTGGCTGGAACCGTCCGCTCGTCGGCAAGACGGGTACGACCCAGAACAACGGTTCGGCGACCTTCGTGGCCGGGACGCCGCAGATGGCCGGTGCGGCGATGGTGTTCCGCCCCGAAGGCGGTAATGGCGGCCTCTGCTACGGAGGTGTTGGCAACGTGTACACCTGCGGCACCGGCAACATGTTCGGCGGCAAGACGCCCGCGCAGACCTGGTTCGGCGCGATGACGAACATCATGAAGGACCAGCCGATCGTCGGGCTGCCGCCGGAGGATCCGGCTTACACCAACTGAATCCGGTGAAAACGGGGCGGGAGACGCGATCTCCGCCCCGTTTCGCCTGTCCGGGCTCAGCGTCGGCCGTTGAGCGCGATCCGGCAGAGCCGCACGATCGCGATCGGAAAGCCCGGTCCCAGTGCTCGCAAAGGGGCCACCCCAGCGAAAACACCACAACCGCGCCCAGGGTTTTGTCCCCCGGTGCCACGGGAACGCGGCCAGCAAAAGGAGAATCGTGCTTGCCATAGCCAGGCTCCGCATCTCTGTCGGACTGGTCCGATCCAATTCGAGCCAACGACGCGCCGGCTGTCGAGAGAACACCGCTGAGACCTTCGCTCTACGCCATCCGGCACCGGCCACAGCGGACGACCCGATCGAACACGTATCCTCGACCTTGTGAGCACGCTCGGTAATGCCAGTCCGCCCGGAGGCCCCGCGAAGCGGTTGGCCGTGGGGACCATCGCCCTTGGGGCCGCCACCCTCGGTTACGCCGTCGGCATCGAACGCCGCCGCTGGACCTTGCGGACCGCCGAGTTGCCCGTACTCGCGCCCGGTACGCCGCCGTTCACCATCCTGCACGTCTCTGACCTGCACATGCTCCCCGGTCACCAAGCCAAGCAACGCTGGGTCGCCGCGCTCGACGAGCTCGAACCCGACCTCGTCGTCAACACCGGCGACAACCTCTCCCACCGCACCGCGGTCCCCTCCGTGCTCCGCGCGCTCGGCCCGCTGCTGGACCGGCCGGGGCTGTTCGTCTTCGGCAGCAACGACTACTACGCGCCCAAACCCAAAAACCCCGCGCGCTACCTGATGCCGCGCGGCAAAAAGAAGCGCATTCACGGCACCCAGCTGCCCTGGCGCGACCTTCGCGCCGCCTTCGTCGAGCACGGCTGGGTCGACCTGACCCACGTCCGCCGCACGGTCGACGTCGGCGGCCGTGCCGTCTTCGCCGCCGGCGTCGACGACCCGCACCTCCACCGCGACCGGTACTCCGACATCGCCGGACCCGCCGACACCACCGCGGCCGTCCGCCTCGGTGTCACGCACTCCCCGGAACCACGCGTCCTCGACACCTTCGCCACCGACGGCTACGACCTCGTCCTCGCCGGCCACACCCACGGCGGGCAACTCCGCATCCCCGGCTACGGCGCCATCATCACCAACTGCGAACTCGACCGCAGCCGTGCCCGCGGCGCCTCCCGCTGGGGAGCCCGCATGTGGCTCCACGTCTCCGCCGGACTCGGCACCTCCCCCTACGCCCCCGCTCGCTTCGCCTGCCCGCCGGAAGCCAGCCTGTTGACGCTGGTCCCGCGCGGATCCGACGCCCCCGACCCCCGCAAACCAGCCCCGCGCAAAGCCGCGAAACCCGTCCGCTAGACTTACTCCCGACCCGCTAAGCAGTACCTCGGGGTGTGGCGCAGCTTGGTAGCGTGCCTCGTTCGGGTCGAGGAGGTCGTGGGTTCAAATCCCGCCACCCCGACTGGTAAGTGAGGGCTCCCTGTCTGCACAAAGCGCAGACGGGGAGCCCTTACTTCGTTGTATCTCCTGGGGGTCGGACCCCCAGACCCCCGCCAGGGGGCTCGCCCCCTGGACCCCCGAAGGTGCGGCGGCGGCGGAGGGTGGGGTGGGGTCGTGAGTGTTTGTACCGGTTGCCGCTCACGAGGGGGATTAGCGGGTGGCGGTTAGTTCTTGCCAGCATTGGTGGAAGTCGCCGATTGCGGTGGTGCGGGTCCAGGACCAGGCGGAGCGGGCGGCTGAGGTTAGTTGGTCGTGGTCTTTCGTGGGGGGCTTGGAGAGGGCTTCCGCCAGGCGGGCTTCTACATAGGTCGCCAGGGCGCGGTAGGAGAGGTCTTCCCGGTAGCGCGAGCGTTCGGTGATGTTCGTGAAGCCAGCGGTGGCGAGTTTTGTGGCTATGGTGCGGCCGGAAAAGGGGTCGCCGCCGGAGCTGCGGCGAAGCAGGTAGTGGCCGCGCAGGGCGGCGTCCACGTTTGCGGTTCTAGGGCGGATTTTTGCTCGGCTCCAGTCTGAGGTGGAGATTGCCAGGTGGCCGCCTGGGCGGAGTACTCGGCGGATTTCCGCCAGTACGGCGGCGGGGTCTGCCAGGTGCTCAAAGAGCGCGTGTGAAAAAACAACGTCGAATGACGCCGTCGCGAAAGGGAGGGCGTATGCGGTCGCGTTGATGTAGTCCACTGTGGACGCAGCGGGGAGCAGGGGGTGGTGGATGTCAAGGCCGATCACGTGGCAGTTCGGGGCCAGAGTGGCGGTGATGGAGCCTTGGCCGCAGCCCAGGTCCAGCACGCGCGAGCCCGGGATGAAAAGTTGTTGGGCGAACGCGGCGCGGTCACTCGCTGTGCGCGTGTTCATCATTGACAGCGCGTCTTGGGCATAGCCCGGCGCGTAACCCTCCAGCACCCCGCACAGAGTACGGGTGAGAGGTGGCAGGATCGAGGGGTGAGCACGCAGTCAGGCAACCAAAATCCGCCCGCAGTGGTCCCGGACCGCCTGTTCGACGACCCCGAAGCCGAAAAACGCTGGCTGGCGCGATTCCACGCGCCGCGCATCTCGGTGCCCGAATGGGCCCGCGACGCACCCGAGGCCAACGTGTACGTCTCCAACGCCAGTGGCGTATGGGAGGTCTACGCGTGGGACCGGGCCACCGACAGTCACCGGCGGGTCACCGACCGGCCCAACGGCACCTTGCACGCGACGCCCTCGCCCGACGGAACAGCCATCTGGTGGTTCGACGACACCGACGGCGACGAGTTCGGGTCCTGGCGCAGCCAGCCGTTCGACGGCGACAGCTCCGCGGCCAGCAAAGCACTGCCCGATATTCACGACGGATACCCGGCCGGTCTGGAAATCGGCCAGCGAGTAATCGCGGCAGGCGTTTCGACCGACGACGGCAGCGAACTGTTCGCGAAAATCGACGGCGTAACCGAGCGGTTTTACCAGCACGCGGACGACGCCGGGATCGCGTCGATGTCGCGGGACGAAAGCCTGCTCGCCATTTCCCATTCCGAGCACGGCGATTCCCGGCACCCGGCGTTGCGAGTGCTGTCCACCGACGGGTTCACCACCGTCGCGGAGAAGTGGGACGGCGAAGGCAAAGGCCTGCAAGCGCTGGAGTTCTCGCCGCTTCCGGGCGACCAGCGCGTGCTGGTCCTGCACGAACGCCGCGGCCGCGAAGAACTGCTGGTGTGGGACGTGCAGGCGGACACCGAAACCGAACTGCTGATTGATTTGCCCGGCGAGGTCGTCGCGGACTGGTATCCGGACGCGCGCGCGTTGCTCGTCGTGCACTTCCACGAGGCGCGCAGTTCGTTGTACCGATACGACCTTGACACCGGCGAGCTGTCCGCTGTGGACACTCCCGCCGGACGGATCGGCGGCGCGGGCGTGCGGCCGGACGGAACCATCGAGTACTCGTGGTCCAGCGCTGCCGAGCCCGCTGCGGTCCGTGCCCGCGCGGCCGACGGCACCGACTCGGTTCTGCTGACACCGCCAGGCGAGCGCGCGCCGGGTTCGTCGCCGGTCACCGACGCGTTCGTCGAGGGCGTCGGCGGCCGGATCCACGCACTGGTCTCCCGTCCCGCGGATGCTCCAGAAGGCCCGCTGCCGACGGTGTTTTCGCTGCACGGCGGCCCGCACGCGGCCGACGAGGACCGGTTCTCCGCCTACCGCGCGACCTGGCTGGACGCCGGATTCGCCGTGGTCGAGGTGAACTACCGCGGCTCCACCGGCTACGGCTCGGCGTGGCGGGACGCCATCGAGGGACGTCCGGGCCTGACCGAGCTGGAAGACGTCGCGGCGGTCCACGACTGGGCAGTCGAAAGCGGACTGTCCGATAAGGACAAGTGCGTGGTGAACGGCGCTTCGTGGGGCGGGTACCTGACCCTGCTGGCGCTGGGCACCCAGCCGACCCGGTGGGCCGCTGGCGTCGCGGGTGTGCCGGTGGCCGACTACGTGGCCGCTTACGAGGACGAGATGGAGCAGCTGCGCTCGTTCGACCGCGCCCTGTTCGGCGGTTCCCCGGAGGACGTGCCCGCGGTATACCGCGAGTGCTCGCCGCTGACGTACGTGGACGCGGTCGCCGCCCCCGTCCTGATCCTGGCCGGCGACAACGACCCGCGGTGCCCGATCCGGCAGATCGAGAACTACCTGGGCCGCCTCGCCAAGCGCGACGCACCCCACGAGTTCTACCGCTACGACGCGGGCCACGGCTCGCTGGTGATCGCCGAGACGATCAAGCAGACGTCCATCGAGGTGTACTTCGCCTTGCGGGCGCTGGGAATGCGCTGAGGGTTCGGGCCGCCCGGGGGGTCTCCTGGGCGGCCCGGATCACAGCCCGCGCTTAGCGCCCGTCAACTGCGCCACCGCGGCATCGTCACCCTCATAAGTCACCTGCACCGCGTCTCGCCCGAAGACGAACAGCAGCAGTTCCACCGGCTCGCCCACCACCGTGACCACCGGAGCACCCGGCTTCACCGAAGCCGACTGGCCGTCCGGGGTCCGCAGTACCACTCCGACCGGGGACTTGCGCAGGTTCAGCTTCGCCGTCCGCGTAGCCAACCGCCACGCCGCACCGTCTCGCGAAGGATCAGCCTCGCGTGGGGTCCAATCGGGTTGTGCCCGCCGGACATCCTCGTGGTGTACCAGGAACTCGGCACCGTTCGTCGCCTCGTCCACCGGGCCGATGGACGTCGGCCAGAACCGGGACGGGCCGCGGCGGACCTGGGCGACCAGGTCGTCCCACGGGCGCGCGGCGACGCCGTCCTGCACTTTCCGGGTGTGACCGGCCAGTGCGGGCACCACGATTCCGGGCATTGCGTCCGGCCGGTGCTCCCGGACGACCAGGTGCGCGGCCAGATCCCGCGTCTGCCAGCCCTCGCACAGGGTCGGGGCGTCCGGGCCGAGCTGCTCGAAGAGGTCGCTCAGCGCTTGGCGTTCATCCTTGGCAAGGCCCATACCGGCCAGGTTACTCGTTAGTAGCGGGCTAGTGGTGGAAACCGGTCGACGTGGCTGGGTCGTGCTGCGGGGACGGCTGGCGGTCCAGTTCCGGAAGTATCCGCTTCAGGTCGCCGAGCAGCAGGTCAGCGAGGTCGTGCGTGAAGCCGTTGCGGATGACGACGCGCAGTACCGCCAGGTCGGTGCGGTTGTCCGGGAACGTGTACGCGGGCACGAGCCAGCCGCGTTCACGGAGACGGCGGGAAACGTCGAAGACGTCGAACGCGGTGACGTCCGAGCGGGTGGTGAAGGCGAATACCGGCAGCTGGTCGCCGCGGGTGAGCAGTTCGAATGGCTCCAGCTTGGAGATCTCGCCGGCCAGATACGTCGCCACGTCACGGGAAGCCTGTTGTACCGCGCGGAAACCTTCGCGGCCCAGCCGGACGAACGTGTAGTACTGCGCGGCGACTTCCGAGCCGGGGCGGGAGAAGTTGAGCGCGAAGGTCGGCATGTCGCCGCCCAGGTAATTGACGTTGAACACCAGTTCCTCGGGCAGCGCCGCCTTGTCGCGCCACACCACCCAGCCGACACCGGGGTACACGAGGCCGTACTTGTGCCCGGAGGTGTTGATCGACGCGACGCGCGGCAGCCGGAAGTCCCACTCCAGGTCCTCGTCGAGGAACGGGGCGATCATCGCGCCGGACGCGCCGTCGACGTGCACCGGAATGTCCCAGCCGGTTCGCTCATGCAGGGCGTCGAGGGCGGCCGCGACCTCGGCGACCGGCTCGTAGCTGCCGTCGAAGGTCGAGCCGAGGATCGCGACGACGCCGATGGTGTTCTCGTCGCAGAGCTTCACCGCTTCTTCGGCGGACAGGTGGTACCGGTCGCCCTCCATCGGCACCAGCCGCGGCTCGACTTCCCAGTACTCGCAGAACTTTTCCCAGCACACCTGGACATTGATGCCCATCACCAGGTTCGGCTTCCCGGTGCGGCCCAGCTTCGACCAGCGCCGCTTCAACGCCATCCCGGCGAGCATGCAGGCCTCGGACGATCCGGTGGTCGAGCAGCCCATGATGTCGGTGGGGTCGGGCGCGTGCCACAGATCGGCGAGGATGTTGACGCAGCGCCGCTCAAGTTCCGCGGTCTGCGGGTACTCGTCCTTGTCGATCATGTTCTTGTCGACGCATTCGGCCATCAGCTCGCGCGCCTGCGGCTCCATCCACGTCGTGACGAACGTGGCGAGGTTGAGCCGCGCGTTGCCGTCGAGCATCAGCTCGTCGCGCACCAGCTGCAGCGCCGTGTCCGGCGGCAGCGAATCGTCCCGCAGCCGGTCGCGCGGCATCGTGAAGTCCGCGGCGAGTGCCGGATTGCTTCCGGCGTACAACGGATTCGTGCCGGTCTTCCGGTCTGCCCGATCTTGTTTCCCCTGATGAAGCACCATGTCAGCGAACCTACTGCCGGGTGCCCGCGACGACCACCGGATACGGAAAAGCCGTCCGCGACAAGGGCGGACGGCTTTTCCTCAGGCGACGCGGGTCAGGCCTGCTGCGCCTGCCACATCCAGTGCGCCTCTTCCAGCGCGCGGGTGATCTCGATGAGCAGATCCTGCGTCACGAGGTCGCTCTTGTCGGTCTCGTCGATGCGCTTGCGGAGCCGTTCGATCAGCGCCGCGAGAGTGTCGACGATCGCGGCGACGGTCGATTCGACGGACTGCCAGTTGTCCGGGTACTCCGGTACGCCGGAGGTCGCCACGACGGTCTTCGCCTTGCCGTTGGGCGAAACCCCGATCGCGGCGGCGCGCTCGGCCACCTCGTCGACGTACTGCCGCGCGGTCGACACCAGCTCGTCGAGCTGCAGGTGCGCGCTGCGGAAGTTCTGGCCCACCACGTTCCAGTGCGCCTGCTTCGCGATCAGCGAGAGGTCGACCAGGTCGGCAAGCGTCGCCTGCAGCGCGTTGCCGGTGATCTCCTTGTCGGAGTCGGAAAGCGGGCTCTTGATGGGGGAAGTGGTCATCTCGGGTGTCCCTCCTCGCTCTTGGTCAGACAGTGGTGGTCAGCTCCACCTCGATGTTGCCGCGGGTCGCGTTGGAGTACGGGCAGACCTGGTGCGCCTGCTCGACCAGCTGGTCGGCGTCGGCCTTCGCCAAACCGGGCAGCGACACGTCGAGCCGCACGCCGAGCTGGAACCCGACGTCCTTCTTGAACACGCTGACCGAACCGGTCACCGTCGCGGCGGGCAGCGGGACCTTCGCCTGCCGGGCCACGGCTTGCAACGCGCTCAGGAAACACGCGGAGTACCCCGCGGCGAACAGCTGCTCCGGGTTGGTTTTGTCGCCGCCGGGACCGCCCATCTCCTTGGGGATCGCCAGCGACTCGTCCAGCACGCCGTCCGAGGACGTCACGTCGCCGTTGCGGCCTTCTCCTCGCGCGGTCGCGACGGCGGTGTAGATCGGCTCGGCCATGCGTGTTACCTCCTCATCGGGGACGCCTCCGGAGGCAGCGTCTCTGATGAGTTCAACGCCCCGCATCCGCGGAACCGTGCCCCGGCATGGCAGTCATCACCCCGGGAATAACCGGGATTCGAGGAGGCGAAACCTCAGTGAGCGCGAAGCAACGCGTGCTCCGCGACCTGCTCTCCGATCAGCCGCAACGTGCGGACGCTCTTCTCGTCGGACGCGCCGCCGCCCTCGTCGAATTTCGTCTCGGCGGAGTTGATCGAACCACCCAACGGAGTGGACCAGCCGCGCAGAGCGTGCGTGATCGTGCGGAGTTGTTCGAGCGTGGTGACCGCGGCCTGCCAGCCGTATGCGACGGCGGCGAGGCCCACCGCGCGGCCGTCGAGGTAGGGGCGGGTGTCTTCGCGAAGGTCTTCGATGTAGTCCAGGGCGTTCTTGACCAGCCCGGACAGCCCGCCGTGGTAACCGGGCGAGACGACGATGAGCCCGTCGGCCCGGCGCACGCCCTCGATGAGCTTCCGCGCGCGTTCGTCCCGCTCCGGAATCGCGGTGTCGTAGAACGGCAGGACCAGCTCGGGGCCCGGGATCAGCTCGGTCACGACGCCGCGTTCCCCGGCGGCGGCGAGCGCGATGCGCAACGCGCGCTCGGATTGCGAGCTCTCTCGCAGCGAGCCGCCTATGCCCAGCACCTTGACCGTTTTCGCGGAAGTCACCGGTCGAGGCTAACCCCTCCACTTAACTGGAGGACCAGACTTTGGGACGGAGGCCTGGGTCACACACCGACTGGACCAACGTACCTACTGGCAAGTAACCTCGGCTCATCCGGCGTTCGAGGAGGAACGATGGCCATTCCGCTGCAGATCCGCGCCCAGGCTGCCGCCGCGCAGTTGGTGTTCTGGCTGCCCCGGCCGGTGCGCAGGCTGATTGCCGGGAAGCCGCTGCGGCTGGACGGCCAGGAACTCGCCCTCGACGCCCAGCTGCTGCTTCGGCTGCAGAAGCTCTCCGGCGCGGCGCTGGTCAACGGGTCGGTCGAACAGTCCCGCGTCCTGCTGGAGGCGGGTCAGCACCTGGTGAACGGCAAGCGGATCGAGCCCGTCACGACCCGCGACGTCGCCGTCCCCTCCGGTGAGGCGTCCCTCGACGCCACCCTGTACACCCCGGCGGGCCTGCCGGAACCGTCTCCGCTGCTGGTGTTCTTCCACGGCGGCGGATGGGTCATCGGCAGCCGGGCCACGCACGACAACGCCGCGCGCTACCTCGCGAAGCACGCCGGGGTCCGGGTGCTGTCGGTGGAGTACCGGCTCGCGCCGGAAAGCCCGTTCCCCGGACCGGTGGACGACGCGCTGGCCGCGTTCGACTACGCGCACGCCAAAGCGGCCGACCTCGGCGCGGACCCGGACCGGATCGCAGTGGGCGGCGACAGCGCGGGCGGCAACCTGTCCGCCGTCGTCGCACTGGAGGCGACGCGGCGCGGAGGCCCAGCACCCGCGTTCCAGCTGTTGATCTACCCGGCGGTCGACTTCACCACGCGACGCCGGTCTCGCGAACTGTTCGGCGAAGACCTCTTCCTCACCGACGAGGCGATGGTGTGGTTTGAGGGGCATTACGCGCCTGAGGGCGTCGACAAGGCCGACCCGCGGATGTCGCCACTGCTCGCGTCTGACCACAGTGGACTCCCACCTGCCTACATCGTCACTGCGGGCTTCGACCCGCTGCGCGACGAAGGCGAGGCGTACGCGGAAAAACTGCGGGCGGCGGGCGTTTCGGTGGCGGTCAGCAGGCAGGCCGACCTGATCCACGGCTTCCTCAACTTCGCCGGGGTCGGGACGCGGTTCCGCGAGGCGATCGCGGAAATGGCCGGTGCGCTGCGAGTGGGGCTCGCCAACCGCTCGTGAGTGGCGTTGCCGGTGAGAACCGGCATGCGCACTCACGAGTCCGGACATGGAACGGAGCCTGGCGCGGCGAACCGCACCAGGCTCCGGGCCTTTCCCCTCCCGCTCAGGCCGTTCAGGTCGCGGGCACTGGCACCGGGGCGGGCACCGGCGGGGCCGGCAGCGGCGGCGTCGGCACCGGAAGCGGCGGCACCGGCACTCCGCCGAGCAGACCGGCCAGCAGGCTGGTGACCGCGGCGAGCAGGCCCTTGACCAGGTCGCTCACCGCCTTCAGCGGTCCGGGCAGGTCCGGCAGCGGCGGGATCGGCAGCGGCGGGATCTGCCGCGGCGTCGCGGCCGGGTCGGCCAGCAGCCGGTTGGACTCGTCCGCGCGGACCTTCGCCGCCGACGAGAGCTGCTGGGTTTCGGATTGGACCTGGTAGCGCTTGCCCGCCGCGAGGTCGGCGAGCACCGGGCTGAGCCGGGTGAGATCCGCCCTCGTCTTGGCGACGTCGCCCGCGTACGCCACCTTGGTCAGATCGTCCCGCATCTGCAGTACCTGCGCGGCGACGGCTTGGGTAGCCGAGGACCCCTTGCCGCCCGCCGGGCTCGCGGAGGCCATCCCCGAGGTGCCGACGGCCAGCAAACTGCCCGCGGCGACCACAGCGATGATCCGCCCGATCTTGCCTTTCATTCTTTACCTCCCTGGCCTCTGGGACCTGCCGGGTAAATCGATACCCGCCGTGTCGGCCCAACACCAGCCGATCACCGGATAGGGAGTTTTTCTAACCCTTACGTGCCGAATCCAAGAATCGGGAACCGGCCCGCAATTGATTAACGTGGGCGGCTTGCGCGTCCCCCGACGATCACGGGCCGCGGACCTGAATCTGACTCATAGTAGCCGGATTGCCCGAACGGCGGCAGCACTCACTCACACAGGCGTAGTTCGTGATCGATTACCTTCATCACCCTGTCGGGAGGCGTGATCTCGCTCGTCCGACCGTGGGGGTCCCCCACGCACGCACCGCCGCCCGCATTCGGGTCCACCTCCCCCTTTTCCCGGGGAATCTCCGCCGCTTCGACCGGAAAACTCCACGGTCGGCGCGGAAATATGAAAAACCGTTCACGAATGGGCGGCGAGAATGCTTTTCGCGTTGCCGACGAAGTTATCACCCAGGTCGCGCTCGCATTTTCCGGGTCCGCCGAACGCCTGCGCGACACCCGGACGGGTGCCGGGTCACCGCTCAGCGAGTGTGACGAAAAGAAGTTGCACGCTCGTACCAGCTTTTGCTCTCATGGGGTACGTGCCCTTTCAGCCGTATCGTCGCGTCCTGAGCGTCCCCGGGGTCCGCCCGTCGATGGCGCTGATGTTCTTCGCACGCGTGCCCATGACGATGACCGGCGTGACGCTGACGCTGTACGTCGTCAGCGGGCTCGGCCGCGGCTACGGCGCGGCCGGCATCGTCGGCGCGGCGGTCACGCTGGGCATGGCGCTCGGCGCGCCGATGATCGGGCGCACCATCGACCGGTACGGCCTGCGCCCGGTGGTCGCGGTGTGCGGGTTGTCATCCACCGCGTTCTGGTTCGCGGCCCCGCATCTTTCCTACGGCGCGCTGGTGGTGTGCGCGCTGCCGGCCGGCGTGCTGTCGGTGCCCGCGGGCTCGCTGGCGCGGCAGATCCTGGCCGCGCTGGTGCCCGCCGGGCAGCGGCGCGCGGCGTACTCGCTGGACACGATCCTGGTCGAGGCGTCGTTCATGATCGGCCCGGCGGCCGGGATCGCGGCGATCTCGTCGCTGTCGGCGACGCTGACGCTGAGCGGCATCGGCAGCATCTTCGGCGTCACCGCGCTGCTGATCTTCCTGCTCAACCCGCCGATCCGAAACGAGGACGAACTGGCCCCGGCGGGCACCGCGCGGCCGCCGCTGCGGTCCTGGCTGACCGGACGGCTGCTGGCGACCCTGCTGATCGCCGCCGGAACGCTGTTCTGCCTGGTCGGCACGGAGGTCGCGACGCTGGCCGCGCTGCGCTCGCACGGTGACGTCGGCTGGACCGGCCTGGTCATCGCGGTGATGTGCGCGGCGTCGATGATCGGCGGCATCGTGCACGGCGCGGTCCGGAAGTCGCTGCCGCAGGGGCTGTTGATGCTGCTGCTGGCGCTACTGGTGATCCCGGTCGGGCTGGCGACGCAGCCATGGTGGCTGCTGATGCTTCTGCTGATCCCGACGAACCTGGTCTGCGCCCCGACGCTCGCCGCCACCACGGAGGCGGTCAGCGAACTCGCGCCGCCCGCCGTTCGCGGCGAGGCGATGGGCCTGCAAGACGCGTCGACCCGGCTCGGGCTGGCCGCGGGGAGCCCGGTGGTCGGCTTCGCGATCGACCATTCGAGCCCGGCGTGGGGTTTCGCGGCGGCCGGATTCGGCGGGCTGGCGCTGGCGGCGCTGGGGCTGGTGTGGTCGCTGCGCCGCAGCTCGGTGCGGGCCCCTTCGCTGGCGGCGGCTGTCCGGGCTCGCCGCTGAGCTGATGCCACGACTGGACACGGCTCGATCCCGTGGGAGTACGTGAGGGGAACCCTGACGGCATCTGATTCCCGCAGGGTTCCCCTCACGTGCCTCTGCGGGAGCCGGGCGAAGATCAGGTGCAGGCTTTGCGCAGGCCGTCGAGCTTTTCCAGGTTCCGTTTGGTCCACCGGGCGATCACCCCGGCGTCCTCAAGGTGTTCCTTCTGCACCTGGAGGTACGAGTCGGCCATGCCGAGCAGGGCGTTCTTGACGTCCTCCTCCTTGACATCGGCCGCCAGCTCGCGCAGCCGCCGTTCCTTGTCCTGCGCGCGGGCCTTGAGCTTTTCGCCGTCCACCAACGGGTTCAGGTCGGCCAAGCCCAGCGCTTCGGTGCACGTGGAGACCTTGTCCACCGCTGAATTCGTCTGGTTGACCGCCGAATCGACCTGGTCGCATCCGGCCAGCAACGTTCCGGCCGCCACCAAGGCGACAGCCACCCCCCAGCTCCTCATCGCTTCAGGGTAGCGGGTTCCGCGGGCGAACCAGCGCGATTCGCCCGCGGGAACCCCTCACCCCTTCACGCACACGACCTGCTTGAGGTGAGCGACCACCTCGACCAGGTCGGTCTGCGCCTTGAGCACCGTCTCGATGTCCTTGTACGCGGCCGGGATCTCGTCGACGACCCCGGTGTCCTTCCGGCATTCCACGCCCGCGGTCTGCGCGGCGAGGTCGGCGGCGGTGAAGGTCTTGCGGGCCTTCGTCCGCGACATCCGCCGTCCGGCGCCGTGGGACGCGGATTCGAACGACGCGGTGTTGCCGAGTCCGCGCACGATGTAGGAGCCGGTTCCCATGCTGCCGGGGATGATCCCGAGATCTCCGGAGCCGGCCCGGATCGCGCCCTTGCGGGTGACGAGCAGGTCGAGGCCGTCGTAGGTTTCCTCGGCGACATAGTTGTGGTGACACGATATCGCGTCGTCGAACGTCGTTCCCGGGATTACCTCGGCGACCGCGAGTTTCACCAGCGCGACCATTGTCGCCCGGTTCCGCGCCGCGTAGTCCTGTGCCCAGAACAGGTCACGCCGGTACGCCTGCATTTCCGGCGTGTCCGCGACGAACACCGACAGATCAGGATCCGGCAGGTCCCGGTTGTGCGGCAGCTTCCGCGCGATCGCCATATGCCGTTCGGCGAGTTCCTTGCCGATGTTGCGGGAACCCGAATGCAGCATCAGCCACACGCGGCCCTCGCCGGCTCCGCCCTGTTCGAGGCAGACCTCGATGAAGTGGTTGCCGCCGCCGAGACTGCCGATCTGCAGATGCGCCCGCTTGCGCAGGTCCTGGACGCCTTCGTGCAGGTCGCCGAACGACTTCCAGAACGTGTCCCAGCCGCCGACGCCGTGCACCTTCGCGGTGTTGACCGGCGTCTGGTGCAGGCCGAACCCGACCGGCACCGCCGATTCGATCCGCTTGCGCAGCTTGCCGAGGTCGTCGGGCAGGTCGCTCGCGGTGAGCGAGGTCCGCACCGCGCTCATCCCGCAGCCGATGTCGACGCCGACCGCGGCCGGGGAGACCGCGTCGCGCATCGCGATGACGCTGCCGACCGTGGCGCCCTTGCCGTAGTGGACGTCCGGCATCACCGCGACGCCGTGCACCCAAGGCAGGTTGGCGACGTTGCGCAGCTGCCGCATCGCCTGGTCTTCGACCGACGCGGGATCTGCCCACATCCGGATCGGAACCCGCGCGCCGTCCACTGCCGTGTACATGACTTTCCTTTCCCAGAAAGAAGTTTGCCCGCTCAGCATCCGGCACGCCGTCGCTCGCGACAACAGGTTTTCCGGATATCGGGCATCGGTGAAACGAAATCGGCGCTTCGGTCGATACCGGGCTCGAACGACCGGTTCGCCCAGGGTGCCGGTCTTGGGGAGGATTCCGTTTTTCCGTGAGGTACTCGTTGCGAGAGACGCTCACGGTCTTGTTGCTGGCCGGTTTTCCGGTGCTGCTGCTCGCCGTCGCCTGCGCGCTGAGCTGGTTTAAGGTCGCCGCGTTCCACGGTCATCCGTTCACCTCGGCGCAGCACGCGACGACGACATCGGCGGCGTGCTCGGCACGCCCGGGGAGCAGCCCGAACTGTGGGCGGCCGTCCGCGAACTCGCCCAGGAAGCCGGCACCTGGCCGCCGGCCGAGATTTACCTGGTTCCGCAGGTCAGCTTTTCGCCGGAATGCGGCTCGGGCACGAACTCGGCCACTACAGCAATCGCCACCCCGCTCCGCCGGCGCGACCGCGGACGGCAGACGATCGGGCAAGTCGTGAACGGACTCGGCTCGGCTGGGTCCGGTCGGCTGCTGCGCGCTGCGCGAGGTCGAAGTCCTCGACACGGCCTGGTGGGTCTTCCTGAACGACTATGCGAGAGTCGCGTGGTCCTCCGGTTATCTGCCGGACCGGATGGCCGAGGGCTACCAGCTGCTGCTCGCCGACGAGCAGTGTGGAGGAAATGACTTCCCTGCGGGAGAATCCGCCGTCGCGGCCTGCCTCGAAGTACGACAGCCACCCGCCCATCTCCGATCGGATCGCGCTGCTGGAAGCCGCAACGGACCGGAGCTGCTCGACGCGGTACTGGCGACCGGCTTCACGGAGGGAGCGTCCTCGAAGAAGCTCGGCTGGGCCAGCCTGGTCGACATTGGGGTGCGCGAGTCGAATCAGGCCGAGGCACTGCGGATTCTCCGCAGCCGCCGCCTCGACGACCTGCTGAACCTGCTCGATGCCGGTCGGCTTGAGGACATCACCGATCCCACCGCTCCACCGGAGGCCCGGGCGCAAGTCCACAGTCGACTGTCCATTGTGCTGCATGCGCAAATCGCCAAAGCCGGTGCGGCGCATTGAGAACTGTCCTGGTCCGGACCAGCGAAGCCGGTGCTGGCCGAACCGTATGCCACCGAACTGGATCCCGCGATCGACTCGCGAGAGGCAGACCTTTGCTGGGACTGATCAACCTCTACACCGTTCCGCGATACCGCCGGATGATGAAGGGGATCGCGAAAGACGCCAAGAAGCGCGGCTTGAGCACGTCCGACTACCTGCGCACGCTCGGCAGCAGCGACCTGGCCCGCCGATGGACGTCGAACGGTTCGGCCTGCCTCCGGATGCCAGGCTCACCGAAAAACCGCTGCTGCCGAAGCCGGTCCGGGACGCCAAAATCGCGCACGCCGCCGGCGACTGGCAGCCGACCTGCTAGCCGGGATCGGGCAGGACTGGGACCGGCGCAGTTCGGTCGTGAGTCTCCTCGGCGAGGTCGCGGCCGACGACGACACGGCGCTGAAGTCCTGGCGCGCGGCCCGTCCCGGCGACGCGCTCACGAACGCGGCGTGGCAGATCCGCAGCGCACGGCAGGCGAAGTACGTCACCGCGGAGCAATTCTCGGGATTCCAGAGCGTGCTCGACGAGGCCGACGAAGCGAGCCAGACCGCCGCTGAACTCGCTCCCGACGACCCGACGCCGTGCATGATCGCGATGGGCAGGCAATACGGGGCACGCCGAGTTTCGCGCGGCGTGGAACGGTGTGCTGGCGCGCGACCCGTTGCGCCTCCACGCGCATGCGCGCGCCTTGCAGTACTGGTGCGACAAGTGGTTCGGCACCCACGATCTGATGTGGACATTCGCCGAGGAGGGCGCGGCGAAGCATCCGAAACTGGCGTGGCTGCCGCTTGCCGCGGCGTTCGAAGCGTCTTTCGCCGGAGCCAAGGACGCGTGGCGGCTGCTGCCGTGGCTCGACGGCGAGGGCCGGGACGCACCGGACACGCTGAACAGCCGCGCCTACGCGGCGCTCGTCGAACTCAAGCGCGGTCCCGAGACGGTGGAGCAATTCCGCCACCTCGGCCGGAGCGCGTCCGGACCGGTGTGGTCCTACAGCGAGCCACGAGTTCCGGACCTGCCGGAACCGGGCCTGCCGGCTCGCGAAGCAGCCGGGACCGGTCCCGGACGGCCAGTGGTCTCCTGGCCCGGTTCCCGAGTCTGAGGTGGTGTCCGAGGTGTTCCCGTCCAGCCCTTACCAGCCAATGCCCGCGTCCGGCGCGAACGCGGAGCAGGAGGTGCGGCGAGCGATCCGGTCGATGCGTTTGGCCATCGGCGGGCAGGCGGTCGTCTACCTGGCGCTCGCCGCGTTCGTCGGATACCTGCTCGGGCTTGGCGGCACCTCGAACGCTGTGGCCTTGCCGGTGACGATCCTGGCGATCAACTCGGCACTGATCATCGCTTTGGTGGTGTGCGCCGTCCTGCTGGGCAGGCGGCAGCGCGCGGTCATGCTCGCACTCGTCTGGCTGGAGTGCGGGTTCGTGGCGATGCTGCTGCTTGGCACGATCCTGACGCTGGCCACGAGTTCCGGATCCTCGGGCGCCCCGGTCGGGCTGATTCTCTGGGGTTTCCTGATGCAGGCTGTGCTGCGTCCGCTGCAGAAGCCGGAGGTCCGGGTCGCGTTCGGACTGAAACCGATCAAGCCGCGGCAGAAGAAGAAGTGAAAGCTGCCCGGCCCCTGAACCAGGGACCGGGCAGTTTCAGCACGGAGATCAGCGGTTCCGCGCTACCAGCTCGGCGATCTGGACGGTGTTCAGCGCCGCCCCCTTGCGGAGGTTGTCGGCGGATACGAACAGCGCCAGGCCGCGCCCGTCCGGGACACCCGGGTCGGTGCGGATACGCCCGACCAGGCTCGGGTCGATCCCCGCGGCCTGCAGCGGCGTCGGCACGTCCGCCAGCTGCACACCCGGCGCGTGCGACAGCAGTTCGGTCGCCCGCTCGACCGACAGCGGCCGTTCGAATTCGACATTGATCGACAACGAGTGCCCGGTGAACACCGGCACCCGCACGCACGTGCCGGACACCAGAAGCTCCGGGACGCCCAGGATCTTCCGGCTTTCGTTGCGCAGCTTCTGTTCCTCGTCCGTCTCGAACGTTCCGTCGTCCACAATGGACCCAGCCATCGGCAGGACGTTGAACGCGATCGGCGCGACGTACTTGGCCGGGGCCGGGAACTCGACCGCCGAACCGTCGTGCGTGAGCGAGGCCGCGCGCGAGGCGACGGCGTTCGCCTGTGCGGCCAGTTCGTCGACGCCGGCCAGACCACTGCCGGACACCGCCTGGTAGGTGCTCGCGATGATCCGCACCAGACCGGCTTCGTCGTGCAGCGGCTTGAGGACCGGCATCGCGGCCATGGTGGTGCAGTTGGGGTTCGCGATGATCCCCTTCCGCACGTCCTTGATCGCCTCCGGGTTGACCTCGCTGACGATCAGTGGCACGTCCGGGTCGCGCCGGAACGCCGACGAGTTGTCGACCACGATCGCGCCCGCCTCGGCGAACCGCGGCGCCTGCTCGCGAGACGTCGCACCGCCCGCGGAGAACAGCGCGATGTCCAACCCGGACAGATCAGCGGTCGCGGTGTCCTCGACGGTGATTTCTTCGTCGCGCCACGGCAAGGTGCGTCCCGCCGAGCGGGCCGAGGCGAAGTACCGGATCTGCTCGACCGGGAAATTCCGCTCGTCGAGCAGCTTGCGCATCACTGCGCCGACCTGGCCGGTAGCCCCGACCACCCCGACGCGAAGACCCGGAGCCATCAGCGACCACTCCCCGCGTAGACAACGGCTTCCTCGTCGCCGCCCAGTTCGAACGCCTCGTGGATCGCGCGCACGGCCTCGTCCAGCTGCGCGTCGCGGATCAGCACCGAAATGCGGATCTCCGAGGTGTTGATGATTTCGATGTTCACGCCCGCGTTGGCCAGCGCCTCGCAGAAGGTCGCGGTGACGCCCGGGTGCGAGCGCATCCCGGCTCCGACGAGCGACACCTTGCCGACGTGGTCGTCGTACAGCACGGACTCGAAGCCGATCTCCGCCTTGATCTTCTCAAGTTCCTTGACCGCCTTCGCCCCGTTGGCCTTCGACAGCGTGAAGGTGATGTCGGTGCGGCCCGAGGACGTGCTGGACACGTTCTGCAGCACCATGTCGATGTCGATCTCGGCGTCGGCGACGACCCGGAAGATCTTGCCCGCGGCGCCGGCGAAGTCCGGTACGCCGGTCACGGTGATCTTCGCTTCCGAGCGGTCGTGTGCCACGCCGGTGATCAGCGCTTGTTCCACGGGGATCTCCTCGATCGATCCGGCCACCGTGGTGCCCGGCTTGTCGCTGTAGGAAGAACGGACTCGGATCGGCACGCCGTAGCGGCGCGCGTACTCGACCGAACGCAGGTGCAGGATCTTCGATCCGCTCGCCGCGAGCTCCAGCATCTCCTCATACGGGATGGTGTCGAGCTTTTTGGCGTCCGGCACGATCCGCGGGTCGGCCGAATACACACCGTCCACATCGGAATAGATCTCGCAGACGTCCGCGTTCAGCGCGGCGGCGAGCGCCACCGCGGTGGTGTCGGAGCCGCCGCGGCCGAGCGTCGTGATGTCCTTGGTGTCCTGTGCCACGCCTTGGAAACCGGCCACCAGCGCGACGTAACCCTGCTCCAGCGCCTCGGTGACGCGGCTTGGAGTGACATCGATGATGCGCGCGTTGCCGTGCACCGAAGTGGTGACCACGCCCGCTTGGGAACCGGTGAACGACCAGGCTTGCGCGCCCTGCGCGGAAATGGCCATCGCGACCAATGAGTTCGAAATGCGCTCACCGGCGGTGAGCAGCATGTCCATTTCCCGCTCCGGCGGCGCCGGATTCACTTGCTGCGCCAGATCGAGCAGCTCGTCAGTGGTGTCGCCCATCGCCGAGCACACGACGACCACGTCGTTGCCCGCCTTCTTGGTCGCGACGATCCGTTCAGCCACGCGCTTGATCCGGTCGGCACTTTCCAGCGACGATCCGCCGTACTTCTGGACCACGAGGGCCACGCCCGAACCTCCTTGACGGGCCGGGGCGTACTCCTTGGAGGGCACCGAGGAGCGCCCACGACCCTTCATTTGGAGAAGAGCCTACCGGCGCGAACGGCGCTCGCCACCCCATCGAGTGGTCCGCCACGGCCCGCCCGGAGGGTTTGGAAGTAAATTTTCCTTAACGCCAGGGGAAAGCTCGAAGCCCTTCCTCCGGAGTGACGGAGAGCACTCCCCGGCCGTACTACGTTCGCCGCATGCGCAAACCAGCCGAGACGAGCGTCCCCGTCGCGCCGGCCATCGCCGAGCGCTGGAGCCCGCGGGCCTACGACGAGACCGCCGAGATCACCACTGCCCAGCTGACCGCATTGCTCGAAGCCGCCCGGTGGGCACCGTCTTTCGGCAACACCCAGCCGGCGCGCTACCTCGTCGGCCGCCGCGGCGATCCGGTGTTCCCCCGCATCCTCGCGACGCTGAACTCCGGGAACCAGGCGTGGGCGTTCCGGGCGAGCGCGTTGCTGATCGGCGTGATGGTCACCACGAATGAGAAGGGCGAGGTGCCCTACGCCGACTACGGACTGGGTTTGGCGACCGAGAACCTCGTCCTCCAGGCGGTCGAACTCGGCTTGGTCGCACATCAGATGGCGGGCTTCTCGCCGGAGCGGGTGCACGAGGAATTCGGCCTTCCCGAGGACGCGACGGCCCGGGTGGCGATCGCCGTCGGATCCGTCGCCGACCCTTCCGTACTGGCCGACCCGCGCCGGATCGAACGGGAACTGGCCCCGCGGCGCAGGCTGCCGCTCGCGGAGTTCGCCTTCGGCGGCCACTGGGGGTCTCCGGCACTGTGACCGTTTCGTGAGCAATCCGGGGAACCGGCATCCCGCCGTTGAGGTCAGATAGACAGCAAACCGGTCAGGCCACTGAATCGGTGGGATTCTTCTCAAGGAGTGACGAAATGCGTACAGCGATGCCGGTTGCACTGGCTGTTTCCGCGACGGCGATGGCGTTCGCGCTGTCCGGGTGCTCTTCCGAGGACACCCCCGCCCAGCCGATCGCCACTCCCCCCCGCTTCGTCGGCCGCCCCGTCCTCGGCCGCACCGTCCTCCTCGGCCGCCGCTCCCGCCGGCGACGCCGCCTCTGCCGAGTACACCAAGCAGGGCACGAAGCTGAAGATCGGCGAGAAGGCCGTGGTGCCGTTCAAGTCACAGAAGAACACCGGCGCGATCGGCGTGACGGTGACCGGCATCGACAAGGGCGTGGAGGCCGACCTGGCCCCGCTGAAGCTCGGCGACCGGGCCAAGGGCATGACGCCGTACTACATCCAGGTCAAGGTCACGAACGAAACCGGCTCGGACTTCTCGTACAGCTCGCTGGGCCTGATGAACGGCCTGCTCGCGGACGGCACCAAGGGCCCGCATGTGACGGTGATCGGCAAGTTCGAGAAGTGCGACAGCGGGAACTCCGGCAAGGCCTTCACCACGAAGGACGCTTCGTACAACAGCTGCGTGCTGGCGCTGGCCCCGGCCGGTGCGGAGGTCAAGGGGGCTAGCTACAGCGCTAGCACCTACCGGGACCTGGCTCCCAACACTGACTACGGCAAGGACGCCGTGACCTGGCAGTAAGGTTCGGCGCGAGATCGTCGCGGGGGCGTCAGTCATGGACTGGCGCCCCCTTTTCGCGCCCTGGGGAGAACTGATGTCTGGCAGAAGACCGATCGCGTTGGTGGCGGTGTTGGCGTTCGCGCTCTCCGCGTGTTCGAGCACAGCCGACGTGCCACCGCCCGGTACCGCTCCGACTTCAGTGCCAGCCCCGACCTCGACCAGTGCACCCGCGCGGAAGAACATCGCCTACACCAAGCCGGGCACGAAGCTCAAAATCGGCGAGAAGGCCGTGGTGCCGTTCACGACCGGCTCCTCGCCCGTCGGCGCGGTCGGGATCACGGCGACCCGCATCGACCGGGGCACCGAGGCGGAAGTGGCCCAGCTGAACCTCGGCGACGACCTCCCCGGACTGGTGCCGTTCTATGTCCAGGTCACCGTGTCGAACGAGACCGGCGACGACTTCTCCGCCGCCCGGGTGATCGGTATCCGCGGCCTGCTCAAGGACGGCTCCAAAGGACGGATAGGCCTGTCCGCGGACTCGCCGAAGTGCCACAGCGACGCCACCGGCGACTTCACGGCCAAGGGCGCGACCTACGGCACCTGCACGATGGAACTGGCCGTCCCCGGCGCCACGGTGACCGGCGCGAAGTACGACGACGGCTACGCATGGCTGGCCAAGGGCACGGACTACCAGGCAAATCCGATCGGCTGGCAGCCGTGATCCCGGCTCAGGCGCTCATCGTGAGGATTCCTGGGCTCTACGCCGAGGAGCCGCTCCGGCCAGCACCGTCAGCCAACCATCCGCCATCCCGACGCCTGCGTCGAGCAGCGCGGCGGACCTGACCGTTGAAGCTTGGCGACCAAGCCGCCGGACCGCAGCTCGGTCGGCCGAACACCGGCTACGACGAGGACGTGATCGGCTGGCAGCCGTAAAGATCGCTCAGCCGCCCGCGCCCCCGACGCGCCGGATGATCTTCGCCAGGATCCCGGACACGACCAGCCAGAACACCGCCGCGATGCCGTAGTTCACCAGCACGCGCAGCTTCGCGTCGCTCGGCGTGAACAGGTCCTTGAAGCCGAGCGACAGCCCGTCGGCCCAGCTGCGGACGAACGAGACGATGCCGTTGCCCTGGTTGGCCTCGCCGATGACGAAAATCACGTGCAGCACCAGGACCGCGGCGAACAGCAACCCGGCCCAGCGCACCAGCGCCGCGAGGAAGGACACCCCGCGCTCACGAGTGCGCCGCCAGTCCACCGGGGTGCGCTGGGGTCGCGCCTTCGCCTCGGTTTCCTGCGCTTGTTCCGCGTGCTCGCCCATGCCGGGCAGTCTGACACGTCGCTTCGCGGGCCGCTACCCGCTAGTAACAGGTATCAGCCACCCGACGTAACAGTTCGATCGCGGCGGGCGGCTTTCCTTTCGCGGCGCCGGGTGGTTACAGTGACCTCGTGGCTCGTGAACTCCTGCTTCGCTGCCGCGACGGGGCCTGATCTGACCGGCTCCTCGTCGCGGGGCTTTGTGGTGCCGGTCGTCCGCACCGAACCTTTCAGGAGATTTTCCCGCGATGAGCACCGACCCCCGTACCACTAACTCCCGTCTGCGCACGCCCTCTCGTCCCGCGCCCGCCGGACAGCCCTCGTGGAACCCGCAGCGCGGCACGTCCATGCCGGTGCACCGTTACCGCCCCTGGTACGACGTCGTCGAGAACATCGACGTACCCGACCGCACCTGGCCGGACAAGCGGATCGAGCGCGCGCCGCTGTGGTGTGCGGTCGACCTGCGCGACGGCAACCAGGCCCTGATCGACCCGATGTCGCCGGCCCGCAAGCGCAAGTTCTTCGACCTGCTGGTCCGCATGGGCTACAAGGAGATCGAGGTCGGTTTCCCGGCCGCGTCGCAGACCGACTTCGACTTCGTGCGCGAGATCATCGACGAGGGCGCGATCCCCGACGACGTGCACATCCAGGTGCTGACCCAGTGCCGCCCCGAGCTGATCGAGCGCACTTTCCAGGCGCTTGAGGGCGCGCCCCGGGCGATCGTCCACATTTACAACTCGACGTCGATCCTGCAGCGCCGCGTGGTGTTCCGCGAGGAGCGCGAGGGCATCAAGAAGATCGCGACGCAGGCCGCCGAAATGGTCGTCGAGCTGGCGGCGAAGCAGCCGGACACCGACTTCCGCTTCCAGTACTCGCCCGAGTCCTACACCGGAACCGAGCTGTCCTACGCGCTCGAGGTGTGCAACGCGGTCACCGAGATCTGGCAGCCGACGCCGGAGAAGCCGGTGATCCTGAACCTGCCCGCGACCGTCGAGATGGCGACGCCGAACGTCTACGCCGACTCGATCGAGTGGATGAGCCGCAACCTGGAGCGCCGCGATTCGGTGATCCTGTCGCTGCACCCGCACAACGACCGCGGCACGGGAATCGCCGCCGCCGAACTGGGCTACCAGGCGGGCGCGGACCGGATCGAGGGCTGCCTGTTCGGCAACGGCGAGCGCACCGGCAACGTCGACCTGGTCGCGCTGGGCATGAACCTCTACAGCCAGGGCATCGACCCGCAGATCGACTTCTCCGACATGGACGAGATCAAGCGGACCGTCGAGTACTGCAACCAGCTGCCGGTCCCGGAACGCTCCCCGTGGGGCGGCGACCTGGTGTTCACCGCCTTCTCCGGCAGCCACCAGGACGCGATCAACAAGGGCCTCGACGCGATGAAGGACGCCGCCGACAAGAAGGGCGTCCCGGTCGACGAGCACCCGTGGGAGGTCCCGTACCTGCCGATCGACCCGAAGGACGTCGGCCGCACGTACGAGGCCGTGATCCGGGTGAACTCGCAGTCCGGCAAGGGCGGCGTCGCCTACATCATGAAGGCCGAGCACCAGCTGGACCTGCCGCGCCGGCTGCAGATGGAGTTCTCGAAGGTCATCCAGGCCTACACCGACACCGAGGGCGGCGAGGTCGACCCGGCCACCATGTGGCGCGCGTTCTCGACTGAGTACCTGGAGTCGAAGACTCCGCTGGAGCTGATCAAGCAGCGGGTCACCGACAACGGCGGCGGCGAGTACGACCTCGAGGCCACGGTGAAGGTCGAGGGCGACGAGCACGAGATCACCGGCCGCGGCAACGGGCCGATCGCCGCGTTCTTCGACGCACTGTCCACTGTGGGCTACGACCTGCGGCTCCTGGACTACAGCGAGCACACGCTGAGCCCCGGCGACGACTCGCGCGCCGCGTCCTACATCGAATGCGCGATCTCCGACCGCGTGTTCTGGGGCATCGGCGTCGACCCGTCGATCGTCACCGCTTCGCTGCGTGCCGTGGTAAGCGCGGTCAACCGGGCCAACCGCTGACCCGAGCCTGATGCGAGCAGAGCGCCTGGTCGCACTTCTGTTCACGCTGCACCGCAAACGCTCGGGCACCGTCGGGGAGCTGGCAGGCGAACTGGGCGTGACCGAGCGGACGCTGCGGCGCGATCTCGCCGCGTTGCGCGAAGCCGGCGTGCCGCTCTGGAGTGAACCTGGGCGCGGTGGCGGCATCCGGCTCGTCGACGGCTGGCGTTCGCGGCTCGACGGCCTCACCTCGCGTGAGGCCGTCGCGCTGCTGGCCCTCGACGTGCCGGACGCACTCGCCGGGCTCGGCCTCGGCACCGCGGTGGCCGCGGCGCACGCGAAAGTCTCCGCGAGCATGCCCGCGCAGTTGCAGGAACAGGCCCGGACGGTCGCCGGGCGCTTTCACCTCGACGCGTCGGCCTGGTTCAGTTCGCCGGATGACGCGGCCGCGCTGCCCGCGGTCGCCAAGGCGGTGTGGACCCAGCGGCAGCTCGACGTGCGGTATCGGCGGCGCGACAAGGTCGCCCGGCGGACGCTCGATCCGCTGGGTCTCGTGCTCAAAGCCGGAGTTTGGTACCTGGTGGCGCGCGTCGACGCCGACTTGCGGACGTATCGCGTTTCCCGGTTGGCGGCGGTCGCCGAAACCGGGAAAACCTTTGCCCGGCCGGAAGAATTCTCGCTCGCTGATTGGTGGCGCGCGTCGTCGGCGGAGTTCGAGAAGATGCCGCTGCCGTTGAAGGTGACGGCTCGGCTCGACCGGTCCGCGGCGGCTGCGTTGCGGCGGGTTTTCGGGCCGGAGCAGGTGAACGAGGTGCTGGTGTCGCTCGGTCCGAGGGACGCCGATGGGTGGGCCGAGGCCGAGTTCGCCATGGAGGGCAAGGAAGTCGCCGTCGGACAGCTGGTTTCCCTCGGCCCCGGCGTCGAGGTGCTGACCCCGCCGGAGATCCGCGCCGCGGTCGCGGAATTCGGTCAAACGCTGGCCGACCGCAACCGTCGGTGAAGGAACGTCGGCATCAGCGGTAGCCGCTGGCGTCGGCGGGCTTTCCGGGTTCCTGGACCTGCTCGATGTACCGCCACGCGTCCGGACGGCTGCCGTCCACGTCGTCGATCTCGTAGACCTTCGCCAGCTGTCCGCTGGAAACGGTCTGGCCGGTCCAGCGGTGCCGGTCCGCGTCGGCGGCGAGCGCGACGACCGTGCGGCCGGAGAAGACCGGCGATTCCGAGATCACGAAATGCGGCTCGCGGACGGTCGCGTCGCGCCAGTTTTCCTCGGTGACCTCGAAAATCTCCAGCATCGCTTCCGAACGCAGCCAACCCGGGGTGAACGCGATCGCGGTGCAATCGTGCGATTTCAGTTCGGCCGCCTCGCCGACCGCCAGTACGTTGATCGCCGCCTTGGCCAGGTAGTACGGCAGCGACGTGCCTTCGCGGTACTTCTGGTTGTACTCGGCGGTGCCGTCGGTCAGTTCGATCACCAGCCCGCCCGGACGGCGGATCACCAGCGGGAACAGATGGTGGCTGGTGATCAGGTGCGCGTCGAGGGACAGCCGCAGCATCCGCAGGCTGGCCTCCAGCGAATGCTCCCAGACCGGTTTGCCCCACTCCAGGTAGCGGTCGCCGCCCCAGATGCCGTCGACCAGGATGTCGAGGCCGCCGTGCTCGGCGTCGATGCGCTTGGCGAGCGCGGCGACCTCGTCGCTGACCAGGTGGTCGACCCGCAGCGCCATTCCCTTGCCGCCCACGGCTTCAATCCGCTCCAGAGTGTCCTCAATGGTCTCCGGACGGTCCACTTCGGACCGTCCGGCCCGCGTCGTGCGGCCGGTGACGTACACGTACGCCCCGGCCCGGCCCAGCTCGACCGCGATCGCCCGGCTCGCCCCGCGCGTGCCGCCCGCCACGAGCGCGACCTTGCCCGCCAGTTCCCCGCTCATCCCGTTCGCCCCTTTTCTCTCGGTGGACCACCATCGTGCGGGCGAAACCTGACATCCGCTGTCCGGGTTCCAGGAATCTGTGTCCCGGCTGTGCCTTGCTGTGAAGAGCCGGTGATGGGGACTCATCGGCACCGGCGGAGCGGTTAATAGAGACATGGACGCTACGACGACTGGGCTGGTGGTGCTGTTCGTTGTCTCGCTGGTGCCGGTGTTGCCCACCGAGGTGACGCTGCTCGGCATGGGCGTGGCCGCCGCGCAGCACGGGACCTCGCTGGCCGTCGTGATCGCGGTCGCCAGCTTCGGCTGTCTGCTGTCTGACCAGGCGTTGTACGCGCTCGGGCGGTTCGGCGGGGCTCGCGTGCTGGCCCGGCTGGGCCGTCGGCGCAAGCTGGCCGCCGGGCTGACCTGGCTCGACGGGCGCTTGCAACGGCATCCGCGGCCGGTCCTGGTGGTCGCGCGATGGCTGCCTTCCGGCGGGACGGTCGGCGCGCTGCTGGCCGGCTCGTTGCGGTGGCGGTTCACCGAGTTTCTGACCGCCTCCGCAGTTGGGGTGCTGCTGTGGACGTCGTATGTCGCGTTCCTCGGCTACGCCGGCGGGCAACTGGTTGCCGAGCCCGGGCTGAGCCTCGCGTTGTCGCTGACCATCGCGGTGCTGCTGGGCACCGCGATCACGATCGCGATTCGACGGCACGCAGCGCCGAGTACAGCGCCTTGATCAGCGGTTCGTTCTCCGGAGCGGCGGCGGCGGGGAACGGGACCCGGCGGCGGGTGTAGCCGTAGGCGATGCCGTTGCGCGGGTCGGCGAACGCCTGCTGGCCGCCCGCGCCGCTGTGCCCGAAGCTGCCCTGGCCCAGCTCCGGGTAGTACTCGCCGGTGGCGTGGAATCCGATGCCGAATGCTTTGCGCTCGCGCAACACCACGTCGTGGCCGACGGACTGGATCTGCGCGAACTCGGCGGCGGTTTCCGGCTTCAGCAGCGGCGGTTCGCCGTCCAGCGGGCTGATCGCGGCCGCGTACATCCGGGCCAAGCCGCGAGCCGAGGCGACGCCGCCGAACGAGGCCGGGCCGAGCCGCCGGACCTCCGGCAGATTCGGCAGTTCCCCGACCTCCGGGCCGTCCGGGTGGTGCCGGTTGAACGCGATCCCGTTCAGGCTGTTCGCGGCGGGCGGGGCAAGCCGCCGCTCGGGGGTCAGGATCATCGGCTGCGCACTGGCGAATCGCGGCTCCAGTTCGGCGGGGAGGCCGAGGTAAAAGTCCACTGTGTACGGATCGCGGACCCGTTCGGCGAAGTGTTCCTGGATGGTGCGGCCGGTCGCCCGCAGCACGACCTCGCCGCTGAGCGCGCCGACGACCAGTGCGTGGTAGCCGAACGCGCTTCCCGGCCGCCAGAACGGGCGCTGGCGGGCCAGTCGTTCCGCGACGATCCGGTCGTCCGCGAGTTCCGCGCGGCTGAATCCTTCGTCAGCGCCGACCAGTCCGGCTCGGTGCGCCAGGAGTTGCCGCAGGGTGACGTCGGCCGAGAACTCCGGCCAGTAGTGGCGCACCCGCTGGTCAAGGTCCAGCACTCGGTCCTGGACCAGGAGCGCGACGACCAGGTGTGCCGCACCTTTCGTCGCGGAGTAGGCACCGAGCAGAGCATCCCCGTCGACACCGGTCCACAAATCGGCTACTCGCTCACCACGGTGGTACGCCACCAGCTGGGCGGCTCCGTCGGCGACTGCCGCGAACGTGTCCCGCACCTGTTCGAAACCGGGCCGCACGGTGCCCTCGATGTTTGCCATGCCACGACTGTACGCTCATTAGTAACCATTGGTCACTAACTCTGCCTCGGTAGAGTCCTGAGCTATGACCCGACCGCGGCCCGGCCGCCCCGCGCAGCTCGATCGCGAGCGGATCGTCGACGCGGCGTTGTCCGAGGGGAACCTCGACACGTTGACCATGCGCGAACTGGCGGCACGGCTTGGCGTGACGCACGGCGCGCTCTATCGCTGGGTCGCCAATCGGGACGCGCTGTTCGATCTGATCAGCGAGGTAGTGCTGGAGCGGGTGCTTCCGGCGGAAGGACCGCCACGCCGGTCTTGGCGGCCATGGCTCGCACAGGTCGCGTGGGCGATGCACGACCAGTTCCTCGCGGTCCCCGGTTACGCGACCCGGTTATCCCGGCCGCATCGGCACAACGCGGATTCGTTCGGCAAGCTGCGCTCGCAGGTGGTCGCCGCGTTCACGAACGCCGGAGTGCCGCCGGAACTGGCCGAGCAGAGCTGGTACATCTTCATCACGTGCACGGTCAGCTGGCTCGCCGTGCGGGAGAACCCGCTCGACCTCGGTCCGGACGCGCCGCGGTTTGAGCTGTTTCTCGATACTTTGCTGCGCGGGCTTCCGGCCCGGGAACCCGGCTAGGTCGGCAGAGCGGCCACTTCGGCACGCAACTCGTCGATCACCGTCGCGACCGCCGGACGATTCGCGGCACCCGTACGACACACCGCTTCCACCAGCCGCGCCGCCCGGATTCCGGCCAGCGGACGGCCCGCCAAACCACTGCCCCGTCGAGTGTCCATTGTGTACCGGGGCATCAACGCGATCCCATGCCCCGCCGCGACAAGCCGTTCAGTGATCCGGAAATCGTTGATGCGCTGGACGATCTGCGGCCGCACCCCGGTGCGCACGGTCAGCGAGCGCAGGACGTCGTCGACCGGGAAGCCGTGATCCACCGAAATCCAGCGTTCGTCGGCGAGATCGGCCAGTTCGACGCGGCGGTTGCGGGCGAGGCGGTGACCGACAGGCAGGGCGACGTCCAGCGGTTCGCGCAGCAGCGGGACGACGTCGAGGCGTTCGGTGTCGAATTCGGGCGCGTGCTCGTCGCGGTGGGCGACGACAACGTCGTAGTCGGCGACCAGGCCGGGCACCTGCGGCGGGACCATGTCGACGTCGCGGACGTCGACATCGAGGTTTTCGTACTGGTCGATGCGGCGCAGCAGGCCGGGCAGGAGCAGCAGGCCCGCGGATTGAAAGATCGCGATCCGCACGCGTCCGCGCGGGGCGCTGCGGTAGGTGGCCAGCTCCGCCTCGGCCCGGTCCAGTGCGGCCAGCACGTCGTCGGCGCGGGCGACCAGTGCGCGGCCCGCGTCGGTGAGCCGCAGGCCGCGGCCCGCCGGTTCGGTGAGTGCGATGCCGACCTCCGCCTGCAACGCGCGCAGCTGCTGGGAGATCGCCGACGGCGTGCAGTGCAGCGCCCGAGCGGCGGCGGTGACGCTGCCCCGATCGGCGAATTCGCGCAGCGTCCGGAGCCTGCCCAAGTCCATCCGCGCAGTGTATGTGAAGCACTGCTACACAGTCGGTACAGTTTTTCTCGCTGGTGCTTCAAGGTTTGCCTAGGCAGAGTGGCGGCATGGCCATCCGGGACCGTCTGCTCGCTGTGTTCGTCGCCGTCTTGTGGGGCCTGAATTTCATTGCGATCCACGCCACACTCGGCCAATTCCCGCCGATGTTCGCGGGTGCGCTGCGGTTTCTGCTGATCGCGATCCCGACGGTGTTGCTCGTGCCGCGGCCGCGCGTGAAGCTGCGCTACCTCCTTGGCTACGGGCTCGGGTTCGGCACCGGGCAGTTCGCGTTCCTGTTCGTCGCGATGCACCTGGGCATGCCGACCGGGCTCGCGTCGCTGGTGCTGCAGGCGTCCGCGCCGTTCACCGTGCTGCTGGGCGCGGTGCTGCTGCGGGAACGCGTCTCCGGACGGCAGCTGGCCGGGATCCTGCTCGCGGTGGCGGGCATGACCGCGATCGCCTGGCAGCAGTCCGCCCACGCCGCGCTGGTGCCGGTGCTGCTGACCTTGCTGGCCGCGCTGAGCTGGGCGATCGGCAACCTGAGCATGCGCCGCGCGGAGCCGGACAACCCGTTGCACCTGACCCTGTGGATGTCGGTGGTGCCGCCGCTGCCGATGCTGGCGCTGTCGAGCATCTTCGAAGGTCCCGGAGCCGCCTGGCATTCGCTGGCGACGCTCGGCACCAAGACCGGTCTGATCGGCATCGCGGGCCTGGCGTACGTGGTCGTTTTCGGAACAGTCGTGGGCTCGGGCATCTGGACCACGCTGATGCGCCGCAACCCAGCGGGTGTGGTCGCGCCGTTCTCGCTGCTGGTGCCGGTGGTGGGGCTGACGGCGTCGTTCTTCGTCCTCGGCGAGGTGCCGACGGCACTGACCCTGGTCGCCGCGGCGGTGGTGATCGGCGGGGTGCTGCTGGGATCGCTGCGGAGGAAGCCCGCGGTTACACCGGAGGAGCTGCTGCCGGCGTGAGGTCAGGCACTGGGGCGAAAGAGTATCGAAGTCAACAAGTCGAGCGAATGCGCGAGCTGGGAACCTAGCTCGGCGTGCGCCACCGAAGACAGCTGATACGGCCGCAACAGATCGACGATCTCCGCCTGCTTGCGGAGTTCTGGCAAAAAGATGGGCATCGACCGGAGCAGGTCGGAGCTGAAGTACCGAACCGCGGTGCCGACAGCGTTGCGCCGCAACCATTCTTGCGCGTCAGCTCCGTTCAAGTAGTAGACGAGATAGTGCGGGTCGACTTCCGGCCCCGGCCGGAACCCGACACACCCCGGCCCGAGCAGCCAGCCTGCTTCGGCGGATCGCACCAACCCGAACCGCCCTAGCGTGCCTGCCCGTGCGCTGACAACGTCCCGCTCAGCCAGCCGGTATCTGGCATACCGCGCAGCCAAGGCTTCGGGAACGAGGTCGAGTTCGCCGTAGTCGACCTGGTTGTTTCGAATGTTGCGAGGCAGGACTAACGGCGTGCCCGGACTGTCGCCTTGCCGCTTCACGCTGCCTGGGCCGGGAAGAACCTCGCACACTTTGCCGAGGCGCACCCGTTCCCCGGTCACCTTTGCCCGGCCCGAAGACAGCACGGCAGCCGCAGTCGACTCAAGACCGTCGTTCAGCTGGCGTACCTGCTCAGTCAACTCGGCCAGCTCACGGCGCGCTGCGGCAAAGGCGGCAGCCGGGCCGTCTTCCCGGTGCTCCGCCTTCCTGGAGACATACCGTGCGGGCTGAAGGTTGTAGTCGCCCTCCTCAAGCTCCGAATAGGGCACCGCGCGAGAGTAGCCCGGACTGCCGAAAAAGCTGCCCTTCTGCGAACTCGACCAGCGGCGGTGTTCATCGACCGCTCGATCGATCGCCGCCGTTGTCAACCGTCGTGCGGACCGGTCGGCCTCCGCCTCGTCGCTGGCATCGATGAGCAGCACTTCGTCGCCGAACACGTTGCATCCCGGAGCCCGCAGAAGCCAGAGATGAACGGGAATTGCGGTAAAACGGAAGAGCCGGGCAGGCAATGCGATGACGCATTCGACGATGCCATCCTCGATCAACGCACCGCGAATATGCGCCTCGTTCTTGCTGGACGCAGCTCCCGACGGCATGATCACCGCCGCCCGGCCACTCGGCGCGAGTTTCGCGGCAACATGTTGCAACCAGGCGAAATTCGCGTTCTTCTCCGGCGGCTCACCCCACCGCAGGACTCTCTTGTCCAGCTCAGCCGACTTGAGGTTGAACGGCGGATTGGCCAGGATCCGGTCAAAGGTCAACCCCGGAAAGCTGTCCTTCTTCACCGCAAGCCCGGGCTCGCCAAGTTCGGCCTCGACCCCATGCAGAGCCAAGTTCATCCAGGAGGTCGACCAGGACCACTGGTCGCCGGCCTTGCCGAATACCTCGATGGGAACATCGGCGGGAACGCCGGCTATTCGCTCGGCGGCGACAGTCAGCAATTCACCCGACCCGCAAAAGGGGTCATATGCCGAGTACACCGGCTCGTCGCCGAGCAGATCGACCATGAGCCGCGCGACCTCGGGCGGCGTGAACTGCCCTCCGCTTCGGCCTGATTGCCGCCGAGTGAGCCCGAGAAGCACTGAGCCCAGCTGGCCGGCGTTTTCCTTCGCCGGAAACCGGTCCACGAGGTCGACTGCTTTCCGAAGAGCTGGGCTCGATACTTCAAGCACGCGCGTGAACAACAATCGGTCTGCCGCGCCCGGGACCGGTACCGAGATGCCGCGGAGCACCTCCTGCGCTTCCGGCCAGGTTCTGGTGCCAGTCACAGCTTTCCAGTCCGCCGGCTGAGCGGAACGCAAGTACACCAATCCGAGCAGGTAGTCGAGAGCGGCGAAACGGTCAAGCGAATCGAGCATGGACTCAACCGCCTCCCACACCCGGTCAGCAAGGTCAGCTTCGGTCACCGGCCTGGTCTGCGCCGCACCTGAGTCAGGCAGCTGTCCGGGACCGAGGTTTCGGAGAAGACGGTCGCCATAGGTGTAGCCCTCCGGCTCGCCTTCCTTCCGTCGATGGACAGGAATCCGCCGTTCTTTCAACCACTCAGCGACCGCCGGGATCTCGAACAGTTCCTTCCCCCCGATCTTGTGCGGCGGAGGAAATTCCGGCGAGCGGGACCGCCAGTTGCTGAAAGCGCTCGCGTTGACTTCCGCCAGCTTCGCCAGATCCGCCGCGGACCGCATACCCTCCGGGAGGCTCATCGACGTTCTCCTCCCCGCTCGGGCCTTCGGGCAAGGATCGTTTCGACCTGGTCGCGCCTTCGCAACTGCACCAGCACCTCCGGGCACAGGCAGCCGATCAGCCGGAGGATGGTCGCGTGGTCAGCCTCCAGATGCCGATGATGGATCGGCTCGTAGTGCATGATCCGGTTCCGGAACCGGCGCACCTCGTCCAGGTCGCGGTACAGGGCCGACCTGGGCTGCCTGCGGTGCGGAAAGGCGCGGTGCAGCCACGGCTCCCACAGTGACCGGTGGTACTCCTTGCCCACCAGCCACACCCAGAACCCGAAGGAAAGCTCGGCAACCAGATCATCGGGCGTGACCGGTCGGCGCTGCCGGAGCTGCTGCCGAACCTTGTCGGCGGCCTTGCCGACCAACGCGTAGTGACGGTCTTCCAGCGGGGCGACGTCCCACCAGCCCGGGCGGCCGAACCTTTCCACCAGCTGCCGGTGCAAGGCGTTGCGCAATGCCAGTTCCAGGCAGTGCAACGCGGGGTAAAACGCGGCCGACACTTCCACGTTCCACCAGTAGAGGTCGATCGCTGTCGCGCAGTCCCCGTCCATCTTGCGCAAGTACGGCCGAAACCGCGTCGACGACAGAGTCTCGTCGATCCACCTGTGCTGCACGCCCACCTCTTCGTCCCCCTCAGGGCAGCACGAAGATGTGCTACTCTGCTTGTTGTACGCCCCGGGTCGCCCCTGCTTTGCATGCCGCCCGGGGCATAGCTTTGTCTGTGGCCACGCACCCTCGCACGGGGCGGCCGGATCCCCTCGCCGTCTTCAAGGAGACTAGCGGTCTAGCAGCAACCGTGCAAGCACTGCGAGTACACAGATTTTGTGAACACTCGTGTTCGGGCGCGGTACTTCAAACCCGTGAACAGATGACGTGGCAGCGATCAAGACGGAGCCGGACGCAAACCGGCTGGGTCCCGCGCGTTGGCGCAGCACCCAGCCGGGCTTCGAATCCTCCAGCCGCACCGGACCGCCGGGGATTCGCAGTTCTTCAGTCGGTTCAGGCGACCGCGTCGTTCTTCTCCTCCGCCTGCGCGGACGCCGCCGCGTGGCGGGCCATGCGCTTCTTCAGCACCAGCGTCACCACCACGCCGATCACCAGCGCCGCCGCCAGGCCTGCCCACTGGAAGCCCTTCAGCCACTTGTCGGCGACCACGCCGAGGTAGTAGATGAGCGCCGTGGTTCCGCCTGCCCAGACGATGCCGCCCAGTGCGTTCGCGATCAGGAAGCGCGGATAGTGCATGTTCAGCGACCCGGCGAGCGGGCCGGCCAGGATGCGCAGCACCGCGACGAACCGGCCGAAGAACACGGCCCACATGCCGCGTTTGTGGAACATCTTTTCGGCGCTCGCGATGTGCTCGGGGCCGAAGTGCTTGGGGAACTTCCGCCCGGCCCAGGCGAACAGCCGTTTGCCGCCCTTCTTGCCGATCAGGTACCCGATGCTGTCGCCGATGATCGCGCCCGCCGACGCCAGCACGCCGATCCACAGCGGGTTCAGCCCGCTGTGCGACGACGCCAGCAGCGCCGCGCTCACCAGCACGATCTCCCCCGGCAGCGGAATGCCCAGGCTTTCGACCATCACCACCAAGCCGACCAATAGGTAGACCGACAGCGGAGGGATCGCCTCCAGCACGTGGTCGATGTTCACTGCCAACCCCCTTGTGATTCGTGCCTGGTCTCCGCAGGGTACCCAGCTGACGAGCGTTCTCGCGTCCGCCTGGAGTCGGGGGTGGGGTCCGTCTTCAGGCAGGGTTTTTTCGGGGTTTTTCCGACATAACACGCAAAGCGCGCGATTCGAAGTACTCCCGTTCCGGAAGGCTCAAAGTGCGCTCGGCGGCGCGGGCGTAGCAGTCGCGGGCACCTCGCGCGTCGCCGGACAGTTCCAGCAGGTGGGCGCGGACCACGTCGGCCCGGTAGTGGTCGGGATGCTCGGTCGCGTCCAATTCGGCCAGCGCTGCTGCCGGGCCTTCGACGCGGGCGAGCGCGACCAAGCGGTTGAGAGTGACCATCGGGCCGGGGGCGATCTGCCGCAGGAGGTCGTACAGCAGCAGAATCTGCGGCCAGTCGGTGTCGTCGGCCGCCCCGGCTTCGTCGTGCACAGCGGCGATCGCGGCCTGCAATTGGTACGGGCCGACAGGGGTGGTCGCCAGTGCGTGCTCGATGAGCGCACTGCCTTCGGCGATCGCGGACGCGTCCCAGCGCGAACGGTCTTGTTCGGCCAGCGGCACGGGAATGCCGTCCTGGCCGCTGCGGGCGGGACGGCGGGCGTCGGTGAGCAGCATGAGGGCGAGCAGTCCGGCGACCTCGCCCTCAGCAGGCAGCAGGGCGTGCAGTTGCCGGGCGAGCCGGATGGCCTCTGCGGTCAGTTCGACGCGGTTCACCTCGTTGCCGGAGCTGGCGGTGTGGCCTTCGGTGAACACCAGATACAGCACCTGCACTACCGCGGCGACGCGTTCCGGCAGTTCGTCCTCCGGTGGCAAAGCGAAATCCGCACCGCGCAGCTTCTGTTTCGCGCGGCTGATCCGCTGGCCGATCGTCGGCTCCGGGACCAGGTACGCCCGTGCGATCTCGGCCGTGGTCAGGCCACCGACGGCACGCAACGTGAGAGCCACTTGCGACGGGCGGGTCAGCGCGGGATGGCAGCAGAGCAACAGCAGGGCGAGGGTGTCGTCTTGCTGCGGCACGAGTTCGAAGGACGGCGGTTCCAGCGCGGCCACCGTCTCCTCACGACGGATCCGCGCGGCTTCGTTGCGCCACATCTCGATCCGCCGTCGCGAAGCGATCGTGATGAGCCAGGCCTTCGGATTGTCCGGAACCCCGTTCTTCGGCCACTGCACGGCGGCGGCGAGCAGGGCCTCCTGCACCGCGTCCTCGCATGTGCCGAAATCGCCGTAGCGGCGCACGAGCGCGGCCAGCACCTGCGGGATGAGGTCGCGCAGGAGGCCGTCGATCACAGCTCGAAGTCCACGTCGCCGGTCAGCCCCATCACGGGCCGCACCTCGATCGTCGCGAACGGGGCTTCCGGGATCCGCGCGGCGATCTCCAGCGCGCGCGCCTCCGAATCGCATTCCAGCAGGTAGAACCCGGCGAGCTGTTCCTTGATCTCGGCGAACGGGCCGTCGGTGGTGCTCACGCCGTCCGTGCCCACGCGGACCTGCTTCGTCAGCTCCGGCGCGGCCAGCCGCTCGGACACGATCCGCTCGCCGGTGCCCGCCAGCTCCTCGTGGAACCGCTGGTAGGCACGCAGGCCCTCGGCCTTCTGCTCGTCGCTCATCCCCGCCCAGGCCGCGCGCGAGGCCGGGTTGCCATAGATTAGGACCAGATACTTCATCGGGAGGCTCCTCGAAAAGTCTTTCCACCCCAGATGTCGAAGCCGAGCGGACGGCTTCGACGTCCCGGACGAACACCGAGTCCGGGAAAAGGAGAACACAGAATGTCCGAGAACGAGATCCGCGACCTGCTGGCCGAGCGCACCGCCGCGATGCACGCGAAGGACCCGCAGCGGGTCGTCGCGAGCTACGCCGAGACGGCGGTCAAATTCGATCTCGCCCCGCCGCTGCGCACGACCGGCGCTTCCGCGGAGTACATCGCGCGGTGGCTCAGCACCTTCGACGGGCCGATTTCCCACACGTACCACGACGAGGAGATCACCGTGTCCGGCGATCTGGCGGTGGTGGCGGCGCTGGCGAAACTGACCGCGACGCCGCAGGGCCAGAGCGAATCGTTCACGCTGTGGTTCCGCACCACACTTGTCTTGCGGCGCAACGGAAACGACTGGCTGATCGCGCACGAGCACAACTCGACGCCGTTCCACATGGACGGTTCGTTCCGCGCCGCCGTCGATCTTCAGCCCTGAAAAGCCGGGAAGGCCCCCACCCGGTAAAGGTGAGGGCCTTCACCGGCGATCAGAGGATCTCGGCGGCCGAACCGACGTCCGGCGGGCCGAGGTCCGGGTTCAGCGCCCCGGCGTCGACCAGTTCCACCTCGACCTTGTGCGGCTGGATCCGCCCGTCGCGGATGTCCTCCGCGTAGTGGCAGGCCACCCGGTGCCCGGCACCGATCTCGCGCAGCTGCGGGCGATCGGTGTCGCACAGGCTTTCCTGCTTCCACGGGCACCGCGTGTGGAACCGGCAGCCCGACGGCGGATTGGCCGGCGAGGGAAGGTCGCCGGCGAGCAGGATCTGCTCGCGGCTGTCCTCCACCACCGGATCCGGCACCGGGATCGCCGAGAGCAGCGCCCGCGTGTAGGGGTGCAGCGGGTCCTGGTACAGCTGCTCCGACGTCGTTTCCTCGACCAGCGCGCCGAGGTACATCACGCCGATCCGGTCGGAGATGTGCCGGACCACCGCGAGGTCGTGCGCGATCACCAGGTAGGTGAGACCGAGCTCGTCCTGCAGCTCCTCCAGCAGGTTCACCACCTGCGCCTGCACCGAAACGTCCAACGCGGAGACCGGTTCGTCGGCGACGATCAGGTCCGGCTCCACCGCGAGCGCCCGCGCGATGCCGATGCGCTGGCGCTGACCGCCGGAGAACTCGTGCGGGTACTTCCGCAGCGAGGTCTCCGGAAGACCGACCGCGCTCAGCAGCTCGCGCAGCCGTTTCGCGGTCGATTCCTTGTCCTTGTCGAGCCCGTGCGCTCGCATGCCCTCGACGAGGATCGATTCGACCGACTGGCGCGGGTCCAGGCTCGACATCGGGTCCTGGAACACCATCTGCATCCGCCGCCGCGCCTTGCGCAGCTGCTCGCCCTTGAGCTGCGCGACGTCGGTGCCGTCGAACACGACCTTGCCGTCGGTCGGTTCGTTGAGCCGCAGGATCGCGCGGCCGAGCGTCGACTTGCCGCAGCCGGATTCGCCGACCAGGCCGTAGGTTTCGCCGCGGCGGATCGACAGGTCGACCCCGTCCACCGCGAACACGTGGCCCACCGTGCGGTCCACGATGACGCCGCGTTTGATCGGGAAGTGCACCTTGAGGTCGGTGACCTCGAGCAGCATCTCGTCGGTGTTCGCCACCGTCATCGGGTTCCTCCTCCTGCCGCCACGGCGGGTTGCACCGGGTTGTGGCAGCGCAGCAAGCCGTTCCGGTCGGGAACCAGCTCCGGCGAATTCTCCAGGCAGGCCTGTACCGCGTTGGGGCAGCGCGGTGCGAAGGCGCAGCCGCCGTCCCACGGGATGTTGTCGGCCACCGAACCGCGGATCGGCACCAGCTTCTCGCCGCGGCCCTCGTCGAGCCGCGGGATCGAGGCCAGCAGGCCGTGCGTGTACGGATGCCGAGGCTGCGCGAACAGCGAATGCCGTTCCTGGCGCTCCACGATCCGGCCGCCGTAGAGCACGTTGACCTCGTCGCAGAGCCCGGCGACGACGCCGAGGTCGTGCGTGATCATCACCAGCGCGGTTCCGGTGTCCTGCACCAGTTCCCGCAGCAGGGCGAGGATCTGCGCCTGGATCGTCACGTCGAGCGCGGTGGTCGGCTCGTCCGCGATGAGCAGCCGCGGACGACAGGCCAGCGCGATCGCGATCAGCGCGCGCTGGCGCATCCCGCCGGAAAGCTGGTGCGGGTACTCGGAAAGCCGCCGCGCCGGGTCGGGAATGCCGACCTTGTCGAGCAGTTCCGCCGCTTCGATCCGCGCCTTCTTGCGCGGCATGTCGCGGTGACGCTCCAGCACCTCGGTGATCTGCAGCCCGATCGGGATCACCGGGTTCAGCGAGGACAGCGGGTCCTGGAACACCATGCCGAGATCGCGGCCGCGCCGGTCGCGCATTTCGCGGTCGGGCAGGGTCAGCAGGTCGGTGCCCTCGAAGCGCACCGAACCGCTGACGGTGTTGCCGCGCTTGGCGAGCAGCCGCATGATCGCGAGCGAGGTCACCGACTTGCCGCAGCCGGACTCGCCGACCAGCCCGACCGTCTGGCCGGGTTCGACGTCGAAACTCACGCCGTCGACCGCGGTGAACGGACGCTCGCCGCGGCGCTGAAACACGACCTTCAGGTCGCGGACTTCGAGAAGTGCCACGGGGTCACCGCCGGTTCTTCGGGTCGAGGGCTTCGCGGAGGGACTCGCCGAGCAGCGTGAACCCGAGCGCCACGATGATGATCGCGATCGCCGGGTAGTAGGCCAGCTCGGGCCGGATGTCGAGGAAGTGCTGGGAAGCGTTGCCCAGCATCAATCCCCACTCCGCGCGGGTCGGGTCCGGGTCGCCGAGGCCGAGGAACGACAGCGCCGCGGCCTCCAGGATCGCGGTCGCCAGGGTCAGCGTCGCCTGCACGATCACCGGGCCGAGCGAGTTCGGCAGCATGTGCCGGAACACGATCGTCGTCCGTTTCACGCCGAGCGACGTCGCCGCCAGCACGTGGTCCGCCTCGCGCTGGGCGAGCATCGAACCGCGCAGCAACCGGGCGAAAATCGGCACGCCGATGATCGAAACGGCGAGGATCACCGTCCACTGGCTCGGCTTCGCGAACAACGACGCGATCGAAATCGCCAGCAGCAGCGAGGGAAACGCCAGCAGCACGTCGACCACGCGCATGAGAACGGTGTCGACCCAGCCGCCGAAGGCGCCCGCGAGCCCGCCGATGAGCGCACCGATGAGCACGCCGATCACCGTGGCGAGCACGCCGACCAACAGGGTCTGCTGTGCCCCGATGAGCAGCCGGGACAGGAAGTCGCGGCCGAAATCGTCGACACCGAGCGGGAAACCGGGCTGGGCGCCGGGAATGATGCCCCGGCCGAGGATGACCTTGTCCTGCAAATACCGGACCTGCGGGTCCTTCGGCGCGAGCAGCGGCGCGAAGATCGCCAGCAGCAGGAACAGCAGGATGATCACGCCGCCGACGATGGCCACCGGGCTGCGCAGCATCCGGCGCAGCGCCTCGGCGCCGAGGCTGCGCCCGCCCGCCGACGCCGCGGCGAGCTTGTCGATCGGCTCTTTCTTCTTGTTCAGCAGAGTGTTCACCGCACACGCACCCTCGGGTCGATGAGCCCGTAAGAAATGTCCACGAGCATGTTCACGAGCACGTAGACCAGTGCCCCGAGAAGCAGCAGCGCCTGCAGCCGCGGGTAGTCCCGCTTGTCGATCCCTTCGGCGAGAAGGAATCCGAGGCCGCGGAAGTTGAACACTCGCTCGGTCAGCACGGCGCCGCCGAGCAGCGCGCCGGTCTGCAGGCCGATCGTGGTGACCACCGGCAGCAGCGCGTTGCGCAGCACGTGCCGCTGGCGGACCACGGGCTGGGTGAGGCCCTTCGAGTTCGCGGTGCGGATGAAGTCCTCGTTGAGCACGTCGAGCACCGACGCACGGGTGATCCGGGTGATCACCGCGAGCGGAATGGTCGCGAGCGCGAGCGCGGGAAGAATGAGGTGCTTGATCGCATCCCACACCGCGTCCCATTCGCCGGTCATCATTCCGTCGAGAATGGCGAAATGCGTGACGACGGTGGCGTCGATGCCCGGTGCCTGCCTGCCCTGCGACGGCAAGCCAAGCGGCGTGGAAAGCAGGTCCTGCATCATGTAGCCGAGGAAGAAGATCGGCACCGCGACGCCGACCAGGGTCAGCACGATGATGACGTTGTCGACGATCTGCCCGCGGAACCGGGCCGCCAGGTAGCCGAACGAGATCCCGAGCACCACGGCGATGATCATCGCGGTGATGCCCAATTCAATGGTGGCCGGAAGGAACGTGCCGATTTCCGACATCACCGGCCGCGACGACACGAGCGAACTGCCGAAGTCGCCGGTGATCGCGCGGCCGAGAAATTTGAAGTACTGCACGAAAATCGGCTGGTCGAGGCCGAGCACGTGGTTCAGGTTCGCCAGTTTTTCCGGAGTCGCCTTGTCCCCGAGCAGAGCGGACGCGGGCCCGCCGGGGAGTGAGCGCAACCAGGCGAACACCAGGATGGACAGGATGAGCAGCGTCGGGATCGCTTGTAGCAGCCGACGCACGAGAAAACGGAGCACGAGTAGTCCTTTGTGTACAGCCCGGGAACGAGGCCAAGGGCAGGCGCGGTAGCACCTGCCCTTGGCCTGGCTGCTCAGCGGAGCACGTCAGCCGATCGTGACGTTGTTGAAGCGTTCGTCGGTGAGCGGGCTGGCCACCACGCCCTTGATCTTCGGGCCGACCACGATCGCCGGCGTCGGGTAGGCGATCGGAACGGCGGGCAGGACGTCCATGATCTTCTTGTTGGCGTCCTGGTACGCCTTGGTGTGCGCCTCGCCCGCCGGCGAAGCGTCCGCCGCGGCGAGCGTGTTGAAGACGTCGGTGTCCTCAAGGCCGAATTCCGGCTTCGGGCGGCCGAAGAAGGTGCCGACGAAGTTGCCCGCGTCGTTGTAGTCACCGGTCCAGCCGAGCAGGTGGATGTCCTGCTTGCCGTTCTGCTGCACGTCGTCCTTGTACCCGCCGTTCCACGACTCGGCGACCGGCTGCACGTTGACGCCGATGGCCTTCAGGTCCTCGGAGATCGCGGTGTAGGTGTCGGCCGGGTTCGGCATGTAGGGCCGGGTGACCTCGGTCGGGTAGTAGAACTTCAGCGTCATGCCCTCGGCGCCTGCTTCTTTCAGCAGCTGCTTGGCCATGGTCGGGTTGTACGGGTACTTGGTGACGTCGTCGGTGTAGCCGGAGATCGCCTTCGGCACGAACTCGGTCGCGACCTCGGAACCCTCGGCCAGCTTCGAGCGGACGAACTGCTCGCGGTTGATGCCGTAGGCCAGCGCCTTGCGCACCCGCACGTCCTTGAGCAGCGGGTTGCCCTTTTGGTTGATGCCAAGGTAGAGCAGGTTGAACGACGGGCGGATCAGCACCTGCTCGCCGTCGTTGCGCAGCAGGCCGTAGTCGGCGGGGGCCGGGAAGTCGTACCCGTTGATGTCGCCCGCCTTGAGCGCCTGCTTGCGGGCGTTCTCGTCCGGGATCACCTTGAACACGAGCTTGTCCAGCTTCGCCGGCGCCGGCATCGTGCTGGTTTCGTTGCGCACCAAGGTGATCTGGCCGTTGCCCTGGTCCCAGCTCTCGAACTTGAACGGGCCGGTGCCGGTCGGGTGCTTGTAGGCGTACTCGGAGTACGTGATCGAGGTGCCGGAGCCGGTGACCTTGTCCGCGTTGTACTTCTTCAGCGCGGTGGGGCTCTGGATCGCGAACGACGGCAGGGTGAACGCGGCCGGGAAGGCGCCCTTCGCGCGGGTCAGGTTGAGAACCGCGGTGTGGTCGTCCTTGGCTTCGCAGCTCTTGTAGAGCGGTTCGCCCTTGGTGATGCCTTCGTTGTGCGCGAAGCCGCCCCAGACATCGCCGTAGTAGATCATCTGGCTCTGGGCGGTGGCACCCTTCATGTTGTACCAGCGGTCGAAGTTGAAGCAGACCGCCTTGGCGTCGAACGGGGTGCCGTCGCTGAACTTCACGCCCTGCTTGAGGTCGAAGGTCCAGGTCTTGCCTTCGTTGCTCGACGTCCACTTCGTGGCGAGCGACGGGGCCAGGTCCGCGGTGCCCGGCTTGTTCTGGATCAGCGTGTCCAGCATCTGCCGGGTGATCCGGAGCGTCTCGCCCTCGTCGGCGAAGATCGGGTCGAACACCTTCGGGTTGCCGGTGTTGCCGAAGACCATGGTGCCCCCGGACCCACCGCCTCCGGCCTCGTCCCGCTTCGATTCCGCGCACGCGGACAGCGAGACCGCGAGCGCGCCCGCCAGCCCGATCAGAGCTGCCCGGCGTGTTCGGGTCAGCCGCAATTGCTGCATCTGGCACCCCTTGGGAATGTTCGGTGTCTCGAAATGCACCGTCGGCGGTCAGTTCGGGAAGACCAGTGCGATCGGTGTGTTCGGTGACACTAGCGGGAACTCGGCCTCCGCTTAAGCACGTGAGGTTACGATCGCGCTACGTAAGGCCCAAATTGAGTGCAATGTGTCGGCAATTATGCGCGCAGCGTAGCGAAAACTGCCGGTTTGGTACGTTGAGTGGCGGTTTGCTCACCCGGTTGGCCTAACCGCCCGGGTTGTCCGTTCCGGGTGCCGTGGATGTTCCGGAACCCCTCCGGAGGGCCTTTGGAGTTGCCCGCGAAGGACGCTGAAACGGCCCGAATGCACACGAGTACCCGGCGCTCGCACATTCCGCGCAATAGCCGTTTCGCCTGCCGTAAACGATGTCGAGCCAGGATTCCGGTTGTTCAGACCAGCTGGTCCGCGGCTTCCCGGGTACCGTCGACGGCGAACCAGCCGCGCTCGAACAACTGCCAGCGGCGCAGTTCGGCACGCGCCGCCTCGCCGTCCCGGGCGACTGCCCTGGACAACCGTTCAGTCTCGGTGCCGCCCTCGATCCAGCACAGCCACGACAGCCGCGACCGCAGCGCGCGGCGGCCGCTCGACACCCCCTCCAGCACCAGTACCTCGGGAACCTCGACGCGCACCAGCTCGCCGGGACGCGGAGTGCCGGAGGTCCAGTCCATCCGCCGATACTCGCCGGGCAGGCCTTGTGCCAGCGGCGTCAGCACTCCGTCCTCCAGTCGCGGCCACCACGCGACGGGGTCGTCCCAGGTGGCGAAGGCATCCGTGCTGACCAGCGCGGCACGCGAGCCGAGAGCTTCGACCGTCTCGGCGGCGAGAGTGGACTTCCCGGCTCCAGACGGACCGTCGATGGCGAGCACTCGAACACCGCCGAGCCGGGACGGCGCGGCGAGCAGCGCGGAGATCAGCGAACGCGTGCCGGCCTCGCTTCGGGAAGGCCGTCCACAGTGTCCGGCGCGGTCGTGCGCTTATCCAGTTCGGCGATGCGCGCTTCGAGGTCGCGCTGAGCGTCTTCCAGCTCGCAGCGCAGCAACGCGGTCTCCTCGACCGCGGTCCGCACCTCTTCCTCCAGGTGCCCGACCTCGGTCGAAAGCTGCAGCGAAACCATTGCGAGGACCACTCCGGACAGGAAGAAGACGAAGTTCGACGGGGTCTCCACGCCCGTCAGGTGCGCCACGAAGTTCGCCACCGCCGGCACCACCGCGAGGATCACGACGCCGATGGCCACCACGAGCCAGATGCCAGCGTACTTCTCGCGCAGCTTGCGCCGCCGCATCATCTCGATGACGACGAACAGCACGAGACACGCGATGACGATGCTCAGTACCCGCCAACCTGCCATGGAGGGCCTCCTTACCCGGCGTCGGAAGAATCGGCGGACGGACGGCGGCGGACCAGCGCCAGCAGCAGCGCCAGCCCCGCGCGGCCCAGGTACACGGCGGATTTCACCGGCGAATGGCTCGGCGCGCCACCCGCCCGCTCCCGCATCAGGACCGGGGTTTCCGCGATCGCGAGCTTCGCCCGGATCGCCAGCACGAGAGCCTCGATCGTGTCGCCGAGGTATTCGGCCGGGTAGCCGGCGGCGAACAGCCGGATCGCGCGCGGTCCCATCGCCTTGAACCCGGACGTGACGTCGCTGAGCTTGGTCCCGGCCAGCTTGCTGAACACCAGCGACAGGACGGCCATCGCGTACCTGCGCGGACCGACGGCCCGGTACGAGCCCTTGCCCGCGAACCGGGAGCCGATCGCGAGGTCGGCCCCCTCGTCGAGCAGCCGCAGCAGCGCGCCGACCTCGGCCGGATCGTGCTGTCCGTCGGCGTCGACCTGGACCACGGCGTCGTAGCCGCGCGAGACGGCGTAACGGAACCCGGTGCGCATCGCGCCGCCCACGCCGAGATTCACCGACAGCCGGACCACCCTGGCTCCCGCCTCGCGGGCGAGTTCGGCGGTGCGGTCGAGCGAACCGTCGTCGACGACCAGCATGTCCATGCCGGGCAGCGACCGCTTGATCTGGGCGAGCACCGACGAGACGCTGTCCTGCTCGTTGAAGGCCGGGATCACGATCAGCACGCGGCGGGTGCGCACGGGTGTCGTCATCGCCGCTCACTTCCCCCGCGGGACGCGGGTCCCGGGCACGGCGGCGGAACCGGCGGCCTCGGACTGGCCGGTGATCTGGTAGATCGTCGCGTCCGCGTTGCGGAAGACGACCCGGAACATCGGGCCCTCGGCGATCCGGGCCACGCCGGCCGACTGGATCGCGGTGCCGGAGCCGGCCAGCCCTTTGCCCTGGATGACGTAGCGCACGCCAAGGTCGGTGAGGTTCTTTCGGACCCGCGGGTTCTCGCCGACCTGGTCGACCCACGCGCTCAGGTACCCGGCTTCGGTGCCCGGCTCGGCACCGTAGAAGTTCCACTCGACCGGTGTCACACCGGACAGCGCGTACATCCACGCCGAACCGTCGGCTTTGTTGTTCATCACGCGTTCGCCGGGCTCGGTGTGCTGCGCGAGCCAGGCGTACGCGGCTTCCTCCCCTTTGGACACCGTGGGGCCGTCCTTGTAGTTGGCCGCCATCCGCTCCGCGTTGCGTCCGGCGTAGCCGCCCCCGCTCAGCCCGCCGAGCACCACGGCCAGCAGCAGCACGGCGACGCCGGTGAGCGCGACCGGCTTGAGCTTCACCCGGAGCTGCGTCGTGCGGACCAGCCAGGCGACGAAGGTGTGCGTGAACTCGCCGAAGGCCACGGCGCCGGCGAGCGGCACAAGCGCGGCGATCCGCCAGTGGTCGTTGTAGAAGACGCTCGTGACCGACCGCACGAGGTTCGATTCGAGCGACACGGTGACCAGGAACAGGCCGCCGAACACGACGTACGCGCCGACCAGCCACAACATCCGCCGATGCCGCACCATCAGCACGATGCCGATGAACGCGGGCACGCCGACCCACCACTGCGGGAACTGCGACATCGGGGAGAAGGTCAGCGTCTCGCCGAGGCCGCCGGCGACGGTCGCCTCCGGCGGCCAGTGCGCACTCGTCACCCCGCTCACGTTGTACAGCGACGGCAGCACGAGGGGCACGCCGAGCGCGATCGCCAGCCCGACGGCCGCGATCAGCGAAGGCGCGCTGCGCCGCCATTCGATCTTCTCGTAGCGCAGCAGCACCGCGAGCAGGATGAGCAGGAAGTACCCGCCGAGCACGAACACGAGGCTGGTGTGCAGGCCGCACAGTCCAGCGACGCCGACTCCGAGCGCGACCGGGCCCGCGATGCCGTCCGGCTTCAGCAGGTACCGCGCGAGCACGAGCATCGCCGGGATCAGCGCGACGCCCGCGACGTACGGCCACAGCGGACCGCGCCACAGCGAGTCGTACGGGAACGCGCTGAACCACGTGGTGACCGCGGCGGCCGCGGCGGTGCCCAGCGCAGGCATGCCCCACACCCGGCACAGTGCCGCGACGCCGACCGGCACGGTGAAAATCACCGCCAGCGCGGCCAGGTTCAGCGTGGGCATCATGGTCAGCCCGCCCTTGCCGAAGACCAGCGAAAGCAGCGCGTGGTAGGTGTCCGGGTAGAAGTAGTTCGTCTGGTCGGGCAGGTTCGCGATCGTGCCCACGGTGGACGGCCGGGCGTCGCCGTGTTCGGCGATCCAGCGGATCAGGTTGCCGTGGAACGGCGCGTCCCAGCCCTGCTGGACGGTGTTGATCCCGTTGGTGCCGCGCAGAAAAGCGACCGCGCCGACGGCAAGGCCCGCGGCCACGCCTGCCGCCATCACGACGTGGTCGCGCAGCGGGAGCTTCGGAAGTTCCTCGACCGTCCAGTCCGGATGGCGGCGCGCGCGCAGCCGTCGCACGGCGAACGCCAGCCCGAAGCCGGCGATCGCGAGCACCAGCGTCCAGAGCGCGACGGCGAGCATCGTCCAGCGGATGCCGAGCCCGCCGAGCACCGGGACGCCGAGCGCGACGACTCCGAAGGTGAGCAGAGGCGCGGTGGCCGCGAGAGTCCATCCGCGCAACCGGACGGCAGCCCCGAAGACGAGCCCGGGCACCCAGAATGCGAGCAGCACCAGAAGAACGTTCATCGAATTCGCGTTCCAACCGTGAGCACCATTTTGCCTTCGCCGCGCACCGATGCCGGAGGCTGCGAAGTCACACTACTGCGGCGCTATTCCGATCTTTCATCGGAGTGGCGAGTTGCCCTCGCCGGCGAATTGGCGAGAACGAATGCGAGCACAACCGCGAGGCCGGTCATTGGCGCGGCGGCGAGTGCGACGACCGCACGAAACACGGTGTCCCCGGGCACTGCCAACAGCAGCACCGAAGCCGTGGCCGCGACCACCGCCCAGGTGATCAACACGCGCTTGGCCTGGGCGCGCGCGACGAGCACGGCGGTGAGCAACTGCATGGGCACCAGCAGCACCGAGGACCAGGCGAGCCCGGCGACCGCCCAACCGTCCACCTGGTAGCCGGCACCGTAGACAAACTCCACCGCCCACGGGCCGAGCAGCAGGCCGACCAGCGCGCCGAGCGCGGCCAGCGCGAGCGAGGCGAACGTGCCGAGCAGCAGCACGCGACGCAACCGGTGCCGTCCGGCCTCGCTCGTGGAAAGCCGTACGACGAACGGCACCGCAAGCGATTGCACCGGCCCGACCAGCGTCAACGGCAACCGCGCGATGACCAGCGCGGCGAAGACCGCACCGAGCCGGTCGCGGTCGCCGCCCGGGGCGAGCAGGCCGACCAGCGCGGGATATCCGGTGATGACGCTCGCAGTGAGCGCGGCGCCGAGCAGCAGCATCAGCATCCGGCGGACGGTCACCGGCCAGCCGTCGCCCTCGGCCCGGACGTCGAGCAGCCGCCAGCCCTGGCGGACGAACAGCAGCCAGGCGAACGACCCCGCCGCGACCGCCAGCGCCAACGGGACCAGCTGGTAGGCCGTCGCAAGGACCAGCAGGCCCAGTACCAGCGCGCGAACCGCCGGTTCGGCGACCACCAGCCAGGCGAAGTGCTTCACCTGGTGCTGCCCGATCAGCACCCCGCGAATGCCGAACTGGCAGGCGAACGCGACGCCGCCGGCCAGCACGACGAGGGCGAGTTCCCCGGCGCCGGGGAAAAGCCGGTCGTTGACCGGCGGGACGAGCAGCGCGAGCCCGAACGCGGCGGCCGCCGCGGCGGCGGTGGCGACGGCCCGGAGCGCACCCCGGCCGGCGAGGCCGCCGGTGAGCGCGGCCACCGCGGACTGCCGGGAAAGTTCCTGCTCAAGCGGGGAAAGCGCGCTGCCGAGGCCCATCAGCAGGCCCCAGAAGGTGACGAACGTGGCGTACTGATCGGGCGGGAGAAGCCGCGCGCAAGCGACGGTGAGGGCGTAGCCGAGGATGATCGACGCGATCAGCGAACCGCCGAGTTTGCCCGCGGTGCGGCGGGTGTCGCGGACGACTCCGGGCACGCTCATCGACGCCGCAACCGTGCGCGCAGCGCGAGGTACAACCCGCGAAACACCCCCGAGCCGAAGCCGGCCGCGAAGACCGGCAGCAGGGTGCTGACCGCGCGTGCCTCGGCGTTCGTGGCGCCGCACTTCTTCACCACCGCGGCGGCCGCGACGCTTCCGGCCACACCGAGCGAGGCCGTAGTCTTCGGCATTTTCGCCGCCAGCCCGGCACCTATCACGCCTACAGCGAGCGAACAAAATAACGCGTTTCTCGCTGGACCGGGTGAATTTAGGTAGGAATCCACATAGGTCGTCCCCCGAAAGAATGACTGAGCGTAGAACTTTTGAAACGAATCGCGTCCGTGGTAGATCGCGGAGAACTGCGGGGCCAGAAAAATCCGCGAGCGTTCGGCGATCCAGCGCAGCATCCGGGTGTCGTCGCTGGCGAGCCGGACGTCGTCGAACAGCGATGCGAACGCGGCCGCCGCCCCCTCCAGCAGGTCGCGGCGCGCACAGAAGAACGTGGTGCCCTTGGGGTAGACGTCGAACTCCTCGATGCCGAACGACGTCAGCTTCGGGTCCGCGAAGTACCGCCGCCAGCCGACGGCGACGAGGCCGGACATGAAGCCCGCGTAGGGATTGCGCTCGGAGGCGACGTGGATGTGGCCGTTCCAGACCGCGCGCTCCGGGTGCTCGACCAGCTGCTCGCGCAGGAAGGCGAGGCTGCCCGCGTCGACGATGACCCGGCTGTCCAGCAGCATCAGCCAGTCGCCGGAGGCCTTCGCCATCCCGGCGCGGCGGGCCTCGAACCGGCCGCCGTTGGGCTGGGTCAGCACCGTGATGCCGTGTTCCTCGTGCAGCCGGGCAAGCTTTTCGGGCGTGCCGTCGGTGCTCCCGTCGTCCACGACGAGCACCTCGACCGGCCACCGGGCCGCCTCGGCGGAGGCGATCAGCGCGCCCACGCTGCGTTCGATCCACTCCTGCTCATTGCAGACCGGGATCACGACGCTGAGCGACGGAAGGAGCGGGTGAGCACTCACGCGGCGAGGCTACCCTGCACTTGACCGGCGGGAATGCCCAGTATCCTTGCCGCCGTCGCTAACCCTCTGTTGATTGGGCATCCACGGTGATCTCCTTCATCGCAGGCACCACCGCGGAACTGATCAAGATCGCGCCGGTCTTCCACCGGATCGCCGAGCGCGCAGCGACGCCGAAGCTCTGGTTCACCGCACAGCACGTGGACGAGGTCGCCGACGTTCTGTCCGATCTGCGGCTGCCGGAACCGGATGTGTGGTTCGTGCCTCGTGCGCAGGCGCGCGACCTCGACTCTCCGGCGCAGGTGCCCGGCTGGGCCGCGCAGGTCATGCGCACCGCGTGGAGCCGCCGCGCGGAACTCCGCGCCCAGCTGACCGCGGACGGCCGCCCGCCGCTCGTGCTGGTGCACGGCGACACGTTCACCACGCCGTACGGGGCGTTGATCGGCAAGAAGATCCTGAAGGCCCGTGTCGGGCACATCGAAGCGGGCACGCGGTCGGGCAGCATCCTGTCGCCGCTGCCGGAGGAACTGAACCGCAAGATCGCCGGGAAGTTCGTGGACATCCACTTCTCGCCGAGCGAGCGCGAGGTGCACAACCTGCGGGGCGCCCGCGGCGTCGTGGTGAACACCGAGGCGAACACGGCGATCGACTCGATGCGCCAGGTCGTCGACCAGCCGCTGGACGTGCCGGGCCTGCCGGAGAAGTTCGGCCTGGCGACGCTGCACCGGTTCGAACTGGTGTCACGCGCGGACAAGTACCGTGAGGTACTGGAAATCCTGCGCGCGCAGAGCCGCAAGATGCCGGTCCTGTACCTGGCCGGCACACCAGAGCGGGAAAAGATTCGTGCGCTGGGCTTGGCCAACCTGTTCGACGACAAGTTCCTCGCGCAGCCGAAGATGCGGTACCTGAAGTTCCTGCCGCTGGTCGCGCGAGCCGAGTACGTGGTCACCGACTCCGGCGGGTTGCAGGAGGAATGCGGATACCTGGGCCTGCCGTGCGCGGTCCACCGGGCCCGCACCGAACGGCACGTGGGAATCGGCGGGAACGTCGTCCTGACCGAACTGCGCGGGGACCGGCTGCGGGAGTTCCTGGACACGTACCAGAATCGTCGCCGGGAGTCCTGGACGGACAAGTACCACCCGTCGGACATCGTGGTGAACTCGTTGGCACAGCTGGGTTATTGCTGACCGCTGAGCAACCGGATGTCCCGGACGCAGAAAATCTGGGCCAGCTCAGCCATCTTCTCGAAGAACTGAAGCCCCCGGCGACCAGTGCCGACAGCAGGTCCTCTTCCCCAGCCATCGATGTCCGGCGAAAATCGCTTCCGCTGACGGTGATCCGAACCAGCCCTCGCGGCATCCGGTCCAGCGCGAGATCCAGCGGCTGGTCCGGGAAAGAAGATCACTACCCCCGGACACGGTGAGCATGATCGCGCCGGTCAGATCCTCGCCGTACCGCGTGCGCGGCCGCTCGATGCAATCCAGGAGATTCACGAACTCCGTCGTCGGCCAGAGCCGGGTCTGGACAGGGGTCCGCCCAGGTCATTACAGCGCGCGCCGCCCGGACAACGCGCGTCCCAAAGTCAGCTCGTCCGCGAACTCAAGATCCCCGCCCATCGGCAGCCCCGACGCCAGCCGCGTCACCGACAGCCCGGGGAAATCGCGCAGCATCCGCACCAGATACGTCGCCGTCGCCTCGCCCTCGGTGTTCGGGTCGGTCGCGATGATGATCTCCCGGACGTCCGCCTCGCCGATGCGCTTCAGCAGTTCTCGCATCCGCAACTGCTCCGGGCCGATGCCGGACAGCGGGTCCAGCGCGCCGCCGAGGACGTGGTAGCGGCCCTTGAACTCACGGGTCCGCTCGACCGCCAGCACGTCCTTCGGCTCCTCGACCACGCAGATCATCGTGAGGTCGCGGCGTTCGTCGCGGCAGATCCGGCACGTTTCCTGTTCCGAGACGTTGCCGCAGATCTCGCAGAACTGCACGCCTTCCTTGACCTTGCCCAGCACGTCCTGCAGCCGCGCGATGTCCGCGGGGTCGGCGCCCAGCAGGTGGAACGCGATGCGCTGGGCACTCTTCGGACCGACGCCGGGCAGCCGCCCGAGTTCGTCGATCAGGTCCTGGACGACACCTTCGTACAAGTGTCAGCCGCCGAAGCCGAGGCTGCCGAGGTCCGGCATGCCGCCGCCGAGGCCGCCCGCCAGCGGGCCCAGTTTCTGCTCGGTGAGCTTCTGCGCGCTCGCCGACGCGTCACGCACCGCGGCGACCACCAGGTCGGCCAGGGTTTCGACGTCGTCCGGGTCGACCACCTTCGGGTCGATGACGAGGCTCTTCAACTGGCTGTCGCCGGACACCGTCGCGGTGACCAGGCCACCGCCCGCAGTGCCGGTGACCTCGGTGTTGGCGAGTTCCTCCTGGGCCTCCACCAGCTTCTGCTGCATCTGCTGGGCCTGCTGCATGATCTGCGACAGGTCGAAGCCGCCGCCGCCGGGTTGCACCATGATCGCACTCGGTCCTTCCGCGTTTGGGTGTTCCTCCCCAGCCTAGCCGCGAGCCCGGCGCGTCCGTCCCCGCGGCACGCGTGTGCTGTGGCACCGTTGTCGCGTGCGAGCGAAGACACTCCCGCTGCTGACCGGCCTGCTGCTGCTCACAGCGTGTTCCGGCGGCGGCGAGACGCCTCCCTCACCGGCCGCTGCGCCGACGTCGCCGAGCTCAGCGACCCCGAGCCTGTCGTCTTCCAGCCCGCCATTGCCGCCGTCCTCGTCGTCGAGGCCGCCTTCGACGTCCGCGGTGCCGCCGGTCGGCTCGGGCAAGGTCGTGGTCCTCGATCCCGGCCACAACGGCGGCAACGCCGCGCACCCCGGCGAGATCAACCGGAAGGTGCCCGCCGGGCGTGGGCAGATGAAGCCGTGCAACACCACCGGCACGTCGACCAACGCCGGGTACCCGGAGCACGCGTTCACCTTCACCGTCGCGCAGGAGGTCGGGAATGCGTTGGCGGCCAAGGGAATCAAGGTCGTCTACACGCGGCAGAACGACTCCGGCGTCGGCCCGTGCGTCGACGAACGCGCGAAGATCGGCAACGACGCGAGTGCCGACGCAGTGGTCTCGATCCACGCCGACGGCTCCACGTCGCCGACCGCGCACGGCTTCCACGTCGCGTACTCGGCACCGCCGTTGAACGCGGCGCAGGGCGAACCGTCGCTGAAGCTGGCACGCACCATGCGCGACGGAATCCGCGACGACGGCTTCGCCACCTCCACTTACATCGGCTCGGCGGGCCTTTCGCCGCGGAATGATCTGGGCGGGCTCAACCTGTCGACCCGGCCGACCGTGCTCGTCGAATGCGGCAACATGCGCAACGCCGACGAGGCCGGGCAGATGTCGTCCGCGGCGGGCCGAACGCACTACGCGCAGGCCATCGCGAAGGCGATCGAGGCGTACCTGGCCGGTGCCTGACGCAGAGAGCCGAAAGGGCTACTGAGCGGACAGAACACCGGACACCGTCTTCTCCCTTGATCGGTCCCGACTTACCGTCGCTGGGGACCTGTCGAGGAGGCGCCGGTGGCAACTTCACTCCGAGGACGACTGGTACGGCTGTTCGCCGTGACAGCCATGGCGGGCACTCTCGTGTCGACAGGAGTCGCCGAGGCCGCTCCACACTCGGTGACCGCCGGGCCAGCGCGGTTCGAAGTCCTGTCGCCGACGCTCATCCGCACCGAGTACGCGGGTGACGCCAAGTTCGTCGACGCTGGCACGTTCAACGCGATCGGCCGCGGCAGCTTCCCTAAAACTCCTTACACCGCGACAAAACGCGATGGCTGGCTGACCATCCGGACCAGCGCCGTCCAGTTGCGCTACCAGCTCGGCTCGGGCGCGTTTTCCGACAACAACCTCACCGTCCGGCTGCGTACCGGCGGCCAGGACGTCACCGCGCGGCCGTGGGCGGGCAGGCTGGCTCCGGTCTGCGCGTTCACCACCCTCTGCGAGGCCGAACAACTGCGGCTCAACGGCCCAGGCGCGGCCAGCGACCACCGCGGCTACACCGGTGATGGTTTCGCGGCGGGCTTCGCCAACCCCGGCGACAGCCTGTCCTTCCGCGCCACCGCTCCCGGTGATCACCAGCTGGATCTGCGCTACGCCAACGGAACCGGCGGCGACGGGCAGCACACGACCCGCACTCTCAGCGTCCTCGTGGACGGTGCGAACGCGCGGGTCGTCACCCTTCCGGCTACCGCTGACTGGGACACCTGGACCCTCGCGACCGTGCCGATCACACTGCCGGCGGGAGAGCACCAGGTGACCGTCAAGCGTGGCACCGCCGACTCGGGCAACGTCAATATCGACAGCCTCGCCCTGGTCAACACCGGTGCCGCGTACCCGCAACCCGTGCCGCCCGCGCCGACGCCGTGCGCGTTCGGTGTCCTCTGCGAGGCCGAGCAAGGCGCGCTGTCCGGCGGCGCGCACCCGGCCAGCGACCACGACGGCCACTCCGGCAAAGCTTTCCTCGCGGGCATGGAGCGATCCGGCGCTTCAGACGCGTTGACGATCACCGGTGTCCCCGCCGATGGCACCTACGATCTGCAGCTGCGCTACGCCGACGCGACCGCTGTTTCCGGCCAAACCCAGCCGACCTCGCTGACCCTCCAAGCCGGCGGTACCTCCGCCAACCTGACCCTGGCGTCGACCAGCAGCTGGAATTCGTGGCGCACCAAGGCAATCCCGGTGCAGCTCAAGGCTGGCACCAACACCGTCACACTGTCCTGTCCGGACTCGAACTGCCACGTCAACCTCGACACCGTCGCCGTCACGCCCGCGCATTCGGTGTTGCTCGCCCCGCACGCGCCACTCGGCGGTTATCGACGCGGCCTCGACGGTGTCGACGGAAGTGCGGTCTCCGCAGCCGGAATCCTTTACCAGGACGGCTGGTCACTCCTCGACGACACCGCGTCGGCGCTGTACGACCCACGCACCAAGGTCGTCACCCAGCGGCCCAGCAGCGAGAACTACCAGGATGGATACGTCTTCGCTTACGGCCAGAACTACGGCCAAGCGCTGCGGGAACTGGCCCAGCTGACCGGACCGTCTCGGCTGCTGCCCCGCTGGGCTTACGGCGTCTGGTATTCCGAGTACTACGACCGCACAGCCGCCGACTTCGAGCAAACGATCATACCGAAGTTCCGAGAGCAGCACGTGCCGCTCGACATGCTCGTCGTCGACACCGACTTCAAATCGCCGGACCGGTGGAACGGCTGGGAAATCGACCCGACCCGCTTCCCCGGCCCGAAGGCGTTCTTCCAGTGGGCACACGACCAGGGCCTGCACACGTCGCTGAACATCCACCCGAGCATCCGCGGCGACGACCCGCAGTTCCCGGCGGCGCAGGCGACCGCGAAGGGCAAACTCCAGCCCAGCTGCGGAAAAGACTGCTACGTCTTCGATTTCGGCGACCCCGACCAGTTGCGCGCCTACTTCGACCTGCACCGGACGATGGAACAGCAGGGCAACGACGTCTGGTGGCTCGATTGGTGTTGCGACGCCTCGAAATCCAGTCTTGCCGGCGTCACCCCGGACGCGTGGATCAACCAGCAGTACGCGGAGCACGGCGGCTTCGCGTTTTCCCGCGCCTACGGTTCGCTGCAAGCCGGTGGATACAGTTCGCCGACCGCCGTACCGACCGGTCCGTGGGCGGACAAGCGCACCACGCTGCACTTCACCGGAGACACCATTTCCGACTGGGCAACGCTGGCCTTCGAGGTCGGCTACACCCCCGGCGAATCCGCGGCGACCGGCCTGGCTTCGGTGAGCCACGACATCGGCGGCCACACCGGCGGATCGCAGCAGCCGGGCACGGAACCGGGCAGCACGAAGCTGCCGGACGATCTGTACGCGCGCTGGGTGCAGCTCGGGACGTTCCAGCCGATCGACCGGCTGCACTCCAACCACAGCGACCGGCTGCCCTGGCAGTACGGAGCCGCCGCGGACACGTCAGCGACTAAATTCCTTAACCTGCGCGAGAATCTCGTGCCGTACACGTACACGCTCGCGCAGCAGGCCACCGCGACGGGAATGCCGATCGTGCGGCCGCTGTACCTGCAATATCCGGACCAGCAGGAGGCGTACGCCCAGGCTGGCGGGGAATACCTGTACGGCCCGGACGTCCTCGTGGCTCCGGCGACCAGCCCGGGCACCACGGCGACCACGAGCGTCTGGTTCCCGCCGGGCAGCGACTGGACGGACTACTTCAGCGGCAAGACCTATCGCGGCGGCAGCACCGCGCAGATCACCACGGGCTGGGACACGATGCCGGTGTTCGTGCGCTCGGGCGGGATCCTGGTCACCCGCAGCGGAAATGTCGCTGGTGACGCGCACGATCCGCTTACCGCCGCGACCGTCACGGTGGCTGGCGGCCACAACGGCGCGTTCGCTCTCCGGGAGGAGCGGTCCACAACTGCGGTGCGCTACACCGAAAATGCGCACTCGGCAACGCTCGCGATCGGGCCCACGCAGCGCGCTTGGACCGTCCGGTTCACCAATGCCGCCAAGCCAGCCGTGGTGTACGTGGACGGTCGGCGCAGTGGAAGCTGGACCTGGGACGCCGCGGCGCGGACTGTGACCGTGCGAACGTCGCCGACGTCGCATCCGGTGAGTGTGCGGCTGGTGTCGTAAGTGTTGATCGCGGTTAGAACCGTGATCAACACTCACGACGCCACTAGTCCAGCGGACGTGCCCCAAGGTGATCCGACAGCAGCTTGCGGGCGATCTGCTCCGGGTCTTCCTCCGCGGGCGGCGGAGGCGGCGGCGGGACCGGGCTGGAGTCCTCGGAGTAGATGTCGTCGTCCTCGTCCGAGGGCTCGGGCGGGAGCGGGATGTCCGGTTCGCTCGTGGTGACGCGCGGGCGGCTCGGCGCTTCCGCCGCGGGCTTCGGCGGGGCCGCAGGCGCGGCGGCCGCCGGGGGCTGGGCAGCCGCGGACGGACGCGTGAACGACCGTTCCGGAGCCGGTGCCGCCGGTTGCTGCCGAGGAGCCTGTCGAGCCGGAGCGGCAGCCGCGGCCGCGCCGTGCACGCAGCGGACCTGCCATTCGCCGCCGAGCACCTCGCTCAGCCCGGCCGCGATCTTGCTCGCGTTGCCCTGGTCGCTCAGCCGCCGGGCGAGCGGTTCGGACTTGTGCGTCAGCGTGACCGCCGAACCGTCGACTTCGGCGACCGTCGCCTGCGTGAGCATGGCTTCGAGCGCGCGCCCGCCGGTGAACTTCCGCAGCGACGCCAGCAGCTGCGGCCACTTCTCGCGCACCTTAGCCGCGTCGATCCCGCCCGCGGCCGGGGCTTCCTCCGCCGCCGGAGCGGTCGGAGCGGCCGGAGCCTCCGGCGCGGGAGCAGGCGCGGCCGCAGCCGGGGCAGGCGGTTCGACAGGAGCCGGACGGCTGGCCTCCGGACGCGCCGGTTCTTCGGCCGCCGGACGTGCGGCGGGAGCTTCCTGGGCCGGACGCTGCGAAGGCCGCTGGAACCGGGCCGGAGCCTCCGCCGGAGCAGCGGAAGCGGCCGGGGCAGGCGCGGGACTGGCATGAGGCGCGGGAGCCGGGGCAGCGGCGGGACCAGCCGGCGCGGGTGCGCCAGCCGGTCGCCGCTCAAGCCGTTCGATTCGCGCCAGCAAGGCTTTCTCCGCCTCGGTGACCGACGGCAGCAGCATCCGCGCGCAGAGCAGTTCGAGCACGAGCCGCGGCGACGTCGCGCCGCGCATCTCAAGAAGTCCACTATGGACAATGTCGGCGTAGCGGGACAGCGTGGCCGGGCCGAGCTTCTCGGCCTGCTCGGTCATCCGCTTCAGCTCGTCGTCCGGCGCGGCGACCAGGCCGCGTTCGCCCGCTTCCGGGACCGCGCGCATCAGCAGCAGGTCGCGCAGCCGATCGAGCAGGTCGGTGGCGAAACGGCGCGGGTCGTGTCCGGCGTCGGCGAGTTTCTCGACGGTGCCGAACACCTCGCCCGGATTGTCGTTCGCGAGTCCGTCGATCACCGCGTCGATCAGCGCGGTGTCCGTGACACCCAGCAGCGACACCGCCCGCGGGTACGTGACGCCTTCCGGACCGGCCCCGGCGAGCAGCTGGTCCAGCACCGACTGGGTATCGCGAGCCGAACCGCCGCCGGCGCGGATCACCAGCGGGTACACCGCCGGTTCGACCGTCGCGCCCTCGGCGGCGACGTTGCGCTCCAGCAGCTCCCGCATCGAGCTCGGCGGGATCAGCCGGAACGGGTAGTGGTGCGTGCGCGAGCGGATGGTGGTGAGCACCTTGTCCGGCTCGGTGGTGGCGAAGATGAAGATCAGGTGCTCTGGCGGTTCCTCGACGATCTTCAGCAGGGCGTTGAAGCCCTGCGTCGTGACCATGTGCGCCTCGTCGATGATGAACACGCGGTAGCGCGATTCGGCGGGCGCGTAGAACGCCTTGTCCCGCAGTTCGCGGGCGTCGTCCACACCGCCGTGGCTGGCCGCGTCGAGTTCGGTGACGTCGACGCTGCCAGGGCCTTCCGGCGCGAGCGCGCGGCACGAGTTGCACTCGCCGCACGGATCCGGGGTCGGGCCTTTGGCACAGTTGAGCGAGCGCGCCATGATCCGCGCACTCGACGTCTTGCCGCAGCCGCGCGGCCCGGAGAACAGGTACGCGTGGTTGATGCGCCCGGCGGCCAGTGCCGTGCGCAGCGGTTCGGTCACATGCTCCTGGCCGACGACCTCGGCGAAGGTCGCCGGACGGTACTTCCGGTACAGCGCGAGAGCCACGAGCCCGAGACTACAGTGAGCATGGTGAGCCCCTCCCGTTCCGGTCGCGGCCGTGCGCCGAGCGGCCCGCGGCCGGGCACTTACCCGGTGCGGTTCGGGACCGCCGAGCTGCTGCGCGACGCCGATCGGCCCAACGCGTGGATGCTTTCGGTCGGCGGGGTGGCGCAGTCCTACGTCGATCTGGACGACCCGGCGAACCTGGAGTTCGACTACGTGCGCCGGCTCGGCGACCTGGTCGATTTCCTTCCGCCCGGCCCGCTCGACGCACTGCACGTCGGCGGCGCGGGCTGTTCCCTGCCGCGCTACGTCGCCGCGACGCGACCGGGTTCGCGGCAGCTGGTCTTCGACGCCGACGAGCCGCTGATCGACCTGGTCCGCGAGCAGCTTGACCTGCGCAGCGTCCCGAAGCTGCGGGTACGGATCGAGGACGGCCGCGCGGGCGTGCGCAGCAGGCACGACGCGACCGCGGACTTGATCGTGATCGACGCCTTCGAACGCGCGACGCTGGCCGGCGGCTTGGCGACCGTGGAGTTCGTCACCGATGTGGCCCGGGTGCTGCGGCCGGGCGCCACGATGCTGGCGAACATCTCCGACGGTCCTGGCCTGCCGTTCGCCCGCCGGTTCCTCGCGACGCTGGCGGAGGTGTTTCCGCATGTCGTTCTGCTGGCCGAACCCAGTGTGCTGCGCGGCCGCCGATTCGGGAATCTCGTGCTGGCCGCCTCCCGGCTCGACCTGCCGACCGCGGAGCTGACCCGGCGCGCGGCGTCTTCGCCGTATCCGGCGCGGGTGGTGCACGGGGATGAGCTGCGGCAGCTTCGGGGGAAGGCCGCGCCGGTCCTCGACGCGGAGTCGCTGCCCTCGCCAACGCCGCCGGACGACGTCCTCGGCCTGTTCTAGCGACCCGGGCGTACTGCGTCGTTGGTGCAGATCGGCCGCGGTCCGTACCCGCCTGCTTTTCGCCGGACCAGCAAAAAAAGCGGGTTCCCCCCGTACCCGCCAGAGCCCGCTTATCCTTGCTGCCTTCCGGCCCTGGGGAAGTTCACAGGGTGGACGCCACGGGGGGTCCCCGCAGACGACTATAGCGGACTCGGCTGCCGCTCCTGCGACCCCTCGGCCACGCCCGCTTGGAGCAGGTCGAGCACCTCCCGCACCGACGCCGGGTCGCGGGCGTCGAAGGGATGCACCGGAATGCCCTCGCGCACGGTCAACGCCCAGCGCACGTCGTGCAGCGGGCGGGCGAGCAGCCCGTCGAAGCAGTTCACCCCGACCACGAACGGCAGCCGCAGCCCTTCGACCGCGTCGAGCACCGGGTAGGCGTCCGCGATCCGCCGCGGATCGACCACCACGAGCGCGGCGTCCGCGCCCCGCACGAGGTCGGGCCAGCGGAACCAGAACCGGGCCTGCCCCGGCGCGCCGAACAGGTACCGCCGCCGCTCGCCCTCGCCGAGTCTGCCGAAGTCGAGCGCCGCAGTGGTGGCACCGGCGTCGGTGCGTACCGGCGCGATCTCCGAAACGGCGTGCACCGCCGTCGTTTTCCCGGCTCCGGCCGGGCCAAGCACGAGAATCTTCACGGGTCAGGCGAACGCGGTGTTCTTCAACTCCTCGACCAGCGCGGGGGTAAGGACTTCGGACGCGCGGTTGGCGAACATCGCCATCTCGTAGGCGATCGTGCCGAGGCTGGCCTGTTTGTTGGCCAGCACGCCGAGCGAGCAGCCGATGCTGATGGTGCAGACCACGAGGTAGCCGCGTTCCAGCTCGACCACGACCTTGTCCGGATCGCCGAGCGGATGGCTTTCGGACACGCTCTGTGCCAGCGCGAGCATCGCCGAGCAGGTCGCCGCGAGCCGGTCGGCGTCCGCGCGGTCGAGGTCCTGCGACGCGGCGATCAGCAGCCCGTCCGCGGACACCGCGAGCGCGGCGATCGCGCCTGCGGTGTGCAGCGCGAAGCGGTTGACCAGCCAGTTGAAGTTCTGCGCGGCGGCGGGAACGGTCATGATCCTCCTTGATCGGCCTGCTGGGCGGTGACTTGCTGTGCTTTGGCGACGCCGTCGGAAAACGAGTCGAAGGTGGCCCGCTCAGCGGCCGGATCGCGCAGGTCGCGGCGCGGCAACGGGGTGCGGACGATCTGCGGCAGTTTGAGCCCGGGGGCCAGCTGCGCGCCGGGGACGCGGCGGAAGACGCCGTCACGGGATTCCGGTGGCACCACAGTGAACTGGTGCGTCGGCGACGGATCCGCGACGTCCTGCGCGTCCGGAGTGTCCTCTTTGGATTCTTCTGGCTCGTCGGGGAGTTCCAGCGTTCCGGCGCGGGAAGCGAATTCCGGTTCCGCTTCCGGCCACCGCGGAGCCTCGTCCTTGTCCGGATTCGGCTCGTCGGCTTCCGGTTCCGGCGGATCGGTGAACCACCGGAACCCGGCCGGAGCAGGCGTGGACAGCGCGGCGATCGCGGGCGCGGGCAGCAGCACCGGCCGCGGGTCGGGCACCTGTCCGGGCTCGAAAAGCCCAGGCCCACGCCGGAAATCGACGTCTCGGGTGAACAGCGCCTGCGGCACCGAGACCTGTGCTGTCACGCCGCCTTCCGGAGTGGACTCCAGTTCGACGCGCAGCGAATGCCGCTGCGCGAGCCGTCCGGCCACGGCCAGGCCGAGTTGCTGACCGGATGCCGCGTCGACCGGTTCGGCGAGCCGGCGGTTCTCCTGCGCCAACCGGTCCGCGGACAGCCCGACGCCGTGATCGGCGATGCTCACCAGCAGATCGCCGGATGACTGGAACTCCGTCGAAATCTCCACCGCCGACTCCGGCGGCGAGAACGCGGCGGCGTTTTCCAGCAGTTCCGCGAACAGCAGCACCAGGTCGATCCCCAGCGACGGCGCGAGCAGCGCCTCAGCCGGTTCGCCGAGCCGGATCCGGGCCTCGTCGTCGATTTCCGCGGCGGCGGAACGCAACGCGGTGGCCAGTTCGATCGGACCGCCGACCCGGGTCTCGTCGCGGTTTCCTGTCACCACAAGCAGATCGTCCGCGGTGCGCCGCAGCCGGAGCGCGGCGTGCTCCACGCGACGCAGCCCGGCGAGCAACACCGGATCGTCGGCGCCGCGCGTCAATTCCTCGATCACGGTGCGCTGGCCCGCGACCAGATTCTGCGTGCGCTTGGCCGCTCCGACCAGCAGCTGAACCCCGGCGCGGCGCGAGTTCGCCTGCTCGGCCACCGCTTCCACCCCGGTGCCGCGGAGCCGGTTGAACGCATCGGCCAGCTCGGCCAGCTCGCCGCCGGTGCCCGCCTCAAGCGCGGGCAGCAACGGTTGCGGCGGGCCCGACTCCGGCTCGGCGACCTGAACCAATTCAGCGGCGGCCAGGTCGGCGGTCGAGCGAGCCTGGCCGCTCAGCCGCCGCAACGGCCGGGCAATGGATCGCGCGGCCAGTACGGACAATGCGGCAACCAGTCCGAAAAGGACAATCGCGGCACCGCCGACGACGGAGGCCGTCCGGGTCGCACTGGACGCTTCCGCGGAGGCAGCGTCCGCGATCGCACCGGCGATCCGGGTCTCCACCGCGTCGCGCTGATCGGCGAGCTGAGTACCGGCAGTGACCACATCGGACACAAACTGCCGGTCTTGCCGCGGTGCCGCGGCCAGCCGGTCGAGCTGCTGGGCCGTCGCCCCGGTCTCGACCGCAGCGACCTGTGCCGCGTCCTGCTTCCCGGCCAGCCGGGCGAACTGTTCTCCGGAGACGGCAGCGCGCTGACCTGCGCGATCAGCTCCGGCGGCCGCGACCAGCGCGGTCGCGGCGGCCGCTCGCTGCTCGTCCGCGCGCAGCAGGGCGTCGAGCGTCCGTGCCTGGGAGCTGTCCGAAGTAGCCAGTCCCAGCGCGTCGATCAGCCCAATGGACGTGGAATCGTAGCCAGAAGCAATATCAACTACGGAAACCTGACGATTGAGCGCGCTCTGTCGCAGTTTCGACAGTGCGCCGCCTGGGCTGACCAGGCTGTCCGCGATGCCGCGCGCAGCGCTGTCCACCGCCTGCCGCTGCCGGACGAGCTCCGAATCGGTGGCCGACGGGTCAGCGGCAAAAGCGGCCGTGAGCAGGCTTTCCCGCTGCACCTGTCCGACCAGGCCGCCCACCCGCTGTCCCCGGGCCACGGCGTCCGAAGTGGTCGCGGCTGCCGACGCGGCGGTGACCTGGCTGAGCACGAGCGGAACCGCCGACGCCACGACCAGGACCAGCGGAGCCACCACCAGCACGGTCACTCGCGCCTGCACGGTGCGGATCCCGAGGCGGTCAAGCAGCCGCGCGGCGGATTCCTGCGGCCGGGCCGAACCGTCGCGCATCCACGTCACCTTCCGTTCCCGAGGAGTCCCGACGAGACCGAGGCGTGAAGTGCACCGAACGGGGACACCCGCAGGACGCTACTACTCTCGGTAGTGCTCGTCGCGGTACGCACATGGTCGGACACCCCACGTCTGCGCAGAGCTTAGCGAGATCCGCAAGGTCTCGACAATGCCCTCTTGTACCGTGTCGCGCCCTGACACGCTGGGGTTTTCCCGGCGAGCGGCATGCGAGGAAGGATGCTGGGAGGAGAATGGCCGATATGCGCACCGCACCTGTCGCCGCCGACGTCGTCGCTGCCCACCTCCGCCTCCGACCACACGTCCGGTGGACACCGCTGTTACGCACTGAAATCGACGGCCGCCCCCTCGTGCTCAAGCTGGAGCAGCTCCAGCGGTCCGGTTCGTTCAAGCTCCGCGGCGCGGTAAACGCCCTGCTCAACGGGCCTAAGCCGAAGCGCGTGGTCACGGCGTCGGGTGGCAATCACGGCCTCGGCGTCGCCACCGCCGCGCAAGCGCTGGGCATTCCCGCTGTCGTCTACGTGCCGGAGTCCGTGCCCGAAGCGAAGGCCGCCGGCATCGAAGCGGCCGGCGCGAAGCTCATCCGGCACGGCGCGGCGTACAGCGAGGCCGCGGCAGCCGCGTTGGCCGTCGCAGAGGAACCCGGCACCCGTTACCTGCACGCGTACGACGACGCCGACGTGATCGCCGGACAGGGAACCGCGACCGCGGAGATCGTGGCCGACGCACCAGACGTCGATGCCATTGGCGTCGCAGTGGGCGGCGGCGGGCTGGCGTCCGGCGCGACGCTGGCCGCGGACGGCCGTCCGGTGTTCGCGGTGGAGCCGGAGCGCTGCCAGGCACTGCATGCCGCCCTCGCCGCGGGCGAGCCGGTGGACGTCACCATCGATTCGGTCGCGGCGTCCGCTCTCGGCGCGACCCGCGTCGGCGAGCTGGCGTTCGGCATCCTCAATTCGCCTGCCGTCACTTCCGTGCTGGTGTCCGACGCCGAGATCCTCGCCGCACGCGACCTGCTGTGGCGCGACTTCCGGCTCGTCGTCGAACCGGCCGCCGCGGCTCCGCTGGCCGCCTGGCTGGCCGGGCGCGTCCCGGCCGAGCTGCCGTGTTTTGTCTTGTGCGGGGCCAATACCTCGGTCACTTTCGCGTGAGGTCGTAGACCGTCGCGCCGCCGACCGTGGTGGGTTGGAAGTGCTGTTCGACCCAGGCGGTGATCTTCCCCGAGGTGCCGCGGCTGCCGCCGCGGCCGTTGCGCGCGCCGACGACGAAATAGTGGATCTCCCCGCTCGCCACGTACTGCTGGAATCGCGCGAGTGTCGGCGCGGGGTCGCTGCCGCTGAAGCCGCCGACCGCGAGCACCGGTTTGCCGCTGTTCAACGCCAGTCCGGCGGCCTGCATCGCGCCGGTTTCCGCGGCAGCCCACTTCGTCGTCGTGGTCTCCAGCAACCGATAAAGCTCCACATTGGACTGTTGTGGTCCGCCGAAACTGACGCGGCCGTTGTGCTGCGGCCCGGACGCCGGGCTTCCGCCGGTATGCGCCGTCGACGCGGTAGCCACCGTGAATGAGGCCATCCCCAGCAGTGCAGCCACGAGTGCCAGCACTGCGGCTGCCCGACGCGCAATCCCGATCAGCAACGCGAACACGCCTAGGACGCCCAGCACCAAGACGGAGTACCGCACCCATGGCTGCCAGTTCGGCGTCCGATGCAGCAGCACGAAGCTCCACGCTACAGTCGCCGCCAGCATCACCGCGAGCACCACGCGCGGCGCGAAGTAAGCACGGCCACGCCACAGTTCGGTCGCGGAGATCGCTACCGTGGCTGCGATTCCTGGCGCGAGCGCGACTGTGTAGTACGGGTGGATGATCCCGCTCATGTAGCTGAAGACGAGGGCGCTGATCACCGTCCAAGCACCCCACAGCAGCAGCGCCGCCCGAGTTCGATCAGTCCGTGGCGCACGCCGGGTGAACCACAATCCGGCCACGAGGCCGACCAACGCGGCGGGCAACAGCCAGGACGCCTCGCCGCCGAACTGCTCGGTGAACAGGCGGGTCAAGCCCGCCTGGCCGCCGAAGCCATGTCCGGCACCGGAAAACTCCGGCATTTTCGGCCGCGCGTCCCCACCGTGCGACTGTCCGAAAATCCGGCCGAGTCCGTTGTACCCGAAGGCCAATTCCAGCACACTGTTGTTCGTCGACCCGCTGATATACGGCCGATCCGCAACCGGCCACAACGCCACCGCGAGCACCCACCAGCCCGCGGAAACCACCACCGCCCCGGCAGCGGCGAGCAATTGCCACACCCGCCGTCGCACCGAAGTCGGCGCAGCAACCGCGTACGCGAGCACGAAGGCAGGCAACACCAGGAATGCTTGCAGCATCTTGTCGAGGAACCCGAAACCGATCGCGACGCCCGCCAGCAGCAGCCACCTCGTGCTCGCCTTTTCCAGCGCCCGCACCAGGAAATATCCGCCCGCGACGAGCAGCAGCACCAGGAACGCGTCCGGATTGTTGAACCGGAACATCAGCGCGGCGACCGGAGTGAGCGCGAGCAACGCCCCGGCCAGCAATCCGGCGACCGGTCCGGAAAGCCGCCGCACCGCCAGGTACAGCAGGCCGACCGAGCCCACACCTGCCAGCGCGTCCGGCACCAGCATGCTCCAGCTGGAAAAACCGAAGATCCGCCCGGACAATCCCATCACCCACAGGGAAAGCGGCGGTTTGTCGACGGTGACCACGTTGCCCGGGTCGAGCGAACCGAAGAACCACGCTTTCCAGTCCCCCGTGCCCGCTTGCCCGGCCATCGCGTAGAAGTCATTTCCCCAGCCGGAAATCGCGACATTGGTGAGATACAACGCGGCGGTGCCCAGCAGCAGCACCGCGACCGAGGGGCGCACCCAGCGTGGCGCGACGACAGTCGTCATGCCCGTCATTCTCACGGCCCGGACTGTGCGCGGGCTGTGAATCACTCACGAAGGAGTGTTGGCACCGTCACGCAATTGCGGGAACGAAGCCACGAATTCGGTGCGCCCTGGACCGCTAGCAACCAGCACGCGACCGGAATGCGCGGCCACGACGGCGGCGACAATCGCCAGCCCCAGCCCCGTGCTCCCGGCAGCACGCGAACGCGAATTGTCGCCGCGGGCGAACCGTTCGAATACCTCGGGCAGGATTTCTGGCGGAATTCCCGGCCCATCGTCCACAACGGACAAAGTTACCCATCCGTCTCGTGTGGACAGTGCGGTGGTCACCGTGGTGCCCGCGGGCGTGTGCGTACGGGCGTTGCCGAGGAGGTTCAGCACGACCTGGTGCAGTTGCCCGGAATCGCCGAGCACCGCGATCGGTTCGCCGGGAAGTTCCAGCAGCCACTTGTGTTCCGGACCGGCGACGTGCGAATCGGCGACCGCGTCCGCGACCAGCCGGGACAAATCGACCGGTTCGTGCACGACCGGACGCCCGGAATCGAGCCGGGCGAGCAGCAGCAGATCTTCCACGAGCGTCGTCATCCGCGCCGATTCGGATTCCACCCGGCTCATCGCGAACGCGATGTCCGGCGGCACCTGTTCGCTGCCGCGCCGAGTCAGCTCGGCATATCCGCGAATCGCGGCGAGCGGCGTGCGCAATTCGTGGCTCGCGTCCGCGACGAACTGCCGGACCCGGCTTTCGCTGGCATGGCGGGCGGCAAGCGCTTCGGCGATGTGACCCAGCATCCGGTTGATCGCCGAACCGACCTTGCCGACCTCGGTTCGCGGGTCAGTGTCCACTTCGGGCACTCGCTCGGACAACGCGACCTCGCCGCGGTCCAGCGGCAGTTCGGACACCCGGGAAGCAGTGGCGGCAAGCCGGTCCAGCGGGGCCATCGTGCGCCGGATCGTGACCGCACCGGCGAACCCGGCAACGAGAATCCCGCAGAGCGCGACGCCACCGAAGATGAACCCCAGCCGCCACAACGTTTCCGAGACCCGGCTCATCGGCAGCCCGATCACGGTGAACTCGCCGCGCGGCGAATACGTCGCGACCACGCGGTATTTCTTGAGACTGCCGGGAAGCTCGACCGTGCGGCTCTGGCCGTTCGGCGCGAGCACGAGCAGGACCCGATCCTGCTCCGGGGTCAGCGGGACGAGGCCGAACGGACCGATCACCTGCCCGTTGACCTTGCCGTCGTGCACGACCAGGCTGAGCGTCCCCTCGGGCTGACCGAGCACGCGCAGCGGATCCGGCGGCAGCTTGCCGGAACCGTTGATGGGCGGACGCGGCACGCCGTGGCGGAACCCGCGATCGCTCGCCGCCGCCAGCTGCCCGTCGAGCTGCCCGACGAGAAAGCTGTTCAACGCGAATTCGGTGACCACGCCGACCACCAGGCAGACCAGCGCGAGCAGCGCCGCCAGCTGAACAATCAGCCTGCGGCGCAACGACCACGGACGGCGGCGCTCAGCCCGCGGCGGGTTTGAGGACATACCCGGCGCCGCGCATGGTGTGGATCATCGGTTCCCGATCGGCGTCGATTTTCTTGCGGAGGTAGGAAATGTACAGCTCGACGATATTGGCCTGGCCGCCGAAATCGTAGCTCCACACGCGGTCGAGGATCTGCGCCTTCGACAGCACCCGGCGCGGATTGCGCATCAGGTAGCGGAGCAGTTCGAACTCGGTCGCGGTGAGCGGCACCAGATCGCCGCCGCGGTGCACCTCGCGGCTGTCCTCGTCCAGGGTCAGGTCGCCGACCACCAGTTGCGAGCCGGTCGATCCGGAAACACCACCCGCCCGGCGCAGCAGCGCGCGCAGCCGCAGCGCGACTTCTTCCAGGCTGAACGGCTTGGTCACGTAATCGTCGCCACCCGCGGTGAGCCCGGCGATCCGGTCTTCCACCGCGTCTTTCGCGGTCAGGAAAAGAACCGGCAGATACGGCGTTTCGGCGCGCATCCGGCGCAGTACCTCAAGGCCGTCGAAATCGGGCAGCATCACGTCGAGCACCACGGCGTCCGGGCGGAAATCGCGGCCGATGCGCACCGCCTCGGCTCCGGTGCCCGCACTGCGCACCTCCCAGCCCTCCATCCGCAGGGCCATGGACACGAGTTCGGCCAGCGTCGACTCGTCGTCGACGACCAGCACGCGGACCGGGCTGCCGTCCGCGCGGCGCAGTTCGGCCTTGCCCCGGCCGGCAGACGCGGCGTTCACACTGCTCATGGTGCCATCTTCGGGCCTCGTCTTCAGGTCGAGCTGTGCACTGGCTGTGCGTTTCCTGTGCGGGTGGGCGCACAGGTGTCCCCCACGTCCGCCACAGGTTCCGCACAGCGGCCGCCCCGACGCTCGGGAAGGAAAAGCTCGAACGTTCCGGAGGAGACCATGACGACCGATCCAGCAGAGGGCGCGACCTGGGGAGAGCAACCTGCTCCCGCATCCGGCGGCAGCGGCCAGGGGAAGGCGTGGTCGGGCCGGAAAACCGCGATCGCGGCGGGCGTCGCGGTGGTGATCGCCGTCGGCGGCGGACTGGCGATCTGGGCGGGCACCAGCGGCAGCAACGCAACGGCGCAGCAGGGGCCGGGCGGATTCGGCGGCCCGGGCGGGCAGGGCGGTTTCGCCGGCCGCGGAGGCATGGGCGGGATGGCCGCGCTGCGGGACGCGCTGCACGGCGACTTCGTGGTGACGGATCCGACCGGCGGGTACGTGACCGAACGCCTGCAGACCGGGACGATCACCGAACTCAGCGCCACCTCGGTGACCCTGACGAGCAAGGACGGCTACAAGCAGACCTACACGCTGGATTCATCCACGGAGAAGACCGGTTCGCCGAAGTCCGGCGACAACGTCACCGTGGTCGCGAAGGTCCAGGGCACCACGGCCACCGCGACCTCGCTCGGCGAAGCACAGCAGTTTGGCAACGGACAGCCGCGCCGCCGCGGATAGCCCGTTCGGAAGGGTGGTCCGTGAAGGACTCCTTGGGGGAACCTGATTTCCTCAAGGGGTCCTTCACGGAGAGCGAGGGAGATGGTCGTGAGGCGGTGGATCACGCTGGCGTGCGGTGTGGTGCTGGTGCTCGTCGGCGCGGTGTGGGTGCTGCAGGGCGTCGGCGTGCTGACCGGCAGTTTCATGACCGGCCAGAAGCTCTGGTTCCTGATCGGGCTGGTCGCGTTCCTGGTCGGTGTGGTCCTCATCGCGGCCACCACGTTCGGCAAACGCGTGCGCTGACTCACCGGGTGAAGACCTCGAACACCGGGTAGCCCGGCGCGATCTCCAGCAGCTTCTTCTCCGGTGCCTTCGCGTCCACGCCCTCGAAGAACGTGCCGACCTCGAACGCCCAGCGCTTGAGGTACGAGCGCAGGATGACGGGCTTCTCCTCGTCGGACAGCTCGCGGTAGGTGAACGGCTCGGTGCGGCGTCCGACGGTCAGCTGGCCCTCGCCCGCGGCGCGCAGGTTCCGCACCCACTGGGTTTCGCCGCGCGCGGCCACCAGGTAGTGCTTGCCCCCGAACGGCAGCAGGTTGACCGGCACCTCGCGCAGTTCGCCGGACTTGCGGCCGCGGACGCCCAGCACCCGGCTGCCCCACACGCTGAGGCCGCGTTTGGTGAGCCAGCGGACGCAGCCGTTGAACGCCGCGGTCGCCCTGCCCGGTTCGAGGTAGCGAGTGCTGGTCATGAGGTCCTCCTCGGTTTCGAGAGCGGTGCTCTCTGTTGTGAACAGTGAACACCCAGAGACTGGCTCTCGTCAAGAGCAGTGCTCTCGGTTTTGCGCAGCGCTCTCATGCGCGGCACACTGATCGCATGACTGCCGCACCCCGGACTGCCCGCGAACGGGTCCGCGCCGAGCTGACCCGCGAGATCAGGGACGAGGCTCGCCGCCAGCTGGCCGAGGTCGGCGCGCACGGCCTTTCCCTGCGCGCGGTCTCCCGTGAGCTGGGGATGGTCTCGTCCGCGCTGTACCGGTACTTCCCGAGCCGAGATCACCTGCTCACCGCGCTGATCGTCGACGCATACAACGCCGTCGGCGAGGCCGCCGAACAGGCCGACCCGCACACCGACGACCCCCGGGAACGCTGGCGAGCCATCTGGCGCGCGACCCGCGACTGGGCCCGCGCGAACCCGCACGAATACGCGCTCATCTACGGTTCGCCGATCCCTGGTTACCAAGCTCCACAGGACACCGTCGGCCCCGCCGGGCGAGTGGCCTTCGCGCTGGTCGCGGTGCTGCGCGACGCACATCCGCACGAGCCGGCGGTCACCGCGCCGATGTCGGAGGAACTGCGCGCGCAGGCCGGCCAGCTCACCCGGATCCTGGACCTCGACGCGCCGGCCGAGGTCGTCATGCGCGCTATCGCCGCCTGGACCCAGCTGTTCGGCGCGCTCAACTTCGAGCTGTTCGGCCAGTACGCCGGCAGCGTCGACCCGGCGGACGCGTACTTCGAGCACCTCGCCGGGCAGATGGCGGACTTCGTCGGCCTGTAGTCCGGGGTAAGTTCGCCGTGGCGGCAAAGCGAAAGGCAGGTTCGACGTGACGGGATGGGCCGGACGGGTCGGCAGGATCCGGGTGATCGGCACCGGGGTGATGGGACGCGGCATCGTCCAGCTCGCCGCGACCGGCGGGGTCACCGTGGAACTCGCGGACGTGCAGCCGGAGGCGGTCGCCGCGGCGATCGACCACGTCGGCGCGATGGTCGACCGGCTGGTCGCCAAGGAGAAGCTGACCGAGGAAGCCGGCCGCGCGGCGAAGGAACGCCTCGTCCCGGTCGAGGGCCCGCTCGCCCCCTCCGACGGGGTGGACCTGGTGCTCGAAGCCGTCCGCGAAGACCTCGAAACGAAGCAGACGCTCTTCGCCGGTCTTGAGAAGATCTGCGGCCCCGACACGATCTTCGCGACCAACACCAGCTCGCTGTCGGTCACCGAAATCGCCGCCGGGCTCACTGACCCGACGCGGATGATCGGCCTGCACTTCTTCAACCCGGTCCCGCTCATGCGGCTGGTCGAGGTCGTCCCCGGCGCGCGCACCGCCGGCTGGCTGCCCGGCGAGGCCCTCGAACTCGTCCGAAGCTGGGGCCACCAACCCGTGCTGGCGAAGGACGCCCCCGGCTTCCTCGTCAACCACGCAGGCCGCGGCCTGAACACCGAGGCGCTGCAGATTCTTTCCGAAGCCCTCGCCGCTCCCGCCGAGATCGACCGCATCGCACGCGACGTCCTCGGCCTCAAGCTCGGCCCGTTCGAACTGCTGGACCTCACCGGCCTGGACGTCTCGCACGCAGTGCTGGAAAGCATCTGGAGCGGCTTCCACGCCGAACCGCGCCTGCGCCCGTCGTGGCTCACCCGCCCGCGCGTCGCCGCCGGACTCTTCGGCCGCAAAACCGGCGAAGGCTTCTACCGCTATGCCGACGGGAAACAAGAGGTCCCTCCGGAGCCCACTGCCCCGCCTGCCCCGGCCATGCCGGTCTACGCCGCCGACGAACGCCTTGGCCGCCTCCTGTCCGCAGCAGGCATCGACGTCGTCCCGGACGCCTACCCCGACACGGTTCTCCTGGTGACCCTGCGCGGAGAGTCCACTGTGGAGGCTGCGCGGCAACTGGAACTGCCCGCCGCGCGCGTCGTCGGAATCGACGCACTTGGCTACGACTCGCGCTTCACCATGTCTGTCCATCCGGGACTGGATCCGCACTACGGCCGCGGCGCCTGGGGTGCCCTCGCCGCCACCGGAACCCCCGTAACGGTCGTCCGCGACGGTGCCGCCCCCATCGCGCAACGCCTGCTCGCCTCGATCATCAACACGGCTTGCTCCATCGCCGACCAGGGTCTCGCGGCTCCCGCCGACATCGACACCGCAGTGCGCCTGGGCCTTGGCTACCCCCGCGGACCGCTGGAGTGGGGCGACCTGGTCGGCCCGGAAAAGGTCCTGCGAATCCTGACCGGTCTCCTGCGCGCCACCGGGGACCCGCGCTACCGCCCGAGCAGTTGGCTGACCGAACGGGTGACACTGGGCCTGCCGCTCGCCTCCACCGGCACCCGTCCGGCTGATCTGGCCTGAGTTTTTGTCGGTGGCGCGCAGTAGCTTGTCGGCATGACTGTCACCATCGATCTGACCCTGGACTGCACGAACGCACAACTTCTCGCGGCCTTCTGGAAAACGGCACTGGGCTATGTCGACGAGCCTCTGCCGCCGCCGTTCAGCACCCGCGAGGAGTGGCTCGCGCAGTTCGACCTGCCCGAGGACGAGTCCGCGGAGGATGGCGCCTGGCTGTGCCATCCCGAGGGCGCCGGGCCTCAGCTGACGATCTTGAAGGTGCCGGAACCGAAGACGGCGAAGAACCGGCTGCACATCGACATCCGGGTCCCCGGGGATGGCGAACCGGCCCAACAGTGGGCAAGGATCAAAGCCGAGGCTGAACGTCTGGTGGCGGCGGGCGGGTCGATCCTGGCGGAGGACGAGGGACACCATGTGGTGATGGCTGATCCGGAGGGGAACGAGTTCTGTGTTGCAGCTGCCTCGGCGTAGCTCTCTTACGGTCCACCGAGACGTTTCGCCGCACAGCAACAGGTCAGCGAATGAGCCATCTCCGCCACCACGGCCAGCGCTAGAACGCTCGGCGTGCACTCGACAAAGTACCTGCGGCCCAAGTCGCCGCATCTGGTTTTCGGGCAGCTCTTCCGAAGCCACCTGTCGCTCCTCGTCCCGGCGCTCTGGCCGAAGTCGTGTCCGGTACAAAGCTTCGGCGATCCTCGGGAGATCTTCCGGGCAAGCCTTTGCCGCGAATGTTCTTGCCGACAGCCAAGTAAAGAAGGCGCGGACGCCAACCCCTGCCCGCGTTGCGACTGTGGCAACAATCGCCGCAACTTGCACCGAGGTGCCGGTCGAGACGCCTCCCTTACGTAGACCGTCCCGGGCCTGGACCCAGGCGTCGGCACCCTCTGGCACCGACGACGACGTGAGCGGCCTCGGCGGACTTGAGCAGCACGGCTGTCTCGCTTTCAACAGCAAGCGTCACTTGAATGCCGTAACCGGGAGACAGCGGCGGCGCGCGGCCCGGTGTTGGTGGGGACACCGCGCAGCACTCACCCCTTCCCGGCACGCGACTCGGACTCCCAAAAAAGCTGCTCGCCGTCCGACGCACCAAGAACGACCGCCTAGGCAAGTGCTAGCGCGTGCCCAAAAAGGAGATATCGACATAGCGAGGCTGCCGCGAGCCGCGCGACGCCGCCAACGAAGGCGCGGCTCATAGTCTTGATAAGGGACCTTCGCGGAATCAGCCAGCCCGCCCAGCGGCATCCGTGAATTCAACCCCACCGGTGCAGCCACCCCCGGCTTCGAACCCTCTGCTACGCAGCCGGAAATCAGCCTCGGGTTGTTACGCGCAATCCTCAACGCAAGGAGCGACTACTGTCGAAAAGCAAGCTCCCCAAGTGACAGAGATCCAGTTTACCACCGGTAGTCCGAGGTCACCCCATTCCGGTAAATCACATAACCGCCCTGGAAATCGCTCCGAGCGCCGCCGCTGATCCGGTATTCATCCGAGGTGGGCAACCGCAAATACCCCCACTCCCATCCCCGCGCGGCCCACCGCTTGCGAATCTCCCCCTGCACCATGTGCGCCCCGGTACCCAGACTCCAGTAAATCGACCCACCGCCAGTGAAGTGGTTGTAGCGCGCGATCCCGTTAGGAGTACCGGTTTCATCGATAGTCGGATAACCGAGACCTCGCTCCCAACCCAACGAGGCCCACTTATCCCGAATAGCCCCGCCGATCTGATGCGCCCCACTGGACGGCGTCCAGTAGATCGACCCGCCGATCGTAAAGTGGTTGTACCGGCCAACCCCATCCGGCGTCACCGACTCATCGGTAGTCGGATAGCCAAGCCCCCGCTCCCAGCCCAACGAAGCCCACTTATCCCGAATAGCCCCGCCGATCTGATGCGCCCCACCGGTAGGCGTCCAATAAACCGACCCGCCAGTGAAGTGGTTGTACCGGCCAACCCCATCGGGCGTCCCGGACTCGTCGGTGGTCGGATACCCCACCCCGCGTTCCCACCCGAGAGCGGCCCACTTGACCCGAATCTGCCCCTGGACCGAATGCGCCCCCGTCGCCGGCGTCCAGAAAATAGACGTGGCCTGGCTGCCCGGCGTGCCGATCAGATGGTTGTACCGACCCACCCCGTCCGCCGTCCGGGTCTCATCGGTCGTCGGCGGCCCATACACCTGATGCCCGCCGATCGCGAGATACCGGGCCAGGATCTGCCCGCCGATCTCGCGCACCCCGGTAGCCGCGGACCAGTACAACCGCCCGTTCGCATACGGCCGATACCGCACCGGCCCGTCAACCACCTCAGGACCCGTTGGCGCACCGAGCGAACTCCGCAATTCCGGCTCAGCCGCATACCGCTGGTCGATCGCCGTCACGTAGCGGGCAGTCAGCGTCAGGTCGCCAGCACCGACGGTGATCGACCACGAAGAGGTAGCCGGACCGCCCTGCCAACCGGCGAACCGGGAAACTCCGTCGGTGCCAACCGGCGCAGCAGTCACGTCAAACGTCGCACCCTCAGTGACCATCGCACTGCTGACACCACCCTCGCTCGGGATGCTCAACGCGGCGGGCTGCGTGCCGACCAACGTCAACCGATGCTGGCGCGGGTAAGCAACATACGTGTTGCTGGCCTGCACCCCGGCGCTGTCGGTTACCGTCGCGGTGAACTCCATCCGGGAGTCCGTGTGATCAGTGAACGGAACCGTCAACGTCGGCCCCGTCGCACCATCACCGGGATGCACGTGGCAGGCACCGAGATCCGGACAGTGCCGGATCAGGGACGTCCACGTAACGGGAAGCCCGCCATCCTCGACATCGGCAGCCTTGGCTGACAACGAAACCTGCTCGCCCACCGCAAAAGTCTTGTCCGGCGCGGTCAACGTCAGCACCGGCGAGTGATTGCCCGGCGCGACAGCGATCTTCACGGTCCCGACACCACCAAGCGGATCCGAAACCCTCAACGTCGCGGTGAACGAAGCACCATCCCCGTACTGATGGCTGGCCTGTATCCCAGTACCGGTGCTGCCGTCGCCGAAGTCCCAGGAATAGGTGAGCGGATCGCCGTCAGCGTCAGTAGAACCGCTGGCAGCAAAGGAAACCGTGCGAGTGTCCGGGTCCGTCGAGGAAGTAGCCGCTGCCACCGGCGGAGCATTGTTCGTCGAGTAGCTCAACCGCCGCAGTACTCCGGAGTTGAGGTCAGTGAAGACGATGTCCCCGTTGGGCGCGGCGGAAATCCGAGTAACCCCGCCGACATTCTGGAACGGCGCGGGATTCGCGGGTGCCTGCGTGAGCTTGCCCTGCGCGTCATACCGCAGCGTCCAGATCTTCTGCCCCGCGTAGTCCCCGAAGAAGTACGCACCCTGGTAAACGGCCGGATAAGTCGTGCCGCCATACACAATCCCGCCGCTGACACTGTTGCCCTGCGCAGGACCGGTCCCGTGCTGGTAGTCCCACAACGGCGGAGTGTTCACCGCCAAAGCACAACGCGCGTCAGCCGAATAGCCCGGCGTGAGGTGGTTCCCCTCGTAGCAAGGCCAAGCGAGATTCGCACCCGGCTGCACGACGTCCAGCTCTTCCCAGGTGTACCAGCCGACATCGCCGACCACCGGCAGCCCGCTCTTCGGGTCGAGGCTGAACCGGAACGGGTTGCGGAATCCGCTCGCGAACACCTTGCTGCGAGCGGAATCCGGCGCGTCCGCGTGGTAGTACGGATTGCTCGGCACGCCCTTGCCGTCCGCGGTGAGGTGCAGGATCTTGCCGAACGGCGAATCGAGGTCCTGTGCGACGAAGGCGACCGGGTTGGTCTTGCCCGCGTCGCCGTTGTCTCCGACGGAGTACCAGAGGGTGCCGTCCGGCGCGGGGTAAACCGTGTCGAGGCCGTGGATGTAGTACGGACTGCCGGGCAGGTCGAAAATCACCTTCTCGCCGGTCAGCCCGGACGGATGTCCCTCGCCGTCGAGCTGCACGGTGAACTTGGCGGCACGCAGCGTGTACTGGCCGTTGCCGAGGGAAACCGAGCGGTTCAGGTAGACCTGGTGCGAGGTGGCGTAGTCCGGCGCGAGCGCGATGCTCGTGAGGCCCATGTCGCCCTGCGTCTCGACCGGGAAGGTCGCGATCCGCTCCGGCGCACCGCCCGCAGCCGGGACCCAGTTGACGACGCCCGACTTGCCCAGCGCCAGCACGCTGTCGTCGGGCAGCCAGGCGAAGTCGGTGAACTCGTACTGGCCGAGCCCGGTGGGCAGGTCCCGCAAGACGAACCCCGGCGGCAGCGCCGGGGTGCCGGCTGCTGCCGCCGGGGCGACGGCGGTGACCACGGCGGGGACGGCGACGGCCGCGAGCGCGGCCACCAGCAGGGAACGGAGCTTGCGCCAGGCCATTCAGGCCCCCTTTCTCAGCGACCGGTAATCGCTCAGAAGGGGGAGTAAGTTGCCTCTATCGGGTGATATTTATTCGACCGTGACGCTCTGGTCAGGGCACGACCTGGACCACGTCGCCGATGTGCAGGGTGTTGAAGAATCGCAGCGACGACGTCGCCGACAGGTGGACGCAGCCGTGCGAGTACACCTTCAGGCTGCCGGTATGGAACGCGTCGCCCGGGTAGAAGAAGACCGAGTTCGGCATCGGCGCGTCGTCGAACTGCTTGCTCAGGTGCAGCTTTTCCTTGGACAGCACATGGAATGTGCCGGTCGGGGTCGCGTGCCCCTTGCGGCCGGGCAGCATCGAGACGGGGCCGTAGATCACCTTGCCGTCCTGCAGCAGCCAGGCGCGGTGCGCGGAAATGTCCACGCAGGCGCTGGTGCCCGAAGCGGCGGCGGCCGCCGCGCACGGGACGTCGGCAGTGCTCGGCTTCGGGGCGGGCTTCGGCTTGGGTGCGGGCTTCGGCGTCGGTTTCGGAGTCGGCTTCGCGCTGGTGCTCGCCGGGCTGCTGCTGGTCGCCGGGGCAGAACTGCTGGTCGGCGCACTGGAAGACGAGGCAGGCACACTCGCTGCCGCGGGCATCGCACCGCCGCCGGAAGCCGACCCGGCCGTGCCGCCGGAGCACGCCACGAGCCCGAAAGTCGCGGCCAGCGCCGCCATCCCCACCAGAACCCTTTTCACGATCCGGTACCCCCGCGTTCGGTCGGGTCGCATTCGGCAGGACCCGTATCACCCGAATAGACGACCACCACCCCTTCGTGGTTGCTCGGCAATGGTCACGATCCGGCTTCTCCACCCTGGGGTTGAGCCGCGGATCCACCTGGCACCAGCCCGTACGCCGACGAAAACCGCATCCATTCCGGCGAGGCTGGAAGCACTCCGGGCAGCCTCCCGGTCCACCACAGTGAAGGAGCACCGTGAACCTCGGCCCGCTCACCATCGTTCTCTACGCCGCGATCGCGGCACTCGTCCTGTACCGGGTCGTCTACCGGCAGTGGCGCGGCACGCTCCTCAGCCGCAAGCGTTTGCTGACGCTCCCGTTCATCCTGACCGCGATCGGCGTGTTCTCCGCCGCCACCGCGCTGCAAAGCGCGACCGCGACGGAGTACGCGCTGCTGGCGGGCGACGTCGTGATCCTCGGACTGCTGGGCGTCCTGCGCAGCTCCACTTCGGTCCTCAGTGCTCGCGAAGGCACGACGTTCGTGAAGGGCACTCCACTCACGTTGATGCTGTGGTTCGCCACCATCGGCGTACGCGTCGCCTTCTCCTTCATCGGAGCCGCGCTCGGCGTCAGCAACACCGTGACGTCCTCGACGATCATGCTCACGATCGGCGTCAGCATCGGCGTGCAGAACGCCTTCACCTACTACCGCATTCAGAAGCGCGGCCTGCCGCTCTCGGAGCAGACGCCGACGAGCATCAACGCTCGCCGCTAAGCCCCACCATGCGCGCGTACATCCGTGAAGGACTCAACACGGTCGCCGGGTGCAGGAATCCCGGCAACGGTGGCAAGTCCCGCGCGAAGGGCACGAGATGCGCGTACAGCACTTCTGCCCCAGACGGCCGCGCTGAAGGATCCTTCGCGAGCGTCGCGGCGAGAAGCGTGTTCAGTTCCCGAGGGACGCCGGGAACTACTGGCGCCGGTTCCTTCACCTGCTTGTCGAACACCGCGTATGCCGTCGGCCCGGTGAAGACCGGACGGCCAGTGAGCATCTCGTGCAGCACGCAACCGAGCGCGTACAGGTCGCTTCGGGGCTCCGCGTGGCCACGCTGGATCTGCTCCGGGGCCATGTACGACGGCGTACCCAGCAGCTGTCCCGCGCGCGTGAAGCGAGCTGTGTCGGCTTCGCGCAACACAGCAAGCCCGAAGTCCATCACCTTCACGCTGCCGTCCGGACAGAGCATGAGGTTGGCCGGTTTGAGGTCACGGTGACAGACCGCGCGAGCGTGCGCCGCCGACAGCACCGCAGCCACTTGTGCCGCGATCGCCGCCGCCCAGGACACCGGCAGCGGCCCGTGTTCGGCTAGCAGATCGTCCAGCGTCACGCCTTCGACGAACTGCATGACCTGGAACAACCGGTCGTCATGGGCACCGAAGTCATACAGCGTGGGCGCGCCAGGATGGTCGAGCGTCGCGAGGATCCGCGCTTCGCGGGCGAAGCGTTCTTCCAGCTCTTCGTCGCCGCCGGGAAGCCGAAGCAGTTTGATCGCGACTTGCCGGCCGAGCCGCCGGTCGAGCCCGCGGTGCACTGAACCCATGCCGCCCCGTCCGAGCGGCAGATCGTCGACCTCGTAGCGGTCCGCGATCAGCATGGGCCCCCTCACAGCGCTCACCCGCCACCGGGCTTCAGCCGTCCTTCGGCGAGTGCGGCAAAGCCTAGCCGCACCAGGTCGCGGCCGATTTCCGCGGTTTGCCGCAGTGCCCGGTCGAAGTCCGCGAGCGCGCGGAAAGCGACACCGTAAGCACGCTGCGTTTCGAGCGGATGCCGCGGCACCTTGAGCCGGCGCGCGTCGATCCGGGTCGACGCGCTGTGCACCGGGAAGTCCGCGGCGCGCAGGCACCCGGCGAGGAACTGCGCGTCGAGCAGCTCTGGATCCACGCGATAGCGGGAAAGCGCGGGCCCAAGCCGCACTGGCGCTCCACTGTGGACGATCACCGCGCCGGTGACCGACGCGACCACGTCGCCCTCGTGGGCGAGCACCGCCGCCGGATCCGGCGCGGCGTGCCCGGTCGGCGGACCGCCGATCAGGACGTCGTCAGTGGTCAGCACGGGTTCGTCGCCGTCGGCGCTACGCGGCGGCGCGTGCGTGATCCGCAGCGCGCCCGCCTTCACCAACTCGCCGACGGTCGTGTGCGCCGTCTCGCCGGACGCCGGTTCCAGCTTGGGCAGCTCGATCCCGATCTGCCCGAAAACCCTTCGTGCGGCAAGGAAAGCCTCGCCCGAATCGCTCTCGCCGGGCCGGCCGGACGGAGTCAGGTCGACGTCGTCGTCGAGCACGTCGATGATGCGTTCGCCGGTGTCCGGATCGGCCAGGAAGTCCTGCCACACCTGCGCGACGTCGTCCGCGGTGGTGTCGGCGATCAGCACCGTCGCCGGCGCGCGCTGCTCCGGCTCCGGTCGCGTGAGCAGCCAGAGATCGGTGCCTGGCGCGAGCGTGCACACCGCGCGCAAGGCACCCGCTCGAAGCAAGTTGGCCCGGATGCGTTTCCCGCTCCGCCGTCCGGCCGCGGCTCCCGGCATCAACACCGCCACCGCGCCACCGGGTTTCACGTGCGCGAGGCAGTGCTGCACCCACGCCAGCTCCGACTCGCCCCGCGGCGGCAACCCGTACTCCCAGCGCACGTCGCCGACGAGTTCCTCGTGCCCCCAGCCGCGCTCGTTGAACGGCGGATCGCACAGCACGACGTCGGCCAGCCGGTCAGCGAAAGCATCCGCGCGCAACGCGTCCGAAGCGTGCACCTCGGTGTCCGCGCCGTGCAGCCGCAGCCGGATGCCCGCGATCCGCGCGGTGTCCGGGTCGACGTCCTGCCCTCGCGCCCGGGTCGCCGCGGCGGCCAGCAACAGCGACCCGAACCCGCACGCCGGGTCGAGCACCGTGGCCCCCTTCGCGCCGGTCAGCCGCACCATCAGGTCGGCGTACGCGCTCGGCGTCGTGGAGAGCCGACGGGCGTGCGCTTCGAAAAACCGGTCGCAGAGCTGCTCGAACGTCTCCGCCGCGCCTTCGTTCGAGGCGAGCTGGGAGATCAGCGTCCGCAGCTCCGGATCGTCCGGTCCCTCGGCGTCGTCCGCGAGATACTCACCGACCGCCGCCAGCCGCGCACCGAGGTCAAGATCGTCGCCGAGCGCACGCAGCCGTTGCCACGCTTCGTCGATCGGTGCCAGCACGAACGGACGACCGCGCCCGCGCAGCCACGCCTGCACCTCCGGAAGCGAAAACAACGGGCTGGACGCCGTGCCGCCCACCGGTTTGGGAAAATCGTCATGGCGCCGCCGCCAGTTGCTCACCGCCGCCCGGCGCACGCCCGCCAGGCGCGCGATGTCGGCCGCACTCACCGCCGCGTCGTCTGCCATGTCGAGCACGATAGCCGACGACAGCGGTTTCCATCGTTTTGCTTGTTAACTCAGTCAACCAATGGTTTTATGGGGGCATGGCCACCGAGCAGACCCGGTTCACCCTGCGCTACTCCGCGGGCTCAGACCAAGGGCGACGACGCACCAACAACGAGGACTCCGTCTACGCCAGCGGGCGGATGCTCGTGGTGGCCGACGGGATCGGCGGCCAGCCGCATGGCGAAGTCGCCAGCTCGACCGCGGTCAGCGTGCTGGCCTCGCTGGACGCGGAGCTGCGCACGCTCGACCTCACGGCGCACAACCTGTCGAACCTGCTCTCCGACGGCGTCCGCCGGATCGCTGACCAGCTCGCCCAGGTGGCCGAGGAAACCCCCGCCACGCAAGGCATGGGCACCACGCTGACCACACTGCTGTTCGACGGCACCCATTTCGCCGCGGCCCACGTCGGCGACTCCCGCGGCTACCTCCTGCGCGACGGCGACCTGCAGCGCATCACGCGCGACCACACCCTGGCCCAAGCCCTGGTCGAAGACGGCACCATCAGCGCCGCCGACGCCGACCACCACCCGCGCGGCTCAATGCTGATGAAGGCGCTCCTGAGCACCGGCTCGGCCGAACCCGACGTTTGGGAGTTCACCCCGCAAGCAGGCGACCGCTACCTGCTCTGCTCCGACGGCCTCACCGCGGGCGCCAGCGAACCGGCCATCCTGGACGTCCTCTCCGACGGCACCCCGGAGGAAATCGTGCCCCGGCTCATCGCATTGGCCAATGAGGGCGGCGGCCCGGACAACATCACCATCGTGGTCGCCGACGTCGTACCGGCCTGAGCCCATCCCCGCAGGTCGGACCACCTGTGAAAGGCCGCAGAGCCATCCGGTATTCTTCCCCACGGAGGATTGGCCGAGCGGCCTAAGGCGCACGCTTGGAAAGCGTGTTGGGTTCACGCCCTCGCAGGTTCGAATCCTGTATCCTCCGCTGCCACACCACGAAGGTCCCGACTTCCCAGAGGTCGGGACCTTCGGTGTTTTCGCGTTAAATCCCTTGCCAGGCAACGATATTCCGCTGGCAGAATTCGTTCATGGACCACCGCGAAGCCCAAGAGTTCGCCGCCCACTGGGCACAGGCCTGGAACGCCCACGATCTCGACGCCCTGATGACCCACTTCGCCGACAACGTGACCTTCCGGTCCCCGGTCGCGGTCCAGGTGATCGGCGGCGACGGTGTGCTCCGCGGCAAGGAGGCGCTGCGCGCGTACTGGGCCGAGGGGCTGCGCCGGATTCCCGATCTCCGCTTCGAGGTCGTCGGCGTCTACGCCGGACTGGACGCGCTGGTCATCAACTACCGCAACCAGAAGGGCGGGCTGGTCAACGAGGTCCTGGTCTTCGACGGACCGCTCGTCGTCGAGGGCTACGGCACTTACCTCGGCGACGATCCGAATCCGGCGGGCACTCGCTGAAGCCCGTCGCTGTCGGCAACCGCGGCAGGGGCTGGGATCGGCCGAACGGTCCTACCCGCTAGGCTTCGCCGCAGACTTGATCGCAGCTGTCCGGAGAGGTTCACCGGTGTCACGAATACCGTTTTGACCTGGGCGTTGGCCTTCGCGCACGCCTCACGAACCCGCAGGTCGGAAGGCCGTAACGCGGGTTTCGGGCCTCGCGTGCGCACCAGTGGATCCAACGCCCGACTGGCCCCGGACTGCCGACCGCGTCCGGGGCTTTGTCGATTCTCCCGTCCTCACTTACTTACCGAAAACACTTGATCACGCTAAGTTTGTACGTGGTCGTTCCAGCCCCTGACGTACCGAGGAGCCCGCCCCCATGGCCGGAGTGGAAGAGATCCGCGCTGGTATCGCGCTCGCGAACGAGAAGGCGTCCGCGAGCATCGCCGCGCTGCAGCAGGCAGCGCAGGCACTCGAAGAAGCACAGCTGTCGTTGTCCCAGGCCACCCAGGGCAGCAGCCAGCACGAGGTGAACCAGGCGCACGGCCTGCTCGCCGAAGCGCTGCAAGGGATCACCGGCATGCAGAGCACCATCCAGGCCGGCATCTCGTCGGCCGATTCCTACTCGGCGCGGCTTTAACGCCGATGTCGGGGCTCGCCGAAATCCACCAGTTGCTCACCGCCGCGCGAGCGGGGGTCAGCGACGGACGGGCGCACGCCGAGCGGGCGAGGACTCTGCTCGGCGACGCCCGGCGCGCACTCGTCGACGCGCAAGCCAAGGCAGATCCGTGGCTGCCGGGGCAATGGGCGCAGGCCGACGAGGCGCTCGAGCACCTCCTCACCCGTTTAGCCGCCGCCGACGATTCAGTGGGCGGCTACCAGTCACGCCTGTAGGGATGAGATGGCCAGCAAGTCAGCCGAGCAACGCAACCGTGTGCACACCGCCCTCGACCGGGTCCGGCACCAGATCGGGCTCGTGCTCGGGGCCGCGGCGGGCGCGCGCGAAATGGCCGAGGCCGAGGTGGCGCGGCTGACGCTGGAACAGGAGATCGTCCGGGTCGGCATGGACCACGCCGATCCGGCGCAGCAGACGGAGTGGGCCCGGCATCCGGCGGCGCACGAGGTGTTCGCCGCCCTCGGCGGCACCCGCACCGCCTTCTACACTGACTGGAGCGCGGGTCCCGGCGAACTGCGCGACCTCGTCGCCGCGCACGCGCCGGGCCCGGCCGGACGGCCGCCGAGCGAATGGCTCGGCCGCGTCGGCACGAATCCCGGCGTCACCGCGCCCGCGCTGTGGCGGGTCGGTTCGGCCACCTCGGCCGGCCGCGACATCTCGCACACGTTCGACGTCGCCGTGCCGTTGCTGGACGAATCGCATCTGGCCATCACGTCCGCGCCGAAAACGCGGCCGGTGGTGGACGGCATCGTGCAGGGCCTGCTGATGCGCGTGCTGTCGGCGTTCGAGCCCGGCGCGGTGAAAATCCACCTCTGGGACGTCGGGCAGCTCACCGCGATCCTGCCGGACCTCTACCCGCTCAGCCGCACGAGCGCGCTGTCGCTGTACGACCCGACGCGGCTGGAGGACCTGCTCGACGAACTCGCCGGGCACATCCGCCGGATCCACGCCACCGGCATGCAGGCGGGCCACACTTCGTTGCGGGAACTGCGAAAAGCCACCAACCAGCGCTTGGAGCCATACCGGATCGCGGTGCTGTACGGCAACGGCGAAACCCTCGACGCGGAACGCGCGCGCGACCTCAAACGCGTGGCCAGCGGCGCGCTCGCGGCCGGGATCTGCCTGATCCTGGTGGACGTGCCCACCGCGGTGAGCGCGTCGATCGAAACGCTCAGCCTGCTTGACGAACGGCGGGCGGTCAGCAGCATGACCGGCAGCGACCTGGTCGTGGACCTGGATCCGCCGATGCCGTCCGGGCAGGTCATCCGCGCGGCGAACCGCATCGCCGAAGCGCTGATCGCGCGCCAGGGCGGGCCGCGTTCGTTCGCCGACCTGATGCCCGCCGAGATCGGCCAGGAAAGCTCCGCGCGGGAACTGCGCGCGCCGATCGGGTTCCACGAGGGCGAAGCCGTCGAAGTGGTAATCGGCGACGCGAGCCCGCACGCGCTCATCGGCGGCCCGAGCGGTTCCGGGAAAACGAACTTCCTGTACGCGCTGCTGGGCAGCCTCGCCGCGCGCTACACGCCGGACGAGCTGGCGCTGTACCTGCTGGACTTCAAGGAAGGCGTCTCGTTCGCCGGTCTCGCACCCGGGCGCAAGGACTCCAGCTGGCTGCCGCACGCGAAACTGGTCGGCGTCAACGTCAACACCGACCGCGAGTTCGGGTTGGCGCTGCTGCGTTTCCTCGCCGACGAACTGCGCCGCCGTTCCGCCGCGGCCAAGGAGCACGAGGTCACCAACCTGGCTGACCTGCGCGAACAGGATCCGAGCGGGCATTGGCCGCGGATCGTCGCGGTGATCGACGAATTCCAGTACCTCTTCGCTGGACGTGACCAGGTCACCGCGCAGGCCACGCAGTTGCTCGAAGACATCGCGCGGCGCGGACGTTCGCAGGGCATTCACCTGGTACTGGCCAGCCAAGACGTCGCAGGCATCGAGGCGTTCTGGGGCAAGCCCGCGGTCTTCGAACAGTGCACGCTGCGCATCGCGATGCCGAAGGCGCGCCGGGTTCTCGCGGAGACGAACAACGCGGCCGTGTCCGCACCCAAGTGGCATGCGGTGATCAACCACGATTCCGGCGTCGCACACGGCAACCAGCTCGCGCACGTCCCGGATGCGAGCACTCGCAACGTATTCGTGAACCTGCAGCAAAAACTGTGGGAGCTCTACGCGGGCCGCTTCGCCCGGCCACGCCTGTTCGACGGCGCGCATTCGCCGGTGCTGGAACAGTTCCCGGCCTATCTGGAACTCAAGCCGAGCCCCCAGCCGCGGGCGATCCTTGGCCAGTCGATCGACGTCACCGAAGCCGCTTGCGGCGTCGAACTTCCTCGGGTACCCGGCCGGAACGTCGCCGTGCTCGGCGGCGCGACCGCGGAGGCATTGTCCATTATGGACTCCGCAGCTCGCTCGCTTTCCAAGCAGCTCAAGGAAGGCGAAGTCGAGTTCCTGCTCCACTGTCCGATCGAAGCGAGTTCGTCGGCCGTCCTGGATCTCAAGGACCGGTTAGTCGCCGAAGGACATCTCGCGACACTGACCGACAACCTGTCCGCCGGGCTGGAGACCATCGTCGAATCGCTTTCCACGACGACGCCGCGCATCCTGCTGCTGTACGGAGTGGACGCCGCGCTGCCCGCTTTGGAAGCCAAGGCTGCCGGTCAGCTGAAGAGCGGCCTAGACCACCTGCGCACGCTGCTGAAGAACGGCCCCTCCCACGGCGTCCACACCATCGGCTGGTGGCGCAGCATCGCGCGGCTCAAGGACACCCTCGGCTTCGGCGGCACGGACGACATCGGCACCTGGGCCGCGCTGGACGTCCAAGGCAATGACCTGTCGCCGTTCGCCGCGGGTCAGGTCGTGCACTGGTCGCCGCGGCCGGGCCGGGCGTTGTTCTTCGACCGCACCACGCACGGGGCACCGGAAGTCATCATCCCGTTCCAGCGCCCAGAAACCGAGCCGACCGCGGGAGGTACGCCGTGACCGAGGGAACCACCAGCCCCGCGATGCGGTACAAGGAAATCGTCGGCTTGGCCCGCGGTTCGGCGGACAGCCTGCGCGCGTGGGAACTGGCCCGAGCGGACGAAATCGAACGCCAGCTGGCGGACGCGCACGCTGCGGTTGCCGCCGCGCAGGATCGGGAGGAGAAGACCCGTGAGCGCGCCAATCGGTGGTGGAAGATGGCACTGCACAACGTTTCGCGGCTGAGTTTCGTCGAGACACCGGAGGACCCACAGCCGGTTACTACCGCTCGGCCGCAGTATTTGGACCGGTACTTGGAAGAGGTCAAGCCGAGTTATCAGGAGCTTGTGCAGGCCGTGCTGGGCCTTGGCTGGCGGGCGAAACGCTGACCAACGCCGGGGAACCCCTCTCGTGCTGGATTGGTGCGCTTGCCTGGCGAAAGCCAGAGGTATTCAGCTCCGGCCGAAGCCGCACCGCCCCGGAGAACGTGCGCCCTCACCGTCTCGATTCACTCTTTGCTTGTCTACTGGCAGGTTTAATCGAGGTAGCTATCGCCCAGAATCACGTACCTCATGACGACCACTGAGGCTCTCCATCCGGCCAGGCAAGAAGCCGTGAGGGGAACCCTCACGCACCACTGACTACGCCGTCCGGTGCAGCAACCGGTCAAGCTGGTCCAGCAGGTCGTTGGCGAAGTCCGCGAACGGATTCCCCGCCGAAGGACGGAATCGCACCACCTGCGGGTCATGATCGCTGGCCTGGTCGGCGAACTCGGCATTGACATGCACCACGTCATAATCCACACCCCGCGGCGCGGCCGATGCCAGAATATGGTCCAGCACCTGCGACTGCCCCTCATACACGTAGCTGTACCGCTCGGCCGGCGGCAGCGTCGAGATCAGGTCCTTCAACAACCCACCCGACGTCAGCTTCGCCAGCGCGGGCGAGAACTGGTAGTCGTTCAGGTCACCAGCGACCACGACGTTCGCCTTCGGATCCGCCCCAAGCAGGTCCGCCACGAAACCCTGCACCACGGTCGCCTGCCTCTGCCGCTGCACCTCGGAGCTGCGCGTCGGCGGCTGGTAGCGGCCGTGCGTCGGCTGGTCGCCGCCCTTTGAGTTGAAGTGGTTGGCCAGCAGGAAAACCGTGCGGCCGCGGAACACGAACTCGCCCGCCAGCGGCTTGCGGCTGTCCTCCCATGCCTCGTTGCCAGGGTCGACCCGGCCCGGCGACTGCGTCAGGTGCGCCTTGCCGTGGTCGGAAACCACGCCCACCGAAGACGTCGGGCCGCCACCCGGACGATCCACAAACGACACTCGCGAAGGGTTGAACAGGAAGCCGACACGGATGTTGCCGCCTGGTTGTCCGCCGTCCTCGTCGTTCACCGGGTTGATCTGCCGCCACTGGTACTGCGGGCCGCCGGCGGCGACGATCGCGTCGGTGAACTTCTTCAGCGTCGCGTCGGCGTCGACCGTTCCGTCGTCGGTCGCGCCGCTGTTGTCCTGGATCTCTTCCAGCGTAACGATGTCCGGCGTCGCCAGGTTGTCGACGATGCCGTGCGCGAGCTGCGCGTACTTGGTGTCCGAATCGGACGGTGCGAGGTTCTCGACGTTGTACGTCGCGACCGAAAGCTCGCCGGGACGCTGCTTGCGCGTGGTTTCCTTCTGCAGCTTGTTGTCCTTGGCCGCGCCCAGCTTCGACGCGAACAGCGTGTACCCGCCGAAGTTGCTGTACTCCACCGGACCGGAGGTGATGCCGGTGAGCACGTCGCCGGTGTTGACCTTCGGAGTCGCCTGCTGCGAGGACGGGATGATCGACTGTACCTTCAGCACGCCTGTGTTGATCTTGTCGTAGCCGAGGTAAACCGTGCCGCCGCGCGGAGTCGGGTTCTGCTGCGGCTTCGTGGTCACATAAAGCTCACCGTACTTGTTGCTCGGGCCGACCACCCGCGCGTCCGAGACCTGGACGATCTCGCTTTCGTGCGATTCCCAGAAGTCCAGCGCGTACTTCGACGGCTCAAGCGGCAACGGCTCGATAGTGCCGCCCGCGTTCGGGGCCAGCACATCCGGCACCTGGTCCGGCGTCAGGACGGTCGGGGCGGGGAGCGGGTTGCCCGGGGAATCGACCGTCCACTGTGCACTCGTCAGCTCAGTGAGCGACTGGTAGTTCGAGGTCGCGGGCGCGTCCGGGTAGTACTCCTTGACCTTGCCCTGCGCGGTGATCGCGTCGCCGACCGCCACGTCCGGGGTGGTCGATCCGGTGAACACGAACAGGCCCTCGCTGGTGCGCGGATCGCTGTCCGGATGCGGGTCGGTGATCCAGAACCCGCGCGCCGAACCGAAGCTCCGCACCGCGGTGACGATGCCGGTGACGTCCTCGACCTGCTTGTCCTTGAACGGCGAAATTCGCGTGGTGCCCTGGATGTCGTGGATCTTCGCCGGAACGCCCGGTTCTCCCGGCTGCGTGCCGGTGGTCTCGCCCTTGGTGTTGGTGGGCGTCGGGTCGCCGACGGCGAAGTCCGCGCTGTTGTCGTCGGTGTCGGCGAGCGTCGCCGCACGCGCGACCGAGGTCGTGTTCGACGGCGCGGCGGCCGGATTTCCTTCGCGGACAACGGCATCGCCGAAGCCGACGAGGTCCTTGACGCGGCTGTCCGCCGAGCAGTCAGCAGCAGTCTTGCAGGTCAGCGGCGCACTGTCGGACACGAGCGCGACGGTGCCGGCGGTCGCGGACATCGCGATGCCCCCGGTCGCGTCGGGCGTCGGCAGTGCGACCGTGCCGCCGTTCCCCTTCCCCTCCGCGACGAGGTAGCGGCCCTTCGGTGCGACGGACCCGGCAAGCGGCGTGACCTGCCACTTGCTCGACGCGCTCGCCGAAGCGGGCAGGTACTGGACGCTGTAACCGTCGAGCGCGACCGGCGCGCCGCCGTGGTTGGCCAGCTCGATGAAGTCGTTGATCAGCGTGGCGCCGGAATTGCCGCCACCGCCGTAGACCTCGGCGATCAGGGCGTCCGCGCTCGGTGCGGCCGAAGCGGGCACGGCCAGTCCGCCCAGCACGAGAGCAGCGGCGGAGACGGCAACCGCGCCTTTGGTCAGTCTTGCCCCACCGGCGCTGCGGCCCCCGGCGGGACGACGGGATATGGTCACCCTGAGTCCCCTCTGCATGTCAACGGTCGAGGCATCGTCCCCCGAACAAGCGAAGCAGAGGAAGACGAAAGGGCAACGATTCGTAACGAGCTGGAGGGATTTCCTCCTTTGGACGGGTTGACGCAATGATCACGCTCGTACTCGGCGGAGACGTCAACCTCCAGGGCCGCGCGCACCCGGAAACGGCGTTCCACCCGTTGACCTCGCTGCTCACCGGTGCCGACCTGCGGTTCGTGAATCTCGAAGGACCGCTGTCCGGCTCGACCGGGATGGACATCCCGCACAAACCGAACTGGCGGCACTCGCCGCCGGAGATGGTCGCCGCGCTGACCGCCGCCGAGGTCGACGTCGTGTCGGTGGCCAACAACGTCACCTACCCGCCGGCCGCGGCAATGGCGAGCCTCGCCGTGCTGGACCGCGCCGGAATCGCGCACTGCGGCGCGGGCGCGAACCTCGCCGAGGCACACGCACCAGCGATCCTCGAACGACCCGGCGGCCGGATCGCGTTCCTCGCCTACACCTCGCTGTGCTGGCCCGTCGGGCAGGAAGCGACGGAAGACTCGCCGGGCGTCGCCGCGGCGGGCGCGTACACGTCGTACCAACCGGATCCGCGCGTCCTGGACGTCCCCGGCCGCCCGCCGATCGTGCACACCACGCCGGTCCGCCGCGACCTGGAGCTGCTGCTCGCCGACATCCGCCGCGCCCGCGCCGAGGCCGACCACGTCGTGGTGTCGATGCATTGGGGCGTCCCCGGCGAAGAACTGGCCGAGTACCAGGTGACTTACGCGCACGCGATCATCGACGCCGGGGCCGACCTGGTCGTCGGGCACGGACCGCACACCGTGCAGCCGGTCGAGGTGTATCGCGGCTGCCCGATCCTCTACAGCCTGGGCAACCTCGTCTTCGACTGGCCCGCGATGCGCGACCGGCACCGCGACGGCCTCCTCGCCGGCTGCGTCGTCGGCGAGCAGATGCGGGTCGAATTAGTGCCGATTCGCCGCGACGAAGACAACGAATGCGTACCGTTGACGGGAGACGACGCCGACGAAGCGCTGCAGCGGTTCGTGGAGTTGTCCGCGCGCCGCGGCACGAACGTGACGGTCAGTGATGGCTTCGCGACCGTCGAAGGACTTCGCGGCTAGACCGCTGGTCCCGCCATCACCCGGACGGCGCATCTGCCTTAAATGCAGCTCAAGCCCGGGGTCGGCTGGTACCGGGCGGGAGTACCTTACCGATGAGCACGGAAACTGTGGCCCAGACCACTTTCGGGTCGCCCCGGCGCTCACGGGTAGCACCTCGCCGGGGGAGGCGACACGGTCACGTGGGGGTTGACCGTCGTCGAATGCGCAGGTGTCACCGCCCGGGAAAACAGCCGCGGGCGCGGGACTTTCCGCTTCGCCCGCGACCGCGGCTCCACGGATTTGCCCCGGGGAAGCCTCGCGAGTGGCGAGGCGCCGCCTTGACCGCGCGGGGGAGCGCGGGAGGGGGAGGAAGGCGGCCCGCCTCGCCACTCGTGAGCATCAGCTTTTCGGCCTGGTGAGTGGCAATCCCGGTTCTCACCGCGATTGCCACTCACAAGCCCTTCACCACGCGCGCACACCCCTCGCCGTGCGTGAGCGGCAGATAGTGACCCGCTCCGGGCACGATCTGCAACGCTCCGTCCTGACACGCAGCCAAAAACCGGCGTTCGCCAAGCCGGAAGTGGTCATGGCGACCGTTCAGCAGCAGTACCCTCCCCGGGTACCGGGCAAGGTCGGCGAGCGGATCCATCCCGGCGGCCGCCTCCATCACGTCGGGGATGACTTCGGAAGCGATTCCCGCGGCGATGACCGGCTCGGCGACTTCCGCGGGAAGAACCCGGCGGAGCAGCCACGCACTGAAGGAAGCGCCGTCGTCAGCGGTCGTCGCCAGCCCGCGGTGCGCGAACCGGAATCCGCCGCGCAGCGCCGAACTGGGCACGAGCGAACATCCGGCCCCCACCAGGGAAACGACCCGCTCCGGATGCCGGGCCGCGGCGGCGATCGAGACGTAGCCGCCGAGCGAATGCCCCACCAGAACCGCGCGGCCGCCGACCTCGTCGACGGCCGCGGCGACCGCTCCGACCGCGCCGTCGAGCGTGAACTTCTCCCCGCGCCGCGCGCCGTGTCCAGGCAGGTCCGGCGCGGCGACTCGACCGCGGGCCAGGCGTTTCTGCTGCTGCCAGCACGCCCCGGACAACCGGATGCCGTGCACGAAAACCACCGGGAGCACGTCCCCACCTTCCCGTCGAAATGCAACGGACCGTTGCATTCCACCGGTGTATCAAATGCAACGCACCGTTGCAAATCCGGTTAGGATCGGGCCATGGACCGGACCGCCTCCCGCCCGCGCAAGGCGGACGCCATCTTCTCCGCGACCCTCGCGCTGCTGGCCGAACGCGGTTACGACGCACTGACGGTCGAAGCGGTCGCCGCACGAGCCGGGGTGCACAAAACGACGATCTACCGCACGTGGGCAACCAAGGACGAGGTCCTCGCCGACGCGCTCGTGCAGGCCCCGGAACTCGCCTTCGCGATTCCCGACACCGGTTCCCTGCGCGGCGATCTCCTCGAACTGGCGAAGCAGATCCACCGCCTGCTGTCCGATCCGGCGAACCGGCGCGTCATCACGGCCGTCGTCTCCGCGCTCCCGGACCGGCCCGCCACCGCCGAGGCCGCCGGACGGTTCTTCGCCGACCGCCTCGGCCGCGAGCAGGCCGTCTTCGACCGCGCTCTCGACCGAGGCGAACTCGCCGGCGACGCGGATTCGGAGATGATCATGGATTTGCTGGGCGGGAACCTCTGGTTCCACACCCTGATCCGGGCGAAATCCGCCGACGACGCCTATCTCGAACGACTTGTCGACACCGTGCTCACCGGGGTGTCGTGAGGTCAGTACGGCCGGTCCCCGACGATCGCGACGCGCTCGGCGATCCGGACGTGCGGGTGGTAGTCGTTGACCGCGTAGTGCTGGGTCGCGCGGTTGTCCCAGAACGCCACCGAATCCGGCTCCCAGCGGAACCGCACCTGGAACTCCGGCGTGTGTGCCTGGAGGAACAGATACCGCAGCAGCCGGTCGCTTTCAGCGCGGTCGAGTCCGGCGATGTGCGTGGTGAACGCCTGGTTCACGAACAACGTCCGCCGCCCGGTCTCCGGATGGGTCCGCACCACCGGGTGCTCGACCGGCGGGTACGCGTCCTGCCACTGGGCCAGCAGGTCCGGGTCGGTGAACCGGTCGAAGCCGGGGACGAAATCGTGCACCGCGGTGAGGCCGTCGATCCGCTCGCGGACGTCGGCGGGGAGGTTGTCGTAGGCGGCGGCCATGTCGGCCCACATCGTGTCGCCGCCGATCGGCGGGACCTCGACCAGCCGCAGCACCGATCCGAGCGCCGGATTCGGCCGCCAGGTGACGTCGGTGTGCCAGATGTTCTCGTACCCGGGCATCCCGGCGGTGCGGGTGAACCGCACGACCTGATCGGAATCTCCCCGTGCGATGAACGGGTTGGTTTCCAGCTCGCCCCAGTTCGCGGCGAACGCCCGCTGCTGCTCCGAAGTGATGTGCTGGTCGCGGAAGAACAGCACCTTCCACTCCAGCAACGCGCGGTTCAAGTCGGCGCGCAGCCGCGGCGACACCGGCGCGCCGAGGTCCACTCCGGAGATCTCCGCGCCGATCACCCGTCCGAGCGGGCGCAAGGTGAAAAGCTCGTAGGGACGTTCTTCAACGCCGTCCGGAAGGCGGCGCAGCACGCGCGGTCCTTCGAGGATCCCGTCGTCCGGAGTGACGGACGAGCGCAGGCGGGCAGGCAGGTCTACAGACATGGCGGTACTCCCGGAAGAATAGGTGAATTCGACTGTGGCAGCGGAAAAACACCTAAGCGGGAGGGGAGCCGAGACGACCGCGACGCCTCAGGAGAGCGGCTACGCCCTCGCCGTCCGACCGCGCCGGGGCACGGCCGGCTTGCGGCACTACCCGGTTCTCTGGCATGACTCCAATTCTGGCCGGGCGAGGATCCGCCGGTCAAGGATCCCCACGATGTGGAATCGTCGCACGCCCGGCCGAGTGACCCGGGCGGCCTCGATGGGGTTAGATCTCTCCAGAGAGTGGCGGGCCGCGGTTCGCGCTCTCCCGGAAGCGGAGGTCCCCATGGCAGGTTCGACGAGCGAGCGGCTCAACGCCGCCGCGGACGCGCTCGATCGAGCGGCTGCCGACGCGGACCGTGCGGCGGGCCGGTTCGCCGAAGCCCGTCTCGAATCGACGCCGTGGGGCATTTCCGCGCCCGCGCGGGAAATCGCCGCCCGCTGGGAGGCCGCGCTCGCCGCGCGGGACGTCGACGCGCGCCTCCTCGGCGACGCGACGTCCGACCTCGCCGGCCAGCTGCGGATGGCCGCCCGCGGCCACCACCACCGCCCGACGATCGCGACGGCGCTGCTGAGTTGATGCCGTTCCTCCACCCGGCGCTGGACAACGCGGCCGCCGGGCTTGCTTCCTTGGGCGCCGCGGCCGCCGCGATCGGCGCCCCGGACCCGGTCGCGGCGTTGCGGCAGATCGACTGCTCCCCGCAAACGATCCGCGAATCCGCGCGCACGCTGTCGGGCGGCCGCGACGTGCTGGTGATGGCACGGCTGGAGTTCGAACGCGGGGCGCACAGCGCGGAACGCAAATGGGGCGGCGAACCGGCCGCGCACTTCCGGGGCAGCGCGGACGAACTGGACGCGCACTACCGGCAGGCCGCCGAAGCCGCCGCGCGGACAGCGTCGGTCGGCCTGGATCTGGCGGACTTGCTTGACCGGCTGGCAGATCAGACCGCGGCGCGGGTCATGCTGATCGCCGAAGGAGTGTCTCCGGCGGCTGTCGCGCTGCTGGCGGGCGACCGCTCCGCGGAGCCAGCGGTGCGGGAGGCGTGCGGGACCATCGCGGAAGCAGTCACTCGCGGCGTCGCAACCATAGGGGAGGCAACGACTTTCCTCGACGCCTTCGGCACACCGGTGTTGCAGGAGGAGAACTAACGGGTCGCGATCACGAATCCGCCACGCGTGCGGTCCAGCGGCTCGCGTCCGTATCGGACGGAAAGTTCAGCCACCGTAACGGTTTCCGGTCGCCAGCCGTGCTTGGCGAGCCACTCCGGAGCGTCTCCCGAGAGACCGCCGTGCCAGAGCGCCGCCACCTCGCTGCCGAATTGACGCGCTCGCTCCAGCAGCCCGTCCTGGTCGCCGTCCGGCCGATGCTCGAACGAAACCCGGCTGCCCGGCGCGGACAACTCGGTAACGGCGGTGAGCATCCGCTCGGCCTCGTCCCGGCTGAGATAGACGAGCAGCCCCTCGGCGAGCCAGACGGTCGGCTGAGCCGGGTCGAATCCCTCGTTTTTCACCGCGGCGACCCAGTCGTCGCGCAGATCCACCGGAACCGGCGTGCGCTCGCATCGGGGCCGCGCACCTTTTTCGGACAGCACCGTTTCCTTGAACGCGAGCACGTCCGGCAGGTCGACCTCGAACACGCGCGCACCGTCGGGCCAGTCCAGCCGGAACGCACGAGCGTCGAGACCGGCCGCGAGAAGCACCGTCTGGGTCCCGCCGGAGACGAAGTCGTCGAAGAACCGGGTGCGGATCGCGACCTGGTGCGCGAACACCATCCCGAGCCGGTGGTCGCGCTCCTGGCCTTCGAAGATCGCGCGCCCGGCATGGAAGAACGCGCCCGCGTACGGATCCTCGAACAGCCGATCCGCACGCCCGCTCTCCAACGCCCGAAGCCCAGCCACCCCAACCGCGGTCTTGCCGACCGGCGGAAGCTCTTCGCTCATGAGCCCACGCTACTTCGGCATCGCCGCTTTGACGGCCTCGACCAGCTGCCACACCTTCTTCTTGCCGGACGAACGGGAGTAAAAGGTGCACAGATCGGCCTTGTCGCCGCCCGAGGCTGGGTTCTCGATCACCGCGGTCGACGCCCCGGACTGAACGCGCCGGGTTCGGTGTTGCTGACCTTGCTGACTGTAAAGCTGTGTCTCTTGTCCGCCGAAGACTCAAACGAACAAACCCCACCAGACGTGCCCGCGAAATTGGCTCACGATGCCCACGCGCCCCTCCACACCCAAGGCGACCCAAGCCTCAGGGGGTCCGGGGGGCGAAGCCCCTCCGGGCGGGGCCTGGGGGTTGCACCCCCAGAAACACGGCGGGCGAGTCACGCCGACGCTTTCCGTCGGCATGACTCGCCCACTCGCACGCGGTGGCGGTGGGATTTGAACCCACGGACGGGATCAACCGTCACACGATTTCGAGTCGTGCTCCTTCGGCCGCTCGGACACGCCACCGCCGAGAACAATACCGGACCCCCTTCGCGGCTTGCGGCGGGGGCTACTCGGCCCCCAGCCGCCGATCCGCGAAGTACGCCTCAAGCAGGGCGGCGCAGTCGCTTTCGAGCACTCCGCCGTGGACTTCCGGCCGGTGGTTGAGACGGCGGTCGCGCACGACGTCCCACAGCGACGCCACCGCGCCCGTCTTGGGCTCCCAAGCCCCGAACACCAATCGCGCCACCCGAGCGAGCACGAGCGCGCCAGCGCACATCGTGCAGGGCTCCAGCGTGACCGCGAGCGTGCAGCCTTCCAGTCGCCAGCCGTCGCCGAACTCACGAGCCGCCGCGCGCAGCGCCAGGATCTCCGCGTGCGCGGTCGGGTCGCCCAGCTCGACGCGCGCGTTGCGCGCCGCGGCCAGGGGACGCCCGTCGGGGTCGAAGACGACCGCGCCGATGGGCACGTCGGCACCAGGGGCGCGGGCCGCGTCCAGCGCGGCTCGCACGGCCTCGGTGTCGTCCGGCCGTCTCAGAGCTGGTCCAGCAGTTTCGAGAACTCGGCCTCGAAGCCGCACCGCTGGGCGATCATCTGGAGCTGCTCGTCCGGGTAGAGGTCGACCTCGCCGACGATCACCTCCAGTTCGCCGCCGGGCAGGCCGAGATCGGCCAGGATTTCGAGGTCGCCCTCGGGCCAGACGGCGTCGTCGTCCTCGTCGGGCGGGTCGACCCGCAGGACGTCGAGGACGTCGGCCGCGATGTCGTAGTCGAGCGCCGCGGCGGCGTCCGACAGCAGCAGCGACGGACCCCTCGGGCTCGGCCGGACGATCACGAAGAACTCGTCGTCGACGGCCAGCAGGCCGAACGCCGCTCCGGTCGACCGGAGCTTGCCCAGCTCGGTGATCGCCGCATCCAGTTCTGTGAGCGCCGAGGAATCGAGCGCACTGCACCGCCACCGACCGTCTTCACGGACCACAGCTATCGCGAAGCCCGTGACCGGCTCTTGCACCGCCATGCGCACACCGTATTCCGCCTCGCTGGCGAACGCACGCACGGTGCGCCGGAAGCGTGCGAGGTGCCACTATCGAGCCATGACCGGACCCACCGACCTCCCCACCCTGCCTGGCAACCGGCACGCCGGGCTGCTCGACGCCGCGCGGCAGCTGCAGGACCGCACTGTCGAGCTCCGCCGCGCTGTGCACCGGCATCCCGAACAGGGCTTACAGTTGCCGCGCACCCAGGCGGCGATCCGCGCCGCACTGGCCGACCTGCCGATCGAACTCACCGACGGCCGCTCCACGACGTCGCTCACCGGCGTGCTGCGCGGCGCCCGTCCGGGCCCGGCCGTGCTGCTGCGGGCGGACATGGACGCGCTGCCGCTGACCGAGGACACCGGCCTGGAGTTCTCGTCCGAGATCGACGGTTCGATGCACGCCTGCGGACACGACACGCACGTCGCGATGCTCGCCTCCGCGGCGCGGCTGCTGTCCGAGCGGGTCGACGACCTGGCGGGCTCGGTCGTGTTCATGTTCCAGCCGGGCGAGGAGGGCCTCCACGGCGCGCGGCACATGATCCACGAGGGAGTGCTCGACGCGGCAGGCACGCGCGTCACGCGAGCCTTCGGCCTGCACACGATCGCCAACAGCCCGAGCGGCGTCCTGCAAGTGCGCGGCGGGCCGATGATGGCGTCGGCCGACACGTTCAGTGTCGAGGTCACCGGCCGCGGCGGCCACGGTTCCGCCCCACACGACGCCATCGACCCCGTCCCCGCCGCGGCGGCGATGGTCAGCGCACTCCAGACGATGGTCACGCGCCGGATCAGCGTCTTCGAGCCGGCGGTGGTCTCGGTGACCCGCGTCCAGGCCGGAACGACGACGAACATCATCCCCGAGACGGCGGTGCTCGAGGGGACCATTCGCACCCTGTCGGAGTCGACGCGTTCCTTCGTCCGCGAGGAGCTGCCGAAGGTGTGCGAGGCAGTCGGAGCGGCCCACGGCTGTCGCGTGTCGGCCGGCGTGGACCCTGGCTACCCGACGACGGTCAACGACCCGGCGGTGGCGGCCGAGGTGTTGTCGCTGGGCGCCGAGGTGCTGGGCGCGGACAACGTCGAGGAGCTGGCCACGCCGATCATGGGTGCGGAGGACTTCTCGTATGTGCTGCAACGGATTCCGGGCACATTCGCGTTCATCGGCGCCCGTGAGCCGGGAGCGGACCCGGCGACCACCGAGGACAACCACTCGAACCGGGTGAAGTTCCACGAACCGGCGATGGCCGCTGGGGTGGCCATGTACACGGCGTTCGCGTTGGACGCCTTGCGCTGAGGGCTCGGCACGTCCCTTTCGCCGGGGCGTGCCGGCTCACCCGGCTTGCGCGAGGAAGACGAACTCGCGGTCCGGGCGGTCGGGGGCTTGCCGGACGTCCAGGACCCGGTAGCCCTTCCTGCGCAGGCTCGTCTCCACCTCGTCCTGGCTGCGGAATCGGAGGGTCGAGTCCGAGGTGAGGACGCTGCCGTCGGCCAGGAACGTGTACGTGCTGCGGAATGAGGCGAGCGGCAGCCGGACTTCGGTGACCTCGACTCGCTGCTCCACCGCCCCGATACCCGGCACTTCGCGAGTGTGCGGCGGCACGTCCCAGGTCTCCCACGCGCGGTAATCCGGCCGGCGGGTCTCGAACACCAGATATCCGCCGGGTCGCAGCGCCGTCCGGATTCCGCGGAGTGTCGCGGCCCAGTCGTCGTCGGTCAGGAATACCTGCGCGACGTTTCCGGTCATCACCGCGAGATCCGCGTCCAGCGGGGGCAGGGTCGTCGCGTCTCCGTGCCGCCAATCGACCCCGGGGTCCTTCGCTCGCGCGATGTCGAGCGAAGCCGCGGCCGGATCGACACCGATGACGGTGCGCCCGGTTTCGGCGAGCAGGACTGCCAGGCAGCCGGTCCCGCAGCCGACGTCCAGCACCCGGCGAGCCGCCAGCTCGTCGGCGATCCGGACGTACGCGGGCAGGTCAACCCGGTCGCCATCGAACGCGTCGTAGATCGGCGCGAGGCGGGGATGGGCGAACAACGCGTCGGGCATCTGTCCACGGTACCCAGTTTTGCCAGGTCGGACCGCCCTTCGGAGCCTGCCTAGGACGCATATCCCAAAGATCAGGACGATCGTCCTGGCTGCCCTCGTGTTACCCTTCGACTGTCGAGACATCATATATCAGATCGGATCTGCTCGTGGCGTTCGAGAAACAGCGACAGCGGCTCGCCGGCGTGGTGGGGATCCCGGTGACCCCCTTCACCGCGGCCGGAGACGTGGACGCCGAGACGTACGGGCGGCTCGTCGAACGGCTTGTGCTGAGCGGCGTCGAGGTCGTCACGCCGAACGGCAACACCGGCGAGTTCTACGCGCTCGAAGAGCAAGAAACGCGACAGTGTCTCGAAGTCACCACGAAGGCCGCGCGGGAGGCGAGCGTCCTCGCAGGTGTCGGCCATGATGTGCGTACAGCTGTGAAGGCCGCGAAGCACGCGCGCGCTTCCGGAGCGGACATGGTGATGATCCATCAGCCCGTGCACCCGTACGTATCGCGCGCGGGTTGGATCGACTACCACCGCGCTATCGCGAACGAAGTGCCCGAACTCGGGGTTGTCCTGTACGTGCGCAACCCCGCCATCGAGGGTGCGGACCTGGCACATCTCGCCGACGTCGCACCGAACGTGCTCGGCGTGAAGTACGCGGTGCCGGATCCGGTGCGCTTCCGCACCGTCGCGCGCGACGCGGGGTACGAGCGCTTCGTGTGGATCGCCGGTCTCGCCGAACTGTCCGCCCCCGGGTACTTCGCAGTCGGTGCGACGGGCTTCACCTCCGGCCTGGTGAACGTCGCGCCGCAGATCTCGCTCGACCTGTTCCGCCGTCTCCGCAACCGCGACTTCGACGGCGCGATGGAAGTCTGGGACCGCATCCGCCCGTTCGAAGAGATGCGCGCCGCGCACGGGAACGCCAACAACGTCAGCGTGGTCAAGGACGCCCTCTCCCAGCTCGGCCTGTGCCGCCCCGACGTGCGGCCGCCGAGCAGGTTGCTGACTGCCGCCGAACGGGACCAGCTGTTCGAAATCCTCTCCTCATGGGGGCTTTCGTAACGCCTCACGCGAGCGCTGGCGGGAGGTTGAAGGCCGGACGTACCGAGTTCAGTTCCGCTCCCATATGCCCGCCAGCGCCGGGAGCGTGACTGCAACGCACGCCTTCGCGCAACAGTTCAGCGAAGACCGCTTCATCGTGCTCGACGAACGCCTTCACGTACTTCGCGATGTCAGGACGCAACGCGAGGCCGAAGTCGTGCGCAACCGGCAGATCGAGCGTCGGGTGTGCTTCGAGGTGGTCGAGGCACGCCTTGGTCGCGATCCGGTACAGCGCGGCCCGCGTATGTCGAACGGCCGCGCTACGCGCGCAGCAGAGTCCCCTGGACCAGGTCCTCCGCCTCGCCGAACGAGCCCGGCATCCGGCAACAGTGCACCCGCGGCTCGTGCCGGTACGACTCGGGTCGGTCTCGCCCGCGATGAGTCGGCCGGTCCCCGGAAAACTCGGCAAAGCCCAGCTCAACCAGGGTGTGGCGGAGGTTACTCGCGCGTTAAGAACGCGTCAGCACGACCGCCGGGACCGTCAGGGGCCCGTTTTCGGGACGTTCCGGTCCGGGGTCGGCGCAGTGTGCTGGCGATGTTCGCCGCGATCGACATCGACCGGAGGTAACCGTGACGCTCAGCGAGCTGCTCCCGAGTCTCGGCTGCGAGGCCGCCGACCATCTAGAACCGGGACTCTGGCCGCAAGGCACAAAGCTCGGTGAAGGCGGCGAGCTGCTCTTCGCCGGCGCGCCGGTCAGCCACCTGGCCGCGCGCTTCGGTACGCCCGCCTACCTCATCGACGAGGAACAGGTACGCGAAACGGCCCGCGCATACCGCCGTGCGCTGCCTGAAGCCGACGTCGCCTTCGCGAGCAAGGCGCTCTGTACGCGAGCAGTGTTGCGTTGGGTCGCTGAAGAAGGACTGTCGCTCGACACGTGCTCCGCCGGAGAGATCGCTGTCGCGCGCGCTGTCGGCTTTCCCGCAGAGCGCATTCTGTTGCACGGCAACGCGAAGACTCCTGAAGATCTGAAATCCGCGCTGCAGTACGGCGTCGGCCGCATCGTCCTCGACTCCCTCGACGAAATCGAACAACTCGGCGCGCTCGCACACGGCGCACAACGCGTCCTCATCCGTGTCACGCCTGGCGTCAGCGGCGACACGCACGCTGCGATCACGACCGGTACAGAAGGACAGAAGTTCGGCTTCTCGCTACGCCCCGACGTACGCGACAACGTCGACCGCGCTGTCGCAGCGGTGCTTTCGCAGCCAAGCCTGCAACTGACCGGACTGCACTGCCACATCGGCTCGCAAGTGTCCCGTGTGGACCGCTACGAGGAAGCCGCGCGACGGATGGTCGAAGTGCTCGTCCGCGTCCGCGACCAATACGGAATCACGTTGCGCGACTTGGATCTCGGCGGCGGCCACGCGGTTCCGTACGCCGACCGTGAAGCGTCCTTCGACCTCGACGGGTACGCCCGCCGCCTCCGCGTCGCACTGAGCTACGAGTGCTCGGCACACGACTTCCCCTTGCCACGCCTGACAATCGAACCCGGCCGCGCGATCGTCGGACCGGCTGGAATCACGGTTTACCGCGTGTGCGCTGTGAAACGCGGCGCGCGCACCTTCGTCGCTGTCGACGGCGGCATGAGTGACAACCCGCGCCCCGCGCTGTACGGCGCGCGCTACACCGCGCGGCTCGTCGGCCGTCGCACGAAGGCCGCGCGTACGCCGATGACGGTGGTCGGACGACACTGCGAGTCCGGCGACGTACTGGCGGACGTCTGCTTGCCCGACGACATCCACCTTGGCGATCTGTTGGCCGTACCGTGCACCGGCGCGTACCACCACTCGCTGGCGTCGAACTACAACCTCGTCGGCCGCCCACCGCTGGTCGGCGTCCGCGACGGGCACGCGACGCTCCTCGTACGCCGCGAAACCGAAGAAGACCTGCTTCGCCGCTGCTAGCTTTCGATGGTCTGACCGTCGCGGGCAACGGCGCCGCGCGTCAGCCGTCGCCCGGCGAAGAAGTCACGGCAGGCGCGTTGCACGGCGAACATCAACGGAAAGCCCACGAGGATCGCCACGACACCGATCACCGCGACGCCGCCGATGCCGAACACAGTGGTCTCTCCGGCATCAGGCTTCGCGTACGCGATCGCCGCGAGCACCAGTACCGCCAGGAAGAACACGCCGCCCACGAAGGGCAGCAAGCCGCGAAGCAAGAAATTGCGCACGCTCGACAACAGCGTCCGGCGAAACACCCACACGCACGCAAGCGCCGTCACCGTGAACTCGATCGCGATCGTGAGCCCGACCGCGTCGACCGAATCCGCGAGCACGTTCCGGCTCCACAACGCCAGCAGCACGTACAAGGCGAGCGACACCAGCCCGAACGCCCAGGTGGTCACCGACGGCGTCTGGTACTCCGGATGCACGCGGCCGAACACCTTGGGCAGCGCGCCGTGGCTGGCCATCGACAACGTGGTGCGCGCGGCGGGCATGATCGTCGCCTGGCTCGTGGCCGCGCCACTGGTCAGCACCGACACGATCAGCAGCACTCCCATGACCTTGCCGAACCCGGACGTCCCGAACACCGCGCCGCCCAGACCGGCGAGCACGTCCTCGGCGTTCGCCTCGTTGGCCAGCCCGATCCCGTGCTCGCCGACGCCTGCGAAGGCCAGCGACGCGACGGTCACCAGCAGGTAGTTGAGCACTAGCAGCACGGTGGACAGGATCGCCGCCCGGCCCGGCGCGTGCCGCGGGTCAGCCGATTCCTCGTTCACCGAAAGCGAACTCTCCCAGCCCCAGTAGATGAAGACCGCGAGCAGCACCGCCGACACCGCCGTCCCGACGCTCACTCCGCTCGGCCACAGCCAGTCCCACCGCGGTGTGGTCGCTTGCGGGCCCGCAGTGCCGCTGTAGACGCGCGTGAGCGCTACGACGGAAAAGATCACCAGGACGGCGAGTTCGATGCCGAGGAGGATCCACTGCGCCCGCGCGGACACCTCGATGCCTCGATAGCAGAGCCAGCAGAGCGCGAGCAGCCACGCGCATCCGATCGCGGTCGTCACCGCACGGTTGTTCGCGAGGTCGTCTAGACCAAACAGCAGCAGCGTGTACCGGCCGGTCAGCGCGGATTGACTGCTCATCACGAGCACCTGCTCCACCAGGACGACCCAGCCGGTCATCCAGCCGACGCGGCTGCCGAACGCACGGGTGGCCCAGGTGAAGTTGGTGCCGCAATCGGGTTCGGCCGTGTTCAGTTCCCGGAAGGCAAAAGCGACGAACAGCACCGGGACGAACGACAAGACCACGAACGCGGCGGCTTTGAACCCCGTTCCGGCGAGCACGATGAACCCGAGCGTCGCGGCGATCGAATAGGCTGGGGCGGTCGACGACATCCCGATCACCGTCGAGGACACCATGCCCAGCGCGTTCGAACGGAGCCCCTTGGCCGGCACCACGGGCGCGGCGACGGCTTCGGTCATTGGAATATTCCTCCTCGGGATCGGCGGTTCGCGACCGTACCCGCTGTTTGCCGGAGCCAGAACGCGGGCCGTGCGGGAGCGCACATGTCCGCCATCTGGAGAAGAAAACGGGAAAGGGTCTCCTGCTCTCCGGCTCCTGCCTATACGCTGCGCGTCTGACGAATCACATGCCGAAACACAGGGAGGGACGGCATGGGTGACGAAAACCGTACGAAAATCGAGGAACCGCGTGCTCCGAGAGCGCTAGACGGGACCGACCGGACGCTCATCACGCTGTTACAGGAAGACGGCAGGGCGTCGTTCACCGCACTGGCCAAGGCGGTGGGTCTTTCGGAGGGCGCGGTGCGGCAGCGAGTACAACGGCTGCTGCGAGAGGAAATGGTGCAGATAGTCGCCGTGACCTCACCAGAACACGTCGACCTGACCCGAAGGGCGATGGTCGGCATCACGGTGGACGGAGACGCCCGCGAAGTGGCCCAGCAACTGGCCAAGGTCGCCGACGTACACCAGGTGGCACTCTGCTCAGGCCGCTTCGACCTGCTGGCAGAACTGCTCTGCCGCGACGACGACCACCTGCTGTCCGTACTCGGCGACGAGGTACGGCCAATCGCGGGCGTCGTCTCGACGGAGCTGTTCGTGTACCTGAAGCTCGCGAAACAGGACTATTCGTGGGGACGGCTCACCGCCTGATCCGCGGGTTTCGTGGCTGGATGCAGGGCTGGCTCCGCGGTCGGGTTTCACGACTGGGCGCAGGGCCGGGTCCGGTCGGGTTTCACGACTGGGCGCAGGGCCGGGTCCGGTCGGGTTTCACGACTGGGCGCAGGGCCGGGTCCATGGGCTGGCGTGCTCAGGCTGAGTTCTCGGTGGGGTTCTCGGTCTGAGGTGCTGGTTGCACGGCACGGCCGGACTAAGTGCTTGGCCGGGCCCTTGAGCTGGGCTTGCGGCCTTGGCTCTTGGGCTGGCGTGCCCGGACTGGGTCCTGCGGCGATGTCCTCGGGGCCCACGGGCTCCTCGGACCAGCGCTCCTGGACAGGTTCGACGGGCTCATGGCCCCCGGACCGCTGCTCCCGGCCGGGTGTCCCTGGCCTGGACTAGCTGATCCTCGAGCAGAACCAAGCTGGTTCCGCAGGCGCGGTCCTCGGACCCCGCTCCAGGCTGGTACTCCCGGCCCGGATCGGCTGGTCCTTGGACTGGACCACCTTGGTTCCGCGGCGAGTATCCCCAGCCTCGTCTGACCGAGTCCGGGACTCGCCAAGGCGGGACGGTCCAGGCGCAGAAGCACCGGCTCCGGAGTTCCGGTTCCAGCATCAGCGCTGGTCCCGGCGTCGACAGGCCCAGCACGAACACCGGTCTCGACAGCGAGCTCCGACCGAGCCACCCGTCCTGGCAACCGGCAATGGCCGAAACGCCAGTCCGGCACGCTCTACTGCTGGCCCAGCAACGGCGCTGGCCAGCACGAGCTTCCACCCACCCCCGTTCCAGCAACGACGCCGGCGCGGGACACAGCTCCGACCTGATCCATCGCTCCAGCGACGACGCTGGCGCAGCACACGGTTCCGGCCATTGGCTCCAGCAACGATGCTGGCTGCACACGGTCCCCGACCCGCCCACTGGCTCAGCAACGACGCTGCCGGACCGGCGGAGCGGGCTTAGCCACCAGTCCCGGCAACGCTGCCGGTACTGGCAGCGGCCCGGCTCGACCACCGGTTCCAGCACCCGTGCTGATCCCCGGCGACGAACTCCAACGCCAGCAGCGCCGGCAACGAGTTCCGACCCGGCGATCAGCATCCACGCTGAACCCGGCAACGGGCGCACGCCACCGGCATCCGTGCCGACCAGGCAACGGGACTCCGGCCCCAGCGCCGATGCTGGCCCAGGAGTCCCAGCCCAGGCAACGGTCCAGCATCGACGCTGACCCCGCCTTAGGCCGCACACCGACGTTCCCTGCCCCAGTCCCCGGCGCGGGAACGCTCGCTGCTTCAGGCGCGTCTTCAGCGAGCCCAGTCCCGCTCACCGGCACAGCACCGGCCCAGGCGAATTGACCGGATCCAGCACTCGCCTGCACGAATTCGCACCACTCCGACACTACTTCAAGATGACTATTACCATCCTTCCCCGATTAGACCGACTGGCCGAAGCCATCAGTTTCGCTAACGCCTCCGAACGGGGGCACTGGTCGAATTTGCCCACCGCGCAATCGGAATAACGGGCTCGGGATTCCGTACAGGCGTTCTGCCAACAAGACGCTTCCGGACCCAATCCCAGGCCCGCGCGCCCCGCCTTCCGCAATTGCCGAGCAGCCAATCGGCACCGCTTATCAGCCCAGCAGGAATTCCCGCGGTGCCAGCGCCCGGTCGACCACGCGGGCCTCGCCGATCTCGCCGTAGAAGCTGCGCTCCACCTTGCCCCGGTACGACGACGCGCCGACCAGCCAGCTGCCGCCCGGATTGGCCAGGCCGACCGCCGGAGTCTTGGGGTTGCGCAGCAGCGGGCAGCCGTCGACGTACAGCGTGCTGCGCCGTCCGTCGTTGACAACCGCGACGTGCCACCACTTCGCCAACGGCAGTTCGTGACCCCAGTTGGTCGAAATCCCGTTCTGGTTCAACGGGAACACCGCCCACTGCAGCTCCGCGCTGTCCGAGACGCTGAACGTCGCGGCCGATTCGTCCGGGTCGTCGCCGGACTTCCCGGCCGCACCGCCGTTGCCGAGGCGCGCGAAGATGCCGCACCAGCCGTGGGTGCCGTCGCGGAAGTTTTCGGGTAGCCGGATGAACGCTTCGACGGTGTAGCCGCGCTGGAAGGTCAGGTTGTTCATCGGTGCGCTGTCGACGGTCTGGAGGTACGCGCCGCGGCCAGGGTTGCGCGCGCCGTCGAACCGAAGGCTCGCCCGCGACGGTTGGCGAGGCGAGAAATCCGCCGAGTAAGTCAGCGCGTCAGGCCCACTGCCCGGCACGGTCGCGCGGCGCAGGTCGTTGCCGCGGCCGGTGAGGTCCTTGATCAGCGCGTTGTCCGGAACCGGAGCCCCTGCGCGGCCGCCCTCGAACCGCCAGTACGCGACGGTGCCGGGCACGAGCTGCGGCTTCACCGGACGGGCAGGCGGCACCGGAACGGGCGCGAAACCGGCGAACCGCTTGTCGAAGTCGATGTCGATGCTGAAGTAGTCGACGTCGGTACTGCGCTCGGCCTCGATGCGCTCCAGCTCTGTGAGGTCACGCCGGCCATCGAGCCACGGCGAGAAGGTACGGACGTCGATCGCCCCGCGGGCGACGTCGAACTGGTACAGCCGGATCATGCCGCTGCCGCCGTAGTAGCGGTCCTGATAGTTCGTGAGGTGCAAATGCACGTCGTGGCCGGCGGCGTTGCGCTTCACCAGACGGCTCGGCGGCCAGTAGTGGCCGTTGAGGGTCAGGAAGATCTGGTCGCTTTCGTTGCCGAACTCATCCCAGACTCGCTTCCCGAAGTCCGACAGGAACGCCTTGCCCTGCTCGTCGGAGTTGACCAGCTCGTGGATGGTCAGGATGGCGGGCATCTTCGGGTGCTGCGCGAGAACCTGCTTCGCCCACGCGAACCCGCCTGCCGACGGACGCCAGTCCATCGCGAGCACCAGCCATTCCCGGCCGGCGGCCCGGAACACGTGGTAGGTGTTGTAGCCGTCCTTCGAGGAACCGCGGAACGTCGGCGAGTTCCGCTGCCGCTGCGGCCCGAACGCGTCGAGGTACGGCGTCCGGCCGCGCTGGTCGTCGGTGGAACCGTCGATGTCGTGGTTGCCCGCGAGCGTGCTGTACGGGAACCGGAACCGGTCGAGCACCTGGAACGACCGGCTGATGCCAGCGAACTCCCGGGCTTGCCCGTTCTGCGTGAGATCGCCGAGGTGCGCGAGGAAGACAACGTTGTCGTCGTGCGCGTGACGCAGCACGTACGACAACGAGGCGTCCACCGGCGTCGAGTCGCCCCGGTCCTCGTCGAACAGGTACTGGGTGTCCGGCATGACCGCGATCGTGAACCGCGGGCTGTCACCGTCCGGCCGCCGGGCGACACTGGGATCGGCCCCGGCGATCCCGTTCAGACCAGGAAGCGCGGACACCGCCGCACCGGCACCGAGGATTCCGGCGCCACGCAGGAAGTTCCGCCGTGAAGAGTCAGTCACGAGCAGGAAGCTACGGACCGGCCCCGACCGCTACGGCAACAATTGCCGACGGCTCGATGAACAGCTCCGCGCCCACGGCGTTTCTGTCCTGCGCAGGACAAGCGGAGGTCCGCACCGACGCCGCTCAGCGACCGTCGCGTCGCCTTTGGTCGCCGACCAGCATGCCCGGCACCGCAAACCACAGCAGCCCGAACAGCAAGATCGCCGTCCCGCCGACGAGCCCCATCGCAACCGGCCCGAAAGAGACCTTCGCGATCAGCGCGACAGTCACCGTGATCGCCGCGGCAAGACACCCAAAGCCAACGAGCACGACCCGGTTGCCGACCTGCAGGATCTGCTCCCGCCGCCCAGTCCGGAACAGCATCCGGTGCCACGCCGCAGGCGCGATCAGCAGCGCCGTCGCCGCGACGGTGAGCAGCACCGCGAGCAGATGCAGCGTCTTCTCGAACCCGCTGGCGTCGTGAAACCGGCCCGTGAAGACCACCGACAGCAGGAACCCGAACAGGATCTGCACGCCCGCCTGCGCGACCCGCAGCTCCTGCAGCAGTTCGCCGACGTTCCGCTGCAACATCTGGTTCCGCGTCTCGCCGGTGTGCTCGACATCGTCGTCAAACCCCGCCGATCCGGCCACGCCCGCCGATCCGGCCACGTCCGCCGACGCGGCCACGTCCGCCGACGCGGCGACCTGCGCCGGACCGCTGGCGTGCGCCGATTCGCCGACCTCAGCCGACCGACTAGCCTCCGCCGATCCCGGGGCCCGCACCGACCCACGGTCCCGCCCTGGCCCGCTGCCGTGCGTCAATCCGGTCGCTTGCGATAGCCCGCTGGGTTGCGTCGACCCGCCGGGTCGCCCCAGTCCGCCAGCCTCCGCCGATCCGCTGGTCTCCTCCGGCTCGCTGGTCTCCCCCGGCTCGCGGGGTTGCGGAGACCCGGGGATCCGCGCGGAGTCACCGGCCCGAACTCGCCCGCTGGATTGCACCGGTCCGCCGCTGCCCACCAGCCCGTCACCAGTCGATCCGCCGTCGACCGACCCGCCATTGCTGGCCTGCCCGCTGGCGTCCGCCGGTTGACCGGTCTCCGACGTCCCGCCGACCTCATCCGGCCCGCTGGCACCTGCTGGCTCATGGTCGTCCGCGCGACGGCCGTCAAACCCCATGGCACCGTTCGGGTCGTCAGGCATGTCAGGCTCCACCGGTGCTCGCCAAAGCATCGCCGGGCAAGTCCGACGCTGCCACGCTGCCAAATACCCAACGCGTCCCTGCCCGAAAACTCACCAGGCCAGCCGGGCGACCTCCACGTCCGACGCAACCGCCGTTCGAGCTCCACCGACTCGCCAGCCGCTCTAATACGGGGAGCGTGCCTCGAACCGCACCAGTGCGCCTCTGAGCCTCTCCACAACGAGCGCCGGATGACCTCGCGCCCAACATCCAGCCAGAGCCACGCACGCCTGCCTGGCGAGGCCCACATCTGACCTGCACCTCGCCCAGCCCGGCCAACGTCTGAATCTGGCTGATCCCGACGCTGTCCCACTCAGCGACCCCACGCACCTCACGCCCGCGAGGAAAGCCGTCCCGACATCTGGGCGACGTCCACACGTTCGAGTGGAGAACATGGCACGGCAAGCGCCGACTGGTTAGAGAAGTTTCATGCGTTTCCTCCCTAAGTTCCTTTCCGCAGCCCTCGCCGCCGGTCTCTCCGCCACGAGTTTCTCGGCTACCTCCGCCGCAGCCGCTCCGGCTGCGGCCTCTCCTGTGCACTTCACCGCTGCCCACGGCACATTCGCGGCATACACCCCGGGCGACCATGCCGTCACCTACCGCCCGAATCTCGTGCCTGCTGGAGCCAAGGTGCACGTCTCGGCCCTGTCCGCCGGTCACGTCGGCACCACCACCGTGCTGGTGATCAGCGGCCTCCTGCCGCAGCACGAATACGGTGCACACGCGCATGTCAACTCCTGCGGCGCCACCGGTGACGCCGCGGGCGGGCATTTCCAGCACGTGCCGGACCCGGTGAAGCCTTCGGTGGATCCGACCTATGCCAACCCGCGCAACGAGATTTGGCTCGACTTCACCACCGACCGCTCAGGCATCGGTCATGCAACCTCCACTGTGGACTGGACATTCGACGGACGACGGGCGAAGTCCGTGGTGATCCACGAAACCCACACCCATACCAACCCCGGGCACGCCGGAACCGCGGGTGGACGGCTGGCTTGCCTGGACGTCGGCTTCTAACCGGGAGCTGCCCTCAGAACCCCCAGGACTTCTCCGGCACGATCCGGATCCGCACGGAGTAGTCGGCGTCGAAGGCAGCTGGATCGGCGAACCCGATACCGGCGTAATGCCGCTGGTACTTCGCCAGGTAGCCAGGCGCTTCGGAGGCTTTGGCCTCGTCGACCTGCGCACGCCCGTTGACGACGATGATGCTCCCGCCGTGTTCGTCGCTGTTCAGGTGGAAACTCACCTCTGGGTTGGCGGCGAGGTGCCTGAGTTTGGCCGTGCCGGGCCGGCTGAAGACCACGATGTCCTCGCCATCGAGCACAAACCAGACCGGCCGCGGCGCGGGGCGGCCGCGAGGAGTCACGGTGGTGAGCCATGCGACGGATTCGCCTGCGCGTTCAATGAGTTTCGGGTCGTGGGTGTAGGTCATGGTCGGATACCTCCTCGGTAGGTTTCCCAGGTAACCACGAGCCACCGACAGTTCCGCCCCGCCGACCTTCGCGAGCCATCTCGGACCACTGCCCCGACACGACTAGAGTTTGGTGCCACACAAGGGAAAGCCCCCGATCCGAGGTCAATCTCGATTCCCCGGATCGGGGGACATCTCGCAAGTTCAGCGCGACGCGACAACCCGTGCGTACCGGGCACCCGCCACAAGCAGGATCACCCCGGCGCCGAGGAACGCGCCCACGCGAGCCAGCCCGTCCAGCGTGGCAAGGTCGAACAACACGAGCTTCGCGACGGCAGCGGCCACCAGCACCAGCCCGGCTATCCGCAACGCGACCACTTCGATCCCGCGCAGCAGAAGAACGAACGCCATTACGGTCCAGGAAACCGTGACGAGCGTATGGCCAACCAGGAATCCGACTCGGCCAGGAGCCACGAGCATGGACGCAGTGAGCACCAGTCCAGCAGCGCCGTAGAGCGCGCACAATCCTGCAGGCGGCCAAGGCACAAGGCTGGCCGTCTTCACCGCGTTGAGCCGAATTGCCGCCCACGGCAACGCAATCGCCGCGGCGAGGAGAAGCGCGGCCGAGGCCAGCGCGGTAAGGAGAAGATCTCGCGGATGCCAATGCGGGAGCAACAGCAGCGCGGGGGTCACGTCCGACCCGAGCGCGAGCAGTCCGCCGATCACCGCGAAGACGAGAGAACCGCCCAGCGCGAAACGGTTTCGAGTGAACTTCGCCGCAAACGCGAGCACTACTGCTTCGCCAAGCAGGACAGCTCCGCCATCGAACTGTGTGACGGTCGCCTGCATCCCGGCGACGAGACCGGCGATTCCTGCGACAGTACCGGAATTCCCCCGAACGATGATCCAGGTCGCGATGAGCACGACCGCCGTTCCACCCGCGAGAAGCACGGATTCCGGTCTGTGCGACACCAGCGCGGCAGCCAGGATCGGCAACGGGGAAACAGCCAGCACGGACAGCGAGTACGGCTCACTGTCGTTGCGCCGCAACGAGACCAGCGCCGCCGCCGCGCTGGCCACGCCAGCGGCGAGCACCGCCCACACCGGCAACGTGTGCAGCCCGACACCGATCAGCGCCGCTGTCAAGGGAGGAATGGCTGCAGTAAACGAAAGGGGAGACCACGACCGCCGAAGCTGGACAGGGACGGTCGCGATCTGGATCATGAGAAGGAACGTCACGAGTTCATCAGTGAAGCCCCAAGTGATCAGGGGCGCACACACCCCGCATCCTCCCACCACGGCATGAGCCAGGAGAGGGGAATCCCATTTGACCGCAAGCACAAGTCCGCCTACCGCGATCGCCAAGCCGACCGCGAGCCCGGCGGGAACGGGCAGGAAATCGTACAAGGAGGTGGCAGCGACAGTGTCGAGGTAGAGCGTCGCGATCCCAGTAGCGACAAGGGCAAATGCTCCCGTACGCGCCGCCGGTTTGCGGTGCAGCCAAGCGCCCGCGCCGACCAGGATCCCACCGAACACAGCGCCGACCGCCACCCGCGGCAACGGGGCGAGCCAGCCGCGTTGGATGGCCAGGATCAGTAGCAGGACGACCCCGAGCAACGTCACCGCGCCGCCGATCCACGCCAGCAGCCGCGAACCGGCGCCTTCGCGGCTGAGCCGTTCACGGAGCGTCGGCGCTGGAGGGTAAAGCCGCTGAATGAAGGGAGGCTGGCTGTACAGCGGATGTTGGGAGCTTGCCTGCGGTTGTCCTTGAGCGGGCTGGTCGGCGGCGGGCTGTCCGTGGCCCGGCTGGACGGCGGACTGTCCGGCTGCGACATCGCCCGCGGCGGGTTGCCCGGTCCCGGGTTGTGGCGTCGACGGGTGGGTCGCGCCAGCCACGGGTTGGGCGGAATATGGTGCTGCGTAAGGGTTGTACGAGTAGTAGCCCGGGTGGGGGTGGAACGCTGTCCCGTGCGCGGCCGAGTAGGCCGGGTATAGGTACGGACCCTGCGCAGCTTGGTAGCCCGGGGCGGGCGGGCGACCGGGAGCGGTCGGATAGCTGTGGCCAGGCGCAAGAGGCTGGCCAGGTCCGGCGGGTTGGCCCGGCACGGCGGCATCGCCAGCTTCGGCAACCGAGCCCGACTCGGCAGGGCGACCTGACGCGGACGGCTCGCCCGGCGCGGCAGTCATGTCCGGCACGGCAGTCTGGTCCGACGCCGCAGTCTGGTCCGGCGCGACAGTCTGGTCCGGCGCGACAGTCATGTCCGCCGCAGCGGCAGCCTGGTCCGACGCCGCGGAAGAGACTGCCTTGTCGGCAGGCCCCGGCGCGGCCGGGTGGGCGAAGCCGACGGTCGGCACGGCCGAGTGGTCGGAGCCGACGGTCGGCACGGCCGGGTGGGCGGAGCTGCCGGGCTGAGTGCCGTCAGGCGGGTAGGCCGCCTGCGACTGCTCCCTGGTCGGCGCTGCCGACTCAGCGTGGTCGCCCGGTTGGCCCGACGTCGGCTGGGAGCGCGCGGCCGTGTCCAGGACGGATGCCTCGTCGGGCTGGCCGGTCGCCGGTTCAGGCTGGGGTCGCACCGCGCGGAGTTCGGTGCCTACGTGTGTCAGGCGGCGGCCGAGGTCGTCCAGCTCGCCGGCCAGGCGGTGGAGCGTTGCAGCTTCCGTGGTCATACCGGACAGCGTGGGCGAAACGGCACGATGATCGGATCCGTAGCACTACTCAAGGCTGGACACGAGATGGTCTCGCGTCCGCCGACCTGCCCGGATGCGTGTGCCGTACGTCACGAGCGACAATGGAAGAGTGACTGCCACGTTGAGCGCGCCGACGTTGAAGATCGGCCCTTACCAGGTCGATCCTCCCGTCGTGCTCGCTCCGATGGCGGGGATCACCAATGTGGCGTTCCGGCAGCTCTGCCAGGAGTACGGCGCTGGCATCTACGTGTGCGAGATGATCACTGCCCGCGCAGTCGTCGAGCGGCACCCCGGCACGATGCACATGATGACCTTCGGCGAGCACGAAAAGCCCAGGTCCATGCAGCTCTACGGCGTCGACCCCAAAACCATGGCCGAAGCCGTGCGAATCATCGTCGGCGAAGGCCTGGCCGACCACGTGGATAGCAACTGGGGCTGCCCCGTCGCTAAAGTCACCCGCAAGGGCGGTGGGGCGGCGCTTCCCTACAAGCGGAAGCTGTTCGCCGACATCATCTCCGCCTGCGTGAAGGCCGCCGAACCGGCTGGTGTTCCGTTCACCGCGAAGTTCCGCGTCGGTATCGACGACGACCACCACACCTTCCTCGACGCCGGACGCATCGCCGAAGCCGAGGGCGCGGCTGCCGTCAGCTTGCACGCGCGCACCGCCGCGCAGCGCTACTCCGGCCAGGCCGACTGGACCAAGATCACCGCTCTTAAAGAGGCTGTCACCAGCATTCCGGTGCTGGGCAACGGCGACATCTTCTCCGCCGACGACGCCCTGCGCATGGTCAGCGAAACCGGCTGCGACGGCGTCGTCGTCGGACGCGGCTGCTTGGGCCGGCCATGGCTGTTCGGCGAACTGGAAGCCGCGTTCGCCGGGCGGCCGCTGCCGGCTCCGCCGAACCTCGGCGAGGTCGCGAAGGTACTCCGCCGCCATACGGAACTCCTTGTCGAACACGACGGGCACGACAAGGCCATGCGCGACATCCGCAAGCACATGGCCTGGTACCTGATGGGCTTCCCGGTCGGCTCCGAACTCCGCCGCGGCTTCGCGACCGTCTCGAACATGGGCCAACTGGACGGCCTCATCGCCCAACTCGACCACGACGCGCCGTTCCCCGAGGCGGCAACCGGACCGCGTGGGCGGCAGGGCTCGCCCGGCAAGGTCACGCTCCCGCACGGCTGGCTGGACGACCCCGACGACAACTGCGTCCCCGAAGCCGAAGACATGCACTCCGGCGGCTGACCCTGCTCGCGAACAGACCTCATCGGTGCGCGACCAGGGATTGTTCTCGCCGGCCTGGCGTCGTCGCCGATTTATGCCAGAGCGTCGGGGAAGACGATGACGGTTCCATTCGGGTAGGAGTTCTTTCGGGCCTGGTTGGGACTGGTGATCAGGCCGTCCGTTTGCATCGGTGCCAAGGTAGTGCGTTTGACGTGGCTGCTGGCGTCCGGCGTCGCAGCCACCACATGGTCAACAACGGATTCGATAGTGACGGCTTGGCCTGCGAAGTGTTGGGGCAGGTGCCGGCGCAGCGGCGCGGTGTTGACGGACTGCGAGAAAATGACTTCCTGGTTAGCGAGCCGATCACGGAAGCTGAAGTCGCCTGACTGGGCCACCTTCCACATCGCGGCTTTCATGCTGTCCAGGCCGATGAGTTCACGTGTTCGGTAGAACAGGTCGTAAAATCGCTTGCCACGGTCGCCATACATCGCGAAGCTCTGGGTATAGGGGTACTTGCACATCTCGTGCAACTGGCAGGGCTTGATCGATATTTCCCCCACCGCAGAATCGGGTTACCGCCTCGTGTGCGAAATAGATGAGCAGCTCACCTTTCGGATAGTCAGGCGAAGGAGGACGGACATCGGGGTGGCCTTGACTCCGACAGGGTCGACGAACGCGAAGGTCGGCGCGAGCCGCGTGTTGCGCTCGTCCAAGTCGTCGAGCATCATGCTGGTGACCTCGATGAAAGTCTTGTCCTCGATGTCGGCCTTGACATTTTTGGCCGCGGGTCGTGTCTCACGCTTGACCGCTTCGATGAGGCGAGTCAAGTTGCCACTGCAAGACAGCGCCGTTATCCTTGAACAGGAACTCGGTTCTGCTCATATTCGGAAAACGGTCATGGCCGCGCAGGGTGTCCAGCGCGATCATCGGCGAACCCGGGTACCGGAGGTCACCGTTGTTATATTCCCTCGGATCGGCAAAGGTATCGTAATAAGTCGCCGGTTTCGCCGTCATTGTTACGAGTTGTCGCCGTCAGTTGACGTGACGCCCCGTGCCGACTCGGTCCTGCCAGGTCCGGTTTCGGACACAGAGTCGCGCATACCCTGCTCAGCTCACCAGCACAGGCCCAGGCGGCACTGGGGTTGCGGATGTAGAACCTCCGACAGGAGTCTCCTCGCGGAAGCGGGCTGAATCAGGCCAGTGTTGATCGGAGCACGCATCGGGCTTTGCAGATTGCTGATCGTGACGTCGAGGGTTCTCGCCGGATCGGTGAGACAGTCTCGGCGATGGCGAGCATCAACTCCAGGCGGTATCGCTGACCGAATCAAGATACCCTGGGCTCCGATCTTTCTTTGCGGCCGCGCCGGATTACATCGAGGCTCTTGCCACGGCCTCTGCCGCCGACCCGGCTCGCGAGCGGCGCAGGGCAGCTTCCGCGAGCACTATGACGTCAGCCGGACCACCTACCCTGGGCAACGTCGGCAGAGGCGGACGCGATGCTGCGTCGATCGACGGCCGAGGGGCATCCTCCTCGACATCGTCAGCGGGCTCCCGAACCACTGCCGCCATGACATCACAAATCAACCCGATCGCCGCCGAGGTAGTCATGCGGAACTCCGACCGGCAAGCAGCAGGACGCATCCGGGAACCTTGGCCCGCACGCGCACGAAAGTGGCCGTTGGCCAGTACTTATCACTCGCCGCACTCAGTCGGCCAGCCAGCTTCGACGGGCTTCGGTCCCCCACCGTCGAGCCGTAACTGGCCACCGGGCCATGACGGTCGGGGTAAAAAGAAAACTGTATGCTGTTCGCGTCGGACAGTGGAGAGTAAGGAGCTTGCGGGGTGCCTGGCATCGAATCCCGGTCCGGAGCTCCGACGACTCCGGGGACGATCACCGAGTTCGTCGCCCAAGAGCTGCGCAACCGCATCGTGCTCGGAGTGCTCCAGCCCGGGGCGAAGGTTCCGGTGTACGAACTCGCCGCGGAGCTGGAGGTCAGCCGGGTTCCGTTGCGGGAGGCCGTGCGGCAGCTGGAAGCCGAGTCGCTGGTTGAGAATCTGCCGCGGCGCGGCACGGTGGTGCGGGAGCTGAGCGTCCGGGACTTGCGGGACGCGTTCGAGATCCTGCAGCGGATCGAGCCTCTCGCCGCCCAGCGTGCTGCCGCGCCGGAAAATGCCGCCGTCGTCGAGACGATGGAGTTCTGGCTTCGCAAGATGCAGGAGCTTTCCCAGCGGAAGGTTCCGTTTGTGTCGCGGGAGATGCTCGAAGCGCATCGGGAGTTCCACTTCGCGCTTTTCCGCGCTGGCGGCGAAGGCGTGCTGCACACGCACCTGTGCATATTGTGGAACACGTGCGAACGGTACGTGATGAGCAGCCTGCCCGACCTCGACCGCCAAGCAGCCGCGGCGGCCGAGCACGCGGAGCTGGTGAAGCGGATCCGCGCCGGCGACGCCGACGGCGCGACCAAGGTGCTGGCCGCGCATTTGACGGCCAGCCTCACCAGCTCGTTGCGTTATCTGGAGAACAACGAGACCGAGGGCTGAGCCAGCGCCGCGCCTGCCCTGGTCACGACCGGCTCCAGGCCGGTCGCGCGCAGCAGTTCACGGGTGGTCGAGGTTGCGGCCGTGACGACCGGCAGTCCGATCTTCCGTTCGACCGGATCGACCGCGGGCAGCGACGGCATCTGGACGCAGGCGGAGAGAACCAGGCCGTCCGCGCGGGACAGGTCGAGCCGCTCGACGTGTCCGGGCAAGCCGGCGGGATCGAGTGCGCCGACGCGGTGGTTGTCCGCCACTCCGAGACTGACGGAGTCCACGACTTCGATGTCGTAAGCCGCGAGGTAGCGGATCACCATCTCGGTCAGCGACGGCAGATACGGGGTCACGATCGCCACTTTCTGCAGCTTCAGGTCCAGCAGGGTGCGCACGAGCGCGCCCGCGCTGCTGATCACCGGCGCTGGGCAGCCCGCCTGCTCGGCCACGTCAGACAGCCGTGGTTCGATGCGTTCGTGCGCACGCGGCCCTTCGGCCATCAGCGCGATCAGGCAGGCGTAGCCGATCGCGGTTACTCGCGCGTCGGCGAGTTCGGCCGCGCACCGCTCTCCCTCGCCGACCATTCGGTGAAGCGATTCGGGGTCGACGGTATGCAGCACCGCCCTGCTGGAGTGGATCGTGAACACTTCGTCCGGGTCGGCGCGGCGGCGCAGGAGCGCGGGAACTTCGGTTTCCATGGTCGTGTTGGAACTCGGCACGATGAGGCCGAGGCGATACGGGGACACGGATTCTCCTTCAGTGCGGATAAGGGACGGGCTTTTCGGTGGTGGACGCGATGACGGATCGAGAAGCCGCCCCCGAGGGTGGCCGGCAGCCTGCGATGACGTCGTCGGCGGCGCGGCGGGCGTACGAGCAGATCCTCGAACAGCTCGTGTCCGACGAGATGCCGCCCGGGACTTGGTTGCGGGAGAGCGCGCTCGCCGGATCTCTGGGCATGAGCCGCACACCGGTACGGGAGGCGCTCAGCCGCTTGGGTTCGGAAGGACTGGTCCGGCTCGAACGTCACCGCGGAGCACAGGTGGTCGGGTGGAGCCGGGAACAGATCGTCGAGATCTACGGGCTCCGCGCGGTCGTCGAAGGTTATGTCGCCGCCGTCGCGGCGCAGAAGATCAACGACACGGCCATTGCGGCGCTGGAGGCGAACCTGACGGCGTACTGCGAGGCGATCGCGCAGGGCCGACGTGGGGCTGCCGATGCGGCGGCGTTGAACAACGAATTCCATGCACTGATCCTCGAAGCGACCCGCAGCGACAGCTTGATCTCGCTGCTGACCGGGGTGTTCGGACTTCCGTTGGTGCGACGCACATTTCTGCGCTACAGCGACCGTGACCTGCAGCGCAGCGCCGAACACCACCGTGAGCTGATCGAGGCACTCCGACAGCACGACTCAGAAAGCGCGGAGATGATCATGAAGGTGCACATCAGGGCAGCGCAACGGGCCGTTCTCCAGAACGAGCAGTTCCCCGCCGTCCCACCAGCCACGTAAGCAGCACGCCCAGCGTGAACGCTCCCACAGCCGGTACGGCGCGTTTGAGCAGAGGAGCCACGAGCGCGAGTGCGTTGAGGTCCGAGCCTGGCCGCGCCGCCGTTGGCGTCTCGGACGTGGCTGGGACACGGCCGTTGCGACTTGGCTCGCGGTCGGTCGCGGACGCCGCCTGCGGGGCCGGGGCCAGCAGGGCTTCCAGGTTGGTCGCGAACTGGCCGATCAGGCGTGCGCCGACGTCAGCCATCGCGCTGCGGCCGAACTGCGCCAGTTTTCCGGTGATCTGCAGGTCGGTGTGCACGTCCACGCGGGTCTTGTCGCTGGATGCCTCGTGCAGGGTGACGGTGACGACCGCGGCCGCTGACCCTTTGCCGGTTTTCTCCTTCCCCCGGGCGTCGAGGACCATGCGCCGGGCGGGCTCGTCCAGCTCGCGAAATGCGGCGGTACCGCCGTAAGAAACCTTGATCGGGCCGACCTTCATCGACACTGAGCCGCGGTAGGAGTCGCCGTCGGCGGGCTCAACAGTCGCGCCCGGCAGGCACGGGGCGATGCGCGGCACGTCGGTCAGCACGGTCCACGCGGTGGCGATGTCGGTGGGCACGATGAAGTCGTTCGAGAATTCCATGACATTCCCTTCTGGTGTCCTCAATGGACGGTCGCGGATCCTTCGGCCTCGATGCCCTCGGCTGTCGCGGACTGGACGGCGCGGACGATGCCGTTGTAGCCGGTGCAGCGGCAGATGTTGCCTGCCAGCGCGACGCACACCTCGTCGCGGGTGAGCGCTTCGCGGCGACGCACCAGGTCGTGGGCGGCGAGCAGCATGCCGGGCGTGCAGAATCCGCACTGCAGCGCTCCCTCGTGGGAGAAGGCGGCGCGAACCCGGTCGGCGTCCGGCCCGTCAAGCCCTTCGACAGTCACGACTTCGGTGCCCTGGCAAGAAGCCGCCAAGACGAGGCAGGAACGCATCGGCAGCTCGTCGACGAGGACAGTGCACGCGCCGCACACTCCTTGCTCGCAGCCCAAGTGCGTGCCCGTGAGGTGGAAGCGGTCGCGCAGCAAGTCCGCGAGCGTGGTGCGGGCAGGCACGGTCGCGAATTTCCTGCGGCCGTTGACGGTAAGCTCGATAGTCACCTCAGACACGGGTTACCTCCTGGTGGTGCGCGGCGTTCAATGCTCGCTGCACCGATACGGCGTGCAGCTGGCGTTGGTGTCCTTCGCTGCCGGTGTCGGCACCGACGGCGTCGAGGAGATCGGGCAGCTCGGGTGATTCGGCGACCGCTTCGGTGTTCGGCAGCCGGATCGGGACGTCGCGCGCGGCGCCCAGCCAGAGTTCGGCGCCGTCGGGGCGCAGGAGCGCCACAGCGAGCGATTCGGCGAACTCGCCGGGTTTACGCGCCATCTTGTACAAGCCCCATCGGGTCTCCGGCGCGAAGCGGGTGACCTCGACTCCGGTAATGAATTCGTCCTCGTCCAAGGCCGTGGTGAAGAAGCCCCGCAGGAGGTCGCGTACCGGGATGCGACGGGTGCCGCGGACGGACAGCGTGTGCACGGCGGCGTCGACAGCGGCCATGATCGTCGGCCACTCGGCGCTGGAGTCCGCATGGGCCAGGCTGCCCGCGAGCGTGCCGCGGTTGCGGATCGCCCGGTAGCCGATGCCGGACGCCGCACGCGGGAGCAAACCGTTGGTGCGGTCGGGAACGAGTTGTTCTTCGAGCATCATGTGGGTCGTGGTCGCCCCGTAGCGGATCTGGTCGTCGGCTTCGGTGAAGGTCCGCAGTCCTCGGATGGCAGTGAGGTCGACGAGGTGTTCGGGCGAGGCCAGCCGCATGTTCATGATGGGCAACAGGCTCTGGCCGCCGGCGAGCACCTTCGCGTCGGACAGTTCGGCGAGCAGACTCGCAGCTTGCTCCGCTGTGGACGGCCGGTGATAGGTGAAGTCCGCGGGTTTCACCGGGCCGCCCCCACTTCACGCGCCTGCGCGTTCGCGAGCCGCAGCGCCGACCACACGCGCGCCGGACTTATCGGCGTTTCGTTGGCGAGCGCGCCGAACTCGCGCAGCGCGTCGGTCACCGCATTGGCGATCGCCGCGGGCGGGGCGATCGAACCGCCTTCCCCGGCGCCTTTCATCCCGAAGACCGTGTAGGGCGAGGGCGTTTCGAGATGGCCGATCTTGATCTCCGGCACTTCACTCGCCCCAGGCAGCAGGTAGTCGAGGAAGCTGGTGGACTTCGGCTGGCCGTCGGCGTCGTAGACCAGTTCCTCCAGCAGTGCGGTGCCGATGCCCTGCGCGATACCGCCGATCAACTGACCGTCAACGACCTGCGGGTTCACGATCGTGCCACAGTCTTCGACGATCGCGTAGTCCAGCAGTTTCACGTCGCCGGTGTCGAGGTCGACCTCGACTGCCACGGCGTGCGTCGCGTAGGTGAACGCGCCGGTCTGCACCTCGGGCTGGTAGTAGCAGGTGCATTCCAGACCCGGTGCCACGCCTGGCACGTGGTCGGGAGTGAAGAGGAATTCTTTCGCCAGAGCGGCGTAGTCGATCGAGCCCTTCCGGCTGTGGACCGCGCCGTCGCGCAACGTGAGAGAGCCTGCGGATTCGCCGAGGAGCACTGCGGCGATGTCCAGGACCTTTGCCGCAAGCTCGCGCGCGGCGCCGAAAGTCGCGCCACCGGCCATCACCATCGACCGTGAAGCGAAGGTTCCGTCGCCGCGTGGGGTGACGGCGGTGTCGCCGTGAAGGACACTGACACGTTCGATGTCGACGTCGAAGACCTCGCTCACCACCTGCGCGAGAGTGGTTTCCGAGCTTTGGCCGTGGCTCTTGATGCCCACGGCGAGGGTGAAGCTGCCAGTAGCGTCCATTGCCAGCCGCGCACCCTCGGTCCCGATGGTGATCGCGAGACCGCGCGAGGCCCATTCGATGCACCCGTGAGCTGTCTGTTCGGTGAAAGAGCCGTAGCCGATTCCGATGCGGTGGCGTGAATCGAGTGGCGTCGCCTGCTGTCGAGCACGCCATTCGCCGTGTCCGAGGAGCGCCGCCGCTCGGCGCACGGCCTCCGCGTAGTCGCCGCTGTCGTAGACCTTGTTCGCCACCGACCGGTACGGCATCTCGGCCGGGGTGACCATGTTGTGCATCCGCATCTCGTGCGGCTCGATGTCCAGCGCGTGCGCGAGGTCGTCGAGGGTGCGTTCGATGGCGAAGCAGGCTCCTGGGCGGGCGACGCCGCGGTAAGGGCCGGAGGGAGTCTTGTTGCTGGCAACGCTTCGAGTGCGGAATCGGTAGTTCCGCAGCCGATACGGACCGGGGATCATCGCTGACGACATGGTCGCGTCCATCGTCGCCGTCCAGGGGTGCACCGAGTAGGCACCGCTGTCGACGACGATGTCGGCCTCGACGCCCAGCAGCGTGCCGTCCGCCGCCGCGTGCGCGGTGATGCGGTAGTGGTGGTCGCGGGCTTGGGTGGAGGACACCATCGCTTCCCACCGGTCTTCGACCCAGCGGACGGGGTAGTCGAGCTGCATCGCGATGGCCGCCAGTGCGACTTCTTCCGGATAGACCGAGCATTTGGCGCCGAACCCGCCGCCCATGTCCGGGGCGACCACGCGGACGCGCCTGGCTTCGATTCCCAGCTGCAAGGCGATCATGTCGCGGATCATGTGCGGCGTCTGCGTCGACGACCACACGGTCAGCAGGTCCGCCGACCGGTCGTAGTGCGCCGCGACGCCGCGAGTTTCCAGCGGCACGACCGCTTGCCGGTTCATCGTGTACTCCCGCGTGATCGAGACCGCCGCGGCACGCACGGCCTCGTCGAGATCGCCGAAATCGCCCTGGGTGGTGGCGAAGATGTTGTCCGGCCACTCGTCGTGCACGAGTGTCTCTCCGGCGAGCGCGGTGGTGAAGTCCGGTATCGGCGGCAGCGCTTCGATGTCGGCGGTGATCTCGCCGGCCAGGTCTTCGGCTTCGGCTCGGGTGTCGCCGATGGCGAGCGCGATCGCTTCCCCGACATAACGCACCTTGTCCGACGCCAGATTGGGCAGCGGAGCCGCGCGGAATCCCGGCAGAGTCGAGGTCGCGGTGAGCGCTTGGGCGAACGGCGCGAGATCCTCCGCGGTCCACACCGTTCCGGGCTCGGCGTCCGCTGGTTTGGCAACTCGGGCAAGACGCCCGTGGGGCACCTGGCTGCGCACGAACGCGACCTCGCGCAAGCCGGCCAGCCGGAGGTCGGCGATGAACGTGCCGCGCCCGGCGAGGTGGCGGGCATCCTCGCGGCGCGGTGCCCTCGCGCCGATGCCGTGGCGCCGTTTGGCTGGTTTCACAGATTCTCCTCGTCGGACAGTGCTCATCCGGCCAGCCACCCGCCATCGACCGGGATGGACGTGCCGGTCGTGTGGCGGGCGGCGGCTGAGCACAAGTGGACAGTCAGCGCCGCGATCTCGTCGGCCTCGATCAACTCCTTGATGGCCGCGCCGCCGAGCATCACGTCTTCGATGACCTCCCGCGGGGTCGTGCCGCGGATCTCGGCTTGCCGGCCGGCGAGGTCGTGAGTCAGCGGTGTTTCGACCCAGGCCGGGGCGATGCAATTCGACGTCACGCCGTGCGCGGCGCCTTCCAGGGCGATCGTCTTGGACAGTCCTTCGACGCCGTGTTTGGCGGCGACGTAGGCACCTTTGCGGACATCGCCGAGGACGCCCCGGATCGAGGTGATGTGCACGAACCGGCCCCAGCGGCGCGCATACATGCCCGGCAGCACCGCACGGGCGATCCGGAACGGAGCCTGCAGCATGACGTCGAGCAGGCGGGTGAACTCCGCGGGCGGAAATTCGTGCAGCAACGCGAGGTGCTGCACTCCCGCGTTGTTGACCACGATGTCGACCTCGATGCCGCGCAACGCCTCGTCGACCGCGGCAAGATCGGCCAGGTCAACGACCAGAGCACGACCGCCTGTCCTTAGCGCCACCTCCTGGGCAGCGCCGGGACGCACGTCGAGCACGACGACGTCCACTCCCTCCGCAGCGAGCCGGCGCGCGCAGGCCGCACCGATCCCGCTCCCGCCGCCGGTCACCAGCGCGGTCCGGCCTGGCAAAGCCATCCTGTCCCCCTTCGGAGATTTGTATGCAACTTTTCCTCGATTGGTGACGTAGCCGCAAACCGCTGACCCTGGCACTGCACCCGATCGGAGGTGAGCCGTCAAGAGGCAACCGCTCGCCAATCCGGGTCAATTTGCGATCTTGACCTGCCCGAACACCGACACTTGACATCCCGCGGCCCGCAACTCATGCTCTGAATATAGAATTCTATCTGCTGTTTGGGCAACCCCAGTGGACGCATCACCCAACGCAGACTCAGGCACATCCACGCAAAGTTGTATGCAACTTATCCAGTTCAAGGAGGTGGGGCGTGTCCGTCACAGCCGCCCAGCTGTACCGGGAGAGGCGTATCGGGGAGCGTCAGTCCGGGATCCGGCGACCCGCTCTGGTCGTCGTCGACTTCACCTACGGGTTCACCGACCGGGACTCGGCTCTCGGCTGCGACGCCGGCGAAGCCGTGCGGGAGACAGCCCGGCTGCTCGACCTCGCGCGCGGGCTGGGGCTGCCTCGCGTGTTCACGCGGATCCAGTACGCCGCGGCCGATGAGCGCGTTGCCGCGCCTTTCCTGGAGAAGATGCCGGCGCTCGCCCAGTGCCGGGCCGGGAGCCGGTGGGCGGAGATCGACGAGCGGCTCGCCCCGCGACCGGACGAACCCGTGCTGGCGAAGCTGTTCGCGTCGGGTTTCTTCGGCACCAACCTCGCGGCGTTCCTCGCCGGTTCCGGTTGCGACGGTGTCGTGGTCACCGGAGCGACGACGTCGGGCTGCGTGCGGGCGACCGTGGTCGACGCGCTCCAGCACGGCTATCGCGCCGTGGTGCCCGGCGACGCGGTCGCCGATCGCGCCGCGGAACCCCACGCGGCCGCACTCTTCGACATCCAGGCCAAGTACGGGCAGGTCGTCACCGCCGCCGAGGCCGGGCAGCTCCTGCGCGCGTCCGAGCGGAAGGCCGGGGAATGACGACCAGCAGGGCCGCCGTGCTGCACGGCGAAGGACAGCTCACGATCGAGGAATTCCCGTTGCCGCGCATCGGAACCGACGACGGCCTGCTCAAGATCGAGGCGACCGGCGTCTGCGGCACCGACATCGCCGCGTACCGGGGAGTCAACCCGTTCTACGAACTTCCGTGCGTGCTCGGGCACGAACTGGTGGGCCGGATCGCCGAACTCGGCGACGGCGCGGCGCGGCGATGGGGCGTCGCGGCAGGCGATCGCATCGTCGTGGAGGAGTACTTGCCCTGCGGCACCTGCCGTTCGTGCCTGGCGGGCGCGTATCAGATGTGCCGGGTGCCGCGGTACGGCGGGAAGTCCATCCACAGTGGACCGAGCCTGTACGGCGGGTACGCCGACTACCTGTACCTGCACCCGCAGGCGATCGTGCACAAGGTGTCCGAGGACGTGCCCGCGGAACTGGTGCAGTTGTTCATCCCGATCTCCAACGGGCTCGACTGGGTCACCCGTGTGGGCGGGCTGCACCAGGGCGGGACTGTCGTGATCGTCGGGCCGGGTCCGCACGGCCTCGCGTGTCTCGTCGGCGCGAAGGAAGCGGGCGCGGGCAAGGTGATCGTCGTCGGCACGTCCGCCGACGAAGCTCGCCTGGCGGTCGCGCGAGAGCTGGGCGCCGACCACACGCTGACCGGAGACGTCATCGAGCAGGTCGCGCACCTGACCGACGGGACGTTCGCGGACGTGGTGGTCAACGTCGCGAGCAGCGCGGCCGGGCTCGACACCGCGCTCGCCGTCGCGGGCGACCGCGCGACCGTCGTGCAAGCCGGGGTCGCCAAGGGAGCCGGCGGCGGTGCCGAGTCCATTGTGGACGCGATGAACCGGCGAGTGCTCACCCTGCGCGGGGTCCGCGGGCGGCCCAGCAGGCTCGTCCCGCCCGCGCTGCGGCTGATCGAGTCCGGCCGCTACCCGCTCGATCTGCTGTGCACGGGCCGGTTCTCGATCGAGGACACCGAAAAGGCGCTCAACGCCGCGAACGACGACCCCGGAGCCATCCGGGCCACCGTCTTCCCCGACCTTTCTCACCGCTGAGGAGCAAGACCATGAGCATCACCGCGGACGGCCCGGCGAAGGACCCGCTGATCACCGACGACTGGCACGTCAGCACCCGGATCTACCGGGACCCGTCGATCTTCGCACGCGAGCTGGTCACCGTGTTCCACCGGACCTGGGTGTTCGTCGCGCACGAGACGGAGATCCCCGAACCGGGCGACTACCGGACCGCATACCTCGGCAGGCAGCCGGTGATCGTGAACCGCTCCGCCGACACCGGCCGGATCAACGTCATGTTCAACCGCTGCCGGCACCGCGGCTCGCAGGTGTGCCAGCGCGAGACCGGCAACGCGAACTTCTTCCGCTGCGCCTATCACGGCTGGACCTACTCGTCCTCGGGCGAGCTGACCGGGGTTCCCTTCGACGACGGGTACGCCGAGTTCGACAAAAGCGCGATGGGCCTGGTCCACGTCCCCCGCGTGGAGTCGTACCGCGGCTTTGTGTTCGCCAGCCTCGACGCCGCCGTGCCGCCGCTTCCGGACTACCTCGGCAACGCGCGCCGCTACCTCGACTTCATCGCCGGCATCGGCGACGGCGGGCCCGAACTGGTGTCGCGGGCGCACAAGCTCGTCTACCGCGGCAACTGGAAGCTCCAGATCGAGAACACGATCGACCCGTACCACTTCTCCTTCACCCACAAGAGCTGGCTCGACATCCTCAAGGACCGCACCGGGAAGAGCAGCCCCTGGGTCAAGAACGTGCGGACGAATCCGGACTGGCGGGGCATCGACCTCGGCAACGGGCACGCGGTGCACGAGTACGGCAGGCTCGAAGACGCGGGCGAGAACGCGCACGCCATCGCCATCGGCGAGCTGATCCCGTTCAACCTCAACATCTTTCCGAGCCTCGCCTTCGTGGGCGCGCACCTGCGCCTGGTCGTGCCGCGATCGGTCGACGAGACCTGGGTGTACCTCTACCCGCTGCTCCCCCGCGGAGCCGACGCGGAGACGCGCGCGCGGATCCTGCGGGACCACGAGATCTTCTACGGCCCGGCGGGCTTCGGCTCGACCGACGACATCGAGGTGGGCTTCGACCGGGTGACCCAGGGCAACGAGGCGTCGGCCAGCGCGGCCGACTTCACGCTGATGGCCAGGGGCCTGCACCGCGAAGTCGTCGACGAGGAGACCGGTGTCCGGATCGGCCGGTCGTCGGACGAAGTGCCGCAGCGCGCGTACTTGCGCCGCTGGCTCGAACTGATGGAGGCGGGCGCGTGAGCGAGATCGAACAATTCCTCTACGCCGAAGCGGCTTTGCTGGACGCCCGGGATTTCCCCGGCTGGCGCAAGCTGTTCGCCGACGACGCCGTCTACTGGATCCCGGCCAACGCCGACGACACCGACCCTGACCGCGACGTGTCCATTGTGTACGACGACGTGGCCTTCCTCGCCGAACGCGTGTGGCGGCTGGACAGCGGACTGGCCTACGCCCAGGAACCGCGCTCGCGGACCGTGCATCTGGTGAGCAACGTCCAGGTGCTGCGGGAAAGCCACGGCGAGATCGACGTCGCAGCCGCGTTCCTGGTCGTCGAGTTCCGCCGCGACGTCCTGCATCACCACGCGGGCCGGTACCGCTACCGGTTGCGCCGCGACGGCGGCGAACTCCGCATCGCGCGGAAGAAGGCCGTCCTCGTCAACAACGGCGGGCACCTGGGCAACCTTTCCGTCCTGCTCTGACGAATCTGACGAACACGCGTTTCCCCACCACCGAAAGGAAATCCGATGCTCATCACCCGACGCGGCGGCGAGCTGGTCCTGGTCGACCAGAACGAGCACGGCCGGCTCGCCGGCGAGCTCACCCTGCGATGGGGCAACTCCGGCTTCGAAGCCCCCACCCGCCGCGAGCAGGTCCGGATCGGCACCGCGCGCCACGACGACGGCTGGCTCGAGGCCGACGCCGGACCGCTGTTCAACGCCGAGGCGCGGCGTCCGCTGCACTTCCTGGAGATCCCGCTGGAGGACCACCTGCCGCTGTACCAGCGGGGCGTCGACCGGATCTACCAGGAGGACGCCTACGCCGGACTGCTCGTGAGCATGCACTGGACCGGGCTGTACCGGAACCGCTGGGGCATGCAGGACGGCGGCGTCGGCATCACTCCGGCGGCAACCCCGCTCGACGAGATCCGCGAAAAGCACGTCGCGGACGAAGAGCGACGCTGGGCCGAAACGAAGAAGTCGCTGGTGAAAGACAGCATCCGCAGCGATTTCGAAGCCCGCCTCTGGTACCACTACGACCTGCTGCAGGTGTGGGATCTGTTCTCGCTCTACGCCTCCCTCGCCGACACCACCCCCGGCGACGGCCCCGCGGTGCCGCTCGCGAGCACGCTGCGGACCATCGACCAGCGACCGGGACCGCGGGTCATCCAGCTGGCCCCGTCACGCGTCGGCGGCCCGCGCACCGATCTGACCCTGACCCCGGTCAAACCCGGCGTGGTCGTCGTGGACCCGTTCCCCTTCGACGGCGAAGTGGTCGCGACCCTGTCCGCCCGCACGATCCCGGACCGCGCGTACGCCGACGAGGACGATCTCGCCGCGGCACTCGGCGCGGCGGAAGAGCGCACGCTGGAATGCCGGTTCGCGAAGCCATGAGCGACTCCGGACGCAGCGGCTCCGACGGCATGCCGATCGAGGACATCCTCGCGGCGCTCGAACCCGATCCGGACCGGGTGCTGGTGCGCAACGAGTTCGCCGTCGTCGGCGTCACCGTGCGCGAATCCGGCGGCGGGCGGTCCCGGCTGCGCATCGAGGACCTCCGCACCCGCCAAGCCGTCGAACTCGACGCGCTGGAACTGGAAAGCCTGGCCTGGGCCCGGCACGACGACCTGTCCCCCTTGCTCGACCCGAGCCGGTCGAGGTGGGCGGGGACCGGGGAATAGGAGCAGCGATGGAAACAGTGCGAGCGACCCGCAAATGGATCTGCGTGTCCTGCGGCGACATCTACGACCCCGCCGAAGGGGACCCCGAGGGCGGCATCCCGCCCGGCACCGCGTTCGAGGACATCCCCGACGACTGGGTCTGCCCGGTCTGCGGCGCGGCGAAGTCCGACTTCGAACCCTGCGATGAGGACTGACATGACCGACACCGACGTCGACGCGCTCTTGATCGGCGGCGGGGTGGCCTCGGCGGCCGCGGCGGCCGAACTGCGCAAGCAGGGTTTCGCCGGGTCGATCGCCCTGGTCACCCGCGAACTGGACCCGCCGTACCGGCGTCCGCCGATCACCAAGCAACTGCTCGGACCGGAAGCCGGGGACACGGACCTCGCCGTCGTGTCCCCGCAGTGGTGGGATGACAACGACGTCCAGCTGCGGACCCGGTCAGCGGTGCTCTCGCTGGACACCGAGACGCGGACCGCGACGCTGGCGGACAAGACCGAGATCCGGTACCGCAGCGCCTTGCTCGCGACCGGTGCGATGGTCCGCCGCCTGTCGCTGCCCGGCTCCGCGAACGCCGGCATCCACTATCTCCGGGCACCCGCCAACGCGCACAAACTCCGGGCCCAGGCGGCAGCGGCGCACCGGGCTGTGCTCGTCGGCGGATCCTTCATCTCCGCCGAGGTCGCCGCGTCCCTGACCGAATCCGGCGTCGAGTGCACGATGGTCATGCCCGAACGCGCACCTCTCGAGACCGCGTTCGGCCCGGAGGTCGCCAGCCACGTCGCCCGGCTGCTGACCGCGCGCGGCGTCACGCTGGTCTGCGGCGAGCAGGTCAGCGAATTCACCGGGGACGGGACTGCCACCGGCGTGCGCACGGCCAGCGGCCGCGACATTCCGGGCGACCTCGTGGTGGTCGGCGCCGGAGCCGTCCCGGACACCAAACTCGCGCGGAAGGCCGGGCTGCGGCTCGGGCCCAGCGGAGGAATCCTGTGCGACCGCACGCTTTGCACCAGCGCCACCGGGCACTGGGCGGCGGGCGATGTCTGCGAGTACCACAGCGAAGTGCACGGCAGAGCGCTGCGCGTCGAGCACGAGGACCACGCGATCGCACAAGGTGTGACCGCCGCCCACGGCATCCTCGGCCAACCGGTGGCGCACCGGGAAGTCCCGTATTTCTGGACCGAACTCGCCGGTTGGGCGCGTTTCGAATACGTCGGGCCCGCCACGCAGTGGGACCGGACCCGGGTCACTGGTTCCTGGGACAGCGATTTCACGGTCTGGTACGAGCGCGGGGGCCGGGTCGTCGCCGCGCTCACCTCTGGCCGCCCGGAAGATCTCGACCGCGCCCGCGCCGAGATCGTCGGGGCCTGATTCCGCGCATTCCTCCCCGGGGACGCCGCCGACCCGGCGTCGCCCGGGGCAAGGGGGAACTCCGCGGCACCCCGCGGCATCACCGTCGATGTCACACCTGAACAGGAGCTCCGGTCATGGACCGAATCCCACCCGCGCCGCCAGTCTCTCCCGCCGGGCAATCCTCAAGGACGGCTGCCGCGAAACAGGCCAAGCGGGCCACGCACGCCGCGTTCTTCGGCTTCGGCGTCGACTACTTCGACATCTATCTGCCGGTCGTCGCGCTTGCCCCGGCGATCCATTACTTCCAGCCGAAAGGCATCCCGGACTCGGTCGAGACGACCCTGTTCTACCTGACCTTCGCCGCGACACTGCTCGGCCGTCCCGTCGGCTCCATCATCTTCGGCGGCATCAGCGACCGCATCGGCCGCCGCAACGCGACCCTGATCGCGGTCGCCGGATTCACCGTCGCCACTTTCCTCATGGCCGCTCTCCCCGGCTACGCGCAATGGGGTTACGGCGGCATCGTCTGTCTCCTGCTGCTGCGTTTCGTCGGCGGCATCTTCATGGGCGGCGAGTACACCAGCGCAAACCCGCTGGCGCTCGAATCCTGTCCACCCGCGAAACGGGGCATCGTCGGCGCCTACATCGCCGGCGCCTACCCCATCGGCTACATCGCGATCTCCGCCGTGACGCTGCCGCTGCTGAGCTTCCTGCCCGGCGGTGGAGCCGGATCGGCCTACCAGAACTGGGGCTGGCGGTTGCCGTTCTTCGTCGGCGGACTGCTCGGAGTCGTGTTCTTCCTCTTCTTCTACCGGTCTGTCGACGAGTCCGCTGCTTGGCGGGCCGAGACCGCCCGCGAAAAATCCGCGACCGAGAAGAAGGCACCGCTGCGCGAACTCCTTCGCGACCGCAAGATCCGCCGCCGTCTCGCCCAGGCGATGCTGCTGATGACCGGGCTCTGGTTCGGCGTGCAATCGATCATCTCCCCCGTTTCAGGTTTGCTGATCACCTATCTCAAGCAGAACTCCGGCGCAGTGACGACGGCTCTGCTGGTGTCGAACGTCGCGCTGTTCCTTGGCTATCTCGCACTTGGACATCTCGGGCAGAAATACGGCCGACGTCGAGTGCTGATCTGCGCTGGGATCGCCACGTTTCTCGTGTCGGTGCCGAGTTTTCTCGCGATGCTGACGCTGCTGAGCACCGGAGGCAGCTTCGTTCTCGCCATGGCGCTGTACACGGTCGGCCTCGTCGTCGCGATCTCGCCGTTCGGCGTCGCGACGGTCTATCTGATCGAGGCGTTTCCGACCAAGATCCGCGCATCCGGCTACGGCGTCGCCTACAGCGTGTCGCTGCTCATCCCGTCGTTCTACAGCTTCTACATGCTCGGTCTCAGCTCGTTCATGCCCTACCTCTACACACCGCTGATCATGATCGCACTCGGCGGGATCCTCACCGCGGTCGGCGCGAAAATCGGCACCGAGACGAGCCGGGCCAAGCTGCTCGACGCCGCGGACTAGGGACACCCGGCGCAGCTCAGTCCGCGTCCTCTCCTCCGGTGGCGGCCTGCGTGCACGGCCTCCGCCGCATGCGAGTCCATGGTCGAGCAATACCGCGTCTCCGGCGGGGGTAGGCGTACACCGACGTCACCCGACTTTCGCGCGCTGAGCTTCGCCGCGGTCGGCGCGGCGACGAAGGGCCTTTTCCCGACGCTGACCTTCGCCGACATCTACACGGCGAGCGCGTGGGCTCGATCATGGTCTGCGCGCTCGTCGCGGAGTACCTCGTCCTCAACCGCACGATCGCGCCCCTGGTGCGCAAGCGGCAGCCAGCCGACTCGATTACTGCCGTTGACCTGCACAGATAGCAATTGTCCCCAGGTTGTCCACAGCCCACTGTGGACAACCTGGGGACAACTTGGGTACGGAGGTCTCAGGCGTCGATCTTCCGCGGCTCTCCGCCGACAGTGATCTTGCGCGGCTGGGCCTTCTCGGCGACCGGAATGCGCAGCGTCAGCACACCGTCGACGTAGTCCGCGGCGATCCGCGTGGTGTCGAGCGTGTCGCCGAGGAACAGCTGGCGCGAGAACTTGCCGCGCGGCCGCTCGGACACCTGGACCTGCGCGTCCTCCACCGCGACGGGCGTGCGCTCGGCGCGGACGGTGAGCACGTTGCGCTCGACGCTCACGTCGATGGAGTCGCGGGCGATCCCCGGGAGATCGAACTGGATGACGTACTCGTCGCCGACGCGGTAAGCGTCCATCGGAACGGAGCGCGGCGCGGTGCCCTGACCGCCGAAGAACTGCTGGGTCAGACGGTCGAACTGGGCGAACGGGTCGGTGCGGATCAGCATTGTCGAATCCCCTTTCGGACAACTGCGGCCAGCCGCTAGGGCGCTGACCAAGCCTTGCAAAGTTGCCAACGACTGACTCAACTTATTTGTTCCCGTGTAGCTCAGATCACAGAGCTGCCGCGAGACCGGCCAGAACTGTCGGTGCCGGTCCGTAGAGTGCGTCTCGTGATCGACCAGCTGACCATCCCGACCGACGCGGGATCCTTCGACGCCATCGCCGCCGGTCCTGAAGACGGCCGCCCGGTACTGCTGCTGCACGGCTTTCCCCAGGCCGCCGTGGAGTGGGAGCACCAGGTGGCGACGCTCGGCGTGCTCGGCTACCGCGCGATCGCGCCGGATCAGCGCGGTTACTCGCCGGACGTGCGGCCCGAGCATCCGGCCGAATACGGCATCTCGACGCTGGTGTCCGATGTCGTGGCCATGGCCGACACGCTCGGCTGGAGCAAGTTCGACCTGGTCGGCCACGACTGGGGCGGCGCGGTCGCTTGGTGGACGGCGGACGAGCACCCGGAGCGCCTGCGCAGCGTCACCGTGGTGTCCACTCCGCACCCGGGCGCGCTCGCCGAGGCGATGCGGACGGACGAGGACCAGCACCTGCGGTCGGCCTACCTGACCGAATGGCGCCAGACCCCCGCGACCGAGCGCCGCATGCTGGCCGACAACGCCAAGGCGCTGCGCGACATCTTCGACCGGCGCATCCCGCCGAGCAAGATCGACGAGTACGTGCAGCGACTGTCCGAACCAGGCGCGCTCACCGCCGCGCTGAACTGGTATCGAGCCGGCCGTCCAGGCGGGAAGATCGGCAAGATTTCGGTGCCGGCGATGTACGTGTGGTCCACAGAGGACGTCGCCTTCGGTTCCACCGCCGCGCTCGACACGGCGAATTGGTGCACCGGGCCGTACCGGTTCGAGATGCTGGAGGAGGTGTCGCACTGGGTAGCGGAGGAAGCGCCGGAGGCATTGACCTCGTTGATCGTCGAGCATCTCGGCAGCCGGTGACACCGGGTCTCGCCCGCGCCGTCGTTCGGTTGGGTATCGGTTGGACTGAGGATTCGAGCGGTGCGTGAAGGCCCGACACTCGAACCGGGCGAAACGGCCACCCGGCTCGCGGTATCGGCCGGTAGGCGCGTGGTGTTCAGTATCCGGAGTGAACACCAGCACTGAAGCCGAAACCGAACGCGTTGTCTTCGTGACCGAGGACGGCGTGCCCACCGGGGAGACCGGGCCGAAGCTCGCCAGTCATCACGCGGAGACGCGACTGCACCTCGCGTTCTCCTGCTACGTCCTGCGCCGTTCGGACAACGCCCTGCTGATCACCCAGCGCGCGCCGCACAAGAAGGTGTGGCCTGGCGTGTGGACCAACAGCGTGTGCGGGCACCCGGCTCCCGCCGAAACGCTGGAGACCGCCGTGCGCCGACGGGCTTCGTACGAACTCGGGCTGCCCGAACTCGATGACCTCAAGTGCGTGCTGCCCACGTACCGCTACCGCACGCCGCCCTTCCAGGGGATCGTGGAGAACGAGTTCTGTCCGGTGTTCACCGCCTGGACGGACGTCGATCCGCGGCCGAATCCCGAAGAAGTGGGCGGCTGGCGATGGATTTCCTGGGCCGATTACACACAGTGGATCACAGATCCGATGACTGACGCGAGTTACTGGGCACGTGATCAATTCGCGCAGCTCAAGGACAAAAAGCCCTTCTCCGCGCTCTGAGCGAAGAACTGCGCTGCGTGACATCAGCGGAAGTCCGTCGTCCACTTGAGCGAAATTCACCTTCGTCCGTACCGATGACTCAAGCCAACGCTCCTTTACGACGAAGACGATGGAGTGGCGGAGGTCAGAGTGTCGGCGGACGACGAGCTCGGAACGGGGGAGACCGCGCCAGACTTGCTCACGTTGCACGAGTCCATCGCGGACCTGTTCGCGACGCGCGGCGACTGGCGGCGGGCCTACCGGCACCTGCGCTCCGCGCTCGACATCGCGCGAGCGGGCAGCCTGCGTGATCCGCTCACCTCCAGCTACAACCGGCGGTACCTCGACCAGCGGCTGCCTGAGCTGCCCGCCGCGGTGGCCGTCGCCCTGGTCGACCTCGACCGGTTCAAGTCCGTGAACGATACGTACGGTCACCTTCTCGGCGACCGCGTCCTCTGCCGGGTCGCCGATCTCCTGCAAGAGGGGCTGCCCGCCGATGCGTTCTGCGCACGGTACGGCGGCGAGGAATTCGCTCTCGTCCTGCCGGGAATCGATCACCGGGGCGCCGTCCGGGTCGCCGACGCCGCCCGCCTTCGAGTCGCCCGTCATCCCTGGTCAGAACTCCGGCCGGGCCTGCGGGTTACGATCAGCGTCGGCCTCGCGCACGGCACCGGATCCGGGCCGCGTCAGCTTCACCGAGCCGACAATCTCCTTTACGCCGCGAAGCGGGCGGGACGCAACAAGGTCGCTTTCCATGACCGCGAGACCGCTCAGGTAATTACGCACTCTGAGTAACGCACGTCTGCGATTACTCCATTCATTGAACCCGATCTTCACCTGTTCGTCCGCTTCAGTGCGCCTTAGGGCGACGCATGGTGAAGAAATTCGCGGGAGGGTGTCGTCACGAACGGCGGGTATCCGTACGATAACGAAAAGCTCCCCCGGTACGACGAGTCCTGGGAGACCCGGTGCAGCCGCCGGGTGTTCAAAGGTAAGCCGCCCCAGCCTGGCGCCTGACGTGCGAGAGGAGACCGAGTGCCCGACGAGCGCAACACCCCCGGCACCGGTCGCCACTCCGACATCCCGGCTCGCCCCCGCGGCGGACGTCGCCGTTCGATGGACACGCACGGCGGCATCAGCGTGTCCGACGTGGTCGCGCGGCACACCGGCGAACGCCCCGCCTTCGCCGACGATCCCGGAACGCGGCATGCGGAGCCAGCGAGCCGGCTCGCGGAACCAGGCACCCGCCGGGCAGAGCCTGGCCGTCGCCGAGCGGACAGCGAGCGGCCTGAACCAGGACGACGGCGAGCGGAGCCGGACGCCGGTTTCCCGGGCACGAACGGCCGCGCTGGGGTGCCCGCCGAGCCGGGTCGGCGGCGAGCGAATGGGCACGTCAACGGGGTTGGCAGCAGGCACGCTGAGCCGGCAGACAGCTCGGGTCTGGGCGACCTGGCTAATGGGCAGGTCAACGGGGTTGGCGGGCGACACGGCGAACCCGCGGAAGGCGACGCCGCGCCAACCGGTGGACGAGCGAACGGGGTCGGCAATCGCCATGGCGAGGTGGCCGGAGGAGACACCGGCTCGGTGGGCAGGCGGGCCAAGCGGCACAGCGAACCCGCGGCGGACGCGCTAGCTGACGAACGCGCGAACGGGCACGTCAACGGATTCGGCGGGCGGCACGGCGGGCCCACAGACGGCGACGGCGCGCCTGCGGGCCGCTGGACGAACGGGCGCGGCAGCCGACACGGCGAGGTGGCAGAGGACGGTGCCGGACCGACTGGCAGCCGGGGAGACGGGCGGGTCGATGGCCTCGGAGGCGTCGGCAATCGGCACAGCCGAGAGGTAGCCGACGGTTCTGCGCTCGGCAATGGCACCGGGCCTGCGCGAGTGGGCGGGCGTGCGCTTCTTGGCGGAGCGGTGCCGGGCGGCGCCGGCGACCCGGACGCTGCCCGAGACGACGCGCGGCGTCGGGAGACTGGGGCTTACCAGGTCGAGCCGGGTGAAGGGCTTGGCGAGACTGGCTACGCGGTGCCGCCGGGTGGTCGGCGGGCTCGGCCAGCCGACGTTCGCGGAGAGACCAGGCATGCCGCGCCGGATTCCGCGCTTGGCGACTATCGGGGTGGGCCCGGTGAGGTGGACGGGCCTGGGCGTCGCAATGGCTTGAGTGAGCGGCCCGGCGACGCAGTCGCTGGCGGACGGGCCGAGGGAGCTAACCGTCGCAGGGAGCCGGGCGGGTCTCGTGCGATGGGACCCGGCGGACAGCTCAACGGGGCTGAAGCTTCTTCGGCGGAGCCGGGCGGGCGGGTTCGGCCTGGTCCCGGCGAAGCCGGTGAGCCGGGAGAACCGCGGCGTCGTCAGGCCGGGCCTGGGCCGGTGCACAACGGTGGGCAGCCGGGGAGCGCCGAGCTTGGTTCTCCGGAGCAGGGGGCCCGACCGCGGCGTCGGCGAGCGGATGGACTTCCGCCTCGGCCTCGGCAGGGCGGCGGGGTCCCGGTTTCGCCGGAGCCGCCTGGGCCTCGACCGCCGCACGGTGCGGAGAACGCTCCTGGGCAGCGGATGCCGGGTGCGGAAGCGGACGGGCCGCGAATGCCCGGTCCAGACTCCGGCGGATTGCCTCGTCCGGGACTGGACGGGCCGCGAATGCCCGGTCCGGACTCCGGCGGATTGCCTGGTCCGGGACTGGACGGGCCGCGGATGCGGGCGACAGGGCCAGATTCCGCTGGGCAAACAGCCGCCGGGCCTGGCTCGGCAGCGCAGCGGAGGCCCGCCGAGCAAGCGCCACGGTTGCCTGGCGGCCCCGGGCCCGCTGAGCAGCGGATAGCTGGTGCTGATTCGGCGGCGCTGCCGATCGAACCTGACGGGCAGCGCGCGGCTGGGCAGGACTCCGGCGGGCACCGAGTGCCGGGGCCGAACGCGCCTCGCCGACGGGTGGCGGGTCCTGGACCGGCCGGGCGGCGACCTGGTGACCTCGATCCGGAACCCGAGGACGAACTTGAGCGGACGCAGCTGAGTCCGGCGCTTGAGCCGGACCGGTTGCGGGGCAAGCAGGCCGAGCAAGGGCGGGCTCCGTCGCCGCGGCGTGGGCGAGCCGGCGCGCCGGATGGCGTCGAGCGCGGTGGGCCGGGCGCGGCTCAGGGTCTTGAGCAGACCCAGCTCAGCCCGGCACTGGACGGTGACGGGCTGGACGACGCCGGTTCCGGACGTTCGCGCCGACCGGAACGTCCACGGCGCGGCCCGGCACCGGACGGAAGCCGGGGTGCAGCGCAAGGTCCTGAACGAACCCAGCTCGGCCCGGCACCGGACGGAAGCCGGGGTGCAGCGCAAGATCTTGAACGAACCCAGCTCGGCCCGGCACCGGACGGCGGCCGGGGTGCAGCGCAAGATCTTGAACGAACCCAGCTCGGCCCGGCACCGGACGGCGGCCGGGGTGCAGCGCAAGATCTTGAACGAACCCAGCTCGGCCCCACGCTGAACGGTGGCCGGAGTGCGGCGCAAGGCCCGGCACTGGACGGCAGCCGAAACCTGGCGCAAGGCCCGCAGCTGGACGGCAGCCGAAACCCGGCGCAAGACCCCGAACGAACTCAGCTCAGCCCAGCACTCGACGGTGACCTGGATGACGAGCGCCCGCAGCGCGGCTCCGCGGCCAAGGACGGGCGTCCCCGGCGCAGACCCGCGCCGAACGCTGGGCCGCAGGGCGGTCCGGAAGCAGAGGGCGAGCGGAGCCCGGCGCTAGGCGGAAAGCAGCCGCTCCCGGCGGATCGGACGCAGTTCACCCCGGTCAAGGGCATCGGGCTCGGCGCCGTAGCCGCCGGGGACTCCGAGCAGACCCAGCTCAGTCCGGCGGCGAAGCCTGCCTCAGACCCGGAGCGCACTCAGCTGAGCCAGGCCGTCGAGGGGCCGAATGGCAAGCGGCCCCGGCGTACTCCGGCGAGGCCGGCCGCCGCGGTTCGGGCGGAGATGGATCCGCTCACGATGACCGACGAGATGGAGGCGATCGACGAGGCGACTCAGTACCGTCGCAAGATCGATCACAGTCTCGCTCGGTTCTCGGCCGCGCATGACGACGCGGCTGCCGAGGAAGCGAAGCGCCGGGAGCGGCGGGAGCGGCTCACTACCCGGTCGATGGCCTTGTTCGAGCAGACCCGGACTGCGTTGCAGCGGGTCGTACTGCTCGACAAAGAAGAGGAAGAACAAGAGCCGCCCGCCGAGAAGCCGGAACAGACTCGGCTTCAGGAGAAGAAACAACGGCATACCGCGCGCAACGTCCGGATCGGGCGGATCGCGTTGATCGTGGTTGTCGCGCTCATTTTCATCGGCACGGGCGTCGCGTGGGGTGCGGTTACCTGGTTTGACGCCAAATTCGCCCAGGTGTCCGCGCTGGACGAAAACTCCTCGGACATCCAGAACGCCGATGCGCAGGCCAACGACGAGAACTTCCTCATGGTCGGCTCCGATTCCCGCGACGGCGCTTCCGCCGAGGAGAATGTCGGGGACGCGGCCAACATTCCCGGCGCGCGGTCGGACACCGTGATGGTGGCGCACGTTCCCGCGGACCGGAAGCGGGTCGTGGTCGTTTCGTTCCCGCGAGACCTGGAAATCGACCGGCCGGATTGCAACCGGTGGGATCCGGCCAAATCCCAGACTACCGACGAGATCGTGCGCGAGCAGAAGATCGCCAAGCTCAACACGGCCTACGCGGTCGGCGGACCACAATGCATGACAAAGGTAATCCAGAAAATCACCGGTCTGCGGATCAACCACTTCGTCGGCATCGACTTCAACGGGTTCAAGGAAATGGTCGACGCGGTGCACGGGGTGACCGTGCACAACGAGAAACCGATCATCGACACCACGCTCGGCAAGGTGCTGACCGAGACCGGCGACGTGACCATTTCCGGCGATCAGGCGCTGAGTTACGTGCGCGCCCGGCACGTCGTCGGTGACAAGACCTCCGACTACGGCCGGATCAAGCGGCAGCAGGCGTTCATCGGAGCGCTGCTCAAGAAGGTCATGTCCTCGGATGTCGTACTGGATCCGGGGAGACTGTCCGGCTTCATCACCGCGTTCGCGCACGCCACGTTCGGCGACAACCTCGGGGTGCAGCAAATGATGACGCTCGCGCAATCGATGCGCGGGCTCGACCCGGCCAACATCAACTTCCTGACCGTGCCCACCGTCGGCCTGCCGAACAAGCGCGGCAACGAAGTCCTGATCCAGGAAAAGACCAAGAGCCTCTTCGACGCGTTGCGCGACAACACTCCGCTGCCGGGCAACCAGCCCGCCGGAACCGCGGCCAGTGCGCCGCCCGCGAACGCCAGTCCCGGCAAAAACACCAACACCGGCTGAGCGCTCCGGATTCGTTAGGCGGGGTTCATACGCGGTTCACCCAGCGATGCGGTATTCGGACAGTCCACGTCGTAGGGTGTGTTCATGCGTGAGGCCTACCATGTCGAACTCGATCAGCTCGCCGAAAACCTGGCCGCGATGTCGGTCCAGGTTGCCGACGCCATGGAGCGGGCCACCAAAGCACTGCTGGAGGTCGACCTCGGCCTCGCCGAGCAGGTGATCAGCGACGACGCGAAGGTCGACGACGCGCGCGCCGAATGCGAGGAGCAGGCGTACGCGCTGCTGGCGCTGCAGGCCCCGGTCGCGACCGATCTGCGCACCGTGCTCGCCGCCATCCACGCGGCGGAAAGCCTGGAGCGCATGGGAGATCTCGCCCTGCACGTCGCCAAGGCCGCCCGCCGCCGCCACCCCGACCCGGTGCTGCCGGACGCGGTCAAGCCCTACTTCGCCGAGATGGGCAAGGCCGCGGTCAAGCTCGCCCGCCAGGTAGAGGCGATCATCAAGACCAAGGACGTGTCCGCGGCCAAGGACCTTGAGGCCGAGGACGACCAGGTCGACGACCTGCACCGGCACCTGTTCACCGTGCTGATGGACCGCGAATGGCCGCACGGCGTCGCCTCCGCGGTCGATGTCACGTTGCTCGGCCGCTTCTACGAGCGCTACGCCGACCACGCGGTGTCCGTCGCCAAGCGGATGATTTTCGTGGTCACCGGCCGGATGCCCGGCTACGGCTCCGACGACGAAGACCTGACCATCTGAGAAACCACGGCACAACCGCCGCCCGGCCCTAGCGCCGGGCGGCGGTTTTTGTTGCGCACAAAACAAAACGGCCGCCCTGGCCGGGATAAACCAGGGCGGCCGTCCACAGTGGAATCAGCCGAACCGGCCCGAGATGTAGTCCTCGGTGGCCTTCTCGTCCGGGTTGGAGAAGATCTTCTCCGTGTCGTTCAGCTCGATCAGCCTGCCGGGCTGGCCGACACCCGCCAGGTTGAAGAAGGCGGTCTGGTCCGAAACCCGCGCCGCCTGCTGCATGTTGTGCGTCACGATGACGATCGTGTAGTCCTTCTTCAGCTCGCCGATCAGGTCCTCGATCGCGAGCGTCGAGATCGGGTCCAGCGCCGAACACGGCTCGTCCATCAGCAGCACGTCCGGCTGCACCGCGATCGCCCGCGCGATGCAGAGCCGCTGCTGCTGACCGCCGGAAAGGCCGCCGCCTGGCTTGTTGAGCCGGTCCTTGACCTCATTCCACAGGTTCGCGCCGCGCAGCGCGCGCTCGGCGACCTCGTCGAGCTGCTTGCGGCTCTTCACCCCGCCGAGCCGGAGCCCGGCCACCACATTGTCCTTAATGGACATCGTGGGGAACGGGTTCGGCCGCTGGAACACCATGCCGATGGTGCGGCGCACCTGCACCGGGTCCACCGCCGAGGCGTAGATGTCCTCCCCGTCCAGCAGCACCTGGCCCTCGACCCTGGCACCGGGAATGACCTCGTGCATCCGGTTCAGCGTGCGCAGCACGGTCGACTTGCCACACCCCGACGGCCCGATGAACGCGGTCACGTTCCGCGGCGGGACGTTCAGCGTGACGCTGTCCACGGCGTGGAACTTGCCGTAGTAGATGTCCAGGTCTTTGACGTCGATTCGCTTGGCCATGACTCACTTCTTCTTCGGGGCGACGATGCGGGAAAGGACCGTGGCGAGCAGGTTGATCACGGCGATGATGAGCACCAGGGTGAGCGCGGCTCCCCAGATCCGGTCGAAGCCGACGCTGCCGGGGTCCATCGAGTTGGTGGCGCGTTCGTTGTTCATCACCAACGGAAGCGACGCCTGCTCCCCGCTGAAGATGTTCCAGTTGACGTAGGACGTGTACCCGACGAGCACCAGCAGCGGCGCGGTTTCGCCCATCACGCGGGCGAGCGCCATCATGATGCCGCCGAGAATGCCCGACAGCGCGGTCGGAAGCACGATCTTCATGATCGTCTTCCACTTGGGAACGCCCAGCGCGTACGAGGCCTCGCGCAGGTCGTCCGGCACGATCCGCAGCATTTCCTCCGCGGAGCGGACGACCACCGGGATCATCAGCAGCACCAAGGCAAGCGACACCGCGAACCCGCTGCGCGGCAGACCGAGCGTGGTGACCCACAGCGCGTAAATGAACAGAGCGGCCACAATGGAGGGAACGCCGGAGAGGATGTCCACCATGAACGTGGTGGCCCTGGCCAGCTTGCCGCGGCCGTACTCGACCAGGTAAATCGCGACCAGCAGGCCGATCGGCACCGAGATGACCGCGCACACCAGACCCTGCAGCAGGGTGCCGATGATCGCGTGCAGCACCCCGCCACCGACCTCGTCGCCGAGCACCGAACCGAAGTCCTGGCCCCACCAGTTGCTGTACGGGATCCGCTTGATGCCGTTGGCGATCACCGTGTACAGCACCCACACCAGCGGGATCACGGCGATCAGGAACGACAGCCACACCAGCACGGTGGCCACGCCGTTCTTGATCTTGCGGGCCGCGCTCACCTGCTGGAAAGCCGGTGTCGTCGCGGGTCGTTCGAGGGTGGTCGACATGGTCACTCCCCCTTCTTGCCGACGATCGCGCGGGCGGCGAAGTTGACCAGGAACGTCAGCACGAACAGCACCAGGCCGGCCGCGATGTAGGCGCCTGCCGAGGTCGGGTTGTTGAACTCGCTGTAGTTCTGGGCGATCTTGGAGGCGAACGTCGCGCCGCCGTCGAACAGGCTCCAGTCGAAGTTGCGCCCCTGCGGGATCAGCAGAATCACCGCCAGGGCAATGGTTTCACCGAGCGCGCGGCCGAGGCCGAGCATCGACGCACCGACGAAACCGGCCTTGCCGAACGGCAGCACCGTGGTGCGAATGACCTCCCAGCGCGTGGCTCCGAGCGCGAGCGCGCCCTCGACCTGCGCGGTCGGCGTGCGCTCGAAAACCTCGCGGGTCAGCGACGTGATGATCGGCAGAATCATCACCGCCAGCACGATTCCGGCGGTGAAAATGGTGCCGCGCACGTTCGGCGCGATGTTGCCCGGCGCGAGAATCGGAATCCACGAGAAGGTGCTGTTGACCCATTCCGAAAACGGCTCGATCGTGGGCGCGAACACGAGAATGCCCCACAGGCCGAAAATGATCGACGGCACCGCCGCGAGCAGATCCACGACATAAGCGAACGGCCGGGCCAGCTTCGCGGGCGCGTACTGGGTGAGGAAAAGCGCGATGCCCAGCGAGATCGGCATCGCGATGACCAGCGCGACCAGCGAGGTCGCCACGGTGACCTCGGCGAGGTCGGCGATGCCGAAGGCCATGTTCGCCGGGTCGTTCGTCGACCACCCGTGGTTGAACAGGAAGTTGACCTTGTCCGCCTTCAGCGCCGGGATCGCCTGGACGACCAGGAAAATCCCGATCAAGGCGATCAGGGCGACGACGAAGATCCCGGCCCCGGTGGTCAGATTCTGGAAGATGCGGTCACCGGCGCGCACCTTCGTCGGCTTCTTCCGCGCGGGCGGCGCTTCCGGCGCCGGCGCGGGTGGCTTGTCCGAAATCGGATCCTCCGGGAACGCTCGGGCGGACGACGAACGCCCACCGGGGTCGCCGGTGGGCGTTCGCGTCGAGGGTTGGTCGCTCATCGACAGTCTCTGTCAGCCTTCGTACCAGCTAGGCAGTCGTTTCAGGAAATCGCCTTGACCGCGGTCAGGACCTTGTCCTGCAGGCTCTGCGGGATCGGCACGTAACCCTTGCTCGACAGCGGCCGCTGGCCCTCGGTGGCGGCCACCGTCAGGAACGCCTTGACGGCCTTCGAGACATCCGCGTTCGAGTACTTCGAGCACACGATCTCGTAGGTGGTCAGCAGCAGCGGGTAGGCGCCCGGCACGTTGCTGGCGTAGATGCCGTTGAGGTCCATCGCGAGGTCATTGGTGCCCTCGTGCAGGAACTTCGCCGAGTCGAGCGACTTGGCCACGTTCTCCGGGCTCAGCGCGACGCCGCCGGAGCCGCTGTCGATCTTGGCCGCGGTGACGCCGTCCTTGGCGAACGCGCCCTCCACGTAGGTGATCGCACCGTCGGCGCCCTTCACCGTGGTGGCTACGCCGTTCGAGCCCTGCGCACCGTTGCCGACGCCGCCGTTGAACTTCTTGCCCGCGCCCTGGGTCCAGACGTCCTTGGCAGCCGCGCCGAGGTACTTCTGGAAGTTGTCGGTGGTGCCCGACTCGTCGGAGCGGGAGACGACCTGGATCGGCTTGTCCGGCAGGTTCAGGCTCTCGTTGCCCTTGACCGCCTTGATCGCCGGGTCATTCCAGTTCTTGATGCCGCCGTTGAAGATCTTGGCGATGACCTGCGGGGTCAGCGTCAGGTTGTCCACCCCGGACAGGTGGTAGCCGACCGCGATCGGGCCGACGACCAGCGGGATGTTCCATGCCGGGGCACCGCAGCGCTTGGTGGCGGCCTCGAGGTCGGCGTCCTTGATCGGCGAGTCCGAACCGCCGAAGTCGACCTGATTGCCGTTGAACTGCTTCACGCCGGCACCGGACCCGGTCGCGTTGTAGTTCACCTTCTGGCCGGAGCACTTCTTGCCGTAAGCCATGTTGAACACGTCGATGGCGTTCTTCTGCGCCGTCGAGCCCTCACCGGACAGCGGGCTCTTGCCCCCGCAGTCGACCTGGGCGGTTCCGGTGGCGGCGGGAGCGGCGGAGTTCGAGCCCGAGCCGCTGCTGGACGCCGAAGGGTCGGAGCCACAAGCGGCGAGGACGAGCGCGGCGCTCGCCACGATGCCGACGGCACCCAGGGGCCGCATGATCTTCACTGCATTTCCTCCACTCGGAGATGTGCCTTTGGTGAATCCGGTCGGGATTGGCGGCGACTGAGCCGCACCGGAACCGGACACTAGGCAGCCTCGGTGGACGGGCTTCCTTGGTTGTATGAACGGAAGGTGAACAAGTCACCGGTTGTGAGCAGGACTACTCCCCCGAACGGGTGCCGTGGCCTGCTCGTGACCTGCTAGTACGCAGAAAGTAACACGGGTCACCGGTCGCGTCGACCGTGATCACTCACCGTACTGGACGTCGGTCTCGAAACGCTGGAACCCCAGCTTGTTGTACACAGCCAAAGCCGCGGCGTTGTCACCCTCGACGTAGAGGATCACCCTCGGTAGTCCCCGAGAGCGCAGGTAGCGAAGTCCGGCCAAGGTCAGCGCCTTGCCGAGGCCACTACCCTGGGTAGCAGGATCGACGCCGACCACGTAGACCTCCCCGACCGGGTCGCCGTCGAACCGGCCGGGCACCGGGTCGTGGACCTTCGTCCAGTGGAAGCCGGCCACCTCGCCGTTCTCGTTCTCCGCGAGGAAGAAGCCCGCCGGGTCGAACCAGGCCCGGAGTTCCTCGGCGCGCACCTCGGCGGCAGTCAGCGCGCCCTGTTCCGGATGCCAGTCGAACGCGCGCGCGTTGACCGCGATCATCGCGTCCTCGTCTTGGCCGGGAACGAAGGTGCGCAACCGGAAACCGTTGCGCAGCACCGGTTCCGGCCAGTCCGCATCGGACACGTCGACGTGCAGGACCAGCAGTTCGCGCTGACGCCCGAGGCCGAGTTTCGCCGCTATCGCCGCCGCACCAGGGTGATCGCCGTGCGCCCACACGCGCAGTCCCTTGCCTGCGCGCTCGACTGCTGCCTGTGCGAGCGCGGTGCCGACGCCGCGACGCCGGAAACCCGGGTGCACGAAAAGCTCCGCGACCTGATGGCCGTGGGAATCGCCTTCGGTATCAAGGTGGACGTATCCCGCGGGCGCGCCGTCGAAGCGGGCGAGGAGATGCAGCCCGCCTTCGAATTCGCGCGGCAACGGCCCGGTCGCGTCGACCTCGGGACGTCCGTCAGTCGCTCTGGCCGCGAGCAGCACTTCGCGCACCGCGTCGTCGGGATCGGTCGTCCAGTCGCCAAGGTCGATAGCCACAAACCGACCTTACCGGCGAACGTCAGCGGGAGGTCAGCTCCGAGGCATCGACCGGAACGGCGACAACCGGCTTCGCGCCTTTCGCCGGCCGCTCGAACTTGTAGCCGACGTTTCGCACAGTGCCGATCATCTGCTCGTGCTCCGGACCGAGTTTCGCGCGAAGCCGCCGTACGTGGACATCGACCGTGCGCGTGCCGCCGAAGAAGTCGTAACCCCACACTTCCTGCAGCAGCTGCGCGCGAGTGAACACGCGACCGGCGTGCTGGGCGAGGTACTTAAGGAGCTCGAACTCCTTGTACGTCAGCTCAAGCGTGCGACGGCGCAGCTTCGCCGTGTACGTCGCTTCGTCAATGACAAGGTCACCTACGCGCAGTTCGGCGTCTGCCTGCAGTCCGATGCCGTCGCGCGTGGTGGCCAGCCGCAGCCGTGCGTCAACCTCCGCGGGACCAGCGGTGGGCAGCAGGATGTCGTCTGTGCGCCATTCGGCGTTGACCGCGACCAGACCGCCTTCGCCGACGACCGCGATGACCGGCGTGCCCGATTCGTCCTCCGCGCCCTTAAGCAGCCGGCAGAGGCTCTTCGCGGACGCGAGGTCGCTGCGCGCGTCGAGGAGGATGACGTCCCGGTGACCTGCGTCGAGCAGGGCCGTAACTTCCGGCTCGCGTACGCGTACGGTGTGCGGCAGCAGGTCCAGCGCGGGTAGTACGGAGGTAGCGTTCAGTTCCTCCGTGAGCACCAGCAGGTCCAAGCTCATGATCCGCACCGCCTTCAGATTCGTCGCCTCGAACGTGGCGTCGGTCGGTGCTAAGTGAGAATAGCGGGTGAACACCCCGGCACCTAGCTCGTGCTGGATCGATCACACCTGGTCCAACGGCCGAGGCGTGACCCGCACCACGACGAAATCCACCCGAACAGGAGAACCGAGGCGATGGCGAGCAGGCCCGTGACCCGGGACGACCGACCGGCCCCTAACCCCGGCAGCGGCCGCCGCGGCAGGCGCGTGCGGCGGTGGCTCATCGTGCTGGGAGTGCTGGTGCTCCTGCTGGTCGGTGCGGATTTCGGAGCGGCGGCCTTCGCCGAGCACACGATCTCGCAGAAGGCCCGCGCACAGCTCGGGCTGAGCGACGATCCGTCGGTCACCATCCACGGCTTCCCGTTCACCGTGCAGGCGCTCTCCGGTGACTACAGTCACATCACGGTTTCCGCGGACGGCGTCCCGGTCGGCAGCGAACTGCGCGACTTGCGCGTGAGCGCCGAACTGGAGGACGTGATCGCGCCGCTGTCGGACCTCACGTCCGGCAACACCAAGGCGGTGAAGATCGGCAAGCTCACCGGCGCGGTGACGATCAAGGCGTCCGACCTCGCCCGGGTCTCGCCGCTGAACAAGATCCAGAACCTGAAGATCGACCAGTCGACCCAGGCGTACGTGAAGTACGGCGACACCGAGCAGGGCAAGCAGCCGGACCCGACGCCGACCAACGCCGACGGCGAACCGGCCGACGGCACGAGCGCGGGCTTGCGCATCTCCGGCGACGTGCAGGTGGCCGGGCAGAAGGTGGAGATCTTCTGCTTCGCGCTGATCCAGCTCAAGGAGAAGACGATCTCGATCGTGCCTTACCGGTTGCAGTTCGGGAATGACCAGAGCACCACGATCGTTCCGGAAGCTGTGCAGAAAGCTCTGCTGCCGAACTTCCGGGCGAGCATTTCGACGACCCGGCTGCCGCTGTCGGTCACCCCGACCGCGGTCCGCGTGGACAGCGGTTCGGTGACCATCAAGGGCGAAGCGCACGACGTGAACTTCGCCGACCTGTCCACCAACCACGGAGGCTGATCCCGGTGACCGGAGTGTGGGTGCTGCTGGCGACCCTGGTCGTCGCGACGGCCGCGGGCCTGGTCCTGCGCGCCCGCAACGGCCGGATCCGCGCGGCCAAGCCGGCCGCCGCGATCCGCCCGCTCCCCGCTCCGGTCTCCGCGGCCCTTGATCCGCGATCCGCCGTCACCCTGGTGCAGATCTCCACCACGTTCTGCACCCCGTGCCGGCACACGCGGGCGATTCTCTCGTCGCTCGCGGAGAAGACCGACGGCCTGCACCACGTCGACCTGGACGTCACCGAACGTCCCGAGGTCGCGCAGGCGCTGTCGGTGCTCAGCACGCCGACCACGCTCGCGCTGGACCCGGAAGGCCGGGAACTGCTGCGCGTGGGCGGCGTGCCCAAGGGCCCGGAGCTGCTGGAAGCGCTCCGCCCGCACCTCACCGCCGCATCGCACTGACCCGCGCCCGCTGGCCCGCGCGCCCAGCCTCTGGTGCCGCCCTAATGCGGTTTGCTCAGTAGCTGTTGCGTGCGGCCTCGCTACAGCCATGCGCAACAGCGCCCGGACCGAGCGGCTCGCTCTGACGTACCAGTAAGACCGCGCCCATCGACCAGAGGACGACTTCGCGCGCTCCCGCTACCGAGAAGACCCTCATGCTCGTGGTCGGCGACGGTTGATTCTCAGGATCCGGACCTCGTCCCAAGGAATGAACATGGTTCCGGGAGCGAGCGAGCCTGGGTACCCTCCCCCTGTGGACAAGCTGCCCATCACCCTCCTGACGCAGCGCCGCGCGGTCGATTTCTGCCGCGTGCGCAGCAGCTTGTGTCTGCCTGTCCTCGACCGGCGCTGAAGCACGCCTCGCGCACGGATTCGCTGTACCCGTCTTCGCCGCGTGCTGCCCGCACGCTCTTCCCCTCGCACTGAGCAGGAGGAACCCATGTCCGCCGGACCGTCCGTAGACCCGCGAGGTCCCAGGTTCGCCGCGATCGTGACCACGGTGGTGCTCGCCGTCGTGCTGGTCACGCAGTGGTGGCCGTTGCTCGCCCTGCAGACCGTGGTCTTCGCGATCGGTGCGTTCGTCGGGCTCAAGCCCGCGCCGTACTCGGTGCTGTACCGGCTCGCGATCGCGCCGCGGCTCGGGCCGCCGACCGAACGCGAGGACGCCGCCCCGCTGCGGTTCGCGCAGGCGGTCGGGTTCGTGTTCGCGCTCGTCGGCACGATCGGCTTCGCGGCCGGGGTGCCGCCGCTCGGCGTCGTCGCGACCGCGTTCGCGCTCTTCGCCGCGTTCCTCAACGCGGCGTTCAACTACTGCCTCGGGTGCCAGGTGTACCTGCTGATCAAGCGTTTCAGCCCCGCGCGGGCGTCCTCGTAAAATCAACCAAGAAAGAGAGCCAGCTTCCATGAGCCGAGAAGACGTCCTGGTCACCACCCAGTGGGCCGAGGAGAACCTGGACACCCCGGGCGTGGTGTTCGCCGAGGTCGACGAGGACACGACCGCCTACGACAACGGGCACATCCGCGGCGCGGTGAAGCTCGACTGGCGCAACGACCTCCAGGACGGCGTCCGCCGCGACTTCGTCAACAAGGAGGGCTTCGAGAAGCTCCTGTCGGAGAAGGGCATCTCGAACGACGACCGCGTGATCCTCTACGGCGGCAACAACAACTGGTTCGCCGCCTACGCGTACTGGTACTTCAAGCTCTACGGCCACGAGAACGTGCAGCTGCTCGACGGCGGCCGCAAGAAGTGGGAGCTCGACGGCCGCGAGCTGAACTCCGACGAGGTCAAGCGCGAGGCCACCGCCTACCAGGCCAAGGAGCAGGACCTGTCGCTGCGCGCGTTCCGCGACGAGGTCGTCCAGTCGATCGGCGAGAAGAACTACATCGACGTGCGCTCGCCGGACGAGTTCGCCGGCAAGCTGCTCGCCCCGGCGCACCTGCCGCAGGAGCAGTCGCAGGTGCCGGGCCACATCCCGGGCGCGCTGAACGTGCCGTGGGCGAAGGTCGCCAACGAGGACGGCACCTTCAAGTCCGAGCAGGAGATCAAGGACCTCTACGCCGAGGCCGGCTACGACGAGGCCAAGCCGACCATCGCGTACTGCCGCATCGGCGAGCGTTCGTCGATCGCCTGGTTCGCCCTGCACGAGTTGCTCGGCCAGGCGGATGTGAAGAACTACGACGGTTCGTGGACGGAATACGGTTCGCTGGTCGGCGTTCCGGTCGAGTTGGGAGCTAAGTGATGGCAGACGGCTGCAGCGCACCGGCGCAGGTCGCGACCCCGGCGAACTTCGACACAGGCGGCCAGGTCGTGCTGGCAGGCAAGGTCACCGGCACCGAGGGACCGGTCGGTGGCGCGTTCGTCCGGTTGCTCGACGGCGGCGGCGACTTCGCGGGCGAGGTCGTGTCCTCGGCGGACGGCGACTTCCGTTTCTACGCGGCCGAAGGGGCCTGGACGGTGCGCGCGCTGCACCGCACGGGCAACGGTGAGGCCACCGTCACCGCGGCGGGCCCTGGCCTGCACCAGCTGGCTATTTCGGTTTCCTGACAACGTTTTTCCACAGGAGGGCCCCTCGGTTTCCGAGGGGCCCTTCCGCGTGTCCGGGACACTTGACCTCAAGTCGGCTTGAGGACCCAAGCTCGCGGGTGTGTCCGAAACGAAAACCGTTACGCGGAGCCCGCTGCTGGCCGCCGCCGTGTTCCTCGGCAGCTTCATGGCGTTGCTCGACGCGAGTGTGGTGAGCGTCGCGCTGCCGACCATCCAGCGCGAGCTGCATGCCGAATTCACTGACCTGCAATGGATTGTCGACGGGTACACCGTCGCGCTCGCCGCGCTGATCCTCACTGGCGGCACACTCGGCGACCGATACGGCCGCAAGCGGATCTACCTCGGCGGGCTCGCCGTGTTCACGCTCGCCTCGCTGGGCTGCGGTCTCGCTCCGACGCTCGCTCTTCTCATCGCCGCGCGCGTCGTGCAAGGCGCAGCGGCCGCGGCGGTCATCCCGGGCGGCATCGCGCTCCTCGCGCACGCGTATCCAGAGCCGCGGGAACGAGCCCGGATGCTGGGGGCGTGGGGCGGGGTCGCCGGATGCGCGCTGGTCATCGGACCGCTTGTCGGCGGACCGATCACCGACGCGCTCGGCTGGCCGACCATCTTCCTGATCAACCTGCCGATCGGGATTTTCGCGGTGCTCGCCGGCCACCGGGGTCTCGACGAGTCGTCCGATCCGGCGCACGGCGCACTGGACCTGCCCGGCCAGCTGCTCGGCGCGTTGTGGATCGGATCGTTCACCTACGCCGTGATCGCCTCCGACGCCGTAGTCGCGGTGGTCGGCGCGGTCGGACTGATCGCGTTCATCGTCATGGAACTGCGCGCCCCGCATCCGATGCTGCCGATCCGGCTGTTCGGCAAGTTCCGGTTCGCCGCCTCGATCTTCACCTCGTTCGTCCTCGGCTTCGCCTGCTACCCGCTGCCCGTGCTGATCGCGGTCTACCTGCAACAGGCATGGGGCAGCACCGCCTCGACGACCGGCGTGCAGATGCTGCCGTACGTCGTCGCCAACGCCCTTCTCGCGTTCTTCTCCGGACGGCTCGCCGGCCGGTTCACCGCGGAACGCGTGCTGCCGATCGGTCTCGCCATCACCGCGGCGGGGAGTTTCGCCTTCCTGCTGGTCGACACGACGAGCCCATATTGGCTGCTCAGCGTCCCGCTGACGCTGTCCGGCGTCGGGCTCGGCCTGAGCATCACCCCGACCAACGTCGTCGGTCTCGCCGGGCTTCCAGTGCAGCGCACGGGCACCGCGGCCGGCACGGTGAACGCCGCGCGGCAGGTCGGGATGGCGCTCGGCGTGGCAGCGCTCGGGGCGCTGCTCGATCACGGAAGCACGCTCACCACCGGCCTGCAGACGGCGATGGCAGTGGCCGGCGCGGCACTGCTGGCGGTGACCGTCCTCACCGCCGCGACCCTGCGCAGCGCCAGATGAGCCGGGGCGGACTATTGTCCTCGCTGTGGAGACCTTGTTTACGACCCTGTTGATCATCGCGGGCATCGCCACCGTGTGGTTCGCGGTCTACGTCGTCTACCGGCTGTACGCCGACCAGCGCTGATCAGCATGACGAGTGGCGACGAGGCCATCGCAGCAGCCGAGGAGCGGGCCGCCAGCACGCGCGACCGCAACCTGCCGTTGTGGGACGACCTGCCGATCCCGAACGACACGGCGAACCTGCGCGAGGGCCCGAACCTGAACGACGCGTGCCTCGCCCTGCTGCCGATCGTCGGCGTCTGGCGCGGCGAGGGCGAGATCGACTACCCGACGATCGACGGGCCGATCAAGTTCGCCCAGCAGCTGACCGTCTCCCACGACGGCCGCCCGTTCCTGTTCCACGAGGCACGCTCGTGGCTGCTGAACGAGGACGGCAGCGTGCTGCGGCCGGCCGCCCGCGAAAGCGGGTTCTGGCGGCCGCAGGAGGACGACACCCTGGAACTGCTGCTCACGCACAGCTCCGGGATCGTCGAGCTGTACTACGGGAAACCGCGCAACCAGACGTCCTGGGAACTCGGCACCGACGCGGTCATCCGCACCGCGACGGCCAAAGAGGTCACCGGATCGCAGCGGCTTTACGGCCTGATCAACGGCGACCTCGGGTACGTCGAAGAACGCGCGATGGTCGGCCAGGAAATGCAGCCGCACGCCTCCGCGCTACTGCGCCGCGTGGTGGGCTGAGGCTCCGGGAGACGCCGTGCGCTGGCGGCGGTACGGCGAACACGCCGCCCTGCTCGACTGCACCTCGCTCGAAGAGATGAGCGCGGCCAGAGCGACCCTCGCCGAAGCCGCGCTCGACGGCGTCGAGGAGATCGTGCCCGGGGCCCGCACCCTGCTTGTGGTCGCGTCCCCGGGTGCACTGGAAGCTGCGCGTTCCTTGCTGGCTTCGGCCGATCTGGACCATCCGCCTGCCGGGGACGCCCGCGAAGTCGTTTTGGACGTGCGCTACTCCGGCGAAGACCTCTCGCTGGCCGCTGAGGACGCGGGGCTCAGCGTGGACGAGGTCGTCGCTCTCCACACCAGCGCGGTCTACACGGTCGCGTTCACTGGTTTCGCGCCCGGTTTCGGTTATCTCGCCGGGCTTCCCGCCGAGCTCCAGCAGCCGCGGCTGGCTTCGCCGCGCACCCGCGTCCCCGCCGGCTCGGTGGCCATCGCCGACGAGTACACCGGCGTCTATCCGCGGGAATCCCCTGGTGGCTGGCGGTTGATCGGACACACCGAAGCGACGCTCTTCGACCCGTCCGCCGCGCGACCGGCGTTGTTCACGCCCGGTCTCCGCGTGCGGTTCCGGAGCGTTTGATGCGTGCGCTGGAGATCGTCTCGCCCGGTTCGCTGGCTTTGGTGGAAGACCTCGGCCGTCCCGGTTACGCACATCTGGGCGTCCCACCGTCGGGTGCTCTTGACGTCGCCGCGTTACGGCTCGGCAACCGGCTGGTCGGCAATCCCGAGTACGCCGCCGGGATCGAAACCGTGCTGGGCGGGCTGACCGTCCGGGCGGCCGCTTCGTGCACCGCGGCGGTGACCGGACCTCCGGTCGCGGTGTCCGTGGACGGACGGGAAACCGGTTCGCACACGCCGATTCCGTTGCGATCAGGCCAAACCCTGACGATCGGCAGGCCTGCCACCGGACTGCGTTGCTACCTGACGGCGTCCGGCGGCATCGCGGTGCCGCCGGTATTGGGAAGCCGGTCGGCTGACGTCCTGTCCGGACTCGGCCCCTCGCCGTTGGAAGCTGGCGCGAGAGTCCCGCTCGGTCCCGTCACCGGTGTTCCGTCCGGTGCCGACGTGGTCGCCGCCTCGCCCGCGCCACCCCGCTTGGCAGTGCCAGTTTTGCTTGGCCCCCGCGACGACTGGTTCGCCGACGCGGGTGCCTCGCTCAACGCACAGTGGACAGTCACCGCGGAATCCAACCGAGTGGGGGTCCGCCTCGACGGGCCGCCACTACGTCGAGTGTCCACTGTGGCCACTTCGGAGTTGCCCAGCGAAGGCGTGCTCACCGGCGCGATCCAGGTCCCGCCGAACGGATTGCCACTGGTCTTCCTCGCCGATCACCCGACCACGGGCGGTTATCCGGTGGTCGCGGTCGTGAGACGGGAGTCACTCGGAGCACTCGCTCAAGCACGCCCCGGAACCTTGGTGCGGTTCCAAGCGTCCTTCTGAGCGTGGAACGGGTAACGATCACCGGCGGCGCGGGTTTCCTGGAGCTGAACACCGGAGGACGGGCGGAGCTGCCGCAGTCGCTGCGCATCGCGCTCGCGACCGGTCAGGTGCGCCTCCCGCTGGCGGAAACCCTCCGCGCACTGCTGGCGTTGCTCGTCGACGGCCAGTACCAGGTCAGCGGCCCGCAGCGGTTCGAGTGCCCCGACCTGGTCCCGGCGAGCGACTGGCCGGACGACGACGATGCCCGGGTCGGGTACTACCGCACGGCAATCCGCTCCGGACACCGGCCGGTGGCGGTGGTTTTGTCCGGTACGCGGCCGTTGCTGGTGGACGGGCACCACAAAATCAGCGCTTATCGGGCGGAGGGGGTCACGCCGTCGGTGGTGCTGATCAGCGGGTTGTGAGTGGTTGTCCCGGTTCTCACCGGCATAACCACTCACGACCCCCTCAGTACTCGCTCTCGTAAGCCGCCACCAGCTCCTCGTGCAGCGCCGTCGAATCCGGCAGCTCCGTCCCGTTGAGCGTGTGCACCCGGGTCACCTTCCGCACCGACGAGGTAAGAAAAACGCCGTCCCCCCGCAGCAGATCCTCCACTGAAAGCGGCTCCACCTTCACCGACCAGCCCGCCTTCTCCGCGCCGCGGAACAGCGCGTACTGCGTCGTTCCTGGCAGGATGCCAACAGTGGAGGGCGGGGTGTAGAGCGTCCGCTCCTTCGCCAGGACGACCGTCGACGTAGGCCCTTCGAGGACCGAATCGTCGGTAGCGGTGAAGATCACATCTTGGGCTCCGCGCCGGGCCGCCTCGCGCAGGGCGGCCATGTTCATCGCGTACGAAACCGTTTTCGCGCCGAGCAAAAGCCACGGTGCGCGCTCGGCCAGTTCGGGGCCGAAACCGCGCTCCATGGTCACCGCCGAGACTCCTTCGGTGCGCGCCCGCAGCACCTTTTCGTCGACCTCCAAGCCCATCGCGAACGCCGTCGGCTTGCCTTCCGGATCACCGTCGACACCCCGCGTGTACACGAGTTTCAGCGCGATCTCCGGTCCGCCCTGCCACGCGTCGACGACCGCCTGCGCGGCTCGCGCGAAGCCGTCGAGGTCCGGGGCGGGCAGGTCCAGCATCGCCGCGGAACGGGCGAGCCGGTCGAGGTGCGGACGCATTTCCCGCGGCTTTTTCACCGCCACGAGGATCGTTTCGAACACCCCGTCTCCGCGCAGCAGGCCGAGGTCGTCCACCCGGAGGTGAGCGGCTTCGGGATCGGCCAGTGAACCGTCGAGGAAGGCGAGAACGCGCATCCCCACAAGGTACTCACCTACCCTTACAGGCATGCCGTACAGCTCGCCGCTGCTCGAAATCCCCCGCGCGGTCGCCGCGCCCGAGGGCCACCCGGAAGCCGGAGTTCCGTGGCACTGGGGCGATCCGTTCGCCGAGCAGCGCACCGCCGCCCGAGGAGTGGTCGTCATCGACCGCTCACACCGAGAAATCCTCGCTGTCACCGGCGAGGAACGCTTGCCCTGGCTGCATTTGGTGATCTCGCAACACGTCACCGAACTCGCCGCGAACACTGGTACCGAAGCGCTCGTCCTCGACAGCCAAGGCCACGTCGACACCCATTTCGTGCTCGCGCACACCGGCGAGACGGTGTACCTCGACAGCGAACCCGGCCCGCTCGTGACGAGCGCGTTGCCCAAGGGCGGCAAGCAAACCCTGCGCGAGTACCTCGAAGCGATGAAGTTCTGGTCCAAGGTCGAGATTCGCGACGCGACCGAAGAGCTCGCCGTTCTTTCCGTGCTCGGCCCGGAGACCGACAGCGTGCTCGGCGTCGAACTCGGCACCGAGCCGTATTCGGTGGCCGCGTTGCCCGAGGGCGGTTTCGCCCGGCGGATGCCGTGGCCGACGCGAGCGGGCGCGGATCTCGTGGTGCCGCGCGCTCAGCTCACTCAATGGTGGCAACGGCTCACCGACGCGGGCGCGCGCCCGGCGGGCTCGTGGACCTTCGACGCGCTGCGGGTGGAATCGCGGCATCCGCGGCTCGGCGTCGACACCGACGAACGGACGATCCCGCACGAGGTCGGCTGGATCGGTTCGGCCGCGCACGTCGCGAAGGGCTGCTATCGCGGCCAGGAAACCGTCTCGAAGGTGCACAACGTCGGCCGCCCGCCGCGGTATCTCGCGCTGCTGCACCTCGACGGTTCGCCGGAGATCACGCCGGAGACCGGCGACCCGGTGAAGCTCGGCGAGCGCGTGGTCGGCCGGATCGGCACGGTCGCGCAGCACCACGAACTCGGGCCGATCGCGCTGGCGCTGGTCAAACGCTCGGTGCCGGGCGGGGCGGAACTGCTGGCAGGCGACGAGGACCGAGTGGTCCAGGCCACTGTCGATCCGGACTCGGTGCCGGGCGAGCACGCGGCGCCCGGACGGGAAGCGGCGCAGAGACTGCGGGGCTGAAGTGAACTCGACGGTAGCGTCGTCGCCGAATGTGGAGCAGGATGTGCCCGTGATCGAAGTGCGTCCCGGCGGGCGGCGGCGGATCGACCGCGTCCTCGGCCCGGGATATCTCACCGGATTAGGCGACTTGCCGCTCCCGGTGCTGCGCGAGCGGCGCGACGAGGCCGCGCAGGAAGAGACGGACCTGTCCTACCTGCGCCGGCTCCTGCACGCCCGCATCGACATCGTGCGCGCCGAACAGGAGCGCCGCTCGTCCGGCGGGGAAAGCAGCATTGTCGACCGGCTCGCGTCCATCCTCGCCGACAACGCGCTCGGCCCGGCCGCCGGTTGGGGCCGCCACCAGCAGCTCGAACCGTCCCGTGCGGGCGAGCACCGCAGGCACGCGGAGGCGCTGATCGGCGACACCGGGCTCACCGACGTCGGCTCGCTGTCGGACGACAAGCTCGCCGCCGCGCTGGACACGTACGCGGCCGAGGAAGCCTCCGTGTCCTCCTTTCGCCGCCAGGTCCAGGGCGTGATGGACACGCTGAACGCCGAGATCGCCGCGCGCTACAGCAGCGGGGCGGCCACTGTGGACCAGTTGCTGGACAGCGAACTGGGGCGCGTAGAGGAATGACCGGCCAGCCGATTCTCGTCGAGGTCGTCCGGAACGGATTCGTCGAGAGCGTCCACCACGGATGCCTCGTCGTCACCGCGCCGGATGGCTCCGTCCAGTTCGCCGCGGGCGACGTGACCAGCCCGTTCTTCCCCCGGTCGGCGAACAAGCCGCTGCAGGGCGTCGGGATGCTCCGCGCCGGGCTCGGCTACGAGGGCCCGGACCTGGCGCTGGGCTGCGCCTCGCATTCCGGCGAAACCGGACATGTCGAACGCGTCGCCGCGATGCTGTCCGGCGCGGGGCTCGACCCGGCAGCGCTGGCCTGCCCGGCCGAGCTGCCGATCGGCGAGGACGCCCGGCGCGCGGCCGGCGAGCCGCGGAAGATCACCATGAACTGCTCGGGCAAGCACGCCGCGATGCTCGCCACCTGCGTCGCGAACGGCTGGCCCACCGAGGGCTACCAGCTGCCGGACCATCCGTTGCAGGTCCAGCTCGCGAAGACCGTCGAGGAGCTGACCGGCGAATCCATCGCCGCAGTCGGGGTCGACGGTTGCAGCGCGCCGCTGTTCGCCTTCTCGCCGACCGGTCTGGCGCGGTCGTTCGGCCGGCTCGCGCAGGCCGAACCGGGCACCGAGGAACGCCGGGTGGCCGACGCGATGCGCGAGCACCCGTGGCTGGTCGCGGGCACCGGCCGGGAAGACACCCGGCTGATGCGGAGCGTGCCGGGGCTGCTCTCGAAGAGCGGCGCGGAGGGCGTCCTGGCGTTCACGCTGGGCGACGGCACCGCGTGCGCGATCAAGATCGCGGACGGCAACAAGCGGGCCTTGGCGCCGCTGGCCATGGCAGTGCTCGCTCGCCTGGGCATCGAGACCCCGGAAGAGCTGTCCGACCTGGCTCACCCCCCGGTGCTCGGCGGCGGCGAACCCCAAGGCGAACTGCGGGTCAGTTGGAGTGTTCCTTAGCCGCGAGGTCGCCCCAGAACTCGCGCAGCTGCGAAAACAGCTCGGCCAGCTCCTCGACGTTCCCGGTGCGCAGCGCGTCGAGAATGTCGTGGACCTCCTCCGCGGTGGAGTCGGCGTTGAGCAGCGAGTCGGCGAACAGCTGCACGAGACCGCCGTAGTCCAGTTCGACGACCGAGTCCGGGTCGAAGCTCTCCAGCCACTGCCGGGTCTGCGAGAGCACCCGGCCGGGACCGGAGTCGCCGAAGGTCGTCTCGATCAGCTCGCCCGCCTCGGAGGCCCGTCGCAGCGCGGCCGACATCGGCGTGCGCCAGGACGCCTCCCGCGCCGGGTCGGCCGGGCCGCTGCCGAGCACGAGCTTGCGTTCGTCCGGATCGACCAGCGAGAACCAGGGCAGCGGGACAGTCCAGGTGGTGGTGAGGGTGTGCGCGGCGGTGGCGGTGAGGTCGGTCATCGCGGCCTTGGTCTGCGCACGGGCCTTGTCCGCGGTGACGCCGCTCGCGTCGAGGACCGCGATTCGCAACGCGGGTTCGGCGTCGGCGAGGAAGGTGCTCAGCGCCGCGGCGGAGCGGGCGCGCAGTTCGAGCGGGCACGCGAACGGGCCCTCGGCGGAGTGGCCGGCGGGGACGTCGGCCGGGTCGAGCACGAGCACGTCGGTGCCGAGGCTCGGCGACGGCCGTCCGTCGCGCAGCTGCGCGGGCAGCAGCCGCACCGGCGCGGCCGCCTGTGACTTGAGCCACATCCGCTGTTCCCGTTCGCCGATCCCGACCCGGCTGAGCCCGCCCGCGGAAACGGCCTCGACCAGCTGTTGCGCAGGTGGATCGCCCAGCGCGCGCAGAGGTTCGTACACCCGCAGATAGGCCACGAAGGGTCGGAGCACCCGAGCATCGTGGCACGCCGACCAGGGCCGATCGGCATCGACGTGCCGGTAACCGGCGTCCGGCGAACACTGTCGCGACGAGCACACCGTGCCACGTCGCATCCAACCCCCGGGACACGGTACGGTGTCAGCAGGAAAGAACTGTCGAGACGATGCGGGGCCGCCGATTCCCCCGGCCGCCCCGCCCCTGTGCGAGGGGGTCGAGCCATGGGGCGCGGCCGGGCTAAGGCCAAGCAGACGAAGGTGGCGCGCGAGCTCAAATACAGCTCCCACGAAACCGACTTCGATGCTTTGCAGCGCGAGCTGTCGAGTAGTTCCTCGGACAACCACGAGGACGACAAGCGGTATGAGGACCCGTACGACGACGGGTACGACGAGTACCGCCGTTGACGCAGGCACACGACACGCGAGGGCGGCATCGGACTTAGGTCCGAGACGCCCTCGTGCGTTGTGTGCTGCCCGTTTTCTTGCTGCTGTCGGTGAGGTGACGAAGGAGTTGGACGGGTGAGCGACATCGCACGAGTAGGTGTGGTCGGGGCCGGGCTGATGGGCTCCGGCATCGCCGAGGTGCACGCCAGGTCCGGATTGGACGCGCTGGTCACCGAGGTGAACCAGCCCGCCCTCGACGCGGGCAAGGCGCGCATCGAGAAGTCGCTGCAGCGCGGCGTCCGCAACGGCAAGCTGGCCGCCGAGGACGCCGAGGCGGCACTCGGGCGGCTGCGCTTCACCACCGACATCGCCGAGTTCGCCGACCGCGATCTCGTCGTCGAGGCCATCCTGGAACAGGAGCAGGCCAAGATCGACGTGTTCCGGGCACTGGACAAGATCGTCGAGCGCGAGGACGCGGTGTTCGCGTCCAACACGTCGTCGATCCCGATCATGAAGCTCGGCATGGCCACCGGCCGTCCGCAGCAGGTCGTCGGCATCCACTTCTTCAACCCGGTGCCGGTGCTGCCGCTGGTCGAGCTGGTCCCGTCGCTGCTGACCAGCGAGGACACCGCCCGCCGGGCCGAGGAGCACGCCACCGGCGCGCTGGGCAAGACGGTGATCCGGTCGCAGGACCGGGCCGGGTTCATCGTGAACTCGCTGCTGGTGCCGTATTTGCTGTCGGCGATCCGGATGATCGAATCGGGCTTCGCCTCGGCCGAGGACATCGACCGCGGCATGGAGCTGGGCACGGCGCACCCGATGGGTCCGCTGCGGCTGTCCGACCTGATCGGCCTCGACACCATCAAGGCCATCGCGGACTCGATGTACGCGGAGTTCAAAGAGCCGCTGTACTCGTCGCCGCCGCTGCTGCTGCGCATGGTCGACGCCGGGCTGCTCGGCAAGAAGACCGGCCGCGGGTTCTACTCGTACTCCTGACTTTAGTTGCGGGCCTGATCCACTTTCCCCCGCTGTGCGCGGCCGGGCGGATCGCTTGACTGTGCGGCATGACTTCGACGTTCGTCTTCGCCGCCGGTGCCAACGGCGTGTCCGCCGCCCCGCCGGAACTCGTGCTGCGCGGGTATCGCGGAGTAGGCGTTCCGCAGCCGGAGCAGCAGTTTCGGCTGTCGTATCAGGCTCCGCAGGATCTCGGGGCGTTCGCCACCGAGCCGTCCGCGCTGGCCGGCGTGACCGTGGCCGGCCAGGTCGCGACCACTGTGGACGTCGTCGGGCGGGCCGCGGAGCTGGGCCCGGTCGTGCTGGTCGGGTCGAGCATCGGCGGCGCGCTGGTCACGCTCGTCGCCGAAGAGGTCCCGGAACTGGTGTCGGCGCTGGTCTACGACGCCGCGTTCTGCTGTGTCGAGCTGCCGACGCCGGAGGACTACCTGGCCACCCCAGAGGCCGCGACGTCGCAGGTCGGGGCGATGCTCGGGTTCATCGCGGCCGATCCGGCGGTGATCGGGGCGATGCGCTTCAACTGGCGGTCCTCCTCGGCGGAGGCGTTGACGGCAGCGAGGGCGGCGCTCTGCGCGGACGCGACCGATGGCGAGTTCTACGCCCTGCTCAACGCGATGGCTCCAGACGACATCATCGGCCGCGGCGCCACCGACTCGCGCGGCACGCCGGAGCGGTGGGGTCGCGTTCCGCGGTTCTACGTCCGGCATCTCCAGGACCACCTGGTGCCGCTCGCGCTGCAGGACCGGATGATCGCCGAGGCTGACGCGCGCACGCCCGGCAACAAGTTCGAGGTGCACGACATCGACACCTCGCACTTCCCGAACGCGGCCGGGATGGCTCAGTTCGTCGAGGTGCTCGACAAAGTCGGCCAGTCGCTCAGCTGAACGCCGCTCGTCGTGCGGCCCGGCGCAGCACCGTCAGGATCGCCGGGCCCAGCACGAGGATCGCGACCAGGTTCGTGAGCGCGCGACCGGTGTCCCAGCCCAACGTCGACGTCAGCACGGTGAAGACCAGGAACCGGTGCAGGTTCTCGCCGAGCGGGCCGCCCGGGACGAAGTCCAGTGCGGTGTGGTTCGCCAGGAACGGCCAGGTGAACAGGCTCATCGCGAGGCCGTAGAAGTACGCGGCGACCACTCCGTAGAGCGCCAGCATCGCGATCTCCCACCGGCCCTTCACCCGGCGCGGCAGCAGCCCGGCACCCAGCCCGACCAGCGACGACGCCAGCATCTGGAACGGCAGCCAGGGCCCGACGCCGCCGGTGAGCAGCGCGGACGCGAACAGCGACGTCGAGCCGAGGACGAAGCCGAAGCCCGGCCCGAAGACCCGCCCGGCCAGCACGAGCAGGAAGAACACCAGCTCGATCCCGCCGGTGCCCGCGCCGAGCGGACGCAGCGCGGCGTTCACCGCGGACAGCACGCCGAGCAGCGCGAGGGCCTTCGCGTCGAGTCCGCCGCTGGACAGTTCGGCCAGCACGATCAAGATCAGCACCGGCAGTGTCACGAGGAAAACGAACGGCGCGTCGGTCACGTGCGCGGAGGTGCCCACGGTGCTGCGGGCAAGCAGCGGCCAGCAGAACATCGCGAGCCCGATCACGACGGCCGCCGTCAGCACCAGCGCCGTGCGGTGCCGGATGCGGACGGCCGGGCCCAGGAAATCGGTCACGCCAGCGCCTTCGCCACCGCGTCCACAGTCAGCCACGGCTCCGGTGCGAGGATCTTCGCCACCTGCGGCGCGAAGGCGGGCGAGGCCACCACTACGTCCGCAGTCGGGCCGTCGGCGACCACCTCGCCCTCGGCGAGGACCACGACGCGGTGCGCGGCGGAGGCGACGAACTCGACATCGTGGGTGGCCAGCAGCACCGCGTGCCCGTCGGCGGCCAGGTCGGCGAGGATGGTCGCGAAGTGCCGTTTCGCCGGGTAGTCCAGGCCGCGGGTCGGTTCGTCCAGCAGCACGACCGGCGGGGCGGCGGCGAGTTGCACGGCGAGAACTAAGGCGAGTCGCTGGCCTTCGGAGAGGTCTCTCGGGTTGGTGTGGTCTTTGATGCCCGGCACGAGGCGGTCGAGCAGCTTCCGGGCAGTGCCCGCGTCGACGCCGGATTCACCATCGGCCTGTCGGCATTCCGCCCCGACCGAATCGAGATACAGCAGGTCGGACGGGGTCTGCGGGACCAGCCCGACGCGCGTGCGGGCGGCCCGTGACCGGAGCGTCTTCGGGTCCGCGCCGAGGACGTCGACCGTGCCGTCCGAGCGAGGTCCGCTGCCCTGCAACGCCCACAGCAGGGAGGATTTGCCGGAGCCGTTCCGGCCCATCAGCGCGACGACCTCGCCGCGGTCCAGCCGCAGGTCAACGCCCCTTACCGCGTTCACGCCGCCGTACCGGACCCGCACCCCCTTCGCCTTGAGGACTGCTTCGCCAGAGCTTTTCACGGTCTCGGCAGGGCGGCGCTCGGCCAGGCGTTCCCGGAGCGGACGGGCGAGCCGGCGCGCGTCGCGGACCGACAGCGGTAGCGGCGACCAGCCCGCGAGTCGGCCCAGCTCCACGATCGGCGGGGCGACATCGGTCTCGGCGAAAACCTCCGCTGGCTGGCCGGACACGACGGTGCCGCCGCCGGGCAGGTAGAGCAGGCGGTCGGCGTACTGCGCGACGCGTTCCATCCGGTGCTCGGCGACGACGACCGTCGTGCCAAGGTCGTGCACCAGGCGCGTGATCGCGGCCAGTACCTCCTCGGCCGCGGTCGGGTCGAGCGCTGACGTCGGTTCGTCCAGCACCAGCACGCTCGGGTGCGCCGTGAGCACCGCGCCGATCGCGACGCGTTGCTGCTGCCCGCCGGATAGCGTCCGAAGTGGACGGTCGCGAAGTTCGGCGATGCCCAGCAGATCAAGGGTTTCCTCGACGCGTTTGCGCATCACGTCCGGCGCGACGGCGAGCTGCTCCATCGCGTACGCCAGTTCTTCCTCGACGGTGTCGGTGACGAATCCGGCCAGCGGATCCTGCCCGACCACGCCGACGACCGACGCCAGTTCACGCGGCGGATGCGTCGCGGTGTCGAGCCCGTCGACCTTGACGCGCCCGGTCAGGGTGCCGCCGCTGAAATGCGGGACGAGACCGTTGATCGCACCGAGCAAGGTCGACTTGCCGACTCCGGTGCGTCCGGCGACGAGGCAGAGTTCGCCCTCCTCGATCGTGAGGTCGACATCCCGGAGCACCGGCTGGTCAGCCCCGTCGTAGGTGACGCTGACGTGTGAAAACTCGATCATCGGGCGACCTCCGACACCAGCGCCGGACGCGGCGCGAACCAAGCGGGCAGCACGCTGATCAGCACCGCGACGGCCGGCAGCAGCGGCAGCTCCGGCCAGGTCAGCGGGCTGGCCGGGGTGGTGAGCGAAACCGGGTCGGCGAGCAGCACGAGCACCGCGGTCGCGACGCCGCACAGCGCGACCAGCGTTTCCGGCAGCCGCCACGGGTCAGGCCGGTAGGTCGTGCGGCGGATCTGCCGCCCGCCCAGCACGAATCCGGCGGCGGCCAGCACCAGACCGGCGACGAGCATCGGCACGCCGAGCCACGACGCGGACCCGTCGAGCACTCCGTAGACCCCCACCGCGACGCCGACCAAACCGGCCAACACGCAGGTCGCGATCAGCATCCGGACGCGCGGAGAGAGGTAGTTGCGCCGCCCGTAGCCTCGGGAATCCATGGCCGCGGCGAGTTGCAGCGACCGGTCCATGGCGTCGGCGAGCACCGGCACGAAAATCCCCTTCACGAACCGCAGGCCGCGCGTCTTCCCGGAGCGCAGTCGACGCGCGCGACGCACCCGCTGCACGCTCTCGACCAACTGCGGGGCCACGGACAGCGCGACAGTGACTGCCGTCCCCACCTCATAGAGCGCCCCGGGCACAGCCTTGAGCAGGCGTTTCGGGTTCGCCAGCGCGTTCGCGGCACCGACGCAGAGCACGATCGTGGCCAGCCGGAGCCCGTCGTACAGCCCGCCGAGCAGTTCCTCGGCCGAGGTGGGGCCGAGGAGCTGGATGCCGGCCGCGACGCTCGGGAGCGGGATGGCCGGCAGCGTGAACAGGATGTGGCCGCCGTCCTCGCCGCCGATCAGGATCCGGAACAGCACGCGCGACAGCAGGATCACCGCGGCGATCCAGGCATACATCCGGAACGCCAGCGCCCACGGCGCGTCGCCGCGGCGGAGCACCACGACGAACCCGGCCACCGCGATCACCAAAGCGAGCAGAACCGGGTTCGTGGTCCGGCTCGCGGCGACGGCGAGCGCGAGCGCCCACACCCACCACGCGCCGGGATGGAGCGCTCGCGGACTACTCCGCAGCACGCCTGCGGCGCACCGCGACGACCGTCCCGGCCACCACGAGCAGCACGACGACCACGATGCCGATCACCAGGCCCCACGGGAACCCGCTGTCCGAAGTGGACGCCGGGGCCGCGGCGGGCGCGTTGGCCTTGCGCACCGGCTCGGTGCGCGGCGGCGGATACTCGGTGTAGGACTTGCCGATCGCGAACGACCAGCCCTCGAACGCTCCGGCAGGCGGCTTCCAGCTCTGCGCGCCGACCTGCGCCGACTCCCATTTGCCGCCGTTGGTGGCGGTCCAGAAGCTCCACGACGCCTGCTCCGGCGGCATCCCGGTGCAGGTCTGGTCGGCGGGCTTGCTCTCGATCTTGCACATCACGGCCAGGCCGTATTTGCCCGCGCCGGTGAGTTCGAAGCCAGCGTTTTGCAGCGCGGTGACGCCGTTTTCCTGCTTGCCGGGCGCGCACCGGATGAGGGTTTCGCCGCCAAGCCCCTGGAAGTCGACGATCACCGTGACGCCGTTGTCGTCCTGGCAGTAGCCGTCGGCGCCCTTGCCGGGCGTGGTCGCGGAGGCGGAGGACGCCCCGCCCAAACCGGTAGCGACGAGAAGAGCACAGCCGACGAGGACTCGCCCCCAGTGCCGCGCGTGCACGAACCGCATGTCAGATGTACCTCGCATCGATCGGACCACGACGGGCGATCCGGCTCGCGGTCCCTCCCGGGGGCCGCTCACGGTTGCGGGCCAGCGCCGGATTCTCACCGGCTTCCCCCGTTCGTGGCGAAGAACTTGTCGACGTTAACGCACCGCAGGCCCCGCCGGAAGCGACCGCGGACACACCTACACTTCCGAGCGTGGGACAGGACCAGCTGCGCGTCGGCCTCGTAGGAACCGGACCGTGGGCCACCACGGTGCACGCTCCCGGGCTCGCGGATCATCCAGGGACCGTGCTCAGTGCTGTGTGGAGCCGTCGGCCAGAAGCCGCCGCCGCGCTCGCGCAGGCCTACGACGCCGTGCCCACCAGCGATCTGGACGAGCTGTTCGAGCAGGTCGACGCGCTCGCGTTCGCCGTGCCGCCGACGGTGCAGGCCGACCTGGCGACCCGCGCCGCGGAGGCGGGAAAACACCTGATCCTGGAGAAACCGATCGCCGCCGACCTGGCCACGGCGGAGCGGCTCGCCGACGCCGTGACGTCGGCTGGCGTCGCTTCGCTGGTGATGCTGACGCTGCGGTTCGCTCAGCAGACGCGCGATTGGCTGGACGGCGTCACCGCCGCTGGCGGTTGGCGAGGCGGCAGCGTGCGGTGGCTGTCCGGCGCGCTGCTCGCCGGCAAGTACGCGACCTCGGCCTGGCGACAGGATCCGGCCGCCGGCGCGCTCGCCGACATCGGCCCGCACGCGTTCGACCTGCTCGACGCCGCACTCGGCCCGATCACCGGCGTCCTTGCCGCACACCGCGGCCCTGAGGACCTGTGGCAACTGCTGCTCGAACACGAGGGCGGCATCACGAGCACCGCGACGCTCAGCCTGCGCCTGCCGGTTCAGCCGACGGTGGTCGAGTATTCGGTCTTCGGCGAGCACGGCTTGCGCACGCTGGGCCGCACCGGCACGGCGAACGACGCGTACACCGCACTGCTGGACGATTTCGCCGCGATGGTGTCGTGCGGAACGACCACACATCCCTGCGACGTCCGCCGAGGCGTGCACCTGGCCCGGATCGTGGACCAAGCACGCGCCGCGCTGAGCCGTTAATTCGGTTGCCCGGTCTGAGACGATGAGCGGGAAGTTCGTTTCGGACGAAGGAATGCCTATGTGCTCCGCCACGGCCCACCCCGGCCGCCTGGCCTGAGCTGTCGGCCTGCGCGCCCGGCGTGGGGTTGCCAGTTTTGTGCTGCCCGCGCATTCCTTCTTCTCGAAAGGCCTCCACCAGAGATGTCCGCCCTTCAGGCATACGTCCGCGCGACCGCACCGATCGGCCGCGACGCCGAGCGAATCGGCCCGTTCCTGGCGACCTTCGCCAAGGACAGCTCGCATCCGATGGAGAACTACGCCATCCCCGACGACGGCGCGAAGCCCTCGTCCGCCGAGATCGCTCTCCTGATTTCCGCTTACCGGCAACGAGACCTCCGGCCCCGGCTGGAGTTCTTCACCGAAGCCGCTCCGGACGTCGAGGCAACTCTCGTCGCCGCGGGGTTCACGCTGGAACGGCGAGTGCCGGTGATGACCTGCAGCGTCGAAGATCTCGTCGATTGTGATGCGCCAGAACACATTCAGCTGCGTGAACCGTCGTCCGACGATGAATTCCGTCGCCTGCGGTCCGTGCAGAACGTCGCTTTCGGCGAGTCGCCCGAGGTGTCGGACGCCGATGTCGAACGCAACCGCGACTACCTGACGGTCCTAGCCGAACGCGGCGAAACCATTGTGGGCGGCGGAATCGCACTGGACATCGTGTCCGGCGCGACGGAAATCGTCGGCATCGCCGTGGCCGTCGAACACCGCGGCCAAGGCATCGCGACGGCGATCACCGCGCACCTCACGCGCCTCGCCCACGAACGCGGTGCGGAAACGGCGTTCCTCACGCCAGGCGATGTGGGAATCGGGACGGTGTATCGCCGTGCTGGGTACCGCGTTGCCGGTGAGTGTGTGCACTTGTCGCTGAGCTAGTCGTCGTACCGGTCGCCGCGACGCACTGTCGTTGCGGCGACCGGTACGGCTACCCAGTTGTCGACCACTCGACCGGCACCTCCCGCACCCCACGTATCACGCCGCAGGCCGGGCATCTGCTTGAAGCCGCATGTCCGGCAATGCCGCAACCAGTTCCTGCGACATGACACGCAACTCGGGTCGGGCATCCGAGATGAGCCGGATTCGTCCGCCCGCGTTCCGGCCGGAAGACGCCGCCGTCGTTGAAATGTCGTTCATCACGATTGGCGCTTCCCCAGGCGCGCAAAACCCGATCCCCGGCGTCGAGCGGCACTCCGCCCAGTGTGGTCGACTGGGCGACGGCTCGGCCGGTTGCCGCCACCGCCGGTTCGTGCCGGACTGCTTCCTCGATGAACTCGTCCAGCGCTTTGGGCCTGTCGCGGACCCGGTCCCTCAGGTCAGGGTTCTCGGCGAGCAGCAGCGCCATCGTGGCTGCGGCGTCGGTGGTGGTCAACTGCCCGGCGGCGACCATCAGCGACGCGAAGCGCAGCACCTGTCGCTCGCCAAAACCGGCGTGGATCACGTCTGACAGCATGTCGTCTCGCGGCATGCCAGCGCGTTCGCGGATATGGCCGAGAAGGAGTTTCGCGTATTCCCGGCCGCGTGCCTCGGCTTCCTGCTGGCTTTCGGCGCTAACAAGTCTCTTGGCCTGGTCCGCCAGCAACCCCCTCCCGTCTTCCGGAATGCCGAGCAAAGCCGCGACGCCAAGCCAGGTGCGGCTGACCATCAAATTCAAATAATGGCGCTCGCGGCGGCGGATTGTCATCAGATCCAGGCATCTTCGGCTACGACATCCGCAGCACCGAGGCCCTGCACATACGAACTGAATATGTCACCGTTGTTGGCCGCTTCCGGGATCTCGTCGTAGCCGGTCAGCAGGTGAAACCCGCCGTGCGCGGAGCTTTTCGCCACCGGGCAGACCTGCCGGATAGCGCCGAGACGTGCGTAAACGACTTCGGCAAGAACTCGCCGTTCAGGAGGTCGCGTCACTCTCCAGAATTAGCGAAAACGAAAAAGACGCCGCAGGAAGGCAATTGAGCGATACCGCCAGGCGCACCTTCACCCGCAGTGATCAACAACGCTAGTCGTCGTATCGGCCGCCGCGGCCGCGCTTCACGTCGCTGCGGCGTTTCTTCGCTGCCAGACGGCGTTCCTTCGAGCCTCGCGAAGGCTTGGTGGGACGCCGTTTGGCCGGCGGCGGCGCGGAAGCCTTCGCCAGCACCTCGGCGAGCCGTTCCCGTGCCGCGTCGCGGTTCATCAGCTGGGAGCGGTATTCGCTGGCCGCGATGGTCAGCACTCCGCCGACCAGGCGGGTGCCCAGCCGGGCCGTGATGCGTTCCTTCAGCGCGGGCGGGATCACGGCGGAGCCCGCGACGTCGAACGACAGCTCGACGCGCGAGTCCGTCGTGTTCACGCCTTGTCCGCCCGGTCCTGAGGATCGGGAGAACCGCTCGCGCAGTTCGGCGCCCGGGATCACGAACCGGGCGCCGACGCGTACGTCCTCCGCCATGTCCTCAGTGTCTCAAGACGGGGCAAGCGGCTTTCAGAACCGCGGGTGGTCGCCGGACAGCACCGCGCGCGGGCCGTCCGGGTCTTCGGCGGGCTGGACGTCGCCGAGGATCCACGCGGGCACGTGCCGCGCGGTGAGCACCGCCAGCGCCCGGTCGACGTCCTCGGCGGACACGATCGCGACCATGCCGACGCCCATGTTGAACGTCTTCTCCAGCTCCGCGCGCTCGACCTTGCCGCGCTGCCCGATCAGGGCGAACACCGACGCGGGCGTCCAGGTGCCGCGTTCGAGCTTGGCGACGAGGCCACGCGGCATCACGCGCGCCAGGTTCGCCTCAAGACCGCCGCCGGTGATGTGCGCGAACGTGCGCACCTCGGTTTCGGCGACCAGCGCGAGGCAGTCCTTCGCGTAGATCTTGGTGGGTTCGAGCAGTTCCTCGCCGAGGGTGCGGCCGAACTCCTCGACGTGTCCGTCCAGCGGCATCCGCGCGATGTCCAGCAACACGTGCCGGGCCAGCGAGTAACCGTTCGAGTGCAGGCCGGACGAGCCCATCGCGATGGCGATGTCGCCGGGGCGGACCTTCTCCGGCGACAGCAGCGCGGACGCCTCGACCGCGCCGACGCCGGTGGCCGACAGGTCGTAGTCGTGCTCGCCCATCAGGCCGGGGTGCTCGGCCGTCTCGCCGCCGAGCAGCGCGCAGCCCGCCTGGACACAGCCCTCGGCGATGCCGCCGACCAGCGCCGCGATCTTCTCCGGCACGACCTTGCCGACCGCGATGTAGTCCTGGAGGAACAGCGGTTCGGCCCCGGTGACGACCAGGTCGTCGACGACCATCGCGACCAGGTCGATGCCCACCGTGTCGTGCTTGTCGAGCGCCTGCGCGACCGCGATTTTGGTGCCGACGCCGTCCGTGGACGAGGCGAGGATCGGCTCTTTCCACTTGTCGAGCTTGAGTGAGAAGAGCCCGGCGAAACCGCCGACCCCGCCGCGCACCTCGGGCCTTGTCGCCCGCTCGGCGTGTGGCTTGAGCAGCTCGACGGCCTGGTCCCCGGCGTCGATGCTGACCCCGGCGGCTGCGTACGTGGCGCTCGTGGACTCGCTCACGGAAGCGGACTCCCTACTGGACATGCTTGGTTCGCGGACGCCGGACGGCGTCTTCGGCACCGTACCCGGCGGCGCTGACCGGACTCGCCGCGCCACCTGCGGCGTCCATGCTTTCGAGCAGGTGCTTGCCGATCAGCGCGTCCTCGGGCAGCGGAATCGGATACTCGCCGGAGAAGCAGGCCGTGCACAGCCGCGACTTCGGCTGCTCGGACGCCGCGACCAGGCCGTCCAGCGAAATGTAGCCGAGCGAATCGGCCCCGATCGAACGGCGGATGCCGTCGAGGTCGACGCCGTTGGCGACGAGTTCGGCCCGCGAGGCGAAGTCGATGCCGTAGAAGCACGGCCACCGCACCGGCGGCGACGCGATCCGCACGTGCACCTCAAGCGCACCCGCCTCGCGCAGCATCCGCACGAGCGCGCGCTGGGTGTTGCCGCGGACGATCGAATCGTCCACCACGACCAGGCGCTTGCCGCGGATCACGTCGCGCAGCGGGTTCAGCTTCAGCCGGATGCCGAGCTGCCGGATGGTCTGCGACGGCTGGATGAAGGTGCGCCCGACGTAGGCGTTCTTGACCAGACCGGTGCCGTATGGCAGGCCGGAACCCTGCGCGTACCCGATCGCGGCCGGGGTGCCGGACTCCGGCACCGGCATCACGAGATCGGCGTCGACCGGGTGCTCGGCGGCCAGCTTGCGGCCGATCTCGACGCGCGTGGCGTGCACGCTGCGGCCGGCGATCGACGTGTCCGGACGGGCGAGGTAGACGTACTCGAAGACGCAGCCCTTGGGCTCCGGGTTCGCGAACCGCGACGAACGCAGCCCCTCGGCGTCGATGGCGATCAACTCGCCCGGCTCGACCTCGCGCACGAACGACGCACCGCAGATGTCGAGCGCGGCGGTCTCGCTCGCCACGACCCAGCCGCGTTCCAGCCTGCCGAGCACCAGCGGATGCACGCCGTGCGGGTCACGGGCCGCGTACAGGGTGTTCTCGTCGGCGAAGACCAGGCAGAACGCGCCCTTGAGGGTCGGCAGCAGGTCCAGCGCGGCGGCCTCGATGCCCTTGTCCGCGGCGTTCGCGGCGAGCAGCCCGCAAACGAGGTCGGAGTCGCTGGAGGACCCGGTGAGCCCGGCGTGCGGCTTCAGGCCCGCGGCGACCGTGCGATCGCGGAGCTCGGCGGTGTTGACCAGATTGCCGTTGTGCGCGAAGGACAGGCCGCTGCCGGTGTCCGTGGTGCGGAAGATCGGCTGGGCGTTCTCCCAGATCGTGGCCCCGGTCGTGGAGTACCGGCAGTGCCCGACGGCGATGTGCCCCTGCAAGGACTGCAGGACCTGCTCGTCGAAGACCTGGCTGACGAGCCCGAGGTCTTTGAACACGACGATCTGCGAGCCGTCCGAGACGGAGATGCCCGCTGCCTCCTGCCCGCGGTGCTGCAGGGCGTAGAGGCCGTAGTAGGTGAGCTTGGCGACCTCTTCCCCGGGAGCCCAGACGCCGAAGACGCCGCACTCCTCACGGGGTTCCGGTTCGGGTTGATCTTCGGGTCGATCAGTACTGGCGGAGGGGTCGGAAACCACCGAGGAGCTCCCAGGAAGACGCGGGCGGGCCGAGTCCAAGTGTAAGGGGTGGATGAAGTGGGGCGGCCGTTCACGGCGTGGTTCTGCCCACTACGGGGGAGGCTTTCCGGAGCAGTGATCTTAATGTGAAGCAGTGATCCGGGAGGGCTGGGGCTCCTCCCGACGCTGGCTTTCGACCTCTGCCAGGCGCGCCAGCGCCGGAAGTGCCGCCGTCAGGGCTTCGACCTCATCGTCGGCGAGTTCGTTGATCAGCCCCGCGTACGCATCGACGCCCGCCTGGCGCCGCGTCTGCACGTACGATCTGCCAGCCGCGGTCAGCGACACCAAGGTGACCCGCTTGTCGGAAGCGTCGCCCCTTCGCTCGACCAGCCCGGACTTCTCCATCGCCCGGACCAGGGCGGTCATCGCGGGCTGAGTGACGCCCTCGGCCACGGCCAGATCGGTGATACGTCGCGGGCCGCACCTGTGCAGGGTCGCCAGGGTGGCGGCGGACGTGATGCTGACGTCGCGCGGGAGGCGTCTCGCGGCCATGGTGGCCAGCTCGTAAAGGGCCGACCCGATCGAGGCGGAAGCGCCGCGATCATCGTCTTGACGGCTCATGCGTGAAGCATAGAGTACTTATATAAGTTCTTTATACATCTCGCGTAGTCGGACGTGTCCGGCCGAACACAGGAGGTTTCCGTGGCCAAGGGCTACTGGGTCAGCGTCTACCGCGTCGTTTCCGACCCGGAGAGGCTGGCCGCCTACGACAAGCTGGCCGCTCAAGCCGTCCGAGCCGCGGGCGGACGGGTCCTGTCCCGCGGCGGCGGCCGGATGGTCGTTCACGAGGCCGGAATCGCCGAACGCGTCGTTCTGATCGAGTTCGACAGCTTCGAAGAGGCCGTCGCGGCCTACGAGAGCGAGGCCTATCAGACGGCACTGGTAACCCTCTCGGACGCCGTCGAGCGCGACTTCCGCATCGTCGAAGGCGCCTGACCGGCAGGCACGGGGCAGAAATGAGCCAGGCCCCGTACGAAGTGGATTGGGCCACTTCGTACGGGACCTGAAATCAGGGGCACCGATGGGGACAGCGCGGAGGGTGGATCAGCGGGCGGCCAGCCACTTCGAGCGGCCGCCTCGACCGGGGACCCAGCAGCCGTTCGCGGAGGCGACTGCGACCGGGGCCGGTTGGCGCTCGGGGAGGGCCAGCACTTCGCCCAGTACCTGGCTTGCCTCGCCGCGCGAACGCCATAGCGTCGACGCGGGGGCGAAGATGTTCTCCTCGCTGCCAGGGAGGCGCGTGGCCTCGACGTCGTCTTCCGCGTTCAAGCGGACGACGTCCACCACGTTGTCGTGGACTCGCACTCCGACCACGGCCTGCACTTCGCCCGCTCCGTCCGTCGGGTGGACGAACTGGTAGCCGCGGGCGATGAGCTGCTGCAGGCCCTGCTCGATGTCGAAGGCGGAGCCCACGACGTCGGCCTCAGCCGAGGACATCGTCGAATTCGCCGTCCTTCGCGCCGGCGAGGAAGGCGGCCATTTCCGCACGCGTGTAGACGAGGGCCGGGCCCTCCGGGAAACGGGAGTTCCGCATCGCGATCTCGCCCGAGGTCAGCGGGGCCACTTCGACGCAATTGCCCACCGCGCCGCTGTAGCTCGCCTTGCGCCACTGCGCGCCGGTCAGACGGTCGGCCGGAACACCGTTCTCGAACCGCTCAGCCATGATGCCACCTTCCGGGAAGGACGATGAAAAGCTCAGGAATCTGCATGTGCATCTGCCTGTGACTTCGACGCTAGCACGCGCGCATGCAGCGGTAAATGCACGTGCAGAATTTTCTGCAAATTTCTCACTGCGTGACGACACGGTTCAGTAGAAGTTCCCGGACAGGTGATTAGAGCACTACCCGAACGGGTTAATTATCACCTTGGGTCACGATATTGGTGGCCTGATAACGCACCGCGTTTGCGACTCGCCGCCGCCGGGTGCAGCGGGTGAATGAGGAACACTGACGGTGACAACCGGAGGGGGCAACCGGAGGGAGTGCGACCGGGTCAGCGGAAGCTGGTTTCCGGACTCATGCACGCTCGGTGATGAGAATGGGGTGGGCGTTCTCTATTCGGCTACCCCACAGCTCGGACGGGCCGACGGAATTCTCCCCAGCGAGAATTCCGCCGGGAACGGTGCCTCGGTGCGGTGACGAGAGAAGAATTCTCAGATCTCGGCCTTGCGCTTGGCGATGCGGGCCCGGCTGCGTTCGGGGGTCTCCGCGTCGACGGCCAGCAGGTCCAGCGCCCGGCCGTACTTCTCGATCTCGTCGCGCTTGTCCAGGTAGTGCGCGCCGGTCAGGTACTCGACGTAGACGATGTTCGGCAGTTCCGCCTCGGCGAAGCGCAGCAGCGAGAACGCGTGCTCGGCCGACAGACCGCTGCGGCAGTACGGCAGGATCTGCACCGAAACGTGCGGCAGCGTGGTGACCTCGAGCAGGTACTCCAGCTGCTGCCGGAACACCTTCGGTCCGCCGATCGGCCGGTAGAGCACCGATTCGTCGAGCACCGCCCACATTCGCGGCGCGTCCGGGCGGGCCAGCATCTTCTGCCGCCGCATGCGCAGGGCCACCAGCTGGTCCACGCGTTCGTCGGCCATTTCCGGGCGGCCGTGGCTGAAGATCGCTCGCGCGTAGGGCTCGATCTGCAGCAGGCCCGACACGAACAGCGGCTCCCAGATCTGGATGCGGGACGCCGCTTCCTCAAGACCGACGAGGTCGGTGAACCAGCCGGGCACCGTCTCCCCGAACTTGCGCCACCAGCCCGCTTCGTTCGACTGCTTGACCATGTCGAGGAACGCTTTGCGCTCGTCCTCGTCGGAGACCCCGTACATGGTGAGCAGGTCGGCCACGTCGCGTTCCTTGAAGCCGACGCGGCCGAGTTCCAGCCGGGAGATCTTGGATTCCGAACCGCGGATGTTGTAGCCCGCCTGCTGGCGCGTGATCCCGGCTTCCTCGCGCAACCGGCGAAGCTGCGAGCCGAGGATCATCCGGCGCGCGGTCGGGCCGAGGCTCTGCTCGCCCGCGGACACGCCTACCACCGCGTTCATGACCAGGGCCCTTCCATCGCCGCTCGTTCGCCGGAGGAATCGAAATCCGGCTACCCAAAGTACACGCAAGGCACCGCCCCGGACAGCGTGGCACAGGCCTCGGTTCAGGGGATTCTACGGAGTGTGTGCCTCAGAAGACACTCCCGTGGGAACAATTCCGGCGGAAAATCAGATCCGCACGACCGGAAGCCAGTGCGAAAGGTCCGCGCGGCTGCCCGAGGCGGAGACCCGGGCGGCGCCGAGCGCGTCGTCCCAGTCCAGGAGACCGGTGGCCAGTTCGAGCCAGGTCCGCGGGTCGGTCTCGACAACGTTGGGCGGGGTGCCGCGGGTGTGCCGCGGGCCCTCGACGCACTGCACCGCGGCGTACGGCGGCACCCGGACCTCGACCGTGTGCCCGGGTGCGTCCTGCGCCAGCGTCCGCAGGGTCGCGCGCACCGCGGCGGCCAGCTCAGCGCGCGCCGGATCCGGTCCGGTGCCACGCAACCAGTCCGAAACGGCCAGCACCGCCGCCCGTAACTGAGCGGGATCGACCGAACGCGAAGAGGCCATGCGACAACAGTAGAGTGGCCGCGGACGGACTTTCAGGCACCCGGCACCGAGGGACGGCGATGGCGCAGCGGGACGAGGCAGATCGGATGGTTTCCCGGACCCCGGCGGGCAAACGCGCGCGCCGGAACGCTTATCCCCGCCGCGGGCCGCAAGGAAAACCCGAGATCACTCCCGAGATGCGGGCCAACGCGCGGACGAATCCGAACAGCTGGCTGTATGTCATCGACGAGGCCTTCGACGCCCGCGGTCCGGTGCCGTCATGGGCGGTCGTCGGCGCGTATCCGGTGAACGGGACGGGTGAGGTCGTCGAGGACTTCCACCCCAACGACCGGTACCGGCCCTCGCCCAAGGCGCTCGGTTTTCCCGAGCCGCGCGACGAACTCGAGCGGCTGCTGCAAATGGTCCGGACCGAACACCGGCCCGCCGAGGACCTGCCGCGCGTCATCCTCGATTCGACGCTGCTGGTCTACGCCCTGTCCCCGGTGCAGCGCACGGTGATCGGGTTCCACAACGCCGACGGCCGGGTCATGGTGCCGGCGTACACGTCGAAGTCGCTGGTGCCGCGCGAATGGCCGCACGCCCGCGCGGTGCTCGGCCGCGACATCGTCGGGCTGCTCGCCGGACATCCGCTCGCGGTCAACCCGCACGACCTGATCACCGCCGTCGTCCCGGCCGAGCACCTGATGAAGGCGCTGGCCGAAGAACGACGCTGACCTGGGCAGACCACCCTGCCGAGTGATCATGATTCGCCGAAACCCGCGCACCCGGGCATCGTGACGCAGTAGGAGTACACGCGTCCGGTGAGGAGCCCTGGGTGAAGCGTCATCTGCTGCTGCGCTGGAGCGCGGTTCTCTTCGCCGGAATCGCCGGCACGTCCCTGTGCGAAACGGCGGAGGCGGCGCCGAGCTACGCCGGGGCCGCGGACAACTACGCCGGTTCGCAAATCGCGAAGCACGAAGGCGTTCTGGGAGCGCCGAACATCTCGTACACGACACAAGACCAGTACCTCGGCCACGACGTCAGCGGGCACCAGGGCCCGGTCGACTGGCCCGCCGCGGCGGGAGCGGGCGCGAAGTTCGTGTATGTGAAAGCGACCGAGGGCACCGGGTTCGTCAGCGGGCAGTTCGCCCAGCAGTACAACGGTTCCTACCAAGCCGGGATCGTCCGCGGCGCCTACCACTTCGCGCGCCCGGACGTGTCCGACGGCGCCGCGCAGGCCAACTACTTCCTCGCGCACGGCGGCGGCTGGTCGGCCGACGGCAAGACGCTTCCCGGCGCGCTCGACATGGAATACAACCCCTACGGCGAAACGTGTTACGGCAAGGACGCGAACGGGATGGTCGCGTGGGTCCGCGCGTTCTCCGACACCTATCGCGCCCGCACCGGACGGCTGCCAACGATCTATACCTCGACCAGCTGGTGGAAAACCTGCACCGGAAACAACCCGTCTTTCGGCGGGAATCCGCTGTGGATCGCGCGCTACAACTCCTTCATCGGCGAACTTCCCGCGGGCTGGGGACAGCACGTCATCTGGCAGTTCTCGAACAGCGGCGCCCTGCCCGGCGACCAGAACTGGCTTAACGGAGCCCAGTCAGCGCTCCGCAACCTGGCATTCGGGTGAACGTTCGTGACGAGGTCACGAATTAGTCATCACCGTCCGATGAAAATCACCCACTCGACCATTCAACTTCACGGAACTTGATGACAAACGACGATTCGTCCTCAAGAATCTCCCCCGTGGCGGCTACCTGCACATAGCCGCCCTCCGCGAGGGTATCTGTGAAGGGATCGACGATGTCCACTTCCCGAAGAGGACGGCGTACCGCGCTGCTGTCCGCTCTGACCGTCCCCGTTGTCGCGCTCCTGCTCGGCGCTTCGACCGAGGCGACGGCCGCCCCGGCGGCTTCCCCGCTTTCGGCGCGGGAGATCAACGCCGTCAACGCCGGCATCCAGGCGAACAACCACACCATGGGGTCGCAGATCCGGCGTGTCGAGGGGGATCAGTCCACCCCCGAGACGAAAGCCGCCGCGCAGCGACCGCAACCCGCGGCCGCGCTCCCGAACCAGGTGGCGGCCACCGTCGCCGGCATGGACGTCGCCAGCTACCAGGGCAACGTCGACTGGGGCAACTGGTGGGGCCAGGGCAAGCGGTTCGTCTGGACCAAGGCGACCGAGAGCACGAACTACACGAACCCGTACTTCGCCCAGCAGTACAACGGTTCCTACAACCAGGGCTTCATCCGCGGCGCCTACCACTTCGCCACCCCGAACACCTCCAGCGGCGCGGCACAGGCGACCTACTTCGTCGCGCACGGCGGCGGGTGGTCGAAGGACGGCAAGACGCTGCCCGGCGCACTGGACATGGAGTACAACCCCTACGGCGCGACCTGCTACGGCCTGAGCAAGGCGTCGATGACGGCGTGGATCAAGGACTTCCACGACACCTATCACGCCAAAACGGGCCGCTGGCCGGTGATCTACACGTCGACGAACTGGTGGAACCAGTGCGTTGGCGGCGATTTCTCCAGCACCGCGCCGCTGTGGGTCGCACGGTACGCGTCCTCGGCCGGCACGCTCCCGTACAACTGGGGCGTCTACACCGTGTGGCAGTACACCTCGAGCCCGCTGGACCAGGACACGTTCAACGGCGCCTACGACCGGCTGCAGGCACTCGCCAACGGCTGACCTGAGGCGCTCGCAGACGCGGCTCCCGGTTCTCCCCTCCTCCTGCCGGGCGGGGCGGCCGGGAGCCGCTTTTGTGCGAGCTTTACCCGCCTTGCACAATGCAGACCTGGGGCGGAGACGGAACCGCCTGGGCCGGCGGGGCGTCAGACCGCGGCGCGAGTCGGTGCAGCAGGAAGGCGGAACCGGACATGACTTACCCACCGCAGCCCGGACAGGGCGGGGACCCCTACGGCCAGGGCTGGCAGCAGCCCGGCTCGGGCGGGGTGCCGCAGCAGCCGGGGTGGGACCCCAACCAGGCCCAGCAGCCGGGCGGGTACCCGAATCCCCAGCAGCAGCCCGCCTGGGATCCGAACGCTCAGCAGCAGCCACAGCAGGGCTGGGATCCGAACGCGCAGCAGCAGTATCCGGGGTACCAGCAGCAGCCCTACGGTACCCAGCAGTTCCCGCAGCAGGGCTGGGACCAGGGACAATACCCGGGCGGACCGGGCGGCGAGCCGCCGAAGAACAACAAGACCGGGCTGTGGATCGGCATCGCCGTCGCGGTCGTCGTAGTGGTCGCGCTCGGCATCACCGGGTTCGTCGCGCCGGGGTTCTTCCTGAGCAAGGACGACAAGGGCACCACGCAGGCGCAGCCGCCCGCCCCGGCCCCCTCCCCGTCGTCGGAGGCCCCGCTGCCGAGCGACTCCTCGTCGCCGTCCACGGATTCGAGCGAGGACCCCGGTTCGAGCGGGGCGTCGGGCGAGGCGAAGCAGGTCATCGACGACTTCCTCGCGAAGCTCAACGCCAAGGACGCCGCCGGGGCGACCGCGATGGCCTGCCAGGGCACCGAGAGCATGTCGAAGCGCAGCATCGACGAGACCACCAGCGGCGATCCGCAGCTCTCGCTGAGCAAGGTCACCGCGGGCAGCGCCACGACGAGCGCCCGGATCACCGGCAAGCTGTCGGGCAAGGACGCCAGCGGCACGATGGTCATCATGAACCGCGGCGGCTACTGCGTGGGGCTTTATCTGATCCTGGCGTTCTGACCCGGTGCGCTCGCCGCTGCTGTGGACGTTGATCGCGTCCGTGGCACTGCTGTGCGGGGTCGGTGGCTGACTGCTCGCCGACCCCGCGACGAGCCGCAGTGAAACGCTGAAACCCGCCGGTAGCGCGGTCGTGGCTCTGTATGCGTTGTGGCTCAACGATCGCCGCCGCCGCGCCGAGGAGGCGCGGCAGGTGATCGAGCGGCAGCGGCACGATGCCGACCGCGAGCGGATCTCCGGCGAGCGGTCGCCAAGTCGGTGGAGCTGCTGGGCCACAAGGCCGATCAGGTGCGGGTCGGCGCGCGACGGCTCATCCGGGATCCGCTGCCACCGTCCGATGTGGACGGGCCGGGTCCTCGGCCCCGGCGTGGTGCTGAAGCATTTCGATCTTTCCCGCCAGCGGATCGGCGGCCTGCTGCTGCGGCACGCCTTGGTGGGCGTTTTCCGGTGTCGCAACGCGACTTTTCCCGACCGGGCTTGGTTCTCCGGACCAGCACTTTCTCGGATACGGCGGGGGTCCAGCTGCCGGACGGCTGAAACCGCGGAATGGCGGCTATGTCGCGGTGCCGAGCTGAGCAGCATCAAGAAACCGTGGACGGCTACGAAGCGGTGCGTTCCCGGCGAGCTGTCCGCGGCTTCCTCGGCAAGCCAGTACCCGGCGAAGTCCTGACCAGCGCGAAGCTGGCCGAGCAGAACGCGGGGAAGGGCTCATGAGTGCCTATGCCGGTGAGAACCGGCATAGGCACTCACGACTCAGTCGAACAGCGCCGGAAGCGTCTTCTCCCACGTCTCGCGCAGCTCCTCCAGGGAGAACTCCGCAACCCCCTGAATCTCCAGCTTCCCGGAATCCGGGTCCACGACGCCGGTCTTGCGCCACGGCAGGCCGCGGGCGGTGCACATCTCGGTGAACCGCAGCTCTTCCGTGCGCGGGACCGCCACCAGCACGCGACCGGACGACTCGGAGAACAGCTGCACGAACGGGTCCTGGTCGCGGTCGAGGAACACCCGCGCCCCGCACTGTCCAATGAGGACGGTCTCGGTGAGCGCCTGCGCCAGACCGCCGTCGGCGAGGTCGTGCGCGGCGGAGATCATGCCGTCGCGCGAACCGGCCACCAGGACGTCGGCCAGCAGCTTCTCGCGGGCCAGGTCCACGCGGGGCGGAACGCCGCCGAGGTGGCCGTGCAGCTCGCGGGCCCAAGCCGAACCGTCCAGCTCGTCGTGGGTGTCGCCGAGCAGCAGCAGCGTCTCGCCCGCTTCCGCGCCGATGCCGGTCGGGATGCGGCGGGTGACGTCGTCGATCACGCCGAGCACCGCGATCACCGGGGTCGGCAGGATCGCCGTGTCGCCGGTCTGGTTGAAGAAGCTGACGTTGCCGCCGGTGACCGGGATGCCCAGCTCGACGCACGCGTCGGCGAGACCGTGCACGGCCTGCTCGAACTGCCACATCACGCCCGGGTCGGTCGGGGCGCCGAAGTTGAGGCAGTCGGACACCGCGACCGGGGTCGCGCCGCCGGTGGCGACATTCCGGTACGCCTCGGCCAGCGCGAGCTGCGCGCCGCGGTACGGGTCGAGGTAGACGAACTTCGCGTTGCAGTCGGTGGCCACCGAGACGCCGCGGTTGCTCTCCTCGTCGATCCGGATCATGCCCGAGTCGGACGGCTGGGACAGCACCGAATTGCCGCGCACGTAGCGGTCGTACTGCGCGGTCACCCATTCCTTCGACGCCTGGTTCGGCGACGCGATGAGCTTCAGCAAGTCCGCGCGCAGTTCCTCGGGCGTCGACGGACGCGGCAGCTTCGCGGAGGTGTCGGCGATCAGGCCGTCCTGGAACGCGGGGCGCTCGATCGGACGGTCGTACACCGGGCCCTGGTGCGCGACGGTGTGCGCCGGCACGTCGACCACGATCTCGTCCTTCCAGGTGATGACGAGGTGCTCGCCGTCGGTGACCTCGCCGATGTCGGTGGCGATGACGTCCCACTTGGCGCAGACCGCCATGAACGCCTCGACGTTCTCCGGCGAGACGACCGCGCACATGCGCTCCTGCGATTCGCTGGAGAGCACCTCGGCGGGCGTCATCCCGGTGGCGCGCAACGGAACCCGGTCGAGGTAGATGTGCATGCCGCCGTCGCCCGCCGCGGCCAGCTCGGACGTGGCGCAGGACAGCCCGGCTCCGCCGAGGTCCTGGATGCCGACGACCAGGTTTTCGCGGAACAGGTCGAGACAGCACTCGATGAGCACCTTCTCGGTGAACGGGTCGCCGACCTGCACGCTGGGCAGCTTCCGCCGCCCGGACGCGGATTCGTCGCCGGAGAAGGTGTCGCTGGCGAGCACGGACACGCCGCCGATGCCGTCGAGGCCGGTGCGCGCGCCGAACAGGATGATCTTGTTGCCGGAACCGGACGCGAACGCCAGGTGCAGGTCCTCGGTGCGCATCGCACCCACACACAGCGCGTTGACCAGCGGGTTGCCCGCGTAGGAGGGGTCGAAGACCAGCTCGCCGCCGATGTTCGGCAGGCCGAGGCAGTTGCCGTAGCCGCCGACGCCCGCGACCACACCGGGCAGCACGCGTTTGGTGTCCGGCGCGTCGGCCGGGCCGAAGCGCAGCGCGTCCTGCACCGCGAGCGGCCGCGCGCCCATCGCCATGATGTCGCGCACGATGCCGCCGACGCCGGTGGCCGCACCCTGGTATGGCTCCACATAGGACGGATGGTTGTGGCTTTCCACCTTGAAGGTGACCGCCCAGCCGTCGCCGATGTCGACGACGCCCGCGTTCTCGCCGATGCCGGCCAGCATCTTGGCCTTCATCTCGTCGGTGGCGGTCTCGCCGAAGTAGCGCAGATGCTTCTTCGAGGACTTGTAGGAGCAGTGCTCGCTCCACATCACCGAGTACATCGCGAGTTCGGCGTCGGTGGGCCGGCGGCCGAGGATGTCCCGGATCCGCGCGTACTCGTCTTCGGCGAGGCCGAGTTCGACGTACGGCTGGCTCGTTTCCGGGGTCGCCGCGGCCACTGCGGTGGTGTCCGTGCTCACAACAGGGCTGGTCACAGTGTTTGTCCGACTGTCCGTGTCAGGGTTCGCCACAAGGCCAAGACTACGTGTCGGCCGGGTCACACGCGCAGCCGCCCGGCCTGCTCGCACGGGCATAAATCAGTCGCGCCGGACAGGCCCGGCGGCTTAGCGTCAGTGATCGTGCTTTCCGCCGCGTACCGCTTTCCCGACATCCGACTCCCGCAACGTCCGACGCCGGTCCGGTATCTGCTGGCGGTCCTGCGCGCGCGGCCGGGACTGGTCCTCGCCGCGATCGTCACCGGGGCCGGCTGGTCACTGCCGAGCGCCCTGTTGCCGCTGGTGATCGGCCGGGGCGTCGGGGCGATCGCCGCGGGCGACTCTTCCGCGCTGTGGCGCTGGGCGTTGATCGCGGGCGTGCTCGGCGTGACGCAAGCGCTGCTCGGCACCGGACTGCACTTCGCTTCGTACGGCATGTGGATCCACGGCGCGGGCACCACGCAACGCCTGGTCACCGACCACACGACCCGGCTCGGCGCGTCCCTGCGCGACGCCACCACCACCGGCAACGTCGTCGCGGTCACGTCGTCGGACATGAACTGGGTCGGCAACGCGTTCGAGGTCATCGGCCGCACGTTCGGTTCGATCGTGGCGTTCGTGGTCATCGGGATCGCGATGCTCGGCACCTCGCCGGTGCTCGGCACGATCGCACTGGTCGGCGTCCCGCTCGCGGTGCTCGGCATCGGTCCGCTGCTCGCGCCGCTGCAGAAGCGGAAAACCGCGCAGCGGGAGAATCTGAGCGAGGTGAACGCGCTCGGCGCGGACATCGTGTCCGGGCTGCGGATCCTGCGCGGCGTCGGCGGCGAACGGCGGTTCCTCGCCCGGTTCCGCGACGCGAGCCAGCTGGTGCGGCGCTCCGGCATCGAGGTCGGGCGCAGCGAATCCTGGCTGGCAGGCGCGGAGGTGCTGCTGCCCGGCCTGGTCACGGTGGCGATCACCTGGCTGGGCGCGCGGCTCGCGCTCGACGGCACGATCAGCGTCGGCGAACTGGTGGCGTTCTACGGCCTTTCGGCGTTCCTGGTGGTGCCGGTCGCCACGGCGACCGAACAGGTCAGCTCGCTCAGCTCGGGGCTGGTCGCGGCGCGCAAGGTGTGCGGTCTGCTGGCTCTGCGCCCGAAGCTCGCCGAGCCGGTATCGCCGCAGCCGCTGCCGGACGGTCCGCTGGAGCTGGTGGACACCGCCAGCGGCATCCGGATCGCGCCGGGCAAGCTGACCGTGGTCGACCTCGGAGCCGAGGCGGAGGCGATCGCCGCGCGGATGAGCCGGTTCGCCGACGCGGACGAGGGCGAACAGGTGCTGGTCGGCGGGGTGCCCGCGGATCGCGTCGCGCTCGCCGAACTGCGCAGGCGGGTGGTGTACGCGCACAACCAGGACCTGTGGTTTTCCGGGGTGTTGCGTGATCAGCTGACCCCGGAGCACCCGCGCGAGGTCGACATCTTCTCGGCGCTGCACGCGGCGGACGCCGAGGACATCATCGAGGCCCTGCCGCGCGGGGTCGACGAGCTGATCGGCGAACGCGGCCGCGAGGTGTCCGGCGGACAGCGGCAGCGGCTGAGCCTGGCCCGTGCGCTGGCGATCGACTCCGACGTGCTGCTGCTCGACGAGCCGACATCGGCGGTCGACGCGCACACCGAAGCCCGGATCACCCAGCGCGCCAAGGAATTGCGGGCCGGAAGGACCACGGTGGTGTTCAGTCAGAGTCCACTGTGGAGGAATGTGGCCGACGAGGTCGTGCACGGAAAGGCAGTGACGGTATGACGACGCGGCTCCCGCTGGCGTCGAAACGCGAAGTGCGGCGCTGGGCGAAACGCGTGGCGGTCGAGCACCGGCGCGAGTTTTCCGTGATGCTCGGGCTGTTCTGCCTGGCCACCGTGGTCGGGCTGGCCGGACCGCAGCTGCTCGGCAGGCTCGTGGACGGCGTGGTCGAGCACGGCACGACGCTGCGGGTCGACCTGCTGGCAGTGGCGTTCGTGGTGGTGCTCGTGCTGCAGGCATGGGCGAGGAAGGCGGCGCGGTTGCGCGGCCGGATGTTCGGCGAGCGCGTGCTGGCGCAGACCCGCGAACGGTTCGTCACGAACGCGCTCGACCTGCCGCTCGGCACCGTCGAAGCGGCCGGCACCGGCGACCTGCTCAGCCGGGCGACCAGCGACATCAACCGGCTGGACGTCGCGGTGCGGTTCGCCGCGCCGGAAATCCTGATCGCCGCGGTGACGGTGCTGTTCACCACCATCGCGATGATCGTGACGTCGCCGCTGCTCGCGCTGGCCCTGCTGGTGGCGATTCCGCTCCTGGTGCCGGTGAACATCTGGTACCAGCGGAAGATCCCGAGCGCGTTCGCGTGGATGCTCGACCGCTGGGGCGACCTGCAGTCGATCACCCACGAGACCGTGGAGGGCGCGCGGACCGCGGAGGCGCTCAGCCTCACCGAACGGCGAGTGCGTGCCGGCCAGCACGCGCTCGACCAGGCGACGCTCGGCGAACGCCGGATGCGGGCGCTGCAGATGCGCTGGCTGCCGTCGCTCGAGATCAGCTACGTGCTGCCGATCGCCGCGCTCTTGCTGCTCGGTTTGTTCGCCTACAGCCAGGGCTGGGCCGGGCTCGGCACGATCACGACGATGCTGGCGTACGCGCAGGCGATGACCGCTCCGCTCAGCGAGGCGCTGTTCTGGCTGGAGGACTTGCAGGTCGCGATAGCCGCGACGCGCCGGATCATCGGCGTGCAGCCGGCCGAATCGGCGGACAAGGTCACCGAGGTGCCGCGCGGGCGAGACATCGAGGTGCGCGACGTCCGGTTCGGCTACAGCGCCGACCGCGAGGTGCTGCATGGCATCACGCTGAGCGTGCCGCGAGGCGAACGGCTGGCGATCGTCGGGCCGTCGGGTGCGGGCAAGTCGACGCTGGGCAGGTTGCTGGCCGGGATTTCGGCGCCGACGGCGGGTTCGATCCAAGTCGGCGGCACCGAGGTGTCGACGCTCGCGGACGACGTGCTGCGCGGCGAGGTTCTGCTGCTGACGCAGGAGCACCACACGTTTTCCGGGACGCTGCGGGAAAACCTGGCGCTGCCTGCCCGGCGCGACGGCGGGGATTGGACCGACGAGGAACTGCTGGCCTCGCTCGCGTCCGCCGGTGCCGCGCAGTGGGCGGCTGGGCTGCCGGACGGTCTGGACACCAAGCTCGGCTCCGGCGCGTACTCGGTCCCGGCCGGACTCGCGCAGCAACTGGCGCTGGCCAGGGTCGTCCTTGCCGACCCGCACACGCTGGTGCTGGACGAGGCGACGTCGCTGCTGGACACCGGCTCGGCGCGCGAGCTGGAACGGTCGCTGAACGCGGTGCTCGAAGGCCGCACGGTGATCGCGATCGCGCACCGGCTGCACACGGCCGCGGCGGCGGACCGGGTCGCGGTGGTCGAGGGCGGCAAGATCACCGAACTCGGCCCGCATCAGGACCTGATCGCGGCGGGCGGCCCGTACTCGCGGCTGGTCGAGGCGGCCAGCTGAGCGGAATGTCCGCCGGGGATCCGGCGTTGGCCTCAAGCGGATCCTGATCTTCCTAGCCTGGGGGTGACGCCGGATGGCGGTCATGACGGTGGACGAACGAGAGAAATTCCTCGCCGGGGAACGCGTGGGCGTGTTGTCGATCGGCCGGGGAGGCGCGGCCCCGCTCGCCGTGCCGGTCTGGTACGACTACCAGCCCGGCGGCGAACTGCTGATCTGGATGGACCGCGGATCGGCGAAGGACCGCGCGATCGAGGCGGCGGGCAAGCTGAGCCTCACGGTGCAGCAGGAAACCCAGCCCTACAAGTACGTCACGGTGTCCGGTCCGGTCGTGGACCGGTCCTCGGCGCCGACCGAGGAGCAGGCGCTCGCCATCGCCTCTCGGTACGCGCCCGAGGCCGAGGCGCGGAAGTTCGTCGAGGGCTCGCTGAAGGAGACCTCGGTGCTGGTGCGGGTGCGCGCCGAACGCTGGCTCTCCAGCGACCACAGCAAGTAGAAAGCCGTGAAGGACTCCTTGCGGGGATCTGATTCCCGCAAGGAGTCCTTCACAGACCTTGGCTCAGGCCTTCACGAGCGCGTCGACCGCGCTGTAGAACATGCCGAGGCCGTCGTCGGACGGGCCGGTGAGCGCGTCGATCGCGTGCTCCGGGTGCGGCATGAGACCGACCACGCGGCCGTTCTCGCTGGTGACGCCCGCGATGTCGTTGCGGGAGCCGTTCGGGTTGCCGCCGACGTAGCGGAACGCGACCCGGCCCTCCGCCTCCAGCATGTCCACAGTGGACTGGTCGGCGACGTAACAGCCGTCGTTGTTCTTGAGCGGGATCAGGATTTCCGCGCCCGCCTCGTAGCGGGTGGTCCACGCGGTGGAGTTGTTGTCCACGCGCAGCCACTGGTCGCGGCACACGAAGTGCAGTCCGACGTTGCGGATCATCGCGCCGGGCAGCAGACCGGCCTCGCACAGGATCTGGAAGCCGTTGCAGACGCCGAGCACCGGCATGCCCTTGTGCGCGGCGTCGATGACCGAGGCCATCACCGGCGCGTAGCGGGCGATCACCCCGGCACGCAGGTAGTCGCCGTAGGAGAAGCCGCCGGGGACGACGACCGCGTCGACGCCCTTCAGGTCGTCGTCGGCGTGCCAGAGCGAGACCGCCTCGGCGTCGGCGTAGCGGGCCGCGCGGGCGGCGTCGCCGTCGTCGAGCGTGCCGGGGAAGGTGATGACGCCGATGCGGGCGCTCACGCCTCCACCCGCCGGATCGTCCACTGCTCGATCACCGGGTTGGCGAGGAAGCCCTCGGCCATCTTGGCCAGCGTCTCGTCATCGACGTCGTCGTCGACCTCGAGTTCGAAGTGCCGCCCCTGGCGCACGTCGGCGACCCCGGAGAAGCCCAGCCGCGGCAGCGCGCGCGCCACCGCCTGGCCCTGCGGGTCGAGGATCTCGGGTTTGGGCATGACGTCGACAACGACTCGAGCCACGGCTGGCTGCTCCTTATTTCTGCAGGTCGTGGGTGCAGTTGAAGCGTACTTCACTAGCTTGACCGGCAGACAGACCGGGCTGGACCAGCTGTGGTGCGAGATCCGGTCGAAGCGGACCTACCCCGCCGACGAGTTCTTCCCGAACGCGAAGATCAGCGATCCGGTGCATCCGACCTGACCTACATCGCGATCATCCCGGACGGCAACGGCTGGTGCGTGCGCGACGCCAAGTCCGGCGGCGAACCAGCCCCGCTGGCCAGCCTGTCGACCGATCCGAAGCCGCGCCCCAGGTCAAGGACGGCACGGCCGCCGCGACGAAGTTCGTCGACGTCCACGCGTGCGACATCCCGGCGGCCTTGCCGGTCACGTGCCGGGGCGCACCGGACACCCCAGCAGCGGATCTACGGCGAACCGAAGCTGAGCGTGCACAGGACGGATGTGCTGCGGACCGCCGGGGCGACCATCGTGCACGTCGACGCCAAGGCCGACGGCACCTCCAGCGAGGGCCGGGTGGAGACCGACGACGGCGCGTGCACCACCTCCTTCGGCCGCACTTCCGACCGATCGGTTTTCCGGGGACTTGCGCGTAGCGTGACCTGCGCCATGATGTGTCGTTGACAGTCCGTCAACACCACCGGGAGGCAGCGTGCCAGAGCAGGACTCCTTCGACTACGTGATCGTCGGCGCGGGCAGCGCGGGCTGCGTGCTGGCGAACCGGCTGAGCGAGGACCCGTCCGCGCGGGTGCTGCTGCTCGAGGCAGGCGGCGAGGACACCGCGGACGAGGTCCGGATCCCGGCGGCGTTCGCGTCGCTGTTCAAGACCAAGTGGGACTGGAACTACGAGACCGTCGAGCAGAAGCACACCGGCAAGAGGGAGTACTGGCCGCGCGGCCGGATGCTCGGCGGCTGCTCGTCGATCAACGCGATGATCTACATCCGCGGCAACCGCGCCGACTATGACGGCTGGCGCGATGCGCACGGAGCCACTGGCTGGGGCTGGGACGACGTGCTGCCGTACTTCAAGCGCGCCGAGGGCAACCAGCGCCTCAGCGGCCCGCTGCACGGCACGGACGGCCCGCTGCACGTGGAGGACCGGCGGTTCACCCACGAGCTGTCTCACGCGTGGGTGGACAGCGCGGTCGCGTGGGGGCTCAAGCACACCGACGACTTCAACGGAGAGTCGCAGGAGGGGGCCGGGCTCTACCAGGTCACCTGCAAGCGCGGCCGCCGCTGGTCCACCGCGGACGCCTACCTGCGGCCCGCATTGTCGCGGCCGAACCTGACCGTGCGGACGAACGCACAGGTCATGCGGGTGGTCTTCGAGGGCACCCGCGCGGTCGGAGTGTCCTACCTGGACCAGGGCGTGCCGACGACGGTCCGCGCGGACGCTGAAGTGCTGCTGTCCGGCGGCGCGATCAACTCGCCGCAGTTGCTGCTGCTGTCCGGCGTCGGACCGGCCGAACAACTGCGCGAACTGGGCATCGACGTGGTCACCGCACTGCCCGGCGTCGGCGACAACCTGCACGACCACCCGGCAGTCGGCGTGATCTGGTCGACGAAGGGCACGACCGACATCGCGGACTCCGCGACGCCGGCCGGGCTGATGCGCTACCAGCTGACCAAACGCGGCCCGCTCGCGTCGAACATCGGCGAGGCTGGCGCGTTCTACTCGACCCGCGACGGGCTCGCCGCGCCGGACATGCAGATCCACGTTGCCCCGACGTTGTTCTACGACAACGGAATGCGCGAACCGACCTGTCCTGGCTTCACGTCGGCGGCCACGCTGGTCGACGTCGCGAGCCGCGGGCGGCTGCGGTTGAAGTCGGCGAATCCGTTGTGGAAGCCGGAAATCGACCCGGCTTATTACGCGGAGCCAATCGATCTGGAGTCGGTGAAGTCCGCGTTGCGGTCGCTGATCGAGGTCGGGCGGTCGGGTCCGTTGGCGAAGTTCTTGGATCGGCCGTTCCTTCCGGCGACGCATGAGCTGTCGGACGAGGCGTTGACCGAGCATGTCCGGGAGAACACGCAGACGCTGTATCACCCGGTCGGCACGTGCGCGATGGGCAATGGCGAGCACGCGGTGGTGGATCCGGACCTGAAGGTACGCGGGGTTTCGGGGCTGCGGGTGGTGGACGCTTCGGTGATGCCGGTGGTGCCGCGCGGGAATACGAATGCGCCGACGATCATGGTGGCGGAGAAGGCGGCGGATCTGATTCGGGCTCGATGACCGCTCTGACAACCTGGCGGGATCTCCTTGCCGCCTTGGCGATTCCGGATACCGTGCACCCTCCGGAATCGCCGTGGGTCCTTCCGCGGGAGGTGTTCCTGCGGCGCGCCGACCGGCAGATCGCCGCGCCGATCGGGGCGACTCACCAACTGGCTGCTGAGGCGTTGCAGGAGCCAGGCACGGTGCTCGACATCGGCGCGGCGGCCGGGGCGGCGAGCCTGCCCCTGGTCGGCCGGTCGAACGTCACCGCGGTGACGGCGTTGGACACCGACGACGAGTTGCTCGCGGCGTTCGCCGAGCGAGCCACGGGGATGGAGCATCGGCTGTTGCCTGGCCGCTGGCCCGATCTCGCCGACGAAACTGGCGTGGCGGACGTTGTCGTGTGCGGGAACGTGGTTTACAACGTCCCCGACCTGGCTCCGTTCGCCGCGGCACTCACTGCTGCGGCGCGCCGGCGGGTGGTGGTCGAGACGGCTGCGCGGCATCCATTGACTGAGCTCAATCCGTTGTGGCAACGGTTCCACGGCATCGAACGACCGGATGGACCGACTGCCGAGGACTGTCTCGCGGCGCTCGCGGAAGTGGGGATCGAGCCGGAAGTCGTGGAATGGCGGCGGCCGCCGGAGCCGGAGTACGCCGAGTTCGCGACCATGGTGGACGTCGTCCGGCGGCGGTTGTGCTTGCCTGCCGGCGCGGCCGGGGACGTCGAGCGGGCCTTGCTGGAAATGGGGATAGATCCGGAGACGCCGCCCGATCTCGGGTCGTCCGGCCGGGACCTGGTGACACTGGTGTGGCCTGGTTCCGCCTAACGGACCCGCTCAAGCGCGGGAACACGGGCGAACTGCACCGCGAATAGTTGCCAGGCAAGGAAACCTAAGCCGAGAAGGACATAAGAGTCGCCGACGAGGTGCTGCCACGGTTCCCACGCCAGCTCCTTCATGCCGCTGGAGGGCACGAAGGTGTACGGCGCGGCGATGAAGACCGCGGCACCCGCCGCCAACACCGCGGCAGCGCGAAGAGTGCGGACGCGGGCGGCGAGGACGAGCGTCGCGGGCACCACCCAAACCCAGTGGTGCGACCAGGAAATCGGGGACAGGACGAGCACTGCCGCCGCGTTGACGACGAAGCCGAGTGAGCTGTCGACGCGCCGCATGACAAGTACGGCGGCGACCAGGACGAACGCGGACAACGCCAGCCACAGCAGGTCGTGGGTCCGCGGCAGCAGGGCGAGGCGGTTGAGCGCGCCTTGGATGGTCTGGTTGGTCGCGTAGGGCGAGCCGCTGAAGCCGTCGGCACCGGTGAGGCCGCCACCGAAAAAGTACTCGACGGACGCGTGCGGGGCGACCAAGAAGCCGAGCAAGGTCGCTCCGGCACCGGTGAGCAGTGCGTTGCGAGCGGCGCGGAAATCCTTGGCGAGCAGGAAGAAAAGAAGGAAACCGGCGGGCGTCACTTTGATCGCGGCGGCCAGCCCGACGAGCAATCCGCGCGGCCATCGCGGGTTGAGCGCCAGGCAATCCACGGCGACCAGTGCCATCAGGACGAGGTTGATCTGTCCAAAGCCGATAGTGGAGCGCACGGGCTCGAAGGCAAGTGCCACAACGGTGAGCGCGGACGCGGCGAGGACCGTGATCCGGCGGTTCCAGTCGCGCCACAGGCGACGGACCGTGGTGTACAAGACGATCCAGAGCGACGCGGCGGAGAGGAGATCGAGCAGAACTGACGCGATCGAGAGCGGCGGGAGCGACAGGGCCGAGAAGAGCATCGCGGCGAACGGCGGGTAGATGAACGGCAGCATGGACCCGGCCGTGGTGGTCGGGAGCGGACCGTAAAGGTCGCCGCCATGGACGGCGGCGTCCGCGCCGAAGCGGTAAACCTGCAAGTCAACCGGATTGAAGCTGCTGATGACGGCCGCTAAGCTCGCGACGAGGGCTACCGCGCCGAGTGCGGGCAACCAGGCGAGGATCCGCCCGGCCTTTCCTTGAAACCACATACGGGCGGCGATTGTAGCTGCCTTCCCGGCAGGCGGGCGGGCTGTTCCGGATGACCGTTTTCGCGGAATTGTCGTACCCCGTCGTTACAGTCTGGCCCATGAGTACCTCCCTCTACTACAACGCGAGCCGGGCGACCGCGCTCACCGCTGCCGAGACCGCCGCCGTCGAGCGCGTCGTCACCGCACGCCAGTCGTCTTTTCCCTACCCGGACGAGGAATCCCTCTTCCTGTACGAGGAAGGCGGAAGCGAGCCGGACGCGATCGTGGCCGGGTCCACCAAGATGCCGTTCGATGTCGAGCACGTGATGCCGGCGCTCGAACACGTGCTCGGCTCGGTGACCGAGTTGCGCCGAGCCCTTCCGAACGCGCAGTGGCACGTGCACCTGGACGATTTCGACATCCCGTGGGACGAGAGCGAGGGGTACTTCCTGCCCTCGTAAGCGTCTAGCCGACTCTCCGCAGTGCTTCGCGGGTGAGATCGGCCAGGGTCGGATAGCCGTCGACAGCCATGATCAAGTCAGCTTCAGCGAGCAAGGTACGCAGCACATGGACAACGCCGTCTTCACCAGCCAACGACAACCCCCAGGCGTACGGGCGGCCGACGCCCACCGCGGTCGCACCCAAGGCCAGCGCCTTGACCACGTCGGCTCCGGAGCGAACGCCGGAGTCGAACAGCACCGGCGTGCCGTCCGCGGCGTCGACCACTTCGGCGAGGCAGTCCAGCGCTGGGAGACCGCCGTTGGCCTGCCGTCCGCCGTGGTTGGAGCAGTAGATCCCGTCGACCCCGCCGTCGATGGCGCGGCGGGCGTCGTCGGGATGCTGGATGCCTTTCACCAGCAGCGGAAGCTTGGTCAGCGACCGCAGCCAGGGCAGGTCTTCCCAGGTCAGCGGATTGCCGAAGAGCTGAGCCCACAGTCCGACGGCGGCCGCCGGGTCGTCCTCCGGAGCCTTGCCGAGCCGTTTCCGGAACACCGGGTCGGTGAAGTAGTTGGCCAGGCAATGCCCGCGCAGCTGCGGGAAGTTCGCCGTCGACAGGTCGCGCGGACGCCATCCGGTCACCCAGGTGTCGAGCGTGACGACGATGCCGCGGAAACCCGCTGCCTCGGCGCGTTGCACGAGCGAGGCGGCGACGTCACGGTCAGTCGGCGTGTACAGCTGGAAAAACCCAGGGGTGTCGCCCAGTTCCGGGACGAGCGTTTCCACCGGGTCGACGCTCAGCGTCGAAGCGACCATCGGCACGCCCGTTCGTGCGCTGGCCCGCGCGGTCGCGAGATCGCCGTGGCCGTCTTGCGCGCACAGGCCGATCACCCCGACCGGCGCGAGGAACAGCGGCGACGGCAGCTTCATCCCGTACAGGTCCACCGACAGGTCGCGTTCCTTCGCGCCCACGAACATCCGCGGGACCAAGCCCCAGCGCTCGAATGCCTCGACGTTCCCGCGCTGGGTCCGCTCGTCGCCCGCACCACCGGCCACATAGGACAGTACGGACGGCGGAAGCGCCTGAGCCGCACGCGCTTCCAGTTCCGCGTACGACATCGGCAGGTCAGGAACGCGGCCGGACAACCCGGCGAAGTAGATCTCGTGCTGGAAATCGCCGAAGCCGGGCAACAGTTCTCCTTAACGCTTGCCGTGCAGGACGGTGACCAGCTTGGCGACCAGCGCGTCCGTGGATTCCTTGCGGGAGAAGGAAGTGAGCGTGAGCGGCGCGGTGAACCGCTGCCGGGCCACGGCCTTCGGGCGGGCGAACTCGCGCAGCCCTTCCGGGCCGTGGATCCGGCCGAAGCCGGAGTCGCCGACGCCGCCGAAGGGCAGCGAAGCGATGCCGGCGAAGGAAAGCGGCGCGTTCACCGCGGTCATGCCCGCGCGCAGCCGCGACGCCAGTTCGGCACCGCGCGCCCGCGAGAACACCGTGGAACCGAGGCCGTACTTGGTCGCGTTGGCCTTCTCGACCGCTTCGTCCATGTCGCGGACCTTGGCGATGGTGACCGTCGGACCGAACGTCTCCTCGCGCACTGCCTCGGAGTCCTCCGGCACGTCGACCAGCACGGTCGGCTGGACATAGCGGTCGCCGACGCTCTCCACGCCGCCGACCAGCGCTTTCCCGCCGCGCTTCAGCGCGTCCTCGATGTGGCTGCGGATCACCGAGAGCTGCGAGGGCATGGTGATCGGGCCGTACTGCGCGTCCTCGTCGGAGCCGGCGCGCACGTTCTTCGCCTTCTCCACGACCCGCGCGACGAACTCGTCGTGGACGCGTTCGTGCACGTAGACGCGCTCGACGCCGATGCAGGTCTGGCCGGAGTTGGAGAACGCGCCCCAGACGGTGGCGTCGGCCGCCGCTTCGAGGTCCGCGTCCGTGTCGACCAGCAGCGCGTCCTTGCCGCCCGCCTCGATCACGACCGGGGTCAGGGTGTTCGCGGCGGCGGCCATGATCTTCTTGCCAGTGGCCGCGGAGCCGGTGAACGCGATCTTGTCCACGCCGGAGCCGACCAGCGCGGCACCGGTCTCGCCGAAGCCGGTGATCAGCTGCAGCACCGGCTGCTCGGGCACGACCTCGGCGAAGGCGTCGACCAGCCACTTCCCGACGCCGGGGGTGTACTCGCTCGGTTTGAAGACGACGGCGTTGCCCGCGGCCAGCGCGTACGCGATGGAGCCGAGCGGGGTGAACACCGGGTAGTTCCAGGGCCCGATCACGCCGACGACGCCGAGCGGGAGGTATTCGACGGTCGCGGCCTGGTTGGCCATCAGGAGGCCGGACGAGCGGCGGTGCTTGCCGAGCACCTTGCGGGCGTTCTTCGCCGCCCACGCGATGTGCTCGATCGCCAGCACGCTCTCAAGCTGGGCGTCCGCGATCGGCTTGCCGGTTTCGTCGCGCACGACCTGGCACAGCTGCGGGAGCCGCCGGGTGAGCACGCCCTTCCAGCGCTGCAGCCGCTCCGCGCGGCCGGCGAAGCCGAGGCCGTCCCACCAGCGCGCGGCCGCCCTCGCCCGCTCGACAGCGGAGCTGACCTGCTCGGCCGTGTGCACCGGGTAGGTGCCCACGACCTCGTCGGTGGCCGGGCTGAGCGACTCGAACGTCTCGCCGACGGGCGTCGGCTTCGGCTGGACCGCGGTCATCGGCGTCTCCCCGTCTCGGTGAACCCCCAGGCTACGAGGTTGCTGACACTCTGCCAACAGTTGCCCGGGCTTCCCGTCAGCATGGCATCTCAGGAGCTGGCGCGGAAAGTCCTCCGACCGGGAGCCCTCGCTGGACGCCCTCGTGGACCAGGCCCGGAGCGTAAGGTTGAACCGACCGATCTTGATAAGGAGAAAACCTGATGCGGATCGTCCATTTCGGACATTCCTGCGTACTGCTCGAGACCGCCGCGGAGCGGATTCTGCTCGACCCCGGCACGTTCTCCACCGGCTTCGAGGACGAGCGCGAACTGTCCGCGGTGCTGATCACCCACCAGCACTTCGACCACCTCGACGTCGAGCGGCTGCCCGGCCTGCTCAAGGCGAACCCGGACGCGAAGCTGATCGTCGACCCCGGCTCGGCCGAGGCGATCGAGAAGCTGCACCTGGAGTTCGAGGTCGCGCGGCCCGGCGACGCGTTCGAGTTCGGCGGCACCTCGGTGTCGGTCGTCGGCGGCGAGCACGCGGTGATCCACGCCGACTTCCCGGTGATCCCGAACATCGGCTACCTCGTCGACCATGGCGCGTTCTACCACCCGGGCGACTCGTTCTTCGTGCCCGAGCAGAAGGTCGACGTGCTCGGCCTGCCCACCGGGGCCCCGTGGCTGAAGGCGGGCGAAGCCGTGGACTTCCTGCGCGCGGTCGCGCCGCGCCGTTCGGTGCCGATCCACGAAGCGGTGCTGGCCAACCCGGCGATGCACTACGGGCTGTTCCAGAACCTCGCCCCGGAAGGCACCGATGTGAAGGTGCTGGAGCGAGGCGTCGCGACGGAGGTCTAGGCGGGAGCGGTGTGACGCAGGGAGCCGTAGGTGCTTCCGAAAGCCCGGTTTTCGAGGGCGACGTCCACCGCGTCCAGCAACGCCTGCCGCAAGCCGGGGCGGCTGAGGTCAGCGGCGTCAATGCCAAGCCGCACCAACCCGCCTCGGCGAGCGGCCCGCGCGGAGGCCAGTATGAGCGCGAAACAGCGGACAGTCTCCGTACGGTGCGACTGACTCGTGAAGTCCTGTACCCGCGCGCGCTGGATCTCGCCGGTCACCAGGTCCCGTACGGCGTTCTGGTCGGCACACAGCGTGAAGCCGTGCTCCCGCAACGCCTGCACCGTGCCAGGCGACGCGAGCCAACGCGGTGGCGCGAAGCCGTCAACAGTCACACCGGTCGCGTCGAGGGCAGCCTTCGCGGCGATGAGCCGAAGCCGCGCTTCGTGCGCAGGAAGCACGGCGAACTCGGCCTTACGCCCCAGGTGCACGGCACGATGTGTCGGCGGAATGCGGTGGTCGTAGCCGTTGAGCAGCACCGAGTCGCCCGCTGCGGCGCGCGTACGGACCCAGGCCGTGACGGGCCCGTCCTCGGTGCGCGCGACATGCAGGATCGACAGCGGGACATACCGACGTTCGAGTTCGGCCGCCAGATGCGCACATCGGTGCAGCGTGCGCGTGGTGACCCCGGACAGCGAGACCAGCAGGCGAGCATCCACGCCACCATTGCGCCGCAGCCGGGTGGCGACCGCCTGACCGCTCCGTGAACTACGAGTGAGACTTACGCGGCGGACAGCCGCCGCTGGGTTTATTCGGCTTTGCGGCAGTGCCAGATGAGCATCGACGGCACATCCTTCGCCGCCGCAGCCAAGGCGTCCGGCACCAGGCCGTTCAGCGACCACGGCCAGAGATCCCACGGCCCACCGCCAGGGACGTGGCGAGGTTCGGCTAATGCGGGCGTCGGCTCCTCGCAACTCACCGGCGCGAGGCTCGCGGCGAAGAATGCACGCAGGTAGTCACCGACGCGGTGATGACTCGACCGTTCCCGAGCCGGGTCACCGTCAGCTGTGCGTACGGACGGGATCGATCCGCGCTGGACCTGCTCAGGGTGCACATCGGAGAGGACGAGATGCCCGCCCGGGGCGAGGACCCGGGCGAACTCCGCGATCACCGGTCCCAGGTCCGGCATGTGCGACAGCGCGAGACCGCACAGCACGACGTCCTGCGAACCGTCGTCGACCGGAAGTTCATGCAGGTCAGCGACGAGAGTCGAGTCAGCCTTGGCGTGGCTGAGCATCTCGGGCGAACCGTCAACGGCGACGACGTGGTGGCCGCGTTCGGCCAGAAGGCGGGTGAGACGTCCGGTGCCGCAGGCAGCGTCGAGCGCATGACCGGGAGGGATAGCGTCGAGGATCGCCGCGAGGTGGGGCTCGTCAGCGAAGGCAGCGTTCTCGCCGGAGTCATACGCGGCGGCCCAACGAGCGTAACCATCTTGCGGGGCGAGCTGCGTTACCTCGACCCCCTTGGCCAGGTCGTCGTCAGCAAGCAGCGCGCGGATCTCAGCTAACCGCGCTTCGACAAACTCGCGATCGTGCTCGCCGGTGAACGCGCGGAGCAGCGCCGCTCCTTCGATGCCGATGAGGTAAGCGAGGGGATGCTCGTAACTTACGCTTGCGGACGATAACCGGGCAAATGCCGCAGTGCCACCGATTTTCGCGCTAGTCTGCGCCCCATGGCCCTGTGGCGACGGAAATCCGCTGTTCCGGCAATACCCTGGGAAGGCAGCGGATTACGCGCCGAACCAGGCTCCATCCCGGGGAAAACGCGGCCCGTGATCGTTCTGTCCGCAGGTTCCGTGCAGGCCGCTGTTTTGCCCAGGGAACTGCGGGATTTCGGCCGCGGCCGCGTCGAAATCGTGGAGTCTTCGGGGTCCGGACCGCTGGCCTTCCTGTTCCGGGCTTCGGCGGCGGCGCCGACTTCCCTTGCCGAAGAACAGGTTCGCGACCTGCCGAAGGACGCCGTAGTGCTAGCCCTTCCGAACACCCCGCCCGCCGCGGTATTGACCGGTGCCGAGCGGGACAGTTTTCTCGACTGGGCTCAGCGACTCACGGATTGACCGGTTTGGCGGCCTCCACGAGCCGCCGCACCGCGACCGCGACCCGCCCCCGCAGGTCGGGGTCGATGAGGGTCCCGTTCTCGACAGCTTGGCGAGGAGTCGGAATCCGCGCACAAGCGTCGTCGACGATGCGGGTGCCCGCGTAGGTGAGAGTCTTGCGGAGAGAGTCGTGCGCGTCCGCGCCCCCAGTCGGCGCGGCGACCGAAGACGCGTTGATCCACGCGACAGGTTTGCCGTACATCTCGCCGCCGCCGATGGTCCAGTCGAGCAGGTTCTTGAAGGAACCCGGCAGGCCGCCGGCGTACTCCGGGGTGCAGAACAGGACACCGTCCGCCGCCGCGATCGCTTCCCGCAACGCCACGACCTCAACGGGCAACGGATCCCGATCGCAGTCCGGATTGAAGTGCGGCAACCCGTCGAGGCCACCGTACACAGTGGACGCCGCGAAGCCGGCCGCGGTCGTTATGACAGCCGCATTGACCGAACCGGCCCGCAGACTGCCGCTGATGAGCAGAAGCACGAAGCCCAGTGTGCCAGCGCGGCGGGTGTCGCAGGGTCGCCTTTTCGAGGCGCTCCTGACTTTCACCCGCCGTTATCCCGCGAACACAATCGCCGCCCAACCCCGGCCGCGCCGGCCCGGACGCGCTTCCCGGACGTGCCGAGCTTGGCGGTGAACGATTGACGGCGAATCAGGTCGCCATCGCGGAGTGCCGACTCCGGAGCGGCCTGGAGCCGACAAGTCCGCTCCGACACTGGCAGGACTCGGCGAAAGTCAGCCGGATGCGGCCTGCGCGCCGACCTGGAACTGGCAGCTACCAGCCCCGCCGGAAGTGGCAACGGCAGGCAACCCGCCGACCTCAGGCTCCGCGCCGACCCGAAACCAGCAGCAACTAGCCCGCGCCGGAACCGGCAGCTCGCAGGCAGAGTCCACCCAGCGAAGGCTCCGCCCACGCCTCAAACCCACGGCAAGCCAACCCTCGCCGGAACCGGCAACCCGCCGATGGCCAGCCCAGCTCAGGCACCACGCCGATTCGAAACCGGCAGCAACCAGCCCGAACCGGGAATGGCCTGCCGGGGTCAGCAACCAGCCCGAACCGAAGAACGACCCGCCAAGGCCAACACCCAACCCGAACCGAAGAACGACCCGCCAAGGCCAACACCCAACCCGAACCGAAGAACGGCTGGGTCAGCAACCAGCCGCCTGGTGGCGCATTGACCTCACTCCCACACCACCCCTCCCCGTTGTCCCTGTGCCAACCCCGCCGCCGCGGCGGTGGATCGGGTTTCCGGGTTCAGCGGGTTCGGGCCGATCGCCGTGACCGATGCCTCGTCTGGTTCCAGTACCGCCACCTTCGCGCCTGCCGAGCGCAGGTCCGCCAGCACCTGATCGAACGGCCGCTCCACCGGGAATGCCTCCGCCGCGCCCATCGGGACGACCACTGTCACCTGGGCGAAACCTGTTGCGTAGTCGGCATTCGCGGAGGAGCGGACGCCGCCGTCGACGTACCACCCGCCGTTGATTGGCACCGCCGGCCAGATGCCGGGCACCGCGCAGCTTGCCTCCACCGCGGCGACCAGCGAGACGCCGGACGAGCTGTCGAACACCGATGGTTCACCGGTTTCCGCTTCCACCGCAACGATTTTCACCGCACGCGCAGGCCACTCGTGGGACGGCAGGCGGGATTCGATCACCGCGCGCCGTCGCGGTTCCGGGACGGTTTCCGCGGCCAGGGCATACTTCCCCATCGCCCGGCGGATTTCCGCCGCGGTGCCGCCGTCGGCCAGCACCGCGGCGAACTCCTCGCCGAACTTTTCCGGGTCGAACTCGGCCGCGATCTCCGCCGCTTGCCGGGCCGGATCGGTTTGCCGCGCGTACAACTGCGGCAGCGGCAATCCGCTGCCCAGCTGTGCCGCCACCGCCGCGCCCGCCGACGTGCCGATCAGCACGTCGGCATCGGTCACGTCCTGGCCCGCTTCCGCCAGCCCGGTCAGCAAACCGGTCGCCCACGCGATCCCGGCGACGCCACCGCCGCCCAACACCAAAGCTCGGCTCATGCCGCTCCTTTCACCGGAACCCACTCTGCCCTACGGCACCGACAATTTCCGAAGCGCGGACTCCAGCAGGGCGTCCGTCTCGGGCTTCGGCAAGGCCAGCTCCAGCAACGTTTCCGCTACCTCACGGTATTTCGCCACTCGCGCGGGACTCGAACTGCTCGCGCTTTCCCGCAGCAACCGCTCGTGGACGATCGAGGGCAGGTCCTCGAAATCAAAAATTGTGAACGCCCTGCCCAGATCGGGACGACGGTCCGCCGGGACCACTCGCACCTCGACCTTGCCTTCCGTCAGCCGCTCGCGCAGGTGCCACAGCTGCTCCGCCATCGCTTCCGCGCCACCGATCCTCTTGTGCAGCGCCGTTTCCCCCAGCACCAGCACACACCGCGTGCCCGAATCGAGCACCGCTCGCCGCGACAACCTCTCGATTACCCGCGCGTCCACTTCGTCCGCGACAACGCCCGAAGCACTCGACAACAGCGCTCGTGCATATCCGCTCGTCTGCAACAGCGGCGGCACTACTTCCGGCTCCCAGCCGAACACTGCCTCCGCCGTGCGTTCCCACTCCAGGTACGGCTCTTCTCCGCCGCTGTCTATCCAGTCCTGCTCTCGCGCTCCTCGCGCCATCTCCACTATTCGCCTGCGATCCGGCCCGATCACCCTGCAGTGCGCCAGGACCGCTCCGATGTCCTCCGGCTTCGGCAGCCGCAGTCCTCTTTCCCAGTTCGTCACGAAACCAGGCGTCATCCCCAGCAACCGGGCCAACTCTCTTACACCCAGTCTTCTTCTCTCCCGCGCCGCGCGTAACTCCAGGCCCAATGCCCTCGCGCGCGGTGTTGCGTACGGTGTGGTCATGGTTGCAGTCTGTCAGGGGGTGCCGACAGTTTTCGGGGTTCTCTCCCTGGGCCTTCCCCTGCTACATCCAGTCCTCCAGCGACAACCCCGTCATCCTCTCGTACGCCTCCACATACCTTCCCCTCGTCGCCTCCACCACTTCACTCGGCAACGGCGGCGGCTGTACGTTCGACGCCCTGTCCCAGCCCGACTCCGGTCCCGTCAGCCAATTGCGCACGTACTGCTTGTCGAACGACGGCTGCACCCTTCCCGGCTCGTACCCCTCCGCCGGCCAGTACCGCGACGAATCCGGCGTCAGCACTTCGTCCGCCAGCACCAGCGCGCCCGTCTCGTCCACGCCGAACTCGAACTTCGTGTCCGCCAGCAGGATTCCGCGCTTCGCCGCCACTTCCGCGCCACGGTGGTACACCGCGAGCGTCGCCTCGCGTAGCTCCTCCGCGCGCTTCGCGCCGATAGTCGCGACCACTGCGTCGAACGAAACGTTCTCGTCGTGCTCGCCGAACGCCGCCTTCGTCGCTGGCGTGAAGATCGGCGACGGCAGCTTCGATGCCTCGACGAGCCCTTCGGGCAGCTCTACGCCGCACACTGCGCCCGTACGCTGATAGTCCGAATAACCGGACCCCGTGAGGTACCCGCGTGCGACAGCTTCGACCGGAAGCATGTCGAGGCGGCGTACTAGCAGCGCGCGCCCGCGTACCTCGGCAGGGATGCGCGGGTCGTCGTACGCGACAAGATGGTTCGGGACCAGGTCCGACAACTGCTCAAACCAGAACACGCTCATCGCCGTGAGCACGCGGCCCTTGTCGGGGATGGGCGGGTCCAGGATGAAGTCATAAGCGGAGATGCGATCCGAGGTGACCAGCAGCAGGTGGTCGTCCCCGACCGCATACAGGTCCCGGACTTTTCCGGCGGCGATCTTCGGGTAATCGGCGAGCGTCGTCACTGCTGCACCCTAACCCGAGCACCGCTACAGCGAGGATGATGCAGGTCATGGCCTACCGCTGGATTTCGTTCACCTCCGATTACGGGCTGCACGACGGCTTCGTGGCCGCCTGCCACGGGGTCATCGCCGGCATCGCGCCCGACGTACGTGTTCTCGACGTGACTCATCTCGTACCGCCGCAGCAGGTGCGCTCAGGCGCGGCAGTGCTCGCGCAGACCGTGCCGTCGCTGCCTGAGGCCGTACACCTCGCTGTCGTCGACCCAGGCGTCGGCACTGCGCGTCGCGGCATCGTGGTCGTCGCGACGCACGGCATCCTGGTCGGCCCGGACAACGGTCTGCTCCTACCCGCCGCAGAGGCGCTAGGCGGCGTGTACGCGGCGTACGTGATCGACGTGCGCACGCCGACGTCCGCGACCTTTCACGGCCGCGACATCTTCGCCCCTGTCGCTGCGAAGCTCGCTCTCGGCGCACACCCCGGCTCCTTCGGCCCCGCGATCCGCGACCTGGTGCGACTGCCAGAACCGCTGATCGCAGCGTTCCCGGGCAAGCTCGTGTCGGACGTGCTGACCGTCGACCACTTCGGCAACGTCCAGCTCGCCGCCGCCCCCGCCGACCTCGAACTAACCGGGTTGGCCGGTGCGGTGACCGTGCACAGCGAGCACGTCGCGGTGTCCGCCACGATCGGCCGGACCTTCGCCGACGTGCCGCGTGGCGCGAACCTCGTCTACACCGACTCGGCAGGCAAACTGGCCGTCGCGGTCAACGGCGGTTCGGCGGCTTCGGTGCTGCGGATCGGGCCGACCGAGGAATGCACCATCACCTCGTCGCCGACCTCCAGCTGACCGGGCCGGGTCACCGCCGCCTTCATACCGAAGAGGACGCCGCCCGCCGGGTCGCGGTGGTACGCCGCGAGCGAGCGAATCGGCTCCGGACCGGAGCGCTTGCCGGTTTCCTGGTCGACCATCGGCACCGCGCAGCGGACGCACAGCTTCGCGTAGGCGAACTCGGCCCCGCCGGCTTCCATCCGGCGCACCGAATCCTCGGCGTGCGGTTCCGCCCAGCCGCGGATCACGAGATTGGGCCGGAACCGATCCATGGGCACCGGTTTGCCGCCGCGCTCGGCGATCCGTTCGTTCAGGTGGTCCAAAGAGGACTCGGAGATCACCAGGATCGCGTGGCCGTCGGCGAACCTCGCGGTGCCCGGGGTCTCACCGCTCGTGACGCGGTCATGCTCCGGGGTGACGCCGAGCAGCACGGACGGCTGACCCACCACGATGGAGAACCACTCAGCGGCGTCGGCACCCTGGTGGACGCCCTCGCCGGTCCAGTTGAAGGTGGACGCGGGGTGCCGTTGGCCGTCCTTCTGGACCTCGACGGTCAGGTCTTCGATCCCCGGCGCGGACAGGGCGAGGCGAGTGCCGCCGTCCAGGAGGCGGGGCCGGATGGCGGCCATGACGGGGAAGCGGCGCTGGCTGCGGAAGTCGCCGTCCGCCGCGGTGACGATGAACTCGCGGTCGTGCGCGAGACCGGCGGGGGTCACGTCGGCGGACTGGACGGTCGTGCCGGCACAGCCTTTGACCGGGTAGTAGGTGAGCCGCGAGATCGTCCCCATGGGATTTACGGTACCTGCTCGCCCGAAGGCGACTGGGGCGCACGATCCCGCACGGACCGTCGCCGCGCCGGTACCCCTGCGGACCCGTGGAGCTGCTGCCGTTCGACGAATATGTGCGCTCGCTGCCGCGGAAGCGGATGGCGGCAGGCACCCTGCTTCGCGACGACACCGGACTCGTCCTGCTCGTCGAGCCGTCCGATAAGGACAGCTGGGACATACCCGGCGGGGTGTGCGACGCGGGCGAGCCGCCATGGCGCACAGCGCGCTGGGAACAAGCCGAGGAAACCGGGATCGAGCGCCCGCTCGGCCCGTTGCTGGCCATCGACTACGCACCGGACGACGGCCGGATGCCGGATGGGCTCGCGTTCATCTTCGAAGGAAACCGCCCGCCGCGCCCTCACCGACCCGGAGATCCTGGCCGTGCACCTGCTGCCGATCGACGAGGCCACTCAGCGATCAACACCATCGCCGGTCCGGCGGCTCCAGATTGCCCGGGCAAGCCGCGCGGACCGGCGACAGTGTCGGCGAAGACGGTCATCCCCTCACAAAACCTGCGACAAGAACTGCTGCAACCGAGGACTAGCCGGAGCCTCGAACACCTGCTCCGGCGTCCCCTGCTCCACGATCCGCCCCGCGTCCATGAACGCGACCTCGTCGGCCACGCTCCTGGCGAACCCCATCTCGTGCGTCACCACGATCAGAGTGAGACCCCGCGAAGCCAGCCCAGCCATCAGGTCCAGGACGCCCTTCACCAGTTCTGGGTCCAGCGCACTCGTCGCCTCGTCGAAGAGCATCACTTCCGGTTCCATCGCCAGCGCACGAGCGATCGCCACCCGCTGTTGCTGACCACCGGAAAGCGCCGCCGGACGGTACGGGGCCTTGTCCGCTAGGCCGACTTCCGCCAGGCGCGTCCGGGCGACCTCTGCCGCGTCCTCTTTGGACAGACCGCGCACGCTGCGCAGCGGGAGCACGATGTTGTCCAGCACCGAACGATGTCCGAACAGGTTGAAGTGCTGGAACACCATCCCCACCCGCTGGCGCAACGCGTCCGGATCCGAGGAGATGACGCTTTCCCCGTCCAGCAGCAGGTCCCCGCTATCGGGCTCCTGCAAGCGGTTCACGCAGCGCAGCAACGTGGACTTGCCGGAACCGGACGGGCCGATGACGCACGTGGTGCTGCCGCTCGGCACCTTCAGGTTCACCCCGCGCAGGACCTCCAGCGTCCCGAACCGGACGTGGATGTCCTTCAGCTCCACCGAAGACGAACGAATCGCTGTACTCATACCGTCCCACCCGCGAGCATTTCGTTGCTCTCCGCGGTCACCTTGCGACCGGTCTGCAGCCGCTTGTCGATGTAGTTCACCAGGTGCGTCAGCGGCACGGTGATCACCAGGTAGACCACCCCGGCGGCCACCAGCGGCGACAAGTTGCCAGTGTTGGCCGCGAGGTCCTGGCCGATGCGGAACAGTTCCCGTTGCGAGGTAAGGAAACCGAGGAAGTACACCAGGGTCGAGTCCTTCACCAGCGCGATGAACTGGTTCACCAGCGCGGGCAGCACCCGCCGCACGCCCTGCGGGATCACCACCAGCAGCATCGCCTTGGGGTAACTCATGCCGAGCGCGCGGCTCGCCTCCAGCTGTCCTTTGTCGACGCTCTGGATGCCCGCCCGGAAGATCTCGCCGATGTAGGCGGCGGCGATCAGGCTCAGCGCGGCGATGCCCAGCGGGTACGGGTTGTTCCCCACCACACTACGGGCGAGCAGGCCGACGCCCTGGCCGATCACGAGGATCGTCAGGATCGCGGGCAGGCCACGGAAAATGTCCGTGTACACCCGCGCGGGCCAGCGCAGCCAGCGCTTGGTGGACAGGCCCATCACCGCGAGCACCATGCCGAGCAGGGTCCCGATAATAGCCGCCGCCACCGACAGGATCAGGGTGTTCAGCAGGCCGGTCCTGAGCAGGTCCGGGAAAACTTCCCAGATGTAGGTCCAGTTGAGGAAAGTGTCGAAAAACTGATCCATCGGGCTACTTCGTCTTGAAATCCGCGGGAACCGGAATGCTCGGCTCGAACTGCTGGTGCACCTTCGCCCAGGTGCCGTCCGCGACGGCCTTCTTGATGCCGTCGTTCAGCTTGCCCAGCAGTTCGGTGTTGCCCTTCCGCACCGCGTATCCGTGCGGGATGCTGGTCGTGATCGCCTTCGTGACCTTCAGTTCGGGGTTCTTGGTCGCGTAGTCCTCCGCGGACACCTGGTCGAACACCGCGCCGTCGATCGCCGCCGACTTCAGCGCGCTCAGCGCCGCCGCGTCGTTCGGGAACCGGACCGCCTGCGCTTTCGGCGCGTTCGCGGCGAGCCAGGTGTCCGACACCGTGCCCTGCACCACGCCGATCCGCTTGCCGGTCAACGAGTTCTCGTCGGAGATGCCCGCGCTCGCCTTCGCCTCGATGCCGAGCGACTGGTAGTTGTAGGGATCGCTGAACGCCACCGTCTTCTTGCGCTCGTCGGTCTGCGCGATCGCCGAGCTGCCGATGTCGAACCGGCCGTTCGCGACGCTGCCGAGCAGCGCCGAGAAATCGGTCGCCACGAATTCCAGCTTCAGGCCTTCTTTCGCGGCGATGTCCTTCAGCAACGCGTTGTCGAAGCCGGTGAATTCACCGTTCTCCTGGTACGCGTTGGGCCGGGAATCGCTCAGCGTGCCGACCCGCAGGGTCTCGCCCGCGTCGCCACCGCACGCGGTGAGACCGGCGACCAGTGCCGCCGCGAGGGCGGTGACGATCAGTTTCTTCATGCCACCAGTGTGCCCGCGCATCAGGAGTTCGCCACCGGGAGGCCGGGGCCGCCCTTCTCCAGCTCCTTCGCGACCGGCGCTTCCTTGAAGAACTGCGCGTGCAGCCGGGCCGCGGTGCCGTCGGCGATCGCCTTGGCGAGACCGTCGTTGATCTTCTTCAGCAGCTCGGGGTTCGACTTGGCGACCGCGAAGGCCGACGGGGTGTCCTTGTCCGCGACGGTGTAGCCGAATTCGAGCGGAATCGCCGGGTTCTGGTCGAGGTACTTCTGGCCGATGTCCTTCGGCACGACCCAGCCGTCGAGACCGCCGGTCTTCAGCTGCGCGAAACCGGCGTTGTAGTCCGGGAACCGGACGACCTGCGCACCAGCGAGCTTGCCCGCGAACTCGTCCTGCACCGAACCCTGCACGACACCGACCCGCTTGCCGGCGAACGAGTTCGCGGCGGGCAGCGCGGCGCCCTTCTTGCTGACGACGGTGGTGTAGCTGGTGTCGTAGCCGTTGCTGAACGCCACGGTCTTCTTGCGCGCGGCGGTCGCGGAGATCGTCGAGCTGCCGATGTCGAGCTGTCCGCCGGCGACCTTGGCGAGCAGGCCGGAGAACTCGGTGCCGACGAACTCGACCTGGAAGCCCTCGCGCTTGGCGATGTCCCGCAGCAGTTCGTTGTCGTACCCGGTGAACTGGCCGTTTTCGAGGTAGATGCTGGGCGGGGCGTCGGCGAGGGTGCCGACGCGCAGGGTTTCCCCGGAAGCGTCCGAGGATCCGCACGCCGTAAGGCCCGCGGTGGCGGCGACTACGACGGCGAGCGTGCTGAGGATCTTTCTCATGACTTCTTCCTGAATATCCGGGATGCGCAGACAGGAAAGCGCCAGGCCGCGGGTGGCGGCCTGGCGCTTCCGGGTTCGGCAGGAAGACTAAAAGCTTCGCCCGATCGAGTAATGCCGTCTCAGCACGTGGACGACGTGCGCGCACTCACAGAATCGGCTGCGGCGCGTACGCCGCGGCGTCCGGGAACCGCTTGAGCACGTCCTCGACGCGCGCCGCGACTTCTTCGACCTGACGCGGGGCGACGCCGGTGAACGAGATCCGGTCGGCGAGGAGTTCGTCCAGGTCAGCGCGGTCGAGCGGGAGGCGTTCGTCGGCCGCGAGCCGGTCGAGGAGGTCGTTCTCCGCCCCCCGTTCGCGCATCGCGAGGGCGACTCCGACGGCGTTCTCCTTGATGGCCTCGTGAGCCGTCTCACGCCCGACGCCCCGGCGCACGGACGCCATGAGCACCTTCGTGGTCGCGAGGAACGGGAGATAGCGATCAAGCTCACGCTCGACCACGGCCGGGAACGCGCCGAATTCGCCGAGCACGGTGAGGAAGGTTTCGAGCAGGCCGTCGAGCGCGAAGAACGCGTCCGGCAGCGCGACGCGGCGCACGACGGAATCCGAGACGTCGCCCTCGTTCCACTGGTCGCCGGCCAGTTCGCCGATCATCGACAGGTAGCCGCGCAGCACCACGGCGAGGCCGTTCACGCGTTCGCACGAGCGGGTGTTCATCTTGTGCGGCATGGCCGAGGACCCGACCTGGCCCGGTTTGAAGCCCTCGGTGACCAGCTCGTGCCCGGCCATCAGCCGGATCGTCTTGGCGAGGCTGGACGGCGCGGCGGCCAGCTGGACCACAGTGGAGCACACATCGAAATCGAGCGAACGCGGGTACACCTGGCCAACGCTGACGAACCGGTTGCCGAAGCCCAGATGCTCGGCGATCCGCGATTCCAGCTGGTCCAAAGTGGACCCGTCGCCGAGCAGGTCGAGCATGTCCTGCGCGGTGCCGACCGGGCCCTTGATGCCGCGCAGCGGGTAGCGCTCGATGAGGTTGTCCAGCCGGGAGAACGCGACGAGCAGCTCGTCGGCGGCGGTCGCGAAGCGCTTGCCGAGCGTGGTCGCCTGCGCGGCGACGTTGTGCGAGCGGCCGGCCATCACCAGATCGGAGTGTTCGACGGCGAGCGCGGCCAGCCTGGACAGCACCGCGGCGACGCGGCCGCGGACCAGTTCCAGCGACCGCAGCTGCTGCAGCTGCTCGACGTTCTCGGTGAGATCGCGCGAGGTCATGCCCTTGTGCACGTGCTCGTGCCCGGCGAGGGCGTTGAACTCCTCGATCCGGGCCTTCACGTCGTGCCGGGTGACGCGTTCGCGCGCGGCGATCGAGTCGAGGTCGACCTGCTCGACCACACGCTCGTAGTCATCGACAACGCCTTCGGGCACCTCGACGCCCAGTTCGGCCTGAGCCCGCAGCACGGCGAGCCACAGCCGTCGCTCGAGCACGACCTTACGTTCGGGCGACCAGAGCGCCACCAGCTCAGGCGAGGCGTAGCGGGCGGCGAGCACGTTCGGAATGCGGGGCTTGTCCGTCACGCGGCCACGATACCTGCGCAGGTCAGCGCGGCGGTCACCACTCCGTGAAGCTGCCGTCGGGCAGCCGCCACACCGGCGACCGCCAGGCGTGTCCGGTCTCGTCGGCGCGGCGGACCGCCTCCTCGTCCACCTCGATGCCGAGGCCGGGCGCGGTCGGGCGCGCGGCGTAGCCGTCGGTGAACCGGAACAACGCGTCGTCGGCGAGATAAGCCACCGGCTCGCGGCCGTCGTGGTAGTGCATGCCGAGGCTTTGCTCCTGGATGAGGAAGTTCGGCGTCGCGAACGCGACCTGCAGTGCGGCGGCCAGCGAGATCGGGCCGAGCGGGCAGTGCGGGGCCAGGTTCGCGCCGTACACCTCGGCCAGCGCGGCGATCCGGCGCAGCTCCGAGATGCCGCCCGCGTGCGACGGATCCGGCTGCACCACGGCGACGCCCGCGTCCAGCACCGGTTTGAACTCCCAGCGCGAAAACAGCCGTTCCCCGAGCGCGATCGGCACGGTGGCTGCCTCGACCACCGATCTGACCACGTCAGCGGGCAGTTCCGGCAGCACCGGCTCCTCGACGAACATCGGCTGTACTTCTTCGAGCATCTTCACCAGCCGGCGCGCCATCGCGGGCGCGACGCGGCCGTGGAAGTCGATCGCCAGGTCCCGGTCGGGTCCGAGCGCTTCCCTGGCCTCCCTGGCGCGAGCCAGCGCGGCACTCGCTTCGGCCGGAGCGGCGATCGGCCCGAGCGGACCGGCGACGTTCATCTTCACCGCCGTGAAACCCCGCTCGACCTGCGCGGACACCGCGTCGAAGATCCCCGACGGACGGTCGCCACCGACCCACGAATACACCCGCACCCGGCCGCGCACCGGACCGCCGAGCAGCTCGTGCACCGGTGCGTTCCGGGCCTTGCCCGCGATGTCCCACAACGCCTGATCGAACCCGGCGAGCGCGCTCGAAAGCACCGGACCACCGCGGTAGAAGCCGCCTCGGCGCAGCACCTGCCAGTGGTCCTCGATGCGCAGCGGATCCTTCCCCACGAGCAGTTCGGCCAGCTCGTGCACGGCCGCGCGGACGGTACCGGCACGCCCTTCCACGACCGGTTCGCCCCAGCCGGTGATGCCCTCGTCGGTACTGATCTTGAGGAACAACCAGCGCGGCGCGACGAGGAACGTTTCGATCCCGGTGATCTGCACCCTGTCTCCTAAGCGGAATCTTTCGCAGCCGACCAGCCGCCGTCGACGGTCAGCTCCGCCCCTGTCACGAACGAAGCCGCGGGCGAGAGCAGGAACGCGATCACCGCGGCGACTTCGGCCGGGTCGCCGAGCCGTCCGGCGGGTGTCGCGCGAGTGCTGCGTTCGCGGTCTTCCGCGCTGATCCGGCCCCATGCCTCGGTCTCGACCGGACCGGGAAGCACCGAATTCACCCGGACATCCGGCGCGTACTCCACGGCCAGTTGCCGGGCCAGAGACACCAACGCGCCTTTGCTGGCCGCGTACGCCGGATGTCCGGGAAGCCCGAAACGGGCGTGTACCGAGGAAACCAGCACCACCGAGCCGCGCCGAGACCGCAGCGAAGGCAGGCAGGTCCGGACGGCGAGGTAGGACGCGGTGAGGTTCACGTCGAGCTGTCGTTGCCATTGCGCGCGGTCTGTTTCGTGCAGTGGGCCCAAAGTCGGCAGGTACGCGTTGCTGACCACTGCGTCGACTTCGCCCGCAAGGTCGAGAACTCGTTGCCACGTCTGGTCATCCGTCACGTCGCCCGGTACGCCGCCGGGCACCGGGGCGAGGTCGACGCCGATCACCCGGTAGCCGTCGGCGTCGAGCTGACGGGCGGTCGCGGCGCCGATCCCGGACGCCGCACCGGTCACCACGGCAGTGCGCATGGTTCGCAAGCATGCCGCGGCACCGGAGCAGCGGTCAAGAATAATTAGTAATTTATAATTTGCCTGCTAGGCTGGCCGCCATGGGATACCGGTGGGAGATCACGCGCGCAGCGGTGCGCCAGGGCGTCGTCGGGATCGTGCGGACGGCGGACGCCGCCTCGGCCGTCGCCGCCGCGCGGGCAGTGCTCGACGCCGGGTTGAAGTCGGTCGAAATCCCGCTCACCAACGCGGGCGCGCTCGTCGCGATCGAGGAGCTGAGCGCCGCGTATCCGGACGCCACCATCGGGGCAGGCACGGTGCTCGACGAGTCGTCCGCAACGGCCGCGATCCGGGCAGGAGCCCAGTTTCTCGTGTCCCCGTCACTGCACACCGCGGTCTTGCGTACCGCTCATCGGTACGGCATCGCGGCACTGCCCGGCACCGGCTCGGTCACCGAAATCGTGCGCGCGATGGAGGAAGGTGCTGACGCCGTAAAGGTTTTCCCCGCGTCCGCGCTCGGCCCGCAATGGATCAAGGACGTGCGCGCCGCGCTTCCGCAAGCCCCGCTCGTGCCAACGGGTGGAATCGCTCCCGAGGACGTGCCACGCTGGCTCGACGCGGGCGCCGTCGCCTGCGGGATCGGGTCGGCGCTGACCCGTGGATCCGCCGAGGACATCCGGGTCCGAGTGGCCGCATTGGTGAGGGAGAGCTTGTGAGCGACGTCGTACTCGTCGGCTGCCGTACCGCCGAAACCGGCGGGAACGGCACCGGAATCGCGGTTTTCCGGCGCTCCGGTGGCGAACTGACCGCGGATTCGACGTTGCCGATGGTGTCGCCGACCTGGCTGACCCAGCATCCCGCGCTGCCGATGGTGTACGCGACCAACGAGACGAGCTACGGCGAGATCACCTCCTTGTCGGTCACCGACGGCCTGGTCGCACTCGACGTCGTCGAATCCGGCGGGGCCAGCCCGTGTCACCTCGCGGTGACGCCGGACGGCCGGTTTCTGTTGTGTGCCAACTACGGCGGCGGCAGCCTCGCCGTCTTCGCCCTGCGCGCGGACGGCCGGATCGAGGGACGCACGGACCTGGTGCAGCACACTGGAAGCGGGCCGCGCACCGATCGGCAGGAAGGCCCGCACGTCCACATGGCGGTATCGTCAGCGGACAGTTCAGTGGTGAGTGCCGTCGATCTGGGCACTGACGAAATCCGCAGCTACACACTGTCTCCCGAAGGAAAACTCACTCCGCTGGCCGTTTCGTCGCTACCGCCGGGCACCGGGCCACGACAGCTCGTGCGCGGCGAGGACGGAATCGCTTACATGGCCGGGGAATTGTCCGGCGAGCTGATTACGCTGCGGGAGACTTCGCCGGGAGCGTTCGAGTTCGTCGCCGCGACTCCGGCGACGGCGACTGGCGGCGAATCACTGGTGGCACACCTGGAAGTGCTCGATTCCGGGATCTACCTGTCGAATCGCGGGCCGGAATGCATCACGTCGTTCGCCGGAACCCCGCTGCGCGCGACGGCCGATCAGCCGTGCGGGTCGTACCCGTGGAACTTCGCGGTAGCGGACGGAACCTGCTACACCGCGGCCTTCAAGGACGATGTCGTTTCCGTTTTCCCATTGAAAGACTTGGGAAACGCAGAGGTCCGGAAGTATCCGACCGGCTCCCCGACGTGCGTGCTCCCGCTCCGGTGACCGACCATCGCCCTCGCGGCCTGCACGGACAGACCGTGGAAACGCTCGCCGCACGCATTCTGTCCGGCGAATGGCACGAGGGCATGGTGCTGGACCTTCCCGCGCTGCGCGAGGAGTTGGACATCAGCCTCACCGCGCTGAGGGAAGCGTTGAAGGTGCTGGCAGCAAAGGGAATGATCGGCGCGCGGCAGAAGCACGGGACCTACGTGCAACCACGCGAGAACTGGCAACTGCTCGACGCCGACGTCATGCGCTGGCAAACCACCGCACGCGGAAACGCCGGTCTGCTGGACGAATTGGCCGAAGTACGCGCGGTGGTCGAGCCCGCGGCAGCACGGCTGGCGGCAGAACGCGCGACCGCCGAAGACCTTGCCGCGCTGGCGTCCGCGCTCGACGCGATGGTCTCCGCACCGGACCTGGAAGCGAGCGTCGAAGCGGATCTGGCGTTCCACCGCGGCCTGTTGACCGCAGCGCACAACAACTTCCTGCTCCAGATCGAACGCGTCATCGCGATCGGCTTGGCAGAGCGGGACAAGCTCGTGCACAGCGCCGGTCCCGCCGACGATCCGGTTCCGAGCCACCGGCGAGTGCTGGACGCCATCGCCGCGCACGACCCGATCGACGCGGAGACCGCGATGCTGGAACTGCTGGTGAAATCCGCCGCCGACGCGAAGCGGACAGATCAGGACGTGAACGCGCGGCGGTAGGCAGTCGGCGTGGTTCCGAGGGTCCGCCGGAAGTGCAGCCGTAGGTTGGCCGGGGTGCCCAGACCACAGTCCCGCGCGACCCGGTCCACCGAGTGGTCCGTGGTTTCCAGCAGTTCCCGCGCTTTGCCGAGCCGGGCGTTGAGCAGCCACTGCAACGGCGTTGTCCCGGTTTCTTCGGCGAACCGGCGCAGGAAAGTCCGCTGCGACATCTCCGAGTGCCGGGCGAGCAGCCGGATGCTGAGCGATTCGTCCAGTCGCTGCAACGCCCATTCCCGCGTGGCCGACAGCGAAGCGTCGCCAGCCTCCGCGAGCGGCGCGGGCACGTACTGGGCCTGTCCGCCTTCGCGATGCGGGGCAGCGACCAGACCGCGCGCGATGCGATTGGCGACGGCGGCACCCAGATCGCGGCGCACGATGTGCAAGCACAGATCGATGCCGCAGCACACGCCCGCTGAGGTGAGCACGTCGCCCTCGTCGACGTAAAGCACATCCCGAGCAACCCGGACCGAAGGGTATTCCCGCTCGAATTCGTCGATATATTCCCAATGCGTCGTGGCGTGCAAGCCGTCCAGCACTCCCGCCGCGGCCAGCGCGAACGCACCCGTGCAGATGGACACCACCCGCCGTCCCCGGTCGCGGGCGTCGGCCAGCAGCTCGACCGCCGCGTCCGGCGTCTCGCGGATCGGGTCGTACCCCGGCACGATCAGCGTGTCCGCAGCGCGCAGCTCCTCGATCCCGCCTTCGGCGGCCAGCTCGAATCCGGCGCTGGTGGCAACCGTCGGACCGAGCGCGCACAGCGTCATCTCGTAGTGCGTTTGCGGCCGGACCTGGAACACCTGCGCCGGGATCGCCAGATCCAGTGGAAGGACCCCGTCGAGCGCCAGCACCGCGACCCGATGCACTGTCATGGCGAGATTCTATCGAAGTCCGGCAAACTTGCCACTCACCAGGTCAGAGCGTTGCGGACCACGCTTGAAGCCATGACCGAACTCCTTCCGGACCCGGTGGTCGCGCTGCCGGCGACTCCGCTGGCGGACGCCGTCGTCGAGCTCGTCCGCCCGGTGGAATCGCAGTCAGTGTTCAACCACAGCGTCCGTACCTACCTGTTCGCGCGGCTGGTCGCCGACCGGCTGGCCGTGTCCGGCTTCGACGACGACCTGCTGTTCGCCGCGTGCGTGATGCACGACATCGGCGTGGCGCCGGACGGCCCGCACGTGGAGCGTTTCGAGGTCGAAGGCGCCGACCGGGCTGCTGGGTTCCTGCTGAAGCAAGGGATTTCCACCGCGGACGCCGACGAGGTCTGGCAAGCCATCGCCCTGCACACCACCGCGGGCATCGCGGAACACCGGGGTCCGCTGTGCCTGCTCGTCCGCGCCGGGGTCTCCGTCGACTTCGGCGGTCCGATCGCCGCCGAGTACCTCACCACCGTCACCGACGAGGAGGGCGGGGCGATCCACGCCGCTTATCCCCGGCTCGAGATGGTCCGCTCGCTCACCGACGCGATCGTCGCGCAGGCCGCGAAAAACCCGAAGAACGCGCCCGTGCCGTCCACTCCCGCTGACTTCTTGCGAGAGCGTGCGGCCGACGGCGAAACCCGGCTGGAGCGTGCCGCCCGCACCTCCCGCTGGGGCAACTGAGAAAGGAAGCCACATGTACGCCGTCAAAATCCCCGAGGACTCCGAGGTTTTCGGACCGTCCGGGGCCTCCGCCTTCGCCCGCTTCGGCTACTCGGCCGCTGTTCGCGCGGGCAACCACCTCTTCATCGCCGGGACGATCGGCCGCCGCCCCGACGGAGAGATCGCCGAAACCATCGAGGAACAGACCGAGATCGCGCTCCGCCGGATCGAGGAAATCCTCCGGCTGGAAGGACTCGACCTCTCCGCGCTGGCCGACATCACCAGCTATCACGTCGACATCCACCAGCACCTGCCCGGTTTCCTGGAAGCCAAGAAGCGACTCGTGACCGCCGAGCCCTATCCGGCGTGGTCGATGATCGGCGTCAGCGGGCTCGCCAGCCCGGGGCTGCTGATCGAAATTCGCGCCACGGCGGCCTATCCGGAATGACTGTCCTCAATGGACGGTCTCGGCGAGCGCGGTCCGCAGCATCCGCCCGGCCGCGGCGCGCGGAGCCGGGTCGACCGCGATCAGCGCGTTGACCACGGCCCCGTCGACCAGCGCGACCAGCCGGTCCAGTTCGTCCTTGGCCACCGGCGTCCCGGAGCGGGTGAGGATCTCCGTCAGCAGTTCGTTGAGCTGCTGGGACAGCGTCCGCATCAGCGGGCGCAGGTACGGCCGGCGGCCGGTCGCGACCAGGCGTTCGTAGCGCAGCAGGACCGCCTCGGCGTCGGCTTCCGGGTCGCCGCTCGGCGGGCCGAGCAGCATGTCCAGCACGAGTTCCACGGTCGCCTGCACGCCCCGGTTCCGGGTCGTCAGGTCGTCGAGCCGCCGTCGTCCGTTCACCAGCTCGGTCTGGCCGTGGTGCTCCACCGCGGCGGTGACGAGTTCTTCCAGTGAGTCGAAGTAGTACGTCGTGGACGCCAGCGGCAGACCGGCCCGTTCGGCGACCGCGCGATGCCGGACCGCGTCGAAACCGCCCTCGGCCAGCAGCTCGGCGGCGGCTTCGACCAGCGCTGCCCGCCGTCGCTCGCCCTTGGGGGTGGTGGCTGCTGCCGTCATGTCCGGTCATTCTGCCAGCCGCCCCGGTGGCCGCCGATCAGAACCGGATGGCCAGCGAAGCGGCGAAGCGCGCCAGGTCGGTTGCGTACGGTGCCGGGTGCCCGGAAGTCCCCGGCACGCTGACCAGCACGAGAGTCCCGCCAGTGCCGGTTTGCTTACGCACGGTGAGAGCTCCTGCTGGTTGCGTGGGCACGTTCACCGCGGCACCGCGAGCGAATACCGCCGCGCCGATGGTCCCGTCCGGAAGCGGGAACCCCGCGCCGCGCGACGACGTCGTACAAACGCTGCCCGGGGAAGCCTGCGCGGCATTCAAGTGGCCTGGGAGCTCGCCAGCGAGGGCAGTGGCGAGCTCCCAGTCCACCCGTCCGCACCCGGAGGTGCCTTCGACCCGAGGGCCGGTCCTCCCGGTTTCGCCGGCTCCCTGCCGAGACGGCTGACCCGGGAAGTCATCCCCATTGCTGAAAGGACGCGCCGCCGACCCGCCGGGTTGCACCGATGCGGCTACGGAATTCGCGCTGGAATCGGACTTCTCACTCGAAATACCCACAATTCCCCAGGTGCCGAACCCGGCGGCCACGAGCACGGCCGCCGCGCCGGCGGTGATCCGGTTACGCCGGCGCAGCGTCTCGCGCTTCGACCGGCGCACCACGTCGTCCACCGAGAACGTCGGCGGCGGCACCTCGCCGGGAACAGCGGAGAACAACGTCTCGGCTTCCCGCTCATCCATTGGTCTCCACCTCCCGTTCCAGCACCTGACGCAGATTCGCCAGCCCGCGTGCCGTCTGGCTCTTCACGTTGCCTTCGCTGCAGCCCAGCGCCGTCGCCGCGGCCCCGACGTCCAGTCCGTCGAAGAACCGCAGCACCAGCACCGCCCGCTGCTTCGGCGGCACTTCCTTCAGCGCCGCGAGCAGGTCCTCGCGCGTCGCGACGCGTTCGGCCAGCCCGGGACTGTCGTCGACAGGCTCCGGCAGCACCTCGGTCTGCCGCTCCCGCCGCCACGGACGGCGGGACTCGTCGATAACCGCGCGCACGAGCGTCTTGCGCACGTACGCGTCGGTCGCCGCGCGGTCTCTGATCTTCTTCCACCTCCGGTGCAACGCGACGAACGCCGTCTGCGCGAGGTCGTCGGCTTTGTGCCAATCCCCGCACATCAAGTAGGCAGTCCGGCGCACGGCGTCCCTCCTCGCGGCGAAGTACTCCGCGAACTCCTGTTCGTCGCGCTGGTCCACGCGCTTTGCAGCTCCGCTCTGGCCATGTCCGGTGTAGGGACGGATCCGGGGGCGTCCACGGTTGCACGTCCGGCCGGAAACGTTCCACCCCCCGTCGCATTGATGCCGCGCCCAGCTGTGTGATGTGATCGGACTGTGACCATGACTGGGCAGCTGATCGACTTCCGTTCCGACACCGTCACCCGCCCGGACGCGATCATGCGCGCGGCCATGGCCGAGGCCGAGGTCGACGACAACGTCATCGGCACCGATCCGACCATCGCCGAACTCGAACGCCGGGCCGCGCAGACGCTCGGGATGCCCGCGGCGCTGTGGACGCCGAGCGGGACGATGGCGAACCTGATCGCGCTGAGCGTCCACCTGCGACGCGGCGACCGGTTCCTCGCCACCCGCGGCGCGCACGTGCTCACCAACGAACTCGGCTCGGCCGCCTGGCTGGCCGGCGGCATGCCCGACATCCTCGAACACGACGCGGGCCCTGGCCGGTGCCTGCCGGAAACGCTGGAAGCGGCGATCGGCAACCCTGGCCCGTACTTCACGCTCCGCACCACGCTGTTGTGCCTGGAGAACACCCACAACGCGGCCGGCGGCGCGGTCACTCCGCCCGACGAGCACGCGCAGCTGCTGTCCGTCGCCAAGCAGGCCGGGCTCACCGTGCACCTCGACGGCGCGCGGATCTGGCACGCGGCTGTCGCGTTGCAGGTGCCGCCCGCCGCGCTGACGGTCGGCGTGGACTCGGTGTCGGCATGCTTCAGCAAGGGCCTCGGCGCGCCGGTCGGCTCGGTCGTCGCGGGGAGCGCCGAGTTCGTCGAGCAGGCCCGCCGGATGCGGCAGATGCTCGGCGGCGGCGTGCGTCAAGGCGGAGTGCTCGCCGCTGCGTGCCTGGTCGCGCTGGACCGCGTCGACGAACTGGCCGAGACGCACGAGTTCGCGAAACGGCTGGCCGACGGCCTGTCCGAACACGGCTGGGACGTGCGGACGCCGGATACCAATATCGTTCTCGCCGGGGTGCCGGACGTGCCGACCGCGCTGAACTGGCTCGGCTCGCTCGGCATCCAGGCTCTGCCCATGGCGGGCAAGGTCCGGTTCGTGACGCACCGGGACCTGTCGTCCGCTGACATCGCCGAAGCACTGCGCCGGATCAAAGCCGGTGCCTGAACCCTGGGGGACTCAGGTGACCAACTGGATCGTGTTCGACTACGGCGAGGTGCTCAGCCTCCGCACCGCCGCGGTGCCGAAGCTGGCCGCCGCCATGGGCGTCTCGCCCGAGACGTTCGAACCGGTGTACTGGAGCGTGCGCGACCCGTACGACCGCGGCTGCCCTGACCTGGAGTACTGGACGTCGATCGGCGACCAGGTAGGCGCGAAGGTGGACGACGCGCTGTCGGCCGAGTTGACCGCGCTCGACGTCGCGGGGTGGGGACAGCTCGCGCCGGGATCGCTGGACCTGTTGCAGTCGCTGTCCGACGCCGGAGCCTCGCTCGCGTTGCTGTCGAACGCGCCGTCGGCGTTCGGCGTCTGGGTGCGCGAGCAGGAGTGGGCGAAGCTGTTCAAGCACACGCTGTTCTCCGGCGACGTGAAGGTCGCGAAGCCGGACGCCGAGATTTTCCAGCTGCTGCTGGACAAACTGGGTGCCGCACCGGAGGAGTGCTTGTTCTTCGACGACCGCCAGGTCAACATCGACGGCGCCCGCGCGGTCGGAATCCGCGCGCACCTCTGGGACGGCGCCGAGGCCGCCCGCGCAGCGCTGGCCTGAACCGCGAACGGCTCCCGCCCCTTTCGGTGCGGGAGCCGTCGGGTGCCCAGTATGGTTCGGCGCCGGTCAGCGGCTGATGCGCTTCGACTGCTTCTTCCCGGTGATCGCCCCGTAGGCCGCGGTGCCCAGGAACAGCACCCCGCCGATGATGCCGATCCACAGCACGGCCTTGAACACGAAGCCGATCACTGACCCGAGCACCATGAAGGCGATCCAGGCCACGATGAGCGCTCCGACGATCTTCCAGAACATGGCTCCTCCGATGCCGTTTCCGCGCCACGTCGGCCCGGTGCCCTCCAGCGTGCCATCCGTGCGACGGAAACTCTCTACGCCAGCCCAACGTTCAGGGGGATCTCCGGGTTCCCCTGACCGGTTTCACCCCAGCCAGTCTCCGAGCCGACGCAGTCCCTCGGTCACGTCCTCGGTCGCGCCCGCGAAGGAAAACCGCACGTAGCGGCCGCCGTCGACCGGGTCGAAGTCGATTCCCGGGGTGATCGCGAGGCCGGTGTCGGCGAGTAGCCGCTGGCACCAGCTCAGGCTGTCGGTGGTGTGGTCGGAGACGTCGGCGTAGGCGTAGAACGCGCCGTCGGCCGGGGCGAGCTTGTCGAGCCCGATCTCGCGGAGCCCGGCGAAGAGCAGGTCGCGGTTGCGCCGGTAGTGCTCGACGTGCGCGTCCGCTTCGGCGTACGACTCCGGGGTGAACGCCGTGACCGCCGCGTACTGCGAGACCGCCGGCGGGCAGATGGTGAAGTTGCCGGTCAGGACGTCGACCGCGCGGTGCAGGCGCTGCGGCACCAGCATCCAGCCGAGCCGCCATCCGGTCATCGCGAAGTACTTCGAGAACGACCCGAGCACCAGCGCTTCCCGGCCGTACTGCCAGGCGCAATCGAGCTGCTTGCCATACGAGATGCCGTGGTAGATCTCGTCGCTGATCAGCTGCACGCCGTGCGAGGCGCACCAGCCGGAGATCGCGGCCAGCTCGCCCGGCGGCAGCACGGTCCCGGTGGGGTTGCTGGGACTCGCGACGATGAGCCCGTCAATCGGCCCGAGCCGGTCGAGCTGCTCGACGGTCGGCTGGAAATTCGTCTCCGCCGTGGTCGCGAACTCGACGACCTCGCAACCGAGGACGTTCAGCAGATTCCGGTACGCCGGGTAGCCCGGGCGGGCCATCGCGACCCGCGCGCCGGGGTCGAACGCGCTGAGGAACGACAGCAGGAACCCGCCGGACGAACCGGTGGTCATGACGACGTCGGAGGCGATCACGTCGACGTCGTAGGTGCGCCGGTAATGCCCGGCGACGGCTTCCCGCAGCTCAGGAATGCCCAGCTGTTCGGTATAGCCGAGGGTGTGCTTCGCGAGCGCTTCCTGGGCGGCCTTGAGCACCGCCGCCGGAGCGGGCACGGACGGCTGCCCAGCGGCGAGCGAAATCAGGTCGCCGTGGCTGCGCTGCCGGGCCTGCGCCGCGGACAGCACGTCCATCACGTGAAAAGGAGGCACGCCTGCCCGCAACGCGGGTCCGCCGAAAGCACCGATGTCGACCATGCGGCCAGGCTAACCGGCGGAACCACGTGCGGGGTGTGCCGTCAGTAACCGCGGTACGCGCCGCCGTGCGCCATCGCCGCGATGCCCGGGACGTTGGACATCGAGCCGTACCGGTCGAGCGAGTACCGCACGCCGGCGATGATGTTGTCGACCGGGTTGTAGATGTTGTCGTGCCCCGGCAGCTTGTGCGCGTTGAACGTCGAGTCGATGCACTGCATCAGGCCCTTGGACGGATGCCCGGCCGCGGCGTTCGAATCCCAGTTGTTGATCGCGTTCGGATTGCCGCCGGACTCGTGCTGGATGATCGCCCAGATGTTCTTGATGTCCGCGTCGGTCACGTTCACGCCCGCGGCCTGCAGTTCCTTGATCGCTTCCTGGATCCACTGCTGAACGTTGCCGGGCGGCGGAGAGGAGGGCGGACCGCCGCTCGGGCCGAGACCGCCGCCGCCACCGCTGGCACCGCCGCCACCGCCGCCGTGATGACCGCCGCCGCCACCGCCGTGGCCGGTGTGCAGGCCGCCGGTGCTCTGCGGGATGGTGCCGTCCGAGTTGGGGAGCGGGACCTTCGAGTAGCCGCCCTCGATCTGCGTCTTCATCAGGTCCTGCGACTTCTTGACCATGTCGTCGGCCTGGCCCAGCAGCGGATCGATGGTCTGCTCGGCATTGGTGGCGTCGGTTTGGTTGGCCTTGTTCGCGGCGTCGATGATCGACTGCGACGTCGGGCTGGGTGCCGGGCCCTTCTTGTCCGACTTGGCGTACTCGGCCTCGGCGGTCTGCGCCTTCTGCGCTTTGTCCGACTCGGTCTTGATGCGGTTGTCGATATTCGTCTTGGCGGTGTTGAAGGCCTCGGTGACCTTGCTCTTGATCCCGCCGAGGTCGCTCGACAGCTGCGTCAGGTCCTTGCCGACGTCGTCAAGATGCCCCTGCACCTTGTCGCCGGCCTTGGTGATCTGCGTGACGTACTCGACGAAGGAGTCCGCCGCCGGGCCTTCCCATACTCCGCCTGCCAACGACTTCGTGGAATTGTTCAGCGCGGCACTGTGGTCGCCCGCCTGCTTCGCGGCGTCGCTGAACTGCTGCCCCGCTTTGCTGATCGCGTCCGGGTTGATCTTGTCGACCTTCTTGGACTTCTCGACAATGCCGTTCCAGTTCGGCGGGTAGTCGATCAGCGCCATGCTCTAGCCCCCTCGTGCCTGCTCAGCGGTCTTCGTGGACGGTCAGGTCGGTCTTGTGGACCTGATCGGTTTCCTGGATCAGCCCGGCGGCCTTCTTGAGAATGAAGCTGGTCGCCTCCATCAGCTTCCCGGCCGCGTCGAACTCGCTGTGCACGCCCTGTTTGAACGTGCCGACCGCGCCGTGCACGTCCTTGGAGCCGCCCATCGTGCCGAACGGGCTTTCCGGCTCGTCGTCAACGCCGGTGAGGTGCTTCTTGGACTTTTCGAACTCGTCCTTCAGCTTCTCCACGTTCCTGGCGGCAATGGCCATGGAATCCGGATCGTAGACAGGCACCGTTCGTCATCCCCTTCGCGACACTCGCTTCCCGACCAGTTCGGACGCTCCGCTCACCAGGTCGGTTCCCTGCTTACTCTAAGACTTCGAGCACGTGCCGTGTGCAGTTCTGCCCGACTTCCGGCCGCGAACCCCCGGACCGGGTTATAGCGCGATCGAAAAGGGGTAAAACGGTCACGCCAAAGCGTCAGATCGCGGCCTGCAACTCCCGCACCCGCTCCACGAGCACCGCGTTGTCCGCCGGGCTCACCGTCGCCCAGGTATGCCCGTCCGGATCATCGGTGAGCTGGAACAGATACCGCCCGGAATCGGTGTCGTAGAACGCCGCGACGTGCGGCGACCGGCGCACCGTCCCGTCCCGCAGGATGTGTTCCGCGCAGAACTGGCCGCGGGCCGCCTGTCCCATCAGCATGCCCGCCAGTTCCTGCGCCTCCCACAACGCCACGCCCCGGTCTTCCAAGGCCGTGACCATTGCTTTCGGATCACCCGCGGCAGCCGTGTCGGCGGCAACGAGCGTGCTGTGCGGTACCGAGACCGACTGGCCGACACCCGGGTCGAGCGATCCGGCCACCGTCACCGCGGCGGCGGCGAGCCCGCTGGCGTCAGCGGGGATCAGCCACACCTCGTCCCGGTCGACCACCGCGAGCACGGCCTGGCTGCCCCGGCTCACCGCGCGGCCGCGGATCTCTCGGTCCGCCCACACCCAGACGTCCACCGCTTCCCGCGGACGCGCCAGCAAATGCAGTTGATCGAGCACCGTCCCAGAAGGACGGCGGCCGCGCGCCAGCCGTCGCTGCGCGAGCGAATCCCAGACGGACTCGATCAGCTCGGCCCGTTCGGTGTGCGTGCGCCCTGGCGACGGAACCGCGAGCGTGGCGGGACGCCCGCCCAGGTCCAGCGATTCCCACAGCACATCGAATTCGAGGGCGGTCAGTACCAGGTTCACGGCCGGCGCACGTCTCCGGTGCCGTCACCGAGGACGTCGCGCGTCACCATCCGGCCGTCGGCGAACAGGTCCTTGTCGTCGACTCCGAAGCGGCGCACGTGCTCGTCGTCGCTTTCCTGCGGCGCGGCTTCGGAGAGGTACTTGGCGTCGCCGCCGCCCGGTTTCGGCGCGATCTGCTCGGCTTTGCGCAGCGCGACGGCTTCTTCCTCGGGAAGCTCGTCCACCGGCAACGGCCGGACCAAACCCTTCGGCTGACCGTCTTGTGCGCGGCCTTGCCGTTCGCGGTCGCCGGAAAGCGCGCCACCGGCTACTCCCGCGCCCAAAGCAGCAGCGCCTGCCCCGATTTCTCCGGCAGACGCGCCTCCTGCGCGCGGGGCCGGGGCGTTGCCGGGAGCTTCGGCGACGGGTGGCGGCGGTGCCTGCGGGACGCTGCCGACCAGCCGACCTCGTTGCAGCGCCTGGTTTTCGTGCCCGCCGCCAGGGTAGCTGCCCCCGGCCGAGCCGCCGACCGCGGAACGACCGGATCCGCTTGTGCCGCCCAGGCTTTCGGAGCTGCCCACAGTTCCGCGGTTGGCCGGCGTGCTCTCGGGTCCGCTGCTCGTGCCGCGCGGACCAGCCGGCGGGAACGTGCCAGGCTCCCCGGGCCGTACCGCGCCCGGAACCCGTGGCCCAGAGGGTCCGCCCGAAGTGCTTGGCCCGCTGGGGATTCCCGGCCCGTTGGTCGAACCGACCGACCGAGGCGGATTGCCGTGCGGCACCGATCCCTTCTCCCACCCCGCGGGCGGCGGCGAGGACGGCGGCACGTAGCTGGCCGCGATCACCGGTGCGGCTGGCCGAGGAACCGGTGCCTGCGAAGCCGTGCCGTACGCGGGCGTCGGCGGATCCACGACCGGCGGGGCCGGAGGCGGCGGCGGGGGAACGTACTGCGACTTCACTGACGCCGCGGCGGGCCGTACCTGGCCGTCCGGAGTCACCTCGACCGCGGCGGCCGCGCGGTCGACCGGGCTCGGCCCGCTGCCAGGCTGGACCATCGTGAGCGACTGCGGCTGGCTCAAGGGCTCGGTGGACAGCAGGTTTTCGCCGCTCTGCTGGGCGTAGGCGTTCAACGCCTCGACCGCCTGGCCGCGCGCGTTGTCCGCGGCCTGCACCTGTGCCGCGTGATCGGTCTCGAATCCGAGGAAGCTCGCCACCGAATCAATGAGGGTGAGGCTCTCCGCGCCTTTGCGCACCGCCGCCGGGTCGGGCAGCTTGTACTTGGTGCGGTTGAACGCTTCCCCCTGCGCGAAAAGCATTTCCGCGGTGTGGGTGACCTTCTGCATCGCGTCTTGGGAGAAGCCAGCCTGGTCCGACAGCACCTGCCCGGCCTGTCCGCCCGCCTGGCTCTGCCATTCGACGCCGAGCTTCGCCAGCTGGTCGCGCAGCGTGTGATCGGTACCCGCGAGCGCGGTCGCGATTTCCCGCAGCGCCTCGACAGCGGTGGCGATGCTGGCGATTCCATCGCCGGTGCCGAACTTCTCGATCTCGTCGGCGATCGCGGTGTCGGTCCATCCGTCGAAACGGTGGTCGCGGATCCTGCCCGCGAGTTCGGAAATCTCCACGCGCCCTCCCTAGGTCCGGTTCTTCAGGCCCTGCACGGCCAGGCCGGCGGCCTGGGTGGCGATGTCGCACAACTGCGGCTGGCTGAACGCGCCCGCGGTGATCGCGAACTCCTGTGCCGCCATGGTCTGTCCCGCGGCGACGCCGACGAGCACCTCGCAGTCGGCGGGGGTGCCCGCCGCTCGGTAGTTCGTGATCGCCGGATAGCCCTCGACGCTGGTGGCCGCTGTGGTCATGCTGTTCTTGCGTCGCGATCCGGTGAGCCACTCCTGCAGGTCCGCGTTGACGATCCGCAGGTGCAGCGCGTGGAACGGCTCGGTCTTGTCCGAATCGAACACGCAGGTGGGCCCGTCCTTCGGCGCGGCGGCCTTGCGCGGCACGCTCGTCACCTTCAGCAGGTCGAGCTGCGCCTGGCCCAGCAGGTCGCACGGATCGGTTCCGGCGATCGGCAAGTCCGATGGCCGCTGCGGCAATGCGGCCGCTTTCGTCTGCTGCGCCAGGGAACTCATCGCGGGCTGTACGGGGTACGCAGTGCCTTGCTCGCCCGAGGAGCAGCTCGCGACCCCGAGCACCGCGACGACGGCGAGGATCGGCTTAGTGGATGCCGTGCGCACCGCGGTCCCCGAACGCCGCGGCCTTGTCCGCGTCGCTGGCCTCGTACGTCTTCGCTGCTTCGCGCAGCTGTCCGACAAGCTTGTGCAGATTGGCGACGTACGCGCGCACCTGCGCCGCATACGACTGATCGCCTTCCGCGACGACCGTGTTCCACGCAGCCATCGCGTTCACACTCACCGTGTCCGACGAAGGAGTGTCGACGCGCAGCTCGCCCAGCCGCGTGAGGAGCTTGTCTTCGAGCGCGCTGACCTGCTCGTCGACCACCCGCGCGACCTCAAGCAGCTTCGCTGGCTCGACCACGATGTCCGCCACGCCCGGCGCTGCCGGAACCGACGAAGCCAGGTCGGTGAGCGGTGTGCTTCCCGGCATGCGCTAACCCCTCCCGTGATACGGACGGTGACCGTACGGACCCGTTTCGAGGCTACCAACCGGCGCGTGAACCCGAGGCGAACTTCGTGGAGAAGCTGTTCAGGCGGGAGCGCTTACTTCCCCGTTGGCCGCGCGCAGTGCGATATCGGTGCGATGGTGCGAGCCCGCGAGGTGTACACGCTCGACAGTCTCGTACGCGTGCTTACGCGCCGCCTTAAGCGTCTTACCGGTGCCGACAACCGACAGCACGCGTCCGCCAGCCGAGATCACCGCACCGTCGTCGCGACGCCGCGTACCCGCGTGAAGCACGCCTTCGATCTCTCCGCCGGTGATGACGTCACCAGTGCGCGGCTTGCCCGGGTACCCGTCCGCAGCAATCACGACGGTGACCGCGGCCCCACCCGACCACTCCAGCGGCGGCAGCTCGGCCAGCTTCCCGGTGGCCGTCGCATTCAGCACAGTGGCCAGCGACGTACGCAGCAGTGCCAGCACAACCTGCGTCTCGGGGTCGCCGAAGCGGCAGTTGAACTCGATCACCTGCGGGCCTTCCGAGGTGAGCGCGAGACCGGCGTAGAGCAGGCCGGAGAACGGGCTGCCCCGGTCGGCGAGCTCGTCCACGACCGGCTGCACGACCCGCGCGACGACGTCGTCCACCAGATCGGCAGGGGCCCACGGCAGCGGTGCGTACGCGCCCATGCCGCCGGTGTTCGGACCGGTGTCGCCGTCGCCGACACGCTTGAAGTCCTGCGCGGGCAGCATCGGCACCACGGTGCGGCCGTCGACGAAGCAGAACAGCGAGGCTTCCGGGCCGTCCAAAAAGGACTCCAGGAGGACCGGGTGACCGCCGTCGAGCAGCATTAGCGCGTGCTTGCGCGCGACCTCGATGTCCTGGGTCACAACCACGCCCTTGCCCGCGGCGAGACCGTCGTCCTTCACGACCCAGGTGGGCCCGAACCGCTGAAGAGCGGCGTCGAGGCGGGCGGGAGTGTCGACGACCTCACTGCGAGCTGTCGGCACCTTCGCGGTCGCCATGACGTCCTTCGCGAACGCCTTCGACCCCTCGATGCGCGCGGCCGCAGCAGACGGTCCGAAGCAGGCGATGCCAGCGTCGCGCACCGCGTCGGCGACGCCCGCGACGAGCGGCACCTCCGGCCCGATCACGACGAGGTCGGCCTTCCACTCCTTGGCCAGAGCCGCGACGGCCTCCGGCTCGGCGAGCTCGACCCCGAGCTGCTCCGCGACCGCAGTCGTGCCGGCATTGCCGGGGGCGCAAGCGAGCGCCGTGACCGCGGGGTCGCCTGCCACCGCGAGGACGAGTGCATGCTCCCGGGCGCCGGAGCCGATTACCAGTACGCGCACGCCGGACAGCGTAACGGTGCGTGTCGCGCCGCGGCAGCGCGCCGTCCGCGACCCCGGCAGCGGACCAGGTGCGCGACTGGTCCGGTGCCGGTCGCATGGTGTCCGGTTTCGGGTGCCATCCACCGTTTACCCGGTTGTCAACCGCCCGTCCGGCTGGTGCCGCGCGCCCGACGCTTGCGGCGGCGAGGGTGACGCGGTAGTCGTGGCGAGCTGCGGATCGCCCGGTAGAGAAAGGTCCCCCATGAAGCGCAAACGCCTCGGCGTGCTCGCCCTGTCCGGCCTGGCCCTGCTCGGCGTCGCCGGTCTCGCGATCGGCCCGGCCGCCGCGAGCGAGGAGACGGCCGCGGGTGCGGCCGCGCACGGTCCCCGGCACGATGGCCCGGTGATCGTCGGACACCGGGGCGCGCCCGGCTACCGCCCGGAGCACACGCTCGCGTCGTACGAACTCGCCTACCGGATGGGCGTGGACTACGTCGACGTCGACCTGGTGCCGACCAAGGACGGCCAGCTCGTCGCCCGGCACGAGCCGGAGATCGGCGGCACCACCGACGTCGCGAACCATCCGGAGTTCGCCTCGCGCAAGACCACGAAGGTCATCGACGGAACCACGATGACCGGCTGGTTCACCGAGGACTTCACCCTCGCCGAGCTGAAGACGCTCTACGCCAAGGAGCGGATCCCGCAGAACCGGCCGAACAACCAGCTCTACGACGGCCGCTACCGGATCGCCACCTATCAGGAGGTGCTCGACCTGACCCGGCGGCTCGGCCACGAACTGCACCGGACGCTGGGCACCTACCCCGAGGTCAAGCACTCGACGTACTTCAGCTCGATCGGGAACCCGACCGAGCCGAAGCTGGTGTCGATCCTCAACCGCAACGGCCTGAACCGCCCGAACGCGCCGGTGATCATCCAGTCGTTCGAGGTGTCGAACCTCCAGGCACTGCACAAGCAGGTGCGGGTGCCGCTGCTGCAGCTCACCGAGGCGACGGGCGCTCCGGCCGACTTCGTCGCGAAGGGCGACAAGCGCACGTACGCCGACCTGGTCACGCCCGCCGGCCTGCGCGAGATCGCTAAGTACGCGAAGTACCTCGGCCCGGACAAAGGCCAGATCATCCCGCGGGACGCGCAGGACAACCTCGGCAAGCCCACCGCGCTGATCGCCGACGCACACCGCGCCGGGCTTGAGGTGCAGCCCTACACCTTCCGCAACGAAAACCCGTTCCTGCCCGCGAACCTGCGCTCCTCGGCCAGCCCGAGTGCGTTCGGCAACGTGTTCGCGGAGGAAGCGGCGTTCTTGAAGGCCGGGGTCGACGGATTCTTCGCCGACCAGCCGGACACCGCACTGGAATCGGTGCGGGACTTCGCCGGTCGCTGAGTTTTCCGCTGGTTCCGCCTGGCCCGCCGGTGACGTTCGCGTCGCCGGCGGGCCGTTTTCGCGGTTGCTCAATGATCGTGACGATGGAGTGCGCCGCGAAGCGCGCGAGCGATCGTTCGCTGCAACCGCCGCAGGATCTTGATCGTCTCCTCGTCCGAGAAGCCGGTGGTTATCGACCAATCACAGCCTGAACCGAACACATCGCTGGCGAAGACGATTTCAGTAGCCACCAGCATCCGCCGCCAGTCCCGAGGGCCGAGCGGATCGCCAGCGGTGAGAGCCGCATGCAGACGACGACCTTCTTCGTACAGATCAGCCACGCTCCGGAAGCCCATCGCCACTGCGAGCGCTTCAGTGCAATGTGCTGGCCCACCCCACTCGGCCAGTCCGCGACCCAGTACTTTGCGCTCGTCGTCGGCCAACTCGATCGCGACCAACTCTTCGGCTTTCACCAGCAGATCATGGCCTGCGCCCGCAGTCCTCCCGCAGATGACCGGTTCGAGTGATGCGATCTCGAACAATTGTTCGAGATACTGGTCTTGTGTTGATCACTCAGACCCGGACCGCCCTGCGCCGTTCGGAGGAGCTTCCGCCCAGCCACCAGCGAAACCTTGACACCCGCGAACGCCGGGAGCTAACTTCTGCGCACTCTCAATGGTCTGTCCGCATACCTTTCAGGTGGGTGCCCGATGGATGTCTCCGACCAGCAGACCGGCCAATCCGACGAAGACAGCGCTCGCCTGCACGCGCTCGGCTACGCGCAGGAACTCAAACGCACGATGTCGGCGTTCTCGAACTTCGCCGTGTCGTTCACGATCATCTCGATCCTGTCCGGCTGTCTCACGCTGTACGGCTTCGGCATGAAAACCGGCGGCCCGGCGGCGATGATCTGGGGCTGGCCACTGGTCGGGCTGTTCGTGGTGCTGGTCGGGCTGGGCATGGCGGAGGTGTGCTCAAGCTACCCAACCGCGGGCGGGCTTTATTACTGGGCCGCGAAACTGGCGACCCGCAACGGCCCGGCGTGGTCGTGGTTCACCGGCTGGTTCAACCTGATCGGACAGATCGCGGTGACCGCGGGCATCGACTTCGGAGCCGCGCTCTTCCTCAACGCGTTCCTCGATCTGCAGTGGGGCTTCAGCGCGACGCCGGGCCACACGATTTTGTTGCTGGCCATCATTCTTGTCGTGCACGGGGTGCTGAACACCTTCGGCGTGCGAGTGGTGGCGGTACTGAACAGCGTCAGCGTGTGGTGGCATTTGCTGGGCGTGCTGGTGATCGTGGGCGTGCTCGTGTTCGTGCCGGCGAAGCATCAGGAAGCGTCGTTCGTGTTCGGCAGCTTCGTGAACCAGACCGGCTGGGGTTCCGCACCGTACGTGTTCTTGCTGGGTTTGCTGCTGGCGCAGTACACCCTGACCGGTTACGACGCCTCGGCGCACATGACGGAGGAAACCAAGAACGCCGCGAAAGCGGGCCCGCGCGGAATCATCAACTCGATCCTCGTGTCGCTGGTCGCGGGCTGGATCCTGTTGATCGGCCTGACGTTCGCGATCCAGGACTACGACGGAGCCGTCAACTCGGCGACCGGCGTCCCGCCAGCCCAGATCTTCATCGACGCGACCGGCGCGGTGACCGGCAAATTCCTGCTCCTGATCTGCATCGGCGCACAGCTGTTCTGCGGCATGGCCTCGGTGACCGCGAACTCCCGCATGATCTACGCCTTCGCCCGCGACGGCGCGATCCCGGGCTCGAAGATCTGGCACAACATCAACAAACGAACCCAGACCCCGACCAACGCAGTATGGCTAGCGGCGGTCGGTGCACTGGTGCTGGCGCTGCCGTACCTGTGGAGCGCGACGGCTTACGCAGCAGTCACCTCGATCGCGACAGTGGGCCTGTACGTCGCCTACGTGATCCCGGTCTTCCTCCGCGTCCGCCGCGGCGACAGCTTCGAGAAGGGCCCGTGGAACCTGGGCCGCTGGGGCAAACCAATCGGCATCGTCGCGACGGGATGGGTCGTGGTGATTTTCGTGCTCTTCATGCTCCCCCAAGCAAGCCCGATCACAGTCGACTCGTTCAACTACACGCCGATCGCCTTCCTGGTAGTCCTGGGCGGAGCGGCCCTGTGGTGGGCCCTGTCGGCGCGGAAGTGGTTCACCGGCCCGAAGGTGCAGGGTTCGGCGGAGGAATTGGCCGCGGTGGAGAAGGAACTGAAGGAACTCGGCTAATCCCGAGAGTTCCCAAGACGGACGACCTTCCGCCACCCGACACCACTCCGTTCGGCGCCGCTCCACCCGGCACCGCTTCGCCCGGCGCACCGCCCTGCACCGCTCCGTCCGACAGCCCGCGCTTGGCGCCACTCCACCCGACACCACTCCGTTCAGCACCACTCCACCCAGCGCCACTCCACCCGGACACCACTCCGTTCAGCACCACTCCACCCGGACACCGCTTCGTCCGGCGCGGCCCACCGCCCTGCACCGCCCCGTCCGGCGGCCCATGCCTGGCACCACTCCACCCAGCAGCGCCAGGCCCGGCACCACTCCACCCGGACACCGCTTCGTCCGGCGCGGCCCACCGCCCTGCACCGCCCCGTCCGGCGGCCCATGCCTGGCACCACTCCGCCCGGCGGCGCCTGGTCCTGCACCGCTTCGCCGCGAAGCACCTGACCGGCGTCCGCGAGCAGGGCCGGCCATTCGCCGAATCGCCGTGCGCCGACCACGAGTCCGCTCTGCGGCGGGGTGAGCCCGCCAACCGGCACGTCGCCACGTCCGCCATTCCTGGGCTTCCTCCGTGCCGCCCGACCACCATTCACGCGGCACCGTCCGGCGACCTCACCCCTCACTGCCCCCGACCTCCGCACCGCCGTGCCCCCAGCGACTCGTCCTCGCCTCAGCGCCAAGCAGCCATCCCCTCCGCCCAGCCACGCCACTGCCCACCCATAACCGACCACCACGGCAACACCGGGCCGCCCGACCACCCGGCGACGAACACCCGTGGGCGCTGCCTCCAAGCAGCGAACCCAGGCACCCGCCGTCGATCCACCAGCCCGGCACCCGTCCCCTCACCATCCGCCAGCCGACCCGACGGCACTGTCCCGCGCACAGCGAGCCCCAGCACCCGCCGTCGATCCACTCATTCCGCGCCCACCCAGCGCCGCCCCCGGCTAACCCCGTGGGAACTGTCCCCAAGGCAACGAATCCCGGCACCAGCGCGGATCCACCCGCCACACCCGACACCTCAGCCCCGGAAAGGCCCATGCCCGCCCCGCTCACCAGCGCCCCACGCGGCCCGCCAGCAAACCGGCCGCGGCCAACCCGTCCGCCTCACGTCGAAGGGAGTCCCGACACGAACCCACGCCATCCGCGTCCCGCCGGATCGATGAGTCAAGATGCCAAGCATGGAGACCTTGACGCTGGTCGGCGTGCTCGCCGGGTCGCTGGGGCTGACCGCGGTCGCCCGGCGGTTCAACCTGTCCGCGCCGCTGCTCATCGTGGTGGTCGCGCTGGGGATCGCGTTGATTCCCGGTGTTCCGCGGGTCGAGTTGGAGCCCGAGCTGATCCTGACCGTCGTGCTGCCGCCGCTGCTGTACTCGACGTCGCTGGAGAGTTCGATCTCCCACTTTCGTGCGAACTTGCGGCCGATCATCACGCTTGGCGTGCTGCTCGTGGTGGCGACCGCGTTCGTGATCGCGTTCGTCGTGCATCTGCTGCTGCCCGATTTGCCGTGGGCGTCGGCGCTGGTGCTCGGGGCGGTCGTGTCTCCGCCGGACGCGGTCACGGCTGTCGCGATCGGACGGCGGCTCGGGCTGCCGCGCGGCGTGATGACGGTGCTCACCGGCGAAAGCCTGGTGAACGACGCGGCCGCGCTCACGCTGTACAAGGTCGCGCTCGCGGCGGTGGTCGGGACTGCGGGATCGCTCGGGCACGGGTTCGCGGTCTTCGCTGTCGCGACGGTGCTCGGCATTCTCGTCGGGCTGGTCGCGGGCGGGGTCGTCGAGCTGATCCGCACGAGGCTGGACGACCCGCTGCTCGAATCGGCATTCGGGATCGTGGTGCCGTTCGCGGCATACGTCACCGCTGAACACCTGCATCCGTTCGGGGCGGAGTTCAGCGGGTCCGGCGTGCTGGCGGTCGTCACGGCGGGGCTGTTCCTCGGGCACCGGTCGTTGCGAGCCTCGCCTGCGACGCGGGTGCAGGACCGGTCTGTCTGGGCGTCGATCGACGTCATGCTTGAGGCGCTGGTGTTCGCGTTGATGGCGCTGCAGCTGCCGTTCGTGCTCGACGGGGCGCAGCATGCCGCACGAGACAACGGGACGCTCGCGTTGTCGGCGATCGTCGTGTTGCTCGCCACGATGTTCGTGCGGATTCCCGCGGTCTTCCTGTCCAGCTACCTGCCCCGGTCGCTGCAACTTCTCAGACGCACGAAGCACGATCCGCCTGCCTGGCGTTCGCTGGCGGTGATCTCCTGGACCGGGATGCGTGGCGTCGTCACCATCGCCGCCGCGTCCGGCGTGCCTGCGGATACGCCTGGTCGCGCGGAGATCCAGCTGTTCGCGTTCTCCGTCGCGGTCGGGACCGTGCTCATCCAAGGGCTCACGCTGCCACCACTGATCCGGCTGCTCAAAGTCCAAGACCCGGACGAGGACGCGCGCGACCAGGCCGAGGAACTGGCCGCGCGCAAGATCGCGCAGAAAGCCGCGCACGAACGGCTGCGTGAACTCGCCCGGGACCAACTGTCCACTTTAGACATAGAGCCGGAGAAGATGAAACGGCTCGAAGAACGACTGGAACGCGTGGTGGACACCCGTTACCGGTTCGCGCAGGCCGCGATCACCCTGTCCGGCGAGGAGCGCCGCGACAGTCCGCAAGCGCAGTTCGCCAAGGCGCGGCGGGAACTTCTCATCACTCAGCGAGCAGCGATGATCGAGGAGAACCGCGCCGGCCGCCTTGACGACGACGTCCTGCAGAAGGTCCTGCGCGAACTCGACCTGGAAGAGATGTCCGTAACGACAACGCTTACGAACCGGATGAGTTGAGCTCGCCCGTCAATCGCCAGGTACGCCGCCGGTCCTCGTCGGTGTGCAGGGCGGTCTGGGTGAGCAGCACGTCGGTCGCGCCGGCGTCGAAGTAACGCCGCACGCCGGCGGCGACCGTCTCCTCGTCGCCGATCAACACCAGCTCCGCCGCGCTTTCGACGCCGCCCTCCTTCAGGATGCGCTGATACGACGGGATCGAACCGTAGAAGCCGAGTTGCTGCACCGCGAGTTCGCGCACCGCGTCGACGTCGCTGGTCACCACTGCCGGGACAGCCGCGATCACGCGCTTGCCAGGACCGATCCCGGGCACGATCAGGTTCGAGATAGCCCGCGGGCTGGCCAGGTACGGCAGCGTGCCGTCAGCCAGCTCCCCAGTCGCCCGCAATGCTTGCGGCCCCATCGCGGCGACGAGCACCGGCACCGGCGCGGCCGGTGCCGGTTCCGACAGGTGCACCTCGACCGTCGAGCCGGTGAAGTCGACTTGCTCGCCAGCGAACAACGCCCGCAGAACAGTCAGGTATTCGCGCAGGTGCCGCACCGGCGGCGGATACGGCGTGCCGTAGACGGGTTCGAGGAAGTTCTTCGCGCCAAGACCGATGCCGAGCGTGAACCGCCCGGCGGACGCCTCGCTCGCCGTGCGCGCCGCGGCGGCCAGCGTCAGCGGATGCCGCGGATAGATCGGCACGACGGACGTGCCGATCTCGACTCGCGACGTCACCTGGCCGGCCAGCGCGGCCAGCGCCAGCGCGTCGTGACCGGAGGGCAGCTGGGAGAACCAGATCGACGCCGCGCCCGCCTCCTCGGCCTCGCGCGCCTGGTCCAGCACTTCGGGCACAGTGATGTTCGCCTGCGGACGGGCAGGCACGGTCAGTCCGACGCTCATACCTTCCAATTATCCAGGTACACCGCCGGTTTCCCGCCAATTAGGACAACCCGGTGCCTTTGCGCCAGCCGCGTTCTCAGCCGCCGAGAGCCCCTGCCCCGTGCCCCAGCAGACCCGCACCCTGGACGTCCGACGAATCCAGGAGGACCGATGTCACTGACCGACGTCATCGACGGCACCCGCCAGGCCGTGCGGACGGACCGGCACAACGCGGCGGTGTCGTTCAGCGTCGAGCACGCGCTGGCCGAGAACACCGCGACCGTGGTGGACGTCCGGGTGCGCGACCACGCGTTCACTGTGGACGAGCCGCCCGAACTCGGCGGCACCGACCAGGCGGCGAACCCGGTCGAGTACGCGCTGGCCGCGCTCGGGTCCTGCCAGGTGATCACGTACCAGTTCTGGGCCGCCCGCCTCGGCATCCCGCTGGACGCAGTGCGCGTGCAGGTGGACGGCGACCTGGACCTCCACGGCTTCTTCGGCTTCGACGAATCGACCCGGCCCGGCTTCAGCGACGTGCGGGTGTCCGTGGAACTCGACGGCCCGGCCGCGCCCGAGGTCTACGAACAACTCCGCCGCGCGGCGGACGAGCATTGCCCGGTGCTCGACCTGTTCCGCAACCAAACCCCGGTCACCACAACGGTTCGCTAGGCACAACGGCCAGGCCAGCGGGAAACCAGCCGGGCCGCTCAACCGGAAAGATCAGGCGAACTCGTGCCGCACGATCGTCTGCTCCCGCCCGGGACCGACGCCGATCGCCGAAACCCGCGCGCCCGACAGTTCCTCGATCCGCTCGACGTAGGCCCGCGCGTTGGCGGGCAGCTCGTCGTACGTGCGGCAGTTCGAGATGTCCTCGAACCAGCCCGGCAGCTCTTCGTAGATCGGGACCGCGTGGTGCACGTCGGTCTGGGTCATCGGCATGTCCGAGGTGCGGAAGCCGTCCACCTCGTAGCCGACGCACACCGGGACCTTTTCCAGGCCGGACAGCACGTCCAGCTTGGTCAGGAAGTAGTCGGTGATGCCGTTGACCCGCACCGCGTAGCGGGCGATCACCGCGTCGAACCAGCCGGTGCGCCGGGAGCGGCCGGTGGTGACGCCGAATTCGCCGCCCTGCTTGCGCAGGTACTCGCCGGACTCGTCGTCCAGTTCGGTCGGGAACGGGCCGGAGCCCACGCGGGTCGTGTACGCCTTCAGGATGCCCAGCACGGTCGTGATGCGGCCCGGGCCGATGCCCGAACCCGAACCCGCTCCGCCGGACGTCGGGTTCGACGACGTGACGAACGGGTACGTGCCGTGGTCCACGTCGAGCAGCGTGCCCTGCGAACCCTCCAGCAGCACTGTCTCGCCGCGCTCCAGCGCCTGGTTCAGCTGCAGCCGGGTGTCGGCGATGCGGTGCGCGAACTTCTCGCCCGCCGCGAGCACCTCGTCGGCGACCTGGTCCGCGTCGAGTGCCTTGCGGTTGTAGACCTTGACCAGCACCTGGTTCTTGAACTCCAGCGCCGCCTCGACCTTCTGGCGGAAGATCTTCTCGTCGAGCAGGTCCTGCACGCGGACGCCGACGCGGGCGATCTTGTCCTGGTAGCACGGGCCGATACCGCGGCCGGTGGTGCCGATCTTGCGGCTGCCGAGGTAGCGCTCGGTGACTTTGTCGATCGCCACGTGGTAAGGCATGATCAAGTGCGCGTCGGCCGAGATCAGCAGCTTGCTGGTGTCGACGTCGCGCTCCTCGAGACCGGCCAGCTCGTCCAGCAGCACACCGGGGTCGATGACCACGCCGTTGCCGATGACGTTCGTCACGCCCGGCGTCAGGATCCCCGACGGGATGAGGTGCAGCGCGAAGTTCTCGCCGTTCGGCAGCACGACCGTGTGGCCCGCGTTGTTGCCGCCCTGGTAGCGGACGACCCACTGGACGCGGTCGCCGAGCAGGTCGGTGGCCTTGCCCTTGCCCTCGTCCCCCCACTGGGCACCGATCAGCACGATGGCCGGCATGTGACACTCCAGGTGTTCGGCAATAGGAATAGTGGCCCCGGACGGGGACACGGGTGGCGCTGGTAAATGCCGGTGCATGACTTTAACGGAGGACGCCGGAGTGCGCGGAATCGTGGTGGCCTGCGGTGCCGCGGCGGATCTCCCCGCGCGGCTCGGCGACGTCCCGCTGGTGCACGCCGGGCCCCGTCCCGGCAAGGCGGAAATCGACTCCTTGCTGGGGGAACACGACCGGTTGGTCGTGCTGGGCTCCGACGCCGACCTCGCCGCCGTGGTGGTGCGTCTCATGCGCCGCGAACTCCTCCCGGGCGTGTCAGTGGGTTTCGTGGCCACTGAGCCCGCCTCTCGCGTCGCCGCGCACTGGCGGCTGCCTTCGGACCCGGACGAGGCGTTCGCGCTCGCCTGGAAGGGCACGGACGCGGAAATCTCCCTCGTGCGCGACGACACCGGCGGCGTGCTCCTCGGGCACGCGACCTTGCGCGATGTCAAGGGCCAGGCGTATTGCGACGAACAGGTGGCTTTCGACGGCTCGGTTTCCGGCATCGAGGTCGCGCCGGACGACTCCGGGGTGACCGCTCGAATCACCCGCGGCAAGCTCCTCAAACGGTCCTCGACCTTCCGCGGCCGCGCCTTCCAGCTCGGCTGCGTGCCGACGTCTTCGCTGGTCATCGACGGTGTCCCGCAGGTTCGCGCGATCACCCGGCGGACCTGGTACCGGCATACCGCCGACCTTCGCGCGGTCCGCGGCTGACCCTCCCGCCCCGGGCGAGGTTCAGGCCAGCTGGGACTCTCGGTGACTTTCTGTTCACAGAAGGTCGGCTTCCTGTCACCTGACGGTGTTGCGCACGCCACTTTCGTGGTCAAAAGTGAATCAGTCCCGCATCTGACCAGGAAGGCAGCAATATGCCGACCACACGTACAGTTCGCAACTCCTTGACCGTCCTGGCCGGCGTCGCGCTGCTCGGCTCGGTCACGGTCGGCGTCGCCGACGCCACCCCGCCGGGCATCCCGTCGGCCGCCACCGCGAAGAGCCAGCTCTCCGGTCTCACGGTGAAACCGGACGGCTCGCAGGACGGCTACAGCCGCGACAAGTTCCCGCACTGGATCGACCAGGGCAACAACTGCAACACGCGCGAGGCGGTCCTCAAGCGCGACGGCACGAACGTCAAAGTCGGCTCCGACTGCTACCCGACGTCGGGCACCTGGACCTCGCCCTACGACGACGCGACGTGGAGCTCTCCCTCCGATGTGGACATCGACCACGTGGTGCCGCTCGCCGACGCCTGGCGCACCGGCGCGTCGTCCTGGACCACCGCGCAGCGGCAGGCCTACGCCAACGACCTGTCCGACCCGCAACTGATCGCGGTGACCGACAACGTGAACCAGCAAAAGGGCGACAAGTCGCCGGACCAGTGGAAGCCGCCGTCCACCGGTTACTGGTGCACTTACGCCAAGATGTGGGTGACGGTCAAGTACAAGTTCAAGCTCACCGTGAATTCGGCGGAGAAGTCTGCGCTGACGGACATGCTGGGCCGCTGCTGACGCTTTCGGCCCTACCGCGGGCACCGCCGCCGTCCTATCGTCCGAACCATGCGGAAGATCACGGCGGCGGTGCTGGCGGTGTTCCTGGTGCTCTGCGGAGCAGCCCCGGCGACGGCGGCGAACGGACGCAGAGTCGTTGTCTACTACCAAACGACGCACCAGAACGGGTCGTACATCTCCCCGTTGGGGCTCACCGACCACGACACCGGCGTCACTGACGTGATCGTCGGAGCCGTGCACCTCAACGACGGCGGAACCATGACGCTCAACGACGATCCGCCGTCGGACGCCAAGTTCACGCAGATGTGGGCCGACCTCGCCACAATGCAGAGCAAAGGCGTGCACGCACTCGCTTTCGTCGGCGGCGCGGCGAAGGGCAGCTTCCAGCGCCTGGAGCAGGACTTCGACACCTACTATCCGTTGCTGCGCAACCTGATCCGCGACCATTCGCTGTCCGGCATCGACCTCGACGTCGAGGAGCAGATGTCGAACGACGCGCTGAACCGGGTGATCGACGCGCTGCGGGGCGACTTCGGCCCGGACTTCCTGATCACCCTCGCGCCGGTCGCGACCGAACTCAGCGGCGGGGGCGGTCTTTCCGGCCTCGACTACGACCGGCTCTACCGCGAACGCGGCGACCAGATCTCCTGGTTCAACGCCCAGTTCTACTGCGGCTGGGGCTCGCTGGCCGACCCGTCGGGCTACGACCAGATCATCGCCCACGGCGTCGTCCCGGCAAGCAAGGTCGTCGCCGGAACGGTCACGAATCCCGCTAACTGCAACGGTTACGTCGACATGCCGACGCTGAAGACCACAGTCGGCAGCCTGGTCCAGAAGTACTCGGATTTCGGCGGCATCGACGGCTGGGAGTACTTCAACTCGCTGCCCGGCGACACCGCCGCACCGTGGGAATGGGCGCAGCAGATCGCACCGGCGGTCAAGGGTTAGCCAGCCGCAGGATTTCCCTTGCCAGCGCGTCGTTCTGCCGGAACGAGATCGCGTTCGTACGCGGCCGGGTGAAGGCTCCCGCCGAGCGGACGCTCGTGTGCGGGCCCACCGCGAACCGCCGCGGATGCGCCACTCCGTCCACAGTGACCAGCCGGAAGTCGTTGAGGGTCGTGGCGATCCGTCCGGACGGCAACGTCGCACCGTCGACATCCGGCACGGTTTCCTCGGCCAGCGCACCGGTGTCCCGCAGATTGCGCAACAGCGGGTCGGACACTCGCGGAACGCTCGCGTCCGGCAGTCGCGCCTCGATCAACGTACGCGCGGTGACGGTGTCCGGATGGCTGGCGCTTGCCGCGACGAACGTCCCGGCCGTCTCGTCGGCGGCGATCGAGATCTCCGCCCCGAGGAACGACACGACGCCAGCGTCCTCAAGAGCGAGCAGCTCGTCGAGCCGACGTGGCGGCGGACCACTTGCGTAGTAAGAGAAGAAGCCATGGAACCAGCCGTCCATATCGGACACTTGAGACGCGGCGGTCAGCCGTCCGGTCGCGAGCAGCGCGGGCAATTGACCGATCACTGACAGCAGGGCCAGGAACGCGCCGAGGTCCGCGCTGTGGTGCACATCCGCCCGGCGCGCGAGGTCGGACTCGATGTATTTCCGCACCGCTTTCCCGAATTCCTCGCCGGAATCAAACCGGCGGCCCGCGAACGGGCGGTCCAGCCGCTCCAGGTCGAGCCGGTCTTCCAGCGCGGGCACCGCGGCTGTGATCAGAGCGTCCATTTCTGGCGACAACCACGGCAGGTCGGCGAATTTGTCCGCGAAGACCGCGAAATCCGTGCGCACACGATCCGGATGTCCGGTGAACAGCTCGGTGTAATACGCCCAGGCGAGTTCTTTCGCGATGAGCGGCCACACGTCCGCACGGAAGTCGAGCGGGCCGGCCAGCCCGTCGATGGCTCGCTTGTCGAAGAACCTGGGCAGCTGCAACGGTTTCCCGCGCAACCGATAGCCGGTCTTCGCGTGATACGGCACCCCGCGCCGGGAGCCGACGTGCAGCACCGGCTCGGCACCGCTCGGGTGGTAGCGCAGGCCGCCGCACGGCAGTTCCTCGAATCGGCCGCCGCGCCCCTCCGTGAGCAACAGCATCAGGTCCACGAACGCGAGGCCGAAACCGCGCACTAGCACCGGTTCTCCGGCAGGCACCGCGGAGTAGTCGACGTCCGCGGTGTAGCCAGCGGGGTAGTAGGACAGCTCGTGCCGCTCGGCGAACGACTCCAGCTCGCGTTCGCGAGAGTCGGGGACCGCGTCGAGGTGGCCGACAGTCAGCACCACGGCGTCGGCGGGCACGGTCGTGCCGTCGGAAAGCCGCACGGTCTCGTCGTCGTCGATGCTCTCGGCCGTGGCGAGATGCTCGACCACCGTGATGCCAGGCGGCAATTCGGCCACCACCTTGCGGTAGAACCACTCCAGGTACCGGCTTTGCAGCCGCCGGGTCGGGAAATCCGTGGCGGCGAGGGTTTCGAACTCCGCGCGGACGTCTTCCGGCACCGGAAAGGCGAGGGTTCCCGCGCGCACCTGCCGCACCCACTCGATCAGCGACGGGCCGGGCCGCACCGGACCGTCGATCCGGACGGTGTCGTCAGTGAACACGGTGACGTCCTCGGGCATCGAGTTCATCCGCAGCAGCGGCGACTGCTCGTACCGCCACACGCGGCCGGGGCCGGGCGGGAACGGGTCGATGAGATGGACTTCGATCCGCCGGTCGCCGAGCAGGCCGGCGGCGCTCGCGGACAGCCGTTCGAGGACGCCGACCCCGCGAGGTCCGGCGCCCACGATGGCGAGCGTGAACGTCGGGAGAGCGGTCACCTGGGCGAAGCTACGCGGCTAGGCGGCCGGGCGGCGGCCATTCCACACTGCGGACGAGCCACCCGAAAGGATGTGTCACAAACCACAAATATCGAAGCGGCCCCAGCGGGGAGTGCGGAGCGCTATCGTCTGGACACGTGGCGAACTGACCGTGACCTGTCGGATACCGGCGAAAGAACCTAGAGAATCACCAACCGTCACGAGACACTGAGCTTGACAACTCACTTCGTGTGACCGGCCCGTGACCAGGAGGATCTAGGGTCACCCGTTGGTCACCAGTGCGGCACAGTCCGCACACAGCAGCGGGGAGAACACGCATGACGACAGCACCACACCGGGTCACGTTCCGCGAGGTGTTCGGAGTCGCCGAGTTCCGCGCGATGTGGTTCGGCGAACTGCTGTCGATCGCCGGTGACCAGCTCGCCAGGGTCGCGTTGTCCGTCCTGGTCTACGCCAACACCGGTTCGGCGACGCTGACCGGCCTCACCTACGCGCTCACATTCTTCCCGTCGCTGCTGGGCGGCATCTTCCTCACCGGATTCGCCGACCGCTTCCCGCGCCGGGCGGTCATGGTCACCGTCGACCTCACCCGCGCGGCGCTGATTCTGTGCGTTGCCATTCCCGGACTGCCGTTCTGGGCACTATGCGTGCTCGTCGGCTGTGTTTCGCTGCTGAATCCGCCGTTCAAGGCGTCTCAGCTGGCGTTGCTTCCGCAGGTGCTCGAAGGCGACCGATTCGTGGTCGGCATGGGCATCCGGAGCATGACGGTCCAATCCGCGCAGCTGCTCGGTTTCGCCGGCGGCGGCGCGCTGCTGCTCGCGATGGACGCCCGCCTCGCCCTGGTGCTCGACGCGGGCACCTTCGTGCTCTCCGCGCTCTTCCTCCGCTTCGGACTCAAGGCCCGCCCCGCGGCGGCCAGCGGCGAAAAGCGCAAGCCGTTCTTCTCCTCGCTGAGCGCGGGCGGCCGCGTCGCCTTCGCGACCACGGCGTTGCGTTCCTTGATGGTCTTCACCTGGCTCGCCGGGCTGATGCCGGTGTACGAGGGCATTGCCGCGCCCTACGTCGCTTCCTCGGGCGGCGGGTCCGAGATGATCGGCTTTCTGCTTGCCGCCGATCCGGTGGGCAGCGTGATCTTCACGTTCATCTACACGCGCTGGGTGCCCGCCGCGATCCGGCCGAAGCTGATCGGCCCGATGACCGCACTCGCCGCGATCCCGCTGCTGCTCTGCTTCCTGCAGCCGGGCCCGATCGTCTCGGTGATCCTGTTCGTGATCTCCGGCGGCTTCGGCACGATCGCGCTGCTGCAGGCGACGGCGTCGCTGACGGTCGCGGTCCCGGACGAGAGCCGGGCGCAGACGATGGGGCTGTCGAACACCGGATTGACCACGACGATGGGCGTGACGCCGCTGATCGGCGGGGTCATCGCGGACCACGTGAGCGCGCAGACGACGGTCGGGATCTTCGGATTGGCCGGCCTGCTGATCACGATTCCGCTCGCGATCGCGTGGCAGCGGAGCTTTTCCGGACAGGCTGAAGACGGGTCAGCGAAGGAAGCCACACGCGCCGAACATGCCTGAATACCCCGACATGCCCCGCGCGTGAGGCTCTGACCTGCGCGACCTTGCGGTGCTGCTACGCGGTCACTGTTCCTTGCTGCGCATCGCTGGTCACCCTTCATCCGGCGTGTTCGGGAAAAATGTACACACCTAAGGCCCTTGTGGACAGGCGGCAAACGGTCTGAAACTGTGAGTAAGGCGAGCGTCACTGGAGATCCGCGCAAGACTCGGGGGGAAGAATGGTCACATCGGGGGAATTTTCTGCTCTGGGGCTGCGCGATGCGGTTTCTCGGTGGACGCTCTGGTCCCGGCCGCGGCAGTGGGTCGCGGTCACGCTGACGAGCATGGCCGTCACGGTGGTGCTCACCGTGGTCAGCACACTGGTGTTCCCGGTCAGCCTCGGCCAGATCGGCATCCTCGGCATGCTCGCCGGACTGGCGATCGCGCAGACCGAGGTCACGCGGCAGATCGAGCGGCAGCGCCGGATGCTGAGCCAGGGCCCGCACATCACCGTCACCTCGGTGTGGCTGCTTCCGGCGGCGCTGCTGGTGCCGCCGCAGCTGGTGGCCGCGCTGGGCGTGATCATTTACGTCTACCTGGCGTTCCGCAGCTGGAACGGCACGCGCCCCGGTGAGGCGCACCGCGTCGCGGCCAACGCGACCACGATGATCCTGTCCGGTTTCGGCGCCGCGCTGGCCGGACACCTCGCGGACGGCCACAGCGTCACCACCGTGGTGGCGGGCGCGCTCGGATACTTCCTGGTCAACACCGCGCTGACCGGCCTTGGCCTGTACCTGACCGACCCGGCGAAGGCGACGCCCGAATCGTGCCTGGGCACAATGGACGACAACCTGCTGGAACTGGCGACCCTGTGCGTCGGCGGACTGCTCGTGATGGTGCTGAGCCACGAACCGCTGCTGTCGGTGATGGTGATCCTCCCGCTGTACGTGCTGCAGCGGTCGATGCTGATCAAGCGGCTTGAGGAACTCGCGACCACGGACCAGAAGACCCAGCTGCTCAACGCCACCACCTGGCAGGACGGCGCGCAGCGCGAGATTTCCCGCGCCGAGCGCGAGAACGGCAGCTTCGGCGCGCTGATGATCGACCTCGACCACTTCAAGCGGATCAATGACACGTTCGGCCACCTCGCGGGCGATGCCGTGCTCAAGGCCGTTGCCGCCGTGGTGAAACAGGAGACGAGGGCACACGACCTCGTCGGCCGGTTCGGCGGCGAGGAGTTCGTCGCGCTGCTGCCGTCGACGTCGAAGGAAGACGCGATCGTGACAGCGGAACGAATCCGGCAGCGGATCAGCGAACTGGTGATCCCGACCCAGACGAACGAAGGCGAGTCGGTCTCGATCGAGAACCGGACCGCGTCGATCGGGGTAGCCGCGTTCCCGCTGGACGGGACAAGCATCGAAGAAGTCATGGCCGCGGCGGACGCTGCGGTGTATGCGGCGAAGGACAGCGGCCGCAACCGGGTCGTCGGCTCGGTCACGCCGGCCCGGGAACTCGCGGCAGTCGCCTGACGACCTCGGACCCGGCCGGCACCCTCCCCCGGTCGGCCGGGTCCATCCTTCCGCCAGCTTCGGAAATGACACCTGTGTCGCTCACCGAGATCCGCCCAGCCCACGACGAAGAATTCCCCGCCGTCGCCGCGTTGCGCTGGCGATGGGTTGCCGGCCGAGGCGGTCCGCTGCACGGTGATCAGGCCGATTTCGTACGCGAGTTCGCCGCCTGGGCCCGCGCACACGCCGAAACGCATCGCTGTGTGGTCGCGGTGCGGGATGAACACGTGCTCGGCATGGCGTTCCTCGCGCTGACCCCCAGAGTGCCGACACCGCAGGACTTTTCGCGGGTCTGCGGCGACGTGCAATGCGTCTACGTCGTGCCGGAAGCGCGCGACAGCGGCGTCGGCGGGCTCCTGATCGAGGCGACGCTGCGGCTGGCCGCGGAATCCGGACTGGAGCGGGTGACCGTGCATTCCTCGGATCGCGCGATCCCGGCCTATCTGCGGCACGGGTTTTCGGTGTCGAAGAACCTGCTGCAAAGCGACCTGCGGATCGCGGCCGACGTACCGGCTAACCGAGCCTGTCCCTAGGCCCCTCCGGCTTTTTTCCGCTGCGCGATCTCCCTGAACTCCTGCGCGGTGCGCTGCACGAACGCCGCCGACGCGCGGGAATCCAGGGAGACCTCGCGGATCCGGTCCGCGACCTCGCAGTAGGTGTCGTTCCCCTCGTCGAGGAGGAAGGCCCCCGAGTGCTGGTGCTCGAAGTAGACGATCGGGTCGCCGACCTCCACGTGGTACACGCAAAACCGGCCGGCCAGACCCGGATGCCCGCCGTTGCCCGCGGGCACGACGCGGACCGACAGCTTCGCCGACGTCGCCATCAGGTCGGCGAGGAAACGCAGCTGCCGGGCCATCGTCGCGGGTCCGCCGACCGGATTGCGCAATGCTGCCTCGCCCAGCAACACCTCACACGGAATCGCGCCGGGACCGACCACCAGCGGACGGCGCATCATCCGGAGCTCCGCCTGGCGTTCCGCGTTCTCCAGCGACAATCCGTCGGCGAGGAACAGCGCCCGCGCGTAATCCGGGATCTGCAGCAGTCCCGGCACGAGAAGCGGCTGCCATTCGACGACCGACGTCGCGGCGCGTTCGCAGGCGAGCAGCCCGCCGAGGTGGTCAGGGGCGGACTGCTTGCCGCGGGCGACCCAGCCCGGTTCGGCGGTGCCGCGCGCCAGTTGCAGGATCCGTTGTTTCTCCGCACCCACGACGCCGAGCGCGCCGAGGATGCCCGCGACGTCCTCCAGCGCGGGAATCCGTTGTCCCAGCTCCCAGTTCGACACCAGCGCGGGGTTGGTGCCGACTCGCCGGGCGAGTTCGCGCAGTCCGAAACGGGCGTCGATCCGGGCCTCGCGCAGCGCGGTGCCGAGGGTGCGGATCCGGGGGGTGAGCATGGCCGTGCCTCGCATGGCCGTCTTTGTAGGTGTCACCAAATGCGAACACCTCTAGCTGTCACCCGAAGGTGGGCAGACGGCCGGTCGCGCCCTGGTTTTCGCCCGTGCGCGACCGGCGGCCCGCGTCACTTCAGGCCGGTCGCCTCGGCCGCGGCCGGGTCGGAGTCGGCGAGGAACGTCTTGCAGCGCTCGTACTCCTCGGACTCGCCGATCCGGCCCGCCGCGGTGCCGAGCACGGCGAGCGCGCGCAGGAAACCCTGGTTCGGCCGGTGCGCCCACGGCACCGGGCCGAAGCCCTTCCAGCCGGCGCGGCGGAGCTGGTCGAGGCCGCGGTGGTAGCCGGTGCGGGCGTAGGCGTAGGCGGCGACGGTCTCGCCGTCGGCGAGCGCGCGTTCGGCGAGCGTGGCCCAGGCCTCGCTGTAGCCGGGGTGTTCGGCGGCCACGGCGGACGGGTCCGTCCCGGAGTCGAGCGCGGCCTGCGCTTCGGTGTGCTCGGGCAGCAGCGTGGGCTCGGGGCCCAGCAGGTTGTGCGTCATGCCGCCATTGTGCCCACGATGCTCCCAGCTCAGAGGAACAGGCTGGTCAGCACGCCTCCGCCGGCCAGAACGAGTGCTGCGATCAGCACGGCGGCGACAGCTCGTTTCGGCATCATGGGCCGACACCCTGCCGTGCCAGAAGGCGCGAGGGCAAGTCCGCCACCCGTAGGGGTGAACCCCGGTTTTTGCCCCTTCTCCCGCCGCGGTCTCTTGCGGCAGGGAATGATGGTGCCTATGACGAAGGCGGTTGAAGACGTCGCCGGCCCCGCGGTCCCGCGCGGACCCGTGGGCAAGACCAGGCTTTTCTTCGCGACGCACTGGCACCGCGGCGCGCCGGGAGCACCGACGCCGGCATGGGTGCTGCGGTTCTGTTACGGCATGTGGCTGACCGCGTTCGCGTTCAAGCTCGTCGGGTCGTCGTGGGACATGTCGTGGCACTTCAAGTGGCTGCGCGACGACCTCGCCCCGCCGCACCTGATCAACACCGTCGGCACGGTGATCATCGTCGTGCTGGTGACGATCCACAGCTACACCGGCCTCGGCTGCGACCGGCGCTCGCTGCGGCTCATGCAGGCCGGGCTGATCGTGTTCCTGGTCGCCGCGCCGCTCGACGTGATCAACCACCGCGTGAACGGCCTCGACCTGACCGCGTGGAGCCCGTCGCACATGATGCTGTACCTCGGCACCGGCATCATGCAGGCGGGCGTCCTGCTCGGCTGGCTGCGGCTGTCCCCGCCGGGCCGCTTCCGCACCGGGGTGCTGCTCGCGCTGTGGGCGTTCTTCCTGGAGAACACCTTCTTCCCGAACGGCCAGCAGGAGTACGGCATCCTCGGCCTGCGGGCTTGGGAACGCGGCGCGCCCGAGGCGGAGCCGACGCTGCTTTCCTTCGCCGCCAACCAGATCGGCCACCCGGTCGACCGGGCCGCGGTGGTGCACTTCACGATGCCGATCCCGGAGTGGGTGTACCCGCTGTGGGGCATCGGGGTTTCGGCGCTGATCCTGGTGCTCGCTCGCAAGACCGTCGGACGGCGCTGGGCCGGGCTGACCGTGGCCGGTGCGTACGTCGCGTACCGGTGCGTGATGTGGCCGCTGCTGCTGGCGCTGGGCTTCCCGGTGTCGACGGTGCCGTTCTATCTGCTGGCCGTCGGGATCGCGGTGGACCTGGCTTTCCTCCTGCCGCGGCCTGCGGTGGCGGGGGCGGTTCTGGTGACCGCGCTCGGGTATGGCGCGTTCTGGGTGCAGTCGCAGTTGCGGCCTTGGCTGCTCGGGGAGCAGCAGACCGAATCCGCGCCGCCGGTGGCGTATTGGACGGCTTTGGTCGCGCTGGCGGCGGTGTTCGCGCTGTGGGCTGGGGCCGGTCCGGCTAAGGAGTGGTGGGCTTCGCGGCGTGCGGTCGCGGCGTAACGCGGGGGTGCCGTGCGACTCAGCGCACACGCCCGCAAGCAGGTCCAATGGCAAGCCACGCCACTGATCGCGGAGCGGTTCCGGGATCCCTTCCGGCGCAACGCGTTGGCCGGGTTGCCGGAGCGGACCGCCGAAGGCTGGCAGCTGGCGGTGCGCACTGCTCCGCCTGCTCGCCGAAGTCGTCAGCAAGAACGGAAACCTGCTGCTCAACATCGGCCCACGAGAGGACGGCACGATCGCGGACTGGTTGAGTTCGCGCCTGCTGGACCTGGGCCGTTGGCTGCGTATCACCAGCCGCGCGTGCGGTGGACCCGAGCCATGGACGGGGATCTTTGTTACACCCGAACGCGCGGCGCGTTCAACCTGAGCCCGCTCCATTGGCCGGGTGATTGGTCGCTTGCCGACCCAGACGCCTTGGAGTCGGCCGAAGGAGGATGCCCATGACGATCCACTGCCAGCAGGTTAATCGTGGAAAAGTACAGATTCTTGCCGCATATCAGGGTTGGCTGGCGTCGTGTCGTCCACCGTCACCGGCGTTCTGACCTCACAGAAGGCCTGGGTTAGCCTGACCTTGAGCAAGCCGTTGCGAACCCGGGGCTTTTGCTCGAATCCTACTTTCAATATGCCAACAGTGAACCTCGATTGTTCATCGAGGGCTGTGAAATATTCGATGACCTGTTCGAAGAAGACGAGATCTCGTACCTTATCAATGACCACTGTGCGCTGCCCGGGCTCCGCTCCAGCTGCGAGCTCCGACGGCCGTGGGTCATCCTGGCGACTCCGGCCTCGGTCGTAGATGGGGCGGGGCGTCCCATTCGGCCATACGCAGGGCGAGGTGCTGGTCAGGAAAAACCGCCCTGCGGGTTCGCTTCAAACGCCATACGAAAACTGTCCGCGTTGTTCTCGACCCAGAGGTACTCGTTCGGCGGAGTGTTGCCGGGCACGCGGAAGTTGTGGATCTGCCACCAGAGGTGAAGAGCGTTGCAGCGCTGGTTAAGCGCGTCAGAACCCCCGCCGACAGCTGCGGCGTTCCAGCGCACAGGGACAACCCGCAGATCATGTGCTTCTGCGCGGTACCGGCGGGCCGCCGCAGTAAGCTGGCCAGCATACTCGTCCATGTTTTTCGTCCAGGCCAGCAGCTCGCGCCCCCACCTGTCGCCGAGCATCCGCGCCGCCTCGATTGCCGTCCCGCCAGGCAATCCCGGTGCGACGCCAGCCAGATCAACCGATTGCGCGCCGGTTGCCGACCTTTTCGCGGCCCCTGAGGACTTCTCGATCGCATCGAGCACCACTTCAGTGGCCGGTTCCGCAATGCGCCAAGCGAGCTGCCTCGCGGGAAAAAACGGGGAGGCCGCCCCGATCAGAAGATCGAGACAGCCTCCCGGGAAAACCCCGTCAGCCCAGCTTCTTGCCAGCCGAGCCGAGCGCCTGCGAAGCCTCGACCACCCGGGTCGCCATGCCCGTTTCGGCGGCCTTCAGGTAGCTGCGCGGGTCGTACACCTTCTTGTTGCCGACCTCGCCGTCGATCTTCAGCACGCCGTCGTAGTTCTTGAAGAAGTGGTCCGCGATCGGGCGGGTGAACGCGTACTGCGTGTCGGTGTCCACGTTCATCTTCACCACGCCGTAGGACACCGCCTCGCGGATTTCCTCCGGGAGCGAGCCGGAGCCGCCGTGGAAGACCAGTTCGAAGGGCTTCGAGCCGGCTGCGAGGCCGAGCTTCTTCGACGCCGCCTCCTGTCCGCCCTTGAGCACGTCCGGGCGCAGCTTCACGTTGCCCGGCTTGTACACGCCGTGCACGTTGCCGAACGTCGCGGCCAGCAGGTAGCGGCCCTTCTCACCGGCGCCCAGCGCGTCGATCGTCTTCAGGAAGTCGCCTTCGGCGGTGTAGAGCTTCTCGTTGATCTCCGCCTCGACGCCGTCTTCCTCGCCGCCGACGACGCCGATCTCGACCTCGAGGATGATCTTCGCCGCCGCGGCCTTGGCGAGCAGTTCCTGCGCGATCTGCAGGTTCTCGTCCAGGTCGATGGCCGAACCGTCCCACATGTGGGACTGGAACAGCGGCAGCCCGCCGGCGCGGACGCGCTCGGCGGAGATCTCGATCAGCGGGCGGACGAAGCCGTCCAGCTTGTCCTTCGGGCAGTGGTCGGTGTGCAGCGCGACGTTGACGTCGTACTTCGCCGCCACCACCTGAGCGAACTCGGCCAGCGCGGTCGCGCCGACAACCATGTCCTTCACCTTCTGCCCGGACGCGAACTCCGCGCCGCCGGTGGAGAACTGGATGATCCCGTCGCTCTCCGCCTCGGCGAACCCGCGGATCGCGGCGTTCACGGTTTCCGACGAGGTCACGTTGATGGCCGGGAAGGCGAATTCGTCCTTCTTCGCCCGGTCGAGCATCTCCGCGTACACCTCGGGGGTGGCGATGGGCATCGGTTCCTCCTCGAGACGACTGGCTTCTACAGCGGCATCGTACGAGGTGGACCGGCCGGGGCGACCGGTCCCACCGCACACGAGACGAAACCGACTGGAGCGATTCAGAGCAGCTCGGCCGCGATTGCCCGGTAGGCAGGGAACGGATCCTCGTCCAGCGGCTGCACGCTGACATGCTCAGCCCCCGCGTCGAGGTGTGCTCGCAGGCCCTTGGCCAGCGCTTTTCCGTCGCCGTGGACCGCGAGTGCGTCGATCAGCCGGTCGCTGCCCTTGCCCGCGACGTCCTCCTCGGAGAAGCCGTGCCTGCGCAGGTTCGCGGTGTAGTTGGACAGGCCGAGATAGACCTGCACCGTCTTGCGGCCGGTCTCGCGCGCCCGCTCCGGGTCGGTGTCGAAGACGACCTTCTGCTCGGGCGCGAGCACCGCCGCGGAGCCGAGGATCTCCCGAGCGGCCCGGGTGTGCTCCGGGGTGGTCAGGTACGGGTGCGCGGCCGCGGTGCGGTCGCGGGCGAGTTCGAGCACCTTCGGGCCGAGCGCGGCCAGCGCGCGTGATTCCGTGGGCACCCCGGCCGCGTCGAGTGCGTCCAGGTACTCGACCAGCGCCGCGTAGGGCTTCTTGTACTCCTGCGTGTGCTCGCGGTGGCCCGCGCCGACGCCGAGCAGGAACCGTCCCGGGTGCTTGCCCTCGATGCGGTGGAAGGCCCGCGCGATGTCCTCGGGCGCGTCGGCCCAGATGTTGACGATCCCGGTGGCGATCTTGATCCCCTCGGTCGCGGCCAGCAGTTCGTCGACGATCGCCAGGTCGCCGCCGGGAGAACCGCCGAGCCAGATCGTGCCGTAGCCCAGTTTCTCCACCTCGGCGGCGAACGCGCCGTCGACCGCGGTCGAGTTCCGCCAAACGCCTAGCTTGCCCAGTTCGATAGCCATGTCCCGCCCAACGCGCGAGAACCCGGTTTTCCTCCCGTCCCGGCCGGATTAGGTTCGAAAGCATGACGAAGCTCGGCACCACGGAATTGGATATCCACGGCCTCAACCTCGGCTGCAACGTCTTCGGCCACACCGCGGACGAACCCACGTCATTCGCTGTTCTCGACGCGTACACCGCGGCCGGGGGAAACTTCCTCGACACCGCCAACACCTACGGCGGCGGAGGCGGTTCCGAAACGATCATCGGCGACTGGCTCGCCAAGCGCGGCCGCCGCGACGACATCGTCATCGCCACCAAGGTCGGCGCGGGAGACGAGCGACCCGGCCTCGCCGCGAAGAACATCGCCGAGGCGGTCGAGGAATCGCTGCGCCGCCTGCGAACCGACCACATCGACCTGTACTACGCGCACAAGGACGATCCGGACACCCCGCAGGAAGAAACCCTCGCTGCGTTCGACCAGCTCGTCCGCGACGGCAAGGTCCGCTACCTCGCGGCGTCCAACTACGAGCCGGACCGGCTCGCCTCCGCACTGTCCATTTCGGACCAGAATGGCCTCGCCCGATACGTTGCCCTGCAACCGCACTACAACCTGGTCGAGCGCGATTACGAGCGGGAGCTGGCCCCGCTCGTCGCCAGGGAGAGCCTGGTGACACTGCCGTATTTCGGACTGGCCAAGGGATTCCTCACCGGCAAGTACCGTTCGAAGGACGAGCCGGGGGACTCGCCGCGCGCTCCGCGGGCACTGGAGTACCTCGACGCCCGCGGCGAACGAGTGCTCGCCGCGCTGGACGAGGTGGCTGCCGCGCACCAGGCTTCGGTCGCCAGTGTCGCGCTCGCGTGGCTCCGTCAGCAGCCGACCGTCGCCGCGCCGATCGCCAGCGCGCGGACCCCGGAGCAGCTCGTTGACCTGCTCGCTTCGGTCGAGCTGACCCTGACCGACGCCGAACTCACCGCTTTGGGCGAAGCGTCGAACTGATACTTACCGAAGAGTAGCTTACTGCGGGTAGGTTGTTGTACGGTGCCCTCCGGACAGGCAAAACCGGCTCAGGAGGGCACCGTGGCTCAGAAGCAGGTCGACGGCAAGGTCGTGCTCATCACCGGAGCCGCTCGCGGGATCGGAGCCGGCCTGGCCGAGCGGCTCGCCGCGCGCGGAGCCAAGGTCGCGCTCGTCGGGCTTGAGGCAGCCGAACAGGAAGCGGTCGCCAAGCGGATCGGCCCGAGCGCGAAATCCTGGGAAGCCGACGTGACCAGCTGGGACGACCTGGAGCGCGTCACCGAGGGCGTGGTCGAGCACTTCGGCGGCATCGACATCGTCATCGCCAACGCGGGCATCGCGACCGCCGGGTTCGTGCGTTCGGTGGACCGCGCCGCGTTCGAGCGGGTGATCGAGGTCGACCTGCTCGGCGTGTGGCGCACGTTCCGCGTCACGATGCCGCACGTGATCGAACGCCGCGGCTACCTGCTCGGCATCTCCTCGCTCGCCGCGATCACGCACGCGCCGGGCATGGCGAACTACGCCGCCGCGAAGGCGGGCGTCGAAGCGTTCTGCAACAGCCTGCGCGCGGAGGTAGCGCACCTCGGCGTGAAGGTCGGCGTCGCGCACCCCACCTGGATCCGCACCGACCTGGTCGAAAGCGCCGACGCGCACCCGGTGTTCGGCAAACTGCGTTCCGGGATGCCGGGCCTGCTCGGCAAGACCTACCCGCTGGACGTCGCGCTCGACGACCTGGAGGCCGGGATTCTGCGCCGCGCCCGGACGATCCACGTGCCACGCTGGGTCGGCGGGCTCAAGCTGCTGCGCTCGTTCCTGCCGCCGATCGTCGAACTCGGCGCGCGGACGCGGGTGCCGGCGGCGGACCGGGCCGCGCTGAAGGACGTCGAGGAGCGCGGCGCGTTCGAGTCGTCGGTCAACGGCCACGGCGGGCGCGCGGCCACCAAGCGCAACTGAGCAACGCCATGTCCCGTCGCGACCAGATCCGGATGACACCGGACGAGGTGCAGGCCTACCTGGCCGAGCAGAAGGTCATCACCGTGGCCTCGATCGGCCCGAACGGCAGGCCGCACCTCACCGCCCTCTGGTACTACCCGCACGAGGGCGGGGTCGCGACGTGGACCTATGGCACCTCGCAGAAAGCGAAGAACCTGCGCCGGCTGCCCGAGGCGACCGTGCTGATCGAAAGCGGCGATTCGTATGACCAGCTGCGCGGGCTTTCGTTCGAGGCAGACGTCGAGTTCGTCGAGGACACTGAGCAGGTCACGGCGATGGGGATCGCGCTGATGATGCGCTACTCCGGGGCCGAACCGGGCGCGCTGGCGCCTGCCGAGCTGCGGACCTTCATCGAAGGGCAGGCTCCGAAGCGGATCGGGCTGATCCTGCGTCCGACGAAGATCGCGAGCTGGGACCACTCGAAACTCGGCGGCGGCTACTAGGGCACGAGGGCGACAAGACTCAGCCCGGCAGTACGTTCCGCCAGGTCGAGAGCGGATTCCGGATCGTCGAGACCCACCTTCAGCAGCTCGACGGCGGAGAGGTCCAGCGCACCCGAGCGGACGAGGTTCCACACCGTCCGCACCGTCTCGTCGTCGCTCATCCAGGAGCCGCGCAGGGTGAGCCTGCGGTGCGTGAATTCTCCGTACGGAATGGTCAGGTCCTGGCGCACACCGCCGATGAGCACCAGGGTGCCGCGCACCCGCAAGCTGTCGCAGGCCGCCATCGTGGCGTCCGCCGTCGGGGTGGCGCCGAGAGCGTCGAGGGCGACGTCCACCGGGCCGATCGCCGCCGCGTCCGTCGCACGATCGCCGGTCAGCTGGTGGGTACGCACGCGCGGACCGAGTTCGGCCAGCCGGTCGAGCGCCACCTTGTTGCGGCCCGCCGCCGTCACCGTCGCCGCACCCTCCGCCAGCGCCAGCAGCACGGCAGCGCCACCCAGTTGACCGGTCGCACCGATCACCGCGACGTCGCGTCCGGCCAGCGGACCCGCGGTGTGCAAGCCCGCGGCGGCCACGCAGAGCCACGGCAGAAACGCCAGCCGCGCGGGGTCCGGGTAATTCTCGGCACCGGGCAGCTTGACCATTGTTTCCTTGGCGCACAACGCTTTCTCCGCGAAGGTGCCGTCCCGCCACATCTCGCGCATGCGGTCCGTGCGCTCGTTGCCGCCGGAAGCGCCGAGGCCGGCCCAGCCGACCAGGATCTCGTCGCCGTCGCCCGCGTTGAGCAGCGCTGTGTCCAGCACGAGGTCGCCCGGCGCGACGTGGAAGACGTCCGGCGCGACGTCGGTCACGCGGCCGATGCACGAGGGGCCGAGGATCAGCGGGAGCGGCAGACCGCCGCGACCGCCCGTCACCACCGCCTTCGTGTAGGCCGGGAGATGCGCGGCGAGCACCTCCACGACCACGCCGCCGCCCGGTAGCGCGGGTTCCGGCAGTTCAGAGAGGCGCAGGCCTTGCGCATCAACGTTCCAAGCTCGCATGCGACTTAGCTTCACGCGCCGTTAAGCTGGTATCCAGAATCGCATTATTCTGGTACTGGAGGTGCTAGGGTGAGCGCCGAACTGGGCACTTTCCTGCGCAGCCGCCGCGAGCGGATCGCCCCGGCCGACGCGGGCCTGCCGATCACCGGACGCCGCCGCACGCCCGGGTTGCGCCGCGAGGAACTGGCCCTGCTGGCCGGGATCAGCGCCACCTGGCTCACTTATCTCGAACAGGGCCGCGACGTCCGCCCATCCGACCAAGTGCTCGACGCCCTGGCCCGGGCACTGCGGCTGACCAGCTCCGAGCAGGAACACCTGCGCCGCCTCGCCGGTGGCGGCGGCGCCACCGAAGACGCACCCGAGGAAGCCGCGCCCGAGGTGGCGGGCGTCCCGGCGATGCTGGGCGACAACCCCGCGTACGTCACCGGCATCTGTTACGACCTGCTCGCCTACAACGACGCCGCGGCGGAGCTGTTCCGGAACATCGAGCCGGGCGCGAACGTCGTCCGCTGGATATTCACCGATCCCGCCGCCCGGGAGGTCCTGGTCGACTGGGAGCAGGAAGCGCGCAACATCCTGGCCCGGCTGCGCGCGATCGCCGGACGCCATCCCGGCCACCCGCGGGTGACCCGGCTGGTGGCCGAGCTGACCGAGGCGAGCCCCGAGGTGCGCGAGTGGTGGCCGCACTACGAAATCCAGTTCAGCCACGCGGGTCAGAAGCGCTTTCGGCACCCCAGGCTTGGCGTGGTGACGGCGACGCACGCCGCGTTCCACGTGGCCGAGCGTCCGGAGCAGACGCTGGTGGTCTACCGCCTGCCGAGTGGTACTGACGAGTAGGAAGTACTTTCGAGTAACTGTTACCTGAGGTAACATCAACGCTGCCAGACCCCCAGCGCAGCGGAGGCCGACAAGATGACCGAGCGGTTCAAGGTCGTGATCGTGGGCACCGGGTTTTCCGGGCTCGGCCAGGCGATCCAGCTCGAAAAAGCGGGCATCCGGGACTACCTGATCCTGGAGAAGGCCGACGAGGTCGGCGGCACCTGGCGGGACAACTCGTACCCCGGCTGCGCGTGTGACGTGCAGTCCCACATGTACTCGTTCTCCTACGCGCAGAACCCCGACTGGAGCCGGTCGTTCTCGCCGCAGCCGGAGATCTTCGACTACCTCAAGGGCGTCGCCGACAAGTACCGGCTGCGCGAGAAGATCCGGTTCGGCACCGAGATCACCGGCGCGCACTGGGACGAGAGCGAACGCCGCTGGACCGTGGAAACCAAGGGCGGTACCGAGTTCTCCGCGCAGTTCCTCGTCGCAGGCGTCGGCGGACTGCACATCCCGCAGATCCCGAAACTGCCCGGGATCTCCAAGTTCAAGGGCCAGACCTGGCATTCGGCGCAGTGGAACCACGAGTTCGACCTGGCGGGCAAGCGGGTCGCGGTGATCGGCACCGGCGCGAGCGCGGTGCAGTTCGTGCCGAAGATCGCGCCCGAGGTCGGCGAACTGACCCTGTTCCAGCGCACTCCGCCGTGGATCATGCCGAAGCCGGACCACGCGATGCCGGGCTGGGCAAGGCAGCTGTTCAAACGCGTTCCGGGCACGCAGCGGCTGTACCGCAACGCGTTGTACTGGATGCTCGAATCCCGCGCGATCGGGTTCAACGGGCATCCGAAACTCATGCGAGCCGCCGAGGTTCTCGCGCGCAGGCACATCGCGAAGGGCATCAAAAACCCCGCGCTGCGCCGGAAAGTCACGCCCGACTACACGATGGGCTGCAAACGCGTCCTGCTGTCGAATGACTATTTCCCGGCACTGGACCGGCCGAACGTCGATGTCGTCACCGACGGCGTCGCCGAGGTCCGCGCGCACAGCATCGTCGACACCGCCGGGGTCGAGCACGAGGTCGACGCGATCATCTACGGCACCGGTTTCAAGGTGACCGACGCGCTGGAGTACCTCGACATCACCGGCGTCGGCGGCCGCGATCTCGCGAAAACCTGGGCCACCGAAGGGATCCAGACGCACAAGGGGATCACCGTGTCCGGGTTCCCCAACCTGTTCTTCCTGCTCGGCCCGAACACCGCGCTCGGCCACAACTCCGTGGTGTTCATGATCGAATCGCAATCCCGCTACGTGGTCGACGCGATCCGGCTGGCCGATTCCCGCGGTGCGGCGGCACTGGACGTGCGGCCGTCAGTGCAGGACGAGTTCCAGGAACAGATCCAGGACAAGCTGGTCAAGGGCGTGTGGACCCAGGGCGGCTGCAAGAGCTGGTACCTCGACTCGAAGGGCGTCAACCGGACGATCTGGCCGGGCTTCACCTGGCGCTACTGGCTGGAGACGCGGCGCGTCGAGCCGAGCGACTACGAACTGAGCGGCCGGTCATGAGCGCCGACCACGAGCAGATCGTGCTCCACGCGCGCGACGTGGAGTTCGACTGGTCGAAGCTGCCGATGCACTGGATTCCCGGGCAGCCGCAGGCCACGCACAGCATCAACGTGCTGCACCTGGCGCTGCCCGAGGGCGAACGCTGGTTCGTCGAGGTGTTCAAGCAGGCCGTGCCGCTGATCCGCGACGAGCGGCTCAAGGAGGACGTGCTCGGGTTCATCGGCCAGGAGGCGATGCACGCCGTGGCGCACGACGGCGCGGCGGAGCACCTGGAGTCCGCCGGGGTTTCCGTGCGGCCCTACATCGCGCAGATGGAGTGGATGTTCCGGCGGCTGCTGGGCGACCGGCCCGGATCGAGCCGGGAATGGCTGATCGAACGGCTCGCGCTGGTCGCGGCGATCGAGCACTACACCGCGTTTCTCGGCCAGTGGATCCTCGACGCGAAGGCGCTCGACGCGGCCGGCGCGGACGAGACGATGCTGGATCTCCTTCGCTGGCACGGTGCGGAAGAGGTCGAGCACCGGTCGGTGGCCTACGACCTGTTCTGCCACCTCGACGGCCGCTACGGTCGGCGGGTGCGTTCGATGCTCGTGGTGACGCCGGTGCTGGCGTGGATTTTCCTGCGTGGCACCCGGTTCCTGATGAAGAACGACCCGACGCGCCCCGGCCGCACCAGCTGGCGGGCCTACCGGCGCGCCGCCCGGCTCGGACTCTTGCCGGGACCGCGCGACCTGCTGCGCGAGATCCGGCCGTACTTCCGGAAGTCCTATCACCCCACCGAAACCGGCAACACCGACCAGGCGGTGGCGTACCTGGCGAGTTCGCCCGCGGCCAAGGCCGCCGACGCTCCGCGATGACCGCACCGCGGTTCCCGCCCCGGCTCGACGGCAGCGGCAGGCGCGACCGGCTGATGTCCACTTTGGTCGCGGTCGGCGCGGCTTATCGAAGGCTGGCCGAGGTTTCCGGTCGACGGCGTCCGCCGGTGCGGGAGATCGACCGTCGGCTGCCGTTGGTCGTCGAGGCCGTGCGCGCTGAGGCCGAGGGCGTGGTGAGTCTCCGGCTCGTGCGGCCCGACTCGACCTCGTTGCCCGCGTGGCGGCCAGGCGCACACATCGATCTGATCCTGCCTTCCGGAACGGTCCGGCAGTATTCGCTGTGCGGCTCGCCTTCGGACCTGTCGCACTACCGGATTGCCGTGCGGCGCATCGGTTCCGCATCGGCCGAGGTGCACGCGCTCACCGCCGGAACCCGCGTCACCGTGCGCGGGCCGCGCAATGCTTTCCCGTTCGTCGCCGCGCCCGCGTACCACTTCGTGGCGGGCGGAATCGGGATCACGCCGATCCTGCCGATGGTGCACCGCGCGGAAGCGAGCGGCGCGGATTGGCGGCTGGTCTACACCGGCCGTGACCGGGAGTCGATGCCGTTCCTCGACGAACTTCCGGCCGAGCGAGTGCGGATCCGGCCGGACACGGAGTTCGGCATCCCGGCGTCCGGCGCGGAACTGCTGGAGGAAATGCCCGCCGGCGCGTCGGTGTACTGCTGCGGCCCGATGCCGATGATCACCGGCGTCCGCGTCGACCTGGCTCGCACGGGTGCCGCCGCGGTCTACTTCGAACGGTTCTCGCCGCCGCCGATCGTGGACGGCGAACCGTTCCGCGTGGTCCTGCGGCGCAGCGGCCGCACCCTCGACGTACCTGCCGACCGCTCCACGCTCGACGTGGTGCGCGAGGTGCTGCCGGACGTGCCGTACTCGTGCCGCCAGGGCTTCTGCGGCACCTGCGAGGTGGCGGCCGAGGACGGCGGGCGCGTGCGGATCTGCGTCGACCGCGGGCCCGCCGTCCTGGAGCTTTAGGGTTCGACCCAGGTCCCCAGCACCGGCTTGAACTCGCGCACCGTTCGCTCGGCCACGACGCCTTCGAGCGCATACGGGTCGTTGTCGATCAGCTCGGCCAGCGCCGTCTCGTCCTCGGCCTGCCAGAGCACCAGCCCGCCGGAGTTGTCGGCGAGGGGACCGGCCACCGCGACGCGGCCCGCGTCGACGTGCTCTTTCAGGTAGTCCCGATGCCGCGGCCGGACGTCGGCCAGCTTCTCCGGGACGTAGCGGATCTCGACGAGGTACCAGGCCATGCGCTTACTCCTGGGGTGAGCACGACAGTGACGCCGCAGACGCTACCGGTGACCGCCGGGCGGACGCACCATGCGAGCGGTGGCAGCGGGAGGCCAACCCGATAGGCTAGGCGCGGGCGGAACCTGTGTGCACGCTGTGCCTATCGCGCACGCGTTGGGGCCTGCGGAGCGGACACGTCGAGGACAGGCGGGGATACATGCTGGAGGGGAACGCGGAACGCAGCGTCGAGGCGACCCTCGGCCACCTGCGGACCATGGACGGGCCGGTCCCGGCGCAGCCGCCGACTGCCCCGTTGAACCTGGAAGACCTCTACCGGCAGCACCGGATGCGGCTCGTGCGCCTCGCCATCCTGCTGGTCGACGAGCCCGCGACGGCCGAGGACGTCGTGCAGGAGGCGTTCACCGGCCTGCACCGCAACTGGGGCAGGCTGCGCGACGCCGCCGCGGCCGTCGGCTACCTGCGCACCGCAGTGGTCAACGGATCCCGCAGCGTGCTGCGCCGGCGCAAGACCGCCCGCGAGTACGTGCCCCCGCACGCGGTGAACGCCCGGTCCGCGGAAAGCCTCGCGATGCTCTCCAGCGAGCACCAGGCCGTGGTCAACGCCCTGTCGAAGCTTCCGCCGCGCCAGCGCGAGGTGCTCGTGCTGCGCTACTACGGCGGGCTGAGCGAAGCGGAGATTTCGGAAGCCGCGGGCATTTCGAAGGGCACCGTGAAGTCAACCGCCAGCCGGGCGCTGGAGGCGCTGCAAAAGGCGATGCAGCCGCCTCAGTGACCTGGGCGGACCAATCTCGCGCTGGTCGACCCCCCTTGGTCCAGACCAATATATGCTGGACCGCGTGAAACACCCCGGAGACTTCGTCATCACGGGCGGCCGCGTCGTGGCCCCGGACCGCGTACTCGACGACGGCTGGCTCGCCGTGTCCGGCGGGCAGATCGCCGCGGTAGGCACCGGAACGCCCCCGAGCAGCCCGGATGCCGCGCCGGTCGACGTCGCCGGGGCGCTGGTCGTGCCCGGTTTCGTGGACACCCACTGCCATGGCGGCGGCGGCGCGTCGTTCTCGACGCTCGACCCGGACGAGATCCGCACCGCGGTCCGCGCGCACCGGCGCCACGGCACCACGACCATGCTCGCGAGCCTGGTCTCCGACCCGATCGACCTGCTCACCGAGCAGATCGCCGCGCTGCGCGAACTCGTGCAGGAGGGCGACCTCGCGGGCATCCACCTGGAGGGCCCGTTCATCTCGCGGGCCCGCTGCGGCGCGCACGATCCGGACACTCTGCGTGAACCGGACACCGGCACCGTCGAGAAGCTGCTGCGCGCCGGACACGGCTCCATCCGGATGGTCACGCTCGCACCCGAGCTGAACGGCGGCGTCAAGGCCGTCCGGCAGCTCGCCGAGTCCGGCGTGATCGCCGCGATCGGCCACACCGACGGCGTCGCTGACCAGCTGGTTCCGGCCATCGACGCCGGCGCGACGGTCGCCACCCACCTGTTCAACGGCATGCGCCCGCTGCACCACCGCGAACCGGGCCCGGTCGGCGTGCTGCTCGACGACGAGCGCGTGACGGTCGAGCTGATCTGCGACCTGGTCCACCTGCACCCGACGGTCGTGCGGCTGGCCGCACAGCACGCGGGCCGCGGCCGGACGGTGCTGATCACCGACGCCATGTCGGCCACCGACGCCGCCGACGGCCGCTACACCCTGGGCAGGCTGGAGGTCGACGTCCACGACGGCGTCGCCACCCTGGACAACGGTTCACTCGCCGGAAGCACGCTGACCATGGACAACGCCTTCCGCAACCTGGTGAAGGGTGCGAAACTCGACGTACTGGACGCCGTCCGGGCGACGTCGGCTCGACCGGCCGAACTGCTCGGCATCGCCGACCGCACCGGCGCACTGCGCCCCGGCCTCGCCGCGGACGCCGTGATCCTGGACGACGACCTGCGCCCGTCCCGGGTACTGCACCGGGGCGAATGGGTGGCCGAGGCGGGCCGGGCTACCTTGAGCACGTGACGAGCTAGCACTTCGACAGGCGGACGGAGCGGATGAGCGAGCCGAAAGACCCGGAACGGTTACTGGCCGACGCGCTGCGTGCACAAGCCGTCTTCGCTCCGCACGCCGTGGCGAACCCGGCAGAAGAACAGGCTGGTTCCGAAGCTTCGGGCACCGGCTCGCAGGGCGCGGTCCAGCCCGGCGCTTCCGGCACGGGCTCGTTCAGCGCGGCCGGTGGTCCCGGCATCTCCGGCCCTGGCGCTTCCGGAACCGGCTCGTTCGGAGCCACTCCGGCCTCCGGAACCGGCTCGTTCGGCGCCACTCCGGCCTCCGGAACCGGCTCGTTCGGGGCCTCGGCCCAGACTGGCGCGCCGTCGCAGACCGGCCCGACCACCGAACTGCCGCCCAACTACGGTCTGCTGTCCGGGGCGGGAGCCGACTCGCTCGCCCGCGAGCGCGCCGCCCTCGACGCGGCCGGCACCTCGCCCGGCACCACCGGCTCGATCCCGCCGGTCGGGGCCTCCGACGCGACCGTCCGCCGCCCCGCTCAGGCGGCACAGAGCGGCCCCCTGCCCGCGCACTGGGTCCTGCTGCTGGCGGTGCTGCTCGGCCTCGCCGCCGGGTCCGTCATCGGCCTGCTGACGCTGATCTGAGCCCGCCACCGCGCCCGCTTGCCCGGACAACCATTCCGGCAGGCACTCCCGGGCCGAGTTCTTAACCCCGATCCCACACCGATGACCTGCGATTCCTTGCCCGATGAGGCGACACTGAGTCACCCTGTACCGTTTTCGGTGTGATTCTCGCCCAGAACACAGTGACCACCATGTCCCTGCTGCCGTCGTGGCTGGACCCGCAGCATCTGCTGAACGGGCTGACGGCCCCCGTGATCGCCGTGCTGTGCTTGATCATCTTCATCGAGAGCAGCGTCTTCCCGGTCCTGCCCGGCGACTCGCTGCTGTTCACCGCGGGCCTGTTCATCGCGAACGGCACGCTGAAGGCTCCGCTGTGGCTGGTGTGCGTGCTGGTCACGGTCGCCGCGCTGCTGGGCAACGTCGTCGGGTACTACCTCGGCTACTTCGCCGGGCCGAAGCTGTTCAGCAGGCCGGACTCCAAGTTCTTCAAGCAGGAGTACGTCGACAAGACGCACACGTTCCTGGAGAAGCACGGTCCGAAGGCCGTCGTGCTGGCCCGGTTCGTGCCGTTCGTGCGGACGTTCATCACCTGGATCGCCGGCATCGGCCGGATGGACCCGAAGCGCTACTTCACCTACACGGTCATCGGCGGCATCCTGTGGGCCGCGGGCATCACCGTGCTGGGGTCGCTGCTGGGCAACATCGGCTTCATCCGGGACAACGTCGACGCGATCTTCGTCCTCATCGTGCTGGTGTCGGTCGTGCCGATCGCCATCGAGTACCTGAAGAGCCGCCGCGAGAAGAAGGACCGCCCGGCCGACGATTCGGCCGACGTCACGCAGCAGATTCCGCGCGTGCGCGACTGAGGTTTCCGCATTCGACCGAAGCGGCGTCCGGGGTTCCGGACGCCGCTTCGTCGTTTCCGGGGTCAGTCGGTCATCGAGAACATCGAGCCCGGGTTGAAGAGGTTTTCCGGGTCGAGGGCCTGTTTGATCTGCCGGTGCACACGGATCCCGACCGGGCCGATCTCGCGGGCGAGCCATTCGCGCTTGATCTTGCCGACGCCGTGCTCGCCGGTCACCGTGCCGCCGAGCGACAGGCCGACGTCGAGGATCTCGTCGAACGCCTGCTGGGCGCGCGCGAACTCGTCCTCGGAATCGGGCGCGTACACGATGGTCGGGTGCATGTTCCCGTCCCCGGCGTGGCCGACGACGGCGATCTTGAGCCCGGCTTTTTCGCTGATCCGTTCGCAGCCGCGGATCAGCTCGGCGATCCGGGTGCGGGGCACGCTGACATCGTCGGTGAGCCAGACGCCGTAGGTCTCCAGCGCGGTCAGCACGACGCGGCGGGCCTGCAGCAGCATCTTGCCCTCTTCGAGGTCGTCCGTGGCGTAGACCAGGTCCGCCCCGCAGTCGGTGCAGATCTGCTCAAGCAGCGCCAGTTCGCGGCGGGCCGCCTCGCCGCCCGCGTCGGACTGGCCGAGCAGCAGCGCCTGGCAGTCCGAGCCCGCGCCGAGGTCGGTGTTGAGGTAGGTCTCGGAGGCCTTGATCGACGCCGCGTCCATGATCTCCAGCAGCGACGGCACCAACCCCTCGCGCACCGCCCGCGCGACCGCCTCGCCGGCCGCCTCGGTGGTGTTGAATCCGGCGACAAAAGTGGCCGGGGCCTGCGGAAGGGGCCGCAGCGAGACGGTCGCCTGGGTGATGACGCCGAGTGTGCCCTCGCTGCCGATGAACAGCTTGGTGAGGTCGTAGCCCGCGACGCCCTTGACCGTGCGGCGGCCGGTTTTCAGCAGCGATCCGTCCGCGAGCACGACCTCAAGGCCGAGCACCGAATCGGTGGTCACGCCGTATTTCACGCAGCAGAGGCCGCCTGCGTTGGTGGAGAGGTTGCCGCCGATGGTGCACCAGTCGTAGCTGGAGGGGTCGGGCGGATAGAACAGGCCGTGCTTCTCGACGGCGGACCGGAAGTCGAGGTTGACCACGCCCGGCTGCACGACGGCGAGCCGGTTGCCCGCGTCGACCTCGACGATCTCGTTCAGTTTCACGAGCGAAAGCACGACACAGCCGTCGATGGCGTTGGCCGCGCCGGAAAGCCCGCTGCCTGCCCCGCGCGGCACGATGGGGACTCTCGCTTCGGCACAAGCCCGGACAGTCGCCTGCACTCCTGCGGTATCCGCCGGAAGCACCACCGCCAACGGTTTTCCCGAGGGAGCGAGCGGCATCATGTCGCGCGCGTAGGCATCGGTGACGTCAGCGTCGGTGAGCACCGCGGCCGGGCCGAGGTCGTCCCGAAGCCGCTGGAGGAGGGCGTCGTTGCTCATCTCCGCATGGTAAACCGGGATCTCCGCAGTGTGGAATATTAATTCCGATATTAGCTGGTCCGCTGCGCGCGAAGCACAGTGTCACAGGTGTGCGTGGTGCCCGGTGGAGCTGGCATCACCCGCGGCCGGCTCTCGTTGACGACGACGGTCCACTCGTCGCCGAGAGCCCGCGCGATGTCGTCAGCCTGGCAGTAACCGGCATGCTCCGGCGACAGCTCCCGAGGATCGTGGCTGGCGAAGAGAAACGTCCCGCCGGGCGCGACGGCGTCGAGCAGCTTCCGCAGCACCCCGTCGGCTTCGCGAAGCGGGAAATACTGAACGCTGACCAGGTCGAACGCCCTCGCCGGCACCGGAATCGCGGCCAGATCCGAACAGACCCAGGCGATCCCGGAGCTGGCCACGGCCGCCCGCTGCAACGCGGTACGCGAGATGTCGAATGCCGTCACCTGCCAGCCGCGAGCGGCCAGCCACCGCGCATCAGCCCCTTCGCCGCACCCGACGTCCAACGCCTGCCCCGGCGGCAGCTCCTCGACCTCGGTGACGAGCACCCCGTTGGGTTCGCCGCTGAACACCTGCTCACGGCTGCGGTAGAGGTCCTCCCAGAACTGCGCGGTCTCCCCGGACGGAACCATTTTCGCTGCCACCTCCGCCGTGCACGATTCCGCTGAGCGCGCCGGAGGGCAAGGTTCTTTGCCGGAACCGCACATCAGCCCCGAAGGTTCTCCAGGTCCGCCAACAGGCCGGGATGTTCCGGTGCCCAGCCGAGCGCTTGCTGGGTGTGCGCACTGGACGCGGGCTGGTCGGCCGCGAAAACCGGCCCGAGCGGCCCGTAAGTCTCCTCCGGCACCGATTCGACCGGGAGCCCCAGCCGCCGTCCGATCACCGCCGCGATGTCAGCGACCCGAACGCCTTCGTCGGCGACCGCGTGCCAGGACGTACCGGGCTCCGCGTTTTCCAAAGCAAGCCGGAAGAGAACCGCCGCGTCGAGCGCGTGCACCGCCGGCCACCGCTGCGTGCCGTCGCCCGGATAACCGGACACTCCCGTTTGCCGGGCGATGGTGGTCAGCAGACCGGCAAACCCGCCCTTCCCGTTGTTGTGCACCGTGCGCGGCATGCGTACCGCGGATGTCCGGACCCCACGATCCGCAAGCTCCACAATCTCGGCGACCGTGCGCCCCCTCCCGCCGACGGGCCCGTCGGTCGCAACCGGATCAGCCTCGGTCGACGCGCGACCCGGCGCATACGGCGTCCCGGAAACCGTGACCAACGGCCGATCGCTTCCGAGGAGCGCTTCGGCCTGCGCCTTGAGCGCCGCCGTTTCCTCGGCGACCGCGTTCGCGAGGGCTTCGTCGCTGCTGAACGCATTGGCGAAAGCGAGGTGAACCACCCCATCGGCGTTGGCCGCGGCCTCGCGGATGACATCCAAGTCAGCCAGTGCACCCCGCACCGGCTCAGCCCCCGCTTTCTCGGCCGCCGCGGCGGAGGCGTCGGACCGAACGAGCGCGACGACGGAGTGGCCGTGGCCCAGCAGTTCGGCGACGACCGCGGAGCCGATCAAACCGGTCGCTCCGGTGACGAACACGCGCATGGGATTTCCCCCTCACAGTGATGGGACTCTTGTCCCGTCAGACACTACCAGAGTGACGGGACAAAGGTCTCGTCACATAGGATGGTTTTCATGGCCCGATGGGAACCCGGAGCACGCGAACGGCTGGTCGTAGCGGCCGTCGACCTGTTCGCCGAACAGGGCTACGACGCCACGACGGTCGCGCAGATCGCTGAGCGCGCCGGCGTCACCAAGAGCACGTTCTTCCGGCACTTCCCGGACAAGCGGGAACTGCTGGTGGCCGGTCAGGAAACGCTGAGCCGACTGCTCGCGGAAGGAATCGCCGACGCTCCCGCTGACGCCAGCCCGCTGGAAGCCGTCGCCGGCGGCCTGCGCCGCGCTGCGACCGCGATGGGCCCGATGAACCGGGAACTCGCCCCTCGGCTGAAGGCTGCCGTTGCGGCCAGTACGGAACTCCAGGAGCGGGACGCGTTGAAGAGCGTCGGCCTCGCTGCCGCGATGACTGCGGCCCTGACCGCTCGGGGGCTGCCCGATGCGACTGCGGCGCTCGCTAGCGAGTTGGGGGTGCTGGCTTTCAAGCGGGGGTATTTCGAATGGTCGGAGAGCGATCGCGGGGATGCCGATCCGGCAGAGTTTCTGGTGGCAGCGCTGGAGGAGCTTCGGGCGGCGAGTGCTTCGCTGGACTGAACAGACGGGAGCCCGTCCGCTCCCGCACGCCTTGAGCTGGACGGGATTCGAGCCGGACAAGAGACCTCGACCCTCACCAGCGGGAGCTTGCACCATCAAGGAATAGCCGAACCGCCCGCGCCAGCAGCCGCTCCCGCACGCCTTGAGCTGGACGGCATCCGCCGCGCTCGCCAGTGCACCCGGAAGCGCGGACCGTCAAGCGCGGCAATCCCGCATCGCCACGGAGCCGACGAGCCAGCGGAGTTCCGGTCGCAGCACAGGGGAAGCTTCACGGGCGGACCAGACGGGAGCCGAACCAGCCCAATCCCGCCCGCCTTAGGCCGACCGCCCTCGCCAGCGAACCGGGGGCCCTGACCGACACACGCGGCAACCCCGCATCGCCGGGGAGCGGCTGCAAAGGCGACGGTGCCCCAGCGGAGTTCCGGTCGCAGCGCTGGAGGGAGCTTCGGGCGGCAAGCATTTCACGGGGCGGACCAGACGGGAGCCGAACCCAGCCCAATCCCGCCCGCCTTGGACCGACCGCCCTCGCCAGCGAACCGGGGCCCTGACCGACACACGCGGCAACCCCGCATCGCCCGAGAGCGGCCACGAAGACGACGACGAGCCAGCGGAGTATCTGGAAGAGCCCTGCGCGGCAAGCGCTTGGCTGGACTGACCAAGCGAGATCCGAGCAGTGCCAGCGAATCCACCCGCCCGCGCCTCTTCGGCCGGGCGGCACCCGCGTTGGCGGATAGCCAATCGGTCTGAAGCATTCCCTTGCCCGGCAACCGAAACTGCGCCGCCCGTCAGGCAGGTGGTTTGTGCTCACCTGCCTGACAGGGACCGAATCACGCAGACATCGCGGGCTCCTCCGGTTGGGCTTTCTTCGGGCGGTTTCGCCGACGACCCAACAGGAAGTACGCCTGCAGCGCCGTGTACACGAGGATCGCGGCACCCACCCACGCGCTCGTGTGCAGTGCCGTCACGAAGGATTCTCGGGCGGCGCTCAGCAGCTCCGCACCCTCGGCGACGGGCAGGGAGTGCGCGGTGGCCACCGCGCCGCCCAGGGTGTCGTGGGCTGCGGCGGGCGCGGTGGCTGGCAGGCCTGACTGGTAGACCGCCGTGGCGAGGCTGCCCAGCAGGGCCGTGCCGAGTGCGCCGCCCAGTTCGTAGCCCGTTTCCGAGATCGCCGACGCGGCACCGGCGCGGTTGACCGGGGCGGCGGAGATCACGAGGTCGTTCGTCAGGGTTTCCGACAGGGCCACCCCGCCGCCGACCAGGACGAACGCGACTACGACCGCGGCCAGTCCGGCGTCGGCGCCGATGGTGGTCAGGACCAGGAAGCCGGCCGCGCCGAACAGCAGGCCCAGACTGATCAGGACCGGCACCCGGACTCGGCGGGCGAGCCAGGCGGCGGCGAGGGCGCCGACGACGCCGGCGACCGTCGCGGGCAGCATCCACAGTGCCGCGACCAGCGGCTTCAGGCCGAGGACCAGCTGCAGGTACTGCGGCAGCAGAAACAGCAGCCCGACCAGCGCGAACACGCCCAGCAGGTTCGTGATCACCGACCCGGCGAACCTGCGGTTGGCGAACAACCCGAGGTCCAGCATCGGCTGGTCGAGCCGCCGCTGCCGGCGCACGAACGCCGCGCCCAGCGCGAGGCCGAGCACCATCGCGGCACCGGCCGGCCAGGTCAGCCCTTCCGTCGCGGCGACCTTCACGCCGTAGACGACCGGCAGCATCGTGCCGAGCGACAGCAGCGCCGACCACGGGTCGAAGCGGCCCGGGTTCGGATCGCGGAACTCCGGCAGCAGCAACGGGCCCGCCACGAGCAGCAGCACCATCACCGGCACGTTGATCAGGAAGACCGAACCCCACCAGAAGTGCTCAAGCAGCCAGCCGCCGACGACCGGGCCGACCGCCATCCCGCCGGAGAACGCCGCGCTCCAAATCGCGACCGCGGTGCGCCGCGTGCGGTCCTCGGTGAAGATGCTGCGGATCAGCGACAGCGTGGACGGCATCAACGTCGCGCCGCCGACGCCCAGCAGCGCCCGCGCGACGATCAGCATCAGCGGCGACGTGGCGAACGCCGCCAGCACCGAGGCCGCACCGAACGCGGCACCGCCGATGAGCAGCAGCCGCCGCCTGCCGATCCGGTCGCCCAGCGTGCCCATGAAGACCAGCAATCCGGCCAGGACGAACGAGTAGACGTCGACGATCCACAGCTGTTCCGCGCCCGTGGGCGCGAGATCCTCGCTGAGATAGGGCAGGGCGAACCCCAGGACTGTCGTGTCCACGCTGATCAACAGGACCGGCAGCACCAGAACCGCCAAAGCCCACCACTGGCCTCCGCGCCGCACCATGGCGCACTCTTCCTTCCTTGTACCGTCCAGACGGTACAGTTTCGTTCCTGAGGTAGAAGATAAACCGTCCGGACGGTACAGTCAAGGTGATGGCTAAACCTTCAGCACGTGAACGCATCCTCGGTTCGTACGAGGTCATCCTCGCCGACCGCGGCCCGGCCGAGATCACGCTCGACGCGGTCGCGGCGCACGCCGGGGTGTCCAAGGGCGGCTTGCTCTACCACTTCGGCTCGAAGGACGCGCTGCGCGACGGCCTGCTCGAACGGCTGGAGCGGCTGACCGACGATGACCTCGAACGCGCGCGGAGCGCTCCCGAGGGCGTGGTCCGGCACTACCTGCGCTCGTCGATCACCGACGTCACCCGCGACCTGGCGCTGCACCGCACGACGATGGCCGCGCTCCGCCTGGTCCTCAACGACCCGATCGCGGCGGAGGTGTCGCGGCGCTGCACCGAGCGCACCCGCGAGCTGATGCTGGAGCACGTCGAGGACCCGGTGACGGCGGAGCTGGTGATGCTGGTCGGCGAGGGTCTCTACATGCGCGCGGCACTGGGCGAAGAGGTGACCGGCAGCCTGCTGGAACAGATCGAGGAAATCGCGGACCGGATCGAGGCCGGGGCACCGGCCAAGGCGACGGTCGCGGCGGGACACCTCAGCGGCGCCCGGCTTCAGGTACGTGAGGGGAACCCGGGAGATCTCTGATTTCCCCGCACGTACCGCAAACCCAGCCGAGACCTCAGCGGGCCAGTCCGTAGACCCGCTCGATCTCCACCGTCAGCACCAGCCGCCGATCCGCCACCATCGCCGCGCGGTACTCCGCCCAGTCGGGATGCTCGCCCGACACCTTGCGATACAGCGCGATCAGCGCCTCCACCGCCTCGTCGTCCGGTGCCGAAGCGACCGGCGACAGCACCGCGCGCCCCTCTGCCACCGCGTACGACCACCCGTTCGACGACGCCACGTGGTAGCTCACCCGCGGATCCCGGCGCATGTTCTTCGTCTTCGCACGCGCGTCCGTGATCGACACCTGCAACTGGCGGGCGTCACGATCGAAGTAATGCGTCACCGTCGACAGCTGCGGACGGCCGTCCCGTTTCAGGGTTGCCAGGACCCCCTGCTTGCCCGCCGCGATGAGGTCGTAGAGCGCTGTGTCGTCAGTCATACCTCTATGCAACCCCGGCGAGAGGGATCTGTTCCCGCCCGAAACCCCTAGTGACCAGCGGCGTCCCCATATCGGGAGAAACCGGACGATACCCCTCCGGTTGAAATCTGCTTGCATGCGGCAACTAAAGTGTCTTGTGACACAACCAGGGGTCGGCCGCTTGCGAAATACGCCGTACGGGCACACTCTTGCTTAAGGCAACTAGTTGCAGTCGCCAACCAATGGTTTGCTCCACCCCAAGGAAGACCCACATGGCACCTCAGAACTCCGCCGTCAGGCCAGAGGCCGACCTCGACCTTGCCGACCAGCTCGGGCACGAGCTGGTCCGGTTCATGCGCTTGATCACCAAGGCGAAGTCCCAGGTCGCCAAACACGGGCCGGACGGGATCGAGAGGGCCGCGTACGCGATCCTCTTCTGCCTCGTCCACGAAGGCCCGCAACGCACCAGCAAGCTGGCCGAGTTCCTGCATTCCGAGATCTCCACGATCAGCAGGCAGTCCAGCTCGCTCGTGCAGCACGGACTCGTCGAACGGCAGGCCGACCCCGAGGACGGCCGCGCCTGCCTGCTCGCGCCGACCGCCGAAGGCATCCGCGTCTTCGACGAAAACCGCAAGCACCGCGCCCGGTGGCTGGCCGATGTACTCGGCGATTGGAGCCAGGAGGAGCGCGAGACGCTCAACGAGCTTCTCGCGCGGCTCAACACAGGTATCGAAAAGAACAATCCGTCGCTGTCCGACACCGCGGCGACGGCACAGGCCAAGGGGGCCTCGAACGCATGACGTCCACCGTTGAAAAACAACCTCAGCCGCAAGGGGGCGCGCCCGCTGGCCACAGCGACGGCGCCATGGGGCTGACCCACCGCCAGATCGTCACGATCATCAGCGGCCTGATGTGCGGCATGTTCCTCGCCGCGCTCGACCAGACGATCGTGGGCACCTCGATCGTCCGGATCGCCAACGACCTGCACGGCTTCGACCTGCAGGCGTGGGCGACCACGGCGTACCTGATCACCTCGACGATCGCCACGCCGATCTACGGCAAGCTCTCCGACATCTACGGCCGCAAGCCGTTCTACCTCGCCGCGATCGCGATCTTCGTCGCCGGTTCGGCGGCCGCGTCGTTCTCGACGTCGATGTACGAACTGGCCGCGTTCCGCGCGGTGCAGGGTCTCGGCGCAGGCGGTCTGATGTCGCTGGCCATGACGATCATCGGCGACGTCGTCCCGCCGCGGGAACGCCCGCGGTACCAGGGCTACTTCCTCGCCGTGTTCGGCATTTCGACCGTGCTCGGCCCGGTGCTCGGCGGCTTCTTCGCCGGCTTCGACAGCCTGGCCGGCCTGCACGGCTGGCGCTGGGTCTTCCTGATCAACGTGCCGATCGGCATCATCGCGCTGTTCGTCGTCGCGAAGGTGCTGAACGTCCCGCACAACCGTCATGACCACAAGATCGACTGGTGGGGCGCGCTCACCATGGTCATCGCCGTGGTGCCGTTCCTGATCGTCGCCGAACAGGGCCAGAAGTGGGGCTGGGGCGACCAGAAGTCGATCTGGATGTACATCATCGGCGGCGTCGGCGTCGTGCTGTTCATCGTCGTCGAAAAACTGATGAAGGACGCCGCGCTGATCCCGCTGCGGCTGTTCAAGAACTCGACCTTCACCGTGGCCATCATCGGCGGCGTGATCGTCGGTGTGGCGATGTTCGGCGCGATCACGATGATCCCGCAGTACCTGCAGGTCGTGCAGGGCTACACGCCGACCGAATCGGGTCTGCTGATGCTGCCGCTGATGGTCGGCATCATGTCCAGCTCGATCATCTCCGGCCGGATCACCTCGAAGACCGGGCGCTACAAGATCTTCCCGGTCATCGGCACGATCCTGATCGCCGCGGGCGCGTTCTTCTTCGCCATGGTCAAGTACGACACCCCGATCTGGCACCCGCTGGTGGCCGCGCTGATCATCGGCCTCGGCCTCGGCCAGTGCATGCAGACGCTGATCATCGCGGTGCAGAACGCGGGCCCGCGCAAGGACATGGGCGTGTCGACCGCGTCGGCCACGTTCTTCCGCCAGATCGGCGGTACCGCCGGTGTCGCGGTGTTCCTGACGATTCTGTTCAACGTGCTGCCGGGCAACATCAGCAAGGCGTTCGGCGGCCACATGCCTCCGGGCGCGGGCGGTCAGCTGGGCGATCTGTCGAGCAACACGAGCGTCATCCAGACGCTGCCGGAAGCGGTGCGCACGCCGATCCTGATCGGCTTCACCGAGTCCATCACCACGGTGTTCTGGGTCGCGGGCGGTGTCGCCCTGCTGGCCACGCTGGTGCTGCTGTTCATGAAGGAGATCCCGCTGGCGGGCATGAACCCGGCCGCCGCCGCGGTCGAGGGCGGCGAGGCGCTGCTGGAAGACCTGGACGAGCCGGTTCCGGCCGCGGACGACACCGCCGAGATCAAGACGGGTTCGCTGTTCGAGGAGGCCCCGAAGGAGCCGATGCTCGTCGGAGCCGGTGGCAGGCACGCCCTGACCAACGGCCACGGCGACGCGCAGGCGGTGGCGGATGCCCGGCCGATGCCGATCACCAACTCGGTGGCCGACACCGAATTCGGCACGTCCACCGGCGGCGTCCCGGTCACCGGCCACGTGCGCCGTCAGGACGGCAGCCACGTGAGCGCGGCCGCGCTGACCCTGATCGACCAGCAGGGCCGTCAGGTGGCGCGGGCGACCGGCAACGGCGACGGCAGCTACTCGATCCCGACCCAGGGTCCGGGAACGTACGTGCTGATCGTGTCCGCTCCCGGACACCAGCCGCAGGCCTCCAGCGTGGTGGTCGGCGGGCACCCGGCGAACCTGGACGTCACGCTCACCGGTTCCGGCGAGCTGACCGGGGTGGTCCGTTCGATCGGCACCGCGACCCCGCTGGCGAACGCGACGGTCACGCTGACCGACTCGCGCGGCGAGGTCAACGGCGCGTTCATCACCGCTGAGGACGGCGTCTACACCTTCAGCGGCGTCGGCGCCGGGCAGTACACGCTGGTCGCGAGCGGCCCGCACTACCGCCCGGTCGCGGTCACGCTGACGGTGCCGGACAGCGGCGTGCTGCGCCACGACGTCGAACTCGCCGGCGCGGTGCTGCTCCAGGGCGTCGCGCGTACCGAGGGCGACCGGATCGTGCCGGACGCGCGGATCACCGTGCTCGACGCGAACGGCAACGTCGCGGCGGTGGCCCGCACTGACAGCGAGGGCCGCTACGTGGTCAGCGATCTGCCGATCGGCTCCTACACGGTCGTGGCCAGCGGCTACCCGCCCGCCACCAGCCAGGTGACGCTGAACGACGGCGAAGCCCAGCACGACGTGCGGCTGAGCTACGACCAGGCGCTCGACGAGCTGGTCGATCGGTCATGAGCGGGGGCCTGCGCGCACAGCTGCGCTCGAACGGCGGATGGCCGGTCGAGAACGCGGTGCTCACGGTCACCGACTTGAACGGACGACAGGTCGCGCGGCAGGTCACGGACGCGAAGGGGGCAGTGGTCACTGACCCGCTGCCCCCGGGCGTCTACACCGCCGTGATCACCGCGCCGGGGTACACGCCGTTGGCCCGCACCGTGCAGATCGGCTCCGACGGGGCCGGGTTGCTCGGCGACATCGCGCTCGTGCCGGTCTCCGGCGCGGTCGAGCTGCCGCCGGAGGGTCCGTGGACGATCGACCCGATGCACTCGTCAGTGGTCGCCACCGCGCGGCACATGGGCATCGCGAGCATCAAGGTGCGGTTCCCGGACGTCGCCGGGCGGATCGAGGTCGCCCGGCCGATCGAGCGGTCGAGCGTGCACGCCGAGATCAAGGCGGGCAGCATCGAAAGCGGCATCAAGATGCGGGACGACCACCTGCGCTCGGCCGAATTCCTCGACGTCGACGCGTATCCGCTCATCACGTTCGAAAGCACCGGGCTTTCCCAGCTCGGCACGGACAACTGGGCGCTGCGCGGCGTGCTGACGCTGCACGGCGAACGCCGCGACGTCACGCTCGACCTGCGCTACACCGGGCACGGCCCGGACCCGTGGGGCGGCGTGCGTGCCGCGTTCCACGCCGAAACGCAATTGCACCGCAACGATTTCGCGATCAACTACAGCGCGATGGTGCGGGCGGGCGTGGCCGCGATCGGCACGACCGTCAAGGTGGAGCTGGACATCGAGGCGGTGCAGGGCGAGTCCCTGCCGCAGTTCTAGAGAAAACCGCGACCGGCCGCCCGGGAACTGTTCCGGGCGGCCGGTTCGTTGTCCTGGGCGAAAAGGGTGAACAGTCTGGTTACCCCAGTAATACCCAAAGTCACCGAATGCGGAGGATTCGATGGTTGCGTACTGCAGCCGGTCCCAGCCACGTAGGCTCTTCGCGTGAACCTCGACGCCGCCCAGCCCGCGCACGCCGCGGGGATCGGCCTGAGCTGGCTGGACACCGCCGGCCCGGTGCTCGTCTGGGTCATCGTGCTGTCGTTCGTGCTCGTCGAATGCGCGCTCATCATCGGGCTGTTCCTGCCGGGCGATTCGCTGCTGTTCGGTGCGGGCGTGGTGCTCGCGCAGCACGGCTCGGACCTCAACGCGTGGCTGCTGTCCGGAGCCGCGCTGGTCACCGCCGTGTTCGGCAACCAGATCGGTTACTACATCGGCCGCGGCGCGGGCACCACGCTGATCGCCCGGCGCGGCGGGCGGATGCTCAACCGGCACAACCTCGAACGCGCGCAAGCCTTCCTGGACCGCAAGGGATTCTTCGCGATCGTCGCGGCCAGGTGGATCCCGTGGATCCGCACGCTGGCCCCGCTCATCGCCGGTGCCGCACGGATGGATTCGCGGCGGTTCCTGCTCGCCACCACTGTCGGCGGCCTGCTGTGGGTGCCGACGCTGGTGCTGCTCGGCTACTACGGGGCGGGCCTGCTCGACGCCATCCCGTGGGTCAAGACCGCCGCGCTGTGGGCGAGCATCGCGTTCTTCGTGTTCGGCACCGCCTACGGCGTGCTGCGCTACCGCCAGGAAATGCGGCGTCCGGTCGACGAGCCCGACGACGCGCGCGCCTGAGTTTTCAGGACGGGTCGGACCAGACTTCCAGCTGGATGCCGTCCGGATCGCGGAACACGATCACCGCGGAACCTTCGAAGGTCTGCGACTGCGTCGCGGGCAGGTAGGAGACGCCGTACTCGCGCAGGCGGTCCTCCCATTCAGCGACCTCGGCGCGGGACGACACCGAGAACGCGACATGGTCCAGACCAGTGCGTCTTTCGTCGAACGCGGGCCGTTCGGTGTCTGGATGCTGGACGAGCACCACGGAGAAACCGTCTCCCGCCGAACGCAGAACTACCTTGCGCACCCCGGTTTCCGGGTCTTCGCGCCGATGGCTTTCCTCAAGGTCGAGCACCCGGACGTACCAGGGAACACTTCGGTCCACATCGGTCACGGTGAGCGCCAGATGGTGCACAGACGTGAGCTTGGGCATGACTTTCGCGGCCGTCCTTTCAACCCCTCGTGCCAGACTCGCACACCGGAACGGCCGCTACTGGCGAGTTCACCGAGTTCTGGGGTCAATCGTGATCTGCCCGTCTCCGGGCGTCTCACTGTCCGAGATGAATCAGCGGCCGCCGCCGACCTCCAGCACCGCGCCGACGGTGAAGGACGCCTCCGGGGACAGCAGCCACAGCACGGCCGCCGCGATCTCTTCCGGCTGGCCCGCGCGCCGGAGCGGGATCACGGCGCTGAACCGCTCGGGCCGGTCCGGCATCCCCGCGGCGGCGTGCAGGCCGGTCTCGACCAGACCGGGCGACACGACGTTGACCCGGATTCCCTCGTCGGCGACTTCCTGGGCGAGGCCGAAGCTGAGCGTGTTCACCGCTGCCTTGGACGCCGCGTAGTGCACCCATTCGCCCGCTGAACCGGTCCGCGACGCCGTGGACGAGATGTTCACGATCCCTCCGCCGGAACCGCCGTGCCGCGTCGACAGCCGCCGCACTGCCTCGCGGCAGCACAGGAAAACCCCGGTGACGTTGATGTCCAGCACCCGGCGCACGGTCTCGGCACTCTGCTCGTCGAGCCTGCCGGGGGTGTTGCCGGTGACGCCCGCGTTGTTCACCACGCCGACGAGCGGGCCCAGCTCGGCCGCCGCCGAAAAAAGGTCGCTGACCTGCTGCTCGTCGGACACATCGGCGCGGTGCGCAAGCGCTTGCCCACCGTGGGACCGCACCCGTTCGGCGACCTCCTCGGCCGGGGCCGGGTCGCCGGAGTAGTTCACCACCACGTCGTAACCGCGGGCCGCGGCCAGTTCGCAGATCGCCGCGCCGATGCCCCGGCTGCCGCCGGTGACGACCAAAACCCCCACGAGCACTCCTTGTCAGCCTGGCTTGAGCGGCTCGACGAACTGGGCGTCGAGCCAGCGCATCTGCGCCATCCACATCCACCACGTCGCATCGTCTGGACAGTGCTGCCCGTCGACCGCTTCGCCCCGCAGCCACGCGCCCAGCAGCGCGGTGATCGCCGTGCACACGTCGAGCAGCGCGCGTCCCCACCACCACTGGTGCATCGGAGTGTGCAGTTCGAGGACGCCGCCGTGCTCCGGCAGCACCGACAACGCCCAGTCCAGCCGGGTCCGGACCTCGCTGAGCACCTCCGGTTCGAGCTGCGGTTCGCTGGTGGTCTCCCGCATCCGCTCGACCAGCAACGCCAGCCTCGGATCCGACCCCTGACCAGCGGGTTCGGACAACCGCCGCTCGACCAGCGCGCGCAGCCCGTTCAGGTGGGTGCGCACGAGCGGGATGTACGGCGGGTACAGCACGGCGATCCGGGCGTCGCCGGCACGATCCCAGGTGACCGCGCCGGCGTAGGGATCCCTCGTCGCCGGATCGTCGAACATCACCTGCTCAGAGGGCGAAATTCGTCAGCGGCAGGTTCTCGAGCACGAGGTCGGCGCGGTCGCGGGTGTTCGCGATCAGGTCCGCATTGCGCTGGTCGGAGCCGAGCGCGCGCTGCCGGGCCTCGACCAGCGAACGGCCGTAGCGCCGGTGCCTGGACACCAGCCGCTCGATCCGCTCCGGCTCGTCCGGGGCGAGGAACCACGCCTCGGTGAGGTACTGCCGCACGCCGCTCCACGGGTCGTCCGGAAGCAGCAGGTAGTTGCCCTCGGTGATAACCAGCTGCACCTCGGGCGCGACCGGGACGGCACCGGCGATCGGCTCCTCGATCTCGCGGCGGAACTCCGGCGCGTACACCGTCTCGCGGCCTTCGGCGAGCCGGCGGATCAGGTGCACGTAGCCGGCCGCGTCGAAGGTGTCCGGCGCGCCCTTGCGATCGGTGCGGCCGAGCCGCTGCAGTTCGACCTGGGCGAGGTGGAAACCGTCCATCCCGACGACCGCGGCCCGCGAACCGAGCGCGTTGGCGATCGCCCAGGCCAGCGTGGTCTTGCCGGAGGCGGGCGCGCCGATGATGCCGAGCACGTGCCGTTCCCGCGGTTTGGCCAGCTTCTCGGCCCGCGCCAGCAGATCCTCGAACGCCGTCATCGCACTCCCTCTTCTCTGCTCTTCGCCAGTTCCCCGACCGGCCCGGTCCACGAACGCGGACCGACGTGCCGGACCCGTTCCGCGGCCACCGCGTTCGCGTATCCGATCCAGTCGGCGACCGCGCCTTCGCGCGTCGCGACCGCGTACGCGAGCGCCCCGTGCCACACGTCTCCGGCCCCCAGGGTGTCCCGCGCTTCGACGAGCGGCACGGGGACCTGCCCAGAGTCTTCCGTAGTGCTCCAGGCGACCGGCTCCGGGCCTGCCGTCGTGATCGTCACTGACACTCCGCGTTCGGCCAAACTCGGTGCGGGAGCACGGAACCGCGCTGAACAGGCTGCCACGCGGACCAGTGGCAGCAACTGGTCCAGTACCGGTTTCCAGCTGCCCGCGTCGAGAATGACCGGCACTTCGCGGGTGCGGGCTTCGTCGGCGACAGCAAGCGCCAGCTCGGGGTGGTGCCCATCGACGAGGACGGCGTCCACGCGCTCGAAAATCGGGGCGAGGTCAGGCAGTTCGACCGGCTTGCCGGCGGCGGCGTTGCGGGAGACGACGGTGCGTTCGCCGTCGCCGTCCCGCACCACGACCGCGCTGACCGGCGGTGCCTGCGTGCGTTCTGGAGCGAGATCGACCAGGTCGACGCCGCAGGCTTCGAGGTCAGCTCGGGCGAGCGCGGCCAGCGGGTGGGTGCCGAGAGCCGTCAGGAGGGTCGCTTCGGCTCCGAGCGCCGCGACGGTCACCGCGGCGTTCGTCGCCGGCCCACCGGCCGCGACATCCACCTGCAGCGACTGCACTTTTTCGCTCGGCTCCGGAAATTCCGCGACCCGCTGCACGACATCGACGGTGCACAACCCCGCCAGCAGCACTCGCACGTCAGGTCAACCCGGCGTGCGTGGTGGACGCGACCTCGACGACCTCACCGTTGTCATCGAGCTTCAACGCACCGGTGAGCAGGCCGACCACCTGGTTCATGCTGTGCGACTTCGGCGTCACCACGGCGACGCGCTTGCCGAGCCGGTGCACGTGGATGCGGTCGGCGATTTCGAAGACGTGCGGCATGTTGTGGCTGATCAGCACCACCGGCAGGCCGCGGTCGCGGATCCGGCCGATCAGTTCCAGCACCTTCGCGGATTCCGCGACGCCCAGCGCGGCTGTCGGTTCGTCCATGATCACCGCTTTGGTGCCGAACGCCGCCGCGCGCGCCACCGCGACGCCTTGCCGCTGCCCGCCGGACAGCGTTTCCACCAGCTGGGTAATGGATTTGACCTTGATGCCGAGGTCGTCCAGGATCCGCTGCGCTTCGGTGCGCATGGTCGCGGTGTCGAGCTTGCGCAGCCCGATGCCGAACGGCCCCTTGAGCCGCTTTTCCCGGCCGAGGAACATGTTCGACGCGATGTCCAGCGCCGGCGCGACCGCCAGATCCTGGTACACCGTCTCGATTCCGTAGTGCCGCGCGTCCAACGGGGACTTGAAGTGGACCGTCTTGCCGTCCACCTTGATCTCACCGGCGTCCGGCACCAGCGCGCCGGACAACGCCTTGATGAGACTGGACTTCCCTGCCCCGTTGTCGCCGACCACGGCGAGCACTTCGCCGGGGTAGAGGTCGAAATCGGCACCGTCGATGGCGGTGACCCGGCCGTAGCGCTTCACCAGGCCGCGGGCGGAAAGAGTCGGCTGCTGCTGCGTAGTAGTCATGACTGCTGCTGCCTCCGTGCGATCCGGTCCACGACCACCGCGGCGATCAGCAACGCGCCGGTCGCCAGGTCCTGGTAGTTGCCGTCGACGCCCATCTGTGTCAGCCCCGAGCGCAGCACGGCGACGACCAGCGCGCCGAACAACGTGCCCAGCACCGAACCGCGTCCGCCGAACAGGCTCGTGCCGCCCAGCACGACCGCGGTGATCGAGTCGAGGTTGCCGAGCTGGAACTGGTTCGGGTCGGCGTTCGGCGTGCGGCCGAGCGCCTGCCACGCGGCGATGCCGAAGCACAGGCCGGCGACGAGGTAGACCGAAAGCACGGTGCGGTTGACCTTGATCCCGGACAGCCGCGCGGACTCCGGCGCGTTGCCGACGGCGTAAACGTGCTTGCCCCACGCGGTTTTCGTGAGCGCGTACCAGACGGCGAGGAACATCAACAGCGCGAGCGTCATGCCGTAGGTGATCGGGATGCCGCCGAAGAGGTACCGCTTCGTGCCGAGCCAGGTGAGCAGCCCGTCCGACACCGGAACCGCCTGGCCGCCCGCGATCAGCTTCGCCACCGCGGTCAAGCCGGTGAACGTGCCGAGCGTGATGATGAAGGCGGGCAACTTGATCCGCGTCGCCAGCGTGCCGATGAACAGGCCGACGACGACGGTCAGCACGACACCGGCCAGCAGGGCGAAGAAAACGTTGGTGACCGCCGCCAGTTTCGCCATCACCAGCGTCGCCACGACCATCGACGACGCGTTGGAAAGGTCGATGCCCGCGATCAGGATGATCAGCGTCTGGCCGAGCGCGAGCGTGCCCACCACCAGCGACTGCTGGACCACCGTGGACAGATTGTCCAGGTTGAAAAAGGTGTCCGTGGCAAAGGAAAACACCAGGACCGCCACGACCAGCGCCAGCGCCGGGCCGACCGCCGGGGCGCGCAGGAAGAACTCGCCGAGCGTCTCGCGCTCGCGGTTGTTGACCGTCGCGCTCGTCATTTCCCGCCTCCCCAGCAGTTCTGCAGACCCCAGGCGGTGTCCTTGCTCGGCACACCCGGCATCGGGTGGTCGGTGATCGCGGTCGAGCCGGTGTTGACGAACCCGCTCGGCTTCTTCCCGGTCTTCGCGTACTCGACCGCCGCGAGCACGCCCTGTTCGGCCATCTTCCGCGGGAACTGCATCACGGTGACGGCGAACTGGCCGTTCTTGACGTTCTGCACGCCCTCGCAGCCGCCGTCGATCGAGCCGACGGTGAGCTGGGTGTTGAGCCCGCGCGCCTTCAGAGCCGCGTACGCGCCGCGGCCCATCGGCTCGTTCATCGTGTACACCGCGTTGAGATCGGTAGTGCGCTGCAGGAGGTTCTCCATGCCCTGCTGGGCGAGGCTCTGATCGCCGTTGGCGTTGGTGTGGCCCTTGATCTCCGGCGCGCCGTCCTTGAGCCCGATGCCCTTCAGGAAGCCGCCGTGCCGCTGGGTGTCGACCGAACTGCCCGCGGTGCCGTCGACCATCAGGAGCTTGGGGTCCGCGCCCTTCAGCGCCGCCTTGACGTAGGCGCCCTGCTGCTCGCCCGCCGCGAAGTTGTCGGTGGCGAAGGTGGCGTCGACCGCGTCCGGCGGTTCGGTAGCGGTGTCGAGGGCGATCACCAGGATGCCGGCGTCGCGGGCGTCCTTGATGGCCTTGAGCACACCGGTGGACGAACTCGGCGTGATCAGGATGGTGTTGACGCCCTGCTGCATCAGGTTCTCGATGGCGCGCACCTGGCCGTCGTTGTCGCCGTCGAACTGCCCGGCGAGCGCGCTGAAGTCCGCGCCGTTGGCCTTCGCCGCGGCGGACGCGGCATTGCGCAGTTCGACGAAGTACGGGTTGGTGTCGGTCTTCGTGACGAGGCCGACCTTGGCCTTGCCGCTGCCGCCGGTCTTGGAGCTGCCGCCCCAGTGGCGTTCGACGGTGCACCCGGCGGTGGAGACCGCGACAGCGGCCGCCAAGGCGAGTGCGGTGAGACTCCGGTGTCTCATGGAGATGCCCTCCGAATCGAGGTGCGAGCTTGCCGATGGACGGGAAGGTAGACAGACTCTGAGGCTGGCGCAAGCGTTTGCGCAAACGCTTGCCGACGTTCTTGGTTTCGCTCTCTTGGTGAAGGACAGACATGCCGCGACCCCGCTCCGCCCGCCCGACCCAGCGCGACATCGCCGAAATGGCGGGCGTGTCGATCACGACGGTCTCACACGTCGTGAACGGCACGCGGGCGGTGGCCGAGGAGACGAAAGCCGCGGTGCTGCGGGCGATCGAGACCACCGGGTACACCGGCGACGCGATCGCGCGTTCGCTGGTCACCGGGGGCACGCGCTCCATCGGGATGGCGATCTCGCTGGTCGCGAATCCGTACTTCGCGGCGCTGATGCACGCGATCGAGCGAGAGGCGTCGGCAAACGGATACACCGTGCTGCTGGCGGACACGCACGACACCGCGGGCACCGAACGGGACGTGGTGCGCGCGCTGCGGTCGCGCCGGGTCGACGGCCTGCTGATCACACCCGCGCCCGGCGACGGGTCGGTGCTCGGCGAACTGGTGTCGCTGGACGTGCCGACCGTGTTGATGGACCGGCTGACCACCCGGACCGACATCGACCAGGTCGGCGCGGAGAACATCCAGGCGACCTCGGCGCTGACCGCGCATCTGGCGTCGCTGGGCCATCGCCGGATCGGGATGATCTCCGGCGCGCCCGGGCTCACGACAAGCGACGAACGCGTCCTGGGCTACCGGCTCGGACTCGGCCGGTCGGGCTTGAGCTGGTCGCCTGACCTGGTGGCAGGTGGACAGTCCTCGCGCGACGGTGGCGGCTTGGCGTTGAGCACGCTGCTCGCGCTGCCGGACCCGCCGACCGCGCTGGTGGTGGCCAACGACAGCATGATGGTCGGCGTCCTGCACGAGGCGCGGCGACGGGGTTTGCGGATCGGCCAGGACCTGCCGGTGGTGGTGTACGACGACGTCGAATGGGCCGATCTCGTGGACCCGCCGCTGACGACCATGGCCCAGCCGATCGACGAAATCGGCCGCCGGGCGGTGCAGTTGCTGCTCGCTCGGCTGGCGGATCCCGGACGGCCCGCCGAGACTGTGCGGTTGCCGCCGACCTTGCGGCACCGGGCCTCGTGCGGGTGCGCGTCCTGACTGCCCCGCGTAACCGGGCACGCAGCCGTTCACTCACCTCAGTGATTCTCGGGACCCGATCGTCTCGGACCCTCTCTTGTGCGGCACGACAGTGGCTACTGTTGGGTAGGTACCGACGACGAGGGCCATGAGAAATGACCGTTCTGGCGCCGGAGGTCCCTCACTGGGATCTGCCGGTCACCCATCGGTTCGGGGTGGCATTGGGGAGGCACGCCAGCCCGTACCACGACCAGCTGCTGCGTGCCATCCGCGGCGCTGCCGCACGGGCGGGCTGCGACCTGCTGCTGGCCGACACCAGCGACTGCCCGCGCGAGGAAGCCGAAGTGCTGCGCGCGCTGCGGGCGGATCACGTCGATGGCGTCCTTCTGGTGCCCGCCCCTGGTGACGAGGCTGTGGTGAACGGACTCGTGCGAACCGGCGTGCCGACGGTCCTGGTCGACCGGATCGCCGGCCGCAACGACGTCGACCAGGTCGGTTCGGAAAACTTCCAGGCCATGTCCGCGCTGGTCGAGCATCTGGCCACGCGACGGCACCGGCGGATCGCGCTGATCACCGGCACTGAGGGCACCACCGTCAGCGAAGAACGCGCGCTGGGTTACCGCCTTGGCCTTGGCCGCGCCGGGCTGCGATACCACCCGGAACTGGTGGCGTCCGGCCAATCCACCGCAGGCGGCGCTGCCCGAGCTGCGGCGAAACTCCTGGACGGCTGGCCTTCGCCCACCGCTCTGGTGGTCGCCGGCGAAGCGATGCTGATCGGCGTGCAGTGGGAAGCACACCGCCGCGGCATCCGGATCGGGTCGGAACTGGCGGTCGTCGGTTACGGCGACATGGACTGGGCGCGCACGGTTTCCCCTGGCGTGACGACGATGGCGCAACCCATCTCGGAAATCGGCCGCCGGGCGGTGCAGCTGCTGCTGGCACGCTGCCGCGAGCCGGAGCGTCGGCCGGAGTCTGTTCGCCTCGCGCCGCGGTTCCTGCATCGCGCTTCGTGCGGCTGCTGAGCTTCACAGGGTTGCCGCGGCCTCCAGCAACATCCATCCTCCAATTTGGACAGACAAGTCCCGCTCGGCCTTACCGGGCGGTTTCGGTGCCGGCTTCTCCCAGTACGCACTGAACAACGGTCCGGTTTTCTCTTGTGCCGCCCCGTTCCAGCACGCTTCCGCTGAGTTTCGCACCAGCTTCTTCGCTGTTTCCGCTTCCGGCCTGGGCAGGTTCTTGGCCGCGAGCGCCAGATAGCGGGCGGCGATCGCCGAGAAGAGCCCGCCGTCGCCACCCTCCGAGCCGGGGAGGATTCCTTGTGGTGCCAGGTGCTTCTCCACGGCCTGGATGGTGCTCGCTGCCTCGTCCCAGCGGGACTGCTCCAGGCATGCCCCGAGGTAAACCCCTTGGCAGTACGAGAAAATATGCTTGACCACCTCGCCGGTGCCGGCCCGGATCCCGTCCCAGACGAGGCCGGTCTCCGGGTCGACCAAAGTGTCGGTGAGCCATCGCGTCATCGCGCCGGCGCGTTCTTGATCACCCTTCCGGGCGTGAAAGATAGCGGCCGGGCCGTTGGCGGGAGTATTCTTGAAGGAGTCGCCGCGCCGCCACCAAATTCCCCCGCCAAGGTCGTCTGTCCAGCCTTCGTGCAGCCGTGTGCCGATAACGTCGATCGGTTCGTCCACTGTGGATAGTTGGAGTTGGCGCACTCGCTGCAACGCGAGCCCCAGCCAGGCTATGTCGTCGTAGTAGTCGTTGACCCAGGAACCGAAATTGCGCCGGCGCACGGTCGCGATGAAGCGGTTGATCAGCCGTGCGCGTTCGTCGGTGGGTTGGCGAAGCTGCGCGTCAACGAGGCTGTCGAGGAGATGGGCCTGCCACCAGTAGTTCCAGTGCCAGTGCAGTCGTTGACTCACAGTGGGCGGCCACCCACTGCGGCCTAGGACGGTGCCGGGAAGGGCCCAGAGGCGGCGGAGGTGCCGGGCGCAGACCGCACGCTCGGCTGCGGCTGCACGCTCGATTGCTGCGGGGCGCTCGATTGCGGTGGGGCGCTCGGCTGCCGCAGGACGCCCGGCTACAGCGGCACGCTCGGTCGCCGCAGGACGCCCGGCCACTGTGTGGCGCTCGGCTACAGCGGCACGCTCGGTCGCCGCAGGGCGCCCGGCCGCTGTGGGGCACCCGGCCGCTGTGGGGTGCTCGGCTGCCGCGGGGCGTCCGGCTGGGTGGGTGGAGTCCTTGGCCGGGTTTGCCACGCTCTCGGCCACTGCTGAACGTTCAGCGGTGGCCGCTGCCCCCTCGCCGATGTTCGCCGCGCCCTCGGCCGGGCTCTCCGCGCCTCTGGCCGGGTTCGCGACACCCTCAGCTGGACTCTCCGCGTCTCTAGCCGGGTTCGCGACACCCTCAGCTGGACTCTCCGCGTCTCTAGCCGGGTTCGCGACACCCTCAGCCGGGCCCTCCGCGTCTCTAGCCGGGTTCGCGACACCCTCAGCCGGGCCCCCGGCCGGGCTCGTGGCACCCTCGGCCGGGCTTTCCGCACCCCCGGCCGCCGCTGGACGTTCAGCATCGTGCGCTGGCCCCTCGCCGAGGTTTGCCGCATCCTTGGCCGGGTTTGCCGCGCGATCAGCCGTCGCCGGGCGGTCAGCCGGGGTGACCGCCCGCGCCGTGGCGGGGTGGGCCGCGTCGCCGCGTGCAGCGGAATTGGCGGGCTCGGGAGAATCGGCGGTCATGGATTGATTCTGCCTGCGCTGCGGAAAACTTGCCTCTCCACGCCGCCCGCCCTGCCGGAATCGTGCGGCCAACGCTTGGGTGCTCGTGAGTGGGCTATCCCGGTTCTAACCGGCGTAGCCACTCACGAGCACCCCGGCGGTGGTGAGGCGGCGGAGGTCACCAGGCCTTGGACAGGTCTGCGTGCTGCCGGATCCACGCGTGCATCACGATGCCCGCCGCGACCCCCGCGTTGATCGACCTTGTCGTGCCGAACTGGGCGATGGACACCACTTTCGCCGAGTCGGTCTGGGCCGCTTCGGATAGGCCGGGGCCTTCCTGGCCGAACAGCAGCAGGCACTTCCGGGGCAGCTCGGCGGTTTCCACCGGCTCGGCACCGGGGGTGTTGTCCACCGCTACCACCGTCAAACCCTCCGTCGTGGCGAATTCCAGCAGGCTCGCGACGTTCTCGTGGTGGCGGAGGTGCTGGTAGCGGTCCGTCACCATGGCGCCCCGGCGGTTCCAGCGGCGGCGGCCGACGATGTGCACTTCCGCGGCGGCGAAGGCGTTCGCCGTGCGGACGACCGTGCCGATGTTGTGGTCGTGCTGGAAGTTCTCGATCGCGACGTGGAACGGGTGCCGCCGGGTGTCCGCATCGGACACGATTGCTTCGCGGCGCCAGTAGCGGTAGGCGTCGACCACGTTGCGGCGGTCGCCGTTGGTCAGGAGTTCGGGGTCGTAGCGCGGGTCGTCCGGCCAGGGGCCTGGCCATGGACCGACGCCTACCTCCTCGCGGTTCACCCACTCGGTGGGGCCCGCTTCGGGTTGTTCCGTCGTCACGAAGGACGATTCTCGCTCAGCCGAGGCTGACGCCGTGCGCCGGACTGTCGTCGTGGCGGTGGCGCCACCTCAGGTACGCGCCCAGGTACGAGATCACCAGCACCGCCAGCGCCACCACGACCACCACCGGCAGCAGCGAGCGCGGGATCACCGTGCCGTAGAGGTAATACGCGTTGAACCCGCCGGGCAGGTCGCCGAGACCCTGCTGATGCCGGAAGAAATCCTCCAGCGCGGTGAGCGGGCACGGAATCGGCGTGACATTGACCAGCACGCCCCACACCGCGAAGAAAATGTGCACGAAAATGACTTTCGGCCACCGCCACGCGAGGAACCCGCCGAAGCCGATGAAGAGCAGGGCGAGGACGTGCACCGCCACGGTGACATCGGCCAGAACGTGCGCGACCGTCGTGTCCACCTTCGCCCCCTTCCCAGTGCACCCACCAGCGACGCTACTCCGATTACCGGTCCAGGAAGCGGGAAATAGGGGGACCTGATGTGATGTTCGACCCACCGGAGCAACGAGTTCACCCGGCAGGTAACGGAGGGATCACTCCGGGTAGGAGACTGGCCGGAACACCCGCGCGAGGGGACCCGACGCGACGTAAATGACTTCGTTCCGTACCCGCGGACAGCACGCGAATCGTTGGCGAAAGCGGGCGGAAACGCGCTTGACAAACGCGGGAGAAGGAACTCGGCCCGCGCCGCCGAAGCCCGGCCAGAGGGTGACCCCGTTGAGCTTGAGGTCGTCGGGCAGCAGGGGATGGCCGTCCGGGTCCGCCGTCGCCCAGAGGACCTCGGAGTCGAGGTAAAGGGTCACCTCGAAGGCCATGTCGACGGGGTGCGCGGACTCGATCGAGAGCACGTCATCGATGGCGAGCACGACTTCGTCGCCATAGGGTTCGACGTTCCAGGTCCGGGGCTTGTCGTCCTTGTTGGTCACCTGGATCCGGATCATCGGCCCTCCCGCGGCGCGAAGCCGACGATACCGGCGAGGGAAAGGCCGCGTTCAGTCAGCGAACGCTGCCCCGTCGATGTCCGTCACTACCAAGCGGATGCGCGCGTCCGCCCACTCCGTCCCATCGAGTACCGCACGCACTCGTGCCTCGGCTGCCGAGAGCAAGGGCGGCAGCGGCAACCGCAAAGCCACCACCCGGATCTCCACCGACTCCGTGCTCAGATCCACCGATCCACCAGCGGGATCGGTCGGGAGCCAGCTGATCTCCGCGGCCACGCTCGTCGCAGGACGGAGGCCCTCGACTGCCGAGAGGGCGTCGGCGATTCTTCCGGCCAGCGAACGCGGATCGGTCACCGCCGCCCCACTTCGATGTCCAAAATGGACACTCGGACGGCGTCCACGGAGCGGCCGGTCTGCGCGAGGACTTCCCGGAACACCGCTCGCTGCACGGCGCGGCCCACGGCGGCGGCTTGGTCCGCGTCCGAGATGACCACGTCGACCTCAATGGTCAGGCGGTCCTCGTGGGCGCGGACCCGGACGCCGTCCGCGGGGGCTGGTTCCAGGCCCTTCCAGCGTTGCCGGGCGGTGCGGGTCCAGGCGGTCGCCAAGCCGAGCAGGCCGGGTTCCAGGCGCACGACTCCGGCGGTTTCGGCGGCCGCACGGGCGGCAACGCTCGCGATCACCGGGTCGGCGATCACGTATTCGGCGGTCATTCCCCGTCCTCGTACACGTCTTCCACCAGCAAATCCAGCCTGGCCAACGAAATACCCACTCGCGAGGTCGCGGCAGCGGACACCAGCTCCCGTACGCGGGCCAACGTGTCAGCACCACTGGTGTTCCCGAGCCGCGTCGCAAGGGTGAGTTCGACCTCGATCTGGGCCGCGCCGGACAAGTCGAGGCCGACCTTGCGCACCCGGACCCGGCGGGCGCGGACGTTGCCCGCGGAGTCGGCCGCGTAGCGGAGCACGACCGCGACCGCCTGCTCGCTCACTTCGACCGAACCCGGTTCACCAGCGGAAAGATCCAGCATCTGACCGCGGCGCACTTCGGCGCGGACGGCCGACATGATCCGGCCGACCAGGTCCGGCGGGGTCGGGTCGGGCTCGTCGATCAGTTCCTGCGTCGCCGAGCGCAGGGCCAGCAGGCTTTCCCGCGCGGTGCGGCAATGGACGCACTCCGCCTGGTGGTCGTCGGCCTCGTCCAGATGCTCCCAAACCGCTTCCAGTTCCCGGCCGCACGGCAATCCGTAGTCCTGGTTCACCTCCACGGCTTCATCACCTCCGCCAGCTGCGCACGGGCCCGGGCGATGCGCCCCCGGACCGCGGTGGGGTTCGCGCCGACGATCTCGCTGATCTCGTCGTACGACCGGCCGTGCACCTCACGCAACAGCCAGCACGCCCGTTGCTGCGGGGTGAGTGTCTGAAGCGCCTCGTCAAGCGCCGCGAGCTGGCCGCTGACCTGCACCGCGTGCTCCGGCTGGGTATCGCGGCGCGGCGATTCGGCCAGGTCGAGGTCGACGTCGGCCTGCGGGCGGCGCGCCCGGATCACGTTGAGGCAGCGGTTGGTCGTTCCGCGGTACAGCCAGCCGACGAACGCGTTGTCGTCGTTCAGCTGCGCCAGCTTCCGCCACGCGCCGAGGAACGCTTCCTGCACTACGTCCTCGGCGTCGCCGCGATGATGCAGCATTTTCAGGGCAAGCCGGAACATCGGGGCCTGATAACGCTGCACAAGCTGTTCGTACGCGCGTACGTCGCCGTCTCGCGCACGGCCGACGAGGGTGGCGTCGTCGAGCGGGACACTGGTCGTGGTCACGGCACCCCCTTCCGTCAGGGGGACACTGTGAGGCGGGCATTCGTCACGCACGCATTGTGAGTGACTGTGCTCACTCGCGCTCGGCCAAGCCCTCAATCGAGCCCGAGGTCGTCCTTGCTCAGCAGGTACCGGTACTCGAGCCCGGCCTTCTCGATGGCTTCCCGCGCGCCGGTGTCGCGGTCGACGACCGTCGCGACGCCGACCACGGTGGCCCCGCCTTCGCGCAGCGCCTCGACCGCGGTGAGCACGCTCCCGCCGGTGGTGGAGGTGTCCTCGACAGCCAGCACCCGCTGCCCGCGCACCTCCACGCCCTCGATCCGGCGCTGCATCCCGTGTTCCTTGATCGCCTTGCGGACGACGAACGCGTCGAGCACCACGCCCTCGGCGGCGGCGGAGTGCAGCATCGCCAGCGCCACCGGGTCCGCGCCGAGGGTGAGCCCGCCGGTCGCGACGTAGTCCCAGTCAGCGGTGAGCTGCCGCAGCAGCTTGCCGATGAGCGGGGCGGCCGCGTGCTGCAGCGTCGCCCGCCGGAGGTCGATGTAGTAGTCGGCTTCCTTGCCCGAGGCCAAGGTGACCTTGCCGTGCACGACGGCCAGTTCGCTGACCAGCCTGGCCAGTTCGAGCTTCGCAGTTTGATCCAACCCGGGGTACGCCACGGCCGAGAGTCTTACACACGGCACCGACAACTTCCGCGTGTCACTCCCCGGTCGCGACGGCCGTCACCGGACGCGTCCGCGTGGCCACCCAAGCGGGCAGGACCGCGGCGGTCAGCGCGAGCACGATCGCGGCCGCGATGATCACCAGATAGATGGACACCGGTCCCTCCGGAAGCACCCGGCCGGTCGCGACGAGACAGAACGGCACGATCGCGCCCGCCGACACCACGGTGCCCAGCAGGATGCCGATCGCGGCGATCAGACCGCCTTCACCGGCGGCCATCCGCAGCACCTGGCCGCGGGTGCAGCCGCCGAGCCGCTGCAGCCCGAACTCCCGCCGGCGTCGCGAGGTGGCCATGACCAGGGTGTTCACCACGGAGATCACCGTGTAGCCGACGATCATGCCGACCAGCAGGTAGTTCACCCACGCGCCGGTCTCGTCGTTCTTGGTGTTCGCGGCGGCCAGCGTGCTCCGGTCGCCGACGGACACCGGAAGACCCGCGGTCGCGGCGGTCAGGCTTCGCGTCAGCCGGGCCTGGTCGACGCCGGGCGCGGCGCGGACGAGCACCTGCCGGACGAGACCGGACGTGGTGTGTCCGGCGAGCAGGTCGGCGGGCAGCAGGAGCTGTTCGGCTCCGGCCCGCTGGTGCACGATCGCGACGATGCGAAGGGTCCGGTCGCTCCCGTCGCCGAGACGGAGCGTGACGGATTCGCCGACCGATCGGGACACCTCGGCGGTGTCCGGCAGCGCGATCGTGTCGCCGGTGAGGTCGGCCAGGTTGCCGCGCACGACCGTGGCGGCATTGGTCGACGCGTCGGTCAAGCCGAGCGCCGGGTAGCCCTTTTTGGTCTGGTTGCCGTCGAACGGCGCGGTGATGAACGCGCGGCTGGCGACGTACGGCGAGGCCGCCGCGACGCCGTCCGCGTTCCGGATTCGGTCGATGGTCTCCGGAGAGACCCCGGTCGGGCCCGCGACGACCGCGTCGGCACGGAGGTCTTCGGCGAAGGCCTGCGCGGAAGCGGCGGTGGTCGTGGTTTGCAGGTAGATGTTGGCGGTCGCGATGCCGACGGCGAGCATGATCGGCGTGACCGCGCCGGCCACCCGGGTGGCCGCGTTGCGCGTGTTGGTGATCGCGAGCCAGCCGGTGACGCCGCTGATCAGCCGCATCGGGCCCGGCAACAGGATCGCGGTCAGCTTCGTGACGCCCGGGCTGATCATCGCGACGCCGATCGCCCACAGCATCACCGCCGGACCCGCCGTGCTCGCCGCGATGGGTCCCGTCATCACCGCGAGCGTGACGATGCCCAGCGCGGTCCCGCCGCCGAAGCACAGCAGCGCGACGATCAGCCGCAACGGAGTCAGCCAGCCGCGCGGCACGGAGGCCTCGGCGAGCGCCTCGGTCGGCCGGATGCGGCCGACCCGGAATCCGGCCACCAGTGCGGAAATCCCGACAGCGAGCAGCGTCGCGCCGGCCGCGATGATCATCGGGATCCAGCCCTGGTGGAACTGCACGGCGGGCGAGATGAACCCGCCCGAGGTGAACTGTTCGAACAGCCATCGGCCGGACACTGGGCCCAGTGCGGCCGCGACTCCGGTCGCGAGCACGCCGATGACCAGCGCTTCGCCGAGAACCATGCGCCGCAGCTGCCGCGGTGTCGTGCCGATCGCGCGCAGCAGAGCCAATTCTCGCTGCCGCTGGCGCACCGACAGCATCAGCGTGCTGGCGATGACGAACACCGCGACCGAAATGGACAGTCCGCCCGCGACGCCGGACAGCGGGATCAGCCGACCGCCGCTCGCCTGCGCCGCTGGGAATTCGGCGAGGCCGCGCTCATCCCCAGTGAGCACGGACACCCCCGATCCGAGGTGCAACGCGGCCGGATTGTCCGTCACGACACCGAAGTAGTCGACCTTGCCGGGGTGCCCGGAAAGCTGATCGGCCACGTCGCCTGCGAAGAACACGTCAGAGCCATCAATCGTCCGAGCGACGCGGTAGCGATTGATTTTCCCTTGTACTGCAAGGTCAACCGTGGTCCCCGCCGACACGCCGCTGGCGACGGGCAGCACCACCTCGTCAGCACGCGGCGCGGGTCCGGGCAACCGAGCGGACTCCCAACCGTGCGCGACAAGAGGCTGCTTTCCCAGCGATACCGGGAAGTTCACCTCACCGACCACAGTGGACACGCCGGGCGTCGCGCGGATCGTCTCCGCCAGCGACCGGTCCAACCGGACCCGCTCCGGCAGCGCGACCGACTGGGTCTTGGGCTTCTCGGAATGCTTCCGGAGCTCGAAATCCTGTTGTCCGGCAACGACAGCCGACGCCCAGGCCAGTCGATGCGGCGGCGTGGCGGACCGGATCCCGGTCTCCATCAGGCCGGCGCAGGCGGACACGATCACCGCGCCGAGGAACGCGGCCACGAATGCGGCGATGAACCCGCCGGTGCGGAAACGCAAGGTGCGCAAGGCAAGACTGAACATCAGAAGCCGCCCACCGGCATCCGGTCGGCCCAGGTGCCAAGGTGCGTCATGCGTTCGGCGACCGCCGTCGCGGTCGGCCGGTGCAGTTCTCCGGCGACGCGGCCGTCCGCGAGGAAGACGACGCGGTCGGCGTAGGAGGCCGCGACCGGGTCGTGTGTCACCATCACGACGGTCAGTCCGCCGCGCACCGATTCCGACAGCAGGCCGAGGATTTCGCCGGCGGTACGGGTGTCGAGCGCGCCGGTCGGTTCGTCGGCGAACAGCACCGCCGGGCGGCTGACCAGCGCGCGAGCGATGGCCACCCGCTGCTGCTGGCCACCGGACAGCTGACCCGGCAGATGCTTGCGCCGGTCGCCCAGCCCGACGTGCCCGAGCATCTCGGCGACGCGGCGGCGGTCCGGACGACGGCCGGCCAGCCGCAGCGGCAGCACGACGTTCTGCTCGACGGTCAGCGCGGGCAGCAGGTTGAACGCCTGGAAGACGAACCCGATCTTGTCCCGGCGCAGCTTCGTCAGCTGCGTTTCGGAGAGCTTGCCCAGTTCCTGGCCGTCGAGCAGCACCGAACCGCTCGTCGGCCGGTCGAGCCCGGCCGCGCAGTGCAGGAACGTGCTTTTGCCCGAGCCCGACGGGCCCATCACCGCGGTGAACCCGCCGCGCGGGAAGGACAGGCTCACCCCGTCCAGTGCCGTAACCCGGCCGTATTCCTTGCGGACGGATTCGAGCCGCACCGCTTCCCCAGTCGCCATGGGGAAAACGCTATGGCCTGCCGGGGGAAAACACCCTGGGGCGCACACGCCGGGACGGGGTAGGGCTCTCCCTACCTCTCAGGTCCGGCGGCGGTTGCCGAACCCGCCGGCGAGCTTGCGCAGCACCGGGCGCGGCAGCAGTCCGCCGATCCCGACCAGGGCTTTGTACTGCAGGCTCGGCACCGAGATCACCTTGCCGCGACGCAGGTCCGCGAGGGCTTCGTCGACGACCTGCGCCACGTCGAGCCAGAACGCCTTCGGTCCCTCCCGCCGCAGCCCGGCACGCTCGTGAAACTCGGTGTGGGTGAAGCCGGGGCACAGCGCCATCATCCGCACGCCCTCCGGCAGCGACATCGCGATGCCCTCGGTGAACGACGTGACCCAGTTCTTGCTGGCGGTATAGGTCGAGCCGCGGCCGGAAAAGAAGCCGGCGACGCTGCTGACATTGATGACGGCGCCGCGGCCGCGGTCGACCATGCCGGGCAGCGCCGCTCGGGTCAGCTGCAGCACGGCGGTCACGTTCACGTCGAGCTGGCGTCGCAGGTCCTCGGCCGGGATCTCCCAGAACTCGCCGCTCAGCCCGAAGCCGGCGTTGTTGACCAGCAGGTCGACCGGCCGGGTTTCGAGCAGCTCAGCGACCCGGCTGCGACCATCCACTTCGGACAGATCGGCGGACAGCACGGTCACCTCGACGCCGTGCTCCGCGCGCAGTTGCTCAGCCAGCGCGGTCAGCCGCTCTTCGTTCCTGGCGACGAGGACGAGTGCGTGCTTGTCGGCGGCGAGCCGGCGCGCGAATTCCGCACCGATGCCCGCGGTGGCTCCCGTGATCATGGCAGTGGTGGTCATGTGGGTGAAGCTACCCGTTTTTCAGCTGCGTTTGCGCTGGTGGCGCAGTATGGTCCGGCACATGGGCAAGCACACCAAGCGGACGCCCGGATATTTGCCCCGGATGGCCGCCGGTGCGGCACCCCTCGCTCTGTTGCTCGTCGGCCCGGCTGCGGCGCTGGCGGACACCCCGAGCAGGGAAGTGCCGCTCGACCTGCACCAGCACGGTTCCTCCTCCGACCTCCAGTTCACCCGCGACGAGGCGATCGCGACGCACGACCTGCCCGCGTCCGCCGCGTCGAACCTGCACCAGGCGCTCGCTCCGGACGCCGCGGGCCAGTCCCAGACCCACGACCTGCGTCTCGGCGAGCCAGGCCGGGTGCTCACCGGCAACGACCTCGGCGTGCACCACACACAGCCGTTCGACGGTGCGCACGTGGCCGGTCTGGACCAGTCGATGCGGCACGGCGTCCGGCTGCCCGGTGGCACCGAAGCGCTCTCCAGCAGCAAGACGAGCGCCGAGTCCGGTCTGGCCGGCCGGTTCTCCGGCGAGCTGATGAGCGGCACCCGTGTCGAACGCACCTCCGCCGACGCCGTCGACCTCGGCCGGGCGGGCTCGGTGGTCGCGAACTCCGACGAAAGCGTGCTCGGCCAGTTCACCGGCAACCTCGACGTGACGCGGCTGGAGTCCACCGAGCGGCACAGCGTGTCCGGCGACCTCGGCCCGGTGCACACGCTGGCCGCGACGAGCCAGTCGACCGCCGAGCGCACGGAGCGGTTCCACGGCGAACTGTCGGCCGCGGACATCGCCGCGGCGCGGACGAGCACCGCTGCTACCGTCGGTATTCCGGTTACCCGGAGCCAGCACGTGGGCGCCGAGGTGCTGGGCAATCCGGTCATCGACAACGGATGGACAGTTTCCGGGCCGCCGTTCACTTTCTCGCCCGGCTGAGTTCATCGACGTGCCGGGTCCGCTTTCGGCAACCGAGTCCGGACCGTTTCCGGATCGTGAAACGGCCCTCGACCCGAGCCGTCGTGAGCTGCGGGGCGTCACCCGTTCGCCGTAAACAAGGCCGCGTTTTCTTTACCCACCGTGGCTATGCGACGAGGTAATCCAGGCTCGACCAGGTGGGGCCGTCCCCTGGAGAGTCCCCAGCGGGAGGCCCGCGTCCGCTTGGATAGCCTGCTGGGCGTGGTCGACCTCGAATCCGTTGCCGCCGAATCGGCGTCTCCGACAGCTACCGGCAAGAGCAAAGCCGGGCGTCGGGCCCGGTTGCTCGCCGCGGTTTTCGGAATCGCCGGCGCGATCCTCGCGATCGCGGTCCCGCTCCTGCCCGTCACGCTCGAGCAAACCACCCTCGACTGGCCGACCGCCCAGGGCGGCACCCGGGCGGTGTCCGCCCCGCTGACCGCGCAGGCGCCGATTTCGCTCGACGCGAAGGTCCCGTGCGCGACCGCGCGGGCGCTCGACGCGCGCACCGACGGCAACGCCGTGCTGTTCAGCACCAACCCGCCGAACTCCAGCATCGGCACCGTCACCGGGATGGCCTTGCAGGTCGGCGACGGCCAGCTCACGCTCTCCTCACAGGGCCAGCAGCTCGGCGCGGCCCCGCTCGGCGACGGCGACTGCACGATCACGGTGCATTCCGACCCGAAGCACACGACCGCGTCCGTCGGCGGCACCCACCTGGCGGACGTCAGCGACGACCGCCGGCCGCAGCTCACCGGGTTCTTCTCCGACCTCACGAACCAGGACGACACGCACGGCCTCTCGGTCTCCGCGCAGGTCGACAACCGCTGGGCCAGCACCGCGACCGGCATCAAGCTGGCCGCCATCGTGCTGTCGGTGCTCTGCTTCATCGGCGCGGTGCTCGCGCTGTACCGCCTCGACCGGCTCTCCGGCCGACGCGCGCCCCGGCTGGCCGCGCGCGGCTGGTGGAAGCTGAAATTCCTCGACATAGCCGTCCTCGGCACGCTCGGCGTCTGGTGGCTGATCGGCGCGATGACCGCCGACGACGGCTACTTCACGACCATGGCGCGCGTCCGCGGCGACGCCGGGTACATCGGCGAGTACTACCGGTGGTTCGCCGCACCGGACGCGCCGATGGCGTGGTTCGTCGACATCTACGCGGCCATGACCAAGATCAGTTCGCTGACGCCGTGGATGCGGCTGCCGTCGCTGTTGATGGGCGTCGCCTGCTGGATGCTGATCAGCCGAGGCGTGCTGCCCCGGCTCGGCAGGCAGGTACGGATCAGCAGCGCGGCAGGCTGGGCGGCGGGCGCGGTCTTCCTCGCGTTCTGGCTGCCCTACGACAACGGCCTGCGCCCGGAAAACCTGGTCGCGCTGCTGTCGCTGATCACGATCTGCGCGGTCGAACGCGCGGTGGCGACCCGGCGGCTCGGCCCGGCGGCGGTCGGGCTGACCGTCGCGGCGCTGTGCGTCTCGGTCAACCCGCACGGGCTGATGGCCGTGCTGCCGTTCGTGGTCGGACTGAAGCCGCTGGCGAAGATCGTGCTCCGGCACGCCCGCCAGTTCGGCTGGGTACCGGTGCTCGCGCCGGTCGCCGCCGCCGGACTGGTGATTCTCGCGCTCATCTTCTGCGACCAGACGCTGAGCGGCGCGCTCGAATCGGTGCGGCTGCGGTCCTCGCTCGGCCCGACCGGGGCCTGGTACAACGAGCTGGACCGGTACACGATGCTGTTCAGCAACGGCCCGGACGGGTCGATGACGCGCCGGTTCCCGGTGCTGTTGATCTTCCTCTGCCTGGCGACCTGCGCGGTCGTGCTGCTGCGGCGCGGGAACATCCGCGGCGCCGCGCTCGGCCCGAGCCGCAGGCTGCTCGGCATCAGCGCACTGTCCTTTGTGGTCCTCGCGCTCGCCCCGACCAAGCACTCACACCACTTCGGCATGCTGGTCGCGGTCGGCGGCCCGCTCGCCGCGCTCACCGCGTTGTCGACGAGTACGACGGTGCTGCTGTCGCGCCGCAACCGCGCGGCGTTCTTCGCCGGGCTGATGGTGATCGTCGCGCTGGCGTCGACCGGGCCGAACGCCTGGTGGTACGTCTCGGCGTGGGGCGTGCCGTGGTTCGACCTTCCGCCGCAGGTGTTCGGCATCAAGCTGAGCACGATGGCGCTCGTGGCGGCCGCGGTCGCGCTGGCGATCGCGGCGATCGAGCACATGAAGCACAACGAGCACGAACCGTTCGTGCCGCCCGCGCCGGTGCCGCGGTCCGACCTGGAAAACCGCGGCCGGGCACTGCGGCTCGGGCTCGCGCCGCTGTCGACGGTGTGCGCGATTCTCGTGCTGTTCGAGATCGGCAGCATCGCCAAGGGCATCCAGAAGCGCTGGGACACCTACAACATGGGTGCCGACAACATCCGCCAGCTGGCCGGGAAGAGCTGCGGGCTGTCCGACTACATCAAGGTCGAGCGCGATCCGAAGGCCGGGCTTCTCGAAGCCGCGCCGCAGCAGCCGCAGAACGCCGCGCCCGGCTGGCAGGTGCCCGCAGGCGCCGACCGCGGGACCACGCCGCAAGACTGGCTGGCCAGCACCCAGAAGGGCTTCGTCACCAACGGCGGGCTGCCGACTGACGACAAGTGGAAGCCGCCGCACGACTTCGGCAAGGACGGCGCGCCGATCTGGGGCAGCTACCACGAGTCCGGCGACGGCGCGGGCGACCTGCGCACCCAGTGGTACTCGATCCCGGAGCGAGCACGCGACGGCTCGGTGCCGATCGTGGTCGCGCTCGCGGGCAAGACCGAAGACCCGAACGGACTGACCGCCGAATTCGGCAAGAACACCCCCGCCGGGTTCGAGGTGCTCAGCCGCGAGAAGCTCGACGCGAAGAAAAAGGACACCAACTGGCGGGACGCGCGGGTCAGCGTGCCCGATGGCGCAGACCAGGTGCGGATCGTGGCGAAGGGCCGCGGGCTCGGCAGCGAGGGCTGGGTCGCCTTCAGCGCGCCGCGGGCGCCGAAGATCGCGAAGATGACCGAAGTGGTCGGGCAGGACCCGGTGTTCCTGGAGTGGGCCGCCGCCGCGCAGCACCCGTGCCTGCGCCCGTCCTCGATCCACAACGGGATCGCCGAGGTGCCGAAGTACCGGATCAGCGCGGGCGACGACCTGCGCACGGTCGGCCGGTACTGGTCCTCGCCGGCAGGCGGCGGGCCGTTCGTGTGGATGAACGCGAGCACCCAGATGGAGGCGTTGCCGACGTACCTGGAAGGCGACGTCGATCGGGACTGGGGGACGTTGTACGAGGTGACGCCCGACGTCTCGAACGCGCTTCCGGCTTCGGCGGCGCTGCATCAGCAGCCGGTGACGCACTCCGGTCTGTGGTCGCCGGGTCCCTTGGCCAAGCCCGCCAACCCGACCGGCGAGACGTAAGTCCGTGAGAAGAACCCTCACGGCCCTAGAACCGGTGCCCGCGCACCAGGCGACAAGCAGCGATATCGGGTGAACTGCTCGTTCATGATCAAGAACGCGCCGAGCCCGTGGAAGTCATTCGTCAGCCGCTTCCGTGCGAAGTAGAACTTCAGGTCCCCGACGTTCGTCCCTTCGCAGATATCGGCGAGATTCGTCAGCCCGTCCGGCCCGATCGACACCTTCCGCAGCACCCCGGCATATCCGCGCTGCGCGACCGAGGCATAAGAAGCAGGCAGATACCCGCGCTCGATCCCCCGGGAGACGGTGAACGCGTACATCGAGGACGCGGACGTCTCCAGCCAGTTCCCGTCGTCCCCGCCGTGGTCGACGACCTGGTACCACCGGCCGGTCCGCGGATCCTGGAACCGGCGGTATCCCTCGGCGAGGAACTGGACGATCCCGACCAGTTCCGGCCGGCGCGGATGGCCGGTGGGCAGCACCTCGAGGATGTCGATCGCCGCCATCCCGAACCAGCCGATGGCGCGGGCCCAGTGGAAGCCGGAGTGCTTGCCGGGGCCGGTCGCCCACGGCTGGGTGCCGCTTTCGTCGTAGGCGTGGTAGATCAGGCCCTTCGCGGGTTCCTTGAGGTGTCCGAAGTAGACAGAAAGGTTCTTGGCGGATTCCTCGTAGCAGTACGTCGGGTCGTGGAAAACCTTGCCGTACAACGCGAGGAACGGCTGCGCCATGTACACCCCGTCGCCCCACAGCTGGTGCTGACGGCTGAGCGCGTGCCACATCCCGCCGTCGCTCGTGCGCGGGTAGGTATCGAAGCGTTTGCGCAGCTGATCGGCGGCCTTGCGGTACTTGGCGTTGCCGGTTTCGTTGTACAGCAACGGAAGCATCTGGCAGGCGCGCATCGAGTCGAGGCTGCTGAAGCTGTTGGAAATACCGTCGTCGGTGATGAACCGGTCGTACCAGGCCACGAGGTAGTCGAGGTACTTGCGCTCCTTGGTCCGCCGGTAGCAGAGGTACTGGCCGTAGAAGTAGAGGCCGAGCGGATAGCTCCAGCCGCCGATGGACGCCGGGGTGTAGCGCTTCATGGTGGAGTCGATGACGGCGCGGGACCAGTCGCGCGTCTCCGCTGCCGCCGCGGCCCCGGGCAGCGCGAGCGAGCCGAGCGCCGCCGCGGTCCCGGTCAGTACCGATCTTCTCGAAAGGGACATGCGGGGGTCCTTCCTGCTGTCGGCGGCGGCGGGAAAGGCTGTCGAACGACCTCTACCCGGTGCCGGAGCGGTCCGGCAAGCTTCCTGTCCGGGTTGTCCGGCGCGATCGCTGGATAGGCGCAGCGAGCCGTCCGGTCAGCGGGAACCCGTCCGCAATGAACACCCGAGCCGGGCGATTAGCCGATTTGTCGACGCGACCTGGACGGTTCCGGCCAAACGGGGCGCGCCGACACGGTGCGGCCGTCCCGGTAGGAGGGCTCGGCAGCGATACCCTGACCGGCGTGGGTATCTCGGCGTGGATCTGGTTCGTCATCGCCGCCGTCGCGCTGGTGGCGGGGCTCGGCCTGCTCTTCGCGGACCGGGCCAGGGAAGGCTCGCGCAACCGTGAGCGGCAGCGCTGGGCCCAGTTGCGCGGCTGGCAGTTCGTGGAGGAGGACGAACGGCTGCCCCGGCAGTGGTCGGGAGGCGCGATCGGCTACTTCGGCGCCGACGCGGCGGTGAACGTCGTCGCGGGCTCCACCTTCACCTCCGACGGCCGCCGTCCGGTGTTCATCTTCGACATCGAATCCCAGGGCCAGGTGCCCGCGGTGGTCGTGGCCGTGCGCTGCAACAAGACGCACCGGGTGCCGGTCGAGATGTGGCTGTCGAGCGTGCCGTTCCAGCGCGAGAACATGCCGGAGATGCTCGGCCCGATCGGCCAGCGCTACGCCTTCGCGGACGATTCCGAGGGGGCGCGCCAGGTCATCACCCAGGACCTGGTCGACGCGGCTGACCAGCTGGGCGGCGACGTCGGCGTGGCGTGGCTGGAGAACGAGTGGGTGCTGGCGAGCGTCGTGCCGGGTGCCGGGCCGTCGCGGCTTGAGCGCTTGCTGCGCGATCTGGGCGAGATCGCCGACATCGTGGACCCGTTCGACGAGGACTACGACTCGAACCGCACGTGGACGCCTTCCGCGGGTACCCCCGCCGCGCCTGCCCCGGCGAGCGCTCCCTCGCCCGCGGACACCCAGGCGACGCGACCGGTCGACACCCGGTCGGTCGAGACGACGGCACCCTCTCCGGCGGACACCCGGATGACCGAGCGGCAGCCGTCTCCGCCCGCGCCGCGGACTCCGCCGCCGGGCGGTGGGGCGACTCCGGTTCCCCCGGCGCGTCCGGCGGAACCGGATCGTGGGGAAGACTCCTGATCGCTTGCGACGGGAAACCGCCCGGCCGCGCTACTGCGGCCGGGCGGTTTCCCGTTCTGGGGGCCGGACTCGGCCCGCGGCGAGCCTCCCCGCGGCAACTCCGCGAAGAGGCCCGCACTCACCGCACTCAGACCCGCGACACCTTCAACGTGTCACCGGTCTCCAGCTCCGGCAGATCCACCCGCACGGTGTCCCCGTCCCGGACCTCGCCGGACAGCAGCTGCTTGGCCAGCTGGTCCCCGATCGCCGACTGCACCAGCCGGCGCAGCGGGCGGGCACCGTAGATCGGGTCGAAGCCGTTCAGCGCCAGCCATTCCCGGGCACCGTCGGTCACCTCCAGGTGCAGGCGGCGCTGGGCGAGCCGCTTGGCCAGCCGGGCGACCTGGATGTCCACAATGGACGTCAGCTGCTCGGTGCCGAGCGCGTGGAACACCACGATGTCGTCCAGCCGGTTCAGGAACTCCGGTTTGAACTGCCGTTGCACGACCTCCATCACCGCGTCGCGGCGCTGGCGTTCGTCCAGCGACGGGTCGGCGATGGCCTGCGAGCCGAGGTTCGAGGTCAGGATCAGGATGGTGTTGCGGAAGTCCACCGTCCGGCCCTGGCCGTCGGTCAGCCTGCCGTCGTCGAGGACCTGGAGGAGCACGTCGAACACGTCCGGGTGCGCCTTTTCGACCTCGTCCAGCAGCACCACCGTGTAAGGGCGGCGCCGGACGGCTTCGGTCAGCTGGCCGCCCTGGTCGTAGCCGACGTAACCCGGGGGCGCACCCACGAGCCTGGCCACCGAGTGCTTCTCGGAGTACTCGCTCATGTCGATGCGCTGCATCGCGCGCTCGTCGTCGAACAGGAACTCCGCCAGCGCCTTCGCCAGCTCGGTCTTGCCGACGCCGGTCGGACCGAGGAACAGGAACGAACCGGTCGGCCGGTCCGGGTCGGCGACTCCGGCCCGCGCCCGCCGCACGGCGTCCGCGACGACCTGGACCGCCTGGTCCTGGCCGATGACGCGGCGGTTCAGCTCCTCCTCCATCCGGAGCAGCTTGCCCGTCTCGCCTTCCAGCAGTCGCCCGGCGGGGATGCCGGTCCACGCGCTGACCACGTCGGCGACGTCGTCCGCGCCCACCTCTTCCTTCAGCATGACGTTCTGCTTGCTGGCCTCGTTCGCGGCCATCGCGGCCTCGAACTCCTTCTCCAGCACCGGAATCCGGCCGTACCGCAGCTCGGCGGCCTTGCCGAGGTCGCCGTCGCGTTCGGCGCGTTCCGATTCGCCGCGCAGTTGCTCCAGTTGCTCCTTCAGTTCACGGACGGTCTCGATCGAGCCCTTCTCGTTCTGCCACCGAGCGGTCAGCGCGGTGAGTTCCTCGCGCTTCTCGGCCAATTCGGCACGCAGCGCGGTCAGCCGTTCGAGAGAGGCGGCGTCGTCCTCTTTGGACAGTGCCATCTCCTCGATCTCCATGCGCCGCACGGCCCGTTCGACCTCGTCGATCTCCACCGGACGCGAGTCGATCTCCATGCGGATCTTCGACGCGGCCTCGTCGACCAGGTCGATCGCCTTGTCCGGCAGGAACCGCGCGGTGATGTAGCGGTCCGACAGCGTCGCGGCGGCGACCAGCGCGGCGTCGGTGATCCGGACCCCGTGGTGCACCTCGTAACGCTCCTTCAGCCCGCGCAGGATCGCGATGGTGTCCTCCGGCGACGGCTCGCCGACCAGCACCTGCTGGAAACGGCGCTCCAGCGCCGGGTCCTTCTCGATGTGCTGGCGGTACTCGTCGAGCGTGGTCGCGCCGACCATCCGCAGCTCGCCGCGAGCGAGCATCGGCTTGATCATGTTGCCCGCGTCCATCGCGCCCTCGCCGGTCGCCCCCGCGCCGACGATGGTGTGCAGCTCGTCGATAAAGGTGATGACCTCGCCCGCGGAGTCGGTGATCTCCTTCAGGACTGCCTTCAACCGCTCCTCGAACTCGCCGCGGAACTTGGCTCCGGCCACCATCGACCCGAGGTCGAGTGCGACCACTCGCTTGCCGCGCAGCGATTCCGGCACGTCGCCCGCGACAATCCGCTGGGCGAGGCCCTCGACGATCGCCGTCTTGCCGACGCCCGGTTCGCCGATCAGCACCGGGTTGTTCTTGGTACGCCGGGAAAGCACCTGCACGACACGGCGGATCTCGGTGTCGCGGCCGATGACCGGGTCGAGTTCACCGGAACGGGCCCGCTCGGTCAGATCGACGCCGTACTTCTCCAGCGCCTTGAACGTGCTTTCGGGATCCGCGCTGGTGATCCGGGCCGACCCGCGCACCTTCGCGAACGCCTCGCGCAGCGCGTCCGGCGTGGCACCGTGCCGCTTGAGCAGGTCCGCGACCTGGGCTCCTTCGGTGGCGAGGCCGACGAGCAGGTGCTCGGTCGACACGTACTCGTCGCCGAGTTCGGTGGCGAGCTTCTGCGCCTGCGTGAGCGACTTGACCGCGGGCGCGTCGAACTGCGGCGTCGACACGGTCGCGCCGGTCGCCGACGGCAGCCCGTTGATGATCGGCTCAAGCTCCTTGTGCACTGTTTCCGGGTCCGCCCCGACCGCGGTCAGCAGCGGTGCGGTGGTCCCGTCACCCTGCGCCAGCAGGGCACCCAGCAAATGGGCGGCCGACACGTGCGGGTTGCCGGCCACGGTGGCCGCCTGCGCCGCGGACGAGATCGCCTGCTGGGTCTTCGTGGTCGGGTTGAAAGCGTCCATCCCTCACCTCATGCGTTCGTGGAAATACCTGGTGACAGGCCCGACCAAGGCCCGTCGACAGGTATAACGTCAGCAAAGTTGAGTCTGTTCCGCTCAACTCTGAATTGGTGCCACCGCGGCCGCGGGCAGCCTTGGTCCCAGCCTGCCGAGCCCGAGCGCGGCGAGGCAAGCACAACCCCCGACCAGAACCCAGGGTAACCACGCCGCCACGGAAAACAACGACACGATCGCTGGAGCGAGCACCTGAGCCACAGTGAACGCGTATTGGAACGCGGCGAGGTAACGGCCCTTCGCTTCGGGTGGCGCGGCGGCCTCGGCGAGCGCACCGGACCGCGGACCGAACACCAGGTCACCGGCGGCGAACACGAGCGTGGCCGCCAGCAGGTACGGCACCTGCCAGCTTCGCGGAACCAGCAGCACGCCCACGCTCGTCAGGCACCACGCGGCGAACAGCGCGGATCCGGCCCGCATCGCGCCGATCCGGCTGAGGCCCCGGGTGAGCCGCAGCGCGACGGTGCCGCCGACGCTGGTCAGCACGGTCAGCAGGAACAGGATCGCGCCGGGCAGCCAGGTCGGCGCGTGCAGCCGGTCGAGCACGAACACCGGGGTGCCGATGAGGAAGAAGTCGAGCGACAGCCCGAACAGGCCGCTCAGCAGGATCAACGTCAGATACGGGCGGTTGCGCAACACTCCGCTTCGCACGCGCGCCGCGGGCGCGAACCGGCGGCCGGGAGGGATGAACACCGCGACGAGGCCCGCCGCCGCGAGGAAAGTCAGCACATCCACGATGAGCGCGACGCTGTAGCCGCTGTCGCCGAACCAGGTGAGCAGTGCCGACGACATCAGCCCACCGAGTCCGAATCCGCCCGCGCGCACCATGCCGACTTCGGCGAACGGCCGATCCTTCGGCACGTCTCCGGCGACTTCGGCGATCAGCGCGAACAGGCAGCTGTAGAACAGTTGTTGCCCGGCACCGAGAAGGATGGCGGCCACCACTACGCCGCCGACGTCGTGCGCGAACAAATACGCGCTGATTCCGGCAGCCTGCAACAGTTGCGCGGCAAGAACTCCGGCTCTCGGCCCGGCGCGATCCACCAGCCGCCCGGCGAGCGGCGGCATGAGAAGCCCCGCCGTGGTGCCCACGGTGACTGCCGTGCCCGCTTCGACGAGCGGGATTCCGATCACCCGCGTCACGTAAAGGAGTGCGAGCGGAAGGAAAAGTCCGGAACCGAAGTTGTCGATTCCCATCGCCAGCAACATCGCGACCCTGCTTCGCGTCACGTATTCGACGCTACCTCCGGGGGAGGGGGACGAGGCAGGGCCGGGAGGGCGCATCGCTTGGCGGCAAATGCCACTCCCAGTAGAAAGCTCGTGAGTGTCTATCACGGTCAGAACCGCGACAAACACTCACGAGCCACCCTTAGTCGACGCTGAGTATCCCTTGGTGCCTAACGAACTCTCGTTCCACAGCCGCACTCAACTCAACATCGTGCTGCGCCGCCGCACCATCGCCGACCGTCATCGGCTCGGCGTGCGGCGTATACCCGTAGGCCGACACAGTGAGCGTGTACGCGCCCGGTTCGATTCCCGTGAAGCGGTACGCGCCGTCGCCGCCCGCGATGTGCGTTGCGGTGACAATGCCCAGGCGGTCCGTAAGCGTCAGCACCGCGCCTGCGACAGCGGCGTGCCGACCAGCCACGCGTACGCGACCCGAGATGGCACCCTGGCTGTCCAACAGCAAGTCGTGCCAACGCGCGTTGCCGTTAAGCCGCACGGTCGACACCGCGGGCCGCGTCGAACCAGCTGTCGCGAGAAGGACGTGCTCGCCCACGGTGTCGGCCGACAACTCGTACGCGCCCGTACGCCCCGTACGCCCCACGTCGACCTGACGCCCGGTCATGTCGGTGAGCGTGAGCACGACACCGGACACCGGACGACCGTCCGCATCGAGAACGCGGCCGCGCAGCACGGAGGTCATCTCGACCGGAGCTTCGACCACCGAGACGGCCTCGACCGAAACACCAGCCGGTGCGGGCGCGTCCGCGTCGAGCGTCCGGCGCAGCGGCACCTCCTTGATGAACAGCACCGCGAGGAAGGTGACCACGGCGATGCAGCCCGCGACAAAGAACACCGTGCCGGTCGCGTCGCCGAAGGCCCCGCGCACCACCGGCTGCAACGCCGGCGGGAGCGACGAGATAGCGAACGTGCCGCCACCGCCGGAGACTGCGCCGCCCGAGTGAATACCCATCTGCGACAGGGAGTTCGCGATGTTCGTGGCCACCCGGGCCGACAGCACCGCGCCGAGCGCGGACACGCCCGCCGCGCCGCCGAGCGACCGGAAGAAGGTGACGACCGAGGACGACGAGCCGATGTCCTTCATCGCGACCGTGTTTTGGACTACCAAAACCAGGTTCTGCATCAGGAAGCCCAGCCCGAGGCCGACCAGCGCGAGGTAACCGCCCATCAGCGTCAGGTTCGTCGCGTGGTCCACCGTCGAGAGCAGGAACAGCCCAGCCAGCAGCGAGATCCCGCCCGCGACCATGAACGGCTTGGTGCGCCCGGTGCGGGAAATGACCTGCCCCGCGCCGGTGGAGGCGACGGCCAGCCCCAGCACCATCGGCAGCGTCATCAGACCGGCGTGCGTCGGCGAGAAACCGCGCGCGATTTGGTAGTACTGCCCGAGGAACACCGAACCGCCGAACATCGCGGTGCCGACCGCCAGCGAGGCGAGCACCGACAGCGTGAAGGTGCGGTTACGGAAGAGCCGCAGCGGAACCACCGGCTCCGCGACCCGGGATTCGACGAGAACCGCCAGCGCCAGCGCGACAATCGCACCGCCGACGTACGCGGCGCTCGACCACGAAACCCAGCCGAAGCTGCCGCCCGCCAGCGAGACCCAGATCAGCAGCAGCGCGACGCCGCCGACCAGCAGGGTCGCGCCCAGCCAGTCGATCCGCACCTTGCGCTTGAGCACCGGCAGCTTCAGCGTCCGGCCCAGCACGACGAACGCGATGACGGCCAGCGGCACGCACACCCAGAAACACCAGCGCCAGCCCAGCGGCGAGTCCACGATCAGCCCGCCGATCAACGGACCGGAAACGGTCGCGACGGCGAACACCGCGCCGGTGTAACCGGTGTAGCGGCCCCGGTCGCGCGGCGCGATCATCGCCGCGATGACGACCTGGATCAGCGCCTGCAGCCCGCCGAGCCCGATGCCCTGCAGTGCGCGGTAGGCGATGAGTTCGGGCATCGACTGCGCGATCCCGCCCAGTGCCGAACCGACGGTGAAAACGACGATCGCGATTTGGTACAGCAGTTTCTTGCTGAACAAGTCGGAGAGTTTGCCCCAGATCGGGGTGGTCGCGGTCGACGTCAACAGCGTCGCGGTGACGACCCAGGTGTACTCGCTCTGCGAACCGTGCAGGTCGGCGAGGATCGTCGGCAGCGCGTTGGACACGATGGTCGACGACAGCAACGCCACGAGCAGGGCCAGCAAAAGGCCGGTGAAGGCCTTGAGGATTTCCCGGTGCGTCATCGGCTGCCCGGATGCGGTGGTTTCCACTATTCGCTACTTCACTTTCCCGCGGGGGAGGCGCCGGCGCAGTACCCGGACGGGCCGAGTGTCGCGCGCAGACCTTCGTTCAATTCGGCGAGCTGCGACGTGAGGCCGGCGATCCGGTCCTCGTCCCAGCCGCCCAGTGCCGTCTCGAAGAACTCGAGGTACTGCTTGCGCCAGAGTTCGAGCCGGGCGAGACCGGCCTCGGACACGCTGATCAGCGACGCGCGGCCGTCCTCGGGGGCGGGGCGGCGCTCGATCAGCCCGGCGGCTTGCAACTGGGCGACCTGCCTGCTGATCACCGACAGGTCGACGAGCCTGCGCTTGGCGACCTCGGACGGGCGCGCCTCGCCGTGCTTGGCGAGGTCGGACAGCAGCATCGCCGAGGCCGGGTGCAGCCCTGGCTCGTTCTGCCACGCCTGCATGATCCACAGGTGCTGGAGCTGGGCGGACGCCTTCAGCTCCCGCAGCAGTTCGAGCCGCACGTCGTCAGCTGGGCTCATCGTTCCTCCCGGGCCGGTGCCCACTTGCTTGTACTCTACAAGTTTAGCCACCGAAGGTTGCGTAGGACAACTATCTAATCGGTGAGCTGCCCCACGTCCTGACTGGCCGGTAACCCGACCGGAGCAACGATGCGGGCATTCCGCCCCAGTGCGGCTACTCTGCGGACCAGACGCCCCGCGATGCCGACGCGGCGAGCACGTCGTGGACAACGAGGAGCAGGAGTGGCGAATTCCCCCGCGCGAGGGCGCGAGCCGAATCCGACAACCTCGGCCGCCCTGCTCTCGTGACCTTTCCCTCCCAACCCCCCGGCCTCCGGTCCCGACCTATGAACGACGACAGCCCGATGACAGCCGATTCGATCAGCCCGCTCCCGCGGACCTCAGCCGCGCCCCGGCAGGCGCCCGCCGCCGTGGTCGCGATGGTGCAGCTCATCCGCGACACCTGGGCCAAATCGGAGCCGTACGCCCCGGAGATCTCGCAGTTCTTCTACGGGATGCTGTTCACCCTCGCGCCTGCCACGCGCGATTTCTTCCCGATCAACATGGAAGTGCAGGGCGGGCGCATCATCCGCGCGCTGGCCCGCGTCGTGCAGATGGTGGACCGGCCGGACGACCTGCTGCCGTTCCTGCGCCAGCTCGGCCGCGACCACCGCAAGTTCGGGGTGGCCCCCAAGCATTACGAGGCTGTCGGCACCGCGCTGCTGGCCGCGCTGAAAAACCACCTCGGGCCGGAGTGGACGCCCGAGGTCGAGCGCGCGTGGGCGGAGGCGTTCACCATCGTCGCGCGCGCGATGCAGGAGGCCGCGGCGGCGGACGAGAACCCGGCGTCGTGGTCGGCCACCGTGGTCGAGCACCGGCGGCTCACCTGGGATCTCGCACTGGTGCGGGTGATCCCGGACCAGCCGGTGCCGTATTCGCCCGGCCAGTACATGAGCGTCGAGGTTCCGCAGCGGCCGCGGTTGTGGCGGTATCTGTCGCCGGCGAACGCGCCGCGCGAGGACGGCGGCATCGAATTCCACGTGCGCGCGGTCGACGGCGGCTGGGTGTCCCGGGCGATCGTGAGCCACACGCAGGCGGGCGACGTCTGGCGGCTCGGCCCGCCGCTGGGCCGGATGACCGTCAACCGCGAACAGTCGCGCGGCGTGCTGATGGTCGCGGGCGGCACCGGGGTCGCGCCGCTGCGGGCGATCCTCGACCACCTCGCGCTGTGGGGCGAGAACCCGAAGACCCGGCTGTTCTACGGCGGTCCGACCCGCGAGGACCTCTACGACCTGGAAGAACTGCGCGCGCTCGCCGCGACCAACCCGTGGCTCACCATCACCCCGGTCGTCGAACGGGGCGATCATCTGCCCGGGTGCGAACACGGCACGCTCGCCGAGGCGGTCACGCGGTACGGCGCGTGGCCGAACCACGACATCCTGGTGTCCGGGTCGCCCGCGATGATCCGCGCGACGGTGTCGCGGATGCTCGTCGCGGGCAGCGCGCTGGACCAGATCCAATACGACCCGTTCACCGCGGACTGAGCCGATGGACATCCGGATTCCGGTGGCGGACGGGGAAATCGACGGTTATCTGGCGGTGCCCTCCGGCGACGGCCCGTTCCCGGCGGTGGTGCTGATCCACGACGTGTTCGGGGTGAACCAGGACGCGCGCGAGATCACTGACCGGTACGCCGCCGCGGGTTATCTCGCGCTGAGCCCCGATCTGTACTCGCGCGGCGGCATGATCCGGTGCGTGAAGCGGACGTTCCAGGATCTGTTCGCGCGACAGGGCCGGGCGTTCGCGGACATCGAAGCGGCGCGGGCGCTCGTCGCCGGACGGGACGACGCGACCGGCAAGGCCGGCGTCGTCGGATTCTGCATCGGCGGCGGGTTCGCGCTGGTGGCCGCCTCGCGGGCCTTCGACGCCGCCGCCCCGTACTACGGGCAACTGCCGAAGGATCTGTCCGCTTTGGACGGTGCCTGCCCGATCGTCGGCAGCTTCGGCGGCAAGGACGTCTCCCTGCGCGGTGCCGCGGCCAAGCTCGAAGCCGCGCTCACCGAACGCGGAATCCCGCACGACGTCAAGGAATACCCGGCCGCCGGGCACGGCTTCGCGAACCACTACCGGCCCGCACCGCTGGCCGCGCTCGCCCGGATTACCGGGATGGGCTATCACGAGCCGTCGGATTCCGACGCTTGGCGACGCGTGATGGCGTTCTTCGAGGAACACCTGAAGTAGTCAACCCAGCGTGCTCAAGTAACCGAGCGCGCCGACCGCCACCGCGCCGAGGCAGGCGAGACCGAAGGCGCGTCGTTCCGGACGCTCGGTTTGTTTCAGAAGGCCAACCGGCAGGAACGCTAGGCAAACCCGGCCGCGGCGACGATCGACCACAGCGTCGTTCCATTGAGGACACCGAGCGGCATGAGGGTCGCTGCGGCGCGCACCCGGCCGAGCACTCCGGCGCGATAGGCAGCGGCCAGCCGAACATGGACGGCATCGAAGCGACCCGGCTGATCGGCGAGCGCACCCGGACGTGCGGGTGCTGGCGCTGACCATGTTCGACCTGGACGAGCACGCCTTCGCCGCACTGCGCGCCGGGGCGACCGGCTTCCTGCTCAAGGACACCCGCCCGGCCTTTGCGCGGCGGTGCGCGTGGCGGCCGCCACCGCGCGCGGACATCGCTGCTCTGGCCCCGCTAGAACGCGAGATGCTCACGCTCGTCGCCGGTGGACTGTCCAATGTGGAGATAACTGAGCGGGCGACGGTGAAGACTTACGTCGGACGGCTGCTGGCGAAACTCGACGCCCGGGACCGCGCGCAACCGGTGATCGTCGCATACGAAGCCGGTTTGGTGCGGTCCCGGAACTAGCGCCACACCGCCTCGGCGCGGCCGCTGGCCTCCGGGGCGAAGTAGTCGCCGGTCTCCAGGTCTTCCAGCAGCGTCGCGTGGTTCGGCGTCCAACCCAGCAGTTCTTGGGTGTGCGCGCTGGAGGCAGGCACGTCGAGGGAGAAAAACCTTGCCAGGAAAGGATTACCGAGGTGTTCGGCGGCTTCTTCGAGAGTCAAGGACGTCGTGGGGATGTCCAGCAACTGCGCGATCTTCTCCGCGACGGTCTTGATCTCGACGGTTTCCCCGACGCCGTGCAGCATGCCCCCCGCAGGCGCCTTTTCCAGCGCCAGCCGGAAAAGTACTGCCGCGTCATTGCGATGGACAGCTGGCCACCGGTTCGTACCGTCGCCGATATACGCCGAGACACCTGCCCGGCGCGCGCCCGCGATGAGCGCTGGAATGAAGCCATGGTCGCGTGGTCCGTGCACAGTCGGTGCCAGCCGCACGACGCTGGCGCGGACACCACGGTCGGCGAATCCGAGACAGGCCTGCTCGCCGGGGATGCGGAAGCAGGCGACCGAACCGGGATCCGCCGGGTCAAGTTCGGTGCTGACCTGGTCGGCCTTCAGCACCAGCGTGCCCGACGTGCTGACGAACGGTTTCCCGGTGCCGACCACGGCCTGGCCCAGCGCGTCGATCGCCTCACAGTCGCGGCGGACGAGGTCGTCGGGATCGGCGTAGCTGCCGCCTTGGGCCATGTGCAGCACGCCGTCGGCGGCTTCGGCACCGCGGCGCAGGCTGTCGAGGTCGTCGAGCGAACCCCGGTGCGGTGTCGCGCCGAGCGATTCCAGCCGCGCGGCGGAGGCGTCCGAGCGAGCCAAACCGGTGACCGTGTGCCCGGCCCGGATCAGTTCGGCGACGACGGCGGGCCCGGTCTGGCCAGAGCCGCCAGTGACGAAGACATGCATGAAAGACTCCTTAGCGTCAGTCACTGACTCTACGCGTAGCGACAGTGACTGACACAATGTGGTGTCAGTCACTGTCGCACAAGCCGGGTAGGCTCAGGAGGTGCCACGGAGCGGAGCAGAAGCGCGCAGCCGCCTCAAACAGGCGGCGCTGGAGCTGTACCGGGAAAACGGGTTCGACAAAACGACCACCGCGGAGATCGCGGCCCGGGCAGGCGTCACCGAGCGCACGTTCTTCCGGCACTTCCCGGACAAACGCGAGGTGCTCTTCGACGGCGAAGCCGACCTGCGCGAGGACCTCACCCAGTCGGTCGCCGAAGCCCCGGACGGCCTTGCGCCGCTGGAAATCCTGCTGCGCGCGTTCAAGAAGGCCGGGCGGATCATGGAACGCAACCTCCCGTTCGCCGAACCCCGGCGCGATCTGATCGCGGCGACGCCGACACTGCGCGAACGCAATCTGGCCAAGGCGGCGACCCTCGCTGAAGCGCTCGCGGAAGCGTTGCGGCAGCGGGGAGTCGAGGACCGGCTGGCGCGGTTGGCGGCGCATGCCGGATGGGCGACGTTCCATCACTCCACGCAGGCGTGGATCAGCGACCCGACGCGGAATCTTGACGACTACCTGGCCGAGGCGTTCGCCGATCTGCGGGAACTGGGGGCGGAAGTCCAGGCAGGACAGTGAGGGGCCTCTTGCGGCCGCGGGGAGGGTTGTGAGTGTTTATCCCGGTTCTAAGCGGCATAAACACTTACGAGACTCACGCCCCGAGACACCGGCTGCGGGGGGCTGGGGTGGGGGGGCGCTGTGGGGAGGCGGGGTCCGGGCCGGGCAGGCAGGGCCGGGCGGGCAGGCTGGGCCACGCAGAGCAGCCTGGGCCAGGCCACGCAGGGCAGGGCAGGGCGGGCCATGCAGGCAGGGCCGCAGGACAGGACAGGACAGGGCAGGGCCGGGCAGGCTGGGCCAGGCCACGGAGGGCAGGGCGGGCCTTGCAGTCAGGGCCGGGCAGGCAGGCAGGCAGGGCAGGCAGGGCAGCGAAAAGCCCCTCCAGTGGCAGGAGGGGCCGGGTTCTTGTGAGTGGCGATCGCGGTTCTCACCGTGATCGCCACTCACGACAGGTTCAGCGGCGCTTGGGCTTCCAGACCACCAGCGAGGTGGTCTGCCGCAGCGGCACCAGGTCCTTGCGGTAGGACGCGTGCACCGCGGCGGCGGCCTGTTCGGCGGCCGCGTACGCGGCGGCGAGTTCTTCGGTCAGCTCGTGCACCCGGGACCGCAGCGCGTCGACCTGGTTCTCCAGTTCGATGATGCGCTTGATGCCGGACAGGTTGACCCCGTCCTCCTGCGAGAGGCGCTGGACCTCGCGCAGCAGGGCGATGTCGCGCAGCGAGTAGCGCCGTCCGCCGCCGGCGGTGCGGCCCGGCGAGACCAGGCCGTGCCGGTCGTAGGAGCGCAGCGTCTGCGCGTGCAGCCCGGAAAGCTGGGCCGCCACCGAAATCACGAACACCGGGGTGTCCTCGTCCGCGCCGTGCGGGAGTCCCGGATTACCGCCGAACATCACCCTCACCTGCCTTCGAGCAACTCGGTGAGCTCAGGCCGCGGGTCGTGGCCCTTCATCGCCTCGGCGTAGGCCTCAAGTGCCGACCGCGCCTTGTCGTCGAGCTTCGCCGGGACCGCCGCCTCCAGGGTGACCAGCAGGTCGCCTTGCGCGCCGTCCCGCTTCTGAATGCCCTTTCCGCGCACTCGCAACACTCGTCCGCTCGCGGTACCCGCGGGCACCTTGAGCGACACCTTGCCTTCGAGCGTCGGCACCGTGACTGTGGTGCCCAGCGCGAGTTCGGTGAAGTCCACCGGCACGGTGAGCGTGAGGTTGAGGTCCTTGCGCCCGAACAGCTTGTGCGGGGCCACGTGCACGCGCACGTACAGGTCGCCCGCCTGCGCGCCGCCCCGGCCGGGTTCGCCCTGGCCGGCCAGCCGGATCCGCTGGTCGTCCTTCACGCCCGGCGGGATGCGCACGGTGAGCGTGCGGGTGCGGGTGCTGACGCCCTCGCCGCCGCATTCCGGGCACGGGTCGTCGATGATCTTGCCCCGGCCGCGGCAGTCCTGGCACGGCTCGGAGAACGCGAACGCGCCCTGGCTCCGGCTGACCAGCCCGGACCCGCTGCAGGTCGGGCAGATCCGCGGCGAGGTGCCCGGCTTCGCGCCGTTGCCGCCGCAGGTGGAGCAGGTGGCCGGGCTCGACAGCCGCAACGGCAGCGTCGCGCCCTTGACCGATTCGAGGAAGTCGATGCGCACGTCGGTCTCGACGTCCGCGCCGCGCTGCGGCCGGTTCGCCGTGGCACCGGCGGCACCGCCCCGGCCGCGGCCGAAAATGCCGCCGAGGATGTCGCCGAGGCCGCCGAATCCGCCCTGCTGGCCCTGCGCGCCCGCCTGGTTGAACAGGTCGCTCATGTCGAACCCGCCGGCGCCGCCGCCACCGGGGAAGCCGCCGAATCCGCCCGCGCCGCCGGAGCCGAAGAGCGTGCGCGCCTCGTCATACTCCTTGCGCTTGGCCGGATCGGACAGCACGCCGTATGCCTCGGACACGGCCTTGAACTTGTTCTCGGCCGCGGTGTTGCCCGCGTTGGCGTCCGGGTGGTTTTCCTTGGCCAGCTTGCGGTAGGCCTTCTTGATCTCGTCCGCGGTCGCGTCGGAGGAGACACCCAGCTCTTTGTAGAAGTCCTTGCCGATCCACTCCCGAGCACTCATCGGGTGTCTCCTCCTTTCGCTGCAAACCGATTGTTACTGCTGGCCGGGCTCATCAACCGAACCGTCGAGCGGCAGTTCGCCGCCGACCGGCGGATCGACCGGCTGCTCCGCCGGAGCGTCGCCGGGCTCGTGGTCGGTCACGCCGACCAGAGCCGCGCGCAGCACCCGCTCGCCGAAGCGGTAGCCGCGACGCATCACCAGGGTGACCGTCGGACCCTTCACGTCCGGGGACGTGTTGTGCTGCACGGCCTCGTGGATGCTCGGGTCGAACTCTTCGCCCTCGGCGCCGAACGCTTCCAGACCGGAGCGCTCCAGGCTGGAGACCAGCTTGTCGGCCACCGCCTTGAACGCGCCGGTGAGATCGCCGTGCTGCTCCGCGCGCTGGAGGTCGTCCAGCAGCGGCAGCAGATCGCCGACCACGGACGCCTTCGCGCCCTGCACCACAGCCTCGCGGTCGCGGTCGACCCGCTTGCGGTAGTTCGCGTACTCCGCCTGCAACCGCTGCAGGTCGGCAGTGCGCTCGGACAGTTGCTTCTCGATATCCGAGGCAGCCGGAACGGCTTCGTCCACGGAATCACCCAGCGAGGGGCCCGCGTGCTGCACGGGCTCCGCACCGGCCGGAGTTTCCTCCGCGGCGGGCGGGTGGACCTCGCCGGTCTGCGGATCCACCCGTCGCCGATCCCGCACGACTACCGGTTCCTCGGGGCCAGAACCCTCGGTCTCGGAGTGGCGGGGGGTCACTTCTTCTCGTCCTCTTCCACGATCTCGGCGTCGACCACGTCGTCCGCCTTCGACTTCGGAGCGTCGCCCGCGGCACCGGCCGCGCCCTCAGCACCCGGAGCGCCTTCGGCACCGGCCGCGCCCGCGTTCGCGTACAGCGCGCTGCCCATCTCCTGCGAAGCGGTGTTCAGCTTCTCGATGGACTCGCGGATCTTGGCCGAGTCGGTGCCCTTGAGCGCCTCGTTCGCCTCGTCGATCGCGGTCTTCACCTTGCCCTTGAGGTCCTCGGGCAGCTTGTCCTCGTTGTCCTTGACGAACTTCTCGGTCTGGTAGACCAGCGTCTCCGCCTGGTTGCGGGTCTCCGCTTCCTCGCGGCGCTTCTTGTCTTCCTCGGCGTGCGCCTCGGCGTCCTTGACCATGCGGTCGATGTCGTCCTTCGGCAGCGCGGAGCCGCCGGTGATCGTCATCGACTGCTCCTTGTTCGTGCCGAGGTCCTTCGCGGTCACGTGCACGATGCCGTTGGCGTCGATGTCGAAGGTGACCTCGATCTGCGGCACGCCGCGCGGGGCAGGCGGGAGACCGGTCAGCTCGAACATGCCGAGCTTCTTGTTCGCCGCGGCGATTTCGCGCTCGCCCTGGAACACCTGGATCTGCACCGAGGGCTGGTTGTCGTCCGCCGTCGAGAAGATCTCGGACCGCTTGGTCGGGATCGTGGTGTTGCGCTCGATCAGCTTGGTGAAGACGCCGCCCTTGGTCTCGATGCCCAGCGACAGCGGGGTCACGTCGAGCAGCAGGACGTCCTTGACCTCGCCCTTGAGCACGCCGGCCTGCAGCGCGGCGCCCACGGCGACGACCTCGTCCGGGTTCACGCCCTTGTTCGGCTCGCGGCCGCCGGTCAGCTCCTTGACCAGCTCGGACACCGCGGGCATCCGGGTGGAACCGCCGACGAGGACCACGTGGTCGATGTCGCCGACCGCGATGCCCGCGTCCCGGATGACGTTGTTGAACGGCTGGCGGGTGCGCTCCAGCAGATCCGAGGTGATCTTCTGGAACTCGGCGCGCGACAGCGTCTCGTCGAGGAACAGCGGGTTCTTGTCCGCGTCCACGGTGATGTAGGGCAGGTTGATGCTGGCGGAGTTGGAGCTGGACAGCTCGATCTTCGCCTTCTCGGCCGCCTCGCGGATGCGCTGCAGCGCCATCTTGTCCTTGGTCAGGTCAATGCCGTTGGTGGCCTTGAACTTGTCGACCAGCCAGGTGACGATGCGCTCGTCCCAGTCGTCGCCGCCGAGGTGGTTGTCACCGGAGGTGGCGCGCACCTCCACGACGCCCTCGCCGATCTCCAGCAGGGACACGTCGAACGTGCCGCCGCCGAGGTCGAAGACCAGGATGGTCTGTTCCTTCTCGCCCTTGTCCAGGCCGTAGGCCAGCGCGGCCGCGGTCGGCTCGTTCACGATCCGGAGCACGTTCAGGCCCGCGATCTGGCCTGCTTCCTTGGTGGCCTGCCGCTGCGCGTCCTCGAAGTAGGCCGGGACGGTGATCACCGCGTCGGTGATCTCCTCGCCCAGGTACGCCTCCGCGTCGCGCTTGAGCTTCATCAGCACTCGCGCGCTGATCTCCTGCGGCGTGTAGGCCTTGCCGTCGATCTCGGTCTTCCAGTCGGTGCCGATGTGCCGCTTCACGGACCGGATGGTGCGGTCGACGTTCGTGACGGCCTGGTTCTTCGCCGGCTGGCCGGTGAGCACTTCGCCGTTCTTGGCGAAGGCGACGATGGACGGGGTGGTACGGGAGCCTTCCGAGTTGGCGATGACCGTCGGCTCGCCGCCCTCAAGGACGGCGACGACCGAGTTGGTCGTGCCGAGGTCGATGCCGACCGCTCGCGCCATGGTGCTTCCTCTCGTGTTCTGGACTGGGTTGCTGCTATGTTCGTGACCTGCGGTTTCGAGGCACTCTTGAGTACCTTCTTAGCAGGTTCGGCAAGTCTCGCGCACGGCCTGGTCCACCAGACTTGAGCCGACCGCACTCAACCTTGCTATCAGGATAACGGCGGACCCCCCGGTCTTGTTCCCGGGTTCACCCGCAGAATTCGCCCCGCGGTGGTGTGACGCCACTCACCAGGTACCTGACCTCGGCGCGCCGCACGCATTCGGAGTTGAGCAGTCCGGTGTGGCCGTCGGACAGATACGTGAGCAGCGCCGATCCGTCGATGCTCGCGGCCAGTCCGTGTGCCCACGGCAACGGCGTCGCCGGGTCGTGCGCGCCGCCCACGACGAGGATCGGCGGCGCTCCGTGCACCGGATGCGGCTGCGGCGGGTTCAGCGCGGGCAGCGGCCAGCCGGTGCAGCCCGCGCCGAGATCCCAGTACTCGCTGTAGCGCCAGCTGTGCGGGGCGACCGCGCGGATCACCCGTGCGGTCGCGCGCAGGTCCGCCAGTCCGGCGAACGGCGACGGAAAGTCCTGGCAGCCGATCGAGCGATACGCGCCGTAGGTGTCGCTCGCGAACGACGTGTGCTGGGCAAGCGCGCTCGCGTCCGGGTCCGCCAGTGCGCGGCTCAGCTCCGGCCACTCGGCGGGGAGATAGAGGTAGCCGTACGCGCCGGAGGCCAGCTCCTCGCCGGTGGCCTTGCGGCCCAACACTTTCGCGTAAGCGCCGTGGGTGACGAGGTCGTCGTAGCGGGCGAGCGCGTTCTTGCCGTGCAGTGCGCAATCGCTCGAACGGTCGCACCACGCGGCGAACCGCAGCAAGGCGTCCTCGGTGGCAGCGGCTTCCTCGACCATCGCCTGGCGCGTCGGACGGGCATGGTCGACCGCGCCGTCGAGCACCATCGTGCGTACCCGGTCCGGATGCTTCGACGCGTAGACCGCGCCCAGTTCAGTGCCGTACGAGACGCCGAGCCAGGAGATCTTCCGCTCGCCGAGCGCGCCGCGGATCGCGTCGACGTCCTCGGCGGCGCTTTGGGTGTCGACGTGCCCGAGCATCGGGCCGGTCTTGGCGAGACAGTCTTCGCCTGCCGCGCGGTTGTGCGCGACGAAGGCGTCGTACTGCTGCCTCGTGGCCGGGAAGAGACCGATCTTCGGGTCGTACAGCTTCGCCTGGTCACAGCTGATCTTCGGAGCGCTGAACCACACCCCCCGCGGGTCGAAGCCGATGATGTCGAAGCGGTCCCGCAACGGTTTCCGCGCCGAGCCGATGACCTTGGTGTCGAGCCCGCCGAAGCGCACGAAGCCGACTCCGGACCCGCCCGGACCGCCCGGATTGACCAGCAGCGAACCGATCCGGTGCGGCCGGTCGGCCGCGGGCAGCCGAGTGAGCGGGATGTGCGCCGTACCGGTTTCCGGGTGGGCACGGTCGATCGGCACCTCGATCTGGCCGCACTGTGCGGCCGGTTCCTGCTCCGTCCCGCACGGTGTCCAGGTCAACGCCGGGGTCGGTGCGCTGACCAGCGGAAGCAGGGTCAGCACGGCAGCGGCCAGGTTCATGCCCGGCGCACCCGCGCCGTCCGGTCGTCGGCCGCGGTGCGGAGCACGACCGTCTCCGCGTTCCGGACGACCCCTTGCCGCACCGGGATTTCCACCACCGCGACCGGCGTCGTGGCCTGCGGTTCAGGCGAGTGGCCGACCGCCGCGGTGATCGCGAACGCCCCCACCGCGCCCGCCAGCACCGCGGCCAGCAGCCGCGTTTCGAGTTTGCGCATGATGTGTCTGTTCTCCCCTTCAGACGGCCTTGACGGTGACGCTGCCGCTGTCGGTGTTCAACTCGAGCGTCTTCGCGTCCGGACCGGAGTTCTGCGGAATGTCGATGCTGCGGTGGCCGCTCTCGCTGTTGCCGGTGACCTGGTAGGACCCGTTGCGCGGCACGGACACCTCGACGCGGCCGGAGTCGGCCTGCGCCTTGACATTGTTGGGCTGGGTCAGCGTGAGCTCGATCCGCCCGCTGCCCGCGGACACGTCGACCGGCCCGCGCAGGCCGTCGCCCTCGATCCGGCCGGACTGGCTGTGCACCTGCACCTCGCCGACGTCGTGCAGTTCCGTCGAGCCGCTGTCCAGCTGGAGCTTCACCAGTCCCGGAACGTCCTGCATCCGCGCCTGCCCCGAATCCGCGGTGACGTCGACGCTGCCGACACCCGCGAAGTCCAGCGTGCCGGAGTCGGAGCTGCCCGTGACCGGAATCCCCGGCGGGACGATCAGCTCCAGGTCGGTGGTGCAGTTGCGGCCGCAGTCGACAATGACGAGCTGGTCGCCCTCGACGCGGTAGGCGTCGCCGGGCTCGCCGCTGAAGTGGTAGCGAAGGGTCTGATGCACGCGAGCCGCGCCGGGAGCCGTGCGGATGCGCACGTCACCGGAGCCGTTCTCCAGCTTCACCCCGCGGATCTCCTGCGGCAGCGTCGCGTCCCGCGAAACCGTGGAACCGAACCCCCACCCGCCGAATCCGATCGCCACCCCAACGCCGATCACCGCGATGCCGGCCAGTGCCAGAAGCGGGCGTGCCATGTCAGTTCCCCTCAGTACCACTCTCGGCTGTCTGGAGAGACGTTAGAAGGTGCGGACCCCCGGGGACATCCGGTAAACCCCCCGAAACATCCCTGAGGCGGCGAGGCGAGGCCCAGGGTCCTAACCTGGCGGCCGGAGAGCCCCGTTGATCAGGAGGAACCCATGCCCCAGCCGCCCAATCCGTACGACTACCTGCCGTCGGTTCCCTCGTTCACGCTGCGCAGCACGGACATCGCCGACGGCGAGACCCTGGCCCAGCCGCACCTGTCGGGCATCTTCGGCGCCGGCGGCGAGGACCGCTCGCCGCAGTTGGCGTGGGAAGGCTTCCCGGAGGACACCCGCAGCTTCGCGGTGACCGTGTACGACCCGGACGCCCCGACTGCCAGCGGTTTCTGGCACTGGGCGGTGTTCAACATCCCGGCTTCGGTGTCTTCGCTGCCGTCGGGCGTGGGGGACTCCGCGGGGTCGGGGCTGCCCTCTTCGGCGGTCACGCTCAAGGGTGACGGCGGGGTGAAGCAGTACCTGGGGGCCGCGCCGCCTCCCGGGCACGGGCCGCACCGGTACTTCTTCGTGGTGCACGCGCTGGATGTGGAGACGTTGGAGGTTCCGGAGGACGCTACGCCGGCGTTCCTGGGATTCAACATGTTCGGCCACACGCTCGGCCGGGCGACGCTGGTACCGGTTTACGAGAACAAGGGCTGAGGGTTCCGATGGGGGAGAGCGAGATCGCGGTTGCGGAGGGGGTTGTCCTTCCGCAACCGCGTCCCGACGTGGTGGGCGGGGTTGTCCTCAACGCCGAGGGACGCGCGTTCGTGCAGCTCCGCGGCCCGGACCGGCGATTGTTCCCGAACACCTGGGACATCGTGAGCGGGCACGTCGAGGACGGGGAGACGCCGGTCGAGGCGCTGGCCCGGGAGGTCGCCGAGGAAACCGGCTGGCGGCTGCGCCGGATCGTGCGGAACCTCGGCAGCTACCACTGGCAGGACAACGACGGCGTCGACCAGGTCAGCGCCTACTTCCTGATCGAAGTGGAGGGCGACCTGTCCCGCCCGGCGCTGGAATGGGACAAGCATCCGCGCTACGCCTGGGCCGGCGCCGAGGACCTGGACATGGTGCTGGAGAACTGCGCGCCGGACGACACCGTGGTCCGCGACGTCGTCGCCCGGGCGCTGCCGGTTCACTGGCAGGAAGGCGGTTCCACCGAGCAGAACAACACCTCCGGATAACGCGGCGAAGGCCGGTCGAGCACCGGATGCGGCCGGTGCCGGAGGTGCTGGTCGAAGAACGCCCGGACGTACGCGCGGGTGATGGCCACCGTGCGCGTGCCCGGCTGCTCCGCGCCGAAGTCGAGGCCGAGCTGGTCGCCGAGCAGGACGAGGTCGGTGAACGACTGGTGGACCACGCCGGTCACCAGCGGCCAGCGTTTCCACCCGCTCAGGTGCTTCCAGCCGTTCTCCCAGCTGATCGTCTCGGGACGGCCGCTGCCCGGGGTGTAGGTCGCCGTTTTGCCGAGGAACAGGAAGGGCCGGGACAGCGCCCTGCCGTCCGGGATCGGGTCCTCCGACGTTCCGTCGATGTCGATTCCGGCACGGATGCGCGGGTCCGCCAGCATCGCCGGGATGGCGCTCGCGCCGCCGATCGAATGTCCGGCCATCGCGATCCGGGGAGGGTCGATCAGCCCGGCACCGCACCATTTCGGTTCCGGACCGGTCAAGTGGTTCAGCACGAACGAAACGTCCGCGGGCCCGGCCGCGCACCACTTTCCGCCAGAACTCCGGGCTCCGGGGATAAGTGCGGGCCACGCAGGCGGTGACGCGACCGTCCGGAAAGGACTGTCCGACGTTCTCGTAGGTGTGGTCGACCGCGTAGCCATGGGCTGGCCAGCTCCTCCGCGAGGGCGGTCAGGGTGCCGCGCTGTTTGGTGAATCCCGACGAGAGCACGATCAGCGGCAGACTCCCGCGTTCGTCCGGGTACGGCTCAGGATGTCCGGCGGCAAGGTGGTGATCCCGCCGTCTTCGAGCAGGAGCCGGGACTCGTCGGGAGTGAGGTACCCGGCGGGCCTGCCGGTCGCCGTTTTCGCCGGATGCCACAGGGAAACCATCAGTTCCCGCGCGTTCACCCCGGTCGCCCACGGGTCGGGCCGGGAGGTGTCCTCCAGGTACAGCGAGGTGGTGCCGACCGGTCGAGGCGGGCAGTGCCGCCGGCGCGGGGTCCGCGGGCAGCGCGTACAGCACGACGACCCCGCCGTAATACAGCAGATCTTCGCTCGGGGCGAGCGGTCCGTCACCGGGCTTCGGCCGTCCGACGAGCACCAGGATCGCCGCGAGGACGCCGAGCAGCCCGTACAACGCGAGCGCTTGAAGCCGGAACTGCTGCCAGGCCAGCCAGATCATCGAAGCAACTCCAGGACCGGACGACGGGCGGCACCGCTCAGGTAAGCGAGCACGAGGTCTTCCAATCCGAGTTCGCTGACCGTCCACTGTGGATCGAGGATCGGTTCCTCGGTGCGGACGAGCACGGTGGACTGGCGGCCGGTATGGCTCTCGGAGACGACGTAGTGCGCCGCGAGCAGCGTGGCCACGTCGCGCCGCGGACCGGTCAGCCTGCGGTGCGTCGCCAGGATCTCCTCGACCTCGCCGTCGAGCCGGGCCTCGCCGCCGACGAGCACGACCAGGTGATCGCACACCCGTTCCAGGTCGGCGACCAGATGCGAGGACAGGACGACGCTGACGCCGTCCTCGGCGACGATCTCCATCAGGCCGGCGAGGAAATCGCGCCGGGCGAGCGGATCGAGCGCGGCCACGGGTTCGTCCAGCACCAGCAGCTGCGGACGTTTCGCGCTGGCGAGAGTGAGCGCGAGCTGGGCCCGCTGTCCGCCGGAAAGCTTTCCCGCACGCCGTCTCGGGTCCAGCCCCCAGCGCTCGATCCGGGCGTGGGCCAGCGCGTCGTCCCATCGCGGATTGAGCCGGGCCCCGAGCCGCAGGTGCTCCCCGACGCTCAACCCGGGATAAACCGGCGTGTCCTGCGCGAGGAAAGCGACCTTCGCCAGCTGCCCGGCACCCCGCCGCACACCTCAAGGGAGCCGATGGTCGGCGTCAGCAGCCCGGCCGCGAGATTCAGCAGCGCCGACTTCCCGGCACCGTTCGGGCCGACCAGCCCGACGACCCGGCCGGCCGGGGGGGGCTCAGCGTGCACCGCGACAACGCCCAGTTCCGGCCGTAACGTTTGCCCAGCGCGGTCGCCCCCAGTACCGCGGTCATGCCGTTTCGCCCCTGGCGGTGACGTGGAGCCGTCGAGGCCGGACAGCCGGGTTTTGGCCAGCCACTTCTGCAAGTCCCGGCGCAGCGCGGCGACGACAGCGGGCGGCGGCCCGGCGAGTGTTGCCGTCACGAACGTGCCGACGCCGGGACGGGCCGCGACGAGTCCGTCGTGCTCCAGCTCCCGGTACGCCTTCAGCACCGTGTTCGGGTTGATGACCAGCTGCGCCACGACGTCCTTGACCTTCGGCAGCTGGTCGCGGCTACCCGTGGACCGCCTCGCGTTCCAGATACCGCCCCTCGGCGTGCTCGGCGAACCCGAACTTCCGGTACAGATCATGCGCGTCCGACGTGTGCAGCATCCAGCGGAAGTTCGCTCCCGGCCCGTTGTCGATCATCTCTCGCACGATTTCCTTGCCCAGCCCCGCGCCCCGCGCGTCCGCGGTGATGAACACATCCGCGAGATAAGCCATCGCGACCCCGTCCGAGAACGCCCGCGCGAAGCCGACCTGACGCCCGCTCGCCCTCTCGTACACGCCGACCACCCGCCAAGCGGTCCGCACCTGCTGCTCGACGTGTTCCCGGGTCCGCCACCGGGCCCAGTACGCCTCCCCGGACAGGAACTTCCACACGACATCGAGATCCACCCGCGCGATGTCGTCGTCCAGCTCGTAAGCACCCACAATCCTCATGGCCGCAAGGTAATCAGCGGCGTCAAGCGGGTTTGAGCAGGTAATCCACCACCGGCCGCAACTCCTCCGCCGACGGCGGCTCGTCGTCGATCAACCCCTGGATCAGCAGCCCGTCGATACCCGCGAGAAACACCCGGAAGGCGACCTCGTCGTCATGCCGGACCATCGACGTCAACACATCCAGCCAGCGTCGCGCGGCCGGGCGCAGTTCGGGTTTGCGCGCGGCCAGCAGGTACAGCTCGTACTCCGCCATCGTGCGACCACGGCGCGGCCCCAGCGCCTCCGCGAGCAGGCCCGCCACCTCTTCCGCACCTCGGCTGCCGCGCGAACGGGCGCGGTCGATCATCCAGTACACCTCGGTCGCCATGTCGCGCGCGCACGAAATGAGCGTCGCCACGAGGAGGTCGTCCAGCGAGGAGAAGTGATACGTCGTCGACGTCACCGGTACGCCCGCCTCGGCCGCGACCGTACGGTGGGTGACCCCGGCGACGCCGTCGCGTTCGATCACGCGCAAAGTCGCTTCGATGATCTCCGTCCGGCGCTTCTCGCCGCGGGCCTTGCGGCCGTCGCTCTGGATTTTCACGACTGGCTCCCGACCTCGATGAGCACCACCCCGCCGATCACGAGCACCAGCCCGGAGATCATCGCGAGGTTGATCGGCTCCTTCAGGAACAGCACGCCGACCAGCGCGACCAGCGCCACGCCCGCCGCCGCCCAGATCGCGTAGGCCACTCCGATCGGCAGCCCGAGCTTCAGCACCCGCGACAGCGCGAAGAAGGCGAGCCCGTACCCGACGACCACGAGGATCGACGGCGTCAGCTTGGAAAAGCCCTCGGACAGCTTGAGCGAAACGGTGGCGGTCACTTCTGCGGCGATCGCCAAAGCGAGGTACAAGTAAGCACCCATAGCTCACTAAATTACCTGAACGATCGTCCCACTTGCCAGCGAGGCGTGCACCACATCGGTGGGACTTGGGGCCGCCAGACCGGTTACCCATCAGTAAGAAGCGTTACCCTGCTCGGCACCGGCGCGCTCGCGCGGCGGGACCACCACACCGGACGAAAGGCACCCGACGATGGGCGCTGTACAGCTGACGCTCGGGGGGATCTCCGTCCTCCTGGGCATCGTCGCCTGGGGAATGTTCATCGCGACCATTGCCCGCTTCGTGCGGGTGATCAAGCTCGGCCAGCCCGACGCGACACGCAACGGCCCGTTCGTGCCGCGCATGATCACCCTGGTCAAGGAGTTCGCGGCACACACCCGCATGGCGAAGTTCCGCCAGGTCGCCCCGTGGCACTGGCTGGTCATGTGGGGCTTCCTGATCGGGTCGCTCGCGCTGTTCGAGGCCTACGGCGAGGTGTTCGTCCCGACCTGGGGCTGGCCGATCCTCGAAGACTGGTCGCTGTGGAGCCTCCTGATGGAGCTGCTCGGCGTCGGCACGGTGGTCGGCGGCGTCGCGCTCGCGATCATCCGGCAGCTGAACCACCCGCGCCGCGCCGACCGGCTGTCGCGCTTCGCGGGCTCGAACTTCAAGTGGGCCTACTTCGTCGAGGCCGTGGTGATCGTCGAGGGCATCGGCATCATCGGCGTGCGCGCCGGCAAGGCCGCGATGCACGTCCACGAGACGCCGACCTGGGCCGCGTTCGTGTCGAACCCGCTCAGCGAGCTGCTGCCCTCAAGCGCGGCGCTGGTGTCGGTGTTCGCCTTCATCAAGCTGATGAGCGCCACCGTCTGGCTGATCGTCGTGGCCCGCACGATGACCATGGGCATCGCCTGGCACCGGTTCAGCGCGTTCTTCAACATCTACTTCAAGCGCGAGGCGGACGGCGGCGTCGCGCTCGGCAAGGTCAAGCCGATGATGAGCAAGGGCAAGGTGCTCGATCTCGAAGAGGCTGACCCGGACGAGGACACCTTCGGCGTCGGCGCGATCGAGGACTTCAGCTGGAAGGGCTGGCTGGACTTCTCCACCTGCACCGAATGCGGCCGTTGCCAGTCGCAGTGCCCGGCGTGGAACACCGGCAAGCCGCTGTCGCCGAAGCTGCTCATCACGCAGCTTCGCGACCACGCCTACGCGAAGGCTCCGTACCTGCTCGCTGGCGGCAAGCGCGACATGGCGGGCGATGAGGTTGGCCTGTCCGGCGACAACATGTACGCGGGCATCGACGTCCTCGCGATTGCCGAGTCCGAGAAGGCGCTCATCGGCGACGACGGCGGCGTCATCGACCCGGACGTGCTGTGGTCCTGCACCTCCTGCGGTGCCTGCGTCGAGCAGTGCCCGGTGGACATCGAGCACGTCGACCACATTGTCGACATGCGCCGCTACCAGGTGATGATCGAGTCGTCGTTCCCCACGGAGCTGAACGGCATGTTCAAGAACCTGGAGAACAAGGGCAACCCGTGGGGCCAGAACGCCAAGGACCGGCTGCAGTGGACCGAAGACCTCGACTTCGAGGTCCCGGTCTTCGACGGCGACCTCGGCGACGCGGAGTACCTGTTCTGGGTCGGCTGTGCCGGCGCGTTCGAGGACCGCGCGAAGAAGACCACCCGCGCGGTGGCCGAACTGCTGCACATCGCGGGCGTCAAGTACACCGTGCTCGGCTCGGAGGAGTCCTGCACCGGTGACCCGGCTCGCCGCGCGGGCAACGAGTTCCTGTTCCAGATGCTGGCGCAGCAGAACGTCGAGGTGCTGAACTCGGTGTTCGAGGGCCGGGAACGCAAGGCGCGCAAGGTGGTCGTCACCTGTGCGCACTGCTTCAACACCCTCGCCAACGAGTACCCGGAGCTGGGCGGCCAGTTCGACGTCGTGCACCACACGCAGCTGCTGAACCGCCTGGTGCGGGAGAAGCACCTGACGCCGGTCGCGCCCGTCGCCGAGGACGTCACCTACCACGACCCCTGCTACCTGGGCCGGCACAACAAGGTCTACGACGCTCCCCGCGAGCTAGTCGGCGCGTCCGGTGCGCAGCTGCGCGAAATGCCGCGGCACGGCGACCGGTCGATGTGCTGCGGCGCGGGCGGCGCGCGGATGTGGATGGAAGAGAAGATCGGCAAGCGGATCAACGTCGAGCGCGTGGACGAGGCGCTCGGCACCGCTCCGTCGAAGATCGCCACCGGCTGCCCGTTCTGCCGCGTGATGCTCACCGACGGCGTCACCTCGCGCCAGAGCGACGGCATGGCGAGCGAGAAGGTCGAGGTCGTGGACGTCGCGCAGCTGCTGCTGACCGCGGTGAAGCGCAAGCCGGAGCCGGCGCTGGTCGCCTCAGGCGCGCCGTCGCTGGGCGAATCGGACGCGGAACTGTCCGCCAAGCCGGACGTCCCGACCGACGAGAAGCCGACCGGAACGCCGTTGCCCGAGGGCGACGACTGAGGTTCTCTCCCTGACGACGGCCCCTGGCATCCGCGGATGCCAGGGGCCGTTGGTGTTACCGGGACATTTGTCAGGGTCAGATCAGGATGTTCGGCCCGGGTCCGAAGGTCGGCGCGCTGCGACTGTCCCGGCATGACATTCCGGAAGACCGCGATCGCCGCCTTGGCCGCGCTTTCACCGCTCTTCGCCGAGTTCCTGCTCGGCGACCAGTACCTGGCCGGCCCGCCGGAAGCCGGTCGGCAGCTGGCCATGTTCGCGATGTTCGTGACGCTGTACGGCGCCGGGGCGGTGCTGATTCGCGAGGTCGCGCGGCGGATGAACCGAGGCTGGCCGACCATCGTCACGCTGGCGCTGGCATACGGGGTCGCTGAAGAAGGACTGCTGACTCAGACGCTGTTCAACCCGCACTATCTCGGTCTCGATCTGCTTAAGCCCGCCTACATTCCTTGGCTGGGCGTCGGCGGGCAGTGGACTGTGTACGTGGTGACGCTGCACGTGGTGTGGAGCATCGCGACGCCCATCGCGATCGCGGAAGCCTTCTTCGGCCGTACGCCGTGGTTGCACCGACCTGGCCTATGGGCGTGGAGCGTCGTGTTGGTCATCGGCTGCGCGGCAACGTTCTTCGTGAGCTACCAAATGGGGCACTTCCTCGCGGCGCCCACACAGTTGATCGGTGCGTTCCTCGTGGCCGCTGGACTCGTGTTCGCTGCTCTTCGACTGACGGCCACCCCGAAACCGGTGCGCGGCAAAAGTTGGCTCGGCTTCGTGGTCGGCCTCCTCGCAAGCACCGCGTTCCAGGTCGTCATGAAGACAGGCTTCCTGCCTCCGTGGCCGACTGTTGCCGTCATGCTGGCGTTGGAAGCGGCAGTGGTCGCGTACGCGAGCCGTGTGCGTCCTCCAGCCATTTCGCTGGCTGCGGGTGCCGCGGTGACGTACGGCTGGGTCGGTCTGCTGACAGCCGTCGATGCGGGCCTCGCCGCGACGGTTGAGCAGTCGTTGCTGGTCGCGGGCACGCTCGTACTCGTCGTGGCCGCTTGCAGCAGGCGCGGCACCCCGCAGTGCAGTTAGTCTTTCCGGCGTGAGCGACGAATCGGAGGGCGGCGGCGAAAGCACTCTCACCGTGGTGCTGGCCGGCGGGGTGAACCTGGCCATCGCGATACTGAAGCTCGTCGCGGGCATCATCACCGGATCGGGCGCGATGCTGTCCGAGGCCGCGCATTCGGTCGCCGACACCATCACCGAGGTGCTGCTGCTCACCGCGTTGAAACGGTCCGAGCGACCGGCTGATCGCCGCCATCCGTTCGGGTACGGCAAGGAGCGGTACTTCTGGTCGCTGCTGGCCGCGGTGTCGATCTTCGCTTCCGGTGCGGTCTTCGCACTGTACGAAGGATTTGCCACCGTCTTCGGCGAGGGTTCGGAGCAAACGAAACCGATTGTCGGCTACATCGTGCTGGCGCTGGCTTTCGCGCTCGAATCGGTCTCGTGGGCGCAGGCGGTTCGCCAAGTCCGTCGCGACGCGAAAGCCGAGCAGCGGCCGTTCTTCGCTTACCTGCGGATGATCGACGACCCGGCACCCAAGACGGTGCTCTTCGAGGACTCGGCGGCGCTGGTCGGTCTGCTGCTCGCGTTCGCCGGGATCGGGCTGCACCAGTTGACCGGCTCGGACGTGTGGGACGGCATCGCGTCGATCCTCATCGGCGTGCTACTGGCGTGCGTCGCGTATCTGCTCGGCAGCACGAACCGGGGTCTGCTGGTCGGCCGTCAGGCGGATCCGCGCTTGGTCCGCGGCATCCGGGACCACCTCGGCGCCGCGCCGGAGATCGACGCCTTGGTGGATCTGCAGACCATGCTGATGGGCACCGACAACGTCCTGGTCTGCGCCCGCGTGGACTTCGACGACGCGCTCGGCGCCGCCGACCTGGAACACGCCTGTGTGCGGCTGGCGGACGAGTTGAGCGAGCGGTTCCCGGACGTCTCCGAGGTGTTCATCGAGCCGGTTCCGCGGACGGATCCGAAGCTGCGGGCGGCAGTGCTGGCCCGATACGGCCTCCCGCCGCGGCCGAATCAGTAGCCGAAGTCCTGCGTCCAGTACCAGCCGTCCGTCGTGACGCCGACGCCCAGCTTCTTCAGCGAGCAGTTGAGGATGTTCTTGCGGTGCCCGCTGGAGTTCATCCACATCCGCATCACCTGGTCCGCGCTGGTCGCACCCTTCGCGATGTTCTCCGCGCCCGGCTTCGGGTACCCGGCGTCGGTGATGCGGTCGGCGAAGCTCTTGCCTTCCGGGGTGTCGTGGGAGAAGTAGTCACGCTCGGACATGTCGTCGCTGTGCCCTTGCGCGGCTTTGCCGAGATGTGCTTCCTCGGCCACTGGATCGCAGCCCGCCTTGTCCCGTTCGTCGTTGACCAGTGCGATGACCTGGCCCGCCAGCGTCGGCGCGCTGCGCGGCTGGGGCGACGGCTTCGCGCTGCTGCGCGTCGGAGTGTCCTCTTTGGACTCTTCGGCGGGCGGCGGGGGCGGCGCGGGCGTGGCCGAGGTCGAGGCCGTAGTCGCGGGCGCGCTGCTGCTCGGTGTCGCCGACGTGGAGGACGCCGGCGACACCGCGAACGGCCGCAACGCACCCGAGGACAGGCCGCCGTTGCGGGTTTCCGGGACAGCGACGCTCAGTGTGTCGAGATGCCCGGAGCGCAGCGCGAAAGTCCCGCTGGCTGCTCCGAGGCCCCCAAAGAGAACACTGAGAGTCACACTAACGACCCGGACGCGCACACTAATGGAGGACACAGCCGCGGAAACTATCACGAACTGATTACGATGGTTACCTCCAAATGGCGCAGCGCCCGGAGATCCCCTACCGCGCGTCGAGAACTTCGAGGTACCCGTCCGTCCCGTTGACGCGGATCCGCTGTCCGTCCTTGATCAGCCGCGTGGCGTTCTGCACCCCGACGACCGCGGGCAGGCCGTACTCCCGCGCGATCACCGCGCCGTGCGTCATCTGGCCGCCGACCTCGGTCACCAGACCGGTGATCGCCACGAACAGCGGTGACCAGCTCGGATCCGTGTACGCCGTGACGAGGATGTCGCCCGGTTCGAGATCGGCGTCGGCGAGATCCAGGATGACGCGGGCGCGTCCCTCGATGGTCCCGGCGGACACCGGCAGCCCGCCCAGCGCGCCTTCGGGCAGGTCTTCGCGGCGATAGCTGCCGGAAACGGCCTCGCCGTCCGACGTGAGCACGCGGGGCGGCGTCAGCGATGCGTAGGACCGGAACGCTTCCTTGCGCTGCCGGATCAATTCGCGGTCGACCTCGTTCGTCCGCACGACCTCCTGGAATTCCCGCAAGCGCAGGAAGAAGAGGTCCTCCGGTTCGTCGAGCACGCCGGCCCGCACCAGGCGCTCTGCCTCGCCCAGCAGAGCTTTCTTGTACACGAAGTAGCGGCTGACCATGCCGTACTTCGGATACTCGCGGTACCCGGTGAACGTGCGGACGCGCGCGAGCATCCGCTCGGTTTCCTCCGCCTTCGCCTCGCCGTCCGGCAAGGCGCGCAAGCGCTCCAGGACCTCCCGCGCCTTGTCCAAAGCTTCCCGGCGGCCCTGGTCGAAGCGGCGGTGCCCGGCCCCCGGCTCGAAGTTTTTGATGTTGGACAACAACATCGGCACCAGCGCGACCGGCTGTTCGCTCCACCGCGGCCGGGTAATGTCGATCTCGCCGACGCAGCGCATGCCGTACTTGTCGAGGTATCCCTGGATCGCGGCGCGCGATTCCTCCCCGCCGGCCAGCTTGGGCAACTCGGCCAGGAACCCGTTGTCCTCGACGTCCTGGAGGAACGCGACGACCTCGGGATGGGTCCGGAGCACGTCCGCGACGTCGAGGAGCGCGAGGCCCATCTCCGCGGTGATGTTGTGCGGGACAGACTGGGTGAGCGTGTCGGCGACGTTCTTTTCGCCGAGCCACTCTCGCAGATGGTCGTTCAGCCACCAGTACGACTGCATCGCCGCGGTGAACACCTGATGACTGCGCGGATCGAAGAGGATCCGGCGCATTTCCTCGATGTCGGTGAAGAGGAAGTCGAGCAGCTCGCTGCCGGACTTCGCGGCGATTTCGCGCTGCAGCGCGGCGATGGAAGCCTCGCTGTGCTGGATCAGTTCGGTGACGACGGCCGGATCGGTTTCGATGGTGGCCGGTGCGGCGCCGGGGACCTGCTGACCGGGTCCGTCGTCCTCGGCCGGGGAAATGAAGCCCTCGCGGGAAAGAACGGTCTCCAGTGCGTCCGCCATCAGCGGATCGGATTTCCCCACCACGGCAAGGAAACTGGTGCGGCTCTTGGGCACCGACAGCAGTGCGGTGGCGTCCGCGAACAGCCGCCCGCCCGCCTCGGCCATCGGGCGCGGGGTCGTCAGCTGCCAGACCGACAGGCCCAGCGGCTTCATCGCGTCGGTCATCATCTGCTGGTGGCCGACGGAGAGGTAGACGTGGTTTCCCTCGTCGATGGCCTCCGGGATGGGGAACAGCGTGGTGATCGGGCGGCTCTGGACGAGCTGGAACTCGTCGTCGGCCAGGCACCATTCGATGTCCTGCGGGCGGCCGAAATGCGCCTCGATCCGGCGGCCGAGTTCCACCAGCCGAAGGACCTGGTCGTCGGTCAGCGCGGCCTGTTCCCGCTGGTCCGCGTCGATCACCTGTTCTTCGGTGCCGCCGCCCTCGACGGCGAGGATGGCGCGCTGCTTGACGGAGATCACCTTGTCGACAATCGCGCCGTCGCGTACCTGGTAGTTGTCGGCGTTGACCAGACCGGAGACCAGCGCCTCGCCGAGGCCGAAGCTGGCCTCCACGACGGCGACCTTCCGGTTGGACGTCACCGGATCGGCAGTGAAGAGCACCCCGGCCGCCTGCGGGAAAACCATCTGCTGCACGACCACGGCCATGTGGACTTTCCGGTGGTCGAAGCCGTTGCGCAGCCGGTAGGTCACCGCGCGTTCGGTGAACAGCGACGCCCAGCACCGGCTGATGTGCGCCACGACCGCTTTCGCGCCGAGGACATTCAGGTAGGTGTCCTGCTGACCGGCGAAGGACGCCCCGGGAAGATCCTCCGCGGTCGCGCTCGACCGGACCGCGTAGGCGCGTCCGTCCACCAGCGCGCCGGTGATCTCCGCTGCCAGATCGTCCGGGATGACGATCGCTTCCAGTGCCCGCCGAACCTCCGCACTACCCTCGCTGATCGCGTCCCGGTCGTCCGGATTCAGCTTCGCCAACCGCTCCAGCGGCCCGGCCAGTTCCGGCGCGTTCGCGATGATCCGCTCGAACGCTTCGGTCGTCACGCAAAAACCGGGCGGCACGCGGACCCCGTCGATCCGCGCGAGTTCGCCCAGATGCGCGCCCTTGCCCCCGACGATCGCGACCTGCTCCCGGTCGATCTTCTGGAGACCGAGCACGTAGTTGCCCATTCGTTCGTTTCCCCCGCCTGTGGTCGTTCCTGGCTTTCGTTCGCCGGTCGAGCGGCAGCCTGGTCGGCTGGAGATTCTGCGGCACCACCCGGGTCTTGCGGCAAGCCCCCCAATGCGTTATAAGTTAATTACGGCAGGAAGAGTTGTTCTTCGCTGCCTTTTCTTTTGCCTTCCTCAAGGGCCGATCTTCGTCGTCGTGGTGGCTTCCCTGGTGACCGGACGGCCGGTCTGATCGGTCGCGGTCGCGGTGGTTGTCGTGGTGCCGTCCCCGCGAGCGGAAAGCGTGCAAGCTCGGGTGAGCTGTTCGCCAGGGGCCAGCTGGGTGACGGTGAACGAGCAGGCCGGGTCCGCGGCGCGAACGGCCACCTCGTGCAAGAGTGCGTCCCCGGTATTGCGCAGGGTGCTCACGTACGTCACCGGGTCACCCGGCCGGATCGGCTGCTCCAGGTGCTCGCGGCGCAGGTCCAACGCCGGGTGAAGCACCGCGAAGCCCGCTTTCCCGGTCGCGGTGACCGGCGGGCCCCACGGGGCGGCCGCGGTCGCGGTGACCGGGGCGGCGCTTGCCGAGGCCACGCACTGATAGCGCTGGGTTCCGCCGACCGGCAACTCGGCGAAGACGTGCGCACAGGCAGGGTCGCCAGCCACCCGTACGTCGTGCAACGGCTGGTCGCCGATGTTGGTCAGCACGATCTCGAACGGCACCGCGTCGTCGGCTCGGTATGCGCTGCCGTTGGCGTGCTTGGCCACGGCCAGCGCGGGCTTGTTCACCCTGAACGACGCCTGGGCCGAAGCGCTCACCGTCCGCTGTGTCGGGTCGGTGCCGGTCACCTTCGCGGTATTCGTGAACCCGGCCGGACCTGCGGTGATCGAGCACTGGTACTCAAGTTGAGCGTCCGGAGCCAGGCTTGGGATCTGGTGGGCGCAGGCCGGAGTTCGATCGTCCACAACGGACACAGCGGTCAGCGGGACGTCGCCGACGTTGCGGACCAGCAGCGAGAAGGTGACCTTGTCGCCCTGGCGCACCTCGTAGGGCTGGGCGTCCTTCATGATCGCGATCTCCGGGTGGATGACGTCGATCTTCGCCGAGCCGGACGCGGTGACCGGGCGGTTCGTCGGGTCGGTGCCGGTCAGGGTGGCGAGGATGGCGAAGTCGTCCGGTTTGGCCTTCACCGTGCATGGGTAGCTCTGCGCGGCACCAGGTTCGAGGCGGTCGAACTTCTTCGGACACGCGGGATCAGCACTGGTCACCGCCGTGAGCGGGACGTCGCCGGTGTTGGTGACGGAGACCGTCGCGGTGAGCGTGTCGCCAGCCCGCGCGACGGTCGGGTTCGCCGAGGTCATCACGGTGAGCGCGGGATGGATCACGTCGATGTGCGCGTCGGCGGAGGCAGTGAGCGGCGGGCCGACCGGCGGGGTGCCGGTCACGTGCGCGGTGCTGACCGCGTCGTCGGCGGGGGCGGGGATGGTGCAGTCGTAGGCCTTGTTCGCTTTCGGGGCGAGCGGGTCGAGGGCTTTCGCGCACGGGCCCTGGTCGGCGACCTTGACGGCGGTCAGCGGGGCGTCGCCGGAGTTGGTCGCGGTGATGGTGAAGGTGACCGGGTCGCCTGCGCGGAAGGGGCCGCCGTGGACGGTCTTCGTCAACGACAATCCCGGGTGCACGACGGTGAACGCGGCGTCCGCCGTGGCGGTTGCCGTGCCGCCGATCGGGTCTGCGGCGGTCACCTTCACGGTGTTCGAGTAGCCGTCACTCCCGGCTTTGGTGGCGCAGGTGTAGCGCTGTTCTTCTCCGGGGGCCAGAGTGGGGAAGTCGCGGGCGCAGCCGGGGGTCTTTTCGTCCACAATGGACGCCTTCGTCAGCGGGACGTCTCCGCTGTTGCGCACGGTGACGGTGAAGGTGACTTGGTCCCCCTCGCGCACCTGGGTCGGCGCGACTGTCTGGGTGAGCTGGACGGCGGGGTGGATGACGTCGACGTGCGCGCTCGCGTTCGCGGTGACCGGACGGCCGGACGGGTCAGTGCCGGTGACCGTCGCGTCGCTAGCGAGGTCGTCAGTCGCGGTCCGGGCGCAGGGGTAGGTTTGCTTTGCCTGCGGGGCAAGGGTTCCTATTCGCTTCGCGCATTCCGGGACATTCGGGTCGGCGACCTGGATGTCGTGGAGTTCGGTGTCGCCAGCGTTGGTGACGGTCACGGTGAACGTCGCGGGCTCGCCCGGGCGCACGACGGCCGGCGCCACGCTCTGCGCGAGCGTGACGAGCGGGTGGATGACGTCGATCGCCGCCTCTGCTGCCGCCGCGACCGGTGCTCCGACTGGCGGTTTCGCCGTGACCTGTAGTGCTTCGGTCACGTCAGCCCCCGGCGCGGTCGTGGCACAGTCGAAGGTCCAGTTGGCTCCGGGAGCAAGCGTGTCGTGCTGTTGTGCGCAGCCTTCGGCACGGGCCATGGTGGTGACGGCCAGTCCGTTGAGCGGCACGTCGCCGGCGTTCGTCACGACGACATGGACAGCGATGGCGTCGTTTTCGCGGAACGGTCCACCTTGGACAGTCGCGGTCAAGGTGACCGCCGGGTGCTGCACGGTGAACGATGCGCTCGCCTTTGCCGTGGCCGGGCGGCCGGTCGGGTCGGTGCCAGTGACGGTCAGGTCGTTCGTGACGCCCCGCGTTCCGGCGACCGTGGTGCAGGTGAAGGCCTGCTTTCCTTGCGCGGCAACAGTTCCGAGGGTTCGCGCGCATTCCGAGACCTGGTCGTCTGCCACCGTGACGTCATGGAACTCGGCGTCGCCGGTGTTGCTTACCGTGACGGTAAAGGTGACACGGTCCCCCTCACGCACCTGCGCGGGCGCGGCGGCGACGGCCGCCTCCAGCGCGGGGTGAACTACGTCGACCCGCGCCTCCGCGGTTGCGCGTTGTGTCGTTCCGAGCTGATCTTTACCAGTCGCGACAACGGTATTCGTCACGTCGTCCGCCGGGGCTAACTGTTCGCACTTGTACGTCTCGACCACGTTGGGCGCCATGGTGTCGAACTTGCGCACGCAGCCGGGCGCGCTGTCGTCGGCCACCGCGACGTCGTCGAGCGGCACATCACCGGTATTGCGCACGGTGACGGCGAAGGTGACACGGTCCCCTTCGCGCACCTGCGTGGGGGAGGCGGCAGCGGTGACCGACAAGGCCGGATGGATCACCGTGACAGTGGCCGAGGACTTGGCCGTGACTGGTCGGCCAGTGGCGTCCGTGCCCGTGGCGGTGACGCTGTTTGTGGTGGTGAGCGCGGGTTTCGCGGTGCAGGAGTAGGTCTGCTGGGCACCCGGAGTGAGTCCTCCGAAGGACCGCGAGCACTCCGGCGTCGTGTCGTCGGTGACGTCGACCGGGTTGAGCAAACTGTCGCCGGTGTTGCGCACGGTGACTTTCCAAGTGACCTGGTCCCCGCCGTGCACCACCGGCGGGACGGCCTCCTTCGAAACGGAGATCGCGGGCGCGATGAGCGGGACTTTGGCGGCCGCGGTCGAGCTGACGACCTTGCCCAGCGGGTCGATCCCCTTCACCGTCGCGCTGGCTCCGCCCGGCAACGGCACAGTCGCCGTGCAGATGCCCACCACCGATTGCCCCGGCGCGAGGGATCCGATGGTGCGTGCGCACGAGGGGACCGCTGGGTCGGCGATGGTCACGTCGTGCAGCGGAACGTCGCCGGTGTTGGCGGTCTTGAGCGTGAAGGTCGCCTGATCGCCAGCGCGGTAAGCCGGTTTGTCGACCTGTTGACTCAACGTCACGGCCGGACGGAGGACATCGACGTTGCTGCTCGCCGAGGCCGACAGTTTCTCCCCGCCGGCGCCCACGCCCGTCACCTTGACCGTGGCGACGAACCCCTTCTCCGGCGCGGCGAACGTGCAGTGATAACGCGTGCTGGCACCCGGAGCCAGGGTCCCGATCTTCTTGCCGCACTGCGGGTTCCGCTCGTCCGCTACGTCCACATCGGACGCTGGGACGGAAGCCGGATTCGTCACGCTCACCGTGAACTCCACCTGGTCGCCAGCGTGCACCCGATGTGGTTCGGCGACCGCCGTGACCTGCAATTCCTGCGTTGGCCGGGGCGTCGCATACGCCGCGGGGGTCAGCAGAGTGGCCACCAGGCCGAGGACTAAGAGCAGACGTTTCCCGGCCGAAACCATGCGGGCAAGTTTTCCACCATCCGGTGACGTCGCGGCGATTTCCTACCCGGCAGTGGGATTACCTCACTCCGCTGAGCGATGGGTGAGACGCACGGTTGACTCGTGGGTGATCGCCGCCGCCTGATCGAGGAAACCGATCACCGTTTGGAGTTGCTCGTCGGAGTAGCCGGCCGCGATCGACTTCATCGCGGCGACAATGAAGTCCCACAGCGGCGCGGCGCGTTCGACGTTCGCCGGGTCGACCCGGACGAGGACTTTCCGCCGGTCGTCCGGATGCGGCATCCGGTTGACGACGCCCTTGCGCTCAAGCCGGTCGACCAGCGCGGTGACCGACGCGGGCGCGAGCCCGGCGTACTCGGCCAGTTCCTTCGGTGTGAGCGGGCCGAGCCGGGCGAGGTAGTCGGTGACCTTGCTTTCGACCGCCGAGAGCCCGTTCTGCTCGGCGATGGCGGCATGGAACATGACCGTCTCGGTCGACAGCTTGCGGGAACGAAGCAGCAGCTCAGCGACCAGATCCTCGCGTTCGCTTGACATGCCCCGGAGTCTAGCGGAGTATTTAGTTCGATAGAACGAATTACTTTTCAAGATATTCGAAGGGGCGAACCATGACACGAGTTTTGATCGCGGGCGGGGGCATCGCGGGGGCGATCACCGCGATCGCGCTGCACGAGGTGGGGCACGAACCGGTCCTATACGAGGCGTACGACCGCAGCGCGGAGGGCGTCGGCGCGTTCCTGACACTCGCCGTGAACGGTCTCGACGCGCTGACGCCGTTAGGACTGAAGCCGCTGGTCAAAGACCTGGGTTTCGACACTCCGCGGATGACGCTCGGGCTCGGCAACGGCCGCAGGCTCAGCGAGTTCCCGCTCGGCGGGGCGCTGCCGGACGGCACGGTGAGCCAGACCGTCCTGCGCTCCGATCTCTACGTGGCGTTGCGCGACGAAGCGGTCAGACGCGGCGTGCCCACGGAGTTCGGCAAGCGGCTGACTGACGCCCAGCAGACGGCGGACGGTGTCACCGCGGTCTTCGCCGACGGCACGAAAGCCCACGGCGACCTGCTGATCGGCGCGGACGGGCTACGGTCGGCAGTCCGCCGGATCCTGGATCCCTCCGCTCCGTCGCCGCGATACGTACCGCTGCTCAACACCGGCGGTTTCGCGCGCGGACTCGACCTCGACGACGAGCCGGGCGTCCTGCACATGACGTTCGGCCGCAAGGCGTTCTTCGCACACGTGCTCGCCCCGGACGGTGCGGTCTGGTGGTTCGCGAACGTGCCGCACGCCAGCGAGCCGACGGAATCCGACCTTGCCGCGATGCGCGGTCCCGGCTGGCGGAAGCGGCTGCTCGACCTGGCCCGCCCGGACCGCACCCCGGCCACCGCGATCATCGAGGCCAGCGAAAACATCTACGAACCCTGGGCGACGTACGACTTCCCGACGGTCCCGGTGTGGCAGCGCGGCCGGATCGGCCTCATCGGCGACGCCGCGCACGCGACGTCACCGGCGGCCGGTCAGGGTGCGGCGATGGCGATCGAGGACGCGGTGACGCTCGCGATGTGCCTGCGCGACGTCTCGAACCCGGCAGCCGCGTTGCCCACCTTCGAGGCGTTGCGCCGCGAGCGAGTGGAAGCTGTTGTGGCCCAAGGCAAACGCAACGGCGACGCCAAGGCCCCCGGACCAGTGGGCCGGGTGCTTCGGGACTTCTTCATCACGCGCGCGATGCGCAAACCCGCCACCGACGACCCGAACCGGTTCATGTGGGAGCACCGGATCGACTGGGCGGCCCCGGTGTCGTGAGGCTCAGCGCCAGGTGTCGACGCGATGAAAGTTCTTGTACGCGCGGCTCGGCGTCGGCCCGCGCTGCCCCTGGTAGCGGGAGCCGGCCTCGCTGGAGCCGTACGGGAATTCCGCCGAGCTGGACAGCCGGAAAATGCACAGCTGGCCGATTTTCATCCCCGGCCACAGCGTGATCGGCAGGTTCGCGACGTTCGACAGTTCGAGCGTGATGTGCCCGGAGAAGCCGGGGTCGATGAAGCCCGCGGTGGAGTGGGTGAGCAGCCCGAGGCGGCCGAGCGAGGATTTGCCCTCAAGCCGTCCGGCGAGGTCGTCGGCGAGCCGGACCTGCTCGAACGTGGAGCCGAGCACGAACTCGCCGGGGTGCAGCACGAACGGCTCGTCGCCCTCTTTTTCGACCAGCGAGGTCAGCTCGTCCTGCTGCAGCTGCGGGTCGATGTGGGTGTATTTGCTGTTGTCGAAGACCCGGAAGTACCGGTCGAGCCGGACGTCGATGCTGGACGGCTGGACCATGGCAGGGTCGAAGGGGTCGATGCCGAGGCGGTCGGCGTCGAGCTCTTTGCGGAGGTCACGGTCACTGAGCAGCACGGATGCAGCCTATCGGGCGGGTAACGCGGCCGGGGCACCCCTCCGTCCGAACACCGCGTCCATCCGCTTGAGGTACCGCCGCCGCCCGAACGCGCCGAGCGCTTCCTGCAGCGCAGTCGCGCCGGGCACGAGCTGCCGGACCGTCTCCGCCGCGTAATTCACCCCCGCGGCGGCGAGCACCGCGGCCTGCGCGACCGGGTTGTCCGGCAGCCCGAGAAAGTCGGCGTTGTCCCGCCCGAGCACGAGCCGGCTGATCGCGGAGTGCACGCCGACGTTCACCTGCGCGAGCACCTTGCCGGCGGCCCCGCGCCCCTCGCCGATCGCCGCGTGCGTATCGACGAGGGCGCGGGCGAGCCGTTTGGAGTCGTCGTCGGGGATGAACTCGGTGGCGGCGAGCATCCAGAGCAACCGCCAAGCGTCGTCCTCGTCGGCGGGCAGCAGTTCGTCGGCGACGCCCATCAGCCAGCCGACGTAGCGCCAAAGATGCAGGATGTCGGCCTTCTCGCGGGCGGTGTAGCGGAGGCCGAGCAGCTGCGTGCCGAAGACGTAGACGAGCGAGAAGAGCAGAAGAGTGCCCGCGGTCTGGACCTGATTGACCGGCCGGTCCCACCGCTCGTAATCCCAGTCGGGCCGGTTGTTCATCGCGCGCCGGACGTGCGCGTGCACCAACCGGATCCTCAGCGCGGCTTGATAACCGGTGCCGTGCTTCTCGAGCGCCCCTGGCGTGGTGACGTCAATCCACCACGCCGCGGTCTCGACCAGCCGCCGCGGTGCCCGGTGCTCGATTTCCCCGGTTCCGACCAGGGATTTCGTCGCACGTGAAGCCAGGTAGCCACCCATCAGCGACATGTCGCCAAGCGGGAAGAGCCCGAGCAGCCCGGCCCGCGTGATCGCCTTCGCGCCGCTGACGAGCCGCCGGTGATCGACCCAGTACGGGGTGGCTTCGACCTGCTCGACGAAGGCGGCCAGTTCCGGCGGGACTTGGTCCCCGGCCAGCGCCCGGTCGACTCGGCTCTGGTGGTGGGGTTCCCGGTGCAGCCACTCGACGACCGCGTCGGCAAGGGCGTCTTCCTGCTGCGCGAAGCCGCGGAGCCGGTTGAGCTGGGTTTCGTCGGCGGTGGCGCCTCGGGTCCGGGCTGCCAGCCGGAACCCGCCTTGGCGGAACATCTCGGGGTCGTCCATCGCGCACCTCCGCAGCGTGGGTCGACAACAAGTGTTGTCACTTTGCCGGGGGAGCGTCAAGGCGTGGCCCGCTGGACAGGGGAGTGCCGTGGTTGTGTATGCTGGCGGAGCACTGCGGATGTAGTTCAATGGTAGAACATCAGCTTCCCAAGCTGAATACGCGGGTTCGATTCCCGTCATCCGCTCTCCAAGAGAAGCCCCAGGTCAGTGGATGTCCACTTAGGACCTGGGGCTTTTCTCTTGGACACTCCGCGATTCCCGTCGTGCCATTAACCCGCGAGCGAGCCGACGGTGGTGCCGTGCTGGAGGTCACCCCGTCTTCACGGGATCAGGTGGCCGTCGAGGCGCTCCATCCGGCGGCCTGCTGTCAGCAGCACGGCGAGACCGGCGACCATGATCGCGGCGATCGCCAGCAGGGCGAAGGTGAAGCTCCCGGTCGCGGTTTTGATCGCGCCGGTGAAATACGGGCCGACGAATCCGCTGAGGTTGCTGACCGAGTTGATCAACGCGATCCCCGACGCCGCCGCGGTGCCGGTCAGGCCGATCGCCGGGATGCGCCAGAACTGCGGCATCGCGGTGTAGATCCCGGCCACGCTCAGGCAGACCGCCACGATGAACAACGCGCCGTTTCCCGCGAACGTCGCGAGCAGCAACCCGGCCGCGCCGACTGCCATCGGCACCGCGGTGGCCGTGACGGCGGACCGGCGGCCCGCGAAGCGTACCCAGGCCAGCATCGCGAGCGCCGCGACCACGTAGGGGATGCCGGACAGCAGCACGCTCCCGATCTCCGCCGCACCGCCGACGCCGTGCGTGATCGTGGCGATCATCGTCGGCAGGAAGAACGCGAGCGGGTACAACCCGAACACGATCGCGAAGAACGCCGCCGCGAGCGCCCACACCCGGCCGCTGGTCAGCGCCTGGCGCAGTCCGGTCAGCGCACCGTGCCCGCGCTGCTCGTCGGTCTCCGCGGCCAGGGTTTCTTCCAGCGCCGCCTTTTCCGCTTCGCCGAGCCAGCGCGCGTCGGCGGGCCGGTCGGGCAGGAAGGCGAAGATCAGCACGCCGATGAGAATGGTGACCGCGCCTTCGACGAGGAACAGCGAGCGCCAGCCCGCGATGCCGAACAGGTGCCGCCCCCACTCCAGCAGCGCCGCCGCGAGCGGAGAACCGACGATCGAAGACACCGGAATCATCAGGAAGAATCCGGTCAGCGCCCAGGATCGCTGCCGCCGCGGGAACCAGTAGGTCAGATACAGCAGGATCCCGGCCGCCAGCCCGGCCTCCGCGAACCCGAGCAGCAACCGCGCCGCGTACAGCGAACCTGCCGAGCCGACCGCCGCCGTGGCTCCGGTGACCAGGCCCCAGGTGAGCATGATCCGGGTGATCCACTTGCGCGCGCCGAACCGTCGCAGCGCGAGGTTGCTCGGCACCTCGACGATGACGTAGCCGATGAAGAACAGCCCCGCGGCGAGACCGAGCTGCCCGCTGTCGAGGTGCAGATCGCGCGACATCGGACCCGCGATGTAGCCGAGATTCGCGCGGTCGACGTAACTCATGACGTATGCGACGCCGATGAGCGGGATGATCCGCAGGCCGACTTTGCGCCAGGTGCGCGCGGACACCGCGGTGGTGGTGACGACCGGTTTCATGAAGGAGTCCTTTCTGGACAGTCCTTTCCGGATGACGGGGATCAGCGAGCGCGCAAGGCGGCCGTGGCGTTGTGGTCGAGCACGCCGTCCGCGGTGACGACGACGCCGTAATCGCGGGCCGCGCCCGCTCTGGTCACCTTCTCTTCCCGCACGTCGTCGAGGACGCGACGCGGCTCCCGGGTGAACGGGTCGCCGTGCCCGCCGCCGCCCGCGGTCACGTGCCGGTGCCGGGTACCCGCGGTCAGCACGAGATACGGTTTGGATTCCAGCAGGCGTTCGCCGGGTCCGCCAGGATCGACGATGTTGAGCGACGGCGTGCCCGCGGCTCCGCCGTCGAGGCCGTAGGGCAGGAATTTCCGCCGGTCGGAACGGATCTGCACGCTCGCTTCCGGAGCGAGGACCGTCATGTCGCGGAAGGTCGCCAGGCCGCCCCGGAACCTCCCGGCACCGCCGGTGTCGGGCAGGAAGCCGTAGCCGTCGATGCGGATATGGCCCGCGCGTTCCAGTTCCTCCACCGGCGTGTTGGCCAGGTTGGCACCGAGCGGGCTGATCGCGTCCACCCCGTCGCGGTCCGGCCGGGCGCCCCACGCTCCGCACAGGATGTCCCACAGCACCACGGAGTTCCCGTCCGAGTCGGTGACCCCGACCGCGACGGAGTCCGGACCGCCGTCGCCCGCGGCGGGCACGCGATCCGGGAAAACCGGGGCGAGGGCGCCGAGCACGGCGTCGATGATCCGGTACGCGACCAGGCCGCGCGCACCGCGGGCGGACGGCCGCCGTCCGTCCAGAATGGACGCTTCCGGAATGACGAACGTGAACGGCCGGTAGAACCCGCTGTTGGCCGGGATGTCGCGAGCGAGCGCGCCCTGTACCGCGGCATAGGAGGCTGAGCGGGTGAAGGACGCGGTCGCGTTGAGCGCGGACGCGACCTGCGGCGAGGAGCCGCTGAAGTCCAGCTCGATCCCGGTGCCGGACAACGTGACTTTGACGCGGAACGGGATCGGGCCGGAGCCGAGGCCGTCGTCGTCGATGTGGTCGGTGAACTCGTAGCTGCCGGGTACGGCCTCGGCGAGCGCGGCACGCAGCAAGGTTTCCGAATAGTCGAGCAATTCGTCGGTCAGCTCCGCGAGTCCGTCGGCGCCGTGGCGGGCGGCGAGCGCGCGCATCCCCTCGGCACCGGCGTGGCACGCGGCGAGCTGGGAATCGAGGTCGCCGCGCAGCAACTCCGGTTCCCGGACGTTACGCAGGATGAGGTTGAGAAAAGCAGTGTTCAGCTGTCCGCCGTCGATCAGCCGCGACGGCGGGATCTGCACTCCCTCGGCGAAGATGCTCGTGGACTGCACACCCATCGACCCGGCCACCCAGCCGCCGACGTCCGCGTGGTTGACCACGGTCACCGAGAAGCCCAGCAGGTCCTGGCCCGCGAAAACCGGGGCGACGGCGAAGATGTCCGGCAGGTGCATCCCGCCGCGCGACGGGTCGTTGAGCAGGTAGAGGTCGCCGGGCCGGAGGTCGTCGCCGAACTCGGCGAGCATCGCGGCCATCGCGTCCGGAACCGATCCCAGGTGCACCGGACACGTGTTGGCCTGCGCGATCACGCGGCCGCGGATATCGCACAGCGCGGCCGAGAAGTCCATGCTGGACGCGACGATCTGCGAGTGCGCGGTGCGCACGATGGTGATCGCCATTTCGTCGGCGATGCCGGTGACGGCGTTGCGGAAGACCTCGAAGGTGACGGCGTCGCGGATCATGCGGCACTCCAGGTGATCACGATGTTGCAGAACTGGTCCCGGTGCACGCGGGCACCGGGCGGCACGAGAGTGGTGGCGTCCATGTCCTCGACGATGACCGGGCCCTCGACCGGCTCGGCTCCCAGATCCGCGCGCCGCAGCACAGGGGTGCGGGTCATGGCGGCGAACCGGCATTCGCGGGTCGACGGCGTCCGATCGTCGTCCGGGGCCGGGCGCAAGACATCCTCCAGCGGCACAGTGCTGGGCACCACGCCACGCACGCGAAGGTTGACCAGCTCGACCAGGTCGTCGCCGCCGGCGCGGCCGTAGGTGCGTTGGTGTTCGGCGTGAAACCGCGCCCGCGCCGCGGCGAGGAGGTCTTCGGTGAGGTCGCCGTCGTCCAGGCGGATGCGCAGTTCGAAACGCTGGCCGCGATAGCGCAGGTCGAGCAACCGTTCGAGCACGGCGTTCTCGCCCAGCTCCGCGGTCACCTTCGCGGTGAGCGCGGCGAATTCCGTCGCCAGTGCGTCGATGTCCGCCAGCTCCTCGCGGTACGGGGCGATCTCGTGCAGCTCCGTGTCCGCGACGAGGAGGCCGAGGCTGCTGAACAGCCCGGGATGCGCGGGGACCAAGACGGTGGCGATGCCCAGTTCCCGGGCGAGTTCGGCGGCATAGAGCGGTCCGGCACCGCCGAAGGCGACCATGGTCGCGTCGCGGGGATCGCGACCGCGTTCGCTGGTGACCGCTTTGACCGCCGTGGTCATGTTCGACACGGCGACCTCGTACGCCCCGCGCGCGGTGTCCAGGGGTTCGCGCTTCAGCTGCTCGGCGACGGTGGTGAGGGCCTTGGCGGCGAGGTCGGGGTGGACGGCGACGCGCCCGCCCGCCAACGCGTCCGGGCTGAGGTAACCAAGGGACACGTTGGCGTCGGTGAGCGTGGGCAGTTCGCCGCCGTTGCCGTAGCAGGCGGGCCCGGGCCGCGAACCGGCGCTCGCCGGACCGACGTGCAACGCGCCTGCCTCGTCGACAGCGATGACGCTGCCACCGCCGGAACCGACCTCGGCGATATCGATCGACGGCGTCCGCACCGGGTAGCCCGCGCCGGAACCCAAGCCCCGTGCGACGTTCATCCCGCCGCCGACCTCGTAGTCCGCCGAGACGAACGGCTCGCCGTGCTCGATCAGCGACGCCTTCGCGGTCGTGCCGCCCATGTCGAACGCGACCACCGACGGCAGGTCGAGCAGGTGCGCGAGCCGCCGGACCGCGGTGACGCCCGCGGCCGGGCCGGACTCGATGATCTGCACGGGCCGGTGCGACACCGACTCCGCGTCGAGCAAACCGCCGCTGGACTGCATGACCATCAGCGGCGCGTGCACGCCCTCCGCGCGCAGTCCTGCTTCGAGCCGGGTGAGATAGCCGTGCACGGCCGGCCCGACGTACGCGTTGACGGCGGCGGTGCTGGTGCGCTCGAACTCGTGCGGCTGCGGGGAAATGTCGACCGAAGCGGTCACGTAGACCCCAGGCAGCTCCGCACGCAGCGACTCGGCGACGCGCCGCTCCTCGTCGGGACGGACGTAGGAGTTGAGCAGGCACACCGCGACCGCCTCGATGCCGTCCGCGCGCAGCCGGGAGGCCAGCGCGCGGACCTCGGCCTCGTCCGCGGCCGGGTCCAGGCGGCCGTCCGCGGTGATGCGCTGCGCGAGTTCGTGCCGGTCGCGACGCGCGGCGAGCGGGACTGGCTTGACCCACGACAAGTCGTAGAGCACCGGGCGGCGCAGCCGGCCCAGTTCCAGCACGTCCCGGAAGCCCAGTGTGGTGACCACGGCAGTGCGCGCTCCGGCGGCCTCGAGGATCGCGTTGGTGGCAACGGTGGTGCCGTGCAGCATCGCGGTGACCGCGTCCGGAGCGGCACCGGCCTCCGCTAGCACGCCAGTGGTCGCCGTGACCACGCCGGTCCCGAAATCGGGCGGGGTGGACAGGACCTTCATCGGCACCACCTGTCCGGCTGGGCCGAGCGCGATCACGTCGGTGAACGTGCCCCCGATGTCGGCGCCGACGCGCCAGCCGGAACGAGGATCGGAACTGGGAAGCACTGCGGTCTCCTTCGCCCTGTCCAACATCTGGATGCAGAGTAGGAATCCGTTAAGATATTAGCAAGACGTCTCTAAGATATTTTTCGCCCGGTGTACCGTTTCAACGACCGCCGGACCAAGGGAGCAGCAGGTGCGTTACGAGCCCGACCTGATCCGCGAGCACCCGCCAACGGGCAGCCTGATGGAGAACGCCTACCGGCGGCTCAAGCGGGAGATCATCGAGCTGGACCGGGCACCGGGCGCGACGTTCACGGAGCTGGAGGTCGCCACCGCGTTCGGGCTGAGCAAGACTCCCGTGCGCGAGGCACTCGCGCGATTGCACCGCGACGGCCTGGTGCGGCCGCTGCCCCGCGCCGGCTACGTCGTCTCCCCGGTCACGCTCGGAGACGCGACCGACCTCTGCGACATGCGCGCACTGCTCCAGTCGCAGGCGGCCGCGCTGTGTGCGGAGCGAGGGCTGCCGGCGGCCGACGGCGCCCGGCTGGCGGAGCTGGCCATCGACACCGACGAGGACCAGCTCGGCGGCCCGCACTTCGAGGAGCGGTTCCGCGCGAACTACGAGTTCGAATCGATCATCGCGAACGGCTCCGGCAACCACCGCCTTGCCGCGGCGTCGATCGGCGTGCTCGACGAGATCGAGCGGATCTCCAGGCTGAGCATCCGGCTCGACCCCTCGATGCCGCCGGAACGACTGCGGGAGCGCCAGGCTGTCGTGGACGCCATCGCCGCGCGAGACCCCGACGCGGCCCGCGCCGCGATGCGGCGGCGGACCACGTCGGCACGCCGGGAGACCATCGGCGCGCTGGCCGCGAGCCGGTCGATCACCGACGCCGAGATCGCGGTCCCCTGACCCGCCGCGCTCAGCCCGCCAGCGCGGCGAGCCGTTTCCCCGCCTCGGCGAGATCCGCCTCGGCACCGCCGTAGAGCAGCCGAGCATGCGTGCCCGGCCCCTGGAACGCGTCCCCAGCGACGCCGGGGATTCCCGCACGCAGCAGCAGGTCTTCGAGATCTCGCCCCCGCCTCCCGAGCACGGACAGGTCCGGGAACACGAAAATCCCCGAATCCGGCCGCACCACCGGCAGTCCCGCCGCGTCGAGCGCGGCGCACAGCTGATCCCGCCGTTGCCGGAAAGAGGCGAAGACGACGTCGAGCCAGTCCTGCGGCCCAGAGAGCACCGCACACGCCGCCGCCTGGGGCACGTCGCCGACGTTGATCGCATCCCACTCGAACGCCCGGTGCACGCGCTCGGCCAAGTGGGCCGGAGCGTGCACGTAGCCAATGCGCCACTGCGTGAACGCGTAGTTCTTGCTCAGGCTGGTCACCGTCACCAGCTCGGGCCATTCGCCGCGCAGCAGCTGCTGGGGCGCATATCCAGGTCCGCTGTGGACATACCGGGCGTAGGACTCGTCGGCGAGCACCAGCAGCCCGTGCTCGGAAGCCAGCGCGAGCACGGCCGACAGCTCGTCCCGCGAGGGCGTGTGTCCAGTCGGGTTGTTGGGGTTGCACAGCAGGATCGCCCTTGTCGCCGGGGTGACCGCGCCGCGGAGGCCGTCGACGTCGGTGGCCCACCCGTGCTCCGGCCGTCCCGGCACGTAGACCGGACGGGCTCCGGCCATGCGCACCATGCCATCGAAGAAATACGTCGGGGCGGGCACCAGCACCTCGTCCCCGGTCGCGAGCAGGGCGCGCAGCACGACGCTCATCCCTTGCTGCGCGCCGTGCGTGACCAGCAGTTCGCGGTCCGGGTCGACTGCCAGACCGGATTGCCCGCCCAGGTGCTCCGCGATGGCCCGGCGCAGTTCGGGCGTCCCCCACGACTGGCGCGGCCTCACCCGCCCGGCGGCGTGGCGCACGGCGTCGAGCACGTGTTCGGGCATCGGCAGCGCGGGCACCCCGGGCATCGGGATGCCCGGCAGGACACGCGCCCGGTCGGCCAAGGCCAGTGCAGGCAGCCGCTCCATCTCGCCTCCTAATATCTTAGCGTAAGTTTTTAAGATACTAGGAGGCGACCGATCAGGCCGGCAAGCCGCGGCGCTGGCTCCGCGACCGGGCCAGCTCGATGTCCGCTGCTCACGGGCCCACATCCGCGAAAGCGTTCGCCGCGGGTTTGGCCGACCGGCGGTGGAACCAGTACAACGCGCACAGCACCGCCAGCCACACCACTCCGACCAGCAGCGCCAGGCGAGTGTCCTCGGCGAAGGCCATCACCACGAAGACGAACACCATGAACACCATCGTCAGAACCTGGCCCACCGGCCAGAACGGCACCGGGAACGCCAGATCGGCGGCGGACTTCCCGCGCCGGGACCGGTAGTGGGTAAGCAGGATCATGAACCACACCCACACCGTCGCGAACGTGCCCACCGACGCGATCAGCAGGAAAGCGCTGTCCGGCAGCAGATAGTTCAGGACAACAGCCAGACTCAGCGCCGCGGCAACGACCAGGACGGTCATCCACGGGATGCCATTACGCGTGACCCGGGCCATGATCGCGGGTGCCTGGCCGCGCCGGGCCAGGCCGTAGATCATCCGTCCGGCGCCGAAGATGTCGCTGTTGATGGCGGACAACGCGGCGGTGACCACGACGATGTTCAAAACCGTTGCGGCGGAGTGCAATCCAAGACCAGCGAAGATTTGGACGAAGGGGCTTCCGGACGTGCTGATCGTGTTCCACGGGTTCAGCATCATGATGATCGCCAGGGTCGCCACGTAGAAAAGCAGAACGCGAACCGGGACCGTGTTGACCGCCTTGGGCATGGCGGTGCGCGGGTCCTCGGATTCGGCGGCGGTGAGACCCAAGATTTCCGTGCCGCCGAAGGCGAACATCACCAAGGCGAACGAAGCGATGAAACCGCTGAGGCCGTTGGGGAACCAGCCGCCGTGGGACCACAGGGTGGCGGCGCTGCCGGAGGCACCGCCGAGGCCGAAGATCAGGATCGCCGCGCCGCCGAGGATCATCGCGACGATGGCGACGACCTTGACCAGGGTGAACCAAAACTCCAGCTCACCGTAAACCCGTACGCTCACCAGGTTCGCGGCGGCGATGACCAGGATCGTCAGCACCACCCAGATCCAGCGTGGCACATCGGGAAACCAGAATCCCATGTACACAGCCAAAGCCGTGACATCGGCGACGCAGACGATCACCATCTCGAACGCGTAGGTCCAGCCGGTCAGGAAGCCTGCCAGCGGGCCCAGGTGTTTCCGCGCGTATTCGCCGAAAGAACCGGGCGCGGGATCGTTGACGGCCATCTCGCCCAGTGCACGCAGGACGAAGAAAATCGCCGCGCCGCCGATGAGGTACGCGAGCAGAACCGACGGCCCGGCCTTGGCGATCGTGTCCGAGGAGCCGTAGAACAATCCGGTGCCGATCGCCGAACCAAGGGCGATGAACCGGATGTGCCTGCCGGTCAACCGGCGACTCAAACCGTCCCCGGACTTCGTCGTCATCGACGGAACCTCCCGAAGCGGCCCGCGGCGTGCGAGCGAGTCGGCACAGTAGAACTGATCCGGCCGGGGCCGCCCAACCAACGACTACCGGAAAGCGTCTGCGATTTCAGACAGTCCACAAAGGACGTCAGCCTTCCACCAATTCCCACGGCGCGCCCGGTTCCGCCCGGTCGAACACCTGGCCCGGCGCGGCGAGCAGGGTCGGCACGACGTCCGGGTACAGCTGCACGACGTGTTCCAGTTCCAGGCCCTCCACCTCGAAATCCTCCGCTTCGGGGACCTCGAAGCCGACGAACAGCCAGGTGCCGTCCTGCTCGCGAACGACCTGGCGCACTGCCCGCGCCGGTGCGCCGGCGGTCGTTCCGATCTCGGTCAAGCCGGTGCTCAGCTGGACTTCTTCCAGCGGCGAGCCGGGGTGCGTCCAGGCGGCGATCCGGGCCTCCCGGTGCACGAAATCCTCGTCGAGGTCATCGGAATCCGACACCGAGCTGAGCAGCCAGGTGCGGCGGTCCGGATCCCAGTCCGCGGCCATCCCCGGCGGCACGTCGGCCAGCGCGACCAGGTGCGGCAGCAGGGTCACCGCCTCGCGCAGGGCCGTCGCGCCGAACAGCTGGCGGTTGACCTCCATGTCCTCTTCGAACTCGGCACCGTCGCTGATGAACCAGTCGTCGTCATCGTCGAGGACGACGAAGGCCAGTTTCTCCGGATGGTCCACCAGGTCGTGCGCGATGATCACCGGGGATTCCGGGTCCTGTCGCAGCGGCCATTCCTCGGACATGTTCACTCCCCGTCGTCGATTACGTGCAGCCACTCGGCATCCGGAGCCTCGCGGAAGAACACTTCGCCCGGTTCCGCGTCCAGCAGCTCGACGACGTCCGGGTACAGCTGGGCCACGTGCCCGAGCTCCAGCGTGTCAACCTCGACCTCGGTCTGCTCGTCGGGATCCGGCACCTCGAAGCCGACGAACATCCACGTGCCGTCTTCTTCCCGGCTGACGTAACGCACGCCGCGCGCAGGCGCGTCCGCCGCGGTGCCGATCTCCATCAACCCCAGGCTGAGGTTCACCTCGTCCATCGGCGACCCGGCGTGCGGCCAAGCGGCGGCGCGAGCCTCCCGGTACGCGCGGGCTTCGTCGTCATCGCTCGGCACGAGCGGCGAAATCAGCACCCAGGACGCGTTGTCGGCGTTCCACTCCGCGCCCATCCCGGCAGGCAGTTCGCCCAGCGCCGACAGCTGCGGCATCAGCTCCACGACGTCATGGAGGCACATCGTGGCGAACTGCTCCTCGTCCAGCTCCGGATCCTCGCCGAACTCCGTGCCGTCGCTGACGAACCAGCCTTCTTCGTCGTCGAGCAGCACGTGATCCAGCTGCTCCGGATGCTCGATCAGGCCTCGCGCGACGAGCACCGCCGCGTGCGGTTCCTGCCCCATCGGCCAGTCTTGCGACATCCCGCTCCCCACCTCGTGTCCACCTGCGGGCCCATCCCACCAGACCGGCCCGCGCAGGCGCACAGCGCGTCTCCGGCAGGAAATTCCACGTTCGTTGGATTAGGCTCGGCGGCATGGTGCTGCCCGAACGTCTCGCCCGGTTCAACCGCGTGGTCACCAACCGGGTCACGAAACCCTTCGCCGGCAAACTGCCCGGATTCGGGGTGGTCGTGCACCACGGCCGGAAGTCCGGCCGCGAATTCCGCACCCCGCTCAACATCTTCCGCACCGACGACGGATTCGTCGTCGCGCTCACCTACGGACCGGACGCGGACTGGGTCCGCAACGTCCGCGCCGCGGGCGAGGCGGAGGTGATCACGCGCGGCCGTAAATACCGCGTGCGCGATCCGGAACTCGTGCATGATGAATCGCGCCAGCCGATGCCGCCCGGGGTGCGGCAGTTCCTCGGACTGGTCGGCGTCACGGATTTCCTTGTGCTGAAACGAGAATGAGGGGGAGCGCGGATGCTCACGGGGAAGCTGGTCCGGCTGCGGGCGATCGAACCTTCGGACGCCGAATCGTTTTACCGCTGGATCCACGACCCGGAGGTGGGCCGGTACATGACCGGCGATTACCCGCGTTCACTCGCCCAATTGCGCAAGCGAGGCGAGGAACGCCCGGTGAATACCTACGAGAACGTCGTGCTCGGCATCGAATCGATCGAGGCCGGCAAGCTGATCGGCGTCGTCGACCTGCGGGACGCCCGCCCAGAGATCGGCCGCGCCGAGCTGGACATCTACATCGGCGAGACCGACCACTGGGACGGCGGGTACGGCACCGAGGCGTTGAAACTCATGTGCCGCTACGGGTTCAACGTGATGCGGCTGCACCTGATCGCGCTCTGGGTCGTCGCCGAGAACGAGCGCGCCCGGCACGTCTACCGCAAGGTCGGGTTCGTGGAGGACGGCAGGCATCGCCAATGCCATCGCGGGCCCGACGGCCAGTACCACGACATGTACCTGATGAGCCTCCTCGAACCCGAACTCGACGACTGAACTAGCCCTTGACCTTCCGCTTGCCGTACAGGCTCGCGGCGAGGCTCACGCCGATCGCGGCCAGTACGACCTGGGTGATGATCTCCAGCCAGTCGATGCCCTTCGTGTCGGCGTACCCGATCCCACGAGCGATCGCGGTGCCGACGAACGCGGCGACGATGCCCACGATGATCGTCAGCCAGATCGGGATCGACTGCTTGCCAGGTGCGACCAGCTTGCCGAGCAGGCCGAGAATCAGACCGATCACGATCGCGCTGATGATGCCGGAAACCGCCATGCCGAACTCCTTCTGCCGAGAGAACCGGGCTCGTCCGGTTTAGCCCGGAACCCGGGAGGTTAAACCCGGCTTACCGCTCGCCCGGAACCACCGCCACCGGAAGCACGAAAAATGCCCCGGTCCGGGTGCGGAGCGGGGCATTTTTCCAGCCAGTGCGATCAGAACGCGGCTTCGTCGATCTCCATCAGCGCGTTGTCCGCGGCCTCCACGATGGCGCGGCGCGAGGTCAGCTCCGGCAGCACGCTCTTCGCGAAGAACGACGCCACCGCCAGCTTGCCCTCGTAGAACGGCTTGTCCTTGGCCGACGCGCCGTTGTCGAGCTTGGCCAGCGCGACCTCGGCGCCCTGCAGCAGCTTCCAGCCGACCAGCAGGTCGCCGACCGACATCAGCAGCCGCACGGTGTGCTGGCCGACCTTGTTGATGTTCTGCGGGTCTTCCTGCGACGAGGTCAGATAGCCGATGAGCGAGCCCAGCATGCCCTGGGTGTCCTCAAGCGCCTGCTTGAGCAGCGCGCGCTCGTTCTTGAGCCTGCCGTTGCCAGCCTCGGACTCGATGAACTTCGTGATCTCGCCCGCGACGAACGCGAGCGCCTGGCCCTTGTCGCGGACGATCTTGCGGAAGAAGAAGTCCAGCGACTGGATCGCCGTGGTGCCCTCGTACAGCGAGTCGATCTTCGCGTCGCGGATGTACTGCTCGATCGGGTAGTCCTGGAGGAAGCCGGAACCGCCCAGCGTCTGCAGCGACTGCACGAGCTGCTCGGTGGCGCGCTCGGAGCCGACGCCCTTGACGATCGGCAGCAGCAGGTCGTTGACGCTGTGCGCCAGCTTCAGGGCGGCTTCATCACCCTCACCGGTCCACAGCTGGTCCTGGAACGACGCGGTGTACAGGTAGACCGCGCGCAGGCCCTCGGCGTACGCCTTCTGCAGCATCAGCGAACGACGCACGTCGGGGTGGTGCGTGATGGTGACGCGCGGCGCGGCCTTGTTCAGCATGTTCGGCAGGTCAGCGCCCTGCACGCGCTCCTTGGCGTACTCCAGCGCGTTCAGGTAACCGGTGGACAGCGTGGCGATCGCCTTGGTGCCGACCATCATCCGGGCGTACTCGATGACCTGGAACATCTGCGCGATGCCGTCGTGCACCTCGCCGAGCAGCCAGCCCTTGGCCGGGGTGCCGTGCTGGCCGAAGGTCAGCTCGCACGTGGTGGACACCTTGATGCCCATCTTGTGCTCGATGTTGGTGACGAAGGCGCCGTTGCGCTCGCCGAGGTCGCCGGTCTGGGAATCGAAGTGGAACTTCGGCACCAGGAACAGCGACAGGCCCTTGGTGCCCGGCTTGGTCTCGATGCCGGGGCCCTCGGGACGGGCCAGCACCAAGTGCATGATGTTCTCGACCATGTCGTTCTCGGCCGAGGTGATGAACCGCTTCACGCCGTCGATGTGCCAGGAGCCGTCCTCCTGCTTGACCGCCTTGGTGCGGCCCGCGCCGACGTCCGAACCGGCGTCCGGCTCGGTGAGCACCATGGTGGCTCCCCAGCCGCGGTCGATCATCAGCTGAGCCCAGTGCTTCTGCTCTTCGGTGCCGTTCTTGTCCACGATCATGGCGAAGTTCGGACCCGCCAGGTACATGAACAGCGGGGCGTTCGCGCCGAGGATCAGCTCGGCCGCGGCCCACTGCACCGTCGGGGGCAGGCCGAAGCCGCCGAGGGAGTTGGTGAGGCCGAGCCGCCACCATTCGCCGTCGACGAGCGCTTTGTAGCTCTTCTTGAACGAGTCGGGGATCGTCACGCTGAACGTCTTGGGGTCATACACCGGCGGGTTGCGGTCCGCGTCGGCGTAGGACTCGGCGAGCGGGCCGGTGGCGAGGTTGTTCAGCTCCGACAGCACGCCGCGGGCGGTCTCCTCGTCCGATTCGGCGAGCACGCCCTTCCCGAGCCGTTCCTGCACGCCGAGTACCTCGAAGAGGTTGAACTCCAGGTCTCGGACGTTGCTCTTGTAGTGGCCCATGTCGTCACTCCGTGTCGTGTTCGGCTTTCCGGCCGGGCGCTGGTTCCCTTACTCGCCGGTAACATCAGGATATTACCTACCAGTAACCAGAGCAAGCGAATCCGCCCTTCCAGGGGTGGATATTCGCTCGGAATGACGGGTCGACCAGGGAGCCGGGCTCACCGGGTGCTGCGCGCCACGACCTCCTGCACAGCCGGGGGGACGGCGCTGTCGTCAAGCTGAGGGACCAGAATGCCGCTGCGGAACGCGATGGTCACCGCGTGTGTCCGGTCGCGGGCGGAAAGCTTGCGGAGAATGCTCTTCACGTGGGTCCGCACCGTTTCCACGGACAGGAAGAGCAGCTTCGCGATCCCCGAGTTCTCCAGCCCTTCGGCGACGAGCTGCAGAACCTGGTACTCGCGCCGGGAAAGCGGCATGGCGCTCTTCGGCTGCACGAGGTGACCGTCCGCCGGAGCGGCTCTTGGCGACGGCTCGCGCTTGGGCCGTGCGGTGAGCGCGGACAACGCCGGGTCGATGTAGCGCCGGTCGTGGTGCGCGCGCCGGACCGCCTCGGCGAGCCGCCGGGAATCGACCGCGCGCGGAACGATGGCGTGCGCACCCGCCCCGATGGCGGCGGCGAGGTACTGCTGGGTGCGGTTGGTGTCGCGCACGAGGGTGACCAGCACGAGCGCCGGGTCGCCCGCGTTGAGCAGTTTCGCGAGATGGCAGTTGGGGTCGAGCGCGGAGTCGAGGATCACGACGTCCGGACGGACCTGCTCGCACAACTGCATCGCCGCGTGGTGGCTCGCCGCCTGGCCGGACCAGTGCAGGCCCAGCGTGCGGTGCACCATCGCCGCGATGCCCTCGCGGAAAATCGGGATCGGGTCGACGACCGCGACTCCCAGGCTTCGACCGCCGGCTGGCTGACCGGCCGACATGGGCGTTCGGTGGGGCTCGATGCCACGCATCTCGGGCCTCCGTCCTCAATGGTCGCTCCCGGTGACCGGCACGCCCCCTCGGCGTGCCCGCGGTCCCCCCTGCCGGAACCGGCCGGGAACGACACCTCGTCCCTGGTTCGACTCCGCCGGGACCGGCCTGTGACGCGGTTTCCCCCTCATGGCCGTAACGGCTGGTCGCAGCAAACTCTGAGTAGAAAAGTGGCCCCGAAATGCGGGCGGACGGCGCAGCGAGGGTCCGCCCGACTGGGTTAGCTCTACTGAGGGTTTAACCGCTCGGGTGAATCTCCGATGACCGCCTGTGCGCGCAGCCGACCGAACTCCCCGGCGAGCGTTTTCGGGGTCCAATGGGCGTTCAGGCCGCTCGGATTGGGCAACAGCCAGACCCGAGTTGTTCCTATTGTCCGTTCTTGCGGCCCGACCGCGGCCCGCCGCTCGCCGAACGCGACACGGTAGGCGGTGATTCCCACCACTGCCAGCCAGCGCGGTCGGTACTTCTCGACCTTCCCGGTCAGGATCTGCCCGCCCTCGCGGAGTTCGTCGTCGGTCAGCTCGTCGGCGCGGGCGGTGGTCCTGGCTACGACGTTGGTGATGCCGAGGCCGAGGTCGAGGAGTTCGTCCTGTTCGCTCGGGTCCAGCAGGCGCGGGGTGAAGCCGCTGGCGTGCAGAGCGGGCCAGAAGCGATTGCCGGGACGGGCGAAGTGCAGGCCGAGCGCGCCTGAGTAGAGGCCGGGGTTGATGCCGCAGAACAGCACGTTCAGGTTGGGGGCCAGGACGTCCGGGATGATGGTCCCGTGCGCGGCGGCTTGTTCGGCCTTGGTGGGTTTGGCGGGCATGGGTCCAGTTTCCCGGCACACTGGGCGGGATGAACGTGACGCCTGACGGCTGCCCGGTCGACCTCTACCTGGAGCTGCCCGCCGCTGGCGAGCCGGAGGTGATTCACGGTGCGATCCCGGCGGGTGCCGCGGTGCTTGAGCTCGGCTGCGGAACAGGCCGCGTGACGCATCCACTGCTCGCGCTCGGACATCCGGTGGTCGCGGTCGACGAATCAGCGGAGATGCTCGCGCACGTCGGCGGTGCGGAGACCGTCTGCGCGCGAATCGATGAGCTTCGGCTGGACCGGCGATTCCCGGTCGTCGTGCTCGGCAGCCACTTGGTCAACGGGCCGGATCGGCACGCGCTGCTGGCGGCAGGGCGGCGACAGCTGACCCCGGACGGGCAACTGCTGGTCGAATGGCATCCGCCCGCCTGGTTCGACCAGGTCGCCGACGGCTGGGGCGGCCGGCTGGGCGAGGTGCGTATCGCGCTGGAAGGCGTGCGCCGGGACGGCGACCGGCTCTCCGCCACTGTCGCTTACGCCCTCGGCGACCGGACCTGGAAACAGCCGTTCACCTGCGAAAACTTCCCCCTCGAACCCGCACTCGAACAAGCCGGGCTGAGGTTCGGGCGCTGGGTCACCGCTGACCGGGACTGGTTCTCCGCACGACCTTCGAACGCGGGGTAGCCAACCCGGCGCCCCGCTCGGTAGCCTGTGTGATCTCTCGCACAACGGCGTCGATGAGGAGAGCACATGCAACTGTGGCTAGTGCTCGGCCTGGTAGCACTGATCATCGCCATCGCCTCGTTGATCGTGATCCTGGAAGACCGCCGCGCGGCGCGCCAAGCCGCGATCGCGAGACGAGCCCGGTTAGCGCGTCTTGGCGAGGTCGATCCGCTCGCTCCGGGCAGGCTCCACGCGGAGGGTTGAAGAGATCGGCCGGAGCGCGAGCAGCAGCGCGCCGGCCAGCCAGCCGAGACCGGAGCCGAAGGTGTTGGTCATGAGGTCGTCGACGTCGAAAATCCGGTAGACGAACGGCGCGGTCCCGAAGTTCGCCGTGAGCTGGGTGATCTCGACGGCCAGTGAGGCCGCGAAGCCGATCGCCAGCGCGCCCACCAAGCCACGCCGCCACAGCACTCGGGCGAAGAACCCGAGCGGGACGAACAAGAGCACGTTCATCGCGGCCTGCTGGAACGTCTGGGTGGTGAACCAGTCCGCCGCCGACAGACCGTGTTTCACCAGCTCGGTGTGGATGTCCGCGATCCACTGGAACGGCTCCAGCTGCACGGTCTGCTCCAGCCGCCTGCTGTTCGGGCCGGGCAGCGGCAGGAAGACGACCGCCAGCGCCATGCACGCGTAGAAGACGACCGCCGCCGTGGTCACCAGGCCGCGCAGCCGCACGTGGCCGTAGCGGGCGACCTGGAGCACGAGCTGCGGGACCAGGATCGTCGCCCATCCGGCGAGGAACCCGATGAACCCGTACTGCAGGGCGGTGACCTGTGCGTTCGTCATGCCGAGAACGCTATTGATCGTGCCGCCGCGGCACTTCGGTCGAACAGCCGGAGGCATTGCGACCGGGATCGGCCAGATGGCCGAGTGCTCGCCGACCGATCGGTCAGCCGTCGCGGGGAGGCGGTTCGTCGTCGCGGTCCACCCGCTCCGAGCGCCAGGCCGCGAAGACAGTGCCGGCGATCAGCAAGAGCACGACGGCGAGCGTGAGCACGACGAGCTGCAGTTCCATTCGTCCCCCTCGGCACCTAATGCACAGATCGACGCGGGGTGGGCGAACGTTACCGAAACTTTCATCCGGCACCGGCCGTTCCGCCCTGGTCAGGACCGTCCGATTTGGGCAGACTGCTTCGCCGGGCGTCCGCATCAGGGGTCAGGCGGGCGCGAACACCGGAGGAAACATGAAGCTCTTCACCCGGCTCGCGGCCACCGCCGCGGCCGCACTGGCCACCGTGGCCGTCACGAGCGCGCCCGCCGAGGCCGCACAGACCACCGACGTCCGGATCATCGCGTTCAACGACCTGCACGGGAACCTCGAACCGCCGTCCGGGTCGAGCGGGAAGATCACGCTCCCGGACGGGACCAAGGTGGACGCGGGCGGCGCGGCCTACCTCTCGACGCACGTCAAGCAGCTCGAAGCGCAGGTGCGCAATTCGATGGTGCTGTCCTCGGGCGACAACGTCGGCGCGTCGCCGGTGATCTCGGCGCTGTTCCACGACGAACCGACCATGGACTTCCTCAACGAACTCGGCGTGAAGGCGTCCGTGGTGGGCAACCACGAGTTCGACGAGGGCTACCAGGAACTGCTGCGCATGCAGTTCGGCGGCTGCAACAAGACCGACGGCTGCCAGTTCCGCAAGAGCTACGACGGCGCGCGGTTCCCGCTGCTCGGGTCCAATGTGTACTTCGACAACGGGCTGCCCGCGCTGCTGCCGTTCAGCATCCAGTTCTCCGGCGGCGTCCCGGTCGGCGTCATCGGCGCGACGCTCAAGGACCTGCCCTCGGTCGTGACGCCGGAGGCCATCAAGGGCCTCAAGTTCGGCGACGAGGTCCAGGCGATCAACCGCACCGCGGACATCCTCGACCGGCTCGGGGTGAAGGCCCAGGTCGTGCTGCTGCACCAGGGCGACGAGGCGCTGCCCACCGCCGGTCCGAACGACTGCGAGGTGCAGCCGAACGGCGACGCCTCGGCGATCGCGAAGAAAGTGACGCCGAAGGTCGACGCGATCTTCAGCGCGCACAGCCACCAGCAGTACAACTGCGTGGTCAACGACCCGGCGGGCCAGCCGCGGCCGGTGATCCAGGGCGCGTCGTTCGGCAGGCTGCTGTCGGTCGTGGACCTGAAGATCGACCGCCGCACGCGCGACGTGGTCCGGTCGCAGACCAAGGCGCACAACGAGATCGTCACCCGCGACGTCACGGCGGACCCGGCCGTGACGAAGCTCGTCGACGAGGCCAAGACGAAGGCCGCCCCGATCGCGAACAAGCAGGTCGGCACCATCACCGCGGACCTGCCCGCGGCGGGCGGATCGTCCGGCGAGTCGCCGCTCGGCGACGTGATCGCCGACGCCCAGCTCGAAGCGACCAAGTCCAACAACGCGGTGATCGCGATGACGAACCCGGGCGGCATCCGCGCCGACCTGACGTACAAGTCGTCGTCGGCGGGTGAAGGCGACGGTGTCGTCACCTACGGCGAGGCGTTCACCGTGCAGCCGTTCTCGAACATCATGCAGACGATCACGCTCACCGGCGCGAACCTGAAGAACGTGCTGGAACAGCAGTGGGGTCAGCCCGGCGGCACCAAGATCCTGCAGATCTCGAAGTCGCTGCACTACACCTACTCGGCGGCCGCTCCGGTCGGCTCGCGGGTTTCGAACATCACGGTCAACGGCACGGCGGTCGACCCGGCGGCCCAGTACCGGGTGTCGGTGAACAACTTCCTCGCCGCAGGCGGGGACGGATTCACCGAGTTCACCAAGGGCACCGACCTGGCGGGCGGGCCGGTGGACCTGGACGCGTTCATCGCCTACCTCGGTGCGCACCCGGGCATCGCTCCGCCGCCCGCGGACCGGATCACCGCGACCCCGTAGTTCCGTCCGTGAAGGACTCCTTGCGGGAATCAGGTTCCCGCGAGGAGTCCTTCACGGCTTTTCGGGCTCTCGTTTCGCCAAGACAGCCGGGGGAGAATGGTCGGCATGACGATGAACTGGGACGATGTGACCGCGTGGGCGCAGGAGGAGCTGCCGGAAACCGAGGTGGCTACCTGGTACCGCACACCCGCGCTGAAGGTGGCGGGCAAGGGTTACGCGCGGCTGCGCACCGAGTCCGAAGGCGGGCTGGTGCTGTTCGTCGGCCTCGACGAGAAGGCCGCACTGCTCGCGTCCGGCGATCCGGCCTTCTTCACCACGCCGCACTACGACGGTCACGGTTCGATCCTCGTGCACCTCGACCGCGTCGATCCGCAGCAGCTGCGGGAGCTGCTCACCGAATCCTGGCGGTCGAAGGCCCCGGCGCGGCTCAGCAACTGACAATCGGCTGCGGCGAATACGTCGTGCTGCGGCTTTCTTCGCGGACCTCGCCCCCGCTGGCCAGGTCGTAGAACACCCGGGTGTCGCTGACGGTGAACCCGGACGCGCCCGGTGAGGCGTGACACTGACCGTCCGGACCGGGCCCGAGCTGCACCGGCGGCGGCACCTGGTCAGACGGCGCGCCGCTGCGGCCTTCGACGCGGTAGTGCTTGGTACCCCAGATCTTCACCGTCACCGAATCGCCGTTGACGCTGGCCTGGATCGCGAACCCGGTCGGATCGTTGTTGGCCAGCTTGAGGTCCACGGCGTTGCCGGAACTGTCCACGGCCACCGCGTCCCGGCCAGCTGGATAGCGGTTGATGAAGTGGTCGTGCGCCGCGTGGCCGCCGTCGCCGAGACCGGCGAGGTAGGCCGCGTTGTACAAAGTGGACGAAAGCTGCGACAGCCCGCCACCGGTTACCGCCGGGCCGGTGCCGTCCTCGTCGACCGGCGCGGACGCGTATCCGCCGCCGCGATAGTCGTTGAGGCTGAACGACTCTCCCGGTTTCACCAGGACGCCGTTGATGCGTCCGGCGAGCGTGGCGACGTTCGCCGCGGCCGGGCCGCTGAGCCCGCCGGTGGTGTACTCGCCGATGACCTCCTTGACGCCCAGCGCGTTCGCGCCGTCGGTGGTCAGCGTCGGGTGTTTCTGATCGTAGGCGACCGGCAGATCGCGGCCGGAGGGCTTGGCGAGCACCGCGGTGAGGGTTTTGAAAGTGGTGGCCCAGTTGATCTTTCGCCCGTCCTCGGACGGGGTGACGGCCGGGACGCCGGAGTCGAGGGTGATCTGCGCGTCCTTGCTGTTCGCCTCGGTGGACGCCAGGTCCGGCTGAACGGCCGCGCGCAGCTTCTCCTGGTCGATCCGCAGTTCGAGACCGCCGCCTCCGTTGGGCTGGAACTGGAACGAAGACGCGATGGCCGACGGTCGCAGCGTGCTGTCCTTGCCCTCGCCGTGCAGCACGACCGGCGCGGCGACCGCGGGCGCGACCACGGTGTCCAGCAAGCGGTGCACGTCAGCGGAGGTGGTTTGGGCTGGTGTCACAGCCATCTTCACCGTGACCCCGCGCGGCGAAAGCCAGTCCGCCACTACCGACTGCACCGCGGCCGGGACGTCGGCCAGCTCCTGGCCCTGCCGCGGCTCGACCGCATACGCGGTGACCCCGTTGTTTTCCTTCGGCGTGAACCCGATGCTGCCCTCGACCCGCGGATGGTTGAGCTGCTTCCCGGCAAGCTGCTGGACCGCGGCGGTCACCTCAAGCTGGTCGCTGCGCGTCACGACGCCCACCTCGCGGGTGGTGAAGAACGACAGCAGCCGGGTGAGCGGGCTCCACGGCTGGTGCCCGGCCTGGGCGAGCGTGCCCGGCCAGTCGAGGCCGAGTCCGGAATCCGCGGGCACGAGCGTCGCGGTGACGTCCCCGGCGTGGACCGGCACCGGACGGGTCAGCCGGGGCTGGAGTTCGGTGTGCAGCTTGGCTTCCGCCTCGGCATACGACAGGCCGCCGACGTCGATCCCGGCCACCTGCACGCCGCGCGGCACGTCGCCGGCGCTGGTCATCAGGTCGATGGTGTAGAGCAGCACGAACAGCCCGAGCAGGCAGCCGACGATCATGAAACTGCGGCCGAGGCGGGTGCGGAAGCGGCGGAACGGGGTGTCCGGCGGCGGGGGCGCGTCGGCCACCGCGAAGATCTCCGCGGCCAGATCGGCTTCGCTGACCAGGGCGGAGTCGTTCAGCAGCTCGTCGCTCAGCAGGTCGTCGGCGAAAGCCGACGAACGGTCTTCTTCACGCAACGCCTGCCTCCCCTGGTACGGGAGCTACAGGTAAAGCCCCGTGCCGTGTTCGGTCCGCTCCGTGGCCACCGCGTGGATGTCGCGTTCGCGCATCACCAGATGGCCCTCGCCCTGGATCTCGACCTCGAGCTGGTCCTCCGGGTTGAACAGCACCCGGTCTCCCTGCTTGACGTTCCGCACGCTGTTGCCGACACCCAGTACATCACCCCACACCAGCCTGCGCGCGACTTGCGCGGTGGCGGGAATCACGATGCCGCCGCTGCTGCGGCGCTCGCCTTCCTCCTGCGACAACCGCACGAGGACGCGGTCGTGCAGCATCTGGATCTCGAGCTTCGGCGTGTCCGGCACGCCAGCCATGCTACTGACCGGTTGCCGGAGCCTTGGGCTCGCCCGCCATCATCAGGCTCAGCGCCTTCTCCCCTCCGTTCTCGAACCGCACCGGGACGCCCCAGTCCTGCCGGGTGATCCGGCACGCCGGGTGCTCGCCGCCGTCGTCGCAGCTCGCGGCCTGCGCCACTACCTGCAAGACACCTTCGGTCGCGCCCTCGGCGAACTTGATCCGCCGAACGAGATCAGTTCCGATCCCGGCCCCGTCGGCGAGCAGTTCCGGCGGCGACGCGGTGATCTCCAGCCGCGTCGAAGGCCCGTAGCGCTCGTCGAGCTTCTCGCCCGGCGGTGGGGTGAAAACGACGGAAAACTCGATCTCGCCGGGCGCGAGCAGCGTCGGCGGACGCTGCACGGCCTGGCGCGTGCCCGCGACGGCGGTCGCCTGGCCATTGCCCCCGAGCGGGGTAACCCGGTTGCCCGCCGACTCCACGACGTACAGCTCGCCGTCGTGGCGCACCAGGCCCTGCGGTTCGGCGAACCCGGTCGCGAGGGTCGTGACGTCGCGGGTGAACGGGTCGTAGCGGCGGATCGCGCCGTTGTAGGTGTCGGCGATCGCGACCCGGCCGTCGGACAGCACGGCGAGCCCGAGCGGATGCTGCAGCAGCGCCTGGTCGGACGGGCCGTCGGCGTGGCCGAAGGTGAACAGGTCGGTGCCGACCGCGGTGTGCACGGCGAACGACTCGCCAGCCGGTTCGATCCAGCGCAGGGCCGAGGTTTCCGCGTCGACGAGCCACAGTTTCTGGCCGTCCACGGCGACTCCGGACGTCTGCGCGAAGAACGCCTCGTGCACGTCGCCGTCGCGCAGGCCTTCGACGGTGGTTCCGGCGAACCGGCGGATGTCTCCGGAGACCGGGTCGAACACGCTCAGCGTGTGGTTTCCGGCCATCGCGACGACCACGCCGCCCGCCGGGGCCCACCAGATGAGGTCCCATGGGCTGGTGAGGTCGATGTCCGGCGCCTTGCCGGTGTCGGTGCCATCGCGCCACTGCTTACCGGTTCCGGCAACGGTTTTCACCTCGCCGGTGTTGAGGTCCAGGCCGCGCAGGCGGTGCCCGGCGGTGTCGGCGACGACCGCGTGGTACCCGGCGCGCTCGGCGACTTCGTTGGGCAGCAAGGTGATTCCGGCCGGTTCGGCGAACTGGGCCAGGTCGAACGGCCCGTCCTGCGTCCCGCGCACCCCGCTGCCGAAGCGTCGGATGACGGTCTCGCCGTCCGAAGCGAACTCGACGATGGAGTGGTGTCCGGTGTCCGCCACCAGAATCCGCCCGCCCGCGGTGACCACGGCCTTGCTGGGGAAACGCAGTTCCGTGCGCTGCTCCTCGACCGGCACGTACGGGCTGCCGCCGCGGCGGAGCGTGCCCTTCGCCTCGTGCTTGGCGACGAGGTCGGCGATCACGCGGCGTAGCGCCTCGCCGTGGCCTTCCCCGGCCGCGACGTGCACGACGTAACCCTCGGGATCGACCACGACCAGCGTCGGCCATGCCCGCACGGCGTACTGCGACCACAGCTCCATCTTCGGGTCGTTGACCACCGGATGGTGCACCTCGTAGCGACGCACTGCGGCCTCGATCGACGTGCGCTCGCCCTCGCGGCTGAACTTCGGCGAGTGCACCCCGACGGTGACCAGGACGTCGGCGAATTCCTGTTCCAGCGGACGCAGTTCGTCGAGCACGTGCAGGCAGTTGACGCAGCCGCTGGTCCAGAAGTCCAGCAGCACCACGCGTCCGCGCAGTTGCGCCAGAGTCAGCCGGTGGCCGCCGGTGTTGAGCCAGACGTCGCCGGTCAGCTCGGGCGCGCGCACGCGGGCTTGCCGGGCTTGCGGTGAGGGAGTCACGGAAGGAGTGAACTACATCCGGTCACGCAGTGTTCCGTCAACCACGGCTGGAGAGAAGAACCTCACCCCGGCGAGGGAGCTCATTCCGGCGAAAAAGGACGCGCGAACGCGGGCCGGCGCTACGTACGCTTCGGGCATGACACACGTTCAGCCGGCCGAAGCCTTCACCGTGGAGGAGGCCCGCATCCTGCAGCAGAATCTCGGCGAGCCCTTGCGGCCTGGCCTCACGCCCGCCGAACTGAGCGACGTCGAGGACCAGTTCGGGTTCACCTTTTCCGACGACCACCGGGTTTTCCTCACCGCGGGCGTGCCAGTGGGGGACCGCTGGCCCGATTGGCGCCACGGCGACCCGGACCAGCTGCGCAAACGCCTGGACTGGCCGGTCGACGGCGTCCTGTACGACGTGGAGAACAACGACCTGTGGCTGCCCGAATGGGGGGCCCGGCCACGGTCGATGTGCAACGCACTGGCGGTCGCGCGCCGGCATCTGGCGACGGTGCCGCAGCTCGTGCCGGTGTGCGGGCATCGGTATCTGCCCGCGACCGCCGGGGAATCCGGGTATCCGGTGCTGTCGGTGTACCAGACCGACGTGGTCTATTACGGCTGGGACCTGCGCGGCTACCTGCGGCATGAGTTCGGCGGGGAGCCGCTGGGGGAGGAACCCGCGAACGTCAAGGTCGTGGAGTTCTGGTCCCGGTTCGTGGAGTGAGCCCTACTCGACCGCGCTCTTGAGCCGCGCGAGCGTCTCCCCGATGTTGACGCGGTTGGTCACCGAACGGTCCTTCACCCCGGTGGCCACCACGGTCAACGGCGTGAACCAGCCGGGCCGCTGGTCCCACATGCTCTCGGTGACGACGCAGCCGTCACCGGCGGGCTCGATCACGTACTCCCAGCGGGAGACCGGGATCGGCCCGAGCTTGACGTCGAAGGCGAACCGGCGTCCCGCGTCCGCCGCCGTGATGACGACCGTCGTGGACCACCGGCGCACGCCGCGGCGGTTGCTGCCGCGGAATTTCGCGCCGACCGCCGGACCGGTCGCGCCGCCGAGCCAGCGGTGCCCGCAGTACTCGGTGGCCGCCCCCGCCAGCGCACCCGGGTCGCTGACCAGCGCGTACACCTTCGCCGGAGCGGCGCTGACCTCGATCTGACCCGTCGCATCAGGACTCACATACCCAGAGTATGCGATCAGGACTCCCGGCGCAGCATCCGGCTCACGCCCGCCGCGACCGTCGTCGCGAGGATCCAGCCGGACGCGGTGAATCCGGCCGCCACCCAGTTGTCCGCGCCGTGCATGTACCAGCGCGACTTGTTGCCGAAGTCGACGATCGGCACCAGCAGGTCGGCGGTGTAGATGACCGGGTTCCACTGCAGACCGGAGTCCTGCTGGTTGACCAGGCAGCGCGGGCCGCTGGTCATGTAGCGGCCGGTGTGGTCGTTGACGCAGTCGTCCTTGCCGAGGCCGAACCACAGGCTGCCGAGCACCAGCAGTGTGAACAGCCAGCCGAGCGCGCGCACCGGACGGAAGCCGTAGCCGACCATCGACCGTTGCAGCCAACTCCACACGCGGACGCCGGGGCCGAAGAACTTGAAGCCCCTGGCGAGCGCTTCGTAGCGGAACTGCTGCTTTCGCAGGGCGACCGTCGAGGCGTGCTCTTCGTTTCCGGCCGCGCGCAGGGTTGCGGCGAGCTGATCATAGGGACCTGGCCGGTAGCCGCGCATTGCCTTGCGCAGCAACTCGATCCGGTGATCCAGCGCTTTGTCGTCATCGAGGGCTATACCGTGTTTCAGGGCGTCGTAACGGAAATCCTCGAGTTCGAGACCGTCGGTGGCGTTCCAGATCTCCTCGTTGTCGGCCAGTGCACCGCAATGCGCCCTGCGCAACCGCACCGAACCGGTCGGCGGTTCCGAGGGAGACAGAACGAACTCGTCCGCTGTGACGTCGCTGGCGTCGAGCGCGATGTCATGCGGGGCAAGCGAGCCGAGCTTCGCGCCGTTCAGGTCGAGCCTCCGCGCGATCTGTGCGCCGTCGAGGTTCACGCCGCCCTCAGCGAGGAACGGACGGTCCTTGTCCTCGGTGAGCACCAGGTCGCGCCCGATCCGCGCGGTACGGATGTCGAGGGAGAAGCTGCTCGATTTCCGTTGCCCCGGCTCGGTCAGCAACGTGCCGAACATGTTCACGCTGCCGCCGATTTCCGCGCCCTGGAGTCGCAGCGTGCCCTGCAGCGTAGCGTCCGTCAGCTGGAAATTCCCGGAGATTTTGGCTCTCCGCGCGGAAAACACGTCGCGCCCCGGATGCAGGAACATCGAATTCCAAGCGAGGAAGTTGCCGCCGACCGTGACGTCCGCGAGCCGCAACTGCCCGATCGGCACCCGGAGATTGGTCGCCTCGATGTCGCCGCCGACCGTGGACCCGTCGAGGTGCAACGCCCGGTCGTAATACGGCGTCGCCCGGCCGCGCACCATGGTGATCTCCGCGCCCGCGAGCCTGAGCGACCCGCCGATGCGCGCGTTGACCATGCGGAGCGTGCCGAACGCCCGGAGCCCGTCGGACAACTCCAGATTGCCGTCCACCTTGAGCCGGTCCGCGACCAACGCAGGCCGCGGATCGAGGTAGGGATCCCCGGATTTCCAGGCATCCACGACGATCGGCCCGCGCTGGTCGACCTGAAGCCGCGCCTCGCGCATCACGATGTCACTGTCCACAGTGGCGCTTGGCAGGTAGAGGACTCCCTTGGCGGAGAACCTCTTGCGATCGCTGGCAGGACCGTAGTTGTCGACCTCGCACAGCAAGCTACCGCCGATGTGCAGCCCGTTCCCGTTGAACGCGAAGCCATCCGGATTGTCGAACGTCGCCCCGGAGAAGTTGACGTTACCGCCGGTCCGCATGCCCGGCAGCCGCACCTCGCCCTTGGCGACCATGCGATAAGCCAGCAGGGCACCGGTAATCACCAGACGGTCACCGTGGATCGCCTTCCCGTGCGGATGGCTGATCGTGGTCCTGGTGAGCACGACCGACCCGTCGATCACCGCGTCGGTGAGATTGACCGCGGCATTGGGCATCCCGCGCTCGCGATCATCCCCGCGCTGCACGGTCGTGGTCTCCAGCTCGAACTGATCCGGCGCGACCTCCACGACACTGCGAATCAACCGCACATCATTGCGACTGCGTAAATTTCGCGCCCTCAACCCGGGAAGCCAGCATTTCCGGAAAACGAGCCCGAGAAGCGTCGCCTCGCGCACGTCCGGCGGATGCTCGAACCGGCAGCGTTCGAATTGGAAGAGAAAATTGAGATCGGCGGCGCGAAGATCGAGGGTACCGGTGATGTAGGCGTCCTCGACCAGCACGATCGGCGCGTTGGTGGCCTGCCGTCTCCAGCGAAGGATGCCGCTGCTGCCAGGTTTGAGCAGGTCCGCTGCCGTCACCTCGTACCGCTTGTCGGGAACCCCGGCAAACGGATCAAGCGGCGGCAAGGTCGTATCGGTCGGCACGAGCCCCTTCTCCCCACGATCGTCGGCCCTCAGGGAATCGGATCAACGGCGGATGGGCAAGGGCCCGGGCGGAGTAGTGCTGAATGACCCGCTGGTTCGGTCACTTTGCGCATACGGATGACTACTTGACTGGCCTATTCCGCCCAGATCCGCGCCGGACGATCTCGTCCGAACGCCCCTTATGGGCGGTTCGTGCCTGCTCCCGGAGCTGATCAAGAGCAGCGGGTAGGCCGCACCCGGGAAGCCGCGGCCCACGACATACCAGGCGGAGACGCGGAGTGGATTCTCAAAGAGACGCTCGCCCCGCCTCCGCAGCAGCCACCTGCGGGCAGCCCGCCGCTCCCGCTCCCCGCGACGGAGCAAGTCATGACAACTGGGCAGCCGCCGAACACCAGGAATGGGTGCGAGCCAAGCCAGCACCGACGTTGCCCCGCGTCGGCCAACCGTGGCTGGGAATTCGATAAAGAAACCATGGCGATCTTCGCCACGCGCAGGACACGGCCGTAAAACTAGTGCAGATACGCGCACCCGGAACCGATTTCGGAAGCGACCGCGAAGGCATATCAGCGGTTCCTTCAAAAATGCGGGGCCGACGCCAGGCAAGGCCGCCCGGAGAATCTCCGGGCGGCCTCAACCAACTCAAGCGTTCGGGTTCAACACCCGGGACAAGAACGCCTTGGTCCGCTCATGCTTCGGGTCGCCGATGACCTCGTCCGGAGCACCGGACTCCACGACAACCCCGCCGTCCATGAAGAAGACCTTGTCGGCAACCTCACGGGCGAACTGCATTTCGTGGGTTACCACGACCATTGTCATGCCGTCCTTGGCCAGTTGGCGCATGACGCCCAGGACGTCGCCCACCAGTTCCGGGTCCAAAGCGGATGTCGGCTCGTCGAAGAGCATCAGTTTCGGTTGCATGGCCAGCGCTCGCGCGATGGCGACGCGCTGTTGCTGGCCGCCGGAAAGCTGGCCTGGGTAAGAACCCGCCTTGTCGGCGAGTCCTACCCGGTCCAGCAGTTCCAGCGCGCGTTCCCGGACCTGCGCCTTCGGCTCCCGGCGAACCTGGACCGGGGCCTCCATGACGTTTTCCAGCGCCGTCATGTGCGGGAACAGGTTGAACCGCTGGAACACCATGCCGATGTCCTTGCGCTGAGCCGCGATTTCCCTGTCTCGCAGCTCATGCAGCCTGCCGCCGCGTTCGCGGTAGCCGACTAGCACGCCGTCGACATACAACCGGCCCGCGTCGATTTTCTCCAGGTGGTTGATGCAGCGCAGCAGAGTGGACTTGCCGGAACCGGACGGGCCGATCAGGCAGAGCACCTCTCGGTCGTGCACCTCCAGGTCAATGCCCTTCAGCACATCGAGCGAGCCGAAGCTCTTGCACACCTTCTGTGCGGAAACAACGGGAGTCATCGTGAAGCACCCCCGCCTCCGCTGCCACCGCGGCCGAAGCGGTAGCCCAGCATTCGCGCTCCCCACTTGTTCTTCTGCGTGGTCGCCCGGGAAGTGCCGCGGGCAAAATACCGCTCAATGTAATACTGCACGACCGTCAGCACCGACGTCATGAACAGATACCACAACGCCGCGACGACCAAAATCGGAACAGTTTTGTAGTTCTGCGCATAAATTGTCTGCGCCGACACCATCAGCTCGAAATAGCCGATGGCGACCACCAGCGACGTCGACTTCAGCATCGAAATGGTTTCGTTGCCGGTCGGCGGGATAATCACTCGCATCGCTTGCGGCAGCACGATCCTTCGCAGCGTCCGGCTGCGGCTCATACCGAGCGCGGAAGCCGCTTCGAGCTGGCCTGAATCAACCGCCTGGATACCGCCTCGCACGACTTCCGCCATGTACGCGGCCTCATTTAAGCCAAGCCCAAGCAAAGAGGCGATGAACTGGTTGATTAGCGTATTTGTATCCCAGCTGAAGAATGTCGGGCCAAACGGAACCCCAATTCCGATCTTTGAGTAGGCCAACGCCAGAAAGTTCCAGATGATCAACTGGGTGTACAACGGAGTGCCCCGGAACAGCCATATGTAGATCCCCGCGGCACCAGACATCAACGGGTTCGGCGATAACCGCATCACCGCGAGAAGTACGCCGCCGACGATGCCGATGATCATGGAGATCACCGTGAGCAATAACGTGTTTCGAACCCCGTTGAGAATTCGGTCGTCAAAGAGGAACTGCCCAACGACTGGCCACTGCAAGGCGCTGTTTGTAACCACGCTGCGGATCACGATGAACGCAAGGAACACGATGATCGCGCCAGCCACCCAGCGGCCGTAGCGCCGGACGGGAATCGCCTTGATCGGAGTGGTGTCGACCTCCTGCCGGATTTCGGCAGGACCAGAGAGATTTGACACGAGTACTATATCCTCAGCTCGTTCAGGAGGAGGCCGGATTGATCTCCGATTTGGTAATCGAACCAGAACCGGACAGACCCCACTTGTCGAGGATCTTCCGGTACGTTCCGTCCTCGATCAGCTTCTGGATCGCGCCTTCCACCGCTTTGCCATAATCGCCACTGTTCTTTGGCAGGACAACGCCGTACGGCGCGGTGTCATAGGGCTGACCGACGGCCTCAAGTTGCCCGGCGGTCTGCTTCAACGCGTAGTCGATTACTGGCGAGTCGGCCAATTCTGCCGCTACCCGCTTCGCGGTGAGCGCGAGATTCACGTCCGTCTGCGCTTGGAACTGGGTGATGTTGATTGCCGGCTTGCCCGCGCCAACGCACGCCGTGTTCCGCTTGTCGAGGTCGTTGACCTGCGTCGTGCCTTTCTGCACCGCGACGTTCTTGCCGCACAGATTGGTCACGGACAAGCCCTCTGGATTGCCTTTGAGCACTGCCAAGGAGGTCCCCGCGCGATAGTAGGAGACCATGTCGACTGTTTGGATCCGCTCAGCATTGATCGTGAACGACGAAATGCCCATCTCATACTTCTTCGCCGAGATGCCCGGGATGATACCGTCAAACGACGCGCTCTGGAACTCTGTGGTTAAGCCAAGCACCTGGCCGACAGCGGTGCCGAGGTCGACGTCGAATCCGGTTGGCTTGCCATTCTCCAAGAACTCGTTCGGCGGATAGGTCTGATCCTGGCCGACGACGATCTTGCCATCTGCCTTCACCTCGGCCGGCACGAGCGCGGCCAGCGAGTCATCCTTCTTTTCAGTCAGTGCGCTCCCCCCGCCACCCGGGGCAGTCGACGTCGCCACCCCGCCCGCCCCGTTGCCGCCTGCACCGCAGGCCATAGTCAGGCTGGCCAGCGCAAAAGCCGGGAGAAGGGCGAACGCCTTCATCTGGTGTCCTCGGGCCACTTCGTCACTCCTCGTAGTTCTCAAGAGTCGAGAGCATGCATACTGCCACCCGTACGCGGAGATGCACAGCATCCGAGCGTTACGAGGCAGTTTCACACAGGACAAGTCCTGTCATGCCTGTCGCGCCGGACTGGCAAGGGAACGCGCCTCACCAGTGCCTCAGCCCAACTCTCCGCCTGCTCCTTCTACATCCGCCCCTCCGGCCCGCAGCCGGAGCTGGGTGTGTATCTGAACGGCGAACCACGCTTCAGTCCACGCCGTGAACCGCTAACTGACCGACTTACCTCGCGGTCACCGCGACTGCCTCGCCGCGAGCACGGGCGGGCGACTCGGTGAATTCATCAGCATAAGTCCATCGAGGGTGCACCCCACGGGTCGTCAGACCAGCTCGGACGTTCCAGTACAAACACCCGCCCGATGCCGCAGATGCCAAAGACGGCCCAGGCTGACAGGTCCGCCGTGGTACGGCAACTGGTTAGCGTCACCAGCGATACGCAAGACGGCGACCAGTCACTGAACCACGGCGAACCGATAGTGCCGGGACCGTCCAGCGGAACGCATGCACTAGTCCACAACCTGTGGATCGCTGATCACCACGATAGGTCGATGACTGCGGTGGCCACCCGGACCGGCCAGAGCGCGTCCAGGCCCGGCTCCGCTTCCAGACCTCACGAGTCCCCCTCCGCTCGGTCAGTACAGAACGCGCTCTTCGGACATCGGTACCGGCTGAGTATCGAGTTCAGCGCCGCACCACGGCTGCCTCGGTCAACAATTCCAAGGGATTCACGCCGAGCTGCTCGGCGACTACGAGAAGCGGTGCTCGCTGGAGTACTTCGACGAGCTCCGGCGGACACTCGACCGCCGCGAACAGCGCGGTGGCAAAACTCGACCATGCTGGCACGGCCCGCTCGGGCCTCGCGCACAGACTTGCAGGAAGCGATCAAGGAAGTCGGGGAGCAGTGTCCATTCAGTACCTCCACACGTCGCCGTGACGCACCGGACCGGCTACCGGTACGCGACGCCACCCGGGCCTGTCGCAACACCGATTACTGGGGCACCGACGTCACCTCGTTCGATCTGCACGCGCCGACCGTCCGCGATCAGCGCACGGAGTACATGACGCCGCCCGCCGAACGACCAGGAACTGTCCAAACAGGAGCAGTTGAAATACCAGGCCGGGGGACCGACTCGTGGCGGGTGCGCGAGGACTTCGCGCATGTCTCGCTGGTGATGCTCGGGGTACCTGCACACCAAACCGGAGGCCAAGCTCGGCGAGAAGGTGAAAGCCACGCCTGGGTCGACGTGTGGGCCGGTGGCTGGTGGGCGCACGACCCGACGAACGCGATGCGGCTCCGTTGAGGGGATCTTCACCGGAGCCAGTCAGTCCACTTTGGATGTCTTGGTGGAACTGACCAGGATGGCGTAGTCACGCGGTCTGGCGACGGCGGGAAACTGCCAACAGCCACAACAGATACCCGCCACCCAGCGCGGCCGCGACCACGCCCACCGGGAGCAGCGAAGCGTCCAGCACCCGTTGGCCCACGAAGTCCGCCGCCAGCACCAGCACCGCGCCCATCACCGCGGAGGCGAGCAGGTTCGGGCCCGGCCGACGGGTCAGGCGGCGAGAGAGTTGCGGTGCGGCAAGGGCGACGAACGGAATCGGCCCAGCCGCAGCGGTCGCGGAAGCGGCCAGCGCGACCGCTGCCAACAGCACCACCGCGCGCACTCGTGGCACCGCGACACCTACGGCGACAGCGGCGTCGTCGCCCATTTCCAGCATTCGCAGCGCGGGCTGGTGCACGAAGATGAACGGCGAAAGCACCAGGACGGCCAGGCACAACGGGATGAAGTAGTTCCAGTCGCGGCCCGCGAGGTCACCGGTCAGCCAGCCGACCGCCTGTGCCGCGGCCTCGAGTTTCGCTTGCACCAGAAGGTAACTGTTCACGCCAGCGAGCACCGTGCTCACCGCGATGCCCAGCAGCACCAGCCGTGAGCTGAGCAGACCGTGCGGAGCGCAGAGTGCGGTGATCAGCGCGGCGGTGAGCAGCCCGCCCACGATCGCGCCGACGGAGACCAGTCCGGGACCCGCGCCGAACAGCAGGATCATCATGATCCCGCCGGTCGCCGAGCCGGTGGTGAAACCAATGATGTCCGGGCTGCCGAGCGGATTCCGCGTCACCGTCTGGAAAACCGTGCCCGCCAGCGCGAGCGCGACACCGACGAGAATCGCCACCAACGCGCGCGGCAGCCGGCCGGTGACCACCAGGTACTGCGCCTTCGTGCCGGACCCGGCGAGCGTGCGCAGGACTTCGACCGGCGACATCTCGTAATCACCGGTACCCACGGCAAGCACCAAGAGCACCGCGGCCATCAAGGTCAGCACTGCGACGACCACCCACGTCCTCATCGCCGCACCGCCTTGAGCCGCCGCGCCACGATCACGAAGGCGATCCCGCCGATCACGTCTGTCATCACGCCCACCTGGATTTCGCCGCTGCCGCCGAGCAGCCGGCCGAGCACGTCGCAGCCGAGCAGCAACACCGGCCCGAGCAGCGCGGACAACGGCAGCACCCACCGTTCGTCCTGGCCGACCAGCGCGCGCACGACGTGCGGGATCATCAGCCCGATGAAGGCGATCGGCCCGCATGCCGCGGTCGCGGTCGCCGAAAGCAAGCCGACCGCGATCATGCCGGCCGCGCGGGTCAGCGCCGGGTTCGCGCCGAGTCCGCGCGCGCTGTCGTCGCCGAGCGCGACTGCGTTGAGCGGCCGGGCGAGCGCTCCCGCGAGCACCACGGCGGCCAGGAAGAACGGCAGGAGTCCGGCGAGGCTGTCGAGGCTCCGGTTCACCAGCGAGCCGACGAGCCAGTACCGCATCTGGTCGAGATTGTGCGTGTTGATCATCTGCATGCCCTGGTTGATCCCGACGAACACGGCCTGTACCGCCACGCCCGCGAGCACCAGCCGCAGCGGGCTCACCGAGCCGCCGATCACCGTGACCAGGACCGTGCCGGCCAGCGCGCCGAAGAAGGCGAACCACACCAGCTGCTGCGGCGAAGACACCGAGAACACCGCGCCGCCCAGGACGATCGCGACCGCCGCGCCGTGGTTGATGCCGAGCAGGCCGGGGTCGGCGACCGGGTTGCGGGTGATCGCCTGCAGCAGCGCGCCGGCCAGCCCGAGCCCGAGGCCGACAGCGAGCCCGAGCAGCGTCCGCGGCAGCCGGTCGTCGCGGATCACGACGTCGTCGAACGTACCGCTGTAGGAGAACAGGGCGTGCCAGACGCTGCCGATCGGCAACCGGTTCGAGCCGAAGGCGATGGACAACACCACCACCGCGGCGAGTGCGACGAGCGCCGCGACCAGCACTGTCGCGCGAACGCCCCAGCGCCGGGATGTGACGCGCTCCCCAAGCAGGACCATGGCGTTTACCCTAAGGCAAGGCTAACCTCAGGCGGTACCTCACCCGATCCTCCGGAGTTCCCGATGACCATCTCACCGGCGCGGCTGTCCCGCCGCGGCTTCCTCGCGGGCACCGCCGCCGCGGGCACCCTCGGCCTGCTGAGCGCCTGCGGGTACAAAGACGACCAGCCCGCGGCCGGTGGCGCCACCACCTGGTCCTTCACCGACGACCGCGGCCGCAAGCTCAGCGGCGAGCGTCCACAACGGATCGTCGCACAGGTGACCGCCGCCGCCGCACTGTGGGACTTCGGCGTGAAATCGGTGGGCATCTTCGGCCCGTCGCGGCTGCCGGACGGCAAGACCGATCCGCAGGCGGGCGGCGTCGACCTGAAGTCGGTGACCTCGCTGGGCAACGTCTGGAACGAGTTCAACTTCGACAAGTTCGTGTCGCTGAACCCGCAGCTGCTGGTCAGCGTGATGTACCTGAAGCAGCAGATGTGGTACGTACCGGACACCTTGGCGGACAAGGTGGACAAGGCCGCGCCGAGTGTCGGCATCGGACTGGAGAACATCGCGATGCCGCAGGGGATCGCGAAGTTCGAGGCGCTCGCGAAGGCGCTCGGCGCGAACGTCGAGGCACCGGAAATCCAGCAGGCGAAGGAGCAGTACCAGGCCGCGGACGCCAAGTTCGGCGATGCGGTCAAGAAGGCGGCCGGGCTCAAGGTAGTGCTGCTTTCCGCGCAGAAGGACACGGTCTACGTGGCCAACCCGACGAAGTTCGCGACCTCGAAGCACTACCAGGACAAGGGGATGAAGTTCGTCCTGCCGGAGAAGCCGGACGAAAGCCAGGGCGGCTACTACGAGCAGGTGAGCTGGGAGAACGTCGGCAAGTACTCGGCCGACGTGATCATGTACGACTCGCGCGGCGGCTCGCTGTCGCTCGGCCCGGACGGGCTCGGCGGCGTCCCGACCTGGCAGCAGCTGCCCGCGGTGAAGGCGGGCAAGCTGATCCCGTGGAACAACGAGACGCCGTTCTCCTACCAGCGGTTCGCGCCCGAGCAGACCCGGGTCGCGGACGCGTTGAGCAAGTTCTCGTGAGTGCCTATCGCGGTTCTGACCGCGATAGGCACTCACGAGGTCAGCCGCGGGCGTGCGCGTCCAGCACGTGCGCCACGGCTTCGGTGACCTGCTGGGCGTAGTCCAGGTTCAGCCACTCGTCGGGCACGTGGATGTTCGAGTCCGCGCCGCACGCGCCGGTGACCAGGAACTGCGCCTCCGGGTACTTCTCGCCGAGCATGCCCATGAACGGGATCGTTCCGCCCATGCCCGTGGCGCGGTGCGGACGGCCGAACACCTCGTCGTCGACCCGGCGCAGCGCGTCGGTCAGCCACGCGGCTTCCTCCGGCGCGTTCCAGCCGTTCTCGGCTTGCTGGCCATCAGCGATGGTGACCTTCGCGCCGTACGGAACGTCCGTGGTGAGCACGCGCTTGATCGCCGCCAGCGCCTCGTCCGCGATCGCGGTCGGCGGCAGCCGGAAGCTGAGCGTGAGTGTGGTGCTCTGCCGCAGCACGTTGCCTGCTTCGGCGGGCACCGGGAGCCCCTCGCCGCCGATGATCGACAGCGTCGGCCGCCAGTAGTTGTTCAGCAGCAGCTCAAGCGCGTCCTCGGACACCGTCTTTCCGCCGCTCACCAACGGGAACGCGGTGCGCAGCGCGTCCGGGGCCACCTCCGCGACTGCCTCGATCTCGGCCCGGCGGCTGGCCGGCACCTCGACGTTCAGCTCGGACAGCTTGATCTCGCCGGTTTCGGCGTTCTCGATCCGTTCCAGCAGCTGCCGCAGCACGCGGAACGAGCTGGCGACGACGCCGCTGGCCAGCCCGGAGTGCTGCGCGGTGGCGAGCAGCTGGACGTTGACCGTCAGGTGCACCATGCCGCGCAGGCTCGTGGTGAGCCACAGCCGCTCGTAGTCCATGCCGCCCGCGTCGAGGCAGACGACGAGGCCGACTTCGCCGAGCCGTTCGCTCAGGTGCTCCAGGTAGGCGGGCAGGTCCGGACTGCCGGATTCCTCGCCGGTTTCCAGCAGCAGCGCGATTCGCGCGTGCTCGCCACCGGCCGCGTGCACCGCTTCCAGCGCGGCGCTGGCCGCGTACCCGGAGTAGCCGTCGTCCACCGAGCCGCGGCCGTACAGCCGCCCGTCGCGGATCACCGGCGTCCACGGGTCGAGGCCCTCGGACCAGCCGCCGACCGGGGGCTGTTTGTCCAAGTGGCCATACATCAGGACGGTGCTGTTGCCGGTCGCGCCCGGGGTGGCCGGCACGTCGACGTACAGCAGCGGGGAACGGCCTTCCAGCTCGACGACCTCGATCCGCGCGCCCGGCAGGTCGCGCCCTTCGAGGTAGGTCCTGACGTGCTGGACGGCGGCGGCGAGATGCCCGGTCGACGCCCAGTCCGCGTCGAACGCCGGGGACAGCGCGGGGATCGCGATCAGACCGGACAGGCTCGGCGTGACGTCGTTGCTCCACGTCGAGACCACGGATTCGCGTACGGATTTTTGTTCCACAGCGCCATCTTGCCACGGTGACCGACGTCACCGGCACGAGTGAACGTCGTGAGTGGCGATCCCGGCGAGAACCGCGATCGCCACTCACGAGGCCAGGTCGGACCCCGGTTGAGCACCCGAGTGTCGCCCCTCCGATCCTCGGCCTTCCAAACGTTTCCCCTGTTCAGCGAGGTTTTCTCAGCAACAAATCAGCAACTGCCGCTCTCCATCGGAGCAATTCTCGTGCCAGGATGTGGCCACGAACCGTCAACGCCGACGGTGGCCGGGAGCCTCGGACCCGAGGAGCCGGTCCCCGCCGGTGCAGTCGCTGTGGCCGCCACAAGCGGCCGCTCGCGGCGCCGACACCGAGGAGAACAGCTCATGCCGTCCGAACAGTGGACGCACCCGGAACCTGGAGACGGGCCTGCCGCCGTAGCGGCCCAGCCTTCCCCTGAACAGGTGATCGCCGGTTTGCGAGCGACAAGCGAAGGTGGCGCTGAGCTGACTCAGCTGCTCACCCCCGAGGGCCAGCGGGTCCCGTCCGAGCGGTTCGACCGCTACGTCGAGGACGTCGACGACGAAACGCTGAAGAACCTCTACCGCGACATGGTGCTGGTGCGCCGCGCGGACCGCGAGGCCAACGCGATGCAGCGACAAGGGCAGCTGGGCATCTGGGTGCCGCTGCTCGGCCAGGAAGCCGCGCAGGTCGGGTCCGGTCGCGCGCTACAGCCGCGGGACATGGCGTTCCCGAGCTACCGCGAGCACGGCGTCGCGTACACGCGCGGCGTCGACATGCGCGAGCTGATCGGGATTTTCCGGTGCACGGACCACAGCGGCTGGGACTACCAGGCCCACCGGTTCCACCCGTACACCATCGTCATCGGCAACCAGGTGCTCAACGCGGCCGGTTACGCGATGGGCCAGAAGTTCGAAGGCAAAGTTGGCGACGAGGGTGGCGAAGCCACCATCTGCTACTTCGGTGACGGCGCGACTTCGCAGGGCGACGTGCACGAAGGTTTCGTGTGGGCCGCGGTGTACGACGCGCCGCTGGTCTTCTTCTGCCAGAACAACCAGTGGGCGATTTCCGAGCCGACCGAACGCCAGTCGCGGCTGCCGCTGTACCAGCGCGCCCGGGGCTACGGCTTCCCCGGCATCCGCGTGGACGGCAACGACGTCCTCGCCTGCCTCGCCGTCACCCGGTGGGCGCTGGAGGAATGCCGGCACGGCAACGGCCCGGTGCTGATCGAGGCGTTCACCTACCGGATGGACGCGCACACCACGACCGACGACCCCACTCGATACCGGCTCTCCGACGAGCTGGAGGAGTGGAAGCTCAAGGACCCGATCGAGCGCGTGCGCGCGTTCCTGGCTCGCAACGGATACGCCGACCAGGCGTTCTTCGACAGCGTCCAGGCCGAGGCCGACCAGTTCGCCGCGGAGCTGCGCGACTACACGTTCAACATGCCGGAGCCGCCGCCGGACCGGGTGTTTTCCCAGGTGTACGCGGAACCTTCGCCGGTGCTGGAAGCGCAGCGCGAGGAGTATCTGTCCTATCTCGACGGGTTCGCCGCGGCAGGTGAGCACTGATGACTGATCTGCAGAAGCTCACCATCGGCAAGGCGCTCAACCTCGGTCTCCGGCGCGCGATGGAGGAGGACCCGAAGGTCCTGATCATGGGGGAGGACGTCGGCAAGCTCGGCGGCGTCTTCCGGATCACCGACGGACTGCAGAAGGACTTCGGCGAGCAGCGCGTGCTGGACACGCCGCTGGCCGAATCGGGCATCATCGGCACCGCGGTCGGCTTGGCCGTGCGCGGTTTCCGGCCGGTGTGCGAGATCCAGTTCGAGGGATTCATCTTCCCCGGCTTCGACCAGATCTCCTCGCAGCTGGCGAAACTGCACTACCGCACGCAGGGCAAGGTCAAGATGCCCGTCGTGATCCGGGTGCCCTTCGGCGGCGGGATCGGCGCGGTGGAGCACCACTCGGAATCGCCGGAATCGCTGTTCTCGCACATCGCCGGCCTCAAGGTGGTGTCGATTTCGAACGCGGTGGACGCCTACTGGGGCATCCAGGAGGCGGTCCGTTCGGACGACCCGATCCTCTTCTTCGAGCCCAAGAAGCTGTACCACTCGGGTGCGTTGAAGATGGAGGTCGACACCGCGACGGCGCCGTCGCGGGTGTTCGCTTCGCAGGTGGTGCGCGCGGGCACGGACGCCACGGTGGTCGCGTACGGCCCATCGGTGAAGGTGGCGCTCGACGCCGCCACTGCCGCCGAGGGCGAGGGCAAGTCGCTGGAGGTCATCGACCTGCGCACGCTCTCGCCGCTCGACCTCGGACCGGTGTTCGAATCGGTCCGCAAGACCGGACGGCTCATCGCGGTCAGCGAGGCACCGTCGGAATCGTCGCTGACCTCGGAGATCGCGGCCCGGGTCCAGCAGGAATGCTTCTACTCCCTTGAGTCCCCCGTCCTGCGCGTGACTGGATTCGACACGCCGTACCCGCCTGCGAAGCTTGAGGAGCACTACCTCCCCGACCTCGACCGGGTCCTGCACGCTGTCGACCGTTCGCTCGCCTGGTAAGGGGGTTCCCGCAGAAATGCCCGAGTACAAACAATTCCCCTTGTCGGACACGGCGGAGGGGCTCACCGAGGCCGACATCCTCGCCTGGCGCGTCAAGCCGGGCGACACGGTCACGGTCAACCAGATCGTGGTCGAGGTCGAGACCGCGAAGGCCGCGGTCGAGCTGCCGATCCCGTGGGCCGGTGTGGTCACCGAGCTGCACGTGGAGCCGGGGCAGACGGTCGAGGTCGGGACCACGATCCTGACCATGGACGTGGATCCGGACGGGAAAGCCGCGCCCGCCGCGGCTGAGCCCGCTCCGGCCGCTCCGGCTGCTCCGGCCGAGGAGGAGATGAAGCCGCTGGTCGGCTACGGCTCCAAGGCGGCCGGGACGACCCGGCGGGCGCGTAAGGGAGCCGCCCCGGCTCCTGCCGCGGCTCCGGCTCCGGCTGCGCCGGTGGCCGAAACCCCGCGCGGCGGTTACGTCCCGCTGGCCAAGCCGCCGGTCCGCAAGCTGGCCAAGGACCTCGGCGTCGACCTGCGCTCGCTCACCGGCAGCGCGGACGGCGGCGTGATCACCCGCGACGACGTGCACCGCGCGGCCAACGGTTCGGCCGCTCCCGCAGTGTCCACTGTGGAGAATGGCTACGACCCGGCCACCCGCGAACGGCGCGTGCCGATCAAGGGTGTCCGCAAGGCGACCGCGGCCGCGATGGTGCAGAGCGCGTACACCGCTCCGCACGTCACGGAGTTCCTCACCATCGACGTCACGCCGATGATGGAACTGCGCGAGAAGCTCAAGAAGTCGCGTGAGTTCAACGGCGTCAAGCTCACTCCGCTGGCGTTCGCGGCGAAGGCGGTGTGCCTCGCGGCGAAGCGCACGCCGGATGTCAACGCGGTGTGGGACGAGGCCGCGCAGGAGATCGTCTACCAGGACTACGTGCACCTCGGCATCGCGGCGGCCACCCCGCGCGGTCTCGTGGTGCCGAAGATCCGGGACGCGGATTCCTTGTCGCTCAAGGAACTCGCGGTCGCGCTCACCGAACTGACCGACGTCGCGCGCGAGGGCAAGACGACGCCGGCGGCGATGCTGGGCGGCACGTTCACGATCACCAACGTCGGCGTGTTCGGCGTCGACACCGGCACGCCCATCATCAACCCGGGCGAGTCGGCGATCCTGGCGGTCGGGGCGATCCGCGACACCCCGTGGGTGGTCGACGGCGAGATCAAGGTGCGCAAGGTGATGCAGCTGTCGCTGAGCTTCGACCACCGGGTGGTCGACGGGCAGCAGGGGTCGGAGTTCCTCGCCGACGTCGGTGCGCTGCTGGCGGATCCGGCGGTCGCGATCACGTACTGAGCCGAGGGGCCGTGCCCGCGGGCGCGGCCCCTCGCTGTGCCCAGTTGACGGAGTGAGCACTCACTCCGTAACTTGGAGCGCATGGAAACGAGAAAGCGAGCACCGGGCATGGCGCCGGACGACCGGCGGCGGATGATCGTGCGCGCGGTGCTTCCGCTGGTCGTCGAGCACGGCCGCGGGGTCACGACCGCGCAGATCGCCCGCGCCGCGGGGATCGGCGAGGGCACCATTTTCCGGGTTTTCCAGGACAAGGACGAACTGTTCGACGCGTGCGTGGAAGCCGCGCTCGATCCGGCGGAGGCACTGGAGATGATCGGGGAGATCCCGGCCGAGCTGCCGTTGGAGAAGCGACTGGCGGAGGCCGCCGAGGCGATGAACGCGCACCTCCAGCGAATGGGCGCGGTGATGGCCGCGACAATGAAAGGGCGGCCGCGCGCGTCGGCGGAGGAGGCGCGCAACCGCAAGTCGGTGACCGGGGACAGCCGCCGCGAGTCGCTCGAAGCGATGCAGCGCGCGGTGCGGGAACTGTTCGTCCCGGACTCCGCCCGGCTGCGACTGCCGGTCGACAAGGCCGCTTCGCTGTTCCTGGCGCTGCTGTTCACGCAATCCCGTCAGATGCCCGGTTCCCCGACTACTGACGAGGTCATCGACGTCTTCCTGCACGGTTCGGTGCTGGCGTGATCCCCGGCGGTGGGGGCGGGATCGAGCTGGCCCTCGGCCGCCGCGGTCGCCGCCGGATGGCGCAATCCGTGCCGGACAGCGGACTCACCGGACCGGTCGACATCCCGGAACCGGAACAACCGGAACAACCGAAAGGCCTGCGGGCGCGGCTGTCCCGGATGCGCACTTCGGTGGCAGGCACCGTCCGCGGCCTGCCGAAGGTCGCGAAGCTGACCTGGCAGGCCAGTCCGACGCTGACAATCCTGCTCGTGGTGGTCACGATGGCCTCCGGACTGCTGCCGACGGTCACCGCGTACATCGCGAAAATCCTGCTGGACTCGGTGGTCGCGGCGATCCAGCAGCGCGGGTCGACCGCGGACATCGTGCGCATCACGCTGTTCCAGTTCGGCGTGCTGGCGGCGACCGCGATCAGCAGCGCGATCACCACGATCGCGCAATCCCTGCTGCAGGAACGGATGACGCTCTCCATCCGGCACCAGGTCATGCAGCACGCGAGCGACCTGCACCTGGCGTACTTCGAGGGTTCGACTTCCTACGACATGCTGCGCCAAGCCGCGCAGGAAGCGCCGACGCGTCCGTTGTCGATGATGACCTCGGCACTCGGCCTGATCCGGACGATGATCACTTTCGCCAGCATGATCGCGTTGCTGGTGTCGATCAGTCCGCTGCTCGCGCTGGTCGCCTTGCTGGCCCCGATTCCGGCGTTCATCTCGCAGTCGAAGTACGGTTCGCGGGCGTTCTGGCTCACGTTCATGATGTCGCCGATCAAACGGCGGATGGACTATCTGTCCTCTTTGGTCACCACGGACACGTATGCCAAGGAGACCAAGCTGTTCGGCCTCGGCCCGTACTTCGTGGACCGGTTCCGGAAGCTCGGCGTGGTGGCTTACGAACGGCAACGGAAGCTGACGGTGAAGCGGAATGTCAGCTCGACGTCGTGGGGATTGCTGAGCACCCTGGTCGGCTCGGGGATCGCGTTGTACATCGCGTTGGAAGCGGTCGGCGGCAGGCTCACGCTGGGCGATCTGGCGCTGTACACCGCCGCCGCGACGTCCGTGCAAACCTCGGTGACCGGGTTGTTCACCGCGTTTTCCGGGATGTACGAGAACAATCTCTATCTGGACACGCTGTACAGATTCCTCGACACCAAACCGGAGATCACCGCACCGGCGAAACCCCGGCCACTTCCGTCCACTGTGGAAGGACACATCCAGTTCGAGTCGGTGAGCTTCAGTTACCCAGGCGCGGACGAACCGGCATTGCACGGGGTGAGTTTCGAGATCCGTCCCGGCGAAACCGTCGCGGTCGTGGGCCGCAACGGCGCGGGCAAGTCGACGCTGTTCAAGCTGTTGTGCCGGCTCTATGACCCGACGGCGGGCCGGATCCTGTTGGACGGCGTGGACATCCGCGAGTACGACCCGGTCGCATTGCGTACCAGGATCAGCGCGATGTTCCAGGATTACGTGACCTACCAGGGAACCGCGGCGGAGAACATCGGCCTCGGCGACCTGAACCGGCTCACCGATCGCGAGCACATCGAGGACTCCGCCCGCCGCGCCGGAGCCGACGAGCGCATCGCCCGGCTGCCGACGGGGTATGACAGCCCGCTCGGCCGGTGGTTCGACCAGGGCGTGTCGCTCTCCGGCGGGGAATGGCAGAAAATCGCGCTGGCCAGGGCTTTCCAGCGCGAGGCCCCGATCCTGATCCTGGACGAGCCGACCTCGGCGCTGGACGCGCAAGCCGAGCACGACCTGTTCGACCGGCTGCACACGTTGTCGCGCGGGCGGACGACGCTGTACATCTCGCACCGGTTCTCGACAGTCCGCCAAGCCGAGCGAATTCTGCTGCTGGACCACGGGAAGGTCGCGGAATACGGCACGCACGAAGCGCTGATGGCGGCCGATGCCAGGTACGCGGAATTGTTCACGCTGCAAGCGGAGGCGTACTTGAAGTGACTATCTTGGGGTGATCAGCCGAGGGGGTTTCGTGCTCATCACCACTCAAGAACTGGGAGTCACCGCGGGCGAGACAGCGCTGTTCAGCGGTCTCGACCTGGCCGTCGACGCCGGCGAATGCCTGGTCGTCCGCGGTGCCAACGGAGCGGGCAAATCGACGTTGCTGCGTTGTCTCTACGGGAATCAGGAGCCGACGTCCGGTTCCGTATCCGTCTGCGGCGGGCCGCCCGATGAGCGGTCCGCCGCTTTCCGCCGCCGGGTTTCCGTGCTTTTCGACGATTCGGCGCTCTTCGACGAACTCACCCCGCGCCAGCATCTCGATCTGCTGCGCAATTCCTTCGGCGGCGAGCTGGCCGAAGGCCCGGTCCCGGCTCCCGATGTGCCCGCGGCGGAACTGTCCGCCGGACAACGCCGTCGCCTCCTGCTGCACGCCGCGGTCGCGCGGCCGCACGAAGTGCTGCTGCTAGACGAACCGGAACGCGCCCTGGACGCCGAGGGCCGGGCCTGGCTGTCCACCCTGGTCACCACCAGCACGCAACGCGGCGCTGCGGTCGTCGTGGCGAGCCATCACCCGCCGCTCGCGGACGAGGTCGCGGACTACGTGGTGGACCTGTGAAACGGCCGGACCTGGTCCTGGCGCTGGTCATCGCGGTCGGGCTGCTGGGGTCGCCGTTCTACAACACCGAACTGGTGCGGAGCCAACTGATCGGCGGTGCCCCGGTGGGCGCGCTCGGCAGCGTGCTCGTGCTGTGCACCGGCCTGGCGCTGGCGTGGCGCGCGACCTTGCGCCGCGGCTATCTGTGGGCCCATCCGGCGACGCTGACCTGGGACGATTTCGACGGTCAGCGCCCTGTCGTGCTCACCCGACGGCTCGTACTGGACTGGGCCGCCCGGTTCGCGGTCGCCGCGTATTTCTTCGCCGTTTCCGGGATGCTGATCGGTTTCCCCAGCTCACTCGTCGGCCCGATCGCGCTTTTCGTAGTCGTCGCCGCGCTGGCCTTGACGATGGGCCGCCGCCGTTCGTTCCCGGGCGAATCCCTTCTCCCGCTTACCCTGGCGCTGCCGCTGATCGTTCCACTGTGGACATACGTGGTCGCGGCCGGCCTCGCGTCGGTCGCTTTGGCCCGGTCTTCTTCCGTGCCGCACACGGCTTCTCGCGACACCTTGATCCGGCACTACGCCGAACGCATGGTGCGCCGGACGTCCGCCGCCTTCCTGGACGTCTGGGCACTGCTCCCGGCCGGACGCCCAGTGCCGTGGCGCAACGCGCTGGCCGGGCGCTTCATCGTCACCCGGTATGTCGTCACGGGGACTCTCGCGCGCCGGTCCGCGCTCGGCCTGCCGGTCTTCCTGGCACTCGCGGTAGTCGCGACCCACGCGACCTTCCCCGCCGTGACGTCAGTGTGGCTGCTCGGCGTCGGCGGCTATCTGGCGCTGCTACCGTTCACCGCGCCGGTCGCGCAGCTGCATCGAGTGCCCGGACTGCGCCGCTGGCTTGACGCGTCGAACCTGCGCCTAAATGCCGTGACCTGCGCTTTTCTCTGCCTGCTGGCCGTGCTCTGGGCGGGCGTCGTCCTGCTGCTGGGCATCCCGGCTTCAGTCAGCGCGATCGTGGCCGTTCTGATCGCCGCGCTGTCCGCGGTACGTTCGGTGACCCGCGGCCCGCTGGACTTCAGCTCGATGGGGATGGTGCTGTACGAGGGCGTCCTCATCCCCGCCGGCCTGGTGCGGCAACTCGTCCGGGGCCCGGATCTCCTGGTGCTCGGATTAATTGCCGCGAGTTTCCTCCCGATCTAGTTCTAGGCTGCCCGCCATGGGGCGACGCATCATGGTCACCGGGTGCTCCGGGGCCGGAAAATCCACCCTGGCCAGGCATATCGGCGCAGCCCTCGACATCCCGGTCACGCACCTGGACCGGCTCCACTGGCGTCCCGGCTGGGTCGAGGCTCCGCGCGAGGAGTTCCGCGCCGCCGTCGCCGAGGCCGCGAGCACGGACAGCTGGGTGATCGACGGCAACTACAGCAGGACCTTCGACCTGCGCCTGCCGTTCGCCGACACCGTCGTGCTGCTGGACGCGTCGCGCTACACCTGCCTGTACCGCGTCGTGCGCCGGCAACTGCGCGAATGGGGCCAGGAAACGCAGGCTCCCGGATGCGTGTCGAAGATCGACGCCGAACTGGTCCAGTGGATCTGGAAGTGGCCGACCCGCCGCCCGCTGATGCTGCGGCGGATCGCCGCCGAAGCCCCGTCCGCGCGGCAGGTGCTGCTGCGCTCGCCACGCGAGGTGACCGCGTTCCTGAATACCCTCTGACCTGGGCTTTTTCGCACCCGGGAGCAAAACACGGCACTCGTTCGTTCACTGGGTATGGCTGTCGTGTTCCTGCTCTACGTCATCGCTGAAGTCGCCGCCATCTGGGCGGTCGGCTCGGTCGTCGGTGTGCTCGGCACGATCGCTCTGCTGATCGCGGGCGCGTTCGTGGGCTCGTGGCTGGCCCGCCGCGAGGGCGGCAAGGCGATGCGCGCGTTCATGGCGACCGCGCAGTCCGGCCGCAACCCGGAGAAAGAGCTGACCGACGGCATGCTCGTCGCGCTCGGCGGCGTGCTGATCATGATCCCCGGCTTCGTCAGCGACGTGCTGGGCCTGCTGTTTCTGCTGCCCCCGACCCGTTCGATCGCCCGGCGGTTGTGGCTGCGCCGCGCGGAGAAGCGCGCCATCCGGTACGCCAACCAGCGCCGCGGCCCGGTGATGGTGGTGGACAGCGAGGTCGTCGAGGAGGAACCGCGGCCGGCGAAGAATCACCCGGTGATCGAAGGCCGGATCGTCGAAGGCTGAGCCTTTGCCACAATGACTCCCGTGGAGCGGCTGGAAACGACTTCCGCGGTGAGCGCCCGCATGAGCAAACAGAAGTCCCGCAACACCGGGATCGAAATGGCGCTGCGCAAGATCCTGCACGCCGCCGGGTACCGCTATCGAGTGCACCGCCGTCCGGTGAAAGGCGTCCGCCGCGAGGCTGACCTGGTGTTCGGCCCCTCCCGGGTAGCGGTTTTCGTGGACGGCTGCTTCTGGCACGGCTGCCCGGAACACGGCACGTGGCCGAAGAACAATGCCGATTACTGGCGGACCAAGATCGAAACCAACCGCCGCCGGGACGCGAATACCGACGCGGTGCTGCTCGAAGCGGGCTGGCTGCCGGTGCGCATCTGGGAACACGAGGCGACCGAGGTCGCCGCGTTGCGGGTGATCGAGACCGTCAAGGAACGCCGGCGCCATTAATGTTGGCACCATGCCTCTACCGGGTCAGCCCACCGCCGCGGAGTTTTTCGCCGGCATCGGTCTCGTGCGCCTAGGCCTCGAACCGGCCGGCTTCGACGTCGCGTGGTCCAACGACATCGAGCCGGCGAAGCAGGCCATGTACGAGGCGCACTTCAACGACCGGGGCGCGCACGAGTACGTACTAGGCGATGTCGCCGCCCTCCGCGGCACCGATCTGCCCGCCGGCCTCAGCCTGGCGTGGGCGTCCTTCCCCTGCACAGACCTTTCGCTGGCCGGCTGGCGCCGCGGCCTGGCGGGCTCGCACTCGTCGACGTTCTGGGAATTCACCCGCATCCTCGACGAACTGGGCCAAGACCGTCCGCCGGTAGTCGCGCTGGAAAACGTCGTCGGCCTAGCGACCAGCCACGGCGGCGGCGACCTCCGCGCGGCGATCAGCGAACTCAACCGCCTCGGCTACTCCGCCGATGTCTTGACCCTGGACGCCCGGCGGTTCGTCCCGCAGTCCCGGCCTAGGTTGTTCATCGTCGGCGCGCAAAACCCGCCCTCGGACTCGCCTGCCCCGTCGCCGCTACGCCCTCCTTGGCTCGCGCTCGACCCTTCCCTGCGGACACATCGCGCCTCCTTGCCCACACCGCCACCGCTGCTGGTCACCGGCCTGTCCGCCGCCGTCGAACGCCTCTCCGCCGATGATGAACGTTGGTGGACCGCGCCCCGTGCCGACGCGTTCATCGGATCGCTGTCGCCGCTCCAGCTGGAACGACTGACGCAGCTCCAGGCAGGGAAGAAACTGGTCTACCGGACGGCCTACCGGCGCACCCGGAACGGAAAACCAGTGTGGGAAGTCCGGCCGGACGACATCTCCGGCTGCCTACGCACTGCCCGCGGCGGGTCGTCCAAACAGGCCGTCGTGCAAGCTGGCCGTGGCTCAGTGCGGGTCCGGTGGATGACGCCCCGCGAGTACGCCCGGCTGATGGGAGCGGGGAAGTACGCGCTGGATGGACTGCGGAACAACCAAGCCTTGTTCGGCTTCGGGGACGCGGTGTGCGTGCCGGTGGTGCGGTGGCTGTCGGAGAACTACCTCATGCCGTTGGCTCGTGGGGAGATGAGCCTCGAAGTCGCGGGCTAGTCCGCCCCAGTCGGCTTAGGAATGTCGAAATACCCCGACAACCGCACCGCCGGCGCGTACTCTCCCTTGACCTTCACCTTCCCCGTCACGAACATCGCCGCCACCGCGGCGTTCCCGGTCGCCATCCGGATGAAGTCCTCCACCGCCACCGTGATCGTCGTGTCCGGGGTGCGGGTCAGGTCGGTGCTCGACACGCACAGGCCGTCCTCGATGACCGTTTGGTAGCGGTCGAAGTCGTCTCCGGCGGGGAAGCGCCAGGAGACCACGACGTCCACGTGCCGGGCTCGGTCCGGGCGGAAGTGTTCTGACATCCGGCGGAAGATCTCGTCCAGGAAGACCGCGCGCAGTTCGTCGTGGTCGGCGATGCCTTTCAGCTGCTCCCGCGAAGCCGCCGCGACGACATCCACCAAGGACTGGGTCGTCAGCGAGCCGATGTCGATGCCGGCTCCGGCCGTGCCGAGCATGTGCAGGGTCTCCAGGACCTGCACGAACTGCTCCGGGGTCAGTTTGCCCACCTCAAGGGTGCGGGCGAAACCGTTGACCGCGTGCTCACCGGGTGAGTGCGCGGCACGCATGCGCGAGCGCCAGCGGGACACCGGAGCGGCTCAGGCCGGTCGGGGGAGGTCGAAGTGGCCGACCAGCCCGGCCGCGAAGGCCAGGTCGCCCTTGACCTTCAGTTTTCCGGTGACGAACAGGACCGCGGGCGTTGCCTGGTGGGTGATGATGCGGAAGAAGTCCACGGGCGAAAGCGTAATCGTCACGCGGGGTTTCTCGCGCATTTCGCGGGAAACCGTGCAGGTTCCGTCGGAAAGCACCGTCTCGTAGCGGTCGTAGCCGCCGTCGCCGGTGCCGCCGGACAGCCGCCAGTGCACCACCGCGCGCAACGATTTCGCACGGATGTGCGCTCCCATGCGCGCGAAGATCTCGTCGAGCACCCGCTCGCGCAGCGGACGTTCGGCGACCACGGCTTCCAGCTGTGCCCGCGACGCCCGCGCGACCAGCGTGGCGAACTTCGTCGGGTCGACCTTGTCCAGCGAGAACGCCGGCACCTGCTCCGACAGCCGCATCAGCGTCGCCAGCAGCCGGTTCATGTCGGAGCGGCCCAGCTCTCGGGGATCGATGGCGTCCGCGACCGCGTTGACGTCGAGCGCGCTCGCGTCGACGGCTTCGGTGCGGTCCAGCGCGTCCAGCAGCGCGACCCCGCGCAGGCCGGCCAGGTCAGAGCTGGTCGCCTCCGGGTTGTCGGCCATCTTCCACCCCTTCCGGAACTTTCCGCCGTAAGGCTACCGGCGAGTAGGTAGCGCGGCAAGCAACGCCGCCGACCTGGGGACGGGTACCGTCCGTGCCAGCGAGAGGGAGGAAACAACCACCGTGTCCGACGAAGACCAGCGCCCACCCGAGCGAGCGAGACGGCTCCCGAGAGCGGTCCGTGAACGCCAGATCCTGGACGCCGCGGTACAGGTGTTCTCCCAGCACGGCTACCACTCGGCGTCGATGGACGAGATCTCCGAGGTCGCGGGCGTCTCCAAGCCGATGATCTACACCTACCTCGGCTCGAAGGAAGACCTCTTCGGCAAGAGCATCCAGCGCGAGGCGACCCGCCTGCTGGAAGCCATCCAGGCCGGCGTGCAGCCCGATCTCCCGCCGGACATGCAGCTGTGGCACGGCCTGCGCTCGTTCTACCGCTTCGTCGCCGAATACCGCGAGTCCTGGACAGTGCTGCACCGCCAGGCGTTGACCGTCGGCGGCGGGTTCGCGGCGGAGATCACCGCGATGCGCACGCGCGCGATCGAACTGGTCGCGGCGCTCGTGGTGGCCGCGGGCACCCGCAAGGGCCTCGGCGAGCAGACGGAGTTCTCCGGGCCCGGCCTGGCCGCGGCGCTGGTCGGCGCGGCGGAATCGCTGGCCGACTGGGCACTGGACCACCCGGAGATCTCCGACGGCGTGCTCGCGTCCTGGCTGATGAACCTGGTGTGGCTCGGGTTCAACGACCTCGTCGAGGGGCAGGTCTGGAAGCCCTCAGCGGGCTGAGATCACCCCGTCCAGGTGCGGTTTCGGCTTCCGCGCGTGCCACAGCTCGAAGGCCCACCCGTCGTCGGTCTGCCAGGTCGTGAAAGCCGCGCGACCAGGCAGCAGCACCGGCTGCTTGAACCGCACCGCGACGCTGTACGCGTCCGGCAGCCTGCCCTCGAAGGACGCCAGCGCGTGCGCCTTCGTCCACATGCCGTGCGCGATCGCCTTCGGGAAGCCGAACAGGCGCGCGGTCAGCGGGTGCAGATGGATCGGGTTGCGGTCGCCGGAAACCTCGGCGTAGCGGCGGCCGATGTCTCCCGGGACCTGCCACAACGCGGACGGTTTCGGGGGCGTCAGCTGGGTCTTCGGAGCAGAGCCAGAACCCGAGCCGGTGCGGCGGAGGTAAGTCGACACCTCGCTCCACACGGTGTCCGTGCCGGAGCGGACCTCGCTCACCATGTCGAACTGGCTGCCCTTTTCGTGCGGGCGCAGGTTTTCCGCGCGCACGCTTACCCGGAACTTCTCGCCAAGCAACAACGGACGGTGCTGCGTGATCCGGTTCTCGACGTGCACCAAGCCCAGCAGCGGGAACGGGAAACCCGGTTCGGTCATCAACGCCATCTGCAGCCCGAAGACCAGCATGTGCGGATACGTCGCGGGCAGCTCGTCCGAGAAGCGGAATCCGCAGACTTCGTTGTAGGCCGCGACATGTGCCGGGTCCACGACGACCTCCGGACGCACCAGCTCGGTGTTCGGGAGAGTCGAGCCGCCGCCGCGACGTAGCAGGGCTTTCGGGTACAGCGTCGCCAGGCTTGGCGCGCTCGTCACTTCACGGACGGCCATCCCTCACGCCCCCAGCAGCGCCTGGCCGCAGACGCGGACCAGGTTCCCGTTGACCGCGGCCGACGCCGGGTTGGCGTACCAGGCAATGGTTTCCGCGACATCCACCGGCAGCCCGCCCTGGCCGAGGCTCGACAGCCGCCGTCCGGCCTCGCGGATGAACAGCGGCACCGCGGCGGTCATCTTGGTCTCGATGAACCCGGGCGCGACCGCGTTGATCGTGCCGCCGTACTCCGCGAGCTGCGGCGCGCCGACGTTCACCATCCCGATCACGCCCGCCTTCGACGTCGCGTAGTTCGTCTGGCCGACGTTGCCCGCGATGCCCGCGATCGACGAAACCCCGATGACCCGGCCGTTTTCACGCAGGATCTTGTCGCCGAGAAGCTTGTCGTTCACCGCGAGCTGCGCGGCGAGGTTCACCGAGATCACCGAATCCCAGCCGCCCTCGGTCAGGTTGCCGAGCGTCTTGTCGCGGGTGATGCCGGCGTTGTGCACCACGATGTCCACGCCGCCGTGGCGCTCAGTCAGATACTCGGCGAGCTTGGCGGGCGCGTCGGCGGCGGTGATGTCCAGCTGCAGCGCCGAACCGCCGATCCGATTGGCCACAGTGGACAGATCGCCGCCCTGCGCCGGAATGTCCAGCGCGACCACGTGCGCGCCGTCGCGGGCGAGGGTTTCGGCAATCGCCTCGCCGATGCCCCGCGACGCACCGGTCACCAGCGCGACCTTGCCGTCCAGCGGCTTTTCCCAGTTCTCCGGCGTGGGCGCGGTCTTCGCGTGCGTGCCGACGCGGATGACCTGGCCGTCCACGAACGCCGACTTCGCCGACAGCAGAAACCGCAGCGTCGACTCTGCCGCGTCCTCCGCTCCTTCGGCTACGTACACCAGCTGCGCCGTCGCGCCGCGCTTGAGTTCCTTGCCGACCGAACGGACGAACCCTTCCAGCGCGCGCTGCGCGATCCGCTCGCGCCCCTCGGCCTGCTCCGGCGGCGTGCCGAGCACGACCACCCGGCCGGATGAACCGACCTTGCGGATCACCGGGTGGAAGAACCGGTAGACCGCACGCAGCTGGCCCGGATCCTTCACGCCGGTGGCGTCGAAAACCAGCGCCGCGTGCCGGTCGGCGGGCGCGCTGATCACCTCGATGCCCGCCTCGGCCAGCTGCGCCCGGACGGTCTTCTCCAGCCGTCCGCCCGGCGCGGCCCCGAGAAGTGCGGGACCCTCAAGTGCGGGCTGGCCGGGACGGTACCGGCGCAACGTCGCGGGGTTGGGCAGGCCGAGCTTCGGCACCACGAATTTCCCCAGCGGGGTCTTCGTGAACTGCTGGTACCTGTCCGCCATCACGTGCCTCCCGTGCAGTCTGCGTCACGTCGCAGTCTAACCTACTCGCTAGTAGGTTACAGTGTGAAAGGCACGACTCCAGAGAGGTGGACGGCATGGCGACCAGGAAAACCCCGGCGGTGCGCAAGGTCGCGATCGTCGGCGGGAACCGGATCCCCTTCGCGCGGTCGAACGGCCCGTACTCCCGGGCCTCGAACCAGGACATGTTCACCGCCGCGCTGGACGGTCTGGTCAGCCGGTTTTCGCTGCAGGGCGAGGTGATCGGCGAGGTCGCCGCCGGTGCGGTGCTCAAGCACTCCAAGGACTTCAACCTTGCCCGCGAAAGCGTGCTGGGCAGCAAGCTCTCGCCCGCGACGCCGGCCTCGGACGTGCAGATGGCGTGCGGCACCGGATTGCAGGCAGTCATCAACGTCGCCCACAAGATCGCGCTCGGGGAAATCGATTCGGCGATCGCGGGCGGCGTGGACACCACGAGTGACGCGCCGCTGGCGGTGAACGCCAACCTGCGCCAGATCCTCGTGCAGCTCAACGCGGCGAAGACGCTCGCCGACCGGCTCAAGCTGGTCGCGAAGATCCGCCCGGGCCACATCGTGCCGGAGATCCCGCGCAACGCCGAACCGCGCACCGGGCTGTCGATGGGGGAGCACGCCGCGCTCACCGCGCAGGTCTGGGACGTCACCCGCGAGGCGCAGGACGAACTGGCCGCGACCAGCCACCGCAACCTCGCCGCCGCCTACGACCGCGGCTTCTTCGACGACCTGGTCACGCCGTACCTCAAGCTCGCCCGAGACCAGAACCTCCGTCCGGACTCCTCGGCCGAAAAGCTGGCCAAGCTCAAGCCGGTCTACGGCGGACCGGACGGGACCATGACTGCGGGCAACTCGACGCCGCTCACCGACGGCGCGTCGACCGTTCTGCTCGCGACTGAGCAATGGGCGAAGGCACACAACCTGCCGGTGCTGGCGTATCTGACGTTCAGCCAGACCGCCGCCGTCGATTACGTGCACGGCGACGAGGGCCTGCTGATGGCACCCGCGTACGCGGTGCCGCGGATGCTTGAGCGCGCCGGATTGACGTTGCAGGACTTCGACTTCTACGAGATCCACGAGGCGTTCGCCTCGCAGGTGCTCGCCACGCTCAAGGCGTGGGAGGACCCGGCGTTCGCCAAGGAGAAGCTCGGCCTCGACGCGCCGCTCGGCTCGATCGACCGCGCCAAGCTGAACGTGAACGGGTCCTCGCTGGCGGCCGGACACCCGTTCGCCGCGACCGGCGGCCGGATCGTCGCGACGCTCGCGAAACTGCTGAACGAGAAGGGTTCCGGACGCGGCCTGATCTCCATTTGCGCGGCAGGCGGCCAGGGCGTCACCGCGATCCTGGAGAAGTAAGCGCACGGCGAAGGCCGCCGCCCGAGCACTCGGGTGGCGGCCTTTTCCGTGTGCTCAGTCGGTGAGCGACTTCTCCGCGCGCTTGGCCAGCTTGTCGGCGCGCTTGCCCGCCTTCTTCGCCGCGCGCCGGGCCCGCCAGCCCAGCGACGGCTTGCCCGCCGTGTCGCTGGCGGCCAGCAGCAGCCCGCCGGCCAGCGACGCGTTCTTGAAGAACTGGATCTGCTGGGCCTGCTTCTCGCCCGGATCGGACAGCTGCCAGAACCGGTGCGCGGCCAGCGTCGTCGGTACCAGCGAGCCGAGCAGCGCCACCGCCGCCAGCCGCGGAGCCTTGCCGCTCGCCAGCGCGAGCCCGGCCCCGATCTTGACCGCCGCGTCGATCCGCACCAGCGTGGCCGGATCGCGCGGAACCTGGTCCGGAACCAGGCCCTCGACCTTGTCGAAGGTCTCGGTGAGGAACGGTTCGGCCGCCTTCGCGTGGCCTTGGGTGTCACGCAGGGCACCGATGCCGCCCAGCACGAAAATCGACGCGAGCAGTGGACGTGCCACCCGGCGCAGTATCACGGTCTCGCCTCTCTGATCTGGAATCCCTGGAGAAGAACCTACAACCGGGATTGCCCGCCACGCTCCTCGTCGAACCGACCTAGTGATACCTAGGCAAATATTGCTCTTTTCCTAGATTACTCTAGACAGTTCTAGCGGACTTCGGCCTTGACCTTGACGCTGCGTCAACCTCTACCGTCGAAGCCGTGGTCAGGACGGAATGGTCGATCCAGGACATCGCCCGATTCGCGGGCACGACGAGCCGGACCCTGCGGCATTACGATGCCGTCGGGCTCCTGCCGCCGACGCGGATCGGCAGCAACGGTTACCGCTACTACGACGAGAGTTCGCTCGTCCGGTTGCAGCGGATCCTGCTGCTGCGCGAACTGGGCCTGGGCCTGCCCGCGATCGCCGAGGTGCTCGACGGCCAATCCGACGGCGTCGCGGCCCTCGAAACGCACCTGGCGCTGCTGGAGCGCGAGCGGCAGCGAATCGGGCGGCAGATCGAGTCCGTGCGGACCACATTGCGGAAACTGAAGGGAGGTGAACGACTGATGGCAGAGGAAATGTTCGACGGCTTCGACCACACCCAGCACCAGGAGGAGGTCACCCGGCGCTGGGGAGCCGAGGCTTACCGCAAAGGCGACCAGTGGTGGAGTTCGCTGCCGGCGGCCGGGAAGAAGGCCCACCAGCGGGAGCAGGTCGACATCGGCGTCGCGTTCGGAGCCGCTCGCGACGCTGGTCGCGACGCCGGTTCGGCCGAAACGCAGGCTGTCACCGCGCGGCTGCACGAGTGGCTGAAGCCCACCGGGATCGAGATTTCGAAGGGCTACTTCGCCGGTCTCGGACAGCTGTATGTCGACGACCCGCGGTACGGCGCGTACGACGAGAAGCACGGCCCCGGCACGGCCGAGTACATCCGCGACGCGATGAAGATCTACGCGGAGCGGAACCTGACGGACTAACGCTCCGTCAGAAGGTGCGCTGGGGGTAAGGATGGACGGGGCTGCAGACCCGGCCATCCTTCGGCGACACGCACTAGCTGTATATCGCTGAATATCGGGCCCGCGCTAGATACCTCGATACGGTGACAGAGTGGACCCCATCCGCAACCCCTTCGCGCCCGGCGCCGGGCAGCGGCCGCCCGAGCTGGCCGGGCGGGAAAGGGAGCTGAAGGCGTTCGAGGTCGTCCTTGAACGCGTCGCTCGCGGACGGCCGGAGCGCAGCCTCGTGCTGACCGGCCTGCGCGGGGTCGGCAAGACGGTGCTGCTGGGGGAGCTGCGGTCGATGGCCGTCCGGCACCGATGGGGTGCGGGAAAAATCGAAGCGCGGCCGGACGCGGAACTGCGGCGGCCGCTGTCAGCCGCGTTGCACCGGGCGATCCGCGACCTCGCCGTGCGGCATCGCGCGCCGGACCGGGTCGAGGAAGTGCTCGGGGTGCTGAAGGCGTTCGCGCTCAAGGCGAACAAGCCGGACGCGAAGCTGCGCGACCGCTGGCAGCCCGGCATCGACGTGCCCGCGGCGCAGGGCCGGGCGGATTCGGGCGACATCGAAATCGACCTGGTCGAGCTGTTCACCGACGTCGCCGAGCTGGCCGCGGACGTCGGCACCGGCGTCGCGCTGCTGATCGACGAGATCCAGGATGTGCAGCCGGACGACGTCTCGGCGCTGTGCGCGGCTTGCCACGAGCTGTCGCAGTCCGGCGCGCCGCTGGTCGTGGTCGCGGCGGGGTTGCCGCATGTGCCCGCGGTGCTGTCGGCGTCGAAGTCGTACTCCGAGCGGCTCTTCCGTTACTCGCGCATCGATCGGCTCAGCCGCGAGGACGCCGACTACGCGGTGCTGGCTCCGATCGAACGCGAGGACGCCGGGATCGAACCGGAGGCGCTCGACGCGCTCTTCGACGCGTCCGGCGGTTATCCGTATTTCATCCAGGCCTACGGCAAGGCCGCCTGGGACGCCGCACCCGCCGACCCGATCACGGTCAAGGACGTGCAGGTCGCCGCACCCGAGGCGGAGTCCGAGCTGGCGGTCGGGTTCTTCGGGTCGCGCTACGAACGCGCGACGCCCGCCGAACGCGAGTACCTGCTCGCGATGGCCGAGCTGACCCAAGGCCGCGACGAGGCAGCCGGCACCGCCGATGTGGCCGTCTACCTGGGGCGCAAGCCCTCGTCGCTGTCGCCGGCGCGCGACAGTCTCATGAAGAAAGGCCTGGTCTACTCCGCCGAACGCGGGCAGATCGCCTTCACCGTGCCGCATTTCGGGCACTACCTGCTCGGCCGCGACTGAGCGGGTCCTCCCTTCGCTACCGGTCTATGCGGCCGCCTAGACAGTTCTAGTGATTTTCCTAGATATCCGTAGAGGCTGTTAGGGCGTTAGCAGTTTGTGACTGCCAACACCTGATCTGTCCGGCGACCATCAGGAGAGTGCCGACGATTCGTCGGCAAGTGCCCCATGTCACCGTAGATTCGTTGGCTTCCTTGTGAAAAAAGGTGCATACTAGAGACACAGCCACCGAAGACCTCTGAAGGGGATGCAGAAGACCATGAGCAACATCGCCGCCAAGCTCCGTGCCCGTCGCGCCGAGGCTCGCACTCGCCGGGCGCTGAACCGGGCGATCGACACCGCGGCCACCTCGACGGTCCGGCAGGAGCTCATCGCCCTCGCCCAGGCGCGTCAGCCGTTCATGCGCTGACCTGCACAAACAACCTGTTGGTGGGTCACTCACGTGAGTGATCTAGACCACAGTGAATCCTGGGTGTAACGCCGCGAAGAGCCGCGTCGATACCCACTACGACCCCGTGATGCTGGCGGACCCCCGACCTGGCAGCATCACGGGGTTTCCATATGTCTGGACCAATTCGGACACAGGTTCCCCCACCGGGGGAATTCGCTTGCCCCGGGCGGGCGACGGGGCGATGCTTGACTCGGTCAACGATCGAGTCAAGGTGGTCCCCGTGCCGGATTCCGTCCTCACCGAACGCGTCGCCACGGTTCGCGCTTTCAACCGGCTCTACACCGGCGTGATCGGCGTCCTCGACGAGGGACCGGCCGACGCCGAATATTCGCTGAGCGAAGCGCGGGTGCTGTTCGAACTCGCCCAACAGGACCAGCTGCAGGTCAGTGATCTGCGCAAACGGCTGTCCCTCGACGGCGGTTACGCGAGCAGGCTGCTCGGCAGGCTGGAAACCCGTGGCCTCGTCACCCGAGAACGCTGCGCGGACGACGCACGTCGCCAGCTCGTCACGCTCACTGCACAAGGGCGCGCCGCCTTCGCCGACCTCGACCACCGTTCGGCCACTCAAATCGGGAGCCTGCTCGACCAGTTCGCGGACACCGACCAGCGCCGTCTGCTCGGCGCGATGGGGACTATCACCGCACTCGTCGGCGAATCGGCACCGGAACCGACGGTTGCCCTGCGCGCCCCACGTCCGGGCGACCTCGGCTGGGTGGTGCACCGGCACGGCGCGCTGTACGCCGAGGAGTACGGCCTCGACGAACGCTTCGAAGCCCTCGTCGCGCGCGTGATCGCCGACTTCGCCGAACACCGCGACGACCCGCGCCAGGCCGGCTGGATCGCCGAACTCGACGGCGAACGAGTCGGCAGTATTTTCTGCACTCCCGGCGACGAGGACGGCACCGCGAAGCTCCGGCTGCTTCTGCTGGAACCGGTCGCGCGTGGACACGGTGTCGGCAAACGGCTGGTGCGGGAATGCGTCGAATTCGCCAGCGCGCAGGGGTATCGGTCGATGGAGCTGTGGACGCTGTCGCTGCTCGCCGCCGCGCGCGGGATCTACCGCGGCGCTGGGTTCGAACTCGTCGGCGAAGAAAAAACGGACGCGTTCGGGCCGTTGGTGACCGGCGAAACCTGGCGGCGGGAGTTATAGATGTTCGTCCTGTACTGCGCCGTGTGCGATCGCCGCACGCTGCTGGGCGTCGACGAGGTCGACTGGGTCGAGAACCTGACGCGCGGCGTGATCTCGGTGTCCGGCCACTGCCCGCTGGGACACGACGCAGCCATCCTGACCGGCGACGCGTTCACCCCGCACGCGGACCCGAGATACTTCGGGCCCGCGCCGCGGGTGTGGACGAAACCGGTGCACCGCCTGCGCGGCTGGCTGCGCACCCGGTTCGAGATGAGCCGCGACCTGCCCGGCCCGTTCTATCGCTTCTGACGCCCCATCAAGTAAAACTCCGGATTCGGCTTGAGCGCGGTCAGATGCGCGAGCCGGTTGGACATCGCGAACAACGCGGTGATCGCGCCGACGTCCCAGATCTCGTCCTCGGTCAGGCCCGCCTCGCGCGCCATCGCCAGATCGCCCTCGCCGAACAACGCGGAATCGCGGGACAACGCGAGCGCGAGATCGACGATCGCCCGGCCGCGCTCGTCGAGTTCGACCTGCCACGGGTTCGTCGCTACCTGGTCGGACAGCTCGGGGTCCTTGGCGCGGATCCGCAGGATCGCTCCGTGCGCGACGATGCAGTAGGTGCAGTGGTTCGCGCCGGAGGTGGCTACGACGACGAGTTCGCGTTCGGCTTTGGTGAGTCCGCCGTCGCGTTCCATGAGCGCGTCGTGGTAGTCGAGGAAGGCCCTCAGCTCGGCTGGGCGGTGGCCAAGAGCGCGGAAAATGTTCGGCGTGAAGCCGGATTTCTCCGCGATGGCACCGATGCGCTCGCGGAGATCGTCGGGAAGGTCTTCGAGTTCCGTCACGGGGAACCGGCTCACGGGGTTGGTCATGCCGACCACGCTAACCCGCGCGGTGTGCGTACGGGAGGTGGTTGGGTGGGCCAAGGTGGGCGGGTGAATGGACGAGTCGGACTGGCGGGACGCTCGGGGTCGGGCTGGGTGGGGCGGTGGCGTTGTGGTTGGCGGTGCGGAAGCAGCGGTCGACCGAACTGGACTTGCTGCAGAAGCACGAACCGCATCGGCTCGCGGAGCAGGTTGCGGCGGACACACGGCAACATCAGCTTCGTACGGCCGCTGATGCTCGGGAAGACGCGCTGGCTCGGCGGGTGATCGCTGAAGTTCTGTGCGCGTATCTGCGGATGCCACCGGACGGTACGGCGGAAGAGGTTCAGGTTCGGCGGGCGGCGCAGAAGATCTTGGAGAGGCACACGCACCCAGGCGACATCAGGCACTGGCCCGGTCTCTTCCTCGACTTTTCCGGGGCGCACCTCGACCGGGTCCGCTTCACCGGATGCCGCTTCGAGGCCATCCTGTTCACCGGCTTCGCCAGCTTCATCAGTGCGCGCTTCGACGGAGAGGGGAATTTTCAGGGTGCGCAGTCCGCCGATCAGGTCGATTTCCACAACGCGCGATTCGTCGACGACGTGAACTTCGGCGATGCCGAGTTCGCGGCTCTGCCCAAGCTGGATCACGCCGAGGCGGGACCGGATCACCTGAAACTACTCCAGCGACACTGGCCAGCCGGGTGGACTCTCGGCGATCCCGAGGACGACGGCTGGGCACCCCTGCTCCGAACCGACTGACCCCGGATTCCCTCCGTTCACCCGGAAGGGGTTTGCTTACCCCCGTGAACTGGACCGCGTACGTGGACGGTTACTGCGAGCGCACCGCGCCCGGACTCTGGGGAGAGCCGCTCAACGACCTGGCCAACCTGGCCTTTCTCGCTGCCGCCGGGATGGTGTGGTGGCGGGCCGACGGGCAGCGCGCCGGGCGGGTGCTCGCTGCCCTGATCGGGTTGATCTTTGTTGCCAGCGGCGTGTTCCACCTGGTCGCCACGCGCTGGGGTGCGGTCGCCGACTCCACTGCCATCCTGATCTTCACCCTGTTTTACGCCGCGGCCTTTCCCCGGATCTTCTTTCCGGCGAAAGCCGCCTGGTCCTGGCTGGGTGCACTGGCTTTCCTGGCAATCACCGGCGCGTCGGCGGCGCTTGGCGGCGGCCTGTATCTGCCAGCGCTCGCGGGCCTGGCCGGGTTCGCTATCGCGTTGGGAGTAAAGCGCGACCCGTACTGGCTGCACTTCACCATGGCCGCCGCAGTGTTCGCGTTGTCGCTGTCCTTCCGGGCTATCGACGGAGTGATCTGCGGAGACTTCCCGGCAGGCACGCATTTCCTGTGGCATGTGCTCAACGCGGTAGTCCTGTACATCGTCGCGAAGGCGATGATCGGCAGAACCCAAGAGACCTCCGCGCCGGAAACCGACGCGGAGGCCTCTGTCTAAAAAGGACTCAGTGGGCACCGATGGGGCGCAGGTCCTTGTCGTGTTCGTCGGCGTGGTAGTCCTCGGGCGCGGTTTCGTCGTTGCCCGGGCTCCACTTCAGGGCCCGTGCGATGACCGAGACCACCGCGGCCACCACGATGTTCGCGATCAGGGCCACGAAACCCGGATAGATCTGCACCGCGGCGAGGCCGGTGCCGCTGAACGGGTGCCAGCCGAAGATCGACAGGTTGCCCATGGCCAGTGCGGAACCGCCGAAGTGGAGTTTTCCGTTGGCGGGGTTGGGGATTCCGTACAGCATGATCAGGCCCCAGCCCATGCCGACGATCCAGCCTGCGATGAGGCCCGCCTTGTGGAACCAGCGCGTGTACAGGGCGATCGCCACCGCGGGCAGGGTCTGCAGGATCAGCACGCCGCCGATGAGCTGCAGGTCGATCGAGAACTGCGGGTCGATCAGGATGATCACCAGCACCGCACCCAGCTTGACCACCAAGGACGCCAGTTTCGCCTGCTTCGCCTCCTGCTTCGGCGTCGCGTCCTTGCGGATGTACTCCTTGTAGATGTTGCGCGTCCACAGGTTCGCCGCGGCGATCGACATGATCGCGGCGGGCACCAGAGCACCGATGCCGATCGCGGCGAAGGCGATGCCGGCGAACCAGTTCGTGAACTGCGAGTCGAACAGCAGCGGGACGATCGTGTTGCCGTCCGGCTTTCCGGTGGCGGCGTTCTTCAGCGGCTTGACACCCGCCGAGATCGCGACGTAGCCCAGCAGCGCGAGCAGACCCAGCACGAACGAGTAAGCCGGCAGCGCCACCATGTTCCGCTTGATCACGTTGCGGCCGCGCGAGGCGAGCACGCTCGTGAGCGAGTGCGGGTACAGGAACAGCGCGAGCGCCGAACCCAGCGCCAGCGTCGCGTACTGCAACTGGTTGCTCGAGGTCAGCAGGATCGAACCGGCGGGCTTGCCGGTGGCCGGACTCGGCTTGGCGAGCGTTTCCTTGGCGGTGCTGAAAATGTGGTCCCAGCCGCCGAGCTTCGAAGGCAGGTAAATGACCGCCACGATGATCACGATGTAGATCAGGATGTCCTTGACGAACGCGATCAGCGCGGGGGCGCGAAGGCCGGACTGATACGTGTAGAGCGCCAGGATGACGAACGCGACCAGCAGCGGCAGGTGCCCGACGATGCCGGAACCGTTGATGCCCATCGTGCGCAGCACGGCTTCCAGGCCGACCAGCTGCAACGCGATGTACGGCATGGTCGCGACGATGCCGGTGATCGCGATCAGCAGTGCCAGCGTCGGCGAACCGAAGCGACCGCGGACGAAGTCGGCGGGGGTCACGTAGCCGCGCGAACGGCTGACCGACCACATGCGCAGCGCGGGAAGCAGGACGATCGGGTAGACGACGATCGTGTAGGGCAGCGCGTACAGGCCGAGCGCGCCGGCGCTGAACACGAGCGCGGGCACGGCGACGAAGGTGTATGCGGTGTAGAGGTCGCCGCCGAGCAGGAACCAGGTGATCCACGAGCCGAACTTGCGGCCGCCGAGGCCCCATTCGTCGAGGTGGTCGAGGCTGCCGCCGGCTTTCCACCGCGAGGCGACGAAGCCGAGCACGGTGACGACCACGAACAGCAACGCGAAGACGATCAGTTCGACCCACTGAATGTCGCTCATCGGGCGTCCCCCTCGTCCAAGTCGTCGACGCTCAGCTCGTCCCGGCCGCCGCCCCGCGGCTTGTTCTTGGTGGCCAGGTAGACGATGCCGGTGCACAGCACGCCCAGTACGACGAACGCCAGCTGGAACCAGTAGAAGAACGGAAGGCCGAACAGCCGCGGCTCGTCGAAGTTGAACAGCGGCGTGACCAGGATCAGCAACGGGATCAGCAACAGCAGGTTCCAGGCACTGAACTGGAACCCGCGCACCCGACCGCCCGGTTTGGCAGTGGACATCAAACCCTCACCTAACACTCACGTGACACGCGACCGCCTGACCCTAGACCTCGGTCATCCCGCCGTCATACGACTTCGATATCGATTCGATCAGCACTGCGACCACGTTCCAGGGTGTGGACAACCTCGGGGACAACCCGCTTTCGCGCGGCCCCGGCGAGCCGTTCGCTACCCCTATCGGCGGGACCGGGCCGCCTCGAATGCCCCAAGAGCTTGTGCCGGACGGCGGTTGTCCACGGGGTTCGGCAGCTTGTGCACAGAGTTATCCACAGGCAGTGGACAACTCTGTGGCTAAACTGAACGACATGGTCCGCGTGCCCCTCACCGACGAAGAACGCTCCCGCGGCGAGCGGCTCGGCCTGGTGCTGCGCGCCGCCCGAGCCAGCCGCAGCATGGTCGACGTGGCCGCGGAAGCGGGCATTTCAGTCGAAACCCTGCGCAAGATCGAGACCGGCCGGATCCCGACGCCCGCGTTCTTCACCGTCGCGGCGATCGCCGACGCGGTGGGCATGCCGCTGGAGCGGCTACGCGTCGCGTGCGCGGGTGACGCGGCGGCGTTTTCGCAGGCCAGTTGAGGTTCCGGGGCGTCCCCGGGAGGATCGCGCAGCGCGCCGAGAAGAGCGGCTGAGTCAGCCGCCGGGGGCAGGATCGGCGAACAGATCGGGCAAGTACTGGACGCGTGCGGACAACTGCGGCTCGGCGCGAAGCGCGACCGCGTTCCGGACGAGCGCGGCAACCTCCGGGGAGTGGCTGTTCGGCGACCAGCCGATCACCGTGGTGACGTCCGGGGCATCGACGACCGGGACCGCGACGTGCTCCGGCCACTGCCAAGCCCGGCTCGACGCGGGAATCACCAGCAGCGTCCGGCCGAGCGCGACGAGCTGGGCGAGGGTCGACTGGGTGCGCACCTCCGGGCCGGGGCCGTCCGGGTAGCTGCCGTCGAGGCGGGGCCAGCGGGCCATCGGCAGGTCCGGCACGTCGCTGACCTCGGCCAGGGTCAGCGTTTCCCGCGCGGCGAGCGGATGTGCGGCCGGCAGGATCGCGACCTGGCCTTCGACCTGCAGCGCCTCGGTGTCGAACCCGGCGAGGTCGTCGTAGGGGTGGTGCATGATCGCCACGTCCGCCGAACCGTCGCGAAGCAGTCCGGCCTGTTCGCCGACCTCGCACAGCAGGATCTCCACCGGCGGGCTCGCGGCCAGGAGCCGTTGCAGGAGTTCGTGCGACGCTCCGGCTTTGGTCGCCAGCACCAGCGGATGCTTCCCGGCTCGGCGCGTGCGGCGGACAGCGGCCGCGACGGCGTCGAGGGCCAGCCGGGATTCGCGGAGCAGCACTCGACCGGCCTCGGTCAGCGCGACGCCCCGGCGGTTTCGCTCAAGAAGCTGGACGCCGAGCCGTCGCTCCAGCTGGGCGATCGCGCGCGAGAGGGGCGGCTGCGCGATCCCGAGCCGTTCAGCGGCGCGGCCGAAGTGCAGTTCTTCGGCGACCGCTGCGAAGTAACGGAGTTCGCGAGTCTCCAGGTCGTCCACAGCACCAGCTTAATACCCTGCGGGTATCACAGCAGACCCCTTTGATCTTGGACGTCCGACCGGACCGCGCCGACCATGGACGGAGTGAACGACACGAAGACCGCGCTGGTCACCGGCGCGAACAAGGGAATCGGCCTCGCCATCGCGCACGGCCTCGGCTCGATCGGCTTCACCGTCGCCGTGGGTGCGCGGGACGAAAACAACCGCGAGAAAGCCGTCGAGGAACTGCGCGCCGCGGGCATCGACGCATTCGGCGTCGCGCTCGACGTCACCTCCGAGGACAGTGTCGCCGTCGCGGCCAAGTCCATCGAACGGCTCGACGTCCTGGTCAACAACGCCGGCATCGGCGGCCAGCTCGACGGCGGCGCCCAGGACCCGACGACACTCGACCTCGACGTCGTCCGCACGGTCCTGGACACGAACGTCTTCGGCGTCGTCCGGGTCACGAACGCGATGCTTCCGCTGTTGCGCGAAGCGGAGTCGCCGCGCATCGTCAACATGTCCAGCAACATGGGTTCGCTCAAGCTGCGAAGCGGCCCGGTCCTCGCCGCTTACGCGCCGTCGAAGACGATGCTCAACAGCATCACCGTGCAGTACGCCCGCGTGCTCGCGGACACGAACGTGATCATCAACGCCGGCTGTCCCGGTTACGTAGCAACGGATTTCAACGGTTACGCCGGAACCCGGACACCCGAACAGGGCGCGGCAATCGCGGTCAAACTCGCCACCCTGCCCGACGACGGGCCGCGCGGCGGGTTCTTTGACGACGCCGGGGAAATCCCGTGGTGACGGCTCAGTCGCGCAGGTCGGCGAGGATCCGTTCGCGGTCGTTGAGGTAGCGGCAGTCGCGGACCGGCAGTTCGAACGAGTTCAGCAGCTTCTCGAAGTCCGCGTACTCGTCCGGGTTGAGCTGGATGCCGGTCACCTCGAAGTGCGCGGCCAGGGTGTCGGCCAGCTCCTCCCATTCGCCGGACCACTGCAGATCGCGGTAGTGCTCCAGGTCTTCGGCAGGCATCCGATCGGCGAGCAGGCGCAGGACGCTGTCGACGAAGTAGCTGATCCGGTTGCCCGCGCGGTCGTCGACGGTCGGGTTCGCCGGGTCTCGCGCGGCGTCCGCGTTCCGGACGACGCCGGGACCCGGCAGCGGGTAGCTGGTGTGCACGTTCCCGTCGCCGTTGACCAGGACGACCACGCGCACGCCGTACCGTTCGCCGACGCAGCGCCAGCGGCCGTTGTACTGCTGCCGCCGGGGTTCGCCCGGATCGTTGGCGACGTCCTTGACCACCGCGATGATCTGCTCGTCGCTCCATCCGGGCGGAAACTCGCACGTCGCCCTGCGTCCGATGCCGGAAGCGTGTCCACCGCCCACCTTCGGCTCCTCTCGTCGGCACGGAGCCTAACCCGGGCGCGGCCGTTCAGCCGAGTTGCGCCAGCACCAGGATTCCGAGCGCCAGCAGATCCGGACCGCGGAACAGTTGCCGCATAAGGTTTGCCGGCATCGGGCCGGCGGGAGTGTCGACGAAACCCGCGCTGCTGTAGTCGACCGGCTGCCGCGTGACGGTGCGCAATACCGAGAGCACTGCCAGGGCAACGGTCACCCACGAGAGCGGTGAAAACGCGGTGCCCAAAGCCAAAAGCGCCACTGAGAGCAGCGCGCACCAGACCAGAGCAACCACAGTCAGCGCGACGCCGTGCGCGATCACCAGCTCCTGCGACGACGAACCCAGCCACCGCCGCCGCCCCGGATTCCGCCACAGCACGCCGAGACCGGCCCCGAAAGGAGTAAGCGCCACGTACGCGCCGATCCCGACGAGCACCGGGCCCGGCAGAGTGGGAACAGCAACATGTCCGACGGCTACCGCGAAAGCCACTAACAAAACCGCGCCCGCATACCGGGAACGGCCAACGATCCCGACCCACGCGAGCCGGAACGCGGTGGGCGGGCGCAGCGACCACGAACCGGCGGACCCGGACTCCGGCAGCATCATCATCGGGTCGAGAAATGTCACCGCCATCGCGCGCAGGACCCGCGCGTTCCAGCCGTCGAGCAGCACCGCGCGACCGGCGCCACTGACCGCTTCGCCGCCAAAAGCCAGCAACAGACCACATAATGCGAGCGCCGCGCCGACGTACTGCACCGCCATCGCGTCGAGGCGAGCCGCAGCGATCACGACGCCGGCCACCGCGAGGAGCAGCGGTCCAGCGGCTTCGAGCCGGAACGCGGTACGACGCGCAGTGGTGAACGCGAGGATCGTGCCGCCCGCGACGAGGGCGGCCGCGGCGCGCCACCAGTCGACCGAACTGCCGCCGACCGCCAGCATCAGCGCGGCGAGATATCCGATCACCACCACGAATCCGGTGAGCACGCTGGCCAGCCGGGTCCCGACGACGCGGCGGCGGTCCACCTTGGCGAAGTCCATCCAGGTCAGCTCGGCCGGTTCGGCCCAGACGAAACCTCGGCGCAGCAGGCTTCGCCAGCCGACCGCGGCGCACAACGCGACCAGGCCGAGTACCGCCGAGTAGTCCACTGCGGACGGTCCAAAGAGGACTCGATGCCAGGCGTCAGTACGGAAAAAGGCGGTGAACAGGAAGCCGACACCGAAGATCAGCACGAACGTGGGGCTGTCGCCACTGAAAATGCCGCCGAACCGCTTGCGGCCAGGCACGCGTAACCGGGTCACCACAGTTCGAGCACGCTGTCTGCCGTGTCCAGCAACGGTTGATGATGCGTGGCAACGACAACTGCCGCACCCGCCGCGGTGGAGCGGCCGATCAGCTTGACCAGCCACTCCTTGCCCGCGGTGTCGAGCGCGCGTTCCGGCTCGTCCAGCAACAGCACGCGATGCGGCCGCGCGGTGACGCCCAGCAGCAGCAACCGGCGACGCTGTCCGGCCGAGAAATGCCCAGCGGTGACGCGGGCTCGTTCGGCGAGGCCCGCGTCCGCCAGCAATTCGTCGTAATCACCGAGGTCTTCCCCGAAGGAGCCAGCGAGCAGTTCCAGGTGCTGCATCGGAGTCAGTTCAGCGAAGAAGTCGGAATCGTCGAAGAGCACGGACACCTTGCGCCGGAAGGAAACACTGCGCTCGTCCGGCTTCGCACCGTCGATCAGCACCCGGCCCCGCTGCGGTTCCTGCATCCCGTACAGACACCGCATCAGGGTGGATTTCCCGACGCCGTTGGGCCCGACGAGCACCGCGCATTCGCCCGGATCGACCGAGAAGTCGAGATCCTCCAGCAACCACAGGTCACCGGCCTTCACGCCGAGCCCCCGCGCGTCCACTATCGGCGACACAGCAGCTTCACCACCGGGGCCAGCACTTCGAGGTTCGGCTCCAGGATCGTGAAATAGCTGAAACCGAACCGAGCGCGGTGCGCGACCAGCTGCTCAGCGATTTCCTCGACGGTCCCGACCAGCACGGTCGGGACCTCCGCCAGCTCGTCGAGCGTCAGTGTGCCACCCAGGCGCGCAAGGATTTCCCGCAGCGCGCTTTCCCGATCATCAGTGATCTGGACGAATTGCACCAGCACGTTGAATTCGGCGGCGCGCCCGGCGAGTCGTTCGGCGACAAACCTCGTGCGCTCTTCGACCGATTCCGCGGTCGCCAGCATCGGCGGCGCACCGTCGCGCACCTTTGCCATGCCGCTGAAGGCAATCGTCGCCGCGTGCTCGGCGGCCAGCGACAGCAGCCGGTCGCCGCGGCCGCCGATCATCAGCGGCGGACCGCCGGACTGCACCGGTTTCGGCGCGTATTCCGGATCCGCGTACAGCCGCCCGAGTTCCTTGATCGTGAGTTCGAGGTGATCGACCCGCGCGCCCGCGCTGGGAAACGGCATTCCGGCCGCTTCGAACTCCGCTTTGACATATCCGGCGCCGAGACCGAGTTCGAGCCGTCCGGACACGAATTGGTCCGTGCCCGCGACGTCGCGCGCGAGCAGCACCGGGTTGTAGAACGGCGCGTTGAGCACAAAAGTGTTGAGCCGCACCCGTTCGGTGACCGCACCGGCCAGCACGAGCGCGGGAAACGGCGGCGCGATGGCGAGGTGGTCGGCCACGCTCAGCACGTCGTAGCCGAGTTCCTCGACCCGGCGGCACTTCGCGCCCCACTCGTCGCGCGAGCCCGGAAGCACCATGTTCACGCCGAACCGGAAAGTCTTCTCCCCATCAGAGACCATGCGACCCACGCTACCGTTTCCGGGAACGAAGAAGGGGACGTCCGCGCCCGGTGCGAACGTCCCCTTCTCACGCTTGACGCGGGCGTCAGCCCAGACGCTGGGCCAGCGCGTCCAGCTCGTCGCGCAGCGAGGAGGGCACCTCGCCGATCTTCGCGAACCACTCCTCGATGAGCGGCAGCTCCTCGCGCCACTCCTCGTTGCGCACCTCCAGCGCGGCCTGGATGTCCTCGACCGGCTCGGAAAGGCCGTCGAGGTCGAGGTCCTGGGCGTTCGGCACGAACCCGATCGGGGTCTCGACCGCGTTGCCCTTGCCCTCGACGCGTTCGAGCACCCACTTGAGCACGCGCGAGTTCTCGCTGAAGCCCGGCCACAGGAAGCGGCCGTCGTCGCCGCGGCGGAACCAGTTGACGTAGAAGATCTTCGGCAGCTTGTTCGCGTCGGCGTTCTTGCCCAGCGTCAGCCAGTGGTTGAAGTAGTCACCGGCGTGGTAGCCGAGGAACGGCAGCATCGCCATCGGGTCGCGGCGCACGTTGCCGACCGCGCCGACCGCCGCGGCGGTGGTCTCCGACGACATGGTCGCGCCCATGAAGACGCCGTGCTGCCAGTCGCGGGCCTCGTTCACCAGCGGCACCGTCGTCTTGCGCCGTCCGCCGAACAGGATCGCCGAGATCGGCACGCCGTTGGGGTCGTCCCACTCCGGCGCGAGGATCGGGCACTGCGACATCGGCACGCAGTACCGCGAGTTCGGGTGGGCAGCCTTCTCCTCGGAGTCGGGCGTCCAGTCCTGGTGCTTCCACGAGGTGGCGTGCGCGGGCTTGTTCTCCATGCCCTCCCACCACACGTCGCCGTCGTCGGTGAGCGCCACGTTCGTGAAGACCGTATTGCCCTTCTCGATCGTGCGCATGGCGTTCGGGTTCGTGTGGTTGTCGGTGCCCGGCGCGACGCCGAAGAAGCCGAACTCCGGGTTCACCGCGTACAGCCGGCCGTCCTCGCCGAAGCGCATCCACGCGATGTCGTCGCCGAGGGTCTCCGCGCGCCAGCCCGGGATGGTCGGCTGCAGCATGGCGAGGTTGGTCTTGCCGCAGGCGCTCGGGAACGCCGCCGCGACGTAGTGGACCTTGTCCTCGGGCGAGATCAGCTTGAGGATCAGCATGTGCTCGGCGAGCCAGCCCTCGTCCCGGGCGATGACCGAGCCGATCCGCAGCGAGTAGCACTTCTTGCCCAGCAAGGAGTTGCCGCCGTAGCCAGAGCCGTAGCTCCAGATCAGCCGCTCCTCCGGGAAGTGCGAGATGTACTTGGTCTCGCTGCACGGCCAGGCGACGTCCTTCTCGCCGTCCGCCAGCGGCTTGCCGACCGAGTGCAGGGCGGGCACGAACTCGGCCTCGGTGCCGTCGGCCTTGACGAACTTGTCCAGCGCGGCCTTGCCTGCCCGGGTCATCACGCGCATTGACGCGACGACATAGGCGAAGTCGGTGATTTCGATGCCCAGCTTGGGGTTTTCGTCGCCGAGCGGGCCCATGCAGAACGGGATCACGTACATCGTGCGGCCGCGCATGCAGCCGCGGTACAGCTCCGTCATGGTGGCCTTCATCTCGGCCGGGGCGACCCAGTTGTTCGTCGGGCCCGCGTCCTTCTCTTCCTTCGAACAGATGAAGGTGCGGTCCTCGACCCGCGCGACGTCGCCGGGGTCCGAGGTGGCCCAGTAGGAGTTCGGCTTCGCGTCCAGCTTCACGAAGGTGCCGGCGTCGACCAGCTCCTGGTTGATCCGGGCGGCTTCCTCGTCAGACCCGTCGACCCACACCACGCGGTCCGGGGTGGTCAGCTCGGCGACCTCCCGGACCCAGGACAGCACGCCACTGTGCGTCGTCGGCGCGTTGTCCAGTCCGGGGATGGCGACTGCGGTCATCTCTACTCCTGACTTCCGACGACAAAAGAGCCCACACCGCGAACGACAGTGTTCTTGGTGCGGGCTTCGTTGCCGGCGACCGAATGGCTTCGCACACCGGCGGAAGACCGGTGTGCGGGTTTTGGGATTCCCCGACTGTAGCCGGATGGACGGCAGGTAACCGAGAGCTGACCTGTCGGTTCTCTCACAAGAACGATAAGGGAATCGATTCAGTTTCACCGGAACGGGCCAGCGGCGAAAATCTTTCCGCGTGGCCCGCGTCGCATTCGCGCCGGATGCCGGGTGCCGGGCTGATCAGTCCGCTCGGGGTGTCAACGCTGTCAGTCTTCCCGGCCAGGAAACGACCAAACGGGCCCGGCGCGCGGCCGGACCCGTTCGGGTGACGTCAGTTACCGAGGGCTCAGTTGGGGCTGATCCACTGCCCGGTTCCGCTGTCGATCTTCGCGACGCCGCTGAGCAGCTGGGCGCCCTCGCCGCCCCAGGCCGAGTCGCTGCCGGGGTCGGTCGCCGCGTGGTTCGAGCCGCCGTCGGCCTCGGTCCACTGGCCCTGGCCGGTGTGCTCGAAGGTGTGGGTGGAGCCGTCCGCGCCGACCTGCACCGCGACGTCGGCCTGGCCGTCGCCGTTGGTGTCGGTGAAGGCGATCGTGCCGCCGGAGCGGGTCTCGACCACGGCGGTGTCGTTGTGCCCGTCGTGGTCGGTGTCGATGGTGGCGACCCCGGCGTCGACGTTGCCGTCGGGAAGGTCGGCGTGGATGTGCCCGGTGGTCGAGGTGTCCTGCGAATGCGTGTCGGTGCCGTCCGAGCCGGACTGGCCGTGGCCGGATTCGACCCAGCTGCCGCTCTGCTCATCGTAAACCGCCTGGTCCACGACGTGCCCGGTCGAATCGAGCACCGCGTAGTGGTCGGCGACCCCGTCGTGATCGGTGTCGGCGAACGCCTGCGCGGTGCCGTCGTCGTGCTCGACGACCGCGGTGTCGGAGACCCCGTCGTGGTCGGTGTCGTAGTTGACCTCGGCCTGGTACTCCTGGCCGTCGACGTGGACGGTCAAGGCCTCCGGGCCGGTCGCGTCGGTGCCGCCGCTCTCGTCGACCCACATGGGTTGGTCCCCCTTAGTACGCCGGGTCTGCCGCTGGTTGCTTCGCTCGGTATGACTCACGTTAGGCCGGTTCGGTTCCCGTCCACAAGCCGATCACCTGCTCACGGCGGCAGACCGCCGCCGGTGAAAGAAAACGCACCCACGGCCCGCGTCGTCGTGGGGCACTTCCCGCCGGGCCGTGCCCCGCCCCGCTGACCTGGAACCCTCGTAGTACGCCCAGTACGGAGTGCCGAGTCTCTTGCCGAGCTGGATCTGGACATTGTCCTTGGCGAAACCGTCGACGGCCACCGTCGCCGGGTACTCGCTGGAGGCGTGGCAGTTGACGTTCCGCAGGCCGATCGGGTGCTGTCGTCGCTCACCGATGGCGAAGATCGCGAAGCCGCCACCACCGAGCAGCACCACGGCGGACGGTTGCCACTGCCGAGGAGGCGGCACCCCATCGCGGGGCTGGCGGCACGCCCCACTGGTCCGTGCGTCACCCGCTGATCATGCCCGATCACGGACCGTGCGAATGCGGGAAAGCAGGGCTTCGGCCCGGGTATGCCCCTCGGTCACGTCCTTGAGGCGTTTCGAGACGATCGCGATCTTCTTCGCCCGCTCCTGCGCGCTCATCTTGATCGTCTGGTCCACCTCCTTCAGCTCCGCCTCGATCGCCTCGATGCGGCGGCCCAGCGCCTCGTCGAGGGCGAGCGACAATTGCTGCTCAGCCTCGATGAGCTGCTCGGCGATCAGCTGGTCGAGCGTCGAGCGGGCGTCGGCGATCGCTTCGACCAGCCATTGCTTCAGGTGCTGTTTGTCCGAGGCGTGTTTGCGGGTGCGCGCCATCCACCAGCCCGCGCCGAGGCCGATCACGATCGTCGCCGGGAGCACGACCGGGTTGAGGATCGCGACGCCTGCCAATGGCAACGCGGCGATCTTCCCCGCGCCGACGCCACCGGAAATGCCCATGAACACCAGCAGTTTGTCTTCGGCGGTCGGCGGTTTCTTGTCCGGCGGGCGCAGCACCACCGGCGGACCGCCGGCGCGCGCGAACTGGGCGCGGATCACGTCGAGTTCCTCGGCGGAGAACAACTCCGAAAGCGCCGTGTTCGTCACCTGGTTCAGCCGCCTCGACAGCTGCATCGACACCCGCTGCGACGCGGTCTGCAGCGCGATGTCGACTTCCTGCGGCAGCGCGGCCAGTTCGTCGCGGTTCGCCGCGTCGATGCGCTGGCGGAAATGTGCCTGCGCCTCGCGCATCTCGCGGCTGCTCTCGTGGCCGACCTCGACTCGCGTGCGCTGGATTTCGCCGCGCAGGCGCAGTTGCCAGCCGCGGGTGGAGGTGCGGCGTTGGGACTGAAGATCGTCGCGGCGGGCGCGGAGTTGTTCGGCTTCCGCTTCGCCCGCTGACAACGCACGGCTTTCGGCTTGCAGCTTCGCCTTGATCCCGGCCAGCGCGCTCGACAGCGAGCGGAGCGTGTTGGCTTCCTTGAGCATCATCGACCGGCCGACCAGCAGTTCCTGCAGCGCGACCTGCACCGCCGCGATGCCCGACTTCTCCCGCAGCATGGCGGCGACCTGCGCGTTCGGCGCTTTCGCGGCGGTCTCGAACACGCGTGCCGACACCGGGTGGAAGACCGCGTCGGCAAACCGCGGCGCGTGTTCGGCGAGCAGGTGCCGGTCGGCTTCCAGGATCTCGCGCCAGCCGCGGAACGCGTCGGTTTTGGCCAGTACGAACACCACCGTCTCGACGCGGTCGGAGACCTCGCGCAGGAACTGCAGTTCGGTGGAGGTGAACGGGGCCGACGCGTCGACCACGAACACCAGCGCGGTCGCGCCCGCGGCGGCTTCCTTGGCCAGTTCGCCGTGCAGCGAATCGAGCCCGCCGACACCCGGAGTGTCGACCAGGGTCAGCCGTTCCAGCAGCGGGACCGGGCCGGACACCTCGACGTAGCGCGGCGGCAGCTGACCCGGCGGCAGCTCGTGCGAGGCGGACACCCAGTCGACCAGTTGCGTCAGGTCGAACGGCACCGACGCCAGCTGACCGGGGTAGCAGGCCTGCGCGCCCCACTGCTGGGCGTGCTCGAAAACGAGGTAGGTCGCGGTGGCCACGTCAGCGTCCACAGGGGACAGTCCCGGGGTCGCGAGCAGCGCGTTGACCAGCGAACTCTTCCCGCGGTTCGTTTCGCCGACGACCACCACGGACGGTTTCTCCGAACGGGCCTTGCGCTGGTCCTCAACCCATTTGGCGGCGGGGGAATCAGCCTCGCGGACGACGCCGAGCAGCTGTTCGCGTGCGGCCTGGACCTGAGCGGGAAGCGTCGGTGCGGTCACTGCGCCCGCTTCGCGTAGACGGTGACGATCGGCGCGCGCAACAGCCGGTCCTGATCGGCGAACCCGACGACCTCGGTCTCCGCGACGACGCCTTCCAGCTCCGGATCGTCGGTGGGCACCGCGCCGCCCGCCTCGTGGCGAGCCGGGTCGAAGCGTTCGCCCTCGGCGCGCAACGCGGTGACGCCGATCGAGGCGAGCCCGTGTTCGAGCCGTTCCACGACACCGCTGCTGCGGGCGCGGTCCAGTGCGTACAGGCACAGCTGGATGAGCGCCTGCCGGTCGGAAAGCGCACGTTCGAGGTCACCCGGGGCAGCTACGAGGTCCACATCGGGATCCGACGCATCCGCCGCGGCGGCGGTTCCGTCCGCCTCGGCGATGATCCGGGCGAGCGCTTCCGCGCTGATCTCGCCGGTCGGAGCTTCGGCCGCGTCGGCAGCTTCCTCGTGGCCGAACCACGCCATTGAGACCCTCCCCCCTGGTCGTCCGGGTGATTTCACCAGTTTGCGGCACTGCGGCGCGCGGCGGGGGCGGATCACTCAGACGGGCCGAGAATCCGCGCCAGCAGCTGCCGCAGCACCGCCTGCTCGTGCTCGACGTCCAGATCGGGATCGAGGCTCGCGCGGGAAAGCAACGCGTCGACCAGCGCGACGACCCAGTTGCCCGCGTCGGCCGGGGACAGCATGGGGGAGAGCCTGCCGGTCTGGACGCCGCGCTCGATCAAGCCCGCGAGACCGACGCGCATGAGGTCGTCGTTGCTGCGGATCAGCTCGTTGAACTCCGGATCGCGCGCGGCTTGCGCGGCCGCTTCGAGGATCAGCCGCACGACGCCGGGCAACACGATCGCCGCGGTCATCCGCTCAACGACAGCGAGCACGCCTTCCCACGGGTCGGCCATGTCCACCGCAGTGGCGAGCAGGTCCTCGTTGCTGGTGGCGTCCGCCTCGAAAATGCCGACGAAGACCGCGCGCTTGCTGGGGAAGTAGTGGAACAGGCTGCCGGAGCTGATCCCGGCCGCACGGCAAATGTCCGCGGTCGAGGTCTTTGCGAAGCCGTCGCGGGCGAAGCACCCGGCTGCCGCGTCGAGAATCGCGCGCCGTTTCGCCGCGTGCTTCTCCGGATCGACGGTCCTCATCGCTCTGGCGGCGGTTCGTCGAGCCACGGGCGGCCGTGCGAAGTGAACGCTTCGGCCAGCTGCCGCCGAGACAGGTCCGTCTTCTCCCTGGCAATTTCCCGGTCGTTCTCGCCGAGCAGCACGAGCTTGCCGTCGTCGACGAACACCGCGGCGAGAGCAGTGTCGATGCGCCGGCGCCGCTCGCGTCGTTCGAGCGTGACGCGCGTGGCGGACACCGTGACGATCAGCCGGTCCCACGCCCACATCCAGGCGAACGCGACCCCGAGCAGCGCGCCGACGGCGACCGCGCCGATCAGCCGCCACGGCTGCGGAACCGAATGCAGCAGCCGGAACGGGCCCTGCACCGGAAACCAGGTCAGCGAGGTGATCCAGCCGCTGAGTGCCTGCACGCCCCAGCCCAGCAGTGCCCCGGCGACCGGGCAGGCCAGCCACGAGCCGCGGCGCACCCACGCCGGTTCGTCGACCACGGTCTCCATGGTGGGCAATAGTAGACCGCGTACTCGGTTTATGAATGCCCGGACTGGTCGAGCGAACGCCAAAGCGGCGAACCCCCGCGGGCGCAGCGGCGAGATTGCCCCTGGCCGGGTGGCCCTCACGTACGTCAGCGGGAGCGGAGAGAGCCCGCGGGTCGGGCACCGCAGGCGAGGTGGCGCAAGCGTTTGCGCGGGATCAGGCGAGTTCGTGGATCAGCGAGCGCATCGCCTGGTCGAGCGCCGGAACGTCCGCGGCCAGCCGGGACGACACCAGCAGCTGATGCTCCGCCGTCCGCAGCCACACCCGGCCCGCGACCGGGATCTCCAGCACCGACAGCCGGAACGGCCGGGCGCGACGGCCCAGCTCCACCTCGGTCTCGCGGACCAGGCGGCCCAGCCGTTCCCCGGCGAGGATCTGGCGGCGGTGGAAGCCGGACGAGACCGGGCGGCGGGCCGCGGCGAAGTGTTCGGCGGCGGCCGGGGCGAAGTGCTGGGCCGCGAGGTCGATCGCCGAACCGTCGCCGGGAGCGGGGCTTTTCCGGCGGGTACGGGCGGAACCGCGCTCGCGGAGGAAGGTCAGCAGGCCGTTCCACCACGGTTCCCACTGCGCCTGCACCGCCGCGCGGTCGAGAGCGGGCGGGACGTGCACCGGGACGGCGGGTTCCACCGGCGGCAGCAGCTGGCCGTCGGCGATCGAGAGCGCGAGAACGTCCCGGAGGAACAACGCCACGTCGACGTCGTGGTCGCTGCCCCAGTTCACCCGCCACGAGGTGGTGTCCTCCAGCCGCACGACATTCAGCCTACGCGTCGCGGACGAGGTGTTTACTGTTCGCGGATCTGTTGCCAGATCAGGAAATAGGCACGGTGCACGACGTGGGCCACGCGGCTTTGCGCCGGAGTCGCGCCGAAAGACGCGAAAGAACGCCACCAGCCGGCGCGTTCCAGCGCGTGCGCCGCCAGCTCCGGGCGCGGGGCGCCGGGAAGGCCGAGCTGCGCGCCGATGTCGGCGTTGCTGCCGACCCGAAGCACCTCTTCCGCCAGGTCTTCCGGCATCTCGACCGCGCCAGACGCGACGAGCGTCAACGCTTCCAGCAACCGCAGCTGATGCGCTTCCGGGCGGGCCAGCAGCACCTCGATCGCGTCGTGCACGCGCTGCCGTTCGCCCGGGTCGCCGGACGCGTGCGCCAGCGCGGTCACCGATGCCAGCGCGGCCGCCGCCTTGATCCCGTCCGCGCGCGCGGCGAAGACGATCGACAGCCGCCGCCGGACCGCGTCGAGTCCGGAGATGTCGAGGAGCTTGCGCCGCAACGCTCCCGCGGTGATCTCCGGTTCCGCGCGGATCGCCTCGACCGCACAGCGGATTCCGAAGAGATCGAGGTTCTCCAGCAGCCGCAACCGGATTCCGGTCGGGACGTCGCACTCCCAGCTGGTGAAGATGTCGGCCGCGATGAGCATGGTTTCGAGGACGTCGTCGTCGAGTGCGGCGAGCTGGCCGAGCGCTTCGGCGTCGGCGGAGGTGAACCCGCCGGACTCGGCCGATTCGGCGATCAGGCCGATCACCGGCAGCACGTCCGCCACCCGCGGCTTCAGCGTCGCGGCCTGCTTCTCGGCGAGCAGTTGCGCGGCTTTCCAGACGTCTCCGCCGGAGCCTTCGACAGTTTCCGCGACGACCGTGTCCGCTTTGTTCAACACGGCGATCGCGTTGACCGGTCCCGCGTCCCGGCTCGCGGTCGCGGCGGTGAACGCGGCCAGCGCCTGCTGATCGTCCGCGCGCACGCCCTGGGTCACCACGTACAGCACGGCCTCCGCGCCCGCGACGGCGTTGCGCGAGGTGTCGTCGAGGTCGTCGGAACCTTCGTCCTGCTCGGCCGCGCCCAGCAGCTGCTCGGTCCGCGACACCGACGCGGCGTCCAGCGAGCCGAGACCGGGGGTGTCGATCACCGTCATGTCCTGCAGCACGGCGTTGGTGAGGTAGGCCTCAAGGTGCGAGACCTCGGAGATGTCGACGCCGAGCTCGGCCGGGATCGACCCGTCCGCGGCGAACGGCAGCACCTGCTTGCGGCCGTCGAGGAACACCACCTCGACCCGGTCGACAGTGCCGTACTGGAACCGCGTGACCAGCCGCGTGCACTCGCCGACGTCGGTGGGCGCGACCAGCCGCCCGATCAACGCGTTGACCAGCGTCGACTTACCCGATTTGATCCGGCCGGCGACCGCGACCTGCAGCGGCGCGCCGAGCCGCCGCAGCACCTCGGCGAACCCGGCGGCGGTGCGCGGGGACACCTGGGACCGCAGCCGGTGGCACAGCTGCGCCACCGACGCGGACAGTGGGCCGGCGAGTCGCCCCCGTTCCGCCGCTGCCGTCACCGCCCCGGCCCCCTTCCGGCTCGTTCGCTCACCCGAGCAGGAATCGTCGCATGCCGGTCATCCTTCGGTCGCACCGAAGGTGCTACCCGCGACCGACGCGGCCGCCCGCGCCGCGACCTACTGTTGAGTCGTGCGACGGCTCAGCCTCTGGATGCGTGCTCACCCGATGGTCGGGGACTCGCTGCTCGCGGTGCTGCTCGCGGCGTTCGACATTCTCGTGTTCGCCGCCGGCGGCCTCGATCCCGACGCTCCCGGCCCGTCCTGGTACATCGCGGTCCCGATCGACATCGCCGTCGTCGCGCCGCTGGTGTTCCGCCGCAAACGGCCGGTGCTCGCCGCGTACGCCGTCTACGTCGTTTCGTACGCACACAGCGCACTGGACCTCGGAGTGTCCGGCCTGGTCGCGCTCGCGATCAGCCTCTACTCGGTCCAGGTCTACGTCGGCCGGAAGCAGGGCCTGCTCTACGGCGGCGCGTTCGTGGTGGCCATGGCCGTCGCCGCGATCGTCAAACCCGAACCGTCGGTGGCCGCGCAACTGCTGTTCAGCGCCTTCACCATCGCCTTCTGCTGGCTGCTCGGCGAATTCATGTACGCCCGCCGCGCCTACCAGCGCGAACTGGAGGCCCGGTTGCATCTGCTGGAGACCGAACGCGACCAGGCCGCGCGCATCGCGGTGGCCGAGGAACGCGGCCGGATCGCCAGGGAACTGCACGACGTGGTGGCGCACTCGGTGAGCGTGATGGTCGTGCAGGCCGACGGCGCGGCGCTCGCCCTGAAATCCAATCCGGAGCTGGCCGGACGCGCGCTCGGGACGATCTCCGAAACCGGCCGCGGCGCGCTGGGCGAACTGCGCCGGCTGCTCGACGTGTTACGGGGCGACCGCGGCGACGACGAACCGCGGGTGCCGCAGCCGGACGCGACCGCGCTGGGCGACCTCGCCCAGCGGATGCGCGCCGCCGGCGTCCCGGTCGACCTCGCCCTCGGCGACGGACTGGACGACCTGCCCGCCGGGGTGTCGCTCGGGATCTACCGGATCGTCCAGGAATCGCTCACCAACACGCTCAAGCACGCCGGGGCCGGGGCGAGCGCCGCGGTCCGGGTGCACCGGACCGGCGACCAGATCGAGGTGCTCGTGCGCGACGACGGCGCGGGCCGGGCGCGGCGGCTCGAACAGGTCGGCGCGAACGGGGCGACGGGAACGGCCCGCCAGCCGGCGCCCCGGCTGTCGGTCGCGGGCGGGAACGGGCTGATCGGGATGCGGGAGCGGGCGCACGTGTACGGCGGGACACTGGAGGTGGGCCCCGCCGCCGGCGGTGGCTGGCAGGTGCGAGCGGTGCTGCCGGTTAGGTTGAACTCGTGATCCGAGTGGTGGTCGTCGACGACCAGGAACTGATGCGCGTCGGGTTCCGGATGGTGCTGGGCGCGCAGGCCGACATCGACGTGGTCGGCGAGGCGGGCGACGGCGCGCAAGCCGTGCGGATGGCCGCCGAACTGCGGCCCGACGTCGTGCTGATGGACGTGCGGATGCCGGTGCTCGACGGCGTCGAGGCGACGAAACAGATCGTCGCGGCGGGCACCGCGCGGGTGCTCGTGATGACCACCTTCGACCTCGACGAGTACGTCTACGCCGCGCTGCAGGGCGGCGCGTCCGGCTTCCTGCTCAAGGACACCCAGCCGGACTACCTGGTGTCCGCGCTGCGTTCGGTCGCCGACGGCGACGCGGTGATGTCGCCCTCGGTCACGCGCAGGCTGCTCGACCGGTTCGTCGGCTCCGGCGGTTCGGAAATGCGTGATCCGGCCGAACTCGACGTGCTGACCGACCGTGAACGCGAAGTGCTCGTGCTGATCGCGAAAGGCATGTCGAACGTCGAGATCGCCGAGACGTTGTTCCTTTCCGAGGCTACGGTGAAAACACACGTCGGGCGGATCCTGTCCAAGCTCGACCTGCGCGACCGCGTACAGGCGGTCGTCCTCGCGTACGAGACCGGGCTCACCCGGCCGGGGATCGGCTGAAGCGTCCGATTCGGACACTGTCCACACCGGACCGTGCGGGCAAAGTTCAGGGTCGGCTCAGGGGCATCCCCCATCGCGCTCCACCCTGCGACACGATTGAGTACTACTCAGGTCGGGTAGCCAGTTCGATCCACAGGATGACGCGAAAACGGCCGCGCTGAGACAGGATGAATTCCGTCAGCACCGCCGTAGAGGGAGCAGGGGATGATCGAGGCAACAGGTCTCACCAAGCGGTACGGGAACACGCTCGCGGTGAACAACCTGTCGTTCAGCGTGGCCGCGGGGAAAGTCACCGGATTCCTCGGCCCGAACGGCGCCGGCAAGTCCACCACGATGCGCATGATCCTCGGACTGGACAACCCGACCGGGGGCCAGGTCCGGATCGGCGGGAAGCTGTATCGCGACCTGAAGGAACCGCTGCGCACGGTCGGCGCGCTGCTCGACGCGAAATGGGTGCACCCCAACCGCTCGGCCCGCGCGCACCTGCAGTGGATGGCCCGGTCCAACCGGATTCCGGCGGCGCGGGTGGACGAGGTGCTCGACACCGTCGGCCTCACCAGCGTCGCGGGCAAGCGGGCGGGCGGGTTCTCGCTCGGCATGTCGCAGCGGCTGGGGATCGCCGCCGCGCTGCTCGGCGACCCGGAGGTGCTGCTGTTCGACGAGCCGGTGAACGGCCTCGACCCGGAGGGCATCCTCTGGATCCGGAAGTTCATGCAGCGCCTCGCCGCCGAGGGCCGGACCGTGTTCGTGTCGAGCCACCTGCTTTCGGAGATGGCGCTCACCGCGACCGACCTCGTGGTCATCGGCAAGGGCCAGCTGATCGCGCAGTCCACCACGGAGGAATTCGTGGCGCGGGCCGCGGAGAACACCGTGAAGGTGCGCTCGCCGCAGCTTCCGGCGCTGCGCCAGCAGCTGATCTCCGCCAGCGCTCAGGTCGCCGATGCCGGCGAAGCACTCATCGTGTCCGGAATGGACAGTGCGAAGATCGGCGAGATCGCCGCTTCGGCGAACCTCGTGCTGCACGAGCTGAGCCCGCAGACCGGCTCGCTCGAACAAGCCTTCATGCAGATCACCGGCGACTCCGTCGAGTACCACACCGGGCTCGAAGCAGAGGCGCAGCAGGCCGCGGCCATCCGCTGACCACACTCTCGTTGGGAAGAGATAACTCATGACTTTGCTCGCGGTCGAACGCATCAAGCTCCTCACCACCCGGTCGCCGTGGTGGTGCGCCGTCATCGCACTGGCCCTCACCGTCGGATTCGCCGGTCTCATCGCCGCCTCGCTCCCGAGCGGGGAATCGCTGTCGGTCGCCAACACCCAGGCCGGACACCAGTTCGGCATCGCGGTGATCATGGTGCTGGCGGCGCTGGCGGTCACCACCGAATACCGCTTCGGCACGATCCGCACGACGTTCCAGGCGGTGCCGAAGCGGGGCAGCGTGCTCGTCGCGAAGGCCACCATCGTCGCGCTGCTGTCGTTCGTGATCGGCGAGATCGGCGCCTTCGCCTCGTGGGGCCTCGGCTACGCGATCCGCCCGTCGGACGAGACCGCGCTGAGTTCCTCCGCGGACTGGATCCATGTCGCGGGCGTCGGACTGGTGTTCGCCTTCGCCGCGGTCATCGCGGTCGCGGTCGGCACGCTGATCCGGCACAGCGCGGGTGCGCTTTCGCTGCTGCTGATCTACGTGCTGGCGGTGGAAAACCTCGTGCAGCTGATCCCGACTGTCGGACCGAAGATCCACGAGTGGCTGCCGTTCACGGTCGCGGAGCGGTTCCTCGGCAGCAGTTCCGGCGGACCGGGCGCGGCGGACGCGGCGCTGTCGCAGTGGGGCTCGCTGGCCTACTTCGCCGGCGTGGCCGTGGTGCTGCTGGCCATCGCGATCGGCGTCGCGAAGAAGCGCGACGCGTAAAGACCCACAGGGTGTTCGGGCGAGTCAGGCGGGGGCCGGCGGAGCCGAACAAGGGGAAAAAAGGGGAAAAGGGGAACAAGATCCGGGTCGCCATTCGGGGGGCGGCCCGGATCTTTTCGTTTCGGTAGAGTTCGGTGCCACGAGAAGGGGGGCGGCGTGCTCGAAGCGACTGGACTCACCAAGTCCTACGGCGACACCGTCGCGGTGCGGGACCTGACATTCACCGCGCGAGCCGGTCGCGTCACCGGGTTCCTCGGCCCGAACGGGGCGGGCAAATCCACCACGATGCGGCTGCTGCTCGGGCTCGACGCGCCTACCGCGGGCACCGCGCACATCGAGGGCAAGCCGTACCGGCAGCTGTCCGATCCGCTGCGCACGGTCGGCGCGCTGCTCGACGCGACGTGGCGGCATCCGGGCCGCTCCGCCCGCCAGCATCTGCGGTTCCTCGCCGCGACGAACGGGCTGCCGGATCGGCGTGCCGACGAGGTGCTGGAGCTCGTCGGGCTGTCCGCGGTGGCCCGCAAACGCGCGGGCACCTTCTCGCTCGGCATGCTGCAGCGACTCGGCATCGCGAGCGCGCTGCTCGGCGACCCGCGCGTGCTGTTGTTCGACGAACCGGTCAACGGGCTCGACCCGGAGGGCGTGCACTGGGTGCGCCAGCTGCTGCACGGGCTCGCCGCGGAAGGCCGCACGGTGTTCGTGTCGAGCCATCTGCTGCCGGAAATGGAGCAGACCGCGCAGGATCTCGTGGTGATCGGCCGCGGCCAGCTGATCTACCAGGGCACGATGGCCGATTTCGTGGACCGCGCCGGCTCGCGCGGGGTCCGGGTGCGCACACCGCACGCCAACGCGCTGCGAACCGCGCTCACCGAAGCGCGCGCGGTTTTCACCGAGGATTCCGGTGCGTTCCTGGTGTCCGAAATGGACAGTGACGCGATCGGCGAACTCGCTTTCGCCGCGCGCGCCACGCTGCACGAGCTGAGCCCGCTGGCCGGTTCGCTCGAGCACGCCTACCTCGAATTGACCGGCCAGGCGGCCGAATTCACCAGTGGAGGTGCGCGGTGAATCTGCTGCGGGCGGAACGCATCAAACTTTTCAGCACTCGCGCGCCCTGGTGGTGCGCGCTGATCGCGGTGGCCGCGCCGATCGCGTTCACCGCGTTGTTCCTCGGACTTTCCGGGGCCGAAATCACCGCCGACGTGAGCAATACCCAGCTCGCCACGAGCACCGGCCGCACGGTCGCGCTGGTGCTCGCGGTGCTCGCCGCGACGGCCGACTTCAGCTGGGGCACGCTGCGGCTCACCTTCCAGGCGGTGCCGACGCGGACGCCCGCGCTGCTCGCCAAGGGCACCGTTGTGCTCGCGGTCTGCGCGGTGCTCGGCCTGCTCGCCGGCGTCGGCTCGTGGGGGCTGGCGCATCTCGTGCGCCCGGACGCCGACCTCGGCCTGCACTCGGGGGCGGACTGGCGCATCGTGTTCGGCCAGATCCTGACCTTCGCGCTGACCGGACTGCTCGGCGTCGGCGTCGGCCTGCTGCTGCGCAGTTCCGCGCTGGCACTGGCGATCGTGCTCGTGTGGACCCAGCTGGTCGAGGGCCTGGTGCTGCTGATTCCCAAGATCGGCGGCGATCTTTACCAGTGGATGCCGTTCTACGCGGCCTCGCAGTTCGCCGGTGGCGATTTCACCAGGACGACACTGAAACTGTCGCCTCCTTTCGGGCCGTGGGGTTATCTCGCGTATTTCGCGGCGATCAGCGTGGTGTTGTTCGCCGCGGGCGTGGCGACCGCGAATCGGCGGGACGCCTGACCTGCACGTGCACATTCCCGATTGCCCGGCAGGCATTCGGATTAACTTCACGTAAACCGGTGTGGCTTCTCTCACAGGGAGCGGACATACTGTCGGAAACCCACGGATATTCACAGCAGAGCCCCGTCTCAGCTCTCCGGAGGTGAACCGTGACGGTGGACGTTGATCAACTCGTTTCCCGCGACGCTGCGGTACCAACCCCTCGGCTCGAACCGATGCTGGACCTCGAATGGTCCCAGGCGATCGAGCTGCCCCGGTTCGCGCTGCCCGCGACCCGGCCCGCCGAACTGCGCCAGGCGTGGGTGCATCGCGCACCCGAGGACGCGGTGCTCGGGCTGTACCGGCGGACGAGCGGAGCCGACGACGCACTGCCCGCGCCGTGGTGGCTGCGCGCGGTCGCGAGCGGACGGCTCGAATCGCGCGAACTCGGCTTCCGCATCGAGGACCGGGTAGCGCAGCTGCTGGGCAAGCGGATGGGCTGGGAGTTCGTCCCGTGGGCGGCCGACGGCGAATCCGGGTACTGGGAGTTCATGCCGTCCGAACGCGGCAAGTCCGGCCATTCCATCCCGACCACCGTGCTGAACACCGACCGGCACGACGGCTGGATCGACGTGTTGCCCGCGCATTCCGCCCGCGCACCGGAGCCGGTGGCGGTCGCCGGACTCGCCGGGCTGCGCTCCCGGCTCGGGGAGTTCGAAGCGGTCCGCTGACCCGCCCGTATGTTGTCCGGGTGGAAAACGAGGACCAGCCACGGCTGCGCAGCGTGGTCAGCTACGTCAAACGCGGCGGACGGATGACCGTCGGCCAGCAGCGAGCCTGGGAGGAACACTGGCCGCGACTCGGCCGGACGGTGTCGGAGCTGCCTTCCGGGCCAGTCGACTTCACGGCATGGTTCGGCCGCGAAGCGCCGGTGATGCTGGAGATCGGTTCCGGCATGGGCGAGACGACCTCGCAGCTGGCCGCCGCCGCGCCGGAGCTGAACTACGTGGCCGTCGAGGTGTACGACCCCGGGCTCGGGCAGCTCATGCTGCGTGCGGAGAAGCTCGGAGTGACGAACCTGCGACTCATGCACGGTGACGCGGTGGTCCTGCTGACGTCGCATGTCCCGCCCGGGACGCTGTCTGGTGTGCGGCTGTTTTTCCCGGACCCGTGGCCGAAGAAACGGCACCACAAGCGGCGGATCGTGCAGCCGGAGTTCGTGGCTTTGATCGCGTCGCGGCTTGCTCCCGGCGGGACGTTCCATATGGCGACGGACTGGGAGCACTACGCGGAGCAGATGCTCGAGGTGTGCTCGGCGGAGCCTGCGCTGCGGAACCGGTACGCCGACGAGCCTGGCGGCTGGGCGCCCCGGCCCGAGTGGCGGCCGGTGACGAAGTTCGAGCAACGGGCGGACCGGGAGGGACGGGTTTCGCACGATTTGATCTTCGAGAAACGCTGAGCCCGCCCGTGGGGCGAGGGCTGGCGTCGGCTGGGTCTTCGGCTGGACGCGGGCTGGGGCTGGCTGGGGTCTTGGCTGGGGTCTTGGCTGGGGTCTTGGCTGGAGCTGGCTGGTCCTGAAGCGGTGGGGCGAAGGTGGCCGAGCGGGGCGGGGCTGGCGAGCGTCGGCGATGTTGTGAAGCACGCGAGAGCAGCGAAGCTGGCGAAGCGGCGGAACGCGCCGGGTTGGCGAAGCAGCGAGGCTGGCAAGCGCCCACGGTGTCGCGAAGTGCGCGAGAGTGACGAAGCAGGCCAAGCGGGTGACGCGGCGAAGCACGCGAGGCTGCCGAACATCCACGGTGTCGCGAACCACGCGAGGCTGCCGAACGCCCACGATGTCGCGAAGCACGCGAGAGCGGCAAAGCAGGCCAAGCGGGTGACGCGGCGAAGCACGCGAGGCTGCCGAACATCCACGGTGTCGCGAACCACGCGAGGCTGGCGAATCGGGCGGAACGCGCAGCGTTGACGAAGCGGCGAAGCGGGTCGAGCTGGCGAAGCTGGGGAAACTGGCAAACGTCCGCGGTGTGGTGAAGCGCCCGAAGCAGCGAAGCAGGCGTAGGCAATGCGGCAGGCGAAGCAGCGAAGCAGGCATGCGGCAGGCGAAGCCAGCCCAGCAGGCGAAGCAGCCGAAAGCGACGAAGGGCCGTCACCGGGTTCCCATCCCCGGCAACGGCCCTTCGCTTCCTTCACCCCCGGTGCCGCCCCTCCCCCGACGAGGGGCGGCCGCCAGCTATTCGTCGGCCAGTGGTTCCGCCTGCACTCGCTTCAGCGCGGGCGTGCAGACCGACGCGCCGAGCAGGGCGACCCCGATCCCCAGCACCACCGGCGCGGCGATCCATGGGCTGAACACGACCGATCCCCGTTCCATCGTCGCCATGAACAGGCCGAGTCCGACCGCTACGCCGACCACACCGGCACCGATGGTCGCCACCAGCGCGGGCAGTGCGGCTTCCATCCGAAGCGCACGGGACAGCACGCGTACCGGGGTGCCCGCCGCCATCAGGGCACCGAACGTCCGGCGTCGGTCCATGACCGAGCCCGCGGTCGCGACCGCCGCGCTGCAGCCGGCGAGGATGCCTGCTGCGATGAGGCCGATCACGGTGACCCGGCGCAGGTCGCTGAGCTGCACTTGCTGTCCGTAAAGGTACTGCTCGCGGCTGCCGATTTCCGCCCCGACCGCGTTGGGCGCCAGTGCGGTCCGCACGATCTCGCGGTTGGTCTCGGCGGTCGGCACGACCAGGGTGACCTGGCTCGCTTTGACCCCGGCCGGCACCGCGGACGGGTCGATCACGTATTCGCCGAAGCTGTTGAGCCGTTCCGGGTGGTACGTCCCCGGGTTGACCGCGCCGAGCGGGGTGCCGGTGTTGTCCTCGCCGCCGTACCGCGCGATCCGCAGGTTGTTCGTGTCCAGCTGGTACGGGGCGTACAGCCCGACGCCGGGCTTGCAGTCCTGCTGGGTGATCCCGAGCCGGGTCAGCTTGGCGGCATCAGTGCAAGTCATGACGTACGCGCGCTGCATCGACCGGTAGTTCCCCTCGCCCTGCATCACGTAGACGCTGGACACCGGGATGACGCGTTCGGACAGTCCCGCCTTCGTGAGCGTGGCGTTGGTCCGCTCGGTCGCTTCGGGGGCGCGGTCCGGGGTGACGTCGACGTACAGCGCCGAGTCCACGTATTGGCGTCCGCCGCCGGCGAGGGATTCGATCGACGGCAACAGGGTGAGTGCCATCGATCCGGTGAACACCGCGAGCACGATCCCGGCCGAGGCCCGGTAAGAGCCCTTCGGGTCGTTGCGCAGCCGGCGTCCGGCCAGCAGTGACGACGGCCGTCGCCAGATCCGCACGAACGTGCCGCCGACCGCCGAGGTCACCCACGGTCCGACCACCATCGCCGAAGCGACCACCAGCAGCAGGCCGAACAGCACCAGGTTGCCGCTGCCGCCGCTGCGTGCGCCGAAAACGGTGTAGAAGAAGAACAATCCGGCCGCGGGCAGCGCGAGCAGCCGCCACCAGCGCAACGGCTTGACGGCGTGCCCGCCGGTCGCGAACAGCGGCGTGCGCACGACCCGGCGCAGGCCGAGCACGCCGGCGAGCACCACGAGCAGCGGGACCAGCAGCACGGCGAGCACGGTCAGTCCCACCGGAAGTGCGAAGTCCGACGCCAGCCAGGTTCCGCCGTCCCACGGCACGAACGTGGCCAAGCCGCGCAGCGCCGGGCTCAGCAAGAGGCCGAGCAAGGCGCCGACGCCCGCCGACAATCCGGTTTCGGCGGCGACCATCGCGGTCACCTGACCAGGGGTCGCACCGGCTAGCCGGATCGCGGCGAGCCGTTGTTCGCGGCGGGCGGCGGTGAGCCGGGCCGACGACGCGACGAGCACCAGGCTCGGCACGAGCAGCACGATGATGCCGACCCAGGACAGCACCGTCAGCAGGCCGTCCGGATGTCCCTGCCCGTTCGGGAAGGCCGCGGCCGGGAAAGCGTCCTGGCCAGGCTGGTCCGTGTGCCCGTACGGCCGCATCTCCTGCGGGCTGTGTCCGACGAGCGCGACGAGCTGCTCCGGGTACCGCAGCGCCTCGTCGCCGAACGCGGCGACCGGTTTGCCGAAACGGTTCCCGAGCTGGTCGGCCGGAGTCGCGTTGAGCAGTTTCCCGAGCGCGGGCGACACGATCGTCTCGCCAGGACCGGGCAGCTGCGGGATGCCCGGGGGCAGCCGCAGCGAGTCGGCCGGGCCGGTGACCGCGATGTCGACGCGGGCGACCTGCTTGCCGTCGAAGTAGTCCTTGGACGAGTTGACCAGCAGGGCGTTCTGCTGGCCGGAGTCGTAACGGCCGCTGCTCTGCCACAGCGCCCGCTGCTCACGTGCCTGAGTGGCGTACGGCAGGGTCGCCAGCAGCAGGACGAGCCCGGTCGCGACGGCGACGCCGACCGCGGTGAGGATCGCCGAGGTGCGGGTCCGCCGGTCGCCGCGCAGCACCCGCAGGGCGAGCTGGAACGGGTTCATGCCGCGAGCCTCGTCGCGATCAGGCCGTCGCGGATCGCCACGGTGCGCGGCATCGATTCGGCGAGTTCCCGGTCGTGGGTCACCACGAGCACCGCGGCTCCGGACGCCTGCGCGGCGGCCAGCAGCGCGTCCATCGTCTCGCGGCCGGTGCGGGTGTCGAGCGCGCCGGTCGGTTCGTCGGCGAAGATCACCTTCGGCCGGTGGGTGAGCGCGCGGGCGATCGCCACGCGCTGCGCCTCGCCGCCGGAAAGCTCTCCGGGACGGCGCGCTTCCTTGCCGGACAGCCCGAGTTTGCCGAGCCATTCCCGCGCCGCGGCAAGGGCTTCGCCACGAGTTCCGCCGGCCAGCAGCGACGGAAGTGCGACATTCTCCTCGGCGGTCAGCTCGGACACGAGCATTCCGGACTGGAAGACGAAACCGAATTCGGTGCGCCGCAGTTCGCTGCGCCGCTTTTCGCCGAACTGGTCGATCCGCTGTCCCTGCAACCAGATTTCGCCGCTGTCGGCACGCAGGATGCCCGCCAGCACGTGCAGCAGCGAGGTCTTGCCGGAGCCGGACGGGCCGACGATGGCGATCGCCTCGCCCGGCTGGACGTCGATGTCGATTCCGGCCAGCGCGTGCTGCTGTCCGTAGCGCTTCACCAGCCCGCGCCCCGACAACACCGGTCCGGCACTCCACTGTGGATTCGTCATCCGCCAGCTCTCTCCCTGTCTCCGTCATTCGTCTTCGACTGCGACGGAAGGCAGCTTCGCGGATCCGAGCGGGTGTCCACTTCGGGCAGACGGCCGGTACCGGCGAGCCCGCCATCGGCCGATCGGCCGATGGCGACGAACCACGTGGCCAAGGTGCGCGCGGGCGCGGATCATCTACCGTCACGGTGTGCCGCACTCCCCGCCGTCGAAAACGCTTGTCGCGCGGGCGACCGAACTCGCCCGCCGCCTCGACATGTCCGTGCTCGTGTTGCTCGCCGCGCTGGCGTTCGACCTCGTGTTCGTGACCGACGCGGCACTCGACAACGTGGGCCCGCGCTTCGCCGATCTCGGTCTTTTCCCGGGTATTTTCGCGATGGCGGCGTGGGCGTTCTGGGCCCGTAAACGCGCGGCGGTGGCGGGCGTATTCGGCGCGCTGACGCTGATGTTCTGCACCTTCGCCATCCGCTATCTGCACATCCCGACCTACTCCAGCGTGCTGGCGAACCTGACCATCACCGAGGTCGTGGCCGGGGTCGAAATGGTCTACTTCCTCGCCCGCCGGGCCCGGCCCGGGGTCGCTTTCGCGGTGATCAGCGCGCTGGTGATGGGCGCGCTCACCGCGGTGTTCGGCCGCGAATACGACGGCAGGCTCTACGGCAGCGCCATCGCGCAGGCGCTGCTTTTCGGTTTCCTGTTCCTCGTCGCGGCGGTGCTCACCGGCGTGATCGGCCGCCCGCGCCGCGAACGGGATCCGGCGACGGCGGAACGCCTGCGCAGCATGCACCGGTTCACCGAGCTGGTGCGCGGCCAGTGGCCGTTGATCGGCATGCTCGGCATCGGCGTGCTGATCGAATTCGGCTACACCTACGAAAGCGGCAGCCGCGGGTTCCCGCTGCTCGCCTGTTCGATCGGCGCCGCCGCGGTGACCACGCTGTCGCCGCGCCGGCCGCGGGATTCGATCCTCGTGGTGGCCGGGCTTCTCCTGCTGTCCGCGCTCGCGACGCCGTTCCTGCACCCCAGCCACAGCTACCAGCTCCTCGGCGGCATCCCGCCGACGCAGATCGTGGCCGCCTTCGGCGTCGTGGTGAACGTGGTGCGGGCGGTGCCGCTCGCGCGGGCCTGGCCCCGGATCGTGGTGCTGTCCGGCGTGGTCGCGGTCGGCTCGGTGCTGAACTTCAGCCAGTACCGCACCGGGCGGCTGCTCACCGACCCGATCACGCTCGGGATGCTCGCCACCGTCGCGGTCCTGCTGCTCGGCATCGCCATCGCGATCGGCCTCTACCTGCGTTCGCGCGATTCCGAACGCGCGCAGGTGGTGAAATCGGCGGTCACCGACGCACAGACGTCCGAGCGGATGGCGCTGGCCAGGGAGCTGCACGACGTCGTCGCGCACCACGTGACCGGCATCGTCGTGCAGGCGCAGGCCGCGCGGATGATGGGGGAGAAGAACCCGGAGCTGGCGCTGGAGGCGATGGGCCGGATCGAGAACGCGGGCGTCGAGGCGCTCGCCGCGATGCGCCGCCTGGTCCGCAGCATGCGCGGCGACGCACAGGCCGGCTCGGGGGAGTTCAACGAGCAGGCGACCACTGACCTGGCCGCTGACCTGCGCAAACTCGTCGACGCGGGCAATCACGGCATCCCGACGCAACTGCGGCTCGACCTGCCGGCGGACTTGCCGCAGGAGGTCGGCCGGTCCGCGCTGCGGCTGATCCAGGAGTCGCTCACCAACGTCGGCAAGCACGCCTCGGACGCCACCGAGGCGCTCGTGCTGGCCGAGGTCGTCGACGGCGAACTGCACTTGCGGGTGACCGACAACGGCAGCGGGCAGACGCATCGTCCGGCGGGCGGGTCGGGCGGATACGGTCTGGTCGGCATGCGCGAACGCGTCGCGCTGCTGCACGGCAGGCTTTCGGCAGGCCGCGAGCCGAACGGCGGCTGGCGGGTCGAGGCGTGGCTGCCGCTCGAGGCGAACGGGGAGACTGACAGGTGATCCGGGTACTGATCGCGGACGACCAGGAAATGGTGCGGATGGGCTTCCGCATGATCCTGGACGCCCAGGACGACATCGAGGTGGTCGCGGACGTGCCGGACGGGGTCTCCGCGGTCGCCAAGGCGCGCGAACTGCGCCCGGACGTCTGCCTGCTGGACATCCGCATGCCGGGCCTGGACGGGCTTGAAGTCACCCGCCAGCTGGCCGGGCCGGACGTCGCCGACCCGCTGAAGGTCGTCGTGGTCACCACCTTCGATCTCGACGAATACGTGCACACCGCGCTGCGCAACGGCGCGAGCGGCTTCCTGCTCAAGGACGCCGGGCCCGCCCTGCTGATCGAGGCGGTGCGGGCGGCCGATCGCGGCGACGCGCTGGTGTCCCCGCAGATCACCGTGCGGCTGCTGAAGCATTTCGACGGCGGGACCACCACCAAGCGGGAAGCTCCGGCACCGTCGGAGCCGCTGACCGCGCGCGAGCTGGACGTGGTGAAGGCCGCCGCACGCGGGCTCACCAACACCGAGATCGGCGCGGAGCTGTTCCTGTCGCTGTCGACGGTCAAGACGCATTTGGCTTCGGTGCAGGGCAAAGTCGGCGCGCGTAACCGAGTGGAAATCGCAGCTTGGGCCTGGCGTAGCGGCGTAGTGGACTAACCGCTACTGGGACGCCCGTACTATCTCGTTATGTCGCGTCGATTCCATGCCCCGGTTGTTCTGCCCGCCGACCCGTCCTGCTCGCTGCTCCGCGACGCCGTCGTGGATGTCGACGACGAAGGCCGGATTTCCTTCGTCGGACCGGCTTCGACCGCGCCGGAATTCACCGGCGAGCTGACCCGGCTGACCGGAATCCTGTTGCCCGGCTTGGTGAACTCGCACGCGCACAGCCCGATGACGCTGCTGCGCGGCATGGGCGGCGACCTGCCGCTGCTGCGCTGGCTGCGCGAGATCATCTGGCCGACCGAGGCGAAGCTGAAGCCTGCGGACGTGCGCACCGGCATGCTGCTCGGATCGGTCGAAATGCTCCGGCACGGCGTGACGACCAGCGCGGAAATGTATTTCGAGGGCGAGCAGCTGGTCGACGCGGTGCTCACGACCGGCGGCCGGGTGCTCGTCGCGCCGCCGGTGATCGAGCTGCCCGGGCTGGATTGGCGGGAGACGCTGGCGGCGATCGACCGGTGGATCGACGCCGACGGGCTGCGGTTCGGCCCCGGGGAGCGGATCGAGCTGGGTTACGGGCCGCATTCGGCGTACATGCTGAACCCGGACGGGCTGCGAGCGACTGCGGAATCCGCGGCTGCCCGAGGGGCTTTGGTGCAGATCCATATCGCCGAGGCGGCCGCGGAGGATGTCGAGCAGCGCAAGGAGCACGGGTCGGTCCCGAAGCTGCTGGATTCGCTGGGGATGCTCAACGGGCGGACGCTGGCGGCGCACGCGGTGCATTTGTCGGATGAGGACATCGCGATCTTCGCCGCCCGCGGGGTCGGGATGGCGCATTGCCCTGGGTCGAATGCGAAGCTGGCTTCGGGGATCGCGCGGATCAAGGACCTTCGGGCGGCGGGGGTCGCGATCGGCCTCGGCACCGACGGTCCGGCGTCGAACGACGACATCGACCTGTGGGAAGAGCTTCAGCTGACGGCGATGCTGGCTCGGCTGGCCAATGCCGATTCGACCGTGGTGACCGCGAAGGACGTGTTCCTGATGGCGACCCGCGGCGGCGCCGAAGCGCTCGGCCGCCACGATCTCGGCGTGCTGGAGCCGGGGCGCTGGGCTGACCTGGTGCACGTCGACCTCGACGACCCGGCCTTCGCCGCCGGTCTCGACGTGCCGGACGAGCAGTTGCTGGCGAATCTCGTGTGGGCGGCCGGTTCGCGCCGGGTGCGTGAGGTGTGGGTCGCGGGCGAACAGGTCGTCGCCGACGCCGAACCGACGCGGGTCGACCGCCGCGAGATCCAGGCGGCGGTGGCCGACACCGCCGCCCGGCTGCGGGCCTGACCTCAGCGAGGACGGACCTGGATTTCGGTGAAGTGGGCTTCCGGGGTGGCGGTCACCGCGGTCAGCACGGCCGTCGCCACGGAGTCCGGGCGCAGGTATTTGTCGGCTTCGTACTCGCCGCCTTCTTGGACGCGGGCTTCGCGCTGCATGTCGGTGTCGGTGCGGCCGGGGAACACCGAAGTCACGCGCAGGTCCGGTTCTTCCGCGCGGAGTGCGTCGGTGAAGGCTCGGACAGCGAATTTGCTTGCCGCATAAGGTCCCCAGCCCGGGCGGGCGGTGTAACCCGCGCCGGAGTTGATCACCACGACGTGGCCGTTCGCGTTGCGCAGGGCGGGCAGCAGCAGGCGGGTCAGCTCGGCGACCGCGATGACGTTGAGTTCCAGGTTCGTGCGCCAAACCGAGGACGGCGAGTCGGCGACCGTGCCGATCTTGCCGATGCCCGCGGAGTGGACCAGCACGTCAAGGCGGTCGATCTTGCTGGCGGCGGCTTCCAGGGAAGCCGCGTCGGTGAGGTCGACCGGCCATGGCTCGGCACCGGGCAGTTCCTCGGCCACCTTCGCCAGTGCGTCGGTGTCGCGGCCGCCGAGGAGGAGACGGTGCGTCGGGGAGAGCTGGTGCGCGATAGCCGCGCCGATGCCCCGCGAGGCACCGGTGATCAGGGCGAGCGGGAGGTCGGTCATACCGGCCACGGTAGGCGTCCGCAGCTCAGCCGCCAGCCCGGGGAGGTCCCTTCCCGCAGTAAGCCGCGGCCGCCGGGTCGCGCGGGTAGCGGATTTCCGTCCGATGCAGCGCGCCGGTGAAATTGTCGATAAACCGACTCCAGGTGAGCGGTTCACGCGTGGAGGCGAGCACCTCCCGCACGTCCGGGCAGCGCAGCGCCTGGCGAGCGGCGTCGATCTCGGAGGGCTGGAACATCCGGATCTCGCCGTCGGTGGCCAGGTCCCCGCGTCCGGCATCGGCGATCTCCCACGCCGCGACCAGCCACTTCGAGTGTCCGGGACGGCCGCCCGCGATGGCCGACGAGTGTGCGGCCAGGTCGCTTGCCAGGCCGTAGCCGTCGTGGATGCGGACGTCCAGGGACACGATGTTGCTGATCGCGCCCATGCTGTCGGCCGCCATGATCACGTACGGCCGGTCGGTCGGGAAGCGGAACCACTGCTTCACGTCGCCGTAGCTGTAGACGAGCACAGCCGGCTGCTTCGTTTCCCGCACCGCGTCGACGGCGTCGCGGATGACGTCCTGACCGAGGAAATCCGTCGCCAGCACCGGGTGCTCGTGACCGGTCGCCCAGGACCAGTAGCCGCGTTCGTCAGTGACGCTCACCGCGAGATGGGCGCCCTCGTACGGCACGCGCAGCCAGCCGCCCGCGACTGCGGACCACGCGGCGACTCCGGCGGCGAGCGCGACTGTCTTTCGGGTCAGCGGGATCGCCATGACGGGAAGCAACAGCACGAACAACGCGGGCAGCAACATCCGGCCGTGCATGAAATCGCCACCGACGCGCACGACGTACAGCGCGAGCAAGAGTGCGCTCACCAACGAAGCCAGCAGCAGGATGCGCGACTGGCGCACTAGCGCGGCGGCAATCACGAGCAGCAGCAACGGAATCCACAGCACGTACGGGCTGACCAGATCGGCCAGGTACGCGAAGCCGCGCGGCCAGTCGCTGTTGGCCGCCTCCTTGGCGAGCGCGGTGTTCGGCGTGAGCAAACCGTAGTAGCCCATCCGAAACACCTGATATGCCACCGGAATCGCGACTCCCGCACCGAGCCAGCCAAGTGCGGCAGGCCATCGCGGGCGAAGCAGGAGCACTAGGGCGATGAAGCCGACCACGCTGAACAACGCCAGGTCCGGCCGGACGAGCGGGCCCAGCCCGAGCACGATCGCGGTGACGACCGGCGTTGTGCCGCGCACCAGAAGCCACCAGCTCAGTCCGAGCCACAACAGCACCAGGCCGGTTTCCAGCCCGGAAGTCGCGAAGTCGCGGAACGGCGGGAGCGCGCACACGATCAGCGCACCGGCGGGAGCCACTGGTCCGGCGTAGAGCCGACGGGCGCCGTCCAGGCCGAAGAACAGGCCGCCGACGGCACACAGCAGGCCGGCGATCACCGCGATCCATTCGAGCGGCGGTCCGGGAATCGTGCCGAATCCGGCGAGCAGCCAGGTCCACAACGGACTCGTGCTCGCTTCGACGCGTTCGCCGACGTTGAACACCGGACCGTTCCCGGCGAGGATCTGCCGGACGGTGCGGAGCACGAGCAATCCGTCGTCGCTCATCCACCGGCGCTGCCAGGCAAGCACCGTGTACAGCACGAGGACCGCCCCGGTGGCGGCCCACGTCCAGGCCATCGGGCGGCGGTACCACGGGAGCGGGTCGGCGGGCAGGCCGGCGGCCGCTGTCATGATTGGTCCAGACCTCCCCGAGACGTGGTGTGCAGCCACAGTCTCGCATTCGCCGGGCAGCGACGCCGAGCGGTCGCCGCAATGTCAGCGGTCGGACGAGGCGGAGGCGGCCGGCATCGGCGGTCCGCTCGGCGCGGGCGGGACGGCCGGCGCCGGCGGGGCGAGGCCGATGTCCAGGTCCATCCGCTCGCGCTCCTTGCCGCCGAGGGTGAACGGCGAGGTGCAGCCGGTCGCCGGGTCGACCGCCGAGTCCAGACCCGGGGCACCCGCGCCGCGCTCGGTGACGGTGAGGCCGTCCGGCAGCTTGGAGATGTCGAAGCACACCTGGTAGGTGCCGTCCTTGCGCTGGTCGAACAGGTAGCTGCCGTCGGCGTTCGTGCGCGCGGTGGCGACGGTGCCGCCCGCGCCGTCCTTGAGCGTGACCGGCAGCTCCGGGAAGCCGGGTTCGTCGTCGTCCTGCGTGCCGTTGCGGTTCAGGTCTTTCCACGCGCGATCGCCGATCTTGCCGACCGCGGGCTGCGGCGTGACGGTGACCGTCGCGCTCGCCTTCTGCTCGGCGAGCGGGCCGCCCGGACCGGTGCCGGTGACCTTCGCGGTGTTGACGTGCCCGTTGTCGTCCTCGGTGAGGTTCTGATGATCGCAGGTGAGTCCTCGCGACGCGTTGGCGGCGAGGTCGAAGGCTCCGGGAAGCCCGGAGCACCACGGGTCTTTCACGAGCAGTCCGGTGAGCGGCTGGGAGCCGGTGTTGGAGACCGAGACGCGGAAGTGCGCGGTATCGCCGGCCGGGATGGCAGCCGAGGAGCCCCACGTTCCGTCCGCCGGATTCCGCACCTCCATCTTCACCGCGAACGCGGCGAGAACCACGTGCACGCAGTCCCACAGCACCCAGTTGTGGTTGGTGCTGGCGAAAAACGAAACCGCCGAGGTGTCGTCCGGCGCGGTGAACGGCGGCAGTTCCTGCTGCGCGAGCTTGCCGTCGGACGCGACGTCGTGCGTCACCGCGAGCGGTTTCTCCGCCAGCACGCGGCCGGCGCGGTCGGCGAAGCGCAGCCCGGTGGTCGCGCTCGCGTGCGAACCGAGGCCGGACTGCGCCCTACCCGCCCACACCGACAGCGAGTATTGCCCGCCGGGCACCGCTTTCACCTGCTGGGCGGCCGAGCTGACCCGGCCGTCCGGCGTCTGGATCTGGGCGTTGACCTGCCCGTCGACCGCATGCGCAGTGCTGGTGACGAGCTTCGGCATCCGGTCCGGCGGGGTGCCGCGCGGAACCGGCGCGGCAGGGCTGAACAGGTACCCGCTCGGCGGCCCGCCGGGCGAACCGGCATCCTCCACGCTCGGGTTGGCCGCGATGCCGCCGCAATCCGGGACTCCCTCGGCGGGAGCTGATCCGGGAGTGACGACGGCGAGCGCGCCGACCAGCATCGCAGTGCCCGCCGCCGCGCCCGCCGTACGTCCGATCGCGACTCTCCTTGCCCGCTTCACGCGGTGAAGCTAGACCCAGGAGGCCCGATCGTCGGTGAGAAACACCCCAAAGTGTTACCGGTGCCCGATCCGGCCGGGCAGCCCGAAGGCACCCCTCTTCCACACCGACACGATCGCGGGCCGCGGCTGCGAGGCACCGCCGTCCGGCCAGTGCGAGGTCGGGTTTGCCGAACTGGCCGCGTCCTCGCCGGGATGCTGCACCGCGACGAGCACCAGGTTTTCGGTGACGACCGGACCGCACGTCTCGGCGCCGACCGGCACGGACAGGAACTGCTTCACGTGCCCGCGCTCCGGTCCGCTCACCGGGACCGAGAAGAGGCCGTCGTTCGCGCCGAGGGTGTTGCCGTCGGTCGAGATCCACAGGTTGCCGTGCGGGTCGAAGGCTACGTTGTCCGGGCACGAGATCGGGCTGACCTGGTCCTTCGGGAAACCGCCGAAGTAGGTGTCGGCGGTGGCCGGGTCGCCGCAGACGAGCAGCAGCCGCCAGGAGAACCGGGTCGACGCGCTGTCGCCGCGGTCCTCGTCCCATTCGAGAATGTGCCCGTTTTTGTTGCGGGTGCGCGGGTTCGCCTCGTCCGGGCCCGCCTTGCCCGCCGCGCCGCGGTCGGAGTTGTTGGTGAGCGCGGCGTAGATCCGGCCGTTGACCGGGTTCGGCTCGATGTCCTCCGGACGGTCCATTTTGGTCGCCCCGGCGCGGTCGGCGGCGTGGCGGGTGAACACGTAGACCTCCTCCGCGGTGAATCCATCCACAAAGGACTTATCTCCGCTGGCAAGGGGAATCCACTCGCCGGTGCCGTCGAACTCGCCGTCTGCGGGCAGCTTGCCGGAGCCGTCGATCTCGCCGTGGCTGTTGCCGGAGAACTTGGCGACGTACAGGGTCCCCTCGTCCAGCAGCGCCGAGTTGTGCCGCCGGGCGAGCGCGGAATGCCCCTTCTTGTACTTGCCCTTCGAGACGAATTTGTAGATGTACTCGAACCGCTCGTCGTCGCCGGAGTACACCGCGACCCGGCCGTCCGCGGTGATCTTGACGTTCGCCGCCTCGTGCTTGAACCGGCCGAGCGCGGTGTGCTTGACCGGCGTCGAATGCGGGTCGTTCGGATCGATTTCCACGACCCAGCCGAACCGGTTGGGTTCGTTGGGCTCGCGGGAGGCGTCCCAGCGCCGGTCGAACCGCTCCCACTTGCGCGTGCTCTCGCCGGTGCCGATCGCGTACCGCTTGAGCCGCGCGGCTTCGGTCGGGTCGGAAACCTTGTCCGCGTGGGCGAAGTACTGGTGGAAGTTCTCCTCGCCGGACAGCACGGTGCCCCACGGCGTGACGCCGCCGGAGCAGTTGTTCTGCGTGCCGCGCACGCGCTTGCCGGACGGATCGGCCGACGTCTTGAGGTACTTCGAACCGGCCGCCGGACCGCGCACCTCGAAGATCGTGTCGAGCGTGATCCGCCGGTTCAGCGGACTCGGAACAGTGCGCAGCGCGCCGCCGATCGGGTCGCGCAGCGTCTGCAGCACCGACAGTCCGTGCGCCGCCCAGGCGATCTTCACCTGCTCCTCGGTGGGATTGGCCGGGTCGTACTGGTCGGCCGGGAACAGGTGCACCTCGGTGGTGTACTCGTGGTTGACCACCAGCAGATTGCCCACGCCCAGCGGGTCCTGCGGGATCAGGCCGACGAAGTCGTTGTTGTAGCCGAACTGCTTGGCCTGCGCGGCCGCGGTCTGCCTGCGGAAATCGAACTTCGGCGCGCCGGGGACGACCGGGTCGCCCCAGCGGATCACCACGTGCTGGGCGTACCCGTCGGGGATGCTGACGGCGTCGAGTTTGTTCGGCGGCACCGGGGTGAAGTCGGTGCCGGGCACGGCGCGGCCTTTCGCCAGCGGGGCCGGGGGAGCCGGGGGAGCCGCGGCAGCGGTGCCGGACAGCGCGGCGAACCCGCCCGCGGCTGCCGCCATCACCGCACCCGCCTTGAACACGCCGCGCCGCGAGACGCCCTTGGCGATGTCGCCGAAGTATTCGTTGCCGGTCGGGTTCGGGGCCTCGTGCGCGCACGCGTTGCCACAGCGGTATTCGCAGGTGATCGGTGACCGGCCGCCGGAATGCGCGGTGAACAAGGGCAGCAGTCGTCCGGGCTCCAGGGACACGGGGCCTCCAGGGTCGCTTCTCGGTGGGAACCCGGCGACCGTATGCGGCGAAAACCCCCTTAATCAGACCAAAAGGTTAACGGCGAATGTATTCACGCAAAGACGGCGATCGCCCCCGAACAGACAGTCCGGGGGCGATCGCCGAATGTGGTCGGCCAGCTCAGAACTCCTCGTCGCCGACGAGCGCGGCCTCCTTCGGCACAGTGTGCGGGTCGGCCTTCTTCTCGCGCTGCGACAGCAGCACAGCGGCGATCACGCAGAGCACGGCGGCGACCAGGAACGGGCCCTGCTCCCAGCCCATCCACTCGGCGATGTGGCCGACGAGCGTGGCCGCGACCGCGCCGCCGAACCAGCGGCAGAAGTTGTACCCGGCGCTCGCGACCGGCCGCGGCGCGTCGCTGATCGACATCGCGGTCCCGGTGAAGAGCGTGTTCAGCAGCCCGGAAACCAGCCCGGACACGATGATCCCGACGACCACCACCGGCTTGCTCGGAATGGCGAGCACCAGCATCAGCACTGTGTAACCGGTCACCGCCAGCGCGGCCGCGTGCCGTTCGCCGAAACGGGCGGCCATCTTCGGCGCGAGGACCACGCCGGCGATCGCCACGCACAGGCCCCAGCCGCAGAAGATCAGGCCGACCGCGATGGCGTTCCAGCCGAGCACGAACGGGGACCAGGCGAGCACGGCGAAGAAAGCGGCGGTGTAGAGCGCCGAGGCGATCGACGTCCGGAGCAGACCGGGGTGCTTGAGCGCGCGGATCGGGTCGAGCAGCTTGATCGGTTCGCGTTTCTCGGCCGAGTCGCTCTTCAGGAAGATCGAGCACAACACCAGCGCGGCGACCATCAGCACGGCGGTGCCGAGGAACGGACCGCGCCACGAGATCGTGCCCAGCAGCGCGCCGAGCAGCGGCCCGACGGCGAGTCCCACGCCGAGCGCGGCCTCGTAAAGCAGGATCGCACCGGATTGGCCGCCGGTCGCCGCGCCGACGATCACCGACAGCGCGGTGGCGATGAAGAAAGCGTTGCCCAGCCCCCACACCGCACGCAGGCCGACGAGCTGTTCGATCGAACCCGCCGCGGCGCACAGCGCGGTCGCGGCAACGATCAGGGTCAGCCCGACCAGCACGGTCCGCTTGGCCCCGAACCGGGCGGACATCGCGCCGGTGAAGAGCATCGCGATCACCTGCACGCCGAGATACGACGTGAACAGCAGTGTGACCTGCGACGGCGAAGCGTTCAGCCCCTTGGCGATGGACAGCAGGATCGGGTCGACGAGACCGATGCCCATGAACGCGATGACCGCGGCGAACGCGGTGATCCACACCTGTTTGGGCTGGCCCTTGACCGCGTCCAGCAGGCTCGAGTGGTGCTCAGCGCTCATCGCGGATCAGTTCCTCCTTCGGACATAACAGCGAGTTCCGCGGCGGGGTCGTCACGGTGGAAGTCGGCGATCAGCTTGGTGAGCGCGGGAAGCGCGGCGTCGATGGCGGCGCGCTCGTCCGGGTCGAGACGGTCGAGCCGCGCCCGCAGCTCCGCCTCCCGGCCCGCGATCATCTCGGCGTAGAACCGCTCGCCTTCCGGCGTGGCTTCCACGAGCACGGCGCGCCCGTCGTCGGGGTCGGGACGGCGGGTCACCATGCCGAGCCGTTCGAGCCTGCGCACGACGTCGGTCATCGACGGCATCCGCACGCGCTCAAGACGGGAAAGCCGGTTCATCCGGCTCGGGCCCCGGCCGACCAGCTCCGACAGCACCGACCCCTGAGTCAGGGTCAGCAGCTGCGCGGTTTCGCGGCGCACCAGGTAGTACAGCCGGAACACCACCGGCCGCAGCCGATGCGCCAGATCGCCCTTCGAGGAAGTCACTTAGCTAGGCTAACAAAAATTAGTTAGGGTGGCGAAGTAATTCGGCTCACAAGGTGGTCCAGTCCAAGACCCCTAGGCTGGACCAGTGGATGCGGTGATCTTCGACCTCGACGGCGTACTGGTGGATTCCGAGACGACGTGGGACGAGGTGCGCCGCGCCGTGGTCGCCGAGCACGGCGGGGCCTGGCGGCCCGAGGCGACCCGCGCCCAGCAGGGGATGAGCACGCCGGAATGGGCGAACTACCTGGTGGAAACCCTGGGCGCACGGCTCACCCCGGACGAGATCGCGAGCAAAGTGGTCGGCGAGATGGCCGCCCGCTACGCCGACCGTCCGCCGGTGATCGACGGCGCGGACCAGGTCGTCCGCGAGATCTCCCGGCACTGGCCGGTCGCGATCGCCAGTTCGTCGCCGCCGGTGCTGATCCACTCGTTCCTGACCGCGTGCGACCTGACGTCGCTGGTCCCGGTCGCGGTGTCGAGCGAGGAGGTGGCAGCGGGCAAGCCGGCGCCGGACGTCTACTTGCGCGCGGCGATGCTGCTGAACGTCGAAGCGTCCCGCTGCGCCGCGGTGGAAGACTCGACCAACGGCCTGCGCGCGGCGTTCGCGGCGGATATGACGGTGTTCGCGGTGCCGAACCCGCACTTCCCGCCGGACCCGGCGGTGCTGCGGGACGCCACCGTGCTGCCGAATCTGGCCGCATTGCCCGCCGCACTCAGTGAGTGACGCAGCCCACAGCGGCAAATAACCCCAAATCGGTCGCAGCCGGTATCCGTGCGGTCGCACAGTGCCATCCTGAACGCTTGCCAACGATATCGGCGCAAGGGGTGGAAATGGCTGCACCGGAACAGGATTGGGACATCGTCAGCAGCGTCGGACTGACCGCGCTCGGGGTGGCGGCGGGCCGGGCGATCGCGACCGTGTCCCCGGATCCGCTCATCGAAGACCGGTTCGCCGCGGAGTTCGTCCGCGCCGCGAATCCGCCCCGGCCGATGCCGGTCGAACCGGTCGACGACCCGCTCTGGACGGCCATGGCCGAGTACCTCGCGGTGCGGTCCCGGTTCTTCGACGAGGTGGTCACCGGCACGGACGCGCCGCAGGTCGTGATCCTCGCGGCCGGGCTCGACGCACGCGCCTTCCGGCTGGACCTCTCCGGCCGCGACGTCTTCGAAGTGGACCAGCCGCGAGTGCTCGAGTTCAAACAGGACGTCCTGGAGGGACTCGGCGCGGCCCCGCGCTGCCGCCGTCATCCGATCGGAGCCGACCTGCGCGAGGACTGGCCAGCCGCCTTGGAAAACGCCGGGTTCGACCGCACGCGGCCGTCAGTGTGGATCGCCGAAGGGCTGCTGCCGTATCTGCCCGCGCGGGCGGAGGAACTGCTGTTCGACCTCGTGCACGCCCGTTGCGTAGCGGGCAGCCGGATCAGGATCGAGCACATGCCCGATCTCGGCGGAGCCGAATTGCGCGACGCTCTTCAGGCCGCGGACGCCGAACAGCGGTTCGGCCTGGACATGAACGACCTGGTCTCGACCGAGCCGCGCCGAAACCCGGTCGACTGGCTGGCCGGACAGGGCTGGAAGACAACGGTGAACCGCTCGGGCGAACTCGCCGCCCGGTACGGCAAACAGCTGTCCGACCCGTTCGGCGACCTGATGACGAAAACCGAACTGGTCTCCGCCGACCTGCCCTGAACAGCCGTGCGGGGAATCCTGAGGGACTCGGCGTCCCCCAGGATTCCCCGCACGGACAGTGGAGCTGGGCTCAGCGCTCCAGTTCGCCGCGGATGAAGGCGTCGACCGAGTCGCGCGCGGTCGAGTCGTCGTACTGCTCCGGCGGCGACTTCATGAAGTAGGACGAAGCGGACAGGATCGGGCCGCCGATGCCGCGGTCCTTGGCGATCTTCGCCGCGCGCACCGCGTCGATGATGATGCCCGCCGAGTTGGGGGAGTCCCACACCTCGAGCTTGTACTCCAGGTTCAGCGGCACGTCGCCGAACGCGCGGCCCTCAAGGCGGACGTAGGCCCACTTGCGGTCGTCGAGCCACTGCACGTAGTCCGACGGTCCGATGTGGACATTGCCCTTGCCGAGCTCGCGGTCCACCTGCGAGGTGACCGACTGGGTCTTCGAGATCTTCTTCGACTCGAGCCGCTCCAGCTCCTTCATGTTCAGGAAGTCCATGTTCCCGCCCACGTTGAGCTGCATCGTGCGGTCGAGCTGCACGCCGCGGTCCTCGAACAGCTTCGCCAGCACGCGGTGCGTGATGGTGGCGCCGACCTGGGACTTGATGTCGTCGCCGACGATCGGGACGCCCGCGTCCTCGAACTTCTTCGCCCACTCCGGGTCGGAGGCGATGAACACCGGCAGCGCGTTGACGAACGCGACATTCGCGTCGATCGCGGCTTGGGCGTAGAACTTGTCGGCTTCTTCGGACCCGACGGGAAGGTAGGACACGAGCACGTCGACCTGCGCGTCGCGCAGCGCGCCGACCAGGTCGACTGGAGCCTCGTCGGACTCCTCGATGGTCTCGCGGTAGAAGCGGCCGAGGCCGTCGTAGGTGTGCCCGCGCTGGACGGTGACGCCGAGCGGCGGCACGTCGGCGATCTTGATCGTGTTGTTCTCGCTGGCGGAGATCGCCTCCGAGAGGTCCCGGCCGACCTTCTTCGCGTCGACGTCGAACGCGGCGACGAACTCGATGTCGCGCACGTGGTAGTCGCCGAACTGGACGTGCATCAAACCGGGGACGCGCGTACCGGGATCCGCGTCACGGTAGTACTGCACACCCTGGACCAGCGACGAGGCGCAGTTGCCGACGCCCACGATGGCCACCCGAACGCGGCGGTTCTCGCCCATGCCGGTTTCTCCTTCAATCTCATTCACTTGCATCTGCAGGTCTGCCGCCCCGTTGCGGCCGCCGATCAACCGCGTCCCGGCTGCTGCGGGCCGCGCTGCTCGGCTTGTTCGTGCGCGATCAGCTCGTTGAGCCAGCGCACCTCCCGCTCGCTCGACTCCAGCCCCAGCCGGTGCAGCTCGCGGGTGTAGCGGTCGATCTTCTCCTCGGCCCTGGCCAGCGCGTCCCGCAAACCTTCGCGCCGCTCCTCGACGCGGCGGCGGCGGCCTTCCAGGATTCGCATCCTGACGTCGGCCGGTGTCCGCGAGAAGAACGCCAGGTGGACGCCGAATCCCTCGTCGTCCCACGTCTGCGGTCCCGCGTCGCCGAGCAGTTCGGCGAAGCGTTCCTTGCCCTCGGCGGTGAGCTTGTAGACGCGGCGGCCGCGCCGGGACCACGCCCGGTCGTCCGCCTCGTCGAACTCCTCGACGAGGTAGCCGGCCCGCAGCAGCCGGCGCAAGGTCGGATACAACGAGCCGTACGAGAACGTCCGGAACATCCCGAGCGTCTCGTGCAAACGTTTGCGCAGCACGTACCCGTGCATGGGCGCCTCGTGCAGCAATCCGAGGATCGCGAGTTCGAGCACACCACACCCCATTCCGGGAATACGCCGCGGCCAGCCTCGTTGATCACCCGGGACCGGCTCAGCCAACCTACTCGCCGAGTATATCGCGCCGATACATCGAAGTGGCGGAAGTAACCCGCGACCAGCAGCCGCCCCCTCTGATCCGTGATCAGAGCGTTAGCTAACTTTCGGCGTGTCCGAACGGTCGCCCTGGGTACGGGGAAGCAGGGGGCACCGCGGACACAGAAAGAGCCCGTACTCTGTCCTCGTGCGAAACCAGCGGCAGGTTGTGGATTACGCCTTGCAGCGCCGTGCGCTGCTGGCCGGCGTCCGCTCCGGACGCGTCGGAGACCACGAGGTCTGCGACGCGAGCCCGTACCTGCTCCGCGCGGCGAAATTCCACGGCAGACCCGAGGACCGGGCCTGTCCGATGTGCCGCCGGGCTCCGCTGCACCTCGTCTCCTGGGTCTACGGCGACGAGCTGAAGCACGTCTCGGGATCGGCCCGCACCCCCGCCGAACTGACCCGGATGTCGGGGATTTTCGGGGAGTTCACCGTCTATGACGTAGAGGTGTGCCGGACGTGCCATTGGAACCATCTGGTCCTGTCCTATGTCCTCGGCACGGGAGAGCCCCAGCCGACCCGGCCGCGAAGGACTGCCGGGCAGTGACGAGTACCACAACCGCTGCAGAACGCGGGGCGGCACCAGTGCAGACAGTGCAGCCCTCGGAGGCCCATTCGTGAACGACGACCGCAACCGCTCCTGGCCGAGCCAGGAGCCAGATGCACCTCGCCGTGCCCGGCGACCGCAGGAGGACCCCGGTCCCGCCTGGCCATCCGATGACGCCCCCCGGCGCCCCGCACCGCCCCGCCGTCCTCCCGCGGGCGGCCCGCGCCCGCCACGCGCCCCGCAAGCCGGCCCCGAATGGCCGAGCGGCGACGAAGGCGGTCCGCAGTGGCCCGCCGACGAGCCGCGCCGTCCGCAGCGGATGCCGCAGAACCGCGCTCCGCAAGGCCGCGCTCCCCAGGGCCCCGGCCCGCAGGACCGCGGTTCGGGCACCCGTGCGTCGCAGATCCTCGACGGACAGGGCGCGCCGCCGCCGCGCCGCCAGCCGCCGGGCGGACGTCCCGGTCCCAACGGCGGTCCTAACGGGAACGCCACCCAGGGCTTCCGGCAGCCGCCGCCCGGCGGACGGCCGCCCCAGGGCCGCCGGGTCCCGCCGCCGCCTCCGCCGTCCTATCCGGAGGCAGAGCGCGAACCGGACCTGATCACGCACGCCGCGCACAACGGCTACGCCCCCTACGACGACCGGTACGACGACGGCTACGACCCCTACGACGAGGAAACCCGCCTCGCCCAGTACTCCGACGACGAGGACTTCGAGGACGACCCGGAAGGCGACCAGGACGGCAAGAAGAGCAAGGCCGACCTCACGCCGAAGCAGCGCCGCAAACGCCGGTGGAAGATCGTCCGGCGGGTGCTGTACGCGATGTTCGGGCTGTTCGTCGTGGTGCCCGCGATCGCGTTCGTGATCACCTACTTCACGGTCGACGTGCCCTCGCCGCAGGAAGTGCTCGCGCAGCAAAGCCAGCCGATCACCTTCTACTACGGCGACAAATCGGTGATGGGCCGCTCGGTCCCGCAGGGCGGCAACCGGGAACTGCTGCAGCCCAACCAGGTGCCCGAGGTCGTCAAACACGCGGTGTACTCGGCCGAAGACGCGACGTTCGAGACGAACTCCGGCTTCAACGTGATGGCGATCCTGCGGTCGGTCTTCAACCAGGCGACCGGCGGCACCGGCGGCGGTTCGACCATTTCGCAGCAGTACATCAAGCAGGCGACCAAGAACGACGCCCCGACGCTGACCCGTAAGTGGACCGAGCTGGCGAAGTCGTTCAAGCTGAACAACGAGACGTCCAAATCGGACATCATCACCGGCTATCTGAACATCGTCTTCTTCGGCCGCCGCGCGAACGGCATCGCCGCCGCCTCGAAGGCGTACTTCGGCAAGGACGTCGGGCAGCTCAACGCGTCCGAGGCGGCGCTGCTCGCCGGGATGATCCAGGGACCGGGCAAGGACCAGGACACCGCGTACGTCAAGAAGCGCTGGACCTACGTGATGGACCAGATGGTGGCCAACCACTGGCTCTCGCCCGCCGACCGCAAGGCCGCGCAGTTCCCCACGCTGGTCCCGCGCGACTCGCAGCAGAAGCAGGACGCCGGAACGCTGGACTACTTCATCCAGAGGCGCATTCTCGACGAGCTGAAGGACAAGGGCTACGACGAGGACAAGCTGTACTCCACCGGCGCGAAGATCTACACCACGATCGACCCGAACGCGCAGAAACTCGCGGTGCAGTCCGTCCAGGACAACATGAAGGGCCAGACCGACGAGAATCTCCGGGGAGCGCTGGTCGCCGTCGACCCGAGAACCGGGGGCGTGCTCGCCTATTACGGCGGGCCGACCACGATGAAGAACGACGAGGGCAAGGACGTGCTCGCCACGGACTGGGCGAATGTGCCGCAGAACCCGGGCTCGTCGATGAAGGCCTACGACCTCACCGCCTGGCTCAAGATGGGCAAGGGGCTCGGCGAAACCTTCGACGGCACCGACCGGCGGGAACTCGGTGGCCGGGTGGTCCGCAACGCGGGCGAAAGCTCCAGTTGCGGTCCGCAGTGCACGGTCAAGAAGGCCATGGAGGTCTCGGCGAACACCGTGTTCTACGACATGGTGCTGAACTGGACGAAACCGGCCAGGGTCGCGGAGGCCGCGAAGGAGGCGGGCGTGCAGTCCGCGCCGAAGGGCAAGGCCAAGCTCGGCACGAGCGACGCCAACATCGCCCTCGGCGGTGGCGCCACCGTGGTCACCCCGGAGGACATGGCCGCCGGGTACGCCTCGTTCGCCTCCGGCGGCGTCCGGCGCGACCAGCACTTCGTCGCGAAGCTCACCAACTCCCAGGACGAGGTCGTCTTCGACGACACCAACGGACAGGGCAAACCCGCGTTCGACGACAACGCGGACAAGAGCAAGCAGATCGCGGGCAACGTGACCGAGGCGCTCGGTCCGGTCATCGCCGAGTCGCACCTGAAGTGCCCGAGCGGCCACGATTGCGCGGGCAAGACCGGCACCCAGCAGTACGACCCGCGAGACAGCGACCCGAGTTCGTACAAGGACCGCAACGCCCAGACCTGGATGGTCGGGTACACGCCCTCGGTGTCGACCGCGGTCTGGATCGGCGGCGACGGCAACAAGCCGCTGCACGACAAGAACGGCAAGCCGATCTACGGGAAGACCGTCGCGGGCCCGACCTGGCAGGACTTCACGACGAACTACCTCAAGGACAAGCCGGGCGAGAAGTTCGACAAGGTGCAGCCGATCGGCAAGGACGCGGACGAGGTCGTCACCTCGAGCAAGGCGCCCCCGCCGCCGCGCGAAACGTCCAGCGAGCAGGCGCCGCCGCCGTCCACGACGTCTTCGTCGTCGGAGCCGCCGACCAGTTCGTCGCATCCGCCGTCCTCGACGACGACCAGCCCGACCAAACCGGGCGGCATCTTCGGCGGCGGCACCGAAGGCGGCAACCCCGGCAGCGGGGGCGGTCCCGTGGTGAACGGCGAACCGCCCCGCCGCGGCGGCTGATCCGCGCCCGGCCCGGCAAAGAGGCTCCTCTCCACCCCGGAGAGGAGCCTCTTTTCGCCGGTACCGCCCGGCTGGGGGTGCGGTAGGTTCACCGACGGTCTCCTCCCCCGCGAAGGGGATCGGCCAGCGGAGTGAACCTCGACCGGGGTTGCCGCGTCTGGTCATCAGAGGGCCTTCTGCGTCCGCAGGCTGCCCGTGTCCGAGAAGAGGATCCGCAGTGAACGACGACCGCAGCCGCTCCTGGCCCGACCGGGATCCCGACCCGCGGCGTCAACCACCTCCGTCCCAGCCCGGTCCGCCGCCGTGGGCCCGCGGTCCGCGGCGTCCCGCCGCTGGTCCGACCGGTCCGGCGGGTTCTCCGCCGCCGGGCCGCCGTCCGCCGCCTCCCGGCCGCCGCCCGGTTCCGCCGCCGCAGCGCGAGCCGGAACTGATGACCCACCGGATGATCGAGGATGATTACCGCGATCCGGGCTACCGGGACGCTGGCTACCGGGACGAGGGACCGCTCGATCCGGACGACGGGTACCCGTCGGAAGACCTGGACAAGAAGGGCCGCACGCCCGAGCAGCGCAAGAAGAGACGCTGGAAGATCATCCGGCGCTGTGCGTACGCGTTCGTCGGCCTCTTCATCGTGATCCCGGCGATCGCGTTCGTGATCACCTACTTCACGGTCGACGTGCCCTCGCCGCAGAGCATCGCGCAGGGCCAGAACCAGGCCGTCACCTACCTCTACGCCGACGGCAGCCCGATGGGCAAGGATGTGCCCTCCGGCGGCAACCGGCAGATCCTCACCCCGCAGCAGATCCCCGACGTGGTGAAGCACGCGGTGATCGCGACCGAGGACTCGACGTTCGAGACCAACTCCGGCTTCGACGTCACCGGTCTGCTCCGCGCGGCGTTCAACCAGCTCACCGGCAAGGCGGGCGGCGGGTCCACGATCTCGCAGCAGTACATCAAGAAGGCCACCGACAACGACGCCCCGACGCTCACCCGTAAATGGACCGAGCTGGCGAAGTCCTTCAAGATGAACCAGACGTACGAGAAACAGGACATCATCACCGCGTACCTGAACATCATTTACTTCGGGCGCGGGGCGTACGGCATCGGCGCGGCGTCGCAGGCCTTCTTCCACAAGGACGTTTCGAAGCTGGACTACTCCGAGGCGGCGCTGCTCGCCGGGCTGATCCAGCAGCCGGGCCGTTCGGAGAACCCGAAGGTGGCGCAGGGCCGCTGGAACACCGCGCTCGACCGGATGCTCGAAAACAAGTACATCACCGCGCAGCAGCGGCAGTCGGCACAGTTCCCGGCCGTGATCCCGCTGGAGGAATCGAAGGACGACTCGAACGCCCCGTACCGGTTCATTCGCGACCAGGTGAAGGCCGAGCTGGCGCAGCACGGCATCGACGACGACAAGTACTTCGCGGGCGGCTACACGGTCCAGACCACCATCGACAAGCACGCCCAGGACATCGCGGCCCAGGCGGCGACCGACGTGCTGAAGGACCAGTCCGACGACCGGCTGCTCGATTCGCTGGTGGCAGTCGACCCGAAGACCGGCGGGGTGCTCGCGTACTACGGCGGGCCGGGGCTGGTCGAGGTGAACGGGAAGAAGCAGGCCGCCCGAGACTGGGCGAACACGCCGCAGAACCCCGGTTCGTCGATGAAGGCGTTCGACCTCACCGCGTTCCTCAAGATGGGCAAGGGCATCAACTCGACCTTCGACGGCAGCAACAACCGGGTCTTCGACGGCCGGGTCGTGCGCAACGCGGGTCCCAGCTCCAGCTGCGCCGGGCAGTGCACGGTCGCCGAGGCGATGAAGCGGTCGGCGAACACGGTGTTCTACGACATGGTGCTGAACGACACGCACCCGGGCCCGGTCGGGCAGGCCGCTCAGGAAGCGGGCGTGAAGACCAAGGACGACGGCGGCCAGTCGCTGATCTCCACCGCGGACGCGAACATCGCGCTCGGCGGTGGAAACACCCGGATCACGCCCGCGGACATGGCCAGCGCGTACGCGACCTTCGCCGCCAACGGCCTCCAGCGCGACCGGCATTTCGTGCTGAAGGTGACCAACGCGCAGAAGGAAGTCGCCTACGAGGCACAGCCGAGCGCGGGGAAACCGGTGTTCGACAGCAGCGCGGACAAGGCCAAGCAGATCGCCGGCAACGTGACCATGGCACTGGGTCCGGTGATCGACTTCTCGCATCTGAAGTGCCCGTCCGGCCACGAATGCGCCGGCAAGACCGGTACCCAGCAGCACACGAAGCGCTCCGGCGAACCGGCGTGGGCGGCGAACGCGAACGCGCAGACCTGGATGGTCGGCTACACGCCGTCGGTCTCGGTGGCCGCGTGGGTGGGCGCGGACGGCGACCAGGCCTTGCACGGCAAGGGAACGTCGCCGATCTACGGTTCGACGATCGCGGGTCCGTTGTGGCAGAAGTTCCTCGACGGGTACCTGAAGGGCAAGCCCGCCGAGAAGTTCGACCAGGTGCAGTTGATCGGCGCGCAGGCCCCGCCGCCGCAGGGGGACCAGAACGCGGGCGACGAGCATCCGCCGCAGCAGACCACCGGCAACGAACCGGACGATCCCGGCGACGGGAACGAGCACGGCGGGCCGATCACCGGCGGACCCAGTCAGCCGCACTGGCCGAGCGGGCTCCCGCACTGGCCCTCGGGCAAGCCGTCCTCGCACAATCCGCCGACTGGCGGCCCGCCGACTGACGAGGATCCGCCGCAGGAGTGACGAAAAGGCCGTGGCCGCGACGGTGGGGGGAGTCCGTCGCGGCCACGGCCGTTCAGAGGGCGGCCTCAGCCGCCGAGCGTGATCACGCGGCCTTCGGCACCCGAGCGGTGCGCGGCTTCGATCACGCGCAATGTCTCGACCGCGCTCGCCGGGTCCACCGGGAAGTCCGCCTCGCCGCGCAGCGCGTCCCGGACCTGGGCGTAAAACGCTTCGTAGCAACCGGTTTCGGTCGGCACCGCTTCGGTGTCGTCATTCACTCCGAGCAGGCCGGCGTCGCTTTCCGGCTCCACGCCCCAGCCGTCGTCGCCGGGGCGGAGACCAGCTTTGATCTGTGGTTCCTGGACGTCGAGGCCGTATTTCGTGAACGTCGCCTGATCGCCGAGCACGCGGAACCGCGGATTGCGGGTGCCGGCGAGCGCGGACGACCACAGGTGCGACCGCACACCGTTCGCGTGGTGCAGGGCCACGAACATGTCGTCGTCCACCGCCGCGCCGGGGCGGCGACGGTCGACCTCCGCGTAAATCTGGGTAACCGGCCCGAACAGTTGCAGCGCCTGGTCGACGATGTGCGCGCCGAGGTCGTAGAGCAGGCCGCCCGCCTCGGCGGGGTCGCCGAACTCGCGCCAGTTGTCCTTGATCTTCGGCACCCAGCGGTCGTAGCGGGATTCGAAGCGGAAGACGGTACCGAGGCGACCGGATTCGAGCACCTTGCCGACGGTCCGGAAATCCGAGTCCCAGCGGCGGTTCTGAAAGACCGTGAGGCCGACGCCCTTGGCTTTCGCCGCGTCGACGACCTGCTGCGCATCGGCCGCGGTCGGCGCGAACGGCTTGTCCACGACCACCGGCAGCCCGGCGTCGATCGCGCGGAGGGCGAGCGGCACGTGCGTGCGGTTCGGCGTGGTCACCACGATCAGGTCGAGATCACCCGCGCGGGCGAAAAGCGCGTCCGCGTCCGGGACCACTTCGGCACCCGGATGCTCGGCGCGCGCCTGCGCGGCCCGGTCCGGGTTCGCGGTCACCAGCACGGCCGGGACCAGGCCGGGGGTCGCCGCGACCAGCGGCGCGTGGAAAACCCGGCCGCCGATCCCGTACCCGAGAATGCCGACCCGCGCGTCATCAGCCATGACCCCCATTAAACAACACTGTTGCGTAATAGGCCACCCGTCCGAGATGATCGGCCGATGGCGGAAACCGGCGTCAACCTGCGCGGGCTGCGACGCCACAACCGCGCGCTGCTGCTCGGGCACATCCTGCGCGCGGGCGGGCTGAGCCGGGTCGAGCTGGCGCAGCGGTCCGGGCTGACCCAGCAGGCCGTGTCGAAAATCGTGTCCGACCTGCTCCCGGCAGGGCTGCTGGACGTCGAACGCGCACCCGCGGCCGGGGTCGGCAAACCGCGCACGATGCTGCGGCTGCGCGCGGGAGCCCGCTGCGCACTCGGCGCACAACTCGACCGCGACGGCTTTCTCGTGCTGCGCACCGGGCTGACCGGCGAGGTCGAGGAGATCGTGGAGGGCCCGCTGCCGATCGGCTTCGGCCCGGAAGCCGCGGTGACCGCGATCGCCGACGGCGTGCGCAAACTGCTTTCCGACGTCGATCCGGCGCGCGTGCTCGGGCTCGGCGTCGGCTCGGTGGGACCGCTCGACCACCGCGCAGGCCGCGTCCGTGACGCCACGAACATGCCCGGCTGGCACGACGTCCCGCTGCGCGATCTGCTCGCCGAACGCACCGGCCTGCAGGTCACCCTGGACAAAAACACCAACTCCGCCGCCTTCGCGCACGCTTGGCCGGAGGAAACCTCGGCCGCGACCGCGGTGGTCCTGGTCGGCACCGGAATCGGGGTCGGCCTGCTGATCGACGGGCGCGTCTACCGGGGCCCGCGCACCAACGCGGGTGAGTTCGGCCACACCACCATCGCCTACGCCGGACCGCGCTGCGCCTGCGGCCGCCGCGGCTGCGTCGAGGTCATGCACCGCGCCGCCGGCACTCCGCACGACGCCGCCCGGCTGCTCGGCATCGGGCTCGCCGACCTGGTGCAGGTGCTCGATTTGGAACGGATCGTCCTGTTCGGACGGACTGTCCGCGGCGCGCCCGAGGTCTACCGCGAAACGGTCTCGCAGCAGCTGCGCGACCTGCTGCCGGTGCCGTACTGGCAGCGCATCGACGTCGAACTGAGCGATCTCGACGAGGAAGCGGTGGCCCTCGGTGCCGCTTTCGAGGTGCTTGCCGGGTTTTACGAGGATCCGAAATGACCGGCAGCCCACCCGCGGACCGATAGCATCCCGACGTGTCCCGCGCCTCCCAGCCCGCCGCCGAAGAGCCGGATTCGGCTCCCCGCACGCTCACCCCGGCGGAGCGGATCGCCCCCAGCCGGCACGACCCGCTGGTGGCCGCGGCGACGAGACCCGTCGGCGGTCCGATCGGCACGCACGCGGCGGTCGGCAGGCAGTGGTTCTGGTCGCCGCAGCGCGTCGGGCTCGCGATGGCCGTGCTCGCGCTCGTGGTGTGCTGGTTCGGCAAGGCCTCGTGCATTCAGCAGTACAGCGACTCAGGCGGCGTGCACCAGCTCGACTGGCGCTCCGGCCGTCCGTTCGTCGCCATGTGCTACTCCGACATCGTCCCGCTCTACAGCTCGGAAAAGCTCGACGACGCGCGCACCTTCCCCTACGTCACGTCGTGGCAGGAGGATTCGCAGACCGCGGAGAACCAGACCCGGTACATGGAGTACCCGGTGGTCACCGGCCTGTTCCAGTGGACCAACGCGAAACTCGCGGCGGGCTGGACCTCGGTCGCGAACGCGGGCTGGCTGCCCGGCGCGCTGCCGGTGGCGATCTACTTCAACATCTCCGCGTTCTGGCTCGCACTCGCCTGGCTGGTCACCGTGTGGGCCACCGGGCGGACCACGAAACGCAGGCCGTGGGACGCGGTGCTCGTCGCGATCTCACCGCTGGTACTGGTCCATACCTTTACGAACTTCGACGCACTCGCCACCGCGGCGACCGCCGCCGGGATCCTGGCGTGGTCGCGAAAACGCCCGGAGGTCGCCGGAGTCCTGTTCGGACTCGGCGTCGCCACCAAGCTGTATCCGCTGCTGCTGCTCGGGGTGCTGTTCCTGTTGTGCCTGCGCGCCGGGAAACTGCGCGCGTGGAGCCGGACCGCGGCGTTCACCGTGCTGGCCTGGCTGGTGGTGAACGTCCCGTTCATCGTGGCCGCGCCGCGCGGCTGGTGGGAGTTCTTCCGGCTCAACACGTTGCGCCCGATGGACCCGGATTCGCTCTACAACGTCGTCTCTTACGCCACCGGCTGGGCGGGCTTCGACGGCGTGCTCCAAAAAGGACAGTCGCCGACCGTGCTGAACATCGTGGTCGCGGTGCTGTTCCTGGCCTGCTGCGCGGGTATCGCGTACGTCGCGCTCACCGCGCCGCGGCGGCCTCGGTTCGGGCAGCTGGCTTTCCTTGTCGTGGCGGCGTTCCTGCTGACGAACAAGGTGTGGAGCCCGCAGTACTCGCTGTGGCTCGTCCCGCTGGCCGTGCTGGCGATCCCGCGCTGGCGGCTGCTGCTGGGCTGGATGGTCATCGACGCGGCGGTGTGGGCGCCCCGGATGTTCTATTACCTCGGCGTCGACCACAAAGGACTGCCGGCCGGCTGGTTCCTCGGCGGGGTGGTCATCCGCGACCTCGCCGTCGTCGGGCTGTGCGTGCTGGTGCTCCGCGAGATCTACCGGCCGCGCACCGACCTGGTCCGGCTTTCCGGCGACGACGACCCGGCGGGCGGCGTGCTGGAGCGGGCCCGCGACAAGGTCGTCTTCGCGTCCTTCCGCCGCTCCCGCACCGAACAACCCGTCTCCTGAAGTCCGTGAAGGACTCCTTGCGGGAATCCGATCCCCCGCAAGGAGTCCTTCACGGCTTCTCAGGCGAGCTGTTTGCGCAGGTACGCGATGTCGGCGGCCTGGCCATCGCCCGGCGTCTCGACGACCACCGGCGCACCCGCCTGGCGCACGACCTCGGCGAGCAGCTCCGGTTCGATCGTGCCGTCTCCGTCGACCACCGATGCGTGCCGGTCGCGGTTGGAACCGTGCTCGTCGCGGGAGTTGTTGCAGTGCACCAGGTCGATCCGGCCGGTGATGGCCTTGACCTTCTCCACCGCGGTCGCGAGATCCCAGCCCGCCGCGTAGGCGTGGCAGGTGTCGAGGCAGAAGCCAGCGCCGAACTCGCCGACCTTGTCCCACAGCCGGGCGATCACGTCGAGTTCGCGGGTCATCGCGTTGTCGCCGCCCGCGGTGTTCTCGATCAGGATCGGCACCGCGAAGCCGCCTTTCTCCGCTTCGCGCTCGAAAAGCTTGCGCCAGTTGACCAAGCCCTCCTCGATGTCGTCGCCCGCGGCGACGTGCCCGCCGTGCACGATCAGGCCCTTCGCGCCGATCGCGGCGGCCCCGTCGGCGTGCTGGGTGACGTTCTTGCGGGACGGGATGCGGATCCGGTTGTTCTTGGACGCGACGTTGATCAGGTACGGCGCGTGGATGAACACCTCGACCAGGGAGGCCTTGATCTCCTCGCCGTGCGGATGCGGCTTCGGTGCCTTCCACCCCTGCGGGTCGGAGAGGAAGAACTGGACGACGTCGGCTTCTCGCTCGGCGACGGCGGCCAGCGGATCGTCGTCGCGGACATGGGCGCCAATCTGCATGCCCTGACGCTACTACCGGGCGAATCTCCCCCTTCCGCCCGAGTTGGTGACGCTCGTGGAGTACCGTGAGCGCGTTCCGTGATCCAGTCGGGGGAGGAAAGACATGCGGAAACGCGCTGGACGGACGGTCGCGCTGGGAGTCGCGCTCGCGGCGCCGCTGCTGTCAGCGGTCCTGGCCTTTCCCGCCACCGCGGCCGCGGACCCGAGCCCGACGGTGCCCGGCGACTGCGAATCCACGCTGCAAAACGGCAAGAACGGCACCGGCCTCGCGCTCGACGCGGGCGCTCCGCTCAACGCGCCGAACCGGGTGACCGTCGGCCTCGATTCGAAGGCGAAGCAGACCGACGGCAACAACACGTTGCTCACCGTCCCGGTCGGCGACACCATCCGCGCGCTGGGCGTCGGCGAGGTCCCGGTTGTTGGCGAAACGGCCGCGAAGGACACTTGCCCGCTGGTACAGGCCGCGGCGAATGGCGTCGGCAACGCGACCCAGGCAGTGGTCGGCGGAGTACCGCCACTCGTCCCGCAACCGAGCCCCACACCGCCGAACCCCACGCCCAACCCGCCAGTCCCGCCAGCTCCGCCGTCCCCGGCTCCCGGCCCCGGCGGCACTGGCCAGCCCGTCCCCGGCGGCGACACGCTCGGCCCGGTGACCTCGGGCGGCGGACTGTCCGGCCTCGACTCGGTGTCCGGCATCTTCACCGGAGCCGCGATGCTCCCGGCGAGCTTCGTACAGGCCCCGATCGTCACCCAGGTCGTGCCCGGCCAGCTGCCGCAGGACCAGGTGCCGACGGTCGACGCGAAGAAGTCCGGCACCGCCGAGGCGCTGCCCGCGGCCAACCCGCCCGCCCGGCTGCCGCTGCTGATCGCCGTGCTCGCGCTCGCGATGGTGGCCGCCGCGCTGGTGCGCGCGTGGCTGCGCCGCAAACCCGCCTGACTCTCACCCTGAGTAGCGCCCGCTTCCACCCGAATGCCTGACCTCGGAGGGGAGGCGGGCGTTACTCGTCTTCGTTACCGTCGTTGTCCTCAGCAACGCAGGTACAACGGATGCGGCGAAAGGGTCGACGGCCATGCAGCAGCACCGGGCACGGAAGGCCACCGCGGTGGGCGCCGCCGCTTTCGTCCTGGCCGGCTCGGCCGCGCTCGCCGCACCAGGCACCGCTTCAGCGGACACCCTGACGCCGAAATGCGGATCCACCATCACCGCCAAGCCGGGCGACCACGTCAAGGCCACGACTCTGCTCGGCATCCCGATCGACCTCGGCATCGTCGGCCAGGCCTCCGGCGTGCTCACCGGCACCGTCAACGCCGTCCTCGGCACGCTCTGCCAGGTCACGGTGAACGTGGTCAACACCGTCGTCGCTCCGGTCCCGGTGGTCGGCGCGCCCGCCGCGAGCGCGGTCAACGGCGCGGTCGCGGGCGGCACGAACGCGGTACAGCAGGGCGTCTCCGCCGTCGGCCAGGGCCTCACCGGCAGCCAGCCGGGCAAGCAGAACCCGGGCCCGAACCCGCAGCAACCGCCGTCCGGCAGCAACGGCGGTGCTCCGCAGCAAGGCGGCTCGCCGGGCCAGCAGCCCCAGATGCCGGGCTCGACCAGCCCGGTCCTCGGCGATTTCGGCGGTGCGGGCGGCGGGGCCGCACCGTTCTCGGCGTTCCTGCCGAACTTCGGCAATTTGTCGTACGGCTACAACACCGGATACGCGCCGATGCGCGATTACAGCGGCATCCCGATGGCGATGGCCGGACTGTTCAGCCCGTCGCCCTCGCTGCGCTACGGCAGCCAGATCCCGGGTTACGCGCCGCAGTACGGCATTTCGAACCCGGACAGCTCGGCAGCAGGCGGCGACCGCACGATCCAGAACGCCGGTAACGCCGAAGCATTGCCAGGCACCGGCGGAAACCACGCGAACGGGTTGGACTGGCCGGTTCTGGTGGCAGTTTTGGCACTCTCCGGAGTCAGCGCGGGTCTGGTCCGCACCTGGGTGCTCCGCCGAATGGTCGCTACGAGTTAGCCCGCCCCGCCCCGCCACCACCCTGGGTCGAGCGGCTTCGCCGCACTGTTGTCACAGCGCCAGTATCTTTACCGGAGTCCATTCGTTGTCCTGGATGCGACGAACCATGCCCGCGGACCCCGGAGGATAGTGCTCGTGCGGAACATCCCCACCTGGAAGCGAACCCGTCGAGCACTCACCGTCACCGCTCTCGCCGCCCTCTTCACCGGCGGCGCGTTCCTGGGCACCGGCACCGCGTCCGCGGCGACCACGCTCGCGAACCAGTGCAAGGGCTCGGTCACCGGCGGCATGGGCGATTCGGTCGTCGTGCCCGGCTCGGCGGTCAAGGAGATCGTCCGCCAGTCGGCCAAGAACCAGGTCGACTTCTGGCGGCTGCTCACCGTGTGGCCGGATTCGCTGGCGAACGCCATCGGGAACAAGGGCAACCTTCAGGTCGGCGCGATCCCGGACGCCGCGGGCGGCACGATCAGCGGCGACGCGATCGGCCAGGTCGTCTCGAACGCACTGAAGAACGAGTGGGGGCTCGGCGTCCTGCCGGACACCAAGACCAAGGTGCTGAACGGGATCCGCTCCGGCGTCGCGTCCGCGTGCGGGCTCACCACGATGGCGAACAACTACCAGGCACCGGCGTCCTCAAGCTCCCCGTCGAACGGCGGCACCCAGTCGAACGGCAACGCACCCGCCCAGAACGGCGGCGGCAACCCGCTCGGCAACTACCAGCCGGGTTCGACCGGGATCGCCCCGCCGCGCGACTACGGCACCATCCCGACCGCGACCCCGGGCAACCCCGGCGTGCTGGGCACCGCGATCGCGCCCGGCGCGCGTTACGGCTCGCTGCCCGGTTCCGGCGCGCTGCCGCAGCAGCCCTCCGCCGGGCAGGACCCGCAGGGCCAGCAGGGCCCGGACATCCGCAACGCGGGCAACGCCGAAGCACTGGCGAGCCAGGGCGGAGCCTCGGACGTCCAGCTGCCGATGCTGCTCGCGGTGATCGTGCTGGCCGGCGTCACCGCCGGGCTCGTCCGCACCTGGGTGCTGCGCCGCGTCAGCTGACCCGCCGCACCGGGCTGTCGGACCCGCCGGGTACGCTTACCTGGACAAACCCTCCTGTCACGGATCCCCCGTGACCGCGAGCCCATAGGAGGTGAGTGGTTATGTCACGCCATTACGAGGTAATGGTCATCCTGGACCCGACGCTCGACGAGCGTACGGTCGCGCCCACGCTGGACAACTTCCTCAACGTGATCCGCACTTCGGGCGGAAGCGTCGAGAAGGTCGACGTCTGGGGCCGCCGTCGCTTGGCGTACGAGATCAAGAAGAACGCCGAGGGCATCTACGCGCTGCTGGACCTGAACTCGACGGCCGAGGCCGTCAAGGAACTGGACCGCCAGCTGTCGCTGCAGGAAACCGTGCTGCGCACCAAGGTCATGCGCCGCGAGGTCAAGGCCGCGGCCAAGCCCGCGCCCGCCAAGGCCTGATCCGAGCCCGATCCGAAGGGACGCCATCCGTGGCTGGAGACACCGTCATCACCGTGGTCGGGAACCTGACGTCCGACCCGGAGCTGCGCTTCACCCCGTCCGGTGCGGCGGTCGCGAACTTCACCGTCGCGTCCACCCCGCGCACGCTCGACCGCCAGAGCGGCGAGTGGAAGGACGGTGAGGCGCTGTTCCTGCGCTGCAACATCTGGCGGCAGGCGGCGGAGAACGTCGCCGAGTCGCTCACACGGGGTGCCCGCGTGGTGGTGCAGGGACGGCTGAAGCAGCGGTCTTTCGAGACCAAGGAAGGCGAGAAGCGCACCGTCGTCGAGCTCGAGGTCGACGAGATCGGCCCCTCGCTGCGCTACGCGACGGCGAAGGTCAACAAGGTCAGCCGCGGTGGCGGCGGCGGTGGTGACTTCGGCGGCGGAGGCGGCTTCAACGGAGGCGGCGGCAACCGCGGCGGCGGCGGCAACAGCGCGCCCGCCGACGACCCGTGGGGCTCGGCCCCGCCCGCGGGCGGTGGCGGCGGAGGCTTCTCCGACGAACCCCCGTTCTGATCTCATCTCTTTCTAGAATTCCAGGAGTGCACCAGTGGCCAAGCCACCCATTCGCAAGCCCAAGAAGAAGGTCTGCGTGTTCTGCAAGGCCGAGAAGAAGGGCCGCCCGGAAACGATCGACTACAAGGACACCAACCTGCTGCGGAAGTACATTTCCGACCGCGGCAAGATCCGTGCCCGTCGCGTCACCGGCAACTGCAGCCAGCACCAGCGCGACATCGCCATCGCGGTGAAGAACTCGCGCGAGATGGCTCTGCTGCCCTACACGTCCACCGCGCGCTGAGGGGAGCACTAGTCATGGCGAAGATCATTCTCACCACCGACGTGGCGAACCTCGGCGGCCCCGGCGACATCGTCGAGGTCAAGGACGGCTATGCCCGCAACTACCTGCTGCCGCGCGGTTACGCGATCGTGGCCAGCAAGGGCGCGGAGAAGAACGTGCGCACGATCCAGCGCGCACAGGAATCCCGCCGCATCCGCGACCTCGACCACGCCAAGGAAATCAAGGCGACCCTTGAGGGCCTCGGCGCGATCCAGCTGACCGGCAAGGCCGCGGCGGGCTCGAAGAAGCTCTTCGGCTCGATCACCGCCGGCGAGATCGTCGACGCGATCAAGGCACAGGGCGGCCCGCTGCTCGACAAGCGCGTCCTGGACCTGCGCGACCACATCAAGACGGTCGGCAAGCACTCGGTCAACGCCCGCCTGCACCCGAACGTGAAGGTGGACCTCCGCCTCGAGGTCAAGGCTGTGGCCGCGAACTGACGGTTTGTCCGTGAAACCGCCCCCGGGAGATTCTCCCGGGGGCGGTTTTGTTTCGGCGAACCGCGCCTCCGGTCGATTACGGCGCGTTACGCGCTTGCTCCCATCGGAAGCAAGCGCCGCACGGCAAAGGGGGCATGGGCGCCGGATGGCACGCCGCTGCCCATCAAGCAGCTGCGCGCGGATCCGCGCAGCGTGCTCAACACAGCCGAAGCGACGACGTCGGCCTCCGTTATCCAGGCGAGAAGAGCAGCGGATCGCTTAACGCCTGCCGGTGGATCTCCTTGAGCAGCAACCTGAACTACGTCAACAACACTCCACTCGTGCAGCACAAAGCGACATCTACGCGCAAACAGGCCTGCTCCATCCCGATCACCGTGGACGGGTAGCTGGTTGCCCGCGGCCGCGGCCGAGGACAGCCGTTCGTCCGGCAACTGCGTTCTCTGGGCGGGTGTCACCGATCAACTCGCCGTTTCCGTCAACCCGCAGATCGGCATCGGCACCACCCGGGACGGATACGGAGTCGCGCAGGAAGCCACGGCCGCGATGTCCGGACATCCACAGCACGCCTCGTAACCTCTCCGAGACCCGGGAAAGAACCCTAAGTTCCCAGCTCGGCCCCACTCTCCCCGATTCGCGAACACCGAGCGGGAACCAATTGGCGTGCGTTACCATCCAACTTGCTGATCTCGCCGCTTGGGGAGCGAGAACTGTGCCAAAGGGGGTCACCAGGATGTCCAGCGATGTGCCACCAACGCCTCCGATCATGGTCGGCGGGTACGGAACGGCCGGCGGCTACAAGTTCAGCGAAGACGAGATCGACTCGGTGATCAAGCAGTGGGAAGACCTGCATGATCACTTGCACCAGGATCTCACCGACGCCCACAGGATCAAAGAGGTCAAGCCGCCAGCCGATGAGTTCGCCAGCCACGACTTCGTCGACCAGGGCGCGAATCCGTCCGGCGCGACCCTCCTTGAACAGCACCAGCGCATGTTCGATTACGTAGGCAACTTCATCACAGCTCTGCGAGCCGCCAAGAACAAGATCAAGGTCACCGAGCAGCAACAACGTGACGAGCTGGCCGCGAAGTCGAAGGGATACTGAGTACCGCAATGTCGCACCGCACAGTCCAGCTCGCCGCAGCTGCCGTCGCCGCGTTCGGTCTGCTGACCGCGTGCAGCGGCGGAACCGGCGGTACTCAGCAGCCTTCGCCGACCGCAGGGCCAACAAGCGCTCCGTCCGACAGCGGCGGCTCCGGCCCCAAGGTCCCCTCCCCGCTGCCCACCAACGACCTGCTCGCGGACCCGTGCAGTGTGTACAACGCCGCGGAAGCCGAGAACCTCGGCGTCCGTTATCCGGGCGAGAAGAGCAGTGGTGTCACGGGCGGCTGCGTCTGGAAGTCGGCCGCGATCAACACGAACTACATCGACATCGGCGCGTTCCCGCAGAACAAGAACGGGATCAGCGATATTTACGCGCAGAAGGACAAGCAGGCTTACTTCACGCCCACCAGCGTCGACGGCTACCCGGCGGTCTTCGCCGACACCATGGACAGCCGTCCGTCCGGCAGCTGCAGTCTCTGGGTCGGAGTCACTGACCAGCTCGCCGTCTCAGTCATCCCGAACATCAGCATCGGCGACGCGAAGAAAGACCCGTGCAGCCTCGCGAAGAAGGCCGCTACCGCGATGATCGGACATCTCAAGGGGGCATCGTGACCGACTCGCGGCCGACGCCTGTCTCGGAAGGAGTGGCTCATCATGGGGAATGACGCCAACACTGCAGGAAAGGCGCTGCAAGGCGCTGCGGTCGGTGCGGCTGCCGGGTCTGTCGCAGGCCCGGTCGGGGCAGTAGTCGGCGGTGCCGTCGGCGGTCTGGTCGGGCTGATGAGCGGAGGCCCGGAGGCGCAGCAGCAGTCCGCTGACCTCGGCGGCCGCTCGATCGACGCGTACACGATCTACGAGAAGATCAATGCCGGCGACACGTCGTCGCTCGAGAGCGGGGTGGGCTCGGCCAAGAATCTCGAGAAGATCCACAGCGACCGGGCCACCGAGATCGACAACCTGAACAAGAAGATGGACGGTGCCTGGCAGGGCGGCGGGGCCACCGCCGCTCAGGCCGGTGCCCACCCGCTCAAGACCTGGCTCGAGGATTCCGTCAGCAACCTCGGCAAGAGCCACACCTTCCTCAACACCCAGGCCGAGTGCTTCCACACGGTCAAGGGCAAGGTGCAGAGCCTGCCCAAGGATCCGCCGTCCGCTGGGTTTCTCGACGGGCTCAACCCGATGAGCGACAAAGACGACGAGATCAACAAGTACAACGACAACTCCAAAGCCAACGTCCAGGCGTACACGAACTACTTCAACGCCAGCGGGCAGAACGCGAGCAAGCTGCCGCAGTACAGCGCTTGGCAAGGCAACAACCTCTCCAACGGCCCTGACGGCCCCGGCAAGTTCGGCGGCGGTCCCAGCGGCGGACCGGGCGGCTTCAGCGGCGGACCCGGCGGCGGTGGCGGCAGCTTCTCCCCGCCCAAGGTGGACACGCCCAAGTTCGACCCGAACGGGCCGAACGGGCCGCACACCAATGTGCCGACCCCGAGCGGTCCTGGCCAGTTCAACGACCCGAACGGTCCTGGCCACTACACCGGCCCGAACGACAGCACGTCGACCTCCGGCTGGACGCCTCCGACGACCGATCCGTCGAAGTTCAGCCCGAGCACCTTCGGTCCCGGCGGTGGAGCCAGCCAGTTCGGCCCCGGCGGCGGGGGCGGAGGCGCCGGTACGGGCGCGGGTACGGGTGCGGGTGCGGCATTCGGTCCCGGCGCGTTCGGCGGCGCGGGATTCGGTCCCGGCGGCTCCGGCTCTGGAGCCGCGGCAGGCGGTGCCGGTGCTGGTGCCGGCGCAGGTGGCATGAGCGGAATGCGCGGCGGTGCGGCCGGCAAGGCAGGCGCGGCCGGAATGGGCGGCATGGGCGCCGGAGCCAAGGGCGGCAAGGGCCAGGAAGACGAGGAGCACCAGACGAAGTACCTGGTGGAAGAAGACGCCAACGAACTCTTCGGCTCGGACCAGATGACCGTTCCTCCGGTCATCGGTGAATGAGGCCCAGCACAGTGGTCTCTCTTGACGCACCGACGAAGTTCACCGTCTTCACCTTGTGCAACCTGATCAAGCGGCGGGGCGGGGAACCGCACCAGGTCATCGCCGAGACGGCGGCGTTCTACGACCCGACGGCCGAGCGGAAGCTCGACCAGCAGGTCAACGCCGCGTTGACCGCGGCGGGGCTCATGGGACCCCGGGGGATGGATCGCGACCTTCTCGCGCTGGTCGAGTCCATCTCGCACCCGCAGCTTGAGTACTACGGCTGGTTCGACGGAACGTTCGAGGACAGTCCCTCGAACTTCGGCGCACTGGTCGGCAGCGGCAACGGCGGCGGCTTCGGCTTGATCCGGGTCCACGGCGAGCAGATGCTCACCGTGCTCCGTCAGCGTCCGGATCTGCTGCTGCAGACGTTCCTCGACCTCATCCCGGCGGGCAAGCCTGCGGCCGGGCAGCCGCTGATCACCACCAAGAGCGAGTACGAGAGCGGGCGGTCCTTCGGGTCCGACGAGGTGCCCCGGGCCTCGATCATGCAAACCGGGCAGCGCACCGCGCAGGTGGAACCGCTCAAGGAGATCCAGCGGATCCTGAAGCTGCCACGCACCGGGAGCGGCGCGTTGTACGTCGCGTCCCGGCCGCAGGGCGGACGTCGGCGGCGGGTGCCCAAGCCGGTCAACTTCATCGACACCAGCGAAGGCCGGTGGCTGATGGAGGAGCGGCCGGGGAAGGAGTCGCTCATCGTGTTCACCCCCGGCACTCAGCAGGCGATCTCCGAACGGCTCCGCCAAGCGCAAAGCGCCCTGGGCTGAGCGCCCCGAGCGTTACTCCGGGTGGGGTTCCCGGCACGGCACCGCGAGGTGTCCGGCCGGTGAACCTCACCCGGTTTCGCGTTCGCGCGCGGTTAACCTGCGCTTTTGCCTGATCGCTCACTGTGCGCAGCCGTCGGCTGGGTCGCGTGGGGAATTCTCCTTCGTTCAGCCCATCGGGTCGGTGATCTACCGTGCGTAGCAACCATCCACAGGGCAGGGGACCGACGCGGGTGCGACACGCCGAAGAACCAGTTCGACACGACACGCCGGACGAGTTTTCGCGAAGTTCTCCACAGTCTCTGCACAGGGCTTGACCTGCGGTTTTACTGGAGCCGATCTGCACTGTCCCCACTTTGTCCACAGGCTCACGGATACCTGTGATTCGTTGCCCCCGGTCATCCACAGGTTGTCCACAGCACGGTCAACACCCGGAATTGCACTCGTCCGTCCGAGGGATCTAGCGTGCGTTCGCGCCCAGTACTCCCGGTCGCTCCGCGTGGCGGTCACCGGCGCGGGGAACCGTCCGGTCCATCATCGAAGCGGACCGGACGGACGGGTGGGAAAGCCGGGCCGACTCCGGCATACTCGAACAGGTGTTCGCCTGGACTGACCGCCACGCCAGGCGGCGGGCGGACGCGGTTCAGCACAGGACAGGCGCACGCGAGACGACGGGGACGGCCGGAACGAACGGCTGGGCAAGGGAGGTGTCCGGGCAGTGGCGGTGACCGATGACCGCGGTCCGGCGTACGCGGAGTCCGATCCGGGTCCCAGCGAACCCGGCCCTGGCGGGTTCGACCGCCAGCCGCCGCAGGACATCGCGGCGGAGCAGTCAGTGCTCGGCGGCATGCTGCTGTCGAAGGACGCGGTCGCCGACGTCATCGAGGCGCTCGGCCCCGGCGATTTCTACCGGCCCGCGCACCAGGCCGTGTACGACTGCATCCTCGACCTTTACGGCCGCGGCGAACCGGCCGACCCGATCACCGTGGCGGCCGAGCTCGAGCGGCGCGGCGAACTCGGCCGCGTCGGCGGCGCGCCGTACCTGCACACCCTCATCGCGACCGTGCCCACCGCGGCCAACGCGGGGTACTACGCCGAGATCGTGTCCGAGAAGGCGGTGCTGCGCCGTCTCGTGGAGGCGGGCACGCGCATCGTGCAGTACGGCTACGGCGCGGCCGCGGCCGACGGCGCGAACATCGACGAGGTCGTCGACCGCGCACAGGCCGCGATCTACGACGTCACCGAGCGCCGCACGAGCGAGGACTACGTCGCGCTGGAGGACCTGCTCCAGCCGACCATGGACGAGATCGACGCGATCGCCTCGCGCGGCGGCCAGTCCCAGGGCATCCCGACCGGCTTCGCCGACTTCGACGAGCTGACCAACGGCCTGCACCCCGGCCAGATGATCATCGTCGCGGCCCGTCCCGGTGTCGGCAAGTCGACTCTCGGACTGGACTTCGTCCGTTCGGCCTCCATCAAGCACGGCCTGACCAGCGTCATCTTCTCGCTGGAAATGAGCCGGACCGAGATCGTGATGCGCATGCTGTCGGCCGAGGCGAAAATCCGCCTCGCCGACATGCGCGGCGGCAAGATGTCCGACGACGACTGGACGCGGCTGGCCCGGCGGATGAGCGAGGTGTCGGAAGCCCCGCTGTTCGTCGACGACTCGCCGAACATGACGATGATGGAGATCCGCGCGAAGGCGCGCCGGCTCAAGCAGCGGCATGACCTGAAGCTCGTGGTCGTCGACTATCTGCAGCTGATGACGTCCGGCAAGCGCGTCGAATCGCGGCAGCAGGAGGTCTCGGAGTTCTCCCGTCAGCTCAAGCTGCTGGCGAAGGAGATCGAAGTGCCGGTGATCGCGATCTCCCAGCTGAACCGTGGTCCAGAACAGCGCACCGACAAGAAGCCGATGCTGTCGGACCTGCGTGAATCCGGCTCCCTGGAGCAGGACGCGGACATCGTCATCCTGATCAACCGCCCGGACGCCTGGGAACGTGACGACCCGCGCGCCGGGGAGGCCGACCTGATCCTGGCGAAGCATCGTGCGGGCCCGACGAGCACGATCGTGGTCGCGCACCAGCTGCACTACAGCCGGTTCGCCGACCTGGCCCACGACTGACGCGAGCCGCGTAGGATCTCAAAACCGGTGGCACTTTCTCAACCAGCCGCGTCGGTACCCGGCCCAATCTCACGCAGTTGGCACTCCGGCGGCGGCTCCTTCACCCTTCGGGTGCTGGCTGCCTCATCCGAGGTGGCCCGTCATCACCGAACCTGTCCGAGAACGCCGCCCTGGACGCACGGTCATAGCCGATGAGCGACTTGCCGCCACCTGTCACGCTCCCGTCGAAGCTGTCGCTCGTCGAACTCCATGCCGGGCCGGACTCAGGGGTGCGGGTCGGACGCGTCGAGCAGAGCGCGCAGCGTTCGTTGCAGGGTCACGCGATCGGCAGGATCGAGCGGCCCCAGTAGCTCTTCCTCGATGTCGGCGCTCAGTGATCGGAGCTTCTTGGCGAATCGTCGGCCGGTGGGCGCGAGTTCCAGCACCCGTCGGCGCCGATCGGCGGGGTCGACCTGACGAATCAGCAGTCCCTGCTCGACCGAGGTCTCGATGATCGGCACCGCGTTGCGGGGGTCAATGCCGACCAATTCGGCCAGTCGCTGCTGGCCGAGTGGACCGGTCTCGTCGAGGGTCAGCAGGAGCTTGTACTGACTTGAGGTCAGCTCGAGCCCGGCGAGCATGCCGGTCCACCGTTGCAGGACAAGCTTGCCGGCGCCGGCCAGCAGCCAGGAGGTCGTGCGCTGGAACCGGAGAGCGCCGGGCGTGTCTGGTGGAGGGGGGCCGTGGCCGAGGTGCTGGTCCGAGTTCACCATGCCGAGTCTAGCGAGACCCACATTCACCATGATAGACATGACTCATGTTCGAACATGAGTCATGTCTATACGTCGGCGGGAGCCGGCGCGATCATGGGAGGTTGAGGATGAAAGCGGTTCGCTTCGACCACTACGGCGATGTCGACGTGCTCGACGTGCGCGACGTCGACGACCCGGTGGCCGCACCTGGACAGGTGGTGGTCAAGGTCCGGGCGGCCGCGGCCAACCCCGGGGACATCTATGTGCGGGAAGGCCTCGCCGAGCAGGCGTGGGCACTGCGGGCGCGGCTGTCTGGACGGGCCTCGGATACGCCTTTGCCGTCGATGACCTTCCCCGCCGGACAGGGTACAGACCTGGCCGGGCAGATCGTCGCCGTCGGCGCGGGGGTCGAGCGTTGGCATGTCGGCGATGACGTGCTTGGTTGGTCCGACGAGCGGGTCAGCCACGCGGAGCTCGTCGCCGTGGCTGCCGATCATCTCGTCGCCAAGCCCGCCGGCATGAGCTGGGAGGTCGCCGGCTCGATGTACGTCGCGCCGATGGCCGCACTCGCCAGCGTCGAGACGGTCTCCCCGGTGCCCGGCGAGACGATCGTCGTGTCCGGTGCGGCCGGTGCGGTCGGCGTCGTGGCCGTCCAACTCGCGCGCCGCACCGGTGCGGCTGTCATCGGCCTGACCAGCCAGGCCAACCACGCGTGGATGCGTGACCACGGCATCACCCCCGTCACCTACGGCGACGGCCAAGCGGCAAGGATCCGGTCGGCCGCCGGTGGTCGAGTCGACGCGTTCATCGACACCTTCGGCGCCGACTACGTCGATCTCGCGCACGAGCTGGGTGTCCCCGCCAAGCGCGTCAACACCGTCGTCGACTTTCACGCCGCACTGGACGGCCGCGCCGGCATCGCCGGCACGAACGACGCCGGTGGGGCCGCGGGGCTGCAACGCCTCGTCGATCTCGTCGCCACCGGCGAGCTTGACATCCCCATCGCCGCCACCTATCCGCTCACCAACGTCCGCAAGGCCTACCAACTGGTCGCTGAGCGGCGGACCCACGGAAAGATCGTGTTGGTTCCATGATCGCGAGCTGGCCGGGCTGCCAGCAAGCCCGGCAGCCTCCGCTGCTGCCGCAGACCGGAGGTTGATCGCGGGGAGCGCTCACGAAAATATGAGCCCACCGAACCGCCTGAGGAAATGCCACAAAACTGAGACCGATCTCAGATGACATCACAGTGAGACAACCGCGAAACCGCAGGTCAACCAAGATCAACATGTCACACGCGATGAGACCCTCCAGAGCCGCTCAAAGCTGTCCGCATTTTCTCACCGGCCACTTCATCTCGCTTCAGGTGTGAAGCAAGGAGGAGATGGGGCCCATCCGGTTGTCGTCGTGGACAGGCCGAGGCAGGTCCGTTTCGGTGCGCACCTGCAGCGGGTCACTGCTCGGACGAGTCCGGCACGCCGCCGCGGAGGAAGGCGTGCAGTGTGTCGAGAAGTTCCGTGACGCGGTCGAGTCCGATGGCATCGAATCGGTGTTGCAGTTCCGGTCGAATGCGCCGCGCGATGTGGCCGACGATCCGGCGTCCCTCGTCGGTCAGGCTGACCGTGAGTCGTCGCGCATCGGCCGTGGTGCCGGAGCGAACGAGGCGGGTGCTGGTGCGAGTGGTTGCGCTCGGGTGCGTGCTCAGCTCCGTGGGTGACACCGCTCCCCGGGAAGCGGCACGCAGCACCATGAACACGCTCGCGTCCAGATCCGCGATCCCGGCGATGTGCTGCCGGGCGTCATCGACGATCAGCCGCTACCCGAGCCGGGCTTGCCGGTCGATCATCGACACCAGCGTCGAGACCAGGTCCTCGGCCGTGACCTGCCATTTGTCCTCCGCCAGGTGGCCGCTGACCGCCATGTCCGTGATCCCGTGCGCGCTGGTCAGCAGCAGCGCCCCGAACCGCCGGGCGTGCTCGGCGCCGACCAGGTCGCCGACGATGGCGAGGAACTCGCCCATCGCGCGATCGCCCGCCTGTTCCGCTGCTTCGATCGCGGCCGAGTCCCCGGCTGGTGCGGCGAACATCAGCTGGTAGAGGTGCGGCTGACGGCGGCCGATCGTCATCAGGGCGGCCAGCCCACGGTGCACCGTGTCGTCCGCGGCCACCTTCGGATCGGTGCGCACCGCGTGGACCTCGTCCGCGAGCCGCTCCAAGGCTTCGGCCGCGACTGTGGTCAGCAGACTGTCCTTGTCGGGAAAGTGCCGGTACGGCGCGCCGCGGCTGACCCCCGCCCGCGCCCCGACCTCGCGCAAGGTCACCGCTTCCGGGCCGCCGACGTCCAGCAGTCCGGCGGCGGCGTCCAGCAGGGCGCGGCGTGTCGCGGCAGCGGATTCCGCACGGCTGACCATGCCGCCCAGCATACAGTTGACATCGTCATCTGAACTACCTACCCTCGCTGGGGTGACAGTGTCATCTGAAAGCGGCGTAGCAGTCATCACGGGAGCTTCGACCGGGATCGGCGCGGCGACCGCGCGCGAACTCGCCCACCGGGGATTCCACGTTCTCGCTGGCGTCCGCCGCGAGCGGGACGCCGACGCACTGCGCGCCGACGGCATCGAGCCGGTCATCCTCGACATCACTCAGCCCGAGCACATCGCCGAACTGACCCGGCGCGTCGACGCGCAGGCAGGTCCGCTGCGGGCGCTCGTGAACAATGCCGCGATCCAGATCAACGCACCGGTCGAAACTCTGCCGCTGAGCGAATGGCGACGGCAGTTCGAGGTCAACCTCTTCGGCCACGTTGCCGTCACCCAGGCATTGCTGCCCGCACTGCTGCGCGAATCCGGCCGGGTGGTCAACATCAGCTCGGTCGGCGGCCGAGTCGCGCTGCCTGCCTACGGCCCCTACGCGGGCACGAAGTTCGCGCTCGAAGCGGTCAGTGATTCGTTGCGCCGTGAGCTGGCACCGCTGGGCGTGCGAGTGGTCGTCGTCGAGCCCGGCGCGGTCCGCACGCAAATGCCCGATCGGGTCATCGCCGCCACAAACCAGCAGGCCGGCACCATGTCACCGGAACAGCGCGACCGGTACGGAAGGCTGCTCGAAGCGGTCAACACCCACGCCGCCGCGCATCTGCCCAACGGCAGACCCGCGGAAGACGCGGCTCGGGTGATCGCGAAGGCGGTGACTGCCCGGAAACCGCGCACCCGCTACACCGTCGGCCGGGACGCGGCGCTGATCACCCGCCTGTCGCGCGTCGTGCCGGATCGGATGCTCGACCGGGTCCTCGCGGCCAGCCTTCGTCCGCACTATCCAGAACCGGCCGCGGCAATCAAGGCTGCCAGTCCGCGACGAGGTTGAGCAACCCGGGGAAGCGGGCGTTGAGATCCTCCGCGCGCACCCGGCTGCGTCGTTCCAGCCCGTATTGCCGCTGCCGCAGGACGCCCGCCTCTCGCAGCGCCTTGAAGTGGTGGGTCAGCGACGACTTCGGGCGGTCGAACCCGAACCAGCCGCACGGATGGTCGTAGGCCTCGCGTTCCAGCAGCAGTTTTCGCACGATCGTCAGCCGCAGCGGGTCGCTCAGCGCGCCGAGGACGACTTCCAGCCGCAGGTCTTCTCGCGCCGGTTCGGGCAGGGGCGGCGGAAGTTCGGCGGGCGGGGTATCCAGACCTGTCACCGAGGACGAGCGCATGCCGTCATTCAACCACTCCAGTACGAGATTAGTCGAACTACTGCTAGGTTCGAGTCGATAGTTCGAACAAATTCGTACTGGAGGATCCATGGCCGTCGTCGCACCCTCGCGGGCCGGCAGTCCCTGGCTCGCCGCGTGGCCCGTCACGGCGGTGTTCGTGCTTTCGAACGCGCCCACTCCGCTGTACGTGCTGTGGCAGCATCGGCTCGGCTTCTCCGCTGGCACGCTCACGGTGATCTTCGCGGCCTACATCGCTGGATTGCTGGCCGCGTTGCTGGTGGCGGGTCGCGCGTCCGATCGGCTCGGGCGCAAACCCGTTGTGCTGCCTGGGGTTTTGCTCGCCCTGATCGCTTGCGGGTTGTTCGCCGTCGCGACGTCGGTGCTCGCGCTGGTGGCCGCTCGGTTGCTGGCGGGGATCGCGGTCGGCATCACGGTGTCGGCGGGGATGGCGGCGGTTGTCGACGTCGGCGGGCCTGGACGCGCTCGCACCGCCACGCTCGCCGCGTCGACCGCGATGGTGTTCGGGGCCGGACTGGGACCGCTGCTAGCCGGCGCGTTGTCGGAAAATCTCCCCGGCCCGACGGTGACGATCTTCGCACTTTCGGCGGTGCTGCTGCTCAGCGCGGTCGTCGTGGTTGTTCGGTTGCCGCTTCAGCGTCCGGTCGATCCCGACGCAGCCGGCTGGGTCCGGATCCCGGCGGTGCCGCGAGCGCAGCGCAAGTACGTCGCGCTCGGGATCGCGGTTTTCGCGCCGGGAATCACGTCGACGTCGTTCGTGCTTTCCCTCGGACCGGCGCTGCTGGCCAACGTGCTCGGCACCAGCAACCGCCTGCTCGCCGGGGTAACGGCGTTCGTCATGTTCGGTGCGGCGACCGCGGTTCAGTTCGCGGCGAAGCGACTTGAGGTGCGCGCCATCCTGCTCACCGGAGCGGCAGTGGGGGTCGCCTGCATGGCCGCGTTGCTGGTCGCCGTGCACGCGCAGTGGATCGTAGCCATCGTCGTGACCGCCGTGCTCGCGGGAGCCGCGCAGGGGCTCGGCCAACTCGGCGGACTCACCCTGATCAGCACCCACGTGTCCGGGCGGCGGCGCGCCGAGGCCAACGCTCTGCTCAACTTCGGCGGCTACCTCCCGGCCGCACTGCTGTCCGTCGGCACCGGCTATCTCAGCGACGCCCTCGGAATCGCTGCTGGATCAACAGTCTTCGCCGCGCTTCTGGCACTCGCCTCACTCACCGCCGGTGGAATCGTGTGGCAGTCGCTCAGGAACGGCCGCCGGGCGCCCAGTCGTGCACCTCGATCGCGGCGTAGTGCTCCGCGGTGAGGAGTCCGCGGGCTGCGTCGGCATCGGCGGCTTGCACCAAGGCTGCCGTGCCGAGCCAGGCGGTGCCGTCGTCGGACCACAGCGGGCCGTAGGCGATCAAGGACTCCGTGGCGGCCGGTTCGAGGTCGGCGGCGGAGCCGGAACCCCAGCCCAGCACCAAATACAGGTTCGCTGCCTCCGGATCGCCGGGGAACTCCCACATGGTGCGGCCGAGAGCGTTGTCCCAGCGGCGGATCAGGACGTCCCGGTAGACGCCGGCCTGGTAATTCGGTTCCGCGAAAGCGAATTCGCGAGCCGCGGCGGCGTCCGGGAGGTCGACGACGTGCACGCTGCCGGTCGGCACTTCGCCCTCCAGGGTCGGGCCGCGGGCGATCAGTTCGGCGGCGAAACCGTCCATATAGGACCAATGCGCTTCGACCAGTTCGGCGCGCAACGCGGCGGAGCCCGGGCGGTCCCGGTGGTAGCAGAAGAACTTCACCAGCCGAGTCTGGCGCACAGAGGCGGCCGCCGAGGACGAATTCGCCAAGTCCGCGCATACGGCGTACCGTGATAGTTGAAGTTTCAAACACTTGGAGGCAGCCATGGCGACCCGCACCCCGGTCCTGTACCTGAGCCACGGTGCGCCGCCGCTCGCCGACGACGCGACGTGGACCCGGCAGCTCGCGGAATGGTCCGCTGACCTGGCGAAGCCTCGCGCGGTCCTGGTCGTTTCGGCGCACTGGGAAGAGGCTCCGCTGACGCTCGGGGCGACCACGACGGTCCCGCTCGTCTACGACTTCTGGGGCTTCCCCGAGCACTACTACCAGGTCAAATACGCCGCGCCGGGTGCGCCGGAGCTCGCCGCGCAGGTGCGCAGGCTGCTGCATTCGACCGCGACCCCGGTGCACGACGCCCCGGACCGCGGCCTCGACCACGGCGCGTACGTCCCGCTCGTCGAGATGTTCCCCGACGCCGACGTCCCGGTGCTGCAGATTTCCATGCCCTCGCTCGACCCTCGGGCGCTCTACGACCTCGGCCGCAAGCTCGCGCCGCTGCGCGACGAGGGCGTGCTGATCATCGGCAGCGGATTCTTCACCCACAACCTCCGCGCGATGCAGGAGGTCAACGGTGCCGACGGAACCCCGCCGGGCTGGTCCGCGGAATTCGACCACTGGGGTGACGAGGTGCTGCGCGCCCGCGACCTCGACGCGTTGCTCGACTTCCAGCACAAGGCACCGGCCGCCGCGATGGCGCACCCGCGGATCGAACACTTCGCGCCGCTGTTCGTATCGCTCGGGGCCAGCTCGGCCGAAGGCGAGGGCCGCACGGTGATCGACGGTTTCTGGCACGGACTGGCGAAGCGGTCGCTCGAATTCTGCTGACCCAGCACGCGAAACGGGCCCGGAAGCACCTGGCTTCCGGGCCCGTCCGGGGTTATCCCCGGCTCGCTTCAGGCGAAGCGGTTCACTTCTTGAAGATGCCGGTCACCTTCGCGGCCAGCTTCTGGAACGCACCCAGCGGGCCGGTCGCGTCACCGATCGCCGGCACGGCCGGAGCGGTCGGCATCGTGGTCGGCAGGGTCGTCGGGATGCCCGGAACGGCGGGCAGCGCCGTGACGGCCGGCAGCTGGTTCAGCGTCGGCAGCGAGGTCTTCACCGGCAGCTGAGCGGGAAGAGCCGGAACGTCCGCACGCTGCGCAGCCGCACCCGGCAGAGCCGGAACGCCCGGCAGAGCCGGAACGGCCGGGGCCGAGGGCAGGTGGATGCCGTTCTTCAGCCCGGACACCGACGGCAGCGCCGAAGCGCCCTTCAGCTGGTTCAGCTGACCCAGCGCGGACAGGCCGCTGACCTGCGGCACGTCGGCACGCTCGGCACCCGGCAGCGCCGGGGCGGGCAGCGTGGTGGCGGTGGGCAGACCCGACAGACCCGACAGGCTCGGCAGCGCCGGAGCCGACGGCAAGGCCGAGGAACCGCCCGGCAGACCCGGCACGGCGGGCAGCGCGGGGAGCTGGTCAGCGCCCATCTCGCCGCCGAACGGCACGTTGATGACGGGCTCGGGGTCGACCTCGGTGGAGTTGGCGGCCTCGGCGGTAGCCACGCCGAGCACCTCCAGCGGCACACCGAAGATCTGCACCAGCGCGCCCAGCGAGTGGTAGTAGTCGAAGCCGGACAGGGCTTCGCCGGTGCCGTCGGTGCTGGTGGCGTCGTCGCCGTCGGTCACGTCGGTGACATTGTCGGCAACCGCGTGCGCCACGCCGCCCACGGCGACGGCGTCGCCGAAGACCTCCACGACCGCCGGGACCGGGAAGTCGAGGATGTCGCCCGAGATCGAGCCCTCGGTGCCCGAGGTGGTGTCCTTGCCGGCGTCGGTGACGACGGTGTTGTTCATGGCGTCGCCCGAGGACACGCCCGCGACCGAAACCGCGTCGCCGAAGACCTGCGCCACCGGCGCGGGGTCCACGCCGACGATGTTGCCCGCGACCGCGCCGCCGTCACCGTTGGTGAGAGCGTCGCCACCCGCGGTCGAGGTGATGTCGTTGGTGGCGGTGCCGTCGCCGATCGCGCCCCCGGCGATCCCGTCGCCGAAGATCGTGCCCGCACCGGCGATCGGAGCCTTGACGATGTTGCCGGCGAGCGCGCCGTCCTTGCCGTCCGCGGTGGCGTTGCCGCCCGCGGTCGAGTCGGTCAGGTTGTCCGACATGCCGGTGCCGATGCCGGCCACCGAGCCGCCGACGCCGTGGCCCTGCACCGGCAGCGAGACCGGGGCCTCGATGAGGTTGCCCGCGCCCGCGCCCTGCGCGCCGGTCGCGTGCACGTCCTGGCCCGCGGTGGAGGTGGTGTCGTTGCTGGCCGTGCCGTGGCCCTGGCCGACGAACGAGCCGCCGATGCCGAACAGCTGCACCGGGGTCGACACCGGAACGGTGCCGAGGTTCGAGCTGAGGAAGCCGTTGTCGTCAGCGGTGTTGCCGCCGCCGCCCGCCTTCACGACCTTGGTCTCGGAGCCGTCGCCCGAGCCCTGCCCGATGAAGGAGCCGCCCACGCCGAACACCTCGGCGGGCGCGGCCACCGGGACCTGCACGATGTTGCCCGAGCCGGACGAGTCGTTACCCTGGGTGCCGTCGTAGTTGCCTGCGGTGACGGTCTTGGTCTCGGTCGAGGTGCCCGAGGCGTTACCGATGTGGCTGCCGCCGATGCCGTGCACCTCGGGGGCGCCCGCGACCTGGGTGTTGGCGATGTTGCCGGTCAGGAACGAGCCGTTGCCGGTGGTGTAGCTGCCGTCACCGGAGGTCGCGGTGGTGGTGTTGTCGCAGTTGGCGACCGCGCGGCCGATGTAGGTGCCGCCCACGCCGCACGCCTCGACCGGGAGCGCCACTGCCGGGTCGACCACGTTGGCCGAGCCGGCGGCGTCGTTGCCGGTGGTCTTCACGAAACCGCCGGAGGTGGCGGTGGTCTCGTGCGTGGAGGAGGAGGCCTGGCGGTCGAGCGCCTGGCCGGTGGTGGCGTTGCCGATCCACGAGCCGGCGACGGACGCGACGTTCGCGACCGGGCTGGCCTGCGCGGCGGCGGCGTTGCCGGACAGGAACGACTGGTCCCCGTCGGTCTCAAGGTAGGTCGGGATGCCCTTGAGGCTGCCCGGACGGGTGTCGCCCGCCTTGGCGTCGGCCGAGGAGTTGGAGGTGGAGTCCGCGTCCGAGCCCCACACGCCGCCTGCGTTGCCGTTGAACTTGACCGGCAGCGCGATCGGCGCGCCGACCACGTTGCCGCTGCCCGCGGCGCCCTTGCCGTTGGACTTCGCCGAACCGCCGGAGGTGGCCGTGGTGTCGGCGTTGTAGTCGCCGCTGTAGGCGTTGCCGAGGATCCAGGACGCGGCGTTGCCGGTCACCTGGACCGGGGTCGCGAACTGGCCGCCGACGACGTTGCCGGACAGGCCGGAGCCCTCGCCGGTGGTGTCGATGTTGCCGGTCTCGCTGGTGCTCTGGTGCGCCGAACCGCCGTGGACCGCGCCGCTGCCGCCGGCCAGGCCGACGCCGTTGCCCGCGATCTGCACCGGCAGCGCCCAGTCGAGCGCCACGACGTTGCCCGCGATGCCGGAGTACTTGCCGTCGGTCGCGACGTCCTGGTTGTGGCTGTAGGTCTGGTCGTGGTCGCCGCCCTGCACGTGGGCGTCGCCGATGACGCCGACCGCGTTGTCCACGATCTGGACCGGGACGACGACGTCACCGTTGACCTTGTTGCCCTTGAACGCGTCGCGGGTCGGCGTGACCTGCCGGGGAGCGTCCGCCTTCGGGAGGCTGTCGGTCAGGCTGCCCGCGGAGCCGCCGGGCGTCTTCGCCGAGGCGAGCGCTCCCTTGACGGCGGAGGTGACGGGCTTGGTGCTGATCTCGTTGTGGTGCGCCGGGAGGTCGACCTGCCCGAGCGGAGTGCCGATCGCGTTGTTGGCCTCGTCGATCGGGACGGTGACGTTGAGATCCAGCGGGGAGGCCGGGGTGTCCGGGTTGACGTTCTCGTCGGCCGAGGCGATGCCGGTGCCCAGCATCAGCAACCCACCCGTGACCAACGCGGTCTGGAGTCCGCGCTTTGCCCAGGTCTGCATGGGATTTTTCTCCTTCATATCGGGGTCCCTTGCGGGTTCGTGACGGTGTTCCTGTGTCTCAGGAATGCACCGGGGAATGCGTGCGCGGAAATTGCGCAGCGCGCGAAAAACCCGCGGGATATGTGTCGATGACGGCGACGGCACACGAAAGTGTGCTCGTGGGTGCGTCAAAGACCCCGCGGGTGAAGTGGATCAGTCAGGAGTGACGCCGGGCTGCTCGCCCGGGGTGCGCGGCGTGTGCGCGAGGCCGGTGCGGGTCGAACCCGCCACGGCGTTGTCGACGGCGGCGACGACCCAGGAGGGAACGCCGAAGTTCAAGCCGTCGAGGTGTCCGCCGGGCGCGGTGCTGCCACCGGCCGGGGAGTTCGGGATGGAAAGCGGCGCGACGGGAAGCTGCGCCGGGGAGAACGGAGCGCCGGGCAGACCACGGTCGCCGTGGTGGCGCTGCGGCAGTTCGGTTCCCTGCACCGGATCGACGGACTGCGCGTCCATCGCCGAGAAGACCGACTGCAATGCGTCGGACGTGGTCATCGTGGCGGCACCGAGGTTTTGCTCCGCCTCGGCGGGATGCTCGGGAATGCCGGGCGTGGGAGCCTGCTCGGATTCGGCGGGCGCGCTCGGCAGTTTCGGCAGGTCGACCAGGTTCGAGGGAGTGCTCGGGTCGAGCAGATCCCACAGCTTCCGGCCGAAATCCTGTGCGGCGGGCGGCGGGGTGGTCGCGTCGGCGATCACCTGGCGGGCGTCCTCCGGCTTGCGCGCGATGTGCTCAAGCGAGCCGAGCGTGCGTTCCACCGGCTTGACGACCGCGTGCTGGCCGAGGCCGCTCACCGCGTCGCTGACCTTTCCGGCGGCCTCCTGGCTTCCGGCGAGGTCGTCGCGGTGCGCGCGGCCGAGCTGGTCGAGCGAGCAGGCGGGCCGCGACGTGCCTGGTTCAGACCACGTGGTGGCTCCCTGACCGCACGACGAAAGCCCTTGCACCGCACCGGTGACCTCGCCCGCGAACCGGCCAACGCCGTCGGTGACGTCGCCGATCCCGGCGGCCGTCGCGTCGGTGACCGGCGTGACGCTCGCGTCGACCGGGTCCGCCGAGGCGGCGGAGGAGGAGACGGCCCACGCGGCCGCGGTGGCCGCGAGCGCGCCGCCAACGACGAACAACGCACGCGACGCGAGACGGCCGAAGCGCGTCACGCCCCGCCTCTCGTGCACAGCGTCGTTCGTCACAGGTGATTTCTCCTCGGGTAAAAAATGATTTCGGTTTTTGCCGGGAACGGCACGGTTCCGCAGTGGTGCAAACCCGAGACAACCAAATTTCCGGTCCGCCGCGCATCCTTGACACGACTTGATGCCACCATCGTGTGAACAACACAGGGTGTGGCCGGGTCTCACGATGGGTCATCCCCGGAGAAGACGGCTGGTTACTCCTGAGTCGGTTCGCGTGACCCCGGCGATGCGGTGATTCGCGCCGGCCGCTGGGGCGATCCGCCCGGTTTTGGTCGGCGGGGCCGATACGGTTGTCCCCGTGAGCCAGCCAGGGCGCGGACAACGCGAACAACCGTCCCTTTCCGATCCAGTCGCCGACGTCACCGGCTTCATCCCGCGCGGCCTGCGCGTGTCCGCCGCGCTGTCGTGGCGGTTCATCGTGGTGATCGCCGCGTTGTACGCGGTGGTGTGGCTGCTGGGCTATCTCGCCTCGGTCGTGGTGCCGGTGTCGATCGCACTGCTGCTTTCGGCGCTGCTGGCCCCCGCGGTGTCGCGGCTCGTGCAGATCCGCTTCCCGCGCGGACTGGCCACGGCGATCGTCCTCGTGGCCGGACTCGCGGTGCTCGGCGGGCTGCTGACCTTCGTGATCACCCAGTTCTCCAGCGGCCTTCCGGAACTGCAGCAGCAACTGACCACGAGCCTCAACCAGATCAAGGACTGGCTGATCAACGGTCCGCTGCACCTGCGCCAGGAGCAGATCCAGGACTTCATCAACCAGGCCATCGGCTTCCTGCAGAACAACCAGGCCTCGATCACCACCACCGCGCTGACCACCGCGGGCACCGTCGGCGAGATCCTCACCGGCTTCGTGCTGACGCTCTTCGTCACGATCTTCTTCCTCGCCGGCGGCGACGGCATCTGGTCGTTCCTGGTGCGCGGCGTGCCGACGCGGGTGCGCAACCGGGTGGACGTGGCGGGACGGCGCGGCTTCGCGTCGCTGGTCAGCTACATCCGCGCGACCGCCGCGGTGGCCGTGGTCGACGCGGTCGGCATCGGCATCGGGCTGTGGATCGTCGGCGTGCCGCTGGTGATCCCGCTGGCGACGCTGGTCTTCCTCGGCGCGTTCATCCCGATCATCGGCGCGCTGCTCACCGGCGGCGTCGCGGTGCTGATCGCGCTCGTGTCGAAGGGCGTCATCGGCGCGGTGGTCGTGCTGGCCATCGTGGTCGGCGTGATGCAGCTGGAAAGCCACGTGCTGCAGCCGTTGCTGCTCGGCCGCGCGGTGCGGCTGCACCCGCTCGCGGTGGTGCTCGCGATCGCCATCGGCCTGGTCGCCGCGGGGATCGCGGGCGCGCTGCTCGCGGTGCCGCTGCTGGCCGTGCTGAATGCCGGGATCCGGTCGCTGCTGCACGAACACGATCCGGATCCGGCGACCGTCGACGCGCTGCACAGCCAAGCCGCCAACCCGAACGACGACCCGGAAGAGGACGCCGGCTCCGAAGAAAACACAGAAGACGAGAAGTGACCGTTCGCTCCGTCCGAGACCCGGCGACACCGCTGTGGCGCGGTGTCGTGGTGCTGCGCGTCGTCACGTGGTTGTTCGCGCTGGCCGTGGTGATCGCGCACTACCCGGGCTTCCAGCGGCCGTGGCTGGGGTGGCTCGTCATCGGAGTGATGGCCGTGTGGTCCGTCGTGTCGAGTCTGGCGTACATGCGCGAGAACGGACGGCACCGCTGGCTGGTGATCTTCGACCTCGTACTCACCACAGCGCTCATGCTCACGTCGCCGTGGATCCTGTCAGACGCGCAGTTCGACAACCCGACTACGCCGTTGATCACCACGGTCTGGGCGGCGGTAGCGCCGATCGCGACGGCAACGCGCTTCGGCGCGCGCAGCGGTGTAGTGGCGGGCCTCGTCGTGGCAGTAGGTACTGGTGTCGCACGCGCGCACGTCGACATCGACGTCATCCGTGATGGGGTGCTGTTGTGCGCGAGCGGTCTCCTTGTCGGTATGGCCGCGACGCTCGCACGTAACTCCGCCGAAGCGCTCGCGCGCGCACTTCGCACCGAAGCAGCGACGGCCGAGCGCGAACGGCTCGCGCGCTCCATTCACGACAGCGTGCTTCAGGTTCTCGCGCGCGTACGGCGTCGCGGCCTCGAAGTAGGCGGTGAAGCAGCGGAGCTGGCGAGGCTCGCGGGAGAACAGGAGATCGCGTTGCGCGCGTTGGTGAGCAGCGAGCCAACCCGGTCCGGCGACACCGCGGACCTCCGTTCGGCATTGCAGCTGCTGGCGACCACGTCGGTGCAGGTCTCGACGCCGGCCGGAACGGTGGACCTGCCCGCGCACGTCACCGAGGAACTCGTCGCGATCACCCGCGAAGCACTGGCTAACGTGGAGAAACACGCTGGTCCGGACGCGCACGCCTGGGTGCTGCTCGAAGACCTCGGCGGCGAGGTCGTGGTGAGCATCCGCGACGACGGCCCGGGAATCGAGGGCGGCAGGCTGGAACGAGCGGCGGCCGAGGGCCGTCTCGGGGTGGTGAAGTCGATTCGCGGCCGGGTGGACGACCTCGGCGGGACCGCGGTGCTGGACAGCGCTCCCGGCCGGGGCACGGAGTGGGAAGTGCGAGTGCCAGCCACGATGAGGGACGGGCGATGACGGAACGGACGATCTCCGTGATGGTGGTCGACGACCACCCGATGTGGCGCGACGGCGTGGCCCGCGACCTCAGCGAGAACGGGTTCGAGGTGGCCGCGACCGCGCCGGACGCCCCGGCGGCGATCCGGATCGCGCGCGCGGTGCGGCCGGACGTGGTGCTGATGGACCTGAACCTCGGCGGCACGTCCGGCGTCGAAGCGACTCGCGAGATCACCGCTGCGGCGCCGGACACGCGGGTGCTGGTGCTCTCGGCCAGCGGCGAACACAGCGACGTGCTGGAAGCGGTCAAAGCGGGCGCGTCGGGTTACCTGGTGAAATCGGCGTCCGCGGCCGAGCTGGTGGACGCGGTGCGCCGCACCGCCGACGGCGACCCGGTGTTCACCGCCGGGCTGGCCGGCCTGGTGCTCGGCGAGTACCGGCGGATGGCCGACGTTCCGGACGGCGCGCCGGAACCGCCGCGGCTCACCGACCGCGAGACCGACGTGCTCCGGCTGGTCGCGAAGGGACTGACCGCGCGGCAGATCGCGGAGCGGCTGGTGCTGTCGCACCGGACGGTGGAAAACCACGTGCAGTCGACGTTGCGGAAGCTTCAGCTGCACAACCGGGTCGAGCTGGCGCGCTACGCGATCGAGCACGGCCTCGACGAGGACTGACCTCAGGAGGTCGCGACCCCGGCGGCCTGCCGCGCCGCGGCGAGTTTCGCCTTCCCCAGCCGCCAGGCCGGTTCGCCCGGATGCCACGCCGCGACCACTCCGTCGTCGATGACCAGGTCGCCCGCTTGCGTCCACTCCAGACCGGAGTGCTTCAGGTTTTCCGTCGAATACGGCATCGACGGCGTTTGCTGCCAGCTGCCGTCGCGCAGGTTCAACAGCCACAGATCCCGGGTCTGCGTGCCGGTTCCAGGGAACGACGGGGTGCCGAAATCGACCGCGGCGACGTCGCCGTCCCGGCTCGGCAGGACATCCGGATTGGGCGAGGGCACCGGCAGGGCCACCGGTTTCCGCGCTCCGCCGCGCAGGTCAAGGATCGTCAGGTCGGTCAGGCCGCCGAGGACGAGCCGATCACCGGCGGCGGCGAGAATGCGCGGCGACTGCTGCACGGTCCGTCCGGTAGCCGGGTCGATCAGGACGTCAACGGTCTCGGCGGTGCCGCTGCCGACGGTGATCAGCAACCCGTGCGCCGTCTCCACCCGGACGAGCGTATGGCACGACGCCACGGTGCCCGGGCCGAACGAGGTGCCGGTGAGCGCGACGTGTTCCAACCGGCAGAGGTCCGGACCGTCCTCCCGGATCAGCCACACGCTGGTGCCGTCCTCGCCCGGGGCCGCGCTCACCGCTTTGCCGAGCGACCGCGGGGGCGAAAGTCCCAGGTAGACGTACACCTCCGCGGGGGCGCAGGCGGCCGGTGAGCAGGTCGGCGCGGTCAGCACGACCGGGGTGTGGCCGACGCGCAGCACCGACACCACCCGCTGCCCGCCGGGAACGCCGGGCAGGGTTCCGCGCACGCCCGAATCGGCGTCGAACACCGTCGGCGGCGACGTGGCCAGCAGCAACTCCACGCCGAGGCCGCCGGTGGCGACGAGCCCGTCGAGGCCGGTCGGCGGCGGGGTGGTCGGAGCCGGGTGCGCCGAACTCACCGGGGCGGGCGCGGGAGTCCCGCTCGTGCAGGAGGTCAGCAGACAGCAGGCCGCGGCCAGGGCGACCAACGCGCGAGGTACGGGTCCGTTCAGGGTTTTTCCCCGATCTGCCAGCGGGAATCGAGTTCTACCATCGAAGCCATGGCCGAGGAAGAGACGACCGCCGCGCAGCCCGCGACCGAGACCAAGCCGTTGACCGCGCGCGACATCCGGGTGTCCGACGACGAACGCGAGCACGTCGTGGGCGTGCTGCAAAAAGCCATCGGGCAGGGGATGCTCACCCTCGACGAGTTCACCGAACGCACTGACCAGGCGCTGGCCGCCAAGACCAGGGGCGATCTCAACACCGTGCTCGCGGACCTGCCCGGGCTGGTGCACCCCGGCGCTGCTCCGCAGTACGCGCCGACGCCCGAACCGCCCGGCTACGGGCCGAATTACGGACTGGGCCAGCGGCTCGAACTCAACGCCAAGTACTCGTCACTGCAGCGCAGCGGCCCGTGGCAGGTCCCGGCCGCGATGGTCGTGCGCAACAAGTACGGCAGCACCAAACTCGACTTCACCGAGGCCCGCGTCGCCACCCCGGTGGTGCAGATCGAACTCGACTCGAAGTGGGGTTCGGTCGAGCTGATCATTCCGCAGCACGCGGCGGTGGACTACAACTCGATCACCGAGATCAAGTTCGGCTCGCTCGACGACAAGACCGGCAGCAACGGCCGCGCGGGCACCCCGCGCTACGTGCTGACCGGCCGCATCCACGGAGGCTCGCTGGTCATCCGCCACCCTCGGCGGGGCATCTTCGGCTGACCAGCGCCCGGCACCGGATCCGTTTACCCATCTCTCGCCCGGATCCGGCGTCCCCTGCTAAGAAACGGCGTCCGCGACCGCCTTGCGCGCCGCGGCCGGGTCGGCGGTGGCCAGCGCCGCCGCCGCGATCTCGCTGGCCTTCTCCCGAGACACGGTCGCCAGGCTCGCGCCGACCGCCCGGATCGCCGGGGCGTTCATCGACAGGCTCGTCAGGCCGAGCCCGGCCAGCACCAGCGCGAGCCGCGGATCGGCCGCCGCCTCGCCGCACACGCCCGCCGGTTTGCCGGTCGCTTCCGCCGCGTCGCCGATCAGCTTCAGCAGGCGCAGCAAACCGGGCTGCCACGGGTCGTTCAGCTTCGCCACCGCGCCGAGCTGGCGGTCGGCGGCGAAGGTGTACTGGGCCAGGTCGTTCGTGCCGACGGACACGAAGTCGACCACGCCGAGAATCTCCCGCGCCAAAACCGCGGCGGCGGGGATCTCGATCATCACACCCGCCCGCGCGATCCCGGCGGCGCGCACGCGCGCGGCGAACCACGCGGCTTCCTCGACGGTGCCGACCATCGGGGCCATCACCGAAACTTCCGCGCCGGAATCCTCCGCCGCGCCCGCGATGGCTTCGAGCTGCCGGTCGAGCACCTCGGGCCGGTCGAACGCGATCCGCACGCCACGTACGCCGAGCGCCGGGTTGGGCTCGTCGTCCGGGGACAGGAACGCGAGCGGTTTGTCCGCGCCCGCGTCCAGCGTGCGCACGATGACCGGCTTGCCGCGGAACGGCGAAAGCACAGCGGCATAAGCTTTTCGCTGCTCTTCGACGGACGGCTCGGCCGGCGCGTCGAGGTAGCAGAACTCCGTGCGGAACAGCCCGACGCCCTCGGCGCCCGCGTCCGCGGCGGCCTGCGCGTCGGCCGGGGAGCCTACGTTGCCGTACACCTTCACCCGGTGCCCGTCGGACAGTTCGCCGACGCCGTTCCACTCAGCAGGCCCGGAAGCGGCGGCGGTGACGATCGGCGCGGACGGGTCGACCGCCTCGATCACGCCGGTGTCGCCGTCGACCGCCAGCGCCTTGGCGTCGGAGGCCAGCAGCCCGCGCACCGCGACGACCGCCGGAATCCCCAGCGCCCGCGCGAGAATCGCGGTGTGGCTCGTCGGTCCGCCCTCCTCGGTGACCAGCGCGAGCACCTTCGCCGGGTCGAGCCCCGCGGTGTCGGCCGGGGCAAGGTCGCGGGCGACGAGAACGCTCGGCGAGGTCAGCTCGGGCACCCCGGGCGGGGCGACGCCGAGCAGTTCGGCGACGAGCCGGTCGCGCACGTCCCGGACGTCGCGGACCCGCTCGGCCATGTACCCGCCGGCGGCCGCCAATGCGTCGGCGAACCCTTCGGCGGCCTGGTAGACGGCGCGGGCCGCGGGTAGGTTCCGCGCCGTCACCAGCTGGTGAGCCTGAGCGGCGAGCGCCGGGTCGGCGGCCATCGCGGCGGTCGTGATCAGGATCGTCGCGGCTTCGCCGGTCGCGGCCTCGGCCTGCGCTTCCAACCGCGCGGCGACCGCCTGCGCGGCGGGTTCGATCCTGGCCGCCTCCGCCGCCGGATCGTCGGGCGCGGGCGTGCTGGCTGGTTCCCCGAGCGGCTCGGCGACCCGTACGACGGGTCCGCTCGCGCGTCCGGGGCTCACCGCGACCCCGGTCAGCGAGGAACCGGCAGCGGACTCGGCCGGAGCGGCGGCACTCTCAGACATGGTCTAGACCATAGCTCACGTAGACGGCGATCTCCCGGGGCACCGCACCCGTTTCCCGATTTCGCACCCGTTCGACCACCGGCCGGACCTCCTCGTGCCACCACGCGCGGGCCAGTTCCGCGCGGTCGCGCAGCACCCGGCCCCGCAAAGTCTGCCGGAAACCCCATGCCTCCGCCGAGTCCGCGAGCCGGAACCAGTCCGCTGGGTCGTCCAGCCACAGGTCGGTCCGGTCGGCGTCGGCGAGCGGGATCCGCTCCAGGAACATCCGTTCGGCCCGCTTCGACGGCAGATCCGCCAGCGTCAGGCAGCGCATCGCGAACGCGACTGTGCAGACTGACCGCACCTCGGCGAGGACCGCCTCCGCCCCGCGCGCCCTGGCCAGTGCGATCCGGTGATGTCCGTCCTCCACGAAGTACATGTCGCCCAACCGCACCAGCCGTACCGGCGGAAGTTCCCCGACGGCGTCGGCGATCGCTCGCCAGCGCACCCGCAGCGCGCGGTTGCGGGGCCGGAACAACCGGTCGAAATCCCCGGCACGCGCGAGAGATCCCACGACACCCTCGACCGGGACCTTGCGGAGCCCCTCGTAGGTTTCCGCTGTCCGCCCCAACGCGGCGAGCGTCTCGTCGAGCGGCATCAACGCGAGCGGATCACGCGCTGCCGCGATCCTCCGCAACCGGGTCGCGTACCCCTGCCACCACGCCGAACCGAACGAATCGCCCACGTGATCTGCAACACGGCCTGGACGTGACTCATTCCAGCTCGGCGGCGGTCGGATACGACGGCTGGGCGCCACGGCGGGTCACCGTGACCGCAGCGACCTTCACCGCCCGCCCAGCGGATTCGACCAGGTCAGCGCCATCAGCGAGGGCCGCCGCCAGCGCACCCGCGAACGCGTCGCCCGCACCCGTCGTGTCGACCGCTTCCACCTTGGGCGACTCGACGGTTGTCGACTTGTCACCTTCAAGCACCGCCGCGCCCTCGGCTCCGAGCGTGACCACGGCCGCGCGCGGGCCGAGTTCGAGCAGCTTGCGCGGGTCAGCGTCTTCCGAATCGAGCAGGTAGGCGGCCTCGTGCTCGTTGACCAGCAGGACGTCCAGCGCGGCCAGCGTTTCCGGCGACACCTCGGCCGCCGGGGAGAGGTTCAGCAGCACCCGCACGCCGTTTTCCCGCGCCCGCACCACCGCGCGTTCGACCGTCGGCAGCGGCACTTCCAGCGAGGCGACGAGCACGCGTACGCCGTCCAGTGCTTCGTCGGTGATGTCGCCGGGTTCCAGCGCGGAGTTCGCGCCGGGGGAGACGAGGATGGAGTTTTCCCCGTCCGGAGTCACGGTGATGTAGGCGATTCCGGTAGGCCGATCGACAGTCCGAACGAATTGCGTATCGACACCCGCATTCGACAACGAATCCCGCAGCAATCGGCCATAGGGGTCGTCGCCGACCGCACCGAGCAGCGCGACGTCCGCACCGAGTTTTCCCGCCGCGACCGCGGTATTCGCGCCCTTGCCGCCGGGGGACAACGCGGTGTCGCCGCCCAGCACGGTCTCGCCGCCGCCAGGACGACGGTCGACCGGCACCACCAAATCAGCATTCGCGGACCCGACCACCAGCACCGCAGCACTCATGGCCGCCACTCTGCCACGACCCGTCCTTTCCGCCATCTGTGCCCGAAAGTGAAAGCGTTTGTAACTTTCTTGGCGCTCAGTGCGACAATCAGGCGGAACAGCGGCTGTCCGTCACTCGATCGGGGGATCCGTATCCCCCAGGCGTCACTTCTGCGGCGGGCTTCGCTCTTCTTCGAGCGTCACCGGACTTGAGCCGATGACGTTGCCCCGACCGGAAGCGCACCGGAGAGGGCATCGGGTCGCCGGCGCCGATCACGTAGCCCCCCGAGTGATCGGCGTCGGCGGCGCCCCGGTTCTCGCGCCAAGTGCCGAAATCGGTGTCCAGACCACCTAGACTGCCCAGATGAGCAGCCCCACACGCAGGGGTCGCGCGCGAGCGGCTACCGAATCCGACATCCGCCGGACCGCGCGGAACCTGCTGGTCGGCCAGGGCCCGGAAGCCGTCACGCTGCGGGCCATCGCCCGGGAGCTGGGGATCACCGCACCGGCTCTCTACCGCTACTACGAATCCCGCGACGACCTGCTGGAAAGCCTCCGCCTCGACGTCTGCACCGACCTCGCCGCCGAAATCGCCGAGGACATCGCGGAGCTGAAGGACGAGGGCCTGCTGCAGCTGTTCCAGATCTGCAAAGGGTTCCGCCGCTGGGCACTGACCCACACCAAGGAATTCACCCTGGTGTTCGCGTCGCCGACCGGGGCCACCGGCACCGCGACCGGCAGCGCGCTGCACAGGCTCGACGAGCCGTTCGGCCGGATCTTCCTCGCCGCGGCCGGGCATGTGCTCGCCCAGCACGACCTGGTCATGCCGCCGAACGACGTGGTCCCGCCCGAACTCCGCGACGACCTCACCGCGTTCCAGCAGGATCTGCTGACGGTGCTCAAGGAGTCCGGGCGGGAAATCCCGCCGGAGAAGCTGGATCTCGGGCTCACCTACCTGATGATCACCTTCTGGGCGCGGCTCTACGGCCACGTCACCCTTGAGGTGTTCGGCAACTACCCGATCCCGGTGTCCAAACCGGACGTCCTGTTCGAGGCCATGCTCACCGACCTCGCCCGCGACGTCGGCCTCTACTCGGACTAGGCCGCGTGCCCGCCGTCGACCGAAAGGGTCGCGGCGGTGATGTAGGCACTGTCCGGCGAGGCCAGGAAGGCCACCGCGGCAGCGACTTCCGCCGGATTGCCGTACCGGCCGGCCGCGGTCATCGACGCCTGGTCCGCGGCGTATGGGCCGTCGGCCGGGTTCATTTCGGTGTCGGTCGGCCCCGGGTGCACCAGGTTCACCGTCACGCCGTTCGCCGCCAGTTCGCGGGCCAGCGCCTTGGTCAGCCCGACCATCGCGGACTTGCTGACCGCGTACAGCACCATCCCCGGCCCCGGCACGCGATCGGTCACGCAGCTGCCGATGGTGATCACCCGGCCGCCCTCGCGCAGATGTTTGGCCGCTGCCTTGGTCGCGGCCAGCACGCCGCGCACGTTCACCGCCAGCACGCGGTCGACATCGTCCATCCCGGTCTGCTCCAGCGGCCCGACGAAACCGACACCCGCGTTGTTGACCAGCACGTCCAGCCGCCCGAACTCGGCGACCGCCGCTTCCACCGCGGCTTCGACCGCCGCCGAATCCGCGCTGTCCGCACCGACCGCGAGCGCGCGCCGGCCGAGCGCCTTGATCCGGTCGACCACGCCCGCTGCCTGCTCGGCGTTCACCGCGTAGGTGAGCACCACGTCCGCCCCAGCCTCGGCGAGCCGCAGTGCCGTCGCCGCACCGATTCCGCGGCTCCCACCAGTCACCAGCGCCACTTTGCCGTCGAGGTCCATGTCCGTCCTTTCGGTGTGTTTCCCTTGCCCCTCAATAGAAGCGGGGTGGGAAGGACGAAGCTGGCGTCTTTCGGCCGTGACGGTCGGGGAGACACGACCGGCCCGGGACTGTGCGGTCCCGGGCCGGGTGTGCGGAGTCAGCTCAGAGCACGATGTTGACCAGCCGGCCCGGCACCACGATCACCTTGCGCGGCGTCTTGTCACCGACCAGCGCGGCGATCTTCTCGTCCGCCAGCGCGGTCGCCCGCACCGCGTCGTTCTTCGCGTCCGCGGCCACCGTGATCCGCGAGCGGACCTTGCCGTTGACCTGGATCGGGTACTCGACCGAGTCCTCGACCAGGTACTTCTCGTCCACGACCGGGAACGGCCCGTGCACCAGCGAGTCGGCGTGGCCCATCCGGTGCCACAGCTCCTCGGCGACGTGCGGGGCCAGCGGAGCCAGCAGCAGCACCAGCGGTTCGGCCAGCTCGCGCGGGGTCGCCGCGGCCGAGCCGTACGCCTTGGTCAGGTGGTTGTTCAGCTCGATCAGCTTCGCGCCCGCGGTGTTGAACCGCATCTCCGCGTAGTCCTCGCGGACCCCGGCGATGGTGCGGTGCAACAGTTTCCGGTCCGCCTCGGTCGCCTCGTCCGCGGAAACCCGCAGCTCGCCGGTCTGCTCGTCGACCAGCAGCCGCCACAGCCGCTGCAGGAACCGGTGCGCGCCGACGACGTCCTTGGTCGCCCACGGCCGCGACATGTCCAGCGGACCCATCGACATCTCGTACAGGCGGAAGGTGTCCGCGCCGTAGGTGTCCGACATTTCGTCCGGCGTCACGGCGTTCTTCAGGCTCTTGCCCATCTTGCCGTATTCCTGCTTGACCTCTTCGTCGCCGAAGAAGAACTTGCCGTCGCGCTCGACGACGTCCTCAGCAGGCACGTACACGCCGCGCTTGTCGGTGTAGGCGAACGCCTCGATGTAGCCCTGGTTGAACAGGCGGCGGTACGGCTCCTTAGAGGACACGTGGCCCAGGTCGTACAGCACCTTGTGCCAGAACCGGGAGTACAGCAGGTGCAGCACCGCGTGCTCGACGCCGCCGACGTACAGGTCGACGCCGCCCGGGTCGTCCCCGCCGTGCTCGGCCGGGCGCGGGCCCAGCCAGTACGCCTCGTTCTCCGGCGCGCAGAACACGTCCTGGCTCGTCGGGTCGACGTAGCGCAGCTGGTACCAGCAGGAACCGGCCCACTGCGGCATGACGTTGGTGTCGCGGCGGTACTTCTTCGGCCCGTCGCCCAGGTCCAGGGTCACCTCGACCCAGTCCTTCGCACGCGACAACGGCGGCGACGGCTCGGAGTCGGCGTCGTCTGGGTCGAAGGTCTTCGGCGAGTAGTCGTCGACCTCCGGCAGCACGACCGGCAGCTGGTCTTCGGGCAGCGCGATCGGCAGGTTGTTCTCGTCGTAGACGATCGGGAACGGCTCGCCCCAGTAGCGCTGGCGGGCGAACAGCCAGTCGCGCAGCTTGTACTGCACGGTGCCCTCGCCCGCGCCGCGGTCCTCCAGCCAGGCGATGATCGTCTTCTTGGCGTCGGCCACGCCCATGCCGTTCAGGTCGACGGTGTCGTTGGCGGAGTTGATCGCCGGGCCGTCGCCGGTGAACGCCTCGCCCTCGAAGCCCTCGCCGGGGTCGACCGTGCGGACGATCTCCAGCTCGAACTTCTTCGCGAAGTCGTAGTCGCGCTGGTCCTGTGCGGGCACCGCCATGATCGCGCCGGTGCCGTAGCCCATCAGCACGTAGTCGCCGACGAAGACCGGGATTTCCTTGTCGTTGACCGGGTTCACCGCATAGCTGCCGGTGAAGACGCCGGTCTTCTCCTTGTTCTCCTGCCGGTCCAGATCGGACTTGCGGGAGGCGGCGGCCCGGTAGGCGGCGACGGCCTCGGCGGGCGTGGCCGCACCGCCGGTCCAGCTTTCCGGGTGCTCGCCCGGCCACTGCGCCGCGGTCAGCTTTTCGACCAGCGGGTGCTCCGGCGCGATCACCATGTAGGTGGCGCCGAACAGCGTGTCCGGACGGGTGGTGAAGACCTCGATCTTCTCAGTCTTTTCCGGTGAGCCCGCGGCGAACGAGACCCGCGCGCCCTGCGAGCGGCCCACCCAGTTGCGCTGCATGGACTTGACCTTGTCCGGCCAGTCCAGCAGGTCCAGGTCGTCGACCAGGCGGTCGGCGTACGCGGTGATCCGCATCATCCACTGGCGCAGGCTCTTGCGGAACACCGGGAAGTTGCCGCGGTCGCTGCGGCCGTCCGAGGTCACCTCCTCGTTCGCGACCACGGTGCCCAGGCCGGGAGCCCAGTTCACCGGTGCCTCGGAGATGTAGACCAGCCGATGGTCGTCGATGATCTTGCGCTGCTCGACGGCGCTCAGCTCGGCCCACGGACGGCCGTCCGGCGTCGCGCGCTCACCCGCCGCGTACGCCTTCTCCAGCTCCTCGATCGGACGCGCCTTGCGGGCGTCGGAGTCGTAGTAGGAGTTGAAGATCTGCAGGAAGATCCACTGGGTCCACTTGTAGTAGTCCGGGTCGATCGTCTCGATCGACCGGCGCTCGTCGTGGCCCAGTCCCAGCCGCTTCAGCTGGCGGCGCATCGTGGCGATGTTCTGCTCGGTCGTGGTGCGCGGATGCGTGCCGGTCTGCACCGCGTACTGCTCGGCGGGCAGGCCGAACGCGTCGTAGCCCAGCGTGTGCAGCACGTTCCGGCCGATCATCCGGTGGTAGCGCGCGTAGACGTCGGTGCCGATGTAGCCCAGCGGGTGCCCGACGTGCAGGCCGGAACCGGACGGGTACGGGAACATGTCCTGCACGAACAGCTTGTCCGAGGGCACCGGCTCGCCCGCTTCCGCGAGCGGGCCGGCCGGGTTCGGCGCGTGGTAGGTGCCGTGGTCGGACCAGTGGTCCTGCCAGCGCTGCTCGATCTGCCCGGCCAGCTCCGCGGTGTAGCGGAACGGCGGGGCGTGCTCAGCGTCCGCGGCACTCTTCGCCGCGGCCCCGGTGGCCTCGTCAGACCCTGTCATCGCCGTCTTCCTCCGTGTCGAGCCACTCCAGAAACAACTCGACCCCCCAAGCCAGAAGGCATGAGGGGTCGCCGCGCCGAGCCGGTCATCGGACCAGGTCAGCGCGGCAGGCCAAGGAGCAGCCGAGCCATGTTCACGCACTCATCGTAACGCGCTGGTCAAAGCCGTTCCGACGGGACCGCCAAAGCGACGACCTGGGTGACTTGCGACTCGGAGAAGTTGTTGTCGCTCACGAGCACGAGACTGCGTTCCCCGGACGGCAGCGCCGGGCCCCAGGTCATCCCCTCGATGTTGTCCACAGTGGAGAGAGGAAGGTCGGAGAGGTCGGCGAGCAGCTTCTTCTTGACCGGCTTGACGTGCTTCGCGGTCGCCAGCGACGAGGTGTGGAGGACGTTCGTCGCACCGGTGGTGTCGATTTCGAAGATGCGCACCTTGTTGCCGACGCCGGTGACGAAGGACCGCTCCATCATCAGGAACTTCGTCGGGTCTGCCTGGTTCACCGCGAGCATCGAGGAAACCCCGGTGTCGGCGAACCCGGTGGCGGGCTTCGGCTCGGCGAAAAGCTTCTCCTGCGGATACGCGTACTGCGCGAGCACCGGCCCGAAGCGGCTCTGCAGGGTGATCCGCGACAACGCGCCCGACGTCGGTGTGGGCGGCGGCCCGTCCTGCAGCAGCGGGGCCTCGACCTCGCTGGCCAGCAGCGTGCCGAACCCGGTGTAGGCGAGACCTTCGAGGACGTAATTGCGGCGCGGACCGGCCTCCGGCGTCATCCGCTCGTTGGCGGGCAACGGCAGGTCGCGGACGTAGTGCCCGTCGCGGGTGGCCTCGCGGATGGACGGCTGGATCAGGTGCTGATCGGCGAGCCGGTCACCTTCCTGCGACCAGACGTAATGCCCGGTCCTCGGGTCGACGCGCAGTTCCTCGGGGTCGATCGTCTGCTCGTTCTGGGGAGCGGCCGGGTCGTTCTTCGCGAGCGGCGGGTACGGCGTGCCGTCCGGGCGCAGCAGCGGATGCGTGCCGGTGAAGGTGACCGGACCCACACCTTTCGCGCTGACGTCGAACTTCGCGGTGTAGAAACGCGCCGGGTTGATCGCGGACCGGTCGTCGCAGACGAAGGCGTAACCGCCGGTGCGCGGATCGAAGTCGATCGACGACAACCCGCCGACGGTGGTGCGCTGGAACTGCAAGTTGTGCGGTACCCGCTGCTCGCCGAGCAGCCGGACCGGCCGCGGCGCGGCGGCCGCGGTTGCGGGGATGAACAAGGACAGCGTGACGATCCCGGCGGCGGCGAGCAGCCGGTGTCGCGTCGACGAAGACATGGCCCGTAGCACAGCCGACGAGGGTATCCGGGACATTGCCGCGAGGTCACGCTTATCCTCAGGAGGTGTTCGCTATCGCGCTCGTTCCGATCGTCCTTGGTGTCGTCGTCGGCTGGGGTGGTTTCCTCGGCGTGCGCGGACGGCTGAGCAGGGCCAGCGGGGCCGGAGTCCGGACCGAAGCCTCGATGCGCAGCGAAGAGGCCTTCAAACTGGCGAACCGGGTGGCAGGCATCCCGACCCTGGCCGGAGGCGCGGCCGCGGTCGTCTGCGGACTCGCCGGACTCGCGATCCCCGCCACCGCGGGCCTGGTCGCCGCCGCGGTCGTCGGACTGCTCGGCCTGCTGGTGATGGTCGTCGCCGGAGCCCGGATGGGTGCGCGAGCCGCCCTGACCGTGCCCGCTCCGTCGCCGGTACCGGCCGGGTGCAGCGGCTGCGCGTGCGGCGCGGGCGGCTGCGGAGTGCTGCGGAGCTCTAGCGAGTCGTGACTCAGTTCCGCTGCAAATCGCCAGGATGGGTTGCCAGCAACGCGAGCGGCACCCCCTGGCGGCGCAGCACCTGCCCCCACAGATCACGGCTGGGCGGCGCGAGAATGTCGCTGGGCAACGCGGGAACGATCACCCAGTCCTCGCGCTCGATCTCGCCCGCGAGCTGCCCCGAATCCCACCCGGCATAACCCGCGAACACGCGCACGCCCCGCACCTTCGGCACGAGCACCTCGGGATCGCTGTCCAGATCGACCAGCGCGACCGGCCCCCGCACCGCGACGACTCCCGGCACGCTGGAAGCGGTCTCCCCAGTCCGCAACGCGGCGAGACAAAGCGCGGTCTTCTTGTCGACCGGCCCGCCGACGAACACCGACTGCGGCTCCGCGACGTGCGCGCCCCACCCCGGCAGGACGTCGTTCACCGGAACATCGGACGGCCGGTTCAAGACCACCCCGAGCGTGCCCTCCGCCCGATGATCGATCACGAACACCACGGTCCGCTTGAAGTTCGGGTCGAACATCGTGGGTGCGGCGACCAGGAGCGTTCCCGGTTCAACCTCGGCGTCCGCTGGCACGCCACCCATGATCCCATCACCCGCCACGGGAAATCCTCCCGGCACGGGAACACCAGCACCACCCGCCCCGTTGAGAACAGTGAGCCGGCGCACTCGTGTCCCCCGGGCTCACTGAAGAACCGCCTTTGTGGAATACCGGTCCGGCCGGAGCCACACTGCGCCAAGCCGCCGAGAGGCGAAACGAGTGCGCCGGTGTTCACTCCTCCTGTTCGGTGCCTTCGGCACCTTTCCCCGTCACCGGCGCCATGTTGCCCGGGGGCCGAGCCCCCGGAGCCCCCGCGGTGCCTTTGGTGCGGTTTTCGGGGTGGGTGGGGGCGGAGCCCCCTTTTGGCTTTCGGGGTGGGCGGGGGGCGGAAGCCCCTTTGGTTGGGGAGCTGGTGCTGGTGGAGGTTTGTTGCGTCGGTTCCGTTGTTGGTTCGGCAGGGCAAATCGGCGGCCAGCGACCTGGCCCGAACGGGTGCGGGTCGGCGTTGGTTGCTTCGGGGCGGCGCTGTTAGCTCGGCGGCCAGCGACCTGACCTGCACGGGCGCGGGTCGGCGTTGGTTGCTTCGGGGCGGCGCTGTTGGCTCGGCGGCCAGCGGCCTGACCTGCACGGGTGCGGGTGGGCGTTGGTTGCTTCGGGGCGCTGCGATTGTCCGGGTCCGCTAGTCAGCAACAACTCACCACATCCGGTGCACTTGCCTGTCGATCTGCGGTCTCGTTGGGGCGCTGTGGTGCGTTCGGGTCTCTTGCGGGTGCAGTTGTCGGCGACTGTGCGGGGGGCTGGTTTTCGGGGATTTGCCGGGGCGGGTCGGTAAAGTTGTGTGGTGGGGGAGCGGGGGCAGGCGCGCGCGGCCGTTCGGGATCCGTTGTTTCGGCGGTTGTTGTTTACGCGGTTCGCGGCGCAGGGGGGACGGGGTCTTTCGGGCTCGGCTGGCTGGGGCCGTTCTGTTCAATCCGGAGCGGGCGGCTGATCCGCTGGCTATCGCGGAGGGGTTTGCTGCGCTGCTGCTGCTGTATTCGCTGGTGGGCCGTTCGCGGGGGCGTTTCTTGATCGATGGGATCGGCGGCGGGTGCTGATGCTCGCCAGTCTGGGGGCGGACGGTGGCGATCTTGGCGTCGGTCGTCGCGGTGGGGGGCTGGAGCAGGCGGGATCGGGTTGTTCTCGCTTGCGTTGCTTGCCGAGGGGATCAGCCGGTTCATCGGGTCTGGGTTGTCTGCTGCCTTGCCGCATGGGGTGAAGCCGTCGGCGGTGGTTTCGGCTAATGCGGTCGCGGCGACGCTCGGGTCGGCGATCGCGGTCGGTGCGCGATCGGGTTGCGAGCGGTGTTCGGGTCCGGGAATGTCGGGTCGGCGGAGACTACGGCGTTCGCGGCGGCAGGGGCGTTGTGGTCGGCGTTTCTCGCGCATCGGTTCGCCAAGGGAGTGCTGGGGCCGGCTGTTGTTGATGAGCCGGTCAATCCGGTGGTGGCGGTTGCGCGGGGGCTTGCTGACGGAGCTCGGCATGCGTGGCGGGCGCCTCGGGTCACGGCTGGGTTTGTGGCGTTGTTCGCGCACCGGGCGGCGTATGGGATTTCGTTGCTGCTCAGCGTGTTGTTGATGCGCAATTACTTCGCCGACGACGGGATCTTCCGCGCGGGGTTGCCTGGGCTTGGGCAACTGGTCGCTTGCGCGGGGGCGGGCATTCTCGTCGCGGGGTTGGTGACGGCTCGGCTGATTCGGTCGGTTGGGCGGACGCGGGCGGTGTTGGCATCGCTGCTCGTTTCGGCGGTCGCGCAGGCCGCGCTGGGGTTGCCGATGCTGCTGCCGTTGGCGTTGATCGCGTCGTTCCTGATCGTGGGGACCGGGCAGGTCGTGAAGCTGTCCGTTGACTCGTCGGTGCAGCTCGATGTCGCGGACGAGACTCCGGGGGCAGGTCTTCGCGCTGTACGACACGCTGTTCAACATCACCCAGGTGGTGGCGGTCTCGCTCGCGGCGCTCTTCGTCAAGGACAACGGGTACTCGCCTGAGCTCCTGGTGGTCGCGACCGCGCTCTATCTGCTGGGCGGGGCCGGATATCTGCTGGCCCGCCGACGTCCCGGCGATTCGCTGCCGCAAACCGTTGAACCCAAACGGGGGTAGTAACTCACCGTCTGGCATTAGGGTGACTTGTGACCCGGTCGAGTTAATCTCGGCACGCGCAACCGACACGGGGGGCCACCGTGAGCACCATCGGCGACGACCGTGCCCGTCTCGACGCCGCTCCAGCTGTCCTGACCTCGCCGGACGGACTCGTCCGCGCGACCGCCGGACCGGCCGGCACGCTCGGGCGGCTCGAATTCGCCCCGGACGCCTTCGAGCGGACGACCCCCGCGCAGCTCGCGTTGACCGTCCAGGCGCTCGTGCAGCACCTGGCCGACGCACCCGAACCGCAGCACAGCTCCTCGATGCCTGCCCCGCGGCCGACCCCGCGCCGCGTCCGTCCGCGCGGAACGGTTCCGCAGAACCGCCGTCGCGGGTCCTGATGTCGTCCGCTCCGGACGAAATGATTCACGTGGAACCAACGGGTACCGGTCAGCGGGTGCTCGTCGAGATCGGTCGGCTGATCAAGGCGCACCGGGCCGATCCGGACGCGCCGGCCGGGATCGGATTCGCCCAGCTCGGCGATCATTTCGAGGTGCAGGCCCGCAATACCGTCGCCAGCACCGAGGTGGTCCAGCGGCTCACCGCGTTGCGCGCCGAGATGTATCAAGCGGGCCGGGGCACCTGGGTTCAGGCGCGCTACGTGCTCACCCCGGACGGCGCGTTCGACTTCGACTACTTCACCGACGATGAGCCCCCGTGGACGACGCCGCCCGATTCGTCCGCTTACCTCGCCGAACTCACCACCTTTCCCCGCGACGACGAGCACCTTCCCGACTGGTGGCGGCTGCACGTCGGACTCCCGCTCGGCGTCGAATTCCGGCACGCCACCTCCGGAACCGGAGAACGGCTGCCGGAGGAAGAACTGCCCCTCGTGTTGCGGTACCTCGAACGCGAGGCTGAGGTCGGCGAACGACACCGCACCGACGGCACCTGGATCTGGCCGGTCGAGGTGGCGGAGCAGCTGCGCGAACACGGGACCGCGCCCGAGCCCGAACTGCTCCAGCACATTCGCGACCTGGGCTTTCACCCGCCGTACGTCAACCATCTGGTGCGCCGCACGGCGGAAGCCGACCTCGCTGGGAAGCCCCGCCCGCGACCGGCCTCGAAGGACCTCCAGCGGACTGCGGGCGACGTCGCCGCGGAGCGGGAGACCAACCCGGACCCAGTCCTGTCCGACACCGACCTCCTGACCCACCTCAGCCACCGGCTCGACTCCTTCGGCATCTGGCCCGACGTCCGCTGCCTCGGCGACCGGGAAGCCGGGAAATGGAGCCTCTACCAGGTCAAAGCCGGTTGGGCAGTCGTCGCACCGGACGGTCGCGAGCAGACCTTCGCCCGCCTCGAAGACGCCGCTCAGCAGCTGCTCGGCGCACTCCTGATGCATCCTGCCCGCGCGACAGGCGGCCGCGAAACTCCGCTGGAAACGGCGCGGGAAGTCGCCGACTGGCCGGTCCAGCCCGCGCCGGGTGACCCTCCCCTCACGCTGCTGCGGAACAAGAGACTCACTCGGTTGGCGGAAGGTACCGTCGTTCTGCGATTCGGCGAAGAACCCGGCAACCTGGTCCACCACCAGGCGGTACGGTTCGCGACGACGTCCCTGCCACTCGAACGGGAGCGCATGACCAGCACTTTTCGCCTCCGAAGATCACTCCAGGTGATCACCGGGGTGACGGTGCCCTGGGCGAACCTTCCCGGGGGCGCGGTGGCGTACGTCTTGCCCAAGCCGATCGCGGAACACGAGTCCGACGGAAGCCTGGAGAGGATCGAGTAGGTGGAAGCGGCGGAAGCGGTGGAGAAGGTCGGGAAGTGGTTGCGCGCCGTGCACGGCCCCGAGGTCTCCGGGCCGGGCGGCCTCCGGGTCGACCGCGACCGCGTGCTGCGGGTCCCCGAGGGCTGGTCGATCCCCTACAACACCGTCGCGTTCCTCGACGACGGCCGTCCGGACAAGGAGCTGTTCCCCGCCCCGTCGGTGCTCGTGCGCGAGCCGGACGGGGAGCTGCGCCAGGCGCACCCGCATCCGGGCGGGCTCAGCACCCCGGTCGCGTACCCGGGCCAGGAGAGCTGGCGCGAGGTCGTCGACCCGGAGTACGCGAAGGCCGGGCTGGGCGAACTCGGCGTGCCGCTGCCCGCGGTCGCGGGCTGGGTGAAGGTCGACAACGACGGCCACCAGACCGGTGACGAACGCGAGAACCCCGAGTACAAGGCCGGTCCGATCCGCCGCGGCTACCCGAAGCCGGAAAACCCGCTGGAAACCCTCCTCGCGTTCGCGAGCGTCGGCTGGCTCTCGCGCGAACAGCTGCTGATCGGCCTGCTGCGCTGCGAAGTCTTCGTGCCGTTCGACCTCAAAACCGGCGCGACCGACCGGTTCTACTTCTCCGAGGAACGCAACGAGCTGCGCGTCTTCAGCGCGACCCGGCATCTGCCCGCCCGCGAGCACGCCTGGTGGCGGGTCGACTTGGCGACACTCGCCGAGTTCGAGCACCCGCCGAACCTGGTGATCAACGGCGGTCCGGCGACCTTCGAGGACGTCGCCGGCGCCGAGCTGACCACGATCGCGAAGCGGTTCCCCCGGCAAGAACCGCGGGTCGACGAGAACGGCCGCTGCCCGGAAATCGAAGAAGACCTGGAGAAGTTCGCCGTCGAAACCGCCGCCCGGATCGGGCTGGACAAGCCGGTCGACGTGCCGAAGGCGGCCGCGGAACGCGCGCGGCGGCACGGGTTCGAGCTGACCGCGGACGAATGCCGCAAGACCGTCCTCGGCCGGTCGTGGCTGCGCCGGTTCGACCAGCCCGAGCCGAGCCGCTCGCGACCGAACGACCTGCGCGCCAACGGTCTCGTGCCGTCCTGGGACAACGGCGGCCGGATCGTCCCGAAGCTCGACACGTTCGGCAAGTATCCCGAGATCAGCCTGGAGAACTTCCGTTACGGCTGGCAGCGGGTCACCGGCGCGTGGGTCGGCTTCGCGCTCGGCGAGGCGCTCGGATCGGCCGTCGACCGGATGCGGCTGGACGAGATCGTCTCGACCTACGGTCCAGACGGCGTCCGCGACCTGCCGCTCGCGTTCGACCAGCCGGGCCGGATCGGTTCGATGACGCAGCGGCTGCTTTTCCTGACCGAGGCGGTGATCCGCAGCCCGCACCGCGAACAGCCGGAGTCGCGCGACGTCGAAAAACTGTTCCCCGGCGTGGTCCGCGGCGCGCTGGGCCGCTGGCTGCACACCCAGGGCGCGGCGATCCAGAACGCCGACGGTTTCCTGGTCAAGGTGCCCGAACTGCACGCCCGCCGCGCGATCGACGACGCCGAGCTCAACGCGTACCACGCGCTGGTCACCGGCGATCCGCAGGCCGCGCCGCTGTCGGGTCCGGCCGCGCTGCTCGGCGCGCTGCCCGCGGTGCTGACCGCGGCGGGTCCGGGCACCGGGTTCAGCGGCGGCATCGGACAGGTCGTGCGCGATCTGGCCGGCGTGACGCATCAGCCGGACGACGTGGCCGCCGCGACCTATCTGGCGTGGGTGTTCGAGAAGGCGCTCACGAAGGATTCGTTCAGCTACCCGGTCTGGAACCTGTCCCGCGAGGTCCTCGACGAGCACGACGGCCCGGAGTGGGGACCGGTGCGCGATCTGGTGGCCGAAGCGGTGCCGTTCTTCGGCGAGCACGGCCTGCCGGACCTGCGGATGCCGGAGCTGATCGGCGACGGACACAGCACACTGTCCGTCCTCGGCCGCGCGTTCGCCGCACTGTCCGGTTTCGAGAACTACCCGGAGCAGGCCATGCTGCGCGCGGTGAACCACTCCGGCCGCAGCGCGCTCACCGGCGCGTTGACCGGTGCGCTGCTCGGCGCGCGGGTGGGCGTTCCCGGGCTGCCCCGGAAGTGGGTCGAACAGCTTGAGTTGCATCACCTGATCGAACAGGTGGCGACCGACGCGCTGTGGCATTTCGACCGCCATTCGGCGCGGAACGCCCTCGGCGACGCCTGGGTCCAGCGCTACCCACGGCACTGATCGGTCACCCGAGCAGGTATTTGTGGGCGCATATTCTCCCGTCTCCGGTGACCGATGGTCGGGTCGTGACACGGTCAGATAAGTTCGTTGCGGCTACACGGGGGACTTCGGGGAGGAACCAGACGTGCGGTACCGGGTGGAATCGGGAGAACGCCCAGACGGCCTGTACGCGACGCTCGACGATCGCACTTTCGCGGCACAACGCTCCACCACCGACGGCACGCTGCTGCTGACCGTCGTCGGCGACGAGGAAGCGCCCGAGGGGTTCGACCGCGAGCACGAGGGCAAGCCGGCGCGGGTCGTGCTCGCGAACGAGGTGCCCGCGACGTTCGACCTGCGCACCTACGTCGAGTACGACGACGAGCTGTTCGAGGTCGCGCCGGGCGACCAGGCGAATCTGACCCTGCGCTGGGCGCGGCACGATCCGGTGCGCGCGGCGCAGCTCGGGCTCACCGATTTCTCGGTGAGCGTCCCGGGCAAGCAGCTCACCGGGCTGTGGCTGACCCGGCACGACTACGGCGAGCCGAAGGCCGAGACCGAGGGCGGCGACCAGACCCGGATCCTGCGGGGGATCGGCCGCACGCTGCGCCAGGTGCCCGGCGGATGGTCGCGGGTGGCGGCGCAGTTCCGGCAGGTCGGCGACTACTCCGAGCTGGAGGTCCGCGCGGTCGGCGACGAGAACGGCCCGGTTTCGGTGGCGCTGCCCGGCACGCCGCAGCTGACCACGCTGTTCTCTCAGTTGCGCGCCGCGATGTACCAGCCGGAGACCGGCACCTGGTTCCAGGGCACCTTCACCCTCGACGCCGACTCGCAGTTCGATTTCGACTTCGACGCCGACCAGGAGCCGGACTGGCGGCTGCCGCCCAACGCCGGCGGCGAGCCCGCCCGCGAGTCCTACCTCGTGGAGCTGACCCGGTTCCCGCGCCCGGACAAGCACCTGCCGGACTGGCTCGGCGCGAAGGCCGGGCTGCCGCTGACCGTCGGGTTCCGCCAGGCGCATCCGGTCGACGCGTACAACGAGGGCGAGCGACCCGTGGTGAACCGCCCGCCGGTGCCGCCGGACCAGGTCCGCGGCGTGCTCGACTACCTGTTCCGCTCGCCCGTCGTGCTGCACCGGCCCGTACCGCAGCCGGACATCTTCGCGCCCGGCGCGCCGCCGGACGTGCCGCAGGCCTTCCACACCGACGGCACCTGGATCTGGCCCGCCGCCGTACCACACTACCTGCGCAAATACGGGGTCCCGCCGGAGCCGGAGCTGGTCGAGCACATCCGCGCCGCCGGGTTCCGGCCGCCGATCGTGCGCGATCTGGTGCGCGCGACCGCCGAGGCGGACGTGCTCGGCAAACCGCGTCCGGGCCGTACCGAGGCCGACATCCCGGACGACAGTTCGCTCGCCCGCGCGGTCCGCGGCGAGCCGACCCTTGGGCTGCGCGGGGCCGAGACGTTGGCGCTGTTGCAGCAGCGGCTCGTCGAACACGGCGTGCCGTCGTCGGCGTACCGGATCGGCGCGAACGAGGTGCCCGCCGAAGGCGTGTGGACGTTGCGCCGCGCGGAAAACGGCTGGGAGGTGTCGCGTCCGCCCGCGGTGGAACCGGTGGCGTTCGCCAATCTCGCCGACGCGGCCCGGTTCCTCCTCGGCACGCTGCTGATGCTGCCGCCGCAGGCCCCGGACGAATCCGATCAGCCCGCGGACTGGCCGATCCTGCCGATGCGCGGCGAGCCGCCGTTGTCGTTCTTCCGCGGCAAGCGGGTCGTCGCGCTGCCCGCCGGCACGACGGTGGTCCGGTTCGGCCCCGAGGCCGGGAACCTGGTGCACCCGAATGCGGTGCGGTTCCTCGAAACCTCGCTGACGCCGGACCGCGAACGCGACCGGCACGAGTACCGCGTGCAGCGGACGATCCGGGTGCTGACCGGCGTCACCACGCCGTGGGGCCAGCAGCCCGGCGGGGCCACCGCGTACCTGCTGCCGCGGCCGATCGCGCAGCACCTCGAACAGGGAGCGCTATCCCGGCTGTGAAGCCGTGATCAGCACGGCGGGCGCCCACCAGTAGTCCGCCAGCGGTTCCACGGTCACGTCGGCGAACCCGGCGGCCGCGAGCTGCCGGGTCCACTGCGCGGCCGGATGCTCCCAGTTCGTCCGCGCCGTCCCGGCAGCGACGCCGAGCAGCACCGGCAGCAGAAATCCTTGCGCCACCAGGGAAGCCTGCTCGCCGTATTCGGCGACGCCGCGTTCGTACCGCCGCACGAGCGATTCCAGATCGGCGGTGTCCGGCACGTCGAATTCGGCCAGCACCAACCGTTCCGTCCGCCCCCGCAACGCACTCAGTACCGCGGCACGGACGGAAGGCTCGATCGACTGCAGCGCGAAGGTCGACTGCGTGAGGTTCCACGTGGAACCGTCCGCGGCGAGAAAGTCCTGCGCGGTCAACGAAAACCGGCGCGCACCAGGAACTTCGACGTCCGCGAGCAGCGCCTCCGACGGCTCCACCAGGTCGATCCGCTCCGGCCGGAACGAGGCCCGCGCCAACGCCGGTTCGATCGCCGACCCGTCGCCGCACCCGAGATCCAGCAACGCGGCCGGACGCCAGGAGTCGTACCGCGCGGCCAGTTCTTCGCTCAACCGCCGGTACAACTCGACGTTCCCGCCACCGCGGATGAACGCCGTGAACGCGGCCGGCTGGTCGTACACCGGAGCGCTCGGACCCGCCGCGAGATACGTCGCCAGCTCAGCACCCAACGGCGTTGCCGCCGCGGCGGCAAGCGCACCTGCCCGCTCGACATCGCCGTCCCGGTACGCCGCCAGCGCTCCGGCCACCCCGCTCACAGCGGCACCCACAACGTCACCCGCGTTCCGCTCCCCGGACTCGATTCGACCAACGACGTCCCGCCGACCTCGGACAACCGCGCGGTGATCGACTCGCTGATGCCGAATCCGGCCGGCCGGTCCTGCGGACTGAAGCCGGTGCCGTGATCCCGCGTGATCACCGCGATCCCGCCGTTGCGTTCCTCCACGCGTACCACGACCTTGTCCGTCTCCGCGTGCTTCATCGTGTTGCGCATGGCTTCCCGCACCGCGTCGCGGATCGCGATCTGCCGGACCTCGGACAGCGTGTCGTTGTCCAGCTCGGCGATCACCAGCTGCGCGCGCAGCCCGTCCCGCGCCATCTCCGCGGCCAGCGCCGCGAGCTTCTCGCCGAGCGGCCGCGCGCCCTCCTCGGCTCGCTGCGCGGCGGCGGTCTCGATCGTCTGCCGCAGTTCGATCGCCTGCGCGCGAGCCAGCCGCTGCACCTCGACCAGCCGCTGATCCGAATCCCCTGGACCGCCGAGGGCGATCGCTTCCAGCGTCTGCAGCACCGTGTCGTGCAGCATCCGGTGCTGCCGTGCGCGTTCGGCGAGCCGCCCGTTGCGAATCCCGTACGCCAGCGCCAGCCGGATCCCGAGCCCGAGCAGGATCAGCGCGCCGACCGCGGTGAACAGGACGCCGAACATCGTCGGGTACAGCGACGCGGCCTGCGCGAAATCGAAGGTGCCGTGGTTGAGCAGGTCCGACAGCAACCGCACCGGCAGGCTGAGCGCCGCCAGTCCGATCCCGGACGGGATGCCGACGGCGAGGGTGACCAGGGCAACGCTGCCGAGCAGGTGTTTGTCCGCGACGCCGACCGCGTCGTGGAACACCGCGGGCGACACCGTCGCGCCCATGAACAGCTCGAACGCGAGCGTCGCCACGAGGTCGGCCACCAGCAGCCGGCCCGCGAGATCGCTGCGGAACGGGGCCCGGCGCATCATCCAGAACAGGCCGAACGCGCTCAGCGCCACCGAGCACACCGTGACGACCGCGACCGACGCCAGCCCGGCCGACCCGTGCTTGACCGCGTACGACGCGAACGTCGCGGGCACCACCAGCAGCCGGTAGACAAGCGGAACCAGCACCACATACCGGGCCGCACGCAGCAGCAGCCCGTCGCGCTGCCGCTCGTCGACCGGACCGGCCATCCGCGAGATCCGCTGCAAGGCGCGCACCGGGGTCGGATCGCCGATCTCGTCGGTCAGCCCGGTCGTCGCCGTGGCCAGCGCGGGCGTGCCGCGCCGCAGCAGCATGACGAGAAAGCTGGCTCCGCGCCGGTCCCCGTCCTGCTGCCGCGTCATCGATCCCCCTGTTCGGTTCGAGACAGGGAGTATCTCGGCTGCCCGGGCGATGATCCAGGGCCCAAAGGGGGATCGTGGCTCTAATGTGGCGTCGGCTTCGCCGCCGCGGCGGGATCGCCGTTAAGTCCGCGATCCCGCGGTTCAGTTCTGCGGCGGCTGGCCCGAACCGAGGCCCTCCGCCGCCGCCCACTTCTTCAGCTCGGCGACCGCCTCGTCGTGCTCCAGCGGACCGCGGTCGAGGCGCAGCTCCTTGAGGAACTTCCAGGCCTGCCCGACCTGCGGGCCCGGCGGGAGGCCGAGCAGCCGCATGATCTCGTTGCCGTCGAGATCCGGCCGGACCCGGTCGAGGTCCTCCTGTTCCTTGATCCGCGCGATCCGGGCCTCAAGATCGTCGTAGGTCGCCTGCAGCGCGGCCGCCTTGCGCTTGTTGCGCGTGGTCGAATCGGCGCGGACGAGCTTGTGCAGCCGGGTCAGCAGGTCGCCGGCGTCGGTGACGTAGCGGCGGACCGCCGAATCGGTCCACTCGCCGCCGCCGTACCCGTGAAACCGCAGGTGGAGGAACACGAGCTGGGAGACCTGCTCGACGATCTCCTTCGAGTACTTCAGTGCCCGCAAACGTTTGCGGGTCATTCGCGCGCCGACCACCTCGTGGTGGTGGAAGCTCACGCCGCCGCCGGGGGTGAACTCGCGAGTGGCCGGCTTGCCGATGTCGTGCAGCAGCGCGGCCAGCCGCAGCACGAGGTCCGGCCCGCTGGCCGGTTCGTGCGATTTCTCCAGCGCGATCGCCTGCGCGAGCACGGTCAGCGAATGCTGGTAGACGTCCTTGTGCTGATGGTGCTCGTCGATCGCCAGCCGCATACCGGGCAATTCGGGCAGCACCCGGTCGGCCAGCCCGGTGTCGACCAGCAGCTCAAGGCCCGGTTGCGGGTCCGGGGCCAGCATCAGCTTCGACAGCTCGGTCTGGACCCGCTCGGCGGTGATCCGGTCGATCTCCTCGGACATCGACGTCATCGCCTCGACCACGCGCGGCGCGGCGGTGAAACCGAGCTGCGCGGAGAACCGGGCGGCGCGCATCATCCGCAGCGGGTCGTCGGCGAACGACTCCTGCGGCAGCGCCGGGGTGTCGAGCACCTTCAGCCGGAGCGCGTCCATGCCGTCGTGCGGGTCGATGAACGTCTTCCCGACCAGGTCGATCGCCATCGCGTTGACGGTGAAGTCACGGCGCAGCAGGTCGCCCTCGATGGTGTCGCCGAAGGTGACCTCGGGGTTGCGGCCGACGCGGTCGTAGCTGTCCGCGCGGAACGTGGTGATCTCCAGCGTCGTCCCGTTCTTGGTGACGCCGACGGTGCCGAACGCGATGCCGACGTCCCAGACCGCGTCGCCCCACTCGCTCACGATCTGCAGCACCCGGTCCGGGCGCGCGTCGGTGGTGAAGTCGAGGTCGTTCGTCGTCCTGCCGAGCAGCGCGTCGCGCACGCTGCCGCCGACCAGGTACAAGCTGTGGCCGGCGCGAGCGAAGCGCTCGGCCAGCTCATCGGCCAACGGGGACACTCGCATCAGTTCCGTCACCGCGTTCTGCTGGGCGACCAGGTTGTTCACTCGAATCCCACCACGAAAATGGCGCCACCACCGCGGACGCCGCCGGACACGGACACGGAGAGCCAGAGTACCCGGGCGACCGTTTGCTCTAGCATCGCAGCATGTCTGGATCCGCCGGTCGCGCCGGGCCGCCGACGCCGCGCCGGCGGCGACGGCGCCACCGCGGCAGGCGGCTGACCACGGTCGACGAGACCTCGGCGGGCGGACTGGTCGTCGATCCGGAGCGGGAACGCGCGGTGCTGATCGGGCGGCTCGACCGACACGGCAGACTGCTGTGGTCGTTGCCGAAGGGCCACATCGAGGACGGGGAGACGGTGGAGCAGACCGCGGTGCGCGAGGTGAAGGAGGAAACCGGCATCTCCGCGCGCGTGCTGCACCCGCTGGGCACCATCGACTACTGGTTCGTCGCGCAGCAGCGCCGGGTGCACAAGACCGTGCACCATTTCCTGCTCGAAGCCACCGGCGGCGAGCTGTCGGACGAGGACGTCGAGGTGACCGAGGTCGCCTGGGTCCCGCTGGCCGAGCTGGAGACCACCCTCGCCTACGCGGACGAGCGCAAGCTGGTTCGCGGGGCAGCAGAACTTTTCGCGCCCGACGAGCGCGGCTGAGAGGGAGCACCCGAGTGAAGCGGCCCGCCGCCTTCTTGCTGTCTTTGCTGATCGCCGCCGCCACCGCGCTGTTCGGTGCGCCGGCGGGCGCGCAGGAGAATCCGTCCCCGGAACCGGCCCGGCTGCGGCTTGACCTCGGCCAGCTGAACCCGCGCGTGATCACCAGCTCGGACCAGGCGCTCACGGTGACCGGGACGGTGACCAACACCGGATCCCGGCGGATCGTCAAGCCGATGGCCCGGCTGCAGATCGGCGAACGCCTCGCCAGCCCGCGCGCGATGGATTCGGTGCTGGCCGGGAACCCGGTGCAGGACAGCCCGCTCACCGAGTTCACCTCGCTCGCCGAGGAACTGGAGCCGGGCCAGAGCGCCCGGCTGGCCATCACCGTGCCGCTCGCCGGAGCACGCGGCGCGGCGCTCCGGCCGGGTGTGTACCCGCTGCTGGTGAACGTGAACGGCACCCCGGAGTACGGCGGTCCGGCCCGGCTCGCCGCGGTGAGCTTGCTCATGCCGGTGCTGTCGACGCCGGGGCACACGAGCAACCAGGCGACGCAGCGGCATGCGAAACTGGCCGTGCTGTGGCCGGTCACCGACAGCACCCCGCACATCCAGTCCGCCCCGTTCGGCGTGCCGATGACGCTCACCGATGATTCGCTCGCCGACGAGCTGAGCCCGGGCGGACGGCTGTATTCGCTGGTCTCGGCGGCGCGAGCGGCGCAGGAGACCAATCCGAAGGTCGGCGGCTCGCTGTGTTTCGCCCTCGATCCGGACCTGCTGCGCACCGTGGACGCGATGCGAAACGGCTACCGGGTCAGCGGCGGGGCGGCGGGCAAGGGCGCGGACGCCGCGACGAACTGGCTGGCGGCGCTGCGTGCGCTGGTCACCGGCCGATGCGTGATCCCGCTGCCGTTCGCCGACGCCGACCTCACGACGCTGGGCAAGATCCGCGGCGCCGAGGGCAACCCTGATGCCAGCCTCATGACCACGGCGTTGAACGGCACCGCGACGATCCGTCAGGTGCTCGGCGTCGAGTCGAAGAGCGGGGTGCTGTGGCCGGGCGGGACGCCGGACGAGAAGGCATTGTCGGCGATTTCGTCGGGCGGCTTCCAGACCGTGCTCACCGACAGCGGCAAGCTGCGGGCGGGCGGTGACGACGAAACCGTCACCGGCGCGGCGACCCTGTCCGACGGCCTGCGCGCGCAGCCGACCAACTCGATGGCCACCGCCGGTCTCACCGGATTCACCCCGAGCCCGCAAACGCCGACCACCTACAGCGGAGCGTCGCAGCGCGCGGTCTCGACGCAGAACGGTCTCGCCGCAGTCGCCTTCGAAGCCGGGCTCGGCCGTACCGAAGGAGCTACCGGCGGGCCGCTTCTCGTCGCTCCGCCGCGGCGCTGGGACGCCACCACCGACGAGCTGAACGCCTTCCTGTCCGGGCTCGGCAAGCTCACCAACGCGGGGGTGACGGCCGGTTCGACGCTCGACGACCTGCTGGGGAGCACCCCCGAAGGCAGCGCTTCGCTGGCCGCGGACACCCGCTCGGACGGCGGCGCGGCGGTCGCCAGCCAGCTGTCCGGCCTCGACCAGGACGCCACCGGCCTGGTGTCGGCGATGCAGATCGACCCGCGCAACCAGGTCGAACCGAAGGCCATCGTCGGGCCGGTGCGCGACGCGCTGGTCCGCGGAAGCTCGACCGCGTTCGGCCCGCCGGCGGTGGCGTCCGCCTCGGCGAACGCCACCGCGGAGCTCGCCGCGATCCGCGACCAGGTGACCGTCGAACAGCCGAAGCAAACGATTGCGCTCGCGTCCGGATCCTCGCCGCTGCCGGTGTACGTGCACAACGACCTGCCGGTCGGCGTCACCGCGCAGATCGCGCTCAGGAACAACATGGGCGTCCGGCCGGAACAAGCGGACAAGAACCTGCTCTTCCCGGCGAAGGGCGGGCAGACCAAGTACGTGCAGATCGAGGCGCTGCGGGCCGGGCGCCTGTCGGTCGATGTGTCCTTGACCACCCCATCGGGCACGGATCTCGGCGCGACCGCGCGGTTCGAGCTGACCTCGACCGAATACGGCCCGATCACCATCATCGTCACCGTCGTCGCTGGTTGCGCGCTGCTGCTGCTGGCGTCCCGGCGGATCTACCGGCGGATCAAGGAAAGCCGCGGCGGCACGCCCTGACATCCGAAGGGGCCGGGTGCTCGCGCCCGTTCCCGATTACCCTGGGTCGGCGCTGCCACAATGGCAGGGGCAAGGGGACCGCCGAGGATTGGGCACGCGTTGGACAAAGAGCCGGGTCAACCACCCGAGCGTGCGGGTCGTCCTCGGCGGGACGGCGCGACGCCGAGGCGGAGCGACCAGCCTCGCCGCGCGGTGCGGGACGCCCGTCGCCAGCCTCCGCCGCCGCCGGCCGCCGACCGCAGGCAGCCGCCGCCGGGCGGCACCCGCCGGATGCCGTTGCCCGCCGAACGTCCGCCCGCCGAACGTCCGCCCGCCGACCGGGCGCCCGCCGACCGGGCGCCTTCCGACCGAGCCCAGCCGCGCCGGATCGACCCGCGCGGCGGTGATCACCGGGATCCTCGCGAACCTCGGGACCGCGCGCCGCGCCGGGTCCCGCCGCCACCGCCGCCGAACGGCCAGCGTCCGGCCCCGACCAGGGCCGCCATGCCGCCAGTGCGCAGGCCGCCCCCGCCGAGGCAGTCCGGGCCGCCTTCCGGTCCGCAGCAACTCCCGCCCTCCGGCCCGCAGCCGATTCCGCCGAACCAGCCGCCGAACCGCGGCCAGCTTCCGCAACCGACCCCGCCGCCCGCGAACGTGCCGGGCCCGCAGCCGCCGGTGCATCGCGGCCGCGGCCCGCGTCCCGGCGCGCCGATCCGGCCGTGGCAGGAAGAAGCGATGCGGGACCCGGACGCCACCCGGTTCATCCCGCGCACCGCGGGCGTCCCGCTGGCGGCCCCCTCGCGCTGGCCGACCGCCGACCCGGACGTGCTGCGCCCGTACGACGCGCTGGCCACCCAGGTCATGCCGCGGATCAAGGACGCGCCGCTCGCGCGTCCGGCCGAGGCTCCCGAACAGCCGAAGGACGAGGGTCCGTCGGTCGCCAAGGCATCCGGCCGGATGGCGATCGCGTCGCTGATCAGCCGGATCACCGGCTTCCTGTGGAAGGTGCTGCTGGTCGCGGCGATCGGTTCCGGGGTCGCGACCGACTCGTTCAACGTCGCGAACACGATGCCGAACATCATCTTCGAACTGCTGCTCGGCGGCGTGCTCACCAGTGTGGTGGTGCCGCTGCTGGTGCGTTCGCAAGACGATCCGGACCACGGCCAGGCCTACGCGCAACGGCTGCTGACCACCGGCGTCACCGTGCTGTTCATCGGCACCGTGATCGCGGTGCTCGCGGCACCGGCGTTCACCTCGCTCTACATCGACTCGTCCGGGCAGGCGAGCGCGGGCCTGACCACGGCGTTCGCCTACCTGCTGCTGCCGGAGATCTTCTTCTACGGCGTGTTCGCGCTGGTCTCGGCGATGCTGAACGCCAAGCACGTGTTCGGGCCGACCGCGTGGGCCCCGGTGATCAACAACCTGGTGGTCATCTTCACCATCCTCGTGGTGTGGCTGATGCCCGGTTCGATCGACACCGGCAATCCGTCGATCACCGATCCGAAGGTGCTCACCCTCGGCCTCGGCGTCACCGGCGGCATCGCCGCGCAGGCGCTCATGCTGATCCCGCCGTTGCTGCGCTCGGGCTTCCGCCCGCGCTGGCGCTGGGGCCTGGACAGCCGGATGAAGGAGTTCGGCGGGCTGGCCCTGTGGGTCGTCGGCTATGTCGCGGTCAGCCAGGTCGGCCTCACGATCACCACCCGCGTGCTCACCAAGGGCACCTCGGGCGGGGTCACCGCCTACAACTACGCGTGGCTGCTGTTCCAGCTGCCCTACGGCGTGCTCGGGGTCTCGCTGCTGACCGCGATCATGCCGCGGCTGAGCCGCGCTGCCGCCGACGGCGACACGAAGAAGCTGGTCAGCGACCTGTCGTATGCCTCGCGGATCTCGACGGTGACCCTCGTGCCGATCTCCGCGGTGATGACGATCGTCGGCACCTCGATGGGCGTCGCACTGTTCGCGATGGGCAAGGGCACGCTGGAAGACGCCCAGCGGATGGGCCAGGCGCTGGCGATCACGGCGTTCGCGCTGCTGCCGTACGCGCTGGTGATGCTCCAGATGCGGGTGTTCTACGCGATGAAGGACGCCCGCACGCCGACATTGATCATGATCGTGATGACCGCGGTCAAGGTGCCGCTGCTGTTCCTGTGCCCGGTGCTGCTGAACCCGGAGAACGTCGTGCTCGGCGTCATGATGGTGAACGCGCTGACCTACGTGATCGGCGCGATGCTCGGCCAGGTGTGGCTGTGGGTGACGCTCGGCAACCTGCGCAGCAAGCGGGTGATCGGGGTGATCCTGTTCACGGTCGTGGCGAGTGTCCTCGGGGTCGGCGCCGCGTGGGTCGTCGGGCTGATCGTGCCCTCGTCCCTCAGCCCGGTTCCGCACGCCTGGATCAAGCTCGTCCTGCAAGGAGTCGTCGGGATCGTGGTCTCGTTCGGGGTGCTCATGGCGCTGAAGGTCGAGGAGCTGAAGCCCGTAACATCGAGGTTCACCCGATTGATCAAGCGCGGGTAACGATTGATTCACGACTCACGACGCTTCTACGGCTGATGATCCGGGTACCCTCGGTGCCGGGAGCGAAGCGGGAGAGAGCGTGGACACGAGACGAAGCGAGCAGGCGGGGGACGCCGCGGGCATTCGCGCCCGGGGCGGATCGCTCGCGCCCGGACGCGTCGTAGGGGACGGCCGGTACCGCCTGCTTGCCCAGTTCGGGGTAGACGAGCGGGCCGCCGCGCACCTGTGGCGCGCGCGGGACGGGCAGCTCAAACGGGACGTCGCACTGACGCTGCTGGTCGGCGATCCGGCCGATCCGGAGGCGGCGCGGCAGGCGAGGCGCACCCTGGAACGGGCCGCGCACGCGTCGAAGTTCGGGCACGGCGGCGTCGCCAGGGTGCTGGACGTGCTCAGCCTCGGCAGCGGGGTCACCTCCAGCGAGGGGCTGCTCGGCGTCGTGGTGGCGGAGTGGACCAAGGGCAGCGACCTGGTGGACCTGGTCGCGCAGCGCCCGGTGGCCCCGGCCGCGGCCGCGCGGATGGTGCAGGCGCTCGCCGAAGCGGTCGACCATGCCCACCAGAACGGTCTCGTCCTCGGCCTCGACCACCCGCAGCGGCTGCGGCTCACGCCGGGCGGCGCGCTCAAACTCGCCTTCCCCGGCCCGCTGCCGGAAGCCACTCTCCGCGACGACGTCAAGGCGCTCGGCGCGGTGCTGTATCTGCTGCTCACCGGACGCTGGGCGCTGCCGGGCGGACCGCCCGCGATTGCCGCGGCCCCGCTCACGCCGCAGGGGCACGTGGTGCCACCGCGGTCGCTGGTGCCCGCGGTGCCACCGGAGCTGTCCTCGCTGGCCGTGCGCACGATCGAGGACGGCGGCAGCGGCGGGATCCGCACCAGCTCGGCCATTCTTCGCGTGCTCGGCCAGGTCGCCGAGCAGGAGGAACGCACCCAGCTGATCAACGCGGTCGGCAAGGACGAGGCAGCGGCGGAGACCGACGGCACGATCTGGACCACGAAGAAGCCGGTGAAGGACGTCGCGCGGCGGCGGAAGCTGGCCTTCGGCGTCACCGTGCTGGTGGTCGCCACCGTGGTGATCCTCGCGTGGGGCGGGCTGATGCTGATCAACCTGTTCCAGGGCGACGGCAAGCCGACCGGTCCCGCGATCAACGTCGCGGCACCGCCCAGCTCGGCCCCGGCCAACCCGGGCAACCAGGCCCCACCGCCGTCGAACCAGCCGCCGGCCGGCCCGAAGATCGGCGACCCGGTGGCCCCGAAGTCGGCGTCGGTCTACAACCCGCAGGGCTCCGGCGACAACCCGGGCCGGGCGAAGAACACGATCGACGGAGATCCGGGAACGGTCTGGAAGACCGACCAGTACCAGCAGCAGCTGCCCGCGCTGAAGCCCGGCGTCGGCATCGCGGTCTCGTTCGACAACCCGGTGAACCTCGCGCAGGTGAAAATCAGCGCGAACAGCCCGGGCACGAAGGTCGAGATCCGGTCGGCGGACAGCAAGAATCCACAGCTCGACGACACCAAGGTGGTCGGGAGCGGCGACCTGAACGGGCCGGACACCACGATCACCCTGCAGCAGCCGACGCAAAGCCAGTACTTCATCGTCTGGATCACCCAGCTGGGCGACAACGGCGGCGACGGCTTCCTGACCCAGATCGGAGAGCTGAGCTTCCTGCCTGCGGCGTGAGCTGCGAGCACGACTCAGTAGGCTCTGCCGGGTGACGGCTGCAGCTCCCACGGATGCGGATCTGATCGCGGCACACGCCGCGGGCGATCCGCATGCGTTCAGTGAACTGGTCCGGCGGCATCGAGACCGCATGTGGGCGGTAGCGCTGCGCACGCTGCGCGATCCGGAAGAGGCGGCGGACGCGCTGCAGGAGGCGTTCATCTCGGCCTTCCGCGCGGCGGGCAAGTTCCGCGCGGAGTCGCAGGTCACGACGTGGCTGCACCGGATCGTGGTGAACGCGTGCCTCGACCGGATCCGGCGGAAGCAGGCCCGGCCGACGGTGCCGCTGCCCGAGACCGGCGAGTACAACGAACCGGCCGCGCCCGGCGATTCGATGGCCGAGAAGGAAACCAGCCTGCTGGTCCGCAAGGCGCTCGACGAGCTGCCCGAAGACCAGCGCGCGCCGATCCTGCTCGTCGACGTCGAGGGCTATTCGGTGGCCGAGACCGCGAAAATGCTCGGCATCGCCGAGGGCACGGTCAAGAGCCGGTGCGCGCGCGGGCGGGGGAAACTCGCGAAGGTTCTCGGGCATCTGCGGAACCCGGACGGGGGTGGCGACGTCCCAACTAACGAAAGCAAACGCAAGCACGCCACTTCGGAGGAGTCCCGGAGTGCCGGGCGAGCCCAGCGCTCGCCGGGGAACGGGGAGGGACGATGACGGACGAGAGCCGGGGGGCAGGCGGAACCATCGGACCGCCCTGGTCTGTCGACCTGCTCGCCGACCTCCACGCCGGGGTCCTCGACGACCAGGAGGCAGCGCAGCTGTGGCCGCGGGTGAACGCGGATCCGGAGGCGCGCGCGATCATCGAGGCGCTTGAGGCGACCACCGCCGATCTGTCCGCGCTCGCCGCGGCACCGGCCCCGCCGATGCCCGCCGAGTTCGCGGCCAGGCTCGACGCCGCGCTCGCCGCGGAGTCGGCGGCCCGGCAGGAGGCGACGTTTCCGGCGGCCGCACCGGAGTCCGCTGCGCCGCCGGTCGCGCCGGTGGTGGACCTGTCGGCGGCGCGGAAACGGCGGAACCGGCAGCTCGGCTGGGGTGCCGGGATCCTGACCGCCGCCGCGGCCGCGGCGGTAGCGATCACCCTGACAGTTCCCGGTGCGACGAAGACGGACACGTCCGGCGTCGCCGCGCCCGCACCGTCCGCGGTCGGCGGCCCGTCCGTCGGAAGCGACGGCAGCGGTGCGGAAGCGCTGCTGGGCGGCGGTCTCGGCGTGCGGAACTACGGCCCGTTGCAGGACTCGAAACGCTTCGACGCGTGCGTCGCCGCGGCAGGCATGGATCCGGCGGTGCGGCCGGAAGGCGTGCGACCGGTGACCGTCGAGGGCAAGCCGGGCGTGGTGGCGATTTACACCACCGGCAAGCTCGCGCAGTTCCGGCTGGTCGCCTTCGGCGCGGACTGCGGGCCGGGGAACCCGGACAAGCTGTTCGACAAGGTGGTCGGCAAGAAGTAGCGCCCGGACGTAGCGGGCGTCACCGCCGGGAACACCTCCACCTACGATCGTGTTGAGCCTGGAGCACAGGTCATGACGAGCGGAGGGTTGACGGGTGGCTGCCGAGGAAATCAGGAACCTGATCGTCGTCGGGTCGGGTCCTGCCGGTTACACCGCAGCGGTCTACGCGGCGCGCGCACAGCTCGAACCTCTGGTGTTCGAGGGCACGCAGTTCGGCGGTGCGCTGATGACGACCACCGAGGTCGAGAACTTCCCAGGCTTCCGCGACGGGATCCAGGGCCCGGACCTGATGGAGGAGATGCGCAAGCAGGCCGAACGGTTCGGAGCCGAGCTGCGCGCGGAAGACGTCGAGTCGCTTGAGCTGACCGGCGAGGTGAAGTACGTCGTCGCGAACGGCCAGCGCTACGCCGCGCGCGCCGTCGTGCTGGCGATGGGCGCCGCCGCGCGGTACCTGAAGGTGCCGGGCGAGCAGGAGCTGCTCGGCCACGGAGTGTCCGCCTGTGCGACCTGTGACGGTTTCTTCTTCCGCGACCACGACATCGCGGTGGCCGGTGGAGGCGACTCGGCGATGGAGGAGGCGACCTTCCTCACGAAGTTCGCCAAGTCCGTGACGATCGTGCACCGCCGCGACGAGTTCCGGGCCTCGAAGATCATGCTTGAGCGCGCTCGCGCGAACGAGAAGATCAAGTGGCAGCTGAACTCGCAGATCACCGGGGTCGAGGGCGACGGGACGGTGTCCGGCCTGAAGGTGCGCGACACGAAGTCCGGCGAGGAGAAGACGCTCGACGTGAGCGGGTTCTTCGTCGCGATCGGCCACGATCCGCGCAGCGAACTGGTGCGCGGTCAGGTGGACGTGGACGAGGACGGCTACGTGCTCACCCAGGGCCGCACGTCGTACACGAACCTGCCCGGGGTGTTCGCCGCGGGCGACCTGGTGGACCGCACTTACCGGCAGGCGATCACCGCGGCCGGTTCCGGCTGCAGCGCGGCGATCGACGCGGAACGATGGCTCGCGGAGCACGGCGAGACCGAGGCGAACGAAGCACCGGAGCTGGTCGGCGGCGGCTACGGCGTCGGCGAGCACTGACTTTTCCACCGAGTTGAAGGAGCAAGCGATGTCCGAACCCGTGAAGGTGACCGACAAGTCGTTCGTGGACGACGTCCTGACCAGCGAGAAGCCCGTTCTCGTCGATTTCTGGGCGACCTGGTGCGGGCCGTGCAAGATGGTCGCCCCGGTACTCGAGGAGATCGCGAAGGAAAACGGCGACAAGATCAAGGTCGCGAAGCTCGACATCGACGAGAACCCGAACACGGCGCGTGACTACCAGGTGATGTCGATTCCGACGCTGATCCTGTTCCAGGGCGGTAAGCCGGTGAAGCAGATCGTGGGCGCGAAGCCGAAGGCCGCGCTGCTGTCCGATCTCGCCGACGTGCTCTGAGCGGTCCACCTGCTGAGAACCCGGGCCAGCGGCGATCGACTCGCCGGTCCGGGTTCTCGCTCGTTCGGGAACCACCCGCGCGGGGGTGTGCGCGCAGGTGCGCCCGGCGTGTCCCGGCAACCGGCGCGCACCCCTCCGATGGCGCACCGACCGGGCCTGCGTCCTTACCGAGAGTTCACAGGGCACAATGGGTGCCTGGGTACACCCCTACCCGGGTTTCTGTTTCGCATCGAGCCGGTTTCGGTGCCTGAGGAAGAGCGAGGAGTGCATGCGGGTACTCCGCCGCGGTGACGCCGGTCCCGACGTCGCCGAGATCAGGTCGATCCTTGCCGGGATGGATCTGCTCCCGCCGGTGGCGGGGACCGAGCGGTACAACACGTTCGACGTCGCGGTGGAGCAGGCCGTGCGCGCGTTCCAGCAGCGCCGCGGGCTCATCACCGACGGGGTGGTGGGCCCGGCGACGTACCAGGCGCTCAAGGGTGCCAGCTATCACCTCGGGAGCCGCCCGCTCCAGTACCTTTTGTCGTCGCCGGTGCAGGGCGACGACGTTTTCACTCTTCAGGAGCGGCTCACCGAGCTGGGCTTTGACGCGGGCCGCCCGGACGGCTACTTCGGTCCCCAGACCGAGCGCGCCCTGCGCACCTTCCAGCGCGACATGCGGCTGACGTCGGACGGCATCTGCGGCCCGGCCACCATCCGCGAACTGCACCGCCTGTCGTCGCCGCGCGCCCGCGGCGGCCGCCCGGTTTTCCTGCGCGAGCAGGAGCAGGTGCGCCAGGCGGGCCCGCGCCTGCGCGGCAAGCGCATCGTGATCGACCCGGGCCACGGCGGCGAAGACCTCGGCGTGGTCGCCGGCGGCCTGCGCGAAGCGGACATCGCCTGGGACCTGGCGCGCCGGCTTGAAGGCCGGATGCAGGCCACCGGCATGGAGGCCCTGATCAGCCGGGGCCCGAACCACAGCCCGACGGATTTCGAACGCGCCCGTTTCGCCAATGACGCCGGCGCGGATCTGTTCCTGTCGCTGCACAACGACAGCAACCCGTCGCCGCGCGCGCAGGGCGTGGCGAGCTTCCACTTCGGCACCGGCAACGGCACGACGTCCACCGTCGGCGAACTGCTGGCCGGCTTCATCCAGCGCGAGGTCGCGGCCCGTACCGGCCTGCTGGACTGCCGCACGCACTACAAGACGTGGGAGATCTTCACCCGCACGCGCTGCCCGGCGGTCCGCGTGGAAATCGGCTACCTGACGAACCCGGACGACGCCGCCCGCCTCGGCGACCCCGCCTTCCGCGACGTCGTGGCCGAGGGCATCCTCATCGCGGTCAAGCGCCTCTACCTCCTCGGCGAAGGCGACCAGCCGACCGGCACCTTCACCTTCGCCGACGTCCTGGCCCACGAACTGGCCAAGGCCGAATAGCTCTCGCTATTCACCCTCGCGGTTCGTCCCTGCCCCTAGCTACGCCCTGATTCGCCCTGCCCCGGCCCTTGCCCGCGAATACCGCCAGGGCCCCGCTCAGCGCGCCCCGACGCCCCACCGCCCGCTCAGCCCCCGCCTGCTCCCGTTTACCCGTGCTGACCCGCACTCACCTCTACCAACCACTACCCACAGTCACCGCCAGCCGCCTCCCCCTCGGCCGAGTCTCCCCACGACTCCAGCCCCACCCCCACACCCCGCCATCCGCGCCCAGAACACCAAACAACCGGAGCCACCACACCGCTTAACCGGCGCCACAAGAACTTGCGCCCCACCGCCACAACACCCACCACACCTGGGGGCAGCCCCCACCCTTCCCGGGGGGCGTCCCCAGATCCATTCTATCCATCCACAGCTTTTCCACCGCCTCTATCTGCAATCTGTGGATAACTCGGGGACTCTTCCACAGTTGTGCACAGGTACCGGGAGTGGGTGTTTTCCGAGCGAATCGGAAGTGGTATGGAACTTGTCGGGCGCGGTCTGGCGGCAGCGGAACTCCACCCGAGTCGGCGGCGGAGAGGCTGGGGCTGACCTCGGACGATGCGGTTCGAGCGGCTGCGTACCGGGTCGGGAATGGGTGGATTGCGGAGCGCACGAAGCGGACGAGACCCGGTAGCTGGCGCGGCGGTCGGCACGGAGAGTGACCGGCCGGCCGGGGAGTGGCGGGGCACTGCGGGCTAGCCAGGCGGGTCGTTCATGGTGGGTGTCAGCGAGGTCATTCTGGCTGATCTGCCCGGCCCAGGTGCGAAGCTCCGGTCAGGTGCGAAGCTCCGGTCAGGTGCGAAGCTCCGGTCAGGCGCGGCCGAGGCTCGGTTCCGCGGTCGTGATCGTCACTTGGCCCAGCAGACGTTCCAGCGCGGCTTCGACGTCTTCCTTCCAGCTGATCGCCGAGCGCAGTTCCAGGCGCAGTCGCGGGTACTTGGGGTGCGGACGCACCGTTTTGAAGCCCACGCTTTGCAGGAAAGCCGCGGGCAGCACGCACGAGTGCTGGCCCAGCGGATCCTCGTCGTCAGGGGTGGCGTCGCCGAAGGATTCGATCGCGCGGACGCCACGTTTGGTCAGGTCCTTCGCCACGGCCTGCACCAGCATCCGGCCGAGGCCGCCGCCGCGGAATTCCGGCAGGACCTGGGAGGCGGTGAGCAGGACGGCGTCGGCGCTCGGCGGCGACGTCGGGAAGGCGAGCGAGCGGGGCACCGCGTTCGGCGGGGCGTAGAGCACGAACCCGACCGGCAGTGTGTCGCTGTAGACGATGCGGCCGCAGGAACCCCATTCCAGCAGCACGCTGGAGACCCAGGCTTCCTTCTCGACCTCGGTGGAGCCGTACTCCTCGGCCTGGGCCTTCAGATGCGGCGCGAGCTCCCAGTACACGCACTGCCGGCAGCTCTTCGGCAGGTGCTCAAGATTGTCCAGGGTGACGCCCACCACGCGACGTGACACCTGAAACCTCCCTGAACCCCGCAACTCCGGCATCCGCGCCCGCAAGAGCGCAGGCAGCGCCGGAAGAACCATCCCGAGGATAGGCCGATGTGACAAGCGCCGGAAGAGCGGGGAGCCGGAAGAGGCCGCGGTTACACTCGATGGATCTACCAGCAGGTACCACCGAGCCCTCAGGTGTCCGATGACCGAGAACCGCCCAGCAAAGCCGCAGACCGGCCGCCACAATCTCGACCCGCACCTCGACCGGTACGCAGCACGTACCGCCGGGATGACCGCATCCGAGATCCGCGCGCTTTTCGCAGTGGCAAGCCGGCCGGAGGTCGTCTCGCTCGCCGGCGGCATGCCGAACCTCGCCGCGCTGCCGCTCGACACCCTCTCGGCTCAGGTCGGCGAGATCATCGCCGAGGAGGGGCTCGTCGCCCTGCAGTACGGGTCCGCGCACGGGGTCCCCGCACTGCGTGACCAGATCTGCGAAATCATGGCTCTGGAGGGGATCAAGGCGCACCCTGACGACGTCGTGGTCACCGTCGGTTCCCAGATGGGCCTCGACATGGTGACCCGGCTCTTCTGCGACCCGGGTGACGTCGTGATCGCCGAAGGCCCGTCGTACGTCGGTGCGCTCGGCTCGTTCTCCGCCTACCAGGCGAACGTCGTGCATGTCGCGATGGACGAGCATGGTCTCGTGCCCGAAGGGTTGCGGGAAGCCTTGCGCCAAGCCGAAAAGGCCGGGCAGCGGGTCAAATTCCTTTACACGATCCCGAATTTCCACAACCCGGCCGGCGTGACGCTGTCGGTCGAGCGGCGTCCGGAAATCGTGGAGATCTGCCGCGAGCACGGCGTGCTGATCATCGAGGACAACCCGTACGGCCTGCTCGGTTTCGACGGCCAGACCTACCCGGCGCTGCGCTCGCTCGACCCGGACAACGTCGTGTACCTCGGCTCGTTCTCGAAGACGTTCGCCTCCGGGCTGCGCGTCGGCTGGGTGCTCGCGCCGCACGCGGTGCGCGAAAAGCTTGTGCTGGCAGCGGAATCCGCGACGTTGTGCCCGCCGACCTTCAACCAGATGATCGTCTCGCGCTACCTCACGACGCACGACTGGAAGGGCCAGATCAAGAAGTTCCGGGAGAACTACCGCGAACGCCGCGACGCGATGTTGTCGGCGCTGCAACAGTATCTGCCGCCCGGCTGCTCCTGGACCAACCCCGACGGCGGCTTCTACGTGTGGGTCACCGTGCCGGAAGGCGTTGACACCAAGGCGATGTTGCCGCGCGCGGTCACCGCTCGGGTCGCGTACGCGTCCGGCACCGGTTTCTACGCTGACGGTTTCGGCTCCCGTCAGATGCGGTTGTCCTACTGCTATCCGACGCCGGAGCGCATCCGCGAGGGCGTGCGCCGGCTCGCCGCGGTGCTTGAGTCCGAAATGGACCTCAGCCGCACCTTCGGTAGCGTGAAGGCGCGCACCATCCCGGGGCCCGAGACCCCGTCTCCGGACACGGTCTGACCGGCCCAGCAACACTAAGGAGTTCCCACGGTGGTCGACCGTACCGTTGCCGTGCTCGCCGGCGGGCTTTCCCACGAACGCGACGTTTCGCTCCGCTCCGGACGCAGGCTGTCCGCCGCGCTGCGGGCCGAGGGCCTCACGGTGGAGGAGTGGGACACCGACGCCGGGCTGCTGGAACGGCTGCGCACGCAGCGTCCGGACGCGGTTGTCGTCGCCCTGCACGGCGGCGAGGGCGAGAACGGCTCGGTGCAGACCGTGCTGGAGATGCTCGACGTGCCGTTCGTCGGCACCCACTCGCAAGGCTGCCGCCGCGCCTGGGACAAGCCGACCGCGAAGGCGTTCGTGCAGCAGGCCGGATTCTCGACGCCGGACTGGATTGTGTTGCCGCACAGCACTTTCCGCGAGCTGGGCGCGCAGTCAGTGCTCGACGCGATGGTGGAACGGCTCGGCCTGCCGCTGATCCTCAAGCCGGATCAGGGCGGGTCGGCGCTCGGCACGCAGGTGGTCCGGGAAGCGGCGGAGCTGCCCGCGGCGATGGTCGGCTGCTTCGCCTACGGCGACACCGTGCTCGCGGAACGGTTCGTGGACGGCGTTGAAGTGGCCGTCACGGTCATCGAAGGGGAGAACGGGGCCGTGGCCCTGCCCGCGGTCGAAATCGTGCCGGAGAGCGGCGTCTACGACTACACGGCGCGCTACACCGCGGGTCTCACCGACTTCTTCTCCCCGGCCCGGATTTCCGACGAGGCCGCGAAGGCAGTCAGCGAACTCGCCGTCGGCGCGCACCGGTGGCTCGGGCTGCGCGACATCTCGCGCACCGACGCGGTGATCACGCCGGACGGGGGAGTCCACTTCCTCGAAGTGAATCTCTCGCCGGGTCTCACCGAAACGTCGACGGTGCCGATGGCGGTCGAAGCCGCCGGCACCACGCTCGGCTCCGTTTTCGCGGACCTCGTCGCGCGCGCCGTCGCCCGCGCGAACTAAAACCAGGCGGACGGGGGCGGGCGGCGGACTGCCGCCCTTCCCCGCGCCGGTCGATTCCAGCGGCCACTCCGGGTAACCATGGCCGCCTCGATCCGCAATCATCACCGTGACGAAACGACCCTGGGTGATCCCTAATCGGTTTCGTCGCTCTGATTCGCCGATTTTTCCCCAGAATTCGCGTCGATGATCCCGACGATCCGCTCAAGATCGTCGACCGACCCGAACTCGAGAACAATGCGCCCCTTGCGCCGGCCGAGGTCGACCTTCACCCGGGTGTCGAATCGATCGGACAGCCGGTTCGCGAGTTCCTGCAATCCGGGTGCTTGCATCGGCTTGCGGGGGGCGGCCTTCGGCTTCGCCGGCTTCTCGCTCTTCTTCAGCGTGACGGCTTCCTCGGTGGCACGCACCGACATGCCCTCCGCGACGATCCGCGCCGCCAGTTCTTCCTGGCTTTCCGGATCCTCCAACGACAGCAGCGCCCGCGCGTGCCCGGCCGACAGGACCCCGGCGGCCACCCTCCGCTGCACGGGGAGGGGGAGTTTGAGCAACCGGATGGTGTTCGTGATGACCGGACGGCTGCGGCCGATGCGACCGGCCAGCTCCTCATGCGTCACCGCGAACTCGTCGAGCAGTTGCTGATAAGCCGCCGCCTCTTCGAGCGGGTTCAGTTGCACGCGGTGGATGTTCTCCAGCAGCGCGTCCCGCAACATCGACTCGTCGGCGGTTTGCCGGACGATCGCGGGGATCGCCTCTAGTTCTGCCTGCTGCGAGGCGCGCAGCCGACGCTCGCCCATGACGAGTTCGTACTCGTCGTTGCCGAGTTCTCGGACGACGATCGGCTGCATGAGCCCGAACTCGCGGATCGAATGCTCGAGTTCGGCGAGCGCTTCCTCGTCGAAAACCTGACGAGGCTGCTTCGGGTTCGGTTTGACCGAGCTGACCGGGATCTCGCGATAGACCGCGCCGGCGACCTCGCCGCCCGCGATTGGCTGGCCCGCCGCGCCGTTCGCCGCGAACCAGCCCTTGTCCTCGCGCGCCGCCGTCTCCGCGGCCGCGGGCGCGCTGGTGTCGCTCGCGGCCGGAGGCGTCGCCGGCCCGGTGGGAATCAGGGCCGCCAGTCCGCGGCCGAGTCCTCCTCTGCGCTCAGTCATGTGGTGCTGCTCCTCTCGTTCACACCCCGCTCGGCGATCTCCTTCGCCGCGTCGAGATAGCTCATGGCACCACGTGAACCGGGGTCGTAGGCGAGGACAGTCTGGCCGTAGCCAGGTGCCTCGGACACCTTCACGCTGCGCGGGATGACGGTCTTCAGCACCGTGTCGCCGAAGTGGTTCCGGACCTCGTTGGTCACCTGGTCGGCCAGCTTGGTGCGACCGTCGTACATGGTGAGCAGAATCGTCGACACGCTGAGTTCGCGGTTGAGGTGTTGCTGCACGAGTTCGATGTTGCTGAGGAGCTGCCCGAGACCTTCGAGCGCGTAGTACTCGCACTGGATCGGGATGAGCACTTCCTGCGCAGCCACCATCGCGTTGACGGTGAGGAGACCGAGCGACGGCGGGCAGTCGATGAAGACGTAGTCGACGCCGAGCTCGTCGAGCGCCCCGGACGACAGCGCCTCCTTGAGCCGCGTCTCGCGGTTCGCCATGGAGACGAGTTCAATCTCGGCACCGGCGAGGTCGATCGTCGCGGGCACGCAGTAGAGGTTGGGGGACTGCTCGCTCTGCTGCGCGGCCTCGGCGATCGAGACCTCGCCGATGAGCACTTCGTAAATCGAGGGCGTCCCGGAACGGTGGTCGATGTCGAGTGCGGTGCTGGCGTTGCCCTGCGGGTCGAGGTCGATCACCAACGTTTTCAGCCCGTGCACGGCGAGCGCCGCGGCCAGGTTGACGGTGCTCGTCGTCTTGCCGACCCCGCCCTTCTGGTTGGCGACGGTGAGCACCCGGCGGCGAGACGGCCGGGGGAGTACCCCTTCCTTGGGGTGGAGCACGCTCGCGGCGCGAACGGCTTCTTCAGCGATCGGCGTCCAGCCCATCTCTTGGCTGGCCTCCGCGGAGTCGGACGGCGGGGGATTCACCGGTCTCGACACCTCCTCCTGGTAGACGATTCGGGGGCGTTCACACCGCGATGTTTCACGTGGAACGGCGCGGCTGTTGTCGTTCGCTAGCTCCGTCTGCCGCGTGGCCGGTTCGGCTTCGGCGGCAGGCGACGGATCAGGACCACCGTGCTGGGGACTTCGAGAACCGCCTTCCCGCATTCCGCGACCTGTGGTTCGGCACCACCAGCCTTGCGCACCGCGTCGCGGTCACGGGAGATCTCTTCGGCAGCACTGGCGCCTTTGAGGGCAACCAGTCGACCTTCGGGACGAACCAGGGGAAGGCACCAGCCCGCGAGCCGAGCAAGAGGGGCGACCGCGCGGGCGGTGACGACGTCTGCGCCACTCAGCTGCTCGCGTACGGACCGCTCCTCGGCGCGTCCACGGACGATGGTGATCGGGAGTTCCAGCTTCTCGGCGACCTCGGCCAACCAGTCAATCCGGCGAGCCATGGGTTCCACGAGCACGATATCGAGGTCCGGTCGAGCGATCGCCAGCGGTACTCCCGGAAGCCCCGCGCCCGACCCGACATCGACCACGCGCGCCCCGGACGGGATCTGCTCGCCGATCACCGCGGAGTTCAGCACGTGCCGTTCCCACAGCCGCTCGACCTCACGCGGACCGATCAAGCCTCGCTCGACCCCATGAGTCGCCAGCAGCTCCACGTACCCGGCGGCTTGCTCGACGCGCTCCCCGAACACCTCCACCGCCGCGGTCCGGACCGTCCCGGTGGCGCCGTCCAAGCTCACTACTCCCACTCCTCGCTCCGCGCGTTTCACGTGAAACGCGCTCACTTGATTGTCCCTGATGCCGACGCCAAATCGAGCCGACAGACCGCAACTGTGGACAACTCCACTCAGACGCCGAGCGATCCACAGGTCGTTTCACGTGAAACGCGATCGCCCGGGTGCGGCAAGGGCGGGGAGTTTCACGTGAAACGCCACGCGTGTAATTCGCTCCGCCGCCGAGCCACCGCGGCACCCGCGCCGGAAGCCTGAGAGGCCGGGAGAGAGCAGCAGACGAGTTGCGGCAAGACGAACGAGATCAGCCAGCTCGGCGCACGAACCCACCGAACGGAAGACCGCAGCCACCGGCCGAGTACGCGAAGCCGGAGGCGAGCGATGGAGGCACCGAGCGGTGCGGCCGGAGACGGAGTGGTCCGGAGGGAAGCCAGCGCCGAGTGGCCGGGCCGTTCAGCGGGACCGACCGAGACAGTCGGCTGCGACAGTCGGCTGCGACAGTCGGCTGCGACGGCGTGCCCCATCTCCGCCGACGCGTCGGAAGCAGACACAAAAGAAGCGGCCCACCGGATTAATTCCGGTGGGCCGCTTCGGCTCAGTGCTCAACGCGGATCATCGCGTCCGAGGGCTCAGTCCTCGGGGAAGATCACCACGCGGCGCTTCGGGTCCTCGCCCTCGCTCTCGCTCGTGACGCCCTTGACCGTCGCGACCGCGTCGTGGACGACCTTGCGTTCGAACGGGCTCATCGGCTGCAGGCGAACCCGCTCGCCGCTCGACAGCACCGACTCGGCGGTGGACCGGCCGAGTTCGCGGAGCTCCTCGCGACGGTCCGCGCGCCAGCCGGCGATGTCCAGCATCAGCCGGCTGCGCGAGCCGGTCTCCTGCTGGACCGCGAGACGAGTCAGCTCCTGCAGCGCTTCGAGCACCGTGCCGCGGGGGCCGACCAGCTTCTCCAGGTCGTCGCCGCCGTCGATGCTGACGATCGCGCGGCCCGCCTCGACGTCCAGGTCGATGTCGCCGTCGTAGTCGAGCAGGTCCAGCAGACGCTCAAGGTAGTCGCCGGCGATGTCGCCCTCTTGCACGAGAGCGTCGTCACCGCCCGCCTTCGGCTCGGCCGGTGCGCTCGTCTCTTCCTGATCGGCGTCGATCGTGTCGACCGTCTCCGACATCTTTCGTCTCCTCTCCGAACCCGAAGCGTCAGCGACGCTTCCGGCCCGACTTCCTGTTCGAGTCCTTGAGGAGTCCGGGCACCCCGGTGCCGTTCTCCTTCGATCCGTTCTGGGTCGACGTCTGCTCCGGCGCGCTCTCCGCCGGTTCGGCCGCCTTCTTCTCCGAGGAAGCGACGCCGCCGGACTTGCCTGCCGACGAGGTCTGCGCGAAGCCGTGCGCCGAACCCGCCTTGGTCACCTTGCCCTGCTGGCCCTGCTGCTGGTTCTTCTTCTGCTGCACCGGCTTCTGCCCGACCTTCGGCGCGGTCGGCTTCTGGCCTGGCTTCGGGCCGAGCGACGCGCGCTTCTCGGCCGCCTCCGCCTTGCGGGCCGCCTCTTCCTTGTCGATCTTCGTGTAGACGAGGCGCTGCTGCATGAGCGTCCAGCCGTTGTTCGCCAGCCAGTAGAAGAGCAGGCCGAGCGGGAAGAAGGCACCGAACACGAGCACGCCGAGCGGGAAGACGTACATGGTGAGCTTGTTCATGATCGCGGTCTGCGCGGTGCCCGCGGCCGACGCGTTCTGCCGGGAGACCGAGTGCCGTGCGGTGAGGTGCGTGGCGATCGAGGCGATGATCATCAGCGGCAGCGCGACCGGGAGGACCTCCCAGTGCCACCCGCCGTTCGCGACGTGCCCGGCGACGGCGCCGACGCCGTTGTTGACCGCCTCGCCCATGTTGACGCCGAAGAGCTTCGCGCTGACGTACGAGTTCACGTCCTGCGCGTTGAAGAAGTAGTTCTCGGTCTTCGGACCGCCGCCAGCGGGCGACATGGTGAACGCGCGCAGCACGTGGTTCAGGCCGATGAAGACCGGGATCTGGAGGATCATCGGAAGGCAGCTGCCGAGCGGGTTGACGCCGTGCTCGCGCTGGAGCTTCTGCATCTCCTGCGCCTGGCGCTGCCGGTCGTTCGCGTACTTCTTCTGGATCTTCTTCATTTCCGGCGCGAAGTCTTGCATCTTCTTCATCGACCGGACCTGGTTCACGAACGGCTTGAACATGATGCCGCGGACGGTGAACGTCAGGAAGATGATGCCGAGGATCCACGAGATCGCGGTCGCTTCCCCGAAGACGAACCCGAAGACCTTGTGCCAACACCACAAGATGAAGGACACGGGGTAGTAGATGAAATCGAGCACTGAGCTACTCCTCGATCGGTGTTTCAGGCGTGCGGTGCCGCCACGAGAACTTCTCGGGCACCGGGTCGCGGCCGGGCGGGGTCCACGGGCCGCAGCGAAGCAGCCGGCGCAGCGCGAGATAGGAGCCCTTGGCCGCGCCGTGGCGGGTCAGGGCTTCGACTGCGTACGCGCTGCAGCTCGGGTAGAACCGGCAGGCCGGAGGAAGGAAGGGCGAAATCGCCTTGCGGTAGAACCGCACGGGAAGGAGCAGCACCCACGCGACCGGTCCCGGCCGGGGCGGCGACTCTTCCTCGGGTACTTCGGTGGTGCTGTGTTCGGAGGTGGCGTCCATAGCCGTTTACACCGCTGATCCGTGGTCGGGTGCCGCGCCCTGCTGGCGCGGCTGCCGGGGAGCATTGGCCCCGGCCGGGCGGCCGGACGGCGCGAGGCCGAGCCGGCGCAGTGCGGCGTCGAGATCCGCGCCGAGCTCAGCGCTCGACGCGGACGCGGCCGGAGGCAATGCCCGTACCACCAACGAGCTGCCCGCGGGCAGTGTTCCGAGACGCGCGGAAACCAGGTGCCGCAACCGCCGGGTCACCCGGTGGCGTACCACCGAGTTCCCGACGGCCTTGCTCACCACAAAACCCGCCCTGGCCGCGAACGAGGCGGCCACGGACGGGTCCGTGGTCAACGCATGGACGACGAGGCGGCGCCTGCCGGCTCGGGACCCCCGGCGGAGGACGACCCGGAAGTCCTCGCTCCGCCGCAGACGTGCGCCAGCGGGCAGCACGACGCGGTCCCGCGGAGCCGGATCAGGCGGACAGCTCGGCGCGGCCCTTGCGACGGCGCGCCGCGAGGATCGACCGGCCCGCACGGGTCCGCATGCGCAGGCGGAACCCGTGGGTCTTCGCGCGACGACGGTTGTTCGGCTGGAAGGTGCGCTTGCCCTTGCTCACTGCTTCTCCTGTGTCTCGGCCGTCGGGCGACGGCGGATTCCCCGGCGCCCGGCGTGTCGTGCGGGTCGCACGGAAGTTCGTGCTGTCTCCTACCACCGGGTGGCCTCGTCACGACGAGCGACGACATACGTAGGCACGCGAAACGCACCCGTCGCATACGGGAGACCTTACGAGGGTACGCACCCCGGTCGTGAACGCCGCAGGCGCCCCTCCGCCACCCTCGGCGACCGACCGGCGAGACTGCCTTCCGGCACGGCGCGGCACCGAATGGCAACACGCCGTACACCGTGAAATGCTTGCGCAGCACCACGTCTTGTGGCATCGAGCAGGGCTTGTTAGCGTGCCTCTCTCGGCCTCCGGCCAGGACTGATCCGGCCTCGCCGGCACCGGGGGGTGTGGAGGCGCCCGGGGAGTACGCCGAGCCCGCAGGTCGCGTGGCTGCGGACGGCCGTACATTAGTGCACAGCTGTGGACAACTTTGTGGATATCGCTGTGCCGTCGCGCGGGTGAGTCCGGACCGCGGGCTCGAGGCGAGCTTCCAAGACGTGCTCGGGGTGGGTCCGAGGCGTGCGCGCCGACGAGGGGAGGGGAGTCAGACCGGTGTCGGAGCACCAGCACAATCTGGGCGTCATCTGGGAGCAGGTGGTGCGGGAGCTGTCCAACGGCACCCTCTCCCCGCAGCAACGGGCCTGGATGCGGGTGACCCGCCCAATCGGTCTCCTCGACGGCACCGCGCTGCTCGCCGCACCGAGCGATTTCGCGAAGGAAGCCATCGAACGCGCGCTGCGCACCTCGATCACCGAAGCGCTGTCCCGGCGGCTCGGCCGTCCGGTGTCGCTGGCGGTGAAGGTCGACAGCGCCGAACCGGTCGCGCCCGCCCCCCGCTATGCGGCGTCACCCGCCCGGGTGGAAAACGATGTCCCCCGGCCGGAGCCGGTTCCGCAGGCGAGCCCGCACACGGAGAACGGCCAGGCCGACCACGTGCGCGCGGAGCGCCCGAAGCCGATGCCGCCGCCGCGCCGGCCTCAGGTCGACGCGGCCGGTCTTCCGCCCGCGCGCGTCGAGCCGCCGCCACCGCCTCCGCAGCAGCCGGTGCACCCGGGCCTCGACGACCTCGAAGACCCGGACGAGGAAGTCGACGAAGAGGGCGAGGCGCTGGCGACCGCCAACGAGATCTGGCCCCGGTTCGCCGGGCAGCCGATCGCGGGCCAGCCCTATACCGCTCCCGCGCAGCCGCAGACCTCGAAGACGAAGCTGAACGAGAAGTACAACTTCGACACCTTCGTCATCGGCGCGTCCAACCGCTTCGCGCACGCCGCCGCGGTCGCCGTGGCCGAGGCACCGGCACGGGCGTACAACCCGCTGTTCATCTGGGGCGAGTCCGGGCTCGGCAAGACGCACCTGCTGCACGCCGTCGGGCACTACGCGCAGCGGCTGTTCCCCGGCATGCGCGTGCGCTACGTCTCGACCGAAGAGTTCACGAACGACTTCATCAACTCGCTGCGCGACGACCGCAAGGTCGCCTTCCAGCGGCGTTACCGCGACATCGACATCCTGCTCGTGGACGACATCCAGTTCCTGGAGGGCAAGGAAGGCACCCAGGAGGAGTTCTTCCACACCTTCAACACGCTGCACAACGCGAACAAGCAGATCGTGGTCAGCTCCGACCGGCCGCCCAAGCGGCTGGAGACGCTGGAGGACCGGCTGCGGACGCGGTTCGAATGGGGCCTGATCACCGACATCCAGCCGCCGGAGCTGGAGACCCGGATCGCGATCCTGCGCAAGAAGGCGGCGCAGGACCGGCTCGCGGTGCCCGGCGAGGTGCTGGAGTTCATCGCGTCGCGGGTCGAGGCGAACATCCGCGAACTGGAGGGCGCGCTGATCCGCGTCACCGCTTTCGCGTCGCTGAATCAGCAGCCGGTGGAAGTCGGGCTCGCCGAGATCGTGCTGCGCGATCTGATCCCGGATTCGCACACGCCGGAGATCACCGCGCCGACCATCATGGGCGTCACCGCCGAGTTCTTCGACGTGACGCTCGACGAGCTGTGCGGCCCTGGCAAGACGAAGGCGCTCGCCACGGCCCGCCAGATCGCGATGTATCTCTGCCGCGAGCTGACCGAGATGTCGCTGCCGAAGATCGGGCAGACGTTCGGCGGCCGCGACCACACGACCGTCATGCACGCGGACAAGAAGATCCGCAAGGAGATGGCCGAGCGTCGGCGGATTTACGACCAGGTGCAGGAGCTGACCTCACGGATCAAGCAGCGCGCCCGGCAGTAGCCGGCTGCCGCGTTTGGACACTCTCTTGTAGACAGTTCTGTTTCGACGCCAAGGGCACCACGGACCTCCGTGGTGCCCTTTTTGCTGCCATGACTGGCTTCTCGCGCGTACGCAGCTGAAGCGTGCGTACGGGTCGGCAGCGGAACGAAGCACGCGTACGCATCCACAGACGTCCACAGCCTGTGTACACAGAATTTCTCAAACTTATTGATACACAAGGGGTTTTTCCCCAGGGTGTGGGCAGTTTGCCCACAGTGCCAACAGATCTCGGAGCTGCGATGACCCGGATTCGATCCACATCCCGCTCACACCGAATCCACAGGTTGTCCCCAGGGTTGTCCACGCGGATTCCCCAGGTTGCCCACAGGTCATCCACAACTGTGGGTCGTCACTCACCAGGGCGATCCCGGCCGCTTCGGCTGCCCCCAGAACCTGGGTACAACTCGGCCCCAACCTGGGGACAACCCTGGGGACAACTGGGCCCGACTGTGGATGAATCGGGGACGGCTCGAAACCATCCACGGATCGCCCGAACCATCCACCGATCCGCCACCAGGGCTGCCCACAAGCCGCCGCGCGCCACGACCAGCGCGAACGGGCGCTGTCCACACAATCCACAGCCCCTATTACTGCTACTGGTTTTTCCTCTCTTCTTAGAAAGAACAGAACAAAAACAGGCGGAGGACGAAACTGGGGACAACCCGAGATTCGTGTCGTCTTGTCGACAAAGTGAAGGGGAGGCCGAGGTGACGGCACCCCCGGCGACGGCCTAACGTGGATGTCTGCAGCTGGTCCGTTCCCGCGCGGGGCGGACCGGACCGGCGGGGACCCGGTCGCGCGCGGTGCTCACGACTGGTGCCCGGCGACCCCTTCACGAGCCGAGGGGCTCGGCTGTCGAAAGGAAGCGCGCATGAAGATCCGCGTCGAGCGCGACGGGCTCGCCGACGCCGTCGCGTGGGTGGCCAGAAGCCTCCCCTCCCGGCCTCCGGTGCCGGTCCTGGGCGGCGTCCTCCTCGACGCGGGCTCCGGCGGGGAGTCCGACGCGCTCACGGTCTCCGGCTTCGACTACGAGGTCTCGGCCACGGTCGGCGTTCCCGCGACCATCGCCGACGGCGGACGGCTGCTCGTCTCCGGTCGCCTCCTCGCCGACATCACCAAGGCGCTGCCCGCGCAGCCGGTGGAGATCTCCGTCGACGGTGCCCGCGCCACCATCACGTGCGGCAGCGCCCGGTTCAGCCTCCCGACCATGCCGGTCGAGGACTACCCGCAGCTGCCGTCCCAGCCCGCGCGTGCGGGTGAGCTCACCGGCGACGTCTTCGGCCAGGCGGTCACCCAGGTCGCCACCGCGGCCGGCAAGGACGACACGCTCCCGATGCTCACCGGCATGCGCCTGGAGATCTCCGGCGAGACGCTCACCCTCGTCGCCACCGACCGGTTCCGGCTCGCCATGCGCGAGTTCACCTGGAAGCCCGCCGAGGGCCTGTCCGACGCCGCGGTGCTCGTCCCCGCGCGCACGCTCGCCGAAGCCGCCAAGACGCTCGGCGGCGCGGGCACCACCGTGCAGCTCGCGCTCGCTTCCGGCGACGGGCTGCTCGGCCTGTCCGGGGCCGGCCGCTACACGACCACCCGGCTGCTCGACGCCGAGTTCCCGCCGTATCGCCAGCTGCTGCCCGCGAACCACACCTCGCGCGCGGTCATCGAGGTCAGCGCGCTCACCGAGTCGATCAAGCGTGTGTCGCTAGTGGCCGAGCGCGGCACCCAGGTGCGGCTCGAGTTCGCCGACGGGTCCCTGCGGCTGTCCGCAGGCGGCGACGACGAGGGCAGCGCCGAGGAAGAACTCCAGGTCGACTACGAGGGCGAGCCGGTCACCATCGCGTTCAACCCCGGCTACCTCGTCGACGGGCTCGGCGCACTGCACAGCGACCGGGCCGAGCTGACGTTCACCACGCCCAACCGCCCGGCGCTGATCAAGCCCGCCGACGCCGAAGGCAACGTCGTCCCCGGATATCTCTACCTGCTCATGCCGGTCCGGCTGCCGGGCTGAGCGCCGCGCGTCCAACCGAGGAAAACCGATCCAATCCAAAGGGGATCTCATGGTTCAGCTGGGTCTCGTCGGCCTGGGCAAGATGGGCTTCAACATGCGCGAGCGGCTGCGCGCCGCCGGGCACGAGGTGGTCGGCTACGACCGCAACCCCGACGTGAGCGACTCGACCTCGCTCGAAGACCTCGTCTCCCAGCTGTCCGGTCCCCGCATCGTGTGGATCATGGTCCCGGCCGGGGAGCCGACCCGGCAGACCGTGACCGAACTCGGGCAGCTGCTGTCCGAGGGCGACCTGGTGATCGACGGCGGGAACTCGAAGTTCACCGACGACAAGCTGAACGCCGATCTGCTCGCCTCGCACGGCGTCGGCTACCTCGACTGCGGCGTCTCCGGCGGCGTGTGGGGCAAGGACAACGGCTACGGCCTGATGGTCGGCGGGGCGGCGTCGGACGTCCAGCGTGCGATGCCGATCTTCGACGCGCTGCGTCCGGAAGGCCCGCGCGAGGAAGGCTTCTCGCACGCGGGCTCGGTCGGTGCCGGGCACTACGCGAAGATGATCCACAACGGCATCGAGTACGGCATCATGCAGGCCTACGCCGAGGGCTTCGAACTGCTCGAAGCCGCGAAGACCGTCGATGACGTGCCCGCCGTGATCAAGGGCTGGCAGCGCGGCACCGTGGTCCGCTCCTGGCTGCTCGACCTGCTGGTGCGCGCGCTGGACGAGGACCCGGACCTGGACGACCTGGAAGGCTACGTCGAGGACTCCGGCGAAGGCCGCTGGACGCTGGAGGAAGCGGTCAACAACGCGGTGCCCGCCCCGGTGCTCTCGGCCGCGCTGTTCGCCCGGTTCTCCTCCCGGCAGAAGGATTCCGCCGCGATGCGTGCCGTCGCCGCGCTGCGCAACCAGTTCGGCGGCCACGCTGTGAAGAAGGCCGGGAGCTAGCCTCCCGCGGTCCCTGCCCGTGTATCTGCGACATCTCCAGGTCACCGACTTCCGGTCCTGGCCGCTGGCCGACCTCGCCCTCGAACCGGGGCCGGTCGTGCTCGTCGGCCAGAACGGCCGGGGGAAGACGAACCTGCTCGAAGCGATCGGCTATGTGGCGACCCTCGGTTCGCACCGGGTCTCCACGGACGCCCCGCTCGTCCGGCACGGCTGTGAGCGCGCGCTCGTCCGGGTCGCGGTCGTCAACGAAGACCGCGAGCTGACAGTCGAACTCGAGATCACGCCTGGTCGCGCCAACCGTGCCCGAGTGAACCGCGGTGCGGTCGGCAAACCGCGCGACGTGCTCGGCATTCTGCGTACGGTGCTGTTCTCTCCCGAGGACCTCTCGCTCGTGCGCGGCGATCCGAGCGAACGCCGTCGGTTCATGGACGAACTGCTCGTGCTTCGCGCGCCTCGGTACGCAGGCGTGCGCGCGGACTACGAGAAGGTGCTTAAGCAGCGCAACGCGCTTCTCAAGACCGCGGGCAAACGCCGTACTGGTCGCGAAGACCCGTACGCACTGTCGACGCTCGACGTGTGGGACGACCATCTCTCGGTGGCTGGCGCGCAGCTGCTGGCGGCGCGGTTGAACCTCATCGCAGACCTCGCGCCGTACACGGCCGACGCCTATATGGGGGTCGCGCCCGACTCTCGCCCGGCGAAGATCGCGTACAAGTCTTCGCTCGGCGAAGCGCTGCCGCCCTCGTACGGAGTGCCTGGCGGCGAGCGTGCTGAGACAGAGGTACTGCGCGAGCTGTTGCTGAAGGCGTTGGCTGGCACGCGGCGGCAGGAACTGGAGCGAGGGATCAGCCTGGTCGGTCCGCATCGGGACGAACTGGAGCTGATTCTCGGCGAAGTGCCGGCGAAGGGGTACGCGAGCCACGGCGAGTCTTGGTCGTTCGCGCTCGCGTTGCGGCTCGGAAGTTACGAACTTCTGCGCGCCGAAGCGGGTGAACCGGTCTTGTTGTTAGACGATGTGTTCGCCGAACTCGACCGCAAGCGCCGGGCTCGGCTGGCCGAGGTCTCCGCGAGCGCCGAACAGGTCCTCATCACCGCGGCGGTGGCCGAGGACGTGCCCGAGGAGCTGGCCGGCGCGAGGTTCACGGTGGCCGACGGGGAGGTGAACCGTGCCTGAACAGCCACGACGACCACGCGGGGTGACCGGAGTCACGCGGGTTGCCCACCGATCTGGGGACAAACCTGTGGACAGTGTGGATAAACCCGGAGCCGGGTTATCGCCCCGCGTGACGAACCGGCCGGATGGCGGTCTTGACACCCCGGAAGCGGGCGACACTTCCGGAAATCCCGCGCGCGGCGCGACGGAGCGTGACAGTTCCACTGGGCCGAACGAGAGGCCCGCTGGGGACAAACCGAGCGGCCGCGACCTCGCGCACGCCGCGCTCGAAGCGGCGAAGGCGAAAGCCCGCGAGCGCGGAGCCCCGCCGAACCTCCGGCGCGGCCGGATCAGCGGGGGCGGCGGGCAGAACCGGGCGCGCAGGCGCTGGTCCGGTCCCGGCGCGGATCCGCGCGACCCGCAGCCGCTCGGTCGCCTCGTCTCGCGGCTGATTTCCGACAGCGGCTGGCAGGACACGATGACCAACGCGCGCGTGTTCGGGCAATGGGCCCGGCTCGTGGGCGAGGACGTCGCCGAACACGCCCAGCCGGTGGCGTTGAAAGACGGCGAGCTGACCGTCCGCGCGAGTTCCACCGCGTGGGCGACGCAGTTGCGGTTGCTGCAGGGCAAGTTGCTGGCGAAGATCGCCGCGGGCGTCGGGAACGGCGTGGTCAAGCGGATGCGGATCCAGGGCCCGACCGCTCCGAGCTGGCGGAAAGGGCCCCGGCATGTGCCTGGTCGCGGGCCGCGTGACACGTACGGCTGACGGGGGTTGCGCTCTGGCGGATGAGTTCCCCGAGAACCGGGCCGCGCGGGTTCAGATACGAGATGACTCAACTGAGGGTGATTTCGTCCCTCTGCGACCGGCTGAGGGGTGTCCTAGCCGCATGTGAGCGCGTGCGGGCAAGTACACTGTTGTAGTAGCGGGCGTCCGCTCGGGCGAGACGAGGAGAATCAACGCCGGTGACCGAGAACAAGAGCGAGTACAACGCGTCGTCCATCACCGTGCTCGAAGGCCTCGAAGCAGTTCGCAAGCGCCCCGGCATGTACATCGGTTCCACCGGTGAGCGCGGTCTCCACCACCTGGTCCAGGAGGTGGTGGACAACTCCGTGGACGAGGCGATGGCGGGGTACGCCACCAAGGTCGAGGTTACCCTGCTCGCGGACGGCGGGGTGCGGGTAGTCGACGACGGTCGCGGCATTCCGGTGGACATGCACCCCAAGGAGAAGAAGCCGACCCTCGAGGTCGTGCTCACCATCCTGCACGCGGGCGGCAAGTTCGACAGCGACTCCTACGCGGTTTCCGGCGGCCTGCACGGCGTCGGCGTCTCGGTGGTGAACGCGCTGTCCACGAAGCTGCTCGCGGAGATCAAGGTCGGCGGCCGCAGCTGGCGCCAGGAGTACACGAACCAGGTTCCCGGCCCGCTGGAAGACCTTGGCCCGGCCAGCGACACGGGCACCACCATCACCTTCTGGGCCGACGGCAGCATCTTCGAGACCACCACCTACAACTTCGAGACCATCTCGCGCCGCTTGCAGGAGATGGCGTTCCTCAACAAGGGCCTCACCCTGTCGCTGCGCGACGAGCGCGTCGCCGACGAGGAGACCGAAGAGGACGCGGCGGGCAAGCAGGCCAGGGTCAAGGAAGTCGTCTACTGCTACCCGGGCGGGCTTGAGGACTTCGTCAAGCACATCAACGGCAGCAAGGACCCGATCCACGAGAGTGTCATCTCCTTCGACGCCAAGGGCTCCGGCCTTGAGGTCGAGGTCGCGATGCAGTGGAACACCGGGTTCACGCCGTCGGTGTACACCTTCGCCAACACGATCAACACGCACGAGGGCGGCACGCACGAAGAGGGCTTCCGCGCCGCGCTCACCCGCGTGGTCAACGCGTACGCGCGCGAGAAGAAGCTGCTCAAGGAGAAGGACGCCAACCTGACCGGCGACGACGTGCGCGAGGGGCTTGCCGCGATCGTGTCGATCAAGCTGTCCGAACCGCAGTTCGAGGGCCAGACCAAGACCAAGCTGGGCAACAGCGAGGCCAAGACGTTCGTGCAGCAGCAGTCGAACGAATGGCTCGGCGACTGGTTCGAGCGCAACCCGAGCGAAGCCAAGACGATCATCAACAAGTCGATCTCGTCGGCGCAGGCCCGGCTCGCCGCCCGCAAGGCGCGCGACCTGGTGCGGCGCAAGGGCGCGCTGGAGATCGGCGGCCTTCCGGGCAAGCTGAAGGACTGCCGCTCCAACGACCCCGGCGAGTGCGAGCTCTACATCGTGGAGGGCGACTCGGCTGGCGGTTCGGCCAAGGAAGGCCGCGACTCGATGTACCAGGCGATCCTGCCGATCCGGGGCAAGATCATCAACGTCGAGAAGGCCCGCATCGACCGCGTCCTCAAAAACACCGAGGTCCAGTCGCTGATCACCGCGCTCGGCACCGGCATCCACGACGATTTCGACCTCTCGAAGCTGCGGTATCACAAGATCGTGCTGATGGCCGACGCCGACGTCGACGGCCAGCACATCACCACGCTGCTGCTCACCCTGCTGTTCCGGTTCATGACGCCGCTGATCGAGCACGGCCACGTGTTCCTGTCGCGGCCGCCGCTGTACAAGATCAAGTGGCCGCGGGCGGAGCCGGAATACGCCTACTCGGACAAGGAACGCGACGCGGTGATCCAGGCAGGCGTCGAGTCCGGCCGCCGTCTTCCGAAGGACGACGCGATCCAGCGGTACAAGGGTCTCGGCGAGATGAACGCCGAGGAGCTGTGGGAGACCACGATGGACCCGGCGAACCGGCTGCTCGGGCAGGTCACCCTCGACGACGCTGCGCAAGCCGACGAACTGTTCTCCGTGCTGATGGGCGAGGACGTGGAAGCGCGCCGCTCGTTCATCACGCGCAACGCCAAGGACGTGCGCTTCCTGGACGTGTAGGCGTCCCCTGCTAACCCGCTTCCCCAGGACTGCTCACCGAGAAGGACCCCATGACGGAAACCTTGCCGCCGGAACACGACCGGATCGAACCGGTCGACATCCAGCAGGAGATGCAGCGCTCCTACATCGACTACGCGATGAGCGTCATCGTGTCGCGGGCGCTGCCGGACGTGCGCGACGGCCTCAAGCCGGTGGCGCGCCGGATCCTGTACTCGATGTTCGACTCCGGGTTCCGCCCGGACCGCGGGTACAACAAGTGCTCCCGCGTCGTCGGCGACGTCATGGGCAACTACCACCCGCACGGCGACTCGGCGATCTACGACGCGCTCGTGCGGCTCGCCCAGCCGTGGTCGCTGCGCTACCCGCTGATCGACGGACAGGGCAACTTCGGCTCGTCGGGCAACGACCCCGCGGCCGCGATGCGGTACACCGAATCCCGCCTCGCGCCGCTCGCGATGCAGATGCTCGCGGACATCGAAGAGGACACCGTCGATTTCCGCGACAACTACGACGGGCGCACCCAGGAGCCCGACGTGCTGCCGTCGCGGTTCCCGAACCTGCTGGTCAACGGCGGTTCCGGGATCGCGGTCGGGATGGCGACGAACATCCCGCCGCACAACCTGCGCGAGGTGTCCGAAGGCGTCGTATGGGCGCTGGAGAACCCGGAAGCGACCGACGACGAACTGCTGGCCGCGCTGCTCGTGCGGATCAAGGGCCCGGACTTCCCGACCAAGGCGATGATCCTCGGCACGTCCGGCATCGAGGACGCCTACCGCACCGGCCGCGGTTCGATCCGGATGCGCGCGGTCGTCGAGGTCGAAGAGGACGCGAAGGGCCGCACGATCCTGGTCGTGTCCGAGCTGCCCTACCAGGTGAACCCGGACAACCTGGTGGAGAACATCGCGCACCTGGTGCGCGACGGCAAGATCACCGGCATCGCGGACATCGCGGACGAGTCCAACAGCCGCTCCGGCATGCGGATCGTCGTCACGATCAAGCGCGACGCGGTGGCGAAGGTGGTGCTGAACAACCTGTTCAAGCACACCCAGCTGCAGCAGAACTTCGGCGTGAACATGCTGGCGCTGGTCGACGACGTGCCGCGCACGCTGCGGCTCGACCAGATCATCCGGCACTACGTGAAGCACCAGGTCGACGTGATCGTGCGGCGCACCCGGTTCCGGTTGCGCAAGGCCGAGGAACGGGCCCACATCCTGCGCGGCCTGGTCAAGGCGCTGGACATGCTGGACGAGGTGATCGCCCTGATCCGGCGGTCGCCCTCGGCCGACGAGGCCCGGCCAGGCCTGATGTCGCTGCTTGAGATCGACGAGATCCAGGCCACCGCGATCCTGGACATGCAGCTGCGCAGGCTGGCCGCGCTGGAACGGCAGCGGATCATCGACACCCTGGCCGAGATCGAGCTGGACATCGCCGACCTCAAGGACATCCTCGCGAAGCCCGAGCGGCAGCGGTCGATCATCCGCGACGAGCTGATGGAGATCGTCGACAAGTACGGCGACGACCGGCGCACGCAGATCATCCCGTTCGACGGCGACGTGTCGGTCGAGGACCTGATCGCGCAGGAAGACGTCGTCGTCACCATCACCCGCACGGGCTACGCCAAGCGGACGAAAACCGATCTGTACCGGTCGCAGAAGCGCGGCGGCAAGGGCGTGCAGGGCGCGACGCTGAAGCAGGACGACATCGTCCAGCACTTCTTCGTGTGCTCCACGCACGACTGGATCCTGTTCTTCACGAACAAGGGCCGGGTGTACCGGGCGAAGGCCTACGACCTGCCCGAGGCCAACCGCAACGCGCGCGGCCAGCACGTGGCGAACCTGCTCGCGTTCCAGCCGGACGAGCAGATCGCCCAGGTCATCGAGATCCCGAACTACGAGGTCGCGCCGTACCTGGTGCTCGCCACGCAGCGCGGCCTGGTGAAGAAGACGAAGCTCACCGACTTCGACTCGAACCGCGCGGGCGGCCTCATCGCGATCAACCTGCGCGAGGGCGACGAGCTGATGGGCGCGGTGCTGGCCGCGGCCGAGGACGACCTGCTGCTGGTGTCCGCAGGCGGCCAGTCGATCCGCTTCCACGCCACCGACGAGGCGCTGCGCCCGATGGGCAGGCCGACCTCGGGCGTGCTGGGCATGCGGTTCAACGACGGCGACGAACTGCTCGGCATCAGCGTGGTCAAACCGGACAAGTTCCTGCTGGTCGCCACGGACGGCGCGTATGCGAAGCGGACGCCGATCGAGGACTATCCGGTACAGGGCCGCGGCGGCAAGGGCGTGCTCACCATTCAGCACGACAGCAAACGTGGCAGGCTGGTGGGGGCACTCATCGTCGACGAGGACGACGAGCTGTTCGCCATCACGTCCAGCGGCGGGGTCATCCGCACGCCGGCGCGGGACGTGCGCAAGGCGAGCAGGCAGACCAAGGGCGTTCGGCTGATGAACCTTGGTGACGGAACCACTCTTCTCGCGGTCGCACGCAACGCGGACGAGGGTTCGGACGTCGCCAATGGTGGCGAGGACTCCGCCGAGGAAGCTTCCGAGGCTTCGGAGACTCCGGAAGTCTCGTCCGAGACGGTTTCGGAGGAAGCGGCGGAGGCTACGCCAGAGGAGCCCACAGCAGAAGACGGCACGGCGCCGGAGCAGTGATCGGCGCCCCACGCACGGGTAAGGACTGACTCAACGTGGCACCATCCGACAAGGCCGACGACGCGTCGGCCAACCCGCCCTGGCAGCGCACCGCCAAGGACGGCGGCGGCGACTCCGAGGCCATGGCCACGGCGCGGATCGCGACCGAGGACGTGCCCACTGCGGCTCCGGAACCGGCCGCGGCCGAGAACAACGACTACCCGGTGACCGGTTCGGCGGCGCCCCGGCTCTTCGGAGGCGAGGCACCGCCACCGGCGGCCGACGTGCCGCCCGCGGGCCGCACCCGGCCGACGCCGAGCGCGCTGCGCCGTCCCGGCCGTGGCCCGCGGCGGGCGAGCCTGCAGATCAAGCGCTTCGACCCGTGGTCGGTGCTGAAGCTGGCACTGGTGCTCGGCGTCGCGATGTTCTTCGTCTGGCTGGTCGCGGTCGGCGTGCTCTACACGGTGCTCGACGGCATGGGCGTGTGGGACAAGCTGAACGGCACGTACTCGTCCCTGGTCGGTGGCGAGGGCGCGAACGCGTCCGCCGAACCGCTGATCAGCGCCGGTCGTGTGTTCGGCATCGCGGCCATCCTCGGGGCGATCAACATCGTGCTGGTGTCCGCGCTGGCCACGGTGAGCGCGTTCATCTACAACGTGTCGGCAGACCTCGCGGGCGGCCTTGAGGTCACGCTCTCGGAGCGAGAGTAACCCGGTTGCGAGGGCGGATGGGGAGTCCGGTAGAGTTCTCCTCGTTCGACGGGCCCATAGCTCAGGCGGTTAGAGCGCTTCGCTGATAACGAAGAGGTCCCAGGTTCAAGTCCTGGTGGGCCCACATTTCCCGGAAGGCCGGTTCGCAGCTGCGGACCGGCCTTTCGAGTATTTCGGATGACTGCCAGGCGGTGTTCTCGCCAGAATCAGCGGTATGCAGACCCCCGCGCAGATCCGTGAGCAGCTGAGCCTCGCCACCGGGCGTGCTCAGTCTGGCCTTGCCGAAACCGAGGCCTGGCTCGTGTCGGCGACTGCGCGCGAGTTGCTGCGGATCGACCACTACGCCCGCCAGGCCCGCTACCCGGTGCCGGTGCTGGGACGGGCGAAGGACTGGCAGCTGAAGAACGCCACGCCGGTTGTCGCCGCGCTGGCTTCGATGCACCCAGACGGTCGCCTCCGGGAGCAGGCCGTTCGCGTGTTGTGCGCTTCGGTTGGTGCGGTGAGCGATCGGGCGCTGGCGGTGCGGGTTACTGACCATGTCGAGGTGGTCCGCGAGCTGGCTGAACAAGAGGTGCTGCGGCGTACGACGGTGGCGCGGGCGGAGCGGATCGTGCCGCTGCTGCAGCGGATTTCGCAGCGCTGGCGGGGTTCGCAGGTGCTTGGGCGCTATCTCCGGGTGCTGGTCGCCGCGCAGGGCGAGGAGTCAGTGTGGGCGTGCTTGCGGAGTTCCGGGGACTTCGACGTACGGCGGACCGCGTTCCGGCACAGCTTCGAGAATGGATTGCTCGGCTTGCCGGACGCGGTCGGGTTGCTGCCGCGGGAACGGGACCAGGTCGTCCGGCGGAAGTTGATCCAGGTAATCGCGGACTCGGGTACGCCGGAGGTCGTCGCCGGGTCGTTGCTTCGCGGGCGGTCCGCGGAGAGCCGGGTGCTGGGGTTGGTGAAGCTGACCGCGGCGCAGCTCGATTCCGTTGACGTGGAACAACTTCTGGTCGACCGGTCGGTGCTGGTTCGGTTGTGGGCGCGGCTGCGCTGGCAAGAAATGGGACGGGACCCGGTCGAGGTTTATGCCGCGATCGCGCGTTCTGCTGCCCGGTCGGCGGTGCGGGCTCGCGCGTACGCCGGCCTCGCGGAAACCGGGACCGAGCTGGACCGTGCGGAGATCGCCGAGGTTGCGCGGAGTGCGGATGTGGCCTTGAAGAAGATCGGGTTGTCGTTGCTTCGCGGCAAGGCGGTCGCTGCGGAAGTTCCTTGGCTGCTCCGGGAAATGGGCGGCGGGGAGCCCACGGTGGCCCGGTTGGCCGGGGATGTGCTCGGCAGCAGTCCGCAGCTGTGGTCGCTGGCGGATTTGGCTGTGCTGAAGGATTCCCCGGACCCGGTGATTCGGCGTCGGGGATGGTGGTTGCACCGGAGCCTCGGCGGATGGGAAGCGGTGATCGCCGACCTGGAGTTCGGGGCGGCGTGGGATCGGCAGGTGCTGCCGATGTATTTCCGGCCGACTGCCGCGCAGCAGCAACGGATCGCGGGCTTGCTGGACACGCTTTCCCTTGACCGCGGGCCGGTTTCGGAGATCGCGTTCGCGGCTGGGCTTCCGAGGTGAGCGGCGAGGAACTGGGCGAGGGCTGGGACAGCGTCGCGACTCTCGTCGACGGGCGCTGGGTCGAGCGGCGGCCCAAACGGGACGAGGTGCGCGCGTGGCTGCTGCGCGAGACGCGGGTGTTGCCCTGGCTGGCTCCGCAGTTACCGCTTTCGGTGCCGATTCCGTTGGTGTGGCGGGAAAATCCGTTGGTCGTCCGGCATGAACTGGTGCCGGGCGAGCCGGGTGAACTGACCGCTGACGACGGTCGCGTGCTCGGTCGGTTCCTTCGCGCCTTGCACAGTGCGGACGTGGCCAAGGCGCGTGAACTCGGTGCTGAGCCCGAAGTTGTGGCGCTCGATGCCGTTCCGCCGTTGCTTGGCCCCCTGGCCGATCGCAGGCGGGCGCTGCTGGCGGAAGTCCAGGGTTATCCAGCAGACACCGTCATCCATGCCGACCTCGGCCCGGAGCATTTGCTGAGGCAGGACGGCCGGTTGAGCGGGGTGATCGACTGGACCGACGTGTCTCTCGGCGACCCCGCGCGGGACCTGGCGTGGCTGCTGCACTGGACCTCGGCGGAGTGCGTCGCGGCGTTCTCCACGGAGTACGAGGTCACGCCGGAACTACGTCGTCGCGCTCGGGCGTGGAACCAGCTGGGTCCGTGGTACGAGGTGACGTACGGAATGGAGAACAACCGGCCTGACCTGGTCGAATCGGGCCTCGATGGCACCAGGGCCCGGCTCGCGGAGACGAGTCAGCCCTGCCGGGAAGAGAAGGACCGGCAGGGCTGAGCAGTGCGCGGCCGCTGGGGCCGTCTGGTCCAACGGACCGATCACTCCGGATATTCCCGGTGTTCCACGTGGAACGAGAGAGCCGGAACCGCCGGACGGGACGCGCGGCGGATCCGGTAGCATCGTGGGGTAGCGCAAGCACTCAGAAGGGGGCTTCAGGTGAAGAAGCTGTTGGCACTCGCGGTCGTCGCGGGCGGCGTCCTGTTCGTCGTCAAGCGCAACAAGGCGGCCAAGGCCGAGGCTGACCTGTGGCGGGAAGCCACCACGCCTGCCGCCCCGTCGGCGAACGGTAGCGTTCCGGCCAAGGCCGCGGACGCGTCGCGCAACTGACGTAGCACTTCGCGGGCCTCGGCCCGCACCGGGCCTGTAGCTCAATTGGTAGAGCACCGCCTTTGCAAGGCGGGGGTCAGGGGTTCGATTCCCCTCAGGTCCACCCGCACTCCCCGTTCGGCCAAGCCGGGCGGGGATTCGTGCGTTATGGGTCTGCTTCAACCGATCGATGATCGTGAAGATCGCGTCCCCGAACACCTCGTTGAGCGCGGGTGCCGGGTAGTCCTCGCTGCGAGAGATCCGCGTGGCCGGGAGTCATCGGAATCCAGCAGATCTCGCCGTCGCCCACCTTTTGTTCGAGGTGGCTTCCGCTGGTCCCCCGGACCGTCGATGTGCGGGTGGCAGTTCGCGTGGTTGGCATACGTCTCGACCCGAACTTTCTCGGTCGATCAAGAACTTGAGGGCGTCCTCCGGCTTTGGCGAGACCTGGCCCGTCCCCGGAGTGTCAGGGTGCATGGTCAGCGTGGCCGCACCCGGCCGCCGGCACCGTGAGACAGCCCACCATCTCGGTCTGCTTGGAAAGCATCAAGATCCTCTGTCCTCGTGACAGTCAGAGTACCGAGAGCCACGGCCGAAGGCTTGACTTCAACCACCCTTGAAGTTCCATCCTTCGAGAGTCATCACTGATTTCGAAGGGACATCCATGACTGTCAATCACGTTGCCCGGCCTGACTTCGCGCGCACGGACGTCGACGCTGTGCTGGTTGCCGAAACGTCCGTCGAGGCGGCGGATGTGCTTGCCCGGCTGGAGAAAGAGCCGTGGCCGACCGGACTGATTTCGTTCAATGCGTTGGCCGGTAACGACGGCGAGGGGTCGCTGGTCTATACCCAGTGGGCGGAGGAGACAGCCGATCCCGGTCTCGTGCGGCGGGTTTCCGGGAGCGATCCGGTGGAATATCGGTTGTATCGCAGCGTAAATCGGGACCACTCGGTGGTTCCGGGATGTGTTGTCGTGGTAAGCGTTGAGTTCGACAGTGCGGATGCGCAGCGGCAGCGACGTTGGGTGGATACCGTGTTCGGCGCGATGGCCAGTGAGGACAAACCTGCGCCGGGCGGGATATCCGGGCATTTCCATGTCAGCACCGACGGGACCCGGGCGCTCAATTATGCGGAGTGGACCGACGAACAATCGCATCGCGACGCGTTGGCGCGCTCCGGCCGAGGGACGGTCGGGGTGTCGGACGAATGGCGGAAGGTGCAGGACTTTCCGGGGGTACGCGGCGGTGGATTCCGGAGGTACCGGATGGTGCGCAGTCTTTCGCTTGGACTGTCCGCGAAGGAGCCAGCCTGATTCTGCTCAGCTGGGCGCGGAGTTCGTGCCGGTGACTGATGATGCTGCCGGGTGCTGCGTGGCTCCGAGCTGAAGTCATGAGACGCGCGTGATAACGTCGCGGCGATGCTCGGGGCAGGAACAGTGCGGGCTGCGCCGCGATTGGCGGAGCGGGCACAACTACGAATCGACGGCGATCACCTTCCCGGACGGGCATACGACGGAATGCGTTGCCTGTCAGCTCCAGGACTGGAGAAAGCTCGTCCAAACCCGGGCGGCGGATCGCGATGATCGGGCAGTCGATCGGCGGAGCCAGCACGGCACCGGCGATGCTGGACGGCAGGTGCGGACTGCGGCTGCTGGACGGGCCGTCGCCACGGTACCCCGCAGTGCGGTTGTCGGGCCGAGGTTCTTTCGCGGGCAAGTCCGCGGAATTTCTTCGCAACCCCCTCCGGCGGTGTGCGTCTCTAGAGGCAAAGGGAAATCCAAGAGCTGGTCAGGGGAGAATTGAAATGCTCATGAAGACTGTCAAATTTGCCACCGTCGGAGCGGCTCTCGGTGCGGTCGCACTGCTTTCCGCCTGCTCTGGCCAGAATTCGGCAGCCCAGGCGAGTAACCAATCCGCCCCGGTCAACGTCGCGGCGAAGAGCCAGGTGCAGCAGCTGGAGACGCCGGTGAAAAAGGGCGGCAGCGGCGGTGGCGGGGCCAGTTCCGAGGACGTTAATTGCAGTGCGCTCGGCGGGCCTGTCGGACCGCGCAAGGTTGATTTGATCGCGGACGCAACCGAGGCCGGTACTGTCGGATGCACCGAAGCGTTCAACGTTATTCCCGAATACTTCGACAATATCGACAAGGCCGTCGGATCCAACTACATGCTGACCGTGCGGGGCTGGCAGTGCCTGACCGATACCGGCGCGGAGGGCACGCACGAGATCCGCTGCGAGAAGGACGGGTTGAAGCTGCACACCACCCCGCCCAAGGACGAGAACACTCCGGACCCGCAGGAACAGGGCACGGGATACAACGGCGTGCCGATCGACCCGCCCACGGACCAGGGCACCGGTTACCACGGGGTTCCGGTGGACCCGCCGAACGCGCAGGACCGGGGGACTGGGTACCAGGGCGTGCCGGTCGACAGCCCGGACCAGAACTGAGCTGGCGCGAGACGCGGGAGCGGGCCGGGCACTTTTCGTGCCTCAGCCAATCAAGGTTCTGTGAACTGAACCAGAGTCACAGCACCGAGGACAGCCCCTCCCGCAGCATCCGGTAAGCCGCTCCCGCCCGAGCGACCGCTTCCGGATGAGTCTCATCAGCGCTTCGCCCGCCGCGGTCTCCCGGGCATGGTGAAACCCCAAGATCCGCTGCGCCCCGAGGACCTGCGCAGCCACCAGTCGCGCGGTGAACTCGTCCGAGACCCCGCACGAAGCCTGTAGCTCTTCGACCAGTTGCTGTTCCTTCTCCAGCAGGTACCCGGCAAGCCGGGCCAGCAAAGCAGGCGTTGAGTACAGCAGGGTGTGGCACGTGATCGCGTCCGGCGAGCCAGCCGGTCGACCGGACGCTCGAAGTGAAGTACCAGCACCGGACCTGGCGGTTGCATCCCGAGGACATCGCCGAGGAACTCACAGAAATCCTCAGCCGCGGCGCGGATTACAGTGCTGGGCGCGAATTGCTGGCCAACGGCTCGTGCATCGGGTGCTGCGCGAGATGGAGCGGTCCGGGGGCACTAGCGCGACCCTGCGTCAGCTTCGTCGCAATGCCGCGATCACCAAGGCGGTCCGCGACATGTGGCCTGCCGTCGAGCCTGCGCGGCTGGTCTGTGACCTGCTGACCGAGAAGGCGTGTCTCGCGGAAGCGGCCGACGGGATTCTCACTGCTGAGGAACAGGAAGCGCTCATCCGTCCGCGCCCGCGCAGTCGTAAGGCGATGACCTGGTCGACACTCGATCTCGCGCTGCTGGACGAGGTCGCGGCGCTGATCGAACGGCCGGTGAAGCTCGGGCACGTCGTGGTCGACGAGGCCCACGACCTCAGCCCGATGCATCTGCGGGCGATCGCGCGCAGGTTGGCTGGTGCGTGCACGGTTCTCGGCGACGTCGCACAGGCGACCAGTCCGTCCGCGGTCCGCGATTGGCCGACAGTGCTGACCCACCTTGACCGGACCGGCGGGCGGATCGAAGAATTCACGCACGGCTACCGCGTTCCGGCGGATGTCCTGGACTTCGCTGCCCGGCTGTGCCCGCAGATCGCGCCGGAGCTGCGGAGTCCCACGTCGTTCCGGCATTCCGCGGATGCCTTGCACCTGAGCGAAACGGACGAGACGGTCGATGCTTGCGGGGAAGCGCTCAGCCAAGAGGGATCGATCGGGCTGCTGGCCGCGGATATCCCCGAAGCGAGCCGGGCCCTTGCCGAGCGCGGGCTGGACCAGGCGGCCCGGATCACGCTGGTGCCGGTGAGTTTGGCGAAGGGGCTGGAGTACGACACGGTCCTGGTGGTCGAACCGGCGCGCAGCGTGGCGGCGGAGGAGCGTGGGCTGCAACGGTTGTACGTCGCGCTCACCCGAGCGGTCAGCGCATTGCACGTACTCCACGCAGACGCGTTGCTGGCTCAGACCGCGGCGGTGTGACGGCGCGTCGAGTAGCACTGCCAGCCCAGAAAACCCAGCGCCAGCAGCAAGTAGCTGTTGCCGATCACGTGCTCGACCGGACCCCAGGACAGCTCCAGATAGCCGTTCTTCGGCAGCCACGAATGCGGCGCGATCACGAAAATCGCCGCCACGGCAGCCAATCCGGCGACGGCGTTCCGGGTGTGCGCGCGAGCGGCGAACAGCACGATCGCGGGCACGATCCACACCCAGTGGTGCGACCACGAAATCGGCGAACACACCAGAATCGCCGTCGCGTTGAGCAGGAACGCCATCGGCGGGTCGGCGCGCAGCATCGCGGGAACGGTCAGCGCGAGCGCGGCCAGGGTCAGTACCGCGACCAGGATCAGCGTCGGCGCGTCGGTGAGTCCGAACCGGTGCACCGCGCCCTGGATGGTCTGGTTCGTCGCGAAAATCGATCCGCTCATCCCGGACGCACCGGTCAATCCGCCGCCGAACCAGTACTTCATCGACGCTTCCGGAGCGATCACGAACCCGGCAGCGCCGGCCAGCACGAAGGTGACCATCGTGGTCAGTGCCGCGCGGAAGTCCTTTTTCAGCAGGAAGAACAGCAGGAACCCGGCCGGGGTGATCTTCACGGCGGCGGCGAGGCCCAGCAGGACGCCGCGGGGCAGCCGCGTCCGGGGGCCGAGGCAGTCGATCACCACGAGTGCCATCAGCAGCAGGTTGATCTGCCCGAACCACAACGTCTCGCGGACCGGTTCGAAGGCCAGCGAACCGGCACCGATCAGCAGTGCGGCCAACACCGCGGTCCGCCGCCCGGCATGCGGCCGGACCACGACGTAGACCGTCCCGCACAGGCACGTCAGGGACACGGCGAGCATCAGCATCGCGCCCAACGGCAACGGCATCGCGGCGAAGATCAGGAACAGGACGGCCGCGAACGGCGGGTAGATGAAGGGCAGGATCAGCCCGGCGCGGGTCGGCGGGAGCGGGCCGTAGACGTCCTCGCCCTGGGCCAGCGCCCGCGCGCCGGACCGGTAGATCTCCAGATCGAGCGGCCACATCGTGCAGACGAGCCACAGAATCGCCGCTGCCGCCGCCACCGAGGCACCGACCAGCGCGAACACCGCCGGTCGGCGGGTGCCGACGTCGTCTAGCCACCGGCGCAGCACGACAGCGGGGGGCCGGATGGAAGTCACTCCGGGATCATGCCGGTGCGATCACCCGGTCGCGCGGTGGGGGCGAGACCAGGCGACCTCGTCGACCGCGAGCCACGGTGCGTTCGCGGCGGCGGCGGGGGTGACTCCGGCGAAGGCTTTGATCTCGTGGTGCAGGTGCGACTGGTCGACATATCCGCTCTCGGCCGCCACCGAAGCCGGGCTTTCCCCCGCGGCGAGCCGGTGCACCGCGTGGTCGAACCGGACCAGCTGCGCGGCGCGTTTCGGGCTGAGCCCGAGCTGGCCGCGGAACCGGGACCACAGGCGTTTCCGGCTCCATCCGGTCTCGTCGGCCAGCTGCTCGATCCGCACCTGACCGTGATGCGCGTGCATCCGCTGCCAGGCGAAGGCGACTTCCGGATCGACCATGCGCCCGGCCGCATACCGCTTGCCCAGCGTGGCTTCTACCAGCGCGAACCGGTCGTTCCAGGAGTCGAGTGCGCGCAGCCGGTCAGGCAGCCCAGCAGGCCAGACGTCCTCAAGAGGGGCGATCTCGCCGGTCAGATCCGTCCCGAGCACCGCGTGCGCGACCTCGGGGGACAGCCGGACCTGCACGCATTCGATGTTCTGCCCGCGCACGCGCATCTCTCGCGGTGCGATGCCGGTGACGGCGCTGTCTCGCGCTACCCCGTTGACGAACAGCCCTTCGCGGAGATTGACGAACAGCGTGACCGCCGGGTACGGGACCACCGTCAAGTCGATCAGATCAACGGTGTCGCCGACGAATCCGGCCATCTGCACCCCGGGCAGCCGGAGCGGCCGGGACGGCACGGCGATACCCCAGACCGCTGCCCCGTCGCGAGCCCACTCGGCTGGTCGCATGCCGCCAGCGTAGCCAAATCCGGCAGCGCGACATTTCTCCAAGACCGCCGACCACCGGTCCGACCAGGTTGAACGGGAACCGGAAAGGGGATCGGTCATGGTCAATCCGTTCAGCTCCGCCGTCGAAATCGCCGCCGCCATCCGCGCGAAGGAGGTGAGCCCGGTCGAGGTCGCCGACTGCTACCTCGACCGCATCGCCGAGCTGGATCCGAAGTTCAACGCCTTCTGCTTCCGCGCCGACGACGAGGTCCGCGCCGCCGCGAAAGCCGCCGCGGACGCTGTGGTGCGGTGCGCGCCGGAGGACCTGCCGCCGTTCCACGGGGTTCCGCTGCCGGTCAAGGACCTCGTCCACGTGCAAGGCTGGCCGACCACGTACGGCTCGCTGGCCACCGACCGTTCCCCGCAGCCGAAGTCCGACCCGATCGTGCGGCGGTTCGCTGATGCGGGCTTCCTCCCGCTCGGCAAGACCACGACATCGGAGTTCGGCGCGGTTTCCTTCACTGAGAGCGAGGCGCAGGGCATCTCGCGCAACCCGTGGGATCCGGACCGCACGCCGGGCGGGTCATCGAGCGGCGCGGGGGTCGCCGTCATCGCCGGAATGGCCCCGGTCGCGCACGCGGAGGACGGCGGCGGATCGATCCGCATCCCGGCTTCGTGCACCGGTCTCGTCGGGCTGAAGCCGACCCGCGGCCTGGTCACGAACGCCGTGGTGGAGGTCGAGGGCTTCGCGACCAGCGGTGTCCTCAGCCGGACGCTGACCGACACCGCGGCCGCCCTGGACGTCCTCACACGACACGACCCGGGCGCGTGGTGGTCACAGCCGACGCCCACGCGGTCGCTTGCCGACGCACTGGCCGTCGAAGCGCCGTCCGGCCTGCGGATCGGCGTCCTCACGACCTCGCTGATCGACGGCATCACCGTTGACCCGGCTTGCCTGACCGCGGTCGGCGAAACCCTCCGCGCGCTCGAAGAAGCCGGACACCAGATCGTCGACAAACCGCTTCCGCTGCCGAAGTCCGAGGAGCTGCTCTCGACGTTCCTGAAGGTCTGGAGCGTCGCCAGCGCAGGCGTCCCGGTGGTCGATCCGGATCGCATCGAACCGCACAACCGGGCACAGCGCGAAGCCGCGAAGTCGGTTGATTCCTGGACTTACGCGGAAAGTGTGCACCAGACCCAGGTGTTCTCCCGCCGCATTGCCGAAGCCTTCGTCGACAGTTTCGACCTGCTGGTCACGCCGACCATGGCGTGTCTCCCGCCGAAGGTCGGCGGGTGGCGAGCGAGCGGAAATCCGGTGGTGGCCGCGTACCCGATGGGCGTCTTCACGTCGCTGTTCAACGTGACCGGCCAGCCGGCGATCTCCCTCCCGCTGCACCACGACGAGGCCAGCGGCCTGCCGGTCGGCGTCCAGCTGGTCGCCGCGCCCTGGCGGGAGGACCTGCTGCTGCAGGTCTCCCGCACTCTGGAGCAGGCGCTGCCCTGGACCGACCGGCGGCCGCCCCTCGACTAGCCCACGTAGGCGGCCAGGTGCTTCCCGGTCAGCGTCCGCTTCTTCTTCACCAGTTCGGCGGGCGTCCCCTCGAAGACCACCTGGCCGCCGTCGTGCCCGGCGCCGGGGCCGAGGTCGATGATCCAGTCGGCGTGCGCCATCACGGCCTGGTGGTGCTCGATGACGATCACCGACTTGCCCGATTCGACCAGGTGGTCCAGCAGCCCGAGCAGCTGTTCCACGTCGGCGAGGTGCAGGCCGGTGGTCGGCTCGTCGAGGATGTACACGCCGCCGCCTCCCCCCATGTGCGTGGCCAGCTTCAGCCGCTGCCGCTCGCCGCCGGACAGCGTGGTCAGCGGCTGGCCGAGGGTCAGGTAGCCGAGCCCGACCTGCTCCATCCGTTCGAGAATCCGGTGTGCGGCCGGAGTTTTCGCGTCGCCCTCGGCGAAGAAGGCGGCGGCCTGGGCGACCGACATCGCGAGCACCTCGCTGATGTCACGTCCGCCGAAGTGGTACTCCAGCACCGAGGCGTCGAACCGCTTGCCCTCGCAGACCTCGCAGGTGGTGGCCACCCCGGCCATCATCCCGAGGTCGGTGTAGATGACGCCGTTGCCGTTGCAGTTCGGGCACGCGCCCTCGGAGTTGGCGCTGAACAGCGCGGGCTTCACGTTGTTGGCCTTGGCGAAGGCCTTGCGGATCGGTTCGAGCAGCCCGGTGTAGGTCGCCGGGTTGCTCCGCCGCGAACCGCGGATCGGGGCCTGGTCCACCGACACGACATCGTCGGATTCCCGGACCGACCCGTGGATCAGCGAGCTTTTGCCGGATCCGGCGACACCAGTGATCACGCACAGCACGCCGAGCGGGATGTCGACGTCCACGTCCTGCAGGTTGTGCGTGCTCGCGCCGCGGATCTCCAGCACGCCCGTGCGCTCGCGCACTGACGGCTTGAGCGATGCGCGGTCGTCCAAATGCTTGCCGGTCAACGTCTTGCTCGCGCGCAGACCGTCCACAGTGCCCTCGAAACACACCGTGCCGCCGTTCGTGCCCGCGCCCGGTCCGAGGTCGACCACATGGTCGGCGATCGCGATCGCCTCCGGCTTGTGCTCCACCACGAGGACGGTGTTTCCCTTGTCCCGCAAGCGGAGCAGCAGATCGTTCATCCGCTGGATGTCGTGCGGGTGCAGGCCGATGGTGGGCTCGTCGAAGACATACGTGACGTCGGTGAGCGACGAGCCGAGGTGCCGGACCATCTTCACCCGCTGCGCCTCCCCGCCGGACAGCGTGCCCGCGGGCCGGTCCAGCGACAGGTAGCCGAGCCCGATTTCCACGAACGACTTGAGCGTCTCGTGCAGCGATTTCAGCAGCGGCGCGACCGACGGGTCGGACAGCTTCCCGACCCAATCGGCGAGGTCGCTGATCTGCATCGCGCACACGTCGGCGATGCTCATCCCGTCGACCTTGGCCGATCGCGCCAGTTCGCTCAGCCGCGTCCCGTCGCACTCCGGGCAGGTCGCGAAGGTGACCGCGCGGTCCACGAACGCGCGGATGTGCGGCTGCATCGCCTCGACGTCCTTGGACAGATACGACTTCTGGATCCTCAGCACCAGACCCTCGTAGGTCATGTTGATGCCTTCGATCTTCATCCGCGTCGGTTCCTTGTACAGGAAGTCCCGCAGCTCGCGCTTCGTGTACTTGCGGATCGGCTTCTCCGGGTCGATCAGGCCGGACCCGGTGTAGAGCCGGTAGTTCCAGCCGCCCGGGGTGTAGCCGGGGATGGTCAGCGCGCCCTCGGCGAGCGACTTCGCGTCGTCGTAGAGCTGGGAAAGGTCGATGTCGTTGATCGAACCGCGGCCCTCGCAGCGCGGGCACATGCCGCCGGTGACGCTGAAACTGCGCCGCTCCTTGATCTCCTTCCCGGCGCGCCGCACGGTGACCGCTCCCGCGCCGCTGACCGAGGCGACGTTGAACGAGAACGCCTGCGACGACCCGATGTGCGGCGTACCGAGCCTGCTGAACAGGATCCGCAGCATCGCGTTGGCGTCGGTGGCGGTGCCGACCGTCGACCGCGGATCGGCCCCCATCCGCTGCTGGTCGACGATGATCGCGGTGGTCAGCCCGTCGAGCACGTCGACCTCGGGACGGGCGAGCGCCGGCATGAAACCCTGTACGAAACTGCTGTAGGTCTCGTTGATCAGCCGCTGCGACTCGGCCGCGATCGTGCTGAACACCAGCGAGCTTTTGCCCGAGCCGGACACCCCGGTGAACACCGTCAGCCGGCGCTTCGGGAGTTCGACGCTGACGTCCTTGAGGTTGTTCACGCGGGCGCCCTGCACGCGGATCAGGTCATGGCTGTCAGCGGCGTGCTCCGGCGAGGGCGTGGTCTTCCCCTTGGCCTTGGTCATCGTCTCTCCCAGTTTCCCCGGCGGTCCGGCTCGGACTTCTTCAGCTCGCTTGCTGGATGCGGATCAGGTTCCCGGCCGGGTCGCGGAACGAGCAGTCCCGCAGGCCGTAGGGCTGGTCGGTGGGCTCCTGCACGACCTCGACGTCGCTGGCCTGCAACCGGTTGAAGGTCGCGTCGACGTCCTTCGTGGCCAGGTTCAGCGCGGCGTAGGTGCCCTTGGCCATCATTTCGGTGATCATCCGGCGTTCGTCGTCGGTGATGCCGGGGAACGCGGCGACCGGCTGCAGCACGAGCGAGGTGTCCGGCTGTCCGGGCGGGCCGACGGTAATCCAGGCCAGGTCCCCGTATTTGACGTTGTTGCGCACCTCGAAGCCGAGGACGTCACGGTAGAAAGTCAGCGTCGCTTCCGGATCGGTGTGCGGGAGGAAGCTCGCGTGAATGGTCATCTCCATGCCGGTCACACTAGGTTCGCGCCGAACGGGGTGCTTCTCGATTCCTGATCGGTCGGGTGACCTGTTTCGCGACGCACGGCGCCATGCCCTCGGTCGCCCCGGTCTCCTCCTGGCGGTAAACGCTTGGCGGCTTTCCGACCAGCTCGGTGAAGCGCGTACTGAACGTCCCCAGCGACGAGAACCCGACCTCGAAACACACCTCGGTGACGCTCAGGTCGCCTCGGCGCAGCAACGCCATCGCGCGTTCGATGCGACGGGTCATCAGATACGAATACGGCGACTCTCCGTAAGCGGCGCGGAACTGCCGGCTCAGGTGCCCGGCGGACACGTTGACGCTCCGCGCGAGCGCCTCGACATCCAGGGGACGCGCGTATTCGCGGTCGATCCGGTCGCGCACCCGGCGCAACCGTGCGAGATCGGCCCATCGCTGCGCGTCGTCCGGTTTGCTGGTCACTTCCGAATCGTGCCACGGAGATCGCTCCAGCCCCAGTAATCCGCTCTTTCGTGCTGGTGGCCGATTCGTTCAAGACCCTCGCGCCGGGCTCGTGCGACCGTTTCCGGGTGACTGTGAAATGGGAGGCCGTCGCCCCGTTCCTCGCCGGGCACGGCAGGTTGCTGGACCAGCGGCGGTTCGAGCTGCTGAACGGAAACGGGCGGGCCGAGGAGGTGCTCGCGGCGGTCGCGGCCTACCGGAATCCGGACGGCGGCTACGGCTGGGGCCTGGAACCGGACCTGCGTGCGCCGGAAAGCCAGCCGGGCGGCGCGCTGCACGCGTTCGAGATGTTCGCCGACCTCGCGCCGGTGACCACGCCGCACGCGGTGCAGTTGTGCGACTGGCTGGAATCGGTGTCGTTCCCGGACGGTGGGCTGCCGTTCGCGTTCCCGGTCGCCGACCCGACCGCGTGCGCTCCCTTTTGGACCGGAGCCGATCCGGCGGCGTTCTCCTTGCAGAGCACCGCGTTCGTCACGTCCGCGGCGTGGCGGGTCGCCGAGCACGATCCGGCCGTCGCGGCACATCCGTGGCTCGCGCGGGCGACCGAGACGTCCCTGCGGGCGATCCGGGACCTCGAAGAGATGCCGCACGCCATCGAGCTGAGCTTCGCGATCCATCTGCTCGATGCCTCCCGCGACCGGTATCCGGAAGCGGACGAACTCCTGACGAAGCTCGGGAAGTTCTTGCCGGAGAGCGGAATCGTCCCGGTGCAGGGCGGTTCCGAGGGCGAGGTGCTGCGTCCGCTGGACTTCAGCCCGGTGCCCGGCCCGTCGCGGCGGCTGTTCACCGCGGCGGCGATCGAAGCGGATCTGACCCGGCTGGAACAGGGCCAGCAGCCCGACGGCGGCTGGACGGTCGACTTCGCCAGTTTCTCCCCGGCGGCCGCGCTGGACTGGCGTGGTTACGTCACCGTCGGCGCGATCTCCAAGCTGCGCGCCAACGCCCGGCTTTAGGGCCAGAGGCGTTCGCGGACCCAGCCTGCGGGGTCGCGGCGGTAGCGGACCCGGAGGTGTTGCCGGTCGTGCGAGGCCTGCCAGAACTCCACCGATTCCGGCTGGATCAGGTAGCGCGTCCACGTTTCCGGTGCCACGTCCGGGTTCTCCGCTACCCAATCCGCGGCCGCCGCGGCCGCTTCGACGAGCTTCGCCGGATCGGAGAGCACCTCCGACTGATGTCCGACGTACGCCTCGGCGCGCGACGCCGGCGGCCGAGCGAGGAAGTCGTCGGCGGACACCTCGGGCGCGGCCGGGACCACCAAACCGCGCACCCGGACCTGACGTCCGCGGCCGGGCCAGAAGAACGTCAACGCCGCGCGCGGGTTCGCCGCCAGCTGCTGGCCCTTCGGGCTTTCCGAACTGGTCGCGACCGCCCAGCCGTCCTCGCCGACGTTCTTCAGGATCACCACGCGAGCGTCCGGAGCCCCGTCAGCGTCCACTGTGGACAGAGTGACGGCGTGCGGGGCCAGCACGTGCTCGCCCGCTTCGGTCAGCCAGGCGAGGAACAGCTCTTCGGGCGTTTCCGGGGTGTGGTCCGGGTCGAATTCCGGAAGCTGTTCGGGAAACGACTGCCAGCCGCGCAACGAAACCATGTCACCGACCGTACGGCGGTTGGCCCGGCGGCGGGTAATGCGGCGGCCGCGGCCCGGCCGGTCCGGCGGCGGGCGGAGGAGAAGTCCGCGGCATCGGCCCGGACGGAATCTGTCCAGGGAACCCGCCGGGACCCGATTGCGGGGGCTGCCCGTAGGCGGCCTGTTGCTGCTGCCACTGCACCTGCTGGAGAGCCTCGCCCGGCTGCGGGAAACAGAACGTCAGCTTCGCGTTGATCGCGCCGTGCATCGCCGCGCCCCAGAGCTTCCCGCCGGTGAACGCGTAGGTCATGCCCGCGTGCGGATCCACCGCGACCATCCGGGTTTCGCCGCCGAACTGGTTGCTCGTCTTCGCGCTCGCCAGCTGCGCGGCGTCCGGGTGCACGCGGCCGACGAGCCCGCAGATCACCACCGACGCGGCGGTCCAGCCGATCGTGCCCTGCACGTTGGCGCGGGCGTGCTGGGTGGCCATGCCGGTGAACTGCCGCAGGGTCGCCGCGTCGACGTCGGAACAGGCGCCCGCGACCACGCAGTAGTTCATCGTGGACAGCATGATCGACTCGGCGAACAGGCCGACCGCGCACGTCACCGGTCCGATCTGGACGGTGTTGAGCCTGCCGCCACTGCGCACCACGCGTTCGGCGACCACCTGCAGGTACTGCTCGGGCGTGAGCACGTCCGCGACCTCCCCGGGCTGAGCGGAATCCGACGTCATCGTCGCACGCGCCGCCTTCGCACGGACTTCACCGGGCATGGTTGACTGTGCCCGCCATGCGCCGACTTCTCGCTCTCGCCCCAGCCCTGGTCCTGCTCGCCGGCTGCGCTCCGTCGAGCCCGGCGAAGGAGACTCCGTCTTCGGCACCGGCGAGTTCCGCGCCGACGTCGGCGGGGCTGCCGCCCGATCCGCAGCCCGTGCGCACCGCGGAGTGCCCGTACCTGTCGAACGAGACGGTGCAGGACGCGAACGGACAGCACGTCACCAAGGTGAGCGTGTCCGACGACGAGCCGCATCCGACGTGCTTTTTCTACCGTCCGGACGGCAGCCTTCAGCTGACCGTGCGGGTGTACGTGGGCAAGAGCGACGTCGCTACCGCGCTGGTCAACAAGGCCGCGCCGGTCGACACGTCGAATCCGGCCACGGAACCGGCGGGATGGAAGGGCGGCTATCAGCCTGTCGGTGACGGGGTGGTTTACGCCGTCGCCAAGGGCGAGGCCGCCGTCGTCGTGACGAGCAACCAGAAGCAGAGCATCAAAGCACGCACAGTGGCGAAAAAGGCTATCGCTGCCCTGAAGCTCTGAGTAACGGGCTCCGCACGGGTGAGTGAAGTTGATCTTGTATTACTCTAAGCAGCACGCGCGGTCCCCCCAACACTCGCGCGGCGGGTGCCCGTCCGGCACCGAATACTTGGTTACCCCTTTTGACGACAAGGACAGATTCGTGGCTGACACCCTCAAGGAAATCCTGCTCGACTCGAGCCGTCGCCCCAACGTGGTCACCGACCTCGGAGAGCTCGTGGACGCCGAGGTCTCCGACAAGGGCGGAGTCTCGGGCGCGGTCGTGAAGACCGGCTTCGCCGCCGTCAAGAAGATCAAGCCGGGCATCATCCCCTCCGCGGTCGACAGCCTGCTGGACGACTTCGCCGGTGCGCTTGAGCCGTTCTACGGCGACTACCGCGCCCAGGGCGGCAACGACTTCGGCGCCTACCTGACCAGCCGCTCGGACGAGGCCTCGGACGCGCTGCTCGGGGTCACCGACAGCCGCGCCGAGCGCAGCAGCCGCGACAGCATCAAGAAGGTCTACTCGAAGCTGCGCCCGAACGGCAAGAAGAACGTCGAGGAGGCGCTGCCGCGTCTCGGCCAGCTGATCGACAAGCACGCCGCCGCGGTCTGAACGGACTGAGCGACATACGAAAAAGGGCCCCGGGAAGCACTTCCCGGGGCCCTTTTCGCGCGTTCAGTTCTTCTTCTCGGCGGCCGACGTGCTCGGCGCCTTGCCGTTCGTCTTCGGTTCGCCCGGCTTGGCGTCCTTCGCGTCCTTGGCTTCCGGAGCCGGCTTCGCGGGAGGGGAGGGGGGAGCGGGCGGGGTGGCCTTCGGCGGAGCCGGCGCGACCGGCGGCTCCTGCTGCCGCGACTTCAGCGCGACGGCGGTGCCGACCGCGACCGCGCCGAGGCCGAGGATCCACGGCCAGCGGCGACGCTTGCGAGTGCCCTTGGCGGCGCTCTTCGCCTCCTCCAGCGCGGCGCGGAACTCCTTCTTCGCCGCCTTGAAGTCCTTCTTGCCGCGGCGCTTCGACTCGCCTGCCGACGCAGCGGCCTTGATCGCGGCCTTCTTGGCCTTGCGGCCCGGCTTCTTCATCTCGGCGATACGGGCGAGTGCTTCCTTGCGCGCCGCGGCGGAGCTCTTCTTCAGCTCCTTGCGGGTCAGCTCCGTCTTCTTCGCCAGCTTGCGCCGGGCCCGGCGGCTGCGCTTCCCCAGCTCCTCCGCGCCGGCCTCGGCGGCCTTCGCGCCCGCCTTGCCCGCCTCGACGACCAGCTTCCGCAGGTCCGCCGAGCCGGACTTGGCCGACTCACCGACCGATTCCACGGCCCGGGTCATGGTCTTCACCTCATCAATCGTTGTGAAACAGATCTGTTGCTTGACATCTATCCTGCCCTTTTTCCGCCCGTACCGCTGCGGCTTCCCGCTGCGGGCCTCGCGGAAACCTCGGGAAAGTGCCTTCTTCCTGGGCCGGTGTCCAGCGCGACGGGCCGGGGACGCCCCCTGAACCCCCCATTTGTGCGAAGGGGTGGCACGATGGCGGCGTGACTGAAAGCGCCCGCAAGGCCACCCTGCACACCAACCAGGGTGACATCCACGTGAACCTGCTGCCCGACCACGCGCCGAAGACCGTGGCGAACTTCGTGGGGCTGGCCACCGGCTCCAAGGAGTACACCCAGCCGAACGCGAAGGGCGGCAACTCCGGTCCGTTCTACGACGGCTCGATCTTCCACCGGGTCATCGACGGCTTCATGATCCAGGGCGGTGACCCGACGGGCACCGGCCGCGGCGGCCCCGGCTACAAGTTCGGCGACGAGTTCCACCCCGAGCTGCAGTTCTCCAAGCCGTACCTGCTGGCCATGGCGAACGCCGGGCCGGGCACCAACGGCTCGCAGTTCTTCATCACCGTCGCGCCGACCTCGCACCTGAACTTCCGGCACACGATCTTCGGCGAGGTCGCCGACCAGGAGTCCCGCGGCGTCGTCGACGCCATCGCGACGACCGCGACCGGACCGGCGGACCGCCCGCTGTCGGACGTGGTCATCGAGAAGATCACCGTCGAAGACTGACGCGCCGCAGGCAGGGATGGGGTTTCGGTAGGTTGGAGTCATCGTGAGCCAACCGCCGAACCCGTCCGCGCCGTCTCTCCCCGGTTGCTGGTGGCATCCGAACCGCCCGACCGGCCTCAGCTGTGCCCGCTGCGGGCGTCCGGCCTGCCCGGACTGCCTGCGCGAAGCCCCCGTGGGGTTTCAGTGCACGGACTGCGTCCAGACCGGGGCGCAACAGCAGAAACATCAGCACCGGCAGTACCGCGACGCCGGAATGGGCTCCCGCACGATCGCCGGGGCCCGGCTTTCGAACTCCTACACCGTCACCGCGACGCTGATCGCGGTGAACGTGGTGATCTTCCTGATCACCGTCATCCAGGCGAAGAGCCTGTTCGACAACAATCTGGCCCTCCTCCAGGTCCGGCTCTACCTGCAGCCGGTGCTCACCCTCGGCGCGGGTGAGTGGTGGCGGGTCTTCACGTCGGGCTTCCTGCACTACGGGCCCATCCACATCGCGGCGAACGCGTTCTCGCTCTGGATGATCGGCCGTGCGCTGGAGCAGGTCTTCGGAAAGATCCGGTACCTGGCGCTCTACTTCGTGTCGATGCTCGGCGCCTCCACCGCGGTGCTGCTTTTCGGCGACGGCACGCCGACCGTGGGCGCGTCCGGCGCGATCTTCGGGCTGCTCGGCAGCTACGCGGTGATCACCCTCAAACTGCGGCTGAACCCGACCGCGCTGCTCATCAACCTGGTGATCAACGCCTACATCACTTTCTCCATCCCCGGCATTTCGATCTGGGCGCACGTCGGCGGCCTTGTCACCGGGGCACTGGTGACGGCTGCGATGCTCTACGCCCCGGCCCGCAATCTGGTCCGGTGGCAGGCGATCGGCACCGCCGTCGTCGCGATCGCGCTCGTCGGGCTGATCGGGTGGCGAGCCACCGAGTTCCCCTCGCTGGATTGCTCTCCGCAGCTGGTCCAGGGGGACTACAAGTACTTCTGCAAGTCCTCAGGCTCCAGCTGAGCGAGCCCGCAGTTCGGCGAGCACGTCCAGCACGTCGCGAGGATCCTCGCCGAGGTCGGTCTGCCCGAAGATGAACAGCTGCTCGTCACGCTCCAGTTCGAGCGTCACACCGTCGCGGCCGAGGCGGCGGGTGCTGCGCAGCCGGACCGTCGTGCCGGTCCAGGGGAGCCGGTGCGTGCCGGTGAGCGTGCGGGCCCGCAGCCCCGCTGAGTCGGCGGACAGGCGGGGCCGCACGAGCGTCCAGTGGACCGCGAACGCGCCGACGGCCAGCGTCGCGAGGCCGGTGAGCACCGCGCCCTTGCCGTCGCCGAAGAGCGCGTCCAGGACGGTTCCGGCCAGCAGCAACGTGGCCAGGCCCCACGCCACTACCACGAGGTTCCGGCGCGGGGCCCATGAGGCCGAGTGGTTATCCACAGGGGTTATCCACACTGGGGATGAGTCACACCGGTGTGATTCGGTGTCAATCGGCCGACCGGAGCAAAGCTGATCCGGCGGATGGTCAGCGCCACCGCATCGTCATCAGCAGGCCGGCGATCATCGCGGCGAATCCGATCGCGAAATTCCAGTTTCCGAGCTCGCTGAGGAACGAAACTTTGTCGCCTGCGATGTAGTTCACGACCAGCCACACCAGCCCGAGGAGCATGAGGCCGAACATGACGATCTTGTAGAACAGGTTCGACGGTCCCGCGGCCTGGACCTTCACCGGGGTGCGGCGGTCGACAGGCGGGGTGTACGCGGTCTTCTTGCGGACCTTCGACTTCGGCATCGTTTCCTCGCGTGCTCTCGGGCATTCCTGGTGGCGGCATCCTGGACGAGGTCCCGCTGTCGGGGTGCGCAACCAGCGCCACGTGCACACGTTAACGTAAAGGACGGCTCCGCAGCACCGGGCGGGAGCGGTCGGGTTTCTCAGACTGTGACAACAGCGCCACCTGGAGTGCCGGGCAGGACTCCGGCCGGGCGCGGGAGGAGCTTGCGTGACGCCGCAAGATTGGCCGGGCGAGGACGACCGCGGCCCCGGCACGGGACCTGACCGCCCGGTCCGCCGCCAGGCGCCGCCGCCGAGAAGGCAGTCCGGGGAGACCCCGCCGCGGCGAAGAGTGGCCGGCGACCCGGGTCGGAGATCACCCGAACAGCGCACGCCGATCGACCGGGGCGGACCGCGCCGGGACGGCGGCGAAAACCGGCCCGGGCAGGGCCGGACGGGCGAAGGCAGGCCCCGCGAGGGTGACCCCCGCGGCGGTGATTTCGGCGGCCCGCGCGAGGCCGGACCTCGCCGTCCCGCCGAGTTCCGGGCCGAAGGAACCCCGCCGCGACGCCCCGCCGAATCGCGCCGTACCGCGGAATTCCGCGCCCAGTCCGGGGATCTCGGCGAACGTCCCCGCCGTCAGCCGGAAGAAGGACGGCAGATGCCTCGCCGGGTGGGGGCCGCGGCCCCGGATCCGTCCCGGCGGCGGATGACCGGCCCGGACTTCGCCGAGCAGCCGACCGAGGTGTTCTCCGCGGTCGCGGTTGAAGACAAGGACGACAAGAAGGCGAAAAAGACCCCGCCGCCGCTGGGCAAGGGCGGGCTCGCGATCCGCACCGCGGGCGAAATCTTCATCACGCTCGGCGTGGTCGTGCTGCTGTTCATGGTGTACGAGGTGTGGGTCACCGACCTGTTCTCCGCCGAGAAACAGCACACCGCGAGCGACCAGCTCGACGGCGACTGGGCGAAGGACCGCACGCTGCACCCCGAGCTGATCGACGGCAAGGCGTTCGCGCGCATCCACATCCCCTCGTTCGGGGCGGACTTCAACTTCACCATCCAGGAAGGCACCGGAGAGGATTCGCTGGCGGTCGGCCCCGGCCACTACAAGGGCACCGCGCTACCGGGCGAACCGGGCAACTTCGGCATCGCCGGGCACCGCGTCGGCAAGGGCGCGCCGTTCAACGACCTGGACAACCTGAGCTCCTGCGACCAGATCGTGATCGAAACGCACACCGATTTCTTCATCTACCAGGTGCTGCCCTACGACGACGAGATCAAGGGCTGGAGCAGCGGCAAGGGCGCGCAGCCGGAGTGCAAGGGCGTGTCGACGCTGCGCAACTCGAGCATCCCCGGCGGCGGCCCGTACGACGAGACGTTCGGCCGCAAGGTCGTCCAGCCGAGCCAGGGCGAAGCGGTGAACCCGGTGCCGTACAAGCCGGCCGGGGCGTTGCCGAAGGCGCAGCAGGCTTCGCTGCTCACGCTCACCACATGTCACCCGCAGTTCTCGGCGAAGGAACGGCTGATCATCACCTCGGTGCTGACCCGCCAGGTGCCGAAGACGCAGGTGCCGGATTACACGACGTTGCTGAAGAAGATCGGAGTCGCGTCCTGATGTACGGCTGGCTCTGGCGGCATCTGCCCGGTCCGTTCGCGGTGAAATTCGCGATCGCGCTCGTGCTGGTGCTCGGAATCGTGGCGCTGCTGATGTTCGTGGTGTTCCCGTGGCTGGACCCGCTGCTGTGGTTCAACAACGTGTCGGTGAACAACTGAGGTTCGGGGTCTTCCTGGTCTCGGGCCGCTTCCCGGGACAGGACGACGCCGCCGTACTGCGGCGCACCGTCCGCGCGGCCGGTGCGGCCGAAGCCGCCGGTTTCGACGACGTGTGGCTGGCTGAGCACCACTTCATGCCGTATGGCGTGTGCCCGTCGGCCATCACGCTCGCCGCGCACGTGCTCGGTCAGACGTCGCGAATCGGCGTCGGTACGGCGGTGAGCGTGCTGTCCACGACGCATCCGGTCGCGTTGGCCGAGCAGTGGTCCATGCTCGACGCCATCTCCGACGGCCGCCTGCGGTTGGGCATCGGCCGAGGTGGGCCATGGCAGGACCTGGAGGTCTTCGGCACCGGATTGCCGCGCTACGAAACGGGTTTCGCGGAGTCGCTGGATCTTCTGCTGACCGCCGCCGGTGGTCGAGTCTCGGCCCGGGGTTCGCATTTCTCCTTCCGCGAGGTACAGCTGCGCCCGGCTCCGCAGCGCGCTCCCCAAGTCGTGGTGGCCTGCGGCGGGCCGACTTCTTCCGCGGTCCGGCTGGCTGCGGAACGTGAGCTGCCGTTGTTGCTGGGCCTGCACGCGGATGATGCGGAGAAGGCGGCCACCGTTGCTGCTTACGGTGCGCCTGCGGACCATGTGTCGACAGTGCTGTGCCAGGTCGGCGACAATGCTTCGGCGGTGGTGCGCCGCGCTTTGCCGGGATGGCTGGCGGACGGCTTAGCCGCTCACGTGCCGGTGGACGACCGGCCTGGGCCGGCTCGGGATCCTTGGGAGTACACGGAAAAGCTGTGCGCGATCCATCCGGTTGGCCCGGTCGGCCACTGCGTCGAAACTGTGCGGACGAGTCTTGAGCGCACTGGGGTGTCCCACGTGATCATGTTCGTGGAAGCGTCCGGCACGGCGGAGGGGACGATGGCGAACATCGCGCGGATCGGTGCCGAGGTGTTGCCCGCGCTGCGGGGGCACGAGCCTTCTGGCCTCTAGGTCGCAGGTTCGAGTCCTGGGCGTCGAGTGCGCTGGCGTTGATCAATGCGAACCGGCACGAGGACATAGCCGACAATCCGGAGCCGCCATGAAGCCCTGAACATTCGTGATCGTTGGCACTCTGACTAACGCGATGATGGCCGACAAGGGATGCCCGAACGAGCTTGCGCCGATGCGTTATCGACGCGACGTACATGGGGTTCGGCTCGCTGGCAATCGGCGCATTCGCCCTCGTCGGCCATGCCGTTGCCGGTACGACGCCGCGGTCAGCGGCTGAATCCAGCTGAGGCTGGCGTGATTGCTGCTGAGATCAGCGCAGCCGAAGGACTGGCCTGCTCAGAGCAATCCCCTGAGCAGGCCAGTCCTCAAGCCTGAACCGGACTCAGCAGTCCCGCAGTTCGGGGCTCTGGTTCAGCAACTGCCCCCGGGGCGAAACGAACGCCTGGTACCGATCCCCGTCCGTGTCCCGGAAAACAGCCACCCGGTGGCAGTTCTGGAACGCCAGCTTCACCCCGAAATGCCGTTCCAGCCCGCCCCGGATCGCGTCCGAGGCCAGTGCCCGCAGCAGTTGCCCGCGGGCGGTCTCGTCCGGCGGCGGGGTTTCGTTGTCCGCGAATCCGTCCGCGGCGGTGTCTGCTTCCGCGATCACTCCGGTGATGACCTCCCACGCGTACGGCAGCGATTCCCGCACGCAGGCCACGAACTCGGCGTCGGAGACCTCCCCGCGTTCGGCCTTTTCCAGCAGCGCGGGCGATACGTCCAAGGACAAGACAACCTCCATGGTCAGCGGTACCCCTCAGAGCTACCGGCCCGCCGGACCCGGCCACAAGAGAAAACGAGTTTCATCACCACTTTGGTGGATCACTCCCACCGGAACAGCCGCACGGCGAGCACCGTTCCGCCGAGCGCGAAGGCGGCCAACGCGGCGAACTGCAGCGGCTGTCCGCCATCGCCGACCCAGGCGTCTTGCAACGGCTGGGTGCCGGGCGGCACGTAGGCACCGATTTTCTGGATCACCGCGGGCAACAGCGGTCGTGGCAGATAGACGCCGCCCAGGAACATGATGGGGAAGAAGGCGATCATCGCCAGTCCGCCGGCGGCTTTGCCGGTGCGGGCGAGGGAAGCGGCGATCAGGCCTAGCGCGAAGACCGAGACCAGGCCGAGCAGCAGGGCCAGCAGGAAGAGCCCGGGATGTTTCGGGATCGGCACGGCGAACGCGATTTTCGCGGTGCCGAGCATCAGCAGCACCCCGGCCAGTGCGACGGCGGCGTGGATCAGCACTTGCGCGAGCAGGAGGTGCGCTGGCGGCACGGGCGTCGTGGCGAGGCGGCGGAGGACGCCGTGCTCGCGGTAGGTCGCGACGGCCGCCGGGATCACTTGGAGGCCCAGCATCGCCAGCGCGATCACGACCAGCGACGGCACCCACAGGTCGACAAATCGGTAGCCGCCGGTGGCGGGGCTGGGTTCCCGCATTCCGGGGATCGAGCCGACGCCCAGCAGGACCCCGGTCGGCAGGAAGACGCCCAGGATCGCCCACAGCGGCGTGCGCAGGAACAGTTTCGCTTCGGTAATCAGCAAAGTACGCATCGGAAGATCTCCTTCAGCCGCGAGTGAGAGCGACGAACGCTTCGTGCAGGTTCGGCCGTCCGGTGTCGGCGAGCAGTTCGGCGGGGGTGCCGGTGGCGACGACCCGGCCTCGGTCCAGCAGCACTAGGCGGTCGCACAGCCGTTGCGCCTCGTCCATGAAGTGCGTGACCAGCACGACCGTCACCCCGGAAGCACGCACGTTCTCGACCAGTTGCCAGGTTTCCTGCCGGGCGTGCGGGTCGAGGCCGGTGGTCAGTTCGTCGAGAATGGCCAGTTCGGGGTTGCCGACCAGGGCGAGTGCGATGGACAACCGCTGCCGCAGACCGCCGGAGAGCTTGCCGAAGGCGATGTCGCGGTGGGCGTCGAGGCCGAGCCGGGTCAGCAGAGCGTCGATGTCGGCCGGGTCGGGATAAAACGACGCGAACAGTGACAGCGCCTCGCGGACCCGCAGTTTCTCCGGCAGGCGTGCGTCCTGCAGTTGGGTGCCGACGCGGCGGCGCAGTTCGGCGGTGTCGCGCGCGGGATCCAGGCCCAGTACGGAAATGGTGCCGGAGTCTGGCGCACGCAGGCCCTGGAGACATTCGACCGCGGTGGTCTTCCCGGCGCCGTTCGTGCCGAGAACGCCGAAGATCTCGCCGCGGTCGACGGAGAACGAGACGCCGTCGACCACGACCCGGCCCCCGTAGGCCTTGCGGAGTTCGGAAACTTCGATGAGTCGCATGCGAACGACGCTAGAAGCGCGCGCGGTCCGGCAGAATGAGCCGGAAACCCCGGTTGAGGTGGGGTTTTGCGGGCATCGGGGTGGGGCTGGGGCCACCCCGTACCGGGAGCTGGAGCCAGGGCCGGCGAAGGCCGCAGCGGCGAGACTGAGGAGCGAAAGGGGGTGCCATGACGTCGGTGCGGCGCGCGTGGGCACTCGCCGGTCTCGCGGTGGTGAGCTGGGTTGACGTCCTGCTCGAACTGATCGCGTTCGCGCTGTTGTGCGTCGGCCTCGTGCTCTTCTTCTCGCCGGTGGTCGAGCTCGCGCGCGTCCGGTCGCGGCACGCGCGGGAGCTGGTCGGCCGATGGACCGGACAGGAGATCCGGAGTCCGTACCGGCCTGCTCCGCCGGAGCCGGAACGCGAGCGCGACGGCTGGTATCGCGACGGCACCCAGCTCTACCGGCGGGCGTGGTGGATCCGCTGGAATCGACGTTTCACGTGGATCATGGAGGATCCGGCGACCGGCCGGGAGTTCGGCTGGCAGTTGCTGAACCCGCCGGTCGCGCTGGTTTTCGCGGTGTTTTCGCTGGTCGCCGGGCCCGTCGCGCTGCGCGGGTATGCCCGGTGGACCGGGTTCTGGCTCGGTCCGCACGCACCGCGTGGGAAGAGCTGGCTCAGCCGCCGGTTCGACGCGTTCGGATATCAGCTCGGGCTGTGGGCGATTTCCCTGGCGCAGCTGGGCATGACGGTCGCCCAGGTTGTCGTGCTGTCCGGCGCGGTGGTGGTGTTTCCGACTGTCACGCTGGCCAGCCGCGCGGTCGCCGACACCTTCCGCCGCGAAGCGGAGCGCTGGACCGGGGTGCGGATCGCCCAGCCGTACCTGCCGCCGCCCGCGTTGCCGGTGCCGCGCGGCGACGGGCTGTACCAGTTCGGCAAGCAGTTGCACGAGGAACCGTGGTGGCCGATGCTGCGCGCCCGGATCCATTGGGTGCTCCACGACCGCGCGACCTGGCGGGACATGGCAGCCGCGGTGGTGTTGCCGGTGGCGACTCCGGTGTTGTGGGTGCCGTCGGCGGCGCTGGTTTTCTGGGGGAGCTACGGCCTGGTCGCGCTGTGGATCACCGGTACGCACGGCTGGTTCGGGATGGTCGGGCTGCCCGAGGTGACGAGCACCGGCGGAGCGTTCGCGATGACGCCGGTGGCGTTGGCGGCGGTGTTCGCCGGACTGCTGCCGACGCCATGGCTCGCCAGGTACCAGGCGAAACTCGGCCGATGGCTGCTCGGTCCGACCGAGGCGTCCCGGCTCGCGCAGCGCGTGCGCCGGCTGGACCAGACCCGGGTCGAGGTCAACGTCGCGCAGGCCGCTGAACTGCGCAGGATCGAACGCGACCTGCATGACGGCATCCAATCGCGGCTGGTCGCGATGGGGATGAAGCTCGGCGCGGTGGAAGCGTTGATCGAGCACGACCCGGACAAGGCGAAACAGCTGGCTGCCGAGCTGCGGGAAGCGTCGTCGGAGGCGCTCACCGAGTTGCGGTCGCTGGTGCGCGGCATCCATCCGCCGGTGTTGTCAGAGCGCGGACTGGTGGACGCGGTGCGGGCGGCGGCGCTGGACAGTCCGCTGAAAGTCGAGGTCACGGCGTCGGTGCCGGGTCGGCTCGAACAGCCGGCGGAGGCTTGTGCGTACTTCGCGGTGTGCGAATTGCTTGGCAACGCGGCAAAACATGGCGGGGCCCGGCGCGCGTCGGTGGTGCTGGAGTACTTCGAGGGGCTCCTGCGCGCGACTGTGACCGACGACGGCAAAGGCGGCGCGGACGCCGCGCGCGGCACGGGTTTGCGCGGGATCGAGCGGAGGCTGTCCGGATTCGCCGGTAGGTTAGCGCTGACCAGCCCGCCGGGCGGCCCGACGGCGGCGATTGTGGAGGTGCCGTGCCAGCTCGACCCCGGACCGTCGTCGCCGAGGACCAGTACCTCCTCCGAGACGGCCTGACCCACCTTCTCGTCGCGCACGGCTTCGACGTCGTCGCGGCGGTCGGTTCCGGGCCGGAACTGGCTGCCGCGCTTCGCGAACACCAGCCGGACGTGTCCATTGTGGACGTCCGGATGCCGCCGACCAACACCGACGAGGGCCTGCAGGTCGCGCTTGCTGCTCGCCGGGAGACACCCGGGCTGCCGATTCTCGTGCTGTCGCAACACGTCGAGCAGCTGTACGCGCGCGAGCTTCTGGCGGACGGCACCGGCGCGGTCGGTTATCTGCTGAAGGATCGCGTATTCAACGCGGAGCAGTTCATCGACGCGGTTCGCCGGGTCGCCGCGGGCGGTACGGCGATGGATCCGGAAGTGATCGCGAAACTGGTGGCTGGCAACGCTTCGGACCCATTGGCGGTCTTGACGCCACGGGAACGCGAGGTGCTCGGCCTGATGGCGGAAGGCTGTTCGAACGCCGCGATCGCCGGCCGGTTGCACTTCAGCGAGGGCGCGGTCGGCAAACACACCGCGAATATCTTCGCCAAGCTGGGCATTTCCGCCTCGGACGACACGAATCGCCGGGTGTCGGCCGTGCTGAAGTTCCTCGGTTCTAGCTGAACGGCACCCGCACCGCGGGCGGCAGCGGTTCGGCGTCCGGGCGAGCCTGGAAAGACTGGATCAGAAGCGCCGACGCACCGCTGCGATCCGCGTGGAAGCCCTGCTCACGGGCGTGCGCCGCGGTGAGCTTCTCCAGCACCAGTACGAAACCCTGCCACGGCGCAACCGCCGCCATGCCCTCCTCGACGATTGATGAGCACAGCGCCAGCTCCTCGGCGAACGCTTCGGTGATGAGCGCGTCTTTGGTCGGAGAACGCCGATAAACCGTCGCGACGCTCGCCTCGGCCTGCCGCGCGATCTCCCGCATCGGCACGCCGTATCCGCTGGAAAGTTCGCATTTCCGGGTTTTCCGCGGGCGAAACCGCCATCCGGTCCGGGGCGCGCGCAATGCCGGTGACCCTCCCGTTCCGGACCGGGTACGACGCTGCGGGAGTGGTGGACGAGCCCGGTGCCCACGTCTTCGGGATGACCGCCGCGAATCGTCGTGGTGCCAACGCCGAATACGCCGTCTGGCGCACTGGGCAGCCAAACCGGACGCATGGAGCTGGGCTGAGGCAGGCGGTGCCGCGGAACGATCCTGGTGCACGGCGCGGCGGGTGGGGTCGGCACGGTGGCGGTCCAGTTGGCGATCGCCCGCGGTGCCACCGTGATCGGCACGGCGAGCCCGCACAACCACGATTTCCTGCGTTTCCTCGGCGCCGAGCCGACGACTTACAGTCCGGGGCTGGTCGAGCGAGTCCGCTCGTGACGATCGCCGACATCACCACACTGCGCCACGGCGTGCACTTCTCGCACAGCGCCGCGATCCCCGGTGCGGATCCGCTGGCAGTACACGGCCTTGCCACGGCAGTAAAGCTCGCTGAGGAAGGACGCTTAAGCATCCCCGTCGCAGCGACCTTCCCGCTGAGCGAAGCCGCGGCCGCGCACGGATTGAGCGAAACAGGCACGCTCGCGGGAAGATCGTCTACGTGACCTGAATTCAGGCGCGCGAAACCCGCACCATCTCGTCGCGTTCCACGACCTTCACCCGCTCGCGTCCTTCACCCTCGCCGAGCGACTTCTCGTGCGCGTCGAGCTTGCCCCAGCCTTCCCAGGTGGTGAACGAAATCCCGCGCGTGGCGAGGAATTCCAGGATCGCGTCCGGCGACGAATGCCGAGGCGGGGCGAGAGTGTCCGCGTCCGCGAGCAGGTTCGCGACGGTCTCGGCCGCGTCGCCCTTCGTGTGGCCGATCAGGCCGACCGGGCCGCGTTTGATCCAGCCGGTCACGTACACGCCGGGGACCTGGTTCTCGTCCAGGTCCAGCACGCGGCCGCCCTGGTTCGGGATCACGCCCGCGGTGTGGTCGAACGGGATTTCCGGCAGGTGCGAAGACAGGTACCCGACCGCGCGGTATACCGCCTGCACGTCCCAGTCGTGGAACTCGCCGGTGCCGACGACCTTGCCGTCGCGGTACTCGGTGCGTTCGGTGCGCAGGCCGACGACCTTGCCGTCCTCGCCGAGCACCTCGGCGGGCGAGTGGAAGAAGTGCAGGTGCAGCCGGCGCGGACGGGTGCCTTCGTCGCGAATCGCCCATTCCTGCAGCGTCTTCACGACCATGTCGGTCTGCTTCGAAGCCCGCAGTTCGGCGACGCTGGCCTCGTCGAACTCCATGTCCTCGGGGTCCACGATCACCTCGACGTTCGGCGAATGGTCCAGTTCGCGCAGTTCCAGCGGCGAGAACTTCGCCTGCGCCGGGCCGCGGCGGCCGAACACGTGCACGTCGGTGACCGGGCTGGCCTTCAGGCCCTCGTAGACGTTCGCCGGGATGTCGGTGGGCAGCAGTTCGTCGGCGGTCTTGGCGAGCACGCGCGCCACGTCGAGCGCGACGTTGCCGACGCCCAGCACCGCGACCGAGGACGCGGTGAGCGGCCAGGTACGCGGCACGTCCGGGTGGCCGTCGTACCAGGACACGAAGTCGGCGGCACCGTGGCTGCCTTCGAGGTCGATGCCGGGAAGGTCGAGCGCGCGGTCAGCCATCGCGCCGGTCGCGAAAATGACCGCGTCGTAGAACTCGCGCAGATCGTCCAGCTTCAGGTCGGTGCCGTAGTCGATGTTGCCGAGCAGCCGGATGTTCGGCCGGTCCAGCACCTTGTGCAGGGCGCTGACGATGCCCTTGATGCGCGGGTGGTCGGGTGCGACGCCGTAGCGGATCAGCCCGAACGGCGCGGGCATGCGCTCGAACAGGTCGATCTCGACGTCCGCGTCGGACTTGTCCAGCAGGTCGGCGGCGTAGATGCCGGCGGGGCCGGCGCCCACGACGGCGACACGAAGGATTCGGCTCACCGGTCCACGGTAAGTTAGGTGATCCTAACTTTCACTGTGATCTGGCGTACGGTCCACCTGGTGGGAGCCGCTAAGCTGGCGGCATGCGCGTTCTCGTCGTCGACAACTACGACAGCTTCGTCTACAACCTCGTTCAGTACCTGGCGCAGCTCGGCGCCGACTGCACGGTGTGGCGCAACGACGTCGTCGACCTCGACCGCGTGCCGGACTTCGACGCGGTGCTCGTCTCCCCGGGGCCCGGCACACCAGAACGTGCGGGTCAGAGCATTGAAGTGATCGCGAAATGCGCCGAGACGCACACGCCGATGCTGGGCGTCTGCCTCGGCCATCAGGCGCTGGGCGTGCACTTCGGAGCCACCGTCGACCGCGCGGACGAGCTGCTGCACGGCAAGACCAGCCAGGTGCGGCACACCGGCTCCGGCATCCTCGCCGGGCTGCCGGAGGAGTTCACCGCCACTCGCTACCACTCGCTCACCGTGCTGCCGGACACCATCGATCCGGACATTTTCGAGGTCACCGGCACCACCGAAAGCGGCATCGTGATGGGCATGCGGCACCGTGCGCTGCCGCTGGAGGGCGTGCAGTTCCACCCCGAATCCGTGCTCACCGAATGCGGCCACCGGATGCTGGCGAACTGGATGGCCTCGGCGGGGCACCCGGTCGCGCCGACCGTCGTCGACAACCTGGAGCGGGCCACCCGCACCCTGCAGAAGGCCGCGACTGCGTGACCCCGCCGACCCCGCTGATCCGGCTCAGCGGAGTCGGAAAACGGTACGGCAGCGGCGAACCCGTCCTGACGCACATCGATTTCGAGGTGGCCGCCGGGCGGGTGGTCGGCATTCTCGGCGCCAACGGGTCGGGCAAATCGACGCTGCTGCGGGTCCTCGCCGGGGTGTCGCGGGCGTCGTACGGCGACATCACCGGGAGCCCGGCGGTCGGTTACCTGCCGGACCGGTTTCCCGGCGGCCAGCGGCTGAGCGCGCGGGCCTACCTGCGGCATCTCGCACGGATCCGCGGACTGGCTGATCTGTCCGGGATCGATCCGCTGCTGAAGCGGCTCGCGCTGGTCGGCAGCCCGGACGCGCAGCTGCGCACACTGTCGAAAGGCAACGCGCAGAAGGTCGGTCTCGCCCAAGCCGTGCTGGTGCGGCCGGACCTGCTGATCCTCGACGAACCCTGGTCCGGCCTCGACGTCGGCACGCACACGGTGCTCGGCGAACTGGTCGCGGAAACCCGCGCTCGCGGCGCGAGCGTCGTGTTCACCGACCACCGGCCGGACGTCGTGGGCGAACACGCGGACGAGGTGTACCGGCTCGAATCCGGCCGGGTCGCACCGCTGGAACCGCATCCGGAACGCAAGCGGATCACGTTGCTGCCGGTGTCGTCGAGCGTCGACAACTGGTCCGCCGAACCAGGGGTGCACGCGGTCGCCGACCAAGCAGGCGGCGTGGTCCTGACGGTCGACGCCGAACACGCCGACGCCGTTCTGCTGCGCGCTTTGTCCGGCGGCTGGTCGGTGCGGGAGGTGGCGCCGTGCTCGCAGTGAGCCGCTATTACCTGGCGCTGCTCGGCCATTCGCAACGCTATTTGCCAGCCGGGCTGGCATACCTCGCGTTGTGCTCAATCCTTTACGCGGACCCGAGTTCGCCAGTGCTTCCGCTGTTTGGCGTGAGCGGCGCGGGGGTTCTCGTACTCGGCTGCTGGCTCACGATCGCGTTGCTGGACATCGAAGATCCGGTGCAGCGCCTGATCACGCTCAACCACGCCGGGGGCACCCGCAAAACCATTGGCGGCGCGGTGCTGGCGGTGTTCGGCTGCACCTTGGTGTGCACGTTGGCGACCGTCGCGTGGGCCGCGACGCATCGGAATCAGCTGCATGGACAGATCGTCAGTGCCGGGCTGGCGACGCATCTCGCGTGCGCTTTGGTGGGCATCGCGATCGGCCTGCCGTGCTCGCGGTTGCTGGTGTCGCGCATCGGCTGGACGGTGCTCGCCGCGGTTCTCGTGCTTGGCGTGGTGCTGCTGGGAAAGTGGGTTCCGCTAGTGCATCCGCTGCTGGAAGCGCTGATGAGCGGCTCCCCGTACGGCGGTCCGCTCGGGTTGGCGGCAGGCACGTCGGTGGTGCTGCTGGCGGCGAGCATGACGGTGGTGGGCGCGGTTTCCACTCGCCGCTCCTGACCCCTTATGCAAATTGCATTCGGCAAATGCCGATTTGGGGGTTCCGGGTCAGGCAGCGAGTCGGTTACCCTCGCGCCGTCTGTTGGGCCCGGGAGGGGAGCATCCGTGACGGCTGGGATCGCCGCGATCACCGTGGACGGCTCCGCGGACGAGGTGCGGCACCTCGTTTCCTGGCTCGGCGCCGAGGACGAACTGGCCGGGCGGGTGCGGCTCGCCGGGCCGGGCAGCGGAGTGGTGGTGATGGTGAGCAGCCGGTCGGCAGGCACCTTCTGCCGGTCGCTTTTCGGCTGGCTGCGCGGACAGCGCGACGGACGCCAGGTGTCGCTTACCGTGAAGCGCTCCGGGGCCGTCGAAGAGCTGGACGTCGACTGCGGCGGCGGTCATGACGTAGACGAGGTGCTCGCCAGCGTGCGGAGTTTCCTCGACCAAGACTGATCGGCCGGCGCGAAAAAGGGCCCGCACGGTGCGCACCGTGCGGGCCCTCCTGACGAATGACGAGCGGGTCAGCCGCCGTTGTTGTTGCGGATCCCGCCCGGCGGGAAGATCCCGCCGCCGGAGCTCGACGTCGGCGGGCCGCTGCCGTCGTCCTCCTTGATGGTCAGCGTGATCGCGTCGGTCGGGCTGATCTGACTGCCTGCCTGGGGGCTCTGCTTCACCACGGTGTAGGGCTTGCCGCTGCCGGACGAGGTCGACTGCGTCTGGACGCTGCCCGACCAGCCCAGGCTCTGCAGCTTCTGCGTCGCCTGCTCCTCGGTCATCCCGGTCAGGTCCGGCATCTTGATCTGCTGCGGGCCGGACGACACGGTCAGCTTCACCGTGCTGTTCGGGGGCAGGTTGCCGCCGTTCGGCTGCTGGTTGATGACCTGGTCCTTCGGCTGGTCCGAGGCCTGGTCGAGACGCTTGACCTGGAAACCGGCGTTCTCCAGCGTCTGCTTCGCCGACTCGTAGTCCTGGCCGACCGTGTTCGGCACCGACTTCTGGTTGACGCCCGACCCGACGACGATGTCCACCGGTGTTCCCTCAGGGCTTGAGGAGTTCGCGGTCGGGTTCTGCGACACGACCTTGCCGACGTCGCTCTGGTTGTCGACGGGCTGCGAGGTCGTGTTGCCGAGCTTCAGCTTGGCCTGCTCGAGCGCCGACTTCGCGTCGTCCGGCGACTTGCCGCGCAGGTCCGGCACGGTGGCGTTGCCCGGCTTCATGCCAACGGTGAGGGTGATCGTGGACGAGGTCGACACCATCGCGCCGACCTGCGGATCGATCGCGATGACCTTGCCGATCTGGTCCTCGGAGCACGTCTGGCCGCCGGGGTTGCTCGCCTCGGGTCCGCACACCACCGTCTTGTTGTCCGCGAACGACGAGAAGCCCGCCTGCTGCAGCTGCGCCTTCGCCGTCGGCACCGGCGTGTTGACCACCGGCGGGATCTGCGCCTCCTTGTTGGCGTCGCGGAACGATCCGGACAGCCACACGATCAACAGCACCACGCCCGCCACCAGCAGCGCGGCGATCGCCGCGAAGATGATCCGGCGGCGGCGCTTGGCCCGCGGGTCCTCATCCGGCTCGTCGGCGTAGTCGTCGTAGGCCTGCGGCTGGCGCCGGTCGGCGTTCATCACCTGGGTGCGCTCGTCGTCCGACATCACCATCGGGGCCGACGGACGCTGCCCGGACAGCGTCCGGACCAGGTCCGAACGCATCTCGGCGGCCGACTGGTACCGGTTCGCCGGGCCCTTGGCCAGCGCCTTCAGCACGACCGCGTCCAGCTCCGGGGACACCGCCGGGTTCACCGACGACGGCGGGTTCGGGTCCTCCCGCACGTGCTGATACGCGACCGCGACCGGGGAATCGCCGGTGAACGGCGGCTCGCCGGTGACCAGTTCGTACAGCACGCAGCCCGCCGCGTAGACGTCCGACCGGGCGTCCACCGACTCGCCGCGCGCCTGCTCCGGCGAGAGGTACTGCGCGGTGCCGATGACGGCCGCGGTCTGCGTCATCGCCGACTGGCCGTCGTGCATGGCGCGCGCGATGCCGAAGTCCATCACCTTGACCGCGCCGTTCTTCGTGATCATCACGTTCGCGGGCTTCACGTCGCGGTGCACGATGCCGTGCCGGTGGGAGAAGTCGAGCGCGGCGCAGACGTCGGCCATGACCTCCATCGCACGCTTCTGCGACAGCGGGCCCTCGGTCTTGACGATGTCCCGCAGCGTCCGGCCTTCGACGTACTCCATCACGATGTAGGGCAGCGGCCCGACGTCGGTGTTCGCCTCGCCGGTGTCGTACACGGCGACGATCGCGGGATGGTTCAGTGCGGCCGCGTTCTGGGCCTCGCGCCGGAACCGCTCCTGGAACTGCGGATCGCGGGCGAGGTCCGCGCGCAGGACCTTGATCGCGACTTCCCGGCCCAGCCGCACGTCGTGCCCGTGGTGGACCTCGGACATACCGCCGTACCCGAGCGTGTCGCCCAGCTCGTACCGATTGGAGAGCAGTCTGGGTGTCGTCATCGCTTCGTGCCGTTCCATTCCGTCCAAGGTGTGGTCATCATGCCTTGCAGGCCCTGGGCCTCGCTCGTACCGGCCGGGGTGGCTGAGGTCGGTCCGCTCCCGCTGTCCACGCTTCGCGGCGGTCCGCCGTTGCCGCCCGACACCACTCTCGCGATCAAGAACGCCAGGGCCACCAGGACCACGACGATGACCACCGCGAGCAGCACCCACCAGCCCCACTGGTTCCGTTTCGGCGGCGGACCCGGCGGACCCGGCGGAGCCTGCAGCGGCCGGAACGCCGGGTTGGAACTGGGTCCGACCGGTGCGCCGGCCGCCTGCGGCACTGCGGGCGGAACCGGTGGCACCGGAGGTGCCTGGCCCGCCGCGTAGGCGGCGTTGACCAGGCCGAGCGGGGTGGGCAGCGGGCGGCCAGCGCGGACCGCGGCGATCGCGCCGGCGAACTCGCCGCCGCTGGCGTAGCGCTGCCGGGGGTCCTTCACGAGCGTCGCCTCGATCACCGCCCGCGCGCCCGGCGGGACGTCCGGCGGCAGCGGCGGCGGGACGTCGCGGATGTGCATCATCGCGACCGTCACCGCGTTCTCGGACAGGAACGGCCGGTGCCCGGCGAGGCATTCGTACCCGCACACCGCGAGCGAATAGACGTCGCTGGCCGGTTCCGCGTCCTGGCCGAGCGCCTGCTCCGGCGCGATGTAGTGCGCGGTGCCCATGACCATGCCGGACCGGGTGACCGGCGCGGCGTCGGCGGCCTTGGCCACGCCGAAGTCGGTGATCTTCACCTTGCCCGCGGGAGTGACCAGGATGTTGCCCGGTTTCACGTCGCGGTGCACCAAGCCCTGCTCGTGCGCGGCCTGCAGCGCGGTGCCCGCCTGCTCAAGCAGATCAAGTGTGTAGTCCGCGGTGAGCCGCCCGTGCTTGGCGAGGATGCCCGCCAGCGGATCGCCCTCCACGTACTCCATCACCAGGTACGCGATGGACAGGTCCTCGTCGACCGTCTCGCCGTAGTCGTGCACCGCGGCGATCCCGGCGTGGTTGAGCGAGGCGGTCATCCGCGCCTCGGTCCGGAACCGGTGCAGGAATTCGGCGTCGCCGGACAGCTCGGCCTTCAGCACCTTCACCGCGACGATCCGGTCGAGCCGGGTGTCGCTCGCCTGCCAGACCTCGCCCATCCCGCCGACGGCGATCCGGTTCGTCAGCTTGTAGCGCTCGGCCAGCAGCTGACCCGAGGACAGCATCGGCTATCCACCCCCGAGCCGGGCGGCGATGGCGGCACGGCCGATCTCGGCGGCCACCGAGCCGCCGGTCGCGGCGAGACCGCGGTTGCCGCCGTTCTCGACGATGACCGACACGGCGATCTGCGGGTTGTCCGACGGCGCGAACGCGGTGTACCACGCGTGCGGCGCGGTGTTCTTCGAGTCGACGCCGTGCTCGGCGGTACCGGTCTTCGACGCGATCTTCAGCGCGTCGTTCTTGCCGCCGCCCTTGGTGAAGGACTCCGACGCGATCATCATGTCGGTGAGGATCTTGTCGTTCTCCGGCGACAGCGCGGGCTTGCCGGTGAGCTGCTCCGGGTCGACGTTCTCGACCGTCGACAGGTCCGGGGCCAGGATCGACTGGATCAGCTGCGGCTTCATCGCGTAGCCGTTGTTCGCGACGGTCGCCGAGAGCAGGCAGTCCTGCAGCGGGGTGAGCCGGACGTCGCGCTGGCCGATGCCGCTCTGGTAGAGCGCACCCGGCGAGTCGAGCGCGCCGACGGTCGAGCCGACGACCCGCATCGGCACGGTCAGGTCGGTTTGCCCGATCCCGAAGTTGGTCGCGGCCGCCTTCATTTTGTCCGCGCCGAGCTGGCCCGCGAAGGTCGCGAACGGGACGTTGCACGAATGCGCCAGCGCGTCCTTGAACGTGTTGCCAGGGCAGGTTTCGCCGCCGTAGTTCTCCAGCGTCCGGTTCGTGCCCGGCAGCTGGACGTTCGGTGCGGTGTTGATCTGGGTGTCCGGGCCGATCCCGCTCTCCAGCGCCGCGGTGGCGGTGACGATCTTGAACGTCGACCCCGGCGGATAGTTCTCCGAGATCGCCCGGTTCAGCATCGGGTTCTTCGGGTCCTTGGAGTAGGCGTCCCACGCCTTGTTCTGGTCGGTGCCGTGCGTCGCGAGCTGGTTCGGGTCGTACGAGGGGGTCGAGACCATCGCCAGGATCCGGCCGGTCTTCGGCTCCATCGCGACCACCGCGCCGGTGTAGCCGCGCTGCGTCATCAGGTCGTAGGCGGCCTTCTGCACCTTCGGGTCGATGGTGAGCTTCACGTTGCCGCCGCGCGGATCGCGGCCGGTGACCATGTCCGAGAGCCTGCGCACGAACAGCCGAGGGTCCGACCCGTTCAGCACGTCGTCCTCGGCGCGCTCCAGCCCGCCCGCGCCGTAGTTGATCGAGTAGTACCCGGTCACCGGGGCGTACATCGGGCCGTCGGCGTAGGTGCGGAAGAACTTGAACTTGTCGGTCGAGGGCTTCACGCCGGCGAGCACGGTGCCGTCCGGGGTGACGATCTGGCCGCGCTGACGGGAGTACTCGTCGTAGAGCACGCGCTGGTTGCGCGGATCGGTGCGGTAGGTGTCGGCCTTGATGACCTGGACGTAGGTGATGTTGGCCAGCAGCAGCACGATCATCGCGAGCATCGCCATGCCGACCTTGCGCAGGGGGGCGTTCACGCGGTCCTCCCGTTCGGGTCGCCTTCGGCTGGCGGACGCCGCACCATGACGGTGTGCGCCTCGGCGATCGGAGCCTGCGGCTGCTGCGGCTTCGGCCGGGAGGCCGGCCTGCGCGCCGCGTCCGAAATGCGCAGCATCAGGGCGACCAGGATGTAGTTCGCCAGCAGCGAAGAGCCGCCGTAGGACAGGAACGGCGCGGTGACGCCGGTTTCTGGAATGAGCGCGGTGACGCCGCCGACGACTACGAAGATCTGGATCACGATGGTGAAGGCGAGCCCGCCGCCGAGCAGTTTGCCGAACGTGTCGCGCACGGCCAGCGCGCTGCGCATGCCGCGCATCGCCAGCAGCATGTACAGCACCAGCACCGCGGCCAGCCCGATGAAACCGAGTTCCTCGCCGATCGCGGCGGTGATGAAGTCGGTGCTCGCGGCGGGCGGGATGTCCGGACGGCCCGCGCCGAGCCCGGTGCCGCCGACGCCGCCGGTGCCGAGGCCGAACAGGCCCTGCGCGAGCTGGTAGCTGCCGCCCAGCACGTCGTAGCGCGGGCCGGTGGGGTTGAGCCAGTTCTCCACGCGCTGCTGGACGTGGCCGAAGAGGTTGTAGGCGATGAGGCAGCCGCCGACGAAGAAGGTCAGCCCGACCACGACCCAGATCGCACGCTCGGTCGCGACGTAGAGCATCACCAGGATGATGCTGAAATACAGCAGCGACGTGCCGAGGTCCTTCTCGAACACCAGCACGCCGATCGCGACGGCGGCGGCGATCAGGATCGGGCCCAGATCACGAGCGCGCGGCAGTTCCACGCCGAGGAATTTCTTGCCCGCCACCATGAACAAGTCGCGTTTGGACACCAGGAACGACGCGAAGAAGACCATCAGCAGCAGCTTCGCGAACTCGCCCGGCTGGATCGAGAGGAACGGCAGCTTCAGCCACACCTTCGCGCCGCCCGCCTCGGACAGGCTGGCGGGCAGCACCGCGGGCAGCGCGAGCGCGCCGAGCCCGACCAGGCCGCAGATGTAGCTGTAGCGGGTCAGCGTGCGGTGGTCGTTGACCACCACCAGCACGATCACGAACAGCACCAGCGAGACCGCGGTGAACAGCAGCTGCTTGGTGATTTCCGGGGTGTAGTCGTAGCCCCGCTGCGCTTGCGACTCGGCCTTCGCCAGGTCGAGGCGGTGAATCATCACCAGCCCGATCCCGTTCAGCAGCGCGACGCACGGCAGCAGTACCGGGTCGGCGTACGGGGCCCACCGGCGCACGGCGAGGTGCGTCGTGGCGAGTACGCCGAGGTAAGCGAGACCCACCCACAGGATCGAGAGCGTCAGCTCCTGCTCCTGGTTGGCCTCGACGATGACCAGCGCGAGCGTGACGATGCCCGCCGCGAACGCCAGCAACGCCAGCTCCGTGCCCCTGCGCTTGGGGAGGTCTCGCGGCGGATTCGTGGCGAACTGGGCGGACGTCGGGTCGGCCAGTGGCTGGCCCATCAGTTACCGCCCCCCGTCGGCGGCGTACCCGCCGTCGAGCAGTCCCTCCCCGCAGGCTGGTTCGCCGACGAAGGCGTGCCGCCCGGCGGCGCCACGCTGGACGAGGGCGCGCCCGACTGCGGGGTGCCCGGAGGATTGGCCGGTTTGCAGTCCGACAGCTTCTTCTTGAGGCGCAGGAAATCGTCGATGTACTTGCGCGCGTCGTCGAGGCTTTCGCGCTTCACGCCGTTCTGCACGGCGATCCGCGCGTCCTCCTGCAACGCGGAGACGCGGAGCTTGTCGGTGCACAGCTGGCCCGGCGGGCACGAGCCCTGCTCGAGCGAGTGCAGGTCGATGCCGAGGATGCTGCCCGGGACGCCGCGGTAGATCACGACCTCCTGATCGGGGCCTTCTCCGACGTAGTACTGGCTGAGCACGAAGTATCGAGTCGCGATCGCGGCGGCGCCCAGCACGATCAGCACCACGACCGCCCCCACGAGCCAGCGGAACCGTTTCCGCCGTTTCGCTTTCGGGTCCTCCGGTGGAGCCTGCTGCTCCGGTCGCGGCTGCGGCGACGGCTGAGTCAGCGCGCGCGCCCTCGCCGCGGGGGAGTCCCCCTGATGCATCTCGTCGCTGCCGTCGCCCGCGGCTCCGCCCACGATCGGGGCGTCGTCGCCGAAATCGACGTCGACCACGTCGGCGATGATGACGGTCACGTTGTCCGTGCCGCCGCCCTTGAGCGCCAGCTCGATCATCCGGTCGGCGCAATCCTGCGGATCCGGGATCTGCACGGCCTCGGCGAGCGTTTCGTCGCTGACCATTCCGGACAAACCGTCGGAGCAAATCAGGTACCGGTCACCGGGACGCGCCTCGCGCACGGTCAGGCTCGGCTCGACCTCGTGTCCGGTGAGCGCCTTGAGCAGCAGCGACCGCTGCGGGTGCACGGCGGCTTCTTCCGGCGTGATGCGGCCCTGTTCGAGCAGTTCGTTGACGAAGCTGTCGTCGCGGGTGATTTGGGCGAACTGCCCGCCGCGCATCAGATACGCGCGCGAATCGCCCACGTGGACCAGACCAAGTCTGCTTCCCGCGAACAAGACAGCGGTGAGCGTGGTGCCCATCCCGTCCAGATCCGGGTCCTGGGACACCAGCTCGGCGATCGCCGCGTTGCCGTTCTGGACGGCTTCGCGAAGCTGGGCGAGCAGGTCGTCGCCCGGCTCGTCGTCGTCGAGCGGGGCGAGCGAGGCGATGACGACCTTGCTGGCCACCTCACCTGCGGCGTGCCCGCCCATGCCGTCGGCGAGCGCGAGGAGACGCGGGCCGGCGTACACGGAGTCCTGGTTGTTGGAACGCACCAGGCCCCGGTCGCTGCGGGCCGCGTAGCGGAGGACGAGAGTCATGGGCGAAGCTCGATCACCGTCTTGCCGATCCGGATGGGGACTCCGAGCGGGACCCGGAGGGGTGCAGTGACCTTAGCCCGGTCGAGATAGGTCCCGTTCGTCGAGCCCAGATCTTCCACGTACCAGTCCTCCCCGCGCAGCGCGATCCGGGCGTGCCGGGTCGATGCGTAGTCGTCGTCGAGCACCAGCGTCGAGTCGTCGGCCCGGCCGATGAGGATCGGCCGCCCGTCGAGCGCGATGCGGGTGCCGGCGAGGGCCCCGTGTGTGACGAGGAGTTGCTGCGGGGCCTTGCTGCCCCGCGGCTTCTTCTCTTTGTTCCGGCGGAAGGAGGGCACCTGGACCCGGAGGCCCGACGCGGCGTAGAGGTCCGAGCGCACGACTCGGAGCGCGGCGAACACGAAGAGCCAGAGCAGCACGAGAAAGCCCACTCTGGTGAGTTGAACGACCAGCTCTGGCACTTGTTGTGTCCGCTCCCGCCTGTGCCTGCAAGCCGCGGCGCCACGCGCGCCGCGGTTCCCCCCGCATGACAATTCTGCGGGAACCCTGTGGACGGTCTGCGATCAGCCCTGGGTTCGGAACACCAGAGACGAATGACCCACCCGGATCACGTCGCCGTCCGCCAGCTGCCACGTCTGCACCGGAGTGCCGTTGACCGTGGTCCCGTTGGTCGACCCGATGTCGGCGAGCGTCGCGCTCTGCCCGTCCCAGGTGATCTCCAGGTGCCGCCGCGAAACGCCGGTGTCCGGGAGCCGGAAGTCCGCGTCCTGCCCGCGGCCGACGACGTTGCCGCCCTGCTTCAGCGAGTAGGTGCGGTTGGAGCCGTCGTCCAGCTGGAGGCTCGCCTGAAGCTGGCGGCCCGGGGCCGGAGCGCCCTGCTGCGCGTACGGGTCCTGCCCGTAGGCCGCCTGCGGCTGGCCGCCGTACTGGTCGTACCCGCCCTGCTGCCCGTAACCCTGGTCGTAGCCCTGCGCGGGCGGCTGCCCGTAACCCTGGTCATAGCCCTGCTGCGGCTGCCCGTAGCCCTGGTCGTACCCGCCCTGCGGAGCCTGGCCGCCGTAACCCTGGTCGTAGCCCTGCGCGGGCGGCTGCCCGTAACCCTGGTCGTAACCCTGCTGCGGCTGCCCGCCGTAGCCCTGGTCGTACCCGGGCTGACCCTGGCCGCCGTACTGGTCGTAGCCCTGCGCGGGGGGCTGGCCGCCGTAGCCCTGGTCGTAGCCCTGCTGCGGCTGACCGCCATAACCCTGGTCGTACCCGGGCTGCTGGCCACCCTGCTGTCCGTAGCCGTACTGGCCCTGCTGGCCGTACGGGTCACCCTGGTCGTATTGGCCGTAGCCGGGGGGCTGGCTCATTGGTGGGTCTCCTGCGTTGCTGGGTCGTGCCGACCGCGACGGCCCTTCCCCCGCAGTGTCGCGGGCGTCGGGATCGACGGACGAACGGGTCTTGAACTGTCCAGTATGCAGCGCCTCGTTGCGCTCGAGTGATACGACGACGTCACCATAGGTGTCCCAGCCCTGCGCGGCGAGGTGTTCCGCCACCGCCCTCGCGAGAACCCCGGTGACCCGCTGCTCATCGCCGGCCATGCGATCGTGGTCAGCCGCCCCCAACGACACGATGTAGTGATTCGGGGCGAGCTGCCGACCGCCTGCCAGCTCACGAACGTTCTCCTCGCCTTCCCTCTCGAGCGCAACCGCCACTTCCTGCGTGACGACGTTGCCGCCGAACATGCGCGCGAAAGTATTCCCCACCAGGTTCTCGAGTCGCCTGTCAAAGCGCTCAACGCGACCCACCGGGGACAACCTCCTCACACGTGTGCTTCCGCATCGATCCTATCCGGGGGAGGAAGGGTTGGGCATGCCCCCGGTGAAACCTGTCAGAAGGCCCTGCTAAGCTTTGCTGGCTGCCGCAAGGAAGCAACTCGGGCGAGTGGCGGAATGGCAGACGCGCACGGTTCAGGTCCGTGTGTCCGAAAGGACGTGAGGGTTCAACTCCCTCCTCGCCCACCGTGGGATCTTCACAGAAGGTCTGCAGGTAGGTTTACAGAACTCCCGCTCGGCTCTGGCCGGGCGGGAGTTTTGCGTTGCGGGGCTGTCTGGCTGCGGCTCACCCGGTCGACGGGAGTGGTCCAGGACACATTTTCCTGGGTGGGGTGTCCTGCGGGAGGCGTCGAACCGGGCCAGCGGCTGATGTGGACCGGATTCCGGGCAGGGGTTACTGCCTGACCGACCGTGTGTGATTCGGGTTCGCGGGAGTGGGATAGAAGGTCAGCCGGGTGGGTCGCCGAGGAGGTTGGCACGGCGTCGGGCTCGGATCCGTGTCGGTTTCGGCGGCGCGGGGGTTGTGTCTGGTTCGTGGAGGAATTGGGCCCAGGGGTCGGGCAGGTAGCGCAGGGCGTGCCAGTGGCGGAGCTTGACGAGGTTGTAGCCGAGCATCGCGAAGACCAGCAGGAGATTGTTCTTGACGGTGCCGAAGACTCGGGTGAAGCCGAGTTCGAGGTGCATGCGGTGGGTTTTGAGTTCGGCGTTGGTGGATTCGATGGCGTTGCGGCGGTGGTAGTCCTGTGCCCAGACGGTGCGTTGGCGTTCGCGGGGGGTGGTCGGTGGGTGCGACTGTGACGGTCAGGCCGCAGGGTTTGCCCGGTGTGCATGCGGTGGTCGGTCGGGCGTGTGACAGTCGCATGGACCGTGGAACGTTCGGGCAGCGGACTTTGCCTGCGAGGGCGGGGCCTTTGAGCCGCTGGTAGCCGTCCTTGTCGCGGGCGCTGTGCGACGTAAAGACGTAGGACACGTTTGTCGTATCTGACGCGGAGTCTTGCTTGCGTTTGAAGCCGGGGAGGTCGCGGAGTCCGGCAGGGAGGGCTTCGGAGTAGGTGCCGCCGTCGAGCCAGATCATGCCGGGTTTCGGCCCGGGGGCGGTTCCGCGCTGATTGGGGTGCAGGTCGCCGATGACGTCGATGTCGCGTTGCCACAGTGGCCAGACGAAGCTTTCCGGTTTGCAGGGGTGTAGCCGCCGGTCTGCGGCGCTCTCCCGGATTTCGCGGCCACGGACGGAAGCCATCATGCAGTACATGGGGACGGCTCACAGTTCGGTCCAGAGTGACCCACGATGCTAACAGCCCGCGTCGGCTCGGATTCCTCATTTTGCGAAGGCCATCGCAAAACGTGTCGTCCAGCCCCCGCCTTGCCGCCGTCGGAGGTAGCGGCAAATCACATTGATGCGGTGACGGGTGAAAATATTCCCGAGGGCTTGGCTGTCAAGCTCTCGTGCGGCCTCTCGACACGGCTCCAGGAGGACACGCTGATCGCCCGGTTCGTCGTACCCGGTTTCATCGAACTTGCGTTTCAGATATTCAACGAACCCCTTCTCCTGCTCGGTGCGCGCAGATGCAGCTCCGAGCTGGAAGCGGTACGTATCAAGCGTCAACCAACGAGTCACGCCTATCTTCATCGCCTCCGCGATAACCGGCTGCATCAAGCGTTCGGCGGACCAAGCCAAACCCGCCGTCCTCACCTCCTTGAGGACAACGGCGACGCGATCGAATGCATCGTCGACCTCCTTCTCCGCTGCGCGCGGCTGGCGTTCACCGAGAAACCGGGCGGGAATCACGGGCCTGCGCCGGTAGTCCAGGCGGCCCGTCCGCTCGTCCCAGGAAACGGTGTACCGGCTGGCTTCGGCCACCCATCGAGCGATCCGATTTTCCCGGTTAATCGTGTCGACAACGGCATCTCGGGCAGCGTAGGCAGCCTGGGCGAGGTCAGACAATGCACCGCAGAGTCCGTTCAGGTGGCGAATCGCTCCGCGGGTGCTCTCCTCCCTTTACCGTAGTCGATCCAGCAGCCCGCCTCGACTCGCGACTACCACAACGGCGACCACCGCCGTGATCGCTCCTAGGACTGAGGGCAGAGGCCGGTTCGTCGTCCACACGTACATCTCGACGATCTGTCGCCATGCCTCGGGAACGGAGACCCAAGGCGGGCGAAGCCACATCGCTGCGGCCATTGCGGTCGCGAGGGACACCATCGTGTTCCACCGGCCAGCCAGGAACAGAAGTCTCGCGCCCCATGCGAGTACTCGATTCACTGCGACCGCACGGAAAGCATGGCGCTCCAACCGCGCCAGAGGGATGTGCGGGGGCGCAAGCGCTTGCCCGGCCCTCCAACACGCCCGCATTGTGCGGGAACTGTCCGGGACAGCATCGATTTGGCCGGGCCGCGCTCCGCCCACCCGCAGCAACCGGCCACCGAGCCGAACAGTCCACCACAGGGAGACCCGGTGACTGCTCACCCGCCACTGCACCCGGAACAGCACCTTCCATGCCCTGCGCGCAAGGAACGACACCAGAGCCGCTGTGGCCACCACATATGCCGTGTACCGAACCGGCCACCACGGCACGGCGAGGTCGATACCGTTGTAGAGCTGCGCCAGCAGCCAATGCACGATCTCGTCCATTGCCAATCCTTTCCGCCGCGCTGCTGGACGGAACGCGGCTGTAGCACGGCGAAACATTTCGGGCTGCGCGGCGACGCTCCAGCGTCATGCCGTGCTCGGGGGGAGTCGTTCAAGCGCGAACCAGGTCGGCTATGTGACTGGCTCTATCGGCAATGACGCACTGGGCTTTCGCGGCAGGTGGTCGCGTTCGTCGGCCTTGCCCGCCACTATGAGCTTCCTCGGCTCGCGAGTCAGAACACGTCGTTGACGTCGGGCCGAGGGACGTTGAGGTCGCAGTACGAGTACAGCTCCGTCCGTTTGTCGTCGGTGTTCTGCGGGATGTGCTGGAGCGGCACGATCCAGGTGCTGCGCTCACCAGGCGAGCATGACGGACTTGCCGGAGGCTGCTGAGGACTTCCCACCGGGTTGCCTTTGCCGTCGGGCGGGACCAGGTCCCCTCCCACGATCTTGCCGCTCGCGTCGCGGAACACGACGGCGGTGCGGCGGCTGGACAATGCTCGGCAGTTGGTCGATTTTTCGGTGTAGCGGATGGCGTCGGCCGGAGGGGATGCCGGTACTCGGCTGGTGGATTCGTAGATGGTTGTCGCCGGGGAGAACGAGCCGAGCGCGACGTTCGGCAGCCAGGTCGTGGTCTGGACGTCGATATCGGCCGAGTCGACCTTGTCGTTCCCGCCGACGTTGATGAGCGTCCTCCCGATGCCGATGCGTTCGCCCGGACGCATCACAGGGATCTCCATGGTCATCGGGGCACCTTGGATAGGACCGGGCGGAAGACCGTTGACCGAGACGACTACTTTGAGCGCGACTTTGGTTCGGTAGGCGATGCGGTCGCTGGTGTTGCGCAGCACCGCTCCCATGCTCGCCAGACCGGACGACGACACGCCTTTTTCCACGACTTCGATCCCGCCCCCGGTGGGCCCGGTCTTCGCCGACACCGGTTGTTCCCGCACCGAATTCGGGATGTCGCAGGGCTGTGCCGCCGATCCGCCGCCTCGGGTGGTCAGCACCACCGCGACAACGCCAGCAGCTACTACCAGCAGCGCGACGACCGTGACCAGGAGGAGTTTGCGTTTGGTCATTCGTAGTACCGCTTCTTCAGCTCGTCCACCTGGGACTGGAAGTCCTGGATCAGCTTCGCGGCTGCTTCGGATGCGCCTGCGGCGAACTGCTCCTCCGGCACGTCCCGCATGGTGCCGGGCTTGACGTGCACCGAGAAGTTCTCCATGCCTATTGCGGAGATCGTGATCCGCTCGTCGCTCGACTTCCCGATCGCCTCGACCTGGGCCCGGTCGGCGAAGAAGTTCGAATCACGAAGATCATCGGCATCGATGTTCAGGTCCGTCTCGTCGATCGCTGCCCGGTACTGTCGCTGCCATCCGGCCCACAGGAGTCGTGCGATGCTGGCCAGTGCGTTCTCCAGCGCGGATTCGTCGATGAATTCGTAGACGCTTTCCCCGAACGACACGGTGATGTCCGTGCGCCGGCGCAGCTCCGCTTCGATCTCGGTCCCGGGCGCGTGTACGCGGACTCGAATGCCGTCGAGCCTCTCGGCCAAATCCATCACGTTCCCCTCCTGTCGTCAGTCCGACCGGCCCATGCCGGTGTCGCTGGCCAGGTCGTGTTCGTTCATCCCGGCGAGCTTCGGGCGGGCGGAGACGAGCTTGTCCTTGTTCGCGCGCACGGCATCGGTCAGCGCTCGCACCTTGTCGGCGATTTGCTGCGTCTCGACCTCCTGGATGTGCCGGGTGAGGTCGTCTGCCGCCTGCTTCATCGAGTTGATGATCGTGTCGACCGAGTCGCCGGATGCGGTGATGTTGGCTATGCCCGCACTGCCTATTGAGGCGGCTGCTCCGATGGCGGCGAGCGGCACGACGCCCCCAGTTGCGATAGCGACGACGACGCCGCCGATCGCGCCGACCGCGGAGAGCACCGAGAACCCGAAAGTCCACTGGTTCTTGCCGCAACCGCCAGCGTTGTCCAGTGCGTTCTTCGTGTTCTCCGCGATCTTGTCGATATCGTCACGAGCTTTGGCCCACATCGCCTGGTGCGCTTGGAGCACGCCTTTGAGGGTGGACAGCACGGTGAACTGGTTCCCGGCGACCGTTTTGAAGGTGTCGATGAAGTTTGCTTTGAACGCCATGGCGGCCTCGCCGGTCCAGCCTTGCAGGTAGCCGCCGTCGGTGGTCATCTTGTCCAGATTCGGGTTGGCCAGGGTGACGTTGCTGGTGAGTTCGGTCGTGTGGACCGACCCGGTGTTCAGCTTGGCCATGGCCGCGTTCAGATCGGCGATCAGCGGATCGTAGCCTGCGGGGTCGGGCATTCTGGAGAACGGCTCGAACATCGATTCGATAAATGCGTAGTGCTGTCTGAACGGTTCAGGGTCACGAATGACCCCGGATTGGGTCGCGTACCTCTGATCGTGGTCCTTGATGGCCAGCTCGACAGCTTTGTCCTTGATGTCTTTCGCGTGTTGCATCAGCTGGTCGAAGGTCACAGCTTGCCGTCCAGGGCCTGGTCGAGTCGCGCGCGGCGATGCAGTTCGTCGCTTGCGGATTGGTCAGTTCCCGCGTAGTGCTGGGCTGCTGTGCCCAGCGCTGCGGCGGTGTCGTCCAGGTTCGTTTTGGTTTCCTTGAGGAACCCGGTCATGGTCTCGTGGAGATCGAGATATGCCTGGTGCACCGGACCGAGTGCACCGCCGCCGAACTGCTCCGGGCGACGCATGGCGCGATCGGCCCCGCCGAGGACGCGATCGCAGCTGCCGATCGCGTCGCCGTAGTCGGCTGAGACCACCGGGAAGTCGACCTTGGCCACTTTTTCCAGTTCATACAGGTCGACGCCGAATTCTTTGCCTTGATGAACCATTTCCCGCCCCCTCAATCGTCTTTTGCCTTCAATTTGGCTAGTGCTGACTGTTCGGCTGCACCTGCGCACGGGCCCGCCCTCTCCACGAGCGTGTTAGCCGCGGAGCAAGCGGAGAGTGTTTTCGAGTGTTCCGGTGATGTATTCGGGGTTGCCGGGTCCGCAGGCGATGTCGACCTCGCCGTGGGCGTTGTCCCGGAGGTAGGTGAGGACGCGGCCGTGGTCGAGGCTGTCCACTGCGGTCAGCGGCATGCTGGCGGACCGCCCGCTGCCGGTGCGAGCAGCGACGAACAGCTGGTGGCTGGCTTCCCGCCGCGACGTCATCAGAGCACGGAGTTGGTCGACCGGGCTGGTGACGGTGTAGTCGCTGCTGGTGTCCAATGTGTACGAGTCGTTGCTCTGGCCCCGGTCGTACTCGGCTTTCGGGACGGTGATCTCGTTGATGTTCGCGGCCGGGAAGTCCGGCAGCCCGTCGACGACGGCGCGGACCAGCTGATTCGCGCCGATCGCTGTCAGGGTGAGCTGCTCGTCCTCGACGGTGGCCAGCACGGCGCTGCGGCCGGTCAGGACCGCGAGCAGGGCGCGGTCGCGGCCGTGCCGGTCGGCCGACCAGCCGTAGCATTCGGCGTCGGCGTTCGCGATCGCCAGCATCAGGTCGCGGAACTCCCCGGTGACCCGGCCGGTCCGCAGGTTGTAGAACCCGGGCTCGGCCAGCACCTGCCGGGTGAGGTCGTCCAGGCGCGCGGCGGCGCCGTCCTCGACCCAGACGTCGACAATGCCCAGCACCGGATGCGTCGGGCCGATCCGTTCCCATTCCCAGGCTTTCGCGACCGCCAGGCGCGGCAGTGCCACTGGTCCGTCGAGCAGCATCACGTTGTCTCCCCTCGATACAGCTGATGCTGCTTACTTGCCGATGACCGGCGGCGTGGCCTTGCCGTCGTAGCCGAACAAGGAATTCGGGTCGGCTTCCTGCAAGTAGGACGCGGCCTTCTTTTCCTTGTCCTCTTCGCCTTTGCCGCCCTTGCCCGCGCCTCCGGCCATCGGCATGCCGTTCGCGCCCTTGGCTCCGGGAACACCGGTGCCCGCTGCTCCGCCGCGCGCACCGGGCTCCGGTTCGCCGAACCGGCCCGCGCCGCTTGACCCGCCCTGACCGGCCGCTCCTCCCGAGCCGCCGCGAACGAATGAGCCAGGGCCACCTGGTCCGCTGCCGCCCGAACCGGGTGCTCCGGTTCCACCGACGGGCCCGAAGGACGCGGGCACGCCGCCGAGGTAACCGGGGCTGTTGTAGCTGCTGGAACCGCCCGGCGCGGTGCTGGGCACATAGGCGGTGCCGCCAGGGCCGAACTGAAGGGGCGCGTTGCCGACGCCGGTCGAGCTGGGAGGGACGTAGCCGGACGTGCGGGTGCCGTCGTCGTACGCGGCCGCGGGCGCGTAGGGCTGAGACGGTTGCTGGCCGCCGGGCACCCCGCCGTGCCCAGGCTGCGGCGCATACGACCCTGGCTGCGGCGCGGTCCCCGTGCCGGACCGGTCGGCCGGGCCGTAGGAATGGCTGGGCGGGTAGGGGGTGAAGCTGTTCTTCTTGTGCGGGTCCACCGGGTGCTCGACCGGTCCCTGTCCCGGGGCGAGGCCGTAGGTGCCGTCGGAGGAATCGGGGACTTGCCCGTAGTCGACCGGCATCTTTTGCGCGTGGCCGTCGCTGGTGCTGGTGTACTCCTGGTACCGGGAGTTGTTCTGCTGGACGGCGGCATTCCGCTGGTTGATCTTGTCTTCGTTGTCGGTGTCCCACGGAGTCGCCACGTCCCACCCGGACCGGGACGGCGGATCGTCGGACACGTCCTGCATCGAATCCCGGGTCGAGGTGAACGCATGCCCTTGGTCGGCGAGGGTGTTCTGACTGTCGTGCAATGCCAGCGACGCAGAGGTCGCCACGTCCGCCAACGGCTTCAACGATCCCCGTGCCGCGTCGCCGCTCTGCCCTGACCAGGCTGCCTCCAGCCGGCCGACCGCCGTCAGGGTGTCGGACTCGATGCCCTGCTGCTCAGTCGATTGCTGCAACGCGGCGTGCTGAGCCTGCCCGAGACTGTCTGGCCCAGGCCCGGCTTTCACTCGACGCACCAGCTCGCCCGGAAGGACGATGTTCCCCTCGGCCTGCATCTGCTTCAGGAACTCGTTGAACCTGTCCGCGATGAAGCTCATCGTCACGCACCGCCCTTCAGCGTGGTGACGGCGAGGTCGGCGACGTGCTGGGCGTCTTGGCAGGGATCGGCCGACGATCCGACCTGGTCGTTGGCCAGCTTGACGTCGATCTCGAATGCGGCGTCGTCTGCGATGCCGATGGCGACGCTGCACCGCCCGGTCGAGCGGTCGTCACTCGGCCCGTAGGCGACAACCGGGTAGCCCTGGACGGGAGCCAGCTCTTTGAAGAATCCCTCGTTTTTCTTCGCGTAGACGTGGCCGAGGCCGTCTTTCCACGCGTACACGAGCTGCACGCCGATGCCCGAACCCCGGCTCGGATTGGACCAGCGGCATTGCTTGGCGACGCCCGTGTCCTCGGACGGTTGCACCGCAGGCGACGCACCGGAGAACAGGGCTTTCACTTGCGCATCCGTCAGCACCTTGCAGGGATCGCCCTGGACGACCGATGCGGGCAGCGGGTTCGCGATCTTCGGGGCTGCTGAGGAAGGCTGCTGAGCATCGCCGCTTGATGATCCGGAACTGGGCAGCGGCTGCCCCGGAGGGTCGGCTTTCCCGCCGCTTCCGCTGCACGCCACCAGCCCGGCGGTCAGCGCCAACGCCAGCAACGAAATCCGGAAACCGGTCGAACGCATCAGAAGTGTCCTTCGCCCTGTTTGGTGATGTCCTTGCCTGCTTGCTGGTCGTGCGCGTCGTGGATGCCAAGGGCGTCTTTCATCTTCTGAATGACGGAGCCGAGGTAGGCGCTTTGCCGCATCAGGTGGCCGCGGTAGTAGTTCCCCGAGTTGTTGCTGGCGTCGGTGTTCCGCAGCGAAGCCGGGTCTTTCCCGGGCGGCACGATGCTCCACATTGGGACGGCCTTTTCGATTTGAGAATCGATGCGCGTCTGCAGGTTCTGGAGGTTCGTGAGTTCGGCGGTCATGGCGTCCTTGCTCAGATAGAAGCCGGGTGCACCGCCTCCGCCGGACGCGCCGCCACCGCCTCCGGACGGGCCGTCGGCGACGAAAAAGCTCGCTCCGGTGAGCATTCCGATCGCACCGGTATCGCCTGGTGGTGTCGCCTGTCCAGCCATCTGCATCCTCCCCTTGCGGCTAGCCCCGCCCATAGCTTCACTGAGCCGAACCGATGGTAGCCAAACCGCCACCCTGTGTCCCGTGAACTGCGGAGATCGGGGTGCGACCGGAGTGGTGCCTGCGATTCGGGCGGCTTCGGCTGGCGGCACAGGGCTGTTTTGCAGTCAGCGGGCGTCTGGTTCCGTGCGCGGCGGCTTGTGGCCGTTGCACATCGGGGAGAACAACTGGTCGTAGGAGAGCCCGGTCGCCAGGGTCCAGACGGGTTTGCTGTGCTCGATGTCCATCACGGTCTGCCGGGACAGTCCCGTCCGTTCGGCCAGTGCGGTGAACGACCTGCGGCGGTCGTGGCGAAGCCGGGTTCGGGCGGCAAGATCACCCGAACGACTCAGATCGCAACCGATAGTCAAGTCATCCTGGAGGTCTTTGCTTTTTGTCCGGATCTGCTGCATAAAGAGAGGCAACGGGCTGTCGGGAGGGATGTCGGCCCGGCGATGGATTACGCCCGAACACGTTGGCAAGCGGGGAGAGCGACGCGGGATGGCGCACCGTTTCAGGCGAACGACCTCCGCGTTCTCCGCGGCGATGCCCTTGTTGGCCAGCTGACGGTCCTGTACGGAGTCAACGAACGGAGGCATGCCCGGGAACAAGGTCTCGGGGAGGTGGGACCCGGACGACGTGCGCGTCCGGTGCTGGCCCGACCGCCTCGCCTTGACCGCCGCCAAACACCTGGCAGCTCCGGGCTTCCGGTCGTTGCGATGCTCCTCAATCCAATTAACCTGATCATTGTATTTCGGCTCTTCTTCCCATCACCGCACGTTGAGCAAGTACACGGCCAGGGGCTGATGGAGAATCGGGTCAGGTCGTACTTTCGAAGCTGGCTGGGGCGAGCCGGTGCGGGGCAGCCGGGCGGGGCAAGGTTCGGCTGGCCAGGGGGCATCAGGCTCGCGGGACCGGTCGCTGGGGTGCGTCGCGGAGGTCGTGCTTGAGGTGCTGGCCCAGCTTGTCTTGCCGGTGGTGGCAGCGTGGGATTTCGTCGGCGTTCGCAACCGGCGGGGCAAGGTGATTGCGATGGCTGGCGGGCCGCGCGGCGGGCAGGCGTTTTCGGTGGCGGAGCGGTTGACGCGGTACAGCGGCGAGATCGCGGTGGAGGTGTGGCTTGGGCAGGGGAAGAACTGCCCGCAATGGAGTCCGTCGCCGGCTTGTCTGTACTGGGAAAGACGGGGCGATGGCGCTGTTCTCGGCGGGCTGAGTCGCCGAGGCAGGCCGGGGTGAAGTTCTGGACACGGACTGTGACATTTCCGGTAGCCTTGGACTGGACCAGCTGGGCGGGGGAAACGGTGCGCGACGGGAACTACTTCGACGGCCAGGCGGACACGGTCCTCCAGGCGCGGAACATCTACGGCAACGTGTATTTCAGCGAACCGCGGGAACCCGCAGTGCCGTCGTTGCAGGCGGCGGCACCTCCGGAGCACTACCGGAACAACGAGAGCCAACTGGCCGCGCTCACCCGGATCCACGACGAGGCGCTCGATCGAGTCACGATCGCGATCGTGCGGGGCGCGCCGGGCAGTGGGCGCACCACCCTGTGCGAAACCTGGTTTCACCAGCACCTGGACGGCTTCGACCGGTTCTTCTCGGTGCGACTGGGGCATCGGGCGGGCACCGATGTGCTGGCCGAACTGCTGTCCATGGTGGGGTATCAGCCGGACGAGATGCCGGCGAGCCTCGAAGCACGATCGGCGATGTGGCGTGCCCAGACCGCGAAGTTCCGGGTCGGGCTGCTGGTCGACGACGCGTTGAGCGCGGCCGAGGTGAAGCCGCTGCTGCCGACGCGCGCCGGGTCCTACGTGCTCGTGGTCGGCTCGGGGCTCGCGGCGTTGCAGAGCCGGTACTCCGCGCGGGAAGTTGATCTCGAACCGTTGAGCCGCGAGGCGGCGCTCGGCGTGCTGAGCGCGTTGGTCGGAGAGGAACGATTCACCGCGGAGCCGGAGAGCAGGGACGAACTGATCCGGATCTGCGCCGGGTCCGCCGCCGAATTGAACGTCGCGGGCTCTCTGTTGCGGAGGTTCCCGAACTGGCCGCTGGGGCGGCTGATCGCACGGATTCGGCAAAAGGGTGCGCTGGCCAGCCCGGTGTTCGACGCTGCCTACGAGTCGTTGTCCCAGGACGCGCGTGCGGTGTACCGGTTCTTCGGTGCGCACCCGGGCGACGGCGACGTGCGGCCGGAGACCGTTGCCGCGGTGCTCAGCCTGGACGAGTTCGACGCCGAGGAAGTGTTGCAAGACCTGGTCGAGGTCAAGCTGATCGAAGACGTCGGCGGTCGCTACCGGATCTCCGCACTGGCCCGATTGCACGCTGCGACGCTGGCTGGCGAGCTGTCCGCCGCAGTGATCGGGTACTACGCCAGACAGAGCCTGGCTGTCGCGGAGAATGCGTTGCCGCGTAACTGGGCGGCAAAGGTGTGGCCTGGCTTTACCGCGGGTTCCTTCGACCGGGCCGACGCTCGTGCCTGGCTGCTCGACGAGCAAGCGAACCTCGCGGCCGCGACCGAGGCGGCGCTGCTGGAGGGGGCGCACGAGGACGTCATCCGGCTGGCGATGGCGTTGTGGCCGGTCTATAAGGACGGCAGTTACCCGATCGAATTGGCTGCGGTGAGCCAGGCCGCCGCACAAGCCGCGCAGGCGGCTTCGATGCCGCTTGCGGAAGGGCTTGCGCGAACTCAACTGGGGTTCGCTCGGATGCAGCGCCGGGAATGGTCCGCGGCGCAAGAGGAGTTCGCCAAGGTGGCGGAGTTGGCGGCGACTCCTGGAGAACACGCTTCAGCGGTGGAATCGCTCGGCCTGGCTTGCTTCGAGCCCGGTCTGCTCGCCCGGCAGCAGGGGCGATTCGAGGAGGCCGCGCGGTTGTTGGAGCAGGCGGAGGTGCACCTTCGGCGCAGCCTTGAACTCGCGGAGGAAATTCAAGACGAGCGTCGGCTCGCGCTCGCGCGGATGCACCTGGCCAAGGTCGCGGCTCCGGAGGAAGCAGCTGTGCTGCTGGCTCGCGCGGAGCGGGAGTTGGGGAAGGAGCCCGACAACCTGGTCAAGATCCGCCTGTGGCGGGGCCGGAAGCTGATCGAAGCCGGTTCGTTCGAGGACGGTGCGGCCGAGCTGGCGGAACTCGACTCGGCGGCCGAACAGCTCGGTATGCACCGAGAGCGGATCGCGGCGCTACGTTCCAGGGCGGAGGCAGCACTTGCCCGTGGTTTCCGCGAGCAAGCGAAAGCACACGCGGAGGACGCGCTGAGCATTGCGCAGCTGCGCGGGTTCACCGCCGAGGCGACCGATCTGCTGATCTGGCTCGACCAGTTCTGACTATCCATAGTGGACAGTGAGCTCGGCCTCGTATTTGCGGCCGCCCGCGGTGAAGGGCAGCTGTTCGGGGAAATCGAGGCCTAGCCGAGCGCGCGTGCAGAGCAGCGACGGCACGGCTTGCGGCAGGCCGGTGGCGGTGAAGGAGACGACCAGGCCGTCTCGGCTGCCGGCCAGCCAGCCTGGTCCGGCTGGGCAGGCGGCCCATTCGCAGCCGGGGAATTCGGCGAGCGTGATGGCGATCCAGCGGGCTGGGTCGGGGAAACGGTCGCCGAGCACGATGTCGGCTCGGCGCAGCAGGCGTGGGTCGGGGCCGTCGACGTGGACGACTAGGTGTGCGTCGGGGGAGGAGGCGGCGAATCTGGTGACTTCGTCGCCTTGGACCTGGACCCACTGTGCGCCGGGTTCTGGGCGCTGGACGCGCGGCAGCGGGAACGCGGTGAATCCGGCTGGTTCGGCCGGTGGCGGCAGTCGGAGCGTGCGGTAGCCGAGGTCGGTCAGCAACGCCGCGGATTGGCCGGGGACGCTGGTGGCCAGTTCGGTCGCGGCGATCAGGGCTGCTGGCTGGGTCGCGGTGCGCAGCTGGTCGGCCAGGTTTTCGCCGGTGAGCGCGGGGGCGGTGCGCAGCAGGGCGGCTACTGGGGAATCAGGATCGACGGCGTCGTGTGGTGCGGCAGCCAGCAGAACTGGAGTGCCCAGGCAGGCGGAGTAGTAGGTGACGGAGCCGTGGTCGCCGATGGTGACGTCAGCGGCTACTGCGGCCGATTGCCACAGATCTTCTTCCGGGAGGATGATTACGCCCGCGCGTTCGCATTTTCGCAGCCACATTGTCAGCTGCCACGGGTAATGGCCCTGGCCGATGTTCGGGTGCAGGGCCAGGACGATGGCGAATTCGTCCAGCGGCAGTTGCCGGGCGATCCGTTCGGGGAGGTCTGGGCCGGATCCGTAGGACGAGAGCTGGCCCCACGTGGACGAGATCAGCACCAAGGTCTGCTCGCCGGTTACGCCGAGAGCTTGGCGGTAGGACTCGCGTAGTTCACGCGCGTCGCGCAGGCGGTCCAGACAGGAGTCTCCGGCGATGACGGCGTGGTCAGCGGCTTCCGGACAGTACTGGCGCAGCCGGATGAGCTGTTCGGGGTGGGACAGAACGTGATGTTCGGCGATCACCTCGCCGTCGCGCATCAGCCATTGCTCGGACAACCCGAAAACCGGTTTCCGGTTTCCGGTTTCCGGTTTCCGGTTTCCGGTTTCCGGTTTCCGGTTTCCGGTTTCCGGTTTCCAAGAACTTATTGTACCCCATTCCGTGCGGCAAAACCGTCAACGGAGCGCGCAATTTATGCAGATCCCCGCCGTAACTGGCCGCCAGTGCCCAGTCGAAGTCCTCCGTCACGACGTCGTCCCACGGTTCCAGCGGGATCCCGCGCGCGGCGAGGTACTCCTCGGTCCCCCGGGTGAACGCGCTCGAATCCGGGCAGGTGAACACCACCTGCACCCGGGGGTCCCCGGCGAACAACGGCAGCACGTCCAAGAGCCGGGTCGCCGCGGTGACGTTGTGCACTACCGCCAGCAGCGTCCGTTCCGTGGGCACAGTGCGCCATCGGCGCGGCACGGGGTAGGACGACGACGGCACGGAGAGCGATCCTACCGATCGCGCTCCGTGCCGGTCGCCGGAAAAGGCTCAGAGGCTGATATTGCCTTGTACGTCACGCAGCTGAACGACTTTGGCCCCTTCGGCCACGGTGCCCACGTGGTTCGTCACCCCGCCGCTGCGTGCTTCCTGGTGCACCTCGAACTCGGTGCGCAGCGCCGCGCCGAATTCCGGGTCCTGGCGGCTGGCCTCGTCGAGGCGTTCGGCCAGTGCGGTGACGGTGGCCGGGTTGTCGGGGGTGGCCGCCTCCAGTTCCGCGGTTGCCTTGCTGTTGCCGGAGAACTTGCGCTTGACCAGGTCATACAGCCCGGTCGCGGCCTTCGTGGCCAGCGCGGTGGCGACAGCGGTCAGGATCGGCTCGGGCATGCGACTCTCCTCAGGTCGACGGCCCCTCCACCGTACTCACTTCGCGTGCTCGTCGATCCACTCGGCGAGCACATCGATGCGGGACGTCGTTTCCGCGCCGGTGTGCGGGCAGTCCGGGCCGTTGTTCTCGATCGAGATCAGTTTGCCGTCGGTGAAGTACGGCGCGCCCGTGTCGTAGGTGCACGCGCTGGTGGACGCTTGCGGGGCGACGCCGTGAATGCCGACCGTCGTGCCGCCGACTGACGAGATCTTCATCGTGCCCCGCTGCAACTGTTTGGACGGCACCGGATTCTGCGCCGTCCGGCTGCCCCAGCCTGCCAGCGTCACCTGCTGTCCGACGCCTGGCACCAGGTGGTTCACCGTGAGCGGCTTGACCTCGGAGACCGGACTGTCGAGCTGGGCCAGCGCGACGTCGTTCGGGCCGGCTTGCAGCACCTGGGTGACCTTGCGCTGGACGCCTTTTTCCTTGGTCTCGTCGACGAGGCCGAGAGACACCGTCGTCGGGTATGGCACCGGGCCGGACACCCGGTTCTTGTTCGCGTCGTGGAAGCAGTGGCCGGTGGTGACGATCCACTGCGGTGCGACGAGCGCTGCCGAACAGAAGCTTGAGTACGTGCTTCCGTTCGGCAGCGGGATTCCGGTCATGCTCAGCTTCGCGGCGAAGCCGAATTGGCCTGCTGGGACGTCAGAACCGTTGGCGACGGCCAAGGCCGGGCTCGCGGTGAGGATGGGCAGGAGAACTGCTGCGGAGATCGCGGCGCGGACGCGCATTCTGTCCCTTCGTCCGGGTCACCAGCGGACGCCGATGAACTCGGCCTTCCACGCTAACGACACCGTCCGCGATGCGGAATTCCCTTGATGGGCGACGAAAACCGACCGATCTCGCGACTTGCCCTCACTGGGTGTGCGAGGCGATCCACTCCTTGAGGATGTCGACGCGCGCGGTCGTCTCCGGCGTGGAGTGGGGGCAGTCCGGGCCGGTCGACTCGACCGAGATGAGGCGGCCGGTGTTGTCGCCGTCGTCGACGAAGTACGGCGCGCCCGAGTCGTAGCTGCAGGCACTGGTGTCCTTCTTCGGCGAGACGCCGATGATGCTCGCGGTGGTGGCGTCGGAGCTGACCACCTGCATCTCGCCCTGCTGCAGCTTGTCCGACGGCTTCGGCGAAACCTCGGTCAGGCTGCCCCAGCCGGCGAGCAGCACCTTCTGGCCGTTGGCCGGCGCGGCGGGCGAAACAGTCAGCGGCTTGATGTCGGTGACCGGCTGGTCGAGCTTGGCGAGCGCGACGTCGTTGATGCCCGCCTGCTGTACCTCGGTGACCTGCCGACGCTCGCCCCTGCCCGGCTCGTCGGTGGTCGCGCCGAGCAGCACCGAAGTCTCGTAGGGCACCGGGCCGGAAACCGGCTTGCGATTGACGTCGTGGAAACAGTGCCCGGCGGTGATGATCCACTGCGGCGCGATCAGGGAACCCGAGCATGCGCTCGAATAGGTGGTGCCGTCCGCCTTCGGGATGACGGGCATGGACAGCTTGGCCGCGAACGGATACTCGCCGGGCGCCACATCGTTGCCGTTCGCGACCGCGGACGCGGGAGCCGCGACGGCTAGCGCGGCGCCGGCGGCGAGGAAGGCAGCGGAAAGGGCAGCACGCAAACGCATAGAATATCCTCCGAAAGACGACTACTCAATGCGAACGTTAGGCGCCTTCCGGTTCCCCCGAAAGGGGGATCAGCCGGGGCTGCCCGTTCGGGCTTTCCCGGCTGCCCCCGTTTCTTTCCGATCAGCTCACGCCGACGAGATCGACCACGAAAATCAGCGTTTCGTTCGGGGCGATCACGTCGCCCGCGCCGCGCTCGCCGTAAGCCAGGTGCGGCGGGATGACCAGCTGGCGGCGGCCGCCGACCTTCATGCCGGTCACGCCCTGGTCCCAGCCCGGGATGACCTGGCCGGCGCCGAGCTGGAAATCGAGCGGCGCGCCGCGGTCGTAGGAGGCGTCGAATTGCGCGCCGGTGGAGTGCGAGACCCCGACGTAGTGCACGCTGACCGCATTGCCCGACTTGGCTTCGGGGCCGTCGCCGACAGTGATGTCGTCGATCTGCAGCTCGGCGGGCGGCGGTCCGTCCGGGCGCTCGACTTGGGGCTTTTCCACGCTCATGGGGCTCACCGTACCTATCGGGCACATGCTGCGCCGGATGGAGTACCGCCAGTCGGACTACTCCCAACGAGGGGATAAACGCGAAAACTCTTCACATGTGCACTACCCGTCGGTAGCGTGCGCTGGGTCACCCTGGGGCATCCTTCGTGGACGGAGCTGTGGCATGCGACGACGCATTCCCATCCTGGCCGCGGGCGCGGTAGCCGTGCTCACGGCCGGGCTAGTGCAGATCGGGACCGCGGCACCGGCTTCCGCCGCGTTGCCCGGCAACGACTACTGCGCTGGCCAGTGCAACGACATCCTCCCGCCAGGCGAGAACGGCAGCGCGACGCTCGCCGAAATCCTCGCCAACAAGGCGTTCGGCACCCAGCCCGGGCACGCCGACGACCAGCTCGGCAAATACGCCGATCTCGCGGGCGGCTACAAGACGCTGACGACCGGCGCCATCGGCAAATTCTTCAACGACTCGTCCTTCGGCGTGCCCGCCGACCAGGTCGCGAGCACGCTGAAACCGCGCGACGACGTGACGATCACGCGTGACAAGGCGACCGGCGTCCCGCACATCCAGGGCACGACGCGGTCCGGCACCGAATACGGCGCGGGATACGCCGCGGCGCAGGATCGCTTGTGGCTCATGGACATCATGCGCCGGGTCGGCCGCGGCCAGCTGACGTCGTACGCCGGCGGGGCGGAAGCGAACCGCGAGCTGGAACAGTCGTTCTTCGCCTCCGCGCCTTATACCGAGGACGAACTGCGGCAGCAGATCGACGCGGTGGCGGCGAGCGGCCCGCGCGGCAAGCAGGGCCTCGAAGACGCGCAGGACTACATCGAAGGCATCAACAAATACATCACCGATTCGCACAACGGCCGGTACTTCCCCGGCGAGTACGTGCTGACCGGGCATGTCGACGCGATCACCAATGCGGGCACCATCGAACCGTTCAAGCTCACGGACCTCGTCGTGCTCGCCTCAGTGGTGGGCGCGCAGTTCGGCGCCGGCGGTGGCGGCGAGGTGCAGAACGCGGTCGCGAAGCTGGCGTTGCAAGAGAAGTACGGCGTCGAGCAGGGCGAAAAGGTGTGGCAGAGCCTGCGTGCCGCGGACGATCCCGAGGCCGTGAAGACCCTGCACGACGGGCAGAATTTCCCGTACGGCACCACTCCGGCGAACCCGCAGGGCGCGGCGTTGCCGGACAAGGGCTCGGTGACCAACCAGCAGCTCGTGTTCGACCAGACCGGCTCGGCCGCCGCCGCGCAAGCGAAGGTCAAGGTTCCGGCTCCGAAGGACCAGGAGTCCGCGCGCGGCATGTTCGACAACGGCGTGCTGCCGGGCAACCTGCTCAAGGAAAAGCACGGCATGTCCAACGCGCTGCTGGTGTCCGGCGCGAAGACCGCCAGCGGGCATCCGGTCGCCGTGTTCGGTCCGCAGACCGGGTATTTCGCTCCGCAGCTGTTGCTGTTGCAGGAAATCCAGGGTCCGGGCATCAGCGCGCGCGGCGCGTCGTTCGCCGGGCTCAGCATGTACGTGCTGCTCGGGCGCGGCCAGGACTACTCGTGGAGCGCGACGACCGCGGCGCAGGACATGATCGACACCTACGCGCTGCCGCTGTGCGACCCGAGCGGCAAACCGGCCACCAAGGACTCGAACTACTACCTCTACCAGGGCAAATGCCTCCCGATGGACACCGTGGAGCGCAAGAACGCCTGGTCGCCGACGGTCGCGGACGGCACCGCCGCCGGGTCCTACACACTGCGCAGCTACCGCACGAAGTACGGCCCGGTGACCTCGCGGGCGACGGTGGACGGGAAGCCGGTGGCGTACTCGTCGCTGCGGTCCTCGTACTTCCACGAGGTGGATTCGCTGATCGGGTTCCAGGAGTTCAACGACCCGGGCTTCGTCAAATCGGCCGCGGACTTCCAGCGCGCCGCGAACGACGTCAACTTCACCTTCAACTGGTTCTACGCGGATTCGAAGGACATCGCGTACTTCAACTCGGGTGCGAATCCGGTGCGCAATTCCACTGTGGACCCGATGATGCCCGTGTGGGGCGATCGCGGGTTCGACTGGAGGGGCTGGAACCCGGCGGGCAACAGGGCCGACTACACGCCCGCGTCGCAGCATCCGCAATCGGTGAACCAGGACTACTACATCAGCTGGAACAACGCGCAGGCAGACGGCTACGCGTCCGGCGGCGCGGACAAGTCCGCCGTGCACCGCGGCGATCTGCTCGATGCACGGGTCAAGGCGCTGCTTTCCAGCGGCACCAAGGTGACCCGGGTGAACCTGACCCAGGCGATGGAGGACGCGGCGCTGGCTGACCTGCGCGCGGAGAAGGTGCTGCCGCTGCTGTTGCAGGTGCTGGACAAGGCCCCGCTCACCGGTGCCGCGGCGGACGCCGAAGCGAAGCTGAAGACGTGGATGGAGCACGGACACCAGCGCGTCGAGTCCGGCCAGGGAAGCAAGACCTACAACGACGCCGACGCGATCCGGATCATGGACGCGTGGTGGCCGCTGCTGGTCACCGGCGAGTTCAAACCGGCGATGGGCGACGACGCGTTCGGCGCGATGACGAACGTGCTGCAGATCAACGAAAGCCCGTCCGGCTTCCAGAACGAGACGCCGGGCAAGCACGTCGGGCAGCCGCACCAGGGTTCGGCCTATCAGCACGGCTGGTGGGGTTACGTCAGCAAGGACATCCGCACTGCTCTCGGACAGCCGGTCGCAGGCCCGCTTGGCGCGAAGTTCTGCGGCGGCGGCGACCTGACCGCGTGCCGGCAGACCCTGGTCGACTCGCTGACCACGGCCGCCGGGCAGCCCGCGAACACCGTGTATCCCGGCGACGGCGACTGCTCGGCGGGTGACCAGTGGTGCGCCGACACGGTGATCCAGCGTCCGCTGGGCGGGATCGCGCACGGCAAGATCAGCACCCAGAACCGGCCGACGTTCCAGCAGGTCGTGGAGTACCCCGCCCACCGCGGCGACAACGTCTCGAACCTCGCGGCGGGCAAACCGGTGAACGCTTCCAGCGCGGAAACCGGCTTCTACAACTCCCCGGCTTCGAACGCGGTCGACGGCAACCCGGGCACCCGCTGGGCGAGCGACTGGAGCGACAACCAGTCGATCACCGTGGATCTCGGCTCGGTGCAGCAGGTTTCGCGAGCGGTGCTGTCGTGGGAGAAGGCGTACGGGAAGGGATACAAGATCCAGCTGTCCACGGACGGCACCGACTGGCACGACGCGGCTGTGGTGACGGACGGGGACGGCGGGTCGGACAACGTCTCGTTCGCGCCTTCGGACGCGCGGTTCGTTCGGATGCAGGGCGTTACGCGCGGGACCAAGTACGGGTATTCGCTGTACGAGTTCGAGGTTTACGCGCACTGAGTTCGGTTGCCACGGACCGCCCCGGCCAGCAGGATCGGCCGGGGCGGTTCTTTTCGCGCCGGTGTCGTCCACTTTGTGGAACGGCTGACCACCTGGTGATATTCGTCGCCTGCCGTTCCGACAGCCGCGAAGTTACCGTGTCCGCATGGACGACTGGACTCCGCGGACCCGCGCGATCGCGGCGGGCCGGCCGCACGGCCCTGGCGAGCCGCTGAACACGCCGATCGTGGCCACGAGCACTTTCGAGGCCGGCGGCGACGCGGTGTATTCCCGCTCAGACGGCACGGCTACCTGGGCTGCTTTCGAGGAAGTCGTCGGGTCGCTTGAGGGCGGCACTGCGGTCTCCTTCGCGTCTGGCGTCGCGACGTTGTCCGCGGTGCTGGATTCGTTGCCGGTCGGGTCGACGGTTGCGGTTCCCTCGTTCAGTTACGCAGTCACGCGCGGAGCGTTGAAGCACGCGCAGCAACTCGGCCGCCTCACGGTCACCGAATTGGAGCCGACGGACACGCGGGCTTGGCTCGATTGCGACGCCGATCTGTTGTGGCTCGAATCGCCGACTAACCCGACGCTCGACGTGATGGAGATCGAGACAATCGCGCGCGGCACGAAGGGACGCGTCGTCGTCGACAACACCTTCGCGACTTCGCTGCATCAGCAACCGCTGTCGCTCGGCGCGGACATTGTCGTGCACAGCGCGACGAAGCTCATTGGCGGACACAGCGACCTTCTGCTCGGCGTCGCGGTCGCAGTCGATCAGGACATTGTGGACGAACTTCGCGCGGCGCGGACTCGGGTCGGCGCGACGCCGGGTGCGCTCGAAGCGTGGCTCGCGTTGCGTGGTTTGCGGACGCTTCCGGTGCGGCTCGCCGAGCAAACTCGTACCGCGGAACTGCTGGTGTCCCGGTTGGCGGAACACCCGGCGGTAACAAAGGTCCGCTATCCCGGTTTCGGGATGATGGCGGCGTTCGAGGTCGCCGGCGCCGACGCTGCGGACAAGGTGTGCGCGAACGTCCGGTTGATCCGGCCCGCGACGAGCCTCGGCGGGGTGGAAAGCCTGGTGGAACGACGTGCGTGGCTGCCCGGCGAGGAGCGCGTGCCGCCAGGGCTCATCCGGTTTTCCATCGGTTTGGAAGACCCGGAAGACCTGTGGCGGGATTTGCTGACCGCGCTCGGCTGATTTCCGCCATTCTTTAACGGGGCTGTGCGGGTTGCCCGGAAACTGTTACGGTATGGGCACGACGGGTCGGATTACCGGCAATCGGGAGAAATCATCGCCGTCGGGAAGGCATTCGTTACCGCTTTCTCTGGTGTCGTTAATCACCAGCTAAAGGGTTACCCCTATGGGCTGAATCTTGGGCAGGATCAGCGGGCGCGGTGGGGGTCATCGCGCTTTTCCTCAGAGGGGTAATCATCTTGAAGAAGACTCTGGGCAGACTCGCGGGCGCTGTGCTCGCGGGCGCCCTGATCAGTCTTGCCGTCGTGCCCGCCGCGAACGCGGAGGAGACCTCGCCGGAAACCTCCGCCTCGGCTCCGGCCACCACGGGCGAGACGGCTCCCGCCTCGGAGGCCCCGGCCAGCGAGACCGGCCAGCCGACCGAGACCAGTCAGCCGACCGAGACCGGTGCGCCGACGGAGACCGGCAAGCCGACCGAAACCGGTAAGCCGACGGAGACGGGCAAGCCCACCGAGACCGGCAAGCCGACCGACACCAGCAAGCCGACCACGCCGACCTCCTCGACCTCGGAGACCTCCACTCCGGAGGAGCCGCCGTACGTCGACGACACCGGCTACGGCGTCGACCTCGACGAGAACCTCGGCGTCGTCGTGATCGCGTGCGCGGCGGGCGAGCCGACCGGCCTGCACTCCAACGACTTCGACCTCGTCGAGGGCCCGCACCAGGACGAGACCGATGGTCGCTACTGGGCGTGGCTGGTCAAGCGCCACGACGGCGTCTCCTTCGAGAGCGGCAGTGTGCGCGCGGTCTGGACCTGCGGCGGCAAGCCGACCGACGGCGGCAAGCTTCCCCCGGCGGGCGGCGCGGGCGCTGGTTCGGCCGGCACCACCGGCGGCCACGGCGGCTCGCAGGTGAAGTACGCGCCGAAGCACGGCATCGAGACCGGCTTCGGGGGCATGGCCGCCTGATGACCAGGAAGTACGGGCAGGGCGTCGCTCTCGCGGGCGCTCTGCTCCTCTCCCTCTCGCTGAGCGCGTGCGGTTCGGACGCCCCGGCGGCACCCGCCGCGCAGGCTCCGGCCAGTGCGGCGGTCCCGGTGACCAAGCCGTTCACCGGGCTGCGGCCGACGTCGGTCGAGATCCCGAAGATCGGCGCGAAATCGTCGCTGATCACCGTCCTGCCGAACAAGGACGGGCAGATTTCGGTGCCGTCGGTGAAGAACCCGATGCAGGCCGCGTGGTACCGGCTTTCGCCGGTGCCGGGCGACGTGGGCCCGGCGATCGTGCTCGGGCACGTCGACGGCAACCACAAGCCGGGCATCTTCTTCAAGCTCAAGGACGTGAACCCGGGCGACGAGGTCGACATCGAACGCAGCGACGGCAAGAAGCTGAAGTTCGTCGTGGACCACAAGGACCAGGTCCCCAAGGACACGTTCCCGACGCAGGCCGTCTTCGGCAACACGGACAAGCCGCAGCTGCGCCTCATCACCTGCGGCGGCGTGTTCGACCACGCCGAGCACAGTTACCAGGACAACATCGTGGTGTACGCGAACCTGGTCTCCTGACTCAGGTCAGCAACGGGGTGAGCAGCGTTCGCTGTTCCTTCGGCACGTACTCCGCATAGTTGTCGTACAGCGCTTGACGCGCCAGCCGCGCCGCCGACTCCCCGTCGGCGGCGCGGATCGCGTTCAGCACCTCTTCGTGGTGCCGCAGCCAGGAATGCATCAGCGCGGCGCGGTCATTGGCATGGCTGAGTTTGTCCTCGATCAATTCCAGCACCACGCCGCGGACCACTTCGCCGCTCACCACCAGGAGCGGATTTCGGGACACTCGGGCAATGACGTCATGGAATGCGACGTCCGCGCGGCTGAATTCGGCGTATCCGTCCGCCGCTGCCATTCCTTCCAACGCGACGTCGAGCGCGGTCACATCCTCGGCGGTGCGCAGTTCCGCGGCCAGCAGGTGCGACGAACCGTCGAGCACCATCCGGAATTGCAGCAGGTCCGCCAGCCCGACGTGGTCCGCCCGGGCCAGCCGGTGCATCGACCGGTGCAGCGCGCCCGGGGAAGCGGCCAGCACCTCGGGTCCGCGCGGATCGCCCGGCCGCGACCGGATCAGCTCGGCGGCCTGGAGCACCCGCAGCGCCTCGCGCACCGTCGAGCGGCCGACGCCGAACTGCGTCATCAGCTCCCGTTCGCCGGGCAGCCGCTCGCCGGGTTTGAGGCGGCCGCTGACCACAGCCTCCTCGATCTGCTCGACGATCCGCTCGTAGGCGCGGACCGGAGCCACCGGTTCGAACTTCATCTTGACCTCGGTGTCTGCCGGATGCGAGTCTGCCTAGGGTTTACTGGTCAGACCAGTGTACTGAGCAGGAGGCGGAATGAAAGCCCGGAGCCTGGCCGCGGCGCTGGCGCTGCTGCTCGTGACGGCCGGCTGCTCGGCAGGCTCCAGCGCGAGCGTTTCCCCAGGTCCGGACACGCTTTCCGTGGGATACACGGCGGAGCCGGCCAACTTCGACTTCACCCGTTCCGACGGCGCGGCCATCCCGCAGGCGCTGCTCTACAACGTCTACGAGGGCTTGGTGAAGCTCGATCCGCAGGGCCGGATCGTGCCGCTGCTCGCGAAGTCCTGGACGATCAGCCCGGACCGCAAGACCTATGACTTCCAGTTGCGGCAGGCCGTCAAGTTCAGCAATGGAGCGCCGTTCACCGCCTCCGACGTCCAGTTCTCGCTGATGCGAGTGAAAACCGACTGGACGATCTCGCTCAAGTCGGCGATGGACGTCGTGGACCACGTCGAGGTCGTCGCGCCGGATCACGCTCGCGTCGTGCTGTCGAAACCCAGCAACGGCTGGCTGTTCAGCCTCACCAGCAGGCTCGGCGCGATGTTCAGCCCGACCGGCGTCGCGGATCTGGCGAACCATCCGGTCGGCACCGGACCGTACGAGGTGGCCTCGCGCCGCCGCGGCGATTCCATTGTCTTACGGGAGAATCCGCGGTACTGGGGACGGAAACCGGCGTATCGCACGGTCGTGCTCAAGTACTTCGCCGATCCGACCGCGCTCAACAACGCCTTGCTGTCCAACGGAATCGACGTGATCTCCAACCTCACGTCGGCCGATTCGATCCCGCAGTTCCAGGGCGACGACCGGTTCACCGTGCTGCAGGGCACCACGAACAGCGAGGTCACGCTGGCGTTCAACGGCCGCCGCGCACCGTTGAACGACGTGCGCGTCCGCCGCGCGCTCACCTACGCCGTCGATCGAAAAGCCGTGCTGGACCTGGTCTTCAACGGACGCGGCACGCTCATCGGCAGTATGGTCCCGCCCACTGACCCGTGGTACGAGGACCTGTCGAAGGTCTATTCCTACGACCCGGCGAAGGCGAAGCAACTGCTCGCCGAGGCGGGCGTGCATGATCTCAAGCTGCGGCTGCGGATTCCGAACCTGCCGTACGCGGTGTCGGCGGCGCAGGTGGTGCAGTCGCAGCTGGCGGACGTCGGGGTCACCACGACGATCGAGCCGCTCGACTTCCCGGCAGTGTGGCTCAAGCAGGTCTTCACCGATCACGACTACGACCTGTCGATTATCCAGCACGTCGAAGCCCGCGACATCTCGACGTTCGGAAAACCCAAGTACTACTGGGGTTACGACAGCAAACGGGTGCAGCAGCTGCTCGCCGCGGCGGACAGCGGCACCTCGCAGGAGCAGGTGCGCGACATGAAGGCGGTCGCGCGGCAGCTGAACACCGATGCGGCCGCGGACTGGCTGTTCCTGTTCCCGAACGTCGTGGTCGCCAAGAAGAAGGTGACCGGGCTCGCGCGCAACCAAGTAAGCGAGTCCTTCGATCTGACCGGGGTGAGGCCGGCATGACCGCGCGTGTGCTGCGGCGGGTGGCCGTGTTCGCGGTGAGCCTGTTCGTGGCGTCCATTGTGGTGTTCCTGTTCATGGCCGTGCTGCCGGGCGATCCCGCGCAGGTCGCGCTCGGCGTGAATGCGACGCCGGAGCTGCTCGCGAAGACCCGCGCCGAGTTCGGCATCGACCGGCCGCTGGTCGAGCAGTACCTGAGCTGGATGGGCGGGGTCGCCCGCGGCGACTTCGGCCGGTCGTACGTCACGCGCGAGGCGATCAGCCCGCAGCTGGTGGACCGGCTCGGCGTCACGTTGTGGCTGGTCGGCGCGGGGATGATCGTCGCGCTGGTGATCGCCTTGCCCGCTGGCGCGTTCGCCGCGGTGCGGCACCGGAAGGCCAGCGGCGTCGCGGTTTCCGGGCTGTCGCAGGTCGGCGTGGCGATTCCGGCGTTCCTCGCGGGCATCATCCTGGTGCAGATTTTCGCCGTTCAGCTGCGCTGGCTGCCGAGCGGGGGATGGACGCCGCCAGACCAGGACGCGGGTGAGTTCCTGCGCGGGCTGATCCTTCCGGCGTTGTCGCTCGGCCTCGTACAGGGCGCGGTGCTCACGCGCTACGTCCGCTCGGCGGTGCTCGACACGCTCGGCCAAGACTACCTCCGCACTGCCCGCTCCAAGGGACTCTTGCCTGGTCAGGCACTGTTCCGGCACGGGTTGCGCAACGCGTCCGTCCCGGTGGTCACCGTGCTCGGCCTGCAGTTGACGACGCTGCTGATCGGCGCGGTCGTCGTGGAGCGAGTGTTCGTGCTGCCCGGGCTCGGCAGCATGCTGCTGGACGCGGTCGCGCAGCGCGATTTGCTGACTGTGCAAGGGATCGTGCTGGTGCTGGTGGCCGGGGTGCTGTTGGTGAACTTCGTGGTCGACGTGCTGTATTCGGTGCTCGACCCGAGACTGCGGGGGTCCTGATGCGCCGCAACGGAAATCTCCTGCTCGGCGGGATACTGGTCGCGCTCGTCGTGGTGGCCGCGCTGGTGTCGTTCGTCTGGACGCCGTACAACCCGGTGCAGGTCAACGCGGCGGACCGGCTGCTGGGCTTTTCGGCCGGGCACCTGTTCGGCACGGACAAATTCGGTCGCGACGTCTTCAGCCAGATCCTCGTCGGCGCGCGAACGACGCTGTACGTCGGCGTGGTCGCGGTTGGCATCGCGGCGGTGATCGGCACGCCGCTGGGCGTGCTGGCGGCGATGTCCCCGCGCTGGCTCGGCGAGTTCGTGATGCGGGTGAACGACCTGGTGCTCGCGTTTCCCGCGCTGCTGCTGGCGATCATGTTCGGCGCGGTGTTCGGCGCGGACACGCTCACCGCGATGGTGGCCATCGGCATCGCGACCATCCCGTCGTTCGCCCGGATCGCCCGGTCGGGCTCGTTGCAGGTCATGGCCAGCGAATACGTGCTGGCCGCGCGGGCAGGCGGCCGGTCACGGACGCGGATCGCCTGGTCGCACGTGCTGCCGAACATCGGCGGGCTGCTGATCGTGCAGGCCTCGGTGTCGTTCGCGATCGCGGTGCTGGCCGAAGCGGCGTTGTCGTTCCTCGGCTTCGGCACGCGGCCGCCGACACCGTCATGGGGCCGGATGCTGCAGGAATCGCAGGAGCTGCTCACCGCGCATCCGCGGCTGGCGCTCGTGCCCGGCGTCGCGATCGCGGTGGCGGTGCTCGGATTCAACCTTCTCGGCGACGGTCTGCGCGACCGTCTCGACCCCCGATTGGCGGCGCGGGTATGACGCTGACGGTGGAAAACTTGCAGGTCGCGGACCTGGTGCGGGGGGTTTCGTTCGAGCTGGGCGCGGGCGAGCGGGTCGGGCTGATCGGCGAATCCGGGTCCGGGAAATCGCTCACCGCGCTGTCCGTGCTGGGCCTGCTGCCGGAAGGACTGTCGGCCACCGGCTCGGTGCGGCTGGACGATCGGGAGCTGCTCGGTGCGTCCGAAAAGGAGCTGTCCCGGTTGCGCGGCAACGGAATGGCGATGGTGTTCCAGGAGCCGATGACGGCGCTGAACCCGGCGATGCGGATCGGGCGGCAGGTTACCGAGCCGTTCCGGGTGCACCGCCGCCGCGGGCGTCCGGCGGGGGAACTGCTGGCCGCGGTCGGATTGCCGGACGTCGCGCGGGCATATCCGCATCAGCTGTCCGGCGGACAGCGGCAGCGGGTGGTGCTGGCGATCGCGCTGGCCAACGACCCGGCGCTGCTGATCTGCGACGAACCGACCACCGCGCTGGACGTCACCGTGCAGGCGCAGATTCTGTCGCTGATCAAGGAGCGGCTGTCGGCGGAGAGTTCGCTGCTGTTCATCACGCACGATCTGGCGGTGGTGGCGCAGATGTGCGACCGGGTGCTGGTGATGCTCGACGGGTCCATTGTGGAGCACGGCTCGACGCGTGAGGTGCTGACCGCGCCGAAGCACGCCTACACGCAGCGATTGCTGGCAGCCTCCGATCTGGAGGGCGCGCGATGATCTCCGTACAGGATCTGGAACGGCGGTACACCCGGCGGGACGTGCACGCGTTGCGCGGGGTGAGTTTCGATGTTTCCGCTGGTGAGCGGTTCGGGATCGTCGGCGAATCCGGGTCAGGGAAGTCCACGCTGGTGCGGCTGCTGGCCGCGTTGGATCGGCCGACCGCGGGCACGGTGTCGTTCCAGGGGAAGCGGATCGACTCGCTGCCCGAACGGAAACTGCGGTTCCTGCGAAGCGAAATGCAGATCGTTTTCCAGGATCCGATGGGCTCGCTCGACCCGCGGATGCGCGTGCGGGACATCGTGTCCGAACCGCTCGGCCGCCGGTCGCCGGAGCGCGTGGCCGAGCTGCTGGCCGCCGTCGGACTGCCCGAGGACGCGGCGATGCGATACCCGCACCAGTTCTCCGGCGGGCAACGGCAGCGGATCTCGATCGCCCGCGCGCTCGCGCCGAACCCGAGCGTGCTGATCGCGGACGAACCGGTGAGCGCGCTGGACGTTTCGGTGCGCGCGCAGATCCTGGACCTGCTGGCCCGGCTGGTCGAAGAGTTCTCGCTGACGTTGATTTTCGTCTCGCACGACCTCGGCGTGGTGCGGCACGTGTGCGATCGCGTCGCGGTGATGCGGCGCGGGGAGATCGTGGAAATCGGTGCGGTCGACCAGGTTTACGCCGCGCCGGCGCACGAGTACACCCGGGAACTGCTGGCCGCCGCGCCGAATCTGCGGACCGAGCTGGCCCGGTTGAAGGGAGAAGCGGATGCCTGACTACCCGGACGGCCTGCCGATTGGTCCCGGCTGGATGTCCACAGTGGATATCGCGGACGTCGTGTTTCCCTATGACGGCAGCGTGATCGGCACCGCGCCGGTCGGCACTGCCGCGCTGGCTTCACGTGCTGTCGACGAGGCGGTCGCAGCCGCTCGCGAAGTCGCTTCGCTGCCTTCGCGGACCCGCCGGACGTTGCTGAACGACGTGGCTTCGGCCGTGCGCGAGCGTCGGGCGGAGTTTGCGCAGCTGCTCGTGCTGGAGACCGGAAAACCGCTGGTCGACTGCCAGGTGGAGGTCGCGCGGACGATCGTCACCTGGGAGGCCGCGGCTGAGGAAGTGTCGCGGCTGCACGGCGAAACCGTGCCGCTCGACCTGCTGCCTTCCGGGGACGGACTGGTCGGGTTCTGGAAGCGCAAGCCGATCGGGGTGGTCGTCGGCATCGCCGGGTTCAACTACCCGCTGCTGCTGGCCTCGCACAAGATCGCCCCCGCTATTGCCGCTGGCTGTCCGGTGGTGGTGAAGCCGGCACCGCAAACCCCGCTGGCGACGCTGTGGCTGGTGCATCTGGTCCGCTCCCGCACTGACCTGCCCGCGATGGTCCAGCTGGTCACCGGAGACGCTTCGGTCGGATCGGCGCTGGTCACGGATCGGCGGATCGGCGCGGTGTCCTTCACCGGCTCTGCCGCCGTCGGCCACCAGATCGCCCGCGCCGCCGCGCCGACGAAGACCCTGCTGGAGCTGGGCTCGAACGCCGCGCTGGTGGTCGCCGAGGACGCCGACCTCGACGCAGCCGCGGACGCCGTGCTGCGCGGCGGGTTCTATGCGTCCGGGCAGGCTTGTATTTCCGTACAACGGGTGCTGGCGGTGTCTTCCGTGGCCGCGGAGTTCACCGACAAGGTGCTTGCCCGGCTTGGCGAAGTGACCGTTGGTGACCCGCGCTCCCCTGACACGAGGGTGTCCGCGCTGATCGACTCACGCGCTACTTTCCGGGTCGAGGAATGGATCGACAAAGCCGTCGCCGCGGGTGCTCGACTGCTGGCCGGTGGTGGGACTCGTGACGGGGTGCTGGAGCCGACGGTGCTCGCCGATGTTCCGGACGGCGTCGAATGCTGGGACGAGGAGATCTTCGGACCGGTCGTCTGTCTGCGCACAGTGTCCGATGTGGACGAAGCATTCGCCGCGGTCAACGCGTCGCGGTACGGCTTGCACGCGAGCGTGTACAGCCGCTCGTTGAAGACCGCGTTCCGTGCGCTGGACGAGCTGGAGGTCGGCGGGGTAGTGGTGAACGAGGTGCCGGGTTTCCGGTCCGACACGATGCCGTACGGCGGGGTCAAGGACTCCGGGATCGGGCGCGAGGGGCCGCGATTCGCCGTCGAAGAGCTGACCGTGACCAGGATGGCGGTGCTGCGCCCGTGAACTACGCCGGACTGTTCCGAATGGACGGCCGCCGGGCCGTCGTGCTCGGCGCGGGCAGCGGAATCGGCCGCGAAGCCGCCCGAGCCTTGGTCGCGCACGGCGCGTCGGTGATCTGCGCGGACCGCGACGTCGCCGCTGCTCGGGAGACTGGGGCCGGCGAGCCGTACGAGATCGACCTGCTCGCCCCCGGCGCCATCGCGGCCGCCGCTACCGAACTGGGCCCGCTGGACGCCGTGGTGCTCACCGCAGCCACGAACGTCCGGAAACGCCTGCTGGACTACACGCGCGAAGAGTTCGACCGCGTGGTGGAGCTGAACCTAGGCGTCGCCTTCGAGGTGCTACGCGCGTTTGGCGCACCCATGGTCGAGCAAGGCCGGGGAAGCATCATCGGCTTCTCCTCGATCCGCGGCACCACCGTCGAACCCGGCCAAGGCCCGTACGCAGCAACGAAGGGCGGCTTAGTGCAGCTCTTCCGCACAGCCGCCGCTGAATTCGGACCATCCGGTGTACGCGTCAACGCCATCGCCCCTGGCGTTGTCGAGACGCCCTTGACCGCGCAGATCAAAGCGCGTGCCGACTGGTACGACGCCTACGCCCAGAAGGGTGCCCTCGGCCGCTGGGCGCGCGCGGACGAACTGGCCGGCGCCGTCGTGTACCTCGCTTCGGACGCTTCGACCTTCGTCACCGGCTCCGTCCTGGCCGTTGATGGCGGCTGGACCGCAGTCGACGGCCGCTTTGACCCACCCGCTTCGTGAATCGGAGGTTCCGCGATGACCGAATTGGCCGACCTGACCGCTAACGAGCTGGTAGCCGGGTACCGCGCGCAGACGTTCTCGCCCGTCGAAGTCACCGAAGCCGTCCTCGCCCGCATCGATGCCCGCGAACCCGAACTGCGTGCTCTGTACGCGTACAACGCCGCTTCAGCCCGCGAAGCAGCGAAAGCGTCCGAAGCACGCTGGCACGCCGGTGAGCCTTCCGGTCCCATCGATGGTGTCCCTCTGACGCTGAAGGAAAACATCGCCTCCGTCGGCGTCCCCACGCCCCTGGGCACCGCCGCAACCTCTCTAACGCCCGCTGCGGCCGACGCCCCCGCCGCGGCGCGCGTACGCGAGTCAGGCGCAGTGCTGCTGGCGAAGACGACCATGCCCGACTACGGCATGCTCACCTCGGGTCTTTCGAGCTTCCACGCCGCTTCGCGCAACCCGTGGGACGTCACACGCACCCCCGGCGGCTCCAGCGCCGGTGCCGCCTCCGCAGCCGCCGCGGGCTACGGCCCCCTGCACGTAGGCACCGACATCGGCGGCTCCATCCGCCTCCCCGCCGGTTGGTGCGGCTTGGTCGGCCTGAAACCCAGCTTCGGCCGCGTCCCGGTCGATCCGCCCTTCCTCGGCCGCGTCGCCGGACCCCTGACCAGGACCGTCGCCGACACCGCCCTGCTGATGAGCGTCCTGGCCCAACCCGACGCGCGGGACCACCTCAGCCTGCCGCCCGCTTCCATCGACTGGCTTTCCCTGGCTGGTTCCCTGTCCGGCCTACGCGTCGGCCTGCACCTCGACCCCGGTGTCGGCCTCCCCGTCACCCCGTCTGTCGCCGACGCGGTCACCGCTGCCGCCGATTTGTTCGCCTCCGCCGGTGCGATCGTGGAACCCATCGCGTCGTTCCTGACCCGCGAACACCTGAACGGCTTGGACACCTTCTGGCGAGTCCGCGCCTGGTCGGACATGGCTGCACTGTCGGAAGAGCAGCGTGCGCGAGTCCTGCCGTACATCGCGGAATGGGCCGCTGGGGGAGCGGATGCGTCCGGTGTGGACACCTACCGCGGTTTCGCTGCCATCGACGCGATCAGCGTGGCAGCGCTGGGCGCGACGGAACCGTACGACGTTGTGCTGTCACCGACCTGCCCCGTCCTGCCGCCGCCCGCCGACTGGCCGTCCCCGACGAACGACCCGGCGCGGCCGTTCGAGCACATCGCGTTCACCGTGCCGTACAACATGTCCGGCCAGCCCGCGGTGTCGGTGAACTGCGGCTATACGCCGGAGGGGTTGCCGATCGGGTTGCAGATCGCAGGGCGCCGGTTCGCGGATCTGGAGGTGCTCCAGGTCGCGGCGGCCTACGAGGAGCTGCGCGGGCAGCAGCGTCCTTGGCCGGTCAGCTGAGCGGGTTTCCGCTCAGCACGGCCAGTTCGTCGGCGATCTCGCCGACTTCGGCTTGCAGCTCGGCGAGTTCCGAACGGCACTGAGCTTGCAACGACCAGGCAAGTTCGTGGTCACGCCTGCCGATTCCCGGCGGCCGAACGTCGTGATGGTCATCGAGCCGGGTGTGCCAATAGGTCAGGAAAGCCGGGAGAATCTCGTTCTGAAGACGGGGGAGCAGAGTCTGCAAACCCGGTCGAACTGAAGTGGAAGGGCGGAGCGCGTCCTGGTTGATCCCGCCGGCGATCTGCCGGAGGCTGCCGACCAGTGCGTGGAGCGAGCTGAGTGCGTTGCGCAGCAGACCTTCGTCGTCCGGCAGTTTGCGCAACGCGACGCGGCTGTTCAACTCGTTGAGGATCTGATGCGCGGCCCGCCGTTCCGCTTCGTCGATCTCCGAGCGCGGGCGAGAGAGGACAATGTGCCGTGGCCGGGCGTGGTTTTTGAGGAGCGCGATGGTCGCCTGCCGCACCTGCTCGGCTCGCGCCGGCCGAGGGTCCCGGCCTCTCAGCACGATCTGGAAGGCGGGCGGCAGCGTGAACTCGCCGAGCCCGCCGACGACGACTCCCGCGGCGAGCAACGCGGTGAACTCAGCGTCGAGGTCGGTGCTGATGCGCGCTTCCGTCAGAATCTCCGCGACTGCGTCCCGCGTCAGCGACGCGGGAGCGGCAGCGGCGAGCACTCGGGCGAGGTGCCACCCGCCTTCCACTGCCGGAAGGAGCCGTTCGGCCAACGGATCGAGCAACGGGGACTGGCGGTGCAGGCGATCGAGCACCGTCTCGGCGCTCTCGAAGAACTGTTCGGAGAGGCGTCGCGCCAGCCCGGTGCTGCCCTCCGCGGCGGACCGGAGTTCGGCAGCCAGATCCAGTTCGTCCTCGCGCAGATCGGTCAGCTCGACGGCAGTGCCCAGTTTCGCCAGCCGCGGGTCCCGGGTGAGCAGCAAGACCGAGACACCGGCGGGAAGCGGCTCCGGCGGAGCGCTGACGTCGTCGAGCACCACCAGATCGCCAGCGGTGGCCGCGGCCGAGTACCCGGCGAAAACCGCGTGATAAGCCTGGCCGAACTGCCGGACGTAGGCCTGGGCCAGGGTGGTCTTGCCGATGTCGACCAAGCCGTGCACCACGGCCGTCCCACCGCCGCGCAGGATCGAGTGGACCTCCCAGAGTTCCTTCCACCGGCCGGCGAACTTCGCCGGCGCGGACCAGCCGAGCGCCGTGCTCGCCCGTCCGATCGGGCGCGCAGCGGCCGAGACCCGCTGCCGCACCGCGTCGACGAGGGCGGTCAGCGCCGCTTTGGTCGCGGGATGCCCCGGCAGCAGGACGTCGAGCAGTTCCCGAGGCGCCAGGTGCCCGGTGCCCGTTTCGGGGTTCACCACCAGTACCTGCTCGGGGTCGGCCAGGTAGGCGGTGGTGAACTCTTCCTGGCAGGCGCGCCGCGATCCGTAGCTCCGGCTGTAGTAGGCGAGCAGGATCCGGGACCTGGCGAGGGCATCGCTCAGCCGCCCCGGGATGGGATCGAACGGGCGGATTTCCTCGGTGTCCAGGAACACCCGAAGCCCCACGCTCTCCAGCGCGGCCGCGATCCGCCGCACCGCCGCCGCGTCCGTGCGGTCGTAGCTGACGAACACATCCCAGTCCAGCACTCGGCCCTCCCCTCCGAGGCGGCTGCCGCCGCTGCCGCCGACACCTAGAATGCCGAACATGAGTGTGTCCGAGCGACCTGAGAAGTCCCTGGCCTGGAATTTGCACGTCGAACTGGCCAGCCGGATCTCCGCGGTCCGCCTCGGCCCGGACGAGGGACTGCTGTCGGAGGCGCTCAGCAGCCTCTACCAGGTGTTCACCGAGGCGCGCCGGGCACTGGCCGAGCATCCGCCGGAGCGGTCGCTGACGTCGGACTCCTTGCACCAGGTGGTGTTCCGGCTGCTCAATGACGGATTGCGCCCGTTCCTGGCCAAATGGCATCCCCTCCTCGACGCCCACCTCGAGCGCCGCCCGTCGCGGGCGTCCCAGTTCGAGCACGAGCGGGCGTGGGACCAGGCCGGGCAGCTGCGTGCCGAGCTGGCCGAGCTGCAGGTACTCCTGCGCGACGCGACTGAACGGCTCGCCGAACTCGCCGGCGCGGGCTCGCTCCTGATGGCGGTGCGCTGATGGGAAGGCGAAGCAGGCAGTTCCGGCCGCGCGAGGTCGGGGTGAAACTGAAGCTGCCGTTCGTCGGCGAGATCAGCGGATCCTGGACGCCGCAGCAGGCGGAAGCGAAGGCGGCGTGGGAGCTGTATGCCGAACTGGCGACCCGGATCTCAGTCGTCAAACTCCGCCGCGACGAAGGTCTCGCGCGGGAAGCGCTGAGCAGCCTCTACACGCTGTTCGGCACCACCCGGGAGATCCTGCGCAAATACGGCCCGGAAGTGTCGCCGCGGGGCAGCGCGGACGCGATCACGTTCGGAAAGCTCGCGCTGACGATGCTGAACGTGGCGGTACGCCCGCTGCTGGCGCGCTGGCACCCGCGTCTCGGCGCGTGGGAAGCCACGCGAGCGAACGGCGTGGCACCGGTTGACCACGAGAACGAATGGGAACACGTCGAGGAACTGCGCGCGGAAATCGAATCCGTGCGGGTCGCGCTCCTGCAGGTCGCCGAACTGCTGGCGGAGGTCTCTGGAGCCGCCCCGTTGACTCCGGACTCCCGGCTCTTGGGCGACCTCGGAAAACAACGGGGGGGGGGGGTAGTTGCCTGACGGTCCCGCCAGGGGCCGTTGACCGGCCGGTTCACTCCGCCCCGATCGCCTCCGCCAACGCCAGCACCCGCCGCGCGTTCTCCACATGCAGGTTCTCGATCATCCGCCCATCCACCGTCACCACGCCGCGTCCCTCAGCCGAAGCCTCCTCGAACGCCACGATGATCCGCCGCGACCGGTCGATTTCCTCCGCCGACGGCGCGAAGATCCGGTTGCACGGCTCCACCTGCGAAGGATGGATCAACGTCTTCCCGTCGAACCCGTACTGCCGCCCCTGCGAGCATTCCGCCTCGAAGCCGTCGGCGTCCTTGACGTCGTTGTAGACCCCGTCCAGGATCACCTTCCCGGTCGCGCGTGCCGCGAGCAGGCACAGCGAAAGCCCGCTCAGCAACGGTGCACGGCCGGGCACGAATTCCGCGTGCAATTCCTTCGCCAGGTCGTTCGTGCCCATCACCAGCACGGTCAATCGTTCCGACGCTCCCGCGATCTCTTCGGCGTGCAGCATCGCGACCGGCGTCTCCACCATCGCCCAGATCTTCGTGTGCTCCGGCGCTCCGCCGAGTTCCAGCGCGCGCTCGATGTTGTGCACCTCAGCCGCTGAGTTCACCTTCGGCACCACCACGGCGGCGGGACCAGCGGCAGCGGCGGCGCGCAGGTCGGCGTCGTGCCATTCGGTGTCCAGGCCGTTGACCCGGATCGTCACTTCGCGCGAGCCGTAAGTGCCGACAGCGGCGCAGACCCGTTCCCGCGCGGCTTCCTTCGCGTCGGGGGCGACGGCGTCTTCCAAGTCCAGGATCAACGCATCCGCGGGAAGAGTCTTCGCCTTCTCCAGCGCGCGTTCGTTCGCGCCGGGCATGTACAGCACGGACCGCCGCGGGCGGAGTTCGGTCATGACTGGATCTCCTTTGTCGCGGCGTCGTACGCGGCGGCCAGTTCGGGGTCGGTGGCGGCCAGTTCGTCCGCCAGTTCCACGACCACCCGGCACTGTTTGACCGAGGCGTCGTCCTGCATCTTCCCGTCGATCATCACCGCGCCGGTTCCGTCGCCCATCTCGGCGATCACGCGACGGGCCCAGGCCACATCGGCGGGGGACGGCGAGAAGACCTTCTTCGCGATGTCGATCTGCACCGGGTGCAGGCTCCACGCGCCGACACAGCCGAGCAGGAACGCGTTGCGGAACTGGTCTTCGCACGCCACCACGTCACGGATGTCCCCGAACGGCCCGTAGTACGGAAGGATTCCGTTCATCGCGCACGCGTCGACCATCCGCGCGACCGTGTAGTGCCACAGGTCCTGCTGATACGTCGTCCGGCCTTCGTTGAGGTCCTCGCCGACCGGGTCGGTGCGCACCAGATATCCCGGGTGACCGCCGCCGACACGGGTCGTCTTCATCCGGCGGCTCGCGGCCAGGTCGGCCGGGCCCAGCGAGATGCCCTGCATGCGGGGCGAGGCTCCGGCGATCTCTTCGACGTTCGCCACGCCGCTCGCCGTTTCCAGGATCGCGTGCACCAGCAGCGGTTCGGTCAGCCCGGCCCGCGCTTCGAGCTGCGCCAGCAACCGGTCGACGTAGTGAATGTCCTGCGCGCCTTCGACCTTCGGGATCATGATCACGTCGAGCTTGTCGCCGATCTCGGTGACCAGCGTGATCAGGTCGTCGAGCACCCACGGCGAGTCGAGGCTGTTCACCCGCGTCCACAGCTGCGTGCGGCCGAAGTCCGTCGCCTTCGCGATCGACACCAGTCCGGCGCGCGCGGCTTCCTTGCGGTCCGCGCGGACGGCGTCCTCGAGGTTGCCGAGCAAGACGTCGGTCTTCTTCGCGAGGTCGGGGACCTTCGCGGCCATCTTTTCGTTGCCCGGATCGAAAAAGTGGATCATGCGCGAGGGCCGCACCGGGATCTGCCGCGGCGGCTGCGGCGCTCCGACGGCGAGCGGGGCGAAGAAGTCCTTCGGCGAGCGCATCCTGGTCCTCCCGGCGGGTACTTGACCGACGGGTAACCCTAAACCGGCGACGCGAACCCTCGCTGCGGCGAAGCTCACCCGCCATCCGGGTGACGTCCGTGACCAGGGGAAGTCCACTGTGGAACCGCGTTGATTAGGCCGACCGGAGTAAGACGCTGCGCTGCTTGCCCTGCCCCGCACGAGGCGGTGCGACACCCAGGGGAAGCGCTCCGTGCGCACCACTCACCCCCGTCTCACTCGGTTGGCCGCACGGTCGGGCTGAAGTCGAACGACCGCCTACCGACCGGTCACCGACCGCTGAGCGCCGCCGATCGCACGCGGCGGGGCAACCCGGAGACCTCGCGTCTTTGCCCTGGTACTCAGTTCATGTACCGGTTTTCGCCGGTATGCAGGAACAGGTGCTTGAAGGAGGCGGACTCGTGGCGGCTACCCCACAGAACACCGAGCGCTCGACGGTCGCCGGCGGTGCGAAGCGCAGCCGGACGACAGCGAGCCGGGTGCTGCCGCCGATCGAGCTCCCCGCGAGCGTCGACGAGCTGGCGCGCAAGGCCGCGGCCCTGCTGGGCTGGAACGGTGTGGTGCTGCCCGCGACGACCCTGCTCGGCCGCAAGGTCAGCATCGTCGCGAAGCTCAAGACCGACGTGCACGCGGAGCGGATCGCGATGGGTGTCGGTCCCGTCGCCGATCGCGCCCTCGTCGACACCTGGACCTGGCCAGAGCTGGCCGCGACCGCACCCGCGCCGGCCGCCGAGATCATCGGCGTCCTCGCGGTCGCCCGGCACTGGCGGACCGCGATGGCCTCCGCGGTGCCCTTTTCACGCTACGGCGAGGCCGCGATGGTGCTCCCATCGCCTGCCGTGCTGACCGATGACTACGTGACGAACTGCCTGCCGCGCGCCCGCGCCTACGGGCTCGCGGTCGTCGCCGCCGACCCGTACGCCACCACGGACCTCGACCTCGACACCCACCACGACCGGGTGCTGCTGCAGGAGGACCCGGTTTCGCGCTGGGTCAACGAGATGGCCTACGACCTGTTGCTGCGCGAGGACTCCGACGCCCCCGTTCCCGCCGAGGTGGACTGACCCGCCAGCGCCGGGCCGCGCGCGGCGATAGAGTCGGGTTTATGCGAGTCGTCATTGCTGGCGGACACGGCCAGATCGCCCTGCACCTGGAAAAGCTGCTCGCGCAGCGGCACGACGCGCCGGTCGGCATCGTGCGCAACCCCGAGCACGAAGCGGACCTCATCGCCGTCGGCGCCGAGACCGTCGTGCTCGACCTCGAAAAGTCCGATGTGGACGCTGTCGCCAAAGCGCTCGAAGGCGCGGACGCCGCGGTGTTCTCCGCCGGCGCGGGCCCGGGCAGCGGCGAGAGCCGCAAAGACACCGTAGACCGCGGCGCGGCAGTGCTGTTTGCCGACGCCGCGCAGCGGGCGGGCGTCCGCCGGTTCATCCAGGTCGGCTCGATGGGCGCGGACCACCCGGACGCCCCCGGCCTCGACCCGGTTTTCGCCGCCTACCTGCGGGCCAAGCGCGCCGCCGAGGACGACCTCAAGGCCCGCGACCTCGACTGGACGATCCTGCGTCCCGGCCGCCTGACCAACGATTCCGGCACCGGACAGGTCAAGCTCGCGGAGAAGACCGGCCGCGCGGAGATCCCGCGCGAGGACGTCGCCGCGGTGCTGCTGGCCCTGCTCGACACCCCGGCGACCGCCCGGCGCACGCTGGAGCTGATCTCCGGCGAGGATTCCATCGCTGACGCCGTGTCCCGGATCTGATGCGCGATATCGCGGTTTTCAGCGGCAGCGCGCACCCCGAGCTTGCCGAAGAAATCTGCGCCAACCTGGGCGTTCCACTGCTTCCGGTGGAGATCGACCGGTTCGCCAACGACTGTCTCCAGGTCCAGCTCCAGGCCAACTGCCGCGAGCGGGACGTCTTCCTGATCCAGCCGCTGGTCAAACCGGTGCAGGAACACCTGGTCGAACTACTGCTGATGCTCGACGCGGCGCGCGGCGCCTCGGCCGCGCGCACCACCGTCGTGATGCCGCACTATTCGTACGCGCGTTCGGACAAAAAGGACGCGCCGCGGATCTCCATCGGCGGGAGGCTGGTCGCGGACCTGATGGTCACCGCGGGCGCGAACCGCGTGCTCACCATGACGCTGCACTCGCCGCAGGTGCACGGGTTCTTCAGTGTGCCGGTCGACCATCTGCACGCGTTGCACGAGCTGGCGCGGTACTTCCGGCAGTACGACCTCTCGGAGACCACGGTCGTGTCGCCGGATTTGGGCAACGCCAAGGAAGCCGCGCATTTCGCCCGGCTGCTCGGCGCGAAGGTCGCGGCAGGCGCGAAACAGCGGTTCGCCGACGACCGGGTCGAGATCACGTCGGTGATCGGCGAGATCGCCGGACGCGACATCATCGTGCTGGACGACGAGATCGCCCGCGGCAGCACCGTGCTGGAACTGCTGGACCGGCTGCGGGAGCTGGGCGCGCGGACGATCCGGGTGGCCTGCACGCACGGGCTGTTCGCCGACGGCGCGCTCAAGCGGATCGGCAGCCAGGAGGACGTCCTGGAGATCGTCTGCACGAACACCGTGCCGGTGCCCGCCGAGGAACGTACGGAAAAGCTGCGGATCCTGTCCATCGCCCCGGCACTGGCCGAGGCGATGCGGCGAATCCACAACGGAGAGTCGGTCAGCTCGCTGTTCGAGCCGAACTGATCACGCGCTGCCGAGTACCCGGTCGAGGTACGTGTTCGCGAACGTCCCGGCCGGATCGCACTCCTTGCGGATCCGCAGGAAATCGTCGAAGTGCGGGTAGCGGGTGCGCAGCACGGACGCGTCGAGGTCGTGCATTTTGCCCCAGTGCGGCCGTCCGCCGACCTGGCCCGCGATGGCCTCGAACGCGGCGAAGTACTCGCGGTAGGGCATGCCGAGGAACTGGTGGATCGCGATGTACGCGGAGTCGCGGCCGTTCGCGGTGGACAGCCAGATGTCGTCCGCCGCGGCCACCCGCACCTCGACCGGGAACGCCACCGGATTCCGCAGCCGCGGCACCACTGTCCGCAGTTCGGCCAGCACGTCGAGCACCGATTCGCGCGGGACCGCGTACTCCGACTCCACGAACCGCACGCCGCGATGGGTCACGAAAACGCGATGCGAAAGATCGCTGTACTCACGCGGCGACGACACCTGCGACGCGAACGCGCCGAGCGGCCGCACCAGTTTCGGCACCGCGCGACCGAGCCGGCAAAGCCCGCCGAACGCGATGTTCTCGGTGAGTTCGTAGTCCACGAACTGCTTCAGGCGCGACAACGGTTTCCGCTCGGCGTGCACCGGCAGCCGGTTGTTGCGCTTCACCAAGGCCTTGCTGCCGTAGGGGAACCAGTAGAACTCGAAGTGGTCGTTGTTCGCGGCGTTGTCGTCGAAGCTGTCGAGGACCTGCTCCAGCGGTTCCGGGCGTTCCTGCGCGGACAGCACAAAGGACGGTTCACATTGGAGGGTCACGGTGCTGATCACGCCCAGCGCGCCAAGGCCGACGCGGGCGGCGTGGAACAACTCCGGACGTTCGCCGGCCGAGCAGCGGACCACCGAACCGTCGGCGAGCACCAGTTCCAGCGCGACGATCTGCGTCGAGATTCCGCCGAACCGCGCACCGGTGCCGTGCGTGCCGGTGGAAATCGCGCCGGCGATGGTCTGTGCGTCGATGTCGCCGAGGTTCGTCATGGCGAGCCCGAGCGCGTCGAGGGCGGCGTTGAGGGTGCGGAGAGTGGTGCCGGAACGGACCGTGACCTGCTGCGTTTCCAGGTCGGCGCGTTCGATGCCGGTGCACGCGGTGAGGTCGAGCGCGTCGGAATCGGCGGCGGCGATCGCGGTGAACGAATGCCCGCTGCCGAGCGCGCGGACGCGGTGTCCTGCTTCGGCGACCCCGGCCACGACCTCGGCGATCTCGGCCGTGCTGCGCGGCCGGTGCACCCGTTGCGGGGTGGCCTTGGCCGTTCCGGCCCAGTTGCTCCACGTCATTGCGGCACCTGTTCTTCGCTGGAAGGTTCCCACGATAGATGCCGGAACCGTAAGTGAATAGTATTCGCGTTTCAAGCGTTGTTGTCGTACCGTAAGTGGCGTGACCACCTCAGCGCACGGGTACGACCTCGCGACGAAGGACCTGGATCCGCCGCTCGCGATCGTCGACCTGGACGCCTTCGACGCCAACACCGACGACCTGCTGCGCCGGGCCGCGGGCAAGCCGATCCGGGTGGTCAGCAAGTCCGTGCGCTGCCGTGCGCTGCTGGAGCGAGCGCTCGCGCGAGACGGCTTCGAAGGCTTGATGTGCTACTCGCTCGCCGAGGCCGTTTGGCACGCTGAGCTGGGCACTTCCGACGACATCGTGGTCGCGTACCCGACCGCGGACCACGAAGCGCTCCGTCGGCTGGCGGCGAGCGAACGCGCTCGCGCGGCGGTCACGATCATGGTCGATTCGACCGAGCACCTCGACCTGGTCGACGCCGCGCTCGGCTACGGCCATCCGGACATTCGCGTGTGTCTCGAACTCGACGCGTCCTGGCGTCCGTTGCCCGGCGTGCACGTCGGCACGCGCCGCTCGCCGGTGTTCACGCCGGGGCAAGCGGTGACGGTAGCCCGCCGGATCGTGACGCGGCCGGGTTTTCAGCTGGTCGGGATGATGGCGTACGAAGGCCAGATCGCCGGACTCGGCGACGCCGCCGGAAAAGGCCTGCAAAACCGGGTGATCGGCTGGATGCAACGCCGTTCCGCGGCTGAACTCGCCCGGCGCCGAGGGGCGGCGGTGCGGGCCGTGCGCGAGGTCGCTGACCTGGAGTTCGTCAACGGCGGAGGCACCGGAAGCATCGAGACCACCGGCGCGGAGGACGTGGTCACCGAGATCGCCGCCGGTTCCGGATTCCTCGCCCCGACGCTGTTCGACGGCTACTCGCACTTCCAGCCGCGCCCGGCCGCGTTGTTCGCGCTGCCGGTGGTGCGCCGCCCGGCGAAGAACGTCGCGACGCTGTACTCCGGCGGATACATCGCCTCCGGACCGACCGGTCCCTCGCGCGAACCGTCGCCGTACCTGCCGGAAGGCTTGCGCCTGCTGGGTTTCGAAGGCGCTGGCGAGGTGCAGACCCCGGTGACCGGCGAGGCCGCGCGCACGCTGCGGCTCGGCGATCGCGTCTGGCTGCGGCACGCGAAAGCCGGGGAACTGGCCGAACGGTTCCTGGCCTACCACCTCGTCCGCGGCAGCCAGGTGGAGCGAACCGTCCCGACTTACCGCGGCGAAGGCCAAAACTTCGGCTGAGCGCTCAGTCACCGAATTTGCTGGCCAGATAACCCTTCACCACGTGCTTGGCCTCGGCGACGATCCGCTCGTCCCCGTTCGGGTCGCGGCGGAAGGCGAGTTTCAGCAGCGCGTCCGCCGTTTCGTTGGCGATCGCGATGGCGAACCGGAGTTCGTCGGCGGGCCGGTCGACGTGCCCGCGCAGGATTTCGACCAGCGAATCCGCGATGACCGAGTTGTTGTCGCGGTCGTCGGCCAGCAGCCGGACGTCGATGACGTCGCCGAAGTGGACTTTGGAGAACCCCGGCACCTCCCGGTGCATCCGCAGGTAGATGTCGAGCACCGAGTCGACGATGTTCCACCAGTGCTCGGGGCTCAGCTGCTGCAGCCGCTCGTTCACCGCGGCCACGAACCGTTCCAGGTTCCGCTGCGTCAGCGCCTGCACGACCGCGCGTTTGTCCGGGAAGAACTGGTACAGCGACCCGACCGCGACGCCCGCGCGTTTGGCGATCAGCGTGGTGGTGAGCGCGTCGTAGCCCAGCTCGTCGATGAGCACGGCGCTCGCGTCCAGCATCTGTTCCACCCGCCGGGCACTGCGTTGCTGAACCGGCTTTCGCCGCAGCGGTGTGGGTTCAGCCTGGGTCTCGGCCACGTCGTTCCTCGGAGTCTCTCGCGATTCACTCATCTGATCTGGGACTTTAGCGCCCCGCGGGGCTTCCCCCGAGACGAGTGACGACCTAACATATGAGAACTTTTCACGTTCACCCGCGAGGGTGTCCGCAAGCAAGGGGTGCTCAGCGTGGACCATCCGACCTTCCCGCCCGACTTCCTGTGGGGTGTCTCGACCTCGGCGTTCCAGATCGAGGGGGCGACGGCCGAGGGCGGTCGCGGACCGTCCATCTGGGACACGTTCACCGCCACCGAAGGCAAGATCGCCCGGGGCGAGGACGCCAAGGTAGCGGCCGATCACTACCACCGCTACTCCGAGGACATCGCGCTGATGGCGGAACTCGGCGTCGGCGCCTACCGGCTGTCGATCGCGTGGCCGCGGATCCAGCCGGACGGTTCCGGCAAACCGAACGCGGAGGGACTTTCCTTCTACGACAAGCTGATCGACGAGGTCTGCGCGGCCGGAATCGCCCCGGCGATCACGCTGTACCACTGGGACACGCCGCAGGCGATCGAGGACGCGGGCGGCTGGCGCTCCCGAGACACCGCCTTTCGCTTCGCCGAGTACGCCACGATCGTGGGGGAGCATTTCGCCGATCGGGCGAAACTCTGGATCCCGCTCAACGAGCCGATGGTCATGTCGATCTACGGCTACGGCATCGGCGAGTACGCGCCCGGCGAGTTCCTCCTGCTCGACGCGCTTCCCACGGCACATCACCAGAATCTCGCGCACGGCCTGGCCGTGCAGGCGCTGCGCGCGGCGGGCGCGACCGGCATCGGCACCGCGAACAACCACTCGCCGATCTGGCCGGACCACGACACGCCCGCCGACCGCGCGGCCGCCGACTGGCTCGACGCGCTGATCAACCGCACCTTCGCCGACCCGATGCTGCTCGGCAGCTATCCCGGGCAGGTCCATCCACATCTTCCGGAGAACTTCGCCGACGATCTCGCCACGATCGCCCAGCCGCTCGATTTCTACGGCGTCAACTACTACGAACCCCAAGGCGTGACCGCTCCCGGCGAGGGCAACCCGCTGCCGTTCGAACTGCGCCCGATCGAGGGTTATCCGATGACCACCAACGATTCGCCGATCGTCCCGCAGGCGTTGCGCGAACTGCTGGTGTCCTTCCACGAGCGCTACCGCGAGCGGCTGCCGCCGGTGCAGATCACCGAGAACGGCTGTAGTTTCGCCGACGAACCGGCCGCCGACGGCAGCGTCCCCGACCCCGAGCGCATCGAATTCCTCGCCAGCCACCTGCAAGCGCTGCGCGAAGCGATGGATGCCGGCGTCGACGTGCGCGGATACTTCGTCTGGTCGCTGCTGGACAACTTCGAATGGTCCAAGGGCTACGCGCCGCGGTTCGGGCTCGTGCACGTGGACTACCAGACGCAGCGCCGCACGCCCAAGGATTCCTTCGCCTGGTACCGGAAGCTGGTCCGCCATGAGTGACACCGCCGCCGCTGTCCCGGACGTTTTCGCCGAGCCGGTCAACCGCGTCCGCGCCGGATGGATGACGTTGCTGTTCCTCGCGAACATCGCGCTGTGGCTGGGCGTTTACGCGCCGATCCAGGTTTTGCTGCCCCAGCAGGCCGAACTGCTCGACGCCGCGCACAAGGAAACCGTCTTCGGCATCGTGACCGGCATCGGCGCGGCCGTCGCGCTCATCGCGAATCCGGCGATCGGCCTGCTCTCGGACCGCACCTGCTCGCGGTTCGGCAGGCGGCATCCGTGGACGATCGCGGGCGGCGCGATCGGCGCGGCCGGGCTGCTGGTGCTGGCCGAGGCCCCGAACGTCGTCGTGATGACGATCGGCTGGTGTCTCGTGCAGGCCGGGCTCAACGGCATGCTCGCGACACTGATGTCCGGCATCGCCGACCGGGTTCCGGTCGGGCAGCGCGCGCAGGTCGGCGGCCTGGTCGGCATCGCGCAGATGCTCGGCACCGTGCTCGGCGCGGTGGTGGTCGTGGTGATGCTCGACCTCGCCGGACTGCCGCTCGGCTACGCGGCCTGCGCCGCGATCGTCCTCGCCGGGGCGGCGGCGTTCGTGCTGCGCACGCCGGACGCGCGGCTGCCGGTGGAGTTCCGGCCGAGCGGGCGGATCCGCGAAATCCTCGCCGACCTGTGGGTCTCGCCGCGGCGGCATCCGGACTTCGCGTGGGCGTGGGCCTGCCACTTCATGATCAACCTCGGGAACGCGTTCGGCACGCTCTACCTGCTGTTCTTCCTCAAGGACGCGGTGCACTACCCGGATCCGGACAGCGGCCTGCTGATCATGATGGGGCTGTACGGCGTGGCACTGGTGATCGGCGCGGTGCTGGCCGGGCACTTCTCGGACAAGTCCGGCAAGCGCAAGCCGTACGTCCTCGGCTCGGCGGCGATCATGGCGCTGGCCGCCTTGCTGCTGGTGATCTGGCAGAGCTGGCCGGTGGCACTGGTGGCGTCGCCGCTGCTGGGGGTCGGGTTCGGGACGTACATGGCGGTCGCGCTGGCGATGCTGACGCAGGTGCTGCCCGCGGCCCAGAACCGGGCCAAGGACCTCGGCGTGGTCAACATCGCGAACTCGCTGCCGCAGGTGGTCGCGCCGCTGCTCACGACGTTGATCCTGCAGTGGCTTGGCGGGTATCCGGGGCTGTTCGCGGCGTCCGCGGTGGCGACTTTGCTGGCCGGGGTTTTGGTGACTCGGGTGCGGTCGGTGGGTTAGCGCTTGCCTTTGAGCGCGCTCACAGGCTTAGCGTCTTCGGCATGGAGAAGGAGGACGCGCTGACCGAGGCGCTGCGGCTGGCGATCGACCCGCCGGGCACAGTGTCGGTCGAAGCGCTGCGGGAACTGGCCCGGGACGCTGGTCCAGGTCGCCAGGGACAGTGCCGGGCACCGGGTTTACGACGCCGCGTCGGTGCGCCGGCTGGTGTTCCTGACGCGAATGCGCGTGTCGGGCATGTCGATCAGCGACCTGCGCCGCTACGTCGAGCTGATCGAGTCCGGCGCGGACACCGTGCCCGAACGGCGCGAAATGCTCCTGGAGCATCGCGACACGCCGCGCGGGCAGATCGCTCAGCTCCAGCTTTCCCTCGCCGCCACCGAATACAAGATCGCCACTTACCAGGAAGGCCCCCTGCCGTGACCCAGCACGACGTCGACAGCCCGGAAAACCTCGCCCGCCGCAAGCACGGGCTCGACGTGCTGTCCCGCATCGACGGCCACCAGGGCGAAGCCGTCCTCGACTCCCTCGCCGACATCAACCCCGCCCTCGGACACCACGTGGCCGCGTTCGCGTTCGGCGACATGTACGACCGGCCCGGCCTCGACCCGCGCAGTCGTCAGCTCGTCACCCTCGGCGTGCTGACCGCGCTCGGCGGCTGCGAACCGCAGCTCAAGGTGCACATCGGCGCGGCGCTGAACGTCGGGCTCAGCCGCGAGGAAATCACCGAGGCGCTGATGCACTCCGCGGTCTACGCGGGATTTCCGCGAGCGCTGAACGCCACCTTCGCCGCGCGCGAGGTGTTCGCCGCTCGCGACGCGGAGGCAGCCGCCTGACGTCCGCGGCACCCGGTGCGGACCGCACCGGGCTTCCGGTGCTCACCCGCCCCGGTTCTTCTTCGCGTCGTCCTGCATCTGCTTGGCCCGGGCAGCGTGTTCGTCCGCGGCCTTCTGGATGTCTTCCTTGCTGGGCTCGCCGACCTCGTCCAGGTACTTCTTCTTTTCGGGGTCGCTCCACTCCTTCGGGTCGTACTTCCCGTTTTCGAGGTCGTTCCAGTCCTTCTGGGTCGGCCCGACGCCTTGCTCGTTCCGGTTGCCCCATTCGGTGCGCATCTGGTTTCCGTCGAGCGGCTTGTCCGGGCGTTTCCAGTCCGGATGCGAGTCCTTGTTGACGTCGATCGGGTTGCCCTTGTCGTCGAACCGGTGCGGGTTGCCGTCCGGGGCCTTGTTGTACTCGTCGATCGTGGGATGCCGCCCGGACGGCGAGGGCAGCTCGTGGAACCGTTTGATGATGTCGTCGACGTCTTTTTCGGTGTAATTCTTCGGGTTTTCCTTGAGATCGGTGAATTCGTTGAAGGACTTGTGCCACTTCTCGAATTCTTCCTTCTTGCCGCCGGGCCAGTCGAAGTCCGCGCTGTCGCCGATGTCCCGGGTGGCCCGGTTCATCTCCTTGGGATCGGTGATGCGGTCCGCCTGCTGGCCGATCGGCCGCCAGTTCTTGTCGAGATCCGGGTGGTCCTTGTGCTTGTAGCCGCCGCTCTTGTCCATCGAGTCGCTCGGCCACTTCGGGTTCTCGGTCTTGATGTTGTCGTTCTTGCCGACCTTGAGCTTGCCCGCGATCCCGTCCTCGATGTTGCCGATCCGGGTCGAGACGCCGCCGATCCCGGCGTTGGTGTGCTGCGGGCCGAGCGGCAGGTTCTTCGGCTGGTTGTGCAGCTTCGGCAGTTCGTCCTCGCCGTATTTCTTGGTCAGCGCGCTTTGTTTCTCGACCGGCTGTTCGTGCACCCAGTTCTTCAGCCCGTCCCGCATTTTCTGGAACGAGATGATGTGCCGCTGCGCGACATCGCTGCCGGCCTTGTGGAACGGATCGTTCTTGTCGCCGGTCTGCTTGGTGCGCGCGTTCTTGGCGTCCTGGTTCCACGCCATCCGGTCCCAGACGTCCGGCTCCTTCTTTTTCTTCGCGCTTCCCTTGCCGCCGGAGCCGCTGGAGCCGTCGTCGTTGTCGTCGCGCTTGCGCTTGCCCTTGCCTGCCGAGGAAGAACTGGTGCTCCCGCCGCCGTTGTCGGCGTTGTGCTTGGCCGTGGAGTCCGCGGGCGGCGGGTCCGTGGCCTTGCCCTTGCCTTTGCCGCAGCCTTCGAGGCCGAGCGGGTCGTAGGCGGCGAACGGGTCGGGGACGTAGGCGACCGGGTTCGGCCCGCCCTCCAGCCCGAGCGGATCCTGGCTGAGATAGCGCGCGGCGGCCGGGTCGTAGTAGCGGAAAACGTTGTAGTGCAGGCCGGATTCGGCGTCCGCGTACTGGCCGGGGAACTGCAGCGGGATGCCGCCGGGCCGCACCCGGCCCCACAGCGAACGGCGCGCGCTCCAGGCGAGGCCGCCGTGCTCGTCGATCAGGTCGGTCGGCGTGCCGATGGCGTCGGTGACGACAGACACGAACCGGTCGCCGCCGGGGCCTCGTTCGAGCTGGGTGACCGGTTCGTCGCTGCCCGGCCTGCGTTCCCAGGTGGTCGTCCGGCGCACTCCGGCGGAGTCGGTGTGCTCCTGTTCGATGAGCACGAAGCCGTCCCACACGAACCGGGTCGATTCGGCGACGGAACCGTCGGCCAGCAGCCGCTCCTTGGCGATCCGGCGGCCGAGCGGGTCGTAGCGGTAGCGCCACTGCGCGCCGTCCGGCGTGCGCAGGCCGGTGAGCAGATCGCCGGTCCAGGCGTACTCCCACACCCGCACGCCGCCCGGATGCACCTCGCGGTGGCGGATCCGGCGGCCGAGGGAGTCGTAGTCCGAGGACAGGCCCGAGCTGCCCGACCAGGCGGTCAGCTCACCGGCCGGGTTGTAGCGCAGTTCTTCCCTGCCTGCCGGGGAGGCCACCGTGACCACGCGTCCGGCCGGGTCCCGGGTGAAGGCGGTCTTCCCGGCAAGGCTGTCCTGCACCGCGGCGAGGCTGCCGTCCGCGTAGTAATCGAGACCGCGCCGCCGCACCGGCGTTGTGCCACGGGAAACCTGCTGTGCGGTGACCAGCCTGCGCGGGCCGAACGCCTGCTGCAGGGTGCTGATCCCGTCGGTGTCGCGGGCGAGCACGCGGCCCTCGTCGTCCAGCCGGTAGCGCACGGTGTGTCCCGCCGTGGTCAGCGAGACCGGCCGGTCTTCCTCGTCGAAGGTCCACACGCTCTCCGCTCCCGAAGGCGTCCGGCGGCGGATCGTCTGGCCCCGCTCGTCGTAGGAGAAGTGCACCTCGACGCCGTCGATCGCCTCGCGGACGACCCGGCCGTACAGATCGCGGTCGAACTCCACCACCGAGTCCGCGGATTCCACCCGCACGACGTTGCCGACCGGGTCGTAGGCGTAGCGCACGGTGCGGTGCGGAGCGCGGATCTCGACCCGGTTGCCGAGCAGGTCGTAGATGTTCTCGGTGACCGAACCGTCCGGCTCGGTCACGGCGACAGTCTGTCCGGCCGCGTCGTAGGCGTAGGTCCGGGTCCGGCCGTCGAAATCGGTCTGCGCGACCAGCCTGCCGAGCGGGTCGTAGGTGTAGGTCCAGGTGCGGTTCAGCGGATCGGTCACCGACGTCAGCCGCAGTTCGGTGTCGTAGGTGTAGCTGGTGCGCGCGCCCGAGGGGTCCACGACCGCGGTCACCACGTCGAACGGGCCGTATTCGCGCCGGGTCGTCCGGCCGAGTTCGTCAACGTGCTCGATCTCGTTGCCTTCGCGGTCGTACCGCCACATCGCCCGCTCGCGGCGCACTCCGACGCGTGAAGCCGGTTTTCCGTCGACCGTCCAGCCCAGTTGCGTCCGCCCGCCGCCGACCTCGGGCGCCGAACGCGGCCTGCCGAATTGGTCCAGTTCCGCGGCAGGATCGCCGTCCTCGGGCTCGCTCGCGAAGAGGGCGGGCAACTCGAGCGCGGCGGCGGGCTGGTCGTACCGGCGCTGCCAGCTCCGGCCGTTGCCGTGCACTGTGATCGAGGCCAGCTCGGTGCCGTCGTGTTCCAGTTCGGCGAGGCTGCCGTCGGGACGGGCGATGGTGAGCGGCGTGCCGTCGTCGGCGTAGGTGTACTCAGTGACCCGGCCGAGCGGATCGACCCGGCGGAGCAGATTGCCGTAGCGATCCCATTCCGACAGCGTCACGTTGCCCAGCGGATCGGTCTCCCGGACCGGCCTGCCCTCAAGGTTGTACTCGTACTCCGAAACGTGGCCGAGGGAATCGGTGAACCGGGTGATGCGAGCCGCGGGGAGGTACTCGAACGCGCCGTTGTAGAAGCCTTGCGCGCCTTCGGTGCGCACGCAGCGGCCTTCGGCGTCGTAGCCGTAGCGGTAGCTGACGCCGTTGCGGTCTTCCCAGCTCGTGACCCTGCCGTCGGGATCGTAGGTGTAGCGCTTCGCCGTTCCCGAGGAGTTGACGACTTCGGAGAGATGGCCCTGGTAGTTGTAGCGGTAGCCGCGCACGACGACGTCCGGAGCCGGGCCGGTGCCGATCATCCGCAGTTCGGTGATCCGGTGCCCGTCGGTGCGGAAGCCGACCTGGACCCCGCTCGAATGCGTGAGCAGCGCGGGCGCGCCGGAGTCCGCATAGGACAGTTCGGTCCACGAGCCGTCGGCGTCCTCGATCGAGCGCAGCGGCAATGTCTTGCCCGTGCCGGAAAACCGCATCGTCCGATCCGGGTGCACCTGGTCGATGGTGCAGCTGCCGTCGGCGTGTTTGGTCAGCGGCCAGCGCGCGCCCTCGATCGGCAGCACCGGCTCTTCCCCGGCGGGCATCGGGTAGTAGAGGATGACGCCTTCCGGCCCGTAGAACCGAAGATATTCCTCGCCGAACTCCAGCCGCTGGTCCACAGTGGACGTCCAGGTCGGGCCGAACCAGCGCCCGGAGCGGTAGGACGAGCGATGCGTCCGCCGCACCAGCAGCTCCGGCAGTTCGAGGTCGTAGTCCTCGACCAGCACCTCGCCGCTGGAGATGACGACCGGGTCGGTCTTGCATTCCGGCTCGGGGTCGCTCTGCTTCTTCGCGCCGGACGTCTCGGTGCCGCCCGTCGGCCCGGTGTTCGACTCGTTCCCGCCGCGTTCGTTGGTTCCCGTCCCGCCGCCGGCTTCGCCGTTGCCCTGCGCCTGCTCTTTCGGAGGTTCGCGCGGGGGAGGTTCGTGGTTCCCGCCGCCCCTGGTTTCCGGCGGGCCGTCGTGCGCGCCGGAGGTGTTGGTGGACTCGTCCTTGACCGGCGGCGGTTTCTCGCCACCGCCGCCGCTCTTTTCGTTCGGAGTGTCCTTCACTCCGGAGGGCTTGGTGGAGCCACCGCCCGACTTGATCTCCTTCGGCGGGTGCGTGGCTTCCTTGCCGCCTGACTTGATGCCCTTCATCGACTTGGCGACGTCCTCGAACAGGCCGCGCGCCTTGGTGAGCAGCTTGCCGAGTTCCTTGAGCGCCTTGGTGAGGTTCTTGACCAGTTCGGCGATCTGCTTGGCGGTCTTGGCGACCAGGTTGACCACCTGCGGCACCACCCAGGTCATCCCGATGCCGAGGGTGAACAGCACCTGCAGCGCCCACGAGATCAAGTGCGCCACGACCTGGGAGATGATGTCGCGCACCAGCATCCGCACCGCGCCGACGACTTCACCCGCGGTCTTCACCCCGCTGCCCGCGCCCTCGCAGGCCTGCGCCGCGCCTTCGAGGGTCTTGGCGACCTCCTCGGCCTGTTTGCGGTAGGCGTCGGCGGTGGCGCCCTCCCAGGACTCGATGTCCTTTTTGACCTGTGCGGCCAGATCCTGCGCGACGGAACTGACCTCTTTGGAGACGTTCTGCCACGTTTCGGAGTAGGCGTGGACCTGGTCGGGGTCCCCGGCCAGTTTGTCCAGCGCTTCCTTGAGCGGGCCGACGTGTTCGATCAGCCAGCCGACGCCCGCGGCGAGGATCGCGCCGAACGGGTCCATCACCGCGGCGAGCGCTTCCATGCCGACCCCGACCGCGCCCATCACGGTCGCCGCCCAGTCGCCGGACTCGATGCCGTCCTTCAGGCCCTTTCCGGCCTCGAGGATCGAGATGCCGGAGATCGCCGAGGTCGAGTCCTGCTTTTCGGCCACCAAAGGATTCGACATGCCCGGCCCTTCTCCACGCTCAACACCATCGTGGGCGCGCAGCCGAATTCGAACGTACGAGCCCCCAGCGCAGATTACCGACCGCTCCCGGGCGTTTGCCGTGGCGTTGCGCGGCATTACCCCGCCGGTACCCGTGCGCACCGCCGCGAACACGACAAAACCCGCCGCGGACTCCGAGGAGACGACGGCGGGTCTGGGAAGTGGAACCGCGGGCCGGTGCCGGTCGGGGGAGGGGAGTGCAACGGCACCGGCCCGCGGAGTTCTTGATCGCGACCGGCGCGTGGCGGCCGGAGCGATGATCTTCAACCTAGCGTCCGATTACTGCGTCCGCTAGGTGTTCTGCCGGACATTTTTCGATTAATCGCGTTGAAGGCTAGGGGTGGCCGAGGGTGGTCCGTCGCGCTCGGGGGGACGGACGGACCAGCCCTCGGCCGGGCGAGGATGCCGGGCGACCTGACCGGTTGGGGACGCCGGAAAGTCGCGCGCTCGCCAGTCGAACCTCGGGTGAGGTGATCCGCCCGGAAGCACCCCACCCGAGAGGTCAGGCGCTGACCGGGCGCGGCTTCACCAGCGCGTGCCTGCCGGTGGTCTCCGCGGGGGATTCGGCTCGCCGGTTCTGCCCGGGAACCGCCGGGACCGCGGCGCGGCGGCGGGCCGGGCGATGTCCGGCAGCGGACAGCGCCTGCGGGGCAAGCCCGCCCGCGACCAGGTGCTCGTGCGCTACCTGCCACACCGAGCACGGGGCCTTGCAGCGGTGCCAGCGCGTCGAGCAGGTGGGGCAGTCGCCGCGCTCGTCGGGCTCGTGCGCCTGCAGCATCGCGCGCCAGCCCTCGGCGAGCCGGGGCAGTTCGGAGCGGGCGACCGAGACCAGCGACGGGGCGTCGGCGCGTTCGGCCAGGTCGGACAGCATGTCGAGGCGCTCCCACACGGCGTTGCGGAGAACCTGACCGAGAACCTGATCCATGGGGAAACTCACCGTCACCTTTCCGCCATAGTGGCGGCTTCGTTGAGCGCGGCCCGGAGCTGGCCGAGCTGGCCGGACGTGAGGCGGGCGGTCTCCCCCGGCGGGGACACCACGACGACCTCGTCGTCCTCGACGAACACCGTGACGGCGCGCTCGCGGCTGATGAGATCTCCGCACTGCACGCGCCACACGACCTGGCCGCCCTCGAAATGCCGCACGCCCGCGGTGCGCGGGTCGGCGGACACCGAAGCGGCGACAGCGGAAGCGACAGTAGGCGGCACCGGACGTGCCGTGGTGATTCCCGGTGCGGGCCGAACGGACCGCACCGCGGTCCCGGCTTGTCCTCCACCGAGCGAATCCACGAACTCCACTGTCCCTCCACGCTTTCTCGTCCCGGGCCGCTGCACCTTGCGGGATGCATCAGCGCCGGCAGATCTGTGTCGTCGGGTCCATCGCTCTCCGTGATCGCCGCGGGTGTCCGGGCGGTGACGGAGATCTGGCAACTACAGTGAAGTGAAACCGGGTGCGAGAGAAGGTCGAAACCGCGTCATAGCGGTGACCGGACCGCGTTCCACGGTAAGCGGTCACCGGAGTTCGGCCCCGCCGATCAACCCCGCTGCCCGCGCGTTTCACAAGGTTCTCGCGTGTGCTTAGGGTGCTGATCAGACGCCCAGGAGACGGTGAGGGGGCGCAATGGCAATGGATGCCAGTGCTGGCAGTGGTTCCGGAGTCGCTCATGCGGACACCCGGTCAGGCAATCCGGTTCCGGCCGACGCCTGGGAACAGCCCGAAATGCGGGAGGCGCTCGCCGCCCGCGAGGTCAGCGCCGTGTACCGGCTGTTGCGCAAACACGGAGTATCGCAGCGCCAGATCGCCGCGATGACCGGCCAGTCGCAGTCCGAGGTGTCGGAGATCCTCAAGGGTCGCCAGGTCATGGCCTACGACGTGCTCACGAGAATCGCCGACGGCCTGGGTGTCCCTCGTGGATACATGGGTCTCGCCTATGACGAGACCACGGCGATACGGGTCGTCGGCGCGTCCGACGGCCGGCAGGCTGAGGAGGACGAGTCCGTGAAGCGACGGAGGTTCCTCGCGCACGCCGCCCAGGTCACGATGGGTGCGGCGGTGTTCGGTCCGGAATCCGGCACGTGGTCGGAGGCGCCCGCGCGCACTCCCGCCCCCGGGCGCATCGGGACGACCGACGTGCGCCAGGTCGAGGCGGCGACCAGAGCGTTGCGCGCGCTCGATTACCAGTACGGCGGCGGGTTCTGCCGCGACGCGGTCGTCGCCCAGCTGTCCTGGGGACAGCAGATGCTCGACTCCAGCGCGGCCGAGCAGGTGAAGAACCGGCTGTACACCGCGATCGCCGACCTGCACAGCCTCGCCGGCTGGACGTCGTTCGACACCGGCCTGATGGACTCCGCCCGCGGCCATTTCGCGCAGGCGCTCGACCTGGCCAAACAGGGCGGCGACCACCATCTGGTGGCGAACGTGCTGTACCGGATGGGCCGCGTCTACCTGCACCAGGACGCCGCGAACGACGCGCTCAAGCTGTTCCAGCTCGGCCAGATCGCCGCGCAGGAATCCGGTTCCGAGCTGGCCGTCGCCGTGCTCTGTGCCAATGAGGCGTGGGCCTACGCGATGATGGGCAACGAGGAGCAGTCGGTGAAGCTGCTCGGCCGGTGCAAGGACGAATTCGCGCGCGCCGACCTGGCCACGGCCGAATCGTGGGTCAAGTTCTTCACCGAGACCGACGTCTACGCGATGACCGGCACCGTGCACACCGTGCTGGCGATGAAGAACCCCGAGCACACGAAGTACGCGATCCCGGCGCTGAGCCGGGCGGTTGACTCCTACACCGACGACATGGCGCGCAGCAAGGCGTTCATGCTCAGCGCGCTCGCCACGAACCACCTGCTTGAGGGCGATATCGATCACGGCGTGAAGATCGGCGGCAAGGCCATCGAATGCGCGGAAAGCATCAAATCCGCGCGGGTCAAGGACCGGATGCGGCCGCTGCTCGCGGAGGCCGAACGGCGGCGCAACAACCCCGACGCCCGCGACCTCGCCGACCGGCTCAAGATCTTCTACGCGGCCTGAACCCACCGGATTCGCCTTGCTCGAAGGCAGGTTCACCCCTGCGAAACTGCGCCGGGTGCTGACCGCTGTCTGCGCTCGGCTCGGCTTCGATCCGGCGGGCGCGCGGCTGCTGCGATTCACCAACAACGCGGTGTTCGCGCTGCACGGGGCTCCGGTCGTCGTGCGGATCGTCGGCTCCACCCGGCTGCGTCACCGCGTCGGCACGGTCGTGCGGGTGGCCGAGCATTTCGCCCGGCACGAGGTGCCCGCGGTCCGGCTGCTCGCCGGGGTCGAGCAACCGCTTGACGTGCACGGACACCTGGTCACCGTGTGGGATCTGGTGCCGTTCGCCGGACCGCCGCCGACCCCGGCCGACCTGGCCGGACTGCTGCGGCAGGTGCACGCGCTGCCCCCGCCGGAGGGCCTTCCCGAATGGGAGCCGCTGCGCTCGGTCGAGGCGAGGGTCGCCGACGCGGAGGAACTCGCCGAGGCCGACCAGCGGTTCCTGCTGGAACGCTGCGCGCAGGTGCAGGACCGGCTCGACACCTTGGATTTCCCGCTGACCAGGGGGTTCGTGCACGGCGACGCGCATCCGGGAAATGTGCTGCCCGGTCCGGAGGGACCGGTGCTGTGCGATTTCGATTCCTCCTGCGTCGGCCCGCCGGAATGGGATCTGACGCCGCTCGCCGTCGGCCGCGACCGGTTCGGCGACCCTCCCGCCCGGTATGCGGAGTTCGCCGCGGCCTACGGGTTCGACGTGACGGTCTGGCCGGGGTTCTCGGTGCTCAGGGCGGTGCGGGAGCTGAAGCTGACGACGAGCGTGCTGCCGATTCTGCGCAGTCACCCGCCGGTGCGGGCTGAACTCCGCCGTCGGCTGGCGGACCTTCGCGCCGGGCGGACGGCCACCGCGTGGACGAGATACCGCTGAACGGCATTCTGCACGTGCATTGGCCGACTGCAGATGACCGTTCGCCGCATTCCGTCGATGGCTGACGAGGTATCGCTGCGCAGCGATAATTCGGTCCGGCAGATCGCCCCACTTAGCGTACTGCTAGTCCCATTGTGCAATTTGCGGCTACCCGCCGTCACCCCGGCCGGTCAGGACACCGCGACCGGAGCCCGGGTGAGCACCACGGCGAACCCGAAGGCTAGCCCCATCACGGTCAGTTCCAGCGTGGCCCACGAAGCGAGCGCCGTCCGCTGGTGGCGCACGATGCGCGGCATCAGCCGCCACCGCAAGTTGGCGGCCAGCAGCGCGATCGCGCCGGTGCACAGCAGCTTCAGCACCATCAGCTGCCCGTACGGCGTGGTGAACACGCCAGCCCAGAAACCGATCGTCGGATTGGCCAGGATTTCCACGATGCCGTTGAACAGCCCGGTCACCGCGGAGAGCACCAGGCACAGCGTCGCCAGTTTCGAGAACCGCGGCAGGGCGTGCGCGAGCAGCGTCCGGTTGGCCGCCAGCAGCACGATCATCGCGCCGAGGCCGCCGCACCAGGCGACCGCGCTCATGACGTGCAGCTCCATCGAGATCATCGTGTAGTCGTGATAAGCCCAGTTCGACGCGTGGCCGGTGACCGGCAACGGCAGCAGCGCGAACATGCCAAGGCCCACCCGCACCTCGGCGGGCACCTTCTCGCCCTTGCGCAGCGCGACAAACCCGAGCACGGCGTGCAGCAGCGCGAGCACCGCCACGATCACCAGCGCCTTGCCCGCGCCGACCTCGGCGATATAGCTGCCGATGTCGCCGCCGGTCAGCATCTTCTTGCCCGGCTGGTACTCCGCGGTCTGCAGAATCAGCGCGACCACCGCGGTCGCCGCCCAGATCAGCGCGGCGGCGACAGCGGCGGGACGAGCCCGGCGCAGGACCGGTTCGGTGAGCTTCGGCCGGTCGTAGCCGACCAGCACGGACAGCAGGGCCAGCCCGATCGTCGCGACCGCCGACAGGTCCAGCAGCACGCGCACGATCGGGATGGCCGCCGAGACCACCTCGCTGGGTTCCACCACGCCCGGAATGGGCGAGGACGCGGTGAGCGCGATGCCGATCAGCGCGCCCAGCAGCCCCGCGACGACCACGCAGGCGAGCGTGGCCCAGCGGACCGCGGAGGTGGTCTCGGCTCGCGTCACTGGTCCGCCTTGTCCGATCCGGGCTCGCGGCCGGTGCGCAGCGCGACGGTGAGGCCGATCGCGAGCAGCACCACCGCACCGGCGATCCACACCCAGATCGGCACGCCGCTCGACGACGAGGAATCCGCCGGAGCCGACTGAGCGGGAGCCCCGGCCGCCTTGGCCGCGTCGCCCTTGGCCGGAGTGCCGTTGCCCGCGGTGGTGAGGGTGAACGGGATCTCGCCGGACACCGGGTGCCCGTCGGCGGAAAGGATCCGGTAGCCGACGGTGTACTTGCCCGCCGGGCCGAGCGGCCGCAGCGGGGCGCTGATCACGTTGTTCTCCACCGAAACCGGGCCCTCGGCCCACTGGCTGCCGTCCGGTCCGGTCACCGCGATCTGGTTGACGTCGGCGTTCTGCACGTACTGGTCGAACGTGAGCGTGATCTTCGCCGGACCCGTGGCGACGGACGCGCCGTTGGCCGGATCGGAGTTGATCAGCACGTTGTGCGCCAGCGCCGGGGTGGCCGTGCCGAGCAGGGCCACCCCGGAGATCGCCAGCGCGAGGAGCGCTTTCCTGATCCGGCCGAAAGCAGGCCGACCCCCGCGCGGCACGTAACCGTTGCTACTAAGCCATTCGACCGTGGCTGTGGCCGGATTGGTCAAGATCGGCACAGTAGGCATTACTTGGTTCCTTCGGTCTTTCCAGCGGCCGGGCGACGGGAACGCAGCACCGCGCCCGCGCCGACGCCGAGCCCGAGCGCGCCGACCACGAGGCCGGCCCCGCCGAGCCAGCGAGCCGTGTTGTCCGCCGACGACGCCGCGGCTTCGGTGTTCTCCCCGGCGGCGGTGGTCTGCGCGTGGCCGCCGTGCTCCGAGGATTCGGCGGCGGCGAGCTTGATGGTCGGTGCCGGGTGCTCCGGCTCCTCGCCGCTGGGCGGGGTGGGCTGGTTCCAGTCCACCACTTTGCCACCCTCGTAGGTCTGGATGGCCGGGAACTCCAGCTGGTCGACGTTCGACGGCAGCGGGCCGCCGCTGATCTCGAACTCCTGGAATTCGGTGAGGCCGATCTTCGTGCCCGGCTGCGCGGTCCAGACGATCTTCGTGACCGCCTCGGTGACCTTCGTGCCGGACGCGGTGGTCACCGGCCGCGGCAGCTTCGACTTGGTGACCTCGGCGGTCCAGCCGGGGATCGGCTTGGTGCGGATGTTGCCGATGCCGTAGTCCGGTTTGACGTCGACCTCGACCTTGATCGTGCCGAGCTTCGCGTCCTCGTTCGGGACGCGGAAGAAGATCGTGCCGTAGCCGCCCTTGGCCGGCTGGGTGCCGTAGACGTTGGCGGTCACGTGCGCGGACGCGATGCCGGCGCCGAGCAGACCGGTGGCGGCGACAGTCGCGGCGAGCACGCCGGCGCGACGGAAGACATGGTGGGACACAAGTTCTCCTGAACAGGGAAGGGCCGGCGGAGGGCGAGGCCTGCGCCGGAAAGGGGGAAAGGGGTCGTGAGTGCTGATCACGGTGAGAACCGGGACCGCCACTCACAAGACCGGCGGCCCTCTCCGTCCCCGCACCCGCCTCAGCTCAACGCTCAGCAACGGCACCGCCCCAGCCGCCCACGACCGCGCGACCCCCGCTGCCGCCACCGGAACCGGCAACGGCCGGATCAGCAGCGGAAGAATCAGCCGCAGCACGTGCAGCACCGCGAGCAGCATCGCGTCCGCCCGCGCCAGCACCAGCGCGGTGAGCAGCGTCGCGACGGCGTGTGCCGCGGTCATCGCCCACCCGTCCGGCGCGGCGGCCGCACCGGACGGGTCGTGTCCGCCGAGCGTCGTCAGCACCAGGTGCATGACGAGCTGTCCGCCGCCGAGCACCGCGATCGTGCCGAGCGGTCCGCGGGCCCGCCCGGCGAGCGCGGTGGCGGTCCAGCCGAGCAGGCCGGTCAGCAGAAGAGTGAGCGCGGGATCCGGCAGTCCGCCGTCGGCGACCGCGTGCGCGGTAACCGCGAGTGATGCCGAACTCAGCGCGAGCAGTCCGCCGCGGACAGCGGCGAGTGCGCCGCGATGCCGGGCTGGAGTGCTCATTCGGGCAGCTTAACGGCACTCCGGTGGGTGACTGAAGTGTCTCGAATGGTGAGCACCTGCGGAAAACGCACAGGTAAGCGGGTCTCGATCCGATAAAAACCGCTCGGTGGAGCACGTTGCTTCGGTTGCCGACCCCTCGCTGATGCGAAACGGTGGGTAATCACAACCGAGAAGTGGGGGTTTCGACCGTATCCGTTCCGGGTAGTCACCCTGCCGATTGACGGGCTACTCCGAACGGGTGACGTCCGGGGCTCGCAAGCTGGCGGGAGAACGAATACGGATGAACCTCTTCGAGTACATCTCGGACCGGTGGGGAAGGCTGCTGCTCCAGGCGTGGCTGCACACCAGCATGGTCGTGCAGTGCACGATCCTCGCCGCGATCCTTGGCGTGCTGATCGGCATCGCCGTCTATCGCAGCCCCATCGGCTCCGCCGTCGCCACGGCGCTGGCCAGCACGATCCTCACCGTCCCGTCGTTCGCCCTGCTGGGTCTGCTGATCCCGCTTTCGGGTCTCGGCTCGACGACCGCGGTGATCGCGCTCGTGCTGTACGGCCTCCTGCCCATCGTCCGCAACACGATCGTCGGCCTCGACGCGGTCGACCCGGCGATCACCGACGCCGCCCGCGGCATCGGGATGAGCCGGATCTCCGTGCTCACCCGGGTCGAACTGCGGCTGGCCTGGCCGGCGATCCTCACCGGCATGCGGGTCGCCACGCAGATGCTCATGGGCATCGCGGTGATCGCCGCCTACGCCAAGGGCCCCGGCCTCGGCGCGGAGGTCTTCTCCGGCCTCACCAACGCCGGGAGCACGAACTCCCTCAACCAGGCCCTCACCGGCACCCTCGGCGTGGTCATCCTCGCGCTGGTGCTCGACGGCATCTACGTCCTGATCAAGCGATTCACCATTTCTAGGGGTGTCCGTGGCTGAGCACACTGCGACCGAAGAAAACGTCTCCGGCGTCGAGATCGAACTCGACCACGTCACCAAGCGCTATTCCGGCACCCGCGCCCCGGCCGTCGACGACTTCTCGATGGTCGTGCCCGCGGGCAAGATCGTGGTGTTCGTCGGCCCGTCGGGCTGCGGCAAGACCACCACGATGCGGATGATCAACCGCTTGATCGAGCCGACGTCCGGCCGGATCACCATCGGCGGGCAGGACGCGCTGAAGCTCGACGTGGACACCCTGCGCCGCCAGATCGGCTACGCGATCCAGCAGGCCGGGCTGTTCCCGCACTTCACCGTGGCGCAGAACATCGCCGTCGTGCCCGGTCTGCTCGGCTGGGACAAGAAGAAGGTGACCTCGCGGGTCGAGGAGATGATGGACCTGGTCGGGCTTGATCCGGCCGATTTCCGCGACCGCTACCCGCGCCAGCTCTCGGGCGGGCAGCAGCAGCGCGTCGGCGTGGCCCGCGCGCTCGCCGCCGACCCGCCGGTGCTGCTGATGGACGAGCCGTTCGGCGCGGTCGACCCGATCACCCGCGGCAATCTGCAGGACGAACTGCTGCGGCTGCAGACCGACCTGAAGAAGACGATCGTCTTCGTCACGCACGACTTCGACGAGGCGGTCAAGCTCGGCGACCGCATCGCGGTGCTCGGCAACCAGTCGAAGATCCTGCAGTACGACACCCCGGAGTCGATCCTGGCGAACCCGGCCGACGACACCGTCGCCGGTTTCGTCGGCGCCGGCGCTTCGCTCAAGCAGCTGACCCTGCTGCGCGTGCGCGACGTCGAACTCCAGCAGGACGCGCTCACCACGACGATCGACGAATCTCCCGCCGACGTGCGGGAGAAGCTGAGCAAGCAGCGCAAGCCGTTCGCGCTGGTGCTCGACCAGCGGCGCCGGCCGATCCGCTGGGTGCATGTGCGCGAGCTGACCAACGCCACGTCTCTGGGTTCGGTCGGCAAGCCGCTGCGCGACATCGTGAGCCTTCAGTCGACGCTGCAGGACGCGCTAGAGGCGATGCTCGCCGAAGGCGGTTCGGTGCCGGTCACCGGCGCGCGCGGCGAGTACGCGGGCACGATCAAGCTGGACACCGTCATCTCGACCATCCAGCAACTGCGCGACGAGCACGCCGACGACCACGTCGACGAGGACGGGGCCACGGCATGACCGCTGCCGTCGATACCGGATTCAGCACCGAGTCAGGCTCCCGCCGCGCGGAACGCGTCCGCCTGTTCGCCCAGCCCGCCGTGGTCGTGCTGATCGTCGCCGGGACGCTGATCTGGGTGTTCGCCAGCGGCCTCACCGCGACCGAAAAGGAAACGCTGAACGCGGAGTCGCTGCTCACCGCGCTGCGCGACCACGTGGCGATGACCGTCGTGGTCACCGCGATCGTGGTGCTGGTGGCGGTGCCGCTCGGGATCATCGTGACCCGGCCGTGGGCGAAATGGCTCGCGCCGATCTTCCTGGCCATCGCGAACATCGGACAGGCCGCGCCCGCGCTCGGCGTGCTGGTGCTGTGGTTCATCTTCACCGGCTCGGTCGGCGGGCTCTGGGTCGCCGCGCTGCCGCTGGCGTTCTACTCGCTGCTCCCGGTGCTGCGCAACACGATGGTCGGCATCCAGCAGGTGGACCCGTCGCTCATCGACGCCGGCCGCGGCATCGGGATGTCCGCGCAGAAGGTGTTGTGGCGGGTGGAGTTCCCGCTCGCGGTTCCGCTGATCCTGGCCGGCCTGCGCACGTCGCTCGTGCTGGCGGTCGGCACCGCGACGTTCGGCATGTTCGTCAACGCAGGCGGGTTCGGCCTGCTGATCGACACCGGCTACAAGCTCAACCTGACCAAGGTGCTGATCACCGGTTCGGTGCTGGCCGTCGCGCTGGCGCTGCTGGTGGACTGGCTGGGCGCGGTCGCCGAGCAGTACTTCGGACCGAAGGGACTGCGCTGATGAACGTCTGGAAAAAGGCGGGGGCGCTGGTCGGCGCCGCCCTGCTCGCCGGGACGCTCTCGGCGTGCGGGCTCGACGTCAACACCTCGATCCCGTTCAAGATCGAACCGGGGTCCATCCGGCCGGTCCCCTCGCTCGAAGGCCAGCGCGTGGTCGTCGGGTCGAAGGACTTCACCGAGAACATCATCCTCGGCTACATGGCCGAGATGGCGCTGAGCGCGGCGGGCGCGGACGTCATCGACCTCACCGACATCAAGGGGTCGAACTCGTCGCGCCAGGCGCTGCTCAACGGGCAGACCGACGTGACCTGGGAGTACACCGGCACCGGCTGGATCAACTACCAGGGCAACGAACTGCCGGTACCGGGCGGGGAGAAGGCGCAGTACGACGCCACGGCTAAGGCCGACGCGGAGAAGTACGGGGTCACCTGGCTGAACTACTCGCCGCTGAACGACCAGTACGCGTTCGCCACCACCGAGGCGTACGCGGCGAAGAACAACCTCAAGACCACGTCGGACCTGGCGAAATTCCTGACCTCGCATCCGGACCAGAACCGGTTCTGCCTGGAGACGGAGTTCACCAGCCGCCAGGACGGGTTCCCGGCGGCGGTCAAGGCGTACGGATTCAAGAACCCGAAGATCGAGAACTTCGGGATCGGCACCATCTATTCGGCGGTGGCCAACGGCACCTGCCCGGTCGGCGAGGTGTTCACCACCGACGGCCGGATCTCCGGGCTGAGCCTGCGCGTGCTGGAGGATGACAAGAAGGCGTTCCCGCAGTACAACGCGGCGGCGACGTTGCGGACGGAGTTCCTGAACCAGCACCCGGAAATCCGCGGGCCGCTGGAGAAGGTGGGAGCCGCGATCGACAACAAGCAGATGGTCGAGCTGTGCAAACAGGTCGACGTGGACGGCAAGGACGCCGGAACCGTCGCGCACGACTGGATGCTGCAAAAGGGCTTCATCAAGTAGCGCCCGAGGTCCGTGAAGGGCCCCTTGCGGGAAGCTCATTCCCGCAAGGGGCCCTTCACGGCTTTTCAGATGCCCAAGCGGTGGAGCAGCTGCTCTTCCAGCCGTTCGAGTTCGCCGGTCACCGCGCGGTGCGCGGCCTTGCGCCGAGCCGCGGGCATGCGCTCGGCGGCGCGTACCGTCGCCGACAGCTGCTCCAGCGTCGACTGCGTTTCGGCGGCGAACTTCTGGTCCGCGTCGGTCGCCTTCGCCGACTTCTTCAGCTCACCGAGCCCCTGCACGAGACCCGCGATCCGGGCGTGCAGCGCCGCGCCGCGGCCGGTGTACTCGCCGAGCTGGTCGACGGCGACACCCAGCTTGCGGGCCTGGTAGCGGTCGTACGCCTCCCGCGCCGCGCCCGCCGCGCGGACCGCGTACGGCGCGAGCACCGGCAGCACCGCCGGTCCGAGCACCTTGGCCACCGCGACCGCGTTCTTCGCCTTCTTCGGGGTGATCCGGGCTTCACCCTCGTCCTGCTTGGCCTTGCCCTGCTTGGCCTTGCGCGCCATGGCCGTTACCTCCCACGCCTTCTCCGGATGAACTTACTGGTCCCCGACGTGACGGGCATGTCGGCTCGCGCGGGGAATGTCGTACCCACGATCTATTGTGATCGCTATGGGAGACGAGGTGTTGCTCGACGCGGGAGCAGTGAGCCGTTGCCGCCGCCGGGTACACCTGGAACACGACCCGGCGATGCGCGACGTGCCGTTGCCGCCGCCGGATCCGACCGCGCAGCAGCGCATCGACGACGCGACCGCGCACCGCGAAGAAATCCTCGAACAGCTGGTCGCGGCCTCGGGGCCGGAGGCCACCTGGGCGCGGGTGCCGCGCACCGCGCCCGCCGGCGAGCGGGTGCGGCTCACCGAGCAGGCGTTCGCCGATGCCGCGCAGTACATCTGGGGTGCGCTGCTGCCCGCCGATCCGGTCGGGCACCGGCGCGGCGGCATCGACCTGCTGGTGCGCGTCGGCGACGGATACGTGCCGGTGCTGGTGGTCCGGCACCGGATCACCGACCGCGGCCAGGGCGCGCCCACCACCGCGATGACGGAGCTGGATCCGGCGCGCCGTTCGCCGGACGAGCTGCGCAAGGTGCGCTCGCAGCCGCGAGACCAGCTGCGACTCGCCCACCTGCGGCGAATGCTGGAGACGCGCGAGCTGGCGGCCGGCGGACGCGCGATCGGCGGCGTGATCGGTCTCGACGCTGACGTCGTCGTCTGGCACGACCTCACCGCGGGCACCTGGCCAGGCGGCCGCAGCGCACTGGACGAATACGACGCGCGCTTCGCCGACCGGCTCGCCGTGGCGACCGCGGCCGCCACCGGTGCGGAAGCGCTGGCCGCGCCTTCTCGGGTGCTGGAGTGCCGTCGATGTCCGTTCTGGGCTACGTGCGAGGTCGTGCTCACCGAAACGCGTGACGTAAGCCTGGTGGTGCGCGGCGAGGACGCGGGCGAGCTGCGCCGCGTCGGAGTGTCCACTGTAGACAAGCTGGCCGCGCTGGACCCGGCCGCCGAAATGCCGCCGATGAACTGGACGGGCGGCACGTTCTCCGACGCGATCATGCTGGCCCGGGCGTGGCTGGCGGACCTGACGGTGGTGCGCCGCACGCCGAAGATCGAGGTGCCGCGCGCGGATGTCGAGGTCGACGTGGACATGGAAAGTTTCGGCGATTCCGGGGCCTACCTGTGGGGGACCCTGCTGTCCGGAGTGGACATCGGGGTGCGGCGGGGCTACCGGGCATTCGCGACCTGGGAACCGTTGCCGACCGTGGACGAGGCGCGGTCGTTCGCCGAGTTCTGGGCTTGGTTCACGGATGTTCGTTCGCGGACCCTTGCCGCGGGGCTGACTTTCCGGGCGTATTGCTACAACGCGCTCGCGGAGAACCGGTGGCTGTTCGGTTCGGTCGAACGGTTCGGGGAGTACTCCGGGGTGCCGGAGAAGCGGGCCGTGCAGTCCTTTGTGGATTCCGACGAATGGGTGGATCTGTTTCGCAGCGTGACGGATCAGTTCCTGTGCTCGCGGGGCAAGGGGTTGAAGGTGATCGCCCCGGTCGCCGGGTTCACCTGGCGGGATCCGGAGGCAGGCGGCGAGGCGTCGATGCGGTGGTACCGCGACGCGGTCGGCATGGACGGCGAGGTCCCCGACGACGAACAGCGCGAGCGGCTGCTGCGGTACAACGAGGACGATGTGCTCGCGACCAAGGCGCTGCGGGAATGGATGAGCGGGCGGGCTCAGGACGAGGTCCCGTACATGCTGGACCTCTGAGGTCCGCGATTTCACCGCGGGAACGGCGGACCGAGGCCTTCGTGCGGGCCGGGCCGCCATGAAGGCGAGCCGCGGAATACGCCGGGAGCGTGCTGCGGTGTCCGGTCAGCACACTGGACCCGGCGGATGACTATTCGGCGGAGCGCAGTTCGGTGTTCTGGCGCTGGGACTCGCGGAGCTGGTCTTCGAGGGAGACGATCCGGCAGGCGGCATCGACCGCCGTGCCCTGGTCGACCAGTTCCCGGACGCGTGCGGCGAGGCGCAGTTGCCCCCGGGAGTAGCGGCGATGTCCGCCCGCTGAGCGCTGCGGCTCGATCAGGCCGGTCTCGTCCAGGCTGCGCAGGAAGTTCTGGCTGGTGCCCAGCATCTCGGCGGCCCGGCCCATCGTGTAGGCGGGGTACTGGTCGTCGTCGAACTTGTCGGTCCCGCCTGGATCGGAAGACGGGGTATCGCGTGGGCTAGGGATCATTCCACCTCCACAGCACGAGGGACCCCGGGTGCCAGGAGGCACCCGGGGTCCCGGGGTTGGGTTTCATCATTGTCAACCGGCCGTGAGACCGGCATTTCGTATCCGCGAAGTCCGTTCACCGGACCTGTTGCGCGGAGATCGCTGATTCGTAACCGAGAACCACCTGCCAATCTGATGGGACTGCGGTACCCGCGCCGCGCTACTGCTCCGCCGCTGCGGGCGATCCAATGATGTTCCCGTTCCCTTCTTTCGGTTGTTTTCCTCTTGCGGTGTTTCACTTTCGGTACTGCGACTGCCTCGGACGTCACCGGCTGGAACCCTTCCACTGACCGGCCCCAGCACGCGTAACGCCGCTGGTCACTGCCCGGGGCCCCGTCGGTAATCGGCCCCGGCCACCTGACCGTCCTCGCACTGCCGGATTGGCCAGTGCGGTTTTCCGCAACCGTGGTTGCCTTACCTGTCGCACTTCACGGGCAGTTCGTCATCTCCCGTGCCTGATTGACGTTGTCTTTCTCCGTACGAAGAGAACACTACCTTCCGCTGAGGTTGAATGTCTACTCCAGGCAGGGGAGATTTTCTCCAGCGATCGCTGGTGTCGGAGAACCAGCAGGTCAGACCGCCGGTGTGGACGGGCAAGATCGCTCGGAAGGGGGAGTCCATGACTCTTCCGGGGCGGCGGCCGCGGCCGCCACCGGCTCGGAGGGGTTTTCAGCTTCCGTGGTTTCAGCGTTGCCGCTCCGGATGCTTCCCCATATACTCGCTGACGAGTAATCGCCTGCGAGGAGGTCGCGCGTGAAGCGGCGGAAGGTGTCCAACATGCTGGGCCTCGCCGTGCTGTCCACGTTGTGCGAGCGGCCGATGCACCCGTACGAAGTCGCCACGCTCCTGCGGGAACGCGGCAAGGAAGGCGACCTGAAGATCAAGTGGGGCTCGCTCTACACGGTGGTCGGCAACCTGGAAAAGCACGGTTTCGTCGAGGCGGTCGAGAACGTGCGCGAGGGGGCTCGCCCGGAGCGGACGGTGTACCGGATCACCGAGGCGGGCCAGGCCGAGCTGGAGGATTGGGTCGCCGAGCTGCTCGGGGCGCCGGATCCGGAGCCGACGCGGTTTCACACCGGGCTGTCGGTGATGCTCGCGCTCGGACCGGAGGTGGTCGCCCGGCAGCTGGGGCACCGGGTCGGTGAGCTGGAGCGGATGATCGAAGACCGCGTCGAGGTGCTGGCGAAGATGCGGACCGAGCAGCCGCGGCTGGTGCTCGTCGAGGCGGAGTACCAACTGGCGATGTGGCGCGCGGAGGCCGAATGGGTCCGCGGGCTGTACGAGGAGCTGGCCACCGGTGCGATACCGGGGGTCGAGGAATGGCGGCGCTACCGGGAGACCGGGGAGCTGCCGGACATGGCCGCCTTCGTCGGGAACGAGGGCGAATAAAGAGGTCCCGGAGGAGGTGCTGGCACACCGCCGCCGGGACCGGGAACCGTCGAACTGGAAACCGCGGGTGCGGAAACCTGTCCTCAGGCTGCGTCGAGAAGGATACCGGCCCCGCGGCAACCGGTTCGGTCTCAACCGAACAGGGAGAAAGCACATGGGCAACACCCAGGTAAAGCGCCATCGCAGGAAGCTGCTGCCGGAGATGGAGGGGCCGGTCGCCCGGGCGTACGCGCGTGGCCGCGGCACCGAACCGCAGCTTGTGCAGTATCGCGAAACGGCCGAAATGCTGGCTTCGGAGCTGGCCGAGGGCGCGGACGTGCTCGAGGTCGCGCCAGGTCCAGGGTTCTTCGCGGTGGAGCTGGCGCGCACCGGGCGGTGCACGGTGACCGGGCTGGACGTCAGCCGGACGTTTGTCCAGCTGGCCAGGGAGCACGCGCAGGAACAGGGCGTCTCGGCGGAGTTCCGCCGCGGTGACGTGGCGGCGATGCCGTTCGCGGACGGGTCGTTCGACTTCCTGATCTGCCAGGCGGCGTTCAAGAACTTCGCCGACCCGGTGGACGCGCTCGACGAGATGCACCGGGTGCTGCGGCCGGGCGGCGTCGCACTGATCCAGGATCTCAGCAAGAGCACGACGGACGCGGAGCTGGACGCCGAGGTCGCGCGGATGAAACTCGGTCCGGTGGCCACGTTCACCACCGTCCGGGCGCTGCGCGGGCTGCGGCGGCGGGCGTACACGCCGGAGCAGTTCAGCGCGACGGTCGCGGAGAGCAAGTTCCGCACGGGTGAGGTGACGGTGGACGGGATCGGGCTCGACGTGCGGCTGCGCAGGGAGTGAGGTGTCGTGAGCGGCAATCCCGGTTCTTGCCGGGATTGCCCCTCACGAGCAGGTCAGCGCGGGGCCATCCGCAGCGAGCCGTCCATGCGGACGACCTCGCCGTTGAGGTAGTCGTGGTCGATCAGTGACAGGGCGAGCTGCGCGTACTCGTCCGGCCGCGCCAGCCGCTTCGGGAACGGCACTCCGGCGGCGAGCCCGGCGCGGAATTCGTCGCTGACGGTGGCGAGCATCGGGGTGTCGACGATGCCGGGGGCGATCGTCAGCACGCGGATGCCGTGCGAGGCGAGGTCGCGCGCGGCGGGCAGGGTCATCCCGACCACGCCGCCCTTGGACGACGCGTACGCCACCTGTCCGATCTGGCCGTCGAACGCGGCGACGGACGCGGTGTTGATGATGACGCCGCGTGCGTCGTCGGCCAGCGGCTCGGTCTTCGCGATCGCTTCGGAAGCGACGGTGAGCACGTTGAAGGTGCCGATCAGGTTGATCTGGATGACCTTCGCGTACAGCCCGAGGTCGTGGCGGCCCTTCTTGGACAGAATGCGCGCGGACGGCCCGATGCCCGCGCAGTTGACCACCGTGCGCAGCGGCACGCCCGAGCCGGCCGCGGTGTCGACGGCGGCCTGCACCTGGTCCGGGTCGGTCACGTCGGCCTCGACGTAGGTGATTCCGTCGACCTGCTCGGCCTTCTCGATCGACGGCGCGAGGTCGAGGGCGAACACCCGCGCGCCTTTCGCGGCCAGCGCCTTGGCGGTCGCCCCGCCGAGCCCGGACGCGCCACCCGTGACGAGCGCTGCGGTGTCGGTGATCTGCATCTTCAGCCTTCCTCCTGCTCTCCGGTGCCGCGGTGCACCTCCGCGCCCAGGTTAACGCTCGTTCGCACGTGCGCCGGAGTGTGTCGCCTCACCCGCTTCTCGTCGCGAGGAGTATTCGGCCGCGACCGCTTCCGTTAGCACTGAGGTCAACTCCGGCTGTCACCTTCAGCGTCATGAGCTCAGCTCGGATCGTGGTGGTAGGGACGGGATACGTCGGATTGACCACGGGGGCTTGTCTCGCGAGCCTCGGGCACCGCGTCGCCTGTGTTGACGTGGACGTGGCGAAAGTGAACCGGCTGGCGGCCGGTCGCGTGGACATCCTCGAACCAGGACTGGCCGAACTGGTTTCCCGCGGACTGGCGAACGGACGGCTGTCGTTCGTCGTCGGCGCGCGGGAAGCCGTTCGCGGCGCGGAGGGCGTGTTCCTCTGCGTGCCGACGCCGATGGGCGCGGGCGGGTCCGCGGATTTGCGCGCGGTGGAATCAGTGACCGCCGAGATCGGCGACGTGTTGCCGGCCGGTTGCGCGCTGATCACGAAGTCGACGGTGCCGGTCGGCACCGCGAAACGGATCCAGGCGATGGTCGGCCGCGACGACGTGCCGGTGGTGTCCAACCCCGAGTTTCTGCGCGAAGGCACTGCGGTGCGAGACTTCCTGAACCCGGACCGGATCGTGGTCGGGTCGGATTCGCCCGCGGCCGCAGCGTGGGTCGGGCAGTTGTACGGCGACCTCGCGGCCCCGGTCGTGGTCGCCGACGCGGCGAGCGCGGAACTGGTCAAGTACGCGGCGAACTGCTTTCTCGCGCTCAAACTGTCCTATGTGAACTCAATCGCCGAACTGTGCGAACGGCTCGGCGCGGACATCGACCTGGTCACCGAAGGCATGGGCTACGACCGGCGGATCGGCCGCACCTTCCTCAAACCCGGCCCGGGCTGGGGCGGTTCGTGCCTGCCCAAGGACACCAGCGCGCTCGTCAAGGTCGCCGAATCGGTCGACTACGACTTCCGGATGCTGACCTCGGCGATCGACGAGAACATCGCCCAGCGCGACCGGATCGTGGCGAAGATCGCGGGCGCCTGCGGCGGAACGCTGGCCGGTGCGCGGATCGGCGTACTGGGCTTGGCGTTCAAAGCGGGCACGAACGATCTGCGGGATTCTCCCGCGCTGGCAGTGTCTTCGGTGCTGGGTGCGCTCGGCGCGGAGATCACCGCCTACGATCCGGCGGTGTCCGGCGGCATCGCCGGGATGACCGTCGTGGACGATCCGTATCAGGTTGCCAAGGACGCGGATGTCGTTGTGGTGCTTACCGAATGGGCCGAGTTCCGCACTCTCGACTGGGTGGCGGTCGCGGACGCGATGGAAGGCGACGACGTCGTCGACACCCGTAATCTGCTCGACCCGCGGATGATTCTCGACGCCGGATTGTCCTGGCAGGGCGTCGGCCGTCCGCGCGCGGCCCGGCGGCGAGTTCCGGTTTCCTGATTGGAGATTGGCCGCGGCTGGGGTATGTTCGACGGCGGCATCGCGTGTCGGTCACCGGCTGGGTGAGGCATGGAGGTGCGGGGATGCCTTGTGGAGGCATTGCTTCGTGTCTGGCTCTCTTGAATTGAATCACCTCATGGTCCCGTCCCGGGACAACCGGGAATCCGCCGAATTCTTCGCGCACCTGCTCGGTTTCGAGATCGGCGAGGAATGGGGCCCGTTCCTCCCCGTCGAAACCAGCAACGGCGTACGGCTCGACTTCGCCACCGTGCCGGACGCCGATCGCAGGCTCCAGCACTACTGCTTCCTCATTCCGGAAGACGACTTCGCCGCGTTTTTCCTGCGCCTGAAGGAATCCGGGGTCGACTACCACGCCGGACCGGGCGGGCAGGGCCCCGGCGAGATCAACCACAACCACGGCGGCCGCGGCGTGTATTTCCTTGATCCGGGCGGCAACGGGATCGAGGTCATCACGCAGCCGTACGAGCCGGAGCGGAAACGCCCTGCCCACTGGTAAGTCCTTTGCAGACAGACGGCGGGCGGGTCACAGCGGAAGCGAGGCCCACCCGCCGCCCGCGGCCAGCAAGGTCCGGACGCTCTCCGCGTGGTCGAAGAACGCGGCGAGGTCGGCGTGCAACAGCGCGGCGCGCTCGGAATCGAGCGGGTCCGCGTCGTCACGCCAGAGTTCGAGCGTCCAGTTGGCGGCGAGGATCATCGAGCGCACCAGTCCGGCGACCGCGGAATCCGGCCGGTCGTACGCGGCGAGAATCTCGTCGCAGGTGGTGAAGCATCGTTCCAGACCGCGCACGGCTTCGGCGGGTGTGCCGTCCCAGCCTGGTCCCGGCCAGGCGCACGAGCCCAGCGCGAGCCACAGCTGCCAGCCGGCGGTCAGCTCGGCTTCGTCCCGGGGCGTCCAGTGCGCGGCCATCCCTTGAGTGTGCGCCCCGGCGGCCGGTTTGCCGCCGGGGTTTTGGCCGAGGTCACGTGCGTGGCTGTTCCCACAGCCAGAACTCGATCCCCTGGTCGTCAGCACAATCCGCCGTTCGGCCGTACGGCTGGTTCTCCGCCTCGCCCGCCCGGCCGCCCTCCTCGCGCACCCGGCCGAGCGCGGCTTCGAGGTCGTCGACGGCGAACATCAGCTTCCAGCCGGTCTGCAGTTCCGACCCGCCCCACAGCCCGCCGGGCAGGCCGTCGCCTTCGATGCCCCACGCGGTTGGCAGGCTGCCCTGGCTGAACTGCCAGCCGAGCACCGCGCCGTAGAACGCCTTGGCCCGGCCGTCGTCGGGCACCTGGAAGGTGAAGTACCCGGCCTCGCCGTGCTGGTACGTGCGCTCCTCGGCCGCCTCCGCGCGCGGTGCGGCCTGTGCGACCAGCCAGCGCTGGCCGTATGGGTCCTTGATCGTGCCGTGCAGTCCGTAGCCGTGGTCCTCGACCGGACGCAGCTGGTCCGCGCCCAGCTCCACTGCCCGTCGCACTGAGCGCCGCGGATCGGGCACCTCGACGCGCACCATCGCGCCGCCCGCGGGGGCGACGACGTTGCCCATCTCCGGGAACTCCTCGGCCAGCATCAACACGCTGCCGCCGATGGCGAGTTCCGCGTGCCCGATCCGGCCGTCGTCCATCACGATCGGCTCGGACCGGCGACGCGCGCCGAAGACTTCGACATAGAAGTCGAGCGCGGCCCGGGCATCGGTTACGACCAGGTACGGCGTCAGCGCACCCAGTTCGGCCTGCTGGGGCGTGGTCTCGGAAGTGGTCATCTCCGCTCCGTTCAGGATCAGGCGGCGAAGGTCGTCCCGCAGCTGCTCGGCGAAGGCCGGATCGGGCTCGGCCGGAGTCGAGGGCAGTGCGAGCGCGTCGAACGGTTCAGGCATCGCGTCCCTCCTCCTGGTAGCTGCGGCGGAACGCGGTTTTGGCCCGCGTCAGCAACGCCTCCGTCGCGTGGATGGTCCGGCCGAGATACGCGGCGACGTCGCGCACCGGAAGACCGTCGACATACCGCAAGGTGAGCACCGCCCGATGCGAGACCGACAGCGTTTCGAGCACCTGCCGCGCGCGCAGGGCGTCGAGCTGCTCGTCCCAGGGATCCTCGACGTCGCATTCGGCTTCGTGCACGAGCCGCAGCCCGCGCTGTTCCCGTTCGGCGCGCCGCCAGTGATCGGCCAGCTTGTGCCGGGCCACCCCGATCAACCAGGGCGTGCTCACCGGCGGCACGTGCTCCTTGCGGCAAGCGGCGACCGCGCCGAGGAACGTCTCCGACGTCAGTTCCTCCGCCAGCACGCGGTCGCCGCACCTCGCGAGCAGGTAGCCATAGACCTCCGGCAGGGCCTTCTCGTAGAGGCCGAGCAGCGCGAAGGCCGGGTCTGGCTGCACCCGAGGTTCCGTCACATCTCCATCGTCGTCCGGGAGCGGAGTTTTCCGTCGGTCTCATTCTCAGCGCGGATCGGGAAGTGCGCGAGCCAGCCCGCTCACCAGCAGCGCCAGCGCCGCCAGAATCCCGATGACCAGCACGAACGCGCCCTGGTAGCCCATCGCGCCCGGCACGCTCAGGCTGGCGAACAGGCTGCCCAGCACCGCGACGCCCAGCGCCAGCGACGTCTGCTGGGTCGTGGTCAGCACGCCGCCGCCGACGCCGGCCAGGTCGGCGGGTACCCGGGACAGCACGACGCGGAACAGGGTGCTCATCGCGAGCCCGTTGCCGACGCCGATCAGCACCATCGCCGGGGCCAGCTGCCAGATCGACAGGCCGGGCCAGTCCAGCAGCGCGGTTCCGGCGAGCACGAGCAGCCCGACGGTGAGGATCAGCCCGCCGATCGGCACGATCTTGCGGCCGAACCGGGCGACGAGGCGGCTGCTGACCAGCGAGGTCGTGAAGTACGCGACGGCCATCGGGGTCAACGCCAGCCCGGCGCCGAGCGGGCCGAGGTGCAGGCCGTTCTGCAGGGTCACCGCGTAGACGAACATGAACGAGCCGAAGGCGCAGAAGAACGGCACCGCGACGGTCAGGCCGTGCCGCACGCTCGCGGTGCGCAGCAGGGCAGGCGGCAGCAGGGGGGTGCCGCCCGCGGCTTCGAGCTTCCGCTCGGTGCGGGCGAAGCCGTACGCCGCGAACGGGAAGACCACCAGCAGCGCGATGCTCCACCACGGCCAGCCGAGCGCGCGGCCCTCCATGATCGGGAGCAGCAGCGACAGCAGCGAGACGGCCAGCAGCACGGTGCCCCAGCGGTCGACGCCGAGCGGGTTGCTCGCCCGGCTGTCTGGCACTGTCCGTCGCGCGAGCAGCAGGCCGACGATCCCGATCGGCACGTTGACCAGGAAGATCGGCCGCCAGCTCAGGTCCCACACATTGGCGGCGACCAGCGCGCCGCCGAGCAGCTGCCCGATCACGGTGGCGATTCCGCCGGTCGCGCCGAACATGCCGATCGCACGCGAGCGCCGTTCGCCGGACGTGCCGGCCTGGATGATCGACAGCACCTGCGGCAGCAGCAGCGCCGAAGCCGCGCCCTGTGCGATGCGGGCGATGACCAGCGTGGCGGCGTCCGGGGCGACGCCGCAGGCCAGCGAGGTGAGCGTGAACAGCGTGAGGCCGAGCAGGAAGAGCCTGCGGCGGCCGAAAGTGTCGCCGAGCCGTCCGCCGAGCACCAGCAGCACCGCGTACGCGATGCCGTAGCCCGCGACGACGAGTTCGAGCGTCGCGGTGGACGCGTGCAGGTCGGCATCGATCGTGGGCAGGGCGACGTTGACGATGAAGAAGTCGATGATCGGCAGTGCCGCCCCCAGCAGCACGGTGATCAAGCCGGCGGACGAGAGGCCCGTCCTCTCCGGCGTCCCGACGGCGGCGATGGCCGATGCCGGGGCGGTGGTGGTAGTCGTCATGAGTACCACGTTCCGCCGCGGCAAACCCTGGTACCAGGTGTGCTTTTATCCTGGTACTGGGACTACCTGGTAACAGGGTCGACGCTGTGCTTACCTGGTATTCGTGACCACTGGCATCGAAGACCGCCTGCGCCGGACCGAGCTGGGAGAGTTCCTCCGCAACCGGCGCGGCCGGATCACGCCCGAGCAGGTCGGCCTGCCCCTCGGCGGCCGCAGGCGCACGCCGGGGCTGCGCCGCGAGGAGGTCGCGCAGCTCGCCGGGGTGGGGGTCACCTGGTACACGTGGCTCGAACAGGGCCGCGACATCAACGCGTCCGAGCAGGTGCTCAGCGCGATCTCCCGCACGCTCCGGCTCGACCCGCACGAGCACGTGCACCTGTTCACGCTCGCCGGTGCGCCGGAGCCGGTGACGGGGAAGAAGAACTGCTCCGCGATCACCACGTCGATGTACGACATGATGGTCCAGCTGGAGCCGTTCCCGGTCGCGGTCCGCAACGCGCGCTTCGACGTGCTCGGCCACAACGCCGGCTACGACTGGCTGATGGGCGGCGTCGACGCGATCCCGTACGAGGAACGCAACACGCTCGTCCAGTGCCTGCTCAATCCGCGGTGGAAAGAGCGGATGGTCGACTGGGAGCAGAACGTGCCGCGGATGGTCTCGTCCTTCCGCGCCGCGATGGCCGAGCACATGGCCGAACCCGGCTGGAAGTCGCTGGTCAAACGGCTCAAAGCGGAATCGCCGTGCTTCGCGGAGCTGTGGGAGCGCCACGACGTGAACACCGAGCAGGCCAAGAGCAAGCGTTACCTGCATCCGGAAGCGGGCCTGCTCACCTTCGACTTCACCTACCTCTACGCGGGCCGTCGCTCGGAGATCCGGATGTCGGTCTACACCCCGGCGAACACCGAGACGCTGGAGAAACTGCGGAAGTTCGTGCCCAAGACGCTGTAGCCCAGGTGGGTCACGCTCCCGCCAGGGGTGATTTCGGGGCGGGCCGATCCGCACCGGGTCGAGCAGCACGGCGAGTCCTCCCATCCCGCAGCCGGCTCGTGCGGCACCACGACCACCGGACCGCCGAACGGATGCGTCGCGCCCCAGCCCGAGGTCAGGTCGAACAGCCGCCGTCCGACCGAGCAGCGCCCCGGTCGACTCCAGTTGCGCGCGCGACCTTCGCGCTGGCCCGCGACATGCGCAGCGCGCGTCCCAGCTGCGCGGCCGGCACCTCCTCGGTACTGCTGCCCAGCCAGCCGAAGAGCAGATCGAACCCCGATTCGCCCGGTCTCGCCGCGAACCAGTCCAACGGCATGCTCGTCCCGGCCATTACTTCGCCCATCACCGTCTCCGTTTGCCTGGTGGCCGGAGCTGGGTGAGAGTTCTCGGCATACCGCGCCGCGCGTAGTCCGATCCCGCGCTTCACGACCGACGCGCCCGCCCGCCTTCCCCGGTAGCTTTCGCACCATGCACTACTGGTGGCGTGCGCGGAACCCGTGGTTCGGGCGGGTGTTCCGGACCTTCGTGGTGCTCGCCTTCGTGCTCGGCGGCTCCAGCGCGTCCGGCCGCTGGCAGCACGCCCCGCATCCGCTGAGTTCGCTCGGTGCCGCCTGGCTGGCCGCGACCGTGCTCACCTTGCTGCTCGTCCACCGGCACCCACTGCCGCTCTTCGTGCTCGCCGCGGCCTCGGCCTACGCGTACTACCTGTCGCCGGAGCCCGGCGGGCCGGTGATCATCGTCCCCACGATCGCGCTGTTCGTCCTCACCCGGCGGAAGGGCCCGGTGGTTGCCGCAAGCACCGGCGCGGCGGTGCTTGTGGGGGCGTATGTAGTCCACATCATCATCGCGCAAACGTTTGCGGTCAGTGCCTGGGCATTGTTCGCCGTGGTCTGGATGGCCGCGGTGATCGGCATCGCGACAGCAGTCCGGTTCCAGTTCGCCGCCGTTGCCGCCCGGCGCGAGCAGGCCGATGAGCATCGGCACCGGATGGCCGAGCAGGAACGGCTCCGGATCGCCCGCGAGGTGCACGACGTCGTCGCACACAGCCTCGCGATGATCAACGTCCAAGCGGGCGTCGCGGCGCATGTCGCGGACCGGCGGCCGGAGCAGGCGAAAGAGGCGCTGCTCAACATCAAGGCAGCCAGCGCGTCCGCGCTCAACGACCTCCGCGCGACGCTCGCCGTGCTCCGTTCCGGCGAGAACCGCGCGCCCGCGCCGAGCCTCGCGCAGGTCGACGAGCTGCTCGACCACGCGCGCGCCGCTGGGCTGGCAGTCGAACTGCACGGCGACGCCGGTGACCTGCCCGCTCCGGTGGGCGGCGCGGCGTATCGGATCCTTCAGGAGTCCCTCACCAACGTCGTCCGGCATGCCGACGGCGCACAGCGCGTCGAGGTCCGCTTCGAGCGGAAGCCGGGCACGCTGGTCCTGATCGTGCGCGACGACGGCCGCGGCACCGTCCAGCCGACGCCAGGGCATGGTCTGCGCGGCATGCGGGAACGCGCGACCGCGCTTGGCGGCAGCGTCGAGGCGAGTGTCGCCGGGCAGGGTTTCCAGGTGCGGGCGGAACTGCCCGTGGAGGGGGAGAAATGACCATCCGCGTCGTACTGGCCGACGACCAGGCCCTGGTCCGCGCCGGATTCCGGCTGCTGCTGGATACCGAGGACGGCTTCGAGGTGGCGGGCGAGGCGAGCGACGGCGAGCAGGCCGTCGCACAGGCGGTCGAGCATCGGCCCGACATCGTGGTGATGGACATCCGGATGCCCGGCACCGACGGTCTTGAGGCGACCCGCCAGATCACCTCGCACCCCGACCTCTCCGGGGTGAAAGTGCTGGTCCTGACCACTTTCGATGTCGACGAATACGTCTACGAGGCACTCCGCGCCGGGGCCAGCGGTTTCCTGCTGAAGGACACCGAACCGGTCGAATTGCTGCACGCGCTGCGCGTCGTCGCGGCGGGGGAGGCGCTGCTCGCGCCGACCGTCACGCGCCGGTTGATCGCCGAGATCGTCGGACGGCCGGAGCACCGGCGGATCGACACCTCGGCCGTGCGGGAGGTGACCGAACGCGAACGCGAGGTGCTGGCGCTGGTCGCGGGCGGATTGTCGAACGACGAAATCGCCGCCCACCTGGTGATCTCCACGGCGACCGCGCGAACGCACGTCAGCCGCGTGATGACCAAGATCGGCGCTCGCGACCGGGCGCAGCTGGTGGTGCTCGCGTACGAATCCGGCCTGGTCACCCCGCGCCGCTCGTGAGCGGCAATCCCGGTTTTGACCGCGATTGCCACTCGCGAGGTCTCGCACGGATGAGCTAAGCCGAGAGTGTGAGTTACGCCGTGTCGGTGAACGTCGTCCCACCCTCGCACGCCTTACCGGCAGAGCATCACTCCTCAGCGAGGGGTGTGGCGGAAGGAGTTCCGGTGGCGTGGGAGATCGTCCTGGTCGCCGCGCTGGGCCTGGTTTTCCTGGTCCGGCTGGTAGCGCAGCTCCGGCGGAGCTGACGGACGCCGGCGCGGCGGCATCGCGCGGCGCACCGGCGGTTCGGCGGTGCGGTCGACGGCAGATTCGACGGGACGCGCCCGGTGCGCGCCCCCGTTCGCGCGAGGCGGCATCGCGCGCGGAGTGTCAGTCGGCGGCGGAGCGCCATCCCTCGGCAGCCGCCCGTTCTGCACCGGACGCGGCCGGGGCGCCGGACGCCGCGGCGGCAGTGGTTCGGCGGGAATCCTCGGGATCTCGGCGGTCACTTCGGCGTCGTTGACGAGCTGAGTGGTTTCCCCCGGCGTTTCGACCGGCGGTTCGGGCGTTTCCGGCGCGGGCGAAGGCGGCTTCGGCCGGTGCGACAACCGCCGGGCCAGCGAGTGGCTCGGCCGTTCCACGAACCGGTAGCTCAACTCGACCACCCCGAACACCGCCGGGATCACGACCAGCAGTGCGATCGGCAGCGGCACCGCCGGGCGAAGCAACTGCAGCAGCACGAACGTGACCAGCATGTGCAGCAGGTAGATCGAATAGCTGCGCTCGGACAGCATGGTCCAGATCTTGCGCTGCTTCAGCCGGTCCTCGGCGAACATGCCCATCAGGAAGCAGGCGACGGCGAACGCCAGCGCGAGGTTGTACGAGCTGTCCACGCGGCCGACGTCGATCACGTCCGCCAGCACGTACAGCGACCACGCGCAGCCGCCGTACAGCGCGCCGGTCCACAGCGGGATCTGCTTCTTGGTCGTCGCCCAGATGACCTGGCCGATCAGCATTGCGGGCAAGTACGAGACGTTCACCGCGAACAGAGACCACGACGGTCCGAACTGCGACCGGCTCATCATCACCACGAAGACGAACGTCAGCTCGACCGCGATCCCGAGCCACACCCACCGGCGCAACAGCGGCAGCACCGCCATCAGCAGCAGGTAGAAGATGACCTCGACGATCATCGTCCAGGCCACCGGCACCAGCACGACCTGCGGGAAGATCAGGTAGTTGACCAGCGTGGTGTTGGTGAAGACGGTGAGCGGGTTCAGCGTCTGCGCCTGCCCGGTCGAGGGCGGGTGCAGGTTCACCAGCAGCAGGAACGCGGTCAGCGCCACCACGAACAGCATCGGCGCGTACACCCGGATGAACCGGTTAAGCGCGAACCGGCCGGTACCCTGGCGCAGCGCGATCGGCGTCACCACGAAACCGCTGACCAGGAAGAAGAACGGCACCGCGATCTGCCCGATGCCCTGCTTCGACATGTGCATCGGACCGCTCGTGAGCGCCTCGATGAAGTCGACGTACGGGGCTTTGTCGTTCTTCGCGATAACCCATGGATGGGCGATGTGGCTGTAGAAGACCAGCAGCGCGCCGAGGCCGCGGCCGATGTCGATGAAGACGATCCGGGTCTTCTTCGCAGGCGCGGACGACGGCTCGGCCAAGGCAGCGGAATTCGGCTCGGCCAGCGTGCTCACCCCCGTCTTCCGCTACCGACAACCTCGTGCAGGCTACCGCTTCCCGCACCCGGCCCGGACGTACTCCCCGCAATTGGCGGTAAGCAGGGGATTAGTCACAAAACCCGTTCTGGCCTCGGATTATGCGGTCGCCAGGTACGATCAGGCAGGAATTCGTCCGGTTTCACGCTAGGTAGTTCAGGAGTTCGGGGAGCGTGCAGCAGTCCAGTCTCGACGGTGCCGTCGAGCGTTCGCCGACCGCTTTCCGTCAAGCCGCTCCGGCGATCAGCCTTTACCTGCTGTTCCAGATCGTCGCCTTCGGCGTGCTGTGGATGATGAGCTGGAAGGCCGACGTGTCGCCGGGCCGGTTCATCGACAACTTCGACGCCAACTGGTTCCTCTCGGTCGCGCAGCACGGCTACGACCAGCCGATCACGCTCGGCACCGACGGGCTGCCGGTCGAGAACAGCCTGGTGTTCTTCCCGCTGTACCCGGCGACGGTGGCGTTGCTGACCCTGGTCGGGATTCCGCCGTTGGCGGCCGGGATGACGATCTCGCTGCTGGCCGGATGCGCGGCGGCGTGGGGCCTGTTCGTGCTGGGCCGCGACCTGGCCGGACCGCGCGTGGGCCTGCTGGTCGCCGTGCTGTGGTCGATCGGGCCGGGTTCGACGGCACTGCATCTGGTGTATTCGGAATCGCTGCTGATGGCGCTCGTGGCCTGGACGTTCGTGCTGCTCGCGCGCCGAGAATGGCTGGTCGCGGGCGGGTTCGCGGTGCTGGCCGGGCTGACCAGGGCGAGTTCCGGTGCGTTGGTCGCCGCGGTCGCCCTCGCCGCGCTGATCGCGGTTTTCCAGCGGCGCGACGGCTGGCGGCCGTGGATCGGCGGACTGCTCGCGCCGCTCGGCCTGCTGGGCTATCTCGGCTATGTCTGGATCCAGACCGGTCGCCCGGACGGCTGGTTCTGGCTGCAGAACGCCTGGCAGATGCACTTCGATTTCGGCGTCTTCACCTGGACCCAGGTCCGCGAAGGCCTCACCTCGGACGACGCCAGCTGGATCACCGTGACCGCGCTCGTCGTGCTCGCCGCGGTGGTACTGCAGTTCTGGACCTGGGCGACGAAGCTGCCGTTGCCGTGGCAGATCTACGGCACGCTCACCGTCGTGATCGCGCTGTGCTCGTCGAACTTCTTCCAGTCCCGCGCGCGTTTCCTGCTGCCGGCGTTCGTGCTGACCGTGCCGGTCGCGCTCATGCTGGCGAAGCTGCCGAACCGGGTGCTGGCGGTGCTGCTGCCGGTGCTCACTGTCGGAAGTGCCTGGTATGGCGCGTTCCTGCTGACCATCGCGCACGTGGCGCCCTGAGACACCACGTGCGCGATCAGGTCAGGGCGCCAGCCACAGCGTGACGAATTCCTTCTCGTCCGCCTTCGCCGCGGCGATGATCGCCGAATCTTCTAGCCCCTGGTCGGACGGACCGTCGTCGGTGACCACCTTCGGCGTGTAGCCGAGCGAGCGGTACCCGGCGAGCACGGCGGCCGGGTCGTCACCCAGCTCCGTGATCGCGCCCGGGTCGAACTCGCACACCACGTGCGGCCGGTCGCGGCGCAGCACCTCGGCCAGTCCCGCCAGCGCTCGGTGGTCGCGGCCCTGCAGATCGACCTTCACCAGGCTGATCCGCTGCTCGGTCACCTCGGGCACGGAGTCCAGCCGGACCGCGGGGACCTCGACGCCGGAACCGTCCATGGTGACGCGGTTGTCGCCGCTGTTGCCCGGGGTCGCCTGCGCGAGATGCACGGTGCCCGGCTCGTCCCACGCGGCCGACTCGACCACGGTGACCAGCTCGCCCGCCGCGGCGGGCAGGTTGGCCTCGACGTTGCGGCGCAGGTACGCGGCATTGACCGGGTCGGCCTCCACCGCGATCACCCTGGTCACTTCCGGCGTGGCCCGAAGCAGCCGCAGCGTGTGGTAGCCGACGTGCGCGCCGATGTCGAGGAACGCGCCGTCCGCCAGCGACGCCATCAGCTCGGCTTCGCTGTCCTCCCAGGACCGGTGGAACAGGATCCACGGCAGCATGACCTCGTCGACCGGCATCAGCAGTGCGCCGACGTCGCACTGGACGACGTCCGCCCCGCGCGGCACCGGAGCGTGCCGGAGCCGCGCCGCGTCCCGCATCGCGCTGACGTCGAGGGTCACCCGCTGGATGGCCTTCTCGTCGGCGTCGAGCCGTTCGTCGCGGCGCGCGAACATCTTGTGCACGGTTCCCGCGGCAGCTTCCACCTCCGCGCCGACACCGTCGTAGCCCTCGGCCAGCTTCGCCACGTCCGCTTCGAGATTGCGCAGCGCCAGGTCCGTCTCCGGAGCCTGCCGGCGCAACTCGTTGACCGTGCCGCGCAACGCTTCGAGCCGTTCGCCGAGGGCGCGCGTGGACAGCGCGGCCCGGCGCGATTCGTCGATGTTGCGTTCCAGGCCTTCGATCCGGTCCAGCAACCGCCGGTTGCTGTCCTCGGTGGCGGCGAGCAGCGCGCCCATCACGTTGCGCTGGTGCACGTCGTAGTGGTCGATCGCGCGCAGCACGGCCTTGCGCAGGGCGGGCGCGAGCGGCAGCCGCGACGGCGTGTCCGCTTCCGGCCGCCAGCGCAATGCCTCGGTGGCCTGCTGCAGCGGGCTCAGCGGGTGCTCCGGCGGCGGTGTCGCGACGCGCTGCCGCTCCTGCCATATCGCGTGCGCCTGCTCCAGTTCGCGCCGCATCCACTCGGCCGCGGCGGTCATCGACCGCTCGCGCAGGATGACCTCCCGCGCACGCTTGCCACGGGCGGTCGCCTCGGCCGGCTCGTCGGCGATCTGCACCATCGCGGCCGCGGCGGCGTCCAGATCGGGCTCCGCCCAGACCGCGTCCGCGTGGTACGGGTAGTTGCCGTCGCCGACCGGCACCAGCCGGTACGGAATCGGCCAGCCGGTGGACGCGTCGAGGAATTCGGTGGTGCTGGAGTAATCCGTCGAGACCACCGGCATCGCCCGGGCCATCGCCTCGGCGACAGTGAGCCCGAAGCCCTCGCTGCGGTGCAGCGAAACGTAAGCGGTGCTGGTCTCGTACAGCTCGTGCAGCTCGGCGACGCTGAGGTAGCGCTCGATCAGTTCGATCCGGTCGTCGCCGCGGACCACCGCGCGCAGCCGTTCGGCGGCCTGCGGGTGCAGCTTCGAGTTGATCGCCTTGACGGTGAGCCGGACGTCCTCGCGGCCCGGGAACGCCCGCTGGAACGCGACGACAGCGCCCCAAGGGTTTTTGCGCTCCGCGACGCTGTTGAAGTCGAACGCGAACAGGAACCGAACCGGCTCGCCGTTGTCCCGCGCGGGCGGAGACGGCTCGCCCGGATCGCGCACCGGCACCGGGATCGTTTTGACCGGGATCGGCGAATGCTCGGCGAACGCGCGGCGGCAGAAGTCGCTGACCGTCCAGACCTCGTCGAGCATCCCGAACGCTTCGTGCTGCCACTGCGGGAAGTCTTCGAGTTCCCACGCCCACAGCCCGATCCGATAGCGGCCCGCGCCGACCTCGGGGTGGTTGGTCAGGATCGTGCGCGTCTGGTCCGCGTTCACCGCGAACACGCTGACCGGGAACCGCGGGTCGCCGACCGTCGCCGGCCGCTCGATGCCGGTGCGGTTCGAGACCGCCTTCTCCTCCAGCACCGTGGCCACCGGCACGCCGCCGGTCTCGATCGCTTCGAGCACGATCCGGCCCATCTCGCCGAGCCCCAGCTCAGCGGTCAGATAGCCGAGCAGGTTCACGCCGAACTCGTCGTGCGGGGCACGGGTGGCGACCGGATCGGAGGGCAGCGCCCACTCCGGCAGCCCCGCCTCGGAGACGCCGGACCCGGCGCACCAGTGCCGGAAACTGTCGGCGTCGTCGCCGTAGGGATGCGGGAACGCCATCTGCAGGTCGATCCGCGACGCCCAGATCGCGTGCGTCAGCCGGTTCAGCCCGGCCGCGGCCTGGCCCTGGTCCTCCGGGGTGGCGAGCCATTCGCGCAGCGCGAGCCCGCCGTCCTCGGCGTAGGCGTGCGGCGGCGCGGGTTTCTTCTTGCGCTCGGACTTGATCCAGCCCTCGCGGAAAACGCGCCGCGCGAGCTTCGGCACCGGCGTGCCGTCCTGGAAGTCCTTGAAGCCGTAGGGAATCGAGTCGAGCGACTCGGCGTACCCCGCTTCGCGCAGCTTCGTGCCGTACGAATCGCAGATGGCGCGAAGGTCGTCGCTGTGCGACAGCAGCACGCGCGGCTTGCGCGCGCAGTGGAAGCTGAGCAGCCACGGCTTCTCCGGCCGATACCCGCTGAAGTGGAAGAACCGCAGCTTCGCACCGCCCGCGGTCAGCGCGCCGTCCTTGTCGCGGCCGATCGGCCGCTCGTGGAGGTTCCAGTACGCGACGTCGAACCCGGGATCGGTGACCACGTGGTGCCGGAACAGCGACGGCACCTGGTCGACCCAGCGCTGGTCGGTGAACAGCTGCTGCTCGGGCGCGACGATCGCGTCGTGGCGCAGCCTGCCCGCCCAGAAGTCGAGGAACGGCCCGGCACCGCGGCCGACGCCGATGAAGCCGAGGTTGAACATGCCGGTGCCCATGATCACCGCGTCGTCCGGCTCCATGCCGTCCTGCGGCAACGGGGTCAGAAAGTGCGGCGCGAGCACGATGTCGTGCTCGCGGGCCAGCTCGGCGACCTCGGGGATCGGCGCGAACAGCTCGATGTCCGGGTCGAGGTAGATCGCGGCCTCGGACTCTTTCAGCAGCTCGCGCAGCAGGTACGGCTTGACCGACGTGGCGAGTTCGGTGACCGAGTACGCGGTCGCCATCCGCAGGTAGTCGTCCTCGTCGATGCCGAACGCGGCCGGGCCGACGACGGTGAGTCCGTCGCCGGCCCGGTCCGACTGATCGCGCGGGGCGTCGATGACCGCGATGACGAAGCGGCCGCCCGGATGGTGCTCCAGGTAGGAGCGGGCCAGCACGCGCGCGGCCGGCACATAGTTGCGAGCGACGATCGTGCAGGCGGTGGTCCCGGGCTCAGGCATCGGCGGTCAGCACCGTGAGCTGCTGGTTCAGCGCGGTGGTGAAGTCGGTGGCCGTCTGTGCCTTGCCGGACACCTCGACGCGGACGACCACGTTCCCGTGCGCGTAGTGCCCGCGCGACTGGGCCGACTGGCCTTCCTTCGCGTCGATCGAGGTCGCGTACACGCCGTTCGGGGCGGTGGTGTCGCGCTTGGCCCCGTTCGTGGTCTGGACCTCCATCAGCTTCTCGGCCGCGGTCTTCGCCGCGGTCGGGCTGCTGGCCTGGGCGAGGAAGAGCGTGATCAGGTTGCCGTCTTCGAGGTGGTACACGACGAACTTGACCTTGGACGCGCCCGCCGCCTGGTAGGCGCTCAGTTCCTGCGGGTTGAGGTACTTCAGGGTGTCGACCTGCGAGAACGACGTGATGTCGTCGTGCGTCTCGGCCTTGCCCGGCATGGTCGCGACGCCGAGCGGGTCCGGCGGCTTCGGCGCCGACGACGGACCTGGCTGGTGCTGGGCACTGGTCTGCTCGGTGCCGCCGCCTCCGCTGTCGCGGCCCCACAGCCAGTACGCGCCGAACGCGATGCCGGCCAGCACGATGACGGCGCCGACGATCGCGCCGATCTTCTTGCCGTTGCCCTTCTTCGGCTTGTCGCTGAAGTACTCCGGACCCTGGCGGACCCATTCGGAATCGCCCCCGGACGGGCCGAGCGGCGGAAGATCGCCGCCGCCCCACGGCGGGGTCTGGTCGCTCTCGGCCGCGTTCCACGGCTGCTGCTGCGGGAAGCCCCCGGGCGGCGAGGCCGTGCCCTGCGGGAAACCGCCGGGCGGGGAGTAGTGCGCCTGCGGCTGGTGCTGCTGCGGCTGCACGACCTGGGTGCGCTCGGGACCGGCGTCCGCGGGCGGCTGCTGGGTCTGCCACGACTGCACGACCTGGGTGCGCTCGGCACCGCCGTCCGCGGGCGGCTGCTGCGGGGCCTGCGGCTGCTGCTGGGGGACGCCGCCGGGCGGGCTGACCGGGGCGATCACCTGGGTCGAGTCCGCGCTCTGGCTCTGCGGCGGCGGTGCGGGCTGGTCCTGCTGGCCGACAGCCGAGGACAGCACCTGATCACGCCGGATGCGATAGTCGTCCGCGGAGAGTCGCCCTGACGCGAGCTCCTCGTCCAGCCGGCGCAGCTCCTCCTGCCAGGACACCAGGGCCCCCCTTATCTGTCGGCATGGCGACGGTCAATGCGTCGTCGCTACCCGATTGTGTGTGACGACGTGGACATTGTGCACGGGTGCGACCCCGCGTGACCTGGCGGGTCGCCTTGGGCGCCGGGTGCGTTCAGCCGGCGGGCAGCGCGGCCGCGACCTTCGCGCGGATCTCTTCCATCCGCGACCGCAGCGCCGCCGGATCCTGGCCGACCGGGCCCGACACGCCGATGCCGACCGACACGCCGCCGGAGGTGTACCAGAAGGCCATGACGCGTCCGGCCGGGCTGCTCCCGGTGTAGAGCAGGTCGGTGGCCGCCGGGCCGAGCGGGCTGCTGTCGAACCCGCCGGTGACGAGGTTCTGCCGCAGTCCCTGGACGAGCTGACCGGCCTGCGCCTTGGACGGCGCCGGGACGGCGATGAGCGTCGTGCCGCCGTCGGTGCCGGCGTAGGCGTGGTAGACGAGCTGGTCTGCGCCCGCCGCGCGCATGAGGTTCGCGTCGGCGTCGGAGACGGCCTTGGCCTGGACCGCCTTGTCCAGAGCCATGGTCGAGTTCTCCGGGTTCGGCGTGCCCGCCAATGTGGGCAGCTTGTCCTCGAGCGAGGCCGGCTGGGTGTTCGGCGCGGACGAGGTGGCCGGCGGCGGGGTGGCGGTGTCGTTCGGGTCGTTCCTGTTGCCGAGGAACCAGATGCCGCCGACGACCAGCGCCAGCACCACGAGCACGGCCAGCGAGAGGAACAGCCAGGTCGGCTTCCCTCGGCGAGGTTTGGCGTCGTCCTCCCAGAGCCGGCGCGGCTCCGGCTGGCTGCCGTTCGCCGGGATCGCGCCGAAGACCGCGGTGGGCCGGTCGTCGGCGGGGCTCGGCGCGGTGGTCTGCCGGTCGGTGGAGAACGGGGTGCCCGGGGTGTGCGGGAAGGCGGGCTGGGGCTTTTCCGCCGACGGGACCGCGGCCCCGGAGTTCAGGAACGATTCGACCGCGGGCGGTTCCGGCGCGGGCATCGCCGGGTTGGTGCTGGCCCATCCGACGACCGGCTGGCTCGGCTGTTGCTGCTGGCTCGGTTGCTGCTGCGGGCCAGGGGTGTGCCACTGCACGGGAGCGACGCCCGGCCAGGTTCCCGGCTGCGCGGGCATCTGCGGCTGCGGCTGGTGCGGCGGGGGCGGGGTCGCCTGGCTTGGCGGAGCGGGCGGCGGCGTTGCCGGGGTCTGCGGTGGCGAGAAGAAGGGTGCGGCCGGGTTGGCAGCGGGCTGCTCCGGTGCCACGGTGCCTCCGGGCGGGGTGGTGTCCAGCCGGAGCGTGGTCGTCGGGTCCTGCTCCGCCATGGTCGCCACGACCTGCGTAGTGCTCGCGCTGCTGTCGGCGGAGGCGCTCGGCTCCGCTGCTGGCTGGCTGTCCGATTCGGCAGGCGGTGCAGTCGCCTGGGCGGCCGGTGTGCTCCAGGTGGGTGACTCGCTGGCCGAAGGCGCGTCCTGCCGCAACGGCGACGCCACTGGCGAAGCCGCCCCGCCGCCCGACGCCTCGGCGAGCAGTTCGTCGCGCTGGCGGCGGTGTTCGGCGTGGCCGAGGCGGCCGGCGGCCAACTCCGCGTCCAAGCGCCGGAGCTCTTCCTGCCAGCTCATCACGCAACCCCCTGTCACCGGTTCGGGCGACAGTGTTCCACGCGCCCCGGCTCCGTGGGGCTCAGGTGCACAAGATCAGCCCAGATCTGCCCAGATCAGGCACCCGCTTCGCGCGTCCGCCGGGAAAACGCGACGTCTCCTACGATCGGGAGCATGTCCTCCGCGCGCGGTGCGCTCGCCGCCCTTGCCGTGGATCGGCTCGCCGGTCTCGACATCACCGCTGCCGAACTCGTCGAGGCCGGGGCGCGGGCCGTCGGCGCGGGTCTCGACGCGCCCTCCCTTCCCGGACTGGCCGCTCTCGACCACCGGAACCACCAGGCGGTTTCCGACGCGTTCTCGCACGTGGTCGAGGAGCTGGGCATCGAACTGCCGGCCGACGCCACCGCGGCCCAATGGCAGCTGCTCGGCGACCATCTCGGCGAGATGGTGCGCGGCGACGTCCGGCTCGCGGAGGCCGCGAAGAGCGTCAAAGCCCTCGACGGACGGCTCGGCCACCCGGCCGCGCTCGCCGAGCTGCGTCAGTGGCTGGCGATGCTCGCGACCTGGATTCCGACCGACGTCACGCCGGTCAGCTACTGCGAGCAACAGGTTCTGCAGCAGGCGCGCGCGGTACTGGCGGGTCCGTGGCCGCCGGTCACCCGTTAAGCGGCAAAAACTGTCGTACATATGTTCTAAAATTGGCCGGGTACTGGGGAAACCATCCACCGGAAGGCGGCCGCCCATGACCAGTTCTCAGTCGGCATACGTCACGCTGCCCACGTTCGTCGGGTACAGCGCCAGCAAGGGCCCGTCGCGCTCCTCGTTCGTCCGCAGGCAGCGCCGGTTGTACGAGGACCCGGCCCGGGCGGCGTTCAACTACTACCGGCGCGCGGCGAACGCGGTCCGGGCGGGCCGGGCGGCGCGGCAGGACGAGGTGGCCATGCGCGCGCTGGTCAACAACGCCGACGAGCGCACGCGTCCGCATTACGCCGCCATCGCCGAGGGCTGGCTGCGCTACCTCGGCAGGCGCGATCCGAAGCTGATCGAGGTCGGGCGGGCGAGGTTCGCGCTCGGCGAGCTGGAGATCGGCGTCAGCCCGCAGCTGGGGCTGCGGAAGTCGAACGGCCGCCGGTTCGCCACCTGGCTGTACTTCAAGGAGGAGCCGCTCACCCGGGATGCCGCGCAGCTCGCGTTGTGGCTGCTCACCGAGGGCATGCCGGATCTGCTTCCGGGCGGGGAGGCGCTGGTCGTGGACGTGCGCCGGGCGAAGGAGTTCACCTTGTCGGCGCGCGACCGGGAGCGGCTGCGGCCGTGGGCGTTCAGCGAGGCGTCGGCGTTCGTCACGCTGTGGCGCGCCGCATAACTGCTCCGTGCATGACTGGCGGGGGTCTCGGGTAAGGAACCTGCGGACCGGGCGCTGTTTTCCCGGTCCGCGGGCCACCCGGTCGAGTGACAGCTTGGCGCTCGGCTCCGGTGGACTGGACAATCCCGGCCCCGGACACGAAGCTTTCGGCAGTTTCGAGCCCGGTCGATGACTTCGAGGTCGACAAGTGAACGCTGCTGCAGCCTGGGAGCCGCTCTCGCGAGTGGCCGACGAACCCGCTTGGTATTGGGTGCACGACAAGCTCAGGTTCTGGCCGAGCACCTTCGCGCACGATTGGCCCGGCTTCCATGAGCCGCGTCCCTCGGCTGCCTGGGATCTGTCCACCGGCGAGTACGACCGCGCCTCGGCGGAGTTCCGCCTCGGCCCGTACGCGGTGGAAGAGCACGACGTGGCCCGCGCAGTGCTGGCCGCCCTCCAAGAGACGACCGCCGAAGACGACTGGCTGTGGGTCCTGCACTGGCAGCACCAGTCGTTCAAGTTCTGGCCGCATCGCATGCGGCAAAACGCGCCGTGGCCGGTCTCAGTCTTCCCGCGCGGCGACTACCACCTGTTCCTCGCCGCGGACTTCAGCTACGGCACGCTCGGCCACCCGTGGGAACGCACTCTGTGCGTCTTCGGCGAAAACTTGCTCCCCGCAGTCGAAAAGCACGCCGACGGCATTCTCACGACCAAGCTCCGCCGAGACGGCCAGCCCTCTGCGCTGACCCGCTGAACACGGCCGCTGCTACCGTCTCGCACGTGTTCGAATACCACGGCTGGGTGACCATCGCCGCCACCGCGACCGGCGACGACGACGCAGCTCTGCTGGAGCGCCTGGTCGAGCGCGTCGGCCGGTCACTGCGCGACGTGGGCATGCTGGACCTGGTCGATCTGCGCTGGAGCGCCGGGCTGCCGATGCTCCATCTGGGTGGTCTGGACAAGCACGGCGGCGCGATCGGGCCGCAGTTGCTGGAAACGTTCGCGCGGGTCGGCGAACTGGCCCCCGGTTCCTATGGGCTGCTGCACGTCTGGGACGACCAGGACGCCGAGCACGACAACGATTTCCGCGTGTACCGGATGGCGCGCGGCCAGGTGAGCGACCATAGCGATCCGCATCTTTCCCCGGTCGCGCCGACGTTACTGGACGGCTACGAGCTGTGAGCCCCTGCCCGTGGACAGGGGCTCACTCGGCAGGTCAGTGCGGCGGGGTCTGCGGGCGGTGCCCGCGCTCCTGACGCGGCGGTTTCTGGTCGGTGCCGGGGAATTTCGGAGCGGGCAGGTGCGCGGCCTCGTAACGGGAGAGCGTCAGCGGCCCGGAGGTGTCGGGCAGGGTCGGCGGTTTCGCCCTGTGGTCGCGGAACCGGAACGCTGAGGTCAGGTCGCCGAAGGTGGCGCGCCGCCAGCCGGAGATGTTGGGCTCGGCCACACCGGTGACTTTTTCCAGGAACCGCAGGGTCGAGGTGTGGTCGAAGGGCTCGGTCGCGACCCATCCGCCCGCGGTCCACGGCGAAACGATGACGCAGGGCACCCGGTAGCCGGCTCCGACGGACAGGCCGTTGCCTTTGGTGCCGCCGGGCGAGGTTTTGGTGACGAACTCGTGCGGGGTGCCGGGGTTCGGCGTGGGCGGGATGACGTGGTCGAAGAGCCCGTCGTTCTCGTCGTAGTTGAGGATGAACGCGGTTTTGGCCCAGACGTCGGGGTTGGCGGCGATCGCGTCGATCTTGGACGCGACGAACGCGGCACCCTCGGCGGGGGTGTAGTCGGGGTGCTCGGACGCGGTCGAGGTGCAGATGATCCACGAGACGGTGGGCAGTTTGTCGTTGCGCGCGTCGTACTCGAACTGGCCTTCGGCTCCGTGGGTGGTGCCGTTGAGCACGAGCGGGGAGTCGGCGGCCGCGTTTTTGAAGTTCGCGAAGTTTTCGAGCATGTTGCAGCCGTAGGTGTCGTTCTGCTCGTACACCTTCCAGCTCACCCCCGCCGCCTGGAGCCGCTCGGCGTAGGTCGTCCAGGTGTAGCCGCCCGCCGGGGCTTTGTTGTCGAGGATGGGCCCGCCGTGTTCCCCGTCGGGGTCGATGGTGCCGGTCATCCACATCATCCGGTTGGGCCAGGTGGGCCCGAGCACTGAGCAGTGGTAGGCGTCGCAGATCGTGAACGCCTCCGCCAGCGCGAACTGAAACGGCAGGTCAGCCCGGGTGTGGTAGCCCATCACGTAGGGCCCGTTCTTACCGTCCGCCTTGCGGTGCGCGGGCAGCCAGTTGTCCATTTTGCCGCCGTTGAGGGCGTCGTGCTGGACCTGCCAGGCGTGCGAGGTGGACGGGATCTTCTGTGCGTTGGTCGCATGGGTGTCCAGATGGAACGGCAAGGCGTACCCGGCCGGGTTCTGCGGGTCGGGCTGATAGAACACCGACCGTCCATTGGGCAACCGAGCCGCCTCGGGGTCCGCGAATCCCCGGACCCCGGACAACGTCCCGAAGTAGTGGTCGAACGACCGGTTCTCCTGCATCAGCAACACCACGTGCTCGACATCTGCCAGCGACCCCCGCCCCGGCACCCCCCGAGCCAACGCCTCCCGCACACTGCCCGGCAACAACGAAGCCGAAGCCGCGGCGGCCCCAGCCCCGGCAACCCCAAGAACCCGCCGACGAGTCAACTCAGTCATGCGGCCACGTTCCCCCGCCACTCGCGCGTCAAGAACCAACCGAACCGGAACAACTCATGAACGAGTCCAGCAAGTCAGACACACCCCGCCAAAGCCCCCCTCCGGGCGCCTCTCCCGCTCCGCCCCCACGCCCTCTCCGCTTGCTCCGCGCGCTACGAAGCCCCCCACCCACCCAACCGCCACCGATGGCACCGCGGGGGTCCGGGGGCTCGGCCCCCGGGGCAACACAACGAAGGCCCTGTATCCACGCTTTCCGTGGATACAGGGCCTTCAGGACTGAGCGGATGACGGGATTCGAACCCGCGACCCTCACCTTGGCAAGGTGATGCGCTACCAGCTGCGCTACATCCGCGTTAACCGCTTGGTGCTCGGTGTTGTGGACACTCTATACCGTCGGCCCGGTGACACTTTTGGGGGCCCCGTTAATTGGCGTGGACCTGCTGAGATGTGGTGCTTGCGCGTCACGTCGAGCGCACAAGGGGTGACGACGGGCGCTCTGCTCCGTATGGTGTCCCCCATCGACTTCAGTGGTGAGTCCTTCGGGGGAGGAGGTGCCTTGCCGGATGACCGAGCTGGGCACGGCGCCGCCACCAGCGGCCTCGGAATCCGACGAGCAGGCACTTTTGAAGCGGCTGCGCGATGGCGAGGATGCCGCGTTCGGGGAGTTGTTCGAGCTGCATGCCGCAGCCGTGCGCAGATTGGCGCAGAGCCTCGCGTCGGATCGCTCCGAAGCTGAAGACATCACCGCGGAGACCTTCTTCCGCGTGCTGCAGGCGTTGCGCCGCGGTGCGGGTCCGCGGGATTACGTGCGGGCTTATTTGCTGACGGTCGCGCGCCGGGTGTCGTGGGAGTGGCACGGGGCGCGGCGCGATGTCCCGGTGACTGACGACGAGCTGACGTTCCGCGCGGGAGCCGGGGTGGACACGCCTGCCCGGACGGCCGAGCACACGTTGATCACGACGGCGTTCACGAGTTTGCCGGAGCGGTGGCGGACGGTTCTGTGGCAGACCGAGGTCGAGGGCGAGCAGCCGGCGATGGTGGCTCCGCATTTCGGGTTGTCGGCGAATGCGACGGCGGCGTTGGCGCGGCGGGCGCGGCAGGGGTTGCGGGCGGCGTATCTGCAGGCGCATTTGTCGGTGAACCGGGGTCCGGAGACGTGCCGCGCGGTGGTGGAGAAGCTCGGCGGGTTCACCGCGGGCAGTGTCACGGGCGCTGAGGCGGAGCGGATCAAGGCGCATTTGCTGGGATGTCCGCCGTGCCGGGCGACGCAGGACGAGCTGCGGGATGTGTGTTCGTCGTTGCGGGCGCATGCCGGGGTGCTGGTGCTCGCGGTTCCGGCGCTGGCCGGGGCCGGGAAGGTCGCCGGTGCGGTCGCGACGGTGAAGAGCGTGGTGTTCGGCTCGAAGGTGAAGGTCGGGCTGGCGCTTGCGTCGACCGCGGCGGCGGGCGCGGTGAGCTTGACCGCTGGTCCGCTGGTGTTCGGGTCGCATCCGGTGCAGAACGTCGGGTTGGGCGGTGGTGCGCCGGAGCTGGCGTTGCAGCCGCCGGAGCAACCTCCGCCGCCGGCGCAGCAGGGTCCGCGGGTCATCTCCGGGAAGCTGTACGGCAGCGCGCGGCCCGCGCATGCGGCGGTCCGGCCGGGCGCCTCGCAGCATTTGGGGGTGGCCGAGGTGCCGCATTTGCCGCCGGTGGGTCAGGCGGCGTCCGGGGAGCAGTCGTCGTCGACGTCGGACTCGGCTGGTTCGACGCCGCGGGATGATCTTCCCGGCCAGGACGGCGACCATTCGGAGTCGCCGATGACGAGCCGGTCGTCCAGCACCGAGTCGCGGTCGGATCTGGATACGTCCACGTACTCGTCGAGCCCGAGCGTGCTGAGCACGACGGCGGACGACACCACTCCGTCGTATGTTCCGCCGCCCTCGTCGTATGTGCCCTCGCCGGATTCGTACGTGCCGCCGTCGGTCACGACCGCTCCGCGGTCTTCCAGCTCGGCTGAGTCGTCCGGCTGCCCGAAGTCCGCCAAGTCTTCCAAGCCCGTTGAGCCGGCCAAGTCGTCGAGGTCCGCCGAGCCCGCGACGTCGGCCAGAACGGACTCCACGTCCGGGAACGATGTCACCGGTTCGGCCGATTCCTCAACGGACGCAAGCTCTCGAACAGCCAAAACCCGGCAAACCGCCAGTAACTCTCAGTGAGCACCTCGCGCTCGACGGCACGGTCACGGTAACGTTGACCGAGCTCGACGTCGCCCGGGAGGCAACAGGATGAACCGGCTGGTGCGCGGCGAAGACGGTCGCCATTGGGTGGTCCGTGCCCAGATGGAGTGGCGGGCTCCCGCCACCGCTGACGATTTCGAACACGACGTCGCAGGCAGTTACGGACCTGGCATCGCGATGATCGTGGTCATGGTGTTCCTGGTGATCGCGCTGGTGGTCTGGACGCCGGATGTCGTGAAGGTGCCCGCGTGGGTGCTGCTGGCGTTGCTGCTGGTGGTGTTGTTCTTCCCGCTGCGGTGGATCCTGCGCCGTCCGTGGACGGTGGTCGCCGAGACCGAGGGCGACGTCGCGGGCGACCGGCCGTCGGAGCGCTGGGTCGGCACGATCCGCGGCATGTTCACCGTGTCCGGCGAGGTGAAGCGGATCTCGAAGACGATCCAGAAGCACTCGCTGCCGGACTTCGACGGTCCGCTGCACCCGGTCGAATAGACCTGGCCGGAACCGGGCCGGCGCGCGAGACTGGTGCCATGCCCGAGTTGCCCGAGGTCGAAGCACTGGCCCATCACCTGCGCGAACACGCCGTGGGGAGCACTGTTTTCCGGCTTGACGTCGCCTCGTTGAGCGTGCTGAAGACCGCGGTGCCGCCGTATACCGAGCTGCATGGCCGCGAAATCACCGACGCGACTCGGCACGGCAAGCATCTGGATGTCGTGCTGGGAGATCTGCATCTGGTGGTCCATTTGGCGCGCGCTGGCTGGCTGCGCTGGTCGGACGCGCTGTCCCCGGCTCCGTTGAAGCCGGGGAAGGGGCCGATCTCGCTGCGGGTGCATCTGGAGTCGGCTTCCGGTCCTGGCTTCGATCTCACTGAGGCGGGGACGAAGAAGGGGCTGGCGGTGTGGATCGTCGCGGATCCCTCCGAGGTGGCGAGCGTGGCCCGGCTGGGGCCGGATGCGCTGGCGATCGATGCTTCGCAGTTGCGGGAGTTGTTCCGGGGGAAGGGAACCCGGCTGAAGTGGGCGTTGACTGATCAGTCGTTGATCGCGGGGATCGGGAACGCTTATTCGGACGAGATCATGCATCGGGCGAAGCTGTCGCCTTATGCGACTGTGGGGAAGCTCGACGAGGGGGCGTTGGAGGTTTTGGCCGAGGCGATCCGTGCGGTGGAGACGGACGCTGTTTCGCGGTCAGTGGGGCAGAAGGCTGCGCGGTTGAAGGGGGAGAAGCGGTCTGGGCTGCGGGTGCATGCTCGGACCGGGCTGCCTTGTCCGGTTTGCGGGGATACTGTTCGGGAGATTTCGTTCGCGGACAAGTCGTTTCAGTATTGTGCGACCTGCCAGACCGGGGGGAAGCCGTTGGCTGATCGGCGGATGTCTCGGTTGTTGAAGTAGTTCGGCTCGCCGCCTGGCGGCGACATTGCTCCCCGGTGCTGGGGCGGCCCCGAAGCTTGATTGTGCAGTCGGGCTTCGTATCGGGGTGTGGGTGGGTTGGCTGCGGGTGGCTCTCTGATTTGCCGACGTCCGCATCGCGGACCGTGGCCATCGCTTTGCGGAAAATCTGAACGCTGTCGGCGCTGCACCGGCCTCGTTGGGGGACCTCAGCGGGGATTCTCGGTTGCACGGTGTGCGGTGGCTCCGCGTGCGAGAGTGGCTCCTCTCCCTTCACGGACCTCGCCACCGCGCGCCGGCCGGGGCGAGAACCCCGCGTGCCCACTGCGCGAAGCTGCCGCTGCCCGCTGGCCCCAGTCGGGCTGGGGTGAACGTCTGTGAGGGGAACCCGGAGCGAATCAGACTCCCTCAGGGTTCCCCTCACAGCACTTGGTCTAGCCCCGCTGGCGGGCGGGCAGGACCGGTCTTGCCGGGAGCGGTCCGGGTCGCGGGTGCCAAGAACCCTCATCCGCACTAGCCAAGCAATGAAGGGTCCCGTCACCCTTAACCGTCCGTAGTAATGAAGGGTCCCTTCACGCCATCCATTGGCGACTCACAGCCACCGCTACCACCCGAATGGCGCAAGATTCTCACGCTCACCGGGAGTGACGGCAGGGTTTGCCCACTCTCGGCGTCGCTACTGGACAGAAAGTGGGGAGCAGACCTTGCACCCGGTCGGTCGAGCGCAGAGCATGGACGTCGTGTCCGACTTCCCCTATGCGCTGGTCGTCCCGTGGGTTCTGGTCGGCATCCTGGTGATCGTGGTGCTGGTCCTCGCCTTCCGGGCGCGCCGGCCCAAGGGGGTCATCCAGGACGCCGTGCTCCAGGCCGTCCACCGGATGTCCAAGGCCACGCCCAACTTGCGGGCGGGGCTCGACGAGGAGGCCGCCAACCGGATGACGGCGGAGCTGCTTGAGGTGCTCGACTGTCTCGCCGTCGGCATTACCGACAGTGAAGGTACGCTGCTGTCCTGGGCGGGCGAGGCCACCGACCATTATCTGGACGTCGTCGAGGACATCGGGACCGCGTTGCGCAAACACCGTCGCGCCGTTGCCGATCACAACAAGATGCCGTGCAATCACCGTGGCACTTGCAAAATGAAGACCGCCGCGATTGTTCCCATTCTCGTTGAGGGCGAGGCCGAAGCGACGCTGATCGTCGTCGGGCGCACGCGCGGCAAGTTGGTGCAGATGGCTGAGGCGGTGGGCCAGTTCGTCTGCACGCAGTTCGAGCTCGCGCGGCTCGAAGAATCGCGCAATCAGCTGCAGCAGGCGGAAATCAAAGCACTGCGCGCGCAGATCTCGCCGCACTTCGTTTACAACGCGCTCAACACGATCTCCGCGCTCATCCGCACCGACCCGGAGGAAGCGCGCGAACTGCTTCAAGACTTCGCGGACTTCACGCGCTACTCGTTCCGCACGTCCGGCATGTACACCACGCTCGCCGAGGAACTGCGCAACATCGACCGGTACCTGACCATCGAAAACGCTCGTTTCGGGGGCAGGCTCGAGGTGCGGATGAAGATCGCGCCCGAGGTGTTGAGCGTCGTGGTGCCGTTCCTGATCATTCAGCCGCTCGTCGAGAACGCCGTCAAACACGGGCTGGCCAGCAAGCCGAGCGGCGGCTGCGTCACGGTGATCGCGCGGGACGACGGGCACGAAGCGCTGATCACGGTCGAGGACGACGGCATCGGCATGGACCCGCGGCAGCTCACGGACCTGCGCAACGCGCACCGCACTGGTGCGCACGTCGGGCTCGGCAACATCAACCAGCGCATGCGGCAGGTCTTCGGCGAGGACTACGCGCTCACCGTCGAAACCGCGCCGGGTGCGGGCATGAAGGTCGCGTTGCGGGTGCCGAAGTTCAAGCTCGGCGTGCGGCCGAACATGCCGGACTACTCCGCCGATGTCCCGCAGCAGCCGCTGGCTCCGGTCGAGCCGGAACCGGAACCCGACGGAGTGCACGGCTCGCGTTCGGGGATGCTGCCCGCGCACTGAACTGGTTAGCCTGGGCAGATGAGCGTGACCGACAAGCTGACTTCCCGCCTTCCCGTGCTCGGCGACCGGGGCGACCGCAAGGACGTGGTCGCCGTCGTGAAGCTGCACGGCGTGATCACGCCGACGCCGTCGCCGCTGGCCCGCGGCGCGATCAACCTCGGTGCCGTCGAATCCGCGCTCACCAGGGCGTTCGCGCACGACCGGCTCAAGGCCGTCGCGTTGCAGATCAACTCGCCCGGCGGCGCGCCGACGCAGTCCGGTCTCGTCGCGGAGCGGATCCGGCAGCTGGCCGACGAGAAAGGCGTGCCGGTCCTGGCGTTCGCCGAGGACGTCGCCGCGTCCGGCGGGTACTGGCTGGCCTGTGCGGCCGACGAGATCTACGCGCACCGGACGTCCATGGTCGGCTCGATCGGCGTCATCAGCGGCGGCTTCGGGTTCACCGGGCTGCTCGAACGCTTCGGCATCGAGCGCAGGCTGCACACCGCGGGCGCGAACAAATCGCGGCTCGACCCGTTCAGCCCGGAGAAGCCCGAGGACGTCGAGTGGCTGAAAAACATGCACAGCCAGTTGCACGAACTGTTCGTCGAATGGGTCAAGGAACGTCGCGGCGACCGGCTGACCGATTCCGCCGATCTGTTCACCGGGGACGTCTGGCTCGGGCAAAAAGCCGTCGACCTCGGACTGGTCGACGGGCTCGGTTCGCTGCGCGAGATTGTCCGCGAGCGATACCCGGAAGCCGAGATTTCCGTGGCGGAGCCGAAGAAACCGCTGCTCGCCCGGCTCGGGATCGGGGCGCCCGCGGCGGCGAGCGCGCTGCTGGACGCGGTGACCACGAAGGCGGCCTGGTCGCGCTTCGGACTCTGACCCCGAGGTGAGCGGCGACTCCGGTACGCCACTCACAAGCGGTACTCTCGGCTGGGGTCTGGACAATGCACCTCGCAATCGGCAGGATGCGTCTCACTGTGAGTGCTCACGACGACACCCGGAAACTCATCGTCCTTGCCGTGGACGACGAGCTGGCCGGGCTGGACGAACTCAGCCACGGACTCCAGAACAACCCGCACATCCACCGCGTTTTCCAGGCCTCGGACGCCTCCGACGCGCTGCGGCTGTTCTCGCACGACGACCCGGAACTTGCTGCCCGGCGGGCAAACGGCCTGCCGACGGTCGACGCCGTGTTCGCCGACATCGACATGCCCGGCCTGTCCGGCATGGAGATGTCGCGCGTGATCGCGGCGATGAACCCGTCGCCGGTGCTGGTGTTCGTCACCGGGCACGCCGAGGAAGCGGTGAACGCGTTCGACCTCGGCGCGGTCGACTACGTCCTGAAGCCGTTCCAGCAGGACCGGCTCGACCGGTCGGTCGCGCGGGTGCGCGAAAAGCTGGCCACGGCCGCGAGCCCGCCCGCCGGCCAGGGCGGGGCCGAGCCGGTGAAGAACGACGACGAGGTCATCCCGGTCGAACTGGCGGGTACCACGAAACTGATCCCGCGCTCGTCGGTGCGCTGGGTGGAAGCGCAGGGCGACTACGCGCGGCTGTTCACCACCGAGGGCAGCCACCTCGTCCGGATTCCGCTCGCCCAGCTGGAAGAACGCTGGGAGAAGGCCGGATTCGTGCGGATCCACCGGTCGTTCCTGGTCGCGCTGCCGCTGATCACCGAAATGCGGATGGGCCAGGGCGGCTACCAGGTCGTGATCGGCAACGAGGAGAAAGTGCTGCCGGTCAGCCGGCGGCACACCCGGGCGCTGAAGGACCGCATCGTCGGCTCCGGCCGGGGCGGCTAGCCGTCGATGTCCTCGCCCGAAGACCCCTACCACCGGCTCGAGAACGGAGTCCGCAAACCGGACCCGACGCTGGGCGTGCGGCCGGAGGACCGCGCGGTGGTCGAACCGGTGCCGCCCGCCCCCGAACCGGTCCCGCGTTCCAGCGAACCCGCGCACGTGCGGCCGAAACGGGAACGCGTGGTGCTCGCCGATTCGCGGCAGTCGTCGGCGCGGATGCGCGGGCGGGTCGAACTGGAGGAACAGACCAGCTGGGGAAAACTGCTGGTCCGCGACCTGGTGAAGGTCCAGCTGCGCACGTCGGTGTGGCTGGCGGTGCTCGTGCTGGTCGTGCTCGGGATACTGCCCGCGCTGTTCTATTTCCTCCCGGCGGTCGCGCGGTTCACCGTGATCGGCATCCCGATCCCGTGGCTCGTGCTCGGCCTGCTTCCGTTTCCGTTCCTCTTCGCCGTCGGCCTCTGGTACAACCGGCTCGCCGAGCGGCACGAACGCGACTTCGTCGACATGATCGAGAACTGACCCGCGCGGGGGATGCGTTCGCTGGTGGCGGCGCATCCCGGAAGCGTGTGGTCGTGCGAGGATGCACGCCGTGCAGCTGACCCCGTGGACGTTGACCGGCCTCGCGCTGGTCGCCTTCGCGACTTACTACCTTGGCTTCCGTTCGTCGCGCGGGGCCACCAGCACGCACGACTTCCTCGTCGCCCGCCGAACCGTGCGCTCCAGCCGCAACGCCGCGGCGATCTCCGGCGAATACCTGTCCGCGGCGTCGTTCCTCGGTGTCGCGGGCATGGTGCTCAAACAGGGTGCCGACGCGACCTGGTATCCGATCGGCTTCACCGCCGGGTATCTCGCGCTGATGCTGTTCGTCGCCGCGCCGTTGCGCCGATCCGGTGCGTACACGCTGCCGGACTTCGTGGAAGCCCGGCTCGGTTCGCGAGGCCTGCGCCGCTTCGCGACCGCGGGAGCGGTGTTCATCGGGATTCTTTACATGGTCCCGCAGCTGCAGGCCGCCGGTTTGACGCTCGCGCAGATCGTTCCGGTACCGGCGTGGGCGGGCGCGCTGCTCGTCATCGTCCTGGTCGCGGTCAACGTGGTCTCCGGCGGGATGCGCGCGATCACCGTGGTTCAGGCGTTCCAGTACTGGCTGAAACTGTTCGCGATCGCTGTACCGACTTTTGTGCTGTGCATGGTTTTCTTCGCCGGCGGTGGCCCGGGCGGCGTGCGCGCGCTCGGTGCGCCCGCACCGCCGGTGTTCCCGGCGGACACCAAGGTGACGGTGCAAACCGACGTGACCGTGAAGGTCACCACCGAGACGTTCTTCTACGCGCACGGCCGCATCGACGACGGTCCCGCGGGCGGTATGGCGCGTTGGTCGCCGCTCATTCCGCACAAGGTGTCCTCGGGGACCACGCTGGAGTTCGCCGCGGGTACGCCGGTGCCGATCGTGAGCGACGCGCCCACGTCGAACGACGCGTGGCTGCATCCGGCGTCGAGCGGCATCAGCGATCTGCTGCAGACGTACTCGCTGATTTTCGCGCTGTTCCTCGGCACCATGGGCCTGCCGCACGTGCTGGTCCGCTTCTACACCAACCCCGACGGCAAGGCCGCGCGCCGCACCACCGTGCACGTCCTACTGCTGCTCGGGCTGTTCTATTTGTTCCCGACGATGCTGGGCGCGCTCTCGCGGATGTACGTGCCGCAGTTGCTGCTCACCGGCAACACCGACGCGGCCGTGCTGCTGCTGCCGACCGCGGTGTTGCCGGGCTGGCCAGGGCAGATCCTCGCCGCGGTGACGGCCGCGGGTGCGTTCGCGGCGTTCCTGTCCAGCTGCTCGGGGCTGCTGGTGAGCGTGGCCGGGGTGGTGTCGACGGATCTGCTGCCGGGCCGGGTCAAGGACTTCCGGGTCGCGACGCTGCTCGTCGCGATATGCCCGATGGCGCTCACACTGATCTTCCGTACCGAGGACATCTCGCTCTCGATCGGGATGACCTTCGCGCTCGCCGCGTCCACGTTCAGCCCGCTGCTGCTGCTCGGCATCTGGTGGCGCAAGCTCAGCTGGCCGGGCGCGCTGGCGGGGATGGTCGTCGGCGGCGGGATGGTGCTCGGCGCACTGGCGTACAACATCGTGTGCGAGTACACCGGAGACAAGATGCCGTGGTTCACCGTGCAGCCCGCGCTGATCTCGGTGCCCTCGGCGTTCCTGGCGACCTATGTGGTGAGCCGGCTGACCAGGTCCGGCCGCCCGGACCTGGTGAACGACATCATGCTGCGCCTGCACGCCCCCGACCCGCTCGGCCTGATGCGCGACCGCGCGGTCGCCCGGTTCGGCCAGGCCGACGAGAAGCTGCGGGCCGGCCGGGGACGCCACCGCAAGGCCTAGCGGTTAGCGTTCCTCACACGCGTACAACGTCATGACATGGGAGCATGGAACCTGTGGTGAGCCCAGCTGAAATTCCGACCGCTGAAGTCCGCGACCTGCCTGCGGACGTCGCACTGCTCGACGTCCGCGAGGACGACGAGTGGGCCGCCGGGCACGCCCCCGCCGCGGTGCACATCCCGCTCGGCGAACTGCCCGCGCGGGTCGGCGAACTCGCCGAATTCCCCGAGGACAACCCGGTCTACGTCATCTGCCGCTCCGGCGGCCGCTCGGCGCGCGCCGCGGCCTGGCTGAACGCGAGCGGCTGGGACGCGGTCAACGTCGCGGGCGGAATGGGAGCCTGGGCTCGCGAAGGCCGCCGCATGGTGAGCGAAAACCCCGACGCTGAACCCGAGGTTCTCTGACGGATGCCTGCCCAGTCTGTTCCCGAGCCGCCGGAATCCTCGGATCCGGCGTCGTTCGTTCCTGGCTTCGGCCGGGGCGAAGGGGACGGTTCCCGGCCGGTCGGCGCTGAGCGGGATTCGAGTGGGCCGGGGCCTGCTGATGCCGGGACCGGGGCGTCCGGTCCGGGCCACCCCGGATCGGCTGGGGTGCCGCCGGTGAATGGGCCTGTTCCAGGCTGGGCTCCGCAGACTGGAGCGCAGTCGTATGCCGGGCCACAGCCTGGCGCGCAGCCCTATCCCGCGCAGCCGGGCATGCCGCCGCCTGGCCACTGGGCACCGCCGCAAGCCGGGCCGGTACATCCTGACCAGCAGTTCGCCAATCCGAACCAGCCGCAGTACCCGGCGCAGGCCTACCCGCACCCGGCGTACGCGCGTCCGTTCACTGCCGCTCCGCAAGGCGCGATCCATCGGCCCGCTCCCCAGCAACCGCAGCCGAGTCCGCCGAAGCGAGCGGCCAAGCTGCGCTGGGTCGCGTCCCCGCCGCCGAGCGCCGTCCGCCGTCGTCGTGCCGTGCCCGCGACGCCCTATTCCGGCCCGCCGTCCTATCCGGTGCCGCCGCGCTGGGGCTTCCCGAATCTGACCTGGCGCCGGCCGACGAACGTGCCCGGCACCGCGTCCGGAGAAATCCGGCCGATCGACCGGATCCCGGTGCTCGCGCGGAGTCTCACCACCATCCTCTGGACGTTCGCCGTCCTCGCCGTGATCGCGGCGGGGGCGGAGAGCTGGCGGTACGCGCTCCTCGTGGAGAGCCGCGATTCCGCGCTGAACAGCAGCGTCGTCGGGTTCTCCGACGCGTTCGTCATGCTCGCCGGCCTGCTCACCACGATCTTTTCGCTGCTGCCCGCCGGACTCTCGATCTGGTGGCTGCTGGTCGCGCGGCAAGCGGCCGCCGACGAAGCCGAGGTAGCGCCGCCGCGGCCGGTCTGGCAGGTGCTCGTGGGCGTGCTGGTGCCGATCGCGAATCTGCCGCTCGCGTTGTCCGTGGTCAGCGAGCTGGAGCACGCCGTGCTTCGCCGTCCCCGGGACGAGCGGCCGAAGCCGTCGCGACTCGTGCTCGGCTGGTGGGGCGCGTGGGTGGCGAACTGGGTCCTGCTGAGCGTCACGATCATCTGGCGGATCCGGCCGGGCGTGCAGGCGATGGCGGACAGCGTCCTGCTGGTCGCGCTCACCGACCTCGCCGCGGCCGCGCTCGCGATCGTTACCGCACTGGTGATCCGGCGGTTCTCGCATCTGCTGATGCCGATCGCTCCGGGACGCCTGCGCGACTTCCGCGTGCTCAGGATCGAGGGTGCGCCGGAGCCGGAGCTGCGGACCGCGCGTCCGGTCGGCGCCGCGCGCTAAAGGTCGCCGAGCGCCGGTTCCAGCTGGCCGAACGCGACTGCCGCGGAATCCCGGATCTGCTCCACCAGATCGGCCAGCTTGACGTCCCGCCAGGTCAGCTGCCAGACGTCGTCGAGAAGCAGCCGCAGTACTGACGTGAGGTGCGCCCCGGCCGTCCGCGACAGCATTTCCCGGTCCGGATGCCGGTCGAGCAGCGCGGCGACGAGCTCGAATTCCCGGTCGACGTGCATGTCCCGGAGCGCGGACGTGAGGCGTTCGCTTTGGCGCACCATCCGCACGAAGGACACGTCCGCGAACCCGAGCATCGCGCTCGCCTTGTCCAGCTCCGCGAAGCACCCGTCCCGCACGGCGACCAGCGCCGGAGTCTCCGGATTGGCCCGGACGAGGTTCGCCGGCCAGTCCACGAAGTCATTCCGGATGTCGAAGACCAGGTCTTCCTTCCGGCTGAAGTGATTCGTGACGGTCATCTTGGCGACCCGCGCCGCCTCCGCGACCTCGGCGATCGTCACCTGGTCGAACCCGCGCTGGATGAACAGCCGCGTCGCCACCGCCGAGATCGTCTGCCGCGTCTCCAGCTTCTTCTGCTCCCTGAGGCTCACCCCGGCCAGTGTACTAGGTCCGACCTAAATTTGTGCTTGACCCATTAACTAGGTTCGACCTAATCTCAGGTCCGACCTAACGAAGGGGGTGATGCGATGACCACGCGGCTTCCCGAGGTTCCGGTCTCCGATTCCGGGCTTCGCCGGCTCGGCGGAGTGCTGATCCTGGGCGCGGTGCTGTCGATCCTCGACGCGACGATCGTGTCGGTCGGGATCGGCGTGATGGCGCGTGACCTGGACAGTTCGCTGCCGACCGTGCAGTGGGTGGCCAGCGCGTACCTGCTGGCCGCGTCGCTCACCATTCCGCTGTCCGGCTGGCTTGCCGACCGGTTCGGCGGCGCTCAGGTGTGGATCGCGGCCGTCGGGCTGTTCACGCTGGGGACGGTGTTGTGCGGGTTCGCCTGGTCAGCTCCGGCGTTGATCGCGTTCCGCGTGCTGCACGGCCTCGGCGGCGGTCTCATGCAACCGATCGGCCAGGCGATTTTCGCGCAGGCGGCCGGTCCTCGGCTCGGCCGGATGATCGGTGTCGTCACGCTGCCCGCGACCGTCGCGCCGGTACTCGGCCCGATGCTCGGCGGCGTGCTCGTCCAGGACCTCGGCTGGCGCTGGCTGTTCTTCGGGATCGTGCCGTTCGGCGTCGCCACTTTGCTGCTCGCCGTCCGGGTGCTGCCGCGCGAGGAACCCGCTGGCACGCGCGATCCGCTCGACGTCCGCGGCCTGCTGCTGCTCCCGCCGGGGCTCGGCGCGCTCGGCTACGGCCTAGGCGAAGGTTCCAACACGTTCGCCATCGCCGGTGCCGTGCTGCTGATCGCGTACGCCGGGCACGCTCGTCGCGCGCAAGCGCCGCTGCTTGACCTGAAATTGTTCGCGCACAAGGCTTTCACTGTCGCGAGCGCGAGTACTTTCTTGCTGGGCGCGTCGCTGTACAGTTCGATGCTGTTGCTTCCGCTTTACTACCAGCAGATTCAGCACACGTCCGCTCTCGCCGCCGGACTTCTGCTCGCGCCACAGGCCCTCGGGTCCGCCGTCGTCCTCATCGCAGGCGGAAAACTGCTGGACCGCTTCGGCTCGCGAACAGTCATGCTCACCGGCATCGCGTTGTCGCTCGGAGGCACGATCGCCTTCACCCAACTCGGCGGTTCCCCCAGCCCGACCCTGTTGACAGTTTCGCTGCTGATTCGTGGGTTCGGCCTAGGCGCGACCACCACGCCCGGTATGACGATGCTCTACACCTCGTTGGAGCGCAGCCAAATCCCGCGTGCGGCGAGCGCGATCAACGTCGTCAACCGCATCGGCGGCTCGCTGGGTACGGCGCTTCTGGTGGCTGTCCTGCACGCGCAACCTCCGGGTGCAGCTGCGTTCGGCACTACGTTCACCTGGGCACTCGGCCTTTCCCTGCTGAGCTTTGTCCCCGCTCTCTTCTTCCCGAAAGGAAGCCGCGCATGACGCTCCGCCTCTTGGCCGTACACGCCCATCCCGACGACGAATCGAGCAAGGGCGCCGCGACTCTGGCCCGCTACGCAGCCGAGGGCGTCGACGTCCTGGTAGCCACCTGCACCGGCGGCGAACGCGGCGATGTGCTCAACCCCACTTTGGACCGAGAGGACGTCCGACGGGATCTGCCTGCCATCCGTCGCCGGGAAATGGCCGACGCGGCAAGGATTCTCGGCATCCGGCAGACGTTCCTCGGCCACGTCGACTCGGGTTTGGCGACGCCTTCGCCAGCTGGCAGCTTCGCGGAGATTCCGTTGGCTGAAGCGGCAAAGCCGTTGCTGGAGCTGATGCGGGAATTCCGTCCACAGGTGGTGGTCACCTATGACGAGACCGGCGGTTATCCACACCCCGACCACATCCGCACACATGAGGTCACCACCGCGGCGTTCGACGAATCCGACGACGGCAGCCCGCGCAAGCTCTACTACCTGGCCACGCTCAGCCGATCCTGGTTCGAAGCCATGCACGAGGCGACCATCGCCGCTGGTGAAGAGTCGTTGATGGGTCCGGTTTTGGAGGAATTGCCGCCTGCCGACGTGCTCACCGTCACCGCCCGCATCCGCTGCGAGGAACACTTCGCGACCCGGGATGCGGCGTTGCGCGCGCATGCCACGCAGATGGACCCGGGGCATCCGTTCTTCGCCCACTCGCGCGAGATCGAGCGAAAGGCCTGGCCATGGGAGGACTACCAGCTGGCCCGCACGAACGGTCCCGTCGCGCCAGGTGCTGGAGTGGAGGACGACTTGTTCGCGGGGTTGCGCTGATGCGGCGGCTCGTTGCTGGGCGGTGCGCGGGTTTCGCGGTGAGGTGGGCTAGCGGCGGAGTTGCGGTGCGGGCACGGCGGCCAGTGCTCCTAACGTCGTGAGTGGCGTTGCCGGTGAGAACCGCAACGCCACTCACGAGTCCCCCCGGGCGGGTTGCGGGCGATGCGCGGGGTTGCGGCTCGTTCCTGGGCGGCGGTCGCAGATGTGCGACGGGCTGCCGTTCGTCCCCCAGCGGCTAGCTCCCCGGTGGTTCCTCGGGCTATTCGCGGAATTCCAGTGAAACCGCAGCGCACTCCCACGCGACACGGCGGGCGGTCCTGCGAACCAGCCAGGCACCCCGCTTGGTTCCGGGCGGTCGGCCCTGTCCGCCGACCAGCGCCGCCCTGTTCTCGGCCGTGCGTGATTGTGGGGCGCTTGCCACCTGGCTTGGTTCCGGGTATCGGCCCTTCCGGCCGACCAGCGCCGCCCTGTTCTCGGCCGTGCGTGATTGTGCGGCGCTTGCCACCCGGTTTGGTTCCGGGTATCGGCCCTTCCGGCCGACCAGCGCCGCCCCTGCCCTCGGCCGTGCGCGATTGTGCAGCACCCACCACCCGGCTTGGTTCTCTTCCGGCCGACCAGCGCCGCCCTGTTCTCGGCCGTGCGCGATTGTGCGGCACTCGCCACCCGGTTTGGTTCCGGGTATCGGCGCTTCTCGCCGACCAACGCCGCCCCTGCCCTCGGCCGTGCGCGATTGTGCGGCACCCACCACCCGGCTTGGCTCCGGGTATCGGCCCCCCGGATCAACCCCGCCCCTGCCCGCGACCGCGCGATTATGCAGCACTCACCACCCGACCCCGCAGGACTCAGGCAGTCACCGGCAGAGTGCGCAATCCCCGGATCACGAACTCCGGCCTCCGCTCCGGCTGCGCGGCCAGCCGCAACGCCGGGAGCCGGTTTGTCAACGCCGTCAACGCGGCCGCGATCTCCACTCGGGCCAGCGGTGCCCCGACGCAGTAATGGATCCCCATCCCGAACCCGAGGTGCGCGTTCGGCGAGCGGCCCACGTCCAGGGTGTCCGGGGCGTCGAACACCTTCGGGTCGCGTGCCGCGGCACCCAGCAGCGCACCGATCTTCGAGCCCTTCGCTACCCGGTGACCAGCGATTTCCACCTCCTCAGTCGCCGTGCGTTCGAACAACTGCAACGGGGAGTCGAAGCGGATCAGTTCTTCCACAGCCGAGTCCAGCAACGTTGGGTCGGACCTAAGCCGCTCCCATTCCGTGCGGTGGGTGAGCAGCGCGGTCACCCCGTTGCCGAGCACGTTCACCGTCGCCTCGTGGCCGGCCATCAACAACAGCACCGCGGTGGCGACGACCTCGTCGGGAGTCAGTTCGCTCGCGGACAGGTCCCGGACGATCCCGCGCGGCGAGCCCGCGACGACCTCGCGCAGGTACGCCACGAAATCGGCCGCGGCCTGTTCGGCGGCGTCGCGGCCGTCCTCGGACAGGCCGTATTCGTACATCTTCACGATCGCGTTGCTCCACGTCACCAGCTGCGCGCCGTCCGACGTCGGGACGCCGAGCAGTTCGGCGATGACCGCGACCGGCAGCGGTTGCGCGAGGTGTTCGAGCAGGTCCGCGCTGCCGTCGGCGGCGATCTTCGCGGCCAGGGTGTCCACCATGGACTCCGCGAGTTCCGCGACCATCGGACGCAGCCGCTGCACGTGGCCCCGGCCGAATTCGCCCGCGATGACGCGGCGCAGGCGGGTGTGCGCGGGCGGCTCGTTCTCCAGCAACGAGTTGCGGTGCAGCAGGTTGAACGACGCGAACCGTTCGAGCGGCTGCGCGTCGGTCCAGATGCGGCCGAGTCCGCGGTGCCGGAGCACGGCGGCGGACGCGGCGTGCGAAACCGTGATCGCGATGCCTAGGTCGTCGTGCTGGTGCACCTCGCCTTCGGCGCGCAGCGCGGCGAACGCGGGATACGGGTCGGCGAGGAAGGCGGGATCGCGAGGGTCGAACACGAGCCGACTCTAACCCGCGAGCCCGGACGGCCAGTCCCTTCGATAGCGTCTGACCTTGATTTCGCTAGGAGGCTGAAATGGGTAAGGGCGCGCGTAAGAAGGGTCCCAAGCCGGACCGCAAGCCGAAGGTGCGCGACGTCTTCGTCGGGCAGCCGTTCGAGGGGCTGGCGGCGGAGCCGGAGCTGATCGCGCTGCGCGAGTTCGTCCCGTCCGCCACGGCGAAACTGACACTCGCCGACGGCGGCGACGTCACGCTCGGCACGGTGCTGCCCATGGCCGCCGCGGCGTTCGTCCGCTCGGACGGCGAGCGCTTCCTCGGCCTTCAGGTGCAGACGCGGTCTTCCGACATCAGCCGCGACCTCGGCCGCGCGCTGCGCTGGCTGCTCGACGCCGAACCGGGCGACGTGCTGTCGGTGCCGGACACGACGTCGCCCACCGACCCGGACGAGCACAACCGGCTCCAGGATCTGCTCGTGCCGAGCGCGGAGCTGGAGGTCGCCCTCCACACCGACTTCGCGTGGTGGCTGCCCGAGGACGCGGACGCGACCGGCGACGTCGCGGTCTCCCTCGAGCGCGCGAACGCCGCGATCATGCCCACCGACCGGCTCGGCTCCGGCGCGTACTGGGTGCTCGCCGGCGAGAAGGCGCACCTGCGCTGGGTCCGCCCGGAACCGGAGAACCTGCTGCTGCAAGCGCTTGCGCGACTGTCCGCGGCTGGCACGCTCGGGCTCGGCGAGGGCACCCGGTACGCCGGGTCGTTCCGTGCGCACGGCCTGCTCGTCCCGGTGTGGGACCTCGACCCCGAGGCGCACGCGCGGGAGTGGGCCGAGCCCAAGGACCAGCTCGGCTCCCGGCTGGACGACGCGCTCAAGTCGCTCGACTCCGAGCCGCTCAACGCCACCGAGCGGCGTGCCCGCGACGGGCTGATCGGACGTCAGCTCACCATCCGCTGAGTTGTCCACCTGTGGACAAGTCGACCTGAGTTGTCCACAGGTGGATGATCACCAGGTGATCCTCCACATCTGCACCCGCGACGAGTGGGCCGCGGTGCCCGCCGACGGCGAATACCGCGCGTCCTCGCTCGACGACGCCGGATTCATCCACTGCTCGGACCCGGGCACGGTCGCCCTGCCCGCCAACGCGCTCTACCGCGGCCAACCCGGCCTGGTCCTGCTCGAAATCGACCCCAAGCTGGTCGACGCGCCCGTTCGCTGGGAGGACGGCGACCCGCCGGACCCGCGCGGAATCCAGTTCCCGCACATCTACGGCCCGCTCCCGCGAAACGCCGTGGTCGCGGTACACGATTTCCCCCCTGACGCGGATGGCGCCTTGAAGCTGCCCGAGTCGCTTTCCGTGCGCTGACCTCAGTTGTCCACAGCTACGGAAAGTAGCGATGGAGACGGGACAACCCTCGGGGGCGCTCATGCGTGGTGGGGATGACGAGGAATCGTCGCTGGACGCGGTCATCCGGGGAGGGGGCGATACGGTGACGGCAGCCGCATTGCCCCTGACGAGCGGGGATCCGTCCTGGGCCGGCCAGCAGGCAGAAGCCGTCACCACCAGCACGGACTTCGGCGACTTCGTACGCGAGGCCCTGCCCGGGCTGCTCCGTTACGGCCACGTGCTCACCGGAAACCCGCACGACGCCGCGGACCTCGTCCAGACCGTGCTCGAAAAGATCGGCGCACGCTGGTCGTATGTGCGGCAGAAGACCGGCGACCCGCTGGCGTACGTGCGGCGTTCGATGGCGAACGCGCACGTCAGCCGCTGGCGCCGGACGCGCCGGGAGAATTTGGTCGCGGACCTGCCCGACACCAGCCCGAGTCCGGCGAAGGATCCGTTCGAGCACGAGCCGCTGTGGCAGGCGCTGCGCGACCTCCCGCCGCGGCAGCGCACGGTGATGGTGCTGCGGTACTACGAAGGACTTTCCGAAGCGGAGATCGCCAAGGCGCTGGACATCAGCCAGGGGACGGTGAAAAGCCAAGCGAGCAAGGCGATCGCGTCCCTGCGGGCGAAACTGAGGAACCAGGAAGGAGGCGACGCCGGGTGAGTCAGCCCGACGATCTGGAACAGCGGCTCCGCGCCCTCCTCGCCGACGATCGGCTAGCCGTCGAACCAGCCGAGGATGCCACGTCGGCCATCGTGGCGGGCGCGCGCAGGCGGCGGCGTCGGCAACGGATCCTGACGTCCGGGGCCGGGGCGGCGTGCGTCCTCGCGGTGGCGTCGGCCGGACTGGTGGCGATCCAGCTGCGCGCCCAGCCCGCCGGGACCGATGTCGCCGCCCGGCAGGTCGCTTCGGCTCGGCCCACGCCGCCTTCTGCGGTGCCCGAGCCCCCGTCGAGCGCCGAATCGACGCAGGCGCAGGCACCGTCCGTGCCGATGGAGACCAGCGTGGCCGACCCGCCGGTGCCGCCCGCGCATCCGCACCACACGAAGCCTGCGCCGCCGCGGACGTCACCGGCGAAAGCCGCGTCCGGAGCGTTGGTGACCGCGGACGGCCTGGGCGCGGTGAAGCTCGGCATGACCGAGCAGCAGCTCACGGACCAGGGCATGAAGCTCACGACGGTGAAAGAGTCGGCGGGCTGCACTTACTACGACGTCAGCGGTGCCGGGGTGCCCGCCGCGACGGCTGTCGTGTCGGCGGAGAACGGCGTGGTCGCGGTGAAACCCGACGGTGCCGCGCACACCCCGGAAGGCGTGGGCGACGGGTCGCCGAAGGCCCAGGTCACCGCGACCTATCCGGGCACGTCGGAGTCGGGGAGCGCGCTCGTGTCGCCGACCGGTGACCAGGGCGCGTATCACTTCACGCTGAACTCGGACGGCGCGGTCCAGGACATCGAGGTCCGGGCGAAGACACAGGACTGCGCCGGCTGAAAAATTTCGCGAGCCGATGTCGATCTGGCGCCGCGCCGCTCGTGTAGCGGGTGACGGGCCGGCCGGCGGCCCGCGGAAGCGGAAGGACCTCCCCGATGCGTTCGATCAGCGTCACCCTGAGCGTCACCCTCGACGGCGTCACCCAAGGCCCCGGCCGCAAGGACGAGGACCCCCTCGGTGGGTTCGACCTAGGCGGATGGGCGATCGGATACTCCGACGAAGTCATGACGCGCGAGATGGGCAAGGGCCTGAGCCGGCCGGGGGACATGCTGTTCGGCCGGCGCACCTGGGAGGACTTCGCCGCTGTCTGGGGGCCTCAGACGGACGGGAATCCCTACACCGCGCACCTGAACGCGGCCACGAAGTACGTCGTCTCCACCACGCTGGACAACGCGGACGCCTGGCAGAATTCGGTGTTGCTGCGCGGCTCCGCGGTGGAGACCGTGGCTGAGCTGAAAGCCTTGCCGGGCAAGGATCTTGCGATTATCGGCAGCGTTTCGCTCGTGCGTGCGCTGCACGCCGCCGGGCTGGTCGACAGCTATACCTTGCTGATCCACCCGCTGACGCTCGGCCGCGGCGCGCGGCTGTTCGAGGGACCGGCTCCGCTGACCGAGTTTTTGCTCGTCAGCAGCGTCGCGACCACCACCGGCGTGCTCATCGCGCAGTACGAGCGGCGCTGAAGTTATCCACAGGGGGAAGCCCGGTTGTCCACAGTGGGGACAACCGGGCTTCCGGGCCTGCTTCGAGCGTTACAGCGCGCCACCCGCGACCGGGGGCATGCCGGAGTCCGCGCCGGCGTCGCCGACGGACTCGCGGTGCAGGAACTTCTCGATCTCGTAAACGCTGTCGCCTGCCCGGCGCGCGACCGTGACGAGCGTCGACATCTGGGAGATCTCCTCGACCTGCTCCTTGAGGAACCACTGCGTGAACTGCTCGCTGATGTAGTCCTCCTCGGCCCGCGCGGCCTTCGCCATCGCGGAGATGTCGGCAGCGACCTCCTTCTCCTGCTCCAGCGCGAGCTCAAGCAGCTCAAGCGGGGCGGAGAACTCGTTGCGGACTTCGCCGGTGCCGGGGACCTCGACGTGGTGGTCCCGGTCGAGCATGTACTGGAGAAGCGCCATCGCGTGATTGCGCTCCTCGACGGACTGCTTGTAGAAGTGCTTCGCGAGCTGCGGCAGGTCCTCGTTGTCGAACCAGACCGCGAGCGCGATGTACTGCTGGGAGGCGTTGAACTCGTTGTGGATCTGCGCCTGCAGCAGTTCGTAGAACTTGGAGCGCGGTTCTTTCTTCGTAGCGGCCATGTTCATCACGGTACGTCAATATCGGATTGTTTTCCACTTTTAGCTGGTGATCTCCACCCCATTAGGGTTACCATTCCTTAAGAAGGAAACACTTATTTCGGTTAGCCTTCCCTTAATGTGTTTACCCTTATTAAGGGAAGGCTAACTTCACCTCGGTGGGGTTTCTCGGCAGCGCGGTGTGCGGCGGGTTCCTGCGGAAGTCCGTGTGGACAACCCCGAGGGAATCAGACTTGTCAGGGTTCCCCGCACGACTGCGGCATCGCGCGGCGAGGGGGTGAGAACCCCCGGGCGCTCTTGAGAAAAGCTCAGCGGGTCAGTGCCGCCTGGCCGGCGGATCGCGGCGCACGGGGCACGACATGCAGCGCGGGCCGCCGCGGCCGGACCCCAGTTCGGACCCGGTGATCGCCAGCACCTCGATGCCCGCCGCGGCGAGCCGCTCGTTGGTCTCCGCGTTCCGTTCGTACCCCACGACCACGCCCGGGGCCAGTGCCAGCGTGTTGTTGCCGTCGTCCCATTGCTCACGCTCCGCGGTGACCGGGTCGAGACCGGTGTCGATCACCCGCAGCCGGTCGATCTCCATCGCTTCCGCGGCCGCTTCGAGGAAAGGCGTCGGGCCGGCCACTTTCACGCCGCTGTCGCCGGTCGGCTTGAGGGTGAACGCGGTCAGGGAATCGCGGGCGAGCGGATACATCACGACTGCATCGACATCGACCATCGTGCATACGGTGTCGAGATGCATGGTCGCGCGTGATTGTTCGATCGGCACCGCGACGACGGTATGCGCGAGCCCGTCGGCGAATACGGAGCGCGCGAGCGATTCGGCACCGGCCGGAGTCGTCCGTTCGCCGACGCCGATCGCGACGACGCCGGGAGCCAGCAGCATCACGTCGCCGCCTTCGATCGGCGCGGAATGCGCGCCGTAAGCGCGGGCGGCGTGGCGGAATCGCGGATGGTAGGCGTAAACGAGGTCGAGCAGCGCCGTTTCCCGCCGCCGTGCGGGCATGGTCAGCGACGAGATCGCGACGCGGTCGCCGATCCACGCCGACGAATCGCGGGTGAAGAGCAGATTGGGCAACGGATCGACGGCGAAGTCGCGCGGATGGTGCATCATCCGCACCAGCGACGCGCCTTCGGCGGACGGCAGCTCCTCGAACGTCATGCCCGCCATCAGCACCTCGGCGAGCGTGGGCGCGTCGACGCTCGTCAGGTGCGACCTCAGCGAATCCGCGAGGTCGCTGCCGAGCCGCCGGTCGTCGACGGCGGCGTGGACCCCGGCGGCGTGCGCGCGCTGATCTTCCAGCGCGGCGCGGAGAACGTCGGCCAGCAGCAGCACTTCGACGCCGCGGCCGCGCAGAACGTCGGCGAACGCGTCGTGTTCCTGCTGCGCCCGGCTCACCCACGGGACGGAGTCGAAAAGAAGCTTGTCGTTGTTGCGGGGCGTGAGCCGTTTCAGCTCGTTTCCCGGCCGGTGCAGCAGTACTGCCCGAAGCGGCCCGACTTCGCTGTCCACCCTGGGAGGTGCGGTCATCTCGCTCGTCTCGCTCACGAAGTGCGAGCCTAATGAGCGGGCATCACGGGAGCCAGGAAAGACGGCCTTTCAGCAACGAATAGCCGACGAAGGACACCACATCGAACAAAGTATGCGCGGCGATGAGCGGCCACAGCCGGTTGGTCCGCTGCCACACGCGGCCGAACACCAGCCCCATCACGAAGTTGCCGACGAACCCGCCGAACCCTTGGTACAGGTGATAGGAACCGCGAAGCACCGCGGCGCCGAACAGCGATGCGTTCTCGCGCACGCCGAGTTGCCGCAGCCGCGTGAGCAGATAGCCGATCACGAGCACTTCCTCGGCGAAAGCGTTGCCGAACGCGGAAAGCGTCAGTGCGATCGGCCGCCACCAGGTGTCGCCCAGAGCGGACGGTTGCACCGCGAGGCTGAACCCGAGGTGATACGAGAGGAAATACAGCGCGAGCCCGGGAACGCCGATCAGCGCGGCGAGTCCGATGGTGACGAGCGCGTCGGAACGGATGCGCAGGCTCAGTCCGATTTCGCGCAGTTTCATCCCGGCCCGCCACAGCAGGTACAGCCCGAGCCCGCCCCAGCCGATCAGCTGCGCGGCGCTCAGCAACTGCTGGAGCAGGTCCAGCAGGCTCGCGGCGGCCTGCGGAACGTTGAGCTGCACCTGCTGCTGCGCCAACGGGGTCGGGCGCAGCAGAGAGTCCACAAGGGACAACAGGCTGCGCGCGCCGGACAACCCGAGCGTGATGCCGAAAACGAGGACCAGTTCGATCTTGGCCGCTCGCCGCCGCACGGGATCGGTGAGCTGAGCCGGGAACGCCGGAAGTGCCGGGTTGAGCCAGGATCGCAGGCCCGAGGGCCTCCCGGAACGCTCTGTGGTGCGCATGAACGCACGCTACCGTCGGGGTATGCCGAGGACTATCGCCACCAACACGAAGGTCGAGCGCGCCGAACTGGTCGCGTTCCTGAAGCCGCGTCACCGCGCGATCCTGGTGACCACCCGCGCCGACGGGCGGCCGCAGCTGTCCCCGAACAGCTGCGGTGTCGACGACGAGGGCCGCATCGTCATCGCGACCTACCCGAAGCGGGCGAAGGCGGTCAACCTCCGGCGCGACCCGAAGGTGTCGGTGTGCGTGCTGTCGGACGAGTGGAACGGCCCGTGGGTGCAGGTCGACGGGACCGCGGAGGTGATCGACCTGCCGGACTCGGTCGAGCCGCTGGTCGACTACTTCCGCAGCATCTCCGGCGAGCACCCGGACTGGGACGAGTACCGCGCGGCGATGCGCAAGCAGGGCAAGAGCCTGATCCGGATCACGATCGACCGGTGGGGGCCGATCGCGACCGGCGGCTTTCCTCCGGAGCTGGCCGAGGACTGAGGTCCTTCGCGGCCGGTCAGTCCTCGCCATGCTGGTGGCGCAGGAACGGGCAGCCGAGCAAACGGCGCAGTTCCGCGGCCAGCTGCGGCGGGCTGTCGACGGTGCGGGAGAAGGCGAGGCGGACGTCGTGGTCGCCCGCCGTTGATTCGACGCGCAGGCGCAGGCCGTACCGGTCGAGGCCGAGCGGGCGGATCCGGCCGCCGCGCAGGTCCGCGGGCAGGTGCCGGGCCAGCTGTTCCACCACGTCCGGATGGTCGCTTTCCAGGTGCCGCAGCCATTCGGCCTCGTAGTCGTGGAACGGGTCCGGCGGGGCCGCGCTGAACATGTGCGGCCGGAGCGAATGCGTGCCCTCCGCGTCGGCCAGCACCAGCGACGCCGGGGTCAGCCGGAGCAGCGTGAGGCCGTGGCCGACGTCGAGGAGCCGGTGGTCCGGCCGATGTTCGGCGATCGACACCGCGCGGGCGCGGGCCGACACCTCGGTCAGCGGCCGGAGCCATCCGGTGATCCACAGCAGGCCGCGGACCGGTTCCCGCAGCGCCACTGGGGCGTGGTCGGCGAGCTCGACCATAACGGCGAGCTCGCCGCGTTGAGCCTGCCGGGACGCGCGCACCATCGGGTGCTCGTCCGGCAGAAGAATGCTGACGCTTCCGCTGTGGTGCACGTGATGCAGGACTGGCTCGACGCGTTCGGCTTCGCAGCCGGCGCTCTCGACGGTCGGCATGATCGTCGCCGGGCCGCCGCGCGTCGCGATCGTCTTGGCGCGTTCGGCGGGGTTCGGCGCGGGCGGGCGGCGCACGGATACGGGTGCCTCGGTCACGGCTCACCTCCTACTTAGGTGAGCCTAACCTGAATTGGCACGCTAAGGGAAGAGCGCGCGGGAAGATCACCCATGGGGCGGGAAACTGCTGGTCAACGGATCGGCTGAAGGGCGGGACCGGGTGGATTCGGTCCATGGGGCCGGGTGATCTCCTCTGGGGAGGGCCGCGAAAGGCGTCCGCAGAGCGAACGATTTTGTCCCCTTGCCGTACGCTACTAGCGTGTCAGTCGTGTCAAGCGCTGTGGAACTCACGCCACCCGGCCCCCGTGGAATTCCTCCCCTGTTCGCGCGGCTCGTCGACGACTCGGCGCTCTTCCCGCCCGCGGACGTCGCGATGCCGGAGGCGCTGCGCGCGCACTTCGAATCGCGCGGCGGGGAACACGCCGGGGTGCTCGGGGTTTTCCTGTGCCAGGCCTCGCGGCTGCCGGAGCTGATCACCGAGCTGATCAAGATCAAGCCCAAGGAGCCGCTGCCGCTGTCGCTGATCATCGACACCGGGCTCGGCGGCGTTCCGAAGGCGATCTCGATCGTCGAATCGCGCAGCGAGCTGCTGTCGCTGCGGATGGTGGAGATGCCTGCCCCGTCCGACGTCGACGAGGTGTGGCTGGAACGCGTTTCGGAGTTCGTGCCCGAGGACGTCATCCGGGTCGTCGAACCGCGCCGCGGCGTCGGCTGGCTCGACGGCGTCCGCAACGTGATCGAGCACGGCAGCTGGCCGAAGATCCGCTGCGGCGGCAAGGCGGGGGAGAACTTCCCCAGCGTGGACGAGGTGGCCGACTTCCTGTCCGTGGTCAGCGGCTCGCCGGGGGCGTCGTTCAAGGCGACGAACAGCCTGCACCGCGCGGTCCGGCACGTCGACCCGGAGACCGGCTTCACGCATCACGGCTTCCTGAACCTGCTCGTCGCGTCGGCGCGCTGCCTCTCCGGCGGAGACGTCCGTGCGGCGCTGGAATCGACCGACGGCAAGGCGCTCGCGGACGAAGCACGCGCGTTGCCGGAGCCTGCCGCGAAAGCGGTCCGGGAGCTTTTCGGTTCGTACGCGGCGGCGTCGTTCGCCGAGCCGGTGGCCGACCTGGGTGAACTCGAGTTGCTGTGAGCACGGAGGGGTCACTGACCCTCGACCGCGGTCTGGCGCTGCTGCAAGCGGTGGCCGATTCGGGCGAGCAGGCGGCGACCATCTCCGAACTCGCGGTGACCATCGGTGCCAGCCGCGCGGCGGTCTACCGGCTGCTGGTGCCGTTGGCCGAACGCGGCCTGGTCTGGCGAGACGGCACGAAGGTGCGGCTCGGCGTCGGAGTGCTGCGGCTGGCCGGTCAGGTGCTGCCACAGCTGCGCGAGGCCGCGCGGCCGGTGCTGCGCGAACTGGCCGAGAAGGTCGGCGCTACGGCGCATCTGACGGTGGCGCAGGGCGATCACGCGCAGGCGGTCGCGGTGGCGGAGCCGTCGTGGACGAGCTACCACGTGGCGTACCGGGTCGGCAGCAGGCACGCGCTCGCCGCGGGTGCCGCTGGGCGGGCGATGGCGTTGCGGCCGGGCGGCACTGACCGATGGGTCGTCTCGACCGGTGAGATCGAGGCTGGTGCTTCAGGCGTCGCTGCGCCGGTGCGCGGGGTTCCTGGGCTCAAGGCGAGCGTCGGGGTGATCTCGTTGGAGCCGTTGGTTTCGGACGAAGCCGGGCCGTTGACAGTGGCGGCGGCTTTAAAACTTGCCGAGGTGCTGCGGACCTAGCGGCGGGACGCGGCGACCAGCGGCCGGACCATGGTCAGCAGCAGCGCCAGGTCGACCGTGAACAGCAGCCGCTCGAACAGCCCGAGCGTCACTTCCTGCTGCGCGGGCCCGGTGACCAAGGTGAACACGAAGCCGCCCAGAACTACCGCCACGCTGGCAAAGCTCGCGACGGCCAGCCAGCGGATGGTCGTGCGGCGCGGCTCCCACGGGCACGATCGGCCGCCGCGGCGGGTCAGCAGCCAAGCGGCTGTGGGGAGCGCGAGGAAAGCGGTGAGGGCGGCGGCGTTGTGCAGCTGGCCGTCGAAGGACCGGGCTTCGCCATGGGGGTCGACCGGGACCGTCGCGCAGATCGTGAGGCCGGCGCACCACCCGCCGAGCAGGATGACGACCGCGGGCGAGCGGCGGGCTTTGACGAGCCCGGCCAGCAACGCCAGCGAGCCCAGCGCGAGCGCGAGGCACATGACGGTGAACAGCCGCGCGGCCGAGTGGCCGCCGAGCCTGCCGTAGACGTACTCCGACAGCGTCTGCCAGATCGGGCTGATTTGCGCGGAGAGCCGCAGATGCAGGTCCGTGGCGATAAGCACGGCCGCCCCGATGCCGACCAGCGCGAGCCTGCCGTGCACCGGCGACACCGGAGACACGGCGGCGCGGGAGGTGGTCGGCACGGGCGCTCCTCGGCGGTCATGGCGGAGGCCATGGCGTCACCGGGGGTTCACCTGGTCCTCGTTCGGGGGTTCCGAAGAGGTTACCTGGCGTTCCTGTGAAGCGGCGGTTACCAGAGCAGCTGGGCCAGCGCGAACGCGGCGAACCCGGCGAACACGAACCCGGCGACCCGCTGGATCAGCTTCGGCCGGATCCGGTCGCGGATCTTCGCGCCGATGAACACCGCCAGCCCGGCGACCGACACCAGCGCGACGAACGCGCCGACCCCGACCGCGAACGGGTTGCCGAGGCGCGCGACGAGGCCAGCCGTCGCCAGCTGCGAGGCGTCGCCCCACTCCGCGGCGAAGAGCACGCCGAACGATGTGAGCGCGGAGCGCAGGAACGAAACCGGCGTGGGACCGGACCGCGACGCGTCCTCGCCCGCCTCGCTGCCTTCGCTGAAGCCCTCGCGCAGCAGCAGGAACGCGCCGACGCCGAACATCGCGGCGACGAGCACCGAAACAAGGGTTTCCGGCAAGAGGGTGAGCAGGCTTCCGAAAGCGACCGCGATCACGCATTGCACGGCGAACGCCACGCATACTCCGGCGAATACCGGCCAGGCGCGGAAACGGGTGGTGAGCACGAGGGTCGCGACGAGCGTCTTGTCCGGCAGTTCAACGGCCAGTACCAGGCCGAACGCGCTGAACAGAGCGATCAATGCGGGAGACATGGGTTCGTGCTCACCCCTTTCGCTGCAACGATAAAGGGGAGATTCAGAAAATCGCAAGCTGATGGGTTTCGCGAATTGCCTGATAAGGGCGACAGAATGCTTGTCGCCGGTCTGCCGGATAATTTTTTTCGGTGCGCCGAATTCTGTTTTCCGGCTGCGGTACGGTTCGGGTCATGTCTGCTGACCATGTCGTCGTGACCACCACCGTCGACTCCGAGGCCGCCGCGCGCACCATCGCCGCGAGCGCCATCGAGGCCCGGCTCGCCGCGTGCGCCCAGATCGTCGGGCCGATCACCAGCGTTTTCCGGTGGGAGGACGAGGTGCAGACGGCGGCCGAATGGCGGGTCGAGTGCAAGACGGCCGCGGACCGGTCCGGCGCGCTGGAGGAGTTCCTGAACGTGCGGCATCCCTACGACCTGCCCGAGGTCATCGTCACGCCGATCGTCGGCGGCAGCCCGCGGTACCTGTCGTGGCTCGTGGAGGAGACCCGCTAGCCGCCACCTGATCGGGGGTAGCTCCGGCGTCGTGCGGCACCGGGTTTCAGCAGGTCGGCGGGACGTTGGTCCCGGCTGGTTCAGGACGTGTTGAACTAGCCGGAGCCGGGGCGCGCGCGGAGGATCGAACCCGTGGATGTCCTTGAGCTCGCGCGGTGGCAGTTCGGCATCACCACCGTCTACCACTTCCTGATGGTCCCGCTGACCATCGGACTTTCGGTGCTGGTCGCGGCCATGCAGACGGCATGGGTGCGCACCGGCAAGCTGCGGCACCTCAAGATGACGAAGTTCTGGGGCAAGCTGCTGCTCGTCAACTTCGCCATGGGCGTGGTGACCGGGATCGTGCAGGAGTTCCAGTTCGGGATGAGCTGGAGCGCCTACTCCCGGTTCGTCGGCGACGTGTTCGGCGCGCCGCTCGCGATGGAAGGCCTCCTCGCGTTCTTCGTCGAGTCGGTCTTCCTCGGCCTGTGGATCTTCGGCTGGGACCGGCTGCCCAAGAAGATCCACCTGGCGTGTGCGTGGGCGTTTTCGCTGGCCACGATGGCCTCGGCGTATTTCATTCTCGCCGCGAACTCGTGGATGCAGCACCCGGTGGGCGTCGAGTTCGTGAACGGCAAGCCGACGATGAACTCCATCGGCGCGGTGCTCACGAACAACACGGCGCTCGCCGCGATCCCGCACACGCTCGCCGGCGCGTTCTCGGTGGCGGCGGCGTTCCTGGTCGGCGTGGCCGGATGGCACCTGTGGCGGCGGCGGTCGTCGTCGGACGCACACCGCGAGGTCTGGCGCTCGTCGCTGCGCCTCGGCGGCTGGGTCGGCGTGGTGGCGTTCGCGGTACTGGCGATCACCGGCGACATGCAGGGCAAGCTGATGTTCGAGCAGCAGCCGATGAAGATGGCGTCGGCGGAAGCGTTGTGCCACACGGAAAAGCCGGCGAGCTTCTCGATCATCGCGGTCGGCGACGTGGCCAACGCGAACTGCGAGGACGTCAAGACGTTCAACGTGCCCGCGCTGCTGTCCTTCCTTGCGCACAACGACTTCTCCACCGAGGTCAAGGGCGTGGAGAACCTGGTTTCGGGATACCAGGCGAAATACGGCACGAACTACCCGGACGACCCGGCGCTCGGTTCGCTTGCCGGCAAACCGATCGACTACGTGCCCAGCCTGCCGGTGACGTACTGGGGCTTCCGGATCATGATCGGCTTCGGCGCGATTTCCGCGGGCATCGGCCTGCTGGCCCTGTGGCTCACCCGGCGCGGCCGGATTCCCGGCGGACGCTGGTTCCCGCTGATGGTGCTCGGCGGCATCGCGACCCCGTTCATCGGCAACAGCGCGGGCTGGATCTTCACCGAGATGGGCCGGCAGCCGTTCGTGGTGGCCCCCAACCCGACCGGCGTCGAGGGCATGTGGATGTTCACAGCGCAGGCGGTGTCGAAGCTGACGGTCGGCGAGGTGCTGACGTCGCTGATCTCGTTGACAGTGCTGTACGCGGTGCTGGGCGTGGTGGAGCTGTACCTGATGCGCAAGTACATCCGAGGCGGGGTGGACGCGGTGCTGCCGCCCGCTGCCTCTTCAGCCAAGGATTCGGACGGTTCGGATGATTCCGATGACCAGGCGCTTTCGTTCGCCTACTGACCCGGTGGAGCGGGCCGGGGTGCCGCCAGAGGACCCGGAGGGCCGGGTCTGGGCGCGGCCCGCTCCACTGGCCTGGACCGCCGGTGCTCCCGCTGCGATGGCCATGACGGAGGTGGAGATGAACGCGACGCTGAGCAGGCCCGGCGCGGCCCCGGCGGAGTCGGACGGAGCCGTCGTGCTGGATCGTTCCGCCGGCGCGGTGCGGGACCTCGCGTCTTTGGTTGTGCTGGGCGGGCGGGCCGTCGTGCCGGATCGTTCCGTGGTGGCGCACGCCCTGACGTCCTTGGTTGTGCTGGGCGGGCGGGCCGTCGCCCCGGATAGCTCCGCCGCGACGAACAACCTCACGTCCTCGGCTGCGAGCGACCTCACCCCAGCTCACCCGAACCCGCCGCACCAGCCGACGCGAACCTTTGCCCCAACCCCCTCCCGCGCGTACGCAGCCCCCACCCTCACCGGGGGGACGCCCCGTACCCAGCGTAATCGTGTGGTGGCTCTCGCGGGTTACCCACAGCAAATCTGTGGACAACTCGACGGGTTGTGGATAACTCAGGGCCATCGTGGGGACAACCCGGTGGCCGACCGGATGACGCAGGCAGGTGCCGGACGAGGTGAGTGGGCATGACACTCGAAACGCTGTGGTTCGCGATCGTCGCGTTGTTCTGGCTGGGGTATCTCTTCCTCGAAGGATTCGACTTCGGCGTCGGGATGCTGCTGCCGGTGCTCGGGAAGACGAACACCGAGCGGCGCGTCCTCGTCAACACGATCGGGCCGGTCTGGGACGGCAACGAGGTCTGGCTGATCGTCGCGGCCGGTGCGACCTTCGCGGCGTTCCCCGGCTGGTACGCGTCGCTTTTCTCCGGCGCGTACCTCCCGTTGCTGCTCGTCCTCATCGCGCTCATCGGACGCGGCGTCGCGTTCGAGTACCGCGGCAAAGTCGACTCCGAACGCTGGCGGCGCGTCTGGGACCGCGTGATCATCATCGGTTCCTGGATCCCGCCGCTGGGCGTCGGGCTGCTGCTCGCGACCACCGTGCTCGGCCTGCCGCTCGACGCACAAGGCAACCGCGTCGGATCGCCGTTCGAGTCGGTCCGGTGGGACACGTTGCTGGGCGCGGTGGCGATCGTCGGGTTCTCGCTCGTGCACGGCGCGGCGTTCCTTGCCCTGAAAACGACCGGTGACCTGCGGGAACGTGCGCGCACCATCGCGCTGCGCTTCCTCCCGGTCGGGCTGCTGCCGTTGGTCGCGTTCCTGGTGGTCGTCCAGGTCCGCGAAGGCAAACTGTGGACGCTCATCTCGCTGGCGATCGTCGTCCTCGCCGCGGCGGTGGCGTGGCTGCGGCTCTACGTCGACCGCGACGGGCAGGCGTTCGCCGCGCTCGCGGTAGTCATCACGGCCGCGGCGGTGACCTTCTTCGGCGCGCTCTACCCGAACGTCCTGCCCTCCACCCTCGACCCGGCGCACTCGCTGACCATCATGAACAGCGCGGTCAGCCACTACACGCTGACGGTGATGACCTGGGTCGGCGCGTTCGGGGCGCCAGCTGTGCTGATCTATCAAGGCTGGACCTACTGGGTGTTCCGCAAGCGGATCGGCGTCCAGCACATCCCGGCGGTGCACGCACCATGACCGAGCTTCCCGGCCGCGCACCCCTTTCCGCCACCGGGTCCCCCATGGACCCTGTGCGGCCGGGCAAGGGTCCGCTCGGCGCGCTCTCGGCCTTGGGGCCGGCCGCGCGCCGAGCGCTGATCCTGGTCGCGGTGCTGTCGTTCGGGAACGCGGTTTTCCTTGTCGGACAAGCTTTTCTGCTGGCGGACATCCTCGCGGACGTAGTCTCCCGGGGGCTGGGGGAAGGGGGCCGCACCGTCCAGCTGACTGTTCTGTTCGCGCTCGTCGTGGGCCGCGCAGGCACCAGCTGGGCGGTGCGGGTGGTCTCCGCCCGCGCCGCCGCGACCGCGCAACGCGACCTGCGCGCCCGCGTCGTCGACCACGCGTTGCGCCTCGGCCCGGAATGGCTCGCCCGCCGCGGCCACGGCGAACTCACGACCCTCGTGACACGCGGCCTCGACGCACTCGATTCCTATTTCCGCGAGTACCTGCCCGCGCTTGTCACTGCCGCGGTCGTCCCGGTCGCGGCAGGCGCGGCGATCCTGTGGACAGATTGGCCGTCGGCGGTGATCATCGCCGCGACGGTCCCGTTGCTGCCGATGTTCGCGGTCCTGGTCGGAAAATTCACCGCCGACCGCGTTTCCGGCGCCACGGACGCGGTGCACCGGATGTCCGGCCTGCTGCTTGAACTGGTGCGGGCGTTGCCAGTGCTCACCGCGTTCCGGCGGGCTGAGGCACAGGCCGAAACCGTGCGGAAACTGTCGGACCGGCATCGTCGCGCGACACTCAAGACGTTGCGAGTCGCGTTCTCCTCGGCGTTCGTGCTCGAACTCGCGGCGACGCTGTCGGTCGCCTTGGTGGCTGTCGTCATCGGCGTCCGGCTGGTGTCGGGATCGCTCCCGCTGGCGATCGGGCTTGGCGTGCTGATCCTCGCTCCCGAGTGCTACCAGCCGATTCGCGCGGTCGGCGCGGCATTCCACGCGAGCGAGGACGGCGTGGAAGCGGTCCGCCGGGTGAGCGCGGTGCTCGCGGAGCCAGTCCCGACCGAAGGAACGCGGACCGCGCCTTGTGGATCGTTGGTTGTGTCTGACCTAAAAGTCGCCCGACGCGGCGGATTCGCTCCCGACGGCGAGAGTTTCTCCGTCCGGCGCGGCCAGATCGTGTGGCTGCGCGCGCCGAGCGGTGGCGGCAAATCGACCACGCTCGCGACTCTGCTGGGCTTCGTGCCGTCCTACGATGGGTCGGTGCGGGCCGGTGACGTGCCGCTCGCCGAAGCCGACCTCGAACGGTGGCGTGCTGGTATCGCATGGGTCCCGCAGTCGCCGGTTTTCAGCGGCGGCACAGTGCGGGAAGAGCTTGCCGTCGCTGGATCGGACATCGACACCGTGCTCGGCGAACTGGGCCTGCACGGCCTCGCCGACCGTCCGGTCGACCGGCTTTCCCAGGGACAACGCCAGCGCGTCGCCGTGGCTCGCGCGTTGCTGCGCGTTCAGTCGGGCGCGTGGTTGCTGCTGCTGGACGAGCCGACCGCGCACCTGGACGACGTCAACGCGCGGCGGGTCATCGACGCCGTCGAGCGGGCCGTCGAAAACGGTGCGGCGGCGGTAATCGCTGCGCACGAACGTTCTGCCGCAGTTACTGTTTCGGACTCGTCTCCCGCGGCGGTAGTTGAGTCCACCTCGGACACTGTCGATGCCCGACCGCTTCCCTGGCGGATGTTGCTCGACCGACGGCTGTTCTCCGGTGCCCTGCTAGGCGCATTGGCGCTCTTGGCAGGGATTGCGCTCACCGCGACCTCTGGCTGGCTGATCGCCAAAGCGTCGTCGCAGCCGCCGATTCTGACCTTGACGGTCGCGGTCGTCGGGGTGCGCGCGTTCGGGCTTGGCCGGGCCGGACTCCGGTATGTCGAACGGCTCGTGACGCACGACGCCGCCTTCCGGATCGCCGGACGGTTGCGGGTCCGGCTGTGGAATGCGTTGGTGCGCTTGGGTCCAGCACGAAGCCTCGAAGCCGGAGAGAGCCAGCGCCGGTTGGTGACGGACGTCGACACGGTGCGGGATCTGTTGCCGCGGGTCGTGTCGCCGCCGATCGTGGTCGGGTTGGTCGCGGCCGGGGCTATCGCGGTACAGACGTTAGTGCTGCAGTCGGCCGGTTTGGTGCTGGCCTTGACTGTGCTGGTCGGCTTGGCAGCGCCGGCGGTCGCGTTGCGTTTGGAGCGCCGGGCGACTTCGGCCCTCGCGGCTGGACGGCGTGACGTCGCGGCTCAGGTGCTGGTGCTGTTCTCGTCGGCGGCGGAACTGCTCGCTTATGGCCGGGCGGCTTCGCGTCGCCGTGACCTGGCCTCGACGGACACGCAACTGGCTGCCGACACTCGACGGCAGGCCTTCGGAGCGGGCGCGGCGGATGCGCTGATCACGCTGGCGACCGGGGCAGCCGCGGTGGTCAGCACGATGCTGGCTGCGAGCGCGGTCGGCCGTGGGGAGCTGGCGGGAGTGATGGCTCCGCTGCTGGCGTTGGTGCCGTTGGCTCTGGCCGAGGTGTTGGCGCTGTTGCCGCAGGCGGCGGTGCATGGGGACACGCTGCGAGCGGCTCGGGTTCGGCTCGGCGCGGTGGTCGGCGAGTCGACGGCGGAGAACTCGCAGGGTGCGGCTGGTTCTGCCGGGGGCTCGTACGAAGCAGCTGGCAGCGTGCTTGTTGAGTCGGAAGCGGGGCGTTCGCGCGGTGTGTATGAAGCAGCGGGCAGTGTGATTGTTGAGTCGGAAGCGGGGCGTTCGCGCGGTGTGTATGAAGCAGCTGGCCGCGTGATTGCTAAGCCGGTGGTGGGGCGTCCGCGTGGTGCGGCTGGTTCTGCCGGGGGCGCGTACGAAGCAGTACGCCGCGCGAGTGCTGAACCGGTGGACGAGGCGGGCCACGTTGTCGCTCGGTCCACAGGCGAGCCGGACCGCAATCTCGCGGACGCGGTCCGGTTGCGGGGTGCCGAGCTGGGGTGGCCCGGCGGCGAGGCGGTGCTGAAGGACGTCGAGTTGAGCGTGCCGACCGGGGCTTATGTGGCGGTCGTCGGGCCGAGTGGGGCTGGGAAGTCGACGTTGGTGGCGGCCTTGCTGGGGTTCCTTCAGCCTCGCCGCGGGGAGATCGTCGTGCCGGGGAAGGTGGCTTGGGCACCGCAGGAGCCGATGCTCGTGTCGACCACTGTGGCGGAGAATTTGCGGCTCGCGGATCCGATGGCGGAGACGTCCGATTTGCGGCGGGCGCTTGATCAGGCGCAGTTGCCGGAGCTGGATTTGGCGACGGTGCTCGACAGCGCCGGGGCCGGATTGTCCGGCGGACAGGCGCAGCGGGTGGCGTTGGCACGGGCGTTGCTGGCGGCTCCCTCGGCGGAGTTGGTGTTGCTTGACGAGCCGACGTCGCATCTCGACGAGCCGACGGCGCGGGCGCTGCGCGCGATGTTGCGTACAGAACTCGCTGGACGGACGGTTGTGCACGTCACGCACAATGCGGATGAAGAGCTGCAAGCGGACATCGTTTTCGAGGTCCGGGACGGGCACGTCGTGCGGCGGGCGTTGCCGCGGGTGGCGGCGTGACGGGGGGTTGTTGGTGACGGTCACGATTTCGGGTCTGGGGCAGGGCTCCGCGCTAAGGTCGGAGTTGCTCATGGACCCGACACTCGCCGCGCGTGCCCTTTCCGCGGCCACGGAGATCACCAGCACCGCGCTGTCCGGGGACGAACCGGAGGGGGTGCTGGAAACAGTCGTGGCCAGAGCCGTCGAACTGGCGGACGCCGACCTCGGCCTGGCGATGGTCAGTGCCGATGACGGGCGCGTCGTGGTCGAGGCGGCGTATGGGGTCGACGGCTTTCTCGCCGAGGTGCCGACGGGCGACGGTGAAGGCGGCCCGGTCGGCGAGCTGCGCGGGCTGACGCTCGAAATGGATTCCGCGGCAGGCCAGGTCGCGCGCGGCAGCGAGCCGATCGCGGCGGAGGACTTCATCGTCGATCCGCGCACGGCACCGTACGTGCCGGACGAACTGCGCGGGTACGGACCGTTCGCGGCCGCGCCGTTCGGCTCCGGCGGGCGAGTGCTTGGCGCGCTCACCGTGTACCGACGGCAAGGTCGCGAGCCGTTTTCCGCGGGCACGGTCGAGATGCTCGCGGCGTTCGCGGCGCAGGCCGGGGTGGTGCTCGCGCTGGCGGAGGGCGCGAACGCGCGGCATCGCGTGACCCTCTACCAAGAGCGCGAACGCATCGCCCGCGAGCTGCACGACGTGATCGTGCAACGGCTCTACGGCACCGGCATGCAGCTGGACCGGGTCCGCCGCAACATGCGCAAACGCTTCGCCCAGGCCGATGGGGCCCGGCTGTCCGACGCGATCGACCAGCTGGACCAGACCATCGAGGAAATCCGCGGCACCGTGCGCGCACTGCGCTCGCCGGAGCCACGCCACGACCCGGGAGCCCCGACCGACCTCGCCGAATCCGCGCGCGGCGAAGTGCGCATCGCAGGCGAGCTGCTCGGGTATCCGCCGACCCTGGAGCTGTCGGGCGAGTTCGCCGACATCCCGGCCGAGCGGGCCGACCACATCCGCGCCGCACTGCGCGAGGCACTGTCCAATGTGGTCCGCCACTCCGGCGCAAGCGAGACCCGCGTGACGCTGACCCGCGACGCCGAGGGCGTGAAGCTTCGCGTGCGCGACAACGGATCCGGGGTGCCGCAAGGGGTCGCGACCCGGGGGCTGCGGCATCTGGCCGAACGTGCTGATGCCGCTGGTGGCCGGTTTTTCCTCAATTCTTCGCCGAGTTTGGGGACTTTGGTCGCGTTTGATCTGCCGCTTGAGTGAGCGTTTCGGTGGTCGTGGTGCTGCGCAAGGGTTTCGGTAGCTGCGTTGTGGTGGCGAGTGATGCAGTCCAAGCGCGTCGCGGTGAGCGACGGTAAGACGGCCATGCCGCAACGTTGATACTGCGGCGCGACGGCTCTCATTGCAGTGGTGACGGGACTTCCGCCACGACGAGGCCGCAGTGGTAGTGCGATGATGCCGCGCTGCGACGCGACCACATTGCGCAGTGGCGCACGCCGCCGCACCGCACTGTGCCACGGCGACGCCGCCGCATCGTCGCCGACGCGACTGTGCCGCGCCGCCGCAGCGGGATGCGACCGCACTGCCGACGTCGCCGCACTGTGCCGCCGCGACGCCGCGACGCCGCACTGTGCTGCGACGCCGTAACACCACACCACGACGCCGCGGCCACGCCACACTGAGCTGCGCCGTCGCCCCGCGCCGTCGCCACGCCACAGCCACAGCGCGATGCCGCCGCATTGCGCCGCGCCTCCGCCACGCGACCGCACTGCGACACCGCCACGTTTGCGACGACGCTGCGCCGATGCCGCATCGCGAAACCGCATCGCCGATGCCGCCGCCGCACCGCCGCAACGTCTAAACGCTGCCGCTAGGTCGCAACGCCGCCGTGCCGCAACGTCGCAACGCCGCCGCAACGCCGCCGTGCCGCAACGTCGCAACGCCGCCGTGCCGCGACGCCGCCGTGCCGCAACGCCGCCGTGCCGCAACGCCGCCGTGCCGCAACACTTCGCGTTACACCGACCGCGGTAACAGCATTGCCATGGCATGCAAGGCAATAGCCCACTCAGCCGCGAGCCGAAGCGGCAGTTACCGTGCCGCGCGCACGTCGCGGTAACCGCATCGCATCAAGCTGACATTGCATCGGACTCGTCACGTCAGCCGCGTGGCATTGCTTCGTTCTGCACTGTGTCGTCGACCCCGCGTTGCGGCGACCTAGTGTCGTGAAACAGCGCCACGTTGGCCTTGTGCCATTTCGGGATTGCCGCCTCGAACCCGTCGCTACGCCACCGTCGCCTCGAACCCGCCGCCTTGGATCGCAGTGAACGTGCTGCCTCTGCGTTGCCCTGAATCGTTGCCCTGAATCGCGTTCGTCCCGAATCGCTCGCAGCAAACACGCTGCATCAACCTCGCGCCGCTGTGAACCCACCGCTGTGAACCCACCGCTGTGAACACACTGCGCACCAAGAGATTCAGCCTTCACGAGTCATCGAACACGCTCCTTCCTCGAATTCTCTCGTCTGCCACCGAGCTGTTCCCCATGGTAGCGAAGAATCGAACATCCATTCGGCACTCAATTGGGTGAACCAATCCACGCAAGTCGGCTACCCACAGCTCTGTCCTGGATGCCGAGAACCCCGTCCGCAGCAACGCGGGCGGGGTTGGGACGCGGATTCAGCAGGGGTCAGTCGCGGTTAGCGAAGAAAGCGCGAATATCGCCGGCGAGGAGGCCGGGGCGTTCCATCGCCGCGAAGTGTCCGCCTTCCTCGAAGCGGCTCCAGTGCACGATGGTGGTGTTGTCGCGTTCGGCGAAGGTTCTGATGGTCTGGAAGTCGTCCTTGAACACCGCCACCCCGGTGCGCGCGTCGCTCACCCGCGGCTCGGCCTGCGCGCGGGCGTTCTCCAGGTAGCTGCGGCTCATCCCGGAAGCGGCGTTGGCGAACCAGTTCACGCTCACCTCCAGCAGGATCGTTTCCAGCGGCACGAGCGAGGTCCCGTTGCCGAAGGAGTTGAACAGCTCGCTGTAGGCGAGTAATCCGATCGGGGAGTCGCTGAGGCCAACGGAAACCGTCTGCGGGCGCGAGGCGTTCATCGTGTTGTAGCCACCGACTGATTGAAACCATTGCATGTGCGCGAGGCCGGCGTGGTCGGCCGGTTCGAGGCGTTCGAACTCCGCCGGGTCGCCGGAGGGGAACGAGAACAGCTGCAGAACGTGCAGGCCGAGGAAACCGTCCGGGTTCAGCAGGCCTAGTTCCCTGGCGACCATCGCGCCGTTGTCCGAGCCGTGGATCCCGTAGCTGCCGTACCCGAGGCCGCGCATCAAGCGGTCGTACGCGGCGGCGACGCGGGCGACTGTCCAGCCCGGCTCGGCGACGGGCTGGGAGAAGCCGTAGCCGGGCGCGTCGGGGATGACGACGTCGAAGGCGTCCTCGGCGCGGCCGCCGTGCGCGACCGGGTCGACGAGGCGGTCGATCAGATCTAAGTAATCGACCGACGAGCCGGGGTAGGTGTGCGCGAGCAGCAGCGGTGTCGCGCCGGGGTGGGCGGAGCGGAGGTGGATGAAGTGGAACGTCTGGCCGTCGATCTCGGTGGTGAAGTGCGGGACGGAGTTGATCCGCGCTTCGGCGGCGCGCCAGTCGAAGGCCCGCCACGCTTCGAGCGCTGTCCGCAGGTAGGCGTTCGGGGTGCCGGCGTCCCAGTCGTCGGTCGGCGACGGCTGCGGCAGGCGGGTGCGGGCGAGGCGGTCGTGCAGGTCCGCGAGTTCGGCGTCGGTGATCTCGACGGTGAAGGGGCGGAGGGCGAGGGAGGCGGTCGCGTTCGTCATGAGAAGAACACTAGGAGGCTATTAGGTAGGATTAGTTCCTAATAGAACAGGGAGTTTCGATGGCCGATCCGACGGCGCGGTTGCTGGCGCTTCTCGCTCTCCTGCAGACCGCCGCTGGGCGGAGCGGCAGGGAACTGTCGGAGCGCCTGGGCGTTTCGGCCCGCACGATCCGGAACGACGTCGAACGGCTGCGTGACCTGGGTTATCCCGTCGAGGCGACGCGCGGGAACGTCGGCGGCTACCGGCTCGGCTCGGGCGGGAAGCTGCCGCCGCTCCTGCTGGACGACGAGGAGGCGGTGGCGGTCGCCGTCGGGCTGCGGGCCGCGGCGGGCGTCTCCGGGATCGAGGAGGCCGGCACGCGAGCGCTCGCGAAGCTCGAACGGGTCCTGCCGTCGAGACTGCGTCCGACGGTCGCCGCCCTGCGCTCGACCATCGACCGCGGTCCGGAGAACACTGGCACCGATGCGCCCGATCCGGAGGTCGACGGTGGCGTGCTGCAGGAGGTCGCGCGGGCGATCCGGCACGTCGAATGGCTCCGGTTCGCCTACGCGGACGAGTTGCGGCTGGTCGAGCCGTACCGGTTGCTGAGCTGGCAACGGCGGTGGTACCTGGTCGCTCGCGACCCGCGGGACGGCGACTGGGCGACTTACCGCGTCGACCTGATGCAGCCGCGGATGCCGACCCGTCGCCGGTTCGAGCCGAATCCCCTGCCCGGCGGGGATTACACCGCCTTCGCGATGCGCACGATCGCGGCGAGCGGCTGGCTCGTGCACGCGCGCCTGCGCATCGACGCCCCGGCGGACCAGGTGCTGGCTCGGATCAATCCGACGGTCGGCGTCGTCGAACCCATCGACGAACACCACTGCGTGCTCGTCACCGGCGCGGACAGTTTGGACACCGTGGCTGTCTACATTGGAATGCTAATGATGGACTTCACCGTCGAATCGCCGCCGGAGCTGATCTCGCGGCTGCAACAGCTGTCCGAACGCTACGGCCGCGCCGTCGCGGGCAGCTGATTCACTTGCCGCGCCGGGCAATCCACGCCGCGGCCTGGGTGCGGCGCTGCATGCCGAGCTTCGCGAGCACGGACGTCACGTAGTTCTTCACCGTTTTCTCGGCGAGGAAAAGACGTTCGGCGATTTCGCGGTTCGACAGTCCCTGTCCGATCAGCTCCAGGACGTCGCGCTCGCGGTCGGTGAGGGCGGCCAGCTCGTCGGTCGGTGGATGGCGCAGTTTGTCGAGCACACGAGCGGTGCTGACCGGGTCGAGCAGCGACCGGCCGGCGGCGACCTCGCGGACCGCGTTCACTACGTCCTGGCCGCGAACCTGCTTGAGCAGATAGCCCGAAGCACCCGCCATGATCGCGCCGACCATGGCTTCCTCGTCGTCGAACGCGGTGAGCATGAGGCAGGCCGGCGGATTCGGTTTGGACCGCAGCTCGCGGCAGAGCGTGATGCCGTCGCCGTCCCCGAGCCGAACATCGACGACCGCGACGTCCGGCTCGACGTGCATGGCCACCGCGAGCGCCTCCTCGACGCTCCCGGCCTCGGCGACCACTTCCAGGTCGGCCTCGTCGCTGAGCAGGTCGCGCAGGCCCCGCCGGACGAGTTCGTGGTCGTCTACTAGCAGCACCTGGATCGGCATATCTCCAGGTTACGGGCTGTGCGGCGGTTCGTCTGCCGGTGGTGCCGCAGGACACCAGGAGTTACCGCTCGCAGGCCACGCCGTCGCCGTCGCGGTCCAGTCCGGGACGGTAGCCCGGTTCGCCGCGGTGGAGCGGAGCCGCGTGTGCAGCTTTCGCTGCCGCACAGTTCTTGTAATACACATTGCTCGGCTGCTCAGGTTCCGGCTCGTCCTCGACCGGTGGCGGGGCGGCTTGTTCAGACGTGCGCGGCGGCGGCGGAGGAGCGGGCGTTTCCTTCTGCGGAGTAAAAGTCGGCACCGGCGTCGGCGCAGTGATCATGCCTTTGCACGGTTCCGCCCACACTCCGGTCGCAGCTTGCTGGGCCGTGTCCGCCGCGTTGCGCAGCGAATCGGAGACGACATTGCCGGACAGCCGGGCGTATCCGGCCGAGAGCGCCGCGGTCGCGTAGTCGGTGCCGTCGCTCAAGGCCAATGCGACGCCGTCAGTGGTGTCCGTGGTGATCTTCACCGCCGTACTGGCAAGCTTGTTGTTGGCCCAGACAGTCGTTTCACTTGCGTAGCAGTTGTTTCCGGTCGCCACCTCGATGCCGAGGATGTGCACGGTGCGATGGCTGCCGTCGGAACCGGTCAATTCGACATTGGCCGCGTCGGTGATTTTGTCCACGGTGTAGGTCACCGGCACCGGGCTGGCCGACGTGGTTGCCGGAGCCGAGGTCGGGAACGAGGCGGCTGGTGCGGCGACCGGCTTCGGCGTCGGTGCCGGCTTTCCGAAAACCGCGCCGAGAATGAAGAGAACCGCGAAGACGCTGAGGACGACCGCCAGCCAGGTCGGGGGCTTCAGCTTGGGCCGCGACGGCGGCGCGGGCGTGGAGTGCATTCGGAATTCCTCTTCCTGAGGCGGGTGCCGAATGGTGTTCGCAAAAACGATGGCAAGTGTTACGCGGCAGGGCGGCCAGATTGTCCAGAGCCAAGAAAGAGTCACGGATCTGTCACAAAGACAGCGTTTTCCGTCCGGCCTGTGACGATTCGCCGGCTTCTCGCGATGGTCAGGGGAACTGTCCAGGAGAAAGCGCATCCACGATGGCCGAGCTGATCGAACGACTGTCCCTGTCCTCGACCGGGCAGGTGCCCGCGCGCGACACGGAATTCACCGCACTCGACGTGAAGACGACCGGACTGCACACCGGCCGTGTCCTGGAGGTCGCCGCGATCCGGTTCCGCGGGGACGGGACGTTCCTCGGCGAGTTCGCGACGGTCGTCGCCGCGGACGCGAACCGGCGCAACCCGCACCGCATCACCGCGGCGGAACTGGCTGACGCGCCGGCCTTGGGAGACATCCTCGGCCAGCTGTTCGACCTGTGCCGGGGCGCGGTCGTCGTGGCGCTCGACCTGTCCTCGGTGGAAGGACTCCTGGTCGAGATCAGCCAGTCAGGCGTCCGGCTGCCTCGGCTGCCGGGGATCTCGCTCAAGGACACGGCGAGGGCGGTATTGCCGCTGCCCAACTACCGTCTCGCCACCGTCGCCCGCGCCTTCGACATCGAGGACTTCCCCGGTTACCTCGCCGAACCGGCCGCCCGGGCGTGCGCGCAGGCGATGATCGCGCTCGTCGGTACGCACGGCTTGCGGTTCGCGCAGCCGGTGCGTTTTCCGGAACTGCCGCGGTACGCGTCCCAAACGGCAGCTCTGCGCCGGTCGGCGGCAGGCGCGGAGAAGGGCTGGATGGCCGAGGCCGTGGACCGGGTTCCCGCGGCAGACGGCGGACCGGTCGCGCAGGCTTACCTCGACCTGCTCGCCGAAGCGGTCGGGGACCAGTTCCTGACCGACGAGGAGATCTGGGCGCTCGCTGCTCTCGCGGCCGAAGCCGGGATGGCCGCGGCAGAGGTACAGCGCATCCACACCGGCTTCGTCGCCGAGCTGCGCCGGGTCGCGGAGGCCGACGGAGTGGTGACCTCCGCCGAGTACCGCGAACTGCGTCAGGTCGCGGACGCACTCGGGGCGCTGGAAGTGGTGGTGGACCTCAAGGTCACCGCGACCGGCGACAAGCCGACGAGGGTACTGGTGCTCGGCACGACGGCGGACGCGGACCAGTTGCGCGCGCGGGTGCTGTCGGAAGGGTTCCAGCTCGCGAAAAAGCTGACGGGTTCGGTCACACACCTGGTGTACGACGCGGGGGTGCGCGAGTCCGAACCGCGGCTCTCCCGGGCGCTCGAACTCGGTGCGCACGTCGTCCGGCTGGACCAGGCCGCGGCGCTGTGGGGATTCGTTCCGGCCCCGGAGCCGAGGCGCCCGAAAACGCCGTCGAGCCGTGACCGGCTGATCGGGCGGGTGCTGATGGGGGCCGGACTGATCCTGATGATCATCACGGTGATCGCGATGTTCGGCGGCACCGGGGTGGGTCCGGGGATCGTGCTGGCTGTTCTCGCGGCCGGTGCGCTGGTCGGCGGGTGGTACCTCGACGAGACGAAGCGGGCGACGGCCGGGTCAGCGGGCTAGCGGAGGGAACCTCTTCTCGTTCCGGTCCACCTTCGCGTTCGCTGCTTCCAGCAGGTCGATCCCCAGCACATCCGCCAGCCGGACCAGGTACAGCATTACGTCGGCGATTTCGTCTTGGACGTTGAACTCCCGGACCGGGTCCGCGCGCCAGTCCGCGGCTTCCTCCGGGGTCAGCCACTGGAACAGGGCGATCAGCTCGCCTGCTTCGCCGGACAGGGCCATCGTCAGGTTTTTCGGGGTGTGGAACGGTTCCCAGTCCCGGGCGGCGGCGAAGTCGCGGAGGCGCTGGGTGAGCTCGTCTAGGGTCACTGGACCTGACTATCACGCGGTGCTCACCTGGGGTGTCCGGGTTGGGCCGAAAAGAGTACGCCGTTGGCCCACACGCTGGTTACGGGCCATACGGCAGACTGTTCGCGTGAGCGTCCCCGACCCGGTCGAGTACACCGCCAAAATCGGTGCGGTTCTCGATACTGTGCGGCGGCTGCTCGACTCCGGCAGCCGCGCTGATCTCGCGCCGCTCGCCCGGCGGGCGGTGGATGACATCGTGGGCATGCTTGAGCAGCACGGTGCGCTCGCGGCGGACCTCGAGGTGCGGCTTGACCAGGCTGTCGCGTTGTACGCGCGGGCTTGTGCGGCTCGGCCGCCGGATCCGGAGCAGCTCGCGGACTGGGTGCTGGAGGCGGCGTTCAGCGGGCGGGCGGTCGCGGTGGCCGACTTCGCGGCGGCACTCGGGGACGCCGGGCTCGCGCGGATGAAGTCCATGGTGGACGAAATAGCTGGCGCGCCGGGAGAAAAGCTTGAGATCGCGGAGCGGCTGCGGGAGGAGATCGCCGAGGCCAGCGGGGACGTGGACGGGCTGGTCGCCATTCTCGCGGCCAAACCGCCGCGAGTGGACGTCAGCCTCAGGATCGTCCGGGTGTTGCGGGCGGCTGGGCGGCACAGCGAGGCGATCGCGTACGCGGCGCGGATGTTGACTCCACAGCGGACAGCGGCCCCGCGAGAAGAAGAGTCCATTCCGGAATACCGCGACCGCATCGAGCAGCTGATCGCGCACAAAGAAGCCAGCGCGTACCGGGAAGCGGCGCAGTGCCTCAAAAAACTGCGCACCCTGCACAAGCAAGCGGGCACGGCGGAGGAGTTCACCGGCTACGTCGCCGAGCTGGTGAACGTCCACCGCCGCAAGACCCGGTTGCTCGCGGAGATCCGGTCGGCCCGGATCGCGCTTCCGAAGGGCTAGAGTTCGGCCAAGGCGGCACGGTAGGCGTCCAGGTCGTAGTCGAGCTGGTTTTCTTCCTCGGTTTCGGTCAACTGTCCTTCGAGGACGGTTACCAGGCGGTCGAGGACGTCGGTGCGGGAAAGGTCCTGCTGCAGCAGGTTCTGCGCGGCGGTCCACACTTCGGCGGGCTCGTCGTCCCACAGCTGGTCCACAATGGACGTCTCAAGGGCGAGGCGGAGGCCGTCCGCGCCGTCGAATTCTTCCGCGGCCAGCGATTCGTGGTACTCCGGGTGTGCGCCGATCACCAGCAGCCGACGCTGTTCCGGGTCGCCGGGGTCGAGGTCGGCCAGTTCCTCGTCACCGATCACTGTGGACAGTTCGGGCACCGCGAACTGGCGGCGGGCCACCACTTCCAGTGCCTCGTCGGCGGATTCAGTGCCGTCGAGGTAGTCGCTGAAGTCCTCTTCCTCGTCGTCGTCCGAGAGGTACTCGCCAAGATACTCGGTGACTTCTTCCAGCAGCGCGGCCGTGGCGACTTCGGACAGTCCGGCGCGAGCCGCGGCCCAGCCTGCCCAGGACAGCACCACCGGGGCGACGGCGTCCTCGTCTTCCAGCTCGTACTCGCCCTCCAGCAAGGATTCGAGGAACCGCGCCAGCTTTTCCGGGCCGACGCGCAGCGGGTTCGCCGGTTCGGTGCGGCAGCCGTGCTCGACCAGCAGGTTGGCGATTTCGCGGGCGGCGTCGGCGTCGGGCAGGTTCGTGCCGGCGAGGAACCGGGTGACCGCTTCCTCGCGTTGCGCGGCAGTCCATTCGGCGACCGGCGGAACCTCGGCCGGGTCCGGCAGTGAACGCGCCCAGGCCAGCGCGATGGCGTGGAACCGCGGGTAGTCCTCGCCGACGTCCGGCTCGTCCAGCGCGTCCGTGGCCGCGATCCCGGACACCAGCAGCCGGTGCGCGTCGGCGGGCTCGATTTTCTCCAGTACGACCAGTTCGCCGTCATCCTCGACCTGCGAGCGCATTTCGGCGAGCACCTCGTGCGGCTCCTCGATGACCACCAGGTCGCGCACCCGGCCGCCCTCGGTGAAGTCCAGCAGCGCGAGCAGGCCGAGCGCGTGGTCGCCGCGGGAAAAGACGCACAGCAGCGACGACTCGTCGCCGTAGACATCCCCGGTGCGCCAGCATTCCCCGACGCTGACCTGCCCGACCTCGGCGGCCCACTCCGGCTCCGGGATGCCCCGGCCGAGCACGACGCCGAGCGCCTCGGCCGCCGCCGAACGCTCCTCTTCGGACTCGGCCAGCACCTTCAGCGCGGCCAGCAGCGCCGCCGCGCCGGGCGTGATCTTGCGCTGCGCGAACGCGATCAGCTCCAGTCCGAGCTGGCTTTCCGGTTCGTCCGCCACGACGACGTCCCGCCACTGCCCGACGACCTCGGAACCGAGCAGGTCGATGTCGAACGGACCGGGCTCGGCCGCGACCGCGGAGAAGTCCCGCAGCACGTCCTTGAACAGACCGTTGACGCTGGGGGCGGTGGGTAGGGAACTCTTCTTGCGCGCGCGGCTCACCGGACTCATGCCGCACATCTTGCCTGGACCCGAAGCTCGGGCCTCAGCTGGTCGGCTCCGCCGTGCCGCGTGCCTTCACGCGCCGTTCGCGCAGTGCGTCGTCGAAGTCGACGACGAACGCCCCCGCGGCCATCGCGACCAGCAGCGTCAATCCCAATACCGCGCCGACCCAGGTCAGGACGATAGTCAACATCGTGGCCTCCTTCGCAGGTCAAGTGCGACTTCCTGCTGCTTTCAGGGTCGCTTGCGGACCGAGGCGCTGGTATCGGCCAAGTGGTTACGAAGACTCTGGCTGATTGGTCAATTACTCCGGCCGCTGTGCAGAACGAGGCCGGAGAGACGCGTGTGGGTGAAAGTCAGAGTTTCCGCAATCGAACACGGTTGATGGCGTGGTCGGCGTCCTTGCGGAGCACGAGAGTCGCACGGGGCCGAGTCGGCTTGATGTTCTCCATCAGATTCGGCTCGTTGATGGTGCGCCACAGGTGCCGCGCCTCTTCGCGGGCCTCGTCGTCGGGCAGGCCGGCGAAGTGGTGGAAGTGCGAGGCGGGATCGGCGAACGCGGTGTGCCGCAGCTTCAGGAATCGCTCGACGTACCAGTGCTCGATGTCGTCGATGTGCGCGTCGACGTAAATCGAGAAGTCGAACAGATCCGAGACGGTCAGGCTCGGGCCGGGCTGCAGGACGTTCAGCCCCTCGATGATGAGGATGTCCGGCCGCTCCACGACCTGTTCCTGGTCCGGGAGGATGTCGTAGGCCAGGTGCGAGTACACCGGCGCGGACACCCGCTCGGCCCCGGACTTCACCTCGGTGACGAACCGCAGCAGCGCGCGCCGGTCGTAGCTTTCCGGGAAACCCTTGCGGTGCATGATCCCGCGCCGGGTCAGCTCGGTACGCGAGTAGAGGAACCCGTCGGTCGTCACGAGGTCGACGCGCGGGTGGTCGGGCCAGCGGGCGAGCAGGGTGCGCAGGATCCGGGCGGTGGTCGATTTGCCGACCGCGACGCTGCCCGCGATGCCGATCACGAACGGCGCCTTGGTGCCCCGGCAGTCCTCGCCGAGAAATGTCGTGGTGGCCTCGTACAGCTGCTGCCGGGCCTTCACCTGGAGATTGATCAGCCGCGAAAGCGGCAGGTACACGTCGGCGACCTCGGCGAGATCGATCTGCTCCCCGAGCCCGCGGAGCCGGACCAGCTCGTCCGCGGTCAGCGGCAGCGGAGTGGAGCTGCGCAGCTCCCGCCACTGTTCCCGATGCAGCTCTACATAAGGGCTGAGTTCACGGACCCGTGTGGGCATCGCACACTCCTCGGCCGTCGCCTGCGCTGGCTCCGTCTGCGCTACTTCCGTAACGCCGTATCAACGGTAGGGCTTACCGCGCGTGAACGCGCTGTGATGTGATGCACGCACCCTTGAGCCGGCAGATATTCGGTCACCGAAGGTGACCGTCGGCCCCGAAAACCTCCTGCCACGCGGCGGCGACCTGCCGGGCGCACGTGGCCGGGGCCACGCCGCCGACGCCGGTGCCGAGCCCGGGCATCGCGATCGTCCGCACGGCCGAGGCGACCGGGCCGGAATCCAGCTGTCCGCGCTGCCATTGCAGGAACACCGCGCGCGCCGCGAGATACGGGTGGACGGTGTCGGCGGGCAGCCGTTCGCCGGGTTCGCGCATGGTCGGCGCGCTGATCAGCCACGCCGGTTCGGATTCGCCGGTCGGGACGATCACCGACTCGCCGATCGGCAGCTCACCGCCGTAGGAAGCCAGTACCGCGCTGCGCACGCTCTGCTCGATGCCGGGGAACGCCCGCGCGTAGACGGCGTCGATCCCGCCGCGCATCCAGCCGTAGGAGTTGGCCGGGCTGACCACCGCCTGGGCGGAGATGTCGAGCACCGAACCGCGGTGCACCCGGACGGAGCCGCCGAAACCCGCCACGGCGGAGGTCCACGCCGCGGCCAGCGGTTCATCGACGGCGCACAGCACTAATTCCGGCGTTCGGGGAGAACCCGGCGAAACGGCTTCCCCGTGCCCGGCGTGTGTGCCTGAGTCGGCGGTCACCCTTCCAGCATGGCAAAAAACGCCACCCGGCGTAACTGGTTTAGCCACCGGCTGTCCGAGTGAAAAGCGCCACGCGCGCGGTCGCTAGCCTGACCTTCGTGTTGCGGATCGCGTATTTCGGCCCTCAGGGCACGTTCACCGAGCAGGCCGCCCGCGCGCTCGCGCCGGGCGAGGACCTGACCCCCTACGAGACCGTCCGGCTGGCGTTGCAGGCCGTCCGCGACGGAGCCGCGGACGCCGCGTGCGTGCCCATCGAGAATTCCGTCGAGGGCGTGGTGCCCACGACACTCGACGGGCTCAGCGACGGGGACCCGCTCGTCGCCACGGCCGAGACGATCCTGCCCATCCACTTCAGCGTGCTCAAACGGCCGGGCAGCGGCGAAATCCGCACCGTCGCGAGCCATCCGCACGCGCTCGCACAGGTGCGCGAGTGGCTGGAGGCGAACCTGCCGGACGCCACCCCGGTCGCCTCGTCGTCCACCGCGGCGGCGGCGGTCGGCGTGGTCGAGGGCGATTTCGACGCGGCGGTGTCCGCGCCGGTCGCGATCGAGCACTACCCGCTGGAGGAGCTGGCGACCGGCGTCGCCGACGTCCGCGACGCGCAGACCCGGTTCCTGATGGTGCGCCGCCCCGGCGAACTGCCCGCGCCCACCGGCGCCGACCGCACCTCGATCGTCGCGGCCGCGGTCAACCGCACCGGGACGCTGTCGGATCTGCTGGTCGAACTGGCCGGCCGCGGGATCAACCTGACCCGGATCGACGCCCGGCCGACCCGCAGCAACTTCGGCGAATACCGGTTCTTCATCGACTTCGAAGGCCACGTCGCCGAACCCCGGATCATCGACGCGATGACCGCCCTGCGCCGCCGCTGTCACCTGCGGTTTCTTGGCTCGCACCCGCGGGCGGACGAGGTCGCGGCCACCATCGAGGAGGGCGCGGGGAACCAGGATTTCCTCGACGCGCAGGCGTGGGTCGACGCGGTTTTGAAGGGAGAGGGCGCATGAGCGCAGCTTGCCAGCGAATCATCGCTGTTCATGCCGTTGGCTCCAGGCTTGCCAGCGTGAAACTCCTCAAGAAGGCGACGGCATGAGGCTGCTGCTGGTCCGGCATGGACAGACCGAGGGCAACGTCCGCCGCGCGCTGGACACCGCGTTGCCCGGTCCGCCGCTCACCGAACTCGGCCGCGAGCAGGCTGCGGCGCTCGCTGAGCAGCTGCGAGCCGAGCCGATCGTGGCGGTGTACGCGTCGGAAGCAGTGCGTGCGCAGCAGACCGCGGCTCCGCTGGCCGAGGCGTTCGGGTTCGAGGTGCAGGTGATCGAAGGTGTCAAGGAGGTCGACGCCGGCGATCTAGAGGGCAACACCGATACAGACTCGATCGGCGTCTACCTGCGCGTGGTGAAGGCGTGGACCGAAGGCGACTTCGACGTCCCGATCCCCGGTGGGGAGACCGGCACGCAGGTGCGCGAGCGGATGCTCGGCGCGGCGAACGAGCTGCGGGCCAAGCACGAGCAAACTTCGCCGGATGGGGTGATCGTGCTGGTCAGCCACGGTGGGGCGATCCGGCTCGCGGGGGAGTGGCTGGCCTCGAATGTGCCTGTTGAGCTGGCGAACGAGGCTTTGATACCGAATACGAAGTTCGTTGAGCTGGAGGCGACGGAGAGCGGGTGGGAGTGCCGTCGCTGGGTGGACACGCGGCTCTCGTGAGGGCTTGATCACTCGTGCGGGGAAACGCTGAGTGAAGCCGGGCCGGGCGGGGAAGTCATCCGAGGCGGGGCAACCTGACCTGGACGTGAAACGTCCACCGGATGAGGTTCCACCTAGTTCGGCGTTCACCAGCACAGCGAGGCGAGTGAGATGGCAAACACGAAGAAACCGTGGTTTTCCCTGGTCTTCCTGTCCGCAGTGGGCGCGTCGGGGGCGCTGCTGCTTTCCGCGTGCGGCCAAGGTTCCCCCGCCGCGAGCGGGCCGGCGAGTTCGGACACCCCGTCCAGCGCCCCGATGTCGTCGGCACCGTCCGCCGCGTCGTCCGCTCCTTCTTCCGCGTCGTCCGCCCCGAGCGGAGGTACGGCGCCCGTGGAGAAGCCGCCAGCCGACAACGGCCTGTGCAAGGCCGGGGACGTGTCCCTGTCGCTGGGCGGCGGCGACGCCGGCGCGGGCTCGGAGTACCGGTCGCTGCTGATCAAGAACACCAGCGGCAAGCCGTGCACCATCCAGGGCTTCCCGGGCGTGTCCTACGTCGGCGGCGAAAACGGCACCCAGATCGGTCCGGCCGCCGAGCGCGACGGCACCAAGGGCGCGCCGGTGAAACTGGCTCCCGGCCAGGCCGCCGCGGCCGACGTGCAGTTCGCACAGGTGCGCAATTTCGACCCAGGCGTCTGCAAGCCGACGCAGGTCAAGGGCCTTCGCGTGTACCTGCCGCAGGAGACCGCGTCGAAGTTCGTGCCGCTCGACGGCCTTGGCTGCGCGGGCACGAGCATCCCGGGCAAGCAGCTCGGCGTGAAGACCGTGCACAAGGCCTGACCGGGTGCTCTGCGCGTGGGGTCAGCCCCGCGCGCAGAGTTGTTCCGCCTGGACGACGGCGGCCTGCCCGTCGCGGTTGTCGAAACGGCTGCTGAGCACCATCTTGTTCACCGCGTCGAGGGCTTTGGCCAGCGGCTGGTAGTTGCCGTCGAAGGTCGCCGCCGCTGTGGCCAGCTCCATCGAGCCGGTGACCCGGTGCACCGCGTCGTCGGACATGCGGGTGAACTGCGCGGCGTCGACGCCGCCGGTGGTGTCCGGGATGTGCCCGGCGCGGGCGAACGCGGCGCAGGCGGCCGCGGCGTCGACATTCGCTCCGGCGCGCTGGCCGGACAGCCCCCACAACAGCCCGAGCACGCATCCGCCGAGCACGAATCCGGCGACCGCGGCGAGGACGAGCGGCCGACGGGAGGCGGGCGGGGGCGAGTCCAGCTCGGTGTCGCGGTCATCGTCCGGCAGCGGCGGGGTGTCGAGCGCGGTCATCACGTACCTCCGGCGGCCGGGGTGAGGTGTTATTTCAGCACCAAAACCGTGCCGGATCACTGCTGCGAACGGACTCCGTCGCCGGTCGAGGCCGTTTTGTCATCGAGCGGGTGCCCGCGCAGCGCGAACAGTGCATAACCGGTCACGAACAGCAGCAGCAGGCCGGACGCGGCGAAAGTGTCGCCCGCCGAACCGAGCAGCTTGGTGAGCAACCCGCCGAGCAGCGCGCCGAGCGGGATCGCGCCCCAGACGACGGTGCGCCAGACCCCGAGCACACGGCCAAGCAGTTCGCCCGGCACGAGGGTGTGGCGCGCGGTCGCGAGCACGACGTTGACCGCCACCACCGCCGCCGCGAACACGCCGAACAGCACCGCGGACACCGCCGGCTGGCGCACCAGGCCCATGCCGCCGAAGCCGAGCGCGCAGAACAGCACCCCGCCGACCAGAACCGCCCGCCGTCCGACGCGCCGGACCAGCCGCGGCGTCAGCCCAGCACCGAGCAACCCGCCCGCACCGCCGACGAACGCGAAAGCGCCGAAGGTCGCGTCGGACAAATGCAGGTCTTCCAGCGCGTACAGCACCAGCTGCGCCTGGGCCAGCTCGCTGATCAGGCTGAGCAGACCGGCGATCGCGAGCAGCCGCGGCAGCAGCGAATGCCGTCGCAGCCAGCGGAAGCCGTCCGCGAAATCCGCCCGGATGTGCGACTTGGTTTCCTGCCGCGGCCGGTAGCTGCCCGCCATGCCCAGCAGCACCGCGGCGCCGACCGCGAACCCGGCCGACGAGAGCAGGAACGGGAAGACCGCGAACATCGCGAAGGTAGCGCTGCCGACCGGGCCGCCGAGGAACGTCTGGCCGACGATCTCGCACGCCTGCAGCTTGCTGTTCGCGCTCTCCAGCCGGTCCGCCTCGACCAGCGCGGGCGGCAGCACGTTCGCCGCGCTCTCCGCGACCGTCTCCGCGATGCCGACGAGCAGCGACGCGACGTAGATCGTCCAGATCTCCACCGAACCGAACGCGAGCAGCGCGGTGACCGCGGCGACCACGAGCGCGCGCATCGCGTTCGCGGCGATCATCGCCTTCTTGCGGTCGATCCGGTCGACGAGCGTGCCCGCCGGGATGGCGAACAGCAGCCACGGCAGGAACTGCACTGCCGACAGCGCGGCGATCTCCACCGGATCGCGGGTCAGCGTGGTGGCCAACAGCGGGAAAGCGACCTTGGCGATGCCGTCGGCGAGGTTCGACGTGCCGCTTGAGGCGAGCAGCCAGCGAAGCCGGCTGTCCGTCTGGCGATGCGACACGAACCACCTCACAAGGAAAGGAAACGCCCTGGTGAGGCCAGTCTAGGGAGATCGGCCGCGTTCTGTGATGCTTCGGTGACCTTCGGTGGTTTCCGCAGTTGCGGCGCGGTGTCGATCAGGGAACAGCAACGGGTTGGCGGGGTGCCGCCGGAATCAGCCCCAGCCGAGCTCGTGCAGCCGCTCGTCGTCGATGCCGAAGTGGTGGCCGAGTTCGTGCATCACCGTGATCAGCACTTCCTCGACGACGTCGTCCTCGGTGTCGCAGATGTCGAGGATCGGCTCGCGGTAGATCGAGATCCGGTCCGGCAGCGCCCCGCTGTAGTGGCTGGTGCGCTCGGTGAGCGCGATGCCGTGATAGAGCCCGAGGATGTCCGGTGCTTCCTCGTTGAAGTCCTCGACCAGCACCACGACGTTGTCCATCGCCGCGGCGAACTCCGCGGGCACCTGGTCGAGCGCGTCGGAGACCAGTTCCTCGAACCGCGCCTGGCTCATCTCGGCGGGCACGGCTCAGTTGCCTCCGCCGGAACCGGAGCTGGAACTGGGCGGCGGGCTCTGCTGCTGGCCGGAAGAGTTCGACGCCCCGCTCTTCACGCTTCCGGTGACGGCCTGGAATCCGCTGCCGTCCTGCAGCGTGGCCGCGACCTTGCAGTTGACCTTGGTGGACCCGGCGTCCCAGCTCTCCTGCTCGCGCGAGTCCCAGCCCAGCGTGAGCTTCTTCGCGGAAAGGTCGGCGCTGCCGGTGTAGTCCTTCGCGGCCTTGTTGCATTCGGTGTCGAGCCAGGACTTCTGGTCGTCCAGCTTGGGGTAGCCGTCCTTGAAGTGCGCGGCGAGGTCGAGCGTCGCGATGATCTCGTACGAGTGCGGCTTGCCGCAGTCGATCGGGTCGCCGACGCCCTTGCCCGCGAGCGCGAGACAGGTGCCCGGGGCCCACACCATCGACTGGTCCTGAGTCTTCGCCGCGCCGGTGGTGAGCTGCAGCGTTCCGCCCGGACCGGCGAACTGCAGGCCGCAGCGCAGCTGGCGGTCGCCGTCTGACCACTGCGCCGACGTGGGCCGCAGCAGGTTGGTGGTGAGCTTGCCGTACGGGTCGAGCGGGTGGCCGAGATACGGCCGCACATCGGCGTTGCACTGCTGCTGCGCGATGTCCTGCCACTGGTCGAGGCTCGGGAACGGAGCCTGCTGCGGGTACTTCGCGCCGATGTCGACCACGGTCGTGACCTCGAACAGGTGCGGCTGCGTGCACGGCACCTGGTGCGCGTCGGAGGCGTCCTTGGCGCTCCAGGTCAGGCAGGTGCCCGGCGGCGAGTGGAACGCCTGCTGGGCGGCTTCGCTGAGCTTGCCCTCGCCGCCGCCCGCGCCGCCGGCGAGCGTGTCGGTCCAGGAGAAGGCGACGCTCAAGGCCAGCGCGATGACCGCGCCGAAGAACACCCCGGCCATCACCACGCGGGTGGTCAGGGTCTGCATGCGCGAAGGGAACCGCTCGGAGCCTGGGGACATCAATACCCATGATGCCCGCGCCGCATGAACCGCGCGTGTGCCGGGTCGATTAGGGTGGAACGCGGGGTATGCAGTGCTGGGGGATTACGGAGCGCACATGACGCAGGACGACAACAGCGGCGTGCAGCCGCCCGAGGAGCCGAAGAAGCCGGGTTCGATGCGGTTCCAGGACGCGAACACGCAACCGCGGCAGCCCTCGGTGGCCGAACAACGGGCCCGCAAGCAGGCCATCGCCGACCAGGAACGCGAACGGCAGGCAGCGGTCGCGGCACGGGAGGCGGCGGATGCGAAGGCGGCCACCAAACGCAAGATCCTGATCGGCAGCGGGGTCACCGTCGGTCTCGTCGGGCTGGTCGCGACGTTCTACACGATCGCGAAGCCCGCCGAGGTCACCGCGTCCTGCGTCACGTCCGACGGGGTCATCCAGGACGACAAGTACTGCGACGAGAGCTACGCGAGCAGCCACGGCGGGCACTACAGCGGCGGGTTCTGGTTCATCCCGATCCCGGGTGGCGGGTACACCCAGTACCGCTACAACTACGGCGGTACCGGCACGCTCGGGCAGCGCGTCTCCGGCGGCAGTTACACCGCGCCGTCGGGCAACACCAACGTTTCGACCAAGTCGGGCACCAGCGTCCAGCGCGGCGGGTTCGGCATCAGCGGCAAGAGCGGCACCTCCGGAGGCACCGGCGGGACCGGCAAGAGCGGAGGCTCGTAGGTGTATCGGGATCGGCGGGAACCGCGCCGCGACTGGCAGCGGATCGTCGAAGAGCAGGGCCTGGTCTACGGCACCCCGGCGCGCGACGGCACCGGCAAACCGCGGCCGTACTGGGACGAGTCGGTGCACTACGTCTTCGACATGGACGAGGTGCTCTCGCTTGAGGCGGACGTCGAACTGCTGCATTCGATGTGCCTGGAGGCCGTCGACAACGTCGTGACCACCGAGCAGTACCAGCGCTTCGGCATTCCGGAGTGGGTGTGGCCGCACATCGCGGAGTCGTGGAAGCGGCAGGACCCGCACGTCTACGGCCGCTTCGACCTGCGCTACGACGGCAAATCGCCCGCCAAGCTGCTGGAGTACAACGCGGACACGCCGACCACGCTGCTGGAGGCGTCGCTGCTGCAGTGGCACTGGAAGACCGACGTCTTCCCGGAAGACGACCAGTGGAACTCCATCCACGAGAAGCTGGTGGAGCGCTGGGCGGAGATCGGCGGCAAGCTGCCGTCGAACGAACTGCATTTCACCTGGTCCGCGGCCGATCCGAGCGGCGAGGACCACGTGACCACGGCGTACCTGCAAGAGACCGCGGCCGAGGCCGGGCTCGACACGGTCGGGCTCGCGATCGAGGAGATCGGCTGGGACCCGGTGCTCAAGCGGTTCGTCGACCTCGCCGAGGGACAGATGTCCACGGTGGTGAAGCTGTACCCCTGGGAATGGGTGGTCGACGAGGAGTTCGGCAAGTTCGCGATCGAGACCATGCCGCGCACGCTGTGGGTCGAACCGCTGTGGAAGATGCTGCTGTCGAACAAGACGCTGCTCGCCGTGCTGTGGGAGAACTACCCCGGGCATCCGAACCTGCTGCCCGCCTTCGCCGACGACCCCGGCCTGCTCACCGAGTACGTGCGCAAGCCGAAGCTCGGCCGCGAGGGTGCGAACGTGCAGATCGTGGCGACCGGGTACGAGACGCAGACGGACGGCGTCTACGGCGCGGAAGGCTACGTCTACCAGGCGTTCGACCCGCTGCCGGAGTTCGACGGGTACCGGCCCGCGCTCGGCGCGTGGATCGTCGGGGACTCCTCGGCGGGCCTTGGCATCCGCGAGACCAGCGGACTCGTTACCGACGACGGCGCGGCGTTTGTGCCGCACCGGATCCCGGAGTCGTGATACAACCCTGGATGTCCGATTCAACAGGCTGAATTGGCCATTCAGGGAGACCCCGTGACCTCGACGCTCGCGTTGCCCGCAACGTTTGGTTCCGACCTCGTGCGCGGAATCGGCGCGATCCTGCTGTACGGCATCGTCGGCCTGCTGCTGATGTTCGCCGGCTTCTACGCGATCGACTTCACCACGCCGGGCAAGCTGTCGAAGCTGGTCACCCGCGGGCTGCCGAACGCGGTGATCGTGACCGCGTCCGGGCTGCTGTCCATGGCGTTCATCGTGGTCGTGGCGATCTACAACTCCGCGAGCGACCTGACCGCCGGGCTGATCACCTCGCTGGTCTACGGCCTGATCGGGGTCATCGTGCAGGTGCTGGCCGTGCGGCTGCTGGAGTGGGCGACCCGGATCGACGTCGGGTCCACGATCCAGAGCGAGACCTTCGCGCCGGCGAGCGTCGTCGTCGCGGCGGCACACCTCGGCCTCGGGCTGGTCGTCGCGGTGGCGATTTCGTAGCGTTCGCGCACTGCCGCGCGGTCCCGTTCCCACTAACGTGGGAAGCGTGCGACTCCTCAGGACGCCGGAAGACCGGTTTGCGGACCTGCCCGACTTCGCCTTCGAACCTCAGTACACCGATCTGTCCGACCCGGACGGCGGGCTGATCAGGGTCGGCTACGTCGAGGCCGGGCCCGCGGACGGCCCGCCCGTCCTGCTGCTGCACGGCGAGCCGAGCTGGTCGTTCCTCTACCGGAAGATGCTTCCGGTGCTGGCCGACGCCGGGCTGCGGGCGATCGCCCCGGACCTGGTCGGATTCGGCCGGTCGGACAAGCCCGCGGAGATCGTCGACCACACGTACGCGCGGCACGTCGAATGGACGCGGCGGTTCGCGTTCGACGTGCTCGGGCTCGAAGGGGTCACGCTGGTCGGACAGGACTGGGGCGGGTTGATCGGGCTGCGCCTGGTCGCCGAGAATCCGGGCCGGTTCGCCGGGGTGGTGGCGGCCAACACCGGATTGCCGACCGGGGACGCGGACATGCCGTCGGTGTGGCACAAGTTCCGGGAAGCTGTGGAGGGCGCGCAGATTCTCGATGTCGGGCGGTGTGTGCAGGCCGGCTGTCAGACGCCGCTGTCGGAAGACGTCCGGGCTGCTTACGACGCGCCGTTCCCGAACGAGATGTACAAGGCCGGGCCGCGGGCTATGCCCGGGCTGGTGCCTACGCGGCCGGATGATCCGGCGTCGGAAGCCAATCGGGCGGCTTGGGCGACTTTGACGGAATTGGATGTGCCGTTCTTGTGCGCATTCTCGGACGGGGACCCGATTACCGGGGCGATGGGGCCGATTCTGCGGCGGTCGATGCGTGGGGCGGCTGGTCTGGACCATCCGACGGTGGCGGGGGCTGGGCACTTTGTGCAGGAGGATGCGGGGGAGGAACTCGCCGAGCACGTGGCGCGGTTGGTGCGGCGGTGACTCTCGCCTTGAGCGCCCCACTATGGCATTGGGTGCGCCGCACCGAATGCCATAGTGGGGTTTCTCGGTAGCGAGACGCGCGGGGCGGCTTCCGCTGAGGTTCGCAGGCGCAGTTGCGTGCGAAGCTGGTCCTGATCACAGACGTCAGCGGGGGCGGAGAAGCTTGCGCGTCGCACCACGTGGCATTGGGGCGCAAGCAGGTTCAGGACAGGGCGGCCAGCGAGTCGAGCAGGATCTGCAGTCCTTCGGCCGCCTCGGCTTTGGTCAGCGTCATCGGCGGGCCGATGCGCAGCACGTTTTTGTGCAGCCCGCCCTTTCCGATGAGCAGCCCGCGCTTTTTCGTTTCTTCCAGCATTTGCTTGGCGGCAGCGGTATTCGGCGTCGTGGTGCCTGGTTCGATCAGTTCGACGCCGATCATCAGCCCCTTGCCGCGTACTTCGCCGACAACGGGGCTGTTGGCCGCACGCAGGCCTCGCATCAGCTGGTCGCCGCGGGCTTTGCAGTTGGCTTGCAGGTCGTGCTCGTCGATGTAGTCGAGGACGGCCAGCGCGCCCTGCATGGACACCGGGTTGCCGCCGAAGGTGGAGAAGGACTCCGCCTGAAAGCAATCCATGACGTCGCCCCGAGCGACCACGCCGCCTACCGCCAGGCCGTTGCCCAGTCCCTTGGCGAAGGTCATCATGTCCGGCACCACGTCGTGGGCCTGGATGCCCCAGTAGTGGTCGCCGGTGCGGCCCCAGCCGGTCTGGACCTCATCGGAAACGAAGAGGATGCCGTGGTCGTCCAGGACTTCCTTCATCGCCTTGAACAGGCCGTCCGGCGGGGAACTGAAGCCGCCTACACCCTGGATCGGCTCCGCGATCAGGCAAGCCACGTCGCCTGCGGTGGCGGTTTCCAGCAGTTCCACCAGATCGGCGACGCAGGCGTCGATGTAAGCGGTGTCGGGCAGGTCGCGGAAGGGGCTGCGGTAGCGGTAGCCGCCGTGGACGTAGTTGACCTTGATCGGGCTCAGCGAGGACGCTGACCAGCCGCGGTTGCCGGTGATCGCGACCGTGCCGAAGGACCGGCCGTGGTAGGAGTTCCGCATCGCCAGCACCTGGTTGCTGCGGCGGTACTGGGTGGCGAGCATCAGCGCGGTGTCGTTGGCCTCGCTGCCGGAGTTGGTGAAGAACACCTTGGCGTCCGGGATGCCGGAGCGTTCCGCGATCCGTTCGGCCAGTTCGACCTGCGAACGGATCAGATACAGCGTCGAGGTGTGCAGGACGCCGGTGTCCAGCTGCTTGCGGACCGCGTCGCTGATCGCGGGGACGTCGTAGCCCATGGCGTTGGTGAGCACGCCCGCGAAGAAGTCGAGGTAGGTGCGGCCGGTGGAATCGGTCAGACGGCGATCCTGCGCGTGCACGATTTCGATCGGCTCGTCGTACAGCAGGGACATCCAGGACGGGAGCACCGCGCGGTGGCGCGCGAGCAGGTCGTCGGTCATGTGAGTTCCCTCCGCTCCGGGTTCTAGCGAGTATGGGGAGCGCGGGAAACGGGCGACAACGATCAGACTGTCGGGTTGTCTTCAGCGCGCCGCACAGTGTGTACGGGAAACCGCGTCGAAGTCGTGGCTGGCCTGCGACTACCCTTCTGTCCGTGATTGACCCCAGGACTCTGCGCGAAGACCCGGAAGCCGTGCGCGCGTCGCAGCGTGCCCGTGGCGAGGACGAGGGAGTGGTCGACAAGCTGCTCGATCTCGATCAGCGCCGCCGCTCTGCGATCGCGACCGCCGACAAGCTGCGGGCCGAGCAGAAGTCCGTGTCCAAGCAGGTGCCGAAGGCCTCCGCCGAGGACAAGCCCGCCCTGCTCGCCCGCGCCAAGGATCTGTCGGCGCAGGTCAAGGCCGCCGAGGTCGAGCAGAACGAGGCGTCGGAAGAGTTCGACAAGCTGTTCCGGATCCTGCCGAACCTGGTGCACCCGGACGCGCCGATCGGCGGCGAGGACGACTTCGCGGTGCTGAAGACCGTCGGCGAGGTGCCGTCGTTCGACTTCGCCCCGCGCGATCATCTCGACCTGATGGAAGGCCTCGGCGCGCTCGACATGGAGCGCGGCGCGAAGGTGTCGGGCTCGCGGTTCTACTTCCTGTCCGGTGTCGGCGCGCAGCTGCAGCTCGCGCTGCTGAACATGGCCGTGGCACGCGCGACGGCGAACGGCTTCACGCCGATGATCACGCCGTCGCTGGTCCGCCCGGAGATCATGGCCGGCACCGGCTTCCTCGGCGCGCACTCGTCGGAGGTCTACCGGCTGCGCGACGACGACCTGTACCTGGTTGGCACGTCGGAGGTCCCGCTCGCGGGTTACCACTCGGACGAGATCCTCGACCTCGCCGCCGGTCCGCGCCGCTACGCCGGCTGGTCGTCGTGCTACCGCCGCGAGGCCGGGTCGTACGGCAAGGACACCCGCGGCATCATCCGGGTGCACCAGTTCGACAAGGTCGAGATGTTCGTCTTCGCCAAGCCGGAGGATGCCGAGGCCGAACACGAGCGGCTGCTGGGCTGGGAAGAGGACATGCTCGCCGCGATCGAGGTCCCGTACCGGGTGATCGACACCGCGACCGGCGACCTCGGCACGTCCGCCTACCGCAAGTACGACTGCGAGGCGTGGGTCCCGACGCAGGAGACCTACCGCGAGCTGACGTCGACGTCCAACTGCACCACCTTCCAGGCCCGCCGGCTGTCCGTCCGCTACCGCGACGACAACGGCAAACCGCAGACGGCGGCCACCCTGAACGGCACGCTGGCGACCACGCGCTGGATCGTCGCGATCGTGGAGAACCACCAGCAGCCCGACGGTTCGGTCCGGGTGCCGGTGGCGCTGCGGCCGTTCCTCGGCGGGCTTGAGGTGCTGGAGCCGGTCAAGCGCTGAACTTCGCGAAGGCGAGACAACCTCAGATGGAATCCGGCAGAGCCCTGTTCCCTGCGCAAGGCGGGCCTGCTGGCAGCTGCGGACTACGTGCGGGCCTTCGCGGCCGCTTGCTGGTTGCTGGTCACCGCGAAGCCGCGCACGCATCCGTCGTTCCAGTTCGGGCTGATGCTGATCGCCGCAGCGGCGATCAGCGGGGTCATGCTGCTTCGAGGACGGACCGGCGACCGTTTTTTCCGTTCTGCTGACGCGAAATTCAGCACCACGCTTCGCCAGGGCTCGCTGCCGAACTCGTACCCGAACCGGCCGCAGGTGAGCGGGGCCACGATGGCGATCGTGCTCGTCGCGGCGGCAGCGGTCGCTTCCGGGGTGAGGGCGGCCGTCCTGCGCCGCGCCGCGGGCGAACCGTGATTGCCGGGTTCTTCCTTCCGGTTCCGCAGGTGCGGAACCGGACTGGTCAGTAGGGTGCGGAGCGGAGGAGGCAGCTGATGAGGTTCAACGGAGCGGCGCTCGCCCTGGCGGCGGCCGCGATGCTGCTCGCCGGGTGCACGCAGCAGGTGAGCGGCGTGGCTTCGCCGGTGCCGGGCCAGGGACCGGTCACGCCGGTCGTCGAACCGTGCAAGCTTCTCGACGCGAAGCAGCTCGCCGGGCTCGGCTACAAGCCGCAGGGCAGGTCAGTGCAGGCGCGCAAGGAACAGCGCGCGCCCGCGATGTGCTTGTGGACCGCGACGGACACCGAGCACACGGTGGTCATGTCCGTCGGCTGGTCGGTGGACCTGAGCCTCGACGACTACCTCCAGGGCGCCCTCAAGAAGGCCGGCCCGGTGCAGCTCGGCGGGTTCCCGTGGACGCGCTACGCCGGGTTCATGGGCGGCAGCTGCGACCTGTACACGACGCTCGGGCCGAAATCGTTCGCCTTCGTGAGCGTGTCCTATCCGGACGACGCGCAGGCGTGCGAGCGGGCGAAGAAGGTCATCCCGCAGGTCGCCGCGCATCTGCCGGGCGGGCAGCCCGCGCCGCCGATCGCGCCGAGCACGCCGCCGGAGGGCACCGCGCCGACCGGGCCGCTCGCGTCGGTCAACCCGTGCCAGCTGCTGAAGCCGGAGCAGGCGCAGCAGCTGACCATGGTGCCGAACGGCGAACTGGACAGCTCCAAGGTCATCTCGCCGAACGTGACCTACTGCCTGTGGAAGGACACCGACGGCGACGGCGGGCAGAAACCGTTCGAGGTCTGGCTCGGCCCGGACGTGCCGTTGAAACGCTGGCCCGGCATGGACGTCGCGCCGACCGAGCAGATCGACGTGAACGGCCGGAAGTGGTCGCTGTTCCCGAACTTCAACGATTCCGGCGGCGTGATCTGCGCGGCCGGGCTCCCGGTTTCCGACACCGCCTCGATCCAGATCGTCAGCGGGCAGCTGGCCGACAAGACCAAGGCGTGCGACGCGATCAAGGCCGGAATCCCGATGGTGTCGGGGAATCTGCCTTCCTGAACCGGCCGCATCGGACTGCACGGCACTTGGCCGGGCGTCAGTCGGTCACCCGGTCGGCGATGTACTTGGCGATCTCCAGCGCGCTCGTCGCCGCCGGGCTCGGTGCGTTGAGCACGTGCACCTGGTCCTTTGTGGACTCGATGAGGAAGTCGTCCACCAGCGAACCGTCCGGGCGCAGCGCCTGTGCCCGCACGCCGGAACCGTGGCGCACGATGTCGTCCTCGGTCACCGCGGGCACGAGCTGCGCGAGGCTGGCGGCGAACCGCTTCTTCGAGAACGACCGCAGCACCTCTTCCAGGCCGGTCGGGTACGCGTATTTGCGCGCGAGCTTCCAGGCACCGGGGAAGCGGGCGACGTCGGCGAGGTCCTTCACCGACACGTCCGCCCAGCGGTAACCCTCACGGCGCAGCGCGAGCACGGCGTTCGGGCCCGCGTGGACGCTGCCGTCCAGCATCCGGGTCAGGTGCACGCCCAGGAACGGCAGCGTCGGGTCGGGCACCGGGTAGATCAGGCCGCGCACGAGGTGGCGGCGCTCCGGCTTCAGCTCGTAGTACTCGCCGCGGAACGGCACGATGCGCGCGCTCGGCGTGATGCCGGCCATTTCGGCGACCCGGTCCGCGTGCAGACCGGCGCAGTTGACCAGCGCGTCCGCGTGCAGCACCGCAGAGCCGGTGGCCACCTCGACACCGCCGCCGCGAGCCGGGCGGATGCCCAGCGCGGGCGTGTTCAGCCGCAGGTCCGCGTCCGCCTCGTCGAGCAGTCGCACGAGCGCCGCGCACACCGCGGGGAAGTCGATGATCCCGGTCGACTCGACGCGCAGCGCGGCGACGCAGGACACCTCCGGCTCGTACTCGCGGGCCTCCGCGGGGGTGATCCGCTTGGCCGGCACGCCGTTGGCCTCGGCTCGTTCGGCGAGCGTGTCCAGCGCGGGGATCTCCTCCTCGCGAGTCGCCACGACGAGCTTGCCGCACACCTGCACCGGCACCCCGTACTGCCTGGCGAAATCCACAATGGACCGGTTGCCGCCGACCGACATCCGCGCCTTGAACGAGCCGGGCTTGTAGTAGAGCCCGGCGTGCACGACATTGGAGTTGTGCCCGGTCTGGTGCGCCGCCCAGCGAGCTTCCTTTTCGAGCACCGTCACGTCCTGGCCGCGCTGGGACAGCTCCCAAGCGACCGACAGCCCGACGATTCCCCCACCGATCACAACTACGTTCCGCACGGCAGGGAAGGCTACGCGCTCCGGTGCGGCGCTGCGTACCCCCCGACGGCGTGGTAGCTGTTCACTGAACCGGGGACAATCCGGCCAACGCGAGGCGTCGATGCGGTTCCAGCTGCTGACCGGCGGTGTACGCGGCGGTGAACCCGTCCGGTCCGAGAGCCTTCTCCGCGGCCGCGGTGACCTGCGCGACATCGTGCTGGCCGGGCACGGCGGTCCCGCGCACCGCGGCCGCCGCGCCGAGCAGGGCGGCGGCGTCGGCGAAGCGGCCCTCCTCGGCCAAGACCCCGGCGACGCCCTCGAACGCGGTGGCCAGTGACCCGTGGTCATGCCAGCGGTGCGCGGTTTCGACGCCGAGTCGCATCCGCCGGTGAGCGTCCTCCGGGCGGTGTTCGGCCACGTCGATCCAGCCGAGCGCGATCGACGCGGCTGCTCGCACGATGGCGGCCGAGAACGAGTCCGCCGCGCATTCGGCGAGCGCCTGCTCGGCGAGAGCCCGCGCGCCGGCCAGATCTCCAGAGCGGCGGGCGAGACCGGACAGGCCGACGTGACCGCTGCCTCGCGTCTCGGGCATCCCGGTGCGGTGGGCCAGCTCGACGGTCCGCTCGTAGTCGGCCTTCGCGCCGTCGAGGTCGCCGCGCAACGCTCGGCTGTCGCCGCGACGGCACAGCAGGTCCGCGTAGTCGTCGGTCGCCCCGAGCGTCTGCATGAGCGACAGGGACTCGGTCATCACGGCGAGCGCTTCCTCGTGACGGCCGCGCAAAACCAGCAGCTGCGACAGGTGGTCGAGCGCCATCGACAGCCCCCAGCGTTCGCCGAGCGCCCGGTAGCGCGCCTCGCCTTCGCGCAGACCGCGTTCGGCTTCGTCGAGTTCCCCGGCGAGCATCGAGCGCAGACCGTCGCCCGTCGGCACGAGTGCGGTGAGCCATGGGTCGGCATGCTTTTCGAGCCCGGACAGGCGGAGCCGCGCGTCGTCGTCCTCCGGCGGCCCGAGCACAACGCCCGACAGCATGAGCATCATCGGATGCTCCGGGGTCCAGGAGCTGTCTACTAGGTACTGCTCCACATAGGACCGATAGTTCGCTGTCTCGGCGGCTTCCGGGGCACCGGCCATCGCGGTCAGCAGGCACATGAGGAATTGCTCGCGGTGCCCTTCCGGTGGCTCCGCTTGGCAGTGGCGCACGATTTCCATCGACAGCGCCGCGCCTTCGTAGCGTCGTCCGCGCAACCACCAGTACATCGACAGCGCGGTGGCGATCCGCAAGGCGGTCGACGGATCTGCCCCGGCCGACCACCGGAGCGCGGCCACGATGTTGTCGTACTCAGCGTCGATTTTTCGCAGCCAGTCCAGCTGATCCGCAGTACGCAGCTTCGGGTCGGCTTCCTCGACGAGCCGCAGAAACGCCTGCGCGTGGGCGTGCCGGAAGCGTTCGGTCTCGCCTGCGGCGTCGAGCTTTTCCGCACAGAAAGCACGGATTGTCTCCAGCATTCGGTAGCGTCCGTTCGACGGTTCGGCGAGCGACTTGTCGGCGAGTTCGGGGAGCAGGTCGACGGGCACGTCGCACACCTGCTCGGCGTACGCGAGCGTCGCGCCGCCGGTGAAGACGGTGAGCCGACGGGCGAGGCGGCGTTCGTCGTCATCGAGGAGATCCCAGCTCCATTCGACGACGCCGCGGAGCGACCGGTGCCGCTCGTCGGCGGTGCGGCTGCCGCGGGCCAGCAGCTGGAAACGGTCGCCGAGCCGCGCGGCGATGTCGGCGACCGGCAGCGTGCGCACGCGGGCGGCGGCCAGTTCCAGCGCGAGCGGAAGGCCGTCGAGCGCGGTGCAGATCCGGACGACGTCGGCCGCCGTTTCGTCGGTCAGCCGGAACGCGGGGTCGCTCGCCCGGGCACGGTCGAGGAACAGCCGGACCGCGGGGTAGGTCTCGACGGTCTCGGCACCCGGCGGCGGAACGGCGAGGCGGGGGATCGGCGCGAGCTGTTCGCCGGTGATGCCGAGCGGTTCCCGGCTCGTCGCCAGCACCCGCAGACCGGGGCAGGCGGGCAGCAGCCGCGCGACCAGCCTCGCGGCTGCGGCGATGACGTGTTCGCAGTTGTCCAGCACCAGCAACGTCGCCTGGTCGTGCAAGGCCGAGACAAGGCGGTCGACCGGGTCCTGGCGACCGCGGGCCCCCTCGCGCAGGCCGAGCGCGGTGAGAACGGCCTGCGGAACGTCGTCGGCGACGTGCGGGGCCAGCTCCACGAAGACGCACGGTCCCGCGTCCGCCGCGGCTTCGACGGCCAGCCGGGTCTTCCCGGTCCCGCCCGGACCGAGCAGCGTGACGAGCCGGGCCTGCCGCAGGAGATCCGCGACCTGCCGCAGCTCGCCGTCCCGGCCGACGAAGCTGGTGAGCTGTGCGGGCAACGGCGTCGCTGCGTCCGCCGGCTCGCCGCGCAAGGCGGCCAGATGCGCCTCGGTCAGGTCTGGACCAGGGTCCGTGCCGAGTTCGTCGGCGAGCGTGCGACGGGCGTCCTCGAACGCGGCCAGCGCCTCGGCGGTCCGGCCAGCCGCGTGCAACGCCCGCACCAGCTGGGCGCGCGGCCGCTCGCGCAGCGGGTGCTCGGCGATAGTGGCGCGCAACTCGTCGAGGACACCAGCGGCGCGGCCGAGCGAGATCTCCGCGTCGATCCGGTCGGCGGCTGCCTCGGCGCGCAGTTCGGTCAGCCGGGTGGCCTGGACCGCTGCGGCCGGGATGTCGGCGAACGCTGGTCCGCGCCACAGCGCGAGCGCCTCGCCGAGCAGATCGCTGGCCCGCGTCGGGTCGCCCTCGGCCCGTTCGCGACTGCCCTCGCCGGCCAGCCGTTCGAACCGGTGTGCGTCCACTTCGTCCGGTTCGATCCGGAGGCGGTACCCCGCCGAGGTGAGTTCGATCGGGAGTTTCAGCGCGCTGCGCAGCCGCGAGACCTGCGATTGGAGCGCGTTGGCCGCGCCGTCCGGCGGTTCCTCGCCGTAGAGCCCGTCGATGAGCCGCTCGGCGGACACGAACCGTCCGGCGTCCGCCGCGAGCAACGCCAGCAGCGCCCGGCCTCGCGGGCCGCCCACGGCGACCGTCCCGCCCGCGCCGTCCCACGCGACGACGGCCCCCAGCACCCCGATCCGCATCCCGTGAGCCTATGCCCGGAACGGGTGCTTACCCGTGGGTTCTGTCCCCGAAACAGGAGGCGAACGCGACTTCTATACACTTTGGCGCGACCCCGCGCAATGCGGGACACCCCGATGCACAGGAGATCTACAGTGGGCGAACCCGTCCTGCTCGGGAAGCCGACCGTCGGCGACGAAGAGCTCGCAGCCGTCGCCGAAGTGTTCCGTTCTGGCTGGCTGGCCGGCGCGGGCCCGGCGTGCCGTCGCTTCGAGGAGCGCTTCGCGCAGCTGACCGGCACCGCGCACGCGTTGACCACCAGCAACTGCGGATCCGCCCTGTTCCTGGGCTTGAAGGTGCTCGGCGTCCAGCCCGGCGACGAGGTGATCGTCGGCGACTACACCTTCCCGGCGACCGGCCACGCCGTGCTGCAGGCCGGCGCGAAGCCGGTCTTCGCCGACATCCGCCCGGACATCTTCAGCGCCGACCCGGCCGCGATCGAAGCGCTCATCACGCCGCGCACGGTCGGCATCCTGGCCGTCGACGTCGCGGGCCAGCCCGGCGACTTCGACGAGTACCGCGCCATCGCCGACAAGCACGGCCTGTGGCTGTTCGAGGACGCCGCCTGCTCCGCGGGCGCGACCTACCGCAACCGCCCGGCGGGCAGCCTCGCCGACCTGGCCGCGTTCTCCTTCCACGGCCGCAAGGGCATCACCGCGGGCGAGGGCGGCGCGCTGGTCTCGAACCGCGAGGACCTGATCGCGCACGCGCGCAAGATCCACACCTACGGCATCGAGCCGGCGATCAGCCGCGAAGGCTCGGACACGCTGCCGATCCCGTCCTTCCACGAGCTCGGCTGGAACTTCCGGCTCTCGGACATCCAGGCCGCGATCATGGGCGTCCAGCTCGACCGGCTGCCCGACCTGCTCGCCGCCCGCCGTTCGGTGGCCAAGCGCTACCACGAGGCGTTCGAGGACGTCGACGCGCTGACCGTGCCGGTCGAGGCTCCCGACCGCGAACACCCGTGGCAGGCCTACCTGATGACGGTGGCCCCGGAGATCAGCCGCGACGCGCTGGCCCTGCGGATCCGCGAACAGGGCGTGCAGTGCAACTTCGGCACCTACGCCTCCCACCTGCAGCCGGTGTACGGCGAGCAGCAGCCGCTGCCCGTCTCCGCCGACGCCTTCCGCCGCCAGCTGGCCATTCCGATGCACGCGGAACTCACCGACAGCGAAGTCGAGCGCGTGGTCACCACCGTGCGCGAAGCCGTGTCCGCTCTTTCCTGACCCGCCGAGCTCTCTGAGGAGAACCCATGTCCGACAAGAAAGTTTTCTTCACCGGCGCCGGCGGTTTCATCGCCTCGCACGTGATCCCGATCCTGCTGGAGAAGGACTACACGGTCCGGATCTTCGACAACATGACCCGCGGCGACCGCGACCGCGTCAACGAGTTCGTCGCCACCGGCAAGGTCGAACTGATCGAGAAGGACGTGCGCTACGGCGTCGGCGTCCGCGAGGCCATGCGGGGCTGCACGCACGCGATCCACTTCGCCACCGTGTCGATCAACAAGTCGATCGCGGACCCGGGCGAGTCGATCGACATCAACATGGTCGGCAACAACAACGTCTTCGCGGCCGCGGCCGACGAGGGCGTCGAGCGTCTGGTGTTCGCCTCCAGCGCCTCGGTGTACGGCGAGCCGGAGAAGCTGCCGATGCACGAGGACGACAAGCTGAACCCGCTCACCCCGTACTGCATCTCCAAGCGCGCCGGCGAGGACCTGCTCGGCTTCTACGAGCGCACCAAGGGCCTCTCCTGGAACGCGCTGCGGTTCTTCAACGTGTACGGCCCCGGCCAGAAGATCGAGGCGTACTACACCTCGGTCATCAACCACTTCATCCAGCGCCTGCGCGCCGGCCAGCCGCCGATCATCGACGGCGCGGGCGACCAGTCGATGGACTTCGTGCACGTGACCGACCTCGCCAAGGGCGTCGTCGCCGCGCTGGAGTCGGAGCAGTCGAACCTGCCGATCAACATCGGCACCGGCATCGACACCTCGATCGCCACCCTGGCGAAGATCCTCATCGAGGCGGTCGGCGTCGACGTCGAGCCGGTGTTCAACAAGCGCGACGTCCTCGTGTCCCGCCGTGCCGCGGACATCACCCGGGCCCGCGAGGTGCTCGGCTGGGAGCCGCAGATCACCGTCGAAGAGGGCATGCGCGCTTTGGTGCGGGACTCCGAGTGAGCCTCGCCGTCGGCGCGTCTTCCGAGGGGAATGCGTAATGAGCACTGCGGGCCCGGCCGAAGGAAAACCCATGCGGATCGTGGTGGTGAACAACTTCTTCCCGCCGCGCGTGGGCGGGAGCGCGCACATGTCGGCCTCACTGGCCGCCGAGTACGCGGCAGCCGGACACGAAGTGCTGGCGATCACCGCTGCCTACGGTGACGCGCCGGCGGAGGAGGAGCGCGACGGATACCGCGTCGTGCGCCTCCCCGCGGTGAAAATGCCGCAGCTCGGCCTGTCGATCGACTTCGACATGACGTTCGCGTCGATGCGGCCGGGCAACTGGCGGCGGCTGTGGAAGCTGCTGAACGAGTTCAAACCGGACGCGGTGCACCTGCACGGGCAGTTCTTCGACCTGTCCTGGATGGTCGGCATCTACGCGCGCCGCCGCGAACTGCCCGTTCTGCTGACCATCCACACGCTGCTGACCAGCGAGAACAAGATGTACGGCCGCGTGTTCCGGGTGCTCGACGCGATGCTGGTGAACCCGGTGCTGAAGTACCTGCGCCCGCGCTTCGTCATCCTCGACAAGCTCGGTGTGGACTACTGCGTCGAGCGCTACGGCACGAGCGACGACAACTCCGAGTACTTCCCGATCGCGGTCGACACCGGGCATTTCGCCAAGCCGGTGACCAAGGACGTGCGCGCGGAACTGGAGATCGGGGACGCGCCGCTGATCGTGTCGCTCGGGCACGTGATCCCGCTGCGCAACCGGCTGCCGCTGATCGAGGCGCTGCCCGCGATCCTGGAGCGGCACCCCGGGCTGCGCGTGGTGATCGTCGGCCGGGTGTATCACGACGCGTTCCAGCAGCGCGCCAAGGAACTGGGCGTGGCCGACGCGCTGATCGTCACCGGCGCGGTGCCGAAGGCGGACGTGCCCGCGTACTTCGCGGCCGCGGACATCGTCACGCACGACCTCAACGGCGGCTGCGGTACCGCGTCGCTTGAGGCGATGCTGTCCGGCACGGCGACCATCGCGTCGGTCGCCGAGGACAACTACCCCGGCATCGAACTGCACAATGGCGAGAACATCCTGCTGGTGCGGCCGAACGATTCCGAAGCGGTCAAGTCCACCGTGCTGTCCCTTTTGGACGATCCGAAGGAGCGCGCGCGGATCGCCGAGCGGGAAGCCTCGATGGTCCGGGACAACTTCGGACTGGACGTAGTGGCCGAGGAACACCTGCGGGTGCTCACGAAACTGGTGGCGGACAACTGATGTTCTTCGACGACGAGCGCAGCAACCGGCTGCGCCCGATGATCCTGAACGACCTCGTTTCGCAGTACCTGAACGACGCCGAGCGGGCCGCGTTCTACGGCCTGCCGGAGTCGTGCCGGGTGCGGGAGCGAGTCAAGATCGTCAGCCCGGGCAACCTCACGATGGGCGAGCACTGCTGGGTCGGCGAGGGCGCGGCCCTCGACGCCAGCGGCGGGCTGGAAATCGGAGAGCACACCAGCATCGGGCTGAACACCCTGGTGTTCACGCATTCGAGCTGGCTGGCGAACATGGCGCTGGAAAATCATTCCGGCAGCGATTTGATCGAACGCAAGCCGGTGAAAATCGGCAAGGGCTGCTTTATCGGCGGCCTCGTGGTGATCATGCCGGGCGTCACGATCGGTGACTTCGCGACGGTGCAGCCGAACTCGGTGGTCGCGAAGGATGTTCCGGCGCGTTCGTTGGTGGCGGGCAACCCGGCGCGGGTGTTCCAGCGCTACGACGAGGAGTACATCGAGGCGGAGGTGAAGCGGGTCCGCGAGGAAAACGCCCGCCGCCGCGCCTTGTCGGACGACTCGTCGGGGTGGGGTTCTCCGTCAGGCGACTTCACGGAGAAGTAATTCGGACACGGTGCGTCACGCGCTGGCGGATGCTGTCCTTGAATGGCCTCATCACCTCCTGACCCTTGCCGGCTGGGCGGACCTTCCGGAGAACCCGAGGGTTCGGATCGAGGTTGTCGAAGGAGTTCCGTCCGTGTCGCCGGGTCCGATGTGGTTCCAGCTCTGCCCGGAGATGAGCGCCGATGCCGGTATCGAGCACTACTGGATCGTAGATCTGGATCCGCCGGTCAGCATGATCGCTGACCGGCTCATGGACGGCGATTACGCGCTCATCGACCCGTGTGCGCAACGCTGACACCAAGCACCTCCCTGAACACCATGCGTCGCGTCATTGAGACAAGACTGACCAGCCATTACGTCGACGCACGTCCCCCGCCCCCGTAACCTGGACCGCAAGGCAACCAGGAAACAGAGGTGGGGATGGTGCGCGGGGACGACGAGTTCGCCGACTTCGTGCGGTCCTGTTCTGCCCGGCTCACCCACGCGGCCTACCTGCTCACCGGCGATCGCCACCAGGCCGAGGACGCCGCGCAGACTGCCTTCACCCGTACCTACGCCGCCTGGCCCCGGGTGCGGCGCAAGAACCCGTACGCCTACGCCCGGCGCGTGCTCGCCAATCACGTGATCGACATCTGGCGCCGCCCGATCCGCGAATACGCCACCGAGGAGATGCCGGAACCGCCGAAGGTGCCGGACATTTCGCACGCCGTCGCCGATCGGGAATGGCTTTCCAGCGCCTTGGCCCGGCTCACCGCGAAGGAGCGGGCCGTGGTCGTTCTCCGGCATTTCTTCGATTTGCCGGAACACCAAGTCGCCGAGGAACTGGGCGTGTCGGTCGGCACGGTCAAGAGCACCAATTCCCGTGCACTGGCGAAGTTGCGCGTGGACGGCGAAGCGCTGGTCGGGGAGGTGAGCGCGTGACTGACGAACTTGACCGGTTGCGCGCCGCGCTTCAGGAAGCGCCTGCGGAACCCTTCGCGGAGCCCGATCTCGACCGGATTTTCAAAGACGGCGCGCGGATCCGGCGTCGACGGCGGTTTCTGACCTCCTCGGGGGCGGCGCTGGCTGTGGTAGCCGTGGTCTTCGGCGCGGCTTGGCTACGGTCGCCGGGCGGCGCGCCGGAGCAGGTGCACGCGGCCGCGTCGCCGCCGATGGTGACGAACGTGTCCTCGTCGACTTCGGTCCCGGCCCCGACGTCGGCGGAATCCCGGCCGCTCGGCGAGGTGATCTCCACCGGCACCTACGCCGACGGCGCGGAACTTGTCTTCTACGCGACGGAAATCGACGATCCGGACAACCTTCCGACTGTCCAATTCGGAGTGATGGCCAGCCTGTACGAGCCGGACGGCGACCTGCGTCCGCTGTACCTCGCCAACGAATCCGAAGGCAAGGACCGCTCTTTCGGCTTCCACGCCACCTCGGGCGGCACCACCGTGTCCGATGTCTGGGTGCCGGTGTACGGCTACTTCAGCGGACCGGCCGCGCGCATCGAGACCACAGTGGACGGTCGCACGATCCCGGCGCACACTGCGCGCTGGAGCGAGGATCCCGACGTGGTCGTCTTCTGGTTCGACCAGGACGACGTACCGTCCGCGGAGAGCGCGACCCCGCTGGTCGCCTACTCCGCGGACGGCAAACGCCTCACCAGGTAATCAGGCGGCTTCGGCCAGCACCTGCGCCACGACCTCGTGCGAGGGCAGGATCAATGCCCGCTCGACGTCCGCGTCGACCTTGCCCTCCAGCAGGTCGACGAACCGGTCCAGCTGGGTCGCCAGCGGTTCGCGCGCGGTGACCAGTTCCGGGATCTCGATGACGGTCTGCTGCCGGTAGCCGAGCCCGTCCGGGGTGACCGAATCGTGCGAGACGTGCCGGTAGATGGTCACGTCGCGGCGCAGCAGGTCGATCTCGATCATCCGGTCCAGTTCGGACACCATCAGCGACCGGACCTTGCGCTGCGCCAGCCGCGAAGCCGACACCGTGGCCAGCCCGGCGGGGAACGACAGCACCGTCTCGATGGTGTCCTCGGCCCCGGTGACCGACTGCGGGTGGAAGTACCCCGCGCTGGAGGTGACCCGGCTCGGGGTCGCCCCGCCGAAGAACTGGATCGCCAGGTCGACGTCGTGCACCAGCAGGTCCCACGCGACGCCGGTCTTGATCCGCGGCGCGTACGGGCCGTGCCGGCGCGCCATCAGGTGCACCGGTTCGTTCACCAGCGCCCGCGCGGTCATCACGGCCGGGTTGTAGCGCTCCAGGAGCCCGCACATCAGCGGGACGTCCTTCTTCGCCGACAGGGCAACGATTTCCTGCGAGAACTCGAGGCTGTCGCACACCGGCTTCTCGACCAGCATCGGCTTGCCCTGGCCGAGAATCTCCTGCGCCAGCTCGTAATGCACCTCGGTGGCCGAGGCGAGCACTACCGCGTCCACATCGGACAGCGAGCCGATTTCCGGTGTCCACTGGGTTTCGTAGCGTTCGGCGGCCGCGCGGCCCGCTTCCTCGCGCGGGTCGATCACGCGGGCCAGGTCCACCCGGTCGTTCTGCGACAGGACGCGCGCGTGCAACGAGCCCATGTTGCCGGTGCCGACGAGTGCGATGCGGTGTGTCATGCGCCCAGTACCTCGCGAACGGCCTCGATGATGCGGTCCAGTTGGGATTCGGTCAGATGCGGGTGCACCGGCAGCGAAAGTGCTTGCGCGGCAACGGCGGACGCCGCTGGGAAGTCCTCGACGCGAGCATCCGGGATCAGCGGGTGCCCGCGGTAGCAGTCGTAGTCGAAGACGATCTTCGGGTAGTAGATCCCGTTGCCGATGCCCTTTTCGGTCAGCGCGGAGGCGAATTCCTCGCGCGAGAGCATCGCGTGCGGGCCGACCAGCACGGTGTACTGGTGCCACACGTGCTCACGGCCGGGCAGCACCTGCGGAATTTCGAGACCCGGCGTGCCGGCGAGCCCCTCGGACAGCCGCTTCGCGTTGGCCTGGCGGGCCGCGGTGAGCTGGTCGAGCTTCTCCAGCTGCGGGATGCCGACCGCGGCGTGCAGGTCGGTCATCCGGTAGTTGTGCCCGGCCATCTCGTACTGGTAACGGGCCTTCATGCCCTGGTTGCGCATCACGCGCAGCTTGTCGGCCAGCGCGTCGTCGTCCGTGGTGATCACGCCGCCCTCGGCGGTGGTCACGTTCTTCGTCGCGTACAGCGAGAAGCAGCCGATGCCGTACGACCCGGCCTGCTTGCCCTCGAAAGACGCGCCGACGGCCTGCGCGGAGTCCTCGATGACCCGCAGCCCGTGCTCGGCGGCGAGCGGCGCGAGCTTGCCCATGTCCGCGGTCTGGCCGTACAGGTGGACCGGCATCAGCACCTTGGTGCGCGGGCCGACCGCGGCGGCGACGGCGTCGGGGTCGAGCGCGAAGTCGTCGCGCCGGATGTCGGCGAACCGGACGGTCGCGCCCGCCTCCAGGATGGCGTTCAGCGTCGCGACGAAGGTGAACGGCGAGGTCACCACCTCGTCCCCGGGCTGAAGGTCCAGCGCCTGCAGCGACGCGACGAGCGCGGTCGTCCCGTTGTTCACGGCGATGGCGTGCTTCGTGCCCGCGACTTGCGCGAAAGCGTCCTCGAAGCGCTTGACCATCGGCCCCTGAGCGATGGCGCCGGATCGCAGCACCTCGACGACCAGGTCCTCCGCGTCTCGGACGTCGACCACGGTAATGGGGATCATCGGCAGTCTCTCTCGGCTGGGGATTTCTATGCGTCCGGTACAGTGCTAGGCGCTCCGGCCGCGAGGCCGGAAAGCCGCCGGTTCTGCGCCCGGCCACCCTGCATGCACGCGGGCCACACGTTACCGGGCGCCGCCGCCAGCCCTTGACCCCAGGCCGTCCAGGCCGGAAGCGACGAAACGGATCACCGACTGTGTCACCTGCGGCACCCAACCGGATTCACCCCACGGCAGTCGTCGGCGAGGGCGTGGAGCTGGGCGAAGGCAACGTCATCGGCCCTTACACGGTCATCGTCGGCCCGGCTCGCATCGGCGACGGGAACTGGATCGGACCGCACGTGACCATCGGCACGCCGGGCGAGGACCGCGGGCGTCCGCATCCGGCGGCCTGGGAGGAAACGCCGACCGGTGATCCGGACCAGGACGGCTACGGCGTCGTGATCGGCGACCGCAACCGCATCCGCGAGTACGTCAGCGTGCACCAGGGCACCTGGCGCACCACCACTCTCGGCAGCGACGGCTACTACCTGCGCGGCAGCCACATCGCGCACGACTGCCTGGTCGGCTCGGGCGTCACCGTCGCATCGAACGTGATCACTGGCGGGCACTGCCACATCTGGGACGGCGCGAACCTCGGCATGGGCACTGTGCTGCACCAGCGTGTCGTGATCGGGCCTGGCGCGATGGTCGGGATGAGCTCGGCGGTCCGCCGAGAAGTGGGCGCTTTCACGATCGCGGTAGGCAACCCGGCAAGGGTGACCGGCGTCAATGTGGTCGGGCTGTCCCGGCGCGGCCTCGACGAGACCATGATCGAGGCGCTCTCGCCGTGGCTGAAGGGCAAGGGCGAACTGCCGGACGACGGGCTGGCCGATCGCCTTCCCGGGGACCTCTCTACCGTGGTCAAGGCGTGGGACGCCCGCCCCCGCGACGAACACTAGGAGCTGTGAATGTCGGAAATCGCCCCCAAGCTGCGAGAGGTCTTCGTCGAGGCGCTGGACCTCGACGGGGACGTTGACGTCGAGAACCTCAAGTACCGCGACATCGAGGCGTGGGACTCGGTCGGCCACATGGCGCTGGTCGCCGCCATCGAGGACGAGTTCGACGTCGAGTTCGACACCGACCAGGTGATCGACATGTCGAGCTTCAAGGTCGCGGTCGACATGGTGACCGAGCTGAAGTCGAAGAATGACTGATCTGTCCGGACGCGTCGCGCTCGTCACCGGCGGGACTCGCGGGATCGGCCTCGCCACGGCGAAGGCCCTGGCCGAGGCCGGGGCCACCGTGGTGCTGACCGGTCGCGACGAATCGCGCGCGAAGGAGGCCGCGGCCGCCGCCGGCGCTTCGGCCGGGCTTGCGCTCGACGTGACCGACGCGAAGGCGGTCTCCACGCTGGTGCGCGGCGTGGCGAAGGAACACGGCAAGCTCGACATCGTCGTGGCCAATGCCGGGATCATGGAGGACGCGCTCCTCGGCATGATCAAGGAAGACCTGGTCGACACCACGCTGAGCACCAACGTCGCCGGCACGCTGCACACCGTGCAGGCCGCCGCGAGGGCGATGATGCGGAAGAAGACCGGCGCGATCGTCGTGCTGGCCAGTATCGTCGGCGAGTACGGAAGCGCTGGTCAGACGGTGTACGCGGCGTCAAAGGCGGCGGTGGCGAACATCGCGCGTTCGGCGGCGAAGGAACTCGGCCGCTCCGGCATCCGCGTGAACGCGGTCGCGCCGGGCGTGATCGACACCGATCTCACCGCGGGTCTCGCCGAGGACGCGAAGGCGGACAACATCGCGCGCACGCCGCTGGCCAGGCTCGGTGCGGCCGAGGACGTGGCGAAGGCGATCCGCTTCCTGGTGAGCGACGAGGCGTCGTTCGTGACCGGTCAGGTGCTTGGCGTCGACGGCGGCTTGGTGCTGTGAAGTGCGCTCGCGAGGGCGAGGAGGTTCGGTGAATCTGGTTGGCGAAGGGTCCCGGCTGGTCGATGTGGCCGGGGGCCGCACGCTGGCGGGCGACGAGCTGACAGCGGAGGTCGAGCAGTCCGCGGCCGCGCTGGCGGAGCTCCCGCCCGGCGTGCTGTTCGCGCGGATGTCGCTGGACCTGGACAGCGTGCTGCGGTACCTCGGCGCGTTCGAGGCGGGACGGGCGATCGCGCTGATCGACCCCGCGCTCGACGCCGAGGTGCTCGAAGGCCTGATCACCCGGTTCCGGCCCGCCGCGGTGCTGGCCGCTCCCGAAGCGGACGCGCCTGAGGGCTACCGGGCCGAAGACGGGCACTGGGTGCGCGCGGCCGCCGACGGCGCCGTCCCGCATCCCGACCTCGCCGTGCTGCTTCCGACCAGCGGTTCCACCGGCAATCCGAAGCTCGTCCGGCTGTCCCGGCAGGGCCTGCTGGCCAACGCCGACGCCATCGCGCAGGTGCTGGCGATCGACGCGGAGGAGGTCGCGCCGACCTGTCTGCCGCTGCACTACAGCTACGGCCTTTCGGTGCTGAATTCGCACCTTTTGCGTGGTGCGACTGTGGTTATCGAATCTTCTGGCGTGCTTGGCCGCGGATTCTGGGACTCGGTGAAGGAATACGGCGTGACTTCGCTGTCCGGCGTGCCCTATCACTACGAAATGCTGCGCCGGCTGAAATTCGACCCGGCGAAGTACCCGACCCTGCGCACCCTCACCCAGGCCGGGGGAAAGCTGCGGGACGAGCTGGTCGCCGAGTTCAACGACAAGATGCTCGCGGTCGGCGGCCGGATGTACGTCATGTACGGCCAGACCGAGGCGTCCCCGCGCATGACCACGGTGCCCGCCGAGCGGCTCGCGGACAAGATCGGCTCGGCCGGTCCGGCGCTGCCCGGCGGTTCGTTCGCCATCCGCCGCGACGACGGCGAGGAGACCACGCATCCCAAAATTGTCGGTGAGGTCCTTTACCGTGGACCTAACGTGATGATGGGTTATGCCGAGGACGAAGCAGGGCTGAGCGCGGGCGACGAATACGGCGGAACGCTGGCCACCGGGGATCTCGGGTACCTCGACGACGAGGGGTACCTGTACATCACCGGCAGGCTCAAGCGGATCGGCAAGGTGTTCGGCAACCGGGTCAGCTTGGACGACCTGGAGCAGGCCGTGCGCACGGCGGCGGTGGGCATCGACGTGGTGGCCGCGGTGCCCGCGGGCGACAAGGTCGTGCTGTTCGCCGAACTGCCCGAGGGCGACGGCGCGAAGGCGATCTGCAAGGACGCGGCGCGGGCGCTGGCCGAGCGGCTGCACCTGCACGCCAGCGGGTTCGACGTGCGTCCGATCGACACAGTGCCGCTGCTGGCCAGCGGGAAGATCGACTACCGGTCGCTGGAAGGACGGGTATGAGTGTGTTCACGCGCTCGCAGGCGGAGCGAGAGGCGGCGCTGCTCCCTGAGCTCGCCGAGCTGACCGCGCACCACCGGGCGAACTCCGCCGGGTACGAGCGCATCCTCGCCTCGCTCGGTTTCGCGCCGGACGCGGCGTTCGCCACGATCGCCGACCTGCCGTGGCTGCCGGTGCGGATGTTCAAAACGCACGATCTGAAGTCCATTCCGGACGCCGAGGTCTTCAAGACCCTCACGTCCTCGGGTACCACCGGGGCCGGTGCCTCGCGGATCTACCTGGACAAGGAGGCGGCGGGCGCGCAGACGAAGCAGCTCGGTGCCACCTTGCAGGAGGTGCTGGGCGGCGAGCGGCTGCCGATGCTGATGGTCGACACCATCGGCATCATCAAGAACCGCCGTTCGTTCTCCGCACGCGGCGCGGGCGTGCTCGGCATGGCGAACTTCGGCCGCAAGCACACCTACGTGCTGGACGAGAACGACAAGCCGGACGTCGAGGCCGTGCGGAAGTTCCTCGCCGAGTACGGGGACAAGCCCTTCCTGATCTTCGGCTTCACCTTCATGGTGTGGCAGTACCTCTACGAGGTCGCCCGCGAGCACAAGCTCGACCTGTCGAACGGCATCCTCATCCACTCCGGCGGCTGGAAGAAGCTGATCGACCGCGCGGTCGACAACAGCGAGTTCCGCAGGCGGTTCAAAGAGGACACCGGGCTCACCCGGATTCACAACTACTACGGGATGATCGAGCAGATCGGCACCGTGTTCCTCGAAGGCCCCTCCGGGAACTCCCTGTACTGCCCCGATTTCGCCGACGTTGTGATCCGCGACCCGGAGACCTGGGAAGAGCAGCCGGTCGGCAAGCCGGGCGTCATCGAGGTGGTGAGCACGCTGCCGCGGTCGTATCCGGGACACGTGCTGCTCACCGAGGATCTGGGCGTCTGCAACGGAATCGACGACGGCGACTGGCCGGGCAAGCACTTCTCCGTGCTGGGCAGGCTGCCGAAGGCCGAGGCCCGCGGGTGCTCGGACACGTTCCAGGGAGCTGCCGCGTGAGTGGTTTGGAACAGCGTTTTCCGCTCGGCGACTCGGTTTCGGCCGGCGCGCTGCTGGACGAGCTGCGCGAGGAACCGCCCGGCGGACGGCTGACGGTCGGCGACCCGCGGGTGGTCGAGTTCGTCACCAAGTTCGCGCGGAAGCTGCTCGCGCCGGCGCTGGCGCGGCGCTTCCCAGAGCTGGCCTCGCTGGGTTTCTTCCTGCGCAAGGGAGAACTCGCGAAGTCACTGTCCACTTTGGAAACCAGCGGTGCCTCGCTGCGGTTCCCGCGCGGGCTCGTTTTCCACGTGCCGCCGGCCAATGTGGACACCATCTTCGTGTACTCGTGGGCGCTGTCGGCGTTGGCGGGCAACAGCAACGTCGTGCGCGTGTCTTCGCGTTCGGCCGGTGCTGCGGAAGCCGTGCTGGAAGCGCTGAACGCGGCGATGGAAGACGTCTCGCCGGAGACCGCGGCGACCATCCGCGCCACCCAGCGCATGGTCACCTACGACCGCAGCGACGAGATCAGCGGCGCGTTGTCGCTGGCCGCGGACCTGCGGGTGATCTGGGGCGGCGACGCTTCCGTGGCCGCGCTGCGGAAGTACCCGCTGGCCCCGCACGCGCGGGACCTCACCTTCCCGGACCGCTCGTCGTTCGCGATCGCGTCGGTGCGCGGCTGGCAGGAGGCAGCGCCGGAGCAGCGCAAAGCGGCCGCCGAGGGCTTCTACAACGACTCGTACTGGTTCGACCAGGCCGCCTGCTCGTCGCCGCGCGCGGTGTTCTGGGTCGGCGAGGAGACGGGTGCGCAGGCCGCCGGACAGGAGTTCCGCGAGTTGCTCGCCGCGGTGCTGGCGGCGAAACAGCACGTCACCGAACCGGCAATGGCCGTGCAGAAGCGGGTGTCGGCGTACGGCGCGGCGGTCGACGGTCTGGTGTCGTCGATCCACTTCGACGGCAACGCGCTGGCGACGCTCGAGCTGGCCGACGCCACGGTGATGCCGCGCGAATGGCTGGGCGCGGGCACGTTCGCGAACGCCTCGGTGGCGTCGCTGGACGAGCTGGTGCCGATCGTGCAGCGCAAGGACCAGACGGTGAGCCAGTTCGGGTTCACCCGCGAGGAACTGACCGGATTCGTGACGGCGCTCGGCGGACGCGGGGTGGACCGGGTCGTGCCCTTCGGCTCGGCCCTCACGTTCGCCGGGGTCTGGGACGGCTACGATCTGCTGTCCGAGTTCAGCCGGCTGGTCACGGTACAGGCCTGAGGAGCTGAGAGGCAGTGACGACCGTTCGTACGCAGAGCCCGGGGGACGACACCCCGTCCACTGAGGACGCCCCGACCACCGGAAAAGCCCCCAAGTCCACCAAGGCGCGGGTGCTCGACGTCGTGCGCTGGGTCGCCATCCTCCTGGTGATCGGCTTCGCGGCGAAGAGCCTGGCGTCCAACTGGGACGAGTTCTGGCACACGCTGTCCGACGTCGCCTGGCAGTCCTCGGCCCTGAGCCTGGTGGCGCTGATCCTGGCGATCATGGTGTCCACCTGGGGCTGGCAGGTCCTGGTCGACCACCTAGGCAAGCCGATCGGCTACGCCCGCGGCGCGCAGATCTGCTTGGTCGGCTCGCTCGGCAAATACGTGCCGGGTTCGGTGTGGGCCTACCTGCTGCAGATGGAACTGGGCCGCAAGGCGGGCCTGGCGAGGGCCCGGATTTTCACCGGCTCGCTGATCCAGCTGGGCGTGAGCGTGGTTTCCGCGCTGGTCGTGTCGCTGCTCGCGGCACCGGCGGTGTTCAGCAACAGCCCGCGCGCGATGTGGCTGTTCGTGCTGATCCCGGTCGGTCTCGCGCTGCTGCACCCGCGCATCCTGACCTGGGGCACGTCGCTGGTTCTGAAGCTCCTGCGCCGTCCACCGCTCGCCGAATCGCTGGGCTGGGGCGTGGTGCTCAAGGCGTTCGGCGCCTCCACCGGCGCGTGGGCCCTGCAGGGTGTGCACCTGTGGCTGCTGGCAAACTCGGTCGGCGCGCCGGGCTTCAACGGTTTCATCCTGTGCGTGGGCGCGATGGCCGTCGCGATGACGGTCGGCACGTTCGCCTTCATCTTGCCCAGCGGGGTCGGCGTCCGCGAGGTCGCGCAGGTCGCGGTTCTCACGGCAAGCGGACTGACGGTCGGCCAGGCGACGGCGTTCGCGGTGGCGTCGCGGGTCATGTTCACCGTGGCGGACCTGCTCACAGCCGGTTTCGCCGCGCTGGGCGCGAAGATGGCGGCCCGGCGGCCGGTTCCGGTCGACGCCGCCTGAGTTCTCGCGTACTGAGGGGGCCGCCCGGGTTCGGGTGGCCCCCTCAGTCGTTGAAAGAGAGCTCAGCTCACGGAACGAGCCGGCACGAGTCCGGTGCGGCCGTCGCGTGGAGGTCGGTGTTCCAACCGGAACCGACGCTCGTGCCGCTGGTGCCTACCGGCAGCCAGGTGTCGGTGTTCGCGGAGTATCGGTACCAGCGCAGAACCGGGCCGTCCTTGCCGTCCCACGGGCCCGGACCGTAGGCCCCGCGGCCGTACAGGATGTCAGCTCCAGGCGAGAAGATGCCGCTGAAGATATTCCATCCGGTGCCAACCAGCTTCTCCCCGCTGAGTCCACTTCGCCGCGCCGAAGTCGTACTGGAAGCGGTACAGATTGCCGTTCGGCGTCCGGGCGTAGAGCACGCCGTCGCCGGCAGCGGTGATCGAGTCGTACTTCGTCCAGCCGGTGTCGACGAGCTGGCCGTTGCCGTCGCCCCACTTGTCGGCAGCGTCGTCCCAAAAGTAGGCGCGCAGCTCGCCCTGGTCGTTGACCATGAAAATGCGACCGGACTGGTCGACGGTGATGCGATCCTTGAACTCCGGCGTGAGGTACCGGGCCCAGCCGTCGCCGACCGCCTTGCCGCCGGTCAGGTTCGCGCCGTCCCACTTCCAGAGCTTGAGCACGCCGTCGCCGTACGGATCGCCCGCGCCGTACGAACGGTGGACGTCCCACATCGCGCCGTTCTTGCCCGCGACCGGTCGCCCGAACCAGCCGTTGCCGCTCGATTTGGTCGGTTCGGTCCAGCTCGCTGTGCCGTTCACCGGTCCATTGTGGATGTGCCGCCACAGGCTGCCGTCTGCCATGTCGTCCCAGACGACCGCGCCGTTCGGGCAGCTCACCGGCGTCGGGACGGTGTTCTGCCGGACCCAGTCGGCGAGGTCGTCGACCCGGGCTTCGGTGTCGCCCTGCTGGGTTTCGGTGACCGCGAGACAACCGTGCTGCCAGGACCGGCTGTTGACCGCCACGACCTCGACCTTGTCGCCCGCCGTGCGCAAGGCGGGGCCGCCAGCGTCGCCGAGGCAGGTGTCCGAGCCGCTGGCCGAGGTCACCGCCACCTCGGTGGCGTTCACCGACGAGACAGCGAACGAGGCGACGGACGGCCGGGCAGGCACCCATTCGGTCGCGGTACGGCCAAACCCGGCCAGTTGGAGGGTCTCCCCGCTTGTCGGAGCGGTCGTGGCCAGCGCGACCGGCGTGATCCCGGTTGCGGGCTTGTCGAGTTTGGCCAGCGCGACGTCGCGGTCGTTTCGTCCGATCACCTTGACGACCTTGGCGTTCGTCCCTGCTCCGGTGCTGACGTCGACCGCACCGACGCTCACCGTCGCATTCTCCGTGGGAGCACCGGTGGCGCTCGCGGTCAGGCAGTTCGCCGAGGTGATCACCCACGACGGATCGATCAGTGCGGCTGAGCAGGCTTTGGTGGGCGTCGTGATGCGAGCAAGGTAGCCCGACGTTCCGGAGGGCACGACAGTACCGCCGGAAATCGCGTGCGCTGGGACTGCGGTGAGCACGCCACCGGTGACCAGAGTGGCGGAGAGAGCCAGGATTCTGCGGGTTTTTCGAGGCACGGACGTTCTTCCGTCGAGATCCGGCGGAGTGCTGGCCTTTCGCTGGCTCAAGGGCTGACCGTGAGCTGGAGGAGCGTGGTGGGAGCGTTGTTCGGATTGCTGCCGATGCCGACCGGGGTGCTGCCGTAACCGGCGACGTCGACCGTCGAGTGCTGGCCGGCGTCGGTGGTGAGGTCGGCCTTCATCTTGTGGCCGGAGCCGGAGACCCGGCCGTCGCCGCGGATCTCGAAGACCGCGGGGATCCGAAGCTCGAGGCGTCCGGTGGCCGCGAGAACCTTGAAGCAGACAAGCCCGTCCTTGCCTACGTTTTCCGTAGAACGGACCTGGAGCACGCCGACGTTTCCGTCGGGCGGGGTCGCACAGTCGGCGAAAACAATGTGTCCGTCGCCGGAGGTGAGGACCACGTTGTACTTCTGCTGAATTAAGGCGGCACCCGGGTACGAATAGTCCTCCACGAGAGAACCTGGTTCGTCGGCCGCAGCCTGCGGAGTATCAGTAGAAGCTTCCGCGGTCCATAGGCTGAATGAAGTAATTGCTGCCGCCGCGGCGACAGTGCTGATCCCCAGTTTCCTGATGTGCATGTCAATCCGTTCGATTGATCGCTACCGCTCGTCTGCATTGCTATCGCTGGTGAAATGCGGGTATTACTGGGCATTGCTGTGAGGAGAGTCACAGCTATCTCGGTTCCTGTTGATTGCTAACCTGACGTGGCCGCGTCTTGTTCGCGGCTTATCTGTGGTTTAGTGCCAGGCTTTCGCAGACTTGTTCGCCGATCTCGATTCTGCTGACTCGGCTTTCTTTGTCATGTCCTTTTGACAAAACAAGACATTCTCGAGAAGAGGGTCATGAAACTGGTTCGAAGAACGTGGCGGGCATGGCGCGCCAGCCTGATCGCCATCCTCGTGATGGCCCTGACCATGCAACTCGGCGTCCGGCAGGCAGCGGCCGAACCGGCGCGGCAAGCCGCACCCGCGGCCACCGGCTCGGCCAGCCCGATCTTGAGCCCGCGGGGCAAGGTCCTGATCATCTGGCGGGACGCCGGATCCCAGACGAAAGCGGCCGCAGAGCGTGCGTTGACCGGATCGGACGCCGAGGTCAACGCGTTCCTGACGGACAATCTAGACCGGCTGACCACTCTGGACGACCGGATCGCGGTCGACCAGCTTCTCGCTTCCGGCGGACCCGCCGTGAAGAGTGCCGCTCAGCGGGCACTCGACGCCGCGGACACGGATCCCAAGGCGTTGCGGAATTTCCTGGACGCGGGCTGGGGCACCGCGTCGACCACCGACCTTCGGGTCAGGGTCAACCAGGTCCTCGCGGCCGGCGGTCCGCAGGTGCGCAAGGCCGCCCAGACCGCCTTGGACGACGGCAGTTCAGACGCACTGCACGAGTTCCTGAACACCACCGCGGCGAAGGCGGAGGCGGTCGATCTGCGGCTGCGGGTCAACCAGATCCTGGCCGTCGGCGGAAAGGAAGTGCAGGCCGCCGCACAGACCGCTCTCGGTGACAGTTCCCCGAACGCACTGCGGATCTTCCTCGACCGCGAGTGGGAAATCGCGGCAGCTCGGGACCAGGAGACCGACAGCATCCAGCAACTGCTGGACTCGGCGAAGATCGCGGGGCAGCAGGCCGCGGAGAAGACGCAGGCCGCCAAGGACTCCGCGGCCCGTGCGCTGGAAGAAGCCGACAAGGCCCGGCAAGCGAGCGAACTCGCGGAGAAGGCCGCTGAAGCGGCCAAGGACAACGCAGCCGGTGCAGCGGATGCGGCTGGTCGCGCGGCGACGGCAGCGAATCGGGCAGCGAGCGCGGCGCAGGCCGCTATGGGCGCGGCCAATGCGGCTACCGCTGCGGCGCGGGTAGCCGCACAAGCTGCTTCACGTGCGGCTGCTGCGGCCTCGAAGGCCGGTAACGCCTCGGCTGCGGCGTGGAATGCGGCCGCCGCAGCGCGGGTGGATCGCGGCAAGGCTGGGGACGCGTCGAAGGCAGCGAAGGACGCGGCGTCCGCGTCGATCGAGGCGAAGAAGGCCCAGGACGCGATCGACCTGGCCCGGGTGGCTCTCGGCCATGCCCGGGAAGCGGTCGACGCGGCAGGTTCGGCCGGGCAGAACGCGGAGAAGTCGGCCGCGTCCGCGCGGGCAGCGGTCAAATGGGCGCAGCATGCCGGTGCGGATGCTCGCCAGGCAGAGGCAGCGGCCGCGAAGGCGGCACGGGAGGCCGACCGGGCCAATCGTTCGGCTGCCGCTGCTCGGGCCTTCGCGGACGAGGCTGATGCCGCTGCGGCGCAGGCTCGCGAACTCGCCGCCCGGGCTGTGGTGGACGCGGCGTTGGCCGCGGCTGCCGCGGACGACGCGGCGCAGCATGCGGGCGAGGCTGAGCACGCTGCTCAGCTGGCAACGGACCACGCGAACGCGGCAACGGCTGCCGCGAAGATCGCCAGTGACGCGGCGGCGCAGGCCAAACGTATTTACGACGCTGCCCGGAAGGCCGACGCCGATCGTCTCGCTGTCCAGGCAGACCAGGCTACGGACGCGGCGCACCAGGCGATCGAGGTCCAGGACCAGCTCGGGCTGACTCGCAAGTGGAACGCCGCGCAAGAGGCACAGCGCGACGCTGAAACGAACCGCCTGCTCGCTGAGGCGACTGCGCCGGGAACAGATCCCGCGCTAGTCGTGACCGATGGTCGCAAGGTCGCGTTGCGGCTGCTGGAGACCGGCGGCCCGTGGACCAAATCGGCGGCCGAAGGCGCGCTTTCCGGTGCCGATCGCGAGGTGCTCGAGTTCGTCCAGACCGGGATCGCCCGTGCCGCGGGGCAGGACGACCGGGAGACGCTGCAGGAACTGGTCGCCGACGCGGTGCCCGCCAAGAAGACGGCAGCGGAAAAGGCGTTGGCCGGAAGCGACGCCGACGTCAAGCAGTTCCTGGCGGCTCCGGATTACCCGGGCGAGAACAACGACTTCCGGATCCAGGTCGACCAGGTGCTGGCTGCGGCGCGCGCGTCCGGTGACGCCGTCGTCGTTTCCGAAGCGCAGAAGGCGCTCGACGCCGGAACGGTTGAGGCGTACCGGAAGTTCCTGGATACCGGGCAGAACATCGCCCGGGAAAAAGACGACCGGATCGCGCTGAATCAGCTCATCGCGAACCAGGACACCGGTCCGGAAGCGCGGATGCTCGCGCAGGCCGCGCTGGCGGGTTCGCCGGACATCGTGCGGCAGTACCGGCTCAACGGCCAGTACATCGCGGCCCGGCATGACCGGGAGTCCGCCGCACACAACGCCGCCGTCGCCGGATTGGTCTCGGAAGCTACGTCGATCGCGGCCAAGGCGGCGGAAAACGCGGCTACCGCGCAATCTGTCGCGGCGACCGCGCGCAACGCGGCCAAGGACGCGGAAGCCTACGCCGCGCAGGCTCGTGGCTACGCCAAAGACGCTGTGGCGTCGGCAACTCAGGCTGTCCAGTCCGCACGCGACGCGCAGGAGTCCGCGCGGCAAGCCAATCAGTCCGCCGCGCAAGCCGCTGACGCGGCGAAGCGAGCATCGCAAGCGGCTGTTCGGGCTTCGCAGTCGGCGGCTTCGGCGCGGCACTCGGCGAACATCGCGACGCGGTACGCGCAGAGTGCCATCGCCGCGGCGCATCAGGCGTACCAGGACGCGATCGATGCCGGTAAGGACGCGAACGACGCGGTCAAGGCCGCGAACGAAGCGCGCGACAAGGCGATAGCCAAGGCGAATCAAGAAATCGCCGATGCCAAGAAGAAGTTCTCCGACGACGTCAACAACGCCTGCGGCGCCGTTCCCAGCGGCCCGGATCACGATGACTGCGTTGCCAGGGCTTCGCGGATGGTCAACGACCCGAAGGGCGAGTCGGAGCGGAACGTCGCGGTCTGCAATCAGCTCAAGCAGTACAGCGAGCAGACGTTCAACGACTGCCTCAAGGGCGCGTACAACCCGGCGCTGACGTACCTGATCAACAAGGCGATCTCGGACGCGAAGGAAAAGGCCGAGGACGAGGCGGACACGGACCGCTGGTGGGGGATCGCGGGTGCGATCGTCGCCGGAGTCGCCGTCGGCGTGGGGATCATCTGTGCCGAGACGTGCACCGCCCCGCTGGTAGGCGCGCTGGCGGGTGCTTCGGCCGGAGCCTTCGCGGAAGCGGCCGGGGTGGGTCTTGAGATCACCATCGGAGCGGACCTCCTGACCGGGGTGGCGGCCGATTCCCTGCTCGCGACCAGATTGGGCGCGCTGACCGAGGAGGGATTCCTCCAGGGGATCACGGTCCGCAACAAGCTGGGCGACCTCGCGCTGAATTTCATCCGCAACTCCGCGGGATCGTGCCTCACCTTCGCGGCGGCGGGCCGGGCCGTAGCGGCCGGTGTTCCTTGCCTGATCATCAAGCCGGTTTTGTACGCACGTGCCACTGCGGACCCGAACGATCTCGCCAACCTGGCTTTCCGCTACCGGATGGAGCTGGGGTTTCGCTTCAAAGGCGACATGAAAAGGAACATCGCGATTGCCAAGGTTCCCGGATACAAGGATCCGACGGGAATCCTTCCGGACGGGTACATCGGCGCGATCAGCGGAGCCGCCGGGCACTCCGAAGAGGTGATCATCAATACGCTGCGCAAGGCGAAGATCGATCCCAAGACTATTGAAAGATTGTTTACCGAGCGGTCGCCCTGCGCGGATGTCTGCGGCCCGCTCCTGAGTAATGAGCTCAGCCCGGGCACGATTGTCGAATATGCGGTAACTTATCTGAAAGATCGAGACTGGGAGACGTTGCTCGCTCTTCTCAAAGAGCGGGTAGTCAGATATTAGAATTCTCGGCGCTGGCGGTCGAGGTGCCGCTACAGTGCCGGTTGAGGTATTCTCCCGAGGTGTCGTGGCGGTCCAGCCGTACTGCTGGGCCGCCACTTCCCCGAGCGGGCCTGCGGTGACGAGGAACCAACATGACTGACCCTTTTCAATTCTCCAAGAAGAACCTCCTTGACGAGCATCAGGTGGTCGAAGTCCGAGCTCCGGACGACGCGGTCGCGACGTGGTTCGAATTGGCGGGCCTGGCTTGCGCTGAACTGCGGCGAATGGGGGTTCCCGCGTCGGTGGAGGCGCCTGATGAACCTCTTGCGCTGGAAAGCCCTCCGGGAGCGCGGATTCACGTAGCCGACCGGTATCCCTACGGGGTGCTGTTCAGCTGGAATTCGCCCATCGTCGATTCGGAGAGCTTCCAGGCGAAGCTGATCGCGCAGAAGGTGGACGATCCGCTGGTGGTCCGGGTGTTCGAGGTAGCCAGGATGATGGAGCGCGCGGTGCACCGCTTGCTGGACAAGGCCGGCTTCCGGGTGCTCATCGACAATTCCGCGCACATGAACTACGAGTACCGGATTTTGGCCGCGCCGGCTCGGTTGAGGGGGACCAAGAGTGTCTGATCCGCTTCGGTTGATGGAAACGTGGTCCAGCGAGGGCGGCCCGGCCGTCCAGGCGTCGGCGGAAGCGGTCGAGGTGTGGACTGAATTGGCGAATGTCGCCCGCGACGAGTTGGTGCGGACCGGGATTCCGACTGTCGTGCACGCCCATGGCGAGTCGTGGGCCGAAGCGAGCCCGGGCGCGGTGCTGGAGGTGAACGCGGGGCCGCCGTACGGCGTTGTCGTCAGGTGGATGCCCGCGGTCGCCGAACCGGACGATGCCGCCGAGCAGTACCTGACCGCCGCGAAAGATCTCCTCGAGGAGACGATGTACTCGGTGCTGAGTGCGGCGAACTTCCAGACTCTGATCGAGAAGGTGGGGTCTGACAGTTATATTTTCCGAGTGTTGAAGAGGCCGTACTTGATCCTGGAATAACTGGATTGCGGCCAGCCCCTCAGCGATTCAGCTGGTAAATCACCGAGTCCTCGTTGCGGTACACCTCTTTCAGGAACGGCAGCCCGGCCAGCCCGTTCAAGCCCGGATCCGCGTACGCGCGTTTCGGCGGGGCCGCCGGGCGGCCCAGGATCACCCAGCGGATGTTCAGTCGCTGTACCGCGGCGCGGACCGCTGGGTCTGTTTCGTAGTCGCGGAATTTCGCGGCGAGCAGCACGGCGTCCGACGGCGGTTTCGTACCGTCGTCGTGGGCGGCGACGGTACGGACGCCGCTGAGCGCGTAGGTCCACGGCGTGCCGTCCCAGCGGTCGTTCATCGCCCATTGACCCGGCTTCGCGAGCTTGCCCAGTTCCGTCATCGCGCGTTCCTCGCCGGGAGTGATTTCCTGGGTGCGTGGATCGGGGCGGTGGTATCCCTTCGCGACTACCTCGCTGTTGGTCCGGGTGTACAGGCCTTTCGTGGCTCCCACGAAGGCGATCAGTACCACCGCGGCGAGCGCTGCCGGCGGCACCCGCGCTGGCAGCCGTTCCTTCAGCCACTCGTGCAGCGCCGCGATTCCGTGGCCCGCGATGAACGACAGCGGCACGGTCGCCATCGTGATGAACCGGTACGGGTCGTCCCACCACGGCCGTGCCAGCGCCATGACCAGCGGTGCGTCCGAGGACGAGACCGCCATGTAGAACACGCCGGTGATCAGTGCGGTCAAGCCGATCCAACGCAGCGCGCCAAGCCTGCGGAAGAAGATGAAACCGGCCAGCAGCGCCACTGACAGGAAGATCTGCGGCTGTGGTTGGAAATGCTGGAACCCGAGCAACGCGCCGAGCGCGGTCGTCGCGCGCCATTCGCTGGGCCAGCCGAGATACTGCACCGTTGAGCTGTTCGCCAGCCCGAGCGCGCCGAACAGCTGCAGCCACGCCACGAGCATCGCCAGCACCGCGATCGGCAGCAGCGCCAGCAGGTCCTTGCCGATCGAGCGCCACCGCTCGATCCAGCGTTGCACCAGCAGCGGGCCGGCGAACAGGATCGCGCCGAACAGCGTGGACGAGTGAATGCACAGCAGTCCGACCGCCGAGACCAGCAGCACGAAGCCGGTGTCCGGTGCGACCCGGTCGAGGTACCGGCGCAGCACTACGGCGGCCAACGGGGTGAGCGCCATGCCCAGCAGGAACGGGTACAGCGGCCCCCGGTCCATCGACTCGTACATGCCCATCACCGGCGCGGCCGAGGCGAGCGCGACGGCTCCGGCCAGCACAGCGCGACCGCGGAACGCCCGCACCAGCACCACGAGGGAAAGCGCCAGCAAGCCCGGCAGCAACGCCGTGTTCACGTCCAGGGTGAGCGGGATCGAACCGCCGCTGAGCGTGTACTGCACGGAGGCGAGCAGGTGATACGCGTTGGGGTAGAAAGGCGGTGCACCGTCGCCGTACCAGTTCACCGTGCCCATGCCGAAAAGGCTGCCGTCGCCGGTTTCGGCGATGTAGCGCACGCCGTTGGCCGCGTACGGCGCGTCTCCGCCCTGCGCGATCGCGCCGAGGTGACCCATGCCGCGCACGGCCGTGTAGAACCCGATGGCGGTTGCGAGGATGACACAGGCACCGACTGCCCAGTTCGCCCGCGGTTCCCAAGCCCGCACCTCTGGCTCGTGCGGCCACCGGCGCACCGTGAACCACCGGAGTCCAAACGCGACAACCGCGAAGAGCACGGTGGCCAGCGCAAAGGTCCAGGCGTTGAAGGGCAGCCCGATCGCCGCTGTCCACGGACCCGCGAGGCCGCCGATGGCGTAGCTCAGCAGCGGGGTCAGGCCGGCCAGTTGCCAGCCGCGCAATCCGGCGGCGGCTCCGGTGACGAGCCCGGGAATCCCGAGCACGAGCAGGCAGCAGGCGATGCTGGCTGCCACGGACAACGATGTGGGATCGCTCGGCACAGTCTTCCTCGCGTCGTAGGCGTCCGCCTGCTCCCCGTGGCGGATGGGAATCGGGCCCTAGGCTAACTGCACCCCATATACACCCGAACGGCTGATGTCCGGGAAGCGCGGCCGCGCGCTTGACTGGAGCTGGTGAGGATCGGTCCGCCAGGGGTCGGCCGGACGGGTGAGGGGCGCGGGAGGCTGGGGGCGCGTGGTTTACGCGGTCGTGGGGGGATGGCTGGCGCTGGCCGCGCTGATCGTCGCCGCTTGGCGGCGGATCGGGCAGGACCGGCGGTGGCGGGTCGGTGTTCTTCTGCTCGTGCTCGGGTTTTCGCTGCTGCATCAGCTGTTGTTCGCCACCGTGACCGAGGACGCGTACGTCAGTTTCCGGTACGCGCAGAACATCGCCGACGGCAACGGCCCGGTATTCAACACGGGTGACCGCAGCGAGACCTACGCGAATTTCCTCTGGCTCGTGGTGATCGCCTTGCCGCGCGGGGCATTCGGAGCGGAAGTGCCGACGGCGGCCGTCGGGTTGAGCGGCGTGGCCGCGCTGGGGTGCGTGTTGATGGCGTATTTCCTCGCCAATCGCCTTGCCGCGCTCGGGTTGCCGGAAGGGGTTGAGCCTCGGCGCGCGGCCGGGGTCGCGGCGGCGTTGCTGACCGCGGGGGCGAACGGGCTCGCGGTGTATGGACTTTCAGGCACTGAGCTGCCGATGTTCGCGTTGCTCATGCTCTGTGTCGCGTACGCGTTGGTGGCTGGCCGGCCGTTGGTCGCCGGCGTGCTCGTGGCCAGTGCGGTGATGACGCGGCCGGAAGGGATTGTGCTCGCGGTCGTCGGCGCGGGGTGGCTCGTTTTCGCCGCGGCGCGCGGGCGGCATACCTGGTGGGCACCGGTCGGGTTTGTGCTGGGTGCGCTGGTATTCCTGGCCCCGTGGACGGCTTGGCGTGTCACCTACTACGACCGTTTCGTGCCGGCCGCGAGTCTGCCGCCCGCACCGGATTGGCCGTATCTGGGCAGCTTCGCCTTGGCGCACTTGGGTTTTCTCGTCCCGGCCGCGGTCGTAGCGGGGTTGGTGGCGTCCCGGGGACGCGCGGCGGAAGCCCGGTCGGCGTTGTGGTTGTTGCTGGCGCTCGCCCTCTGCCATACCGGGATCGTGTTGCTTTTCGAGGAGGATCCGGGACTGTCGTGGCGACTGCTCGTGCCGGTGCCGCCCTTGCTGGCGGTCGCCGCGGTGGCCGGGTGCGGAGTCCTCATTCCGGTGCCGAGGCCGCGTGCGATCTCCCGGGCGGTTCCGATGGTTGCCGCGGCGCTCACCGGGGTCGCGGTGGCGGTCTCGGTGTTCAGCCCCGAAGTGCTGGAGCGCGTGCGGGCCTGGAGCACACAGGGCGCGCAGCTGGCCGAGGTCGGCGACTGGCTCGCCCGCTACCTGCCGCCGGGATCCACCGTGAGCGCCGGGTCGCCGGGGCTGCTCGCGAGCCGGGCCGGTTCGCGAGTGCTGGTGGTCGGGCTGGATTCGGAACGGTCGACGCTCGCCGTGCCCGGCCGGTCGGGGTACGCCGATCGCCAGGATTGTGCCGACGACCTGCCCGCCTGGTACCGCGTCGCGACCTTCCGGCGCACCGGGACGCCGTTCTGGATCTCGGTCTACCCACGCTCCGACGACGCCAGCAGGCTCGTCGGCGAACTCGACCGCGCCCCGGACTTTCACTACGTGTCCTGCCCCTGAAGTGTGGCGGAGCCGACCGCGCGACCTACCGGCGGGAAACCTACGGTCCCGTAGCCTTGGGCGCATGGCTGACTTCGTGTACCCGCCCGTCCTGGTCGCCGCGCGGCTGATGTTCCGGCTGCTCGACAACCGTATCCGGGTGACCGGCGCCGAACACGTGCCCGCCCGCGGCGGTGCGGTGCTCGCCTGCACGCACGTCAGCTACCTGGACTTCATCTACTGCGGCCTCGGCGCCCGTCCGGCGAAGCGGCTGGTGCGGTTCATGGCGAAGCAGGAGATCTTCAGCAACTCGGTCGCCGGCCCGCTGATGCGCGGCATGCACCACATCCCGGTGGACCGCGCCGCCGGGCAGGCGTCCTACGACGAGGCAGTGGCGCGGCTGCGCGCGGGCGAGGTCGTCGGCGTCTTCCCGGAGGCCACGATCAGCCGGTCGTTCACCGTGAAGGACATCAAGACCGGCGCGGTCCGGATGGCCGCCGAGGCGGGGGTGCCGGTGATCCCGATGGCGCTGTGGGGCACGCAGCGGCTGTGGACGAAGGGCCGTCCGAGGGACCTCACCCGCAGGCACGTGCCGATTTCGGTGGTGATCGGCGAGCCGATGCGCGCCGGTCCGGAGGACTCGTGCGAAGCGCTGACGACGGACCTGCGCGCCCGGATGTCGGAGCTGCTGGAGAAGGCCCAGGCGGAGTACCCGGAGGCCCCGGAGAGCGACGCCGAGCGCTGGTGGCTGCCAGCGCACCTCGGCGGCAGCGCGCCGACACCTGAGGAAGCTGCCGCACTCGACCGCCGTTCGTGAGCGCCCCGCGCAGTGCGCGAAAGTACGTGAGGGGAACCCTCATTGACTCTGATTCCCGCAGGGTTCCCCTCACGTACTTCGGCTTAGAACCAGCGTTCCAGCACCTGCGCCACCCCGTCCTCGGCAGCCGGTCCGGTCACCTCGTCGGCCACCGCCAGCACGGTCGGGTGGCCGTTGGCCATCGCGACGCCGTGCCCGGCCCACTGCAGCATCTCGACGTCATTGGGCATGTCGCCGAAGGCGATCACCGACGACTGGGGCACGTCGAAGCGTTCGGCGATGTCCGCGAGACCGGTCGCCTTGGTCACGCCGTGTGCGGACAGTTCGATCAGCCCGCCCGAGGACGAGTACGTGACGTCCACCGCCCCGTCGAGCACCGCGCGCACCGCTACGGCCATCTCCTCCGAGGTCATCCCGCGGCGGCTGACCAGCAGCTTGATCGCCGTTTTGCCGAGCACCTCGGCACGCGGCGCGATCCGGCTCTCCTCGTCGCCCCACGGGTTGTGGTACTCCGGCTCGATCACGAAATTGCGCAGCTCGTGGTCGACCGATCCGGTGCTGATCCGTTCCGCCGCCAGCCGGCAGCCGGGCAGTGCCTTGTCGAGGGCGGAGGCCAGGTCGTGCAGCAGTTTCGGCTCAAGCTCGCCGTGCACCGCGACCACTGAGTCGGTACCGATGTCGAGCAGCACGGCTCCGTTGGCGCACACCGCGTAGCCGGTCAGCCCGAGCGGTCCGGCGATCGGCGCGATCCAGCGCGGCGGGCGGCCGGTGCACAGCACGAACGGCACGTCGTCGGCCAGCACTCGCTGTACGACCGACACTGTGCGCGGCGTCACTTGTTCGCTGGGGCCGAGCAGGGTGCCGTCGACGTCGGACGCGATCAACCGGGGTTTCTCCACGCGTCTCATTCTCCCGGTCGCCGCCCGTTCGAGCGAATGTCAGTGCCGGACGTTACGGTCGGCCTCGTGCGAGCAGGCATCGTAATTCTTCCTGAAGACCGCTGGTGGGCGGCCGAGCCGAAGTGGCGTGCGGCCGAGGAGTACGGCTTCGACCACGCGTGGACCTACGACCATCTCGGCTGGCGATCGCTGGTCGACGGGCCGTGGTTCTCCGCTGTGCCCACCCTCACCGCGGCCGCCATGGTCACCTCCACGATCCGGCTGGGCACCTTCGTCGCCTCGCCGGTCGCGCGGCACCCAGTGCCGTTCGCGCGCGAGCTGATCACCCTTGACGACGTGTCCGACGGGCGGTTCGTGCTGGGCGTCGGAGCCGGCGTGGACAGTTCGCGCTACGACGCGCAGGTGCTCGCCGCGCCGGAGCTGACCGCGCGGCAGCGGGTCGACCGCTTCACCGAGTTCGTCGAGGCGCTCGACGGGCTGCTGATGACCGACAACTTCGACTTCTCCGGCGAGTACTACTCCGCGCGCGGCGCGCGGAACCTGCCCGGCACGGTGCAGCGCCCGCGGCTGCCGTTCCTGGTCGCGGCCAACGGCCCGCGCACCATGACGCTGGCCGCGCGGTTCGGCGCGGGCTGGGTCACCACCGGGCGCGGCGGGGACACCCTCGACGAGTGGTGGACCGGCATCGCCGAACTGGTCCGCACGTTCGACCAGCGGCTCGAAGCGGCCGGCCGCGAACCGGCGGGCATTCAGCGGCACCTGAGCCTCGACGCGGCGCCGGTGTTCTCGCTCAGCAGCGTCGCGGCGTTCCGCGAGGCCACCGAACGGGCCGGTGAGCTGGGCTTCACCGACGTCATCGCGCACTGGCCGCGCTCGAGCGGGCCGTACGAGGGGCACGAATCGGTGCTGGAAAAGGTCGTCGAAGAAGTGCTGCCGGGCCTCAAGGCCGAATGACACCTGATGGCCGCGGCCGGGGAGGTCGCGGCCACCAGGCTCAGTTGATGATCGTGTAGATCTGCGCGCCGGGGTTGCGGTAGACCAGCCGCAGGAAATCTCTGCCCATGAGGTCGCGCAGGCCGGGGGAGATCGGCGCGCCCTTGGCGATCGAACCGCTGCCCACCAGCACGTGGTGCACCTTCAGCCGATGGACCGCCTCGCGCACGCGCACGTCGAGGTCGTAGTCGCGAAAGTGCAGCGACAGGTAGGTCGCGTCCGGCGAGACCGGGCCGCCGCCGTCGTAGTGGCCCGCCACCGGGTGCACGCCGGTCAGCGCGTACATCCACGCGGTGCCGTCCAGCCGGTCGTTCAGCACCTTCTCCTCCGGCGGGATGTGCATCCGGCCGAGGAAATCCATGGCCGCGATCTCGTCCGGGCTGACCGGCGGCGTGACCTCGCCCTCCGGCCCGTTGTAGTACAGGAACGACACCGCGGTGGCGTTCGCGGTGCGGTAGAAACCGCCGGTCAGCACCGCGGTCACGGCCACGACGACCGCCGCCGCCGCGATCCCGAGCCGGGAGACCACCCTCGGCCGCGTCTTCGCCCAGCCGATCGAGCGAATCCGCTGCGCGGTCCAGCGCTGCAGCTCCGCCATGCCGTGCCCGGCGAGCAGGCACAGCGGGATCGCGGCCAGCGCCATCAGCCGGAACCGGTCGTTCCACCACGGCCGCGACATCGAGATGACCAGCGGCGAGGCACCGTACGACGTGACGAGCACGAACAGTCCGGACAGCCCGATCGCGGACAGCATCAGCCAGCGCATCCGGTCGAGCGTGCGGAAGGCCAGCACGCCGACCACGAGCAGCACGGTGAGCCAGAGCTGCGGCGTGTGCAGCACCTGCTGGAACGTGCCGAGCATGTTCAGCGCCGACAGGACCGGCAGGTCAGAGTTCCACGGCTGGTACGGGTACGCGCCGGAGGTGAAGCTGATCGCGCCCAGGATCTGCGGCGCGGCGAAGACGACTGCGGCCGCCATGACCGGCACTGTGCGCACGATGTCGCCGCCGATCACGCGCAGCCCGTTGCGCCCCTCCGGCACACCGTCCACCCGAAGCCCGCGAAGCGAGCGGTACCAGCGCTGCAGCACCAGCGGTGCCGCGAAGAGGACGCCGCCGAACAACGCGCTTGAGTGCGCGGTGAGCAGACCGTCCGCGGCCAACGCGAACACCAGGCCAGTGTCGACGCCCGGGCGTACGAGGAAGCGTTGCAGCGCGACCACCGTAAGCGGCGTGAGAACGATGCCCAGCGCGTACGGGAGCAGGCCGCTCGACACCGACTCGTACGCGCCCGTCGTCGCAGTAGCGGCGATGAGGGCGGTGCAGCCCGCGAAGACCGCACGGCCGCCCATCTGGCGGATCAGGGCGACCATCGACAGCGCGAAAATGCCCGCGACCGGCATGGTGATGGCGTTCAGCGTGACCGGGATGCTCGACCCGGAGATCTGGTACACCAGCGCGCCGACCAGGTGATAGCCGTTTGGATAGAACGATCCGTTCGGATACCAGTTGATCTTGCCCATGCCGATGAGCGAGCCGTCGCCGGTGTCGGCGATGTAGCGGATGCCGTTCGCGTGGAAGACGGTGTCCCAGCGCTGGAAGACCGCCGTCGTCCCGCCGCGCGCGGACAGCACCACGGCGATCGACAGCGCCGTCGCCACCGCGACGCACGCGGCGACCGACCACTGCGCACGCGTGCTCCAGACGGCAGGAGGCTCCTCCACGCCCGGTTTGATCCAGCCGCGGACGACGCAGAGCCGCCGGACCCCCCACGCGACCCCCGCCAGCAGCAGCGTGCAGGCCGCGGCGGTGAAGACGTTGTACGGGAGACCGACAGTCGACAACCAGGGCCCAGCCAAACCGGTGACGGCATAGCTGAGCAGCGGCGCGAGCCCGGCGAGGGCCCACCCGCGCACTCCCGCGGCCCGGCCGATGAGGCCGCCCGGGACTGCCAGCACGGCCAGGTAGCTGGCGACCGCGCCGAGATAGGTCCAGAAGGTGTCTGGTGCAGGCATGCTTCTCACGTGTGTAGTGCGGGTAAAACCTGGCGGGATGCCGAGGTCGGTTCGGGCCGCGGTCGCACGACTGCGTACCCTGAGCGCCCGTGAGCGAGCACACGAACTCCGCCAAGATTACTGAAGACGACTTTCGCGGTTACGACCTCGTCGTCGTCGGGTCCGGTTTCTTCGGCCTGACCATCGCCGAACGGGCCGCGGCCGAGCTGGGCAAGAAGGTCCTGGTCCTCGAACGCCGCCACCACCTCGGGGGCAACGCCTACTCCGAGGTCGAGCCCGAAACGGGTATCGAGGTGCACCGCTACGGCGCGCACCTGTTCCACACGTCCAACAAGCGGGTGTGGGAGTACGTCAACCGCTTCACCGAGTTCACCGGCTACCAGCACCGGGTCTTCGCCAGGGTGGCCGACCAGGTCTATTCGTTCCCGATGAACCTCGGCCTGATCAACCAGTTCTTCGGCAAGTCGCACACGCCGGACGAGGCGCGCGAGCTCATCGCGAAGCAGGCCGCCGAGTTCCGGACCGAGGACGCCCAGAACCTCGAAGAAAAGGCGATCTCCCTGGTCGGCCGCCCCCTCTACGAGGCGTTCATCCGCGGGTACACCGCGAAGCAGTGGGAGAACGACCCGAAGAACCTCGGCACGAACATCATCAACCGGCTGCCGGTCCGCTACACCTTCGACAACCGGTACTTCAACGACACCTACGAGGGTCTGCCGGTCAAGGGCTACACCGCGTGGCTTGAGAAGATGGCCGAGCACGAGAACATCGAGATCCGGCTGAACGTCGACTACTTCGACGTCCGCGAGCACATCCCGGCGGGCACCCCGACCGTCTACACCGGGCCGCTCGACCGCTACTTCGACTACTCGGCGGGCCGGTTCACCTGGCGCACCGTCGACTTCGAGTCCGAGGTCGCGCAGACCGGTGACTTTCAGGGCACCTCGGTCGTCAACTACAACGACGAAGAGGTCCCCTACACCCGGATCATCGAGTTCCGCCACTTCCACCCGGAGCGGGACTACCCGAAGGACAAGACGGTCATCTTCCGCGAGTACTCCCGTTTCGCGAAGGAAGACGACGAGCCGTACTACCCGATCAACACCGCCGAGAACCGCGAGAAGCTGGAAAGCTACCGCGAGCTGGCGAAGACCGAGGCACGCGAGAAGAACGTGCTGTTCGGCGGACGGCTGGGCACGTACAAGTACCTCGACATGCACATGGCGATCGGGTCGGCGCTGTCGATGTTCGACAACAAGATCGCCCCGCACCTGACCGACGGTGCACCGCTGGACGGGTCGATTGATGCTTGAGAAGGACACCCCGCGCGGTGAACTGGCCGTGCTCTCCAGCACCCAGAAGGTGCTGAAGAAGCCGGGCACAGTGCAGGTCGCGCGGGGTATGTCGCTGTTCGGGGAGCACAGCGCGGGATGGTTCGCGCTGGGTTTGCTCGGAGCGGCGGTGGACCGCGACCGGCGCAAGGACTGGCTGGTCGCGTCGGCCGGAGTGGTGGGCGCGCACGCCGCGTCGATCGCCGTGAAACGCGTCGTGCGGCGGCGCCGTCCGGACCATCCCAGCGTGGAGGTTCTGGTCGGCACGCCGAGCAAGCTGAGCTTCCCGTCGTCGCACGCGACGTCGACGACAGCGGCGGCGGTGCTCTACTCCGGATTGACCGGGCGTAACCTGGTCCCCGCCCTGGTACCGCCGATGCTCGCCTCGAGGCTGCTGCTCGGCGTTCACTATCCGACAGACGTTCTGGCCGGAGCCGCCCTGGGAGGCGTCGTCGGCGGTCTGATCCGACGGAAGCTGACCAAGAAGCGATGAGCGAAACGACCGACGAGCGAACCGAAAACGCGTCCGGTACGGCCGAATCCGCGGAAGCGAAGGAATCGGCTGCCGAGAAGACCGACGTGGCCGAGGAGACCGAGAAGGTCGAGAAGACCGAATCCCCGGCTCCGGCCGCCCCGGCGTCGGGCCCGAGCCCCGTGGGTCTCGTGCTCGGGGTGATCAAAACAGCGCGGCCGAAGCAGTGGGTGAAGAACGTCCTCGTCTTCGCGGCGCCGTTCTTCGCCTTCTCCAAGGCGACGAACCGGACCGAGCTGGTCGTTGACGCGCTGATCGCGTTCGTGGCGTTCTCGCTCACCGCCTCGTCGGTCTATCTGATCAACGACGCGGTCGACGTCGAGGCCGACCGGGCCCACCCGACGAAGCGCAACCGCCCGATCGCGGCGGGCATCGTTCCGGTCCCGGTGGCCTACGCCTCGGCTGTCGTGTTCTTCCTCGCCGGGCTCGCCGTGTCGTTCGCGGCGGACTGGCGGCTGGCGATCGTGCTGGCGGTCTACGAAGCCGTGCAGCTCGGCTACTGCTTCGGCCTGAAGCACCAGCCGGTGGTGGACCTAGCGATCGTCGGCTCGGGCTTCCTGATGCGCTCGGTGGCCGGCGGGGTCGCGGGCGGCATCGCGATGTCGCAGTGGTTCCTGCTGGTCACGGCGTTCGGCTCGCTGTTCATGGTGGCGGGCAAGCGGTACGCGGAGATCATGCTGTTCGAGCGCACCGGAGCGAAGATCCGGTCCTCGCTGAAGAAGTACTCGGCGAGCTACCTGCGCTTCGTGTGGGCGACCTCCGCGGCGATCCTGATCATGTCCTACTGCCTGTGGGCGTTCGAGATCCGCCAGGCCGAGCACAACTCGGTGTGGGCGGTCGTGTCGATGGTCCCGTTCGTCATCGCGGTGCTCCGCTACGCGGTCGACGTGGACGGCGGCAACGCCGGCGCGCCCGACGAGATCGCGCTGAAGGACCGCGTGCTGCAGGTGCTCGGCGCGGCCTGGGTCGTGACCCTGTTCCTGTCGTTCTACCTGTGAACGGCGCGCGGATTTAAACAGCTGGGATTCAGCTTCTGCACAGCATCGACGGTCACCCTCGGGGGTGGGAGCCGGGACACCCCGCCTCCCGCCCGCTCAGCCCGGAGGACCGACGATGAACGACGATAAGAACCCCTCGCCCGGCGAGCCTGCCGGGCAGGAGCCGACCGAGCAGTTCGGCCAGGTCGGGGACTCTTCCGGGAAGGGCTCGGCTGGTCAGCCGGGGGCGGCCGGGGAGGCCGCGCGGCCGGGTCAGGCAGTGCCGCCCGCCGAGCGGACCAGCCAACTGGACCAGCCCGCTCCGGCCGTGGAACAGACTGGTCAGCAGGCCGGCCCGGCCGCTCAGCAGCCGAATCCGCCCGGCCACTTCGCTCAACCCGGCCCGTGGGGCATGCCGCTGCCGCCGCCGAAGCAGAGCGGCTTCCGCCGGTTCGTCGCCCACCGGGCCACGCAACTGGTCGCGGTGGGGGTCCTGGGACTGGCGGTGGGCGGCGGCATCGTCGGCGGTGTCATGGCCGCGACACACCACCCCGGCATGAGCCAGCACCAGGGCGGCCACCGCTTCAACGACGGCGGTCCCGGCCAGCGCCACCGCGTTCCGGACGGCCAGAACGGCGGCAACCAGAACAACGGCCCCGGGTTCGGCAACGGCGGCGGCACCAGCTCCGGAACAGGCAACTGAGCGGCTCATTCACGCAGAATCTCTGCCCGCTCGACCTCAGTCGCCCAGCAGTGCCGGGTACAGCACCGTCGGGTGCGCGGACAACCCGGCTTTCGCTGTCGCGCTGTCCGCGTCCGCGATGATCTCGATCTCTCCCGCCTCCACCCCGTCCAATGCGGCGCGGACGACGTCGGCGGGGTCGTTTTTCGGGATGTCGAAGCCCGCCATCATGTCGGTGTCGGTGCTGGCCATGACCAGGCCGCTCACCAGCGTGTGCTGGGCCAGCAGCTCCAGCCGCACCGAGTTGGTCATGCTCCACGCCGCCGATTTGGACGCGGCGTATCCCGCGGAGCCCTGGTAGGTCGCCCAGGACAGGGCGGACAGGACGTTCAGCATCGCGCCATTCTTCAACCCTGGCGCGAATGCACGGATGACCTGCAGCGGGCCGAAGAAATTGGTCTCCATTTCGCGCCGAATCGAGTCCAGGTCGCCGGTCGCCAGGTCGGTGAAGGACGCGATTCCGGCGTTGTTGATCAGCAGGTTGACGTCCGGGGCGGCGGCGGCCGCGGCCGCGATCGAATCGGGATCGGTGACGTCCAGCGGTAGCGACACGGCACCGTCGAGGTCGACCGGACGGCGAGCGGTGGCGTAGACCTTGGCCGCGCCGCGCTCCAGCAGGGCGCGGACGAAGTGGGTGCCGAGCCCGCGTCCGGCACCGGTGACCAGCGCGGTCGAGCCTGCGATCTGCATGGGGTTCTCCTGGAAAGCCGTCGGAAGGGGACAACGGCTATCCTGGATCCTGACGTCAATGTCAGGTTCTCGGGTTTGTGGTGCGGATCACGGAGGCTCGGATGCGGATCGGAGAGGTGGCGGAGCGCGCCGGGGTCAGTGTGCGTTCGCTGCGCTACTACGAGCAGCAAGGCCTGATCGAGTCGACGCGCACGTCCGGCGGGCAGCGCCGGTACGGCGAGGACGCGGTGTCGTGGGTGGGGCTGATCCAGCAGCTTTACGCGGCCGGGCTGTCCAGCGCGACCATCCGCGAGCTGATGCCGTGCCTGCACGCGGGCGTCAGCACGCCGGAGTCGCGCGTTCGGCTGCGCGCGGAGAAGGCCCGGCTCGACGAGTACATCTCCGGGCTCGAACGCACTCGCGAGCGGCTGGAAAAGATGATCGAACTGGCGGAGACGCCGAATCCGCATTGCCCGGTCGTGCTGGGCTGATCAGAGCGCCTCGAAAGCGTCGTTCAGAATCTTGACGATCGCGCGCGGGGTGCCGGAGATGAGTTCGGTCCGGCCGGCGGTGGTCCGGTAGGTCAGGACCCGGCCGGTTCCCAGGTCCACGGCGAAGATCGGGCCGCCGGTGAGGTGCCTGCCGCCGGTCCGGCAACCGACGTACAACTGGTGCACCGCTTCCCGGGGCTGATCCAGTACTGCGTTGAGGTGCTCGGCGCTGGTGCTTTCGTCGAACGGGTCCGGTGTTTCGTCGGATGCGACCGACATCGAGCGCACCGGCGCGCCGGGAAGCTGCGGAAGCGTGTCGAAAAGTGCGGTGGCCAGCCTGTTCGGGGCAGTCGGCCGGAGTTCGACCACGTCGTCCTGTATGGCCGCCACCACCGCGTCCGTCCCGCGCCGCGCTACTAGTGCTCCGCGATCGGTCCCGGTGCTGAATTGCGAGTGCGCGAAGTATTCGCCTTCGGCGGATGCGATCACCTGCAAGGTCGCCCGGAAGCGCGGCGTTGGCGCCTCGTTGCGTGCCAGCCCGAGTTGCGCGAGGTACTCGATGGTCTCGGCATGCAGCCGGCGGTCCGCGCCGTCTCGCACCCAAAGTCGCTTACCGTCGAGCATCGGATGCATTTCACCGAGGTCGAGCATGTCCCACACCACGGACAACACCGCCGTCGGCAGCCGTACCACCGGATCCAGTCCGGTCATGCGCCGAGAGTGGGCGGTGTCGACCGGAGGCCGGTGGCGGGATCGACGGTCGCCTCTTCGCCGGAGAAAATGTCGTCAGTGTCCAGGACGTACTTGCGGCTGTGTTCGGCGTCGTCTTCTTTCTTGCCGCCGCGACCGCCGCCGCTCATCCCGGCCCCGGGCATGCCGCGCTCGCCGGCCGCACCTGCGCGCGGGGCGCCCGTCCCGGCACTGCCACTGCCCCGTGGGCCGAATTCCCCAGTGCCGGCACGGGAACCGCCGCCTGGGCCGCGGGGTGGTGTCGCGCCTTCGCTTCCTCCGCCGGTCGAGCCGAATCCGATGCCGGAGGGATAGCCGAGGCCAGACCCACCGGAATTCGGACCGGCGGCGCCGGGCTGGTACCCGGCGATCGCAGGAGGAGCGAACCGAGACTGGCCGGAACCGGTCGGCTCAAGGTAGCTGGAGGTGCTGGTCGCGTCCGCCGGATTCGGCGAATGCGGGTAGCTGCCCGGATTGCCGTTGCCGCTGTACGGTCCGCGGCCCCCGTTGACCCCGGGAGTCTGGCCGCTCGTCCCGCTCACGCTGGGTACTTGACCGGCCGGTCCAGTCGTGCGTGGGCTGCTGCCTCCTGGCCACTGACCGCCGGGGGCCGACTTGCCAGCCGGCGGATGGGCCGGACCGGGAACGCTCGGCGAATGGTGGACCGTGACGCCGCCGTCGTATGCGCTGATCTTGCCGTAGTCGTACTTCAGTTGCCCCGAGTTGGCCTGGGTCTGGTGGGTGAAGTCCTGATAGAGCTGGAGATTCTTGGCCGAGGCCGCGTTGTGGTCGCGCATCTCGGTCATGACGTCGGAGTCGAACAGGTTTTTCCCGCTCTTCAGCGCGTTCGTGAGCGGTTCGGCCGACATGGGCGTCATCTGGTTGCGCAGATTGTCGAGCATCGACGCCGCGGAGGCGTGTGTGCCGCTGTTGTCGTGGAACGTCTGCTGAGCACTGGTCATCGAGGAGCGCACCGTCCGCAGCCGCTGCGAGACCATGTCCGCCGCGGTGCCGCTCCAGACGGATTCGAGTCCGCCGAGAACCGCCGAGACGTCCTGGCTGACCGCTTCCTGATCACGCGCCAGTTCCTTGGCGATGTCGCTTCCTTCATGCCAGATGCCGGGCTGACCTGCCTGGATCTGCGGGACGATCTCCTCGATCGGCACCGTCATCTCCTGGTACCTGTCGAGCAGCGCTTTGGTGGATTCCACCCAGCCCATTTCAGCGCCCCGCCTTCTTCTTGAGCGTGGTAATCACGTCCCCGGTGACCTCGGCCGCGAGGTCACAGGCGTCAGCTTTGCCGCTGTTGGACAAGCCGAGGTCAAGTCCGACCTCGAATTCGAGAGTGTCGGAAAGCCCGACCGCTACTTGGCACCCATCTGTTCGCGGGCCCGGCTTCGGGTCGTAGGCGACGGCGGGGAAGCCCTGGATGGGCGGAAGCACGTCGAAACGCTTCATCTGCGGCTTGACCTGCTTGTAGATGATGCTCAAGCCTTCTCGTTGCTTGGTCGTGTAGAAGATCGTCAGCATGGAGCCGCCCTGGTGATCCGACCAGGTGCATTTAGGGCCGAGAGCTCCGTCTTCGGGTTTGCCGGTAACGCCTTCGCCGATGTCCTGACGGATCTGCTGGGGGCTGAGCGCGTCGCACGCGCTTCCGGAGAGCACGGAATCGGGCAGCGGGGCCTCGACCTTGGGGGCGCCGCCGTAGGGCGGTACCTCGTTGCCCGGCAATGAACTGCTGCTCGCCACCGGCGTCGGGTGTCCGGCGGTGGTGCCCGAACAAGCGGTGAGCAGGGCTGCGGAGCTGAGCAGGACGATTGGCGTGCGGAGGTTCATTCGGTCGTTTCCTGGGGGTCGACTCGGTTAATGAGGGTCGTCTGCTGGCGATCGTTTGATTTTGTCATGCCGAGCGCTTCCGCGATGCGCTGGATGAATTCATCGACGTAGGCGATCTGAAGGTCGATGTGACCTCCGCCGTAGGAGTAGGCGCCTAGTTCGCTTGTGCCGTCCCCGACCATTGCCACATGTGCGGCGAGCGTCGACGGATCCTGCGCCGGAGCTTTCATTCCGCACAGGTTGATCGCCTTCCGGCGCATCTCCGCCAGCTTCTCTTTGACCCCGATCAGCTTGCTGAGCAGCTGTTTTGCCTCATCTGGCTCCAGGACGAAGCCGTCCGGCGCGGTCGCCTTGGCCTGCCCGCTCGCGACGGTGAACGCCGTGTCCTCCCACACCTGTGCCCCCTCGACGCTGGTGTCGGCAATTGGTTACAGGTAGCACGGTAGCCGATCAATCACCCGCGGTGGACGCGATTCTGAAAGGTGCTCAACGACTAGACATAAATGCTATGGACATAAATACTCTGATTATTTGTGCTCTGGTTTTGCTGGCGCTAGACGTGTGTGATTACCTGACCATGGCCAAGCCCCCGATCTCCGCTGCCGCGCGCATTATCGGCGAGCGCGTGCGCGAGTGCCGGAACAATGCTGGGCTCAATCAGGAACAGCTGGCCGAGGCGGCTGGAGTGCACTGGACGTTCGTGAGCCAGGTCGAGCGCGGCCTGCGCAACATCAACCTGCACAACCTGCTCAAGTTCGCCGACGGGCTCGGGGTGAACCCCGCGAAACTCGTGGACGGCTTGCGTCCGCCTTCGGAACCGGATTAGCCCTTGCCCGGTGAGTAGTCCACTGTGGACGGGCGCATTACCTGCCGCAGCGTGCCCTCGTGGATCAGCAGAATCTGCGTGATCACCTGCAGTCCGACGAAAAACGTGATCGACAGCCCCGCGTCGAGCGCGGGGACGTCGTCGACCGGCAGGGTGTACGCCATCCCGATGCTCAGTCCACTGTGGACCAAACTGCCGACGCCCCACACCACGGTCAGCGTCCGCCACGTCCGGCGGAACGACGGCCGCTCTTCCCAGGCCGAGTCCAGCCGGGAGCCGCGGCCGGGCAGCAGGGCGCGGGCGGCCTGATACGTCGTCGGGTACTGGCCGACGACCAGGCTCGCGAGCAGCCAGACGCCCGCCAGTGTGCTGAACCAGGCTCCGCGCACGAGCATCAGCCGGGCGTCGCCGGTCATCAGCGTGGTGGCCAGGCCGACGGCCAGGAACATCAGGACGAGCAGGCCGATCCCGTCCACGCGTCGCCGGGTGACCAGCGTGTACAGCACGCGCAGCGCGGGCGGCAGGCCGCTCAGCAGCAGCGCCCACACCGGCGGGACGTCGAAGGCCCGAAGCAGGTAATAGCCGCCGACTGGCGCGACGAGATCGGTCAGCAGCGCGGCCAGCGACGAGCGGAATTCGTTACCCATGCCCCGAGTCTCGGCGCGCGGGTGCCCTCCGGGCATCGTCGAGCTGGTCAGCCCGGCATCCACCGAACGGTGGAGGCCGGGCCGGAAAAACGTCAGACCGGCAGCTTGCGGAAGATCGGCCGCGGCACGTGCCGAAGGATCGACATCACCAGCCGGAACTCCGACGGCGACCACACGAGGTCCTTGCCCTTGCGCGCGGCCCCGACCGCGACGTCGGCGACCTGCTCGGCGGTCCGGGTCAGCGGAGCGTCCTTCATCCCGGCGGTCATCTTGGTCTTGACCTGGCCCGACCGGACGACGGTCACCTGCACGCCGTGCGGTGCGAGCGCCTCGCCGAGACCGAGGTAGAAGCCGTCGAATCCGGCCTTGGTCGAGCCGTACACGAAGTTCGACCGGCGGACCCGCTCGCCCGCCACCGACGACAGCGCGATCACCTTGCCGTGGCCCTGGGTCTTCAGCTTCTCCGACAGCGCTACGCCGACCGACACCGCGGCGGTGTAGTTGACCGTCGCCAGCTCAACCGCCTTGCCGTGGTCCTGCCACAGCTCCTCGGCCTCGCCGAGCAGGCCGAAGGCGACCACCGTGACGTCGATGTCGCCGCCGGCGAACGCCTCGTCCAGCACCTTCGGGTGGGACGCGAGGTCGTTGGCGTCAAAGGCCACAGTGGACACTTCGGCGCCGCGATCCTTCAAGCGCTGCGCGGCTTCCTCCAGCCGCGGCGAGGGACGAGCGGCCAGCACGACCCGCAGCGGCTTCTCCGCGAGGTACTTCTCCGCGATCGCCAGCGCGATGTCGGACGTGCCGCCGAGCAGCAGCAGGGACTGGGGGTTACCGACCGCGTCGATCACAGTGCGAGCCTCCGGCTCATGTCAGAGGCGAAAACGCCTTCGGGGTCAACGGAAGCGCGCACCTTGCGCCACTCCTCCAGCCGCGGGTACATCTTCGCGAACGTCTCGGGCGAGGTGCGCGAGTCCTTCGCGGTGTAGAGGCGGCCGTTCGCGTCCAGGACCATCTCGTCCATTTCCTCGCAGAACCGGCTGAGCCCGTTCTTGATCGGGAAATCGACGCTCAGCATCCAGCCCGGCGCCGGCCAGGACATCGGAGCCGGATTCGCGTCGCCCATCCGCTTGAACACGTTCAGGAACGAGTAGTGCCCGGAGCGCGAGATGGCCCGGCAGATGCCCTTGAGCTGGTCTTCCGCGCCGAACGGCACGGAGAACTGGTACTGCAGGAAACCCTTGCTGCCGTAGCCGCGGTTCCACTCGCTCAGCATGTCGAGGGGGTGGTAGAACTGCGTGAGGTTCTGGATCTTGCCGCGTGCGCCCTTCTTGGGCACGGTCTGCTGCCACAGGTTGCCCATCATGGTCGAGGTCAGCTTGTTGACCAGACCGCTGGGGAACACGTCCGGCAGCGTCAGCAGCTGCGGCGCGTCGAAGCGCAGCGGGTCGTTGCGCAGCTTCGGCGGCAGCTGGTCGAGCTTCGCGAGCGAACCGCGCGAGAAGGTGGCGCGGCCGAGGCGGCTGTCGGACGAGATCAGGTCCGGCACCGACATCGAGTAGTCGTAGTTGAGGTCTGAACCGTCGGTGAAGAGCCCGAGGGTCTCGTCGAGGTTCGAGGTGCGGTCGGCGTCCACGTAGAAGTACGCCGTTTCCGTCTTCTTCATCCGCACGGTGGCGCGGACGATGATCCCGGTGAGCCCGATTCCCGCCACGGTCGCCCAGAACAGCTCCGAATCCGGGCCTTCCGGGGTGAGGGTGCGCACAGATCCGTCGGCAGTGAGCAGGTCCATCGACACGACGTGGTTGCCGAAGCTGCCCGCCGAGTGGTGGTTCTTGCCGTGGATGTCGTTGGCGATCGCGCCGCCGATCGTCACCTGGCGGGTGCCCGGCAGGACCGGGACCCACAGGCCGTACGGCAGCGCCTCGCGCATCAGCTTGTCGAGACTGACGCCCGCGTCGAGGTCGACGAGTCCGGAGTCCGGGTCGATCGAGTGGATGCGGTCGAGCACGGTCATGTCGACGACCAGGCCGCCCGCGTTCTGCGCCGGGTCGCCGTAGGAGCGGCCGAGCCCGCGAGCGATGACCCCGCGCGGGCCTGCGGAGGCGACGGCGCGAGCGATCGCGTCGACGTCGCGGGTGCTCAGCACGTCGGCGACGGTCCCGGCGGTGCGGCCCCAGCCGGTGAGCGTGCGGCGCTGTGTCTCGGGTGCTTGGGTCACGCGGACCAGGGTAGCCACGCCGAACACCGCCCGGAACGTGACCCTGAAGTGCTCGCTTCTACACTTTGCGCATCAAGGCACAAGCGTCCGAGCGTCGAAGTGGGTAATACGGACACTGACGCAATAGGCCGAGAAGGTATTCCAAGTGGTGGCTACAGAACCGCAGAGTGACCAAGCGCAGCCGGCGCCCGCGGGCCCCGGTCTGCTGGGCCAGCTGATCCGGTTCGGCGTGATCGGCGGCTTCTGCGCCCTGCTCGACCTGGGCACGTACTCGCTGCTGCGAGCGGTCGGCATGGACGCCACCCCCTGGGTGGACCTCGCGCGCGCGATCAGTTTCGTCGTGGGCACGACGACCGCGTTCTTCCTGAACCGGCGCTTCACCTTCGCCGACGGGCGGCGCGACGGGAACGCCCAGGTCGGCAGCTTCGTTCTGCTGTATGCCGTCACCTTCTTCGTCGCCGTCGGCGTGAACCAGCTCATGCTGCACGTGCTGCCGGAGTCGGGGTGGAAGGCCACGCTGGCCTGGGTGGTGTCCCAGGCAACGGCGACTGTGATCAATTTCGTGATGCTCAAGTGGGTCGTGTTCCGTGTACGGCCGGTAAAGGAGAACTGAGTTCGATGCCCGGTAAAGCAGCCCCGGTCGCGGAGGCGGCCCCCGCAGGCCAGACGCGGTTCGCCGAACACGCCCCCGAAGGCAGGCTCACGGCCCAGCGCGGGCTGTACGCCGGGCCGGCTCCGATCGTCAGCAAGGACATGTACGCCGAGGTCGTGCAGGGCAACGCCCAGCGCGAGCGCGGCAGCGTGGTGCTCGAGCCGTCCGCGAAGGTCACCGGCAACACCTACTTCGGCCGCTTCCCGGCGAGCTACTGGCAGCGCTGGACCACCGCGACCGAGGTGAAGCTGGAGGCCGTCGTCACCGGCGACGGGCTGCTGTCGCTCGGCGCGTCCGACATGCTCGGCGACGCGCGCGTGGTCGACGCCCAGCAGGTGTCCGGCGCGAAGGGCGTCAAGGTCGAGCTGGCCGGCAAGCTGGACAAGTTCTACGACGGCGGCGCGCTGTGGCTCGACCTTGAGACCGAGGGCGGCCAGACGCTACGGGTCGAGCAGGTCCGCTGGACCGTCGACGCGCCGGAGACGATCCGCCCGACCGCGGTCACCATCTGCACGATGAACCGCGCCGACGACTGCCTGAAGAACCTCCAGGCGCTCGCCGCCGACGTGTCCTCGCTCGACACTCTCGACGCCATCTACGTCGCCGACCAGGGCACCGACCTGGTCGAATCGCGCGAGGGCTTCGAGCAGGTCGCGAAGGACCTCGGCGAGAAGCTGCACTACATCAAGCAGCCGAACCTCGGCGGCGCCGGCGGCTTCACCCGCGGTCTCTACGAGGTGGCCGGGCACACCGCCACCGAGCACGCGAACGTGCTGTTCATGGACGACGACGTGCTGCTTGAGCCGGACCTCGTCGTCCGTGTGACGGCCTTCTCCAACCGCTCGGCCAACCCGATCATCGTCGGCGGCCAGATGCTCAACCTGCTGCACCCGAACCAGCTGCACGTCGGCGCCGAGTACGCCCGGCTGAACACGCTGGAGCCGGGCCAGCCGGTGCAGCACTCGCTGTCCACCGCGGACCTGCTCGGCGTCGACGAGGAGGGCAACCCGAACCGCCAGGAACGCCGCCTCGACGCCGGGTACAACGGCTGGTGGTCGTGCCTGATCCCGTACGAGGTCGTCAAGGCGATCGGCTACCCGCTGCCGTTCTTCTTCCAGTGGGACGACGCGGAGTACTCCTATCGGGCCCGCGAGTACGGCTTCCCGACGGTGACCCTGCCAGGTGCGGGCGTGTGGCACGCGGACTTCCACTGGAAGGACTGGGACGAGTGGCACCGGTACTTCAACCTGCGCAACTCGATCATCACCGCCGCGCTGCACTCGCCGTTCAACCTGAACCTGCTCTCGCGCGTGCTCATGGCGCAGCTGGTGCGCTACCTGCTCGGCATGCAGTACGGGCTGTCCGCGACGCTGATCAAGGCCGTCGAGGACTTCCTGGAGGGCCCGGAGGTCCTGCGTGACGGCGGCGTCGAGGCGATGAAGGAGATCCGCCGGATCCGCGACGCCTACCCGGAGACCAAGCGGCACAAGGCCACCGACGTGCCGGGCATCGCGTCCAACGACATCGGCATCATCAACAGCGCGCCGCGGCCGAGCATGCAGCGGCTCGTGCTGATCAAGCGCATCCTCGACAAGGCGCTCGGCCGCAGCCGCTTCGGGCTCGGCGCGGTGCCGATCGACGAGGCGCACTGGTGGCACATCGCGCTGTTCGACACCGCCGTGGTCACCGACGCGTCGCAGGAAGGCGTGCGCGTGCGCAGCTACGACAAGGTCAAGATGTTCGACCTCGCCAAGCGCGGCGCGAAGGTGATCAACCGGCTGCGCAAGGAAGGCGCGGACGTGCAGGAGCAGTACAAGCGCGCGATGCCGGAACTCACCTCGCGGGAAAACTGGAAGCGGCTGTACGAGCTGTGATTGACTGAGCTGGTCCGAAAAGGGCGTCTCGCGTTCGGCGGGACGCCCTTTTTGTCTTTTTGGGTAGCTTGGTTTCATGGCCGACCTGGTTTCCCGCGCGCGGGCTCTTGCCGACGATCTGTTGTTTCCCGCGGCCGCCGAGGTGGACCGGCTGGGCGTGGTGCCGCGGTCGCATTTCGACACGCTGGCCGAGGAGGGTTTCTACGGTCTCGCCGCACCGGATTCCGGGGTGGACCTCGATCAGCTGGTCGGGGTGCTCGAAGCGCTGGCCGGCGGGTGCCTGAGCACCGCGTTCACCTGGCTGCAGCACCACGGTCTCGTCGCCGGGCTGGCCGCGACGGACCGGGAAGACCTGCGCGAGCGATATCTGCCGGACCTGATCAGCGGACGGCTGCGCGCGGGCGTCGCGTACGCGGGTGTGATCCCGACGCCGCCGAAAGTGCGGGTCCAGCGCGTTGACGGCGGCTATCGGTTCGACGGCGAGGCACCGTTCGTGAGCGGCTGGGACGCGATTGACCTGCTGCAGTTGTCCGGCCGCGACGGCGACACGGTGGTCAACGCCCTGGTGTCGCCGATAGTCGGGCACAGTCTGGTCGCCGAGCCGTTGACGCTCATGGCGGCGCAAGGCACCGCGACCGTACGGCTGAAGCTCGACAATCACTTCATTCCGGACGAATCGGTTTTCGCCAAGGTCGGCTACGACAAATTCGTGGCTGGCAATACGTTTGCCTCGCGGCTCAACGGATGTGCGCCGCTTGGCCTCGCCGAGCGCTGTGCCTGCTTGATCGAGGCGGCCGGCGAGGAGGAAACGGCGACGGCGTTGCGGTCCGAGCAGGACGAAATCCGCCGTCGGCTGAACGCGGGTCTCGCCGATCCGGCGACGCTCCCGGCCGCCCGCGCGGCCGGTGCCGATCTGGCGTACCGCTCAGCAGGCGCGCTCGCCGCCGCGACGGGCAGCCGCGCGGTGCTGGCCGGGGCGCACGCCGGCCGGCTGGTCCGCGAGGCGACGTTCCTGCTCGTGGCCGCGAGCAGACCGGAGATCCGCGCCGGACTGCTCGCCCTCGCCCGTCGCTAAACGGACAGGCCGAATTTGCCCTTTCGGCTCAGATCGTCCACGTAAGCGGCGGCCACGTGGACGAAATTTACCGAAACAGTGTTGCCGTCCCGGGTTTCCAGTGAGTGGACGCCGCCGTGTTTCAGGAGGTCGGGGAGCTTTTCCTGAACAGCCGAGGAACTGTCGGCGGTGAGCGGGAAGATCAGCGGCTCGCCGCCCGCGGAGAGGTGCAGGACCAGTGCTGGTTTGGGATCTGCCATGAATCCATGGCAGCAGCGGGTGATCATCGGCGGCAAGAGCGGTTCGCCGACAGCGGATCCGCTCACAGCGGAAGCGGGCTAGGCGGCTTCCGCGAACCGGTCCGCGACGGTGCGGGGTTCGCGGCCGAGAAACTCGGCTGACAGCGGGCCCGATTCGGCGAAATAGCCAGCGCGGGTGGCCTGGCACCAGGTGAGCCAGCTGCTCCGGGACACCGCACTCGCCCTCAAACACCGCGAACCGCCTCCCCAGGACGCCTACGACCGTCGCACCACCTACTTCATGAACGGAATCCGAACACCACGCTCCGGATGACGCGCCCTTGGCGCCGATAGCCGCGACAGTGCGGAGTGGACTACGGTTTCGCCGGGGACAGACCGGATTTAGGGGTGGGTCGTGCCGTACACGTTGACGCTGTCACCGGCAGCGGTGGATCTCCTGCTGGCCGAACTCGGACTCGGCCGCGCGCCAGTGCCGTTCGTGGTGCCGCACATCGGCATCACCGGCGAGGAACGCGCCGCGGTGCGCGACGCCGTCTTCCGCGACCTCGACGGACGTGGCCTGCTGCGGCGCGGAACCGTCGACGACGACGTCCAGATCGCGCTCGCCACATTCGCCCAGCCCGGCCTCGCCGTGTCCGCGGCGGCCAAGCTCGGCGAGGAGCAGCTGTTCGCGCGCGTGGCGTCCAATGGCCAGTTCGCGGTGCTCGTCTGCCAGCGGGACGGGATGTTCACCTTCGAGGAGGTCCGCCCGACCGGCATCGTCCCGGCGATCGTCGACCTGCTGCCGCTCACGCCCGCCGCGCCGGGGCAGTCGGTGACCGTCGCGCGTCCGGCGAAGCAGCCGGTCCGGGGCGACGCGTACGACCCGTTCGCCGGGGTCAGCGGCCCGCGCACGCACAATCCGCAACTGCGGGCGGTCCAGCGGATCTTCGAGAAGCCGAGGCTGGCAGTCGGCCAGTTCACGCCGTACGTAAGCGAGGGCAACGGCCACGAGCGGGCGCTGCCGTCGCTCGTGTGGTTCGACACCGAACTCGGCCGCTACCTGCTCAGCACGCGCGATTCCAGTGACGGCAACCGCTGGCTCACCTACGCGCCGGCAGACAATGCCCGTCTGGCCCAACAACTGTTCACCCAGCTTGAAGGCTATTCGGCAAACGCCTGACCGGAGCGGCTCGCGTCGGTAAACTCCGGCGCATGAGCACTGATCCGCTGGCGGCAGGCGGGCTGAACGCCAAGGGCATCGCCGAAGCCGCTGCCGAAACGCACAAGCTGGCCGGCACCGCGAAAGCCGGCGGGTTCAGCATCGACGGCGACGCGCTCGGTGACCTGCGCAAAGCGCTCACCGACATGGTCACGCGCCTCGAACGGCTCAAGCCGCAGACGCAGGCGCTGACGACCGCGCCGAAGCTCGGCAGCCACCCGTACGGGCACACCGTGGCCGAACACGACCGCAAGAGCGGAGCCGACGCGCCCGGATCGGCGCTGGACGTACTGGACCAGTTCGGCCGGATCCTGAAGGAGGCCGACGAGGCCCTCGCGCGCGCCGGCGGGGTCTACACCGAGAACGAGAGCCAGGCTATCGACTCCCACCGCACCGTGAAGGGCACCGAATGAGCACGCCGCAGCCGGGGCTCGCGCCGTCGGACGCCGACTACCTCGGGCACCCGCACCAGCAGCTGAAGTCGTACGTCGAGGCGAATCTCGACGTGGCGCAGGTTTCCTCGGTGTCGCACGCGTACACCGAGGTGCAGAAGGCATTCGAGGAGTTCGCGACGCAGCTGGGCGAGGCCGTGAAGAAGGCCGCGCACGCCTGGAGCGGCGAGGCAGCGGCCGGTGCGCAGGCGTATTTCGTGAGCCTCGCCGAATGGGCCGAGGCGAATGGCCAGAACGCGAAGCTGGCCGCGCGGATCGTCGAGGAACAGGCGTCCGCCGCGCAGGCGGCGAAGCACTCGATGCCGGACGCGGTCCCGTTCGACTGGTCCGAGGAATTCGACAAATGGTCGCACGCGAGCCCGCTCGAAATGAGCAATGAGATCGACGCGACCCTGAAGAAGCAGCAGGACAGCCGTTCCGCGCACGAGCAGGCCGCGGAGACGATGTCGAAATACGACGCTTCGCTGCACGAGACCGGGTCGAAGCAGCCGACTTTCGGGCATCCGCCGAAGTTCGGGGTCGCCGCTGGCGGCGGTGCCGCGGTGGCGATGCCGACCGGTCCCGAGCACCACGACGCTGCCCCTGCCCCTGCCCCTGCCCCTGCCCCCGCTGTGGCTGACGCTGGTTCGGCTTCCGCGGGTGCCGGTGGCGGCAGTGCTGCGGCTGGGCACACGGCCAGCGCTCCGACGGTCAGCGGCCCGAGCCAGTTCACCGGTGCCGTGCACCAGCAGCTGCCGGACCCCAGCACGACGGCGGCGGGCACCGCGCCGGCCGCGGCGCAGGCCGCCCCGAGCGGCGGCAGCGGCGGTGCCTCCGGCGCGGGCATGGGTGCCATGCCCATGGGCGGCATGCCGATGGGCGGTGGTGGCGGAGGTTTCGGCGCCGACGAGGAACACCAGAGCAAGGTCGGCCGTGGCGGCGGCTCGTTCGGCCCCGGCGACGGCGCGATGGAGCCAGGAGCGGCCGATGTCGCGGCCGGCGGAATGGGCGGCGCTCCGGCCCGTCCGGGCATGGGCTTCGGAGCCCGCCCGTACGACGACAGCCTCAACCAGCCCGCGTTCGTGATGGAAATCGAAGACGAGGACGAGGTGTTCGGCAGCGGGCATCGGTCCGCGCCGCCGGTGATCGGGGAGTAGTCTGGAGGTCCGTTGTGGACGGTGGATGAGCGAACTGTCCACAACGGACTGGCTGGGCTAGTCCGTTGTGGCGACCCAGCTCCGCATCATCCCGAGCGCGCTGTTCACCGCCCTGACTCCGTCGCGGAACCCTTGGATCGAGTTGCGCGGCGGTGCGCTCATCGCTTCCCAGCGGCCGCATCTGCACGAGAAATCGTTCAGTATTCCTTCCGTGGTCGACAGCGGCGCGGTGAACTCCTCGACCGAACCGATGGATTTACGCTCCTCTTCGAGTTGGGCACGCATGATCTGATCGGTCTTGAGGATCGTCGTCTCGAACCTCCGTGCTTGATTCTGGAAGTCGATGCCGAACGGCGGCAGTTCGGCCGCCACCTCCGGCATCGTCTGCTCGACTTCTTGCTGGAAGAGTTCGAGAGCTTCGCCGCCCCGTGCGCGTCGTCGTCGTGTCCGGGGCGGCGTACTGGAGAGCGCCTGCTCGGCGGCGGTGACGGCTTCGACCAGTTGAGTGGCCAGCGCGGTCATCGTTTTGCGCCAGGTTGCCGATCCGGGTCCGTCGGTCCAGGTTTCTTTCATCAGGCCGGTGGCGCGAAGTTGTACCGCCGCGTTGTAGAACGCCAGCAGCTCTCTCCCCAGCCGATCGTCTCGCGATCGGCGAAAGACCAGGTGCCGGAGAGACTCGTGAAAGGCTTGATGAATTCGAGTACAACGTCGTCAGCTTGCGCGTAGCTGAGAAAAACCCGAATGGGAGGTTCGGCCGGTTCCCGCATCCGCGGAACGTATTCCGCAGCCGCTTCGAGACGCAACGAGCCTGAGCTTTGTCCAGGTTCTGTCAAGAAGCCCGGTCAGTACCGGTAAAACTTCTCCGCCCGGCCCTGCCGCACCAGCTTCAGCCACTGCGCGAATGCCTTCGGGTCCCGCTTCACGCCCACGAAATACAGGCCGAAGCGCAGCACTTCCAGCGCCCCGATCTTCCGCATTCCCGGCTGCGACAGCAAATACCCTCGGTTGCGGTAGGTGTAATACCGCTTGACCTCGTTCTCCGGGTCCTGCGCGTGGAACTTCCCGCCCAGCATCGGCTTGAACTCGTCCGAGCCGTCGGGGTGCAGGTAGGTCGTGCGCAGCGACGTGCCGAACGGCAGGCCGCTGCGCACCAGGCGGCGGTGCAGTTCCACCTCGTCGCCGCGGAAGAACAGGCGCAGGTCGGGCACGCCGGTGACGTCCAAAGTGGACGAGCGGAACAACGCGCCGTTCATCAAAGACGCGATGCCCGGCAGGAAATCCGTGCCCAGTTCGGCCGACGAGCGCTTCCAGGTGAGGCCGCGGCGCAGCGGGAACGCCAGTTTCGCCGGTGCGTCGATGTTGGCCACCACCGGGGAAATCTCGGCGAGGCCGCGCTTTTCGGCCTCCTCCAGCAGGATTTCGAGCACGTGCTCGTCCGCCGGACGGCCGTCGTCGTCGGCGAGCCAGACCCAGTCCGCGCCGAGCGACAGTGCGTGCAGCATGCCGAGCGCGAAACCGCCCGCGCCGCCGAGGTTCCGGTGCGACGGGAGGTACGTGCAGGGCAGCGGGTAGGCCTCCACGACATCCCGCGCGGACTTGTCCGGGCCGTTGTCGACCACCACGAGGTGGTCGACCGGGCGGGTCTGGGCGGCGATGATCTTCAGCGAGTCCGCGAGCAGCTCGCGCCGGTGCCGCGTGACCACCACGCCGACGACGGCGCCCTCGGGCAGCTCTCGCGTCTCGCCGGTCATCATTCCCCGCCGTTCGTGGTGGTCGCGGGCTCGATGCCGAGGCGCTCGAGACCTTCCTGGCTCATGTTCTCGAACGGGTCGCGGCCCTTGTACTCGGTGAGCACCTCGCGCAGCGAACCCTGCTTCTTGAGGTGTCCCTCGTCCATCCAGATCGCCGAATCGCACAGTTCGAAGAGGAACTCGTCGGAGTGGCTCGCGAACACCAGGATGCCGGACCGTTTGACCAGGTCCTTGAGCCGGTCGCGGGCCTTGTTGAGGAACGCCGCGTCGACCGCGCCGATGCCCTCGTCGAGGATCAGGATCTCCGGGTCGATCGAGGTCACCACGCCGAGCGCGAGCCGCACCCGCATGCCGGTGGAGTAGGTCCGCAGCGGCATCTGCAGGTAGTCGCCGAGTTCGGTGAACTCCGCGATGTCCTCGACCCGCTTTTCCATTTCCTTGGCGCTCATGCCGAGGAACAGGCCGCGGATGATGATGTTTTCCTCGCCGGAGATCTCCGGGTCCATGCCGATGCCGAGGTCGAACACCGGCGCGATCTTGCCGACGATCCGCGAGGACCCGCGGGTCGGTTCGTAGATCCCGGCGAGCAGCCGCAGCAGCGTGGACTTGCCCGCGCCGTTGTGCCCGACGAGACCGACCCGGTCGCCCTCGCGGAGGCGGACCGACACGTCGTGCAGCGCTTCGATGATCGGCACCTTCTGCTCGGTGCCGATCTTGCCGCCGACCTTGCCGAGCACGCGCTTTTTCATCGAACGCGTCTTCGCGTCGAAAATCGGGAAGTCCACGTACGCGTTGTGGACGTCAATGCTGACCATCTGTCACACCCAATACGAGACGCGGGACCGGTAATTGCGCATAGCGAGGAGTGCGAGCGCCCATCCGACGACGGTGATGCCGCCGACCACGACCCAGCTGGTCCAGCTCACCGCCTGCCCGATGAGCGGCGACCGCACCACCTGCATGTAGTGGTAAAGCGGGTTCAGCTTGATGATCGGCAGCGCCCACGACGCGCCGTCCCGCGCGCCGCCGGACAGCAGCTGGTCGACCGGCCAGACGATCGGGGTGCCGTAGAACATCAGCTGGATCAGCGAGTTGATCAGCTGCGGAATGTCGCGGAACCGGGTCGAGATGATGCCCAGCAGCAGCGCCGCCCAGCCCGCGGTGAGCGCGAGCAGCACGAACCCGGGAATGGCGAGGAAAATGTTCCAGCTCAGGCCAGGATGGCAGAACTTGTCCGGTACGCACACGCCGTCTTTCGTCCCGAGGGAATACGGGGCATCGAGCGCCGAGAAGAAAATGATCAGCAGCACGACGTAGACGATCATGTTGTGCGCCAGCAGCAGCGTCTGCCGCCAGATCGTGCGCAGCACGTACACGCTGATCGGCGCGGGGACCTGTTTGATCAGCCCCTCGTTCGCGATGAACGTCTCCATGCCTTCGGTGAGGCAGCCCTGGATGAAGCCCCAGATGATGAAGCCGGTGGAGAGGTAGGGCAGGAACACCTCGATCGGCGTCCGGAACAGCTGCGAGTACAGCAGGCCGAGACCGAGTGCGATGACGCCCTGGCTGATGGTGATCCAGAACGGCCCGATGATGGACCGCCGGTACCGCTGCTTGATGTCCTGCCAGCCGAGATGGGTCCACAGCTCGCGGGAGGCCAAACCGGTCTTGATGTCGTCGATCGCACGCCCGAACGTCTTGCTGTCCGACGACGGTGGAACCGGAGTCGAGACATCGGGTTCGGCTGCGTGAACCGTGCTGGTGGCATGCACGTGGACGAGGGTACCGATGGGACGCGGCGGGCTAGGCCCGACCCGTCGCGCGGCCGCTCCAGTCCTTCTCACCCGTGCTGACTGACAGAGTGTGCGCGACGTTACGATAAGCCAATGCCGGTCCCCGAAATCAGCACTTCGCACCCGGAGTCTGTTTCTTCGCGTGCGCAGTATCACCTGGTCGCACCTGTGGGCCACCCCAACTACGGTGACGAACTCATCACCGCTGGCTGGCTGGGTTATCTCGCGGAGACAGCCCCGGACGCCGACGTGTGGGTGGACACTCACTCGCCGGGGCCGGCGAGTGTCCTGCTCGACGGCATTCATCCGCGGGCGAAGTTCACCGACACTTTGTGGCGGCTGTGCTGGGAGGCTCCGGACGAGGATCCGTGGCGCGCCGCGGCCTGGGTGCGCGACGCGGTGCACAACCCGGGCATGATGCCGCGCCTGCACCACAGCGTCGAACTGCTGGCGAAGGCCGACGTGGTGCACGTCGTCGGCGGTGGATACATCAACAAACTGTGGCCCAAGCAGATCGGCTTGCTGGCGGGCGCGGTCGCCGCGGTCGAACGTTCCGGCGGCCGGGCGGCGATGACCGGACAGGGCTTGCAGCCCGTCTGCGAAGGTTCGGTCCCGCTGCTGAAGGCGCTCGCCGACCGGTTCGAGGTGGTCGAGGTCCGCGACGGCGCGTCAGCGGATCTGCTGGGCAGGCCGATCGGCCTGGACGACGCCTTTCTCGCCACCGGGCCGGACCGGTACGACCGCTCCGAAGACCTGCCCGAAGTGATGCTGTGCCTGCAGTCCGACCTGGTCGAGGTCGGTATCGGCGCGGTGGCCGGCGCGGTGCTTTCCATGCTGCGCGCATGGAAGACGGACCCGGCGAAGATCGGCGTCGTCGAGGGTGTGCCCCGAGTCGATCGCGAAGTCTTTTCGTTGCTTGAGCGCGAATTGCCGGGTGCGCGGTTTTATCCGTTTTCGCACATTTGGACGCACGGTCTTCCCGTCGGGCCGGAACAAACCTGGATCTCCACCCGATTCCACATTCACATGATGGCGGCCGCGGCCGGGGCCTCCGGCGTCGCGGTGAGCATCCACCCGGACTACTACGCCACGAAGCACCGCTCCCTGGCCGAGCTCGGATCGAACTGGACGCTGCTCGAAGACCTCTCCCAGGTCCCGGACCGCCCGACCGCGGGCGGCTACGCGGCCGAGACGCTGGCTGAGTTCAAGAACAGCAAGCGGAAGATCGCCGAACAGGTTTACGCGCCAGTCGTTCGCCCGGTCGCAGAGGAGCCGGAACCGGAGCCGCAACCGGAGCCGCTGGTGCACGAGGAGCCGCCCGCTCAGCGGCGGCGGTGGGCGCGGCGGATTCGAAACTGAACGGACGGGATGCCGTTCCGAGGACGCGTCGGCGCGGATTGAGGACCCGGACGGTCCTCAATCCCGACTAGCTTTTCCGGATGACCGAGACCCCGTTCCGGATCCGCATCCCGCAGTCCGACCTCGACGACCTCCACCGCCGCCTCGCCGACACCCGCTGGCCCGACGCCTTCGACGACCCGGCATGGGAGCTGGGCATTCCGGTGTCCGAAGTCCACGACCTCGTCGACTACTGGCGCCTAGGCTTCGACTGGCGGGCGCAGGAAGAACGCCTCAACGGCTTCCCGCAGTTCACCACCGCCCTCGACGGCACCAACATCCACTTCCTGCACCTCAAATCCCCCGAACCGGACGCCGTCCCGCTGCTGCTCACCCACGGCTGGCCCGGCTCGATCGTCGAATTCCTCGACCTCATCGGCCCCCTCGCCGACCCCCGGGCGTACGGGGGCGATCCGGCCGTCGCGTTCCACGTCGTCGTTCCCTCCGTGCCCGGGTTCGCCTTCTCCGGTCCGACGCCCGACCGCGGCTGGGGTCCGGCGCGGACGGCGCGTGCGTGGGCGGAGTTGATGACTCGCCTCGGGTACCACAACTTCGGCACGCACGGCGGCGACTGGGGCGCGTTGATCTCCCGCGAACTCTGCGTCCAGTTCCCCGAGCGGATCATCGGCGCGCACGTGACGATGCTGCCCTCCGCGGTAGCGCGCGAAGCGGCGGACATAGCCGGGCTCAGCGGGGACGAGCTGGCGAAAGGGCAGCGCTCGCTGGAGAAATCACAGGCCTTTCAGCGCACAGGCGTCGGCTACGCGATGATCCAGTCCACCAAGCCGCAAACGCTTGCGTACGGTCTCACCGACTCCCCGGCGGGCCAGCTGGCCTGGATCGCCGAGAAGTTCCGGGCTTTCTCGAATGCCGACCACGACCTGATCGACCGCGACGATCTGCTCGCCAACGTCTCCATCTACTGGTTCACCCGCACCGCCGCCTCGTCCTCGCGGATCTACGCCGACCAAGACGTCCAGTGGGGTGCGCCGCTGCCGGAGTCGGCTGTGCCGACTGCCGTCGCGGTGTTTCCGGACGACATCGGGCTTCCGCTCCGGCACCTGGCCGAGCGCACCGACCGGATCGTGCGGTGGACGGAATTCCCGCGCGGCGGGCACTTCCCGGCGCTCGAAGAACCCGACCTGGTGATCGGTGATCTTCGAGCGTTCTTCTCCGCGGAAAGTTAGAGGTACTGCCCAGTCCCGGTGATCCCGTGCCCGTGCCCCTCACCCGGCTGCCCAACAGATCCCGACGAGCCCGCGGGCAGGCCCCGGCGCATCTGCTCCAGCTGCACCCGCGCCGCCATCTGCTGCGCGAACAGTGCGGTCTGGATGCCGTGGAACAGCCCCTCCAGCCAGCCGACCAGCTGGGCCTGCGCGATCCGCAGTTCGGCGTCCGAGGGCGTCTCGTCCTCGGTGAACGGGCGCACCAGGCGCTCCAGCTCCTCGCGCAGTTCGGGCGCGAGGGCCTCCTCCAGTTCGCGCACCGAAGTCTGGTGGATCTCGCGGACCCGGTTGCGGCTGGCGTCGTCCAGCGGTGCGGCGCGGACCTCCTCCAGCAGCTGCTTGATCATGGTGCCGATGCGCATCACCTTGGCCGGTTCTTCGACCAGGTCGCCGACGGACTCGTTTTCCTCGCCCTCGGGTGCGGCGTGCGCGGTGCCGACCGGGACGCCGTCCGGTCCGACGACGACCACGCGCGGCGCGTCCGCGTCCCCGGCTGCGCCCGTTCCCCCGAAGTTCGGCTCGCTCATATGCTCCATCCCCGTCGGTTGGCGGTCCTGCCCCGAGCCTAGCGGCCGTTCGGGCAGTTCTGCCCAACCCCGCGGCAACCGCGAAACCGCACGTCCGTACGGTGTCCCCATGGCGTTCGACGTCGCTCGTATCCGTGGGCTCTTCCCCGCGCTTGGCGACGGCTGGATTCACTTCGACGGCGCCGCCGGAATGCTCGTGCCCGAACAGGTCGCTTCGGCCGTTTCGACGGCTATGCGGGCACCGGTGTCCGGGCCCGGCGGAGCATTTCCGGCCTCCCAGCGGGCGGAAAGCATCGTCACCGCGGCCCGCCGGGCCGTGGCTGATCTGGTCGGGGCGGACCCGGCTGCCGTCGTGCTCGGCCCGAGCGCGCCGGTATTGCTGCGCAGGCTCGTCGACGCGCTCGCCGAACGGTGGACGATCGGCGACGAGGTCGTCGTCTCCCGGCTCGACGAAGAGGCCAACATCGCACCCTGGCGCCGCGCCGCGAAACGCGTCGGCGCGGTCGTGCGCTGGAGCGAGATCGACATCGAGACCTGCGAACTGCCCGCGTGGCAGTACGAGAACCTCGTGTCCGCGCGGACGAAAGCGGTGTCGGTGACGCTGGCGTCCGGGTCCGTCGGGACCCGGCCGGACGTGCCGACGGTGATCGAATTCGCCAAGCGCGTCGGCGCGCTGGTGGTGGTCGACGCGACCTACGCCGCTCCGTTCGTCCCGCTTGACCTGCAAGAACTCGGTGCCGACGTCTTGGTCGTCTCCGCTCCCTCGTGGGGCGGACCGGCAGTCGGCGCGCTCGTGTTCCGCGAGCTGGAACTGCTGGAACGCATTTCGTCGGTGTCGCTCGACCCGGCCGCCACCGGTCCGGCTCGGCTCGAACTCGGCCCGCACGCGTACCCGCTGCTGGCCGGGGTCGTCGCGTCCATCGACTACCTCGCCGGCCTCGACGACGCCGCGACCGGTTCCCGCCGCGAACGTCTCGTGACGTCGCTCGGCTCGGCCAAGTCGTACCACGCGGGCCTGCTCGCGCAGCTGTCCACGGAACTGCGCTCGCTGCGGCACGTGATGGTGATCGGCGACGCGATGCGCCGGATCCCCGCCCTCGCGTTCGCCGTGGCAGGCGCGAAAGCGTCCCAGGTCGCGGAATACCTGGCGTCGCAAGGACTCTGCGCGTTCGCCGACGACGGCACCAGCGGCGTGTTCGCGTCGCTGGGCGTCGGCGAGGTCGGCGGAGCGGTGCGGATCGGGCTCGCGCACTACTCCAACGTGTTCGAGATCAACCAGCTGGTGCGGGTGCTCGAAGAACTGCGCTGACCCCCTCGTGCGCGTTTATCCCGGTGAGAACCGCGACAAACGCGCACGAGTTCAGGACTTCGCGGCCAGCAGAACCTTCCCGAAAATACTGCCCTCCTCGAGCATCCGGTGCGCGGACGCGGCCTCGGCCATCGGCACCACGTCGCCGACGATCGGCTGCACCGAACCCTGTTCCACCAAGGGCCACAACCGTTCCCGGACGTCCGCGACGATCGCCGCTTTCTGGTCCAGCGGGCGGTTCCGCAGCCCGGCCGCGAACACGCTCGCGCGTTTGCCCAGCAGCTTGCCGATGTTCAGCTCGCCCTTGATCCCGCCCTGCATGCCGATGATGACCAGCCGGCCGTCGGCGGCGAGCGCGTCGACGTTGCGGTCAAGGTACTTCGCGCCCATGTTGTCGAGGATGACGTCGGCGCCCTTCGTCTCGGCGCGCAGCACCTCGACGAAATCCTGGTCCTTGTAGTTGATCGTGATGTCCGCGCCGAGCTGGCGGCAGCGTTCGAGCCGCTCGGGCGAACCCGCGGTGACCGCGACGGTCGCGCCGAGCGCCTTGCCCACCTGGATCGCGTGCGTGCCGATGCCGCCCGCGCCGCCGTGCACCAGCAGGACCTGGCCCTCGCCGAGACCGGCGTGCATCACGACGTTCGCCCACACCGTGCAGGCCACCTCGGGCAGCCCGGCCGCGGTGACCGTCTCGATTTCGGCGGGCACCGGCAGCAGCTGTCCGGGCGGGACCGCGACGCGTTCGGCGTACCCGCCGCCGGCGAGCAGCGCGCAGACCTCGTCGCCGACCTGCCAGCCCTCGACGCCCTCGCCGAGTTCGGCGATCGTGCCGGAGCATTCCAGGCCGAGGATGTCGCTGGCGCCTGGCGGCGGCGGGTAGTTGCCTTGCCGCTGCAGCAGGTCGGCGCGGTTGACCGCGCTGGCCGCGACGTCCAGCAGGACCTCGCCGGGACCGGGTTCCGGCTCGGGGACCTCGGTCCATTCGAGCACGTCAGGGGCACCGGGTTCGCGGATAGTGATCGCGTGCATGCGCCCGACTGTATCCCGGGTCAGCCGAGATCGTTGGTGCTGAAGGTGTTGCAGCTCGCGGGCTGGCCGGTGCGGTACCCGGTGGTGAACCACTTCTCGCGCTGCGCCGAGGTGCCGTGCGAGAAGCTCGACTTGTCGACGTGGCCGTTGCCGAGGTTCTTCTGGATGTAGTCGTCGCCGATCCGGGACGCGGTGTCGAGCGCGCGCGAGATGTCGTCCCGCGTGACGTCCTGGACCAGTGGTTTCCCGGAGCTGGTCGGGGTCGTGCTGGCGTGATTGGCCCAGACGCCCGCGTAGCAGTCGGCCTGCAGTTCCAGCCGGACCGAACCGGACGTCGGACCGGTGCCGGTGCCGCGCTGGGACGTGCCGGTGAGGTTCTGCACGTGGTGGCCGTATTCGTGGGCCAGCACGTAGGCCTCGGTGAACAGTCCGCCCTGCGCGCCGAAGCGGGTCTTCAGCTCGTTGAAGAACGACAGGTCGATGTACACGTACGAGTCGGCCGGGCAGTAGAACGGGCCGGTGTCCGACGTCGCACCGCCGCAGCCGGTGCGCACGCCGCCGGTGAAGAAGCGGGTCGTCGCCTTGCGGTAGGTCTGGCCGGAACGGGAGAACTCCTGCGTCCAGTAGTCCTGGATGGAGTTGACGATCGCGACGATCGCGCAGTCGTGGTCGCGGTTCGCGTCGGCTCCGGTCTTGCACTTCTTCGCGAGCGTGCCGACGTCCACCTGCTGCCCGGACTGGACGTCGCTGAGCCCGATCCCGCCCGCCGCGGGCGAGGTCCCGGTGCTGGGAACGCCGCCGAACTGGGAAAACAGGAAGTAGATGACCAGGCCGACGAGACCGAGTCCGCCGCCGCCCATGGCCACGCGGCCGCCGATGCCGCCGCCTCCGCCGCTGCCGCGCATGTCCTGGATCTCAGAGGCGTCCAGATCCGCGTTGTCGTCGAATCGCACGCGGAAAGGGTAGCCGCAAACCTGGAAACGAGGCTGGGTGCGGCCCCGCGCTGGGGGCCGCACCCAGGTACTACCGAGGTTTCGTTGACAGCGGTTGGCCACCGGCGGGCTGGCGTCCGGCGCTGCCTTCGCGGTGCCGAGGCCGCGAAGAGAAGCAGCGGAATGGTGACGCCGGTGCGCGTAGCCGATGGCGGAGCGCACAAGGTGCTCGTGCTGTTCGCAATCGCGACCGAACCGGAACGGGGCCGTGCCGATCGCGGGGTCACAGCGGGCGGTCAACCGCGGGAACTACCTGCCATGCCACCACCTGGCCCTTCCCGGGGGGAGACCGGGGCCGGCGTGCCCTTCGGCGCGCTCCGGGATCCTCGTCGTCCCTCCGCTGTCCCCCGAGGATGCGCTTCTTCGCGCCGAGTCTCAACCTTTTCGTAACCCTCCATTGGGGGAAGTTCGACCGCACATTTCACGGCAGGCCGAAACGGTGGGGGCAAAACCGGCCTTCTACGCTTCCGGACATGAGCGATGACCAGGACGTGCGCTGGCTCGACCCGGCCGAGCAGCGCGCCTGGCGGGCTTACATCGTCGCGTCGCTGCGGCTGCGCCAGAGGCTGCACCGCGAACTGGCTGAAAGACACGGCATCTCGCTCGCCGACTACGAGGTCCTGGTGTGCCTGAACCTGGCCCCCGACCGGTGCACCCGGATGACGGAGCTGGCGGGGCAGCTGGGCTCGACGAAGAGCAGGCTGTCGCACCAGATCGGCAAACTGGAGATCGCCGGGCTGGTCACCCGCCGCCCGGACCCGGAAGACAAACGCGGCGTGCTGACCGAACTGAGCGATGCGGGCCAGCGCGTGCTGGACGAAGCCGCGCCGACGCACGTGCGCGGCGCCCGCGAGCACCTGATCGACCTGCTGACTCCCGCCGAGCAGACCGCGGTGGCCTCGGTGTTCACCCGAGTCCTCGAACACCTGGACGACGTCGAAGGACGGCGCGATACCCTGACCTAGAAGGAAGCGTGGCAGAGCGGCCGAATGCAGACGCCTTGAAAGCGTCCGTAGGGAAACCTACCGGGGGTTCAAATCCCTCCGCTTCCGCTTGACGCCTCGTGTGTCCGGCCCCGGATTCCGCGCATCCCGCGGGAGACCGGGGCCGTTTTCGGGTCCGCGCGGGTATCCTGTCCGTGCTGTGCGCCGGGTTCCCGTGGAGTCTTCCGTCATTCGCGACGTCGGCTACGACGCCGCGAAGTCGGTGCTGGAAATCGGGTTCCGCAACGGCGGTGTCTACCGCTACCACCTCGTGCCCGCGCGGGTGCATCGCGAGCTGATGGCCGCCGAGAGCCCGGGGCGCTACCTCAACCAGGAGATCAAGCCGAGGTTTCCCGGGCAAGAAGTGGAGTGACTGCGGCGTCAGGCTTTTTTCGCCTCGCGCTGGGCGATCCGCGCCTGGACCTCCGGGCGGCGCAGCGGCGGCACGGTCGCCGGCGGCTGGCGGCGCTGCGGGAGTTCTTCCAACAGCCGCGCGGTGATCTGGGCGATTTCGGCGACCGCCGCTTCGAACGGTTCGCGCGTCGCGTCCGAAAGGGACTGCACCCCGGTCACTTTGCGCACGTACTGGCGTGCCGCAGCTTCGATCTCGTCCGTGGTGGCGGCGGGCTGCAGGCCGCGGAGCGTCGTGATGTTTCGGCACATGTGCCCCAGGGTACGTCTCTGCGGCTGACCGCATCACACTCTAGGGCCAACCTCGTTGACGGGGCCGGAGATCGCCCGGCAACCTTGATGAAGTGCCCCTCAGACCGCGTGCTCCCCGGCTCAGCCGCCCCGTTCCGGAAGTTCCCGCCGACACCCCGATTCCCGAGCAGGCCTGGCACCGTGTTCCCGCCGACGAACTGGTCACGCTCGTTTCCGCTGCCCTGATGGCACAAGGCTTTCCCGAGGAGCGTGCGCGTCCGGCCGCGGAAGCGTTGTGCCACGGCGATCTCACCGGCGCGCCCGAAACCGGCGTCGGGGAGTTGACCCGGGTACATCTGCCCGCGATCGAAAGCGGGTTCGTCAGTCCTGGTGCGCAGCCGTTGCTGATTGCCGACCGTGGGGCTGCGGCGCTCATCGATTACCGGCGGGCGTCGGGGCTGTGGGCGGTCGGTGACGCGATGGATCGGGCGGTGCAGCGGGCTGGGCGGTTTGGCGTCGGGCTGCTGTCGCTGCGCGGGGTCGGGCCGTTCGGACGGGTCGGGCATCACGCGGCGCGGGCGTTGCCGCACGGGATGATCGGCATGGTGATGGCGGCTGGGGGGTATGCCGATCAGCCGGTGCATCCGTTGGGGATGGCTGCGCCTGCCGGGGCTTATCCGGAGTTCGTGCTGGATGTTGATCTTGCTGATACTGCTCGGAACCCGCAGTTCGCCGGGTTCGCGTTGATGGTGGACGTGCTGGCCGGGGTGTTGTCCGGGGTCGCGGATCATGAGCATGACACGGGGTTGCTGGTGCTGGCGATCGCGCCTACGACGTTGCGCAGCGCGGATGGGTTCTATCGGGCGGCCAGTGCGGTGTTCGGGAGCATGCTCGGGTGGGAGGGCGGTGCGCCGGTGCGGTACCCCGGGTGGCGGGAGGCTCAGTATTTGGAGCAGTGCCGGGCGTTGGGGGTGCCGTTGCCGGGGGCGGTGCGGAGGCAGTTGGATTCGTTGGCGTTGAAGTTGGGAAGAGCGCCGTTGACGACGGTGGGGTGACGGGTGGCTCGTCGCCTGGGGGCGACATTGCTTGTGGGGGTTGCGTGGGGCACCCCGAAGGTTGAGTGTGCAGGGGGGCTTCGTATCGGGGTGCGGGGGAGGGGCTGGGTGCCTCGATGGTCGGGTGCGTCGGCTGCGGTTTGTGGGTGGGGCTTCTTGCGGGAACCCGCGTTCGTGAAAGGCCCCCTCGCGTTGGGGGCGTGAGGGGAACCCTGAGGGAATCAGAGTCAATGAGGGTGGCCCTCACGCACGAGTCAGGCGGGGGGAGTCAGTGTTCCAGGGAGACGCGGGCGTTCTCAGTGCCGACTGTTACTACGTCGCCGTCCGCTAGCTGGCGGCCTCGGCGGGTTTCCACCTCGCCGTTGACCGTGACCTCTTCCGCATCGATCAGGTCTTTCGCGTGCGAGCCGTTGTCCGCGAGGTCGGCCAGTTTCAGGAATTGGCCCAGCCGGATCGGTTCTCCGGTGATCGGGACGTCGCGCGTGCTCATGCGTCGCATCATGTCACGGCATCGTGGTCGCTCGGTTGTACAGATCGGTGACCTGCTCGTCGAAGTAGCTTGAGTACGAGACGTCGTCGGTGTAGCCGCCTCCCTCGTAACCGCCGATTACGCCTACTACTGTGCCCGTCTTCGTGTCGGGAGACGGGTCGGCTACCAGGGGGCTGCCGCTCGTGCCGGTGGCGAAGCCTGGGCAGTCGACCCGTACCTGGTGTTCGTCCTGCTGCTGGGTGTGCGTTTCGCAGGTGGCGACCTCGTCGACGCCGTCTGGGTAGCCGGCGACGGTCACCGGGCGAGCGAAGGGGCCGTTCGTGGCTAGCTGGTTGGCTCCGGTCACCGCTTCCAGGGGTTCGGGGGAACCGTCTTGGCGTGCGGTCGCGAAACCGACATCGAGGTTCGGATCGGACGAGTCGATCCAGTTTTGTGCGACCAGCTCGTTCCCGACCTGCCAGTACCCGTACGGGGCGACGCCGTCGTGGAAGCCCGGCGCGAAGGTGACATTGGCCAGGTAGCCGCCGCCTTCGCCGTCGTGGATGCAGTGTGCGGCGGTGAGCAGTTCGTCCCCTCGCGGGCTGTGCACGACGCTCGCGGTGCAGTAATGCGAGCCGTCGACGAACAGTGCGCCGATGGACGCTTGGATCGGCTTCGCCGGGGGCGGCGGCGTGCCCGCTGGCTCCGCTGCGTGCTCAGCACAAGCCACGATGGTCCCGCTCGCACTCATTAGTGCGAACAGCCCGATCACCGTGCGCCGCATGCCACCTCCTGTACTGGTCCTCGTCACTAGTATCAGAGAACGCGGTGAGACCAGGGTGGGGAGACGATGAAGGACTTCTCGAACAAAGTCGCAGTGATCACCGGAGCGGGCTCGGGCATCGGCCGGGCGCTGGCGCTTGAGCTGGCGTTGCACGGCGCGCTCCTCGAACTGTCCGATGTCGATGCCGAAGGTCTCGACGGCACCGTGCGCGAAGCCCGCGAGCGTGGGGCCGAGGTGCGGGGGCATTCCCTCGACGTGGCCGACCGGACCGCGGTTTTCGCTCACGCCGAAGACGTCGTCCACGAGCACGGCCGGGTCAACCTCGTCGTCAACAACGCCGGGGTGGCGCTCGGCGCGACCGTCGAGGACATGACGTTCGAGGATTTCGACTGGCTGCTCGGCGTCAACCTCGGCGGCGTCGTGAACGGCACGAAGGCATTCCTGCCGCACCTCATCGACTCCGGTGACGGCTACGTCGTGAATATCTCCAGCGTGTTCGGATTCGTCGGAGTGCCTACGCAGAGTGCCTACAACGCGGCGAAGTTCGCCGTTCGCGGATTCACCGAGTCGCTGCGCGAAGAAATGCTCGCGGCGCGGCATCCGGTCGGCGTCAGCTGCGTGCACCCGGGCGGGATCAAGACCAACATCGCTCGCAACGCGCGCGGCGGAACCGGCGGCGACCAAGCCAAAGCGGCGGCCGGGTTCGACAAAATCGCTCTTACCACACCGAAGAGAGCGGCCGAGACGATCCTGCGCGGCGTGCGCAGGCGGTCCGCACGGATCCTCATCGGACCGGACGCCTACGTGATCGACGCGATCCCGCGCGTCCTCGGTTCGGCATACCAGCGTCCGCTCGCGGTTTTGGCGCGCCAGGGACTCAAACGCGTCGAGCGGAACGGATAACGCGGCGCGACTGTCCGCATTCTTGATCACCCGATGGAGTTGCATTTTCGCCGAACCCCTCGGGAATGTCGCAGAATGCTGCCAGTCCACTCGTGTGTCCGCACCCCGGAGGTAGCCCTCGATGCTGCGCCTTGCCGAGCGCCGATTGGCCGCGCCCGCTGACCGCGCCTCCGGGGAACTGGTCGACCGCACCGGCATCATCGCCGCGAGCCTGCCGCGCGGGCCCCGGCTGCCGGGAGAAGCCGGGCCGGAGACGAGCTGCGAATCGACCCAGCAGATCCCGGTGATCGCCGGGTGCGCGCCCGCCGAGGAACGCCCGCGCGCGGTCGCGTCGCGGCGGCGGGCCCGGGCGTGGGTCGGCGCCGGGGTGGCTGTGGTCCTGGTCGGACTCGGCTGGCTCGCCGGAGGGTTCTTCACCGGTGCGCTGCCCGGACAGCCCGCGGACGACGCCCTCGTGCAGGCCGAGCAGCGCGTTCCGATCGCGGAGCAGCAGATCCCCGTCCCGTCGGCGATCACGCCGCCGGTGACGCAGACCGCTCCGCCGGTCACTGTGTACGTCCCGGTGCCCTCGCAGCAGACTCCGGTGCGGCGGCACAATCCGGTCCGCCCGACCACGCCGCGCGCGACGGCGGTTCCGGAGTCCTCGGAGCAGGCCGATCCGCGCGCGGACCTCGAGACGCCGACGCCGAGCAAGACCCCGGCGCGGGCGGGCATCGACCAGTTCCTCGACTGGAAGCCGTGGCTCGACACGGCGCAGCGGATGGCTGGCGGGCGCTGACCGCGGGGGCTCGTGAGTGTTTATGCCGGTTAGAACCGGCGCAAAAAACTCACGACAGCTTCAGCCGATCCAGCCGTACTCGTGTTCCGGTCGCCCGGTCGCGCCGTAGCGAAGCCGCATCTCCACTGCTCCCGACTCCGCCAGCGCGGTGAGATAACGCTGCGCGGTGGCACGGGCCATGCCGAGTTCTCTGGCCACTTCGGCGGCCGAGAGCGGGGTCGGCGAACCGCGCAGCCGCTCCGACACCAGGCGCGCCGTCGCGCTTGACTGGCCCTTCGGCGTCGCCGCGCGATCTTGGTCGTGGAGGGCGCGGAAGGCTCGGTCCACGTCGTCCTGAGACAGTGGACGTTCGGTCGTGACCAGGCCGCGGTACCGAGTGTAGGACGTGAGCCGTTCCGACAACTGCCGCGTCGTGAACGGTTTGATCAGGTAGTTCAACGCCCCCGCGCGGATCGCGGCGGAGATCGACGCGGCGTCGGTGGCCGCGGACAGCACGATGGTGTCCGTCTTCAGGTCGGGCAGGACGGAAAGACCGGGCTCGTCGGGCAGGTAGACGTCCAGCAGCACCAGGTCCGGGGCCAGTTCGCGCACGCGGGCGCGGGCTTCGGCGGCGGTGTGTGCGACCCCGGCGACGGTGAAGCCCGGTACCTCCGACACGAATCCCGCGTGCACGCCGGCGACGCGGAAGTCGTCGTCCACGATCAGGGTGCGGATCATGCGTCGGTCTCCTCGGGTCGGTCCAGCAGGCCGGGAAGTTTGGCGACGAACAACGCGCCGGTCGTCGCGCCGCCGGGGTCGGCGAGCCACACGTCGCCGTCGCGGGCCCGGGCGGCTTGGCGGGCCAACGCCAGTCCGAGGCCGTGTCCGGGACTGAGCTTTGTGGACACTCCCTCGTCGAAAAGGCTCTCCCGCAACGCCGCGTCGATTCCCGGTCCGCTGTCCACAACGGACACGTGCAAAGCGGAGTCATCGGCGAGCAGGCCGACTTCGACCCACGCGGGGCGGCGCGGGCCCATGCGGGCGGCGTGCAGGGCGTTGTCGACCAGGTTGCCGATTACGGTGCCCGCGGCGATCGGGTCGGTCACCGACGCGGGGACCCAGGCGTCGTCGGCCAGTCGCAGTTCCATGCCTTTCTCTTGCGCCTGCTCGGTTTTCGCGACCAGCAAGGCTTGCAGGTACGGATCGGTGACCCGATCATCGAGCGGTTCCGCGTGCGAGGCAGTGGTTTCGGTGAGGGTTTGCAGGTATTCCTCGGCTTCGGCGTGATGGCCCAGCTGCAACAGACCGGACAGTGTGTGCAAGCGGTTCGCGAACTCGTGTCGTTGCGCGCGGAGGCCGTCGGACAGGGAGCGGATGCCGTCGAGTTCGCGGGTGAGGGTGTCGAGGTCGGTGCGGTCGCGGAAGGTCAGGACGGTGCCCAGTGCGCGTTCATCTCGTTGCACGGCGCGGGAATTGATCACCAGGACCCGGTTTCCGGCTACCGCCAGTAGGTTGTCCACGGGACGTCCTTCGGCGACGGCTTTGTGCACTCGCGGGGACAGGTCCAGTTCCTCCAGCGGTGCGCCGACGGGGAGCGGGGTGCCGAGAAGGCGTTCGGCTTCGTCATTGCCGACGGTGACCCGGTGTTCCGCGTCTACTGCCAGGACGCCTTCGCCGATGCCGTGCAGGACGGCTTCGTGCTCGTAGAGCAGTTCGGTCAGTTCGTGCGGTTCCAGGCCGTGGGTTACACGGCGCAATCGGCGGTTGAGCAGGGCGGACGCACCCGCGCCGAGCAGCAGTGCTCCTCCGCCGAAGACCATCGTCAGAACGAACAGCCGGTTGAAGTCGCCGGTCAGCTCGCCGATGCGGTAGCCGACGCTCACCTCGCCGACGACTCGCGAGCCCTGCTTGATCGGGGTTTTGCTGCGCACCGACGGTCCCAAGGTGCCCGCGTTGAACTCGCTCACCACGTCGTTGCCCGCGATCACTTCCTCCCATGGCGTGCTCACTCGCTTGCCGACCTCGGACAGTGTGGGGTGGGCCAGCCGGATGCCGCGATCGTCGGTGATGACCACGAACAACAGCGCGTCGTCGGTCTGCGTCTCCGCTTCGACTCGCTGCTGGAGGTCCGCGTTGGGTTTCCGGGAGGTCGCACCGGCGATCACCACGGGCTCCGTGGCTACTGATTTCGCGATCGCCAAGGCTCGTTCGCCGTACTGTTCGGTCAGCGTCGTGCGCAGGAGCGAGCTGACCAGCGCGACGCCGAGGCCCACGACGAGGACCACCACGCCGATCTGCAACAGCAGCACCTGACGGGTGAACCGCATCCGCGGAAAGAGCGCCCACTTCGGCATGTCAGGGAACATACCCCCAGCTCAGCGCTGTGCGCTAAACGAGCAAAACGTGGAGAACGCGCAGAGCGCACGCAGAACGTCGACAAGCTTCTCCGCTGCGAAACCCGCTCTTAACCTGCCTCGAGCGAGTCCCCACCGTGACGAAGGAGTCACCTCGATGGCCCCACTCATCGAACTGATCGGCGCCACCAAAAGGTTCCCGAGCGGATCAGGTTCTGTCCACACCGCTGTCCGCGAGCTGACCATGACCGTCGAACCGGGGGAGTTCGTCGCCGTGGTCGGGCCGACCGGGTGCGGCAAATCCACCACATTGTCCCTGGTCTCCGGGTTGCAGCCGCCGTCGGCGGGCCGGGTCGTCGTGCACGGCTCCGACGTCAAGTCGATCCCGGACGGCGTCGGCTACATGTTCCAGACCGACGCGGTGATGCCGTGGCGTTCGGTGCTGGACAACGTCGCGTCCGGGCCGCGATTCCGCGGTGCGTCCAAAGAGGACGCCCGGAAGAAGGCGGCCGACTGGGTCGGCCGGGTCGGACTGGCCGGGTTCGAGAAGTACTATCCGCACCAGCTTTCCGGCGGGATGCGCAAGCGCGTCGCGTTGGCGCAGACCCTGGTCACCGAGCCGAAAATCCTGCTGATGGACGAGCCGTTCTCCGCGCTCGACGTCCAGACTCGCGCGCTGATGCAGGACGAGTTGCTCCGGCTGTGGTCCGGCACCGGTGCCGCGGTGATCTTCGTGACGCACGACCTCGACGAGGCGATCGCGTTGGCGGACAAGGTGGTCGTGCTGACCACGAGCCCGGCGACGGTCAAGGACGTCTTCGAGATTCCGCTGGAGCGGCCGCGCAAGGTGGAAGACCTGCGGCTGACCGAGGAATTCCGCAAGCTCTACTCCGACATCTGGGAATCGCTGCGCGGCGAGGTCGACAAGGCCCGCCAGAAGGGAGCGACCGGTGTCGCTTGAGACTCAGACCGCGCCGACGCCGGTCTTCGAAACCGAACAGGACATTCTCTCCCGCGCGAAGCGCTCCGCCGGACGGCACAAGCGCAACGTCTGGCTGCTGCGGCTGGCGATTCTCGTTGCCTGGCTTGGGTTGTGGGAGCTCGCGGGCCGGTTCTGGATCGACCCGTTCTTCTACTCGATGCCGTCGAAGATCTGGGAACGGCTCACCGAATGGTTCACCACCGGTACCGACTTCGGGACCATTTGGTACCAGATCCTGGTGACCGTCGAGGAGGCCGTGATCGGGTTCGTGCTCGGTGCGGTCGCGGGCGTGATCTGCGGGGTCATTCTCGGCCGCAGCGCGTATCTCGCCGAGGTGCTGGCTCCGTTCATCAAGGCAGCCAACGCAATGCCGCGGATCGTGCTCGCCGCGCTGTTCGTGATCTGGTTCGGTCTCGGGCTGTCCTCGAAGGTCGCGACGGTGTTCGTGCTCGTGTTCTTCGCGGTTTTCTTCAACGCTTTCACCGGTGCCCGCGAGGTGGATCGCAACCTGATCGACAACGCGCGCATCCTCGGTGCGACGCGGTGGCAGGTGCTGCAGTCGATTGTCCTTCCCAGCGCGACGTCGTGGATTCTGTCGTCGCTGCACGTCGCGTTCGGCTTCGCGCTGATCGGTGCGGTCGTTGGCGAGTACACCGGTGCCAAGGCGGGCATGGGCTTCCTGATCGCCAACGCACAGGGCACGTTCGACACCGCCGGGGTTTACGCCGGGATGCTCGTGATCATGGTCGTGGCGCTGTTCGCGGAATGGCTGATCGGTTCGGCCGAGCGCAAACTGCTGCGCTGGCGTCCGCAGATGTCGGCCGACGACGGACGGCGGGACATCTGACATGCGGCTGAAGAGGACACTCGCGGTCGCGGCGGCCGCGCTGGTGACCGTGGCCGGGGTCAGCGCCTGCCGGGATTCCCGGGAGATCGACCTCGGCAACGGCGGACGGCCGCACATCAAGATCATGGTCGGCGGACTGTCCAAAGTGATCTACCTGCCCGGGCAGCTCGCGAAGCAACTTGGCGAGTACGAGAAGCAGGGGCTGGACGTCGAACTGTTCGACCAGCCGTCCGGGGCCAACGCGGAAACCTCACTGCTGGCCGGTGAAGTGCAGGGCGTGGTCGGGTTCTACGACCACACGATCGACTTGCAGGCCAAGGATCAATGCATCACCAGCGTGGTGCAGTTCGCGAATGTGCCGGGCGAAGCGGAGATGGTCGCGACCCCGAAGGCCGGGCACATCAAGTCCGGCGCGGACTTCCGCGGGAAGAACCTCGGCGTGACGTCGCTGGGGTCGTCGACCGACTTCCTCACCAAGGCGCTCGCCAGCCGCGGCGGCGTCGGCAGCAAGGACTACACGCCGGTGAAGGTCGGGGCCGGCCAGACGTTCATCTCCGCCCTGCAACAAGGTTCGATCGACGCGGGCATGACGACCGACCCGACCATCGCGCAGCTGACCAACACCGGACAGGCCAAGGTGCTCTACGACATGCGCACGCCGGAAGGCACGCGTGCGGCGTTGGGCGGGCTGTATCCGGCGAGCTCGCTGTACATGAGCTGCGAAATCGTGAAGCGCTATCCGGACGTCGTGCAGAAACTCGCCAACGCGTATGTGAATTCGCTGAAGTGGCTTTCCACGCACACCGCGGAGCAGGTGGCCGATCTGATGCCGCCGTCGTTCGCGGGCGGGGACAAGGCGTTGTACATCAAGTCCCTCAAGGACAGTCTGCCGATGTTCACCAAGGACGGCCGGATGGACCCGTCCGGCGCGCAGAACGTGCTGCAGGTGCTGGGCGCGTCTTCCAGCAACGTGAAGCCGAAAAAGGACAAGATCGATTTGTCCAAGACGTACACCACCCAGTTCGTGGACGCCGCGCACGCCCGTACGGCGCGGTAGTCCATTTCGGAAGGAGTCCGTGCCTGCCCGCTGCCTCCCCCGGCGGGCGGGCACGGACTTTCGTGTACACAAAGGAGAATCGGGACATTTGGTGAAGATTTCCCGAGATGTGAATACCCTTCGAAAGTAGCTACCAACTCGGGCGGGCGAAATTCAACACTGGTACGTGCAGGCACTCCCGTGACCAGATTGGATGCCCATGAGTTCACGATCTTTCCGTCGTCCCCTCGGATTGCTGGCGGTCGGCGCGTTCGCGGCCGCGACCCTCGTGGCCGGCGCGGGAGCCGGGCCCGTCACGTTCGGCAAGCACTTCCACGGGAACCACTACTCCGGCGGAAACTGGGGCGGCTACGTCAGTTTCGGCAGCTTCACGACCGCGACCGCGGGCTGGACCGAACCGTCGGCGACCTGCAATTCCAGCAACGACCTGTTCGCGCCGTGGGTGGGCATCGACGGCGACGGATCGTCCTCTGTGGAGCAGACCGGCGTCGCGACCGATTGCTCCAGCGGCAGCCCGCAATACCAGGCGTGGTACGAAATGTACCCGGCCGCACCGGTTTACTACTCGGCGAGCGAGGCACCGGTGAAGGCGGGCGACCACATCACCGCGACGGTCACGCGCAGCAACAACAGCTACAAACTCGACCTGAAGAACGACACTCAAGGCTGGACGAAGACGACCACGCAGTCGCTCAACGCGAAGCACTCGTCGGCTGAGGCGATCATCGAATCGCCGTCGGATTCGTACCCGGCGATCAACGGCGGTGTGAAGTTCGACGGGGTCAAGTTCGACGGCAAGAACCTCGCCGACACCAGCCCCCAGGGCCTCAACGCGGACGACGGCGGCAGCGCGACCTGGACCCCCGGCTCGATCGGCTCGGACGGCCAGAGCTTCACCATGACCCGTCAGTAGAAGGTCGTGAAGGGCACCCTGAAGGAATCTGATTCCCTCAGGGTGCCCGCACGGAGATTGGTGTGGCATCCGGCGATGGATTCCTCGTCCGGCCAGTACGACGCGGTGATGCCGAGTCCGGATTCGTCGCGGGCGGAGTTCATGCCGAGGTAGCCCGGCTGTGTCGCGGCAAGCTCGCCATACAGGCGGCGTCGCTGCGGTCGCCATCGGTGCGCCGGGATGAGAAGGTCACCGCGTAGCACGGCGGGTCGGGAAGCTCCAATGGCCGGAGATATACCGGGCGGACGCGGGCGAGGCCAGCGGGGTTCAGCCCTGAAGGCCGTTGACCGCCCAGGCGAACACCATCAGCGCGAGCAGCAGCGAGATCCCGGCCTGGACCATCATGGTCATCTTCGCCCAGATCCGCAGCGGCATGACGTCGGTCGGGCTGAACGCGGTGGCGTTGGTGAACGAGGTGTAGAGGTAGTCCAGGTACCGCGGTTCCCATTCGGCCTTGGCCATCGACGGATCGCTCATCTGCGGGAATTGCAGGTCGGGGAAGTCCGCCCGGCCCGCCGCGCGCCGGGCGGGGCCGCCGCGGTCGAACTCCCAGTACCAGAGCGAGAAGACGACGATGTTGGTCCAATAGACGACCACGCCGCTGATCAGCACCTGCACCGCGTGCCCGCGTTGCGCGCCCTGCGCGATTCCGATCACCAGCTGTACCGCGGACGCGCCGTTGAGCACGCTGACGACAGCGAGCGCGGTCAACGCGACCATGCGCTCGACGATGTTGAACTCGGTGAGCCGTCCCGGATTCAGCAACAGCAGTGCGACGATCAGCACCGCGGTCAGCGAGGGCAGCAGCCACCACGGGTGCAGCACCATCTCGTCGGGCAAGGCGAGTTGCAGGGCGAGCGTCCCGATGACGACGGCCGCTGCGGGCCACCTGGTCTCGCCTTTGGTCGCCCGCCGCCAGGCAGGCACTGATTCGTCAGCCACCTGAACACGGTAGGGCTAGGTGGCGATTATTGCGCAGCTTCAGGTGACGGCAGTTTCCTCGCGACGTCCGTGCGGCTTCGCGCGTCTAGCTTGCGAAGCACCTTCGCCACGTGCTGCTCCACTGTGCGTGGGGACAGGAACAGACCGTCGGCAATCTGACGGTTTGTCCGACCTTTCGCGAGCATCTCTGCGACTTCGCGCTCTCGCGGCGACAGTTCGCGACCGTACCCACGACGGCCGCGCTGTGACGGTGCCCAAGCACCGTGTTCGCGAAGCACGTGATGACAGCGCCCAGCGTCGCGCGTGGCACCTAGTTGCGCATACGCAGCTGCGGCCTGGCTGAGGGCAGCTGTCGCAGCGTCTTGGCCTGCATCGAGTCGACAGCGTGCCGCGCGTTCACGCATACCGGCGGCGAGGTACGGCATCGGCAGCTCTGCGTACGCGTCGGCTGCGGTGTCGAAGAGCGTCGCGGCCGCTAGGTGTTTCGCGCGGGCGTTTGTCAGGACGGCGCGGCCAGCGTGCAGGGCTGCGGTGGCGAGAGGCGCGTCGCGGTCTTCGATGCCGCGCGCGAATTCTTCGACGAATGCGTCGGCGTCGTGCCAACGGTCTGCGCGTGTGTACGCCTCCGCGGCGGCTGGGACGAGCGACGCCGCCCAGACCCACACGCCTTTCCGGCGCGCGGCGTCGACAGCTACATCAGCGGCTTCGCAGGCTGCGGCGACGTCGTCAGTCGACAGGTGCACGCCGATCAACACCGAAGCCGCGCACAACACAACGGGGATAGGGCCTTCGCCCGGACGGTGTGCCGAGGCGTTGGCCAAGTGTCTTCGTGCTGCCGCGAACTCGCCGCGTACCGCGGCCAGCCCGCCCAGCACCAGCGACGTTTCCATGACGATCGCGCCCAGCGCCGGGTGCCGGGTACGGACGTCTTCGGTCGCTTCGGTCAGGCCGTCCCATTTGCCGCGGAACCAGGCGAGCCGCACCTCGGTGCCTTCGATCAGGCCTTTCGGGTACAGCGCGCCGGCTTCGGAAGCCCGCCGCAGGCCCTCGGCGACCAGCTTTTCGGTTCGGCCGAGGTGGCCGGACCACGACTGCGCGTCGGCGAGATTGCACCACAACCGGGCCAGCTGGACGCGCTCGGCGACGCTCGGCGCGGTGTCCGGCATCGCCTGGAATTCCGCCCACGCCGAACCGTCGCCGATGTGCGCGGCGGTCGCGATCCGGTCGCCGGTGAGCGCGAGCCGCAGTTCGGGGTCGGTCAGTCCGGAGTGGACTTCCCGGGCGCGGCGCATCCACTGTTCGTGCCAGGACAGCGGGGTGAGTCCGTCGAACGGCAGCGCGAGCAGGTTGATCCCGCGCGCGGCCAGTTCCGGCCGATCCGCCAATTCGGCGACGGCGCGTTCCACCGCCGCGCGACCCTGCTCCAGCCGTCCGGCGACGCGGACCAGCAGCATGCCCAGCGCGAGCCGGATCGTCTCGTGCACGGCTGGCGGCAGCGGGCGGTCTTCGAGCAGCTTCTCCAGCGTCAGGTGGACATCCGGGCGGAAGACACGCAGCGAGACATCACTGAGCTTCTTCGTCAACCGGCCGACCGCGTCCTCGTCGGCATTCGCGACGATCGCCTGCAGCAAGTCGATCGCACGTGCGGTATCGCCGTGCGCGATCGCTTCGTCGGCCGCTTCTTCCGCGTAGTACCGCCATTCCTCGACGCGTCCGGCGGCGTGCGCATGCTCGGCGAGCAATGACAGCGATTGGCCAGGAAGGTGCATTGCCTTGGTGTGCAACAATTTTCGCTCGGACGCGCTGAGACCAGCATACACGGCCTTGCGTGCGAACGGATGCCTGAAGCCGTAGCGATTGTCGTCGACCTCGTCCACCAGGCCGTCCGGCAAGACGACCTCGTCTTCGGCCAACCCGGTCAGTTCATTCAGGACAGACAGCTCAGCGGGCAGGTCAAGCACGGCGGCGGCTTTGGCGAACTGGACTGCGGTCTTCGGCAGCGCGGACAGCTGCCTGGACACCGATTCCTGAAGCGCGGCAGGGACTTCCAGGCGATCCAACGCCGACTCGGTCAGTTCAACGCCTCGCAACGCACGGAGAGTTTCCTCAGCGACAAAAGGAATCCCCGCGGTGTACTCGTGCAGCTTCGCGGCGAACTCGGCGGTGATCCGGGGTGCCCCGAGGAGGTCGCAAGCCATCGCGGTGACCGCCGCGGCGTCCAATGGCCCGAGCGTCACCTGCGCGCTGGGTACCTCAGGCGCGATGCGAACGCGCGAGTCGCCAGTGTGGCAGGTGGCGACCATGCCCAGCTCCGGCGGCCAGTCGACGGCGAGAAAACGCAGCAGGTCACCGGTTCCCGGGTCGGCGCGGTGCAGATCGTCGATGAGCAGGACGGTCGGACCGCAGGCGATCAGCAGTTCCCGGAACGCGCGGAACACGCGATGCCGCCCGGCACTGGTGTCCGGCAGCGGTTCCGGCGCGGGCGGCAGGACGTCGGCCAGCTCCGGCAGAAGTGGTTTCAGCGCACCGGCAACCGGGCTCAGCGGTCCGAGCCGGTCCCCGGCGGAGCGCAACGCTTCCAGCATCGGCCCGTAGGGAAAGGGCTCGGCCAGTCGCGGGCACGCGCCGCGCAGCACGCGGATCCGGGAAAACTCCGGGTGCGCGGCGAGTTCGGCGAGCAGCCGGGTTTTGCCCATTCCCGGCGCGCCCTCGACCAGTACCGCGGCGGGCCGGTGGCCGAGAACTTCAGCGACGGCGGCGAGTTCGCGGTCCCGGCCGGCGAAAGCCGCCGGACGCGGACGCACGGATACCAACGTCGGAACGGCCGGCCACATCACGACCTCCCCAGCGAGCATCTTGTCCGTTTCGCCCGAAGCTTAAGCAGTGTGCGGAGCCGGGTAAACCGAGTCCCGGCGGGAGCGTAAGCACGCTCCTCACACGTCTGCCTCCGCATGGTCACCACATGGCAGAAGAAAACCCGGCGTGCGGTCACAAAGAGTGCGAAACCTCGTGGAGTTCGCCGGTTCAGCGGAACAACCCACGGACGTCCGCTGTCGCGGTCAACGCTCGGTAGTCGGACAAGTCCCTACTTAAGGATTGCTCCGCTACCTATTCTCGCGCCCCCCTATTGCAGTGGATTGGACCACCGCCGCACCCTTCGAGGCCGGGGGAACCGAACGCGAGGGAGAAGCATGAAAGCCATCAGATTCCTCGGCGCCGCAACCGCTGCCGCGGCGGTGACGGCGATCTTCGCCGGCGTCCCGGCCGCCGGCGCCGCTCCGCTCAACCCCGACCTGGTCCCGGCGATGCAGCGCGACCTAGGCCTCACCCACAGCCAGGCACTCACCCGGCTCGCGAACGAGGAGGCCGCGAACAAGGTCGGCGCGGCATTGGAGAAGTCTCTCGGCGAACGCTTCAGCGGCACGAGCTTCAACGCCTCGACCGGCAAAGCTGTGGTCTCGGTGACCGACGCGGCGCTCGTCGACCAGGTACGTGCGGCTGGCGCCGAGGCCCACGTCGTCCAGTTCAGCGCCCGGCAGCTCGACTCGACCGTGCAGGCGCTCAACGCCCACGAGAAGGCCGCGCCGAAGCCGGTCACCGGCTGGGGCATCGACACCGCGAGCAACCGGATCAGCCTGACTGTCCTCAAGGGACAGCGCGGTGCGGCCGAGCAGTTCGTCCGCCAGTCCGGTGTGGACAGTGCGGCGGTGACCGTGACGGAAACCTCGGCGGTGCCCAAGGCGCACTACAACGTGCTCGGCGGGGACGCGTACTACATCGGCAGTTCGTCTCGCTGCTCTGTCGGATTCTCGGTGAACGGCGGCTTCCTGACGGCAGGCCACTGCGCCGCGCTCACCGGCGGCGGCGCGCTGTCTGGCTACAACCGGGTCGCGATGGGCCAGTTCACCACCTACCGCTTCCCCGGCGCGGACTACGCGGCCGCACGGGTCAACAGCAACTGGACCCCGGTCGGCCAGATCAACAACGGCACCCGCGTCGCCGGTTCCACCGAGGCCGCCGTCGGCGCTTCGGTGTGCAAGTCCGGTTCCACCACCGGCTGGACCTGCGGCACGATCCGCGCCAAGAACCAGACCGTGCGCTACCAGGAAGGCACTGTGACCGGCATGGTGCTCACCAACGCCCGGTCCGACCACGGCGACTCCGGCGGTTCGTTCATCAGCGGAAACCAGGCGCAGGGCGTGGTTTCCGGCGGCGACACCGTCAACAGCTACTACTACCCGGTGAACGTCGCGCTGTCGGCGACGGGCACGACGCTCGTCCGCGGCTGAGCGGTTTTGACAAGGAGTGCCTGCGTCCGGTCGCGGCAGGCACTCCTTTCCGCGTCAGGACGGGTCGGCGGTGATCCCGTCGACCCAGGTGCCCGGGTGCGTCGCGCCGTCCTGGCGAGTGATCGCGATGTTCGACGGCCACGCGGCCTTCAACGCCTTGGTCTGGCCCGGCGGGATGGTGGCGAGGCTTTCCGCGGTCCAGGCCGGAGACTCCGCGGGCGGGTTCGGATCGGACGGGAGCACGGTGATCTTCGCGGTCGCGGTGCGCCCCGGAGCCAGGACGTTGTGCGCCGGGCCGGTCTCCCGCCGCAGCAGCGAATCCACCGGTCCGTAGACGGGGTGGTCCGGCCCGTGCAGGTCGACACCGGGGGTTCCGTGGAGGTCGCAGGTGTGCGACGAAGTGTTCTTGAACGTCAGCGGCAGCTCTAGCTGGCTGCCAGCCGGTTTCGCCGTGCCCAGCGACACCGAGAGGTCGTCGGTGGTGCAGCGCGGCGTCGGCGCGTCAGGCTGCTTCTCCTTGGCGGTGCTCGCCGGAGCACTGGAAGCCGCGGCGGGCGAGGAAGCTGCCGGTGCGGCGGAATTGGCCGGGGAACCGCAGGCCGCGAGGGCGAAGGCGCTCGCGAAGACTGCTGCTCCGACGGTCGCTCGGGTGAGCTTGGTGGACATCCGGGGTCTCTCCTAGGGTGACCGCTCGCGCGGTTCGCGGGCATCGGGTTGATGCCCAAGATCACCAGGATTATGCGTCAGCCGGGGTTCGATTTTCCGGAGCTCGGCGTTCTGGGTCCACCTGCGACAAGGGCGGTTCGAGTGCCTCCAGCGCACTCGAACCGCCCTTGCCCGCATTGCCGCGGGATCGGCAGGTCTAGGTCACACGTTGCTGATCTCCTCGATCAGCCCGTCGATGTCGAAGTGCTCGCTCTCGGCTCCGAGCGGCACCAGTTCGTAGGAGGATTCGAGGAACGCCTCGAGGTCGGCGCGCTCCAGCTCGAACGACGCGTAGCCGTCGGGCGACTCGATTTCCAGCGTCAGCAAGGCCTCGTCCTCGGACAGGTCCGGCCGGATCCGCACGTCGCCGATCCCGGTCGGCTCGTCCAGCCCGGTCACGAGCAGGTCGCGGGCGAAGGTCCACTCGATCCACCGGCCGCGTTCGGTCCGGAACGCCACGGTCACCGCGTAGGGCTCCGCCGCGTGGAAGGAGAGGCGGGACAGCACCGGCGTAGTGCTCTCGTTCAGCAGTACGAACTGGGTCTGGTGTACGGCGTCGGTGGTGTGCACGGCTGCTCCTGGAGTCCTCCGGTCGTTCGCGCCTCGCGAACTGGTCGGCAGGGAGATGATCGGCCCGGGAGCACATGACGTGGTTCCGCCGACGTTCACGCGATCGGTTGCATCGGACCAGATGCGCGTAACGCCGGACACAGAACCCTCGCGGTTCCGCGCAGGTCAGGAAAGCGGCAGCGTGAGGCCCACTTTGACCCGGTCCATCGCCACGCTCGTGGTGAAATGCCGGACGTGAGGGTTGTCGAAGAACATCCGCCGCGCGAAATTCTCGAACGCCGCCATGTCCGGGCAGGTGACCACGAGGACGAAGTCGGCGGTGCCGGTGACGTAGTAGCACTGCTGCACGCAGTCGTCGGCGAGGACCTGGGCGCGGAAGCCGTCGAGCACCGCCATGCTCTCGCGCTCCATCTCGACCATGACGACGAACGTCATGTCCAGCCCGAGCGCGGCCGGGGACAGCACCGCGACCTCTTTCTCGATCACTCCGGCTTCGCGCAGCCGCTTGATCCGCCGTTGCACGGCCGCGGCGGACAGACCGACTTTGGACCCGATGACCTCGGCGATCGTGCGGGCGTCGGTCTGCAGGCAGGAGAGGATGGCGAGGTCAAGCTGGTCCAGGTCGGGAGTGCGCACGCTTCAGGCTAACCGGGCGGACCGACAAAAAGCGCCGGGTTTACCACGCCGCCGAGGCGCGGATCGCAATACCTCCTATCGAGCGAATGTGGAAGAGGTCTCTTAGTGACGTGGAACACAACTGACCGGTTTACCCAGGGGTAGGCCATACAAGGGGAGGCAACCGGCGACGTCCGCCAACAAGCCGGTCTGGGAGGTTCCGCCATGAGCGCTGTCCGGTCGCGCCACCGTGCCGCCGTCGTCGCCGGGATCGGCGGCGCGCTGCCCGAGCGCGTGGTGACGAACCACGAGATCGCGGCCCGGCTGGACACGAGCGACGAGTGGATCCGCACCCGCACCGGAATCAGGGAGCGCCGCCGCGTCGCGCCCGGCCAGTCCACAGTGGACCTCGCAGAGGAGGCGGGACGGGCGGCGCTCGGGCCGGACGGGCACGCGGACGCCGTCGTGCTCGCCACCTCCACCGCCGACCAGCTGTGCCCGGCCACCGCGCCGCAGGTGGCGGCCCGGCTCGGCCTCGGCACGGTGCTGGCCTTCGACGTCAACGCGGTGTGCAGCGGCTTCATCTACGCGCTCGCGACCGCCGCCGGATTCATCGCCGGCGGGATGGCCGAGCGGGTGCTGGTGATCGGCGCGGACGTCTTCACCTCGCTGGTCGACCCGGACGACCGCACCACGGTGCCGATCTTCGGCGACGGCGGCGGAGCGGTGCTGCTGCGCGCGGGGGAGCCCGGCGAACGCGGCGCGCTCGGCCCGTTCGACCTGCACAGCGAGGGAGAACTGGCCAAGCTGCTGTGGGTCGAGGCGGGCGGTGCGGCGCAGCGGGTGCCGGAGAACCCGAAGGACCGGTTCATGGTCATGCAGGGCACGGCCGTGTTCCGGCAGGCGTGCGCGCGGATGGCGGAATCCTCGCGCGCGGTGCTGGAAGAAGCGGGCTGGATGGTCGGCGACATCGACCGGTTCGTCGGGCACCAGGCGAACATCCGCATCCTTCAGGCGACCGCGAAACAGCTCGGCATGCCGGCGGACGCGGTGGTGTCGAACATCGATCGGGTGGGCAACACCAGCGCGGCGTCGATCCCGCTGGCGCTCGCGGACGCGGTCGCCGACGGGACGCTGACGCCGGGCCACCGGGTGCTGCTTACCGCGTTCGGGGCCGGGCTGACCTGGGGGTCGACGGTGCTGACCTGGCCTGAACTGTCGTGAGTGGCGATCGCGGTTAGAACCGGGATCGCCACGCACGAGCTACGCGTACTCCGGCAGCGCGATCGCCTCCGACCGCGTCTTCCCCACCTTCCCCGCGGCCTTGGCCAACCGCCGCGCCAACGGCGTGCTCGCCATTCGCAGCGCGGCGTGGATCGCGATCCGATGTGCCTGCGACCGCGGCATCGTCACCTGCGGCGCGCCGGGGAAAAGCCGCTGCGCCTCGGTGACCAGCGGCCGCATCCGGTGTTCGTACTGACCGAACGCCGTCCGTGGGTCTTCGTTCGCCATGAGCTCTCCGGCAAGGATGTACGCCCCGGTGAGGGCGAGCGTCGTGCCCATGCCGCTGATCGGTGAAGCGCAGTAGGCGGCGTCGCCGAGCAACGCGACCCGGCCTTGGTGCCACGTCGGCAGTTTCGCCTGGCCGACGTCCTCCAGATACAGCGAGCCGTTGTCCATCTCGGCCAGCACGCGCGGTCCTTCCCAGCCGACGTCGGCGTACGTCTTGCGCAGCACGGACACGGTGTCTTCGGGGGTGAGCCGGTCCAGTCCGCGTACGTCGGACAGGAAGAACAGCCCGGCGCGCGTCGTGCCGATGTTGTCCGGACGCAGGAACAACATCCGGCCGCGGCCGCAGAAAATCGTGCGCCACCAAGCGTTATCGGCGGTGCTGCGCGGGATCGCGAGGTGTGCGGTGTAGAGGCCGAGTTCGTGCGGACGCGCGTCCGGCATCAGCATCGCGCGGGTGCGGGAGCGCAGGCCTTCGGCGATGACCACGGCGTCGAAGCGCTGGGTCCGGCCGCTCTGGAAGCCGACGTCCACGCCGGTGCCGTCGTCGTGCAGCGCCTGGATCTGGTCGCCGAATCGGTACGTCGTCTCGTCGGCTGACTGCTCGTACAGCAGTCTCGACAGCTGGCCGCGCAGGATTTCGATCTCGGCCGTCCCGCCGCCGGAATCGCCCTCGCCGGCGCGGAACTCGGCGACCACCCGGCCGTGTCCGTCCACGAACCGCGTGCCGACCTCGCCGGTGTGCGCCGCGCGGACCGCCTCTTCGAGCCCCATTTTGCGCAGCACCTGGCGGCCGACACCGCGGATGTCGACGTTCTGGCCCTCCTCGCGCAGATGATCGAACCGTTCGACGATGGTGACGTCCCAGCCGGAGCGCGCGAGCCGGGAAGCGAGCGCGGGACCGGCGATGCTGGCTCCGGAGACGAGAAGACTGCGCCGGGTCATGGTGCTCCTCCTTGCCGTTGCTCAGGTACGTAGCTAATCTAGCTATTAGCTTACCTACTGACAAGGGGGTCGTGTGGACGAGAACCAGGCAGTGCTCGCGAACGTGGACGAGACGACCTTCGCGGTGCGTGGGGTCATCGAGGCCAGCCGCGACCTGATGGCGCGCATGGCGAAGAGCGTCGAGATGAACGCGAACGACCTCACCGCGATCGCGATCCTCAACCACCACGGGCCGATGGGACCGGTGGAATTGGGCCGCCGCCTCGGGATCAGCGGTCCGTCGGCGACCACACTGGTGGACCGGATGGAAGAGGCCGGTTACCTGGCACGCGTCCGCAGCGACACCGACCGGCGGCGGGTGGCGGTCACGGTCACCGATTCCGCGCGGGAGATCGCGGCGGCGGTGTGGCGGCCGCCGATCGAGAAGCTGGACGCGGTGTCGCGCACGCTCAGCGCGGCGGAAAGCGCGGTGGTGCGGGACTTTCTGGCCCGGATCACGGAGGCGATGAACGAGGGGCGGGAGATCTCGTGAGTGGCGATCGCGGGGAGAACCGGGATTGCCGCTGACGAGCGCTAGGTCGTCCAGGTCCGGGTCTCGCGGTGGCGGCCGCGAAGGTGGAGTTCGCCGTGCAGCCGCCAGTGTTCCCGTTCGCCGCCCAGCGCGGCTTTCACCGTCGTTTCGCTGGCGAGCACCCGCGACGGAACCGCTTTCGCGTGTTCGGTGAGCCGCGCGGCCTCGTTCACCGCGTCGCCGATCACCGTGTATTCCAGGCGGCTCGACGCACCGAGCTGTCCGGCGAACACCTGTCCGGTCGCGACGCCGATCCCCAGGTCGAGCTCGCCTTCCGACAGCACCGCGTCGCGGATCGCGCGGGCCGCGGCGAGCGCCATCGTCGGGCCGTCGGACAGCCGCGTAGGCGCGCCGAAAACGCACAGCGCGGCGTCGCCCTGGAACTTGTTGACCAGCCCGCCCCGAGCGTCCACTGCGGACACCACGCTCGCGAAAAACCGGTTCAGTTTCTCGACCAGTTCCTGCGGCGGAGTGCGCGACGCGAGCGCGGTCGAGTCCACGACGTCCACGAAGAGTGCGGTGACCTCGCGGACGTCGCCGGAAAGCGAAGCACCGTATTCGAGCGCGTGCCGGGCGACATCGGCCCCGACGTGCCTGCCGAAAAGGTCGCGCATCCGGTCCTGTTCGCGCAGACCGGCGACGAGGTCGTTGACCGACGTCTGCACCATCCCGATCTCGCTCGAATCGTCCACGTCGACGCGCACATCCGTGCGTCCGCGCGCGATTCCGTCCAGCGCGATCCGCAGCCGGTGCAGCGGCGCGGCGACGGCTCGGGACAGGAGCGCGGTGCCGATCGCGCCGGTCGTCAGGCCGGTCACGGAAAGCACGATCAGGCTCGCCGTCGGGTTCCCGTTGCGGCCGAGATCAGGAGGCGTGGTCACCAGCAGCACGCCGATCAGCGGCACGCCGCTCGCCAGCACCCAGGTGACGACCAGCCGGGTCAGCACGGTGACCGGCAGCGCGCCGCGCGGCGGCAGCACGTCGAGCGCCATCGTCATCACCGGCCGCGCGACCCATTCCGCGGCCAAGTAGGTGAGGCCGACCGTGGTCAGCCCGCCGAGCCCGATGGTGAGCGCGATGCCCGCCGCGTCGCTGAGCGAACCGAGAACGCCGGCCAGAATGCCCAGCGCGAGCGAGCCGATCAGCCAGAGGGTGCCGCTCACCACAGCCATGTCGAACGGGAGCCGCAGCGCGCGTTTCGCCTCGTCCGCGGTCGGCGGGCGGCCGATCGTGAACCACACCACGGTGCGGCGCTGCAGGTAGGCGGTCCACAGCGTGCCGACGATCAGGGCGAGCGCGACCACCCCGGCCGCGGTGACGCCGAGCACCCAGCCGCGGTCGTCGACGTCCTCCGGCAAACCTTGCAGGAGCAGCAGCAACGCGACGACGCCCGCACCAGCGACACTCGACCCGACGCCGAGCGCGGCGAAGCCCAGACTGGTGCGCAGAACCAGCCGGAACCTCCCCGCGATCACCTTGCGCACCCGCAGATCGTATGGGGTGGCGGGTCCGGGAGCGAAAAAGCCGTCGCCGTCGCGGTGCGGCGATGGTTAGCGTGGCGGTATGCAACCGCTCGACTCCGCCGAGATCCGCGCCTCGTTCGTCAACTGTTCTCGTGGTGAAGCCAAGTCCGTCACGCTGCCGGCGGAAGTCCCGTGGGAGAAGCGCGACTTCCTCGGCTGGCGCGACGTGAAGGCACCCGGCCGGGCGTACCTCGTCGTGTCGCACGGCGACGAGCTGATCGGCCTGTCGCTGCGCGCCGCGCCGCCGCCGAAATCCCGGCTGCGCAGCAACATCTGCGCGTTCTGCACCACGACGCATCCGCTGGCCGACATCACACTGTTCACCGCGCGGCTCGCCGGAAAAGCCGGTCGCGACGGCAACACGGTCGGCACGTATTTGTGCTCCGACCTGGCGTGCAGCGCGTACCTGCGCGGCGAACTCCGGCCCGCGGTGCCGCAGCCGAAGGAGACGATCTCCCAGGAGGAAGCCGTCGAGCGGATGAACGAGAAGATCAGCCGGTTCGTGGCGCGGGTGCTGGAAACCCGGTAACCGCGTGCGGGTGCGGTGTTGCGCCGGGCCGGTCAGGGATTCAGAAATCCCACTCGGCGATCCGGCCCATCTTGCGGATCATCGGGAACAGCGCCGACGCGCGCAAGGCCAGCCGGGAAGCGGTCGGGATCTTCGCGAGGGTTTCGTCGTTCGCCCAGTCGGTCGCGTCCAAACAGGACACCAAGCGAAGGCCGTAGCGCTCCAGTTCGTGCGGATCGTCGATGCCCCAGTGCAAAGTCGCGCCCGAACGGCGGACCACCGGGTTGACCACCTGCGCCCTGACGCCGAGCGAACTGAAGAAATCGGCCACGACCCGGCCGGACCGGAACTTGCCGACGAGCCTGCGGACCAGTTCGGTCCCGGACTCCGCGGTGAGGTACATGGTGAGCCCCTCGGCCACGACCAGCGCCTCGCGGTCGCCGGGAACCTGGTCGAGCCAGCCGAAATCGGTGACCGACGAGCCGATCGCCGTGTACCCGGGCCGTTCCGGGTAAATCCGGCCACGGATGTCGATGACCTCGGGATAGTCCACGTCGAACCAAGCGACCGAGGGCGGCGGGTCGAGCCGGTACGCGCGGGTGTCCATCCCGCAGCCGAGGTGCACGACGATCGCGTCCGGGTGCTCGGCGAGCCACTTGGCGGCCATCTCGTCGATCGCGCGCGCCCGGATCGCGACGGAGACGGCGGAGTTCTCGTTCACGCCGAGCTTGCGGAAGTCGTAGTCGATCTTTTTGACCGCTTCGTCGGCGGCGGTGTCACCGAGGATCGGGTCTTCGCGGCGAGCGTCGAGCGCCCGGCCGTAGAGCGTGCCCAGGTTGGTCGCCTTCTCCTCGGTGAAGTGCACTTTCTCCACGGGCGAGCCCCCTTGATGTCAGAGTTTTCATAAACTTGTGAATACTGTAGCGCTGATCGCTGGATGGGGCATCATCCGTACGCGTGCGCCTTGCAGATCGCGATCGACTGTGCGGAACCGGAGCGGCTGGCGGCCTTGTGGGCTGATGCACTGGGATATGCCGTCGAGAAACCGTCTGCCGGGGCGGCGGGCTGGGCCGAGTTCTCCCGCTCGGCCGGGGACGGCGCGGAGGCGGGGTTCGCGGCAGCCGACCCGGCGGCTCGGCCCGCGATTGCTGTTCCACCGCGTGCCTGAGCCGGAACACGGTAAGAACCGGCTGCACCTGGACGTGCGCACCGGTGCGCACGTCCAGCCGGGACCGCCAGGCTGATCGCGCGCGGTGCCGTGCACTTGCGCACGGTCGAGGACGAGAGCGGGTGTTTCGCCGTACTGCAAGATCCGGAAGGCAACGAGGTCTGCGTGTGCTGATTCAGGAAGACGCGTAGTCGTGGGCGTAGGTTTTCGCGTCCACCAGGTGTTTGAGCGTGATCTCGCGGGCCGCGGCCGCGTCCGACCGGCTGATGGCGTCGAGGATCGCGCGGTGCTCGGCCACGGCCTTGCGGATCTGCCCGGGCAGCCGCAACGCGGCCCGGCGTTCCTCGCCCACCAGGGCGAGTACCGAACGGAGCAAGTCAGCGACGTCGTCGTTGCCCGCGTTGCCCGCGATCACCCGATGGAACTCGGCGTCCGTCGCGATGACGCGCAACATGTCGCCAGCCGCCGCGGCCGCCTCCATCTCCGCGACGTTGTCCGCGAGCCGCTGCACGACGCGCGGCGTGTGCTGCGTCGCGAGCCGCTCGGCCAGCGTCGGCTCGACGGTCGCGCGGAGGTCGAACAGCTTCTCCACCAGTTGCTCGTGTTCGGAAAACCAGCTGCTCAGCGGGCTTTCCGCAGTGCCCTGCTCGCGGACATAGGTCCCTGAGCCAGCGCGGATCTGGACGTAACCGATCGAATCCAGCACGCGCAACGCCTGCCGCAACGATCCGCGGCTGATGCCGAGCTGCTCGCACAGCGCGCGTTCCGCGGGCAGGCGCGAGCCCGGCGGGAGCTCGCCCGAGTCGATCATCGTGCGCAGATGGTCGACCGTGGCGCTCCAGACCTGGTCGGATTCGTGGGCCACGCCGCCCATCCTGGCAGCTGGCGACCCGAGACGCGCGAAATTGTCGGTGGCGGGTGTCACGATCTTTGGCGGGAAAGTGAGGGTTCATGACCGCGAAGTTCAAGGATCTGGCACTGGACGCACTCGACCACCAGGCACAGGCCGACTGGTGGTGTTCGACGCTCGGTTACGTCCGCCGGAGTCCGCCTGGAGAGAGTCCGCCGGACTGGCCGGTCGCCATCGTGGACCCGGCCGGCGAGGGGCCGTTGATCTGGCTGAACCCGGTGCCGGAGCGCAAGACGGTGAAGAACCGGATGCACCTGGACGTGTGGGGAGATCCGGCCGAGCTGGGCGCGGATGGTGGCGGAGCGGGGCGAGGACCGGGAGTGGCACGTCATGGCGGATCCGGAGGGGAATGAGTTTTGCGTTTTCGAGCGATGAGGTGCTGACCAGCCGCTGAGGCGGAACTTGGACGGAAGGAGTGCTGACGGAGAAGCGGTTGCGGACGGACGGCGCGGGTGAAGCGCGGACCCGGCAGCCGAAGCGGGGCACGCACTGGCGGACGTGTCGGCTCGCGGGCGATGCGGTCGGGTGCATGTGCACGGCGGGCGGCGGGTGTGTGTGCACGATGGACCGCCGGTGTGTGTGCGATGGGCGGCGGGTGTGTGCACGGTGAGCAGCCGGTGTGTGTGCACGATGGGCAGCGGGTGCGTGTGCACGGCGGGCGGCGGGTGTGTGTGCACGATGGACCGCCGGTGTGTGCACGATGGGCGGCGGGTGTGTGTGCACGATGGACCGCCGGTGTGTGCACGATGGGCGGCGGGTGTGTGCACGGCGGGCAGCCGGTGTGTGTGCACGGCGGGCAGCGGGTGCGTGTGCACGGCGGGCAGCCAGTGAGCTGACACCGGGTCCATCGCCAGGCTTCGCCGCGCCCCGGGGAGATGCCTTCGAGTGTCTGACCGGACACATCGCGTCGCCGGGTGCCGAGGGTCCTGCTTAGGGTCAGCGGGTGAGTGCTTTATGACCTGGTGGCATGCCGTCGTCATCTTCATTGCCGGGATGTGGGCCGGGACCATCAACACCGTCGTCGGTTCCGGGACGCTCGTGACCTTCCCGGTGCTCGTGGCGCTGGGCTATCCGCCGGTGACCGCTACGACGTCGAACGCGGTCGGGCTCGCGCCGGGGACGATCAGCGGTGCGTACGGCTACCGGCATGAGCTGGTCGGCTATTGGCCGCAGGTGGTGCGGTTCGCGGTCGCCTCGTTCTTCGGGGCTATCGGTGGCACCATTCTCCTTCTGACGCTGCCCAAGGACGCCTTCGAGAAGATCGTTCCGGTGCTCGTCGGGCTCGCCGTCGTGCTCGTGATCGTTCAGCCGAAGGTGTCGAAGTGGGTGCAGAAGCGCCGCGAGGTCAACGGGCGCGAGCATCACGCCGGGCCGTTGCTGTTCGGGCTGCTTTTCGTCATCGGCATCTACGGCGGCTACTTCACCGCCGCGCAGGGCGTGATGATGATGGCCGTCATGGGCATGCTGCTGTCCGAACCGCTGCAGCGGCTCAACGGCGTCAAAAACGTGCTGTCCGCGGTCGTGAACATCGTCGCGGGCACGATTTACGCGTTCGTCGCCCCGGTGAGCTGGCCGGTGATCGGGCTGCTCGCGCTCGGGTCCACGATCGGCGGGCAGATCGGGGCCAAGATCGGCCGCAAGCTGCCGCCCACCGTGTTGCGCGGCGTGATCGTCGTGATCGGGCTCGCCGCGGTCGTGCAGCTGGTGCTCAAATAGCCTGGAATTCCCTGGCCGCGGCCAGCATCAGGTCGTTCTCCTCCGGCGTCCCGATCGTCACGCGCGCGCCCTCGCCGGGGAACGGGCGCACGATCAGCTTCCGGTCCAGCATGTGCTCGGCGAAGGCCGCGGTGGCGTCGCCGAGCGGGAACCACACGAAGTTCGCCTGGGACGGCGGGATCTCGTAGCCCATCTCCAGCAACGCGTCCCGCACGCGGGTGCGTTCGGAGATGATTTCCCGGCATCGGGCCAGCAGTTCGTCCTCCGCGTCGAGCGACGCGATCGCCGCGACCTGCGCGATGCTGTTCACCGAGAACGCCACGTACACCTGCTGCAGTGCCTGCGCGATCGGCTCCGGCGCCACTGCGTACCCGACGCGCAGCCCGGCGAGCCCGTACGCTTTCGAGAACGTGCGCAGCACCGCGACATTGCTGTGCGTCCGGGTGAAGTCGACGCCGTCCGGCACCTCGGGGTCGGTGACGAATTCCTTGTACGCCTCGTCCAGCACCACGAGCACGTGCGGCGGCACCGCTTCGAGGAACCGCTCGATCTCGTCCCGGTGCAGCACGGTGCCGGTCGGGTTGTTGGGGTTGCAGACGAACACCAGCTTGGTGCGGTCGGTGATCCGCGCCAGCATCGCGTCAAGGTCCAGCCCGTGCTCTGGCGTCAGCGGAACCTTCACGCCCGTCGCGAGCGCTACCTGGACCACGATCGGGTAGGCCTCGAACGACCGCCAGCCGAACAGCACCTCGTCGCCGGGACCGCACAGCGCCTGGATCATCTGCTGGCACAGCGAAACCGAACCGCAGCCGATCGCGAGGCGTTCGGCCGGGACGTCCAGCCGCCGCGAAAGCCGCTCGCGCAAAGCCTGGGAACCGTTGTCCGGGTAGCGGTTCACTCCGGTTACCGCAGCCGTGATCGCCGCCTGGACACTCGGCAGCGGACCGCCGGGCACCTCATTGCTCGCGAGCTTGATGGCCCCTTCGATCGTCCGGCCAGGGACGTACTTCGGCAACGAATCGAGGTCAGGGCGGGGGGCGAGGGACGGCATCGTCGGAACTCCTCGGTTTTCACGGGACGACGGAGTCACCGTATCTCGCCCCGGCGGATCCGGAAAGGTTCCCAATGTTCACCCAGAGGTGATTGCATGAGGCGATGACGTCGACGACCACCGTGGATCACCAGCGTACCGACGGCAGCATGCTGCGCCTCACCTTCGCCGAACCCGACGGCGCGCTTCGCGGCGGCCTGGTGGTCCTGCACGAGGGCAACGGGGTCACCGACGGCGTCCTGCTGCTGGTAAAAAGCCTTGCCGGCGAAGGCTGGCTCACCGTTACGCCGCACATCGAGTCCGGCGAACGGCTCACCCAGCGCGACCTGCTTGACGCCACCGACCGCACACTCGAATGGCTCACCGACCGCGGCGTCGACGCGGACCTGCGCGGCGTCGTCGGCTTCGACCTCGGCGGCACGGCGGCGCTGGTAGTCGCCTCGCACCGCAAGTTCGGCGCGGCGGTGAGCGTCGGCGGCCAGGCGGTCGCGGAACTGCCGAAGCTGCTGGAAATCGCCGGCCGCGTGACCAGCCCGTGGCTCGGCATGTACGGCGACGCCGGGGACGAGGCGGGCGAGGCCGAGGTGGAGCAGCTGCGCGACGCCGCGGCGTCGGCGAAAGTCGCGACGAACGTCGTGCACTATCCGGGTGCCAACCACCGCTTCGACGCCGACCCCGGAGCGGCGGAAGAGGCTTGGCAGCGCACCCTCGACTGGTTCAACGCGCACCTCCGCTGATCCTCGGCAGCAGCCTTGACGGGCTGCTGCGCCCTCGAATAACGTTCCGATCCAGATCGGAACGTTAACTGAGAGGAATCACCCGTGAAAGCGGTGCTGGTCGAACCCCGGCAGCGGCTCGTCCTGGCTGAAACAGCTGATCCGGCCCCAGGTCCAGGGCAAGCCGTCGTCGAGGCCGAGGCGATCGGCGTGGGCTACTTCGACGTCATGAATCTGCGGAACGGCACCACTTCGGTGCCTGGCGTCGAGGTCGTCGGCCGGGTACGGGACGGGCGGAGAGTGCTGGCTCTGGTCCTTTCCGGCGGCTACGCCGAGCAGGTCGTCGCCGATGCGGACCAGCTGTACTCCGTCCCCGAAAACCTCGATCCGGCCGACGTGGTCGCCCTGGGCGTGAACGCGATGGTCGCCGAGGGCGCGGTGCATCGGGCCGCGGTGGCCCCCGGCGAGCGGGTGCTCGTCCGCGGCGCGAGCGGCGGGATCGGCGTGCTCGCGACCCAGATCGCTCACGCTCGCGGTGCCGAGGTCACCGCAGTGACGTCCTCGGCGGAGTACGGCGAACGGCTTCTGGCTCTGGGTGCCGCGAAAACCATCGACCGCACTCGCGAGCGTCCGGAGGAGACCTACGACGTCATCATCGACACCGCGGCTGGCCCGCAGGTCCGAGAGCATCTGGAACTGTTGCGCCCCAACGGTCGCTACGTCCTTTGTGGAGGAACTGCGGGAGTCCCGGAACCGGAAGCGTTCGGGCCGCTGATGCGCGATTTCCACAAGTCGCCGACGTTGTTCGCGTTCAGCCTGACCTCGGTGTCGCCGGAAGAACGCCGGAAGTCGTGGGACCGCGTCCTTGAGCTGGTCGTGGCCGGTCAGCTTGCCGCCGTGCGCGACCAGACGTTCCCGCTCGCCGGGGCCGCGGCCGCCCTCCAGCACGTGGAGCACGGGAAATCGTTCGGTAAGGTCGTGCTGCTCAACGGATAGCGGGAGAACTGATGGCGCGCCAACGCGACGAGCGGATCGACCACGCCGTGCTGGTCGCGGTGTGCGAGCTGGTCCGGGAATCCGGCTATTCGGCGCTGACCATGGAGGCCATCGCCCAGCGCGCGGGCACCACCAAACCCGCCATCCGGCGCCGGTGGAAAAGCCAGAAACACGTGGTGGTCGCCGCGCTGGCGGAGGCGCGCACCGGGGTCGCGGAGATCGACACCGGGTGCACCTGCTGCGATCTCGCCGGCCACCTCGACGCCCTCCGGGCCGGCCTGGAGGACCCGGTTTTCGGTCGCGTCCTCCCCGCGCTGGCCGTCGATCTGGCGGACGACCCGGAGCTGCGGGAAGACTTCCTGACCTCGTTCTGGGCCCCGCGCCGGGAGGCCTGCGCCGGGTCCCTGCGCAAGGCGCGGGAGCGCGGGGACCTCCGGCCCGGCCAGGACGTCGACCTGCTGCTGGACCTGTTCGCCGCCCCCGTCGTGTTCCGCGCGCTGTTCGGGCACCAGGAACTGACCCGCGAGTTCGTCCTGGAGGTCGTCCGCGCGCTGCTGTCCGGAGTGGGCACGGTCGAAAAAGGACTTTGCGCGCACGCCGGGGTTAGCATCGGCGAGTGACCGAGAACGCCGCTGTTCCCGAGGTGCTCTGGCGACCCGACCCGAACCGGGTCGCTGACTCGAAGATCGAGGCCTTCCGCCGATGGCTGCGCGAGCAGCGCGGCGTCGACCTCGCCGATTACGACGACCTGTGGCACTACTCGGTCGAGCAAGTTCCGGAGTTCTGGACCGCGGTGGCGGAGTTCTTCGGCGTGCGCTGGCATGAGCAGCCGCGAGAGATCCTGTCCGGCTCGATGCCGGACGCGAAATGGTTCGACGGCGGCACGCTCAACTACGCCGAACACTCGCTGAGCCCGGATACCGGCGGCGCCACGAAGGCCGACGACGAACTCGCGGTGATTTTCCACCGCGAGGACGGGCTTGCCGAGCAGTTCACCTACGGCGACCTCCGCGCGCACGTCGCCGCCGCACAGGCCGCGTTACGTGCTTTCGGTGTCGGCAAAGGAGATCGCGTCGTCGCGCTCGCGCCGAACTGCCCGCAAACGCTCATCGCTTTCCTCGCCGCCGCCAGCCTCGGCGCGATCTGGTCGTCGTGTTCCCCGGACTTCGGGATCCGCGCGATCGCCGACCGGTTCACCCAGATCGAGCCGAAGGTGCTCATCGCGGTGAACGGATATGCTTACGGCGGCCGGAAATTCGACATCCGCGACACCGTCCAGCAGCTGCGCGAACAGATTCCGTCGCTGGAAGCCACCGTTTTGGTGAAATACCTGGGAGACGGGACGCTGGACGGCGTCATCGACTGGAACGCGATGCTCGCCGAGCACGCGGGCAGCGAGCTGGCCTACGAGCCGGTGGACTTCGCGCATCCGTTGTGGATCCTGTATTCCTCGGGCACGACCGGGCTCCCGAAGGGGATCGTGCAGGGACACGGCGGCATCGTCGTCGAACACTTCAAGGCGCTGGGACTGCAGAGCGGGCTCGAACCGGGCGACCGGTTCTTCTGGTTCACCACCACCGGCTGGATGATGTGGAACCTCATCGTCTCCGGGCTCCTCGTCGGCACCACGATCGTGCTGTACGACGGCAGTCCCGGCCATCCGGACCTGAACGCGCTGTGGCATCTGGCGGAGCAGCACCGCGTCACCTACTTCGGCACGTCCGCCCCCTTCGTCCAAAGCTGCCTCAAGGCAGGCCTCGCCCCGGCCGAAAGCTACGACCTCAGCGCGCTGCGCGTGGTCGGCTCGACCGGTTCGCCGTTGTCTTCCGAGGGTTTCCGCTGGATCGCCGACGCGATCGGCCGGGACGTGCAGATCTGCTCGGTCTCCGGCGGCACCGACCTGTGTGCGGCGATCGTCGCGGCCGCACCGGACGTGCCGGTGTGGCTCGGCGAACTGTCCTGCCGCGCGCTCGGTGTGGCCGCGGCGGCGTTCGACGACCACGGCGAGCCGGTGGTCGAGGAGGTCGGCGAGCTGGTGATCACCGAACCGATGCCGTCGATGCCGGTCTCGTTCTGGAACGACCCGGACGGCTCCCGGCTGCGCGAGGCGTACTTCGACACGTACCCGGGTATCTGGCGGCACGGCGACTGGGTCAAGATCACCCGCCGCGGTTCGGCGGTGGTCTACGGCCGCAGCGATTCGACGCTCAACCGCGGCGGCGTCCGGATGGGCACCGCCGAGTTCTACCGGGTCGCGGAAGGGTTCGCCGAGGTCGCCGACTCGCTGGTCATCGACACGTCGGCGGCGGGCAACGACGACGGGCAGCTGCTGTGTTTTCTCGTACTCTCGGCTGGTGCGAGGCTCGAAGAAGTAGAGCCTGACCTGCGGAGAGAGATTCGCAACGTGCTGTCGCCACGACACGTACCCGATCGGTTCCTGGTCGTTTCCGAGATTCCCCGTACGTTGAACGGTAAGAAGTGCGAAGTACCAGTGAAGCGGATTCTCTCCGGAGTCGCGCCGGAGAGGGCGGTGAGCAGGGACGCGCTGGCCAACCCGGCCGCGCTGGCTCCCTTTGTGAAACTCGCCGCGGATTGAACGCGCCGACGGGGGGAAGCATGGCAGGGCCGTGCGTGTTGCACGCGTGGTGACGGGGACGCGCGCGCAGCACACTTGGCAGGCGGCAGGCGTCACGTCGGTCGTCGCGATCACGTGGGTGACCAGGCTGGCCGGCCTGGTCGCCATCGTGTCCACCGTCGTACCAGTGGGCCGCGACGTGCGCGGGCACGTGGCCAAATGGCTGGAACTGCCGAGCGAAGCGACCACTGCGGCGGCCGCTGTGGCGCTGGTCACCGGTGTGTTGCTGATCATGCTCGCCGCCGGACTCCGGCGCCGCAAACGCCGCGCCTGGCAGCTGGCGGTCGGCTTCGCCGCGCTGCTGGCGTTGTCGCATCTCGGGCTGCGGCACGTTTTCGGTGCCGGGGTGGTGTCGATGGTGCTGCTGGCCGGACTCATCGGTACCCGGCGGTACTTCATCGCCCGCCCGGACCCGACGGTCGGCCGCTGGCGCGCGCTGCGGGTGTTGCTGCAACTGGTGCTGGCCGGGTTCGTGCTCAACTTCGCGCTGCTGTCGGTCGCGCCCGCCCGGATGCTCGACCCGCTGAGCTTCGCCGACCGGCTGTCCCAGTCCGCGCTCGCGCTCACCGGCGTCAGCGGGCCCGCGGTGTTCCACGAGATGTGGTTCGAGGACCTGTCCGCGTCGATCGGGCTGATCTTCAGCATCACCGGTGTGCTGGTGTCGGCGTACTTCCTGCTGCGCTCGGCCGAACCCGCGCCGGAGCTGTCCGACGACGAACTCGCGCGGCTGCACGAGTTGCTGAAGCAGCACGGGGAACGAGACTCGCTGGGCTACTTCGCGCTGCGCCGCGACAAGTTCGCGGTCTTCTCCAAGACCGGCAAGGCGGCCGTCACCTTCCGCGTGATCGCCGGCGTCGCGTTGACCTCAGCCGACCCGCTCGGCGACCACGAGGCCTGGCCCGGCGCGATCGAGGAGTACCTGGACATCTGCCAGCGCAACGCCTGGGTGCCCGCCGCGATGGGTGCGTCCGAGCTGGGCGCGACGGTGTGGGCCCGGTTCGGCCTGGAGGTACTGGAAATCGGCGACGAGGCGGTCGTCGACACCAAGACGTTCACCCTCGATGGCCGCGTGATGCGCGGCGTACGGCAGGCGGCGTCGCGGACGAAGCGGGCCGGCTACAAGGTCCTGGTGCGCCGGGCCGAGGACCTGCGTCCGGGCGAACTGCCCGAACTGGTGCACCTGGCCGCCACCTGGCGCGGCACCGAAACCGAACGCGGGTTCTCGATGGCGCTGGGCCGCATGGGCGATCCCGGTTCGGTGATCGTCACCGCGGAACAGGGCGGTCGCGTCCGAGGCGTGCTGCAGTTCGTGCCGTGGGGCGAGCGAGGCCTGTCGCTGGACGTGATGCGCCGGGACCGCACCGTCGACAACGGCGTGAACGAGCTGATGATCTCGGAGCTGCTGCTGTACTCCCGGGAACACGGCATCGACCACGTGTCGCTGAACTTCGCCGCCTTCCGCGCCCTGATGGAACAGGGCCAGCGCATCGGCGCGGGCCCGGTCGCGCGGCTTTCGGCGAAAGTCCTGCACTTCTTCTCGCGCTGGATCCAGATCGAAAGCCTCTACCGGTTCAATGCCAAGTTCCAGCCCCGGTGGGTCCCGCGGTATCTCGTCTACCCAGGCGTCGGATCCCTCCCGCGCGTCGGCATCGCGACCTTCGAAGCCGAAGGCCTCGGCGGCCGTTCTCCCTGGTTGCGCCGGGTGCTGCACCGTTGAGGGGGGTGCCTTCCGGAGGGGCTGGAGGGGTGTGTAACCTATCTGAGCAGTGGTCGTTGGGACCCAGGAGGCTTCGCCTAGTCTGGTCTATGGCGCCGCACTGCTAATGCGGTTGGGGGTAACCCCCCCTCCCGGGTTCAAATCCCGGAGCCTCCGCTGGTGCCTGTTTCGGCAGGTGCTAGGTTAATAACTGAACACGCGCCCGTAGCTCAGCTGGATAGAGCATCTGACTACGGATCAGAAGGTCAGGGGTTCGAATCCCTTCGGGCGCACTGTCTGGTCGAGACAGTAAAGCAGAAAACCCCCTGGTGACAGGGGGTTTTCTGCTGTCTGGCTTCCGGCTTCCGGGAAGTCGGCAGGTCAGCCGGTTGCCGATTTATTGCCAGTTTTCCCGAGGGCCATCGACCCGAGTGCTTCCGCGCCGGCGCGTGATTTCTGTCCTCGCCCCATGTAGACGTCCTGCGTCATCGACGGGTGCGCGTGCCCGAGGATGTCGGCGATCTGGCGCGCTGTGAGACCCGCTTCGTCCAGGATGGTCGCGAGTGTCTTGCGGAGCGTCTTGAACGTGACCCACTCGTACCCGGCCCGCCGGCGGAACGGCAGCCAATGCCGGTTGGTCAGGTTCTGGAAGTTCAGGTACCCGCCCCGGCTGTTGCGGTAGATCGGCCCGGTCGGGTTCGGCACTCCGAGCTTCTCCCGCCGCTCGGCCAGCATTGCCACGCACCAGTCAGGCAGTGCGATCGGCCGTTTCGCGTTGTCGGTCTTCCCGTCGTTCTTGACCGTCCCCTTGCCGCGGGCCTGGATGAGCCCGCCGCTGACCCGGATTTCCTTTGCCTCTTCATCGAAGTCCGGCCAGTCGGCTCCGAGCAGTTCGCCCCGTCGCTCCCCGGTGGCGAGGAAGCCTCGAACGAGGTCCGGCAGGTCCGCGGCGACCGCTTCTTCGTCTGCGTCGAGCTTTGCGAGGAAGTCGAACAGCTCCTCGGCTGTCAGGGCGCGCGGGGCCGCCTTCTTCGTCTTCGCGCGGCGCTCTAGCAGCGGAGCAACTTCCCGGACCGGGTTGGCGTCGATCAGCCCTTCATTGACCGCCCACGTCATCACGTTGGTGATCACCGCGCGGACCTGATGCGCCAGGCTTCGGCTGTGCGCCTTGAGCTTCGCTTGCAGGAGCCGGTTGATGACAGGGGTGGTGACCTCCATCAGCTCGTGCTTGCCGAACACAGGAAGGACGTGGTTCTTGAGGTTGTAGGAGTGGTTGTCCACCGAGGTGTGCGAGAACACACCGTCGTCCGCGTCCTTGCTGTACTCCGCAAGCCACGCCGTTGCCACCTCGGGGAACAGGCTGTGCGCGGTGAGTTCAGCACCCGGCGTGCGCTTGACCCGGTTCTTCACTGCCTCTCGGACAGCGTCGCGAGCGTCTTCCTTCATGCGCCGGGTCCGGCGGATGTCGTAGTACTCCCCGTCGTGGTCGCGGTACTGGCACCGAGCAATCCAGCCACGACCGGACTTCCTGACCTTGATCTCGCCGGCCGTGCCGAGCGGAAGTCGGTGCCGGCCCATCAGGCGAGGCCCTGTGCTTCGATCCAAGCTTCGACGTCGGCGGGGCGGTAGCGGACGTATTTGCCGACGCGGCGGCCTGCGGGGCCGTAGCCCTTGGTGCGCCACTTGTAGAGGGTGTTGACGGGGACTCCGAGGTGTTCGGAGAGGTCTTCGATGGTCATCAGCTTCGCGCTCATGGTTGTGCCTCCTTGTCGAGTTTTTCCTTGCGTTGCTGGCGTTTTCCTTCGTAGATGGCGGCGGCGATGTCGCGGTCTTCGTGGTGGCGGTAGCCGTTGCCGGTGTGTTTCCAGTGGTTGACCACGAGCACGGTGCCGGGGGTCGCGCCAGCGGCTTGGAGGGTGGCGAGGTGCTGGTGGGTGCGGCGGTCGCCGCGGATGGCGGTGAAGGTGATCGAGTAGGCGATCGATTTGGTGAGGAAGTGGCCGCGGAATCCGAGCATGTGCGCCCATTTCCGCAGGAACCCGAGGTCTCCGTTGGCTCCCAGTGCCCACGCGGTGGTGATCATGCGCCGGTGGTGGGGGTGGACGTCGAGTGCGTCGATGGCTTTCTCGGACCGGATGGGCCGGTCGGGGACCTCGCTGGTGGAGGTGCCTTTGGTGGCGTACTTGGCGATGTAACCGGCGAGCGCCCGGTCGGTGATCTCGCCGTCGTCGGGTTCGTGGGCGTGGGCGGGGCGGATGGGGCGGATGTCGGCTTGCTGGCCCCAGGCGAACACGTGCTTCGCGGTGTCGCCGTCGACGGTGAGGGTGCGGGTGACGCGGGTGTTCTCCACCGCTGCCCGGGTCGCGTGCTCCAGCAGAGCGTTGTCGGCCCACGCGGGCGCGGGGTCCTCGGGACCGGCGGGGCCGTCGAGGCGGATGACGGCGTGGAAGTGGACGAGTCCGCGGCGCTGGTATTCGGCGACTTTGGCGTAGGAGAGGCGGGCGTGGTCGGCGAAGTCTTGGGCGCGGATGCCGGCGGCGACGGCGATTTCCCGGCGGAGCCGGACGGTGAAGGCGTGCCAGAGTTCCCCGGCGTGGCCCTGCCATAGCACCGCGCCGCGGTAGTCGTAGTGCTCGGGGTCGGTCGCGGTGCCGATGCGGGTGTCGGCTTCGTGGTGGTATTCGCCGCAGCGGCAGGGCAGGTGGCGGCCGGTGCGGGTGGCGGGTCGGTTGTGGACGGTGCCGAAGCTGGGGGCGGTGACGGTGAGGAACAGCCGCGGTTTGTCGGCGACGGTTTCGGGGACGGTTTTGCCGCCGGTCATGCCGGCGCGGAGGAGGTGGAACGCGTCGGCGGCGTAGCGGTCGGAGCAGGCGGGGCAGACGCTTTCGCGGCGGTTGCCGCACGGGGCGTAGACGACGCCGGAGGTGTGGTCGAGGACGCGGCCGGCGTGGTCGGTGACGGTGCGGAAGCCGGTGAGGTGGACCGGTTGCAGGCAGCCGCCGGTGGCTTCGGCGCGGGCGCGCACGGCCTGGATGACGGCGGGGGTCATGCGGTGGGCGATGCGGGTAGCCAGTGAGGACCCGTCGTGCTCGGTGATCATGCTGGCCTCTTTCGTGCGGGCGCACGCAGGGGCCGGGACGTCGCACCGCGGCCGGGGACGTCCCGGCCGCGGTGCACAAGTGTTGCTGATTAGGGGCTGTCGCTATGTCAGCGACGATCGATGCGTCGAAGTTCACCGAGGGGGAGTGGTTGCATCCACCTGTCGTCATCGAGCTGAACCACGACGTGTCCCGGCTGCGTGTGCCGGGTGATCACCTCGCCAGGCCACCAGGTTCCCACCGGGGTTCGCCATTCGATTCGGCAGCCGTTAGGGAACTCGTCGTCTTCGGCAGTCCACGGACGTGCGGGTCCTGCGTAATCGTCGGGCATGATCCGGGCTTCCTTCCTCAGGTGGTGACCGGGTGGTGGTTCACGGTGGCGTTCAGCTCGTCCGCGAGCGCGGTGAGCATCCCGGCGGGGAGGGTGACGCGGGCGGTGAGGTCGTCGGCGGTGACCGGGCGGCCGGTCGCGTGGACGTCGGCGGTCACGCCGGTGACGGTGGCGCGGATGCTTGCCGGGAGCTTCCCGAGGACACTTCCGGTCGCCGGTGCCGGTACGACAGGTTTCGGCGCGGGTGCAGGTGCGGGAGCAGGCTGGGGCGCAACGGGTTCCGGTGCCGATGGTGCGGCGGCGGGCGGCGAGGCGGCGAGTGCGTCGTCACGGGCGCGGATGCAGCGTTGCTGGATGATCGGCATGACTTCGGCGAGGAGGTAGACCACGAGCGGGATGACGACGTGGAAGAACACGCTGCCCTGGGAGATCCCGCCGGCGGTGGGGGTGAAGGCGGCCCAGACGTTCGCGGCGAACGTGGCGGCGAGCAGGACCCGTTTCAGGTGCTTGACGGGCTTGTCGCCGGCGGGGATGCCGGCGGCGAGCATGGCGGCTTCCCAGCGGAGCAGGGTGACCAGGATGCCGGCGAGGGCGGGTTCGGCCAGCCATGCGCCCCACCACAGCGGGTCGGTGGTCGGGAGGTGTCCGGCGAGGAAGTCGTGGACGCCGGTGGTGGTGAACCCGAGCCCGACGGCGAGGAAAAACCACATGGTGCGGGTGATCGAAGCGCGGAAGCGGTCCGCGGCGACCGCCCCGAGGAGCGGGTCGGCGGCGAGGCGGTGCACGTCGCGGGCTTCGGCCAGTTGGTCGGTGAGGGTGCGGACCCGGCGCGAGACCGGGCGGCCCTCGCTCTTCGGGGCGGACTTGCGGAACACGGCAGGCACCTCCTTTCCGGTGAGGCGTTGCGGGGCGGGTCAGTTGCGGCCGGAGCGGAAGAGACCGGCGTTGCGGCGGAACACGACGGCGTAGTACTCCATCCACTTGCTGATCTCTTCGGCGAGGTCGGCGAGGTCGTCGTGGACGAACCACTCCGCACCGTCGCGTTTGGCCATTTCGCGCTTGTGGAGGTCGAAGTACTCGTTCATCAGCGGACGCATGACCTTGGTGACTTCGTCGAAGTTCATCTGGGACACGCTCGCTCCTGTCTGCTCAGGCTTCTTGGATCTCTTGGACCGCTTGCGGAGCAAGGTTTTCCTTCCCTGGTTGTCAGGCCGCGGCCAGGACCGGGGCGGCGAGGCGGTTGAGGAGTTGGGTGCCGATGTGGCGGGTGTAGGCGGGCGGGATGGCTTCGGCGAGTTCGCGGCGGACGTCGGTGTGGTGGATGCCCATGGCGTTCTGCCACTCTGCGACGGTGCCTTTCCCACCGCCTTCGCCGTAGACCGCGACCATGTCGCCGTCGTGGCGGATGCCGTGCCGCCAGCCGGCGACGCGGTGCCCGCGGTGGGACGGGTGCGCGGGCGAGTTGACGCTGAATCCGTCGATCTCGAAGTAGCGGTGCCGGAACACCTTGAGCCCGAAGGACAGTCCGCAGAGCACGAGGTCCCGGCGCAGCTTCGAGCCTTGGACGTTCTCCATCACGGTCGGGATGCCGGCACGGTCGCGGACATGTTCGAGGGCGTCGCGGGTGGGTGGGATGAGGTCGATGTGGTTGTCTGTCCAGCCGGTACGGCGGCGGTTGCCCGCGGTGAGCGCGCTGGCGTTCTGACACGGCGGTGAAGCGTGGACGGCGTCGAATTCGTGGCCGTGGGCCAGGATGAACTCGATCGCGTCGCCCTGGTGGAACTCGTAGGGGTAGTTCGGTTGCGGGGCGATGTCGATGCCGACGACGTCGAAGCCGGCGTCGTGGTAGCCCTTGGCGGCACCGCCGGCGCAGCAGAACGCGTCCAGGATTCGTTTGCGGGGCATCGGTTCTGGTCTTTCTCGTTCGAGGGGCGGACACGCGGGGCGCGTGTGGCACGCCGTGAGATCTCGTGCGGCAAGCGTCACGAGGACTCAAGACATGCCGAAGGACGGATTACTTGCCGGTGGCCAGGTCGTACGCCTGGTTGGCCGCTCGGCACGCCAGTGCGGCCTCTTCCTCGTAGACAGTGACCATGCGGGCGGCGAGTTCGGACAAGCGGAGCAGGGCTTCGCGGTTGCGGGTGCCGTCCGGGTTGATGGCCTGCCGGTATTCGGAGTCAAATTCGCCTTGCAGGCGGGCAAGTTTGACCACGTTGGACGCGCGCATTACAGGGTTCCTTCCGGGCTGGTCTGGACGTAGCGGGCGGTGGAATCAAGCAGGGCGGCGAGGTAGCGGGCGAACGCGGGCGGCATTTCCACTTCGCTGACCTCGGGGCGGCCGTGGCGATGGCGGGTGACCCGCAGGAGCACGGTGGAAGAGGTGGCGACCACGGCGGTGTTGTCGACGCTCGCGCCCTCGTAGCGGACGCCGTCGATCGAGCGGAGCGGGTAGATCCCGAGCCCGTCTTCGAGCGTGGCCACCGCGCTCTGCCATACCTCAGCGTCCGCCGGCGGCACCGGATCGGGGGCGGTCACGGCCGTCACTCCTGCTCGTAGCGGATGTAGGAGTAGCTGTAGGCACCGTCGCCGCGGCGGACGGAGCGCCATTCCCGCCACATCGCCGCCGACAAGCCGAGGAACAGCAGCACGGTCGGGACGATGACCAGGAGACCCAGCCACAGCGAGGAGATGAGCGCGACTTCGATCACGAACGCGACCGCCGCGACCGCCGCGAGTTTCAGCCAGGCACTCAGGAACTTCAAGGTGATCATTTCATCTGTCCTTTCAGGGCGCGACGGCCGCGGTGAGCCTTCATCGCGGCCGCAACAGGGGCGGTGACCAGAACGAGCACCATCAGCAGTAAGAAGACGAACGGTTCGAGGAGCACGGGAAGAAACAGGAACAGCAGGCGCAGTAGCGACACGCCCACCACTGCAGCCGCGACAAGGGCGAGCACTGTGGTCATTTCGTCTGTCCTTTCACGACAGTCAGGCAGCGATGGAGTACACGTTGGAATCGGCTGGCGGGTCGTCGTGCGGAGTGCACAGGCGAACGAGTTCGTCGATGTCGTCGTCGGTGCTGTAGCCGGCACGCACGCGGACGGGCTGGCGGGAGGTTTCGGTGGTGCGGAAGCCGATGCCCTCGGCCCCGGTTTCCGGGATCTCGTCGGCGAGCGCGCCGCGGTCGCGGGCACCTTCGCCCAGCACCATGTCCACGAAGGACGCGGCACCGGTGCGCAGCGAGACCCGGCGGGTGAACAGATCCCGCACGGGAACGATGTCCTTGGTGGGTTCCTGCACGTAGGCGATCACCGCGAACCCGGCGGCGCGGCCCTGAGTGAGGATCTCGGCCAGGAGCTTGTTGACCTCGCCGATCATCCGACGGCCGGCGAGCGCGGTCAGCATCATGAGTTCGTCGATCATCAGGACCTCGAACGGAGTCTCGACCGCCGGCGTGAACTTCCGCTTCCCCTCCCGGCGCAACAGGTCCTGGCGTTCGCGCATCCGGTCGCGGAACTCGTACAGGAGCGCGAGCATCGGATCGATGTCCTCGGGGCCGTCGCCGTCGTCGTACTCGACGTCCTCGTCGGCGGGACTGGCGTGCCGGTAGAACAGCGGCTTGCCGCGTTCGGTCTCCATCCCGCCCTTCGGGTCGATCACCGAGACCCGGACGATGCGCTCGCGGATCATCGGCCCCATGGCGCGCAGCGGGTTCCACAACAGCGAGCCCTTGCCCGAACCGGTGCCGCCGGAGATCAGCCAGTGCTGTCCGAGCAGGGGTTCGGTCCAGACCTCGCCGTACTCGGTGTCCCCGAGTTCCAGCGCGGTCAGGTCGACCTCGCTCGGGTCGCCGGGGATGTCGGCGGGCGGCACGATGTCGTCGAACGGATTGCCGAACACCAGCGTGATCCGCAGGACCCGCGGCTTCTCCTTCTCGATCGAGATCGCGTCGGCACCCAGCGCGGACGCGAACTCCTCCTGAGCGTCGCGGAAGGTCGTGACCGACTGCCCTTTGCGGATCGCGACCCGGAGCACGTCGATCGAGGGGGTGGGGCTGGCGACCCTGAGCAGGCGGGGCACGAGGATTTCCCCGGTGCGCCGGTCGTCCACGGTCAGGTTGCAGAAGTCCAGGCTGGTCTTCCAGGACCGGCCGATGTAGCGGGTCCAGCGGCGGCGGGTCGCACGCAGGCGGGGCGCGGCGATGCGGGAGAAGGAGCCCGGGTGCGCCCGGTACCAGCCGAGACCAGCAGCCAGGGTGCCGGCGGCGATACCACCGGTGGTGGTCGCGCCCAGCTCGATCATGCTGGTGGCCAGGGCGCTCGGGGCGGCGATGAAGCCGGGATGGCGGGCCAGCCACAGCGCGCAGCGGGCTTCCGGGCGGATCTTGTGGGCGTTGCGACGGGTCGGGGCGGTTTTGTTCTTGCGGCTCATGGCGGTGGTGCTCCCTGGTCAGGAGCGACACCAGGGCCGCGACCCGCATCGACATCGACGGGCAGCGGCCCTGACGTCGCCCATCGAGATGGGTCATGCGGTCGATATTCGGTTGTCGCGATCCGGGATCAGCGGCGACGGCTCCGGGGACGGCGCTTGCCGCCGGTGTTGAACAGCGGCTTCGCGGCTTCCACGGTGGTGGTCATGGTGGCGACCTTGCGGGCGGCTTCGTCGTGTTCCTTCTTGAAACCGCCCACCCGGTTCGACAGCGAACCCATGGCGTCACGAAGCTTGATCATCGCTTTGTCGAGATCGGCGACCTTGCTTTCGAGCTGGCTCGTCATCGGTGTATCTCCTTCGCGGTCAGGTGTCGCGTTCGGACAGTCGTTTGCAGTCGGGGCACATCGGCAGGAACGAGAAGAAATGGACCCTCTGGTACTCGCCGTATTCCGCGGTCGCCCCGCACAGGGCTGTGATCCGGCCGGACCAGAAGAACCGTTCATCCGTCTTGTGCCGGAGGCCCGGGTCGTCGCTCACACCCGCCACCCCCGCGAGATCAGCTCCGCCTTCCGCTTCGTGGCGGCGGTACGCAGGGTGTCCAGCGCGGACGATGCGGCCCGGAGGTCGGACTGGACCTCCCCCTTGCTCGGGACCTGCCAGCCCTCGAACCGGTCGGCCGTGCCGTTGTCGTCCAACGTCTTGCCCAGCTTCGCGAGTTCATCGAACGCGGTCCGAACAGCGTCCAGGGCGTGCTCGAACTCATCGAACCGGGCCTTGTTGTGGTTGTTGATCGCTTGCGACGTCATCAGCTTGCCTTTCGCTCTCGTTCACGACTGGTGCTCGGACGGCCGGCCAGCGCGCGCCAGTGCCGGGCCTTCTCCTTCGTCGCACGCGGCACCAGCACCGAATTGCCGGGACCGCTGTGCCCGTGACAGGTGTAGAAGTGGCTCCCTCCCTTCGTCAGCCATTTGGCGTCCAGCAGTTGATGCACCGCGTCAGCCTCGTTCGCGGGGGCGCTCTCGATCGCCAGCCGGGCATACAGCCGGTAGACCCGCTCAGCCGGGCCGACCAGCACATACCCCGTGTTCTCCGCAACGTCGAGCACCTTCTCAATCAAGTTCATGTCGTTCACCGGCATCCGGTCGCGTTCCGTCGAGACGGGATCGCCCACCGCGTTGCCGAACAGGTCTAGGGATTCGCCCGCCACAGCGGCTCACCTGCCCGTGGCGCGGCGGGAACGGCCGACTACCAGGCCCACCACCACGATCGCCAGGACGGTGCCGGCAGCGGCCGGGAAAGCAAACGCCAGCGCAATCAGCGCCATCGCCCACACCAGCATCGGAATCGCGCCGTGAATCAAGAAGTCGGGTCCCATTACATCCTCCATTGGCGACCGCACACATTGCAGGTCGCGATACGCGTCGGAGACAGCCAGAAATTTGCGGAGCACACGTGACTAGCCATCACGCGCCTCGTTTCGGGCCGTCCGGGTCGAACGTCGACAGACCGTCAGCAGGGACGAAAAGGTCAGTCTTCATCGGGGGTCACCTCGTTCAATTTGTTGTAAGCACTGCCGATTGCCGCGCACACGTCGTTCACGTCGTTGATCAACTTTGACGAGATGCGGGTGAATTCGGGTCCTGCGCTGGAAATGCTCACCGACGCGTATTCCAGCGTCGCCGCCGCCTTGTCCATCAGGTTCGCGGCCGTCCGGTAGTCGTTGAGCAGGACGTCCAGCCCGTGTTTGCTGATCACCAGTCCGCCCCTTCGGTCTCGGCCAGGTGAAGCCACGGCCACGCGCTCAACTGAGCCGCATAGAAGTCGAACTCGTCCATTTCTGCACTCGCTTTCACTGGTACGGACACTCCCGAAGATCCCCGAAGAAATGATTTCGGGAATCAACGCGAACAGCCGTAACAGGCTTGTTTTTGGGCGCAGTCAGGCACACTCTGAATTTGTCAATGAACGCGAAGCGCCCTCGCCCGACTCGAAACGGGCCGCTAACCAGGAATAGGGAGGGCTGGTGTGACCGGATTAAAAGGAGGCACCGACCGGCTTCAGGCCGACCGCGGCGAACGACACGCCCGACACCGTCTCGCCGTTGCCGTTCTTGAACGAGTACGGCGACATCCGCGGGGCGACCAGCTCGACCACCATGCCCTCCTCGAAGCCCTCGCCCGGGTCAGCGTCCAGCGTGAACCGGACCTCCTCGCCCTTCTCGCCCCGGACCTTCGCCTTCAGGAACAGCGACGCCACGAACTTCTTCTCGCCCGTCTGCCTGTCCGTCACCTCGAACTCGCGGCCCTGGTCGTCCTTGCCCATCTTCACGCCCGGCACCTCCGCGACACGGGCGGTGTAGTTGCTCAGGTCGCACGGGATGTTCCGCATGGTCTGTCTCCTCTTGTCGGGTTGTAAACCGGACTAGCTTGGCTAGTCATGCTTAATGTAGACCAGCATGGCTAGCCAAGTCAACAGACGTGTCTAGGTTGGCTAGAAATCTTGGGCAAGTACCTCTAACCTGCATATATGGACGCTCTTGACCCGGACGACCCTCGCCCGCCGTACCAGCAGGTCGCGAACAACCTTCGTGCCGCGATCCTGACGCGGAAGTTCGAGCCGGGGGAGAAGCTGCCGTCAGGCCCGGACCTTTCTAAGCGCTATGGGGTGGCTCGGATGACCATCCAGCAGGCGATTCGGATCCTTCGGGATGAGGGCTTGGTGGTCTCCCGCCAGGGGAGCGGTGTCTTCGTCCGCGAACGAACCGAACGGCCAGTTGGCTTGCGTCCGCATCTTGAACGGGCCTTCGAGGAAGCGCACGTCTCCGTCGACTTCGCCGGCTTCTCAGGTGAGACCTTGCACGGCGCAATCGCTGAGCCGTTGGACAAGATCCGTGCTGGTCGATTGCGTCCGGCATCCGTGTCTGTCCGGTTGCTGGTGCCCGACCCAGACGTGCCGTGGACCCTGCCGGCGACTGTCAACGGTATGGAGGACAGTCCGGCGTTTCGGAAGCGTGCCCATGGGATCATGCAGAGGCACACAGAGGCCATTGTGGACACTGTGAACGAACTGGGGGAGCTTGGTCTTGTCGAGGACGCGCGGGCAGAGATCCGTTCGTGTCCCACAGTCCCGCTGTTCAAGCTGTACCTGATCAATGATGCTGAAGTGTTCTTCGGGTACTACCCGGTGCAAGAGCACACAGTCACGTTGGACGGGTCTCCGACGGCGATCTGGGACCTGATGGGGAAAGACACGATCCTCTTTCACCACAGTGCTGATGCCAACGATGACACCATCGCATCGCAGTACGTCAAGCAGTCCCGCATGTGGTTCGACAGCATCTGGAACACGGTCTCTGGCGAGATGAACCGGTGAAGCCTGCCGAGATTGTCGCGCGTTCGAGCCACGTCCTGCTGGACTTCGACGGTCCGGTCTGCGCCGTCTTCGGTGCAGTCACGGACCGAGCTATTGCCGAAGAGCTACGCCGCAAGGGTGCTGGGTGGGGGCTCGAATTCCCGTCAGAAGTGCTGGACACGAGCGACCCGTTCGACGTGCTGAAGTTCGCGGCGAGGGTGGACAGTCAAGCTGCTGTGAGGCTGGAAGAGCTGTTCCGAGAGTGCGAGGTTGCCGCCGTCGAGACTGCTCCGGCTACCCCTGGCACCTCTGACCTTCTACGGCGCGTCAGGACTGCCGGCGGAGTGATCACCATCGTGAGCAACAACAGCGCCGCGGCAGTCCGCTCTTATCTTCAGCGCGTCGGGCTTGAGGATCTTGTTCACGGGATCTCAGCGCGTGACGATGCCGAGATTCAGCATCTCAAGCCGTCGCCTTACTTGCTTCAGCAAGTCATCTCTGCCGGTGAGGTGCAGCCTAGCGCGTACGTCATGATCGGCGATTCGACATCCGACATCGAAGCGGCCCGCGCAGCAGGGACGGCCGTCATCGCCTTTGCCAACAAGCCGGGGAAGCATGAGCGTTTCGCAGCCCTGGCACCGGATGGCATCGTGACGTCAATGGCTGATCTCTAACCGTTCCTTCGGCGGCCGTGACCAGCGTGCAGCTCTCGTGTTCAGAGTTTCCTTACTTGTTCAAGGCGGCCCCTCCGGGGCCGCTGGGCACGGTGTTTGATCCGCGGGCAAGATCGACGGGGCGTGCGGGCTGGCGCCCGGTCCCCGCCGATCGCCCGCGGAAAAGCCAGCCCAGCGGCCACCCGCCGGAGGGGCCGCGAGCAGTCGCGCTGAAAAGAGATGTCCTCGCCGGACGGGCAGGCCACCAGGATGGTCGAGCCGGGCGCATCGGTTGCGTCCGTGTGTGCCTCACGTCCATCCCGGAGACCTCCCATGGGCTATCAAGCCTGTCAAGGGGGCAGTTCCGCGGTACGCTCGCCAGCAGTGGAAAGGTGCCCCCTTGACAGGCTTGATCGGGCTAAAGCCAGGTCGCCGGGATGGACGAAGAGGCCCCCACTTGTAGGTGGAGATACAGAAGGTCTCACCCGGGTGTAGAATGTAACGAAGCGGTAACTGACCAGGTTACTCCTGAGGCAAGTTGTCAAGTTGACCCTACCTGATTTAGTAACATCGCAAATAGCGAGACCGCTGTTTTGGCAGGTCAGGCGGGGTGTACGCAGTCAGTGTGATCCACGTCACTCAATCTCTGAAATGAAGGCTAAAGAGCGGCTGTGTCGTCCAGGACCCAAGCTGGCTGGTACCTCATGTAGCGTCGGCCTGTCGTTGGGTCGACCGCGGCGACCAGTCCGGCGTTCACAGCATCCCTGATCAGATTGCTGATCGTCGGCACGCTCACGGAGTCGCTGGCGAAGCGCTCCTTGAGGGACGAGTTGGTCAAGGTCTTGCCTTCCACGTACCGCAAACAAGCGTGCAGGTAGACAGCACGAAGGCGCTCTTCTTTATCCATTTCAGAAAAGGGTTTTGGCCCATAAAGGATAACGCGGGTGCTGGTTCCCGGAAGTAAGATCAAGGGGGCCGGGAGTTGTTTTAATTCAACTTCAAATGCAACCTTGTCCCAACCGCTTCCTCGTTCTTCGCATATCTTTGCGCGACGCATCATTGAAGCGATCTTCTCGTTTCTTGACTGAGGGGGAGCGTCGATGAAACGAGAAGGGTCGACGAGTGGTCGACCAGGGCTGGTTATCTCAACCCGGCTGTCAAATACCTCAACCATTGGACCGTTTCCGGTTTGTGTGAAATCCTGATGGATAAGGGCATTCGCTAGAAGCTCCCTGATGGCAAGTTCAGGGAACATTCGACCGTCGTTCCTGAGTGCTTGACCAATAATTTCATTTGCTGGGAGCATGTCATTCAAGTATTGAACTGCGCCTTGGAATCCTGTCGCGTAGCCATGTACGCCATCGGTCTCTCGAACGGTATTTATTCGGTTGTCGCCCCGGAACTGGACAATCCTCAGGGCCTTACGGCTCAAAGGCGGAAAGTTGGCTATGTCCCGGGCAAAGAGCATGGCTCCAAAGTTTGTAACATCCCAGCCCTCGGTGTCCGACTCGCGAATGATGTCGTCCGAAGCTAAGTTGTTCAAGATTTGGCTTAGTTGTTCGGCGTGGGGCCTATTGAGCAGTCTGTGATAGCTAGAGTAGTCGATCAGGTCGACTACCTCTTGGGCGCTGACTGATGAGGCTGCGACGTTGTCCTCGAAGGACGTCTGGTCAAATACTCGCCACAAGCGCCTCTGATGATCGGGGTAATCCCTCAGCTTCTTCTTGTAAGACCCGACTCGGATGTACTCAAAGTCCTTGAATCTGACCGGTGCCGTGTGTGTTGCCGCGACCTCTAGAAGAACTAGTCGCTGCCCGTCCATTTCAAATGGGTGAAATGCTATGTGAACTTGTGGAAATAGGAGTCGGATTATCCACGCAAGAAAATCTTCATTTCCGGAAGCCTTGGCTGTCGCCGGGTTAAACGAGGTTCCAACGACGGCGTGGTCGGAATCTCGGATTCCCCAGACAAGGTACCCATGCGTCTGCCCGTTCAAGGCCGCGCCATTAGAAAGCGCTGAGATGTACTCGCCGATCTCATCCGGCTTGACGTTGTTCTCCTTGAATTCCACCCACTCGGTCTCGTTGGGCAGTGCCACGAGTCGACGCACGAGGGCCACAAGACGGCTGGGCTGCGATTGAGCGGTCGGAACCATCTTAGCCCTGCCTAACTGACCGAGGTTGGTGCGCCGAGTGAAGTCATCGCTGTAAGGCTACCCTGCGCGGGTCTAGCCGAGAGGGGACACTGCCTGAGGCAGCACACTGAGGAGATGTGTCCCGGACTCACGGCGCACGTTGGCGGGCTTGCGCTTGCCAGTCTATTGCCAGTAATCAACGACAAGGAACGCTGGCCAACCCCCACCGTCCCTCAACGGGGCACGGCGCTAGAACGCTCTTTGGCCAGGTACTGCCCCTTATCGCGAACTTTCGGCAAACGACGATCGTTGTCGACGCCAGACCAGAAGGTCAGGGGTTCGAATCCCTTCGGGCGCACGTCTGGTCGAGACAGTAAAGCAAGAAACCCTCTGGAAACAGGGGGTTTCTTGCTTTTTCGGCTCCCGGATTGTTTCCGGTCGCAGCCCCTCCGATGCCCGCCGCCGCGGATCTCCCTTGCCGCTTGCCGCCGAACCGAGCGCGTCGTCATCTGGCACCACGTCCGCTGCGGGCAACTGGTACTTGCGAGCCCTGGCGAGCCGGTGATATCAATCACGGCACTAAGTGTCTTAGAGGTAAGGAACTTTTCCGTGACTTCGGACCATGAGCTTCGGGCCGCGCCGTCGGCGACAGCCCGTGATCGGACCTTCCCGGAGGTTTCCGCGCGCATCGACCGGCTGCCGAGCTCCCGGTGGCATGCCGCGCGGCGGCTGCTGCTGGGTTCGGTGACCTTCATCGCGGGCTTCGACCAGCTGCTGATCGCCTACGCGTTGCCGCTGATGCGGGCGGAATGGCAGCTGGGGCCGGGCGAACTCACCGCCTGCGTCATGTCCGGGGCGATCGGCGGACTGATCGGCGGTCCGTTGATCGGGATGCTCGCCGACCGCTTCGGCCGGACGAGGCTGGTGCTGGTCACGACGACGCTGACCGGCCTGTCGAGCCTGCTGATCGCGTTGTCGCCGGGCGTCGGCGTGTTCTGCGCCCTGCGCGCGATCCAGGGGATCGGCATCGGCGGCGAGATCCGTTCGGCCGCGATTCTGATGGCCGAACTGGCCGGACGGGGCAAGCGCGGCCGGGCCGTCCTGCTCTACGAACTCGCGTTCCCCGCCGGGCTCACGTTCGCCGCCGTCGCGTCGATCGCGCTCCCGGTGATCGGCTGGCGGCCGCTGTACCTGATCGGCGCCATTCCGCTGTTCCTGATCTATCCGATCTACCGGCTGATGCCCGAGTCGCCGCGGTGGCTGGCCGTGCACGGCCAGTCCGAGCGGGCACTGGCGGTCGTCGAACGCATCGAGCGGGCTGTCGCCGAATCGACCGGCCGTCCGCTCGACCCTCCCCAGTTCGACGGCACGGCCGCGCCGACCGGGCGGGCCCGCGCACGCGATCTCTTCAGCCGCCGGTACCTCCGCCGATCGGTGACGACCTCGGTGATGTGGTTCGGCGGATTCTTCGTCAATTACGGGCTGACGACGTGGCTGCCGACCATCTACCTCAACGTCTACCACCTGAGCCTGTCCCAGGCGCTCTGGTACACCTTGATCACGAGCGCGGCCGGGCTGTGCGGATCCTTCGCGGCCGCGGCGTACGTCGATCGGATCGGCCGGAAGAAAACATTGCTCGCCGGATTCGCCATCGGCGGGGCGCTTCTGGTCCCGCTCGCGCTCATCGCCGGTTCGGGCGCGGTGCAGGTCTTGATCTGGTCCACGCTCTCCGCGGCGTTCATCTTCGCGGCCAACATCACGATGTACGTCTATTCGGCCGAAGTCTTTCCCGCTCGGTTCCGGGCCGCGGCGTCCTCGGTGGTGGGCACCTGGTCGGCGGTCGGGATCCTGCTCGGCCCGGTCGTGGTGTCGGGACTGCTCGGGCTGGGAGCGACCACAGCTGTGGTGTTCGGCGTGCTGGCGCTGGTCGGCCTGGGCACGGCCGCGATTGCCTTGCTGTGCGAGGAGACCGCGGGCAGGCCGCTGGAAGAGGCGGCCGGCTGATGACTGACGACGAGCTGATCTACCTGACCGCGAGCGATGCGCTGGAGCAGTTCTCCTCGGGCGCGCTCTCGCCCGTCGAGTTGATGCGCGCGGTGCTCGCCCGGGCCGATGCGGCCGAACCGCGGATCAACGCGTTCGCCGCCAGGTTCGACGAACAGGCGCTGGCGCGAGCGAAAGCGGCAGAGCACGCCTACCGAGACGGGACCGCGCCGCCGCTGGCCGGACTGCCGATCGCGGCGAAACTGGACCTGCGCATCGCCGGACACCCCGCCGATCAGGCCAGCCTGCACTTCAAAGGAGCCCTCGCCGAGGAAACCGACGTTGTCCCGCGGCGGATCGCGCAGGCAGGCGGCATCGTGCACGCTCGCACGACGATGCCCGAGTTCGGCGTCGCCAGTTTCACCCACAGCGCCCTCTACGGCACGACCCGGAATCCGTGGAACACGGAGTTTTCTCCCGGCGGTTCCTCCGGCGGGTCCGCCGCCAGCCTCGCGGCAGGCACCAGCGTGCTGGCGACCGGAAGCGATTCCGCCGGGTCGATCAGGATGCCTGCCGGATATTGCGGAGTCGTCGGCTACAAACCGACCAGGGGGCGGATTCCCAGTCCCCCGGCCAAATGGGCCAACCCGCTTTACTCGCAGGGCGTCCTGGCCCGCACGGTCGCCGACTGCGCGTTGTTCGCCAATGTGCTTTCCGGACCGGACCCGGCCGACCCCTCGTCCTTGCCCGCCGCGCCGCTGCTTCGCGCCGCGCCGGAGGTCGACGGTCTTCGTGTCGCGGTCAGCCAGACTCTGGGCGGGTTCGCGGTCGAGCCGGCGATCCGGCGGGCGACCGCGGCCGCCGCGATGTCGCTCCGGAGCGCGGGTGCCGAGGTCGGCTTGACCGAGCCGGCCTGGGACGCGGCCAGCGTGCAGTGGGCGGCCCGAGTACTGCTCGAAATGCACGCGGGCCCGGCCGAGCAGCTGGATCGGCAGCTCATGATGCCTTACGCGGCCGTTGTGCTCGACGGATTCCGCGAACGGACCGCGGCCGACTACGCCGAGGCGGTCAAGCACCAAGCGGCCGCGTGGCATGCGCTCCGGGATGTGCTGACGGAGGCGGACGTGCTCATCTGTCCAACGCAAGGACTGTTCGGCTTCCTCGCGGGGGAGGACTACGTCACCACCCAGCCGGTCATCGACGGCAAGGAAGTCAAGTACCCCTACGACACTCATCTGTGCCTACCGTTCAACCTGCTCAACAGTTGCCCGGTGCTGTCCGTGCCGTCGGGTTTCGGGCCTGGCAACGTGCCGCTCAGCGTGCAGATAGTCGGCAAACCGCATTGCGACAGCGATGTTTTCGCGGTCGGCGCGGCGATCGAGCGGTACCACCGCGGCTATCCGGGGTTTGCCTCCGTCCGTCCGGAGCTAGGGCTTCCGGAGCCGGTCCAGCACAGCCCGGGCCTGTGATCGCGCGATCGACGACAGCTCATCCATCTTCAGCGGCGTCTCGCCGGGTGCGCGGTGGACGGCGACCTGGATCTCCACCGTCACGTTGCTGTCCTCCACTCCCACGATGTAACTCGCGCCCGGGCCCGGTTCCGTGGTGCTGCCCGCGCGCCAGTAGTTGCGAGTGCCGAGACCGGGGGTTGTGCCGGAGGTCCAGCCCGGCGACGGCTTGGTGTTCCACTGCTCGTAAGCCGGTGGCCGGTCCGCGGAGGCGAACTCGGCGCGGACGGCGATCCCCGCCTCGTTGGTGGCGACGCCGTCGGTCGCGGAGGTGCTGGTGTAGCGGAGGCTGCAGCTCAGGTCGCCGCCGTAGCCCTCGCTTGGCCGGCCTTCCCGGTGGACCGGCGGGATCGGGGTGGCGGACCATTTCGCCAGCGGTTTCGGGTCCAGCAGGGCACAGGCATCGGAGATCCCGCTCATCGAGTACTTGCCCGGCGGCGCGGCGGGAGAGGCCGTGGTGGACGGGGCCGGGCTCGGGGCGGCCGGGGCCGGCTTGGCTTCCGGAGCGGACGAGCCGCCGCTGAGGGACAGGCCGATCGCGATCCCGACGCCGAGAATCACGACCAGTCCGATCGCGCCCGCCACGATCAGTCCCGTCCTGGGGCCGGGCGGTTTCGCGGGCGGGGGATAGCCGAAACCCTGGCCGGGCGGCGGATATGGTTGCCCGGCAACGGGATAGGAATGCCGGCCGTCGCCAGGCGAGTCAGTCATCGAATCCCTTTCAGCCCGTTCAACGCCTTCCGGGCCTGTGCTTCGGCGATCGGCTGGACCTCGGTGCGGTGCATCTGCGCGACCTCGCGGGTACGGCTGAAGTTGAGCCGGACCCGGACCGAGACGTTCTCGTCCACCGCGCAGAGGACGTAGCGGGTGTCCGCGACCAGCTCGCCGAAGACCTCGGAGTGCCAGAAGCCCTCGGTGCCGACTCCGGTGATGGGCCCGGACGCCTTGCCCTCGCCGGTTTTCGCGAGGGTGCCGCGTTTCCAGCTCGCGTAGGAGGACGGCGCGGTGCCCTCGGTGAAATCGACGTCGAGGAGGATTTCGGCGGTGTTCAGGATATCGCTGCCGGTGTAGCGCAGCTGGCAGCTCAGACTGCCGGCGTCGTGCTCGCTCGGGCGGACTTCCTCGTGCTTGGGCGGGCCCTTGGGCGTGGGCGACCACTTCTGCAACGGAGCGGGATCGACGAGATCGCAGGCGTTGCCGACGTGGTCCATCGAATAACCCGGCACGGCGGCCCGTTCTGGCGGACGCTCGGCAGGCTGCCCGGCCACAACGCCGACGGCGATCCCGATCCCCAGTACGACGACCAGCGCGACGGCTCCGCCGATGATCCAGCCGGTCCGCCGGGGTTTCGCGGGCGGCTGTGCGTAACCGGCCGCGGGGAAGGGGTTCGTCGGCGGCTCATCGCGCCTGTAGTCGGTCATCCCCCACAGCCCTCCACGTGACCTGGCTCCGCCTGACTATATCTTTCCGCTTCCCGCCGAGGCGAGACACTGATCACCCTGGACCCGGGACTGATGCAACGCTGTCGAGGCGACCGGGGACATGGGGTTGTGACGATAGTTTCGGATCAGGGGCGGGGGATGCCGGCCGAGCACGACGCCGACGTCCCGGATGTCCCCGGTGGCGACCAGGAGCTGTGGGCGAGGGCCGCGGCGGGCGAGGTCGCGGCGTTCGGCGAGCTGTTCGGCCGGCATGCCAGCGCCGTGTGGAATTACGCCTACCGGCTGACGGGTTCCTGGGCCACCGCCGAGGACCTGGCCTCGCTGACCTTCCTCACCGCGTGGCGGCGGCTCGGCGAGGTGACGCTGGTGAACGACAGCGCCCGGCCGTGGCTCTACACCGTGACCGCCAATCTGGCCCGCCGGGAACAGCGCCGCCTCGGCCGTTTCGCGGCCGTGCTGACCCGGTTGCCGCGCAATCCCGTGGTCCGCGATCACGCCGAGGAGGTGGCCGGCCAGATCGACGCGGACCGACAGCTGAAGGTCGTGCTGAGCGCGGTCGCGAAGCTGCCTCGGGCCGAACGGCGGGCTGTTGAGCTTTGTCTGCTGGGCGGTTTGTCGACCGCGGAGGCGTCCGCGGTGCTCGGGATCGCCGAACCGAGCGTGCGCGCGCGGATTTCGCGCGCGCGAACCCGGTTGCGCGAGCTGCTGCGGGACATCGGCGCACGCGTCGGAGAGGAGTTCTGATGGCCGACGATCTCAACCTACCGCCTGACCGGCCGATGCCTGATCTCCTGAAGGAATCTCTGTGGAACCGGCTCGTTCCGGAACTGCGCGCACGGCGGCGCCGGAAGCTGGGCTTGCCGCTGGCGGTCGCCGCGGGAGTCGGCGCGCTGGCCTTGGGCGCGACGCTGGTGTTCTCCCCGGTGTACGACGCCAGTCCGGACTCGACGCGGGTTCCGGCCGGTGCCAGGCCGGACTCCGGGGACACGCAACTGCTCAAGGCCTGCCTCGACAGCGCCCCCTCTTTCGGAGCCGTGTTGCCTGATCGGGGAAGTTGGCGCTCGACGCTGAAGATCGATCAGGACGAGAAGCGGAGTTACCTCGTCATCCGCAACGCCTCGCTCGCGGCGGTCTGCGTTCTCGATCACGGCCAGGGTTCCGGCCCTGACGACCAGAACGCCGGCCTGATGGTCACCGACGCCAGGGACTGGATCCACGGGCGAGAGGGCTACGCCTGCCTCAACGCGACCCGCCCGATCTGCGGTTTCGCCAGCGTCGTCAATCCCGGCCAGCCGAGCGTCGTGTTCGGGGTTGTCAGCCCCGACGTGGCCGAAGTGGAGCTGTACGGGCCGGACGACTCGGTGACTCCCGCCGTGCTGAACGACGGCACTTTCGTCGTGAAATTCGTCGAGGACGATTCTCCGCATGACGAATACAACCGAAAATTCCGAGTTACCATGCGCGACGGGCAGGTCCACGACTTTCCGGGGAGATAGCACCGGACAGATCGGTCTTCCGAAGACTGCTGCTGGGGGAAACGTAATAATGGCACTGGGTTTGACGACGCCTCGATCGGGTTGTGAACAGCCGGTTTCCGTCCGAAGACGGGTGGATTGGCTGTTGCTCGGAGCGGCGGTCGCGTCGGCATTGTTCTTTGTGGTGGCGCACGGTCATCTGATCGACGACACCTATATCACCTTGAGCTACGCGCGCAATCTCGCGTTTCACGGAAATTGGGGATTGCTGGCCGGCAGCACCTCGAATACGGCGACCTCGCCGTTGAACGTGCTTTCCCTGGCGGCGTTGACATTCGTGCTGCGGGACGCGGTTCTCGCCGCGGGCGTGCTGTACGTGGCCTGCCAGGTGCTGCTGGTGCTGGCGCTGCGGAGGGTGGGCGCGGTCGCCGGGCTGCCACGCTGGTTCCCGGTTCTCGCGACCGCCGCGTTGACGGTGAACCCGCTGCTGGTGTCGTCGATCGGCATGGAGGTCGAACTCGGCGCGGCCGGACTTGGCTGGCTGCTGGTCTTTTCGGTGGAGCGACGGCCGTTCGCGTTCGGACTGGCGGCCGGTGCGCTGACCTTGGTCCGGGTCGATCTGCTGCTCTTCGCGGGCGTGGTTTTCCTGGTGCGGAACCGATTCTGGGTCGAGGGCCTGCGCAGCGTGCAAGGCGCGGCGCTGGTCGCGGTGCCGTGGTTCGCGTTCAGCTGGGTCGTATTGGGCGCCGCCGTTCCGGACACTCTTGTCATCAAGACCTTGCAGGGCGCGCGACAGGCTTGGGGGAAGTGGGAATTCGGCAATGGCATCGGACTGTACTGGCAGAACATGCCGGGGCAGACGGTGCTCGCGTTCTTGTGCGCCGGTTTGGCGGCGTTGGCCGGGTTGCGCTGGCTGGTCCTGGCGTTGCGCGGCGACGCGGCCTGCCGCAGGCTGCTCCCGTTCGCGGCGCTCGCGGTGGCCGGAGCGGGACACAGCCTGGCCTACGTTCAGCTGAAAGTTCCGCCGTACCACTGGTATTACGGCCCCGGAATCGTCGCGGCGACGCTGTTCGGCTGCGCGGTAGCGGCCGGTTCCGCGCACCGAATCGAGCGTGCGGCCGGGACGGCTGTCATCGCGGCTTTGGTCGGTGCCAGTGTGGTCGGTTATGCCGGGACCGGTCTGCCACGCGACTTCGCGCCGTTCACATCGAACTACACCACGAGTGCGCAGTACGCCGAAATCGGCCGGGAGGTGGGAAGACTGGCTGCGGGACGCACGGTCGCCAGCGCCGAGGAGATCGGAGTATTGGCCTACACCTGCGACTGCGCGATCATCGACGTCTTTTCCGACCGCGGCCGCATGCCCGGGGCGATCGCCGAACTGGAAGCACGGGCCGGACGTCTGTCGCGCGGACTGCTTCGGGTGAACTTCGCGTTCTTCGACTACACCGTGCGGCCGCGGAAAGTTGACCTCGCGTTGCGCCGGGTTTGGGGACCGCCGCCGCCGGATTATCTTGCCCACTGGACGATTTCCGCGCCGCTCTACGGACGTGCTGAGTTGTACCTGGTCAATGCGCGGTAGAAGCCATGGCTCCCTTGCGTGGCGAACGGCTCGACGGCACCGCGCAGGAAGCTGCCGCGGCGCGAGGCGAGATTTTCGACATCGAATGGCCGGAGCCGCACCGGAAATGGATTGCGACGGTCGAGGACACCTCGCAGTCGGGGTTTACTGGCTGGGGCACCGGACAGACGCGGGCGACCAGGCGGTGCTCGTCGGGAGGATCGCCGAGGTTCTCGACGGTCCGCTCGGAAAGTTGACGAACATCGTCGAGCCGGTCGCCGCGATGCCGGATCGCAGCCGGGCCGGGGCGGAGGTGTGGCAGTTGACGCGGCAGTCCCGCACTTCGCCGGGTCGTGGCTCACCGTGCGCGATCAGGCGCAGCTCGTCGCGGTCGGGAGCGGGTTTTCCCCGGCGGGGCCGCGGTTCAGCAGCATCAGCGGCGAAGAGTGCGGAGTGGACTTCACCGCGCCGTTGCGTCGGTCGCCGGTCTGGCAGATGCCGCGGCCGGAGACGGCGCACGAGGACCTGCGGAAGTTCTGAGACACCTCCCGTTCACCTGCCCTGCTTAAAGTCGGCCGCATGTTGCGGGACGTGCGGGAGTACATCGATCGGCTTGAGATCGACGGGCATTCGGTCGGAGAGGATCACGATGACGATCCCGTGTTGATCGACGCGTTCGGCAAGGCCGTCGACACCTGGCGGGAGAACTATCCCTACGACGAGCGCATGCCGCGCGAGGAGTACGACGAGACCAAGTATCTGCTGCAGGTCGAACTGCTCAAGCTGCAGAACTCGATCAGCGAGACCGGCAGCCGGCACGTCATTCTCTTCGAGGGACGCGACGCCGCGGGCAAGGGCGGCACCATCAAGCGGTTCATGGAACACCTCAACCCGCGGCACGCTCGTACGGTCGCGCTCGCCAAGCCCAGCGACCGGGAAGCGCACCAGTGGTACTTCCAGCGTTACGTCCAGCATCTGCCGACCGCAGGCGAGATGGTGTTGTTCGACCGGTCCTGGTACAACCGGGCCGGGGTTGAGCGGGTGATGGGGTTTTGCTCGCCCGAGCAGTACGAGCAGTTCATGCACCAGGTGCCGCTGTTCGAGGAAATGCTGGTGGAGAGCGGGATCACGGTCACGAAGTTCTGGTTTTCGGTGACCCAGGCCGAGCAGCGCACCCGGTTCATCATCCGGCAGGTCGACCCGGTGCGGCAGTGGAAACTGTCCCCGATGGATTTGCGGTCGCTCGGCAAATGGGACGACTACACCGCGGCCAAGGAGGCGATGTTCCTCCGCACGGACAGCGATCTCGCGCCGTGGATCACGATCAAGAGCAACGACAAGAAGCGCGCCCGGATCAACGCGATGCGCTACTTCCTGTCCCGGTTCGAGTATGCGGGCAAGAACGAAAAGATAGTCGGGGAACCGGATCCGCTGATCGTGAAGCGCGGGCGGGACGCGGTCGGCGACTGAACCTCGTCAGTCCAGCACGTCGGGTTCCTGCTCGACAATCAGGTCCTCCAGCAGGCGGAAGTTGTTGCGCGCCATGTTCGCGCTGCCGAATTGCCGGGCGGCGAGCGCGGCTTCTTCGGCGGTCATCACGCGAGGAGTGCCGGCGGCTTCGGCGAGGAGTTGCATCTGGCAGGCGCGTTCCATCGTGATGAACCACCACGCCGCCTCGCCGACGCTTCGGCCGACGGTCAGCAATCCGTGGTGGCGAAGGATCGCGGCGCGTTTCGAACCGAGCCGGGCGGCGATGCGCACGCCCTCGTCGCGTTCCAGGACCAGGCCCTTGTACTCGTCGAAAAGCACGTGATTTTCGTAGAACGCACAGGATTCCTGGACAATCGGGTCCAGCACACGATTCAACGCCGACCAGGCGCGGCCGTGGATCGTGTGTGCGTGCGCGACGGCGACGACGTCCTCGCGGGCTTCGTGGATGGTCGAGTGGATGGCGAAGGCGGCCTTGTTCGTGCGCCGCGTTCCCTCGACCACTTTTCCGTTCTCGTCGAGGAGAAGCAGATCGCTGACTTTGATCCGGGAGAAGTGCACCGCGTACGGGTTGACCCAGAACCGGTTCGGGAATTCCGGGTCGCGCGCGGTGAGGTGCCCGGCGATGCCCTCGTCGAAGCCGTACCGGGCGAACAGCCGGAAGGCGACGGCGAGCTGGCGTTTGCGGTGCGCGCGTTCGGCGGCGGCGGACTCCAGGTGTTCGGGCAGGGTGTCGAGGTCGAGTTCGGCTACCGGGGCGTCGGTCATCAGCATCTCCCAATATTGCCTGTCTGGCAAACAGGGTGCCTCGTAGGCACAATGAGAGTCAAGCGATCACGACGAGGACTTCCGCGTCCGGCGCGCCGCGCAGGGTGTGGTCGGTGCTGCCGGGGAACTGCGCGGAGTCACCGGCGGCCAGGAGGTGGGTTTCGCCGGCCAGGGTCAGTTCGAGTTGACCGCTGACGACGTGCAGCCACTCTTCGCCGCGATGCCGGGTCGGCCGCGGTGGGACGGACTTGCCCCGCAGCGTCACCAGTGTCGCCTCAAGAGCAGACGACGGCGGGGACAGATGGGTCATGGAAGCGCCGCGAGTGCCGTACGTGACGGCGTCCTCGCGCTTGACGATCGGCGAGCGGCGTTCCTCGGAAGCGACGAGATCGGCGACGCTGACGTCGAGCGCCCGCGCGAGAACCACCAGCGTGCCGAGACTGGGCACCCGCTGGCCGCTTTCGACCCGGGACAGATAGCCCGGCGTGAGGTCCGCGGCGGCGGCGACCTTGTCCAAGGTGAGGCCGCGTTCCAGGCGAAGCTCACGCAATCGTCGCGTGATCCGCTGCTCGGCTTCTTCCGCCTCCTGGCTCATCCCCACACTGTAAGCGGGCTCAGCCCTCCAGGAACTCCAGCCGGTTGCCGGCCGGGTCGAAGGCGTGGAACCGTCGCCTGCCCGGGATTTCCGCGGGATCGGCCCACGTCACGGGCCGTCCGGAGGCTTCGATCGCGGCGGCGACGGTGTCCACGTCGACCACGAACGCCGGGTGGGCCTTGAGCGCCGGCCGGAAATCCGCCTCGACGCCGACGTGCAGTTCGCCGTCCGGGCCGCCGACGCCGGGCACCTGGAACCAGCAGCCGCCGCGAGCTGCCAGCAGCGGCGGTTTCGGCAGTTCCCTCCAGCCGAGCACGCCGGTGTAGAACGCGCGTTCGTCGTCCTCCGCGCCCGCTGGGCAGGCGACCTGCACGTGATGGATCATGCCTCGAAACCTACGCCAGCTCAGCGGGTTTTGGTTCCGGGAAAGCGTAGAACCGCACCGCCAGATCACGCGCCTCGCCGGACGGGCCGGGTTTGCGAGCGGCGTAGCGGTGCACCAGTTCCAGGTACTCCGCTTCGAACTCCTTCAAGTCCTTGTGACTCAGCCGGATGCCGGCGCGGCTGCCGGCGGTCCAGCCGTCGAAGGTGTCGCGGCGTTCAGCGGCCCAGGCCATCAGGCGCACCTCGCGGTCGTACTTCGCGTCGAGGTAGGCGGCCAGCTTCGGCCGGTCCTCCTCCGGGAAATCCTCCGGCTTCGCTTCGTTCGTGCTCTGCGGGACGGAGTGCCAGCGGCCGTCGCGGGTGCGGCGCGTGTATCCGGCGTGGGTGAGCGTCAGCAGCGCGGCCGGGACGTCGATCGACGGGATGTGCGCGCGCAGTTCGGCCGAGGTGGCGGGCATCAGCCGGAGCAACCGCTGGTAGTTCGGGTTCGTGTGCACGGCGATGTCGCGCATGGTCAGCGGCCGCGGTCGCGCGTTGCCGGCGAGCAGAGCGCGCGCTCGCAACATCAGGAACACCGCGATCGGCACTTCCGCGAGCAGCGCGGTGCCGAGGCTGGCCCACTGGTCGGGACCGCCCCAGTCGAGGACGACGTCGAACCAGGCGTCGCAGCACAGCAGCGCGGCGGTCGCGGCCAGCATCGGCACCGAGGCGCGGCTGCGGCGCATCCCGAGCAGCACGGACGCGGCGAAACACAGCAGCAGGACGAGGTCGAAGCCGACCCAGGCGACTCGCCACTGGCTCGTGTCGAAGTGCTCGGGCAGGGTCAGCCCGAGGTAGACAGTCCACGGAACCAGGAACACCGCGATACCGGCGAGGATGGCGAGAAGCACGCGTCGGAACACTCGATCGACGCTAGCCGTGCCGGGGGCGGGCGGCATCCGGGATGATCCCGGAGATCAACCCCGGGAAACTGTCTACTGTGGCCGGTCGGCGGCGAGGGCCTGCCAGTGGTCGGCCTCGGCGGTCGCGCCGCGGGCGCGCAGCATCCGGGTCAGGCTCAGCATGCCCTGGACGTCGCCGGTTTCCGCGGCGACCCGGAAGCAGCGTTCGGCCTGTGCCAGGTCGCTGCGGGCTTCGGCGAGATGTCCCAGGTTGGTGAGCGCGGGGATGCTGCCGTGCTCGGCGGCCTTGCGGTACCAGGCCGCGGCCTCGCCGTCGTCGCGGCGATTGCGGGCGAGGACCCCGAGGTTGGTCATCGCCGCCGCGTCGCCCGCCTCGGCGGCTTCGAGGTACCAGTTCTCCGCTTCTTCGAGGTCGCCCCGGCGATGCAGCAGCAGCCCCAGCCGGACCTTCGCCTCGACGTGCCCGCCCTTCGCGCCGCGACGGAACCATCGCTCGGCGTCGCCTTCCCGGTGGGCTCGTTCCGCTTCCCGGCCCAGCAAACAGGTCGCGGAGAGTTCGCCCGCGTCCGCCGCGGCTCGCCACCAGTGCGCCATCTCCTCGGGTGCACCGAGTTCGCGCAGGACAGCGCCGAGGTCCAGCATCGCTGTCGCGTCGCCCGCCTCGGCGGCCGCGCGGCACCAGCCCTCGGCGTCGGAGAACCGGCCGTCTTGGACCAGCAGGTGGCCCAGCAGTCCGGCCGCCTCCGTCGCGCCGGCTTGGAACGCGGCGGCGTACCAGTGCTCGGCGTCGCCGAGGTGACCCTGGTTTTCGCAGGTGCGGGCATATCCGAGCATCCCGTGCGGCTCGCCGGCCTGCGCGGCTTCGTGATACCAGCGGGCGGCTTCGTCCTCGGCTCCGCGTTCGGCCAGCAGGTGGGCCAGCGCGGTCATGGCGATCCGGTCACCGCCGGAGGCGGCCCGCCGGTACCACTCCTCGGCCTCCGCCGCATCCCCGCGTTCGCGCAGGTCAGCAGCGACCCGCGTCATCGCTACGACGTTGCCGCCCTCCGCCGCTTTCCGGCGCAGGTAGTCATCGACGCGGGTGTTCCACTTCCGCAGCCGCCCGGGCATCTCGCACCCGCTCCTTTCCGGCTCCCCACTGAAGTCAATCGTTTCGCAACGCGCGTGCGTGACACCTTCGCGAGCGTTATCCACCCCCGCTGATCTGGGCTTTTTCGTTGGCGGGCAACAACTGGTCCGACGTGGTCCTTGCCACGGCTCGGGCGCTGCCGAGAGTGTCTGCGCGATTACCGGCCCGGTGACAGGCATACTCCGGCTCCCCGAAGTCCCCGCCCGAGAGGATCCCGCGCACCATGGCCCGGCCGTTCCCCACCAAGCGCACCGTGCTGCTCGCGGTCGTGCTGCTCATCGCTGTCGTCGGGTTTTGGTACGGCCAGCGAGAAGTCGGCGACACCCAGTCCGAGGCAGCGCCGGCGTCCGCCGCGGACGCGACCAAGCAGCTGTCCGAGCTGAAGATCGGCGCGCGCGGCACCATGACCGGCTATTCGCGCGACAAGTTCAAGCACTGGGACAGCCAGGGCGACAACTGCGACACCCGCGAGGCCGTTCTCAAGCGTGCGGGCAAGGACGTCAAGGCGGGCAGCGACTGCAAGCCGACCTCAGGCACCTGGCTCAGCGTGTACGACGGTCAGACCTGGACCAAGGCGACCCAGCTCGACATCGACCACATGGTCCCGCTCGGCCAGGCCTGGGTGAGCGGCGCGCGCGACTGGACGCAGGAGAAGCGCGAGCAGTTCGCGAACGACCTCACCCGGCCGCAGCTGTTCGCGGTGACGGCGAGCGTGAACCGGCAGAAGAGCGACAAGGCTCCGGACGAGTGGAAGCCGCCGCTGGTGTCGTTCTGGTGCACGTACGCGACCGACTGGGTCACGGTGAAGCACTACTACGGGCTGACGATCACTGACATGGAGAAGAACGCGCTGCAGGACATGCTGAAGCACTGCTGAGCCACGACGAGCGGCGGCGGCTGGCACCTGGTCGGCGCGCGGCTGCCGGACGTGCCGACGAAGGTCCTGCTCTTCCGCGACGACCAGTTCTTCTCCGCGGACCTGCTGCGCCGGGTCGCGCGAACGCCTCGGGGGCGGACGAGATGGCCGGTTCCCATCGCTGTTGAGCCGTCCGGACGAACTCGCTGACCGCCTAATGGCGTATTACGCGACAGTGGCTGGCTAACCAGGCGCTGTCCCAGTTGCGACATGTCACAACCGCGACACCGCGAGCTAGTGACGTGAACCCCGGCTCGCCCCGAATCTTGTGCGATGACGTGGAGATCACGAGCTATCACTCTCGGCTGCACGGGCGCACTGGTCGCGGCACTCGGCCACGCGGCGCCCGCGGCGGCCGAGCCTGCGAGCGGTTCACCGGCGCCTGGCCCCGGTGAGCGGCACACGGTCACCTTGCTCACCGGTGACGTCGTGCAAGTCGAAAGCGTCCAAGGCGGCAGGCAGATCGCGACGGTCCGGCCGGGCGAGGGGCGGGAGAACATCCGCTTCACCCAATCCGAAGTGGACGGCAAACTGCAGGTCATCCCGGCCGACGCGGTGTCGCTCGTGGCGGACCACCGCCTCGACAAAGCCCTGTTCAACGTCACCGACCTGATCGCGCAGGGGTACGCCGACGAGTCGAGCCCGACGGTGCCGATGATCGCGCACTACGCGAAGGGCGTCTCGATCGCTGCCGCGCCGACGCTCGCCGCCACTACGCTGGGCGCTGAACTGCCCAGCGTGAACGGCCGTGCGGTGCGGGAAGACAAGAAGCGCGCCGGCGAGTTCTGGCAGTCCTTCACCGGTCCGCACGCGGCTTCCGGTGCGGTGGAACGGATTACGCTGGACCGCAAGGTGCACGCGTCGCTCGACCGCAGTGTCCCGCAGATCGGGGCGCCGGAGGCGTGGGCGGCCGGATTCGACGGATCCGGCGTCGCGGTGGCCGTGCTCGACACCGGCTACGACCCCAACCACCCGGACCTCGCGGGCAAGGTCGCCAAGTCGGCCAACTTCTCCACCAGCCCGGACGTCGTCGACCGGTTCGGCCACGGCACGCACGTCGCGGCGACCATCGCGGGCAGCGGCGCGGCCGCGGGCGGCACGCGCAAGGGCGCGGCTCCCGGCGCGAAGCTGTACGTCGGCAAGGTGCTCGGCGACGACGGCACGGCCTCGGCTTCCGAAGTCCTGCAAGGGATGGAGTGGGCCGCGACGTCCGGTGCCAAGGTGATCAACATGAGCCTTGGCGGCGGCGCGACCGACGGCACCGACGATCTCAGCGCCGGCCTCAACGAACTCACCGCCCGCACCGGCGCGCTGTTCGTGGTCGCCGCGGGCAACGACGGCCAGGATGGCGCGTCGACCATCGGCACGCCTGGTACCGCGGACTCCGCGCTGACCGTCGGCGCGGTTGACCGCAAGGATGAGCTGGCCCCGTTCTCCAGCATGGGCCCGCGCCAAGGCGACCAGGCCGTGAAGCCGGACATCACCGCGCCTGGCGTGGGAATTGTCGCGGCGCGCGCGGCTGGCACCTCGCTCGGTGAAGTAGTGGATCAGTACTACACCGCGGCGTCCGGCACGTCGATGGCGACGCCGCATGTCGCTGGTGCGGCGGCGATTCTGGCGCAGCGGTATCCACAATGGACGGCTCAGCAGCTCAAGGATGGTTTGGCCAGTACGTCGAAGCCCTCCGCGGGACTCAACGCGTTCCAGCAGGGCGGCGGACGGGTGGCCGTCGCGGCCGCGGCGGTGCGTCCCGGGGTCTTCGCGACCGGTACGCTGAACCTCGGCCCGGTCACCAACGACAGCGGACCGGTGCGCAAGGAAATCACTTACACCAACACGACTTCCGCGCCGATCACCATCACCCCGAAGCTCGACCTGCGCCGCGGTGACGGTGCCACGCCAGGCGACGCGGTGAAGCTCGAAAAGTCCACTGTGGAGGTTCCGGCCAGCGGGACCGCGACGATGGCGATCACCGTCGACTCGGCCGCGCTGGTGCCCGGCAACTACACCGGCAGCGTTCTCGTCGGCGCGGTGCACACGACGGTCGGTCTGGTGAAGGAACCGCCGAAGCACAAGGTGACCGTCACCGGCATCGGCCGCGACGGCAAGGCGCACCCGATGGACCTCCAGATCTTCGGCGACGACATGCGCTACGACATCGTCCGGGACGTCGTCAGCGACCATCCGTTCGTCACCGAGCTTCCGGAGGGCACCTACTACGCCCGCGCGATGTTCCACACCGGCCTGGCTCCGGACGAGGAACTCGCGATCGTGCTCAAGCCCGAGTTCACCATCACCAAGGACCTGAACCTGGTGATGGACGCGCGGAGCGCGGTGCCGGTGGAGATCAAGACACCGCGGCCGTCGACGCTGGAAAACATCATCAGCAGCTACGCGCACCGCGAATTCGGCTCGCGCAAGATCTCGAACTACGTCATGGAATTCCCCGGCGTCCGGCACATCTACGTGACGCCGACGCAGAAGGTCAAGAACGGAACCTTCGAATTCGGCACCCGGTGGCAGCTCACCGCGCCGATGCTGACCGCGACCACGTTGCCGTGGGTCGCCGTCAAGACCGAGCTGTTCTACTACGCGTCTTCTCCGGCGATTTCCGGGTTCAAGTGGCTCGGCGTCGTTCCGGTCGACGGCGGCAAACCGGAGCAGTTCGCCAAGGCGCGCGGGAAAATCGCACTGGTGACCCCCGCGAAGGACGGCACCAATCCGGATACCGCGGCCAAGCAGGCGGCCGCCGCGGGCGCCGCGATGGCGATGGTTGTCAGCCTTCCCGGCGAGCACACGTACGCACACTGGCAGCCGCGCGGCAATCGCCTGCCGATTCCCACCGTGCGGATCACGAACGAACAGGGCATGAACCTGGCCGACCGCGCCAGATTCGGTTTCACCAGCATGTTCCTCCAGGGCACGCCGGTGAGTCCGTACCTGTACGACATCATGCAGGTGACACACGACCAGATTCCGCAGAAGATCGTCTACCAGGTCAGCGAACGCAACAGTGCGACGGTCACCGCGAATTACCACGCGACCGGCAAGGACGAGTGGCTTTCCGAGCAGCGGTTCGGCTGGCGGCCGTGGGAAAAGACCGCGATCAACCAGTACCAGCGGTACGCGCACACCGGAACGGCTCGCGAGGAAATCGTTTCGACCGACGAAACGATCTGGCAGCACCGAGTGAACAACAAGCTCAGCTGGGACACTTTCCAGCCGCTGGCGGTCGGCATGCTCGACCAGCCGCACACGCTCAGCCCGGGACAGCGGGCGACGGAGAACTGGTACGCCCCAGTGGTCCGCCCGGCGATCCCGCGCGGAGCCGGACTGGAAACCTCGCGCACCGGCGACACTTTCGCCTTCCGCATCCCGGAGTTCGCCGATCCGGAAACCTCGCACTACGCGTTTTCCGAGTCGGGGATCGGCGAGGAGCCGGATCAGGTGAGCGCGAAGCTTTATCAGGACGGAAAACTCGTCAAGGAAGGCCCGGCGGCGTGGGGCAAGTTCCCCGCTTCGGCGGACCCGGCGAAGTACCGGCTCGACCTGTCGCTGACCAAGTCCACGCCGGACTGGGCCTACGGCACGCACACCGAAACGTCGTGGACCTTCGGGTCGAAGCGGCCCGCCGAAGGCGCAACGGACCTGCTTCCGTTGCTGCAGGTGGATTACGGTGTGCAGACCGATCTGACGCAGAAGGCGCGCGCCGGGCGTTCGCTGCCGGTCGAGTTCACCGTCCGCAACCAGGACGGCATGGCCGCGCCGAAGAATCCGCAGCTGACCGTCGAAGTGTCCTATGACGACGGTCGCACGTGGACGAACGTCAGGCGGATGGACAGCCTCGGCGGCGGCCGCTTCCGCGCCGTGGTCGACCAGCCGCGGCTGGACCGGACCAACGGATTCGTCGCGTTGCGCGTGCACGGCTCCGACGGTGACGGGAACGCGGTGCGGCAGACGGTGCTCCGCGCCTACGGGCTCTCCTGAGAAAGAGGCAGCCGGATAGCCCCTCGCGGCTATCCGGCTGCCGCGGGCTCGTCGAGCCAGCCCTGCCTGCTGACCTCCCACGCCAGCTGCATCCGGGTCTGCACGTTCATCCGGGACATCAGGTCGTGGATCCGCCGCTGCACGGTCCGCTGGCTCACCGCGAGCCGCGTCGCGATCGCCTTGTCGGTGACCCCCGCGACCAGCAACGACAACAGGTGCAACTCGTCCCGGTCCGGACCGGCGCCGCCGGCAGCGTCCTGCGGAGTCCCGTCCGCACGAAGCGGCCACGCGCGTTCCCAATAGCTTTCGAACAACGCGATCAGCGCGGCCAGCAGACTGCTCTCGCGGATCAACGCGGCGGTCGGTTCGCCGGAGCCGTCGAGATTCTGCACCAGCGGGCACAACGCGATGGTGCCGTCGGCGATCGCCAGCCGCACCGGAACCACGGTCGAGGACCGTGCCTCCTCGCCGTGCCGGATCCCGTGCGCGACGTTCTCGATCATTCCGGGCTCTTCCAGCATCGCCCGCTCGTAGACGACCCGGTACCGCACGCCGCGAGCGAGCGCGTCGTACTCGTCGGCGTTCTCGCCCGACGCCATCGCGATGTGCCCGGCCCGGCAGAACCACAGCAACTCGTGCCGGGCGCCGACCTGGATGTTCGTCAGCTGCTGCCGGATCGCCGCGCTGCCGGTGATCACCTCGACCAGCTGGGTCGCGTCGCGGCGCCGCGCACCGCCGCGGTACTCCTCGGCCATCCGGCTGACCGCGGTGCGCGCCCATTCCAGGGATTCCTGCCCGCGCATCAGCAACGGCCCGAACGCGACGTCCGGCGGCGACGGCGCGTACCTCGGCTCGTCCCCGGCGACCAGGCTGACCAGCCCCTTGGCGTGCAGCGAACGGAGGATCGCCGACACCTCTGCCGCGCTCAGCCCCAGCTGCTCGGCCACCTGACGCGGTCCGGCGTCGAACATCCCCACGAGGAGCCGGTAGACCCGCTCCTCGTCCCCAGTCACCCCGATTGCGTCCAGCATCCGGCGAGCGTAAGGCAGCCGCAATGCGGCGAACGGGATAGAGCGGAACAATGCCAGTTCGGACGCGGCCCGGACACACCGAACTACGCTGCCGCCTCGGCAACTCGATCAGGAGGTACGACGATGGCTGACGGCCCGGTTCCCCCGGCCTCCCCCGACCCGCGCGATCAGGAGTTCGTTGACCGGCTTTATCCGCGGCGCAGTTCCGCTCAGCGGCTCACGCTGGTGGCCTGGCTCGCGGCCGCGGCGGTCTTCGTCACCGGAATCGTCTTCTTTGTGCTGCCGGTGACGACTGTCTACTACCTCGACCGCGGCGAACGTCCCATCGATGTCCGAACGATCTACGGCACCCGAAGCGATCAGGCGTTGCTGCTGCCCGCGAATATGTTCGGCGAAGGCAACCCGCCCAGGACCGGTACAAGTTACCGAATCGGCTGCGGCACGGCGCTCAACTCCCCGGACAGCAAGCTGGCCGCGGAGTCGCGCGGAGCGGAAGCCTGCTCGATCGCTGAACGACCGCGGATGATCGTGGGCTGGCTCGGGGTCGGAGCAGGGGTGCTCGGCGCGGCCGGGCTCGTGGTGGGCCGACGTCGTCAGCTGAGGGCGAACGCCGCCCAGACGCACTTCCCGCCCTCAGCCGGGTCATAACCCCAGCGGCGGGACAACGCGCGCACCAGCTGAAGTCCCCGGCTGCGCGCCGCGGACGGGGCGACCGGTTCCTTCAGCTGCGGAATGGCGGCAGACGTGTCGAAGACCCGCACCATCAGTTCGCCGTTCTCCAGCCGCAGTTCCAGCCGGTCCGGCCGGTCGCCGTGCTCGAAGGCGTTCGTGACCAGCTCGGAGGTCGCCAGCAGCACGTCGTCGCGCAGCTGGGCGGGAACGTCGAGCTGCGCGAGCGCGGCGCGAACCTGGGCCCGCGCGATGGCGGGCGCGGTGACGTCGTCCGGAAGCTCCAGCAGCACGGTGGCGGCAGTCGCCCCGGTGCTCCTGGTCGGCATCCTCGACGTCGTCATGGCTTCTGCACCTCCCGGCCGCTGTGCTCGCATGTGGTGTTTACCCAACTCGGCCGAAGGCGAATCAGGTGCCCTCGGTGATGTCAGTCTCGGCCAGTCCGGTCCGGAGTTTTTTCAGCGTCGCCGCGAGCAGCCGCGACACCTGCATCTGGGAAACCCCGACGCGGCGCGCGATGTCTGACTGGCTCATCCCGGACCCGAAACGCAACGCCACGATCTTGCGCTCGCGCTCGGGCAAACTGTCCAGCATCGGCCGCAGCGCCTCGCGCAGTTCCGCCTGGCCGAGGTTCGCGTCCGGCGCGCCGAAGCGCGTGTGCGCGGAGTTCTCCAGCAGGTTGTCCAGCGAGGCTCCGTAACGGCCTTGACCGGCCCGCAGGCCCTCGTAGACGTCCTCGATCGGCACGCCGAGATGACGCGCGATCTCACTGGGCTTCGGCGCGCGCGAGAGCCGCACGGTCAGTTCTTCGCGGGCGGCCGAGATCGTGGCGTTGAGTTCCTTGAGCCGCCTCGGCACCCGGACCGACCAGCTGTTGTCCCGGAAGTGGTGGCGCAGTTCGCCGGAGATCGTCGGCACCGCGAAGGCCAGGAAGTCCGTGCCCTGTGTGGGGTCGTAACGGTCCACCGCGTGGATCAGGCCGACGGTCGCGATCTGCACGAGGTCGTCCATCGCCTCGTCGCGGTTGCGGAACTTCCGGGCGAGGTTGCGTGCCAGTTCGAGATGCTCGCGCACCAGCCGGTCCCGGATCTCGTCGCGGCGGGGCGCGTGCTCGGGCAGCTGCGTGAGCTCGTGGAACAGTGCTGCCACGTCGGTGGGCTTGTCGCCGCCGGCGGGGATCGTCACGAGCTGGCCGCCTCACTCTCCCGGACCAGTTGCACCCGGGAGAGATACCGGCCGTTGGCCGGGGTCACGGTGCGTCGCGCGGAGGTAGCGAGCGCGGTCAGCAGCTGCCAGGACAGGCCGGTCTCGTCGCCGTGCTCGGCGCGGTCGGAGACGACCGACACCGTGACCTCGATCCGGCCTTCCAGCCAGGAGAACACACAGGTCAGTTTGCCGTCGGCGGCCGAGGGCAGCAGCATCGAACAGGCCTCGTCCACGGCCATCCGCAGGTCCTCCACCGCGTCCAGGTCGAAGTCCTGGCGCATGGCGATGTCGGCCACGATGGTGCGCAGGGTGGGCACCACGTGCGGGATAGCCGCCGTCCGCACCTCGATGAGCTGTGCGTCCTCGCGCTCAAGCGGGGCGTTCTCCTCCACGTGCTGTCCTCTCTCCGGCGTCCCACGCCAGTCTTTCGTGCCCGATCTGCCACATGCCCGGGGGGTGAGCAAACCAAACCCGGGTTTGACCGCCGCGACCGGCGGGCATGTAGCGGTCGAGCGCTGATCCCGGGAAAGGTGGGGACGACATGGCTGACGTGAGCCGACTGCCGAACGTGGTGGCCGAGGAGTGGGAGTGGCAGCTTCAAGGCTCGTGCCGCGGCGCGGACAGCAGCCTGTTCTTTCATACCGACAATGAGCGAGGCTCCGCGCGCGAGCGCCGCGAGTCCCGTGCCAAGGCGATCTGCCACACCTGCCCGGTGCTGGCCCAGTGCCGCAAGCACGCGATGACCGTCGAAGAGCCGTACGGGATCTGGGGCGGGCTCGGCGAGATCGAGCGCCGCGAGCTGTTCATGCGCGAACGGCGCGCGAAGCGCAAGACAGTGTCCGCCTGAGCTGACTGGCCCCCGCGACCCGCGCGCCCACCTGCGGTGCGCGGGGTGCTGTGTGTCCGCCGTCGCCCGCGCGCCAAGGCGTAGCCGTGTGCCGACGCGGACTCAGTCACCCACTGGGTTAGGGTTGAGTCTCCAGATGCTTGGGACCGTGACACGGTTGCCGCTTGAGACTACAGGCGCGTACCGGCGCAGGAGCAGCGCCTGACGAGGAGAAACTGCATGCCCGCAGCCGACCAGAACGCCACTCCGCCCGGATTCGGCATCACGCTGGACACCGCGGCCGCCGAGCCGAGGGTGGTGGTCACGGGTGAGCTCGATCTGCTCACCAGCCCGCAGCTGCAGGAAGCTCTTGCCGGATTGATCGCGGACAAGAATTCCCGTCGCGTGGTGGCCGACCTCACCGGGGTGACCTTCTTCGACTCATCGGCGCTGAACGTCGTCCTGCACGCCCAGCGGCAGGCCGGGGAGCAGGACGTCGAACTCGAGGTCGTGCCGAGCCCGGCGGTCAGCCGGGTGATCGAGCTCACCGGCGTGGCCGAACACCTGAGCGTGTCGGAGGAACCTCCGGCCTGATCTCCCGATACGGTCGCGCGGACTGACTGTGCCGATCGTTACTGATCCGACCACAGTCACGGCCTAATGGCTTCGTAGCAACGGTTACGTGCCGTGCGGGGTCGGCCTGCTTGTGGCCGGATTAGTAACCTGGTCCGCGACCTGGGGGATAACCATCATGATGGGGCGCACGCACGCCCTGACCGGCTGGTGCGCGGGGCTCGCCCTCGCGCCCGCGGTCGGCGTCGGCTCGGTGCACCAGGCGGTGGTCTTCGCGGCCACCACGGCCGGATTCGCGCTGCTGCCGGACCTGGACCATCCCAGCGCCAGCGCGACCCGCCTGTTCGGCTGGCTGACCGGGGCGCTGTCGTGGCTGCTGCGCCGGGTGTCCGCGGCTGTATACGCCCTGACGAAGGGCCCACGCGACGAGAAGGTGACCGGCACGCACCGGCACCTCTCCCACACCCTCTTGTTCGCCGTCGCCCTCGGCGCGGCTACCTCCGCCGGCTGTACCGCCGGTGGGGCTTGGGCCGTGCTGGGCGTGCTGCTGTTCGGCTTGCTGCTCGCGGTCGCGGCACTGGGCGACTGGCTGCTGCTGCCGTATGGCGGCGCGGTGGTCTGGTGGTACTTCACCGCGCCGGACGACCGAGTAGCCCAGCTGGCGGACATCTCCGGCTGGCTCGGCGTCGCTGTCGCCGCCGGCTGTTTCGTGCACTGCCTCGGCGATTCGCTGACCGAGTCGGGCTGCCCGTTCCTGTTCCCGCTGCCGATCGCGGGGGAGACCTGGTACGAACTCCGCCCGCCGAAGCCGCTGCGGCTGCACACCGGGAAGAAGGTGGAGGCGCGGCTGGTGTTCCCGGTGTTCGTGCTGGTGGGGATCTTGCTGGTGCCGGGGGTGTGGGACTGGACGGTGGCGACGGTGGAGCACCTGTTCGCGCCCCCGGCTTCGCAGACCGCGACTCAGTAGCGGCTCATTCCGGCTCGGAAAACACCGGTGCCCCGGAGTAGTCGCGGGAGTGCGCGATCCGCCCCTCGCGCACCGTCAGCACCATCACGTATGTCGACACGTACGGCTTGCCTTCGTACTCCCCGTGCAGGTCGTATTCGGCTACCAGCACTTCCGGATCGCTGGTCTCGTGCACCACGACCCGGTCCGCCTTGGTGATCCGGCGGCGCTCCCCGGCCTGGTGAAAGCGTTTGCGCAGCTCCTCCCGGTCACGCGTCACCTTCGGCACTCCGGCCGGGGCGAACGGGATTTCGACCACGACGTCGTCGGAGTACAGGTCGGCGAGATCGTCCCAGCGGTTGTCGACGGCCGCGTCGAGGAAGCGCTGGAAGACCTCCTTCGTCCCGCGCAGTGCGGTTGCCGCGCCGGTGTTCGGGTAGTCGCGGTACCGGGTGACCTCGCCGTTCCGCACGGTCAGCAGTCCGGCGGACGACGGGAGCCGGTAGCTGTGCCCGGTGTGCGGGTTGCGGCCCTCGGCGACGAGCTCGACAGCGAACCCGGCCGCGGTTTCCGTGGTCGTGACCTCGACTTTCTCCAGGCCGATCCGGGTCGCGACGGTGCTGCCCGCGCCGAGCGTGGCCAGTACGGCGTCCCGGCCGGTCGAGCGGTGGCCGGTGAACGGGATTTCGTAGACGGCGTCCTCGGCGAGAACATCGGCGAGCGACGCGGCGTCGAAGGCGCTCAGCGCGTTCGCGACGATCTCAGCTACTTCGGACACGGTGCGGGGCATCAGAAACCTCATGAGGGAAGACCAGCGGATAATCGGAACGGGGCACCCGCTTCCGAAGATACGGAGTATCAACTCCGGTTGTCAACGACGGCCTGGAGATCTGAGACACGGTCAGAAGCGGCGGAGATCGTTCCAAGGAAGAATCGGACGACCGCACCACTTTGAGATCAGAGGAGATAGCCGGTGGAGAAGCCTGCGCTCCGCGCGGACGCGCGCCGGAACCGCGCCCGTGTGCTGGCTGCCGCCGAAGCAGCGTTCGCCGTCGACGGGCTCTCGGTGCCCCTCGACGACATCGCGCGATTGGCTGGCGTAGGCGCGGGCACTGTCTACCGGCACTTCCCCAGCAAGGAAGCACTGTTCCAGGCCGTCGTCGTGGAGCGGCTGGAGCAGTACGGCGTCGAGGCACAGGAGTTGATCGACTCCGACGAGCCAGGCGAAGCGTTCTACGACTACTTCACGCGCGTCATCGAGCAGGCGTCGCGTAACCGTGCGATCTGCGAAGCGCTCGGTGAGACAAGCGGTTCTGCGTACAAGGCCGAAGCAGCGGAGCGGTTTCGCGTGAACCTCACTGCGCTTCTGGAACGCGCGCAAGCCGCAGGCGCTGTACGCACGGACATCGACGGCGAAGACCTTCGCGCGCTCATCGTCGGCGCGCTCGCGGTGGAGCGCTTTACGCCGGACAGTCGACACCTGGTGCGCGTACTGCTGGACGGTCTGCGCAAGGTCTAGCGGCGGCCGGTGCGCAGGTGGATGCGTTCGCCGGACTTGCTGAAGAGGCTGAGGATTTCGACGTCGCCCTTGCCCGCGGCACCGAACCAATGCGGGATGTGGCAGTCGAACTCGGCCGCTTCGCCGTGTCCCATGATGAAGTCGTGCTCGCTCAGGCGTACGCGTAGGCGTCCGCGGAGAACGTAGAGCCATTCGTGTCCGTCGTGGGTACGCAGGTGGGGCTCTTCGTCGTGCGCCGGGATGAGTTGTTTGTAGGCGCGGATTTCGCCCTGGTGCCGGGACAACGCGATCAGCACGCGCCCGTCCTTCTTGGCCGGTTGCTGGGGCACGCGCGGGTCGACGATCCGAGGCGCGGCGACGATCTCGTCGAACGGTACGCCCAGCGCCGCGGTGATCGGCAACAGCAGTTCGAGGCTCGGCTTGCGCTGCCCGGATTCCAGCCGGGACAACGTGCTCGTCGAGATGCCGGTGGCTCGTGCGAGGTCGGCCAGGCTGACGCCCTGGTTGTCCCGCGCCTGCCGCAGCCGGGGCGCGATCTGTTCGAGCACGCTGTCGACGGTGGGGTGGTCGCTCATGCGGCGCAGTCAACCAATGCGTCCCGGAAACGGCAACGTTTCTTGCCGCTTCCGGTGGTGGCTTCCGATCCTGGTCGCGGAGGTGCTTGTTTGATGAGCAAGACCATCGAAACGTCCGCACGCCTGCCCGTCGGCGTCTATCTGCTCTCCTTCAGCCTGTTCGCGATGGGCAGCGCGGAGTTTCTCCTGGCGGGCGTGCTGCCCGCGGTGGCCGGCGATCTCCAGGTTTCGTTGTCCTCCGCCGGTTTTCTCATCACCGCGTTCGCGCTCGGCGTCGTCATCGGCGGGCCGCCGTTCGCCGTGCTCAGCCTGCGCTGGCCCCGCCGCACCGCACTGATGGCCACTCAAGGAGTGTTCGCCGCCAGCGTCGCCGCCGGGCTGCTGGGCGACTACCCGGTCTTGCTGGTGAGCCGGGTCGTCTCGGGCGTGGCCTACGCCGGTTTCTTCGCCGTCGCGTCGGTGACCGCGATCAGCCTCGTCACCCCGGACCGCAACGCCCGCGCCTCCGGGGTCGTGGTCAGCGGCCTGAGCGTGGCCATGGTCGCCGGCGGACCGGCAGGCACGTTGCTCAGCCATTTCACCCAGTGGCGCAGCGGATTCTGGGCCGTGGTCGCACTGACGCTCGCCGCGGTCTTCGCCGGTTCGCTCGGGATCCCCGCGGCGACCCGGCCGGCGGCTCGGCCAAGCGTGGCGGGAGAGCTGGCCACGATCGGCAAACCGCGGCTCTGGGGCATTTACGGGATCACGATCCTCACGACAGCGGCGTACATGATCACGTTCAACTACCTCTCCGCCATGCTCGCCGAGATCACCGGCGTCCCCACGGTCTGGATCCCCGCGGTCCTCGCCCTTTTCGGTATCGGCGCTTTCGTCGGCCTGTCCGTCGGCGGACGCATCTCCGACCGGCGACCCCACCCCGCGCTCCTCTCCGGAGCTGTGGCGATCGCGGTTCTTTCGGTCGTCATGATCATCGCGATCCACCACACGTGGGCGATGCTTCCCACGGTGTTCCTGCTCGGAGTAGCGGCTTTCGTGCTGAATCCCGCGATCTACGGCCGGGTCTTCGCCATCGCCGCCGACGCTCCGGCACTCGCCGGGGCGACCACGGTTTCGGCTTTCCAGTTGGGGATCAGTGCCACTCCCGTTCTGGCGGCAGCCGCGCTTACCCAAGGCACTGCCCTCGCCTGGGTCAGCCTCATCGGAGCCGTCCTAGCCGCGCTTGCTGTCCCCCTAATCGTTCTTGACCGCACCCTCAGCTAGCGGCAGATCGCGCATCTTGCGAAGCGGCGAAGCGATGAGAATCGCTGACGCGGCAAGGATTCCGATGCCGCACACGTACAGCGTGACCCGGGTCGAGGCGAGTTCGGCGATGAAGCCGCCGAGCAGGCTGCCGAGCGGGACAATGCCGAAAACGACCGTCTGCGACACCGACGAGACACGGCCCAACAGTTCGTGCGGGGTGACCGCCTGCCGGAAGCTCGTCTCGAACACGCCGAGCACGATGATCCCGAAACTCGACCCGAAACCGCCCGCTACCCACCAAGCGAGACCCCAGCCTTGGGTCGCGAAGGCGTTGAGCAGGAACGAAACGCTGTACACGGCGGCACCGAAATACAACGCCCGCGCGGCGCCGAAGCGCGCGCCGAGCCGTCGCGCGATTCCGCTCGCGAGCAGGGCTCCGATCAGCGAGATCGTGCCGAGCAAGCCGATCATGAATGGTGCGACGTGCAGGTCGCGGACCATGAACACCGTCGACACCGCCATGAACATCGACTGGAACAGGCTCGACACGGCACCGTGCAGGGCGATCGCCCGCAGGAGCGGATTGTGCACAACCGTCCGCAGTCCCTCGCCGATCTCGCGGCGGAGGTTCCGCTCCGCGGGCTCGGGCCGCGCGTCCGGCATGCGAATCCGGCGCAGCCAGGCGGCGGACCACAGGTAGGTCACCGCGTCGACAGCCATCGCGCCCGCACCGCCGACGAACTGCACGATCATCCCGCCGAGACCCGGCCCGGCGATCGCGGCGACGGACAGGTTCGTCTGCAGCCGGGCGTTCGCGTCGGGCAGTTCGCCGCGTTCGACGAGGTTCGGCAGGTAGGTCTGGTGCGCGACGTTGAAGAAGACGGTGAACCCGCCGGCCAGCAGCACGACGACGTACAGATGGCCCAGCGTCAGCGATCCGAAGACCGCGGCGAGCGGCACCGAGCCGATGAGTGCCGCACGGGCGAGGTCGGCGGTGATCAGCACCGGCCGGTTGCGCATCCGGTCGCACCACGCGCCCACCTGCAGTCCGAGCAGCAGGTACGGGAGTGTGCTCAGCGTCCGCAGCAGCGAAACCTCGGCCACGGACGCGGCGAGTGTCGTGGTCGCCAGCAGCGGGATCACCAGGAAGTCGATGCGGTTGCCGACCTGGCTGAGGACGTCGGCGAGCAAGAGCCGCCGGAAGTCCGGCGAGCGGAGAATCCCCCTCACGCGGACAGTGTTACATAAGTTGAGTCTGTATATGTCAAGTTGCACAGTGCGTAACGAGGCCTATGATCAACGCGACGAAACCCTCGTAGCCGAGTGACCGTGCGGCGAGGAGGTGCCGGATGTCGGACACCGCTCCCACCTGGGGTTATGTCGTCGTGACCGGTCTTGCCGGGCTGGCGGGCGGGCTGCTCGTCGCCGCGCTGCTGGTCGCCGGTCGCACTCCGCGTCCGGCCGGAGAGTCGTCGCCGCCCACCCCGCCGCCCGTGCAGCAGGTGACGGTCACGGTGACCGGCCTCCCTCTGCCGCCGATCACCGTGACCCATCGCCCGCCGGCACCCCCGGCCCCGCCGCCGCGCACGACCACGGCCACGGTGTCGGTCACCCCGGCTCAGCCGAGCCCGTCGGCACCCCCGCCGACCACGCTGCGCCCGTTCTTCCGCGACGAACGCTGACCTCAGCCGACGTCGCGCCGCCGCCAGCCGGTCAGGCCCACCGCGAGCACCACCGCCGAAACCGCCAGCAAGACGACCAGCGGCAAAGCGGTGAACACCTCGCCGGGCACCTTCGGCGGATGCTGGAACGGCGAGACGTCCAGCAGCACCTGCGGCGCGTTGACGACCGGCCCGAACATGCTGATCAGCAACGCCAGCGCCGCCACGCCCCAAGCGGCGGTCGCCAGTTTCGGCAGCAGCCCGAAGATCAGCGCGGCCACCGCGACGATCACCCACGCCGCGGGCACCTGCACCGCGACGGCCGCCACCATGTTCCCGACCGAGCGGCCGACGTCACCGCTGCGCAGCCCGTTCGACAGCCCGAGCAGCACGCCTCCGACGAGCACCAGCAACGCACTGCCGACGAACGCGAACACCAGATGGCTCGCGGCCCAGCGCAGCCGTCCAACCCGCGTGGCCAGCAGCGGTTCCAGCCGGATCGAGGTTTCCTCGGCGCGCATCCGCAGCGTCGCCTGCACGCCGTAGAGCGAAGCGAGCATCGCGAACAGGCTGACCATCGTGGCGAGGAAAGCGTCGACCAGTCCATGCGATCCGCCGAGCCGTTCGAAGATCTGCCTGCTCTGCTCGGTGCCGCCGACCAGGCCGGAAATGCCCTGCGCGATCGTCCCGAACAACGCGCCGCCGACCGCGAGCCCGACCAGCCAGCCGAACAACGGACCGCGCTGCAGCCGCCAGGCCAGCGAGAACGGAGACCGCAGCGACGGCACGGCTTCGCTGGGGCCGAGCCGCGGCGGAAGCAGGCCGACGCCGACGTCACGACGCGGCAGCAGCGCGTAGGCCACGGCACACAGCACGAGCGTGGTCGCGACGGGCAAGATCAGTACCCACCAACGTTCCTCGGCGAACGGCCGGATCTGCTGCGCCCAGCCGAGCGGCGACAGCCACGACAGCCAGTGCGCGTCGGTGGTCGAATCACCCGCGCCACGCAACAGAAACGCGGCGCCGAGCACGGCCGTGCCGATGCCGTTCGCGGTGCGCGAGTACTCGCCGAGTTGCGCGGCGACCGCGGCGACGCCGGTGAAAACCAGCCCGGCGAGCGCAGTGCTCGCGCCGAGCGCGACGGAACCCGCCGCGGGAACCTTCGCCGCCAGCGTGATCGCTTGCAGCACCCCGATGAGCACGCTCGCCCCGCCGGTCACCGCGAGCGCGGCGGTGAGCGGCGCGTATCGACCGACCACAGTGGACGCCAGCAGTTCGGCGCGGCCGGTGTCCTCCTCCGCGCGGGTGTGCCGGGTGAGCGTGAAGACCGCCATCAGGCCGGTCAGCAGCGCCAGGAATCCGCCCATCCGCCAGGCGATGAACCCGCCCGCCGTGGCGAGATTGAACGCCGGGCCGTAGAGCAGCGCGAACGACGGGTTCGCGGCGGCCGACGCGACGAGCCCCGCCCGGCTCGCCGCGGTCGGATAAAACTGGTCGTAACTGCTGATCGTGGCCACCGGGATGAGGCTGAGCAGGACGATCCAGATCGGCAGGATGATCCGGTCGCGGCGAAGGGCGAGCCGGATGAGCGGCCCGGTGCCGTTGAGCGCGCCGCTCATTTCCCGGCCTCGAGTTCGTCCGCGTAGTGGCGCAGGAAGAGTTCCTCAAGCGTCGGCGGACGGCTCTCCAGGCTGCGCACTCCGATCTGGGTCAGCTGGCGCAGCGCGTCCTCTAGCGAGCGTGTTTCCACGTCGAAGCGGACGCGGGTGCCCTCCATTTTGAGGTCGTGCACGTCGGCGAGTTTGGCGAGGCCGTTCGGCGGTCCGGCCAGCTCCGCGGTGATCGACGTGCGGGTCAGATGGCGCAGTTCGGCGAGCGTGCCGGATTCGACGGTGCGGCCGCCCCGGATGATGCTCACCTTGTCGCACAAGGCTTCCACCTCGGCGAGGATGTGGCTGGACAGCAAAACGGTGCGGCCCTGCGCGCGTTCCTCCTGGATGACCTCCTGGAAGGTGGCCTCCATCAACGGGTCGAGGCCCGAGGTGGGCTCGTCGAGCAGCAGCAAGTCCACAGTGGATGCGAGCGCCGCGACGATGGCGACCTTCTGCCGGTTGCCCTTCGAGTACGTGCGGCCCTTTTTGCGCGGGTCGAGGTCGAAGCGCTCGACCAGTTCCTCGCGGCGCTTCTGGTCGAGCCCGCCGCGCAGCCTGCCGAGCAGGTCGATGACCTCGCCGCCGGACAGGTTGGGCCAGAGGTTGACGTCGCCGGGCACGTAGGCGAGCCGGTGGTGCAGGCTCGCCGCGTCGCGCCACGGGTCGCCGCCGAGCAGCCGGACCTCGCCTGCGTCGGCGCGCAGCAGTCCGAGCAGGACCCGGATCGTGGTGGACTTCCCGGCGCCGTTCGGGCCGAGGAATCCGTGTACTTCCCCCGCGGGAACCTGAAGATCAAGGCCGTCGAGGGCCTTTACCCGGCCGAATGCCTTGTGCAGGCCGGAGATCGCAATGGCGTTTCCCATGGTTCGGAAGCTACACTCTTTTCATGAAGTTGTGAAGTTAAGAAAACGTCTGGACCGAGTGATCATCCAGACGCTCGTGGGAGAGGATGGACGGATGACGACGCCTGAGACGAAGAGAGACGAGGACGCCGTCCGCCGCTACGTCGAAAGCCTGGGTCTGGTGATGTCCCAGATCGGCATGCAGCGCATGTCAGCGCGGGTGTTCGCGGCCCTGATGACGACCGACTCGGGGCAGCTGACGGCTGCCGAACTGGCGGAACAGCTGTCGGTGAGCCCGGCCGCGATCTCCGGCGCGGTGCGGTACCTGGACCAGATCGGCCTGGTGCGGAAGGTGCGCGAACCCGGCGAGCGCCGCGACCACTACCAGCTCTACGACGACCTCTGGTACGCGACTTTCCTCAAACGCGACCGCTTCCTGATCATGTGGCGCGACGCGGCCACCGACGGCGTCGACGCGCTCGGCCCGGACACTCCCGCCGGGAAACGGCTGGCCGAGATGCGGGACTTCCTGGCGTTCATGCTGGTCGAGGTCAACAACCTGTACGACCGGTGGCACGAGCTGCGGAAGAACCGCGACTAGCCGAGCTGTTCCAGGGTCGCGCCGAGCCGGTGGGTGAGGTCTGGTCGCGGCGGGCGTTCCTCGAAGGACGCGAGGAACGCTTCCTGGAAACACGCGCCGAGCAGCAGCCTGGCCGCGGCCTCGACGTCGAGATCGGCCCGCAGCCTGCCCAGCTTGACCTCGGCGGCGAGATAGCCTGCGACGTGCTGGATCGGCAGGTCGGGCCCGTTTTCGAGGCTGTCCCGGTGGGTGCGGAGCAGGTCGCGCGAGGAGAAGAGCGAAACGGAGATCGGGAAGCTCGCGCAGTAGAAGGCCAGCGCCGTGGCAGTCAGCTCGGCGAGATTGTCGCCGAGCTCGGCCTTCCCGGGATGCTCGGTGAGTCTCGCCGCCGTGGCGGCAAGGTCGGGCAGCTCCTCTTTCAGCACCGCGAGGAAGAGTGCGGTCTTGTCGCGGAAGTGCTTGTACAGCAAGGCTTCCGAGTAACCCGAGGCCTGCGCGATCGCCTTGGTCGTGGCGTGCGCGTACCCCTGCTCCCGCATGACCGCCGCTGCTGCGGCGACGATCTCCTCGCGGCTTCCCATGCGTGCTCCCTGAGGCCCTTCTCAGTGCGGTGAGTGTTCACTTACCCTAGCCGGTAAGTGAACACTCACCCCTCCTTGGAGGTCTCTCATGAAGATCACCGTCCTGGGCGCGAGCGGCCGGATCGGCGGCCTGGCGGTGCGGGAAGCGCTGGCGCGCGGATGGCACGTCACCGCCGTGGTCCGCGACCCCGCGCGGTTGACCGTCCCCGCGCATCCCCGATTGGACGTCGCGGTTCACTCCCTGACCGATGCCGGCCTGGCTCATGCGGTGACCGGCCGTGACGCGGTCGTCCTGGCCCTCGGCCCGTCGGATCTCAAGCCGACGACGGTCAACTCCGACGGCACCCGCTCCGTGGTCTCCGCGCTGCGCGGTTCCCGGACGCGGTTCGTGGTGGTGAGCGCGTCCGGCCTGCCCGCGAAGGGCGACAGCCTGTTCTCGAAGCTGGTGCTGAAGCCGTTGCTGGGTGCGGTGTTGCGCAATGGATACGCCGACCTGCAACGGATGGAGTCGATCCTGCACGCCGCTCCGGACGTGCGGTGGACGATCGTGCGCCCGACGAGGCTGACGGACAAGCCCGCTCGGGAGCACGTGCGCAGCGAGGTGGGGCGTGATGTGCGGCGGAGATTCCAGATCCCGCGCGCGAACGTGGCGCGGTTCTTGCTGGATGCGGCCGAGGACGATTCTCTGACCGGGAAGACGGTGTCGATCGCTCAGTGACGCGGGTGTCTGCGGTTGCCGACACCCGCGGGGGCCTGCGGATAGTGGCGGGTGTGGCGGGGTTGCCTGCGGATGCTGACGGGTGTGGCGGGGTTGCTCGCCCTGCTGCCCGCGATGGGGTTGTCCGCCGACTCTGCCACCTGCGGGGGTGTGCCCGCGCCCCCTGCCATCTGCGGGGGTGTGCCCCCGCCGCCCGCCGACACGGTTGCCTGCGAACCCTGCCGTCTGCGGACCTTGCCGTCTGCGGTGGGCTCACCTGTCGGACCCTGCCGTCTGCGGTGGGTTTGCCTGCGGACTCTGCCATCTGCGGGGGTGTGCCCCCGCCGCCCGCCGACACGGTTGCCTGCGGACTCTGCCGTCTGCGGTGGGCTTGCCCGCGGACCCTGCCACCTGCAGCGGGTTGCCCGCAGCCCCTGCTGCCCGCGTCTGACGGTTCTGTCGGCAGTTGCAGACATGCTGCTGGCGGAGGGTTTCCCCAAGCTGTCCCCAGGGTTGTCCACAACTCACATCCCCTGTGGACAACTCCCCTCGACGCCCCGGATCTGTCGTAGCCCCTCGTTACTGTCGGAGGCATGGCAGTTCTTCGGCTGTTCCTCCTTTTCCTGATGGCACCCGTGCTCGTCGCGCAGGCTGTTCGGGTGCGTCGGGCGACTCCGCGGCTTCCCGGAGCCACGGGTCCGATCGAGGGCACTCTCGGCACCGGGCGTCCATTGCGGCTCACCGTCATCGGCGAATCGACGGTGGACGGCGTCGGCGCGCTCACCCACGCCGACGCGCTCACCGGCCAGCTCGCGGTGGGGCTCGCCCGCGCGTATCCGGACCGGGAGGTGCGGTGGCACGCGCTGGGCATCACCGGCGCGTCGGCACGAGTGGTTCTCGACGAGCTGGTTCCGCGTGTCCGGGAGGCGGACGTCGTGGTCGTCGTCCTCGGCGTGAACGACACCCTGGAGCTGCACTCGGCAGCGCGGTACCGGCGCGATCTGCTGGCGATCATCGTCGAGGTGCGGCGAAGGGTCGGCGATGTCCCGGTCGTTCTCGCGGGCGTGCCTCCAATGGCGAGTTTCCCGTCCTTGCCCCGGCCGCTCCGCGACTTGCTGGGCGCGCGGTCGGTCGCGCTCGACCAGGCGGCGCGAGGGTTGACCCGGCTTCCCGGGGTCACGCACATCCCGCTGGCACCGGGATTGCTCCGTCCGGGAATGTTCGCTGCTGACCGTTTTCATCCTGGCCCGATCGGTTACCGCGCGTGGGCCGCCGCGCTCTCGGAGGGGTTACCGATCGTCACTGACGGTTGGCATCCGGGGGAGGTGGCGCGGCCATCCTGACCGGCAGGTTCACAAAATTCCCAAAAACTTTGGCGCTCCGTGTATCTAGGCGCACTCTGGATGCGTCCTATGGGGCGAACCAAGGAAAGGGAGGGCCACATGCCTGCGGATCAGAAGGACGAGCGGCAGCCGCGAACCACCGTTCCGCCCGTCAAGACGAGCCCCGCGCCTGGGGCGAACCGGGGAGTGCAGCCGGACGGCAACCACGAGCCGCTCGACGACACCGGTACTGCCAAGTAGCGAGACGGGCGGCGCCCGGGAGCCGAGGGGGCTGCCGGACGTCGTCAGCCGGAGGGGTTCGGGGAGGAATCCCCTCCGGCGGGGCCCGAAAGGGGAGCGGGCTCCCCTGGGGGCGGGAAGCACCGGTCGGCACGAGCGAACACTTCACGCCGGCCGGTGCGCACCCGCACGAACGCACGAGACCCGGCGACCTGCTCGGCACAAGGGGGGCGAGCAGGCCATCGGCCAGTGCGAAGCGACCGACGCACATGACGACAGGGACTGGCCACGCCGCCGGTCCGGTTCCGCTCGGCCCGGGTCTGGGGGACCCGGCCCGGCCGGACGGGTTCTGAGGGGACCCGACCGGCTGCCGAGCCCACCGGAACAGCGGCAACGGCCACACCCAGGCGGACCGGCTCGCGGGCTGGCGCGGCGGGACGGGTCTGGGGAGGACTTGTCCGGCTGGCGGGTTTCGCGGGCTGGTTCGGCAGGAATGGCGGGTTGGCCCTGCTGACCTGTCCGGCTGAACGGATCTCGCGAGGGGTTCGTGGAGCTGGCGGGTCACGCGGGCTGGTCCGGCGGAAGTGGCGGACCGGCTTGCGGGCTGGCGCGGCGGGACAGATCCGGGGAGGGATTTGTCCGGCTGGCGGGCTTCGCGGGCTGGTCCGGTGGGACTGACGGGTTGGCTTGCCAATCCTGTCCGACCGAGTGGACTTCGGGGAGGGGGTTCGCGCGGTCGGCGGGTTGTGCGGGCTGGCCCGGCTGGGGGTCGGGCTTGCGGCTCGGTCCGGTCAGGCGGTTCGGGGAGGAATCCGCTCGGCCGGACCGGGTCGGTGAGCTGACCTGATCCGATCCGGGGGAGGGGTCCGCTTGTCGGCAGGGTGGCGAGCAAGGACCGGCGAGCCGGAGGGATCCGGGGAGGGATCGGTCCGGCGGGGCTGGTGAAACAGTTTCCGGGCTGGTGCGGGCGGGCGGATTCAGGGGAGGGATTCGTCCGGCTGACCCCAGCCCGGCGGGGCGCGATGGGTCGTTGGGGGACCCGTCGGGTCCGGCGGAGCTGCCGGGACACGGCCGTGCTGGAGGGGGAGCCCAGCCGGTCGGGTCCTGGGGTCTGGCCGGTGACCTGCGCGAACCTGCCGCCGACCCGCAATCGAACGGCATGAAAACCGCCCCAACCGGCTCCGCGAAAAAACTTACCCGGAAAAGTCAGAGATCGATGTATCCCAGAGCCAGTTGTTCGCTCCTCAACCAAGAGCCCACCCACGGGGCACCCACCGTGCCCCTGGACATCATCCGCATCACCGACACCACTGAAAGAGCGCGCACTAATCACGATCGATCCGGTACCCGACCGGAGAGGCGACCCGCGACGGGTCCGGACGTGCCGACACGACCGGAGGCTTGCTCGCCCAGGTCGGCCCACCTCCGGAGTGAGGCAGCTACGGTGACCGACGTGCACACCACCGAGGTAGACCCGCCCTGGGAAGGCTTGACCGGCGCCGACTTGCACGCCGCGTGCATGGAAGCGGCGCGGGGCGGCGATCGGCGCGCCATGGCGAAACTCGTCGACGAGCTGACGCCGCTCGTGTGGCACGTCGCGCGCGCCAACGGGCTCGACCGGCAACTGGCCGAGGATGTGGTCCAGACCGTGTGGCTCGCTCTGTTCAGTCAGCTCGCGAAGCTGCGCGACCCCCGCGCGCTCGCTGCTTGGCTGATCACCACGACTCGCCGGGAGGCGACCCGTCCCTACGGCAGGCGCGCCCAGCCGGTGCCGCTGTCGGACGAGGTCGCCGCGACGCTGGAAAGCGATCATCCCGCGCCTGAGGAGGAAGCCGTCCGCGCCGACCGGGATCGCCGGGTCTGGCGCGCCTTTCTCCGGCTGCCCGCACGCTGCCAGGAGCTGCTGCGGCTGACCGTTCTCGCCGGCCGCGCCGAGTACCGGGCGGTGGCCGAGGCTATGCAGATGCCGCGCGGCAGCGTCGGGCCCACCAGGGGCCGCTGCCTCGACTCGATGCGCGATCTGCTCGCAGGAGAAGGGGGTGCCCGGTGAGCGACGACATCGGCAGGCCGGGACACGGCCACGCGGTTCCGGACGACGAGGCCATCCTGGCCGATATCGGCCGGTTCCTCGACGAACTCGACCCGCCGCCGGACGATCTGGTGCAGCGGGTCCAGTTCGCGCTCGAACTCGAGAACCTCGACGTCGAGGTCGCACGCTGGGAACGGCTCGACGAACTGGCAGGCGTGCGCAGCACGGCGACCGGCACGATCACGTTCACCGTCAGCGATCTGACCGTGATGATCAACCTGACCAAAATCGGGAAGGTGCACCGGATCGACGGCTGGCTCGCGCCCGCCGGCGAGTACGACGTGGAGGTCCGCGTCGCCGATCACGGCACGTTCGCGACGGCGACCGACGAAGGCGGCCGGTTCGTGCTCGAACGCGTCCCCTGCGGAACCACGCAGATCCTCGTGCACCTCGGCGCCGGCCCGCACCGCCGCACCGTCGTCACGCCGACCGTCGTGCTCTGAGAAACCCGGACGGGCGTTATGGACAGTGGCGGAGGTGTGCTCCCATAGAGTCCGTGTCCGCGCCCGTCCATGATCGAACGATCGCGGCGGCGTCCGATCTGTACGCGCGCGGCCGGGCCGCCGCGTCCGACCAGCGGCCCGGTATCGCGGTGCGGTTGTTCCGCAGCGCGATCACGCGGCTGGCGCGCGTTGCCGAACCGCTGCCCGAACACCGGGAACTGCAGGTCCGCGTCCTGGTGAGCCTCGGCGCGGCCGAGGCCGAGGTCGCCTCCACCGACGCCGGTCTCGTGCACCTGGAGACCGCGCGCCAGCTTCGCGACCAGCTCCCGGAGAGCAAGGTCGCCCGCGAGCTGGGCTTGCTGGTCACCGGCCAGCGCGCGGTGGTGCTGATGCGCGGCGGCCGGTCCAGCGAATCGCTTTCGGTGTACGACGCCGTCATCCCCGGAATCGAGGCCGAGTTCGACGACAGCCGCCGGACGCTGGTCGTCATGCTCCTGAACCGCGCTCTGGTGCAGATGGCGTTGAACCATCCGAACGCCGCGCAAGCCGACTTGGAGCGCGCGCTCGGCTTCGCCCGCGAGAACGGGCACACTCTGCTGGAGGGCAAGATCCGGCAAAACCTCGGCGATCACGCGCAGCTCATCGGCGACGTCCCGCAAGCCTTGTCCAGCTACGAACAAGCCGCGCGGATCCTCGTCACCGAATCGCCCGGTTCGATCCCGTTGATCCGGCTCGACCAGGCTCGCGCGCTGCTCACCGCGGGTCTCGCCGACGAGGCGGGCAGGCACCTCGACGAGGCGCTGCCGGAGTTGCACGCCAACGGATCCGGCCAGCACATCGCGGAAGCCGAGGTGGCCCGGGCCGCGGCCGCGTTGCTGGAGGGCGATTTCGCGCTGGCGCGAAAGTCCGCGTCGGACGCGCGGCGCCGATTTCTCCGCCGCGGCAATCGAACGTGGGCCGAGATCGCCGGCCTGGCACGGTTCCGGGCGGAAGCGCAGCAGGTCCTGTCGGACCGCAAAGGGCGCTCTACCTCGCGGTTGCCTGCCGAACTCGTCTCGATCGCCGAACGCTTGGCCGCACTCGGGCTGCGGGACGAGGCGGCGGTCGCGCGGCTCTTCGCGGTGCGATTGTTGATCCGCCGCAAGGAAATCTCCGAAGCCTCGCTCGTTCTCACGCACGTCCCGGCACCGCGGGCGACGTCGCCGGTCGACCACCGGATGCTGTTCCGGTTGTGCCGGGCGGAATTGGCGGTGGCCGAGGACCGACCGCGCGCGGCGCTCGCGCAGGCTCGCACCGGACTGCGCGAACTCGGCACGATCCGCGACCGGATGGGCGGGCTCGACCTGCTGTGCGGCACGGCCGTGCACGGCGAGGAACTCGGCAGGCTGGCAATGCGGCTCGTGCTGCGGCGCGCGCGGCGGAACGCGGCCGGCGCGCGCCGGATGTTCGCCTGGCTCGAACGCACCCGGGCGCAGGTTTACCGGTACGAACCGCTGCCGGTGATCGAGGATCCGGTGCTGGCCAAGCACATCAACGAAATGCGGCACGTCCAGCGCACCATTCAGCGCGCCCGGCTGGAAGGCGAGCCGGTGAAGGCGCTGGAGCAGCGGTACGCCGAACTGCAGCGCGAGGCGAGCAGGCTCGGCTGGTACACCAGCCAGTGGGGCCGTCCGCGGCCGGTCGCGACGCCGGACGAGGTCGTCGCCGCGCTCGGCGATCGCGTGCTGGTGAGTTTGGTGCCCTACAACAATCAGCTGTACTCGGTGGTCGTCGACCGCGGGACGTTCCGGCTGCTCAAACTGGGTCCGCTGGACGACATCGTGGAGACCGCGACCCAGCTGCACGCCGACCTCGACGCGCTCGCGCCGGACCATCTGCCGCCGATGCTGGCCGAGACGGTGTCCGCGTCCGCGCGGCGGCGGGCGGAGAAGCTCGACGCGCTGATTTCCGCGTCGCTGGTCAAAACGCTCGATGACCGCGAGCTGGTGATCGTTCCGATCGGCCAGCTGTACGCGATGCCATGGGGCGCGTTGCCGTCGCTGCGCGGGCACCCGGTGTCGATCGTGCCGTCGGCGACCGCGTGGATCACCGCGAAGCGTCCGGCCGAGGACGGCCCAGTGCTGCTGGCGGGTGGTCCTGGCGTGCCGGGCGCGGTCGGCGAGGTGAGCAAGCTGCGCTCGGTGTACCCGGACGCGCAGCTGGTCGAGGGCGACGCCGCGACGAGTGCGACGGTCCTGACCGCGTTGGACGGAACCCGCTTGGCGCACCTGGTCGCGCACGGCGCGCACGAGCCGGCGAACGCGCTGTTCTCCCGCGTCGAGCTGGTGGACGGCCCGCTGTTCGCGCACGAGACGACCCGGCTCGCGAACCCGCCGGAGCGCGTGGTGCTGGCCGCGTGCGAGCTGGCGATGAGCCACATCCGGCCGGGCGAGGAGGCACTGGGTTTCGCCGGAACGCTGCTGGCGAGCGGTTCGAAGACGGTCATCGGCGCGGTGGCGCGGGTCGGGGACAGGGCGGCGGCGGACACGATGGCGGACCTGCACCGGCGGCTCGCCGAGGGGACTTCACCCGCGCTGGCCCTGGCCGAAGCGGTGGCGGTGGACCCGATGCGGCGGCCGTTCGTGTGCCTCGGGGCTGGCTGAGCGCGGCAGGGGCGGCGGCAGCCTGCGTCGTGAGTGTTTAGCCCGGTTCTAACCGTGATCGCCACGCACGACGCTGGCGAAGCAGCGAGGCGGCACCTTCGCGATGCGCGGTGGCACGAGGGGCGTGGCGGGTCAGCCTAGGAAGTCGGCCAGCGGAACCGGCGTCAGGCCGTCCTTCTTGGCCTGCGCGATGAACGCTTCGTAGTCTTCCTTGAAGGTCTTGCGGAAGTGCATCAGCACGATGTCGCCGGGGCGGAGCTTGTCTCCGGACTGGAACTGGACAACGCCGTCGTTCACCGAGGCGGTCCACAGGACACTCGCGCGCATGCCGCACATCGCGGCGGCCTTCAGCGTGTTCTGGTCGTAGTTGCCGAACGGCGGGCGGAACAGGGTCGGGCGGATGCCGAGCGAGGACTGGAAGTCGTCGGCGTCGTCGCAGATTTCCTTCTTCTGGAAGTCCAGCGGTTTGCCCTTGAGGTTCGGGTGGTTCACCGTGTGGTCGCCGAGCACCGCGCCGGTCGAGTCGAGGATGGCCTTGAAGTACGCCTCGTGCCCCTTCACGTACCGGTTGTTCAGGAACAGCACCGGATGGCCGCCGGACTGCTGGATCAGGCTCTGCGCAGACGGGTCCTTCACCGCGCCGTCGTCCATGGTGATGAAGACGTACGGTTTGTCGGTCTTGATGCGGCGGATCAGCGGAACCTTGCCGTCCTCGATCGCCGGTGCCTTCTGCTGCACGGTGCCGAACGGGTACGGCCCGGGTGGCGGACCCGGTTTCTGCGCGCCCGGCGCGGGGTTCGGCTGTTCCGGGGGTTGACTCGAGTCCGGGCTGGAGCACGCCGACAGCACCAGCAAACCGGCCAGCGCCGCCGCCAGCCACCGTTTCGCCATGCCGCTTCCTTTCCCTCGGGGTCACCCGAGGGGATGACGTCTGTACTCCGGCATGAGTTGATCGCTGTGGTGCAGCGCACCCGGTCAGGCAGCGTGAGTGCCCGCTTTGGCCAGCTGTGTGGCCAAAAATCCGATCACGCTGCGCAACGCTGAGAGGGCTGCCAGACCCGTTCCGGGGATGCGTTCGGCGAACGAACCCGACCACCTGAGGTCCGTGCCGCCGGCGGCGTTCGGCGTGAACGTCACCTCCGCACGATAGTCGCGGACCGGGCTGAAACCGTCGAAGGTGTAGACGTGCCGCCGATCCGGTACGTATTCGAGAGTCCGTTCGCGGACCCGAACCGGCCACAACCCGACTTCCCGGACAGCGCCGACCCGGCCGTCGTCGCCGAGCGTCGCCCAGCGGGCCTGCCAGACGAGCGGCCGCGCCCACGTCGACCACTGAGTCCCGTCGCTTTCCAGCCGGAACAGCACCGGCGGAGCGGCGGCGCTCACCCGGTTCACCTCGAACGAGTACCTGCGACCCGGCATGAAAGCTCCCTGAAGACGTTGTTGACCGCGCGACAAATCAATCCCGGACGGCCCCGGTAGGTCAAGATGGTGCGGTGAGCCGCCCCGACTTCGCCGCGCCGCACTGGCTGACGCAGCTTCTCCGTTCCAAACCGGTTCCCATTCCGTGGAACATGGTCGCTCGCGCGGTGGTCGCGTTGGCCGCGCCGCTGGCGGTCGCGTACGCGGCGGGCGACATCGCGGTGGGCGCACTGATCTCCACCGGCGCGCTGCCGACCGTGCTGTCCGAAGCGGCCGGGGCCTACCGCTATCGCGCGCGCCGGCTGGGCGGCGCGACGTTCGCGGCCGGGCTCGGGTATCTCGTCGGGCTGCTGACCGGCGGCATGCCCGCCTGGTCGATCCCGGCGATCGTGGTCATAGCGGCGATTTCCGCGCTCATCAGTGCCGCGGGCAGCAACGCGTCGGTCGCCGGGCTGCAGATGTTCGTCTTCTGCGTGCTCGGCACCGCGCAACACGCGACCGGCGTACGCACTGAAGTGCTCTTCGGCTACTTCTGCGCGGGCGCTGGCTGGGGACTGCTGGTCGCGCTCGGCACCTGGACGCTCCGCGCGACGAGCCCCGAACGCACCGCCGTCGCACAGGTCTACATCGAACTCGCGGCGATGCTGTCAGCCGAGGACGAACCGACTTCGCGGGTCGCGCGCCACCAGCTGACCACCGCGATGAGCACGGCGTATGACCGGTTGCTGGTCGCGCGCTCGTGGCTGTCCGGCCGAGACGCGGCGTATCGCCGGCTGCTGAACCGGTTGTCCGCGACGACGCCAGCGGTCGAAGCGTCGGTGGCGATGGTCAACGCCGGGCAGCGCGCGCCAGACGAGGTGATCGACTACCTGACCCGCGTGGCCGCGTCAGTGCTGGCGAGCCAGCCGCTGCCGCCCGCGCCCGAGCTGTCGGACGAGAACGCCGACGCGGTGGTCAGCGCGCTTTACGCCGGGCTGGCGCGGATCGGGAAGCTCGACGACCGCAAGCGCCGCAAGAAGGTCTCGCTGCTGCGTCGTGTGCGCGAGTGGGCGAGCGGTCTCTCCGGGCCGTTGACGTGGCTGGCGACGCTGCGGCTCACGGTGTGCGTCGCGGTGGCCGAAGTGGTGGCGCTGATGGTGCCGTTCGAGCGGTCGTACTGGATCACGCTCACTGTCGGCGTGGTGCTGAAACCGGACTTCGGCTCGGTATTCGGCCGCGCGGTGCTGCGCGGGATGGGGACGGTCGCGGGCGTCGGGATCGGCGCGGTGGTGCTCGCGTTCGGCGCGCGCGGCTGGGTGCTGGTGGTGCTGATCGCGGTGTTCGCCGGTGGGGCCGCAGTCGGGAAGGTGCGCAACTACGGGATGCTCGGCACGTTCGTGACGCCGCTGATCATCCTGCAGATGGACCTCGCCAACACCGGCAGCTGGACCGTCGTGCTGGCGCGGCTGGTCGACACCGTGATCGGCTGTGTGATCGTGCTCGTCGTCGGCTATCTGCTGTGGCCGGGTTCGCGGCGGCCGACCGTCGGCGGACGGCTGGCGGACAGTTTTGACACGGTCGCCGAGTACGTCCGCACCGCGATGGTGCTGAACTCGACCAGCGAATCGCGGCTCGCCCGGTCGCGGGCCCGGCGCGGGGCGTACCGCGCGCTCGCGGACCTGCGGACGGCGTTTCAGCAGGTGATCGTGGAGCCGTCGCCCGCGGGCAGGCAGGCGGTGGCGTGGTGGCCGGTGATCGCGGGGCTGGAGCGGGTGACCGACGCGGTGACCGAGGTCGGCGTGACCATCGGCGAGGGTGCGCCCGCTCCGTCGCCCGCGGACATCGAGCTGCTCACGGACGCGTTGGCGGAGCTGGCTTCCGCGATCCGTGAGCAGCGGGACCCGGATTCAGTGCCGATGCCGGACAACCCTCGGCTCGCCGGGGTGGTGGACCAGCTCGGCTCGACGTTCGACGCGGTACGCGGACCGGACCTGGTGGAACGATCGCCGCTGCGGCTGGTGCGCCGGTTCCTGCCGTACCACCGGCGCACCTGAGCCGCGCGCTTATGCCGAGAGCGCACCCAATGCCGCATCGGGTGCCTGGGATGCACCGAATGTGGCGTTGGGTGCGCCGGATGCATCCAATGTGGCATTGGGGTGCAGCGGATGCGCCGAACGTGGCGCCGGATGCAGCGGATGCGCCGAACGCGGTGCTGGGCGGAGCGGATGCGCCGAACGCGGTGCCGGGTGCAGCGGATGCGCCGAATGCCGCATCAGGTGCTCCGCTCTTGCCCCCACCGCCTCCCCAAGCGGAGGCGCTGCACCGCACGGCTAATTCGTGCAGCCAATGCCGCAGTGGGGCGCGACCCAGGCCCAACCTGGAGGCGGAGGGATTACTGCTGTCCGCCGGGCTGGCCGCCCTCGGGCTTCGGGCCGTCCTCCGGCTTCTCGCCGCCTTCTTCGTTCTTGCCGGTGACCTTGCCGAGCAGGTCCTTGGCCTTGCCGACGCCGCCGTCGATCTGCGAGTCGTGGCCGCTGACCTTGGACTTCGCGAATTCGGCCGCCTTTTCGAGACCCTGCTCCAGCTTGCCGCTGTTCTCGCGCAGCGCCTCGGTCGCCTTGTTCTTGAGCTCGTCGAAGTTGATGCCCATCGAATGCCTCCCCGGGGTTGGGATTGAGAGGATTCAATCGTCACACACCAGGCGTTCCAGGCAAGTCAAGACACTTCGCCGAGTGCGACGGCTCCGTCCAGTCCGGTGATCCGGCCGCCGCGTTCGCCGAGTGCGACGAGCCCCTCGCGAGCGTCGGCGGCGGTGAGGTCGACGCGGACGCCGGACAGCGCCGCGTCGCGGGCCGCTTCCAACGCCAACGCACCCTCGTGACCTGCGTTGATGGTCGCGGCGAGGCCGCCGGTGGAGGCGAGTGAACCGCGGGCCGCGCCGAGGCGGCCGAGGGCGTCGTCGACGATCGGGAGCAGGGCGTCGCGGTTGCCTTCGGTCATCGCGCGCACCAGGTCCGGCGACGATCCGGCGACGCGGGTGCCGTCGCGGAACGAACCGGCGGCCAGCGACATCGCGAGCGGGCCGCCCTGTGCGCCGACCGAGGCGAGGATCGCGGCGAACAGATGCGGCAGGTGCGAGATCCGGGCGACCGTCTCGTCGTGCGAATCGGCGGGCAGTGGCACGGCGTGCGCGCCGACGTCCAGTACGAGCCGGGTGACCTCGGCCCACGCCGTGAGGTCGGTTTCCTCTTCGACACCGACGACCCAGGCCGCGTCGCGGAAGAGCATGGTGTCGCCGGCGAGCCAGCCGGAGTGCGAGGTGCCCGCCATCGGGTGTCCGCCGACATAGCGTGTGTATGGCGCGCGCCTGCGGACCGCGTCGAGCATCGGGCCCTTCACGCTGACCACGTCGGTGAGGATGCAGTGCGACGCGTGTTGCGCGACCAGTCGCAGCAGGTTCTCCACCGCGGGCAGCGGCACGGCGATGACCACGATCGCGTCCGCGGCCGCCGCGCGGTGCAGGGCGGCTTCGGCGTCGGTGGTGACGTCGTAGCCGCCGCGGCTCGCCGCGTCAGCGTCCACTTCGGACACGGTGGTTCCCCACACGGTCCTGCCGCTCGCCGCGGCGGCTCGCAGCAGGGAACCGCCGATGAGCCCGAGCCCGATTACGCATACGTCTCGCACGGGGCCATCCTGCCAGTGCGCGCAAGCGGCTACAGGACGGCGGCCAGCCGGGTGCCCTGGTCGATCGCCCGTTTGGCGTCCAGTTCCCGTGCTTGGTCAGCCCCGCCGACGAGGTGCACCGGCACGTCGCCGAGCGCGCCGGCGAGCTCGCGCACGGATTCCTGGCCAGCGCAGACGACCACGGTGTCGACTTCCAGCAGCCGCGGTTTCCCGTCGACCGTGACGTGCAGACCGGCGTCGTCGATCCGGTCGTAGGAAACTCCGCTGATCTTTTCCACGTCCTTGGCGCGCAGGGCCGCGCGGTGCACCCAGCCGGACGTCTTGCCGAGCCCGGCCCCGATCGGCGACTTCTTGCGCTGCAGCAGGTAGACCTGCCGCGGCGACGGTTCCGGCTTCGGCTTGGCGAGTCCGCCGGGCGCGAGCGCGGGGTCGGTGACGCCCCATTCGGCCATCCAGGCGTCGCGATCCAACGCGGGCGACGAACTGTGCGCGAGGAATTCGCTGACGTCGACGCCGATGCCGCCCGCGCCGATCACCGCGACCCGCTCGCCGACGGGTTTGCCGTGCCGCACGACATCGACGTACGAGAGCACCTTCGGATGGTCGATCCCGGGCAGCGCCGGGACTCGCGGTGTGACGCCGGTGGCCAGCACGACCTCGTCGAAACCGGTCAGGTCCGTGGCGGTCGCCCGGGTGCCGAGGCGCACCTTCACGCCGGTGACCTCCAGCCGCCGCAGGTAGTACCGGATGGTCTCGGCGAATTCCTCTTTGCCCGGAATCCGTTGTGCGATGCCGAACTGGCCGCCGATTTCGTCGTCGGCCTCGAACAGCTCGACGTCGTGGCCGCGTTCGCCGAGCGCGGTCGCGGTGGCGAGCCCGGCCGGTCCGGCTCCGACGACGGCGATCCGCTTGGCGCGCCGGGCCGGGAGCAGGTTCAGGGTCGTCTCGTGCCCGGCGCGGGGATTCACCATGCAGGACACCGGTTTCCGGCTGAACGCGTGATCGAGGCAGGCCTGGTTGCACGCGATGCAGGTGTTGATCTCGTCCGCGCGGCCGGTTTCGGCCTTGTGGATCCAGTCCGGGTCGGCGAGCAGCGGCCGGGCCATCGAGACCAGGTCCGCGTCGCCGTCGGCGAGCGCTTGTTCCGCGACGTGCGGCAGGTTGATCCGGTTGGAGGTCACCACCGGCACGGAAACGTGCGGCTTCAGCTTGCCGGTGACCCAGGTGAACGCGCCGCGCGGCACGGACGTGACGATCGTCGGCACGCGGGCTTCGTGCCATCCGATGCCGGTGTTGATGATCGTGGCTCCGGCCGCTTCGACCTCGCGGGCAAGCGCGACGACGTCGTCCCAGCTCTGTCCGCCTTCGACGAGGTCGAGCATGGACAGCCGGTAGACGATGATGAAGTCCGGCCCGACCTTTTCCCTGGTACGGCGGACGATCTCGACCGCGAACCGGCGACGCTTCGCCGCGGTGCCGCCCCAGGCGTCGGTGCGCCGGTTGGTGCGTTCGGCGAGGAACTGGTTGATCAGATAGCCCTCGGACCCCATGATCTCGACGCCGTCGTACCCGGCGTCACGGCCCAGCGCGGCGCAGTCGGCGAACGCGCGAATGGTGCGGTGCACGCCGTACGCGGTGAGCGCGCGCGGGCGGAACGGGTTGATCGGCGCCTTGCGGCTCGACGCGGAAACGCTCAGCGGGTGGTAGGCATAACGGCCGGCGTGCAGGATCTGCAGCGCGATCTTGCCGCCCTCCGCGTGCACCGCGCTGGTGAGCAGCTGGTGCTGTTTCGCTTCGGCGGACGTGGACAGCTTCGAGGCCAACGGCAACAGCCACCCGGTGCGGTTCGGCGCGAACCCGCCGGTGACGATCAGGCCGACGCCGCCGCGCGCGCGTTCGGCGTAGTACTCGGCCAACTGCGGGAAGCGGGACGCGCGGTCCTCCAGACCGGTGTGCATCGAGCCCATCAGGACGCGGTTGCGCAGCTTCGTGAAGCCGAGATCGAGCGGGGACAGCAGGTTCGGGTACTCGGTCATGTCAGTCCTTCTCGTCGGCCCGCAACGCGGTCAGGATTTCTTCCAGCCACTCGACCTGGCCTTCTTCGACCCGGATTCCGCCGCGCAGCACGAGGTATTGGTGCAGCGGACGGCCGCGGAGCCGGTCCGGGGCGGGGAAGTCGCGCTTCTCGATCTGCCGGTACAGGTCGAGCCGTTCAGCGTGCGCGTCGCGATGCCGGGCGATCTCTTCGGCGACCGCGTTCGCGTCGCCGAACGACGCTCCGCGCAGCTTCACCGCCACCTCCTGCGGACCGGCTTGCGGCGACGGTTCGGCGAGCCAGCGACGCAGTTCGACCCGGCCCGGTCCGGCGACGGTGTAGACCTTCTTGTCCGGCCGACCGTCCTGCGGGACCACATCGACGGCGACCTGGCCTGCTTCCTCCATCCGCTTCAGCACGCGGTAAATCTGCTGGTGGGAGGCACTCCAGAACAGCCCGATGGACTTCTCGAACCGGCGGGCCAGCTCGTAGCCCGAGCCGGAGCGTTCCGACAGCGAGACGAGGATCGCGTGCTCCAGTGCCATGCCGGACAGTGTCATATGCAACTAGGTGCAGTGCAACTGAGTGCAATCCAGGTCACCCCGCGGAGGGGGCAAATCGGGTCGATCGGAGCCGGAAACGGGATCAAGATGGAGGAGTGCACCCGGTCCTAGAACTGCTCACCACCCGAATCGCCGAAGGCAGCGTGCCAGGGCGGCGAACAGACGACCGCCGGCTGGCGCTCGCGGTCGAAGGTGGCAGCAGTCGCGGCACGTACTCCAGCGGGATGGTGCTCGCGCTCGACGAACTTGGGGCCACCAGCGCGTTCGACGACGTCTACGGTGCCTCCGCCGGTGCGCTCAACGCGGCGTGGCTGTTGTGCGGGCGCTCGCGGACCGGCGTGCGGACCTGGTGGAATCCGACCGTCATGCGGCGGATCATCAACCCGCTGCACACCCTGCGCGGCCGGGCGGTGATCGATCTCGAGTATCTCGTGCACCAGGTGTACTCGGTGCTCGAACCGATGGATTTCCCGGCGATACTGGCGAATCCGGTCGGCTTCCACCCGCTCGCCACCGACGCCGACACCGGCGAGTCCACCGATCTGCATCCGTTCATCGAGGACGTCGACGGGATCAAAACGGCGCTCGCGGCGTCGTCGTGCATGCCCGTGCTGGCCGGGCCGCCGATCGCGATGGGCGGGCGGCGGTTCGTGGACGCGGGGATCGCCGAGCCGCTGCCGTTTCGTACTGCGTTGGCCCAGGGTGCGACGGACGTGCTGGTGTTGCGGACCCGGCGCGAGGACGAGCATCCGGTGCCGCCGCCGCGTGTGCAGGACGTCGTTGTGCCGCGGTTTCTGCGCCGGCACGCGCCGGGCACCATCGACGCTTGGCGGACGCAGTATCACCGGGATCTGGAGGATGAGCGCCAGTTGCGGGAAGATCCGCGGTTGGCGAGTGTGCGCCCGCCCGCTGGCGCTCCGGATGTTGTTGTGCTGGAACGGGATCCGGTCGTGCTACGACGTGCGGTGGAGTTGGGGCGGGGAGCGGTTTATGCGGCGTTGGAGGGCCTGCGCAGGGCGTCGTGACTACGAGAACGTACTGTTATTCGTTGGGCGAAAAGCGAAACCGCGAGGTAGAGCAGGATTGACGCCCCGCCACAGGGTTCCGCCGGTGCACCAGATGCGCATGGTGTACCCGCGGGCCACGCCGAAGCCGTCAGCTACCGCGAAACTGGCGATGAGCAACAGGATCGCCGCCGAAGTCGGAGTGGTCTTCGCGATCGCCGCGCCGAGTGCGGCGGCACCCAGTGCGCTGATGACGAGCAGGATCACTGGCGGCCGGTCGGCGCGACGGGCTTGCAGTTGTCGCCACATCAGCCAGGTCAGGACGACCAGGCCGATCAGGATGTTGTCGAAGGTGTTCGGCACGGGGGCCACCGTGCCGGGCACGCGCCGGGTGGGAAAACCCTGTCAGGCCTGCGGTTTGCGGGCCACGCCGCCGATCACTCGCGATTCCGACGGCACCTTCGCGAACACAGTGTCGGCGTCCGGATGCCACGCCGGCGCGTACACCAGGCCCGGTTCGAGCAGCGGCCAGCCGCCGAAGAACCGTTCGAACTCCGCCTTCGTGCGCAGGATGCCCGGGTTCGTGGTCGACTCGTAGTAGTTGATGATGTCGACCAGTGCCTGGCGTTCGTTGTCGTCCACCGGGTTTTCGTTGGTCATCTGGGAGAGGATGAGCAACGAGCCCGGCGCGAGCTGTTTGCGGTAGAACTCGAGGATGCCGTCCGGGTCCTGCTCGTCCTTGATGAAGTGCAGCACCGCGTTGACGATCAGCGCGACCGGCTGCCTGGCGTCGATCACGTGCGAATCGGCGACCCGGTCCCACAATTCGGCGGGCTGCAGGAGATCGGCGGCCATCGCCTGGTGCCGGTCCTCGTCCGCGGTGTCGGCGAGCAGCACCTGCGAATGCGCGAGCGCCACCGGCTCGTTGTCCAGGTACAGCACGGAGGTGTCGTGCTCCGGGCGTTCGTCGTCGGCCACCTCGTGCACATTGCCCGCGGTGGGCAGGCCGGAACCGATGTCGACGAACTGCCGGATGCCCTCGCGCACGCTCTGGCGCACCGCGCGGCCGAGGAACTGCCTGCTGGTTCGGCAGTACTCGCCCATCAGCGGCAGCCGTTCGCGCACCTTCTCGGCGAAGATCCGGTCGATCGCGTAGTTGGTGGTGCCGCCGATGAAGTAGTCGTAGACGCGGGCCGCCGACGGCCGGTCCAGACTGGCTTCCACCGCGCGCAGTGCTTCGTCCTGTGTGCTCATCGCCGTCCTCACGCTCGCCCTGGCGCTCATGCTAACCATGGCGTCGGGTTCAGTTCGGCCGGTAGGACTCCCGGTAGGTGTTGACCGAAGCCGTCAGCTGATCCATCGCGGCGCGCATCCGGCCCAGTTCGGCGTTGTCCAGGCCCATCGCCGCGCCGATGTGCGGCGGGATCCGTTCCGCCTTGGCGCGCAACGCGGTTCCCTCGCCGGTCAGCCGGATGCGGACCGAACGCTCGTCGTCGGATTGGCGCTCGCGCTTGATCAGCCCGGCCTTCTCCAGCCGCTTGAGCAGCGGCGAGAGCGTGCCGGAGTCGAGGTTCAGTGCGGATCCGAGTTCCTTGACCTGCTGCTCGTCCTGCTGCCACAGCGCGAGCATCACCAGGTACTGCGGATACGTGAGGTCGAGCGGTTCGAGCAGCGCGCGGTAGAGCGCGGTGACTGCCCGGGAAGCCGAGTACAGGCCGAAGCACAGCTGGTCGTCAAGGAGCAACGAGCCGGTTTCCCCGGTGTCTGGGCTGGTCATCGGTGGCCTCCCGCGAGTTTCTTCCGCCAGCTCTCCATCCTCTCTCGGTTGGGCGGGAAGGGCAACTCAAGTGCTCTAGATCTCATTGGGCAAGATTAAGTTGTGTACAACTGAATTGCGAGTTATGTTTGTGCGGTCCGACCGATCCGCTACCGGAGGAACCCATGACCGCGAACCCGCAGAACCTCGTCCTCGAGCCGGCCGCCCAGGCGTTCGCCGAGGCCACCGACCAGCCGCCGTACCTTTTCCAGCTCCCGCCCGCCGAGGGCCGCAAGGCGGTCGACGGCGTCCAGGACGGCGACATCGAACTCGCCCCCGCCGACATCGAGACGCTGACCGTCCCGGGTGGGCCGAACGGCGACGTCGAGGTCCGGATCGTGAAGCCGCAGGGCGTCACCGGGGAGCTGCCGGTGCTCGTCTACGTCCACGGGGCCGGTTGGGTCTTCGGCGATTTCCACACCCACGAGCGGCTCGTCCGCGAACTCGCCGCCGGAACCGGTGCGGCAGTCGTTTTCCCGGAATACAGCCGTTCCCCCGAGGTTCGCTACCCCGTCGCGATCGAAGAGAACTACGCGGCCGTGAAGTGGGTTGTCCAGAACGGTGCGGAGAAGGGGCTCGACGCCACCCGAATCGCGATCGCGGGCGACTCCGTCGGCGGAAACATGACCGCGGCGCTGACGCTGATGGCGAAAGAGCGCGGGGACGTGAAGTTCCTTCAGCAGGTGCTGTTCTACCCGGTCACCGACGCGTCCTTCGACACCGAGTCGTACGCCAAGTTCGCTGACGGCTACTTCCTTAGCCGGGAAGGCATGAAGTGGTTCTGGGACCAGTACACGACCGACGAAGCGCAGCGCGCCGAGATCACTGCTTCGCCGCTTCGCGCCACTGTGGAGCAGTTGGCCGGACTGCCGCCGGCGCTCGTGATCACTGGTGAAGCGGATGTCCTTCGCGACGAAGGTGAGGCGTACGCCGCGAAGCTGCGTCAGGCGGGCGTGCCGGTGACGGCGGTTCGGTACCAGGGCGTGATCCACGACTTCGTGATGGTGAACGCGCTTCGTGAAACGCACGCGGCGGAAGCGGCGATCACCCAAGCGATCACGGTGTTGCGCGGCGCATTCGGCAACTAACCGGGGACTAACGGGCAATCCTGAGGTTTCGCTGAGTTTGACGGGGCCATTCTGGCGTGATCGACGTCACGTGATCACAACGAGAATGGCCCCTCAAACGTGTTTAGAGCAGCGGGTCCCGCCTTCCGGGCGCGCGATCGGTCCTGGAGGTTCCCGTGCACCTGAGCGCAATCAGGTTGGATTCGCCCGTCATGCTCGCGGTGGTCGGCGTGCTCGCACTTCTCGCGGTCGTCTCGGTCCCGTGGTTTTGGGACAAATGGCGCAAGCGCAAGCAAATTGGCCGCAGTGCCACGGTGGTTGTCGCGCTGTGTCTGGTAATCGTCACCCTTGGCCTGACCGGCAATATGATCGGCGGATTCTTCCCGACGCTCGGCTCGCTGCTCGGGACCGGCGCGTTCGCCGCCGAGGGCATCGACGTCGAGGGCGGCGACAACGGCGTCGACCTCGGCCGGGCGCGCGACCTCGGCGTGGCGCACGCGCGGGTCGGCAAGGGGACCATCGCGCACGTGCCGGTGACCGGGCGGCGCACCGGCCTGACCCGCGACGTGACGGTTTACCTTCCGCCGCAGTACTTCCAGCATCCGTACCGGTCGATGCGGTTCCCGGCGATCATCTGGATCCCGAACTACCCGTCCGGCCCGGAGGTCACCACCGCCCCGATCGGGTACCACCTGCCCGAACAGCTTGACGCGGCGATCTCGAAGCACCTCCTGCCGCCGGTGATCGTGCTGATCCCGGACCCGACCGGAACGCCGAAAATCGGCCACGACACCGAATGCGTCGACGAGGTCAACGGAAGCCCCAACGACACCTATTTGTCCGCGGACGTCCGCGAATGGGGAATCCAGCGCCTCGGCATCAATCCGGACCGCCGGGCCTGGACGATCGCGGGATGGTCGTCCGGCGGCTATTGCGCGCTGAACCTCGTGACGCGGCATCCGCAGTGGTACGCGCAGGCAGCGAGCGTGAGCGGCTACGAAAAGGCGCAAGTGGACGGTGAAACCGAGAACCTTTTCCGCGGCCGCAAGGACATCGAGGACGCGAACAACGTCAAGATCAACCTCCGGCAGCATCCGGCCCCGCTGGAACTCCTCGCGATCTCCGGGGAGAAGGAGGCGAACGAAAGCCGGGCGGTCGACCAGATGCGCGCCGCCGCGCAGCCGCCGGTGCAGTTCACGACGTGGCGGATTCCGGACGCGGGGCACAACATGAACACGTTCAAGGCGCAGTTGCCGGACGTGCTGACGTGGATCGGGCAGCGAATCCCCGGCCCGTCGGCTCCGGGGCAGCGGGCCGACGTGACCGGCGGGGTGAAGCCGTGGCCGTTGCCGAGCACGGGCGCGCGGGGCGCGCTGACCGCGGTGGAGCAGTGACGCTCAGCGGATCCCGGGAAGGTGCTTGACCACCTCGGTGACCTGAGCTTCGGCGTCGTCGTAGCTGACCGAGCGGGGATTCTCGGTGAGGACCGTGACGATGTACCGGTGGTCCTCGACCAGGCCCGAGGTGTGCAGGATGCGCCCGGGGTTGCAGCAGGACCAGCCTTGTTTGACCGCCCAGGAAACGTCGCCGAGAGCGTCCGGGATGCCGAAGTACTGGCGGAATCCGTCGGCACCGTTTTCGGTGGCGCCGCCGAGTGCGTTGAGAATCGTCATGCGGTGCTGGGCCGGCGCCCGGTCCATCAGGTAGCGGTAGACGCGCGTGATGTCGGCGGCGGTGATTTCCGTGTCGCCCCAGCGCCCCGGGTTTTTGGGCGGCCTGGTTTCGGCGAGGCCCATTTCGGTCACCGCGGCTCGGACGATCCTCGTCTCGCCGCCCTGGACCCACAGCTTGCTGGCGGTGTCGTCGTCGCTGCGCGACAGCATTTCCCGCACGATTCCCGGATTGCCGCCGCGATCGAGCGCGTCAAGGGCGATGAGCAGCTTCACGAGGGACGCGGAGGTGTAGCGCCGATGCGGGTCGAGGGAGACCGGTGTCGTCCCTTTGGCGCGGTCGAAAACGACCACGCTGACGTGCCCTTGCGGGACGAGCGCGGGGAGTTCGGTGCTGAGTTCAGGCCCTTGCTGGGGCGCGGAGCTGCCGGTGCTCAGTTCCGGACTGGGGCCGGGCGGGCTCGACTCGGTTGCCGCGGAGAGGACTCCCGGCCCATCCGCCGGTCCGGCGGCGGTGACCACCTGCCGGTACGGCTCGGCCTCGGTGGCCAGAAACGCGATGACCGCACCGAGAACGAGGCCGAGCAAGAGGAACGTATTCGCCCTGCGCATGCCCCGATTTCCCCGATCGGGTGATCAGGGTTCGCCGAACAGGGCGGATTTGTGGGATGGGTCTCGGTACCGGCCAGTACGCGTGACGCTCGGGCGGGCTGCGGGCAAGCAGCGGTGGATCAGGCCACGACGAGGCGTTCCACCAGCAGGTCGATGCGGCGCTCGGCGAATTCCCTCGGCAGCCGTCCCGCTCGGGTCAGCGTCGCGATCCCGTGCAGGGACGCCCAGAACAACTCGGTGAACAGACCCGGTTCGACGCCGTCCCCGGCGACCTCGCCGAGGGTTTCCAGCAGGGCGGCGAAGGCGTCCTTCAGCGGTTCCGGGGTGTCGTCCCGCGCGAACGCGAGGCCGCCGTCGAGCTGGAAGATGGCGTCGTAGACCGCCGGGTGGTGTTCGGCGAAGTCGAGGTACGCGCGGGCGAGGGCGGTGACCCGGGTGCGCGGATCGGCCACGCCGAGGGTCGCGGTCCGCACCGCTGCCGCCAGCTCGGCGGCTCCTTCGAGAGCGACTGCGCCGATGATCTCGCGCTTGCCGCGGAAGTGGCTGTACAGAACGGGCTGGCTGTACTCGATGCGCTCGGCGAGCCTGCGGGTGGTGACCGCGTCCCAGCCCTGCTGCTCGGCGAGCTCGCGGGCCGTCGCGACGATGAGGCGCTCGCGTTCCGCCTGTTCGCGCTGTTTGCGTGTGTGTACCGACATGACCTGAGTCTAGCACCGCTAGACAATCGAGCGGCAGTAGTACTAGCATCGCCTCATCAGCTAGCAACGCTAGATTTTGGGAAGGTCATCATGCTCAGCGCACTCGCGGTCTGCACCATCGTGGTTGTCGGCGTGATGGTGGGGGTGGAATTCTGTGTCGCCTTCGTCATCAACCCGATCCTCAACGGGCTCCCGGACGACAGCAATCAGCAAGGCCGTGCGCACGGCGGCCGGATGCTCGGCGCGATCATGCCGTTCTGGTACATCGGCTCGCTGGTGCTGAGTGCGATCTGGGCGATCGCCGCGTGGGATCGGCCGGGCATCAGCCTTGTCGTGATCGGCGCCGGACTGCTGATGGTGAGCGTGGCGATGTCGATCCTGCTGCTCGTCCCGATCAACGACCGCGGCAAGACGTGGACCCCGGAGAACCGGCCCGCGGACTGGAAGGAGCAGATGAGCCGGTGGGACCGCTACCACTACGCGCGCGTCGCGGTGATCATCGCAGCCTTCGCTCTGCTGGTCACCGCGCTCGTCTGAGCCGGTGCCCCACTCGGCCACCGCGTGGCTCAGCAGCCCCAGCAGCCCCGATCTTGCCCGGCGGGCGGGTTCAGGACGGCCGGATTCGGGTTTCGGCCCGGTTTGGGCGGGGGATTCCTTCAGGGTTGACCCACCGTCATCTCGGTACGGGAAGGACTGGAGTCATGGTTCGTGCGCATCGAGCCCGCGTCCGGGTGGAGGGACTGCAGCCCGCCCAGATGCTGGCCGTTCTGCTCGGGGTCCTGTTTCTCGCCTACGGCATCATCGGGCTCGTGAAGTCCGGGTTCGGGGATTTCACCGGACACGGTGTCACTTTGTGGAGGTTTTCCGCCAATCCGCTGAACAACGTCGTCCACGTGGTGACCGGCGTGATCGGCCTGCTGCTGGCCCTGGGTTCCGGCCGCGCGCGGACGTTCGGCTGGCTGCTCTTCATCGGTTACGGCGCGCTGTTCGTCTGGGGCCTGATGCTGTCCGGGACGATCTCGGTCAATCCGGTGTCCGGCCTCGGCAACCCGCTCAACCTCGCCGACGCGGACAACTGGCTGCACCTGGGCATCGCGGTACTCGGCCTGCTGACCGCGGTTCTCCCGGCGCGGCACGGAGTTCTGCTTCCCGACGACGAGGAACCCGTCGAGGTCGACCCGGCCGCCCAGCCGCGTCGACCCGAGACCGGGGGGCATGGCTTGGCCCACTAGGCCTGGTTGCCCAGTCGGGTCGGCCCGAGACCGGGGGCATGGCTTGGCTCACTAGGCCTGGCTGCCCAGCCGCGTCGACCCCCGAGACCGGCGGGCTGGCCTGGCCTACTAGCCGGTCCACCGTGGAGTAACTGAGCAGCGGGATCGCTTGCCGGGATCGCCTTTCTCCGGCAGCGATCCCGCTCATTCCGCGGGATCTTCCAATGCCCGGTCCACCAACAGCCGCGCCACCCCGACGTACTGCGCTGGGTCAAGGAGATCGGCGAGGGTCGCGGGGTCGACGACGCCGGTGACCTCCGGTGTGTCCGCCAGAATCTCCGACAGCGGACGGTCTTCCTCGATCGCGCGCTGGGAAGCGGTGCCCAGCAAGTCTTTGGCGCGAGCCTTGCCCACCATGGGGGCCAGCGCGGCCGACAGTCGTTCCGACACGATCAACCCGTTGGTCAGCTCAAGGTTCTCCCGCATGCGGTTCGCGTGAATGTCCAGCCCTCGCACTAAATCCACGGTCGTATGCGTCGCTCCGCCGGCCAGCCGCAGACATTCGCGCAGCAGCTGCCATTCGGCCTGCCAGACCCCAGCCGAACGCTCGTCCTCCGCCAGGCCGGCCTGCGTAACTCCTGCCGCCAGCACTGGTACTTGCAGCGCCGCCGACCGGACCAAGGCCGACTGCACCGGGTTCTGCTTGTGCGGCATCGCCGAGGACCCGCCGCCGGTCGCCTCGGTCGCTTCGCCGATCTCGGTGCGGGCGAGGACTTGAACGTCGACCGCGATTTTGCCCAACGCCGTCGTCACCCCAGCCAACGCGGAAACCAGTTCGGCCACCGGAGTGCGATCCGCGTGCCAGGGCAAAATCGGCGCGGTCAAACCGGTTTCCTCGGCGAAAGCGCCGACTAACCGTTCCGCGTAGTCGGCGGTGCCGTCGCCGTACTGGACATACGCGGCCAATGTTCCGGCCGCACCGCCGAGCGATACCGGCAGTCGCAGCTCAGCGATCCGGCGAGCGGATTCCTGGACGCCCTGCCGCCAGACCGCCGCTTTCAGGCCAAAAGTCGTCGGAACCGCGTGTGCGGTAAGGGTGCGCCCGGGCATGACCGTGTCGCGGTGGGCGCGCGCCAATTCGGCGAGCGCGTCCGCGATCGCCGTCAGGTCTGCGGTGATCAGCCGCAGAACGTCGCGCGCGACGGCCATCATTGCCGTGTCGACGATGTCCTGACTGGTCGAGCCACGGTGCACGTAATCGGCGACGTCCGGCACCTTGGCGGACAGCGTGCCTACGAGGCTGACCACCGGGTTCCCGGTCGCGCGCGCTTCACGGGCCAGCTGGACGACGTCGAGTTCGCCCTCGCCCAGCACACGAGCGGCCGCGGTGATGCGCTGGGCTGCCTCGGACGGAACCGTGCCGAGCCGAGCCTGCGCCCGTGCGAGCGCGGCCTCCGCCTCCAGCATGGCGGCGGCAAAGGCCCGGTCACTGGTCGCCGCTTCAGCCGGGGTTCCGGCGCGCACCGGGGAGAGCAGGCCGGAGTCAGGATCGGCGATCATGTCGTTCAGCATCGCACGCTGGGCGCTTTGAGGAGGGACGGCCGCCGGCAGCTCGCCGCGTGGGTGGTGGCGACGTAACCGGGGGCGCGAGCTTCGCTGACCAGCTCCGATGCCGCTGTCGCCGACCACTGACGGTGTCCGGACGGCTGGGTGCTGACGGCGTGACCGAGCTGCAGCTGGAGGCGTGCGGACGACTGGATGACGGCGGCGCGGGCAGGACGAAGCTGACTGCGTGCGAGCGGTCGGGTGTCGGCGGCGTGATCTGGTTGGAGGTGGCGGTGTGCGCGGGGCTGGGTGTCGGCGGCGTGATCCAGCCGAAGGTGACTGCGTGCGAGCGGCCAGATGCAGACAGCTCGACCTAGCCGCAGCTGGTGGCGTGCGGAGGGCTGGGTGTTGGCGGAGCGACTCGGCCGAAGCGCGCGGTGCGCGGACGGCTGGATGACGACCGCGCGACCTAGCCGCAGCTGGCGGCGCACGAACAGCCGGATGCTGCCAGCACGACACAGCTGATGCTGCCAGCTCGCCAGCCCGACACAGCCGATGCCGCCAGCCCGCCAGCACGACACAGCCGAAGCTGCCAGCGAAAGCGCGGTCGGAACGGTCGCCGATCACCCGCGAGCAAGCCGCGACCTCACCGCATCGCCTCCACTCAGGACTCGGGTCAAGCCCCAGGTCGTGGTGCCGCCGCACTCCGCATCGGACGCGGCATCGGACGCGGCATCGGACGCGGCCACGACTCTCCACCGCATCACCTCCCGTTCGGGCCCGCAGCCGAAACACCAAGCAGCACCCCATCAACCTCCCCGTCCGAGACCTCACTCACCTCATCGCCCAGTGGCTCCGTCCGTCACCTCCCTCAGCAAATCCGCATGCCCGTTGTGCCGGGCGTACTCCGCGATCATCGACAGCAGCATCCACCGCAGCGAGAACGGCTCTCCCGTGGTCTTCCCGATCCCCTGCGCGTCCAGCGAAGCCGCTGCCGCCACGATTTCCCGGCTCCGGTCGCACTCCGCGCGCCACAAAGCCAGTGCCTCGCCGAAATCCCCGTCCAGGCGGTCGAAGTCCTGGTCCGGGTCGTCGTCCGAGTAGTGCAGCAGTGGGACGTCCTCGCCGGCGAACTGGATGCGGAACCACCATCGTTCGCAGCCCGCCAGGTGCCGGACCAGGCCGTGCAGCGACATTGTGGAGGGTGGCACCGCGCGCGCCGACACGGCTTCTTGGCTCAGGTCCGCGCACTTCAGCGCGAGGGTTTCGCGGTGCCACTCCAGATAGGCCAGCAGCGTCGAGCGTTCGTCGGCGACGCGGGGGATGGGCGGGCGCTCGCTCTCGGCCACCTTGGACAGATGCTTCGGGGTCGGTGTCATGAGACGAGCGTCTCACCCGCCACCGACAATTTTCGGCGCCGTCGCACTGCATCGGGCGCACGGGACACCGTCCGGGCGCAGCAGTGGGATAGGCCACATGGCGGGGGTGGGTAGCTGCAGGATCCGTTCCTGTCGATGCGGAATTCAGGTGAATTCCGGTGTTGATCAGCACACTCAGGCACGGTTTCCGGACGGTGTTGTCGCTCCGTCAGAGGTATCGTGATCGGCATTCCGGGGATTAATCTTCTCGGCGGCCCGTGAACGCCCGCTACGCCGAACGGCGGATGCTTCGCGGGGCCGAACGCACGAATGAAACGGTGAATACAGCGCCATGGTCGGAGCGAGTGTGCCGATGGTCGAGTTGTCGATGTACAGCCACGCCGGTGGTCAACTCGACCGGCTGTGCCGGGCAGTGGGATTCGATCCGGAAGAACGCCGTCACCTGGATCTTCTCCGGTTGTTGCTCGGCGAGTCCGGGGAAATGACCGTCGACGCTCCGGCGCAGTTCCCGTGCAATGTGGCGGACGACACTACGCCCGTTGAATTCTCGGTCGCATTCGACGCCAATGGCGAATGTGTGGTACGGGTTCTCGGCGAGACCGTCGGGGCTCCGGACCCGCGCGGGTTCCTCGCTCAGGTGGCTGGCGAGTACGGCCTGGTCACCGACCGGCTCGACGCGGTGGCCGACCTCTTCCTCCCGCACGAGGAGCGCCGCGGGCCGTTCACGCTGTGGTACTCGCTGATCTTCCGCAACGGCTCCGCGCCGAAGATCAAGGTGTACCTGAACCCGCAGATCAGCGGGCCGACCATGGCGGATTCGCTGGTCAGCGAGGGGTTCCGGCGGCTGAATCTCGGCGAGGCGTTCGACCCGGTGGTCGAGCACGCGCTGCGCCGCGGCGAGCGCGACAACTTCACCTTCTTCGCGCTCGACCTCGACGACGACCCGCTGTCCCGGGTCAAGGTGTACGTCTCGCACGACGCCGCCGAGACCGAGGACGCGGTGCGCGCGGCGGAGCTGGTGCCGGGCACGGATCCGATGCTGATCCGGGAGTTCCTCGCCGTGCTCGGCGGCGGGAAAGGTCCTTTCGAAGGTCGCCCGCTGGTTTCCAGTTATTCATTCGTCGAGGGTATGGGTGGCACTCCGGGAAACTACAGTCTTTACCTCCCTATTCGGAGTTACGTGCCGGACGACGAGGTAGCCCGCGCCCGCGTGCACGCCATTCTCGCGCAGTACGACTTCGACCCGACACAACTGGACAAAGCGCTGGCAGCGGTTTCGGAAAGGCCGCTGCGCGACGGCGTCGGACTGATCGCGCACGTGTCGCTGAGAATGGGTGAGTTCGGCTCCGGAATCACGGTCTACCTGTCGTCGGAGGCTTATGCGGTAGCGCCGCCGAGAAAGCGGCCGGTGCTCGGCCGGATGACCTGACGCGGTAGTTTTGGGCTGTCACCCACAACTGGAGGAAATACCCTGATGCGGACCTTCCCGCCGTACCGCTCCCAAGTCGTCGCCGAAATTCCGGTCACTACTCGTGCCGAGCGGGAACAAGCACTCGCCGCGGCGGGCTACAACGCCTTTAACCTGCCCGCGAACAAGGTCAGCATCGACCTGCTCACCGACTCCGGCACCGGCGCGGTCTCCACCGCGCAGGAGGCCGCCGCGGCCGCCGCGGACCGCTCCTACGCCGGGTCGGACTCGTTCTACCGCTTCCGCGACGCGCTGAGCGACCTCACCGGATACCCGCATCTCCTGCCGGTGCACCAGGGCCGCGCGGCTGAGCGCGTGCTGTTCTCCAGCGTGCTGGAGAGCGGCCGGATCTCGGTCAGCAACACGCATTTCGACACCACCCGCGCGAACGTCGAACTGCTCGGCGCCGAGGCGATCGACCTGCCCTGCGCGGAGTTCGGCGACCTCGACAGCCTCGAACCGTTCAAGGGCAACATCGACCTCGACGCGCTCGAACGCCTGCTCACCGGCCCGGACGGCGCCCGCGTCGGCCAGGTGCTGCTCACCATCACCAACAACGGCGGCGGCGGACAGCCGGTCTCGATGGCGAACCTGGTCGCGGCGGCGAAGCTCGCGCGAGCGCACGGCGTGCCGGTTTTCCTCGATGCCGCGCGGTTCGCGGAGAACGCGTGGCTGGTCATCCAGCGCGAGGCGGGCTACGCGGACAAGACGCCGCGCGAGGTCGCGCGAGAGGCGTTCGGCCTGGTCGACGGATGTGTCGCGAGCCTGAAGAAGGACGGCATCTCCCCGATGGGCGCGTTCATCGGCCTGACCGACCCGGAACTGGCGCAGCGCTGCGAAACCAACCTCATCGCCACCGAGGGCTTCCGTACCTACGGCGGGCTCGCGGCGCACGACCTCGACCGGGTCGCCAAGGGCCTTCAGGAAGTCGTCGACCCGCACTACCTCGCCGCGCGCGCGGGCGAGGCAGCTCGGCTCGCGAAGCAGGCCAACGACGCCGGGGTGGACATCGTGCAGCCGCCGGGCATCCACGCGCTCTACCTCAACGCGGGCCGCCTGCTGCCGCATCTGTCCGCCTCGCGGTTCCCGGGCCATTCGCTGGCCTGCGAGTTGTATCTGGCGGGCGGCATCCGTTGTGTGGAACTGGGTTCGCTCTATCTTGGCACGCTCGACGAGCAGAACGAGCTGATCACCCCGGCTCCGTTCGAACTGGTCCGGATGGCGCTGCCGCGGCGCGTGTACAGCCAGGGCCACTACGACTACGTGGCCGAAATCCTCGGCGACATCGCGAAAAACCCGGAGCAGGTGCCCGGCTACCGGATCGTGGAAGCGCCGAAGATCCTGCGGCACTTCAACCTCCGGATGGCCCCGGTCCATTAAGAACAGCAGAAAGCGAACGAGGGGGCTCCCCGCGCCGGGAACCCCCTCGCTGGTCTCACCGCCGCCGGTCGCGGCGCTGGGTCAGGCGGGTTGCGGAACCACCGTCATCGCGTGCTTCACCAGCCGGATCAACGCGATCTTGCTCGAATCCCGCTGCCGCGCGTCGCACATCACGATCGGCACGCCGTCGGGCACCACGAGCGCCTCGCGGATCTCGTCGGGGGTGTAGCGCGGCGCGTTGTCGAAGCAGTTCACCGCGACGACGAACGGGATCTTCCGCCGCTCGAAGAAATCGACCGCCGCGAAGCTGGTCTCCAGCCTGCGCGTGTCGACCAGCACGACGGTGCCGATCGCGCCGCGCGCCAGGTCGTCCCACATGAACCAGAACCGTTCCTGGCCCGGGGTGCCGAACAGGTAGAGCACGTGCCGGGGCGAGATGGTGATCCGGCCGAAGTCGAGCGCGACCGTGGTGGTCTTCTTCTGCTCCACGCCGGAAAGGTCGTCGACGCCGGTGCTCGCCTCGGTCAGCACCTCCTCGGTGGACAGCGGCGGGATTTCGCTGACCGAGGCGACCATGGTGGTCTTCCCGGCACCGAACCCGCCCGCGACGATGATCTTGACCGGGGTCGGCACCGACGCCGCGGCGTCTTCAGAGCTTGATGAGGCCATCGAGAACCGCCTGGAGAGTTTCGTGGTCCGGCATCTGGGCCGGCTGACGGGACGGGGCGCGGGTGATGACGAGGCCGCGGTCGATCAGGTCCCCGCACAGCACGCGCACGACGCCGAGCGGCAGCTTCACGTACACCGCGATCTCGGCCACCGACAAGGGTCTGCGGCACAGCTGCGTGATCGCCAGGTGCTCCGGGCCGAGCCCGACCGGGTCCGATCCCTGTTGCAGGGTCATCACCTGGGTGGAGAGGTCGAGCTGGTCTTCGGACGGTGTCCGTCCGCTGGTGATCGTGTAGGGCCGGACCAGCGGTCCGGCGGCCTCGTCGTACCAGCCGTCGTCAGTCACGTCGCCTCCCGCAGCAGGTTCGCGGCCTCGCGCGGTGCCGACGCCAGATAGTCGCCGACGCGCTTGACCAGCCGGTTCATTTCGTACGCGATCATTTCGACGTCGATGTCCGCGCCGGCGAGCACGGCGAGGCACGCGCCCTGCCCGGCGGCCGAGACAAAGAGGTACCCGCGTTCCATCTCGATCATGTTTTGCAGCACCGGACCGCGGTTGAACTGCCTGCTCACCCCTTTGGCGAGGCTCTGCAGGCTCGACGCGATGGCCGAGAGCTGGTCCGAGTCGTCCTTGCTCATCCCGGACGACTTGCCGAGCAGCAGGCCGTCGGCGGACAGCACGATGGCGTTCTGCGCGCCGACGACACGGTTGACGACGTCGTCGAGCAGCCAGTTGAGATCAGGGGTGGAATTCCCGTACTCGTTCATGCGGACAGACCCTGACTTTCGGTGTGGTGAGGTGTTCGGTCGTTATGAGTCATTTTGCCCGCCTCGCGCCCGGCGGGTGCCCTTGTGGAACGCCATCAGCGTCCGCGCGGTGGTCTCGCCCGCGTTGGTGACGTCCGCCTCGGCGGCGTCCGGGTCGTCGTGCAGCTGGGCGACGAGGTTCTGCTGCGGCTGCCTGCGCGGGAGCCGGGGCCGGTCGTCGCCCTCCAGCTCGCTGAGGTCGGGCTCCGCGGCGCGCGGTGCCGCCGGGACGTCCGGGATCTGGCCCGCGGACGGGGGATACGGCTCCGCGGTGCGCGGGTCCGGCGTCGGAAGCGGGCGGGCGGGATACGGTCGCGGCGCCGGCTGCGGTGCCTCGGGGGCCGGTCGCTGTGCGGCGCTTTCCGGTGCGGGCGCGCCGACCTGGGCGAGCGCCGGGGCCTCGGCCAAGGGTTCGGGCGCGTTCGCGTTGGCGAGGTGGTTCGACGGGATCAGCACGGTCGCCCGGGTGCCGCCGTAGCGCGACGGGTCGAAGGTGACCGTGATGCCGAGCCGCGAAGCCAGCCGCGCGACCACGAACAGGCCGAGGCTGGAGTCCGCGCGCAGTGCCATCGCGTCGAATTCGGGCGCGTCGGCCATCATCGCGTTAGCCCACTCGCGCACGCCTTCCTTCATGCCAAGCCCCTGGTCGGACACGTCGACCACGACGCCGCGCGCGACCATCCGGCTGGTCACCTCGACCTGCGAACCCGGCGGGGAGAACGACGTCGCGTTGTCGACCAGCTCGGCGACGAGGTGGATGGTGTCGGCGACCGCGGTGCCGACGATCGCGACGTCTGGCACCTGCTCGACCTGCACCCGCGAGTACTGCTCGGTTTCCGAGACGGCCGCGCGCAGCACCTCCATCAGCGAAACCGGTTTGCGCCAGCGCCGTCCGGGCTGCTTGCCGCCGAGGATGATCAGGTTCTCGGTGGTCCGGCGGGCGCGCGCGGCGAGGTGGTCGAGCTGGAACAGCGAGGCCAGCTGGGTCGAGTTCTCTTCGCGGCTTTCCATTTCGTCCAAGATCTGCAGCTGCCGGTGCACCAGCACCTGGTTGCGGTGGGCGATGCCGAGGAACACGTTGTGCACGCCGCTGCGCGCCTTCGCCTCGCTCGCCGCCGCGTTGACCGCGGTCAGCTGCGCGGTGTTGAACGCCTCGGCCACCTGGCCGATCTCGTCCCGGCCGTGGTCCAGCTTCGGCAGCTCGGCCTCGATGTCCACCGGATCGCCGCTCTTGAGCCTGCCGACGATGTTCGGCAGCCGGTTGCGCGCGAGGTCGAGCGAGTCGTTGCGCAGCCGCTCCAGGCGCGTCATCAGGGTCCGGTCGACGAGCGACCGCGACACCCGCACCGCGACGATGATCGCGGCCAGCGAGGCGAGCAGGGCCACGATGCTGCCGATGATCGCGTTGCGCAGCTGCGCGTTCCCGGAGTCGATCGCGGCGGTGGAAACCTGGTCGGCCTGTTCGATGGTGAGCTGGTTCAGACCTTGGGCGACCTGCGCGGTCAGCGCGTGCCAGTCGCCCGCCGAGACCGGGACGTTGTTCTGGTCGCCGCTGGTCCACGGGCCGTGCTTGATCAGTGAGTCCTCGGCCGCGTTGAGCCGTTTCCACGCGTCGCTCGTCGAGAGCTGCTGGTAGTGCTGGCGCACAGCCGGTTCGAGGAACGGCGAGATCTGCGCCAGCTGCGTGCGGTAGTAGCCGACCAGCTGGGAGAACTGGACGAAGTCGTCCGGCGCGAAGGTGCTGCCGGAGAACGCCGCCGACACCAGCGACGTCTCGCGCGACATCAGGTCGCCCGCCCGGAAGAGCGAGGTCGCCGAGATCGCGCCCTGCACCGCGGTCGCGTCGGGGACGATGCGCGCCTGCGTGTCGAACAGCGTCGCCGCGGAGTCGAGGACGCCGTTGTAGTAGGTGTTGACCTGTGCGCGGTTGATGCTGCGGAAGTTGACCTGCGAGCGCAGCACTGGCAGCTGGTCGAGCTGCGCCTTCAGTGCGGTGACCTTGCTGGCGATCTCGTCCGGCGCGCTGGAAATGGTGGCCGCGAAGGCTTCTTGCAGACCCTTCAGCTTGCCGTCGCTGTCCTGCTCCTGCTGCTGCAACTGCTGCGGGCCGGAGCTGGGGCTGTCGAGATACTGCAGGGCGAGCTGCCGTTCTTGCTGCAGCGACGACAACGCGGTGAGCGCGGGGATCGAAACGTCACGCACCGAGCCCGCGACGAGCCGCACGTACAAGCCGTTGATGAAGAAGGCCGTCGCCAGCACCGCCCACAGCACGAGCAGGGTGATGCTCGGGATCAGGACCGTCCGGGTCAGCCTCTTCCGGATCGACTTGTCGTACGCCTTGCCGGGATCGTCCTTGTTCTCCACGATGATTCACGAACTCCTGGGTCACCCTCGGCGAGAGTGCGGACACGGCCGGGGAAGCGGACACGCCAGTGGGTGCGAGTGGTCCTCGTCACGGAAATCTCGGATACACCCTTCGTAGGCCCACCGAACGGAACAGCCCCGGTTTCTATCACGAACGGGGGCCTCGTGGTGCCGCTGAACGAGCAGCCGAACGTCGTCGTGACGGCGGTTACCGACCGTAGCGGCGGGTTCCCCCGGCGTTTTCCGAGGCCCCGGCCCTGGCTGCGGATTTCGGACCAACGGGCTGGGCTGAATGAGTGATTCAAAAAGTGTCCGGACACTCAGTCAAGGTTCCGCGTGGTGGAACTGTCGGCGAATTGACTTGTCGACAGTTCCTGTCCACAGTGGACTAATGACCGACCCGCGGCGTCGGGCCGAGGAACGGGAGCAGTTCGATGCCGTCCTGAAGCGCGGCGAGGGTGCGCAGGACTCCGGCGCCGCCGGTGGCGACGTCAGCGGACAGTCGTAGCAGGCGAGTGCCGGGGAAGGCAAGGCCGCCGCGGAACGGGACCGCGTACCAGGAAAGCCGCGTCAGGTGCCGGTCGATCGCGTCCTGGGTGCGCCGGTCCGGCGTGCTGCTGAAGGCCAGGCCCGCGGCGAGCCCGCAGCGTCCGTTCAGCAGACCGGGATGGAGCGCGAATTCCCCGCGGCACGCGACGCGCAGTGCGGGCAGGCTGCGCGCGGCCTTCGCGTCGAAGCGGTACCGCGCCAGTTGTTCGGTGACGATCAGTATCCCGGCGCTGCCGATTCCCGCCCCGCGCCGCGAACCGCGGTTGCCGTCGCGGACCGGCAGCGAGCCGTCCAGCGCCGGGACGCATTCCTCCAGATCGCGTTCGAGCGCCTGGTCGGCGAACGACAGCCAGGCCGGTTCACCGGTGCGTTCGTAGAGCCGCAGGAACAGCAGGGCCGGGCCGGACCAGCCGTACAACAGCCCGGCCCGCGCGGTCGCTCCCGGCGGTTCCGCGGTGTCCAGTGCCTCGGCGAGCCGGATGCCGATGTTCAACGCCTGCCTGCCGAATTCGTTGTCGCCGCGGGTCGTGGCGAAATGCAGCCGGGTCAGGCCGATGCCGGCCAGCCCGCTCGCGAGATCGTGGCCGACGGTGTGGTCCACCAGCGCGCGCGAGACGGCGAGGAGATCGGCCGCGGCCTTCCGGTGGCCGAATTCCTCCAGCACGTACGCGATTCCGTGGCTGCCGTCGTAGAAACCCGCGCGGCTGGGCTGTTCCCCGTCGATCGCGTCGAGCAGCCACTGCTCGTGCTCGGGGAACCGGCCGGCGCCCGCGACGTGCAGCGAGTGCAGCACGCCCGCCGCGCCGGTGCCGAAGGTCGCGCCGCCGACGCGGAACTGCTCGATGTCGCCGGGGAACAGCCGATCCTGGCGATCCGGGGTCGCGCACGCGAGCAGGGCTTCGGCGATCTGCTTGCGCACCAGGGTCCAATCGGGGCGGGGTTCGTCGAGTTCGGTGTGCGCGGGCTCGGTGTGCGGCGCGATGCGGTCGGCGTACCCGGCGGGCAGGGAGAACCGGCGTTCGGTGAGCTCAGCGGCCCAGCGGAGGCGTTCCGGCACCAGGCGGTAGAGCGGGGCCAGCGGCAGGAAGAGGCGCAGCCGCAGGGCGGTTTCGTCGCGGTCGAAGCCGGTCAACGACACCGTGCCGGAACTGTCGACCAGGATGTTGCGCGGGTTTTCGAGCACGACGCCGCGTTCGGCGGCTTCGGCGACGATCCGGTCGACCTGCGCCAGCACGGACAACGCCTGTTTGCGGTAGGCGGCGAGGTCGGTTTCGGGGCAGTCGCGGCGGGTGAGCGGGTAATGCCGGGTGAGCCAGGCGTCCAGCGGCAGGCCCTGCCGGTACTCCCGCACCAGGTAATGCCGCTGCCCGGCGAGGTAGGCGTGGGTTTTCGGGATGCCGGGGATTCCGGCGAGCCGCTCGAAGAGGTCGTGTTTGCGCTCCAGTCGCGCGGCCGCGTCGACGCCGTCGCCGTCCAGTCCGGTGTAGGGCCAGGCCTCCTCGACGAGCACCTGCTCGACGCCGCGTTCGGCCAGGTAGACGGCGGTGCCGTGGGCCTGGCGGAGCACTTCGGCGACCGGGTGCGGCGGCATCGGCGCGTCGGTGTACTCCGCGACGCAGTCGGGAATCCGAACCCAGTCCGGCACGGAGAACTCCGGGCCCCGCGGCGCGGGTTCGAGAGCGCTGCTCGGCCTGCGCAGCGCGGGCACCCGGGCGCCGCCGTGCTCGGTCCACAGTGGCATGAACCCGCCATAGTGCACGTGAATCGGGCATTCTCCGCAGCGAAGCGCACCGTCGATATCTGGTCCGGGCTCGCCGGCGAGGAGTTCGGAAAGATCGTCGAGGATCTGCTCTAGCGCGTTATTGTCGGGAGGATAAATAGTGGCCAGCGCACCGGTTCCGCCGGTCGTCGGATATTCGGCATTGCGATCGAGGAAAATCGACCGGGAACGCAGATGCCGGTGGTGCAGCCGGGCGATCCGGCAGTACTCGCGGATCCGGTCCAGTACTCGGTCGGCATTGCCGGGGGCGGCGGAAATCTCTACCGCCCAGCCTTGTTCGGGCAATACGGCACCGGCGGGGCGCAGGCGACGCCAGTGTCCGTGCTCCTCCACAGTCCACTGTGGACCGTAGGATGGGGCGGCCAGGTCGTCGGCGGATATTTCCCGTCGGCGGTCGAAGAACCACGGATCGGCGAGGCAGAATGCCTCGTGCCGGACGTTCATAAAAGTGGATCCTTCCGCGTGTGCGCTGCTCCGGTTCTCCGGCGACGGAAACTATTTCCGCACAGCTTAGCCGTCGCGCCAATCCGCCATTTCAGCGTTCGGCCGACCCGGGCGGGGCGCGGATAAATCCGGCACTGGCGAACCGAGAGTGAGTTACCGTCGCCCGGTCGAGCGGGATTTCCGTGGCATTCGAGAATTGACGGAATGCCAGCGACCCGTTCCGGTGAACGTGGTCCCGGCCACGCTGTCGGCCCCTCGCCCGTCCGGGCCGGCAAGCGAGGCGGGTACGTTGAGGCCGGCGGGCAGAAGGAGGAACGGGTGATCGTCGGGTTCGCGATAGCGGTCGCTGGATGCGCCGCGCTCGTCGCGCTGTGGAGTTTCGTCCAGGCGGCGCGCAAGAAGCTCCCGGACACCCCGCTGCTCGTCGCGCTCGCGGTGATCGAGGTGCTGCTGCTCGCCCAGCTCGTGATCGGGATCGTGCTGCTCGCCGGCGGGCACCACCCGGGCAGCCTCGCGACCTACCTCGCCTACCTGATCGGCTGCCTCGTCGTGCTGCCAGTCGGCGCGGCGTGGGCGCTTGCCGAGCAGAGCCGGTCGAGCACAGTCGTGCTCGGCATCGCCTGCCTGGCTGTTCCGGTGATGGTGCTGCGACTGAACGAGGTGTGGAGTGGAGCAAGCGCGTAGGACGGCCACCGGCCCCGGCCGGATCCTGGTCGCGGTGTACGCCATCTTCGCGCTCGCCGCGACATCGCGGGCGGGCGTCCAGATCGGCACGAAATTCCACGAGGCGCCGCTGGCGTACGTGCTGTCGGCCTTCGCCGCGCTCGTCTACATCCTGGCCACGATCGCGCTCGCCCGCGGCGGCCGGACGTGGTGGCGCATCGCGCTCGCCGCGTGCACGGTCGAACTGCTGGGCGTGCTGACCGTCGGCACGCTGAGCGTTTTCGACCGGCAGGCGTTCCCGGACGCCACGGTCTGGTCGGTGTACGGACAGGGGTACCTGTTCATCCCGCTGGTGCTTCCGGTAATCGGCCTGTACTGGCTGCGCCGGACCAGGGCCGCCGGCTGAGGAACAGTACGCGGAACTGTCCGTAGCGGCGGCAGCAGCAGAAGAACAGGTGGTCCCCGGCTACTTTCGCCGGTTCTGGTTCCTGGGCGACGCCCTGATGATCGGGGTTCCCCGTCCCCACCGGAACCGCGGCGACGAAGCCGCAGAAACGAGAGACCATGCGTTTGCGCACCTGTTTGCTCGTGCTCGCTACCGCGCTTGGCCTAGCCGGATTTGCCGGACAGGCCGCTGCCTCCAGCGGACCGGCCTCGACCCCGGCGATCATCGGCGGCGGTTACGCCTCCAACGCCCCGTGGGCCGCGCGCCTGTTCGTGAACGGGCAGCAGAACTGCACGGCCACGATCATCGCGCCGCAGTACATCCTCACCGCGAAGCACTGCGTCGCCTCCAGCGGGAGCTACACCTTCCGCATCGGCAGCCTCGACCAGAGCAGCGGCGGCACGATGGCCACCGGTGCCGCGATCACGCGCTACCCGGGTGCCGCTGACCTGGCCATCGTCCGGCTGTCCAGCTCGGTGAACGCGACGTACTCGCCGCTCGGCACGACGAACGACGTCCGCGCCGGGCAGACCGTGCAGGTGTATGGCTGGGGCGCGACGAGCCGGTGCGGTTCGGAGATCAACTGCCAGTCGCGGTACCTGAAGGTGGCCAACGTGCGCGTGACGACGCCGTCGTGCAGCGACTACGAAGGCGGCGTCGCGGTGTGCGCGACCTACGGCGACGGCATCACCGCGGGCGGCGACTCCGGCGGCCCGATGTTCGCGTCCGGACGCCAGGTGGGCGTCGCGTCGACCAGCGACCGGCAGAGCAGCACCGCGTACACCAACATCACGCGGTACCGCAGCTGGATCTCGCAGGTCGCGGGCGTCTGAGCCTTCCGGCGTCTGATTTTGTCGGTGGTCCGGCCTAGTGTTGGGAGTGCGCACCGCTTCCGTTGCGCGGAGGAGGAGAACCATGCCCGACAAGCTGATCCCGGGGCCGGACCACCCGATCACCGTTGCACCCAACCCGGCGCGGGTGGTGGTCAAGGCAGGCGAGAAGACCATCGCCGACACCACCCGCGCGCAGGTGCTGCGCGAGGCCAGCTACCCGCCGGTGCAGTACATCCCGCTGGAGGATGTCGACCTGGCGATGCTGTCGCCCACCGAGCACCGCACGCACTGCCCGTACAAGGGCGACGCTTCCTACTACAGCCTCGCCGCGGTGCCGGACGGCGAGAACGCGGTGTGGGTGTACGAGGCCCCCTACGACGCGGTGGCTCCGATCAAGGGGCACGTCGCGTTCTATCCGGACCGGGTGGAGATCGAGGAGGTCGGCTGAGGGGTGCTTGGCTGTTGCGGTTTCGGTGCCGATCCAGTGCGCCGCTGATCCGGGTCCGGCGTCTCGCGGTGTGGTGCTGACCAGCGCATCGGCACGGCTCCGCGGGCGAGAGCACGGCTCAGCGGCCGACTTCGAGCCAGGACGCCTCTCCCGCTTGTCGCAGTGCGTTCCACAGCAGGTTGAGGGGATGGCTGTCCGGGTACGAGGACCGTTCGCCGCGCCGGGCGAACACGCCGACGAGCAGTTCGAGTTTCGGCTCGATGTCGTCGACGAGGCCGATGGTGCGCAATCCGGAGGCGGCGTGCAGGCGGTTTTCGCCCGCGGCCTCGCCGAGCCCTTGGGTGACGAGCATGCAACCGCGGACCAGACCTGAACGGAGCAGTTCGAATCCGTATTGCGCGGAGTCGATCTCGGCGACGATGTCGAGCCGGTTGCGGTAGTCGGAGCCGAACCAGCCGCGCATAAAGTCGTTGATCACGCCGCCGCTGGGCACGACGAGCGGAAGCGTCGGCAATTGGCTGGTGGCGACGGGCTCCCCGGGCTTCGGAGTGTCCATATTGGTCACGATGCCGAGTCCGCTGCGCCGCCATTCGAGCACGTCGACGGAGTCGAGCGCGCTGGTCGTGACGACGCTGCCGCACACCAGGTCCACGTCCTTGGCCAGCAGCCGGTCGATCAGGTCTTTGGTGCGCACATGCACCACGTTCAGCTCGATGTCGCGGCCGCGGAACTGCTCGGCCACGAGATCGCCCGCGTGGGCTAGGCTGCCGAGGGTGTAGCGAGTCGCGCCGACGGTGAGCGTTCCGCCGAGTTCGCGCCGGCATTCGTGAATGGTGTCCAGCAATTCGGTGAGAGTGCGGCGCGCTTGCTGTGCGACGGCGCGTCCGGTGTCAGTAAAAAGAACGTCACGACCGCGGCCCTGACGGTGCAGCAATGGTTCTCCGCACAATTCCGAGAAATTGCGGTTGAGGGTGTCGAGTTGTTTTTGCACGCTGGACTGGTCGCGGCCGAGCGTGCGGGCCGCGGCGAGGGCGGTTCCGGTTTCCGCGACCGTGATCAGCGTGCGCAACTGGTCGAACGTCGTGTCGAGCAGGGCAGGTGACGAGCGCAGGAGCCTGCTGAGCACGTTGAACGACGGCGACCGGAACGGGCTGGGTGCGGACATCTGGCAGGACTCGCCTTCTCATTCTCTTCGCGGACGTCGGAGAGCCTAACCCGGCGTTCCTGATCTCGTGGCCAGTTAAAAAAATCTGAAGATTTTATCGGCGAACCAGTAGACGGCGCAAGCAGTCGGCGGAAAACTTGGTGACGCTTGATTCGATTGCTGAGCCAAGGAGTCCGACAGAAGTGAGTTCGTACGGTTCCGCCGGCGCGCGACGCTCGCGCACCCTGACCATCGGCGGGCTGGGGTTGCTCAGCGGGCTGCCGTGGGGTGCTGGTGCGGGGCGAGGGCCCGATTCGCCCCGCCAGGCAGGAGTACCTGCGGGCCGAAGGCTGGGACTTGGCCTTGAGCGGCCTGCTCCCGGCTGGCGACCTGACCGGAATCGCCCTGTCGTCGTTCACCAGCCGCGCGGCGATCTGGCTGGTCCTCGGCCTGGTGACCTTGGTGTCAGCCGCGACGGTGCTCATACCTTGGGCCCGGATGGTGCTGACGGCGTTCGCGGTCATCGGCCTTGCCCTGCGTGACCTGATCGACCTGAACCCGGCTTCGCCTTCGACGCGAGTGCGGTGCTGAGCCTGCTGGCGGTGCTCGTGGTGCAGCGGCTACCCGGGGCGTTCGGGCGCGGAAGGCTGCGGCGTTCGCGGCCTGAGGTTTTGAGGGGGCGCAGTGTTTGCGAGCGGCACGTCTGAGGGGTCGTGCCGCTTGGGAAGCCGAACGGTCGAAGCGGTGCCGGAGGGCAGTGTTGCGAGGGTTCGTCTGGGAGAACGTCGTTGGAGGGGCGGCGTTTCGGAGACGGTGCGTGACTGATCGCTCCAGCAGATCCGTGTGAGGGGACGGATGCTGGTGAGCGCCCACGTCCTGGAGGGGATGGCCGCTTGAGCCGGGTCCGGTGCGGATCCTGGCCGAGAGCCAACGCCCCTGCGAGGGCGGCCGAATGAGGCGGGCTCGTTGGGGAACGATGCCGGAGGGGCGACGTTCGAGGGGGCGAGCCGTCGGGGGCAGCGCTTCAGCGGAAGCGCTGCTGGGAGGGGAGTGCCGTGCGAGGGGGAGTTCCGCCTCGTCGCTTGACGGCGGCGGGGCGGGACTGGGTCGCGGGACGGTGTTTGTTGACGGCCGCAGGGCGGGATTGGGTCGCGGGACGGTGTTTGTTGGCGCGGCGGGGCGGGATTGGGTCGCGGGGCGGTGTTTGCTATCGCTCTCCGGTGACTGCCGCCAGTTGATCTGGCCGATTGACGGGTCGCGGTGGCAGCGGTCCTTGCGCCCCGAGCGTCAGCGGGGTCGGACGCATGCCGGTTTCAGGGTCGACGGCGGCGCGACGCAGCTCTAGGACAGCGCCCGTTTCCACACTTCGGTGGCGCAGCGGCATAGCTCGGCCGGCTCCACCGCGGCCGGGTCGAGCAGGCACTGCAGCGCGATGCCGCGGAGCTGCCCGACGATGGTGACGGCGATCTGCTCGGGGTCGACGTCGGAGCGGATGGTGCCCTCAGCGATGCCCGCGGAGATCTCTTGCCGCAGGTCGTGGCGGAAGGCGGTGTCGCGTTCGCGGAAGATCGGGGCGAGTTCCGGCGCGGTCATCGATTCCGCCCACAGCACCAGGAAAGCCCGGCTCAGCACGTCGGGCTCGCTGAGCCGGGCGAGGTAGCCCTCGATCAGCCGCAACAGCCGGTCCAGGCCGGGTGCCACGGTGTCGAGACCGGGGACGAAACCGGTCTGCGTGGTGCGGGCGAGTTGTTCCAGCAACGCTTGTTTCCCGCCGAAGTGGTGGGTGACCAGGCCGCGGCTGTACCCGGCGCGCTCGCCGACGCGGGCCAAGGTCACGGCGCGTACGCCTTCCTCGACGACCAGCTCGGCGGCGGCTTCCAGCAAAGCGGCCGACGCCTGGTCCCGGCGTTCCTGTTGAGTGCGGCGCGGCGCGGTCACGGGAAGAAACTCTACAACATACTTGCCAGTCGACAAGCAAGTATGCATAGAGTGGGAGCGACGAGAGGGAGGAAGTCCGATGACCGCAGTTTTCGTCCACGGCAATCCGGAAACCGCCGCGGTGTGGGAGCGTCTGCTCGCCGAGCTGGGCGATCGCTCGACCGTATGCCTGTCCCCGCCCGGGTTCGGCGCGCCGTGGCCGGAGGGGTTCGGCGCGACGGCGGTCGAGTACCGCGACTGGCTGATCGCCGAGCTGGAGAAGTTCCCCGAACCGGTCGACCTGGTCGGCCACGACTGGGGCGGCGCACACGTGCTCAACGCAGTCATGGCGCGTCCGGAATTGGTGCGCACCTGGGCCAGTGACACGGCCGGCGCGTTCGACCCGGATTACGTCTGGCATGACCTCGCGCAGGGGTGGCAGAAGCCGGGCGTCGGCGAGGAAGCCGTCGCGGCGATGTTCGGCGCGCCGGCGGAAGCCCGGGCCGAGCGCCTGGTCCGCAGTGGAATGCACGAAGCGGTGGCCGCCAAGGTCGCCGAGGGAATGAACGACGACATGGCCCGCGCGGTGCTCCCGCTCTACCGGTCCGCGGCGCAGCCCGCGCTCGCGGAGTCCGGCCGGAACCTCGAACGCGCGGCGGAGCGTCCGGGACTCGTCGTGCTGGCGACCGAGGACCACTTCGTCGGGACGGCCGAGCAACGCCGCCGCTCGGCCGCACGAGCCGGGGCGAAGGTCGCGGTGCTGGAGGGGCTCGGGCACTGGTGGATGACGCAGGACCCGGCCCAGGGCGCGCGCGTCCTCGCCGAGTTCTGGGACTCGTCCAAATAGGACAGTTCAGGCGCGTGCGACGAGATGGAACACCCGGCTGAGCCGCCGGTACGGGTCTCGTCGCGCGGCCTCCAGCTCGACCTCCGCGATCTCGCCGATCCGGCTCTCGTCGACATCCAGGTCCATCCAGTCGGCGAACAGCCAAACCCCGTACCAGGCAAGCGGTTCGGCTCCCTGTCCGACGAGCAGCTGCGACAGCCCTGCGACGGTGTCGGCGCGCGTGTCCACGCCGAGGACGCCGCGCTCGCCCTGCCCGTCGAACGCCGTCAGCGCGTCGCTCCACCGTCCTTCCAGGGCCGGGAGGACGGCCAGCGTCTCGGCGTTGAGCGCCATCACCGAGACGACCCCGCCCGGTGCCGCGCAGGCGCACAGCGCGTCGATCATCGGTACCGGATCGTCCACATACATCAGCACGCCGTGGCACAACACCGCGTCGAACTTCTGGCCCGCGACCGCCGCGACGGCGTCCTCGCCGCGGCTGCGCACCAGCTGGACGCGCTCGCGTACCTCGGCTGATTCTGCGGCGAGACGCTGCGCCGCTTTCGACAGCATCGCGTCGGACGAATCCAGCAGAACGACGTCGTAACCCAGGCGTGCCAAGGGGAAGGACTGATGTCCGGCCCCGCCGCCGACGTCGAGCACTGTCGCTGGTGGCGGAGGCAGGTGCGCCAGGAGCTGCTGATGCAAGACATACGTGCGCACTCGGCCTTTGACGGTCGCGTACGCGCCTTCCACGAACGGACTCGCCAGTGCGGCCCAGGCGTCGGTCTCCATGCCGTTCATAGTGCGCCCGAACTTATAGTGACGCGCATCACATAAAGTCCAAGTCCAGAACCCGCTCGCGTCTCCGACCACTCCGCGAAAGACCCCGAAACCACGAGGAGCAAGACGATGAAGTTCCTGATCAGCCTGCACATCAACCAGTCCGTCCTCGACGCGCTGACCGACGAGGAGAAAGAGGCCCTCGGCAACGGCGTCACCGCGTTCATGGAGTCGACGAAGAAGTCCGGCGAGCTGATCGCCGCCCAGGCGCTCGCCGACCCGTCGCAGGCCGCGGTGGTGTCGGTCCGGGACGGGCAGCCGGTGGTGACCGACGGGCCGTTTCTCGAGTCCAAGGAGTTCCTCGGCGGGTACTACATGATCGACGTCGAGAGCAAGGAGCGGGCGATCGAGCTGGCCGCGCAGGTCCCGGACGCCGCGATCGAGGGGCTCGGCGTCGAGGTGCGCCAGGTGATGTTCTCGGAGGGACAATTGGACGCGTGACCGCTCCCTCCGTCGAGGACCTGCTGCGCGAACTCGTGCCGCAGGTTCTTGGCGTGCTGGTGCGCCGGTACGGCCAGTTCGAGGGCTGCGAGGACGCCGTGCAAGAGGCGGTCCTCGCGGCTTCTCGGCAATGGCCGGTCGACGGCGTGCCGAACAATCCGCGCGGCTGGCTGTCGACGGTCGCGTCCCGGCGCTATGTCGACCAGTTGCGCAGCGACCAGGCGCGCCGCGAGCGGGAGCTGGCGAACGCCGCCGAGGCCGCGCCCGAGGTGCCGGACACCGACGACACGCTGCTCTTGCTGTTTCTGTGCTGCCATCCGGCGCTGACCCCGGCGTCGCAGACCGCGTTGACCCTGCGCGCGGTCGGCGGTCTGACGACGGCGGAGATCGCCCGCGCGTTTCTCGTGCCGGAGGGCACGATGGCTGCCCGGATCAGCCGTGCCAAACAGCGGATCAGGGCGGCGGGCAGTTCGTTCCCGGGTTCGGCGGAGCCGGAGCGGCTGAATGTCGTGCTGCAGGTGCTTTACCTGATTTTCAACGAGGGTTACACCGCGTCGTCGGGCAGCGATCTGCACCGCGCCGACCTGGCGTACGAGGCGATTCGGCTGGCCAGAATGGTGCACGCGCGGCTGCCGGACGACAGCGAGGTGACCGGTCTGCTCGCGTTGATGCTGCTGACTCACGCTCGTCGGACGGCCCGCACGACGCCGTCGGGCGATCTGGTGCCGCTGGCCGATCAGGACCGCACGACGTGGGACCGTGCGATGCTCGACGAGGGCACCGAGCTGGCGAAAGCGTCGCTGGCGGGTTCGGCGCTCGGCCCGTATCAGCTGCAGGCGGCCATTGCCGCGACACACGCCGACGCGGCGACCGCGGACGAGACCAACTGGCGGCAGGTGCACGCGCTGTACCTGATCCTGGAACGGATCGCGCCCAATCCGGTGGTGACGTTGAATCGGGCGATCGCGCTCGCCGAAACCGAGGGGCCGCTGGCCGGGCTCGCTCTGTTGTCCACATTAGACAGTGAGGAGCGGATCGCCCGGCATCACCGGTTGCTGTCGGTGCGAGCGCATTTGCTGGAGAAAGCCGGGGATCTGCCTGGCGCGTACGAGAACTACCGGCTGGCCGCGAAGGCGACGGCGAGTGTCGCGGAGCAGCGTTTCTTGACAGCTCGGGCCAGCCGGGTGAAGCCGTGGTAGGCGCCGGCGGCCCGGGCGAAATAGCCGAACACCACCGCCGCCTCTTCCGGCCGGTAGCCGCGCAGGATCTCGCCGACGCTGGCGCGAGCCGGGGGCGAGTGCCTTGTCCAAGCCCTCGGGCTGGTGGAGCGGCTGGACAACGACCTTACGCCGGTCGTCGGGGTCGGGTGCGCGGCGGACGTAGCCGCCCTCCTCAAGGCGATCGACCAGGCGGCCCAGTTCGCTGGCGGTCATCGCGCCGCGCAGCTCCAGGATGTTCAGCGCGTACAGGTCGGTCGCTCCCAGTCCGACCGCTCGCGCGCTCGCCTGCGAGTGCAGGACACCGACCTCGCCGCTATCACCGCCGTGCTGGATCGCCTATGTCGGCACCCTCGACCAGAGCGCGGACGAGACCGGCCGGGCGCATCAAGCGCTCTTCGACAGCTTCGTCAAGGGCACGCGGCTGGCTCACGAGGTGTTGAGCGTGCGCCGGGTCGGTCCCGCTTCGGCCCACGTCGTCACCCACGGTGCGACCGCCAAGGGCTCGAAGCCCGCTGAGCTGAACAAGGTCCGGACCTACAGCCTGGTCCGCACCGGGAGCGGATGGAAGGTCGCTGCGTTCCAGAACACGAAGCACCGGCCGTTGCTGGAGGCGGCCCGCTTCAAGTTCCAGCCGGCGAGCAAACCGGCCGCCTGATCCGGACCGGGCTCCTCAAGAAACGCCCTGCCTTCGCTCGCTGTCGTCGCCACGACCGGACGCACCGGCCAGCTGGTCGTCGAACGCGGTTTGGCCGCCGGATACGACGTGACCGCCATCGCCCGCCTGCCAGGGAACCTCGCCCTCGATCATCGCCGGCGCACCGCCGACGCGCTGAACCCGGAGTCGCTGCGCGGTGCGCTCGCCGGACCCGAGGCGGTGGTTTCCGCGCTCGGCTCGACCGGCCTCGGCCCCACCACCGTCTGCTCCGCCGGGACCGCCGCCATCGTTTCGGCTTTGCCGTCCGGTGCGCGGCTGATGGTGCTCTCCTCCGCCGCTCTCGCGACGCCGCCGGACGCCGGGCCGGGCGCGCGGTTGCTCGGCGGGATCCTGCGCTGGGTGGCTGCGGCATCCGTACGCCGACATGGCGCGGATGGAGAAGCTGTTGGCTTCCAGCGGGCTCGCGTGGACAGCGGTGCCGCCGAGCGGGTTGACTGACCAGCCGGCCCCGCGTTTCCCTCGACTCCGCTGAAGGTCTCGGCCAGCGCACGTCTCGGGCTGATCTGGCGGCCTGCGTGGTGGATCACCTTGGCGACTCGCGGACTTTCGGCCGGGTGGTCGCGGTCTCGTCGTAGCGGGTAGCTTCGCTGGGTGTCCCACACGGTGCCTGCCGAGGTTCTGCACGTCTCGATCGTGGATCGGCTGTTCGCCCGTGCCGACGACAAACGGCCGTTGTTCACCCACCAAGACCACAGTCGCGGCGTCGAGCACACCTGGGCGTGGGCGGAATTCGCCGCCAAAGTCCGGATCGTGGCCGGGGAACTGCGCCGGGTCGCGGAACCGGGGGAGCGTGTCGCGATCCTCGCCGGACAGGAACTCGCTTATCCGCTGGCGTTCTTCGGCGCGCTCGCCGCCGGGATGGTCGCCGTTCCGCTGATGCTGCCTGGCAATCGCGCGCAGGCCGACCGGCTTTCCGGGGTCCTCGCCGATTCCGGCGCGCGAGTGTGGGCGACGTCGTCGGCTGTCGCGGCGAAGGTGCGCGAGTTCAGCGATCCCGGCGACCTCGTGGTGGTGGACGAGCTGTCCGGACCGGGCCTCGACCCGGTCCGCGTCGATCCGGAAAGCCCCGCCTACCTGCAGTACACGTCGGGGTCGACGCGCGAACCGGCGGGCGCGGTGATCCCGCACCGGGCGATCGTCGCGGCTTGCTGGCAGGCCAGCCAGGCCTACGCCTCGGACGAGCAGACGACCTGCGCCGGCTGGATCCCGTTCTTCCACGACATGGGCCTGATCCAGCTGCTGTGCCTGCCCGTTTACGTCGGCGGCCGGTCGGTGTTCATGTCGCCGGCGGAGTTCGTGCACCGGCCGCAGCGCTGGCTGCGCCAGCTCTCGGACTATCCGGCCGTCTTCACCGCGGCCCCGAATTTCGCCTACGACCTGGCCGCCGACGTCGGCGGCCAGGACGACCTGGACCTCTCGGACGTCCGGGTCGCGCTCAACGGCGCCGAGCCGGTTCGACCGCGCACAGTCGAGCGGTTTCACGAGGTGTTCGGTCCGCGCGGGTTCCGCGCCGAGGCGCATCGGCCGTCGTACGGGCTGGCCGAGGCCACGGTGTACGTCGCGAGCGCGGGCGAGGAAGGGCCGCGCGGCGCGGTGCTCGACCGGGAAGCCCTGGCCCAGGGCCGCGCCGTCGAAACGCCGGACGGCCAGCCGGTCATGTCGGTGGGCCAGCCAGTCGGGCAGCTCGTCCGGATCGTCCACGACGGACACGAACAGCCCGAGGGCGAGGTCGGCGAGATCTGGGTGCACGGCCCGAACGTCGCGTCCGGCTATTGGGGCCGCGGCGACGCGGAAGCGTTCGGCGGCGTCCTCGACGGGCTCCAGGGCTGGCTGCGCACCGGCGATCTGGGCGTGGTCCACCGCGGCGACCTCTACGTCACCGGCAGGCTCAAGGACCTGATCGTCGTCGACGGCCGCAACTTCCATCCGCAGGACCTGGAGGCGGCGGCGGGCGAGGCGCATCCGGCGATCCGGCGCGACCGGGTCGCCGCGTTCGGCGTCGCCGACGACCAGGGCGAGGGCGCGATGGTGGTCGTGGAATGGGCCCGCGGAGCGGAAGCCGAGGTCAAGGACGTGACCCGGGCGGTGCTGCGAGCGGTGTCGAGGGAGCACGATCTCACGCTCCGTGCGGTACACCTGGTCCCTTCTGGCGGACTTCCGCGCACTTCCAGCGGAAAGGTCGCCCGGTCCGCCGCCAAGGCGCGTTACGGTGGCGTGCGTGGGTGATCACTGCGCCGAGGTCACGAAGGTCGTCAGCGACACCTTCCGGCTCGACCCGGCCCTCGTCGTGCCCGACGCTCCGCTGGAGGAGCTCGGCATCGACTCGAAGGGCCGGATCCGGCTTCTCGCGGCGCTGGAGATCTACTACGACGTGTCGATCGATCTGGACGAGCTCGATCGGTTCACCGACGTGGAATCCGTGGCGGAAGTGCTCGCGGAGGCCCTGACAGCTTGCCGAGCCGAGGAGAAGCACTGAAATGAGCGGTGGGGGCGGGTACACCGCGACAACCGAAGCGTTGTCGACGGCGTCGAAGAAGATCGGCGACCTGGCGGAAAAGCTGCTGGACGACAATCCGGACCTGGAGAACTCCGAGCTGACCAAGGAGAAGTTCGGCCGGGCGCACCAGGCGCACTCCGACAAGTACCTTGAGGGAACCAAGCAGCTGTGGGGCGCGCTCTCCGGCTACAGCAAGGCTCTCGAATCGTTCGGCACGAACATCAGCACCGCCGGGTCTGCCTACGGCACGAACGAGGACAACCAGTCCGGCGCCATTAACAAGACCGGCAACGGCGTCGACGGGATCCTCTGATGGCGGACGAAAACAAGCCCAAGACGTGGCCGGATGTCAAGAAGCTGCTCGACAACTCGGCGGTGCCGCCGGAGCTGAAGGACGGCCTGCTCCGGGCGTGGGTCAACGAGCACCCGAATCCGGGCGGCGACGAGGGCCAGGACGTCGCGAAGTACATCAAGTCCTACGGGCGGACGTTCATCGCCATCCCGAAGAACCCGTTCGAGATGCCCGGCGGCGCTCCGAAGCTCGACGAGATCTACGAAGAGGCCCGGCAGAAGGGCCAGCAGAACAGCTACAACCAGGACGAGAAGAAGAAGGAAGTCGACAAGGGCAAGGGCGAGCTCGACAAGAAGCAGCCGCCCGCCCCCGGCGAGGGCAAGGACGCCGAGGCGACCGGCACGAAGACCTCCGACGAGCTCTTCGACCCCGCGGCGGCCGCGCTCCGGGTGTTCGAGACCTTCGGCGGGCTGCTTGAGAAGCTCCCCGACGACTGCAAGGGGAACACCCGCAAGCTCGACCTCGACAAGGACATCCGCGGTCCGTTCGACGAGCAGCGCGGGATCAGCTTCGAGGGTTTCATCAACGACGCCATGCACTTCAAGACCGGCTCGGAAACCGTGAAGTCGACGCTGACCGAGACCGGAACCGAACTGGGCACCCTGTTCGGGACCTGGACCGGGGCGGGAGCCGACGCGGCGTCGGACCGGTACAACGAGAGCATCCAGAAGAAGGCCGCGAAGCTGGGGGAGGACCTCAGCCACGCCAGCGAAGCGACGCTGCACACCACGAAGACGCTGTTCGACCTGTGCAAGGGCAAGGCCGACCAGGTCATCGCGCTGTACCGCGACCAGGTCGGCAAGGCCGACTACACGATGGCGCAGAAGGTCATCGCGGTCGCCAACGGCGAGCACGGCAGCGTCGACGACCTGGCCCAGATCGCCGGCTGGATGGACTACAACTTCGGCACCAACCTGGTCGACACCCTCAACGACCAGGGCTGCTGCAACGACGACGAGATCCAGAGCCACGGCAAGGACCTCGCCAAGCAGTGGATCATGAACCAGTTCAACCCCGACATGTGGGACACCATCTACAAGGGGTTCGAGAAGGCCTGCAAGGACGCCAAGGATCTCGTCGACAAGGCCTACGACACCCTTGACAAAGAGATGGGCAAGGTCAAGAACAAGTTCGAGGGCGCCAAGGACGGCGGGGCAGGCGGGACTGGCGGCTCGGGCGGTCCCGGTGGTCCCGGCGGCGGGGGGCAGGGGCCCGGCGGCGGCCCCGGCGGTGGCGGTCAGGGTTCTGGTGGCTACGGCGGTGGCCAGGGCGGTTCTGGCGACGGTCAGGGCGGCGGCTACGGCGGCGGTTCCGGTGGCGGTCCCGGCGGCGGGTCCGGCTCGGACACGCCGCAGGGCGACCACTCCGGCAGCGGCTCGGGCGGCGGCATCGGCGGGATCGGCGGCGGTACTGGCGGCGGCTCCGGCTCGGGCGGCGGTTCCGGCAGCGGCTCGGGCGGGGGCGGCGGCAAGGTGCCTGACCTCGACGTTCCGTCCGATTCACCGGGCGGCGGCCCCCTCGGCGGCGGCTCGGGTGACGGTTCCGGCGGCGGTTCCGGCGGCGGCGGTCCGGTGGACGGTCCACCGATCAAGACCGATCCCGGCGGTTCCGGTTCCGGCGGCTCTGGTTCCGGTTCGGGCGGTTCGTCCGGCTCGGGCGGTTCGGGTTCCGGCGGCGGACAGGACCAGCAGCAGTCCGAGGAAGCGGCCAAGCAGCAGGCCGAGCAAGAGGCCAAGCAGAAGGCGCAGGCCGAGGCCAAGCAAAAGGCCGAGGCCGCGATGGAGTCGCTGAAGAAGGACGCGCAGGGCAGCCACGGCGGCAGCCCCCTCGGCGGGCCCGGCGGCGGCGAACCCGGTTCGACCGGCGGCGACGGCAAGGGCCCCGACGGAAAGGGTCCGGACGGCAAGGGCCCCGACGACAAGGTTCCCGGCGACGACAAGAGCCCCGGCGACAAGGGCGGCGGCGGTTCCAGCGGCGGCGGTCCGGTCGACGGCCCGCCGATCAAGACCGACCCCGCGGACGGCGGTCCCGGCGGCGAAGACGGCAAGCCGGGTGAAGACAAGGACCACGACGGCAAGCCCGACGACGATGGCAAGGGTCACGACGGCAAGCCGGGCGAGGACAAGGACCACGACGGCAAGCCCGACGACGACGGCAAGGGCCACGACGGCAAGCCGGGCGAGGACAAGGACCACGACGGCAAGCCCGACGACGACGGTCGCGATGTCCTGAAGGTCAAGCAGGGCGACAAGACCTTCGAAATGTCCGAGCCGGACCACGACGGCAAGATGGACATCAAGATCGGCGAGGGTTCCGGGAACGCCAAGGACTTCAAACTCGACTGGTCCGACGACAAGTCCGCGCACGACGGCGGCGACGGCCAGCAGCACGACGCCCAGGTCCACCACCCCGGCCCGGACGGAAAGATCCACCTCCGCGACGGCGATACGAAGATCACCGCGGAGCGTCCGGACGGGCCCAACGGGCCGACCGTCGTCACGGTCGACGACGGCAAGGGCAACCCGACGACCTACACGCTCGGCGAGGAAGACAAGAAGCAGGGCGTCCACGAGATCGACCACGGTCCGGAGATGCCCGGCGACAGCACCGGCAGGCATCACGCGGGCGACGGTCCTGGCCAGCACGGAGACGACGGTCCCGGCAAGCACGCCGGCGACCACAAGGGACCCGACGGCAACGGGCACGGCGGCGCCTCGCCCAGCAGCAGCCACCCCGGGCATCCGATCGCGGGCGGGCCGGGTCCGGAGATGTCGCACAGCGGCGACCCGTTCGGCGGGCATCCGGCAGGCGATCCGGCGCATCCGGCCGGAGGCGGCCCCGGTCCGGGGGGCTCGGATTCGGACGCCCCGGGACACCCTGCGGGCGGTCCGGCCCAGCCGTTGCAGCACGGCGTCCCGAGCGGGGCTCCTGGTCATCCGATCGAGGGCGGTCCCGGTCCGGAGATGTCGCACAGCGGCGGTCCGGGCGTGCCCGCCGGCGCTCCGAGCGCTCCGCTGCACGGCGCGCCCATGGCCGGGGTCGACAGCACGCCGATGGTCGGCACCCAAACCGGCGGCGGGTTCTCGCAACCGGCGGGCGACCACGCAGGCGGTTCCGGCCAGCCGGGTCAGTCCGGTGGCTCCGGGATGCCCGGCATGGGCTCGATGGGCGGCGGGCATGGCGGCGGTGGCGGCGGCGGCGAAACCGAGCGGCGCGCGGCGTACCGCGTGGAGGGCGCGGTCTTCGACAATCTCGGCGAGCCCGCCAGCCGGATCACTGGTTCACTCGACGATGACGACGACGCGCCGATCATCCGGACCAGGTAGGAGGCACGCATGAGCGAAACCGCCGCGATGAAGGCCGAACTGGACGCGCTGGTCCGGGAGCAGGCCGACCGCAGGGCACTGCGCGAGCAGAAGGCCGAGGAGGTCAAGGCACAGTCCCAGGAGTACATGACCAAGCAGGTGCAGGCGGCCGAACGGTACGTCCAGCACCGGCGGGAGATGGGGAAGCGCAAGACCAAGTCCGGGTGGAGCACGGACCGGCCGAGCACCGAACCGCCCTCGGCGTTCGATTCCGACGAGTTCGGCAACGAGCCCGGCTCGGCGTCCCCGTTCGCGGTGACTCCGAATCAGCCCGCGCTGCGAACCGAGGCTCCGCGCCGTCCGGCGCGTCGCCCGCGTCCGGTTGAGGACGACGAGGACGACGACGCCTTCCTCAACAACCGTTGGCGCGACTGAGGATCTGAGCGGGGTGGGGGCTTTCCGGCCCCCTCCCCGCGGTCAGACCCGGACCAGCATTTTCCCGACGTTCGCTCCGCGCAGCATGCCGATGAACGCGTCCACGATGCTGGAAAACCCTTCGGTCACAGTCTCGTTCACGAGCACTCGCCCGCTGCGGACGTGCGGGATCAGGAATTCCTCGAACTCTTCGCGTGCGTCGAGGTGATTGCGCACCAGAAACCCTTCGATCCGAAGGCTTTTCCCGACCACCTCGAACAGGTTGTGCGGCGCGCTCGGCGGCGTGCGCAGGCTGTTGTACTGCGCGACTGAACCGCACCAGGCGACGCGACCGCGCTCGCGAAGGGCGTCGATGGCGGCGGCCAGGTGATCGCCGCCGACGTTGTCGAAGTACACGTCGATTCCGTCCGGAGCCGCTTTCGCGAGCAGATCGGTGACGGGACCGTCGTGGTAGTCGAAGGCGGCGTCGAAGCCGAGGTCGCGAGTCAGGTGCTCGACCTTCGCCGCTGACCCGGCGCTGCCCACGATCCGTCCCGCGCCGAGCAGCCGGGCGATCTGCCCGGCCGCACTGCCCACCGCACCGGCCGCCGCGGAGATGAACACGTCGTCACCGGGGCGGACCTGCGCGATCCGAGTGAGACCGGCGTACGCGGTGAGCCCGGTCCCGCCGAGAATGCCGAGGTAGGCGCTCAGCGGAACGCCGTCCGCGGGTGTGATCGCCCGGACGTCGGCGGCGGTGAGGACGGCGTGGGTAGCCCAGCCGTGCCGGTGGAACACCGTCGTGCCGACCGGCAGCGTCGGCTCCTTCGACTCGACCACCTCGCCGATCGTGCGGCCTTCCAGGCCCGCGCCCAGTTCCCAGCCGCCCCACTCCATGAACTCGCGCATGTACGGATCGACGGACAGGTAGCGGTTTTCGACCAGCGCCTGTCCGTCGGCGAGCTCCGGCAGCGGCTGGGTGACGAACTCGAAATCGGCGGCGCTCGGCGCGCCCTCGGGGCGGCGGACCTGGCGGACGGCGGTCAGGGACACGTGATCTCCTTCAATTGGCTCTGACCAGTAACTTAAGCGCGCCGAAGCCGCCCGGGCAGACCTCCGGATCGATGGACCGGGCTAATCCATGAATCTCGCTCATGGTTGCGGCTAGGCTGGCCGCATGGATGCTGTCGACCTCACGCCGGGCGAGCTGCGCCTGCTGCTCGCGGTAGAGCGCACCGGCAGCTTCACCGCCGCTGCCGCCGAGCTGAGCCTGACTCAGTCCGCGGTCTCGCACGCAGTCCGGACCTGCGAACGCAAGGTCGGCACCATCCTCTTCGACCGCGGCCGAACCGGTGCTCGCCCGACCGCCGCCGGTGCCCGCGCACTCGTGCACGCCCGGTTGATTCTGCGCCAGCTCGACGTTCTCCGCGCTGAAGCCCGGGGCGCGGCAGCCGGGACCCTCACCGGCCCGCTGCGGATCGCCGCTTTCCGCAGCGCCGCCGCGCATCTCCTGCCCGCCGCGCTGGAACGCTTGACCGCCAAGCATTCCGGCCTGCACCCGCAGGTGCTGGTCGTCCCCGAACTGGGCCGCGGCACCGCGGGCGAGGTCGCCGACGGACGCGCGGATGTCGCCATCGCGACGCTCGGCGAGGACGAAACCCCGCCCGCCGGATTGGTCGCCGGAGAACTGTTCCGGGAACCGTACTTCCTGGTGAACCCGGACGGTCAGGCCGATCCGCGCGGTCTCCCGCTGCTCGACTGGCCGGAAAACTGCTCCTCCTACACCCGGTCCTGGTGGGCCCGGCAGAACTGGTTGCCGTCGGCGAAGATGGAGGTCGCCGACGACGGAGTGGTCCTTTCCATGGTGGCGCAAGGGATCGGCATGGCGATCTTGCCGAAGCTGACCCTCGCGGCCGTCCCGCCGGGAGCCGCGGTCACGCCGATCGCCGACCCGCCCACCCGGCGAATCGGGTACGTCGCCACCTACGCTGGCGCGCAATCCCTTGCGGTGCGCGAATTAGTACGGGAATTGAGGGCGGTGGCCGAGGCGGAATTCCTCGGCGCGGCTTGATCTCTGACAAAGACCGTCGTTCCCGGGAATGTGACATCTTCCGCGCGCGCGGACGGAGGTTGTGCCTCCCCGTGCAGCGGCAAGACTGGAGACAAGCGTTCCGCGGCGATGACCCGCAGTTTGTCATCGGTCGAGCCTGCCCGGCCAGGCGGGAGCGAAGGAGGACGGATGAGATTCGACGAAAAGGCACCCGCTGCCCGCGCAGGCTGTGCTCAACCAGGCCGACCACGGGAGAAATCCGGACAACGGCACGGTCGCGCCGATCGTCGACGGGTCAATGCTGCCGATGTCACCCGCCGAAGCTTTCGCCACCGGGCGCGTCAATCACGTAACCTTGATGCACGGCGTCGATCGCGACGAAACTCAGCTGCCGTTCGCTGAAGCCGCGACACATCGGTTTCGCGCGCACCGGAAACTCCACTGTGGACGGTGCGCCGCAGCATGATCCGTACACAAAGGACAGTCCAGCGGTCATGGCGCTCAACGCTGCTGGAGACGGCCAGCTCCCGACGGAGATCCCGCGTCAGCACCACTGCGCGGAACTCCGGGAACCGTTGACTCTCTTCGCCGGCCACCGGTAGGGCTTGCCCGCGGGTGCGCCGATTCGTTCGGTGCACCCGGGTTCGACAAATCAGCTGACCGCGCAGTCGCGACATCGTTTTCCCGCAACGGTTTCCGAACTCTGCTGAGAAGACGGGATCTTCAACGCCACCGGCCGGCACGCCCGCGCGCTCGACCGGGCGCAGCGAACCGTCGACTCCAGTTTCGGCGTGCTGATGGTGGATCTCGACCGCTTCAAGCGGATCAACGACCAGCACGGGCATCTCAGCGGCGATGCCGTCTCGCGCACCGCGCCGTCGCCACCGCAGTGTGCGGCTACGACTCGGTCGGCCGGTTCGGCGGCGAGGAGTTCGTGGTTTGCTGCCCGACATCCACGAATCCGCCACCCGCGTTGTCGCCGAACGCGTTCGCGAAGCCATCGCCCGGCTCGTCGTGGAAGTGCCTGCGACGAAGACCATCGACGGGCTCTCCGGCTCGATCGGCCTCGCGACCTGTCCCGAGGCCGGATCCGCCATCGATCGCCTGGTCCACGCGACCGACCAGGTGCTCTGCAACGCGAAGAACACCGGCAGCGACAAGGTCGTCAGCAGCGCCGATCGCGCCTGACCGGTATTGCCCCGGGCGTGTAAATGACATACGGTTCCGACACTGACACGTGATTCCGCAGAGGTGGTCGATGACCAAACGCGCACTGGTGCTCGGTTGTGGCGGCACGCTCGGCTTCGCCTGGACCGCCGCTGCCCTCGCCGCGGTCGAGGACCAGCTGGGCTGGGACGCGCGCGAAGCTGACGTACTGGTCGGCACCTCGGCGGGTGCGGAGATGGCGGCGTTCCTCGGTTCCGGCATCGGGGTCGGCGAGATCATGGCCGGGTTGCGAGGGGAACCCGCCGACGACCGCGTCGTGCGCCATCTCGCTCAGCATCCGGGCAAGCTGCCGCCGTTGCCGACACCGGTTTGGCCTGGTCTCGGCCTCACCGCCGGGGCAGTGCGCGGCCGGGTGGACCTGCTGGCCGGGCTGGCCGGAACGTTGCCGAGGGGACGTGGCGACGCTGGATGGCTGCGCGGTCTCGGCACCGCGCTGGCCACTGCCGAAGGCTGGGTCGACCACCCGCGGACCTGGCTCGTCGGAGCCGATCTCCGCACCGGGGAGCGGGTCGCGTTCGGGAATTCGCAGCGTACCCAGCTCGGTACCGCGATTGCCGCGTCCTGGGCCATTCCGGGATGGTTCCCGCCGGTCGGCGTCAACGGCCGCGAGTACGTCGACGGCGGCACCGTCTCGCCGACGTCCGCCGATCTCGTCATCCCGGCCGGGGTCGAGGAGGCCGTGCTCATTCCGCCGATGTCCACCTCCGGCGGCGCGCCCGGCCGCGGCTTCGCCCGCGTCGAACGACTCGCCCGGCGCGCGATGACCCGGCGCGTCGACGCGGAGGTCAAGCAACTCCGCGCTGCTGGAATCCGCGTGCTTCGGATCGAACCCGGCCAGGCCGAACTGGACGTCATGGGCCCGAATTTCATGGATCTGCGCCGCCGCTCCGACGTGCTCCGCGCCTGCCGCACCCTGACCCCGCCGCGCGTGCGCGCCGCCATCGAACAAGGAGCGACCCGATGACCTACCCCAGAATCGACCTCGACGGCGCGTCCGTCGCGATCACCGGCGGAGGCGCCGGGATCGGCCGCGCGGTCGCCAAGCTGTTCGCGAGCAAGGGCGCGCACGTCGCGATCGGCGACCTCAACCAGGCGGCCGCCGAGGAAGCCGCCGCGCTGGTCGGCGGCACCGCCCACCACCTCGATGTCGCCGACCGCGACTCGTTCGCGTCCTTCGTGGCCGCGACCGAGAAGGCCCACGGACCGTTGCACGTGCTGGTGAACAACGCGGGCCTCATGCCGAACGGCGGATTTCTCGAACTCGCCGACGCCACCGACCGGCTGCAGATCGACGTCAACCTCGGCGGTGTCCTCAGCGGAATGAAACTGGTGCTGCCCGGCATGGTCGAACGCGGTTTCGGCCACGTCGTCAACGTCGCCTCGCTGGCAGGCAAGTTCCCGGTCAAGGGACTGGCTGTCTACAACGCGACCAAATTCGCGGTGGTGGGGCTGACGGCCGCGACCCGCTTGGAGTTCGCGGACGCGGGCGTCAGCCTCACCGCTGTGCTGCCCTCGGCGGTCGACACCGCCCTCGCCTCCGGCCTTGACCTGCGGCCGATTCCTAAGGTGCAGCCGGAAGACGTCGCAAGGGCGGTCGTCGATTCGGTGCACAACCGCCGCGCCGAAATCGCCGTGCCCGGCTACGTCGGCCTGCTCGCCACGGCAGCGAGGGTCACCCCGGAACCGGTTCTCAACCGCATCCGGCGGCTGGTCCGAGACGACCGCGCGCTGCACTCAGACCGCCCGGAACGCTCTGAATATCGCGCGAATCTAGAGGCGCAGCAAGGAACTCGGCGGTAGCCAGGCGCAGCCAAGCCTCGGTGAACAAGCCGTCCGCGGCGAGCAAATGCGCGCCGTATTTGCGGGCAAGTTCGCGCACCACTTGGATTTTCGGGTCCAGATCGACGCGCCACTTCTGTCGGCGGGAATGACGTAACCGTCCGGGTCACAGAAATGCCAGCCGACGTCGTTGATGCCGACGAGGATCGGCACCACGTCCGGGCGCGCATCCAGAACATCGTTCTGCCAACGGGATTCGAGGTCCATCACCTTGTTGTCCGCGATCGCGGAATTCAGCCAGGTCACCGGCCGTTCCGGATAACGGAGTCCCCATTCGCCGGGATCCGCAGCGGGTAACCGAATCCGAGACCGTCCTCGCTCTCGTTCCGCTGTGCGTCGGTGATCGAATCGCCGGTGAACAGCACAAGTGCTGCCCGGGCGGAGAGTGATAGTCATGTCTGCTCCTAGTTTTCGGCGAACCACTGAGTTTTGGCTTGAGTGAACGAGTCCTGGAAAAAGTCGCGGTCGCCCGCCCAGGCGACGATGCCGTCCGGCCGGACAAGCACGGCACCCAATCCGAGGTCTTCTTTCGCCGTACCCGGCCGCGTAACGCAACTGGCCCGTTGCCTCGCGCAGCCGCTAGCGCTGAAGTCGAGGACGACGCCATGACCGTCCTGCATCAGATCGCCGCGATTTCCTTTTGCCAGCTGGAAATCGGGGGCGTAACGGCCGATCAGCGGATGCTCGCCGCCGAGGTCATAGCGGAGCGACGCGCCGGACATCTTCCCGTACACATGGGTCGTTCCGTCTCGGGTGCTGAGCAGATCGCGAAGGACGCCCTGCACCGGCTGGCCGTGCGCGTCCGGCCGCACCGCCGCGAGCTTCCACCCGAGGTTCAAGGCGTCGCTGATGCCGGTATTGAGTCTCTGGCCGCCCAGCGGGGAGTGGATGTGCGCGGCGTCGCCGGCGAGCAGCACGCGACCGCGCCGATACGTCGTGGTCTGCATCGCGCGATCGGTGAACGTCGAGACGAGCCGGACGCCGGTCAGCGTGACGTCGGTGCCGGACACCCGGCGCAGCACGGTCTGAAGGTGCTCGATGCTTGGCTGCTGCGTGCGGTCGAACGCGCCGTGGTCGATGGTGTAGCCGGTGAACTGCGGTTCGGTGCCGGCGAACTCGAAACCCGCCAGCCCGCGCACAACACTGCGCCCGCTGTCTTCGTGCTGCTCAAGATCGGTAACCTCGACCCCGCGCCGGATTTCGACCCCGAGCCTGGCAGCCTGCTCGGATAGCACCGCCTCGATCGCGTCGAGGTTGGTCATCATGCCGCCGGGCAGTGAACTGGGCGGCCGGTACGGCAGCGCGTCGACGTCGACCTTGGCCGGGTCGAGGATGTCCGGTGCCGCCATCAGCGGAGGCAGCATCCCGCGGCGGTGGAACGCCTCGATCGACGTGGCCGACAGACCGCGCATCCCGAGCGGTGCCGTCCGCCACTGGGAACCGGGCTCAGGCTCCCGTTCGAGCACCAGGACCGAACTGCCCGCGAGACCAAGCTCGCAGGCCAGGAACAGACCGACCGGTCCGGCTCCCGCTATTACTGCGTCATGCATGGCAAGCCCCCGGTGTTCTCGTTCGCTGTGACCACCTTGGCGACGGCCCGCACACGGCGCTCATGCGGGGGCGCATGGCGCTGACACCGGTGTTCGCGCGAAGATCGTCGAATGGACGGGAGCGCGCGGCTTCGAGTCACGCTGCTCGGGGCCTTCCAGGTGACGCGGGGTGCTGAGGCGCTCGCGGTGCCCGGTGCCCGGTTGCGGGGACTGGTCGCGCGGCTGGCGCTGGCCGGCGGACGGCCGGTCGAGCAGAGCGTCTTGGTCGACGCGATCTGGGGCCCGGACCTGCCCGCTGACCCAGCGCACGCCCTGCAAGCCCTGGTCTCCCGGCTGCGCCGAGCGCTTGGTTCGCCCAGCGACGTCACGCAGGTCGCAGGCGGTTACCGGCTGACCGTCGACGCTGCCGACGTGGACGCGCTGCGGTTCGAACAACTCGCCACGGCGGCTTCGCTGGACGACGCCGTGACGCTGTGGGGCGACCGTCCCGGCGTCGAACCCCCAGTCGTCGCCGCGGTCGATCCTGCCGCCGCGACCCGGTTGGCCCGCCTGTCGATCGAAGCCGTCATCGACCTCGCCAAAGCCGAGCTTTCCCAGGGCCGTCCCGACTCGGCAACTGCCCGCCTGACCGCCCTGCTCGCCGAGCACCCCGTCCACGAACGCGCCGCCGCAGTGCTTATGGACGCCCTCGCCACGCAGGGTCGTCAGGCGGAAGCTTTGGCCCAGTACGAACAAATCCGCGAAGCGCTCGCGGACGACCTCGGCGCCGACCCGGGCACCGCGCTGCGCGAACGCCACCTGAACCTGCTGCGCGCCGAACCGGCCAAGGAGACCGAACCGGCCACCTTGCCCGCGCCGCTGACCAGTTTCGTCGGCCGCACCGACGACCTGGCTCGGATCGACACCCTGCTCGGCGCCGGCCGGATGGTCACCGTGCTCGGCCCCGGCGGTGCCGGCAAGACGCGGATCGCCCTGGAGGCGGCCCGCCGACGGGAATACCGCGACGGCCGCTGGCTGGTCGACCTCTCGTCGGTCACCGAACCGGCCAAGGTCGCCGCCGCGGCGCTGGCCGCGATCGGACTGCGCGGCACCGCACTGTTCGAGGCTTCGGCCAAACCCGTCGACGACCTGGACGTGCTGGCAGATCAGCTGAGCGGCAAGGAAACCCTGCTGGTGGTGGACAACTGCGAGCACCTGATCGACGCTGTGGCCCACCTCCTTTCCGCATTGCTGCCTCGCTGCGCCGGACTGCGGGTCCTGGCCACCAGCCGCGAACCGCTGGCGATCGACGGCGAGGCGCTGGTCCCGCTCGGCCCGCTTCCGCTGCCCGAACCGGACGCGGACGTCGAGCAGGCCCGTGACACCGCGTCCGTGCGGTTGTTCACCGAGCGCGCGGCCGCGGTGCGCCCCGGCTTCACGGTCGACGAGCGCAATCTCGACGACGTGCTGCGAATCGTCCGCGGCCTGGACGGCATGCCATTAGCGCTGGAACTGGCCGCGGCCCGCCTGCGGACGCTTTCCTTGGCAGACCTGGCTTCCGGCCTGTCTGACCGCTTCCGGCTCCTCGCCACCGGCAGCCGCACGGCTTTCCCCAGGCACCGCACGCTGCGCGCGGTGATCGCCTGGAGCTGGGACCTGCTCAGCGAGGACGCGCGGACGGTCGCGGAACGGATCTCGGTCCTGCCCGGCGGCGTCACCCCCGCCTCGGCCGCCGCGGTCTGCGCCCTCCCGGTCGAACAAGCCCGGGAACTGCTCGCCGACCTCGTCGACCGTTCGCTGCTCCAACTCGTCCCCGGCCGGTACCGGATGTTGGAGACCATCCGCGAGTACGGGCTCGAATGCCTTGCCGAACAAGGCATTCTGCCCACCGTGCGCAACCTGAGCGCCGAGTACTTCGCCGAACTGGCCGCGGTCAACGACCCGCTTCTGCGCGGCCCCGGGCAACTCGACGCGCTTCAGTCGCTGACCGCCGAGTACGACAACGTGCTGGCCGCCCTGCGCCACCTCTGCGATACCTCGGACGCCGGGCTCGCTCTCGCGCTCGATCTGACCTGGTATTGGCACATGCTGGGCCGACACGCCGACGCGTCATACTGGCTCGGCCAAGTGACTGCCCAGCCTGGCATGCACCACGACGTCGCCGCCGGAGCGCTGCTGCTGGACGCTGACGGCCCGGCCGACGAGGTGGTCACCCGCCTGCTGAACTACCCGGAGTTGCCGCCCTTCGGCGTACTGACCGCCGCCGGGCTGGCCGCCCGCGCCGGAATCGACGCGTCGCCGCTCATCCAGCGGCTAGCCGACGGCCCGGACCGATGGCTGGCCGGATTGGCCCGGATAACCCGTGCCGAACTAGCCGAGAACGACGGCCATTTAGCTGAGGTCGGCGAAGACGTCGCCGTCGCACTGGACTGCTTCGCCGAGGCGGGAGACAGCTGGGGCCTCGCGATGGCCCTGCCGATGCGTGCCCTGCTGCGGCAATACGACGGCGACCTGGCCGGTGCGCTGGCCGACCTGACCGAGGCCAAACGGCTGGCCCAGGAGTTCGGATCGCTCAATCACAGCGATGAGACGTTCATCGACCTGCGCCTGATCGACCTGCACGTCCGGCTGGGCGAAACCGACCAGGCCGCGGCGATGATCGCGGTAACCCGGGACCGCACGTTGCGCTCGACCATGCCCGAGACCGTGGTGCTGCTCTACGCGCGAGAGGCCAGCTTCCGCCTGCGAACCGGTGACCTGACCAGGGCCGGCGAGCTGATCGAGGCGGCCGAGGCCGGGTTGTCGGCCGAACTCCCGTTCGGCGACGACCACGGACAGGCGCTGGTGAGCGCGGTACGAGCCGAACTCTGCCTGGAACTCGGCGACGGCCCCGGTGCCGAGGCAGCGCTGGATCGGGCGTACCCGGCCGCGGTCGACAGCAAGGACCTGCCGATCGTGGCCACCGTCGCGGTGACGGTCGCCGGCCTGGCCGAGCTGTACAGCCGATACCTGGACGGAGCGGAAATCCTCGGCGCGGCGGCCCGGCTGCGCGGTGCCCACGACCGGACGGACCTACAAGTCCGCACGCTGAGCAGCCGTGGCCGGCTGGCCCTCGGCGAGGAACGCTTCGCGGCGGCGTACGAGATCGGCTGGCAGCTGCCCGCGCCGGCCGCAGTGGCCCGTACCGATCCGGCTCGGCTGCGCCGGAGGTCGCCTGGAACCTGACGGCGTGCTCAGCCGACAGCGGCGGGACCGAGTAATTCGGTCCCGCCGCCGCAGTGTGCCGGTCAGATGGTGGGCGCGGTGCCAGCCGTCATGGTGCCGGTGTGGACGGTGTGGCTGCCGGAGGTGGCGTCGACTCCGCCGAGGTTCCAGGACAGGTCGATCTTCGGGTCGCTGGTGTCGCCGCGCGGGCTGGTCTCCTGGGGCGCGGTGACGGTGAGCGCCAGCGGGGTCTCCTGCTCCCCGGGCGCGCCGATCGCGGTCCAGTGCAGCGGCAGGTAGGCCGAGGAGCCGTTGCTGACCTCCACCGCGGGCGCGTCCGGCGCGGCATCGGAGGACACCAGCACGTCGTGCGCCCCGGTCAGGTCGACCGGCAGCGACCCGGGCAGAGTGCAGGTTTCGCCCGGCTTCGCGGTGAACTGGACGGCTCCGTCACGGCCGCCTGCCCCCGCGCCGCCGTAGACGAGTTTGGTGGTGACCTGGCCGGACGTGCAGTTGAAGTCCGTCGGCATGGCGCTGGCAGTGCCGGTGGTCAGCGCGACGGTTCCGGCAGCGGCTCCGGCGACGAGCAGAGCGGCGGCAGTTGTGCGGACAGTCATCGGTCTCCCCTTCTACCGGTTCCGGAGCGGGCGATCCGCCCCGGTCGAGATCGGTGGCTCAAAACGCCGACCTCGGTTGCGCTCACTGGATAGAGTGCCCACTTGATCGACTGGCCAAGCGCTTCCGTGAAATGGGCCTCTCGAACGCAACCTCGACGATTGCCGGACGTCCATGCCACTGGCGGCGGAAATGCGAAGGGCCCCGCCGTGCTGAACTGCTCCCCGCAGGTCGGCTGCTCGCTGACAACGACCATCGGCGACAACCCGTTCTCGACATCGTCGACCGCTTCGACAGCAGCGCAAGCGATTGGCCCGGAACTCGCGGCAGCCCGCCGTGACGATGTCCTCGCCGCGACCGAACGGCACCTCGTGCCGGAGCGGCATGCGGCGCTGTGGTCAGCAGCTTGTCCGGAGGAAATCGCCACAGCCACGGTCGGAGATCTGCCGCGAGGCCTTCCTCGATCGTCGCTGTTCGAAGCGGCAATGCGGGAATTTGACGTGCTGAAGCCAAACGAAACGCCATCGCAGGATTCCATTTCCCACTGCTCGTGCCGCGCGAACCGGTCGGGCATAGGCTTGAAACCCCGTACCTGAACCGAATCCTGCTATAGCCAGTCGTTGGTTCAGCACGTTTGCCCGGCAGCGATGGCTGAATCCTTTGCGCTGCGGTTGGACACACCACCGCAGCAGGAAACGTCCAGCCCGGCGGCGTGGTTCCCATATCGTTTGCCGTGCCGGCAGGTCGCGAGCTAGGTCCGCGCTCAGTTCCGGCGAAGCCGGGTTCACCGGTCGCATCGACGACAACTGCGGTCGCTTCCCTCGGACGTTGACCGAGCTCAACGTCCCTAACTGCGGTTGCAACTCACGAACATCCGCGGCTGGTTCCCGTCGTCACAACCACCTGTCCGGCCCGAGGCATCCCCGGTGGCCACGTTGGATCTGGGGCCAAATCGGCACAGCGGAGCAAACGGCGCGAAACGGAGCGCATCGGCCTGGACACGCGACCGCGAAGTGGATCTTCCGGGCGGTGTTTGCACTGGTCAACGCGTTAGGTGAGTGGTGGGCCGCCTGGGCTCGAACCCAGAAATGCGGATTAAATGTCCCAAGGTATTGAATTTCGGAAATGCCAAAACAGTGCTTGGTTGTATCAGTTTATGCAGGTGTCGGGAAATTTTTGCGGTGATTGACTGGCGCTTTGTGTTGTGCCGTGTCGGGCTCTGCGTCGGCTCCGGAGCACATTCTGGGTACATCGGCCGTGTTGCCTCACGATGCAGGAGGCGCTGCGGGACGTTGTGAAGTGCTGCTGGCAGCCCTGTGTCGGTTCGGGCGGTGCTTTGTCGCGGCCGTTGGTCGCGGCGTTACTCCTTGCAGACTAGTTCGAGTACACACTGGAGACTTTCCAACAATGATCTCATGTGGCGAGAGATCTCCGAAGATGTCGGTTTTATTCGAATTGCCTTATAGGTTCCTTTATTCTGTTTAAAGCGGTCACGGTCACGATTTGTCGAATACGCCACTTGGCCTATTTCTTTGGTTAACGCTGTTTGGCAAAGTCGTCTCGGGTTCGTCGGGGACCCAGCAGGTCGTTGGCTGGTTGTTCTTGACGTGGGGGATCTCGTGCGTTCATTTGGTGTGCGCTGGCGCGCTGTTCTTGTCGCTGCCGCAGTCTCAGCGAGTTCCGCGGCTGTGGTTCAGCCGGTTCTCGCCGCTCCGGCCGAGAACGTTCCGGATGTCGCTCCGGACGAGGCGACGGCGACGGCGTATGCCCGGGCGGCTGGCAAACAGGTCGAAGTCGCTTCCGAGACCACGGAGACGTCCAAGACGGTCGCGAACCCGGACGGTTCGTGGACGTTGACTCAGTATGTGCATCCCGTGCGGGTCAAGCAGGGGAGCGGTTGGGTTCCGATCGACACGACGCTGGTGCGGAGACCCGACGGTTCGATCGGCCCGAAGGCCGTCACTGTGGACGTCAGCCTCAACCCGGGTGGCAGCGGTTCGGCGGCGAAACCGATCGTCCAGGCCGGTGAAAAGGGCACCGCGGTCGGTCTGAAGTGGACTGCTGATCTCCCGGTGCCTTCGCTGTCCGGCGACACCGCTACCTACTCCGAGGTCCTTCCCGGCGTTGACTTGACCGTGAAGGCCGCGACGGAGGGATACACCGAGAACCTCGTCATCAAGACTCCCGAGGCGGCGAAGAATCCGCAGCTGCGCGAGGTGCCGTTCGGCCTCTACACGCACAACGCCACCGTTTCCGTGAAAAAAGGCGACGGCCGCGGTACCCCGGCCCAGGCCGCGCCCACCAACGGGCTTGAGGTCAAGAACTCCAGCGGCGACGTCGTGTTCGCCGGCGACGCGTCAAGGATGTGGGACTCCTCCGGTGCGGGCTCGGCCGCTGAGCAGCACCTGGGCGAGGGCGGCGGCAGGCGCGAAGCGGTGATGGGCTTCGCGCTCACTCCGGACCAGGTGACGATCAGTCCGGACGAAGCGTTTCTCGCCGATCCGAAGACGAAGTACCCGGTGTCCCTCGACCCGGACAACTGGTGCACTTCCTGTGGCATCCAGTCGCACGTCGTGGTGCAGTCGGGGTATCCGGACGCGCACAACTGGAACGCGTCGACGGGGGACCTGTCGAATCTGAAGGCCGGGTACGAGGACTACGACAACGCGAGGACGTCGCGGTCGTACATCCAGATGAACACCTCGGTTCTCGGCGGCAAGGTGATCAAGTCCGCGACTCTGAACACGACGATCCAGCACAGCTACAGCTGCAGTCCGCAGCCGACCGGGCTGTGGGTCTCGAACCCGGCCGACCCGGGCACGACTTGGAACCTGCAGCCGGGCTGGGCGTACTGGGTGTCGGACATGAACGTCGCGAACTGCCATGACGCATCGAATGTCGTCGGCCAGTTCAACGCGCTGCGAGCAGCGCAGGACGCGGCGGCGAACTACTGGCAGAGCACGTGGTTCGTGCTCGCGGCGCGAGACGAGGGCACCACTGCGGCGTGGCGACGGTTCGATCTGAACCCGTATTTCCAGGTTGACTACAACTCCCGCCCGAACCCGCCGTGGAACCTGACCATGCAGCACGGCACCTCGAAGTGCGTCCAGGGCGAGAACCGGCCGTGGGTGGCTACGAAGACGCCGCAGCTGGCCGGGTCGGTGTCCGACCCCGACGGCGGCACGCTGTATGCCGGGTTCGCGGTGGGTGCCGGGACCGCGGGCCACAGCACGAACGTCCACGACAACGGCGGTAATCTCGTGACAGTCGGCACGCCGGGGCCGAACCAGGCGGCGACCGCGCAATTCGCGGCCGTGCCCGGAGGATGGATCACGAGCGACGGGATCTACAACTGGTCGATGCAGGTCAGCGACGGCGAGCTGGCGTCGGCCTGGGTGGGCAGTTGCGAGTTCACTGTGGACTCGGCGGTGCCGCGGGCGCCAGCGGTGCGCATGACCGGCACGGTTCCCGACCACCAGAACGACAGTGTGCATTTCACTGTCTCGGTGGACATGGCCACCCCCGGGTTCTACGACATCGGCCGTTTCATCTACACCACTGACGGTTCCGAGCCGCAGCCGCAAGGTTCGCCCAGCGTCACCGCCACCCGGGGCACGGACGCGAACGGCAATCCGATCGCGACGGCTGATCTGTCCGCGTTGGCGGTCAACGGCAACCAGAACTTCATCAAGGTCAAGGCGGTGAACAAGGCAGGCACCCCGGGCCCTGATGCCACCTGCCTGGCCAGCGGCAACCTCGAGGCCGCTTCGTGTTCCTTCCACGTGTTGCCCTACACCCCGTCGGTCGGCTTGGTGGGAGCCTGGCCGTTCGACGAGATGGGCGGCCGGGTCCTAGCCGACACCGCGAACACAACGCCGGACAACAGCGGCCTGGCCGTGCACACCGCGAGCCTGAACGGCGGTGGCGACTGGGTCGCCGGTTACGACCACGGCAACGCCTGGACCCACCCGGACGCCGGCGGCTACAGCGAAGGCACCAAGGGCGCGCTGACCCTGGACGGTTCCAGCGGCTACGTCAACACGAACGGCCCGGTGCTGGACACGACAAAGTCCTTCAGCGTGGGCGCGTGGGTCAAACTGGCCAACACCAACGGCTTCCAAACCGTGGTCTCCCAGGACGGAAGCCAGGGCAGCGGGTTCTACCTGCAGTACTCCAAAGACGACAACGCGTGGGCGTTCAGCATGCTCGCCGCCGACCAGGCCAACGCCGGAGTGGTCCGGGCGAAGGCGACGAAGCCGCCGGTGCTCGGAGTATGGACTCACGTCGCCGGTACCTACGACGCTTCGACCGGGACGATGTCCTTGTACGTCGATGGCGTCAAACAGACCACCAACGTCATCACGAGCTGGGCTTCCTCCGGAAATCTCGTGATCGGCGCGGGCAAATACAACGGGGCACGGGCCGACCTCCTCGCGGGACAGGTGGACGACGTGCAGGCGTGGCAGCGGGTGCTGTCCGCGCAGGACGCGCATGACCTGGCCAACGCCGCGATCCCGCTGGCTAAGTACGGCCTGGCGGAGGGCTGTACCGACGTCCTCGGCACGACTGTCCCGTCGTTGCAAGGCAATTGGGCTCTGGATGACGGCACGGGCAGCACTGCCGACGACTCGAGCGCGTTGGGCAACGCCCTGGCCCTCAACGGAGGCTATGGCTGGACGACCGGCAAGACCGCGGGCGCTGTCCACTTCGATGGCGCAACTGGCTATGGCTCAGTGGCTCCGGCGGTGGACACGGCGCGGTCTTTCACCGTGTCCGCGTGGGCGAAACTGGACGACGCGAACGGCTACTACACGCTGTTCACGCAAGGCGGGAAGCACGCGGCCGCGTTTCAGCTGCGGTATTCGCCCGACGTCAACCGGTGGGTCTTCGGGATGACCACGGCTGATGACGACACCGTCGACAACTACCGCTGGGCGTTGGGGAACCAGCCGCCACAGGTCGGCACCTGGACGCTGCTGACCGGCGTTTTCGACCAGACATCGATGCGCGTCCGGTTGTACGTCAACGGAAAGCTCGAAGGACAGAACACCCTTCCCACCGCCTGGAGCGCCACGGACGCCTTCACGGTCGGATCGAACCTCGGCACCGGGAATTTCTTCAAGGGCTCGGTGGATCAGGTCCAGGCGTGGAGCCAAGTCTTGACCGACGACCAGGTTGCGTCGCTCTACGGCCACCACTACTTCGACACGATCAGCAGGGCGACCGGGACCGGTTCCGGCGGCGTCAGCCTCGCGTCGAGCGACAACGCGTGCGCCGCGCGGTTCGACGTCTCCGGTACGGGACAGATCGACGCGGGCCGGCCGGCGAACCTGCGCACGGAGAAGTCCTACACCGTCGAGGCGTGGGCTTACCACTCCTGGACCGCCGGTGACGTCGCCGCCCACGGCGCGATCGACACGAGCGGACGGGCGGTGGTGGGAATGGACGACGCGCAGTTCTCCGCCGAACTGCTCGGGTACCACAGCTTGCCCGACTCCAACGGCGTGCAGCATCCTAAATGGACGATGCTCATCAGTTCGTCGGCAACGGGAACCGGGGCGTGGTGGGCGGTCAGCGACGCCGACGCCGTCGACAACACCTGGGTGCACCTGTCCGCTACGTACGACGCTTCCACCGGAACCATGGCGTTCTACGTCAACGGCGTGAAGCAGAACACCTACTTGAACACGAGCGGCGGCCAGGGCGTCGTCAGCAGGCCCAGCACCGGTGACCTGTTCATCGGACGAGGCGTGTGGAACGGGACGCGGTCCGACGAATGGTATGGCGGTGTGGCCGGAGTGCGCGTGTATCAAGGCCTCCGCACCGCGAAGGATCTTCTTGCGGATGCCAAAACCGATGACCCCGGGGTGACTTTCGGTCGCCGCAATCTGTAGTCGATCAACGGCCTTCTTCTTTTTCGTGTTGCACCTGTGCAGACAAGGGTGATGAGCATCATGACCGGCTCGGGACGGGCTTTTCGGATCAAGAGATGGTCGCGCGTGACGGCTGTCGTGATCGCCGCGATCATGCTGGCGTCGAGCCAGGACGCGGTCGCGGCGCCGACCGGCTGGCACGGGCTGGGCTGGGATCTGCCCGCGCTGCAAGCCGAGCGCTCGGTGAAGGGCTCCGACGTCAAGGCGCTCTCCGGCAACGCGCCGTCAAAAACCGCGTCGGCGCCCGTCCCGGCAGTGCATTGGCCCGCCGCGGGCAAGGCACAGGTCGATCTGCCGGCCACCGCGCAGGGCGGCGCGTCGCCGAAGAAGCTGGCGGTGGGGAATCAGGTGTCGGTGACCCGCGGGCACGGCCGCGACAGCCGCACCGGTGCCTACAGCGCGACGGCAGCCAGCTCGCCGCAGAAGCACGACGCGGCACGGGTCGAGGTCAGCACAGTCGATCACGCGGTGGCCGACAAGGCGGGTATCCGCGGCACGTTGGTGCAGGTCGCCCCGGTGTCGGGCGACACGTCCGGGCCGGTCGAGGTCGTCTTGGACTATCGGTCGTTCGCCGGTGCCTACGGTGCTGATTTCGGACGTCGGCTGCGGTTCGTGCAGTACCCGTCCTGTGTGGTGAGCACGCCCGAGAAACCCGAGTGCCGCACCGGAACACCCGTCGCGTCAGCCAATGACGCGAAAGCCGGGCAGCTCGCCGGCGAAGTCGCCCTCGCCCCGACGGCGACGGTGCTCGCGGCCACCCCGGACACCTCCAGCGGCGACGGCGACTTCAAGGTGACGAAGCTGTCCCCGGCCGGGTCGTGGACCGCGGGGGAGCCCTCGGGCGAATTCAACTACTCCTACCCGCTGTCCGCCCCGGCGGGCCCGGGTGGTCCGGCACCGTCGGTGTCGTTGCAGTACTCATCCGGGGCCGTGGACGGCCTGACGTCGGCGACGAACAACCAGGCGTCGGAAATCGGCGACGGCTGGAGCGTGAGCGGCGGCGGATACGTCGAGCGGTCCTACAAATCATGCTCCGAAGACCTCGGCGGCAACAACGGGCAGACCAAGACCGGCGACCTGTGCTGGGCGACCGACAACGCGAGGCTGTCCCTGGCAGGCAGGACCACCGAACTGGTGAAGGACACTGCCACCGGTGCCTGGCGGTTGCGGACGGACGACGGTTCGCGCGTGGAGAAGGTGACCGGCGCGAGCAACGGCGCTCAAGGCGGCGAGCACTGGAAGATCACCACCGTCGACGGCACCCAGTACTTCTTCGGCCTCAACCACCTGCCGGGCTGGCAGGCCGGCAATCCCGAAACGCAGTCCACCTGGACCGAGCCGGTTTTCGGCAACAATCCCGGCGAACCCTGCAACGCGGCGACGTTCGCCGCGTCGTGGTGTCAGCAGGCGTGGCGCTGGAACCTCGACTACGTCGTCGATCCGCGCGGAAACGCGATGACGTTCTACTACCAGCCGGAAACCAACTACTACGGGCTGAACCTGAACACCACCAGCCCCGGCACCCCGTACGTGCGCGGCGGCTACCTGCAGCGGATCGAGTACGGCTTCAACACCCGCGTCGCGGGTGTGTTCACGCACGCACCCGCGCAGATCGTGTTCGACACGACCGAACGCTGCCTGCCCGGCGGCGCCGTCACCTGCGATCCGGCCCAGCTCACCACCGCCAACGCGGCGTCGTGGCCGGACGTGCCCGCCGACCAGCTGTGCGCGCAAGGCGCGAACTGCACCAACGTGTCGCCGGCGTTCTTCTCCCGCCGCCGCATCACCGCCATCAGCACGCAGGTCACCGACGCCGGCACCGGCTGGAAGACCGCGAACCAGTGGACGCTGGCCCAGTCCTTTCCCGCCAGCGGCGACGGCTCCAGCCCGGCGATGTGGCTGGACTCGATCACCCAGACCGGGAAGGCAGGCGGCTCGATCAGCCTGCCGCCGGTGAGCTTCCACCCCAAGGCCCTGGCGAACCGGGTCGACGCGAGCAACAACTACACCGCGCTGACCCGCAACCGGATCGACGCCGTCACCAACGAAGAGGGCGGCGTCACCGCGGTCAAATACGCCGATCCGCAGTGCGTCCCCGGCAAGACCATGCCGGCGAACCCGGAGACGAACACACTGGCCTGCTACCCGACGTACTGGACACCGGGCGGCGCGACCGAGCCGGTGCTGGACTGGTTCAACAAATATTTGGTCACCGACGTCACCGAGGACGGTCGCACGACGCTGTCGCAGCAAACCCTGACGCACTACGACTACGTCGGCGGCGGTGCCTGGCACTACGACGAGAACTACCTCGCCGACCCGAAAAACCGCACCTGGTCGCTGTGGCGCGGCTACGCCGCGGTGAAGACCACCGTCGGGCAGGCCACAAGCGATCCGTCCGGGCCTCCAGCGGTCACCCAGACGCTGTACCTGCGCGGCATGGACGGCGACACCCTGCCCGGGGGCGGCAAGCGCAGCGTGTCGATGACCGACAGCCTCGGCGAGACCATCCCCGACAGCAAGCCCGTGCCCGGATTCACCCGGGAATCCCAGACCTACCTCGACGGCAAGGTCATCGCCACCACGATCAACGACCCGTGGATCTCCGCGCCGACCGCGACCAACGGCGACGGTACCCAAGCCTTCTACACCGGCACCGGAACCACCCGCACCCGCACGTGGATCGCCGCGGCCAACAACTGGCGCACCACCCGCACAAGCACCACCTTCGGCAACTACGGACTGGCCACCCAGGTCGAAAAAGACGGCGACATCGCCGATCCGAACCAGGCCACGTGCACCCGCAGCACCTACAGCCAGAACACCACTGCGTGGCTGATCAACTACGTCAACCAGGTCCAAACCACCGCCGGCACCTGTGCCACGCCCGCGAGCAGCGCCACCATCGTCTCCGACACCAGGTCCTATTTCGACCACCAGCCGTTCGGGGCCGTGCCCACGGCAGGCAATGTCACCCAGACCGACACCGTCGACTCCTGGCCGGCCGACAACGCGGAACACTTCCTGTCCCCGGCCACCCGTACCGACTTCGACAACTACGGCCGCACCGTGTCCGCGACCGACGCACTGGGCCTGACCACCACGACGGCCTTCACGCCGTCCACCGGCGGCCCCGTCACCCAGGTCGTGACCACCACACCGCAAGTCAGCAGCACTGACACCACCAAGTTCACCTCGATCCGGTACCTCGACCCGATCACCGGCGCCCTCACCGCCGCGGTCGACCACAGCGGACTGCGCACCGACGCGGCGTACGACGCCCTCGGCCGGCTGACTGCGGTCTGGCCCCCGGGCCACAGCAAGAGCGCCAACGCTCCAGCCAAAACCACTTACGCCTACACAGTCAGCAACACCGGGCCCAGCGTCGTCGCCACGAACACGCTGCTGTCCAGCAGCAAATACGCGACGAGCTACGCACTGGTCGACGGACTCGGCCGCACCGTGCAAACACAGGCACCGACGTCGTATTCGCAAGGCGGACGTGTCGTCACGGACTCCTACTACGGCTCGCACGGCCAGGTGTGGAAAACCCACGACGCGTACTGGAACGGCGATTCCGGGCCCGTCGGCACTCTGTTGACGGTCACGGACAACACCGTCCCGAGCACAACGGTGTCCACCTTCGACAGCGCCGGACGCGCGACAGGCTCGGCTTACCAGCTGTACGGCGTCGAACAATGGCGCGGCACCACCGTCTACGACGGCGACCGCACCACCGCCATCCCGCCTCTCGGCGGCACGGCCAGCAGCGTCGTCACCAACGGCCTGGGCCAGAAAGTCCAGCTGGCGCAATACAAAGACCCCGCCCACACCAACCCCGGCGACCCGGCCGACGTCACCAGCTACACCTACACCCACGACGGCCTGCTCGCCTCGACCACGGACTCCACCGGGCACAACACCTGGAAGACCAGCTACGACCTGCTCGGCCGGAAGACCTCCGCCACGGACCCGGACACCGGCCTCAGCCAGTACACCTACGACAACGGCGGGCGGATGCTGACCAGCGCCGACGCCAGCGGCCGCACCCTGGCCTACACCTACGACAACCTCGGCCGCAAAACCGCCGAATACCAGGCTTCCACCAGCGGAACCAAGCTGGCGGCGTGGACGTACGACACGGTGCTGAAGGACAAGCCCACCGCCTCCAGCCGCTACGCCGGCGGCAAGACCTACACCAACACGGTCGAGGAGTACGACAAGGCGGGCCGGGTCGCCTACTCCCACTTCACTGTCCCTCTCGGCGAAACCGGGTTCGGCGGCAACTACTCGTTCTCCTGGCGTTACGACCCGCTCAGCGATGTCCTCCGGTCCTTCGGCAGCCCCGCAGTCGGCGGCTTGCCGGACGAGTCCATGATCACCGGCTACGACGCGCTGGACCAGCCCGTCACCTACCAGGACGCCGGAGACGGCGGCACCCTGCTGGTCTCCGAGACCGACTACAACCCCTACGGGCAGGTTCTGCGCACCAACTACCAGGACCCGACGCTGCCCGACCAGATCGCGGTCACCCACACCTACGCCGACGGCACCAACCGGCTGGCCACCACCCTGGCCGAACGCGCGACCAAAACGAACTTCATGATCGCCAACCGGTTCTACGGCTACGACCCGGCAGGCAACATCACCTCCCTCGCCGACACCCCCCAAGACGCCCAGTCCGACACCCAGTGCTTCAGCTACGACTACCTCCAGCGCCTGACCCAGGCATTCACCCCCGCCGCGGGCAACTGCGCCACCACCCCCAGTGCCACGGGCCTGGGCGGTGCCGCGCCGTACTGGACCTCCTGGACCTACGACACCACCGGCAACCGCCTGACCCAAACCCAGCACGGCGCCGCCGGGGACACCACATCGAAGTCGACCTACCCCAACGCCGGGCAGCCGCAACCGCACGCGATCCAGGCACTGGACACCACCGGCCCCAACGGCAGCAGCCACTCCGCCTACACCTACGACCCCTCCGGCCGCACCCTCACCCAAGGACCCGCGGGCGCGGGACAGACCTTCACCTACGACGCTGAAGGCCACATCGCCACCGCCACCGACGCCAGCGGCAAGGTCTCCAGCTACACCTACGACGCCGACGGCAACCTCCTGCTGACCAAGGACCCGACCGGCACCACCCTGAAACTCAACGACCTGGAACTGTTCCGCGGCACCGGAACCTCCCAGACAGTCGGCACCCGGTTCTACACGTTCAACGGAGCACCCGTCGCCGAACGCGACGCCAACGCCGGCCTGACGTGGTCGATGACCGACACCCAGAACACCGCCTACGCCACCGTCAAAGCTGACACCCTCGCCGTCACCCAACGATGGCAGGACCCCTACGGAGTCTCCCGCGGCCCGGCTCCCTCCCTCTGGCCGGACAAACACGGCTACCTGGGCGGATACCGCAACACGACCGGCCTGACCCACCTCGGTGCGCGCGAGTACGACCCGGCTCTCGGCCGGTTCACCACGGTCGACCCGGTGCTGAAGACCGACGACCCGCAGCAGATGAACGGCTACTCCTACGCCAACGACAACCCGGTCGGGCTGACCGACCCGTCCGGTCTGTGCCCCGGCGTCCCCGACGGCGCGTGCCGCATGCCCGACGGAAGGATCGGCGGCGGCGACGCCTGCCGCAACGGCGGCTGGAGCTGCGACAAGCCAACCAACAACACCTGCGGTTGCCGGGCGGCCCAGCAGCATCCTGCCAACCATGGCGCTCCCGCGTCTTCCGGCGGGCACCGCAAGGCCGCGCCGAAACAGCACGGGGCATCAGGCGGCGGTGGTTCCGGTGGGTCCGACGACGGTGACGACGGAGAAGATTTTTGGGGATGGCTCGGGGGCCACCTCAAGAAGGCCGGGGAGGCCGTGTACGAGTTCTCCGGGGCGAAGGACTTGGTGGACGGCTGCTTCCGCGATCCCGCAGTCGTCGGATGCATCAAGGGCGTACTCGAGGTCGGGGCGTGGTTCGTCCCCGGCGGCGCCGCGGCCAGAGGCACCGAACTCGCCGTCTCCGGCGGTGCTCACCTCATCGAAGGCGAGGTCGGCGCGGAAAGCCGTGCCGTCGCCGAAGATCTCGCGGCGGGTTGCAACAGTTTCGCCGGGTCCACTTCGGTGCTCATGGCCGACGGGACGATGAAGCCGATCGAGCAGGTCAAGGTCGGCGACAAGGTCCGCAACGCCGAGCCCGACAACGCGAGCACCGAGATCCACGCCGTCACGGCTCTGCACATCACCGACACCGACCGCGACTTCGTCGACGTCACCGTCGCCACCCCCGGCGGACCGAAGAAGATCACCAGCACCGCGCACCACCGCTGGTGGGACGCAACCACCCACACCTGGACCGACGCCACCAACCTCCGGCCCGGCGACCTCCTCGACACGCCCGGCAACGGCCACGCCGCCGTCCAAACTCTTAACCGCTACACCACCAGCATCCGCACCTACAACCTCACCATCGACACCACCCACACGTACTATGTACTTGCTGGCACTACGCCGGTTTTGGTCCACAACTGCGGCGGGTGGACGAGTGAAGGGAATCTTGATCGGCATTTCGACAAGCACGGTCACGAAATGGGGATTGACACCAAGTCGGAGTATGACTATGCGGCACGCGACCTAACCTGTACGTGTGGTGGTCGTCGGCCTGGAGTGCAAATCAAGCAGGATGGCGCAAAAACGTATTATTTCGATCCGCACACTAGTGAGTTTGCAGTGACAGGAAATGAGGGGATCATGTCGTATTATCACGCCGATCAAGCCTACTTCGGCAGGCAGCCTGGAATGTTGGTGCCATGATGGACGATCAGGGTGAAAAGTTCCCTTGCCCCTGCTGCGGACGCAGAGTTTACGAATGTTCACCGGGGTCATCGGAAATCTGTCCGATTTGCTACTGGGAGGATGACTTGGTGCAGCTTCGATGGCCAATTTCGTGCAGTGGGGCGAACGGGGTCTCGCTCATCGAGGCTCAACGCAACTATCGGCAAGTGGGGGCAAGTGAATCTCGATGGAAGGATAGAGTGCGTAAACCGAATGATGGGGAATTGCTCGACAAGGGCTGGCGTCCCATTGATCTGAGAATTGATTCTTTCGAAGACGAGGACGATCGGTTAATTGGTTGGCCTAGTGATCGAAGTGTTCTTTATTGGTGGAGGGATACATTTTGGCGGCGGACTGATCGCGTAAAGTGAAAAATGCTTAAACGAGAATACTGTGCGTTGATCTTTAATTATTAGTGCAGTGCCTCACGTTCCTTTGCAGTAAGAAAATTTAGTCAAATCTGGGTGCGATCTGCGAAACTAGCAGACTGCGCTGGCTCAGTCATTGCTAGCCGGGAATCGATTTGCTGCCCCGGTTGGCTCCGCACAACTACTGGCGCGTGTGGGATGCATCAGGACCGCGGTGCCTGCAATGTTGCGGTACGGGCGCTTGAGCCCGTCGGCGGACAGGCCGCCCATAATCGGTTCGGTTTCGGCGATCGCCGCAGCGGAGCCGATGATCGTCGAGTCATAGTGTCGTCCCCGAGACTTCACTCGGGGAGCCCGTAGGGTTTGAGTTCTGGGCTAGCTGCCTTGCGGGGGTCAATGGGCGGCGGCGTGAAGGATCTCGGGGTCGAACTTGCCGAGGTAGCGGTAGCTCTGGGGTGGCCGGAAGCCGGTGGCGGCGCGGAATGCGGCGAGAGTGTGCGGTGCTGCGAGCCGTTCGGGGGCGGCGACGGCGATGGCGGTCGCGAGTTCGGCACCGGCGAAGTATTCGTCGTATTCGGCTTTGCTCAGGCAGACACGGCTGCGGTGGCGTCGCCAGATTTGCCGGGGCTGGCGATTTCGATGCCGATCAGCGTGGCGATGCCGACGACGGCCATGGTCGGTGCGCTGGCGTAGAGCACGAGTTTGGTGCCGGGTGGGGCGGACACTCGTGTGCGGCGCAACTCGATGGTTTTGGTGCCGTCGAGGATTGCCTCTGCGAAGCGGGGGCGCAGCGACATCAGCAGCGGTCGTGCCGGTGCGGCGGCGTTGGTTGCTGGGGAGGTCGCGCGTGTGGTCACGGCCTGGACCCTAGCTGCGGGGACCGACAAAAACCTTCAGAGGCTGGTTCTGTTGCGTCTCGGTTGGTGTGCTTCGGCGTCCGGTGTGTACGGAAGGGGCTGGGCTAGCCCTGTCCTAGGCGGTAGATCGCGGTGAACAGCTCTGGTGACACGTTCACCGGGGACTGTATGGATTGGGGGCCTTTGTGGATGCGCAGCAACCGGTCGTAGTTCTTGCGGTCGACCGGTTTCGGGAAGAGTTCAGTGTCGGAGAGTTGCAGGACCTGAGCGCGGCCGTCTCGCGCGGCGTCGTAGATGTTGGCCAGGTGGTAGACGCCGTAGTGTCCGTACGCCGTGAACAGCTCGTCGGGCGTGCCTGTGGTGATTCCGTCGAGCAGGGACGTGCCGATGATGGCCGCTGGCCCGTCCCTGCGGCTGCTGCTCATGTACCAGAGGATCCGGCTGGGCGTGGTCAGGGTGCTGTTGCGTCCGCTGCGGAAGTAGACCTGCTCGCGGCCGAACGCCAGATCCGCTCGTCGCTTGAGCAACGGCGCGGGCACGCCGAACAGCTCGGAACTCCACACAGGCCTGATCAGGACGGCGAAGTGGGGGAGTTCGCTGTCGATGATTTTGGCTGGCCACCACACCCGTTCGTAATGGTGGGCGGTGTCGGCGTCGATGCGTGCCGGGATCAGCGGGGCGGCGGCGAGACCGGCTTGCCGGTAGGCCTGGGTCGTGGCCGCGCTGATCTCAGCGCCGGTGCCGATCTGGTCGACGACGACGGCGTACCAGTGGTCGCCGACGTGCTGGTAATGCTCGCGTCGGGCGATGTTTTGGAGGTGGGGAGGAAGGTGCGGGTCGGTGATGTCGACCACGGAGCAGCCGCGCGTGCGGGCTTGCTCGCGCAGATGCCACAGCAGTTGCCGACCGAGCGTCGGGGCGATGGCGTGATCGGCCAGCCGCAGCAGAGGGACCTGAAGGTTTCGTTCCGCCTCGACGAGGGCGTAGCAGGCGACGGGCGCGCCGTCGGGCGCGGTGACGATCAGCTGCTCGCGCTGGTCCCGGGCGAGCTGGTGCAGTGCGGCCTTCAGCTTGGCTTTGGTCTCGCCGCCGTTGCGGTCGAGGAACCGCATGAGCGTCGGCTCGGAGGCCGACCCGGCGCGGCCTGTCTCGAACTCGCTGCCCTTGAGCGTGTCCGGCCGGTAGGACGCGGCGGTGGGCGAGTTCGTCGAGGTGAATCAGCAGATGGTCGGGGTCGAGGACGCGAAGCTGGGAGATCTCGGGCGTGTCCGGCACGCCGCGCAGCAGCGGGGCGATCGTGTTCTTCAATCGTTCGTCCCAGGTCAGGAAGACCTTGATGCCCGCCGCCGCTGTTTCGGACAGTTGCCACAGGTCGCCGACGTCCTGGCTTGAAGCCGGGAACCCCGGGACATGGGCCTCGACGTGCGCCTTGAGCGCCTCGAAGAACTCCTTGGCCCTTTCCCGGGAGCCGCGAGGCCTGGAGTAGTGAGTGGCGGCGTCGAGCAGGCGGCGCGCCTGGTGTTCGTCTTTGCCGTCGAGATCGTGCTCCAGGCCTGGCGGCACCACGATGTCGATGCGGTCGAGGAGGTCGTCGGCGGCGAGCACCCGTGATCGCTGGGCGTTCGGCTTGTCGGTGCGCAGTCGCAGGTCCATGAGGATGTTGGTGTCGATGGCGACGTGCACGACGGCCGGTTCGTCCATCGGCACGGTGAACAGGTCGGGGTGGCCGTGGTCGCGCCACCACACCGTCATCGCCGAGGCGTCTTTGCCGCGTCCGCGGGTCTTCGTGTCCCGCGGTTCGAACCCGAGTGCGCGCCAGGTCGGTTCGATGCCCGGGTAGTCGTCGCGGCATTTCGCGCGGATTCCCTGGCGGCGTTGGTGCCTCCTGCTGGTCTCGTCGACCAGTGCTTGGGCGACTCCGCTCTTGCGGTGGCTTTCGGCGACGCAGAGGTGGGTGATGACAACCTCATCGCGCGGCAGGCGGAACAGGATTTAGCCGATCACCTTGCCGGTGGCGGTGTGCCGCGCGGCCAGCAGGCAGTGCTTGCCCGCGGCGTCGTGGTAGACCGCACGCCGCAACAGGCCCAGCGTCGCGCGCGCCTGGTCACTGAGCTTGATCGTCTGCTCGATGGTCGCGAGGTCAGCGTGCGGCACGCGCTCGACGGTGATCTCGCTGGTTACGCCTCCACCCACGAACACGAGTGTCGTCAAGCACGCTGTCGGGTTCCATGATTTTCTGTCGATCATCACCCGTCCGGCCGCACAATTCGAATATGTGATCGATAAAACTCAGAGAATTGTTTCGCGGACCCGGAACGGAAGCCGACCGTGTCAAATGGCAACGGAGGTTCTGCTGGCCATCACGCAGGTATTGCCTGGCCGCACATGACGGTACGTGCGTTCGAGAAGGCACGGAAGTCTTCGACGCTGTTCAGCTCTATCGGCCGTTTGCATGCACGTCGCGCTACCGGGTCGGCGGACAGTTGACGAAGCGCGGCCGGCTGAGGTTCCGATGACGAACCCGGCGTAGCCCTCCGTACCGGGCGAACCTCAGGTTGCTGTTTGACCGTCCGGTAGCTCTATTTGCTCGTCGGCGGCGCACGCTGAGAGGTGTCCGTCGATGGTGTGGGCGGTGTGCCATGAAGGTTGCTGGCGTGTACAAGCGGTGCGGATGCCGGGACAGCGCGGGGCGGTTGCTGGGCGGCGGGTGTCGGCGCTTGCGGGTGCGGGGGCACGGGAGTTGGTATTTCCGGGTGGAGATGCCGCCGCGGCCGGACGGGCGGAAGCGGCAGGTTCGTCGCGGCGGGCGGCACGGCGGGCCCGTGCCTGCCTGTGCGACCCAGGCGGCAAGGATCTGTCGGCCGCGGTGATCACGGTCGGGCAGTGGCTGCGGTTGTGGCTGGACACGCGGGTCGGGCCGGGTGCGTCGAGGCGGGCTATCTGACGGTGTCGCATCAGATCTGGCAGGTCGGCGCGACGGTCGAGGTCGGGAAACCGAAGAGCGACACCAGCAACCGGGTGATCGCTCTCGACCACGGCACCGTCGCCCTGCTGCGCCGCCACCGCGCTACGCAGGACGGCGACCCGGCGGGGTATCCGTTCCTCAACGGGCACGGCCGCCCGATCCGGCCCGACGCGCTGACGAGCCTCTTCCGGGTCCTCAACACGCGTTCCGGGCTGCCGCCGGTGCGCTGCACGACCTGCGCCACGGCGCGGCCAGCCTGTCGCTCGCCGCGGGCGCGGACTTCAAGACGGTGCAGCACCTGCTCGGGCACAGCAGCATCGTGCTGACCGCGACACCTACGTCAGCGTGCTGCCGACACTGGCCCGCGACTCCGCGGAAGCCACCGCCTGTCTCGTCCTCGACGCCGCCTGCACCACGGGCACGCGCCTGCGGGTGCCGCGTCGGCGACGCCGCGAGGCGACTCGCCGCCCGGTGACCGCCGGCAGACGAACCCGCCGCACGAACACCGCCGCCTGAGACGCAGAAACCCATAAAGCCGACCGGAAAGGGCACAAACCCGCAGCGGCGAAGCACACCCTGAACACGCCGTTTCGCCAGTGTTAAAAGGGTTTTCCCTGCCCGGTGCCCAGGAAGAGCTCCTCCGCGAGCCCACGCAAGATCACCGCGAAGACCGGCAAGATCGGCAGACGAGAACATCCCCGCTGGCCAGCTGGGATGTCGATCGTGGTGGGCCGCCTGGGGCTCGAACCCAGAACCTACGGAGTCAAAGCCCAGGTCAGTGGCTGTTTCTCGTCATCTGCCGATCTTGGCCCTCACCTGCGCGGGCACGCTCCGCGGCTGATCATGCTCGGTCGCTGATTCTCGTCGTTCGCGATCGTTTTCCGGGGGAAAACCGGGGAGATGATCATGCTCTCGGACGGTGCCTGACGCTCGCTCGCTCAGCCCGCATCTTACCCACCCGCACTTTCCCCCAACCCCGATACGAAGCTCACACGCGGTCGGTAGGCCGGGTCAAGGCACGCTTTCCAGCCTTGACGCGGTGCTACCGGCCGTTGTCACGATCAGGCTTCGGGGTGGCCTCAGGCGATGCGTGTGCGTAACAGGTCCAGGATGGTCGGCGACTGTTTGCGCATGGGTGGGTTGTCCGGTTCTGGCGCGAGGGTCGTGTGTGCTGCTGGCGGGCGGCGCTGGGGTCCGGCACCGCTGGCGGCCGCGCGGCCCGGCCGGTGGGCGGAGCGGAGCGGGAGCCCGCTGTGCCGGGATCGCGGCGCCGCCCGGGTGAGGGGCTACGGACCGCAGCAGGCGCGCCGCCCGGCGGCGCGCCCTTGATCCCATAGAGCCAAGTTCGGCAGCTACTACGAAAGGTGCCAAGTTGTCTGAAGTCGTTATCAGTAATGAGCACGCTCCTCGTGGCCAATTCCTTCGCGACTATTTGTATTTAGATATTGAAAAAGTCAGGTCTATTGCCGGTCAGCTAGAATTTGGCGTGCCCGAGGAGTTTCGTGAGACTGATGCGACCATGAGGAAGAGGTCGCTCGGCTGGGAGAAATTTGTCTCCGGAAGCAATGAATCAACGGAGGAGCGCTACTTGCAGCGCTCAGTCGTTGATTCTCTTTTCCCAGAGCTGGAAGCGGCCTTGGAGGACGGTTGGCTTGTTGATATTACCGAAGAGTTTGGGGCGGGCGTTGATAAGTTCTCCGCAATCAAGTCGATTAGGCCAGAAGGTTCCATCTTTCGTTTAACTGCTCCCGGAGTTCTCTTTGACTTTGAATATTTTGCAGATACCCTATCCAGCTTCTCTGCAGCTGCTGGAGGGTTTGAGGATTTCACAAAGTTGATGCTCGCCGATGATGGCGATTCCGGGGACAGCCTCAAGAGGCCTAGTCAAAAGCGTCCTCCAAAGGCGGTGAGGATCGAAAATTCATCTCGCTACAGATCTATTCCTGCGGACGCGACAGCAGAAGACTATATTGAAGAATTCGAAGCAGCGGACGGTACTTCTCCTGCCCTATTTCGAAGTATGGCTCGCTTGACTAGGGGAATTTCGCGTCCTGGCATGACCTTGATCGTCGAGTCAAGCGCGGACGAGGATGCACTCGTGCTTGCCGCTCGATTTCAGCAAAACCGCAGGTACTTCGATGCCGATTCTGCAACTGTCGCAGCAAGGTATGGCTTGTCTAAGCAGAACTGGACAATCATCGGAACAATTGGCCATTACACGCAGTCTGTCGAAGATGTCAAGCTGCTTAATCAATTGATGAACGCTCGTGGATCCGTGGATTCTAAAGGTAACTTTTCGAGAAAATACTTCATCGACACGGTGTCATCCCTAATTCAGAGTTTCGGAGCTTTTGGCCTATCGGATATTCCTCAGCACCCGGGTATATCTGTGATCCCGATCGCTGTCTATCGGTCTTTTTCAAGAAACCCCTGATCATGTTTTTGTCTGATTGAAAGAAGTAATAAAGTGACCCTTCTTGAGAATTTGATCGAGGGTGCTTCTTCCGGAAACGCCAAGGTGGATTCCCTTCTCCGTCAAGTCAAGGTGTTCGCGGCAAGAGCTGATTCTATTGTGCTTGATCATTGGGTTGAGAAAGAACTGTCCGGGTATGGATCAGGTGACGAACTTCCGCAGTATCGACGTGCGGTCGAGGTAGAGGTCATCGGTCATTTCAGTGGCCCTTTTAATTCCGGTTTGCAGAACGCGCCTATTCCGAAGATGGCGTTCCCAGAGTTCTTTCGAAAAAATGGACTGTGCCAGATTTCCATTGTCGAACCAATATCCGTTGTGGAGGAGTTCTCAAATTCGAATACGCCTCTAAGGGCTCCTTGGCCCGCTGACGTGGTTGCACTGGCGAATGGTTTGATCCAGTCGGGACAAGAAGCCGCGCGCCCTGGACGCCGAAGAGCGTACGAAGTGGCTGGCTCGGGTCGAGGCCAACGAGAAGGCACGACGCTGGGACCTGCCGGATCTGTCGCGCTTCATGATGGCGGCGGGCGTCCGGGTCGGTGAGGCGTTGGCGACGTACTGGGAAGACATCGACTTCGTGGCGGGAACGGTCGACGTCACGCACACGGTGGTCCGGGTCAAGGGCGAAGGGCTGCTTCGGAAGCCTCGGCCGAAAACGGAGTCCAGCCTGCGTGCGCTTCCGTTGCCGTCCTGGGCGTTGGCGTTGCTGAAGCGGCGGTGGGCTGAGGCGCGGAAGGACGGTCGGCCCCTGGCGAGTCCGGTGTTCGCCAGCACGGTCGGCGGACTGCGAGACCCGAACAACGTCTTGCGGGTCATCCGGGAGATCCGCAGTGGCGACGAGTTCATCTGGCTGACGTCGCACAACTTCCGCAAGACGACGGCGACCGCGATGGACGACGCGGGCATCCCCACCCGCCTGATCGCCGATCATCTCGGCCACTCGCGGGTGTCGATGACGCAGGACAACTACCTGGAGCGGAAGGCCGTCGATCCGGTCACGGCACTGGCCCTCGAAGGGCTGCTGGATAATCCGTCCCAGCCCAAAACCAGGGATAAACCGGGGAGCTGATCTTGACCGGCTGCGAGCAAAGAGCCGCTGACCTGGAAGTTTGAGTGGGCCGCCTGGGGCTCGAACCCAGAACCTACGGATTAAAAGCCCCCGTGTTCAACTGTGGTGATCTTGAAACGGTCTTCGATTACAGGGGTTCTACCAGGGGCTTCGCCGACTTCAAGATCATATTGGCGGTTGCTGGCGGCTAGTCTGGGCTCCGTTATGTCTCCGTTCGCCCTGCTGTGCTCAACGGAGCCGGAGATGCGACTTGACCTGGTATTTTACCTCGCGCTCAGAGCTGGGACTGCGGTTCTCCTTTCGGAGGAGCTGCGGATTATTTTCTGCGGCGGCAACGGATCGAAAGTCCGGCGGATGTAAGTCTTGGTGATATTCAAACGATCTTCGCCGCATGGCTTCTTCCTGGGGCTTTGGCGGCTTCAAGATCAAATTTGTGATTGCTGACCGTTGGTCTGCGTCTCCGTTGTGCCTCCGTTCTTCCTGCTGTGCTCAAGCGGGTTCGCGACATCGAGGCGCGCGCCGATCGCGAGATCACGCCGCTGCAATTGGCGGTCAACTGTTGGCGGCAATGTCTGGACGGCGCGATGATCAAGCTCCTGCTCGACCGCGGAGTCGACAAAGCCAGTGCGGACATGCACGGGTGGACGCCGGGCGCGCGGGCGAAGGGCCAGTTCGGCTTCCTCGACGAAGGCTTCGACGCCATCGTGAACAACGGCGCGGTCATGGTCCAGCTCGTCACCCTGATTCCCCCTACCGGCACCGAAGTCCGTCAAGCGCAAACATCCGGCCTGGAATCGCTCATGGACACGCTGGAAGCCGCCGGCCCGGCACTACACGACGTCAACGCGAGCCGGCTAGCCGGCTCGCGTTCCTCCTGGCCTTCAGACCGCGGTGCGATGCTGTTTGACGACGGTGGCGCGCCAGCTGGTGGCAGCCACAATCGAGACGGCCCCTGGCATGACAGTCGAGTGGAAGATGCGGTGCGCTCGACGGCATGCAAAACAGTCAGATCACCGTCACCGTCGCCGTCGTGTAGGTAATCCCGTAATCCCGCGAGCCGTCCTCACGTGACGGTCTCCGTTGTAACGGTTGACAGCTGTGAAGCGACGAAATGACGCAATCGCAGCGAACGGGAAGAGCGATTGCGTCCGGTACGCCTGATCGAGTCAGGCGGCCTTGAACTGTGGTGTGGCACGGAGCGCACGCTCCAGAAGCGCCTGCTGGACTGAGGAAGGAATTCAGTGAGCGACGCCGAGCACGGTCCTGGCTGCCGTAAGGAAAAGCTGGTTGCTTCTGCGGATGAAACAGAAGAGCCTGTCGAGGCATCGAGGAAAGCGCCGCTGAGCAACGCCTCCGGTCGCTCGTCTTTGACGTCGTTGGCCCCGCAGTACGACGAAGACCAGCACAAAATATATCTGGACCAGCTGGAGGCGGCGGTCAACGACCAGAAGAACCGCAACATCGCCCTCAGCGGACCGTACGGGACCGGGAAGTCCAGCGTTCTCGACAAATTCCAGGAGAACCACAAGGACTCGATACTGCGGCTTGCCGTCTCCACGCTGTCACCCGAAACGCAGGACTCGACGCTGACCAACCGCATCCAGAAGGAAGTGCTCAAGCAGCTAGTCTACAGCGCCCGGCCTCGGACGCTCCGCCATTCGCGGTTCAGTCGGCGGGGTCCGCTGCCACGGTGGCGGGCGTTCGGCGAGTCCGCGCTGTTCGTCAGCGTGGTCGGCGGACTGCTGGCATTGTTCGGGCGCCTGCCCCCGCAAATAGCCACCAGCGCCAACCACACGGCCGTCGTACAGGCGCTGGTGTGGCTGGGGATATTCGGGCTCCTCGTCGTGGTGTTCGCTGCGCTGCGGTTGGTTACCTACGACCGGTTCGTGCTGTCCAATGTATCCGCTGCGGGCGCAACCCTGGCGTTGTCGGCTCAAAACCACACCTACTTCGACGAGTATCTCGACGAGATCGTGTACTTCTTCGACCAGGAGCCCAAGGACATCGTCCTCTTCGAGGACCTGGACCGCTACAACGATCCTCAGATTTTCCAGGCGTTGCGGGAACTGAACACACTCCTGAACAGCACCCCGAAACGGCTCAGGAAAATCGAGAAGCGCGAGAAGCCGCTCCGCTTCGTCTACGCCGTGCGCGACAGCCTGTTCGAGAAGCTCGGAGAGGACACAGCCGCGGAAGGCGACGACGCCGCCCGCGCGGAGACCGTCCGCGCGAACCGGACCAAGTTCTTCGAGTTCGTCATCCCGGTCGTGCCGTTCATCTCGCACCGCACCGCCCGCGAGCACCTGTACCGGCTTCTGCGAGAGAAGAACATCTACGTCCAGCGCGCGCTGATCGAGACCGTCGCCAGGCACGCGACCGACATGCGGCTCCTGGTGAACATCAGCAACGAGTACCTCGTGTTCGCCGACCGGCTGCTGAACATCGGACGCGGACGCCGCGCTCCCGACCTGTCCCCGAGCCACCTGTTCGCGCTGGTCGCCTACAAGAACTTCCACCTGAAAGACTTCGAGAACATCGCACGGGGCTCCAGCCTCCTCGACCGCCTGTACGACTTTCACCGCAACCTCGTTGCAACGTCCGTGGCCGCCCGGGAGAAGCGCAAACGAGACCTCTTGGCGAAGGACGCGCAGGCTCGCGCCCTCGGGCTGTTCGCCGAGCGCCTCGGCGGACTGCTCAACGCCATCGCGAAGATCGAGACTCCGCAGAACCAGTCCTTGGCGAGCCGTCCCAAACACTTCGTGATCGGCTCGGCCCGGTACGACGAACACGCCGTGACCACGCCCGCGTTCTGGGAAGCGGTCATCGCTTCACCCACTATCGCCGTGCAAGCGGAGCAGACCCCTGGATACAACAATTGGGTCTTGTACCTGACGTTGACGCAGAAGCACCTCGAGGATCTGTTCCCCGACGTGCTGAAGGGGCGGTGGGAGAAGAAGAGCGACAAAGCAAGGCACGAGGAGTTGCCGAAGATCGACCGCGAAATCGAGGAACTCCGTAGCGCCGACTTCCAGGATCTGGTCGCCGACGGCAGGTTCACGCTCGAGATCACCACGCCGCAGGCGGACACGGTCGACGCTGCCGACGACGTGTCCGAGAACCTGACGTTCGGGGCGCTCGTGGACAAGATTCTGACGTCGGAGCTGGCACGCGACCTGGTCCGGCAGGGCTACATCGACCGGAACTTCACCCTCTACGCCGCACAGTTCTACGGCGACTTCACCGGCGTCGACGTGGCAACGTTCATCGTCCAAATCGTCCAGCGCAACACCCTGGACATCAACTTCCAGTTCACCAGCTCCGGCGCGCTCGCCAACCTGCTGGCCGAGGCCGGCGAGGACTTCACCCGCACCATCAGCGCTTACAACATCCAACTCGTCGACTACTTTCTCGACGAAGATCTCGAGCGCGCGGACGAGGTCGTGACACACCTGACCTCGAACTTCGGGGAGGACGCCGCAACGTTCCTGTCAGCCTTCTTCACTACGGATCCAGAGGGGAGCAGGCTGGCGGCACGGCTGAGTCATGCGCAGTGGAAAGATGTGTTCGTCTACCTCGTCACGAATGAGGGCGTGCCCGATGACAGGCGCGCAGTGCTTGTGGACGCCGCGCTCGCACACGCTAACCCCGACGGCGACTACAACCTCACTGCTGCTGTCAGCGACTTCGTGGTCTCGCACTACACGGAGATGCCTGCGTTCACGCAGCTACACCCCAAGCCTGTGCTCGATACGGTTGTGCTCATCTTGCAGCGGGCCGAGATCTCTCTGCCCAACCTCTACGGTGTCCACGACGAGCTTAAGACGCTCCTCGTGGACAACAACATGTACGACCTGACCGCGGAGAACCTTCGCGCGGCAGTCGACCTCGACGGTCAGGTGACACTGGACGAGATCTGTGGCAACCACACCGTCTACCAGTATTGCCTGGCCAACCTCGTCGCCTACCTCGACGCGGTCGAAGCCGACGCTGCCACCGACTACTCGACGCAGGCTCCCGAAACCTTGGTCGATGCTCTCCACGCGCTGGCAGACGAGACCGGCCAAGCGGTGGCCGAGCCTGACTATTGGCCGGTAAGCGGCTACGATCTCGTCGAGCGGCTCACCGCCACCGCGTCGCCGGAGAGTGTGTTGCGGCACCTGGCCGACGCACCCAAATCGACCTGGAAGGCGCTGGCCTCGGCCAAGTTGTTCCGCGCATCCCTTGCCAATCTCGACACGTATCGGGCTGAAATCGGCGGCATCGACGAGAGTCTCGGCCAGCTACTGCTCGATGCCGGCGCAATCCACGCCGACGAGGGCGAGACGCCGGAGCCCTCGGACGGGGACAACGATGCGAAGGCTGAGCGCAGGGCCGCCGCAGCCGTCGCGATCCTCAATGCCCGGCGAGGCATCCGTCAACCCGAGGATCGGGTCCGGCTCGTCGTCAGCCTCGGGATCGACACCCAGTTTTCCGCCGCCGACGTCGCATCGGAGAACAGCAACCTGTTCGCGCTGCTTATCGAACACGATCTGGTACCTGACGACGCAGTCACCTTCGCTCACCTGCGCAGCGCCGGTTGGACCGCCCTCAGGGCCGCGGTTCTCGCCTCGAAGGGCGTGGAAGATTTCCTGGCCCCCGGTTTGGTCGACGGGATGCTCGTCGATCTCTTTGAGGACCCTGAAACCAGCGCCAAGGTAGGCCGCCTAGTGCTCGGTGGTCTCGCGAGCTTTCTTCCGGTTGACGATCACGAAGCCCTTGACGCTGCGGCCAGGTTCGCCGTTCTCAGCGGTGCCGAGTTGCCGGTTGACCAGATCCGCCGCGTCGCGACGACGGTCAACGAGCCGAACCTGACCATCCGGCTGTTGCAGATCGCGGCACCCGACGCGGGTGCCGTCACGTCTGTGCTGAACGAGTTGGGCGGCAACTACAGCTACCTGACGACCTGGGAGCGCGATGAGTTCGAGGTTCCGTCCGACCAGGCACACCGCGACGTGTTCAAGATTCTGTCGGACGCGGGCGTGTGCCGGACCCGCCAGCGACCGCGAAAGGAGATGCTCGCTGTCAGGCGGCCTGTAACAACCGCCTGAGCGGGTGGCCGTTTGCGGTGACGCGAGATTTCCCGGGTTGTTCTGCGGTGGAGCGGTCTTCTGCCCGACGTACCATCCGTAGCTTCAGGAGAAGCTGTCGATCCTGCCCTACTCGCACGACGAAAGCAGCGCCCGTGACCGATTTTCGGTACTCCATCTCCTGGGGTAGTGACACTGCGGAAGGCGTTGGGCTTTCGCCATGCTCAGTAGTCTCGTCGTGGCGGGTGCGGGGGGCATGCGTTCGTCGGCTTGTCTGGAGGCTGGAGTCCGACGTTTCCGGTCGTGGGGGTTGCAAGGAACGGGGAGTTTTTGTGTGGGCGCATAGTGCGAATGTGTTGGGTCGGCGGCAGTTGCTGTCGGATCATGCTCGTTCGACGGCGCGGTTGGCGGGTCTATTCGCGGGGGAGTTCGGGGCTGGGGAGCTGGGGTTTGCGTTGGGTTTGTTCCATGACGCGGGCAAGGCGTGCGGGTTGTGGCAGGAGGGGTTGCTGCGTGCCGAGGTCCGCGGCGGACGGGTCGGGGTGCCGCACAAGGAGCTGGGTGCGAACCTTCTTCGGGGTGTGGCGGGTGCGGCGGCGATGGCGGTCCTGGGCCATCACGGTGGCCTGACCAGCCTGGAGGACTTGCGCGGGCTCGATTCGGCGGACGCGGCGCGGGGCGCGGCCGGGGTCGGGTCCTTTTTGGACTTGTTGCCGGAGGCGGAGCGGGTGCTGGCAGGGACTCCGATGTCGCTGGTGCCGGTCGGTTGGCGGAGCGGGAACACGGTCGCGGAGATCGGGGTGCGGTTGGTGTTCTCGTCGCTGGTCGATGCCGATCATCTGGACACGGCGGCTCACGCGCAGGGGTGGGCAGGGCCGAGGGTGCGCGCGAATGCGGACATGGCGGCGTTGCGGGATCGTTTCGAGGCTGCGCGGCGGGAACGGCTGGCGGGCCGGGCCGGTTCGCCGGTGGACGGGGTCCGCGAGCGGGTGTATCGGCGGGCGGTGCATTGTGCGGCGGACTCGCCGGGGGTGTTCCGGATGCCGGCGCCAACCGGGGCGGGGAAGACGTGGGCGTCGGCGGGGTTCGCGTTGCACCACGCGGCCCGGTACGGAAAGCGGCGGGTGATCGTCGCGGTCCCGTTCGTCACGGTCACCGAGCAGAACGCCGCCGAGTACCGCGCGATGCTCGGCGAGGACGCGGTGCTGGAGCACCATTCGGGGGTCCGCTCGCCCGATTCGGGCGCGGCCGGGCGTGCGCTGCGTCCGGCGGCGGAGAACTGGGACAGCCCGTTCGTCGTGACCACGACGGTGCAGCTGTTCGATTCGCTGTTCGCGCGCACGCCGTCGCGGATGCGCAAGCTGCATCGGCTGGCGAACGCGGTGGTCGTGCTCGACGAGGTGCAGGCGCTGCCGTTGCGGGTGCTGACGCCGATCCTGGACGCGCTGCGGATCCTGTCGGAGCATTTCGGCACGACGGTGCTGCTGGTGTCGGCGACGCAGCCCGCGTTCCCGGTGTTCGACGTGTGGCGCGGCGTGAACGTGCGCGACGTGGTCGACGAGCCGCGCGCGTTGTTCGCGGCGATGCGGCGGGTGCGCTACGAGTGGTGGCTGGACCCGAGGCCGACGCTGGTCGAGGTCGGGGCGCGGGCGTGCTCGCATGAGCAGGTCCTGATGGTGGTCAACACGACTGCCGACGCCCGGTCGGTGTTCCGGGCGTGGGCGGAGTCCGGCGCGGACGGGATTTTCCACCTGTCGACTCGGATGACGCCGGAGCACCGCCGCGACGTGCTGCGCGAGGTGCGCGGCCGCCTGGCGAAGGGCGGGCCGGTGCGGCTGGTGTCCACCCAGCTTGTCGAGGCGGGCGTGGACGTCGACTTCCCGGTCGTGTTCCGGGCGTTCGCGCCGGCGGAGGCCCTGCAGCAGGCGGCCGGGCGGGCGAACCGGGAAGGACGGCTCGGGCAGGACGGCCTGGTGGTGGTGTTCGACGCGCGGGACATGTCCAGCCCGGCGGGGTACGCCCTCGGGGCCGCGGTGACCGCCGAGTACTTCGGTCCGCACGGCGAGGTCGAGGTGCGACCGGACGACCTCGACGCCCTGGACCGCTACTACCAGACCCTGTACCGGCGCGCGAACGCCGAGTACGGCACGCGTGCCGCGGAGATCCAGCGCAACCGCCATCGCCTCGACTTCGAGTCGGTGGCCGACGGGCCGGAGCGAGCGATGGGAGAGGTCAACGGCCGCGACCGCACGCTGGCTTTCCGGATGCTCGACGACGACACCGTGCCGGTCGCCGTCACCGACCACGACGGCACCACCCCGGCCGCGGCGTTGATCGCGCGTCTGCGCAGCGAACCGGGACAGGCCCGAGGGATAGTGCGGCAACTGCAGCCCTATCTCGTGGCGCTGCCGACGAGGCTGCTGAACGACCCGGCGATCGCGGCGCTGTGCGAGCCGGTGCTCGGCGACCTCTGCGAGTGGACCGGCCCCTACGACAAGCATTGCGGCATCGACACCACCAGCGGCGCTGAGCGCGAAGTGTGGTGACCGAGGCGACGAAGATACGGCCAGGCGGCGCCGGGCCGAAGCCCGACGCCGCGTGGCGTCGCCAACGACAGACGACACCGGCGCGTTGCGATCCTCGCCGGGCAACCCCAGCGCCGAGCCCAGCCTATGCGGGCGTGCCATCGGGCCGTACCGACCCCAAGTTCATGCATACAGATGACACAGGCGCGAACTGGTGATGCGCTACGCTCCTGCTCGACGGAGCCATAAGGCGGAAAGGGAGCCGAATGCATGTGCAGGTGAGCGTCGGGATCGAGACGGACGAGCACCCGGACGAGGCAGCGCCGCGCGATCGCGATGTCGATGAGCGTCCTGTTCCGATCCGCCGAGGCGGTTTACGGCGCTGGCCCGGACGGCGTCGTTGGAGGGTCGCGTTCAACGGATACGCCCTGATCAGCGGGGTCGAGCTTTTCGTCATCGTCTGGATCGTGGTTCACAGCTGGCCCGGGCGGTAGAGGCCCGAAGGTTCGAACCCGGCGGTCTTCGCGGATCGTCGGCGCGTTCCCGTCTGCTGCAGCACATTCGGCGGATGCCGGGACCTCGGAGCAGTTGTCGGCTGAGTCTAAGGACCGCGCCGTCCAGAAGATTCAGCGACGAACCAGTCCCTTCAGCGGTGTGTTCGCCTGTGATCGCACGATTGGCCAAGATCGACTCGTCGCATTGCAAGTGGCGCATTGCCAATTCCGTGGTTTCTGCAGCGAAAAGGTCGACAGGCAATATTGCGCAGGCGTTATCCCTGAATTGTCGGTGGGGTCTGGTAGGTACTGCACAGCAGGTCAGACCGATATGAGAGGACTGTGTCGTGGACGAGGGGTTGCCGCGTTCGCCGGAGGGTGCTGTCCCGGTGGGTGTGCAGGTGTGGGGGCCGGGTGCGTTGTTCACGCGTCCGGAGTTGAAGGTGGAGCGGGTGTCGTATCCGGTGATGACGCCGACGGCTGCGATCGGCGTGCTGGAGTCGATTTTCTGGAAGCCGGAGATGCAGTGGGTTCCGGTCGCGATCGATGTGCTTGCTCCGGTCAGGCAGTTCACGCAGCGCCGCAACGAGACCACCGACGTCCCGTCGGTGAGCGCGGCGTTGGCGGGGCGGACGGTGGACACGGCCGGGCATCGGACGCAGCGGCATGCGGTGTGCTTGAAGGACGTCTGCTACCGCATTCACGCCCATGTCGAGCTGCGCGGCCGCGCGACGAAGCCGGTGGCGGCGTACCGGGACCAGTTCCGGCGGCGGGTGGAGCGGGGCCGGTGTTTCCACCAGCCGTATCTGGGGACGCGGGAGTTCAGCGCGTTTTTCGCGCCGGTCGACGACCGCGAGCGGGTTCCGGTGACCATGGACCTCGGGGTGATGCTGCACCGCGTCCATCACGAGAAGGCGGGTGTGCGGTTCTCCTGGTTCGACGCGATGCTTCGGGACGGGCGGATGCTGATTCCGCGCGTCGGCAAGGCGGCCGAGCTGGCGGAGGCGTGAATGCTGCTGCAGCGGCTGGCCGGTTATGCCGAGGAGAACGTGACGGTGGCACCGTTTCACCGGGAACGGGAGTTCCTGTGGCGGCTGGACCTGTTCACCGACGGCCGCGCGACCCGGCTGACCGGGCTTCGCGAGCCGGACGGGAAGCGCCGCGGCCAGTACCGGGTCGCGCCGGCGGTGACGCGGACGGTCGGCGTGGCGCCGCAGCTGGGAGCCGACGACGCCCAGTACGTGTTCGGGTGGGGCGACGACACCACGAAACCCGCGCGCGTCGCCGAATGCCGTGACCGGTTCGCAGCCCTGGTCCGGGCATGGGCGGCGGACGCTCCGCACGACGCGGCCGCCGCGCGGCTGGCCCGTTTCTACCGTGACGAGGCGATGCCGCCGCGTCCGGACGGGGTGGGCGCGAAGGACGGCGTCCTGATCGCGGTGGACGACGAACTGGTCATCCGCCGGCCGTCGCTGGTGCGGTTCTGGACGACAGAGGTCGCGCGCCGCAAGGGCGGCACGACCCCGCGGGCCGGGCTGTGCCTGGTGTGCGGGAAACACCGGCCTCTCCTGAATTCGATGCCGGGCACGGTCGCCAAGCGCCTCGTCCCAGGAGCCGGCAACGACGCGGCGCTGGTGAGTGTCAACGAACCGGTGTTCGGGTACGGGCTGATCACCGGCCTGGAGCACACCCCGATCTGTTTCGACTGCGGCAACGCGGTCAGCGCCAGCCTGACCCACCTGCTCGGTTCCCGGCACGCGATCAACCTGCCCGGGCAGGACAGCCGGACGGCCTGGTGGGTCATCGGCGCCAAGGAGCCCGACGTGCTGTCGGGATTCGCCGCCGAACCCGATCCCGACCAGGTCAACGCGCTGCTGAGGAAGCTGCGCTCCGGCGAGCTGGCGCAGGCCGCGCAGCTGGCGCAGAGGGTCGACAGCGACGAATGGTTCTGCTCGCTGACCGTCGGCGGCAACGCCTCGCGGATCATTGTCCGGGACTGGATCGACATGCCCCTGCCGACCGTGCTGCTGAACCTGGCGCGCTGGTATCGCGACCTGCGCATGGTCTCCCGGGGCAGCGACGAGCCGGTCGTGTTCGGGCCGTGGCGACTCGTGCTGGCCACCGGCCGGTGGGACCGCCGCGGCGGCGAGCGCGGCCGCTACGCCGAGATCGGCAGCACCAGCGGCCGGCGGCGCGCGCACGTGCAGCGCGATCTGCTCGCCCGCGCGCTGCGCGGCGTGCCTCTGCCGCCGTCGGTTCTGCATCACGTCCTGCACCGCATCGCCTCCGACCGCCGCATCGACGCCGCGCGCGCGGCGCTCGTGCGGCTGGCGCTGTGCGATCCCCGAGAGAAGGAGTCCCGCGTGTCCGCCGGTCTCGACGAGAACAACACCGATCCCGCCTACCTCTACGGCCGCGTGTTCGCGCACCTGGAGAAAATCCAGCTCAAAGCCCTCGGCAACGACGTCAACACCACCTACGGCGACCGGTTCATGGCCTCGGCCATGGGCAACCCCGTCCCGGCGGTCATGGAAGGCCGGAAACTGGCCACGGCATGGCTGGCCAAGCTCCGCCGCAAACCGCAGACCAAGGCGACCGAACACGCGCTGCGCACGACGCTCACCACGCTCATCGCCAAGATCGACGCGGCGGAACCGCTCGCCGGATTCCTTCCGCCGCGGCGTCAGGCGCAGTTCGTCCTGGGCTATCACCAGCAGTGGGCCGAAGATGCCCGCCAGGCCCGCGCGCACAGGAAGAACGCCGCGTTCGACGGCGCCGGCGAGTGACGCTCCGCTCGCAGCCGCGTTTCCCCCTCTTCCGCAACGAAAGGACTTTCCCGTGACCGTCGATCCGCACCTCGACCCGGCCGTCCGCCACGACATGGTGTTCCTGTTCGACATCGCCGACGGCAACCCCAACGGCGACCCGGACTTCGCCAACCGGCCCCGCATGGACGTGGAAACCGGGCACGGCCTGGTCACCGACGTCGCGATCAAACGCAAGATCCGCAACACGCTGCCCCTGGCCGCGGACGGCGACCCGCGGTACGGGATCTTCGTCGAAGCCGGCCACGCGCTCAACACCCGGCTCGCCGAATCGCTGACGGCCGCCCGCGTCACCGACAAGAAGAAACCCACACCGGAACAGAAACAGGCCGCCCGCTCCTGGCTGACCGACACCTACGCCGACATCCGCCTGTTCGGCGCGGTCCTCTCGACCGGCGACACCAAATCCCTGGGCCAGATCTACGGGCCGCTGCAGGTCGCCAACGCCCGCAGCTACCACCCGATCATGCCCCAGCAGCACGCCATCACCCGCGTCACCCAGACCAGGCAGGAAGACATCGACCGGGGCGAGAGCACCGAGATGGGCGGGAAATGGACCGTCCCCTACGGGCTCTACAAAGCCGAGATCTACTACTCCGCCGCCCGCGGCGCGCAGACCGGCGTCGACAGCCGCGACCTCGAACTGCTCTACCGCACCCTGGAAATGATGTTCGACCACGACCGCTCCGCCGCCCGCGGCACCATGACCGCCCGAGGGCTCTACGTGTTCAGCCACGACAACGCCTTCGGCAACGCCCCGGCGCACAAGCTCACCGAACGCGTCCAGGTCAGCCTCGCCGGGCACGTCGAGGGATCGCCCCGCTCTTTCGGCGACTACACGGTCAACGCCGCCGACGGCGACCTCCCCCGCGGCGTGACGCTGGCCAAGCTGGTGGCCTGAACGCCATGGAGGAAACACGGCCTGCCGAGGACGAATGGGCGAGCGTGCCGATCTCGGCGATCGAGCACTACGCCTACTGCCCCCGGCAGGCGGCGCTGATCCACCTGGACCGCGACTTCGTCGACAACGCCGACACCCAGCGCGGGCACCTCGCCCACGCGGTCGTCGACGCCGCCGGGCCCGGCGTGTCGCGCACCGGGATCCGGACCTGGACCTCGCTGGAGGTAGTGCACGAGGAACTCGGCGTGCACGGCGTCTGCGACGTGGTCGAGTTCCCCGGCGGCGAGCCGGTCCCGGTCGAGCACAAGTCCGGCTCCTACCGGCCGGGCGGCGCCGCCGACCTGCAATTGGCGGCGCAGGTGCTGTGCCTGCGCCGCATGTTCGGCGCAGCGGTGCCCCGCGGCGTGGTCTTCGCCGGGACGCCGCCGGCGCAGGCACGAGGTCGTCGTCGGCGACGACCTCGAAGCTCGGCTGCGGCTCCTGATCGAGGAGCTGCGCGGCGTCTTCCGCGCCGGTTCCCTGCCGGATCCGGTCAACGACGCACGCTGTGACCGCTGCTCCCTGAAGGACAACTGCATGCCCGCAGCACGCGTCGACACCTCGAATCTGTTCACCGCTCGACCGATGGGGGACTGGGATGACTGAACTCCTGCGCACGCTGTTCGTCACGACCCCAGGCACCAGCCTGCACCTGGAAGGCGACACCGTGCGGATTTTCCATCCCCAGCGGCCTGGCCGCCACGTGCTGCCCCTGGTGCGGATCGAAGGGCTCGTGGTGTGGAAAGGCGTCGAGGTCACCAACGACCTGCTCCTGCGGTGTTCCGCGGACAACCGCACGGTGACCTGGTTCTCGCGCAACGGGCGTTTCCTCGGGCGAGTGGGCGGAAACCAGCTCGGCAACCCCGCTCTTCGCCTCGAACAGGTCCGCGCACACGACGATCCCGAACGACGCCTCGGGATCGCGCGGTCCGTCGTCGCGGGCAAACTGCAGAACTGCCGCCAGCTGCTGCTGCGCGCCGCCCGGGACGCCGACCCCGCCCGGCAGACCGCGATCCGGGAACTGGCCGCAGCCCAGGCCGACTCGCTGACCGCCGCCGGGAACGCCGGCTCGTTGACCGAACTGCTCGGCGTCGAAGGCGCAGCCGCCCGGCTGTACTTCCAGAACATGCCGTTGCTGGCGAAAGGAGTTCCGCCCGGACGGACCCGGCGACCGCCCGAAGACCCGTTCAACTGCGTCCTCTCCTTCGGCTACGGCATGCTCCGCGTCGCGCTTGCCGGCGCCCTCGAACAGGTCGGCCTGGACCCGTACATCGGCTACCTGCACGGCGTGCGCTCCGGCAAACCGTCGCTCGCGCTGGACCTGATGGAGGAGTTCCGGCCGCTGCTGGTCGACCGCTTCGCGCTGACATTGTTCAACCGGAGGGAGATCACCGCCGCGCACACCGCCCAGGATCCTGCCGGCGGAGTGAGACTCACCGACGACGGCAGAGCGTTCGTCCTCGACCGGTGGTCGACAGCACGCGAACGGACATGGCAGCACTCCGTGCTCGCACGCGCTGTCCCCGCCGGATTGCTCCCGAACGTGCAGGCCCGGCTGCTCGCGCGGCACCTGCGAGGAGACCAGCCCGCCTACCAGCCCTGGATCGCGACCTGACATGGAACTACTGATCACCTACGACGTCGACACCACCACCCCCACCGGACGCCGACGGCTGCGACACGTCGCGCGGGCATGCGAAGCCTACGGATCCCGGGTACAGAAATCGGTGTTCGAGGTCGTCGCGAGCGAGGCGCAGGTACTGCTCCTGCGTCACCGTCTGCTCGACATCATCGACCCCGATCTCGACAGCATCCGCGCCTACCGGTTACCCGCCGGGTCTTTCGGCGACGCTGCTCACCTCGGACACTCCCCACCGGCAGGCCACAACGCCCCGCTCGTGTTCTGACCGCCACCTCGGAGCCGGAAGCGTCGTGCGACACGCCACCAGGTTCCAAACCGGATCCCGGGCATGTCGGTAACGAACAGAGCACAAGACGCCGCTGTCGACCAAGAATTCCCAGCTCACGCAGGGTGGCATCGGCCCTCCGGGGCCGATGAGGATCGAAACTTCTTGCCGGTGACCGGGCTTTCGCCGATGCAGATAGTGGCATCGGCCCTCCGGGGCCGATGAGGATCGAAACAGTCCCGGTTCGGTCCCGGGGCGGGCAGGCGCGGACGCGTGGCATCGGCCCTCCGGGGCCGATGAGGATCGAAACCGGTGGATCCCGGCGGGGGCGGGGGGTTGCCGGAGCCGTGGCATCGGCCCTCCGGGGCCGATGAGGATCGAAACAGTCGAGTGTCGGTGGTGGTTGCCGATTCCGGTCAGCGCGTGGCATCGGCCCTCCGGGGCCGATGAGGATCGAAACCACCGCCCGGAGGCCGCAATGATCAGCACGTTGTGGGAGTGGCATCGGCCCTCCGGGGCCGATGAGGATCGAAACCCGCAGCCGGACCAGCCGTTCGTCCTCGGCACCGGGTGGCATCGGCCCTCCGAGGCCGATGAGGATCGAAACACCTCCAACGCGTGGACGCTCGTGCCGGACGAAGACAGTGGCATCGGCCCTCCGGGGCCGATGAGGATCGAAACCCACGCACGACTGCGGCACGTCCCCGAGCAGTACTGCGGTGGCATCGGCCCTCCGGGGCCGATGAGGATCGAAACTTGTCTTCCGCGGGGCGCAATCTCGGCCACGGCGGAGTGGCATCGGCCCTCCGGGGCCGATGAGGATCGAAACCGCACCTCCGGGTCGTCCAGGAAGCTCCGCAGCCGTAGTGGCATCGGCCCTCCGGGGCCGATGAGGATCGAAACTCACACGCCTGGAGCAGGTCACCGGCCGCGAAGCCAGTGGCATCGGCCCTCCGAGGCCGATGAGGATCGAAACCTGTCCAGCGCGCGAGCCTTGGACCTGGCCCGCGACGGTGGCATCGGCCCTCCGGGGCCGATGAGGATCGAAACGACGACGTGCCGGTCGAGCTGGATCCGGTCGGTGAGGTGGTGGCATCGGCCCTCCGGGGCCGATGAGGATCGAAAAATCCAAAGTGGACAGTCGGGCACGCTGTATCTGCTGGGGGTGGCATCGGCCGCGGGGTCGGTGAGGATCGAAACCGCGACGTGCAGAAGGCCACCGCCGAGCACTCCGAGATGGCATCGGCCCTTCGGGGCCGATGCTGTCGCGGCAGTTCCGGATCTCCAGCAAACGCTGTATGCCTTCGCTACGGCACACCATCCCTCAAATCATGCGAGTTAGCGGGCTAGCCGGCTCGCGTGACGTCGAGGAGTGCCGGGTCGGTGGCTTCTAGGGCGTCCATGAGCGAGTCCAGGCCGGATGTTTGCGCTTGGCTGACTTCGGTGCCGGTGAGGGGGATCAGGGTGACGAGCTGGACGGTGACGGTGCCGTCGCGGGTGATGGCGTCGAAGGCTTCGTCGAGGTAGGGATGGCCGGTGGCGAGCAGCCCGTGGATCTGGGTGCGGTCGAGGATCGGCGTCGTGTTGGGGATCAGCTGCGGCACGACAGGCCCGCGGTCGGTGGCGAGGATCTGCTCGAACAGCACTGTGACGAGCTGCGCGGCGGCTCCGTCTTGGCCGGGCAGGACCGAGCAGACGAGTTCCTGCGGTTTGAGCGCGGCGACGTCGAGATCGGAGAGTCCCCGGGTGGCGAACGTGACGAATTCTGGCCGTTCGTAGCGCCACAGTTCGACGCCCCGGTCGAGCTGGGCGGCGCGCTGGCCTTCGCCGAGGAAGCGGGTGAGGTGCTCGGCGAGTTCAGGCTGGGTCACGGGGCGAGCAGCTCCTTCAGATCGTCGGGGAAGCCGAACTGGCCCTTCGCCCGGTCGCCCGGGGTCCACCCGTGCATGTCCGCGCTGGCTTTGTCAGCGCCGCGGTCGAGAAGGAGCCTGATCATCGCGCCGTCCGGGCTCTGCCGCCACCGGTTGACCGCCAGGTGCAACGGCGTGATCTCGCGATCTGCGCGGGCCTCGATGTCCGCCCCGGCGTCCAGCAGCGCTTCGGCGGCGTCCACCGCGCCGTTGTCGACGGCGAAAAACAAGGGCGTCCACCGCGCGCGCTGTTCGACAAGATCCACGGCGACGCCGGCGTCCAGGCGTCGGCGGAGCGTGTCGACGTCGTTGGCCTTTGCCGCGTAGTGCAGTTCGTCGCGCCCTTCGCGGTCCAGTTCGCTCATGACGTGGTCCTCCCTTGCGCCCGACCGTACATGATGATCACGGCGGCAATTCGTATTCGTGGCTTCTGTTCGCGACGCGGTCTTCGACCCGGTAGCGGCCGGGCTCGTTCTGGTCTTCGATGACGCGTTGCCGGTCGTAGCCGCCGGCTTCGGCTTCCTGTTTGTAGCGCCACCACTCGTCCCCCGGGCGGTGTCCCATGTCGTACTTGCCCTTTTCGGGGACTGTCATGCCGTTGGGATCCGGTTTGCCGTCCTCCGGGTTGACCTTGGTGAGGCTGCCGTCGGGGTTGTGCTGCGCGGGGATGATCTTGCCGGACGCCTCGCATTCGAAGCCCTGGCCGTCAGGGGTTCGGGGCGCGTCGCGGATGATCGCGAGTTCGGTGCCTTTGCGGAGCTTGACCCGGTTGCGGGTGGGTTCGTAGACCGGTTTCGGCACCGGCGGCGGTGGTTCGGCCGGGCTGCCGTGGCCGTCGGGTTTCGGTTCGCCGTGCTCGCCGCTGCCGTGTTTGTGCAACAGGCGGCTGGCTCCTCCGGTCGCGAGCCCGACCAGGATTTCGCCGGTGACCTTGCCCAGCGCGCGGTCGCCGCGCCCGGCGGCCCAGTCGTCCCAGGCCACCATCTGCTTGAACGTCTCGACCGGGTGGGCGAGGTTGTCCGCCATCGCCGCTACCGTCTCCGCCGGATCCGCTAGCAGGTTGTACAGCGACTCCCCGGCGCCCTTGAGGCTGTCCCAGATGCCGCCGAAGAAGTTCGCGTCGGCTTGTTTCTGCGAGTCCTGCGGCGCGAGTTCGGCCTCGGCCCGGATCGCCTGCGCGCACCGTTCGCCCTCCCCCGCCAGCTGCTGGCGCGCTCGGGCGAGCATGTCCCGCGCGGCCTGGCGGCTCGCTTCGCCGGGGTCCTGGAACGCGGGCGCCTGCACCACCGTCGGGTCGCCGTTCTGGGCGTTGGCGCGAGTCCGCGCGTCGGCGTCGGCGACAGCTCGGTCGTGCTGGGACTTGGCCTCCCTGGTGGCGTTCTCGCCCTTCTCCCACTGCGCGATCGCCTCCGCGGCTTGTCCTTGTGCCCAGGCGAGGCAGTTAGCGAGATCAGTCAGCGCGAGCGCGGCGTTCTCCAGCGATTCGCCGGCGTCGCTCCACCGGGGCACCTCGGTCTGGTGGTCCTCGCGGAACTTGTCCGCGGCCGTGCCCTGCCACGCGCCGGTGTCGATCCGGCGCAGCTGGTCGGCGGCGGCGGTCGCGTCGCGAGAGCGGGCGTCCAGCACCCGCGCGTTCTCGAACACTGCGTCCGGATCACCCTCGACCAACGCTTTCGGGTCCGTGGTCTCGCCGAGCTCGGCCACCTCAGACCGCCCCCGGCGACGGCGCGTCCGGCGTGACCGCGTCGAACCCGGGATCGACCTTCAGCGCGCCGGTGTTCTCGTGCTCGACCGCCCGGTACGCCTTGGCCGCCTTGCCCAGCAGAGCGCCCATGTCGTTCGCGCGGTCGGACAACGCGTCCATGCCCACGCTCCACCGGCCGCAGAACTCCGCCAGCGCGTCGTGCACCCCGCCGTGCCCGTACATCGGCGGCTCCCCGCACAATCCGCGCAGCTCGAAATCGCTCTGCGCGTGCGCGACCGCTTCCATCTTCGCCGACGCGCCCTCCAGCGCGTCGACCTCGACATGAAACCCCGGACCGTCCATCCCCTGCACCCCCTCTACCCCCGAGCCGGTCAGCCACGGGCCGCCAGCGCGTCGGCCCACGCACGCGCCACGACCTCCGGCGGCGCCATCCGCGCGACGATCGGGAACCGGTGCGCCTCGTCCGGATCGAGCATCACCCCGACCCCCGGCGGCACCAGCTCCAGCACATCCGCGCCCGTCGCCGCGAAGTAGTCGCACTCGCCAACATGCCGCGCCAAGCCCTCCAGCGACGAGAACACCGGCATCCACGCACCACGCGCCCCGAGATCAGTCACCAGCAACCGCCCCGGCTCCGCAGGGCGTTGCACGAACACTCGCTCACCGGCGAAAACGTCCATGAAATCGGCCACGCCCCGCGCGCCGCTCCACATCTCGCGGGCAACCTCCGCCAGACGCGACGCACTCCCCTCGTCGCCCTCCACACTCGGTACGATACCGACCGTCACTTTATGGATCAACCAAAGTCCAGCCCTGCGGGGAGACCCAAGAGACACGCCGATCTTGCAGCCGCTCCGACCAGGACTCGCGTACCGCGCATGAAAAGGCCCGCTCGGTCGAGGGGGAGGCACCGAACGGGCCGAGGTTCGAATGTACGGTCAGAACCTCCTGTTTCATGCGTGGCAGACTGAAATTCACTCGTCCGGCCGACCATCAGCAAGAAGCCAGGAGCTTCTCGCTGATCTCCAGTTCGGCAGGCCAGTCACCACAGCTTGCAGAGCGGCTTGGCCCCGGAATACGCAAAGTCCCGAGAGGCCGACCGCATAGCACCTGCGGGTTGTTGAGCGCCCAAACGAGTTCCTGCAGCCGCGAGAGCCCCGCCGCACCAGCATCGTCGGCCTCAATCGAACCTGCCTTCTCTACCGCAGACTCAAGCTGGCTGGCCGTCGCGACTATCCACAGTTGTCAGCGAAGACCGTGTTCGACGATCCCGGCGGCAGCAGGCCTGCCACGATCGTCTCTCGCGACGGGCCCGCTGCCAGAACCGTGAATTACTTCTTGCTACGCCCGCCCGGTATTGGGGCGCGACCAGGCGAAACGCCGCAGGCACGGTGTCCGCGGCGCTGGGCCAGGCTGAGCACGACGAGCGCCAGTTGGCCGCCGATCCCTAGGGTCGCGGCTATCGCGGCAGTCCCGGTCAGCACGACGACGATCAACAGCGCGAGCCGGAGAGTGACGGGCCAGGACTGCAACAGACGTTCCAACCGGCCGAGCCATGTCGTGTCGGCGAGTTCATGGCGTCCGCCACGTCCTTTCCCGCGTTTCGACGCGGTCACTGACGGCGTCACCGCCGACGGCTTCGCCTTCGGTGCCGGATTACTCGACTTCCCGTCTCCGTTCTGCAGACCTGCCGGCGCGTTGTGGATGACTAGGGTGACACGCGGCACCCTGTTGGGTGACTTGCGCGGCGCTTCGTCTGGATTAGTCGGCGACGCGCCATCTATAGTGGTCACGCTGTAACTCCTCTTTCCGTAGGGGTGGGTTCCAGCAGAGTCGGCTCCCTGTTGCGCGCAGGGAGCCGCACCTATTTAGGCCCTGTTTCACAGGAAGCTTTTTCAGGCGCGGTTAGCGCAGTACTCCGACTCGTCAGACATTCTGCCGGGAACATGTCGCTTCGATCGCCCAGCACGGCAACGTGCGCCGAACGGCGGCTGCTTAACGCCGAACGGTCGATCTCGACGGAAGCAGCGAACACTCCGGCGTAACGCCGCGATTAGCTGCGCGACCTGACTACCCAGATGCCGAACGATTCACTCTTTACGTCGCACCATCGGATTCGATCGTGACGTGTGGTTATTTCCCAGGGTCGGCGTTGCTCTGTTCAGATGGCAGCACATACCACTCTCGGCCGATTCGGCGATTAGTCGCGAGCTACAGCTCGCAGCCGCCGACAACCTCGCAAGATGCGCCGCAGGTGAGGCGCCTAGGCCGTCCACCTGCACAGATGCCGCCGGTCGTGATCTACTGGGATGGCGCGCAAGAATAGTCGGGACCACGCGACTAATCGCAAGACTCAGACTCGGGGGAGGCTGATTCGATCATGACAACTATCGTTCAGGGGCACGCTGACGACGAAAGCCGGGAACGGTGGGCACGTTCCAGCTATTCGACGCCCAACAACAACTGCGTGGAGGTGCTCATCCTTCAAGCTGGCGTTCAAGTACGCGACTCGAAGGACGTGCAGGGCGGAACTTTGGCCCTCAGCCACGAAGCATGGAAGGCGCTTCTGTCCAGCATCATGCGCTAAGCTGTCATCACGGACAGTCGCACCAGACCCGGTCACGCGTTCTAATATGACCCGATCGCTGGACGCGGCTTTCTGGAATGTAGCTTTTGAGTGGCTCTCGGAGGGCGAGGGTTCCCTCGTGAGGTGAGGCGGAAAGAAGAAGTGCCACATGACGCCATCAAAGCCCGCCTAGAGGTCGGCAAGAGACTGAAGAAAGCGCGCACAAGGATCAACTGGTCTCAAAATCGCGCCGCAGCGGCCCTGGGATGCACCCAGTCCAAGATCAACAAGATGGAGAACGAACAAGTGGCGATCAGCCCTGGCGATCTGAGCCAGCTGCTGCATCTCTACAGCGTGCCCGACATCGAAGCCGACCGCATCCAGCTGCTGGCCGCGCAAGCGAGAGGCGGGCCGGTCGCAGGGGTAACCGCGAATCGCGACTACCTGAAACTGCTTGAGGCCGAACGCGAAGCCGTGGAGATCCTCGGTTGCTACACCGAGCGCTTCCCCAACCTGTTTCAGTCGGAGCCGTACATCGCGGAGCAGTACAAACTCGGCGGGGCGCTGCACGACATCACCTCCGTGCTCGACAGTCGCCGAGAACGCGAAGAGCTGTTCCAGATCGACAGACCGCCGCAGTATCGGGCGGTGTTCAGCCCCTCGTCGTTCTACCGGCTTCCCGGCGGCCGGAAAGCCGGGCTTGGCCGTGAGCAGATCGAGCATGTGCTGAGGATGATGAAAGACTACCGAGGGTACCTCTACGTGCATCTGCTGCCTTGGGAGGCGGAGGTGGCTTACGCGCCTCACGACCTGACAATCCTCAAGTTCGAAGGACAGGGCAAGGACATGGTGTACCACGAGTACTCAGGCGGCCTGGCCCGAATCTACACCGGGCGACAGCAGGTCAAGGCGCACATCGACGAGTGGGACAAGGTGTTCCTGCAGGCACTGGGCGTCGAGGCGACCAGGGAAGCGCTTCTGAAGATGCACCATGAAGCGCGGAACTGGTGAAGCCCGTGATCGTAACGACTGGCCAACAGCAAACCGCCCTCGACCCGCGCCACTCTCCTTGTTCGCTAACATCGGAGACTAATCCGGAAGGCGACGACGGGGAGGCCCGGCCGGTGTCCGAGGACAAGTCTGATCCGATTCGACCAGACGGTGTCGATCTGAATCGCCCGAGCGTAGCTCGGGTATACGATTATTATCTGGGCGGTACCGCCAACTGGGCGGTGGACCGTGATTTTGGCGATCGAGTGCTCTCGAAATTCCCGTTGCTGCGGGACATCGCGCTGTCCAATCGCCAGCTGCTGAACCGCGTGGTGCGGCATTTGACCAAACGGGGCGTGCGGCAGTTTCTCGACATCGGGGCCGGCGTCCCGACCGCCGGCAACACGCACCAGGTGGCCGACGAGACGCTGATCGAAGCAGGCGCGACACCGGATGTTCGCGTGGTCTACGTCGATAACGACCCCGTTGCCGTTGCTCACGCCAACATGCTCTTGAACCGTGAAGGCGACGCGTCCCGACAGGCCGTCATCGAGGCCGATCTCCGCAACCCGGACGAGTTATGGCGTGAAGCGATCGACACCCAGTTGCTGGATCCGAACGAGCCTGTCGCATTGCTGCTCATCGCGGTACTTCACGTTCATCAACCGGATGCCGACGGCAACGATATCGGCCCTGAATCCGTCGCGCGATTCCGAGATCTGCTGCCGCGGGGCTCCTATCTCGCGATCTCGCACATCACAGACGAGGCCGTCCCGGAAGCGCTATCCGCCAAACTGGCCGAGCTGAAACGGATGTACGACGAATCAAGTAGCAGCAACGCCATCTGGCGCACACGCGAACAGATCGCCGCACTTCTCGGAGATTTCGAGGTCATCAACCCTGGCTGGACGTGGACACCGGATTGGCATCCGGAGGAGGGCGGTCCGACCACACAACCGGTGGCGTTCCACGCATCGAATGAGGCAGTGGTGTGGACGGGCGTCGGCCTGAAGCCATAACGTGACCGACTGGTGGACAATGCAGTGCTGCTTTCGCCCAGCCGGGGCGCTGGGCAAGTTCGGCCCAGGCCAACGGTTTCGGAGTAGATCGTCATTGTGGTGATGTCGTGGGCCGCGATGAGCGGGATCGGAGACGTTCCCGGCGAGCTATCCGTCCGCAGGGGTGGGGTGCGTCGTTGATGCTGTTGCTGAGCAGGGCGTAGAAGGCCTGTGCGAAGGCGAGGCTCGCGCAAATGCCGTGCCTGCGCAGCAGTAGTTGCAGCCGGTGGGCGGTGTGGAGTCTGTCGGTCTCACCGATGCTGGCCGGACGAATGCTGGCGTGAGGCTCTCGGCCCTGGCTGCATCTGTCTCGACCGGCAGTTTCCGCAGCCATCGGTTCGCCAGCACCGCCAGGCGTGACGCACCTGCGTGGACGACATCAACATCGCTGACCTGGCGGCGCAGGCTGCGGCTGCCGTCGGCGGCTACCTGGCCGCGATCGCCGGGAAGGTGGCCGACAAGGTCAAAGACGGCGCGGCCGCGCGGCTGTACGGGCTGATCGAACCGCGTCTGACGGGAACCGCTTCCGGAGCGGCCGCGCTGGACAAGCTGCGCGAGGCGCCACACGCGCAGGACCGGCGGCAGATGGTGGCCGCCGGCCTCCAGGACATTCGCGACCGCCGACCCGGGGTTCGCCGAGCAGCTCGCCCGTCTGGCCCCCGCCAGGGCAGAGGCGTTCGCGCAAATACTGGCTCTGGCTCAAAGTTCGTGACGGCTGGTGCCTGGTGATCGGCGGGTCGGCGGGGTCGATCATGTTGGTGGTGCGACGGTCGTGGTCTGAAGACGTTGTTCCCTCATCTCGCTCCGCTGGTCATCGGCCAGGTTGTTCGGCGAGGAGCGCGGGTCGAACTGCACGCGAGCGTCCTCCGGGCCGATGCTCGCCTGTTCTGGTTGCGGCACCCGTTCGGGCCGGGTGCACAGCCGCTGCCAGCGTTGCATCGCGGACGCCGCGGTCGGTGGGCAGGAGACCGTGATTCGGCTGCTGGTGCGGCGGCTTTTCTGCGACAACGCTGACTGCGCGAAGCGGACCTTCGTTGAGCAGGTCGTCGGCGTGGACGACTTCGCGTTCCGCCGCCGCCACAACTACGGCACCATTGTGATCGACATGGACACCCACGGGCCGATTGATGTGCTGCCCGACCGGCTCGGCGACACGTTTGCCGGCTGGCTGCGCGCGCATCCCGGCGCGAAGGCGGTCTGCCGCGACCGCGCCGGCAGTTACGCCGAAGGCGCGAGGCTCGGTGCACCCGACGCGGTCCAGGTCGCGGACCCGTTCCACCTGCTTTACAACCTCACGGACAAGGTGGACAGGATCGTGCGCGCCCACCGCAAGTGCCTGCACGATCGCCCCGCTGCGGAGGCCGTTGCCCAGCCCGAGCCACTGAATTCGGAGCCCGTCGAGGGCAGGCGGGCCGAGCTGACTCGCCAGCGGCACGCCGAGGTTCATGCCTTGTGGGACAAGGGCGTCGGGACTACGGCTATCAGCAAGGCACTCAACCTGGACGACAAAACCGTGCGACGCTATGCACGCGCGGAGACCGCCGGCGAACTGCTGACCCAGGTGGCCCGGCGCGGAAGCGACCTCGATGAGCACACCGGGTTTCTGGTCCAGCGCTGGCCGGAAGGCTGCACCAACGCCGCCCGCCTCGCCCAGGACCTGCGCGGTCGCGGCTACCGCGGCAGCGAACGAACGGTCCGGCGGCTCATCCAAGACCTGGCGCGACACCGCGACGCCACCGGCCGCCGTCTCGACGACCGCGCCGAAACCACGGCAGATCACCAGCTGGATTATCCGCCCTGCGGCCGATCGCGCTGACCAGGAGCAGGCCGATCTCGCCCGGATCCTCGAACGCTGCCCAGTCCTGCGCGGTCGACCAGCTCGTGGCCGACTTCGGCGGGATGCTGCGCGACCTCCGCGGCCAGCACCTGGACGCCTGGATCGCCAAGGCTCAGGCCAGCGGGATCTCCCAGCTGGACGGCTTCGCCGCCGGACTGCTCAAGGACGACGACGCCGTCCGCAACGGACTCAACCCTCGCCTGCAACAGCGGCGCTGTCGAAGGCGCCGTCTGCAAGATCAAAGCACTCAAACGACACATGTTCGGCCGCGCCGGATTCGACCTCCTCCGCCGCCGCATACCCCTCGGAAACCGACGCCACATCACGAACTTTGAGCCAGAGCCAGAACAAACTGACCGTTGACACTTCACCAACTGGACGGGTCTAGTCCACTGCCGCTGCTCCGCCGGGGTGAAACAAAGGGATATACCAGACATTTCAGTCGCATTGTTGTCACAAAGCAAGTGTCGGCGGCGATGAAGCCTCTTGCATGATCATGCTCCGCCGCGTCGTCTGGTGTCGTCCAGGGCCTGTAGACCTCGGGTCCGAGTGTTTCCGGCGCGGTTCGTGCTGCACTCATTTCGTTCGAGGGGAAGAATATGAGGCACAGATCTGCGTTGGCGGTTTCCGCCGTGACTTTGGGGGCGCTGGTGGTCGCTGTACCGCACGCGGCGTCCGCCGCGCCGCGCACGGTGGCGCCGCCGACGACGGTGTGGACGCCGCCGTCCACCGTGAACAGGACTCCGACCGGCGGGCAGCCGCCCGCGGCGAACTGGCGGCCGGGCTACAAGCCGGGCGCGGCCCCGGCGGCGGTGTCGGCGTGCGGGGCGAACGAGACGGGGTTGCTGCCGCAGTATCCGTTGGAGCGGTTCAAGATCTCCGACCGGATGGAGGCACTGGTCAACACCCACGACGGGAACCTGACCATCACGCAACGGCAGCTGACGGTCAAAGGCACCGGCGAGAACCTGTCCCTGTCGCAGGTGTACAACAACCAGCGCCCGGGCAACGGCGCCTTCGGCGCCGGCTGGACGCTCAGCCACGGCCAGGACGTCGGCCTGACGTTCAACGGCAGCGATGTGGTGCTGCACGGCGATTCGGGCTACTGCGCGACCTTCGCCCACCAGTCCGACGGCAGCTACACCCCGGCTCCCGGCGTGCACGCCGAACTCACGAAAGCTCCCGGCGGGAAATACCTGCTGACCTTCAACGGCTCCAACGAGACCTGGACGTTCAGTCCCGCGGGCTGGCTGGTCTCGGAGGCCGACCGCAACGGCAACACCGTCACCCCGCGCTACAACACCGACGGCACCACCGCCTCCATCACCGACACCCAGGGCCGCGTCACCACCTTCGGCTACGCCAACGGCCTGGTCTCGGCGATCACCGACCCGACCGGCACCACCGCGGCGACCTACCGCTACACCAACGCCGCCCAGCTGACAGATTTCACCGACCGCTCCGGCGCCTCGATGCACCTGACGTGGACCGGCACCGGCGACCTCGCCTCGATTCAGGACCCCAACGGCACCGCTTACAGCTTCGCCTACGACGCCTCGCACCGCGTCACCGAGGTGACGTTCGCGCGGCAGACCGGGCAGGTGAAGTCCACGTTCGGCTACGGCAGCGGGCAGACCACCGAAACCGACCCGAACGCGCACTCCGCGACCTACAAGTACGACAGCCAGGGGCGGCAGACCTCGGCCACCGACGCGCTCGGACACACACGCGCGCAGACCTGGACCGCCAACAGCGACGTGCACACCACCGTCGACGGGCTGAACAACAGCACCACCAACAGCTACGACCCGCTCAACAACCTGATCGGCACTCAGCTGCCGACGGGCGCGAAGACCAGCGTCGGCTACACCGACGCCGCCCACCCGCACCTGCCGACAGCGGTGACGGATCCGGCCGGGGACAAGGTCTCCCGCAGCTACGACAACGCCGGGAACGTCACGAAGATCCATTCCGACGGGTTGAACGCCGATCTGCAGACCCTGACCTACACCCAGCCGCTGGGACTGGTCTCGACCAGCGTCGACGGCAACGGGCACGTCACCCGCTACGACTACGACGCCGCCGGAAACCTCGCCACCGTCACCCCGCCCACCCCGCTCGGAACCACGCACTACACCTACGACTCGCTCTCGCGGGTCGCTTCGGTGACCGACGGGCGCGGGATCCGGCTGGATTACGGCTACGACAAACTCGACCGCGTCGTATCGGTTACGAAGCACAGCAACGGTGTCGTGCTGCAGGCGGCGGTCTACGACAACAACGGCAGTCTCACCCGCCGCGACACCGCCACCGCCACCCACGCCTTCGCCTACGACACCGGCGGGCAGCTTCTCGCCGACACCCGCAGCGACGACACCAGCCCCGACGAGCATCTCGCCTACGGCTACGACCTCGCGGGGAACCTCACGTCGATGACCGATCCCGGCGGAAAGACCGACTACGGTTACGACGCAGCGAACCGGCTCACCTCGCTGGCCGATCCGTTCGGGCAGACCACGACGTTCGGCTACGACAACGCCGACCGCCGCACCAGCACCACCTGGCCCGGAGCCGGCAGCCAGACCAACGGCTACGACAACTCCGGCCGCCAAACCAGCCTGACGGTCAAAAACACCGCGGGAACGCAACTGCTGCAAACCGGCTACAGCTACACCCGCCCCGGCGGCGCCGACTCCGACCAGATGCAGTCCAAAACCGACGCCACCGGCACCACCAGCTACACCTACGACACCCTGCAAAGGTTGAAGACCGCCGGCGCGACCGGCTACGCCTACGACAACGCCGGCAACATGACCAAACTCGGCGCAGCGAACTTCACCTACAACGCCGCCGACCAACTCGTCAACGACGGCCGCACCCGAAGCTACGACACCGCCGGAAACCTCACCGGCGCCACCAACCCCGACGAAACCAACAACTACAGCGACACCGGCCAATTCGTCTCCGGCAACGACGCCGCCGGCAACACCTTCGCCGCCACCTACGACACCCTCAACCAAACCCAACCCCACCAACTCGCTTACACCACCAGCGGCGGCACCACCACCGACCGGTTCACCACCACCGCCCTCGGCCTCACCCAAGCCGTCCACAACGGCGCCCGCACCAGCCTCGCCCGCGACCCCAAGGGGGCGATCGTCACCCAGAAATCCGGGACCGGGGCACGCTACAACGTCGTCATCGACTACCAAGGCAGCGTCACCGCCCTCATCTCCACCACCGGCACCGTGGCAGCGACGTATCGCTACGACCCCTACGGCGGGAGCACCACCACCGGACCCAACGCCGGAGACAACCCGTTCCACTACCTCGGCCAATACCAGTACGGTGTCGACATGCTGCTCGGCTACCGCTGGTACTTCCCCGGATGGGGCCGCTTCCTCACCCCCGACCCCACCGGACAAGAAACCAACCACTACGCCTACGCCAACAACGACCCCGTCAACCACAGCGACCCCACCGGAGCGTTGTCTTTTGCTGACTTCACCGGCGCGGCGGGTGCCTTGGTGGGCAGCGCGATCGGCATCGGAGCTGTAGCGGCCGGATGCACTCTTGCAGCCCCCGCATGCATCGCGATTGGCATCGGGGCCGGCGCAGTGTGGGGAGCGACCGGAGGCGGGCTCGGCGCGGCGGCGGGAGGAGGGAGCAGTGAGGAGGTAAAGAACAACTTTCTCCTTGGCACCGTCGGCGGGCTTGGCTATCTATTGACGTGAAAGAGGCAAGTTGTGGTAGCTCGAACACTGTTGGTGCTGACCTTAGCGGCAGGAGCCGCCACGGTTATCGTCTGGCTTACCGGACAGTCATATTTTGCAATACCATTAGCAGTGTTCGTCGCCCTCGGGGCAGGCTTCCTTGTGAGATACCGAAGCAGTAAACGAAACAGTTCCCAGAAGAACGACGATTAGAACCTTTCGCGTCTGGCTGGAAGCCGCAGGACTGTAGTTCGCGACTTTCGGCCAGACGCCTCACTGCCTCGGCCAATACCAGTACGATGTCGACATGCTGCGGGGCTACCGCTGCCGCTCTCCTGTCTCGCCTGGCGCGCATCGGGGACGCGCAGGAGAGCCTGCGGATCGCGGCGGCGCTACCGGGCCTGCGCGAGCGGGGCCCGGGATTGTTCACCACGACGAACTGTCCCGGCCGGTGCGAGGTGTGCGGGACCTGCCGCAACGATTGCGCCGACTGCCCCCGGTGCCGCGACTTCGACTGCGAGGTGTGCCTGCCGGTGGTGATCACTCCCCGCACTGCCGCCGCGTTGGACGCGGCGCTGGGCAGGTTGGCCGACGAGGTCTACGACATCGCCGAGTGGACGCCCCAGGGCGGCGGGGGGCCGGCAGCCGAGGCGGACACGACCGTACCGGCATGCATGGCCGACCGTGGCCCGTGGTTCTTGCGGTGCTACGCACGTGCCTTCGACGACCTGGCCTGCGACCTGGCTGCTGGGCGGCGCCCGACCCCGGCCTGCACTGCCGAGGAGATCGCGCTGGACCTGGCGATCCAGGACGCCGAACGGTGCCAGCAGGACGAGCCCGACGTGCACGCCGAGCAGGTCGCCGCGCATCCGAGTTCACGGTTCGACTACCGCTGGTCGATCCTGCAGGACGCGTTGTTCCAGGACAAGGACTACGAGGGGCTGCTCTATCACCCGAGCCCGTTGCCGGACGTGGACGCCGAGGACTGGTTCGGCGAGTTCGACAACGTCCCCACCCGCGACCCCGAGCGCGGATTCCGCCGCTGAACACCCCGCCGGCCCGTCCCGCACCGCCGGGACGCTCACGCTGTGGAACCTCGCCTGCACGTTCGGTGTCAAGGTGGGTGAAGCCGTCTGGGGAGGGGAGCTACCCTGGCGGGTAGCGGCAGGTGTCCCGGGAAGGGAGCGTGGCCATGGCAGCCGAGGAGGACCGTGGGCTGGCGGGTGTCGGGCGGCGAGTCCGCGCCGCGCGCAAGCTGCACCCGAATTTGGGCCAGCGGCAGCTCGCCGACCGGATGCATGTGTCGGTATCGCTGGTGCGGGCAGTCGAGCAGGGCCGCAAACCGGCATCTCCGTCGTTCGTCGCGGCGGCGGCGCGGGTGCTGAACCTGACCGTCTACGACCTCTACGAGCAGCCCAGCCCGCAGTTCGGCGCCGAACGCGAGGGCATCGCCGAGCTGGAGACCGCCGTGATCGCGGGCCCTGCCCTGGCCACCGACGACCCCACCGCGCCTCTGGACACGCTCGCGCGGGCGGTGGCCGCCGTCGCCGAACTGCAGCGGAAGTCGCGATACGACCGCTCGTCGGCGACGATGCCCGATCTGCTCGCCGCTCTGCACACCGCCGCCGTCCGCGCCCGTACGGGGGCGGAAGCCGAGCGGGCGCACGGGTTGCTGACCCACCTCTACCAGTGCGTGACGATCTGCCTGCACCGCATGGGTTCACCGGTGGCCGGGCAAGCCGCCGAACGCGCCGCCACCGCCGCGGCCTCGTCCGGGGACCCGCTGCTGGCCGCGCTGTGCGAGGGCGAGATCGGCCTGCCCCTGATGCACCGCGGCGCCTACCGGGCCGCCGAGCGCCTCGCCGCGACCGGACGTCGCCTGGCCGAGGCCGAGCCCACCGGCCCGGCGTCGCTGACCGTGCGTGGCTATCTCCATCTGCGCTCGGCGATCCTGTCCGCACGCTCCGGCGACCGCGCCACCTCCGACGCGCACCTGGCCGAAGCCGCCGACTGCGCCCGCGTCCTCGAGCCCGGCACGGACTTCTACGACACCGCGTTCGACCCGGCCAACGTGAGCATCCATTCGGTGGCCGCCGCCGTCGAACGCGGCGACGGCGCCACCGCGCTGGCCCGCAACACCCCGCTCCCGCCCGGCACCCTGGCCTCCCGGAAAGGGCATCACCACGTCGACCTAGCCCGGGCGGCGCTGCTGCACGGGCGCCGCGACCAGGTCCTGGCCGAACTCAACACCGCCCGCGAACTGGCACCGCAGCTGACCCGCTACCACCCCCAGGTCCACGAAACGGTGGTCACCCTCGCCCACCAGGACCGCCGCCGCTCCGATTCCCTCGCCACCTTCGCCCACTGGGCCGGAATCAAGCTCTAACCCGGCCCTCCCGAACGCCGCCGACGCCTTCGGCGGACACGTCGCGCGACGACGAGAGCGTTCACGCCTGCCCGGGATCCTCGGTGGTCGGCCGCTTGCCGAACACGAACCGCTCGATCAGCGTTCGTGGGCCGTCGAACTGGCACAAGGCGACCAGGATGATCACGGCGGGCCAGGCCACGACCGCCACGCCGGTCAGCAGCACTGCCCGCGCGACGTGCGACCAGTACCAGCTGCGTGTCAACCCCGGAATGTAGCTGTGCCACGCCATCCGCCACACCGTGATCCCGGCGGACACCCCCATCAGCACAGCCAACCCAGGCAATGCGCGATCGGAAAAAGGGAACACGTGCATGTACAGCCGCGTAATCAGGTCGTCCACGGAATTGCCGCCTCGTCTCTCGCGATTGTCGACAGCGGTGTCGTGCGCTGTCGAGCGCACGAGGAATCGACAGAATGTCGCAGCAGTGCGGCACCGAAGTGCCACCGCACTGCCACACGGCGATCGCGCTGAGCGGCGACGATGCTGAGAACGACAGCTCCGGGCATTGGAGGGAACGCGGGTGCGGGCGCATGCTGGACGTTCCTGTCGCAAGACACGAAAAGGGGACGGCCATGCTTGCAAGACCGGCCGCTGCCGCCACCCGCGACGAGATCGAAGCCCTGCTCGACGGACTGGACCTCATGCCACCCGGCCTCATGGAGTTCGACGACTGGTGGCCCGACGGACCCAGCATGACCCCTCCGGCACCCACCCGGAGCCTGGGACTCGCCGCCATCGGAACCGTCCCCTGAGCGACCTCGCCTACGGGGCCGCACGCGGGCCTGCCGGTCGAGGCCGCGTCGCCGGATTTACCAGGGGGGCTGGGCTTGACCTGCGTAAACTTGTGGGCCGCCCGGGGCTCGAACCCGGAACCTACTGATTAAAAGTCAGCAGCTCTACCGATTGAGCTAACGGCCCGTGCCCTGAGTTTAGCGGCAAGCCATCGGGCACCGTGCGTCCAGGTAGCAAATTGGCTGCCGGACCCGTCGTGCCGGGAGTACGACGGACACGTGTCGTTCGGTGCTGAGACGGCCAGCCGGGCCGGCTCCGGCGGCCAGAACTTCGGCGGCGGAAGCCCAGGCTTCGAGCGCTGAGCTGGTATTCATGCTTCGTGCAGGGTTGCTAGCACCTGTGTGCCGACGACGGAATCTCGGCATCCAAGGAGGTCAGCCGTGTGCGGACACCTGGCGCTCGCGCGTCCCTTGAGCCGGTCGAGAATTTCCAGGCTCCTGAGGTACGTTTCGCGAGCCTGCTCGGTCTGGCCGAACCGACTCGGCCTCGCTCTCGCCGACCACGTGGCGCAGCGCTTCGCGTGGATGGTCCAGCACGGCATCACGCTGATCCCGGGCACCGACGCCAGTACCCCGAACTCGAACTTCGACAACTACGCCAGAGCGCTCCACCTCTACGAGCACCTCGGCTGTGACCGAGCCAGCGTGATCGAGATGGCCACGATGGCCAGCGCGCGAGCGCTGGGACTCGACCGCACCATGGGTCGGCTGTCGACGGGATACGTCGCCGACGGCCTGGTCGTCAACGGCGACCCGCTTGCGGACCTCGCTGCGCTGAGCCGCGTCTGCATCGTGCTGGCACAAGGACGCGCTGCCGAAATTCGGCGGCCGTCCCCGTAACGCGCAGTCACGAAACGTCCCCGAGTGCGTCGGATTTTGCAAAGCATCGAAACGAGGAAATCGGCCATTGCGGAAGCCTCGTCGGGCCGAACGTCCGATACGTCCCGTGCAGGGGCTGCTATGGCGTCAGGTCGCGCCTGACCTATCCGGCGCGTTTCCTGCTGCGAGGCTTGCTCGACTTGTCTGCCCCGGGCTCTTCGGCTTCATGCTTCTCGAACGCTGCTAAGATCCGGTCAGGGATGCGTCCGATATCGGATACATAGAAATCGTTGGCTTTCGCCCATGTGCGAATCCGCTGGTTGCGTTCCCTTGCGGCAGCAAGCTGGGCGCCAGGTGTCCTGCGGAAGGCTTTGCCGGTCGTGGCGCGGAGTTTTCGTCCGGCTTGCCGCCGCGCGTTCTCAATGTAGGCGCGCAGCTCCTCGCGCAGAGTCTCGGCGTTCTCTTTCGAGAGGTCGATTTCGTATGATACCCCGTCGAGGATGAAATCGACGGTTTCATCTGCTCTTCGGCCGTCGATGTCGTCGATCAGCTCGACACGAGTCCTCTGGGCCATAATAAACCTTTCTGGTGTGATTAATTTGTTATTCATGCTACCTGGAATGGCAGTTTTTGCAACGTTGTCTCATGAGCGATGCGGTCGGGCCGGCTGCCTCCGCGTGTACCGTGTTGTAAGTGATGTTCATCTTGACAGGTTCGGCACAAAGGCAGCACTGATTTAGTGCACGTTTGTGCTGCCGCGCATCTTCCGCAGGTCTTCGCCTGTTTGCGAGGGTGTGTTCATGCGATTCGACAACCTCCCTTCGGCATTGCCTCGGTTCATGGCAGTTGCGCCGATCCGTCGATCGCGCCGGGTGGGCGACGGGTCTGTTTCGCGTTGCAAGGCGCGTCCGTTGTGCGGATCCGGACGGCTGCGGCGCATCTGATTATCCCCTCCTGGAGACGCCGCGCCGTCCGACCCGGAACCGGTAGTTCCCGGCAATTCCCAAACGAGGTTAGGAAAGGAAGACCATGCGACTCAACGTCATCGGTGCTGCGATCGTCGCGGCAGCAGGAGCGGCAGTGATCGGGGGAGCGCCTGCAACGGCCACCGGAAGTCAGGACCCTGCTGCGGCCGTGAGGCAGGAGATTCTCGCCGGCGGCCGTGACAGCGGCGCCGTCGCCACCCTCGACGGCGGCTGGAACCGCTGTCCGGCGGGATACTTCTGCATATTCGACGGATACGACGGCAGCGGCCGCATGGCCTATTTCCGGACCGGCAGCCCGAACCTCGGCCAGCAAGGGATGGACAAGAAGGCCAGCTCCCAGACCAACCGCAGCCGGTGGACGTTCGCGATGTACGAGGGCTGCAACTACACCGGCCGTGTCGGCTATCACCCAGCTGGAAGCCAATACAACCTGTCGCCTTGGGGCGGCGACAACTTCGACTCGTCCCTGCGACGCGTGTAGTACGAGTTTTCGCGCTTTCGCTCGACCAATGGTTCGGGTTCAAAGCACTGGACGACGTCGCCAGCCGAACTGTGCGCGAAGGCAAGCACCGCGGTTGCAACCAGGTGACGATCACGGTGACTGTGCCGGAGCGAGCACGGGTTTCCGACGACAGAGGTGGCTGCGGGCCAGTCCCGCCCTCACCGGGCCACCGCAGCCCGCAGCGCTGAAGAGCGCTCTTGCCGGAACGACCTGATCGGCAACGCAACTGCGGGTTGTGGTCTGTTCGGTGTGGACCGTGCCAGCCGATCGGCGAAGACGCAACGAGCATTATCGGGTTCCACCGATCTCCGGTTCGACCAGTACGGGCAGAGGATTGTCGGGCTTGTCGAGCCAGCACCATTGCCCGGTGTGAGTCATGGTGACCCCGAATCGTCCTCGGTCCGGGCGGCCGGCGTTCTGCCACCAGCGCCAAGCTGTGACGGCGTGTTCCCAGAGCGGTTCCGGGCCGTATCGGCGCACTTTGTAGAGGCCTCGATGTGTGGATTCCGGTGTGACGTGGCAGATCGCCGCCGATTCGGTGGCGAGGTCGTACAGGAGCACTTTCCAGCGGTGGGCGTCTTGGACGAGGATTTCGCGCTGCACGCCGGGCAGGTGCAGCCCGATCGCCATCGCCGCGTTCGGGTCTTCCCCGATTTCCCGGGGATCTGCCCAGGTCGCCGACTCGGTGGCGGACGCGTCGTCTTCCACGAGACGTCTCATCCGCTCCGCGTGTCCGGGCGGGAGCGGACGCGGCCGCAGCGGTATCCGCGTGACGTCGTCGACGATGCGCCCGTGCGCGGTCCCGTCATGGACGACCAGCTTGAGCACGCCGCTGCCGTGGAATCCGGTTGTCCAGGGCGTGAGGATCGTTCCGCCTGAGACGCTCTGGCGCAGCCAGGCGGTCGGAATGCGCCCGGCGACGACTTCTGCGGCGGAGACGATCCGGCTGTAGGGGGCCCGTCGGGGAAGTCCTGCCGCGCCGTCCGCGGCGACCGCTTCGATCCGGTCGTGCCCGGTCTCGCGGAGGGTACTCCGGTTGTGGTGGATCGCGTTGCCGGTCTCGACGGCGGTGACGGCCTGGTCGCCGAGGCAGGCACCGAGAAGCGCGGCCAGGTAGCCGGTCCCGGTGCCGGTCACCAGCACTGTGTGCCAGGGCTGCAGGTCGAGGGCGTTCAGGATCCGCAGCACCGCGCTGGGCTGCGGGATGAAACCGGTTGCCTGATGGCCGATGTCCGGCCATGTCACACGGCCTTCGTCGAACTGGGTGATGATCGCGGTGTCGGAGAAGACAGCGCGCAGCCATTCGGTGCTGCCTCGCTCGATCGGCCAGGGCAGGCGGGCGCCGTCGTCGGCCCACGCGTGACGGGGCACGAACTCGGCGCGGTTGGTGAGCGCGAACGCGGATTCCCAGCGTGGCGTGAGCGTGCCGGACTTCCTCAGCCAGTCGGCGAGGCTGGCTGGGCCGGCGCGCCGTTCTCGCGCTCTGTCGGAGTCGGCCATCGTGGGGTCTCCTTTCTTCCTGTGCCACGGGTCGGTGTCGGTTTCGTTGTGCGGGTTGGTGCCCTGGGCGATCGCGGTGCGGTGGGTAGCGGGCTGGCGGGTCGGTGTTCGCGGAGGCCGCCGATCGGGTCTGAGTGGGTCGGCGACCGCCCTCGCCGCTGCGGGCGGTCGCCGACCCTGCCCCGCGTCTGCGCACACGGGGCCGGGCTGACCGCGCGCCGGAGGAGGCTGCACGGTGCGACGGTCAGCGAGTTAGTCTCCGCGAGCCCCCGGACCACGCGCCCTCGCCGGAGGGCAGGCGCGGCACACGGAAAAGCCCGCCGGATTCTCGGCACCGGGCGCTCGTGCTGGCCGCACTGCGACGCGGGGCACTGCGCGTCGAATCCGGAGCCGCCGTGGCGTTCCTCGCCGGTCGAGACGGCAAGATTCACCAAGTGCGGGACGCGCGATCGTCCGGCGGAGGCTTGGGCCGGTCGATCGCGTTCTGTCCTCCGTGCGGTCTGATCGCCACTTTTTCCCGGAGCAGCAGCCGGCGGATCGTTCCGTAGGACGTCTCATGTGCGTCGGCGATGTTTTGCAGGGTGCCTCCGGCTTCGTACTCCCGGACTATCCGCGGCACGTCGAGTTCGCGGCGCACTCCCTGCCTGATTTCCGGCATGACGGCGCCTTCCTGCCGGAGCAGGCGTCCGGTCCAGCTCAGCGACAGCCCGAACTCGTCGGCGATCTGCGTGATCGACGCGCCCGCCCGCCACTTCCCGAGCATCTGCCGATTGCGTTCGACGCGTCCGATCTGCTTGTCGTGGTAGCGCTCGTCGGAAGTCACCTGAGGTTTGGCTTTCTTTCCGCGGGTTGTCCTGCGGTTTGCCTCCACGGCAGCGGAAGCGCTGGGCTTCGCGTCCTGCGAGGAGCTGCTCGGACTGGCTGGGCGAGATGGTGGTGGACGCTGGTGCCGTCACGCGGATCCGTACGGCAGGTTCGGCGGAATGGCGTCGCGTCTGGGTGCCGGCGTCGTCGGCGCGGGCGTGCCTGTGCGCCGCCGGCATTGCGTGCCGGTGGCGGGCGGTACGGCCGAAGCGGTCTGTGCTGGCTGTGCGCGCGTGTCGGTTCACCCGGTCCTCGCGATGTGGCTGGGGCGGGCGGGCGGTGGTCCGGGTTTGAGCCGGAGGGCGTAGTCGTAGATCAGTTCGGCCGACTCGCTGGTGCTGAGCGCGACGGTGTCGAGCTGGTTGAAGACGTCGAACGCGTCGATCGGCAGTTCGTATTCGTTGCGGTCGGGCGCGGTGAACGTCCCGGCGAACCCGCCGGGTCGGTAGTCGATCAGTCCCGCTTCGGTGTGGTAGCGGGTGACCGCGCCGTCGAGGCCTTGGTGGTAACCGGCGCGGATCGGCACGACCCGGATGCGGGGGGCTGCGAAGCGCAGTCGTCTCGGACGCGTCAGCGGATGCGGCTCCGCTTCGAGGAGGTAGTGCAGTTGGCGGAATGCGGTGTGCCTGGCTCCGATCGGGTGGGCGATGGCGTGTTCTCCGATGTACACGGTGACGGCCTCGACGAGGGCGTCGCTTTCCGGGCGGTCCGGCGCCCAGGATTCCGTGCAGGCATGCGTCCCTGTGCGGTGGTCGCGCCGCGGGCCGGTCAGGGCTGCGGTGTAGTCGGGGATCTGGAACATGGGCGGCACGAGGAGCGGGTTCCAGGTGTCGATGCGGCTGGACCTGCGCGCGCAGTCTTCGGCGACGGCGAGGTGGTCAGGACGGTCTGGCGCCCCGAGCGCGAGCACGGAGTCCTCTTCCGGGTGCCGCGCGAGGCGGATCAGGCGGTCCCGGTGGGCCGTGGTGATGCCGATCTTGGTCGAGAGGGCTATGACGTCTTCCAGGTGCGGTGATCGTCTTCCCAGCTCCCAGCAGTTGAACAGGGCCGCGTTGACGGGCGTTTCGCGGGCCAGTTCGCGCATTTTCCAGCCTTTCGCCTTGCGGGCCGTGCGAAGGCCGCAGCCGAGCAGCACAGTTCGGGCTCGGTCTTGGTGGCTGTTCATGTCCTTGGGTTCTCCGCGGTTTCGGGCGGGACGGAGGTCGGAGCGGGTGCGGGGAGACGCCGGGGACGAGGTGCCGCGGCGCGGGCGGAGTGTCGGGACAGCGGCGGATCGGCCTGGTGCGTTCGCCTGCGGCTCCAGGCTGTCGTGGAGACAGGACGCGGGCTGCGGCGAGAGCGGTGGCGCAGGGTCTGGAGGAGGCATCGGTCATCCTGGAATGGCGGGTTTTCCGTGCAGGCGTGTCGAGGGCAAGTCCCGGGCGTGAAGAATCGGTCGGCGTCGCGCCGTCTCTGTCGAAAGATGTGTGTCGCGACGGCCAGGCGCGGCGAGGCTCAGCCGTCCGGGGTGCGGAGAAGCCGTCGTCTGTGTCGTGGTTCTTCGGGCGGGAGAGGCGTGCAGCCGCACGCGGCCAGGCGACCGCTGACCCCATCGCTGTCGAGGACGCCCGGGGGGCGGAGTTCCATCCCCAGTTTTCTCACCCAGTACTTGATCCTGTCAGGAGTTTCATTTTCCGCGTCGGCAATTTCGTCTGTCGTTTTTCCGGCTCGGTACAGTTCGACCCAGCGCGCCTTCGCGTGGCCTGGTTCGGAGGCGGGCGGGCGGTCTGGGCTGCCGGCCGGTGCTTTTCGGGACGGGGAAGGGTGCGGGTGCCCGGGTGCGGGCCGGGCCGGCCGCGGGTGCGGTCGATCGGCGCCGGACAGCGACGCGTGGTCGGTGATCAGGTCGGCGGACTCGGCGGCGTCGAGGGCGACGGCCTCCAATTGGGCGAAGACGTCGGATCCGTCGGCCGGAACGGCGCCGATCTTGCGACCGGGCAGTGCGAACGATCCGCTGAAGCCTCCGGGCCGGTAGTCGACCGGTCCGGCTTCGGTGTGGTAGCGGGTGACCGCGCCTTCAAGCCCGCGGTGGTAGCCCGCGCGGTCCGGCACGACGCGGATCAGGAGAGCCGCCGAGGGCGCGGATCCGTCCACGTGACCGGCCAGGTGCTCGATTTGGCGCGGACCTCGGCGAGGTTCTCGCGCCAAGCCGGCGAGGACCTGCTCGCCGATGAACACGGTGACGGCGTCCTTGCGGACGTCTCCTCGCGCATGAGCTGGTATCGCGGCCTCCGGGATCGCCCGGGCCGGCCGGGCGTTGCGCAGCCGGGGGCCCGTCATGGCCTCCGCGTAGTCAGGCGTGCGGAGTGCGACCGGCACGGTCAGCGGATTCCAGATGTCGATGCGGCCGGACCTGCGCGCGCAGTCTTCGGCGGCGGCGACGTGGTCGGGCTTGCCCGGCGTCCCGAGGGCGAGCACAAGCTCTTCCGGAATGCGGGCCAGGTCGATGAGGCGGTCTCGGTGGTACTTGTTGACGCCGATGACCGACAGGATGGCGGTGACGTCATCTGGCCGGGGCGAGCGTTGTCCCAGTTCCCAGTTGGACAGCAGCCCGGGCGAAAGGAATGTTCGGCGGCTGAGTTCGCGCAATCCCCAGTCGTGATCCTCGCGTGCGTTGCGCAGGGCGCACGCAAGCAGCACGGTTCGTGCGAGCCTTCCCTCGGGACGGTGCTTTCGAGGATGCTCAGGCATCCGGTCCTCCCGGGGCAGGCGCGACGCGGGGATGCCCGTCGGCTGCTTGGCCCGGAACCTCGCTCATCTGCTGCGGCGGCCCTGTGTGCCAGCCCGGTCCGACGCCGTGGCCGGGCGGGCGGCGGCGCGCGAGCCGGAGGCCGGGGTCGCTGGGCCGAGCCGGCCGACGCCGGCGCGTCACTGCTGTTCTCCGTGCGAGACGACGTCTCTGACACGGCGCGGCGCAGGCCCGTCCGCGTTTGCGGGACGAGTGCCGGTGCGGGGCGGTTCGCGGTCGTCGAGGCTGTTCATCGATGCTGGGCGCTTTCCTTGTCGGGCGGGGCGGGTGCCGGTCCGCGTTGGTGGGTCCGGAGTCCGGTCTGCCGCGGACCGCGTGGTGCGCGGCGCACGGCTGCGGTCCAGGGGCTGCGGAAGGACGTCGCGCGTGACGTCGTTGTCAGTCCGCGGCTGGTTCGGCGTCGGCTCGGGCACGGCGAGGCCGGGTGCGCGCGTGCCTGCCCCCGCGTGGCCGCAGATGCACGCCGGCTTCGACGAGCAGCTGGTGCACGAACCCGTAGGAGCGTCCGCTGCTCTCGGCGAGGGCGCGGATGCCCGCGCCTTTCTCGTATGCGCGCTTCAACCGGGCGGCCATCGCTGTCCGCGCGGGGCCGACGATCTTCTGGCCTTTAACCACACGGGGCTGAGGGTTCATGTGCGGCGCCTTCGGTTCGGTTCGGGCAGGTGTTCGCCGTCGGGGCGGGCGGAGGGTCCGGGCGGGTGTCACGGTGCCCTTGTTCGGTGAGGAGACCGGCGGTGCGTCGGGCCGGAGCGCGGGCGTTCGCGCTCCGGCCCGACGGTGGTCATCCGGCGAGCGCGAAATCGGCTTGGGCCGAGCCTGCCCGGGTTGCCTCGACCCGCAGGTGCGGTTCGAGGTCGTGGATCTGGTGGACGATCCAGCGTCCGTAGGGCCAGATCTGCGTGTAGATGTTGGCTGTGCCGCACCGGTTCTCGATGCCGCGGGAGGCGATCGCGGTCAGAACCCACTGGGAGCCCCAGCGGCGGACTCCGCCGCCTCCGGCGTCGCCTTTGCAGGTGCCGCCGTTGTCGGCGGCGACGCCGAGGCAGGCTTCGTTCGTGCCGATGCCCCCGGCCGCGCACTGGGAGCGCGAGGCGAGGTGCACGGTGGTCTGGTGCAGCCGCGGTCCGAGCGGGCCGGTCCAGGTTTCCGGGCGGGGGTCGGTGTGGCCCCAGCCCAGTTCCGTGATCTCCCCGGGCCGCAGCGGGGCGACGATCGCGCCGCGGGTCTTGATGGGGTGCTGCAGCTGCACGAGCGCGATGTCCCAGATGCGGCCCTGGGCGTCGGGCACGCCCCAGTTCCAGTCCTTGGGGATGATCCATTTCCTGATCCCGACGGACTTGCCGGTGAACCGGTTCGTGCTGCCGTAGACGTACCGGAAGGCGGCCGGGTCTTCCGGTACGGACTTCACGCCTTCCTGCGCGCTGCGGGCGGCGTCGGGCGCGGCGGCGCCCGGTCCGGGCCGTTCGGCGGCGTGCCGGAACGCGGCGAACCGCGCGGAGTCCGCAGCGGACTTCGCTTGGGGCTGGCCGGGCATGACGGTGACGCACTGGGCGGCGGTGATCAGCAGGTCGGTCTCGCTGTCCTCGTCGCTGCCGAGCGCGTGCGCGGTGCAGGTCGCCCAGCGGTCGTAGCCGTTGTGGGGATTGACGTATTCGAACGTCCCCTCCCCGGCTTTGATCGCGGTCGCGGCGGTTCCGCCGACGATCGCCTCGGCGGGCGCAGCCAGACCGGCAAGCAGTGCGGCCGACGCGAGCGCGGCGACGAGCCCGCCTAGTCTTCGAAAACGCACAAGGCACCTCGATTCTCTGTGTGGGAAACGCCCTTTCCCTCGGGGGAAAGGGGGATCAGGGGGAAGGCGAACACCGGACCGGCGGGGGCGAGCCCGGCGGGCGCTAGCCTCGCCGGCACGGCCCCGGGCCCGACGTCGCTGTCCGGCGCGGCGGCGCCGGTCCGCGCGGCCGGTGTGCCCGGGCGGCGGCGGGGGGTGTTCGCGGTGGCGCGTTGCGCGGGACCCGGCGGCGCGGGCCGGGACCGGCCGGCCGGGAAGGTCGTTTCGACCCGCACGAACGGGCCGCCGCGGACGGCGTCCGCGCCGCCGACGACCACGACGTGCGCGTTGTCCCGCAGCCAGGCCGCGCACCCGGGGCAGGCCGTGCCGTCGTCGCCGAGCGACCGGTGTTCGCGGGCTTCGATCAGCTGGGTCGCGTGCGGCGTGGCGTTGGGTCCGGCGCAGAGCGGGTGGATCGCCAGCCAGGTCCCGCACAGGTCGAGCAGCAGGTAGGCGTGCAGCAGCGGCGGCGCGAGGACGTCTCGGTGGTCGTCGCTGTAGCGGCGGATCCCCACCCGCGCCGGGTCCTGCTCGAACTGCAGCAGCACGAAGCCGTCCGGCGGCACGGCCGTGTCCTCGGCGCGCCACGAGGTCAGGTCGCCGGCGAACGCTCCGGCGAACGGGCACGGGGCCGCGTCCGTGTCCGGGAGCGGAGCTGCCGCGTCGGTCCGCGTCACGCGTCGAAGTCCAGGTCGGCGGTGTCGGACTCGGGCCGGGTGTGTGCGGCGCAGGTGACGCGCGCCCAGCAGGAGACCATGAGGTGGTCGGACTTCGACTTCGGCGGATGGACGCGGTAGGTGCTGGGGATGAAGCGGGCGGGCGCCTGTCTGCTGACGATCAGCCGGTCGATGGGCATCCGGGAATCGCCGCCGTGCTCGGGGTTCACCGTGGGGGTGCGGTCTCCCTTGAGCTGGGCGGCGTCGAGGAATCCGTGTTCGAGCATGCCGTCGTAGGAGGCGGTGTGGGGCTGCCACGTGCCGTCGGGAGCGCGGATGCCCTTGGTGCTGCGCTGCCACGGGGCGCCGTTGCCGTCGAAGTACGGCGCGAGATCCTGCGGGTAACCCGGGTTCTCTCGCTGGGTGGGGCACATGTTCATGTCGCCGCCCGCGAGAACCGGGTACTTCGCGAGCTTCCCCAGCAGCGCGAACTGGGCGTCGAAACCGACCGCGCCGTGCCGGCCGCTGACGTGGAGGGCTTTGAGCGTGAGTTCGCGTCCGGCGATCTCCACGTCCAGGCTGTGGGCGGGCACCTCCCGCACGAGCGGGTCGTCCGGTCCGTGCCACAGCTTCGGCCGGACGGTGGGGCGGGAGTAGAAGAGCCCGGGGCCGTGGACCAGGTATTTCTCCTTGGTCAGCAGGCCGTCGTAGATGCCGGTGTCCACGTGCTGCCCTTCCGGGTCCGTTCCGGCGGGGAGGGCGTCGAGCAGTTCGAGCATCGTGTAGTACGCCTCGCGCTTGAAGGCGTCGTAGAGGGTGCACTCGGACAGGAACAGCACGTGCGGCGGGCACTGCAGGCCGGCGAGGTTGGCTTCGATCCCGGAGAAGTCGTGGCGGCGGGTTTTGCCGTTCCAGCCGCCTTGTTTCTCGTTGAGGGTGGCGACAAGGACCAGTCGGCAGTCGGGGCAGGGCATGTCGGTCTCCTGGAGTCGGCGGCGGAAGGTCGGGCCGGGGCGGGGACGGGCGAGGGGACGGGCGGGGGGCGGGCGGTGCGGGGCGAGCAGGAGCAGCGAGTCCCACGCGGCCGCCCCGTCGGGCGGCAGGGCGATGCGGGGGTCGCCGACGGACCGGGTGATGCGTTCGCCGACCGTGCCGTCGAGCAGTCCGCCGTGGATGTCCCCGAGCCGGGCGTCCGGGCGGACGGCCCGGAGCAGGTTGGCGGCGGCCTCGGCGAGATCGGCGGCGGTGTCGCCCGGTTCGTCGGCGGCGATGCGCAGCGCGGCGACGGCGGCGCCGTGCGGGCCGTGGCAGATCCCGCCCGTCTCGAACAGGTGGGTGTCGCGGGTCAGGGCGGTGCGGGCCGTGGCGAGGGCGCTCCGGCGCAGCGCGGGATCGCACAGCGCGATCCCGGCCAGCTGCGTCGCGCGGGCGATGCCGAGGTTCCCGCACAGGCCCGGTCCTTGCGCGTCGGCGGCCTGGTGCGCGATCGGCCGCGGGTCGGGGCGCGGGTCGGTGACGACTTCGGGCCAGTGGGCGAGCCCGTGCTCGTCGGTCAGCCGGTGCGCGTCGTGCCAGGCGGACACCGATCGCAATGCCGCGTCCAGGAGCGGGACGCGGATGCCGCGCAGGCGGGCGAGGGCGAGCAGCGCCATGATCCCGGCGCTGCCGTCGAGCAGCGTGAAGCACGCGTGCCCGTCCGGCCACTCGCCGTCGTCGCTGCGGTCCTGGCTCGGGCTGTGGTGCACCCACCAGCCCGGCCGGCCCGTCCGGTCCGCCGACAGGACCAGCTCGACGGCGTACGCGGCCACCTGCACGAGCATCGGGTCCCGCTCCGCGCCGGGGCGCTGCAGCAGGCACGCGCCGAGCCCGACCAGGCCTTCTCTCAGGGAGAATTCGGCGCGTTCCAGCGGACGCCGCAGCCGCAGGCGCTCGCGCGCGGCCTGAAGACGGCGGTGCACGATCATGTCGAGCCGGGCGTCGGCCAGGTCCAGAAAGCCCTGGTAGCGCCCGCGCAGGTGCGGCGCGTTGATCACCACGACCTGCAGCGTCGACGCGAGGGCAGGGTCCCCGTCGAACGCCGACTCGCCCGGGGCGTCCGCCGACGGCCCGGTCAGCGCCCGGTCGAGCAGATCGCGCAGGCGGCCGGTGTCCCCGCCGGCCTGTCCGGCGCGCACCGCCTCGCCCAGCGCCGCGGTCAGCGGCCCCCGGCACAGCAAGGTCTCCGGATGCCCGCCGCCGTCGCAGTGGAAATCGGGGCACGCGAGCGATTTCACCGCCGCACCGCCGGAGACGCGCCGTCCTGCGACCGGGCCGTCTCGCACCCGGGGCGCGGCCTGCGCCCGGGCTTCGGGAGCGCGGCCGGAACCGCGACCGGAGACGGGGCCAAGCCGGCGCGCAGCTCGGTGAGCGCGCGGTGCTGCGTGACCCTCACCGACCCCGGCGTCACGCCGAGAATGCCCGCGGTGTCCGCCGCGCTGCGCCCCTCCATCACGCGCAGCACCAGCACCCTGCGGCGCTCGCGCGAGAGTCCGGCGAGCAGCCGGGCCACGGCGTCGCGGCGTTCGGCTGCGAGCGCTCGCTCGTGCGGCCCCTGCTCGCCGGAGAGCGTCTCGGGCGCCTGGTCGACGAGGTGTTCGCGCGCCCTCGACCTGGCCCGGGCGCGACGGGCGTCGGCGACCTTGTGCGCGGCGATCCCGTAGACGAACGCCCGAAACGGCTTGTCGCCGCGCCGGGGCCGGTACCTCGGCAGGAACTGCAACACCGCCGCGCACGTCTCCTGCGCGACGTCCTCGGCGCAGCCGGGGTCGACGCGCGCGCGGCAATAGTTCAGCATTTCCTGTTGCGCACGCGGAACCAGCTCGTCGACGCCCGCGTTTGCGGCAGCCGCGGACACCCGCCGATCGCGGGTCGAACCTGTCGTCACGTCCCCTCCCCGGGCAGCGTGTGTCGGCACAGCGGATTTCCTTGCGAATGGGACCGGCCCGACGGACATCGGAGAACTCGCTGTCAGGGTTTGCGGCCCACGCCGACCCCGACGATGCGGTGCGCGACGGCGGCGGGGTCGTCCAGCGGCGGGCCGTCGGGCCACCAGTCGATCACCGGCACGATGCCCGCGCGCGTGTCCGGCCCGCTCGGGATCAGCTCCAGTCCGTGGAACAGCTCCTCGATCTCGCCGCGGGTGCGCGCCACGACGTCCCCCATCGGGCCGTGACGGACCGACTCGACCAGGTCCCGCACGGCGGCGTCGGCTTCGGAGCCGTCGCGGGCGTCGAGCAGGTGCGAGATCGCCACGTACGACCCGGACGGGAGCCGGTCGATGAACTCCTTCGTGACCTTCGACGGAAGGTCGCGATCGCCCTCGTAGTGGTGGTGCAGAGCCAGCATGAACAGCACCGCGATCGGCTGAGTCCAGTCGAGGTGCCCGGTGACCGTCGGATGGCCCAGAACACTCGGCGGGTCGAAGAGATCCGCTCGGACGAATTCGGTGAACTCGTTGTCGAGAAGCCGTGCGCGGACGTGGACCGCCACCACCGGGTCGTAGTCGACGTAGACGACCTTGGCAGTGGGATCCGCGCGCTGCACGATCTGGTGCACGTTGTCCCTGCACGGCAAGCCGCACCCGCAGTCGACGAACTGACGGACGCCCGCCCGCTCCGCGAGGAACCGGCAGACCCGCGACAGGGCGTGCCGGCTGACCCGCGCGGCCTCCACGACATCCGGCAACACCAGGGCGGCGTCCTTGGCGACCTGCCGGTCGATCTTGTAACTGTCCTTGCCGCCCAGCAGATAGTCGTACACGCGGGCAGCGCTCGCCTGGTTCGGGTTGACCCCCGGCGGCGGGTTAAGCGAGTCACTCACAGCGAGCATCTCCAGGGCGCCGATGCCGCCGCCAGCTCGGCCAGACGGTCGGCGGCGTCGGCGAGGTCACGTACGACGGTCACTCGCGGGTCATCCCGAATGTCTGCGGGCACGTCGACATTGCGGGTGTCGACCAGCACGGCCGCGCGGCACCCGGCCGCGAGCGAGCCCCGGACGTCTTCGAGCACCCGGTCGCCGAGGTGCACGATGTCGCCGACCGGAATCCGGTGCTCGGCGGCAACAGCGGCCCAGCAGCGCGGCTGGGGTTTCCGTGCCTGCAGCTGATAGCTGGTGCAGACCCCGGCGAGGAACTGCCCGCACTGATCGCGCAAGTCGCCCATCCTGGCGGGGCCTGAAATGCAGGAGACGTTCGACAACGCCACCACCGGAGCCAGGACCGCCACACGTTCCAGAGCGGTCAGCGTGCCGGGGAAGGCCGTGAAACCACCGGTAGGCCAGATCAGCGGCCAGTCGGAGATGCTGATCAGCAACCGCTCCCGCACCAGCTCGGCGACCTCGTCAGTCAGCTCGGGAACGACGTGCAGGATGTTGCGGTCGATCTCGGCTGCGTCGTCCGGGGCCAAGGCGATCTCCCGCAGCACGTCTGCCGTCCCGGGCCCGTGGAACGAGCCGAGAGTGCCGCCTACGCCGGAAGTGATCAGCACGCCGCACCTCGCCTTCGACGGAGCGCGGGCACGGCGAGGCGGGCCATCACCGCCGCCGCGAGGACCATCAGCAGTTTGTGGAGACCCTGGTCGAGGTCGTAGAGCGCCGTGCCCGGCCCCGCGGCATCCGGTTCCGCGCCGGGTTTGCGCACCACAGTGGCGTACGCGATGTAGGTGTCCTTGCTGTTGACCTGTTTCGCCAGCCACAGCAGAAAACGACGTCGGTCGATGATCCAGTGCGTCCCGAAGTTGATCGCCGCACCGGCCAGCCGGGCGCGCCACGGCAGACGCAGGCCGAGGGTGCGCGCGACGACCTCGGTGACGGCCAGTTGCCCTGCCGCGTAGGTGAGCACGTGCCCAGTGGCCGCGCGGCGCCCGACAACGCGGGCCGGCACCGGAGTCTCGTCCTCGCGCGAGACTTCGGTCGCGGGTGCGCCGTCGCTCGGATACACCAGATCGTCGCCGTGAAGTCCTTTGAGGACAGCATCTTTCGGCCGCTGGAGCCAGGAATCCGCCCACAAATGCAGGCCGTGGAACGCGCTGGCGAGCGCCCCGAACAACGCGACTCGTTCCACGACACGGCCCGGGAAAGTCGCCGCGGTCATCCGGCGAACTCCTGCGCACCCGAGCCTTCGCTTCCGGAGCGCTGGTAAAACAGCTCGAGATACACGTCCGCATCCGCGGCGTCGGCCCCGCGATCGATGCGGCGGGGCTGGTCGAGATCGACGCCCCACACTTGAATCTCAGCCTGCAGCGGGGCAGCCAGCCATTCGGCTGCGCCTGCGAACACTTCCGCGCAGTCGCGACCTCTGAACGTCGTGCAGTCCACGGTGCCGCGTGCTGGTTGTTGGTGTGACATACGAACCGATCCTTCCTTCTTTCGAGATGCCTTCGCACGAACGCGACTGCGAGCGTCCGTTGTGCTCAGCCGGTGCCGGGAAGAGGCGGGGCGGTGGACTCGCCGCTGACATCCTCGGCGGTCCGCTCGGCCATGACCGGAACCGCACCGTCCGGGTTCTGGCTGTCGCGCATGCCGACCGCGTTGCTGGTGAAAGAGAGTTCGACGCATTGGTTGCCGTTGGGATTACTCAGGGGCGACTTGACCCACTCGCGGAAGTCCGTGTCGAGGTGCGCCTTGTTGCCGTTCTGGATGTCCATGGCTGGGGAGATGCCTTCCGGTGGTCTTGCGCGGCTACAAGCTGGCAGCGAAGTCGAGCAGGAAGCGCCGCGCCCGCTCCTGCCCGATGGCCGCGGCTTTCTGCTGGTCGAACAGGTCGAGGTAGCGGGCGGTCTTCTTGGCTCCTTCGACGTACTCGCCGCCGTCATGCTTCTCAAGGTAGACGATGCTGACCTGCGGATCCGCCTCATATTGGAACACGGTGTAGTCATGGCTCTGCCCCATGTAGTAGCCGATGTCGAACGGGACGATCTGCAGCTCGACGTTGGGCCGGTCGATCACCTCGACCAAGTGCGTGATCTGGGGTTTCATCGCCTCGGGGCTGATCGGTGTCCGCCGTAGCGCCGCCTCGTCGATGATGAACCAGAACTTCTGGCCGGTGTTGTCGAGCACCCGCTGCCGCCCGAGCCGGTTCGCCGTGTCGCGATCGATGTCGCCTGGGTGGGCGAGGGGCGCCACGCGCGGAACTGGGCACGCATGTAGTCCTCGGTCTGAAGGAGGCCGGGGATCACCATAGCCTGATGTGACAAGAGCTCGTTGCAGCTAGGTTCCATGTCCACCAGCAGCCGCATTTGCTGCTTGAACCGGGTGCTGAACGCGCCGCGCTTCGTGCGCCGGTTGCTCTCCGCCTGCAACGCCCGCGCATAGGCCGTGTCGTTGTCATCGGCGCCGTAGAGGTCGAGCAGCGCGTCGAGCTCCATCGCCTTGATGCCGCTGCCGCCCTCGATGTGGGCGATCTTGGACTGCCCGCAGCGCAATCGTTGCGCTGACTGCTCCTGGGTGACCTCTGCTCGGAGACGCTGCCGTTCCAGTTCGGCGCCGAGCACGATCTTCATGACCGCAGGTGGCAGCTGCTGATGCTGAGTCACGCCATCTCCTTACCGGATCACACTCGCAGCCACCGAGGGCGCCCATCATGCCACCCAATTGGCGGACTATCTAACTTTCATATTCAAATTATAGTCGATGGGTGTCCCGGCAAACACCCAGGACAGAGGGAGCTTCCAGTGGCGACTATTAAAGTTAGCATCGCCGTAGAGGTGGCTATGTCCTCCCCCACACAGTTGAGCCTCGCTGACACTTCAGCGGGGCCGCCAATCGCCGGGATGGCCGTAGGGGCGCTCCTTCTCGTGGGCTGCGTGGCCGGAGCCGGTGCCGGGTGGTGGTACGCCGCCGAGCGGCGGCGCGTGCGCCGCTGCCGAGCGGAGCAACCACCGGTCCCGAACCCCGAGGCGCCGACGCCGACCGGGCTCCATCCTTCCGCCTCCCAAGATGTCGAGACCGTCGCCCAGCCACGCAGCCCCTTCCACCTCCGCACTCGCCGGAAACACGCCGCATGACGACACAAGCCGAGCAACCCCGAAAGGAGGCGCCATGAAACGACGAACGCGCGCAATCCCCCTGCTCACCCTGCTTGCGAGGTTGGGATGGCAGCGGGACCGGCAGGCATGGACGGTCCCGTGCCGGGACGAGCACGGCCGCCGGGGGCACGTCCGGGTGTCGGTCGACGAACGCGGCCCCCAGATCACGCTCGACCAGCCCGGCGCTGCGGTGTTCGATCCGCTGGCCAGCGGACGGCTGCGCGCGGCGCTGCGTGAGGCGATCGAAGTCCACGCGCGGCTTAGCGAGCCAGGCCGGGAGCGGGTGCCCGCACCTCGAAGTCATCCCGGCGCTGCGCCCACGCCGCATCGCGAGGTACCAGCTGGACGGCACTCGGCGATGACTGCAAGTCGGGTTCAGGTCGTTCTCGGTGAAGACGACGAAGGCGAGCCCAGCGGTCGTCACGCGCTGACGTCGACACCCGTGGCCATATCGGAGGCCGCGTGATGGTCGGAGCCCATGAAGTAGTGACCCGCCGGCTTCACCGGGGATCGTCGCATAGCGCAGGGGGCCGTGCGGTGACCGTGGGGCAGGCCGTTGATGTCGTAGACGTACCGGTAGAGCTGGCGCGGCCCGTGGTGGCCGAGTTGACGGCGGGCTGCCTTCGGGGCCCTGTCCTGCGGCGCGGGCCCGGACGGTGGGCAGTACTAACCGCACCGCATCGGCGGGCCGATTTCGCGTTACCGGAATCGTTGGTGCGAGCCAACGTGCGGCTGCTGCCGGAAGGTTCACAGCTCTCACTACCGAGGAAGATCTACGGAGGGGCAAGGAAAGGACCAGGAGACGGCGACTGGGTGGTGCCACCCAGGCGGAACCAGCTTCTGCCACCATGCAGCGCGGTCGTCGCGTTGCTGGAACAGGTCGCGCGGGGAAAGGCGCCCTCGTGAGCCGGCACGCCTTCGACGAAGCTCGCATGCCCGAGCCGCTGCCCAGCCCGGGTTCGTCGACAGAGTCCGCCGCCGAGTCCGCTCTCTCACCGCCAGACGTCGAGGTTTGCGAGCGCGCCGTGTTGTTCGAGGAGGTGCTCGACGGTCTCGACCGCTGGGACACCGACGAGCCGCGTCGCACGCTGGGGGAGTTCCATGACTGGTTCACCCCGACAGTGGCGAGGAATGGATCGTCGCCCGCGGACGAGGTGCCCGCGTCACCGTCGGAGGCGGGTGATGGACGGTGTTGAGCACGCATCCGTATCCAGCGGGCGAGCTGACGGAGATGCGCTGCGCCGCGATCGAGTACGCCGCGCACGGCTGGCTCATCTGCCCCGGTGCGCGGGTTCCGCACTCCGGGGCGGACGCCTCTGACGGCCGGTCTCTGTCCGGGGAAGCCGACCTGGTGTGCCGGGCCGGGCCCCTGTCCGAGGATGAGGTGTTCGAGGCGTGGACGGATCGGCCATGGCCGATTCTTCTGCGACCCGGTGCGGTGGGAGTGCTCGATCTCGGTCCTGGTGATGGCCGGACCGAAGCGGTCCTGCGGGACGCCGGGTGCCTCGGGCCGATCTTGGTCAGGCCGGGCCCGCGCTGGCACCTGATCGTCGACCACGCCTCCGACCGGCGGGCTCGAGCGGGTCGACCTCCGCGATCGGTACGCGAGGGATGCCTGCTGCTGCCGCCGAGCCGGGTGCCGTCCTGGATCTCGCGCTGGCGGATCAGCCCGGACGACACCGGCTGGTCCTTGCCCGACCACGCCCACGCGCGAGCAGCGCTGAACACCGGAACACGAAGGGACTGATGGGCATGTCCGTTACCTGTATGGCACCCCCGGCATCGGCCGGGGACACCGCAGCGCGGTGGTGCGAGTACTACTGGGCCACCTGCGGGCTGTCTGCTCAGCTGGTTGACGACAACCGGATCGTTCTGCGCCTGGGCGGGTTGCTCGGCGCGGTCACGATGCCCGCCGCGCTGGGCCGGAAGGTCGCGCCCAGCCTGCGGGTGCGGGCCATGCCCGCCCCGGCGCTGGCGCATCCCGGCGAGCAGCGGTGGACGTTCCTGAGCGGCCCGGGCAGCGCGACGCTGGAGCACATGGCCGCGCTGGTCCCGATGGGCGTCAGCGTCGTCGGCGACAACGCCCTGGTGGTGCTGCCGTCGCCGGAGACCGAGGCACTGGACTTATGGCATTGGGTCGACTGGCCCACCCGAGCGGATCTGCCCGCGCAAGCCGCGCTGCTGGCCACCACCCGCGCGCTGGCCACCTCGGGGCCATCCGTGCGATCGGAGAAGCCATGACGCCCGCAACCTCGTTCGACACCGCCGAACCCGCCACCGGGATGCGCAGCCGCGCAGATGGCACCGGGATCGACCCCGCGTCCTGGTGGGCGTTGCGCCGGGCCGCGCGCGGAGCGCTCCGTCGTCACGGCGGCGAGCTGTTCGCCGATGGGGGCCGGGCGGTGCCTGAGTGGATCGCGGAGGCATGTGCGGACCTGCTCGCCTCCGGCCATCTCGCCTCCGACGCTGATCGGCCGCTCACGCTGACCCCGTCCGGATCGGCGGCGCTGGCAGGAGGACACCCATGAACCGAGCGAGCGTCGACCCGGAGCTGGCCGCGCTGCGCGGAGAGCTGGTCGAGCGTGCCGCCGCCGATCAGCGCGCTCGCGCCGAGCTTGACCCCGTGGCTCCCGCGCCGGAGCAGTGGGCAGCCGTTCACCGCGTCGACGAGGACAACGTGCGCTGGTTCGCGCCCATCGTGGCGGTACACGGCTGGCCCGGCCGCCGCGCCGTCGGGGCCGACGGCGCGCACGCCGCGTGGGTGCTGGCCCAGCACGCGCCCGCGCCGTACCGGGCCTGCTGGCTGCCGAAGTTGCGCGCCGCGGTGAAGAACCGCGACGCCGCCGCCCGTGATCTGGCGTTTCTGTCCGATCGGGTCGCGACCGATCAGGGCCGCCCGCAGCGCTACGGCACCCAGCGGTTACGGCTCGGCGCCGAGGCGGCCGGCCGGCTCTACCCGCTGCACCGTCCGGCTGAGGTCAACCTCGCGCGCGCCGATATCGGGCTCGACCCCTTGCCGGACTCCGCGATCGAGGCCGCGTACTCCAGCTTCGACGAGATCGCCGCCGCAACCAGTGGAGGTTTCCGATGACCACCGTGCGATGGGGTGTGAGCCGCTACCACCGCGATCGTGCCCACACTGCCCTGCCCGGCACTGACGTCTCCGTGTGCACCCGGCACCTGCACGACGGCCAGCTCGTGCTTGATTCTCTGAGTCGGCTTCGCCCCGCGAACCTGCGAATCTGCCCGGAATGCGCTGTGGAGACGGTGGCGCTGCTGTTTCCGACCCCGGCTCCGTACCCGCGTACTCAGGAGGCGCAAGCGCCATAACACTCGGTAACCCATAAGCAGGACTACTTAGCCGCGCCGAGTAACACCACGTGTCACAATTAGCCCAAAAGGGGTCATCGGTTACCTGGTCGTTGCATCAGGCCGGAAGATCCAGGTGTCCAGGAAAGATCGGGTGATCTCCTCCGCCGGGGAGCGGTCTTGCGGTTCGAGACCGGATGAACTGGGAAATCTCCCGACTGCTGTGGCTGGTGGCTGTCATGCGGTTCTGCAGCGCGACAGTGGCGAGGCGTCCGATCAGGCCGTTGGGCAATGACGGGCTGTCACTGATCAGTCGGTCACTCCGCGTGTCGGCGCGGGTCAAACGAATCTCGGCTGTCGCGGTCGTCGCTCATTGGTGATGCGGACGTCCGATCCGGCCCCCACAAGCCTGCGGCTCCGTCTGCGACGAGCCGGGACGCTTCTACACCGCCACGGCGGCCGATCTGGCGTCGTCGATCCAGGGGGAGATAGTGACATTGAGGTCTATCAACAGTTTTGCCGAGGCGGTGCACCGGTTGCGCCGTCGGCGGGGGATGACGATCGGGGATATCGCGGCGCGAACCAACTACAGCGCGAGCTACCTGTCGAAGATGCTGCACGGCGCGCGGCCTCTCGCGCCCGCGCTGGTCGCCGAGGTCGACCGCGCGCTGCGCGCCGAGGGCGAGCTGGAACAGCTCGCGCGCGACCAGGACGATGCCCGCCGTCCGCTCGCACGGCCGATGCAGCTGCCGCCGGCCGCCGCGGACTTCGTCGGCCGCGAGTCCTATCTGCACCAGCTCGACACCGCCCTGATCACCCAGACCCGGCCGGGAGCCGCCGTCACCGCTGTCATCGAGGGCGGCTTCTGGGTCGGCAAGACCTCGCTGGCGCTGCACTGGGCCGCGCGGGTCCAGGAGCGCTTCAGCGGCGGTTGCCTGTTCGCCGACATGCGCGGACTGGCTCCGGGCAGCGCCGTTGAGCCGGGGGAAGTCCTGGACGGCTTCCTGCACGCCCTCGATGCCGGTACCGACGCGCTGCGGGGCACCATCGACGAACGCGCCGCGCGGTACCGCTCACTGCTGGCACAGCGGCCCGCCGTGGTCGTGCTGGACAACATCGCCAGCTACGACCAGGTGCGGCACCTGCTGCCCGGCGCGGGCAGCATGATCGTGCTGACCAGCCGCGAGCACCAGCCCTCGCTGCTGCTGCACAGCGGCGGCCTGCACATCGACCTGCCACCCCTGTCGACGGAGGAAGCCCTGACCCTGCTGCGCGCGCGGGTGGGCGAGGCCCGCGTCGGCGTCGAGCACGAGGCGGCCGAGGCGATCGTGCACCGCTGCGGGCGACTGCCGATGGCGGTACTCGTCGCCGCCGAACGCATCCATCAGCACCCGCACGACTCACTGCAGGACCTGGCCGACCAGCTCGCCAGCGAGAAACGGCGACTGGACGTGTTCACCTCGTCGGATCCCACGGTGAACATCCACGGCGTCATCGACCTGTCCTACCTCGCGCTCTCGCTGGGCGAGCGGCGGGTGTTCCGGCTGGCCGGCATCATCCCCGCGTCCTTCATCAGCGCCGAGGCGGTCGCGGCCCAGTCCGGTCTCAGCCCGGATGCCGTTCGCGACACGCTCGACGTGCTGCGTCACGCGCACCTGCTCGAAGCGGCACCCGTGGGCGCCGGACGCCTGCGGATGAATCACCTCCTGCGCGCCTACGCCTACCAGCGTGCTGTGGTCGAAGAACCCCTCAGCGAGCTGGAACGAGCCCACGACCGGCTCCTGCGCCGGTACGTGGCGACCGCATGGGCGGCCAGCAACTCGCTGGCCCCGAACTGGGCAGGCTCCGGGCTCGTCCTCGATGTCGAATTCGACACCGATACCGGCGTCGCCGTGCCGTTCGCTGCCGGGGACTACCACGGCGCGCTGGCCTGGTGCGAAACCGAAGCCACCACCGCGATCGAACTCGCCCGGCACCCCCGATCCCGCGGCGCGGGAGACGCCGCCTGGATGCTGCCCGCGCTCTTCCTGCCCTACTTCTACCTGACGAAGAACTGGAGTACCTGGCTCACCGCCAGCACCGAAGGGCTCGCCGCCGCGCAGGCCCTGAAGAGCGCCCATGGCATCGCTCGCTGCACCCAGAGCGTGGGCTGGGTCCTGCACGAACTCGGACGCGCAGCGGAAGGCATCGAGCACCTGCGGCGCGCGATCGAGCTGCAAACCGAGCTGGGCGACGACCGCGCCCGTGCCTGGAGCGAGTTCGGCATGGCCGCCGCCTACACCGCGCTCGACCGCCACGACGACGCCAAAGCCGCCTACGAACTGGCCGAAGCCCTGTTCGCGCGCGTCGGACTCGACCTCGGCGTCGCCGTCGTCCGCGCCATGCTGTCGGGAACCAACCAGAACCTGGGCAACACCGACGACGCCCGAGCCCTCGCCGAGGACGCGCTCGCCCGAGCCCTGGCAATCGCGCCGAAGCAGCCCGTCGCCAGCCTGGCCCACCACCAGCTCGGCCTGGTGCTGCTCCAGCAGCAGCACACGCGCGCCGCGCTGACCCATTTCGACGCCGCCCTGGCCGTGCGCCGAATCGGCCGCGAACGCTGGGGCGAAGCCGAGACGCTCGTCGCCCGCGCCGAGGCGCTGGCCGCGCTCGGCGACACCGACGGTGCACGCGCCTCCTATCGCGCGGCGGGCGCGATCCTCGAATCACTGCAAGACCCGCGCGCCCTCGACATCCAGGCCCAGATTGCCACGATCAACGTCTGCCTCGGCGTTCGCGACGAGCCCTGCGCCTAGCGAGGAAACAATCGAGGGCCGCCACGTTCCTCTGTCTCCGCGACAGTGGGCTCCGGTGTGACACGCCCGGAGCCCACTGTCGCAACGTGCGCGTATGCCGCTACGCTGATCCGCGCACAGGTATGGCATAACGAGACATGCCGAGTTCGGCACCCCGGGCCGCCATTCTTCAAACCAGATGACAATGGTTTCCATCTGGACAAAACGAGCACAAGTCGAGCACAGAAAAAGCACAAGATTGTCCTCGGACGATCGCGCCCGGCGGGCTCTCGTTGTTCCACTGTGGAGTCATGCGAGCCGAGCCACCTCACGGAACCATCGAACCGGTCGGGGGATCGATGGTGCCCCGCGCGGCTTCACTGGTCGGGGCGACATTCCTCCCCCTAGGTGTCACCCCGGCGCCCGGCATTATGTCCGCGTGCCTCATCGCAGGGGAAACGTCGACAGTCCACAGTCTCCATTTCCACAGTGTGACCGCATTCAGCTGCCGGAATAGAAATTCGCGCGTAGCCGCCTTCCGGCGTGCGTTGTCTCGTCTGGACATCCATGGGGGTTTCACAATTTCGGCAGCTGCCTCGTGGCCCGTTTTGGCGACGGACAGGGCCGTCGAGTCGCTCTACGGGCCATCGCCGGTAAACGGTCAGCGGCAACCGACTCCGGGAGCCGGGCGGCACCCGGGCCGGTCGGTTCGGGGGCTCGCCAGGAACCCAGCCTTCGCGTCCCCCGCACCGCCACTTCAGCCCTCACGCCCCCGCCGTCTCGGACGGAGCACGCCGATGGCGCGCTTCCTTCTCCTCTGCTCCCACGCGCGCTGCCGAACTCGTCGAGGGCCCGCAATCCATTCCCCGGTACGTCTGGTGCGGCCACTGCGTCGCGCGGCAGCCGGTCGCCGAACTCCTCACCCGATTCACCCACGTCCGGCAACGCCAGCGACCCGGCCCGTGCCGAACCGGTCGCCGACGTGAGCACCGCGCAGGGAAACGCCCACGCGGCCGTTCCCGGTCCACGCCCCGAACAGGCCACGGGAACGGCCGACGCCGAACCCAGACCCGGTGTGGAGGGCCCGGGATCGCCCGCGCCCTCCACGCCGCTTGCCACCGCACGACACCGCAGATCCTCCCGATCGGAGCAGTACGCGCGATGACTCCACGCCTCTACCGCACGCAATCCGCTGTGGCGAGTACGGCGCTACCCGCCGACTACCACCATGACCAGCGCACCGGCCAGAAGGCACGGACCGAACGGCACCGCCGTGGCTCCGTTCTCTTGATGTCGGCGGGCGCCGGGCACGGCGAGCACCACCAGGGCGAGCACCGAGGCCACCAGCAGCGCTCCCGCGACCTGGGCCCATCCGCTCCACCCGGTCACCAGACCTACCACGGCAGCGGCGCCGACGTCCCCGGCGCCGACACCTCCGCCCGTGGCCACGGGCAGAACCAGAAACAGCACGCCCGCCGCAGCCAGCGCGGCGAGCGCCCGAACACCCGGTGCGGGGTCGTGCCGCACCAGGCACAGCACCCCGAACCCCACCAAGGCGCCGGCCAGCTGTGGCCACGTCAACAACCGGGGCAGCCGATGGTCGCACCAGTCGATGACCGCCAGGGGGACCGCCAGCACGGCCACGAACCCGTAGACGGCGAGTTCGCCGCGGGCTCCGACGCGCCAGCCCAGCAACCCCAGGACAGCGGCGGTGAGCACGGCGCCGAGCCACCACGACCCGGCCAGCGCCCGCTCGCCTCGCAGAAACCGGCGGGTGAGCCTGCTGGCCGCAGCGCCGAGCGCCAGCCCGGCCACGGCGGCACCAGCGGTCCACCACCAGTTGCTGGTCGTCAGATACACGATCCCCCCGGCCTTCGCATGATCGCCCTGTACGCCATCCTGCCCGCCCGCTCCTGGACCCCGCCCGTGCTCAACCCAATGGGTGAACTTCACCCGGGAGCGGCTGCCCGGAGCGCCAACGCCATGAAAGTCGGTCCTGGGACGAGTCCGCCACCGGGGTGCACCACGGTGGTGCCTGCCCGCGCTGACCAGCGACCGTCGACGAATTGGGGGACCGTGATGACCCACCGCAGCACCCGCCTCGCCCTGGCCGCTCTCGCCACCGCGACCGGGCTCGGGCTGAGCGTGGGCGCCTGCAGTTCAGACACCGGCGCGGCCCCGGCCACCTCAACGCCCACACCGTCGCCCGCCCCCAGCACCACGGGCGCCTCGTCCGCCGACATCGCCAAGCAGAAGGCCAGCACCGCCTACCTGGGGATGTGGGAGGACGTCGCCGCCGTGGCGACCACGTCCGATTGGCAGTCGCCCCGGCTGGCTGACCATGCCACCGGCGACGCGCTGTCGGTGCTGTCGCGCCAGATGTACGCCGATCATTACAACGGCCTGATCACCAAGGGAAAGCCCGTCAACACCCCGGTCGTGCAGTCCGCAGAGCCGCAGGACGCCCCTAAAACCGTGATGATCCGCGATTGCTCGGATGCCACGAACTGGTTGAAGTACCGCGCGGACAACGGGCAACCCGCCGACAACGAGCCCGGCGGCAAGCACCTGATCAACGCCGAGGTGAAGCTGGCTGTCGACGGCTCCTGGCGGGTGACCCGGTTCGCTGTGGAAGGAACCGGAACATGCTGACGGCAAGACGACTGGGCACCTTGACCATCGTGACCTCCGCCGCGATGCTCGCGAGCCTTACACCCGCCCTGGCCGGCGACTGGTACGGCGACGTCAACTGCGGCAAGAACTCCTACGCCGGATGTGAACTCGGCGCGGGACAACGCGGTGGCGGCAAGCCCGCACCGCGACCGGGGCCGCGCCCCGGCGAACCGAAATCACAAGCTGGGGCCCCGGACGCCCCAGCCCCTCCACCCGGCGACCGGATTGTCGGCGGCGACGATAACAAGGCCGATTGCTCGTATGTGCGCAGCGACTACCAGCCACCGGCGAACGGGGTGCAGACGGTCAGCTACCACCCACGGCCCTCGCGTTCCGGCGGTGTGCAGTTCGTGTCGCTGTCCCGTTCGCGACCCGAAGGCATGGTCCTGGCGCAAGCTCCGGGGCAAGGCGGCGGGTGGTACGTCTACCAATGTTCCGGCCAGGGCATGCGCGACGCACTCTACCGGGCACCGGTATGGATTCCCGACGGTCAGGCACCGGGTGCGGCGCCCTTGCCCTCGCCGGAGGAACTGGCCGAGCAGGCCCGCTCGCAGCTTCGGTTGCCGAGCCCGGCGATCGTGTCGAGTCCGGCAGGAACGCAGTTGGTGCGGCTGCCGACCTGGTTGTGGCTGGACCGCGCGATGTGGCAGCCGCAATCGGCGACAGCGTCCGTGCCAGCGATCTCGGTGACCGCGACCGCGACCCCGACCTCGGTGTCTTGGGCGATGGGTGATGGCAGCACCGTGACCTGCACCGGGCCAGGCACCCCATTCCCCGCTCACGGCGATCCGCACGCGTCCTCGCCCGATTGCGGCCACACCTACCAACGATCCTCGGCCGGTGCCCCGGGCGAGCGGTTCCCGGCCACGGCGACGGTGTCGTGGCGGATCACCTGGTCCGGCGGCGGGGCCGCGGGGACCTTCCCGGACATGACCACCAGTGCTGCGGCGTCCTTCCGGGTCGCCGAAGCCCAGGCCCTGGGCACCGGATAGGCCGGAATGTCTTTTCCCAACTGAATTAGTCGTTTTCGTTTCTTTCCTTTCCTGACCGCGTATTCGCGGCGGCTGCAAATCGCCGGATGAATACGTGGTGCGGGCGAGCTATGCCTGGAGGTCTTCTCGTGACCGGCACCGACACTCCCGCACGCGGCCACAACGCGACCGGTGAACCCCGGCCGGTGTCGTGGCTGGACCGTTCCGGCTCCCCCTCGACATCGGCTCCGCGCCGCGGTCGCCGCAGGCGGCTGCCGCACCTGGTGGCCGGGGTGCTGCTGGTCGTGCTGTGCGTCGGGGGCGCGGTGTGGTGGACCACCAGCACCCAGGATCGGGTACCGATGCTGGCGCTGGCGGAGCCAGTCGCGCTCGGGCACGTGCTGACGCCCGCGGACCTGCGCAGCATCGACGTGTCCGCCGCCCCGGGAGTGGCCCTGATTCCGGCGGACCAGGCGGCCAGCGTGGTGGGGCGGCCGATGGCGACCAGCCTCGGGCCGGGAGCGTTGCTGACCCCGGATGCGGTGGGCGGTGCCGCGATCCCGGCGGCGGGCCGGGCCGTGGTCGCGGTCGGCGTGAAGCCTGGGCAATTCCCGCCCGAACTCGCCGCCGGAACCCCGGTGAGCGTCGTGGTCACCGCCGCCACCGCGGCGGGAACCTCGACCGCCACCGCGCAAGGCCAAGGCCCGGGTACGTCCTGGCGGGCCACCGTCGTCGGCGTCGCCCCGGCGGGCACGGACCAGACGACCGTGGTGTCCCTGGACCTCGACACCGGGAGCGCGGCGCAGCTGGCGCAGGTCCCGGCCGGGCAGCTCGCGCTGGTGATGCAACCCGCGGGTGGTGGCCGCTGATGCTCATCGCGTTGTGTTCGGTGAAGGGCTCGCCGGGAGTGACCACCCTGGCCGTGGCCCTGGCCGTGAAGTGGCCGCAGACCGAGAACACCCGCCGTCTGGTCGCCGAGGTCGACCCGGCCGGCGGCGATCTGGCGATGCGCTTCGGCCTGCCCGCGAGCCCGGGGCTGGTCAGCCTCGCCGCCGCCGCGCGCCGCACCCGCGACCCCGCGGTGGTGTGGGAACACACCCAGGCCCTGCCCAGCGGCGCCCGCGTGCTGCTGGCCCCGCCCGGCGGCGCGCACGCCCGCGCCGCGCTGTCCACCCTGGCCACCGCCCCGGACGGGCCGCTGCTGGATGTCGTAGCCCAGGAACCGGGCGTGGTGGCGCTGGCCGATTGCGGGCGCGTCGATCCGGGTTCCCCGGCCGAGGCAATCGCGCGCCGCGCCGACGCCCTGGTCCTGGTGATCGGCACCCAGGGCGACGACCTCGCCCACACCGCGGCGCGCTTGGGTGAGCTGGCCCGCTGGACCCCGCGTCCCGGGCTGCTGCTCACCGGAGACGGCTACCCGACCGCCGATGTCGAGCGCGAGCTGGGCGTCCCGGCGATCGGCCGCATCCCGCACGACCCGGCCGCTGCCGCCACCTTGACCGGGCATCGGCCACCACCGGCCCGCCGCCGCGGCAATGGCGGCCTCGCCCAGCAGGCCGCGGCCCTCGCCCGCACGCTGGCCGGACCCGCCGCCCCGGCTGCCTCGCCGTCGGCGAACGCGCCGGGGGCCGTGCCGGGCGTACCCGCCCAGCAGGTGCGCCATCAGCGGGGCGGCGGCGTCATCACCCCGCCCGGACCGGCGCCTCACCCGCCGCGCCTGGTGCCCGCGCCGCCGCAGGTCAGCGATCCGCATCGCAACGGCCATCAGCCCAGCACCGCAGGGAAGGAGCCACCCGTATGACGCGCACCGACTACCCAGCAGCGCCCCCTGCCGCGCCCGGCGGCCCGGATGACGCCGAGCACAGGCTGCGCGCCCGACTTCGGCAGGCGCTGACCACGGACCTGCCCGGCCGGGTCGAGGCCGCCACCCGCACCAATGACGGGCCGTTGTCCCTGGCGCGGCGCCGGGAGATCGGCCGCGAGGTCCTCGACACCGCGGTCGCTACGCACAGCGAGGCCGAACTCCTCGCCGGGCGCTCCCTGGTCGATTCCGCAACTGAGCAGCGGGTCGTCGAGCAGGTCCTCGACGAGGTCTTCGGGCTCGGCGGTCTGCAACCGTTGCTGGCCGACCCGTCGGTGGAGACGATCGCGGTCAACCGCTACGACCGGGTCTTCGTCCAATACAGCGACGGCCGCCGCGCCCAGGTCGCCCCGGTGGCGGCGTCCAACGAGGAACTCACCGACCTGATCCGCACGCTCGCGGCGCGCGCGTCGTCCGAGGAGCGCCGGTTCGACCGAGGCAGTCCCGCGCTGAACCTTCAACTGCCCGGCGGTGAACGGCTCTTCGCGGTGCTCGGTCTGACCGCGGGCGGGGTGACGGCGTGCACGATCCGCCGGCACGGCTACCTCACCGCCACCCTCGCCCAGCTGCGCCGCCGAGGAACCCTCGACGTCGGCTTGGAGCGGTTCCTGCGCGCGGTCGTGCGGGCCCGCAAGAACGTGCTGAACACCGGCGGCACCGGCGCCGGCAAAACCACGTTGCTGCGCGCGATGGCCGCCGAAATGGACCCCATGGAGCGCATCGTCACCGTGGAGGACGCGTTCGAGCTCGGCCTCGGCCTCGACCCCGAGCTGCACGCCGACGTCACCGCCCTGCAAGCCCGCGAACCGAATGTGGAGGGCGAGGGTGCGATCGATCAGGCAGAACTCGTGCGCTGGGGGCTGCGCATGTCTCCGGACCGGGTGATCGTCGGCGAGATCCGCGGCGCCGAACTCATTCCCGCGTTCAACGCCATGAGCCAAGGTAACGACGGGTCCATGGCCACGTTGCACGCGTCCAGCTCGAAGATCGCGTTCACCCGGCTCGCCTCCTACGCCGCGCAGAGCCGCGAGCGCCTGCCGCTGGAAGCCACCGCCCTGCTCATCGCGTCTGCGGTGCATTTCGTGGTGCACCTCGACCGCGCGACCGACCGGACAACCCGGGTGATCGCCTCGATCCGCGAGGTTGTCGGCGCCGAAGACGGATCGGTGATCTCCAACGAGGTCTACCGGCCCGGCCCCGACGGCCGCGCGGTGCCGGTGGCGGGGGCGCTGCGCGCGGACACCCTCGACGACCTGGTCGCCGCCGGGTTCGACCCGGACCTGCTGGCCCGCCCGGAGGGGTGGTGGACGCCATGAGCCTCGACACCACCACCCTTCTCGCCGCCGTGCTCGGCTTGGGGACCGCCGTAGGCGTGCTGCTGATCGTGGCCGCCTGGCGCCCGCCCGCAGCGGTGGTGCCGCCCTCGCGGCGCACCAGGCTGGTTCGCGCCGCGCGCGGCCAGGCAGGCGACCGGCGTGCCCTGCTGCGCCTGACCGTGGCGGTCGGCGCGGGCGTGCTGATCGGAGCCGTGACCGGGTGGATCGTCGGCGCGGTGCTGGCCGCCGCCGCGGTGTGGTTCCTGCCCCGCTTGGTCGGCCCGGATCCCGTCCATGCCCGGCGGGTCGCGCGGATCGAGGCGATCGCGTCGTGGACGGAGATGCTGCGCGACGTCCTGTCCGCCGCGGCGGGGCTCGAGCAAGCCATCCTCGCCACCGCCCCGCTCGCGCCCGCCGCCATCCGCGGCGAGGTCGCCACCCTCGCCGCTCGGCTGGAAAGCGGGCAGCGCCTGGCGCCGGCGCTGCGAGCGTTGGCGCGCGAGCTGGACGACCCGACCGCGGACCTCGTCCTCGCCGCCCTGGTCCTCGCTGCCGAGCACCAGGCTCGCCAGCTCGGCGACCTGCTCGGCTCGCTGGCCACCACCGCCCGCGGGCAGGCCGCGATGCGGATGCGGGTCGAGACCGGTAGGGCTCGGACGCGGACCTCGGTGCGGGTCATCGTCGCCACCACGCTGGCCTTCGCCGCCGGGGTTGTGGTGTTCAACCGCGCCTACCTCGACGTCTACAACACCGCCACCGGCCAGATCGTGATGCTGCTCATCGGGTCCCTGTTCGCCGCCGGGTTCGCCTGGCTCGCCCGGATCGCCACCAGTGGACGGCAAACGCGGGTGCTGGCCCTCGACATCCCGGACGTGACCGGAGTGCCTGACGGCGACGAGGCGACGGTCGGCGGAGGTGAGCGCTCATGATCCCCGCTCTGCTGTTCGGTGCCGGTGCTGGTGCCGGTCTATGGCTGCTGCTGACCTGGGCCCTGCCACCGGCGCCGGCACTGAGCGACCGGCTCGCCCAGGTCAGTACGCGACCACTGGCCACACCGATCGTTGCGGCGGCGGACGCCGCCTGGGTGCGCGGCTGGGGCCGGGTGTTCGTCCCTGGCCTGCGCATGCTTGGGCTGCCGGGCGCGAAGATCGAGGCCGATCTGCGGGTCACCGGCCGCGGCACCGATACCCACCTGGCGTCGAAAGCACTGCTCGCCGTGGCCGGGCTGCTGGCGCCGTGGCTGCTGCAAGCACTGCTGGCCCTGGGCGGGCTCTCGCTCGGACTTGAGGTGCCGCTGCTGGCCGGGCTCGTGCTCGCCGCACTCGGCTTCCTGACCCCGGATCTCGACGTCCGCGCCAAGGCCACCCGGCTGCGGCGAGAATTCCGCGACGCCCTCTCCGCGTTCCTGGACCTCGTTTGGATCACCCTCGCCGGAGGCGCCGGGGTCGAGGCCGCTCTCGGCGACGCCGCAGCCGTCGGAGCCGGGCCAGCGTTCGACAAGATCCGCCGCGCCCTGCACGCCGCCCAGCTGACCCGCACCACCCCATGGAACACCCTGCGCCAGCTCGGCGAGGAACTCGACATCACCGAACTGTCCGAACTCGCCGCGTCAATCTCGCTGGCCGGGACCGAAGGCGCTCGCGTGCGCGCCTCGCTGGCCGCGAAAGCCCAGGCCCTGCGGACCCATCAGGTCACCGACGCCGAGTCCGATGCCCAGGCCGCCACCGAACGCATGGCCCTGCCGGTCACGTTGCTGTTCCTCGGATTCTTGGGATTCATCGCCTATCCCGCGGTAATCCAAGTCCTCAATGGACTCTAGCCCACCCGATATCCCTCCTCGCCATCGAGAAAGGCATTGCACCACAAGGGAAAGAAGGCACCACCATGTTGCACTACATCCGTACCCTCTGGGAGCTGACGCGTGCACGCATCGTCCTGTTGCGCGCGGACCCGGAGCGCGGGGAGATCACCACCACCGTCATCGTCACCGCCCTGATGGCCATCGCCGCAATCGCCATCATCGCGATCATTGTGGCGAAATTGACGCAAAAGGCGAACTCGATCAACCTCGGCGGCTGAGGATGCTCACCAGAGCCGCCCGCACTCGCGCCCGCGCGCTGGCCGAGCGTATCCGGCGCGCGCTGCGTGGAGACCGGGGCGAGGTCACCGTCGAACTGGTCATCGCGACCCCGCTGTTGCTGCTGGCGTTGCTGGCGATCATCCAGTTCGCGGTGTGGTCGCACGCCACCCACGTCGCGCAGGCCGCCGCTTCCCAGGCCCTGGCCGCCGCCCGGACCCAGGACGGCACCACCAGCGCCGGGCAGGCGGCCGGGCAGCGCCTGCTCGACGACCTCGCCGCCGGACCCCTGCGCGAGCCCCAGCTCGCGGTGTCCCGCGGTGCGGCCGCGGTGTCGGTGAGTATCCGTGGCGAGGCCGCCGCGGTCTTGCCCGGTGTGCACCTGCACGTGCACGCCGAAGCCTCCGGCGAGATCGAGCGTTTCGCGCCCGACACCGCGCCCTAATTCCTTTGCCGCAGCAGCGATCTCGGCGACCGGCCGAAAGGAAAGCCTTATGGCACACCATAACCCGCCTGACGCGGTGATGCCGGTGCGCGCGGCGACGTTCCCGGACGGGCCGGATTCGGTGCTGCTCAACCCTGATATCCCGCAGGCGCGGTGGCGTGGCGAGCGTGTCCGTGCGGGTCTGCGTCCGCGGACTGTCCTCACCGGACTGGCCGGGGTCGCCCTGGCGGTGCTCGCGGCGGCGTCCGGCAGCGGGTTCGGCGCGGTGTTCGCGCTGGGGGCCGGAATTCTCGCGGTGGGCGTGAGCCTGTTCGCCGGCTGGTACAGCGCCGCCCGCATGCTCACCGACCATCGCCACGGCCCGGGGAGCCCGTGTCGGCTGGATCGCGTGCGGGGTGAGTTCTTCTTCCGCAGCCGCGATTTCACCGACCTCGGCCCCGCCAGCTACGCGGTGCGGACCCTGATCGCCGGGGTGGGCGAACTGCACCGCAGCCCAGCCCGGACGTGGATCGACCCAGGCGTACCGCGTGAAGTGCACCGGGTGGTCTGGCAGGCGCTGTGCTGCCTGGACCGCACCCGCGCCGCCCGCGTACTGGTTGACGAACTCGCCGCCGATCCCGATTCCGTGGTCGGCCAGCTGGCCGTCGCGGCACGCAAAGCGGTCCTGGTGATGGATGACGCCCTGGACGAGGTCGTCCAGCACGTGCACGGCTGCGTCGTGCTGACCCGGGCCTGGGAGGCGAAACTGCGCCACACCGAGTTGACCACCCGCACCGACCACATCCTCGCCGCCCTGCCCGGCCACGCCGAAGTCCGGCGGCTGACCGAGGCCGCGGAAGCGTTGCCGCAGAACGTGTTCGCCTACATCACCGCCGCCCGCGACATCACCGAGGCGGGAGCGTTCCCGTGGGAACAGCCGCCCTCGTCGTGGTCGCGGCTTCTCCGCATCCTGCCCCGCGGGCTCAGCCGCGGCACCTCATCCTCGAGGGCGCTGGCGCGGCGAGGCCGGTCAGGAGAGGGGCAGTCGTGACCGGGCGCGCGCCGAAGGCAATGACGGTCCGGTTGCGGAGGTGGTGGGCCGCCGAGCGCGGCTCGGTGACCGCCGAGGCCGTGCTGGTCACTCCGCTACTGGTGATGCTGCTGGTGTTCCTGGCGGTGGTGGTGCATCGCGGCGTCGACGCCCGGCTGCGGCTCGACGACGCCGCCCACCAAGCCGCCCGGGCCGCCACCCTGCAACGCAGCGCCACGGCCGCGATCAAAGCCGCCCGCGACACCGCCAGCGCCGCGCTCGCACAAGCCGGACTGGTCTGCCGGGGCGTCACCACCACGATGTCCGGCTCGCTCGTGCCCGCTGGGGCGGTGACCGTGCATGTGCGCTGCACGGTCGACTTCGGTCAGGCGCTGCTGCCCGGCGGGAAAACCCTGGAATCGACCGCCAGCGAAGTCGTCGACACCTACCGGTCCTGGCACCAGCCGGGGGGTGGGTGATGGTCGACTCAGCGCGCGAGCCAGTGCCCGGGGACGCAGGCGCGGAGCTGGGCACCGGTCAACGTCCGATGCTCGAGCAACCCCGCCGCGACACGGCCGATCTCGGTCCAGTGCCGGTCGATCAGGTCCTGCGCGATGCCCGCCCACAAGTCGGGTCGCCGGGCGGCCAGGCCGTAGGCGCGGCGGGCTTCGGCGATCACGGCGAGGTCGTCGTGCCCGCCATGCAGGTAGGCGTCGAGGCGGACGTCGTCGGCGGTCACGTCGTCCTCGTGGAGTCGTTCGTCCGCGCCGGTGGTGTCGAGGACATAGCGTGCCTGGGCGAGCGGTCCGGCATGGGCGACGACCGCCAGCGCGGACAGATCGACCCGGCGAGGCCGGACCGCGGTGAACCCGGCCCGCCCGGCGGTGCGGGGTCGCGGCGTGACGTAACGCAGCGACCGGCTCTGCATCAGGTAGACGACCGCGTGTCCGGCCTCGTGCCAGGCGGTCAGGCAGTCCTCACTCGCAAAGGGCGATTCCTGCGTCGCGGGCGCGGTCACGCGGCCCATTCTGCTCACCCCGCCGCCCCGTCGCGCACCGGCGTTCCTGGTGCGGCGGTGCGGCGTGGGCTGCGGTGGTGGCGGGCCGAGGAAGGCCGGGTGACCGCCTTCGTGCTCACGCTGCTGATCGGGCTGCTCGCCCTGACCGGCCTGAGCCTGGACGGCGGCCTCGCCCTGGCGAGCAAGGTCCGCACCGGCGGGCAAGCCGAGTCCGCCGCCCGCGCCGGCGCTCAAGCCCTCGACCTCGCGGCATACCGCGCCAGCGGCGTGGTTCGGCTCGATCCGGTGCGGGCCCGGGACCTGGCCCAGCGGTACCTGGCCAGCGTCGGCGCCACCGGCACGGTCCAGGTGGCCGGGGACACCGTGACGGTCGAGGTCACCGCCACGTATCGAACCCAGCTGCTGTCGCTGGTCGGGATCGACGCCATCCATGCCCATGGGCGGGGCGCCGCCCACCCGCAGCGCGGTGTCAGCGGCATCGAGCCCTGACCGCGGCTGCGCCGTCACGGAAGGAGAACGGCATGGTCGCCTCGGAAGAAGAGATCGCCCGCCGGCTTCAGGAACGAGACTCCGCACGCAGCGTGCGCCGCGCCCGAGCGGCCACCGCCGTGGGCGAGCTGGCCCGTCGGCACGCCGAGCTCGCCGGGCAGCTCGCCGACCTCGAACGTGAGCTCGGCGAGGTCCTGACCGCTGCGGGCGAGGTCATCGACGTGCCCGAGCTGGCCCAGGTCACCGACGTCCCGGCCGACGACCTCGCCCGCTGGCGCGACCAGGCCGCCAAGCCCGCCCGCGGCGGCAAGCGCAAGCGACCGAGCGCGAAGAAGAACGACGCTCCCGGCAAGGGCACTCAGGCCGCCACCGCGGCGCGTGCCACACGCCCCGCGGCACCGGCGGCACCTGAGTCCGTCGCCGGCGGTGCCGCGGGGCGTGTGGCGAGTCACTGATGGTGCCGTCTCGTCGGGCAGGGATCGCGCGCGTCGGGCGGCTGCTGGGCCGCGTGGCGCGCGGGCTGCTCGCGGCCATCCTGCTGGCCGCGCTCGTGGCTGGTCTTCCCGCAGCGCTGATCTACGGCGTGGGATGGCCCCTGCCCGATCACCTGCCGAACCTGGACGAGATCGGGTCGGTGTTGATGGCGCCGATGTCGACACGTTTCCTGCTCGACGTGCTCGCCTGCCTGGCATGGCTGATCTGGCTCGTGTTCGTCATCGACGTCGCGGCCTGCGGGGTCGAGGTGGCCCGGGGTGCCCGGTGGCCGGAACTGCGCCGGCAGACGGGTCCGGTGCGCCGCGTCGCGGCCGTGCTCGTCGGCGCCCTGCTGGTCGCCGTGCTGGGCCGCACCGCCACCGCCGCACCCGCTGCCCCCGCCGAGGCCGCCCGGCCCGTCGGCCACGCCCCGGTCATCGCGACCGCCCCCGCACGGACCCCACCGGTCGCCGGCGAGCACACCGGCACCCCGCTGTCCCGGTCCCAGCCTGCGGTCGAGCCCGGAACCGAGCGGGTCCGGCCACCGGAGGATGGAGTGCACGACTCGCTGTGGAGGATCGCGCAACGTTGCCTGGGCGACGGGGACCGGTGGCCGGAGATCTGGGCGCTCAACGAAGGCAGCACCCAGCCTGGCGGACGGGTGCTGAGCAACCCGCACCTGATCCACCCCGGCGACACCCTCCGCCTCCCCACGACCAGCCCACCGCCCAGCCCGCCTGCTCCACCACCGGCACCCCCGGAACCGACGCCCCCGAGCCCAGCTCCCGCCGCCGAACCAGCGCCCCCGGCGCCGAGCACGACCACGCCACCTCCCGCCACACCACCTCTCTCGGAGCCCGCCCCGGCCACCACGGATCCTGCCGCCGGCACGGCGGCGGACGAACCCGCCGGGGGCGCGGTGACCTGGGGCAGTGGCGAGGTGTTCGTCAGCCTGGGCCTAGCGGCAGCGGTCAGTGCCCTGCTCGTGCGCGCGCGACGGCGGCGCCACGCGCGCTACCGGCCCGGCAGCGGCCGGCGCGGCGACGACCTGCCCGTCGCGCCCGTGGTGTACCGGCTGCGCCTGGCCCACCTTCGCGCCCAGCACCACGACGAAGACAGTGAACTCGAGGCCGGGACCGACGAGGCGGGCGACACCGGGACCGACGACCCGGCCACGCACGAGGACCGGCCCGACCCCGGTCGCTGCGGTGCCGCAGCGCGATCGAGGCGCGCGGACACCGGGACCGAGGGCCAGGTGCGGGTGCTCGCGCCGCGCGTCCGCCGGGTGATCGGCACCGCCTCGGCCCCTGGCACCGGACCGGCGGAGCCGCCGTCAGTGGTGGATATTGCTCTCGACCCGACCGCGCCCGGTGCTGGCGGCGAGACCGTCAACGCCGCGGCGGGCGAAGGGACGCAGGTCGCGTTCGACCTGGCTCGCGTACATGGCCTGGGACTGGTTGGGCCTGGCGGCTACGCTGCGGCCCGCGCCTTGCTGCTCAGCGTGCTCACCGCCGTGTCCGAGGGCGGATCAGTGCCGAGGGTGTTCGTGCCCGCCGCGGATCTGGCCCGGCTGCTCGGCGTGCCGGTGCCCGCCGCTGGCCTGCCGGACACGGTCGCCGTCGTGGCCGACCTGGACACCGCACTGGCAGCCCTCGACGCGCCGGAACCGTCCCGGCCCGCCGTCCTGATAGCGACGCCGCCGGGCGAGCCGGACCGGCAGGCGCGGTTGCAGCAGTTGCTCGACAACGGCGCCCAGCACGGCCTCGCCGCGCTGCTGCTGGGCCAATGGCGTCCCGGGGTGACCGCCTACGTCACCGCGCGCGGGATCTTCTCCGCGACCGACCCCGGCCTCGGCGAACCCCTGCGCGGCACCCGCGCCTTCACCTTGCCCGAGACCGCCACCCGCGACCTGCTGGCTTTCCTGCGCACCGCACAACCCCCCGACGCCGGCGGCGTCAGCGACGCCCCCGAACCCCGCAACCGCGCCCTTGCGCCTCGCCGAACGCCGACGCAGGAGGCTGCTCCTTCCCCGCCGGAACGTGCCGGAGACGGCCCCGGCCGTCTGGAAATCACTGCGGGCTCACCGGCACCGGAACCGGCGGCCGCCGAGGCCGACGCGCACCGCGGCAGCGAACCACGCCCGCTGCCGCCGCCGACGGAGGCCGCGGGGACGCCCGCGGCGCCGCTGGTGCTGACGGTGTTCGGCACGCCGGCTCTGCACTGGCGGCCCGATCCCTCCCGGCTCGAGGACACCCGCGACCTGTACGGCGAGTTGAGCAGCCGCCCGGTCGAACTGCTGGTGTATCTCGCGGTCCATCCCGGCGGGGCGTCCCGGGACGGGATCGTCGACGCCCTGTGGCCCGACGAGCCGCCCCGCAACCCGGCCAGCGTGCTCCGCACCGTGCTCTCCCGGATCCGCCGCGCCCTCGACGCCGCCACCCGCGGCGCGGCCGGCGAACTGGTGCTGGCCGAGCACGGCCGGTACCGGCTCGACCCCGCGGCGGTGGAGGTGGACTACTGGGGCTTCGCCGACGCAGTCATCGCCCGCCGCACCGCCGCTACGCCCGAGCGGCGCGCCGACGCCTGCGAAGCGGTCGTGGCGCACTACGGCGGCGCGCTGGCCGAGGGCCTGGAGGCCGAATGGCTCGCCGCCGCCCGGGAAGCGACGCGGCGCGACGCGCTCGACGCCGTGGTCGCGCTCGCCCGCGCCCGGGTCGCGGACGACCCGGACTACACCCTGGACCTGCTGGAGACCGCGCGCGCATTCGATCCGCACAACGAGCTGCTCTACCGCGACATCATGCGCCTGCAGCACGCACTCGGCCGGCACGACGCCATCTCCCGCACCTTGGCCCTGCTGCGGACCCGCCTGGACGAAATCGACGCCGCACCCGACACGGACACCGTCGACCTCGCCCGGCGGCTGCGCGCCCGCGACACCGGGATACCGGTCGACGAGTTTTCCCGATCCACGGCGCCGTGAATGAGCGCACCGACGGTTCCCGTCATCACCTCGCCGGAACGGAAAACGAGACGCGATTCCCGGGCGATCGAGGCAATTGCGCGGAACAGTGAAATACCTCGATTTCGCACCGCGATACCGATCGCGCCGATGCTAGCGTCGACCGTGACAGCGCAATCGACGATGCCGAAGAAAAAGAATCCCGTGGACGCGACTCCGTATTCCGCGACAACGCCGACACCGTTGCCCGTCGAGTGTCGCGCGCGTCTGCCGCGCAATACGGCCCGGCACCGGATGCGCGGCCGCGACGTCCAGCGCGACACCAGAGCCTCGGGCACCGGGCGCCGCGTCCTCGCGCGGCTTCCCGGCACCGCGCTCGCGGCCCGCGACGACGCGGAGAGCGACCGCCGACCGCGGGGCCGCCGACCCGGCCGATCAGCCTCGTCCTCCGGCACCCGGCTAAGGCGGATCCCCCCGCATCAGCTGTTCTTGCAGCTCACACCCCCTGCGAGGGGATCCGCCGATGTCCCAGACTCGCTTGACACCAAGCAGGAAAGCACATCGGACCCGGCGGCGGAGTCATCCGCTCTCGTCCTCGCTGCGGACCTGCTCGCCAGTGCGCTCCGCTCACCCTGTCCGGCTCTCGGCTGCCGGCCTTTCTCTGAAAAGAACTGCACTCCTCCGCAGTCCCGCCTATGGCCGGCGTTCCCGTCCCGAACCATTCCCAAGCGTCCCGACCTGCGCAAACATTTCCGTGAAATGCCCGCCGTTGTCGCCGAAATGCGGTCGAAATTCATTGAAAACAACCCCGGAAAACTATTGCGCGGCATCACGAGGTCGAGTTACGTTTGTTGTGTCACCGGGAAAACCGGAAACAGCGAAAAACCACCGCCGGGAAAACCGGAATCCGCGAACGGGGACCGCCATGCGCTACGCCAGCACCGACACCGCCGCCCGCACGACCGCCGGTCATCGGCCGGATTCCGGCGTAGCGAAAAGAAAAACCGGCCCGGTATGGGCCGATGCATCCGCCCCGCAACGATTCCCCGACCCGGCCGCAGCGACAACCGCGCGAAAGGACCCGACGCCATGACCACCCCAGCCGCCGCCCCGGGCACGGCGCCCCGGTTGCCCAACGGCGAACTCCGCCGCCAGGTGGCCGAAGTGCTCGCCCTCGACCCCGCCGCCGCGCACACCCCCGGCGCCATCGCCACCGCCCTGGGCGGGAAGTCCTCCGGTGCGGTCGGGAACGCGCTGGCAACGCTGGAAGCGCGCGGGGAAGCCGAAAAAGCCGGAACCAGCCCGCTGACCTACCGCGCGACCGCCAAAACCGCCGACGCCGCCAAAGCCGCCACCGTCGCCCCGCGCGGCGCCGTACCCGCCGCCGCGCCGCCGAAACCCGCCCCGTCGAAACCCGCGACGTCGAAACCCGCCCCGTCGAAACCCGCGACGTCGAAACCCGCGACGTCGAAACCCGCGACGCCGCCCGCTCCGGCCCCGCTGGTCACCGGACCGGTGCGCCGTCCGAACGGGCAGATGTACCACCCGCGCAAGCTGTCCGGGCTGTCGGACGTGACCGCGCTGCGGCGGTTGCGCGCGGCGGGGGTGTCCGCGCTCATGTACGGCCCGCCCGGCACCGGGAAGACGTCGGTGGTGGAGGCCGCGTTCGACGACCTGGTGACCGTCCAGGGCGACAGCGACACCGTGACCGACGACTTCGTGGGGTCCTACGTCCAGACCCCGGACGGGCGCTACGAGTTCGCCTACGGGCCGCTGGCGACCGCGATGCGCGAGGGCCGCGCGCTGTTCATCGACGACGCCACCCTCATCCCGCCGACCGTGCTCGCGGTGGTGTACCCCGCGATGGACGGCCGCCGCCAGATCCTGATCAAAAGCCACAAAAACGAGGTGGTCGACGCCGTGGACGGGTTCTACGTCATCGGCGGGCACAACCCCGGGGTGCACGGCGCGGTGCTCACCGACGCGCTCTCGTCCCGGTTCTCCGTGCAGATTCGCGTGCCCACCGACTACGACCTCGCCGTCCAGCTCAAGATCGACCCGAAAGCCGTGCGCGTGGCGCGGAATCTGGCCCAGCGGCAGGAAAAAGGCGAACTCGGGTGGGCGCCCCAGCTGCGCGAGCTGATCGCGTTCAACCGAGTCGCCGACGCGGTGGGCATGTCCTTCGCCGCCGGGAACCTGATCAACACCGCGCCGGAAGAGGACCGAGACGTGGTCGCCGAGGTTGTGCGCAACGTGTTCGGCGCCAACGTCACCCCGCTCGAACTCGGACCTCAGTTCTAGCCCGCTGCCCGTCGCGCCCGCGCGACCGTCCGGAAAGGACAGACACCGTGACCGCACACGTAGCCGCACCCGCCGCCGCGCCCACTGCCGTGTTTCCCGCCGCCCCCGGTTGGCTGGACCTGTCCGCCGCGTTCGGCGACGAGGTTCCCGCGATCGCCGACCGCGACGACCTCGTGGTGACCGTCGCCCCGGGAGCGGGGCACGGCGCCCCGGCCTGTTTCTTCCCCGACCTCGCCACCATCGAAGTCGACGGGACGCACCTGGACAAAGGGGTCGACCCCGCCACCGTCGCGCCGCACCGGGTCGGCGACCGCCGCCGCTACCGCACCGCGTGGGGGCTGCTCACCCACGAATGCGGCCACGCCAAGCATTCCGCGTGGCGCGCGCCCGACGGCGCGCCCCCGGGCGCGGTCGCGGCGGCAGACCTGCTGGAAGAGACCCGCATGGAAGCGGCACAGGTGCGCCGCCGCCCGGGCGACCGGTACTGGCTGCGCGCCAGCGCCACCAACCTCATCCTCGCCGACACCCGCGCGAACGACCCCGCCGCCGCGCCCCAGATGACCGCGCAGGACGCCGCCCGCAGCGCCGCGCTGCTGCTGGCGCGCGTGGACGCGGGCATCCTCACCAGCCGCGAAGTCGCCCGCGTCGCCCGCGCCGTGCGCGACGTCATCGGCAACGGCACCCTCGCGAAACTCCGCACCATCTGGCGCGCCGCGCACGCCACCGCCGACGACGACGGCACGCGCATGATCGAACTCGGACGCCGCTGGTGCGAAACCATCGGCGCCGACCCCGACCAGCCGCCCGACACCCCCAACGCCGACCCCACGGCGAACGGCAACGGGGCGCCGTCACCGCTCGCGGCCGCGATCACCAGCGCCGCCGCCGCGATCGCCCGCGCGGTCGCCGCCGAGTCTGCCCCCACCGACCCCGTCACCCAAGCCATGGAGGCGCGCGCCGCCGACGAGAAGGCACGCCGACAGGCACAGGACACCGCGAACACGGTCTTCGGCGGTGCCGGGACCGGATACGACCCGGCCGCCCGCCACATCCGGGGAACCCGCGCGCCGAGTGCGGCCGAGCACACCGCCGCGCGGCACCTCGCCCGCGCGTTGACCACCGCCGGACACCGCGACCGCACTCCTGCGAAAACCCGCTCGACCGTGCCCCCGGGACGGCTGCGGATGCGCGGCGCGATGACTGCCGACGCCCAACGCGCGGCGGGCGCGATCCCTACCGCCGAACCGTTCACCCGCACCACCCGCGCCGCCGTGCCCGCCCCGCCGCTGCGGCTGGGCGTCATCTGCGACGTCACCGGATCCATGCGGGCCTTCACCGATCCCGCCGCCTCGGCGGCCTGGATCCTCGCGCACGCCGCCCGCTACACCGCCGTGCCCGCCGTCACCGCCACCGTGACCTTCGGCTCGGGCAGTGTCACCTCGATCACCCGCCCCGGCAGCAGCCCGGCGAAAGTGACCGAATTCGATACCGGGTTCGGCTGTCACACCATCGACACGGCGATCAGCGCTCTCGACGGCGCCCTCGATCTGTCCCGCCCCACCGCCGCGCGCCTGCTGGTGATCATCTCCGACGGCAACTTCGAAACCGAATACCGGGCGGAAGGGCAGAAGATGCTCGACCGGTTGCGCGGCAGCGGATGCGCGGTGCTGTGGCTGGCGCCCGGCAAACCCGGCACCGAACCGATGAACGGTGCCACCGTGCACGCGCTCACCGACCCTGCCGTGACCGCCCGCGCGATCGGACAGGCCGCCACCGCCGCCCTGCGCGCGACCCGCTGAATCGCTGCCCGGGGCGGCAGCGCGTCCGCCCCGGGCCGCGAGGCACCCGAATTCGCCAAGGACACAGAAGGGAAAACCCGCCATGGCCACGACCAGCGAACCCGCTACCACGACGCCCGCCGCAACCCGTGACGCCGCACCGAGGGTGCCGCCGCGTCTCACGAAGCACGACCGGGTGGCCCTCGGCGCGATCCGCATAGCCGCCGCGTTGCCCGGGGAACTGGACGGTCGGCCGTGGCCGCACCGGTGACCAGGTCGCCGACCTGCTGTGCCTGGACACGGGATTCCGCATCGGTTTACAGCCCTGGGATCGGCGCGCGTGGGGGTACCACCTGATACCAGGCGCGGTCCCGACACGGCTTCGGGACGTGTTCGTGTGGCCGTGGCCGCACGGGCCGGGCAAGGACGACTGCCCCGGCTTCGCCGTCCGGACCCCGGCCGCCGAGGTCGCCGCCTACATCCACGACGTGTTCGTCCCGGCGTACCGACAGGCGCTCGCGCGCGCCGAAATCGACCTGCGTGAACGCGACGAGGCACACGCTCGCAGACAGGTCGCTCTGGCCAAAGCGCGCGCTCGCGGACAGGCCGTTCGCGACGAACTCGCGACCCAACTGCTCCACGCCATCGCGCCGACGTCCCGATGCGAGGAGCGGGGCCGGGGGAAGCCCGTGTCGGTCAGCTATCTGCCATACAACGACGTCCTACGGATCGAGTTGACTCTTCCGGTCGACGACGCGATCGCCCGTGCACCCGCCCTCGCCCGCGCCCTCGGCGCACCGGACGACGACACCGCACCGCCACCCCCCGTCGCCTGCGCGCGACCCACTGAACACCGCACCCCGGCGGCGGGCAACCGCCATCCCGCCGCCGGGCGGTCAAACCAGAACGACCGCAACGGAAAGAGGCGCGCATGACCGCCCACGCTCCACCGACCGCGCCCGCAGAGCCTGTCGTCAACCACCACGGCGAGACGATCGCGGTACTGCACTGGCACGACAATCTCGACGGCACCGAGTACGCGCAGATCGACGACGGCAGGATCATCCGCCACCGCGACGGCACCGTCACCTCCAAGTGCCAGGACCACGCCGGAACCGTGCGGCGTTACACGATGCCGGACACGGCGACCGCGTTCTACGCCCTCGGTCTGTCCGCGCACCGGTGCGACGGCATCGACGGGTGGAGAGAATTCGGCACCCTGCCCGGAATGGCCGGGTGCGACTGAAAAAGAACCGCAAGAAGTCTTCTCTTCCGATTCCCGGAACTGACACCAAAGGAGCCTGATCATGGCGACGACCACGACATCCGATCCGACCCTCCCCGCCGCACCGGACACGGCACCGCGCCTCGGCACGGACACTCTCGCCGGACGCGCCGCCCACGCGCTCGACCGGGTTCGCCGTCAGGATCCCGCGTTCGACCAGCGTCCCGGCGATGTCCGGCGCGCCGCCGTCCGCCGTGAGTTGGCGCGCGAGATGACCGACGTGTTCGGCGTCGCGCGCGAGGCGGTGACCGTCACCGACGACCCCGACCGCGAACACGGCGGCTGGCGCTGGTTTCGGGTGACCGTCGACGACGGCGCCGAGTACCGGTTCACGTCGTTCGACGGCACCGTGGACGACCTGTACGTCCTCGCGCCGTGCCCGGACTGCGGCGGCGAGATTCCGCGGGCCGCGGCCGCCGACCTCGCCTGCCTCGGCCGATATCTCGACTCGCGGGCCGGCGGCCGCTCCGTTACCCCTGCCGCCGGGGTCCGAACACGACATCGGCCACCGGGACGAATGCCCGGTCCAGGCGGACTCCTGACCGGCCCGGAATCCCCCGGGCACCGCGCCAACGGAAAGGACCGCAAATGGCCACCCGCACCGACTTCTACGTTGGCACCGGAACGGCAGCGAGCTGGATCGGATCCCTGCAGTTCGCCTGCCATCCCGACAACCTCCTCAGACACCCGGACGGCCATGCCGCGCTGACCGCACGGCGGCCGTCGGCCTACCGCGCGGCGGTGCGCGTACTGCTGACGATGTGGCCCGTCGAGGGGCTCGGCGCCGCGTTCGAGCCGCGCAACGGGTGGCCGTGGTACTGGGAGACCAGCCACTGCAACGACTGGATCGTCAGCTATCACGACAACGCCGTGCACCTGACTGGGGGCGGCGGCGATCGATGGCACCGGCTCGATCCCGAGGACCCGTGCCCGCCGCTGCTGTGCGGGCCGCCGGATTTCGCGCGGTGGCTGCGCGACCCCGGCGGGGAGCCAGCGGTCCGGCTCCCGACGTATCACGCGCCCGGCTCTCGAACCGAGGACTGGGGGAGCGTGCTGTGGCGGCTCCCGTGACCCGACGACCGAACAGTCCCGAAAGGACAGACCACAGCCTTGCTGCGGCGAGTACGACGTGCCCGAGCACGCGTGGCCCGCCGTCGTGGCCGAGGTCGTCGCCGTCCACCTGACCCGTTCCGGTACCACTGCTCCGTGGAAAGGGGCGAGAAACCATGCACGACCAGAAGAAACGGCTCGTGTGGGCCGTGCTCGCGGCGCTGTTGCCGGGACCGTGGACCCCGGTGATCGTGCTCGCCTACGTCCTCGGCCGCGCAGCCGACCAGGACCAGGACACCACGCGCGACACCGAGGCGCCGTCATGCCCGCCGCCCGACCCCTACGCCTGCGTTCCGGTATCGCACGGCCGGAACCGTTACGCGCCAGCACGATAAGGAGGTCTGTCTCATGTCGAGCTACACCGATTTCTACGTCGGACGCGGCGGGAGCGCCGAGTGGATCGGCTCCCTGCGCGGGGAGTCCTGCCCCGACAACGTCCGCGCCGTCCCGCCGTTGCTGCTGGCGCTGACCACGACCGACGAGGACGTCTTCCGCGCTGCGGTCGCCGACACCCTCGACGTGTGGGAGGACGAACGCCTTGGCCAGGGATACCGGCCCGGACGCGGCTGGCCGTGGCCGTGGCACAGCAGCCACTTCGCCAGCTGGATCGTCGTCTTCGACCCCGAGCCGGGCGCGGTGTTCGTCACCGTGGGCGGCGGGACCCGCTGGCACCGCATCGACCCGCGCGACCCGCGATTCCCCGACAGGGGCTCGGCGGGCACGACCGATGTCTCGGCGTGGCAGCGTGATCGGGCAGCGCCGCCGTCGGTGCCGATGCCGCTGATGCTCGACAAGCCTGCCGATGCGCCCGTCTTCGGAGGTGAGGTCCGATGAGCCGCGCGACGACGCACGACTTCTATCTCGGGCGCGGCCCTGACTCCGAGTGGATCGGAGCGGTGCGCCTCGGCGACTGCGCCTGCCCCGGCCTCGACGGGATCGGACGGGCGCGCACTGCCGAGGAGTTCGCCGGACTCGTCGACTTCTTCCTGCACGCCCCGGAGATCGACGAGGCCGGCGAGGTCACCCATCGGGGCCGTGAGTGGCCGTGGCCGTGGCCCACCAGCCACGGCACCGATGTCGTCCACGCCTTCGACAGCGCAGCGGTGTGGACCGCGCTGCGGGGAGAGCGGTGGTCGGTGCGCGCGGGCGAGTACGTCCCGCCCGGGCCGGGCGAGGTCCCGCTGGTGTTCCCGCACGGGCGGGTCACCTGCGGCTACACCGGGATCTTCGCCGCCGACAGCGTCGCCCGCCGCTACGGCCCGCTGCTGGGCGCGACCTATGACCACGACCTGGCCCAGCTCGGCCTGCGGATCCTGGCCGACCTCACGCTGCCGCCGGACCCGGCCGCGCCCGTCGAGCTCGCCGAACTGCGGGCCCAGCTGTCGCCGCACCTGCGCTGCGCCGTCCACGCCGATGAATCGGCGGCGGAGCTGGAGTTCGAAGTGTTCGGCTACCGCGACGGCGACCCTGCCGCCGAGAACACCGCGCACGCTCTCTCGGTCCTGCCCGCCCTCTACGGCTGGACCGATCCCTCCGGCGGCCCGCCGCGCTTCGGCGTGCGCGTGCTCATTGCCGACGACGACCGCCACACCACCCATCCCGTGCTGGCCGACCGCCGCGCCCGCGCCGTGCTCACCGCCTGCTGACCCAGCTCCACGCCGCACAACCACAGGAGGAACACCATGCCGCCGAACACGACCCCCACCGACGACAAGGCGGGCACGACCGAGCCCCGCAGCGCCGCCGACCACTGCGCCGCCGCCGAGGCGCTCTTCGCCCGCGCCCGTGCGATGTATCCGACGCTGGGCGGCACCGGCGCCGAGCACGGCGAGTACAAACGCTGCTTCGACTGGGCGGACATGCACCTGCGCATCGCCGAGGCCATGACCGCCGGAGCGCACGTGGTCGCCGCCCACCACCCTCTCCTCGCCCAGGCGGACGTGCGCGTGGCCGAGGCCTGCCTCAGCCACGAGACCTACCGGTGGACCGAGTTCCTCCACAACGGCCCCGGCACGCCCGGGAGGACGGCATGACCGCGCACGCAACCGACACCGAGGGCACGCCGCCGGAGCCGCTCTGCCCGGACTGTGAGGTCGGGATCGGTCAGTACCACCTGGAGGGCTGCGACCTGGCGCGCTGCCTGGCCAACGGGCGCCAGCGTCTCGCCCACGACCCCTCGTGCGGCTGCCCTCAGGACGTGTGGACCGGGCGGTGGCCCGGGGAGGCGGAGTGCGAAGAGTTCGGCTGGATGATCGGCCCCGGGCTGCACGACATCCTCCGCCTGTACGCCACGGCCGTCTGGGACCCGGACACGCTCCGCTGGACGCTGCCGCCCGGGCACCACGACACCACGACCGTCGAAGGAGAACCACCCGTGTCCACGCTCGCCGCCGCTTCGGACTCGCCCGCGGGGACCGGTCTCGCCGCCGGCGAGTGCTGGATCGAATTCGTGCCCGCCGCCCGCGCCGCCGAACCGCACCAGGCCAGCTTCCCGGCCGTGGTCGAATCCCGCCGCCACCACGGCCTGTGGGTGCGGCCCCGGCTGCGCCGGGAGGTCGCCGAGGAGGTGTGCCAGTGGCTCAACGTGGTCTACCCGATCGATCCGGACTGGTACCCGCTGGCCCGTTTCGAAGACGACCTGCTGGTCGTGTTCACCGGGCAGGGCGCCCGCCGCCGCCACGAGATCGCCGTCGGCGAGGACGGCCGCTACCCGCTCGGCGACCTCGGCCGCTGGTTCCTGTCCGCTCCCACCCGCACCCTCGGCCGTTTCTACCGGCAGCTCGAACTGCTGCGCGACGCCGAGCGGCGCCGACCGCGCTCCGGCGAAACCCTGGTCACCTGCGATCCCAGCCGCACGTCCGCGAGCGGGTTTCCCGCCCGGCTCGACGCCCCGCCGGGACAGGCGCGGGTCCCGGTGTTCCGGCCCGAGATCGCCGAGGCCGTCGCGGCGTGGTGCACGACCAGCCACGGCAAGGACCCCGACCGCCACCCCCTGGCGTACTTCGACGGCGGCACGCTGGTCCACGTCCACCAGCACCAGCGGGCATTCGACGGCTACCTGCCGTGGCGCATCGAACCCGATCTGGACGGGAACTACCGGATCGACGGCGACCAGTGGACCTTTCGGACAGTCCCCGCGAAATCCGAGGGAACGGTGTGTCCAAGTGCGGCGGCACCGGAGCACAGGCACCGGTCATGACCCGCCCGTTTGACCGACGAGCGGGTCGCTGCCAACGGGCGGACGGCGGGCTGGCCGCCGGGTGCTCGGACGGAGGCACGGGTTGCCCTGAACCGGCTGCCCAGGTGGCGAAGCCCCCGAGCGGCCGATCAACTTGTCCGGACCGCCTGGCCAGAGAAGGGAGCTGAACGACGACGACCGCGACCGGCAACCCGGCCGCGCCGACCTGGTGTTCTGCGGCGAACCCGCCGTGACAGCGTGTGCCGAGCTGGCCGAAGGCGTGCCCGGCCGCGCCATTTCGAGGATCCCGACCGAGACCGACCTGACCGAGACCAAGGAGAACTCGCTGTGGGCAAGTACGCACGGGGCCAGCGCGTGGTGCTGGTGCGCATCAACGACGAGGACACCGACCTGAAACCCGGCGACAAGGGCACCTACCTGGCGACCGATGCGCTGGGAACGCTGCTGATCAAGTGGGACTGCGGATCGACGCTCGGGATCGTGCCCGAAGCCGGCGACAAGGTCGAGCCGATCGACGAGGGCCAGGCGGCCACCACCGCGTAGCAACGGCTTGACCTGCGAAGCCAGCCTGCCTCGGCGACTACGGCCGGGGCAGGCGCACATGCGGCGCGCGGTGAGCGCGCCATGCCTTCCCGGATGCCTGGACAACCGCTGACGGTTGAGTGCCGGGCCCGAGAAATCCGTTGGTCGAGTGACGACAAATCGTTGGCACCGGGGCGAGAACCCTTTCTTTGGCGCCCCTTTCCCTCGGGTTTCGGCTTGCCCCGTCCAGAACGGCCAGGCGTCGTGACTGGGCAAGCAGCTTCGTCGCAGCAGGGCCACGGAAGCTGATGTCGTCGCGGCCCTGCTACGGCTGCCCGAGACACGGACGGTGTGGGCAGATTCGTGCTGTGGCGATCGGCCCGGTTCCTACGCATGGCCTGTGGCAGCGGTAGATCCGCGCGGGCAGGGGGAAGCACCCGGGGCCAAAGTTGCGGCGCTGTCGTGGACACGATCGCCGATCGGCGATCTGAACGCCCTGTTGCCTGTTCGGTGCGAGAAGGCGCGCGCGGGACCGGTGCCCTCTGGTGGTCGGGCGGCGGTCCCGCGCGGGGCTGGGCCTGGCGGCTGTCAGGCTTCCTGTGCGGGTGCGTGGGCGTTTTCGGTCGTCATCGGGACGTCGGTCTTGTCCGGGTTGATGGCGAATCGCTTCGGTGCTTCGCAGGTCTTGATCGCATACCCGTCCTTGACGAGCTTCTCGCACGCGTTGTTGACGGCGCCTCCCGATCGGTTGAGGTCTTTGCCGATCTGCGCGGGACCGAAGCTCTCTCCTGTCCGTTCGGTGAGGTATTCCTCCACGAGGCCACGCAGTTGGCCCTTGGCCAGCCGGTCCTTGCCCGGCCGGGCTGTTCCGGTCGTGGTGTCGGCGGCGACCGCAGGCGCGTCTGCGGAGGACAGTGCTGTCTCGCTTGCGTTGTCCACCGGGTTCATCGGAGCGGTTTCGGGTGCCGGGGCGGCACTGTCGGCATCGGACGGCGGGGCGGTCTGGTGGCCGCTGGTGTCCGTGGCGTCGTCGGATTCCGGTCCGTTGGCGGTCTCCTGCGCTGCTGCGGTGTCCTCTTCGACGGTGCCCTCGACGTCGGCGACTGTCGTCTCCGCTGCTTCCGTGTCGTCGGTCGTGGCGTCAGCGGTGTCGCTGGCTTGCGGAAGCGGCCCGTCGGCGCTGGGCGTCGCGGTCGCGTCCGGCTGGGCGTCGTCAGGCGCGGCGACGTCAGGGCCGGGCGTGGAGATCTCCCAGGTGTCGGGATTGCGCGGGCCTGTTCCTGCCGTGCGGACCGCTATGCCGTCGTGTCCCCAGCGGGCCAGGATTTTCGCGGCGGTCGAACGGCCCACGTTGGCGGCTGCCGCCACATCGGCAGTCGTCGAGCCGGGATGGGCGGTCAGCGCCGCCCGCACCTTGCCCTCCGAAGTCGGCGCGTTCTGCTGGTCGGGTCCGTCGGCCACGGCGTGCAGGCGGCGGCCGTCGGCGGTGGCGCTGCGGGCGTTGCGGTTCTTGTGGGACATGACGAACTCCCTGTGCTGGTAAGGAATGGAAGGTCATGCCCCGGCCGGGGCTTGCTGGCCCGCCGGTGCGCATCCGGGTGTTCGGGCTGCACGTCTATGGACGCTTCGTGACCGCTGCTATGTCAAGCGATCCGTCAAACAAGACAGATGTCTCGTGTGGGCATACCGTCGCATGCGCACCGCGACGCACCTGGTCCGGTGAAAATCTGCGCGGGTATTGACATTCTTCGTACACGGAGCGTCCATGGACCTGTCGTGCCGCGAACACCCGGCCGCGGAGAAAACCATGCCCGCACAAACCCTTCGCGACGCGGACGCTTCTTCCTCAACAATGCGGCGCGACAGTTTCCTTGATGACGCTCACAGCAAAGAGGGACGACCATGTCCAATGACAGCACCGCCGAAGCCGCAACGCCACCGCCCCCGACAGCGCACGGCGTGCGCCGGAGGCAGGCGCTTCCCCATGATGCTGCGCTGATCGTCGCAGAGGGCAAAACGGCACCGCTCCTGCGGCTTCCCTGCGATGCGTGGGGATTGCTGGTCGTGGCGGTCGACATTGTCTGCGCCACAGGAGAAACGGATCTGTTCGCCGGGCAACTGCTGGAGACGGAACCCGACGCGCGTCGGCACGACGGCGACGTCGTCGTGCAGCTGATCCCGGCGGCGACCGCCCAGGAGAACCTCGTCGATGCAAGGATCCTGGTCGCCCGTGACGGTGCCTGGGAATGTGCCGAGACCAGGCGAGGACCAGATGTCGGCTGGCCATCGCTTATCGCGCCGCTCGTCGCGGAGATCATGAACCGTGAGGCCGTGGCCGATCCGGCGGCCGCGCCCGAAAGGACGGTCGGTGCTTTGCACCCGCTGGTGTCCGCCGGACACCTCCGGGACGGTGAAGCGTTGCGGTGCCGCCGCCCCGCGAACGGGCTCGTTCACGAAGCACGCGTCGCCGACGGAGGCATTCGCTTCGACGACGGTCGGTGGTTCGCCCAGCCTTCCGGCGCGCTCACTGCGCTCGGGTACCTGCACCAGAACGGCTGGGAATACTGGTTTCGCGCGCGCGACGGTGCGCGCCTATCCTCGCTCCGGACGGCTGTGGGCATACAGGTAGCCGTCCACAAGCCCGGGCCCCGGGGTCCCGACCTGGCGACGCTGGTGGCCGCTGGCATCGTGCAGGTAGGAGACGAGCTTCGCTACTTCCGCCGTCTCAAAGGCGAAGTGCACACCGCACGCGTGCTCGCGGACGGCCAGTTGCAACTCGCGGACGGAAGTCGCCACCGCACCCCGTCGGCCGCGATCCGGGCGGCGTGCAACGGAAAAATCAGCGAGGGTTGGCGAACATGGCGGCGGGTAAAGGACGATCGCACACTCCTGGAACTCCGCGAAGAATACACCGCAAGCCAGGAAAAGAAATCGCCCTAGAGATCGTGGACGCCTCCGCCACCACGGTTGTACGTCCGGGCTGGCGCTCGCGCGACCGCTCCCGAGATTCGCGAACGCGGCAATTGCCTTCGTTCATGGAAATCGGCGCGGCTGCGCCGATCCGCGAAACGCGACCGGTACCGTGGCTTTGTTCCCGCCCGGCGCGGAACCGGTGCTCACGCGAAACACCGCACTCGGCGACGTTGTCACGTTGCCCGAGGAGGCTGTGAAGGTCCTGCGGTACGGCATCCCGGAGCCCGTCGGCCGCCGTGACGAGTGCGTGATCGCGTTGGTGGTGGTGCCTGCCCCGGCGCGCGCCGTCGCGTTCGCGGTGGGGCCGTTCGACAAGGATCGCGCACGCCAGTGGCTTTCCGCCGCGTCGATGCTCCGATCAGGCCGAGACGCCGAGTGCCGCATGCTGCCGATCCGCCGTCTCGGTGCTCCCGGCGCCTCGTGCACGCCCGACCCGTCCCGGGAGACGCCGGTCCCGGCGGTGGTCCTGCTGGACACCTCGGACGGCCCGGCCTGTTACGGGCCGTTCGACAGCTCGACTGACGCCGCCCTGTTCTGGCGCGACGCCGCCCGCGTCCTGGACCCGGGCGCTGTGCGCCACGCCCGCGTATGCGACCTCACTCCGCCCGTCCCGGACACGACTGCCGGGCCAGCGTCCTGGGAGGAACTGGACGACGACCGTGTGCGGGGCTGGGCGGTGTGCCTGCCTTCAGGCCAGGGCGCGGGGACCGACGTCGGTCGTGAGGTCGTCGGCCTGTCGGCTTGTCCGTTCCGCTCGGACCTGAACACTTCGCGGCAGGGAACCTGCGGTTTCCGTGCTACTTGAACACCGCGCGGCAGCGGTTCTTCCGGGCTTCATGAGCATCAGAACCTCCTGGTGTCTTGCGTTCGCTGTCCGTGTCAGGGGCTGAGCTGGGCTTTCCGCGCTACTTGAGCAGATGTCCACCGCGTGCTCGTCTATCGCGGAACGTGTTCAAGCGGGCGCGGAAACTACACGGCTGATCAGGGAGCGGGGCGGGTGGCGCCCGCATAGTCGTCTCCCGGACGGCGGTAGTCGGCGATCTGCACGGTCTGGCCGAAGTCCGGGGCGTTCAGCATTTTCCCGTTTCCTGTGTAGAGTCCTACGTGCCGGATGTGCGTGGGCGGTCCGTAGTAGACGAGGTCGCCGGGCAGGAGCGGCTGTCCGTCGGGCACGTGCGTGCCCGCGCGGTATTGGGCGTCGGCGGTGCGGGGAAGGGAAATTCCGGCTGCGGCGTAGGCGGCTTTGGTCAGGCCCGAGCAGTCGAATCCGTTGTCGCCGTTGCGGGGGCCGTTGCCGCCCCACACGTAGGGCAGTCCCCGTTGGCCGCACGCGTAATTGATCGCGGTCGCAGCGGCGGCGGTGGCGGCCTGGATGTTGTCGCAGCCCCCGGTTCCGGCGGTCGCGGGCTGGCAGCGGACGCCGGACACGGCGGCGACGATCGCGCGTGCCGTGGCTTCGTGGCGGGCGTAGGCGCCGGGGAACCCGGACTGCTGCACTTTCTGCGCGGCGTCGGTGACGCTCATGGCCTGCCAGTTCGGGGTGGCCAGCAAATGCTCGTAGAACTTCGCCGCCGCGTAGCCGGGTGTGGTGACCTGCTGCGGGGTGCCCCATCCCATGGAGGGGCGTTGCTGGAAGAGTCCCTGGCTGTCGCGGTCGCCGTAGTGCAGGTTGCGCAGCTGGGATTCCTGCAGCGCGGCGGCGATCGCGATCACCCAGCCCGGTTCGGGCACGCCCTTCTGCTTGCCGACCGCGACGATGGTCGCGGCGTTGCCCGTCTGCTCGGCGGTCAGGCCCGCCACGGATCCGGCAGGCGCGCCGCTGAGCGTGCAGGTCGGCGAACCGGACGTGTCGCTGCTGCTGCCGAACAGGGAGCTGACGATGCTGGCGACTCCGGCACCGATGAGCAGCGGAACGGCGAGGACCAGAGCGGCGACGCCCGCGACGAGTTTGATTCCCATGACCGGACCGCGTTCCTTTCGTGTTGACGGTGTCGGAGCTGGCGGGGCGAGAAACCCCAGTGACAGGGGCAGGAAAGAAGAGCGCTGTTTTTTGTCTCAGCGCTCGCTGCGGGCGACTCGGTTCGGTGTGGCCCGCGGCGGGACGGGGTTCGGCGGGGGCAGCCGGTACGGCGAGGCCGCTGCGGCGTCGCCGCTCTCGCCGTCGTCGGGGTCGGCGGGCGGGGCCAGGCCGGGCCAGGCTCCGGGGAGGTCGGCGAGGCTGTAGCGCGGGCCGGCGCGGTCGGCGCGCGCCGAGGTCAGCGGCAGCCAGACCGTCTCGGCCGGGCTCGGGTGCGGCGCGGCCGGGTCGAGCAGGTCGGCCGCCGCGGTGGCCACCGGGACCGTGCGCGGGTCGTCGAGGCCGGAGTGGATGCGGGCCAAAGCGGTACGGGCTCCGGCTTCGCGCCGTGCGGTCGGCAGCCACACCAGCAGCGGGGTGGCGATCCCGGTCGATTCGGCCAGCCGCGCGTACCCGATCAGTTTGCGCCCGACTTTGGCGAGGGATTCCGTGCCCGTGTCGAATTCGAGGAACCATTCGGTCTCGTGCGCGGCGCCGCGGCTGCGGGTGGCCCAGCGGCCGTAGCCGTCGGGGATGACGAGGTCGCCGAAGTGGCGGGCGCAGCGGGATTCCGACCACCAGGCCGTCAGCGCTTCCGGTTCGCCGGCCGGGGCGCGGCGGGCGCGGGCGATGAGCGAGGTGAAGAAGTCGTTGACGCCCGCGGTGTGGGCGAGGCGCTGGTTGTGGGCGATGCCCATGGCGCGGTCGTGCCGGTAGCCGAGGTCCTTGACCTCCAGGCCGTGCTCGGCGGCGAGCACGGCGGCTCCGGCGGGCCCGAGGACGTAGTGCATCGGGGCCGAGCCCAGCTGCCGGAACGGCTGGAACCTGCTGACAACCCTCCACAGGTAGAGTTCGCGCAGCCGCTGGCGGGCCGCACGGCCGGAGGGGAAGGCGGCGTCCTGGATCTGCGCCGTGGTCAGCACACGGTGCTCGTGCAGCAGGGCCAGCAGCCACTTGTCGCGGGCGGTGAGCCGGGCGGCGAGCAGGGCCTGGTGCTCGACCGAACCGGCGGCGCGGGGAGTGCGGCGGCCGGCCAGATGGTCGCGCAGGCTGTGCTGGCGGGTGGTGGTCGTGATCACGAACGCTCCTCGGGCAGTATTGGTTTTGTCCGCAGGTGCTTGGCATCTGCGTGTCGCGCGAGCGTGGATGCGGGTGCGGTCCGAACGCGTTGTGGGGCCCGGATAGGGCCGCGGTGCGTTAGGCGAATGCCGTGCGTGTGCGAAAAGTCGGTGACCCCGAGCCGTATCCGTGGCCGTCGACGTTTGGCCGGTTGAGCCGAAGACGGGGGCCCACTTCCCCTTGGGGGATCAGGAATCAGCTCAAGTCGCGGGGCAACGGTCGTTCTTCAGTTGTCAACAGGCTGTGGGCAAGTGCTGTGGACAGAGTCGGCTTTCTGTGCCGGGCGGGTCGTCGCGGATGCGGCTGTTTCGTTGCGGTGCGGCGGAATTCAGTGTTGTGCGGCGGTCAGGGGCGGGTGCGGCGCGGGTCGGTCTTGGGCGGCCGGGCAGGCGGCACCCGCCGCTCTGCGGTCGCGGGTCGCGTCGTGGAGGCGGCAGGCGTTCCGCTGCCAGCCGTCGCGGTGCCCTCGCCTGCCGCCGCGCGGCGGCGGGCGCGCAGCGCGGCGCGGATGTCGCGGGCGCGTCCGGGGATCGGGTCGGGCAGGGGAGAGGTGGTCATGGTGAAGGGCTGGGTTTCCTGGCCGTTCACGATCAGGCGGGTGGCGGTGTGGTAGGCGTCGAGGTGGGAGAGGTCGTGTTCGGACAGCCCGGGTGCGGTGTGGCGGGCGAGTTCGCGGGCGTCCTCGGGGGAGGCGGCGTAGATGGTTTTGTTGCGGGCGTTGGTGGAGAGGCCTTCTTTGAGTTCCCGGGTCAGCTGGCCGAGGTGCTGGTGGGCGAGGACGAATCCGTTCCGGAACGCGCGGGACTCGGCGAGCATGTCCTCGATGGGGTAGGGCAGGTTGAGGAAGTTGTGGCATTCGTCGATGACGGTGTGCGCGTCGGCGCGCCGGCGCTGCGGGATGCGGGCGCGGGCGGTGGTGGCCTGCCAGGTGCGGGCCACGACCAGGGAGCCGACCAGCCGCGTGGTTTCTTCGCCGAGGGAGCCTTTGGGGATGCGGACCAGGCAGATGCCGCCTTCGTCGAGGACCTGTGACATGTCCACTGTGGACCTGCCGCCGGCGATGGCTTCTTTCACGAAGGGCCGCAGCAGGAACGCGCGGAGTTTGTTCATCAGGGGCGAGATGACCTGGGAGCGGGATGAGTCGGTGAGCGCGTCGTACCACTCCCAGAACCCGTGCAGCACGGGATCTGCGAGCCCGGCGGTGATGCGGGAGCGGAACGCGTCGCTGGTCAGCAGTTTCGGAAGGTCGGCCAGGGTCGGCACGTTTTCCTGGGCGCGCAGGGTCAGGCAGGCGGCGCGCATGAGGTCGTCGGTGCGCGGTCCCCAGAACGCGGAGTAGACGCGGCGGAAGACGGAGACGAGGTTGTCGACGTCGCGGTCGGTTTCCCCGCCCTCCAACGGGTTCAGCACCGGGGGACGGTGGCGGGAGTCGGCGTCGAAGAGCACGACGCGGTCGGCGGCCTCGCGGGGGAGCCGGTTGAGGACGTCGGTGACGAGGTCGCCTTTCGGGTCGATCAGGACGACGCCGCGGCCGTGGTCGGCGTCGTCGAGGATGATGTTGCCCAGCAAGGTCGACTTCCCGGAGCCGGTCGCGCCGATGAGGTGCAGGTGGTAGCGCAGGTCGGCGACGCGCAGCCCGACCGGGCGGGCGGTGCCGGTGTCGGCGTGTCCCAGCGGGATCACGCCCGGCCCGGGGACGGCGATGCCGGGCGGCGGCGCGACGGCTTTGGCTCCGGCGCGTTCGACGCCGGGGATCTCGGCGTCGGTGGGCAGGTGCGCGAGCGCGGCGAGTTCGGGGACCGAGAGCAGGTCGCCGCGGCCGAGGCGGCGCTCGGCGAGCGCGCGGGCCGGATGGCGCAGGCGGGTGCGGGTGTAGTGGTTGTGGTCGGTGTAGGCGGCGAACGCGGAGGCGAGCGCGTGCGCGCGGCCGCGCGCGGTGTCGCGGGCCTGGCGTGCCAGCGTTTCGGCCGCGTCGGCGGGGAGGTCGGCGGTCACGGCGTAGCGGATGACGGTCTCGTACTGGGAGCCGCGCTGTTTGCCCACGATGGCCTTGTTCTGGGCGGAATATTCCAGCGACAGCTGCGGGTCCTCGCTGATCCGGCGCGAGTCCGAGGTCCGGCCGGGGCGGGTGGCGTTCGCGCTCGGCGTGATCGCGTCGAGGATCCGGCCGCCGAGGTGCCTCGGGGAACCCTGGTGCACCCGGCGGGCCGCGCGGCGGGCCCTCGCGACGCGGCGTCCGGTGACCGGGCGGGCGAGGATCTGCACGCAGGCGCGCTCGTCGCGGCCGAGCCCGACGGGCGCGCCCAGCAGGGCGCGGATCGGGTCGGCGTCGAAGCTCGTGCGGATCGGCAGCGCTTCGGGGCGGGCCAGGCGGAGTTGCCCGCCGACGGTGATCCGCCGGCGTCCGGTCTCCAGCGCGGGGAACGGGGAAGCGGCGGCGCTGGTGCGGGTGTGCGAGCCGGGCCAGGCGGCCTCGACTGCCCGTTCCACCAAGGACGGCGGGATGACGCCGGGGACCCAGAACTGCACGGTCACGCCGTGCTCGCCGAACACGTACTCCAGCGCCAGATGCGGCTGGCCCGTCCACATCCGCCGCCAGGCGGGGCGGAGCAATCCGACGAGGTTGGACCAGACCGCGGCGCCGCCGGCGGGATCGACGGTGGGCGGGGCGAGCACGGTGATCCGGCGAGCACCGGCCTGCAGCGTGGCTTGGCGGCGAGCGCGCAGCCAGCGGCGCGCCACGACGATGCCTGCCGCCGTCACGGCCAGGACCGGGACGACGACCGGCCCCCACGCCAGCGCCCACTCGCGCAGGGCGGCGAGCAGGGCGGCGGTGGCGCCGCCCGGGTCGCGCAGGTAGTCACCGACCCAGTTCTGCATCACCGGCGATGCCGCAGCGCGCGCAGCCATAGCGGAACTCCCTTCCGGGAAACGTCGTGCGAGAGAGGGAAAAGTCGAGAGCGGTGCCAGGCCCGTTCACACGGGGTCGAGGTCGACCTGCCCGGCGTCGAACCCGTCACCTTCGAGTTCCACGTCGGCGCCCAAGGCGGCGGTGTCAGCTGGCCCGAGGTCGATGTAGGCGTCGGCGAGGCCGCAGTCGGTGGCGTCCGGGTCCTCGCCGGCGAACCGGGCGAGTTCGGCTGGGTCAGTGGTGACGAGGAAGTTCTCCGTCGGCGAGGCCAGCGACTGGAACGCCACCCGCTGGGTGCCTGAGGACAGCAGACCCTGGCCACGGTCGGCCGAGAGCAGGAACTGGCGTTCCCCGGCGGAGAGGTCGAAGGTGTCGGCGATCTGGTCGATGGCCTGCGGCGCCTGGCGCAGCAGCACCTGGGTGGCGGCGTTGGACACGATGGCTTTGCCCAGCTCGCTGCCGAGCACGTCCTCGGCGTCCTGGGTGGCGACGGTGAGCCCGGCCCAGTGTTTGCGGGCGGCCTTTGCCATGCGGTACAGGAACTTCGCGCCTTCGGGCTGCTGCATCAGCAGCCACGCCTCGTCGACCACCACCAGCCGGGGCCGCCGGCAGGCCGGGTTCGAGACCTGGCGCCAGACCGCGTCTAGCACCAGCAAGGTGCCGATGGCGCGCAACTCGTCGGGCAGGTCCCGCAGGGAGAACACGACGAGATGCCCGTCCGGGGCGGCGGTGGTGGGTCCGTCGAAGAGATCGGCGAACGACCCGTCGACGAACGGATGCAACCGGGCGGCCAGATCGGCCGCTGCGGCGTCACCCTCGTCGCCGGCGGAGGCGAGCACGTCGCGCAGGCCGCGCAGCAGCGGCGCCGGGCGCGTCCAGGTCCGGGCGTCGTCGGTGATCCCCGCGCGGTGGTAGGCGGCGGTGATCGCGGTGTCGAGCACGGCGCGCTCGGCGGCGGTGACCTCCGTGCCAAACAGCACCGACAGGACGGTGTGCAGGAACAAGGCGCGCCGCTTGAGCGCGTCCCGCGGAGCGGTGCGCCGCCCGCGTGCGTCGGTGTGCACGGGCAGGTCGAACGGGTTCAAACGCACCCCGCCCGCGCCGAGGTGCACGTAGGTGCCGCCGACCTGGGAAGCCAGACGGGCGTACTCGCTCTCGGGGTCGACGACGAACGCCTGCACCCCGTCGCCGGCCCACCCGCCCTCGTCGTCGTGTTCGTCGCCGAGCCTGCGGTAGAGGCTGCGCAGGGTCTCGAGCTTCACGAAGTACGACTTGCCCGAGCCGCTGCGGCCGAGGACGACGGAGTTGTAGTTGTCGCAGGCGAACCGGTCCCAGTGCACCAGTCCCGAGCTGCCGACGTTGTAGCCGTACAGCACGCCGGACGGTGCCGAGGCGGTCGGGTCGGTCGGCGGCAGGTCCGGCGAGGTGAACGGATACGCGGCCGACACCGCTGCAGTGTCGAAGGTCCTCTTCAGACCCAGCGGGTCGAGGCCCAGGGGCAGGGTGGACACCCAGCCCTGCAGCGCCCGGTAGGTGGCGGGTTTCGCGTCGAGCAGCAGCGACGCGCACAGCGACCGCAACGCCGAGACTTCCTCGGCAAGGGCGTCCTCGTCCGGGGCGTGCACGGTCAGGTACAGGCCGAACTTGAAGAGTTTCCCGTCGCCGCGGGCGATGCGCTGCGAGAGGTCGGCGGCGTCGGCGGCGGCGGCGTCGAGGTCCGGGTCGTCGAGCCGGTCGTGCCGGGAGTTGTGGCGGCGGGACGATTCCAGTTTCGCGCGTTGCTTGCGCAGGCCGATGGCGGCCGTGGCCGGGTCGACGGGCTGGACGTGGACCGAGACGTCCAGCCGCGCGGGGTAGGTCAGCAGCGGCGCGAGCCACCCGGGGTGGACCTCCTGCGGATAGCCGGTGACCCCGAACGAGGCGACGAACTCGTTGCCGACCTCCAGATGCCGGGCGGACACCGACAGCGCGTCCGGGGTAAACGCCCCCGCCGACCCGGACCGGGCCGCAGCGGTGTGGTTTCTAGTGCGTGGCATGGGGTCTACCTGCTTTCGCTCTCGTCGTCGTAGTCCCAGTCCTCGTCCTCGGACAGCCACGGCCCCGATGCTTGCGACCGCCTGGACCGGGACGGCTCGGGGCGTGCGGGCACGGGTCCGCGAATCGGGCGCGTCGCCGGTGCGCGGCCCAAGGACGACGGCGCGGCGGCCGTCTGTGCCGGCCGGGCAGGGAGGGATTCCGTCCCGAGGTCGGTGTCGTCGTGGCCGTAGAGGTCGGTGAAGGTGGCGGTGGAAGTGACGACCTCGTCGGCTCCGGCCAGCGCCGCCGAGGGAGGCAGGAAGGTGTCGGGGTTGCACGCCGCGGCCAGCACCCCGGTCGCGGCGGCGGCATCGAGCGGGGTGGCCACGATCCCGGAGGGAGTGAGCAGGTCGACGGCCTCGCCGAGGCGGCGCACCAGCCTCTGTTCGGCCGCCTGCCGCGCCCCGTCGTCCGCCGGTCGCGCGTCGTCGCTGCGGTGGCGTCGCCACGGCAGCACGCCCGCTGCGGCGGGGGCGGGCCCGGTGCGCAGCGGCTCGCGCAGCACGAGCAGCACCTGCCGGCGCAGCAGGTCCGCGTGCGCGGTGAGCTCGGCGAGGTAGTCCGCGTGGTCGCGGGCGGCGGCCTCCAAGGCGGGGTGGGGGAGGCCGCCGGCACGGGCTCGCAGTTCGGCGATCTGCGGTGCGAGGTCGAGGCGTTCGGCTCGCACCAGGATCTGCACCGGCGCGGTCAGGCTGTGCAGGTAGCGCGCGAAGCTGGCGACGAGCGCCTCCTGTTCCCCGGGCGTGCGCAGGGAGAAGTTCACCGTGGAGCAGACCGCGATCACCGCGAGCCCGTCGGTGCCGAGGTCGACGACCCCGGCCTGCGCGCCGGTGTCGGCCACGCCGCTGGCCGGGAGTTCCAGCGGTGCCGGGGACACCGGTTCGGCGGCGGCTCTGCCCCGGCCCCGGGCGCGGGTTTCGGGTTGCTGGGCGGTGAGCCAGGCAGGGGCGGCGCGCACGCCTTCGGGCGCGGCGACCCGATGGCGCGGGGACAGGTGCTGGCGCACGGCGGCGAGGGCGAGCTTGTCCAGCGGGAGCCCGTCACGCTGCCCGAGCGCCAGCACGGCGACCGCGACCCCGGCCGGGACGGCGACGACGAGAAACACCGGCAGCGGCAGGAACGCGCGGGTCGCGGAGTACAGGCTCCAGAGCCCGAGTGCGGCGGTGCCGAGGATCGCGAGCTGGCGGGCGGTCAGGGGCCCGAGCACCCGGTCCGGGCGGTCGACGTCGGCGGGCACGCGCACGGGAGACGTCATGGCGAACGGCCTCACTTCTTCTTCGGGGCCCGGCGGGCGGGCAGGTCCAGGGGCAGCGGCAGTTGCGTTCCGGCCCGCCGCTTCGGCGACGGCGAAGCATCTGTGCCGGTGGCCGCCGGCGGTGGCGTTGGTTTGGGCTGGCGGCGGACGCCGAGCGGCAGCGGGTACTGGCCCGAGGCCAGCGGCCGGTTGCCGGTGTAGGCGTCGCGCGCGGGGCGGCGCGGTGCGCGGGCGGCGCGGTTGATCCGCCCGGACGGGGTGATCAGCCCGGGCCCGGTCTGCGGCGGCCCGGGCGGCGCCGGGTCGGCGAGGTCGTCGGCCAGCGTCCGCCGGGGCGTGCGCGGCGGGGCGGGGCGCAGGTGGATCGGCAGCATCCCGGCGCCCGGCGCGAGCAGCGCGCGGGGCAGCTGCGCGGGCGGGCGGGCGTTGCGGTTGATCCGCCCGTCGGCGGTGAGCAGCCCGGGCTGCGCCGCCGGCGGGGTTCGGGCGGGGCGGTCGGCGAGGTCGTCGGCCAGGGACCGGCGGCCGGTGCGGTCCGGGTCGCGCCGGGTGGTGATCGGCAACCCGAGCTGATCGCGCGGCAACGCGCCGGGCAGGTCGTCGGGCGGCAGCGCGCGCGGGTTAACCGCCATGGTCTGCTCGTCGCCGGAGCCGCTCGCGGTGAACAGCGACAGCTGGCCGGGACCGGGCCGCCGGTCCGTGCGCGCGGTGCCGGGGAGGCCGCCCAGGCGCGGGGACCTGCGCGGCGCGGGCCGGGTGCGGCGCACGCGCATCGGCAGCATGTACTGGCCCGAGCGGGTGGACGGCGGGTCCGCCGCAGCATCCCCGCCTCCGCCTCCGCCTCCGCCGCCGTTGTCCCGGTGCGCGCGAGGGCGGCCGCTCTTGCCGCGCGAGCCGGCGCCGCGCAGCAAGCCCATGGCCTTGTAGGCGATCGCGCCGCGCACCAGCGAGCCGAGCATCGACCGGCCGCCGCCGTGCATCGGCCGCAGGCACCAGAACGGGATCATGATCAGCACCCACATCAGCGCGAGGCACATCAGCACGTTGACCACCCCGCTGCCGGCCTGGCCGAGCACGGTGGCGAGGCCGTTCGGGGTGAAGACGGTGCGCAGCGCGGCGACCAGGACCATCGACTGGCCGACCTGGATGCCCAGCACTCCGGCGAACGCTTTCCACCACCGCTGCGCGATGCCGTCGGTCTGCGGCAGGGCATGGCACATCAGGGCGATCGGTGCGGCGCCGATCAGCAGGACCGTCGCCAGCACCCGCACGACAAACGTGACGAGCAGGATGACGACCATCACCACCAGCGCCAGGCCGATGAGGATGACCCAGAAGCTGCCGCCGAGGGATTTCAGCAGCATGTCGGTGAGGGTTTTGGCCGCGGCCTGCGGACTGACCCCCTCGCCCATCACCGCCTGGGCGAGGGCATTGGCGAATTCGATCCCTTTGGTGGCGGCGAACAGCGACAGCGTCCCGGCGAGGAACCCGGCCGCGACCCGGGGCGCGATTTCCTTGGCGGTGTAGCGGTTCTGCAGGGTCCCGTAGCCCATGAGGAGCAGCCCGGCGACCGTCACGAGGATCGCGTAGACCGCGAGCATGATCTGCCAGGACCCGGTCCACAGCTGCCCGAGGCCGGGCAGGGAGCCGGGGTCCGGGGTGGTCAGCAGGGTCTTGCCGAGCAGGTCCAGCAGCGGGTTCAGGGCGTCGGTGACGACGCCGCGGAAGAAGCTCTCGATGCCTTCGGTGACGCAGGCGACCGGGTCGGTGATGCCGCACTTGTCGGCCTGCTCGCCGGAGCCGGTGCCCGGGGCGGGAGCGGTGCCCGGGCCGCCGGGGCCGGACGGGACCGGCTGGGGGATGCAGTTCGGTCCCGTGCACGACGGCGGCGCTGTGGTCGGCGGAGTCGTGCTGCCGAGACCTCCGCATTCGGGCATCAGCGCGCCCGGGAAACACGACGGCGGCGGCGTGGGCGGCGGCACGAGCGTGGCGGACGGCAGCCCCGTGGGCGCCGGGGCCGGGGCGGTGGGCAGCGTGCACGCCGGATCGGGTGCTCCGGGGCCGCATGCGGGCTGCGGCGGCAGCGGCAGCGGCGGTTGCGCGAGACCCGGTGCCGCCGCAGCGGGAGTGTGCGGGGTGCCGTGCGCGGCCGAGGCGCTCAGCGCGAGCCCGGCGAGCACCGCCAGCAGTGGGGCCAGCACCGCGAGCACGCGGACCCACGGCCGCATGCGGGACGGCCAGCCGTGGCGACGGTACCGGGTGCGAGCTGACGGCCCGGGGGCCAGCAGTTGAGTGTCGCGTCCGGATCCGGTGTTCGCACTGTTGTGGACCGGGCCGGTGTCGGTGGTTCGGGTGGTGCGCTCGTCCGGTGTCGCAGGTCGGTGGGCCGGGCCGTGCGGGCGGATCAGACGGGTGCGGCGAGGAGTGGTCATCGCTCACACCCCGCCCACGATGCCCTTGAGGATCTCGACCACGAGCGGGGCGAGCGCGGCGAGCCCGAAGCCGACGCAGCCGGCCTTGAACGCGCCCTTGGCTTTCTCGACTTCGCTGGGATCGCCGGAGAAGAGCAGGTAGCGCAGGCCCGCGATGGTGAACAGGATGAGCGCGACGCCGGCGAGGATCCCCATGATCCAGTTGCGGATGTTTGTGAAAACGTCGTTGATGGTCTGGGCGAGCGCGACGATCTGGACGGTCTCGGCTCGTGCGGCCGAAGACGTCAGCAGCATCCCGGCGGCGGCCAGCCCCCCGAGGAGCGGGACGACGCGGTGGCGGCGCGCTGTCCGTTCCGGTACGGGCGCGGCGGCGCTGGCAGGGGGACCCGCGCAGCGGCTCCCGCCGTCGCGCGGGGCTGTGGTCGAGGACCGGCGAAGCGCCCGGCTCGGTCGTGCCCGGGGAACTGGGGACCCGGGGCGGTGGGCCGCCGCGCGGATCGGCGGGCGACGACGGTGCCGGTGGCGGCGGAGTGGTGTCAGTCGCATGGGCGGGCCTCCCGGCGGGTATGCGCGGCCGGACCGGGGCGGGTGCGGCGGGCACAGGAACGGCGGTCTGCGGGCAAGCGGGTCCCGCGCTCACTAACTCCGGATTTCGGGCCGTTCGGGGACACAGGAGCGCGCAGTTTCTTTGCCGATGCGACGTGCGCCCTGGTCACGTTGCGTAGCCGGGTGCGGTGCGTGGGCCTGGGCTTCGCGACCGGCGGCGGTGCGCTGTCGCCCGGATGGGCGCCGTGCTCCGGCGTGGTGTCGGTGGGCCCGTCGGTCGCGCTGTCGGTCAGGTGAGCGGCCAGCCGTGCCTCGGCCCGGTTGCGGGCGTGTTTCGCGGTGTCGTAGGACTGGCCGCGGGCGTGCGCGGCTTCGGCCAGCGCGACGTCGCCGACGCGTGTCGCGGAGATGAGCTCCGCCTCGCTGTCGGTGATGACGCCCGCCTCGACCGCCGCGGCCAGGACAAGATCCCGGTGTCCGCTGGGCCGCGGCGGAGGCGCGGAGCGGGACGCGAGATTCTCGTGCGGGACCGGGCGCTCCAGCGTCTCGCGCAGGGCCTGCTCGCCCCCGCGGTACGCGGTCCACCGCAGCCGCACCAGCACCGCCCGTCGAGCCAGATCGACGTCGCGCAATCCCTCCAGGAACCTGGTCAGGATCGCGGCGTGGATGTCGTCGCGGTCTGCGGCGTTCAGGCCACGAGTGAGCGTGCGCGCGGCGGGCAGCAGCACCGGCAGCGCCAGGCCGGTGCACGCCACCGTCCACTTCCCGCCCTCGGCACGGGACCGGGCGACCAGATGCCGCCACGCGGCGTCCCGCGTGTCCTGTTTGCACGACGGCGACAACAGCACCGTGCCCAGCTCGTCCAAGGCCAGCAGCCGGGGCGGCAAGCCTGCGATGTCCCGGCCGTCGACCGAGAGTGGTGCCGGCCCGGTCACCAGCCACCCGAAGCTGGCCCAGGCCGCGTCGAAGACGTTCGCGTCCTCGGCAAAAACCGGCTTGGAACGAGCGAAGAAAACGGGTTCTTTCGTTTCTGTCTCGGACAACGACAAATCCATGGAAACTCCCCGGGGAAAATCGGTATCGGCGAGCCACCAGGAAGCCGTTCGTGCCGCCTCAAAAGCGCCTCAAGACCGCCTCTCGGGCGCGGCAAAAGCGCCTCGAAAGCGCCTCATGCTCTTAGTGTGCGTACGGGCGAGTCGCCTCGCTGAACTGCTGAAAGCAACCTCTCATCGTCGGTTGAGGCGCTCAAAAGAAGCACTTGAGCAGCTAGAACACTCGACGCCACGCTCGCGGTTACCGGGCAGTGCCTCGGATGTGCTGCGTGCCGGGGAGGTGTTGAGGAGCCTGTCGTCAGAAGTCTCGAAAAATTCTGGCCGATGCGGGTTTTTCCCGACGTGAGTTCGCTGCGTTTTCTGAGCTTCAGAAGGGGTATCGCCTCGGCTGCTTGTCTCTCCGGCGGCCCATGGCGAGAAATTGCGGAATTTTTGGACACCGCGTGTCCCGAGCGGCCCTGTTTTCCGGAGTTAGGGGATGACAGCAAGCAAGACCCCGGGCCCCACACGGTCCGGTGTCGTTCCCATCCTGGAGGGCCTCACATGACCCAGCGCTCGCAGTCCCCGGACGGTCGCCCCGGCCGCCGGTCAGACTCGGCTCGTCCGCCGCGCTCCCGGCGCGGGGGCGACCGCGTTCCCTATCCCGGAGCCCGCACGCGCGCCACCGGGGCGGGTGCTCGACCGACCCGTGCGGCCTCCCGTCCCGAGGGCGCGCCGGCACCGTCGCGCCGGCGTGCGACGACCGCGCCGACCGCGCCGACTCCGGCGACGGTATGGACGTGCGGAGACGAACCGGTCGACGGCCACGCGGCGTGGCCGGTACCGATCGTGGAGACCGTCACGGCGGCGTTCACCGCCCCCGGCGCACACGTCGTCCTCGTCGACATCGGCACGGCCGCGCGCACCGGTGCCGACGGCGCCGCACCGGCCGGCGGCGCGTCGGCGGTGGCGGTGGCGCGCGAGGCGGTGCGCGCCCTCGACCGCACCGCCGAGACGCTCGTTCTCGACCCGCGCGCGCACGTGCCGGGCGCGCAGTCGCGGCCGTTCTGGGCAGACCTCGTCACCGACTCCGCCGATCCGTCCGCGGCCCTTGCCGGACCGCCGTCGCTCCCGGGGCGCACCGGTGCTCTCGACAGTGCGGACGGGCTCGAATCGGAGCGCGGCGCGCGGGCGGATCTGGTGCTCGTGTCGTTGCCTGCCCGTGCCGCCGGGACGGTGTCGCTGGACCGGCTCGCGCTGCTGGCGGCAGACCTGCTGCGCCACGGCGGCATCTTCGCGGTGTATACGCACAGCGACTGGACGCGGGGGCGGTTGGCCGACCCGACTGGCGCGATCGTGGCCGCAGCCCAGCACGCCGATCTGCTCTACCTGCAGCACATCGTCGCCCTGCACGCCCCCGTCGAGAAGGGGCGTCTGCACGCCGCGCCGACCGCGACCGCGGCCGCCGAGTACGACCGCGCCCGGCACCGCGCGACGGTGCGCGGACTGCCCGCGCCGCACCTGCGCGCGCACGGCGATGTCCTCGCCTTCGCACGACCCGCCGACCCTGCCGCGCCGCCACCCGACACCGGCCCGGAGACCACCGCGCCCAGCGCTGGAGGCCACCGGTGACGCCGCGCTGGCCGCGCTCGCCTAAGCCCCTGCCGGTCGTTCCCGCATCCGCGAAAGGCATCACGCTCATGTCCCACCAGCACCCCTCGGCCCCGAGCACCACCGTCGTGAACGGCTCCCCCTCCCACTGCGGCGGCGACCCGACCGTGCCGATCTCGCGCGCGTTCATTGATGCCCTCGACACCGTCGGCAGTGCCCGTCCGGCGCGGCCGGGCGCCCCGGTCGGGAACGATCCGACCGACCCGACCACCACGACAGGCATTGACGACGCGGGCGAGTTGCCGTTGTCGGTGTGGGCGACCGCGCAGACCTCGCCGTCCGCGCAGCGCAAGGGCCGCTACGTGCCCGAGTCGACCGCGCACCCGGCGAAGATGCTCCCGGCCGTGGCCGCGCACGCCATCCGCGCCTACACCCGTCCCGGGGAACTGGTGCTCGACCCGATGGCCGGATCCGGCACGACCCTGGTGGAGGCGATCGACGCCGGGCGCCGCGCGGTCGGCGTGGAGTACGAACCGCACTGGGTCGCGATCGCCCGCGCGAACCTGGAGCTGGCCCGTGCACGCGGGCGCGACCACGACGCGCAGGTCGTGCGCGGCGACGCGCGGCATCTGCCGTTCCTGCTGCCGCAGCAGCACCGGGGACAGGTCGCGCTGGTGGTCACCTCGCCGCCCTACGGGCCGTCCACGCACGGGCAGGTCGTCACCGCCGCCTCGGACTCGCCGGACGGGAAGGTGCACAAGTACCACCACCGCTACGGCTCCGCGCTGGACCGGGGCAATCTGGCCAACGTCGGCCATCACCGGCTGCTGGCCGGGTTCACCCGCATCCTGACCGGGTGCGCGGCCGTGCTGCGCCCGGGCGGGCACGTCGCGATCACCGTACGGCCCTGGCGAGAGCACGCGGAACTGATCGACCTGCCCTCGCAGATCGTCGCCTGCGGCCAGGCCGCCGGGCTGGTGCCCGTCGAGCGCTGCGTGGCGCTGCTGGCCCGCGTCGCCGAGAACGACCTCGTCGCCCGCGGCTCGTTCTTCCAACGCGACTTCATCCGCAAACAGCGCGAGCAGGGCCTGCCGCTGCATCTGATCGCGCACGAAGACGTCATCATCCTGGTCAAGCCTCTCGTGCCCCGCAGCACCTCGGTCCCGGCGTCGCCGCGCGGCGGCCACATCGCTTCGCGCAGCGGGGTCGAAGGCAGCGGGCGGTGGCAGGCATGAGCACGCTCGTGCACTGCCGGGACTGCGGCCGGGACGCTCGTTTTCGGCGTCCCGCCGCAGTCCGGCGCACCGTCGCCCACCACCGCTGCCCACCGCCGAACGCTGCCTCGGATCGGCGGGTTCCTGTGCCCGAGACCCGCCATGCCTGAACGCCACGCAAAGGGCACCGAACCGCTGCGGTTCGTCGCGACCGACGGCCCGGTCATCGGATCGCTGTGCACCGGTCTGGCCGGACTCGACCTCGGCGTTGCGGCCGTGCTCGGCGGCCGGATCGCCTGGTACTCCGACATCGACCCGCACGCCGCCGCCGTCCTCGCCGCACGGCTGCCGGACGTGGCGAACCTCGGCGATCTGCGCGCGGTCGACTTCGCCTCCGTCGAGCCGGTCGAGGTGCTCACCGCCGGGTTTCCGTGTCAGGACATTTCCGCCGCCGGTCGGCGTGCGGGTATCGAGAAAGGCGCTCGCAGTGGACTGTGGAGCAGCATCCTGGACGCCATTCGCGTACTACGACCGAAGCTCGTCGTCGTGGAGAACGTCGCCGCCCTCCGCTGGCGCAACGGCGGCCTCGACCGTGTACTCGCAGGGCTGGCCGACGCGGGGTATGACGCGGTCTGGCGTTGCGTACGAGCCGCCGACGTCGGCGCCGCCCACCGACGCGAACGCGTGTTCCTGTGTGCCGTCCCCCAGCCGGGACGGGATGAGGATGATGCCGACCCCGCAGGCGCGCGACGGCGAGCCACGCGGTCCGGCGGATCCGGCGCGCCGCCGCGCGGGCGGGCATCAGGTGAACCTCAACGACGCGGTCGACTCGGTAGTCCGGCCGGCGCAGTTGTTGCCGACGCCGACGGCGGCGGACTCCCGGTCGGCAGCGATCCAGACCGTGCTCAACCCGGGCCGTCAGATCCCTGCCGGGTGCGTGACGCTGACCGACTCGATACGGCTGCTGCCGACTCCGACGGCCTCGGACGCCAAGAACTGCACCCATGCCACCCACGACGGCGGACCGTCTCTTCCCGACCGCGCCCGCGCACTCAGCCCTCCGACGCTACCGACGGACGGAACGTGCTGCGCGGCAACGCAAATTCTGGGGAGGGGGGTTCGTAGCTGCCTTCCCCCGGGTGCGTGGGGCCCTTCTGCCGACAACGACCGCGCACGACGGTTCTTTCAACCGAATCCCCGCCGCGCCACGACAAGGAGGCCCGTCCCTCTTGAACACTCCACGACTGCTGCCGACCCCGCGGGCGACCGACGGCACAAAAGGCTGCCCCGCACAGCGCGGCTCGAAGGGCGATCTGATGCTGCCCTCAGTCGTCATCGCAGTCACCAGGCCGAAGCTGGAAACCCGCGTGCGGAAGGAGGCGGATGACCGTGGCAACCGCCCGCGCACCGCGCGCCCACCGCGCCGCGCGCGGTGAACCCGGGCCGGTGGCCTGGGGCGAGTACGCCGCCGCCGTGCACCGTTGGGAACTCATCACCGGGCGGGGCGCGCCCTACCCGACGCAACCCGGTCGGCATGGCCGCCCGGTTCTCGCGCCGCCGTTCGTCGAATGGCTCATGGGCCTGCCCCCGGGCTGGGTCACCGCCGAGTTCCTCGACCTGCCCCGCACCGCGCAACTGCGTGCCCTGGGCAACGGAGTCATGCCCCAGCAAGCGGCGCACGCACTCCGCCTCCTGCTGGACGACCTGACCCACCTGCACCGTCCGCCCTGCCACCCCTCGGCCAGCGCGACACGGGACACCACGACCCGCGCGAGCCGCCCGGCCGCAGCGCGCGGCGGCTCGACGCGCCCGTCCGGTGCCGTCCGGGCCTCGACCGCCGCGCGCGCTCGCCGCAGCGGTACCCGCTCGCGCCGCTGAACCTGTGGCGCTCCGGGGCGAGGACACCGCCGAGCCCGCCCCGGAGCGCCACGCTCCGCCCGCCGCCCACTTTCCGCAGGCCCGACTTTTGGAAGGGGCTCTTCGCCATGCCCATACACCGCAGGACACAGTGCCCCGCGATCCGTCTGCGCCGCTGGATCCGTACCGCCCGCCACCGCCTCCGGCTGCGATACCGGCGGCCACCGAACCGGCCACACGCCGGCCACACGCCTTCCGGTGTTCAGCCTGCGCAGCATCCGGTGACGCGGCGGTCGGCCGAGGCGATCGCGGTCCTGGTCCGAGCGGGCTGGAATGTTCACCACCCGCCGTACGGCTACATCACGATGACCGTGGCTGGAGCGCAGAGCCGACGTGGTACTCCCCGCACCCGCCTGACACCGGACCCGCGCCGTGCCCCCGTGGTGCAGGACGTCTTCTACTGGCGCGCGATCACCGGCCTGTCCGTCGACGACATCACCGCGCGGCTCGACGCCGATCACGGTCGCTACCCACCGCCCGGGACACACCTCTCCTGGCCACCTGCGGCAGTCGCCGCGATCTTGACCAACATCAAGTACACGGGCTACCAGGCGACTGCCACCCGGGACGAGAACGGTGCGTTCCGTCCCGTCGAGCAGTGGGTGCTCTCCGACCAGCCCGCGCATCGCGCCCTGGTCACCTCCGCGCTGTTCTGGGCCGCGCAAGATCCCGCAACCAGCGTGCGGCGCATCCCGCACCGGCTTCTCGCCCCCGTCCACGGATTTGCCGCCCAGTGCGACGGGAAGGAGGTGCGGTGATGATGGCATCGCGTCCACCGTCCGCAGCGCGCGCCGCCACGTCGCGCCCGCCGACACAATCGTCAGCGCGCTGCCGTCCGTCCACGACGCCGGCGGCCCACCGATCGGGCACGCCGCGTCGCGAGAGCTACCCCGGCCAGCCACGTGGCCGCTATCTGAGCCTCGGCGCCGGGGTGCAGAGCCTGTCCGTGTTTCTGCTCGCGTGCGAGGGCCGGATACCGCGTTTCGACGCCGCCTTGTTCGCCGACACCGGCTGGGAACCCAAGCAGGTCTACGCCCAGCTGGACACCGCGCGCCGCATCGGTGCGCGAGCCGGGATACCGGTGCTGACGGTGTCCAACGGCAACATCCGCCGCGACGCCCTGAACCCCAAAGCGCGCTTCGTGACAATGCCGTTGTTCGTCAAAAACCCCGACGGCTCAAGAGGAATGGCGCGTCGTCAATGTACCGGTGACTATAAATCCGGCCCCTAAAGAAAGCGGTCCGGGAGATCCTCGGCTACCCGCACCCGTTGCGCGTGCCGCGCGGCGTGTTCGTCGACCAGGCCATCGGTATCTCCACCGATGAATTCCACCGTGCCAAGGACTCCGACGTCAACTACGCCCGCAACATCTTCCCTCTGCTGGACCTCGGGATGTCGCGTTCGGACTGCCCGGCCTACCTGTGCGAGCGGGGCCTGGGTGACACGGTGAAAAGTTCGTGCCTGGGATGTCCGTACTTGGGCAACTCCCGGCTCCGGTTCATCCGTGACACCGATCCGGACGCGTGGGCGGACCTGATCGACAAGGCGATCCGCAACGGCAGCCCCCGCACCAACGCCGAGGGAAAACCGTTGCGCGGCCAGTTCTTCATCCACCGCTCCCTGCTGCCGCTGGACGAAGTCGACCTCGACGCCACCCGCGGCCGAACCTGGCGCCGAGGAAGACGATCCCGACGGCTGCTCCCCGTTCTCCTGCCGCAGCGGTCCTGCGGCCACGGTGCCGGTTCCGTAACGGCCCGACAGCCGCGTCCCGGGCTTGCCGTGCCGGGGCCGGACAGCGCCGCTGAGCGCCGTTCCGGTGTTCCACGCCCAACGCCGCCGGGTGCCCGTTCCGTGTCGGTCAGCGCTCGCGCACGAGAACCCCTGCTCTACCAACGAACTCTGACATCGCCTCGCCACGAGGAGGTTGCTGTGCACGATCTCGACCGAATCCACTCCGTCGCACCTGATTCGACAACCACGGCCGCGTCGTCACCGGCGTGGTCGCGCGAACGGCTCGGGGACCTCGGAGTGACTACCGACCTGATGACCGCCGCCCGCATGCTCGGCATCGGCCGCACCACGGCCTACAAACTCGCCCGCGCCGGAACCTTCCCGGTGCCGGCGGTCCGCGTCGGCCGCAGCTACCGCATCCCTGTCGCGCGGATGGTCGAGCTTCTCGGGCTGGACAAAGAGCCTCGTGCCTGATCCTTCCTCTCTGCGCGCACCGGAGCGTCCATGGTCCCTGTCCGAGCGCGACACCCACGGATTGCGGGAAAGGAAAATCCGCGATGACTTTCAAAGGCACCACCTACAAACGTTGCACCTGCACGAAGCCCGGTACCAAGAAACAACTCGGCTCCCGATGCCCGAAACTCAAGCGCGCCAACGGCATGTGGAGTTCCAACCACGGGACCTGGTCGTTTCAAGCCGAGCTTCCCAAGACTCACGATGGGAGCCGCCGCACCCGCAGGCGGCACGGCTTCGCCTCGCAGGCCGACGCCCAAGAACCACTGGGAAAGATCGCCGATCTGGTCGAACTCGGTGAAGGACGCGGCGAGACCGTACTCGCCACGATCGGCGACCTCATCGACAACCGGTTGCGCACCGGTGAACCATTCCCCGAACCGGGCGCGGTCGCCAAGCAGCTCGATGCGGGTAACGCCAGCCTCGGCGCCATGCCTACCGTCGGCGAATGGCTGACCAGCTGGATCACCACGCGCAAGAAGATCCGGGAAGGAACCCGGATCGCCTACCGGTCCCACCTCACCAACTGGCTGGTCCCACACCTGGGCCACTACCGGCTCGACGCGCTCACCGTCGACCACATCTCGCGGATGTTCGACGCGATGGCCGAACGCAACGACACCATCACCGCAGCCAAGGACAGCGACGACCCCGAGATCCGCAAGACCGTGTATGGTCTGCGGATCATGGGGGCGGCCACCATGCAGCGCTACCGTGCCACCTTGCGCGCTGCGCTCAACGCCGCCATCCGCGCCCAGAAGATCACCTTCAACCCCGCCTCCTATGTCGAGCTGCCCTCCGGGCGCCGTCCAAAGGCTCTGTTGTGGACACCGAACCGGGTCGAGCGGTGGCAGCGCACCGGACAGAAGCCCTCGCGGGTCATGGTGTGGACACCCGAGCAGATCGGAAAGTTCCTCGACCAGGCCGAGGGACATCCCTACTACGCGTTGTTCCACCTCATCGCCTACCGGGGTTTGCGGCGCGGGGAAGCCTGCGGGCTGCCGTGGTGGAACATCGAGCTGCCCAACCGGTCGATCACCATTTCCACTGTGATCGTGCAACTCGGATGGAAGGCCGAGTTCGGCGAACCCAAGAGCGAAGCCTCCGGCCGCATCATCGCTCTCGACGAAGCCACCACCCTGGTGCTGCGGCGGCAGAAGAAACACCAGAACGAACTGCGCGCTGCAGCCGGGGCTGCGTGGGTCGAGCACGAGCTGGTGTGCACCGAACGCGACGGCACCCCGCTGCACCCGGCCAAGCTCACCGACGCCTTCCACGCCATCGCCGACGCCGCCGAACTCCCGCCGGTGCGCCTGCACGACCTGCGCCACGGCGCCGCCACCCTCATGCTCGCCGCCGGAGCCGACCTGAAAGTCGTGCAGGAACTGCTCGGGCACTCCACCATCGCGATCACCGCCGACACCTACACCCACGTCCTGCCCGAACTGGCCCGCGAGACAGCCGAAGCCGCCGCGTCCATCGTCCCGCGCAACCAGCGGCGCAACCGGCCCAACGCTGCCTGACCCCTCCACGGGACACCCCGAAACGAGAAAAACCGGGGCACGTCCATCCACAATGGATTGACGCGCCCCGGTTTTCTCTGTGTGGTGCTGTGAACCGCGTCGCCGCGCCATTCCGCGAATACCAGTGGCGGTTGGCCTATCGGGCAAAGAGCGTCGCGCGGTGGGTCCAGGCCAGGTGCAGAGCTGCGGCCGCACCCGGTGAAAGGTGCCCCTGTCCCCGAAGGTCGCGCAGCGTGTTCTCCTCGAATGGAAGAGCGCGGGCCGACACGGTGCCCTCGGAGTTCGAGCTGACGGCACTGGCGAACAGGGTGTCGTAGAGATCCGGCTCGATGACCGCGACGGTCAGGATGTCTCCGCAGAGGGTCAGCGCGTCGAGCGTGACGCCGAGGCACCAGACCTGGATGTCGCCGCGACGGTAGGCGTCATCAAGCGTGGCGAAGGGTTCGAGGTCGCTGTAGGCGATGGGATGTCCGCTGCCGTCGTACTCGTCGTGCCCGAGCAGTTCCTCGGCGAGTTCCCGCTCGATGTTGCGCCATAAGGAGAAGTCTTCGGCGACAGCGGCGGGCAGGACGCTGGAGGGCTGGAAGATCCCGGCGGGCATGAGGTGGGTCATGCCTCCGCCGCCGGCGACTCGTCCGCCGTCTCGCTGGTGCAGCACCATGCTGGGGGATTCGCCGCCGCGGATCGTGAGGGTGCCGACGGCGCCCATGAGCGGGCGGCGGGAGAGGTCGAACGGGTCCGCGATCAGCTTGCGGAAGGCCAGGTTCCGCCAGGACGGTTTGGTGGTGATCACCTCGCCGTGTCGGTCTCGGGCCAGGTGGTGCAGGGCGGTTTCGTGGGCGAGGGCCTCGTTGGTGTCCATCGAGTCGAAGAAGCCCATGTGCCCGAAGGTCATCCGGATCGTGCGGGCGGACCAGTCCAGCCCGGTCAGCCGGAAGCACAACCTGTTCTCGAACAAGCGCGGCGCGGCCAGTTCGCGGATCGCATCGTGGTAACGGCGGAACCGCTGCGCAGGGGTGGCCAGGGGGCGTACGGCGGCGGTCTCGGGTTCACCACCGGTAAGGCGGGGGAGAGCGGCGGCGGAGTCCAGCGTCAGCGTGACTGCGCCCAGCGGTACGGGTGCGGCCGGGATCCAGTCCGGCCGGGTGATGACGCCGGTGTGTGCCAGGCCGGGGACGCGGTAGTCGGGGTAAAGGCCCTCGGCGACGAGCGCGAGCGATCGGCGGGTGCTGCCGAGCGCGGTGCGGACCGCTCGCCACCGCTGTCGGTCCTCGGACACGTCCGGGTTCTCGTCCGGCGGTGCGGGCGCGACGGCAATGGCGGCGGGCGGCCGACTGGCCTGGAACCGGGGCCGATGGAAGCCGAGTTCGGTGATGGAGACGCCGAAGTACTCGGCGAGCAGTCGCTGATACAGCCGCTTCGGGAATTCCGTCTCCCCGGATTCCCACCGGTAGACCGATTTCTTGGTCAGCGTCAGGTGCCGGTTGTGCTTCGTGGTCGCCAGCCGGTTGAGTTCCTCGGCCAGCTCCTGCTGCGACAGGGCCTGCTCGACCCGCAGGGCGATCAGGGCATCGTTCGGCAAACGGAACGGGTCGGAGGAGCCAGCCATACGCACACAGTAAGCGCGCCGGGACGCAGGGCGGATGCCGAAGTCCGTCACCTGCCCCCACAACGTCCACGATTCGGGTACCGCCCGCCCGCCATCCGGGGTCGAACGGCGGCAAACGCGCTGGTGGAATTGGGTGAGCGCGTTGATCGGCGCGTTCACTGCGGCGGGCCGACCCAGCTTGCCGCAGGTTCCAGCACACGAAGGAGTCGAGATGGACCTGGACGCGATGTTCACTGGAGACCTGGTGCTCGGTGTGCCCTCGTCGGAGAGCCTCTACGCACCGAAGATGCCCGGCGACGCCGACGGCAACGACAAGGGCGACCACTGCGCCAGCTGACCGGACGGCCACACCTGACGCGGCTCGGGCGGCTCGCCGTCGCCTGAGCCGCACGGTGGAAAGGATCTGACCCGACAATGCTCTCGTTCCGGCTGGCGCTGGCCGACCTGACCCGACCAGAGTGGCACTGGGACACCGATCGATGGCGCAGCGGCGAGAGCTGGGTCCAGCCAATCTCCCACCCGGCGCTGCGCCACGAGATCGACCACGACGCACGAGCGACCACGATCCTGGTGCGTGACCTCGTCAGCCCGGTCACCCTGGCGGGTCCGGCGCTTCACGCAGGGGGTTGCGACACCATTGCCGACACCGCCCGTGGCGACGCGCTGTTAATGCACCTGCAGCCGGGACGGATCACCCTCACCGCCGGAATCGGCGGTACCTCGCCGTTGTATCTGGCCGCAGACGGCGAGGTACTGCACGGGACGTGGGACCTGCCCGTGCTGCGCCGTCTCACCCGGCCGTCCCAGCTTCGAGATCGTGCCGTGGCACGCGCCTTGACCAGGCGGCACCGCTACAGCAGCGACACCCTGTTCACCGAAGTGACCATGCTGACCGAACGCGCGATCGCGACGTTCACCACGGCGGGAGTCCAGTTCGCCTACCCGCCCCCGGCCGAACACGTCACGCACGCACGGGAGCTGCGCCCCGGCGCCGACCCTCGCGACGGGCTCGCCTACCTGCTCACCGAGGCACTGCAGCCGTGGTGCACCAGTGGTGCCGGGATAGGGCTGGAACTGTCCGGCGGCTTGGACTCCGCCACGGTCGCGGTCGCCGCGCACCAGTTGGGCGCACCCGCGCTGCGGACCTTCGGGCTCGTTGTCGAGGGAGCCCTCGGCGCCGAGCAGCACCGCCGTCGCGTCGAGATCACCGACCGCGTCGGCGCGACCGACGACGTTCTGCGCGCGCACGAGCATGCCCCGTTCTGCGTCGGCGGCGTCCGTACCAGCGGCACCGCGCACGATCCCCGCGGCGAGTTCTACCGCGAAGCGTTCGAAGCCCTCGCCGACCGCGCCGCCCACCGCGGCGTCACGATCATGCTGACCGGCAACGGCGGCGACGAGATCATGGCGCCCCGCATCGACGAACTCCCCCCGCCTCCACCCCAGAGCCTGGCCGAAGTGTCCTGGCTGGGCCCCCGGACCCTAGACGCCGTCGCCGCGATCGACGAGAACCTGGCACCGTCGGCCGTGTTGCCGACACCGACCTTGATGGGGTTCGCGATCCACCACCCCGCCTACCTGCGCGGGGGAATCTGGCCGGTCACGCCGTTCACCCACCCGCGCCTGGTGCGCTTCGCCGAACAGCTCCCACTTGAGGTCCGCCGCGGCAAGAAGCTCTACCGTGACTTCCTGACCCGCGCCGGCCTCTCGCCGTTCGTCACCCACCCCAAGCGCACAGAACACTTCCGGGACCTCATGCAGCACGGCCTGCGCCGCCACGGGCTGCTCGTCGCCGAACGACTGCTCGCCGACGGCATGCTGCTCGCCGACCACGGCTTCATCGACCCCGACGCGCTCCAGCGCATCGTGCGCGACGCGCACCAGAGCGCTACCGTGCCGTCCGTGCTGTGCGACACCCTCGTCCTCGAAGTCGGCCTCCGGTCCCTTGCGGCCCCGGACACTGCCCCGGTCGCATGAGTCTGGCCGAGCACAACATTGCCTACCGGCGCCCCGACCTCTACGACGCCCTGACCCGCGACAGCACGGCAGCCGCAACCTGCCGGTGCCTCATCAACGAGTACGGGACCGGGCCCGCGGGGAGCGTTCTCGACCTCGGCTGCGGCACCGGCCGCGACCTGGCTGGGCTCGCTGACAGCCACGACCGCGTCGGCGTGGACCTCCAGCCCGCGCTCATCAGTCATGCATGCCACCAGCATCCGAGCTTGGACCTGCGTGTCGGCGACCTGCGCACGATCCGGCTGGACCGCACCTTCGACACGATCCTCTGCCTCGGGAACTCCCTCGCCTATCTGCACCGCAACGACGAAATTCGGGCTGCATTTGCCACGTTTGCCGCCCACGCCCACCCCGGCACCCTGCTGATCATCGTCACCCAGATCGCGCCCGCTCTCGCCGCCACGCCAACCCGCGGCCGCATTCAGGCGGCGGGCATCCAGGCCGAGGTCACCACCGAGCACAGCTGGGACGCTCGCACCCAAATCGCCACCGTGCGCCGCACTTGGCAGCTCGACGACGGGCCCACCGAACACGACCTCATTCAGCGTCGAGTCCTGTTCCCGCGCGAGCTGGAACTCCACGCCACTCTCACGGGGTTCCGTCCTGCAGCACTGTTCACCGATCCGCAGGATCGCACTGGCCCGCTCTCCGGCTCCGCCGCTCACTTTGTTGGCAGGTACGACCTCGCCGCGTCGTAGGCCACGGACTTCGGCCCTTCAGGCAGAAGGACCCGTGGTGTCGGCGGGACCGGGCCGGATCGAGCCCGGGCCACGGCCGTCAGCGGTCGTTGGCCGAACGGTACTTTTAGGCGGACGCGGTGCTTGCTGGTGAGCAGGTCGCGGTACCGGAACAGGAAGCTCCCAGAGCGGCAAGCCGAGCACGAATCTCCATTGCCTTTGCATCGTGGAGGACTTCGAGGTTCTGCAGGCTCCTGCGGTATGCCGTCTGCGCCTGGTCAACTTGCCCGAGCGCGCAGAGGACTTCAGCTCGCGAGATCAGCGTTTCGGCCGCGCTCCAGCGCTGCCAGCTCCTGCTGCGGACAGCCAGGGCTTGGTCGAAGTGCTTCAATGCTGCTCGATGCTGGCCGTGCCGACCGAGCAACGAGCCGATCCGTTGATGGGCAACGCCCAGGACGGCCCTTGACGTGAACATTTGCGCACGGTTCAGAACGTCAAACGCGTATTCCATCGCCTTGTCCGGGTCGCCCAGCAGGTCGCACGCTTCGGCAAGGGCAGCGCGGTTTACGGCGAGGCCGACCTTGACTTCCGAAGTCGTGAACATGCCGTCAGCGAGTTCGTGCAGCCGCCGTGCCTCAGCCACCCTGCCGCAGCTGGCATATGCGAGGCCCAGGCCGTATGCGGTCCAGGCCTGTGACCGCTCGTCGTTGAGGTCGCCGTGGCGCTGGAGTGCCTCTTCGAGGTGCGCGATGCCGTTGTCAGCTCGGCCTAGTTCGTGTTCCACCCAGCCGAGGACCTCCAGGCTTCTCGCGACTCCGGCGTCGCTTCCGGCCGCGCGCGCGGCGGAGAGCCCGTCGTGCGCGGCGACCAACCAGGTGTTCCAGCTGCGCGTGAGCACGAAGTACGGCAGGAAGGCCGTTGGCAGGAGCCATAGGACGTCTTTCGCTCCGTGCGTCCGCGCGCTCCGCGCCACCTGGAGTGCAATAGCCACCTCGCGCTCGCACCAGGCCATCGCTTCCTCGAAGCCGTCCTCTTCGAAGGGCATCGGCTCGACGCCCGCCAAATTGTCAAGAACAATTCCGTTGTCCGCCCAACCAGGAATCAAGGTGTTGTTCGCGTTCCAAGCTGTCGCGGCATACCAGCGCAGAGTCCGGTCGTGGGCGCGCTCGATCTCGTTCAGTCGTTCTTCGACTAGCGCGCGCTGGTGCGCGTAGGCGCGGAGCAAGTGGCTGATTCGGTATCGCCCGTTGGCGAGGGTCTCGATGAGGTGTGCGTGCGCGAGCAGTCGCAGAGCGTCGCGGGCGCGATCGAGGTCTAGCCCGGTGAGCACGGCGACAGACTCCGCACCGACGACATCGGCAGGGCTGATCCCGAGATAGCGGAAGACCCTCCTTGTCATGGGAGGCAGTGCCAGGTATGAGACGTCAACGACGCCGTGGATGTTCACGTCGTTCGAGGTGAAGAGATCGAGGCGGGTCTTGTCGGATTCGAGCTGGTCGGCCAGTTCGTCCAGCGTGGTCTCCCGGTGGCGCTGGAGGTGCTCGGCGGCGATGTGAACCGTCATCGGCAAGCGGCCGCACCGCTCGACGATGACCTCCGCAGCAGCCGCGCTGGCCCGCACACGAGCATCTCCCACTCGGTGTCGGAGCAGCTCGAGCGCTTGTTCTGAGGAAAGCGGCGGAAGCTCGATCGCCATTCCACCCGTTCGCGCGAGCAACCCGGGCTGTTGCTCCCGGCTCGTTACCACCACAACGCTGCCGGGGCTGGGCAGCAGCCATTCGGCTTGCTGGTAGTCGGCGACGTTGTCCAGGATCACGATCGCCGGTCGCTCGGCAAGCAGTGATCGGTAGCGTGCGATCCGGGCGGGCACGTTGGACGCGCCGAGTTCGGCGGCGCTCACGCCGAGCGCTACGAGGAATCCGTCCAAGATCTCTTCCGGGGCAGCCGGCATGCCAGGCGCGAGCCCTCGCAAGTCGGCGAAGAGACAGCCGCCGGGGAAACGAGCTTGGACACCGGATGCCCAGTGAACGGCGAGCGCGGTCTTGCCGGTCCAAAATCCGCCTTCGATGACGATAGTCACGTTCGATCCGGGACGCCCTTGGGCGACCAGCGCATGGTCCATCGCCTGCAGCTGCTCCTCACGGCCGACGAAGTCCGGCGCAGCAGGCGGGAGCTGGACGGGACGAGTCTTCACGCGGGAATCCCCTCGCTGTTCCGCGGCGATCTTGTTCAGCTCGCCATCAGCCGCGAGCGCCGTATCAAGGTCATGCACGACGCCCGGCAGCAGGGTGCGGTGACCATGCAAGAGCTTCGACAGGTAGCTCGCGCTATAGCCCGCTTTCGCCGCCACCTCGCCAAGCGTCAATCCCCGTTCTCTCCGCCTGCGGTGCACAGCCGCCGCAAAGCTGTCGATGGTCCGCATCGCGCCTCCCCGCGCGTCGAGACGCGCCGGTTGACGCGTCAGCGTGGGCGGGGACCGGGGTCGCGACCGGACGAGCAGCAGTCACTCGATCGGACGGTTTCCGCCCTGCTCGACGTCCAGTAAATTGGAATGATCAACGTCCACAGTAAGAGAAGTCGAACTCAGAGTCAAATACTGACGACGCAGAGCGATCGGAAGTCCAGAAAGTTGGAATACTGGGTCCGGAGGGGGTGACGGTGTCCGAGCCTGGAAGTCCGCAGCCTCAGCCGCCTGAATCGTTCGGCAGACTTCTTGAGCGGCTGATTCTCCTCAAGAAGCACGACGATGGCCGCCCGTACACGGTGCCTGAGGTCGCCGAGGAAATCGGCATTTCGAAGAGCCAGCTGTACAACCTGATCAAGGGGGCCAACGAACCGAAGCTGCGCCTCGCCCAAGAGGTCGCGGCTTACTTCAGAGTCGATCTGGAGTACTTCGGCACGGGTGAGCGGGCTCGCGAGATCCAGGGCCAGTACGCCCTTCTCGAGCGACTGTCTCAGCAAGGAGTCCGTGACATCGCATATCGGGCGAGCGCGCTATCCCCGGAAGTTTTGGCAAGTGTCCTGGACTTTATCGACTTCCAGGCAAGCCGGGCGGACAACAGCACGTCTGGGTGACTGGTCGGCGATCAGGTCGTCAGCGGCCTCTGATCTGCGAGGATGGGCCAGAGGTGATCAACACGGGCTGGGAGGACCGTCGTGAGGAGCCTGATTCAACGTATGCGCCGCAGCCGGCGAATCGTCGGCCTGCGTCGTCGGCTGCGGTCCGAACTGCGCGCTGCTGGCGTAGAAGGACCGAGGCCAATGGCCGAAATCTGTGCCCGATTCGGCGAGCGCCGCGGCAAACCGATCCGGTTGTTGGCTGCTCCGATGGACGTGCCTGGCCCGTTCGGCCTGTGGATCAAGATGGCCGCCGCCGACGTCATCCTGTATCAGGCCACCGGCACCACGCGATTCCATCAGGAACACATCATCGCCCACGAACTCGGTCACCTCCTGGCCGATCACCCCTCGGACGAGGGCGACGACGATATGTGGCGTCTGCTGCTGCCCGACATTCCTCCTGAGGCCATCCGGACAGCTTTGCGGCGGCGCACGTCCTACGCCGACGAGCATGAGCGGGAGGCTGAAGCGCTCGCGACAGTGCTCTTGGAGGCGACCACCAAAGCGCAGGAGATCATCCTGCCGGGGCGGTCTCCGCGAGCCCGCCGGGCCCAGACCTCTCTCGGCGATCCGGTGGACGTCCTATGAACCTCACGAACTTTCTGCTGCTCGTGTTGGCATGGTTCGTTTACCGATTGGCCCGATCGCCGCGGGATCCTGCGTTGTGGGCTGTGGTGGTGGCCATCGCTTGCCAGTTGCTCGGCGCGTCCACCTTCGTCGCTTTCGTTCGGACAGTATTCGGTGAGTTGCCGCCGTCAAGCACTGTGAAGTTGCTGACCAACGTTGCGCTGAACATTTCGCGTTATGCGCTTCTGCTCTTCTTCTTGCTCTCGGCGGGCGGTTCGTGGCGCCGGGTCCGCATCGAGACCGGGATCCTTCTCGGCGTCTGCTTGGCAATGACCGCCGCGATCCTCGCGCTCCCGCCCGGAGCGCGCGACAGCGCATACCCGCTGACAGGGCATCTGCCGAACGACATGAGCGCTCCCGGTGTGGCGCCTTTCTACATCATCGGCGGCGGCTACATGCTCTATGCCGCCGCGCAGGCGGCGCGATGGGCTCTGCGATACGCCGCCGAGTCCAGTCGCCGCGCCCGCTTCGGGCTTCACGTCCTGACCGTCGCGCTCGTCGCCACAGCCATCACGACCGGCCTTCGCACGGCCGTCACGATCATCCGCTGGGCCGGCCAGCCGGGGTACGGTGCTTCGGTCATGCAGGTGACCACCCGCTTGGTCCCGATCTGCACCTTCGTATTCCTTGTCGGCGTGCTTTCGGTCGGTCTCGCGGCTCGGTTCGCCGCGCTGAGGACGTGGCTTCGCCGTCGACGCGCTTACGCCGAGCTTTGGCCGTTGTGGCGGGCGCTGCACGCGGTGTTCCCGGCCGATACCCTTGACCACGCCCCGTCCCGATCCTGGCTGGACACGCTGATCCCCTTCCGCGTCGGCCACCGCTATTGGCGGCGCGTGATCGAGATTCGGGACGGTCTCCTTCAGCTCAGCCCGCAGCTCGTCGACGCAGGTTTCGATGCCGGTCGGCCAGCCGAACAGCAGCTCGGACCGTTCCGCCAGGCACTTCAGCGTCAGGCGAGCGGCCGGACGCCGACCAGCCGGACAGGCGTCCTTGTCGCGGCTCCCGAAGACTCGGGCATCAACTCCGATGTCCGGCAGCTCATCCGCCTCTCGCGGGCTCTCGCCCGGGAAGGAGTCTCGTGACCGCAGCGTCGAAGGCCGAGGTCCGTGACCGGAACCGGCAGGTGCTCGAGCGCATCCGCTCGCAGGAGCCGCAGCCGCATCGCGAGGGCCGCTACGCACTGCGCGTGATGACGGTCGCGGGTCGCACCAGCGGCGAGCCTCGCGCCGTCCCGATTGCACTCATGCAGCTCGACGGCGTCCAGTACGTCTGTTCGCCCGATCGCCGCCGCGACTGGGTCCGCAACCTTCTGGCGGCCGGTCAGTGCACGGTCGAGCCCGACGAACACGGGCTTCGCGACGCTCTTCTCGTGGAAGACGCCGACGGCGCCGCGGCGGTCGCCGGCTACTTGGGCCTGCTTCCGCGAGTCTCCGATGAATGGCCGTTCACCGGTGATGCGCCGACGGAACAGGTGCTGCCCTTCATGCGGCACGTCGCCGTGTTCCGGCTGCGCGTTCCAGCCTGACTGAAAGGTCCCTGTCTGTGCTCCAGCAGCTTCTCGCCGCGGACCAGGTTCTCCCCGGCCCTGCCGGCCAACGCATCGCCGACGGCGCCGTGCTTTGCCAAGACGGGACGATCCTTGCCGTCGGGCAGCGCACGCCCGTCGAACGCCTCGCTTCACCCACCGCCGAACGACATGACTTTCCCGGCGGGACCATCCTGCCCGGCTTGATCAACTGCCACGTCCACCTCGTATTCGATGCCGGCGACGATCCGGCTCGAGCAGCCGCCGACGCGACCCACGCCGCGATGGCGCAGCGGGCCGAACGGCTCCTGCGTTCCGGCGTCACGACGGCCCGCGACCTCGGTGACCGCGACGGCCTCGCCATCCAGTTCCGGGACCGGCACGCGCAGGGGCTGCGAATTGTCGCGTCCGGTCCGCCGATCACCGTTCCGGACGGGCACTGCTGGTTCCTCGGCGGCACCGCCAGCGGCGAAGCCGAGCTGCGGGCGCGAGTGCGCAAGAACGCCGAACTGGGCGCGGACGTCATCAAGGTGATGGCGTCCGGAGGCCAGATCACCCCGAACTCGCCGTCGATGTGGGACAACCAATTCACCGCCGCGGAGTTGGCCGCCATCGTTGACGAAGCGGAGAAGGCCGGACTGTCGGTCGCGGCGCACGCGCACGGCACGGACGCGATCGCAGCAGCCGCCGACGCCGGCGTGTCGACCATCGAGCATTGCACCTGGCTCCGCAACGGCGGAGGCGGTTACGACTTGCGCGACGACGTCGCTGCGAAGATCGCCGAACGCGGAATCTTCGCCTGCGTCGCCTGGCCCTCGGACTGGCGCGGCTTCATCGAGCGCCTCGGGCCCGCCCGCGCCGAATCGGTGGTCAGCCGGTTCGGGTGGATGGCCGAGCACGGTATCCGGATGATTCCGGGCACCGACGCCGGCGTGCGGAACTCAGAGTTCGACGACTACGCCGGCGCCCTTCAGCTGTACGAGCACCTGGGCTTCGACCGCGCGACCATCGTCGAGATGGCCACAACGAGGAGCGCGGCAGCGCTGGGCCTTAGCGGCACGACCGGGAAGCTGGCCCCAGGCCTGTCGGCGGATCTGTTGGTGACAACCGGCGATCCGCTCGCAGACTTGGCCAACCTGGGGGAGCTCCAGCTAGTGGTGGCCAGGGGCCAGGCGGCATCGACAGTGGCTTAGCAGTGAATTCACGCATGAACCTCACCGCGGATTTCTTGGAATGCTGATCAAGGAGTTCAACTTCGACAAGCGACCGGCGTGGCTTGACGCGATTCGCGCCGGACGGGAAAACGGGCGACCCCTCCAAGCGTGCGCAGCTGTTCGTGACGCGTCTGAGGCTGCCGCCGATGCGCTGCGCCAGCTGAATTGTCGAGTCGAGGCACCACCAGGCGGCCCGCCCGGGCCGGACCCCGTCATGCTGCGCGCTCGGTGAGGTTCGGTACAGCTGCCGTCGGTCGTCATTGCCCTGGTCTGTCACGCTACCTACAATCGAACACATGAGCGACTGGCTGCTGGACGGCGACACTGCGGAATGGTTATGGCGGATCGCGTTGCGCGACGACATCCTCATCCCGATGCTCGGCACGACCAACCCGCAACCGGACTGGGCGGCCACCGAAGCCGAACGCGACTGGTACCTCCAGCGCACTCACCGTCCTGTGGAGGACTACGTCGCCGAACTTGTGCCTGGTCCGCGCGACAGGGCCATGGCCGACGAACGCGAACGACGCAAACGCCTCTGGGATGACCGGCAGGAAGAGTTGCGGGTCAAGCGCGCCGAACAAGCGCAGCCATGACGGCCGGGCTCGTGCCGTCGACGTCGTGCTGCTGCTCGGGGCCACTGTCCTCGTCTAGTCCACCGGGGATGCGGTATGACGTCGTATCGGGTCCAGCGCTGATCTCGTTCATGAGATCCCTAGGAGCGTGGCCACCGCTGGGAGGCAAAATGAGGCGAGCTGAGGCGGATATGCACGACTTTGCGACCCAACGGGGACTATTCCTGGGCGGTGGACTGCGGACAACCCGGCCAATGTGGGTCTCCGATTGGGCTCCGTTGCTCACAGAGCACCCGATACGCCGCGACACTGTCCGACACCAACGCCCGCGAAAAATGCCGTCTGACCTGCACAGACCAGCCCCGGGCGGCATTATGTGACACTCGTTGACACTGTAAACCCAGGGATTAAAAGTCCGCAGCTCTACCAATTGAGCTAACGGCCCGCGCGCTTAGTCTAGCGGGCAGCCCCCAGCCCTTCGCCGGGGCCTGGCGTCATCCGTGTCGATCGGACTCGGGTCACGAACCTCGCCAGGTCCGCCGCATACGTCTCCGGCTGGTCCATTGCGATGAAGTGGTGTCCAGCCGGATTGTCGACAGGCCAGTGTACGAACTCCGACTCCCGCTCGGCCAGCCGACGGATGCCCGGCACCCGGCTGTACGCCCCGGTCGGCGCGTCCTTCTGTTCCCGCGGCCAGGCGAACCCGGCACTTACTCGCTCAGGTTCGTCAGGAACGCGTCCAGCCCACTCCCACCAGCGTTGAACTCCTGGAACTTCTGCGCCATCCACGCCAATGCGGCCACGGCGGAGTCGTTCCGTAAGCGAACGTTTGCGGCGCGGTGCGCAGCAGGGCGTGGTGGTCGACGCCGTTCATCCAGTCCTGCGACATCGTCTCGGTGAACGCCGCGCGCTCCGAAGAGTCCAGGTCGGCTTCAGTAGGAATTCCCAGGCCAGCGGTGGTGTAGACGCCCAGAACCGGCCCGACCCGTGCGACTTCGGGGGGCGACGTATGCGCATCAATTCGGCCCATGCGCGGGCCACCCGGACGACGTCCCAGCCTGGGCCGGGGGCGGAGAAGAAGCTGAAGCCGGGCAAGGGAAGGCGCGACGACGTGGAAGGCCGGCAGGTGCTCGATCAGGTCCGCGAACTCGACGAAGGAGTTCGGCCAGCCGTGCGTCAGCAACACAGGCGTGGCGGACGCCACGTGCAGGAAGTGCAGGTCGACGCCGTTGATCTCGGTGTGGAACTGGGGGAATTCGTTCCACCTGGTCTCGTGGGGCACCGCGGTCCCAGCCGTCGCCGGGCAACGGGGACGGCCAGCGGGTCTGGGTGAGCCGGGCGTGCAGGTCGGCGAGGGCGGCGTCGGAGATATCGATGCGGAACGGGCGAATGTTCAGGTCAGATATGGTCCTAGATCATGAGTGCGGCGCGGTTGTTGCGGTCGCCGAGGCAGTGGCCGGGCAGTGAGCTGGCGGAGCGGCTGGGCGTCGAAGGCCGCACGGTTCGTCGCGACATCGAGCGGGGAGCTGGGGTATCCGGTCGAGGCGGCGATGGGTGCGGAAGGCGGATATCGCCTGGTCGCGGGCAGTGCGATGCTGCTGGATGACGAGGAAGCGGTCGGGTTGCGGATGGCGTCTGGGCACGCGGTGACCGGGATCGACGAGGCGTCGGTGCGGGCGCTCACGAAGCTGGAGCGGGTCTTGCCGTCCCGGTTGCGGCGGTCGGGTGAGAGTGGTGAGCAGTGCGACGGGCCGCGGGTGGACCCGGAAGCGCTCACGGTTCTGGCCACGGCGATCGCCGACCGCGAGCGGCTGCGGTTCGGCTATCTCGCCAACGACGGCAAAGCGACGAAAAGGCTCGTCGAGCCGCATCATCTGGTGTCGTCCGGCCGTCGCTGGTATCTGCTGGCGTTCGAGAGCGACCGCGACGACTGGCGGGTCTTCCGCGTCGATCGCATCGAGAAACCGCAGGCCATCGGGACCCGGTTCACCGCGAGAGACCTGCCTGCCGAGGATCCGGCGGAGTATGTGACCAAGAAGCTGCACACCTCCCGCCCGACGCATCGCGCGGTGGTCACCGTGCACGCGCCGGCGGACGAGGTGGCGCGGATTTGGGGCGCGGCAAGCGAAGTGGCCGCGGTGGACGACCGCACCTGCCGCGTCGTCAGCCCGGCCTACACCCTGGAGTGGCTGGCGTTCCGGCTGACCAGCCTCGGCCGCGAGTTCGAGGTGCACGCACCGCCGGAGCTGGCGGAGCACCTGCGCGAACTCGGCGGCCGGGCGTTGCGTGCGGTCAGTCCTGCGTGATCACGCTGAAGTGCGCGGACGTGGTCAGGTCGTTGCCCGGCCAGTAAACGCCGATCGGCGTGCGCGACGCGTCGGACGGCAGGTGCATTTCCAGTGCCTTGACCGAGTTCGGGCCAGGCTCGGTGGTGGTCGGAATGATGACGTACGAGCTGGCGGTGTGCGTCGCGTCGATGAGCACGTCCGGCGCGCCTTCGCTGGAGTCCGAAGTGGTCGGTACGCCCAGCGGAGCGTTGGCGTTGTCGTAGAAGACGGTGTTGTACGGAGCGCCGCTGAGCGTGCAGTGCGTGTTCGGAGTGGCCGCGGAGTAGTGCAGGACGTCGGCGTGGTGGCCGGACGCGTGGTCGCTGGCCGGGGTCGCGGTGACCGTGACGTCGGCATCCGTGCAGAACGGCGTTTCTGCTGGTGACGCGTTCGCGGAGGTCGCGGTGAGGGCGGCGGTCCCACCTGCCACGGCGAAGACGGCAGCGGCGGCGAGGGTGCGGCGAAGAGTGGTCACGGTGGCCTCCTGGTGATTGTTTGTCCTAACTTTCTTCTACCCAGGCAGACGCTCACCGTGCGCCGAAGGTGCGCCCGAGGTGTCCTTTCGCACTCTCGGGCAACCTCGGCCTGTCTCAGACGTCAAACAGCCAGCTCCGCCAACGATTCCCGCAGCTTCCCGGTCACTTCCACCGGCCGCCGCGACTCGCGGTCGACGAACACGTGCACGAAATGCCCTTCCGCCACCAACGTTTCCGATGCTGTGTACATCCCGATCTCGTACCGCACGCTCGATCGCCCGAGGTGTGCCACCCGCAGGCCGATCCGCAGCGTGTCCGGGAAAGAAACCGAGGCGTGGTAAGCACAACGCGATTCCACGCACAGCCCGATCACCGGCCCGGAATCGATGTCGAGGCCGCCGCGTTCGATCAGCCAGGTGTTGATGACGGTGTCCATCAGCGAGTAGTGCACCACGTTGTTCACATGGCCGTAGACATCATTGTCCTTCCAGCGCAAGGGAACCGTCTGCCAGTGCGGGTAGTTCACCACAGCCGCACCGAGTCACGCAGAATCCCCGCCAGGTCCTTTTCGGACGGTGTGTGCGGCGCGGTGGCCAGCAACCGTTGCTGCTTAAGCGTTCCCTCGACGAGAGAGTCCACATCGGACTCGGTATAGCCGACCGCGCCGATTCCGGCGGGCAGGCCGATCTCGCGCATCAGCATGGTCAGCACGGCGGGCAGGTGGTCGGCGAAGTCGCCGGGCCATTCGAAATCCGGGGCCAGCAGCCGGGCGACGCGCTGGTGTCGTTCCGGGTTCGCGGCGAAGGTGAACCGGAACGCGGCGGGCGCGGTGAGCGAGACGGCCATGCCGTGCGGCACCATCGCTTCGTCGCCGGGATAGCCCTCGGGGTGGAAATCCCGGACCTGCCCGGCGATCGGGTACGCGTTGGCGTGCGGGATGTGCACGCCGGCGTTGCCGAAGCCGAGCCCGGCGAACGTCGCGGCCAGCGCCATCGCCTCGCGCGCGGCCAGGTCCTCGCCGTCGCGGACCGCGGCGGGCAGTGCCCACGACAGCAGTTGCAGCGACTTCTCCGCGAACATGTCCGCGAGCGGGTTCGATCCGCAGTAGGGCACCCGTTCCTCGGGCCGTTTCCGGCCGAACTCGGTGTAGGGCTTGGCGGTGTAGCTTTCCGCGGCGTGGCACAGGATGTCCATCCCGCTCGCCGCGGTGACCCCGGCGGGCTGGCTGACCGTGAGCCGCGGGTCCACGACCGCGAGCGTCGGACGCAGCCGCAGGTGGCTGATCCCGCTCTTCACCCGTAGCGACAGCACGTCCAGCACGCACACCGTGGTGCTCTCCGAGCCAGTCCCGGTGGTCGTCGGCACCGCGACCAGCGGCTTCAGCGGGTTCGCCGGCGCGCGGCCGCCGCCGACCGGCGCGTTGACGTAGTCCATCAGCTCGCCGTCGTTGCTGGTCAGCAGGTTGGCGGCCTTCGCGGTGTCGATGCTGGAACCGCCGCCGACCGCCACGAACGCGTCGTACGGGCCGGTGCCGCGGGCGAAGTCCACCGCCTTTTGCATGCTGACGTCGGTGGGCTCGACGTGCACGCCGTCGAAGGTTTCGGCCGCGATCCCGTAGCCGCGGATGCCCTCGGCGATCCGCTCCGGCCAGCCGGTCGCGGCGACGACCGGGTCGGTCACCACGAGGACGCGACGGGCGTCGAACTGGGCAAGATCGTATCCGATCTCGTCGCTCGACCCGGCTCCGTATTTGAGCGCCGGGGCCCCATAAGTGAAAACAGTCTCATGTTCGGCGGATGTCACGACGGCGTCCTCCCAACTGGTGGGCAGCGCGATCCGGCAATCGGCACAATCCCGCGGCGAGTTGTTCAAGATCACTTGACGCCGGTTCACGGTGCCGCCCTAAGCTCTCCTCATTAGATACCAAGTGGGAACCACCGTCGCGCAAACGGCCGTACGCGTCTTGAACGAGGCCCGGGTTCGCCGGGTGTACGCGGTCGTCGGCGAGTCGTTCCTGGAATTGCTCGACGCGCTGCGCCGCGAGCGCGACGTCACGCTCGTTTCGGCCCGCCACGATTCGGGAGCCGCCTTCATGGCCGAGGCCGAGGGCAAGCTCACCGAACGCCCCGCCGTGCTGCTCGCGAGCCGCGGTCCGAGCGCTGCCGCGCTGGTCATGGGCGTGCAGACGGCCTACCAGGACGAGACGCCGATGGTGGTGCTGCTCGAAACCCCCGCGCTCGACCCGGTGCTCACCGGCGAGGTCCCGGCGTCCGATTCGACCGGGATGTTCGAATCGATCGCCAAATGGTGCGTCCGCGCGGACGATCCCGACGACGTGCCGCATCTGCTCGCCGAAGGTCTCGCGCGGTGCCGCGAAGGACGGCCGGGTCCGGTCGTGATCGGCGTGCCGAGCGACGCGTGGGGCGTCCCGTACGACTCGGCCAAGCCGGTGGCGAAGGTTCGCCCGCCGGTCACCGGAACGCTGGGCCGTTCGGCGGAAGCGGTGGCCGGGCTGGTGGACGAAGCGCGCTATCCGGTGGTCATCGTCGGCGGGCGCGCACGGTCGGCGCGGGACGAGCTGATCGCGGTAGCCGACGAGCTGGCGCTGCCGGTGTACAACGCTTTCCGCCGCCAGGACGCGTTTCCGGAGAACCACGCGCGCTACGCCGGACATCTCGGCCTCGGCATCCCGGCCCGCCAGCTGGACGCGCTCGAACGAGCCGACCTCGTGCTCGCGCTCGGCACTCAACTCGACGAAGTCACGACTCAGGGGTTCCGCTATCCGACTCCGCAGCAGACGCTTGTCCTTGTCGGCACTGGCATCGACGAGCAGCGCCGTCGCGGCCTGACGTTCCGTGTGGACACTGAGGTCGAGCCGTTCCTGAAGGAGTTGCGCGCGATCGCTTCGCCGCGTACGCGCAGAGCGTCGGCTGCGAACGCCGCCGTGCACACCTTCATGACGCCGCCGAACACAAGCAACAACACGCGCGTACATCCGGTTGACGTCGTGCGCGCGCTGCGAAAACTCGCGCCGGAGGACACCATCGTCACGAGTGATGCTGGTAACTTCGCGCAGTTCATGCACCGCTACTGGTGTTTCACGGCTCCGCGCAGCCAGCTCGGTCCGAGCAACGCTGCGATGGGGTACGCGGTGCCTGCTGCCGTAGCGGCCAAGCTTGCTGAACCGCGGCGCGCTGTGGTCGCGATGGTCGGCGACGCGGGCACGCTCATGACAGGGCAAGAGATCGAGACCGCTGTACGCTACCGCGCGCCAGTGATGGTGGTCGTGTTCCAGAACGGCTTGCACGGTCCGCTCGCGATGCATCAGGCGCGTACGCACGGACGGTTGTCCGGAGTGACCATCCCGCTGACTGACTTCGCGTCGTGGGCACGCGGGCTCGGCGCGGCTGGGTACACGGTGGACGATCGCGAGCGGCTTGAACCGATCATCGCGAGCGCGCTCGTCCGGCAGCGGCCGTGCGTGATCGACGTCCGGACAGACCCGGACGTCGTGACCCCCGACGTGCGGTTGAGCACGCTTCTTGGAGCCCAGCGTCCTTCCGGGACCTGAAATCTTCCTGAGAACACAGGGAACCGCCGGGAATGTTCGGTAGCTGACGGGGGTTGGCTCAGGTAACCTGACGGTGTTCCCGGGGGTTCGGCATCCGGACCCGGTTCGCCCGGCGAGGTTCGGCCGGCGTCCGGTTGGGGAAATTCCCGGGTGGACACGTTCCCCGGCTCGGTTCGCGGCCATTCTGCGCGCTTCAGGGGTGGGGACAACCGGTTGTGGCCGGATTTTGTCGGTGCCGGATGGCACCATCGCGGTCATCGCCCCGCTTGCCGCGGGGAAGGAACGAGGGGAGTTCGTCATGGCCGACGAAAAGGACGGGAAATCCCGTACCGCCGCGGCGACGGCTCGCGGCCGGGCCCGGTCCGCGCGGGTCGGCGCGCTGGTGTCGGTAGTGCGCGAGGAGCCGGAACAGGGCCAAGCGGTCGAGGTGCCTGCCCAGACCCGGTCCGGAGTGGTTCCGGTGCTGTTCAGCGCCAGTGCGGAGGCTCACGACGTGGCCGTGGCCGCGCCTGATCAGGGCGCTGACTGGCGGTCGCCGTTCGGTGCGCCGCTTCGCCACGCCAGCGGGGAGTGACCCGGCTGCGCGAACTGGGGCGAGTCGGCTTGTCCGAGCCCGCTCCGCTGTGCTTTACTTTCGATGGTCTCGATTTTTGTGTTCGTGGTAAAGCACGCTCGCAGAACTCAGCGGGCGTGGGTCTCCTCTCCGGGGAACACCTCTCGCCCGTGTCTGGGCCCAGGACGTCGGTCGGCTTCCTGTTTTGGTGTTATGTATGGAGATTGTTTAGATGACTGAGGGCACCGTGAAGTGGTTCAACTCCGAGAAGGGGTTCGGCTTCATCACTCCCGACAACGGCGGCGGCGACGTCTTCGTGCACTACAGCGAGATCCAGGGCAACGGTTTCCGTACCCTCGAGGAGAACGCTCGCGTGCAGTTCGAGATCGGCCAGGGCCAGAAGGGCCCGCAGGCCACGTCGGTCAGCCTGATCTGACCTGCGTTTAATCGCTAAGTCGCCACCACTCCCGGTTGCGGGGGTGGTGGCTTCTTTCGTCTCTGCCGTCTCATCATGCGGATTGTCTTGCCGGACAAGGCTTTTTATGCCGGACCGGCCACTGTGGATCACCCGATCGTGGTCCGTCCGGAGGCTCGTAGGCTCGCGGACATGAGCGAAAACACCTACCTTGTCACCGGCATGTCCTGCGGCCACTGCGCACAGTCGGTCACCGAGGAACTGGCCGAGGTGCCTGGGGTCGAGAACGTGACCGTCGACGTCGAAACCGGCCAGGTGACGGTCCGCAGCGCCGAAGCCCTCGACGAGACCGCCATCCGCGCCGCGGTCGAAGAAGCCGGGTACACCTATGAAGGGCTTGCTTCTCTCGTTTGAACGACGGGTAGCCACGCGGGAACCCAGGGTAGGCTCTGGCCCGGCGTGGAGGCACGGGCGGTGCAACGTCCGTGCAACCCTTTCCTCCGCGTGACCGGACGCGTGTGCTGGTCCCCTGGTGACAGCAGACTTTGGGGGGATGCTCGATGGGGGAAGTCGTTGCGGGGATAGTGGCGAATCCGGCGTCCGGTCAGGACATCCGACGACTCGTCACGCAGGCGTCGGCCTTTCCGGTCGAGGAGAAGGCCAATCTGGTGCGCCGGTTGCTGTCGGCGTTCGCGGTGACCGGCGTCGAGCGTGTGCTGCTGTCCACTGACCTCGGCGGCATCTCCGCCGCCGTGCTGCGCGACCTCGGCCGCGACCCGCTGCCCCAGGTGGAGTTCTGCGACGAGGACACGCTCACCGGCACCGCGCAGGACACCGTCAACGCGGTGCGCCGGATGGTCGACGCCGGGGCCGGCGTGATCGTGTGCCTCGGCGGTGACGGCACGGCCCGGGTCGCCGCGAAGGCGTGCGGCGATGTCCCGCTGCTCGCGCTGCCGACAGGCACCAACAACGCGTTTCCACAGGCAGGAGAGGCCACAGTGGCCGGGCTCGCCGCCGGGATGGTCGCGAGCGGCCAGGTCGACGCCGACCTCGTCACCCAGCGGGTCAGCACGCTCGAAGTCGTCACCAAGAATCGTCGCGAGATCGCGCTGGTGGACGTCGCGGTCTCGATGAACAAGCACGTCGGCGCGAAGGCGCTCTGGGATCCCACCTCGCTCACTGAGCTGTACTGCACCTTCGCTGAGCCGGACGGTATTGGCCTGTCGAGCATTGCTGGACAACTGTGTCCGTGCTCTCGTTCCAGCGCGGACGGCGTGGCACTTCAGCTTGGTCCGGTCGACAGTTCCGCGTACGTGGTGCACGCCGCGATTGCGCCCGGCGTCGTGCGTCCAGTCGGCGTACGCGGTTGGGGAGTGCTGCGTCCGGGCGTGCGTGTGGACCTTGCCGCAGGTGGCGGCGTTATCGCGGTAGACGGAGAACGCGAGTTGGAGCTGAAGAACGGCGAAGGCGCGTACGTCGAACTGCGCGCCGACGGCCCGTGGTGCGTCGACGTACGCGCGGCGATGGCTGAAGCGGCAACCCAGGGGTTGCTACGCAGTGCCGCGACGAGCGGAACCGGCGAGAAAGGCCGAAGCCACGGTCAGTGCGCTGGCTGAGATCACGTGCAGGTGACACCTTCCGGGTGTCGTTCGCTGCGACTTGCCCGACCGGCTACCTTCTGCGAGTGGCACACGGGGAGGATCGGGGATGAGCAGCACTGCGACGCGGCCGGAAACGACTGCCGAGCCCCCACCGGAGGAATTTCGGGGCCGCAGCGGAATCGCCGGCTTGCTGGACCTGCCCGGCCAGGCGGTGCGCGCGGTCGTCAGATCCACGACCACCACGCCCGGCAAGCTTTCGCTGATCGCGGTCGCCCTGGTGCTGCTTTCGCTGGTGGCCGGTCTCGTGGGCGTGTTGTCGGTGAAGGACAAGGACAACACGATCAACGGCCTGATCGACCATCGCGAACCTCTCGCGGCGGCCGCGCAGCAGGTGTTCCGCTCGCTGTCGGACGCGGACGCGACCGCGGCCAGCGCCTTCCTTTCCGTCGGCACCGAACCGCCCGCGCTGCGGAAGCGGTATGAGCAGGACATCGCTGAAGCGGGATCCGCGCTCGCCCGCGCGGCGTCCGACACCACCGACGTCGGCAACGCCGCCCACCAGGTGGACATCCTGAACCAGAAGGTCCCGGTCTACACCGGGATCGTCGAGACCGCGCGCGCGAACAACCGGCAGGGTTTCCCGTCCGGCGCTTCGTATCTGCGCGAAGCTTCACAGCTGATGCGCTCGACGATCCTGCCCGCCGCGGACGCGCTCTACAACGAGCACACCAAGAAGCTCACCGACGAGCAGGACAGCAGCAGCGACGTGCCGTGGGTGGCGGTCGCGTTGGTCCTCGTGCTGCTCGCGGCGCTTGTGGTCACGCAGATCTATCTGACCCGGCGGACGAACCGGGTGCTGAACATCGGGCTGCTCGTAGCAACCGGCTGCGTCGTGCTGTCGCTGCTGTGGGGCGCGGTCGCGCTTGTCGTGCAGGGCAGTCTCGTCGCGACCGGGCGCACCGACGGCACGTCGCAGGTCGACATCCTGGTGCGGGCCCGGATCTACGCGCTGCAAGCACGCGCGGACGAAACCCTGACGCTGGTCGCGCGCGGCGACGGCGGCGCGTACGAGCAGCAGTTCATCAAGCTGGCCGAAAAGCTCGTCGGTGCAGACGGCAAGGGCGGTCTGCTCGGCGAAGCTCGCGGCCTCGCCTCCGGCACCACCGGGGAGCAGAAGATCGAAGTGGCGGAACAGGCCGCGCGCGAATGGTCGCTGGCCCACCTTCAGGTCCGGCGCCTCGACGACGGCGGGCAGTACCAGGAAGCGGTCGACTTCGCGACGAGCGTGAGCCCGAACAGCGCCGCCGCCGCGTTCGCCCGGCTCGACACGAACCTCCAGGCCGCGATCGACGTCTGCCGGCAGGAATTCCTCGACAGCACCAGATCCGGCGACAACGCGCTTACCGCGCTCGCGGCGGGCGTCGGGGTGCTGGCGGTGCTCGCGGCGGGCGGCAGCACAGTCGGCGTGCGAGAGAGACTGAGGGAGTACCGGTGATCCGGTCGCGGCACTTCGTCCGGACTGCCGTGCTCGCGGTGGTCGCGGTTCTCGCCGCCGCCTGCGGGACGGCGGACCAGCCGATGGAGGCCGCGCCGGTCACTGACGCGGCCTGGCCCGCCCCGGCGGGCGTCGGCGGCCCGGACGCCGCGGCCGGCGGCGATTCCGACACCAGCTGCAACCCGCTGGCCAGCCTCGCGCCCAATGGTCTCGACCCCTCCGGGCCGAGCCTGCAGAAGATCAAACAACGCGGGAAGCTCATCGCGGGCGTCGACCAGACGACCTATCTCTTCGGCTTCCGGAATCCGAAGACCGGCAAGCTTGAGGGCTTCGACATCGACCTGGTCAACGAGATCGCCAAGGCGATTTTCGGGAGTTCCGAGGGGCACGTGCAGTACCGGGCGATCACGTCCTCGCAGCGCGAGACGGTGCTGACGGACCACCAGGTCGACGTGGTGGTCCGGACCTACAGCATCACCTGCGCCCGCCGCAAGCAGGTGCAGTTCTCGTCGGTGTACTACGTGGCCGGGCAGAAGATCCTGGTGCCGAAGTCGTCGAACGCGCGGTCGCTGACCGACCTGGCCGGGAAACGCGTGTGCGCGGCGGCGAAGTCGACCTCGCTCGCGAAGATCGCCACCGACCCGGCCAAACCGGTCGCGGTGTCGGTGCCGAACTGGTCGGACTGCCTGGTGATGCTCCAGCAGGGCCAGGTCGACGCGGTGTCCACCGACGACACGATCCTGGCCGGCATGGCCGCGCAGGACCCGACGGTGAAGGTCGCGGGGGAGCCGATGACGCAGGAGAATTACGGCGTCGGGATCCCGAAGGACGAGGAGGACCTGGTCCGCTTCGTGAACGCGGTGCTGGACAAGATCCGCGGCGACGGCACCTGGGCGAGCAGTTATCAGAACTGGGTCGGCACCCGGTTGGGACCGGCGAACCCGCCGTCGGCGCAATACGGGTGACCAGGCCGGTCTCGCGGCGCCAGCGTGGCGCGAGCGGTACTTTTTGAGCGGCAGGTTTGCCGCGGGGAGTTCGGGAGGTAGTTGTGTCGGAGGAGGCGCGCCGTCCTCGGCACGCAGCACCGGAGGGGGACGGCGACGAGGCGAAGGCCGCGAACCAGCCGTCCGGGCGGGGCGAGGCGGCCGACGCTTCGTGGACCCCGCCGCCGCCAGTGCGCTGGGACACTCCGGAACCGTCGGTGTCCGGGCGGCTGAACCCGCAGGCAGATCCGGACGCTGAGACGTTGATCAACGCGCCGGTGCAGCGTCCGCAGAGTCCTCAGGGTCCGCAGGCCGGGCAGCAGGCGCAGCGGGGGCCGTCCGTTCCGGGCGCTCAGCCGGGCCAAGCGCAGCAGCCCGGGGCGTCGGTGCCGTTGGGCCAGCCCGTTCAACCGGGTCAGGCTCAGCAGGCGGGGCCCGCTCAGCCCGCGCAGCCGGGTCAGGCTCAGCCCGCGCAGCCGGGTCAGGTGCAGCCGGGCCAGCCGCGGACGCAGGGCCGTCCGGCTCCGCGCGGCGGCCAGCCGATGCCGCCGCAAGGCCGTCCGCCGGGCCAGCCGCCGTCGCAAGGCCAGCCGTACCCGGGGCAGCCCGTTCCGCCATCGCAGGGCCAGCCGTATCCGCCGCAGTCGCGCACCGGACAGCGACCGGTCCAGCCGAACCGTCCGCAGCAACCGCAGGGAAATCGGCCGTCGCGTCCGCCGGAGAACCGCGCCACCGGCCCGAACTCCGGTCCGATCCCGGCGGCCCAGGCCAAGCCGCCAGCTGACAGCGGGGACGCTCCCACGCGTCCGCCGGGCGACCTCGCGCCGGTGATCCTGCCGCAGTCGAACCAGCCGGTCGCCCCGGTCGACCCGGCCGCGCCGATGCCGACCAGCGTGCTGGCCAGCGCGACGCCGCACACCCAGAGCATCATGCCGCCGGCCCCGCGGGTGGCCCCCGCCGACGGCGGCCCGCTGCCCGACCACGGCACAGACAGCGTCCTGCCGTCGGGCGGCAGCGAGGGGCACGGCACCGGCACCCACGGTTCGCAGGGCTCCCAAGGCACCGGTACCGGCACCGGAACGGGTTCGTTCCCCGGCACGTCCCGGCGCACCGGCTCGCGCGGCACCCGCCGCTCCCGGCGCGGACGGCTCGGCGCGGGGCTTATCGACGTGCCGCCGGTGCCCTACCGCGATCCGTCGACCGCGGTGCTGGCCAACCCGGTCGTGGCCGAAGACAAGCGGTTCTGCGGCAACTGCAGCGCGAAGGTCGGTCGCGGCGAGGACGGTCAGCCGGGCGAGCCCGAGGGCACCTGCGAGAAGTGCGGTACGCCGTTCTCGTTCGTCGCGAAGCTGAAGGCGCACGAAGTCGTCGGCGGCCAGTACGAGGTGCTCGGCGCGCTCGCCTACGGCGGTCTCGGCTGGATCTACCTGGCCAAGGACCACAACGTGTCCGACCGCTGGGTCGTGCTGAAGGGCCTGATCGACACCGGCGACTCCACCGCGATGGCCGCCGCGGCGAACGAGCAGCGGTTCCTCGCCGAGGTCGAGCACCCGAACATCGTCAAGATCCACAACTTCGTGCAGCACCCGGATGGCGAGACCGGCAACAGCGTCGGCTACATCGTCATGGAGTACGTCGGCGGCCAGTCGCTGCGTCAGCTCGCCCTGCAGCACCACCGGGAGAGCAAACGGCCGGAGCCGTTGCCGATCGGCCAGGTCATCGCGTACGGGCTGGAGATCCTGCCCGCGCTCGGCTACCTGCACGGTCAGGGCCTGCTGTACTGCGACCTCAAGCCGGACAACGTCATCCAGACCCGAGAGCAGCTCAAGCTGATCGACCTCGGCGCGGTGCGGCGGCTCGACGACTACGAGAGCCCGCTGTTCTTCACCACCGGTTACAGCGCGCCCGAGCTGGCGTCGCAGGGCGCGTCGGTGTCCTCGGACCTGTACACGGTCGGCCGGACGCTGGCCGTGCTGAGCTTCGAGTTCGCCGGCTACACCCGCGAGTTCAAGAACACGCTGCCCGGGCCGGACGCGGTGCCGTTGTTCGCGCTTTTCGGGTCGTACTACCGGTTCCTGAAGCGCGCCACGCATGCCGATCCGGATCGGCGGTTCATCGCCGCCGACGACATGGCCGACCAGCTGACCGGGGTGCTGCGCGAGATCATGGCGCTCGGCACCGGCCAGCCGCGGCCGGCCGCGTCGACCGTGTTCGGGCCGGAGAGCCGGACGTTCGGCGTCCATCTCGTGGTGCCGGAGCAGGGCGAGCGGGTGCCGCTGCCGGATGCTGGCGAGGTTGTCGCCGGGCTGCCGATTCCGCAGGTCGACACGGACGACCCGGCTGCTGGTGTGCTCGCTACGACGACTGCGCTTGATCCGCACGAGGCGATCGAGGCGCTGGCTACCGCGCCGCGTGAGTCGATCGAGGTGCGGTTGCGGATTGTGCGTGCCCGGATCGAGCTGGGCGAGTTCGTGGAGGCGCAGCGGCAGCTTCAGGCCGCGCAGTATCTGGCGATCCGGCATGGGTTCCCGCACGACTGGCGGATTGACTGGTATCGCGGGTTGATCGAGCTGGCTGGCGGTCGGCCGCGGGTCGCGCATGTGGCCTTTGACGCGGTCTACGACGATCTGCCGGGGGAGATCGCGCCGAAGCTGGCCTTGGCGGTGAGCGCCGAGGGCGTCGGGGATTACTTCGGTGCTGCTCGGTTCTATGAGCTGGTTTGGCGGACGGACCGGACGTATGTGAGTGCCGCGTTCGGGCTCGCTCGCGTGTATCTCGCGCAGGGGGCGCGGGAGAGCGCGGTGGAGGTGCTGGAAGGAGTTCCGGCTACCTCGACGCATTACGTGGATGCGCAGGTTGCCGCGATCAAGATCAAGACGCGGGCGCAGGGCGCTGGCACCGGGGAGCATCCGACTGTCACGGAGGGCGATCTGGTCGACGCTTCGGGACGGTTGCAGCGGCTCAACCTCGATGCTGAGCGGCACACGCGGCTTAGTGCGGAGGTTCTTGAAGCGGCTTATGACTGGCTGAAGGTGCCTGGGCAGGCTGAGCCGGCTACGGCGGCCAAGGTGCTGGGGTGTGCGCTGGAGGAACGGGACGTCCGGTTTGGGCTGGAGCGGTGTTATCGGTCGTTGGCTCGGTTGACGGACAACGCTGGTGACCGGATCGCGTTGGTGGATCGGGCGAATGCTATTCGGCCTCGGACGCTTACCTGACGGGGTGGCTCGTCGCCTGGGGGGCGACATTGCTTGTGGGGGTTGCGTGGGGCACCCCGAAGGTTGATTGTGCTGACGGTCTGGGGTTGCTTGTCAAGGCGGGAAAGATGCCTTGACAAGCAACCCCAGACCGCAGGGGGGCTTCGTATCGGGGTGCGGGGGAGGGGCTGGGTGTCTCGACGGTCGGGTGCGTCGGCTGCGGGGAGGGGCTGGGTGCCTCGATGGTCGGCTGCGGTCTGCGGGTGGGGCGGTGAGGGGCTTCTTGAGGGAACCCGCGTTCGTGAAGGGGCCCCCTCGCGGGCCGGTGGGGGGCGTGAGGGGAACCCTGCGGGAATCAGAGTCAATGAGGGTGGCCCTCACACACGTCGAGAGGGTTCGACTGGGGCGAGGGGTCAGGGGTTGATGTCCCACTCGCGTTTGTTGCGGCGGTGCTGTTCGGCTAGCTTCTCCAGCGCTTGCGGGTCGCCGTGGGTGCTGAAGTGCTCGAAGCCCACGGCGATGAATACCGCCCGGGCGTTCACCGCTACCGGGCCGTCCGCGGCGTCCAGGTGGCCGTCCGCGCTGACGTAGATTTTCCGGCCGGCGACTCCGTCCAGCCGGGCCTCGATGTACAACGTGGACCCGACCGGTACTGGGCGGCGGAAGTCCGTCTCAAGCTTTCCCGTTACCGCGGGGCGGTGCAGCAGGTTGCCGACGGTCGAGCCGAGCGCCTCGTCGAAGGCGCACGCCAGCAGGCCGCCGTGTGCGAGTCCGGGCGCGCCCTGGTGCGCGGAGGTCACGGTGAACTTCGAGTGCACCGTGTAACCCTCGCCGATCGCTGAGCGCAGGTGCAGGCCGTCGTCTACCTCGTCGCCGCAGCCGAAGCATTCGGCGAAGTGGGCGCCGAGTTCGGTGCCGGGGGCGGGGGCTTTCGGATGGATCTCCGGCGGCTCCACCGGCACGGGCGGCCACGGGCCGGAAACAGGACTCATGGGACGACGTTAACCCGGCGGAAGGACCCGCCGGCACCCGCCCTGACCGGCGCGGTCGCATTTCCTGAGCGCAGGGTAGTCGGAAAATTCCGCACGGTAGAAATTTCGCGACTCACCCTGCCAGCTTGGTTCAACAGGTCAAGACTGGGGAAATGTGCTCTACGGGATGGGCCGGGACGTGTGCAGGAGGAGGTCACCGCCGGGATGAGTGAGCCAAAGACGGGGAAACCCGAGGTCGATCAGAGAACAGTCAAACGCGCGGTGATCGCGTCCGCGATGGGTAATGCGACCGAGTGGTACGACTACGGCGTGTTCACCTCGGGCGCGATCGCGACGAGTATCGGAACGCTGTTCTTCCCCGGCGAGGGCAACGCGGTGCTGAAATCGCTTGCCCTGCTGGCAGTCGGCTTCATCGTACGACCGTTCGGCGGAGCGTTCTTCGGCCCGTTGGGGGACAAGCTCGGCAGGCAGAAGGTTCTCGCGCTCACCATTCTGCTGATGTCCGGCTGCACCTTCCTGGTCGGCGTGCTGCCGACGTACTCAGGCGGGTACAGCATGGGCATCGCGGCTCCGATCGCGATCTTGCTGCTGCGGCTCATCCAGGGCTTCTCGACCGGTGGCGAGTACGGCGGCGCGGCGACGTTCATCGCGGAATACGCGCCGACGAAACGGCGCGGTTTCTTCGGTTCGTTCCTGGAGATGGGCACGCTGGCCGGCTACGTGCTGGGCAACGCGACCGTGCTGATCACCTCGCTGTCCCTGACGACCGAACAGTTCGACTCGTGGGGCTGGCGGATCCCGTTCTTCATCGCGCTTCCGATCGGTGCGATCGGGCTGTACCTGCGGTCGAAGCTCGAGGACACGCCGGAGTTCCGCAGGCTCGAGGCGGCGGGCGAAAAGGCGGAGAAGGCTCCGCTCAAGGAGACCATCCAGCGCAACTGGCGGATGATCCTCAACCTGATCGGGATCGTGCTGCTGGTCAACATCGCCGACTACATGCTGCTGACCACGATGCCGTCGTACTTCACCGACACGCTGAAGATCGGCGACACCGAATCCAGCCTGATCATCATCGGCGTGGAGATGGTGCAGTTCGCGTTGCTGATCCCGCTGGGCGCGCTGTCCGACCGGATCGGCCGGAAACCGTTGATGCTCACCGCGGCGATCGGGTTCATCGTGCTGAGCTGGCCCAGCATCAAGCTGATGCAGACGGGCAGCCTTCTGTGGCTGATCATCGGCTTCCTGGTCGTGGCGATCCTGCTGGCGCTGCTGCTCGCGGTGATCGGCTCGACGTTCCCGGCGATGTTCCCGACGCGCGTGCGCTACGGCTCGTTCGCCATCGGCTACAACATCTCGACGTCGCTGTTCGGTGGTACCTGCGGCGTGATCGTCACGGCGTTGATCGACAGCACCGGCAACGCGGACTGGCCGGCGTACTACTTGATCGCCGCGGCGCTCATCGCGCTGGTCCCGATCATCAAGATCCCGGAGACGGCCCAGGTGCCGATCGAGCAGATCGACACCGCGGACACCGGCGGCAAGTTCGTCGGCGCCGGCAAATGAGCGGCTGAGCCGACCCGAAAACCGCCCTCCGTCCATTAAGGACGGAGGGCGGTTTTCGGTTGCGAGTCAGCTGTTCTGCGTCGCCTCGACCGCCTGCGGAGCGAAGCGCTTGCGGGCCCAAGCTGCCAGGCCACCGGCGACCACGACGGCAACAACGGTTTCGATCATCAGTGCAACGAGCACCATGGTGCTTCCTCCTCAGGTTCTCGGGCCGGCCAATGGTGTGCCGGCTGAGCGACTGGTTCGACGGCCGCTCCGGCCGTCACTGAGAACATCGCCCCGGAAGCCTGGGATATTTCGTCGAAAACCCACTTGATCTGGTGACCTCCACCACTCTTGCCGCGAATGCGTTTCACCTGGAGGTCGAGCTGGGTAACGAGGTGCTTCCCGCAGGTGAACGCATAGCCGCGGGGGCCCGTTCGCCCGCGGTCGGATGCGCTCGCGGGGGCGCGGGCACCCGGGACGTGCCCGCCCGCGGACCGGTCGGCTCCGCCGGCGGTTGCCTGTCCGGCGAACCCGGGCTCACCTCCGGACCGGGTGTCGGCACCTGTGCCGGATCCGACGGCGCCTTCGTCGGCGCGGCCGGACTAGAGGGGGCGGGCGAGACGGTGGCGAGCCCCGGTCCGGCAGGCATGACCGGCGGCTGCTCGGTCCCGCGGCTGCCCACCGCGAGACCGGCCAGCACGACTACCGCGACCGTCGCGGCGGAGCTGCCCGCGACCGCCCAGCGCTTGCGCCTGCGACGGACGGCGGCGCCGCGCACGATCACGTCCGCGGCGCCGACCTGCATGGGCGGGCCGTCCGGCGTGCGGGCGAACAGCGCGCGCACATCCTCGGCATCATCGGAGACCATCTCGTTCACCTCCTTCCAGGCACGGGCAGTGCCTCGAAATGCGGACCCAGCCGGGTCCGCAGGGTGGCCAGACCGCGTGCGGCCTGGCTTTTCACCGTGCCGGTCCGGCAGCCGAGCGCCGCGGCGGTCTCCTCGACGGACAGGTCCTCGAAGTACCGCAGCACGAGCACCGCGCGCTGGCGCGGGGCCAGCACGGCGAGGGCCTGCTGGATCAGCTGGTCGTGCTCAGTCTCGGCGGCAGGAGCCGGGACGTCGGGTGGTGCGTCGGTGAGCCGCTCCCGTTTCCAGCGGCTGCGGCGGTTTTCCGCGAGGAAAGTGCGCAGCACGATTTTGCGCGCGTAGGCGTCGAGCGCGTCGTGCCGGGCCAGCCGCGGCCAGGCGAGGTACAGCTTGAGCAGCGCCGCCTGTGCGAGATCCTCGGCCCGGTGCCAGTCCCCGCACAGCAGGTAGGCCGTGGACCGCAGGCTGTGCGCGCGCTCGCCGAAGTACCGGGCGAACTCGCCGTCCCACGACGAGTTCTGCCCGGACGCCGGACGGGAGCGGGAAGGCACCGGGCGATCAGCCCCAGACCGAGGGCAGGTGCAGGTCGCCGGTCGGGCCCGCGGGCACGGCGGTCGGGACGCGCTTGGACTTCGCGGGCTGCCCCGGGGCGGCGACCCTCGGCGCGGCCGGGGCGGCGGTCTGGCGTTCCGTGGGCGCCGGGGCCGGGGCAGCGGTGGGCCGCTCGGCCGGGGCGGTCTTCGTCGGGGCCGGCTGCGCCGAGGGCGGGGCGTCCGCGGCGAAAGCGACCGCGCCGCCGGTCAGCGCGCCTCCGGCGAGCAGCAGCGAACCGATGGCGAGAGCGAAGCGAACACGCACGAGTTTCCTCCTGGTTCAGGCGAGCGCCGGGTGGCGCCTCTCTGCTCTAGTCATGCGATCGGCGGTCGCCGGGGTTGCATCGGATTTTTCCGGCCGGGACAGCGAACGGCCGGGAGCGTTCGAGAGCTCCCGGCCGTCCGGTTGGCGCTTGTTCGGTTGTGCTCAGGCGGCCAGCGCCGACAGCTTGGTCCACGCCGCCCAGTCATAGGTCCAGTCGCTGTAGTCGCCGTCCTTCGGGCCCAGCTGCTGGGTGCTGCCGGAGATCTCCACCGGGTCGCCGGGAAGGACGCTGTCGTAGTAGATCTTCGCGTTCTTCGGCGACAGGTTGAGGCAGCCGTGCGAGATGTTCTGCTTGCCCTGCGCGTAGATCGACCCCGCGAGACCGTGGATGAACTCGCCGTTGTTGGAGATCCGGACCGCCCACGGCACGTTCACGTCGGTGTAGTGGTAGCGCGGGTTGCTCATCGAGTAGGTCGCGTGCTTGGACATCACCACGTGCGTGCCGCTGTGCGTGACGCGGCCCGGGTCGGAGTCGAGGCCGTAGCTCACCGGGAAGTCCATGACCTGCTGGCCGTCGCGGATGACCTGCATGGTGTGTTCCTGGGTGTTGCCCTTGACGATCTGCGACCGGCCGATGGTGAAGCTCGCCGAGACGTCCTGTTTGCCGTAGACGCCGTCGCCCATCGAAACGCCGTAGACGTTGGCCGAGACGATGACCTTCGTGTTCGGCTTGAAGTACTCCTTCGGCCGCCAGTGCACCGACGTGTCGCCGTTGAGCCACGCCCACGCGCCCTCGGTCTTCGGCGTGGTTTCCACCGACAGCGCGCGCTCGACGGCGGCCTTGTCCTTGACCGCGCTCGGGAACGTGAGTGCGATCGGCATCGCGATGCCGTAGGTCTGCCCGTCGCCGACGTTCAGGCTGCCCTGCATCTGGCGGCGCGGTTTGACCGTGGTGAACGAGCCGTTGATCGGGACCTGCTTGCCGTCCTCGCCGACGGCCTGCCCGGACCAGGTGTAGGTCTTGCCGTAGCCGAGGTCTTCGGTGCTGCTCCAGCTCTTCTTGTCCGGGGACTGCTGTCCCTGTACCTGTTTGCCGTCGGCGTTCGTGAGCGTGACGGCCCCGATGGTGCCGTTCGCGACGGTCACCTTCGCCGGTTCGCCCGGTGCCACGTCGCCTGTGCCGGAGGCTGGCGTGAGCGCCACGGCCGCCGGTTTCACCGGCGTGGCCGGCGCCTCGGTAGGCCCGCCGCCCGCGGTCCCGCCCGCGTTCACGCTCGACCCGCCGCTGCTGCACGCCCCGAGCGTCAGCGCGGCGATCAAGCCCAGCACCGCGACGCCGGCCCGGCGGCGTGCGAAGTGTCGGATTGTCACACCGATCCCCAATCTCCCCTTGGTACCCCGAACACCCAGACGTCCCGAGATGCCTTCACGTTCACCGGAAACGGGGTGACCAGCATCACACTGCACCGAGTGACCATTACGGAAGCGGCTCGACCGACCGCGCACTGTGCATCCCCGAAATGCGCTGGGTGTACTGGATCAGAGTAGTCGCGGGGTCCGACAGCGGTGCGTAGGCGGCGATACGACGTTCCGGTGATGCGCGCACGTCGGAACCGATCCTTGCGATCAACGGGGTTCAGATTTGGTGAGATCCCGGTAGGCTGCTGACCAGGCCGTCGTTTTGCGTGTTCGTGGCTTCACACTCGCGGAACTTCTGACGCGAGCCGTGGGGCCGAAAAGCTCTTCGCTCGTCTCGTTGGAACCGCCCGGGACGGCCTGGGTGCCGCTTCGGTGGCATTCGAAGCGGATCTGTTACGAGGAGTACAGCGGTGGCGCAAGGCACTGTGAAGTGGTTCAACGCGGAGAAGGGCTTCGGCTTCATCGCGCAGGACGGCGGCGAAGGCGACGTTTTCGTGCACTACTCGGAGATCGAGGGACGCGGCTTCCGCACCCTTGAGGAGAACCAGCGAGTGGAGTTCGAGGTCGGCCAGGGGCAGAAGGGCCCGCAGGCCCAGAAGGTCCGCGCGATCTGAGTCAGGCCCGCGCGTTTTCTCAGGCCTGAAAGAAGGGCCCCGACGGGATTTCCCGTCGGGGCCTTTTTTCATTGCGGGTTCCGTTGTGGGGAATGTTTGGAGCGACGGTTACCGCGGTCGATCCGGGCGGGGTTGGGTCGACGGTTGCCGGGTGTGCGGGTGCGCCACCGGGTGCTGGGGTTTCGGGCGGGCTACCGGGCTGGGCTCGCGGTTGCGGGCTGGTTTGGCGGGTCTCGTCGAGGCTTCCGGCACGGACGGGCGACGCCGGAACGGATGGTTGCTCGACTGTGGGTGGGCTGTGTGGTCTGACCCGGTTGGGTGGCGCTGGCCGCTGTGGCTGAAGGCCGGGGCTCTCGTGAGTGGCAAGCACGGTTTTAACCGTGATCGCTGCTCACGACGCTGTGCTGCGCCGCTCTTGCCAGGTGATCGCCGCTCGCGACTCGTGCTGCGCCGCTCTTGCCAGGTGATCGCACACCTTGCCGCCACCGTGCCGCCACCCGGCAGCAGCGGCCGGGCCCATCGCTCCTCAACTGGCTTCCGGCAACTGGCTTCCGGCGCGGCGGTCTCGCCACCCTCTGCCATCCTCCGCCGCCCGCCGCGCCGCCCGTTCCGCGGCCAAGACCGCAGCGTCCCACCCACCGGAACCGCGGCTCTGCGGCGACTCCGGAAAAGGGAAAACCCCCGGCCGTCGGGAGAAGCCAGGGGTTTTCGTTCGGGGGGGGGCGGGGATCAGCGTCCGACGAGGGGCTGTTCGAACGTCTCCGCCGGGAAGTGGAATTCGTCGGTCATCGCGTCGGAGTGGCGGCGCTCCTGGGCGGAGGCGGCCTGGCCCTCCCACGAGAGACGCTCCAGGATCCATTCCTGCGCCAGGGCCTGCGGGGTCAGGTTCCTGGCGACGGCGATGTCCTTGAGCTGCTGGCTGGCGATGAGGTTCATGCGCAGCTGGTAGACCTGCGCGTCGCCGAAGCGGCTGCCGGTTCCGGTGCTCTCCGGGTCGGAGTCCGGGGCGAGGGCGGCGAGGTAGCTGGTGAGCTCCTTGTCCTCGACGACTTCGTCGCCGACGGCCTTGGCGGCATTGCGATGCCGCCCGCTCGAGACGGCTTTGAGATTCGTGCGGCTGCTGAGGCGGCCGAGGGAGGGAAGAGGCACGCGGTCACGATAACGGTTGGGTCTCGACAAGGAAACCACTGTGAGCCACGACACACGCATTTCTATGCCCGGCAAGCCTAATTCGATCACCTGTTCAGCCCAGTCGGTAAACGCATTTCGCGACTGTCTGTTGATCAGGGTACGGAGAGTGGATCCGCAGGTCAGTGCCGATGTGCGGAAATGGAGAGACCCCCGCGCCAGGGGGAGGAACGCGGGGGTCGGAGGGGATCTCCACAGGCGCTGACCGGGGGTGTGTCAGCAACACCGATTGTTGCACGAGTTCCGGGGATCGGCGAGGGGAAGCCGGGAGAAATCGTTCTGCGCGATCTTGGAATGCGTTACCAGGGAAGCTTCGGAGAGTGTTCGCAGGTTCACTCTCCGGGGGGCTGCCGGTGCCGCTCGTCGCTGGTTAGCCTCGCGGCCAGTTGTTGCGAACCGCACGGAGGGGCCATGAGCGGATCGGTCGAAGTTCGTCAGTTCCTCCTTCGGTACGAAGGTGCCGACGGGGGAAGCACGTCACTGTCCGGCGGCGTGCCGGCGCAGCGCGGGTCGTCGGAAGGGCAACGGGTCTCCGACGACCAGGTCCGCCGAGCCCGCCTGGCCGTCGCGGCCGGCGCGCTCGACGTGGAGGACTGCGCGCAGTTGCTGGAGATGCTCGGGCTGAGTCCGGGCGACGACGGTCAGGCTCCCGTGCAGCGCTGAGGGTCTGGACGCTGGGTTCGCGGGTCCGGGCGGAGCCGGCTGCCGGTGTTCGGTCGCCAGCGCGTCCGGCTCGCCGTCCTGGTGACGAACTGCCCGAACTCGTGTCTCGGTGGCCGGGAAGGCCCGGATTCCCGGCGTGCGCGACCGTCTCCGGCGTAGAGTGGCGTGGCGCACACCGGTCGCCGGGCCCGGCTTCGAAGCGGCCGATCGGCGGGAGGCGGCGCGGCCGGATCGTTGGTGCTGGCGTTACCGCAGGCAGGAGGCTCGCCGATCGCTTAATGAACCCCCCGTGCAAAGCCCTTGGAACGTGCCCTATGCTTGTAATCGCTCCCAGGGGAACACCTGAGAGCGCGGTCGGTCGGTCCACCGAAACCGATCGGGCTCCCATCGTTCAGTGGCCTAGGACTCCGCCCTTTCAAGGCGGCAACGCGGGTTCGAATCCCGTTGGGAGTACGCAGTACCAGTAAGGCCCTGTGGCGCAGTTGGTTAGCGCGTCGCCCTGTCACGGCGAAGGTCGCGGGTTCGAGTCCCGTCAGGGTCGCAAGATCGTTCGGCTCCTAGCCGGCGTTCCCGGCCAGGTAGCTCAGTTGGTACGAGCGTCCGCCTGAAAAGCGGAAGGTCGCCGGTTCGACCCCGGCCCTGGCCACAGCGAATTTCGGTGAAGCAGCCCCCATCCAGCGGATGGGGGCTTTTTCGTCGCCTCGATCTGCCAGGCGGTCGCCGTTCGGCGGCAGTCTTGCCAACCCGCTGGATCGCTACTTAGCCGCAATGACCTCTCAAAAGGTCTGGACCACCGGAGGTCGAGTATGCCGGGAGATGTTGCCGGATCGGCGGCGGTGGGGGTCGGGGCAGTGGGGGGCGATGACTCCGTTCGGAGCCGAGGCGGGGGCCGTCGAGGGGCGATCCGGGGTGGCGGTTTACGCGAACAACGTCGGTTACGTACCCGGCGCGCCCAAGCGGGCGGTGCTCGCGATCGAATCGCCGCGGGCGATCCCGAGGTTTACCGTCGCGGACGTCGCTATCGGGAAGGTCGCCTTCACCGGCAGCCCGCACCCGACGGCTCAGGTCCCGGGATAGGACGACCGGCATTACTGGACCGCGGACTTCTCCGCGCTGAAGACCGAGGGCGAGTACGTCCTGCTCGCCGCGGACGGGCGGTCGCAGCCGTTTCGCATCGATCAGCTGGTGCTTGAGCGCTACACGCTCTCCCCTGTCGTGCACTACTTCAAGGGCACCCGCAGCTCGGACCGGTTCGATCGCCGGGACCGGCAAGCGTCGATCGGCCCCAAGACCACGCAGGTCATGGACGCGCACGGCGCCTGGTACGACGCGACCGGCGACTTCGGCGAGCATTTCACGCAGCTGTCGGACCGCAGCTACTTCAACACTCTCCAGATCCCACTCACTGCCTGGGTGCTGGCCAAGGCGTACCAGCGGCTCACCGCGCGCGGCGACCCCGACTACCTGCGCTGGGTCAAACTTGACGGCGGCACCTTCGTCGCCTCGGTCATCCAGCCTGGACCGCCGAAGGATCCGAAGCTGCGGTACGTCCTCGCGAACAGCGACGGCGAGCCTGTCCAGGTGAATTACCGCGAGGGCGGCGGGGTCGCGATCGCGGCGCTGGCTGCGGCGGCGACGTTGGACGCGCCCGGCGACTACTCGCACGAGGAGTATCTGGCGACAGCGGAAGCCACGTTCGAATTCCTGGAGTAGCACAACGTCGAGATGACCAATGACGGCAAGGAAAACATCCAGGACGACTACGGTGCGTTGCTGGCGGCGGTCGAGTTGTACCAGGTGACCAAGAAACCAGCGTACCGCGAAGCAGCGGATCGCCCGGCGCGGAACCTGTTGCAGCGCTTGGTTTCCTGGAAGTCTTACCGGGATTACGGAGCCTGGTCGTGCCCAGCACGAGCCGGTCCGGTCCCCGGCTCGCCGTGGGCGTTCACGAGCGCTCGGCCACACAACCGGATCGTGCCCGGCACGAGCTGAATCGTGCCGGGCACGCCGGTGGCCGCGAACTCGAAGCTAGATCAACGGCCCGCGGAACTTGGTCGTCCCCGGAACAAGCTGGACCGTCCCGAGCCCGCTGTGCGCGCTCGCGTACTGCAGCTCGCGCGACAGATCGCCAACGCCGTTCGTGCCCGGCTGCGGCAGCAGGTTCAGCGTGCTCAGCACCCCGAGTGCGTTGCCGTCGCGGTCGAGGAAGCCACTGCCGGAGTCGCCGGGGATGCCGGGGGTCACGGTGAGCACCGTGTGGCTCCAGCCGCTGCCAGTGTCCCCCAAACTGGTGCCCTGTTTGGGGGACAGTTGGGTGATCCCGCCGCGCAGTTCTGAATTGCCGTAGCTGAGCACGGTACCCAGTTGCTTCGTGCCGGTCGTGTGCACGCCGGTCGGCCCGCCCCAGAACGGCAGGCTCGGGTTGACCTTCGACACGTCCGCGGGGTCGATCTTCACGAGTGCGAGGTCGTTGTACTGACAAGTGTTCGCGTCCGCTTCGTGGCGGGACTGCATGGTCAGCCACGAGTTGTAGACGAGCGTGCCTGGCTTGCTCGCCCCGGTGATCTCGACCGGGGTGCCGATCGGGAGCGAACCGGCGGAGCAGCCGTTCGTTTCGGTCGAACCGCCGGTGCCGGAGCAGTGCGCGGCCTGCCCGAGGAACACGTCGGTTCCGTTGCTGTACACGAAGTTCGAGGTGCACTGCGCCCCGTTGGTGTGCGTCGGCACCCCGGGGTGCACGGCTGCGGTGCCGGCCGGGGCCCAGGTCGGGGCCGCCGCCCACGCGGTCGCGGGCAGCAACGCGGCGGCGGTCGCCAGTGCCGTCACCGCACTGGCCCGGGCCAGTGGTCGAGGGGTCTTCATCGGGCTCCCTTCGAGAAGGCCAGCACTCACTCGAACGTGTGCTACTGACCGGTAGGCATCGGGGCTACATCACACCAGAGAGTGGTGCCAGTCACAACCGTTGTGACCCTGGGTGACTATTGACCTAGAGCTGGCTGGAGGTTGCAGACTGATCGCATGGCTGGGGAATGGAACATCGAGGCAGCAGACGTCGACGCCTACCTCGCCCGCGTGGGGCAGCGCCGGGAGGAACCGTCCGCGGCGGCGCTGGGGCGGCTGGCGCAGGCGCACGTCGAGACGATCCCGTTCGAGAACGTCGACGTGGTGATCGGCCGGCATCGCGGGATCGAGCTGGAGGTCGTCAGCGAGAAGCTCGTCGGGCGGCGCCGGGGCGGGTACTGCTACGAGCAGGCCGGGTTGTTCGCGGCCGTCGCGGAGCAGCTGGGTTACCAGGTGCAGCGCACGGTCGCGCGGGTGCAGCCGCGCAAGAGCGGTCCGTATACGCACATGACGCTCGTGATTACCGTTGAGGGGCAACAGTTTCTCGTGGACGTCGGGTTCGGTGCCGGGATACTGGTGCCGATGCCGTTGATCGACGGGGCCGAGGTGGACCAGGCCGGGTGGAGGCACCGGATGACCTTGCGCGAGGGCTGGTGGGTGCTGCAGAAACAGGACGCCGATGGCTGGGACGACCTGCACGAGGTGCTTCCGCTGGTGCACAGCCGTCCGCTGGACTACCAGGTGTTCCACCACTACACGTCCACGCACCCGAAATCCCCGTTCACCGGGCGAGTCGTGGTGATGCGGCTCGAACCCGGGCGGTTCCGCCGGCTGCTCGGCCGCGAGTACCAGGAAAGCCGCCCGGACGGCACGGTCGAGACGCGCACGATCGAACTGGTCGATCTCGGCAAGACGCTGGAGGACCTCGACGTCTTCCTTGCCGAGGACGAGCTGGCGGCGCTGCTCAAGACTTACTGAAACAACTCCGCGGCGGCCAGCGGCCGGCCCAGGTGATAGCCCTGGGCCTGGTCGCAGCCAAGTTCCCGCAGCAGCGCAAGCTCTTCCGCGGTTTCGACGCCTTCCGCCACCACTGTCAGATCCACCGCGTGCGCCATCGCGATGATGCTCGTGACGATCGCGGCCGCGTCGCGGGAGTCTGCGATTCCGGTGATGAAGGAGCGGTCGATCTTGAGCGTGTCCAGCGTCAGCCGACGCAGCTGGGCCAGCGACGAGTAGCCAGTGCCGAAGTCGTCGATCGCCAGCAGGACACCGAGGGAACGCAAGGCGGACAACACTTCCGCGGCCGCCGACGTATCGCGCATGAGGGCGCTTTCGGTGACTTCCAGCGTCAGCGAGCCGGGCGGCAGGCCGGTGGTGGCCAGTGCGTCGCGGACCGCGGGCACCAGGTGCGGGTCGTCCAGCTGCCGGACCGAGAGGTTGACCTTCAAGCTGAGGTCGAGGCCCCGGCCGGTGCGCAGGGCGGCCAGTTCGCGCGTGGTGTCGCGCAGGACGTACTTGCCCAGTACGTTGATCAGTTCGCTTTCCTCGGCCAGCGGGATGAATTCCGCCGGCGAGATCGCGCCGTGTTTCGGGTGGGTCCAGCGCAGCAGGGCCTCGACGCCGACCATTTCGCCAGTGCGCAGGTCGACCACCGGCTGGTAAGCGGGCCATAACTGTTCACTGTGGACAGCGTCGCGGAGGTCCTGTTCCATCCGCAGCCGACGCTGCATGCGCCTCCGCAGGGCGACGTCGAAGAACTCGAACCGGCCGCGGCCGCGGGATTTCGCTTGGTACATCGCGACATCCGCGTCGCGCAGCAGGTCCTCCGCGCTGCGGCGGTCGCCCGGCTCCACGAGCACGATGCCCATGCTCGCGTCCAGGTGCAGTTGCCTGCCGTGCACCGAAACCGGTTCCGCCAGCACCGAACGCAGGTGCGCGGCGAACACGCCGACCTGCGCCGGACCGGTCGTCGCGGACGTCACGACCACGAACTCGTCGCCGCCCAGCCTGCCGACGACGTCCTCGGGGCCGGTGGCGCGGCGCAGCCGTTCGCCCGCGATGCGCAGGACCTGGTCGCCGACCGGGTGGCCGAGCGAATCGTTGATCAGCTTGAACTTGTCCAGGTCGAGGAACAGCACGGCGGCCTCCTCGGCGCCGTCGCGGCGGTCGAGCCGGTCCAGGACCAGGGTGCGGTTGGCGAGGCGGGTCAGCGGGTCGTGCGTCGCCTCGTGGGCCAGCCGGGCGCTGATCGCGCGCCGTTCGGTGATGTCGGTGAAGGAGGTGACCACCGAGACGCCCTTCGGGTCGTCCGGATCGAGCAACCGCGACGTCAACGACACCCACACGTCGCGGCCGTCGGGGCGGCGCAGGCGCACGACCAGTCCGTTGTGCGTGATCCCGGTGCGACGCGTGTGCATGGACGGCAGCTCGTCGTCCGGGATCCGGTTGCCGTCCTCGTCGAACAGCACGAGCGTCGTGCACGGCACGCCGAGCAGCTCCGCTTCGGGGACCCCGAGGATGCGGCAGGCGGACGGGTTCGCCGACTGGATCAGCCCGGTCGGGCCGATCACCAGTACGCCCTCGTCGAGTGCGGCGACGACCGTCGCGTAGTGCTGTTCTACGCGGCGACGTGCGGTTTCGTCCGTGCAGACGAGAAGGAAGCCGTCGACGGTCTCGGTCGCGGACACCCGGACCTGCCGCGGCGAGCCGTCCCGGCCGCGGTGGGTTTGCTCGGCGACGCCGTCGCGGATCGAGGCCGGGTCCGGGTCGATGCCGAGTACCTCGTGCACCCGCCTGCCGAGCGCTTCCGGGGCGGGCCAGCCGTAGACGGTCTCGGCGGCCGGGTTCCAGCCGGTGACGATGCCCTCGGCGGTGATCGTGACGATGGCGTCGCTGACGTGCGTGACCAGCGCTTCCTGTGCGTGGACAGCGGCCGCGGCGGCGTGTTTGACGGTGCTGTCGCGGATCACCACCTGGTAGGACGGCGGGTTCGAGTCGCTGGTGCGCACCGAAACGGTCTCCGCCACGAATTTGCTCCCGTCCAACCGTTTCAGCACCGCTTCGCGGGGTTCCGCGCTGGGATCCTCCAGCAGCTGCGTGGATTCGGCCGCCACGAAGTCCGCGAACTCGCGGCTGACGACCTCGTGCGCCGCCCGTGCCGCGAACAGGTCGAGCGCGGCCTGGTTGGCGTAGGTGACGACACCGCCCGAGTACACGCAGATCGCGTCCGGGCTCTGCTCCATCAGCAACCGGTACCGGTCGGACAGCTCCGCGAGGTCGGACTTCTCCGGCACCGTTTCCGCGACCGCCGAGGCGACGCCGAGCAGGCCGGTCGTGTGGTCCTGTTCGCCGACGGTCCGCGCGCGCAGCCGGATGCGGCGCGGGGTGCCGTCGGGGCCGTCCTGCGGCTGTTCGAGTTCGAAATCGCGGCCGGGCGGGGTGCGGCGGAGGTTCGCGGTGAGCGGGCGGAGCAGTTCGGTGAGCCGGTCGCACAGCTCCTTGCCGGTCGCGCCGGGGAGGCCGAGCACCGCGTCGAGGCCGGGCAGCCAGGTGAGGGTCGCCGGTTCGGAGGCGTGCAGGGAGAACAGGACCCCCGCGCCGGCGTCCGGCCGCAGGCCCGCGAGCTGGGCGCGCCGGGTGATTCCACCCGGTTCGCCGGCCAGGGCGTCAGCCTCCATGGTGCTTCCGATCCCCCTTGTCGGCGTATGGCCCGTCGATTACACCACCGAGTGAAGCCCGTGTATATCCGCACGGGCAGCTGCTTGCGTCACTCGTCCGGACGCCGCCGGCGGGTGCTATCGGGCGATGCGGGGCACGCTGCGCAGTCGCGGACCCCACACGAGCAGGCCGAAGTGGGCCGCACAGGCATGTCCGAGGACGGTCACCACGGACGCGAGACTGGCCGGGTCGTCGGTCACGTAGACGCCGATAACGAATAGCTCAAGGGCCACGATCCCGGCGATCCGAGCCCGCCCGCGCAGCAGCGCGACGAGCACGCCGGCGGTGGTGAGGAAGCCGTAGCTGACTCCGATGTCGAGCCAGCGGCCCGCGGAATGCGGCAGCACGTCGGTGTGGATCAGGGCCATCACCGGCAGTTCGGTGGCGATCGTGGCGAGCACGTGCCCGCTGAAGAAGACCAGCGCCGTCCGGAGCCCGCCGAACCGCCGCTCGAACGGGGCGACCGCGATCGCGAAGATCACCGCGTACGGCAGCCAGCCGCCGCCGGCGATCCAGAACGCGCTGGTCAGGAGTGCGGTCAGGGGGTGGCGCGCCATGTTGTGCGCGTCGGTGCTGGAGACCGTGAGGAGTTTGCCGGTGAGCGTGGAGCTGCCGAACCGGATCAGCAGCGAGGTGCCGAGGAGCAGCACCAGGTAGCCGAAGGTGAACGGCGTGGACCGCGGGCTGGGGACGAGGCGCAGCCAGGCTCGCTTGGGCCGCCAGGTCGCGGGGACGGCGGCCAGGAAGGGAAGCCTCGGCGCGGGCTGGACGAGTCCGAGCGAGCTGGCGGCCGGGTCGTTCTTGACCAGCACGGCGGTCGCCGTAGGCCGCGAGGATCCGTCGATGATCTCGACCAACGGGGTGCCGCCTGCTCTGCCGGGGGTCGCTGCCGCGGTGGTGGCCGGTTCGGGGATTTCGGTGCCCGGCCCCGGCTTCCCGGCCATCGGGACGGCGGACGGCCGTGCGCGCAACCACGTCAAGGAGCGCCACTTCCGGGGGGTTCCGGTGGTGGCAGCAGTGCGTGCCGGGCGGGGTGCCGGATCCGGCTCGCGCAGCGACATGCGTCCAGAGTGGCTGGGCATGCTGGGATTTTGGCTAAGCGCAGCTGTGAATGCGCTGTGATTCACACCCGCTAGAGTGAGCACTCTGGGTAGAAGGTTTCACTCTTTGTCACCCGTTCGGTGGCCGCATCCGGTAGGAATAGGCCACTCCTGGTGAAAGGTCTCGCTGGTGAACGACGAGGTTTCGGTCGCCGAGCTGTTGGTGCGCGAAGGACACGAACGACGGATTCCGCCGCCGTCCCGGTCCAGGTGGCGCATGGTTTCGGTGATGCTCGCGGTGATCGTCGGCTGCGGGGCGGCGGCCATGCTCGTCTCGTACGGGACCACGGCGAACGACGGGGCCGCCCGGATCACCGAGATGCGCGTGATCGAGATGCCGGACCGCACCGGCGGCGCGGGCGGCGTCGACGAGACGAACCCGCCGACGCCCACCGGCGAGGAAACCGAAGAGGGCACTGCCGGGGTCGGGGACGCGCCTTCTGGCAAGGCGAATGTCAATCCGTTTGGCGAGCACAGCACCGCGGATCACCCGGCTGATTCCGCTCCGGCGCATCCGTCGTCGAGCGAGCGGCCGGAAACGACCGGTCCGGCCGGGCCGACGCAGCCGCCGTCGACCACGTCGGGTCCGTCGACTTCCAGCCAGCCGTCGTCGCCGAGCAGTCACGAGCCGCCTTGCGTTTTGAACATCATTTGCCTTTAGGGCTGGTTGGGTGCATTGCTCGCGGTTTCGCGGGGCGGGCTCAGAGTGCGGCCAGTGCGGTTAGGCGGTTGGCCAGCAGGTCGATGTCCGCCTCGGTGGTGCGGTGGTTGGTGACGCAGGCGCGGACGCAGGGCTGTCCGTTGACCTTGGCTGGGCCCAGCATCGCGGTGCCTTCTTCGTGGAGTCTGGTGAGGAGTTCTGCGTGTGCTTCGGCGGTGCGGCCGGGCATTCGGACGCAGACTGCGGTGAGCGTGACTGGGTTCATCAACTCCAGGCCGGGGGCGGCGGCGATGTGTGCGCCTAGGCGGTTGGCCAGGGTCAGGCAGCGTTCGGTGACTGATCGGAAGGTGCCTACGCCGAAGGTGCGCAGGGCGGCCCAGACCTTCAACGCCTTGAAGCTGCGGGAAAGTTGCGGGCCGTGGTCCATGTAGTCGAGCAGGTGGGCGTCGTCGATTGCGGTGAGGTAGGACGACGAGGAGGAGAAGGCGAAGGCGGCGCGTAGTTTTGCCATGTCCTTGACCAGCAGGGCTCCTGCTTCCAGCGGGGCGAACAGCAGCTTGTGCGGGTCCAGGGTGACGGAGTCTGCTCGGGAAAGCGGGAGCAGTGCGTCGCGGGTTGAATCGGCCAGGACGAAAAGTGCGCCATACGCACCGTCTACGTGCAGCCAGAGGTTTTCTTTTTCGCAGAGGTCGGCGATGGGGCCGATTGGGTCTATCGAGCCGGTGGTTACTGTGCCCGCGGTGGCGACTACGCAGAACGGTTCTTTTCCGGCGGCGCGGTCTTCGGCGATCGCTCGGGTTAGCAAGTCGACGCGCAGTTGGAAATGGGCGTCGGTGGGGATTGCGCGGACGTTGGCCAAGCCGATTCCTAGCAGTGTCGCGGCTTTGACTACGCTGCGGTGCGCTTCGTCGGAGGTGTAAAGGACCAGCGGGGCGCGGTTTTCTTGGAGACCGCGTTCGCGGAAGTCTGGCCGGCGGTTGGCGATGGCGGTGGTGATCGCGTCCTTCGTGGCTCCGGAACCGCCGCTGGTGAGGATGCCGCCGGAAGCCGGGCCCATGGCGAAGAGGCCAGTGAGCCAGTCCATGACGGAGCGTTCGATCACGTTGGCGGCTGGGGAGATCTGCCACAGGTTGCAGTTCTGGTTCAGTACTGCGGCGATCGCTTCCGCGTAGGCGCCGATGCCGTTTGGCGGGCCTTGTACGTAGGCGAGGAATCTTGGGTGCGCGATCGTGGTGGTGTAGGGCACGAGGCGGTCTACGACGTCGGCGAAGAATGCTTCGACGCCGAGCCCTTCTTCCGGGAACGGTTCCGCTAACAGTTTAGCCAGCGTTTCCCGGTCCGCGTCTGGGGCGATCGGGCGACTGGTGAGTGAATTTTCGTAGCTGTCGGTGAACCGGGCCAAAAGTTCGGCCGCTCTGGTCCGTTCGGCGGAATTGAGAATGAGGGAAGTGCCGTCCATGCGCCCTCTTCTGTCCGAAGGTCTTTTCGGGCACAAGGTGCCATGGCCGGGACGGCGTGCGTAGCGGGCCAGGAAAGAGCTGCCCGAACGGCCGGGGAAACGAGGGCGGCCGGACATGATCAGCAGTTGCGACCGAACGGCGGTACCGGGGAAAAGGTTGGGGGACAAGGGGCCCGGTCGGCTCCGCGGAACGGAGCCGGCCGGGGCGCGGGTCAGGAGAGTTCGTCGGTCAGGTCGCTGAAGTCAGCGGTGTTCCAGCGTTCCGGGCGCATCGAGATCACGATGTTCTCGCTCTGCTGCGGAGTGGCTTTGACGTAGGCGATCGCCGTCTCCTCGGGCAGGTATCGGCGGGCCATCGCGAGCCGGTCTTCCTCGGTGACTGCGCGGATGCCGGTGACCGGGCCTTCAGCGGTCGCGTAGCGGATGGTTTTCGGATCCTGCACGCACAGCGCGAAGCGGCCGGCGGCTTCGATCAGTTTCGTTTTCCGGGCACCGGGCGAGGTGAGGACGGTGACCTCGCCGCCGGGTGTGTACTGGTGCCAGATCGGGGTGGTGAGCGGTGCGCGACCGGGCTCGGCGGTCACGCTCAGGACGCTGATGATCGGTTCGGCGAGCAGGGCCTCGCGCTCGGCCGGCGGGATCTTGCTGACCATCTCAGAGTGCTCCTTAAGGCCAATTGATTTGCCTTTAGTTTACGCACACTCCGGTCATTAAGGCCAGCCTCTTTGCTTTAGGATGGTGGGGTGACTCGGCCGGGCGGACGTAGCGCGCGGGTGCGCGAAGCGGTGCACCGTGCGGTGATCGAGCTGCTCGCGGAGGGCGAAACGACCGCGGGGATCCCGCAGATCGCCGAGCGGGCGAGGGTGAATCCGACCAGCATCTACCGTCGTTGGGGCAGTTGTGCGAGCGTGCTCCTCGACGCCGCGGTCGCGCGGTTGAGCCTTGCCTCGCCGGTGCCCGACACTGGGTCGCTGCGCGGCGATGTCGAGCAGTGGGCGACAGCGGTCGAGCGCGCGCTCGCTGATCCGGACGGTGCGGTGCTGGTCCGGGCGTTGATCACGTTCATCGGGACCAACGCCGACCCGATCGAGCATCTGCTGTCGCGCGGGGAGGACCTGGAGCAGATGCTGACCGCCGCCGCGGGCCGGGGCGAGCCCGCGCTGAAGCTGCAGGACCTGCTGGATTACGTGCTCGCTCCGATGTACCTGCGGGTGTTGCTGAGCAGGCCGATCGAGCCGGGCATCGGCGTGCGGCTCGCGGATCGGCTGCTTAGGGCAGCAGGTCTTCCTCCCGCTTCCGGCCAAGGTGGTTGAACAGCAGGTTCAGCACGAAGGCCAGCACCGCGGCGACGGTGATCGGGCTGCCGCAGATCGTCCGCAGCCAGGCGGGGAAGTGCTGGAAGAACACCGAGTTGCCGAACCGGTCGAGGCCGAACGCGGGAAGCAGTCCGACACCGAGCGCGACGGAGACCACGAAAGCGTTGTGGTTGCCGGAAAAGTCGACCTTCTTGAGCGTCTGCACGCCGACCGCCCCGACCATCGCGAACATCACCACCGCGACGCCGCCGACGACCGGCTCCGGGATCGCGGCGATGAACGCGCCGATCTTCGGCACCAGGCCCATCACGACGAGCATGCCGCCGGTCGTCGCGACCACCCAGCGGCTGCGCACGCCGGTCATCTGCACCAGCCCGACGTTCTGCGCGAAGGCGGTGTCCGGGAAGGAGTTCATGAAGCCGCCGAAGATCGCCGACAGGCCGTCGGTCGCCAGGCCGCGCGAGAGATCCGACGGCGTGACCGGGCGGCCGGTGATCTCGCCGACCGCGATCAGGTCGGCGGTCGTTTCGGTGAACGACACCAGCATCACCACGCACATCGACACCACCGCGGCGACCGGGAACGTCGGCGCTCCGAAATGGAACGGCGAGGCCAGCCCGAACCAGCTCGCGTCGCCGACGCCGGAGAAGTGCGTGCGGCCGAGCGGAATCGCGATCAGGACACCGGCGATCAGCGCGACCAGCGGCCCGATCTGGCCGAGGAACCCGCGCAGCACCCGGGTGAACAACACCACCAGCGCGATCACGCCGAACGCCAGCCCGAGGTTCGCCGGATCGCCGTAGGACGGGTCGCCGGTGTCGTGCCCGCCGATCATCGCCGTGCCGGGCCCGAGCAGCGAGATGCCGATGACCAGCAGCAGCGTCCCGGACACCAGGGGCGGGAAGAACCGGATCAGCGCGGCGAACGGCCGGGCGATCAGCAGCCCGAAGACGCCGGAGGCGATCATCGCGCCGTACACCGCGGTGAGGCCGTACTGCGCGGCGATCAGGATCATCGGGTTGACCACGGTGAACGTCGCGCCCGCGACCACCGGCAGCCGGACGCCGAACACCCGCCCGATGCCGACCGACTGGACCAAAGTGGCCAGTCCGGCGACGAACAGGTCGGCGTTCACCAGCAGCGCGATCGACGCGGTGTCCAGATGCAGCGCGCTGCCGATGACCAGCGGCACGGCGATGCAGCCGGTGTACATGATCGCCATGTGCTGCAGTCCGAGCAGAAGCAGCCGTCCGGCGGGAAGGCCCCGGTCGACCGGGTGCGCGGCGTTGGTCATGAGCGGCTCCTTCGGTGTGGTCCCGCCGGATTATCGCTGCACATACCGCCGGTTTGTGTGTGACCATGCCAGACATGACTGCACGACCTCCGTTCCGTGCCGATCATGTAGGGAGCCTGCTGCGGCCGGCGGTGCTGCGCGAAGCGCGGCGCGACCACGCGGCGGGGGAGATCTCCGCCGAACAACTGCGAGCCGTCGAGGACGACGCGATCCGCGACGTCGTGAAGATGCAGAAGGCGGCCGGGCTCGAATCGGCGACCGACGGCGAGTTCCGCCGGTCCTCCTGGCACATGGACTTCATCTACGCGCTCGGCGGCGTCTCGCGCAGCGACGAGCGGCTGCACGTGAAATTCCACAATCTGGCCGGCGACCTGGAGTTCAGCCCGCCGGGCCTCCAGGTCGAGGGCAAGGTGCGTCTCGACAAGCCGATCTTCGCCGACCACTTCGAGTTCCTGAAGGCGCACGCCGACCCGGGGATAACGCCGAAGCTGACCATCCCGTCGCCGAGCATGGTCTATTACCGCGGCGGCCGGGCGGCGGTGAGCGAGACCGTGTACCCGGAGCTGGACGAGTTCTTCGCCGACCTCAGCGCGGCGTACGCGGAGCAGTTGCGGGCGATGAGTGCGCTGGGCTGCACGTATCTGCAGCTGGACGACACGAGCCTGGCGTATCTCAACGACCCGGAGCAACGCGAACTCGTCGCGCGCATGGGCAGCGACCCGGACACCATGCACCGGCGCAACATTTCGACGATCAACGCCGCGCTCGCCGGGAAACCGGCTGACCTGACCGTGACGACGCACCTGTGCCGCGGCAATTTCCGCTCGTCGTGGGTGGCGTCCGGGAGCTACGAGTTCGTCGCCGAGGCGCTGTTCGGCGAGCTGGCGGTGGACGGCTTCTTCCTGGAGTACGACGACGAACGCTCCGGCGGCTTCGAGCCGTTGCGGTTCGTGCCGAAGGGAAAACGGGTCGTGCTCGGGCTCGTGACCAGCAAACGGCCGGAGCTGGAAGACCCGGACGCGCTGGTGCGCCGGATCGAGGAAGCGTCGCGGTACGTGGACGTGGACCAGCTGTGCTTGTCACCGCAATGCGGGTTCTCCTCCACCGAAGAGGGGAACGACCTGACCGCCACTGAGCAGCTGCGGAAGCTGGAGCTGATCGTTTCGACGGCGGAGCGGGTCTGGGGCCGCTCGTGATCACCTGCGTTGTCGACTACGTGATCGACCCGGAGAAGATCGCGGACTTCGAACGATTCGCCGCCGAGTGGATGCGGCTGGTGCGCCGCGAGGGCGGGGTGCACCACGGGTATTTCCTCCCCGCGGAAGGGGCCAGCGACGAGGCAAGGGCGTTGTTCAGCTTCGAAAGCCTGGCCGCGTACGAGCGGTACCGGACGTTGTTCGGAGTGGACCCGGAGTTCGTGGCGGCGGACCGGATCCGGGACGAGAGCGGCTGCGTGATCCGGTACCGGCGGACGTTCCTGCGGCCGTTGCTGCCGGAGTGATCAGCCGAGGTAGCGCGACAGCTGGGCGGCCCCGTCCAGCATCGCGTGCGCCCGGGCGGTGAGCCGGGAACGCCAGGTGCGCGAGGCTTCTTCCAGCGGGGCGACCCCGCCCGCGTGCCGGACCTGCTGGAGCACCGCGGCGATCCGGGCGAGCGGGTAGCCGCCGCGGCGCAGTTGATGCGCGAGGCGGGCGTCGCGGACCACGGCCGGTGAGTAGCGGCGGTTTCCGGCTCGATCCCGCTCCGGTTGGAGGATCCCGGCGGCCTCCCATTTGCGCAGTGTGGCGGGGTGCACGGACAGTTGGTGCGCGAGCGCGCCGATCGACGGAACGGTCTGGCGCACGTCCGGTTCCCGGGTCAGGTTCCGCAGCGCGTGTTCGACCTCGGTGAGGGTGCCGCGGTCGTGCAGCAGCTCGGCGTGGCCTTCGTCGATCAGCTGGAACGCGGTGTCTTCTGAACGCTCGTTGACCGCGCGAAGGATCGCTGCCGCGCGGGCGTGGCCGAAGCCGGGGCGCAGGGCGAGGAAGGCGCGCAACGCTTGTGCGTGGTGTTCGGCGTACGTCCGGTAGCCCTGCGGTCCGCGCTCGGCGGGCGGGAGGATGCCGTCCTCCTCGTAGTTGCGGACGGCCTGGGTCGACAAGCCGTGCTCGCGGGCGAGGTCCTTCGGACGCATGTCACCTCCGGTTTGAGGGTTTCCACGCTATTCAACCAGGTGATTCGCGGATAAGTGCCAACTGAGAGTTCAACGATACGGTCAAAGCAATGAAGACCCTCGACGACTTCCTCGCGCACCGTTCGCCGACCCTGCTCGGGCTGGGGGAGCCCACGCACTGGACCGAAGCGTTCCCGTTGTTCCGCAACGAAATCTTCCAGCACCTCGTCCTCGAACACGGCTACCGCTCGATCGCGCTGGAGAGCGACTGCTTGGCCGGACGGCTGGTCGACCGCTACGTGACCACCGGCGAAGGCGACCTCGACAACGTGCTGGCCACCGGGTTCAGCCACGGCTTCGGAGCGTTCCCGTCGAACCGTGTGCTGGTCGAGTGGCTGCGCGACCACAATGCTGGCCGCAAGCCCGAGGACCAGGTGCACTTCCACGGCTTCGACGCCCCGCTGGAGATGGCGAGCGCACCCAGCCCGCGCGCGGTGCTCACCGAACTGCACGGCTTCCTGGCCAGGCATCTTGACGACGTGCCGCACGATGTCGCGACCATCGAGGGGCTGGCTGGCGACGACGCGGCTTGGGCGGACGAAGCGGCGATGTGGGATGGGGCGAAGTCCAAAGGGGACAGTCCGGACGCGCGTGAGCTGCGGTTGGTCGCCGACGATCTCGCGAGCCAGTTCGAACGGGCTCGGCCCGCGTTGCCCGATGGCGGCGATCTGCTCGCCCGGACCGCGGTCGGGCTTTGCCGTTACCACTCGCTGATGGCCGACACCTCGCCGGAGCGGATGGGCCGCCTCGGCGCGCAGCGCGACGCGATGATGGCGGACAACCTGCTCGCGTTGCCAGGCACCTTCGTCTCCGCGCACAACCAGCACCTCCAGCGGCGCGCGGCCTCGATGATGGGTGCGCAGTGGTGGAGCGCGGGCGCGCAGGTCGCGCACCGGCTCGGTGCCCGGTATGTGTTCATTGCCACCGATTTCGGCTCGTCCGATGGGGTAGAAGCTCCCGCGCCGGGGACGCTGCAGGCGTATCTCGCCGCGACGGTCCAGGACCGTGAGCTGGTCGAGACCGCCGGAATCGACCCCGATCTGCCCGCGCGGACCGGCGACGGACGCGGGTATCTGCCGTTCGACGCGGTCGGGGCGGCGGACGCGATCGCGTTCCTGCGCCGGGTGTGACCGCTGCTCCTCGACGATCTTGGCCCAGGTGTGCTCAGATGGAGCCCGGGATGTCGGGAGGAGCGAGATGAGCACCGAGACCGTTCTCGTCGTGGGCAGCGGGCAAAGCGGCTTCCAGGCCGCGGCGTCCTTGCGGGACAAGGGGTTCGCCGGCCGCGTGATTCTGATCGGGGACGAGCCGGGGGTGCCGTATCAGCGACCGCCGTTGTCGAAGGCGTACCTGGCGGGCAGCGCGGGCGTCGAGCAGCTAGTGCTGCGGCCGGAGGACTACTTCGCGGAGAAGGGCATCGAGCTGGTCCCCGGCCGGGTCGCCGCGATCGAACGGGACGCGGCGAAAGTCCGGCTTGAGGACGGTACGGAGCTGGGGTACGACCATTTGGTGCTGGCCACCGGCGCGCGCAACCGTGCGCTGCCGGTGCCCGGTGCCGGCCTCGAAGGCGTTCTGATGCTGCGCACCCGCGAGGACGCCGACCGGCTGCGGGCTTCGCTCGGCGCGGCGGGCGACGTCGTGGTGATCGGCGGCGGCTTCATCGGGCTGGAGTTCGCCTCGCACGCCGGCCGTCCGGTCACCGTGGTGGAGGCGCAGGACCGGCTGCTGGCGCGGGTCGCGTCGCCGGAGATCTCGGAGTTTTTCGCCGAGCATCACCGCGCGGCTGGGCACACGCTGTTGCTGGGCGTCGGAGTTACCGCGCTGCACGGGTCCGGTCACGTGGAGTCGGTTGAGCTGTCCGACGGGCGACGGCTGCCCGCGGACCTCGTGGTCGTCGCGGTCGGCGTGCTGCCGGAGACGGCGCTGGCCGAGGCGGCTGGGCTTGAGGTGCGCAACGGCGTGGTCGTGGACGAACACCTGCGCACCGAGGACCCGAAGATCTTCGCGATCGGCGACTGCGCGTGCTTCCCCTGCGTCCAGGCCGGTGCCGCGACCCGGTTGGAATCCGTGCAGAACGCCGTCGACCAGGCCCGTTCGGTAGCCGCGGCGATCGCCGGGGAACCGGCGCGCTATGACAGCCTGCCTTGGTTCTGGACCGACCAGACCGGCGCGAAACTGCAGATCGCGGGCATCCTCGACGCCGCGGACCGGACCGTGGTGACCGGCGACCGGTCCGCCGGGAAGTTCTCGGTGCTGTCCTTCCGCGACGACGTGCTGATCGCCGTCGAGTCGGTCAACCGCGCGCCGGACCACATCGCCGCGCGCCGGCTTTTCGCCGTGGAACCGCATCCGGCGTACGCGGATCTGGAAGCCAGCTCGTTCGATCTGAAAGCACACCTGAAGTCGCGCACCGCGGCTTGATACGGAGGTCCCGTTGCGCACGCAGGTCGCCGTGATCGGTGCCGGCCCGGCCGGGTTGCTGCTGTCGTACTTGCTGCACCAGGCGGGTGTCGAGGCGGTGGTGCTCGAAGCCCGCGACCGTGAGTACGTGCGGCAACGCGTGCGTGCCGGGGTCTGCGAACAACCGACGGTCGACCTGCTGACCGAGATCGGCCTCGGCGGTCGGTTGGCCGCGGAAGGCTTGCCGCACGAGGGTTTTTCGCTTCGGTTCGACGGTGCCGATCACCGCATCGCGCTCACCGAGCTGACCGGCAAGGCGATCACGGTGTACGGGCAGCAGGAGATCGTGAAAGACCTCGTGGACGCGCACGAGGCCGCGGCTCTTCCGTTGCACTTCGAGGTTTCGGAAGTGTCTCTGTCCTCATTGGACACTTCGCGGCCCGTTGTGCGTTACCGGGATTCCGCTGGCTACTGGCAAAGTCTGGAATGCGACGCCGTGGCAGGCTGCGACGGTTTCCACGGTGTCTCGCGCCCGTCCATTCCAGGCGGTGTGCTGACGACTTTCGAACGGGAGTACCCCTTCGCCTGGCTGGGGGTGCTGGCGCAGACACCGCCGTCGCACGAGGAGCTGATCTACACCCATCATCCGCGGGGATTTGCCTTGCACAGCATGCGTTCCCCGGATGTCACGCGGTTGTACCTTCAGGTTGCTCCGACGGAGAATCTGACGGCCTGGTCGGATGACCGGATCTGGACGGAACTGTCGGCGCGCTTGGCGGTCGAGGGGGAGTTCACTCTGCAAGAGGGGCCGATCCTGGACAAGGGCATCACGCCGATGCGGAGCTTCGTGACCGAGCCGATGCGCCATGGCCGGTTGTTCCTGGCCGGCGACGCGGCGCACATCGTGCCGCCGACCGGGGCCAAGGGAATGAACCTGGCGGTCGCGGACGTGGTGGTGCTGTCGCGGGCCTTGGCCGCTTTGCTGCAGGGGGATTCGTCGCTGGCGGAGTCCTATTCGGACACTTGCCTGCGGAGGGTGTGGCGGGCGGAGCACTTCTCGTGGTTCATGACGACGATGCTGCACGTGGATCCGGGGGCGGACGCTTTCGCCCGGCGGTTGCAGCTGTCACAGCTGCGGTACACGGCTTCGTCGAGGGCGGCGGCGACGAGTTTGGCGGAGAACTACGTGGGGTTGCCGTTCACCTGAGGGTCTCAACCTGGTCAACCCAAGGTTGACGCACGGATGTCGTCAACCTACAGTTGACGACATGACCGACTCAGTGAAACTCGACGACCTCATCGGCGCCATCAAGGCCAACAACGAAAAAGACGCCCTCGCCCAGCTCACCGACGCCGTCTACGTCGGACAGCACCTCGGGGACGTCGCTGACCACCTGATCGGCCACTTCGTCGACCAGGCTCGCCGGAGCGGGGCTTCCTGGACCGACATCGGGGCCAGTATGGGTGTGTCCAAACAAGCCGCGCAGAAAAGATTCGTGCCGAAGAGCGACGATTCCCCCGGCGGGATCCAGCGGACGTTCGGCCGCTATACCGAACGGGCGCGGCACGTCGTCGTCGCTGCTCAGCAGGCGGCTATCGAGAGCGAAAGCCCCGGGATCGACACCGTTCACCTGCTGCTCGGCCTGCTTTCCGAACCGGACGCGCTGGCTGCGGGCGCGATCGTCGCCCAGGGCGTGACGTTGGCGGCGGTGAAGGAAGCCGCGGAGGCGAGGCTGCCGGCACCGGTCGACAACGCGCCGGATCCGGTGCCGTTCGCTCCGGCGGGCAAGAAGGCGCTGGAGCTGACCCTCCGGGAAAGCCTGCGGCTCGGGCACAACTACATCGGCACCGAGCACATTCTGCTCGGCATCCTCGAACAGGGCGAGGGCGCGGGGTACGAAGTCCTTGCCGCGCTGGGGGTCGACAAGGAACAGGCCGAAACGAAAATCAGGGAATATCTCGCGGAAATCCTCGGCACCTTGCGCAACTGACCGAAAGAAGGGCTCTCCCAACACATTGGGGAGAGCCCTTCTCGCAGCGCCAAGATCAGGCTTCGACCTCAGACTGGTCCCCGGCCCACAGCGTGTGGAACGAGCCGGGGCGGTCGACCCGCCGGTAGGTGTGCGCGCCGAAGAAGTCGCGCTGTCCCTGCACCAGCGCGGCTGGCAGCCGGTCCGCGCGCAGGCCGTCGTAGTACGCCAGCGCGGTCGAGAAGCCGGGCGTCGGGATGCCGAGGCGGACCGCCGTCGAGATGACCGAACGCCACGAGTCCTGCGCGTCCTCGACTGCCTTCCGGAAGCCGCCGGAGGTGAGCAGCGTCGGGAGGCCCGGCTCCGCGGCGTAGGCGGATGTGATGTCGTTCAGGAACTTCGCCCGGATGATGCAGCCGCCGCGCCAGATCGCGGCGACGCGACCCAGGTCGATGTCCCAGCCGTACTCCGCGGCACCGGCCTGGATCTGGTTGAAGCCCTGTGCGTACGCGACCACCTTCGACGCGTACAGCGCCTGCTCGACGTCGTCCGCGAAGGTCTCCAGCGCCGACCCGGTCAGCGGCGTGCGCGTCGGGCCGCCCAGACCGCGTGCGGCCGAACGCAAGCCGGTGGACCCGGACAGCGACCGCGCGAACACGGCTTCCGCGATGCCGCTGATCGGCACGCCGAGGTCGAGCCCGATCTGCACGGTCCAGCGGCCGGTGCCCTTCTGCTCCGCCGCGTCCTCGACCACGTCGACGAACGGCTTGCCGGACGCGCCGTCGACGTGCTTGAGCACCTGGGCGGTGATCTCGATCAAGTACGAGTCGAGCCGCCCGGTGTTCCAGGTGCCGAACACGTCGGCGATCTCCGCCGGGGAGTAGCCCGCCGCGCCGCGCAGCAGGTCGAACGACTCGGCGATCAGCTGCATGTCGGCGTACTCGATGCCGTTGTGCACCATTTTGACGAAATGCCCGGCCCCGTCCGCGCCGACGTGCGTGCAGCACGGTTCGCCGTCGACCTTCGCCGAGATGTCCTCGAACAGCGGGCCGAGCGACTCGTAGGACTCCTTCGACCCGCCGGGCATGATGCTCGGCCCGTGCAGCGCGCCTTCCTCGCCGCCGGACACGCCGGTGCCGACGAAGTGCAGGCCGCGTTCGCGCAGCGCCTGCTCGCGGCGGCGGGTGTCGGCGAAGTGCGCGTTGCCCGCGTCCACGATCACGTCGCCCGGCTCCAGCAGCGGCGCGAACTCCTCGATGACGGCGTCGGTCGGGCCGCCCGCCTTCACCATGATCACGATCTGCCGCGGCCGCTCCAGCGCGTCGACGAACTCCTGCGCGGAGTACGCCGGGATGAAGTCGCCTTCGTCCCCGAACTGCTCGACGAGCGAGCGGGTGCGCTCCTCGGAGCGGTTGTGCAGGGCGACCGTGTGCCCGTGCCGGGCCAGGTTCCGCGCCAGGTTGCGGCCCATGACCGCGAGGCCGGTAACCCCGATGCTCGCCTTCTTGCTCATCCGAAACCTTTCCGAAAGCCTCTGCCGGATTCCGAGCTTAGTCAACCCTCGCGAGTGGCAGTCCCGGTTGGAACCGTGATGAACACTTACGAGAAGCAGCGGATCGGGCCTCCGTTCCAGGCCAGCATGTCCCGCATCGGCGCACCCAGATCGAGTGGCGCACCCCACCCTTCGCCGTCGAGTTCGGCGTACGCCCGGTGCAGGTTCCCGGCCAGCCGCTCCTGCTCGGTCAGCTCGGCGAACCGGCCGAGGTCGGTCGCCTTCGCCTGGTCCAGCGGCGAGCGTCCGGCCGCCTTGCCGGTTTCCGCCGCGCGCTGCACGAACTCCAGGTAGTCATCGACCGCGTCCACCGTTTCGAGGCCGCACACCGGGCCGTGGCCGGGCAGGATGACCGCCGGGTCGAGTTCGCGGATCACGTTCAGCGCGGCCCGCCAACCGGCCACCGAGCCCATCAGCGCGAACGGGCTGCCGCCGTTGAACACCAGATCGCCCGCGTACAGCAGGCGCTGTCCGGGCAGCCAGACCAGGACGTCGTTGGTGGTGTGCGCGGCGTGCCCGGGGTGGATGAGGTCCATCCGGGTCCGCCCGGCGTAGATCGTGACCGTGTCGTCGAAGACCAGGTCGGGCACGCGCAGTTCGAGCTTGCCCCACTCGCTGTCGGTGAAGACGCCCTCGTACCGCTGGATTCCGTCGGCCAGCAGCGTCTCGCGGGTCTTGCGGTGGCCGACGACGGTCGCGCCGCCGACCAGATAGTTGCCGTTGGTGTGGTCGCCGTGGTGATGGGTGTTGACGAGCGTCGTGACCGGGCCGGCGGTGTCGCCGACGGCCGAAAGCAGGGCGCGCGTACGTCGTTCGGTCGCGCATGTGTCGATAAGCACAGCGTGCCCGTCGGCGTCGACGAAGCCGCAATTGTTGATGAACCAGGAACCGTCGGGCTGGACGTAGCCGAACGCGCCGTCTGCCAGCTGTTTGACGCTCGCCGCGCCGGGGGATCGATCGATCACGCCGACACTATGCCGCCAGGGCCGCCGATGTGGGGGACCTGCGGCTCAGCTGTGCCCGGAAGTCTCCGCTTGGTCCGAATGGAGTAGCCGAGATGTCCGGGGCGCCCGGAATCCACTGCTCCGGCAGGGTGACATGCCGGGTGACTGGCGTTCTCGCGCATTTCCTGAAACGCTGCCGGGTGTCATCATCGAACTCCGTTGGGTCGCAGTGGCCTGGGTGGTTCGTAGTTCGCGGTCCGGCGGAGAGCCCGTCGGCAGGAGTGGTCCAGGAGAGCAAGGGGAGATGGCGAGCACCGTCACCTCGCGCCGCAAGCAGCTCGGCAATGAGCTCAGGCATGCTCGAAACGCCGCGAAGATGACGCAGCAGCAAGTCGCCGAGGTACTCGGCTGCACCCAGGGCAAGGTCAACAAGATCGAGTCCGGTGCGGTGGGGGTCAAGCTCGGAGATGTGCGGACCATGCTGAACGCGTTCGGGATCAACGGCGAAGAAGCCGACACTCTGATGAACCTGGCCCGGGCCGCGGCCGGGCAGCGCGGCCATTGGTCGGGCTACCGGTCGGTGGTGCCGCACTGGTTCCGCACCTTCACCGACCTTGAGCCGGCCGCCGCGGAGATCCTTACCTGGCACGGCGAGCGCGTGCCGGGGCCGTTGCAGTCCGAGCACTACATGCTCAAGCAGTTCACCGAGGCGGGAGCCACCGACGTCACCTCGCTGGTGCGCAACCGGCTCGACCGCAAGGCGGTGTTCGACCAGCAGCAGCCGCCGTACTACCGGTTCATCATCAGCGAGGGCGCACTGCGCCGCGCACCCGGCGGGTTCGCGCCCGCGGTGATGCTGGACCAGGTGGAGCACCTGCTCGCGCTCGACCGGCACCCGCGCGTGTACGTGCATGTGCTGCCGTTCGGCGCGAAACTCGCCGCGGTGCCCAACGACTTCACGATCATGCGGTTCCCGGACCGCACCCGCGACTTCGTCTACATCGAACACTCCGCGGGCGGGCTGTACCTCGACGACGTGAAGGACTTCAACATCTTCGTGGACTCGTGGGACCGGCTGCGCGGCGCCGCCTTGGAGCGAGGCGAGACGCGCCAGTTCCTCAAGGAACTGGCGGAAAGCTACCGTTCGCAGATGATGTGACCAGTGCTTCGAGCACGGGCACGGTTTCCTCGGCGGCGGGCAGGGCGTTGATCTCGGCCTGCATGCGCCGCGCGGCCTCGCGATAGCGGGGATCGGCGAGCACGTGCGCGGCGGCTTGCCGGATTTCGTCCGCTGTGGACGTTTCCGGGTCGAGCGCGTAGCCGACGTTCAGCGCGGCGCAGCGCCGGGCGTTGCCGGGCTGGTCGGCTCCCATCGGGAAAAGCAGCGACGGCAGACCGTGCGAGAGCGCGCCGATCACGCTGCCGGACCCGGCGTGCGACACCATCAAGTCGGTGCGCGGCAACAGTTCGGCCTGCGGCACGAACCGTTCCACGCGGACGTGCGCCGGCTGCGGTCCGAACTCGGCGGGGTCGATCTGGGTGCCGACAGTGGCGGTCACGTCGGCGTCCAGCTGGCCCAGCCCGGCGAGGGTGCGCTCGATGAGGTCGCCGGACTCCAGGTTGAAGTTGGTGCCAAGGGTGAAGTACACGCCCGGCTTCTCGGCAGGTGTCCGGGGCGCGATCGGATTTCCCTGGCGGAACGAGAAAGTGCCGGGCGGCAGCGGCGAACTGGGGTCGCGAAAGGACGGCGGGAGCGGCGAAAGCACCTGGCCGCGGGTCAGTATTTCGAGCCGCGGATCGTCCGGCAGACCGTACGCGGCTCGGGCCTCGGCGAGCGGTTCGGCGAGGAGTTCCTTGCGCAGCAACGTTCCCGCGGCGAGCACCAGGACGGTGGCGCACGGCAGGCCCAGCACCTCGGCGGCGATCGCGGCGGAGAAGTCCACTTCGTCCCGGACGATCAGGTCCGGCCGCCATTCCCGGGCCAGCTCCAGCAGCACCGGCACGTGTTCGCGCGTCGCGCGGCGGGCGAACAGCTCCCGGATTTCCCAGTCGTCGCGCGCCGGATCGACCGGCGGCATCGGCTGCCGCGTCGCCTCGACTTCGCGTGGCTCGTTGACCGCGAAGGTCGTGAACCCGGCTTTGGCGAGCGCGGGCACGTGCGAACCACCGCCCGCGACGGCTACGGTGTGGCCGCGTGCGGCAAGCGCTCGCGCGACCGGTGCCATCGGATCGAAGTGGCCGCGACCGCCGACGAAGGAGAAAAGTACGCGCATCCACCGCAACCTAGTGGCCCGAACGTCCCAGCGTCGTGGCATTTTCGGGCGGTACCAGGGGGCGGCGGTGCGCGGCCGCGGCGAGTGGGCACACTGGTACCCGCACGGAAGGGGAAGCTGATGACTCAGGCACCGGATCCGGAAGCCCCGGAGGGCGTCGACCTCGATCGGCCGAACGCGGCGCGGATTTACGACTGGTTCCTCGGCGGCACCGCGAACTGGGCGATCGACCGCGAGTTCGGCGAACGGGCGGCCCAGACCTTTCCGATGATCAAGACCATTGCCAAGGCGGGCCGCGAGTTCCTCGGCCGCGGCGTGCGGTACATGGCCGAACAGGGCGTCGACCAGTTCCTGGACATCGGCTCCGGCGTGCCCACGGTCGGCAACGTGCACGAGATCGCCACGTCGGTGAACCCGAACGCGCGCTGTGTCTATGTCGACAACGAGCCGGTGGCCGTCGCGCATTCGCAGATCCTGCTGGAACGCGACGGCGTCGCCGACCGGCACGCGGTGCTGCAGGGCGACCTGCGCAACCCGGCCGACGTCTGGCCGCGCGCGCTCGATACCGGCGTACTCGACCCGAAGCGCCCGATCGGGCTGATCATGGTCGGAGTGCTGTACTTCATCGGCCGCGACGAGCCTGCGCTGGAGATCGTGCGGAAGTACCTGTCGCTGCTGCCATCCGGCTCGTACTTCCTGTCCTCGCACCTGACCGACGACGGCGTGCCGACGAACGACGGCGAACGCCGCGACGCGATCCACAAGCAGTACCAGCAGTCGAGCACGCCGTTCCACTTCCGTTCGCGGGCGGAGTTCGCGGAGTTCTTCTCCGGGCTGGAACTCGTGGAGCCGGGCATCTCGTGGGTGTCGGACTGGCACCCGGAGGCGGGTGAATCGAGCGCTGGGGACCGGATGTCGGACGACCCTTCGTTCAGCGGCGGGATTTGCGCTCTGGGCCGCAAGCCCTGACGCTGGTTTCGCGCGGTTAGCGGCCCGAGGGGTTTCCCAGTAGCGAGGTGCTCGTCAGGCTTCGCGGAGCACGCCGGTCGAGGAGAGGTGCCGGGCGGCTCTTTCTCCCTCAGCGTTGCGCTCCGGGCCGTCGGCGGGACGAAACCCCTGCGGGCGCAGTGGCGAGGTTGTCCCTGCCCGGCCGCGTACGTCAGCGGGAGCAGTTGAGGCACCAATGCGGGTCGCAGCCGGCCGGGGTGGTCTAGACCGGTAGTGGTCTAAACCTCTGAACAACCCCGGACGCGGACACGAAAACGCTCCCCGGGCAAGGGATTCCGGGGAGCGTGGACGATGCGGGTTTCGGCTCAGCCGAGCCCGTGGAGCAGCGGTACTCGTGTCTCGCGACGGCGGCGGGCGGAGTGGCCGGTGTCCGCTTGGCGCGGAGCCGGTACTTCGATCTCGGTGTCCACAATCATCGGGCTGCGCAGCGGGGCCTGGATCAGGCTGAACCCGAACCGGTTGCGCAATTCGTGATTGATCCCACGCCGGCCGCGAGTGTGTTCGTCCTCACGGCGGAAAAGCGTGGTGAGCCGGACGGCCATGGGATCACACCCCCAGTTCGGATAACGGGAACCGGCGCGGGTCGGCGCCGGCCGGATCGGGGTGGTTCGCGCTCGGCGGGTCAACGCCGGGCACCAGGGAAACCGCTCCGTTGCGGTGTCTCCGCAGGGTCGTCGCAGCACCTGGACCAGCGCCGACTCCGGCGAGGCGGGCGGATGGGCTCGCCGGTCCGAATAGGTCGGTTCGCATCCGCACTCCTCCCGTTGTCTCGCGGCTGTTCCGCCGCCCGGGCCGGGTGCCCGGGCCGGTGCTGCCGGTGTTGGGCTGAATGTCGCAAGCCATTCACCCACCACTGACGCCCCGATCGCTGCGATTAATCCTACTCCTGGAATAATCTTCATGTCGAGATCGGGTCGAGTTGATCACCCGCTTGGCCCTGCGGTTTGCTCCGTAGTGACGCAAAGAAGCCGGGGACGTGCAGCGGAACGCACGCCCTGCACAAGGCTCGGAGGTGGACGACCCATGGCGGATTATCCGTCGCCCCAGGATTACGACCCGGACACGGCAGAGTCGCTGTTCGCGGCCGCAGCCTGGGCGAAGTCGTTCGCGAGCGAGCCCAACGGCGGGAACTGTGTCGAGGTCAACCTCTCCCGTCCCGGCCTGATCGGCGTGCGCGACACGAAACTCGCCGCGAGCCCGGTGCTGGTGTTCGACCGTGGCGAGTGGGACGCCTTCCTCGTCGCGGTCAAGGCTGGCCAGTTCGACCTGCCGCCGAGTGAGTAGTCCACCACGACGAGGTCTCGACTGAGAGCGATTCGCAAACAGTCACTCGATCGGGTGGAGTTTGGATGGGCTCTCGTCACCGTGGGTGCCGGGTGGTGCGGGTCCAATGTCGGTTTGGCGAGGGTCGCCGGCCGAGTAGGTTGAGCGCCCCGATCTCGCGGAGCGCGCCATGACCCCACTCCACTACCTCCCCGCCGTCGAAGCACTGAGCCTCTTCCGGACCCGGCAGCTCTCGCCGGTGGAGTTGATGCGCGCGGTCGTGGAGCGGGCGGAGCGGGTCGAGCCGGACGTCAACGCGTTCGCCGAGCAGATGTTCGAGCAGGCGCTGCGAGCGGCGGCCGCCGCGGAGCGGGAGTATGCGCCCGGCGGTCGGCCGAGACCGCTCGAAGGACTGCCGGTCGCGGCGAAGGAGGAACAGCCCCTGGCCGGGCACCCCGTCACCGAAGGCACCCTCCTGCGCGCGCCCCATGCGGCGCGGGAGACCGCGATCGGGCTCAGCCGGATCCAGGCCGCCGGCGGGATTCTGCACGCTCGCACGACGACGTCCGAGTTCTGCTGCATGCCGCTGTCCCACACGCGGCGCTGGGGAGCCACGCGTAATCCGTGGAACCTCCAGACCGCGGCGGGCGGCTCGTCCGGCGGTTCGAGCGCGGCGCTGGCGGCCGGAACCGCCTTTCTCGCCACCGGATCGGACATCGGCGGTTCGCTCCGCGCGCCCGCGTCCTTCACCGGTGTCGTGGGGTTCAAGCCGCCGCACGGGCGCAACCCGGTCCTCCCGCCCGCCGGATTGGATACTTACTACCACCACGGCCCGATGGCCCGGACCGTCGCCGATTGCGCTCTGCTGCAGAACGTCATGGCGGGCGAAGACCCGCGCGACCCGCACTCGCGGCTTCCCGCGGCTCGTATCGAGCTGGGCGACGTGCGCGGACTCCGCGTCGCGTGCTGTCCAGTGCCTGGCGATTTTCCGGTGGCCTCGGAGGTCGCCGCCAACACCCGCGCCGTCGCGCACGCGCTGGCGGCTGCCGGTGCGGTGGTGACCGAGATCGAGATCGACTGGACGCTCGCCATGGTCAAACAGGCCCTGTGGGCGCACTTCGGAACCGGTTTGGCCGCCGAGGTCTTGGAACTGGACCGGCAGAACCCGGGCGTCATCACCCCGTACTGCCAGGCTTTCGCGCGCAAAGGCGTCGAGAACATTGTGGACACGGAAACCGGCCGCGCCGTCGAAGCGGCGATTCGCGAACGCCTCGACGCGGTGTTCGAGCGCTTTGCCGCACTCGTCGTGCCGACCCTCGGTGCCACCGCTTTCGCCGCTGGAGAGGATTACCTTTCTGCGCAGGTCATGGTCGATGGTGTTGCGCTGGAACACTTCTCGGACGCCTCGCTCACCCCGGCGTTCAACGTCGGCAGTGCGCATCCGGTGCTCGCCGTGCCGTCCGGTTGGGCGAGCACCGGCGTGCCGACGGGGGTCCAGGTGGTCGCGGGCAAGTACGACGACGGCACGGTGTTCCGAGTCGGTGCGGCGATCGAACAGACGGTGGGTGCCGGGTTCGCGCGGATTCCCTTAGCTGGCCAGGAATTCCCGCAGATGCGCCACGACCTGTGAGGGTTGTTCCTCGGGGAGGAAGTGCCCGCAGTCTTCGAGGCCGATGCCGGTCGCGTTGTCCGCGTAGTCGCGCCAGATGTCGAGCGTGGGCAGGCTGCCGAGCAGTCCGGCCTTGCCCCACATCGCCAGTACTGGCTGGGTGAGGCGCTTCCCGGCGGCGTAGTCAGTGTCGTCCAGTTCGGCGTCGTCCGGGAAGGAGGCGCGGTAGTCGTCGAAACCGGCACGGAGCGCGCCGGGTGCTTCAAACGCGCGCACATATTCGGCGACGTCCTCGGCGGGCAGCCCCTGGCGTTGGAAGGTCCAGCGCTCGAAGAAGTACCCGAGGTAGGCGGCGATGTTCTGCCCGGCCAGCAGTTCCGGCAGGTCTGGCTGAAGGTGGAAAAGCCAGTGCCAGTAAGCCTTCCCGAGGTCCCGGTCGAGGCGACGCCACATTTCCCGCGTCGGCGCGATGTCCAGCACGGCCAGCCGTTCGACCTGGTCCGGACGGTCGAGTGCCCATCGATGCGCAACTCGTCCGCCGCGATCGTGCCCGGCGACGGCGACCCGGTCGAACCCGAGCTGCTCGGCCAGCTTCGCGACGTCGGCGGCCATCGTCCGCTTGTCGTAGCCGGTGCGGGGTTTGTCGGTGCGCCCGTATCCGCGCAGGTCTGGAGCGATCACGGTGTACGTCTCGGCCAGCGGCCCGGCGACGCGATGCCAGCAGTGCGACGTCTGCGGCCAGCCGTGCAGGAGGACCAGCGGCGGGCCGTCGCCACCGCGAAGGTAGTGCATACGCAGGTCGCCTACTTGGGCCATGGCTTCTTCTAACCGGCTCATGGGGTTAGACGGTAGCGCGGGTTCTCACCGGTTTCAATGGTTAGAATGAGCGGCATGGATTGGGTGTTCGACGCTGGACGGCCGTGTCTGCACCTGGTGAACACGCTGCGCTCCCGGCACCTCGCCGAGGGCATCGAGCTGCTGACCGGCCCGGACGCGCTGACGGAATGGCTTGAGCTGGCCGGATTCGGCCGCCTGTCGACGACCGCCGCCCAGCTGGCTGCGGCAAAGGACTTACGCGAGGCGGTGAACCGGCTGCTGACCGCCAAACCGCTGGTCGCCGATGTCCGGCTGGTCAACGACGCGCTCGCGGCCGCCCCGAAACCGGACCGGCTGCTGGTGAAGGGCGGTGCGCTGCGGCGGGAAGTACCCGCTCCGGCAGACCCGGTGGCGACGGCGCTCGCCGTGCTGGCCGCCGACGCCGTCGACCTCGCTACCGGCGGGGCAGACATTCGCATCTGCTCGGCGGACGACTGTGGCTTGCGGTTCGTCGACGCGTCGCCTCGCCGGACGCGGCAGTGGTGCTCGATGTCCCGCTGCGGGAACCGGGCGAAGGCCAGGGCGCATTACGAGCGGACGAAGAACCGGTAGGCCCACGGGTGCGCGCGCAACCACACGTTCAGCTTGCCGATCGCTCTCATGAGGACAGTCCGCAGCGGCGGCGGAACCAAGGTGGCGAGCATTCTGGTCGCTCGGCACAGGCGGGAGAACCTGCGTGCGTCCTGTTCGGTCCATTGCAGACCGAGGCGGGCGCGCAGTTCGGACGGGATTGTCGCGCGGATCAGGAACATCTGCGCGCTTGAGTATCCTTTTTGGAGTCTCGACCACCGGCGGTCGGACATGCGGGAGAACGGTTTCCGCACCGTGTCGATGGTCTCGAACAGCGTGCTGATCGTCTCGTTCGGACCGAACCCGGCGATCGTCTCCCGGTAGTAGCGTTCGAACTCCGGCCAGGTCGGCGGCAGATCCCGCTCGCGCACGCCGAGGATCCGGCCGATGCCGCACATCTGCGCGTAGTACTCGTCAAGCTCCGAAGCGGACATTGGGCGACCGAAAAATCGTTGTGCGTCAACGGGAGCCATCACCAATGTCGCGTGCACCCACGCGTACGCGCCAGGATCGAGCGCGCTGTATCGACGACCATCGGCGGTGCCGGTGAACGAGCGGTGCAGTTTCCGCAACCGGTCGGCCTCGGCTTGCGCGCCCTTTGTTCCGCCGTAAACGTAGATCGACAGCGAAGCGACGGTGCGCGTCAACCGGGTCCACGGGTCCTCGCGGTAGTCCGAGTGATCCCGCACCCCGGCCGCGACGATCGGATGCGCGACCTGCAGCACGAGCACCTGCCCCGCGAGCAGCGCGTCGCGGAAGTCGCCGAAATAGCGCCAAGCCGCGGTACCGCGAACGACCGGCGGGGCCAGGTCAGCCTCGCGCACCATGCAACAGCATCATCAACGGCTCGGCAGCCGGAACGTCCGTGCCAGTCGCGAGGCGGCGCAACTGCAGCCCGGCGATCAGCGCGACCACCGGACCGGCGACCCGTTCCGGATCCGGCAGACCGAGGGCGGTGAGGATCGTGATGGCCAATTCGTCATACGCGGCAAAGCATTTCGCGGACGCCTCGTGCAGCCCGGGGTCGCGCGCGGCTTGCAGGTACAGCTCGTGCGGCGCGAGTTCGTCCGTGCCGAAGGGCAGCTGCTTGATCACGTGCTCGACGACGGTCGCCGCTTGTTCGAGGCTCAATCCCTGTTCGCGGTAGGCCTCGACAATTCCTGCTAGCTTCGCCGTTTCCTCCTCGGCGAATAGCAGCATCGCCTCGCGCAGCAGTTCGGTCTGGCTCGGGAAGTGATAGGTCAGCGTGCCGAGCGAAACCCCGGCCGCGGCGACGATGCGCCGGTTGGTGAGCCCGCCGACGCCCTGCTCGCCGACCACTTTCAGGGTGGCGCGAAGGATCGCGTCGCGCGTGGTCACCACCCCGGCTCGGGACGTCGGTCCGGCCATCGCAGCTCCTCTTCCAGTTGCGCGGCAACGGAAATCAGCCGCTCCTCGGAATGCGACGGGCCGAGCAGCTGGGCACCGAGCGGCAACCCGTCCGCGGTCAGTCCGGCAGGCACGTTCACCCCGGGCCAGCCCAGCACGTTCCACGGCCAAGCGTACGGGCACGCGGCGATCATCGACTGATCGGTCTGCCAGCCGGAAAGCCCGTCGAAGGATCCGATCGCGGGCGGTGGGGTCGCGGTGGTCGGGGTGAGCAGGACGTCGATGTCGCCGAACATCCCGCCGATCCGGCGGCGCAGCACCGGTTCGAGCGCACGGGCGGCTTTCAAGGCAGGCCCGGCGAGCAGACCGCCTTGCTGGGCGTTGCTGCGAGTGCGCGGGTCGAGCGCGGACGGCTCCGGCACACGGCGGGCCCAATCCCGCACGCCGGTGAGCGAGCGCGGCAGGAAGGTGAGGCCGATCAGGCCGTATCCGGGTTCGACCGGAACGATCTCGTGCCCCAGCCCGGCCAGCGTCTCGGCGGTTTTCCGCACCGCCGCCTCGACCACTGGGTCGAGCCTGGTTTTGGTGGCGGTGAAGGGAATCCGGGTGGAGAGGCCGATCCGCAGCCGTCCCGGTTCGCGTCGCGCGGCGGTGTGGAACGTGGTGCCGGTGCCTGCGGTGACGTCGAGCAGGGTGGCTGCGTCCGCGACGGTCCGGGCGAGCGGGCCGAGCACGGTGAGGCCGTGGAACAGTTCGCTGTCGGTCGGGATCCGTCCGCGCTGGGTCTTGATGCCGACCAGTCCGGTCCACGCCGCCGGGATGCGCACCGAACCCGCGCCGTCCGACCCGAGCGCGGCAGCCACGATCCCGGCCGCCACCGCCGCGGCGGATCCGCCGGACGACCCGCCCGGCGTGTGCGCGGGCTGCCACGGGTTGCGCGTCGCGCCGAAGGCGGTTCCCTCAGTGAACGGCCATTGGCCCAGCTCCGGCGTGTTGGTCTTGCCGATGATGACCGCGCCTGCCTGCTTGAGCTTCGCGACCGCGGGCGCGTCCGCCGTCGCCGCGGGGAACTCGCCCGGGCAGCCGAACGCGGTGGGCAGGCCGATGAGGTCCACGTCGTCCTTGATCGCGACCGGCACCCCGAGCAACGGCGCGCGGTCACCGCCGGCGCGGCGCTGATCAGCCTCGGCGGCCTCGGCGAGCGCGGCTTCGTCGCGCAGCACGCGAAACGCATTGAGCACGGGCTGGCTGGCGTGCGCTCGCTTGAGCGCGAGCCCGGTCAGCTCCACGGCGGTGACCTCGCCGGATTCGAGCGCGGCGGCCTGGGCGGCAAGGGTCGTGAACTCGGTCGTCGCGGAAGGCATCTGCGGCTCTCCGTTCTCTCGTTCGCTCGAACGAACGTATCACGGCGACGGCCGGGAAAGCACCCCGCGAGGTCGGGCATGCTCGTAGGCGTGATCGATGACTTCGCGAAGGAGTACCTGCACAGCGACCTGAAGGAGGTCCGGCAGGCGATGCTCCGGAAGCTCGACGGATTGTCCGAGTACGCGATTCGCCGCCCGCTGACGTCGACCGGAACCAACCTGCTCGGCCTGGTCAAGCACCTGGCGGTAGCCGAGGCCCGGTACTTCGGCGAGGTTTTCGGTCGTCCGTTTCCCGAGCCGGTCCCGCGGTGGGACGACCTCGCACAGCGCGGTCGCGACCTGTGGGCGACCGAGCACGAAACCCGCGAGGAAATCACCAGCCGCTACCAGCGCGTCTGCGAGCATTCCGACGCGACGATCGCGGCTCTCGCCATCGATTCGCGCGGCCACGTGCCGTGGTGGCCACGGCCGGACGTGCTGTTGTTCAACGTCCTTGTCCACCTGCTGACCGAGACCAGCCGGCACGCCGGGCACGCCGACATCCTGCGCGAGCAGCTGGACGGCACGGTCGAAATGGACATGGAAGCTATGGCCAAACGCGGCCGGGACGCGGCCTTCTGGCAGGCGCGGCGGGCCGAAATCGAGCGGGCGGCCAAAGCCGCGGACCCGGCCACGGCTCGATAGCGCCACCTAAACTGCACGTCACCAGCCCGGCCAGCGCACGGAGGATCGATGACGTTCGACTTCGCCCGGTTCCCCTCCTTCGACGGCTTTCCGCGCGCCGGTCTTCACCACGGGCCGACGCCGCTGGTCCCGGCACTGCGGCTCGGCGAAGCGCTCGGCGTCCCCCGGCTGCTGCTCAAGCGCGACGACGTCCATCCGCTCGGCGTCGGCGGCAACAAGCTGCGCAAACTCGACTTCCACCTCGGTGCGGCGCTCGCCGACGGCACCGACACCGTGATCACCTTCGGCGCGCTGCAGACCAACCATGGCCGCCAGACCGCCGCAGCGTGCGCCAGGCTTGGCTTGCGCTGCGAACTGGTGCTGATCACTGAGGTGCCGCGCTCCGGCGACGCGTACGAGCGGTCCGGCAATGTCCCGCTTGACCTGCTCTTCGGCGCCCAGGTGCACATCTGCGCGTCCGACGCGGAAGCGGCCGCGACGTACGAACGGCTGCTCGTCGAAGCCGCGGACGAGGGCCGGAACGTGAGGACGGTCCCAGTTGGTGGGTCCGACCCACTCGGCGTTCTTGGCTATGTGGATGCCGCTCGCGAGCTAGCCGTCCAACTGGTGGAGCAGGGCGTGGACCACGCCCGGATCGTCAGCCCGCACGCCAGCGGGGCCACGGCGGCCGGACTGGCGCTCGGTACCGAGTTGCTCGGTTCGCTGGACCTGGACATCGCCTGCGTCAGCCATCCGCTCAACGAGGCTGTGGACAACCTGTCCCAGCTCACCGCCGGGGCCGCGGAGTTGCTTGGGTTCGACCCACCGAAGCTGGCGCACGTGTGGCTGAACGACACGACAATCGGCGAGGGCTACGGAATTCCGGCGTCGGGGACCTGGGAAGCGATCCGGTTGTTCGGCCGCACGGAGGGCGTGGCGCTCGACCCGGTCTACACCGGAAAAGCCGCCGCCGCCCTCGTGGAATGGGCGGCGGCGGGACGGTACTCGCCCGAGGAGGCCGTCGTGTTCGTGCACACCGGCGGTCTTCCCGGATTGTTCGGCTACGCGCCCGAATTCATGGCCGAGGCGCGGAAGTAACGAGCACCGCGGCGCGAGCGGTTTCGGTCCGCGCCGCGATCCGGAGCAGGACCAGCAGCAGGGCGACGTTCGCGATCAGCGTGAGCCGCTGCGTCGCGCCCACCGGCAGCACTTCGGTGAGCACGTGGAAGGGCTGCACCCCGGCTTCGTCGAGCCGGACGAACAGGAAACTCAGCGCGAACAGCCCGACCGCGGCGAGCCCGAACTTCAGCCACCGCACCACGAACACGCGCTCCGCCGTGCCGCGCAACGGTTCCAGCATCGTGATCGCCGCGCCGGGCAGGCTCGCGAACGCGACCAGGCACGAGTACAGGTGGATGTCCCCGCTGAGCGGCCTCGGGCTTTGCGGGTAACTGGCCGGAAAAACCGCGGCGACCGCCAGCCCGAGCGCCCACAGCATGAGCAAAGCCTTGGTGCTGAACGTCATCGGCACGCCGCCGGCGATCAGCGCGCCGAGCACCGCGAGTGATCCAACGGCCACCGACAGCACGCTCGCCCCGAGCATGCCCTCCCCGCGGTCGGTGATCGTGTAGCTCGAAAGCGTGTCGTAGATCGGATCGTGCGAGCTGATGATGTGCAGCACTGTGATCGTGAACAGCCCCCAGGCGATCGCAGCGAGCGCGGTCAGGCGCCATCCCCGGACGCCTCGTGAGTTCCCCATGCAGCCAGATTGGCGGCTCCGCGGCGTTTCGTGATCAGGGAAAACCCCTGATTCCGCCCCTACCCCGCGAAGTCGGCGAGGACGAGCACCTGGTCGTCGTGCCGTTTGGCGCGCGGCCAGCGGACGGCGTGCGGGTCGTCGTTTTCCGCGGCGCGTACCGCGTCCAGTACTGCTTCGGGGCCCTTGTTTTTGGCTAGCTGCAGGACTTCTGGCCAGGCGAAGAGGCCGTATTCGTCGACTCCGATCGCGACACCGTCGGTGGCGATGAGGACGGCGTCGACGTCCGTGCGGGACCAGCTGCGGCGGACTGCTTTGTGGGCCGCGGACGGGTCGGCTTCGGCTACCCAGAAGCCGTCTTCGGCGTTGCGTTTCTGGCGGACGTCGGCGCCGGTTTGCAGGAGGCCGTTGTTGCGGAGAGAGAGCAGGCGGTCGTCGGAGACTACGTCGGCGCCGAACTGTCCAAACGCGACAATTGGGCTGTCGGCCAGGACCAGGGCTTCGATTTCGGAGTCGTTCCAGCGGAGGATGGAGACTGTGCTGGAGGGAGAGTTTCCCGGGGTTAAGCCGTTGTCTTTGGCTACTGCGGTGATTGCGGTTGCCAGGGCCTTGCCGAGGTCTTCTTGGGGGTTGGTGCGTAGTTCCTGGGCTAGCTGGTCACGGAGGAGGTGGGCGTACCAGCCGCCTGGGGGGAGGTCTGGGCTCGGCGAGGTGGCCCCGTCCAGGACCAGGACGGCTTGGTCCAGGAGGGCGATGTGGTCTTCGGTGGGGCGGGGGCGGCCGTCGGAACCGACTCCGGCTCGCTCGGCGGTCGAAATCTCGGGCACTGGTCGACTGTAGCTCGCGGGTGGGGGTGGGGTGGGGGGCTCGTCGCCTGGGGGCGACATTGGCCTGGTTGCTGGTGTGGGGCACCCCGAAGGTTGAGTGTGCTGACGGTCTGGGGTTGCTTGTCAAGGCGGGAAAGATGCCTTGACAAGCAACCCCAGTCCGCAGGGGGGCTTCGTATCGGGGTGCGGGGGAGGGGCTGGGTGCCTCGATGGTGGGTGCAGCGGTGGCGGTCTGCGGGCGGGGCGGTGAGGGGCTTCTTGAGGGAACCCGCGTTCGTGCAGGGGCCTCTCGCGGACCGGTCGTGGGTCGTGAGGGGAACCCTGCGGGAATCAGAGTCAATGAGGGTGGCCCTCACGGAGTGATGTCAACTCGGGTTGACAGTTCGGTGGCGTCAATCTAGGTTGACATTATGACGGAGGCGACGGATTTGGCCGCTCGCGCCGGTGACCGGGATCCGCGGGTGGGGCTTCGGGCGGTGGCGGCGCTGAGGCGGTTGCTTGAGCAGTTGGAGGCGGTTCAGGTGCGCAGTGCGCGGATGCACGGCTGGTCTTGGCAGGACATCGCGGCCGAGTTGGGGGTCAGCCGACAGGCCGTCCACAAGAAGTACGGGAGGCATTGATGTTCGAGAAGTTCACCCATGACGCCCGGAGAGCAGTCGTCGAAGCGCAGGCTGCGGCGCATGAGGCGGGGGCGCACGAGATTTCCGCGCAGGCGGTTTTCGCCGGGTTGGCGCGGATCGAGAACGGCGAGGCCGTGCGGTTGCTGCGGAACCTCGGCGTGTCGCGCGAGGACGTCTTCGCTGAGCTTGCCCGGGTGCGCCGGCGTGGCGGGATCAGTGACGCCGATGCCGAGGCGCTCACCGAGTTCGGCATCGACGTTGATCAGATTGTCGAGCGGATCGAGCAGACGCACGGGCCGGGTGCGCTTGCTCAGGCGAGCCGGCCCACGAAGCGCAATCACTTGCCGTTCACCGAGGACGCGAAGAGCGCGCTGCAGATGAGCGTGCGGGAGGCGCATGAACTCGGCGACAAGCATCTGGGGCAGGAGCATTTGCTGCTCGCCCTCGTGAAACAGCGCGGTCCGGTAGCCGACTTCCTCGCGGCGCGCGGGATCGACTATCCGGCGGTCCGCCACGCCGTCGGCAAGCGCTAATGCTGTTCTTGCTGGTGCGCCCCGGTGCGCCAAGTGACCAGCGGGAGCAGGGCCTGGGTCAGCGGGCCGATGCTGAGGGCGTACAGCACGGTTCCGACGCCGACCGCGCCGCCGAGCAGCCAGCCCGCGGCCAGGACGAGTACCTCGATGCCGGTCCGGACCAGGCGGACGGACCAGCCGGTTCGCGCGTGCAGGCCGGTCATCAAGCCGTCGCGGGGGCCGGGGCCCAGGCGGGTGCCGACGTACACCGCGGTCGCGACGGCGTTCAGGACCACGCCGCCGACCAGCATCAGGATCTGCCAGACGAGCACGTGCTGGTCGGGTAGCACGGCGCGCACCGCGTCGACCGCTACCGCGATCACCGCGATGTTCGCGACGGTGCCGATGCCGGGGCGCTGCCGCAGCGGGATCCACAGCAGCAGGACGAACACCGCCACGACGGCGCTGATCGTGCCGAACGTCAGCCCGGTGATCTTGGTCAGGCCATCGTTCAGCACGTCCCACGGGTCTAGGCCGAGGCGGGCGCGGGTGAGCATGGCCATGCTCGCGCCATAGAGCGCGAGGCCGGCGAGCAACTGGACACCCCGGCGCGCGGGAGCTCGGCGAAGGCTGAGGGGACTGAGGTCGGTAACTGCCACTTCTCCACTATTGGTGCCAACTGGCCTGGTATGCCATGGCCAATGCGCGATAATTGGCCTTATGGAACCTCTGGGTGGCCGGATTTCGGGACGGCGATTGGCCATATTACTGGGGGAATGGCGGCAGCGTGGCTCCCGGCAAGGTGCGTCTGACCTCGCCGCGGCGGTCGAGTTGCACGTGCTCGACGGGCAGTTGCCGATTGGCACGCGGCTGCCCGCCGAGCGCGAACTCGCCGACGCGCTCGGCGTCAGCCGCACGCTGATCGGGGCGGCGCTCGACCGGCTCCGCGCGGACGGTCTCGTCGCCAGCCGTCGCGGAGCTGGGTCGTGGGTGGCTGGTGTGGGCAACCGCGACGAGGCCGAGGCGGTTCGGGACGACCTCCTCGACCTCGCGCGGGCCGCACCGCCCGCGGTGCCCGGGCTGATGGCCGCGTTCGACACCGCGCGGCGTGATCTGGTCGAGTACGTCAGCGGAAATGGCTATCTCACCGGGGGACTGCCGCGGCTGCGGGAGCGGATTGCTGAGCGCTACACCGCGCGTGGCCTGCCGACGTCGCCGGACCAGGTGCTGGTGACCTCCGGTGCGTACTCCGCGTTCGTGCTCTGCCTGCGGATGCTGAGCGGGCCCGGTGACCGGGTCCTGCTTGAGCAGCCGACGTATCCGAACGCCATCGACGCCGTCCGCGCGACGCATGCGTTGCCGGTGCCGGTCGCGCTCGATCCGGTGCACGGCTGGGATTTGCCGGGAATCGAGGCCGCGCTGCGCCAGGCCGCGCCCCGGTTCGGCTATCTCGTGGTCGACTTCCAGAATCCGACCGGGTTGCGCCTCGACGCGGCGGGCCGGGAACGGCTCGGCGGGCTGCTCGCCCGGTCGCGGACGCCGGTCGTGGTCGACGAATCGTTGGTGGAACTGGATTACGAGGGCGATCCGGTGGCCGGTCCGCCGCCGCTGGCCGCGTTCGGCGGGGATCTGGTGCTGAGCGTCGGCTCGGCGGCGAAATCGCAGTGGGGCGGGTTGCGGCTGGGCTGGATCCGGGCGTCGACGGATTTGCTGGACCGGTTGCAGTCCTCGCGGTTCGCGGTCGATCTTGGCGCGCCGGTGTTCGACCAGCTCGTGCTGGCGGCGCTGCTCGAACCGGAGGGATACGACGTGCTCGCCCGGCGCCGGGCGGAATTCCGGGAGCAGCGGGACATCACGATCGCGGCACTGCGCAAGTACTGTCCAGAGTGGACATTCCAGGTGCCCTCCGGCGGACTGTCGCTGTGGTGCCGGTTGCCGGAACCGATGAGCACACGGCTGGCGGTGTCGGCGGCGAACCACGGAGTCCAGATCGCGCCAGGGTCGAGGTTCGGGGTGCACGGCGGGTTGGAACGCTGGCTGCGGCTGCCGTTCGGGCTGCCGCGCGAGCAGTTGCCGGAAGCGGTGCGACGGGTGAGCGCGGCGGCGGCCTCGGTGCGCGGCTGCGCGGATGTGCCCGCGGAACGGATTTCGGTGACCTAGCGGATCGTGAGTGGGGATGCCGGTTCTCACGACGTGAACAGCCGGTGCACCGGATGGGATCCAGCCACTCCAGGGAGGGTGGCGGTCACCTGTCCGGCGCACCGGCCGATCGTCCGAGGCGCTTCCCGGCACAGCCCCTCGAAGTGCCGGGAAGCGCCCTCGGTTCAGGCGGGCTTCGGTTGGCGCAGGCTTTCGCTCGGCGCGGTGAGTGAAAGCCTCCGGAGCACGCCCGTGGTGGGTCCCGGCGCCGCGGGGGCAGCGCGGCGCCGGGACCAGGACCCGATCCGGCCGGGCGCGGTCGGCCGGTCGGGAAGTGCGGTCATGGTTCAGCCCCTTGAGTGAAGTAGCACTAGTGCGAAGGGGTGAGTCCGGCGCAGCGAACGGGCGCGCGCGATCAAGAAGTTGATCTTGAGGTGGACGGAGCTCTCCCCGGGTAACCGGTCGGGAGGTCAGTCCGGGGAGGTGGTCGGCAGGGCGGCGTCCCTGCCCGCGCCGTCGACCTCGTGGTCGCGGCTGACGCCGATGAGCTTGAGCTGAGTGACGGTGTCGCCGTCGCCGGACAGCGCGAACAGCTGGCGCAGACCGCCGTGCCCGTCGTGTCCCGGTGAGACAGTCGACGCGGGCGCGGCAGGCGCGGCCGGAGCCGAGGGCAGGCCTTCGCCGCCACCACTGCTGCCGCCTGCCTGGCTGTGTTCCTTCACCGGCGGCGCGGGCTGGTTCTCCTGCTTGGCGGCGGGCTGCGCGGTGCGGACGTGGGCGGACGCGGCGTGGACGACGGGCGCCTGCTTGCTGACCTTCACGGCGACCGGCGCTTCCGGCTCTTTCGCCAGCTTGGCCGCCGGGACGGAGACGCTGACTGACCCGCTGGCGGACGGGGCCGGTTCGACCGTGGCGACCGGCGGCTCGACGACCCGGACCGGTGCGGTGTCGATCACGGTGTCGACCGAGGTGACGGTGGTGTGCAGGGTCGTGTCGACGGTGTGGTCGACGGTTCCGAGAATGCTGTCGAGGAGACCTGGCCGGCCGGTGCCGGGGCTGTCGAGGAGCCCGCCGAGAAGGCCAGGGCCGGAATCACGGCCGGTGCCGCCGAGAAGACCGCCGAGGAGACCTTGCCGCGGCTCGCCTTGCTCGGGTTCGCTGCTGGTGTTGCTGAGTAGGCCGGGCTGGGGCTCGGTGCTGGTGCTGCCGGGCGAATCTTGGCTGGGTTCGCTGCTGGTGTTGCTGGGCAGGCCGGGCTGGGGCTCGGTGCTGGTGCTGCCGGGCGAACCTTGGCTGGGCTCGCTGCTGGTGCTGCCGAGCAGGCCGGGCTGCGTGGTCGCTTCGGGCGCGGGGTCGCTCGCCGGTGCGTGGTGTTTCGCTTTGCCCGGGCTTTTCGCCTTGGCGGGCTTGGTGATCTTGGGACGGGTCGCCGCGGCGCTGGTCTGGTGCTCCGGGTCGTTCCCGGACACAGTGGCCGACCGGAAGCTCACGTCCGGCCGGTAGTCGTCGGCGGAGATCTGGAACCGGTGGAGGGAGGCGTGCTTCGCGCCGGTCGCCGCCCCGGGCATCGCCCAGGTGAGGGTGCCGGACGTGGCCGTTCCGGCGTACCGGTGCTCCGGTTCGGTGTCGTGCGCCGAAGCGGCGGGACGGTCGGCGTGGTCGTCCGTCGCGGCGTTCGCCTGCGACAACGCCGCGCCGAGCAGCCATCCGGCCAGGGTGAGCCCGCCCGCGACGGCGATCCGGGCGGCGGGCCGGGCGATCGGAGCCGCCCAGGCTCGTGGCCGCCGTTTCACGCCCGCGCGCGCGAAAGAGGAGTTCCGCTCGGCGCGGTTCGAAGCGCCGCCGGCCATTCCGAGGAGCGCGGACCCCGCGTTCCCGAGCGGACCGGAGCCGGACGCCACGGGATGTGCGAGGCCGCACGGATTCGCCATGCCGGTCACGCCACCACCACCGTCCGCGCCTGAAGCTCGTGCCACCGCACGAGACTGATCTTGCTGGGGCTGTCTTCCGGCCAGGTCGCAGGTCCCCCGGGGCTGCCCTCTTTCTAGCACCGGACGCGAGTGTTTCATCTCTCCCGCGCTCGATCCACCCCGTAAGGCGGAACGTCCGCACCGGCTCTGGTGTCCGATCCGCCCTAGTCGATCACCCTGCGTCGTCTCAACCGGGGCAGATGCGGCCATCCGGGCGGCCCGTCCGCAGCGCGAATTCGGGCGTTGACCCGATGTTTCCGCCACCGCGACACTCTCGGTATCTCCATTCCCCAGGGGCAAACCGGGACCGGACGGCAGTCGTCAGACGAGTTTCCGCAGGCGCTCTACGGCTTCGTCGATCACCTCGTTGCGCTTGCAGAACGCGAACCTCAGCAAATGTTTCCACTCGTCCGGGTGATCCGTGAACACCTTGACGGGTACCGCGGCGACTCCGGCGCGTTCCGGCAGCGTCCAAGCGAGTTCGGCGGCGTCCGCGAAACCGAGCGGACGCACGTCCGCCGTCACGAAGTACGTCCCCGCGCTCGGCCGGACTGCGAATCCCGCATCGGCAAGGCCAGCGGAAAGCCGATCCCGCTTCTCCTGGAGACTCGCGCGCAGGTTTTCGACCCACTCAAGCTCGTTGTCGAGCGCGTACGCGACGGCCGGCTGCAGCGGTCCGCCGGAGACGAACGTGATGAACTGCTTCGCCGCCTTCACCGCGGCCACCAGCTCCGGCGTCGAGCAGATCCAGCCGATCTTCCAGCCGGTGCAGTTGAAGGTCTTGCCCGCGCTCGAAATCGCGACGGTCCGCTCGCGCATCCCGGGGAACGATGCGAGCGGAAGGTGCTCGGCGCCGTCGAAGACGAGGTGTTCGTAGACCTCGTCGGTGACCGCGATGAGGTCGTGCTCGACGCACAGCCGCGCGACTTCCTCCAGCTGTGCGCGCGAAAACACCGTGCCCGTGGGGTTGTGCGGCGAATTCAGCAGCATCGCGCGGGTTTTCGGGGTGATCGCGTCGCGGAGGGCGTCGAGGTCGAGTTCGAGCTGTCCGTTCTCGGTTTCGACCAGCCCGATGACGCGTCGCTGCGCACCCGCCATCGCGACCGCGGCGGCGTACGAGTCGTAGTACGGCTCGACCACGAGCACCTCGTCGCCCGCCTCGGTCAGTGCGATCAGCGACGCCGCGATGGCCTCGGTCGCACCCGCGGTGACCAGGATCTCGGTGTCCGGGTCGTAGCTGGCTCCGTAGCGCTGGCGGTGCCTGCTGATCGCGGCGCGCAGCTCCGGACGGCCCGGCCCCGGCGGGTACTGGTTGTCGCCGCCGAACAGCGAGTTCTTCGCCGTTTCGAGCATTCCGGCCGGCCCGTCGGTGTCCGGGAAGCCCTGGCCGAGGTTGACCGCGTCGTGCCGGACGGCGAGCGCGGTCATCTCCGCGAAGACCGTCGAGGTGAACGGGCGAAGGCGGGGGACGAGAGCTGGTTCACGCACGAGAACGCATCCTCACGGACAATGGCGGTGTGGAGCAACTCACCCCTGCCAAGGTCACGCCCGCGGACCCGCCCGGCGGCACCGCCGGCGAAGAGGCGAAACGGCGCGGTCTGCGCAAGATGAAGCTGGTCGCGCTGTCCTTCCTGCTCGGCGCGACGATCGTGTTCCTGCTGACGAGCTGGGCGGAGTCGGCGGGCTGGGCAGGCTGGGTCGGCTACGTGCGCGCCGCGGCCGAGGCGGGCATGGTCGGCGCGCTCGCGGACTGGTTCGCGGTGACGGCGCTGTTCCGGCATCCGCTCGGCCTGCGGATCCCGCACACCGCGATCATTCCGAACAAAAAGGACGCGCTCGGCAACAGCCTCGGCGAGTTCGTCGGCTCGAACTTCCTGTCCCCGGACGTCATCCGCGACAAGCTCCGCCGCGTCGAGGTCGCGAGCAGGCTCGGCAGCTGGCTCTCGCAGCGCGACAACGCGGAACGCGTGACGTCGGAACTGGCCACCGTCGTGCGCGGCGCGGTGACGGTGCTCCGCGACGAGGACGTGCAGGCGATCATGGAGCAGGCCGTGGTCAAGCGCGTGATCGACAAGCCGTGGGGCCCACCGCTCGGCAAGATCCTGGCAGGCGTTTTCGAGGACGGCGCGCACCACAAGCTGGTGGATCTGATGTGCGACCGCGCCTACGAATGGGTCCGGGACAACCACCAGACGATGCTGCGCGTGGTCTCGGACCGCGCGCCGAGCTGGTCGCCGAAGTTCGTCGACGAAATGCTGGCGGACAAGGTGTACGGCGAGGTCCTGACGTTCACCTGGGCGGTCAAAACGGACGTCAACCACCCGATGCGCCTGGCGCTGGACAAGTTCCTCGGCGAGTTCGCGCAGGACCTGCAGACCGACCCGAAGACCATGGAGCGGGCCGAGCAGGTCAAGGGCCAGATCGTGAACCACGGCGAAGTGCAGAAGCTGATCGGCAACGCGTGGGCGACGGCCAAGGAGATGCTGCTGAACGCCGCGGAGGACCCGTCGAGCGAACTGCGCCAGCGAGTCCGCGGCGGCTTGGAGTCGCTGGGCAAACGCCTGGTGGACGACCCGTCGATGACCTCGAAGGTGGACGGCTGGGTCGAGGGCGCGGCGGTCTACCTGGTGACCCACTACTCCCGCGAGATCACGACGATCATCACGGACACGGTGGAGCGGTGGGACGCCGAGGAGACGTCGCGGAAGATCGAACTGCAGGTCGGGAGGGATCTGCAGTTCATCCGGATCAACGGGACCGTGGTGGGTGCGCTGGCCGGGCTGGTGATTTACGCGGTGGCGCAGTTGCTGTTCTGAGGGCTGGCCCGCCGCGAGAGCCGTGGCCGAGGGCGGCTGGGGTTTCGGGGTCGCTCGGCGGCGGGGATTCGCCTGCTAGCGGTTAGCGATCGCCGGTCAGTGGTTGGCTGTGCTGCGCCGGTCGGTGCGGTTCGGGCTGGTGCGTTGCTGTCCGGTGGCTGGGGCCTGGCCGGTGTGGCTCGGGATGGCGCGGTTGCCTGGCCGGTGTGTTTCGGGATGGGGCGGTTGCCTGGCCGGTGTGGTTCGGGATGGAGCGGTTGCCGGTCGGCGGCGGGAATTCGTCTGCTCGCGGCCAGCAGTTGCTGATCGGTGGTTGGGTGGCCTGGCCCTGCCCGGTGTGGTTCGGGATCGCGCGGGTGCCGGGCGGTGGTCGGGTGTGCGGGGCTGGTCGGTGTGGTTCGGGATTGCGAGATTGCCGGGCGACGGTTGGCTGCTGGGCCGGTCGGTGCGGTTCGGGAGGGCGCGGTTGCCGGTCGGTGGTTGGGTGGCCTGGTCTGCCCGGTGTGGTTCGGGATCGTGCGGGTGCCGGTCGGCGGTTGGCTGTGCTGGGCCGGTCGACGCGGTTCGGGATCGGGGTCGCCGGTCGGCGGTTGACTGTGCTGGTCCAGCCGGTTCGGGAGGGCGCGGTTGATGGTCGGGCGTGCTGACCTCTGGCCCAGCCGATGCGGGTCGCTGCCGGATCCAGGCTGGCGGCCGATGCGGGATTTCGTTGTGGTTGAGCGGAATTCGTCGCCGATCCAGCTCTCGTTTGCTTGCCCGGGACACCCGCGGATCGAGGTCGGCCCCGCGGGTATCCCGGGGGCTTCGGCTGCCATGCCGACCGCAGTTCTCCTCTGCTTCGACCGGGTGCGGCGGGTGGTCGGTCGTATACGCGCCGTCCTATACCACAGCCGCGGGCCGCTCAGACCAGTTGTCCACAGGAAGCTGAGTTATCCCCGGGGTTATCCACAGGAATTCACGGTGATGGCCTAATCGCTGTCCACAACTTGTGGGGATCCAGGGCATCTGCACGTGCACATGTGGTGTGTGTGGACAAGTTGTCCACAGGGGGTTAGTTGTGCACAGCCGCCGTGCGGGCGCGCCAGGAGCGGGCCTTTTCGCGGTTTCCGCAGACGCGCATCGAGCACCAGGTGCGGGAGCGGTTGCGGGATTCGTCGAAGAAGGCCCACAGGCAGTCGTCGGCGGGGCAGATCTTCAGGCGGACCCAGTCGCCCCGGATGGCGAGGCGGGTGGCCGCGGCCAGGGTCGCGGTGACGGCATCCGGGGTGAGCAGCGTCGGGCCGGTTTCGGTGAGGGCGAAGCGGAGCGGGACGTCCAGCGTGGTCGCGGGCAGCCGCGGATCGCCGACGGCGGCGCGCAGGCTGTCCCGCACGACGCGGGCTTCGGCGGGATCGTTCGGTGACACGTCGTGGTCCGCGGTCCACTGCCGCCAGAGCTCCGGATCGTCCAGCAGGTCGTCGCCCCGTTCGATGTCGACGGTGTTGAGAAAGGCGACCACCAGGGAAGCGTCGGTGTGCACCTGCCCAGTGTACGGGCGATATCGGTTGCGACCTGGCTCCCTAACCGACATACTCGCTTTACTGGTTACGCGACGAGGAGAGGATGGGCAAAACATGGGTGCGATTCCGACTTTCGGCGGCATTGCGTTCGACTGTCCGGACCCAGGGGTACTCGCCGGTTTCTATCGCTCCCTTCTTGAGTGGGACGAACCCGAGATCGCGCCGGACAACCACTGGGCCACGCTCGTCGACCCGCGCGGCGGCGTCCGGCTGGAATTCCAGCGGGTGGCCGATTACCGAGCGCCCGAATGGCCGTCGCAGGAGAAGCCGCAGCAGGCGCACCTCGACCTCGACGTCCCCGATCTCGAGGCCGCTCACCAGCGCATTCTCCGACTGGGCGCGAAGCTGCTCGACGATTCACCGGAGACCTTCCGCGTGTACGCCGATCCGGTCGGCCACCCGTTCTGCCTCTGCGCCTGCTGACGCGGCACGCCGAATCCGCGTAGGGTCGGCTGCGTGATTTGTCCGAAGTGTCAGAACATGATGCGCACGGTCGACAAGAACGGCGTCCACATCGAGCAGTGCGACGGCTGCCGCGGGATCTTCCTCGACCGCGGTGAGCTGGAGCAGATCGCCGGTGCGGAGAGCGCTTTCTACCGGCAGCAGCCGCCGCCGTACGGCCGTCCCGATTCGCCGCGCCCTTATCAAGGCGGGTACTCGGATTCGCCCCGGCCGTATCGGGGCGGGCATTCGGATTCGCCGCGTCCGTATCGGGGCGGGCATTCGGATTCGCCGCGTCCGTATCGGGGCGGGCATTCGGATTCGCCGCGTCCGTATCGGGGCGGGCACGCGGACTCGCCGCGGCCGCACCGCGGTGGCTACGGGGACTCGCCGCGACCGTACGGCGGACGCCGCAAGCGCGGTTTCCTCGAGAACCTCTTCGATTGAGTTGTCCACCGTCCCGGTAGCGCTTGACCTGCGGATCTGCCCGGCCTGTGGCGACCGTGCGAGTTGTCCACAGGTTGACGGGGACCTCGTGCGGTGCGCGGAGTGCGGACACCGGTGGCCGTTCCGGCGGCTGCCGTTATTCGCGTTGACGGGGCCGAGCGCGGGCGGCAAATCGACAGTCGGGCCGAAGCTGGCGCAGCGGTTGGCGGGCGAGGCCGTCGTGCTGGAGCAGGATGTGCTGTGGACCGGCGCGTTGCGCGACGACGTCCCGGGGAATCCGGCGTTTCGCGGGGCGTGGCTGCGGATGGCGGCGATGCTGCACCAGAACGGACGGCCGGTCGTGCTGTGCGGGACGGTCGCACCGCAGGAGCTGGAACCGTTGCCAGAGCGCGTTTTCTTCTCGGACGTGCACTATCTGGCGCTGGTCGCGGACAACGAGACCCTTCGGCGGCGGTTGCGTGCCCGGCCGGCGTGGCGGGAGTGGGACGAGGCGCGTATCGAGGAGATGCTCGAGTTCAACCTGTGGATACGTGGGCAGGTCGAGTCCATCGACACGACGGAGGCTCCGCTCGCCGACGTCGTGACCGCGGTGGAGAAGTGGGTCCGGGCCAGAATTAGGTCGGACCTAGGAATCGGTGCGTAAGCGGGATTGTGACTGGGTTCGACCTAGTGGCCCTTCACGATTCTTCCGCGCGGAGCCGTTCGTCGTAACGCTGCTGGGATTCGTGGATTTCGCCGGTGTGCGCGACGGTCCAGTCATACAGCCTGCCGAACGGCTCGCGCAGTGATTCACCAAGCGGCGTAAGGGAATACTCGACTCCGACCGGGGACGTCGGCAGTACCCGCCGCTCGATCATGCCGTTGCGTTCCAGCCGGCGCAGGGTTTGGGTCAGCACCCGCTGGGTCACGCCTTCCAGCCTGCGTTTGATGTCGTTGAACCGGCGCGGCTCCTCCAGGACCGCCATCGCCATCATCGACCACTTGTCGGCGATCTGGTCGAGGATCGGGCGGCTGGGACAGTCGGCCCGGTAGACAGTGTCGGTGTCGGGAGCGGCCATCTCGGTATCCTCCATGATCCTTGCGATGCCCAAAGTGCGTTATTGACGCCGGTCGAGCAACGTCCGAGCCTAGGTATACATCAGGAACCTAGCTGCCTGCCGGATACGTATCGGAGACCCGAATGCACCACGACGACTACTCGACCCTGCGCGTGCGCCGCGAGGCCGGCATCGTCCGCGTCACCATCGACAACCCGCCCGTCAACGTCCTCGACGTGGCTCTTATGGCGGACCTCAGGCGGCTGCTGATCGCGCTGCGAGACGATGATTCGGCGCGCGTGATCGTTTTCGACAGCGCCGATCCGGACTTCTTCATCGCGCACGTCGACATGTCACTGGTCGATACGCCGGACGCGTTCGACCAGTTCGCCCCCGAGGTGCCCGCGGGGCTCAACGTTTTCCAGGCGTTGGGCGAACTTCTGCGGCAGCAGCCGCAGGTGACGATCGTGCAGCTGGCCGGCCTGGCCCGAGGCGGCGGGGCGGAGTTCGTCGCCGCCGCTGACCTGGCCTTCGCCGCGATCGGCTCCGCCGGTCTCGGGCAGATCGAGGCGCTGATGGGGATTGTCCCGGGCGGCGGCGGAACGCAGTATCTGGCGAACCGGGTCGGCCGCAACCGGGCGTTGGAGATCGTGCTCGGCGCCGAGTTGTACGACGCGCGGACGGCCGAACGCTACGGCTGGGTCAACCGGGCCGTGCCCGCTGACGAACTGGAAGAAGTCGTCGATCGGCTGGCCCGCAACATCGCCGCGCTGCCGGAGGGAGTGATCGCCGCGGCGAAACAGGCTGTCGTTCCGGATGATCTGGCCAAGGGATTTCAGCGGGAACACGACGCTTGGGCGGGGCAGTTCACTCGTCCCGCGGCGGAAGCGCTGATTCGCGGAGGACTGGCGCACGGCGCGCAAACGCGCGCGGGCGAGCGTGATCTGGAGGGGCTGCTTCGCGGGCTGGCGGGGTGATCAGCCGCACGGCCACCGGTTCTCGGATTGCGGATCGTCCAGCCAGAAAGTCTGCTCGTCGCTGGTGACCGTGAGGCCGAAGCGCGACCGGCTGGGACGACCCAGTGATTCCCAGCGACGGTGCGCGTCCTCGGCGAGATCCCACAAGGCACGTGGACCTCCTTGCGCTACCTCGAAACCGGAATCCGTGCGGCGGGTGCGGGCCCAGGAACCGTCTGGATGGGACAGTGCGAAGCTGCCGTTCGGGTCGACGTGCACTGGGCGCACCTCCGGCAGCTCCAGTGACGCGAAGAACTCAAAATGGCGTTGCGGTTTGAGAACATCTGTCATCGACAATTCCGTGGGACGCCATTGCGCATCGGCAGTGGACGGCAGTTCCGCGAGTGGCGACAGGCGGTGCGCCCGCAGGGGCATGAAGCGGCCGTCGCGGGCTAGGACCTGGCCTTCGGCGGTCGCGCCTTCGCCTGCGGTGAGCCGGATCAGCCCGCCGCCGAGCGGGCGGTTGAGGGTGGTGACGATGTGCCCGCCGGGGAGTGTTTGCTCAAGCCAGGAAAGGGGAATCCGGGAGACCGACGCGGTGCACAGGACCCGGTCGAAGAGCACTCCGGCCGGGAAGCCGAGTGCGCCGTCGCCGGTGGCGCACGCGGGGGCGTAGCCGCAGGAGGCCAGACGTTCCCGCGCGGCGGCCGCGATGGCCGGGTCGATATCCACTGTGGACACTTGGCTGGAACCGCAGCGGTGGCACAGCAAACCCGCGTTGTAGCCGGTTCCGGTGCCGATCTCCAGTACCCGATCGCCGTCGCGGACCAGGAGTTCTTCCAGCATGATCGCCATGATCGCGGGCATGCTGGACGAACTGGTCGCCGTGCCCGGGACCGGTCCGTGTGCGCGGGCCCGGTCCCAGAGCGCCGGGTCGTCGTCGAGCTGGGTGACCAGGACGTCGCGCGAATAGACGCGGTCCAGCCAGTCCGGGTCGCTGCGGTCGACTGCGGCCCAGCCGTTGCCGGAGGGCACGAAAAACCGCGGCAGGAACGCGTGCCGCGGGACGGTCGCGAAGGCGTCCGTCCACGCCTCGTCGTGCAGCACGTCCTCTTCGACGAGGTGCCGGACCAGGCGTCGACGCAACCGTTGTGCCCGCATAAGCCCAGGGTAACGGGGTGAGCGGAACCACACCCGATGGTTGCAAGCAGGGTGCTTGCAATAGCTAGCACGCGAGCGTACTGTCGAGTAGGTCGCGAGGAGGTGACCGGATGACAGAACCCGGCGGAGCACAGCGCCCCATGGACAAGGTCGCGGACATTGCCTCCGACATCGGCGAGTACATCCGCCAGCAGCGCAGTTCCGCGAAGATTTCGCTGCGCCAGCTGTCGAAACTCGCCGGAGTGTCCAATCCGTACCTGAGCCAGATCGAGCGCGGGGTCCGCAAACCCAGCGCGGAGATCCTGCAGCAGATCGCCAAAGGGCTGCGGATCTCGGCCGAAGCGTTGTACGTGCAGGCCGGAATCCTCGACCTGCCGACCGGCGGCCCGGTCGGCGACGCGATCCGCGCCGACGCCGAGCTGACCGAACGGCAGAAGCAGGTCCTGCTCGACGTCTACGAGTCCTTCCGGCGCGAAAACGCCGCCGCGAACACCGCACCGAAGACCACCCAAGAGACCACTGAGGAGTCGGCATGACTACGCCCAAGACCGAGGACGTCCGCAAGGCCGTCAACACCGCGCTCGACCAGGTCCGCACCCCGCTGCTCGCCGCGCTCGGCGCCGGCAACCTGGCCAGCCAGGCCGTGACCGACGCGGTTTCCAAGGCCCGCGCCAACGTCACCAAGAACACCGAGGCCGCCCGCAAGGGCTTCGAGGAGCTGCCGACCGATGTCGAGAGCCTCCGCGAGAAGCTCGACCCGGCCGAACTGCGCAAGGCCATCGACGAGTACACCGAGGCCGCGCTGAAGCTGTACAACAAGCTGGCCGAGTCCGGTGAGCAGGCGTGGGACAAGATCGCCGCGCAGCCGCAGGTCAAGAAGGCTCTTGAGCAGCTGGACGACGCGCTGACCGCCGCGCAGGAGCGCGTCGACGGCCTGACCGAGGAGACCCGCGAGCGCGTCGACGGCGTGCTGGCGAAGGTCACCAAGCGCACCCGTTCCGCTGGCGAGAAGGCCGCCCGCAAGGTGACCGAGGTGGCCGGCGAGACCGCGGACGCGGTCGAGGAAATCGGCGAGAACGTCGCGCACGAGACCCGTTCGGCGGCCCGCAAGGCCGCGAACCGCACCGCGCCGAAGACCGCTGCCCCGGCCCGCCGCACGACCACCGCCACGACGGCGAACGCGAAGAAGCCGGCCGCGCCGAAGACGGAGAAGTGACGGAAAAGTCGCTGCCGCACTGACGGCGGTTCGGGCGCTTCGGTGCCCGAACCGTTGGGGCGGGACGGTTTGCGCCGGGTCGCCGAGGGCGAGAATTGAAGATCGAGGGGTCGCACGGCGGCCGGGCCGAGGGTTGGTCCGGCCGCCGTGCGCTGCGTTGGGGATGTTCGGGGCACTGTGCCGTTGCGGTGTCGCGGTGTTGGGGACGGTGCACGCTCCGCGTGCGAGAGGTGCCGTGCCGCTGCATGGCGGACTGTGCCCCGTGTCGCTGAATCGGGCGACGTGCCGGGGTGCTGCGGGATGTGGGTGCTGTGGGATGGGGTGGCGGGGTGTTGGTGAGGTTGCTGCTGAATCGGACGACGTGCCGGGGTGGTGTGGAGATGTAGTGGCGGGGTGTTGGTGAGATTGCTGCTGAATCGGGGGACGTGCCGGGGCACCCCTGTGGCGGGGTTGCGGTGGCGGGGGCGTTGGTGAGGTTGCAGCCGCGCCGGTGAATCGGGGGACGGTGCCGCCGTTCTCCTGTGCGGGGTGTTTCGGCGGCCGCGTTGGGTGGATTGGTCCGGCCGCCGTGTGCTGCGGCGAAGTGTTTCGGTGAGGCCGGTGTTGGGTCGGACCCAACTCGGGCGAGCGTCGTTAGGTCCGACCTAGGCTCGTGGCGGCGAGCTGGGTCCGACCTAGGCTCGTGGCGGCGAGCTGGGTTCGACCTAGGTTCGCGGCGGCGGACTGGGTTCGACCTAGGTTCGCGGCGGCGGACTGGGTTCGACCCAAGCAGGGACATCCGCCCGGAGTGACCGTTGTCACCCCAGACTTGCTCGCTGCGGCTAACCGCGGGCCGAACCCGGCCGTCCGAGTCTGACCAGCAGTCACGTCGCGGCGCCGGGTTTTGGGGGAGCGGGCGGCGTGGGCGGTTTGCCGTAAGCTGGCGGCGTGCTGGTTGCCGAATGGATCCTCAGGGTCATCCACTGGGGCAGCGCCTTGGTCGGGCTCTTCGCCTTCGTTCACGCGCTGCTCCAGCGAGCTGACGCGTACTCGGCGGCCGATCGCAAGACCAAGCCGATCTGGATGCTGATCACCGGCGGGGCCACGCTTGCCCTGGTGCTTTTCCAGATCCAGGGGCCCGGGTTCATCTTCTGGGTGCCCGCGATGGCGGCGGCGCTCGTCTACATCGTCGACGTGCGGCCGAAGCTCATCGAGGTTCAGCGAGGCCACCGCAACTGGTGACCGGAGCGGCGGGCGGATTACATTCGGGCCCGTGACCACCTGGACTATCGCCGGAAGCCTCACCGTCGTTCCCGCGCCGACCCGTACCGACCTGCTTGCCGAACCCGTCGCCAAGGCGCTTGCCGCGATGCCCGCGCCGGACGAACTCGGCGTCACCGAGATCGATCCGGAACTCGCCGACACCGCCGCGTTCTGCGAGGCGTACGGCTCGCCGTTGACAGCCTCCGCGAACTGCGTCGTTGTCGCTGGCAAGCGGGCTGGCGAGGTCCGGTTCGCCGCGGCGCTCGTGCTCGCGACGACCCGCGCCGACGTCAACGGCGTCATCAAGCGCCGCCTCGACGTGCGCAAGGCGTCGTTCGCGCCGATGGACGAGGCCGTTTCCCTCACCGGCATGGAGTACGGCGGCATCACGCCCGTCGGGCTGCCCGCGGACTGGCCGATCCTCCTCGACCAAGCCGTCGCGGACGCGCCGGAGCTGGTGATCGGCAGCGGGATCCGCGGCAGCAAGCTCCTGATCTCCGGTACGGCGCTCGCGGGGCTGCCGAACGCCGAGGTCATCGACGGGCTCGCGCGCTGAACTGTCCATAGTGGACGAACCAGTCGAGATCAGCCCGGCCGCGCTCGAAGCGCTCAAGCGGCAGCGCGAGGCGATGCTGGCCGCGCTGGACAAGGACAGCCCGGTCTACGGCGTCAACACCGGCATGGGACGGCTCGCCGGAACCCGGCTCACCGCCGAGCAGCAGGCCGGCCATCAGCGCAATCTGCTGGTCGGCCGCGCGGTCGGCGGGAAGCCGTGGTTGTCGCCGGAGCTGACCCGGGCGTTGCTGCGCATGCGGCTGCGCGGGTTTCTTCGCGGCGACGCGGCGGTCAGTCCCGAGCTGGTCACCTTCCTCGTGGACCGGCTCAACGACGGGTTCCTCCCCGCCGTCCCGCGCGACAGTCTCGGCAGCGCGGGCGAGATCATCCCGCTGGCGCACGCGTTCCAGACCTTCATCGGGCTCGGCACGGTCATCGAGGACGGCGCCGAAGTTCCGGCGGCGGAAGCGCTGGAACGGCGCGGGGTACGGCCGTTCGTGCTGGGGCCGAAGGAAGGGGCGAGCCTGATTCAAGGTTCGCCGCTGGCCGAGGCGTACGCGTGGGTTTGCGGCAAGAGGCTGCGTCGGCTGGTCGATTGGCAGACGGTCTGCGCGGCGATCACCGTGGACGTTCTTGGTGCGCCGCAAGCGATCTACCGCGGCACCAGCATCGAGAACCTCATCGAGGGGGCCGCCGCGAAAAAGGGAGTCGTGCAGGCTCCGATCTCGGTGCGAGTCGGCCCGAAGGTGCTCGAATACGTCAGCCGGACTGACGGGGAACTACGGGAAGCCTTGCAGGAGTCCTGGGAAACTCCAGCGGACTCACCGGCCTTTGTCAACGGCGAGTTCGTCCCGACAACCGGCTATCACGCCACAGCGCTCGGGCTGAGGATGGACGCGGTCAAGGCAGCCCTCGTCCACGCGGCGGAAATCTCGGTACAGCGCTTGCACCGCCTCCTCGATCCGCAGTTCAGCGGTTTGCCGCCGCAGCTTGCGGTGGATCCGGGGCCGCAGGCCGGGCTTGCGCCGTTGCACAAACGCGCGGCCGGCGAGCTGCACGCGATGCGAGGGCTGGCCGCACCGGCGACGCTGGGGTCGTTGGACACTTCCGCTGGTCAGGAGGATGTGCAAGCGTTTGCCAGCAAGGCCGGAGCCGAGCTGGAGACAGTTATCGAACGCTTCTTCGCCATCACCGCGTGCGAGCTGATCGCCGGGCGGCAGGCGCGGTATCTGCTCGAAACCCCGGGGGCACCGAGGCTGGGCGACACCTACGCCTGGCTCGCGGCGAGGGTCGAGCCGGTGGTGGTTGATCGGTCGCTGGGGGCGGAGGTTGATCGGCTGGCCGCGGTGTGTCGTGAGTGTTTATCCCGGTGAGAACCGGCATAAACACTCACGAGTCCCGACGGGCCTGCTGGAGCGCCAACCCGCGAGGCGTGGCCAGTTTGGTCAGCAGCGCGAACACCCCCTCGCACACCAGCGCCAGCACCACCACCGCCACCCCGCCGCCGAAGATTTCGCCGTGGCCCTGCTCGCCGAGGGCGAAACCGTCCACGATGTAGCGGCCCAGACCGCCGCCGTCGTTGACGATCGCGCCGATCGCGACCGTCGCGATCAGTTGCAGGAACGCCACTCGCGCGGCGGCCACGATCACCGGCGACGACAGCGGCAGTTCCACACGCAGCATGATCTGCCATTCGCGGTACCCGGTGCCGCGCGCCGCGTCGACGACGTCCTGTTCCACCTGCACCACGCCCGCGTAGGTGTTGGTGAACAGCGGCGGCAGCGCCAGCGCGACGAGCGCGAGCAGCAGCGGCCAGAAGTCCGTGTTCGCGCCCCACCTGCTGGCCAGGAACCAGAACAGGATGATCAGCCCGAAACTCGGGATCGCGCGGCCGATGTTCACCGCGCTGCTCGCCAGGAACTGGCCGCGCCGGTAGTGCCCGAGCCACAGCGCGAGCGGCACCGTCAGGATGATCGAGATCGCCAGTGCCAGCGCGGAAAACCACAGATGCTGCACAGTCCGGAACGGAATCCCGGCCGGATCGGTCCAGCTCCAGCGGTTCGGGTCGGCGAGCCAGTGGCTCAGCTGCTCGAAAAAGCTCATCGAACGGCCCTCCGCGCCCACGGGGCCAGCGCGCGTTCGCTCAGCCACAGCAGCAAATCGACGAGTACGGCCAGCGCGATCGACAGCACGACGCCGACGATGATCGGGCTCGGATTCGGGATCGTCGTCTGGATGCCGGCCCGGATGAAGTAGCCGAGCCCGCCCATGCCGAGCAGCGACGTGACGGTGACCAGGCCGATCGTCGTCACCGCGGCCACCCGCAGCCCGGCGATCACCACCGGCAGCGCGAGCGGCAGCTCCACCTGCCACAACAACCGCCGCGGCGTGAAGCCCATCCCGATCGCCGCTTCGCGCACTTCGGTCGGTACCTGCTGCACGCCGGTCACGATGTTGCGGATCAGGATCAGCAGCGTGTACGTCGCCAGCGGGATGACCGAGGTGGCGAAGGAGAACCCGAGCAGCGGGACCAGCAGCGCGAACGCGCCGAGGCTCGGGATCACGTAGAGCGCGCCCGCCGTGCCGACCACGAACGGATAGAACCAGCGGTAGCGCAGGCACAGCGTGGCCAGCGCGAGCGAGAGCACGAGGCCGACGCCGAGCGCGGTCGCGGTGAGGGCGATGTGCTCGCCGAGCCGCTGCAGAATCGCGTCGGCGTTGCGTTCGACCCACCGCCATTCGAAGAGGGGACGGCTGCTGTCGGCCAGCAGCGGGGTCACGGACGCGTGCACGGCGCGACCTTACCCCGATCGAGCGACAATATTCCGGCTCGTGAGATTCCCCGGGCAGGATTCCTCACCAGTGGTTTCTGTCGGGGGTCGCGGTTAGGGTCCATTCCCACTAACGAGTGAACTGAGGAGTGTGGGGACACGTGCGCTGGACCCGGAACATCCGAGCGGCCGCGCTGCTGGCGACGGCCGCGCTCGGCTTGACCGCGTGCGGTGGGGGAAGCGACCAGCCGGCCGCGCCGAGCAAGGGCGGCGCTCCGATCGTCGTCGCCTCGTTCAACTTCACCGACAGCCAGATCCTGGCCGAGATCTACGCGAGCGCGCTGGAGGCGAAGGGCTATCCGGTCACCCGGAAGCTGAACCTCGGCTCGCGGGAGCTGGTCTACCCGTCGCTCAAATCCGGCGAGCTGCAGTTCCTGCCGGAGTACCAGGGCGCGGCGATCACGACCGGCTTCGGCAAGGAGGCCACCAAGGACGCCAAGGCCGAGCACGAACAGCTGGCGAAGTTTTTCGCTCCAGAGGGCGTCGGGCTGCTGAACTACGCCGCGGCCGAGGACAAGAACACCTACATCGTGAAGGCCGACCTCGCGAAGTCGAAGGGCATCGCGTCGATCAGCGACCTGAAGAAGCTCGACAAGGTCGTCATGGCCGGTCCGCCGGAGTGCGAGAAGCGGCTGCCGTGCTTCCAGGGCTTCAAGGACGTCTACAAGCTGACGAACGCCACCTTCCAGACCGTGCAGGAGGCCGGGCCGCGCGTGCAGCAGCTCAACTCCGGCGCGGTCACGGTGATCCCGGTCGACTCGGTCAGCCCGCTGGTCGGCGACTCGCAGTACGTCGCGCTCAAGGACGACCTCACCATCGTGCCCACCGAGAACGTGGTGCCCGCGGTGAACAAGAAGGTGCTCGACGAGCGCGGTGCGGACTTCGCGACTGCCGTCAACGCCGTCAGCGCGAAGCTCACCACGGACGGCATGCGCGAGCTGAACAAGCGGGTCGACGCGGACGGCGAACCCGCGGCGGACGTGGCCAAGGACTGGCTGAAGCAGCAGGGGCTGAGTTGAGCGGTCGTGAGTGGCGATCCCGGTTCTCACCGGGATCGCCACTCACGACACCCATGTGCAAGGGTTGCGGTGGCGGAACCCTGAGGAGGAAACGACATGGGCAAGGTCACGGCCACCGCGGAGCGCACGATCGACGCGCCGGTGGAACGCGTGCGTGAGCTGGTCGCGGACTACGCCGAGACTCGGCCGAAGCTGCTCACCGAGCACTACCGCGACTACGAGGTCAGCGAAGGCGGCGTCGGCGCCGGCACGAAGGCCAGCTGGAAGCTGCAGGCCACGTCCAAGCGCGTGCGCGATGTCGCGGCCACGGTGACCGAGCCGTCGCCGGGTACCTTCGTCGAGACCGACGCGAACTCCAGCATGGTCACCACCTGGACCGTCACCTCCTCCGGAGAGCGTTCGCTCGTCCGCATCCAGACCAGCTGGGACGGCGCGGGCGGCATCGGCGGCTTCTTCGAGAAGACCTTCGCGCCGGGCGGGTTGAAGAAGATCTACGACGGCGTGCTCGGCAAGCTCGCGGAGATCGTGTAGCGCTTGCCACAACCCCGGGGACAATCGGAATGCGCGCCCCGGTTTCTCCGTTGGCCGGATAGCCGGGGCGCGCGCCCCGCTTCAATCCAGCTTGAACGAAACGGAGTTCGACGGTGAACGCACCCACAGCGACTGAGATCCGGCTCGCGGCCCGTCCGCACGGCGTCCCGACCATGGACACTTTCGACATCGTCGAGACCGAGGTGCCGAAGCCGGGTCCCGGGCAGATCCTGGTGCGCAACGTGGTGATGAGCGTCGATCCGGCGATGCGCGGCCGGATGAACGACGTGAAGTCCTACTCGCCGCCGTTCGCGGTCGGCGAGGCCATGCAGGGCGGCGCGGTCGGCGAGGTCATCGAGTCCACTGTGGACGACTTCGCGGTCGGCGAGCACGTACTGCACCAGGCCGGCTGGCGCACGCACGCGGTACTCGACGCCAAGCGAGCGGTCAAAGTGGACGATTCCGTCGCGCCGCTCTCGACCTACCTCGGCGTGCTCGGAATGCCGGGCCTCACCGCGTACGCCGGGCTGCTGGTGAGCGCGGAATTCAAGCCGGGCGACACGGTTTTCGTCTCCGGCGCGGCCGGTGCGGTCGGCTCGCTCGTCGGTCAGCTGGCGCGGCTCAAGGGCGCCAAGCGCGTGATCGGCAGCGCGGGTTCGGCGGAGAAGGTCCGCTATCTCACCGAAGAACTCGGCTTCGACGCCGCCTTCAACTACAAGGACGGACCGGTCGCCGAGCAGCTCGCCGCGGCCGCGCCCGAGGGCATCGACGTCTACTTCGACAACGTCGGCGGCGAGCATCTGGAAGCCGCGATCGCGTCGATGAACCTGCACGGCCGGATCGCCATCTGCGGCATGATCTCGCAGTACAACGCGACCGAGCCGACCCCGGCTCCGCGCAACCTGGTGCAGCTCATCGCGAAGCGGATCACCATGCGCGGCCTGCTCGTGCTGGATCACTGGCACCTGATGCAGGAGTTCGTGGCCGAGGTCGCGCCGCTCGTCGCGTCCGGGGAGATCAAGTACTCGGAGACCTTTGTGGACGGTATCCGCAACGCGCCGGACGCCTTCCTCGGCCTGCTCAGCGGGGCCAACACCGGAAAGATGCTGGTGCGCCTCAGCTCCTGACGATCGCGTCCGCCAGTTCGGGCATCGTCGCCGCGGTGTAGGTCGCGGCCGGCAGGCCGGGCAGCGGGTGGACTCCGGGACGCGCGAGCAGCGCGGTCCGGAGTCCTGCTGCTTGCGCCCCGGCGATGTCCCAGCCGTGCGCGGCGATCATCACCGCTTGGCCGGGTTCGACGCCGAAGGCACGCAGCACCTGGAGGTACGGCTCCGGTGCGGGCTTGAGCCTGCTGACCTGCTGCGCGGAGAAGATCCGCTCGAATTTCGTGGCCAGGCCAGCGTTCTGCAACTGCGCCTCGGCGGTCGCGAGCGGCGAATTCGTGAGGGCGACGACCTGGTGCCCGGCTTGGCGCAAGCGGTCCAGGCCGGGCACGACGTCGGCGTGCGCGGGCAAAGTGCGCAGACCGTCGCCGACCTTCACCAGTTCGGCGTCGGTCAGTTCATGGCCGTGCCGCGCGCACACGGCGGCAGCGGCTTCCCCGGCGATCTGCGCGAAATCGCGGTACTGGCCGGCCGCGGTCACCGTGAGCACGGTGTGGATCGCGAGCGTGAACCATTCCTGGCGCGCTTCCGGATCACCGGTGAGCTGGGTGAACAGCGGGTCGAGCACCGTCAGATCGAGCAGTGTCTCGTTGACGTCGAACACGCAGAGCATCGCGCCTCCTGCCGGTGAACCGCTTGCGTTCCAGGGTCCTCTGTCAGTCGCGGGCTAGGCAAGCGCGGTGATCAGTTCGGCGAGAACTCCCTGCCAATGGCGGCGCTGCCGCTCCCGTTCGGCGGCATCGGCCAGCCGTTCCTGGTGAATGCGCAGCATTGCTTTTTCCGGGCCGCTGGCGCGCACGGCCAGTTGCAGGGTCGTCGCGTGCGACCAGCCGGCCGGTTGCCAGGTGAGCCGGATCCGGTCCATTTCGCGGAAGCTGCGCGTCTCGCCGCGGATTCCGTCGGCGGTCTCGTAGCCGACGCCGGGTTCGGGCTGGACCGTGACGCCCTCGCCGAGCCAGATCGCCACGCCTTCCGCGGACGTGATGAAGTCCCAGACATCCTCGGCGGAGCGGCCGATCGTCTTCGAGACGCCGATCTGCCAGCCCGCGTCCTTGGTCTGCCCGACGCTCACCGGGCCACCGCCGCGATCGCGCTGACCTCGACGAGCGCGCCCGGTACCGCCAGCCCGGCCACGCGCTGGACGGTGACCGGCGGCGTCGCGCCCGCCAGCGCCGCGGCGGCGGCCGGATAAGCCCCGGCGAGATCGACGTCCGCGACCAGCAGGATGTTCAGCATCACCACATCCTGGACGGTCGCGCCCCCGGCGGCCAGTGCCGTTTCCAGGTTGGCCATCACCCGCTCGACCTGCGCGGCGACGTCGGTTCCGCCGACGAGCGCGCCGTTCGCGTCGACCGCGTTCTGGCCGCCGACGTAGATCGTCGTCGCGCCCGGCGGGACCACGGCGACCTGGGCGAAGGCGGGGGACTGGACGAGCCCTTCGGGGCGGAGCAGCTGAGTCATAAAACGAGTATGACCAGATACCCGGTCGGATACTGTCCTAGTTTTGCGCGAGAATCGGGACCATGACCACGACGAGCCGTCGCCTGGAGACACTGGCGTTGCTGCAGGCGCGCCCTGGCATCTCCGCCACCGACCTCGCGGCCCGGCTCGGCGTCACCGAGCGCACGACGCGGCGCGACATCGCTCAGCTGCGCGAACTCGGCTATCGCATCGACGGTGAACCGGGCCGGGCCGGCGGCTATCGGCTGGCGCACGGCACTGCGATGCCGCCGCTGCTGCTGGACGCCGACGAGGTCGCCGCGGTCTCGCTCGGCCTGCAAACGGCAGTGACGGTCGACGGGCTGGAAACCGCCACAGTGACCGCGCTGGCCAAGCTGACCCAGGTGGTGCCGACGCGCTGGCAGACCCGGCTAGCCGCGCTCGCGGAGGTGGAATCGTTACCGGGCAAGCCTTTCCGGCAGGCGGCACGGGACATTCTGGTGCCGCTCGCGTTGGCTTGCCGGGCTGGCGAAGCGGTCCGGATCCGGCATCGAGCCGTGGCCGCTCCGTCCGCGAAACCCGTTGATGTGCAGCCTTATCGGCTCATCACGGTCCGGCGGCAGTGGTATCTCGTCGCTTGCCCGCGCGGGACCAGCGAATGGAAAACCTTTGCGGTAGAAAGAATCGAGGCGGTCCAGCCGCTCGGGATCAAGCTGCCCGCGCCGGAACCACCGTCCACTGTGGCCGATCTGATCACGAACGCGGGCTGGCGGCATCGCGTCCGGGTCCAGATGCGCACGTCCGCAGATCTGGTGCGGGAACTTGTCGACCCGGGCGTCGCCACCGTGGTCGAGGACGGCGACGAGTGCGAACTCCGGTTCGGCACCGACGATCTCGACTGGGCCGCGCGCTGGCTGGCTTACCTGGACGTGGATTTCGACGTGCTGGAACCGCCCGCGCTCACCGATCGTTTGCACGCCTTCGGCGCTTGGCTGGCTGACCGCTACGTCACCACTCCGCCGGACTGATCGCCGGAGTCTCCGCGCGATAAGCCTCGATCACGATCCGCGCCGCCCGCCGGGACTTGGCGACGACCTGCTCCGTCGGATAGCCAAGCCATTGGTGGACGCCGTTGAGGTAGAAATCGCCGTAGCCGTAGGCCTGGGTGTGGAGCTGCTCCATCAGTTCCAGCGCGATAGCCGGATCCGGCGCGATCGCGAGGCAGCGCAGCAGCGACGCGTCGATCAGTTCACGGCGGGCCTCGTGCAGTTCGGCGTATTGCGCGCCAGTCAGCTCGGCGGCGAAGAAGACGTGCAGCCCGATCCGGGTGTCGATGAGGAACTTGGTGTGCGCGGCGGCGACGGCGGCCAGCGCGGCACCGTCGTCGGTCTCGGCGGCGGCTGCTTCGTCGGCGAGTTCGCGAAGCCGGCGCGCCGCGACCGTGCCGACTGCGGCCAGCAACGCGGCGCGGTCCGGGAAATGCCGGTATGGCGCGGCGGCGGAGACTTTCGCCCGGCGCGCGGCTTCGGCGACCGAGAACCCGGTGATCCCGTTTTCCGCGATGAGGTCGAAAGCCACGCGCACGAGTTCGGCGCGCAGATTGCGGTGGTGGTACTGCGCCGCCATGCCGTGTGTCACACCCGATCGTGGTCGCGTCGAGGAATAAGCCGAGGTCCACGCTAGTCTATGTAAGAGGGTTCTTACATCGACTTTGTCCCGGCCGGACGGGACACCCAGGAGGGCTTCATGACCACGACCACCTCCGCCATCGCCGCCCCGGCGCCGGGCGGACCGCTCGCGCCGACGACGATCGAGCGCCGCGACCTGCGGCCCGGCGACGTGCTCATCGACATCGCCTACGCCGGCATCTGCCACAGCGACCTGCACCAGGTCAACCAGGACTGGGGGACCGCGATCTTCCCGATGGTGCCGGGCCACGAGATCGCCGGCGTGGTCGCCGCGGTCGGCTCGGACGTCACGAAGTACCAGGTCGGCGACCGGGTCGGGGTCGGCTGCATGGTCGATTCGTGCGGCGAATGCGAGTACTGCCGCGCCGGATCCGAGCAGTTCTGCGTCAAGGGCAACGTGCAGACGTACAACGGGGTCGGCTTCGACGGCGAGAACACCTACGGCGGATACAGCCGCCAGATCGTGGTGAAGGACGCGTTCGTCTGCCGGATCCCGGAAGGCATTTCCCTCGACGTGGCCGCGCCGCTGCTGTGTGCGGGCATCACCACGTACTCGCCGCTGCGCCGATGGGGTGCGGGACCGGGCAAGAAGGTCGCCGTCGTCGGGCTCGGCGGGCTCGGGCACATGGCGGTCAAGCTGGCCGTCGCGATGGGCGCGGACGTCACCGTGCTCAGCCAGAGCCTGAAGAAGCAGGAAGACGGGCTTCGGCTCGGCGCGAAGGACTACTACGCGACCGGCGACGAGTCGACCTTCGAGACGCTCACCGGCCGGTTCGACGTCATCCTCAACACCGTGTCGGCGAAGCTGCCGGTCGACGCCTACCTCAGCCTGCTGCGCGTCGGCGGCGCGATGGTGAACGTCGGCGCCCCGGGGGAACCGTTGGAGTACAACGTCTTCTCCCTGATCGGTGGCAACCGCGTGCTGGCCGGTTCGATGATCGGCGGCATCGCGGAAACCCAGGAGATGCTGGACTTCTGTGCCGAGCACGGCGTCGGCGCGGAGATCGAGACGATCAGCGCGGACCAGGTGAACGAGGCGTACGCGCGGGTCGAGAACAGCGACGTACGGTACCGCTTCGTGATCGACGCCGCGACGATCGGCGCGTAGCGGCTCGTGAGTGTTTGTCGCGGTTCTGACCGCGGCAAACACTCACGAGTGTCACATCACCATGGTCCGATTACCGTGCACCAGAACTCGCCCTTCGAGGTGCCAGCGCAGGCCGCGCGCGAGCGTCACCTTTTCGATGTCCCGGCCCTTGCGCACCAGGTCCTGCACCGAATCGCCGTGGTCGACGCGGATGACGTCCTGTTCGATGATCGGCCCGGCGTCCAGATCCGCGGTGACGTAGTGGCAGGTCGCGCCGACGAGCTTCACTCCGCGCGTGTGCGCCTGGTGATACGGCTTCGCGCCGATGAACGACGGCAGGAAGCTGTGGTGGATGTTCAGCGCGCGTCCGGTCCACGCCGCGCACAGTTCCGCGGGCAGGACCTGCATGAACCGCGCCAGCACGATCGCGTGCGGGTCGTGTGCGTCGACCAGTTCGCGGACCTTGGCGAACGCGGCCGCCTTGCCGTCCGGGTCGCCTGCCGGGAACGGCACGTGGTGGAAGGGGATCCCGTGCGCGCGCGTGATGTCCGCGAGCGAATCGTGGTTGCCGATCACCGCGGCGATGTCCACGTCCAGCTCACCGGAGGCGACCCGGCCGAGCAGGTCGTAGAGGCAGTGCCCGGCCTTCGACACCAGCACCACGGCGCGCGGGCGCTCGCCGGTGTCGCGCACCTGCCAGCTCGACTCGGCGGACAGTTCGTTCGCGACCTCGCTGAACCGCTCGCGCAACCCCTGGGCGTCGAACGGCAGCGAATCGGCGCGGACGACCTGGCGGGTGAAGAACCAGCCCGAGTCGGGATCGGTGTGATACGCCGCCTCGACGATCATTCCGCCGTGGTCGGCGAGGAAGCCCGAGATGCGGGCGATGATGCCGGTGCGGTCGGGGCAGCCGAACGTGAGCACGTAACGCTGGGGATCTGACACCCACCCATTCTCGTCGCCTGCTGGTCAGGGTGCGGCGAGGGGCTCCAGAAGGGTGGCGTCGCCGACGTTCTCGGCGTGGTTCGGCCGGCCCCACAGCGCGCGGTAGACGTCGTCGGCCGGTCCGGTGAGCGTGAGATCCGGGACGCCTTCGCCCAGCGCGGGCGGCTGGCCGGCGTGCAGCAGAACGGTCCAGGTCCGGGTGTCGGTGCTGACCTGGACGATCCCGTCGCGGCAGCTTGGCCGGCCGCGGCGCGGGCTCAGGAAGGCGAGGAACTCGTCGATGCCGTCCTCGGCGAATTCCGTGCGGTACCGGGTGACCGGCGGCGACGGCAGGGCGCTTTCCGCATCGAGCCGGTGGATGGCGAACTCGTGCGCGAGCCGGCGCGTCCAATCGCCGACGGTGATCGGACCACCGTGCGGGAAAGGCGAGCGCAGCGGGGTTTCCGCCGGACGGCGCAGGGCTTCGCGGACGGCCATCCGTTCGCCGTCCCAGCGGCCGAGCGTGTCTTCCCAGGTGCTTGCGCGCGGTGACTCAGCATTCCGGTCGGTGAACGCAGCGACCGCGTACGAGAGCACCGTCGTCAGGTGCGTCACCAGGTCCCGCACTGTCCACTCCGGACAGTTCAGGACCGGCGCGGCCGGACCCGCGGCGAGCGTCGCGGCCTTGATCCGGTCGGCGTGGATGTCGATCGCTTCCAGCAGCCGTGGCGCGTCCATGCACTGACCGTAGCCTGCGCACCCGCGCTCGCCGGCCGAATTCGATGAGCACGACCAGCAGCAGCCCGAGCAGGAACGACAGCAGCAGGCCGTACACCGGACGGTCGGCGAACGCGGCCCCGCCGGCGAGCCCGACCAGCGCGCTGTACACCGACCACAGCGTCGCGCCCGCGGCGTCGAGCGGCACGAACCGGCGCAGCGGATAGCCGAGGCTTCCGTTGGCCAGCGCGCTCGCGACGCGTCCGCCGGGCAGGTAGCGCGCGGCGACGATCAGCAGCGGCGCTTGTCTGCGCACCTGGTCGCGGGCCCATTCGTAGCGTTGCCGTCCGGAAGGCCCGCGCTGCAGCCAGGCGACGGCACGCGGCCCGGCGGCGCGGCCGACGGCGTAGCCGAGACAGTCGCCCGCCCACGCCCCGGCGGCGGACACGACGACCAGCAGCGCGAGCCTGCCCGGGTCCGGTCCGATCAGAACGGCGACGGTCACCACGGTCGTTTCGCTCGGCATGAACGGGAGCAGCGCGTCCAGTCCGGCGATCGCGAACACGAGCACCCACAGCCAGGGCGAGCCGAGCGTGCCCCGGATCAGCTCGGTGACGTGTTCCAGCAGTTCCACCCGCTCATCGTCAGCACTGAAGGTCACCAAGGGATGACCCAGCGGGGTGCGGGTGGTGAACAGGTGGGTTCAGCGCGGCGCGACGCTCTCCCAGGCCACGGTCAGCTCGCCGAGCCTGCGCCGGTCCGGATTGCCGATAACCGGCCAGCCGCGGTCGGCGAGCATGGCGACGGTGGTCGTCCAGCGGGCGCGCACGCCGAAGGACCGGTGCGGCGCGGCGGCCGCCCAGCATTCGTCCAAAGTAGACATCAAGGCGTGCACGCGTTCGCCGGGAACGTTGCGGTGGATGAGGATCTTCGGCAACCGTTCGGCCACTGTGGACGGACGGTCGAGTTCGGCGAGGCGAAGCGACAGGGTCAGCGTGCGCGGACCGCCTGCCCCGACCACGACCCACGTGACCAGCCTGCCGATCTCGTCGCAGGTGCCTTCGACCAGCAGGCCCTCCGGCGGCATCGCGTCGAGCATCAGCTGCCACGCGCCCGGGACCTCGGCCGCGGCGTATTGGCGGAGCACGTTGAACGCGCGCACCAGGACCGGTCGCGTCCCGGCCAGCTCGAAGCCGCCGCGCCGGAAGTCGAGCCGGGGCGGATCAGCGGCGGGCAGAGCGGCGGCGACACGCTCCGGGTCGAGTTCGAGCCCGAGCACCCGGACGTCCGGCCGCACGCGTGCCAGCCAGCGGGCCAGTTCGACGGTCGTGACCGGCGACGCTCCGTAGCCGAGATCGACGACAAGGGGACTCTCGCCGCGCCGCAGCAGCCGCGTGACGCCCGGGTCGCTCGCGAGCCAGCGGTCGACCCGGCGCAACCGGTTGGGATTGGTGGTGCCCCTGGTCGGGGCTCCCACCGGGGTCAGGCGTGCTCGGCCAGCCACTGCGCGGTGAACTCGTCCTCGCGCCGCAGCAGGTTGACCACCTGCTCGGAGACGAACTCCTCGATCCGGCCGCCGAAGAGGGGGATGCGCACCACGACCTCGCCGGTGGTGCGGAGGAGGACCTTGCCGTCCTTGGGGGAGAGGTAGGTCGAAGCGCCGATCTCGCCGGGGACGCCGCCTACGCCGACGTCGGACCGGCCGGTGTACTCGTCGCCGGACCGCTTCCAGGTCTGGGTGCGGTTGACGATGATGTCGCCTTTGTGCAGGGCGCGGACGGCTTGGGGGAGTTTGGCCGCCTTGATGCCGTGCTGGAGTTCGTAACGGACGGAGTCGCCTTCGGCGGTGTAGGCGAGGAGTTTGGCGTCGTCGCCGCCTAGCGCTTCCAGGCGTGCTTGGAGTGCTTCCTCGCCTGCTACTGCGGTGAAGACGTTTTCGAGCGAGCCGGTGAATTCGCCGCGGTGCTCGATCCGGGATCCCATGAAACGGACAGTACCGGGTGGGGGTGGGGGTGGGGGCTCGTCGCCTGGGGGCGACATTGGCCTGGTTGCTGGTGTGGGGCACCCCGAAGGTTGATTGTGCTGACGGGCGGCGGGTGCTTGTCAAGGCGGGAAAGATGCCTTGACAAGCACCCGCCGCCCGCAGGGGGGCTTCGGATCGGGGTGCGGGGGAGGGCTGGGTGTCTCGATGGTCGGGTGCGTCGGCTGCGGGGAGGGCTGGGTGTCTCGGTGGTGGGTGCGTCGGCTGCGGGGAGGGGCTGGGTGCCTCGACCGTGGGTGCAGCGGTGGCGGGGAGGGGCTGGGTGCCTCGACCGTGGGTGGGAAGGGGCGGGGTGCCTCGACCGTGGGTGCATCGGCTGCGGGGGAGGGGCCGGGTGCCTCGATCGTGGGGTGCGGCGGTTCGGGCAGGTGATGGGTGCGCGCGGATGGGGGCTGGTGGTTGCGGGGGTTCGCGGGGCGCATCCGGGCGGCGGTGGTCTGTGAAGGGCTCCTTGAGGGAACCCGCGTTCGTGAAGGGGCCTCTCGCGGGCCGGTGGAGGGTCGTGAGGGGAACCCTGCGGGAGTCAGAGTCAATGAGGGTGGCCCTCACGGACGGTCCGAGGGGGCGGGGCGGGGGCGGGCAGTACCGTCAGTATCCGTGGACATCGCTGAAACGCCTGGTCCGGCTCGCCTCGCCGACTTCACTACTCTCCGCGTCGGCGGACCGGTGCGTCGGCTCGTGATCGCGACCACCGCCGCGGAACTCGTCGCCGCCGTGCGCGATGCCGACGACGCGGGTGAGCCCGTTCTGTTGCTCGGCGGCGGATCGAATCTCGTCGTCGGCGACGAAGGCTTCGCAGGCACTCTCGTGCGGATCGCCAACACCGGCTGGACTCGCGACGCCGACATCGTCGAGGTCGCGGCTGGGCAGGAGTGGGACGCGTTTGTCTCCGCGCTGGTCGACAACGGCCTCGGCGGGCTTGAGTGTCTTTCCGGGATTCCGGGCTCGGTGGGGGCGACGCCGATCCAGAACGTCGGCGCGTACGGCGGCGAGGTGGCTGAGTCGATCGTCTCCGTCGAGTTGTACGACCGGGCCGCGAAGGAGGTACGGACGGTCAAGGCTGACGAACTCGGCTTCGCTTACCGCACCAGCGTGCTCAAGGGCACAGACCGTGGCGTTGTGCTGAGTGTGCGGTTCCGGATCGACCCGAGCGGGCAGTCCGCGCCTATCCGGTACGCCGAGTTGGCGCGCACGCTGGGTGTCGAGATCGACGCGAAAGTCCCCGCCGCGCAGGTCCGGGAAGCGGTGCTTGGGCTGCGCAGGGGCAAGGGCATGGTGCTCGACCCGGCGGATCACGACACCTGGAGCGCGGGCTCGTTCTTCACCAACCCGATCGTCCCCGGGGAAGAAGCGGCGGCGGTGCTGAGCCGGATCGCGGAGTCGGCTGAGGGGAAGATCCCGCAGTACCCGGCCAAGGGCGGGGTGAAGCTGTCCGCCGCGTGGCTGATCGAGCGGGCTGGGTTCGGCAAGGGGTACCCGGGGCCGGGCGGCCGGGTTTCGCTGTCTGCCAAGCACACTCTCGCGCTCACCAACCGCGGCGAGGCCAGCACCGAAGACCTGCTGACGCTGGCGCGCGAGGTCCGTGACGGCGTCGAGGCCCGGTTCGGTGTGCGGCTCCATCCCGAACCGCTGCTGATCAACTGTTCGCTCTGAGGCGCACGGGGTAACCCGAGTGAGCCAACGGACAGGAAACCGGCAGCAACCGGACACCGGGTGAAACGTCTTGCGGGATGGAGAGGAATTTCCGGTTCGCAGGTAACGTCGAATCGCTCACCGGCGCTGATGTGCGTGGGAGAAGCCGGTGCGGGGGACAAGTGGAGGTAAGACCGTGATCGAGCGCCGTACGGTGTTCAAGGTCGTCGCCGCGGCGAGTGCGGCTGCGCTGGCCGCCGCGTGCTCGGGCGGCAGCAACGACGGCACCGCGGTGCCGCAGGGCGGAAGCGGCGACAACGGCGGCAAGCCGGTCGCCCCGGTGGCGAAGCTCACCGCGACCCCGGCCGCCGGAGCCAAGGACGCGAGCGTGCGCGAGCCAGTGGTGGTGAAGGTCACCGAAGGCAAGCTCACCGAGGTCAAGCTGACCAACGAGGGCGGCGACGAGATCAAGGGCGAGATCGCGCCCGACGGCCTGTCCTGGACCAGTTCCGAACCGCTCGGCTACGGCAAGACCTACAACTACGCGGCCAAGGCGACCGGCAGCGACCAGCGCCCCGCTGAGCTGAAGGGGTCGTTCGCCACGGTCAGCCCGGCCAAGACGGTGCGCGCCACGCTGAACCCCGGCGACGACGCCGAGGTCGGCGTCGCGATGCCGATCAGCGTGAAGTTCAACGGGGCCGCTCCGAAGGACCGGGTCGCCGTCGAGAAGGCGCTCAAGGTCAAGACCAGCAAGGACGTCGAGGGCTCGTGGGCCTGGCTGTCGGCGAACCAGGTGGACTGGCGGCCCAAGGAGTACTGGCCGGCCAACACGACCGTCGAGGTCGAGGCCAACCTGTACGGCGTTGACCTCGGCGGGGGCGTCTACGTGAAATCGGACGTCAGCACCAAGTTCAAGATCGGCCGCAACCAGGTGGTCAAGATCCACACCCCGGACCATGTGATGAAGGTCTACCGCGGCGGTGCGGAGAGCGCGAGCTACCCGTGCTCCAACGGGCTGGACTCGGTCGTCGACCGCAACACCCCGAACGGCACCTTCATCATCATGTCCAAGGAGCCGCACGCGGTGTTCGACAACGCCCGCTACGGCTACACCAACGTCAACAAGAAGTGGGCCTGCCGGTTCTCCAACCACGGCGAGTTCATCCACGAGAACCAGGACAACGCGGCCGCGATCGGCAAGACGAACAACTCGCACGGCTGCGTCAACCTGCTTGAGGCGGACGCCAAGGCCTACTTCGACACGGCGATGATCGGCGACCCGGTCGAGGTCACCGGTTCGAAGCTGGGCAGCCCGACCAACTCCGACGTCAAGGACTGGTTCTACGACTGGCCGACCTGGAAGTCGCTCTCGGCCGCGAAGTGAGGCAAGGGCCGTCTGCTACGAAGTAGGGCGTGAACACTGAGGTAACCGGGGCCGGCGGCGTGCGGATCGCACTGCGCGTCGAGGGCCCGGAGAACGCGCGTCCGATCGTTTTCGTGCACGGCTGGGCCCAGTCCGCCGCGGCCTGGTCCGCTCAGCTGGCCGACCCGGCGCTGAGCGGGCAGTTCCGGCTCGTCGCGATGGACCTGCGCGGACACGGCGGCTCCGACGTCCCCTCGGACGGTTACGACGATCCCGCGCAGTGGGCGGGAGACCTCGCCGCGGTGCTCGACTTCGCCGGTCCGGACGCGATCGTCGTCGGCTGGTCCTACGGCGGACTGGTGATCGCGGACTACCTGCGCGAGCACGGCACCGCACGGCTCGGCGGCATTGTGCTGGTGGGCGCGATCACCGAGATCGGCCGCAAGCGCGAAGGCGGCGCGACCGGGCCGATCATGCGGGCCGCGCTGCCCGCGGCGCTCTCGGCCGACGCTGCGACGGCGATCCCCGCGCTGGTCGAGTTCGCCCGCTCCCAGACCAGTCCGAAGGTGCCTGGTGCGTACGCGCAGGCGATGCTCGGCAGTTCGCTTTCGGTGCCGCCCGCGGTGCGCGGCGCGCTGTTCCGGCGGGACATCGGCAGTGGTGAGGTGCTTTCCGCGGTCGACAAACCGACGCTGGTGGTGCACGGCTCGGCCGACGGCGTGGTGGATCCTTCGGCGGCAGAGTATTCGGCCGGGAAGATTCCGGGGGCGGTCCTGCGTTGGTTCGTTGAGGCCGGGCATCTGCCGTTCATCGAGGAGCCGGAGGACTTCAACTCCGCGCTGCGGCGGTTCGCCGGGGACGCAGCCGAGTAGCAGGAGTGACCAGGTGACCCTCAAGGGATTCATCGCTGAGCCGCGCCGGATCGCGGTCTTGTCCGTGCACACCTCCCCGCTCGAGCAACCGGGCACCGGCGACGCCGGCGGGATGAACGTGTACGTCAGCCAGACCGCGCAGGAGATGGCGCGACGCGGCATCGAGGTCGAGGTCTTCACGAGGGCGACCTCGTCGGAGCAGCCGCCGCTGGCCGAACTGGCTCCCGGCGTCACGGTGCGGCATGTGCCCGCCGGGCCGTTCGAGCCGCTGGCGCGCGACGAACTGCCCGCGCAGCTGTGCGCGTTCACCTCGGGCGTGCTGCGCGCGGAAGCGTTTCACGAGCCGGGCTACTACGACCTGATCCACTCGCACTACTGGCTGTCCGGTCAAGTCGGCTGGCTGGCCCGGGACCGGTGGGGAGTGCCGCTCGTGCACACCGCGCACACGCTGGCCAAGGTCAAGAACGCGCTGCTCGCCGAGGGTGACAAACCCGAGCCGCGCACGCGCGTGATGGGCGAGGAGCAGGTGGTCGCCGAAGCGGACTGTCTTGTCGCGAACACGCAGGTGGAGGCGAGGCAGCTGGTCGATCTCTACGGAGCTGCCACGCACGCTGTGCATGCCGTGCCGCCGGGTGTCGACCTCGAACGGTTCACGCCTGGCTCGCAGCTGGACGCGCGTCGCGAGCTGAACCTGTCGCCGGACGCTGTCGTGCTCGCTTTTGCCGGACGGATTCAGCCGCTCAAGGCTCCGGACGTGCTGTTGCACGCCGCGGCGGAAATGCTGCGACGGCGGCCGGAATTGGCGTCGCGGCTGGTGGTTCTGGTGGTCGGCGGACCGTCTGGCACCGGGTTGGAGCAGCCGCAGGCATTGCGCGAACTGGCGGTGTCGCTGGGCATTGCCGAGCAGGTGCGGTTCCTGCCGCCGCAGACCGGGTTGAAGCTGCGCACGGTGTTCCGCGCGGCCGACGTCGTCGCGGTGCCGAGCTACAACGAATCGTTCGGTTTGGTCGCGCTCGAAGCACAGGCGTGCGGTACGCCGGTGGTGGCGGCGGAGGTCGGCGGGCTGCCGGTCGCGGTGCCGCACGGGGTTTCCGGGCTGCTGGTTCCGTCGCACGGCGCTCCGGAATGGGCCGACGCGCTCGCCGCGGTCGCGCTGCGGCCGGACCGGCGAGCCGAACTGGCGGCCAACGCGACGCGGCACGCGCAGCGGTTTTCCTGGCGGCGCACCACGGATTCGCTGCTGGAGATCTATGCTCAAGCGACCAGAGCGTTCCGGCAGGCGCTGGAACTGCGGGCGGAGGTGGCAGTGTGAGCCTTGACGCGACTATCAAGTCCACTTTGGACTCAAGTGGGCTCGCCTACGACCGTCGCGGCGCAGGCCGCTATTTCGTGACGTTGCCGGGAACCAAGAAGCTGCAGACCAACTGCTGGCTCGTGGACGGCGACCACGCGTTCTCGGTGGAGGCGTTCGTCTGCCGCCGTCCGGACGAACGGCACGAGGACGTGTACCGGTTCCTGTTGCAGCGCAACGCCCGGCTTTACGGTGTGCACTACACAGTGGACAGTCTCGGCGACATCTACCTGGTCGGCCGCTTCGGCAAGGAGACGGTGACCGAGTCCGAACTGGACAAGATCCTCGGCCAGGTGCTCGAAGCCGCCGACGGCGATTTCAACATCCTGCTGGAAATCGGATTCGCCACGTCGATCAAGCGCGAATGGGACTGGCGCGTCTCGCGCGGCGAATCGCTGGCGAACCTCCAGGCGTTCAAACACCTCGCCGAACCCGCCGGAGGGCACGAACCGGGGTTGACCGAGTCGTAACCGATTCCGTGCAACGGGTCCGCACCGTCGCTTCGTCTCACCGCCAACGACTGGAGGGAGACGGGAATGCGGACCCGATGGAGATACGTGCTCGCGGGTGCCGCGGTGTTGCTGCTGGCTGGATGCAGCGGCAACACCGCGGACTCGGCGAGGTCGGCTGTCGCGCCCGCGCAGCAGCAGGAGCAGGGGGCAGCGCCGAGGCAGGGCAACGCGCAGGCGTACGTGCCCGAGCCCGGCGCGACTGACCGCAAACTGGCACGCAGCGCTCGGCTGGAACTGACCACCCCGAAGACTGGCGACGTCGTGTCCCGCGCCAAGGCGATCGCGACCGCTGCGGGCGGCTACCCCGGGCAGGAGAGCGCGACGGACGATTCCGCGTCGCTGACCTTGTCCGTGCCGGCGGAGAAACTCGACGGCGTGCTGGACCAGCTCGGCGGGCTCGGCCAGGTGAGGCGGCGGGAAATCAGCGCACAGGACGTGACCTCGCAGGTGGTCGACGTGGACGCGCGGCTGGCGACCCAGCGGGCGAGCGTCGACCGGATGCGCGCGCTGCTGGCGAAGGCGCAGTCGGTGTCCGAGATCGCGTCTGTCGAGAGCGAGCTGACGAGCAGGCAGGCCACGCTGGAGTCGCTGGAGCGGCAGCAGGCGTCACTGGCCGGGAAGGTCGCGATGGCGACCGTGTCGCTGTCGGTGACGAAGCAGGCGGCCGCGACGGCGGAGACTGGCGGCTTCCTCGCCGGGCTGTCCGGCGGCTGGGACGCATTCGTCGCCTTCTGCGGCGGGCTGGTGCGTGTGCTCGGCGTGCTGCTGCCGTTTGTGACCGCGTTCGGGATCCCGGCGGGCGCGGTGTTCTGGTGGTTGCGGCGGCGTAAGGCCAGGCCCGCGCAGTGAGGGGGCTGGCGGAACGGCTCGAGGGAGGGGGAGTCGCGATCTCGAGCCGTCCCGCTGCAGGTCCCGCCTGCTGGACCCGGTGACGAGGGGGATGCCAACGGGGCCGGCGGGCCGCGGCTCGGCAGGGGGGAGACGAGCCGCGGTCACTGCCCGTGATCAGCCGGGAGTGCGTGGAATCCGGCTGAGCGGGACATGCCCAACCTGTCAGATATCGACCAGTAATCACAAGACTACTGGTTACTCCGTTCGAGTGAAATTTGCTGACGGGGATAACAGTGCGCAGCGCCTTGCACTCTTTCGCCCGCTCGTCGGCAACCCGGCTGCGGGTCGGGTGAAAGTGTTACTCCCGGGTAACGCACTCTGGGTAGAGGGGTGGACGCACTACTGGCGGCGCGCACGCGTTCTGGCAGGCTGATGGCCATGGCCGAACTTGGGACCCTGGTGCTGCTGCGGCACGGACAGAGCACGTGGAACGCGGAAAACCTGTTCACCGGCTGGGTGGACGTGCCCCTTTCGGAGACCGGCGAGCGCGAAGCCCGCCAGGGCGGGCAGCTGCTCGCCGAGGCGGGGCTGCTGCCGGACGTGGTGCACACGTCGCTGCTGCGCCGGGCGATCAGCACGGCGAACGTCGCCCTCGACGCCGCCGACCGGCACTGGATCCCGGTCAAGCGCGACTGGCGGCTCAACGAGCGGCACTACGGCGCGCTGCAGGGCAAGAACAAGAAGCAGACGCTGGACGAGTTCGGCGAGGAGCAGTTCATGCTCTGGCGCCGCTCGTACGACACGCCGCCGCCGGCCATCGACCCGAAGGACGAGTTCAGCCAGGCGGGCGACGCGCGGTACGCCGACCTCGGCGACCGGGCCCCGCTGACCGAATGCCTGAAGGACGTCGTGGCCCGGCTGCTGCCGTACTGGGAGTCGGCGATCGTCCCCGACCTCCAGGCGGGCCGCACCGTGCTGGTGGCCGCGCACGGCAACTCGCTGCGCGCGCTGGTCAAGCACCTCGACGGAATCTCCGACGACGCTATCGCCGCGCTGAACATCCCGACCGGCATCCCGCTGCGCTACGACCTGACCGCGGACCTCAAGCCGGTCAAGGCGGGTGGCGAGTACCTCGACCCGGAGGCGGCGAAGGAAGCCGCTGCCGCAGTGGCGAACCAGGGCCGCTGAGCCTTTCGCGCGCTCGTGAGTGGCGGGGCCGGTTCTCACCGGCAACGCCACTCATGTGCGGCGGGGCGGCGAGGCGTGCGGCGGGGCGGCGGTGCGGCGGGGCGGCGGTGCGTGCGGCGGTGCGGCGGGGCGCGGCAGTTTGCGCGGGGGTGCCGGGATCGCGTCGTGAGTGTTCGTCGCGGTTAGAACCGGGATTGCCTCACGAGCAGGGCTGGCGGCGAGCGGTGGCGTCGTGAGTGCTGGTCGCGGTTAGAACCGGGATTGCCGCTCACGACCCTGCGCTGGAGAACGCCCGGATCCCGGACACCTTCCACTCGGTGCCCTGCCGGACGAGGTCGAGGTGGACCGGCAGCCGGTTTTCCCCCGGGTTCTGGCCGCCGCTCGTCGTCACCAATGCCGACAGCACCGCCGCCGCCTTGGTGCCGTCCGGGCTGAGTTCGGTCAGCGCGGCGGTCGAATCCGCGCCGAAGGCCGCCTTCTTCCCGGTCTTGCGGATGCTGTCCTCGGTCTCCTGGCGGCTCATCCGGAACTGCGAGAGAAGCGGTTCGGCGGCCACCTCTTCCCACTTCGCGTAGCTGCCGTCGATGTTCTTCGGGTCGATGGTCATCAGGATCCCGCCGTCCTGGACAGCCGCGTTGACGGCGGCGTCCCGGGTCGCGGCGAGGCCGTCCGCTGGGCTGGGGGCTGCGGTGAGCTTTCCGCGCGGGTCGAAGTTCAAATCCTGCAGCTGCCAGTGCCCGTTCGCCTTGCCCGCGGTGACCAGGATGAGCGCGACGCTCTGGTTCTTGGCTCCGTCGGGGCGTTTGCTGTGCTGCGCGGCCACCACCAGCATCCGCGCGTGCTCCGGGGTCAGCTCGGCCAGACCGGTTTCGATCACCTGTGTCTGCGTGGTCACCGGCTCAGTGCGGACCTCGGCGAAGGTCTTGTCGAACTGCGCGCGAGCCCCGCCGGTCAGGTACTCCTGCTCGGTTTTCGCGACCTCTTCCGGCTTCGTGGAGTCGTAGCTGAACGCCGTCTCCACGGCCTTTTTGACGCCGGACACCGCGTCGCTGGTCGCCTTGGTGTCCACATAGGCCACATTCGCCGGTGCGGGAGCAGGCGCGGGCGGCGCGGGTTGCTCGGACGCGGCGCATCCCGCGGTGAGCAACGCCGCGGCGAGAACGGCGCGCCTCACAGCAGGCCCGCCTCCCTCGCGAGAGCACCCGCTTGGAACCGCGACGTCGCACCCAGTACATCCATCAATTCCGCCACCCGCCGACGGTACGTCCGCAGCCCGACGCCCATCGCCCGGGCCGCCTTCTCGTCCGTGGAACCGGAAGACAGCAGGTCCAGCAGCTGTGGCGTGTACTGCCGCAACTCGGCGAACCGCGTCTCGTACGCCTCCATCGCGGTCGACGAGCGCCAGGCGGCCTCGAACAGCGACGAGATGCCGCGCACCAGATCCGGGGCGGTCACGACGTTGTAGCCGGGACCGGCGGCGAGGATGGCGACGCGGCCGTCGAGCAGGATCGTCTCGTTGATCTCGTGGTCGCTGACCCGGACTTCCGCGCCGAGCCGGTGCAGTGTCCGCAGGTGTTCCGCGCCCGCCGGGTCGAGCAGGACGCGCGACAGGTAGACCTTGCGGATCCGCAGCTTCCGCTCTTTCGGCAGCTCCTGGGCGAATTTCTGCATCGCGGACCAGGTGTGCAGGTCGTTCGCGGCGCAGGCGAACTCGTCGGCTCCGGCGAGCAGGTGTCCGGCGCGTTCGACCAGTTCTCGCTCGTCGCGGATGTTCGCGACTTCCTCGGCTCGGGGCACGTCGTCCAGTGTTCCCGCGTTGGCAGCTTGCTGCCAAACCCACCGCGACGACCGGCCGCGAAGCACGCTGGAGACATGACCGAAACGACACTTCCCGCCGCTGCCGCGGGCACCTGGCAGCTCGGCTCCCGCACCGTCAACCGGCTCGGCTTCGGCTCGATGCGGCTCGGCGGCTCGCTCGACCCGGCCGCGCCGATCGACGCCGGTCGCGCGATTTCGGTGCTGCGCCGAGCCGTGGAACTGGGCGTGAACCACATCGACACCGCGGCGTTCTACTTCGGTGCCACCTGGTCGGCCAACGCCTTGATCAAGGCCGCGCTCGCTCCGTACGGCGACGACCTCGTGCTGACCACCAAGGTCGGCCCGTCGCGCGACGAATCCGGCCAGTTCCGGCCGTTCGCCCGTCCCGACGAACTGCGCGGCCAGGTCGAGCAGAACCTGCGCGAACTCGGCCGCGATCGCATCGACGTCGTCAACCTGCGCATCGGCACCGGCCTGGACCGCGGCTCCGGCTCGCTCGCCGAGCACTTCGGCGCGCTGGCCGAACTGCGCACCGAGGGGCTGATCGGCGAGCTGGGCATTTCCAACGTCAGCGCCGAACACCTCGCCGAGGCCCAAGCGATCGCGCCGGTGGTGTGCGTGCAGAACCAGTACGGCCTGTCCGTCCGCCGCGAGGACGACGAACTGCTGCGGCTGTGCGGCGAACAGGGTGTGGCTTTCGTGCCGTTCTTCGCGGTCGCGAGTGGACAGTCCGACGAAGACGAACGAGTCGCCGAGGTCGCGCGGCGGCATGACGCGACGAGCGCTCAGGTGCGGCTGGCGTGGACGCTCGCGCAGGGTCCGCACGTGCTGGCGATCCCCGGTACGAGTGACCCCGCGCACCTGGACCAGAACGTCGCCGCGGCGGCGCTGAAGCTATCCGACGAGGACCTCAAGACCCTCGACGCGCGCTGAACGCTAAGCGTGCCGATTGTGCCGGAACATCTCGATCGGGTGAACAGGGCCTGACCCCGAGGCGAATATGTCCCCCTCAGGTGTCACTCGCCTCACGACCGGGCTTCCAGGACTAGGCCGGAAGGCTACCGGGATGCTTACGATTCCCCCGTGACCACGCCTGTTGTCCTGCTGACGGCCATCGGCGCTCTTGTCGTCGGCGCGGTCGCCGGGTTCCTGACGGCCAGGGCGCGCGCCCGGCGCGAGGCGGCCCGGCCCACCGGTCCCACAGTCGCGGAGCTGCTGATGCGGCTGATCCGCTCTTCCAACAACGGCGTCATCGTGCTCAACCGGTTCGGCGACCTTGTGCTGCACAACCCGCGGGCGTACGAACTCGGCCTGGTCCGGGTGAACCAGGCCGATCCGCGGGCGCGCAAGGCCGCCGAGCAGGTGGTCGAGACCGACGAGCCGATGGAGGTCGACCTCTCGCCGCTGGAGAGCCGCGGCCGCCGCCAGCCCGAGGCGGTGCTCGGCGAGGTCCGGCCGCTCGGCGACGGGTTCACCGTCGTCGAGGCCGTCGACCACTCCGAGGCGATCCGGCTGGAGGCGGTGCGCCGCGACTTCGTGGCCAACGTCAGCCACGAGCTGAAGACCCCGGTCGGTGCGATCGCGCTGCTCACCGAGGCCGTGCTGGACGCCGCCGAGGACGTCGAGGAGGTCCGCCGCTTCGGCGGCAAGATCCTGCGCGAATCCACCCGGCTCGGCCAGCTCGTCACCGAACTCATCGCGCTGTCGCGGCTCCAGGGCGCCGAACGGCTGCCCGACCTCAACGTGGTCGAGGTCGACGCCGTCGTGCGCGAGGCGCTCGGGCGCACCACGCTGTCCGCGGAATCCGCCGACATCACCATCACCACCGACGCCGCCAGCGGCCTGCTCATCGAGGGCGATCGGACGCTGCTGGTCACCGCGCTGTCGAACCTGCTGGAGAACGCCGTCGCGTACTCGTCGGCGGGCAGCCCGGTGTCGATCTCGCGCCGGCTCGCCGACGGCATGGTCGAGATCGCGGTGACCGACCGCGGCATCGGCATTGCCGAGGACGAGCAGCAGCGCGTGTTCGAACGCTTCTACCGGGCGGACAAAGCGCGTTCGCGCGCCACCGGCGGCACCGGACTCGGACTGGCGATCGTGAAACACGTCGCGGCCAACCACGGCGGTTCGGTCGGCCTGTGGAGCCGTCCCGGCACCGGGTCGACGTTCACCCTGCGCATCCCCGCGCACGTGCGCACCGAACCCGCCGACACCGCACGCAAGGCCGCGCCCGCGCGGCCGGACAAGACCCCCGAGCGGACACCCCGGCTCGTGGCAACCGGGCAGGAAGTCTCCAGCCCAGACCATGGAGGAAACCTGTGACGAGGGTTCTCATAGTCGAGGACGAAGAGTCCTTCGCCGACCCGCTCGCCTTCTTGCTGCGCAAGGAGGGTTTCACCGCGGCAGTCGCGGTGACCGGCCAGCAGGCGCTTGAAGAGTTCGACCGCAACGGCGCCGACATCGTGCTGCTCGACCTGATGCTGCCCGGGATGAGCGGCACCGACGTCTGCAAGCAGCTGCGGCAACGCTCCGCGGTGCCGGTGATCATGGTGACCGCGCGCGACAGCGAGATCGACAAGGTCGTCGGGCTGGAACTCGGCGCCGACGATTACGTGACCAAGCCGTACTCCGCGCGCGAGCTGATCGCGCGGGTGCGCGCGGTACTGCGCCGCGGCGGCGAACCGGGCAGCGACGGCGAACTCGCGCCGCTGGTGCTGTCGGCCGGGCCGGTGCGGATGGACGTCGAACGGCACGTGGTGACCGTGGACGGCGGCGAGGTCTCGTTGCCGCTCAAGGAGTTCGACCTGCTGGAGTATCTGCTGCGCAATGTCGGCCGGGTGCTCACCCGCGGCCAGCTGATCGACCGGGTGTGGGGCGCGGACTACGTCGGCGACACCAAGACGCTCGACGTCCACGTGAAGCGGCTCCGCTCGAAAATCGAGCCGGACCCGGGTTCGCCGCGGCACCTGGTGACCGTGCGCGGGCTCGGCTACAAGTTCGAGACCTGAGCCGCCCTCCCGGACCGTCCGTGAAGGACTCCTTGAGGGAATCTGATTCCTTCAAAGAGTCCTTCACGGCTTTTGTCCGGGTTTCACCGCACACCGTGCCGGGTCGCGCACGCTGAGTTGATGTAGATCCGAGTGGAGTTGGTTACAGTTTCGAGACCTGGCACTGGGACCGGTACGCTGAATCCTCGTGCGCCTAGGGGTACTCGACGTCGGTTCCAACACCGTCCACTTGCTCGTGGTGGACGCCCACCGTGGCGCCCACCCGACCCCGATGCACTCCGAGAAAACGATGCTGCGGCTGGCCGAGCAGCTCACCGGGTCCGGCGAATTGAGCCGTCCCGGCGAGGACGGCCTGGTGCGGGCGGTCGAATCGGCCAAGGCCGCGGCCGCGCGGCTCGGCTGCGAGGACGTGCTGGCGTTCGCGACGTCCGCGGTGCGTGAGGCGAAGAACTCGGCGAAGGTGCTGGCCAGGGTAGGCGCCGAGACCGGCGTCACCCTGCGCGTGCTGTCCGGCGAGGACGAGGCGCGGCTCACCTTCCTCGCGGTGCGCCGGTGGTACGGCTGGTCGGCCGGGAAACTGCTGGTGCTGGACATCGGCGGCGGTTCGTTCGAGGTCGCGATGGGTCGCGACGAGGAACCCGAACTCGCGGAGTCGCTTCCGCTGGGCGCCGGGCGCACCACCCGCACCCGCTTCCGCAACGACCCGCCCACGCGTTCCGAGGTAGTCGCGACGTCGGCCTGGCTGGAGGACCAGTTCGCCGGGCTCGCGAAGAAGGTCGCCGGACAGGGCCTGCCGGACCGGGTCGTGGCGACCTCCAAGACGTTCCGCTCGCTCGCCCGGCTGACCGGGGCGGCCCCCTCGGCGGCGGGCCCCCGCGTGCGCCGTACGCTCACTGACACTGCCCTTCGCCAGCTCATCGCCTTCATTTCGCGGATGACCGCCGCGGATCTGGCCCAGCTGGAAGGCGTCAGCGGGAGCCGGTCGCACCAGCTCGTGGCCGGTGCACTGGTGGCGCAGGCCGCGATGCGGGCGCTCTCCCTGACCGAGTTGGAGATTTGCCCCTGGGCGCTGCGAGAGGGCGTCATCCTGCGCCGGTTGGACCATGCCAACGGGGCGGACGACACTGGGGCAGCGGCCGCCGGCGTTTCGGCGAGCGGGGAGGACCGGTGACAGCAGCGGACTGGACTTGGCCGACGAAGACCAGGCACGGTGAAGAGGTGACGGACATGCACTGCACGGTGTCGATTGCGCGCGGCTCCGGAGGCAGGTGTGCCCGAGTGACCACAACCAACCCCGAGCGCGCTTTGGACAGCACGGTATGACGGACCAGACCGGCGGCGACCAGCCCCAGAAGACCGTGGCCGAACTGCTCGCCCAGCACGGGCAGCAGGTCGACGGCGGACGGCGACGCAGGCGCAGGGCGGCCGATGACGAGGACGAGGCCGCCCCGCGGCGCTCGGGCCTCACCGACACCGGACCGCAGGCGATCATCGACCGGGTGGCGTCCGAGGGCGGCACCCCACCGCCTCCTTCGCGCCCCCCGGGCGGCCGCCGCCGTCCGGACGCGGCCCAGCGGCCCGGCCCGCAGGAATCGGGCCAGTACCCGCGTCCTGGGCAGCAGCCTTCGGGCCAGTACCCCGTGCCGCAGGAATCCGGTCCGCCGCCGATGAACGGCCAGTACCCGGCTCCGCAGCCGAACGGCCAGCAGGACTCGGCCTACGTGCGTCCCCCGGCTCCGCCGCAGGAGTCCGGGCAGTACCCGCGGCCTCCCGCCAACGGCCAGCAGGATTCGGCCTACGTGCGCCCGCCCGCGCCGCCGCAGGAGTCGGGCCAGTTCGCCCGCCCCGCGCCGCCCGCGGCCGGTCCGCAGGGCACCGGCTACCTGCGTCCCGCCGCGCCGCAGGACTCCGGATACGCGCGTCCGCCCGCGCCGCCGCAGGAATCCGGGCAGATGCCGGTGCCGCCGCGCGGCCGTCCGCCGCGTCCGCAGGCCGCCGACGAGGAGACCCGCGGCGCGGTGCCGCCAGTCCGCCGTCGACCGGCCCCGCAGGCTCCGCCGCCCCCGCCTCAGGACGGCGGCTTGGCCGCCCGCCTCGACGGTCTCGACGGCGATGCCCCGGAACCGCCCGCACCGCCGATGGCGAGCGGTGCGTTCCCGGCCCCCGGTGCTCCGGCAGCTCCGCCCAACCGGCCGCGGCGTGCCCCGGCCCGCCGTCCGGCACCGAAGCAGGAGCCGCACACCGAGCAGTTCGACGCGATCGACGGTCCGCCCGCCGAGGGCGGCACCGAGGACGCGCCGCCAGCGGGTCTTGTCGGCTGGCGTCAGCGCCGGCAGGCGGAGCAGCTGGAGGACACCGAGGTCGGCATGATGCCAGCGGTCCCGCCCGCTGGTGCGGAGCCGGAACCGGCGGAGGGATACGCCGAGGACGACTACGTCGACGACGGCTACGAGGACGAGTACCCGCCCGCCGCGGCGGACTACGACGCGGGCCCGCCGACCGCGGGCTACCCGGCCCCGATGCCGTTCGCGCCGGGCGGCAAGGACCCGGCCGAGGACGACCTGGCCGAGTACGAGCGCGAATTCGCCGAGCCGTCCGGTTACCCCGAGGACCAGCCGGACTTCGAGGGCGACGACGGCTACGGGTACGAGCACGCCGAGGGCTACGAGCACGCCGAGGGTTACGCCGAAGGCGACGAGTACGACGACTACCCCGAGGAAGCCGACGCCCCGGAGACCGAAGCCGAGCCGGAACCCGCAGTGTCCGCGGGCAAGCAGTGGCTGACGCTGGCCGGACAGCTCGCGCTGGGCGTCGTCGGCGGTGCCGCCGTGTGGCTGGGCTTCAACTGGCTGTGGGTCAACCTCGCGCCCGCCGCGCTCGTGGGCGCGCTGCTGGTGATCGTCGCGCTGGTCTGGATCGTGCGGAAGATCCGGCGCGCCGAGGACCTGCAGACGACCCTGCTGGCGATTCTCGTCGGGTTGGTGGTGACGGTGTCGCCCGCGGCGCTGTTGCTGGTGGCCAAGTAGCTCGCCGCCGAGGACGCTGGGGCAGGATGGGCGCGTGAGTGAGAGCGCGCCCGTCCCCGTGGGTCTGAGCACCGCCTCGGTGTGGCCGCTGCGCGCGGGCGCGGCCTTCGAGCTGGCCGCCGATCTTGGCTACGACGGCGTCGAGGTCATGGTCTGGGCGGATCCGATCAGCCAGGACGTCTCGGCGATCCGGCGCTGGTCGCGGCGTACCGGGATGCCGGTGCTGTCGGTGCATTCGCCTTCGCTGCTGATCACGCAGCGGATCTGGTCGCCGGACCCGGAGGTGCGCCTGCGCCGCTCCGTGGACGCCGCGCTGGAGCTCGGCGCGCGCACGGTCGTGGTGCATCCGCCGTTCCGCTGGCAGCGGCGGTATGGCGACGCGTTCGGCGATCTGGTGGACGAGCTGGAGGACGCCAGCGGCGTGGACATCGCAGTGGAGAACATGTTCAAGGTCCGCCCGCCCGGCGGTTCGCGTGACGCGCGCGTGTCGGCTTTCCGGCCCTCGATCGATCCCACGGACGTCGGATTCCGGCACTACACCTTGGATCTGTCGCATTCGGCCGCGGCGCGGATGGACGCGCTGGCGCTCGCGGACCGGATGGGGGCGGGGTTGAGCCACGTCCATTTGGCGGATGGGACGGGGATTCCGAAGGACGAGCACCTGATTCCGGGGCGTGGCGGGCAGCCGTGTGCGGAATTGCTGGAGAAGCTGGTCAGTGACGGCTTTTCCGGGCAGGTAGTGCTGGAGGTCAACACCCGCCACGCCACCGACACAGCGTCGCGGGCCCGGGCGCTGGCCGAAGCGCTGCTGTTCGCCCGGTTGCATCTGGGGCAATGATCCGCGGGTGATCTTGCTCGGCTGTCCGGGCGGTCCCTGCCCGGCTCGGCTCGCAAAGGCGGCCGGGCACCGTAAAGTGCGGGCGTGACCTCGTTGCCATCGCCGTCTCCAGATTTCGCCGGACCCGGTTCCACGCGCCGTATCGCCGTGGCCGGTCGTCCGTGAGCGCGGCCGACGACACCGCGACCGCTTTCGACGGGGCCACCTCAGTGCGGTCGCTCGGGGACGGCACGTTCACCGCGACGCTGCGTGCGGAATGGTCGATCGGGGTCCATCCGCACGGCGGGTTCCTGGTGGCATTGCTGGCAAAAACCGCCGCCGCCGCGTTGCACGAGCGCGGGGACGCGACGGTCGATCCGCTCGCGGTGAGCACCGAATTCCTGCACGCGCCCGCGCTCGGCCCGGTGTTGCTGCGCGCCGACGTGCGCAAGGTCGGCCGCCGGGTTTCGGTGGTCGCGGTGTCGCTCGAACAGCGCGGCCGGGCCTGCGTCGAGGCGAGGGTCACGGTCGGCCGGTTGCCGATGCGCCGTTCCGAATGGACGGACCTGCCGCAGATGCCCGCCGAACCGCCGTCGAGCGCGCCGCAGCTCGGCAAGGACACTCCGGAAGGCCCGTTCCACCTGTCTGCCGCCTGCGACGTCCGCCTGGATCCGGCGACCGCGGGATTCCTGTCCGGACGCACCGGCGACCCGCCCCGGCTGCGGATGTGGGCGCGTCCGCGCGTTGGCCAGCCCGACGTGTACTTCTCGCTGCTGGCGGGGGACCTCAACCCGCCGGTGGTGGCGAACCTCGGCAGGCACGGATGGGCCCCGACCGTCCAGATGACCTCGCTGCTGCGCACCCGTCCGGCCCCGGGCTGGCTGCGGATCCTCGTCGAATCGCGCTCGGTGCACGAGCCGTGGTTCGACTCGGACGCGACCGTCGTGGACGCCCAGGGCAGGCTCGTCGCACAGGTGCGGCAGCTGGCGCTCGCCCCGGCACCGGGCGGCTGAGCCGCGTTTGGCACGCTGGCCGCATGAGCGCAGCTTGCAAGCGAATCATCGCGATTCATGGCGTCGCCTCCAGCGCAACCAGCGTGAAACTGCGCACGGAGGCGACGGCATGAGTGTCATCGCGGTGCTGGGTGCGGGAAAGATCGGCGAAGCCCTGCTGTCGGGCCTGCTCAACGGCGGCCAGGAGCCAGGCGACCTGCTCTTCACCGAGCGGTACGAACAGCGGGCGCGCGAGCTGGAGACGCGCTATCCGGGCATGAAAGCGGCGACCGTCGCGGACGCGGCCCGGCGCGCGGACATCCTCGTGGTCGCGGTGAAGCCACAGGACATCGAGCCGGTGCTGGACGAGCTGGCCCCGCTGCTCGGGACCGCGTCGCTGGTCGTCTCGCTGTGCGCGGGACTGCCGACCGCGCTGTACGAACGCCGCCTCGCTTCGGGGGTGCCGGTGGTCCGCGTGATGCCGAACACTCCGATGCTGGTCGGCGAGGCGATGAGCGCGATCTCACCCGGCAAGCACGCGACGCCCGCGCACCTCGCGACGGTCAAGGAGCTGCTGTCGCACGTCGGCCAGGTCGTCGAGGTGCCGGAGCGGCAGCAGGACGCGGTCACCGCGCTGTCGGGATCCGGTCCGGCGTACTTCTTCTACCTGGTCGAGGCCATGATCGACGCGGGCATCCTGCTCGGCCTGCCGCGCGCGCTGGCCGGGCAGCTGATCATCCAGTCGGCGGTCGGCGCGGCGAAGATGCTGGCCGAGGGCCAGGACCACCCGGTGCTGCTGCGCGAGGCGGTGACGTCCCCGGCCGGGACGACCATCAACGCGATCCGCGAACTGGAGAAGCACGGCGTGCGCGCGGCACTGCTCGACGCGATCGAGGCCGCTCGTGACCGTTCGGAGGAGCTGGGCCGCGCCCACGAAAACTGATCGCCTGTGCGCGAACCGCCTCAACGGGGTTTTTCAGCAGCGCGGTGTGGGGCGGTTCGCGGGAGCGGTGCTCGTCGGGGCTTTTTGGCGCACCTCGGCATCGCGTGGCCCCCGCTGGCGCAGTGGCGAGGGTTGTCCCTGGCCGAGCGCGGCCCGGCCGTCGGCGGGAGCGGAGAGAGCCCGCACGCAACGGCTAGGTGCCATTGGAGTGGTTCGGGCTCGGGCTCGAAGGAGGGCGGCGGCGGGTGCACTGGTCCGTTCAGTGCCCCCGGCGCTGGAGTGGACGATCGGCCGAATCCGGCAAACCGGATACCGCTGCGCCGTCCGGGCTACGCGAAGCCCCTGGTGAGGGCCCATCCTGGTGACAGGCGTCGCACGAGTCCCACCTGTCCCGCTACCCTCGGAAGAGCACGTGCGTGTCGATACCACAGGTGGGGAAGCCTCGTGGCGCGACACGTGTCGAAGGACGCGGTAAACATGTCGCCGAACAAGAAGGAGGATTTGCCCGCGGTAGGGCAGGTCCAGTTTTTGACAGTCGCCGAAGTGGCCACGCTGATGCGGGTCTCGAAGATGACCGTGTACCGCCTGGTGCATTCGGGCGAACTTCCCGCGGTCAGAGTCGGGAAGTCCTTCCGGGTGCCGGAAAAAGCGGTGCACGAGTATCTGCAAGGGGCTTACTTCGACGTCGGATAACGGCTCCGCCGCTCCGTCGAGTGCGGCGGCGAGGCCGGGTCCGGGGGGTCGCCGGGCATGCGTCAAACCATGCCCGCCGACCAGCCCGCGCCGGGACGCTAGTAGCCTGGTAAACCGCTCGTGCCTGTGCGCTCCACCCGTTGGACGCTGCGCCGGGCAGCGTGACCGACGACCAAGAGGAGCGCCCATGGGTTCCGTGATCAAGAAGCGCCGCAAGCGCATGTCGAAGAAGAAGCACCGCAAGCTGCTGCGCCGTACGCGCGTGCAGCGGCGCAAGGCCGGCAAGTGAGCCGTCCGCGCGGCTAGCGTTTCGTGGCCCGTCCAGTCCCTGGACGGGCCACACTCATGTTCGGGCCCGGGTACGCCCGATCGAGTGAGGCGCGTATCGCAATCCGGACGTCCCTCGTAAAAACGAGGTAAGGCCTGGTCAGAAGGGTGTCCGGGGCCGGTAACATGGCAGGTGCATCAGCGCGATGCTTCCAGCGAGTGCAAGTTCGCGCACCCCCAGTGATCACTCCGTCTTGCACACTGCTGCCGATCAGGGAGTTCCATGGCCTCGAACATCGTGCTCGTCACCGGGGTCGCCGGCGACCTTGGCGGGAAGCTGCTCGCCCGGCTCGGCTCCCATCCGGATCTCGAGCGGGTGATCGGCGTCGACACCGCCCCGCCGGCCAAGGACGTCCAGCAGCGGATGGGCCGCGCCGAGTTCGTGCGCGCCGACATTCGCAATCCGCTCATCGCGAAGGTGATCAGCAGCGCCGAGGTGGACACCGTCGTGCACACCTCGTGCACCGCGCATCCGGCCGGGCCGAGCCGGCGCGCCGCGGTCAAGGAAGTCAACGTCATCGGCACGATGCGGCTGCTCGCCGCGTGCCAGCGCGCGCCGAAGGTGCGCAAGCTCGTGGTGAAGTCCAGCGCCGCGGTGTACGGCGCGGGCGCGCGTTCGCAGGCGGTGTTCACCGAGGATTCGGAGCTGATCCCGCCGTCGTCCAGCGGATACGCGAAGGACGCGGTCGAGATGGAGGGCTATGTGCGCGGCCTCGCCCGCCGCCGCCCGGATCTGATCATCACGCTCGCCCGGTTCGCGAACATCATCGGCCCCGAGGTCGACACCGTGCTGGCCCGGTACTTCTCGCTGCCGGTCGTGCCGACGGTCTTCGGCTACGACTCCCGGCTGCAGCTGCTGCACGGGTCAGACGCGCTGTCAGTGCTGGAAATGGCGACGCTGGAAGACCGGCCGGGCGTGTTCAACGTCGCCTCCGAGGGCGTGCTCACGCTGTCGCAGGCGATCCGCCGGGCGGGCCGGGTCGGGCTGCCGATGCCGCGCGGCGTGGTGCCCTCGGTCGGGAAGCTGCTGCGCGGCGCGCGGCTGGTCGATTTCTCCGCCGACCAGGTGCGGCTGCTGAACTTCGGCCGCGCGGTCGACATCACGAAGCTCAAGAAGGAGTTCGGGTACACGCCCCGCTGGACCACCCGCGAGGCGTTCGACGACTACGTGGCCGGCCGCGGCCTGCGTCCGGTGCTCGACGGCGGCGCGCTGGCCGGGCTGGCGGGCAAGGTGCTTGAGGCCGCTGCCACCGGGCAGGCGCGCCGATGAACCACGCGACGAGGGCCGGAAGTGAGGCGAACCCCGTGAACGGTGCTGAGGCACAGGTCATTCCGCTGCACGGACCCGGACGGGAGAAGCCGGCCGAGGTTCCCGAGCAGGCTGAGGAGCGGGTGGACGCGCCGGTCGTCGACTTCCCGGCGCAGCCGTCCGGCCCGGTGCGCGAGCCCGCGGCCGATCCGCTGTCGGAATCGGTGCGCAGCGCGCTCACCTTCCTGCGCCACCGGCTCACCGGCGACTACGCGGTGGACGAGTTCGGCTTCGACGCCGAGCTCACCGAGACGCTCGTGCTGCCGCCGCTGCGCGCGTTGTACGAGAAGTGGTTCCGCGTCGACACGTTCGGCGTCGAGAACCTGCCGAAGGCGGGCGGCGCGCTGCTGGTGTCCAACCACTCCGGCACCTTGCCGCTCGACGCGCTGATGACCGCGGTCGCGGTGCACGACGAGACCGGCGGACGGCATCTGCGCGGTCTCGGCGCGGACCTGGTGTTCAAGCTGCCGCTGGTCGGGTCGTTCGCCCGCAAGTCCGGGCAGACGCTCGCCTGCAACGCCGACGCCGAACGCTTGCTGACCAATGGCGAACTGGTCGGCGTGTGGCCGGAAGGGTTCAAGGGCGTCGGAAAGCCGTTCTCCGCGCGGTACAAGCTGCAGCGCTTCGGCCGCGGCGGGTTCGTGTCCGCGGCGATGCGCGCGGGCGTGCCGATCATTCCGGTGTCGGTGGTCGGGGCCGAGGAGACGTATCCGAAGATCGGCGAGCTCAAGGTGCTGGCCCGGCTGTTCGGGCTGCCCTACTTCCCGGTCACGCCGTTCTTCCCGCTGCTGGGCCCGCTCGGCGCGGTGCCGCTGCCGACGAAGTGGACCATCGAGTTCGGCGAGCCGATCCGCACCGACGACTACGGCCCGGACGCGCTCGACGACCCGATGCTGGTGTTCACGCTCACCGACCAGGTGCGCGAGTCGATCCAGCATTCGCTGTACCGGCGGCTTTCCCAGCGGCGCAGCGTATTCCGCGGCTGAGCTTTACCCGGGCAGCTGCCAGCCGCGGCGCACTGAGCGTTCGCAGCGTTGCGGTTCGTCGCCGACGCTGACGAACAGCGCGGTCAGCAGGGGTGCGCCGTGGTCGAGCGTGCCGCGCGGCAGGGGACCGTTCGCGACCAGCGAGACCAGGCCGTGCGCAATGGCCCAGCTTTGCGTGGCGAGTTCGAGCGCGTCGAGGCCTTCGCGGTACCGGCCGGTGTCGCGGCCGCGGGCGGCGGCTTGCACCAGGTATTCGAGGGTGTCGTCGGCGGCTTGGGCGTCTTCCAGCTCGAAGTTGGCGTCGAACATCACGCGGTACAGGTCGGGGTGGGCCAGCGCGTTGCCGAGGTACGCGGAGATCAGCGCGGCGTGGTCGCGTACCGGATCGGCGGACTGGCCGACCTCGGCCATCCGGTGCGCCAGACGGGTAAAACCCTCCTGCCGCAAGGCTTTCCACAGCCCGTCCATGTTGTCGAAGTGCGTGTAGACGGCCATCGTCGACACCCCGGTCCCGGTTACGAGCGAGCGCAGGGTGATCGGTTCGCGGGTGCGGAGCAGCTGCGCTGCCCGTTCGAGCAGCAAGGTGCGCACTGCCGGATCCTTCGCCCTCGCCATGGCGGCATTCTATAGCATTGCAATGCTATGTTTTCAGGACCGAGGATCTTCAAGGCTTCAGGAGGAAACATGGCCGTCAGCCTGGTCAATCCCGCTTCGCTGCCGCAGGTCGGCCTCTACCGGCAGGTGGCCGTCGCGACGGGCTCGCGGACGGTCTACATCGCCGGGCAGGTGGCGCGGACCGCGGATGGCGGGCACGTCGGCGAAGGGGACCTGGCCGCGCAGGTCGAGCAGGCCTACCTGAACGTGGCCGCGGCGCTGGCCGAGGTGGACGCCACGTTCGCCGACGTGGTCCGGCTGACGGTGTATTTCGTCGAGTGGTCGCCGGAGAAGATGGGCGAGTTCGTCGCGGGGGTGCAGCGGGCGGAGAAGAAGCTGGGAGTGACGGTGCAGGCGCCGTTGACGGGGGTGGGGGTGGCGTGTCTGGCGGAGCCGGATTTGTTGGTGGAGGTGGAGGGTATTGCGGTGCTGGAGTAGGTCGTGAGTGCTGATCGTCAGCACTCACGACGCTTTACCGGCGGCGATAGGCCATCCCCGCCGCCACGGCCCCTGCCACGGCACCCGCGCCGAGCACGGACGGGACGCCGATCCGCGCGGCTTTGCGCCCAGTGCGGAAATCACGGATCTCCCAGCCGCGGGCGCGGGCGACGTCGCGCAGGCCGCTGTCCGGGTTGACCGCGACCGCGGTGCCGACGACCGACAGCATCGGGACGTCGTTCTGCGAATCCGAATAAGCCGTGCAGCGCTTGAGGTTCAGACCCTCCCGCGACGCGAGCGCGCGGACCGCGTGCGCCTTCGCGCGGCCGTGCAGCATGTCGCCGACCAACCGTCCGGTGTAGACGCCGTCCTTGGTTTCCGCGACCGTGCCGAGCGCGCCGGTGAGGCCGAGGCGGCGCGAGATGATCGCGGCGAGTTCGATCGGCGTCGCCGTGACGAGCCACACGCGCTGGCCCGCGTCGAGGTGCATCTGCGCGAGCGCGCGGGTGCCGGACCAGATCTTGTCCGCCATCAGCTCGTCGTAGATCTCCTCGCTCATCGTGGTGAGCTCCTCGACCGTGCGACCGGCCACAAAGGACAGCGCACGCTCGCGGTGGGTCTTGATGTCGGCCTTGTTCTCGCGGCCGCCGATGCGGAACTTGACCTGGTCCCACACGAAACCGGCGAGGTCGGCCGAGGTGAAGAACTTGCGCGCGGCCAGCCCGCGAGCGAAGTAGAAGATCGACGCGCCCATCATCATCGTGTTGTCCACGTCGAAGAAGGCACCCGCGGTGAGGTCCGGCGGCGCGGGCGGAACCGTCGTCGCCAGCTGAGCCGAGGAGGAGGCGGCCTCCGCCGACGCTTCTCCGGCGAGCGTGGCGAGCCGCTCCAGTTCCTGACTCTTATCCTTGCCACGCCAAGCTGACACGCACACCGCCTCCAGGTTCGGGCACGTCCCGGCGGACGACGCCGACCGGGTCCTGCAGCACAGGGTAGCGACCGTGCGACTCACCCGTTGGAGATGTGGCCCGCGCCTCGGACAGGGGTTGCGCTCCGGAGTGACGCACGTCGCTGACCTCGGCGTCAGCCGATGACGATCGGCGGGAGTCCGGGCAGCAACGGCGGGATCGAGACGACCGGCGGGGGCGCGGGCCGGGTCGGGATCCGCGGCGGCGTGGGAGCGGTGATCGGCGGCGAGACGCTCGGCGGGACCGGCGGGTGCGGGACCTCGGCCGAGGTCGGCGTCGGGGTCGGGGTGCCCGGGTTGCTCAGCGTCGGCGACGAGACCGAGCGCACCGGCAGCGGGGAATCCGTCGGCGGGACGCTCGTCCCGGGGGCCGGAGGCGGGCTGCTCGGCGTGGAGCCGCCGGGCGAGAGCGGTTGCTGCGTGCACGCGCCGCGCGCCGGGAGGAGGCCCAGTTCGTCGGTGGTGCCGGTGGTGATCTGGTAGCAGCTCAGCCGCGAGCCGAGCGCGGAAGTCCGCTGCTGTACCCGGTCGAGCAGGAGGCGAGCCTGCTGGAGATCCTCGCGGGCGGATGCCGGGAAGTCGGCCTGCTCCGCTTCCAAGTGCTGCGACTGGGTCTGCGCCCACGATTCCAGCGTCGTCAGCCGCGCGCGGTTGCCGGCTGTCGTCGCCAACTCGGTGAGTTCGGCCACGCCCGCGCGGACGTCGCTGCTGAAATCGTGCAGGGCGGTTTGGTACGCCGACGGGCTGGCGTCGCTCATCCGGCCCAGTTCGGTGACGCGGTTCGCGGCGAACTTCAGGTGTTTCTCGGCCTTGGCCCCGTCGCCGAAGGTCAGGCCGAGCGACGTGACTTCGCCTGCTCGCTTCACGCTGTACAGCGCGTCTCCGGGCAGGGCGTCTCGTGAAAGCAGCAGGGTGAGCCCGCCAAGGCCGAGGATTAACGCGATGCCCGCGGCGACGAGGTCGGCCATTCGCGGCCGCCACCGTCGGCGGGGGAGCGGTTCGCCGATGCGGCCTTCGATCTCGGCGCGAATCCGGGCTCGGGTAGCGGGATCGGGGGCGCCTGCTTGGCCCAGTTCGTGCAGTGCGCCGACCAGGGCCAGCTCTTCGGCGAACTCGTCCGGCCGCCGTCCGGGGGAAGCATTGATCGCGTCGTCGAACCGCTCGCTCTCGGTCCGACCACGCGAAAACCACCCGGGCACGCCCACGGTGCTGCTCCGTCTCCACCCAACGCCCGGCCCTGACCGCCGGTCTGGGTGAGAAACGATTAAGAAGCCGGAAAAGTTACGGCTGTTCGTTGAACGATCAACGCAGGCCGGTGGGCAGCAGCTGCGCGAGCCGCCGGACCGCCCGGTGCTGCAGCGCCTTCACCGCGCCCTCGTTGCGGTCCATGATCTGCGCGGTCTCCGCGACCGACAGCCCCTGCAGGAACCGCAGCACGATGCATTCGCGCTGGTCCTCGCCGAGCTCGGCGACGCAGCGCAGCAGCTCCGTGCGGGTCGCGCCCGCGATCGCCTGCTGTTCGGGCCCGGCTTGGGCGACCGGGCCGACCGGTCCGCCGGGCACACCGCCCGGTTCGGCGACTTCGTCGGTGACGACCTCGAGCCGGAACCGGCTGGACTTCACGTGGTCGAGGATCAGGTTGCGGGCGATGGTGACGAACCACGCGCCGACGTCGCGGCCCTGGTAGCTGACCGACGTGATCCGGCGCAGCGCGCGCAGGAAGGTCTCGCTGGTGACGTCCTCGGCCAGGTCGCGGTCGCCGAGGCGGAAGAGCGCGTAACGGTAGACGACGTCGACGTACCGGTCATACAGCTGCCCGAACGCGGACGACTCGCCCGCCTGCGCGGCCCGCACCAGTTCCCACGCCTCGGCCTTCGCGACCTCGGCGGGGTCCGGTTCGGCGTCGGCCTTGGGCAGCGGCACGGCGGCCGCGGACGAGCCGAACACGCGGTCGGCGAACATCGAGACCGGACCGCGATGGGGAGCGGCGGACAGGGTGATCGGACGGGTCATCGAGCGGCACCTCCGGCTGTCCCTGGCGCGGCCGGGTGCGTACCCGAGGGCGTGCGGGCGTGCCGCGGCGCGTGTCCCACACCCTCGTGGACCGGCAGCTTCGGCACGACGACTCCCTTGCTCGGGTCACCCGGTAGTGATCAACGCCACCCGGCGACGCAGTGCAGCATACGTGTTGTTACCGCGAAGTAGGTAGTGTCCCGGTCAGGCAGAGGTGCGACGATCGCGCGGCATCCCCATTACGGGTGACAAGATGACGAATCCGCAACGGAACGAGAGGGGTGGGGGTGGACCGGATCAGCACCGCCCACGGCGTCGCCGGCCTGCTCGCCGACGCGGCCGGCCGCTGGCCGGAACGCACGGCGCTCGCCGAGACGGGCACGGGTGCCACGCTGACCTGGCGAGAGCTGGACGAAGCAGCGCACGCGCAAGCACGCCGGCTGGTCTCCGCCGGCGTCGCGCCGGGCGACCCGGTGGTGCTGCGGCTCCCGACGTCGGCTGACTTCGCGGTCGCCCTGTTCGCGGTGCTGCGCGCGGGCGGAATCGCCGTGCCGCTGTCTCCGCAGGCCCCCGCGCCCGAACTGGAACGGCTGCTGGAGCACTGCGGCGCGAAACGCGTGGTGCAGCGCGACGACGCCGAGCTGCCCGAGGGCATCGCCGGACTGCCGCCGCGCAGCGACGAGCCGGGCGATCCGGTCGAACTCGGCCGCTCCGGCGAGGACATCGCGGTCATCTCCTACACCTCCGGCACGACCGGCCCGCCGCGCGGAGTGCTGCTGTCGCACCGTGCGTTGCTCGCGAACCTCGACCAGTTGTCCCAGGTGGACGGGGTGACCGAGCACGACGACCGGGTGCTGGTGTCGATCCCGCTCTTCCACGTCTACGGCCTCGGCCCCGGCCTGCTCATGGCCACGGCGGTCGGCGCGACGCTGGTGCTGTCCGAACGCTTCGAGGCCCGGCGGACGCTCCAGGACTGCGCCGAGCATCGCGTCACGGCGATCACCGGCGTGCCCGCGATGTACAACGAATTCGCCGCGCTCGACCCCGAAGAACTGGCTGACGGCCTGGCGACTGTGCAACGGCTGACCTCCGGTGCAGCGCCGTTGCATCCGAAGGTGCTCGCGGCGATCCGGGAGGCCGCCGGGGTCGAGGTGTACGAGGGCTACGGGCTCACCGAATGCGCGCCGGTGGTGACGTCGACGCTGGTCACCGGCTATCCGAAGCCCGGATCGGTCGGACGGCCGCTGCCCGGGATCGAGCTGCGGCTGGTGGGGTCGGACGGGTCCGCGGACGAACTGCCGCTCGATCCGGAGGAGCCGGACGACGTCTTCGAGGCAGGCGGCAGCACCGGGCTGGTGTCGGTGCGCGGCGCGAACCTGTTCTCCGGGTACTGGCCGGACGGTGCGCACGGGCCGGACGCCGAGGGCTGGTTCCGGACCGGCGACGTCGGCTACCTCGATTCCGACGGCGATCTGCACCTGGTCGACCGGGCCAACGACTTGATCATCGTGAATGGCTTCAACGTCTTCCCGCATGAGGTCGAGGAAGTGATCTCGCAGCTGCCTGGGGTGGCCGAGGCCGCCGTCGTGGGCGTGGTCGACGAGCGAAGCGGCGAAGCGGTGAAGGCGGTCGTGGTGCCTGCGGAGGGCGCGGCGTTGTCGGAGCAGCAGGTGGTGGACCAGTGCACCGCGCATCTCGCCGGGTACAAGGTGCCGCACACCGTCGAGTTCGCGGAAGCGCTGCCGCATTCGGCGACGGGGAAGCTGCGCCGGCTGAAGTTGCGCTGAGCCTAAGGTGGGTTGGTGCGCAAAGTGACCGTGATGAGCCGCGAAGGATGCCACCTGTGCGACGTGGCCGAGGCGGACGTCGCGCGGATCTGTGGCGAGCTGGGTGTGCCGTGGGAGACCGCGGACGTCGACAGCGACCCGGAATGGCGGGCCGAATACGGCGACCAGGTGCCGGTGATCCTGATCGACGGGGTCGAGCACGGGTATTGGCGCGTCGAGGAAGAACGGCTGCGCGCGGCACTGCGGTAAGCAACCCGTAAGCGCTTTGAACGGGCCGGACCCGGCCGGACCCGCCGAAGATGGTGGGGTGAGTGCGTTGAAAGAAGCCCCGCCGGCCGCCCGGCCGCGCCTGTCGCTGGGCATCGCGACATTCATCGGGCTGGTCTCGCTGGCCGTCGCGCTGGGCGTGGGGCATCTGGTCGCCGGATTTGTCGGATACAACGCGTCGCCGTTCGTCGCGGTCGCGGACTTCGTCATCGCGCACAGCCCGCACGCCGTCGTGGTGTGGGCGGAGCAGACGATCGGGACCGCCGACAAGACCGTGCTCAAGATCGGCCTGGCCGTGGTGCTGCTGGCGTTCGCGGTGCTCGCCGGACAGCTTTCACGCCGTCGCCCGCTGCCCGGCCAGGTGCTGGTGATCGTGGTCGGCGCGTTCGGGATCGTCGCGGTGTTCGAGCGCACGGACGTCGGACAGCTCGCATTGCTGGCTCCGGTACTGGCGCTGGGTGCTTCGCTGCTGGTGTTCAGCTGGCTGCACAAACGCGCGCTGCCGGCGGAAACCGAACCGCGGCAAGGACTCAGCCGTCGCCAGGTGTTGCAGCGCGGCGCGGGAATCGCGGCAGGCGCCGGCGTGGCGGCGATCGTCGGCGAGGTCGTGTCCACCACCAGCAGCGCGACCGGCTCGCGCGCGTCGATCGGCCCGCTGGTCGCCGCGAAGAAGGCCCCGCCGCTGCCGCCGGACGCGGATTTCCACAAGCTCGGCTCGCCGCCGTTCATCACGCCGAACGGGAGCTTCTACCGGATCGACACCGCGTTCGTCGTGCCGCAGGTGCGGGCCGAGGACTGGACTCTGAAGATCCACGGCCTGGTCGACCGCGAGGTGAGCTTCTCCTACGCGGACATCCGGAACCGGCCGCTGGTGGAACGGACCGTGACGCTCACCTGCGTCTCCAACGAGGTCGGCGGCGACCTGATCTCCACCGCGAACTTCATCGGCGTGGACCTGGTCGACCTGCTGGACGCGGCGGGAGTGCGAACGGGCGCGCAGCAGATGTACGCGACCAGTGCCGACGGCTTCACCTGCGGCACTCCGGCCAACGTCGCGCTCGACCCGGCACGCGGCGCGATGCTCGCGATCGGCATGAACGGCGAGGCACTGCCGGTCGAGCACGGCTTCCCGGCGCGGATCGTGATCCCCGGGCTCTACGGCTACGTCTCGGCGACCAAATGGGTCACCGACCTGGAGTTCACGACCTGGGACGCGCGGCAGGCCTACTGGCTGCAGCGCGGCTGGGCGGAGCAGGCCCCGATCAAGACCGAATCGCGGATCGACGCACCGGGTGACGGGACGTCGGTGCGCGCGGGCAAGGTCCGGGTCGCGGGGACGGCGTGGGCCCAGCACGTCGGGATCGCGAAGGTCGAGGTGCGGGTGGACCAGGGCGCGTGGTTCCCGGCGACGCTTTCGGCCGAGGTCAACCAGGACACCTGGCGGATGTGGTGGGCCGAGGTGCCGGTCCCGCCGGGCAGCCACACGGTGACGGTGCGGGCGACGGATCAGTCCGGGTACACGCAGACAGACCACCCCGCGGACCCGGTCCCGGACGGCGCGAGCGGGTGGCACACGGTGCCGTTCACCGCCGCCTGAGCGAGTGCGGTTGTGCTTCCGGTCATGCGGATGACCAGTGACTTTGTGCATGCGTTCACAAGTGGACTACCGTAGGAACCCGTCCCCGCGAGGACCGGCATCGAACCGGACGGAAGCCGTGGGGTCAAGGGTTGGTTTTCCACTGCCGGTCGAGGCAGGTGGGGGACAGCGCGGGCACGAAGCCGGATTGAGGAGAAGTCAGCGTGGTGACACAGCGGGGCGGGCGCAGCGGTGCCGAACCGCCGGCCACGCCTCCCCGTGACGAATCCGACGCCGCCGAACCCGCCCCGCCCGCCGCGCGCCGGTCCGGCGGGCGGCACGCCGCGGGCAGCCGCCGTCGAGCCACGGTGAGCGAGAACGGCTTGGCGCGCAACGGAAACTCGGCGGCTCGCGCCGAGAACGGGGACGACCAGGTCGCCGGCGGCGGCGACCACGCCGCGGGCAACGGGCGCGTCTCCGGAAATGGCCGGGCCGCGTCCGGCAACGGCCGCGCCAGCCGGGCGGGCGCCCGAGCCGCCGCCGAAACCCCGGCCGAGGAAGACGCCAAACCCCGCACCCGCCGCGCGGCCCGGACTTCCCGCCCCGCCCCGGACGCCGACAACGCGCCGACCGCCGAGATGCCCGCCGTCTCCGACGCGGAAGACACCGCGGTCCGCGCGAAGCAGATCCCGGAGGCCGCGGTCGCGCGGCTGGCCGTCTACCTGCGGATCCTCTCCGGCTTGGCCGAGCAGGGCACCACCGCCGTCTCCAGCGAGGAGCTCTCCGCGGCAGCGGGCGTGAACTCCGCCAAGCTCCGCAAAGATCTCTCCTACCTGGGCTCCTACGGGACCCGCGGCGTCGGCTACGAGGTGCAGGTGCTCGTCAGCCAGATCGAGCGGATCCTCGGCCTCACCCGGCAGCACCGGGTCGCCGTGGCCGGAATCGGCAACCTCGGCCACGCGCTCGCCAACTACGGCGGCTTCCCCGGCCGGGGTTTCCCGGTCGAGGCGCTCTTCGACCTCGACCCCGACTTGATCGGCGTTCCCGTAGGGGGTCTCCCGGTCTCGCACATGGACGACATTCCTCGGGTTTGCTCCGAACGGGAGATTTCCGTGGGGATCATCGCCACACCTCCTACCGCCGCGCAGTCGGTGTGCGACAGGCTGGTGGCAGGCGGCGTCCAGTGCATCCTCAACTTCGCGCCGGTAGTGCTCCAGGTGCCGGCACACGTCGAGGTCCGCAAGGTCGACCTGGCCGTCGAGCTGCAGATCCTTTCGTTCCACGTGGCTCGGCGCGCCGACAGCGCGGCCGGCGCGGGCGGCGGCACCCCGGAAAACCAGGGGAATGCCGGGTTACCCGGCACCGGCAGGCCCGCCGACAATGGCAGCGGCGGACGAAACGGCGCCGGTACGGACGGCGGTCTCGGAATGGTGGTGCGCTGATGAGCGTGTTGGCGGTCGGGCTCTCCCATCGCAGTGCGGATCTCGGCACGCTGGAGCGTGCGGCGATCCCCGCGGACGAGCTGACCAAGGTCCTGCACGACCTGCAGCAGGCGGAGCACGTCAGCGAGGTCATGCTCGTCTCGACGTGCAACCGCATCGAGGTCTACGCCGTGGTCGAGACCTTCCACGGCGGCGTCAACGACGTCTCGGACGTGCTCTCCCGCAAGGCCGGGATGGAGCCCGCCGAGCTGTACGACAGCCTGTACGTGCACTACGCGGGCGCGGCTGTCGAGCACCTGTTCTCCGTCGCCTCGGGCCTGGACTCGATGGTGGTCGGCGAGACCCAGATCCTCGGCCAGGTCCGTTCCTCGTACGCGACCGCGCGCGACGCCGGCACCGTCGGCCGCACGCTGCACGAGCTGATCCAGACCACGCTGCGCGTCGGCAAGCGCGTGCACGCCGAGACCGGGCTCGACCAGCTCGGCGCGTCCGTCGTGTCCGAGGCGCTCGCCGCCGCGGGGGACATCGCGGGCAAGCACGCGCTGATCGTCGGGGCCGGTTCGATGGGCGCGCTCACCGCGGCGCAGCTGCGCAAGGCCGGGATCGCCGAGATCACCGTGGCCAACCGCACCGAAGCCAACGCTGTCCGGCTGGCCGAAAAGGTCGTCGCCGAGGGGATTCCGGCTCGTTCGGTGCCGCTGTCCTCGCTCGCCGAGGCGGTCGAGCAGGCCGACCTCGTCGTGGCCTGCACCGGGGCGCAGGACGCGGTCTTCCTCGCCGGGCATGTGCCCGCGCGCGCCGGACGCCGGTTGGTCGTCTGCGATCTCGGGCTGCCCAAGGACGTCGACGCCGCGGTCGCCGGACTCGCCGACGTCACCGTGGTCGATCTGGAGACGATCCAGCGGCGCATGCGCGACGCCGGCGCCCCGACCACCGACCGGCAGACCGCCAAAGCCGCCGGCATCGTGCTCGACGAGGTGCGCGAGTACCTCGCCGGACAGCGCAGTGCCGAGGTCACGCCCACGGTCACCGCGCTGCGCAGGCGCGCGGCCGAGGTGGTGGACGCGGAGCTGCTCCGCCTGGACAACCGGCTGCCGGAACTCGACAGCCAGGTTCGCGAAGAGGTCGGCCGCACGGTTCGCCGCGTGGTCGACAAGCTGCTGCACGCGCCGACGGTGCGGGTCAAGCAGCTGGCCGCCGAGACGGCCGACACCGACTACGCCAACGCGTTGCGGGAACTGTTCTGCCTCGACCCGCAGGCTCCTGCGGCCGTGGCGAGCCCGACAGCGCCGGAATCCGAGAAGAAGCGGTAAGTGACCAGAGTCATTCGCATCGGCACGCGGGGCAGCAAGCTCGCCCTCGCGCAGACCGGCATCGTCGCCGACACCCTCCGCGCCACCGGGGCGGAGGTGGAGCTCGTCACCGTCACCACGCCCGGCGACCTCTCCAGTGCCCCGATCTCGCAGATCGGCGTCGGCGTGTTCACCTCGGCGCTGCGGGAAGCGTTGCTGCGCAACGAGATCGACGTCGCTGTGCACTCGTACAAGGACCTGCCCACCGCACCCGAGGACGGTCTCGTGCTGGCCGCGGTGCCGCCGCGCGAGGACCCGCGCGACGCGCTCATCGCGCGCGACGGCCTCACCCTCGGCGAGCTTCCGCCGGGCGCGAAGGTCGGCACCGGCGCGGCGCGGCGGATGGCTCAGCTGCGCGCGCTGGGTCTCGGTTTGGAAATCGTGCCGATCCGAGGCAATATCGATACCCGCATGCGCAAGGTCACCGACGGCGAGCTGGATGCCGTGGTGCTCGCGCGTGCCGGACTGGCCAGGGTCGGCCGGGTGGACGAGATCACCGAAACCCTCGACCCGATCCAGATGCTGCCCGCCCCCGCGCAGGGGGCGCTGGCGCTGGAGTGCCGGGCCGCCGACGTGGACGTCGAGCACCTGCTCGCGTCCGCGGCGGACGACGAGAGCACGCGGGTCGCGGTGACGGCCGAACGGGCTCTGCTCGCCGCGCTCGAAGCCGGGTGCAGCGCGCCGGTGGGCGCGCTCGCCGAGATCGTCGAGGACCTCGACGACGAGGGCGCGGTGGTGGAGCGCATCTCGCTGCGCGGCACCGCTGCCGTCGAAGGCGAGAACGGCGGCGTCGACATGGTGCGGGCTTCCGCGATCGCCGGGATCGGCGAGGCGGAGAAGCTCGGCCGGGAACTGGCCGCCGAACTGCTTGACCTGGGAGCCGGGGAACTGCTCGGCCCCGCGCTGTGACGCCAGCCGTCACCGACCCGCACGACCTGCCCGACACCAGCGGCCGGAGCACCGGCCGCCCAAGAGGAGAAGAACACCAACGATGACCCCTGCTCGCAAGACCGCCGGGCGCGTCGCCTTCGTGGGCTCGGGCCCCGGGGACGCCGGGCTGCTCACCGTCCGCGCCCAGGAACTCCTGGCCAAGGCCGAGGTCGTGGTGACCGACCCGGACGTGCCCGCCAGCGTGCTCGCCTTCGCCGCCGCCGGCGCCGAGGTCCGTCCCGCCGTCGGCGAACCGTCCGACGTCGCCAAGGACCTGACCGCCGAGGCCAAGGCAGGCAGGCTCGCGCTGCGGCTGGTCTCCGGCGACCCGCTGACCAGCCCGGCCGTCGTGGCCGAGGTCCAGGCCGTCGCCCGCACCTCGGCGGTGTTCGACGTCATCCCGGGCGTCGCGCCGGGCACCGCGGTGCCGGCGTACGCGGGGGTCGCGCTCGGCGGCACCTACACCGAGGCGGACGTCCGCGGCGAGGTCGACTGGGGCGCGCTGGCCGCCGTCGCGGGCCCGATCGTGCTGCACGCGACCTCGGCGCACCTGGCCGAGGCAGCGAGCCAGCTCACCGAGAAGGGGCTGCCGCCGACCACCCCGGTCGCGGTCACCGCGAACGGCACCATCAACACCCAGCGCACGCTGGACACCACGCTGGCCTCGGTCGCGAACGACGCGGGCGAGCTGGTCGGCCCGCTGGTCGTGACCGTCGGGCAGGCCGCCGGGCAGCGGTCGAAGCTGTCCTGGTGGGAGTCGCGGGCGCTGTATGGCTGGAAGGTCCTGGTGCCGCGCACCAAGGAGCAGGCGGGCGAGATGGCCGAGCGGCTGCGCGGCCACGGCGCGACCTCGCACGAGGTGCCGACCATTTCGGTCGAGCCGCCCCGCAGCCCGGCGCAGATGGAGCGGTCGGTCAAGGGCCTGGTCGACGGCCGCTACCAGTGGATCGTCTTCACCTCCACCAACGCGGTGCGCGCGGTGTGGGAGAAGTTCGAGGAGTTCGGCCTGGACGCGCGGGCGTTCTCCGGCGTGAAGATCGCCTGCGTCGGCGAATCGACCGCGGCGAAGGTGCGTTCCTTCGGCATCATTCCGGAGCTGGTCCCGACCGGCGAGCAGTCGTCCGAGGGCCTGCTGGCCGAGTTCCCGCCGTACGACGACGTGCTGGACCCGGTCAACCGCGTCCTGCTGCCGCGCGCCGACATCGCCACCGAGATCCTGTCGGCCGGCCTGGTCGAACGCGGCTGGGAAGTGGACGACGTCACGGCCTACCGGACCGTGCGGGCCGCGCCGCCGCCAGCCGAGACCCGCGAGATGATCAAGACCGGCGGCTTTGACGCGGTCTGTTTCACCTCGTCGTCGACGGTGCGGAACCTGGTGGGGATTGCCGGGAAGCCGCACACTCGCACGCTGGTCGCGTGCATCGGGCCGAAGACCGCCGAGACTGCGGTGGAGTTCGGTCTGCGGGTGGATGTTCAGCCGGAGAAGGCTGATGTGCCGCATCTGGTGGACGCTCTTGCCGAGCACGCGGCTCGGCTTCGGGCGGAGGGGGCGTTGCCTCCACCGCGGAAGGCCAAGCGGACTCGGCGCAGCTGAGGTGTGACGAGGGCTCCCTTGAGGCTTGAGGGGGCCCTCGCCGTTTCTGGGGTCGTGAGTGGCGACGCCGGTGCTCACCGGCGTGAACACTCACGAGGCTCCGGAGTACCTTGGAGGTGTGTTCCCCGAGCAGCGACCCCGCAGGCTTCGTACTACTCCGGCAATGCGCAGGATGGTCAGTGAGACCACGGTGCGGCCACGGCAGCTGATTCTGCCGATGTTCGTGGCCGAGGGTCTGGACGCGCCGCGGCCGATCGCCAGCATGCCGGGCGTCGTTCAGCACACTCGCGACACTCTTCGCAAGGCCGCGGTCGAGGCGGTCAACGCCGGGGTCGGCGGGCTCATGCTCTTCGGCGTTCCGGAGAAGCGGGACGCGCAAGGGTCCGGCGCGGTCGACGAGAACGGCATCCTCAACGTCGCGTTGCGGGATCTGCGCAGCGAACTCGGCGACTCCACCGTGCTGATGGCCGACACCTGCCTGGACGAGTTCACCGACCACGGGCACTGCGGCGTGCTCGACGCGGACGGCGTGGTCGACAACGACGCCACGCTCCGGTTGTACGCCGACATGGGTGTCGCGCAGGCGGAAGCGGGAGCGCATGTGCTCGGGCCGAGCGGGATGATGGACGGGCAGGTCGGCGTGATCCGCCGGGCGCTCGACGAGGTCGGGCACAGCGAGACCGCCATTCTCGCCTACTCGATCAAGTACGCCAGCGCGTTCTACGGTCCCTTCCGCGAGGCCGTCGACTCCCAGCTCAAGGGCGACCGCAAGACCTACCAGCAGGACCTCGGCAACGCGCGCGAGGCGATGCGCGAGCTCGAACTCGACTTGGCCGAGGGCGCGGACATGGTCATGGTCAAGCCTGCACTGTCCTATTTGGACATCATCAAGGCGGCGGCCGACATTTCGCCGGTTCCGGTCGCGGCGTACAACATCTCCGGCGAGTACGCGATGGTCGAGGCGGCCGCGGCGAACGGCTGGATCGAGCGCGAGCGCACGGTGCTTGAGGTGCTCACGTCCATCCGCCGCGCGGGGGCGGACCTGATCCTGACCTACTGGGCGGCCGAGGCCGCGGCCTGGCTGGACTGAGCCCGGGTAGGGTCTTTCGGGTGGCCGAGAAGGACGAGAACACCCCGAAGCCAGCCAGCGTGACCTCGGACGATCTTTCCGGGCTCACCGACGACGAGCGCCGCAAACGCGGGCGCGCGCCGGATCCGGTGCTGCCGGGGCAGACCGCGCCGAAGGCCAAGCCGCCGACGCCGGTGCACGGCGCGTTCGTGCTCGCCATCGTGGCCGCGGTGATCGTGGTGGCCGGGCAGGTCGTCACCGTCTTGCTCAAGCAGCAGCTGGTCGACCGGGCGATCGAGCAGGTGCGGCAGAGCGGCCAGAAGGTCGACGTCGCTCAGGTGCAGGCCAACGCCAACACGCTGGTGTGGGCCATGCTGATCGGCTCGCTGTGCTTCGGCGCGCTGCTCGTGCTGTTCGCCTGGAAGGCCCGCGAGGGCACGCGTTCGGCACGCAGCATCGCGACCCTGCTGGCGGTGCTCGGCATCGTGTTCGAACTCGGGGTGATCCGCAGCATCTTCGCGCTCGCGTCGTCGCTGGCGCTGGTCGTCATGCTGATCCTGCTGTACCTGCCGAAGGTCGCGGACTACTTCCCGAAGGTCGGCAAGAAGCTGTAATGGCGGCCAGGACGCTGTACTCCGAGCCTGGCGTCGGCTGGTCGGCGCTGATCTGGGGCCCGCTGTTCGCACTGCTGGGCGCGCTCGCCGAACTGGCCACCGGCGGACCGACGCACGTCGTCGGCTGGGTGCTGATCGGTGCCGCGCTGTGCGGGCTGACGCTGCCGTGGGTGTACGCGCGGCGCCGGTTCCTTTCGCTTGAGGTCACCACCGAGCAGGTGCGGCAAGGACGCGAGACGGTGGCCGCGGAGCGGATCGCCTCGGTGACCGACGTCGGTGCGCCGGTCGGGACGCGCGTGCTCGGCGGCGGCTGGTCGGTGCCGCGGAAGTACGACGAGTTGCCGGTCGAGCTGGACGACGGCACGGTGGTGCTCGCCTGGGCCCGCGACGTCGAAGCGCTGAAGACCGCGCTCGCGGAGCTGGCCGCGAAGAACCATCCGGAGGACGAGAACACCGAGGAACAAGCCGATGACTCCCGGAACTGAACCCGCACGAGGGACGCGCGACGACGGCGAACCTGAAAGGCTGGATCCCGTGATCGACCTACCCCAGCCGACCGGAGCCGGGCTTTGGCCGCCGGAGGAAACGCAGCCGCGGACGAAGCTCAACCAGCCGTGGCGCGCGTTCGTCGCGCTCGGCGAGGTCGTGGTGGCCGGATTGGTGCTGTGGGCGGCGTTCGCGCTGTGGCACGCCGGGGTCGGCACGGTCGTCACCACGGCGGGCGACGGCACGAAATTGGCCTCCGAACGGTACTTCGGCGGACATATCGCCGGGGCGCTCGGGCTCGGCACGCTGTCCGCGGTATTAGTGGTGGACGCGGTCCGGCAATTGCTGCTCGCGGTGCGGGCGCGGCACAAAAAGAAGAAGGACTGATTACACAGCTGCCCCACAGGGAACCAACAGCTGACTGCTAAGCAAGCCCCGCAATCTTGCGGCCATGACGCGGCTGCGCACACGAACCTGGGTGGTCAACGGAGTCCTTGTCGTGCTGCTCGGCGGCGCGGCTTTCGGGATTTACCAAGCCTTTTCGCCTGCTGGTTCGACCGCGCAGGCGCAAACCCGGACGACGCCGGTCCGGCGCGCGAATGTCGCCCAGACCGTTGCGGCGGCGGGCACGATCGCGAGCACCTACACCGGGGCCGCGAATTTCACGACATCCGGCAAGGTCACCAGCATCGACGTGCAGGTCGGCGACGTCGTGAGCGCCGGGCAGAAGCTCGCCACCATCGACTCTTCCCAGGCAAGCAAACAACTTCAGGTCGCCAAGGCCAATCTCGCGGTCGCCGAGGACAACCTGACGACGGCGGAGGACAACCCGCCCGCGAACCAGACCTCGGCCCAGGCGCAGAGCAGCACCACCTCGTTGCAGGCCAAAGTGGATCAAGCGCAGCTGGACGTGGACAACGCGGAATCAGCACTCGCCGCCACGACATTGACCGCGCCGGGCGCGGGAACGGTTACCGCGATCAACGGGACGGTCGGGCAGCAAGCGGGCAGCGGGTCCAATTCCAGCAGCAGTTCCGCAAGTGCGTCCACGTCGAGTTCCGGCTCCGGTGGACAATCCGGGCAACAGTCGTCCTCAAGCAGCAGTAGCAGCACTGGTTTTATCGATATTACCGATATGGGCACTCTTGTCGTCAATACTTCGGTGGCGGAAATTGACGTGAGCAAGGTGAAAACCGGTCAGAAAGCCACGGTCACGCTGAACGCGACGCCGGATCAACCATTGCAGGCGACCGTTTCCAGCATTGACCTCACCCCGACCACGAGCAGCAACGTCGTCAGTTACGGCGCGAAGCTGGCGTTGTCGAACCCGCCGTCGGGGCTGCGGCCCGGACAGTCGGCGAGCGTCGTGATCACGGTCGCGGAAGCCGATGGCGTACTGAGCGTTCCGGCCGCGGCGGTGCGGACCAGCGGGACGACGAACGTGGTCACGGTGGAGCAGAACGGGCAGCCGGTTTCGCGGCAGGTCGAGGTCGGCGTGCGCGGAGAGTCCACTGTGGAGATCAAGTCCGGGCTCAACGAAGGCGACAGCGTGGTGCTCACGGCTGCGTCGCCGACGACCTCGAGTGGGTCCAACGGCCAGCAACGGGGCGGTCTCGGCGGGTTCGGCGGTGGTCAGCAGGGCGGATTCGGCGGCGGACGCCAGGGCGGCGTCGGCGGCGGGGGCCGGGGATGAAGCCGGTGATCGCGGTCTCCGGACTGCGCAAGACCTACGGCAGCGGGGAAACCGCGGTGCACGCGCTGCGCGGGGTCGATCTGCGGGTGTGGCCGGGCGAGTACGTCGCGATCATGGGCGCGTCCGGATCCGGGAAGTCGACGCTGCTGAACATGCTCGGCTGTCTCGACACGCCTACCTCGGGCCGGTACCTGCTGGACGGATTCTCCGTCGCCGATCTCAACGAACGTCAGCTTGCCCTGCTGCGCAACCGAAAGATCGGCTTCATCTTCCAGTCCTTCAATCTCGTGCCGCGTACCAGTGCGCTGTCCAATGTGGAATTGCCGATGGTCTACAGTGGACTCAAGCGAGGGGAGCGGCGGTGCCGCGCGCTCGCCGCGCTGGAGATGGTCGGGCTGACCGATCGGGCCAAGCATCTGCCGAATGAACTGTCCGGCGGACAGCAGCAGCGCGTCGCGGTGGCACGGGCGCTGGTCGGCGGACCGGCGCTGCTGCTCGCCGACGAACCGACGGGAAACCTCGACCACGCAAGCACTGTCGACGTCCTCGGCGTCTTCGACCGGCTCAACGCGCTCGGCCGCACGGTCGTTGTGATCACGCACGAGGACGAGGTCGCCCGGCACGCGCACCGCGTCGTGCGGGTCAGCGACGGGCGGATCGTGTCGGACGAGGTGCGCACCGGGGTGGTCGCGTGAACTTCGTCGAGATCATGCGGTTCGCGGTGCGCGGACTCGCCTCGAACAAACTGCGTTCGGTGCTCACCACGCTCGGCATCACCATCGGCGTCGCGTCGGTGATCTTGTTGGTGGCAGTGGGAAACGGCGCGTCGGCGGCGATTACCGCGAGCATCCAGGGGCTCGGCACCGACGTGGTCAACGTGACGCCGGTCCGCGGCGGCGGGCAGACCAGCCAGGTGCGTCCGCTCACCGTGCAGGACGCGCACGCGCTGGTCGATCCGGTGGGCGCGCCGGACGTCAAGGCGGCGGCTCCGGTGGTGAACACCAGCGCGACCGCGACGTACGGGCAGACCTCCTACGACGTGTCGAGCGTCGTCGGCACCGAACCCAGCTACTTCACCACCACGAATCGCCAGATCGCCGACGGTCAGCTGTTCAGCGCCGAGGACGTGACGCAAGCGCGCAAGGTCGTCGTGCTCGGGCCGACGACCGCGCAGTCGATCTTCGGTGCAGGCGAACCGGTCGGCAAGAACGTACTGGTCAACAGCATCCAGTTCACCGTGATCGGCGTGCTGCAGACGAAGGGCAGCACCGGGCTGCAGAACGCCGACGACGTCGCGATCGCCCCGATCAGCGCGGTGCAGAACTCGCTTGCCGGCTACGGCGGCCTGAACCAGATCGCCGTGCAGGCGACCACCGCCGATGCGATCGGGCTCGCGCAAGCCGAGGTCACCGCGATCCTCGACGCCCGGCACGGCATTCAAGCCTCGGCCACTCCGGACTTCCAGATCCAGAACTCCGCGCAGCTGCTGCAGACCCGCACGTCGGCGATCGACACGTTCACCGTGCTGCTCGGCGCGGTCGCGGCGATCTCACTGCTGGTCGGCGGGATCGGGGTTACGAACATCATGCTCGTCACGGTCACCGAGCGGATCCGCGAGATCGGCATCCGCAAGGCGATCGGCGCGCCGCGCTCGGCGATCCTCGGCCAGTTCCTCGCCGAGGCGACCATGTTGAGCCTGTTCGGCGGGTTGCTCGGCGTGCTGATCGGCGTGGTCGGCAGCCGGTTCAGCATCGCGGGCATCCAGCCGGTGGTGGTGCCTTCGTCGATCGCGCTCGCGTTCGCGGTGTCCGCGCTGATCGGGCTTTTCTTCGGCAGTTTCCCGGCGAACCGGGCTTCGCGGCTGCGGCCGATCGACGCCCTCCGGCACGAGTAGGAGCGTCATGTCCGCGTCGACCACCCAGCCCATTCCGACCCCGCCGGAGGAACCCGCCGCGCCGCGTCCGGAAGACCTCATTGCCGAGCCTGCCGTCCAGGGCGATCTCACCGCCGAGCTGAAGCAGGTCGCGCGGCCGTTCGGCAAGCCGACGCTCGTGCTCGCCGGGCTGCTCGTGCTGGCGCTGGCGTTCGCCGGCGGCGCGTGGACGCACGCGGCGTTCGGTCCGTCGAGCGGCTCTTCCGGCGGGGCCCGAACGGCCTTCGCCGGTACTGGTTCCGGCCCCGGTGCTGGGCAGCAGGGCGGCTCCGGCGGACGTGCGGCAGGCGGTCGCGGGACGGTCGGCACCGTGGAGAAGGTCGATGGGAGCACGATCACGGTGAAGACCATGCAGGGCAGCGAAGTCACAGTGTCCACTTCGGACAGCACGACGGTCGGCGTGACTCAGCCGGGCAAGCTCAGCGACCTCAAACCGGGACAGCCGGTGACCGTCCAGGGCCGCACCGGAGCGGACGGCTCGGTGACCGCGCAGGCGATCGTGGCGCAACCGGGGCGTTAGGGAACGTCGTTGAGCGCGATGATCGCGACGTTCAGCGCCGTCGTGTAGAGCAGCCACGCCAGATACGGCACGAGCAGCAGCGCGGCGGTGCGGGACCGGCGGTAGAACAATGCGATCGTCACGATCACGGTGAAATCGAGCAGCACGATGTCCACGCACGCGACCTGTGTGGAGCCGCCCGCGAAGAACAGCGAGATCCACATCAGGTTGAACAACAGGCCGATGCCGTACGCGGCGAAGCCCTGGTTCTCGCCGTCGGTGCGCCAATAAGTCCAGCCCGCGACGGCGAGCACGATGTACAGAACCGTCCACACCGGACTGAACAGGGACGAGGGCAGGGCCCACTCCGGCAGCACGTACCGGTTGTAGGCGTCCGGCGCGGTCGTCGCGGCCAGCGCGCCGACCAGTGCGATGACGCCGACCAGCCCGAAGAACACCGCGAGCATCAGCCACGGGTTCCGGCGGTGTGTGGGCGCCGTCACGTCTCCTCCATGGCTCGCCCGTCCATGCGCTTGGGAATGTTACTGCGTAGCGCGGCTACTCGCATGAGGGCGGCGGCGGGGAGGAGGGTGAAGTCAGGAGCGGTCCGGCCGAAATGCCGGATGGCAGTCGGGTGGCAGCTTGGGCGCCACCGACACCCGAACGGAGGATTTGCAAGACTGGAGCGGTGAGCACTGGCACCGAGCAGTCCAAAGCATGGTTCGCACGCGCCAAGGCGGCCGTTCCGGGCGGGGTGAACTCGCCGGTGCGCGCCTTCAACTCGGTCGGCGGCACGCCGCGGTTCATGGTCCGGGGCGAGGGCCCGTATCTGTGGGACGCAGACGGCAACCGCTACGTCGACCTCGTCTCCTCGTGGGGCCCGATGATCCTCGGGCACGCGCACCCGAAGGTGGTGGCCGCCGCCCGCGCGGCCGCGGAGCACGGGCTTTCCTTCGGCACGCCGACGATCGGCGAGGTCGAACTCGCCGAGGAGATCATCGGCCGGGTCGGTCCGGTCGAGCAGGTCCGGCTGGTCAACTCCGGCACCGAAGCCACGATGAGCGCCATCCGGCTGGCTCGCGGTTTCACCGGCCGCGCCAAGATCATCAAGTTCGCCGGCTGCTACCACGGGCACGTTGACGCGCTGCTCGCCGAAGCGGGTTCCGGCGTAGCGACACTCGGCCTGCCGACTTCGCCGGGCGTCACCGGCGCGCAGGCCGCGGACACGATTGTCTTGCCGTACAACGATCTTGACGCACTGCGGAAATCCTTTGCGGAGAATGAGAGCCAGATCGCCGCAGTGATCACCGAGGCGGCCGCGGGCAACATGGGCGCGGTGCCGCCGGACGCCGGCTTCAACGCCGCGCTGCGTGACCTCGCGCACGAAAACGGCGCGCTGCTGATCATGGACGAGGTGATGACCGGCTTCCGCGTTTCGCGTGCGGGCTGGTTCGGCCTCGAAGGTGTGGCCGGTGACCTGTACACGTTCGGCAAGGTGATGTCCGGCGGGCTGCCTGCCGCGGCGTTCGGCGGCCGCGCGGACATCATGGCGAAGCTCGCTCCCGGCGGTCCCGTCTATCAGGCGGGCACGCTGTCCGGGAACCCGGTGGCGGTCGCCGCCGGTCTTACCGCGCTGCGCGAAGCCGACGACGCTGTGTACGCGAAGCTCGACGCCAACGCGAAGCGTCTCGGCGGGCTTTTCGACAAGGCGCTCAGCGAAGCGGGGGTCACGCACACGGTGCAGTTCGCGGGCAACCTGGTGAGCGTCTTCTTCACCGACAAGCCCGTACGCAACTACGCGGACGCGCAGGCCACCGAGACGTGGCGCTTCCCGGCGTTCTTCCACGCGCTGCTCGAAGCGGGCGTGTACCCGCCGCCGAGCGCGTACGAGGCGTGGTTCGTGAACGCCGCGATGGACGACGAAGCATTCGCCGTCATCGAGGCCGCGTTGCCCACGGCGGCGCGCGCGGCGGCTGAGGCGGTTCGCCCATGACCACCGTCGTCCACATGCTGCGGCACGGTGAAGTCCACAACCCGGAGAAGATCCTCTACGGGCGGCTGCCGAACTTCCGGCTGTCAGAGCGCGGGCAACGTCAGGCGCTCACTGTCGCCGAGGCAGTGTCTGGGCACGACCTCGCGTATGTCGTCGCTTCGCCGCTTCAGCGCGCGCAGGAGACCGCGGCACCCATCGCGGGCGCGCACCGTCTCGACATCGCCACTGACGAAGGTCTCATCGAAGCGGCGAACGTCTTCGAAGGCCAGCGCGTGGCCGTGGGCGACGGCGCGCTGCGGCAGCCGAAAGCGTGGCCGCACCTGGTGAACCCGTTCAAGCCGTCGTGGGGCGAGCCGTACGTCGAGATCGCACACCGGATGCTTGGCGCGGTGCACCGTGCCCGCGTAAAGGCCGAAGGGCGCGAAGCGCTGTGTGTGTCGCACCAACTGCCGATCTGGACGCTTCGCCGGTTCCTCGAAGCGAAGCGGCTGTGGCACGACCCGCGGCAGCGGCAGTGCTCGCTGGCGTCGCTCACCAGCCTGGTGTTCGACGGCGAAGAGCTGCTGGAGATCGTCTACAGCGAGCCCGCGGGCACCACCGACCCCAAGGTGACCGGCGCATGAAACGGCGGCTGCTCGGGGTCCTGATGGCCGCCGCGCTGGTCGTGACGGGCTGCTCGACCGGCAAGGACGCGGTCGTCTCGGGTGGCACCTTCACCTTCGTCTCGCCTGGCGGCAAGGTCGACATCAGCTACCCGGAGAACGAACGCCAGAAAGCCCCGACGCTGGCCGGCGACGACCTGATGCACGAGGGCAAACAGCTCTCGATCGAGGACTTCCCCGGCAAGGCGCTGGTGATCAACCTGTGGGGCCAATGGTGCGGCCCGTGCCGCGCCGAAGCGCCCGAACTGGAGACCGCGAGCAAGCAGATCGCCCCGGTCGGCGCCCAGGTGATCGGCCTCGACGTCCGCGACCCGGCCCGCGACGTGGCCCAGGACTTCGTCCGCGACCGCGGCCTGACGTACCCGTCGATCTGGGACCCGTCCGGACGCGTGCTGCTTCAGCTGTCCGGGTACCCGCGCAACATCATCCCGTCGACCCTGGTGCTGGACAAACAGCACCGGGTGGCGGCGGTGTTCCTGCGGCAGGTGCTGGCTTCGGACCTGGTTCCGGTGGTGCAGCGGCTCAGCGCGGAGAAATAGCGTCGTGAGTGTTGATCGCGGTGAGAACCGCGATCAACACTCACGAGACCCGACCACCGCGCTTGCCGCGCGGGAGACCTTGCCAGGCGAGTGCGCAGGCGCGCACGTTCCGGCCCGGGCTCGTCGTGAGTGCCAGCCCCGGTTCTCACCGGTGCCAACACTCACGACCCAGGACCAAGGTCCCGGCCCCGCTGTGGCGTAGGTCCTGTGAGCGGGCCCCGCCCGCCTCACGTCCAGCTCACTGCCTACTCTCAAGTGCGTGAACTCCGTGTCCGAGCTGGCGCTTTCCGGGCCGCTGCTGCTCGCCGCGGGTGTCGCGCTGGTGGCCGGGGCCATCTCGTTCGCGTCGCCGTGCGTGGTGCCGCTCGTGCCCGGGTACCTCGCCTACCTCGCGGCTCTCGTCGGTGCGGACGCCCCGGCGGTGCGCGACGGCGAGGAGCGCAAGAAGGGCCGCTACGCCGTGCTCGGTGCGGCGGGGCTGTTCGTGCTCGGGTTCACCGTGGTGTTCGTCGCGACCATGGGCACGCTGGTCTGGCTCGCGAACACCTTGCTGGTCAACGAGGAACTGCTGCAGCGCATCGGCGGCGTCCTCACCATCCTGATGGCGCTGGTCTTCATCGGCTGGATCCCGGGACTGCAGCGCGAGGTCCGCTCGCACCACGTGCCCGGCGGCGGGCTGTGGGGCGCGCCGGTGCTCGGGGCGGTGTTCGGGCTCGGCTGGACGCCGTGCATCGGGCCGACGCTCTCGGCCGTCACCAGTCTCGCCAGCGCGACCGGCGGGGCCGCGGTTCGCGGGTACGTGCTGGTGCTTGTTTACTGTCTCGGCCTCGGCGTCCCGTTCCTGCTGATCGCGCTCGGCGCCCGCTGGGCCGTGCGGGCCACCGACTGGCTTCGCCGCAACGGCCGCCGCGTGCAGATTTTCGGCGGGGCGCTGCTGATGGTGGTGGGCATTCTGCTGGTCACCGGGCTGTGGGGAGACGTCATGGGCTGGCTCCGCAACTCCGTCGCCTCCGATCTCGAGCTGCCGTTGTGACCACTACCGAAGCGCCCCCGAAGAACCCGAACCCGTCCTACCGGCCGTCCGCGGCCAAGCAGGTCCTGGCTTTCCTGCGCAACACCTGGCGCGGCCTGACGTCCATGCGCACCGCGCTGGTGCTGCTGTTCCTGCTGGCGCTCGCCGCGCTTCCCGGCGCGTTGCTGCCGCAGCGGCGGCTGAACGCGCCGAAGGTCGACGAGTACATCAGCGCGCACGGCTGGTGGGGTTCGCTGCTCGACAAGCTGGAGTTCTACGACGTCTACTCCAGCGTCTGGTTCTCCGCGATCTACATCCTGCTGATGATCTCGCTGATCGGCTGTCTCACGCCGCGCAGCTTCGAGTATTTCAAGCAAATGCGGGCGAAGCCGGTGCTGACGCCGCGCAATCTCGCGCGCATGCCGCACCACCGGATCGCCCGCACCGCGCGCACGCCGGAGACGATCCGCGAGGACGTGCGCAAGCAGCTGTCCGGCTGGCGGCGCGTCGAGCGCGAGGAGGACGGCGGCGGGTTCAGCGTCTCGGCCGAACGTGGCTACCTGCGCGAGACCGGCAACCTGCTCTTCCACTTCGGCATGCTCGGCCTGATCATCTTCTTCGCCCTCGGCAAGCTCTACAGCTACGAGGGCCAGGTCATCGTGCAGGCCAATGGCGGCCAGTTCTGCAACTCGGGCATCTACAACTACGACTCGTTCGAAGCGGGCCTGCGCGTCGACGGCACCGACCTCGACCCGTTCTGCGTGAAGGTCAACGACTTCACCGCCCGCTACACCGCCACGAACCAGGCTGACTACTACCACTCGCACATCGAGTACCAGTCCGGCGAGGACCTGCGGGCCGGCACGTGGAAGCCGTACGACCTGGAGGTCAACGAGCCGCTGCGCACCGTCGGCGACCGGGTTTACCTGCTGGGCAACGGTTATTCGCCGCAGTTCACGGTGACTTTCCCGAACGGCGAGAAGCGCACCCAGAACACCCAGTGGATGTTCAGCAACCCGGCGACGATGCTGTCCGAGGGCGCGACGAAGTTCGACCAGCCCGGCATCACCGACGAGGTCCAGCGGCGCACCAAGCAGCTCGCGATCACCGGCCTCTTCGCGCCGTCCTCGTTCATCCACGGCGGCGTGCTCACCTCGACCGCCCCGCAGCTGAACAACCCGATGGTCGCCGTCGACGTGCTGCGCGGCGACCTCGGCCTCGACGCGGGCCGCGGCCAGTCGGTGTTCTCGGTCGACCAGTCCCGCGTCCAGGACGGCAGGCTCAAGCGGGTCGCCCGCAAGAACCTCGCGGTCGGCCAGGAACTGACGCTCGACGACGGCACCAAGGTCCGCTTCGACGGCGTCAACAACTGGGTCAACCTGCAGATCTCGCATGATCCGACGCAGGGCTACGTGCTCGGCTTCGCGATCGTGATGTTCGCCGGGCTCGGGGCGTCGTTGCTGGTCAAGCGGCGTCGCGTGTGGGTGCGGGTGCGGCCGGGCCGCGACGATGGCGCGAGTACCGTGATCGAAGTCGCGGGGCTCGCGCGCACGGATCAAGCCGGATACGGCGAGGAATTCCAGCGGATCAGCGAACGGCTGGTCACGGGCCGGAAGGGCAGCTGAGGCATGGAAATCAACGAGACTCTCTCGCAGTACAGCGACCTGCTGTACACGACGACAGTGGCGATTTACGTGCTGGCGCTGCTGTTCACGCTCTTCGAGCAGGCTTTCGGAGCCAAGGGCCGGCTCGCCGCCGAGCGCAGCCGCCAGCGTGTGCTGGTCGGCGCGGGCGGACCGGACTCCGGCGACGCCGGGATCGAAGACGGCGACGTCCCGGCCGAGCCCGAGGCCCCGCGCGCGATCGGCCGCGCCGAGCGGATCGGCCGGATGGGCGCGGCGCTGCTGGTGCTCGGCGCGCTGCTGCAGCTGTCGGCGATCGTGCTGCGCGGACTCGCGGTGCACCGCGCGCCGTGGGGCAACATGTACGAGTACGGCATGGCGGTCACCTTCATCACCGTCGTCGCCTGGCTCGTGGTGATCAAGAAGTTCCCGGTCCGCCACCTCACCGGCTTCCTGCTGCTGCCCGTCGTGATCCTGATGTTCATCAACGGCACGATGCTGTACACCGTGGCCGCGCCGGTCGTGCCCGCGCTGCAGTCGTACTGGCTCGTGATCCACGTGTCCGCCGCGATCATCGGCTCCGGCGTTTTCCTGGTGCCCGGCGTGGCGAGCGTGCTGTACCTCTTCCGCACCGCGCACGACCGCAACCCGGCCAAGTTCGCCGGTTTCGGCCCGAAGCTGCCCGCCGCCGACGTGCTCGACCGGATCGCCTACCGGGCCACCATCGTGGCGTTCCCGATCTTCACTTTCGGCGTGCTGTGCGGCGCGGTGTGGGCCGAGGCCGCGTGGGGCCGGTTCTGGGGCTGGGACCCGAAGGAGACCGTCGCGTTCATCGCGTGGGTCGTTTACGCGGCATACCTGCACTCCCGCGCCACCGCGGGCTGGCGCGGCACCCGTGCCGCGGTGATCAACATCGTCGGATTCTCGGTGACGATCTTCAACTTGTTCTTCGTCAACCTGGTTACCGCCGGACTGCATTCCTATGCCGGAGTGAGCTGAGCCGGGGGGTCCACCGCCCGGACCGGGCCTCGGGCGACTACCGTCGTCGCCAGGGGCCCTTCGACGTACCCGGGAGGTTGGCAACGGTGACCGGACCCAGTGAAGAGACTGCCGGGGAACAGCAGTCCGAGCAGGCCCAGGAACCGGCTGCCATGTTCTCCGAGGAACGCACCGACTCGACGCCGCACCCCGCGACCGGGCCGTACGACGCGCAGCCGACGCAGGTCGTCGACCCGCCGCCGCAGGGCGCGTACCAGCCACTGCCGCAGCCGGGCGGCTACCAGCCGCATTACGACCAGAACCTGCCGCCGTTGCAGCCGCCCGCGCAGCAGCATCAGCCGCAGCACGCCGCCCCGCCTGGATACCAGCAGCCGCCCGCCGCTCCGGCCGGCACGCCGGTTCCCGCCCCAGGTGCGGTTCCTGTGCCGGGCGCTCCTGCTGGCGGACTCCCGCAGCCGGCGTCCAGCGCGGACGAGCTGGCCACCGCGCACCTGGTGAAACAGCAGAAGCGCACGCCCCAGTCCGGCTGGCGCAAGGCGGTGTACCTGGGCAGCGGCAAGCTGGTCAACCCGGGGGAGAGCCCGGCGGACACGCGTCGACGCGAGTTGATCGCGCGGGTCAACCAGCCGCTGCGCGGGTGCTACAAGATCGCGATGCTGAGCCTCAAGGGGGGCGTCGGCAAGACCACGACCACGACCACGCTCGGCGCGACCTTCGCGTCCCTGCGCGGCGACCGCGTGGTGGCGGTGGACGCGAACCCGGACCGCGGGACGCTGTCGCAGAAGATCGCCATCGAGACCACCGCGACCGTGCGGCATCTGCTGCGCGACGCGGACAAGATCACGCGCTACAGCGACGTCCGGTCGTACACGTCGCAGGGGTCGAGCCGGCTGGAAATCCTGGCCAGCGAACAGGATCCGGCGGTGTCGGAGGCGTTCTCCGAGAACGACTACCGGCGCACGGTGAACCTGCTTGAGCACTTCTACAACATCGTGCTCACCGACTGCGGCACCGGTTTGATGCACTCGGCGATGAAGGGCGTCCTCGACGTCGCGGACTCGCTGGTGGTGGTGTCCTCGGGTTCGGTCGACGGGGCCCGCAGCGCCTCGGCGACGCTGGACTGGCTGGAGGCGCACGGCTACGGCGACCTGGTGAAACGCTCGGTCGTGGTGATCAACTCGGTGCGCCCGAAGGGCAGTTCGGTCGACCTGGACAAGCTGGCCGCGCACTTCGGCGCGAAGGTGCGTTCGGTGTGCCGGATCCCGTTCGACGCGCACTTGGAAGAGGGCGCGGAGATCGAGTTGGAGCGCCTCGGCGGGGACACCCGGTTGGCGCTGCTGGAACTGGCGGCGACCGTGGCTGACGGGTTCGGCGGGCAGGGGTACCGCTGAGCCTCGCCCGCCGCACGAGCTAGCTGTACGTGAGGGGAACCCTGAGGGAATCAGATTCCCTCAGGGTTCCCCTCACGTACAGCTGCTGCGCCCGGCAGGGCCCGCCGGTGAGAGAGGGTCAGGAGTCGGTGTCGTCCGGGCGGCGGTTGCGCTGCTCCTCGGAGAGCTTGCGCAGGAATTCGGGATCGTCGTCGGGAGCGACGGCCGGGCGGCGCTGCGGGACGCTGATCCGCTGTGCGCCGAGTGCCCGCCACAACAGAACGGCGATGGTGATCGCGCCCACCGCTGCGAGCAAAGGAATCATGCCCGGGTCCTTCCGTCGTGCTGGCCCCCCAGGTTAGCTCTGTTTGATGGCCTCGGCTCCGCCGAGGCGCCGAGATCGCCGGGGAGCCGGTTTCTTCCCTCCCGATTCGCCCGGCCTGGGGGCCGGGCGAATCGCTCAGTCCGGAAACCGGCGCGATCTCGGGGGTGGTGGGTCGCGGAGAAACTGCCGGAACGCGGCGAAGGGTCGTGACCGGCAAGCGATGCGGGAGGCACCCCTTGCCAGTCACGACCCTTCGGCGTGTTCGAGACCCGCGGGTCAGATCTTGCGGGTCGGCTCGCTCGCGTCCGTGGTGAGCTCGGCCAGAAGGTCGTTCACCTCGGACTCGCGGAACCTGCGGTGTCCGCCCGGCGTCCGGATCGAGCCGATCCGGCCCGCGGTGGCCCAGCGGGTCACGGTCTTCGGGTCCACCCGGAACAGAGCGGCCACCTCACCCGGGGTGAGCAACCGTCCGCCCATGGTTGCGGTCATTTTCCGCCTCCTTAACGCCCAACTTGCTATACCGGGGGCATCGGGCGGTTTCGCCCGTCGCGCCCGGGTGGCCAACGCGGCAATCGTGGCACTTCACCCGTCGGGTACTCGAACGGTTGTCCTTGGGTAAAGAGCCCTTAAAGTGCAAAAGGGACATAACTCAGCAGATTCTCAGGATCGCCCAGTGCCCGTTCACGGCCCGCTGACCAGGCATTTTCCAACAGGTTGTGCCGAGATCCGGGTAAAGACTGAGCAAAGGCCGAGGCTGGGCGGCGGCCGGCGCCGAGGTTGCTGTGACGCAGGAGACAATCCGGGGCCTACCGGCGATGCGCCTCCCGCACGGGCGCGCCGCATAATGAGCCAGTGGATCAGCTGGACCGGAAGATCATCGCCGAGCTGCGGGCCAACGGCCGGGCTACCTACGCCGACCTCGGCCGGACGGTGGGGCTCTCCGCGTCGTCGGTGCACGAACGCGTCGGGAAGCTTGAGGCGGCGGGCGTGATCACCGGCTACCACGCGATGGTCGACCCGAACACGGTCGGACTCGGCGTCACCGCGCTGGTCGGCATCCATCCCACCGACACCGCCACCGACGAGGACGTCGCCGCTTCGCTCGGCGAACTGCCCGAGGTGGAGAGCTGTTACGCGGTCGCGGGCGACGAGGCCTTCGTCGTGAAGGTGCGGGTTTCGACGGTCGACGAGCTGGAGCTCACCCTCGGCAGGTTGCGCCGCATCCCCGGCGTCGGCCGCACCAATACGACGGTGGTGCTCTCCACCCGGTTCGAGGGCCGCCCCAACAACGCGGGCCTGGACGAGGACCCGGCGAGCGGGGCGTAGCCTGTTTCGGTGTGAGCGAGACACCGGACCACCTTCCCCGTGACCTGACGGTGTACTTGATCGCGCGGTTCGCGCTCGTCGCGGTGGTCGCGGTCGTGCTTTCGCTGGTCGGCGTGCCGCTGCTGGTCTCTTCGCTGATCGGGCTCGTCGTCGGCCTTCCGCTTGGCCTGCTGCTCCTGCGCGGCCTGAACCAGCGCGTGACGGCCGGCCTGGCCAAGCGCAACGAATCCCGCGCGCGTGCACGTGCCCAGCTGCGTTCGCAGCTGCGCGGCGAGACCCCGGCCGACGACTCCGCAGCATGAACAAACCACACGCCCGCGCCTGGGTTCGCGAAGCAGTCCGGATCATCGAGGCCGACGCCAACCGCAGCGCCGACACCCACCTGCACGTTTTCCCGCTGCCCCCGGAATGGGGCATCGACCTTTACCTGAAGGACGAGTCGGTGCATCCGACCGGCTCGCTCAAGCATCGGCTCGCACGCTCGCTGATCCTGTACGGCCTGGTCAACGGGCACATCGGCCCGGACACCGTGCTGGTCGAGGCGTCCAGCGGCTCGACCGCGGTGTCCGAGGCGTACTTCGCGCGAATGCTCGGCCTGCGGTTCGTGACCGTGGTGCCGCGGCGGACGAGCAAGGAAAAGATCGCGCTCATCGAGTTCTACGGCGGCGAATGTCATTACGTCGACGCGGCGCCGGCGATGTACCCCGAGGCCGAGCGGCTGGCCGCCGAGTGCAACGGGCATTACCTCGACCAGTTCACCTACGCCGAGCGCGCGACGGACTGGCGCGGCAACAACAACATCGCCGAATCGGTGTTCGCGCAGATGCGCGCCGAACGCCACCCGGTGCCGTCGTGGATCGTCGTCGGCGCGGGCACCGGCGGGACGAGCGCGACGTTCGGCCGCTACGTCCGGTACAAGCGGCACACCACGAAGATCTGCGTGGTGGACCCGGAAAACTCGTCGTTCTACGGCGCGTGGGAAACCGGTGCGCCGGACTACGCGACCGGGATGCCGTCGCGGATCGAAGGCATCGGACGACCGCGCTGCGAACCGTCCTTCGTGCCCGGCGTGATCGACGAGATGTTCCAGGTGCCCGACGCCGGTTCCCTGGCGGCGATCCGCTTGCTGCGGGAGCGCACCGGGCACTGGGCGGGCGGCTCGACCGGAACCAACCTGTACGGCGCGTTCCAGCTGATCTCGCGGATGCTGGCGGAAGGCCAGGCGGGTTCGGTGGTGACGCTGCTGTGCGACGGCGGCGAGCGGTACGCGAACACGTACTACTCGGATGAATGGCTCGGCGAGCACGGGATCGACCTGGCACCGTATCGGGCGCGGTTCGACGAGTTCCTGCTCACTGGCCGATTCGACGCCTGACGTCCTGGTAGCCCAGCGTCAGCACGACGATCAACCGGCGCAACCGGTCCTCGAAGTCGAGGCGGGAGCCGGCCAGGCGGGGGTCCTTGACGGCTTCTTGGACGGCTTCGTTCGGGTGCGCCAGCGGCCACATTCCCGCGGTGAGCATGAAGATCGCGGACGACAGTTCTTGCGCGGTCTCCGCGGAAAGCGCTGGCAGCGCGGCGTGCAGCAGGTCGGCGGTACGGGCGTTGTGCTTCGCCGACCGCAGCTTGTAATCCCGCGCGATCTCCGTCGAGACGTTGCGCTCCAGCACGTTCGCCAGCACGCTGATCAGTTCGCACAGCACCGGTCGCGTCGCGAGTGAACGGGCGAGGGTCGCGGCGACCTCCGACAGGTCGCCGTCGAGGGTGAGCGAGTCGAGCCACGCGCCGCGAGCGCGGTCGAGCACCTCCAGGTAGACGGCCTCCCGCGTGGGGAAGTAGCGCGCGACGTTCGACGCCGACAGGCCTACCCGGCGGGCCAGCTCGCGCATGCTGACTTCGCCGACGGACGACTCTGTCATCAGCTCTTCGGCCGCGTCGAGGATCGCCTCGCGGCGGGCTTCCACCTGCTCGGGGCTGCGGGCGCGCTGGAACTCGGGCACGCTTCGAAGTGTAACAGAACACTGCTCTCTTGATAAAAGATCGGTGTCCTGTTAACTTTGGGAACAAGAGAGCAGTGTTCCGTTAACCTCGGCAGGAGATCCCGATGCGCACTTACGACCAGCTCTTCCTCGGCGGCCGCTGGACCGGGCCGGCGACGACCGACACCTTCGAAATCCGTTCGCCGCACGACCGTGCGCTGGTGGGGACCGCGCCGAAAGCTTCGAAGGCCGACGTCGACCGTGCGGTGGCGGCGGCTCGCCGGGCACTCGAACCGTGGGTGAGAACGCCGTTAGCCGAGCGTCTGCGCCTGGTCGAGCGGTTCAACGACCTGCACGCCGCTCGGGCCGACGAGATCGCCGAGCTGATCACCGCGGAGAACGGGTCGCCGAGCTGGTTCACCGGCTGGACTCAGCACAACCTCCCGGAGCGCACGGCCGCGTGGCTCAAGACCGCGCGCGAGTTCGCCTGGGAGGAGACGCTGATCGACGAGGCAGGCAACCGGACGATCGTGCGCGCCGCGCCGGTCGGCGTGGTGGCGGCGGTGATCCCGTGGAACTCGCCGCACTCGGCCGCGCTGGTGAAGCTGATTCCGGCTCTGCTGGCGGGTAACCCGGTGCTGCTGAAGGCGGCGCCGGAAACCCCGCTCGACGCGATGGTGCTGGCGGAGATCTTCGCGGAGGCCGGATTCCCCGAGGGTGTGGTGAGCGTGTTCGCGGCCGACCGCGACGTGAGCGAGTACCTGGTGACGCACCCCGGCGTCGACAAGATCTCGTTCACCGGCTCGACGGCGGCCGGACGGCGGATCGCGTCGCTCGCGGGAGAGCAGTTCAAGCGCGTCGGGCTGGAACTCGGCGGAAAGTCCGCGGCGATCGTGCTCGCGGACGCGGACCCGAAGACCGTGGCCGAGGGGATCCAGAGCGCGACGTTCGCCAACAACGGCGAGATGTGCGTGGCCCACACGCGGATCTTCGCGGCACGCGAGCGGTACGCCGAGGTCGTGGCCGCGCTGGCGGAAATGGCCGACGGGCTCGTGGTCGGCGACCCGGCGAAGCCGGACACGTTCGTCGGGCCGATCGTGCGCCGCGACCAGTACGAGCGGGTGTTGTCGTACCTGCGGCTAGGCGTCGAAGAGGGTGCGCGGATCGCGGCGGGCGGTACCGCGCCGCTCGCGAATCCTGAGCTGGCGGACGGGTTTTACGTGCGTCCGACGGTATTCGCCGACGTCGCGAACGACATGCGGATCGCGCGTGAGGAGATCTTCGGGCCGGTGCTCGTGGTCATCCCGTTCGACACCGAGGACGAGGCGATCCGGCTCGCGAACGACTCCGGCTACGGCTTGAGCGGCGGCGTGTGGACGGCCGACGCGGAGCACGGCGTCGAGATCGCGCGCGCCGTGCGGACAGGCACGTTCCACGTCAACGGCGCGCCGCGGCACGGGAACGCTCCGTTCGGCGGGTTCAAGGCGAGCGGAGTCGGCCGTGAGTACGGCTCGCACGGGCTGGCGGAGTTCGTGGAGTGGCAGGCGATCGCGGCGGGTCGCTAGAGCGCCAGAGCGACCGCGCTCAGCACCGCCCAGGCCAGCATCGCCATGCCGGTGTCGCGCAGGGCCGGGATCAACTCCCGGCCCTTGCCGCCACCGCCGACGGCCATGATCGGCTTCAGCAGCAGCGGCGCGGTCACGAAGGTGATGAACAGCAGCGGGTGCCAGATCCCCATCAGCACGGTGAGCGCGTAGGGAACTGTCACCAGAGTCAGGTAGAGCTTTCGGGTGCCGCCGTCGCCCATGCGGGTCGCGAGGGTGTGCTTGCCGGACTCGATGTCGGTGGGGATGTCACGCAGGTTGTTCGCGACCAGCACCGCCATCGAGAACGAGCCGACCGCCACCGCGCAGCCCAGTGCGTCCCAGCTGACCCGGCCGGCCTGGACGTAAACCGTGCCGAGGACGCCGGCCAGGCCGAAGAACACGAAGACCGCGATCTCGCCCAGACCGTAGTAGCCGTAAGGCTTTTTGCCGCCGGTGTAGAACCACGCGCCGAGGATGCACAGCGCGCCCATCGCGAGCAGCCACCAGTGTCCGCTCAACGCGACGAGCGCCAGGCCCAGCACGCCGGCGAGGCCCAGGGACGTCAAAGCGGCACGCAGCACGGCCTTCGGGTTCGCCGCGCCGGAGCCGACGAGACGCAGCGGGCCGACGCGGTGTTCGTCGGTGCCGCGGATACCGTCGGAGTAGTCGTTGGCGAAGTTCACGCCGATGATCAGCGACAGCGCGACCAGCAAGGCGAGCAGCGAACGCCACCAGGAGAACGCGTCGAGCGCGATCGCCGCTCCGACGCCCGCCACGACCGGCGCGATCGCGTTCGGCAGCGTCCTCGGCCGAGCGCCTTCGATCCACTCACTGACTGTCGCCATGGGGTCCATTCAACGCCATGCGATCTTCACCCGTTCGGTGCCCGGCCACAAGCCGTGCGGGGACCTGATTCCGTCCGGGTGCCCCGCACGGACGAACCGGGGTTGCGCTGCAAGGCGGTCGATCCGGGGCCCAGGTGCGGGGCGTGGCGGTCAGCGTGCCCGGAGGGCGGCGGCCACTGCCTGCCGGTCGGTCTTTCCCGGGCCGCGCAACGGGAGCGCGTCGGCGAACTCGATGCGTTTCGGCGTCGCGGCAGCACCCAGCTCAGCCCGGACCGCGGCCCGCAGCACGGCCTCGTCCGTCGAAGCCACCACCATCGCGACCACCGCCTCGCCCCACTGCGGATCGGGAATGCCGACGACACAGGCGTCCCGCACCCCGGGCTGCGCGCCGAGCAGGCGTTCGATCGCGGCAGCCGACACCTTGACCCCGCCGGTGTTGATGACGTCGTCCGCCCGTCCGAGCACCTCGACCCGGCCGTCGGGCAGCAGGCGGCCGCGGTCGGAGGTGCGAAAAGAGCCGTTTCGGAACGACTCCGCGGTCAGTTCCGGGGAGAGGCGGTAGCCGTGCGACAGCACCGGGCCGGAGATCCACAGCCGTTCATCGGCGTCGGGCTCCACGCGGACGCCGTCGAGCGGGACGCCGTCGTAGACGCAGCCGCTGGCGGTCTCGCTCATGCCGTACGAGGGGACGATCCGCACGCCTTCCTCGGCCGCTTGCGCGCGCAGCTTCGGCGACGTAGCAGCGGCGCCCAGGATGATGCCGTCGAAGGCCCTCGCGGCAGCCAGGCCCGTGCCGCCGTCGTCGAGGAGCCGGACTAGCTGGGTCGGCACGAGCGCGGTGTAGCGCGGGCCGTTCTCCGCCAGCACGGGCGCGGCCGCGGCGGCGAACTCGTCCGGGCGGAAGCCGGTGCCGGTCAGGAACGCAGGTTTCGTGCCTGCCAGCCGTGCTCGGATCAGGACTTGCAGGCCGCCGATGTAGTGCGCGGGCGTGGCGAGCAGCCAGTGTCCGGGGCCACCGAGCCGGGCGTGCGTGGCCGTCGCGGACGCGACGAGTGCGCGCGGCGACAGCAGCACTCCCTTCGGCGCTCCGGTGGACCCGGAGGTGGCGATCACCACGGCGGTGTCCGGCTCGACCGGCTGCTCCGGGGCCATCGCTTCGAGCAGCGCGGGGGCCGACGGGTCGGCGGAGTTCAGGGGGAGGACCGCGGGGCCGCCATCGAGGGCGGCGGCGAGGGCGACGTCCAAGGCGGTGAGGGCGGCGGCGGTGCCGTCTAGCCAGGAGGGGTGCACTAGGGAGCCTCAGCGGGGGTTGTCGCTCACGGGGTCAGTAGTAGTACGGGTAGCCGGACCAGTCCGGGTCGCGCTTCTCCAGGAACGCGTCGCGGCCTTCGACCGCCTCGTCCTGCATATACGCCAGCCGGGTCGTCTCACCGGCGAACAGCTGCTGCCCGACCATCCCGTCGTCGATCGCGTTGAAGGCGTACTTCAGCATCCGCTGCGCGGTCGGCGACTTACCGATGATCGTCCAGCCCCAGTCGAGCGCGACCCGCTCCAGGTCGGCGTGCGGCACGACCTCGTTGACCGCGCCCATCCGGTGCATTTGCTCGGCGGTGTAGTCGCGGCCGAGGAAGAAGATCTCGCGTGCGAATTTCTGCCCGACCTGCCGGGCGAGGCCCGCCGAACCGTAGCCGGCGTCGAACGAGCCGACGTCGGCGTCGGTCTGCTTGAACCGCGCGTGCTCGGCCGAGGCGAGGGTGAGATCGCACACGACGTGCAGCGAATGCCCGCCGCCCGCCGCCCAGCCGGGCACCACGGCGACCACGGGTTTCGGCATGAAACGGATCAACCGCTGGACTTCGAGGATGTGCAGCCGGCCCGCCCGCGCCGGGTCGACCGTGTCCGAGGTCTCCCCGCTCGCGTACTGATACCCGGAGCGTCCGCGAATACGCTGGTCACCGCCGGAGCAGAACGCCCAGCCGCCGTCCTTGGCCGACGGGCCGTTGCCGGTGAGCAGGACGCACCCGACGTCCGAGCTCATCCGGGCGTGGTCGAGCGCCCGGTAGAGCTCGTCGACGGTGTGCGGGCGGAAGGCGTTGCGGACCTCCGGACGGTTGAAAGCGATCCGGACCACCCGTTTGCCGGAGCGGGCATCTCGCGAACGGTGGTAGGTGATGTCGGTGAAGGAGAACCCTTCGACCTCGGACCAGGCGGCGGGGTCGAACAGCTCGGAAACTCGGGCGTCATCCACGTTTGGGAGAATAGGACCTGTGGACATGATCGCTGTGCCTGATGCCGCCTCTGGACGAGAGCGCGCTCAAGCGGGGGTCTGCCGGTGAACCCCTCCACCGCGCAGGCCAGGGTCATCGTCGACGAACTCGTCCGCAACACCGTGTCGCACGTGGTGTTGTGTCCAGGATCTCGCAACGCGCCGCTGTCCATCGCGCTCTACGACGCCGCCGCGTCGGGACGGCTGAAGCTGCACGTCCGCATCGACGAGCGCGGCGCGGCGTTCCTCGCGCTCGGCATCGCGGCGCGCACCGGCCGTCCGGCGGCGGTGGTCTGCACCTCCGGCACCGCGGCGGCGAACTTCCACCCGGCCGTGCTGGAGGCCGACCGGGCGGGCGTGCCGCTGATCGTGCTCACCGCCGACCGTCCGCCGGAGCTGCGTTCGGCCGGCGCGAGCCAGGTGATCAACCAGTACGAGCTGTACGGCGACGCGGTCCGCTACTTCGACGAGCTGGCTGTCGCCGAGCGCCGGGCCGGGCAGAACTCCTACTGGCGCAGCCAGATCTGCCGCGCGTGGAACGCCGCGTACGGCGAATGGCGCTGCGGGCCGGTGCACCTGAACATCCCGTTCCGCGAACCGCTGGTGCCGGATCTCGACGATCACGGCGAGTGGTACGAATCGCTCGAAGGCCGCCCGGACGGTGAACGCTGGACCGAGCTGCCGGACTTCGGCGCGCTGCCCTCGTTCGTGGTGCCCTCGGCGCGGCACGGCCTGGTGATCGCGTGCGACACCGGCGCGCAGGCGGCCAGCGAATGGGCCGAACAGCACGGCTGGCCGGTGGTTTCGGAGACCGGCGGGCTCGGCTTGTCCGGCGCGACCGCGATGTCGTCCGGTGCCTGGCTGCTGGGCGTTGAGGAATTCATCTCGCGGCACCGTCCCGAGCAGGTGCTGTGTCTCGGCCGTCCGACGGTGTTCCGGCAGGTCCAGAAGGTGCTGTCGGACCCGGAGGTCGAGGTGCTGCTGGTGCGTCCGGATTCGGACTGGCCCGCGCCGGCGCACAACGTCCGTCAGGTCGGGCAGTGGTTTGCCGAACCGACGAAGCCCGCGGACCCGGAGTGGCTGGCGAGCTGGCAGCGCGCGGACGCTGCGGCCAGCCAAGCGGTCGCGACGGCGCTGGCCGCCGAGCCGTGGCCGAGCGGCGTCCGGGTGGCGACAGAGCTGGTCGACGCGTTGCCGGACGGCGCGCTGCTGGTGGTCGGTTCCTCGAACCCGACGCGTGACGTCGCGCTGGCCGGACGGCTGCGTCCGGACGTCCTGGTGCACCGCAACCGCGGCGTCGCCGGGATCGACGGCACGGTCTCGACGGCCATCGGCGCGGCCACCGTGCACCGCGCGCCGTCGTACGCGCTGCTCGGCGACCTGACGTTCCTGCACGACGCGTCCGGCCTGCTCACCGGGCCCGCGGAGCAGTTGCCGGACCTGACGATCGTGGTGCTGAACGACGATGGCGGCGGCATTTTCTCGCTGCTGGAGCAGGGCGCGCCGGAACACTCGGCGAGCTTCGAGCGCGTCTTCGGCACCCCGCACGGCGCGGATTTGGGTGCGCTTTGCGCGGGCTACCGGGTACCGCACGTGGTGGCCGAGACGGTCGAAGAGTTCCGTGCCGCGTTGCAGCCCGCGCCGGGCCTGCGGGTCGTCGAGGTCCGGGTCGACCGGGCACAGCACCGGAATCTCCACGCGCGGCTGAAGTCCGCGGTCGCCGAAGCGGTGGGGACGGTTTAACCGGCGGGGGCCGGTGAAAAACGGGGGATTTCGTGAACGAGGCGGACCTGCGCCCGCGAGGCCGGTGGGCCTGGTTCAGCGCGGCAGTGGCGGCGCTGGCGCTGATCGGGCTGGTGTGCTCGTACTTCTCGTCGTTTCTGGTGATGGCCAGCGACACCTGCTTCGCCGGGGACAGCCGGGCGATCTGCAGCGCGGCCGGGCAACAGGCGGTCGCTTCGCTGCCGTGGGTCGGCTGGTTCGCGGCGATCGCCGGGTCGTTCGCGATGGCCGGACTGGCCGTGCGGCGCGGCTGGGGACCGTGGCCGGGGCTGTACGCGGGCCCGATCCTGTACGGCATCCCGATCGCCATCGCGTGGTGGATCGCCGAATCCGGGTGATCTTCCCAGTGGGTAAGAACCCGTCGTTCGGACGTACCTGTGGGGTGCGCACGTGGATACGTTCGGTCGCATTGGCCACCTTGGAGGAACCATGCGATCGAGAACTCGGGCCGGAATCGGGGCGGTTGCGGCTGGAGTCGCGACGGTGCTGCTGGCAGGCACCGCTTCGGCAGTGCCGGCACCGGGCGCGCCCGGCGTCGGCGACCCGTACTACCCGAACGCCGGCAACGGCGGCACCGACGTGCAGCACTACGACATCCGCGTGAGCTACCAGCCGGAAACCGACGTCCTGTCGGGCACCACGACGCTGCTGCTCACCGCGACCCAGGACCTGTCGCGCTTCGACCTTGACTTCGCGCTCAAGGCGTCGAAGGTGCTGGTGAACAACCGGCCCGCGCAGTTCACCAACCAGAACGGCGACGGCGAGCTGGTGATCACCCCGGCGCAGCCGCTGCTCAAGGGCCAGTCCGCGACGGTCGTCGTGAGCTACTCCGACAGCCCGTCGACGGAGAAGGCCGGCGGACTGAACACCTGGAAGAAGGGTGCTTTCGGGGCGCTCGGCGTCGACGAGCCGCAGAGCGCGCAGTGGTGGTTCCCCTCCAACGACCACCCCACCGACAAAGCGACCTACGACGTGTCGATCGAGGCCCCGGACGGTCTCTCCGCGATCACGAACGGCACGCTCGTGAAGAAGACCAAACAGCGGGCCGGCTGGACGCGGTGGAACTGGCGCAGCACCAAACCGCAGGCGACCTACCTGACGTCGTTCATCGTCGGCAAGTACGACGTGGTCCAGTCCACCACCCCGGACGGCAAGCCGTTCATCACCGCCTACGGTGCCGATCTCGGCGATTCGCTCGACGCGGCCAAGGCGAGCGTGGAGCGGACGCCGGAGGTCGACGAGTTCCTGGCGTCGCAGTTCGGGCCGTATCCGTTCGAGGCCGAGGGCGGCGTCGTGACCAGCGGGATCACCTTCTCACTGGAAAACCAGACCCGGCCGACCTACGGCGCGCGCAACTTCGCCGCCGGCTCCAACACCACGCTGATCGCGCATGAGAACGCGCACCAGTGGTTCGGCGACAACGTTTCGCTCGGCAAGTGGAGCGACATCTGGCTGAACGAGGGCTTCGCCTCCTACGCCGAGTACCTGTGGTCCGAGCACCAGGGCGAGGGCACGACCGCGGAACTCGCGCAGTACGCGTACGACTCCTACGCCGCCGACGACCCGTTCTGGCAGGTCCTGCCGGGCGACCCGGGCGAGCCGAAGCAGTTCGACCGCGCGGTGTACGACCGGGGCGCGATGGCCGTGCAGGCGTTGCGCAAGACGGTCGGTGATGACGCGTTCTTCTCGATCCTGCGGCAGTGGCAGGTCGCGAAGGCAGGCAAGGCGGCGGTGATCCCGGACTTCATCGCGCTCGCGGAGAAGGTGTCGGGCAAGCCGTTGCAGGAGCTGTTCCAGACCTGGCTGTACACCAAGGGGAAGCCCGCCGTCGGTCCTAACGGGACGGTCGCGGCGGCGAGGACGTTCGCCGCGCACGCGAAGCCGAAGGCGTGGGACCAGATCCAGGCGAACCATCGCGCGCTGGCGGAGGCAGGCCAGCACTGAAATTCGCTTGCCGGGCCGCGGGATCCTGGAGAGTTCCGCTCTTGCTAAGGAGGATCCGGTGGCCCGGCGAGCGATGAAGGTGCGGGCGCAGCTCCGCCATGCTCGGCTCGACGGCCGGGAATGGCGGGTGCTGCGCCCTGATCCTGTTCTGGACACCGCGCTGTTGTTCGAATGCGAGTGGCACACGGAGATGTACGTCGATCGCCGGGCGGCGTACCAGATCGGAGTGCTGTCGCTGCTGGCCGCGCGATCGCGGCACACGATCATCCACCTCCCGCTGCGCGCTGGCCGGATCCCGGCCGAACCGGAGCGCACCGGTCGTCCGCTGGATCTGGTGCTGAGCCACCACACCGCGCAGTTGCGCGTTTCGCGGTGGCCGCGGATCAGGGCCGCGCTCGGCCCCGCCCGGCCGCATACGGTGCGGATCCCGGCTGAGCGACGTCCGGTGGAGCGGCCGTACTGGCGAACCCGGGACCGGCTGTACGACCGGATTCACGCCGACACGATGTTCCTGACCGGCAGTGCACCGGTTTTCCGGCACGCGGCCGAGTATTTCTTCGACCTCGCGTTCCGCGCGCCGGGTTCGGCTCCTGGAGAGGAATCACCGCACCACGCGTGCGCCGAGGTCGATCTGACGTGCGGAGTGCTGGTGAACGCGGACAACCTGCACATGCTGTACCGGGCGCACTGGCTGCCGAGTGCCGAGCCGGTCGGCGCACCCGACTAAACTCTCGGTGTGGCAGCCAGGAGCGTGAAGGCACGGCGGATCGCGTGGTTCGCCGTGTTGGGCGTAGCTGTGCTGCTCACCGTGATGTGCGTGAGCCTGGTTTTCGCCGCGTTCCGCAACGACAGCGCGATCGAATCACACCTGGGCACGGCGAACGCGACGGTCGAGTCGGTGGCCTTCGACCGCACGATCATCCAGTACCAGACGCCGGACGGCATCGTGCACAGCCCGGCGACCGGGGTGCTGTACCCGTCGGGCCTCGCCGCCGGTCAGCTGGTGGCGATCGAGTACGACGCGACCAACCCGGACCTGACCCGGGTCGCCGGCCGGACCGCGACGTTGACGCTGCTGCCAGTGGGCATGACGGTGCTGATCACGTGGCTGGTCGCGGGCCCGCTGCTGTGGTGGCTGCGCAGGCTGATCAAGCGGGACCGGTCCGCGGCGGAGCCTGCGAAGGCGGGACGCTCGTGAGCGTTTGTCCCGGTCAGAATCGGCATCAGCACTCACGGCCCCCTACGTGCCGACGGTTTCCTGCCACCAGCCAAGCACCTCGTCCGCGACCCCCGGCGCGGCGACCAGCAGTCCGTCCGTAGGCAAAGCGGCGTCCTCGCCGTGCTTGTCCAGCACCACCGCACCTGCTTCGATCGCCATCGCGACCGACCCCGCGACGTCCCATTCGTGGTAGCTGTGCAACACCGCCGCGGCCGCGTGCCCGAGCGCGACCTGGGCGATCGACAGCGCGGCTGACCCCAGCACCCGCACTCCCGCGTGCGCGGCCGCCGCTCGTTCGATGAACTCGCCCATTCCCGGCCACGGTCCCTTGCGCGCCAGTTCGGTGCAGACGATCGACCCGGCGGTACCCGCGCGGTCGACCAGCTTCAGCGGTTTCCCGTTCGCGCGGGCTCCCCGTCCGCGGGCAGCGGCGTAGATCTGCGCCCGGTACGGGTCAGCGACCACACCCACCACGGGGCCGCTCGCGTCGACCAGGGCGAGGCTGTAGGCGCACCAAGGCACTCCGGCGACGTAGTTCGCGGTGCCGTCCACGGAATCGACCACCCAGCGGTACTCCGCGACGTCCGCGCCGTGGTCGGCGCCGAATTCGTGGCCTACCACCGGGATCCCGGGGAACTCCGCGGTCAGCACACGGCGGGTGTGCCGTTCCAGGATCCGATCGGTGTCGGTGACCCAGTCGAACGGCGAATCCAGCGTCGCCGGGTGCGCGCCGCGGCCGGCGGTCGCGGTGATCACGTCGGTGGCGTCGTTCGCCAGCCGCCCCGCGACCTCGAGCGCTCGGGAGAGCAGCCCGGGTTCCACGGGCCGCGACGGCCTGGAGGACAAGAGGGTCATGCCTGCTTAGTCTGGGCGTTGCTGGTGTCCGGGACGCGACCGGCAGATGACATGTCGTGGCGAATTCTTCGACGGTCGGCGCCCGAGCGCGGACGCTGCGGAGTGTTTCGCCACCGTTGGCCGGTCGGTTACGCGGGATTGGCCCGCCCTGCCTGCGGTTTTGCGACAGTGACGCGGTGCGAGTCGCCATAGTCACCGAAAGTTTCCTGCCCCAGGTGAACGGCGTGACGAATTCCGTGCTGCGGGTCGTCGAGCACCTGGTCGAATCCGCGCACGACGTGCTGGTCGTCGCGCCGGGGCCGGGCCCGGCGAGTTACCGCGGCGCGCCGGTCGTGCGCATTCCGGCGCTGGACTTCCCCGGCGTGAACTCGCTGCCGATCGGCCTGCCGACGCGCACCGTGCTGACCGCGCTGGCCGAATTCGGCCCGGACGTCGTGCACCTGGCCTCGCCGTTCGTGGTCGGCGCGCGCGGGCTCGCCGCGGCCAGACGGCTGCGCGTGCCCTCGATCGCCGTCTACCAGACCGACATCGCCGGCTTCGCCACGTCGTACGGCTTCGGCATCGGCGCGCGGGCGGCCTGGCGCTGGGTGCGCCGCCTGCACTCGCGGGCCGACCGGACGCTCGCGCCGTCGTCGGACTCGATCGAACAGCTGAAGCTGCACGGCGTCCCGCGCGTGCACCGCTGGGCGCGCGGCGTGGACATCAGCCGGTTTTCCCCGGCGCACGCGGATCCGGCGCTGCGCGCGGAACTCGCGCCGAACGGCGAGCTGCTGGTCGGGTTCGTCGGACGGCTCGCGCCGGAGAAAGAGGTCGACCGGCTGACCGTGCTGGCCGGAATGCCGGGAGTGCGCGTGGTCGTCGTCGGCGACGGACCGGAGCTGCCGTCGTTGCGGGAACGGTTGCCCGGAGCGGCGTTCCTGGGTGCGAAGTACGGCGACGAGCTGTCGGTGGCGTACGCGAGCCTCGACGTGTTCGTGCACACCGGGCCGCACGAGACGTTCTGCCAGGCGGTGCAGGAGGCGATGGCGTCCGGGCTGCCGGTGCTCGCGCCCGACGCTGGCGGTCCGAAGGATCTCGTGCTGCCTGGCCGGACTGGTTATCTGCTGCCTGCCGACCGGGAGTCGTTCGGCCCGGCGCTGGTCACCAAGGTCGACGACCTGCGGGAGGCGGCGTTGCGGGCCCGGCTTGGCGAAAAGGCGCGGAAAGTGGTCCTGGGCCGGACGTGGCCCGCGGTGTGCCGGGAGCTGGTCGGGCACTACGAAGCGGTACAGGGCCGAGTCGCGCGTGCGGCTTGAGCCATGCACATCGTCCAGCTGGCGAACTTCTACGGACCGCGGTCCGGCGGACTGCGGACCGCGCTGAACCACCTTGGCGCGGGGTACGTCGCCAGCGGGCATCGGGTGACGCTGGTCGTACCGGGGCGGCGGTACGCGGTGGAAAGCCTGCCCACGGGTGTGTGCCGGTATTCGTTGCCCGCCTTGCGAATTCCCGGCACCGGCGGGTATCGCGCGGTCGATCCGCAGCGGGTCCGTGCGGTGTTGCGGCGGCTGGAGCCGGACCGGCTGGAGGTGTCCGACCGGCTGACCTTGCGGGGGATGGGTGTTTGGGCGCGGCGGAATGGCGTGCCCAGCATGGTCATTTCGCACGAGCGGCTGGACCGGTTGCTGGAGCAGTTTTTGCTGCCCGGGGCGATGGCCCGGCACGTCGCGGACGCCGCCAACCGGCGGATGGCGGCGTCGTACGACACGGTGGTGTGCACTACGGCGTTCGCGCACGCGGAGTTCGAGCGGATTGCCGCGCCTAACGTCCGGCGAGTGCCGTTGGGAGTGGATCTGGCGACGTTCGCGCCGTCGATGCGGGATTCCGGGTGGCGCTCGGCGTTGGCTGGTGGCGCTGACGCGTTGATTGTCCATTGTGGGCGGTTGTCGCCGGAGAAACACGTTGAGCGGAGCGTGGATACGGTCGCTGAGCTGACGGAGTCCGGGGCTCGCGTGCGGTTGGTGATCGCGGGCGACGGGCCTCGGCGGCGGGCGCTGGAACGGCGGGCCCGGGGGTTGCCGGTGACGTTCCTCGGCTTCTTGGCCGGGCGAGGCGAGGTGGCTCGATTGCTGGCCAGCGCGGATGTTTCGCTCGCTCCGGGACCGCACGAGACGTTCGGGCTGGCGGCGTTGGAGGCGCTCGCTTCCGGGACGCCGGTGGTGGTTTCGGCGTCGTCGGCGTTGCGGGAGATCGTGCGACCCGGGTGCGGGGCGGCGGTCGAGGATCACGCGCCCGCGTTCGCCAGCGCGGTGACCGGATTGCTGGACAGTCCCGAGGAGATCCGGCGGGCGGCTGCTCGGGCGCGGGCCGAGGAGTTCGCCTGGCCGGCCTCGGTGCGGGGAATGCTCGCCGCCCTCGGCTGACTGCGGGAGGGTCAGGTGCGGTAGCCGGGGTGGACGCCGGGCCTGAGGTCGTGGCCGGCGGCGACGCGGGCCAGCAGGTCGCGCAGCACGGCGCGTTCCTCTGTGGACAGTGCGGACATCAGCTCGTTTTCGTGTGCTGTCGCGGCCTTGGCTAGTTCGGCCATCGTTTCCTGGCCTTTGTCGCTCAGGAAAACCGCGTAGAGGCGGCGGTCCTGCGGATTGCGGCGGCGCTCGATCAGCCCCTGCTGTTCCAGGCCGTCGACGAGGGCGACCAGCCGGGTCGGCGGCGTGCCCAGTTCCGCGGCCAGCACCTGCTGGCTCTCGCCGGGCCGCCGCGCGATCGCCCGGAGCAGGCCGGTCTGGGGCGGGGTCAGGCCCAGGTCCGCGACGCGTTCGGCGAAGCGCTGGGTCGCGTGTGCGCCCAGCTGGGCCAGCAGGAAGGCGCTGCCGAACTGCGGAGGTCCTTGCATGCCCTGAACCGTATCGCTTGACAATCGATTACACCAGTGTAATCGTTCTATTAGTGAAACTAATTGACCTGGAGGTTTGCCATGACGACCAGGACTCGACAGCAGGGCGGCCCGCCGTTGCTGGCACCGGCCTTGGCGTTCGGGGTGCTGACCGTCGCCTCGGCGGTGCTCGGGGCGGCGGGGACGCGTCCGGATTCCAGCGCGGCTGAGGTCGCCGCGTATCTCGGCGGCAACCACGGCGTCGTGCAGTTGCTCGCGTTCGCGGTGTTCGGCGCCTCGGTTCCGTTGGCGGTCTGGGCGGCGACGGCCTACCGCAGACAGCGGCGGATCGGGGTCGCGGCACCGGGTGCGGTGATCGGGCTGACCGGGGGCGTGCTGTCCGCGGCCGCGCTCGCGATGAGCGGTCTGATCACCTGGACCGCCGCGCAGTCCAGCGAGACACCCGCGGTGGCGCGGGCGTTGACCAGCCTCGCGTTCGCTGCCGGCGGGCCCGGCTTCGTGGTGCCGCTGGCGTTGCTGATCGCCGGGATCGCGGTGCCCGCGCTGTTTCTGAACCTGCTGCCGCGCTGGATGTCGGTCGCCGGGCTGGTGGTCGCCGCGGCCGCGGTGCTCGCCTCGCTGTCGCTGCTGACCCCCGCGCTGTACCCGCTGATCCCGGTCGGCCGGTTCGGCGGGCTCGCCTGGCTGGTCGCCGCCAGCGTCCTGCTCCCGCGCGACCGCGCGGCACGGACGGACTAATCTCGGACCTATGCCCCGAGCCAGCCTGGACAAGGATCCCCGCGATGTCGCCGCGATGTTCGACGGCGTCGCGTCCGGTTACGACCGGGCGAACTCGTTCATGACGTTCGGGTTCGACCGGCGCTGGCGCACCGCCACCGCGCGCGTGCTGGACGCCAAACCGGGGGAGAAGGTGCTCGACCTGGCGGCGGGCACCGGGGTGTCCACCGTCGAGTACGCGCGCGGCGGAGCCTGGTGCCTCGCCGCCGACTTCTCGGTCGGGATGCTCAAGGCGGGGCTGCACCGGAAGGTGCCGATGATCGCCGCGGACGCGATGCGCCTGCCGTTCGCCGACAACAGCTTCGACGCCGTCACCATCTCCCTCGCGCTGCGGAACTTCGTCGACACCAAGGGCGCGCTCGCCGAGATCCTGCGGGTGGTCAAACCGGGCGGCCGGCTGGTGATCTGCGAGGTGTCGACGCCCACCTTCGCCCCGATCCGGTTCGTCTACCGGCGGTTCATCCTCAAGCTGCTGACCTGGGTCGGCAGCCGGTCCTCGACCAACCCCGAGGCCTACTCCTACCTGGCCGAATCGATGCTCGCCTGGCCCGATCAGCGCGGGCTCGGCGAGATCATCGCGAGTGCCGGATGGACCGAGGTGGAGTGGCTGAACCTCACCTTCGGCGTCGTCGCGATCCACCGCGCGCGCAAGCCCGCCTGACCCCGCCCTCCTGCCCTTCCCCGCCCTCAACGGGTGTGGCCGCGCCACGCTGTATTTTCGGGTGTATGACGACCTCGCGCCGCAACCCGGACCACGACGCCGAAGTGATCGTGGTCGGGGCGGGACCGGCTGGTTCGACGGTGGCCACCTACCTCGCCCGGGCCGGGGTGGACGTGCTGCTGCTGGAGAAGACCGTCTTTCCGCGCGAGAAGGTGTGCGGGGACGGGCTCACGCCCCGCGGTGTGAAGCAGTTGATCGATCTTGGTCTCGACACCAGCGAGGAAGCGGGCTGGGTGCGTAGCCGGGGGCTGCGGATTCTCACCGGTGATCTGACGCTTGAGTTCGATTGGCCGGATCTCACTGACTACCCGCCGTACGGGGTGTCTCGTACTCGGCAGGACTTCGATGACCTGCTGGCGAAGACCGCGGTGAAGGCTGGGGCCCGGTTGTACGAGCGGACCACGGTCACCGGGGCGATCACGAATGCGTCCGGCCGGGTCGTCGGGGTGGAAGCGAAGGTCGGTCCGGAGAAGACGCCGGTCACCTACCGGGCGCCGCTGGTGCTGGCCTGCGATGGGGTGTCGGCTCGGCTCGCGTTGAGCGTCGGCATCGACAAGAACGAGAAGCGGCCGATGGGGGTCGCGGTTCGGCGGTACTACAAGAGCCCCAAGCACGATGATCCGTTCATCGAGGGTCATCTTGAGCTGTGGGACCGGTCCGATCCGCGGGACCCGAAGCTGCTGCCTGGCTATGGCTGGGCGTTCCCGCTCGGCGACGGGACGGTCAACGTCGGGCTGGGGATGCTGTCGACGTCTGCCTCCTTCCGCAACACCGACTACCGCGCGCTGCTGCGCCAGTGGCTCGACGGCACGCCCGAGGAATGGGGCTACCGCGAGGAAAACGCGATCGGCAAGGTCGGCGGGGCCGGGTTGCCGATGGGGTTCAACCGGACGCCGCACTACCGCGACGGCCTGCTGCTGCTCGGTGACGCGGGCGGGATGGTGAGCCCGTTCAACGGCGAGGGCATTTCCGCGGCGATGGAGTCGGCGCAGCTCGCGGCCGAGGCTGTGGTGCAGGCGCTGGCTCGGCCGGAAGGCCCGTCGCGGGAACGTGCGCTGGAGGGGTATCCGCGCGCGGTCGGCGAGCTGATGGGCGGGTACTACCGGCTGGGGAACGTGTTCGCGAAGCTGATCGGCAAGCCGAAGATCATGCACGCGGCGACCAAGTACGGGTTGCGGGTCAACAAGATCCTTCCCTTGGTGTACAAGGGGCTTTCCGGGTGTTACGACGCCCGCGGCGGCGACGGGGTGGATCGGTTGATCGCGGCTTTGGCCCGGGTTACGCCCAGTCCGCGCTGAGTCGGGGGGCTCGTCGCCTGGGGGGTGACATTGGCCCGGTCTTCGTGGGCACCCCGAAGGTTGATTGTGCGGACGGGCAGGGAGGCTTCGTATCGGGGTGCGGGGGAGGGACTGGGCGCCTCGATCGCCGGGTGCATCGGCCGCGGGAGGCCGGTGTGGTTACCCGGGTGGAGCAATCGGTTGTCCGGCCGGTCAGTGTGATACGTCACAAGATCGAGTCGGACCTCGTGCTCGGCGCGGTTCTTGAATTGACCTTTACCGCTGGTCTCGCCATCGCGGGCAGGGGTGGGCTCCGAGCACCGTCCGGTCGAGTTAGGTCCGCCTTAGTCCGCAACCCCTCGGGACAAGAGTGTGACTCACGTCCTACACTCCCCCCATGCTTTGTGAATCGCTTCACAACCGCGAGGAGTGGCTTGTGAACTATTTCACAAGCAGGCCGTGGTCCGGCCACGGGCCGTAAGGGCGCCCTGACCCTCGGCGGTGTGACCCAGCTCCCTTAGGGTGCGCAACCGAGAACTCGGACCACCACCCGAGAACAACCCGCAGCGGCGCGGAAAGGATGGCGAAGACCCCGTGCTGATGGTGCCCGTGCTGGCGCAGGCCGATCCCGGACCGGCGGCGCCCGGACTCAACGTGTATCTGCCGCTCGTTCTGCTCTTCGTGCTCGCGGCGGGGTTCGCCGTGTTCTCCGTGCTGCTGGGTCCGCTCGTCGGGCCGAAGCGGTACAACCGCGCGAAGACCGCTGCCTACGAGTGCGGTATCGAACCGTCGCCGCAGCCGCTGGTCGGCGGCGGCCGGATGCCGGTGGCCTACTACATCACGGCCATGCTCTTCATCCTGTTCGACATCGAGATGGTGTTCCTCTACCCGTTCGCGGTGAACGCCAACGCTCTCGGTGTCTTCGGCCTGGTGGAGATCGTGCTGTTCATCGTGACGGTCGGGTTCGCGTACGCCTACGTGTGGCGGCGCGGCGGCCTGGATTGGAACTGAACCCATGGGCCTCGAAGAAAAACTCCCCAACGGCATCCTGCTGGCCAGCCTTGAGGGGCTGGTCAACTGGGCACGCAAGAACTCGCTGTGGCCCGCCACCTTCGGGCTCGCCTGCTGCGCGTTCGAGATGATGTCGGTCGGCGGTTCGCGCTACGACATCGCACGCTTCGGCATGGAGCGGTTCTCCGCGACGCCGCGGCAGGCCGACCTGATGATCGTGGCCGGCCGGGTGACCCAGAAGATGGCCCCGGTCCTGCGCCAGATCTACGACCAGATGGCCGAGCCCAAGTGGGTCCTCTCGATGGGCGTCTGCGCCTCGTCCGGCGGCATGTTCAACAACTACGCCGTGGTGCAGGGCGTCGACCACATCGTCCCGGTCGACATGTACCTGCCGGGCTGCCCGCCGCGGCCGGAAATGCTGCTCGACGCGATCCTCAAGCTGCACGCCAAGATCCAGGACGAGCCGATCAACGCCCGCCGCGCCGCGATCCGCGCGGCCAGCGGGGCCCGTACCGAGCTGATCCCGTCCTCGATCAAGTACGCGAAGAAGTGAGCACCGGTGCCTGAGAACCCCGAAGAGACTCCCGAGACCGGCGGCCCGCAGTCCAGCGCGGAGCGGCCCGAAGCAGGACTCGAAGCGCACGGCCCCGGCGCGGCCGAACCGGTCGTCGCCGGCCGCGAGCGCAAGGGCATGTTCGGTGTCCGCGGCAGCGGGGACACCTCCGGTTACGGCGGCCTGCGGCTGCCCGCCTACAGCCCGCCGCCCGCGGAGCGCCCGTACGGCGGCTGGTTCGACGAGTTCGCCGACGAGTTCATGGCCGCCTTGGCGGACAACAAGATCCCGGCGTCGGCGGTCCTCCAGACCACCGTGGACCGCGGCGAGATCACCTTCTACGTCAGCCGCGAGCACCTCGCCGCCATCGCCACAGTGCTGCGCAACGACCCAGGCCTGCGCTTCGAAATGCTGGTGGCGGTCACCGGCGTCGACTACGGCGTGGACGTCCCGCAGCGAATGCACACGGTCTATGACTTCCTGTCGATGACCTACCGCCGCCGGATCCGGCTCGAAGTCACCATGGACATGGACGACCTGCACGTCCCGTCGCTGGTCCCGGTCTACCCGACCGCGGACTGGCACGAGCGCGAGGCCTACGACATGTTCGGCATCATCTTCGACGGCCACCCCGGGCTGACCCGCATCTTCATGCCGGACGACTGGGACGGCCACCCCCAGCGCAAGGACTACCCGCTCGGCGGGATCCCGGTCGAATACAAGGGCGCGGAAATCCCGCCGCCGGACCAGCGAAGGTCCTACTCATGAGCCGTGATCTGCCAGGTCGGGCGCGGAAATCCCGACCCTGTCGACACACCAGCGAAGGTCCTACTCATGAGCCGTGATCTGCCACGTCGGGCGCGGAAATCCCGACCCTGTCGACACCAGCGGAGGTCGCACTCGTGACCATCAACGAAGAAACGACGGAAGCCGAGTACGCGGAAGTCCGGGACACCACCGAAGGCCCCGTCTACCACGTCTCCGGCGGGGACTGGGACGAAGTTCTCGGCGACGCCCAGCACGACGACCGCATGGTCATCAACATGGGCCCGCAGCACCCGTCCACGCACGGCGTGCTCCGGCTCGTGCTGGAGATGGAAGGCGAAACGGTCACGCAGCTGCGCGCGGTCGTCGGTTACCTGCACACCGGCATCGAGAAGAGCGCGGAGTTCCGCAACTGGACCCAGGGCGTCACCTTCGTGACCCGCGCGGACTACCTCGCCCCGCTGTCGAACGAGATGTGCTACTGCCTCGGCGTCGAGAAACTGCTGGGCATCAAGGCCCCGCCGCGTGCGGAACTGCTGCGCGTGCTTCTTCTCGAACTGAACCGGATCACCTCGCACCTGGTGTTCATCGCGACCGGCGGCATGGACCTCGGCGCCACCACCGCGATGACGCTGGGCTTCCGCGAGCGCGAAGAAGCCATGCACCTGCTGGAGTACCTGACCGGCCTGCGGATGAACCACGCGTTCATCCGGCCCGGCGGGCTCGCCCAGGACTTCCCCGAGGACTGGACGGAAAAGGTCCTCGACTTCTGCAAGCTCATGGACAAGCGGCTTCCGCTGTACGACAAGATGTTCACCGGTCAGCCGATCTGGCGGAACCGGCTCAAGGACGTCGGCGTGCTGCCGCTGGACGCGTGCCTCGAACTCGGCATCACCGGCCCGGTGCTGCGCGCCGCGGGCCTGCCGTGGGACCTGCGCAAGACCGAGCCCTACTCGCGCTACGACGAACTCGAGTTCGACGTGCCGACCTCGACCGACGCGGACAGCTGGGCGCGGTACCTGCTGCGGCTGGAGGAAATCCACCAGAGCCTGCGGATCATGAAGCAGGTCGCGAAGATGGCCGAGCCGGGCCCGGTCATGGTGGAGGACAAGAAGATCGCCTGGCCCGCGCAGCTGTCCATCGGCAGCGACGGCATGGGCAACTCGCTCGGCCACGTCAAGAAGATCATGGGCCAGTCGATGGAATCCCTGATCCACCACTTCAAGCTCGTCACCGAGGGCTTCCACGTGCCGCCGGGCCAGGTCTACGCGCCGGTCGAATCGCCGCGCGGCGAACTCGGCGCGCACCTGGTGTCCGACGGCGGCACCCGTCCGCTGCGGGTGCACCTGCGGGAGCCGAGTTTCGTGAACATGCAGGCGATGCCCGCGATGGCCGAAGGCGGCCTGGTCGCCGACCTGGTCGTCGTGATCGCCTCGATCGACCCGGTTCTGGGGGGAGTTGACCGATGACGAACCCGACCGCAGTCCCGGAGCCGGGGCCGCGCGACGCGACGAAGACGTACGCGGCCGCGGGAGCCGACACCGATGTCGCCGCGATCGCGCCCGACCCGTCGCTGGCCGAGGACCTTCTCGCCGACACACCGGCGGTGGACGTGTTCGACGCCGACACGCACCGCGAGGCGAAGGAAATCATCGCCCGGTACCCGATGTCGCGTTCGGCGCTGCTGCCGATGCTGCACCTGGTGCAGTCGGTGCAGGGCTACGTGAGCCAGGAAGGCATCGCCTTCTGCGCGCGGCATCTCGACCTGACCGACGCCGAGGTCAGCGCGGTCGCGACGTTCTACACCATGTACAAGCGCCGTCCGTGCGGCGAGCATCTGGTGAGCGTCTGCACCAACACGCTGTGCGCGGCGCTGGGTGGCGACGACATCTACCAGAAGCTCCAGACGCATCTCGGTTCCGAGGAAAAGCCGCTGGGGCACGAGGAAACCGCGGGCACGCCGGGCGAGGCCGGCTCGGTCACCCTGGAGCACGCGGAATGTCTCGCGGCCTGCGACCTCGGTCCGGTCATCCAGGTGAACTACGAGTACTTCGACAACCAGACGCCGGAGCAGGCGGTCGCACTCGTGGACGCGTTGCAGGCAGGCAAGAAGCCCGCTCCGACGCGCGGTGCGGCGCTGACCGACTTCAAGGGCGCGGAGCGGCAGCTCGCCGGGTTCTGGCCTGAGGACGAGGCGGCTTACCGCAGTGCCGTGGACGGTCCGTCGCAAGCGGTCGAGACTTTGCGCGGCGCGCAGCTCGCCGCCGACCGCGGCTGGACCGCACCGGGCGCGCAGGACGTTCCGCTTCCAGAAGTGGAGAAGAAGTAATGGCCGATCCCATCACTCCGGTCCTCACGAAGCGCTGGCTGTCCCCGGAATCCTGGCGCATCGAAACCTACGAGGCGCTTGAGGGCTACACCGCCGCTCGCAAGGCGCTGGCCGCCACGCCCGAGCAGCTCGTACAGGTGGTCAAGGACTCCGGCCTGCGCGGCCGCGGCGGCGCCGGGTTCCCGGCGGGCGTGAAGTGGTCGTTCATGCCGCCGAACGAGGACAAGCCGCACTACCTGGTGATCAACGCCGACGAGGGCGAACCGGGTACCTGCAAGGACATTCCGCTGATGATGGCGGACCCGCATTCGCTGATCGAGGGTTGCATCATCGCCTCGTACGCGATGCGGTCGCACCACTGCTTCATCTACGTCCGGGGCGAGGCGCTGCACTGCATCCGCCGGCTCAACGCGGCCGCGCGCGAGGCGTACGCGAAGGGCTACCTCGGCAAGAACATCTTCGGCACCGGCTGGGACCTTGAGCTGACTGTGCACGCCGGGGCCGGCGCGTACATCTGCGGCGAGGAGACCGCGCTGCTGGACTCGCTCGAAGGCCGTCGCGGGCAGCCCCGGCTCAAGCCGCCGTTCCCCGCGGCCGCCGGCCTGTATGCCGCGCCGACGACGGTGAACAACGTCGAGACCATCGCGTCCGCGTCGTACATCATCAACGCCGGTTCGGCGTGGTTCCGCGAGATGGGCCGCGAGAAGTCGCCCGGCCCGAAGATCTACTCGATCTCCGGTCACGTCGAGAAGCCCGGCCAGTACGAATGCCCGCTCGGCACCACGCTGCGCGAGCTGCTGGAGCTGGCCGGCGGCATGAAGGACGGCATCCCGCTCAAGTTCTGGACGCCGGGCGGTTCGTCGACGCCGATGTTCACCGCCGAGCACCTCGACGTCCCGCTCGACTTCGAGGGCGCGGCCGAGGCCGGTTCGATGCTCGGCACCACCGCGGTGCAGGTCTTCAACGAGACCGTGTCCGTGCCGTGGGCGGTCATGAAGTGGACGCAGTTCTACGAGCACGAGTCCTGCGGCAAGTGCACGCCGTGCCGCGAGGGCACGTACTGGCTGGCGCAGATCCTGGAGCGGATGGTCTCCGGCCACGGCACCGAGGAGGACATCGACACCCTCCTCGACGTGTGCGACAACATCTTCGGCCGCTCGTTCTGCGCGCTCGGCGACGGCGCGGTGTCGCCGATCCAGAGCGGCATCAAGTACTTCCGGGACGAGTTCCTGGCTCTGTGTGAGAGCAACAAGCGCGAATTGGTGGGAGCGCAGGCATGACGATCGCCCCCGACAAGCCCGAAACCACGGAGACTCCGGTCCCCGAAGGGCACGTCAAGCTGACCATCGACGGCGAAGAGGTCATCGCGCCCAAGGGCGAGCTGCTGATCCGCACCGCCGAGCGGCTCGGCACGAGCATCCCGCGGTTCTGCGACCATCCGCTGCTCGACCCGGCAGGCGCCTGCCGCCAGTGCCTGGTCGAGGTCGAAATGGGCGGCCGTCCGATGCCGAAGCCGCAGGCCTCGTGCACGATGACCGTTGCCGACGGCATGGTGGTCAAGACGCAGCTCACCTCGCCGGTCGCGGACAAGGCGCAGCAGGGCGTGATGGAGCTGCTGCTGATCAACCATCCGCTGGACTGCCCGATCTGCGACAAGGGCGGCGAATGCCCGCTGCAGAACCAGGCGCTCGCGCACGGCCGCGCGGAATCGCGGTTCGTGGACACCAAGCGCACGTTCCCGAAGCCGCTGCCGATCTCGTCGCAGGTGCTGCTCGACCGGGAACGCTGCGTGCTGTGCCAGCGCTGCACCCGGTTCTCCGACCAGGTCGCCGGCGACCCGTTCATCGCGCTGCTCGAACGCGGCGCGCACCAGCAGATCGGCACCGCGGAAACCGCCGACGTGCTGGACCTCGCCTCGCGCACCACCGGTGGCGAACCGTTCCAGAGCTACTTCTCCGGCAACGTGATCCAGATCTGCCCGGTCGGCGCGCTCACCAGCGCGGCGTACCGGTTCCGGTCGCGGCCGTTCGACCTCGTGTCTTCGCCGAGCGTGTGCGAGCACTGCTCGTCCGGTTGCGCCGAGCGCACCGACTTCCGGCGCGGCAAGGTCCAGCGCAAGCTGGCCGGCGACGACCCGGAGGTGAACGAGGAGTGGCTGTGCGACAAGGGCCGGTTCGCGTTCCGCTACGTGCAGGCCGGTGACCGGATCCGCCGGCCGCTCGTCCGCAACGAGAACGGCGAACTGGAAGAAGCGTCCTGGACCGACGCGCTCCGGACTGCCTCGGCCGGGCTGCTGAAGGCCCGCGAGGGCAAGGGCGCCGCGGTGCTCACCGGCGGCCGGTTGACTGTCGAGGACGCCTACGCGTACTCGAAGTTCGCCCGGATCGCCCTGCGCACCAACGACATCGACTTCCGCACCCGCGCGCACTCGGACGAGGAGCTGGCGTTCCTCGGTTCGACGGTCGTGGGCAGCACGCCGGAAACCGGTGTGACGTTCGGCGAGATCGAGCGGGCCAAAACGGTGCTGTGCGTGGCGTTCGAGCCCGAGGACGAAGCGCCGATCGTGTTCCTGCGGCTGCGCAAGGCGGCCCGCAAGAACCGCACGCGCGTCGTCCACTTGGGACAGTGGACGACCTCCTCGGTGCGCAAGACCTTCGGCGAACTGCTGGCCTGCGTTCCCGGCGGCGAAGCGGCCGCGGTGGACGGCATCGCGCAGCACGCGGCCGACGTCGACGCGGCGCTCAGCGGCGAGGGCGCGGTGATCCTGGTCGGCGAGCGGGCCGCGGAAGTCCCCGGCCTGTTCTCCGCGCTGCTGCGGCTGACCGCTCGCACCGGAGCCCGGCTGGCATGGATCCCGCGCCGCGCGGGCGACCGGGGTGCGCTCGAAACCGGTTGTGTGCCCACGCTTCTTCCCGGCGGCCGCTCGACCGCCGACGAGGCGGCCCGCGCCGAGGTCGGCAAGCAGTGGGGCGCCGAGCTTCCGGCCGAACCGGGCCGCGACGTCACCGGCATCCTCCAGGCCGCTTCCGGCGGACAGCTGGACGCGCTGGTGGTCGGCGGCGTGGACCCGAACGACCTGCCCGACCCGGACCTGGCCCGCCGCGCGCTGGACAACGCCGGGTTCGTGGTCAGCCTGGAACTGCGCGCCAGCGAGGTCACCGAACGGGCCGACGTGGTCCTGCCGATCGCCCCGGCGGTCGAGAAGTCCGGCAGCTACCTCAACTGGGAGGGCCGCCGCCGCGACTTCGCCGCGACGTTGGAGGGCACCGGCTCCCTTTCCGACGGCCGGGTGCTCGACACCCTGGCCGTCGAAATGGACGCCGACCTGTTCACCCAGACCCCGGCCGCCGCCGCGGGCGACTTCGCGAAGCTCGCGCCGGTCGCCCCCACGGCCGCCGCGCCGTCGGTGGCCGCCGCCGCGGCCCCGGTCCCGAACGGCAAGGCAGTGCTCGCCACCTGGCGGCAGCTGATCGACAACGGCTCGCTGCAGGACGACGAACCGCACCTCAAGGGCACCCAGCGGCCGCCGGTCGCGCGGCTTTCGGCGAAGACCGCCGAAGGACTCGGCGGGACGGTCCGGGTGTCGAACGAGCGCGGGTCGATCACCCTGCCGGTCGAGGTCGCCGACCTGCCGGACGGCGTCGTGTGGCTGCCCGGCAACTCCGACGGCTCGGCCGTCCGCGCCGCACTCGCCGCCGGACACGGCGCGCTCGTGCAGATCTCCGGAGGTGACCAGTGAGCCCGCAGCTCACGCAGTTCCTCGCCGAATATCCGGACGCCGCCGAACGGGCCCGGCTGATCGCCGAGGACCCCTGGTGGCTCGTCCTGATCAAGGCGGTCGTGGTCCTGCTGATCGGGCCGGTCCTGACGATCTTCCTGATCGTGTGGGAGCGCAAGGCGATCGGCCGGATGCAGAACCGGCCCGGCCCCAACCGGGTCGGCCCCGGCGGCTACCTGCAGTCGCTCGCCGACGCGATCAAGCTCCCGTTCAAGGAGCAGATCATCCCGGACACCGCCGACCGCAAGGTGTACTTCCTCGCGCCGGTGCTGTCCGCGGTCCCCGCGCTGATCGCGCTGTCGGCCATCCCGTTCGGTCCGGTCGTGTCGATCTTCGGGCACCGCACAGTGCTGCAGCTGATGGACCTCCCGGTCGGCGTACTGGTGATCCTCGCCTGCTCGTCGGTCGGTGTGTACGGCATCGTGCTGGCGGGCTGGGCTTCCGGTTCGCCGTACCCGCTCTTCGGCGGCATGCGCTCGGCGGCACAGGTGATCTCCTACGAGATCGCGATGGGCCTGTCGATCGTCGCGGTGATCCTGTACTCCGGTTCGCTGCAGACGTCGGAGATCGTGCAGGCGCAGGCGCACGGCTGGTACTTCTACATGCTCATCCCGAGCTTCGTGATCTATGTGATCTCGATGGTCGGCGAGACGAACCGCGCGCCGTTCGACCTTCCGGAGGCCGAATCCGAGCTGGTCGGCGGGTTCCACACCGAGTACAGCTCGATGAAGTTCGCGATGTTCTTCCTCGCCGAGTACGTCAACATGGTGATCGTCTCCGCGTTCTGCACCACGCTGTTCCTCGGCGGCTGGCGGTTCCCGTTCGTCGGCGACGATTCCGCGCTGAACCAGAACTGGTGGCCGATCCTCTGGTTCTTCGCCAAGACGTTCATCCTGCTGTTCGGCTTCATCTGGCTGCGCGGCACGCTGCCGCGGCTGCGGTATGACCAGTTCATGCGGCTGGGCTGGAAGGTCCTGGTCCCGGTCAACCTGGTGTGGATCGTGGTCGTGGTCGCGATCAAGACGGTCCAGTGGAGCTGGCCGCAGATCCTCATCGGCGTCGGCGTCGTGCTGGTGGTGCTCGTGCTGCTGAGCCTCGCGCTGCCGGACAAGAAGCTGCCCGAATCGGACTACGTGGACCTGGCCGGAAGCGGCTCCCCGCTGCCGCCGCTCGACCTGCGGGTCCCGGACGCGACGCCGCGGCAGAAGGCGCTGGCCAAGGCGGAGGCGAAGGCCGCGCGGCGCAAGCCGGCCGGCGTCACCGCGGCGGCCGCACAGGAAGGAACGGAAGATGGCGGCAACTGACTTCCTCAATCCCATCAAGGGATTCGGCGTCACCTTCGGGATGATGTTCAAGAAGGTCGCGACCGAGGAGTACCCCGAGGCGGGCGCCCCGGCCGCACCGCGCTACCACGGCCGCCACCAGCTCAACCGGCATCCGGACGGGCTGGAGAAGTGCGTCGGCTGCGAGCTGTGCGCGTGGGCGTGCCCGGCGGACGCGATCTTCGTCGAGGGCGGCGACAACACCGAAGAGGCGCGGTACTCGCCCGGCGAGCGCTACGGCGCGGACTACCAGATCAACTACCTGCGCTGCATCGGCTGCGGCCTGTGCATCGAGGCGTGCCCGACCCGGTCGCTCACCATGACCAACTTCTACGAGATGGCCGACGACGACCGGCAGCGGCTCATCTACACCAAGGAAGACCTGCTCGCCCCGCTGCTGCCGGGCATGGAGCAGCCGCCGCACCCGATGCGGCTCGGCGACAACGAGCAGGACTACTACGTGAACGGTCCTGAGCTGGCCGCGAACGCGCAGCAGCAGGAGGCGAAGAAGTGATCGCCGCCCTTCTCGCGCAGGCCCCGGCGTCCGGCGTCGAAGCGTCCGTGACGACCGGCGAGGCCATCGCGTTCTGGATCCTCGGCCCGCTCTCGCTGCTGGGCGCGCTCGGGATGATCTTCTCCCGCAACGCCGTGCACTCGGCGCTGTGGCTGGTGCTCACGATGCTGACGCTCGGCGCGCTGTACATGACGCAGTCCGCGCCGTTCCTCGGGTTCACCCAGATCATCGTCTACACCGGCGCGATCATGATGCTGTTCCTGTTCGTGCTGATGCTGGTCGGCCGGGACAGCTCGGACTCGGTGGTCGAGGTGCTGCGCGGGCAGCGGCTCGCCGCGGGGGTGCTCGGCATCGGGCTCGCCGCGCTGATCGCCGCGGGCGTGTTCCGCGCGATGGTGAACGTGACCCCGGCCCAGCCGCTCGACCCGTACCAGCAGACCGGCGGCGGCCCCGGCGGTCTCGGCAGGCTGATCTTCACCCAGTACCTGTTCCCGTTCGAGCTGACCTCGGCGCTGCTGATCACCGCCGCGCTCGGCGCGATGGTGCTGGCCTTCACCGGCCGCAGCGGCAAGACCAAGCTCTCCCAGCGCGAACTGGTCAAGCTGCGCTTCCGCGGCGAGCACGACCGCCCGTCGCCGCTGCCCGGCCCCGGCGTGTTCGCCACCGCCAGCTCGGTGTCGACCCCGGCGCTGCTGCCGGACGGTTCGGTCGCGCCGGAGTCGCTGTCGGAGATCATCGAATCCACCTCGGCGATCCGGCTCATGCGCGAGCGCAAGCTCATCTCCGGCGAGGGCCCCAAGCCCGACGCGCACGCACTGGTCGGCGGCACGGAAAAGGCCGAGCCCGCCGAGGAAGAAGAAGGGGAAGGAAAGTGACCCCGAGCTACTACCTGCTGCTGTCCGCGCTGCTGTTCTGCATCGGCGCGGTGGGCGTGCTGGTCCGCCGCAACGCGATCGTCGTGTTCATGTGCATCGAGCTGATGCTGAACGCGGTGAACCTGACCCTGGTCACCTTCGCCCGCATCAACGGCGGGCTGCACGGGCAGGTGATGGCGTTCTTCGTGATGGTGGTCGCGGCCGCCGAAGTCGTGGTGGGGCTGGCGATCATCATGGCCATCTTCCGGACTCGCCGCTCGGCTTCGGTCGACGACACGAACCTGCTGAAGTACTAGGGAGACGACCGAGTGACCGCATCATCGTGGCTGCTGGTGGCCCTTCCCGCCCTCGGCGCCCTGGTTCTGCTGCTATCCGGAAAACGCGCGAAAGCGTGGGGGCACCTGCTCGGCAGTGCCACCGTCACGCTCGCCTTTGTGTACGCCGTGATCCTGTTCTTCTCCACCGACAGCCACTCGGTCACCGACACCAAGGTCTACTCCTGGATCCCGGTGACCCAGCTGCAAGTGGACTTCGGGCTGCGCATCGACGCGCTGTCGCTGACGTTCGTGCTGCTGATCACCGGCGTCGGCATGCTGATCCACTTCTATTCGATCGGCTACATGGAAGACGACGAGGGCCGGTACCGCTTCTTCGCGTACCTGAACCTGTTCGTCGCTTCGATGCTGATCCTGGTGCTGGGCAACAGCTTCGTGACGCTGTACCTCGGCTGGGAGGGCGTGGGTCTCGCCTCGTACCTGCTGATCGGCTGGTATCAGAACCGCCCGTCCGCGGCGACCGCGGCGAAGAAGGCGTTCCTGATGAACCGCGTCGGCGACGTCGGGCTCGCACTGGCGATCTTCCTGATGTTCAAGTACGTCGGGTCGACCGGCTACGCGCAGGTCTTCGAGGGCGTCGCGCAGGGCAAGATCCCGCCGGGCGCGATCACCGCCATCGCGATCCTGCTGCTGCTGGGCGCCTGCGGTAAGTCCGGTCAGTTCCCGCTGCAGGCGTGGCTTCCGGACGCGATGGAAGGCCCGACCCCGGTGTCGGCGCTCATCCACGCGGCGACGATGGTCACCGCGGGCGTGTACCTGGTGGCCCGCTCCAACGTCATCTTCACCGCGACGCCGGACGGACGGCTGGTCGTCACGCTCGTCGGCGCGGTCACGCTGCTGCTCGGGTGCATCGTCGGCTGTGCCTACGACGACATCAAGAAGGTGCTCGCGTACTCGACGGTCAGCCAGATCGGCTACATGATGCTGGCGGTCGGCCTCGGGCCGGGCATCTACGCGCTCGGCATCATGCACCTGGTGGCGCACGGCTTCTTCAAGGCCGGGCTGTTCCTCGGGGCCGGTTCGGTCATGCACGGCATGAACGACGAGGTCGACATGCGCAAGTTCGGCGGGCTGGCCAAGAAGATGCCGATCACCTTCGTCACCTTCGGCCTCGGCTACCTGGCGATCATCGGCTTCCCGTTCCTCACCGGGTACTACACCAAGGACGCGATCATCGAGGCGGCGTTCGGCCAGGAAGGCTGGCGCGGCTGGGCTTTCGGCCTCGCGACGGTGCTCGGCGCCGGGCTCACCGCGTTCTACATGACGCGGTTGATGATGATGACCTTCTTCGGCAAGGCGCGCTGGAAGGACATCAAGAGCACCGACGGGCGCGACTTCCACCCGCACGAGTCCAAGCCGATCATGTGGATCCCGATGGCGATCCTGGCGGTCGGCTCGGTCGGTGCCGGTGCGTTCTTCGCGCTGGGCAACCGGTTCGTGAACTGGCTGGCCCCGGTGGTCGGCGAGCACGCGGAGGCCGAGCACACCCCGATTCCGTCGTGGACGGTCCCGGCGGCGACGCTGGTGCTGGCCGCGCTCGGCGTGCTGCTGGCGGTCTGGCTGTTCCGGCCTTCGCGCGGCGTTCCGGTCGAACGCCCAGAGCGGGTGGCCTGGCCGGTCCGCGCGGCGCGCAAGGACCTGTACGGCAACGCGCTCAACGAAACCCTGGTCGCCCGTCCGGGCACCTGGCTGGCGCGGGCGCTGGTGTACGTGGACAACCGCGGCGTCGACGGCGCGGTGAATGGCCTGGCCGCAGCACTCGGCGGCGGGTCCGGGCGGTTGCGCCGGATGCAGACCGGATTCGTGCGGTCCTACGCACTGTCCATGCTCGGCGGCACGTTCCTGCTTCTCGCGGCCCTTCTGCTGGTGAGGTTCTCCTGACATGACTTGGCTTCTGGCGCTCATCCTGCTGCCGCTGGCCGGCTCGCTGGTGCTGGCGTTCCTCAAGGGGAACGACCGGGCCGCGGTCGCCACGGCGCTCGCCGTGTCCATTGTGGAGTTCCTGCTGATCATCCCGTTCTGGGCGAGCTACTCGCCCTCGGGCGAGCGCATCCAGCAGGCCACCACGATGGACTGGATCCCGAACTTCGGCATCCACCTCTCGTTCGGCACCGACGGCATCTCGCTCATCATGATCGCGGTGATCGCACTCCTGGTGCCGATCGTCGTCGGCGCGCTCGGGCTCACCGACAAACTGCCCGCGGGCCGCAGCGCGGGCGGGTTCCTGTCGCTGATCCTGCTGCAGGAGGCGATCACGATCGGCGTCTTCGCGGCGACCGACGTGTTCCTCTTCTACGTGCTGTTCGAGATCATGCTGATCCCGATGTACTTCCTGATCGGCGGCTACGGCGGGCGAAGGCGGCAGTACGCGGCGGTGAAGTTCTTCCTGTACTCGTTCCTCGGCGGCCTGATCATGCTGGCCTCGGCGATCGGGGCGTACTCGCTGGCCTCGGACAAGCTCGGCGGCAAGGGCACGTTCGACTGGGCCACGCTGGTGACGGTGGTGCGCGACGCGCCGACCGGCACGCAGATCTGGCTGTTCCTCGGCTTCTTCCTCGCGTTCGCGATCAAGGCTCCGCTGGTCCCGTTCCACACCTGGCTGCCGGACGCCGCGGGCCAGGCTCCGATCGGGGTCGCGGTGCTGCTGGTCGGCGTGCTGGACAAGGTCGGCACCTTCGGCTTCCTGCGGTACTGCCTGCCGATGTTCCCGGAGGGCAGCAAGGCGCTTGCTCCGCTGGTGCTGATCCTGTCGGTGATCGGTGTGCTGTACGGCTCGATCCTCGCTGCGGGGCAGCGGGACATGAAGCGGTTCATCGCCTACGTGTCGATCGCCCACTTCGGGTTCATCGCGCTGGGCATCTTCACCTTCAACGAGCAGGCGATGGTCGGCTCGGTGTCGTACATGCTGAACCACAGCCTCTCGACCGGGATGCTGATCGTGGTGATCGGCCTGATCGTGATGCGCGGCGGGTCGAGCCGGATCTCGGACTACGGCGGCATGGCGAAGGTGACCCCGCTGCTCGGCGGAATGCTGTTGCTGGCCGGGCTTTCCGCACTGTCGCTGCCGGGAACCAACTCGTTCGTCAGCGAGTTCCTCGTGCTGCTGGGGTCCTTTGTGGACCAGCCGGTGTACACGATCATCGCGACCGTGGGCATGGTGCTCGCCGCGGCTTACGTGCTGTGGCTGTACCAGCGGATCATGCAAGGCCCGGTTCGCGGTGATGCCCTGGTGGGCCTTCGTGAACCAGTGGCGCTTCGCGCCTCCGTTGAGGGCGGTGGAGGGGGACCGGGCACCGCGATCGCGCCGGAACTCGGCGCTCGCAAGGCCATTACGGACCTGGGCAAACGCGAGATCGCGATCCTCGCGCCCATGGTCATCCTGATCATCGGACTGGGTTTCTATCCCAAGCCGATGCTCGACACGATCACCCCGTCGGTGCAGGCGACGCTGTCTGCCGTGCAGGGAGGCAAGTAAACCGTGCTCGACATGTTCCTGGCGCAAGCGCCGGCAGCACCGCTGGAAGTGCCTTCGGTCGACTACGCGGCCGTGCTGCCGATGCTGATCGTCTTCGGCGTCGCGTGCATCGGCGTGCTGGTGGAAGCGTTCGCGCCGAAGGCGACGCGGTGGGGGATCCAGGTCACGATCTCCCTCGTCGCGATCCTCGCCGCAGGGGTTTCGCTGATCCTGTACGCGACTGGTTCTTCTTCGTCGAAGGCCGGTACGACGACCTTCTCCGGCTCGATTTCGGTCGACCGGCCGTCGCTGTTCCTGTGGGGCACATTGCTGTTGCTCGGCCTCGGCGCGGTGTTCTTGATCGCGGACCGGAAGGTCGAGGCGGGCGGCGCGTTCGTGGCCCAGGCGGCGATCCGGCCGGGCACGGTCCAGGACCGCGCGCAGGCCGGTGCGGCTACGACGTCGCAGACCGAGGTGTTTCCGCTGACGCTGTTCGCGCTCGGCGGGATGATGACGTTCTGCGCGGCGAATGATCTTTTGACGATGTTCATCGCGTTGGAAGTGCTTTCGCTGCCGTTGTATCTGATGTGCGGGCTGGCCCGGCGGCGTCGGCTGATTTCGCAGGAAGCCGCGGTGAAGTACTTCCTGTTGGGGGCGTTCTCTTCGGCGTTCTTCCTCTACGGGCTGGCGTTGCTGTACGGGTACGCGGACTCGGTGAAGCTGGCTGACATCGCGCATGCCGCTGCCGGGTCGGACCGGTCGGACACGTTGCTGTTCGCTGGTCTCGGCTTGCTCGTGGTGGGTCTGCTGTTCAAGGGGTCGGTGGGGCCGTTCCACACTTGGACGCCGGACGTCTACCAGGGCGCGCCTACTCCGGTTACCGGGTTTATGGCTGCCTGCACGAAGGTCGCCGCGTTCGGGGCGATTCTGCGGGTGCTCAGCGTCGGGTTTTCCTCGACCAGCTGGGAATGGCGCGGGGTTATGTGGGCCGTGGCCATTATTTCGATGGCGCTCGGAGCGATTCTCGGGCTGACGCAGACGGATGTTAAGCGGATGATTGCTTACTCGTCTGTGGCGCACGCCGGGTTCTTGCTCGTGGGTGCGATTGCGATGACCGAGGATGGGTTGTCCAGCACGCTGTTCTATCTGCTGGCTTATGGGTTCACTACGCTGGCTGCATTTGGCGTGGTTTCCCTGGTTCGCGACTCCAGCGGGGAGGCTACGCATCTGTCCGCTTGGGCTGGGCTGGCTAAGCGGTCGCCGTTGCTGGCCGGGGTGTTTACATTCCTCTTGCTTGCGTTGGCGGGGATTCCGTTGACCAGCGGGTTTGTCGGGAAGTTCGTGGTGTTCTCGGCGGCGTTGTCGGATGGGATGGCGCCGTTGGTGGTTGTCGCGCTGGTGTTCAGTGCGGTGGCTGCGTTCTTCTATCTGCGGGTCATCGTGTTGATGTATTTCTCGGAGCCTGCTGCTGATGGTCCTACCGTGACTGTGCCGGGCGGGTTTACCACTGCGGCTATTACGTTGGGTGTTGTGGTGACTTTGGTGCTCGGGGTTCTGCCTGCCTTTGCGTTGGATTGGGCTGGGGCTGGAGGGTTCGCTTCCTGATCGGGCGGCGGCTCGTCGCCTGGCGGCGACATTGCGCCTCGGTGGGTGCGTGGGCACCCCGAAGTTGAGTGCGACGACGGACGGCGGGTGCTTGTCAAGGCGGGAAAGATGCCTTGACAAGCACCCGCCGTCCGCGTTTTGGCTTCGTATCGGGGTGCGGGGGAGTGTGGCTGACTGGGTGGGATGGGTGCATTGGCTGCGGTCGGGGTTAGCGCCCCTGTGAGGTCTGTTGTGTGCGGCGATGCGTAGCACCGGCCGGGCCGCGGGGCTGTGGGCGGACTGCGGCCATCGGCCAGGAACGACTCCGCGCGTACCTCGCCAATTGCGCCCGCAGGGGTTTCGCCACCTGCCGACGGCCCGCGGGGGAGATGCCGAGGTTCGTGAAGGGCCCTTGAGGGAATCTAAGGCTGTGAAGGGGCCCTTCCCGGACGGTGGCGGGTCGTGAGGGGAACCCTCACGTACTTCAGGGCGTTGGGGCGCAGGCGGTGTGGCCGACAGTGACCGAACCCGAAGCGCCCGACGCGGGGGCGAAGTCGATGCGCAGCATCGTCAGGGTCATGCTGCCGTCGCCGGGGAGCGTTTGGCTGTTGAAGACCGCATTCGCCAGCAGCGTTCCGTCCGATTTCGTCAGCGGCTTGGTGTAGTTCGCGGGGATCGGTGAAGGCAGGCCGCTGATTCCGCTGAGGCCGCTCAGGGTCCAGTTGGCGTTGGTGCCGCTCTGGGTCGCCTTGCAGGTCACCGTGTACGACGAGATGCGGATGCGTTTGCCGCCGGAGCTAACCAGGGCTGACAGCTCGAAGTTGTTGCCGGTGGCAGTCGACGTCGTGGTGGTGACGTCGTTCGCCGGGTCGGTGACCTCTGTCGTGCAGGACGACGTGCCGCCGCCGAAGCGGACGCCGGGTTGGGATGCCGCGGTCGCGGAGGCGCTCGTCAGGCCTTCTACCGCGCACGGAGCTTGCGTCGGGATGGAGATCGTGGCTCCGGCCTTCGTGAAGTTCGCGTTGCCGATGTCGGCGACTCCGGCCGGGGTGTCCGCGGCGGCGGTCCCGGCAGCGGCGAGCAAACCGGCGGTGGCCAGGGCTGCGCCGGCCAGTGCGGTGCGCTTGATGATCATGGTCGTCTCCTCGCTGCTGATGCTGCCTCCCCAGGACTATCCGCAGGTCCGAATCGCCTGTTGCGTCCTCGGGCGGCGATCACCCGTCCGGGATCGCGGATCAACCCGTTCGTGGGCTGGCGGGCATGGGGGGCGGCAGTGTCGCGTTCGTCACCGTTTCCGCAGGACAGCGGGTAAAGGCAGGTTGCGGGGCAACCACTACCCTGAAGGGGGTAACCGACTGGCGACGAGCGCCACGAGAGAGCGGAGCCGACGTGTCTGTGTCTTCACCACCTCCGGGGCCGGCCCGGGATGGCGCTGTCGAGGACCTGCGCGCGACCGTCGGGCTGCAGATCCAGGACGAGCCCTTGCTGCGCGCCATCGCGGGCGGGCTGGCGGAGGTCGAGACGATGCTGCGGGACGTCGTGAAGAGTGACGTGCCCGCTGTGCACGACGCGGCGTTGCACCTGGTCGAAGCGGGGGGCAAACGTTTTCGTCCGCTGTTCACGCTGCTGTCGGCGCAGTTCGGGCCGAAGCAGGGCGAGCAGGTGCTGATCGCGGCCGCCGCGGTCGAGCTGGTGCACTTGGCGACGCTGTACCACGACGACGTCATGGACGAGGCGACCATGCGGCGCGGCGCGGAGAGCGTCAACTCGCGCTGGGACAACACCGTCGCGATCCTCACCGGCGACTACCTCTTCGCGCACGCTTCGCGGCTCGTCGCCGACCTCGGCACGGACGCCGCGCGGATCATCGCCGAGACGTTCGGCGAGCTGGTCAGCGGGCAAATGCGGGAGACCGTCGGTCCTGGCCCCGGCGACGATCCGGTCGAGCACTACCTCACCGTCATCGCGCAGAAGACCGGTTCGCTGATCGCGACGTCCGGGCGCTTCGGCGGCATGATGTCCGATGCGGCGGAGGAGCACATCCAGGCGCTGCGCCGCTTCGGCGACATCATCGGCGCGGCCTTCCAGATCTCCGACGACATCATCGACATCGCGTCGCCCTCGGTCGAACTGGGCAAGGCCCAGGGCACTGACCTGCGGGAGGGCGTTCGCACGCTGCCGATGCTGTACGCGCTGGCCGATCCGGGCACCGACCCGCGGCTCGTCGAGCTGCTCGCCGGGCCGATCACCGACGACGACCTGGTCGCCGAGGCGCTCGACCTGCTGCGCCGTTGCAGCGGCCTCGAACGCGCGCGCGAAACTCTTTCCGACTACGCTTCCCGAGCACGTGCCGAGCTCGCCTCGCTGCCCGCTTCCCCTGCGCGCGACGCTTGCGAGTCGGTCGCCGACTACCTGGTCGCGCGAACGTTCTAAAAGGGGCGAGAAATGTCCATTTTCGGGCAGGTGTGGCTCTGGAGCCTGCTGGCCTTCATCGTCGGTGCGGTCATCGCTTGGCTGGTGCTGGCACGTCCGGCGCGCAAGCGGGTACGCGAACTGGAAACGGAACTGGCGAGCGCGCACGCCGACACGGCACGCGCCGCGGCCAGTACACCCGCGCGCACCGCGGTGCTGCCGCCCGCGGAGGACTGGACCAGAGACCGCCGCGAGCACGCTCAGACGGAAGTCATCCAGGCGACGAGCGCTTTCGAGCCAGAAGCCGAGTACGACGCCGAGTACCGCACGGCTCCGGAACCGGCGGCTGCCTCCGCAGTGGACACCACGGAATCTCCTGAGGACGACGTCGATGAGGCGTTCGCGCAGGCCGAGGCTCGCGAACACCAAGCGGCGAACGGGCTTTTCGACAGTGCACCGGCTGAGAGCGTTCCGGAGGACTCTGGTTCTGCCTACCGCGCCGCGGCCACCGAGTACCTGCAGCCGGTCGACACCGGTTCGCACCGCATCGCGGAACCGGCCGAGGACCACGACAGCGGCTACCACCGCGTCGCGGAACCGGCGGACGAGCAGGACAGCGGCTATCACCGGATTCCCGAACCGGTGGACGAGCACGACAGCGGCTATCACCGGATTCCGGAACCGGCCGACGTTCCCGCCGCGGACCACGCCGAGCCGGAGAGTCTCGCCGAACAGGAGCCGAGCCGGCAGCTCGCCGAACCGGCCGACGGTCCGTCCTCTTTGGAGCGACGACTCGACCCGGCTCCGGTGGACAGCACCGCTTCGGAGTCCGAGCCGGTCTCGCTGTTCCGTCCGGGCCCGGGTCGTGCGACCGAACCCGAACCGGACTGGTTCAACCAGCCGGACACGGCGCAGCGGTCGCCGTTCGAGGAACCCGCCGAACCGGCCGTCGGCCACCTCGAAGAGGATTCGTCGACCGACCACCTGATCCCGGGCGTCGAGTCCGCCGCTGAGTCCACAGAGGACACCGCGGAAGGCGGCCAGGGCTTGCCGAAGCGACAGCGCCGTGAATCCCCGCGCGGCGGTTTCGACCCGCCGCGGCCGATCCAGCCGTCGATGCGTCCGGTGGAGCGCCGCGAACCGGACCTCGCCGGTGGGCACAGCGGTTCGCTGTTCGAGCCGTCCGTGCAGCCGAACCAGGCCGCGATGGCCGCTCCGGAGCCACCGCCTGCGCGGCAGACCGCGGATGACGTGGTGCCGCCGGGACCGTTCGGCCCGGGTTCGGCGATGCCGCGGCCGGGCGGCGGTCGTCCGGCGGAGGGTTTCACGGTGAAGGCGAGCGTGACGGCGTTGCGGTATTGCGGGGAGGATTCGCCGCAGTTCCCGAAGATGGTGGCTGAGGTCTGGTTCCGCAGTGCCGCCGATGCCGAGCGAGTCGGGTTCCGTCCGCTGCACTGAGTCCACTTGAGACCGAGGCCGCTGCCCCGCTGGGACGGCGGCCTTTGTCGTAGCTGGAATCAGCTGGCAGCCCCAAGGTCCTTGACCGAGATGCCGGTGAGCCGTTCGGCCTCGGCCCACAGCCGGGCCGCCACTGCTTTGTCCCGGCCTGGGCGCGGCAGCTTTGGCGGGGCTGGTCAATCCCCAGCGAGGCCCGTAGCAGCCGCCGCCGTGATGCGCGCCGACTTCACCGGCGTAGTGCGCCGCACCGCCAAGGTGACTGTTCGCGGGCTGCTGGCAGAAGTGTCCACATAAGACAGCGGCCGCCACCCCCGGTTCGGGAAATGGCGGCCGCTGTCTTATGTGGACTAAGCGACAGTCCAGGTGTCCTTGCCTCGCAACAATCCTTGCAGGTCCGGCTTCCGTGTCTCGCGCGCCTGCTCGACCTGGGCCCGCGCGGCGTCGTCGTAGGTGGGGCGTTCGACCTGGCGCAGGATGCCCGTCGGGACGTGGCTCAGGTTCTGGTCGCCGAGGCGGGAAAGCGCGAAGGCGTAGGACGTGTCCGCGATCGACGGATCGTGCACCACGAGGTTTTCCTCGCCGATCTCGGCGACCTTGCCGACGTCCAGGCCGCCCCAGTCGCCGCGGCGGACGCCGAACTCGCCCTCCGGGCCGAAGCGGATCGGCTCGCCCGCGCGGAGCGGGATCAACCGGGAGGCGGCTTCGTCCTTGTCCTTCAACACATCGAACGCGCCGTCGTTGAAGATCGGGCAGTTCTGGTAGATCTCCACCAGCGCCGAACCGCGGTGTTTCGCCGCCGCTTCAAGGACTTCGGTGAGGCCCTTGCGGTCGGAGTCCATCGCGCGGCCCACGAACGACGCCTCCGCGCCAATCGCCAGCGACAGCGGGTTGAACGGCGTGTCCAGCGAACCCATCGGCGTCGACTTGGTGACCATGCCCTGGCCGGACGTCGGCGAGTACTGGCCCTTGGTCAGCCCGTAGACCCGGTTGTTGAACAGCAGGATCTTGATGTTCACGTTGCGCCGCAACGCATGGATCAGGTGGTTGCCGCCGATGGACAGCGCGTCGCCGTCTCCGGTGACGACCCACACCGACAGGTCCGGGCGCGTGGTGGCGAGACCGGTGGCGATCGACGGCGCGCGGCCGTGGATCGAGTGCATGCCGTAGGTGTTGAGGTAGTACGGGAACCGCGACGAGCAGCCGATGCCCGAGATGAAGACGATGTTCTCGCGCTTGAGCCCGAGTGTCGGCAGGAACGACTGCACGGCGTTGAGCACCACGTAGTCGCCGCAGCCGGGACACCAGCGCACTTCCTGGTCGGACTTGTAGTCCTTGGCCTTCTGCGGTTCGTCGGTGGTCGGCACCAGGTCGATGCCGCCCAACTGCGGCAGCCCGAGATCGATGGCGGTCACTTGACGCCCTCCGGAACGAGGTTGGCGATGATGTCGGCGAACACGTTCTGCAGTTCCTCGGCCTTGAACGGCAGGCCGGCGACCTTCGTGTAGGAGTGCACGTCCACCAGGAACTTCGCCCGCAGCAGCAGCGCGAGCTGGCCCAGGTTCATCTCCGGGACCACGACCCGGTCGTAGCGGGCGAGCACCTCGCCGAGGTTGTGCGGCAACGGGTTGAGATGCCGCAGATGCGCCTGCGCGATCGGCATTCCGAGCTTGCGCACGCGGCGGCAGGCCGCGCCGATCGGGCCGTAGGACGAACCCCAGCCCAGCGCCAGCACGCGTGCCTCGCCGGACGGGTCGTCGACCTCCAGGTCCGGCACGTCGATGCCGTCGATCTTCGCCTGGCGCAGCCGCACCATCTTGTCGTGGTTGTCCGGGTCGTAGGAGATGTGCCCGGTGCCGTCGGCCTTCTCCAGCCCGCCGATGCGGTGCTGCAGCCCGGGAGTGCCGGGGATGGCCCACGCCCGCGCGAGCGTCTCCGGGTCGCGCACATACGGCCAGAACTCGCCGGATCCGTTGTCGGAGTTGGGTTCCGACGCGAATTCCACGCGCAGATCCGGCAAGTCCGCGACATTCGGGACCAGCCACGGTTCGGAACCGTTGGCGATCGCGCCGTCGGACAGCAGCAGCACCGGCGTGCGGTACCTCAGCGCGATCCGGGTGGCCTCGATCGCCGCGTCGAAACAGTCGGCGGGCGAGAGCGGCGCGATGATCGGCACCGGCGATTCGCCGTTGCGGCCGAACATCGCCTGCAGCAGGTCGGCCTGCTCGGTCTTGGTCGGAAGGCCGGTGGACGGCCCGCCGCGCTGCACGTCGATGATCACCAGCGGCAGTTCGGTCATCACGCCGAGGCCGATGGTCTCCGACTTGAGCGCGACGCCCGGCCCGGACGTGGACGTGATGCCCAGCGCCCCGCCGTAGGAGGCGCCGAGCGCGGCCCCGATGCCGGCGATCTCGTCCTCGGCCTGGAAGGTGATGATGCCGTAGTTCTTGTGCTTGGACAGCTCGTGCAGCACGTCCGAGGCCGGGGTGATCGGGTACGTGCCGAGCAGGATCTGCAGGCCGGACTGCTGTCCGGCGGCCACGATCCCGTACGCCAGCGCGGTGTTCCCGGTGATCTGCCGGTAGGTGCCCTTGTCCAGCTTGGCGGGCGCGACCTCGAAGGTGGTCGCGAACGATTCAGTGGTCTCGCCGTAGTTCCAGCCTGCCCGGAAGGCAAGGATGTTCGCCTCGGCGATGTCCGGCTTCTTCGCGAACTTCTCGCGCAGGAACCGCTCGGTGCCCTCGGTCGGCCGGTGGTACATCCACGACAGCAGGCCGAGCGCGAACATGTTCTTGCAGCGTTCGGCGTCCTTCTTGCCGAGGCCGGTGTCGGCGAGCGCGCCCTGGGTCAGGGTCGACATGGCGACCCGGTGCACCTGGAACGGCGTCAGCGAATCGTCGTCGAGCGGGTCGGTCTCGTAGCCGACCTTCACCAGGTTCCGCTTGGAGAACTCGTCGGTGTTGAGAATGATCGTCCCGCCGTGCGGGACGTCGCGCACGTTCGCCTTGAGCGCGGCGGGGTTCATCGCGACCAGCACGTCCGGCCGGTCGCCCGGCGTGAGGATGTCGTAGTCGGCGAAATGCACCTGGAAGGACGAGACGCCGGGGATGGTGCCCTGTGGCGCCCGGATCTCGGCCGGGAAGTTGGGCATGGTCGACAGGTCGTTCCCGAACGCCGCGGCCTCCGAGGTGAACCGGTCACCGGTCAGCTGCATCCCGTCACCCGAGTCGCCGGCAAACCGGATGACCACCCGGTCCAGCTTGTTCACCTCGGTGGAGCGGGACGCGGTCAGCGCGCCTTGCCCGTTCCCGGCCGCGCTGCCGTTCGCACTGGTGCTCATGGGTCAGGGAATCCCTCTCTCCCGGCGTGCTGCGGGCCAGGGTCGGCTCCCCGGGGAGCCCGCCGAGGCCTGCTTCCGAGGTTACTCGCCACACCTCTGGCCGCGGTCGGAGAGCGGTCAAGTGTGGGGTGCGCAGACCGAATGCCCGCCGGGGTCCCCTCGATGGTAGGGGGAATCGGGCCGTCGTCCGGAGTGACGCACGTCTCTTGCCGCCCGCAGGGCACTGACCAGCAGTTTGCTCCAGGTTGAGGGTTCCCGGAATGTGGGAATTTGTGCGCGGCCGTGCTCAGCGGCCGCTGATGCGCGCTTTCATCGCCGCCAATCGCTCAGCGAATGCCGGTGCGGCCAGCGATTCCAGCTGCGGAGCAAGCTCGGCGTCGACCGCGGCGGCGTGCTCGGTCAGGCCGCTCGTCTGCCGCATAGTCCGCTTGGTGGACAGCACTACTTCGCGCGGAGCGGCGACCGCCGGGGCGGCGAGGTCGCGGGCGGCCTGGACCAATGCGTCGTGGTCGCCGTCCACAAAGCGCAGCGCGAACCCTGCCTTTACCGCGGATTCCGCGGTAAGGGTTTCGCCGAACAACGCCATCGCGGACGCCTGCTGCGGACCGAGGATGCGTTGCGACATCCAGGTCATGCCGCCGCCGGGGTGCAAACCGAGTTCGAGGAATCGCGGGATGAATTTGGCGTGCGGTCCCACGAGACGGACATCGGCGGCCAGCGCGAGGTTCAGACCAGCGCCGACAGCGGCACCGCCGACCGCTGCGATCGTCGGCAGGGTGCATTCCGCGACAGCGAGGAAGCCCGCGTACACCGAACGCAGTCCTTCGGCGTCGGCCTTGCCGAGCGCGGTGAGATCCGCGCCCGCGCAGAACGCCGGCGGGGCACCAGTAACGATCACGGCGTGCACGCTCTCGTCGGCTTCGGCGCGCGCGACCGCGGCGGCCAGCTCGGCGGAGAGATCGAGGGTGAGTGCGTTGCGGCTTTTCGGGGCGTCGACGGTGAGCAGCGCGACGCCCTGGTCGTGCTCGCTGTGGATGCGGTCGGTCATGGGGTCAGCATCGCAGGGTCGTGCGTGGCGATCACGGTTAGAACCGCGGTTGCCACTCACGACGGCGTCGGCGGCCTCTCCAGCAGCCGGGACAGCACGACGGTGGACACCGTCCGGTCGATAATTTCGAGTCCGCGCAGCCGTTCGAGGGCGGTTTCGAGATGGTGGATGTCGGCGGCGCGCAGGTGCACGATCGCGTCCGCCGCGCCGGACACCGTGTACGCGGCGACGACCTCGGTCAGCGGTTCGAGCCGGGCGCGGATCCGGCCGGGCGTGACGTTGCCCTGGCAGTGCACCTCGACGAACGCCTCGGTCCCCCAGCCGAGCGCCTCCGGGTCGACGACCGCGGTGAAGCCGCGCAGCACGCCCGTTTCCAGCAGCCGGTCCACGCGTCGTTTCACCGCGGGCGCGGACAGCCCGACCACCTTGCCGATCTCCGCGTAGCTGGAGCGCGCGTTGGCCACCAGGCAGGAAACGATTCGCTGGTCGATGGTGTTCACACGCAATGTTTAGCACGTATATGCGCAGTGAACAGCGATTGATTGCGAGATTAGGTTCACCTTAGCCTGGTTGCATGCAGGGAGAGGTTGTGCCGCCGCGGGTGCCCACGCCCCGCCGTTACCTGATGTGCCCGCCGCGTTATTTCGCCGTCGACTACGCGATCAACCCCTGGATGGACCCCTCGAAGCCGGTCAGCGCGGACGTCGCCGTCGCGCAGTGGACCGAGCTGCGCGACACCTATCGCCGCCTCGGCCACACCGTCGAGGAGATCGACCCGCAACCCGGCCTTCCGGACATGGTGTTCGCGGCCAACTCGGGCACCGTCGTGGACGGGCGCGTGCTCGGCTCGCGGTTCCGCGCCCCGCAGCGCGCCGCCGAGGCGGAGCACTTCCGCCGCTGGTTCCTCGAACACGGCTACCGCGACCTGACCATGCCGGAGAAGATCAACGAGGCCGAGGGCGATTTCGCCTGGACCGGCCGGGTGCTGCTGGCCGGCACCGGCTTCCGCACCGACCCGGCCGCGCACGCCGAGGCGCAGGAGGTGCTCGGCGTCCCGGTCGTGTCGCTGCAGCTGATCGACCCGCGCTACTACCACCTGGACACCGCGCTGTTCGTGCTGGCCGAAGCGACCGACACGACGACCGCGCAGGTCGGCTACTACCCGGACGCGTTCTCGCCGGGCTCGCGGCGCGTGCTGCGCCGGATGTTCCCGGACGCCGTCCTCGCCACCGCGGCCGACGCCGAGTGCTTCGGGCTGAACGGGGTGTCCGACGGCCGCAATGTGGTGCTGCCGGTCGAGGCGACGGACCTTGGCGCGCGGCTTGCCGAGCGGGGTTACGAGCCGGTGTATGTGGACATCTCGGAGCTGCGGAAGGCCGGCGGCGGGCCGAAGTGCTGCACGCTGGAGATCCGGAAGTAAGCCGACGCGTACGGATCGATCTTGCGCACCGTGAGGTCGAGATTGGTGTGCGGGTACTCGGTGGCGGTACGGATGGGCCGGGTCGGCGGCTCGTTCGCGAGGGTGCCGGGCAGCCCGGCTACTTCAGTACCCGGCCGAGGAAGCCGTGCAAGTAGCCCGCGACGACGTCGAGATGGCTTTCCAGCAGGAAGTGGCCGCCGTCGATGAGGTGCACTTCGATGTCACCGGCGTCGCGGGCGAAGGCCTCCGCACCGGCCGGGCCGAAGATCTCGTCGCCCCGGCCCCACACGGCGAGCACCGGGACGTCGTGGGTGCGCAGGAATTCGTGCAGCCGCGGGTAAAGCGGGCGGTTGTTCTGGTAGTCGCGGAAGAGCGCGAGCTGGATTTCGTCGTTGCCGGGGCGGGAAACCCGGGCGTGGTCGTGCTCCCAGGTGTCCGGGCTGACCAGGCTCGGGTCGGGGACGCCGTGCAGGTACTGCCAGCGGATGGCGTCGTAGCTCAGTGCGGCGCGGACGGCCGGTTCGGTGTCCGGGCCGGGGTTCGCGCCGTAGGCCCAGAGGCCGGTCCAGAACGAGTCGACGAAGCCCTCCTCGTATCCGTTGCCGTTCTGCGTGACGATCGCGGAGATCCGGCCGGGGTGCTTGAGCGCGAGCCGCCAGGCGATCGGGGCGCCGTAGTCCTGGACGTAAACCGCGTAGCGGTTCAGGCCGAGCTGGTCGAGCAGGCCGGACGTGAGGTCGGCGAGTGCGTCGAAGGTGTAGTCGAACTCGTCGGCCGAAGGAGCGGCGGAGTGGCCGAAGCCCAGGTGGTCCGGCGCGATCACGCGGTAGCGGCCGGCCAGCAGCGGGATGAGGTTCCGGAACATGAACGAGCTGGTCGGGTACCCGTGCAGCAGGACGATCGCGGGGGCGTCGGCGGGACCGGCTTCGCGGTAGAAGAGCTCGTGGCCGTCGACGGCGGTCGTCCGGTGCTGGATCATGACTAACCCCTTTGATGTTTTGATCTGGTTAGGTGCTCGCCATGGAAGCATGGCCGGGTTAACCTGTCAAAGGGTTCGATCTGGTTAGGAGCTTCGATGGACGTGCTCGACCTGCTCAACAGCAGGCCGCTGATCAACGGCGAGGAACGGGACGCGCTGGACAGGCCGTGGGCGCGGGAGCACGGCGGGGACGGAAGCGCTGCGGAGCTGGAGCTGCTGCGCCGGGCGCGAGATCTCCTGCGCGACGTCGTGCGCGGGGGCAGTTCGCCGGTCGTGTTGCGTCCGCTTCTCGACGGGGTGCGGCAGGTTCCGGGAGTCTCCGCGGAAGGGCTGCACTGGTCAGTGGAGGCGCCGCCGCATGCTCGGTTGGCCGTCGAAGCGGTTTTGGACTGGGCGGCGCTCGAAAAGGACCTTCCTGGACGGTTGCGGGCCTGTGCCAACGACGAGTGCCAGCTGTTCCTGCTCGATCGCAGCCGGGCCAATCGCGCGCGCTGGTGTTCGATGGCGGCTTGCGGCAACCGGGAGAAGGCTCGGCGGCACTATCAACGGAATCATTGAATCTTCACCCAAACGTGTGAAGATAGCAGCTGTCTACGAGTGTGGACGTATTCCGATTTTCCTGCGGGAGTGTTTAGTCTGGGCTGGAAATACAGTGTTGACCATGGGATAAGCGCCGGTAGCTACTCCGTTTGCGAATCCGATTAATCGGGTACGGTACTTCGGACGGGAGGCGCGGATGATCACCTTTGCGGTGCACGGCATAGGGAAGCCCCAGCGGGCGCTCGATCCCGGCGAGGACGAGCGGTGGATCACCGTGGAGCAGTTCGACGCGCTCCTGGACGTCGTTTCGGGCAGCGGAGCGCAGCTCACGTTCGACGACGGGAACTCCTCAGATGTCGAGATCGCGTTGCCGCGACTGGTCGAGCGCGGGCTTTACGCCGAGTTCTTCCCGTTGGCCGGCCGGGTCGGCGAGCGCGGGTACGTCGACCGAGGCGGGCTGCGGCAACTGGTGGACGCGGGGATGCACGTCGGGTCGCACGGCTGGGACCGGTTGGACTGGCGGCGGTTCGACGGTTCTTTCGCGGTGCGCCGGGAGCTGGACGAGGCGCCGCGGTTGCTGGAGCAGCTGAGCGGGACGCCGGTGCGGCGGTTTTCGCTGCCGGAGGGCCGATTCGACCGGCGGGTGCTGACGCATTTGCGCGAGGCCGGTGCGACGCGGGTGTACGCGAATGTCGGCGGCGTGCGCGGGGCGGCGCTGGTGCGGTCGCGGACGGAGATCCGGTCGGATCTGAACTCGCGATGGGCCGAGGCAGTGAGCCGCCGGCCGCGTCGATTCCCCGGACGCTGGGCGTCTCGGCCTGGGCGCTAACCCGCCCGCGGCCGGTCCGGGAAGGGCTCGTTCGCGGACTTGGATTCCGGCAGGGGCCCTCGATTCGGGTGAGTCTTCACGGACTGCTTGCTTCGGCGGGAAAAAACACCCTCTTGTGGCGGGTTGTGACCGCCTCCGTTCGGCGGCATCCTGAACGCGCGCCGCCGTAAGGAAAGTTTCCTAATAAACAGGGAGCGTCGATGCGGAAAGTCGTCCTGCTCGCGATTCTGGCGATAGCCGCCGCCGTCCTGCCCACCGCGATCGCTTCCGCGGCGACCACCGCGACGGAAGCGGTTCAGGCGGGCCCCACCGCGGACCAAATTCTCGCCAGGGTGGCGTCCTGCAAACAGATCTCCTCCGGCACATACAAAACCGACGAAGACTCCGGCAGCGCGACCGTCCCGGTCTGCGACGCGGGGAAGGCGGTCTTCTGGAAAGCCGACATGGACATCGACTGCGACGGCCAGCGCACCGCCGAGTGCAACGAGAACACCGACTGCTGTTTCCTCCCCGACACCGCCTTCCCGCAATCCGACGGGAAACCGCTCAATGCCGCCAAGCTGCCCTACCTCGTCGTCCCTGGTTCGAGCAGTATCTGGAACTACGAAAACTCCGGCCTTCGCGGCGGCGGTTCGTGCGCGGTGATCTACCACGGCAAGGTCGAGTACGCGGTCATCGGGGACACCGGGCCGAACAAGATCATCGGTGAGGCGTCGTATGCGACGGCCAAAGATCTCGGCATCAACCCGGACCCGAAGAATGGCGGAGCCGACTCCGGCGTCACCTACGTGTGCTTCAAGGACTCGGCGGTGAATCCGATCGAAGACCACGCCGCGGCCACGAGCACGGGTGAAAAGCTGGCCACTGCGTTCGTCGGCGGACACTGAATTTTTCGAAGCCTCGGAAGGCAATCACTGCCCTTTTCGGATAACCGTGGGCAAATTCCCCTGCCGATACGGCCGGATGGGGTAACCGCCGGGCCGGTGGGCGGCGCAGGGCGGGAATCCGGGCCAGGAACCGGGTTCCCGCCTTGTTATGCGGAACCGGTAACGAAGCCCGTCCGCGCTCCGACCAATGAGCAGCGAGCGGTCGGGCGGAGGTTTCGTTGTGAAGATCAGCGTCTTCGGGCTGGGGTACGTCGGGTGCGTGTCCGCGGCTTGCCTGGCGGGACAAGGCCACGAGGTCGTCGGAGTGGACGTCAATCCGGCGAAGGTGGATCTCGTGAGGGCCGGCAAGGCCCCGGTGGTCGAGGAACGGATCGGGGAGCTGACCGCGGAGGTGGTCGCGTCCGGTGCGTTGCGGGCGACCACCGAGGTGGCCGAAGCGATCCTCGCGACGGACGTTTCCCTGGTGTGCGTCGGTACGCCGTCCGCGCCCAACGGGAGTCTTTCCACCGAGTACCTGCAGCGCGTCGCCGAGGAGATCGGTGCTGCGTTAAAAGAACGAAAAGCATTGGGCGACAACGAGTCTCGGCACACAGTGGTGTTCCGGAGCACGATGCTGCCCGGCACCTGTCTCGGGTTGCTCGTGCCGATCTTGGAAAAGCACAGCGGCGGTACCGCGGGGGTCGACTTCGGTGTCGCGGTGAACCCGGAATTCCTGCGCGAGGGCACCAGCGTCCGCGACTTCTTCCAGCCGCCGAAAACGGTGATCGGCGAGTTCGATCCGGGCAGCGGCGACGTCGTGGCGAAGCTGTACCAGGGGCTGCCCGGCGACGTGTTCCGCGTGCCGATCCCGGTCGCGGAGATGACGAAGTACGCGGACAACGCTTTCCACGGCGTGAAGATCGGTTTCGCGAACGAACTCGGCGCGATCTGCCGTGCGCTCGGGCTCGATTCGCACCAGGTGATGGATGTGTTCCTGGCCGATCGCAAGCTCAACATCAGCCCGGCGTACCTGCGGCCCGGGTTCGCGTTCGGCGGCTCGTGCCTGCCGAAGGACCTGCGCGGGCTGGTCCACGCCGCGCGGCAGGCGGACGTCTCGGTGCCGTTGCTCGCCCACGTGCTGCCGTCGAATGCCGAACATCTCCACCGCGCCTTCGAACTGGTCGCGCGAACCGGGAAACGCAAGGTCGGGCTGTTCGGGCTGTCGTTCAAACCGGGCACCGACGACCTGCGCGAGAGTCCGCTGGTCGAACTCGCGGAACGGTTGCTCGGCAAGGGATACGACCTCAAGATCCACGACGCCAACGTCAGCCTGTCGCGGCTGATGGGGGCCAACCGCGAGTACATCGAAAGCCGCCTGCCGCACCTCGGCCAGCTGCTCGCCGGGTCGGTGCGGGAGGTACTCGACCACGCCGAGGTGTGCTTGATCGGCACCTCGGACCCGGAGGTGCTGGCCGCTCTGCCGCACGGCAGCGGGCCGGTGCTGGTCGATCTGGTCCGCGTCCCGGACGCCGCGGCGCGCCGGGCGGAAGAGGGGTACGTCGGCCTTGCCTGGTGAAGGCTTTTCCGAAAACGAAATCCTGCGGAACCGGATCGCGCTGATTCTCGTGGAGAATCTGTCGGTGCCGTTCGACCGGCGCGTGTGGCAGGAATGCCAGACGCTGCGCGACGCCGGGATGACGGTGCACGTGATTTGCCCGCAGGGCACGAAACGGGACACCGAAGCCGAGGTCGTGCTCGACGGCGTGCATATCCACCGGTATCCGCTGCGGGCGGCGACCGGCGGGCCCGCCGGGTACGCGCGCGAGTACGGATCCGCGCTGTGGCACACGGTCCGGCTCGCCCGCAAGATCGGCCGGGTCGATGTCGTGCACGCCTGCAACCCGCCGGATCTGCTCTTTCTCGTCGCCCGGATGCTGCGAAGACGGGGCGCGAAGGTCATTTTCGATCAGCACGACCTGGTGCCGGAACTGTATTTGTCGCGCTTCGACCGCGGGCAGGATTTCCTTTACCGCGGAGTTTGTGCGTTGGAACGCTCCACGTATCGCGCCGCGGATGTCGTGCTCTCCACCAACGAGAGCTACCGGCAGGTCGCGCGGATCCGCGGCGGCAAGCGGCCCGAGGACGTGTTCGTGGTCCGCAGCGCGCCGGTCGTGGAGCGGTTCCACGAGGTGCCGGTGGAGCCGGAACTCAAGCGCGGCAAGCCGAATCTGCTGTGCTACCTCGGCGTGATGGGTCCGCAGGACGGCGTGGACTACGCTCTGCGCGCGCTCGCTTCCCTGCGCGACGAGGTGGGCCGCGACGACTGGCACGCGGTGTTCGTCGGCGCGGGCGACACGTTCGACGAGATGGTCGCCTTGTCGCATCGGCTCGGATTGTCCGGACAGGTGGAATTCACCGGCCGGGTGCCGGACGAGGATCTGCTGCGGTATTTGTCCGCGGCCGACGTGTGCCTTTCGCCGGATCCGCTCAACCCGCTCAACGACGTGTCGACGATGAACAAGGTCATGGAGTACATGGCCATGGGCAAACCGATGGTGTCGTTCGAATTGCGCGAGGCGCGGGTGTCGGCGGGCGAGGCGGCGCTGTACGCCCCGGCCAACGACGTCGCGGAGTTCGCGAAGCTCGTCGCCGTGCTTCTGGACGACCCGGAGCAGCGGGAACGCATGGGCGAGTGCGGCAAGCAGCGCGTGCGCGGACCGCTCGCCTGGGGCAATTCCCAGGCGGCGTTGATCAAGGCGTACGAGCGTGCGCTGGGTTGAGCTGGGTCGCGTTTCGAACAAGGTTCGGCCGGATGGTGTAACCAACCGGTGCGGTGCCGCGACGGGGTCAATGACCCGTGCGTCGGCCCGTGAGGGGAGACCTGGTTTTGAGTGACGAAACAATACGCCTCTCCGTCGCGGGGAAGGTCGTGCGACGGCGATGGCGAGCGTTGCTGCTGCTCGCGGTGGTCGGCGCGGGTGTCGGGGCCGGGGCTTCCGCCGTGTTGTCGCCGGGTTACGAGGCGCAGGCCAGTGTGTTGCTGCAGGGACCGCGGCAGCCGGACGAACTGCTGACCCAGGCGCAGGTGGCGACGAGTTCGGTCGTGCTCGACCGGGCGTCGGCGGCGCTGGGCCTCGGGATTCGCGGGACGGATTTGCAGAAATCGGTCGGCGCGTCCGTCGCGCAGGGCAATGTCGTGACGATTACCGCGAAAGGCTCCAGCCCGGAGCGCTCGCAGCAGCTGGCCGATCAGGTCGCGGGCGAGTTCGTGAAGTATTCGACGCAATTGCTCGGAAATTCCGCCGATCAGGCCGCGCAACTGGCGCAACAGCAGAAGGAAGCGCTGCGGCAGCAGATCACGCAGACCAACCAGCGGATCCTCGATCTGTCGAAGTCCGTGGAAACCGGCGACACCGTCGAGGGGGTGCAAGCCCGCACGACGTTGCAGGGCTTGCGGACGGCGCTGGAGCAGGCGGTCAACAACCTCAACGCGGCGGACGCGGCGACCGGCGCGGGCAACATGGTCGTGCTCGGCCCGTCCGAACGGCCGTCTTCGCCGTCCGCGCCGACCTTCCCGCAGTTGACAGTCGGCGGCGCGGTGTTGTTCTTCGTGCTCGGGATCCTGGCCTACCTGTTCGGCGCGAGGACCGACCGGAGGCCGCGCGCCGAAGGCGAAATCGGTGCCGCGCTCGGTGCTCCGGTGCTGGCGAGCATCGACATCCCGGCGGGCTCGGACGCACCGGCGAAGTGGTGGCGGAAGGCCGTCGGGAACGACCGGCCGTGGAATCTGCCGGAGGTGGCGGCATCGGCGGACGACGCGGCACGCGAGGTGCGGTACCGCCGCGTGCTCGCGCGGCTAGGCGCGGATCGTGACGGAGTGCTGCGGCTGCTGATTCTTGTTCCGCGCGGGGATGCCTCGGCGCGGAAGGTCGCGGAGCAGTTCGCTGACGCCGCGCGCGGCGACCGGATTCGGGTCGAGGTCGCGGTGACCGAAATCGAGGTGGTGCCCGGGGCGCAACCGATCGTGCCGGACGGAACGGCAGGTGTGCTCGTGGTGGTGTCGCTCGGCTCGCGCAACGCGTGGGAACTGGTTTCGATTTCGGAGGCTTGCTCGGACGCCGGGCACGAAATTCTCGGTGCCGTGCTGGCCCGGGAAGTCCATCTTGCGGGCGGGACGAAGCACCAGCCGGCCGCCAAGCAGCGCACCGACGAGCTGGCGGGTGCGCGATGAGCACGGGACAGGTCCAGCCGCTGGTCGATCTTCAGCGGCTGGTGGTCGCGCTGCGGCGCAAGCGGCGGTTCTGGCTGACGACGGCGCTGGCCGGGCTGATTCTCGGCGGTGCGGTGGCGGTCTTCCTGCCCGCGCCGCCCACCGCGGTCACGAAGATCATGGTGATCCACCCGGACGATTCGCCGACCGACAGCGGCACGCTGATGCGCACCGACGTCGCCGTGCTGTCGACGGCGAACATGGCGGCGGCCGCGCTGAAGCGGATCAACAGCACCGAATCGCCGTCGGACTTCCTGAAGGATTACGCCGGGCTCGGGCTTACCAACAACGTCATGCAGGTGACGGTCAAGGCGAAGACGAAGGACGACGCAGTCGCGAAGGCCAAGGCGCTCGCGGACGCGTTCATCGCCGACCACACGCAGCGCACGCAAGCAGCCGCGACCGGCCGTTCGAAGGCGTTGCTACAGCAGCGGGATCAGGCACAGGCGCAGCTGGCGGACATCGACAACCAGGCGGCGGCTGAGGTCGGGAAGGGACGCAACTCCAACGCGGGTGCGCTGGAGCAGCTCTACACCCAGCGCGCGAACCTGGTGTCGAAGATCGCCGATCTGCAGAACCAGGCGCAGCAGGCCGGGATCGGGTCGCCGGAGGTCATCGCCGGGACGCAGATCGTCGACGCGCCGGCGATCGAGCCGGTGTCCAAGCTGAAGGCCTACGGCACGCCCGCCGGCGTCGGGCTGGCGTTGGGTCTCGCACTCGGGCTCGCGTTCGCCGCGGTGACCGCGTTGGTCCGGGACCGGCCGGTCTTGCGCCGCGAAATTTCGCAGCACCTCGGGGCTTCGGTGATCGCGCAGGTCGGCGTGAAGCCGATCGGCCCGGCGAAGCTGTGGCGGCGGTCGAAGGCGGTGACCGAGTCCAGCCGGGTCGCGCTCACGCTCGCGCGGGCGGCGCGGGAGGACCGGGCTTCGCTGTCGCTGCTGGAGATCGGCGCGGCCGCGACCGCGGCGGAGCTGGCGGTGGAACTCGGCCGGTCGCTGGCCGAGGACGGGCCGGTGGTGCTCGTGGACGACCTGCCGGGCAAGGACGTGTCGAAGCTGCCGGTGGAGGGGACCGTCCAGGTCGTCGAGGCCGGTGACCCCGCGGTGGCGCGGGCGGCGCGCCGGGTCGGGGTCGGCACGGCTGCCCCGGGCACGGCGTGGACCGACCTGTCGGCGCTCGGTGCGGAGACTGTGCTGGTGGTGCGCGCCGGGTTCGCGAACACGCAGTGGCTGCACACCGTCGCGCGGCAGCTCGCCGACTGCGGCGTGCCGATCCTCGGCGTGGTGCTGGTCGATCCGGATCCGACGGACCACACCGACGGCACGCTCTGGGACGGGCTGCACACGGCGTTGCGCGGGCGCGCGGCAGTGGTCGCGAGGAAACAGGACGAGGTGGTCGAGCTGGAGCTGCGCGACGAAACCAAGCCGATCGAGTGGCCGGTGAAGCCCGGCCGCCGGTTTCGCCCGCTCGACCGGACCCGTCCGCCGGTGGACCCGGACGCGCCGACGAGACGGCTCAAACCCGTTCAGGAAAGCTAGGGGGAACCAGGCGCATGTGCGGCATCGCGGGCGCGTACAGCTGGCCGGAGGGCGGCCCGCTCACCGACCGGCTCACCCAGTGCCTCGCGCACCGGGGCCCGGACGGCGACGGCCGCTACGACCACCGAGGTGTCCACTTAGGACACCGGCGGCTGTCCATCGTGGACCTGTCGGAAACGGGCGCGCAGCCGATGACAGCCGAGGGTATCGCCCTGACCTACAACGGCGAGCTGTACAACGCGCCGGAGCTGCGGGCCGAACTCGAAGCCGCCGGGGTCCGGTTCCGCGGCACCTCCGACACCGAGGTGCTGCTGCGGGCCTGGCGGGAATGGGGCACGGACTGCCTGCCGCGGCTGCGCGGAATGTTCGCCTTCGCGGTGTACGACGAACGCACCGGTGAGCTGGTCCTCGTGCGGGACCAGCTGGGCATCAAGCCGTTGTTCTTCGTGCGGCGCGGAGGCGGGGTCGTGTTCGCGTCGGAGCTGAAAGCGCTGGCTCGCGAACTCGGCGACACCCTGAACGTCGATCAGGCGGCGATGATCGCGTCGCTGCTGTACTACTGGGTCCCCGACAGCCGTTGTGCCTACCGCGAGGCGGAAAAACTGCCGCCAGGCACGTGGCTGCGGTTCCGGCCGGACGGCAGCACGGACGCCGGGACTTACTGGTCGCTCCGCGAGGTCGCCGAGGAAGGCGCGGCGTATCGCGGCGAGGTCGACCTGCACGCGGTCGTCGAGGAATCCACTCGCAAGCACCTGCTGTCCGACGTCCCGGTGGCGACCTTCCTCTCCGGCGGTCTCGACTCCAGCTACCTCACCGCGCTGGCCGCGCGCGAGCAACCGGGAATTTCGGCTTACACGATCGGTTTCCGTCCCGAGGACGCGAAATTCGAGGCAATGCCGGACGATCTCCGTTACGCGCGGATCGTGGCCCGCCAGTTCGGCGTGGACCTGCACGAGATCGAGATCGCGCCGGACGTGCAGGATCTGCTGCCGCGGATGACGCACCACCTGGACGAACCGATCGGCGACCCGGCGGCGATCAACTCGTACCTGATCTGCACGGCGGCCCGCGAGGCCGGTGTGAAGGTGCTGCTGTCCGGGATGGGCGCGGACGAACTGTTCGCCGGGTACCGCAAGCATGTGGCGAATCTGCTGGCGTTGCGCTACCGACGGGTGCCCGGGGTGGCTCGCCGGGCGATCGGGGCGGCGGTCGGCCGGCTGCCGGTCGCGTCGTCCACCCGCGGCTACCGGTCGGTGCGGTTCGCGAAGCGGTTCCTGTCCTTCGCGGACCTTCCGGAGGAAACGGCGTTCCGGCGCAGCTACACCATGTACGACCGGGCCGAACTGCTCGACCTGGTCTCACCGGATCTTCAGTCCGAAGTGGACGATGTGCTCACCGAGCACGCCGACATCTACTACGACACGAAACTGACCGACCAGGTGAACCGGATGTGTCTCGCCGACGCGCGGATGTTCCTGCCCGGCTTGAATCTCACCTACACCGATCGGTCCACCATGGCCGCTTCCACCGAGGTGCGAACGCCCTTTGTGGACGTCGAGGTGGTCCGGGCGGCGTTCCAGGTTCCTGGCCGGGAGAAGATCGCCGGCCGCCAAGGCAAGGTGGCGTTGAAGAAGGCGGCCACGGCGATCCTGCCCGATGAAATCGTGTACCGGCCGAAGGGCTTGTTCAGCGCGCCGCTGCGGGCGTGGATGAGCCGGGACCTCGCGCCGCTGGTGCGGGAGGTCATCGAAGACGGCGTACTGGTCGAGTCCGGATTCCTGCAGCGCGACGCCCTGCGCAGGCTGGTGGCCGAGGACGCCGCCGGGCGCGAGGACCGCGCGAAACATCTTTGGCACGTGCTGACCCTTGAGTACTGGTACCGCGGGGCCCTCCGCGGCGAGCGGCTAGGAGTCCAGTGAAACAGGTAGTGCAGAACTACAAGAGCGGCGAACTGGCCCTGCTCGACGTCCCGGTGCCGGCGTGCAAGCCGGGCGGTGTGCTGGTCCGCAGCCAGTACTCGCTGATCTCGACCGGCACCGAGATGATGAAGGTTTCCGAGGCTGGGATGTCGCTGCTGGGCAAGGCCCGGTCACGGCCGGACCAGGTCGCGAAGGTCATGCAGAGCGTCGCGACCAACGGGCTCGCCGCGACTTATCGCAAGGTGTCCGGGAAGCTCGATTCCTATACGCCGCTAGGGTATTCACTGTGCGGTGTGGTCGAGCAGGTCGGCGAGGGCATCGACGACGTCGTGGTCGGCGATCTCGTGGCGTGCGCCGGGAATGAGCATGCGCTGCACAGCGAGCTGAACTGGGTGCCGAAGAACCTGTACGCGAAAGTGCCGGCCGGGCTTTCGCCGCGGCAGGCGGCGTTCGCGACGGTCGGCGCGATCGCGATGCAGGGCGTCCGGCGCGGCGAACCGCAGCTCGGTGACCTCACGCTGGTGATCGGGCTCGGCCTGATCGGACAGCTGGTCGTGCAACTGCTGGTGGCGAATGGCGCGCGGGTCGTCGGCGTGGACCCGGATGCGCAGCGCTGCGAACTCGCGCGGGAACTGGGCGCGCTCGCCTGCGGGCATCCGGCGTCCGGGGAGATCGACCAGGCAGTGGCCGAGCTGTCCGGCGGCTACGGCGTCGACCAGGTGTATCTCGCCGCGGGCGGGGCGTCGAACGATCCGGTGGAGCTGGCCGCGCGGCTCGCGCGCGACCGCGGCCGGGTGGTGGACATCGGCAAGATCTCGCTGAACCTGCCGTGGAACGCTTACTACGAAAAGGAACTCGACGTCCGGTTCTCCCGGTCCTACGGGCCCGGCCGGTACGACCCGGCCTACGAGCTGGCGGGCCGCGACTATCCGATCGGCTACGTGCGCTGGACGGAACGGCGCAACCTCGAATGCTTCCTCGACCTGGCCGCACGGGGCAGGCTCGACGTGACGCCGCTGATCAGCCACACCGCGGACTTCGCGAGAGCGGTCGAGACCTACCGGGCGCTCAACGAGGGCGAGCTGAAGGCGGTCGCGGTGCTGTTCCGCTACCCGGACGCGCCGCCCGCCGAGGACGAAAGCGTGGTTTCCGCGGTGCCGGCGGCGGCAGCGGTGGAAACCCGGCCGAACCCGTTGCGGGACTTGCGGATCGGGTTCATCGGCGCGGGCAACTACGCGTCGTCGATGATCCTCCCGCACCTGGCCGGGGACGAGCGCGTGCTGCTGACTGACGTCGTCACCACGTCGGCGCTGTCCGGAGCCAACGCCAAGCGCAAGTTCGGGTTCGTCTCGGCGAGCACCGACGTCGCCGCGCTGCTGGAGGATGACCAGGTCAGCACGGTCTTTGTGGTGACCCGGCACAGCTCGCACGCCGAGCTGACGCGGCGCGCGCTACTGGCGGGCAAGGCGGTCTTCGTGGAGAAGCCGCTCGCGTTGTCGGAGAAGGAATTGCGCGGCGTCGTGGACGCGGTGGCGGAATCGGGCAACAACCGGCTGCAGGTCGGGTTCAACCGCCGGTTCGCGCCGCTGCTGGTCGAGGCGAAGAACCAGTTCGGCCCGCGCGTCGGCCCGGCTTCGGTGCGGTACCTGGTCAACGCGGGCAGGCTGGACGCGAACAGCTGGTACAACCAGGCCGATTCCGAGGGCAGCCGGTTCGTCGGCGAGGGCGGGCACTTCATCGACACGGTCAGCTGGTTCCTCGGCAGCGACCCGGTTTCGGTCTACGCCACCGGCACCCCGGGCAACCACGACCTCCAGGTGCTGCTGCGCTACGCCGACGGCTCCACCGCGGCGATCAGCTACCTCACCAGCGGCAGCACCTCGTTTCCCAAGGAAACGCTGGAAGTGCTCGCCGACGGCAAGGTGCTGAAATTCGACGATTTCGTCCGCGCCTCGGTATACGGGCCCAAGCGCTGGACCAGCTCGCGGCTGCCGAAGGCCCGCGACAAGGGTCAGCGGGCCGAACTGGACGCGTTCATCACCGCGTTGAAGACCGGCGTCGCGATGCCGATCAGCCTCGACTCGCTCGTCTCCACGACGCTGGCGACGCTCGCCGTGCACCGCAGCCTCGAAACCGGTGCGCCGGTGCGGTTGGAGCGGTGATGGACCTGTCCTGGTACCTGCGCCGGCTGTCCGCGATGGGTCCGGCGGAGATCGTCGGCCGCGTCGGGGACGTCGTGCGCAAACAGCGGTGGCGCGGCGAACCCCAGCGGCAGCCGGTCTGGTCCGCGACCCGGACGTTCCCGGCCTGGCCCGCCGAGCCGGAGGCGCCAGCGACCGGACGGGACCGGCTGGTCGCGGCGGCGGACCGGCTGATGGACGGGCACGCCGAGTACTTCGGGGTGGCGCGGGACGATCTGGTCGCGCCGGACTGGGCGTTCGATCCGAAGACCGGCCGTCGCGCGCCGGGGGACCGGTACTCGTTCGAGATCCCGTACCGGGACGAGAACGCGATCGGCGACATCAAGCAGATCTGGGAACCTTCGCGGCATCAGCACCTGACCGTGCTGGCCGCGGCGTACCGGATGACCGGCGACGACCGCTACGCGCACCGCGTGGCCGACCAGCTGAAGTCCTGGTGGGCGGCCAACCCGCCGATGCGCGGCGTGCACTGGCTGAGCGGGATCGAGCTGGGGATCCGGCTGCTGTCGTGGGTGTGGGCGCGGCGGTTGCTGGACGGCTGGTCCGGTGCGCCCGGGCTGTTCGAGGACAATCCCGAAGCGCTGCGGCAGATCTGGCACCACCAGCGGTGGCTGGCGGCGTTCCCGAGCCGGGGCACTTCGGCCAACAACCACGTGCTGGCCGAAGCAGCCGGACAGCTGGCGGCGTCGTGCGCGTTCGACTGGTACCCGGAGTCTTCCCAGTGGCGATCGGACGCGATCCGCTCGCTGGACTTTCATCTGCGGGCCAACACCTTCACCTCCGGCCTGAACCGCGAGCTGGCCACCGAGTACCACGGGCTCGTGCTGGAGCTGGGCCTCGCCGCCGCGCTGGAAGCCGGTTCACGGCTGCCGCGTTCGACCTGGCTGGAACTGCGCGCGATGTGCGACGCGCTCGCGGCCATTGTGGACTGTTCCGGTCGGCCGCCGCGGCAAGGCGACGCCGACGACGGGTACGGCCTGATCGTGGACGGACCGGATACCGACCGCTGGCATTCGCTGCTGGCCACCGGCGACGCGCTGTTCGGCCGCGAGGAATGGTGGCCGAAGCTGCCCGCCGACGACGTGCGCACCGCGTTGTTCGCGGCCTTGCGCTCCCGGGTGCCCCAGCTCGACAACGCCCGTCAGCAACCGGTTTTCGCCGACGCGGGCATGACGATCCTGCGCAGCGACAACGGCCCGGAGATCTGGTGCCGCTGCGACAGCGGCCCGCACGGCTTCCTCGCCATCGCGGCGCACGCGCACGCCGACGCGTTGTCCATCGAGGTCCGGCACGACGGCGTCGACCTCCTCGCCGACCCGGGAACGTACTGCTACCACGGCGAACCCGAGTGGCGCGCGTACTTCCGCTCCACGCTCGGCCACAACACGCTGCAACTCGGCGGAGTCGACCAATCGACTTCCGGCGGGCCGTTCCTGTGGACCCGGCACGCGCAGTCGCGCACTCTCGCCGCAACGCCGGCCCAGTGGCAGGCCGAGCACGACGGGTACGCCCCGGCACTGCACCGCCGTAGCGTCGAGCTGTCCGGCCGGACGCTGACCGTGGTCGACGAGGTGACCGGCGGTGGTTCCGCCAAACTCGCCTTCCACCTCGGCCCGCTGCTGGATGCCGAGCTGGACGGAAGCACCGCGCGGCTCACCTGGCCCGGCCGTACCGCGACGATGGAGCTTCCGCCGCAGCTCGCCTGGACCGCGCACCGAGGCGAGGCGAATCCGCCGCTGGGCTGGTACTCGCCCGGCTTCGGCCGTCGCGAACCGGCCACCACGCTTGTCGGCTCCGGTCCGGTCACCGGGCCGCTGACCACCGTGCTCCGCCTGCCCTGATGCCGAGAGGATCCACCGTGCGAAGGACTTTGCTGCTGGGGGTGCTGCTCCCGCTCGCGCTGGCTTCGTGCAGCTCGTCCGGGGCCGTGCCCGCTCCGGCCGCCGGATCGACTTCGCCGCAGGGGCCGGTCGCCGCGGTCTGCGACCACCTGCCGCCGGGTCCGGCGACCGCGCCCGCCGGGGCCGTCCGGGTGGATCCGGCGGTAGTGGACGATCTGTCGGCGAAAACGAAGAACTCCCCGGCCGGTACGACGTTCTGGCTCGCTCCCGGCACGCACCGGCTCAGCGACGACGAGTACGCCCAGGTGCGGCCCAAGGACGGGGACGTCTACCTCGGCGCTGCGGGCGCGGTGTTCGACGGGCGCGAGAAGAACCGGTACGCCTTCGCCGGCCCGGCCAAGGACGTCCGGCTCGCCTCGTTCACCGTGCAGGGCTTCACCGCGCCGCGCGACGAGGGCGTGGTCAACCACGATTCGGCCCCCGGCTGGGTCATCCAGCACCTGACCGTGCAGGACAACGACGGGGCCGGGCTGATGGCCGGGCCGAAGCAGCAGATCCTCGACAGCTGCCTGCGGCGCAACGGCCAGTACGGCCTGAACGCCTACTCCGGCTCCGCGGTGGTGACCGGGCTGGTGCTGCGCGGCACCGAGGTCACCGGCAACAACACCGCGAACTGGGAGGCCAAGGTCCCGGAGTGCGGCTGCACCGGCGGCATGAAGTTCTGGGCGGTGGACGGCGCGGACGTCGTCGGCAACTGGATCCACGACAACCGCGGCACCGGGCTGTGGGCCGACACGAACAACAACGATTTCCTGATCGAGGGCAACCTGATCGAGAACAACGACAGCGCCGCGATCATTTACGAGACCAGTTACAACGCGATCATCCGCGACAACACGTTCCGCCGCAACAATCTGCCCGACGGCCGTGCGCACGCCGGCCGGGGCGACCCGTTCCCGTCCGCGACGATCTACATTTCCGAGTCCGGCGGCGAACCGAGGTTGAAGGCCCGCACGAGCAACCTGGAAATTTCCGGAAACCTGCTGCAGGACAACTGGAACGGCGTGATCCTGTGGGAGAACGCCGACCGGTTCTGCCACAGCCCGGCCAACACCTCCAGCGGCTCGTGCACGAAACTCGTGCCGAATGTCAGCACCTGTTCCGCGCCGGCGATCGCGAAGAAACCGCTGTACGGCGACTGCCGGTGGAAGACCCAGCGGGTCGTGGTGCAGCACAACCAGTTCACGCTCAACTCGAAGGCGCTCGGCTGCGAAGAGGTGTGCGGCCGGATGGGCGTGCTGTCGAATTTCGGCAGTTACCCGGACTGGTCGCCCTACCAGGGTGCGGTGATCCAGCAGGCGATCACGTTCCAGCAGGACAATTCCTGGCGCGACAATGCTTACGCCGGGCCGTGGTCGTTCGTCGCCAAGGAAATGAGCAACATCATCGGCATCGGCGAATGGCAGAGCGCGCCGTACCACCAGGACGCGAATTCGAGCTACAAGCCGAACGGGGGTGGCTGACATGGCCGAATTGACCGCCACGCTGCCAGCCGAAACGAAATCGGCACCGAAGGCGGTAAGCGCGGCTTGGGCGCTGCTGATCCTCAACACGCTCGGCTCGACCGGTGCGCAGACGGTGATCCCGTTGCCGCGCGCGGTGATCCAGCTGGTCACCATGGGCGCGCTGATGGGCGCGTTCCTGCTCGCCCTGGTGCTGAACCTGCGGGTCAGGATCCGGCCGAGCGCGTACCTGATGCTCCTGTCCTTCCTGCTGCTCACGAGCATCGTGGCCAGCGTGGACCTGGAATCCGGCCTCGGCGCGCTGTTCCGGTGCTTCCGGTTCGCGGTGTTCGTCGCGACGCTCTGGCTGCTCAGCGGCTGGTGGGACGGGTCGTTCACGTTCGTGCGGGCGCACATCCGGATGTTCGGCGCGGTGCTGATTTCGGTGGTGCTCGGCCTGGTGACCGCCCCGGGCAAGGCGATGCCGGACATCTACGGCGGCCGCCTTTCCGGCGCGGTGTGGCCGCTGACGCCGCCGCAGATCGGCCAGTACGCGGCGGTGATCGCGGGTCTCGCGGTGCTGATGTGGCTCGGCAAACGGACGGACGCCAAGAGCGCGTTGATCGTCGTCGTGCCTTCGCTCGGGGTGCTGCTGCTCACCCACACCCGCACCGCGACGCTCGGGCTCGTCGCCGGGCTGATCGTCGCGCTGCTGTCGCAGGGGCTGGTCAGCGCGCGGGCGCGGAAGGTGTTCGCCGGGATCGTGCTCGTGGCCGGCTTCGCCGCGCTGGTGCTGGGCGGCTTGCTGCAGGCGTGGTTCCTGCGCGGCCAGAGCACCGACGATTTCTCCAGCCTGACCGGTCGCGCGAAGGTGTGGGACGCGCTGCTGTCCGCGCCGCGGACCGGATTCGAGTACCTCTTCGGCGTCGGCCTTACCGACAAGTCCTATGACGGCCTGCCGATCGACAACAGCTGGCTGGCGATCTACCACGAGCAGGGCTTCGTCGGGATCGGGATCGTCGCCGCGTTCCTGCTGGTGCTGGTCGCGATCGCGGTGCTGCGGCCGCCGTCGCTGGCCAGGGCGTGCGCGATTTTCCTGATCGCCTACTGCGTTTCCGCGTCCTACACCGAAGCCGGGCTCGGCGACGCGTCGCCGTACCTGCTGCATCTGGCGGTCGCCGCGTCGTTGCTGGCCACGGGAGAGGCTCCAGCGAGGGAGAAGCTGGCGTGAAGATTCTGGTGGTGCACAACCGTTACCGGTCGGAGCAGCCGAGCGGCGAGAACAACGTGGTCGACGCCGAGGTCTCGCTGCTGATCTCGGCCGGGATCGACGTGCGGCGGTTCGAGCGGCACAGCGACGACATCGCGTCGATGCCGTTGGCGCGCAAGGCGCTGGTGCCGTTGCGAGTGCCGTGGAACCGCGCGTCGCGGACGGCATTGCTGGCGCAGCTGCGCAGGGAGCGGCCGGACGTCGTGCACGTCCACAACACCTTCCCGCTGCTGTCGCCGTCGGTGCTGGCCGCGTGCGCAGACGCGCGGGTGCCGGTGGTCGCGACCCTGCACAACTACGGTCTCGTCTGCCCGCCCGGCACGCTCTACCGCGACGGCCGGATCTGCACCGACTGCGTCGGCGGCCTGCCCGTCCCCGCCGTCCGGCACGGCTGCTACCGCGACTCAGCCGCCGCGACCGTGCCGATGGCGGTAAACCTGCTGGTCAACCGGGACCGCTGGCGAACCGGCGTGACCCGGTTCTTCTGTATCTCCGCCGCCCAGCGCCGCCTTCTCGTGGACGCGGGCCTGCCCGCCGCGCGAATGACGGTGAAGCACAACTTCGTCCCAGACCAGGGCCGACGGCGCAGCGGCGAGGGCGAGCACCTCCTGTTTCTGGGGCGGCTCACCGAGGAGAAAGGCATTCCGCTGCTCAAGGCGGCGTGGGAGCAGTATTCCGGCAAGCTGCCGTTGCTGATCGCCGGGACCGGGCCGCTGTCCGACGACGTCGCGGCCTGGGCCGCCGGACGGGACACCGTGTCCTACGTCGGCCTCCAGGACCGGGCTTCGTGCCAGGAACTGATCGCCCGAGCGGCGGCGGTCGTGGTGCCCTCGACGTGGCTGGAGGCGTTCGGTCTCGTAGTGGTGGAGGCGATGGCCGCCGGGGTGCCGACGGTCGCGCCCGCGCACGGAGCGTTCGAGGAGCTGGTCACCGACGGCGTCACCGGCCTGCTGCACACTCCCGGGGACGCGGCGGCGCTGGCCTCAGTTTTGGCCGACGTGCTGGACCCGGAGCTGAACCGGAGGATGGGCGAGGCCGCGCGCCAGCGGTACGAGGCGGACTTCACCCCGGACGTGGGGCTGAAACGGCTGCTCGAAGGCTACGAGGAAGCGATTTCCACGGTATGAAGGAAGCTGTGCGCGATCGACTGAAGACCTCGCCCCGGGCGCTTCCGATCGTTCTGCGCACGCCTTCGCTGGTACTGGCCGCGCTCGGCTTCCTGGCGCTGATCGCGCTGGGCCTGCGCTTCGCCGGGCACTCGGTGCCGAGCGCGTTCGACGCCCCGCTCCTGCCCGGCCCGGACCTGGTGCCCGACCCGTGGTGGTACTTCGCGACGGCGATCGACTTCTGCGGCGAACCGCTGGGCGCGCTGCTGATCCTGGTACTGGTGATCGGCGGTTGCCTGCTGACGCACCGCCTGCGGACAGCGGCGCTGGCGGTGGTCGGCTGCGGGCTGACGGTGGCGGTGACTTCGGTGCTGAAGCCGCTGACCGGCCGGACGATTCACGGGAGTTATCTGTCGTTCCCCAGCGGCCACACCGCTTTCGCGACCGCGCTGGCGTTGACCGGGGCTTACGTTCTGGCCGGGCGGTCGGGCCGGGTCGCGGCAGTGGCGAGGACGCTGGGGTTCGCCCTGGTCTGCGGAATTCTGATGGCGTGGGCCGAGGTCGGGCTGGGCGCGCACTACCCGACCGACACGATCGGCGGCTTCGCGGCGGCGCTGGCGATCGTGCCGGTCACCGCCTGCTGGATCGACCGCATCGCCGCCCGCTGACCGCGGTGTGGTTCCCCGCACGGCTGGTCAGGCGTGCCGGAACAGCTCCAGGTCGAAGGACTCGGCGATCGCCGCGTGCCCGGCGTCGGTCGGGTGGACTCCGTCGGCGGAGACCAGCCCGGCGCGCATTTTCGTCGGCTCGGCCGGGTCGCGCAGCGCCGCGTCCAGGTCGGTGACCGCGTCGAACTCGCCGCTGTCGCGGATCCAGCGGTTCACCTGCTGGCGGGCGTCCTCGAACTCTTGAGTGAAGACCGGGGATCCGCCGATCGGCGGCAGCGTGCAGCCGACGACCCGCAGGCCGTGCAGCCGCGCCCGGGTGAGCAGCAGGCGGTAGCCGTCGACGAGGTCGGCCGCGGTGGCCTGTTCGCTGTCCGGCATTCCCGGCAGGGAGCCGAAAATCAGGTCGTTCCCGCCCACGGACAGGATGATCCAGCGGGCGCCGGGGCGGGCCAGCACGTCGCGGTCGAAGCGAGCCAGCGCGCTGGTGCCCATGCCGTCGCTCTCGCGCAGGACGCGGTTGCCGGAGATGCCCATGTTGACCACCGCGCGGGGCGGAAAATCGGAAGCGAACCGGCGGGCGAGGACCGAGGTCCAGGGTGCGTCGGTGCCGGGCGTGGTCTCCATACCGTCCACAAGGGAGTCACCGAAGGCGATGACGGTGGCGGCGGTGCGCGGCGCGAACACGTCGATGCCGGTGAGCCACAGGTACGACTGGAACTCGGTGGCGTCCCGCAAGTCCGTCGAGGCGGTTTGGTCGCCTGGGGCGAGCCACGCCGTGCGGAGTCCGACCTCGTGGACCGTCGGGGTGACCTTCTCGCCGGGGAGATACAGCGAGACAGCCAGGTCAGTCTGCGGGGACACGGGGTACTCGACCGGGTCGCTGTAGATCTGCGCGCCGGTCGGCAGGACCACCTCGGGACGGTCGCTGAAGGTGAGCTGGGTGCCGTCGAGGAAGGCGGCACCGATGCGGACCGGCGGGTGGCCGAAGGAGTTTGAAAGGGCGACGCGCACGGCGGTGCCGCCGACGGTCGAACGCGCCACCATGCGCACGGTTTGCGCGCTCACCGTTTCCGGGGTGGTGCCGAAGTCCGGCGGTGCCTCGTCGGGCATTTCCGGCCCGCCGCCGGACTCGGCCGCCGTCGCCAGCTGCTGCGCGGTGCCCCAGGCAGCGATCCAGTGGTTTTCCATGATGTCCACCTCTGCGAAAGGGTCAGAACCAACGGGTGAGGGCGTTTTCGAACGAGCCGGGGTCCGGGTCGCGGTCGCTGGCCCAGGCGACGATGCCATCCGGCCGGACGAGCACGGCGTCGTAACCGAGGTCGTCGTGCGCCGGGACGGCCTTGTACTGGACCGGGTAACGCTCCGCCACGTCGCGCAGCCGTCCGTCGTCGCTGAAGTCGAGGGCGACACCTTGGCCGTCCTGCAGCAGCTCGCCGAGGCGATTGCCGTCGGCGAGACGGAAGTCCGGCGCGTTGTGGCCGACCAGCGGATGGTCGTCGCCGAGGTCGTAGCGGAGCGACAGTCCTGAGGCGCGCTCGAAGACGTAGGTGGTACCGGCGCGGGTTGTCATCAGGTCGCGCGTCACAGCCTGGATCGCCCGGGAGTGCGGGTCCGGGCGCATGACCGCCACCTGGGCTCGCGACCAGTCGAGCACCCGCGCGCCGATCGGATGGCGCTCGGCGACGTAGGTGTCGAGCAGACCGTCCGGCGCGGCCCCGCGCACGGTCGCCGCGAGCTTCCAGCCCAGGTTCATGGCGTCGCCGATGCCGAGGTTGAGCCCCTGCCCGCCCAGCGGCGAGTGGATGTGCGCGGCGTCGCCGGCGAGCAGGACACGGCCGCGCCGGTATCCGGTCGTCTGCAGTGCCCGGTCGGTGAAGCTGGAGGCGAGGTGCACTTCGCCGAGCGTCACGTCGGTGCCGGAGACTCGGCGCAGCACCGTTTGAAGGTGCTCGCGGGTCAGGGGCTGCGAACGGTCGTACGTGCCGCCGTCGAAGTCCAGCACGCCGAAGTGGCCGGGCGTGGGCATCGTGAGGTACATGCCCGCCGGGGTCAGATTGAAGCCAGGAGTCAGCTCGCCGGGATCGGCGAACGTCGCCAGCGCGACGTACCCGGTGAGCTGCGGCTCAGTGCCGACGAAGGCGAAGCCCGCGAGCCGGCGCACCGTGCTGCGTCCGCCGTCGCAGCCCACGAGCCAGCGAGCCGGGTACTCGTGGTCGCCGTCGCGGACGAGCACGCCCTCGTCGTCCTGGACGAGACCGGAGACCTGGACGCCGTGCCGGATCTCGGCACCGTGTTTGACCGCCCGTTCGGCCAGCACCGTCTCGACCGCTTCAAGGCTGGTCATGATGCCGTCCAGGGCCGGGCTGGGCAGCCGGTAGGGCAGCGCGGAGAGGTCTACGTCGGCCGGGTCGAGGGGAGTGCCGGCGAAATGGCCGACCCAGCTCGGGCGCACCTGCTCTTCCTCGGCGGGGGCCAGGCCGGACTCGGCCAGCAGCGGACGCAGCATTCCGCGGCGGTAGAACGCCTCGGCCGACCCGCCCGACAACCCCCGCATCCCGAGCGGCATCTTCCGCCACGGGGAATGCGGGTCCGCCTCCTTTTCCAGGACCAGCACCGAACAGCCGGCGAGCGCCAGTTCACCGGCGAGGAACAGGCCGACCGGCCCGGCTCCCGCGATCACTACGTCATGCATGACAACCCCTTCTTCTGTGTGGTGAGCCCGAGATTGCCCGCCGCCGCTCACACGAGGCGCACACGGCGCGCACACCCCGGCTCAGGCGGCCATCGGGCCGACACGGGAAGATCGAAGGGTGGCTGCTGTCCCGCTACGCGTGACGCTGCTCGGCACTGTGCAGGTGTCTCGCGGCGATGCCGTCCTGCCCGTCCCCGGCCCGCGGTTGCAAGCCTTGACCGCGCGGCTGGCGCTCGCCGGAGGGCGCACGGTCGAGCCCGCAGTCCTGGTCGATGCGATCTGGGCCGAGGACCCGCCCGCCGATCCCGCACACGCTCTGCAGGCCCTCGTCTCGCGGCTGCGCCGGATGCTCGGTTCGGCGGACGTCGTCGTACAGGCCGCTGGCGGCTATCGGCTGGACGTGGCTCCGGCGGACGTGGACGTGGTGCGGTTCGAACACCTCATCGCCGCTGGCCGGGACTATCTGCGCACCGGCGGTCTGTCGGCCGCCGCGGACGTGCTCGGCGAGGCCGTGGCGCTGTGGGGCGACCAGCCCCGCGCCGAGCCAGCGGCCGTCGCCGCGGTGTCGGTAGCCGCCGCGACCCGGCTCGCGCAGGTCTCCGTCGAAGCGGTGGCTGATCTCGCCGACGCCGAACTGTCGCTGGGCCGCGTCGAGGCGGCTGCCACCCGGCTGTCCGGCTTGCTCGCTGAGCACCCGGTCCACGAGCGGGCGGCAGCGCTGCTCATGGACGCGCTGGCCGCACGAGGCCGCCAAGCCGACGCGCTCGCTTGTTATGAACAGATCCGCGAGGCGTTGGCCGAGACCCTCGGCACCGACCCAGGCACCGCACTGCGAGAGCGGCATCTGCGCCTGCTGCGCAACCCGGTCGCGGCGGTTCCCGCGGGAAGCCCGGGCAACCTCCCGGCGGCGCTGACCAGCTTCGTCGGACGGGACGACGACCTCGCCCGGATCGGCGAACTGCTCGCCGCCGGCAGGCTGATCACCGTGCTCGGCCCCGGCGGAGCAGGCAAGACCCGGCTCGCGCTGGAAGCCGCCCGCCGTCACGAGTACCCGGGCGGCGCCTGGCTGATCGACCTCGCTTCGGTCTCCGAACCGGCCGAGGTCGGCGCGGCCGTGCTGGCCGGGATCAGGATGCGCGGCGGCGCGCTGTTCGAGGCGAGGACGCGGGTCGAGGGTGCCGAGCTGGACGTGCTCGCGGACCAGCTCGGCGGCCGGGAACGGTTGCTGCTGATGGACAATTGCGAGCATCTCGTCGTCGCCGTGGCCCAGCTGGTGGAGGCGCTGCTGTCCCGGTGCGCCGGGCTTCGGGTGCTGGCCACCAGCCGTGAACCGCTGGCCGTCGACGGCGAAGCGCTGGTGCCGCTCGGCCCACTCGCCCTGCCCGAGCCGGACGCGGAGGTCGAACCGGCCCGGCGGACCGCGGCGGTGCGCCTGTTCGCCGAGCGGGCCGCGGCCGTGCGTCCCGGTTTCGTGGTGGAGCAGACGAATCTCGCCGACGTCACGACGGTGGTCCGCGGCCTGGACGGCTTGCCACTGGCGTTGGAACTGGCCGCGGCCCGCCTGCGCACGCTTGCCCTGCCAGACCTGGCGGCCGGTCTGTCCGACCGGTTCCGGCTGCTCGCCACCGGCAGCCGGACCGCCTTCCCTCGGCACCGCACGCTGCGCGCGGTCATCGCGTGGAGCTGGGAGCTGCTCAGCCCGGACGAGCGCACGGTCGCGGAACGAATCTCGGTCTTGCCCGGCGGAGTCACCCGGGACTCGGCCGCCGCGGTCTGCGCGGACGCCGCGGTGCCGCCCGGTGAGATCCCGTATCTGCTCGCGGACCTGGTCGACCGGTCGCTGCTGCGGCTCGTCCCGGACACCGGCCGGTACCGGATGCTGGAGACGATCCGCGAATACGGGCTGGAAAGCCTTGCCGCACAAGAACTCCGGACCAGCGTGCGGGACCTCGCCGCCGGGTACTTCGCAGGTCTGGTCGCCCAAAACGACCCGCTGCTGCGCGGCCCTCGGCAGCTGGACGCGCTGCGGGTGCTCCGCGCCGAGTACGACAACGTGCTCGCCGCCCTGCGCCACCTCTGCGACACCGGCGACGCCGACGGCGCGATCGGGCTCGCGGTGAACCTGACCTGGTACTGGCAGATGCTCGGCAGCCACACCGACGCGGTTCATTGGCTCGGCGAGGCGGTTTCGACGCCGGGCGCGCAGCCGAGCGTGCTGCGCGCCGTCGCCGAGCAGGTGCTGCTGATCAACCGGTTCGCCGCCTATGCCCCGCCCGCCGACTGGCGCGAGCACCTGCGGGCGCTCGCCGACCGGCCGGAGCTGCCGTCCTTCGCCGGCGCGCTGGTCGCGCTCCGGCTGGCCACCATCCCGGAGACGAGCGCGTCGCCGGAGACCGTTCAGCGGTTCATCGACGGACCGGACGAATGGCTATCCGGGCTGGCGTCCCTGTTCCGGGCTCAGTTCGCGGAGAACGCGGGTCACTTCGACCAGGTCCGCGGCGACGTCGCCGCCGCGCTGGAGATCTTCGGCCGGGCCGGCGACCGCTGGGGTCTCGCCACCGCACTGCCGCTGCGCGCGCTGCTGCGGCAGTACGACGGCGATCTCGGCGGCGGGCTGGCCGATCTGGCCCAGGCCAGGACGCTGGCCCGCGAGTTCGGCTCGCTCAGCGTCAGCGACGAGGTCTTCCTCAACCTGCGTTCGATCGACCTGCACGTCCGGCGCGGCGAAACCGCGCGGGCGGCCGGGATGATCGCCGCCAACCGGGAGCGCGTGTCCTCTCCCGAACTCGGGATCCTGACCGACGCGCTGGAAGCTGGCCTGTGGGTGCGGATCGGCGATCTGGACCGGGCCCGCGAGCTGCTCGATTCGGTCGAGGCCGGGCTGTCGGAACACCCGCAGTCCGGCGGCGGCCACAATCAGGCCCTGATCTCCGTGGCGCGCGGTGCGCTCTGCCTCGAGACCGGCGACGGACCAGGGGCCGAAGCGGCGCTGAGCCGGGCGTACCTCGCCGCGGTGGACAGCTCGGACATGCCGATCCTGGCGATGGTGGCAGTGGCTGTAGCCGGTGTCGCCGCGCTGTACGGGCGCTACCGAGACGCGGCCGCCCTGCTCGGCGCGGCGGCCAGGCTGCGCGGTGCGCACGACCGGACCGATCTGCAGATCCGCGCGCTGAGCGCCCGCTCCCGCACCGAACTTGGCGACGAGGGTTTCGCTGCCGCCTACGAGCGCGGCTGGCAGTTGACCGTTCCGTCGGCCCTGCTCTCGGTGCGGGTCAGGCTTTTCGGCGAAACACCGGCTTGACCGGACGCCCGCCCAGCCACGGCGACGGATCCCCGGCCTCCAGCGCTTTCCGGTACGCCACGCAGGCCGACGCGACCACTTCCACGGTCCGGTCGATGTCCTGCTCCGTCATCGCCGCACTGACCACAAAGGACGGAGCCAGTACCCCGTTCTCCAGCAAGCGCCGCATGAACAACGTCCGGTACTCCTGCGACGGAGCGCCATCCCCATCGAGGGTCGCGAACACCAGATTGCTGTCCCGCCCCCGCACCAGCACCCGCTCGCTGACCCCGTGCGCAGCCGCTGCCTCGCTCACCCCGGCAGCCAGCCGCGCCCCGAGCGCGTGCAGCCGAGCCGTCACGTCCTCCGCCGCGTAGACCTCGATTACCGCCATAGCGGCGGCCAGTGCGGGGGTCTCCGCGCCGTGCGTCGTCGACAGCAGGAACACCCGGTCCCGCGAATCGCGTAGGCCGCCCAGCTCCATCAAGTCCCGTCGGCCGGCCAACGCCGCGACCGCGAAGCCGTTGCCGAGCGCTTTGCCGAACGTCGAGAGATCCGGCGTTACGCCGTACAGTCCCTGTGCACCGTGCTCGGAGTAGCGGAACCCGGTGATCATCTCATCGAAGATCACCAGCGCGCCGTGCTGATGCGCGAGTTCGAGCAGCCCGGCGAGGTAGCCCTCGGGCGGGTCCACGCCCTTGGTGGGTTCCAGGATCAGGCACGCCACCTGCCCGTGGAACTGCCGCAGCATCTGCTCGGCCGCCGGGAGGTCGCCGTACGGGAACGGCACCGTCATCGCCATCGTCGCGGCGGGAACTCCGGAGCACATCGGGGTGGTGCCGATGAACCAGTCGTCGGTGGAGAAGAACGCGTGGTCGGCGCATTGGGCGACCAGCGGCCGTCCGGTGGCGGCGCGGGCGAGCCGGACGGCGGCGGTCGTCGCGTCGGAGCCGTTCTTCGCGAACTTCACCATGTCCGCGGTCGGCACCGTCTCCAGGAACTGTTCCGCCGCTTCAAGCTCCACAATGGATGGACGAACGAAGTTGTTGCCCCGCTCCAGCACGTCGCGCACGGCCGAGGTCACCCGCGGATGCACGTGGCCGAGGCTGACCGCGCGCAGGCCGGAACCGTATTCGAGGTACTGGTTGCCGTCGACGTCCCAGACGTAGGCGCCGCGGCCGTGGGAGATGACCGGCGCGAGATTTTCCGGGTATTGGTCCTCGCCTTTGGCGTAGGTGTGCGCACCGCCGGGGATGGCGCGGTGCAGGCGTTCGTTCGCGATCCGGGAGAGGGGCAGGTCCATGACGGGTCACCTCAAGGCATCGGCCAGTGAAGGAGCCGACGCGTCGCGTTCGGACAGCAAAGCCGCGGGCAGCGGCCACGGGATGGCGAGCTCCGGGTCGTCGTGCGCGATGGCGACGTCCTCGGACGGGTCGTGCGCGCGGTCGATCCGGTACGACACGTCGGCGACCTCGCTCAGCGCCTGGAAACCGTGTGCACAGCCGGCCGGGACATAGATGCTCTCCTGGGTGTCGCCTGAGAGGCGAAACGTTTCCAGGGCACGGAAAGTCGGCGATCCCGGCCGCAGGTCGACCACGACGTCGAACACCTCTCCGTACGAACAACGCACCAGCTTCGCCTCGCCGGCCCCGGACCGCAGGTGCATCCCGCGCACGACGCCGCGTACCGAGCGGGACACGCTGTCTTGGGCGAACCCGTCCGGATCGATGCCGGCCGACCGTGCGACGCCGGCGTCGAAGGTCCGCGAGAAGAAGCCGCGATCGTCTCGGTGCGGTGTCGGCTGAAAGAGCCACACGCCGGAAATCGACGGCACGGGAACGGCTTTCACGACACCTCCGCGGGAATGAGTGTCCTCGACAACAGGGCGAACTGGTCTTTCAACTGCTGGTTGCGGGCTTCGTTGCGAGCGGCGAGTTCCGCCTTCAGCTCCGGAGCCCGCCGCTGCGATTCCTCGAACTGGCCGATCAGCCGCGGCACATCGATCGCGCGCGCCTCCTGGCAGAACTCGCCGAGCCCCATTTCGGCCATCAGCACGTCGTTCTTCTTCGCGTAGCCGATGGCGACCGTCGGCCGCCCGACCTTCAACGCGCACAACACATTGTGGTACCGGGTAGCCACGACCGTGCCCACTTCGGCCATCGCGCGCATCAGCTCGCCGAGCGTGCCGGGGACGGCCGCGGACAGCAGCGGCGAGTCGACCGTCTCGACGATCTCCTGCACCACCTCGCGGTCGATCCGGTCGCCGATGAAGAGCCGGACCGGACGCTCCTGGCCGACCAGATACCGCACGAACTCCGTCATCGCGTCCACGTACGCCCGGTAAATCTCCTCGCCGCGGGCACGGTCGTCGTTGCCGCCGTAATAAGCCATCACGCCGACGCCAACGGCACGCGGATCCTCCACCGCGGCGGGCGTCGGCAGGGCGAAGGCAAGATCGGGATACACACGGTCGTTCGTCACCCGTACACCCATGTCGGCCATCGCCGAGCGCGACAGCTCATCGCGGAAGGACCGGTACGTCGCGAGCTGCGTCGCGGATCGCACCAGCAACCGCGTCGCCGGCACCCGAATCCGGTCGGCGCCCACGCTGACCAGTGCGACCTTCGTCCGCCCCAGCCGCCCGCACAGCGAGAGCAGGAACAGCGCGTACGGAAATCCCCACGGTCGCAGCGGAAGCGTCGCCTCCAGCACACCCATGCCGGGAACGATCACCACGTTCTGCCGCCGGACCCACCACGCCGTCCGGAAGACGTCGATGACCTTCCCGAGAGCTTTCACCACGATCGACCGCAGCCCGGAAGCGGGCCGGTATTCGCCGCTGTACCAGTTCAGCCGCACCGCCGGGATCCCGTACCGCGCGCGAATAGTGTCCGACCCGCCGCAGAACGCGGACACCTTCGCGTACGGATGTTCGGCTCGCAGGAAGCCGAGCACCGCCTCCAGCGAACCGTCATTGCCGAGGTTGCCTGAACCGAGCAGTCCGAAGACGCCGACTCGAACAGTCACAGCACCCGCCGTTCGCGCCCCGCGACCACCCGGTCGACCGTGAGGTTGAGTTCGGCCGCGTGCACCGGAGCCCGGTCCTCGACGCGTTCCCCGCCGCCACCGGGCCGGGCCCGGCTGGCAAACCATTCGACCAGGGCGAGGTAGCAGGCGCGGCGTTCTCCCGACGACAGCGGCGCGGAGCGGATTCCGTGCACGAAACCCCAGACGTACTCGGCGAGCAGCCGCGCGGTCGGGTTCGTGACCGCGTTGCCGCGCTTCGGATCGAGATTCGCGCACCGGGAGCGTTTGCTCGGGTTCGCGCGTTCCGCCCGGTCTGGATGGTCACGGCGGAAGTACAGCAGCTCAGGCACTTGATAGAACGGCCCGTGCAGCGCCAGCTCGGCCACGTACGTGCGATCGGCGTGGTGGTAGCTGTCCATCGGAGTGACCCTGCGCAGCACCTCGGTGCGCAGCACGCCGTAGAAATCGTCTCCGCCGGGCTCGAACAGCAGGCTTCTGAACCGCACCGACGGCCGCGGCGCGTCAGTCTGGTGCCGGTAGTCCAGCGGCACTGTCACCGCGCCGTTCTCGTCGATGATCGCCTGGTGCGAATGCGCGAGGATCATCTCCGGCCGAGCGTCGAGCGCTTCAACGCACTTGGCCAGCAGCTCCCGGCCGTAGAGATCGTCGTGCGAGGCCCATTTGAACAGCTCGCCGCGCGCCTGGTCGAGCAGGATGTTGTGGTTCGGGGTCGCGCCGATGTTGCGCGGCTGGCGCAGATACCGGATCCGCGAGTCCTCCTGAGCGTACTTCCGGGCGATCTCTTCCGTGCCGTCCTGAGACGCGTTGTCGGAGATGATCAGTTCGAAGTCTTCGTAGGTCTGTCCGAGCAGCGCGTCGAGTGCTTCGCTGAGGAATTCCTCGCCGTTGTACACGGGCAGACCGATGGTCAGCCGGGGGACCGTGCTCATGCCGGTTTCATCTCCTCGGAGGCCGAATGGAGTTCTGCTTGGCTGAATGAACCTGACGCGGCGGGAAATTCGACGGCCGCCGCGAAGTGGTCGCGCAGCGCGCTGCGCAGCTGCCACCACCACACGGCCGAACCGGTCAGCGTGGCGGCCGCGACGCCCCACTCCGAACCGGCCGCGCCGCCGAGCACGGCCCCGATCAGGCCGAACACGACGTAGCACGCGGACGAGATCAGCTGCGACCGCAAGCTCCGCCGCGCCATCCCGAGCGCACGCAACCCGGCCGTCGCGCCGGTGGTGAAGCTCGCGCCGACGACCGCCATCGTGACCGCCGGGACCAGCGGCGACGAGCTGTCCCAGAGCGAACCGAGCACGAACCGGCCGGCGTCGTCGGGGATGAAGAACCACAGTCCGAGTCCCCAGATCAGGGCAGCTGCCGCCTGCGCGGCGCCGAGTACCACGCAGAAGTGCCACAGCCGATGCGGCGACTGCCGGAGCACCCGCGCCCCCTCGGCGACAGTGACGAGGGAAAGTCCCATGAGCAGCGCGAGAAACGGGCCGAGCAGCTGTTCCGCCCCGCGCACCGTGCCGACCGCGGCCAACCCGGAAATCGCGCCCAGCCCGTACGCCCGCAGCTGCGACGAACCGCTGTTGCTGACGTTCTCCACGAGATAGCGCACGCCTAGATCGCGATGGTCCCGCAGCCACTCGCGCACCCCGTCGAGCCGCGGCAGCACGCTCGTCTGCACCCAGCCGAACGCGGCCGCGACCCCGGCGGAACAGCCCCAGGCCAGCAGGAACGCGACCACGGTGTCGTAACGCGCGGCCAGCACCAGCGCCGGGAACAACGCGACGGCCTGGATTCCGTCGTTGAGGAACGCCTTGTGCCCAGTGCCCTGCGCGAAGAACCCGAACCGCCAGGCGTCCTGGACGAGCAGGAACGGCAGCACCACCCCGAGCGCCACGAACGCCCCGCCGAGCGCCCCGCCCACCAGGAGTCCAAAAAGGACGCTGACCGCACCGGAAGCGACGCCCACCACGAACGCCGTCCCGACGGCCTGGCCCACCGCGGCCCGCCAGCTCGCCCTGGCGACGCCGGAGAAGCGCACCATCAACGGGTCGGTGGCGAGGCCGCGGGAGATGTTGAGAAGGACGCCGTAGGTCACCCACGCGATGCTGAACAGGCCGAACGCCGTCGCGCCGAGCGAGCGCGCGACGTAAAGGCCGACCACGAAGTTGGTCAGGCTCGAAACGGCCTGGTCCCCGAGGCCCCAGCTGAGCCGTCCCGCCATCGCGCGGACGGCTCGCGAACGCAGGATCGACGGCATGGCCTCACTCCTTCAGCAGTCCGGCGGCCTGAAGGGCATCGGCCGCCGCGGCCACGGCACCGAAGGGCAGGTCCGCCCGTTCGGCGATGTCGAGGAGGCTGTGGTCGCCGTCGGAGAGGCTGAGCACCCACAGCATGGCCAGCTGCGCTTGTTTCGCGTCGCTGCGCCCGCCGAGCGAGTCGTACAGTCCGCGCTTGCCGAGCTGCGGTTCGCCGTACGGGCTGAGGTTCACGTAGCGCCGGTTGCGGTCCAGCACGGAAAGCGCCGTCCGCAGCGTGTCGAGGGTGTCGGCCATCGAATCCGGGTCGACGAAGGACGGGTTGTCCGCCGAAGTGTGGTACTCCGGGTAGCCCGCGTACGGCGTGCGGGTGAGCGAGCCGACGCCGAGGTTGAAACCGGGAGAGCAGAACTGGCGCTCGTCGTAGCCGTACGGCGAGAACTCGCGGATCTCGTGCGGTTTGTCCTTGAGGATGTGCGCGAAGACGCGGTCGATGTCGGCGTCCCCGCGTCGGCTGCGCTTGTAGGTCAGCGAACCCCGGTCTCCGGCACAGGCCAGCACGACGCCGTGCTTGACCTGCTCGATGCGCTCGGAATTGCGCGCCAGCCAGGTGATCGCGCCGATCGTGCCGGGCATGAACAGGAACCGGTAGGTGTAGTACGGCTTTTCTCCGGCCAGCGCGTGCGCGAGCGCGACGGCGACCGCGATGCCGGCGAGGTTGTCGTTGGCCAGCGACGGATGGCAGAGGTGGCACGAGACGAGCACCTCGTCGGACACCTCGCCCGGCACGACATGCTCGCCGTAGGTGAGGTGGCCGTCGGCGAGCGTCGAGTCGATTTTGACGTGGTAGTCGCCGTCCGGCAGCGTGTCGAGGACGTCTTGGGCGAGGCAAAAACCCCAGGTGGGGGAGTAGTAACTGGTGCGGTACGGGATCAGCGACGGCTGCTCGGGCAGCGTGTGCAGGTGCGTGCGCAGCTCGGTGAGGCTGACGACTCGGTCGACCGGGACGCTGTAGCCGACCACGTGCAGGTTTGACTTCCGGAAGTCGATCACCCGCCGTCCGGAGGAATCCGCGACGAAGGCGTCGCGGATGTTCCACTCCGGCGGCACGGTCCAGTCCAGCACCTCGGTGCCGCTGGGCACCTCGTACCGGTCGAGCGGGAGGTGCTCGCCGATGACGGCAAGGGTCTGCCGTACGCCGTCGCCGGTGATGCTCCGGCAGAACGGGTACAACCGTTCCACCAGAGCGTGCATTTCGGGCCCGGTGCGCATCAGGCGTGCCGCAGGGTGGCGTCGACGGCACCGGCGGCCCGCCGGTCGCTCAACCAGTTCAGCCGGGTGAAGCGGCGCTCGAACTGTTCTTGGGTGAGGCTGTTGCGGCGGTAGGCGTCGAACAGTTGCAGCGCACCGTCTTTCACGCCCCACTTGCAGTCGAACGCCGGGACCGCGTCGCGGAACCGGGAGAAATCGACCCGGTACGAACGCGGGTCGGCCCCGGCCTCGCCGGTGATCCGCAGCTTGGCGCCAGGCACCACCGCGACGACCTCTTCGGCGATTTCGGCGACCGTCACGTTATTGCGCTCGGTGCCGATGTTGAACGCTCTGTTGTGCACGGCTTCGCGCGGGGCTTCGAGAGCGGCGGTGAACGCGTGGGCGATGTCGTCGGCGTGCACCAGCGGCCGCCACGGTGTCCCGTCGGAAAGCACGAGGACCTCGCCGGACAGGTAGGCGTGGCCGACCAGGTTGTTCAGCACGATGTCGGCGCGCAGCCGCGGAGAGAAGCCGAACGCGGTGGCGTTGCGCAGGTACACCGGGGTGAAGTCGTCGTCGGCGAGGTCGGAAACCTCCGCTTCCACGCGGACCTTCGACTCCGCGTACGGCGTCACCGGCCGCAGGGGCGCGTCCTCGTCGACCAGGCCACCGCCGCCGGAAGCGCCGTAGACGGAGCAGGTCGAGGCATAGAGGAACCGCGAGACCCCGGCGTCCTTCGCGAGTCTCGCGAGCTTGACTGACGCGTGGTGGTTGATGTCGTAGGTCAGTTCGGGCGCGAGCGAGCCGAGCGGGTCGTTCGACAGCGCGGCGAGGTGGATCACGGCGTCGAAGCCCGGCAAGTGGGTGGCTTTCACGTCCCGCAGGTCGACGGCCAGCCCGACCGGATCGCGCGGGGCCGGGCCGAGCACACAAGCGGCGAACAGGCCCGAGTCGAGGCCGACGACCTCGTGTCCCGCCGCGGCGAGCACCGGAGCCATCACCGTGCCCAGGTATCCCGTGTGCCCCGTGAGCAGCACGCGCATGTCTTCAGCCCCTTAGGTCGATGACGAGTTTGTTCGTCTCGAACGCCTCGGCGTAGCGTTCTTGGCATTCGATTCCGCGAATCCGCGCGAGGCCGAGGAACGCCTCGCGGTCGTACCACGGCCGGTGCTGCTGCGAGCCGTAATGCTGGTGCAGCAGTTCGATCTTGCGCTGCATGACGTCGTCGGACATCGGCGAGTACGCGGGCAGCCGGCCGAGGTCCCCGTCCCATTTGACGATCTCGTAGCCCAGCGTCAGATGCCCGCGGAACACCGTCGGCACGAGCTGGGCGAGACCGCGGTGGTCCTGGTGCGCGTCGATGGTGCGGGGCGCGAACACGACGTCCGGATCGGTGCGGCGGCGGAGGTCCTCCAGTGCGTTCTTGGCTTCCTCCCAGTGCGAGGGGAGCCGGCCGTCCGGCAGCTTGAGCACGGTGACGTTCAGCTCGGCGCCCGGACAGAACGCGGCCAGCGCGGCGCGTTCCTCGGTCTCCCGGTCGGTGCCGCCGCCGGACAGCACCAGCGCGTCGACCTGAAGCCCGGGGCGCTGCCCGCAGATTTCCAGCAGCGTGCCGCCCGCCCCGATGGCGATGTCGTCGCAGTGCGCGCCGAGCACGACGATGCTCCTCACCTCGGCACCGAGGCGGATCACGAGTGCACCTTTTCGCGTTCCCACAACGCCCACGGCCGGTCGCCGTGCGTGTAAGCGGCGTCGAGTGCGTAGCGTTCCTTGACCGTGTCGGTCGGCTTCCAGAACCCGCGATAGGGGTAGGCGAGCAGCCGGCCGCGCTTGGCGAGTTCGCCGCAGCCGTCGGCGACCAGATCGCCGTTCTCCGGGATGTGGTCGAAAACCTCCTGCCGCAGCACGAAGTAGCCGCCGTTCTCCCACAGCGGGAGCTCGCTGACCGGTGTGATCGCGCCGATCCGGCCGCCCTCGTCCATCTCGACGCAGTGGAACGACGACTGCGGCGGCACGACGAGCATCGACGCGCCCGCGTCGCTGCTGGCGAACCGCTCGACGATGGTGTCCAGCGGCGCGTCGGTGAGGACGTCGGCGTAGTTGGCGAGGAACATCTCCTCGCCGTCGAGATAGTCGCGCACGCGGCGCAGCCGTTCGCCGATCGGCGACTCGATGCCGGTCTGCACGAAGGAGATCGTCCAGTCGGCGATGTCGGTGGACAGCAGTTCCGGTTTCCCGCCGCGCAGCACGAAATCGTTGGACGTCGTTTCCTCGTAGTGCAGGAAGAAGTCCTTGATGTGGTGCGCGCCGTAGCCAAGGCACAGCACGAACTCGGTGTGCCCGAAATGCGCGTAGTAGCGCATCACGTGCCAGATCAGCGGGCGCGGCCCGACCATCGCCATCGGCTTGGGCACGTCGGACGCCTCGCTGCTGCGCATCCGCATTCCGTAGCCGCCGCAGAACAGAACGACCTTCACTTCACTGCCACCTCGACGATTTCCAGGCGCGGAATCGGGAAGACGAGCTTGCCGCCCCACGCGCCGACGTAGGAAAGCTGCTCGGTCAGCTCGTCCCGCAGGTTCCAGGGCAGGACGAGCACGTAGTCCGGCCGGTCGGCCGCGATCCGGTCCGGCTCCACGACCGGGATCCGGGTGCCCGGCGTGAACCGGCCGTGCTTGTACGGATTGCGGTCCACCGTGTAGGCCAGCAGGTCCGGGCGGATGCCGCAGTGGTTGAGCAGCGTGTTGCCCTTGCCGGGCGCCCCGTACCCGACGACCGTTTTCCCGGCTTTGCGGGCGGCGAGGAGAAATTCGAGCAATTCGAGCCGGACGCGGGTGACCCGGTCGGCGAATTCGGTGTAGCCGGACAGCTCGTGCAGCCCGGCCGCCTTCTCCCGCGCCAGCACGTCGGTCATCCGCGCGCTCGGCTCCCCGGCGGCCGCCGCGGGCCGCGCCCAGAGCCGGATCGACCCGCCGTGCGTGGGCAGGAGTTCGACGTCGACCACGGTCAGCCCGCCGCCCGCCAGCGCCCGCCGCGCGGATTCGACAGTGTAGTACTGGAAATGCTCGTGGTAGATCGTGTCGTACTGGTTCTTCTCGATCAGCGTGAGCAGATGCTGCACCTCGATCGACACCCAGCCGTCGTTCGCGACCAGCGCGCGCAGCCCGTGGGTGAACCCGCGGATGTCCGGAATGTGGGCGTAGACGTTGTTCGCCACGACCAGGTCCGCCGAACCGTGTTCGGCGCGCACCTCCCGGCCGGTGTCCTCGGAGAGGAACGCGGTGTGCGTCGGCACCCCGGCCTCGCGGGCGGCTTGCCCGACGTTCACCGAAGGTTCCACGCCGAGACAACGGATTCCGCGCTCCACGACGTGCTTCAGGAGATATCCGTCGTTGCTGGCGACCTCGACGACGAAAGACCGGTCGGTCAGCCCGAGCCGTTCGACCGCGGCGTCGGTGAACCGTTTCGCATGCTCGACCCACGAGGTGGAAAAAGACGAGAAATAGGCGTAATCGGTGAAAGTATCGGCCGGGTCGAGCAACGGCGGGAGCTGCGCGAGCCAGCATTCCGTGCACACTTCGAGATGCAGAGGGAAAGTCGGTTCGGGTTCGGCCAGCTGCGCGGCGGTCAGGAACCGTTCGCACGGCGGGGTCGCGCCGAGGTCGACCACGCTGGCGGTTCTTTCCGAACCGCAGAGTCGACATGTGGTCATGTACCGGGCTCCTCCGACTCGTGTGCGCGATCTGCGTAGGGCAGGTCGATTCGCACCCGGCCGTCGTTACAGCACGCCGGGAACGTCGGCGGAGTCGATTCGGAACCGAGACAATGACAGCGGCGGAATGCCGCGAGGTGCTGCGGCGAACGGGTGGGCGGCCTGCACCGGATGGCGCAGCACCTCACCCGTTCGTCAGCGGATCACAGTTTTTCCGCCGCCGGGATCACTTCGGTGGCGAACCGTTCGAGCACCGTGGGATCCGGCACGCCGTGCGCCCAGCCGGTCGCGACGCTGAATCCGAGCTCCGACAGCCGGCCCAGTTCATCCAGCAGTTGCCCGGTTTTCTCGCCGTTTTCACCGGTGTCGAGCCGCAGCGAAGCGGTTTTCGTGATCTCGGCGTAGTCGCGGCCGGCGTCTTCGCAGTGCTGCTTCAGGACTTCCAGTTTGCGCGGGAGGTCCGCGTTGGGCAGCATATTGCAGATGTCGCCGTACTGCGCGACGAACCGCAGGGTCTTCTTCTCGCCGCTGCCCCCGATCATGATCGGCGGATGCGGCCGCTGGATCGGCTGCGGGCTGTTGAGCAACCGCTCACCGCTGACGTGCGTGCCGGCAAAGGGTTCGTCGCCATCGGCCCACATCTGGCGGACGTAGCGGAGCGCGTCTTCGAGTTGCTCGAACCGCTCCTTCATCGGCGGGAACCGGAACCCGAGTGCGCGGGATTCCTCCTCGTTCCAGCCCGCCCCGATGCCGAGGATCGCCCGCCCGCCGGACAGCACGTCGAGCGTCGTCGCCGCCTTCGCGAGCAGTCCGGGGTGCCGGTAAATGACGCCGGTGACGAGCGTGAGCAGCTTGACGCGCTCGGTGTGCGCGGCCAGGAAGCCGAGCGTGGTCCAGGCTTCCAGCATTTCGTGCTCGGGCGGGCCGTAGCTGGAAATCTGGAAGAAATGGTCCATCACCGACAGGTATTCGAACCCGGCCTCGTCCGCGGTACGGGCCACCCGCGCCAGGTCGGCGCCGAGCGCCGCCGGGCCGTTCGGCCAGGTCTGCTGAGCCAGGTGCAACCCGAGTTTCATGCCAACTCCTTAACCGCCGGAATGATGTCTTGCGCGAAAATCTCGATCCTGCTTCGGTCCGCGCCGCCGGGCATCGGGCCGATCACGGCGTGCACCCCGAGCCGGTGCAGCCGGTGCGCCTCGGCGAGAAATTCGCCGGTTTTCTCCCCGGACGGACCGATGTCCAGGTAGTGGTAAACGGTCTTGGCGATCTCGGCGTAGTCGCGGCCCTCGGTTTCGCAGTGCCGCTTGAGCACGCCGAGCTTCCGTTCGAGATCCGGGCCGTTGCCGATGTTGCAGAAGTCGCCGTACTTCGCGACCAGTCGCAGCGTCTTCTTCTCGCCGCCACCGCCGACCATGATCGGCGGCCGGTGCGGCGGCTGCGGACTGTTGAGCAGTCTTTCGGCGGTGAAATGCTTGCTGGCGAACGGTTTGTCGTCCTCGTCCCACATCTGCCGGACATACCGCAGGTTCTCCTCGAGTAGCTCGAACCGCTCCGAGGCGGACGGAAACGGAAACCCGAGACCGCGGGCTTCTTCCTCGTTCCAGCCGGCCCCGATGCCGAGCATCGCCCGCCCGCCGGACAGCACGTCGAGCGTGGTGACCGCCTTCGCGAGCAGTCCGGGATGCCGGTAAATCGCGCCAGTGACGTAGGTGAACAATTTCGCGCGCTGGGTGTGCGCGGCGAAGTAGCCGAGCGTCGTGTACGCCTCAAGCATCGCGCGGTCGCTCGGGCCGACGCTGGGAATCTGGAAGAAGTGGTCCATCACCGCGAGATACGCGAACCCGGCGTCGTCGGCCGCCCGCGCCGTCTCGGCCAGTTCCACACCGAGTGCGGCGGTCCCTCCCGGCACGGTGAAGTCGGGGACCTGGAGGCCAAGTTCCATACCCGACACCGTATACCTGGAGTAACTTCATGCGAGCAGTCAGAAATCGCGCACGACGTTGATCGTGCCGTGCAGCGGGTCGGTCACGTACACCGTGCGGGTGCGCTGATCCACCGCCACCGCACCCGGATTCACCCCGAGGCTCAGCTCGCCGGCAAGAGTTTCGGTTCGTCCGTCCACACGGGACAGTCCATTTTGCCCGCCGTTGGTGTACACGACATCGCTGCCCTGATGCACCGCGAGCGACGACGCCTCGCTGCGCAGCGGCACCGTCTTGACCGGTACCCGCGTCGATCCGTCCACAATAGACAAATGGTGGATCGCCGAATTCGCGACGAACACCGCCCCGCTCAGTTCATGGACACCGATCCCGGCCGGAGCAGCCCCCACCGGAACGCTCGCGGTGAACGCCCCGGCGTCAAGGTCGCAGATCTCGACCGAGTTCGTGCTCGGGCTGGTGCAGTAGGCGCGCCGCCTGCCGCGGTCGAGCGCGATCCCGGCGAGTCCCGGCTTCGGCGCGGGCAGCAGGTCCCGCTGAGTGAGACTGATGCTGTCCAGCACCGCGAACGTGCCGGTCTTGCCGCTCACCGCGTACACGAGGTCGGCCTGCGGATCGATCGCGAGCGCCGACGCGCCCGCCCCCGCGCTGACGCCGCTCAGGAACCGGTGCGTCTGGCTGTCGAACGCGAGCACCGTGCCGCCGGCCGGATTGGCGACGTAGATCCGGTCGGTGTCCACCGCCACATCGCTCGGTTCCCCGCCCACCGCGAGCGTCGCCACCACCCGCTCCGCGTCCGGATCGAGGACGACGACCATGCCGGACGCCTGGTCGGCCGCGTACACGAGCCCGGTGACCGGACTCACCGCGAGCGCCGAAAGTGCCCCGCCGACCTGCACGCTGGTGACCCGCCCGGCCGCTGCCGCGGTACTGCCGAGCAGCGCCGCCGCGCCCGCGCTGACCAGGCCGAACAGCCCTCGCCGGGACAACTGGGAACCTCGCATCGCTCACCTGCCCCGGTCGGTTGGGTTGCCCGCCGACCCTAACTCGGACAAGGATCGGGTGAAGGAACTTCGGGTCCCCCGATCGCGTTGTTTCCAGTGAGTAACCCACCTTGCGGCACCTGCCAGAGCGGACGGAGGCGAGCGCGCGTGCACAAGCACCACAACGGGCTGAAGACGGCGATGCTGCTCGGTCTGCTTTCGGCGATCATCGTCGGGATCAGCGGATTGTTCGGCCGTGGAGCCCTGGTGATCGGCCTGATCGTGGCGCTCGGGATGAACGCCTACGCCTATTTCAACTCCGAGAAAATGGCCCTGCGCGCGATGCACGCGCGGCCGGTGTCGGAGGTCGAGCAGCCCGCGATGTACCGGATCGTGCGAGAGCTGGCGACGTCCGCGCGGCAGCCGATGCCCTCGCTGTACGTGAGCCCCACCGCGGCGCCCAATGCCTTCGCGACCGGGCGCAACCCGCAGCACGCGGCTGTGTGCTGCACCACCGGGATCCTGGAGCTGCTCGACGAGCGCGAGTTGCGCGCGGTGCTCGGGCACGAGCTGTCGCATGTGTACAACCGCGACATCCTGATCTCATGCGTCGCCGGGGCGCTGGCGAGCGTGGTCAGCGTGCTGGCGAATATCGCGTTCTTCTTCGGCGGGAATGACCGCGAAGGCAACCCGTTCATGTCGCTGCTGCTGGTCCTGATCGGCCCGATCGCGGCCGGGGTGGTGAAGATGGCGGTGAGCCGGTCGCGGGAGTACCAGGCGGACGCTTCCGGGGCTGAGCTGACGGGGGATCCGCTGGCGTTGGCTTCGGCGTTGCGGAAGCTGGAGCGGGGGACGCGGGCCGCGCCGTTGGCTCCGGAGCCCGCGGTGGTGTCGCAGTCGCATTTGATGATCGCGAACCCGTTCCGGCCTGGGGCCGGGTTGAGCAAGATGTTCTCCACACATCCGCCGATTGAGGATCGGATCCGGCGGCTGGAGGAGATGGCTCGGGGCCGCTGACAGCGTTACTCCCACACCGCGGTAGCCGGATCCACCCCTTGCCCGATCGCGTTGGCGAAAATCACGTCCCGTAGCCAGCCCGCGAGCCCAGGCGCCAACGCGTCGTAGTACTCCGCGTACCCGGTCTCCTCCACGAACTTCCGCCCGAGACACACCTGCATCGAATGCGTGCAGTCGAAGTATCTCGACAACGTCGCCCGATGCCGCTCCGCGAGCGTGTTCGCCTCCGCCGACCCAGGCTCAACCCCCGCCCGCCGCGCCGCCGCCAGGTCCGCGTGGAGCGTCTCGTGCTCGGCAGCGGCCTCCTGCCAGTCCCGCGGGGTCAGTTCGGTGGTCCGCTCGCGGTACTCCGCCCACTGCTTGGTGCCGCCCCAGCGTTCCGCGGCCTCGTCGACCCACTCCGGATTCCACTCGGACCCGAAGATCCCGACCTGCTGCTCCGCCGTCAGCTGCATCCCGCCGCGGGTCGCCGCCGCCATGCGGTCCACTGCGGACACCATGTGCTCCAACCGCGCGATCCGGTCTCGCAGCTCGCGCCGTTGCCGGGTCAAATGCGCGTGCGCGTCGGCGGTCGGGTCGTCCAGAAGCCGCCCGATCTCCGACAACGGGAAGCCCAGCTCGCGGTAAACGAGCACCCGATGCAGCCGCGCGATGTCCTCGGCGGAGTACACCCGGTAGCCGGCCCTGGTACGCCCGCTCGGACGCACCAGGGCGACCGCGTCCCAGTGATGCAGGGTTTTGACACTCACGCCGACCAGTGTCGCCGTGCGTCCGACAGTGAGGCCGTCTTGCTCGGTCACGCCCTCAGTGTCGCAGCTCACGGCCGTGGCACGTCGATCCCCGCAGCACGCAACCGCTCCGCGACGGGTCCGTCCGGATCGATCGGCTCCGCCGCAGTCATCACGACTTTCGTGCCCTCCGGCGTGACGACCGTCAACTCCCGCGAGTTCCACGGCATCAACTCCGGCCCGCTGGTACAGCCCGGCGCGATTTCCGCACACCGCTTGGCGATTTCGTCGAGTTCGCCGAGCACACAGGAAAAACTGATACTGACCGCACTCGGAGCCGCCGGGGTCCCCGGCTTGAGCAGCACGTCCTGAAACGCCCAGCGCCGCAGGTGCACGACCTGGCCCGGCAAGGTGAACAGGTTGTCGAAGCCGAGCCCGCGAAGCCAGAAGTCAGCCGAAGCTTCGAGGTCGGCGGTGGGCACGTTCGGAAACATCGGCATCCCGTAAAAGCCGAGATAGTTGCCCGGCGACACCGCGTCGAAGGCGGGAGCCGGAACCGGGCCGCGAAATTCGTTCATGCGGGAGAGCCTGGAGCCTCCTGCCGCAGGAGGGTCAAGCCCGAGCCGGAAAGCCGCGGATACACGAGAACAGCCCCGTGACTGGATCACGGGGCTGTTCTGTGGTGTGGCAGGTGAGGGATTCGAACCCCCGAAGGCTGAGCCGTCTGATTTACAGTCAGATCCCTTTGGCCGCTTGGGTAACCTGCCATGGCCGGGCGAACCGGCCGGGAAGAAGGATACCCAACGGCCCGGACGGGCGGTCAACCGGGATCCCCCGGCGCTACGCTGGGGGTCCCTGACGAGCTGAGACAAGGTGTGAGGACACGTGGCGGATCCCTCTTTCGACGTGGTGAGCAAGGTCGACCGCCAGGAGGTGGACAACGCGCTCAACCAGGCCAGCAAGGAACTGGGCACGCGGTTCGACTTCCGCGGCACCGGAACCGGCATCAACTGGTCCGGCGAGGAAGCCATCGCGATCGAGTCGGAGACCGAAGAGCGCGCCCTCGCGGCGGTGGAGGTCTTCAAGGAGAAGCTGATCAAGCGGAACATCTCGCTGAAGGCCTTCGAGGCGGGCGAGCCCGCGATCTCCGGCAAGATTTACAAGATCAGCGGCAAGATCCTGCAGGGCATCGCGTCGGACAAGGCGAAACAGATCGCGAAGTTCATCCGCGACGAGGGCCCGAAGGGCGTCCAGGCCCAGATCCAGGGCGACCAGCTGCGGGTGTCGGGCAAGAAGAAGGACCAGCTGCAGGAGGTGATCTCGTTGCTGAAGGGCAAGGACTTCGAGATCGCTCTGCAGTTCACCAACTACCGCTGATACACCCTCGTTGACCTGCGGGTATCTACTTTCCGGTGCCCGTGGGTACAACCCGGGTACAACCCAGTGCGGAGTCGACCAGCGTCCGCGTCTGGTCCACCGCGTCCGGCCAGTAGCCGACGTAGGTGTTGAGCGTGACCGTCGGCGTGGTGTGACCCATGGCGAGCTGAACGGTCTTGACGTTCGCACCGCCGAAGATGAGCACGGTGGCGAAGTAGTGCCGTAGGTCGCGCAGGCCGAAGCCCTCGGGCAGGCCAGCGGCTTTCACGGCCGGACGCCAGATGTACGACCAGTCGGCCCGGTGGATCGGCCGGCCGTCGCCCCGGGTGAACACGAGGTCAGCGGGGCGCCGAATCGGCCGGCGAGGGTCGGTCTCGTCGTCGATCTCCTCCGGCATCGACCGGAAGGTCTCCAGGTGCCCCCGAAGGCTGTCCGCGACCAGCGTGGGCAGCTCGTTCGTCCGGCGGCTGTTCTTGGTCTTGGGCGGTGCCAGGTAGGGCGTGCGCCCCGCGACGACCGTCAATTGGTGCCGCACGTGGACTTCGCGGGTCTCGAAGTCGATCGAGTCCCGCTCGAGACCGAAGATCTCGCCACCGCGCCAGCCGCACCCTGCAGCGAGGTAGACGATCGGCCGGTACCGCTCGGGTAGAGCGTCGTGCAGCGCGTGCACCTCTTCTGGACGCGCGATGTAGTACTTCGCGTCGTCGATCTCCGGAAGGCGGACGCCGACGCACGGGGTCGTCCCGATGCGCTTGTCTGCCACAGCCGCGTTGAACAGCGGCACGAGCGTTCCGAAGTACACGACCGCGAGCGTGCTCGGGGCGAGCTTGGTGGATCGATCCTTGACCCAGCCACGAATGTGCGAACTGCGGATCTGCGCGATCGGCAGGTGCCCGAGCACCGGCACGACGTGACGCCGGATGACCCGCTCGGTCCGCTCCGCGGTGCTGGGCCGGTGCAGCAACGTGCTCCGCCACTGCTCCGCGAAGTCCGCGAGGGTCAGCTTTCCGGCGCGCGGGTCGACGTACAGGCCGCGCGAGATGTCGGCCTGAATGTTGGCGTCGTGCCGGTCAGCGTCCGCACGGCGCTCGAACAGCTCGGTCCGAGGCTGGCCGGTGTCCGGGTCGTCCCAGCGGACGCGCCAGCGCTTCCCACGGCCGTGGCGCTTGGACCGCAGCCGCTCCCCCGTTTCCGCATCGCGTTTGCGCAGATACCAGAGGTCGTCAACGGCCATGATCGGCTCCGTCGTCCTGCCCGTCGAGCTTGCGGTGGGCGAGGTGGAGCTCCGAGAAGACAGCGGCGAGGCGCCGTTCTGCCTCGTTGTGGTAACCGATGCCCGTCATGGCCCAGTCGTTGACGGCGTGCAGGGCCACGGCGTCGGCGATGCCAAGCGCTTCGCGTTCCTGGTCGAGGCGGTACTCGGTGCGGGTCCGCCGGATCTGCCCGAACGTGGTCGAGTAGCGGCGCGACTTGGTCAGGAAGTGGCCACGGAACCCGAGCATGTGCGCCCACTTCCGCAGATTGAGGTCCTTGAACTCCTCCATCCCGCCAAGACGCCAAGCGGTGCGCATGAGCTGCTTGTGGTGCTCGCTGATCGCGAGTTGCTCGATGTGCTCGGCCGACCGGATGCGGAAGTCGCTGCCTTCGGTAAGGCGAGTGCCCTTGGTCGCGTACTTGGCGACGTAGCCCGCGACGCGCTGGTCACGCCAGCCGGCCGAATCGTCCCGCGACGCGGCGATCGTCTCGACGTCGACCTGATCGCCCCAGGTCAGGTCACGCACACCGGTTGCAGCTGACTCGGGGCTGTAGACCACGACTGAGGCCGCCGCGTCCTGAATGACGGCGGTCAGCAGCGCGTCCGTGACCTCGGCGGGCGGGGGCGGCCCGGCCGGACCGTCCGCACCGTCGATGCGGACGACAGCGTGGAAGTGGATCAGGCCGCGCCGCTGGTACTCCGCCACCTTCGCGTACGACAGGCGCATGACCTCGCGCAGCTCCGTTGGACGCAACCCAAGGGCGCGTGCGAGCTTGCGGTTCACGGCGATGGTGAACCGACGCCACAGCTCCCCCGCGTGCGCCTGCCAGAGCACCGAGCCCACATAGTCGTAGGTCGTGGGGTCCAGCGGCGTACCCAAGGCGTCGTCGTACTGGGAATGCAGGACACCACAGGAGCAGCGGCGAAACGCGCCACCTCGGAACGGTCGTGAGTGGACCTTCCCGAACGAGGGCGCGGTCAGGGTCGCGAACACCCGCAGGTGACCACCCACCGTCTCCGGCACACCCTTGCCGCCGGACAGACCGGCCCGGATCAGGTGGAAGGTGTCGTGCGCGTAGTGCGCTGAGCAGGACTCACACACGGAGGCGCGCCGGTTCTTGCACGGCACAAAGACGCTGCCGGAGAATTCCGAGACGACAGTGCCTGCACCGTCGACCAACGTGGACGACCCGGACATGCGCACCGGCTTCACGCACCCGCGAGCTGCCCGAACCTTCCCCGCCCAGGTGTCGAAGTCACCGCGAGCGAGCACGTGCGCCAACGCCGGGTCGAGGTCCCCGAATTCGGTGTACGCGGACACCAGCTCACGGAAGCCCATCGGAGCAGCGCCCATCAGGCAGCCACCCCCGATCGAGCGGAGCCGGGCCAACCGACCGAGGTCGGAAGCGCACGCCAGTTGACCTCGCGCGGGACTCGGTGCCAACCGTCGAAGAACGGCAGCTCCAGCACTTCTCCACGCTCGACCAGGCGGTTCCAGCGGTCCGGCTGGACACCCATGTTCAGCACCAGGTCCATGACCCAGTCGGGCAGCTCAGCGAACCGTTCCTGGCAGTACGGGACGCCGCTGCCCGGGTCGAGGTCGGACAAGCGGACACGTTCTCCGAGCCGTCGAGAAGCCATGGCCATGGTTCAGACCCCCACGCAGACACACACGACGGCGGCACCGACACGGCCCGTCATGGATCCATCCACATCGGACATCGCGAGCGAGCCCCAGCAGTCCGGGCAGACTCCGGCAGGACCTGAGCGGTGGCCACGACGAGCAACCGAGCGGAGAAACCGGGCCAGCGAGTAGTACTGGAACGGGCCGACCACCGAGTACGTCTCCCCCTGGTCCACCAGGGCGTCCCACTCAGCCTGAGTCAGGCCAACCACATCGGTGATGACGTCTTCGATGTACGGCGGGAGGTCGCCGAACTTGTTCCGCGCGTACGGGTCCAAGGTCAGCGGGTTCTCGTCGGAGAAGCGGAATCGGTCCGGGATCACCGTCACGTACGGCTCGTCTTCCAGCAGGGCCAGCGCGCCCATGTCAACCTCCGGTTTAGGGCCCTAAACTCTCTGAGCGAGAGGCGGTCGTCAGTCGTTTAGGGGTGGTAAACCGAGGTTACGCCCACCTGGTGATCAGCGTCAAGGGGGTCTAAACTCTGCACGATGAGCAGCGAATTCGAGGCCGTGCGGCGGGAGCCCGACCCTCTCCGTCAGGGTCGGCGCGCGACTGAGCTACTCACCGTCTACCAGCAGCAAGCAACCGAGCTGGCACGCCTCCGACGCCACGCGATCGAGCGGGCACACCGCGAGCTAGGGCTGAGCTACACGGAGATCGCGGCGAAGCTCGGCATCACCAAGGGGCGCGTCACCCAGATCCGAAGCACGGCACCTGTACCTGAGCGGGCGTTCTTCGGCGTCGGCCCCGTCAGCGTCGGTGTGCCGTATCGGTACCAAACGACCGACCGTGAGCGGCCGTTGATCGCGGCGGAGGACGCTAAGACCACCGAACAGCTCGACCGGTTCTTGGACTCGATGGCCTTCACGACCTCGCAGTTCCAGATTGAACCGGATCGGGAGAACCCGCCGGCCGGGGACACCGTGGTCGTGTGCGGGCCGAAGTCAGCACCTGTGGGCGCATGGCTGCTCGACCAGGACCCGACCCTGAGCATGGTCGAGGATGACGGCCGTTGGTGGATCGAGGAGACCGCCACGGGTGACCGGCACGGCTCCCCCTCAGATGCTGCGGAAACCGAATCCATCGACGTTGCCTACGTGGGGCGGCACCTCGTCGACGATCGTGTGGTCGTGCACATCGCGGGTATCCACGGGATCGGGTCCCTCGGAGCGACCGACTACCTCGTGAGAAACCTCGGATGGGTGTTCGGCACGACGGCGGACAAGCCGTGTTCGCTGGTCGTCCGAGCCGAGTACGACGGCCTGAACATCGTCCACAGTGAACTTGCAGCCGGACCTTTCGTGTGGTGATCACATGCGCGCAGTAGTCGCCCAGCTCCCCGCGTCCGAAGACAGCGACGACAAGGCGTTCCTGACCCCAAACGCGGTCGTGCTCTTGGACGGAGCGTCCGCGTTCCGCCCTGTGCCCGTGCCTCCGGCGACGTACGCGAGTCAGCTCGGAGCCAACCTCCGGGACCAGCTACTTGCCGAACCGTCTGGCGACCTGCGGACGATGCTCGGACGGGCGATCAAGGAGACGGCTGCCGGACTGGAGCTGGTGCCGGGGCGTTCTCCGTCGAGCACGGTCACGATCGCTCGCGAGACGGGCGGATGGGTCGACGTGCTGGCGCTCGGAGACAGCGTGGCCGTCCTGCCTAATGAGGTGATCACGGATGACCGCATGGACGCGCTGGACCTCGAACCACGTCGTACATACCGGGAGCGGTTGTCTGCCGGTGGCGGATTCGACGACCGACACCGTGAGATCCTCCGCAGCCTTCAAACCGAGCAGGCCGCTCGGCGGAACCGTGAAGGCGGGTACTGGATCGCCGAGGCCAGCGAGAAGGCCGCTCAGCACGCCCTGATCGAGCGACGTCGTGTTGACGAGGTTCCGTGGCTGGTGCTGGCTACTGATGGCGCCTACGACCCGATGAAGCACCTTGGCTTGAACGATTGGCCTCAGGTCTCTGCCATGGATACAGACTCGCTGCACGGGCTCTTGGTGCAGTGCCAGGCGTGGGAATCCGGAGTTGATCCGTCCGGAGAGGCGCTGCCACGCGCCAAGCGCCACGATGACAAGAGCCTGGTGGCCGTGCTGCCCGGAGCGTGACACGCGTAGCCGGTGAGAAGTTTCTTTACTGGATCAAGGCGGCCCCTCCGGGGCCGCTCGGCCCCATGCCTTTGCCCCGGCCAAGCCCTCGCGGGGGCGTGCGGCCTGGCGGCCGGTCCCCCGCGAGTCGGCCGGGGCGAATGGGCCGATGGACGCGGTAAGTCGCAGATCAGAGATGTCCTCGCCGGACGGGCAGGTCTCCGAGATGGCCGGCAGGGCTCGCACGTTGCGTCCGTGGTTGGCCAAACGGCATCTCGCCGACCTCCCAAAGGGCTATCACGCCGCGTCAAGGGGGCGTTTTCGCAGTTCAGGCACCCAGGGCGGAAGGTGCCCCCTTGACACGACGTGATCGGGCTGCGCCAGGTCGACGAGATGCCGAGAGGCCACCCACTTGTGGTTAGAGACACGGTTGACTTGCGTCAATTTTAATGTCCAGGCAAGTTTGCCCCTGCACCAGCCGGTAGAGATAAGTAAAAGTACCTCGATCAGGGCGCGTTATGGTTACGTCCGGGAAACCGGATGACAGACCGGGCGGAAGTACTGAAGACAACGCCCGAACAGCCTGAACAGCAGTCGGAGTACCGAATATGTACATATCATTCAGGCGGTCTTGATAGTTAGACCTTGCCGAGTTGAACTCGTTAGCTCTTGGACATATTGAGTACAACGACTCCAGAGTTGCATGAGGCTGCGGCGCACAGCCATCGAGCAGGTCGTTAGTTGCGACAGAGTACTGGTTGGCGGCGTCGAGGTACGCCTTATATACCGGCTCGCGCTTAGCTCTAGCCTCTTCTGTTCGCTGACTGTCAATTTGCCGCTGCTGAATATCGCGATCTTTTTCGATCGTTGCGTTCGTCGTGATGATGGTGGTCAACGATGCAACTATGGCAACAAGAAAGCTTGCACCAGTCGACACAATTACAGTAAAAGAACCCGTTTCACGGAAAGGCTTCTTGGCTTCAGTAGGCGCCTTTGCGACTACTGCGGACGATTGGCGTCGGATGCCACTGTAGAGCCTGCGGCTCCTCATCGATCGTACGCGCGGTTCAGGAACGCTCACTCTGCGTCCTCGCGACGATGTAGATGTACCTCAACATGGTTGATCAGTCGCGCGCACTGACCCGTCGTTACATCGCAAGACGTCGGCGCGATGTGATGCGGGTACAAATCCGGTACAGACGGCACCAGCCAGCGCTGACCAACGACGACCGCCAACGGACACAAACCCGCAGCTCAGAGTCCCACGGCGGCACGTTTGCCCAGGTCGGACGCAGTTCACCAACTACCGGTGAGCGACGGCGCTGCGGACGCCAAGCCGTCCGCAGCGCCTCACCAGGCGGTAAAGGTCCACTCCGCCTCGAACGTCTCCACCGCCACATACGTGGGTCCGGTGAGCGCGAACTCCCCGGTCGTCTCGCCGATGTGGTTCACCGCCAGACGCGGGTAGCCGTCGGCAAGCACCCAGACTCCGTTCGAGCCCTTCGAACCTGTGAAGAACTTCCCCATGACCATGCCTGGGGGCACCGCGAGGACCGCGTCCCCGTGGCCGTTGTACGGCTTGCCCGGTTCGACGGCAGGCACTCCGCGGTAGTCGGTGATCGTCGCGGTCCACGAGCCCGTTGCCTCGACCGCCAGCGTGTGCACCGATGTGCCGCCGGGGGAGACGTTGAACCAGGCCGTCCCGTGGTAGGCGTCACCGTCGTTGACCAGCAGGCTTTCCGTGCCGTCGGTCGTCACGGCGACGTGTCCGGTGCACTTCGGGCAGTCGAAGGTGAGAAATCCCGAGACCCCGGACGGCCAGGTCAACGGCACGGTCGCGGTGTTCTTGCCCTGGTGGGTTTCCGCCGGGTGCTCGGCGAGGCGCGGCTTCTCCGGTCGCGGCGGCAGAACCGGCGCGGGGGTGTCGCCGGGTTCGTCTTCCATCGGGTACACGATCGCTCCGATGCCAGTCGGCCGCGGGGAGCACGACGCGGTGAGCGCGACCGCCGCGCAGACGGCGGCCAGACGCACGGCAGTGCGGCGCATGATCCCCCCTAGCTTGCCCCGACGGGGCCTCCGGATGATCTTTCGTCACGCTTCGCCCAGTCGTTACGAAACGGGCACCCCGAACAGCCCAGTGATCTCCTCGAAGGGGTGGACTCACGCGGGTGACCAGGAGAAATCGATGGTGGCGAGGCGACCACGTGGTGTAATCGCCCGTCCGGTCGTGAGAGGAGTTTCTGGATGCGCCGCTGGACTCCCGTGCTTGCTTTCCTCACCTCGCTGGCGGTCCTCGTGACCGCGATCGCGCCCGTCGCGGAAGCCGCCGGCAAGAAGCTGCTCGTACCCGGCTTCGGCTCGTACCCGCGGCTGATCCGGCTGGAGTACTCGCCGTTCGGTCGCGGGACCATCATCGCGTCGCTGACCAGCGAGGACGGCAACGGCCGGTTCGCGCCGATCCTGGAGAGCACCGACGAGGGCGCGAGCTTCCACCAGATCGGCGAGATCCGCGACCCCGACGCCAAGCTCGGCCAATGCTGCGGAACCCTCTACGAACTGCCGCGGCGGGTCGGCCGCATGCGGGCGGGCACGCTGCTGTGGGCGGCGACCTACCGGCAGGACGCGGGACCGCAGCGCCGGATGGGGATCAAGGTGTGGGCCAGCCGCGACGGCGGCCGCGACTGGCGGTATCTGTCCGAGGCCGCGCTCTCGCACAACCACGACGGCGTCTGGGAACCGGAGTTCACTGTGGACGCCGGCGGCACGCTCTGGCTGCACTACGCCGACGAGACGCAGGCGCCGAAGTACGGCCAGGTGCTCAACCGCGTCGCCTCGACCGACGGGGTCAACTGGGGCACCAAGCAGCTCACGATGGCCATCGGGCCGTCCCGGGTGCGTCCGGGCATGCCGATCATCCGCAGGCTGCCCGACGGCCGGTACTGGTTCGGCTACGAGATCTGCAACTACCGCGACCGCTACTGCGATCCGTACTACAAAATCTCCGCCGACGGCGCGAACTGGGGCGACCCGGCCGACCCCGGCACCAGGGTGAACACCGCGAGCGGCAACTACTTCCAGCACGCACAGACCACCACCCTGTTCCCCGGCGGCCCGAACGGCGTGCGGCTGGTGATGGTCGGCCAGATCTACACGACCGCCGACGGCACCCCGGTGTCCGGAAACGGGCAGACGCTGCTGGCCAACGACAACTTCGGCGCCGGGGACTGGTACGAGCTCCCCGCGCCGGTCCACATCACCGGCATCTACAACAACTACTGCCCCAACTATTCGTCCACCGTGCTGCCGGTCGAGGGCGGGAAGAACGTGCTGGAGATCGCCACCGAGTACGCGAACGGCTGCCAGGCGTTCTTCGGCAAGGGCCCGGCCTTCTGAGTTGAGGGAAGCCCCAGACGGCCTCCATGCTCACTCGGTACGGTGAACACCACCACCGCACGCGAGGAGGGGCTGTGAAGGGCATCGTGCTCGCCGGGGGCAGCGGAACACGTCTGCATCCGATCACGCAGGCCGTGTCGAAGCAGCTGCTGCCGGTCTATGACAAACCGATGATCTACTACCCGATCTCGGTGCTGATGCTGGCCGGGATCCGGGAGATCCTGATCATCTCGACGTCAGCCGACCTGCCGAACTTCCGCCGCCTGCTCGGCGACGGCAGCCAGTTCGGGCTGTCCTTCTCATTCGCGGAACAACCGAGCCCGAACGGCCTCGCCGAGGCGTTCGTGATCGGCGCGGACTTCGTCGGCGACGATTCGGTCGCGCTGGTGCTCGGCGACAACATCTTCTACGGCCAAGGCTTCTCCACGACCCTGCGCACCGCCGCGACCGACCTCGACGGCTGCGTCCTGTTCGGCTACCAGGTGAAAGACCCCGAGCGCTACGGCGTCGGCGAGGTCGACGAGAACGGCACCCTGCTGTCCATTGAGGAAAAACCCGAGAAGCCGCGGTCGAACAACGCGATCACCGGACTGTACTTCTACGACAACGAGGTCGTCGACATCTCCCGCAACCTGAAGCCCTCCGCGCGCGGCGAGCTGGAGATCACCGACGTCAACCTCTCCTACCTGCGCCGAGACCGCGCCAAACTGATCGAGCTGAGCCGCGGTTTCGCCTGGCTCGACACCGGCACGCACGATTCGCTGCTGGAAGCCGGTCAATTCGTGCAGGTACTGGAACACCGGACCGGAGTGCGGATCGCGTGCCTGGAAGAGGTCGCGCTGAAGATGGGCTTCATCAGCGCGGACGAATGCCACGCGCTGGGTACCAAGCTGGCCAAGTCGGGGTACGGCGAATACGTGATGAACGTGGCCGTGCTCGCGGGGGCGCAGAGCTGATCCTTTCCGGAAGGGATCTTGAGCTGCGACCTGGGGGTCTGGGCCGACGATCCCCAGCCCGCTACGCCAGCCTTCGCGAGGGCTCGGGCCGGCTCGTCCTTGGCCGCGCGTTCTGTCGCGACTTGCGATCCAGCGCTCGCGCGTGTTGTCCTTGGCCTGGCTCGAAAACGCGGCTTGACGGTGTTCAATCCGCAGACCGGCGAAGTGCATCGGCCGAACGTGCTGGACCTGACCCGGTGCGACGGTTCCCGCGTGGAAAACGATCGAGGCGGCGCTGGGTCGGTTGTCGGCGAAGAGCCGGTGCGCCGTCTTGGAACGCGGCGACCACTATGTCCAAAATGGACACGGGAAGTTCGCGCTGGAGCGCCAGGACGGCGTTACCGCACGGAGGCGAAAGCCTGGCGGAGGTGGTGACGGCGTTCACCGGCTCCGCGGAGGGCGATTCGTCGTGGGTGGAAGGCTTTGAAGGGGGGAAGCTCGACTTCTCTTGACGTGCTGCGAAGGGCTCCTTGGGGGAATCAGATTCCCCCAAGGAGCCCTTCACGGACCTACGATCAAGCAGCCTGCCGAATCTCCGAAGAAGCCGGCGTCAAAGCCAACTCCAGCACCTCCCGCACATTCGCCACCGCGTGCACCTCCAGCTGCGAAAGCACCTCAGCCGGCACATCATCCAAATCCGGCTCGTTCCGCTGCGGGATGATCACCGTCTTCATCCCCGCCCGGTGCGCGGCCAGCAGTTTCTGCTTGACCCCGCCGATCGGCAGCACCCGCCCGGTCAGCGAAACCTCCCCGGTCATCGCCACATCGGCCCGGACCACCCGGCCCGACAGCAGCGAAGCCAGCGCGGTCGTCATCGTGATGCCCGCGGAAGGACCGTCCTTCGGCACCGCGCCCGCCGGGACGTGCACGTGGATTCCCCGCTCTCGCAGGTCTCCCACCGGCAGTTCCAGCTCCGCGCCGTGCGAGTGCAGGTACGACAGCGCGATCTGCACCGACTCCTTCATCACCTCACCCAGCTGCCCGGTCAGTTGCAGGCCCGAAGCTCCGCTCTCCGGATCGGCCAGCGACGCCTCGATGTACAGCACGTCACCGCCAGCGCCGGTGACTGCCAAACCCGTTGCCACGCCTGGCAAAGACGTCCGCTGGGTCGCCGTCGGCAGCGACGATTCCGGTACGTGCCGTGGCCGGCCGAGGTAGGTTTCCAGGTCCGCCGCCGAAATCGACAGCGGCAGCGAGACCGAACCCAGAGCCACCTTCGTGGCGATCTTCCGCAGCACCTTCGCGATCGTCCGGTTCGCGTCGCGCACCCCGGCCTCGCGGGTGTACTCCGCGGCGATCCGGCTGAACGCCTCGTCGGTCAGCACCACGTCGCCGGGCGCCAGGCCGGCTCGTTCGAGTTCGCGGGGGAGCAGGTGATCCCGCGCGATGGTGACCTTCTCGTGTTCGGTGTAGCCGTCCAGCGTCACCAGTTCCATCCGGTCCAGCAGCGGGCCGGGGATAGTCTCCAGTGCGTTGGCCGTCGCGAGGAAGACCACATCGGACAGATCCAGTTCGACCTCGAGGTAGTGGTCGCGGAACGTGTGGTTCTGTTCCGGGTCCAGCACTTCGAGCAGCGCGGCCGTCGGGTCGCCGCGGTAGTCGGCTCCGACCTTGTCGATTTCGTCGAGCAGCACCACCGGGTTCATCGAGCCGGCCTCCTTGATGGCCCGCACGATCCGGCCGGGCAGCGCGCCGACGTAGGTGCGCCGGTGGCCGCGGATCTCGGCCTCGTCCCGGATGCCGCCCAGCGCGACGCGCACGAACTTGCGTCCCATCGCCTTCGCGACCGATTCGCCCAGCGACGTCTTGCCGACCCCGGGAGGGCCGGCGAGCGCGAGCACGGCACCGGAACGCCGTCCGCCGACCGGGCCGAGGCCCGATTCCGCGCGGCGCTTGCGCACGGCCAGGTACTCGATGATCCGTTCCTTGACGTCGTCCAGACCCGCGTGGTCCGCGTCGAGCACGGCCCGCGCGGCGGCGATGTCGTAGACGTCCTCCGTCCGCTCAGTCCACGGCAGCTCCAGCACCGTGTCGAGCCAGGTCCGGATCCAGCCGCCCTCGGGCGACTGCTCGGACGTCCGCTCCAGCTTGTCGACCTCGGCCAGCGCGGCCTTGCGCACCTCGTCCGGCAGATCGGCGGCTTCCACCCGGGCGCGGTAGTCGTCGTCGGCCGCGGCGCCGTCGAGTTCGCCCAGTTCCTTGCGGATCGCTTCGAGCTGGCGGCGCAGCAGGAATTCCTTCTGCTGCTTCTCCATCCCGTCCGCGACGTCCTTGCGGATGGTCTCGGTGACCTCCAGTTCGGCCAGGTACTCCCGGCTCCACTCAAGGGCCTTCTCCAGCCGGACGCTGATGTCGAGCGCGCTCAGCAGCTCCAGCTTCTGGTCGGTGGACAGGTACGGCGCGTTGCCTGCCAGGTCGGCGATCGCGGACGGCTCCTCGACCTGCTGGACGGCGTCGATCATCTGCCAGCCGCCGCGTTGCTGCAGCACGGAGATGACCACGGCCTTGTACTCCGCGGCGAGCTGCGCGGTGCGGTCGTCGGAAGTTTCGTCCGCGGCGTCGGCGTGCACCCAGCGGGCCGCGCCGGGGCCGTCGGCGATCCGGCCGACGGAAGCGCGCGCCGTACCGCGGAGCAGCACCGCGGTCTTGCCGCCGGGAACGCGGCCGATCCGTTCGACGGTCGCGACGGTGCCCAGTTCGGCGTACTCGCCGTGCACGCGCGGGACGATCAGGACTTCGGCCTTGCTCGCCGCGCCCGAGCGGATCCCGGGGAACGACGCGGTCGCGGGGGTCTTGGCTTGGGCGGACTCCACTGCGGCCCGGGTCTCTGCGTCGCCGAGGTCGAGCGGGACCACCATGCCCGGCAGCACGACGTCGTCATCGAGCGGGAGGACGGGCAGGAGGCGGGGGTCGGACATGTGCACTCCTCGAATAGTTGAGTCGTAGGTGCTCAACTCTCTGAGGGGCGGGTTTGTTTCCCCGGGAGTGTTCGCTGGGAGAGAAGCCGGGGGGTCGTGAGTGGCAATCCCGGTTCTCACCGGCATGAACACTCACGACGGTTTTCGCGCGACCGCACCCCAGGCAAACGGCCGGACCTCCGCCGCGAACTCCGACACCGCTTCGTCCGGCCGCCAGTCCGGCAGCGCGCTCATCCCCGGCTCCAGCAGCGGCCAGCCGCCGAAGAACGGCAGGATCTCCTCGTCCGAGCGCAGGTACGCCGGGTTCGACGTGTCCCGGTACGCGTCGACGAACGCGCGGACCTCGGCCGCCCGCTCCGGCGGCGCGTCGTCCCGGCAGGTGCCGTGCGTGACGGCCAGCCACGAGCCGGGCGCGAGCTGGTCGCGGTAGGCGGCGACCAGCTCGTCCGGCCGGTCGCCGGGGCCGAGGAAGTGCAGCACGGTGATCATCAGCAGGCACACCGGCTGCGACCAGTCGATCAGCTCCTGGGTGATTTCGTCGGCGAAGATCGCCTCCGGATCGCGGATGTCGCGTTCGACGATCCCGGCCCATTCGGTCGCGTCCTCGCTTTCGAGGATCACTCGCGAATGCGCCGCCGCGACCGGTTCGTAGTCGACGTAGACGACCCTCGCCGGCAGCTGGTCACGGACGATCTCGTGCACGTTGCCCGCCGTCGGCACGCCCGACCCGAGATCGACGAACTGCCGGATCCCGGCGTCGAGCGCGGCCCGCACGACCCGGTTCATGAACGCCCGGTTCTCCCGCGACATCGGCCGGATGAGCGGCCACACCTTCTCGACGCGGCGGCCGAATTCCCGGTCCACCGCCCAGTTCTGGGTGCCGCCGAGGTACCAGTCGTAGATCCGGGCGGCGGAGGGCTTGTCGACGTCCACGCCCCGCGGTGCGTCGGGGGCGGTCACGGCTTGCGCGCCACCGCGCACCAGGCGAACGGGCGAGCCTCCGCCTCCACGGCGTTCAGCTCGCGCTCCGGCCGCCAGTCCGGCAGATGGGTGATCCCCGGCTCCAGCAGCGGCCAGCCGCCGAAGAACGGTTCGATCTCGTCGCGGTCCCGCAGCCACATCGGATTGCTCGTCTTGCGGTACTGCTCGACGAACCACCGCAGTCCCTCCAGCGCGGGACCGCTGCCGTCGCCCTCGCTCATCTGCGAGATCGCCAGCCAGCTGCCGGACACGAGCTTGTCCCGATAGGCGCGCACAATGCCGTCCGGATCGTCGTCCGGGCCGACGAAGTGCAGCACCGCCATCAGCATCACGCACACCGGCTTGTCGAAGTCGATCAGCTCGCGGGTGCGCGGGTCGTTCAGCACGGCCCGGGGATCGCGCATGTCGGCCTGGACGATCCCGGCCCAGTCGGTGGCCGCCTCGTCCTCAAGGATCAGCGTCGCGTGCGCCACGGCCACCGGCTCGTAGTCGACGTACACCACGGTGGCCTCGTCGTCGTCGCCCAGCGCGCCCTCGACCACCTCGTGCACGTTGCCCGCGGTCGGCACGCCGGAGCCGAGGTCGAGGAACTGCCGGATGCCCGCGTCCAGCGCGGCGCGCACCACGCGGTTCATGAACTCGCGGTTCTGCTTCGCGCCAGGCCGGGCGAGCGACCACATCTTCTCGACGCGGCGGCCGAACTCCCGGTCCACCGCCCAGTTCTGCTTGCCGCCCAGGTACCAGTCGTAGACCCGCGCGGCCGAGGGTTTCTCGACATCGACGCCTTCCGGCGCTTTCGGCGCAGCGTCGGGTTTCTCGGTCACTGGGGCTCCCCTCGGATCGCCTGGCAACGCCAGACTAGCGAGAACGCACGGCGGGCCTTCGCTGCCAGCCGGTCCACAGCGGCCGGTAGCCCTGCGCGTACCAGAACGGCGTCGACCGAGGGTTCGCCACGGCGTGGTGCAGCAGCACGACATCCGCGCCTGCCTCGTCGAAGACCTGGTGCGCGTGCGCGGCCAGCGCGGTGCCGACACCGGAGGACCGAGCCGCCTCGGAAACCGCCAGCGAAGACAGGTAACCCACGCGAGTAGCGGCCACCCGGTGCCGGATCCAGCCGGTCTCGTCGGGCATCTGCAGCACGACCATGCCGAGCGGCTGGCCGTACAGCTCCGCGATCCAGACCTGCGGCTCAGGCCGTTCGAGGTGGTGCAGCAGCTCCTTGGTGATCAGCTCCTCGACGCCGGGGCGGAGCGTGATCCGGCCGAACTGCGCGTCGTACCGCTGCAATTCGAGCTGCAGCGCGACCGCGGTGGAGAGGTCGTCCGGCGTCGCGTGCCGGATGCAGACGCCCGGTGTCGCGTCGGGTCCGGCGGCCATCCGCTGCGCCGGGCGGACCGCGAGCACGCCGACCGGGGCGAAGCCGTGCCGGAGGAGTTCGGTGGCTCCGGCGGTGTCGCGGCTGGGCCGGGAGAGCACCGCGGCGCACTCCGTATCCCCCACTCGGGCGAGGGACCGCAGGTGTTCATCCCATCGAGTGAGCAAGGCGTCGAGTCCGGCGGCCGGATCGGGGCCGGCCAGCTGGACCTCCAGCCGGTGCTCGACGAGTGCCCGCCACATCGACTGAGGGCTGTCCGGGCCGAGCCCGGTGCAGGTCGTCAGACCGGCCGCGGTGGTGTCGCCGACCTCGGCGGAAAGCAGGACGGAATCCCCTCCGACCTCGAAGGGGAGTGGCGCGGGAAGCAGTGCGTCCACCGTGGCGATGCGCGCCGCATGGCCGGTGGCTGTCACGTCGTTGTGCATACCGCCATTGTCCGCCGACGGATGCGGAAAAGACCCCCAGAACACTCCCCGGCCCGGGGGTTCCGGGGCGAACCGGGAGTTTCACTCCTTGGTCCACGCAGGTCAGAGAAGAACGCCCATTGTTAACCCTGGGGTGATCTCCTACTGTCTCGAAAGGGACGCCGGTACGCCCTACGGGGTAAGGTGGCGCCCTCGCCCACACCTGACGTCACGGACGAGCGCGACCGGGCAGCCGGGAAGGAAGGTCGGATGCCGGACAGCAACGCCCATCCCGGTACCGCGCCGGAGGCGATGGGCTCGGGAGGAGCTGGCTCCGCACCGGCCGACGGCCGCACGGACGAAAGCCGCTTCCGCGTTTACACCTTCTTCGTGCTGGGCCTCGGCCTGCTCGCGGCCTTCGCCGTCGGCTCCTGGCTGCCGTTCCACGGCTCGGCGAAGCTCTGGTGGATCGGCCCGGTGCTCGCGGTCGCGTTCCTGCTCGCCGAACAGCTCGGCATCAACGTCGACGTCCGCAGCGGCATCTCGTGGACCATCTCGTTCACCGAGATTCCGCTGGTAATCGGTTTCTTCGTCGCCCCGTTCGAAGTGGTGCTCGCCGCGCATCTCGTGGCGGGAATCGGCACCCTGCTGGCGCGCAAGGTCGCCGGCCGCGTCCTCTACAACGCGGGCGCGTTCCTGCTCGAAATCACCGGCGCGTTCGCCGTCGCCGGGCTCGTGCACCTGGCCATGGGCGGCGGGCCGACCATGCCGTGGGTCGCCGCGCTCGCCGGAACGCTCACCGCGCCGCTGGTCAGCACGCTGCTCGCGCTGGCCGCGGTGCGCGTGCTGCGCCGCCGGATGCGCGTGAGCACCGCGATCCGGCTGACCGGCCGCATCCTCGTGGTCGGCTTCGTCAACGCTTCGGTCGGCCTCACCGGCTACCTCGTCATCGCGAGCACCCCGCAGGCCTGGCCGCTGGTGCTGGCGGTGTTCCTCGGCCTGACCGCGCTGTACTGGGCTTACTCCGATCTGCTTCGCGAACAGCGGGACATGGAAGCGCTGTCCGACGTCAGCCTGATGGTCGCGCGGTCCGGGCAGCAGGCGGCCGCTCGTCCGGCGAGCCGCGGCGAGGAGCTGGTGGGCGAGGTCGACGTGCGCGAATGGGCCACGATCGCCGAGCGGATCAAGGACCAGCTGGCCGCCGGACGCGTCGTGCTCCGCCTGCGGCTCGAGGCCGATGATCCGATGCGCGTCGTCGTCGCGGGCAACGAACTTCCGGCCTCGGACCCGGCCAGCGACGACCCGCTGCTGCGCCTGCCCGGTGCGCACGTGCGGCACTTCCGGATCACCGAGGCCAACCCGGACGTCCGTGCGGCGCTGCTGGAACGCAGTGCGCAGGAAGCGCTCGTGGTGCCGCTGCGCAGTGCGAACCGGCTGCTCGGAGTCGTCGAAGCGCACGACCGGCTCTCGCGCTGGCGCGGTTTCGGCAAGTACGACGTCCAGTTGCTCGGCACGATGGCCAGCCACCTCGCGACGTCGCTCGACAACCGGCGGCTGCTCGCCACGCTCCGCCACGACGCCTACCACGACCCGCTCACCGGGCACCTGAACCGGCCGGGATTCCAGCAGGTCTCGCGGGATCCGCTGCGCGAATCGGCGGAGGCCGTGGTGCTGCGGATCGACCTCGACGTCTTCTCCACGGTCAGCGACGCGCTCGGCTACTCGTGGGCGGACCGGATGGTCGTCGCCGCGGGCACCCGCATCCGCGGCGCACTCGGCCCGGACGTCCCGCTCGCCCGGCTCGAAGGCGCGTCCTTCGCCGCGCTGCTCGTGGACTGCACGATCGAAGACGCCCACCGTGCCGCCGAACGGCTGCGGGTGCAGCTGTCCGAGCCGTATCCGGTGGACCGGCTTTCGGTCGAGGCCAACGCGATGATCGGCTACGCCAGCTCCGTGGACGACGCCGGCGAGGTCGACGTCGACGGCCTGCTGCAGCGCGCCGACGTCGCCGTCCGCGCCACCCGCGGCGGCGAGGAAGTGCGCGGCTACGTACCGAGCATGGGCCAGATCTTCCTGCGCCGGTTCCAGATGGTCACGCAGTTCCGGCAGTCGCTGGAAGACGGCCACGTCTCGGTGCACTACCAGCCGAAGGTGACGCTGCCGAACCGGCAGGTGCAAGGCGTCGAGGCGCTCGTGCGCTGGGTACACCCGGAATTCGGCAGGCTCGGTCCGGACGAGTTCGTGCCCGCGATCGAGGCGGCCGGCCTGATCGGCGTGCTGACGTCGTTCGTGCTGGAGGAATCGCTGAAGCGCGTGCGCAAGTGGCTCGACGAGGGCTTGCGGATCTCCGCGGCAGTGAACCTTTCGGTGCGGAATCTGTCCGACGACGACTTCCCGGCGAAGGTCCAGCGCGAACTGGAACGCTTCGACGTGCCGCCGGAACTGCTGACGTTCGAACTGACCGAGTCCGGCGTGATGTCCGACCCGCAGAAGGCGCTGCCGATCCTGCGCGAGCTGCATTCGCTGGGCATCGTGCTGGCGGTGGACGACTTCGGCACCGGGTACTCGTCGCTGGCGTACCTGCGCCAGCTGCCGGTGGACCAGGTCAAGATCGACAAGAGCTTCGTGCTCGGCATGGGCACCGATCTCGGCGACCTCGCGGTGGTGCGCTCGATTGTCGAACTCGGGCACTCGCTGGGCCTGACGGTCGTGGCGGAAGGCGTCGAGGAGGACGTGGCGCGCGATCAGCTTGAGGCGATGGGGTGTGACGTCGCCCAGGGTTATCTGATCTCGCGGCCGCTGCCGGAGGACCGCCTCGAGGCGTGGCTGCAGGCCCGCACGGCGCGCTCGCCGGGACGGCACTCGGAGACCGTGCTGACCCTGCTGACCTGAGGTTTTGCGGTTAACCGACCCCGGTTGCACAGCCGGGTGAACCCCCTTGCTAATCTTTCCAAGTCCTCGCGAGAGGCAGGCCCCTTTAGCTCAGTCGGCAGAGCGTCTCCATGGTAAGGAGAAGGTCTACGGTTCGATTCCGTAAAGGGGCTCGCGAGTAGGCGAGCTATGTCTGCGGAAAACGCGGACGTGGCTCGCTTCGCGGCGTCCATCTGGGGGTCGAACCCCCAGACCCCCGCCAGGGGCTAGCCCCCTGGACCCCCGGAGCGTTTCGGCCGGGTTGGGGTTGGCCGTCACGTAGGGCGGTGTAGCTCAGTTGGCAGAGCAAGCGGCTCATAATCGCTGTGTCGCCGGTTCAAGTCCGGCCACCGCTACGCGGTAACGACGGGGCTGGCCCCCGGATCTGAGAGAGAAGGAAACGCTGTGGCTGCCACCGACGTGCGACCCAAGATCACGCTGGCGTGCGAGGAGTGCAAGCACCGCAACTACATCACCAAGAAGAACCGGCGCAACAACCCGGATCGCCTGGAGATGAAGAAGTTCTGCCCGAACTGCGGTACGCACCGGACTCACAAAGAGACCCGCTGACGCAGGCGGTCTTTTACCAGCTTCGAAGAGCCGCCCCGGCACTGCGCCGGGGCGGCTTTTCGCTGTCTACTGGCCAGTTCTGGCACCCGCGCGGGTCGGCGCCGAGGTTCGGTTAGCCTTCTTCGCGTGCCTTTGGACCAGTCGTTCACCGGGCGGGAGTACCCGTCGGACAGCAAGTACTTCGTGAGCCGGGAGAAGATCCGCGAGTTCGCCGACGCGATCGACGACCCGAACCCGGTGTACCGGGACCCGGAGGCGGCCCGCGCGGCCGGCCACCCGGACGTGCTCGCGCCGCCCACCTTCCTCACCATCCTGAACCTGCCGAAGATCAACGGCATCGTGTCCGACCCCGCGCTCGGCCTCGACTACTCCCGGATGGTCCACGGCGACCAGGGCTTCCGCTACGAACGCCCGGTCCACGCAGGCGACGAGCTGGAAATCTCGGCCACGATCGAGGCGATCATGGCGAGGGCGGGCAACGACTTCATCAACCTCCGCGCGGAAATCACCGACGCGGACGGCAAACTCGTGTGCACGACGCGGGCGCAGCTCGTGGTTCGGGGGGCGGAAGCGTGAACGTCGGCGACGAACTGCCTCCGCTGGAGGTCCGCATCACCCGCGCGCAACTGGTCCGCTACGCCGGGGCCTCGCTCGATTTCAACCCGATCCACTGGAACGAGAACTTCGCGACCAAGGTCGGCCTCCCGGACGTGATCGCGCACGGCATGCTCACGATGGCCCTGTCCGGCCGCATCGTCACCGACTGGCTCGGCGACCCGGCCCGCCTCGTGGACTTCAGCACGCGCTTCACCCGCCCGGTCGTGGTGCCGGACAACGACGAGGGCGCTCTGGTCGAGGTGACCGGCAAGGTCGGCGCGCTGACGGACGAGGGGCTCGCGCGGATTGACCTGACGGTGAAGTTCGAGGGCAAGACCGTGCTGGGCAAACCGCAGGCTCTCGTCCGCCCCTGATCGCCCGGCTTCGCCCGCAGCGCCGACTTCGCCCGCAGAGCCCGCTTCGCGCCCAATGTGGCGTTGGGTGCGCTCAACGCCCCCCCACCCAGCGGAGCTATACGTAAAACTCCCCCCCCGCGGGTCTGGCGCCAGTCCGGCCAATGCCACGTTGGGTGCGTCGGGATGCCCCAATGCCCCATCGGGGGTTTCTCAGAAGCGTGCGGCCTCGCTGCGGAGGTGCACAGCCTGCGGGCCGAGCCGCGTGGCCCCGTTCACACCGGCGGGACCGGGGAGCTGCTGCACCAGTGTGCGGTGGTCGCGAACCCGCCGCGCAAGCAACCGGGAAAACCTCATTGGGCCGCCGCCTCAGTGCGCTCCGAGCACCGACTCCACCACGTCAGCCATCCCCGCCTCGCCCCGCGCGTTCGGGTGCAGGGCCGCGGCCGAGGACGTCGGGACCACCCCTTCGACCCATTTGACGTCCGAATTCGCGCAGACGTCGTGGCCCTTGCTCGGCTCGGCGGTGTCCGCGAATCCGGCGTCGTGCGACTTGGCCTGGTCGGACAGGGCGTCGTTGAGCTTGCCGAGGGCGTCCCGCAGGTACGCCACGTCGCCGGAGCCCAGCGGCAGCACTGGCCAGCAGCCGTCGCCGTCCGGGAGGACCGTGGGGTAGCCGACGACCACCACTCGCGCTTTCGGGGCCTTCTGGTGGATCTGGTCGAGCGCGGTGCCGACCTTCTTCGCGGTCCCGCTGATCCGGTCGGCCAGTTCGTCCTTGCCGCCCGCGGTGAGCCGGTCCTTGCACGGCGAGGCGCTCTGGTGGGCGGTCACGCAGGTCTGGGCCAGTGAGATGAATCCCACATCGTTGCCGCCGATGCCCAGGGTGACGAGCGTCGTGTTCGCGGTGACCGAGTCGAACTGCGGCGGGTTCGAGCCGTTGCGGGTCGACTGCGCGCCGGTCAAGTCCTCGGTCGTCGCGCCGCTGCAGCTGACGTCCACGAACTTCGCCGGCTTCAGCTTCGCCGACACCAGATGCGGATAGTTGTTGTCCGACCGCGCGCATCCGGTCGGCGAGCCCGCCTGCTTCCCGGTGCGCGGCGCCGACGTGTAGGAGTCGCCGAGCGCGACGTACCGGCCGCTGCCGCCGCCGGTGTCCGCGCCGGACGGCGGTGCGGACGACGAGTCGTGCTTCGACTTGTAGTAGCCGACGGCCAGCAGCGCCCCCACGACGACGAGGACGAGCAACCCGCATCCACCGCTTTTGTTTGCCCCCACCCGACCGTTTTACCGGTCCGGCCCCTCGCCGACGACCCGCTTACGGGTGATCACGCGAAGACAGCAGTATGCAACTCGCCCGCCAGCTCCAGCGCGTGCGGGACGGTTTCGGCCAGATAGTGCAGATCGACCAGGGCCTCAGTGATGCCGTCGGCTTCGGCGGCCTTCAGCTGAGCTGCGACGTCCTCGACGGTCGCCGTTTTCGAGCCCGGCGTCGGGTTGATCCGCAGCACCCGGCGCAGCGACTCGGGATCCCGGCCCGCCTTCTCCGCGGATTCGACGACCATCGCCCACTTCTGCCGCAGCAGCGGGATCGGGAGCCCGGCGGGCAACCAGCCGTCGGCGATCCGGCCGACGCGGCGCAGTGCCGCGTCCGACGCCCCGCCCAGCAGCACCGGCGGGCCGGGCCGCTGCAGCGGACGCAGGCCGATCAGGGAGTCCGGGATGTCCCAGCGTTCGCTCTGGTGCCCGGCCGGGTCCGCGGTCCAGAGCGTCCGCAGCACCTCGACCAGTTCGGCCAGCCGCGCGCCGCGGTGCTCCCACGGCACGCCGGCGGCGGTGTACTCGTCGCGAAGCCAGCTGAGCCCCAGTCCGACGTCGAGCCTGCCGCCGGACAGCAGGTCCAGCGAAGTCAGGGAGCGCGCCAGCAGCACCGGGGAGTAGAGCGGGCCGTTGAGGGTGCTCGACCCCAGCCGCGCGGTCTCGGTCGAATTCGCCGCGATGGTGAGCGCCAGCAGCGGATCGACGAAGCGGACGAACTCCGGCGGGTACGGCTGTTCGGGTGTACCGGACGGGTAATAGGTCTTCGGGGCGACCGGGGTCAGCACCCGGTCGCCGACCCACAGCGAAGCGAAGCCCATGCGCTCGGCTTCGGTGGCGAAGCCGGCGATGGCGGAGGGGTCGGCGAGCTTGCCGTACTGCGGCAAAGCGAGCCCAAGCCGGAATGAGGTCACCGATGCTCCTTGATCAGAGTTCCGCTTGCGAGTCAACGAAGATCATCTTCCCGTGGGCCGGTCTTGGCTGCCTGGTGGGGAAATTCGCGGGTGCGGAAGCGGTTTCGCTTGCCGTGCCAGCAATCCGGAACGGCTACGAAGCCGGGCGAGGCGGCGGTCGCCGACGGCTTTGCGATTAATCGGATTACGGGCACGGGCTAATATTCGCACGATCAGGTGATCTTCGCCGAGGATTCCGGGGTGCTGTCCGAAGGGTCCGGAACGGCCGTCTCCGGGGTGCCGCGAGACCGCCGCGGCGCGGTCGAGGGGGCTGGGTTGCGAGGCTTCATCCGGCTTGCCGTAGACTTCGGAACTCGGAACGCACTACGGTCATCCCCGCCGGATGGTGGGGATGATGGAATGCGTCCTCCGGAGCCAGGGTGACCGGGCTCCACAGGGGTGTAGCTCAATTGGCAGAGCAGCGGTCTCCAAAACCGCAGGTTGCAGGTTCAAGTCCTGTCACCCCTGCGTACGGGAACTGGTGGAGCGGAGGAGTGGTCGTGAGCGACAGCGACGCCAGCGGCGAGCACGAGCAGGACGATTCGGGCAAGCAGTCCGGAGTCGAATCCCGCCCGGTGTCCGCCGCGGCTCGGCGCGAACGCCGCGCTTCCGCTCGGCCGGCAGGCAAGTCCGAGGCACGGCCGGGCTCGACCCGTCCGTCCGGCAAGGCGGGCGACAAGGTCGCGAAGCCCGCCGACGCCAAGGGCGCGCCTACCCCCAAACGGGACCGGAAGGCCAAGAAGGCCTCGGTGTTCGCCCGGTTTACGCGGTTCATCCGCGAGGTCTGGGCCGAGCTCCGCAAGGTCATCTGGCCCAACCGCAAGCAGATGGTCACCTACACCGCGGTCGTGCTGGTGTTCGTGGTGTTCATGGTGGCCCTCGTGAGCGGCCTCGATCTCGGCTTCAAGGAGCTGGTCGGGCTGGTCTTCGGCTGACGCCCGCAACGGGCGCGCCACCGCGCTGGCCGGGCCCCGGTCCGGCCCGGCAAGCGATCAACTGAGAGGACGGAACGTGACCTCCGACAACGGCACCGAAGCCGGTCGCGACCTGACCGAGCTTTCCGACGAGCAGGTGCAGACGGCACCCGGCGACGAGGAGTCCGCCGACGCCGTCGAGGTGCCCGTCGCCGAGGACGAGGTCGTCGCCGAAGAAGCCTCCGCCGACGACAGCGACGCGGACGACGCCGACGTGACCGAGCCCGCCCCCGAGGCGGACGACCCGGTCGCCGCGCTGCGCGCCGAGCTCAAGGCCGCGCCGGGCGAGTGGTACGTCGTGCACTCGTACGCCGGTTACGAGAACAAGGTCAAGACCAACCTCGAGACGCGTACCCAGACCCTGGACGTCGAGGACTACATCTTCCAGATCGAGGTTCCGACCGAAGAGGTCACCGAGATCAAGAACGGCCAGCGCAAGCAGGTGCAGCGCAAGGTGCTGCCCGGCTACATCCTGGTCCGGATGGACCTCAACGACCAGTCGTGGAGCGCGGTCCGCAACACCCCGGGCGTCACCGGGTTCGTCGGAGCCACCTCGCGGCCGTCGCCGCTGACCGTGGACGAGGTGCTGAAGTTCCTCGCCCCGCAGGTCGAGAAGGAAGCCCCGGCCAAAGCGGCCAAGGGCGGCGAGTCCGCCGCGGCCGCGCCGTCCGGTGCGCCCGCCGTCGAGGTCGACTTCGAGGTCGGCGAGTCGGTTACCGTCATGGACGGCCCGTTCGCCACGCTGCCCGCCACGATCTCCGAGGTCAACGTCGACGGGCAGAAGCTGAAGGTCCTGGTGTCGATCTTCGGCCGGGAGACCCCGGTCGAGCTCTCGTTCAGCCAGGTCTCCAAGATCTGACGGCCGGGCCATCCCGGTCGGCAGTCCCCGCGTACTGGCAGGTGTGCGGGGGACTCACGTCAGTTAAGAAGGACACAAGGTAATGCCACCCAAGAAGAAGAAGCTTGCGGCGATCATCAAGCTGCAGATCAAGGCGGGTGCGGCCAACCCCGCGCCGCCGGTCGGCCCGGCGCTGGGTCAGCACGGCGTCAACATCATGGAGTTCTGCAAGGCCTACAACGCCGCGACCGAGTCGCAGCGCGGGGACGTCGTCCCGGTCGAGATCTCCGTGTACGAGGACCGGTCGTTCGACTTCAAGCTGAAGACGCCGCCGGCCGCCAAGCTGCTGCTCAAGGCCGCGGGCGTGGAGAAGGGCTCCGGCGAGCCGCACAAGACCAAGGTCGCCAAGGTCACCTGGGACCAGGTCCGCGAGATCGCGAAGACCAAGGAGACCGACCTCAACGCGCACGACATCGACCAGGCCGCGAAGATCATCGCCGGCACCGCCCGTTCGATGGGCATCACGGTCGAAGGCTGACCTTTCACCGCAATCCGTGGGAGAGCCGGGTGCGGCTCGCCACCACACTGATCCATTGATTTGAGGACAGAAGCATGACCAAGCACAGCAAGGCCTACCGCCAGGCCGCGGAGCTGATCGACAAGGCGCGGCTGTACGCGCCGCTCGAGGCCGTGAAGCTGGCGAAGGAGACCTCCAAGACGAAGATGGACGCGACCGTCGAGGTCGCGATGCGTCTCGGGGTCGACCCGCGCAAGGCCGACCAGATGGTCCGCGGCACCGTGAACCTGCCGCACGGCACCGGTAAGACCGCCCGCGTCATCGTTTTCGCCGTCGGCGACAAGGCCGCTGAGGCCGAGGCCGCCGGCGCGGACGCGGTCGGCACCGACGAACTGATCGAGCGCATCCAGGGTGGCTGGCTCGACTTCGACGCCGCGATCGCGACGCCGGACCAGATGGCCAAGGTGGGCCGCATCGCCCGCATCCTCGGCCCGCGCGGCCTCATGCCGAACCCGAAGACCGGCACGGTGACCCCCGCGGTCGAGAAGGCCGTGAAGGACATCAAGGGCGGCAAGATCAACTTCCGCGTCGACAAGCAGGCGAACCTGCACCTGGTGATCGGCAAGGCGTCGTTCGACACCGAGAAGCTGGTGGAGAACTACGCGGCCGCGCTGGACGAGATCCTGCGCGCCAAGCCGTCGTCGGCGAAGGGCCGCTACGTCAAGAAGATCACCTTCACCACGACGATGGGCCCGGGCATCCCGGTCGACCCGGCGCGGACCCGCAACCTCCTCTCCGAGGAAGCGGCGGTCTGAGTCGCACATCACGCGAAAGGGTGGTCACGCAACGTGGGTGACCACCCTTTTTTCGTGTCTCATGGACATATGCCAACGACGTTCCTCGCCCCCGACGGGCTCCAGCTGAGCTACACCGTTTGGGAGGGCGACGGACGGCACCGGCGGCCCGTCGTGCTGCACCACGGTTTCGCCGCCGATTCCCAGGTGAACTGGGTCAACCCCGGAGTCGTGGACGCGCTGGTCAAGGCCGGGTTCACGGTGATCGCACCGGACGCGCGCGGCCACGGCGCGTCGGAGAAACCGCACGACCCGGCGGCCTACGGCGAGGACATCATGGCCGCGGACCTGACCGCGCTGTTCGACGAACTCGGCCTGGACGAGGTGTGCCTGGCGGGCTACTCGATGGGCGCGATCGTCTCGCTGCTGGTGGCTACGAGTGACCCGCGAGTCCGCTGCCTCGCGGTCGGCGGCGTCGGCGCGGGAATCGTGGATTTCGGCGGGGTGGACGCCCGGGTGATCAACCGGACTCAGATCGCGGAGGGCCTGCTGGCCGAAGACCGGTCCCAGGTGCCCTCGGCGGTGCGCCCGTTCCGCCGGCTGGCCCGCCGCGCGGGCGCGGACGTCGAAGCGCTGGCCGCGGTCATGCACGCGACCCCGCACGGCCCGATGCGGCTGACGAACCTGTCGGCGGCGACGCTGATCCTGGCCGGGGAGTCGGACGAACTGGCGACTCAGCCGGAACGCCTCGCCGCGGGGATCGCGGGCGCGCGGCTGGTGCGGGTACCGGGGAACCACATGGAAGCGGTGGCACACCCGGCTTTCGCGGCGGCGTTGGTGGACTTCTTCGCGTACTCGGACACGGGGGAGACCCGGTTGCCGATCAGTTCGCCTGCCTGACGGGTCAGCCCGGGGTGGAGGTCGCCGTGGGCGGAGGGCACTTCTCGGGTCCGCGTTGATGCCCGACGATCAGCCACTGTCCTTTGTCGACCTGCTTGACGGTGAAGTCGCCGAGTGCCGGACCGCCAGTGATGGCGAAGTCGCACGACTTGATCACCACGTTCTCGCCTGGCGGCCATCCGGAGTGCTTTGAGATCGACTCGGCGTAAGCGTCGACTGAACCGGGCGCACGGTCGAGCCGGTCGTGCAGGCCCTGTACCGCGACAGCGCAGTCCGTGAAACCGAGATCGGTCGCGAACTTCTGTTGCGTGGCCTGGTCGAAAAGGCCGCAGACGTGGTCGACCATGCTCTTCTGCCCGGGGCCGTGCTGCGCGATCCCGTCATAGACGCGACGGACCGATTCGTACGGCGAGGCCGTCGTGAGGATCTGGTTCGTGTGGAACTGCCCGCCGCCCTCGGCGGCGATCTGGGCTGAGCTTTTGCCGTCGTCGCTGGGAAAGATCTGGTGATACCCCCAGTTGACCAGGATGCCGAGGATGACCAGTGCGATCACCCAGCCAAGGATTTTCCCGCCGAGCCGCTTGACCCAGCGCGGCACCGGGCGGCGGTTGCGCGGCGGTTGCTCGTACTCGGTCAGTGCGCCCGGCTGGTTCGGCGGGGCGGGCGGCTGCCCGCCGGCGAGTGGTTGCGGCTGGCGGTTGCCGGCCGGGACCAGGCCCGGGTCGGGCGCCGGAGCCGGTTCGGCGCCCCGCTGGGACTGGGTGAACCGCAGATACTCCTGGAATCGCTGGAATTCCTGGAACTGCCGCAGCTGCTCCGGATCCAGCTGCGGCTCGGCCGATCCGCTCGGCTGCGGGAGATTCGGCGCGGCCGGTTGGGGCGGGTTCGCCGACGGCGGGGCGGGAGTTCGCGGCGCGACCTCGTCCCCGCCGGGCTGCGGCAGTGCGGGCGGTTGCGCCGAGGATCCACCCGAACCGGGAGAGGGGGTTTCTTCCGGCTTTCCGTGATCACGCTGTTCCGCCACGTCACCAATGATGCCCGCTCCGCCGGGATTTCCCGAGACTGACCCGGTTCTCGCAGCTCAGCAAGGGGGTGCCCGCTAAGGCCGCGGAGCCCTCCCGTATGCTGGTCGACGGTTCTACCAAAGACCGCTGGTTCTCTCCGGATTCCCGGGGAGCGAAGGTTCGCCCGCAACGGCGACGGCCCGCGCAGGAGGAACGAGGCCCTAACCCAGTCTTCATGGCTGGGCAACGCCCCGCGTCTGACTGCGCGTGGGCGTTTTTTCGTTCGGGGGCGCCTCCGCCGAAGCCAGTGGTGACACTAGCCAAGAGAGGAGGCGACCATGGCGAAGCCCGACAAGGTGGCGGCCGTCGCCGAGATCGCGGAGAGCTTCCGCAGCAGCTCGGCCACCGTCGTTACCGAGTACACCGGCCTCTCCGTGACTCAGCTGTCCCAGCTGCGCCGCGCTCTCGGCACCAGTGCCAAGTACCGGGTCGCGAAGAACACCCTCGTCAAGCGTGCCGCTGAGGACGCCGGCCTTGAGGGGATCGAGGACCTGTTCGTCGGCCCGACCGCGATCGCTTTTGTGCACGGCGAGGCAGTCGACGCCGCGAAGGCGCTTCGCGACTTCGCGAAGGACAACAACGCGCTTGTCATCAAGGGCGGCTACATGGACGGCAAGTCGCTGTCCGTGGACGAGATCACCAAGATCGCCGATCTCGACAGCCGCGAGGTGCTGCTCTCCAAGGCGGCGGGCGCGTTCAAGGCGAAGCTTTCCCAGGCCGCCGCGCTGTTCCAGGCGCCGGCGTCCCAGGTTGCCCGCCTGGCTGCCGCGCTGGAGGAGAAGCAGCGCAACGCCACCGGTACCGAAGCAGCCGAAGCACCCGCCGAGAGCTGAACCACCCCACCCCGAACGTCTCGTTCGTTTTTCTGAGAGGAAGCCATCATGGCGAAGCTGAGCACCGCCGAGCTGATCGACGCCTTCAAGGAGCTGACCCTTCTTGAGCTGTCCGAGTTCGTGAAGGAGTTCGAGGACACCTTCGACGTCACCGCCGCCGCCCCGGCCGCCGTCGTGGCCGCCGCCCCGGGTGCCGCGCCCGCCGAGGCCGCCGCGGAGCAGGACGAGTTCGACGTCGTCCTCGACTCGGCAGGCGACAAGAAGATCCAGGTCATCAAGGTCGTCCGCGAGGTCGTCTCCGGTCTGGGCCTGAAGGAGGCCAAGGAGCTGGTCGAGGCCGCTCCGAAGGCGCTCCTGGAGAAGGTCGACAAGGAGGCCGCCGACGCCGCCAAGGAGAAGCTCGAGGCCGCCGGCGCCAAGATCACCATCAAGTGATCCCGGGCGCGCAAGCGCCTGCCGCACCACCTCGAAAGGGGCGGACACCCGACACGGGTGCCCGCCCCTTTCGCTGTTCGGACAAAAAGCGCACAGTCGCCGAGCCGGACCCGCGGCACCCTCGTTCAGGCGAACACACTGTTCGCCCGACGGCCCCGAGTCACCCGCTGTTGGCCGCGTTTCCGCCGGTTAACCCGTCAGGGTGAGCGACGGTCGGCCATCTGAATCTGCGCCCGAACGTGACGTGCACTACCGTGCTGCCAGCGGTCGCCGTACTGGATCCCCGTCGCGTGAGGTGTGCACGGGGGCTGGCCAGCGAACAAAACTGGTGAGTAACCTGTTCGCGCTCAGCTCGTTGCACCTGGTTGAAGCGGAGTTCGCCGCGCGAGCTCCGCCGCTGCCAGCGGTGACGGGGCGGCGGTGCGCGACGACGCGGAACAGCTCCTGGAGGTGCGATGGGTGCCGAGGTGGTCATCGAAGGTCTGACGAAGTCCTTCGGAAAGCAGACCATCTGGCGGGACGTGACGCTGACCCTGCCTCCCGGCGAGGTTTCGGCGATGCTCGGCCCGTCCGGAACCGGCAAGTCCGTGTTCCTGAAGTCGATGATCGGCCTGCTCAAGCCGGATCGCGGACGGTGCGTCATCAACGGCGTCGACATCGTCACCTGCTCCGAGCACAAGCTGTACGAGATCCGGAAGCTTTTCGGCGTCCTCTTCCAGGACGGCGCGCTGTTCGGCTCGATGAACCTCTTCGACAACGTGGCCTTCCCGCTGCGGGAGCACACGAAGAAGTCCGAGACCGAGATCCGCCGGATCGTGCTGGAGAAGCTTGAGATCACCGGTCTCGCCGGCGCGGACAAGAAGCTCCCCGGCGAGATCTCCGGCGGTATGCGCAAGCGCGCCGGCCTCGCCCGCGCCCTCGTGCTGGACCCGGAGATCATCCTGGTCGACGAGCCGGACTCCGGTCTCGACCCGGTCCGCACGACCTACATCTCGCAGCTCTTCCTCGACGTCAACGCCCAGATCGACGCGACGTTCCTCATTGTGTCGCACAACATCAACCTCGCCCGCACGGTGCCGGACAACCTCGGCATGCTCTTCCGCAAGGAACTCGTCATGTTCGGCCCGCGCGAGGTGCTGCTGACCAGCGAAGAGCCGGTGGTCGAGCAGTTCCTCAACGGCCGCAAGCTCGGCCCGATCGGCATGTCCGAGGAAAAGGACAGCGCCCAGATGGCCCGCGAGCAGGCGGAGGCCGAGGCGGGCCACGGCGACGTGCTCAACGAGGACGTGCGTGGCGTCGTGCCGCAGATGCAGGTCAGCCCGGGCGTTCCGGAGCGGGCCGGGGCGAAGCGGCGGATGGACCGGGTCATGCGGATCCTGCACACGCTCCCGGCGAACGCGCAGGAGGGGATCATCGAATCCCTGACGCCGGAGCAGCAGCGCCACTACAACGTGCGGCCGCACGCGAGCGCCCCCCGCCAGCCCGGCCCCGAGGACACCCAGCAGCTGCCGCCGGTCACGTCACCGGGTCCGGTGCCCAACCAGCACCAGGGACAGCTTCCCGCCGACCAGGTCGCGCGCATTCCCGGCGCCGCGGACCGCCGGTCGCCCCGGCACGGGCAGGGTGGCGCGTGAGCACCACCTCGGCCAAGATCCCCGGCTACGGAATGCTGCGGGAGACCGGGAACCTGTTCGCGCTCGGCCTCGACATCATCCGCGGCATCTTCCAGCGCCCGTTCCAGTTCCGCGAGTTCATCCAGCAGGCCTGGTTCGTCGCGAGCGTGACGATCCTGCCGACCGCGCTCGTCGCGATCCCGTTCGGCGCGGTCATCTCGCTGCAGTTCGGCGCGCTCGCTCGCCAGCTCGGCGCGCAGTCCTACACCGGTGCTGGTTCGGTGCTGGCGACCGTGCAGCAGGCCAGTCCGCTGGTCACCGCGCTGCTGGTGGCCGGCGCGGGCGGCAGCGCTGTCTGTGCTGACATCGGCGCGCGGACCATCCGCGAGGAGATCGACGCGATGGAGGTGCTGGGCGTCTCCGCGGTCCAGCGCCTGATCGTGCCCCGCACGCTCGCCATGATGCTCGTCGCGCTCCTGCTCAACGGCATGGTCAGCGTCATCGGCGTGCTCGGCGGCTACTTCTTCAACGTCGTGCTCCAGGGCGGCACCCCGGGCGCGTATCTGTCCAGCTTCTCCGCGCTCGCGCAGCTGCCCGACCTCTGGGTCGGTGAGATCAAGGCGCTGATCTTCGGCTTCATCGCCGCGGTCGTGGCGGCCTATCGCGGCCTGCACCCGAGCGGCGGCCCGAAGGGCGTCGGCGACGCGGTGAACCAGTCGGTGGTCATCACGTTCCTGCTGCTGTTCGTCGTGAACTTCGTGATCACGCTGATCTACCTGCAGCTCGTGCCCGGAAAGCTGGACTGACCATGACGTTCCTCTCGGGGGCGAAGCGGATCGCCAACCGCCCGCTGGAGACCCTGGACACGCTCGGCGACCAGATGTCGTTCTACGGCCGGGCTCTGCTGTGGACGCCGCGCACGCTGCGCCGCTACACCAAGGAAGTGCTGCGGCTGCTGGCCGAGGTGAGCTTCGGTTCCGGCTCGCTCGCGGTCATCGGCGGCACGGTCGGCGTGATGGTCGGCCTGACGCTGTTCACCGGTGTCCTCGTCGGCCTCCAGGGCTACTCGGCGCTGAACTCGATCGGCACCTCGGCCTTCACCGGCTTCCTCACCGCGTTCTTCAACACCCGCGAGATCGCGCCGCTGGTCGCCGGGCTGGCGCTGTCGGCGACGGTCGGCGCGGGCTTCACCGCGCAGCTCGGCGCGATGCGGATCTCCGAGGAGATCGACGCGCTCGAAGTGATGGGCGTGCCGAGCCTTCCGTACCTGGTGACCACGCGGATCATCGCCGGGTTCGTGGCGGTGATCCCGCTGTACGTGATCGGCCTGCTGAGCTCGTACCTCGCCTCGCGGCTGGTCGTTATCTATATCTACGGACAATCCGCGGGTACCTACGATCATTACTTCGACCTGTTCCTACCACCGCAAGACGTGCTCTATTCGTTCATCAAAGTGCTGATCTTCAGCGTTTTGATCATTCTTTCGCACTGCTACTTCGGGTACCGGGCCAGCGGCGGGCCCGCCGGGGTGGGCGTGGCCGTCGGCCGCGCGGTGCGGCTTTCCATCGTCACGGTTTCGGTCGTGAACTTCTTCATCGGTTTCGCGATCTGGGGAACCGACGTCACGGTGAGGATTGCGGGATGACCACACTACGGCGCAGGTTGCTCGGCCTGCTGCTGGTGGCGGTGCTCGTCGGCGGGATCGCGCTCAGCATCGCGATGTATGACAAGGCGTTCAGCAAGTTCGTCACGGTGAAGCTCGACGCGGGCAGCATCGGCAACCAATTGCTGAAGCAGTCGGACGTGAAGGTCCGCGGTTTGATCGTCGGTTCGGTGGAGGACATCAAGGCCACCGGGAACGGCGCGGAACTGACGCTGGCGATGGACCCGGAGTCGGTGAAGCTGATTCCGCAGAACGTGTCCGCGCGATTCCTGCCGAAGACGTTGTTCGGCGAACGCTATGTGTCGCTGGAGATTCCGAAGGACCCGTCGGCCAAGACGCTTTCCCAGGGCGACGTGATCACCCAGGACCGCACGTCGAGCGCGGTCGAGCTGGAGCAGGCGCTGGAGCACCTCATGCCGGTGCTGCAGGCGGTTCAGCCGCAGAAGCTGTCCAGCACGCTCACCGCGATCTCGACCGCGCTGCAGGGCCGCGGCAAACCGCTCGGCGAAACGCTCTCGCAGCTCGGCCAGTACATCGGCGACCTGAACCCGCACGAGCCGGAGCTGCAGCACAACCTGCAGGCGCTCGCGGAGTTCTCCGGTCACCTGAGCAACGCGACGCCGGATCTGGTGCAGAGCCTGGACAACCTGAGCACGACCACCCGCACCGTGGTCGCCGAGCAGGCGAACCTGTCGAGCCTCTACGGCAACCTCACCACCGCGTCGCAGGACCTGCAGTCGTTCCTCGAAGCGAACTCGCAGAACCTGATCAGTCTCGCCAGCACCGCGCGGCCGACCGCTGAGCTGCTCGCCAAGTACTCGCCGGAATACCCGTGCGTGCTCGGCCAGATGGCGAAGATCGTCCCCACGGTCGACAAGGCGCTGGGCAAGGGCACCGGCAAGCCCGGTCTGAACGCCACGCTGGAGATCGTGGTGAACCGCGGGCCGTACAAGCCGGGCGAGGAGCCGCGGTTCGAGGACAAGCGCGGCCCGCGCTGCTATGACCTCAACCCGCTGCCGGACCCCTTCCCGCAGCAGCCGCCGGACGGCCCGTTCAAGGACGGCACCAAACAGGGCCCGGCTCCGAAGACCGTGGGCGAGGGCCTGAACCCGGCCAACTTCAAGGCGGACGCGGCGGGGATCAACGGCGGCGGCGCCTCGGGCGGCAACCCGGTCAACACCGCGGCCGAGAACAACTTCCTCGCCGCGCTGGTCAGCCCGGAGATGGGGATTTCGCAAAACCAGTTCCCGGGCTGGGGCTCGCTGCTCGTCGGCCCGCTCTACCGGGGCACGGAGGTGACGGTCAAGTGAGGGGACTCGCCGCACCGCTGATCAAGCTGACGATCTTCGTGGTCATCACGGTGCTGTTCACGACCGTGCTGGGCATCAGCATCGCGAACATCAACACCACCAGCACCAGCGCATACTCCGCGCGGTTCACCGATGCCACGCTCCTGCTGCCGAACGACGACGTGCGCATCGCCGGCGTCCGGGTCGGCCAGGTCAAGGACGTGAAGATCGTCGACAAGCGCCAGGCGCAGGTGGACTTCGAGGTCGACGCCGGGCGCAAGCTGCCGGCCGGCGTCACCGCGCAGATCAAGTTCCGCAACCTGGTCGGCCAGCGCTACGTCTCGCTCGGCGAGGGCGACGACACCAGCGGCGCGACGCTCAAGCCGGGTGACACCATCCCGCTCGAACGCACCACGCCCGCGCTGGACCTGACCGAGCTGTTCAACGGCTTCAAGCCGCTGTTCACCGCGCTGAACCCGGCCGACGTGAACAAGCTGTCGTACGAGGTCATCCAGGTACTCCAAGGCGAGGGCGGCACGGTGGAAAGCCTGCTGTCGCACACCGCGTCGCTGGCCACCACGATCGCCAACAAGGACCAGGTGATCGGCGAGGTCATCGACAACCTCAACTCGGTGCTCGACACGGTCAACCAGCACACCCCGCAGCTCAACGACCTGATCGTGAAGCTGCAGCAGCTGGTCTCCGGCCTCGCCGCGGACCGCAAGCCGATCGGCGACGCGATCGAGGGGCTGGGCAACCTGGCCACCACGACCGCCGGTCTGCTCACCGACGCGCGGGCCCCGCTGAAGGACGACATCGCCGCGCTGGGCAAGCTCACCACGAACCTGAACCAGAACGAGCCGCTCGTCGAGCACTTCATCCAGTTCATGCCGAAGAAGGTCAGCGCGCTCACCCGCACCGCCGACTACGGCTCGTGGTTCAACTTCTACGCGTGCGAGATGACGGGGACGGTCGGCGCGCCGCCACTGCTGCCGAACACGGACTTCACGCTCTTGCCGACGAACCGGGACAGGTGCAAGGGATGAAGTCCTTCCAGAAACGCAACCCGATCCCGATCGCACTGGTCGGCATCGCGGTGATGGCGCTCGGCCTCGTCGCCGCGATGAACTCCGAGGACCTGCCGGTGATCGGCGGCGGCACCACCTACAGCGCGGACTTCTCCGAAGCGGCCGGGCTGCAGAAGGACAACGACGTGCGGATCGCGGGCGTGAAGGTCGGCAAGGTGTCCGACATCAAGCTGGACGGCGCGTCGGTGAAGGTGTCGTTCAAGGTCAAGGACGCCTGGATGGGCGACAAGACCACGGCGGCGATCAAGATCAAGACGCTGCTCGGCCAGAAGTACCTCGCGCTCGACCCGCAGGGCAACGGCAACCTCGACCCCGGCTCGCCGATCCCGCGCGACCGCACGATGTCGCCCTACGACGTGCTCGACGCCTTCCGCGGCCTGTCGCAGACGGTCGACGCGATCGACACGAACCAGCTGTCGAAGAGCTTCGAGGCGATCACCCAGACGTTCTCGAACACTCCGCAGGATGTGAAGGGCGCGCTGTCGGGGCTTTCGAAGCTGTCGGACACGATCGCCAAGCGCGATTCGCAGCTGGCGAACCTGCTGGCCAACACGCGCCAGGTGTCGCAGACCCTGGTCGACCGCGACGCCGAGGTGCAGAAGCTGATCACCGACGGCAACCAGCTGCTCGACGAGATCGGCAAGCGCGAGCAGGCGATCAAGACGCTGCTCGACGGGTCGAAGCAGCTGTCGGCGCAGCTGCAGGGCCTGATCGACGACAACGACGGCCAGCTGAACCCGGTGCTCACCCAGCTCGACCAGCTCACGTCGATGCTGCAGCGCAACCAGGACTCGCTGGCGCAGGGAATCCAGAAGTTCGCGCCGTTCATCCGGGTCTTCAACAACACGATCGGCACCGGGCACTGGTTCGACAACTACATCTGCGGCCTGGTGCTTCCTTCGGTCGGCCCGCTCAATCCGGAGGGGTGCAACTCCAAATGACCGACACCCGCTTCGGCCAGTCGCTCATGCGCGGCATGACGATCGCGATCGTGCTCGCGCTCGTGGTCGCGGGCGCGCTCTGGTGGACTCTCAAGGACGCCGGCCGCACCCACCTGACCGCGTACTTCTCCGGCGCCGTCGGCCTTTACGAGGGCAACAGCGTCCGGATGCTCGGCGTGGACATGGGCACGGTGACCAAGGTCCAGCCGATGGGCAACCAGGTCCGGGTCGACCTCGAATACGACCGCTCGGTCGCGGTGCCCGCCGACGCGAAGGCGGTCATCGTGTCGCCGTCGCTGGTGAGCGACCGTTACGTCCAGCTGGCCCCGGCCTACACCGGCGGCCCGCGGATCTCCGACGGCGCGACGATCGGCCTCGACCGCACCGAGGTGCCGCTGGAGGTCGACCAGCTCGCCGCCAGCCTGGCGAAGGTCAGCGAGACGCTGGGACCGAACGGGGCCAACAAGAACGGCTCGCTCTCGGACCTGCTGAACACCGCGGCGAACAACCTCGACGGCAACGGCAAGGCGCTGCACGACACGATCACCAAGCTCGGGCAGGCGTCCGGCACGCTGGCGGGCAACAAGGACGACCTCTTCCAGACGGTGCAGAACCTCGGCAAGTTCTCCCAGTCGCTGGCCAACAGCGACGGCCAGGTGCGCCAGTTCGAGAGCCAGCTCGCCGACGTGAGCGGATTCCTCGCCGGGGAGAAGGACAATCTCGCCCAGACCGTGCAGCAGCTCGGCACCACGCTGCAGTCGGTGCAGGGCTTCATCGAACGCAACCGCGGCCGGTTGAAGTCCAATGTGGACAAACTGGCCAGCGTGACCAAGGTGCTGGTGGACCAGCGCAGCTCGCTCGCCGAGATCCTCGACGTCGCGCCGGTCGCGCTGTCCAACATCGTCGGCGTCTACAACGGCTCGTCCGGCACGCTCGACGCGCGGCCGAACCTCAACGAGCTGACCCAGCCGCCGCTGGTGATGGTGTGCAGCCTGCTCAAGCAGACCTCGGTGACCAAGCAGCTGCTCGGCAACGCCTGCGACGGCATCGCCAAGGTGGTCGACGGCACGATTCCGCTGCCGTCCACCGCGCAGGTCCTCCAGGCGTTGCAGAACGGCCAGCTGCCGCCGCTGCCGCTCCCGCTGCAGGGCCAGGTCTACGGGACGCAGGGGAGCTGACGTGAAGCGACTGACGAAGTTCGCCGCGGGCGGGGTGCTCACCACGGTGACCGCGCTCGTGCTGAGCGGCTGCGCGTTCAACGGCGTCTACGACGTCCCGCTTCCCGGCGGGGCCGACCTCGGCAGCCACCCGTACACGGTGAAGATCCAGTTCAAGGACGTGCTCGACCTCGTCCCGCAGTCCGGGGTGAAGGTCAACGAGGTGCCGGTCGGGCAGGTCAAAGCGATCGGGCTGACGCCGGACGGCTGGCACGCCGAGGTGACCGTCGAGGTCAACGGCGACGTCAAGCTGCCCGCCAACGCGATGGCCAACGTGAAGCAGTCGAGCCTGCTCGGCGAGAAGTACGTCGAGCTGGCCTCGCCGGGCGGCACCGAGGCGACCGGGCAGCTGGCGAACGGGGCGACCATCCCGCTCGCGCGCACCGGCCGCGACGTCCAGGTCGAAGAGGTGCTCGGCGCGCTGTCTCTGCTGCTCAACGGCGGCGGCGTGGAGCAGCTCAACACGATCACCAAGGAACTCAACAACGCCACGGCCGGCCGCGAGCCGGACATCAAGGCGCTGCTGGCCAACGCGAACGAGCTGGTCACCAACCTCGACAACCAGTCGGCCAACATCACCCGCGCGCTCGACGGCCTCAACCGGCTGTCCATGACGCTGCGGGACCAGAAGGACAAGCTGGTCGGCGCGGTCGACAACCTAGGGCCCGGGCTCGGCGTGCTGGAGCAGCAGCGCGGCCAGCTGGTGACCATGCTGAACGCGCTCAACAACCTCTCCGGCGTCGCGACCGACACGGTCAACAAGAGCAAGGCGGACCTGGTCGCCGACCTCAAGGCGCTCACGCCGACGCTGCAGAAGCTCGGCGAGGCGGGCAGCGACCTGCCGAAGGCGCTGGAGATCCTGCTGACCTATCCGTTCACCGACCAGGCCTACAACGACGTCAAGGGCGACTACTTCAACCTGTTCGCCAAGGTCGACCTGAACCTCAAGGACGTCGTCGACAACCTCGGCCGCAGCAGGCAGAACGCGCTGAACGGGCTCATCCCCGCGCCAGGACTGACCGGCGGCGTCGAGGGCACGCCGGCGAACCAGCCGCCGCCGCTGTCGTTCCCGGGCAGCCAGCCCGCGCAGCAACAGCAGCAGGCTCCGTCCTCGACCGGCGGCCAGGGCGGCGGACAGCCGGCGCAGAGTGGGCTGTCCGGCCTGTTCGGGGTGCTTTCCGGAGGTGCTGGCTGATGTTGCTGCGCAGGACGAAACTCCAGCTGGTGGCCTTCGCGATCATTTCGATCGTGGCCATCGTGTACGCGCTGATCCGCTTCGCTGGCCTCGGCACAGTGTTCGGCAGCAGCGGGTACACGGTGAAGCTTCAGCTCAACGAATCCGGCGGGATCTTCACCAACGCCGAGGTGACCTACCGCGGCTTCAACGTCGGCCGGGTCGGGCAGCTGCGGCTGACCCAGACCGGGCTCGAAGCCGACCTGAACATCGACCCGTCGGCCCCGCGCGTGCCCTCCGATCTGGACGTGGTCGTCGCCAACCGGTCCGCGGTCGGCGAGCAGTACGTGGACCTGCGGCCGAAGAACGACCAGGGTCCCTACCTCGCGGGCGGTTCGGTCATCCCGGCCGCGCGCACGACCACGCCGGTCAGCACCGACCGGCTGCTCGGCGACCTCGACTCGCTGTCGGCCTCGGTGCCGACCGATGCGCTGCGGAAGGTCGTCGACGAGTCCTATGACGCGTTCCGCGGCACCGGCGGCGACCTGCAGCAGCTGCTCGACACCGCGCGCAGCTTCACCACCACCGCCCAGCAGTACCTGCCGCAGACCGTGCAGCTGCTGCAAGCCGGCGGCAAGGTGCTGGACACGCAGAACGACGAGGCGTCGAACTTCGCGTCCTTCTCCAAGAGCCTCAACCAGCTCAGCGGGACGCTCAAGAACTCCGACGGCGACCTGCGCAAGCTGATCAGCGTCACCCCGCAGGTGGCGACCCAGATCAGCCAGGTGCTCAAGGAGACCGGGCCCGGCCTCGGCGCGCTGACCGCGAACCTGCTGACGACGGCCAACCTGACCGTGACCCGGCTGGACGGCCTCGAACAGGGCCTGGTGACCTATCCGGCACTGGCGGCCGCCGCGCCGTCGGTGGCCCCCGGCGACGGGACCGCGCACCTCGGCCTGGTGCTGAACCTGTTCAACCCGCCGTCGTGCACGAAGGGCTACCTGCCCTACAGCCAGTACCGTCCGGGTTCGGACACCTCGGCCCGGCCCGCGGACGACAAGGCCTACTGTGCCGAGCCGAAGGGGAGCCCGATCAACGTCCGGGGTTCCCAGAACGCGCCCTACAACGGCGTGCCGGTGCAGCCGTCGCAGCAGGACATCGCGGCCAACCAGAACCGGCCCGCGCAGGAGCTGCAGGAGATGCGCGACGCTCAGGTGCCGGGCGTCGTCGGCAGCCCCGGGGTGTCCCTGAACAGCATGGGCTCGCTGCTGGGACTCGGCTGACCGGGATTTGATGACTGTTACCTACTCTGGAGTGTTATGAGTGCCGAGCACGCGGTCGCCGAGGAAGAGGTGACCGCAGATACGCCCGAACCGGCGACGGCGGTGGCGGCGAAGGAAAAGTGGACGCTTCCCGGATCGCCGCGCGTCTGGCTGTTCGGGTCCGGGGCGTTCGCTCTCGCCGCGCTGGTGGTGGCGATCGTGTTCGGGATCATGTGGCTGGTCGCGGAGATGGACGGAGACCGGGGTCTCGCTTCGGCGCGCGACGACGTGCTCAAGGACGGCACCGCGGCGGTGCTGGCCTACACCCAGGTCGACTATCAGCACCTCGACGACTACTTCGCCAAGCAGAAGGACGTCTCCAGCGACGACATGGCCAAGCAGATCCAGCAGGCCCAGCCGAACTACTCGAAGGCGCTGACCGACCAGAAGGTCAAGGTCACCACCACGATCCAGGACATCGCGGTCGAGGAGCTCAACGACCACGACGGCAAGGCCAGCTTCCTGGCCGCGATCAGCACGGACACCTCGGCGGGCGGGAAGAACGCCACCAAGGCGCTGCGGCTCGAGGTCCAGATGACCCGGGTCGAGGGCAAGTGGAAGCTGTCCGGGATCGACCAAGTGCCGCTCGTCGCCGCCGGCAAGTAGCTTCACCCGCAGATCGGAGTTCCGCAGTGCCCCCCTCCCGTCGCCAGCCACCGCGCAGCAGCAGCACGCCACCGGCCCGCAGGCCGAAGGTCGCCGGGCTGCGCAAGCCGTCGGACCCGGCGGCACCGGCGGCCTCGCCCAAGCCGCGCCCCCGGCCGCGGCCGCTCCCCGACGCGGATCCGGCCGAGGTGACCCAGGAGCTGCGGATTCCCCGCGGCGGGCTGGTGCGCCCGGCCGAGGCCGAGCCGGTCGAGACCGAGCCTGCCGAGGCCGAGGTCGCGGAGACCGCGGTCGAGGAAGACACCGTCGCCGACCCCGAAGCCGAGGTCTCCGGGGTAACCAAGGAAGCCCCGGCCGAAGAGGTCGACGCGCTCACCGGCGAGACCGTAGAGGACGAGAAACCGGCCCGGCCGAGTCCGCGGCGCAAGAAGCGGGACACCGGCTCGGAGAAGCCCTCGGACGTCGAGGAAGCCGAGAACAAGGCCCGGGCGGACGAGGAGGCTGAGGTACCGGCGCAGCGGTCCGTGGTCAGCCGCAACACCGTGCGGGTCGCGCTGCTGCTGGTGGTCGGGCTGGCCCTGGTCGCCGCGGCGGTCATCTTCCAGGTCAAGGGCTCGGACGCGGCCGATTCGACGAGCAACCGCGCGGTGCTCGACGTGGCGAAGACCGCGCAGGTCAAGGACCAGGTCTCGAAGTCGATCGAGACGCTGTTCTCCTACGACTTCAACAACATCAAGAAGACCGAGGACGCGGCCAACCAGCTGCTCGCCACCGACCAGGTCAAGACGAGCTACAACGCGCTGATGGGCCAGGTCAAGAAGCTCGCGCCGGAGCAGAAGGTGGTCGTGACCTGCAAGGTCACCCGCAGTGCGGTGATCCGGCTGAACGGCGACCTCGCCAGGGTGATGCTGTTCATCGACCAGACGTCGACGCGCGCGGACACCAAGCAGACCGCCGCCGGCACGGCGCAGATGCACGTGGACGCCCAGTTGCAGGGCAACACGTGGAAGATCACCGACATGGACACGTACAAGGCCGCCGGTGCGCCTGCGCCGTCCGCGCCCGCGTCTTCCGCGCCCGCGTCGGCTCCGCCGTCGAAGTAAGCGTCTTCAGCAGATGTCACGGCCCGCTCCCGGAAGCTCCGGGGGCGGGCCGTGGTCGTGTCAGCAGGTGCCCCGCTGGGGCAGGGACCGGAAGGCCGTCCGGAGCGGCTCCTTCAGCTCGTCCGGGCTTTCCGGCGGCCCCATGGCCGCCGAGCCGCTCACGGTGAGCCGGTCCAGCAGAGCGACCGTGAGACCGTCCAGTTCGGCCCGGAGCACGGACAGGTCAGGACCGCCCTCGGGCAGGTCGCCGGGATGCGCGGTCCAGTGCGCGAAGAGCCGGCGCTGGACCTGTTTGCTCGCCAGGATCTGATCGGAGAGGAACCTGGCGGCGAGGTCCGGGTCGAGGCCGATTTCGCGGGCGAGCGTCCGTACGCGGGCCAGCTCCCGCTGCTCGCGGACCGGATCGTCGACCGGCCGCCCGGCCTCGAACTTCGCGGCGGCGACCTGCTCGCTGATCGCCAGCCTGCGCAGGACCAGTTCGGGAAGCGACGCGTCGGGTCCGGGCATCGTGCGCACCTCCGGGAGTTCGGCCCCGCCCAGTTGATCACCGGGACGCACCCGTTGCCAACCGCCGATTCCGGCGCGCGCAACCCCTGTCCGGGGGACCCGGAATCCGGGGCCGAGCTGCCCGAAGTCCCCCTGTTCCGACCACGGTGCCCCGCGTGCGACCGCTCGCGGATTGTGATCCATCCCGCGCCCGCCGCGCCGATGCGGAAACCACCGCCGAAACCGCGTTCCGGCCGCTCACCTGCACCGCTGTCCGGCCGACCTGCGCGGTGATCCCGGGGTACCCGGCGGTAACCGGGACGGCGGGCGGATCGGTCACCCTGCGCTGTCCGGGTTCGACGCTGCGCCAACCGGCGGGAGAGCCGCGCGGCATCTTGACTCCAAAGCCGCGTGGGTTCACGCTTACTGCCAACGGTCACGGCCGGGGAACGCGAACCTTGCGGGAGGGGCGCGAAAACCCGGGCGAACCGGGAGCCGGAAGGACGCAGTGAGGCTCAGGGAGACGCACTGCCCCAAGGTGACGCGATGCAGGCTGGGCCCCGTCGGGAGCGCTCCCTGGACAGACCGCGCCATCGGGGCTAGACTGCTTCTTTGCGCTGCCCTCTTTCAGGCTGCCCGGAGCCGGTAGTTAGGATAGTGGGCACACGGCACCCCTGACAGTCCGCGACAGCTGTTGCCATCGCGGCTGCTCACCGCTCATTGTCCCCGGAAGGACGCATCTTGGCAGTCTCTCCCGCGAACCAGGCCACTGCTGCGACCACCTCGGCTGAATCCCGCGCGCAGGCCACGGGAATCCCCGGAGCGCCCAAGCGGGTCTCCTTCGCGAAGATCCGCGAGCCACTCTCCACCCCCAACCTGCTTGACGTCCAGATCCAGTCGTTCCAGTGGTTCACCGGCAACGAGGCGTGGTTCGAGCGCCGCGTCAACGAAGGCGAAGAAAACCCGGTCGGCGGCCTGGAAGAGGTCCTCAACGAGATCTCGCCGATCGAGGACTTCTCGGGCTCGATGTCCCTCTCCTTCTCCGCTCCGCGCTTCGACGAGGTCAAGGCCTCGATCGAGGAGTGCAAGGACAAGGACATGACGTACGCGGCCCCGCTGTTCGTCACCGCCGAGTTCGTCAACAACAACACTGGCGAGATCAAGAGCCAGACGGTCTTCCTGGGCGACTTCCCGGTGATGACCGACAAGGGCACCTTCATCATCAACGGGACCGAGCGGGTCGTCGTGTCCCAGCTGGTGCGTTCTCCGGGTGTGTACTTCGACAGCAGTGTCGACAAGACGACCGACAAGGACGTCTTCAGCGTGCGCGTGATCCCGAGCCGCGGCGCGTGGCTCGAGTTCGACGTGGACAAGCGCGACACCGTCGGCGTCCGCATCGACCGCAAGCGCCGCCAGCCGGTCACCGTGCTGCTGAAGGCGCTGGGCTGGTCCACCGAGGCGATCCGCGAGCGCTTCTCGTTCTCCGAGACGCTGCTGGCCACCCTTGAGAAGGACCACACCGCGGGCACCGACGAGGCGCTGCTCGACATCTACCGCAAGCTGCGCCCGGGCGAACCGCCCACGAAGGAGAGCGCGCAGACGCTGCTGGAGAACCTGTTCTTCAAGCCGAAGCGCTACGACCTGGCCAAGGTCGGCCGCTACAAGGTCAACAAGAAGCTGGGCCTCGACACCCCGTACGAGACCGGCACGCTGACCGAAGAGGACATCGTCTCGGCCATCGAGTACCTGGTCCGGCTGCACGCCGGCGAGGACAAGATGACCAGCTCCGCCGGCGTCGAGGTGCCGGTCGAGACCGACGACATCGACCACTTCGGCAACCGCCGCCTGCGCACGGTCGGCGAGCTGATCCAGAACCAGATCCGGGTCGGCCTCTCCCGCACCGAGCGCGTCGTGCGCGAGCGCATGACCACCCAGGACGTCGAGGCGATCACTCCGCAGACCCTGATCAACATCCGCCCGATCGGCGCGGCGATCAAGGAGTTCTTCGGCACCTCGCAGCTGTCGCAGTTCATGGACCAGAACAACCCGCTGTCGGGCCTGACGCACAAGCGTCGCCTTTCGGCGCTGGGCCCGGGCGGTCTGTCCCGTGAGCGCGCCGGCATGGAGGTCCGCGACGTCCACCCGTCGCACTACGGCCGGATGTGCCCGATCGAGACGCCGGAAGGCCCGAACATCGGCCTGATCGGCTCGCTGTGCTCCTACGCGCGGGTCAACCCGTTCGGCTTCATCGAGACGCCCTACCGCAAGGTCGTCGAGGGCCAGGTCACCGACCAGGTCGACTACCTGACCGCGGACGAGGAGGACCGTTACGTCAAGGCGCAGGCCAACGCGCCGCTGACCGACGACAGCCACTTCGTCGAGGCCAAGGTCCTCGGCCGCCGCAAGGGCGGCGAGGTCGAGCTGATCGACCCGCTCGAGATCGACTACATGGACGTGTCGCCGCGGCAGATGGTCTCCGTCGCCACCGCGATGATCCCGTTCCTGGAGCACGACGACGCGAACCGCGCGCTGATGGGCGCGAACATGCAGCGGCAGGCTGTTCCGCTGCTGCGCAACCAGGCCCCGTACGTGGGCACCGGCGTGGAGCTGCGCGCCGCGGTCGACGCCGGGGACGTCCTGGTCGCCGAGCAGGCCGGCGTGGTCGAGGAGCTGTCCGCGGACATCATCACGATCATGCACGACGACGGCACGCGCAAGAGCTACGGACTGTACAAGTTCCGCCGCTCCAACCACGGCACGTGCTTCAACCACCGGCCGATCGTCAACGAGGGCGACCGGGTCGAGCAGGGCCAGGTCATCGCCGACGGCCCGTCCACCGAGAACGGTGAGATGGCGCTCGGCAAGAACCTCCTCGTCGCGGTCATGCCGTGGGAGGGGCACAACTACGAGGACGCGATCATCCTCTCCGAGCGCCTGGTGCAGGACGACGTGCTGACGTCGATCCACATCGAGGAGCACGAGATCGACGCCCGCGACACCAAGCTGGGCGCCGAGGAGATCACCCGGGACATCCCGAACGTCTCCGAGGAGGTGCTGGCCGACCTCGACGAGCGCGGCATCATCCGGATCGGTGCCGAGGTCCGCGACGGCGACATCCTGGTCGGCAAGGTCACGCCGAAGGGCGAGACCGAGCTGACCCCGGAGGAACGCCTGCTCCGCGCGATCTTCGGCGAGAAGGCGCGCGAGGTCCGCGACACCTCGCTGAAGGTGCCGCACGGCGAGACCGGCAAGGTCATCGGCATCCGGGTGTTCTCCCGCGAGGACGACGACGAGCTGCCCCCGGGCGTCAACGAGCTGGTCCGCGTCTACGTGGCCCAGAAGCGCAAGATCCAGCCGGGCGACAAGCTCGCCGGCCGGCACGGCAACAAGGGTGTCATCGGCAAGATCCTGCCGGTCGAGGACATGCCGTTCATGGAGGACGGCACCCCGGTCGACATCATCCTGAACACCCACGGTGTGCCGCGACGGATGAACATCGGCCAGATCCTCGAACTGCACCTCGGCTGGCTGGCCTCGCAGGGCTGGACGATCGAGGGCGACCCGGACTGGGCGAAGAACCTGTCGCAGGAGCTCTACGACGTCGCGCCGAACACGAACACCGCGACCCCGGTGTTCGACGGTGCGAAGGAGGAGGAGCTCACCGGTCTGCTGGGTGCGACCAAGCCGAACCGCGACGGCGAGCGCATGGTCAAGGAGAACGGCAAGGCCACGCTGTTCGACGGCCGCTCCGGCGAGCCGTACCCGTACCCGGTGTCGGTCGGCTACATGTACATCCTGAAGCTGCACCACCTGGTCGACGACAAGATCCACGCCCGCTCCACCGGCCCGTACTCGATGATCACCCAGCAGCCGCTGGGCGGTAAGGCGCAGTTCGGCGGCCAGCGCTTCGGCGAGATGGAGTGCTGGGCGATGCAGGCCTACGGCGCGGCTTACACGCTGCAGGAACTGCTCACGATCAAGTCGGACGACGTGGTCGGCCGCGTCAAGGTGTACGAGGCGATCGTGAAGGGGGAGAACATCCCCGAGCCGGGCATCCCGGAGTCGTTCAAGGTGCTCCTCAAGGAGCTCCAGTCGCTGTGCCTCAACGTCGAGGTGCTCTCCAGCGACGGCGCGGCGATCGAGATGCGCGACTCCGACGACGAGGACCTCGAGCGCGCAGCGGCGAACCTCGGCATCAACCTGTCCCGCAACGAGTCGCCCTCGGTGGACGACGTCGTGCACTAAGTCCGGAGCGAGCGGGGACCTGCCTCCCGTGGGTCCCCGCCCCGCCTCCGACCCCTCTTAGTCGAAACAACCCCAAGGGGATTCAGACTTGCTGGACGTCAACTTCTTCGACGAGCTTCGCATTGGCCTCGCCACCGCCGACGACATCCGTCAGTGGTCCTTCGGCGAGGTCAAGAAGCCGGAGACCATCAACTACCGCACGCTCAAGCCGGAGAAGGACGGGCTCTTCTGCGAGAAGATCTTCGGTCCGACCCGGGACTGGGAGTGCTACTGCGGCAAGTACAAGCGCGTCCGGTTCAAGGGCATCATCTGCGAGCGCTGCGGCGTCGAGGTCACTCGCGCCAAGGTGCGCCGTGAGCGGATGGGCCACATCGAGCTGGCCGCGCCGGTCACCCACATCTGGTATTTCAAGGGCGTTCCGTCGCGCCTTGGCTACCTGCTGGACCTGGCGCCGAAGGACCTCGAGAAGATCATCTACTTCGCGGCCTACGTGATCACCGGCGTGAACACCGAGCTGCGGCACAACGACCTGCCGACGCTGGAGAACGAGATCGGCGTCGAGCGCAAGAACCTGGAGACGAAGCGCGACTCCGACATCGAGGCCCGCGCGCAGAAGCTGGAAGCCGACCTGGCCGAGCTGGAGGCGGAGGGCGCGAAGTCCGACGTGCGCCGCAAGGTCAAGGAGGGCGGCGAGCGCGAGATGCGCCAGCTGCGCGACCGCGCCGGCCGCGAGCTGGACCGGCTTGAGGAGGTCTGGACGACCTTCACGAAGCTTGAGCCGCGTCAGCTGATCGCCGACGAACTGCTCTACCGCGAGCTGATCGACCGGTACGGCGAGTACTTCACCGGCGGCATGGGCGCGGAGGCGATCCAGAAGCTGGCGACCGAGTTCGACGTCGCCGCGGAGGCCGACAGCCTGCGCGACACCATCCGCAACGGCAAGGGGCAGAAGAAGCTCCGCGCGCTGAAGCGGCTCAAGGTCGTCGCCGCGTTCCAGGCGACCGGCAACGACCCGCGCGGCATGGTGCTCGACGCCGTCCCGGTCATCCCGCCGGACCTGCGCCCGATGGTGCAGCTCGACGGTGGCCGCTTCGCCACCTCGGACCTGAACGACCTGTACCGCCGCGTGATCAACCGGAACAACCGGCTCAAGCGGCTGATCGACCTCGGCGCGCCCGAGATCATCGTCAACAACGAGAAGCGGATGCTGCAGGAGGCCGTCGACGCGCTGTTCGACAACGGCCGCCGCGGGCGTCCGGTCACCGGCCCGGGCAACCGGCCGCTGAAGTCGCTGTCCGACCTGCTGAAGGGCAAGCAGGGCCGGTTCCGGCAGAACCTGCTGGGCAAGCGCGTCGACTACTCGGGTCGTTCGGTCATCATCGTCGGTCCGCAGCTGAAGCTGCACCAGTGCGGTCTGCCGAAGGACATGGCGCTTGAGCTGTTCAAGCCGTTCGTCATGAAGCGGCTGGTCGACCTGAACCACGCGCAGAACATCAAGTCCGCCAAGCGGATGGTGGAGCGGTCGCGGCCGCAGGTGTGGGACGTGCTCGAAGAGGTCATCACCGGCCACCCGGTGATGCTGAACCGCGCACCGACCCTGCACCGGCTGGGCATCCAGGCCTTCGAACCGCAGCTGGTCGAGGGCAAGGCCATCCAGCTGCACCCGCTGGTCTGCGAAGCGTTCAACGCGGACTTCGACGGCGACCAGATGGCGGTGCACCTGCCGCTGTCGGCCGAGGCGCAGGCCGAGGCCCGGATCCTGATGCTGTCGGCGAACAACATCCTGTCGCCGGCCTCGGGCCGTCCGCTCGCCATGCCGCGACTGGACATGGTCACCGGTCTGTTCCACCTGACCCGGCTGAACGAGAACGCCGAGGGCGCGGGCAACGCGTACTCCTCGCCCGCCGAGGCGATCATGGCGTTCGACCTCAAGGCGCTGAGCCTGCACGCCCCGGTCAAGATCCGTGTCACCGACCGTCAGCCGGCGAAGGCCGACGAGGCGCGGCTCGCGGAGGCGGGCTGGGAGCCGGGCAAGGCGTGGCTGGCCGAGACCACCCTGGGCCGCGTGCTGTTCAACGACCTGCTGCCGGCGGACTACCCGTTCATCAACGAGCCGATGCCGAAGAAGCGGCAGGCGGCCATCGTGAACGATCTCGCCGAGCGGTACTCGATGACGCAGGTCGCGCAGACGCTGGACAAGCTCAAGGACGCCGGTTTCTACTGGGCGACCCGCTCGGGCGTCACGGTCGCGATCTCGGACGTGCTGACCCCGGTCGGCAAGAAGGCCATTCTCGACGAGTACGAGGGCAAGGCCGACCAGGTCGAGAAGCGCTACCAGCGCGGTCAGCTGTCCCACGCCGAGCGCAACAACGAGCTCGTCAAGGTGTGGACGCAGGCGACCGAAGAGGTCCACAAGATCATGGAGACGGCGCTGCCGGACGACAACCCGATCGCCATGATCGTGAAGTCGGGCGCGGCGGGCAACATGACCCAGGTCCGTTCGCTGGCCGGCATGCGTGGTCTGGTGTCGAACCCGAAGGGCGAGTACATCCCGCGTCCGATCAAGGCGAACTTCCGTGAGGGCCTGTCGGTGGCGGAGTACTTCATCGCCACGCACGGCGCCCGGAAGGGGCTGGCGGACACGGCGCTGCGTACCGCGGACTCGGGTTACCTGACCCGTCGTCTGGTGGACGTTTCGCAGGACGTCATCGTCCGCGAGGTCGACTGCGGCACCACGCGCGGCATCATGATGCCGATCGGCGAGGACCTCGGCGACGGCAAGGTCGTGCGCGACCAGCACGTCGAGACGTCGGTGTACGCGCGGAACCTCGCGACGGACGCGGTGGACGCCAAGGGCAACGTCGTGCTGAACGCGGGCGACGACATCGGCGACCCGGCGCTGGACAAGCTGATCTCCAGCGGCATCACCAAGGTGAAGGTCCGCTCGGTGCTGACGTGTGAGTCGGCGGTCGGGGTGTGCGCGACCTGCTACGGCCGTTCGATGGCGACGGGCGAGCTCGTCGACGTCGGCGAGGCCGTCGGCATCGTCGCCGCCCAGTCGATCGGTGAGCCGGGCACGCAGCTGACGATGCGTACCTTCCACCAGGGTGGTGTCGCCGGTGACGACATCACGACCGGTCTGCCCCGGGTCACCGAGCTTTTCGAGGCTCGGGTGCCGAAGGGCAAGGCTCCGATCGCGGACGTCGACGGCCGCGTGCGGATCGAGGAGAGCGAGCGGTTCTGGAAGATCACCCTGATCCCGGACGACGGGTCGGAGGAGATCGTCTTCGACAAGCTGTCCAAGCGGCAGCGGCTCGCGAATACCCCGAGCGGCCCGCTGGGCGACGGCGACCACGTTGCGGTCGGCCAGCAGCTGCTTGAGGGCACGCCGGACCCGCACGAGGTCCTGCGCGTCATGGGCCCGCGCGAAGCGCAGATGCACCTCACCGACGAGGTCCAGAAGGTGTACCGGGCGCAGGGTGTGTCGATCCACGACAAGCACATCGAGGTCATCGTGCGGCAGATGCTGCGCCGCGTGACGATCATCGACTCCGGTGCCACGGACTTCCTGCCGGGCGAGCTGCCCGAGCGGACGAAGTTCGAGGCGACGAACCGGGCCGCGGTCGCCGAGGGCGGCGAGCCGGCCTCGGGCCGTCCGGTGCTGATGGGCATCACGAAGGCGTCGCTGACCACGGACTCGTGGCTGTCGGCGGCCTCGTTCCAGGAGACCACGCGAGTCCTGACCGACGCGGCCATCAACGGCCGCTCGGACAAGCTCGTGGGCCTCAAGGAGAACGTCATCATCGGTAAGCTCATCCCGGCCGGTACGGGCATCAACAAGTACCGGAACATCCAGGTGCAGCCGACCGAGGAGGCGCGGGTCGCGGCGTACGCGATCCCGTCCTACGACGACGGTTACTACACCCCGGACGTGTTCGGTTCGGGCACCGGCGCCGCGGTTCCGCTGGACGACTACGACTTCGGTCGCGACTTCCGCTGATCCGCTCCGCTTCGACGAAACGCCTCCGGCTTCGGCCGGGGGCGTTTCGCTGTGCGGGGGTCAGACTGCGGCGAGGACGTCGATCCGCTCCAGGAATTCGGCGATCAGGTCGATGCTGGCCAACAGGGTTTCCGGGGCGAGCTTTTCCCGATATACGGCCATAGCACCAGGCGCGGTCGAGACCGATGAGGTCCGGCAACTGGTCACGATTGCCGAGCAGCCAGTCCACGGTGTCCGGGGTGGCCGCCCGGGCGGCGAACTGCGGTCGCTGGTGAACCCGTTTCGGGCAGCGGACATTCGTCCCAGCGGCCGACCAGGCACCTCGGCGTCAAACGCTTCGTATCGGGCTTTCAGCCCACTCCTGGTTCGCCCGTAGATCCGACCCTCACGGCTCGGATACGCCTTGGCGATCCTCATGCCGGGAATCGACCCGTCTCGACGGAGCACTCGTACTCTCTCGGTTCCCTCGGCGCACATCGATCGCGACGTCGACCGCGGGCGATTCCTTGGCTGGCAGGTGACCGCAGTGCGGCGATCCTGGCTTGCTCCGCTTGTTTCTCTTTCCGGTGCGACCGATACCGGAAGTAGCCGGGAATCCCGAAGATCACCAGCATTCCCGCCGCGAGCTTCAGCATCGCGGACGGTATCCGGCTAAACACGGCAAACCGTAAAAATACCCGGCCGCGCGGCCCTGGTCACGGTCGCGGTGCGTAGCGGGTCCGGAGACGGTACTTGTGCGGTCGTGCGTTGTCTTCGGCTGGCATACCTTCGCGCGCGTGGCTGATGTCGTGCCGTTCACGGACAACTTCTCGGATCTCTCCAATGCCCAGGGCTACCAGTTCGAGTTCCGTTGCGAGCGCTGCGGAAACGGCTACCGGTCGGCGTTCCAGCGGGACGCGATGGAGACCGGGCGCAGCATGTTGCGCGCGGTGGGCTCGTTCTTCGGCGGGACGCTGCAGCAGCTGAGCAGCTCTGCCGACCAGTGGAAGTACGACCGGGCGACGAACTCGTCGGCGAAGGACCGCGCGCTGAGCGCGGCCGTCGAAGAGATCACCCCGCGCTTCCGGCAATGCCGGGGTTGCGGCGACTGGATGTGCGCGGATCAGTGCTGGAACGAGGAAATCGGCCAGTGTCTGCGGTGCTCGCCGAGCGTGGCCGAGGAGGTCTCGCGGGCGCAGGCGGCGGCGCAGCGGGAGCAGATCTGGGACAAGGCGCGCGAGAAGAACTGGACCGAGGACTTGGATCTGGGCACTCGCGCGAAGCTCACGTGCCCGGACTGCGGCCTGAAGGTGGACGGCGGGAAGTTCTGCACCGGATGCGGAAGCTCACTGGCCCCGACTGTCCACTGTGGAGAGTGCGGCAAGGAGTCCAAGGCGGGCGCGGTGTTCTGCGCGGATTGCGGGCACCGGCTCTGAGGTCTCAGACCTTGGCGAGGGTTTCGCGCCTCTTCTTCATCCGGCGGGGGACGCTGGGAAGGTAGGTGCGCTTGATCAGGAAGAGGCCTGGAACAAGCCAGATCAGCGAGCCGAGGAGATCGACGACTGAGAACACCGAGCCGACCTGATAGCCCGGATGCCCCCAGAACGGAGCGACCGCGACCTCGACGACGGTGCCGGGCGCGGGAAGCTCGCTCTTGTTCCAGTCGGCGGTGATCTCGTGGGTGCTGCCGTCCTGCTTGTAGGTCCCCTCGATCTCGGCCCGGTCCTCGGTGCAGGACAGGCCGCCGCTGGTGGTCACGCAGTGCCGGGTACCGCCCTCGCTGACCCGGGTAACGGTCGCTTGCACCTGCGGAGCCAGCCTCGTCAGCACGGAGATCGAGTTGCCTGCCGGTCCGATTCCGATGGCGATCAGGGCGAGCGCGATGAGCGTCCGCGCGGTCAGCGAAATCGAGGTAACCGGCTGCCGGTCCCGGGCGTCGCGCCTGCGGTTCAGCGGCGTGCGGAGGAACCCCCCGCGTTTGCCGATCCACGCGTCGTACGCGGTGTCCGCGCTGGTCGCGACAGAACGGAATTGCCGGTCGTTCGCCCATTTCGCCCAGATCGCCGGAGGGACAGCCGCGGCGAGCAGCGCGAGTTTGCGGGAGTTGTCGAACATCCGGTCTTCGGTCAGCCCGCCGGTGTCGGTGGTCCAGATCGCGTCCTGGCGGAAGGCCACCTGGTGCACGCGGAAGAACCGGTCGTTCAGGAGCAGCTCGCGGACCTCGCCAGTGAGCATCTCCCGGGCGAAGTCCGGGTCCGAGGTATAGACGGAGAACCGGCGGTCGAATTCGGGGTCGGTCTCGAATTCGCGCAGGGTGGTGTCCGGGCGCAGCCAGCTGAACTGGTTGCGGGTGATCCGCATGTCTTCGAGCGGAGTGAAGTGGTCCGGGGCGAAGGCTTTGGTCTTCGGCGAGATGGTCAGCGCGGGCACGTCCGGGACGCGCAGCTCCACGACCGAGCAGATCGAACCGAGCGCTTCGGCCAGCTTCGACTTCCGGCGGAAGTTCTCGTCCCGGTAAGGAGATTCGGTCGAATACTCGATGCCGAGCAGCCGGTGCCCGTGGTGCGTGAACTCGACCGTGGCGCGGCTCGGCCACGGATCGGGATGATCCCGCGGGACGGCGAGTCCGTGCCGGGGAAGAAAACCGAAGCTGGGTTCGCCGCTTGAGTCGACGCGGCTGGCCCAGTGCCGCGAGCGCCAGCCCCGCCAGGTGAGCAGCGCGGCGACGACCAGCGGTACCCCGTACCAGGCCAGCGCGGGCACGGTCAGGCTGGCGGAGAACCAGTAAAGCGTGGTGAGGGAGACAGTGATTCCGCAGAGCAGATGGAAAACCGCCGCCAGGACCGCGCTGCGACGTTCGGCCCAGGCGGCGATCCAGAGCAGCACGAAGGACAGCGCGTAGCCGCCGAAGAAATAGCCAGGGACAATCACGTCCGTCACCCGCTGCCGGGTCAGGCCGTGGCCAGGGCTTCGCGCGTCTTCCGGACCCGGCGCGACGCCCTCGGCCAGTAGGTCACCTTGACGATCAGCAAACCGAACAGCAGCGGGAACAAGCAGGTGAAAATGACTCCCTGCGCGGCGCTGCCGCTCTCGAAGATCGGGCTCCACCACAACGGTCCGAGCTGAACCTTGACGACGTCGCCCACTTCCGGCATTTCTTCGGACCACCGGGTAGTCGAGGTATAGGTGGAGCCGTCGAGCACGTAGGTGCCACGGACCCGAGCGGCGGAGCCCCCGGTGCATTTCCCCGCGCTTCCACGACAGACTGGCGCGGCACCGCGGTCGATCCAGGTGACCTTCAAGTCCACCTCGGTGCCCTGCCCGTTCATGACGAGAAGCGAATTGCTCATCGCGAGGACGGCGCTGACGATCATGACCGCCGCGATCAGGGAGCGCATCGCCAGCGAGGTGGACGTGACCGGCTGCCGGTCCAGCGCTTCCCGGCGGCGGTTCAGCTTGGTCCGGATGAGCCCGGCCCGGTTGCCGTACCATGCGTCGCAGCTTGTTTCGGCACGTGCGGTCACCCGGCGAAATTCAGCTGCTTCGGCGCTGTTCCACAAGCTGGGCGACAGCACCGCAGCGAGCATGGCGAGCCGCCTGCCGTTGCCGAGCATCCGCTCTTCGGTCAGCCCGCCCGATTCCGCGGTCCACATCGCGTCGTGGTCGAACACGACCTCGTGCACCCGGAACCACAGATCGGTCATGATCATCTCGCGGACCTCGCCGGTGAGCACCTGCCGCGCGAACTCCGGGTCGCTGGTGGTCACGGCGAACCGCCGGTCGAAGTCCGGATCCAGGTCGAACGCCGCCAGTTCCTCGCCGGGCTTTGGCGAACCGACCTGGTTGCGGGTGATCTTGGCGTCTTCGAGCGGGGTGAAGTGTTCCGGCTCAAAGGCCCTGGTCCGCGGGCTGATCACCAGCGTCGGCCCGGCGGGGACCCGCACCTCGACGAGAGTGTAGATCCCGTCGACCTGGTTGGCGACCGCATCGAGCACGCCGTCCGGCGCGCCGGACGAGTACTCGACTCCCAGGAATTGGTGCCCCTGGTGGTCGAACTCGACGGTGCGGCGGGTCCGCGGACGGTCCGGCTCGGCGATCGCGACCGTGCGGCCTCGCCGGGGAAGCACGCCGAAGGTCGGTTCCTCGACCGCGCCCAGCCGCCGGATCCAGAACCGCTGCCGGAGAACTCTCCAGGCCGCGAACCCGGCCATCGCGATCGGGATGCACACCCAGCCGATGGCAGGACCGTTGCTCTCGGTCCCCGCGGTCAGCCAGTACAGCGTGGTCCCGAACAGGGCGGCGATGCTGAGCGCTTCGCAGACGACGGTCTTGACCACGCTGCGGCTCTCGAACCGGCTGGCGAGCATCAGCAGGAGCAGCGTCAGGACGTAGCCGCCGACGATGTACCAGGGTTCGAGCAGTGCTGCCATTTTCGCGACTCCTGTACGCTGCTCTTCGGCACCCGGGTGAAGAGATTTCGTGCTCTGGCAGGGCGAGGGTAGTGCGTGCCGAACCGGATCGCGGCCGCGGGCGAGACGGCGCTGGCGACCTCGGCCCGGCCGGTCAGATGTCGAGGTCGTCCTTGGTTTCTTCGATGCTCTGACCGTTGCCGGGATGATCCTGTTTCAGGTTCGTGATCGCCTTGTCGGTCGCCTTGTACACCGACTTGGTGGTGTAGGCCGAGCCCTTCGACAAGTCGCCAGGGGCGACGCCGGTGGTCGCCTTGACTGTCTCGTCGAAAACCTTGCGCGGAACGCTGGTGAAAACGTCCTTCGCCGCTTGGCCGTATGCGGCACCCTGAGCGTTCAGGCCCTTGGCAAAGGCACCGGTGATCGCCTTCTCCTGGCCGGGGGTCATGCCGATCTTGCCTGCCTTGGTGAGCTTCGAGCCCTGCTTGACCAGGTCGTCGCTCCACTTCATGAGGAAGCCCATGAATTTGTCGAGCAGCTTGCCGAGCTTGCCGAGATGTTTGGTGATCTTGCCGAGTGCGCTCGCCGCCTTCGCGACGGATGCGGCCATCGCACCCGCGACCGACGAGCCGAAGCTCACGATCGACGCCGCCAGCGCAGGCAGCCAGATGTAGATGAGCCAGCTGACCAGTTCCGAGATGATCGCCTTGACGACCTCCTCGATGACGGTCATGACCATCGACCACATCTTCAGGGTGTCGGAGACCGACCCCGCGGCCGAGCCGATGCCGTTGATGCCCTGGGCGAACTCGGCCAGGGCCTTCTTGGCTGCCTCGCCGCCTTCGCCTTCCCAGTCCTTGAGGGCCTCGTCTCCGGTCTTGACGAAATCGTCGGCCAGCTTCACGAAACCCGTGCCGATCGAGACGAAGTCCCCTGCCGCCTTCTCCAGCGCGGGCCCGTCGCCGGTCACGAAGTGCAACGCGTCGTTGAGCGGCTGGATCAGGTCCAGCAGCATGTTCAGGCCGTTGCTGACCAGCCAGCCCACCGGGTCGAGCGCGAAGCTCGCCATGTCCATCGTCGCCCCGGCGACAAAACCCGCTCCGTCCTGCAGCAGCTGGCCGCTCGCCGCGGCGACGTCGCCGACGCTGTCAGCCTTGGAGAACTTGTCGTAGGCGTTGGAGATGGTGCTGACGCCTTTGCCGACGAACGGGGTGTGCTCGGTGGACTCCTTGGTCACGCGCAGGCCGTGCTCGAACGCGTTTTCGCCGCGGTGGTCGTCGTGGAGCTTCACCCCGTCGGCAATGCTGTCCTGTCCCATGGTTTCCCCCTGCTCAGCGCGGCCCGTCGATCTTCGTCTCGAATTTGCCGAACCTCATGACTGTGTCTTGTTCGTGGCCGTCGTAGATCTCGGCTGCCTTGCTGACTTTGCCTTGGAAGGATTCGACGCCGCTCTTGAGAAGTTCGAGCAACTCTTTCAGGTCGTCGAGCTTGCCGGTGTAGGTCTGCTTGACCGCCAGCCCGATCAGTCCCCAGGACTTGTCGGTCACGTCGGCGTGGTTGATGAGGTCGCCGAACTTCCCGGCTTCGCCCTTGTACCGGTCGAGCCCCGTGGAGTACTTGGCCAGTGCCGCGGTGTCGACCTTATGACCGCCGTTCGTCGGGCTCATCGGTGGTCCTCCTCGTCGTTGAACAAGTTCTTGAGGAACTGGTCGCCCGCCGAAGCCGAGGGTGGCGCCGGCGGAGGTGCCTGAGGCGTCCGGCGGTCGTCGCGAAGCAGGTCGTTGTTCGCGAAGTCATCGTCGTCCCGGTCCCGTGCTGCCTGCTGCGGCTGCTCCTCCGGCAGATTGGACTCCAGTTCTTCGACAGTGGTTCCCAAACCGGCGGCCTGTGCGTCGAGGACTTGCTCGGACACGTTCAGCCCGAAGGCCGTGCCCACGTGCTCGTCGACGATGCCCGCCTGCTTGCGGGCGGATTCGGCGACCGCCTTGTGCAGGGTCGCCAGGATCGAGGTCGCCAGCTGGTCCGGCTGCTGCCGGAGCGCGTCCGGGGTGAGCCGGAGATCCTTGATCGATCCGCTCGGGCCCGCGACGACGGTGACCGCTCGATCCGGCGACGTTACTTCGGCCTCGAGAGCGTTCAGCTCCTCCTGCATGTCGCCGACCTTCGCGAACTGCGCCTCGGCCTGCTTGAGCTTGGTCTGGAACTTGTCGAACTCCGCGACGAGCCGGTCCATCTCCGCCGACACCGACACCACACCCCTTCCCCTGATCCCTCACGTGATGTGCGGATTATGCCGCTTCTGTCAGGTTCGCGCCGCAGGGTCAGCGAATCCGGCCTGGCCGATTTCACCGGGCCCGGGCTCGAAAGTTCCCGGGATTCGGTCACGAAAAGATAACGAACATATCGGGCGAACAGCCCTGTCCCGGACGCCGAAGCGCCGAACATACTGTGGGCCGAACGGAGCATCGCAGGTCAGCGCCGCCGTTCCAGCGGGGCGCGAGGCGCGGACCGGGCAAGTCGGCCCAGTTCGTGGGATATTCACCCCTTCGGTCGATGTTCTCACGATTGATCACCGCATTGACAGTGCGTGCGGTTCGCCAGAGTATTTCGCGCATGTCCTTTCCGGTTGCCCTGGTGTGGCGCCTGCACGTTGATCTGCGGCAGCAGGCCAGCGCGCTGTGTAGGAATTCCTGACTTTTCTCCCGGCCGCGCTCGGCTGGCTGGTTTCTCTTTCCCCGCAACGGGTTTCGGATGCCCGAAGGGATCAACGTTTTTCTCGTTACGGGCGGGTTTCGGGCTGCCCGCAGAACGGGGAAAGAAGTGCCTTAGCGGGTGCTTCACGGGAACACGAACAAGGAGACACAATGCGATTCAACTCCTCCTCGGGCGCCCCGCCCCGATGGCGGAAAGCGTTGACCGTCGCCGGCGCGGTCGCGCTCGCGATCGGCGCGGTGACCTACACCGGGTCCAGCGCCAGCGCCTACGCCGACGTCCAAGTGGTCACCGACGCCAAAACCGCGTCCGACGGCAAGCAGTACTGGGTGCAGAACCACCTGGTGGGCAAAGACCTTGCCGCGCAAGCGCGGTCCGCGGACGGCACGCCGAAGAAGTGGCTGCTGGTCTGGGCCGGCGACGAGAACATCGCCGACACCGCGGTGAAGGACGTCAAAAACCTGCCTGGCTCGCTCGGCGGCGGACTCGGCAAAGTCAAGAATGCCTTGCCCGGCCCCGATTTCCTCGCGGTGATCGACGCGACGCAGGGCTCGCCGACGTACGGCAAGGTGGTGAACACCGCGACCGTCGGGCCGCTCGTCGAGAACGAGCCGCACCACATGCAGTACGTGTGGCACAAGGGCGACACGATTTACGCCGGTGCGTTGTTCGCCGCGGCGACGTACGCGTTCGACGTCAGTGCGTTGCCGCAGCTGAAACTCAAGGGCATCAGCCTGCCGACACAGACGCTCGGCGGTTCCGTCCCTGACGCGTACTGGGTGCTGAAGGACGGCACCGCGTACGGCACGTACATGGGCGGGCCGGTCGTGCCCGGTCCGTACGCGTACCAGGACGGTTCTACGCAGATCGGCAACGGCTTCGCCGGCAGTCCGGGCGAGGTCGTGCACTTTGACCAGAACGCGCAGGTGCTGTCGCAGAATCCGGCGGCGACCCCGCAGGGCGACAACGCGAAGCTGTGCGACAACCTGCCGCAGCTGGGCAAACCGTCCTGCGCGAACCCGCACGGCGTCCAGGCGCGCGAGGACCTCAACACCCTCGTCACCAGCGACTACGCTGAACCGCGCAACATCATTCTCGACCCGGTGAAGCAGCCGTCGCCGTATCTGCGCCGTCCGACGATCCGCACCTGGGACATTTCCGACCGCAATCACCCGAAGCTGAAGGCGGTGTCCTACCTGCAAGACGGCCCGCGGGCGAACCCGGCGGACCCGCTGCACTCGGAAAGCCGCGCGGTCATGGAGACCACGGTGACGAACCTGCCCGGCCACAAGGGTGCGTTCGCCGAGACGATGCAGGGCGGCGCGATCTTCTACACGCCGGACATCACGGCGAAGGACCCGCACTGGATCGAGGTGTTCGACGACGGCACCGCGGGCAAGCCGATCTACTCGCAGAACGACTCCAACGGCGCCAGCTCCAACGGCGGCTGGCTGCAGACCAGCCCGGACGACCGGTTCCTGTACCACGCGGTGCAGGGCAGGCAGAAGGGCGCGCTCGGCCCGGACGACCCCGGCACCACCGGCGGCGTGTACGTGCTCGACATCCAGAAGCTGGTCGCGGCCGGTGACAAGGTCGAGGACATCAAGGGCCGCGTCGACACCTTGGAGAAGGCGCAGCAGGGCGGCGGGGGAGACCTGCCGACCGTCGTCGGCTCCGCACCGATCAACCCGGGCGTGCCCGGAGCCGGACCGCACTGGGGCGCGTACGACAACTTCGTGCTCGGCCAGGACGGTTTCTACCACGAAACGCAGCAGCCGCAGCACATCGCGGTGTCGAACTACTTCGTCGCCCGGTCCGGTTTGGACGGTGACCACAAGGTCAACCTGCTGAATCTGGCACCGGACGGGAAGGTCGCGGTCGATCAGAACTTCCGCGACGAGTTCACCGGCCAGGTCGGCATCAACTTCAACCGGAAATCGTGGCCGCACGGAGACTTCGGCAACGCCAAGCCGCACTCCGAGCTGTTCGTGGTCGCCGACCAGAACGTGAAGTAACTCCCGCTGGACGCGTGCGGTGAAGGACTCCTTGCGGGAATCAGATTCCCGCAAGGGGCCCTTCCCGGACCAGCCCGGGACAAGTCCGGAAGGTAGCTATGGATCACCACGTCACTCCGGTCGCCACTGGATCGTCCGGTGTGGACAGTGCCGCGCTGGTGCTGCGGCTGATACTGCTGCTGGCGACGGCATTCCTCGCCGGCACCGGGATGCTGCGTCCGCTCGTCGGTCCGTTGCCGCGCAAGCTGTGGCTCACCACCGGCGCGCTGGGGGTGGGCTCGGCGGTGCTGGCCGCGGTGTCGGCGGCGACGGTCGAGGTCAACCTCGTCGCGCTGATCGTGCACATCGTGCTCGCGCTGGCGGTGCCGGTGCTGTTTCGGTGGCCCTCGGCAGGCCGTTGGGCTTCGCTCGCGCTGGTCGTGCTCGTGGTTTTGGAGACCTCCGTCGACGGCACGGGTATCTCCTTCGCCATCGACACTGTGTACGTCGCCGCGGCTGCACTGTGGTTCGGCGTGACGCTGTTGTCGGCGTGGGTGCCGGTGGAGGAGTGGCGGTCGACGCCGTTGCGCGTCGGTCCGCTGTCGGTCAGCCTCGCCGGACTGTTGACGCTCGCGGGCGTCGTGCAGCTCGGTGTCTCCGGAGTTGCCTTCGACCGACGGCTGTACGAAACGCTCTTCGGCATCTCGCTGATCGTGGTGGTCCTGCTGCCCGCGGCGGTCACCGTGGTGTCGGCGATCTTGTTATCCCGCAACGCTTCTATCCGTGGCTACCGCTACGGCGTCGCCGGGGTCGCACTCGGTTTCGTCGCGTGGAGTGCGCTCGCCGCGGTGCCGCAACCGGCGCCGCTGCCCGTGCCCGGAGTACCGCTGCTGGCGGACGCGACCGTCGGCGGTGCGACCGTGCCGGTGCTGGTCAGCCCGCAGCGGCCGGGACGCAACCTCGTGCACTTCCCGGCGAGCGCGGGCACGGATCTGTCCGCTGGAGTCGAGGGTGCGACCGTGACCGCCGCGGCGGCGCGCGCCGGTGCGGAAGGCAGCTGGGCCGAGGTCGAAATTCCGCCCGGACGCAGCACTCTCGTGGTGCACAAGGGCGACGCGACTACCACGGTCGATGTCGACGCGGGCACCGAGGCTGGCCCAGCGGTGCCGGACGCCGACGCACCGGAATGCGCGGAAGCCGCACTCGGCGGTCTGATGGCGGAGAAACGCGACGTGCTCGCCAGCTGCCCGGCGGACGCGTTGTCTCCGGAGGACCGCGGTTCGCTGGTGAAGCTGGTCGAATTCCTCGCCTCGCGGAAACCGTCGGCGATCACGCTGGTCGAGGACAAGTCGCCGCGCGGGGTGCAAGCCGCTCAGCTGGTCCGCGAAACCGCCGCTCGCGCCGGGTTGCCGGTGCGTCCGGACGCGGCGGCGGACACCGCGCTGGTAGTCGTCTCCGGCTGGAGCGACGGGTACCTCGCGATGAGCCGCGCCGCCGAGTCGCAGCGGCTCAAGCCGACCCATCAGTTCGGCCTGTACCTAGCGCCGTGGCTGCTCAACGGACCCATCGTCAACGCCGTGGCCAGTGCGGCCATGCCGCTGCGCTTCGACCCGCGTGACCAGCTCGCGGTCAGCTACGCGGTGGCGGTCGGCAACAGGTTCGGCGGCGAAAGCCCGTCGCTGGGCGGTTTCCGGACCTGGCTCGGTCCACAGTGGACAGCGGTGAACGGCGAGGTGCAGCTGTTCGCGGCCGCGCAGGTCAACGCGATGCCGATGTACCCGAACGAACCGCACGCGCCCGGCATGCAGGCCGTGCGCGACTACGCCGGGCAGTGGATCCCCGACGGAACCATCGTCCCGATCAGCGGCGCGCTCCGCTGACCCCAGTTCCCCGAAGAACCCCGAAGAAAGGAAACCCCTGATGAAACGCACTGCCGCCCGGATCCTCCTGCCGCTCGCCGCGGCCGGGGCGTTCGCCGGATTCGCCGGGGGAGCGGCCGGCGCCGCCACCCAGGACGAATCCGCCGCCGCTCAGCCCGCTGGCCTGCCTTCCCTGCCGACCGGTGGCTTGCCGTCCCTCCCGGGCCTGCCCGGACTCCCCGGCGCACCGACCGGCGGCAGCCCGTCGATCTGGGTCGTCCCCGGCCTCGACGCGGGCAGCCTCCTCGGCCCGACCACCCAGGCCCCGGCCCAGCTCCTCGCGCCGGTGTTCAACCTCGTCACCGCCGTTTCCTGAGCACTGAAGGAGAAAGTCATGAAGAAGACAGTCGTCCGCGCCGTCGCCGCTGCCGCGCTCGCCGGAGCCGCGGTACTCGGCGCCGCCGCTCCCGCGCTGGCCGCCACGCAGGACCAGCCCGGTGTCACCGTCGTCGACGAACCGGACACGTCGAATCTGAACAACATCTGGACGTTCGCGCCGCTGGGCGTGCCCGTGCTGGGCCTGATCCAGTCGCTCAACGGCGTCCCCGGCCGGATCCTGCCCGGCTGACCCGGCTCCGCCGGTGGTTCCCCTCGTCCCCGGGAACCACCGGCGGCCCTCGGAAAGAAGGAACATGGACAGACAGCTGATCGGCCGGCTCGCGATCGCCGGGATCGCAGTGGCCGCCGTTGCCGCGGCAGTAGTGATCCTCGGCGACGACCCCGCGCCCACCCCGGTCGCGGTCTCCGCGCCGACGGCCGCCGTGCCGCAGCGCGCCCCGGATCGCACAGTCACCCGCACCCTGGCCCCGACGACGTCCACCGCGCCGGTCGCGCCCGCTCCGTCCAGCTGGCAGATCACCTACGAACTCGCCGGCTCCGGCACCGCCACCGTGGTTTACGACGACAACGGCCTCGGCCTGGTGCACCAGGAACTGTCCGTGCCCCTGCCCTGGCGCAAGACCCTGACCTGGCCGAAGACCGCCGTCGCGCCGACCGTGCAGCTGATGGGCCAGTCAGGCGGCCCGGTCGAATGCCGGATCTCGGTGAACGGCGTGCTGGCACGGTCCGTGAAAGCCGCCGACGGCGAGGTCGCCAGCTGCGCGGGACGGCTCAGCTGAGGTCTTTCGAGAACCAGTGCTCGGCGTACTGGTCGTCGTTGAACGCCTCGACCTCCGCGTAGCCCATCGACGCGTACAGGGCGCGGGCTTCGACCAGGTCGTCCCGCGTATCGAGCCGCATCCGGACCGAGCCCAGCCGCTTCGCCACCGCTTCGGCCGCCGCGACGATCAGCTTGCCGCCGCCGTGCCCGCGATGCTCCGGGCGCACGTACACCTTGGTCAGCGCGCTCAGCCCCGGCTCGACCATCCGGACCCCGGCGCAACCGGCCGGTTTCCCGTCCCGGCAGGCCAGAACGAACGCGCCGTCCGGCGCGACGAGGCCGTCGCTCGGCTCGTCGGCCAGCGCCTCGTCCACCTCGGCGCCGGTGGCCGGACGGCCGTAGTACCGCGACGCCAGCTCGTCCATGTACTCGCGCAGGATCCCCGCCGCGGTGGGGTGTTCGGCCGGGAATTCGCTGATCTTCCAGTCCACGTCCCTCATCTTGGGGAGTCCGTCCACCGATTTCCCCGGCAGGTACCGTGCAGACCGGCAGGGGAACCGAACGAGGAGGCGACATGGACGGCAGCGAGAACGTCGACCAGCCGGGGGACAAGAAGACCGGCGGCAGCCATGCCGCGCCGGAGGGGGCTGGAGTGCACCCGCTGATCGATCTGTCGCGCGACCCTAACCCGGGCAAGCCCGACCACGCGAAGCCGGACGAGGACTGAACCCCGGCCCGGCCCGGCGGGTGCACACCGCCGGACCGGGTTTCGCGGTTCCGCCCCGGTGAGGTGATTGTCACCCCGGGGACGAGGTCCATTGTGGAACAGCCGGCGGCTCTTCTCCTTGCCGCCGAAGAGTTTCTCTCGCGTTTTTCACGCGGCCGCGAGCCCCGCCGGTGCGAACGCAGGTCTGCGGGGGCGGAGAAGCGGGTCCATCTGGTGGTCGCCGCGTCCCGGCAGGCGAACCGAGTGTGCTCTGACCGCGGGAACCCCTCCGGGAATAGCGTCCCGGAGCCCCGTGTTCTGCATGACGGGAAGTCCCGCGCGGCACCGTCCCAGTGCCCCGATCTGGGGTTACGATGACCGGTCGGCGACCGTAGCGACCCCCCGCCCGGACCGCTCCGCGAGTGGACGGGTATCTTTGGAGACCGTGCCCGGCAGGCGTCGGGCCGCTCCGCGTGCCGTTGGGCATGAGCGGGGTGCTTTTGCACCCGGTTCACCGGCCTCGCCACGTGGGGTTCCGACGGAAAATCCCTCCGGGAAGTTACCGGTCGCGAGACCGTGACGCGGGCCGACACGCCCGACCGCGGGGACCGGTGAAGACACGAAGAAGCAAGATCACGACAGGAAGCTGGTCCATTGCCCACGATCCAGCAGCTGGTCCGCAAGGGCCGCCAGGACAAGGCTGCCAAGCAGAAGACCGCGGCCCTCAAGGGGAGCCCGCAGCGTCGTGGCGTGTGCACTCGCGTGTACACCACGACCCCGAAGAAGCCGAACTCGGCCCTGCGCAAGGTTGCTCGTGTGAAGCTGACCAGCGGTATCGAGGTCACCGCGTACATCCCGGGCGAAGGCCACAACCTCCAGGAGCACTCCATGGTGCTCGTGCGCGGTGGCCGGGTTAAGGACCTGCCGGGTGTTCGCTACAAGATCATCCGCGGTTCGCTCGACACCCAGGGTGTGAAGAACCGTAAGCAGGCGCGCAGCCGGTACGGCGCGAAGAAGGAGAAGAGCTAATGCCTCGCAAGGGTCCGGCGCCGAAGCGGCCGCTGATCTCCGACCCCGTCTACGCCTCCCCGCTGGTCACCCAGCTGGTGAACAAGGTGCTGAAGGACGGCAAGCGGTCCCTGGCCGAGCGCATTGTCTACGGCGCTCTCGAAGGCGCTCGCGAGAAGACGGGCACCGACCCGGTCGTCACGCTGAAGCGCGCGCTCGACAACGTGAAGCCCACCATCGAGGTGAAGAGCCGCCGCGTCGGTGGTGCCACCTACCAGGTGCCGATCGAGGTCAAGCCCGGCCGCTCCACCACGCTGGCGCTGCGCTGGCTGGTCTCCTTCTCGCAGGCCCGCCGCGAGAAGACGATGATCGAGCGGCTGCAGAACGAGCTGCTGGACGCGAGCAACGGCCTTGGCGCCAGCGTCAAGCGTCGCGAAGACACGCACAAGATGGCCGAGTCCAACAAGGCCTTCGCGCACTACCGCTGGTAAGTAGTCCGGTGCCGCCGCCCGGTCCTTCGGGTCGAGCCATGCCGGGCCCCACGTTCGAGACAGGGGAACATTCTCGTGGCACGTGAAGTGCTGACCGACCTCAACAAGGTCCGCAACATCGGCATCATGGCGCACATCGACGCCGGTAAGACCACCACCACCGAGCGGATCCTGTTCTACACCGGGATCAACTACAAGCTCGGCGAAGTCCACGACGGCGCCGCCACGATGGACTGGATGGAGGAGGAGCAGAAGCGGGGTATCACCATCACCTCGGCTGCGACCACCACCTTCTGGAACGACTATCAGATCAACCTGATCGACACCCCCGGGCACGTCGACTTCACCGTCGAGGTGGAGCGCAACCTGCGGGTGCTCGACGGCGCGGTCGCCGTCTTCGACGGCAAGGAAGGCGTCGAGCCGCAGTCCGAGCAGGTCTGGCGGCAGGCGGACAAGTACGACGTCCCGCGCATCTGCTTCGTCAACAAGATGGACAAGCTGGGTGCGGACTTCTACTACACCCTGAAGACCATCTCGGACCGTCTCGGCGTCCGGCCGCTGGCCATCCAGCTGCCGATCGGCGCGGAGAACGACTTCGAGGGCGTCATCGACCTGGTCCGGATGAAGGCACTGGTCTGGAAGGGCGAGGTCCAGAAGGGCGAGGACTACGCCGTCGAGGACATCCCGGCCGAGCTGGCCGACCGCGCGGCCGAGTACCGCGAGAAGCTGATCGAGGCCGTCGCCGAGACCGACGACGCGCTGATGGAGAAGTTCCTTGAGGGCGAGGAGCTGACCCAGGACGAGATCAAGGGCGGCATCCGCCACCTGGTCGTCACCCGCGAGGCGTTCCCGGTCCTGGCCGGCTCCGCGTTCAAGAACAAGGGCGTGCAGCCGATGCTGGACGCGGTCATCGACTACCTGCCGTCCCCGCTGGACGTGCCGCCGGTCGAGGGCACGCTGCCGGACGGCGAGACCCCGGTCACCCGGCACGCGACGACCGAGGAGCCGTTCTCCGCGCTCGCGTTCAAGATCGCCGCGCACCCGTTCTTCGGGAAGCTGACCTACATCCGGGTCTACTCGGGCAAGGTCGCCTCCGGTGCCCAGGTCGTCAACGCGACCAAGGAGCGCAAGGAGCGCATCGGGAAGATCTTCCAGATGCACTCCAACAAGGAGAACCCGGTCGACGAGGCCCTGGCCGGTCACATCTACGCGGTCATCGGCCTGAAGGACACCACCACCGGTGACACCCTCGCCGACGCGCAGAACCCGGTCGTCCTTGAGTCGATGACCTTCCCGGACCCGGTTATCCGGGTGGCCATCGAGCCGAAGACCAAGGCCGACCAGGAGAAGCTGTCCCTGGCGATCCAGAAGCTCGCCGAGGAGGACCCGACTTTCCAGGTCCAGCTCGACGAGGAGACCGGTCAGACGATCATCGCCGGCATGGGCGAGCTCCACCTCGAGGTGCTCGTCAACCGGATGAAGTCCGACTACAAGGTCGAGGCGAACATCGGCAAGCCGCAGGTCGCCTACCGCGAGACCATCAAGAAGACCGTGGACAAGCTCGACTACGTCCACAAGAAGCAGACCGGTGGTTCCGGCCAGTTCGCGAAGGTCATCGTGAAGCTGGAGCCGCTCGAGCGCACCGACGGTGCTCTCTACGAGTTCGACAACAAGGTCACCGGTGGCCGCGTGCCGCGGGAGTACATCCCGTCGGTCGACGCGGGCGCACAGGACGCCATGCAGTACGGCGTGCTGGCCGGCTACCCGCTCGTCGGGTTGAAGTTCACCTTGTTGGATGGCGCGTACCACGAGGTCGACTCTTCCGAAATGGCGTTCAAGATCGCCGGTTCCATGGCGATGAAGGAAGCCGCCCGGAAGGCGGGCCCGGTCATCCTCGAGCCGATGATGGCCGTCGAGGTCACGACTCCCGAGGACTACATGGGTGACGTGATCGGCGACCTCAACTCCCGCCGTGGCCAGATCCAGGCCATGGAGGAGCGCGCCGGTACCCGTGTCGTGAAGGCACTGGTCCCGCTGTCGGAGATGTTCGGCTACGTCGGCGACCTGCGGTCCCGTACCCAGGGCCGGGCGAACTACTCCATGGTGTTCGACTCCTACGCCGAGGTTCCCGCGAACGTCGCGAAGGAAATCATCGCGAAGGCGACGGGGGAGTAATCCCCTCCGCTCGCGGGCATTAAGGGACTCTCCTGAACGTCCGCAGCAACGACGAAGGAACATTCGCAGGGCGGCAGCCACGCTGCCCCGCGAGCACAAAGCAAATCCAGTCCAGGAGGACATTCCAGTGGCGAAGGCGAAGTTCGAGCGGAGCAAGCCGCACGTCAACATCGGCACCATCGGTCACGTCGACCACGGCAAGACCACGCTGACCGCGGCGATCACCAAGGTTCTGCACGACGCGTACCCGGAGCTGAACGAAGCCCGTGCGTTCGACCAGATCGACAACGCGCCGGAAGAGAAGCAGCGCGGTATCACGATCAACATCTCGCACGTCGAGTACCAGACCGAGAAGCGTCACTACGCGCACGTGGACGCCCCCGGTCACGCTGACTACATCAAGAACATGATCACCGGTGCCGCGCAGATGGACGGCGCGATCCTGGTGGTCGCGGCCACCGACGGCCCGATGCCGCAGACCCGCGAGCACGTGCTGCTGGCCCGCCAGGTCGGCGTGCCCTACATCGTCGTGGCGCTGAACAAGGCCGACATGGTCGACGACGAGGAAATCCTCGAGCTCGTCGAGCTGGAGGTCCGCGAGCTGCTGTCCTCGCAGGAGTTCCCGGGCGACGACGCGCCGGTCGTGCGCGTCTCCGGCCTCAAGGCCCTTGAGGGCGACCAGAAGTGGGCCGACGCCGTGCTTGAGCTGATGCACGCCGTCGACGACAACGTGCCGGACCCGGTGCGCGAGCTCGAGAAGCCCTTCCTGATGCCGATCGAGGACGTCTTCACGATCACCGGCCGCGGCACCGTCGTGACCGGTCGCGTGGAGCGCGGCCAGGTCAACGTCAACGAAGAGGTCGAGATCGTGGGTATCCGCGAGAAGTCGACCAAGACCACCGTCACCGGTGTCGAGATGTTCCGCAAGCTGCTCGACTCGGGCCAGGCGGGCGACAACGTCGGCCTCCTGCTGCGCGGCATCAAGCGCGAGGACGTCGAGCGCGGCCAGGTCGTCGTGAAGCCGGGCACCACCACCCCGCACACCGAGTTCGAGGGCCGGGTCTACATCCTGTCCAAGGACGAGGGCGGTCGGCACACCCCGTTCTTCAACAACTACCGCCCGCAGTTCTACTTCCGCACCACGGACGTGACCGGCGTCGTGACCCTTCCCGAGGGCACCGAGATGGTCATGCCGGGCGACAACACGGACATCAGCGTCGTGCTGATCCAGCCGGTCGCCATGGACGAGGGTCTGCGCTTCGCCATCCGCGAGGGTGGCCGGACCGTCGGCGCGGGCCAGGTTACCAAGATCAACAAGTGACGTCGGCGCCCTGAACTCGGGTCACTACACCCCCGAGTTCAGGGCGTCAACTCACGTGTGCGACACTATTCAGGTTGCTCGTCCTGGGGCGGCCGAATCCTGATCGATTTTCCATCGACTGGGTTCCGGCCGCCCTGGTATGAGTGGCCACGGTCCGTGGAGCTCGTCCTTCGGGTGAGGCTAGCGGGCAAGGCCGGTAGGGACGACGCGGTGCTGGTTACAGGACTGTCGGCCCGCGGCCTCCTCACGTAGAGGAAGACCAGGCAAGACGACGATCCTTAGGGATCCGTCTGTGCGGCGGGCGCGACACGCCCGACCGCGTGGACCGGGGACAGGGCCGTTGAACTGCTGAAACCCGGGCTCCGGCCCAGGTTGACGAGACAAAGCGGCACGAGACGACAAGGAACGCAGCCACCATGGCGGGACAGAAGATCCGCATCCGGCTCAAGGCCTACGACCACGAGGCGATCGACACCTCGGCGCGCAAGATCGTGGAAACGGTCACGCGCACCGGTGCCCGTGTTGTCGGGCCGGTGCCGCTGCCTACCGAGAAGAACGTTTACTGCGTCATCCGCTCGCCGCACAAGTACAAGGACTCGCGCGAGCACTTCGAGATGCGCACGCACAAGCGTCTGATCGACATCCTCGACCCGACGCCGAAGACGGTGGACGCGCTCATGCGCATCGACCTCCCGGCGAGCGTCGACGTCAACATCCAGTAAGCGTTGGGCGAGCGGCGGAGATAAGAACTCATGTCTGACAGGCAAATGAAGGGCATCCTGGGCACCAAGCTCGGCATGACCCAGGTCTTCGACGAGCAGAACCGGGTCGTCCCGGTCACTGTCGTCAAGGCCGGTCCGAACGTGGTGACCCAGGTCCGGACCACCGACAAGGACGGCTACGTGGCCGTGCAGCTGGCGTTCGGCGCGGTCGACCCGCGCAAGGTGAACAAGCCGCGCACCGGTCACTTCGAGAAGGCTGGCGTGACGCCGCGCCGGCACCTCGCCGAGCTGCGCACCACCGACGCGGACACCTACGAGGTCGGCCAGGAGATCACCGCCGAGGTGTTCGAGGCCGGGACTTCGGTCGACGTGACCGGTACCAGCAAGGGCAAGGGCTACGCGGGTGTCATGAAGCGCCACGGCTTCAAGGGCCAGGGCGCGAGCCACGGTGCGCAGGCTGTGCACCGCAAGCCGGGTTCCATCGGCGGCTGCGCCACGCCCGGCCGCGTGTTCAAGGGTCTGCGGATGGCGGGCCGGATGGGTAGCGACCGGGTCACCACGCAGGGCCTGACCGTGCACGCGGTGCGTGCCGAGGACGGCCTGCTGCTGATCAAGGGCGCGGTGCCCGGTCCCAAGGGCGGCCTGCTGTTCGTGCGCAGTGCCGCGAAGGGTGGAAACTGACGATGACGAACGTCGAGCTGAAGACTCCGGCCGGTAAAGCCGACGGCACCGTCGAGCTCCCCGGGGAGATCTTCGACGTGCAGGCCAACGTCGCGCTGATGCACCAGGTCGTGGTGGGCCAGCTGGCCGCCGCGCGCCAGGGCACGCACGACACGAAGACCCGCGGTGAGGTCTCCGGTGGCGGCAAGAAGCCGTACCGGCAGAAGGGCACCGGTCGCGCCCGCCAGGGTTCGACCCGCGCGCCGCAGTTCGCCGGCGGTGGCGTCGTGCACGGTCCCACGCCGCGCGACTACACCCAGCGCACCCCGAAGAAGATGAAGGCCGCCGCTCTGCGCGGCGCCCTCTCCGACCGGGCGCGCGCCGGCCAGCTGCACCTCGTGACGGAACTGGTTGTCGGCGAGAAGCCCTCGACCAAGACCGTCAAGACGGCGATCGCCGCGGTGACTCAGGCCAAGCGCGTTCTCGTGGTTCTGCACCGCGACGAAGAGCTCGCCTGGGTGTCCGCGCGGAACCTGCCGTACGTGCACCTGATCTGGGCTGACCAGCTCAACACCTACGACGTCCTGGTCAACGACGACGTCGTGTTCACCAAGGCCGCTTACGACGCGTTCGTCGCAGGCCCCGTCCGCGGGAAGGCCGTCAAGGCCCTCGCGCGTTCGAGCGAGGTTTCGGAAGGGAGTGACGAGAAGTGAGCTCGGTCGCCATTCCGGACCCCCGCGACATCCTGCTCGCGCCGGTGATCTCCGAGAAGTCCTACGGACTGCTCGAGGACCACAAGTACACGTTCATCGTCCGTCCGGACGCCAACAAGACCCAGATCAAGATCGCGGTCGAGAAGGTGTTCGGCGTGAAGGTCGTCAGCGTCAACACGGCCAACCGCCAGGGCAAGCGGAAGCGGACTCGTACCGGCTTCGGCAAGCGCAAGGACACCAAGCGCGCCATCGTGACTCTTTCGCCTGAGAGCAAGGCGATCGAGATCTTCGGCGGACCCACCGCGTAAAGGACTGAGCTGACAATGGGCATCCGCAAGTACAAGCCGACGACCCCGGGTCGTCGCGGTTCGAGCGTCTCGGACTTCGCCGAGATCACCCGGTCCACGCCGGAGAAGTCGCTGCTGCGTCCGCTGAGCAAGACCGGCGGCCGCAACGCCTCGGGCAAGATCACCACCCGGCACAAGGGCGGTGGCCACAAGCGCGCCTACCGCGTGATCGACTTCCGTCGGCACGACAAGGACGGCGTGCCGGCCAAGGTCGCGCACATCGAGTACGACCCCAACCGCACCGCGCGCATCGCGCTGCTGCACTACGCCGACGGCGAGAAGCGCTACATCATCGCGCCGGAGAAGCTGAAGCAGGGCGACACGGTTGAGAACGGCCCCCGCGCCGACATCAAGCCGGGCAACAACCTGCCGCTGCGCAACATCCCGGTCGGCACCGTGATCCACGCGATCGAGCTCCGCCCCGGCGGCGGCGCGAAGATGGCCCGGTCCGCCGGCGCCCGCGTGCAGCTCGTCGCCAAGGACGGTCCCTACGCCCAGCTGCGTCTCCCCTCGGGCGAGATCCGCAACGTGGACGTGCGCAACCGCGCGACCGTCGGCGAGGTCGGCAACTCGGAGCACTCGAACATCAACTGGGGCAAGGCGGGTCGTAACCGCTGGCGCGGCAAGCGCCCGACTGTCCGTGGTGTCGTGATGAACCCGGTCGACCACCCGCACGGCGGTGGCGAGGGCAAGACCTCCGGTGGCCGTCACCCGGTGAACCCGAACGGCAAGCCCGAAGGCCGCACCCGCAAGAGCAAGCCGTCCGACAAACTGATCGTCCGCCGCCGGCGTACCGGCAAGAAGCGCTGAGCAGGGAGGTAGAAGCACATGCCACGCAGCCTTAAGAAGGGCCCGTTCGTGGACGACCACCTGCTCAAGAAGGTGGACGCTCTCAACGAATCGGGCAAGAAGACCGTGATCAAGACCTGGTCGCGGCGCTCCACGATCATCCCGGACTTCCTGGGTCACACGATCGCGGTGCACGACGGCCGCAAGCACGTCCCGGTGTTCGTCACCGAGGCGATGGTGGGTCACAAGCTGGGCGAGTTCGCCCCGACGCGGACCTTCAAGGGCCACATCAAGGACGACCGCAAGTCGCGCCGCCGCTGAGCGGGCCAGAGAAAGTTAAGGGAAGCAGATGAACGCCCAGTCAAACGCCACGGCCGCAGCCGAAGAGCTGCCTACGGCCGTCGCGCGGGCTCGTTTCGTCCGGGACGCGCCGATGAAGGTGCGCCGGGTGATCGAGCTCGTCAAGGGTCGTAGCGTCAGCGAGGCCTTGGCCGTGCTCCGGTTCGCGCCGCAGGCTGCGAGCGAGCAGCTCGCGAAGGTCATCGCCAGCGCGGCGGCCAACGCCGAGAACAACCTCCAGCTGGACCCGGAGACGCTCTGGATCAAGTCCGCGACCGCCGACGAGGGCCCGACCCTCAAGCGCATCCGTCCGCGTGCCCAGGGCCGTGCGTACCGGATCCGCAAGCGCACCAGCCACATCACCGTGGTGGTCGAGTCGCGGCCTGCGGAGAAGAAGAGCAACAAGAAGGCAGGTGGCCGGTAGTGGGCCAGAAGATCAACCCGCACGGCTTCCGCCTGGGTATCACCACCGACTGGAAGTCGCGCTGGTACGCCGACAAGCAGTACGCGGAGTACGTGGCCGAGGACGTCAAGATCCGCAAGCTGCTCTCCACCGGCATGGAGCGCGCCGGCATCTCCAAGGTCGAGATCGAGCGCACCCGTGACCGTGTCCGCGTCGACATCCACACCGCCCGGCCGGGCATCGTCATCGGCCGTCGCGGCGCGGAGGCCGACCGGATCCGCGGCGCGCTGGAGAAGCTGACCAAGAAGCAGGTCCAGCTGAACATCCTCGAGGTGAAGAACCCCGAGGCCGACGCGCAACTGGTCGCCCAGGGTGTCGCGGAGCAGCTGAGCAACCGCGTGGCGTTCCGCCGCGCGATGCGCAAGGCGATCCAGACCTCCATGCGCTCGCCGCAGGTCAAGGGCATCCGCGTGCAGTGCGGCGGTCGTCTCGGCGGTGCCGAGATGTCCCGTTCCGAGCACTACCGCGACGGCCGGGTCCCGCTGCACACGCTGCGCGCTGACATCGACTACGGCTTCTTCGAGGCCAAGACGACGTTCGGCCGCATCGGCGTGAAGGTGTGGATCTACAAGGGCGAGCTGGTCGGCGGCCTGAAGGCGCGCGCCGAGCGTGACGCCGCCGCGTCGGCCGCGGACCGCGCGCCGCGCCGCGACCGCGGCGACCGGCCGTCCCGCCCGCGCCGTTCCGGCGCGTCGGGCACGACCGCGACGTCGACCGAAGCCGGTCGCGCCGCTGCCGCCGCGAAGAGCGACAACGCGACCGAAGCGGCCCCGGCCGCCGAGACCGCAGAAAAGACGGAGGGCTGAGACGTGCTCATCCCGCGCAGGGTCAAGCACCGCAAGCAGCACTCCCCGAAGCGCCACGGCGCCGCCAAGGGCGGTACCAAGGTCAACTTCGGCGAGTACGGCATCCAGGCGCTTGAGCACAGCTACGTGACGAACCGGCAGATCGAGTCCGCTCGTATCGCCATGACCCGTCACATCAAGCGTGGCGGCAAGGTGTGGACGACGATCTACCCGGACCGCCCGCTGACCAAGAAGCCGGCGGAAACCCGCATGGGTTCCGGCAAGGGTTCGCCCGAGTGGTGGATCGCCAACGTGAAGCCGGGCCGCGTGATGTTCGAGATCAGCTTCCCGAACGAGGAGACCGCCCGCGAGGCGCTCCGCCGCGCGATCCACAAGCTGCCCATGAAGTGCCGCATCGTGACCCGGGAAGGTGAGTTCTGATGGCTAACGGAGCCGCACAGGCATCCGAGCTGCGTGAGCTCACCGCCGAAGAGCTCGTGCTGCGTCTGAAGGAATACAAGGAGGAGCTGTTCAACCTCCGCTTCCAGATGGCGACCGGGCAGCTGGACAACAACCGTCGGCTGCGCACCGTCCGCACGGACATCGCGCGGATCTACACGGTCATGCGCGAGCGCGAGCTCGGGCTTTCCGTGGCTCCCGACGCCGAAAGTGAAGGTGCCGCATGAGCGAGGCTGCCACCGAGAAGACCGTCCGGAACTACCGCAAGGTCCGCGAGGGTTACGTCGTCTCGGACAAGATGGACAAGACGATCGTGGTCGAGCTTGAGGACCGCAAGAAGCACCCGCGCTACTCGAAGGTTCTCCGCAGCACCACCAAGGTCAAGGTGCACGACGAGAACAACGAGGCGGGCGTGGGCGACCGGGTCACGCTGATGGAGACCCGGCCGCTGTCGGCGACCAAGCGCTGGCGTCTGGTGCAGGTCGTGGAGAAGGCCAAGTAAGCAGGGCTCCTCGGAGTCCTTGGTTCCGCAAGGCTCGCCGGAAGGCGAGAACCAGCGCGACATACAGGAGTTGACGTGATCCAGCAGGAGTCGCGGCTTCGGGTTGCCGACAACACGGGCGCGAAGGAAATCCTTTGCATCCGCGTGCTCGGCGGATCCGGGCGGCGCTACGCCGGCATCGGCGACATCATCGTCGCCACCGTGAAGGACGCCATCCCGGCCGCCGGGGTGAAGAAGGGCGATGTCGTCAAGGCGGTCATCGTCCGCACGGTGAAGGAGCGCCGTCGTCCGGACGGTTCCTACATCCGGTTCGACGAGAACGCCGCCGTGCTCATCAAGAACGACAACGAGCCCCGGGGCACCCGCATCTTCGGCCCGGTGGGCCGCGAGCTGCGCGACCGAAAGTTCATGAAGATCATTTCGCTCGCGCCGGAGGTGCTGTGATGAAGGTGAAGAAGGGCGACACGGTCGTCGTTATCGCCGGCAAGGACAAGGGTGCCAAGGGCAAGGTCATCCAGGCCTACCCGGACCGCGAGCGCGTTCTGGTCGAGGGTGTCAACCGGATCAAGAAGCACACCCGGATCACCCAGACCCAGCGCGGCGCGCAGTCCGGCGGCATCGTGACCCAGGAAGCGCCCATCCACGTCTCGAACGTGATGGTCGTGGACTCGGACGGCAAGCCGACCCGGGTGGGCTACCGCATCGGCGAGGACGGCAAGAAGGTCCGGGTCTCGCGCCGGAACGGCAAGGACATCTGACATGACCACCGCAGAGAAGATCGTGCCGCGTCTGAAGACCCGGTACCGCGAAGAGATCAAGGGCGAGCTCCAGAAGGAGTTCTCCATCGCCAACGTGCACCAGATTCCCGGCGTCGTGAAGATCGTCGTGAACATGGGTGTCGGGGACGCCGCCAGGGACAGCAAGCTGATCGACGGCGCGGTCCGCGACCTCGCCCTGATCACCGGGCAGAAGCCGGAGATCCGCAAGGCCCGCAAGTCCATCGCGCAGTTCAAGCTGCGCGAGGGCCAGCCGATCGGCGCGCGCGTCACGCTGCGCGGCGACCGGATGTGGGAGTTCCTCGACCGGCTGCTGACCATCGCGCTGCCCCGCATCCGCGACTTCCGCGGGCTTTCGCCCAAGCAGTTCGACGGCAACGGCAACTACACGTTCGGTCTCAACGAGCAGTCGATGTTCCACGAGATCAACCCGGACGACATCGACCGCCCCCGTGGCATGGACGTCACCGTCGTCACCACCGCCACCACCGACGACGAGGGCCGGGCGCTGCTGCGCAAGCTCGGTTTCCCGTTCAAGGAGAACTGAGATGGCCAAGAAAGCGCTGATCAGCAAGGCTTCGAAGAAGCCGAAGTTCGCGGTGCGCGCCTACACCCGGTGCAACCGGTGCGGTCGTCCGCACTCGGTGTACCGCAAGTTCGGCCTGTGCCGGATCTGCCTCCGGGAGATGGCGCACGCTGGCGAACTGCCCGGTGTTCACAAGTCCAGCTGGTAAGGCTCGAAACTCTATTCCCAGTTCGCCACAGGCCCCGCCGACCCGGCCGGAGACCGCTCCGGCCGGGCGAGGCGGGGAACCAGGCGAGAAAGGTTGACAGGTCACCATGACGATGACCGACCCGATCGCAGACTTCTTGACCCGTCTGCGCAACGCGAACTCGGCGTACCACGACGAGGTCGTGCTTCCGCACTCGAAGATCAAGGCGAACATCGCCGAGATCCTCAAGCGCGAGGGCTACATCGCGAGCTACCGCGACGAGCCGGGCGAGAAGCACAAGAACCTGGTCGTCGAGCTGAAGTACGGCCCCAACCGCGAGCGGAGCATCGCCGGCCTTCGCCGCGTCTCCAAGCCGGGTCTGCGGGTCTACGCAAAATCGACCGAACTGCCGTCCGTTCTGGGTGGCCTCGGCGTCGCGATCATCTCGACGTCCGGCGGCCTGCAGACCGACCGGCAGGCCAAGCGCAACAACGTGGGCGGCGAAGTCCTCGCCTACGTCTGGTAAGGAAGGGGGCACAGACATGTCACGCATCGGAAAGCTGCCGGTCGCCGTCCCCTCCGGGGTCGAGGTGACCATCGACGGCCAGCACGTCAAGGTCAAGGGGCCGAAGGGCACCCTGGAGCACACTGTCGCCGAGCCGATCGTCGTCGAGCGCGACGAGGACGGCGTCCTCCTGGTGAAGCGCCCGGACGACGAGCGCACGAGCCGCGCCCTGCACGGCCTCACCCGCACGCTGGTGAACAACCTCGTGGTGGGCGTGACCGAGGGCTACGAGAAGAAGCTCGAGATCCACGGCGTCGGTTACCGCGTGCAGGCCAAGGGCTCGGACCTCGAGTTCGCCCTCGGCTACAGCCACCCGGTCAAGATCGAGGCTCCGGAAGGCATCACCTTCAAGGTGGAGTCGCCGACCCGGTTCTCGGTGTCCGGCATCGACAAGCAGAAGGTCGGCCAGACCGCCGCGGTCATCCGCAAGCTGCGCCGCCCGGACCCGTACAAGGGCAAGGGCCTGCGGTACGAGGGTGAGAAGATCCGCCGCAAGGTCGGAAAGACGGGTAAGTGATGAGCGACACGACTACCACTGCGTCCTCGGCGCGCAAGCGCGGCATCGGCAAGGACATCTCGACCCGCCGCCGCGTCGCCAAGGCCCGTCGGCACTTCCGCCTCCGCAAGAAGATCAGCGGGACGCCGGTGCGTCCGCGCATGGTCGTCAAGCGGTCCTCGCGGCACATCACCGTGCAGGTGATCGACGACCTCGCCGGTCACACGCTGGCGTCGGCGTCCACCCTCGAAACCGACCTCCGGTCGTTCGAGGGCGACAAGAAGGCCAAGGCCGCGAAGGTCGGCGAACTGGTGGCTTCGCGCGCCAAGGACGCCGGCATCGAAGCCGTGGTGTTCGACCGTGGCGGCAACGCCTACCACGGCCGCATCGCCGCGCTTGCCGACGCCGCCCGTGAGGCGGGGTTGAAGTTCTGATGCACATGCTCGTGAATGGAAGGAAAGCCTGATGCCGGGACGTACACGGCAATTCGGCGGCGGCCAGGGCGGACCGGGCGGTCAGGGCGGCAACGACCGCAACGACCGCCGCGGTGGCGGCCGGGACCGGCGCGACGGCGGCCGTGGCGGGGCCGGCCAGGACAAGACCCCGCACCTTGAGAAGGTCGTGACGATCAACCGCGTCGCCAAGGTCGTCAAGGGCGGTCGTCGCTTCAGCTTCACCGCTCTGGTGGTCGTCGGCGACGGCGACGGCCAGGTCGGCGTCGGCTACGGCAAGGCCAAGGAAGTTCCCGCGGCCATCGCCAAGGGCGTCGAGGAAGCGAAGAAGAACTTCTTCCGCGTTCCGCGCGTCGCCGGCACCATTCCGCACCCGATTCAGGGTGAGGAAGCCGCCGGAGTCGTGCTGCTCCGTCCCGCCTCCGCTGGTACCGGCGTCATCGCCGGCGGCCCGGTGCGCGCGGTGCTGGAGTGCGCGGGCGTCCACGACGTGCTGTCGAAGTCGCTCGGCTCCGACAACGCCATCAACATCGTGCACGCGACCGTGGCGGCCCTGAAGGGGCTGCAGCGTCCGGAGGAGGTGGCCGCTCGCCGCGGTCTGCCGCTCGAGGACGTCGCCCCGGCCCGGATGCTGCGCCAGCGTGCCGGCCAGGGGGTCTGACATGGCTCAGCTCAAGGTCACTCAGGTCAAGAGCAAGATCGGCACGAAGCACGCTCACCGCGAGTCGCTGCGCACCCTCGGGCTGCGCAAGATCCGCCAGAGCGTCGTGCGTGAGGACACCCCCCAGGTGCGCGGCCTGATCCACACCGTCCGCCACCTGGTGGAGGTCGAGGAGGTCCAGGCATGACCGCCATCAAGATCCACCACCTTCGTCCGGCTCCTGGCGCCAAGCGCGACAAGATCCGCGTCGGCCGTGGTGAGGGTTCGAAGGGCAAGACCGCGGGTCGCGGTACGAAGGGCACCAAGGCCCGGAAGAACGTGCCCGCCGGGTTCGAGGGTGGGCAGATGCCCATCCACATGCGGCTGCCGAAGCTGCGTGGGTTCAAGAACCGGTTCCGCACCGAGTACCAGCCGGTGAACGTGGGCGACATCGCCCGGGTGTTCGCCGACGGCGGCAAGGTCGGTCCGGAAGAGCTGGCCGCGAACGGTCTCGTTCGCAAGGGCAAGCTCGTCAAGGTTCTCGGCAACGGGGACCTGAACGGGGTCAAGCTTGAGCTGACCGCGCACGCGTTCTCCGGCTCTGCCAAGGAGAAGATCGAGGCTGCTGGTGGTTCGGCCACCGTCAGCTGATCTGCTTGCGTTTGAGAACGGGCCCGTCCGGCTTTCTTGCCGGGCGGGTCCGTTTTGTTTTGGCTCGTCGCCTGGGGGCGACATTGGCCTGGTTGCTGGTGTGGGGCACCCCGAAGGTTGATTGTGCTGACGGTCTGGGGTTGCTTGTCAAGGCGGGAAAGATGCCTTGACAAGCAACCCCAGACCGCAGGGAGGCTTCGTATCGGGGTGCGGGGGAGGGGCTGGGTGTCTCGATGGTGGGTGCGTCGGCTGCGGTTTGTGGGTGGGGCTTCTTGAGGGAACCCGCGTTCGTGAAGGGGCCCCCTCGCGGGCCGGTGGGGGGCGTGAGGGGAACCCTGCGGGAATCAGAGTCAATGAGGGTGGCCTCACGGACTTCGGGTCAATGAGGGTGTCGTTTTCCGTGCTGTTGTGGGAAAGCCCGCCGAACGGCGCGGGCCGAACAGGTGATCATCTGTGCTCCGACCGGCCCTACCTGCGGCTCTTCAGTGCGGGACTGGCGCGCACTGAGACGTAAAACGCACACGCGCTGCGGACGCCCCATGCGAAGCTGTTAGAGTCGGCGGCACGTTTCCGGGCCTGTTTGCCCTGAAGCGTTCCTGGCTTGCCAGTGAGTCAGACATCCCGCCGGTCTCGTACCGGCCAAGCCGATCGTCGGTTGGGACGACCGACGACGCCGAGGAGGTCCCCCGCGTGCTCAGCGCATTCCGCTCGGCTCTCGCGACGCCGGATCTACGCAAGAAGATCCTGTTCACGCTAGCCATCGTCGCGGTCTACCGGATCGGTGCAACCATCCCGGCTCCGGGGGTCTCGTTCGCCGCCGTGCAGGCCTGTACCGCACAGGCCGACCAGCAGGGCGTGTACCAGCTGCTCAACCTCTTCAGCGGCGGTGCGCTGCTGCAGCTGTCGCTGTTCGCGACGGGCATCATGCCCTACATCACCGCGAGCATCATCGTTCAGCTGCTCACCGTGGTCATCCCGCGGTTCGAGGAGCTGAAGAAGGAAGGCCAGTCCGGCCAGAACAAGCTGACCCAGTACACCCGGTACCTGACGATCGCGCTGGCGATCCTGCAGGCCACCGGCGTGGTCGCGCTTGCTGACCGCGGCACCCTGTTCCAGGGCTGCTCGCAGCCGATCATCCCGGACAACAGCATCTACTCGCTGACGCTGATCGTGGTCACCATGACCGCGGGCACCGCGGTGATGATGTGGCTGGGCGAGCTGATCACCGAGCGCGGTGTCGGCAACGGCATGTCGGTGCTGATCTTCCTGAACATCGCGGCCCGCATCCCGGCCGAGGGCGCCAACATCATCAGCAACGGCGGCGGCGTCGCGCTGGTCGTGGTTCTCGCGTTCGGCCTGGTGATCATCGCCAGCGTCATCTTCGTCGAGCAGGGCCAGCGCCGGATCCCGGTGCAGTACGCCAAGCGCATGGTCGGCCGCCGGATGTACGGCGGCACCTCGACCTACCTGCCGATCAAGGTGAACCAGGCCGGTGTCATCCCGGTCATCTTCGCCTCGTCGCTGCTGTACCTGCCGCAGCTGCTCAGTCAGCTGATCGGCGACCCGAACAGCAACGCGGGCTGGCAGTCGTTCATTCAGAACTACCTGGTCAACCAGAGCAGCTGGGTGCACATCCTGCTCTACTTCCTGTTGATCATCTTCTTCACCTACTTCTACATCACGATCACGTTCAACGTGGACGAGCGTGCGGAAGAGATGAAGAAGTTCGGCGGCTTCATCCCGGGCATCCGGCCCGGCCGTCCCACCGCCGAGTATCTCAGCTTCGTGCTGGGCCGGATCACTCTTCCCGGTTCGCTGTACCTGGGCATCATCGCGATCCTCCCGAACTTCTTCCTGTCCCTCACCGGCAGCGGGAACAACCAGAACTTCCCGTTCGGTGGCACGGCTGTGCTGATCATGGTCGGTGTCGGGCTCGACACCGTGAAGCAGATCGAAAGCCAGCTGATGCAGCGCAACTACGAAGGGTTCTTGAAGTGACGCGACTGGTTCTCGTCGGACCGCCCGGCGCGGGCAAAGGCACGCAGGCGGTTGCCCTGTCCGAGCAGCTGCGGATCCCGCACATCTCGACCGGCGACCTTTTCCGGGCGCACGTCGGCCAGGAGACTCCGCTCGGCCAGGAGGCCAAGCGGTACCTGGACTCGGGCGAACTGGTGCCGGACTCGGTGACCAACGAAATGGTCCGCGAGCGGCTGACCGAACCGGACGCGAAGGCAGGCTTCCTGCTCGACGGGTTCCCGCGCAACACCAAGCAGGCCGAGGTCCTCGGCGAAATGCTGAGCGAGGCTGACACCAAGCTCGACGCGGTCATCCAGCTCGACGTGGCCGAGGACGTCGTCGTCGGCAGGCTCATGTCGCGCGGCCGTTCGGACGACACCGAGGACGTCATCCGCCGCCGCCAGCAGGTGTACGTGTCGGAGACCGCGCCGCTGCTGGAGTACTACGCCGACATCCTGGTGAAGGTCGACGGCGTCGGCGAGGTGCAGGAGATCTCGGACCGCGTGCTGAAAGCGCTGCGCGACCGCACGTGAATCTCGGAGGGTTGCGTGTTCTGCAAGTGCTCCGCCGCGGGCGCATGATCGAGGTCAAGACCCGCGGCGAGCTGGAGGCCATGCGGGCGGCCGGTCTCGTCGTCGCCCGCACCCTGGCCGCCGTGCGCGAACTCGCGCGGCCCGGGGTCAGCACGGCCGAGCTCGACGAACTGGCCGAGCAGACGATCCGCGACGCCGGCGCGGTGCCCTCGTTCAAGGGCTACCACGGGTTCCCGGCGTCGATCTGCGCGTCAGTGAACGAGCAGATCGTGCACGGCATCCCGTCGGACAAGCAGGTACTCGCCGACGGGGACCTGATCTCGGTCGACTGCGGCGCGATTCTCGACGGCTGGCACGGCGACTCCGCGGTGACGCTGGAGATCGGCGAGGCCAGCGAAAAGGACCGCGAGCTGTCGGCGGCCACCAAGCGTGCCATGTGGGCGGGCATCGAGGCTGTCCGCGCGGGCTCCCGGCTCACCGACATCTCGTTCGCCGTGCAGACCGCCGCCCGCCAGGCGGGCGAGGACGACGGCCGCGAGTACGGCGAGATTCTTGAGTACGGCGGCCACGGCATCGGCCGCCAGATGCACATGGAGCCGTTCCTGCCGAACGTCGGCAAACCCGGCAAGGGCCCGCGGCTCAAGCCTGGCATGGCGCTCGCGGTCGAGCCCATGCTGACCGGTGGCAGCGGCGAAACCCTCGAACTGGAAGACGGCTGGACGGTCGTCACCGTCGACGGTTCGCGCGCCGCGCACTGGGAGCACACCGTCGCCATCACCGAGGACGGTCCCTGGGTGCTCACCCTGCCCGAAGACTCGTGAGTGTTCATCCCGGTTAGCACCGGGATCGCCACTCACAAGGCTGTACTTACCCCCCGGCCGCCGGGCTATCGCACGGCTTGCGTACACTGTCAAGTCGGCGCGCTCATGCGCCGGTTCCAGCATGCTCGTGAATTCTCGCGAACCTCATGGACCCGGGGCCGAGTGTGGCCGAGCACCACCCAGTAAGCAAGGACTCGAGCTCAAAACCGATCACGCTGTGCACGTCACGCGTGCTCAGGGATTGCGGAGGACATGGCTAAGAAAGACGGGGCCATCGAGGTCGAAGGCCGCGTGGTCGAGCCGCTCCCCAACGCGATGTTCCGCGTCGAGTTGGAGAACGGCCACAAGGTCCTGGCACACATCAGCGGCAAGATGCGGCAGCACTACATCCGCATCCTGCCCGAAGACAGGGTTGTCGTGGAGCTGTCGCCCTACGACCTCTCCCGTGGTCGCATCGTCTACCGCTACAAGTGATCACGCCAGAGCCGAGCAGAGCAGGAAGCAGGAAGACGTGAAGGTCCAGCCGAGCGTCAAGAAGATCTGCGACAAGTGCAAGGTGATCCGCCGTCACGGCCGGATCATGGTGATCTGCGAGAACCTGCGTCACAAGCAGCGTCAGGGCTGAGAACCGCACTGCAGCAGGCCGCTTGACGGCTAACCCACCCTCCCCGTACCTGCCGGGTCGCGAAAGCGGCCCGGCGCACCCCCGGACTTCAGGCCGGGGCCGGGACACCCGGGGCGCAAGCCACGGGCACGACAGGCGAGTCGGTTCCGGAACCGGACGGGGAGCAGACCTGAAGACGAACCCGAAGAAGGAGCACCAGTGGCACGACTCGCTGGCGTCGACCTCCCCCGCGAGAAGCGGTTGGAGATCGCGCTGACTTACATCTACGGGATCGGCCGTACCCGCTCGAAGCAGATGATCGCTGCTGCCGAGCTGAACGCCGACACCCGCGTCAAGGACCTCAGCGACGAGGATCTCGTCAAGCTGAAGGACTACATCGACGAAAACTTCAAGGTCGAGGGTGACCTTCGCCGTGAGGTGAACGCCGACATCCGGCGCAAGATCGAGATCGGGACCTACCAGGGTCTGCGCTGGCGTCGCGGTCTGCCGGTGCGCGGTCAGCGCACCAAGACCAACGCCCGCACCCGCAAGGGCCCGAAGAAGACGGTCGCCGGCAAGAAGAAGGCTGGCAAGAAGTGAGCACCCAGGGCAAGAAGGTCGTTCGCATGGGCGGTTCCGTCCGTCGTTCCACGGCTTGTGTCTCGCCCAAGGCGCTCTACGCCCGCCCGATGGCGCTGCGGAACCTCTACACCGACGCGGGTTCCATCATCCGCCGCGGGCAGCAGGAAGCCGTCGCCGCTCACCAAGAGAACGCGCGCTAACAGGAGAACCCTCAGAACATGCCACCCAAGAGCCGCACTGCGGGGGCCAAGAAGGTCCGCCGCAAGGAAAAGAAGAATGTCGCGCACGGTCACGCGCACATCAAGAGCACCTTCAACAACACCATCGTCTCGATCACGGACCCGACCGGTGCCGTGATCGCGTGGGCCTCCAGCGGCCACGTGGGCTTCAAGGGCTCGCGCAAGTCGACTCCGTTCGCCGCGCAGATGGCCGCCGAGAACGCTGCCCGCAAGGCCGCCGAACACGGCATGAAGAAGGTCGACGTTTTCGTGAAGGGCCCGGGTTCGGGCCGCGAGACGGCGATCCGCTCGCTGCAGGCGGCCGGCCTCGAGGTCGGCACCATCCAGGACGTGACCCCGCAGCCTCACAACGGCTGCCGCCCGCCCAAGCGGCGCCGGGTCTGAGGAACGGGGAGGAGTACTAAGAAATGGCTCGTTACACCGGCCCCGCGACGCGTATTTCGCGTCGCCTCAAGGTTGACCTCATCGGCGGCGACCAGGCGTTCGAACGTCGCCCCTACCCGCCGGGCCAGCACGGCCGCGGGCGCATCAAGGAGTCCGAGTACCTCCTGCAGTCGCAGGAGAAGCAGAAGGCTCGCTACACCTACGGCGTTCTCGAGCGCCAGTTCGTCCGGTACTACAAGGAAGCCGTCCGGCGTCCTGGCAAGACCGGTGAGAACCTGCTGCAGATCCTCGAGTCCCGGCTGGACAACGTGATCTACCGCGCCGGCATCGCCCGCACCCGCCGTCAGGCGCGGCAGCTGGTGAGCCACGGCCACTTCCTGGTCAACGGCGTCAAGGTCAACGTGCCGTCCTACCAGGTCACCAAGTGGGACATCATCGACGTGCGGCCGAAGTCGATGGGCATGCTGCCCTTCGTCGCGGCCAAGGAGTCCTTCGGCGAGCGTCCGATCCCGGCCTGGCTGCAGGTCGTCCAGTCGAACCTCCGCGTGCTGGTCCACCAGCTGCCGGAGCGCGCGCAGATCGACGTTCCGGTTCAGGAACAGCTGATCGTCGAGCTTTACTCGAAGTAGTCCGGCACTGTCGGACCCGGCGGCGGCGCCCGGAGTGCGCCGCCGCCACGCCATCCCTTCGACGTCATATGGCGGGCGTCGTCTGGAAAGGAAACGAAGAAATGCTGATTTCCCAGCGGCCGGCTCTCGGCGAAGAGACGGTCAACGAGACCCGCTCCCGGTTCACCATCGAACCGCTGGAGCCCGGCTTCGGCTACACGCTCGGCAACTCGCTGCGGCGCACGCTGCTGTCGTCCATCCCGGGCGCGGCCGTGACGAGCATCCGCATCGACGGCGTGCTGCACGAATTCACCACCGTTCCCGGGGTGAAGGAAGACGTCACCGACATCATCCTGAACCTGAAGGAACTGGTCGTGTCCTCGGAAGAGGACGAGCCGGTCACCATGTACCTGCGCAAGCAGGGCCCGGGTGAGGTCACGGCTGCCGACATCGTGCCGCCCGCGGGCGTCACCGTGCACAACCCGGATCTGCACATCGCGTCGCTGAACGGCAAGGGCAAGCTCGAGATCGAGCTCGTCGTCGAGCGCGGCCGCGGTTACGTTCCGGCCCTGCAGAACAAGCAGGCGGGCGCGGAGATCGGCCGGATCCCGGTCGACTCGATCTACTCGCCGGTGCTGAAGGTGACCTACAAGGTCGAGGCCACCCGTGTCGAGCAGCGCACCGACTTCGACAAGCTGATCCTGGACGTCGAGACCAAGCCGTCGATCACCGCGCGCGACGCGGTGGCCTCGGCCGGCAAGACGCTGGTGGAGCTGTTCGGTCTCGCTCGCGAGCTGAACGTCGACGCCGAGGGCATCGAGATCGGCCCGTCGCCGCAGGAGGCGGACACCATCGCCGCCTACGCGATGCCGATCGAGGACCTGGACCTCACCGTCCGGTCGTACAACTGCCTGAAGCGCGAAGGCATCCACACCGTGGGCGAGCTGGTCTCGCGCAGCGAGGCGGACCTTCTCGACATCCGCAACTTCGGCGCCAAGTCGATCGACGAGGTCAAGCTGAAGCTCGTCGGCCTCGGCCTCGCGCTGAAGGACAGCCCGCCCGGGTTCGACCCGTCCGCGGCTGCCACCAGCTACGACGGCGAAGGCTGGTCGGAAGGGGTCGCCGGCATCGGCGGCGGGATTTCGGACGACGGCCACGACGATGGCCAGGACTACGCAGAGACCGAGCAGCTCTGAGGCCTCGTGCCCGGACGCTGTGAGCTGAACTAGGAGAAAGTCATGCCCACCCCTACCAAGGGAGCCCGGCTCGGCGGGTCTGCCGCGCACGAGCGGCTGATCCTGGCCAACCTGGCCACTCAGCTGTTCGAGCACGGCAAGATCACGACGACCGAGGCTAAGGCCAAGCGGGTCCGCCCGCTGGCCGAGAAGCTGATCACCAAGGCGAAGCGGGGCGACCTGCACAACCGTCGCCTGGTGCAGAAGGTCGTCCGGGACAAGGACGTCGTGCACAAGCTGTTCGCCGAGATCGGCCCGCACTTCGCGGAGCGCGCCGGCGGGTACACCCGCATCACCAAGACGATGCCGCGCAAGGGCGACAACGCCGCCATGGCCGTCATCGAACTGGTCGCGGAGAAGACCGTGACCTCCGAGGCCGAGCGGGCCCGCAAGACCAAGTTCGCCAAGGACGAGGTCGCCGCCGCTCCGGTCGCCGAGGAAGCCGCTGAGGCTCCCGCCGCGACCGAAGAGGCCCCGGCTGCCGAAGAGGCCGCCCCGGCTGCGGACGAGGCCGGTGCCTCCGACGAGGCCGACGCCAAGAAGGACTGAGTCCTGCCGGCACTGTCTCCATCGGACGAGCCCGCCGCTCCCCACGGGGAGGGCGGGCTCGTTCGTCTGCGCTTGGACGTGAGCTACGACGGCACGGACTTCTCCGGCTGGGCCCGCCAGCCCGGCCGCCGCACCGTGCAGGCTGAACTGGAGCAGGCGCTGCGGCGTCAGCCGCCGGGGGAGTCGGTGCCGAAGTCCGTGGTCGTCGCGGGCCGCACGGACGCCGGGGTGCACGCGACGGGTCAGGTCGTGCACGTCGACGTGGTCCCGTTCGCACCCGGTGCGCCGGGCCGGATTCCCGTGGACGAACAGGGAATCCCGGACCTGACGCGCATGCGCGGCCGCTGGAACAAACTTTTGCCCGCCGATGCGCGGGTCTTGAACGCACGTGTGGCCCCGGAGGGTTTCGACGCCCGGTTCTCGGCCATCCGCCGGCACTACCGTTACCGCGTCTCCGATGCTCCGTGGGGCGTCGACCCGTTGCGCCGCAACGACACTCTGGCCTGGGGCCGTCCACTGTCGACAGAGCGGATGAACGCCGCCGCCGCGGAACTGCTGGGGCTGCAGGATTTCGCGGCGTACTGCAAACAGCGCGAGGGTGGCACGACGATCCGTGAGCTGCAGCGTCTGGAATGGACGCGGATCGACGAGCATCTGCTGGAAGTCCGGGTCAGCGCGGACGCGTTTTGCCATTCGATGGTCCGCAGCCTGGTCGGGGTACTGCTGCTCGTGGGGGACGGGCGGCGCGGAACCGGGTGGCCCGGCGAGGTGCTGGCGAGCGGGACGCGGGACAGCGCGGTCGCCCCGGCGCACGGATTGACGTTGACGGCGGTGGATTATCCGCCGGATGAGCTGCTGGCCGCGAGGGCGGAGCAGACTCGGAACGTGCGGTCGTCGACCGAGTTTTAGGCCGGGCCGGTCGAAAAAGAGCAGGTCGTTGATGATACCACTCTGGTATCATCAACGTCATGGCGATGACTTTGCGGTTGAACGACGAGGTGGAGCGTGCGCTCGCGTTGCTTTCCGAAGCGGACGGGGTGAGCAAGCACGAAGCGGTGGTGCGGGCGATCACGGACGCCGCGGCCCGTCGGGTCCGGGACGACCGGGTTCACGAGCTTTCCCTCGAAGGCCGTTCCCGCTACGCCGCCCTGCTTGATCGCCTGGCGCAGTGAAAATCGAGTACCTGACGCTGGACGACCTGCTCCTGCTGTCGGCCGACCTGCGGGTGCCCGGGATACGCGATCTGGGGCTGCTCGACGCGGCGGCGCACCGGCCGCAGTCCTCGCTGATGGGACAGGACGCTTATCCGGACCTGCACGAGAAAGCCGCGGTGCTGCTGGAATCCATCGTCCGGAATCACCCGCTGGTCGACGGGAACAAGCGACTGGGCTGGATGTCGGTGTACGTCTTCTACGGGCTGAACGGTTTCGACCTGGACGCGCCGGAGGACGAGGCGTACGACCTGGTGATCGCGACCGCGACCGGGACATTGCCGTACCAGTCGGTGGCTGCGCGCCTTGCGGAGTGGGCCGGCGCCGTCGTCAAACTGTGAAAAGGCCTCCTCGCGGAATCCCGCGAGGAGGCCTTCACCGTGCTGGCCGTTCTCAGTCGCCGCGGCGAACCGGTCCGAGCAACTGCTGTTCCTTCTGTGTTGTGACCAGCCGCAGCGGACGCCACAGGTTCGTGCCCAGCGCCACGACCTGGTCGTCCTTCAGCGTGGTCAGCTGGCGCATCATCTGCGGCGGCAGCCGCCAGATCCGGGCCGCCAGTTCGGCCTGTCCGGCGGGCAGCCGCTGCATCAGGACGAGGTCCGCGGCGTTCGCCGTCGTGCCCGCCTGCGGATGCAGGTAGGGCAGCACGTACACCGTGGTCTGCCAGGGCGACCGGGGCGGGAACAGGTCCTGCGGGGTCGGTCCGCCGTCGGTCACGACGAGCAGCGGGGCGTCCTCGGACGGGCGTGGCAGTTCGACCGGCGAGAGCCTGCGGATCTGCACCAGCGGCGACGGGCGTCCGTCGCGGCTTCCGGCGGCCTGCTGCAGCACCTGCCACGCCGCGGGACGTCCGGTGGCGACGACCACCCACGCACCTGTCGCCATCGCGCGCATTGCGACCTGGCGGGCCAGGTAGAGGCCGCCGACGAGCACGATGCGGGTCGGCTGGGAGCGCAGTGCGGAGACGGTCAGCGGTTCGCCCTTGAGGCCGGAACCGAGGACGACGCCGCCGCGGTCGCCGGACGGGCTGATCGCGTCGAGCATGGCCGGGTCGACGGTGAACTCCGGGGCGACGCCGGTGTTCTGCCCAGCGTCGCGGACACGGGTACTCATGCCGCCGCCTCCTTGCGGAGCTTCACGCTGGTTGCCCGGGAGGCAATGGCGTGACTAACGATGATTCGCTTGCCAGCGGCGCTCATGCCGTCCCTCCGATCGGCAGCGTCGCGGAGAACGCCGAGACCTGCATGCCCTTCATCGGGGTCAGGTCGACGTCCAGCCGCTCCGCGATGCTCTGCAGCCGCTGGTCGGCGGCGTCCAGCTCGCGCGGGTTGCGGGCGCTCAGCCGTACCACGCCGCGCAGGCCGATGCGGCCCTCGTCCGCCGAGGGCGAGATCGCCATGGCGACCGTCGCGGACAGCGCGCGCACGCTGGCCAGCCCGTTGAGGCTGCCGCTGATCTTGCCCTTGGGCCAGCCGGTGATCGCGTAGCTGGAGTGCCCGATGCCCGCCGCGGTGACGCCGGTCCAGCTCTCTTGCAGGCCGACCTTCTCGTTCGAACCGGCGACCGCGGTGAGCTCGGCCGCCGAGATGCTGGCGCGCAGCAGCTCGTCCGGGTCCAACGGCCGGGTCGGCACGCCTTGGGACTCCAGTGCGTTGCGCACCCGCGACAGCGCGCCGATCATCGCCCGGTGCGCGCCGACGACGCCGCCGCCGCGTTCCCGGATCGCCTCCGGGCAGCGCCGCGGGTCGAGCCGGACCGCGATCCACGTGGTCCGCCGGGCGGCCGCGGGCAGCGGGCCGAGCACCTCGAGATACGAGCTGAGCGCCGGGGCGTCCGCGGGCATCGCGGCCGAACCCGGGTAGCTGTGCCAGATCATCTGGATGGAGTCCAGCAGCACGCCGCGGTCTTCCAGGCACGGCGCGAGCGCGGACAGCGGAAGGCTGGGCGCGCCGCCCGCCTGGGAGATCATCGCCGGCATCGGCTCGACGAGCAGGACCGCGGTCCACGTCCCGTCGTTCCAGGCGATGCCGACCTCCTGCCGTTCGTGGTCGACGGCGTGCGCCACCACGAGGTCCGGCACGGCCAGCCGCAGCAGGCTGACGCGTGCGTCCTCCGGGCCGGTGACCGCGCTTTCCTCGGCGAGTTCCTCGATGCTGGTCGGCGGCGGAGGGGTCGCCACGCGGCCGTGCGAGCGGAACCGGTACCGCAGCGTCAGCGCGAGCCACTGGGTGAACCAGCGCCCGCCCACGCGCAGGAAGGCGAGGATCAGGCCGAGCGCCGCGACGCCGATCGCGACGTACTTGAGCTGCATGTTGATCGCCAGCAGCACGAGTCCGATCGCGACGCCGACTTCCAGCACGACCAGGTTGACCACGGGCAGCGGGCCGAGCGAGATGCCGCCGGAGCGCCGCCGCGAGGGCGGGGCCATCCGGAGCGCGGTCGCGGTGGCGCCGCCGGTCGGTGCGGGTTCGCTGTTGTCCGGGCCGCCGCCGCTGTTCGGGCCGCCAGGGCCGCCGGGACCTCCCGGTCCGCCGGGGCCACCGCCGCCGGGGCCACCGCCGCCGGGACCTCCCGGTCCGCCGGGACCCCCGGGGCCACCAGGTCCGCCGGGACCGTTGCCTCCGGGACCGCCAGGACGCGGACCGGTAGGCCCGCCGCCGCCCGGACGTCCAGTCCTCGGGCCGGTGGGACCGCCCGGCCCACCCGGCCCGACCGGACCAGCCGGTCCGCCGGGCTTGGGCCCGCCAGGTCCGCCGGGCCTACCGGGCTTGGGTCCGCCCGGGCCAGGAGCGCCAGGAGCCCCGGGCATGCCGGGCTGGGGAACACCGGGTCCGGGAGTGACCGGTCCGCCGGGGCGTCCGGGACCGCCAGGTCCGCCGGGAGCGGGAGTGCGAGGGGGGATGCCGGGTCCGCCGGGAGCCGCGCCGGGGCCGCCGGTTCTTCCGGGCCGCTGCGGCGGGCCCGGGGGACGTCCCCCGGGAGGCGGCGGCCCCTGCGGACCAGGCGGACGTGGAGGCGTGCTGACGGACATCCGCGCGTTCTCTTCCCCTCGTGAGTGCTGCGTACCCGGAAAGCCGGTCCCGGGATGCCTGACCCTAACCGGAGTTGGTAGAAACCCCACACCAGACGGTCCCCGTACGGCTATCCTGCGGAACCGTACCGCGACGGGGAGGACTGTAGGTCGAGAATGCCATCAACACCCACGACTAAGTCTCAGGTTCAGGCATACAAGTTCGTCCTGCGCCGGATGCAGTCCGCACTGGTCCGCCGCGACGCGGTGATGTTGCACGACCCGATGCGCTCCCATGGGCGCGCGACCGCGGTCGGCGTGATCCTCGGCGTGCTCGGCGCCGTCGTCTTCGTGCTGTGGGGCCTGTTGAGCCCCGCGCCGTCTGTGCCCTCTTCGGACAACATCGTGATCGGGGAGCAGTCCGGCACCGTGTATGTCGTCACGGGGAACCCGGCGCGGCTGATCCCGACGTTCAACCTCGCGTCGGCGCGGCTGATCCTCATGGCGCAGAAACAGCAGGGCGGACAGGGACAGCAAGGCGGACAGGGACAGCAGGGCGGCCAGCAGCAGGCGGCCGAGGTGAAGAACCCGACTGTCGTCTCGGATGAACAGTTGAAGAACATGCCGCGCGAGAAGCTCACCGGCATCCCGGACGGCCCGCAGCTGATCCCGTCGGCGGACCAGCGGACCACCCCCAACTGGGCGGTGTGCGACGAGGTCGTGCTCGACCCGTCGCTGCCGCAGCCGGACTCGGTCGGCAAGACCAACACCGACGTGATCGCCGGCATCGACAAGCTCGGCGGCGAACTGCAGGAGAACCAGGCGCTGCTCGGCGACGCCGGCAACGGCAAGACCTATCTCATCTACCGGCTGCCCGCGACGCAGAGCCACCCGAACGCGAACACCGTGCGCGCGGAGGTGCCGTCCGGCTCCAACGACCCGGTGCGGTCCGCACTGCACCTGCCGACGAAGTCGCGCAAGGTGTCGCAGGCCCTCCTGAACGCGATCCCCGAGGTCACCAAGCTGACGCCGCCGCCGGTGGCCGGCGAGGGCACGACGCCGCCGAGCAGCTTCGACGGCCTGACCGTCGGCAGCGTCTTCTCGACCCAGCCTTCCGGCGGCGCGCTGGAGTTCTGGCTCATCGCCAAGAGCGGCATCCAGAAGGTGTCGCCCGCCGTCGCGGACATCGTGCGCACGGCCAAGAGCGGCGGTTCGGCCATCACGCCGACCCTGACTCTCGACAAGATCAACAACGTTAAGGTGCTGCAGCCGGGCGACCCCGACTACGTGCAGGTCGACACCTATCCGAAGGTCGTCCCGACCGTCCTCGACGCCGCGCAGGGCTCCCCGGTGGCGTGCCTCGGCTGGTCGCTCAGCGCCGACGGCTCCCAGGCGCACACCTCGGTCTACATCAACAAGCAGATCCCGGTGGAGAAGAACGCCGACGGCACCTCGAAGATCATCAGCGTCAGCAACACCGGCCCGAACGGCGTGCCGATCACCGGCTTCTACATGCCGACCGGGTACGGCGCGGTGGTGCAGTCGGCCACCGAATCGGAGAAGACCTTCGGCAAGGGCCCGATCCAGCTGATCTCCGACCGCGGTATCCGCTACGGCGTGCCGGACGCGGCGACCGCGGAGGAGCTGGGGCTGAACAACCGGCTGCCCGCGCCGGAGTCGATCATCGGGCTCCTGCCGACCGGGGCGTCGCTGAACGTGCAGAACGTGATGAAGCAGTTCGATTCGGTCCCGATCGACCCGAACGCGGGCTCGTACAAACCGCAGGCGGCCGGACAGCAGCAACCGGCCGGGAACTGACGGCGGGCTCCGTCCGTCACACTCGGACACGCACCGGGTGAGCGGAGGGTTGAACGTGGCAGCGCCGGGAAGCAGTCCGGGAACAAGCGCCGTGCGCATCGACGGCGCGGTCGTCGGCGGCTATGCGGCGAAAGTCGCGCGGGCGGCCGACGAACTGGAGACCGCCGCGGGCGAGGTGGGCTCGGGCGCGACCACCGCCGAGGCGTACGGCGAGGTGGCCGCGCAGCTGGGCGTGCCGGAGTCGTACGCACATGCCTCGCAGGCGTTGCGCGGCCAGCTCACCGCCGGGGTGGCCGCGCTCCGGTCGGTCGCCGCGGCGCTGGAGCAGCTCACCACCGGCCACGCCGAGCGGGACGCCGACGCGGCCGAGCGGATCGAGCGCGCCGGGAGGATCTCGTGACGGAGCCGTCGCTGGCGTACGTGACCGAGCTCGCCCGCGAACTGGGCGTGACCGATCCGGTCGCCGCCTACTACCGGCCGCTCACCGGCCGCTGGGAGGAACTGGACGCGGAGGCCGAGAGCCTGCGCGCCGCGGCCCGCACGGCGGCAAGGGCGTCCACGGACCTCGCGGAGGATCTCGGCCGGATCGACGCGTCGTGGACCGGCCCCGACGCGGACGCGTTTGTCGCCTACCTCGGTGAAATCCGCGCGGCGAGCGAGGGAGCGGAGGACGCGCTCGACGCGCTCGCCGACTCGATCGACCAGCTCACCGAATCGCTGCGCAAGATCACCGGCGCGGCGGAAGAGGTGCTGGTCGACGCGGCTGATCTGCTGTCCGAATCGGCGATGCTGCCCAAGGGCGGCGCTTCCCGGGCGCGGTCGCAGATGCGGGAGACCGAGCAGTCGCTGAAGTCCTTGCACGAGACCGCGGAGGACGTCCTGCGCGAGTTCGGCCGGTTGTGCGCCGGAGTGGACGCACCGGCCGGGAGTCCGTCGAGCATCGAACTGCGGCACCACTATCCGGCGCAGCAGTTCCGGCTGCACGACGCCGACGCCCCCGCGGGAACCGGCCCGGCTGCCGCTGAAGAGCCCGCAGTGGCCTCTTCAGCGTCCTCTTCGGACGATTCGGTGAGCCCGTCCGCCGCGGAGAATTCCCACCAGGGCAAGGAAACCGCCGCCGACCCGCGGCTGGAGCAAGACCAGGCGGGCATCCCGCCCGTCGAGCCGGTCGCTCCGGCCGCGCAGCCCGCGGCGGCGAACCAGGGCTCGGGCACGTCGATGATGCCGATGATGGGCTTCGCCGGAATGGGCGGCGGAGGCGGTGGCGGCGGCAGTGCGCAGCACAAGCCGCGGCAGCGCACGGCGGCGAAGACGTCCGAGATCTTCGGCGAGCCCGCGCAGGTGACTCCGCCGGTGATCGGTCAGGACCCGCCCGCGCGGCGGCCGGCAAAGGACGGGAAGCCGCCGAAAACCGGCAAGTGACACAGGGGCCAGGTCGGGGGTCGTGGGTGTTTGCGCCGGTGAGAACCGGCACGCGGCAAAAAGGGCCGCCCCCGCGCAGAACGCGGACAGCGGCCCTCTTTCGTCCCGGAAGCTATCTCGTCGAGGGCGACGACCTGGAGCGGTTCCGCCGGATCGTGTGCACCACGAACAGCGTGATCAGCAGCGCCGCCACCCCGCCGCCGGTGCCGGCCAGCGCGACGATCATCGGGGTCGAGCTGATGCCGTCGGCAGGCGGCAGCTTGGCCTCCTGCACCACCGGCTTCGGCAGCGAGAGGTTGCCGGTGTCGCCCGGCAGGTTCGCGGTGAGCGCGGCCACCGGGTCGATCACGCCGTAGCCGACGAAGTTGTCGCGCCCGCCAGGAGCGGCCGGATGCTGCGCGGTCGCCTTGAGCCGCTTGACCACGTCGCTTGCCTTCATGTTCGGGAACATCGAACGGACCAGCGCGGCGACGCCAGCCACGTACGGGGCGGCGAAGCTGGTGCCCTGGATCGGCGACGGGTTGCCGTTCGAGATGGTGAGGTTCGCGAGTCCGCTGGAGTGCTCCGCCGGGTCGAGCGACACGATCTTGGTGCCCGGCGCGGCGACGCCGACCCACGGGCCGTGCACGCTGAACGGCGCGACGCCGCCGTCCTCCTGGATGGCCCCTACGGACAGCACGTCGTCGGAGAACCACGGCGGGGTGACGATCGACTTCGGCTTGTTCGGGTCGGCCTGGTCGTTCTGCGGGCAGTTTTCCGAGACGTTGCCCGCGGCCGCGACGACCACGATGTCGTTTTCGGCCGCGTAGTGCACCGCGGCCTGTACCTTGCGCTCGCCGTCCTGGATGTCGCCGGGCGCGGTGCCCGCGCGGCAGTGGTCGACCGACATGTTGATCACGCCGGCCCGGTGGCTGTCGGCGATGCCGCGGATGATCTGCGCGAGCGTGTTCAGCGTGCCCGCGGTGCCTTCCTTCTGCAGTTGCCGGTTGTCGCCCTTGTCGTCCTGCTGGGGCGCGGTGCCGCTTCCGCTGCCGGTGCCGCCGCCCGAGGACGGGGGCAGCTGGCTGTTGCCGCTGTCCGCCGGGGGCTGCTGGCTCTCGCCGCCCGAGGGCGGCGCGCCGGTCCCGCCGGAGGGGGGAGCCGGGGGCTGCTGCGGGCTGTCGTCCTTGGCGTAGTTCTCGCTCAGCTGCCGGTAGGACACGATGCGCGCGTCCGGGGCCACGCCGATGAAGCCGACCTTCGGGTTCTGCGGGTTGCCCGCGATGATCCCGGCGACCTCGGTGCCGTGGCCGTCGCAGTCCTGCAGGCCCGGGGCAGCGCCGTTGTCCGGGGTGGCGACGTAGTCCCCGCCGCTTTCCACCCGGTTCTGGAACCACGGGTGCTGCGTGACGCCGGTGTCGATCACGGCGACCTTCTGGCTGCCGCCGACCGATCCGGTCGCCGCGCGGACGATCTGCTGCGCTTTCTCCAGCTGCAGGTATTCCTGGCCCCAGGGGCGGAAGTTGATCTCGACGTTCTGCCCGAGACTGCGCTGCACACAGTCGTTTTTCTTCTTGTACGTGGTGTCCGGGCGGCCGCTGTCCGCGGGCGGCGCGTCGCCGGGACCCAGCGGCGGCGGAGTGGCCCAGGTGCCCGCGGGCGCGTCCGCCGTCTGCGCCGACGCCGGAGCGGCGGCGAACGGCGACATCAGGCCGAGCCCGGCGGCGAACAACGCCACCCCGGCCCGGCCGGGAACGCCGAGCCTGCGGGGGAAGGAACGTCGGGAGCCCATCGCGCGGCTCACTTGAGGTTGAGGTGGCGCAGCGTCGAGTAGAGGTCCATCACGCCGAGGGCGAGCGGCAGCACCACGGCGATGCAGATCGCCTCGATGATTTCCACGGTGCGCCGCAGCGGCGGCGAGAACCGCTGGTCCGGGAAGATCACGCCGACCACGAGAGCGGCCGCGGCGATCAGGATCAGCGCGCCGAAGACGTACAGCAGCCGCTGCTCCGCGGTGGCGGAGAAGAACAGCCAGCCGAGCAGGATGCCCGCCGCGGCGACCATGCCGGTGGTGAGCAGCGCGATGGCCTGCGCGCCGTTGGCGTAGGCGCGGGCGCGCAGCAGCAGGACCAGCGTGGCGACGACGCCGAGGATGATGCCGAAGGCGTTCGGCGCGGTGGCCGCGAGGATCGCCGCGCCGGCCGTGGTGGCGCCGCAGCCGATCATCAGGCCGGTCATGTAGTCGTGCGCGATCGCGGTGCGCTGCTCGATCGCCTTGTAGTCCGGGAAGCCGGTGTCTTCCTTCAGTTCCTCGGCGGTGCTCGGCACGTACGGCAGCGGCAGCTTGGCGAGCCAGATGGTGGCGCGCGGCAGGAACGAGATGCAGCCCAGCGCGACGGCGACAGTGCCTGCCGCGACCGACGCGGTGTCGGCGCTGGTCACGAGCGTCGCGACGAGGAAGGAGAGCGCGCCGAACAGGCCTGCGGTCGCGGTGGCGATGAACACCCGGATGCCCGCACTGACCACGAGGATGCAGACCGCCGAGACGATCAGCACCAGCACGGCGCCGAGCAGCAGGTTCGCCCGGACCGACAACCCGGGCACGATGTAGAACCCGCTCACGAAGGCCAGCGGAAGGCCGCCAGCGGCGGCGATCAGCACGCCGGTGGCCTCGGCCTGGTAGGCCTTGGTGAGCGTGGCGCCGATCGCGACGCAGGCGATCGCGCCGAGGCCGCCGGCGATTGCCGGGCCGAGCGCGGAACCGCCGTAGAGGGAACCGCTGAAGAACAGGGCCAGGGCGGAGAAGAACAGGGCAAGCCCGCCGGCAGTGTGGCCGAACCGGCGCGCGGTTTCCTTCGTCCACGGGCGGAAGGTGTCCGGGTCGGCCTCCGCGATGGCGTCGACCACGTCGTCGTACATCGGCGGCGGCGGGTTCTCGTTCCGCTTGCGCAGCTGCAGCAGCTCGCCGTCGACCACGCCGAGGGACGCGAGCGTCCGGCTCGGGTCGAGCGGGGCGTCGCCGAGCTTGGCCAGCGCCCACCCGCCGTGCCGGGCCCCGCCGTCCGGAGTGACCTCCTTGGCCATCTCCAGAAGCATGGGCAGCAGGTCGGCCACCGCCACGTCGGCCGGAAGCGCGACGTCGATGCGTGTCGTCGGTGCGACCACCGTGACCCTGCTGAATACCGTCGTGCCCGTTGCCACTAGATCCCCCGCTCTGAAGAGTCAGCTCCCGGGGGAACTTATACCGAACCTGGTGGCAGGTTTCAGCGCGTCTCCGCAAATCATCGGCGAAAGTACCCGCCCAGGCCGGGTGCGGCCATTCCGGCCAGCGGGTTCGTCCGCCTGGCCCGATAACTGTCGGTGGTGGTCCCTACACTCGGGCGCACGGGGAGGACGGGTCCCGCCGGGGCCCGGGGAGGGGTGTGAGATGCCGATCCTGGAGTTGGCCGGATTTCCGGGACGACGTTCGATAGGTTGTCCCGCGCACCCGGGTGCAGGCGTCGAGCAGGAATAGAGGGGTCCTTCGAGATGAGCACGCTGCAGTTCAAGAAGTCGCCGCGGCTGGCCGCACCGCGCCCGCCCGGCGGCGAGGTGCATCTCGAGCCGCCGCCCGAGGTGCCCCGCACGATCCCGGGAAACATCGTCGCGAAGGCGATTCCGGGCGTGATGATCTTCGCGTCGCTCGGGATGATGGTTTTCATGTTCACCATGGGCGGGAAAAACCCGACCACGATCATGATGAGCGGCATGATGCTGATGGGCACCGTCGGCATGCTCGCCGGAGGCGGCGGCAAGGGCGGTGGCCAGAAGAAGGCCGAGATGGACGAGGACCGCAAGGACTATCTGCGGTATCTCGGCCAGATGCGCGACCGTGCCCGCGAGGCGATGGTCGACCAGCGCGCCGCGCTGGAATGGGTGCACCCGGATCCGCAGTCGCTGTGGTCGCTGGCGGCCAGCCGCCGGATGTGGGAGCGCAGGCAGAACGACCAGGACTTCCTGCACCTGCGCGTCGGCCGGAGCTCGCACCGCCTCGCCACCCGGCTGGTCCCGCCCCAGACCGGCCCGGTGGACGAACTGGAGCCGATCGCCACCCTCGCGCTGCGCCGGTTCGTGCGCGCGCATTCGATCGTGCCGGACCTGCCCACCCAGATCACCCTTCGCGGGTTCGCGGCGGTCAGCATGCAGGGCGAGCGGCACCGCACCCGGGCGCTGACCCGCGCGATGCTGGCCCAGCTGGTCGCTTTCCACAGCCCGGACGACGTGATGATCGCGGTCGCCACCGCGGGCCGGGCGAAGGAGGAGTGGGAGTGGGCGAAGTGGCTCCCGCACGCTCAGCACCCCACGCTGTCGGACGGGATCGGCCAGCTGCGCATGATGGCGGGCTCGCTCAAGCAGATCGAGGACTGGCTGGACGAGGAGCTGCGGGACCGGCAGCGGTTCTCCCGGAACGCCACGCCCGCGCCGGACCAGCCGCACATCGTGATCATCGTCGACGACGCCGAGGTCACCCGCGAGGAGCAGATCATCCTCGAGGAGGGCCTGGTCGGCGTCACCCTGGTCGACCTTTCCGACTCGATCGGCAACCTCGCCGCGCGGCGCGGGCTGCGGCTGGTGGTCGAGGAGGACCGGCTCGGGGCGCGCAGCGCGGGCGGGGTCGAGTGGTTCGGCCGTCCGGACTCGCTGTCGGTGGTGGAGGTCGAGGCGCTGGCCCGGCTGATCGCGCCGTACCGCGTCGGCGGGGGCGGCGGAGCGGACGTCAGCGAGGAAGAGCCGCTGCTGTCCAACCCGTCGTTGCTGGAACTGCTCGGCATCCCGGGCGACCCGATGACGTTCGACGTCCAGCAGGCGTGGCGGCCTCGGCCGATCCGCGACCGCTACCGCGTCCCGTTCGGCGTCGGCGAGTACGGCCAGCCGGTGGAACTGGACATCAAGGAGGCCGCGGCCGAGGGCATGGGCCCGCACGGCCTGTGCATCGGAGCGACCGGTTCCGGTAAGTCGGAGTTCCTCCGCACGCTGGTGCTGGGCATGCTGGCCACGCACTCGTCGAGCACGCTGAACTTCGTTCTCGTCGACTTCAAGGGTGGCGCGACGTTCCTGGGGCTGGACAAGGCTCCGCACGTGTCCGCGGTCATCACCAACCTCGCGGACGAGGTCACGCTGGTCGACCGCATGAAGGACGCGCTGGCGGGCGAGATGAACCGCCGCCAGGAAGCGCTGAAGAACGGCGGCAACTTCAAGAACGTCTGGGAGTACGAGAAGGCCCGCGAGAACGGCGCCGACCTCGACCCGCTGCCCGCGCTGTTCATCGTCTGCGACGAGTTCTCCGAACTGCTGGCCGCGAAGCCGGACTTCATCGACCTGTTCGTCGCCATCGGCCGGCTGGGCCGGTCGCTGCAGATGCACATGCTGCTGGCGTCGCAGCGGCTGGAAGAGGGCAAGCTGCGCGGCCTCGACTCGCACCTGTCCTACCGGATCGGCCTGAAGACGTTCTCCGCGGCGGAGTCGCGCGCGGCGATCGGTGTGCCGGACGCGTTCGAGCTGCCGTCGGTGCCCGGTGGCGGTTACCTGAAGTACGACACCTCGACCCTGGTGCGGTTCAAGGCTTCCTACGTTTCGGGCCCGTACCGGCCGGCGGGCATCAAGGCGGCCGGGCCGGCGGCGACGGTGGTGCGCGCGGACAAGCGGCCGCAGCTGTTCGTGCCGGACTTCGTGGAACTGCCGAAGGAACCCGAGCCGGAACCGGTCGTGCAGGAGGAGGAGGCTCCGAAGCAGCGGGAGTCCGAGGAGGCGGTCGAGCCGAGCGAGCTGGACGTCATCGTCAGCCGCCTGATCGGGCAGGGCCCGCCGGCGCACGAGGTGTGGCTGCCGCCGTTGAACGAGCCGAACTCGCTCGACACGATGCTGCCGAACCTCAACCCCACCGACGACCGCGGCCTGTCCCCGGTCGGATTCTTCGGCAACGGCAGGCTGCAGGTGCCGATGGGCATCGTCGACCGGCCCTACGAGCAGCGGCGCGACTTCTTGTGGGCGGACTTCGCCGGTGCGCAGGGCCACGGTGTCATCGCGGGCGGTCCGCAGTCGGGCAAGTCGACCATGCTGCGAACGCTGATCATGTCGATGGCGCTCACCCACACCCCCGAGGAAGCGCAGTTCTACTGCCTCGACCTCGGTGGCGGTACCCTCGCCGGTCTCGCGGACCTGCCGCACGTCGGCGGGGTCGCGGTGGCCCGGCGCGAGCCGGACAAGGCCCGCCGGATCGTGGCCGAGCTGACCACGCTGCTGACCGAGCGCGAAGGCCGGTTCGGGGCGCTGGGCGTCGACTCGATGACGGAGTTCCGCAACCGGAAGCGCCGCGGCGAGATCACGCCGGAGCAGGACCCGTTCGGCGACGCGTTCCTGATCGTGGACAACTGGCGGGCGCTGCGCGACGACTTCGAGGAGCTGGAGACGTCGATCACGCGGCTGGCCACGCAGGGTCTCGCCTACGGCGTGCACGTGATCATCTCGGCGAACCGGTGGGCCGACCTCCGGCCGGCGATCAAGGACATGCTCGGCACGCGGTTCGAGCTGCGCCTCGGCGACCCGACGGAGTCCGAAATGGACCGCCGGATCGCGGTCAACGTCCCGGCCGGGCGGCCGGGACGCGGGCTCACCCGCGACAAGCTGCACCTGCTCACCGGCCTGCCGCGGATCGACGGGTCGAGCGATCCGGAGACGGTCGCGGCAGGCGTCGCGGACGCGGTCGCGAAGATCCGCGGCGCGTGGCGCGGCCGGGTGGCTCCGCAGGTGCGCCTGCTGCCGGAGATGATCACCTACGAAGAGGTCCTGCGGATCGACCAGAAGCGGGACAGCAAGCTCGTCCCGATCGGCGTCAACGAGGAAGACCTGCAGCCGATCTACCTGGACTTCGACGCGGACCCGCACTTCTTCGCGTTCGCCGACGGCGAGTCCGGCAAGACGAACCTGCTGCGGCAGATCGCGCGCGGCATCACCGAGCGCTACACGCCGCAGGAGGCCGTGATCCTGCTGGTCGACTACCGGCGCACGATGCTCGGGTTCCTTGAGGGCGATTCGCTGCTCGGCTACGCCGTGTCGTCGGCGCAGCTGGACAGCATGGTCCAGGACGTGCACGGGTCGATGACGCGGCGGCTGCCGGGTCCGGACGTCACCCAGGAACAGCTGAAGACCCGGTCCTGGTGGACCGGTCCGGAGCTGTTCGTCCTGGTCGACGACTACGACCTGGTGGCGACGCAGTCCACCAACCCGCTCAAGCCGCTGTCGGAGTTCCTCGCCCAGGCCAAGGACGTCGGCCTGCACTTGATCGTGGTCCGGCGCACCGGTGGTGCGTCGCGGGCGGCGTACGACCCGGTCATCGGCAAGCTCAAGGAACTCGCCGCCACCGGCATGGTGATGAACGGTTCCCGCGACGAGGGCAACCTGATCGGCAACATCCGGCCGAGCGCCATGCCGCCGGGCCGGGGCAACATGCTCAGCCGCAAGAACGGCAAGCAGCTCGTGCAGGTGTCGTGGATCCAGCCCGACTGACCGACCGGGGGGCCGTCGCGGTTGACGGAAGGGGTGCCCGGTGACGGTGCGGGTCGCGGTCGACTTCGGGACTTCGAGCACCTGTGTCGTCGTGTCGGTCAACGGCCGCGAACCGCAGGTCGTGGTGATCGACGGGCAGCCGCTGATGTCCTCGGCGGTGTACGCGGCGTCCGACGGCACCCTGTTCGTCGGCCAGGAGGCCGAGCGGCAGGCGGCCGTCGACCCGTCGCGGTACGAGCCGAATCCGAAGCGGCGGATCGACGAGGGCGATCTGCTGCTCGGCGATTCGGTACTGCGGGTCATCGACGTCGTGCACGCGGTGCTGGACCGGGCGGTCGCCGAGGCCCGGCGCGTCGCGGGCGACGTCGAGGTGGACCTGCTGGTGCTCACTCACCCGGCGGACTGGGGCGCGATCCGCACCCGGCTGCTGCGCCAGGCCGCGGGCAGGCTGGCGCGCGAGGTGGCGCTGGTGCCGGAACCGGTGGCCGCGGCGGTCTACCACGCGGCCACCTTCGCCCCGGAGGTCTCGCCGAGCGGTCGGACGGTCGAGTTCTCCGGCCGTCCTGGCGACGCATTGGCGGTGCTCGATCTCGGCGGCGGCACGGTCGACGTCAGCGTCGTCCAGCGGTCGCCGGAGGCCGCGCGCGCGGCCCGGGTGCCGGGTGCGCCGCCGCAGCGGGGCGGGTTCCAGGTGCTGGCCACGCGAGGCGACCCGAGTTTCGGCGGGGCCGACATCGACCAGGCGTTGCTGGAGCACGTCGGGTCGCTGGTGTCCGGCACGGATCCGCAGGCGTGGCAGCAGCTCGTCGAGGGCCGAGAGCTGGCTGAGCGCCGGCGGCGCCGGGTGCTGCGCCAGGACGTCCGCGGCGCGAAAGAAACGTTGTCGCGGCACACGTACACCGATGTGCCGTTGCCGCCGCCGTTCGCGGACGCGCACGTGACGCGGGTGGACCTGGAACGGCTGATCGGGGCTCCGCTCGGCCGGGTGGTCGAGCTGACCAGTGCCGCGATCGCGGACTCCGGCCTGCGCCCGAAGCAGCTCGCGGCGATTTTCCTCGTCGGCGGTTCGAGCCGGATCCCGATGATCTCCCGGCTCGTGCACGAGCGCACCGGCGTGGTGCCGACGAGCCTGGACCAGCCGGAGACGGTCGTGGCACGCGGCGCGCTCCGTGCGGTGCTGCTGGAACCGGACCGCACCGGTGTGCTGCCCGGTTCGTCGATCCCGGGGCAATCCGAGCACCGCACCGAGATCGTCCGCGGAGACGCGCCGATCCGCCGCGGCCCGCCGCCGGCGCCGAACGCACTGAACGCGCCGCCGCGGAACGCTCCGGCGCAGCCGTTGCCGCCGCGCGGGTTCTCGCCCGCCGATCCGGCCAGGGGACCGCAAAGCGCGCCGTTCGGCGTCGCGGCGTCCGCCGGTCCGAGTCCATTGCAGACCGGACCGGGCAAGAACTCCTTGGGGCAGAACGGTTCCGCGAACGGAGTGTTCGCCGTTCCCGGAGCGGACGCGTCCGGCGAAGCCGTGGGCAAGTCGAAGAAACGTCTGTGGCTGATCACCGCGGCAGTGGCGGTCGTGGCGCTGATCGCGGGCGGAGCCGGGTACTTCGTCAGCAGCGGGGACAACGCGGATCAAGGCCGCTCGTTCTCCCAATACGACTTCAGCCTCGTCGCGCCGAACGACTGGATCCAGACCACCGACGAGGTCGCGGACCGGCAGGTCATCCTGCACCCGCAGGACGCCGACCGAGGCAACGATCTCGTGCTCGCGCAGGAGTTCGTCATGGACTACGACGCGACGGCCGATCGGCAGAAACTCGTCGAAGCTTTGCGGTCCGGGGTCAGCGGAAACGCGAACTACACTGCGTTCAGCCCCGATCTGACCTACGGTGGCCGGAACGTGATCGGCTATGTCGAGAGCAAACCGGAACGGATCACCGTCCGCTGGTATGTGGTCGTGCAGGGGCGGATCCGGGTGCATGTCGGCTGCCAGTACCAATCGCCCGCGGTGCGGCAGCGCGTCGACGCCGCGTGCGAGCAGGTGGTGCGCACGGTGAAGATCACCAGCTGAAGGAGCGAGCGCCTGTGCCGTCCGAACCGGAATCCGCGCCGGCGGCCTTCACCCGGGCGGGACAGGACGCCGTCACCTTCTCGCGCCGCGTCGCGGGCACCGCGCTCGCGCGCAGCGAACGGCACCGCAATGAGAACCGGGAATTGCTGAAGGAGTTCGGCAGGCGGCGGTTTTCCGGTGCCGCGGAACCCCCGCCGTCCGCGTTGCGCGGGGCCGCCCGCCGGTTCCGTGCGGCTCGCGGATTGCCGATGCCCGCTGAGCCCGTCGTACCCGAGCCGGTTCCCGTTCGTCCCGAGATTTCGCCCGAACAGACACGGACGAGTGAAGAAGACGAGGACTTTTCGCAGTCGCGAATCATGAGCCGGGACCTCTGAAAGTTTCCGGAAACCGGCTGTGCGTGTGCTAACCACGCTGGTGGACAAGGTTTTTTGGCGAGCACCGGTCAGCCGTTCACCCGGCCGTTGCCGGGCGGTTCCCCGATGGCGCGTTCACGCAAGCAACTACTTGCGAAGAAGTCGCGACAAGTGTGAACCGAACTGGCAATGTCTTCGTCGTAGGTGCAGTGCCGGAAACACCAGCCGGCGCGCACAACCACTGACGAAGGGGGTAGCTCCCATGGCTGCTGGCGGTTTCACTGGGGATCCGAAGGAATTCACCGCGGCGGAAGGGCGCGTCGTCGACGCGACCAGCCGGATGAACAAGAACCTGAGCGACCTGCGCTCCAACATCGAAGCGACCCGCGCGGGCTGGGAAGGCGACGCCCAGCGTGCCTTCGACAACGTCATGCGCCGCTTTGACGACTGCGGTCGCGGCCTGAACGACGCGCTGCACCGCATCGGTGAGCTGCTCCAGGAAGCGGGATCCACCTACGCCAAGAGCGAGGCGGCTCAGCACGAGCACATCAACTCGCTCAACAAGGGCTTCGGCGTTCTCGGCTGATCCAGTCCCTTTCCGTATCAGATTCGCCTTTCTTCCATTCTTTCTTCTGATAGGAGTTCGACATGCCTGACGGCCGCATTGTTGTTGATCCGGGCACCATCCACCGCGCCGCGGAGGACTGCACCTCCACCGGCGGCGAGCTGCGGACGCTCTTCGACAACCTGCAGAGCGACCTCGCCCCGCTGACCAACAGCTGGACCGGTGAAGCGAAGGACCAGTACCACCAGGCCCAGAACGAGTGGAACCAGAAGTTCGAGGAGTTCGGCCAGCTGCTCGCGCAGATCGCCGCCGTGCTGCCGCAGATCGCGGACGGCTACCAGGCGACGGACCGCTCGGTGCAGAACCTGTTCTGAGCCAAGCTCCGAAACCACGGCGGGCCAGGCACCTTCGGGTGTCGGCCCGCCGTTTTCGTTTTCTGGAAAGGCTTTCGCGGAAGCCGCGCCGACGGAATATTCTGGCCAGTCGTCGAGCGCGCGTACGGTTGCCGCCCGGGCGGAAAGCTCCGGTTCCGGAAAGACTCTCGCTGTCGCCGCTTAGTGCGGAGCGCCGACAGAATATTCCGGCTTGTCGTTGAGCACCCGCACGGTCACCTTCTTCGGCTGCCCGCCGACCTGCACCGTGCAGTCGAACGTGGTGCCGTTCTCGATCTGCTGCCCCGACGGGCACGCGACGTTCTTCACGTCCGGCTCGCCGTAGTTCTCGTTGAGAACCCGGGAAACGCCTTCCTGCAACGACTTCTGGTCAAGAGTGTCCCCGCGGAACACTCCGGTCGCCCACGTGATTCCGCCCGCGGCGGCCAGCACCACGACAACCGCCCCGGCGATCAGGAACGGTTTCTTCGACCGCGGTTTTCCTGGCTTGGCGGAGGAAAACGCGCCGAGCCCGCCGTATTCGGACGGCTGGAACCCGCCGCCGTAAGGATTTCCCGGCGGCTGCGGGACCGGGGTCGGCTGGCTGGGCGCCTGCCCTGGTCCGCCGTAGGGCGCGGGCGTCGGCTGACTCTGCGGCTGACCGTAGGGCACGGGCGTCGGCTGACTCTGCGGCTGACCGTAGGGCTGGGCCGGATAACCCTGCTGCGGATACTGCGCCTGCGGAAACTGTTGCTGCGCCGGAGGTTGCGTCCACTGGCCGCGCTGCCAGCCGGAGCTGTCCGCTTCGGCCGGGTAGCCCGGCTGCTGCTGCGGCGCGTTCGTCCCCGGCTGCCACCACTGCGGCTGCCCTTGCGGGTGCTGGTCGGGGGGCTGGGTCATCAGTGCTCACCTCGGAGATCGATCGGCGGAAGGGCGCGCATCAGCGCCCCTGCAGTTCGCCGAGCCTGCGGTAGAAGTCCTGTTTGGCCGCGTCGTCCGCGAGGACGGTGACCTGCGAGGCGTCCGGCACCGTCGGCAGGTCCGAGGAGGTGGCCTCTCCGGTGAACTTGAACTCGTAGCGCAGTTCGACCTTGTGCCCGTCGCCCTCGAACTTGGCTCCCATGGTGAACGCGGCGAGCGAACCGTCCGGCTTGAGCGTGATCGTGCTCGGCACGACGGCCTTGCGCAGTTCCGGCCCGACCTGGTTGAGCACCTTGTCCGGGAGCAGTTCGACGCGCCGGTCGAGGAAGATCGGGAACGGCACGTTCACGGTCAGCTGCTCGGTGCCGTCCGCGGAGCTCTTCGCCCCGCGCAGCGCTTTCTTGTCCGCCTTGTACGCGCTGTCGACCGCGTCGCCCATCTTGCACGCGATCTGCACCCCGCCCCACGCGCACGGCTGGACGAGGCCGGCCTCCGGCTTGGGCATCGAGACCCACGGCGTCGGCGCGAGCGTTTTGTAGGCCGGGCCGAGGTAGAGGTACTCGACGGCGCCGTCGGCCGGGGTGAACGAGTCGAGGAACTCGTTGGGGTTCTTCTGCGACCGGTTGTGCACGATGCGGCTCTCCGGGCTGCCGGTGCGCGCGGAGGTGACGATGTTGTGCAGGTACTTGTCGTCGAACTTGAAGTACCGGTCAGCGGAGTTGGTCACATTGCGCGGCTCGACGATCGTGTCCGCGAGCTTCGACATGGCCTTCTCGAACTTCGCGCCGACGTACGCGGCGGCCTGGTCGCCGTCGGGCAGCGCCGTGCCGGCGCGAGCCTGCCCGCACGCGGTCGCGAGTGCCAGCACGGCGGCGACGGCTCCCACCGTCCGTGCGGCACGGATCGTCCTCGCTCGTGTCTTCAACTGCTGTCCCCAGGTCTCGTCGTACTCGCGCGGCCGCGCGCCGGAATCGTCTCATCCTGGTACGACCCGCGCGGCGGCGTGGTGGTTCCGGGAACCGGTCGGGTACGCTGTGACCGGCCGACGAGGCGTCTTCGCACCCCCGCTGCACAACAGGCGGGACCACAGGGGTATCTTCATATGTCGTTGTGCGTTGCGGCGCGTCAGCGCTCGGCCCGCACATTACCCACACGCAATGACGACGAGGTAGACCCTTGCCCACGTACAGCCCCAAGCCCGGCGACGTCACTCGTGCCTGGCACGTGATCGACGCCGAGGATGTCGTGCTCGGACGGCTCGCGACCGAGGTCGCCACGCTGCTGCGCGGCAAGCACAAGCCGACCTACGCCCCGCACGTGGACACCGGTGACTTCGTCATCATCGTCAACGCCGAGAAGGTCGCTCTCACCGGTAACAAGCGCGAGCAGAAGTTCGCGTACCGGCACAGCGGTTACCCCGGCGGTCTGCGGAAGCGCTCCTTCGGCGAGCTGCTCGACACCAAGCCCGAGCACCTCGTTGAGAAGGTGGTCAAGGGCATGCTGCCGAAGAACAAGCTCGGCCGCGCCATGGCCAAGAAGCTGAAGGTGTACGCCGGCCCGCAGCACCCGCACGCCGCGCAGCAGCCGCAGGCGCGCGAGATCACCAAGATCGCGCAGGTCGCGCAGTGAGTGAGGAACAGTTGACCAGCACCGAGACCGAGGTCGTCGCTTCGACCGAGACCCCCGCCGAGGCCGTGGCGACCAGCGAGTCCGCCGCCGCCCCGCGCCCGTCGCGTGCCGCCGGTGGCAACGCGCAGACGGTCGGCCGCCGCAAGGAGGCCGTGGTCCGCGTCCGCGTCGTGCCGGGTACCGGTGAGTTCAAGCTCAACGGCAAGTCGCTTGAGCAGTACTTCCCGAACAAGGTGCACCAGCAGCTCATCCGCGAGCCGCTCGTGACCGTCGAGAAGCCGGACGCCTTCGACATCTTCGCCAACCTCAAGGGCGGCGGGATCTCGGGCCAGGCGGGCGCGCTGCGTCTCGCCATCGCCCGTGCGCTGGTCGAGGTCGACGCCGACGACCGCCCGGCGCTGAAGAAGGCCGGCTTCCTGACCCGTGACGCGCGCGCCACGGAGCGGAAGAAGTACGGCCTCAAGAAGGCCCGCAAGGCTCCGCAGTACTCCAAGCGCTGATGCTTCGTTCGTGGGCGAACCCTGCTCGCGCCTGACGGCGCTTCGCCGGGCTCACTCCGCGATCACAGTGGGGGTCGAACCCCCAAGCCCCCGCCAGGGGCAAGCCCCTGGACCCCGGCGGCGCACGAGGTCTCACCTCGTGCGCCGCCGGTTGCGTTTGCGGCCCCGGTCGCACCCCTGCCCTTCGGCTGGGCAGCCGAGTCGAGGGCTAGACTTCCGGTCTTGCGGTTCGAGGAGAGGGATCAGATGGCTCGACTGTTCGGCACCGACGGGGTACGCGGTCTGGCCAATGCCGACCTGTCCCCGGAGCTGGCCCTGTCGGTCGCGGCGAGCGCCGCCCGAGTGCTGGCGGCGCACGACCGTTCGCACCGTCCGGTGGCCGTGGTCGGCCGCGACCCGCGCGCCAGTGGCGAGATGCTGGAGGCCGCCGTGGTGGCGGGCCTCGCGTCGGCCGGTGCGGACGTCCTGCGGCTCGGCGTGCTGCCGACGCCCGCCGTCGCATACCTCGTCGGTGCGCTGGAGGCGGACCTCGGCGTGATGATCTCCGCCTCGCACAACCCCATGCCGGACAACGGCATCAAGCTTTTCGCCGCCGGCGGGCACAAACTGCCGGACAGCATCGAGGACGAGATCGAATCCGGCCTCGGCGCGACGGGCGTCATCCGCCCGACCGGCGACGGCGTCGGCCGCGTCACCGATGTCCCGGATGCGCTCGACAAGTACATCGAGCACCTGGTCGCCGCGACGCCGCATCCGCTGGCCGGCCTGAAGGTCGTGGTGGACTGCGCGAACGGAGCGTCGTCCGCGGCCGCCCCGGAGGCGTACCGCCGGGCCGGTGCCGAGGTCGTGGCTCTGCACGCGGAGCCGGACGGCATCAACATCAACGACAGCTGTGGCTCGAACCACCCTGACCTGCTGCGCGCGGCAGTCGTCGAACACGGTGCCGACCTCGGCATCGGTCACGACGGAGACGCCGACCGCTGCGTGGCCGTCGACGCGGCAGGCGAACTGGTGGACGGCGACCAGATCATGGCCGTCCTGGCGCTGGCGCTGGCCGAAGAAGGCGCGCTGGTGAAGGACACCCTGGTCGCGACCGTGATGAGCAACCTCGGCCTGCACCTGGCGATGAAGGCACACGGCATCACGGTCGTCACGACCGCGGTGGGTGACCGCTACGTGCTCGAAGAACTGCGCGCCTCGGGCCTGGCCCTCGGCGGCGAACAGTCCGGCCACGTGGTCCTCCCTGCCCACGCCACCACCGGCGACGGCCTCCTGACCGCGATGCGCTTGATGGCCCGGATGGCCGCGACCGGCAAACCGCTGGCCGAACTGGCCGCGGTGATGAACCGGCTGCCGCAGGTACTGGTCAACGTCCCGGTCGCGGACAAGGCAGCGGTGGCGGGCTCGGCCGAGGTCCGCGACGCGGTCGGCGAGGTCGAAGCCGAACTCGGCGAGGAGGGCCGGGTCCTGCTGCGTCCCTCGGGAACCGAGCAGCTGGTGCGGGTGATGGTCGAAGCCCCGGCCCATTCCACGGCCCAGGCGGCGGCGGACCGGTTGGCCGGGGTCGTGTCCGCGGTCTCCTGACCGAAATATGGTGAATACTCTGCGCCACCAGTGATCCGGCAGGTACATTCCGCAATGCGGGACTGACCGGGGAGGGGCGATGTACAACCAGAGTGAGGTGCCTCCGTATTTCGCCAGAAGCCTGGCGGCGATGGAGGAGGTGCGCGCACAGTACAGCGCCGACCACGAGCGCGCGATCGCCGACGACGAGACCAGGCAGGCCGCGTTCGCGAAGCTTGTCGAGGAACACCGCGCTCAGGACGCCCAGTCGCAAGCCGACCGCGAGGCCGCGATCGCCGCTGCCGCAGCCGAGGGAACCGGGGAAGACCGGGCTGCGTCGGAACAGGCAGAACGGACCGCCCAGCGGCTTGCCAAACAGGTCGCCGAGGACGCCGCGGCCGCCGCGATGTTCCGCGTCGAGGACGACACCGAACCGGTCGCTCCGCCGGCGGCGCCTCCTCCGCCTGCTTCGGCGGCCCGGCACCGGGCATGGGAGGACGACGACTTCTCGGCCACCAACTGGATTGACGCAGAGTAGCCGCGGGCGCGAGGGGAGAGGGCGACGATGGCGAAATTCCACATTGAGCCGGACCAGGTCAAAAAGGTGGCGAACGATGTCTCCACGATGAGCACCTCGTTCAAAGAGATCAAGACTTACACCGCGCAGTCCCAGCTGACGCCAGCGCATTTCGGGAAAATCCCCGGCCTGTCCGAGGCGGCCGGAGCCTACGTCGCGAAGATGCAGGCGCTCGGCGACTCCGCCGCGAAGGGCAGTACTTTTCTCGGCGGTTTCGCCGAGCGGCTCAACACCTCGGTGACTCTGCACAGCGAGAACGAGCAAGAAAACGCCTGGGGCGTCACGAACGCCGGCAAGGGAGCCTGACCGTGACTCCTCCGGCGGACCAGGGCACTGGTCGTCTCGGCGACACGATCATCGCGCCCCTGCAGCCTCCCGCGGACGTCCATCTCGACGACACGTCCGACAACATTCTCAAGCCGCTCGCCGGTTTCCGGGAGAAGATGACCGGCAAACTCGTGCAGCCCTACACGCGGTGGATGCAGCATCCGTCGCGGAACCTCGGGCTGCGGTTCGCCCCGCCGTACGGCCAGGGGGACGAAGAGAACCGGATGCTGAACGAACTCGGCGGGTTCGGATTCGGCTATCTCTGGGGAGCGCAGGGCCGCGCGGCGAACCTCGGCAAGGCGGCGAAGGCCGCGCAGGACGACACCGCTCAGGTCAAGCAGGGCCTGACCGCTGCGTGGCAGGGCAAGGCCGCTGATTCGGCCGCCGAAAAGCTGGACGATTTCAGCAAGGCCTCCGGCGAGTACCTCGGCACGGTCAACGGTTTCAGCCAGCTGCTTCAGCAGCTGTGGCAAACGGTCCGCAAGCCGATCGTCGATTTGGGACAGGTGCCCGAAAACGGCGGACAGGCGCCCAAGAAGTTCCTGGACGCGCACAAACCTGAGGACACCGACGGGCTGCTGATGTTCATGGACCGTCTCGACGAAGCGATCAAATGGGGTCGGCAAGACGACAACGATCGCGAAGTCATCAACCCACGGAGCAGTTCGGAAGTCGCGCGTAACCAAGAGGACGGCACTGGCCCGATCAACGCGCAGGACATCCGGAGCATGTCGGTGGACCTGGACACCGGTTACGACTCCAAGTGGTCCGACATGTTCTGCCGCCAGATGGACGAGTACTGCCAGCAGTACTCGGACGCGATGGACGCCTACCGGCAGTACATCCGCAACGCGCACACGGCCGCGACGAACGCGCTGCGCGCGTTTTCCGATGGCCTGAACGTGCCGACGGATCCGTTCGGCCGCCTGCAACTCGGCGCCGACAGCGGCGGGCAGGACAAGGGATCGTCCGGCCGGAACGACGGCGGTGGCGGGGACACCAAACCGCGCTCCTCCGGCGGCGGGGGCGACACGAAGCCGCAGGAGGCCACTGCGGCGCCGCAGGTCGGTCCGACCCCGGCGCAGCCGCAGACTCCTCCCGCGCAGCCGGAGCCGAACCAGAATCCGGTCACGCACAAGCCGCTCGAGGTGGATCCGTCGACCGGGCAGCCGTACCCGATCGACCCGCGGACCGGGGAAGCGGTCAAGACCGGGCACGAAGCGCCGGACACCGTGACGGTCCAGCACGGCGATCACAAGATCACCATGTCCGAGCCGGACGACCACGGGAAGATGGCGGTCTCGGTCGGCGACGGGACCGGTCACGACAAGGCGTACCAGCTCGATTTCGGCGACCAATCCGACCAGGCCCCCGGAACTGCCGCTGACGCGGCGCAAGGGGACCCGGCCCGTCCTCACGACGGTAAACACGACCCGGCGCAGCCGCACGACGCTGCCGGCGGCCCGGTCCATAAACAGCCGGACGGCACCGCGCCGACGACAGACCCGAACCAGGTGCACCGTCCCGGCCCGGACGGAAAGATCCACATCGAGGACGGCACCCTCGACATCACCGCCGAGCGCCCGAGCGGGCCGGACGGTCCGACCGTGGTGACGGTGGACGACGGATCCGGCGAGCCGACGAAATACACCCTCGACGACCACGGAAAGATCGATCCGGCCACCGGACGGCCGGTCGACGGATTGACCGCTCAGCAGCACGGCGGCGGGGCCGGAAGCCCCGCCGAGCCCGTCGAACACCTTCGCGACGGTCAGCGGGTCGTGGCGGACGGTGGCGTGGCGGCGGCTGGGCATGCCCAGCCGGTGGCCGAGCATGCTGCCGCGATGCCGGGGCAGCCGACGAGCGGGCAATCGGCAGCAGCCGACGGGCACGACCCCGGCGCTGGCGAGCAGACGGGACGGCACCACGTCCAGCCGGTTGCCGCGCAGGCAGACGCGACCCCGGCCTACGGAACGCCCGTGGCGAGCGGTCCGGACGAGTCCACCACGGCGCAGTCGGTGCTGGACCCGTTCAGCAGTGACCCCGGGCTGGGGCATGTCCCGTCGGATCCAGGGCTCGGGGACTCGGCGGTTCCGGCCGGATGGCAGCAGGACGAACCGGGGCACCCGGCTGAACTGGGCACCGCGCCGACCACCACCGACCAGCAGCAAGGCCAGTCGATGGGCATGATGGGCAGCCCGATGATGGGCGGCGGGCAAGGCAACTCCGGCGACCAGGAACGCGGGACCAGCGGTTACCGGGTCGACGGCGGCCTGTTCGGCACCGCGCCGGGCGGCAGCCGGATCAGCGGATCGCTCGCCGAAGAGGACGAGGGGCGGCGCTGATCAGGCAGCCGGTTCCGCATCCTCTGGAACCTCGATCGGCGCGCGCTTCGCGTCGGCGTCCAGCAGCGGCAGGTACTTCTCCGTGCCCGTCAGATGCGTGAGAAAGAACGCAGTGAACAGCGCCTTCGTCAGCTGCTGAGTCGCCCGCTGCGGTTTGCCCTGCAGCAGCAACTGGCTCCAGTGCCGGCCCTCCGTCACCGCCAGGTGGGACGACTTCGCCAGCGTCCGCAGCTGTACCGGACCGGCCCACGCCTGCGCGATCGCGTCCGCGTGGCCGACCGCGGGCGCGACCAGGTCGCCGTCCACCGCCAGGTGCAGGCCGGGGGCACTGATCAGCTTCGCGGCTTCCGTCGCGGGCGGGAACGTCTGCGCCGCGGCCACCGTCGCCACCGCGCGGACCTTCGGGCGGGCGTCGCCGCCTGCTTCGGCGGACTGGGCGGCTGCCAGCACTGCCGAACCGCCGCCGGTGGAGTGGCCTGCCAGGCCCAGTTTCTCCGGGTCGACGCTGATGCCGTCCGGGCCGAGGCGGACTGTGCTGACGACGTCGAGCGTCGTCAGCAGGTCGCCGGCCAGCAGGCGGTGCGACGGGAGCGGGCCGAGCTGGGTCGCGGGGGCCGCGGCGACCACGCCCCAGCTCGCGAGGTGGTGCAGCAGCTGCCGATAGCGGGTGGCCGGCTGCATCCAGCCGTGCCCGAACGCGATGGCGGGCAGGCCAAGGCCTTGGCGCGGGGTGAACACGACGCCGGGCAGTCCGACCAGGGCGAGGTTGCCGCGCAAAACCTCGTGGGGTCCCGGGTGGGACAGCTCCGTGAGCAGCTGTTTGGGCTTGCTGGCCATGCGCGTGACCTTACTGCCCGTGCCCCGTCCCGGCCCGGTGCGCCACCCCGAGCGGTTCAGGGGTCCGCCGCCGCACTGCGCGAAGACCCGGTCAACGGTGGTCCGGGACGTCGCTCGCCCAGCTCAGCGGCACTGAAAACCCCGCTCCAGGGACCGGAGTAGGGGACTGGACTTGTCTCGTTACGCTAGTTCGCGTGTGTGGAATCGTGGGATACGTCGGACACCGCCCGGCTCTGGACGTCGTGCTCGGTGGGCTCCGCCGCATGGAATACCGGGGCTACGACTCGGCGGGCGTGGCGGTGCTGGACGGTGCCGGCGCGCTGACCGTCGAGCGCAAGGCCGGCCGGCTGGCCAACCTGGAAGCCCGGCTCGACGAGGTCGGCCGTGACGCGTTCGAGGGCACCGCGGGCATGGGCCACACCCGCTGGGCCACGCACGGGGCTCCGATCGACCGCAACTCGCATCCGCACCGGGACACCACCGGGCGCGTGGCCGTGGTGCACAACGGGATCATCGAGAACTTCGCCGCGTTGCGCGCCGAGCTTGAGGCCGCGGGCATCGAGATGGCCAGCGACACCGACACTGAAACCGCCGCGCACCTGGTTTCCCTCGCCTACATCGAGGGCGAAACCAAGGGCGACCTGCCGGCCAGCGTCGCCGCGGTCTGCCGGCGGCTGGAGGGCGCGTTCACGCTCGTCGTGACGCACGCCGGCGAGCCGGACACGATCGTCGCCGCGCGCCGGTCGTCGCCGCTGGTGGTCGGGGTCGGCGAGGGCGAGCATTTCGTCGCGTCCGACGTCGCCGCGTTCATCGAGCACACCCGCGAGGCCGTCGAACTGGGCCAGGACCAGCTGGTCGTCATCACCCGCGACGGTTACCAGGTCACCGACTTCCACGGCGACGCCGCGCAGGCCAAGCCGTTCACCGTCGACTGGGACCTGTCGGCCGCCGAGAAGGGCGGCCACGAGTACTTCATGCTCAAGGAGATCGAGGAGCAGCCGGAGGCGCTGGCGAACACGCTGCGCGGGCACTTCGAGGCCGGCCGGATCATCCTCGACGAGCAGCGCATTTCCGACCAGGACCTGCGCGACGTCGACAAGGTCTTTGTCATCGCCTGCGGTTCCGCCTATCACTCCGGCCTCGTCGCCAAGTACGCCATCGAGCACTGGACGCGGCTGCCGGTCGAGGTGGAGCTGGCGTCGGAGTTCCGCTACCGCGACCCGGTTCTCGACCGCGACACGCTCGTCGTCGCCGTCTCCCAGTCCGGCGAGACCGCGGACACCCTCGAAGCCGTTCGGCACGCGCGTGAGCAGAAGGCCCGCGTCCTGGCGGTCTGCAACACCAACGGCGCGCAGATCCCGCGCGAGTCCGACGCGGTGCTGTACACGCACGCCGGGCCGGAGATCGGCGTCGCGTCGACCAAGGCGTTCCTCGCGCAGATCGCCGCGAACTACCTCGTCGGCCTCGCGCTGGCGCAGGCGCGCGGCACGAAGTACCCGGACGAGGTCGCCCGCGAGTTCGCCGAGCTGGAGGCCATGCCGGCCGCGGTGCAGAAGGTGCTGTCCACTGTGGAGCAGACGCGCGAGATCGCGCGGCGGATCTCCGACTCGCGCGCGGTGCTGTTCCTCGGCCGCCACGTCGGGTTCCCGGTGGCGCTGGAAGGTGCGCTCAAGCTGAAGGAACTCGCGTACATGCACGCGGAGGGTTTCGCGGCGGGCGAGCTGAAGCACGGTCCGATCGCGCTGATCGAAGAGGGCCTTCCCGTCGTCGTCGTGATGCCGTCGCCGAAGGGCCGCGCGGTGCTGCATTCGAAACTGGTGTCGAACATCAGCGAGATCCAGGCGCGGGGCGCGCGCACGATCGTGATCGCCGAGGAGGGCGACGAGACGGTCCGCCCGTTCGCCGACGAGCTGATCGAGGTGCCCGCGGTGCCGACGCTGCTGCAGCCGCTGGTTTCCACCGTGCCGCTGCAGGTGCTGGCCGCGGAGATCGCCAGTTCGCGCGGGTACGACATCGACAAGCCGCGTAACCTGGCGAAGTCCGTCACCGTGGAGTAAGGAGCCGCCGCCGTGCAGGGAATCTGGACTACAGAACGGATTCGCGCGGCGGAGGACCTGCTGCTCGCGCGCACTCCGGACGGCGAGCTGATGCGCCGGGCCTCCTTCGGCCTGGCCGCCGAGGTGGCCGGGCTGCTGGCCGAGGACACCGGCGGTGTCTCTGGCCGGCGGGTGGTGCTGCTGGTCGGTTCCGGCAACAACGGCGGCGATGCGTTGTGGGCTGGCGCTTTCCTGCGTCGGCGCGGAGTCGCGGTGGCTGCGGTGCTGCTGAAGCCGGAGAAGGCTCATCCGGCGGGATTGGCTGCGCTGCGGCGATCCGGCGGTCGCGTGGTGTCCATAGCGGACAGTGCACCATGGATCGAACAGGCGGATGTCGTCGTGGACGGCATCATCGGCATTTCGGCTCGCGGCCCGTTGCGCCCGGAAGCGGCCGAACTGGTCGCGCGGATCGAAGCGCCCGTGGTGGCGGTGGATCTGCCGAGCGGTGTCGACCCGGACACCGGCGCGGTCGACGGCCCGCACGTCACCGCCGCGCGCACGGTCACCTTCGGGGCGCTCAAGCCCGTGCATGTGCTGGCCCCGGAGGAATGCGGCGAGGTCGTGCTGGTGGACATCGGCCTGCGGCCCTGGCTGGACGAGCCGGATCTGCACCGCCTTGACCTGGCCGACGTCGCCGAGGTGTGGCCGATCCCCGGCCCGGAGGACGACAAATACACCCAGGGCGTGGCTGGCATCGCGGCCGGATCGGCGACCTACCCCGGCGCGGCGGTGCTCGCGTCCGGGTCCGCGGTCCGCGCGACGGCGGGCATGGTCCGCTACGCCGGGCACGCCGCGGACGTTGTGCGCTCGCGCTGGCCGGAAATCGTCGCGACCGGCTCGGTCACCGACGCGGGCCGGGTGCAGGCGTGGGTGGTCGGCCCTGGCATCGGCACCGGCGGGGAGGGCCGGGAAATCCTGCGGCACATCCTCGGCCAGGGCGTCCCGGTGTGCGCGGACGCCGACGCCACCACGATCATCGCGAACACCCCCGAAGTCCTCGACGCCCGCGACCCGGACACTCCGCTCGTGCTCACCCCGCACGCCGGCGAGTACGAACGCCTGATGGGCCGCCGCCCGGGCGCGGATCGCGTCGCGGCCGCACGGGAGGCGGCGAAGAAGTACGACGCTGTCGTGCTGCTGAAAGGCCACTGCACGGTCGTCGCCGCACCGGACGGCCGCGTCGCGGTGAACACCCCGCGTGGTTCGTGGCTGGCCACCGCCGGTTCCGGCGACGTGCTGACCGGCCTGGTCGGCTCGCTGCTGGCCGCCGGGCTCGATCCGTGGCTGGCCGCCGCGGCTGCCGCGCAGGTGCATTCGCTGGCGGGTGCGCTCGCCGCCGAGGACGTGCCCACCTCCGCGTCCGGCCTCGTCGATGCCATCCCCGCCGCACTCCGGCTGATCCGCGCGACCGCATAGTTATCGAGTTACGTGTTAACTCGGCTCGCGATATCTGGTAAGAACGAGATGTGAGTCGAGACACGCCAGGACGGCCGAAGGCGCGCCCGTCCGACGCCGCGGTGGAGCAGCGGCGGCAGGAGATTCTCGACTACGTCATTGACCAGGGCGAAGCCCGCATCGACGACCTCACCGCCCGGTTCGGCGTGAGCCTCATGACGATGCACCGCGACCTCGACGAACTCGCCGACAAGCGGCTGCTGCGGAAGCTGCGAGGCAAGGTCGAGGCCTATCCGGCGCTCACGATGGAGACCGCCAGCCGGTTCACGCTGCACTCGGCCGAGAAGGAAGCCCTCGCTGACCTGGCGATCCAGCAGGTCGAGCCCGGCCAGGCGGTGTTCGTGGACGACTCCACCACGCTGTTCCCGCTGGTCGAGCGGCTGGCCCGGATCGAGCGCCGCACTGTCATCACCAACTCGCTGCAGGTCGCGCGGCTGCTGGGCACCGGCGTCGAGGTGGTTCTCGCCGGCGGGCATTACGACCCCGAGTACGACTCCTGCTCCGGTCCCGACGTGCTCGCGCTGCTTGAGCGTGTTCGCGTGGACATCGCGTTCGTCTCGGTGAGCGCGGTCGCGGTCGGCAGGCTGTTCCACCCGGTCCGCGACTACGCCGAGCTGAAGAAGGCCGTGCTACGCGCCGCGAACCGCAATGTGCTGGTGCTCGACCATTCGAAGTTCGGCCGCACCGCGACCTACGCGCACGGCACCGTCGGCGATTACGACCTCCTGATCACCAGCGAAGCCACTCCCACCGAGGAGATCGAGGCGGCGCTGAACGAAGGAACGGCGGTCGAGACCGCGGAGTACGTCGAGGAGGGGCAGCCCTATGACAGCTGAGCTGGTGGCCGGGGTCGATTCGTCGACCCAGTCAACCAAGGTCGTGGTCTGCGACGCACGCACGGGCGAGATCGTGCGCACCGGCCGGGCACCGCACCCGGACGGCACCGAGGTCGACCCCGCAGCGTGGGCGCAAGCGTTTGCGGACGCCACTCGCGACGTCCTCGACGGCGTGCAGGCCATTGGCGTCGGCGGTCAGCAGCACGGCATGGTCACGCTCGACGAGGCTGGCGAGGTTGTCCGGCCGGCGTTGCTGTGGAACGACACCCGCTCCGCGCAGGCGGCCAAGGACCTCACCGACGAGCTGGGCGGACCCGGGGTCTGGGCGAAGTCGGTCGGACTGGTGCCGGTCGCGAGCTTCACCGTCACCAAGCTCCGCTGGCTCGCCGAGCACGAACCGGAGAACGCCGACCGGGTCGCACGCGTTCTGCTGCCGCACGACTGGCTCACCTGGCGGTTGCTCGGCCAGCCGGAAACCGCGGTGACCGACCGCGGCGACGCCTCCGGCACCGGCTATTTCTCGCCCACGGACAACACTTACCGCCCCGACGTGCTCGCGCACGCGTTCGGCGGCCGCACCCCGGATCTGCCGACGGTGCTCGGTCCGTCCGACGTCGCCGGGCACACCAGCGACGGCATGCTCGTCTCCGCAGGCACCGGCGACAATATGGCCGCCGCCCTCGCGCTCGAACTGGCCCCGGGCGATGCGGTGATCTCGATCGGCACCAGCGGCACGGTTTTCGGCGTCACCGAGACCGGCGCGGCGGACGCGAGCGGCCTGGTCGCCGGATTCGCCGACGCCACCGGCCGGTTCCTCCCGCTGACCGCCGCCCTCAACGCCGCCCGCGTGCTGACCGCGGGCGCGGCGATGCTCGGGGTCGACCTGGCCGAGTTCGACCGGCTCGCGCTGGCCGCCGAACCGGGCGCAGGCGGCCTCACGCTGCTGCCGTACCTCGATGGCGAGCGCACCCCGAACCTGCCCGGCGCGACCGGTTCGCTGCACGGTCTGACCAGGGCGAACATGACGCCGGAGAACGTCGCGCGGGCGACCGTCGAGGGCATGGTCTGCGGGTTGGCCGCCGGACTCGACGCGGTGCGCGCGCAGGGCATGGCCGTGAAACGCGTGCTGCTCATCGGCGGCGGCGCGCAGTCCGCCGCGGTGCGGGCGATCGCGCCGATCGTGCTCGGCCTGCCCGTCGTGATCCCCGAGGTCGGCGAGTACGTCGCGCTCGGCGCCGCCCGGCAAGCCGCCTGGGCGCTCGGCGGTGCCACCGAGCCGCCCGCGTGGGCCGGGACCAAAAACCAGCTCGTCTTGGGCGAGCCAGCCGGGGCGCTGCGCGCCGCGGGCATCGAGATCCAGCAACGCCACCTCGACGCGCGCGAGGCCGCGCACGGGGTTTCCGCGAAATTGGGAGAGGACTGACCGATGGCCAGCATCACCTACGACAAGGCGACCCGGCGCTACTCCGGGACGGAGCGTCCCGCGGTCGACGCGCTGGACCTGGAGATCGCCGACGGCGAGTTCCTCGTGCTGGTCGGGCCGTCGGGCTCGGGCAAGTCCACCGCGCTGCGGATGCTCGCCGGCCTGGAGGACATCGACGAGGGCGCGGTCTGGATCGGCGACCGCGACGTCACCCAGCTGCCGCCGCGTTCGCGCGACATCGCGATGGTGTTCCAGAACTACGCGCTGTACCCGCACATGTCGGTCGCGCAGAACATGGGCTTCGCGCTGAAGATCGCCGGGCGGCCCGCGTCGGAGATCAAGCAGAAGGTGCTCGACGCGGCGAAGCTGCTGGACATCGAGCAGTACCTGGACCGCAAGCCGAAGGCGCTGTCCGGCGGTCAGCGGCAGCGCGTCGCGATGGGCCGTGCGATCGTGCGCGAGCCGCAGGTCTTCCTGATGGACGAGCCGCTGTCGAACCTCGACGCGAAGCTGCGTGTCTCGACCCGTACGCAGATCGCCGCGCTGCAGCGCCGGCTCGGCGTCACCACCGTGTACGTGACCCACGATCAGGTCGAGGCCATGACGATGGGTGACCGCGTCGCCGTGCTGTCGGACGGTCTGCTCCAGCAGTGCGACACCCCGCGCGCGCTGTACGACCGGCCCGCAAACGTTTTCGTCGCGGGCTTCATCGGCTCCCCGGCGATGAACCTGGTCGCCGCGAAGCTCACCGCGGACGGTGCCGAGGTCGGCGGCGTGCAGGTGCCGCTCAAGCCCGAGGTCCGGTCCGCGGCCGACGGCGACATGGTCACCATCGGTTTCCGCCCGGAGTCGCTGGAGGTCACCACCGACACCGACGGCTCGCTGCCGATCAAGGTCGAACTGGTCGAGGAGCTGGGCTCGGACGCTTACGTCTACGGCAAGCTCGGCGCCGGCGTCGAGGAGAGCGCCGAGGGTTCGTCACGCAACGTGGTCGCCCGCGTCGACCCGCGTACGCCGCCCGGCATGGGCGACACCCTGCACCTGCGGATCCGTCCGGACGAGCTGCACGTGTTCTCCGGCACGTCCGGGCAGCGTCTCTCCTGAGCCGATAGCGTGGGAAACTGGCAGTCGTTATGACTGCCAGTTCTCCGCACGCCGAGACCGTGGTCGATCTCGGCGCAGTGCGCCACAACGTTTCCCTGCTGGCCGCCCGGGCCACCGGCGCGGCCGTGATGTGCGTGGTCAAGGCCGACGGATACGGCCACGGCGCGGTCCCCGTCGGGCGCGCCGCGGTCGAGGCCGGGGCGAGCTGGCTCGGCACCTGCTCGCTGCGGGAAGCCCTCGACCTGCGGGCCGCGGGCCTGTCCGTGCGGCTGTTCAGCTGGCTGGACGTGCCGGAACTGGATTTCGCGCCCGGCATCGAGGCGGATATCGACCTTGGCGTCAGCTCGCTCGGCGAGCTGGCCCGGGTCGACGCCGCGGCGACGCGTGCCGGAAAGCGCGCCCGTGTGCACCTCAAGATCGACACCGGGCTGAGCCGCAACGGCTGCCCGCCCGCCGACTGGCCGGCACTGGCCGAGGCGGCGGCCACGGCGCGCGGTGTCGAGGTCGTGGCCATCTGGTCGCATCTGGCCTGCGCTGACGAGCTGGGGCACGCGTCGATCGACGCACAGGCGAAGCTGTTCGCCGAGGCCTACGACGCGGCGCGTGCCGCTGGTCTCGACCCGATCCGGCATCTGGCGAACTCCGCGGCCACGCTCACCCGGCCCGACCTGCATTTCGACCTGGTCCGCCCGGGTATCGCGATGTACGGCCTCAACCCGGTGCCCACCGACGACGACCTGCGTCCGGTGATGACCTTCCGTTCCACCGTGGTGCTCACCAAGCCGCTGGCGGCTGGCGAGTCCGTCTCCTACGGGCACACCTGGACCGCGCAGGAGGACACCACGCTCGCGCTCGTGCCCGCCGGATACGCCGACGGGGTGCCGCGCACGCTGTCCGGCCGGATGGACGTCTGGCTGGGCGGGAAGCGGCGGCCGGTCGTCGGGCGGGTCTGCATGGACCAGCTCGTGGTCAACGTCGGCAACGAGGACGTGCCTCAGGTCGGCGACGAGGTCGTGCTGTTCGGATCAGGCCGCTCCGGCGAGCCGACCGCGCGCGAATGGGCGGACAAGCTCGGCACCATCGACTACGAGATCGTCACCTCGATGTACCGGCCGCGCGTGCACCGCCGATACGTGGGGGAGCGGGAGTGACTCCTTCGGCCCGGCTGTGGGCGATTGCTGGCGGAGTCGGAGCGGTCGTGACGGGTGCGGCAGCGGCAGTCGTCGCTTCGCAGCAACGCAAACCGACCGAGGACCCGTTCGCCGAGGAGCCGCTAGGCGAGCTGAAGCCGGACAGGACGTCCACTGTCGCGGCTGAAGACGGTACGCCGCTGTCGGTCGAGGAGATCGATCCTGAGGACGGCGAGAAGCCGGAGCTGACTCTCGTCGGCGTACACGGCTTCGCGCTTTCACGGCGCTCGTGGCACTTCCAGCGCCGCGACGTCGCTTCGCTGCGGCTGCCGCGCGTACGGCAGGTCTACTACGACCATCGCGGCCACGGTCTGTCCGGCGAAGCCTCCACGGAGACGTCGACGATCGAACAGCTCGCGCACGATCTCGACAGCGTGCTGCGCGCGATAGTGCCCGAAGGACCGATCGTCCTCATGGGACATTCCATGGGCGGCATGGTCATCATGGAGCTGGCCGCGCAACGGCCAGACCTCTTCGCGGACCGCGTGTGCGGAGTTGCCTTCATCGCGACCGCGGCGGGCGAAGTGGGTGCGCGCGGGTTGCCGAGGCCGTTGCTGTCCAAGTACAACCCGCTCACGCGCGGCGTCGGCGAGCTGGCCGGGTGGCAACCCGGGTTGGTGGAGTTCGTGCGCGCAGCCGGTGGTCAGCTGACCCGGCAGGCAGTGCGCCGGCTCGCGTTCGGCAGCCGCGACGTCTCGCCGCGCCTGGTCGACTTCATGCTGGAAATGCTCGCGGTGACGCCGGTGCGCGGGCTGATCAACTTCGTGGACACTCTCGGCAGCCACCACCGCTACGCTGTGCTTGCCGGGCTGAAACACGCGCAAGTGCTGGTCATCGGCGGCGATTCGGACCGCTTCACGCCGTTCGCGCACGCCGAGCGCATCTTTGAAGAGCTGCCGGACGCCGAGCTGGTGCGCGTGCGCGGAGCCGGGCACATGGTGCAGCTCGAACAGCCCGAGCTGGTGAACAGCCATCTCATCGACCTGCTGCAGCGCTGTGGGGGCAGCGCCGCGCCGAACCGGCGAAACTGGTGGTGGACAAGGTGATTCTGGAAACCCCCGAGGACACGATGGCCTTCGGGCGGACGCTGGGCGCGGCCCTGCGTGCGGGCGACCTGGTGCTGCTGGACGGTCCGCTCGGGGCCGGGAAAACGACGCTGACCCGCGGGATCGCGGACGGTCTCGGCGTCGGCGGCCGGGTCAGCTCGCCGACCTTCGTGCTGGCGCGGGTGCACGCCGCGGGGGCGGCCGGGGTCCCGCTGATCCACGTGGACGCGTACCGCCTCGGCGGCGACCTGTCCCAGTTGGACGACCTCGATCTGGACACTGACCTGCAATCGTCCGCGGTGGTCGTCGAGTGGGGCGAGGGCAGTGCGGAGCGGCTGTCCGAGAACCACCTGGTCATCCGCCTGACCCGGCACGACGACGACACCCGGACCCTCGTGCTGGAACCGCACGGCTCCTGGACCGCCCGGGTCGACGAGCTGCAAGCGGCCTGAAAGCCGGGAAGGACTCCTTGCCGGAATCAGATTCCCGCAAGGAGTCCTTCACCGCTGGTCAGGCGATTACCGCCCGGCCGTGGCTTCCTCGCTGGCGGACAGCGAAGGAGCCGAGCCCGGCAACGGTTTCCTCGCCGTCTCCTTCAGCTTCAGCAGCGTGAGCACGCCGACCACGCCGGCGATCATCAGGTAGTACCCCGGCCACTTGAGATCCCCGGTGGCCAGCACCAACGCGCTCATCACCAGCGACACCGTCCCGGCGAACGCGGACACGAAGATGTTGAACGAGATCGACAGCCCCCCGTAGCGGACCTCGGTCGGGAACAGTGCGGGCAGCGTGGACGGACAGGTCGAGGAGAAGCAGATCAGCAGCAGGCCCATCAGGACCAGGCCGAGCAGCACCGAGATCAGCGAGCCGCTCTTGAGCAGCAGCACCATCGGCAGGCCGAGCACGATCAGCCCGCCCGCGCCGACCCACAGGATCGGCTTGCGGCCGTACTTGTCGCTGAGCTTGCCGAGCAGCGGGATCAGCAGCACGCCCAGCCACAGCACGCCGATCTGCAGCCATTCCGCGGCGGTGGCCGAGATCGCCTGTCCGCCGTTCTCGGACATGGTGCGGTCGTCCTTGAGATAGGTCGGCATGTAGCTGGTGAGCATGTAGTTGGTGACGTTCCAGGTCACCACGAGCCCGCCGGCCAGCAGCATCGTCGGCCAGTACTTCGAGAAGATCGTCCGCACCACGTGCTTGGCCTCGGAGTCCTCGCGCTTGCCGGACTCGTCGAGCAGCTGCTGGAATGCCGGCGTCTCCTCAAGCTTGGTCCGCAGGTAGACCCCGACGATGCCGAGCGGGAGCGCCACCATGAACGGGATCCGCCAGCCCCAGGTGTCCATGAAGGCCGGGGTGGAAACCAGCGGGAGCACCGACGAGACGGTCGCGCCCAGCGCGTACCCGATGAAGGTGCCGAACTCCAGGAAGCTGCCGAAGTAGCCGCGGCGGCGGTCCGGGCTGTACTCGGCGATGAACGTCATCGCGCCGGCGTACTCGCCGCCGGTGGAGAAGCCCTGGAGAACCCGGGCGCAGACCAGCAGGATCGGCGCGGCCAGCCCGATCGAGGAGTACGACGGGATCAGTCCGATGAGGAACGTGCCGGTGGCCATCAGGATGACCGTCACCGCGAGCACCTTGGTCCGGCCGATCCTGTCCCCGAGCGGGCCGAAGAACAGGCCGCCGAGCGGACGCACCAGGAACGCCACGGCGAAGGTCGCGAACGTCGCGAGCTGGGCCAGCGCGGGATTGCCGGGTGGGAAGAACTGCGCCTCGATGGTGGTGGAGAGGTAGCCGTAGACCCCGAAGTCGAACCACTCGGTGATGTTGCCGACCGCGGCCGCGCCGACCGCCCGGCGCATTGTCGCGTCGTCCGTGACGGTGGCGCCGCCCGACGGCCCCCTCCCGTCTGCTGCCTCTGTCACATCGCTCCCTTCGCGTTTGCAGGACTCCCTGCGCAGAGCCCCCGACCTCACCTACCGCGAGCAGCCCAAAGCCTAACGTGATACGTCTCACTCCCGCTCGGGGGTAGCGCAGGTAACGCAGACCGGGGAGCATGCGTTATAGCAGGTAGATACCTGTAAAACCCCATCAACTCGCACACGTCGGCCAGCGGATCACCCGGATTCGCCGACGGTATCGACGTGTGCAACCCGTGAGGAGGAGCCGCAATGACGGCAGTATTCGTGGCCATCGCAAGCTGTGCAACCGCGGGAGTCGCTGTAGCGGCCACCCTCGCGTCCTACGCGCAGCGCAAGTGGCGGGTCCGCGCCGTCGAGGCGTGACCCGTCAGGACTCGACGATTCCGAGTGCCAGGCCGAGGCCGACCAGATCCTGCGGGCGCAACCGCAGCTGGTCGGCCACGGCCGGCACTTCGGTCATCGGGCGTTTCAGGATCGCCGCCGCGGCTTCCGGGGAAGTGACCGAGAAGTAAGCGTCCGGGGCGATCCACGTCGCGCCCGAAGCGGCGAAAGCCAGCGCGCCACCCGAACCGCCCTCGCCGATCACCAGCGTCGTGACCGGCACCGCGGCGGTGGCGATCGCCTCGAACAGCTCCGCGATCGCTGGTCCGATCCCGCCTTCTTCCGCTTCCGTGTCGTTTGCCGCGCCGGGAGTGTCCACCAGAGTCAGCACCGGAATCCCTAACCGGGACGCCAGCCGGACGAGTCGCGCTGCGGTGCGGAAACCGGCCGGACGCGTCGCGGTGCCGCACTGTGCTGCGTACGCGATCGCGCGGCCGTCTCGCCAACCGAAGCCACATTGGACGCCTTCGTCCACGTGACCGGCACGGTCGCCTTGTACGTTCTCTCGCCAGTCGAAGTACGCGTCGAGGTACTCGGGTGCACGCGCTCGCGAAGAAGCGCGCGCCGCACGTACGGCGTCCCAGCCGGTTTCGGGCAGCGCGGTGTCGCGACGGGCGTTCGGCGGGGGAGCAGGCTCTGTCGACGGCGAAGCCAACAGCTGTAGCCAGCGCGCGAGTACGTCTCCCAGCTCCGCTGTTTCAACGAGACGGTCGACTTGGCCCCACTCAAGCTTCGCTTCGACGGTGTACGCCTCTGCCGGAGACGTTGCAGGCCGTACGCGGGAGCCTGCGAAGCCCACTTGCGCGTCCGGCAGTCCCAACACGACGTCGGAACCGGCGCCGAGCGTCGCCCAGCCGCCGCCGGTCGAGGGGTCGCGGAGAACGGAAATCTGCGGGATGCCCGCCGCGCGTGCTTCCGCGGAGGCGCGCGCGATTCGTTGGAGCTGGGAAAGCGCGCGCATGCCGTGCTGCATCCGGCTGCCGCCAGTCGCGACCAGCGAAACCACTGGCAGTCCACGCTCTTTCGCGTGGGCGAAGGCGGCTTCGACGCGGTCGCCGGTCTGCTGTCCGATCGAACCGCCGAGGAAACCGAACTCCCAGGCGATCAGCACCGTGGGCACGTCGCCGATGCGCGCTTCCCCGACGACCACCGATTCGGTTTCGCCAGTGCGCGCGGCGGCTGCGGCGCGAGCCTCCGGATACCCCGGCCAGCCGAGCGGATCGTCCGCCGGGGTGTCCGCGACGGGCAGATCGGTGAACCCGGTGGAGAGGCCGGCCAGCAGCTCGCGCGCGGTGGTCCTCATCCCAGCGCTCGCTTCATGACTTTGCCCATGTCGTTGCGCGGCAAGGCATCCAGGTATCGCACGACGCGCGGCCGCTTGTGCGGGGCGAGCAGCTTCGACACGTGGCCGGCGAGGTCTTCCACCGTCGGGCGTTCGCCGTCCGGCACGACCCACGCGACGATCCGCTCGCCGAGGTCGTCGTCCGGTTCGCCGGTCACCGCCACCTCGGCGACGTTCGGATGTTCCAGCAGCGCGTTCTCGATCTCGCCCGCGCCGATCTTGTAGCCGCCGCTCTTGATCAGGTCGGTGGCCTTGCGGCCGACGATCCGGACGTAGCCGTCGGGGTCGCGGGTGGCCATGTCGCCGGTGCGGAACCAGTCGCCGTCGAGCGCGGCGGCGGTCGCGTCCGGGCGGTTGAGGTATTCGGTGAACAGATTCGGCCCGCGGACCTGGATCTCGCCGACCACGCCGGGTTCTTCCACCGCGGCCCCGGACTCGTCGACCAGCCGAAGCTCGACCCCGGCGAGCGGGACGCCGACCGAACCCGGCTTGCGCTCGCCGTCGGCGCGGACGCTGGTGTTCATCAGGGTTTCGGTCATGCCGTAGCGCTCCACGACCTGCTGTCCGGTCGCGGCGGTGATCCGCTGGTGGTCGTGCACCGGCAGCGCGGCCGAGCCGGAGACCAGCAGCCGCGCGGACTTGAGCGCGTCAGCGAGGGCTTCGTCGGCCGCGACCGCTTCGGCGATCCGGTGATACATCGTCGGGACGCCGAACAGCATCGTCGCGCCGTTCGCGAGTTCCTCGGTGACGCCTTCGAGGGAGAACCGGCCAAGGTGGCGGACCGAGCCGCCGCGGCGCAGCGGACCGAGGATGCCGAGGATCAGGCCATGGACGTGGAACAGCGGCAGGCCGTGGACGAGCACGTCGTCGGCCGTCCACTGCCAGGCGTCCTCAAGCGCGTCGAGTGTGGTCGCGATCGCGCGACGGGGGAGTACGACGCCCTTGGGCGGACCGGTCGTGCCCGAGGTGTAGACGATGAACGCGGGCGCTTCGGCGTCCGGCTCGCCGGCCGGCGGCTTCCCGTCGCCCGCCAGCGGAATGTCGTGTCGCGGCAGGTCAAGCGCGGCAGGCAGTTCGACGCCGGGCTCGGCGAGCACCAGCGCGGGCTCGCTGTCGGCGAGGATATGGCCGAGTTCGCGTTCGCCGATCTTGGGGTTGAGCGGCACCACCGGAACCCCGGCGAGCAATGCGGCGACCACCGCGACGCTGGTGTGCGGCGTCGGCGTCGCCCACACCGCGACCCGGCGGTCTCGCGGCAGCTCGGCGGCCAGCGCCCCGGCGACCGCGCCGAGTTCGGCGTAGCTGAGTTTTCGGTCGCCGAAGCGCAGCGCTTCCTTGCCGGATCCGGCGGCGACTGCGGGAAACAGCGGATCGGGCACTTTCGCGGACCTCCTGCGTCACCGGCACCTGGAACCGCACCGTACCGCCTTGTGGCGGTCGCCACCTGCGACGCGATTCACAGCTCCGGATTGTCCGGGGTACCCAGGTTCAGGCGAGATTGTCGAGCAGCGCGCGCACGCGCTCGACCATCGTTTCGGGCCGGGCCGGTGCGACGTTCACGTACCGCTCGCCGCCGTCGGTTTCGGAGAACGAGAACAGGTAACGCCCGTGCTCGGTGTCGTAATACGTGCAGATGTCGCGCCCGCTGATCCGCCGCCCGCCGAGCCCGTCGCGGACCCCCGCGGTGATCTGCCCGCCGCCCACCCTCGGCAACGCGGCGACGTCAAGCAAATGCCGCACATCCTGGCGGGCCGGACCGCCGTCGATAGCCAGGTTCAACGCCGATTCCGGCACCGACACCGCCTGCCCCTGCGCAGGCTGGACGCGCGGCAACTCCCGGATCAGATCCTCGGCCAGCGCCTCGGCTCGGGCCGGCCGCACCACCACCGTGCTGGTGGAGGGCATGTGGCAAGCGAGCACCCCGTCCTTGCCTAGTGCCGCGACAACCAGCCGATACCGCCGATCCCGCCCGCTCTCGACGGTCGCCGAAAGTTCGCTGGCCCCACGGCACAACACGGTCATGGTCCGGACGAACGTCTCGTCCAGACCGCCGCGACCCCACACACCTTGGTCGGCCATGGCGCTCACCGCGGCTTCGCGGTACGCGCGCGTCTCCTCGGGGTCGCGCCAAAGCGGGTCGGGCGCGAGCGCCGCCGGGAGCGAAACCCCAGCCAGTTCCGCCGCGAGGGGCAGGCAGTCGGCAGGGAGCACCAGCTCACGGGCGAGCACGAGCATCGTCAGAGCCCGATCACCGGCGGAACCGCCTTCGGAAGGTCCCCGATGAGCGCGGCGTCGGGATCCTGCTCGACCAGGTAGTCGGCGGTCTCGTGGACGAGGTCTTCTTCCCCTTCGCCCTTCTGGCCGCGACCCATCGCGCCCGCACCCATGCCCGATGCCCCGGCACGCCCGGTGGCTCCCGCCGCCGCTCCGCCTCGCGCGGTCCCTTCTGCGTTGCCGAAGGGACCAGTGCCGGTCCCCGCGCCTCGGCCGACGTTGCTGCCCGCGTTCCCGCTGCCGTTGCTGCCCGCGTTGCCGCCGCCGGTTCCCGGGATCCCCGGTGTGTACAGACTGCTGCCGCCCCCGCCGGTGGCGTTGGGGTTGCTGCTGTTGAACGACCAGGAGTTGGGATTGCTGGTGCTGTTGGGGTTGTTGGTGCTCGTCAGGTCCGGCGGAACGTAACTGGACGTCCGGGTGTCGTCGGGCAGGTTGTTGTGCGGCGGAACGTATTTGCCCGGCGTCTCCGGCGGATTGCTGTGCGGCGGAGACACCGGGCCCCACCGGTGGGTGTCCGAAGGCGGCAACGTTCCCGGCGGCCCAGTGCGATTGCCGGAGTGGTCGCGGTGGGTGGTGTCGCTGCCGGTGCTGCCGCCGACGTAGCCGCCCTCGGAATGGGTGCCGCCGGGGCCGCCCGGGGTGTAGTGCGTGGGCAGATGCGCGGTGCCGGTGCCGCCGGGCTGGGTAATGGTGAAGTCACCGCCAGCGGAGGGGAGAGCCAGCTGCCCGTATTGCGACGGGTCCGCCCAGCGAGCGGAGTTGTCCGTCGATTCCTGGTGGTACGCGTTGTAGCTTTCGGTGACCGCCTGCGCTTTCTGGTTCCAATCGTCGATCTCGTCCTGCCGATTGGAGAGGAACGAAAGAGGAGTTCCGGAAACCCAGTCGTCGGAGGGTTTGTCGCCGACGTCGCCGATGTCTTGGATCTTGCTGTGCAATTGCTGGAAGGAGCCGCCCTGACCGTGGTAGAGCTCCTGCGCCTGCTGGAGGTGCTGCCCGCTGACCTGGGAAGCCTGCACGAGCGGGCCCGCACCAGCGTAGGCCTGACCGGCGGAGTCTCCCTGCCAGTACTGGCTCATCTTGCCTTGCAGCTGCCGCATGTCATTGGCGATTTCCCGGTGCAGCCGCGCCAAGTTGGAGGTCTGGTCGGCGCCTTCGTACATGCCGGCCGGTCCTTGGCCCTTTTTGACCAGGCTGACGATTTGCTGAGGGGTGTATTCAGTCATCATGCGCCTGCCTTGATGGTCGTGACAGCAGCAGTGGCGGCCTTTACGGCCAATGAGCACGGGTCGGCGTAGCTCGGCGACGATTTCTGAAGGATGACTGACGAGGTGAACGCCTCGTCATCGGTGACTCCGACCGCGAGCTGACATCCGCCGCGGTTCCGGTCGTCGAGATTGCTGAAGAACGCAGACGGGTATCCGGCGATGTCGGGGCCGACCTTGAAATAGCCGACGGACGAAGTGGCGGTGTTCTCGTAGACCGTGCTCAGTCCGCCTTGGTGCGGCACGAAGCCGATGGTCAAGCCGCTGTCGTCGGCGTCGAACCAGTTGCAGATCGGTGCGGCGTTGCCGTCCGACTGTGAATGACGGACCGAATTCAGGATCTCGGTCGCCTGCGCCGGGGTAAGCACCGTGCAAGGATCCTGTTCGTACTTTCCGACGGCCAGCGGGTTGCTTACGCGCGGTGCCTGCGGTCCGCTGCTGACCGGAGCCGAGGGAGTGCCTGATGCGGCAGGCGCCGGGGTGCCTGGATTCGACGAGCAGGCGGTGGCGGCGAGCAGCAGGACTCCGGTCGCGGCGGCGACGGCAATGGTCTTCGTCACCAGGTCATCCTTGCCTGTTCATGCCGTCGGTGTTCGCGTGGTCTTGCTTCTCGTACTTGTCGACGGCTTCTTTGAGCTTGTCGGCGTAGCTCTTGGCGTATGTGTACTGCTGCTCCAGACTCGCCGAGTATGCGCTGGCATGCTGGTCAGCCGCCGTCTTCTGAAGCGTGCTGGCCGAGTCGTCGGCAGGCTTCCTCAGCGTCGGCAGCGCTCGGGCGAGCTGCCGGGCCTTGAAGAGCTTGTCCGCGACGCCCTGCCACTCCGGCAGGAGCGCTTTCATCGCCGCGACATCCATGTTGAACCCGCCGCCCGCCGCCGCGGCGTTGACCTTCGCGTCTTCAGCCGCGCGCTGCTGGTAGACGCGCACGCCGTTGGAGTTCATCGCTTCGCCGAACTGCTTGTCCTGGCGGTCGCGCCTGGCCTGCTCTTCCGGGTCGACATACCCCGCGCGACCGTCCGCCGGCTGGCTGCTGCTGGACGACTGCCCATTGCCCACGATGACGCTTCCCCTCGCTCCCGGCGGCACTGTCTGCGACTGCCGATGCTCTGACTGAGCTTAATCGGTCGAGGTTCCGCGTGCGGACAAAATCCCCCAAGCCGGGCAGGTGTCAGGAACCTGCCCGGAGGGTGGCGACGACCGGCGTTGCCGCATTCAGGGCGACCGCGCAGGGGTCGTCTTTTGGTAGACGGTGGCGAGGCCGCCCTTCCCGGGGAGCAGGACGATGGCGAAGAAGCTGTTTCGCGGTCGTTCTAGGTGCAGACCGGGGCTACCTGGCCGGCGATTTTGCGGTTGCGGACCGCGTTGAAGACCTCGGCGGCCTGGGGAGCAGAGCACCAGGGTCCTGTTCGTATTTCCGCACATTGAACGGCTGGGTCACCTGCGGCACCTCAGGTGGCACAGCTTCGTCACGGAACGTATCTTCCTGGACCACGAAGACCGCCCCGCCCGCTCCCCGGTCCCCTTCGGACCAGAGCTATCCTGGGAAATCGTGCTGGTATTGGCGATCGACACGGCTACTCCGGCGGTGACGGCGGGCATCGTCGCCGTCGACGAGGCTGAGCTTGTCCCCCGGGCGGATCGCGTCACGGTGGATCCTCGGGCGCACGGCGAGCTGATCGCCCCGCATGCGCTGGCTGCTGCGGAGGAGGCCGGGGTCACGCTCCGCGAACTCGACGCGATCGTGTGCGGCGTCGGGCCGGGCCCATTCACCGGGCTGCGGGCTGGCATGGCCACGGCGGCTGCGTACGCGCACGCGCTCGGCATTCCGGCGTACCCGGTGAGCAGTCTCGACGCGATCGCGGCTGACGTCGTACGCACGGAGAAGCCGTTTCTCGTCTTCACGGACGCGCGGCGCCGCGAGGTCTACTGGGCTGCGTACGACGCTTCGGGTGCGCGCACGGACGGTCCCCACGTACAGCGGCCCGCGGACATCGAGACTGACATTCGTGTCGCGGCGGGCGACGGGGCGTTGCAGTACGCGGCAGCGGTGGGCGTGGTGCCGATCGAGCCGCGGTTTCCGTCGCCGGCTGGGTTGGTGCGCGTTGCGCGTACGGCGCTTCTTGAGCGCGCTGAGCCGGAGCCGTTGACGCCGCTGTACCTGCGTCGTCCGGACGCTGTCGAGCCCACGGCGCGCAAGAGGGTGACTGCACTGTGAAGCTCGACCAACTGCGCCGCGCAGACGTCGCGAGGTGTGCGGAGATCGAGAAGATCCTCTTTCCCGGCGACGATCCATGGAGTGCGCGTGCGTTCCATTCCGAGCTTGACCAGGGGCATTACTACCTGGCGGCGCGGTCGGATGACGGGGAGACGCTGCTCGGGTACGCGGGGCTCGCGGTGGTCGGACGGCGCGGTGACTACGAAGCGAGCGTCCACACGATCGGTGTCGTGCCCGAGGCTCAAGGGCAGGGCATCGGCAAGGCGCTGCTTCGTGCGTTGCTGACGCGTGCTGACGAGTTGCACGCGGCGGTCTTCCTCGAAGTGCGCACGGACAACGACCCCGCTGTGAACCTGTACGAGGCGCACGGTTTCCAGAAACTCGGCATCCGGAAGCGCTACTACCAGCCTTCCGGTGCGGACGCGTTCACCATGGCCCGCCCCGCGCAGGCCCCGGCACGAGACGAGGTGGCCGGCTGATGGCGCGCGTCATCATGGGTATCGAAAGTTCCTGCGACGAGACCGGGGTCGGCCTCGTCCGGCTGCACGACGACGGCACGGTGGAACTGCTCGCTGACGAGGTCGCGTCCAGTGTGGACCAGCACGCTCGCTTCGGCGGTGTCGTACCGGAGGTTGCCAGCCGTGCGCATCTCGAAGCGATGGTGCCGACGGCGGAGCGCGCGTTCGCCACGGCGGGGCTGAAACTCTCCGATGTGGACGCGATCGCGGTGACGGCCGGACCGGGTCTCGCTGGTGCCTTGCTGGTGGGCGTTTCGGCGGCGAAGGCGTATGCGACCGCGCTTGACGTGCCGCTGTACGGCGTGAATCACCTTGCCGGCCACATCGCGGTGGACACGTTGCAGCACGGCCCGTTGCCGAAGCCGGTGTTGGCGTTGCTGGTTTCCGGCGGGCACACGCAACTGTTGCGAGTGGACGACATCGCGTCGGGCATCACCGAACTCGGGTCCACTGTGGACGACGCGGCGGGCGAGGCGTACGACAAGGTCGCGCGTGTGCTGGAGCTGCCGTATCCGGGCGGGCCGCCGATCGACAAGGCGGCCAAGCAGGGCAACCCGAAGGCGATCGCGTTTCCGCGCGGGATGACCGGTCCGCGCGACGCGAAGTTCGACTTTTCCTTCTCTGGCTTGAAAACGGCGGTGGCACGCTGGGTGGAGAACACCGAGCGCACCGGCGACCCGGTGCCGGTGAACGACGTCGCGGCGTCCTTTCAGGAAGCGGTCGCGGACGTGCTCACCGCGAAGGCGATCCGTGCCGCGCGCGAACAGAACATCGGTACGTTGGTGATTTCGGGTGGCGTGGCAGCGAATTCGCGGCTTTCGGAGTTGGCGGCGGAGCGGTGCGCGGAGGCTGGCATTGAGCTGCGCGTGCCGCGGCCGCGCTTGTGCACGGACAACGGCGCGATGATCGCGGCGTTGGGTGCGCACGTGGTGGCGGCCGGTCGATCCGTGGCACCGCTGGACTTCTCAGCGAACCCGGGGCTGCCGGTCAATGTTGTGTCCCTTTAGGACTCACGAGAGCGGCGGAGCTGACGGACACCCCCAGCAACGCCTCGATCGCCGAAGCTGATTGCGCGGCGGCGGAACCGTTTCCGTACGGATTAGCTGACGTGGCAGCGTTAATCTCACCGCGGAGAATGCGTGCGGCGGTGTCGGCGATCAGCTCGGTGTCGGTGCCGACCAGCCAAGCGCAACCGGCTTCGACGGCCTCCGGGCGTTCCGTGGTGTCACGCAACACCAGTACCGGCGTGCCGAACGTCGGCGCTTCCTCTTGGATGCCACCGGAATCCGTCAGCACGAGCGAGGCCAACCGCAGCGCGCGCACGAGGTCTGGATACTCCAGCGGCTCAGTGACGGTCACTCGCGCGACTCCGCCCAGCACCTCCTCGACCTGTTCCCGCACAGCCGGATTCGGATGCACCGGGAACAGCACCTGCACGCGCGGATGGGCATCGACGATCTGGCGCACCGCAGTCAGCGTGCGCGTCAACGGTTCACCCCACGACTCGCGGCGGTGCGACGTCACCAGCACCAACTGCTCGCCTGCTTCGGCGATTCCCATCTCCAGCAAGGCAAGCGCCGGATCGCGCGCGGGCAAGTCGCGCGCCGCCACCGCGAGCACGGCGTCGACGACGGTGTTGCCAGTACGCGTGATCCGCTCCGAAGGGACGCCCTCGGCCAGCAAAGCCGCGCCCGCGGCCGCCGTCGGGACCAGGTGCAGTGCGGCGATCCGCGAGATCATCTGCCGCGTTCCCTCCTCGGGGAACGGCGCCGCCAAGTCGTGCGTACGCAGTCCGGCTTCGAGGTGCACCACTGGAATGCCGAGCCAGAACGCGGCGAGCGCGCCGGCCAGTCCGGTGGTGGTGTCGCCTTGCACGACGACCGCCGACGGCTGGTAGCGGCGCAGCGCGGCGTCGAGCGCGGGCAGCAGGCCGGACACCAGTTCCGCCTGCGTGCCGGACACCCGCGGCGGCACGTCGAGCCACGCGTCGATCCCGACCTCGAACGGGGCCAGTGCCTGTTCGACCATGCCTTGGTGCTGACCGCTGTGCACGACCAGCGGCCGCAGCCCGGGCCGGGCCTCCAGGGCCAGTGCGAGCGGCGCGAGCTTCACCGCCTCCGGGCGCGTCCCGGCCAGCAGCATCACGTCCAACGTTTTCACCCTTTCGAGTGTCCCGGAAATCCGGGCTGCCGACGGGAGCACGCCGGCAGCCCGGATTCTTCAGCCGTCCAGGCGGGAGAACCGCCGATTCCGGCGGCGGACGGCGATCAGCGCGGCGATCCCGAGGATCACCAGCGCCACGCCGACCGCGAGCCACCAGCCGACGTCGGCGCCGGTGGCGGCGAGGGTACCCACCCCGCCACCGGCGACGCCGACCCCGGCGCCAGGCATCTTGTACATCGATCCATCACCTCACCGGGTCAGGCAGCCGAACGACGCCGGGAGACGCGCAGGCCGACCGGCACCGCGATCGCGGCGACCACGCCGAACCCGATCCACATGCCTGCCCCCGAGGCGAGCGGCATCGGCGGAGCGGCCGGGCCGCAGGTCGCCGACGACAGGATCACGTCGCCCGAGCCGAGCGCGCCCAGCGCGTCGCCGCCGAGCAGCTTCAGGTGCAGGGCGTTGACGGTGAGGCTGCCGTCCTTGTTCTTGATCTGCTCGTTCAGGATCAGCGTCGCCACGTGCAGCGGGCCGACCTGGACCTTCAGTTCGGTGTTCGCCGCCGGGTTGGCGTCGACCTTGCCGAGGCTGCCGAGGCTGGCGCCGGCCAGCGTGCTGGAGCCCTTGACGCCTTCCTGGGTCGCGGTGCAGACGGCTTCGACCGCCTTCACCCCGACATTGCCGACCGCGACCTTGAGCAGCGGCAGCCCGACGTCGGCGACGGACGCTTTCGCCGTGACCGCGCCGGAGTTGTCGTCGCGCACAGCGGACGTCTTGATCACGCCGGTGGTCAGCACGCCGGGCACGTTCGCGGAAACCGCGGTGCTTTCGGTCGGGCCGTTGGTGTTCGCGGCCGCGAGCGGGCCGAGATGCACCGCGGGCTGGCCGAGCAGCGTCACGTTGACGTCGACGCCGTAGGCCGACCCGTCGCCGGGAGCGGCGCTGGCCGGAGCTGCTCCGGCCAGGGCGATGCTCGCCACGACAGCGGCGAGCAGGCCGCCTCGTCGCACGAGGTGTCTCTTCACTGGTCCTCCGAATTTTCTCAGGGCGAGCCGCTGCGCGGACTAAACCCGCTGAGCAAGAGTCGGCACGCGGATCGGTTATCGGCGGACGTTTCCGAAATAGCACAGCTTTTTCGCTGAATCACCAGATCGGGTGATAATAAATTCGACTTTCCCCAGGTCGTGTGAAGTATCACCCTAACGGACTAGCAAGCTTGCGTAAGAATATGCCGAAAGCTGCTCGGGTGTCCCCGGAAAGGGGCTGCCCGGCGAAGGGCGGAAGCTGCCGCGGACACGACCGTGGCCGGGTCCGCCCTGGTTCCGCTGGGTTTCTTCTTGAGAGGGTCGTCGTGACAGCAGTCAACGCGCCGGTGTCAGGCGCATCCCGGTTTCCGCTGCGTATGGCGGTGCTCGGGGTGCTCGCCGCGGGGGTGGTGCTGGTGCTCGTGGAACGCGGGTACCGGGAACTGGAGGTGCGACTGGCCGGGGTGATCCTCCGGGTTATCACCTCATCGGGGGTCTATGTGGCCGGAAACCGGGAATCGGTCTACTTCGGGTTGTCCGGCGATACTCCATTCGGGTTGCGGATGACTCCGGAATGCTCGTCGGTTTTCCTTCTTCTACCGCTGCTATTAGTGACCGCCGCACTTCTGTGGTTCCGGCCACAGAATGCCCGGAGGCTGTTTTTCTCGCTGGGAATTTCCGCGATCACGGTGATTCTGGTTAATCAGTTACGAATTCTCACCATCGTCGGGCTGGTCAACGGGCTCGGCACCGACGAGGGCTACTACTGGGGCCACACGCTGCTCGGCTCGCTGGTCAGCGTCATCGGCGGCGCGATCTCGCTGGTGCTGTTCGTGTGGCTGGCGACGAAGAAGACGAAGGCCGAGAAACGGGCCGCGGCGTGAGTGGTTCCGGCCTGAAGATCCTGCTGTCGGTCACGCAGGCGTTCGCGCTCACCATGAGCGTCGCGTTCCTGGTGTACGTCGTGGTGATCGTCGTGCCGTACCTGCGCCGCAAGCCCGCTCCGGTCGGCGACCCGGCCGACTTCTCCTGGCACTTCTTCGTCCCCTGCCGCGACGAGGAGGTGGTGATCCGCGAGACGGTGAAGTACCTGCGCAGCACCTTCCGCCGCGCGCACGTGTGGGTCGTGGACGACGACTCCGACGACCGCACCGCCCGCGTCGTGCGCTCGGTGTGGCGGCGCAACGGCGGCTACGACCCGAATCTGCACCTCGTCGCCCGTCAGCGCCCAGAAGCGCGTACGGGCAAGGGAGACGCGCTCAACGCCGCCTACCGCGAGCTGGACGACTGGCTCGGTCCAGGCGCGGATCGGGACCGCGTGGTGGTCGTGGTGGTCGACGCGGACGGCCGTCCCGCGCCGAACTGTCTCGAAGTGTGCGCGGCAGACCATCTGTTCGGCGACGAAACCGTTGGCGCCGTTCAGCTCGACGTCCGGATGAGCAACTTCCGCAGCCGTCCGCCCGGCCGCACGTGGTTCTCCCGCGCCTTCGGACTCAAGCTCGCCCAGCTGCAGGACTTGGAGTTCCGCACCGCGATCGCGGCGATCCAGACCTCCCGCGGCTTCACCGGCACGATCTCCATGGGCGGCAACGGGCAGTTCACCCGGCTGTCCGCATTGGACTCGATCGCGGGCGGCGAACTGGCCCCGTGGCGCGGTTCGCTGCTGGAGGACTTCGAACTCGGCGTGCACCTGCTCACCGCGGGCTGGCGCACCGGGTTCACGCCGGATTCGCATGTGGCGCAAGAAGGTCTGTACAGCCTCCGCCGGTTCCTGGTGCAGCGCACGCGCTGGGGTCAGGGAACCATGCAGTGCATGCGGTACCTGCGCCGGATCTGGGACTCGCCGCACGTGTCCACTTTGGGCGCCGCGGAAATGATGTACTACCTGGCGCAGCCGTGGATGCAGCTGCTCGGCTCGCTGCTGTACCCGGTGCCGTTCATCCTGCTTCTGGTGAGCACCGCGGGCGATCCCGGCCAGGTGTGGACGTGGTTCACCGGCGGGGCTTGGATTCTTTTCGCGATCTACGGTTCGTTCGGGCTGCTGCCGTTCGTCGTGTGGGGTCCGATTTACCAGATGAAATGCTTGCGCAGCAAGAATGTTGTGCGTGGGGTGGGGATGGGGCTGCTGTACGCGGCTTACATCTACACCTTCTACATCACGTCTTGGCGGGCGTTGTTCCGGCTGGTGCGCGGGCGTAACGGGTGGGCTAAGACTCGGCGTAATACGGAGGCCGGCGCGGGGGTCAAGGTGGCTCTGGACTCGTGAGTGGCGATCCCGGTTCTCGCCGGGATCGCCACTCACGAGGGTTCGAGGTCGACGTCGTCGCGGCTGACGTACGCCACGCGGTGGCCGAGCTGGATCTCCACGTACTTCGCCTTGCCCCGCACGACCTTGTTGGTCGCGACGTCGAAGGACGCCGAGTAGTACTCCGAGCCGGTCAGCCCGCCGACCGAGTACTTCTGGCCCGCGCCGAGCTGGTACGGCAGCGGCATGAGCTCCTGCACCGGAATGTCCTTCGGATACGCACTGGCCTCCGGGTACGCGCTCCCGTAGACCGGCACGGTCGGCTTGCCCTCCTTGGGCGTCGCGACGAATCCGTCCGCCGGATACGCGGTCGGCGCGTCGCCCGGGTTGCGGAACCAGCCCTTCTGGCCGAGGTACCAGATCGCGGTCCAGTCCCCGCGGGTGTCCGCGACGGCGTACTTCTGCCCGGTGGCCGTGCGGCTGCCGATGTCCGCGACGTCCATTGTGGATGGTTCAGCCCCGTGCAGGCCCGCATCGGACAGCAGCGGCGCGGACTCGCTCGGCGCGGTGCGCAGCACGACCGATCCCGAACTCCGGCCCGGGCAGGGGTTTCCGGACCCGATCTGGTCGCAGCCGGTGAACGCCGGGCGGTTGGCGGAGAACTGCGGATCGATCATGACCAGACTGGAATCCGGTTCGCCCTCGTGCTCCAGGGGAGCGCCGAGCAGGGCGAAGTAGTGCGCCCAGTCCCAGTACGGACCCGGGTCCCAGTGCATGCTCTTGATCTTGTCCGCGTTCGGGCCGGGCACGTTGTCGTGGCCCAGGATGTGCGCCCGGTCCAGCGGAACGCCGAAGCGGTGGGCGAGGTAGCGCACGAGCTTCGCGGACTGGCGGTACATCGCCTCGGTGAACCAGGTGCCCTGCGCGGCGAAGCCCTCGTGCTCGACGCCGAGGGATTTTTCGTTCAGGTACCAGTTCCCGGCGTGCCAGGCGACGTCCTTGGTCGGCACGTGCTGGGCGACCTGGCCGTCTGAGGAGCGGACCGTGTAGTGCCACGCGGTCTGACCGGGGGTCTGGGCCTGCTTCAGCACCGAGTCCCAGGTGCCCTCGGTGTCGTGGATGACGATGTAGTCGATCTTCTGGTCGCGCGGCCGGTCGGCCTTGTCGTAGTTGCCGTAGCTGTCGCCGATCTTCTGGAACGGCGCGGGCGCCGATTCGCAGGACAGCGACCTCGGGCACTCGGTGGCCGGCGGCTTCCCAGCACGCAGGCCGAGGCGGTCCGCCTGCGCGCGGTCCGGCGTGAGGCCGAATGTCGCGGCGAGTTTGACGGCCTGGCCGTCGTCGGTCGTACGCGTGACGCCGCTGGTGATGGTGGCGAAGACCTCGTTGGCGAAGGTGCGCGCGCCGGTGACGTCCTCGGAGCCGCTGTATCGCGCGACGGCTCCGTACCAGTCCTTCGCGTTGTCGCTCTTGACGCCCAACTCTCGCTGGTACTCGGCCAGCAGCGCCGCGCCGCCGCGGATGTTCGCTTCGGCGTCCGTACGGAGCTTCGCCGCGTCGGTGTGCAGCAGCTCAGCGGCCTTGTCGATGGTTTGGCTGCCGGGCGGGGGAGTCGGAGCTTCGAGCGTCCGCAGGCGCAGGGGCGGACGGGAGCCGTCGCCGCGGGGGTCTTCGCCGGGGTGGTCGAATTCGCTGGTCCGCAGGCCGGTGGTGCGGACGTCGGTGAGGTGCATCGGGCCGTACCCGGCGGCGGTGCTGGGCGCGCCGGAGTGAGTGTCCCAGCGGGATTCCAGGTACGAGACGGCCAGCAAGACGTCCACCGGGACGCCGTATTCGGAGGCAGCGTCGGCGAAGGCCCGCTGGCGGGCTTCGTTGGCGGGCTGTGCGGAGGCGGGCGCGGAGACCGCGACTAACGCCAGCAGCCCGGTGGTGGCAGCGGCCAGCCGCCACGGGAGTGAGCGAAGCATAGGAGGACTCCAGGGGTGGGATGCCTGTCTGTGCGGATCCAACCAGTCGCCGGGGGACTTGGTGGGGATTATCCGCCCGGATGGGGCGGCGATGTCTTGGCCGTCTGCCGCCCCGCGGAAGGCGCTCGCGCGCGACCCGGAGCAAACGGGCCGGTCAGCGGCTTTCGTCTCACGTTTCGGCAGGTCCGGCGGACCCTCCTTGCGAAGCTGGCACTCACATGGCTAGAGTGCTAATCGAACGGCCCGGACACGCCCCGGCACCCGCGACGGCGGGGGTGGTATGAGCCGTAACCAGTCATCATGCCGACGCTTTCGACGACCGTGGAGGTCAACCCGGTGAGCGTGAACATCAAGCCGCTCGAGGACAAGATCGTTGTCCAGACGAGCGAGGCCGAGGAGACGACCGCCTCCGGCCTCGTCATCCCCGACACCGCCAAGGAGAAGCCCCAGGAGGGCAAGGTTCTGGCCGTGGGCCCGGGCCGCATCGACGACAAGGGCAACCGCGTTCCGCTGGACGTGGCTGTCGGCGACGTCGTCATCTACTCCAAGTACGGCGGCACCGAGGTCAAGTACAACGGCGAGGACTACCTGATCCTCTCCGCCCGCGACGTGCTGGCCGTCATCAACTGACGCGTCACTCGCAGCGCAAGGACGCCCCGGGCCCCGCTCATGCCGGGGTGCGGGGCGTTTTGCGTCGCACGACAACCGAAAGGTAAGCGGAAAGCGTTATGCCCAAGCAGATCAGTTTCGACGAGGACGCTCGTCGCGCGCTCGAGCGCGGGGTGAACAAGCTCGCCGACGCGGTCAAGGTCACCCTCGGCCCGCGCGGTCGCCACGTCGTCCTCGACAAGAAGTTCGGCGGCCCGACGATCACCCTCGACGGTGTCACCGTCGCTCGTGAGATCGAGCTCGACGACCCGTTCGAGAACCTCGGCGCGCAGCTCGCGAAGAGCGTCGCCACCAAGACCAACGACGTCGCGGGCGACGGGACCACCACCGCCACGGTGCTGGCCCAGTCGCTGGTGAAGCACGGCCTGCGCAACGTCGCCGCCGGCGCCAACCCGACTTCGGTCGGCAAGGGCATCGAAGCGGCCGCGGAGAAGGTCATCGAGGTCCTCAAGGCCAAGGCCACCCCGGTCAAGGGCCGCGACAACATCGCCCAGGTCGGCACCGTCACCTCGCGGGACGCGACGATCGGCCAGCTGCTCGGCGAGGCCGTCGAGCGCGTGGGCGAGGACGGCGTGATCACCATCGAGGAGTCGTCCACGCTGGCGACCGAGCTGGTGATCACCGAGGGCGTCCAGTTCGACAAGGGCTTCCTGTCGGCGCACTTCGCGACCAACCCGGAGGACCAGAAGGCGATCCTCGAGGACGCCTACATCCTGCTGAGCCGCGAGAAGATCTCGGCGCTGGCCGACCTGCTCCCGGTGCTGGAGAAGGTCGTCGAGGCGAAGAAGCCGCTGCTCATCATCGCCGAGGACGTCGACGGCGAGGCGCTGTCCACCCTCGTGGTGAACTCGCTGCGCAAGACGATCACCGCGGTCGCGGTCAAGGCCCCGTTCTTCGGCGACCGCCGCAAGGCCTTCCTGGACGACCTTGCCGTCGTCACCGGCGGCGAGGTCATCTCCGCGGAGATCGGCCGCAAGCTGTCCGAGGTCGACCTCGGCTCGCTGGGCAAGGCCCGCCGGGTCGTCGTCACCAAGGACGACACGACGATCGTCGACGGCGCGGGCACCAAGGACGCCATCGCCGCGCGGACCGCGCAGATCCGCAAGGAGATCGAGACCACCGACTCCGACTGGGACCGCGAAAAGCTCCAGGAGCGGCTCGCGAAGCTCGGCGGCGGCGTGGCCGTGATCAAGGTCGGCGCGGCCACCGAGACCGAGCTGAACGAGCGCAAGCACCGCATCGAGGACGCCGTGGCTTCCACCAAGGCGGCCGTCGAGGAGGGCATCCTGCCCGGCGGCGGTTCGGCGCTGGTGCACGCGGTCAAGGAACTCCAGGGCGATCTCGGCCTGACCGGCGACGAGGCCACCGGGGTGCGCATCGTCCGCGACGCGCTCACCGCCCCGCTGCACTGGATCGCGACGAACGCGGGCTACGAGGGCGCGGTCATCGTGAACAAGGTCCAGGAGCAGGGCTGGGGCCAGGGCTTCAACGCCGCCACCGGCGAGCTGACCGACCTGATCGCGGGCGGCATCGTCGACCCGGTCAAGGTGACCCGCTCGGCCGTCGCGAACGCGGCGTCCATCGCCCGGCTGGTGCTCACCACGGAAAGCTCCGTGGTCGAGAAGCCGGTCGAGGAAGAGCCGGAGGCCGCTGGCCACGGGCACTCGCACTGACGCGGATCAGCCTCTGCGTTGTTGCGGCGGGGCGGCATTCCCTTCGGGGAGTGCCGCCCCGCTTTCCGTCGTGGGGCAGGTGCTTCCGCATGACCGGCAGGCTGGGGAACATTCTGCCCAGCTCTGCGAGACCCGCTCGCCCGAACATCGCGGCCGTTCCGGTGAACACGGCCGGCGGTGAAGTCTTCAGCGCGGCGACATCGACGGGGTGGCCGTCCAGCAGTGCGATCCCGATGCCAGCTCTTCGCCCCGACCCGGCAAGCGGACGGCGTACCGTGCGGTGGTCGCGCTAGAGGTGCGTCCGGAACCGCTGAAAGCCGATCAGGCGGTGAACCCGCCGTCCACCGTGATCGACGTCCCGGTCAGATACCGGCCCTCCGGACCCGCCAGGTAAGCCACCGCGGCCGCGATGTCCGACGGATTTCCGTAGTGCCCCAACGCGATATGCGCCAACTGGTCCGCGGAATGCGGTCCGTCCGCCGGGTTCATCTCGGTGTCCGTCGAGCCCGGGTGGACCACCATCGCCGTGATTCCGCGCGGCCCCAGGTCGCGCGCCAGGCCCTTGGTCATCCCCGTCAGCGCCGACTTGCTCGCTGAGTACAGGCTCAATCCGACGAATGGCGCGCGCTCCGCCAAATCGCTGCCGATCGACACGATCCGCCCGCCCTGCTTCATGTGCCGTACCGCGGCCCGGGCCGCCACCAGCGGGGCCTTCACGTGGATCGCCAGCGTGCGGTCGATCATTTCCGTGGTCAGCTCTTCGACCGGTGCCGACGGGAACACTCCGGCGTTGTTCACCAGCACGTCCAGCCCGCCCAGTTCGGCCGCGGTCCGGTCGGCCGCGCTGGTCACCGCGTCCGCGTCCGCGGCGTCTGCCCGCAGAGCCAGACCTCGCCTGCCGAGTTTCTCGATGGACGCGACCACGTCCGCCGCCCGGTCCGCGGCGCGTTCGTAGGTGATCGCGACGTCCGCGCCGTCCTCGGCCAGCCGGAGTGCGATCGCCGCGCCGATGCCGCGGCTTCCGCCGGTGACCAGTGCGACCTTGCCGTCCAGGGTGCCCATGCCCCACCTCTTTCTGTAGTGATGACTAAATAAATAGCCGCGTACGATGGGTCGGGTCAAGACTTCTGTATCGCTCACTAAAGAAGGTGGTTCATGTCACCCCGTGGCCGCCCGCGCGCGTTCGACCGCGAGCACGCGCTCAACCAGGCCATGCTGGTGTTCTGGGAGCGCGGCTACGACGGTGCGTCGCTGGCGGAGCTGACCGAGGCGATGAGCATCAAGCCGCCGAGTCTGTACGCGGCCTTCGGCGACAAGGAGGCACTGTTCCGCGAAGCGATCGAGCATTACCAATCCGCCTACGGGCGGCACACGATGCGCGCGTTGACCGAAGAGCCGACGGCGCGCGCGGCGGTTGAAGCGATGCTTCGCAACAACGCTTGCGCGTACGTGGAACCGGGGCATCCGAAGGGCTGCATGGTCGTTCTGGCGGCTACCAATTGCACGCCAGCCAATGCCTCCGTGTGGAAGTTTCTCGCTGCTTCACGCGACGAAGTGCGACGTCAGCTTCGTGAGCGCCTTCGTCGTGGAGTGGAAGAAGGAGACCTCGCGGCCACTGTGGACATTGACGCGCTCAGTGCGCTGTACGCGACTGTCTTCTATGGACTGACCATGCAAGCGCGCGACGGTGTCAGCCTCGACTCGCTGATGACAGTCATCGACCTCGCGCTCTCGCTGTGGCCCGGAAACGGCGGAGGGGCGGCGTCCACAGTGGACACCGCCCCTTCCGCGCCGTGATGAAAGTCAGATGCGCGCCATGGTCAGCGCGCGTTTGTCCTGCTTGATGATGTGGTCCCGTTCCGATTCGGACAGCCCGCCCCAGATGCCGTAGGGCTCGTGCACGGCGAGCGCGTGCTTGCGGCACATCTCCAGCACCGGGCACGACAGGCAGATCGCCTTGGCCCTGGCCTCGCGCCGTGCCCTCGCTGGTCCCCGCTCTCCGTCTGGGTGGAAGAAGGATCCGCTGTCCATCCCCCGGCACGACCCCTCCAGCTGCCAGTCCCACATGTCTGCGTTGGGGCCGGGGAGCCTGCGCGTGTCTGCCATCCTGACCGCCTCCGTCATCCGGTCGATGCCATTAGCTGCTCTGCTGTGGTGCCGATACTCCATTCGGTGCAACGGCGGTAACGTTAGAAGCGCGCCAATAGTTGTTCAATAGATCGGCGGCGATTCAGCCGTTAGGCATCCCCCAGATGTGTGAGCAGGGCTTTTGGCTCGGGTTGCCGGGACCGCGGACGGGCTGGATATTGACCGGGTGGGATCCGGATCAGGCGATGGAGAACCCACCCTGCCGGTGGCCTCGGTCGCCCGCCGGCTCGGTGTCGCGCCGTCCACCCTGCGTACTTGGGACCGCCGCTACGGTCTCGGTCCCAGTCGCCACACTGACGGCAGACATCGCCGTTACGGCAGCTCTGACATCGGCCGTCTCGAACTCATGCAGCGCGCGCTCCTTCGCGGCGCTTCGACGGCGGAGGCCGCACAGTACGCGTTAGAGCAGATGCCGCGCGCGGACTTCGTGCCAGCGCCTGCCGAGCCTGCTGAGGCGACGGAGACGAAGACAGCGGCTGACGACGTCGAAGTCCCTTCGCGGCTCGCGCGTCGTCTGAGTACTGCTGCGTTGGCGATGGATGTCGGCGCGGTACAGCGAATGCTCGTTGACGCTATTCGCGAGCTGGGTGTGCTTCAGGCGTGGGCTGGCGTGATCGACCCCGTTCTCACTGCGCTCGGCGCGCGGTGGCGAGGCGTGCACGCGGGTGCAGAAGTGGAGTACCTACTCGCTGAGTGCGTGTACGCGGCATTAGTGCGCGCGACGCCGGTCCTCGACGAGCCTCGCAACCAACGGCCGGTCCTTCTCGCGTGCGTGCCCGATGAACGGGACAACATGCCGGTGTACGCGCTCGCCGCCGCTCTTGCGGGTCGAAGGATCGGCGCGCAGCTCTTCGGCATTGCGCTGCCACAAGAAGTGTTGTCGGTAGCGGTGCGGCGAAGCGCGCCCGCTGCGGTGGTGTTGTGGGCGAATCGGGCGAACGCGGACCCTCGGCTCTTCGCGCGCGTGTCTCGCGGACGGCAGCGGACCCGGTTGTTCGCCTGCGGCCCCGGCTGGGATCCGGCGCTGTTGCCGCCGAAAGTCGAGTTGCTGGCGGATCTTTCCGCGGCGGCCGACCGTGTGGAGCACGTTCTTGTCGGTGCTCCACGCTAGAAAGGGCGAGTGGACGAAGAAGCACTGACGGCCCTCGCGTTCGGCCCGGACGCCGGCCCGGCGGACTCGATACCTCGCGACGGCTCGCCAAGGCAACGCCTCCTGGCGGCGATCGTGCTGGGTGCCCGCGGCCGGTACGCGGCGGCCGCGGAGTTGCTCGACCCGCTCCGGCGCGGCCGGAATCCGCTGACAGCCTCGCTGGCGGCGAGCACCCTGGCGTCGCATCGGCGGCAGCTGGGCGCACACATGGTGGCGCGGAGGCTCGATGGGGAGGCGCTGCTGGCAATCGGACTGCGCGGAGTGGGGGAGCGCGGGGCAGCGACAGCTGGCGGCGGCCCGGGATTGGCTGGTAGCGGCCCGGGATTGGCTGGCGGCGGCCCGGGATTGGCTGGTAGCGGCCCGGGATTGGCTGGTAGCGGCTTGGCCGCGGCCGGTTCGGGTTCGCGTGGCGTTGGCTCGGGCCCAGCTGGCACCGGAGCGGATTCGCCTGTCCCAGGATCAACATCGGCCACCACCGGTTCCCCGCCTGCCACCGCGAGCCCCAGCACATCCGCCAGCCAGGGCAGCCTCGTCGAGTCCACCGAAGACCCCGACGGGCTCGATCTCCAAGGTGCCCGAGCCGACGCCTTCCTCGGCCTAGCCGCTGACAACCTCGCCCTCGGCCGCATCTCCGCCGCCCGCCGCCTGGCCGTCCGAGCCGCTCAAGCCGACCGTCGCTGGCGGGCGACCGTCCGCGGCGGCTGGGTGGGCGCCGAGATCGAGCTTGCCGCCGGACAGCCCGAAGCGGCCGTCGCCCCGGCCCGCCTCGCCTATGAGACCGCCGTCGCCCGGCACGCTCGACGACACATCGTGAAGTCCGGCATCGTCCTCGGCGTCGCGCTGCTCGCCGCCGGACAGGACGGGGCGCGGGAACTCCTCGTCGCAGCCGCCGCGGACGCCGAAAAATATGAACTCGATTCACTTGGTTGGGTGGCGGACCGCGTCGCCGCTGACGTGGACCACGACCGGGCCGAGGAGTATCGATTCAGGAGCCGCCAGGTGTTGCACGCAGTGTTACGGCGCGCGGATCCTTGCGTGATGCGCATCGCACACGAATCGCCGTGGGTGCCTATCGGACCCGGGTAGGCCTGCGGGAACGGGCGTTCCGGCATCCGGGCTAAGAAACTTCAAAAAAAGCCACCGGATCGTGTCAAGGTTCGGGCTAAAGCGTCCGATAGGGGAAGTGGAATGTCACCCGGCTGCAGGAAGGAAACCCCGTGACGACGGTCTTGATCTGCGACGACCGACGCAGTGTCCGCGAAGGGCTCACCCGTGTGATGTCCGCGGTGCCTGGGGTCAGTCGCATCGACTGCGTAGCGCACGGTGACGAGCTGCTGGCCCGGTACACCCGTCAGCCGGTCGACGTCGTGCTGGTCGGAACGCAACGCGCGGTCCCGACGGGCGTCGAGGCAACCCGCCGGCTCGTCTCCGCGAACCCCCAGGCGAACGTCATCGTCTTCGGAGCCCCGGACGACGCGGGCAGCATCGCGGCCGCCATCGCCGGCGGAGCGCGCGGCTACCTGCGCTGGGACGCTTCGCGGCCCGAACTGGTCGCCGCGCTGGCGCACACCCTGGCCAGCACCTCGGTGCCCGCGCCGCGGCAGCCGTCCGACCCGGGCGTGCAGCTCACCGAGCGCGAGCTGCAGGTGCTGCGCGGCATGAGCCAGGGCAAGAGCAACGGCCAGATCGGCCGTGAGCTGTACCTCTCCGAGGACACGGTCAAGACGCACGCGCGGCGGCTGTTCCGCAAGCTCGGCGTCCGCGACCGCGCGCAGGCAGTGGCGCACGGCTTCCGCCGCGGTCTCGTGTCCTGACCGAGGCGGAGCAAGCCAATACGGGACTTCCGATCCGATTCCCGCGGTGACGAACGGGCCAGGGCAGCCAAGCCCTGGCCCGTACCTGTTGTCCTGGCCCCTGCTCCCGTGCTTCGCCCGCGTCCCCACCGCGTAACGGCACTGCCCCAGCCTGTCTGCCTGCGACAATCGCCGCCCGGCCGCGCCCGGCGCGCCGGTCACCACCTCTGGCGGTTGTCTGGTAGGACTCCGACGGTACGGTAGCTGTGACCGGCGCGGGACGGGGACGACCACGCGCCGGATTCTTTGCACGCCTACACGTAACGCTGGGACTGTTGTCTGCGATGGCCACTGTGGGGGATGGACTGGACGAGCCGGTCGCCGCCGCTGTCGAGGGAGACCCTCAGGCAGTAGAGCGGTTGCTGGCCGCCATTCGTCCCCTTGTGGTGCGGTATTGCCGCGCCAGGGTTGGCAGGCAGGAGCGTTCGTTCGCTTCGGCAGACGACGTTGCGCAGGAGGTGTGTCTCGCGGTGCTTACGGCCTTGCCTTCCTACCGTGACCAGGGCCGCCCCTTTCTGGCGTTCGTCTACGGCATCGCCCAGCACAAGGTCGCCGACGCGCACCGCGCCGCGGCGCGCAACCGGGCGGAGCCGGTCGCCGAGATCCCCGACGAGATCGAGGGCGGCGTCGGTCCGGAGCAACGTGCTCTCCAGGGTGAGCTGAACGAGCGGATGGCGCAGTTGCTGCAGGTGCTGCCGGACAAACAACGGGAAATCGTCGTTCTGCGGGTCGTGGTCGGGCTGTCGGCGGAGGAGACGGCGGACGCCGTCGGTTCCACGCCGGGTGCCGTCCGCGTCGCTCAGCACCGGGCGCTCGCCCGGCTGCGCAAGGTGCTTGCCGCCGAGGAGGTGATCTGAGTGACCGATCGCGAAGACCGGGACAGAGACCTGTCACCTTCCGCGCAGGCCAGCGGCCTGACCGGGTACGAAGCGGAAGCCGACGGCGACCTCACGGCCATCCAGGCCGACGACGCGCTCCTCGACGCGCTCGGCGGGACCGATCCGGTTGTCGCCGACGGGCTCGGAGACCAGGAACTGAACGCGCTGCTGCTCGCGTGGCGCCGCGACATCGACAGCGAGCCGCTCGCCGAGCTGGTCGACGTCGACACCGCGATCACCACGGTGAAGACCGCCACGCTGGCGCGCAAGTACCAAAGCCGCGGCCGTCGCCGCCGCTATCTCGTGCCGGTGGCCGCCGCGTGCGCCGCCGCCGCGATCGCCTTCACCGGCACCGGCCTCGCCGCCCGGGACGCCCAGCCCGGCGACACGCTGTGGGGCCTCACGAAGGTGCTTTACGCCGACCACGCCCGCTCCGTCGAGGCCGCTGCCGCGGCGAAGCTCGACCTGGAGAAGGCGAACCTGGCGCTGGCTGACAACCGGCTCGCCGACGCCCGGCGCGCGCTCGCCGACGCGCAGGCCGCGCTCACCCAGGTCACCGACGCGGACAATCGCAACCAGCTGATGCAGCAGCACCGCGAACTGGCCGCGCAGCTCGGTCAGCCGACGGCCCCGCCCACGGACCAGAAGTCGTCGACGTCGCCTGCTGTTCCGCCGGCGCACGACCCGGTCAGCAGTGCGGCGCAGCCGCCGGGCCAGTCGACCTCGCTGCCGGGCACCGGCCACACCAACAACCCGCCGCCGGTCACCTCGGTGACGCCGCTGCCGCCGGTCACGTCCACGCCGAGCTCGCCGCCTCAGTCGCCGAGCGCCACCCCGAACGATCCGGGCACGGGCAGCAGCCCGCGCAACGAGTCGTCGCAGGGGGTACAGGCCCCGAACGGCACCAGCGGCTCCTAGCTTTTCCGAAGGTCCCGGCACGGACAGTGCCGGGGCCTTTTTCGTATCGACGGGGAGGCGCGATGCTGGTTTTCGGAGAGCCCTACGAGACCGCGAGCGGAACAGTGCTGGTCACTGTCACGCGGCAGGGCCGCCGAGGCGGGCCGGGGCATGCGGTCGGGCTGTACACGGTCAACGCGGACGGCGTGACGTGGACGCCCGCGACGGATCAGGGCCGGATCGCGCTGATCGGCGCGTGCACGGGTTTCGTGGCGGCGGCGCTCGCGACACTGGCCGTTGTGCGCCGTCCGCCGTGGCCGAACCTGACCGAGCGGGCGATGATCGCCCAGGCGGAGAGCATGAAGCACCGACGCTGACCAGGGGTTGTCCACAAGTCGACACAGCTGGGGACAACTTGTCCGCGCCCACGAAGAAGGTCCTGGTGGCCAAGCTCACCAGGACCTTCTTTTCAGGCTCTTCAGGGCCGAACGCTCAGTACGCGCTTTCGTTCGCGGTGACCCCGTCCGCGAAACCGCGGCAGTAGTCCCAGCTCACGTAGTCGGTCGGGTTCGGGTCGAACGCCGGCTCGTGCGGGCGCATCCGGCCGTCGGACAGCAGCTGCTCCAAGCTCGCGCGCAGCAGCGTCCAGTCGTGATAGTGGGGTTCGTCGCACTCGCCGCAGTCGACCACGATGCCGCGAACCCCGCGAGGCTCCAGCAGAGCCTGGTATACGGCGAGATCGGACAGGTCGGCCAGCAGCTCGGTGCGCTCGTCCGCGCTGATCGGCTCTTCCAGGTGGTCGTCGGGGTCGGGGATGGCCCGGGCCGGATCGTCCGGGTCGTCCGCGAACGGATCGGGGGGCAACACATCGTGCGGCACGGCCTGCACGCTACCCGCCGGGCCACCCGCCCGGGCCAGGGCCCCGGCCCGGATATCATGCGGGGAAGGCCCGAGGCCCCTCGGCCCACGCCAGGCACCGCTGCCCGCGACTCCAGCCCACTCCCGCCAGGAAGGCCCTTCGCCCCTCATGACCAGCGAAAGCATCACCCCCGCAGTGCCCAGCAAGTTCGCGATGCTCGGCTTGACCTTCGACGACGTGCTGCTGCTGCCCGCGGAATCGGACGTGGTGCCCAGCGCGGTGGACACGAGCACGCAGCTCACCCGCAACATCAAGCTCAACGTTCCGCTGGTCTCCGCCGCGATGGACACGGTCACCGAGGCGCGGATGGCGATCGCCATGGCGCGGCAGGGCGGCGTCGGCGTGCTGCAGCGCAACCTGCCGATCGAGGAGCAGGCGGCGGCGGTCGAGGTCGTGAAGCGGTCCGAGGCGGGCATGGTCACCGACCCGGTCACCTGCTCCCCGGACGATACCCTCGCCGAGGTCGACGCGCTGTGCGCGCGGTTCCGCATCTCCGGCGTCCCGGTCACCGACGCCTCCGGCGCGCTCGTGGGCATCATCACCAACCGCGACATGCGGTTCGAGGTCGACCACACCCGCCTGGTGAGCGAGGTCATGACCCGGACGCCGCTGGTGACGGCACAGGTCGGCGTCACCGCGGAGGCCGCACTGGGGCTGCTGCGCAGGCACAAGATCGAGAAGCTGCCGATCGTCGACGGCGCGGGCAAGCTGCGCGGCCTGATCACGGTCAAGGACTTCGTGAAGACCGACCAGTACCCGAAGGCCTCGAAGGATCCCGACGGCCGTCTCATCGTCGGTGCCGCGGTCGGCGTCGGCCCGGACGGTCACAAGCGCGCGATGGCACTGGCCGAGGCCGGGGTGGACGTGCTGATGGTCGACACCGCGCACGGCCACTCCCGGGCGGTCGTGGAGACCGTGCGGCTGCTGAAGAAGGAACTGGGCGACACCGTCGACGTCGTCGGCGGCAACGTCGCGACGCGGGCCGGTGCGCAGGCACTGGTGGACGCGGGCGTGGACGGCGTGAAGGTCGGGGTCGGCCCGGGCTCGATCTGCACCACGCGGATCGTCGCGGGCGTGGGCGTGCCGCAGATCTCCGCGATCTACGAGGCGGACCAGGCCTGTCGTCCGGCGGGCGTCCCGGTGATCGGCGACGGCGGCATCCAGTACTCCGGCGACATCGCGAAGGCCATCGCCGCGGGCGCGTCCACGGTCATGCTGGGCAGCCTGCTCGCGGGCACCGCGGAATCGCCGGGCGATTTGATCCTGGTGAACGGCAAGCAGTTCAAGGTCTACCGCGGCATGGGCTCGCTGGGCGCCATGCAGTCGCGTGGCGAGGCGAAGTCCTACTCCAAGGACCGCTACGCCCAGGACGACGTGCTCAACGAGGACAAGCTGGTGCCGGAGGGCATCGAGGGCCGGATCCCGTTCCGCGGCCCGCTGTCGAACGTCGTCCACCAGCTCGTCGGCGGTCTGCGCGCGGGTATGGGCTACGCGGGCGCGGAGACGATCGCGGCGATGCAGGCGGCGCAGCTGGTCCGGATCACCGCGGCCGGGCTGAAGGAAAGCCACCCGCACGACATCACGATGACCGTCGAGGCTCCGAACTACACGACCCGCTGATCGACCCGGTTCGCCCGCTCCGCCTCCCCGCCACACCGGATCTCCCGGTGACGGCGAGGGAGCGGGCGAATGCGGTTTTCCCGGAGGTTCGTGCTGACGGCGGTGGTGCTCGGGGAGGGTCGGCTTCCGCGGCCGCGGCGGATTCGCCGGACAGTTCCTTGCGGAAGCGCACCGAGCTGTACTTCGGTACCGCCGAACCGCACGGCGGCGAGGTGACCGGGAGCATTCGATCGTGCGGTATCCGCCGACGAACCAGCACGCGAACGGCGACCTCGAACAGATCCGCACCGACTACCAGCATCTGTTCGATCAGGAATCCGTGCTGTGGACCGATTCCACCGCGCGCGTCTCGTTCTGAGCGCGGTTCCAGCCGAGCAGCAGCAACGGCGTCGCCAGCATCAACGCGCCCGCCAGTCCGAGCGCGCCGCGCGTGCCCAGCCACGTCGCCACCAAACCCCACAGCAGCGTCAGTCCGGCGGTGCTGGCGCTGCTGCTGATCCGCCACGCGGACAACATCCGGCTCACGTAGCCGTCTTCGGTCTCTTCGAGCCGGTAGGTCGCGAGGACGGTGTTGTACGCCGCCGCGCAGACGATCAGTCCGAACTCCACCGCCATCACCCAGAACAGCCCGCCGATACCGGGCGGCACGAACGCCAGCAGCACGACCCAGCATGTCCGGACCGCGGCGAGGATCGGCAGCAGCCGCACCCGGCCGTAGCGCGGCACCAGGTCGCGGGCGAGCCGGGAGCCGGCCAGGCCGCCGAGGCACGGGATGCCGAACGCGAGCCCGTACTGCCAGGTCGGCAGGTCGAGTTCGCCGAGCAGTAGCACCGCCAGCACCGGCGAGGTGGCCATGATCAGGCCGTTGACCAGGCAGGAGTTGAGGAACAGCATCCGCAGCCGGGCATGCCGGAAGAGGTAGCGCCAGCCCTCGGCGAGGTCCGCGGCGCGGAAGGCGGCGGGGCGGGCTGGTTGGGGCTCGCGGGTGCGGATCGTCGAGAGCGAGAGCGCGGAGAGCAAGTAGCTGAGCGCGTCCAGGATCACAGTGGCCAGCGGGCCGAAGAATCCGATTGCCGCGCCGCCCGCTGGCGGGCCGAGCGCGGTAGCGGTCCACAGTGTCGTCTCGAACCGGCCGTTGGCGGTGAGCAGGTCTGGACCAGCCGCGAGTGATTTCAGATACGCGCCGCTCGCCGAGGTGAACGCGATGTTCGCCGCGGCCACGAGCACCGATACCGCCACGAGCTGGGCGAACGTCAGCAGGTCCAGCAGGTACGCGGGCAGCAGTGTGAGCAGGGCGGCGAACCGGACGAGGTCCATGGCGATCAGCACCGGTCGTTTCCGCCGGAATTCCACCCATGGACCGAGCGGGAGCGCCGCCAGCGAACCGACCGCGAGCCCGGCTCCGGCCAGCAGCGACACCTGCGCGGCACTGCTGTGCAGCACCCGCACCGCGATGATCGAGAAGGCGTCGAGGGCGAAGTAGGTGCCCGCGACGCTGACCGCGTACGCCAGCCACAGCCGGTGAAAGTCCTTGCCCAGCGCCAAATCCGTCCCCCTCGCTCAGCCGGGCAGCCAACCATCCGCTCGCGCCGGTGGCAAACAACCGCGCGCACAACCGGTGGTTGTCGCCACCGCAACGGTCCCCCGCGCGCAGGTAACCCGGGTCGACTCGCGACAATGGACAGTGAAGGCGTCAGGCGCGAGAAGGGACATCACGTGCGGGATCTGGTCGAGATCGGCATGGGCCGCACGGCGCGGCGGGCGTATGACCTCGATGACGTGGAGATCGTGCCGTCGCGGCGGACGCGGTCGTCGTCGGTGGTGTCCACTGCCTGGCAAATCGACGCGTACCGGTTCGACCTGCCGCTGGTCACCCACCCGACGGACGCGATCGTGTCGCCGGGGACTGCGGTGGCGATCGGCGAGCTGGGCGGCCTCGGCGTGCTCAACGCCGAAGGACTGTGGGCCCGGCACGGATGCGTCGAGGAGGCGATCTTCCGCCTCGTCCGCGCGGCCGAGGACAGCGAAGACCCGACTGCGGTCGTGCGCGAGCTGCAGGAGCTGCACGCCGCGCCGGTCCGGCTCGACCTGCTGACCGAGGCGATCAAGACGGTCCGCGAATCCGGCGTGACGGTCGCCGCGCGGGTCAGCCCGCAGCACGCCGCGGAGCTGACGCCGGACCTGATCGCCGCGGGTGTGGAGATCCTGGTCGTGCAGGGCACGATCATCTCCGCCGAGCACGTGCAGCGCGACGCGGAACCGCTCAACCTCAAGGAGTTCATCGGCCGCCTCGACGTGCCGGTGATCGCGGGCGGCGTGAGCGACTACCGCACCGCCATGCACCTGATGCGCACTGGCGCGGCGGGTGTCATCGTCGGCCACGGTTACACCGAGGGCGTCACCAGCACCGACCGCGTGCTCGGCATCGGCACCCCGATGGCGACGGCGATCGTGGACGCGGCCGCCGCCCGTCGCGACTACCTCGACGAGACCGGCGGCCGCTACGTGCACGTCCTCGCCGACGGCGGCATCACGACGTCCGGCGACATCGCGAAGGCGGTCGCCTGCGGTGCGGACGCGGTCATGCTCGGCGCCCCGCTGGCGACCGCCTCGGACGCCCCGGGCCAGGGCCTGTACTGGACCGCTGCGGCGGCGCACCCGTCGCTGCCGCGCTCGCGCGTGGTGGCCGGCCCGGACTCGGACTACGCGGTGGACCTGAAGACGCTGCTGTTCGGCCCGTCCTCGGACGCGGAGGGCGTGGTGAACCTGTTCGGCGCGCTGCGCCGCGCGATGGCCAAGACGGGGTACTCGGACCTGAAGGAGTTCCAGCGCGTCGGGCTGACCGTGCGCGGCTGAGGCATTTCGCGAAAAAGGCCCCCTTCGCGGGGGCCTTTTTTGTGCCGGAAGGTCCGGAGCGCGCCCGTCTCCGTTATACTTTCGTTATCTTTGGAGTTCGGTGTCGCGCCTGAAGGGTGAGCGGATGGCACTGCTGGGGGAGTCCGCGTCGACCTGGTGGCTCGGCGGCATCGTCGTGGGCAGCCTGCTGATCCGGCTGCTCGCGCTGGTCGTGGCGTTGCGCGGGACGGAACCGGCGGAGTGGCCCGCCATCATCCGGGCACTCGGCGAGCTGTTCCGGTTCGGGCCGAGGCGCAAGACCCGCTGAGGTAACTCGTCAGTAACTTAACTCTGGCCTGGCGGCTCCCCGAGGGTTACGCTCTTTCCTGTGACTGCCAGTAACACCACCACCGCGCGGCAAGAACCCGACTACGACGTCCTCGTGGTCGGTTCCGGGTTCGGCGGCAGCGTCGCGGCGTTGCGGCTGACCGAGAAGGGCTACCGCGTCGCGGTGGTCGAGGCGGGCCGGAGGTTCGCCGACGACGAGTTCGCCAAGACGTCCTGGGATCTCAAGCGCTACCTCTGGGCCCCGCAGCTCGGCTGTTACGGCATCCAGCGCATCCACATGCTCAACGACGTGATGGTGCTGGCGGGCGCGGGAGTCGGCGGCGGTTCGCTGGTTTACGCGAACACGCTGTACCGCCCGCTCAAGCCGTTCTACCAAGACCGGCAGTGGGCGCACATCACCGACTGGGAAAGCGAACTCGCGCCGCACTACGACCAGGCCAGCCGCATGCTCGGCGTCGTCACGAACCCGACGATCACGCCGTCCGACGTGGTGATGCGCGACGTCGCGAAGAAAATGGGCGTCGAGGATTCGTTCCATGCCACACCGGTCGGGGTGTATTTCGGCAAACCGGGCGAGACGGCGAAGGATCCGTTCTTCGGCGGAGCAGGCCCGGACCGGGTCGGGTGCACCGAATGCGGTTCGTGCATGACCGGCTGCCGGGTCGGCGCGAAGAACACGCTGGTGAAGAACTATCTGTATCTCGCGGAGAAGGACGGCGCGCAGGTCATTCCGCTGACCACGGTGACGTCGGTAAGCCCGCACAGCAAGGGTTACGAGATCACGCTGCAAAAGACCGGCACGCGTTCGCGGCGGTTCCGGACCACGGTCACCGCGGCGCAGGTGGTGTTCGCCGCGGGCACCTGGGGAACGCAGAACCTGTTGCACCGCATGAAGGACACGGCCGCGCTGCCGAAGCTGTCGGGCAAGCTCGGCGAGCTGACCCGGACGAACTCCGAGGCGATCATCGGCGCGGCGCGTACCGCGGTGGACCCCGAACAAGACTTCAGCCGCGGGGTCGCGATCACCTCGTCGATCCATCCGGACGAGAACACGCACATCGAACCGGTGCGTTACGGCAAGGGCAGCAACGCGATGAGCCTGCTGCAAACCGTGGCCACCGACGGGTCTTCGAGCGTTCCGCGCTGGCGGCAGGCGCTCACGTTCCTGATCAAGCACCCGGCGCAGTCGGCGAAACTGCTGAACGCGTACCGGTGGAGCGAGCGCACGGTGATTCTGCTGGTGATGCAGAGCCTCGACAATTCCATCACCACCTACACCCGGCGCGGCCTGTTCGGACGGCGGAAGTACACGTCGAAACAGGGCCACGGCGAGCCGAACCCGAGTTTCATCCCGGCCGGGCACGAGGCGAACGTCCTTACCGCGGAACGGATCGGCGGCATGCCGGGCGGCACCTGGGGTGAGGTTTTCGACATCCCGCTCACCGCGCACTTCATCGGCGGCGTGCCGATCGGCGACAGCGCCGACTCCGGTGTGATCGACCCGTACCACCGGGTTTACGGCTATCCCGGACTGTCCGTTGTGGACGGATCGGCGATCACCGCGAACCTCGGGGTGAACCCGTCGCTCACCATTGCCGCGCAGGCCGAGCGGGCGTTCTCGTTCTGGCCCAACAAGGGCGAGGCCGACGAGCGGCCGGAGCAGCGCAGCGGGTACACCCGGATGGAGCCGGTCGCGCCGAAGAACCCGGCGGTTCCGGCGAACGCGCCCGCGGCACTGCGCCGCTGACCTAAGATCGCCCGGTGACCACTGCGGCGCTGGACCGGATCCGGGAACTGCACGACGAATGGGCGCGAGTCGCCGAGGCCATGCCGGCCTCGGCCTTCGGTGAGCCGAGCGCGCTGCCCGGCTGGACGCGCGCGCATCTGCTCACCCATCTCGCGCGTAACGCCGACGCCCTCGGCAACCTGCTGACCTGGGCGGAAACCGGGGTCGAGCGGTCGATGTACGGCCCGGGCAACGCGCGGGACGACGACATCGAGGCTGGCGCTGGCCGTGCTCCGGCGGAGATCGCGGCCGACCTCGTGGCGTCCGGGAAACGGCTGACCGACCACGCCGCACGGCTGCCGGAGGAGGCGTGGTCGGCTCCGGTCCGGCACCGCCGCGGCGGTGCGCTGACCGGCGCGGACGTGCTCACCCTGCGGTTGTCCGAGACCACGATCCACCTCGCCGACCTCGACGCTGGCCACGATTTCGACAGCGTCACCGCAGTGCTCGGCGACCATCTCGAAGCGGTGACCGGGACGCTGATCCGGATGTGCCCGCGTCCGCTGCCCTCGTTCCGCATCACCGACGGCGTCCGCACTTGGACCCTCGGCGAAGGCGGTGACCTCGTCACGGGCACGCCGGGCACGGTGCTGGCCTGGCTGACCGGCCGCGGCGACGGTTCCGCGCTTTCCGGGCCGGTGCCGGAGATGGCGCCGTTGATCTGATTCAGCTGGACTGCCGGGCGGCGGCGAGTTCGTCGTCGTCGCCGACGATGCCCAGTTGCCGCAGGATCGCGAGCCGGTCGGTCTGAATGTCGAGGTCGCAGATCCGCCCGTCGGTCACCCGCGCCAGGACGAAACCGCGCCACGTTCCGCGGTTGCCGGTCGCGAAGCCTCTGCGGTAGTCCGGTGTTGGTGGCGGTGAGCGTCACCGTGGCGGCGGCCTGGTCGCCTTCGGCGAGCAGCGAATCGACGGCGACGCGCAGGTCGGGGAACGCGGTCAGCATCTGCGTCCAGCCGGTGCGGAAAGCCGCGAGCCCGCCGGTCGGCGCGTCGACCACGACCGGGCCGGATTCGGTGACGTCCTCGGCCACCACGGTGTCCAGGTCGCTGAGGTCGTGGCTGTCGACGATGGCGAGAAAGCGGCGCAGAACGGTCTTGGGGTCGGTCATGGCTCCTCGATTCTTACGCTGTAAGAGACGAGAGCAGTGGTACCTTACGATGTAAGAAACGTCAAGGGGGGCCAGTGTCCGATCGGAGGGCCCGGCCGCGCGCCGGGCTGACCAGGGAGCGGGTCGTGGACGCCGCGCTCGCGTTCGTGGACGAGCACGGCATCGCCGCGCTGTCGATGCGCAAGCTCGGCACCGAACTCGGCGTGGAGGCGATGACGCTCTACCACTACGTGCCGAACAAGGAAGCGCTGCTCGACGCCCTCATCGACCGGCTCGTTCCGGCACTGGCCGCGATCGAGCCGGAACCGGGCGAGTCCGGCCAGCGCTGGCTGGGCCGGGTGGCCCGGGCGTACCGGGAGCAGCTGCTCGCGCATCCGGGCGTGCTGCCGCTCGCCGCGACCCGCCCCGCGGTCAGCCCGGAGTCGCTGCGGGTGGCCGAAACCGCACTGCGGCTGCTGGAGTTGCCGCCGGCGCGCGGACTCGACATGGTGAACGCCGTGATGACTTTCGTTCTCGGCCACACGCTCGCCGAGGCTGGCCGCACCCCCGGCACACGGTCCGATGTGGACAGTCTGGCGCACCTTGACGAGGAACGCTTTCCGCTGCTCGCGCAAGCGCTGCGGGACGGTCCCCGGCACGGCGAGCGGTTCGCATTCGCCCTTCGGGCATTACTGGCCGGACTTTTCGCAACCCACTCACGGTCTGAGGCGTCTGAATGAACATGACATTGGGGAGAAGGACGTTCTTGCGCGCCGCCGGGTTGACGGCGGTCGGCGCGGTGGCCGCGGCCTGCACCGCGAAACCGGGACCGTCGGTGCCGCAGACCAGCCCGACGACGAGAGCGTCCGTCCCGCCGAGCACCAGCTCGAAGCCGTCCGGGCCGCCGGACTGGAACGCATTGCGCGGCAAACTCTCCGGCGACCTCGTACTTCCTTCCGAGGGCGGATTCGCCACCGCGAAGCGGGCGTTCAATCCGCTTTTCGACGGACGCAATCCCGCTGCGGTAGCGAAATGCGCGAAGCCGGAGGATGTGCAGGCCTGTGTCGAAGCGGCCGGCGGGCGGATTCCGCTCGCCGCGCGCAGCGGCGGGCACAGTTACGCCGGGTATTCCGCGCCGGACGGCGGCCTGGTGATCGACGTCGGCGGGATGGCCGGCGTGGAGGTCCAAGGCGACCAGGTGGTGATCGGCGCGGGCGCGAAACTCGGCGACGTCTACTCGGAACTGGCGAAGGCGGGCCGTTGCCTGCCTGCGGGTTCGTGCCCGACTGTCGGCATTGCCGGGCTCGCGCTCGGCGGCGGAATCGGCGTACTGACCCGTAAATACGGGCTGACCTGCGATCGGCTGCAGTCCGCGCGGATCGTCACGCCGGACGGCAAGCTGCGCACGGTGAGCGCGCAAGCTGACGACGACCTGTTCTGGGCGCTGCGTGGCGGCGGGGGCGGAAACTTCGGCGTGGTCACCTCGTTCACCTTCACCACCGTGGAAGCGCCGACCGTCACGGTGTTTTCGCTGAAGTTCCCGTCCGGTTCGGCGAGCGACGTGGTCGACGCGTGGCAGCGCTGGCTGCCGAGCGCTCCGCCCGAACTGTGGTCGAACTGCGTGGTTTCCGGCGGCCCGGGCGGGGCGTGCCGGGTCGGCGGCGCGTTCGTGGGCAGTTCGGCTGGCCTGACGTCGGCGCTCAGCGGATTTTCGGTGACGCCGTCCAGCCGCACGATGAAAACCCTCGGCTACGGCGCGGCGATGAACTACTTCTCCGGCAGTTCCGAGCGGCAGACCTTCGTGGGGTCGTCGCGGATCATCACCGATCCGGTCGAGGGCGGGAAGATCGCCGATCTCGCTTCCGGGCACAAGGGAATGGACCTGCTGATCGACGGCCTGGGCGGCGCGGTGGGCGACATCGCGCCGACCGCCACGGCGTTCCCGCACCGGAAGGCGCTGGCCAGCATTCAGGTCTACGCTCCGGCCACCGCGAGCAGCCAGGACACCGCGCGCAAGTCTGTGTCCACTGTGGTCGCTGGACTGGCGGACGCGGGCGCGCGCGGCGGCTACGTGAACTACATCGACCCGGACCTGCCGGACTGGAAGTCGGCCTACTACGGCGACAACGCGGCCCGGCTGGACCAGGTGGCGAAGAAGTACGACCCCAACGTGTTATTCAAGTTCGCTCAGTCTGTGTGAGGGGCTTGTGAGTGCCTATGCCGGTTAGAACCGGCATAGGCACTCACGACACCCCGCTCATCGCCTAACCCCAGTACGAAACGGCCCCGTCCGGACCAGCGGCGCAGCCAAGACCGCCCCGCCCCGCCGAAGGCGCAGCAAGTCAGCGTCCGCCGACCTCGCCCCGCTGTCTGTGAAGGGAACCCTGAGAGACTCTGATTCCGTCAGGGTTCCCCTCACGGACCTTGGTCAACGGGGTGCGGCCCGGCGCTGGGGTCGGCCTGGGTGTCGTGAGTGGTTATCCCGGTTAGAACTCCAGCTGTAGTTCGTGATCTTGCTGGAGGGGGTTGGTGAGATGGGTGCGGCCACCGCGTGATCATGGGTGTTTGTGAGGACAACTCAAGATC
>NZ_FOWC01000017.1 GCF_900115345.1 Amycolatopsis rubida | reverse complement strand
CGCGGCTGTCGATGATCCAGGTGCACGAGGACGCGGTGGAAGCCGTGGTGCCGCTCAAGCGCCAGGAAGCGATGGGCCAATTCGACCTCTTCGGCGGCGAGAACACAGAACCGGCCTCGTCGCCGTTGGCGCACCTGAAATTCACCGCCGAAGAGTGGCCGCGCAAGCAGTTGCTGGCGCATGAGCGGGACATGCTCGGCCTCTACGTTTCAGCTCATCCCTTGGACGGCGCCGAAGGCGTCCTCCGCAAACACGCGCCCCGTCCGATCGCGGCGATCATCGACAATCCGCCGAAGGAGGGCGAGATCGTCGTCGCCGGGTTGATCACTTCGCTGGAGCGGCGGGTGAACAAGAAGGGCGAACCGTGGGCGATCTGCACGGTCGAGGATTTGGACGCGTCGCTCGAAGTGCTGTTCTTCGCCAAGTCGTACGCGTTCTGCGCGGCGGATCTGGTGGAGGACAACGCGGTGCTGGTGAAGGGACGGGTCAACTGGCGGGAGGACAGAATGTCGGTCTTCGGGGCGGAGCTGGCGCCGCTGGACCTGACGGAACTCGGGGAAACGCCGCTGGTGCTGCACACGCGGGCGGAGAAGGTGACGCTGCCGGTGGTGCTGGAGCTCAAGCAGGCTTTGCTGGCGCACCAAGGGAACACGCCGGTGCACCTGCACGTGGGGGAGCGGCGTTACGCGCTGGACGGGTACTCGGTCAAGGTGACTCCGGCGCTGCTGGGCGAGGTGAAGACGATCCGGGGAATTACGGTGGGGTCGTGAGTGCTGGTCCCGGTGAGAACCGGGGACGAACACTCACGACCCCCGCTGCCCGCTCCCGCAAGGCGAACCGCCTCGGCTGGCCTCGTGAGTGCTGGCCCCGGTGAGAGCCGGGACCAGCACTCACGACGACCTCAGCGCTTCAGCCCGTGCTCGATCGCCTCGATGATCCGCGGCCGGAGCTGCGCGGTGCTGACGATCGCGTCCACCGAGCCGACCTCGACCGCGCGCTGGATGCTGTGCACCCGGTCGAACTCCGACGCCACCTCGCCGAGCTTCTCGGCCCGCACCGACGACGTGACCTCGGCCAGCTCCGCCGCGCACGCCGCCTTCTCGGCCCCGCTCAGCTCGCCCAGCCGCTTCTGCAGCTCGGCCACCCGCGGGTCGTTGGCCGTCCGGGTCTTCACCTCGCCCGCGAACACCACCGCGGCCGCCGGAGCACCGCCGAGCACCGAAGCGAACGAGCCCTCCAGGGCCAGCACCGTCATGTTCGGGTTCAGCGCCTTCGAGAACACCACGAACGCCCCGCCGTGGTAGCGCGAGATCACCGTGAACACGATCGGGCCCTCGAAGTTCACGATCGCGCGGCCGATCTCGGCCCCGTACTCCAGCTGGAGTTTCTTCATCGACTCCGGCGAGCCGTCGAAGCCGGACAGGTTCGCCAGCACCACCAGCGGACGGTTGCCGCTCGCCGCGTTGATCGCGCGGGCCGTCTTCTTCGACGACTTCGGGAACAGCGTGCCCGCGGTGAAGGTGTCCGGGCCGTCGGTGGGCGGGAAGCCGCGGCGGGGCACCGAACGCGATTCGATGCCCAGCAGGCACACCGGGTGCCCGCCGATGTGCACGTCCTGCACCGCGGCGGTGTCCGCGTCCGCCATGCCCGCCCACCGTTCCAGCACCGGATGGTCCTGGTCGGACAGCGCGCGCATCACCGTGCGGATGTCGAAGGGCTTCTTGCGGTCCGGGTTGTGCTCGGCCGAGAAAATCTGGCCCACCGTGGCGAAGTCGCTGCCGACGACGGCGTGCGGGTAGTCCGACACGTCGCGGCCTGCCGGGTCGGTGGTGACCGCCTGGCGCGGCCCCGCTTCGCCCGGCACGACGTAAGTGTGCGCGTAGTGCGCCATCAGCACGTCGCGCGCCCCGGCGAGGTTCGGCGCCCAGTACTGCGCCTGGCCGTTCGGGCCCATCACGCGGTCGTAGCCGCCGATGCCGAAGTTGTCCTCGGCCGACACGCCGCCGGAGAAGTCCAGCGACTGCTTGCCGGTGAGCACCATCGCCGAATCCGGCGTCATCACCAGGATGCCCTTGGTGTGCATGAGCATCGTGGCCTCGGCGTTCCAGTACGGCTGCGCGCCCACGGTGATCCCGGCGACCACGATGTTGATCTCGCCGCCGTCCTGGGTGAACTCCACGATCCGCTTCAGCGCGGCCGCGACCCAGTCCATGTTCTCGGTGCCGGACTCCATCGAGATCCGCGCGCCGGACGACAGCGCGAACCATTCGACCGGAACCCGCAGCTCGTGGGCCAGGTTCAGCGCCGCGATCACCCGCGTGCACTCCGGCTCGGCCAGCGCGCCGAGCGACTTCGTCGGGTCGCCCAGCAGCACCACGCGCTTGACGCCCTCGGGCACCCGCTCGGTCGGCGTGCTGACCACGCCGGCCACGAGTCCGGCCTTGTTCTGCCCGCGCGGCCGGTCGACCGGCACCAGCGCACCGGTGTCGTCGAGGTCGTGCTCCGCGAAGGATCCGCCGCCTGCCAGCAGTTCGGTGAGCTCGTACGGGTACACCGTGTCGCGGCGCGCGGCGCGCAGCACCTTCTGCCGGTAGTCGTCCAGCGGCTGCACCGGTTCGGTGCGCGGGGCCTCGACCGACAGCCGCACGCCCGCGCCGACTTCGTTGCGGACCGTCACCGCGATGTCGGTCAGCTCGCCGGTTTCCGCGTTCCGCTGCCGGGCGAGGAACTGGATCTCCTCCAGGCCCGCGCCGGCGGTGGTCGGCAGGACGCGGCGGGCGAGCAGGTTCAGCTCGTCCATCGTCAGCTCGCTCGGCGGCCACACGTAGATGACGATCCGGTTGGTGTCGAACCGGTTCTTCGCCGGACGCCGCGCCTGCGCGTTGCGGACCGCGTCGAGGCAGGCGGCGAGCGTGTCCTCGGCCGAGGGCAGCGACACGAGCCTGCCGTCCGCCTCGCGCAGCGGCGTGAGGTCGCGGACCTGCGACATCGCGATCAGCCGCTCGTCGGCCGGGTTCGCCTTCGCGGTGCCGGTGAACAGGTACACCTCTTCGTCCGCCGAGGGCAGCCGCGTGAGGTCGAATTCCCGCAGCCGCTCCAGCTGCAGCCGTTCGGCCACGCGCGGGTGCAGCCCGCGGATCACCCGGTCCTCGGCGAAGCCGGATTCGGTCCGGCGGAAGGTGAAGTGGTGGTGCATCACCGCGCCGCCGCCACCGGCGACGGTGGTGACGACCCGGTCGACGTCGGCCGGAAGCGGTTGCGCCGCCACGATTTCGCCCAGCTTCGCGGCCATCGCGTCGCTGTCGGGCTGGTCGGTCCACTTGAGATACACGTCCGCGGCGACCGGAGCCCCGGCGCCGGCGGACAGTTCGGCCACCGCGCGCATCGCGTCCGGCAGCTGCGGGAAATCGACCGCCGTGGTGACCACGCGCGCCGGTTCCGGGTGCGAGGCGGTGACGAACGAGCAGCCCGCGACCTCGCGCACGCGCACGTCGGTGAGCGCCTTGTTGCCGTAGTAGCGCCGGGTCAGCACCTCGAGCATCGGGGCCGGGTCCGCGCCCGGCCGCCCGATCCGCTGGCCGAGCAGCCGCACCAGCGGCTCGTTGCTCGACACCATGCCGGAGATCCGCTCGGCGCGGTCGGCCGCGTCCGGGTTGCGGTCGAGATAGCGCAGGTGGCCGCGGATCTCGGCGTACACCTCGGCGCGCGCCCGGCGCAGCAGCGGCTGGGCGAACCAGCGGAACACCACGCCGCGGGCGAGGTCGCTGACCGCGGGGAACCGCAGCTGGGTGGCGGCGACCAGGTGCTCCAGCGCGAGCCCGGCCGTTTCGCGAAGCTCGGCCGAGGGCGGGGCCTCGGTGAGCCATTGCCGCAGCAGTGCGGAAACGATCGCACTGTCACTCGAAGCCCGTTGCTGGGCAAGGAAAATCCGGAAGACCGCCTCTTCCAGCTCCGGCGTGCGCTCCAGGTCGCCGACGCCGTAGTGGCCGAGCACGCGGCGCAGCCTGCCCTGGAATTTCTCCGGCAGCCCGGCGCGTTCGACGTCGAGACTCTGCAGATAGGTGTGGAAGTACTCGCGGGCGCTGTGCACCGGGCTCGACGCGCTGAGGTCGTCCGCGGCGGGCTTGTTCCGGCTCAGCTCGGACAGGTCGGCGAACACGTCCAGCAGTTCGAGTTCGCCCGCCAGCGGACGCGCCGGCAGGTCCGCGCGCGCCGCCAGGTAGCCGCTGAGCACCCGGCCCTGGTCGTGCGGGTCGACGTCGAAGCCGAGCAGCAGGCTGCGCAGGTCCTGCCTGCCGCGCTCGGCCCGGTCGGCCGCGCTCGTGCCGTCCGGTTCGGCGGGCAGGTCGATCTCGGCGGTCTCGGCCTGCGCGACGGCCTCCTGCCGCGCCTCGTCGGCCAGCGGTTCGAGGCGCAGCAGCGGAGCCCCGGTCTCCACCTGGCTGCCGATCGACACCGGGAGTTCCTTGACCCGGGCCCGGAACGGCGCGCGCAGCACCGTCTCCATCTTCATGCTCTCCAGCACGAGCACCGGCGCTCCGGACTCGACCTCGTCGTCCACCGCGACCGGCGTGGCGACCACCAGCGCGGGCGCGGGGGAGCGGACGACGCCGCCCTCGTCGCGGCTGATCCGGTGGGTGATGCCGTCGACCTCGACCAGGTGGGTCGGCCCGTGCGTGCCGGTGACGAGCCGGAACCGCGTGCCGTTGACGGTGATCTGGCCGCTGTGCTCGTCGAACCGTTCGAGTTCGACGTCGGCCGGGTGCACCTCCCCGCCGCCGCTGACGCCGACCCGGAACCGCTTCGGCCCGGTGCGCGCGACCGTGACGCGGTACGACGCGCCGCGCAGTTTCAGGTCGAGCGGACGGATTTCGTGGCGCACCTGCGGACGGCCGCCGAACGCGGTCGACAGCAGCCGCTGCCGCCCGACCTCCTCGTCGTCCTCGTAGGCCTCGATCGCCGCCGCGGCGAGCGCGACCGCGGAATGCCGCGTGGTGACGAGACGGCCTTCGGCGCGGACGCGGTCGATCCAGCCGGTGTCCGCGCTGGCGTCGATCACCTCGGGCTGGTCGAGCAGGTCGAGCACGAAGCTCTTGTTGGTGGCGCCGCCCTCGATGAGCACGGACGTCTCGGACATCGCCCGGCGCAGCCGGGCGAGCGCCTGGTCGCGGTCGCGGCCGTAGGCGATGATCTTGGCGATCATCGAGTCGAAGTCGGCGGGGATCGTGTCGCCCTCGCTGACGCCGGTGTCGACCCGGATGCCCGGGCCCGCGGGCAGCAGCAGCCGGGCGATGCGGCCGGGGGACGGCGCGAAGTCGCGGTCCGGGTCCTCGGCGTTGAGCCGCGCTTCGACGGCGTGCCCGGACTCCGCAGGCTGCGCGCCTTCGAGCTTGCCGCCGGACGCGACGTGCAGCTGCAGCCGCACCAGGTCGGTGCCGGTGGTGATCTCGGTGATCGGGTGTTCCACCTGGAGCCGGGTGTTGACCTCGAGGAAGGCGAACATCCGGTCGCCGGGGTGGTAGAGGAATTCGACGGTGCACGCGCCGCGGTAGCCGACCGCGACCGCGAGCCGCTCGGCCGACGCCTTCAGCTCGGCGGTCTGGTCCGGCCCGAGCACCGGCGAGGCGGACTCCTCGATGATCTTCTGGTTGCGCCGCTGCACCGAGCAGTCGCGGACGCCGAGCGCCCACGCGGTCTCGCCGTCGGAGATCACCTGGACCTCGACGTGCCGCGCGCCGGTGACCAGGCGCTCCAGGAACACGACGCCGCTGCCGAACGCGCGCAGCGCTTCCTGGCTGGTGCGCTCGTAGGCCTCGGTGAGATCGCCCGCCGACTCGACCTTGCGGATGCCGCGCCCGCCGCCGCCCGCGGTGGCCTTGAGCATCAGCGGGTAGCCGATCTTGTCGCCCGCGGCGAGGGCTTCTTCGAGGGTCGCGACCTCGCCGCCGCTCCACGGAGCGACCGGGACGCCGACCTCCTCGGCGATCAGCTTCGCGCCGATCTTGTCGCCGAGCTTGCGCATCGCGTCGGCGCTGGGGCCGACGAAGGCGATGCCGATCTTCTCGCACAGCTGCGCGAACGCCGGGTCCTCGGCGACGAAGCCCCAGCCGACCCACGCGGCGTCGGCCTCGGTCTCGACCAGTGCCTTCTCCAGTTTGGCGAGGTCGAGGTAGGGCCGCGCGGAGGCGGGGCCGAGCGAGTACGCGACGTCGGCTTCGCGGACGAAAGTCGCGGTGGCGTCCGCGTCCGTGTAGAGCGCGACCGTCTCGATCCGTCGCCCGGTCTCGGCGGACGCGTCCCGGACGGCGTGGATCAACCGCATCGCGGCCTCTCCGCGGTTGACGATGGCGACGCGATTGAACACGGACAAAGCCTCCCAGTGAACCTGACTGCACCACGCACAGCAGGCGACGCCGGACCCGCCGGAACGTCGCCTGTCTTCGTCGTACACATTGCTCCCTTACCGCCGGGTACACCAATGTCGCGGATGACGCATGCCGCGCCTGCCGGTTTGTAGGAACCCGCCAAAAACGGCTCGTGTCACGTCGTCCGGGACTCGTTTATCGCGAGGTATGCCACAAATCACGCCCGGCTGACCAGGGGCGGAGGCGACTGGACGGCCCGGCGTTTCCAGGGGGTCGGACAGGGGTCACCCGCAGTTCAGGCGGCGGCGCGGAGCGTGCCGGGCGGAACCGGAGCCGAGGCTCCTCCGAGCGGAGAAAATGTGACCCTTGACACTCCGATGGGGTGCCCCTACCGTCGCGGGTAATCGATTTCTCGACGTGGGGCGGGCCGAGAGGGCGGGCATGGGAGACGGCGGCGGCGCGCTGGTCGAGCTGGCCGGCGTCAGCAAGACCTACGGCGGGGTGCGTGCCCTGGGCGCGGTGGACTTCACCGCGGTGAAGGGGGAGGTGCACGCGCTGCTCGGCGAGAACGGGGCAGGCAAGTCCACGCTGCTGAAGATCTTGTCGGGGGAGATCGCCGCCGGGGAGGGGGCGATCCGGATCGCGGGGGAGGCGGTCCGGTTCGCCCGCCCGGCCGACGCGCGCCGCGCCGGGGTCGCGATGATCCACCAGGAACTGGACCTCGTTCCCGCGCTTTCGGTGGCGGAGAACGTTTTTCTCGGCCGCGAGCCGCGCACCCGCGGCGGCACGGCCGACCGGCGGCGGATGGTCGCGGCCACGCGCGAGGTGCTGGAACGCTCCGGCGTCGACCTCGACCCGCGCACGCCGGTCGAACGGTTGCGGACCGGCGAACAGCAGCTGGTCACCATCGCGAAAGCCCTGTCGCTGGACGCGCGGATCCTGCTGATGGACGAACCCACGTCGGCGCTGTCGCCGCGCGAGGCGGAGCGGCTGTTCACGGTCATCGGCCAGCTGCGCGCGGACGGGGCGGCGATTGTCTACGTGTCGCACCGGATGGACGAGATCGGGCGGATCGCGGACCGGGCGACGGTGCTGCGCAACGGCGAGGTCGTCGCGGAGTTCGGCGCGGCGGAGCTGACTGCCGAGCGGGCCGCGGAGGCGATGGTGGGCCGTCCGGTGCACCTGCTGTTCCGCGCGGACAGCGTGCCCTCGCCGAATCAGGACGAGGTGCTTCGCGTCGAGGATCTCGTGCTGCGGCCGCGCGCCGGGCGGCGGGAACCGGACGGGATCAGTCTCACGGTGCGGGCCGGCGAGATCGTCGGTATCGCCGGATTGCTCGGCGCGGGACGGACCGAACTGCTGGAGACGCTGTACGGCGCGTCCGGCGGCACGGCGGTCAGCGGGCGGATTTTCCTGCGCGGCAAGGAGTTCCGGCCGCGCTCGCCGCGGCGGTCGCTGCGGTCGGGGATCGCGTTCGTGCCCGAGGACCGGCGCATCGCGGGGCTGGCGCTGGAGCATTCCGTCGTGGCGAACACCGCGCTGTCCATTGTGGACCGGTTGGCGCGGTTCGGCATCGTCCCCGGCGGGCGCGAGCGGACGGTGGCCGGGGAGGAAGCCGGGCGGCTCGGGGTGAAACTGGGGTCGCTCGCCGATCCGGTGGGCTCGCTGTCCGGCGGGAATCAGCAGAAAGTGGTGCTGGGCCGGGCTTTGCTCACCGAGCCGGTGCTGCTGTTGCTGGACGAGCCGACGCGCGGGGTGGACGTGGGGGCGAAGGCGGAGATCTACCGGCTGCTCGGCGAGGCCGCGCGGAGCGGGGTCGGGGTGCTGCTGGCCTCGTCGGAACCGGCGGAGCTGGTCGGCGTGTGCGACCGCGTGGTGGTGCTGCGCGGCGGGCGCAGCGTGCACGAACTGGACACGGCCCAGGCCGGCGAGGCGGAACTGCTCGCCGCGTCGATGGGAGACGTCCGGTGAACGGGCGCGCCGTGCTGGCCGCGGTGTTCCGGTTCCAGAGCGTCTTCGGGCTCGTGCTGGTGTTCGCCGCCGCGATCGTCTTCTCCCCGCACCGCGACGGGGAGCTGGTGTTTCTCGGCAGCGGCAACCTGTTCAACGTCGTCCGCGCGATCTCCGAGATCGGCATCATCGCGGTGGGCATGACACTGGTGATCCTGGTCGGCGGCATCGACCTGTCGGTGGGCTCGGTGATGGGGCTGGCCAGCGTCGGCGTCGCGCTGCTGCTCACCAGCGGCGGCTGGGGACTCGTGCCGGGAGTGCTGACGGTCCTCGCGCTCGGCTTCGGTTTCGGGCTGCTGCAAGGGATCGCGAGCGCGCGGTTCCGGATCCAGTCGTTCATCGTGACGCTCGCCGGGATGCAGATCGCCCGCGGGATCGCGCGGATGTGGTCCGGCGGCGAGGGCGTTTCGATCACCTACGGCACGGGGCCCGGCCAAGCTCCGGTTCCGTTCTCGCTGCTGGGCGAGCGGACGTTCGGCGGAGTGGTGCCGATCCCGGCGCTGTTCTTCGTGGTGGTCGCGGCGCTCGCGGTGCTGGTGCTGCGGGCGAGCGCGTTCTCGCGGCACGTGTACGCGATCGGCGGCAACGAAAAGGCCGCAGTGCTGTCCGGGGTGCCGGTGATCCGGGTGAAAGTGCTGGTCTTCGGCCTGTGCGGGCTGCTCGCCGCGCTGGCCGGGATCGTCCACGCGGGACAGTACAACTTCGGCGGGCCCAACGACGGCACCGGTTACGAGCTCAACGCCATCGCGGCCGTCGTGATCGGCGGGACCAGCCTGTCCGGCGGGCGCGGGTCGGTGTCCGGCACCGTCGCGGGCGCCCTGCTGGTCGGAGTGCTCGACAACATCCTCCAGCTCAACGACGTCGATTCGAACGTCCAGCTGATCGTGGTCGGCGTGGTGATCGTGCTCGCCGCGGGCCTGCAGCGACTGCGCCCGGCCACGGTCTAGGCGTTCGGGAAAAGGGGAGCAGATGTCCGGCATCATCCGCGGCGGGGCGGTACTGGCGGGGCTGGCCCTCGTCGCCGCCTGCGGCACCACCCACGAGAACGCGCCGGGCGCGTCATCCGGCGCCGCGCCGGCCGCGAGGCAATGCCACGGTCCGAGCGGGAAGTACAAAATCGGGATGAGCCAAGCGAATCTCGCCGAACCGTATCGCGTCCGGATGGACGACGACATCCGCAAGGCCGCGGCCGGTGTGCCGCAATTCAGCGTCAGTTACGCGGACGCCGCACAGGACAACGCGAAACAGGTCGAGCAGGTCAACACTTTCCTGACCCAGGGCATCGATCTGCTGATCATCAGCCCGAACGAGGCGACGCCGTTGACCGGTGTCGTGAAGAAGGCTTACGACCAGGGGATTCCGGTGCTCGTGCTGGACCGGAAGGTCGACGGCGACGGGTACACCTCGTTCATCGGTGCGGACAATGTGGACATCGGCCGGCAGGCGGGCAAGTTCTTCGCCGAGAAATTGCTGCCGCACGGCGGGAAAGTCGTCGAACTGAAGGGCCTCGCCGGATCGACGCCCGCCAAGGAACGCAGCGACGGATTCCACCAGGGCAGCACGGACCGCAACATCACCGTCGTGGGCAGTGCGGACGCGGATTGGTTGCGGGACAAGGGGCAACAGCAGGCGGACGCGTTGCTGAAGGCGCATCCGGACGCGCAGGCGATATTCTCCGAGAACGACCCGATGGCCGAGGGCGCGCGCATCGCCGCGCAGAACGCGGGCCGCGCGGACCTGCCGATCGTCGGCATCGACGGCCTGCCGGTGCCCGAAGGCGGCATCAAGGCGGTGGAGGCCGGCCGGCTGTCGGCCACGTTCGTCTATCCGACCGGCGGCAAGGAAGCCGTCGCGGCAGCGAAGAAACTGCTCGTCGACTGCCAGACCGTGCCCAAGACGCAGACCCTGCCCACCCGCCTGGTGACGCGCGACAACGCGGCCCAGGTCTACGCCGAACTGAACCGGAGCTGACCTATGGCGCGAATCGGTGTCCTCGCCGTCTCCGACGGGCGCGACCACGTGCACCGGCGGAACACCGGCTTCATCCGGTCCAAAGCGGACGAGTTCACCGCCGCACTGACCGCGGCGGGCCACGACGTCGTCACCGGAGGACTGGTCGCCACGAACACCACCGCGACCGCGGCCGCGCGCTCGGTCGCCGCGAGTTCGGTGGACGTGACAGTGCTGTACTACGCGGTGTGGGCGTTCCCGCACTTCACCATGCTGGCCGCGGACGCGACCCCGGGCCCGCTGTTGCTCGTCGCGAGCACCGACCCGACCGAGCCCGGCCTGGTCGGGATGCTCGCCGCCGGGGGAGCGCTCGACCAGATCGGCCGCGCGCACACCCGTTTGTGGGGCGCGCCTTCCGACCCGGGCCTGATCGCCGAAGTCGGCGCGCACGCGAGCGCCGCCGCTGCCGTCGGTTCGCTGCGCGGTTCGACCTTCGGCCGCTTCGGCGGGCGGCCGATGGGCATGAACACGGCGGTGGCCAATACCGATCAATGGATGCGCCAGTTCGGGGTGGACGTCGAGGAAATCGACCAGTACGAACTGGTTCGCCGCGCCGAAGGACCTTCGGCGGAAGCCGTCAGCGGCCGGAAATGGCTGGAAGAACACGCCACCGTGCACTACGACGGAGATCGGCTCACCCCGGAGTTGGTGGAACGCCAACTGCGTCTTTACCTCGCTGTGCGCGATGTCGCTGCCGAACGGCACCTGGATTTCTCCGGGATCAAAGCACAACCGGAGCTGACCGAGCACTTCGCGACCGCAGATGTCGCCGAGGCGCTGCTCAACGATCCTTACGACTGGAACGGCCCCAAAGCCGTGCACGTCACCGCCACCGAAGCGGACATGGACGGTGCGCTGACCATGCAGCTGATGCACCGGATCACCGGGACGCCCGTGCTTTTCGCGGACGTCCGGCACTACCACCCGGACCGGGACGTGTGGGACCTGTGCAACTCCGGCCAGCACGCGACGTGGTTCGCCGCGCGGAGCGAGGACCCGGCGGAGAACCTGGCGCAGGTGCACCTGTACCCGGAGGTGTTCTTCTTCCCCGCGGGCGGGGCTTCGGTGCAGCACATCGCCGCCCCCGGCCGGATGACATTGGCACGGTTGAGCCGGTTGGACGGGGAGTACCGGATGCAGCTGGTGCTGGGGGAGTTCGAGAATTACGACGCGCGGACAACGCGGGAACTGGTCTCGCGCTCCACGCCGGAGTGGCCGCATGCGTTCGCGCGCCTGGACGTGGCGGCGGAGACGTTTTTGTCGCGCTTCGGGGCGAACCACGTGCATGCGGTCCCGGGAGACCGGAGGAGGGAGCTTCGGGTCGCGGCTGGATTGATGGGGGTGCGGGTGGAGGAGTGGAGCCGCTGACGACCGGTTCGGCGCGGCCCGTGCTGCGGACGTCCTTCACGGACCTTCGCGGGAGCGGAAGCTTCCCTGCCGAGACGTCCGGCGGCGCGTTCAGCAGGGTGCCGATCCCGGGCGTGCCGGTGCTTTTCGAGCCGCGCGGCCGGCCAGCCCGGCAGCGAAAACCGCAGCCAGTGCGAACACCGCCGCCTCGTAGGTCATCGCATGCCACAACGCCTCGCCGGGGTTCCCGGCGGACGTCGCGTAAGCGATGCCCGCGAACGTGACGCCCAGTGTTCCGCCCAGTTGCTGTGCCGTCGGGAGCAGACCCGAGACCGATGTCGCGGCTTCGGGGCGGACTCTGGCGAGGATCTGGGCGAACGCCGAAGCGGTGAACACGCCGAACCCGATGCCGCCAAGGCACAGCGCGAGCCAGTACACCCACCGCAGGGCGGGATCGCTGACGGTCGCCGGGACGACAAGGGACACCGAGCCCATCGCCAGGGAGGACGACGCCAGAGCCCATGGGCCGAAGCGCCGGCCCAACCTGTTCGCGATCCCGCTTCCGGCCAGTGCGCCGACGGCGTACGGGGTGATGCCGAGCCCGGTCTGAAGCGGACTCCAGCCTCGCCCGCCTTGCAGGTGCATCGACAGCAGCAGCGTGAAGGACGGCACTCCGGCGTTGAACACCAGGACGACGCCCAGCCCCCAGCGCGTCGCCGGTGCGGCCAGCGCGGACGGATGGACGAGCGGATCCGCCGCCCTGCGCTGGGAAATCGCGAAGCCGGCCAGCAGCACCACGGCCAGCGCCAGGCTCAGCCACGTCCACCATGGCCACCCGGCGTCCCGCCCCATGGTCAGCGGAAAGACCAGCAGGGCCAAGCCGAGCAGGCTCAGCGCCGCCCCGGTCCGGTCGACGCGTTCCGTCGTGCGTTCACCGTGATCCGGCGGCAGCGCGGGGGAGAGCGCGAGGGCGGCGATCCCGACGGGAACGGTCAGCAGCATCGCCGCCCGCCAGCCCAGGCCGAGCGGGTCGAGCTGGATCAGCACCCCGCCGAGCACCGGGCCCGCGAGCGAAGCGGCCGCCATGGTCGCGCCGAGCGCGCTCAACGCGGCGGCACGACGGTCCGGGGGCACCGCGGACTGGATGATCGACAGGATCTGCGGCGCCATCAGCCCGCTGCCGAAACCCTGCAGCAGGCGCCCGGCGATCAGCACCCCCGCTTCGGGCGCGGCCGCCGCCCCGAGCGAGGCGAGGGTGAACAGCGCCATCCCGGCGACGAACATCTTCCGGCAGCCGTATTTGCCTCCCAGCCGCGCGGAAACGATCAGCGAGCAGGCGTAGGCGAGGGTGTAGGCGGCGAGAACCAGTTGGCTCTCGCCTGCCCCCGCGCCCAGGTCCCGCTGGATGTCGACCACTCCCACCTGCATGACCGTGACGCTGAACAGCTGGACGAACGTGCCGGACAGGATGATCGGCAGGAGAAGCCGCTGTGCGGTCACCGGGAGGGCCGCGGCGAGGCGATGGCGGCGAACATCGCCGCCAGCTCCGCCGGCCGGATCACGAACGGCGAATGGCCGCCCGGCAGGCAACGCACCTGGAACGGGTTGTCCGGCGTCACCTGGTCGGCCTCGGAGATCATCAGATCCTGGGTCGCCGGCGGCAGGGCGAGGTCGCCGGTCAACCGGATGTAGGTGCGCGGGAGCCGTCCCCAGCGCTCCGCCGAGAGCGGAACCGGCGTGCCGAAGTGCGAGAACGGGTGGTCCGGGTGCAGGAACTGCCGCCACGAGTCCGAGGCGTCCGCGGGGAGGTCGTTCAGGAAGGCCCGGCGGATGACGTCGGTGACTGCCGCGTCGGGAGACAGCGGGTTGATCCGGATCGCGCCCAGTTCGGCCGGGTCGCCGATCGGCGGAACCTGGACGGCCCCGGCGTTCTCCTCGGCTTCGATGTAGTCGGCGAACCGCGGCCGGCCCGCGGGCACGAACGAGGACAGGTACACGAGGCGGTCGACCAGTTCGGGCGCCTGTTCCGCGGCGGCCGACACCGCGGAACCCGCGGCGCTGTGCGCGACCAGCAGTACATTCCGGTAGCGGGTGCGGGCACTGACCAGCGCGTCGAGGACCACGTCGGTGCTGTCCTGCAGGGTGAGGTCGCGCAGCGCCGACTTCTCGGCGGCGAGCCCCGGCTGGCCGGGCTGGAAGTACCCGCTGGGGACGGGCGCGCCGAGCCCGCTGCCGGGCAGGTCGACAGCGATGCTGGCAAGGCCGTGCCGGCCGAGCGCACGCTGGGCCGGACTCCAGTGCAGGGCGCTGTGCCAGGCACCGTGCACGAGCAGCAGGACGGTCTCGGACGAGGACGGACGGATCATTCCAGGGCCCTTCGAAAGCGGCGGTCACGGACCGCACCAGGTCACCGCAGCTCCGCCCGGTTATCTACTCTCATCTCTGAGGAACGCCTTCGTCATACTTTCCGCGTATCGTGACCGCGTGGAAGCCCGTCATCTTCGTTACGCTCTGGCGCTCGCCGAGCACCAGCATTTCGGCCGCGCCGCGGCGTCGCTGGGCATCGCCCAGCCGCCGCTGTCGACCCAGATCGCCGCGCTCGAACGCGAGGTCGGCGAGCGGCTGTTCGACCGCACCCCGCGCGGCGTTTTCCCCACCGCCGCGGGCAATGCCTTCCTCGCCAGGGCGAGCAGCGCGCTCGCCGAGATGAGCCTCGCGAGGGTCGAGGCGGGCCGCGCCGCGCGCGGGGAGACCGGGCGGTTGCGGCTCGGGTTCATCGGGTCCGCGCTGCTCGACCCGCTGCCGGGCGTGATCGGCCGGTTCCGGCGGGCCCGTCCGGAGGTCCGGATGGTCCTCCAGGAACTGGACACGCCGACCGCGTCCGCGGCCCTGCTCGCCGGCGAACTGGAGGTCGCGGTGGGGCGCGGCAGCCCTCGCGGAGCCGGGGCGGAAGACCTGGTAACGGTGCCCATCGGCGCGGATCACCTGGTGGCCGTGGTCTCGTCGGCGCACCCCTTCGCCGGGCAGCGGTCCGTCGAGGCCGGGCAGCTGGCGCGCGAGCCGCTGGTGGTCAGCGCGGACGCCGCCGGTTCTTATCTGCGCCGGGTGTTCGAACACGACCCCGCCGCCCTCGACGGCGCCGCGCTGGCGCGCGACGTCCACACGATCGCCGGGCTCGCCGCCTGCTGCGCGGGGGTCGGGCTCGGCCCGAACCGGATGCGCCTGATCGCTCGCGACGACATCCGGTTCTGCGACGTCGAACCGCGCTTCCGGCTGCCGGATCTGCAGATGTCGTTCCGGGCGGCCGATTCCTCGCCGGTTCTCGCGGCTTTTCTTTCCGTGGTGCGGCAGAACTGCGCGGAGGTCGGCTCCCGGCTCGACGACCTGCTCGCCCGGCACCCGGCTGCCACCGGGCAGCAGCCGGTGCTTGGCGCCTCCTGATCGGCGAGTCCGCTGCGGAGGCGGGAACAGTCGACGGCCGCTAGGGAGGACTATGCCTCGGGACATCTCGGGTCGGTGTTCTTCGCCGACGTCGAGCTGGCTTACCGCGTTGAGGCGGGCCCCGCTGGGCGATGCCAGGGAGTCAAGCCGGGCGGTCCCGGTCCGCTGACCGTCCACAAAGGACCTCATCGCGCACGAAATGCCCCGAATGGCTGCCGGCACCCGGCACCCGCGGCGGGGCCGGGAGGAGCCGGCCCCGGGCGTCGGTCTGGGCGGGGTGCGTCTCGACCGCGTCATCCCTGGCTCCTGAGGGGGCGTGGACGGCTGGCGTTAGTCGGCGCAACCGGCTCACGAGGGGCCGGGAGCGGGGCTGCTGCGAACTTGAGCGGGGCGGCCGGGTCTCGTGCTCGTGCGTGTTCGTGCCGGTTCTAACCGGCACGAACACGTACGAGCGGCAACCGAGCCGCCGCTCGACCTTGAATCGGTTCGGCGGCCTGGCCGCCAGCATTTCCCGGCGGCGAGCGCGGTCTTCTCCGCGCGGTGCCGGGCCCGTCCGGCTTCACGATCGTGGCGATTCGTTTCCGCAGGTCGAAGCCGTCCCTGTGCTGCTCGGGGATCGACCGGCGGGTTGCCCGATCCTGCGGTCAATGCTGCCCTTGCGTAGCCGACTGAGACGTAGATCTCCACCTTTGGGGTGAAATCTGCTCGGTCGGGCAGCTTAGGCTCTTACGGCGCGTTACTTATTGAGAAACATTCACTTCGGTCCGGACAGGTTCGCGACCGGGTAACGAAGGAGGCGCCGTCGTGGAAACCGAACCGCAGGTCGTCCGCGCGACGATCATCTTCGGGCTGCGCACGTTCGGGTCCGTCCCGCTGCCGGTGCGCGCCGATTTGGAGTACGACCCGGCGGATCCGTTCGCGGTGTCGGTCGGCTACCACGCCGGCGGCAGTGTCGTGCGCTGGCTGTTCGGGCGGGACTTGCTCGCCGACGGCCTGCTGGCGCCCGCGGGCGACGGAGACGTCCAGGTGCGCCCCGCCGCCGACGACAGCCGCGTGCTGGTGGAGCTGAACGCGCCGGACGGTTCCGCGGTGCTGGAGGCGGCGGCGAACGAACTCGCCGACTTCCTCGACCGCACCTACGACGAGGTCCCGGTCGGCTCCGAAGACCGTTGCTTCGACTTCGACGAGGAACTCGCGAAGCTCGCCCTGCGCGACTGACCGTCCATAGTGGACGGTGATGGCGCGGGAACCATGCCGAGGCATGGTTCCCGCGCGCGGACTCGGTCCTCGCCTGGTCTCCGCGGGCATGCTCGACCGCCCGGGGATCGCCCGGAGAGGTGCCCCCGCGAGTGAACATCCCGTGAACGGATCGCCGCGATCGCACCCCGATCCGACCACTTGCCCGTCCCGCCCGCCGCTGGCGAACAGGCCCCCGAACAGGCGGACTCAGCCGCCGCGGGAGTGAACCTCGTGCTCACCTGGGTTGACCGCACTGGGAGAACGCGTACGGTCGCCTGTGTTGGCTGTTGTCCGGAACCATGCTGCGGTCAGCGCCCCAAGCAGATCTCTGCGAAAGGAGCGCAAACCCATGACTCTTCCTCTTCCCGGCGTCACCGCGCCGGTGGAATTGACGATCCGCGCGGCGAGGCAGGCGGACGCGATCCACCTCGCTCTGGTCGGAGACCTCGACGCGGCTACCGTGCACGTTTTCGAAGCGGCTGTCGCGCCGTTGGCCGGGCCGGTGGTCGTCGATCTGTCCGGCGTCGCGTTCCTGAGCTGCGCTGGCGTTCGCGCCCTGCTCGACGCGCACGAACGGATCCCGTCGTTCGCTGTCGTGCCTGGGCCCGCGCACGCGGTCCGGCGGTGTCTCGCGGTGACCGGCGCGGACGAGATCCTGTGCGTCCGCGAGGCGGTCGCTGCCTGATCGAGCGAGTTTCGCCGCCGCCGCGCACGGGTAGGCCGCCGATATGACGATCGAGACGAACCGCGTTCCGCAGCTCGAACTCACCAACGGCGTCCGGATTCCGCAGTTCGGCCTGGGCGTCTTCCAGATCCCGCCGGAGGAAACAGCCGCGGCGGTGCGCGAGGCGCTGGAGGCCGGATACCGCCACCTCGACACCGCGCAGATGTACCGCAACGAGGAAGGCGTCGGCGCGGGCATCCGCGATTCGGGCGTACCGCGTGAAGAAATCTTCGTCACCACAAAGCTGGCGAACGACGCGCAGGGCCACGACAACGCGATCAACGCGATGGAGGGCAGCCTGCAGCGGCTCGAACTGGACTACGTCGACCTCTACCTGATCCACTGGCCGCTGCCGAAACAGGACAAGTACGTCGCCACCTGGCACGGTTTCGAGGAACTGCAGCGCGCAGGCAAGACCCGCGCGATCGGGGTGTCCAACTTCCAGATTTCGCACCTGGAACGCCTGGCCGCCGAGTCGGCGACGGTGCCCGCGGTCAACCAGATCGAGCTGCATCCCGCGCTGCAGCAACCGGAACTGCGCGCCTACCACGAAGCACACGGCATCGTGACCGAGGCGTGGAGCCCGCTCGCCCAAGGCGAAGTGCTCGAAGACCCGCTGCTGGCCGAACTGGCGGAGAAACACGGCAAGACGCCCGCGCAGATCGTGCTGCGCTGGCACGTGCAGCTTGGCAACGTCGTGTTCCCGAAGTCGTCGTCGCCGAAGCGGATGCGGGAGAACATCGACATTTTCGACTTCTCCCTCAGCGACAGCGACCTCGACGTCCTCAGCGGCCTCGACGAGGGCCGCCGCACGGGCTTCGACCCGGACACCTTCGACGGCTGAACCAGATCGCCCAGTCGCCCGTTGTCTCCGGTTAGGAGGGAGGCAGCGTGCGACTGTCCTGTTTTGTGGTGCCGGGCGACCTCGACGACCGCAGCGTGCCCAGCGGCGGCAACACCTACGACCGCCGCATGGCCGAACACCTACCGGTACGGCTGCGGCCGGTCGAGGGTAGCTGGCCGGACCCCGGCGAGGCCGCGAAGCGTCAGCTGGACGGAGTGCTCGCCGAGGTCCCCGATGGCGCGAAGGTGCTGCTCGACGGCCTTGTCGCGTGCGGAGTGCCGGAAGTTGTGGCCCCGCAGGCGGCCCGGCTCGACCTGTCTGTCCTCGTGCACCTGCCGCTGGCGGACGACAGCCCGCACCGCGCGGCTGACCTCGACGCCCGCGAACGGAAGACCCTCCAGCTCGCGAACCAGGTCATCGTCACCAGTCCCGCCGCCGCTCGCGCCGTCGAGAAGCGGCACGGCCTCGCCACCGTCCACATCGCACCGCCCGGAACCGATCCGGCACCGCGAGCCACCGGGACCGACGGAGTGTCCCAGCTGATCTGTGTCGCCGCGGTGACCCCGCGCAAGGGCCAGGACATCCTCCTGAAAGCACTGTCCGAAGTGGACGGGCTGAAGGTGGACCTGGTCGGCTCGCGCACCCGAAACCCGGCCTACGCCACCACCTTGAGCCACCCGCGCGCCCGCTTCACCGGCCCGCTCGGCGGAGCAGCGCTGGAAGACGCCTACCGCCGAGCCGACCTGCTGGTCCTGCCCTCGCACGCCGAGACGTACGGCATGGTCGTCACGGAGGCGCTCGCTCGCGGAATCCCGGTGCTCGCCTCGGACGTCGGCGGCGTACCCGACGCCCTCGGCCGCGCGCCGGACGGCGAGCGACCCGGTCTCCTCGTCCCGCCCGGCGACGCAGCAGCCCTCGGCGCAGCGCTCCGAAGCTGGCGTGACGACCCTGACCTGCGCAAACGACTCCGTGCTGCGGCTGCCGCGCGAGCGCGCACCCTGGAAGGGTGGGCCGCCGCGGCGGCCCGGTTGCGCGGAATCTTGGCGGTCGGCTGATGCGGTGGCTGCGGCTGCTGGCCGGGGTCGCGGTCATCGCCGCGCTGTGGTGGCGGCTCGGCACGGGGGCATTCGCCGGTGGTCTGCGCGCGCTTGGCCCGGTTCCGATCACGATCGCGCTGGTCATCGGGCTCGTGACCACTCTGGCGAGCGCCGCGCGCTGGCGGCTGGTCGCGGCGCGGCTCGGGCTGCGCCTGCCGTTCCGCGAAGCCGCAGGCGACTATTACGGCGCGCAATTCCTCAACGGCGTCCTCCCCGCCGGCGTGCTCGGCGACGTCCACCGCGCAGTCCGACATGGCCGACGAACCGGCGACGTCGGTCGCGGCGTCCGGGCGGTCGTGCTCGAACGCGCTGCCGGACAGACCGTGGTGGTGGCCGCCGGACTGGCCGTCGTGGTCTTCCGGCCGGAGCTGCTGCCGCGGCAGGTGCTGCTCTGCCTGGGAATCGTGACCGTGGCGCTGGCCGTCGCCGCGGTCACGACGCGGCAGCGGCTGCGTCGCGTCTGGGCGGCCGACATCCGGACCGGCGTCCTCGAAGCGTGGCCCGGCGTCGCAGGCTGGTCTCTGCTGGCAGTGGCCGGACATCTGACGCTGTTCGCGGTCGCCGCCCGCGCGGCTGGTGCGACCGCGCCGTTGAGCGTCCTGCTGCCGCTGCTGGTGCTCGCGTTGCTGGCGATGGGGATGCCGCTGAACGTCGGCGGATTCGGCCCGCGCGAGGGCACCGCGGCGTTGTCGTTCGCCGCCGCCGGACTGGGCGCGGAGCAGGGCGTGACGGTCGCGGTCGGCTACGGCGTGCTCGCTCTGGTCTCGACGTTGCCCGGCGGGGCGGTTCTCGCGCTCCGCCGGATGATCCGGCGGCCGGGCCCGGACGCCCGGCCGGTATCGTCCGGCCGGTGGCGGCGGCTTTTCGGGGGATTCGGCGACGGTGGTGCGCGGCACTGGCCGTCATTCCCGTTCTGGCCGCGTCGGCCTGCGCGTCTTCGGTCGCGGCGGTCAGCCGGGCAGGCGACGTCGTGCACACCGCAGCCGGCGCCGTCCGCGGCAGCGTCGCTCCCGGTCATCGGCTCTTCCAAGGCATCCCGTACGCGGCCGCACCCGTCGGCGAGCGGCGCTGGCAGCCGCCCGTCCCCGTCGAGCCCTGGACGGGGGAGCGCGACGCCACGAAACCAGGGCCACGCTGTCCGCAGGCCGCCGGCGGAGCCCTGACCAGCGAAGACTGCCTCTACCTGAATGTCTGGACGCCGCCGGCCGGCGAGACCGGGCGGCCGGTTCTGGTGTGGCTGCACGGCGGCGCGTTCCTCAGCGGCGGCGGCGACCGTTACGGCGCCGCCCGGCTGGCCGGCCGCGGCGACGCGGTGGTCGTCACGCTCAACTACCGGCTCGGCGCGCTCGGCTTCCTCGCCGACCCGTCGCTGGGCCCGGAACCGGGGAACTACGGCTTCCTCGACCAGCAGCAGGCGCTGCTGTGGGTGCGCGACAACATCGCGTCCTTCGGCGGCGACCCGAACCGGGTGACGATCGCGGGGGAGTCCGCGGGCGGGATGTCGGTGTGCGACCACCTCGTCGCCCCCGGCTCGCGCGGGCTGTTCCGCGCCGCGATCATCCAAAGTGGACCGTGCCAGGCGCAGGCGACGTTGTCCGCCGCCGAAAACAAGAGCGTCGAGTACGCCGCCGCGCGCGGTTGCGCCGACCGCCGGACCGCCGCGCAATGCCTGCGGGAGTTGCCCGTCGAGAAACTCCTGACCGCTCCGGCGTACGGCTCGATCGCGGGGATCGAGATGCCGGGCCCGGTCACTGGCGGTTCGGTGCTGCCCGGCAAGCTTCCCGCGGCTCCGGTGCCGGTCATGCTGGGCACGGCGCACGACGAGTTCACGTATTTCCTCGCCGAGCAGGCGGCGGCCGGTCGCGAAGTCACGCGGCACGGCTACCCGCAAGCGCTTGCGAACGTCTTCCCCCACGCCGACGCGGTCGCTCGCGAGTACCCGGTGGATGCGTTCAGCGGCAACGCTTCCCTCGCGTACGCGGCGGCTGTCACCGACTGGGCGTTCGCCTGCCCGGCCGCGCGGCTCGCCAGTTCGCTGCCCAGCGTGTCGACCTACGAGTTCAACGACCCGACCTCGCCGGCGGCGGCCGCGCTGCGGGCGCCGTTCCCGCTCGGGGCCACGCACACCGCGGAACTGCCCTACCTGTTCGATTTCGCCGAGCAGCCAGCAACATTCACCCCAGCACAGCAACGGCTCGCCGACCGGATGGCGGACGACTGGACGACGTTCGTCCGCGGCGGCCCGACCGGGCAGGCGGTCGCGTACCGGCCGGGCGGCGCGCAGCCGCTGACCGGATTCGCCCAAGATCACCACTGCGGCTTCTGGGCTTCTCTACGCTGACCGGATGACCGTGCGCGCCGAAGCCCTCGACGAAGCCCTCAGCTGCGTATCCTCCGCTCTCGGACCCGCCATCGGCGGCGACTGGACGCGTCCGGCAGGCGATCTCGAATGGGATTGCCGGTACACCGCGGAGCACCTCGGCGACACCCTCCTGTCCTACGCCGCCCAGGTCGTGAGCCGCCCGGCCGACCACTACGTGCGCTTCCTCGCCAAAACCGACGCCGACGCGTCCCCCGCCGAACTGCTCGAATTCGTCATCGCCGGCGGGCGTTTGCTCGCCGCCGCGGTCCGGAGCAGCAGGCCCGGCGAGCGCGCCTACCACCCGACCGGCCGCTCCGATCCGGCCGGTTTCGCCGCGATGGGCTGCGTGGAACTGCTGCTGCACGGCGACGACATCGCCCAGGGTCTCGGCGTCGCGATCGACCCGCCGCGCGACACCTGCGCCCGCGTCGTCGCGCGGCTTTTCCCCGAGCAGGAGCCGATTCCCGACGCTTGGGACGCGCTGCGCTGGTGCGCCGGCCGGATCGACCTGCCCGGACGACCCCGGCGGACCGGCTGGAAGTGGCGGGGCAGCCCGCCCGGGGACCGCTCGATTCCCGAGGAGTGAACACGCCTGCCCGGGGGCTGGTCACATCCGGTAGTCTTGACGACCAGGTCGAGAGGCGCTGCAACGGACCGGTGGTCCGCCACGCTCGGCCGGTACCACCATCCAAGGGCGCCTCCGTGCACTCATGCGGAGGTGGCGATGACCCAGAACCTGCGGAACCTGCTCGACCAGCGCGTCGTCGTGCTCGACGGGGCCTGGGGCACGATGCTGCAGGGGGCCGGTCTCGCTCCCGAGGACTACCGGGCGGACTGGCTCGAAGGGCACGAGAAAGACGTCACCGGCGACCCGGACCTGCTGAATCTCACGCGGCCGGACGTCGTGCTGGACGTGCATCGCCAGTACCTCGCCGCGGGCGCGGACATCACCACCACCAACACGTTCACCGCCACCAGCATCGGCCAGGCCGACTACGGCCTCCAGGACCGCGTGCGCGAGATGAACCTGCGGGCCGCCGAACTCGCCCGCCAGGCCGCGAACGAGTTCGGCAACCGTTTCGTGGCCGGGTCGATCGGCCCGCTGAACGTCACGCTGTCGCTGTCGCCGCGCGTCGAGGACCCGGCGTTCCGCGCGGTCGCCTACGAAGACGTGAAAGCCTCGTACGCCGAGCAGATCCAGGCCCTCGCCGACGGCGGCGTCGACCTGCTGATGATCGAGACGATCTTCGACACCCTGAACTGCAAGGCCGCGATCACCGCGGCCCGCGAGGTCGCGCCGCACCTGCCGCTGTGGATTTCGGTGACTATCGTCGACCTGTCCGGGCGCACGCTGTCCGGCCAGACAGTCGAGGCGTTCTGGACCTCCGTCGCGCACGCGCGCCCGATGGTCGTCGGCGTCAACTGTTCGCTCGGGGCCGCGGAAATGCGCCCGCACGTGGAGGAACTGGCGAAGCTCGCGGACACCTACACCGCGTGCCACCCGAACGCGGGCCTGCCCAACGCGTTCGGCGGCTACGACCAGACGCCCGAGGAAACCGGCGGCATGCTCGGCGAATTCGCCGGGGCCGGGATGGTCAACATCGTCGGCGGCTGCTGCGGCACTTCGCCGGCGCACATCGCGAAGATCGCCGAGGCCGTCAAGGGCCTCCCGCCGCGGCCGGTGCCCGCGCACGATCCGGTCACCCGGTTCTCCGGTCTCGAGCCGTTCATGATCGGCGAGGACACCGGGTTCGTGATGATCGGCGAGCGCACCAACGTCACCGGCTCGGCGAAGTTCCGCCGGCTGATCGAGGCGGGCGACCACCAGGCCGCGGTGGACGTCGCGCTGGAGCAGGTCCGCGGCGGCGCGAACCTGCTCGACGTCAACTTCGACGCCGACCTGCTCGAATCCGAGCAGGAGATGACGACGTTCCTCAACCTCATCGCCACCGAGCCCGAGGTCGCGCGCATCCCGGTGATGGTCGACAGCTCGCGCTGGAGCGTGCTGGAGGCCGGGCTCCGCTGCGTGCAGGGCAAGGGCGTGGTCAACTCGATCAGCCTCAAGGAGGGCGAGGGCCCGTTCCTGGAGCAGGCCCGGCGCATCCGCGACTACGGCGCCGGCGTCGTGGTGATGGCCTTCGACGAGAAGGGCCAGGCCGACACCGCCGCGCGCAAGGTCGAAATCTGTTCCCGCGCTTACGATCTGCTCACCACGCAGGCGGGTTTCGCCGGCGAGGACATCATTTTCGACCCGAACGTGCTCGCCGTGGCCACCGGCATCAGCGAGCACAACGGCTACGCGAAGGCGTTCATCGAGGCGCTGCCGCTGATCAAGGAACGCTGCCCGGGCGCGCACACCTCCGGCGGCATCTCGAACCTGTCGTTTTCCTTCCGCGGCAACAACGTCGTGCGCGAGGCGATGCACTCGGCGTTCCTGTTCCACGCCGTGCGCGCCGGGCTCGACATGGGCATCGTCAACGCCGGCCAGCTCGCGGTGTACGAGGACATCCCGAAGGACCTGCTGGAACTGGTCGAGGACGTCCTGTTCGACCGCCGCGCGGACGCCACCGACCGGCTCGTGGAGTTCGCCGAGACGGTCAAGGGCAGCGGCACCAAGCGCGTCGTCGACCTGTCCTGGCGGGAAAACCCGGTGGCGGAACGGCTTTCGCACGCGCTGGTGCACGGCATCGTGGACTTCATCGAGGACGACACCGAGGAGGCCCGGCAGTCCTTCGCCCGGCCGCTGGAGGTCATCGAGGGCCCGCTGATGGACGGCATGAAGATCGTCGGCGACCTCTTCGGCTCCGGGAAGATGTTCCTGCCGCAGGTCGTGAAGAGCGCGCGGGTGATGAAGCGTTCGGTGGCCTATCTCGAACCGTACATGGAGGCGGAGAAGGCCAAAATGCAGGCCGAGGGCCGCTTCGAAACCACCCGCGGCCAGGGCAAGGTCGTGCTCGCCACGGTGAAGGGCGACGTGCACGACATCGGCAAGAACATCGTCGGCGTCGTGCTGGGCTGCAACAACTACGAGGTGATCGACCTCGGCGTGATGGTGCCCGCGGCGCAGATCCTCGACACCGCGGTCGCCGAGCACGCGGATGTCGTCGGGCTGTCCGGGCTGATCACGCCGTCGCTGGACGAGATGGTGTCGGTCGGCCAGGAAATGCAGCGGCGCGGGCTGAAGCTGCCGCTGCTGATCGGCGGCGCGACCACGTCGAAGCAGCACACGGCGGTCAAGATCGCTCCGGTGTACGACCACAGCACGGTGCACGTGCTCGACGCGTCGCGGGTCGTCGGCGTGGTGTCCGACCTGCTCGACACCAACCGCGCCGACGCGCTGGACACCGCCAACCGCGCCGAGCAGCAGCGGTTGCGCGAGCAGCACGAGAACCGGCACGCGACGCCGCTGCTCACTCTTCAGCAGGCCAGGGCGAACGCCGAGAAGGTGTCGTTCGACGAGGTCCCGACGCCGGAGTTCACCGGCGTGCGCGTGGCCGAGCCGTCGATTCCCGAGCTGCGCGAGATGATCGACTGGCAGTTCCTGTTCCTGGCCTGGGAACTCAAGGGCAAGTACCCGGCGATCCTCGACCAGCCGGTCGCGCGCGAGCTGTTCGACGACGCGAACCAGCTGCTGGACGAGATCATCGAGAACGGCTCGTTCACCGCACGCGGCGCGTACGCGTTCTGGCCCGCGCATGCCGAGGGCGACGACATCCTGCTCGACGGCGAGTACTCGGACTGGAAGTTCCCGATGCTGCGCCAGCAGACGCAGAAGCCGGAAGGCCGGGCGAACCGGTGCCTGGCCGACTACATCGCCCCCGCCGGTTTCGGCGACCACCTGGGCGGGTTCGCCGTCGGGATCCACGGCGCGGAAGTCCTGGCGGCCAAGTACGAGGCCGAACACGACGACTACCGGGCGATCATGGTGAAGGCGCTGGCCGACCGGCTGGCCGAGGCGTTCGCCGAGTACCTGCACCTGGAGGCCCGCCGCCGCTGGTTCGAGCCGGACGTGCGGCCGGACCTGGCGGACCTGCACGCGGAACGCTTCCGCGGCATCCGCCCGGCACTCGGCTACCCGGCGAGCCCGGACCACAGCGAGAAGAAGGACCTGTTCGCGCTGCTGGGCGCCGAGGAGCTGGGGATCGGGCTGACCGAGTCGTACGCGATGACGCCCGCCGCGGCGGTGAGCGGGCTGATCTTCGCGCATCCGCAATCGCGGTACTTCACGGTCGGCCGCCTCGGCCGCGACCAGACGGAGGACTACGCGGCCCGGCGCGGCGAGGAACTGTCCGAAGTGGAGCGGTGGCTGCGGCCCAATCTGGCCTACTGAGCCGTTCCCGGTGCACGCGCCGGGAGGTCGGTGAAGGGTTCCTTGAGGAAATCAGATTCCCCCAAGGAACCCTTCACCGACCTTGGCTGGTGGCTTCTTTCAGGACAGCAGTTCGGCGAGCCGCTCGGTGTCGCGCAGATACTGCTCGTACGGGAACCCCGCCTTCAGCAAGGCCTCGCGGAACTCGTCCCGCAGCGGTTTCCCGGTGTCGTGGAAGGCTCTCCGGCCCGCGTCGGTCAGGGTGACCAGCCGCCGTCGCGCGTGGTCGGGGTCCTGGCGCACCTGGACGAACCCGGCCGATTCCAGCGGGCGCAGCGCGCGGCTGATCGCCGGGTCGGACACTGACATCGCCTGCGCGAGCTGATGCTGCGTCGCGGGTTCGATGTCTTCCACTGTGCCCAGCAGGCGCAGCTGGCTGTAGGTCAGCCCGGCCGAGTCGTCCGCGCGTTTCCGCGCGGCTTCGCCCAGCAGGAACACCACTCGATGAAGCGCTTCGGCAAGTCCGTCGTCCACGGGGGCGAGCCTACCAGGAGTGTTGACGAGTTAATATTAACTATGCAAGACTCATCGGCATGGAGATCCCTTACGTCGCGCAGACCCTGTTCCCTCTCATCTGGCCGCTGATCGCGGTCGCCGGTGCGCTGATCCGCACCCGGAAGAGCCCTTCGCCGCAGGCCAGGCTCGAAACCTGGCAGCGGTGGTGGGCCGTCCCCGCGCTCGGCTGCGGCAGCCTGTGGATGGTCTTCGCCTTCCTCGGCGCGCCGGGCGTGATGGCCGACGTGATCGGCTTCACCCGCTCGCCGTTCCAGTTCGAGATCGCGTTCGCCAACCTCGGGCTCGCGGTGATGGGCTTCCGCGCCGCCTCGTCGTCGGCCACCGCCCGGGAACGCGTCACTGTCGGCCTCGGCGCCGGGATGTTCCTGTGGGGCGCGCTGATCGGCCACGTGTACCAGTGGTTCGCCAACGGCGACCACGCGCCCGGCAACACCGGCGGCGTCCTGGTCTGCGATCTGCTGTTCCCGGCGGTGCTGATCGTCCTCGCCGTCCGCTCGAAGCGGCTGGCCGCGGCTGTCGAGAAGCCCGTGCTCGTCTAGCCGGCCTGCGCGTCCTGGCCGCTGGGTTTAGTTTCGACGCCGTGGCAAGACTCAGTGTGGTCCGATTCGGGCTGGTCGCCGGGCTGGTCGTGCTCGCGGCCGGGGCGGTGGTGCTCGGCGCGGCTTCCCCGTGGTGGTGGTTCCTGGCGGCGCCGCTGCTGGCGCTCGCGGCGACCGGGGTGTACGACGTGACCCAGCGGCGGCATTCGGTGCTGCGGAACTATCCGGTGCTCGGGCACCTGCGATTCCTGCTCGAAAGCCTCCGGCCGGAAATGCAGCAGTACTTTGTGGAACGCAACTTCGACGGCCGCCCGTACGACCGCGACGTCCGGTCCATTGTCTACCAGCGCGCCAAGGGCACGGCCGCGGAAGAACCATTCGGCACCGAGCGCGACGTGTACGCCGAGGGATACGAATTCCTCGTCCCGTCGCTCGCGCCGGTGCCGGTTCCGGAGCACGCGCCGCGAGTCCGGGTCGGCGGGCCGGACTGTGCGAAGCCGTACGAGATGGCGTTGCTGAACGTGTCGGCGATGAGCTTCGGTTCCTTGTCCGGCAACGCGATCCTCGCGCTGAACCAAGGTGCCGCCCGCGGCGGTTTCGCCCACGACACCGGCGAGGGCGGACTCTCGGAACACCACCTGCGGGGCGGCGGCGACCTGATCTGGGAAATCGGCACCGGCTACTTCGGCTGCCGGACCTCGGAGGGGGACTTCGACCCCTCGGCTTTCGCCGGCAAAGCCGCGCACGACGCGGTGAAATGCGTTTCCTTGAAACTTTCGCAAGGCGCCAAGCCCGGGATGGGCGGGGTGCTGCCCGGTACGAAGGTGAATGCGGAAATCGCCCGGGTGCGCGAGGTGCCCAGGGGAGAAACGGTCGTTTCCCCGCCGTATCACCGGGTGTTCTCGACTCCTCGCGAACTGGTGCGGTTCATTGCCCGGATGCGCGAGCTGGCCGGCGGGAAGCCGACCGGATTCAAGCTGTGCGTCGGTTCCCGGGCGCAGGTGCTGGCGGTGTGCAAGGCGATGCTGGCCGAAGGGGTCACGCCGGACTTCATCGTGGTCGACGGCGCCGAAGGCGGTACCGGTGCGGCCCCGCTGGAGTTCGCCGACCACCTCGGCACGCCGCTGACCGAGGGCCTGCACACTGTCCACAATGCGCTGATCGGCACCGGGCTGCGGGACCGGATCCGGCTCGGGGCGAGCGGGAAAGTCGCCACCGGAGCGGATGTGGTGAAGCGGTTGATCCAGGGCGCGGACTACACGAACGCCGCGCGGGCGATGATGTTCGCGGTGGGATGCATCCAGTCGCAACGGTGCCACACGAACAAGTGCCCGGTCGGGGTGGCGACCCAGGACCCGCGCCGGGGGCGGGCGCTGGACGTGCGGGACAAGACCGAGCGGGTGCGGCGGTACCAGGAGGCTACGGTCGCCTCGGCGATGCGCATCATGGCGGCGATGGGGGTCTCGGATCCGGCGGAGTTGTCGCCGCGGTTGCTGCGCCGCCGGGTGGATGCGCGGACGGTGCTGTCGTACGCGGAGTGGTACGACTGGCTGGAGCCCGGGCAGTTGCTGGCGGAGCCGCCTCTCGGGTGGGCGCAGGAGTGGGCGGCGGCCGATCCGGATCGGTTCGCCTGAACTCCCGCTGATGTAGGTGAGGGGAACCCTGACAGACGTTCGCGCTGGCCCGGCTGCGGCTGTCGGGCCGGGGCGACTTCGCGCGGCGGGACGTCGGCGGGGGCGAGAACCCCCGCGCACTGCTGAGGAAACCCCATGGGGGACATGCCGCGCGGGAAGTCTTGCCGGGTGGGCTGGCCGGGAGAGGAAGCGGCGTGCGCGGCCAGTTCCGTATCGTCACAGTCAGCCTCGCCCGCGGGCTGACGTGCTGTTCTCCGCGACTGGCCCTCGCCGGACCCGCTGATGGCGGAGCGGGTGCGCGGCCGGGTGGGGGCTCGCGCCGCCGCCGTCCGGTGGCCCGCTGGCGATTCGTCCTCCGATCGGGCACGATCGGTGATCGTGGCTTCGGGAGACGGGCAGGACGCGGGCGACCTCGAGGTGTCTGTCCGGTGGCGGGGGCCGGCCGCGGTCGTGACCGTGGGCGGCGAGATCGATCTGGTCACCGCGCCGGAACTCGGCGAGTTCGTGGGCGGGGTGCTCGAACGGGAACCCGGCGTGCTGGTGGTCGACCTGCGCGCGGTCGATTTTCTCAGCTCGTCCGGGTTGCAGGTGCTGGCGGGTGCGCACCGCAAGCTCGACGCGGGCGCGCTGCGGGTCGTGAGCACGTCCTCGATCACCTCGCGGCCGTTCACGACCACCGGCCTCGACGAGTGGATCGCGCTGTTCCCCTCGGTCGACCAGGCGCTGGCCGGGGTCGCCGGAGCGGGCGGTTGACGATGGACGTGCGGGAGGACACCCGGGCACTGAGCTGTCACGGGATCGTGGCGGAGCCGGGGGCGTTGCGCGCGTTGCGGCACCGGTTGCTGGCTTGGGCGCTGGAGTCCGGCGTCCCCGACGATCGCGCGCACGACATCGTGCTGGCCGGGTACGAGGCGCTGGCGAACGTCGCCGATCACGCGTATCCGGGCGAACCGGGGCTGGTGGACCTCGACGCGGTGTGCCGGCCGGACAGCGTCGAGGTCGTGATCGCCGACCACGGGCAGTGGCGTCCGCCGGAGGAAGCCGAGGACGATCCGGTTTCGGTGCGCGGGCGCGGGCTGCTGCTGGTGCAGGCGACGGCGGACCGGGCGGATGTGCGGACCAGCGCGGACGGCACGGTGGTCACGTTGGGCTGGAAGCTCTGACGGGTCCGGGTGGCCGGTCGGTGTCGAGTACGGGTGATGGCTTGGTGCGGGTCGTCCGAGGGTCCGGGCGGATGTGCGGACCAGCGCGGACGGCACGGTGGTCACGTTGGGCTGGAAGCTCTGACGGGTCCGGGTGGCCGGTCGGTGTCGAGTACGGGTGACGGCTTGGTGCGGGCCGTCCGAGGGTCCGGGCGGGACGGCGGTGCCGGAACTCAGCTCACCGGTTCGGCCGCGCGGCGGCGCAGCAGGTACCGCTGGACCTTCCCGCTCGGGTTGCGCGGCAGGTCCGGGACGAACTCCACCCGCCGCGGGTATTTGTACGGCGCGGCAAGGGATTTCGCGAAGTCCTGCAGTTCTTTCGCTTTCGCCTCGTCGGCGGGAACGCCCTCGTTGAGGACCACGTAAGCGGCGACGATCGAGCCGCGCGCGTCGTCCGGGGCGGCGACGACCGCGCATTCGAGCACGTCCGGGTGGCGCAGCAGCACCTCTTCCACCTCGGGCCCGGCGATGTTGTAGCCGGACGAAACGATCATGTCGTCGCTGCGGGCGCGGTAGTGGAAGTAGCCGTCGGAGTCGCGGACGTAGGTGTCGCCGGTGAGGTTCCAGCCGTCCTCGACGAAGACGGTCTGCCGGTCGTCGGCGAGGTAACGGCAGCCGGTCGGGCCTTGGACGGCCAGGCGGCCGGGGGTGCCGTCGGGGACGGGGTGGCCGTTGTCGTCGACGATCTGTGCGCGGTAGCCGGGGACGACGCGGCCGGTCGCGCCCGGGCGGGCGTCCTCGTCGGCGGCGGAGATGAACACGTGCAGCATTTCGGTGCTGCCGATGCCGTCGATGAGCCAGTGGCCGGTGGCCTCGTGGAAGTCGGTCGCGACGGATTCGGGCAACGCCTCGCCCGCCGACACCGCGCGGCGCAAGCCGGACAGCAGCGGGCGGCGGTCGGAGGCGAGGATCGCGCGGTACGCGGTGGGTGCGGTGAACAGGACCGTCACCCGATGCTCGGCGACGAGGTCGGCGAGTTCGGCCGGCGTGGCGCGCTCGACGAGCAGGGTCGCGGCTCCGGCGTGCAGCGGGAAGACCAGCAGGCCGCCGAGGCCGAACGTGAACGCCAGCGGGGGAGTGCCGCAGAACAGGTCGGTTTCCCGGGGTTTGACCAGGTGCCGGGAGAACGTGTCGGCGATGGCGAGCAGGTCGCGGTGGAAATGCATGGTCGCCTTGGGGCGGCCGGTGGTGCCGGAGGTGAAGGCGAGGAGAGCGACGTCGTCCGCGGCGGTGTCGACGTCTTGGAAGGTCGCGGGACGGGTGGCGCAGCGCGCGGCCAGGTCGTCGGGGCTGTCGCCGCCGTAGGGGACCACGGGGAGGTCGAAGGACTGTAGTTCCCCGGGATACCGGTGGTCGCAGAGGGCGATGACAGGGGTGCTCGCCTCGATGATTTTCGACAGCTCGTGCGCCCGCAGCATCGGCATGGTGGCGACGGCGACCGCGCCCGCCTTCAGCACGCCCAGCCAGCACGCGGCGAGCCACGGGGTGTTCGGCCCGCGCAGCAGCACGCGGTTCCCGGGCACGATGCCCTGCGCGGTGAGTTCGTGGGCGATCTGGTTGGCGCGGGTCAGCAGGTCGCCGTAGGACCAGGATCCGGCGGGGGAGAGCAGCGCGGGACGGTCGGCTCCCCAGCGCGCGATCGTGTCGTCGAGCAGGCGCGTGGCCGCGTTGAGCCGGTCGGGGTACCGCAGTTCGGGCAGATCGAACCACAACCGCGGCCACTGCTCGAACGGCGGGAGGTGGTCCCGGCAGAACGTGTCGACATGCGCACTCGGCTGGAGCTGCACCACGTGCCCCCAATTCAGACGACGGCCTTCCCGCGTCCAGCTACTGTAATACGTTTTACGACCGTCAGGAAGACGCAACATCGGACGGCGCTCGCGGGGGCACGGAGCGCAGTCGGAAAAGGCTTGAGCGGGTTTCCGCGGAGCGCCCCGAGTGCCGCTGCGGCGGTCGTCGAGAGACGCTCGCGGAAGGCGGCGACGGCGAACAGGGCGAGGGGCTTGCGCCGCAAGCGGGGCACGATCTCGATCAGGCGGGTCGCCACGGGCTTCGCGAGAAGTCCGTGCGGGGAACCCTGAAGGGATCAGAGTCCCGCAGGGTTCCCCGCAACGGCATCCGTCCGGGTCAGGCGTGTGCGTCCAGGTATGCCGGGTCCGGCGGCGGGATCGGGACGTCCGGCTGTCCGGCCAGCAGCTGGTTCATCGCGGAGAAGTACGGCGGCGCGGCGACCGTGCCGCCGAAGGCGCCGTGGCCGCAGTTGCCCAGGTGGACGGGGGTGCCGGGGCAGATTTCCTGCGGACGGGGGCCGTCGGCGAAGACCATGGACGACACGGCGTAGTGGTCGACTCCGCCGACGAACGCGACGGATTCGCTCTGCTGCGTGGTTCCGGTCTTGCCGATGTCCGGGTGGGTCCAGCCCGCCGACTGGGCCGCGCGGGCGGACGTGCCGATCGTGGTGTCCTGGCTCAGGCCCGACTCCAGCGTGTTCGCGACGCCGGGCGGGATCACCTGTTCGCAGGCCTGCTGGTGCAGCGGGACCGGGTGGCCGTGGCGGTCGGTGACGGACAGGATCGGGTCGGGCGGGCACCACATTCCGCCGCTCATCAGGGTGGCCGAGACGTTCGCCATCTCCAGCGGGCTCACCGGGCTGTTGCCCAGCGTGAAGGACAGCAGGTTCTGGAAGTACTGCGACTGCGGTTCGTTGTACTGCGGGTTTTTCGACCGCGGGTCGGCCGGGTCGGTGATCGGCTTGCTGCCCGCGTCGTTGGTCGCCATGGTGGTGCGCAGGCCCAGTTTCCGCGCCATGTCCAGCACCGCGGGCATGCCCACTCGCGATTCCAGGCCGACGAACGCGACGTTCGGCGACGTCGCCAGCCCGGCGGACAGCGAGATCGGGTTCGGGTAGCTCGTGCCGTCGTTGCTCACCGGGTAGCAGTGCGTGTACCGGTTCATGTCGGGCGGGTTGAAGCAGTCGCTGAACGGGTTCGTCAGCGGCGTGTTCAGGCCCGCTTTGCCTGCGACCATCGCCGCGGCCGAGGTGAAGATCTTGAACGACGAGCCCGCGCCGAACTTGTTGCTCGCGTCGGCCACGATGTTCGTGGACGTCTCGCCCTGGTCGGGATCGGTGCCGTAGTTGCGGTTCGAGACCATCGCGAGCACCTGGTGCCCGTCGCCGCCGGGCTGCACGACCGCGAACGTGTTGGCGACGCCGTCCTGCGTGGTCGGCACGTTCGCGTTCACCGCGTCCTTCGTCACCTGGCTCACGTGCGGGTCCATGGTGGTCTTCACGGTGTATCCGCCGGTGTCGATCTGGTCGGCGGTGAGCCCGGACTGCACGAGATAGCGCACCGCGTACGCGCAGAAGAACCCGGCATCGGGAGCCGCGCCGAGGCAGGTGCTCGACGGTGCTTGCGGCCGCGCTCCGCTGAGGCCCAGCGGAGTCGCCTTCGCGGTCGCTCCGTAGGAGGCCGGGATCGAATGCGCGGACACCATCGAATCGATCACCAGATTGCGCCGTTGAAGCGCCTTGTCCGGATGCGTGTACGGGTTGTAGATGGTGGGGTTGTTCACCATTCCGGCGAGCAGTGCCGCCTGCGGCACGGTCAGTTTGTCCGCAGTCGTCCCGAAATACGCCTGTGCGGCCGCGCCGACGCCGTACACCGTGCCGGTGTATTCGACCACGTTCAGGTAGTCGGCGAGGATGTCGTCCTTGGACACAGTCTGGCTCAGCTGCACGGCCATTTTCGCCTCGCGCAGCTTGCGCGCCAGCGAATCCTCCTGATCCCGTTGCTGCGCCGCCTTGTCGTTGCGGTCCACGACGTTCACGAGGTAGTTCTTCACGTATTGCTGCGTGAGCGTGGACGCGCCTTGCAGGTTTCCGCCGGAACTGTTGTGCACCGCGGCGCGCAGCATGCCCTGCGGGTCGACGCCGCCCTCGCTGTAGAACCGGCGGTCTTCGATGTCGACGATCGCGGCCTTCAGCGCCGGGGAGATCTGCGCCGCGGTGACCGGAATGCGGTACTGCGAGTACAAAGTCGCGATCGTCCCGCCGTTGCGGTCGGTGACGGTGGTGACGAGCGGCGGCTCCGCGTGCACCAGATCGGCGGAGATGGCGTCGACCGAATCGCTGACCTGGTTGGACAGCACGCCCGCGCCGATCGCGACCGGGGCCAGCGTGCCCGCGACGAGAATCCCGGCCAGCACGCACAATCCGAGGAACGGGGCTATCCCCCTGCGACGAGACACGGTTCCCACATTATGCCTTTCCCGGTGAGAAACCGGTGTGCGGACGAGGGTGTTTCATCGAGCCAGCCTTCCCAGCAGAGCCGAAGCGACCGCGATCGCCAGCGCGGTCGCACCCGCTAAGACGCCGAAGTCCGCCCCGAGGTTCGCCGGCGTGCCGATCAATAACCCCCGCAAGGCGTCGACTTGGTAACTCAGCGGGTTCGCATGGCTCAGCACCTTGAGCCAGGACGGCATCAGGTTCACCGGATAGAGCGCGTTCGACCCGAAAAACAGCGGCATCGTGATCGCCTGTCCGATGCCCATCAGCCGTTCGCGGGAAAGCACCAAACCGGCGATAACGATGGAAAGACAGCAGAAAAAGGCCGAACCGAGCACCACGGCCACCGCGGCGCCCAGCAGCCGCACCGGGTTCGCGGTCAGCCCGACGCCGAGCAGCGCGGCGAGGATCACCACGATGAACGCCTGCACGAGGGCCCGCACCCCGGCGGCGAAAGCCTTGCCCGCGACCAGTGCCGCGCGCGGCGTGGGCGTGACGAGCAGCTTCGCGAGGACGCCCGCGTCGCGCTCCCAGATGATCTGGATGCCGTAGAAGATGGAGATGAACAGCGCGGACTGGGCCAGGATGCCGGGCGCGAGATAGTCGAGATAGGGCACCGAACCGGTCGGGATCGCGCGCAGCCGGGTGAACGTTTCGCCGAAGATGAGCAGCCACAGCGCGGGCTGGATCGCCCGGGTGAGCAGTTCGGTCTGGTCCCGGCGGAGCTTCTGCAGTTCCACCAGGCACATCGCGCCGACCCGGGAGAACAGCACGCGCAGCTGCCCCAGCGGGCCGGGGTCAGCCGAGACGGCGGGCGGTGCGGCGAGCGGCACGGACATCGCGGATCCCTCCTGCGTCGAGCGCGTTCCCGGTGACAGTCCGGAACACGTCGTCCAATGTGGACTCCGGGCCCAGCCCGGCTTCGAGGTCGGCCGGGGTGCCGAGCGCGCGGATCTTGCCGGTGTGCATGAGCGCGACGCGGTCGCAGTACTGCTCGGCTTCGTCCATGTAATGGGTCGTGACGAGCACGGTCATCCCGGTTGCGGCGCGGATCTCGGCAATCCGCTCCCAGACCGCCGAACGCGCCACTGGGTCGAGGCCGATGGTCGGCTCGTCGAGGATCAGCAGCCGCGGCGAGCTGACCAGCGCCTGCGCCAGTTCCAGCCGGCGGATCATGCCGCCGGAGTAGCGGCCGGCCGGGCGGTCCGCGTCGTTCTCCAGGCCGACCAGGTCCAGCGCCTCGCGCACCTGGGCGGCGCGCCGGGCCCGCGGCACGTCGAAGAGCCGGGCGAACAGCGACACGTTCTCGCGGCCGGTGAGCGCGCCGTCGGCGGAAAGCTGTTGCGGGACATAGCCGATCAGGCGGCGGACGGCCATCCGGCGGCGGGCGACGTCGAGCCCGAAGACGGTGATGCGGTCCGGCGAGACGGGCAGGAGCGTCGTGATCATCCGGATCGTGGTGGTTTTCCCGGCTCCGTTCGGGCCGAGCAGGCCGAAGACCTCGCCGGACTCGATGGCGAGATCCACGCCGTCGACCGCGACGGTGGCGCCGAAGGAATGCCGTACTCCGGTGCAGCGGACTGCCGGTTCGCTCATACCGCCTCCTTGAGGAGTTTCACGCTGGATGCCTGGGAGGCGACGGCCGGAATGGCGATGATTCGCTTGCGGGCCGCGCTCATGCCGGGTCCTCCTTGAGCACTTCGGTGAGCCGTTCGAGGGCGGGCAGCGCGGCGACGATCGCCGAAGTGTCCTCATCGGACAGCTGGGCGAGCGCGGCGGAAACCAGCCCGGTGCGGGTGCGCCGCCAGGCCGCCATCCGGTCCCTGGCCGCGTCGGTGAGCTGCAGCCGCGCGGCCCGGCGGTCGGCCGGATCGACCTCGCGCCGCAGCAGGCCTGCCTCGGTGAGCACGTTCACGAGCGTGCTGACCGAGTTCCCGGCCAGGCTGAGTTCCCTGGCCGCCGCCGCGACGCCGATGCCCGGGTTCCGGTGCACGACGCGCAGCAGTTCCACCTGCGAGCCCGGCAGGTGCGGTCCGGGCAGTGCGGCCCGCACTCGCCGGCGCACGACGCGGCGCACGCCCAGCACCGCGGCGAGAACGCGTTCGGCGAGGTCGATCCGGGGTGCGGGCATGTCTCGAAGTTAGCTCTGATACAGAGTCATTAGCAACACTAAATGTCTTGTTCGCCGGGAGCCTGCTGATTTACTGGTTCGGCCACAAGCAGGCCGGCCCTGAAGCGGTACGTAACCGTTGCAGCGAAGTCATCAGGCCGTGGCTGTGGTCGGATCAGCAACGATCGGCGCAGTATCCCCGCTGGAGGAGCAGCGCGACGCCGAGCGCGATCACGCCGTCCAGGACCCGCCAGGCCGTGGGCCGCGTGAACACGCCGGACAGCCTCCGCGCGCCGAGCCCGAGCGTGCTGAACGAGACCGCGCTCGCGACCACCGCGCCGATGCCGAACAGCCAGCGGCCGTCGCCGTGTCCGGCCGCGACGGAGCCGAGGAGGAGGACGGTGTCGAGATAGACGTGCGGGTTGAGCCAGGTGAGCGCGAGGACAGGTCTGCGGGGGAGACGGTCAGCGCGCCCGGCCGGAAGGCACGGCGCGCGGCGAGGATCCCGTATCCCACAAGGAAAAGCCCGCCGACGATCGCGATGGCCTTGCTCGCCGGCGGCCACCGCTGCGGCACCGCTCCGATCCCGCTCACCCCGGCGGCGATGAGGACCGCGTCGGACAGCGTGCAGACGAGGATCACCGGCACGACGAGACCGCCGCGCAATCCTTGGCGGAGCACGAAAGCGTTCTGCGCGCCGATGGCGACGACGAGGGACATGCCGGTGCCGAACCCGGCGCTGAGTGCTGCGATCACCCCGCCGACGGTAGAAGCGGGCGTCCGCATTATTCCAGGTAAAGATTCCGAACTAAGATAAGCGTTGATGATGTCCGATCTTCCGCTCGACCAGGTCCGCACTCTGCTCGCGGTGGTGGACGAGCAGTCGTTCGACCGGGCCGCCGCGGTCCTGCACGTGACGCCGCCCGCGGTGAGCCAGCGGGTGAAGGCGCTGGAGCGGCGGATCGGCCGGGTGCTCGTGCTGCGGTCGAAACCCGTGCGGCTCACCGAATCCGGCGAGGTGCTGGTGCGGTTCGCGCGGCAGCTGACCCGGCTCGAATCCGACACCCGCGCGGAACTGGGCCTCGGCGGACCCGCCCGGACGGCGACAGTGCCGATCGCGGTCAACGCGGACTCGCTGGCCACCTGGTTCCTGCCCGCGCTCGAAGAGGTCCCGGCCGAACCGCCGGTCTCGTTCGACCTGCGCAGCGACGACCAGGACCACACGGCCGCCCTGCTGCGCGAAGGACTGGTGATGGCCGCGATCACCGCGACGCCGCAGCCGGTGCAGGGCTGCACCGTCAGCCGCCTCGGCACGATGCGGTACCGGGCGGTGGCGTCGGCGGAATTCGTGCGCTGCTGGCTGGACGGCGGCTCGCTCGCGGAGCGGCTGCCCGCGGCCCCGGTGGTGGTGTTCGACCGGAAAGACGATGTGCAGGACCAGTTCCTGCGCCGCCGGACCCGGCGCAAGCTGCCGAGCCGGGTCCGGCACTACATCCCGGCGTCGGTGTCCTTCGCGGACGCGGTGGAAGCCGGGCTGGGCTGGGGGATGGTGCCGGAGGGCGGGACCTGGTGGATCTCGCGCCGGAGCGGGCGGTGGACGTGGCGTTGTACTGGCAGCAGTGGAAACTGGACTCGCCGTCGCTGGCCGAGGTGGCGGAGGCGGTGGGACGGGCGGCCGGGCGTGCGCTGGGGCGGTGACCGGCGGATCGGCGGCGGTGGGCTATCCCTGTGCGATCGGCCAAAGGTCGTCGTTGAGAAGCCGCTTCACGATCTTTCCGGTGGCATTCCGCGGAAGTTCCGGCACGAAGTACACATCGCGCGGCACGGCGAACCGCGCGAGCCGCTGGTGGATGTAGTGCCGGATGTCCTCGGCGTGCATGCGGGCGCCGCGGCGGAGCACGACGTACGCGGCGAGGCGCTGGCCGAACTCGTCGTCCGGGACGCCGACCACGGCCGCGTCCGAGACGCCCGGCAGCGCGGCCAGCGCTTCCTCGACCGGACGCGGGAACACGTTCTCGCCGCCGGACACGATCATCTCGTCGGCCCGGCCGGTGACGAACAGCCGTCCGGACGCGTCCTGGTAGCCGACGTCGCCGGTGGCCATCAGGTCGTGGGCGCGGGGGACGCTGGAACCGTTGGTGTAGCCGTCGAACAGCATGTCGTTGCCGACGAAGATCTGGCCTTCGTCGCCGGGCGGGACCGGGCGGCGCTCGTCGTCCAGGATCGCGACCTGGGTGCCGGGCGGGCAGCGGCCCGCGGACGTCGGGGCGGCGCGCAGGTCGGCCGGGTCGGCGATGCTCGCCCAGGACACCTCGGTGGAGCCGTAGAAGTTGTAGAGGACGTCGCCGAAGGTGTCCATGAACGACGTCACGAACGCGCCCGGCATCGCCGACCCGCTGCTCGCCACGATCCGCAGCGACGACAGGTCGTACCGGTTGCGCACGCGTTCGGGCAGGTCGAGGATCCGCTGCAGCATGATCGGGACCGCGAACAGCGCGTCGCAGCGGTGCTCGGCGATCGTGCGCAGCATCTGCTCCGCGTCGAAGCGGCGGATCAGCGACAGCTCCGCCCGCAGCGCCATGCCGAGCTGCATCGCGGCCAGCCCCCAGCTGTGGAACAGCGGGGCGGCCACGGCGATCTTGTCCCTGGCCCGCAACGGGATCCGTGACAGAACGGTCGCCGACGTGCTCACGCCCTTCGGCGTCGGACGGCGCGCGCCCTTCGGGGCCCCGGTGGTGCCGGAGGTCAGCACGACGATCCGGCCCTCGCGTTCGCTCGGCTTCGGCCGGGCCGCCGGGGCGTCCTGGAGCAGTTCGTCGAGCGTGCGGTAGCCCTGTTCGGCGTCGTCCCAGGTGCTCACGCGCGGGAATTCGCCGGGCACCGACGCGACGATCGGCGCGAACTCGTCGTCGGCCAGCACCGCGGCGGGCGGGTGCTGCGTGAGCACTTCCTCGACGGCGGCGGGGGAGAGCCCGGTGTTGAGCAGGACGACGTCGGCGCCGAGCTTGCTGCAGCCGACGAACGCCTCGATCATCGCCGCGTGGTTGCGGCACATCAGCGCGACCCGCGAACCGGCCGCCACGTCGAGCGCGGCCAGCGCGTTGGCCAGCCGGTTGCTGCGCTCGTCGATCTCGCCGAACGTGCGCGTGTTGCGCTCGTCGTGCACCGCGACGTCGTCGGCCCCGCGCGCGGTCGCGGCGAGGTATCCGCCGGCCAGGGTCGCGCCCCAGCGGGCCAGGGAACTGAGCTGCTTGAGCATCTTGTCCGGCCGTCCGGCGGCCAGCACCCCCGCGCGGACCAGCGTGTTCGCCGTGCGCAGGGCCGTGGCAGGCTCCTGCTCCGGCGGGTCGCCCGGCAGCCCGGACAGCTGCTGCCCGATCCGCTTCGCCAGCTGTTTGAGCAGGCCTTTCGCCGCGCCGCGGGCGAGCAGGCCGGAGTGTTCCGGAGGCAGCGAGGGGAGCATCATCCGCAGCACGATCTCGGTGCCGCCGCGCGGGACCGGCCGCAGTTCGACCGACACCCAGGTCCGCTCGTCCGGCAGCCCGCACCAGACGACGTGCTCGCCCGGGCGGTACACCGCCGCGTGAACGGTGCCCTCGACCATGGTCTCCCGGTCCGGGGCCAGCCGGATCAGGCAGTGCGGCCCGCGGCCTCGTTCGGCCGGCACGGTGACCTCGCACCAGCTGATCGCCGGGACGAACCTCGGGTACAGCTCGGGACTGCCGACGATCTGCCACACCTGTTCGGGCGAGTGCCCGACCACCGCACTCGCCTCGACTACATCGTCTCGCATCGCGATCCGCCTCGTCGCCGCACGCGTGTGGGCTCCCCGGTCCTTCCCGGACGCGTGTTCAGGTTGCCGGGACGCTACCAGCCGGAGCGGGCCCGGGGTACTCCGAACGGCGGACCGTCCAACTGGATGGGAAGTTTCTTCCCGGGGTTCCCGCGCCGGTGACGCACGCGACCCGGCGGGTCCCGGCGTCCCGGACATAATGGGCCGGGTGGAGCAACTGGTCGAGGAATACGGACCCAGCTGGGACCCGGGCCCGTACGAACGGGGCACCGACGGACCGCGCGTGATCCTGGTCGGCGCGGACACTTCGCCGACCGGGCTGCGGGCGACGGCCTACGGCGGCGGCCTCGCCCGGCGGCAGCGCGCGCGGCTGGTCGTGGTGTACGTGGCCGCGCCGACGGTGTGGACCGGCCTCGCCGCGGCCGCGGTCGTCGACGTGCAGCAGCAGACCTTCGAGGAGGAGATCGAGCAGCTGCGCGCGGAACTGCGCGAGCGGGCGGCCGATGTGCAGGTGCCGGTCACGTTCGTGGTCCGCCGCGGCGAAACCTTCCCCGAACTGCGCCAGGCCGCGCAGGAGGCGAACGCGGACATGGTCGTGGTCGGCGCCTCCGAACAGGGCGGGCACCGGCTCGTCGGCTCGGTCGGCAACCGGCTGGTGCGCGCCGCGACCTGGCCGGTCGTCGTGGTGCCGTAAGCACTCACGACACCGGCGGCGATGGGGGCAGGCGTGCTGGCGTGGGGCGGGTCTGGGCAGGCCCTGGTGAGTCTTCATACCGGTGAGAACCGGCATGAACACTCACCAGGCCCGGCAGGGTGGAGGCGCAGTGGATGTCGTGGAGGTCGTCGCGCGGTTGCGGGGCGCCGGATGCGTGTTCGCCGAGGACGAGGCCCGGCTTCTGCTGGGCCAGCCGGGCGATCTGGCCGGGATGGTCGAGCGGCGGGTCGCCGGGGAACCGCTGGAGTACATCCTCGGCTGGGCGGAGTTCGCCGGCCGCCGGTTCGTGGTCGCGCCGGGCGTCTTCGTGCCCCGGCACCGCACGGAACTGCTCGTGCGGCTGGCCGTCGGGTTCGCGCACGCGCGGTCAGTGGTGCTCGATCTGTGCTGCGGCTCCGGTGCGCTGGGCGCAACGGTCGCGGCCGAGGTGCCCGGGATCGAACTGCACGCGGCGGACGTCGAGCCCGCCGCGGTCGATTGCGCGCGGCAGAACGTGCCTGGTGAGGTATACCAAGGCGATCTCTACGTCCCGCTTCCGCAGCGGTTGCGCGGCCGGGTGGATGTGCTGATCGCGAACGTCCCGTACGTTCCGACCGACGACGTCGCGCTGATGCCGCCCGAGGCACGCGATCACGAACCCCGCGTCGCGCTCGACGGGGGCGCTGACGGACTCGACGTGCTCCGTCGCGTTGCCGCCGAGGCTCCGGCGTGGCTGGCACCTGGCGGGCACGTGCTTTTCGAGGCCAGCGAACGTCAAGCCGCCGCCGCCACGGCCGAACTGCGCCGGGCAGGGCTGGTCGTGTCGGTCGAAGAAGATGACGAACTCGGCGCGACAGTCGTGGCAGGGCGGCGCGAACACTGAGCGGCGAACCGGATTCGCCCGCTTTCCGTACTGCGTGGTTCCGGTCGGGACGTCTAGGGTCAACGCATGAAGGTCGGCCTGCTCACCCGGGAGTACCCGCCGGACGTGTACGGGGGAGCGGGGGTGCACGTCGAGTTCCTCGCCCGGGAACTGCGGTCGCTGGTCGAGCTGGACGTGCACTGCTGGGGCCCTGACCGCCCGGACGGCGCGCACGGGCACCGCGACGCGCACGGGTACGCCCAGCCCGCGTTCGCCACCATGGACATCGCGGTCTCGATGGCCGACGCGCTCGCCGGGCACGATCTCGCGCACAGCCATACCTGGTACGCGAACCTCGGCGGCCATCTCGCGAAGCTCGCGCACGGCATCCCGCACGTCATCACCGCGCATTCGCTCGAACCGCTGCGGCCGTGGAAGGCCGAGCAACTCGGCGGCGGCTACCGCGTGTCGTCGTGGATCGAGCGCGACGCGTACGAGGCGGCGGACGCGATCATCGCGGTCAGCTCCGGCATGCGGCGCGATGTCCTCGCCGCGTACCCGAACGTCGACCCGGCGCGGGTGCACGTGGTGCGCAACGGCATCGACACCGAGCTGTACCAGCCCGATCCGGGCACCGATGTGCTGGAGAAACACGGCATCGACCCGAACCGGCCGTACGCGTTGTTCGTCGGGCGGATCACCCGGCAGAAAGGCGTGCCGCATCTCGTGCGCGCCGGGGCCGCTCTGGACGAAGACGTGCAGCTGATCCTGTGCGCGGGCGGAGCGGACACGCCGGAGCTGGACGCGGAGTTCCGCGGGCTTGTCGCGGAACTGCAGGGGAAACGGTCCGGGGTGCACTGGATCCCGGAGATGCTGCCGCGCACCGAAGTCGTGCAGTTGCTGACGCACGCGCTGGTGTTCGTGTGCCCGTCGGTGTACGAGCCGCTCGGCATCGTGAACCTGGAGGCGATGGCGTGCGGCACCGCGGTGGTGGCCAGCGACGTCGGCGGCATCCCGGAGGTGGTCGCGGACGGCGAGACCGGCGTGCTGGTGCATTACGACGAGAACGAGCCCGGCGCTTTCGAGGCCGGGCTCGCGCGCGGGATCAACGACCTGGCCGCGGATCGCGACCGCGCCACCCGGCTGGGCCTCGCCGGACGGGACCGCGCGGTGGGAGAGTTCGGCTGGACAGCGATCGCCGCCGCGACGGTCGGGGTTTACCAGGCGTGCGGGAGGGTTTCGTGATCGACGGATCCGATGTGCTGGGGATCGTCCTCGCCGGCGGCGAGGGCAAACGGCTGATGCCGCTGACCACCGACCGCGCGAAACCCGCGGTCCCCTTCGGCGGCGTGCACCGGCTGATCGACTTCGTGCTCTCCAACCTGGTGCACGGCGGGATCCGCCGGATCTGCGTGCTGACGCAGTACAAATCGCATTCGCTGGACCGGCATATTTCGACCACCTGGCGGCTGTCGTCGCTGACCGGCGAGTACGTCACGCCGGTGCCCGCCCAGCAGCGGCTGGGCCCGCGCTGGTTCCAGGGCAGCGCGGACGCGATCCACCAGAGCCTCAACCTCGTGCACGACGAATCGCCCGCGTACATCGCGGTGTTCGGCGCGGACAACATCTACCGGATGGACCCGCGCCAGATGATCGACGCGCACATCGCGTCCGGCGCGGGCGTGACGGTCGCCGGAATCCGCGTGCCGCGCGCGGAGGCCCGTTCGTTCGGCGTGATCAGCACCGAGGACGGCACCAAGATCGACGCCTTCCTGGAGAAACCCGAGGACCCGCCCGGCTTGCCGGACTCGCCGGACGAATCGTATGTGTCGATGGGCAATTACGTCTTCACGACGCAGGTGATGCTCGACGCGCTGCACGCGGACGCCAAGAACCCGGCGTCCAAACACGACATGGGCCGCGACATCATCCCGGCGCTGGTGGAAAAATCCGAGGCGGCGGTCTACGACTTCAACGGCAATGTGGTGCCGGGCGAAACGGGCCGGGACCACGGCTACTGGCGCGACGTCGGAACGATCGACAGCTATTACGACGCGCACACCGACCTGATCTCGACGCAGCCGATTTTCAACCTGTACAACCGGAAATGGCCGATCCTGGCCCACCCCGGCCAACGCGCGGCGGCGAAGTTCGTGGAAGGCGGCACCGCGACCCAGTCGATCGTCAGCAACGGCTGCATCATCTCCGGCGCGCAGGTGGTGGATTCAGTGCTGTCGCCGGACGTGTTCGTGGAGAACGGCGCTGTCGTGCAGGGTTCGGTGCTGCTGGACGGGGCCCGGGTCGGGCGTGGCGCGGTGGTGCGGCGCGCGATCCTGGACAAGAACGTCGTTGTCCCGCCTGGTGCGCATATCGGGGTCGATCTGGCCAGGGACCGCGGCCACTACCACGTGAGCGACTTCGGGATTGTCGTGCTGGGCAAGGGCGAGACGGCTATCTAGCGTGCCGCGGCCGGAAGGCCGTGCGGGGAACCCTGAAGGAATCTGATTCCCTCAGGGTTCCCGTCACGACCCTGCGCGTACTTCAGCGAAGGGCCGCGACCGCACGCGCGATGACGTCGGCCGGGCTGGGCTGCCCGCTCATCTCCGCCCGGACCTCCGCGGCCGCAAGCCGGAACGACTCATCCTCAAGCACCTGCGAAACCAGCTTCCGCACCGTGGACACATCCACCGCGGCCGGATCGTGGCTCACCCCGACGCCGCGGTCGACGACCCGCTCAGCCGACATCGGATTGTCCGCGAAACTGGGCAAAACCACCTGCGGAACTCCGTAGAACAGCGGCGCGGCAGTAGTCCCGGACCCGCCGTGATGAACAATCGCCGAACAGCCGGGAAGAAACACCGACAACGGCAAGTACCCCACCGACCGGACATTCCCGGGAAGCTCGCCCAGTTCGCTCACATCAGCAGTTGCCTGCCGCGAGAACGACTTCGACGTCCATCCCGCCGAGCGCGTCCAGCACGACCTTCAGGCTGCTGACCCCGGTCATCGCCGGAACCACCGTGCCCAGCGTGACCGCCACCCGGGGCCGTTCCGGCTTCCGCAGCGCCCACTCCGGCAGCACCGCTCCGCCGTTGTAAGGCACGAACCGCATCGGCCACCAAGGCGCGCCGTCGCGTTCGTCGGCGTGCTCCTCGTCCGCACGCAGCCCGCCCATGCTCGGTGCCCGCGGGTCGATCCGGGCGATGACCTTCGGCGGCGCGTCGCCGAGGCCGAGCTTCTCGCGCATCAGCGCGACGAGTTCGCCGCTCAGGAAGTCGTCGTGCTCGGTGCGCCACGAGAGGTCTCTGGCCGACCACGAGATCCGGTTGCCGACCTCGAGCGCGGGCGCCTCCAGCGCGACCGCGGCGAGCGCGCCGGCGCCGTGGTCGGACGGGTAGACGACCAGATCCGCGCCGAACGCCCGGCCCGCCTCGATCGTGCCCGCGGTCATGGCGGCGGTGAAGAGCCCGAACGGGCCCCGGTGCTGCCGCGCGATCCGGTATTCCTCGGGTTCGCCCGCGTCCGGGGCGGAGCCGTTCTTGACGGTCGCCAGCAGGTCGGTCCAGAGGTCGCGGCCGGGGAAGACGTCGGCGACCGGCAGGCCGGCGCGCGCGGTCACCTCGGCGATCTCGGCGGTGGTGGCCAGCAGGACCTCGTGGCCGGCGGCACGGGCGGCCCAGACGACCGGGATCAGCGGAAGGGCGAGCCCGTGCCCGGGCGCGGAGGCGAACAGGATCTTCACCTCTTCGAGACTGCCAGAACCGTGACGCTCCCCGCATCCAGGTTTCTGTTCGGGCACACCGGTAACGCGTGGGGCGGTCGCGGCGACACCTCCGCAGATCATCCTCCCGGAAAGGCCCGGTCCCCCCCCGCGAAAAGCCCGTGTCGCGGCATTGCTGACCCTGGTCGGCTTCGGCTCGCGGTGTCCCCCGCCGTGGCCGCGGACGCCGGTCAGACCAGCACCTGATGCACCAAAAAGGAGCAGGTCGCGATCCTCGGCACGTCGGCCGACACCGGCTACGGCCGCCACGGGCTACCAGTCCGCCACCGACACCTACGCGCCGACCACGTACGGCTGGACCACGAAAATCGCCAACGACCTCCACGCCGAGTGGAACACCACCACGAAGAACTACGCGCACAACGGCGCGATGGCCGCCGACTACCTCCCCGGCGGCCGCTGGCCCGACACGACCGGCGCGCTCGCCGACCTCACGCAGCGCCAGCCCGACCTGGTGCTCATCGACCTCGGCGGCAACGAGCTGATCTCGCAGACCGACCCGGCGGTGTTCAAGGCGAACCTCGGCAAGGTCATCGACACCGTCCGCGCCGCGCGGCCCGGGGTCGACATCCTGCTGCCGATCTACGCCGAGCTGAAGTGGACGCCCAATCCGTGGGCGGCCAGACGCAGAAGTACTTCTGGTCGCAGTACGCCACGTCGATTTACCAGACGGCGGTCGCCAAGCGGCTCGGCGAATCTGCCGAACCCGAGCCCCTGGCTGGCCGGCAACGTGCACCTGAACGACGCGGGCAACCTCGCCGAGTACGGGATGTGGTGGGGCTGGACGTCGAGCCTGGGGAGCATCTGCTGAGCGCTGCGGCGGCCGGAGGCTGACGCGAGGGAGCGGTTCGGCGGCCGATCGCCGGTTCGCGGTGGCGGAACGCGCCGCCGGGTCTCCTGTTGCCGCTGCTCACGGCGTTTCCGCAGGTCAATATGGGTGGCGTAACCTCGGCGTAATCAAAATCCAGGTAGCGTCGCCGAGGTGGTGACTACGCAGCGGAGGGCGGAACGGGCCCGGCAGGTGGCCGACGGCCTGCGGCAGCGGATCGTCGCGGGCGAGGTCGGCGACCTGCTGCCGGGCGAGCGGGCGCTGGGCGAGTGGTTCGGCGCGTCGCGGAACGTCGTGCGGGAAGCACTCGGCTTGCTGCGGGACGAAGGGCTCGTCGAACGCAGACAAGGCGTCGGGACGCTTGTCGTCCGCCCGAAATACGGGCACGGGCTCGATCGGCTGACCGGGCTGGCGGAGGCGCTCGAAGGACACGGCGAGGTCGTGAACGAGGTGCGCGCCGCCGAGACGGTCGCCGCGCCGCCGTCGGTGGCCGAGCGCCTCGGCCTGGCGGCCGGGGAGGAGGTCGTGCACCTGGAGCGCGTCCGCCGGCTGGGCGGGGCGCCGTTGTCGCTGGACTCGACCTATCTGGTGGCGGATCTGGGGATTGCGTTGCTGGGGAAGGACCTGGCGCACCGGGACCTGTTCGCGTTGCTGGAGGAGACGAACGGCATCCGGCTGGGGCGGGCGGAGGTCGAGGTGCACGCGGTGTCCGCCGGGCCGGATACGGCTGCGCTGCTGGACATCGCGCCGGGGACCGCGGTTTTCGCGCTGGACCGGTTGACCCGGCTGCCGGACGGGCGCCCGGTCGACGCGGAGTGGCTGCACATCCGCGCGGACCGGCTCACGCTGCGGGCGACCTTGCAGCGCGGCGCGGCGTGATCCGGCGAGCCTCGTGCGTGTTCATCCCGGTTCTGACCGGGATGAACACGCACGAAGTCCGGGCGGAACGCAGGCCAGGGAACGACTTCCGGAGGTGCCCAAGGTGATCGTCGCGCTCATCGTCACCGGCCTGCTGGCCGGGATCGGCATCACCGCCGTCGGACCTGGCGGAGTGCTCGCGACCGTCGGGCTGTTCGTCTTCACCTCGCTCACCCCGGCGCAGGTGGCGGGCACGGCGATCGTCACGCACGTGGCCACCGGGATTCTCGGCAGCGCCGCTTTTGTCCATTCCGGACAGTTGCGCGAACCCGAAACCCGGCGGGTGGCGGGAGTTCTCGCCGCGGCCGCGACCGTCGGGACTCCGCTGGGCGTGCTGCTGAACTCGTGGGTGTCGGCGAAGGCGTTCGGGATCGTGCTCGGCGGGTTCGCGCTGGTCGTGGCGGTGTTCGTCGGGTTGAAGGGGCGGGAGCGGGCGGTCGGGCTGCCGATCGCGGGGGCGATCGGGGCGGGCGTCGCGGTGGTCGCGGGACTGGTCGGGGTCGGCGGGCCGATGCTGGCGGTGCCGTTGCTGGTCGTCGCCGGGATGCCGGTGCTCGGGGCGCTCGCCGCCGCGCAGGCGCAGTCGGTGGTGATCGCCAGCGTCGGGACGCTCGGGTACGTCCTGCACGGCGCGGTCGACTGGCGGCTGGCGGCGATTGTCGGGATCCCGGAGCTGGCGGGGGTGTTGATCGGCTGGCGGATCGCGCACGCGTTGCCGGCCAAGACGCTCAAAGCCGCCCTCATCGCGGTGCTGGTCGGGATCGCGCCGTATCTCGCGTTGCACGGCTGAAGCCGGGTGGCGGCCACCCGGCTTCAGCCGGTGCGCTACCGGTCGAAGGGAAGCGCCATAACCGCGCCCGGGACCGGTTTCCCGGCGCGGACCGCAGTCAGTTCCGCAGTGGACAGTGCCCTCCGGAACAGGCGGCTGTCGTCCAGTGTGCCGGACAGGTGCTGCGCGCCGTCCAGACGTTCGCCCAGCCACAGCTGGAACGAGACGGTCTGGGTGACCGAACCGGGCGAGTCCGGGCCGGAGGCGGCCACCGCGCCGTCGACCAGGATGCGGAGCTGGCCGCCCGACCGCTGAAGCGCCACGTGGTGCCACCGCTGATCGTCGTACGCCGACTGCGTGGTGACCGACTTGCTTCCGGCCGCGGTGGTCATCATCGCGATCAGACGATGCGACGCGGGTTCGGCGCGGAGCCACAGCTGCGGCGCGGTCGAGCCCATGCCGCCCAGCCACAGGAGAGGCTGCGGGTCTTTCACCGCGCCGTAGCTGACCCAGGTGGAGAAGGTGAAGTCGGCTGAGCCCACCAGTTGCGCAGGCGAGTACGGGACGCGGACGAAGCCGTTCTTCAGCTGGACCGCCTTGCCGAACTTGCCAGGAATCACACTGGCGTCGCCGAGGACGCGAGCCGGCCGTCCACTCGCGACGTCCGGAGTGGACACTCCCGGCGAACGCTTCCAGCCGAGGTAGTTCTCGTCGAAGCGGGCGAAGCGGATCTCGTCTCGGGCGTCCACCGCGCCGCCCTCGTACATCAGGCCGATCTTCGCGTTCCTGTCCTGTGGGCCGCTGAGCTGGACCAGGTCGGAGTAGCCCGACCAGTCCGTCGTGACCCGCGTGCCCTGGTCGGCGTTTTCCCAGGTGCGACCGTCGTCATAGGACGAACGGATGGTCATCCAGCGCCGCCGGTCGGTGTCGGCGGGAGAGGCGAACAGGATCCGCTTGCCGCCGGGACGGTCCAGGCGCAGCAGCGAACCTTGCACCATCGGCGTCACGAGGTCGGGGATCGTGGTGAAGCGCTGGGAGAACGTTTCGCCGCCGTCCCGGCTCAACGCGTAGTCGCGGTTGCCGATGTCGGTGCCGCTCTGTTCGCGGCCCCCGGCGTAAATCGTGCCGTCCGGCAGTTCCACGACACTGACTTCCGAGGGCTTTTGCGTGAAGGTGCCGCTCACCGGATGCGGGTAGTTGTCGACAGCGCCGACGTGCCAGGAGGAACCGCCGTCGTCGCTGTAGACGAGACCGGCGTAGTTTTCGACGGAATTGGCGCCGTCACTGCGTTCGGCGTTCACTCCGAAGACGAGCCGGCCCGCGTGCCTGCCGTGCTGGAGCTGGATGCCGTGCACCGGACCCGAGGCGTACCAGGAATCCCACGCGGGCAGCTTCGCCCGCTCGCTGATGTCGACTGGCGTGGACCAGGTGCGGCCGTCGTCGGTGCTGTACTGCGAGTGCGGCGTGCGCGGGCACGGCACGTCGCAGCCCTTGTCGTCGGTGCGGCCCTTGTTGTACGTGGTGATCAGGACGATCCGGCCGGTCTTGGCGTCCACAATGGGCACTGGGTTGCCGTGGGTGTCCCCGCCGCCGCGGTTGACCACCTGCAGCGGCGACCAGGTGGTTCCGCCGTCGGCGGACCGTTTCAGCACCAGGTCGATGTCGCCGGTGTCGCCGCAGTTGTCCTTGCGGCCCTCGGCGAAGGCCAGCAGCGTGCCGTGTGTGCTGCGGACGATCGCCGGGATCCGGAAACACGCGTAGCCGGTTTCCTGATGCGGGTTGAAGAGCGCTTCCTGCTCGAATCGCGGGGCGGCCTGCGCCGAACCGGCGGGAGCGAGGAAAGCCAGCAGCACGAACGCCAGCACCACGCGAAGGGCGGTTCTCATCTGGTCTCCGTTCCGAACTGTCCGGAAAGGACGGCCACGCCGTGCGCGGCCAGTTCCACTTCGGACGAGGGCTGGGCGGGGTCGGCGAGCAAATCGGTACCCGGTGAAGGCAGGGAAACCGTGACGGCTTCGGCGTTGTGGTTGAGCAGGAACAGATAGTCGTCGGAACCGTGCCGCACGATTGCCTGGACGCCGTCCGGCAACCCGGGCAGCACCGGCGAAACTCCGGCCTCGGCGGTGATCCGGTCGAAGAGCGTGCGCATGACCCCCGCGTCCGGCCGGGTGCCCAGGTACCACGCCACGCCCGAGCCGAACTCGTGCCGCGTGAGCGCGGGACGACCGGCTAGCGGGCCTTCGGCGAAAGCGGCGACGACGTCCGCGCCTTCGGTTTCGATCCATTCGGACCAGATCGTGGCGCTGACGGTCGCGCCGTCGAGGTCGAGCGTCGTGGAACCGCCCTCGGGCAGCGGCCAGAATTCGTCGACGCGCAGGCCGAGAACGTCCCGCAGGGGCGCGGGATAACCGCCGGTGTACACCCGGTCGTTCTCGTCGGCGATGCCGGAGAAGAACGACACCGCCAGATGCCCGCCACCCTCCACATAGGAGCGTAGATTGGCCGCGACCGCACTGTCCATCAGGTACAGATTGGGCGCCACGACGAGCCGGTAGCCGGACAGGTCGCGCGACGGGTGCACGACGTCGCAGGTGACGTTCGCGTCGAAGAGCGGCGCGTAGTGCGCGAGGTGCGCGTCGAGCTGGCTGAGGTCGTCCGAGGGATGCGAGTTCAGCTCCAGCGCCCACCAGCTGTTCCAGTCGTGCAGCACCGCGACGTCGGCCTTCACCCGGCTGTCCGCCAGCTGCGGCAGCGACGCCAGCTCCTGGCCCAGGTCGCGCACCTCGCGGAACGTACGGGTGTCCGGACCGCCGTGCGGCACCATCGCGGAGTGGAACTTCTTGGCCCCGCCCGGAGTTTGCCGCCACTGGAAGAACAGCACCGCGTCCGCGCCGCGGGCGACCGCCTGCCAGCTGCCCAGCCGCATCGTTCCCGGCGGCTTCGGGCTGTTGCGGGTGCGCCAGTTCACCGCGCTCGGCGCCTGCTCCAGCAGCAGCCACGGCTGACCGTCCTTGGCGGACCGGACCAGGTCGTAGGCGAAAGCCGCTTCCAGGTGCCCGCGCGGATCGTAGGGGTCGGGGTAGGAGTCGAGGCTCACGATGTCCTCGTGCGGCGCCCACTTGTTCCAGTCGAGTGACTTCTGCACCAGGCCGACGAAGTTCGTGGTCACCGGGACGTCCGGCGTGATCCGGGCCAGCACCTCGCGCTCGTTGAGGTAGCAGCGCAGCGAAGCGTCGGAGGAGAACCGGTGGTAGTCCAGCTGATGCGCCGGGTTCGGGAAGGTCGGCGCGACGCGCGGCGGCTGGATCTCGTCGAACTCGGAGTACCGCTGCGACCAGAAAGTCGTGCTCCAGGCCTCGTTCAACGCCTCGATGCCGCCGTAGCGCTCGGTGAGCCAGCGTCGGAAGTCCATTGCGGACTCATCGCAATAGCAGGCGCGGATGTGGCAGCCGAACTCATTGCCGATGTGCCACATTTCCAGCGCCGGATGCCCGGCGTACCGGGTGGCGACCTGTTCGACCAGCCGGGCGGCGTGCTCACGGAACACCGGGCTGGACGGGCAGAACTGCTGCCGCGCACCGGCGGACAGCCGGGTTCCGTCCGCGCGCACCGGCAGGATTTCCGGATACCGGTGCGAAAGCCACGGCGGCGGCGAAGCCGTCATGGTGGCGAGGCAGGCCCGGACGCCGCCGGCGGCGAGATTGTCCAGCACCGTGTCGAACCAGCCGAAATCGAATTCGCCCGGCCGCGGTTCCACCTGCGCCCAGGAGAAAATCCCGGCCGTCACCATCGAAACCGAAGCCTCGGCCATCAGTTTCACATCTTCCGCCCACACCTCGGGCGACCAATGCTCGGGGTTGTAGTCCCCGCCGTAGTACAGCCGATCCATCAGAGGAGACCCGCTTCCGCTAGCTTTCCCTTGATCCGCAGCAGTTCGTCGTCGTTGAGGGGGAGTTGCGGCGGTGCCATCACCGCGTTGTCGATGAATCCGCGCATCTTCATCGACGCCTTGAACGCGCCGAGCGCGGCCGAACCGCGGCCCATCCGGTTCGGCGGGGCCACGTCGGTAATGCTGAACAGGGTCAGCAGCCGTTCCTGCTCGCGCCGCGCGGCCTGCGGATTGCCGCCGCGGAAGTGGTCGTAGATCAGCACGTAGCCGACCGGGTCGACGTTTCCGAGCCCGGGCACCGCGCCGTCCGCGCCCTGCGCGAGCGCGACGTCCACGAGCAGTTCGGAGCCGGTGAACACGGCGAAGCGCTCCAGTCCGCGTTCGCGCCGTTGCTGCAGCACCGTCCGGAACCCGGCCTCGTCGCCGCTGGAATCCTTGAGCCCGGCCAGAACGCCGTCCGCGGCCAGGTCCAGCACCAGTTCGCGGTCGAGCTTCGTGTGCACGGCCACCGGGATGTCGTAGGCGAAGATCGGCAGCGACGTCCGCTCGTGCAGGAGCCGGAAGTGCCGGTCGATCTCCGCGACGTGCGTGCGCGTGTAGTACGGCGCGGTCACCACGATGGCGTCCGCGCCGGCCGCTTCGGCGGTCTTCACGTGCTCCGCGACGCGCAGGGTCGTCATGTCGATACAGCCGGCGAGCACCGGAACCCGCCCGGCGACCTGGTCGACCGCGGTTTCGACGGTGCTCCGGCGCTGGTCGTCGGGCAGGAAGGCGACCTCGCTGGACGATCCGAGCACGAAGATCCCGTGCACGCCGGCGTCGAGCTGGAATTCGATGTGCCGCCGCAGCGACGCGGTGTCCACGGTGAAATCGTCGTGGAACGGCGTGCACAGCGGCGGGATGATGCCGGCGAACCTGGGCGCAGTCATGAGGCAGTCACTCCGATTTCTGGGTGGATGCAGCGGTAGGTGTGCTCGTCCGGCCCGGACTGCGGTGGCAAGGCGAGGGAGCACTCATCGGTGGCTTTCGGGCAGCGGGTGTGGAACGGGCAGCCGGGCGGCGGCGCGGTCGCCGACGGCACGGGTCCGCCGAGGACGATCGGTTCCACGGGATGCAGCAGGCTCGGCGTCGCCGAGAACAGCGCGCGGGTGTACGGATGACGCGCGTGGTGCGGCAGTTCGGCGGCCGGGGCCTGTTCGACGATCCGGCCGAGGTACATCGTCACGATGCGGTCGCTCATCCGGCGCACGGTCTGGATGTCGTGCGACACGAACACCATCGCCAGTTCGAGCTGCTCGCGCAGTTCCAGCAACAGGTTCAGGATCTGCGCCCGCACCGAAACGTCCAAAGCGGACGTCGGCTCGTCGGCCACCAGCAACGCCGGCCGCAGGGCGAGCGCGCGGGCGATCGCCACGCGCTGCCGCTGTCCGCCCGACAGTTGCGACGGCAGCGCGTCGGCCACACTGGACGGCAGCCCGACGAGGTTCATCAGCTCCCGGACCCGTTCGGCGCGCTCCTCGGCCGTGCCGATCTGGTGCACGTCGAGCGGGTCGCGCAGGATCTTCGCCACCGGCAGCCGCCGGTTCAGCGCGGTCGAGGGGTCCTGGAAGATCATGCCCACGGTTCGGCCCAGTTCGGCCGGACGCAGCGCGGACAGGGGCCGGCCCGCGTAGCGCACCATGCCGGAGGTGGGCTTCTGGAGCCCGACCAGCACTTTGGCCAAAGTGGACTTCCCGCAGCCCGATTCCCCTACTACGCCGACGGTTTCGCCTTTCGCGATGGCGATGGTCGCGTCGGTGAGCGCGTAAACGCGGTCGTGGCCGAACAGACCGGCCCCGCGGATCCTGTGCACCACATGCACACCGTCGACTTCGACGAGGCTCATGCCGAGACCTCCTTGAGCAGCTGCGCGCTGATCGATCGGGAGATTCCGGTGAGAACAGTCATGATTCGCTGGCAAGCTGCGCTCATGCCTGCGCTCCTTCCACGACGGCCGCGACTGGCCGCTCCGCGGGGTAGTGGCAAGCCACGAGATGTCCGTCGCCCGACGGCTCAGGCGCGACCTCGAAGCAGTGCCCGCGAGCGGCGGGACAGCGGTTCGCGAACCGGCAGCCGGGCGGGAAGTCCGCCGGTGCGGGCACGATGCCCTTGATCTGGGTGAGCGTCGCTTCGTTCTCCTCCAACGACAGCACCGCGCTGAGCAGGCCACGCGTGTAGTGGTGCTGCGGCGCGCCGACGACGGCCGCGGTCGCGCCGGTCTCGGCGACCTGCCCGCCGTACATCACCACCACCCGGTCGGCGATGTCGGATACCAGCGCGAGGTCGTGCGACACCAGCACCAGCGCGAAGCCCAGTTCCTCCTGCAACCGCAGCAAAAGCGCCATGATCTGCGCTTGCACGGTCACGTCGAGCGCCGTTGTCGGCTCGTCGGCCACGATCAGCTTCGGGCCGCGGGACAATGCCATCGCGATCAGGACGCGTTGCCGTTGCCCGCCGGAGAGCTCGTGCGGATACGCCCGCAGCGTCCGGCCCGGATCGAGGTTGACCAGTTCCAGCAGCTCTTCCGGCGTGCGCGTGCCGCCGCGCCGGGTGAACTGCTTGAGCTGCGCGCGGATCGTCATCGCCGGGTTCAGCGAGCTGAGCGCGTCCTGGTACACCATCGCCAGGTCGTGCCCGAGGTGCCGGCGGCGGACGTTCGGCTTCAGGGTGAGCAGGTCTTCGCCGGCGAACCGGATCTCGCCGCTGAGCCGCGCGGTGTCCGGTTGCAGGCCCATGATCGACAGCGCGGTCAGCGATTTCCCGCAGCCCGATTCGCCGATCAGTCCCAGCACCTCGCCCGAACGGACCGAAAAGGACACTCCGTCGACGACGTTCACGCCGTTGTGCCGGTCCGGGAACGAGATCGCGAGATTCTCCACCGCCAGCACGGGTTCCCGGCCGGACAGCTCCCTCGCCTTCGCTGCCAGCCGTTGCCCGGCTTCGCGCAGGCCTCGCAGCGGCAGCACCGGAGCGGTGGTCTCCGGGGCCAGCTCGATGTGCTGTGCCGCTTCGGCCGCCTTCGCAGTGCGAGCCGACGGCGCGGCCCAAGCGTCGGAGATCCCCTCGGAGAGGACGTTCAACGCCAGCACCGTGGCCAGGATCAGCAGGCCGGGGAACAGCGTCGCCCACCAGCCGCCGGTCAGCACGAGGTCCTTGCCGTCCGACAGCACCGAACCCCACGACGGGTCGGGCGGCTGGATCCCCGCGCCGATGAACGACAGCGACGCCTCGAACACGATCGCGTCCGCCACCGTCACCGTGCAGTACACGAGGATCGGCGCGGCGCAGTTGACCGCGACGTGCCGGGCGAGGATGAACAGCCGTTTCGCGCCGATCACCCGCTCGGCCGCGACGTAGTCCTCGCCGTACTGCGCGAGCACGTTCGCCCGCACCACCCGCGCCACCGGAGCCATGTTGAGGAAGCCGATGGCGAGGATCAGCACGAGAATGCCGCGGCCGAACACCGCCACCAGCACCGCGGCGAGCGCGATGCCGGGGAAGGCCATCAGGATGTCGAGGACCCGCATGACCAGCCCGTCGGCCCGGCGGCCGGACGTCGCCGCGAACGACCCGACGACGACGCCCGCGACCAGCGCCAGCAGCGTCGCGCCGAGGCCGATCGCGAGCGACCAGCGGGTGCCCGCGACGAGCCGGGAGAAGATGTCGCGGCCGGACTGGTCGGTGCCGAACCAGTGCGCCGCGCTGGGCCCGCCGGTGTCGGTGCTGAGCAGGTCCGGATTGTGCGTGGCCACGACGGTGCCGAGGACCGCGACGAGCCCGAGCACGGTCAGCCCGCCCAGGGCGAGCCAGGAGGACAGGGGAAGCCGCCGGAACCGGACGCCGGGCCGGGAGAGCCGGGCGGTCAGGTCGGGGCGGAGGACCGGGCGCATCACGAGCGGCTCCGCAACCGGGGGTTGGCGACGAGGTAGAGCACGTCGACGATCAGGTTCACGAGCACGAACCCGGCCGCGATGGTGAGCACGAAGCCCTGCACCTTGGCGGTGTCGCCGTCCTGCACGGCCTGGATCATGTTCTGGCCCATGCCGGGCAGGGCGAACATCGTCTCGATCACCACCGCGCCGCCGAGCAGGTAGCCGACGCGCAGGCCGAGCACGGTCAGCGGGTTCACCAGTGCGTTGCGCAGCACGTTCCGCCCGACCACCACGACCGGCGGCAGCCCGCCGCCGCGTGCGGTGCGGACGTAGTCCTTGTCGAGTTCCTCGACCATGGAGGTGCGGATCACCCGGGTCAGCTGTGCGGCGACCGGCGCGGCCAGTGCGATCGCGGGCAGCGTCAGCGAGTTCAGCCAGCCGGAGAACGAATCCGCCGGGCTGACGTAGCCGCTGGTGGGGAACAGGCCCTTGCCGACCGCCAGCCACTGCACCAGCAGCAGCGCGATCCAGAACGCCGGGGCGGCGACTCCGGCGAGCGTCACGAACCGGATCAGGTGGTCCGGCCAGCGGCCGCGGAACAACGCCGAGGTCACGCCGAGCACAACCGAGACGACGAGCGCGAGCACCAGGCCCAGCAGGGTCAGCTGCACGGTGAGCGGGAGCGCGGTGGCGATGGTCTGGCCCACCGGCTCCTTGGTGATCACGCTCGTGCCGAAGTCGCCTTGCAGCAGATGCCACACGAAGTGCGCGTACTGCAGCGGCAACGGGTCGAGCAGGCCGTTCTGCTCGCGGAACCGCTGGAGCTGATCAGCGGTGGCGTTGGCTCCGTTGAACGCGGCCATCGCCGGGTCGACCGGCGAGAACCGCATCACGATGAACACGAACAGGATCACGCCGAGCAGCAGCGGGATCAGGGCGAGGATGCGGCCGGCCAGCATCCGCACGACGACTGTCACTTCGCGGGTCTCCTTCTCAGACCGGTTTGGCCTGGTTGAGGCAGATGCCCGGGTAGCCCTGGGCACGCACGCCGCTGATCGCCTTCGGGTCCCACGCGGTGCCCATCTGGGTGAAGACGATCGGGTAGATCACCGCCTGCTCGGAAATCTGGTCGAGCAACTGCTTGTACAGCCCGTCGCGCTCGGTCTCGTCGGTTTCCGCGGCGGCCTTGTCCTGCAACGCCAGCAACGCGTCGGTGTCGTCGCCGGTCCAGCGCGCGTACTTCGTCATGAGCACCGATTGCGCGTCGTAGTAGTAACGGATGAGCAGATCCGGGTCGTTGCCGAACTGCAATGGGTTGTTCGTGGTGGCCACGACCTGGAAGTCGTCGCCGTTGTCCAGTTTGGAGAACAGCGCCTTGGTGTCCTGGGAGTCCAAGGTGGTCTGCACGCCGATCGCGTCCCAGCCTTCCTTGATCACCTTGACGCAGTCGAGAACCAGTGAGGTGTTCGTTGTGGACAGCGAGATCTTGAGGCCGCTGACGCCCGCTTCGGCGAGCAGTTGCCTCGCCTTTTCCGGGTTGTGCTCGAAGCTCTGCGACGCGGGCTGCGAACCGGGCAGCTTGGGGTTGATGAACGACGTGCCCGCGGTGCCGGTGCCGCGCAAGCCGATCTCGATCATCTTCTTCTTGTCGATCGCGTAGTGCAGCGCTTGGCGGATCCGCTTGTCGGCGAACGGCGAGTGCTTGGTGTTGAAAAGCAGGAAAAGGTTGTTGCCGCCGTCGGCGAATTCGACTGTGCGGCCCGCCTTGCGCAGCTGCTCGGCGTTGGCGGGCGGGATGTTCTCCGCGATCTGCGCGTCCGGCTTGGCCCCGGAGATCGCCGCGACCCGCGGCGCGGAATCCACAATGGACTTCCAGAGCATCTTGTCGTACGCGGCCGGGCGCGGGCCGGAGTAACCGGCGAACTTCTCGAACGAGGTGTGCGACAGCGGGGCCTGCTCGGTGACCTTGTACGGCCCGGAGCCGACGACCTTGCCCGCGGCGGCGGCCTTCCAGTTGTTCTCGAACACGTGCTTGGGCACGATTTTGCAGATCTGGATCCGCTGCAGCGCGTACGGGAACGCGAACTTCAGGCCGAACTCAACTGTCTTCGCGTCGACCTTGGTGACCGACGCCAGCCACTGCGAGAAGAAGCTGTGGATGAGCACGTTCTCTTTCGGGTCGAGGACGCGGGCGTAGGTGAACACGACGTCGTCGGCGGTCACCGGCTTTCCGTCGTGCCACTTCGCGCCGTCGCGCAGCTCGAAGCGCAGCTTGGTGCTCTTGAGATCGGCAGGCAGCGCCTTGGCCAGTCCGGGGAACGGCTCCCGGGTGACCGGATCGCCCTCGACGAGCGATTCGTAGCTGTGCAGGATGGCCGCCATCGCGAACGCCGACGCGGTCTGCAGCGGGTCCCAGGTCTGGTTGTTGCCGTACCCGATCACCGCGGTGACGGAACCGGACGAACTGCCGGTCTTGTTGGTCGACGCGGGACCGCCGCACGCGGCGAGCGTCGACGAAACCGTTGCGGCAGCACCGGCGAGCCCGGCGTAGCGCAGCAGCGCGCGCCGGTTGAACGAAGTCCCCATGGCGGTTCGGGACATGGCGTCTCCTGACTTGATGCGGTGTTCCACCCAGAAAGCATCGAGAAGTAGGACGTGGGACGTCCTATGACTTGCCGGAACCCTAAGTCCCGTTCTCGCGCCGGTCAAGAGGCTTGTCCCCACCCGCGCGGGTGCAGCGGGGCAGGCCGGTCATGACGTAGGATGTCCTCCGATGGCGACGTGCCAGTGCAAGAAAGACATCCGGGAGACACGTGTGGCGCGCCCGCAACGCAGCGAAGAGATCACCAAGCAGATCATCGACCTGATCGTCGACCGGCAGCTGCCGACCGGCGCGCCGATGCCGACCGAACTGAGCCTCGCCGAGGACCTCGGGGTCAGCCGGAATTCGATCCGGGAGGCGGTCAAGGCGCTGCAGGCGCTCGGCATCGTCGAGGTCCGGCACGGGTACGGCACGTTCGTCGGCTCGGCGGGGTCGGAGGCGCTGCAGACGTGGCTGCTCTTCCGCACGCGCAGCCGCGGCAGCACCGACGCCGGACGGCTGCGCGACCTGCTCGAGGTCCGCGAGATGATCGAAACGGAGCTGACCAGCCGGGTCGCGCGCGACCACCGGCCGGAGCTGATCGGGCAGCTGCAGGCGTGCGTGGCGCGGATGCGCCGCAAGGGACCGGACGCGGCGGTGGCCGACCGCGAATTCCACGACCTCATCTGCGCCGAGGCGGGTTTCGGCCTGGCGCGCGAGCTGACCGGTTTGTTCTGGGACGTCTACCGGGCCGCGGAAGGCGAGATGGGCGGGCCGGTTTCGTCCGCTCCGGCCACTGCGAAACGGCACCAGGCGATCGTGGACGCGCTCGTGAGCGGCGACGCGGAAGCGGCCGCGCACGCGGTGCACCGGCATTTCGACGAGGTGCGCAAGCGCGCGAAAGCCGGTCGCTACGGCGGCTTCGGGGAGGCGCGGCCCGCGATTCCCGGTTCGGCCGCCAGCTGAGTGTGGCTAGTCTGGACAGGTGAGGACCCCGGAGATCGCCTTCCTGCCGCCGTCCGCCGCCGAGGACGCCGCGCTGGTGGCCCTGCTGACCGATCTGGTGAACACCGTCTACGCGAAGGCCGAGGCGGGATTGTGGGCCGGTCCGGCCGATCGGACCAACGCCGGGGAGATGGCCGGGCTGGTTCGCGCGGGGGAGATCGCGGTCGCCCGGCTCGACGAGGCCGTGGTGGGCTCGGTCCGGATCCAGCGGCTGGCCGAGGATCTCGGGGAGTTCGGCCTGCTCGCCGCTTCGCCGCAGGTGCGCGGCGCGGGGATCGGGCGGGAGCTGGTCCGGTTCGCGGAGAGGCACTGCCGGGGGCAGGGGTGCACGCGGATGCAGCTTGAGCTGCTGGTGCCGCGGGGGTGGACGCATCCGGCCAAGGAGTTCCTCGCGCAGTGGTACAGCCGGCTGGGATACCGGGTGGTGGAGACGTCGACGATCGACGGGCCGCATCCGGAGCTGGCGCCGCTGCTGGCTGCCCCGTGCGATTTTCTGATCTGGCACAAGGATCTCGGCTGATCTTGGCCGGGATGTCCGTCCGGTTGTGTCCTGGTGCCAATTCTGACCAGGTGGTAGGAATTGGCGAAAGCCCTCTACCGCTGGGAGTTGGCATGGGTGGACCTTCGGTGCAGCTGTACTCGGTGCGCGACGCGTTCGCGGCTGATCCGGACGGGACGTTGCGGCGGTTGGCGGCGATCGGGTTCAGCCGGGTGGAGCCGTACGGGGTGGTGGAGAACGTCGAGGCTCTCCGGGCGGGGCTGGCCGCGCACGGGTTGAGCGCGCCGACCGCGCATGCCGCGTTGGTCGGGAAGGACCAGCAGGCGGTGTTCGCGGCGGCTCGGGAACTGGGGATCGGGATCGTGATCGAGCCGTTGGTTCCGGCCGCGAGGTGGGGGAGTCCGGCGGATGTTTCGGATACTGCGTCCGCGCTCAATGCCGCGGCTGAGGTTGCTGCGGGATATGGGATTCGGGTGGGGTACCACAACCATTGGTGGGAGCTGGAAACGCGGATCGGCGGGCGCAGCGCGTTGGAGGCCCTCGCGGATCGGCTCGCTCCGGAGATCGTGCTGGAGATCGACGCCTACTGGGCCACGGCGGGCGGCGAGGACGCGCCCGCGTTGCTGCGCCGGCTGGGGAAGCGGGTGTGCGCGATCCATGTGAAGGACGGGTCGCTGGCGATCGACGCTTCTGGGCAGGTGCCCGCGGGGCAGGGGCGAGTGCCGCTGGGGGACGTGCTGGCTGCGGCTCCGGGGGCGTTGCGGGTGGTGGAGTTCGATCGGCACGAGGATGTTTTCGGGGGTATTGCGGAGAGTTTCGCTTATCTCGCCGGGGTGGGGGAGTGACTGTCGGGGTCGGGGTCGTCGGGGCCGGATTCATCAGCGATGCCTATTTGCAGAATTTGACCGCGTTTCCGGATCTCCGGGTCGTGGGGGTGGCTGATCTCGATCTGGACCGGGCTCGGGGGCAGGCGGCGAAATACGGGGTTTCCTGGAGCGGGTCGATGGCGGATCTGCTTGCGTCGCCGGAGGTTGAGATCGTCGTGAATCTGACTGTGCCGGCGGTGCATGTCGAGGTCAGTCTCGCGGCGGTCGAGGCGGGCAAGCACGTGTGGACGGAGAAGCCGATCGGGCTGGATCGGCAGACGGTGCGGAAGCTTCTCGGCCGGGCGCGGGAGAAAGGGGTGCGGGTGGCTGGGGCGCCGGATACCCTGCTCGGCGCCGGGCATCAGACCGCGCTTCGTGCGCTTGGCCGGATCGGGGCTCCTGTTGCGGCGTTGGCGTTGTTTCAGACGCCTGGGCCGGAGAGCTGGCATCCTGCGCCGGAGTTTCTGTTCCAGGCCGGGGGCGGGCCGTTGCTGGATATCGGGCCGTATTACCTGACGCAGCTGGTTCAGGTGTTCGGGGCCGTGCGAAAGGTGACCGGGGTCGGCGGGAAGGGGCGGGAGACTCGGGTGATCGGGTCCGGGCCTCGGGCTGGGACTGAGTTTCCGGTGACAGTGCCTACTACGGTGAGTGCGTTGATCGAGTTTGCGCGCGGGGGCAGTGCGCAGGTTTTGCTGACGTTTGATTCTGCGCTGCGGCGTACCGGGGTTGTCGAGGTTTCCGGTTCGCTGGGGACTGCGGTTTTGCCGGATCCCAATGGGTTTGGCGGGTCGACGGTGGTGCATCTTGCCGGGGGTGCGTCGCCGGAAGAGGTGACCGCGGTGGGGCATTCGGGTTCCCGCGGCACCGGGGTTCTCGATCTGGCCCGGTCGGTTCGGGGCGGGGGGATCGAGCGGGCTTCGGGGGAGATGGGTTATCACGTGCTGGACGTGATGGTGGCGGTTGAGGAGTCCATGGCGGGTGGGGTGGGGGTGGAGGTGAGCAGCCGGGTGGAGCCGGGGGAGCCGTTGCCCGTTGAGTGGGATCCGTTTGTGCGGACGTTGTGAGGGGTGGCTCGTCGCCTGGGGGCGACATTGCCTTTGGGGGCTGGGGTGGGGCACCCCGAAGGTTGATTGTGCTGACGGTTCGGGGGTGCTTGTCAAGGCGGGAAAGATGCCTTGACAAGCACCCCCGAACCGCAGGGGGGCTTCGGATCGGGGTGCGGGGGAGGGGCTGGGTGCCTCGATGGGTGGGTGGGTGCGCTGGCCGCGGTTTGGTAGTGGCTGCCTGGGTGGGTGCGCGGGCTGCGGTTGGGGTGCGCGTGGCTGGTGGCGGGTCGTGAGGGGAACCTGAGGGAATCAGAGTCAATGAGGGTTCCCCTCACGGACGGGAGGGCGGAAATCCGCCATCTGGGGGGCGGATTTCCGGATTCGGCTTAGTTCGGGAACAGGGGGACGGTCAGGAGAGTTTGCAGAGAGAGACGGAGGGAACCGACTGCATCTACGTGCGTGGGGGTGGTGAGCCACTGGACCTGGAGGCCGTCCATCAGTGCGACGAAGGTGAGTGCCGCCAAGTCCGGGTCTACGCCGGGGCGCAGCTCGCCTGTTTCGGCGAGCGCGTGGAACGACTGGGCGATGCTGTCGCGGGCCTCTCGGTAATGGCGGGCGAAGTAGGCGTGCGCGGGGTGGTCCTCCGACACTGCTTCGGCGGCGAGGCGCGAGTACACCTCGACGATGCCCCGGTGGCGGACGTTGTGCTCGGCCAGTGCGATGAAGCGGCGGAGGACTTCCAAACCGGGCGGGGCGGACAGTTGTTCTCGGACGGCGTCCTCGGCGTCGCGGCGTTCCAAGACCGCCGCGAGCAGTGCTTCCTTCGTCGGGAAGTGGTACAGCAAGCCGGCGTGGGTGATGCCTGCTCGTTTGGCTATTTCCCGCAGCGACGCACCGTGGTAGCCGGCCTCGCCATACACCGCGGCGGCCGCCGAAACGATGTCGTCGCGGCGGATTCTGCCCTTCAGGTAGCCCTCGCTCACGGGGCGGCGATCGGTTCGGCGTCCACCCGCCCATCATGCCCCAGCCCAGCCCGCACCCGTGTTCCCGACTGGACCCGACCCCCGAAGAGGAGCCGAGCCCGATGACCGAGCTTTCCCCGCCCCCGGTGCTGCCCCGCGCGGCGCGCGTCGCCACCTGGATCGTGTTCGCCCTGTGCGGGTTCGCGGTCGGCATGTGGGTGGTGCACATCCCGGTGATCGAACGCGCGACCGGCGTCTCGCACACCGCGCTCGGGGCGCTGCTGCTCGTGCTCGGCGGATCGGCGTTGATCGGGATGCAGGTCACCGGGCCGCTCGCGGACCGGTTCGGGCATCCGCGGGTGGTGTCCGTCGCGGGGGTGCTCGTCGGGGTCGCGGTGGTGCTGCCGGGGTTCGCGGCCAACTGGTGGACGCTCGGGCTCGCGCTCGCGGCGTTCGGCTTCTTCAACGGGTCGCTGGACGTCGCGATGAACGCGCAGGCGGTGGTCGTCGAACGCGCTTATCCGCGGCCGATCATGGCCGCCTTCCACGCGATGTGGTCGATCGGCGGTGCGATCGCGGCGGCCGTCGGCGCGGCGGTGCTGGGTGCGGGGGTGCCGACGGCCGTGTCGCTCGGCGGTACCGGAGTGCTGTGCATCGTGGTTTCGCTGGTGGTCCGCCGGTATCTGCTCGACTCGTCGGAGGAGACCGCCGAAGAAACCACCGAGGAAGCCAAACCGGCCCGCACCCCGATGCGCGTGGTGTGGCTGCTCGGTCTGCTGGCTTTCGCGCTGATGCTGTCCGAGGGCGTCGCGAACGACTGGGCCGCGCTGTATCTCCGAGACGGGCTGGGGACGTCCGAAAGCACCGCCGCCCTGGCCTACGGTTCGTTCGCGGTCGCGATGACGGTCGGCCGGTTCGCGACCGACCGAGTCGCCGCGCTGGCCGGTCCGGTCGCGGTGGTCCGTTACGGCAGCGGTCTCGCGGCGCTGGGGCTGGCGATCGCGTCGCTGGCGCCGTGGGTGCCGTTGTCGTTGTGCGGCTGGGCGTTGTTCGGGCTCGGGCTGTCCGGGGGCGTCCCGCAGTTGTTCACCGCGGCGGGCAACCTGGACAAACGCGCGTCGGGGGCGTTGATGGCGCGGGTGGTCGGCGTCGGGTACGTCGGGCTGCTGGCCGGTCCGGCGATCATCGGCGGGCTGGCGCACTGGGTGCCGTTGAACGTCGCGTTCCTGCTGCCGCTGGCATTGTGCGTGGTGGCGGTGGTGTTCGCGTCCGCGATGAAGCCCCGCGGCTGAGTCAGCGGGTACAGGCACGGGGCGGCAGCTTCTGGCCGCCGCCGGAAAGGGTGATCGTCCCGGACACCCCGCCGCCTGCCGCGAGCACGGTGCAGATGATCTGCGCGACCGCGTTCGGCGACAGTTCCCGGACGTTCACGCCGATCTCCGCGTCCGAGACCCCGATGGCGATCGGTTCGAACGACGGCGGAAGCTCCGTCGTGTAACCGCCGGCCCGTTCGTCCTCGTCCGGCCCTCGCTCCAGCGCGCGGACCCGGTCCGCGGCCACGTCGCCGACACCGGTGCGCACCACCGGCGCGACGTTCCCGTTCAGCACGAAATACACCGTCGCCGGGTGCCCGATGTTCCCGTTCGGCGGCCCGCTGGGCGCGTTCTCGCCGGGGATCACCCCGCTGGGCCGCACCCCGCACCCGCTCGCCAGCACCAAGACCGCGACCAGCGCCAGCACCCGCTTCATCGCCGCACCTCCCGAGGCAGCCACAACGTGAACACCGCACCGCCTTCCGGCCGGTTCCCGGCGACCAGTTCCCCGTGGTGCAACCGCGCGTTTTCCCAGGCGATCGCGAGCCCGAGCCCGCTCCCTTCCGACCGGCTGCGAGCGGTGTCCGCCTTGTAGAACCGGGAAAACACGTGCGGAAGCACCGCCTCGTCGAGACCAGGGCCGGAGTCCTCGACGGCGAGCGTGATCCCCGCCTGATCGCCCCGCAACCGGACAGTCACCGGTTCCGCGCCGTGCCGCAGGGCGTTCCCTACGAGATTGGCCACGATCACGTCCAGCCGGCGCGGATCGACCCGCGCCCGGATTCCTTCCGGCAGATCGGTTTCCACCGCGAAACCCCGCACTCGCAGCGTCGCCCGGATCGCCTCGGCCACGTCGATGTCGTCCACTTCGAGCGACGCGGTGCCGGAGTCGAACCGGGTGACCTCGATGAGATCGTTCACCAGCCGCGTGAGGTTGTGCGTCTCCTGGCTGACCAGCCGCACCGCCTCGCCCGCCGCGTCCGGCAGCCGCTTCGCTTCGGCATCGAGCATGTCGGTGACCGCGGTCATCGCGGCGAGCGGCGTGCGCAGTTCGTGTGACACGTCGGCGACGAACCGCCGTGCGTCGGCTTCCATCCGGCGCAGTTCGCCGACGTGGCGTTGCAGCGACTCGGCGGTCGAGTTGAACGTCTCGGCGACGCTGGCCAGTTCGTCACTGCCGCGGACGGCGATCCGGGCGTCGAGGTCGCCCGCGCCGAGCCTGCGGGCCGCGCGCTGCAGTTCGCCGACCGGCCGCAACACGCTGCCGGCGGCCAGTACGGCGAGGATCAAAGCCACCACCAGCGCGGCCCCGCCGGCGAGCCACGCGTCCCTGGCGAGCCGGTTCACCGCGTCGATTTCCGCGTCGAGATTGCGCAGCTCGTAGACCTCGATGCCGGACGGGATCGTCGGGTTCCGCCGGTCGCCGGTCGAGATCAGCAACGGCGCGCCCAGCACCAGCTGCGTCACGCCGCCGACGTCCACGCGCTGCCACGCGACCCGGCCGGACTTCATGACCTCCCGCAGTTCCGGCGTGATCACCGAGGCGGGCATGTCGCCCGCGCTGTGCCCACCGCTCGTCACCAGCGCGGAGTTCTTCCGGCCGTTGAGCCGTTCGGCGGCCGACTGCAGCGCGCTCGTGTCCACCGGCTGCCGGGGGAGCGGGTACAGCTGCTTGAGCTGGGTCGTCATCTCGACGGCGGCGTTGTCCTGGGTGCGCTGCAGGATCCCGTCCCGGGCCCGCACATAGCCGATCCCGGCGACGGCCAGCGCGGTGAACACGCTCAGCAGCGCGAACGCCACCAGCAGCCGGGTGCGCAGCCCGCGCAGCCGCCAGCCGGTCACAGCGGCCCGAAGCGATAGCCGAAACCGCGCAGGGTCTGGACGTACACCGGTTTCGCGGGATCGTCCTCGATCTTCGAGCGCAGCCGCTGCACACACGCGTCGACCAGCCGCGAATCGCCGAGATAGCCCTGATCCCACACGGATTCGAGCAACTGCTGACGGCTGAGCACGCGGCCGGGGGAGGAGGACAGTTCCAGCAGCAGCCGCAGTTCGGTCGGCGCGAGCCCGATCACCGCGCCGTGCTTGCTGACCACGAGACCCTCGCGGTCGATCGTCAGGTCGCCGTGCCGTTCCGGGCCCGGCTTCGTGTCCGGGCCGCGCGGTTCGCCGCCGGTCCGGCGCAGCACCGCGCGAATGCGCGCCTCCAGCACCCGGGCCTGCGCGGGCTTCACGACGTAGTCGTCGGCTCCGGCTTCGAGCCCGGCCACCACGTCGATGTCGTCGTTGCGCGCGGTGAGCATGATGATCGGCAGGTCGCCGGCCGCGCGGATGCGGCGGCAGACCTCGAAGCCGTCCATCCCGGGCAGCATGAGGTCGAGGACCACGACGTCGGCGGGGTCGCCGGCGAGCCGGGCGAGGCCTTCCTCGCCGGTCTCCACCGCGTCGACCGTGTGGCCCTGGTAGGTCAGGGCCAGCCGCAGGCCGTCGCGCACGGCCTGGTCGTCTTCGATCAGCAGCACCCTCGGCATGTCTCCCACTATCGCAGTCCGCCCGTCCGGCCGCCCGGACAGTCCACAGCGGACGGCCGGGGCCCCAGCCTGCCCGGCCCGGATCGCCGCCCGGTGCGTGCCGGGTCATCGTTCGGTAACAGCGCCGCCGCGGCGAACTGTTACAGAGCTGTCAAACTCCGAGCGCAGGGCGCGCACACTGGGGCCCGAAAGTGGACCCCATGATCGAGTCGCTTCGCCGGACCCGGGTCCTCGCGGTCGTCACCCGCCTCCTGGCGGTGGCGCTGCTCCCGGCGGCGTTCCTGCGTTCGCCCGGCCGCGGCCGTCACCTCGCCTGCCAGTGGGCGCTCGCGATGCGATACCCGGCCGAGGACCTCGCTGGCCTCAGCGAACCGGCCCGCGCGGCGTTCACCGCGGCGCGCACCGAGGCGTTCTGGCAGGATCGCCAGCTCATCGGCCTCACCTCCGGCCACCGCGACGCCGCCCACCAGCATCGGCTGTTCGCCGACGAGGTGCACCGCACCGGCTCCGTCGCCGCGGCCCGGCGCCGGGTGCTGCCGCCGCACGAATCGGCACACGTCCGCGGCACGGCGCTCGACGTGCGCCCGAGCGAGGGCGCGGCGTGGCTGGAGCGGAACGGGGCGGAGTACCGGCTGTATCGCCGTTACGACAACGAATGGTGGCACTTCGAGTACCACGCGGACACCGTGCCGATGCGGTTGCCGGACCCGGACGCGCTGCGCCCGCCTCCGCTGGCCCGGGTAGCCGGCTAGGGCGATTTCCCGGGCGCGGCACGGGATTCCAGGTATTTCCGCTCCGGCACGCTGAGGGTTTTCTGTGCCGCTGAACGGTAATAGGCCCGGGCTTGCCCGGGCTCGCCCGCCAGGTCGAGCAGGTGCGCGCGCACGACGTCGACGCGATGGTGCTCGGCCGGCCCGGCGATCTCGTCCAGCTGCCGCAACCCCTCGCGGGCGCCGTGCACCATCGCGACCGGGACGATCCGGTTCAGCGCCGCGACCGGACTCGGCGCGAGGGCGAGCAGCAGGTCGTAGAGGGCGAGGATCTGCGGCCAGTCGGTGTCCTCGGCCCGGGCCGCCTCGTCGTGCACGGCGGCGATCGCGGCCTGGAGCTGATACGGCCCGAGCTGGGCGGTGACCAGGGTTTTCCCGATCAGGTCGAGCCCTTCGGCGATCGCGGCGGAGTCCCAGCGGGAGCGGTCCTGTTCGGCCAGCGGCACGGCGGTGCCGTCCGGCCGGGTGCGCGCGGGCCGCCGGGCGTCGCTGAGCAGCATGAGCGCCAGCAGCCCGGCGGCCTCGCCGTCGTCGGGAACCCGCGCGTGCAGTTGCCGGGTCAGCCGGATCGCCTCGGCGGTCAGCTCGACCCGGTTGACCGCGGTCCCGGAGCTGGCGGTGTGCCCCTCGGTGAAGATCAGGTACAGCACCTGCAGCACCGCGGCCATCCGCTCGGCCCGTTCGCCCGGCGGCGGCATCCGGAACCGGGCCCCGCTGAGCCGTTTCTTCGCCCGGTTGATCCGCTGGCTCACGGTTTTCTCCGGAACCAGCAGCGCCCGGCCGATCTCCGCGGCGGTGAGGCCGCCGACCGCGCGCAGCGTCAACGCGAGCTGCGACGGCCTGCCGAGTTCGGGGTGACAGCACAGCATCAGCAGGGTCAGCGTGTCGTCCTCAGCCGGGGCCGGTTCCGGTCGCGGCACCGCCTGCCCGGCGGCCGTGTGCTCGCGCTGCCGCCGGGCGGAATCGCTGCGCTCGATGTCGATGCGCCGGCGCGCGGCCGCGGTGATCAGCCAGCTCCTGGGATTGTCCGGCAGGCCCTGCTCCGGCCATTTCACCGCGGCGGACAGCAGCGCTTCCTGCACCGCGTCCTCGCAAAGCGCGAAGTCGCCGAACCGGCGGCAGACGGCGGTGAGCACCTGCGGCGCGAGATCGCGCAGGAGCTGCTCGAAGCCGGGCGGGGGAGTCAGAGGTCCAGCTCTTTCACGGTGCGCAGCGGCCGGACCTCGATCTTGCCGTACACCGCGTCCGGGACCCGTGCGGCGTGCTCCAGCGCCCGGTCCATGCTCTCGCATTCGACCAGGTAGAAGCCGACCAGATGCTCCTTGACCTCGGCGAACGGCCCGTCGCTCGGCACCGCCCTGCCGTGGCGCACGGTGACGCACTTGGCCTCGGCGGGATCGGCCAGCCCGTCGCTGAGCACCAGTTCGCCGGACTCTTCGAGCGCCCGGTCGAGCGTGAGGTGACTCCGGCCGAACTCGGCCTTCTGCTCGTCCGAGAACTCCTCCCACAGCGCCCGGAACCGCGGGTTGCTGTGGATCATGATCAGGTACCGCACGACGGCTCCCTCCGAAAACTTTTTCGCCGCCGGTGTCGCCTCGCGGATTCCGGCTCCGACGTCCCCCGTGCACATGCCAGCTGAAGAAGGAGCATAGCCGTGCGGAAGATCGTGGCCGGACTGTCGGTATCGCTGGACGGCGTGACCGAGTCGCCGCCCGGGTGGATGATGCTGAACCACGAGGCGGACGAGGTGATCCGCGCCAGCATCGCCGAATCGGACGCCGTGCTGCTCGGCCGGAACACCTACGCGGACTTCGCCCGGAGGTGGCCGGGGCAGGGCGGCTCGTCGCCGATGGCCGCGTTCCTGAACAACACCCCGAAGTACGTCGTTTCGAGCACGCTCACCGAAGTGCGCTGGAGCGGTTCGAGGCTGCTCGGCACCGATGTGGCGGCTGAGCTGAACGCGCTGAAGCGCAAGCGGGGCAAGAACATCCACATTCCCGGCAGCCCGCGGCTGGTGCGGTCGCTGCTGCCGGCGGGTTTGCTCGACGAGCTGAACCTGCTGATCCACCCGATCGTGCTCGGCTCGGGCGCGCGGCTGTTCTCGGAGGTCTCTTCCCGGGCCGACCTCGAACTCATCGCTTCCCGGACGTTCGGCAACGGCGTCCTCTCGGTGACTTACCGCCCGAAGCACTGACAATTCTCCGGAGGAAAAATGGTCGACACCAGTAAAGCATTCAGCGGTTTCTCCGTGGACGACATCCCGGCCGCGCGGAGGTTCTACGCCGAGACGCTCGGCATCGAGGTCACCGAAAACTGGGGGATGCTGCGGCTGCGTCTCGCCGAAGGACGCGAAGTGCTCGTCTACCCGAAGGGCGACAAGCACGTTCCGGCCGAGTACACCATGCTCAACTTCCCGGTGGACGACATCGACCAGGCGGTCGCGGACCTCGGCGCTGCCGGGGTTTCCTTCGAACCGTTCGACGGCGTCGACGAACAAGGCATTTTCCGGCTCGGCGGGCCACTGATCGCGTGGTTCCGCGATCCAGCCGGGAATATTCTTTCGGTGCTTCAGGAAAACTGATTCCAGGACCGCGAAACCGAAGGTGCCGCAGCGCGCGCCCGGATGGGAAGCTGGAGGCAGGACGACAGTTTCGGGTCCGGCCGGCCTGAACTGACGGCGAGCGTTCGCGCCGGCGGCGGTGATCGTGGTCGCTTCGGCAATGGGCTTCGTCCGGGCTTTCGAGATGCCCGGAGCGGACTCGACGGGTTCACCGGGTTCGACGGCCCGGCCGGCGGCTGCCCGGCATGGCGATCGCCGACCTGCCGGAAATGGTCGTCGCAGGCGCGGCAGAGCGCTGTCCTGCCTCAGCCGGCGATCGCGGCGGTCGCCGCCGCGCTGACGATCGGCATCAGCAAGACGTCGACGTTGGGTTTCGTCATCTCCGGCCTGCGTGCGGAATACGGCATCGACGCCTCGACCGCGTCGCCGCCGGCGGTGAGCGGGCTGTCCGGCACCGCGCTGGGCGCGTTGCTGTGCAGCCGGCCGGCCTGTTATCCGCTCGCCATGCTCGGGTTCGCCGCCACCGGCATGGTGCGGCATCATGCCGGTGGCGGTGAGCTGGCTCCGATGCTGAGCACAGTGCTCAGCGACCGGGAACGGCGGCGACCGGCCTGTCGATCCTCGCGACCGCGACCGGCTGCCTGGTCGCGTCCGGTTCGGCGTGGTGGCTGGAGCGGGTCCTCGGCTGGCGGGTGCTGTGGCTCGTCGGCGCACCGACCGGGCCGCTGCTGGCCGCCGCGGCAGCCGTCGTCCCGGATCAGCGAAGCACCCCGCGCACCGGCGGGCCTCTCGCTGAGCACTGCGAACGCCTTGCCGACCGGGTCGGCGGTGGCGATGGAGCTGTGCGCGGGACTGCTGGCGCCCGCCTGCCGCCGGGCCGGTCCACCTCTGTCCACGGTGGTCAGAATCGCCGGGCGAACGGCAGCGGACGGCGCATCCGCACCAGCAGCAGCAACGGAATCAGCACGTAGGGGAGGTTGAACGCGAGGAACTTGCCCGGGTTGCCGGTGCGCGTCGCCGGGTCGCCGAAGAACTCGACGCCGAACACGACGATCCCGGTGAGCGTGCCGATCATCGTCGCGTAGACCACCGCGAACAGCTGGATCCCGTTGCGGCCCGCGACCAGGCACCAGACGAGCACGACGTAGAACGGGAGGTAGCCGAACGCCGACAGCCCGGTGACGATCCGCATCCAGTCCGGCGGGTGCATGAACAGCGGGTCGGCGTCGTGGGCGTACCAGTAGTTGGAGTCGACGAAGAAGTTGCCGGTCGGGCGCGAGAAGTCGACGCCGATCGTCGGCAGCAGGTCGCTGATCAACGACGTCACCGTGAACGCCGAGAAGATCACCGCGAAGAAAATGTCGATCTTGCGCTCGCGCAGGGGCAGGTTCGCCGTCGTGGTGCCCATCGGGGAGAGTGTAGGGCGTCGCTCCGGCGATTTCGGCAGTACAGTCGCGGTCATGAACGCGTTCCAGGTGTGCCTCTGGGTGTTCGCGGGCGGGTGCGCCGGCTGCTGGCTGTTGTCGGTGCTCACCAGGGAGTACTCCTGGGTGGACCGGATCTGGTCGGTCGTCCCGGTGGTCTACGCCGGGATCTTCGCCGGTCACGCGGGGTTCGCGGACGCGCGCCTGAACCTGCTGTTCGCGCTCGTGTTCCTGTGGGGCGCGCGGCTGACGTTCAACTACGGCCGCAAGGGCGGCTACGCCCCCGGCGGCGAGGACTACCGCTGGGCGGTGCTGCGCGGCCGGATGGCTCCGTGGCAGTTCCAGCTGTTCAACCTCTTCTTCATCACGCTCTACCAGAACGTGATCCTGCTGCTCATCACGCTTCCCGCGTGGACCGCGCTGGACCACCGGACTCCGCTGGGCGCCGCCGACCTCGTGCTGGCTGTCGTGTTCGTGGCCTGCCTGGCCGGCGAGACGATCGCGGACCAGCAGCAGTGGAACTTCCACCAGTGGAAGAAGCGCGAGACGGCCGCCGGGCGCACCCCCGGCCCGCGGTTCGCGCAGACCGGGCTCTTCCGGTTTTCCCGCCACCCCAACTTCTTCTTCGAGCAGGCGCAGTGGTGGCTGGTGTTCCTGATCGGCGTCTCCGCGGCGGGCGCGGTCACCTGGACGATCGCCGGCGCGGTCCTGCTCACGGCACTGTTCATCGGTTCGACGATCTTCACCGAGAGCATCACCCTCGGCCGCTATCCCGAGTACGCGGACTACCAGCGGCGCGTTTCGCCGATCGTGCCGTGGTTCCCGCGCCGGGCCGACCGGCGCGGGAGCGCCGTCGGGTCCACGTCGGACTGAGCACTGGCGGTATGTGACCGCCCTCACGGCAATGCCGTGAACCTCCCCGGTGTCCGATGAGTCGGAAGGGATACCGTTCGCCCGGTAGGGTCACGGTTCACACGACTGGGGGTAGTTTCATGATCGGTTTCGAAACCGACCTCGACGACCTGCGCAAGGCGAGCGGGTTCGTCGCGGTCGCCGGGGACGCGGCGGAGACCGCGCGCGGCGGCGTGCGCGGGCTGGACCTGCCCGACGCGGTCGGCCCGGCCGCCATCATCGGTTCGATCGACCTGTTCGGCGGCGGCCCGACCACCGCGTTCGGCGGATCGCTCGGCATGCCCAAGATCGCGGCGGCGTACGAGAACCACCGCGCGAAGGTGGAGGAAGCGCTCGCGAAGCTGGCCTACACGACGCATCAGGCGAGCGAAGCGCTCAAGCGCGTGGCCGAGCTGTACGAGGCGTCGGACGCCGAGGCGCAGTCCGCGGTGCGGCGCGCGGGCGGGGAGGTGCGCTGACGTGAGCGAGCAGGAAGACTACTTCGGGCTCAGCGGCGGCGCGGACGGCCGTCCGCGCGCGGAACTGCTCGAAGGCATCAGCGAGGACCTGCACAAGGGTGCCAACGACGCGCTCGACGGGCTGGAATTCCTGCGCTACGCGGAGTTCTTCAAATTCTCCGCGATGAAAGAACTGTACGAGGCGTACCAGGACAAGGTCACCGAGGTCTTCCGGGAGTTCTCCGAGGCCGACCTCAAGGACACCGGCGGCGGCCTGCAGTCGATGATCAACTCGTACGAGCCGGTGTGGAAGAACCTCAGCCGCGGGTCGATCACCGAACTGCGCCGGGCGAAGGAACTGCTGGGCTCCTGGCGCGGCAACGCGGCCGAGGACGTCAAGACCTACCTCGACCGGCTGTCGGAGGCCTACGAGGCGCTCGCCGCCGAGATCACGGTCGTGGAGAGCGACATCGTCGCCGCCCGCGACGGCGTGTGGGCCGCGCGGGACGACCTCGGCTCGCTCGCGCTGACGTTCCGGGAAACGGCGGAGAAGTACCAGAAGGAGAAGGCCGAGGAGGGCGAAATCTCCTGGTCCAAGGTCGCGGCGGTGGCTTTCACCGGCGCGCTGGTCGGGATGCTCGCCGTGGTCGCCACCCCGGCGGGAGCCGCGGCCGCGGCCGGCGGCCTGTCGATGAGCGCGGTCGGAGCGCAGGCCGCGGTCGCGGGTGCGGGAGCCGGGCTCACCGAGGTGACGGCGCAGGCCTCGGCGAAGGTGGAAGGCGACAACGCGGACGACATCTTCGAGAGCTTCCTCGGCGGGGTGGACAAGATCCGTTCGCACATGCGGGAGTCGGCGGGCCGGCTCGCGGACAAGATCCACGAGAAGTCGGTCAACCTGCCTCCGGTGCCGAACCCGCCCGACGTGAGCCCCGGCGATTCGTTCGACCCGGCCAACTTCGAGACCTCGAACACCCCGAAGGGCACCGAAAAGCGGGTCCGGGACCGGAACGTCGACATCGCGCCGGACGGTTCGGTGTCGCGGCCGTTGTCGCCGTCCGCCATGGACTGACGTGCCCAGTCCGGAAGAACTGATCCAGGCGCTGTCCGCGTTGTCGGTCGAGGCGTCCTCGCCCGGCAACGCGGTCACCGCCACGGTCAACACCGACGGTGTCCTTACTGGACTGAAACTCTCCGGCACAGCACGGAATCTGCCGCCGGACGAGCTGGCCGCGCTGGTGCTGCGCACATACGCCGAAGCGCAGCGGGAATCGGCGAACCGCACGGCGGCGCTGCTGGCTCCGCTCGGCACCCGCGGATACGTGATGGACCGCCTGAAGTGGCGGGCCGGGTTCGAGCCCGACGTCCCCCCGGCAGCTCCGGCTCCTCGACGACTCGCTCCGCCCGCTGAGAGGAGGCCGTCTGCGGCACCTGTCGAGCCGAAACCCGCTGCCGCGCCCGAGAAGCCCGCAGCGTCTCGGCAACCGGCGGCCGGATCCGCTGTGCAAGGCGAGGGCGACTACCTCCGCAACCGCACCTCCGACCCCGAGCTTCCGGCGGAACCGGAGCGCCCGGTGAGCGACGAGGATTGGTACGAGGCCGGTGTGCGGTTCGACGAGGCTTGGTAGCTGTTCAGCCGAGGGTGCCTTCGTCGCCGAGCAGTTTGCGCAGGCCGGGGAGCAGGGCGGAAAGGTCTTTGCCGGTCCGGAAAGCGACGACTGTGGTCTCTGTCTCGCCGGTGTTGCCGAACAGTGCGACCGTGTCCGCCATCGCGGCGTCGAAGGCGGCCTCCGGGTCCGTCGCCTGCCCGCGCAGCCACCGCCGAAGCACGTGGTTGTGCGCCGTCACCACTGCCGCCGCCATGAGTTCGGCGCGCAACGCGGTCTCTTCGCCGCCGCCCATCCAGCGGTGGACGAATTCCTGGAACAGTCGTTGATACTGCCGCGTGCCCGCGATCTCCCGCGCTCGTAGTGCTGGCACGCTGCGAGTGAGCCGGTAGCGCGCCAGCGCGAGGTCGCCTTCCGCGACGTAATGCCGCAGCACCAGCCGCGCGGCTTCGGTGACCGCGACGATCGCGGTGCGCGGGTCGGAGCCGGCCAGCCGGGCCTCGATCGCGCTCAGCAGCACCTCGTGGTCGGGGAAGATCACGTCCTCTTTGGACCGGAACGCGCGGAAGAACGTGCTGCGCCCGACGCCCGCGCGGTCGGTGATGTCGTCCACCGTCGTCTGGTCGTAGCCGCGTTCCTCGAACAGCGCGAACGCGGCCTCGGTCAGCCGTTGCTTGGCCGGTTTCTCGGGCATCGGGCCGCCTTTCGCACGCACGCTGCGGCCAGCCTAATCGGACGCGGCGCCCCGGCAGCAGGGTGAGGTGGGCCACCCCGCTCTCGCCTACTCGCCGGTACTGAGTACCGTAATCATGAAACCAAGTACCGGAGGGATGGGTGAGGCACGTGGAGCTCGTCGGCGTGGTCGGCTGCGGCCAGATGGGGGCGGGGATCGCCGAGGTGTGCGCCCGGGCCGGGCTGGACGTCGTGGCGGTCGAATCGAGCCGGGCGGCCGCCGAAGCGGGCCGGGCGCGGCTGGAGGCGTCGCTGGGGCGGGCCGAGCGCAAGGGGAAGATCGCGTCCGCGGCCGAGGTGCTGGAGCGGATCCGGATCACCGAGGACCTCGACGAGCTGGCCGACCGCACGCTCGTCGTCGAAGCGATCGTCGAGAACGAGGCGGTCAAGGCGGAGCTGTTCACGAAGCTGGACAAGATCGTCGCCGCGCCGGACGCGGTGCTCGCCTCCAACACCTCGTCGATCCCGATCATGAAGCTCGGCACCGCGACCGGGCGCCCGGCACAGGTGCTCGGCATCCACTTCTTCAACCCGGTCCCCGTGCTGCCGCTGGTCGAACTGGTGCCGAGCCTGCTCACCGGCGAGGAGACCACCGGCCGCGCGCGGAAGTTCGCCGAGGAGACCCTCGGCAAGCACGCCATCCTGTGCCAGGATCGCGCCGGATTCGTGGTGAACGCGCTGCTGATCCCGTTCATCCTCGCCGCCGTCCGCATGCTGGAGTCCGGCTTCGCGACGAAGGAAGCCATCGACGAGGGCCTCGTGCGCGGTGCCGCGCACCCGCAGGGCCCGCTCGCGCTGGCCGACCTGATCGGCCTGGACACCACGAAGGCGGTCGCGGAATCGCTGTACGAGGAGTTCAAGGAGCCGCTGTACGCGCCGCCGCCGCTGCTGGCCCGCATGGTCGACGCCGGCCTGCTTGGCCGCAAGACCGGCCGCGGCTTCTACACCTACTGAGTTCCGGCGAGGAGAGCCCGATGAGCTTCGACCTGTTCAAAATCAACGAAGACCACGAAGCGATCCGCGAGGCCGTGCGCGCGGTCGCCGAAGAGCAGATCGCCCCGCACGCCGCGGAGGCCGACGAGCGCGAAGAATTCCCCAAGGCGTCCTACGACGCATTGGTCGCGTCGGACTTCCACGCCCCGCACGTACCGGAGCAGTACGGCGGTGCCGGTGCCGACGCACTGGCCACCTGTATCGTGATCGAGGAAGTGGCGCGCGTGTGCGCTTCGTCCTCGCTCGTCCCCGCGGTGAACAAACTCGGCAGCCTGCCGCTGATCCTGGCCGCGAACGAGGACGTCAAGGCGAAGTACCTGCCCCCGCTGGCTTCGGGCGAGGCAGGATTCTCGTATGGACTGTCCGAACGCGACGCGGGCTCGGACACCGCCTCGATGCGGTGCCGCGCCACCCCTTCCGGCGACGACTGGATCCTGAATGGACAGAAGTCGTGGATCACCAACGCAGGCCTCTCCGAGTACTACACGGTTCTGGCGGTAACCGACCCCGACGGTCGCCGCGGCGCCAACGTGAGTGCTTTCGTGGTCGAGAAGTCCGACCCGGGATTCTCCTTCGGCGCCAAGGAAAAGAAACTGGGCATCAAGGGCTCGCCGACGCGTGAACTGCTGTTCGACCAGGTTCGCGTCCCGGGCGACCGCATGGTCGGCGAGCCGGGTCAGGGCCTGAAGATCGCCCTGAAGACGCTCGACCACACCCGCGTGACGATCGCCGCGCAGGCCGTCGGCATCGCGCAGGGCGCGCTGGACCACGCACTCGGGTATGTCAAGGAGCGCAAGCAGTTCGGCAAGCACATCGCGGACTTCCAGGGCATCCAGTTCATGCTGGCGGACATGGCGATGGCAGTCGAGACGGCGCGCCAGATGGTGTACGCCGCGGCCGCGAAGTCCGAACGAGGCGATGACGACCTGTCGTTCTTCGGAGCGGCGGCCAAGTGCCACGCGTCGGATGTGGCGATGAGCGTGACGACGGACGCGGTGCAGTTGCTCGGCGGGTACGGGTACACGCGTGACTTCCCGCTGGAGCGCATGATGCGGGACGCGAAGATCACCCAGATCTACGAAGGAACCAACCAAATCCAGAAGGTCGTCATGGCCCGCGCCCTGCTCAAGGGCTAGATTGATCTTGGCCCGGTAGTTCGGACGGTCCTGATGGTTCATGATCAGGCCGCTTCCAGGCCGTCATCGGTATCAGGCCGTCCGAACACCGCGTCGATCGCCTTCCGGGCCCGCTCGTGGCTGGAGGTCACGAGATGGGTGTAGGTGCGCAGGGTGAACCCGGCATCTCGGTGGCCGAGGTACTCGGCTAGTTCCTTGATCGACACCGCCCGCGCAAGCAGGACGGACGCGTAGAAGTGCCGGAGCGCGTGCATCCCGTCGGCTCGTCCCCGGTGGATCAGGCCAGCTTTCCGGAATGCGCCCTGCCACACGACTTTGGTGAACAGGTCTCCGGTGTAAAGCCGTCCGTTCTCTCCGGTCATCAGCAGTCGCACCGTGACCCGCTCGCCGTCGGCCTTCTGCCAGGGCAGCGTGATCGCGACGGCCGGGAAGCGGTCTTCGTGGTCGTCTATCTCGGCGAGCATGGACGGTGACAGCGGAATCGTCCGCGACCGGCCGCCCTTCGGCGAGGCGAACATCATCACGCCCTTGACCGTCTTGATCTGCCGCCGGATGTGGACGACCATCGCTTCGCGGTCCACGTCGTCAGGCGAGAACCCCAAGATCTCGCCTTGCCTCAGGCCGAGCCCGCCGCCCAGCGGGACAGTGATCTGGAAGCGCTCCGGGAGTCCTTTTCGGACATCCTCGACACGCTTTTCTTCCCACACCACGATGTCCGGGCTTTCGCCGACCGGACGGCGGACAGTCTTGGCGTGACACGGGTTCTCGCGGATGAGCTTGTCGTCTACGGCCGAGTCCATGACGCCCACCACTGTGGTGAACAGCACCGCCTGATAATTGGACGACAAGCCCCGCTCGTCCATGTCCGATACCCAGTCGCGAATAGTGGACGGCTTGATCTGCCCGAACACCATATTGCCGAACACTGGATAGATCTGACTTTCCAGTCTGCTGCGCAGGATCTCCCGTGTGGCCGGGTCCGGCGACTGGCTTTTCAGCCAACTGGCACCCTGCTTCCGGAATTTAACTTTCGACGCGCGCGGGTCGATGTATTTTCCCTCGCGCTTGTCGGACTCCACTTCGATGAGGAAATCGTCAGCCTTTTTCTTCTGCCGGTCGGGAAACGACTTCGACCGTTCCTCGTTGTCCGGGTTGAGGTACCGAACCTTGTAACGGAGACCGATGCCGTACAACTCCGTTTTCTCCATAACAGGCTTGCCCCGGGAATTCAGGAGAACTTTCCCGGTTTCCTTGTCCCGCGCAGGGCGGTACCAGCGGTCTTGAACGTGTCCCATCAGGCAGCCTCTTCCTCTTTCTCTTCCCCGGTCGCCCAGGCTTGCAATTTCGCGGGGTCGTAACGCAGGTGCCGCCCGATCTTGCGGACCGGCGGACCCTCTCCGCGCCACTTCCATTGATAAAGCGTCTTCACCGGAACGCCGAGATAGTCCGACACATCCTCGACCGACCACAGGCGTTCCATGCTGCGCACGTTGTCCATGTCCGTCCCCCTCTCGATCAGGCCGCCAGCGCCGGAGTTGCCGAAGTTTCCGGCGGCTCAGGCGGTGATCCGGATGCGGCGAGCCGGGCGGCTTCGTATTCGGCTTTCCAGGTGCGGCGTTCGGCGATGGCGCGCATGACGAGCTGGTCTCTGGGCGGGCAGTGCGGGTCGCCGGGTTCGACCTTGCGCCACGCCAGCTTTTCCGGATCAGGCCGTGGTTTCTCGATCCCGACCGCCGCCAGGGCGGACAGCACGAACCCCATGCGGTCGGCCTTGTGGTCGGCCACGGTCTTGCCAGACCATTTGCGCGACACCAGCACCCGACGGCCGGGCAGCCCGAGCGTCGTCCGCCGATGCGCGCGCCCCCGGCAGTGCCCCGGAGTCGTTTTTCCGCCTGCTCCCTTGGGATTGATGCCGTAGAGCAGCCACACCGCGCAGCGCGGCGAACACGGGGTGACCGCCAGCTCAGCGTGCAACCGGTCGTGGTGGTCCCGCTGCGCCGCAGTCTCGGCGTCGACCACTTCACCCGTGGACTTGGTGAGGTACTTCGTCAGGTAGCCGATATGGCGTCCGGCTTCCTCGGTGCCGCCGAGGATTCCCTTCGAGTGCACCTGTTCCCCGAACCGCACGACGTGCGCCGGTTCCTCCACTTCGGACACCGCGTCATCCCACCCGGTCAACGGTTCCCGGGTGTCAGGGTCCACAAAGGAACGAACATCGGGTTCCCACAACGGTTTCCGGTCCCCGCCGTAGACCATGACGTCATGGGCGGGCCACCACACCTGGTGGTAGGTCGCTTCGGTCACGAGCCGGATCACGTCGTGGGAAATCGCTCCCCGCAGCGCGGCATGGAGGTGTGGCGCGGCGCGTTTCTGAGGTTCCACGGTCGCGAAGTACTGCACGTCGAACCCGACCACCCGGCGCAGGTTCTGCCACCACCGGTCCACCAGCGCGGCGAAGTGCACCGCGTCCCGAGCCGCCCGCCGGTAGTCATAGCTGGCTGGATCGACCGGGGAGCCGTCCGGGCGCACCCGCCCGTAGGTGTCGCAGGTGAGCGTGACGAACATCGACGGCCGGAACCGGCCCGCGAACTCCCGTCCCACGGTGGTTTTGGCGACCTTCTTGCGGGGAAGGTTCGGCGCGTCCTGCCGCCGCCGCGTCGAGCGCTTCACCGCCTTTTTGCTCGGCGCGTCGAGGGCCGGGAGCCGTCCCGTCATGCCCGACTCGCGCAACTCGGTGTCCACACCGGACACTTCGGCCCGCAGTTCCTCCGCCTCGGGCTCGTTTCCGGTCTCGACCGCTTCCCGGTAGTGCGCAGCGAGATCAGCCCGGTAGGTCAGCAGTTCCGTCTGTGTCTCGGTCGGCTCCGCGCGGGTGATGACGGGTTCTTCGGTCAGGTGCCAGCCTTCCCGGCACTGGGCCTGCCGCAGGGCCTTGGCCTTGCGGGCGCAGGGCAGGCAGACCGATTCCACCGTGGAGCCGCAGGGCACCGGGACGTAGCGCAGTTCGCCGGTCCCGGTGTCGGCGACTTCCATGGTGAAGGGCCGGACGCACACCCCGTGCTGTTCGGCGGTCGCCTTCACCACCTCGGCCGCGAGCGCACCGCGGATTTTGCCCGGCGATCCGCTTGCCGGCATGGGCTGACCAGCGGTTTCGCCATCAGCCGCGGAGCGGGTCCATGCAGGCCCCGCAAGCGTGGCCGGCATTGGCTGACCAGGGCGTTCCTGTTCGGAGGGGGTCATCACGCGACCTCCCCACCGGCGCGTGCCCACTGCCGCAGCAGCCACACGGGCATGTCCTGATCGGTCCGCAGCGGCAGGTCCGGGAAGGCGGCCGGGTCGAACGGCACCCCGCCGTAGACACGGACAGGAACACCGCAGGGAGTGCGGCCGGTCAGCGACACCAGAACCCGTTTCCCGTCCCCAGTACGCCGCAGGCTCGCCCGCGATCCGTCGAGCGTCGACGCCCACACGCTCAACCCGCGCGCCACGCCGGGCAGGTCGCAGGTGTCGAGCTGCACCCGGACCGGCCCGGACTCGGGGGTGACTTCCACCGAGCACGCCGGGGGCAGCGCGTGGGAGTCGAGGTGGTCCCGGATGGCGTCGAGGAAGACCATCAGCCGGTTCATGCCGTCCCCCTTTCGCCGCTGCCGCGACGGTTGTGGGCGAGGTCGATCACCTGTGCCCCGCCGTTCGTGACGTAGTTCTCCAGCGCCTTGACCGTCGTGTCCGAGACCCATCCGGCGCGCACGCGCAGGGGTTCGCGGATCCCCTCGCCCCACACGTAACCCACGCCCGGAGTGCTCTCCGGAATGCGGTTGGCCCACGCGCCGCGCTCGTACGCGCCGTCGCCGAGCACCATCGACACCTGAGACTTCGACGTCACCCGGAGACAGACCCGGCGGGTGAACAGCTCCCGCACCGGAACCGTTTCCTTGGTCGGGTCCTGGACGTAGCCGCGCACCGAGATCAACGCCGCACGTCCTTGGGTGGTCAGCACCGAAATGTGGTCGGTGATCGCCTCGCGGGTCTTGCGGTCGGTGTAGCGGGTCAGCGCCGCCAGCTCGTCGAACTCCAGCAGCTCCAACGGGAACTCCTGCGACAGCGGCACTTCCCGGACCTGTCCGGCGAACGCCTTCTTCCGGCGTTCCAGCTCGTCCCGCAGCGCCTCCAGCACCTCCAGCGTCTCCGCACCGGACACCGCGTAGCGGGAGAAGATCCCGCGCCCGTAGGCGAGTTCCATGCCCTTGGGGTCCACACCGGAGGCCCGCACCAGCCCCGAGCGGATCGCCGGGGCAGCCGACACCAGCGGCGACCACATCACCGAGTTCTTCCCCGCACCGGAGGCACCCGCGACGAGGGTGTGCGCGCCGCCGCCGAGCAGGGGCAGCCGCCACGCCGTGCCGTACTCGGTGGACCCGGCGAACACCCTCCGCAGGTCCACCGCCGACGCTTCGGCCACGTCCGGCAGCGGGAGGCAGGACACGGCCGAGGCCAGCAGGTCACGGCGCATGAAGTCCACCGACACCACGTCCGGCTCGATCTCCCGCACCTGCACCCGCGTGACCCGCCGGGCCGTCGCCAACGCGCGCGCGGCCTCGCCGAAATCCTCGGGAGTCTGGCCGGGCACCAGCCGTACCCGAACCTCGTCCCACGACGGGCCGGAACGCACCCGCAGCAGTTTCGGGAAGGCCACGCCCGCGTCACGCCGGGACTGGGCCACCGCTTCCCGCTTGCGACGGCGGGACACCAGGTTCACGGTCACATCCACCGGGATCGCTTCGTCCCGCACAGTCAGGCCGCAGGCATGCAGCCAGCCCGGCAGCTTGCGCCCGTAGACGGCCCACCGCAGCCACCACGCCCGCACCCAGCGACCGCACCACTGCTCAAACCCGATCGGCCAGCCGCACCGCCACACGAGCGCCACCAGTCCGACAGTGCCCGTCGTGATCGCCAGGGAGGGCCAGCCGAGCCAGTGCCACCACGCGCCCAGGGCGAGCAGGGCCAGGCAGGTGCGCCAGTGGGCGGCCAGTTGCCGAACAATCCAGCCCGCCGCCCGCACCAGGCCCCACAGGGCCAGGCCGAGGACCGCCATGGCGGCCAGGGTTTCCGCGATCGCCGCGAACGCCCGGCCGAGCTTGGCCAGCACCCACACCAGCACCGCCAGGCCCGCGCCGACGGTCAGCATTGTTGCCGCGTTCATCGGGCATCACCGCCCCCGGGCCGTGCGCAGCTATCCGGCAGCCGCAGGACCAGCGGCAACATGCCCTGGCACGCGGCGCACGCGGTTTCGCCGGGCACGAGCCGCGCGAATTTCCGGCACTTTTGGCAGCGCGTTCGGGTGACCCCGGTTGACGGCTGTTGTCGGTTGTCATTTATGTTTGTCATCGTTCACCACCAGTGGACAGGCGCAGAACCGGTTTCGTGTTTGGCGACAGGGCCGGTTCTGCGTTTATTTACAGGGACAATTCCGGGCACGCGGGACGCGTTCAGTCACAAGCACGCGCCCCGCGTGCTTTTTCTGTATTCGATTGAAAAGAATTCCGTTCAGCGTGTCGCGGAGAACACCTCCGCCGGTTCGCTAGTCGTAGTCTTCGGCGTATTCCGGCCGCCGGGTCAGGCGGGCGATGGCCGCTCGCTGCTGGCCGAACATCACCGATGCCTCGTACCGGTGATCCAGGTCGGTCGCCGAGACGTTCTTGTACAGCTGTGCGACATGCCGCATCCAGCCGATCCGTTCCGGCAGGGCCGCGCCCTCGCCCGGGTCGAGCCGTCGTGCTTCGCTGCGCGCGTCCTCCAGCGTGGTCACCGCATCGACGTCTTTCACGATCGTGCTCCGTTCCGTTCTCGCGCCGAGGCGGGCCAGTCATGCGCCAGGCGGACCTTCTCCTGACGCCACCACCCCGGATCCCACGACACGCCCCGTCGCGCGCATTCCTCCCGTTGCACATGGTCGCGCATCGCGACGATGAGCAGGTGCCGCCGATAGAACGGCACGTCCCCTCCCACCGCGTATCCCATCCGCACCAGCACCGGAATCGACGGGTAAGACTGCCCCAGCTCGGTCTGGCCCCACGTCGAGGGATTGACCCCGGCGTCCTCGGCCGCCTCCCGGGCCAGCTTCCGCGCCCGCATCCGCATCGAGAAAAGCAGTTGCGCCAGGCACTTCGGCGCTTCCGTGCCGCTCGTGCCGAAGCCGCACAGCTCGTCCACAAAGGACTTCCGAGGCTTCCGCGGACTGGGCGGGCCCGCCGTGCCCGCCACCCTCAGCAGCAGCGCGTACGGCGACACGTCCAGCGCGTTCGCCAGCCCGGCCACGACCCCGAGCTGCCGCACCGGCCGCTCGCCCCGCTCCAGCCGACCGAACGTGGTCTTGTTGACCCCCGCGAGCGCGGCCGCCTCGTGTTGCGTCCTGTTCACCTCCAGCCGACGCAGCCACAGGAAAGCCGCTGCCGCGCGCATGATTTGCCCTTCCGTCGCCACCGCTTCGCAGCCGTCCACGTCCATGCCCATGCCCATCACCTTTCCCGCTCCGCCAGGCTCCCCGGACGCGTCCAGTGCGGAAACCATCTCTGCCCCCTCGCCGCGTAGTACTGCCGCCGCAACTGGTCCCGCATCGCCAGCACCAGCAACGGAACCCGATACTCCTCCGCGTCGCGCCCCAGGCTTCCCGCGATCCGCTCCAGAACCGGAATTGAGGGAAGGTACCGGCCCCGCTCCAGCTTTTCCCACGTCGCGGCATGCAGCTCCGCGTTCCGGGCCGTCGAGGCACACCCCAGACGCGCACTCACCCGCAGAAGAAAAACCAGCTCTCCCAAGCACTCCGGCTCATGCGCCCGGCACACGCCGCTGTGCGCCAACCGGCCCATCACCGAGGGCAGGTGCACGTCGCGATCGATCTCCTCCCCGCCGTTCGCCACCATCACCACCAGCCCGTACGAGTTCACCTCCAACGCCTTCGCCAACGCGGCCGTCATCGACAGCGACCGAACCGGCCATAGCCCTTTCTCGAACCGGAGCACCGAGTTCTGACTCATGCCCGCACGGAAAGCCACCGCTCGTTGAGTCAATCCCAGCTCCCGCCGACGTGCCAGCAGAAACCTGCCGACCGCACGCGCCCTCTCGTCCACCGCTCTCATCCTCGACCGGCCCCCGCCCTGTTCTCCATTTCCGCGATTCGCAGACTTTCGATGAACGCACAACTCAGCGCTTCGTGACGGTGCCGGGTGTCGATCTCCGCCACCTCCTGGTACATCCGCATATTTTCCTTGTGCCACAACAACTCATCCGCCCGCGACGCGGGACCCCGGGGCTTCCGGTCCAGCTTCCGGTCGTGTGCCTCGTCCAGCGTCCGGGGTCCCGTTTTCGTCGCCATCACGCATCACCCCGACCCGGGCCGTTGCGGCGACCACGCCCGGACGCCGGACGCGAACTCGGGAGCCGATGCGGATTCGTCAGCCGGACCCGCTCCGCCGTCGCCTGTACCGCCGGTTCCGCCGCACTCGCGGCCAGTTCCGCCGCTTGCCGCGAGAACTCCCGCACCGCCAGCACCACCGCCGCGCGGACCCACCACGGCCACGCCTGCGCCTCCAGCAACTCATGCCAGCGATGCGCTACCGCTTCCGTCGCAAGGCCGAGCTGTTCACGCGCCTCGTCCGTGCTCTCCCGCTGCTCGACGTTGTACAGACCCGCGTACGCCTGATACGCCGAAGTCCACGCCTGTTCCAGCTCTTTCACCGACCGACGCCGCGCGTGCATCACTAAGCCGCCTTGGACTCGTCCGAATTGGACGACGCCGCCGACCGCGACGACTTAGCCGCGCCCGACGAACCCGAACCCGAACCCGAACCCGACGCAGCAGCCCGGAAACCCGTCGCCCGGAAAACGTACGTCTGGTACTTGAACTCGCCCTGCCCGCCGACACGTGGTTCCGCCGTCAGCCCCTCCAATTCCACCGGCCGCATACCCGGCAGAACCTCACCAGTCGTCGGCACCGGCTGCACGTCCGCCAGCAACGTCATCTCAAATGACGCCCGCTTCGCCTTCGGCTCACCCAGATCCGTCGCCATGAACTTCCACTGCCGCTTGCCCGTCACCTCGTCCACCCGCTGACGAGTTGGACGACCCGCCGCGCGATCCTCCCGAGACTGATACTCGTTGTCCGCCGACACCTCACCCACCATCACCAAACCCTGAGGAAAAGCCTCCTCAAACTGCATTTCAAACCGGTGATTACGCTCAATAGCCATAATGTTAGTTCCTTTTGCGATCGACTTAGCCGTCGCGAAGCTTTGCGCGCGCTTCGCTTAACGATTCAATTAAATTGTCCAGTGCGTCATCGTCGACAATGAGAAGAATCGGAAAAGCCTTCCCTAGATTTAATTCGACCCGATCCGCATACGGTGCGACATTCGCTCGAATGGGCAAATTCGACGTTATCCGCACCTGGACGACTTCCCTCACGACTCCTGCCCGGATCAGATTGCCGTCTCATTCAGAGGCATTGCGAACATGTCACGCTCGCTTTCTTCTTCACTTGCGTTCATCATGTCTCCTGTCGCTAGTTGCATGTCCAGCGGAGCGCCGAACTAGCACCAAGTTTGCCGCCGGAGAAGGGACACGATCACCACGCACAGGGACATCTCAGGACGTCCTGCGGTACACTGAGACGTCCCAGGAGATCCCCGAGGAGCGCAGTTGCCGAACGAACGATTGAGAGACGCCCTGCTCCAGCGCGGTTTGGCAGTGGAGGAGGTAGCTCGGGCAACCCGCGTGGACCCCAAGACCGTTGAACGTTGGATCACCCAGGGCAGGACGCCCTACGCTCGCCACCGCCACGCGATCGCTGGGATGGTGCAAGAGTCGGAAAATTACCTCTGGCCTAACGCGGTAACACCTGGACGAAAAGCCGAGATCAGCGGCTCCGAGCTAATTGATTTTTACCCACATCGACATTCAGTACCTAATGACATATGGACACGACTCATTGAGCACTCTAAAAAGCACATTGAAATACTTCTATACTCGGGCATGTTTCTTACAGACGACCCCAGTCTAGTAAAGCGATTGAAAGGCAAAGCTGATAGCGGCGTAAAAATTCGGATTCTTCTCGGCGATCCAACAAGCCGCGAAGTTGCACGACGAAGCGAAGAAGAAGGGATTGGAAAGACAACACTCGCAGCGAAGGTGCGGAATGCACTTGCCTTCTATCGCCCACTTAGCGAAGTTTCGGGCGTGCAGATAAAGTGCCACTCTACGACGCTGTACAACTCAATATATAGATTTGACGATGAGATGCTAGTTAATACTCACGTCTACGGCTTCATGGCAGGACATGCTCCGCTTATTCACTTGCGACGCCTCGCGGGCGGAGATCTTTTTGAAACATATTCCGAAAGCTTTGAGTCGGTGTGGCAGACCGCCAAGAACCCGAAATGGTGAACTGACAATGGCGCGTACAGATTACTATCAGGATCCCAACGCCCCGGAAGCCAACAGTATTGTTTCCGCGGTGACAGCTTTCGTTCTTAACGGCGACGGACAATTACTGATGATCCGACGGACCGATAATGACCTTTATGCGATTCCAGGCGGTGGACAAGAAATCGGGGAGAGCATCGCGGATACAGTCATACGCGAGGTTCGCGAAGAGACTGGAATCAAGGTAACCGTAGACGAAGTGATCGGCATTTACACGGACCCGCAGCATGTCATTGAGTTCACGGACGGAGAGGTCCGACAAGAGTTTTCCATCTGCTTCCGCGCTACCCCGATAGGCGGCCAGTTGCGTACAAGCAGCGAAAGCAAAGAGGCCCTCTGGGCGAATCCGGAAGAGCTGGAATCGCTAAATATCAGCGATTCCATAAGGCTGCGAATTTCGCACGGATTTGAGCGACGCCGGAAACCATACTTTACGCCTGCAAGTTAGCTTCCTCTAGTCGACGCTCGACCCGGGTTACACACGACACCAGCTCTCCGCTTGCGTGGTGGATAAACACTGATACCGGCGAGCCTTCGGCATATCGCGCCTTAATCTCGTTAATCCTATCTACTACGCCCGTTGATTTACCGTCGGGCGTAGTAGTCATGTCTGCCCAAGACAGAGCATCTAGGAGATCCTGGTCAGGCTTGAGAAAGCTAGCTAGCTGCTCCGACAAGTTCCGAATTTTTGCCTCAGCAGCCGCACACGAGTGATGAGCGACGAGGCGAATCACGTCATCGGGTGCACCCTTCTCCTGAAGAAATATCGCACCGTCTAGAGAGTGAAATCCCGTTCTAACCACGCTGGGCGCATAGCCCACGTCATGCAGGATTGCAGCAGCGGATAAAATTTCTGCCGTCTCGGCAGGAAAAAGCGGCAGCGTCACGCTGATTCGCCGACTCACGCCCTGAACATGCGCCCACCGTCGCGGCAGCACCTCCGCTAGATGTGAAGCTGCCTCGTGCGTTGCCCAGGCCACCAAGTCCATAGGCCTAGTTTCGCGCACGCGATCACCGAGTGCACAGCGGGTAGAGGATTGGCGTTGCTTGCCGAATTTGGCTCTATGGGATCAAGGCGCGCCGCCTGCGACGGCGCGCAACCGGTCACCTCGCGTACGGCGAGACTCGCCGATAGCTGGGCGGGCCTCCGCTGGCGCTCCGGCCGGCCCGCCCGGCGAGCCCGCCGCAGACTCGCCCCGGGTGCGCACGCCCCCGCAGACGCCGCCCACGACCCAATAGACCCGCATCCGCCCAGCTCAACGGCAACAGCTTCCCGCGGATTCCGGCCAGCACCCCGCGCTCACCTTCGGCGCTGAGCCGTCCTCCTCGCGCCCGATCCTCGAATGCCGCGCCGACAGCCTCAAGGGCGCCTACGGCGTCGCTGCGCGATGAGCTGACGCTCCCCCTTGACCCCGCCAGCACGGCACTCACGACGGCAAGGGCGAGAACGACGGACAGAACAGCCCAGCGCCTCCCTACTACCGGCACGGCTGGTAGGCGCATGAAAGGGACAGCCCCCGGGCGTCGGAGCGCTCGGGGGCTGTCCCAGGCCGTCTACAGGCCGTCGGACGTCGGGGAGGGCTGAGATTTGGTGAGAACTGTCAAGATGTGTTTATGCAGATCAGAAGCCCTTTTCCTGGTCTTGCCGCAGGTCACTATTTACCAGGGCGAAAATCACCCAGATCTACGAAGGCACGAACCAGATCCAGCGGCTGGTGATGGCTCGGCAGCTGCTGAAGGGCTGAGGTCCTTCGGGTTGGGGAAGCGGCACCGTCGAGATGGCGGTGCCGCTTTGCTTTTTCAGCGTTCTTGAGCGGCGCGCAGCCCGTACGGAGCGGAGATCCGGAAAGCGGAACCGACTCCATCGTCCAGGTTTCTTTCCGGGCTTCAGGCGAGTCAGAACCGGAGAAGCGTCCGGTGTGGGATTCGCGGGTGCTTTCCGCGTCGACCGCATTGCGGGCAAGGCGGATATCGGATGGTTCCCGACTGCCGGTCGGTCCAGCTCGAACCGATTCCGCCGGGCGGTGTGGCCGCGGCGCTGGTGGAGGCTCTGCCGGAGTATCCGGCGGCGCGGAGGGAAACAGGTGCGGGTGCCGACGGCCTGCCTGGAGGACGCGAGCGTGGATCCATTGTCGGAGATGTCCGGACGAGCCGACGAACTGCGGTACCTGATGCGGGCGGACCGGAGCGGGGTGCACAAGCTCCACGTCGCGGTCGGCAACGGTGCCAGCCGTGTCCGCAGCGCCCGCTGACGGACTACGACCTCGTCCGCATCGGCCGGATCCTGGCGTTCACGAGTGATTCCGGCGGCGATCCGTAAGCCACCAGCGGGAGCCGCGCCACCCTCGTGGACGCGCTGAACCGCACCTTCGACGGCTTGGGGTAACGGCGAGAGCGCGGCCACCGGCCAGCAGAGTGCGCAATTGTCTTCCGGCTATGCCCGCTCAGGACGCTGGCTTGTGCTGCCGATCATGCCGCCGCTGCGCCTTGACCACGTCCACCGCCCGCGCTCGAACCCAATCCAGCAGGCCCTCCAACGGTGTCGCCAGTTCCTGCCCGAGTTCCGTGAGCGAGTACGTCACCTTGGGCGGCGTCGCGGGCTCCACCTCGCGATGGATCAAGCCGTCCCGCGTGAGCGTGCGCAGGTTCTGCGACAGCATCTTCTCGCTGATTCCGCCGATCGTGTCCCGCAGTTCGGAGAAGCGCGCCGGGCGATCGCGCAAGGAGAGCAGGATCAGCGTGCCCCAGCGGCTGCACACGTGGTCTAGCACCGTCCGGCCGGGGCAGTTGCTGTTGAACGCGTCACCCGGGTCCGGGGCGGTGCGGCGTCCTGCCTCGGTGCCTACTCCCATGTCCGGAGCTTACCCCGCGGTGCGTACTTACCGAAAGTTAGCCCAGAACCTACGGTGAGCTTCACTGCGACACAAGGAGGTGCTCCCGTGACTGTTTTGGTGATCGGTGCTACCGGCAACGTCGGCCGTCAGGTGGCTGTCCAGCTGGCCGGGCATGGTCTTTCGGTCCGCGCGTTGGCTCGGCGGCCGGAGAAGGCCGATGTGCCCGGCGGCGTTGACGTCGTTCCCGGGGATCTGTCTGATGCGGACAGCTTGCGTGCGGCCTTGCGCGGGGTGGATTCGGTCTTCTTGATGTGGCCGTTGATTTCCGGAGAACCGGCTGAGGCGATCGCGGACGCTGTCGCCGCCGGCGCTCGCCGGCTGGTTCTTCTTTCCTCGGCTGCGGCGCGCCGTGACTCGGACGACGCGATCAGCCGGGTCCATCGCGCGGTGGAGAAGGCGATCGAGCGCACCAGTCTGGAGTGGACGTTCCTCCAACCGCACGGCTTCGCGGCCAACACCCTTGGCTGGGCGTCGCAAATTCGCGGGGACGGTGTCGTTCGCGGGGCTTACGGTTCGGTGTACTCCACGCTCATCCACGAAGCCGACATGGCGGCAGTCGCGGTCGCTGCGCTGACCTCCGAAGGACACGCCGGGGCCAAGTACGACCTCACCGGCCCCGCTGCGCTCACGCAGGTCGAGCAGGTCCGGGTGATCGGGGAGGTGATCGGCCGGGAGACCCGGTGGGAGGAGGTGCCGCGGGACGTCGCGCGCGAACGCCTCCTTGAGCGGATCCCGGCGGAGTACGCGGACGCCATGCTCGACGCGTACGCCCGCTTGGCCGGCGGCGAACCTGACCGGCCGACGACGACGGTCGAGGACGTCACCGGGGTTCCGGCGCGGACTTTCGCGCAGTGGGTGGCCGATCACGCGGCCGAGTTCAAGGGGCGTTGACGGCTGCCGAGGCGTTGACGCGGTGCGCGGGGGAGACCCAGAGGAGCCACCCCTCCGCATCAAGGGTTCAGCAATTGCTAATATTCGCAATTGCTGAACCCTTCCGCCTCGGCCGCGGGCGGGTCCGGACCGAAGGAGGCGCCCGTGAGCAGACCGCTCTACCAGCTGAAAGCCGAGTTCTTCAAAACGCTCGGCCATCCGGCCCGGATCCGGGTGCTGGAGCTGCTGTCGCAGCGCGAGCACGCCGTCGCGGAGATGCTGCCCGAGGTCGGGATCGAACCGGCGAACCTGTCGCAGCAGCTGGCGGTCCTGCGCCGGATGGGGCTGGTCACCACGCGCAAGGAAGGGTCGAGCGTCTACTACTCGCTGATCAGCCCGCAGGTCGCGGAGCTGATGGCGGTGGCGCGCGAGATCCTGACCGGGGTGCTGTCCGGGCAGGTCGAACTGCTCGACGACCTGCGCACGGCGCAGGCGGGCAGCGCGCCTTCCGCGGAGCGCTGACGTGCGCGGGACCCGGCGTGCGGGGGGTGCGCGGTGCTGAAGCTGTGGCGGGCGATCCGCCGGACCGGGCGGGTCGCCGAACCCGCCCCGTCGCGGCCGGAGCCGTTGCCGCGGGCGCGTGAGCTCGGCGGTTCGGTCCAGTTGCGGCACGTCGACGCGGGATCGTGCAACGGCTGCGAGATCGAAATCGGTTCGGCGTTCGGAGCGGTCTACGACGCCGAGCGGTACGGCGCGCGGCTGGTCGCCTCGCCGCGGCACGCGGACGGGCTGCTGGTCACCGGACCGGTCACCCGCAACATGGCGGAGCCCTTGAAACGCACGTACGAGGCCGTGCCCGAGCCGCGGACGGTCGTGGCGATCGGCGACTGCGCGCGGAACTGCGGCGTGTTCGCCGGCGCCTACGGTGTGACCGGCCCGGTGCGCGACGTCGTGCCGGTCGACCTCGAAGTGCCTGGCTGCCCGCCGCGGCCCGAGGCGATCGTCGAGGCGGTGCGAAAGCTGACGGGCCGGTGAACCTCGCGGCGGCAGGGCTCGGGACGGCGGTGGCGAGCGGAGCGGCGGCAGCGCTGATGAGCCTCGCGACGCCCGCCAGGGCCCGGACCCGGGTGTCCGGAATCGGCACGATGCTCGCGGGCGCGGCCGGGGTCGCGGCCGGCGGGGCGGCTCTCGCCGGGCAGACCGCGCACGCCAGTTTCCCGTGGCTGCTGCCGTTGTCCGGGTTCTCGCTCGAACTGGACCGGATGGGCGGCTTGTTCACCGCCGTCACCGGTGCGGTGGCGATCGCGGCGGGGCTGTACGGCATCGGCTACGCGCGAAACGGGCTGCGCGCTCGCACGGTGCAGGCGGTGCAGCCGCTGTTCGTGGTGGCGATGCTGCTCGTGCCGGCGGCGGCCTCGGTCGGCACCTTCCTCGTGTGCTGGGAGCTGATGGCGGTCTCGTCGCTGGTGCTGCTGCTGGCCGAGCACCGGCTGCGGCCCGCGGTCGCGTCGGCGGGCCGGTGGTACGCGGTCATGACGCACCTCGGGTTCGTGACTGTCCTCATCGGACTGCTCTGGTTCGCCGCGCTCGCGGGCGGCGACAGTTTCGCGGTACTGCGCAACGCTTCTCCGCCGCCGGCCGCGGCGAGTGCGATCTTCCTGCTCGTACTGGCCGGATTCGGTTCTAAGGCCGGGATCGTGCCGCTGCACGCCTGGCTGCCGCGCGCGCATCCGGAGGCGCCGAGCCACGTGTCCGCGCTGATGTCGGCGGCGATGGTCAACCTCGGCGCGTACGGCGTGCTCCGCGTCGGGTTCGACCTCCTCGGCGGTGGTTCCCGCTGGTGGTGGGTCGTCGTGCTCGCGCTGGGGGCGGGCTCCGCGGTGTACGGCATCCTCCAGGCGGCGATGGCGTCGGATCTCAAGCGGCTGCTGGGGTATTCGACCACCGAGAACCTCGGGCTGGTCTTCGCCGGGATCGGGGCGGCCGGGCTGCTCGCGGCCTCCGGCTCCCGGGCCGCGGCCGGGCTGGCGCTGGCCGCCGCGTTGCTGCACACGGCGGGACACGCCGCGTTCAAGACGCTGTTGTTCCTCGCCGCCGGATCGGTGGTCCACGCGACCGGCACCGGCGACCTCGACGCGCTCGGCGGCCTGCGCACCCGGATGCCGTGGACCACCGGCCTGTTCGGGCTCGGCGCGCTGGCCGCCTCGGCGTTGCCGCCCGGCACGGCCTTCGTGTCGGAATGGCTGCTGCTGCAGGCTTTGGTGCACGGTCTCCCGGCGTCCGGTGTGGTCGCCGCGGTCGCGATACCGCTCACGATGGCCGCTGTCGCGCTCACCGCGGGCCTTGCGGTGGCGACATTCGTCAAGGCGTTCGGCATCGGCTTCCTCGCGAAACCGCGTGGCGCCGACGCGGCGCGAGCGCACGAAAGCCCGACGACGATGCTCGCCGGCATGGGCCTCGCGGCGGTGGCTTGCGTGGTGCCGGCGCTGGTTCCCACGCTGGTGCTGCCCGCGGTCGGCGCGGCTGCGGGCTTCGGCGACCCGGCTGAGCGCGATCTGCTCACCGTGCGGCTGAACGGTGTCTCGGGCGTGGTTTCCCCGTTGCTGATCACCGGCGGCCTGCTCGGCGGCGCGCTGCTGGTGGTCGCGGCGGTGCGGCTGCTCGCGTCGGGCCGGGCGCGCCGGGAAGCGCGGCTCTGGGACTGCGGCGGCGGTCCCGCGACGGCTAGGGCGGAGTACACCGCGACATCGTTCGCCGAACCGCTGCAACGGGTTTTCGACAATGTGGTGCGCCCGGAGACCGATGTGGACGTCGGTCACTACGACGAAGCGCGCTACCTCGTGCGCCAGGTCGCCTACCGCCGGGAGGTGCCGGACCGGATCGAACGGATCCTGTACCGGCCGGTCCTCGCCGCGGCCGCGACGTGGGGCCGCGCCGGGCGGCGGCTGGCCACCGGCAGCGTCCACCGGTACCTCGGCTACGGCTTCTCCGCGGTGGTTCTCGCGCTGATCCTGCTGGCGGTGACGCGATGACCGGGTTCGCCGCCGCCGGGGCGGTCGTGCAGACGGTGCTCGTGGTCGCCGGGGCTCCGATCCTGACCGGCCTGATGCGGCAGGTCCGGGCCCGGCTGGAAGGACGCGTCGGCCCCGGAGTGCGCCAGCCGTGGCGTGATCTCCGGAAACTGCTGCGGCGCAAGGAATCCCTCACGCCGCGGGGTACCGGCCAGGTCTTCCGGGCCGCGCCGGTCCTGCTGATGGCGACGACGCTGCTCGTCGCGTTCGCGGCCCCGTTCGTCACCACGGCGTCGGCGCTGCCGCCGGTGGCCGACCTCTTCGCGGTGGTCGCGCTGCTGGCGCTCGGCACGGTCGCGCTCGTGCTCGCCGGGCTCGACACCGGCACCGCGTTCGGCGGGATGGGCGCGAGCCGGGAGATCACCGTCATCGCGCTGGTCGAGCCGACGCTGCTGGTCGCGATCCTGGCGCTGTCCGCGCGGGCGGGCAGCACCGACCTCGCCGCGATCGTTTCGTCCACAGCGGAGGACCCGGCGCGGGCCGGGTCGCCGGTCAGCCTGCTGGCCGCGGTCGCGCTGGCGATCGCGACGGTCGCGGAGACCGGGCGGCTGCCGGTGGACAACCCGGCCACGCACCTTGAGCTGACCATGGTGCACGAGGCGATGGTGCTGGAGTACGCCGGACCGGACCTCGCGCTGGTCGAACTGGCGTCCTCGATGCGGCTGGCGGTGTTCCTCGGCCTCCTGGCCACCCTGTTCCTGCCGTGGGGGATCGCGACCGGGCCGTCGCTGCCCGCGCTGCTCGCCGGGGCCGCGGCGTTCGCGGTGAAGGTCGGCCTGCTGGGCGCGGTGCTCGCGGCGGCCGAGGTGTTCTTCGCGAAGCTGCGGCTGTTCCGGGTTCCGGAGCTGCTGGCGGGCTCGTTCCTGCTCGCGCTGCTGGCGGTGGCGGCGTCTTTCGGCCTGCCGGGAGGGGCGTCGTGACTGAGCTGCTTTACCTGGTGTGCGGACTGTTTCTGCTGACGGCGGTGCTGGTGTTGTGGCGGCGGGAGCTTCCGGTTCTCGTGCGGGTGCTCGCGGCACAGGGCTGCGCGCTGGCCGGGATGGCGGCGGTGCTCGCCGGCTCGGTGCAGGCGGGGCTGACCGCGGCGGGACTGCTGGTCCTGCGGGCCGGTGTGCTGCCGTGGCTGGTGCGGCGGATGACCGCGCGGCAGGGCTTGGACCGGCGAGAGACGCGTCCGGTCGTGAACGTGACGGCTTCCTTGCTGTCCGCCGCCTTGCTGGCGCTCGTCGCGTACGCCGTGTCGCGGCCGCTGGTCGAACTCGATCCTTCCCCGGCGTCGGCGGCCGCGCCGGTGGGCCTGACCGTGGTCCTGATCGGCTTCTTCGTGCTGGTGACCCGGCGGCGGGCGGTGTCCCAGCTCGTCGGGTTCCTGGTGCTGGACAACGGGATCACCGCGACCGGCCTGCTGCTCGGCGCGGATCCGGGGCTGCTCGTGGAGATCGGGGTGTCGCTGGACGTGCTGCTGGCGGTCCTCGTGCTGCAGATCCTCTCCGGGCGGATGCGGCAGCTGTTCGGCGGCACGGACCTCGGCGAGCTGCGGGAGTTGCGCGACTGATGGCGATCCTGGTCGTAGTGGTGCTCGCGGTGCCCGCGGTGACGGCACTGGGGTTCCTGGCGCCCGCGTGGCGGCGCGGCATGGTGTGGGCGGGAGCGGCGAGCGCCGCCGCGAGTCTCGCCGTGGCGATCGCGCTGGCCGTCGCGGTGGTGCGAGGCGGACCGGTCACCGCGCTGGGCGGGCTGGTGCGGGCCGACGCGTTGTCAGCGTTCCTGCTGGTGGTGATCAGCGCGGTCGCGGTTCCGGCGACACTGGCGACACCGGGGCATTTCGCGGCGGAACGCGCCGCGGGCCGCGCGACCGCGCGCACGGCGGCGAGGCACGGCCTGTTGGTCCACCTGTTCCTCGCCGCGATGACGCTCGCGGTTCTCGCCGCCAACCTCGGCCTGCTGTGGGTGTCGGTCGAAGCGACCACGGTCGTGACCGCGTTCCTCGTCGGGCAGAGCCGGACCAGGACCGCGGTCGAGGCGGCGTGGAAGTACGTGGTGATCTGCTCGGCCGGGCTCGCGCTGGCGCTGCTGGGCACGCTGTTGCTCGGGTACGCGGCCGGGCACGCAGGGGGCAGCCTCGACCTGGCCGGCCTGGCCGCGGGGGCGGACGGTCTCGACAGCGGCGTCACCCGGATCGCGGTCACCCTGCTGGTGCTCGGCTTCGGCGCGAAGGCGGGGCTGGCTCCGCTGCACGCCTGGTTGCCGGACGCGCACTCCCAAGCGCCCGCGCCGGTGTCGGCGTTGATGTCCGGGGTGCTGCTCGCCGTCGCGTTCTACGCGGTGCTGCGGGTGAAGGTGGTTTCCGACGCCGCGCTCGGCACCGGGTTCGCTCGCGGGCTGCTGGTCGTGATGGCGCTCGCCTCGCTCTTCGTGGCGGCGACTTTGCTGCTCGCGCAACGGGATTACAAGCGGATGCTGGCCTATTCCAGCATCGAGCACCTCGGGCTGGTGTCGTTCGGTGCGGCGGTCGGCGGCCCGGTGGCGACAGCGGCGGTGCTGGTGCACGTGCTCGGCCACGGCCTGGTCAAGGCGGTGCTGTTCCTGGGCGCGGGCCGGGTCGCGCAGGGGACCGGCACGAGCCGGATCGACCGGGTGCGCGGGCTGGCCGCACGCGGCCCGGTGCTCGCCGGCTCTCTCGGCGCCGGAGTGCTGGCGCTGGCGGGGATGCCGCCGTTCAGCCTGTTCGCGAGCGAACTGGGGCTCGCCCGCGCCGGTTTCGCCGGAGGCCTCGGCTGGGCGACCGCGCTCGTCCTGGTCCTGGTGCTGGTGGTCGCGGCCGCGCTGGCCGGGCACACGACGCGGATGCTGCTGGGCGAACCGCCCGGCGGTCCCGGCGCGGCGCGCGCTCCGGTGACGGTGCCGCGGGCGACGCGGGTCGCGCTGGCGGTTCCGCTCGTGGCAGCGGCGGTGCTCGGGTTGTGGACTGGCCCGCTGGAGTCGTTGCTGCACGCGGCGGCGGCTTCGGCCGGGGGAGGCGGCTGGTGAACGTTCGGGAAGCGACTCCGGAAGAGCTGCCCGCCGCGGCGGAATCGTTGCTGGCGGAGGGGTTCCGCGTCGCGCTCGTGTCCGGGCACGACGACGGCGACCGGTTGCGCGCGGTCTATGTTTTCCTGGCCGAGGGCGACCGCCGGGCCGAAGTGCGCGTGCGGCTCCCGGCATCCGATCCCCGGCTGCCGAGCCTGGCCCGGTTGTCGTTCCCGGCCGGCCGGTTCGAGCGCGAGATGCACGACCTGTTCGGGATCACGGCGGAGAACCACCCGTTGCCGCGTCGGCTGGTCCGGCATTTCCACTGGCCGCGCGGCTGGTATCCGATGCGGGCCGGGGCCGGTGCGCCGCCCGCGTTCGGCGAGGTCGCCGGGCCGTATCCGTTCCGCTCGGTGGAGGGGGCGGGCGTCTCGGAGATCCCGGTCGGCCCGGTGCACGCCGGGATGATCGAGCCGGGGCACTTCCGGTTTTCCGTGTCGGGCGAGACGATCCTGAACCTCAAGGCCCGGCTCTGGTTCGTCCACAAAGGACTGGAAGCGCTGTTCCCCGGCCGGGAACCGGAAGCCGGGATCGAGCTGGCCGAACGGATCAGCGGCGACACCGCGGTCGGGCACGCGCTGGCCTATTGCCTCGCCGTCGAGGACGCGCTGGGGCTGGCGGTGCCCGCGGACGCCGCGCGGGTCAGGGCAGTCCTGCTGGAGCTGGAACGGATCCACAACCATGTGGCCGATCTCGGCGCGCTGTGCAACGACGTCGGGCACTCGGTGCTGAACTCGCACGCGCAGGCGGTGCGGGAGAAGCTGTTGCGGCACAACGAGGAAGTCACCGGGCACCGGCTGCTGCGCGGCGGCGTGCGGCTCGGCGGGGCCCGGCTGGCCCGGTTGCCGGACCCGGCGAGGGTGCGGGCACTGGCCGCCGAAGCCGGGGAGATCGCCGCGCTGGCGACGGAGCATTCCGTGGTCCGCGACCGGTTCGCGGGCACCGCGGTGCTTTCGCCGCGGCAGGCGGCCGACCTCGGGACGCTGGGGTACGTCGCGCGGGCCAGCGGACTCCGCCGCGACGCGCGCTACGAGCATCCGTTCCTGGACCTGGGCGAACCGGTGCGGCATACGCGGACCGACGGCGACGTCCTGGCCCGCTTCCTGGTGCGGGCCGAGGAAATCGGGCATTCGGCGATGCTCGTGGAACGGCTCACCGGGTCGCTGGGCAGCCGGTCGGAGACCAGGGAGCCGGCCGGTGCGGGATCCGGGGTCGGGGTGGCCGAGGGCTGGCGCGGCACGATCGTGCACCGCGTCGAACTGTCCGGCGGGGTGCTGACTCGGGTCAAGGCCGTCGACCCGAGCTTCTTCAACTGGCCCGCGCTTCCGGTGGCGCTCGTCGACACGATCGTGCCGGATTTCCCGCTCGTCAACAAGAGTTTCAACCTCTCCTACGCGGGCAACGACCTGTGAACCCCTCGACCGGAGGCAGTATGCCGAGTGAATTCGTACGGGAATTGAAACGGGGCATCGCGGCGGCGCGCCAGGCGCTGGAAACCGCGGGCGAGGACGAGGCGGACACCCACCGCGCCCGGCTGGCCGAACTGCGGGACATCGCGCGGGACAACGGAATCGACCTCGACGGCCCGGACGCGGGCGAGACCGGCCGGTGAACGGCGTGCGGGCCGGGCTGGCAGTGGTCGGGGACAGCGCTCCGGACGAGCGGGAGCCCTCGCTGCCGCTGCTGCGCGCCGACGCGCAGGCGATCCGGGAGCACACCGGGGTGCCCGCGTCGGCGTTCGCGGTGCGGTCGCGGAACGCGGGCGAGCTCTCGGTCGCGCTGCGGTCGTTGCCCGGCGAGGTCGAAGCGGTGTACTTGACCGGGACGGAACCGGCGAAAGCCCGTGCGGCGCAACGGGACCTCGCCGCGAGCGGCGGGATCCCGGTGATCACCGAGGAGGAGACCGCGGGCATCGCACTGGCGGCCGCGGTGCTGATCCGGTCGCACCGGCTGCAGGTGGCGCCGTTCGCCGCGAAAATCGTGGTGGCGGGCTCGGACACGATGCCGTTGCTGGTGCCGCTGCTGGTCGCGTCCGGGGTGGGGGAGGTCGTGGCCTGGCGGCGCGCCGACGCGGCCGGGTACCCGCTGGCCGAGGTAACGCGGAACGCGACCGTGGTGGTCGACGCGGCGGGGGAACTCGGCGGGCCGGCGCTGGCGAGACCGGATCGGAGCGCCTGCCTGCTGCCGCTGCCCGGACTGTTCGCGGCGCTGCGGCGCGGCCTGGTCGCGCGGCCGGTGAGCGATCCGCTGTACCAGCTGGACGTGCACCGGGCGTGCGCGCACGCGTTGACCACGCTCGCTCCGGTGGACCGGCTGCTGCCGGAACTGTCCGACCCGGACCTGGCGGTCCGGGTGCTGAACGCGATCGCGGAGGCGTTGCGGCCGCCGCGGAAACGTTAGACGGCGTCGTCGAGGCTGAGCCGGTCGGATTGCAGCTGCGGGGGCCGGTAGGGGTCGCCGTTGAGCGTGGTGCCGTCGAAGCCGATGTGACCGTCGAAGGCGGCGTTGTCGAAGGTGGTGTAGTTCGCGAAGCTCACTCGGTCGAACCAGGCTTCTTCTCCGAAGCGAACACTGTCGAAGTAAGCGCCCTGCGTCGTGGCCTCGTGTTCGAAGACCGGGGCGGCCACGAAGTCGGCGCTGCTGAACCTCGTGTTCCGGTCGAATTTCGTTCGGCTGAAGTAGACAACGCCCCGGAGGAGCGCGCGGTCGAACGATGCGTCCCGCTCAAACCGGGCGAACCGGCAGAGCGTGGTTCCTGCGAATTCGGTGTCCTCGAAATGGGCGTCTTGGCGAAAGACGGCGTGGTCGAAGCGGGTATTGCCGGTGAAGGTGGCCCCGAGGAACCAGGCGTCCTGCTCGAAGACAGCGTGGTCGAAGCTGGTCGTACCAGTGAAGGTGGCCTCGTGAAACCAGGCGTCGCCGACGAACTGGGCATCGGTGAAACAGGCGTTGTGGAGGGCAGCCCCGTTCAGCGTGAAATCGAACAGCACCGCACCGGAGAGGTCGAGCTCCACGTCGTTCCAGAACAGTTCCCGCGGAGCACCGGGAACGAGGTGCTGGACCAGCAGGCGCTGGGCGGTGAGCCGGACCTCGCGTTCCCGTCGCGGTTCCAGGTCGGCGCTGTCGGAGGGCAGGTCGTAGGGCATGCGCAGATAGGCGCTCAGCACGTTGGCGAGGGTCGGGCGCAACCGGGGGTTCTCCTGGGCGAGGCTGTCGAGCGCGTAGAGGCCGACCAGTCGTACCGGTGCCTGCTCGGCTCCGAGCTGCTCGACAGCCTTGAGGTAAAGCTCGTTGGTCCGCCGCTCGGCCGCGTCGCGGCGGATGTCGTCGTTCGCCTGTTCGCGCAAGCGCAATTCGGCGCGTTTGGTCGCGAGGTCGCGTTCGGCGGTCTGCTGACGGCGGGCGGCGAGCAGGAGGGCCAGCGCACCGCCGGTGCCGACCACGATCGTGCCCACGGTCCGGATGCCGTCCAGCCGGACGCGGTCCGCTTCGGTGCCGTGCCCGTACCGAGCGAAGAGAATCCAGCACGCGCCCGTCGCGATCACCGCGACCGCGACCGCGCAGAGCAGGATGGTCCGGCTGGAAAGGACGCCGTCGGTGCGGGAATCGTCCCGTTCGTTCGGGGCGGAGCCGGTCATTGCTCCATGATCAGCCCTCGGCCGGCGGAGGAAAGCGGCAATCGGGGTGGAACCCGATCCGCCGTACGGATGGTTCGCGAGACCCCGGGACGACTCAGCGGTCGTAATACGTAGTCGGACCCTCCGGCCACTGCCGCGTAGGCGGAGGCGGGGGAGGCGGCTGCTGCTCCGCCCGGCTGCTGCGCTTCCGCCGATGCAACGTCCGGGCGCTGGCCGCCATGCTGCTCACCAGCGAGGCGATCACCAGCCCGATCACCAGATTGATCGCCGCCGTGGCGATCTTCGCTTCCATCCCCACCGTCAGGGTGAGCGGCAGGACCACCGCGATGGCCGTCACCAGGACCATGATCCAGCCGAAGAACTGCCCCGGCGCCGGGGTCGCCACGCTCAGCAGGTGCATCAGGCCGGTCGCCAGCAGCGCGACGGCCGCGGCGGAGACGGCGTACGTCGGCGTGCTCGCCTTGCCCCACAGGCCGTCGCCCTTCGGGGCCAGGACGGGCACGTCGAAGATGCCTCGCGCGATCAGCAGGCCCACTACCGCCACGAGGGCCGCGACCACCGCCGTGGCCACGCCGCCTGCCCACAATCTTGCCGCGTCGATGCCGGGCCGGGGGTTCTCCCCGTAGTCGCCGGGGTAGTGCTGCGCCATCGGTGGTCCCTCCGTCGCAAAACCGGTCGCTGCCGATTGTCCCGCTAGTTCGGCCGCTCCGCCGGGTCGGCGGACTTCGCCAGCGAGCGCAGCCGGAACGACAGGACCACCAGGGTTACCCCGTAAATCACCGCGTAAATCCCGATCAGCAGCGCGACGCCGAACGCGCCCGCGATCGGGTGGAACAGCACGAGCACCCCGGCGATCACCGAAAGCGCGCCCGCCACGATCAGAAACGCCTCGCCGGTGATCTGCTTGCGCAGCCGGACCGCGGCGACGATCTCCATGATCCCGGTGACCACCGCCCACGCCCCGACGAGCGTCGCCAGCACCAGCACGGTCACCCCGGGCCAGACGAGCGTCATGATCCCGGCGACCAGGCCCAGCACGCCGAGCAGCGCGTAGGCGATCCGGTGCGCGCCGTCGCCCGGGCGGAACGCCTGCATGATCGCGCCGACCGCGTCGATCAGCACGTAGATCCCGAACAGGAAAGCCAGCGCCAGCACGGTGATCCCCGGCCACACCAGCGCGAGCACGCCGAACAGGACGCCCAGGATCCCGCGCGTGAGCACGAGCGGCCACGCGCGCCGCGGGTCGAGCACCGCGAAGCCGAGGACGGGCGGAATGGGCGTGGACATCGAGTGCCTCCCGGAGGTGTCGTGCTGACCTGGCGAAACGGTAGCCGGACCCGGACGGCGGCGCCGGGACCTCACCCGATCGAGGGCGCTACCAAGCGACGGTCAATCCGGCGAGCCGCCACGTCCCGGGGTCGGGTACCCGCTTCGCCTCGAGGACACGCAATCCGGGGAACCGGTCCAGCACCGCGGTCAGCGCCACCTCCGCCTGCACCCTCGCGAACGACGCGCCGAGGCAGAAATGCGGCCCGTGCGCGAAACCGAGGTGTGCGCCCGCCGAGCGGCGGACGTCGAAGCGGTCCGGATCGGCGAAGACGCGCGGGTCCCGGTTCGCCGCGGCGATCGACGCGGTGACCGGCTCGCCCCGGCGGATCCGCACGCCGTGCGATTCCAGGTCTTCGGTCGCCCGCCGGGGAATCGTCAGCAGCTGCGAGCCGCACCAGCGCAGCAATTCCTCGACCGCGCCCGGCCACAGTTCCGGTTCCCTGCGCAGCAGTGCGAGCTGATCCGGGTGCGACAGCAGGGTTTCCACCGAATTGGCGATGAAGTTCGCCGGGGTCTGCCCGGCCAGCACGAGCTGCCAGACCAGCGCGACGGCTTCCGTTTCGGTCAGCCCCGCACTCGTGAGATGCGCGAGCATCGCGCTGTCCGGATGCGCGACCAGCGTCCGCGAACTGTCGACGATCCCGGGCACGGCGGCGGCGAACTCGTCGCCGGACACCTGCACGACCGCGGCGCCGTATTCGTGCCAGCGCGGCCGTTCGGCTTCCGGGACGCCGACCAGGGCGCAGATGACCTCCATCGGCAGCGGCCGGGCGAACTCGGCCAGCAGGTCGACCGGGCCTTCCGCGGGCAGCGCGGCCAGGTAGCGGGCGACGATCTTCTCGATCTCGGGGCGGAAATCCAGCGCTCGACGGGCGGCGAACGCGGGCGTGGCGAGGCGGCGCAGCCGGGTGTGTCCGGCCCCTTCCATTTCCTGCATGGTCCGCAGGTAAGGACGGCAGTGCTCGGGCACGTCCGGACGCTGATAACTGGCCTCGCTCAAGGCGAATCGCTGGTCAGTGAGCATCGCGCGGGCCTCGGCGTGCCGGGTCAGGACCCACATCGGCGGGAAGCCGGGACCGGTCAGCTTCGCCAGCGGGCCCTGCTCCCGCGCGGCTCCGTAGGCGGTGAACGGGTCGCTCGTGACGGCCGGATCGGTCAGGTCGAGTTCGGGAACGGGGGACACGGCGGACCTCCAGATGTTCAGTTCAGATGATCTCATCATATGAATGGTGGCGGTATCTTGGCAAGCAAGCGGACCGGGAGGACTCACGATGGCGCGGCTGACCAGGGCGCAGACGCAGGAGCGCAACCGGGCGAAAGTGCTGGCCGCCGCTCGCGAGGAGTTCACCGAGCGCGGGTTCCGCGACGCCAAGATCGACGTGATCGCCGAGCGCGCCGAGCTGACCCGCGGCGCGGTCTACTCCAACTTCCCCGGCAAACGCGCGCTCTACTTCGCCGTGCTCGCCGCCGAGGCGGAACGGTTCGCCGCCCAGCCGCCTGAGCCGGATCCCGGCCTGACACCCGCCGAGGCGCTTGGTGCGTTCGCCCGCGCGTGGGTCGCGCGGCTGCCGCTGGCCACCGATCCGGACGCGCGCCTCGGCGTCGACCTGCTGCCGGAAATCCTCGCCGACGAACTCACCCATCGCCCGTACGCGCAGTTGCTGCGGTTCGACGCGATCGTGCTCGGCCTGGTGCTGGAGCGGCTGTCGCCGTCGTCCGGACGGTCGGTGCGGGTGGCGGAAGCGGCGCTGACGATGCTGCACGGGGCGAGTCAGCTCGCCGCCGCGGCACCCGGGTTCGGGGAGCCGTTCAACGTCGTGCGCGCGTGCGAAGCGTTGCCTGCGCTGGAACTCGCCGACACCTGGCCGGAGCCGCCGATCGTGCCGCAAGCGCAAGCAGCCGGGGAAACCTGGTCTCCGCCGGAGGTTTTCGACGCCCTGCGAGAGCGCCCGGTCCGGATCGACGGCGACGGAGTGGTCGCGGTGATCGGGCTGCACCGGCTGTCCGCAGTGGAAGAAGCCTTGCGCGCGGCCAAGGACGTCACGCTCGTCGTGGTGACGGGTCAGCCGGGGGAACTGGTGCCGTTGACCAATCTGGTGCTGGCGGATCTGCGCGGCTTGCTGAAGCGGTCCTGTCCGGGATCGGCGTGGCCGGACGTGCGCGTGATCGTGGACGAGACCGGCGCGGTGGCCGCCGCGGCCGGGGTTTCGGCGGTCAGCGACGCGACCGAGACCGCGATCCGGGTCCACAATGGACACGTCCTGCTGCGAGCCGAAGGCTTCGGCGCCTGCCACGCGGCCGCGACGAGCGCCGTGCGCGCGGGATAAGGCCCCGCGGAATCCGCCGCCGGGTCGCTCAAACCCTTCCGACGTCGGTGGACAGGGCCGGCGCCGCGGCAGATAGTGGAGCGAAGATCGGCCGAAGGGAGCGGCGATGGCCGAGATCGCTCCGATGGACCGGCACTTGCGCGGCCTGCTGCGGCACGGCACGTTCGCGCAGGTCCTCGACCACGCACTGAACATCCGGGGGCTGAGTCTCGAACAGGTCCGGCAGCGGCTCGCCGGGCGCGGTGTGCGGGTCAGCCGGGCGGCGCTGAGCTATTGGCGGCACGGGCGCAGCCGTCCGGAACGGGCCGAATCGCTGCGCGCGGTGCGGGCCCTGGAGGCGGTGCTCGGCCTGCCGCCGGAATCGCTGGTCGCGCTGCTCGGCCCGCCCCGGCCGCGGGGAAGGGGAGCGGCGGCGGAACCGGAGGCCATCGACCGCAACCGGCTGTGGCCGGGCCACCGGCCGTTGCTGGCGGAGCTGGACCTGCCGCCGGACAACCTGGTGCGCCGCCTCGACGTGCACGAGCACCTGCGGGTGGACGAGCACCGGCGGCTGACCCGGGTGCACACCCGGCTGGTCGTGGAGGCCACCGCCGACCGGGTCGACCGGTGCGTGGTGTTCCTGTGGGCCGAACGGTCCGCCCCGGCACTGCCCGCGGAGGTCCGGTACTGCCGTCCCGGCCGGGTCCGGGTCGACCCGGAAGCCGGGGCGACGGTCTGCGAACTGCTGCTCGACCAGCGGCTCGCGACGGGCGAGCGCAGCGTGATCGAGTACACCGCGCTCTACCCGCCCGGCCCGGAGCTGACCTTCTACCACCACCGGTTCACCCGCCCGGTGCGGCAATACCTGCTGCAGGCGGAGTTCGCCGGGGCCCCGCCCGCCACCTGCGTGCCGTTCCGCCAGAACAGCGTGCTGGCGCCGCGGCGCCCCGGTCCTCCGCTGTGGATCGGGGCCTCCCGGACCGCGCATCTGGTGCTGACCGACGTCCGGCCGGGCATCGCGGGCCTGGCCTGGGAATGGGCTTGACCGGCGGTCCCCGGGAACCGCCGGCCAGCCCCTCCGCACCCGGTCAGCGGGCCAATGCCGGGAATTTCAAGCCGCGTGGCCGCGTCCGAAAGGACTTGAGCGTCGCCGAAAGGTCCGCTCGACGGCTGCACGGATCGCGAACGCCGTTCCCGTCAGGTCCTTCGGGTCGGCTCGACCGCGCCGGAAGAGCCGACCCTGAGGTCCTGGCATCGGGTCAGTAGACGAACCAGGAGACCTGCGCCTTCCCTGTCGTGCCCCCGGTGTCGGCGGCGGTGATCGTCGAATTCAGCAGGCCCGAGGTGGTCTGCGGGTTTCCGGAGACCACGCCGGTGGCGCGGTCGATGGACAGCCCCGAAGGCAGGCCGGCGGCGCTCCAGGAGTAGCTGCCGGTGCCGCCGGAGGCGCGCATCGCCAGGTGCACCGGCGAACCGTGCGGCACCGCCTGGAAGCCCGGGTCGGCCACGGTGACCGGACCGGACGAGCCGCCCTGCACGGTGAGCGTGAACGTGGTGTCGTGGCTCGCCGTGGCGTTCTTGCCGGTGATCGTCACCTGGTAGGTCCCCTGCGGGGTCGAGGCGCTGGTGGCGATCGTCAGCTTCGCCGAACCGCCCGCGTCGACCGACGCCGGATCGAACGTCGCGCTCGCCCCGGAAGGCAATCCGCCGGCTGACAACGCGATGTCGCCGCCGGACGGAGGCGTGGTGCCGATCTGCTGGTTGGCCCAGTCGCCCATCGAACCCCACAGCTTGCCGTGCGCGTTGTAGGACGCGCAGTCGGTGCGCAGCCAGGAGAAGACGCCGTAGACCTTGCCGTTGTAGTAGTACTGGCCGCCGGAGTCGCCTTGGCACAGGCCCTTGCTGCCGTCGCCGTAGCCGTCGCAGAACATGTACTGCGGTTTGAACACCGACGAGTCGATCGTAGCGCAGTTCGAACCGTCCACTGTGGGCAGTACGACCTCGCGCAGCAAGGTGTTCTTGCTGGCGTCGTTGGCGTCGGTCTTGCCGTAGCCGATGGCCGTGCCCTGGGTGCCCAGCGGCAGGTCGTCGGCCGAGGAGGCGATCTTCGGGTAGGTCATGCCCGCCGGAACGGGGATGTCGGTCTTGGTGAAGATGATCGCGACGTCGTTGCCGTTGCGCCAGCCCTGGTCGCTCTGCGGGCTGTAGTCCGGGTGGATCCGGAACTCCGCGATCTCGATCCGGGCGCCCTTGCTCGTGTCGTTCAGGTTGTCCCGCCCGTAGATCAGGTACTTCGGATCGCCGTCGGCGAACTTGCAGTGCGCCGCGATCAGCACCGCCCGTTTGGCGACCACGGTGCCGGTGCAGGACTGCTCCTGCGGGCGCACCCCGCCGGTGCGGTGCTCGGAAATGATGAACGGGTACTTGGCGACGGTGGTCGTCTGCCCGTTGATCACGCTCGGGTTCGCCGACGGAGCGGCACCGTTCACCGCGGTCGCCGAAACGGTCGTCGTGGCGGATTGCCCGGCGTTGACCGACGCCGAAGCCGGGTTGACGCTGAGGGAGAAGTCGCCTTGGCCGGAACCGTTGACCGTCAAAGTGACTGGGGTCGTGTGCGTGGCGTCAGCGGCCTTTCCGGTCACCGTCACGGTGCTTTGCCCCGGCGAGGCCGAGGACGACGCCGCGAGCGTGAGGGTGGACGTGCCGCCCGCAGTGACCGAGGACGGGTCGAAGGTCGCCGTGACACCGGCCGGGAGCCCGCTCGCCGACAACGCGACGCTCTGCGCGCTGCCCTTGACGACCTTGGTGGTGATCTTCGCGGTCGCCGACTTGCCCGGGTCCACGCTGAGCGAGGCCGGGTCCGCGGCGAGGGAGAAGTCGTTGGCCGCGGGCGGTGTCGCGCCGTTGATCAGCGGGTCCGCCAGGTTGTCGCCCTGCATGGAACCCCAGCCGGTGCACAGGTCGTAGCCGGTGCCCGCGTCGTAGGTGCCGTTGTTGCCGGAGACGACGTCGTGGAAAGCCGAGGAGTACTGCGAGGACTGGGCGATCGAGTACACCGTCGGGTTGATCGCGCCGAGGTTGCTCTTGCCCGCGCCCTTCGCCTTCTGGTTGACCATCGCGAGATAGCCGGCCCACAGCGGGGAGGACAGGCTCGTCCCGCCGACGTCCTGCCAGCCGCCGTTCATGTACACCGAAAGCGCGCCGGCCCCGTAGTCGGCGTCGAGCGCGACGTCGGGCACCGAACGGTACTTGCTGGTGCCCGGCTGCCAATCCGGCTTGCCGTAGACCGCCGAGTATCCGCCGCCGGAGCGGGTGTTGCCGGTGCCGCCCTGGTTCCAGCACGACTCCGACTGGTAAGTGCCCGCGCTGTCGCTCGTCCGCAACTGCGTGCCGCCGACGCCGGTGAACAGCGGGTCGCTGGCCGGGTAGTCCGCCTGCACGGTGGAGTTGTCGCCGTTGTACCCGCAGCCGGTGGCTCCCCAGTCTCCGGAGGCCGACAGCAGCGTGACGCCCTGGGCGACCATCTGGGAGTAGGAGTCGTGCGACGCGGCGATCGGGTCGGATTCGCACTTCTCGCCGAGCAGCCACGAGCCCGACAGGATCGTGATCGCGTTGTCGCTCGCGATTTTCGCCATCTCGTCGACCCAGGCTTTGTCGCTGTTGGGCGCTTCGTAGACGATCTGGCTCGCACCGGGCGCGGTGGCCGCGACCGCCTGGATGTCCAGCGTCACTTCGAGCTGCCCGCTGCCCGGCTGGGAAACCCCGCCGTCCACCGGCACCACCCGGGGCTTGACCGAGGGCTGTTTGAAGTAGTTCGTCCAGGCGTCGATGTCGGACTGCTTGAACGAGTCGAACTCGATCAAACCGACCGTCTGCCCGGATCCGTCGTAGGAACCGGAAAGCTGCTTCATGCTGTAGGCGGTGCGGAACTGGGCGGGGGTGTAGCCGCCGCCCGGGCCGCCGGGGCCCGCCGGGGAGGAGGCGCGGTGCGCGATCGGCCGGTTCGTCAGTCCGGTCACCGTGCGCACGATCTTCGCGACCGAGGACGGCACGCTCGGCGCGGATTCCCTGGCGTAGAAATGCGTTCCGGCCGAGTCTGCGTAGTCGCCGAGCCGGGTGCCGAACGCCGCCTCGACCTGCCCGACGGTGCCGACCGCGTCGACCACCTGGCGGTTGGCCGAGACGTCGGCGACCCGCAGGCCCTGCTTCTCCAGGTACGCCTTCGCGGCATCCACATCGGACTCTCGTGGTGCGTAGCGGGCCGCGTAGTCCGCGCTGGACAGGAAATGCCGGTAGTCCGGCGAACGCGGATCGCTGACCGAGGCGACGAACTGGGCGAGCCCGGTTTCGTCGTGCGGCCGCAGCGACAGCGCGATCGGGATCTCCCGGCCGGGGTCGGTGGCGCCGAGCCGCTGCGCGCCGGCCGGGGCGGAGCCGGTGGGCGCCAGCGGCGTCCGCGGCTCTTGGGCGGCAGCCGAGCCCGGTATCGCCAGGGCGGCGGTCAGGACGAGACCGGCTGCCGCGGCAGCCGGTCTCGCCCACAGGGAACGAGGGAGCACGATTCCTCCAAAGCGAAGCGGAGAAGAAACAGCCGGCCAAGGCTAGCCGCGGCGGCGGTCTCCGAATCGTGCTCGCTGAACGTTCGACGACGTTCGACCGTAATTCTGAACGAGGACGTTTTCGCTGTTCAGCGGTGGTGGCTTGAAACAGTTTTCCACAGAATGGCGGGCTGTTCACCGCGCCGGGAGAACGAAGCGGGAAAGGAGAACCGGCACGACCATCAGCGCGATGGCTGTCCAGGGCAGTGCGCCGGGCGCCGTGCCGAGCAGGACGCCGCCGATCAGCGCGCCCCCGGCCACGGCGCCGTTCCAGCTGGCGATGGTCAGCGACTGCGCGATGTCGGCACGGCGTCCGGCCAGGACCGCGGTGACCGCTTGGAACGACGTCGGCGCGCCGCCGAAAGCCAAGCCCCACAACGCACACGCGGCGAGCAGCAGCACCGGTTCGCGGCCGCCGAAGACCAGTATCCCGAAACAGGCGGCGGTGACCGCGGCGCAGCACGTGAGCACGACGCGGGGATGCCGGTCGAGGGCGAGCCCGACCAGCCACAACCCGGCCACCGTCGCGGTGCCGAAGAGCAACAGCCCGGCGCTCAACAGCGCGAGATGCCCGCGACCAGCGTAGAACGGCCCGAGATAGGTGTAGAACATGTTGTGCGCCAAGGAAAACGCGATCACCAGCAGGAACAACGGGCGGAGCCCCGGCGTGCGCACCACGGCGCGGAGGCTCGACCGGGTGCCCGGTTCCTCGCCGGGCAGCGGCGGAACCACCGCCACGATCCACCACAGCAGCGGCACCGCGACGAGGGCCATCCCGGCGAACACCCAGCGCCAGCCGACGAGCTCGCCGAGGGCGGCGCCGGCCGGAACGCCGAGCGCGAACCCGATCGGGGTGCCCGCCATCGCGACGGCGAGCGCGCGGCCGGACCGTTCCGCGGGCACGAGCCGCATGGCGTAGTTCGCCACGAGGGACCACAGAATCCCGGTGAGCGCTCCCGAAGCCACTCGCGCCGCGAGCACCAGCGCGAACCATGGCGACAGCGCGATCGCCAGGTTGGTCGCCACGAACCCGGCGACCAGCAGGAGCAGGAGTTTCCGGCGGGGCATCCGGGCCGACGCCGCGGTCAGCGGAAGCGCGGTGAGGGCGGTGGTGATCGCGTACACCGTCACCAGCTGCCCCGCGGCGGCCGGGGACACCCCGAGGTCGGCCGCGGCCGGGAGCAGGATCCCGGCCGGGACGATCTCGGTCAGGCAGCCGAGGAACACCGAGGCGGCCAGAGCCAGCAGGGCGGGCAGGGGGAGAGCAGTGCGGCCGGGCGGCGCGGTGACGTCCATGGCGGGGTCCTTGGGGGCGTGGCGGTCGGCCGCGTGGGTTGTGGGGAGTTGGGGCCGGGGTTTTGGCGGCTGTGCGGGCTGTTCGCTGTGGGCGCGGTGTTCCGGGGGTGCGGTCGGGTGCTGGGCGGTGGCGGTCGGCCGCGTGGGTTGTGCGGTGTGGGGAGCTGGGGCCGGGAGGGTTTGGCGGCCGTGCGGGCTGTGGGCCGTGAGCGCGGTGTTGTGGGGCGCAGTCGGGTGCTGGGGCGGTGGTGCCCGGCCGCGCCGGCTGTGCGCTGTGGGCGGGGGCGCGGCCGGGTGCTGGGGCAGTGGCACCCGGCCGCGCGCGGTTACGTCGTGTGCAGCAGCAGGTTGTGCGATCCCTCGCCAGGATCGACGACCTTGTCCTTCGTGGCCGCGTCGGTCATGCCCTTGAGCACCTGGTCCGGCGTGGCGTCCGGATGCGCGGACAGGAACATCGCGGCCACCCCGGCCGCTTCCGCGGAAGCGATCGACGTCCCGGACACCACGCTGGACGCGCAGTCGCCGGTGTTGCCCGCCGTCGGAATGTCCTTGCCTGGCGCGTAAAGGTCCACGCAGCTGCCGAAGTTCGACGACGGCACCCGGTGGTCGGCCTGGTCGGTGGCGCCCACGGTGATCCCGGTGGTCTGCCGGGCGGGCGTGATGTCGCAGGCGTTCACACCGGCGCCGCCGGAGCCGTTGCCCGCGGCTGTGGTGTAGGAGAGACCGTTCTGGGTCATCTTGTAGAGCTGGATGTCGAGGACCGTGCCGCTGGGACCGGCGAAGCTGAGGTTCAGCAGGGCGGGGCGCTGCGCGTTGAGGTTCACCCAGTCCAAAGCGGACAGAATCTCCTCGGACGTGCCCTTGCCGTCGCAGCCGAGGGTGCGCACGGACTCGACCGAAGCCTCTTTCGCGACGCCGTAGTGGCGGCCCGCGATGGCGGCCGCGACCTGGGTGCCGTGGCCGTTGCAGTCCGTTCCGCTCTGGTCCTGGCCGGGATCGACCGCGTCGTACGCGGCGTGTGCGCGTCCGCCGAAGTCGTGGTGGCTGGTGCGCACCCCGGTGTCGAGCACGTACACGTGCACATTGGCCGCGGTGTTGGGGTAGGTGTAGCTGCCGTCGAGCGGGAGGTCCGCCTGGTCGATCCGGTCCTGTCCCCACGAAGGCGGGTTCTCCTGGGTTCCGGCCGCGGTGTAGACCTGGTTGTCCCCGATCGTGGTGACCGAGGGGTCGGTCAGGTACTTGTCGTGCTGTTCCCGGGTCAGCGAAAGGGAAAACGCCTGCGAGACCGAGTAGTAGACCCGGCGCAGCGTGCCGCCGTACTTGGCGATCAGCGCGTTCGCGGCGGCGGTGACCTTGTCCTTGTCCTGGTCCATCGGCTTGAGCCGCACGATGTACACCGCGGTGTCGGCCGGCGAAGCGGAGGCCGCCACCGGCAGCACGCTGGCGGCGGCGGTGAGCAGCGCCGCCAGCACGACGGCTTTCGGGGTGCGTTTCATGGTGGTCCCTTCGGGGAGCCTCCGCCGGGATCCCGGGGAATCCCGGCGGAGGCGGGAGCGGTCAGAGGTTGTTCAGCCAGGTGCGCAGGTCGTTCGGGCCGCTGCCCTCGTCGAACCCGACCACCCGGCTGCCCTTCTCCTGGCCGCTGGAGACGTCGATCAGCGTCGGGATGTACTCGATGCCGTACTTGTCGGCGATCTCCTTGTTCTGGCCCTGCTCGCTCAGGTCCACCTTCGCCCAGATCCACTTGCCGTTGTCGGCGGCGTGGTACTTCTCCAGGTAGGGGGCCATCTTCTGACAGGGGCCGCACCAGCTGGCGTAGAAGTCCAGCACGACCGGCTTGGTCTTGGACATCTCCATCACCTGGTCGTAGTTGGCCGAGGTCACGTCGATGACGGTCTCGTCCTGCGGGGCCACCGAGGCGGAGGCCGCCGGGGCGGGGGCCTGCGCGGCGATCGCCGGCGTGGCCGCCGCTCCGCCGAGCACGCCCGCGGTCATCGCCGCGACGGCCGCGAACATCCGGATTCTCGTTCCCATGTTCTCTCCTCTATTCGGGGTGGTTGACCGGCACCGGCGCCGGACGCGCCGGGGCTTCGGGGGCGGGGCCGGTTTCGGTGGGATGGCCTGCCTCGACCCAGTCTTCGATTCCTTCGCGGTACTTGCGGACGTCGGCGTAGCCGAGTTCGAGCAGCCGGGCGCCGACGAATTCGCTGTTGCGGCAAGGGGTGTTGGCGCAGTAGACGACGATCGCCGCGGTTTTGTCCGGGACCACCCGAGGGGCGTGCTCGTCGGTGAACCGCGCGGCCTGCTCGTAGGGGAAGCCCGGGATGTTGCGGGCGCCGGGAAGGTGTTCGCGGGCGTAGTAGTCGACCGGCATGGTGTCGACGACGATCACCGTGCCCTCGTCCATCGCGGTTTTCAGCTCTTCGCGGCCGATCAGCGGCAGCATGCCGGTTCCTCCCGGGTTCCGGCGGCGGGCCAGCAGGCCCGCCGCGAGGTGACTGACGAACGCCACGACCACCGAGTTGATCGTGGGAATCCCGAAGTCGAAGACGACCGCGAAAGCCGTCCCGAGCGCCCAGCTGACCAGCGCGGCCTGCTCCCAGTCGCGGCCGGCGACCGCCTGCCCGCGGCGCACGGCGTCGAGAACGGGACGGCACCGGCGGAGCACGAAGTACTCCGCGATGAGCACCCCGGCGACCGGCGGGGCGAGCACGCCGACCGCGGTCAGGAATCCGGCGAAGTCGTCGGCGATCCCGAGCGCGGAGGCCGCCGTGCCGATCACCCCGAGCACCAGTACCACGCGCACCCGGCTGACCTTCCGGTCGAACAGCACGTCCACGACGTTGACCAGGCCGAGCGAGGAGGAGTACAGGTTCCAGTCGTTGATCTTGAGGATCGCGGTGGCCAGCACCAGGGTGCCGAGCAGCCCCGAGGAGGAGGTGACGATGCCGACGACGTCCGAGGTCGCGGCGGCGTGCGCGAGCAGCACGCCGATCAGCCCGATCAGGTACTCGCCGAGCGTCACGCTGAGCACGGTCTGCTTGACGACGTCGCCGCGGGTGCGGTTGAACCGTGTCATGTCCGGGGTCATCAGCGCGCCGAGGATGAAGGCCCCGGACACCAGCGTGGTCGCCGCGCCGAGCGACAGCGGCGGTCCCGGCGGGGGAGCGGAAATCAACGCCGCCAGCGAGTGCGTGTGCAGCGCGTCGAGCACCGAATACCCGGCCAGCACCAGGAAAGCGGGCACCGTCAGGTACGCGGTCCAGGCCATCAGGCGGAAGCCGTAGACGGTGATCACGGTGATCGCCAGCCCGCCGACCAGCGCCCAGCCCCATTCCGGCACCGCGCCGCCGAGGGCGTGCATCCCGTGCGCGAACACCCCGTTCTGCACGCCGAACCAGCCCGCGAGGCTGATCGCCACCAGCAGGCCGACCAGCGCCGAACCCTTCCGGCCGAATCCGGCCCAGCGGGCCAGCACCGAGGTGGACAGTCCTTCGCGCACCCCGGCGATGCCGAGCAGCACGGTGATGACCTCCAGCAGCACCGAGCCGATCGTGATGGCCAGCACCGCGTTCCAGAACGTCATGCCGTAGCCCAGCAGCGCGCCGACGATGAACTGCTGGAACGAGGACACCTGCCCGAACCGCTGCACCGCGACCGAGGGCCAGGACCGGCGGGCGGCGTCCGGGACGCGGGTCAGCGAATAGTCGTCGTGGCGCTCGCTCATCGCCCGGTCGCTTCCAGCGCGGCTTCGGCGACGACCAGGAAACCCTGGCCCGGCTCGGGCCGGAACGCGAATTCCCGGTCGAAGAACTTCTCGAGAAACGGCACCCGCTGGTGGTAGACGAACATCGACCGCGGATTTCCGGTGATCAGCCCGGAACCGGCGAACAACGGGAGTTCGGCGAGGAAGTAGCGCACGGCGAGCCGCAGCGCCCGCTCGTCCGGCACGTTTCCGGTCCGGCCCTGCAGCACCCAGGTGGAAGCGCCGTAGCAGGCGGAGCGGAATGCGCTGTCGGTTTCGAAGCGGTTTTCCGCTTCGGCCAGCAATCGCCGGTAGGACGGCAGCTCGCGCAGCCGGGCCATGCCGAGGATCCGGCTCTCCGGGTCGGGCACGTCCAGCGCGCGCAGCGCGGCGGCGATCTTGTTGTGCACGTGGCAGGACTGCCGGTGCGCCTTCTGTTTCGCCCTGGCCGGCGGGTATCCGAGCGCTTCGAGCGTGTAGGCGGTGACCTCGTCCGGGACGAAGAAGCAGAACTCGGCGAAGTGCTCCGCGGTCCACGCGGCGAGCCGGATCAGCCGTTCCGCGGTGAAATAGCCGTTGAACGGGCTCACTCCGACACAGGCGTGCCGGACGTCCGGATACAGGCGGGCGCAGCCGGAAGACAGCGGAGTCGCGTCGAACATGGAAATCCTCCACCTTTTCTCGTCTCGATTCCGCGTTTCTCCCGGCGGGGCGGGACTGGTGCGGCTCACTGTGCCGGGATCCGGGCGGCGCGGGTAATGCCTGCCGGTTATGCCGTCGCGGACCGCGCCGCGCCGTGCGATGCGGAGGTCCGTGCGGTTCCCCTCACGGACTTCCGCGGGAGTGAAGCCATGTCCCCGTTCGGAAAGAGGATTTCCTACTTTGGTCGGGCGATTGCCACACTTTCGCCGGTGCACTCGCCCCGGCGGGCCTCATATCGTGAACTTTCGTGGAGTTGGAACTCAAGCATTTGCGCCACCTCCGAGCGATCGCCAATGCGGGCAGCCTCAACCGCGCGGCCACCGAACTGGTGCTGCCGCAGCCCGCCCTCAGCCGCGAACTGCGCAGGATCGAGGAACTGCTCGGCCGGGCGCTGTTCGAACGCGCCCGCGCCGGGGTGCGGCCCACGCCGTTCGGGCAGCTGATCCTCGACTACGCGGACGGGATCCTCGCGCGCACCGCCCGGATCGGACCGGCCCTCGCACAGCACCGCGCCCAGCGCGACAGCGCGCTGCGGGTCGGCTGGTCGGAAACCGTCCTGTCCGGTCCGTTGCTCCGCGCGCTGGAGACGACCGGGCTCGGCGACCGGGCGGAGATCCGGACCGCCGAGTCGACCGCGGAGATGCTCGGGTGGTTCGGCCGCGGCGAACTCGACCTCGCCGTCCTGTCCGAACAGTGCGAGGTGCCGCTCCCGGCGAACACCGGCCGGATCGACCTCGCCGAGGATCCGCTGCTGATGATGCTGCCGGACTGGCATCCGCTCGCCGCCCGGCACGAGGTGGACCTGGCCGAGCTGGAACACGAGCGGTGGATCTCCTCGACCGGGCCGGACCGCTGCCGCGAGTTCCTCGCCCGGGTGTGCGGCCCGTACGGCTTCGCCCCGGTGATCGCCCACTACGTGCCGGTCTCCGGCCCGCGCGACGAGATCGTCCGTTACCAGGGCGACGTGACGCTCGTGCAGGCCTCCCGCCCGCTCGCCCCGGGGGTGGTGCACCGGCCGGTCCCCGGTCTGCGGGAGCGGACCAGCCATTTCCTGCTGTACCGGGAGGACAGTCCGGTCGCCGCGCGGGCCGGCCTGCTGGCCGGGTTGATCCTCGACGCCTATCACGACGAAAAGGGCGGTTTCGACGGCCCGCGCGCGATTCCGGGGGAACTGCCGTGGCTGACCGCCCGGACCAGCTGATCCACACCGGGGCCGACCTCGAACTGCGGCAGCTGAAGCTGCTGGTCGCGGTCGCCGAGGCGGGCGGCGTCGGCGCCGCCGCGGCCGCGCTGGGAACGACTCCGGCCAAGCTCGCGCTGCGGATCCGACGGCTGGAACGGATGGTCGGCGCCGCGCTGCTGGCGGCGGAACCGGCCGGGAAGCTGTTCACCGAAACCGGCGAACTCCTGCTCGAACACGCCTCGGCGGTGGTGCCGCAGTTCGACCGGATGCTGACCGCCGCGCGCGCCGGACTGGAGCGCCCCGCCGCGCAGATCCGGATCGGCTCGGTGCCGACGCCCGTGCTGCCGCGGCTGATCCGCGAGGTGGGGCTGCGCAATCCGGACGCCGGGCTGGCGATCCGGACCGGCGAATCGGCCGCGGAGCTGGCCGAAGCGCTGCTTCGCGAGGAGCTGGACCTCGGCCTGCTGCGTCAGGACGCCGTGCGGGAACGCCCTCTCGAATGGGTCTCGGTAGCCACGGAACCGCTGGTGGTCGGCATTCCGCCCGGGCATCCGCTCGGCGTTCCGGACTCGCTCACCCCGGCCGCGCTGTCCGGCCGGCGCTGCGTTCTGCTCGACCAGACCGTGCAGCCCCGGACGCGTGCATTGCTCGCGGCCTTCGCCGACGCTGGTGCTGATCCGCGGCTTTGCTACGCCGACAGCGAATGGGCGGTGCTGTGCCTCGGTCACGGGGCCGGAATCCTGACCGTGACGGCCCCGCCGACCAGACCGATGCCGGACACCGCGTACCGGCCGCTGCATTGCGCGGCCACGAATTCGACTCTCGTGCTCGCCTGGGCGGACGACGGGCCGCTCGCCGGCTGCGTCCCCCGCGTCCGTGCGGCGATGACGCGCGCGCATGCCGAACACCTTCGCGCACTGGTCCAGTACCGTCGGTGAAGGACTCCTTGAGGGAATCAGATTCCCTCAAGGAGTCCTTCACCGACCTCACGGGTACGGGTGCCTGCCCGTCAGCCGATGCGGTAGCTGTAGGGCAGAGTCGCCAGCACCTCACCGGTTCCGACCTGCGGCAGGCCGGTCACGCCGGTCGGCAGCGACGGCACGGTCACGATGTTCAAGTGCCCGGCCACCTTCTGCCCGCGGTTGCCCGAGGGCGTGATCGTCACCAGGATCGTCGCGGTCTCGCCCGGCTTCACCAGCTTCGGCGTGCCGCCGGTGCCGTTCGGGTCTACCGACTGGCCGTAGGGGTCGCCGGTCGACGACGTCACCGAACCGTCGAAGCCCGCCGTCTGGATCGACGCCGTGTAGCTGGAATGCCCGGCAGGCGCGCCGTCCGGACCGAACGGGCCGATCTCCTGCACGTCGGCGAACCAGACGCCCTTGGTGACGTACCCGGTCTTCTCGCCGATCGTCGCCACCGACACCGTGCTGCCGTTCTGCGCGGACTTCAGGTCGCCGAGCACGTCGATGCCCGCCGCCGAGCCCTGGATTTCCGCCTGCGCGGGCACGGTCGAGGACGTCGCGACGGTGAACTTGCTCGTCTCCGGCGGAATCGAGTACACCGGCGCGTTCGCGTTCAGCTCCGGCAGGTCGACCTCGGTCGAACCCTGGATCGGCTGCGGCTGCAGCGTTTGCCGGGCGTTCGTGCGCGCGTCGACGCCGATCGCGATCGGCTCGATGCCGGTGTTGCGCACCGTCACCGGCACGGTCACCGCCTTGCCCGCCGCGAGCGACGCGGACTGCGGCAGCGCGGGTGCGCCTGCCGAGACCTGGTCGAAGCCGACGGTTCCGGTGAACGGCTGGTCGATCTGCTTGCCCGTCACCGGGTTCTGCACGACGAGCACCAGGTGCCAGCGGCCCGGCAGCGGGTTCGCGTCGACGAGCTGCAACCCGGTGCCCTGGCCCAGTGTCGTGGCCGAGGCGAGGAAGGCGTTGCTGTTCACGTCGGCGAGCTCGCCGTTCGGGTCGACCAGGACGCCGTCGAGCAGCGTGCCCGGATCCTGCAGCTTCACCGCGACGTCGAGGTCCCGCTTGCCGCGCGGCACGTCGAATTCGTAGGAGAAGGTCTGCGCGGGCGACACCGCGCGGGCGTTGCCGCCGGTGATCGTGCCGCTGAACGTGCCAGGGCCGTTCTTCGTCGGGATCAGCGCGCGCAGCACGGCCGACACTGTGCTCTGGTGTCCGTCGGAGCTGCCGAAGGTGATCGAGTAGTCCGCGTCGCCGCCGCTGGCCGGGGTCTGCAGCGCGACGTGCACCGGCTTCGTCTGACCGGGGTTGAGCTGCAGGATCTGCGGCGACACCTGGCCGTAGGGGACGGCCCGCTGCGCGGTGGTCGCCAGCTGGATGTCCCCGCTGTAACCAGTCTTGCCTGCCGCCGAGTAGAGCACCGCGGTCCACGTGCCCGCGGCCGGGCGCGTGACGTCCACGTTGGCGTAGTTCGCCGTCGCGGCCCCGCCCTGCGGACGGCTGTTGGCGACGAAAGTGCCGTCCGGCGCGAGCAGCGTCAGCCGCACCACCGGGGTGACGGACTGGCCGTTGACCGTCTTCGGGCTGCCCTGCCACGCCATCCGCGCCAGCAGCCGCTGCGCGCCGTTCGGCACGGAGAACGTGACCTTCTGGTAGGCCCAGTCCGTGCCGTTGAAGTACGGGAACGTCGGCAGCTTCGCCGAGTCGAACGAGGTGGTCTGCGTCTGCGTGCCCATCGGGGCGAACGTCCGCGTGCCGGTGCTGACTGTCAGCGGCTTGGCGCCCGAGTTGGTGACGTTCACCGACGCGTGCTGCGTGCTGCCCGGCGCGCCTTCCAGCGTCAGCTGGTCGGCCGACAGCGTGATGTTCGACGAGACGCCCGCCGGCGCCCCGGTCGAGCCCGGAGCGGTGAGCGCCGCTTCGACCGCCGCGCGGGCGTCGAGAAGGCCTGCGCCCTGCTCGTCGGCCGGGAGGTTGAGGTCGCGCGTGGTGCTGGTGATGATCTGCTTCACCTGTGCGGGGGACGGAGAGGTGCCGTGGTGCGAATTGCGGTAACTCTGGATCACCAGCGCGGCGACACCCGCGGTCAGCGGGGCGGCCTCACTGGTCCCGCCGAAGGATTCCAGGTCCGTTCCCTGCGGCACGGTCTTGAAGTCGCGGCATTCCGCGTACGCCGGAGCGCAGTCGGCCCAGTTGCCCTCGCCGGGTGCGACGAGGTCGATCGTGCGGCCGTTCTGCGTGATGCCGGACGAGGACAGCGCGGAGATGTTGTCGCTCACCCATTTCCCGTTGGAGAACGGGAAAGCCGCGTAGCCGGTCTGCGCGTACAGCCGGTTGTCGGTCGTCGCGCCGGCGGAGATCACCAGCGGGTCGGTGGCCGGGCTGCCGATCGTGGACGTGGTGCCCGCGTCGCCGCTGGAGGCGGTCACCGTGACGCCCGCGGCCACGGCCTGGTCGTTGAAGACCTGGAACAGGTTGCGGGAGCTGGAATCCGGGTACTGGTTGAGGCCGAGCGACTCGTTGAGCACGTCGACGTGGTCGACGGTCACCGCGTAGTCGATCGCCTGCAGCACCGCGGAGTTCGTGGCGGTCTTGCCGAAGACGTTCAGCCCGACCAGGCTCGCGCCCGGCGCGACGCCCTTGACGACGATGTTGCAGCCTGCGGGGAGCGGGTGCTTCTCGTTGACGAACTTCGACAGGTCGTGCACCACGACGCCCTGCGCGGCGATCGACGAAGCGTCGCCGAAGGCCTCGGCCCCGGCGTCGGTCGTGTTCGGACCGTCGCCGGAGAAGTCCTGGTAGTCCGAGAACACGTGGCTGCCGTCGGGACGGATGAAGTCCGCGTAGTTCGGGTCCATGTTGTCGGCGAGGAAGGCGACCTTCACGCCGGATCCGTTGGCCAGATCGGACGCGCTCTTGCCGCCGCTGGTGCTGTACGCGCGGATCGACGTCAGCGCTTCGGGCTCCAGCAACGGTTTCGCCGGGTCGGCCGGGCAGGTCGCGTTCGGCGTGGCCCGCGCGGCTGGTCCGCCTGCCTTCGGCGCGGCGGCCGGTGCGCCCGGTTTGGCGTCCGGCAGCGTCACCTTGCTGTCCGGCAGCACCTGCGCGACCGCCGGGTCGTGCGCGAGCTGTGCGGCCTGCGCGAGCGTGACGGTGGCGGAAAACGCGTTGCCCAGTGCGAAGTGCTTGACCTTGGCCGGTGCCGCGCCGGAGAGCTTGGCGAGCACCGAGTCCTGTTCTTGGGTGGCTTTGGCGCGGCGAGTGTCCGAGGCCGCCTTGGTGGGCGGCGCGCTGGGCAATTGGTCCGCGAGGACGACGATCACCGATTGCGGCGCGGTGTCCGCCGCGGCGGCCGGCGCGGCAGCCTGCGCCGGCTGGGTGGCCCCGGCCAGCACCAGACTGCCGGTCGCAGCCATGACCAGGGCGCGAACGGATCGCGAGGAACGCCCCATGTGCGGTTCCCACTTCCTGCTAGAAGGGTTCGTGAGTTACCGGCCCCGACGAAATCGGGCGCACTCGTGCCGCGCTCGATTTCCCGGCAGCAGAACTCTTTCCGACTCCCGCACGATCCACAAGCGACAATAGTGGGAAACAAATCCGGCAAACGGGACCGAATTTCCGCGCGGTCGCGCATTCGGTCCCGTTTGCCGGAATCGGGGTCAGTCCTGAGGCAGGTGCCGGCGCGAGTGCCGGGTCACCACAAGGGTTCCCGCGATCGCGACCACGGCGACGCAGCCGAGCAGCACCGGGTAGCCCGCTACTCCGTTCAGGGCGGCTAAAATTGACGGCAGGAGGAATCCGATGTACGCCAGCGCGTAGTACACGCCGGTGAGTTCCGCGATTTCGTCCGGCCGGGCGAGGCGTTGCAATTCCAGCAGCCCGGACACCACGACGATGCCGTAAGCGGCGCCCAGCACAATCGCCGCGCCGAGGGCGATCCAGGGCGATTCCCGCGCCGCGGCGAAGACGCTCAAGACGAGCCCGGCGCAGAGCACCGCCATCCCGGTGAGCACGGCCCGGGCGCTGGTGGCGCGGTCGACCCGCTTGGCGATCGGCTGAATCCCCACGCCCGCGCCGATCGCGCAGACAGTGAGCAAGGTGGAGTAGGCCAGCGCCCACGACCCGGTCCGGTGCTCGACGAGCTGCGGCAGGATCGCGTACGCCACGCCGCACGAACCGAAGATCCACGGCGCGGCAGGCAGGATCACCCGGCGGAACCGCGGATGCCGCGTGGTGGGGGGCACCGCGGCGCGGACCGAATCGGTCCGGGCAGCGAGCGTTTCCGGACTGCGCGTGACCGCGGCGAGCGAGACCAGCGCGAGTCCGATGTGGACCAGGTAGGGGAGGACCATCGGCCACGGCCCCCACTGCGCGAGCACTCCGGCGACGCCCGGGCCGATGCCGAGCCCGAGGGTCAGGCACAGTGCCGCGCGGCGGGTCCCGGTGTCGGCCGCACTGTGCGGGTCGGCGTCGGCGAGTTCCTTGATCCAGGTGGAGCCCACGGCCATCGCGACCGCGACCGCGATCCCGGAGAGGAACCGGCCTGCGGCGATCCACCCGGCGCCGGCCGGACCGAGCGCCAGCAGCACGCTCGCCAGCAACGACAACACGGCGCCGGCGAACATCACCGGACGGCGACCGTACCGATTGGACAGTCCGCCGGACAGCAGCAGCCCCGGCACGAGGCCGACGACGTAGGCGCCGAGCAGGGCGTCGACGGTGAACGCGGAGTAGCCCGCGGCGTGGTACATCACGAGCAGCGGGGTGAACTGGTTGCCGCCCCATCCGGCCGCGAACACCGCGGCGGCGGCCGGGAACCAGGCCGGGCGGGCGGTCGTTCCGGGTGTTTCAGGCAGGTGGGCGCGGTCAGCTGCAGTGGTCATCGACGGTGCACCGAATCCAGGTGTGCTCGCAGGGCCGGGGCGAAGGCAGCGGCCTTCGTCTCGGCCTCCGCGATGATGTTCAGGAGCTCTTCGTGCTCGTCGACGACCTGCGGCAGGCGGGCCGGGATCGGCGCGAGCGCGTGGACGTTCATCCGGCGCTGCCGGTCGGCGAGCGTCGTGTAAAAGCCGAGCAGCAGCGTATTGCCGCCCGCCTCGACGATCATGCGGTGAAACAGCGCGTCGGCTTCCGCGAACGCAGGCACGTCGCCCGCCTCCGCGTGCTGCCGTTGGGCGGCCAGCACCGCACGCAGCCGATCGAGCGCCGCCGGGATCAATTCCGGGCGACGGCCGAGCCGTTGTACCGCCGCGCTTTCGACGGCCTCGCGGGCTTCGAGCACGTCCTCGGCCTCGCCCGGGGTGATCGGCACGACGATCGCGCCGCGCTTCGGGATCAGGTTGAGCAGCCCCTCGACCTGCAGCCGCAGGAACGCCTCGCGCACCGGCGTCCGGCTCACTCCGAGCCGCTCGGCGATCTCGCCCTCGCTGAACAGGTGCCCGCCGGGCAGTTCGCCGGTGAGCACGAGTTCCTTGGTGAGCTCGTACGCGCGGTCGGCGGCGGGTTTCAACGCTTTCACGACTGAGACGCTAGCATGCATCCCATCTTGTATCTAAGCCGTTGTGACCTGCGGCTCAGCAGGTCTGTCGGTGCGCTGTGCCATGCTGCGGAAGTGCGATTGCTCCTTGATGCCCGCCCGACTGTCCAGCAAGCCGTCGATGCCGTCCGCGCCGCGCTGGCCGGCGGCCTCGACCCTGACCAGGACCCGCCCCGGTCCGTCGTGCCCGTGCCCACCGGGCAGTTCCTGCTCATGCCCGCGTTCTGGGACCGTTACGCCGGGGTCAAGGTCGCGTCCGTCGCGCCGGGCAACCCGGCCCGGGGCCTGCCGCGGATCCAAGGCCACTACCTGCTGATGGACGGCCCGACGCTCACGCCCATGGCGCTCCTGGACGGCGTCGCGCTCACCTCGGTGCGCACGGCGGCCGTCTCCGCGGTGGCAGCGGACCTGCTCGCCGTGCCGGATGCGGAACGGCTGGTGGTGTTCGGGACGGGTCCGCAGGCGCAGAGCCACATCGAAGCCCTCCGTGCCGTGCGGCCGGTGCGGGACGTGGTGGTCGTCGGCCGCAACCCGGAGCGTACGCAAGCTCTCGCCGCGCAGTACCCCTTCGCCCGGGCCGGCACTCCGGACGACGTTTCCGCAGCTGATCTGGTCGCCTGCTGCACCTCGTCGCGCGTCCCCGTGTTCGACGGCGCGAAAGTCCCCGAGCACGCCACCGTGGTCGCCGTCGGCTCGCACGAACCGGAGGCGCGGGAAGTCGACGATGTCCTTATCGGACGGTCCACAGTGGTCGTCGAAGGGATCGGCGCGGCTACTCGCGAGGCTGGAGATGTCGTGCTGGCAATAAAATCCGGGGTGCTCGCGGCGGATGATCTTGTCTCGCTCGCGGCACTGGCTCGGGGCTTCGCGGTGTCGCCGGGACCTCGGCTGTTCAAGAGCGTCGGGATGGCCTGGGAGGACCTGGTGGTCGCCGCGACCGCCTACGAAGCTGCCGAGTGACCGAAATTGTCGGCAGGTGCGGATAGCCTGGGGCCCTTCGACGGCGAGGGGAGACCGGGATGTCCGAGGAGCTGACCACCGCGGCGGAACTGTTCGACGCGATCGGCGCCGGGTACGAGGAAGCGTTCGGCCGTCGGCCGGTGGTCGACGCTGCCGTGCGGGAGCTGCTCGCGGTGCTGCCGCCGGCCGCGCGGGTCCTCGACATCGGCAGCGGAACCGGCCGCCCCGCCGCGGCAGATCTTGCCGCCGCCGGACATCGGGTGACGGGGATCGACGTGTCCGCGGAGATGGTGCGGATCGCCCGCGAACAGGTGCCCGAAGCCGAGTTCGTGCAAGCTGACCTGCGGGAATGGGAGTCGGAACCGGGAAGGTGGGCCGCCGTGTGCGCTTTCTTCGCGTTCCTGCAGCTGACCCGGCTCGAAACGGAGCGCGCGCTCGGCCGGATCGCGGACTGGCTGGCGCCGGGCGGAAGGTTCGCCCTGGTCACCGTGCCCGCCGACGTCGAGGATGTGCCGGTCGCCTTCCTGGGCCACTCGATCCGGGTGACCAGCTTCCCGGCGGACGCGCTGGCCGACCGGGTGCGCGCGGCCGGACTGGAGGTGACCGGAACCCGGGCGGAAGCGTTCGCACCGGGCAAACCGGGTGCGGAACCGGAGGAACACGTCCTGATCTCGGCCCGCAAACCCGGCTGAGCGAGCCGGGGAAACCGCGCCCTGGCCAGCGAATCGTGAAATAATTTCGGTGTTGCGCCGTGTCGCCGGAAACGGAGCGGCATTTTCGCGCTGTCCGGATGACTACGCCGGAAACTGTGCGGAAAATGCCACCCCGCCTCGCCCGGCGCGGTTGTCGCGCAATTGATGGCGGCGGCCGGATCGTACCGACCGCCGCCGTCAATTCGCACGGGCTTCCCGCGGCCGCGCGGTTCGCGAGGCTTTTCCCGGGTCGTGCGGTTCACGAGGTCTCCTGGGAAGGCGATTCGCGCGGGCTTCCCGCAGTTGCGCGGTTCGCGAGGCTTTCCGGGGTCGTGCGGTTCGCGAGGTCTCCTCGGGGAGGCGATTCGCACGGGCTTCCTGCGGCCGCGCGGTTCGCGAGGCTTTTCCCGGGGCCGCGCGGTTCACGAGGTCTCCTGGGAAGGCGATTCGCGCGGGCTTCCCGCAGTTGCGCGGTTCGCGAGGCTTTTCCCGGGGCCGCGCGGTTCGCAAGGTCTCCTCGGGGAGGCGATCCGCGCGGCCTTCCCGCGCAACGCGGGACCTCAGGCCGACGCGGCCCTCGCTACTGCTGGTTTCCCCACTGCTGCTCGCCCGGCTGGCCGCCCTGCTCGCCGCCGCCCTGCGGCTGGCCGCCCTGTTCCTGGCCGCCGCCGAAGTTCTCCTTCAGCTTGTCCGCGCCCTGGCGGATCTGGTCGCCGTGCTTGCCGCCCGTTTTGTCGTCGGCGAATTCGGCGGCCTTGTCGATGCCGTCGCCGACCTTGTCCTGGTTGTTGCCCGCGAATTCCTGAATCTTGTCCTTGGCCTGGTCGAAAAAGCTCATCGAAAACCCTCCTTGATCTGTTCGTGACCCATGGATACCAGCCGGGTACCCGAAGGGCGCGGCCGTGAGACGCCAGTCCCCGGTTCGGGTGAGGCTCGGCGCCGGTTCTGCCCGGGTCGGGCCACGGGTGGGTTACCCCACACGCCCGGGCCGGCGTCCGGCAGGCCGGTAGGGTCGCCGCCGCAAGGGGCGCCGGAGCCGAGGAGGACATGTGGCGGGACCGTTGAGCGGGCTGAAGGTCGTCGAGCTGGCCGGGATCGGGCCGGGGCCGCACGCGTGCATGGTGCTCGCCGACCTGGGCGCGGACGTCGTCCGGGTGGAACGGCCTTCCGGATCGCTCGACCTCAGCGGCGGCAAGCCGGACCCGCTGCTGCGCGGGCGCCGTTCGGTCGCCGCGGACCTCAAGACCCCCGAGGGCCGCGAACTCGTCCTGCGACTCGCGGCGAAGGCGGACGTGCTGGTCGAAGGCCTGCGCCCGGGCGTCGCCGAACGGCTCGGCGTCGGCCCGGACGACTGCTTCGCGGGCAATCCCCGCCTGGTGTACGGCCGGATGACCGGCTGGGGCCAGGACGGCCCGCTCGCCCAGCGCGCCGGGCACGACATCAACTACCTCGGCCTCACCGGCGTGCTGCACGCGATCGGCCGCGCGGGCGAACGTCCGGTGCCGCCGCTCAACCTGGTCGGCGACTTCGGCGGCGGGTCGATGTTCCTGATCGCGGGCGTGCTCGCGGCGGTGTGGGAGTGCGGCCGGACCGGGCGCGGCCAGGTCGTGGACGCGGCGATGGTCGACGGAGCGAACGTGCTGGCCCAGATGATGTGGGCGTTGCGCGGCCTGGGTTCCTGGTCCGACGAACGCGGCACGAATCTCCTCGACGGCGGCGCGCCGTTCTACGACACGTACGTCTGCGCGGACGGCCGGTACGTCGCCGTCGGTTCCCTGGAACCGCAGTTCTACGCGGCTCTCCTGAACGGTCTCGGCCTCGCCGCGGAAGACCTCCCGCCGCAACTGGACCGCGACGGCTGGCCCACCCTCCGCGCCGCCTTCACCCGGGCCTTCCTCAGCCGCACGCGCGACGAATGGGCCGAGGCCTTCGACGGCACCGACGCGTGCGTCACGCCGGTCCTCGCCCCCGACGAGGCTCCCCGGCACTCGCACATCGCCGCGCGGTCCGGCCTGGTCACGCTCGACGGCATCGTCCAGCCCGCTCCGGCACCGCGATTTTCGCGCAGCACAACGGATTTGCCGTCGCCGCCGCCGATGCCGGGCGCGGACACCGAGGCCGTCCTCGCCGACTGGGAGTCGTGAGTGTTCGTCCCGGTGAGAACCGGGACGAACACTCACGAGGACTTAAGCCGCACCGGCAGCGTCACATGCCCGTTGGTGATGAACGACGGCACCGGCTCCAGCTTCTCCTCGGTCACCGCCAGCGCCAAGTCCGGGAACCTCTCGAACAACGCCGGCAGGCCCAGCTCCGCCTCCGTCCGGGCGAGCTGCGCACCGAGGCAATAGTGCACGCCGTGGCCGAACGCGAGCGCTGATTTGTCCTCGCGGGCCAGGTCGAACTCGTGCGCGTCCGGACCGTGGTGGTCCTCGTCGCGTCCGGCGGGGCCGAAGGACGGAAGAATCGGGTCGCCCGCGCGGATGACCGTGCCCCCGATCTCGATGTCCTCTCGCGCGAACCGCAGCGGCAGGTGCGAAAGCGGGGCCTGCCAGCGCAAAGTCTCGTCCACGACGTCCGACCAGGTGCGTTTTCCGCCGAGGACCTGCCGCAGCTGCCCGGGATGAGTCAGCAGCGCGGTCACGGCCTGGTCGAGCAGGTTGACCGTCGTCTCGTGACCCGCGGTGATCACCAGGATCAGCGTGTCCGCCAGTTCCGCTTCGCTCAGCCGGGAGCCGTCGGAGTCACGCGCGGTGATCAGTGCGGTAGCGAGATCGTCGCCGGGCTCGGCGCGCCGCCGCGAGACGAGGTCGGCGAGGATTCCGTACAGCAGCTCGACGTTCGCGGTCGCTTCTTCCGCGGTCGCCGACGTCGCGAAGATCCCGGCCACCGCGGTGCGCAGGCCCGGCCGCGCTTGTTCGGGGACGCCGACCAGCCGGCAGATCACCTCGATCGGCAGCCGGTAGCAGTACTGCTCGCGCAGGTCGGTTTCCGGCGGTCCGGCGTCGAGGCCGGCGAGCAGGCCGTCGACGATCTCGGCGACCACCGGGCGCAGCGCGGCGATCCGGCCGGGCGAGAAAGCCTTGGACACCAGCGACCGCAGCCGCCGGTGCTCGTCGCCGTAGGCGGTGAACATGTTCTGCACCGAAACCCAGATGTGCAGCGGCCAGTCGGAGGAGATCTCGCCGTCCCGGTAGGCGGGCCAGTGCCGCCGGGCGTCCTTCGACACCCGCGGGTCGGCGAGCAGGGCGCGCAGCAGCGGCAGGCTGGTGACCGACCAGGCGAGCACTCCGCCCGGCAGTTCGACCACGGTCAGCGGTCCGCGGGCGCGAAGCCGGGCGCCCTCGCCGTGCACGTCCGGCGCCGCCGGGTCCAGCACGAAGGGGGTGACGGCGTGGTCCATGGGCGCTCCTCGCGGCCCGATAGTCCACAATGGACGGACGATGGGGGAGGTGTCCGTTGCGGCCGCCGGGTCCGCGGGAAGCGTAGCGCGGCTAAGGATCGTCCCGTCCGGCTTGAGGGGTGGTCCGGAGAAGGGGTTGACCTCAGCCGTCGGCGCGCTTGCGGTGCAGCGAGAACCGTTCGAACACCGACAGCTCGCCGGTCGGCTTGGCGACGTTGTAGTAGGTCACGTGCATGGTCGTCGTGCCGCCCGGACGGCGACCGGGATCCACTGTGAACGCGGCGAAACCGTAGGGGTGGTCGAGGTCGCGCACCGCGCTCCACACCGCTTTTTCGCGCACGTAGGTCGGTTTCCGCTTGCCCGTGGCCGGATCCCGCTTGTCCGCGACGGCGGTCAGCACCTTTCCGGTGCCGTCGGCGAAGAAGCTGCCGTTGGTGGTGCCGGAGACGCCGCCTCCGCCGAGAACCATGTGCACGGTGCCGTGCGTCGTGTCGATGTCGTCGGTCGCGTCGGAGACCGGGTTCGGCGTGAGCGTTTCGCTTTCCGCGACGACGCCGTGCACGGCGAGGGAGCGTTCGTAGTCGTGCTCGTGCCCGCAAAGCACCAGGTCGACGCCGTAGCGGTCGAACAGCGGACCGTACTTCTCGCGCAGGCCGAGGTCGGCGCCGTTCGCGTCGGACGTGCTGATCATGACCTGGTGCATCGCGACGACGATCCAGTCCACGTCGCGCGACGCCCGTGCCGCGGCGAGTTCCTTCTCCAGCCAGGCGAGCTGCCGCCCGCCGGAATAGCCGTTGACGTAGACGTCGCCGCCGTCTTGCAGGCAGTTGTCGTCGTTCTGCAGCACGACCACCCGGACCGAGCCGACGGTGAAGCCGTACCAGAGCCCGGCCAGTTCGGGATCGGTTTCGGTGGACGGCAGCTGGAAATACGCCTGGTAGGCGTCCATGCCGAGCGCGCCGTTGCTCTTCTCGATCTCGTGGTTGCCCGCGGCGGGCATCCACGGCCGGTACCGCGCCGAGCGGGCGTTGTTGGCGAAGAAGTTGTTCCAGGTGCGCACGCGGTCGACGTCGAGGTTGGCGTAGCAGAGGTCGCCGTTGAGCAGGTGGAACAGCGGCGCGACGGTCTCGATGCCGGTGACGATGTCCTTCGCGGCCGGCGTGGAGAAGAAGTCGAGCGCGGGCGCGCCCTTGAGGTCCCAGGTGACCTGCGGCGCGGACTGGTCGCCGAAGCTGGTGAAGGTGAACGCGGACCGCCCGCTGGGCGCGGTGCGGAACGTGCCCGCGTCGGGCGTCGCACCTTCGTGCTGGGCGATGTAGAGGTACTCGGTGTTCGGGCAGAGGCGGTTGATCTCGGCGTGGTGCACCCAGACTGTGCGGTTGGAAGCGCCGTCGAGGTAGGTGCGGGTGACCGCGGGCGCGTACGAACCGAAGCCGTCGTTGAGCGTGCCGTAGAGGACGCGGGGACGGCGGACCGGGCCGTCGGTGAGCCACGAAACCACCATCTGCCGCGCGGGATCTCGGCCGAACGTGAGGTGCAAACCCTGCACTGGTGTCGCGCCGCCGCCCGCGGTCGTCGCAAGGGGCGCGGCACTCGCCGTACCAGTGCCCAGCAGTGGTACGGCAGCGCTCGCGCCCATGAGGCCTAATGCTCCTCGACGGCTGACGGTGTTGGACATGACGGCCTCCTCCGGCTCCCAGGCGGAACCGAAGTTATGCTGGCCGCGGGGCTCGTCGATGAACGCTGGCTGTCCGGGACGTGAAGTGTCCCCGCGTGGAGTTCCGGTTCGTTCCCTTTGCCGGGAAAAGGTTCCCGGACTGTCCACAGTGGATTTTCGAGGCTTTCCCGGATCGATTCAGAACAGTTCTGCTAGCCTCCGGGGTGACGTGCGGCTCGCCGTGGTGCCGCGTTGCTGCCGGGGCGCTTCACGGAGCGTGCGCTGAGTGCTTCGGCTCGAACCTCCGAGGAGCGTTATGACAGGCATCGTCCGGGTCCGGGGCCGTGAGGTGCTCGACAGCCGGGGCAACCCGACGGTCGAGGTCGACGTGGTGCTGGCGGACGGGTCGGCGGGCCGCGCGGCGGTGCCGTCCGGGGCCTCCACCGGCACGCGCGAGGCCGTGGAGCTGCGGGACGGCGACGCGAAGCGGTTCCACGGCAAGGGCGTGCGCAAGGCGATCGACGCGGTGAACGGCGAGATCGCCGACGCCGTGGTCGGCATGGAGGCGGAGGCGCAGGCCGACGTCGACCGCGCGCTGATCGCCCTCGACGGCACCGGGAACAAGGCCCGCCTGGGCGCGAACGCGACGCTCGGGGTCTCGCTGGCGGTGGCGAAGGCGGCCGCCGCGGCGAACACGCTGCCGCTGTACCGCTACGTCGGCGGGGTGTACGCGCATCTGCTGCCGATGCCGATGATGAACATCGTCAACGGCGGCGCACACGCGGACAACCCGATCGACTTCCAGGAGTTCATGATCGGCCCGGTCGGCGCGGAGACGTTCGCCGAGGCCGTGCGGATGGGCTCGGAGGTGTTCCACACGCTGCGGAAATCGCTGCACGAAGCGGGACACAACACGAATGTCGGCGACGAAGGCGGGTTCGCGCCGCAGCTGGGGTCGGCCGACGAGGCACTCGAGTTCGTGGTCCGCGCGGTCGAGAAGTCCGGGTACGAGCCGGGCAAGGACATCGCGCTGCTGCTGGACCCGGCGGCGTCGGAGTTCTACCGCGACGGCGTCTACGACTACACCGGCGAGGGCCGCAAGCGCAGCGTCGAGGAGCACGTCGCGTACCTGACCGAGCTGACCGAGCGCTTCCCGATCGTGTCGATCGAGGACGGTCTGGCCCAGGACGACTACGCCGGCTGGAAGCAGCTGACCGACGGCATCGGCGACCGCGTGCAGCTTGTCGGCGACGACCTGTTCTGCACGAACGTCGAGATTCTGCGCGATGGCATCAAGCGCGGCATCGCCAACTCGATCCTCATCAAGGTCAACCAGATCGGCACCCTGACCGAGACCTTGTCCGCCGTCGACACCGCGCACAAGGCGGGCTACTCGGCGGTCATGTCGCACCGTTCGGGCGAGACCGAGGACACCACCATCGCCGACCTCGCGGTGGCGACCGGCTGTGGCCAGATCAAGACAGGTTCGCTGTCGCGGTCGGACCGCACGGCGAAGTACAACCAGCTGATCCGCATCGAGGAGGAGCTGGGCACCGAGGCTCGTTACGCGGGCTGGGACACCCTGCGCTGAACTTGTCTTTTCCGCGGCGGCCCGGGTTCTGGCCCGGGCCGCCTTTCTTTATTTCTTCACTCGCGGGAACATCGCCGCGGCGGTGAAGGCCGCACTGACCCAGAACGCCGCACGCGCGTGCGCCGCATCGAGGACGACGGCCCCCGCCACCGCGGGCCCGACCACCGCGCCGAGATTGAACGCCGTGGTCGCGATCGCCCCGGCCACCCGCGGTGCGTCATTGCCGGCGGAGGTGACGATCGCAGCGATCAACGCGGACCCGGTGCCGAACGCCATCGCCCCGGTGAGCAATGCCGCTGCGATGAGCCCGGGAAGACTCTGCGCCGCGAAATACGCCGCCACCCACCCGGCGGTCAGCACTGCCGTGCCCGCTTTGAGGATCCCCGGGCCTGCCTTGCCCGCGATCGTGACGCCGGCGAACGATCCCGCTCCGAACATCGCCAGCACGACCGGAACCCATCCGGCCGGGGAGGTCATCGTGCCGAGGTAGGTGAAGGCCGCGAACGTCCCGCCGTTGACCAGAACCCCCTTGCCCACGGTGGCCGCGACGCGCGGCTGCGCGAGGACCCGCCACTCGCGATACACCGGGCTGGTGACTGGCGGGTTGTCGAACTTTGCCGGGGTCAGCGCGACGGCGGCCGCTGACGTGATCGCCGCGATAGCCCAGAACGCGGCCTGCCACCCGGCGTACTGGCCGAGGACTGTCCCGGCCGGAACGCCGACGACGCACGCGAGCGTGACACCGGACAACAGCACGGAAGTCGCCCGCCCGACTGCGTCCGCCGGGACGAATGCGGGCAGCGACGCGAGCGCTATCGCGAGAAACCCAGCGTTGGCGAACGCCGCGAGGGCCCGGGTGGCGAGCAGGACCGGGAAACCGGTGGTGAGGGCGCCGATGACGTGTACTGCGGAGAAGAGGCCCAGGAAGGCGAGGAGTGCCTGCTTGCGCGGCAATTTGCTGCCGAGCATCGCGAGAACTGGTGCGCCTACGACCATTCCGGCCGCGAAGAGCGACGTGAGCAGCCCGGCGGTGCCGAGGGAGACGCCGGTGCCCGCGGCGATCTGGGGAAGGAGTCCGGAGAGGACGAACTCGGACGTGCCTTGGGCGAAGACTGCGCCGGCTAGGAGGAAAATGAGGGGAGGCAAGAGGAATCGACTCCGAATAGCTGTCGGCGCCGGAGACGCCGGAGGACTGAGGACGGTTCGCGTGCGGAGTGGGGCGCCTCGGGCTCGGGCGCGGCAGCCCGCGGGTTGGCCGGGGTGCCTGGCCGCAGTTGCGCTGGGCGGAGCTTTGCTGCGGCCTGGCGGCTGCGAGCAGGCTTCGTCCGAATACTGCGGTGCTGAGCAGGCTTTGCCCGCAGCGCCGAGCACGCTTGGTGAGCGGTGCTGCGGTGTTGAGCGGGCTTGCCAGTGAGGGCCCCGGTGCTGAGCACGCTTGGCGAGCGGTGCGACGGCACCAAGCATGCTTTGCCGGTGGCTCTGCTGTGCCCAGGCTTCGCCGGAGCGCGTTCGAACGGCAAGCTTTGCCCGTGGCGTCAGACTTCACCACGACGTGGCCACCGTGCGCAGGCTTGGCGCTGGTTGGCTGGCCTTGCCGCCGACGCGATCGCTCGCGCACGGCGGGCCGATTGGCTGCGCCTGGCTGTCGTGAGTGTTGATGCCGGTTCTAACCGGCATCAACACTCACGAGCGCCTGCTGAGGGCACAGCTCACCTGCACGGTGTCTGTGGTGAAGCTTTCGCCGGTCAGCCCAGCCCGGGTGAACCCGGCACCCGTCACTCCGCCGCCCAGCTTGCGGCTGGGCGGCTACCGTCTGCTGGCCTCCGGCGACGTCATGGCCTGGACCTTACCTTGCCGTGCGCAAAGAGTCGCGTGTGTTCTGCTGTTTCTTCCGTACGGAGCGAAAACCCGGTCCGGTCGTAGGGCGTGCGTCGCGGGGATGTGGCCGCCGTGGATCGTCGGAGCTTGCGTTCGGTGCGTGGCAGTTCGTCTTGGCGGATCCGGCGCGGGGCGGATGACGAGTGCCGATCCGGGCGGTGCGGAGCCGGTTGGTTCAGCTGAGTCCGGCGTGGGCGGCGATGTCGTCGGCGAAGGACGTGACCCTGGTGTACATCCCGGGTTTGCCGGGCTTCCCGCATCCGTCGCCGTAGGAGACGATGCCGACCACCGTGTCGCCGACTACCAGCGGGCCTCCCGAATCTCCTTTGCAGGCGTCGATACCGCCGTTCGGGTAACCGGCGCACAGCATGCTTGTCGCGGAGTACTCCGGGTATGCGGTGTGGCAGGTGGAGTCGTCGGCTAACGGGACGATGGCTTGGCGCAGGTAGTCCGACCGGTCGCCGCCGTTGGCGAGCCGGCCCCAGCCCAGGACGGTGGCGGTGGTTCCGGCGGGGTAGCGGTTCGGATCGCGGGCCAGGCCGGCGGGACGGTAGGGGAGCGAGCCGCGAACGGTCAGGACGGCGACGTCCGAACCTTGTTGCGGCGTGCGGAAATCCGGGTGTTGCCAGGCGGCGGACACGGCGCGGACGACGCCGTCCTGGCTGCGTTTGTCTTCCCGTCCGGCCACGACGCTGAGTTCGCCGACCGGGACGGTGGCGGCGCAGTGCGCGGCGGTCGCGACCGCGGTGCGGCTGACGATGACGCCGCCGCAGAACTGGGTTCCGTGACTGTCCACTAAGTACACAGCGTACGGATGTTGCGCCAGGGAAGCTTTTTCTCCGCCGATGACGGCCGGAGCGGCCCCGGCGGCGGAGGTGCTCAGGCTGATGACGGACAGGACGACGGCGACGATGAATGCGAATCGGCGTGGCATGGCGGACCCCCTCGGCTGCGGCAGCGCACGAAGACCACTTTAACCGGCGGTTGGGGGGAAATCCGTCGCTGAACCGGGTGGAAACCGGGGGAGCCCGGGTCCGGACTCCCCCCCCCGGCGACCTAGGGACGACTGCTGAAACACGGCTTGGGCAAAGGGATCGCGGGCAGAGTGCTGGAAGAAGGCTTGCGGTGAAGAAGAGCTGAAGGGGAGGCCGAATGACGGGGCCGGAGCGAAGAACGGCTCAGGAAGCGGAACTCGGAGACGCGGCTCGCGGGAAGCAGTGGTGAGGAAGCAGGCAGGGAGAGAGGGATTCTCGGAGTGAAACCTGGCGTCGGCGAGGAACAGCCCAGGAGCGGAGTGCTCGAACGGCGGCCTGAGGGAAGTCCTGGCCGGAGCCACCGGTGCGGAGCTGGCCGCATGCGCTGCGCCGGGGACCCGGCCAGGTTCAGCGGGAGCGGGCGGGCGCAGCAGGCCGCCGATGCGGAGTCAGCCTGAACCTGCACAGGGACGCGCTTCAGCGGACCGGATGCGCGAATGGGTCCGATCAGTGTGGAGGCAGTCCAGGGTTCTGGCAACCCGCGATCAGGTTGGCACACCGGATGCGCGAATGGGTCCGATCAGTGTGGAGGCAGTCCAGGGTTCTGGCAACCCGCGATCAGGTTGGCACACCGGATGCGCGAATGGGTCCGATCGGTGTGGAGGCAGTCCAGGGTTCTGGCAACCCGCGATCAGGTTGGCACACCGGATGCGCGAATGGGTCCGATCGGTGTGGAGGCAGTCCAGGGTTCTGGCAACCCGCGATCAGGTTGGCACACCGGATGCGCGAATGGGTCCGATCGGTGTGGAGGCAGTCCAGGGTTCTGGCAACCCGCGATCAGGTTGGCACACCGGATGCGCGAATAGGCCCGATCGGTGTGGAGGCAGTCCAGGGTTCTGGCAACCCGCGATCAGGTTGGCACACCGGATGCGCGAATAGGCCCGATCGGTGCGGAGCCAGTTCACGGTTCTGGCAACCCGCGATCAGGTTGGCACACCGGATGCGCGAATGGGCCCGATCGGTGCGGAGCCAGTTCACGGTCCCGGCAACCCGCGATCAGGTTGGCACACCGGATGCGCGAATAGGCCCGATCGGTGCGGAGCCAGTTCACGGTTCTGGCAACCCGCGATCAGGTTGGCACACCGGATGCGCGAATGGGCCCCATCGGTGCGGAGCCAGTTCACGGTCCCGGCAACCCGCGATCAGGTTGGCACACCGGATGCGCGAATAGGCCCGATCGGTGCGGAGCCAGTTCACGGTTCTGGCAACCCGCGATCAGGTTGGCACACCGGATGCGCGAATGGGCCCCATCGGTGCCGAGCCAGTCCACGGCCCCGGCAACCCGCGATCAACTCGGCACAACGGACGCACGAACGGGAGCCACCGGTGCGGAGTCAGCCCCAGACTCCGCACCGGCACCCCCAAGAACTCAGCAGAGCGGTGCCACCGGCCCGTTCGAGCCGGTCTTCACGTACGTGTCCGAGATGTAGTGGCCGGATCCGATGCGGTCCCAGATCTTGCTCGTCCCGAACTTCCCGGTCACCGAGTCCCCGTTGACGTAGCATTCGATGTTCACCTTGGCGTAGTTCGCCGCCAGGCCCTTCACCGGCGAGGACGTGTGCGCGCCCGACCGGACGTTCACCGGGTCGCCTGCCGTTTGCACCAGGCCGGTCGCTGCGGCGGAGCCTGTCCACAGGTAGGTGACCTTCACGTTTCCGTTGTCGCCGAGGCCGACGCCTGAGCTGAAGGTGCCGTCGGCCAGGTCGATGCCCGCGGGGTTGCCCACCTTGTACCCGAGGTCGTCGCGGCCGCCGTTGTAGCCGTTGTGGTAGGCGGCGTAGGCCTCGGGCTGGCCCTGCGGCAGGTCTTTGTATTCCGCGCGCACCGAGGACGGGTTCCAGTAGTCGTCCTTGGTGTTCCACGGGCCGACGTCCCAGACCGGCGCGTATTCGCAGCGGCTGTTGTCCGTCTTGCAGACGCGCACGGTGTAGTTGCCGGTTCCCTTCGGTGACAGGGCTTTCCCGGACGGCAGCGCGACGAAGTGGTCGTTGCTCGCGATGACGTGGCCGTTCGCGGTGGTGTGGCCGGTGAGGCCTTCGCGGGTGGCGTAGATGGTGTAGGTCAGCGGGGTGGCCGCGGCGATGGCGTTCGCCTGCGGGGACAGCGAGCCGGTCAGTTCGACGTCGCGCACGGTGGGGCGGGCGGCGGTGGTGCTGGACAGCGTGATCCTGGTCTGCACGACGCTCACCGCACGCGGGAGCGCGGTGCCGGCAGGGGTCCATTCGGTCCAGTCGCCGGCGCCGGAGCGGCCGCGGACGTCGACGTCGACCGAGGTGCCTTGCGGGGCGTCGGCGGAGATCTCGGCGGCTACCCGGTTCACCGGCGCGGGCAGGCGCCGTTCGGCGGAGAGCAGGTAGCCCTCGCTGCCGGCGGCCCGGTCGGCGGGTCTCCACGCGGCGTCCCGCAGCGTGAGCGTGCCGCTGGTCGCGGCGACATTGACGTCGTCGCTGTCCACGGAGGACAGATCGGCTCGCCAGGCGCCCGCGGTCTCGGCGGCGCTCACGGGCGTCGCGACTGCGGTGACCGCCCCCGCGGCGAGCAGTGCGGCGACTGTGCGCCGGACCGTCACATTCCCGACCACGACGGATCTCCCTTCACTCGTCCGAATCGAACTGCCGGGAGTGTGGGAGGGATCCGTACACGATCCATACAACGATCTCGCCCGGCCGTGTACTGGAGGCGGGAGATTGACAGCGGTGAGTCGCAGATATAGCTTTGCTAACAAAGTTAATTTGAAAGAAAAGGAAGTGCGGGGATGACCATCCTGGTGACGGGGGCGCGCGGGAATGTCGGGAGCGAGGTCGTCCGGGTGCTCCGCGAGGGCGGGCACGAGGTGCGCGGGTCGGCGCGGGACGCGGCCGCGCTGGATCTGCCGGACGCGGTGTCGTTGGATCTCACCGCGGAGGGCGGGTCCGAGGACGCGCTGCGCGGCGTGGACGCGATCTTCCAGTATCCGACGCGGCCGAACGGTGCGGCGGATTTCCTTGCGGCGGCGCGAAAAGCCGGAGTGTCCTACGTTGTGCTGCTGTCGTCACCGGATGTCTGGGAGGGGGCGGCGGACAACCCGATCCGGCGAGGGCATCTGCCCGCGGAGGCGGCGGTGGCGGAGTCCGGATTGCCGTTCACAGTGCTGTATCCGGGCTGGCTGATGGGCAACACCCGGCGCGACTGGGGTGCGGCGATCCGGGCCGGGGGACCGGTGCGGCTCCTCTCCCCGGAGTCGCAGTTCACGCCGACGGCCGAGGCGGATGTGGCCGCAGTGGCCGCGAAACTGCTCACGGAGCGTAGCTATCCGGGGAGGATGCTCGCGGTGACTGGGCCGGAGTCGATGACGCAGCGTGCGATAGTGGAGACCCTGGCGGAGGAATTGGGCCGCTCGATCGAAGTGGTCACCGAAACGCGGAGTGAGGTGCTGGCGCGGCGTCCGGAGTGGATGCCCGCGGCGGTCCTGGAGCACCTGATGGACGTGGAGGAGGCAGCGGTGGGCCGCCTCGCGCCGGTGAACAACACGGTGGAACGGTTCGCGGGACGCGCGACGTCGTTCCGCGAGTGGGCGCGGGCGCACAAGGACGACTTCGCCCCGCGCCGGTAAGTCCAATGTGGACAGAGGCTACGCGGGCTGCCAGGAAACGCAGGCGGGTCGCGTCTGGGTTTCGCACAGTTCCCGCACCGCGAGCAGCACTTCCTCGGCGGAAACCTCGCTCCCGGAGGGCTGCGGGAAGTGCGCGCCCTGGAGGCTGAAGTAGTCGACCGTCTCGTCGCCCGTGTCGTTCGCGGGCAGGAAAATCTCGCCGTTTTCGTGCCACGCCAGGCTTCCTCGCGCACCGCGCAAACCGGCGACCAGGTACGGTGTCCGCGGCTTCCGGCCCGCGTACAGCCACCAGACGACTCCGGCGCCCGGAGCGGGCGGTTCGGCGGAGCGCAGGGCGGAGAGCACGTCGTCGACAGTCGCCTCGGTGACGTCGTACCCGGTCCGGCGACGGGCGTCTTCGATGCTCGCCATGGTGCGCTCCGCTCGTGAAGTGTCCTGATGTTACTCGGTGCCGATCGGCGAGCGACTTGTGGAATGGCTGGCGCGCAGCCGGGCCGCGCGCAGCGTCAGATAGCGCTGCTCGGCGGTGTTTCCGGTGCGGGCGGCGGCTGCGGTGTAGTGGCGGATGGCTTCCGCGCGATCGCCGGCCAGCTCCAGCAGGTGCGCGCGGGCGGCGGCGAGACGGTGGTGGCCGGGGAGCCGGTCGTCGAGCCCGGCGAGCATCGTCAGCCCGGCGTCCGGCCCGTGCACCATCGCAGTCGCGATCGCGCGGTTGAGCGTGACGACCGGGTTACCGGTCAGGGCGTCTAGCCGCGTGTACAACGTGAGCACGCGCGGCCAATCGGTGTCTTCCGCCCGCAAGGCGATGTCGTGCGTCGCCGCGATCGCGGCCTGCAAGCGGTACTCGCCGACGCCTTCGCGGGCCAGGGCGGCGGTGATCAGCGCGACGCCTTCCCGGATCAGCGAACGGTCCCATCGCGCCCGGTCCTGATCGGCGAGCGGGACGAGGTCGCCGTCCGGTCCGGTGCGGGCCGGACGGCGGGCGTCGGTGAGCAGCATCAGCGCGAGCAATCCGGCCGCTTCGCCGTCGTCCGGGAGCGCGGCGTGCACCAGCCGTGCCAGCCGGATCGCCTCCGCGGACAGTTCGGTCCGGTGCAGGCGGCGGCCGCCGCTGCTGGTGTAGCCCTCGTTGAACACGAGGTACAGCACGTGCAGCACGGACCGCAGTCGCGCCTGCCGCTCGTGCGCGGCGGGCATCCGGAACGGCAGGCCGGACTTCGTGATTTTCGCTTTCGCCCGGCTGATCCGTTGCGCCATCGTGGTTTCCGGCACGAGGAACGCGCTGGCGATCTCCGCGGTGGTCAGGCCGCCGACCGCTCGCAACGTCAGCGCGATCGCCGACGCCGGCGTCAGCGACGGGTGCGCGCACAGGAACAACAGCGTCAGCGTGTCGTCCCGATCCGGCACCTCGGCGCCCGGCGGCTCGGCGGCGACGGTGTCCTCGCGCCGCCGCCGGGCCTGGTCGCTGCGGAAGCTGTCGATCATCCGGCGGCCGGCAGTCTGCAACAGCCAGCCGCGCGGATTCTCCGGGATGCCTTCGGCAGGCCAGTGCTGCACCGCGGCGAGGAGGGCTTCCTGCGTCGCGTCCTCGGCCGCGCCGAAATCGCCCGACCGGCGCACGAGGACGGCGAGGACCTGGGGCGCGAGCGTGCGCACCAGGTCCTCGACCTCGGCCATCACACCTCCGGCGCGCTCATCACCTGGCGCACCTCGATCGGCACCCGCAGGGGCGCGCCCTGGGGACCCGGTGCGGCCGAGACCCGGGTCGCGATCTCCAGCGCCCGCGCCTCCGATTCGACGTCCACCACCCGGTATCCGGCGAGCAGTTCCTTGCCCTCCGGAAACGGCCCGTCGGTGACGACCGCGCCGCCCTTGCCGTCCGCGACCACCGTCTTCGCCGCCTCCGGCCCGGCCAGCCCCTCCGCCTCGACGAGTTCCCCGGCTTCGGTCAGTTCGGCGTTGAGCACGTGCTGGAACTGGATGTGCGCGCGAATGTCCTCCGGAGCCCACTCGGGCAACGGCACGTCGCAGTCCTCGCCCTGGGCGTAGGTCTGCAGCAGCATGTACTTCGGCATGGCGTTTCCTCCAGTGTCCGGCTCGCCGCTTCCGGGCGGGCTCACCAAGGGAACGGAACCCGCGCGCCGTCCTCGACACGCGTCGCGGACATCGTGCCGGGGAAATCCGCCGAGCGCGGGCGGAACGGGTGGCGTGGGTCTCAGTGCCCGGGACGGCCGAACGGCCTAGCAGGTAGGTTGCGGGAAGCAACTCACCTGGAGGGATCCGTGAGCACGACGACCTTCGCCGCGGTGTCGGCGGTCAAGCAGCGTTCGGACACCGAGTTCAGCGTCGACCTCAGCCCGGCGTGGACCATCGGCGGCCGCCCGAACGGCGGATACCTGCTGGCCGCCGTCGCCCGCGCGGCGACCGTCGTTTCCGGGCATCCGGACGTGCTGGCCGCCAGCGCGCACTACCTGCGCTCGCCCGAACCCGGACCGGCGGAGATCGAGGTCGAGGTGCTGCGCACCGGCCGGACCGCGACCCAGCTGCGCGGACGGCTGCTCAAGGACGGCGTGCCGCAGGTCGAGGCTCTGCTGACGCTGGGCGTCCTCGGCGCGGCCGAACCGTTCTGGCAGGACGGCGTGCCGCGGCCGGAGTTCGGCGCCTTTGCGGACGAGCCGTGGGGCGATGCCGAGCTGACGCCCGGCATCGCGATCCGCGACGAGATCGACGTGCGCTTCGACCGCCCGATCGCCGACGGGCCCAGCGGCCGCGGCGAACTGCGCGCTCTGCTGGCGCTGCCCGGCGACGAGCCGTTCGACCCGGTCAGCCTGCTGTTCGCGGTCGATGCCCTGCCGCCGGCGACCTTCGACATCGCGCCGTCGGGCTGGGTGCCGACGCTGGAACTGACCGCCTACGTGCGGGCGCGTCCGGCTCCCGGTCCGGTGCGTGTGCTGCACCGCGCCCACCTGATCGGCGACGGGCGGGTCGACGAGTCCTGCCACGTGTGGGACAGCGCCGGGACCCTGGTCGCGCAAGGCACTCAGCTGGCCGGGATCCGGATCGGCTGACTTGCTGCCCCGGGGACGGCTGCTGCTGCGGGTAGCCGGGGTACGGACCGGGCGCGGACGGCAGCGAACTCGGGAACGCCGGCGCGGGCGAGTTCATCGGCATCAGCAGGTTTTCGACGGTCCTGCGGCGCGCGCCGGCGATCACCGCGAACCGGTGGTAGCTCGTGAAGGACTCTAGGCCGGTCGAGCGGCACGACGTGTAGTTCGTTGCGTGACACCTCGCACGTCCAATACGGCCTGGCGATCAGCACCGTGATCAGCCCGGCGCCGATGCTGGCCCGGCGATCATGAAGAAGACCCGCGGAATCCGCGCGAAGATCGACCTGCGCGGAGCGTGGCGGCCCGGTGCCCGCCGGGTCAGCGGGTTCCGGCCAGTGCCCCCGTCGTGACCAGCCGGTATCCGGTGCGCCCGGAGAACTCCGCGGTCAGCGCGAACCGGTCGCCGCGCACCAGCGTGTGCCGCCATTCGATCCGTTTGCCCGCGCTGGTGCCGAGGCGGCCGATGGAGAACGCGCCGACCGTTTCGCCGCAGCCCAGCAGGGTGCGTTCGGCCCGGGTCGGCACGACGGCGCGGATCTGCTCCTCGCCGTGGTCGAGCCGGACCCCGGTGCGGCGGTGGAGCTCGCCGTACAGGCTGGTGTGCTGGAAATCCGCGTCCAGCAGCGGCCGGGCCAGGTCGGCGGGCAGCCACACCCGGTCGACGGCCAGCGGGTCGTTTCCGGCCAGCCGCACGCGTTCCAGGTACAGCAGGGGGGTCGAGCCCTCCAGCGACAGGCGTTCGGCGACCACCGCGTCCGCGCGGATGTCGAGCCGGCGCACGACGCTGTGCTGGTCGAGCCCGGCCTCCTCGACCGCGGCGAAGAGGCTGTAGAGCGCGCCGAGCGGCTGCTGGATCTCCGCGGCCGCGGCGACGCGGGGCTGGCGTCCGCGTTCGGCGATGAGCGTGCCGTCCGCGCGCAGTTCCCGCAGCGCCTGCCGGACGGTCTGCCTGCTGACGCTGTATTCGTCGGCGAGCGCGAGCTCCCCGGGGAACGCGCTGTCGAATTCCCCGGCGCGGATGCGCACCAGCAGCCGCTGCTGCAACTGCCGCCACAGGGGCTGTCCGCCGGTGCGGACCAGCTCTGCCTCGCCCATGCCGGGAACAGTACCGCTTGCCAAATGTACGGACAGCTCTTAGATTAAATGTACGTACATTATCGAGGAGGCCTGAAGTGCGCACAGGAGTGAACCGGTGACCGGCGCGGCGCTGGGAGCGACGCGCGCGACGGTGCAGTGGCGGGCCAAGCTCGCCCGCCCGGTGCCGGGGCTCGCGGTCGCGCTGCTGGTCGCGGCGGTGGCGACGGCGGGCGGCAAGCTCGTTCCGGTGGTCGGCGGGCCGGTGCTCGCGATCCTGCTCGGCGCGGTCGCCGGCGCGGTCGTGCCGGGGCTGCGCGGCTGGCGGTTCAGCCCGGGCTACGCGATCGCGTCGCGGCCGGTGCTCCAGCTGTCGATCGTCGTGCTGGGCACCGGGCTGTCGATCCAGCAGGTCGTGCACGTCGGCGGGCAGTCGCTGCCGGTGATGCTCGGCACGCTCGCGATCGCGCTCGGCGGCGCGTGGGTGCTCGGCAGGCTGCTCGGCGTCCGGGGGGACACCCAGACGCTGATCGGCGTCGGCACCGGCATCTGCGGTGCGTCCGCGATCGCGGCGACCAGCGCGGTGCTGAAGCCGAAGGAAGCCAATATCGCTTACGCGCTCGGCACGATCTTCACCTTCAACGTCGCCGCGGTCCTGCTGTTCCCGCCGCTCGGGCACGCGCTCGGGATGTCGCCGCACGCGTTCGGCCTGTGGGCCGGAACCGCGGTGAACGACACGTCTTCCGTCGTCGCGGCTTCCTACGCCTATGGCGGCGACGCCGGCTCGTACGGCCTCGTCGTGAAGCTCACCCGGACGCTCACGCTGATCCCGATCGTGCTGTTCCTCGCCGTGCTCGTCGCGCGCAAGCAGTCCGGCGGCCGGGTATCCTTGCGTGCCATGCCTTGGCACCGCCTGGTTCCGCCGTTCCTGATCGGCTTCCTGGCCGCCGCGGCGGTGGAAAGCGCGGGCTGGATCCCGGAATCGTGGCACGCGCCGCTGTCGACGCTCGGCACCTTCCTGATCACCATGGCGCTCGCCGGGATCGGCCTGGCGCTCAAACCGTCCGACCTGCGGAAGGCGGGACACAAGCCGCTGCTGATGGGGGCCATCCTGTGGGTCGCGGTCGCCGCGTCGAGCCTCGGGCTGCAGGCCCTGACCGGCGGGATGTGACGCGCTAGCGCACGCGCGGATTCCGCTTCCGCCGCCTGCGTTCGGACAGAGCCGCCAGGAGCCGGGGCACGCCTCGGCTCCGGCGCACGAACACCAGGGGTTCGCCGGGCGGGGCCGGTTCGGTCCCCTCGGCGATTTCGTGGTGCGGGCCGGGCCGGAACTCGCGGAGCCCGGCGGCGAACTCGTCCGGGTCGCCGCCGACGTCCGGGTGGTGGGTGCGCACGAACCGGCGGTAGGCCGCCTTGTCGGCCTCGGACCATTCCGTCCGCTCGTCCACCGTCGTCCTTCCCCGGTTGAGGGTTTCGCTTGAGGTTCCTGCTGGAAGTCACGGTGAACTGCCAACCGGCGGTTCAACGATACAGTTCAAGCACATGATCGAGAAGATCGAACTGGACCTGGCCGAGCTTCGCGCCGTCACGGCCTACGCGGTGGCTTGTGCGGAGCCCGCGCTGCCGATCTTCGAACAAGCCCGTCCGGATGACCGCCGTCCGCACGAGGCGATCGAGGCGGCGCGGGCGTTTGCTCAGGGAGCCAAGCGCGGCAAGGCGATTCGCGACGGCGCGTGGGCGGCGCAGCGGGCGTATCAGGACACCCGTGACGCCGGTCAGGCCGCAGCGAGCGAGGCGGCGCGGGCCGCTGTAGCCGCTGCGGGCGCGGCGTTCCTGCATCCGCTCGCGAAGGCGACGCAGGTGTGGCACATCCTCGGCCCGGCCGGGCATGCGGCGTACGCGTTCGAACTGGCCGGGCTGAAGGCTCAGGCCCCGGCGGCTGATCCGGTGGTGGTCGAGGTGCTGTCGCGGTATCCGGCGGCTCCGGGCGGCCGGGGCCGGGCGGGGGAGGTGGTGCGCGAACTGGATGCGTTGCTGCGCAAGGGTTAGCGAACCCGTTCCACCCGCCGCTCGTCCCAGACCGGTTCCGGGGTTTCGCGGACCACGCCGTCCGAGCCGAAGACCAGGTAGCGGTCGAAGGAGCGCGCGAACCAGCGGTCGTGCGTGACCGCGAGCACCGTGCCCTCGTAGGACTCCAGTCCGTCCTGCAGCGCCTCGGCCGATTCCAGGTCGAGGTTGTCGGTCGGCTCGTCCAGCAGCAGCGCGGTGGTTCCGGCCAGTTCCAGCAACAGGATCTGGAACCGTGCCTGCTGTCCGCCGGACAACCGGTCGAACGCCTGCTCTCCCTGGCGGTGCAGTTCGTACCGGCGCAGCGCGGCCATCGCCGCCCCGCGGTCGGCCGCGTGTTCGGTCCACAGCACGTCGACCAGCGTGCGGCCGGTGAGTTCCGGGCGGGCGTGGGTTTGCGCGAAATGGCCGGGCACGACGCGGGCGCCGGTCTTCCATTCGCCAGTGTGCGCGACGTCGCCGCCCGCGAGCAGCCGCAGGAAATGCGACTTCCCGGAGCCGTTCGAACCGAGCACCGCGACGCGCTCGCCGAAGAAGATCTCCAGCGAGAACGGCTTCATCAGCCCGGTGAGTTCGAGGTTCTCGCAGGTCACCGCGCGCACGCCGGTGCGGCCGCCGCGCAGCCGCATCCTGATGTCCTGCGGCCGCGGCGGTTCCGGCGGGGGACCGGCCTCCTCGAACTTCCGCAGCCGGGTCTGCGCCGCCTTGTACCGCGACGCCATCTCGTCGCTGCGCGCCGCGTACTGCTGCATGTCCCGGACCAGCCGTTTGAGCTGGGCGTGCTTCTCGTCCCAGCGGCGGCGCAGTTCGTCGTAGCGGGCGAACCGAACCTGGCGCGCCTCGTGATACGTGCTGAACCCGCCGCCGTGCACCCAGGCGTCCGCGCCGTCGCCGCCCGGCTCGACGCTCACGATCTTGTCCGCCGCTCGCGCGAGCAGTTCGCGGTCGTGCGACACGAACAGGACCGTTTTGCGGGTTTCCTTCAGCCGGGCTTCGAGCCAGCGTTTGCCGGGGACGTCGAGGTAGTTGTCCGGCTCGTCCAGCAGCAGCACCTCGTCCGGCCCGCGCAGCAACGCTTCCAGCACGAGCCGTTTCTGCTCGCCGCCGCTGAGCGTGCGCACGAGCCGCCAGCGCGCGCGGTCGAACGGCATGCCGAGCGCCTCCGTCGTGCACATGTCCCAGGTCGTCTCGAACTCGTATCCGCGGGCTTCGGCCCAGTCGCTCAGCGCCTGCGCATACTGCATTTGCGCGGCCTCGTCGTCGACCTCCAGCAGCCGCTCCCCGGCCGCGTCGGCCGCCAGCGCGGCGTCGCGAACCCGTTTCGGGGCAACGGAAACCAGCAGATCGCGTACCGTGCGTTCGTCGCGCACCGATCCGACGAACTGCGCCATCACGCCCAGCCCGCCGGAGACCGTGACCGAGCCCTCGTCCGGCTTCAGCTCTCCCGACAGCATCCGCAGCAGCGTGGTCTTGCCCGCGCCGTTAGGGCCGGCCAGCGCGACGACCGCGCCCTCGCCGACCCGGAACGAGACGTCGCCGAGCAGCGGACGTCCGTCGGGCAGTACGTAGCGCAGATGCGCGGCCTCCACATGCCCCATGGGCGCGCACTTTACCGAGGGCGGGGCGAAAAGCCGCATGGTTTTGTACTCGTGAGTGGCAATCCCGGTGCGAACCGGGATTGCCACTCACGAGCGCTCAGGCCTTGCGCTGCATGCTCTCCCGTGCCGGGTTCGCCTGCTCGCCCGCCTTCGGGTCCTTCTCGTCCTGCTTCGCGCGCACGCCGGATTCGACGCGGTCGCCGAGGTCCTTGTCCACGTTGTGCCAGTACTCGAACGCCCGCTTCAGCACCGGTTCGGACACCCCGTTCAGCAGGTGCCCGACGATGTTGTCCACCAGCCGTTCGCGCGCGGCGTCGTCGAGAACCTCGCGCACCATGGTGCCCGCCTGGCCCCAGTCGTCGTCCTCGGCGTGGTCGACGTAGGCCGAGCGGACCATCTCGCCGTCGGCGTGCCAGCCCGCGGGCGTGCCGTAGCGTTCGGTGTCCGCGCGCGGGCCGCCCTTGGAGTTCGGCGCGTACACCGGGTCGGAGACCTTGGCGTAGCGCATCGCGCCGTCCTTGCTGTAGCTGTGCACCGGCGAGGCCGGGGCGTTCACCGGCAGCTGCTTGTAGTTCGCGCCGATCCGGTACCGGTGTGCGTCGGCGTAGGCGAACAGCCTGCCCAGCAGCATCCGGTCCGGGCTCGGGCCGATGCCGGGCACGATGTTGTTCGGTTCGAACGCGGCCTGCTCGATCTCGGTGTGGTGGTCGGTCGGGTTGCGGTCGAGCGTCATCTTCCCGACCTCGATCAGCGGGTAGTCCCCGTGCGGCCACACCTTCGTCAGGTCGAACGGGTTGAACCGGTAGTTCTTCGCGTCGTCGAACGGCATGACCTGGACGTGCAGGGTCCAGCTCGGGTAGTCGCCGCGCTCGATGGCCTCGAACAGGTCGCGGGTGTGGTAGTCGGTGTCCGCGGACGCCATCTGGTCGGCCTCGTGCTGGGTGAAGAACTCGATGCCCTGGTCGGTCTTGAAGTGGTACTTGACCCAGAACTTCTCGCCCGCGGCGTTGACCCACAGGTAGGTGTGCGAGCTGTAGCCGTTCATGTGCCGCCACGTGCGCGGGATCCCGCGGTCGCCCATCAGCCAGGTGACCTGGTGCGCCGATTCGGGGGACAGCGTCCAGAAGTCCCACTGCATGTCGTGGTCGCGCAGGTTGTTGTCCGCGCGGCGTTTCTGCGACCGGATGAAGTGCTGGAACTTCAGCGGGTCCTTGATGAAGAACACCGGGGTGTTGTTGCCGACGAGGTCGTAGTTCCCCTCGGACGTGTAGAACTTCAGCGCGAACCCGCGCGGGTCGCGCCAGGTGTCCGGGCTGCCGCGTTCGCCTGCCACCGTCGAGAACCGGGCGGCCATCTCGGTTTTCGCGCCCGGCTGGAACACCGCCGCCTTGGTGAAGCGGCTGACGTCGTTCGTCACCTCGAAGTGCCCGAACGCGCCGCTGCCCTTGGCGTGCGGCTGGCGCTCCGGCACCCGTTCCCGGTTGAACTGCGCCATCTGCTCGATCAGGTAATGGTCCTGCAGCAGGATCGGGCCGCCCGGGCCCACGGTGAGCGAATGCTCGTCGCTTTCCGCCGGGATCCCGGCGTCCGTGGTGGTGGCCGGGGGTTTTTCGTCGGTCATCTCGTGAGCTCCTCGTGGTGGTCGGAAACGCCGGAGCAGCCGGGGCACAGACCCCAGAAGACGATCTCGGCCTCGTCGACGGCGTACCCGTGCCGGTCGTGCGGCGTGAGGCAGGGGGCCTCGCCGCGGACGCAGTCGACGTCCTCGGCCCGCCCGCAGCGGCGGCACACCACGTGGTGGTGGTTGTCGCCGGTCCGCCGTTCGAACCGCGCCGGATGCCCGGACAGCTCGATCCGGCGGACGAGACCCGCGTCGCCGCACGCGGCGAGCACGTCGTAGACCGCCTGGATCGACACGGCGCCCAGGCTCTCGCGCACGCCTGCCGCGATCGCCTCGACCGTCGCGTGCGGATGCCCGCCGAGCCAGCCGAGCACGGCTTGCCGCGGCTTGGTGACCCGCAGGCCGGCTGCCCGCAACGTCGCCGCCGAGTCCGGCATCGGAGTCCTCCCTGGGATCTGGAACCGCTCCAGTTCCGCCGGTTACCCGGTCTCCGCCGCGCTCACACCTGAGTGTCACCCGCTGGCCGGACGAACTCGGCGAGATGCGCGCGAAGGACCGCGACGCATTCCTCCGGCGAGGTGAGTTCCGGCTGCAGCACGGCCCGGAACGCGAGCCCGTCGAGGAGCGCCGCCAGCCGGGGCGCTTCGACCTCGGGGTCCTTCGGCTCGAACCGGCCGCTGCGGGCCTGGGCGTCGAGGATGCGGCGGGCCAGCGTCACGGTGCCCTGGACCGCTTCCCGGGCCAGGTCGTCCAGGCCCGGATCGGCGCGCGCGGCCAGCAGGAATTCGACCAGCACGGTCACCTCCGTGCGTCGCCGCTCGTCCAGCGGCAGCAGCTCCGACAGGAAATCGGTGAGCTGGCCGACAACCTCTCCCGGCGGCAGTTCCGACAGCGGACCCGTCTGTTCGCGGCGTTCGACGAGCCGCGCGGTCGTCCGGTCGATGGTGGTGCGCATGGCGAACCGCATCAGCTCGTGCTGGCTGTCGAAGTAATGCCGCACCGAGCCGATGTTCAGGCCCGATTCCGCGGCCACCGCGCGCAGCGAGACCGCGTGCAGCCCGCCCTTCGCGGCCAGCCGCAGCACCGCGTCGGCGATGTGCGCGCGCCGCTCTTCCCCGTCCACCACTCTAGGCACTGGACTTTTATATCACAGGCGTGATAGAAACGGTTTGTATCACAGGTGTGACAGAAAGGGGTGCGCTGTGGAGACGGTGCTGAACATCCTGCTGATCCGGTTCGGCATCATCGCCGGGATCGTCGTGGTCGTCGGGCTGGGCGCGTTCGCGCTGATCGTTTCGCTGCGGCGGCGCGGCAAGGGGGAGCGCGTGCGGGAAGGCGCGGCGGTGCTGGCGAAATCCGCGGCGAGGGCGATGGACCGGCGCGGGGCGCGGGGCGTGCGCGGGCGGGTCGGCGGCGAGGTCGTGCGCCAGGCCGCGCGGTGGCTGGACGAGGATCCGGGACGGAAGAGGCCCGGCCGGTGAACGCGGTGCTGCTCGCCGACGGGGACGAGATGCTGCGGCACCTCGCGCACGATCTGTTCGTGAAGGGGCTGATCGTGCTGGGGGCGGTGGTGGCGGCGGTCGTCGGGATCGTGGTGATCTGGAAGAGAGCGGGCCGCTGAGGCTGGGGGCCCGGGAGGCAGTGTCGGGTGCGTTTCCGGGCACTGGTGCGGGTGTGCCGCGCCAGCCGGCGGGAGGAATGCGCGCGGTACGCGACGCGTGGCGGTGCCTGCCGGGGCGGGGATTTCGGCACGATGGAGTCTTCCCCTGGAACACGGAGGCCGTCGATGAGTTACCCGTTCGATCCTGAAATCGCCGCCGCGGTCCCGATGCTGCCCGAGGTCGACCTCGCCGACGTCGCGGCCGCGCGGGCAGGCATGGCCGAACTGATCGCCTCGATGCAAGGCGAGTTCGACGAAACCGGCGTGCGCACGCGCGAGGACTCCGTGCCCGGTCCCGAAGGCGCGCCGGACGTCCCGGTTCGCGTTTACACCCCTGATCGCGTCGCGACGAATGCCTTGGTGTTCGACATCCACGGGGGCGGTTTCGCGCTGGGCGACCTGGAGGTCGACCACGCGGCCAATGTCGGACTGGCCCGCGATCTCGGCGTCGTGATCGTGTCGGTCGAGTACCGGCTCGCACCGGAGAATCCGTACCCGGCCGGGCTGGAGGACTGCTACGCGGCGCTCGAATGGTCGGTCAAGCACGCGAACGAATTGGGCATCGACCCGGAAAAGACAGTGCTCTACGGCGTGAGCGCGGGCGGCGGACTGGCCGCGGCGCTGGCTCTGCTGGCCCGCGACCGGGGCGGCCCGGCGATCGCGTTCCAGTTCCTCGCCGTGCCCGAACTGGACGACCGCCTCGAGACCGGCAGCATGCGCCGGTTCGCGGACACGCCGATCTGGCACCGGGGGGCGGCCGAGGCGAGCTGGGACTACTACCTCGGCGGGCCGGGCAAGCGCGGCGGTTCGGACGTCCCGGTTTACGCGGCGCCGGCCAGGGCGGCGGATCTTTCGGGATTGCCGCCCGCGTACGTGTCGGTGATGGAATTCGATCCGCTGCGCGACGAGGGAATCGCTTACGCGCAAAGCCTTTTGGCGGCGGGGGTGCCTACGGAACTGCATTTGTTCCCCGGCACTTTCCACGGTTCCGGGGTGCTCCAGCACACGACGGTGAGCCGCCGGGAAGCCGCGGAGCGACGGGCGGTGCTGGCCAGGGTGCTCGGGGTCGAGGGCAGCTGAGGCCGGAGTGCTCGTGAGGCCCAGCCGCGCCGCCACCGAACTGAGGTGCCGGTGCAGCGCGATCGCCGCCTGGCGGAGGGAACCCGTGCGGCTGAAGGCTTCCAGCGTTTCCAGGTCGCCGCTCTTGGCGAACGCGTTCAACGCCAGCACGTCCGGCGGCGCGCGCAGCTGCCCGACCGGGATCTCCGCCAGCAGCGTCACCGCGCCGAGGTCCTCGTGCACGATCGACGGCCGCGCCGTCGCCGCGGATCGTTGGGCCAGGCGGGCTTGCGGCTACGAGCGCCGGGCTTCGAGGTCGTCGACCGCGTCGCCGACTCCTACCCGGACGGAGTCCGGAAGCGTGCCGTCCTTGGCCCGCAACGCCAACGTCTCATTCAGCGTCGGGCAACCGAATCGGGGCCCTCTCGCGGCTGCAGCAGCGTCGCGGCGACTCCGCCGACCACGGTCACCCGCGCGCCGAGCGGTTTGCCGCGCCCGCGCAGGCATCGCGACCGGTGCCCGAAGCGACCGCCACCACCCGCAGTGGAGGCGCGGTGTCCAGGCCGAGCAGGGTCAGCGCCCGGTCCGCGGCCTGCTCGCCCAGCACCAGTTCGACCAGCGCCGGGTCGGCGAGATGCGGTGCGGCGGGCGGCGGTTCGACCGGGTCGAGCACCAGGTCGTCGAGCGGGCCCGGCTCGCCCGCGCGTTCCAGCCAGACCCGCCCGGTACCGGGCGGCGCCACCGGGTTCGCCGGACGGCCGGTACCGGAGCAGGGTGCCGTCGGTACAGCGAACCCGGCGACGGATTCCGCGAGAAAAGCCGTGGCGCGCAGCAACTCCGGCAGCGTCGCCCGGCGGGCGATCAGCTCGTCGAAATACGCGATGACGCGCACCGCTGTTTCCGCGCCGGAATCGACCGCGGACAGCCGCAGCAGCAAGCCCTTCACCGGTTCCTGCCTACCGCGAGTCTCAAGTGGACAGTCCGGCCAGCGGATGCAGTTCCTCCCACCGCGGGACGCGCGGCGGGAAGCGCAGCGTCAGCCCGGCTTCCGCGGGCGTGCGATCGGCCTTGCGCGCGTTGCAGCTGCGCGCCGACCCGCCGCAGGCCGCGACGGTGTTGAGCCAGCTCGTGCGCGCGCCGCCGCGCGAGACCGGCGTGATGTGGTCGACCGTGGTGGCCTGGCGCCCGCAATAGGCGCACGTGTGCCGGTCACGCCGCAGCACGCCGGAACGGGACCAGCGCGGCGGCCCGGAATAACGCCACTTCATCACGACGTAGCGCAGCAGCCGCACCACCTTCGGCCGCGGGAAGACGCCGAGGTCCGGCCCGTGGCTTTCGTGGACGACCGCGACCTGGCGGACCAGCATCCGGATGGCATGGGGGAGCGAGACGGTGTGCAGGGGCTCGTAGCCGGCGTTGAGAACCAGGACTCCCATGGCGACGGGCACCTCCTTTCCGGGGCTGAACGGGCCGCGAACGCAAAAGCCGCCCGGCCGGCGTTCCGGCGGGCGGCTCCTCGCTCACGGCGTGGCAGGCCACGTCATGGCGCGGAGCCGGGAATGCCCGACAGGTGCATGCGTTCGTTGCGACGCGGCATTCCGTGGATCCTTTCGTGGCTGGACGACTTCATCATTGCCGCCCCGCGCCGCCGCGTCAACGGAAATGATCGCCCCGGGTTCAAGATCCACAGTGGACTATCGCGGGCGCGCGGAAGCGGTTTCCCGTTTCGGCGGCGTGCGGTAAAGCTCGCCGAGCAAGGCCACCGCGGCGTGCGTGGCCGGATGTGGATCGTGGGCGCGCCAAGCGAGGCGGACCGGCACCGGCGGGGCGTCGCGGACCCGGCGGTAAACAATGCCGTCGCGGCGATACTGCGTCACCGTGGAATGCGGGGTGACGCCGACGCAGCGGCCGGTGGCGATGGCGGCGAGCCAGTCGTCGACGTCGTGGGTGTACTCGATCCGCGGGCGCGCCTCCGGCGGCCACAACTCGGCTGAAGTGGTGCCAGTGCGCGGATCGATCACCAGCAACCGGGACGCGAGATCGGCGAGCGTGACGGTGCGGCGTCCGGCGAGCGGGTCGTCGACGGCCATGGCGCAGTAGCGGTCCTCGCGGCCGACCGTCGCGTGCGCGTACTTGGCCGACTGCACCTGGTGGCGCACCACGGCGAGATCGACGAGCCCTTCCGCCAGCCCGGCGGTCGCGGTGTTGGCGCGCACGAGCAGCAGTTCGACGTCCGGGTACCGGGCGGCCCAGCGACGCTGGAACTCCGCGGTGTGCCTGCCCATCGCCGACCACGCGTGGCCCATGCGCAGCCGCGTGTGCCCGGTGGTCGCTTCGCGGACCAGATCGTCGGCCTCGGCGAGCAGATGCCGGGCGCGGGCGAGCACCTGGACGCCCGCGGTCGTCGGCGCGAGGCTCCGGCTGGTGCGATGCAGCAGCTGCACGCCGAGAACCCGTTCCAGCGACGCCAGATTCCGGGATACGGCCGCCTGCGAGACGCCGAGTTCGAGCGCGGCGTCGGTGAACGTGCCCGCGTCCACGATCGTCACGAGGCAGCGCAGCTGCCGCAGCTCCAGATCCATGCGTCCAGCGTATCGCTGATGCGGTCAATGCATTTTGCGCATGGATTGGCCGGTCGCATGCTCGACCGCATGGCGACCACGGAACTGGCTCCGCGAACGCGCGGCGACGCCCGGGCGGCCGGTGCGGCGATGCTGCTCGGAAGCGCGCTGTCGAACCAGGTCGGCGCGGCGACCGCGGCGCTCGCGTTCCCGGTGCTCGGCCCGCCGGGAGTGGTGGCGCTCCGCCAGTGGGTGGCGGCGGTGGTGCTGCTGGCGGTCGGACGGCCGCGGCTGCGGACCTTCACCGCGCGGCAGTGGTGGCCGGTGCTCGCTTTGGCCGCTGTGTTCGCGACGATGAACCTGTCGCTCTACACCGCGGTCGACCGGATCGGCCTCGGACTGGCCGTGACGCTGGAATTCCTCGGCCCGCTGGCGATCGCGCTGGCCGGCTCCCGGCGCCGCACGGACCTGGCGTGCGCGGTGGCCGCCGCGGTCGCGGTCGGCGCGCTGCTGCGGCCGCAGCCCAGCACCGACTACCTCGGGATCGGGCTCGCACTGGTCGCCGCGTCGTGCTGGGCCTGCTACATCCTGCTGAACCGGACCGTGGGCCGTCGCCTGCCCGGGGCCGCGGGTTCGGCTGCCGCGGCCGGGGTGTCCGGTCTGCTGTACGTGCCGATCGGGGTGTTCGCGATGCTGCACCACCCGCCGACGCCCGGGGCGCTCGCGGCGGCGCTCACCGCCGGGCTGCTGTCGTCGGCGCTGCCGTTTCTCGTCGATCTGGTGGCGTTGCGCCGGGTGCCGACCCAGTTCTTCGGGGCGTTCATGAGCGTCAACCCGGTGATGGCCGCGCTCGTCGGGCTGGTGCTGCTGGACCAGCGGCTCGACGCTGTCGCGTGGGCGGCGGCCGGGGTGATCGTGGCGGCGAACACGGTGGCGGTGCTGCGGCGGGCAGCGTAATTGTCGGTGCGGCGGGATAACGTAGGCGTCCGTAGGCAAGGGAGGTGTGGCATGGTGCGGATCGCGGATCAGGAGTGGCCGTCGACGGTCGTGCCCGCCGACGCGCGCGAACGCGCCCAGTCGACGGGCGTGCTGGTCCGCCGCATGGGCTGGGTGTCCGAGCGGCTGACCCGGGAGGAACGCGACGACGTCGAGCGGCAGCTGGAGTTCTGGTACTCCAACGGATACTGCCCGGACGCGCTGCTGATCGCGATGAGCGCGCTGCCGGACGGGACGCGCCAGCGGCCGCGCCGCGCCGGCGAAAAGCCGGGGGACTTCCTGCGCTCGCGGATGAAGGCCTGGTTCGCTGACGAGCCGGCCGCCGGCCTGACCGAAGTGCGCGAGCCGCCGCGGCGCGGGCAGACCTTCGAGGCTTGGCTCGCGAACCGGCGCAAGCAGGCTGCCGACGAGGGCACGTATCAACGGCGCTCGCGCCTGACCGAGACGGGGGAGCGGGCCCGGGCGGACGCTCGTTCCGTCGCGGCGTCCCGGCGCAAGGATCCGCTCGCGCGCGTGCGGATGAGCGAACGTCGGCGTGCGGCGGCGCTGGAGAGCCTGCGCGTGGTCGGCGAGGCGGTCGAGGTGCCCCCGCCGCCTGCCGAGACGCGGGCGACGCCGCGGATGGTCGCGTCGTTCGCCGGACGGCAGTCGTTGGCCGCGCATTCGCCGCAGGTGCTTCGGATTGTCGAGCGGTTGCGGGCGGAGAAGCGGGGGCCGTCGGCGGCGGAATTGGCGGTCCTGCGGAACGCGGTCCGGGACGCGCACCACAATGCCGGGCTGGGGACCTTGGAAGCGGCGAGTGCTGAGGTCAACGACGTGGATTCGCTGACGCCGGACGGGCAGCGGATCAAGGATTTCCTCGCGCGCGCGGCGGACGATCGGCTGCCGCTTGACGCGACTGTGCGGTTGCTTCACTCGATGCGGTGAGCTGTGCGTGTCGGGTCACCCGCGGCGGGGAGGGTGCTTCCAGACTCGCCCGGTGATGAACACGGCGATGGACGATGCCGGGCGCTGTCTGCTTTCGGTGGCGTGGAATATCCGGACCGGCGGTCCACGGGCGGACCCCCGGGCGGACGCGGTGCGGGAGCGGCTGCGGACGGTGTGCCGGGGGCTGGGGCACGCGGCTTGCCGGTTCGCGGCGGGGGAGGCCGGCGGGGATCCGGTGCCGTTGTTGCGGTTGGCGGACCGGGCTTACGAGGTGGATACGTTGCTGTTGCTGGTGGGGACTTCGCTGATTCCGGATTCGGGGCGGGATTTGCGGTGGTGGGGGGAGATTGAGCGGTTGGCGGGCGAGGTGGACGGGATGGTCGTGGAGGCCTCGGCTGTCTTGGGCGGGGTTTGTGTTTGAGGGGCGGGGGGTCGGCTCGTCGCCTGGCGGCGACATCGCGCCCGGGTGGCTGCGCGGGCACCTCTCGGCTTGAGTGCGACTACGGCGCGGAGGTGCTTGTCAAGGCGGGAAAGATGCCTTGACAAGCACCTCCGCGCCGTGTTTTTGGCTTCGTATCGGGGTGGGGGTGTCGCTACCTGGTTGGGCAGGTGCGTTGGGTGGGGCGGTGCGCGGCTTGGGGCGGGTGGTTGCGGTGGGGTTCGCGGGTGGCGGTGTAGCGGCTCACTGTGGCAGTGGGTGCGAACGCCGCGTTGGGTGCGTGCGGAGGTGGGGCGTTATGGGCTCCTTGAGGGGAATCTGAGTCCGTGCAGGGGCCCTTCACGGCGCGCGGGTGGGTCGTGAGGGCGGAGGGAATCAGATTCCGTGACGGTTCCCCTCACGGACTTCAACCGGGGTGAGGTGCCTCGCGGAGTCGGAGGTCGTCACGGGCGGGGATTCCGGGGCTGCGGCTCCCGAGAATCCACGCGGGCGGGATCAGGGGCGCTGGCGCACTCCGGCCAGCACTGCGCTCACGCTCGGCAGCCAGCGGTGCCTCGGGTCCGGCGCGGTCAGCCATTCCGGGCCCGTGCCGGGTGCTTGCTGACCGGTCGGCAGGGGGAGGAGCGCGCCGCTGTCCAGGACGGTTACGTCGGCCGGCAGGGTGCCTCGCAGGAGCAGTTCGCCGTCGGTTTCGGCGAGGATGGCCAGGCGGGGGCCGTGTTGGGTGGGGAGGATCAGGGACGGGCCTTCGCAGCCCAGGGCGGACAGGTGACTGCGTACCGGGCCCGAGGTGAGTTTCGGCAGGGTGACTGCGCACAGGCCGTTTTCCAAGGCCAGGAACAGGCGCGCGCCCTGCCGTCGGACGGACCAGCCGAACACCCCGCCGTAATACGCGTCTGCTGGGTCTGGGCCGGTGTGGTGGTCGGGCCGCAGTTGCTGGTCGAGTGTCATCGTCGACGCCTTCCGCTCGCATGGGGTGCCCGCTCATGCTAACGGCACTCAGTGCCACTAGCAACCCGGGCTGCTACCGTTCGGGAATGACGGAGACGCCGCGCACCCGGGTCGGGGCCACGCCGGCCGGGCGGCGGCAGTTGCGGCGTGCGCTCGCTACGGCGGCCGTGGATCTGTTCGCCGCCAACGGGTACGAGGCGACGACCATCGACGACATCGCCGCCGCGGCGGGCGTCGGGCGGCGGACGTTTTTCCGGTATTTCGACAGCAAGGACGACGTCCTCTTCGCCAATCACGACGAGATCGTCGCCGAGATGGAGCAGGTCTTCGAGACCGCCGACCCGGCGCGCGACCCGATCGAGGTGGCGACCGCGGCGGTGTCGCTCGTGCTGGAGTCTTATGCCGCGGAGCTGGACGTCTCGCTCAAGCGGTTCACCCTCACTCGCACGGTGCCGTCGTTGCGGGACAAGGAAGTCGCGACGGTCGACCGGTATCAGCGTGTCCTCGCGCGCTATCTCCAGGACCGCTTCGCCGCGGCTGGCGACGAGGCAGCGACGCTCCGGGCCGCTGTGGCCGCGGCGGCGATCGCGGCGGCCAACAACCATGTTCTGCGGCGCTGGCTGCGCAGCGGCGGCCGGGACGACATCGAGGCCGCGGCGACGGAGGCGTTCGCCCTGGTCGCGGACGCGTTCGGGACCTCCGGCGGGAAGTGCTCAGGCGTGGCGGAGCCGGGCACGGTGGTGGCGGTGCTCAGCACTGCGACGCCGTTGCACGAGGTGGTGACCCGGATCGGCGATGTGCTGCGCGCCGAGCCTCGGTGAGATGCTTGCCGGTCGGCAAGTGAAGTGCACTGAGTGCCATTGAGGGGCCAGTGAAGCGCGGCGGGTGTGGGATGCCGCGTAACGCGGGACCCGCGTCCGGCGTACAGCCGGGCCGACCTCGCGGCCGTGGAAGGTCTTGAGGCGGTGTCCCCGCACCGGGTCGCTGGCGAGACGGGCACCGGCACGAGGACGCTGTACCGCTACATCGCCACGAAGAACGAGCTGTTCGACTTGATGGTCGACGCCGCTTTCGGGGCGCATGAGCCACCGTCGCCGACCGGGGACTGGCGGACCTGCGCGATCGCCGGGGAGTACCACGCTCTAGTGGTGCGGCATCCGTGTCTGGCCGCGACCCGTCCGGCGCTCGGGCCGAACAGGCTGGCGTGCCTGGACGTGGCGTACGGTTGCGGACGAGGTCTTGGCCCAGGTGCGCGCGTTGCTGACCTTCGTCCGCGGCCACGTCCTCGACGAGCTGGCCGACCTGGTTGGCGGCGCAGGCGCAGTACGGCGATGTGATCATCGGCAGCGGCGGCTGTCCGTATCTGAGCCGGATCATGCTCGAAGCGGAAACGACGCATGCCGATGATCGCTGCGAAAGGTGGACCTTCGCCGCGGACCACATCTTGGCGGGGCTGGCCCACAGCGGGCGACAGGCGGGTCAGGCTTTGTCCACCACGGGCTTGAGGACTTCTTCGCACCACTGCCGGAAAGTCGTCGGCGTTTCGACGGCATGCTGCGGAGTGCGGGTCACGCCCGCGTCCAGATGGTTCAGCTTCGCGGTCGCCATGTCCATCATGGACTGTGCCATCGCTTCGGAGTGACCGTTCGCGAGAACCCGTGCGCCGAGTGCGGAGACCGGGATTTGCTGGTACTTAACCGAAATCCCCAGTACCTCGCTGACGATGGAAGCTTCCTGGCCGGGTGACAGGTCTTGCGGGCCCAGCACGGGTACCTCTTGCCGGCCGGTCCACAATGGATCGAGCAGGAGCCGGGAAGCGACTGCGGCGATGTCGCGGGTGCAGGCGGTCGGGGCGGCGTAGTCCGGCGGCAGGACGTCGTAGAAGGCGCCTTGTTCTTTGATCACTGAAGCTTGGCGCAGCAGATTGTCCATAAAGGTCGGATTCGCCAGTGCGCGGAAGGCGACGCCGGTGTCGGCGATGAGGTCGTCCATCGCCAGGGTGGCGGTCACGTGCCCGGCTCGTTCGGCGGAGGCGGTGCCGCGGCCGAGTGCGCTGACCGACACCACCCGGCGGACGCCGTGGGTGCGGATTGCTTCGACGGCGGGTCGTGCGAAGCCGGAGTAGGCCGCGTCGACGCTCTCGGCCCGCGGGTCGGGCGGGACTAGCCAGAACACGGTGTCCGCGCCGTCGAAGGCGCGGGCGAGCACCTCGGGATCGCTGTGCGAACCAACGTGGACGTCGACGCGTTCGCGCAGGTCGGCAGGCAGTTTCGCGGGGTCGCGGACGATCGCGCGGACGGGGCGCGCACCGTCGGCGATCTCGGCGAGAACGCGGCTGCCGATGTTCCCGGTGGGGGCGGTGACGACGATCATGCGGGCACTCCAGGAGACTGTCGAAGAGGTGGAGGAGGAAGTAAACTCCACCGTACCGTTTACTTTTGGCGGAGGCAAGGATGGCGCGTGAAGGCGGTTCGCAGCTGCGGGGTGCGGAGTTGCGCAAGCACATCCTGCTTGCGGCGAAGAACGTGTTCCTCGAAACCGGGTTCGAGCGGGCGTCGATGGACGCGGTCGCGGCCGGCGCGGGGACGTCCAAGCGGTCGCTGTACGCGCACTTCGAGAGCAAGGACAAGCTGTTCCTCGCGGTGCTCGACCTGGTCCGCGAGCTGTACCTCGGCAAGCTGATGACCCCGGACGCGTACGCGGACGACCCGGTCGAGGCGGTCGCGTTGTTCTGCGGGCGGTTCCAGCAGCTGCTGACCTGGGAGCCGCAGGCGCGGACGTGCCGGCTCTGCATCTCGGCTGCCGAGCGGTTGCCGGACAGCGCGAAGGCGTACTACGACGCGATGTTCACGGTGATGTACGAGCGGCTCGCCGGGTATCTGGCTGATCAGTACACAATGGACGGCCCGGAGGCGGCGGTGCTCGCGCAGGATCTCGTCGGGCGGACGGTGTTGCCGCGGGTGTTTCGGGTGTTGCTGAAGGCCGAGCCCGCGGTCGAGGAAATGCCGGGGGCTGCGGCGGTGGTGGAAAACGTCGAACTGGCACCGATTCGGCTGGTCGTTTCGGCGGCGCTGGGGCAGCGGGCATGAAGATCGCCGACGTTGCCGTGCGGATCGTGAATCTGCCGCTGACGAATCCGTTCACCAGTTCGTTTGAGACCAAGAACCGGTGAAACCCGCACGGTGGTGCGGTTGCGCACGGACACCGAGGCCGAGGGCTGGGGCGAGACGATGTGAGGCCGTCCGGTCGCGGAGCTGACGCGGAAACTGGGCGCGGACATGATCGGGACCAGTCCGTTCGCGCTCGAAGCGGTTCATCGTCGGCAGCACATGGTGCCGTTTTTCCACGGCTATCTGGGGTATGCGGCGCTGGCCGGGTTGGACGTCGCGTGCTGGGATCTGCTGGGGCGGGCCACGGGGCAGTCCGTTGCTGACCGGCTGGGTGGGGCGGTGCGGACCGAGGTGCCGATCACGGCGTTGATCACTCGCGCTGACGCGCCTGGTGCCGAAGGGGAGGAACTCGCGCAGGGTTTGGCTGAGCACGCGGCGGGAGTGGTCGCCCAGGGCGGCTTCTCGGCGGTGACATTGAAGGGCACCCGCGACGTTCGCGGCGATGTGCGGAAACGCCGCGTGGTCCGCGCCGGATTCGATTCGTGCCGGGATTGCGTTGGAGGAACTTCGCGCCGGCGGTAGGGCTGGGTGCGGTCGACGTGATCCATGGTGAGGTCTGCAAATGGGGCGGCATCGCGGCGACGAAAGCGCTCGCGGCGCATCTGGCGGTGGTGGCCAGCACGCCGGTGCTGTCGCGGGCGATCGACAGCATGCATTACCTGCACGCGGACGACATTGTCGAGCCGTTGCGGCTCTCCGGCGGCCGGTTGCGGGTGCTGGCCGGGCCGGGGCTCGGCGTGGAAGTGGACGAGGAGAAGCTGGCTTTCTACGCGGCGAAGAACGAGCGGGAGGGCGATCTCGCCGGATGACAGTGCCGCGGTCCGAAAAGGACCGCGGCACGTCGTTGGCTCAGCGCAGAGCGTTGACCGTGATGGTGAGCGTGTCCGGGTCGCCGGCCTGGACCGCGCCGCTGAAATCGGGGCCGGGGGAGACGTCGTCGTAGGGGAAAGCGTACCCGCGATTGTCCGGCAGTTTGCTGTGCACGATTCGCGCGTAGTGGTTGGTTTCCGGGTTCTGGTAGAACTTCGCCGGGTCCTCGCCGGTCGGCTGTTTCGGGTTGTCGCGCAGGGTGGTGCGGTTCAATGCCGCCGCCAGCCGGGGGATGATCGCTTTGCGGGCGTCGCTGTCGCCTTCCTTGATGGCGAACGGTCCGCTGTCGCAACTCCATACGTCCGGCGTGGCGGGTTTGTCGAAGCGTTCGCCGTTGTCGAAGGCGAGCACGCCGTCCGCGCCGACCTGTCCGGTGAACGCGCCGAGGCCGGGCACCTGGGTGTCGACGGTGAGCGTCTCGCTGGCGTACTTCTTCCACGCCTCGTCGATGTAGCCGTCGAGATATCCGCCGAACTGGTCGGCGCGGTAATGCGCGGACAGCGCGCGCAGCGGTTTTCCGTCGCCGCCGGTTTCGATGAGCGTGCCCCATTTGCCGCCCTGGGCGTTGAGCGCGTCGCAGATCGGGTCGAGCGAACGCGCGGGCAGCCCGGGGACGGTCTGGTCGCCGGAGCCGGTCGTGGTGAGGTGCAGGCCGATCGGGATCGCGACGAAGTCGACGTAGCTGATGTTGGCGAACAGCACGTCGTTGTTGAAGGTGAATTCGCAGAACGACCAGGTCCGGTTGTAGTTCGGGTCGTTGGCGTCGAGGAAGCTCGGGTGCACGAGCGCCGGGCCCTGGTTGACGAAGAAGTCCAGTTTGTTCTCCAGCGCGACATAGATCCGGGCCGCGTACATTTTCGGCACGGTGACCTGGGAAAGCGACTTCAGCGGGATCGCGCAGTCCTCGCCGAGCGGCGTGTGGTCGCTGCCCGGGGACGGCGGATAGTAAGGCGTGCCATCGGCTTTCAGGATGACGAGCCGGTTGTCCAGCGTCGTGCCGGTGATGTACGCGTAGCTCTGGCCGGCGCCGGACTGGTCGTCGAAAGCGACCTTCGCGGTGTCGGGGGTGGTCGCGGAGGCGAACGCGGAGTTCCAGAGTGGAAATGTCGCGGCTGCCGCGGATGCGCCGAGGAATGCCCGCCGGGAAATCAAGGAAAACCGCCTCCTGGAGTCGTGCCCTTTTCCGGTGACCGGCACGCTAGTCACGGCCGGGAAAGCGGGTCAACGAGTGCGGGAGAAATTGGCTGGTTTTGTCATTTCCGGCGGATGCCCCGGACGCGCGCTGAGGCACGGGCCGCCGCCACGGCCCGTGCCTCAGTGTCTGTTGTGGACTGCCCGGGTCAGCTCACTTGCAGGTCGATGCAGGCGTAGAACGCGTTCGCGGTGTCCACGATGTTCCAGACAGCGAGGACCGTCTGCCTTCCGGTGTGCCCCTTGAGGTCTACGTTGTGGGTGACCGTAGCCGGGGGCTGCTGGCCGCCGCCGTCCACGGTGGCGATCTTGTCGTTGCCGATCCAGTACTCGTAGTTGGACGTGCGGTGCCGGGCGGTGAAGCTCCAGGTGAAGGCCACCGAAGAGCCGACCTGGGTCGCCGTCCAGCCCTTGTTGTTGTCGTTCAGTTCGGCGAACTCGGCGTTGCCGCCGCTGCAGCTGTGCAGCCCCTTCGGCCCTTCGACGCTCTGCGGTTCGTACTTGATCTCGCCGCAGGAAACGGTTCCCTCGGCGCACTGGGCCTGCCGGCTCGCCGGCGCGTTGACGTACCCGTGCGCGCTGGCGATGCCTGCCGGGCTGATCAGCACGAGCACCGGGGCGATCGCCGTGCCGACCGCGGCCGCGACGAGTTTCCGGTTCGCTTTCATGGACAGCTCCTTCGGGGAATGCTCGTTTCCTGGTGCGGGTACGACAAAGCGACGCACCGGCTTTCCGGGAGCCGGCCCGCACGAGGTGGGAGCGAAGGGGTGGGCTTCTTGGTCTAGACCATACGCCCGAGGCTCGGGAAAGGTCAACAGCTGGCAAAGAAAGGCGGGGCAGTGGTTATCCGTCAACGTTGTCACGGCAGGCCACTGTCTCTTGTGGTGCTTTCCGCGGATTGCGCCGGACGGGTGGCACCACGCGGATCACGGCCACCCAGCGTGATTTCGTCCGACCTGCAATGTCTATAATGGACAGTGCGAAGCTGCGTGGGCGCAGGGAAAGCCGCCGGGACGGGTGGTCTGGTGCAGCGATTCTGCCCGGTCTTCGCAATTGCCGACTTCCGGAGGGTTGAACGGATTCGATCGGGAATGCTCAACTGGATGGTTGGTGTTCGCGCTTGGCAATGGCTCGGCGGTCAGCGGCGGTCCTCGATGACCAGGTCGCCCCGGGCCACCGTGCGGATGTGGTCGCTGGCGGGCATGTCGCGCGGGATGCCGAGCTGGATCGCGCTGGCCCCGGCGAGCCGGGCCAGGTGCGGCTCGGCGAACTCGACGCTCAGCGCGGCCAGATTGTCTTCCGGCTGGTCAGGCGTGCGGGCCCCGGCGATCGGCGCGGTCACGGCGGGGTTCCGCAGCGTCCGGGCGAGCCCGGCCTGGGCGGGGGTGCGGCCGATTTCCCCGGCGACGTCGGCCAGGACCCCGGCGATGCCGAGGTTGCGTTCGGTGACCCCGCCGAGAGCGAGGTCGCAGCTCTCGCCGGGACCGGCTCGGCCGCGGTCTGATCGGCGCGGGTGTACTTGCCGGTCAGGACGTCGCCGGCCAGCGGGGAGGAGGGGACCGCGCAGAGGCCCATCTCGCGGGCCATCGGGAGCAGGTCGCGCTCGACGAGGCCGTACTCGACCTGCAACGCGACGAGCGGCGCCCATCCGCGCAGGTCGGCGATGGTTTGCCTGCGCGAGATCGGCCAGGACGGGGGCACCGGACATCGCGACGTAGTGGATTGTGCCTGCCGGGTGAGGTCGTCCATGCCGCGCAGGGTGTCCCCGTCCGGCGTGGTGAAGTCCCAGTCGTGCAAGGCAGAGCTGATCGAGGTAGTCCGTGTTCAGCTGTCGCGGGCCGGCCTCCGCCGAGGCGAACAGGCTTTTGCGGTGCGATCCGCCGAAGTTCGGGGCCGGCGCGGTGTCGACGAAGTTGCCGCCGCGTTCGACGTAACGGTCGAACAGCAGGCGCGCGCCCTCCTCGGGCTTGCCCCGGTGGAGAATCCGGACCAGCGAGTGCCGATCTGCCGGCGGCGGACGACGGCGGCCGGGCGGCGTTGGGCCGCTTGTTCGCCGGCTGAACGTTCAGGATTGCCGGGAGGGTGTCAGCGGCGGATTTCCTCGCTGTCGTGCCCGGTAAGCCGCCGCTTTCATTTTGTTTCCGCAGGTGGCCATCGCACACCATTCGCGCCGTGACCCGCGCGAATGATCCAGGTAAACCTGCGTGCATTCCGGTCGGCCGCATTCCTTCAGCAGATCCGCGTCCGGTCCGCCCAGGATCGTGACCGCGGCCTGGGCCACGGTGGACAACGCCTGCGCCGCTGTCGCCCGGACCTGCCGTCCGGTTCGGGTCAGCTGCGGGACCGCGTCCGGCCGCGCGGCATCCGCGTGCGCGCTGGTTCGCCGGACACCGTGCCGAGAATGGCACCGGCGAGGAACCGGGCGGTGGCGAGCGGGACCGGTCTTGTCCACCACCAGCACCTCGTACTGGAAGAACGCGCGCTCGTGCCGGGTGTCGGTGCTTTCGTTGCGGTAAACGCGGCCCGGGTAGGCGATCCGGATCGGCGGTTCGTGCGTGCTCAGGTACCGGACGCTGGCACCGGTCAGGTGCGGGCAGCGGCCGCCGGCCAGCCAGTAGGTGTCCATGCTTTCCCGCGCCGGATGGTCGGCGGGGAAGTTCGGCCGGTCGAATTCCAGGTCCGCGGAACTGATTTCCGGGCCCTCGACGACCGCGAAGCTGAGTGCGCGGAAGGCGTTGTCGAGGTCGTGTCTCAGCTGGGTGACCGGGTGCAGTCCGGCGGGAGGCCGGGGACGGTGGGGTCGAGCGGGCGGCCCAGAGCGGTTTCCGCGGCGAGCTTCTCCTCCAGCGCGGCGGTAATGCGTTGGTGTGCTTCGGAAAGCGCGAGGCCGAGCTGCTTTCGGGAGGCCGGGTCGCAGCGGCCGAGGTCGCGGCGGACGGCGGCGAGCGGACTGGATTTGCCGAGCACGGAACGGCGCACGGCGGCGACCGCGGCCGGGGTGCCTGCCTCGGCGAGATCGGCGAGCGCGGCCTGGGTCAGCGCGGCGATCCGGCGCAGCGTCGAGGCGGGTTCAAGGGGGTCCACGGGTTCCTCGCTTCGGGTCGTGAAGTGCTGGACTTCACCCCCGGGCAGCGTGGGGAGACGCGGACGTCAGCGGGCGGAACCCGGCGCGCACGCGCGGCCCCCCGGGCACTCTCCGGGGGCGAAGAAATCGCTGCGCACGCATGCCGCCATCATGGCACGCCCACCGCGCCCACCCGGCAAATGCCGGTGAAGGGCCTCTTGCGGGGATCAGATTCCCGCAAGAGGCCCTTCACCGACCGCAGGTCAGTGGCCGACGGCGGCTCGGACGGACTCCTTGAGGGAGCCGAGGGTGGCGATCACCGCGGTGGGTTCGTAGCCGCAGTGCGCCATGCAGTTGGCGCAGCGCGGGTCCTTGCCGCGGCCGAAGTTCTCCCATTCGGTGGTTTCGATGAGTTCCCGGTAGGTCTTCGCGTAGCCGTCGTCCAGCAGGTAGCACGGACGCTGCCAGCCGAGCAGCGAATACGACGGGATGCCCCATGGCGTGCATTCCAGGTCGCGTTTGCCCTCGAGGAAATCGAGGAACACCGGGGAATGGTTGAGCCGCCAGCGTTTCCGGTTGCCGCCGCCGAAGGCCTTCGCGAACAGCTCGCGGGTCTGCTGCACGCCGAGCCAGTGGTCCTGGTCCGGGGCCTTCTCGTACGCGTACCCCGGCGAGATCTGCATGTTGTCGACGCCGAGGTCGTTGAGGTAGTCGAGCACGTCGATGACGTCCTGCGGGGTGTCCCCGGTGAAGAACGTCGTGTTCGTCATGACGCGGAAGCCCTTTTCCTTGGCGAGCTTGATCGCGTCGACCGCCGCCTGGAAACCGCCCTCCTTGCGCACCGACGCGTCGTGCCGGTCTTCGAGGCCGTCGATGTGCACCATCCACGCGAAATTGCGGTGCGGCTTGAATTTGTGGATGTGCTTGGGCAGCAGCAGCGCGTTGGTGCACAGGAAAATGATCTTGCCGCGGGCGAGCAGCTGCCGGGTGATCTCGTCGATCTGCGGGTGCATCAGCGGCTCGCCGCCCGCGATCGACACCATCGGCGCGCCGCTCTCCTCGATCGCCCCGACCGCCTGCTCCACCGGCATCCGCTGTTTCAGCAGGGTGTGCGGCTGCGCGATCTTGCCGCAGCCGCCGCATTTGAGATTGCACGCGAAGAGCGGTTCCAGCTCGACCAGGAGCGGGAACTTCTCCTTGCGCAGCAGCTTCTGCTTCATCAGATAACCGCCCAGTCGAAGAGACTGGCGCAACGGCATGGCCATCGCTCAGAGCACCTCCCGAGGTAGGGTGAACGTCATTTCTTCTTCCGTCAGCGTGTTTTCCGCGACGCTGACCGGCCCTAATCCGCGCAGGGCCCCGACTGTTTCGGACACCAGACGCGGTGGCGCCGAAGCACCCGCGGTGAGCCCGATCCGCCCGGCTCCGGCGAGCCGGCGCAGGTCGACGTCGCCGCAGCCGTCCACCAGCACCGCCGGCGTTCCTTCGCGTTCGGCGACCTCCACCAGCCGCCGCGAGTTGGACGAGTTCCCGGAGCCGACCACCAGCACCAGATCCACTTCGCGGGCGATCGCGCGCAAGGCCTGCTGCCGGTTGGTGGTGGCGTAGCAGATGTCGTCCTTGCGCGGTGCGGAAAGGCCGGGGAATCGTTCGCGCAGCACGGAAGCGATCTCTTCGGCTTCGTCGAGCGCCAGCGTGGTCTGCATGGTGTAGGCGGTCCGCGACGGATCGCGCACGGTGACTGTCCGAGCGGCTGCGACATCGCCGACGACCACCACATTGCCGGGCGCTTCTCCGACGGTGCCTTCGACTTCTTCGTGCTCGGCATGTCCAATGAGGAACACCGTCTCGCCGCGACCGGTGTAGCGGCGGACCTCGTTGTGCACCTTGGTGACCAACGGACACGTCGCGTCCACTACGGACAGTCCGCGGTCCGCCGCGGCGCGCCGAACCGCCGGAGAGACGCCGTGCGCGGCGAACACCAGGGTCGCGCCTTCCGGAACTTCCTCCACCTCGTCCACGAACACCGCACCGCGCTCTTGCAACCGGTGCACGACGTGGGTGTTGTGCACGATCTGGCGACGCACGTATACCGGCGCGCCGTGCTTCTCCAGCGCGCGCTCGACGATCTCGATCGCCCGCTCCACCCCAGCGCAGAACGATCGCGGACTGGCCAGCAGCACCGTTCGCGGTCCCACCGCTTCAGCCCACGCAGTGATCGCGGGAGCGGCCCGGCGCAGGCTCCGCAACCCAGCGAGTCCATTAGCGACAGTCGAAGGATGCAGCAGCGGCTCGCCGACCGTGTCCACAATGGCTCGAACCACAGCGAACGGTTCACCTTTGGCCGCGAGCCACGCGGACTCCATGTCGACCGCCAGCGCACCACTGGAAGCCAGCGAAGCGCGCTCCCGCTCCCGCACCACATGCGAACTGCCCACCACGGGTCCGAGATGGACCGTGAGCCCGAGACGTCGTAACGCACCCGCCAGCAACGGTGCGGAGGGCACCGGCACCGCGCCGGAAGGACCGCGCACCTCGGTGGCGACCACCATGTCCCCCGGCCGTACCTCCGGACTGAGCCCGCCGCCGATCCCCGCGACGATCCGCGGTCCGGACGGGAGCCGGGTCGCGGCGGCGACGGCCCGGCGAGGCCCGAGTCCGGTGTGGACCGTCCGCGGACCGGGACCGCGCAACGCGGCCTGCTCGATCCGCAACGGGGTGCAGACGATCGGGGTCACTAGTGCACCTTCTTCCGTGCATGCGCCCCGATGGGGCTTGTGGCAGGAACTGCCATCCCCACGCCACACGCATCCTCGCCCGAGCCTGGGTCCGAGTCAGGTGGCGCTGGCAGAACGGCACACCCTACGACCCGGCACTGCACGGCGGCCGGCACAACGGGTGTCATGACCCGCCCCGGACGTACCGGCCGAGCGCGGAGAGCGGGAACACCACGCGATACAGGTGATACGACAGGTAGAAGTCGCCAGGGAATCCGGTCCCGGTGTGCTTGTCCTCGTCCCACCCGCCGTCCGGCCGCTGCCGTTCGACCAGCCACTCGACGCCCCGGGCGACCACAGCGGACTCCCGCTCCCCGGCGGCGAGCAGCGCCAGCAATGCCCACGCAGTCTGCGACGGCGTCGAATCACCGCGCCCGGCCCAGGCCCGGTCGTCGTAGGACCGCAGATCCTCGCCCCACCCGCCGTCGTCGTTCTGGTGCTCGGCCAGCCACTTCACCGCGCGCCGGATCCGCCGGTCGCTCCCGGGGATCCCGGCCGCGACCAGCGCGGGCACCACCGCACCGGTGCCGTACACGTAGTTCGCGCCCCAGCGGCCGAACCACGAGCCGTCCTCCTCCTGGTTGTCCCACAGCCACCGGATCCCGCGACGGCATTCACGAGTGCCGGATTTCCCTTCCGCGGCCAGCATTTCGACCACGTGCGCGGTCACGTCCGCCGAAGGGGGATCGATCACCGCGCCGAAATCGCAGAACGGCAGGCGAGTGGCCAGCACCTGTGTGTTGTCCGCGTCGAACGCGCCCCAGCCGCCGTCGCTGGACTGCATTCCCTCCAGCCACGCGACGCTCCGGTCGACCGCCTCGCGGATCCGCAGGTGGTCCGGCCTGCCCATCCGCCGCAGCGCGAGCACCACCTCGGCGGTGTCGTCGGTGTCGGGGTAGCCGTCGTTGGCGAACTCGAACGCGAACCCGCCCGGCTTCAGCGAAGGCCGCCGCACCGCCCAGTCGCCGGGCACCCGGATTTCCTCGCCCAGCATCCACTCCGCGGCGCGCACCAGGGTTTCGTCGCCGGGGGAGACGCCCGCGTCGAGCAGCGCGGTCATCGCCAGCGCGGTGTCCCACACCGGCGACTGGCACGCTTCGAGCCGGCGCACCCAGCCCTGGTCGGTCTTCTCCCGGATGGTGAACCCGTCGAGCCCGGCGATCCCGGCCTTGAGCGCGGGATGGTCGAGCGGATAGCCGAGCAGGTGCAGCGCGAGGATCGAGTACACCCACGGCGGCTGGATCCCGCCCCACGAACCGTCCGCCTCCTGCCGGGCCAGGATCCACTCCGCAGCCTGCTTCATCGCGAGCTTCCGGACCGGGTTGAGCGGCAGTTTCGCGTAGGCGTGCAGCGCGGTGTCGAGGTTCTGGAACACGCCGTCCCATGTCCACGGCGCGCGCGTTTTGGGCGGACGCTTGCCGGTGCGCAGTCCGGAAACGTCGAACGGCAGCTTCCGCACCGGGCGCAGCGTGCCGACGATGGTCAGCGGCACGATGGTCTGCCGCGCCCAGCAGGCGAAGTCGTAGACGTTGAGCGGGAACCACGACGGCAGGAAGATCAGTTCGGGCGGCAGGCTCGGCAGGTCGTCCCACGACCACTGGCCGACCATCGCGAGCCAGATCCGGGTGAACACCCGCGTCGCCTCGATCCCGCCGTGCTCGCGGATCCACTCCGCCGCGGCGGCCAGCCACGGGGCGTCCGCCGGATCGCCGGCCAGCCGGAGCGCGACCCACGCCTCGACCGTCGTGGACAGGTCGGCCGGACCGTCCGGGAAGTTCGCCCAGGTGCCGTCGGCCCGCTGCTGCGAGCGGATCCAGCGCGCGGACTCCTCGGCGACCTGCGGCGTGAGGATGCCGAGGAAATGCCGCAGCAGGAGGTCTTCGGCGTCCATCGTGACGTTGGTGGCGAGTTCGCCCTTCCACCATCCGGCGCGGTCCTGCTCGCGGCGCAGGAACTCGACGGCCGCGGCGACAGTGCCGTCGGCGGTGCGGGCGGCGGGCGCGGAGGTCCGGGGGACGGTCTGGGTCATCACGCTTCCCTTCCGGCGATGAAACGGGCGATCGCAACGAGGTCGTCGCGCGGGCCCGGCGGGATGGCGGCCAGCGCTTGTTCCGCGGCGGCGACGTGCCGCGCCGCTTCCCCCGTCGCCCACTCGCGGCCGCCCGCGTCGTCCACCAGGGCGGCGATCCGCGCGAGGTCGGTGTCGTCGTCCCCGGCCAGCCATTCCGCGAGCCGCCGGCCCGCCGCGCCGCCGTGTGTGGTCGCGTAGGTGATCGGCAGGGACTTCTTGCGCGCCCGCAGGTCGGAGTACACCGATTTCCCGGTGACCGCCGGGTCGCCCCAGATGCCGAGCACGTCGTCGACAAGCTGGAACGCGAGGCCGATCTCTTCTCCGAACACTGCCAGTGCGCCGACCACCTCGGCGGGCGCACCGGCGAGCACCGCCCCGATCGCCGCGCTGGCCGACAGCAGCGCACCGGTTTTCCCGGCGGCCATCGTCACGCATTCGGCGAGGGCGACGTCGTCGCGCTGCTCGAACGCGACGTCGAGGAACTGGCCGTGGATGAGCCGTCGCGTGGTCTGGGCGATCAGCCGCCCGGCCGCGACCGCGTGCGGGGAACCGCTGTCCAGCACCGCTTCCTGGGCGAGCGCGAGCATCGCGTCCCCGGTCAGGATCGCGCTCGCGGACCCCCACAGCGCCCACACCGTCGGCCGGTGCCTGCGCTCGGTGTCGCCGTCCATCAGATCGTCGTGGACGAGCGAGAAGTTGTGCACCAGTTCCACCGCGACCGCGCCGGGCACACCGACCTCCACCGGCGCGCCCGCGGCCTGCGCGGACACCACGGCGAGCGCCGAACGCACGGCCTTGCCGCCGTTGCCCCGCACCGGCACGCCGTTCGGGTCGGTCCAGCCGAGGTGGTAGGCGCTGATCGCGCGGCTGGCGTCGTCCAGCCGGTCGACGGCGGCGCGCAACGCTGGCCGCACGACGTCCCGGGCGCTGCCGAGCACCGGCGGCACCGCTGAACGCGTTTTCTCGGCGGAAAACAGATTGGCTGTCATGCTCCGACTCCCTCCCTCTCACCGTTGTGCTGAAGAAGGGCGGCGGCCGCAGCCGCGCCGCTGCGCGCGGCGCCCTCCATCGTCGCGGGCCATCCGGTCGCGGTCCACGCGCCCGCCAGGTACAGCCCGGGCAGGCCGGTGCGCGCGGGCGGGCGCAGCGAGGCGGTGCCGGGGCCGGGGCGGAACGTCGCGTGCCGCTCGCGGGTGACGAAAAAGTCGAGCACCCGCGCGCCGCGTGCTTCGGGCAGCAGCGCCAGCAGTTCGGGCAGCAACTGTTCGCGCAGTTTCGCGGTGGGCAGGTCGATCTGCGCGTCCGCGGCGGACAGCGACATCGCGAGGTACTGCCCGGAGTCCAGCCCGGACTGCCGCGTCCGGTCGAACACCCACTGCACCGGTGTGCGCACGCCCGCGACGAACGGTTCGCCGAGAACCTTCCGGTCGAGCACCACGTGCACGTTCACGATCGGCGAGCTGCCGAGCCCGCCGGACCAGCCCGGCGGCAGCCCGATCGCCCCGTCGGGCGCGAGCTGTTCGGTCACCGGCGGGGGAGTGGCGAGCACGACCTGGCCGAACTCCTCCTCGCCGCGATCGGTGACGACCCGCCTGCCTTCGCCGATCGCGCGCACCTTCGTGCCGACCCGGACGTCCGCCCCGGCCTCGATCAGCCGTTCGCGAGCCGGATCGCCGTGCAGTTCCCGCAACGGCACCAGCGACCATCCGATGTCGGCGGCGGCCGGATCGGTGAGCAGGCCCTCCTGGAACACCGTCGCGGCGAGGCTGAGCGACGCGTCGTCGGCCGTCGCGTTCAGCGTTGCCACGCCGACCAAATCCCACAACGCTTCGATCGCCGCCGCGCTCTGCCCGTGCCGCCGCAGCCATTCCCCGAAGGACTGGCGATCCGTGCGGTCCGCCTTCGGGTCCACCCGGCGCAACGCGAGCGCGGCGAGCGCGAACCGGGCCCGGTCGAGCGGGCGCAGCGGGTCGTAACGCAGCAGCGAAGTGGCCAGGTGCAGCGGCGCGGGCAGGTCGTCGCGGCGCAGCCAGGTCGGCTCGGCCGCGCCCGGCAAGCGGATCGGGATCTCCAGCCGAGGCTGCAGGGTCACCCGGTCCGCGACGCCGAGCCGGTCGAGCAGCGCGCGATAGGCCGTGCAGCAGCGGAGGAACACGTGCTGTCCGTTGTCGACCCGCAGCTCGCCGCGGGTGAACGAATGCGTGAGCCCGCCCAGGTGCGGCCGCGCCTCGAACAGCGTCACCGGCCGCCCGGCGTCGGCGCAGGCGAGTGCGGCGGCGATGCCCGCGAGCCCGCCGCCGACCACCGCGACCGGGGCGGTCATCGGCCGATCCCGGTCAGCGCCCGGAACGCCACCACCGCCTTTTCCCGGCCGGACAACGAAAGCCGCCGGTCGAACACGCGCGCGGGCTGTTCGTCGATCCGGTCCAGCAGAGTGCGGTAGATGCCCGACATCGCGGTACAGCACGCGGCGCTGCGACCGTCCAAAGAGGGCACCAGGCGGAGACCGCGGGCGTACCAGTCGCGAGCCCGCGCGGCGCTGTCGTGGATCAGCGCGGTGAGCCCGCCTTCGGGATCGGCCAGCCTCCCGTCCGGGCCCGCGGACAGTTCGACGCCGAACCGGTCGAGGTCCTCTTTGGGCAGATACACCCGGCCGGCCAGCAGGTCCTCGCGGATGTCGCGGAGGATATTGGTCTGCTGCAAGGCAATCCCCAGCTCGTCGGCGTACACCGGCGCGTTCGGCTCCGGACGGCTGCCGAACACGCCGAGGCACAGCCGCCCGACCGAACCCGCCACGCACCGGCAGTACTCGACCAGCTCCTCGAACCGCACGTACTCGCGGCCGGTCACGTCCATCTCGACGCCGTCGAGCAGTTCCTCGAACGCGCCGAGCGGAATCGGGTACCGGCGCGCCGCGTCGGCGAGCGCGACGTACACCGGATCGGTGGCCGAGGACAGGTCGCCGAGCGATTTCCGCACCCCGGCGAGCCCGTGCAGCTTGGCCTCCGCGGACGTCGCGGTGTCGTCGCCGATGTCGTCGATGATCCGGGCCAGCGCGTACACCGCGCACAGCGCCGCGCGTTTGTCCGGCGGCAGCAACCGGATTCCGTAGTAGAAGTTACGAGCTTGTTTCTTGGTGACCGCCGCGCAGTGCGCGTAGGCCTCGTCCACTGTGCCCAGTGCCGTCATCCGGACCGCCTCCTCGTGCCGACTTGCAGCCACCCCAGCCAACTCAGCAGCCCGGCCCGGCTCGGCCGGACCGGTGCGGACAGCACGTCGCCGCCGCTCGCGCGCAGCGCGTCGACCGTCGCGAGCCCGCCGGCGAGGAAGCCGCTCACCGCGAACCGCCCCCAGCCGGACATCAGCCCCAGCAGATCCGCGCCGCCGCCCAGCAGGGTGGCGGCGCGGGCGGTTTCCCACCGCATCAGCGCTTTCATCCGGGGCGACGCGTGCGCGGCGCCCAGTTCCTCCTCGGCGACGCCGAACTCGGCGAGATCCTCCTGCGGCAGGTACACCCGCCCGTTGCGGTAGTCCTCGCCGACGTCCTGCCAGTGCTCCACGAGCTGGAGTCCGGTGCAGATCCGGTCGGACAGCTCCGCGGCGGCCGGGCCGGCCACCCCGAGCAGGTCGAGCACGATCCGCCCGACGGGATCCGCGGAAAGCTGGCAGTACGCCAGCAAGTCCGCGAAAACCGGGTAACGGTGCACTCGCTGGTCTTGGATGTTCGCCCGGACGAGCCGCTGGAACGGTTCCTCGGTCAGCCGTCCGGCGCGGATCGCGGGGAGAAGTCCACGGACAGCGGGATCTTCCGGTTCCCCGTTGCCGAACGCCGCGGACAGTTCCGCGGAGAACGCGTTGAGCTGCGCCACCCGGTCGCCCTCGGCCTCGTCACCCAGATCGTCCACAGTGCGCGCGACGGAATAGACCGCGACGAGGTCGGCGCGCAGCTGTCCCGGCAGCACCCGCAGGGCCACCGGGAAGTTTTCCGCGCGCCGTTTCTCTCGCAGTCCTGACGTATCCGGAGCGTGACCGACACCCGAGGTTGATCTCATCCCCGCCAGTGTCGCGCCCCCGGACGGGCGGCTTCTGCCGCCGGAAAGCGAATTTCGGTGGCTTCGACTTGGCACGAGAGGCCAAAGTGGGGACAGGATGTCCCGAGGCGACCCGAGACCGCTGCCTGCGACGGAAGGACTCCCGGACACATGGGACCAGATCAGGTGACCCGGCTTGACGAACTGGAGACGGTGGTGACCCGCCGGCTGCCCGCCATGCTCAACGAGGTCCGCGACCAGCTCGCGGACGAGCACCCCGACTACGCGGAGTTCCTGACCGAAGAACTCGCCGACCTCGTCGCCGCCAGCGCGGGATTCGTCCGGCGGCTGATCGACATGGCGGCCGAACCCGACGAGCGGCTGCCGGAACTGGGGTCCGGCGTGGAGCAGACGGTGTTCGAGGAAATCGGGCGCGCGCAGTACCAGCAGGGCAGGCGCGTCACGAGTCTGCTGTCGGCATACCGGGTCGGCGCGCGCGTGGCATGGCGGTACGTTTCGGAAGCCGCGCTCGATCTTGAGGTGCCCGCCGAACTGTTCGCCTCGCTCGCCACCACCGTGTTCGCTCTGGTGGACCAGCTTTCGGAATCGTCATTGCGCGGTTACTTGCAGGAGCAGTCAGACGCGGTGCGCGCGCGGGAACGGCTGCGCGACGAACTGACCGCGCTGCTGCTGTCCGACCGGGCGGACAAGGCCGCGGTGCGCGCGGCGGCGGTGCGCGCGGACTGGCGGTTGCCCAAGCACGCCGCGGTCGTGCTGGTGGAGGACGAAAACGAGCTGGGCCGGGAATTGGTGTTCCGCCTCGAAGACAGCTGCCTGCGGCTGCGCCGGCCCGGCGTGGTCGTGGCGATCGTGCCGGACCCGGGCGGTCCCGGCAGGCGCGCGTGGCTGGCTCGCGCGCTGCGCGGCGGCGGCGCGGTGGTCGGCGCGACGGTGCCGCTCGACCGGCTCCCGGCCAGCCTGCGCATCGCGGAGGTGACCGCGCGACTGCGCCGGGACCACCTGCTCAGCGACGATCCGGTGTTCGCCGACGAGCATCTCGACGCGATCATCGTGCACCGCGACGACCGGCTGCTCGACGCGCTGCGAAGACAAGCCCTCGCCCCGCTCGACGAGCTGAACGAATCCGCGCGGGAACGGCTGTCCACCACGCTCACGTCGTGGCTGCTGCATCTGGGGGACCGCAAGGCGGTCGCGGAGGACCTGCACATCCATCCGCAGACGGTGTCCTACCGGCTCGGCCGCCTGCACGACCTGTTCGGGCCGGCGCTGGACGACCCGGCCGCGCGCGCGTCGCTCGTGCTGGCGCTGGCCTGGGGGCCGCCGGGGGAGGCGGAGGGGTGATGGGGGAGATTCCCTGATGCGGGAGGGGAGGGGGCGTGGTTGGGTCTCGTGAGTGGCAATGCCGGTGAGAACCGGCATTGCCACTCACGAGGGAGGTGTGCGTGGGCCCGTCAGCTTTCGGTGCCGAACCGCGTCGCGAGCGCGCGGTACAGGCCGGGTGCCGTGCCGCGCAGCGCGACGGGGATACGCAGCCAGCGTGGCACGTAGTAGTCGCCTGGCCGCGCGGCGGCGCGCACCACCGCGGCGGCCACGCGTTCGGCACTCACCGGACGGGGCGTGCCGCGGGTGTACGGACGGCCGCGACGCTCGAAGAATTCCGTGCGCACCACTCCGGGAACTACGATTCCGACGGTTACTCCGGTGCCGTGCAACTCGAAGCGAAGGCTGTCGGCGAAAGCGTCCACACCGGACTTCGCCGCGGCGTACACCGCTTCTCCGGCGACACCGGTGCGTCCGGCGATCGACGACACGAAAACGATCTGCCCGCGGTCGCGTTCCAGCATCGCGGGCAGCAGCGCGCGAGTCAGGTCGAGCGGCGCGGTCAGGTTCACCGTGACGAGGAGTCGCAACCGTTCCTCGGACAGCTCGGGCAGGGGACCGGCCCAGCCGAGGCCCGCGTTGTTGACGAGCAGATCCACCGATCCGGTGACCGCCAGCGCGCGTTCGGCGAGATCCGCCGCGGCGCCGGGGTGCGCGAGGTCGGCGGCGAGCGCGGTGCCGCCGGTTTCCTGGGCGAGGGCGGCCAGCCGGTCCTCGTTCCGGCCGTGCAGCACAACCTGGACGCCGGAGCGGGCGAGCTGCCGCGCGGTGGCGGTTCCGATGCCCGACGACGCGCCGGTGACGAGGGCGGTGCGGGCCATCAGGCGGCGGGCAGCGCGGCCGGACGGTGGCCCATGCGCAGCGTGATGCCCGCCGAGCGCAGCGAACGCCGGAACCACCACAGCGAACCGACGATGGCCAGCCCGATGATCGAGTACGAGCCCGCGGTGCTCACCATGAGGAAGTCGCCGACTGTTTCCCGCGCGAGCATCAGCAGCGTCACGCCGCCGTTCACCGCGAAGACGAGTCCCCACAGCACCGACACGCGCTGGAAGAACCGGCGCATTCCGGGGTGTCCGGAGAGTGAATCGGGGAATGCGCAGAAATCGCCGGCCAGCCGCGCGAGCAGCGGTTTGTTGAACGGCGCGGAGACCAGGAACAGGCTGGCGACGAGGAAATTCTGTAGAGTCGGCTGGAGGAAGTACAGGAATGCGCTGCCGGTGGCGAGCCCCAGCACGGTGCGCGCGACCAGCAGCGCAGTGGTCAGCAGCAGCACGGCGGGGATTTTCTTGCGCAGCGCCAGCCGGGTGCCCACCACGGCGACCGACCAGCAGAGCGCGGCGATGACCCCGCTGTCGAAGCTCACCAGGGTCAGCAGGAGATAGAACAGGCCGGCCGGGACCAGCGTCGACTCCAGCAGGTGCCGGCCCCCGTCCACGACGAGATTGCGGAACGAGGGGAGGTCGATCGTATGGGGGTGTCGCATGCGGGTTCTGCTGCCTCCGGTGCCAACCGGGCGACTCGGCCTCGGACAAGGCTTGAGCATAAGCACGGCGGATGGGGACGGTGTGAGGTGAAGAGTCCGTGACAGTTACGGGGATGTCGCTGGTCGTGGCTGTCCCCGCCGCCGTCGCCGGCGCGGCGTGCATGGGACTCGCGAGCGCAGCGCAGGCCAGGGCGACCAAAGAGGTGGAAACCGGCAAACCGCTCGACCTGACGCTCTTCAAGCGGCTCGTCGGACGCCCATTGTGGCTCATCGGGATCGCCGCGACCATCCTGGGTCTCGTCCTGCAGCTCGTCGCGCTCGCGTTCGGGCCGTTGCTGCTGGTCCAGCCGCTGCTCGTGACGTCGCTCATGTTCGCCGGGCTCGCGTCCGCCCGGCTGGAGCGCCGCCGCCCGGACCGCACGATGAGTGCCGGCGGCTTGCTGTGCGTGGCCGGGCTCGCCGCGTTCCTCGTCGTCGCCCGGCCGAGCGGCAACAGCGACACGCTCGTCAGCGGCGGCGACCTGCTGCCGCTGGGCATCGCGCTCGCCGCGGTGACCCTGGTCTCGCTTGTTGTTGCCGCGTCAACGAATTCGGGATCTTGGCGGGTGCTCGGGCTGGCTGTCGCGACCGGCGTGCTCTACGGCCTCACCGCCGGATTGATGAAGGTGGTCGCGGGCCAGTTCCGGACGGGGATCGACGAACCGTTCCGGCACTGGACGCTGTATCTGGTGTGCGTCGTGGGGCCGCTGGGGTTCCTGTTGAGCCAGAACACGTTCCAGCAGGGCCGGTTCCTGACGCCCGCGCTCGCCGTCATCACCGCGCTGGACCCGCTGGTCGGCGTCGCGATCGGGCTGTCGTGGATGGGCGAATCGGCCGACGGAAGGCCGCTCGCGCTGTTCGGCGAAGCGCTGGCCGGGCTGGTGATCGTGGTCGGGATCGCACTCCTGTCCACCCGCGCGTCGCATTTGTCGGCGGAATCGGAAACGCCGCCCGCCGAAGAGGAACCCGCATCGGAAGAACCCGGCGAACGGCCTGATTCGGACCCGGACGACGGGTACGGCCTCGCCGGGACCGCCTGCTAGCGAAAAAAGGGGGCAGCGTTGGAGCGCGTGCTGATCGTGTCCGCGAACATGGGGCAGGGGCACAACGCCACGGGACGCGCGCTCGAGGACGCGATACGGCGGCGCTGGCCGGACGCCACCGTGCGGTGGGTCAATGCGCTGGAACGGCTCGGCCCCGGTTTCGAGGGGCTTTTCCAGCGGATTTACGTCGCCAATGTGGAAAGCGTCCCGTGGCTTTACGAGTTCTTTTACAGCGCGATCTGGCGGATTCCGTGGTTCGCCGCCGCGTCCCGCTGGTTCACCGCCTCGTGGTGCGGCAGGCGGCTCGCGAAACCGGTCGCCGAATTCGCGCCGGACCTGGTGCTGTCGACGTATCCGATGGGCACCGCGGGCCTGGCCTGGCTGCGCCGCAAGGGAAAACTGCGCGTGCCGATCGGTGCGTGGGTTTCGGACTTCGCGCCGCATCCGTTCTGGGTTTACGGCGCGGCGGATCTCACCATGGTGATGCACGACGTCGCGGTCGCGCCCGCGCTGCGCTCGTCCCCCTCGGCGCACGTCGGGGTGTCCGCGCCGCCGGTGCGCGCGGTGTTCCGGCCAGGGGACCAGACGGCGGCGCGCCAGGAACTGGGCTTGCCGCCGGACGCGTTCGTCCCGCTGGTTTCGTGCGGCTCGCTGGGTTTCGGCGAAATCGAGACGACAGTGCGGGAGCTGCTGGCGGCGGATCCGTCGGTGGCGCCGATCGCGATCTGCGGACGCAACGACCCGGCGGCCGCCCGGTTGCGGGCGCTGGGCGAACCGCGACTGCACGTGGTCGGGTGGACCGACCAGCCGGAGCGGTACACGCTGGCGGCGGACGTCGTCGTGACGAACGCGGGCGGGGCGACCTCGCTGGAGGCACTGGCGTGCGGGCGCCCGGTGCTGATGCACCATCCGATCGCCGCGCACGGCAAGGCCAACGCCCGGTTGATGGCCGCGGCCGGGCTCGCTCTGGTGTCGGCAAAGGACGGCGAGCTGGCGGAGACGGTGCGGGGGCTGCTGGCCGAACCGGAACGGCTCAAGGAGATGGCCGAAGCGGTCGCGCGGCATTGCGAAACCGCCACCCCGCTGGTGGAGGCGCTGGAATCGCTCGTTTCCGCGCCGTTGAACCCGCCGACGCAGCGGCTCCGGCCAGAGGACGCGCTGTTCGTGCACGTGGCCACGCCGGAGGTGCCGCAGCAGGTCGGGGCGGTGCTGGTGTTCAACCCCAAGGCGGACGGCACGCCGGTCACCCACGCCGACGCTGAGCATTTGCTCGCGGCGACGCCGGGCTTGCGCACGCGATTGCTGCCCGGCAGCGGGCTGTGGCGCGCGCGATGGCAGGAGGATCCGGGGCGGACGTCGGCGGACGTGCTGACTTCCGTGCGGGTCGGCCCGGACGCGCCGCTGGACGAGGCGTTGACGCGGGAGATGGACGCGTTCTTCTCGGACCCGGTGTCGCCGGAACATCCGGTGCGGGCGCGGCTGGTGACCGGGATCGAGGGGGAGCAGGGGGCGTTGCTGATCGCGCTGCACCACGCGGCCAGTGACGGGATCGCGGTGATCAGCGCGCTGGTGGGGCAGGCGCGGGGGAAGAAACCGCTGGCACCGGCGGCGGTGCCTCGGCGGAAGGGGTGGCGGCGGCGTCCCGATGTGGCATGGGGTGCGTCTGGTGCACCGGATGCCGCTTTGGGTGTGTCTGGTGTACCGGATGCCACATGGGGTGCGTCTCGCGCATCCGATGCCGCTTTGGGTGCATCCGGCGCACCGGATGCCGCTTTGGGTGTGTCTGACGCACCGGATGCCGCATTGGGTGCATCTCGCGCATCCGATGCCGCCTTGGGTGCGCCTGGCGCACCGAACGCCACATGGGGTGCATCAGACGCACCGGATGCCGCCTTGGGAGCATCCGGCGCACCCAATCCCCCATCGGGGCGCAACGGGTCTCACCCCGAGCGGAACGCGGTGCGGGCGGGACTTGCCGCGCTGGCGGCACCGGTGCGCGGGGCGCTCGCTCGCGCGGCGGGCCCGGTCTGGCACGGGCTTGACCGGCCGGCGGGAGGTCGTTCCGGCATCGCCGGGCCCGCGCGCTCGAAGCCCGGCTCACGCAACCAAGCCGCCGAACTGGCGCGCGGGGTCTGGACTCTCGCCCGAGCCGGTTCCGCACCCCGGGTCGGCTGGGACCAGCGGATCGACAGCTCCCGAAGGCATTTCGCGCGGGCCCGCCTCTCCGCCCCGGAAGTCCGGAAGGCCGCGCGGCGGGCCGGGGTGCCGACGACCAACCTCGTCCTCGCGCTCGTCGCCGAGGCCTTGCATCGCGAGCTGGGCGGGACCGCGCCGGAGCGGCTTCGGGTGCTGATCCCGATGTCGGTCCGCGACACCGGAACCTTCCGCCAGCTCGGCAACCACACCGGCGCGGCTTCGGTGGACCTGCCGACCGGAGCGATGCCGCTGCCGGAGCGGGTCCGGGCGACGGACCGGATGCTGTCCGGCCAAGTCGGGCACGGCGCGCCCCGCGCGGGCAACGCCGTCGTGCGCGTGCTCGGGATTCTGCCGCCCGCGCTGCACCGCCGGGCGGCCAAGCTCGTCTACCGCGGCACGTGGTTCAGCGTCATCGCCTCGGTGCTTCCCGGCGCGCGGTCGCCGGTGGTGCTCAACGGGGCGCTCGTCCGCACCGTGTACCCGGTCTTGTCGCTGGCTCCCGGTGTTCCGGTCGCGGTCGGCATCATGACGTGGGCGGACCGGTTCACCGTCTGCATCACCGTGCCCGCCGGGCACGACGAGCGCGGGGACCGGCTGGCGGCCGCGGTCGTGGAGGCGTTCGGGCGGGTGTAGTCACCGCGAGAAGTGCGTCCGCGGGCGGGGGAGAAGCTCTCCGTCTGCTTCGATGTCCACCATCTCGTTGTAGAAGGCCACGAGGCCGGCGATGGGCTGGACCGCCGCGGCCGGGTAGGCGTACGTCCACGCGAGGTGTTCGTGCAGGACGTCGCCGACGCGGACGGACCAGTAGCCGGACGTCTCGCCCTTGTACGGGCAGGCGGTGACTGTGCCGGGCTCGGCGACGAGGTGCGTGAAATCGACTTCGGTGCGGTTGAAATAATACCGCGTCGGGAGGCCGGTTTCGAACAGCAGCACCGGCGACGACGATTCCGCCAGCGTCACTCCGTTCAACCGAACTCGGACGTGCCGCGTCGAGCGCAAAGCGTCCACCCGGGTGTAGGGGTTGCGCGGGTGGACGAAAACCTGTTCGTCCTCTTCGAACCAGGCGTCCAGCGCGTCCCAGCCGAACCGGACGTGTCCGGGCAGGACAGAGTCGTCTACCCAAGCGGCAGCAGGCTTTTCGACCTCTCCGACGCGCAGCGAGAGCCGCCCGCCGTCCTCGGGGCGCAGTGCGCCGGGGAGAACGTCGTCGAGCGGGAAATAGAACTGCGGATAGTAGGGCCATTCCCAGACGTATTTGGCCCGCGTGCTGTCCACGACGGTCTTCCCGGCGAGCACACCGCGCACTCGCCGGGGCACCGGTTCGACGTGTCCGGTTGGGACTGCCGCCGCTGGATAGTCGGTCATCCGCGCCGGGGGAGCTTCCAGCCGGGACGGGGGAAGTGGCAGGTGTAGCCGTGCGGGTAGCGCTGCAGGTAGTCCTGGTGTTCCGGTTCGGCTTCCCAGAAGTCGCCGGCCGCGGTGACCTCGGT
>NZ_FOWC01000013.1 GCF_900115345.1 Amycolatopsis rubida | reverse complement strand
TCGCAATCCCCGCCCCCACCCCAGCAGACACTCAACGCAACCGGCCAAGCCATCGCAATCCCCGCCCCCACCCCAGCAGACACTCAACGCAACCGATCGAGCCGTTCCGCCGCCGCCTTTGCCTCGGTGCGCAGGCGGGCCACGATCGAGGCCGCTGAACCGTCACCGGCGAGCGGGTAAGTCTGGCCCGCCCACAGCGACATCGCCTCCGGGTCACCGGCTTTGGCGGCCGCCGCGCGGACCGGTTTGCTCAGGTGGTGCAGTTGCGGGTACGCGGCGGGCGCGTTCGCGGAAAGGTCGCTCAGGACGCGGTTCACCATGCCCCGCGCCGGACGTCCGCTGAACGCGCGCGTGAAAGCCGTCGCCCGGCCAGCTTCGGCGAGCGCGCGGCGCTGGGTGTCGCCGGTGCCGGCTTCCGTCGCGAGCAGGAAAGCCGTGCCCAGCTGGGCCGCCGACGCACCGGCGGCCAGCACGGCCGCGACGTCGGCACCGTTGACCAGTCCCCCGGCCGCGATCAACGGCAGGCTCGTGCGCGCGCCGAGCAACCGCAGCAGCGCGAGGAGGCCGTATTCCTCGCCGCCGGCCGGGTTGCCCGGGTCGTCGGTGAACAGACCGCGGTGCCCGCCGGCTTCGAAGCCCTGCACGACCAGCGCGTCCGCTCCGCGCGCGGCGGCGAGGTCGGCTTCCTCCGGGTTCGTGACGGTGACCGCGACCTTGCCGCCCGCCTCGTGGATCCGCTGCACCTCGGCGGACGTCGGCGCACCGAAAGTGAACGACACCACCGGAATCCGGTGCCGCACGACGAGGTCGAGCTTCGCCGGGTACTCGTCATCGTCCCAGACCGCGTCGCCGAGTTCGACGCCGTAGCGGACGGCTTCGGCGAGCAGGCGTTCGCGGTGCGCGCTGAGGTCGGCCACCGACCGGCCGCCGGGGACGAACAGGTTGACGCCGAACCGGCCGCCGGTGAGGTCGGCGGTGTGCGCGATCCGGGCGTCCAGCGTCTCCGGGCTGGCGTAGCCGGCGGCGAGAAAACCGAACCCGCCCGCGTCCGTGACGGCGCCGACCAGCTGCGGAGTTGTCGGCCCGCCCGCCATCGGCGCCACGATCACCGGGAACTCGAGATCATCGAACATGCCCCGAGCCTAGTGCCGGACCGGAAATGCGCCGGGCCGCCGCCGCGTTGCAGAAGAGCATGACGGCAACCCTGGAACAGCTCCGCGCGCTGACGGTGGAGGAGAACGGCCTCGCCACCGTGGCCACGACCCGCGCCGACGGCACCGTGCACGCGTCCGTGGTGAACGCGGGCATCCTGGACGACCCGGTGACCGGCACGCCGAGCGTGGGCTTCGTAGCCGTCGGCGGCGCGCGCAAACTGGCCCTGCTGCGCCGCAACGGCCACGCGACCGTGACGTTCCGCCGCGGCTGGCGCTGGCTCTCGGTGACCGGCCCGGTCCGCCTGATCGGCCCGGACGACCCCGACCCCGCCTTCCCGGCCGGCGGCCTCCCGCCCCTGCTGCGCGAGGTGTTCCGAGCCGCCACCGGCACCCACGACGACTGGGCGGAGTACGACCGCGTGATGGCCGCCGAACGCCGCGCCGCGGTGTTCGTGGAGGTGGGCAAAATCATCGGGAACGGCTGAGCGAACCTCGGTGCCAGGCGTGCCGAGTTCGACCCGGCCCCTCAACCCTCCCGACCAGCGCCTCGGGCACCACCCGGACCGGGAACGGCCGCCGCGCTGGGAAAACCTCGGCTCCCGCGGACTTGGCGACCTGCTGATAGAAGCCGTCCTCGTCCAGTTCGAACACAGTCAACTCCGATGCGGCCGGGTCGATCACCCAGTAACTCGGCACCCGCAGCCGTTCGTAGACCGCTTTCTTGGTGTTCAGATCGTGGATCGACGTGCTCGGCGACAGAACCTCGACGGCGAGTACGGGCGGCACGGGCAGGTCCTTGGCGGTGAAGTCTTCGCCGCGGCCGACCAGAACGTCCGGCTGCAGTTCCATCCGGTCGCCGACGTGCACGGCGAATGGTGCGCCGAGGACGTCGAACTCCGGCGGGCAAGCCGCCTCCAGCACGTGGTGGAGCCGGTATCCGATCTTCTGGTGTCGATACCCGGGCACCGGAGTCACGAGCAGCACTCCGTCGATGAGTTCGTAACGCCTGCCGTCATCCGGCATCCCCTCGAGGTCGTGCACCGTCATGGGCCCCGACCCGGAAGGATTCTGGATGTCCGCTGCGACCGTCATGGTCGCTCTCCTTTCCCCGTTCGCGCCAGAGACTCCCTGTCAGCAATTGAGAACACCAGACCCCACCGACAAAAAACGGCGGCCCCGGAAACCCGGAGCCGCCGTTCACCCGAAGGTGGAACTACTTCTTGTTCTTCCCGTTGTCCTCAGTGGACAGTGCCGCGACGAAGGCCTCCTGCGGCACTTCCACCCGGCCGACGGTCTTCATCCGCTTCTTGCCTTCCTTCTGCTTCTCCAGCAGTTTCCGCTTCCGCGAGATGTCGCCGCCATAGCACTTGGCGAGCACGTCCTTGCGGATGGCGCGGATCGTTTCGCGCGCGATGATCCGCGAGCCGATCGCCGCCTGGATCGGGACCTCGAACTGCTGGCGCGGAATCAGCTCGCGCAGCCGCGTCGCCATGCGGTTTCCGTACGTGTAGGCGGCGTCCTTGTGCACGATCGCGGAGAACGCGTCCACCGTCTCGCCCTGGAGCAGGATGTCGACCTTCACCAGGTCCGCCACCTGCTCGCCGGACTCCTCGTAGTCGAGCGACGCGTAGCCGCGCGTGCGCGACTTCAGCGTGTCGAAGAAGTCGAAGATGATCTCCGCCAGCGGAATCGTGTAGCGCAGCTCGACGCGGTCCTCGGACAGGTAGTCCATGCCCAGCAGGGTGCCGCGCTTCGCCTGGCACAGCTCCATGATCGTGCCCACGAACTCCGACGGCGCGAGGATGCTCACCTTCGACACCGGCTCGTGCACCTCGGCGATCTTGAGCCCAGTCGGCCAGTCCGACGGGTTCGTGACGACGACCTCGCTGCGGTCCTCCAGCACCACGCGGTACACCACGTTCGGCGCGGTCGAGATCAGGTCAAGGCCGAACTCGCGCTCCAGCCGGTCCCGGGTGATCTCCAGGTGCAGCAGGCCGAGGAAACCGCAGCGGAAGCCGAAGCCCAGCGCGACCGACGTCTCCGGCTCATAGGTCAGCGCGGCGTCGTTGAGCTGCAGCTTCTCCAGCGCCTCGCGCAGCTCCGGGTAATCCGAGCCGTCCACCGGATACAGCCCGGAGAACACCATCGGCTTCGGTTCGCGGTACCCGGCGAGCGGTTCCGTCGCGCCGTGCCGCTCGGACGTCACGGTGTCGCCGACCTTCGACTGGCGCACGTCCTTCACGCCGGTGATCAGGTAGCCGACCTCGCCGACGCCGAGTCCCTTGCTGGCCTTCGGCTCCGGCGAGATGATCCCGACCTCGAGCAGCTCGTGCGTCGCGCCGGTCGACATCATCTTGATCTTCTCCCGCGGCGTGATCTTGCCGTCCACCACGCGGATGTAGGTGACGACGCCGCGGTAGGTGTCGTAGACCGAGTCGAAGATCATCGCACGGGCGGGCGCGTCCGCGTCGCCGACCGGCGGCGGGACCTGGCGCACGCATTCGTCCAGCAGCTCGGTCACGCCCATGCCGGTCTTCGCCGACACGCGCAGCACGTCCGAAGGCTCGCAACCGATGATGTGCGCGATCTCCGCCGCGTACTTCTCCGGGTCCGCCGAGGGCAGGTCGATCTTGTTCAGCACCGGGATGATGTGCAGGTCGTTCTCGAGCGCGAGGTACAGGTTCGCGAGCGTCTGCGCCTCGATCCCCTGCGCGGCGTCGACCAGCAGGATCGCGCCCTCGCACGCCTCAAGCGCCCGCGAGACCTCGTAGGTGAAGTCCACGTGGCCGGGCGTGTCGATCAGGTGCAGGACATAGTCTTGTGCACCGCCCTGGCCGTCCTTGATCTTCCACGGCAGCCGGACGTTCTGGGCCTTGATCGTGATGCCGCGTTCCCGCTCGATGTCCATGCGGTCGAGGTACTGCGCGCGCATGGCTCGCTCCTCGACGACGCCGGTCAGCTGCAGCATCCGGTCCGCCAGCGTCGACTTGCCGTGGTCGATGTGGGCGATGATGCAGAAGTTGCGGATCAACTCCGGCGGCGTGAAGGTGGTGTCGGCGAACGTCTTGGGCGCTGTCACTCGGGCTGTCCTCGGGATGGTGGGGGATGTCCGTGCCCCATCGTCCCATGGACCTCCGGGTGCGGGTGGGGGTCATCCCCGATGCGGCCCCGCGCGTCTCGTGGTGACCTCGAAGCATGAGCACTTCACCCTCCCCCGCGCCGCCCGGTCCCGGCGTCCTCGACGCCGCCCTCGACCGGGCCTTCGGCCATCCCAGCGGCCTGCTGGGCAGGCTCGGCGGCAAGCTGATGGCGATCGGCAACGCCGCGACCGAGCACCGCGTCGTCGACCTGGCCCGCCTCGAACCCGACGAGACCGTGCTCGTCGTCGGCCCCGGACCCGGGGTCGGCCTCGACGCGGCGAGCAACCTCGCCGGCGAGGTGATCGGCGTCGAACCCTCCCCGCAGATGCGCGACCTCTGCACGGACCGCTGCGGCGACCGCGCCGAGGTGCGCGCGGGCAGCGCGGCCCGGACCGGCTGCGCGGACGCGTCCGCGGACGTCGTGCTGACCGTGAACAACGTCCAGTTCTGGGAAGACCGCCCGGCGGCCTTCGCCGAGCTGTTCCGCGTGCTGCGGCCGGGCGGGCGGCTGCTGCTCTCGGCGCACGAGAAGTGGCTTCCGGTGACGCGGCACGAGCTGGCCGGCGAAGCCGCCGCGGCCGGATTCACCGACCTGCAGACCTGGACCTGGGACCCGCCGGGGTTCGCCGCGCTCGCCGCCCAGCTCCGGGCCGGGAAACCGGCCTAGCGCTGGTCGCGGCGCAGCGGGTGGTCTTCCGGGACCTCGACGAGCACGATCCGCAGCCCGTCCGGGTCGGCGATCCACGCCTCGTCGGTGCCCCACGGTTCGCGCCGGGCCTCGCGCACCGGTTCGACCCCGCGTCCGGCCAGGTCGGCCAGCGTCGCCGGGAGATCGCGGACCTGGAGGAAGAGGTTGACGTCCGGACCGGGCCCCTCCTCGCCCGTGCCGACCACTTCGATCGACCCGCCGCCGGCGAAAAACCGCGTGCCGCCGGGGAACTCGCGCTCGATCGCGAGGCCGAGGGCGTCGCGGTAGAACGCGGTGGACACCTCGTGGTCGCGGGGGTGGATCAGCACCCGGCTGCTCAGTACGTCCATGGCTCCTGCCTACCCGAGCGGCTCAGGCGACCGCAATCGCAGCGATCCCGGCCAGCACCACCAGCGATCCGGCGAGGCGGCGGGCCGCGTTGCGCTCGCGCAGCACGAGCCAGGCGGCGACCCCGCCGAAGACGATCGACAATTCGCGCGCCGGCGCGACGAGGCTGACCGGCGCGATCCGCAGGGCGTACAGGACCAGCAGGTAGCTGGCCGGCGAGGCGAGCCCGACGATCAGCACCTCGCGCCGGTGGTCGCGCCACAGCCGCTTGATCTCCGAGCGGCCGCGCGCGGCGGTCGGCGCGAGCAAGATGCTCTGGCCGATCGCGCCGCCGCCGAAGTAGACGAGCGGAGGCACGCCGAGCGACGTGACCGAGTGCGCGTCCCAGAGCGTGTAAGCCGCGATGACCACGCCGGTGGCGACCCCGTAGCACACCCCCGCGCGGCGAGCCCGGGCGTCGCCGGTGCCGCCGCCGAGGCTGATCACCAGGACGCCCGCGACGACGAGGAAGGCCCCGATCAGCCCGAGCACGCCAGGCCGTTCGCCCAGGACCGTGACCGCCACGAGCACCGACACCAGCGGCCCGGTCCCGCGGGCCAGCGGGTAGACGATGGACAGGTCGCCGACCTCGTATCCGCGCTGCAGCACGATCCCGTAGGCCACGTGCAGGACCGCGGTGCCCGCGGCGGCGAGCAGCCAAGTCCACTGCGGACGTTCCGGTTCGACGGCCAGCGCGACCGCGATCACCGGGAGCATCGCCGCCGCGGAAACCGTGTAGTACAGCCAGACGAACCGCGGGCCGCCGGAAACCCGTTTGGCGGCGAGGTTCCACACGGCGTGCACGACCGCGGCGACGAGAACCATGGCGAGGGCAGTGGTGTTCATCCGGACCCCTTCAGGTTTTCAGCGCACGCTGAAGACCGGGTCCTCCAGGCTTTTGTCCCGTCAGATGAACGGCGGGGCTCGGTGTCCCGCCGAAGGTGCCGCTCGGACCAGGCCCGCCCGCCCTCGTTGTCTTCGCGACCCGCTCTGCGGGACCACGGGCAGGCGACGGAACCCTAGGCACTACCGAAGCCCACCGTAACCGAGCCAAGGCCGGGATGCCGAGCGCTCGCGTGCCCCGGGCGGTCTCCGGGGCTGTTCGCGGCGCCGCGAACAGGGCTGTTAAGATTTTCGACTGTTGCCGTGCGGCATTCCGTCAGGGAGGAAACCCGGCAGTCCCCTCGGGACTGATCCGGAGCCACACGAACGCGGCAGCGACCTTCACCGAGTGAAAGAGGAACGCCTCCATGGCCAACATCAAGTCGCAGGTCAAGCGCATCACGACGAACGAGAAGGCGCGGCAGCGCAACCTGGCGATCCGGTCCTCGGTGAAGACCGCGATCCGCAAGTTCCGCGAGGCCGCCGAAGCCGGTGACAAGGACAAGGCCCTCGAACTGCAGCGCGACGCCGCACGCAAGCTCGACAAGGCCGTCACCAAGGGCGTGATCCACGCCAACCAGGCCGCGAACAAGAAGTCGGCTCTCGCGAAGCGCGCGAACCAGCTCTGAGCGCAGTCTTTCCGGAAGGCCCGGCGGCTTCGGCTGCCGGGCCTTTTCCGCGTCCTGGGGATTCGCGACCGGGCCTCCGCCGCCAACCGCGAGGGCTCCCGTCAGCGGTCTCCCTTGGCCGCGACCACGTCGAGGACCGCGCGCTGCAGTGCGTAATTCGCATCGGCCGCCGCGCCCTTGACCTCGGCGTTCAGCCGCGCCACGACGCGCATCGCGGTCGCCAGGCCGTCCTGGCCCCAGCCGCGCGACTGGCCTTGCGCCTTGCGGATCTTCCACGGCGGCATGCCCAGCTCGCCCGCCATCTGGTTCGGGTTGCCGCGCCCGGCCGCGGACACGCGAGCGATCGTGCGCACGGCGTCGGCCAGCGCGTCGGCCACCAGGACGTGCGGAACGCCCAGTTGCATCGCCCACTGCAATGACTCCATCGCGGCGGCCCGGTCGCCCGCGACGGCCTTTTCCGCCACCGCGAAGCCGGTCACGTCGGCGCGTCCGGTGTGGTAGCGGCGCACCGCCTGCTCGTCGACGGCTCCCCCGGTGTCAGCGACCAGCTGGGTAGCGGCCGAGGACAGTTCACGCAGATCCGAGCCGACCGAGTCGAGCAGCGCCATCAGTCCCGCGGCGTCGATTTTGCCGCCCACGCGGCGCACCTCGTTGCGCACGAACGCCTCGCGCTCGGCCGGCTTGGTGAGCTTCGGGCATTCGGTGATTTCCGCGCCCGCTTTTTTCAACGCGCCTGGCAGCGCCTTCGCGGCCTTGCTCCGCCCGCCGCCGCTGTGCACCACCACGAGGACGATGCCCTCGGCCGGTGCCTTCACGTACGCGAGGACCGCGTCGGACAGCTCCTGCGAGATGTCCTGCGCCGACTCCAGCACGATCACGCGCCCCTCGGCGAACAGCGACGGACTCACCAGCTCGGCCAGCACAGGCGGTGTGAGATCGGACACCCGCATGCGCGTGAGGTCAGCCGTCGGGTCCGCGGCCTTGGCCGCGTCGAGGGACGCTCGCACAGCCCGTTCGATGAGCAGTTCTTCCTCGCCCGTGACGAGGTGCAGCGGCGCGGGTGCGGTGGTCACCCCGCCATCTTCTCACCCGGCCGCCGGGCCGCCCGCTCCGGTGATGTGGGCCGCCTCCGTGGCACCGGCTGATCGGGATGTCGTACGGTGTAGCCGAGGACGCGCCCACCGGCGCTCCGACAACCGAATACCGCTCATCCAGAGGGGCAGAGGGAACGGCCCGACGAAGCCCCGGCAACCGGCGTACAGCCTGTCACCCCGCGATCGCGGGGTAGCTGACGACCACGGTGCCAATTCCGGCCCGCTTCGGCGGGGCAGATGAGGAAAGGAACCTCGCGATGACTGCAGCCCTCAGCGCCACCTCCGCCAACAAGACGATCGACCTCGGTCCGGCCGTCGAACTGGTGTCGAAGGAAGAAGGGCACCGGCAGCCGCTCGCTCCGGAATTCGTCTCCGCCGAAGACTTCTCTCCGCTCGAGGTCGCCTACGACTTCGGCCGCGTCCGCCGCGAGGACATCGAGGCGGGCCCGCGCAACATCTGGCGTTACAAGAAGCTCCTTCCCGTCCCCTCGACCGTCGAGGAGACCCCGAACACCGAACCCGGCTGTACCCGGCTCGTGCGCGCGGACCGGCTCGCGAAAGAGCTCGGCCTCAAGCGCGTGTGGGTCAAGGACGACACCGGAAACCCGACGCACTCGTTCAAGGACCGCGTGGTCGCCGTCGCGCTCGCGGCCGCCCGCGAGTTCGGCTTCGAGGTCCTCGCGTGTCCCTCGACCGGCAACCTGGCCAACGCGACCGCCGCCGCGGCGGCCCGCGCCGGCTGGCGGTCGGTCGTGCTGATCCCGAAGAGCCTCGAACGCGCGAAGATCCTCACCACCGCCGTCTACGACGGCGACCTGATCGCCGTCGACGGCAACTACGACGACGTGAACCGGCTCGCCACCGAACTGGCCGCCGAGCACCCGAAGTGGGCGTTCGTGAACGTCAACGTCCGCCCGTACTACTCCGAAGGCTCGAAGACGCTCGCCTACGAGGTCGCCGAGCAGCTCGGCTGGCGCATCCCCGAGCAGATCGTCGTGCCGATCGCCTCCGGTTCCCAGCTCACCAAGGTGGACAAGGGTTTCCGCGAACTGGGCCAGCTCGGTCTCGTGGACGCCAGCCCGTACCAGGTGTTCGGCGCACAGGCCACCGGCTGCTCGCCGGTCTCCGCCGCGTACCGCAACGGCCACGACGTCGTCCAGCCGGTCAAGCCGGACACCATCGCCCGCTCGCTCGCGATCGGCAACCCGGCCGACGGCCCGTACGTGCTCGACGTGGTCAACCGCACCGGCGGCGCGATCGAGGACGTCACCGACGAAGAGGTCGTCGAAGGCATCCGGCTGCTCGCGCGCACCGAAGGCATCTTCACCGAGACCGCGGGCGGCGTCACCGTGGCGACCGCGAAGAAGCTCGTCGAAACCGGCAAGCTCGACCCGGACGCCGAAACCGTCCTCCTCATCACCGGCGACGGCCTCAAGACCCTCGACGCGGTCGAGAACCACATCGGCCCGAAGGCCACCGTGCCGCCGTCCGCCGAAGCCGTCGCGAAGGCGCTCGGCTACTGACGCACCGGCCCGGGGTCCGCCGCACTACCGCGGCGGACCCCGCGGCTCGCCCCGGCGCACGACCGCCGGCCCGCTTCCTCCGGGCAGGACGGCAGTGTCGCCGTCCACATCGGTCCGGGTGACCAGCACTCCCATCGTCCCGAGAACGTCCATTGTGGACTTGCTCGGATGCCCGTACCCGTTGCCCGCGCCGACGCTGATCAGCGCCGTGCGCGGCCGCACCGCCGCGAGGAACTGCGGCAGCGAGTACCTCGATCCGTGATGCGGCACCTTCAGGATGTCCGCCCGCAGGTCCGCGCCCTCGGCGAGCAAGTCCGCCTGTGCGGCCAGTTCGACGTCTCCAGTCAGCAATACTCGGCCAGCCGGGGTTTCGGCGCGCAGGACGACCGAACTGTTGTTGATCATCGTGCCGTCCTGCAACGCCGGTGCGCGAGTAGTGGCATAGCGCGGACCGAGCACCTCCAGCGACAGCCCCGGCCACTCCAGCCGCTGCCCGTCGCTCAACTGCACCAGCGGCACGCCACGACGCCGCGCTTCGCCGGAGACCGACTGCCACGCCCACGCCGGAGCACGCCCTGGCCCTACCGCGATCGCACCGACTGTTCTTCCGTCGAACACCGAGACGAGTCCGCCGATGTGATCCGCGTGCAGGTGACTCAGCACGAGCAACGGCACCCGATCGACGCCCAGCCTCCGCAGGCATTCGTCGACCGGCCCTGGTTCCGGCCCGGTGTCGACGACCACGGCGCGGCCAGGCTCAGCAGTGGCCAGGACGACCGCATCTCCTTGTCCGACATCGCATTCCACCATCGCCCAGCCGCCTGGCGGCCAGCCAGGCGCCAGGACTGTGGCCGGTACGACCGTCAGCAGCACGACGACCAGTCCGATCGCCACCAGCAGCCGGAGCCGGCGAAACCGCGCCGCCACCACGACGACGACCAGCAGGGCCGCCGCGCACAATCCGCCCCACCAGCCACCGGGCCACGACAGCGCCGCGCCCGGCGCTCTCGCACCGTGCCGGGCGACGGTGATCAGCCATCGGGCTTCCGGATCTGCCGCATGGATCAGCACCCGTCCCGCACCTGGCCACCATGGTCCGACGACTGTTGCCAGCACTCCCAGCACAGTCACCGGCGCGACTACCGGTGCCGCAAGGACATTGGTCACGACTGAGACCAGGCTGACCGTGCCCGCCATACCGGCGATGACGGGAGCGGTGACCACGAACGCGGCTAGCGGAACAGCCAGGCCTTCGGCGTAACCGGCCGGAACTCCCCTTCGTACCAGCGAATCTGCCCAGCGCGGCGCGAGCAGCACCAGTCCTGCCGTAGCGAGAACCGAAAGCGCGAAGCCGAAATTACCCGCCATCGTCGGATCCCACGCCACCAGTACGCACACCGCGAAGGCCAATGCGGGCAACGCCGAACCACGTCGTCCCAGAGCCAGCGCGAGCAGGCCGATGCCGCCCATGACGCCAGCCCGGACCACACTCGGTTCAGGGCCCACCAGGACGAGGAATCCCACCAGGCAGACTCCAGCCGCTGTCGCGGAAAATCTCGGGCCGGCTCGGACCAATCGGCACAGCAGCAGGACGGCTCCGCCGAGAATGACGAGGTTTCCGCCGCTCACTGCCATCAAGTGGGTGAGTCCAGATGCCTTGAACTCTCCTTCGACCCGTTGCGGCAACGCGCTCGTGTCGCCTAGCACCAGTCCGGGCAGGAGGCCCGCTGGTTCTTCGGGCAGGACCGAGCACAGCGAGTGCAAGCTGTTCCGCAGGACTGCGGCGGCTTGCTGCCACCACGGCGCTGGCCCGACGTCGATGGGTGCGGCACGAACGGAGAGGACTGCTGCGGTCAGTTCCCCGCCGCGTGCGGGCAGGAGGCGGCCGGACGTCGTCGCTTCCTGGCCGGGCAGCAGGCCGCTCCATCCGGCAACCGGTGCCAGCAACAGAACCCGGCCGGTCGATTCGATGGGCTGACCGTCCGCTATGGCCGTTGAGACTCGGGCGGGGATCGCCACTGACCGGGTTCCCGCCTGCTGGTCCGCATAGCCGGCTTGGTGGATCGGCCGCGGGCGCTCGCTGATCTCGACCCGCAGCGTCGCGGTGACGCCGTGTTCGGCAGCGGCTCCCAGCGGGTCGGATGCCGCGTCGTGAATGCGCAGGGCGGTGGGCACTGCGGCAATGAGCCCGGCCAGCAGCAGCGCTCCGCCAGCACCGGCGTATCTGGCACCGCCGCGCACTAGAAACACCACAGCGCCGATCACTGCTACGGCACCGACCGCTGTCGCGACCCACCAACCGAGTTGCAGTCCGGCGAGAGTAGCCACCCATCCGGCGACGGCAGCGGGGACGAGACGGAAATCGTGGTCGCGCCGCGTCTCTTCCTCAGTTTCCAGCTTCATCCGACGGTCACCTGCTCGCGAAGCTTTTCGAATTTGCTCGCGCCGATGCCATCCACGTCGCGGAGTTGTTCGACGCTCGCGAATCCGCCGTGCTGGGTGCGCCAGTCGGTGATGCGCCGGGCGGTGACCTCGCCGACGCCGGGGAGGCTGTCGAGTTGTTCGGCGGTCGCTGAGTTCAGGTCGATTTTGCTGGCCGCGGCTCCTGAGCCGGCCGGTACCGCTGAGGTGGCTGGGACGCCGACCGCCAACTGCTCGCCGTCGGTGAGTTTGCGGGCGAGGTTCAGTGCGGTCAGGTCGGCACCGGGGGTGGCACCGCCCGCTGCGCGGAGGGCGTCGGCGACGCGGGAACCCGACGGCACGGTGACCAGCCCTGGCGAGCGCACGTGGCCGACTACGCTGATGACCAGGTTCTCGTTGGTCTTCGACGCGTGCGGCACTTGCGCACGGGCGACCGGGAGCGGCGGAGCGATCTCGGCCGCGGGTGAGCGGCCGAAGATGGCCAGGCCTCCGGCGATGACGGCGGCTGCTGCCAGCAACGCCAGGGCGAAGATCATTCCCCGGCGGCCCAGGAAGCCCGGCAGGCCGATTGAGCCGGGGAGCCAGCGCCGGGCCAGGCGGTGTCCGGTGTGTTCCGGCAGCCAGCCACGGACCAGTTTGCCGCCCGGCAATGGGTTTTCTGGCGGGGGCGGGCTGTCGGCGAGTGCAGACAGCCGGGCTATGCGGCCCCCAGGCCGCACGAGCGGCGTACCGTCCGCCAACGGGCCGCCCAGTAGCGGTGAACTGTCGGCAACGGCAGACAGTCCAGCTTTCAACCCCGCGGTGCGGGAGTGCGACCTTGAGTCGCCTGCTGTGCCATCCATGCCTGTCAGCAAGCCGTCAGCACCTGCGGACAGGCGATAGTTCGGTTCCACCTCCGTGCCCGCGGACGGCTGACTGTCTGCCGTTGCCGACACGCTCGCCCGGCTGCGCACGGGCCGGCCCGCCCGGCCGAGGGGCAGCCAGCGGCGTGCCGGCCTGCTGCCGGGTCCGGCGAGGTGCGGGACAGCGGCCAGCTGGTCGGCCAGCCAGGTGAGCCTGACGTTGACGGGAGTGCCCTGGTCTCGGGCGGAGTGCTCGAACACACGATCGACGCTAGGCGTCGGCCGGTCCGGCGGCGAGAGTGTTCCGCGCGATCTGTGGACAACCCGCCCCTTGGGGACAACTGGGCCGTCAGCGCAGGCGACGCGACGGAGTTTGTCGGGGCACGCGGTCATACTGGCGGGTTTGGCCTGCGGCACCAGCGGGCGAAAAGCGTTCGCACCCGCCGCGCTCATCGGCTAGACCTGGTAGCCCGCCGTCGAACGGGAGCATGCCGCAGCCGTGGACCACACCGACCTGACCTTGCGCCCGATCTCCGGACCGGAAGAATTCGATCTCTTCTGCCGACTCACTTACGCCCTCGACCACGAGTTCGCCGACGATCTCGCCGCTGGCCGACGCGGGCCGGAGTAGATGTGGATCGCGGTCCGCGGCAGCGAACTCGTCGCCAGGGCCGCGTGCTGGGGCCGAGCCGACGAACCTGTCCCGTTTCTGCTGGACTTCTTCGATCTTGAGGACGTGACCGTCGGCGCGCGGCTGCTCCGGACCGCGATGGCGGAGATTCTGCCCGCAGGCGCCCGGCCTCCGGTCTACAACCGGATGATTCCCGCTGACTGGCGCGAAAAAGCCGAAACCCGAAGCGTTGTCGAGGACCGGATGATCGCGCTCGAACAGGCTGGTGCTCAACTGCTCGCTGAGCGGCCGCGCTTCGAGCGGCGGCCAGGGACTCCGGTCGCCCCGCCGCGAAAACGGCTGGTCTTCCGGAAGATCCTCGGCGAGGACGAGGTCCTCGACTTGATGACCCGGGTCTTGGACGGAACGCCCGACGCCCGCAGCCGCGACGACCTGACCCGGATGTCCGCCCGTGAAGCGGCGATCCGGCACTACGAGGACGAATTGGCGCACTACCGCAGTCCGCGGGACTGGTGGCGCGTCGCCACGCTGCCCGACGGCACGCCGGTCGGGTTCGTCACGCCAGCACGCAACGATTACCACCCCGTCATCGGCTATCTGGCCGTCCTGCCCGAGCATCGCGGCAACCGCTGCCTCGACGAAATTCTCGCCGAGGGCACTCGAATCCTTGCCGCCCAAGAGGTTCCTCGCATCCGGGCGGCGACGGATCTCGGCAACGTCCCGATGGCGAACGCGTTCCAGCGCGCCGGGTACGTCGATTTCGAGCGCGCGATCACGATGTCCTGGCCGTGATCCGGATGGAGGCTGGGGAGCGTGCGGTCGCCCGCTTCGCCGCGCTGGCGACCGGCGGGCCAGCGGATCCGTCGTGGCGGGTCACGCTGCATTTCCACCCGGACCGGCTGGTCGACGGGGTGCCGATCCTGGAAAGAATGGTTCGAGACGGCCGGTACCGCTCGCAGTTCGAGACCGGCGTCAGCAACGGCGGGCTGACGGCGGATCCGGGAGGCGACCGCTGGCGCTGGGAAAGCCGGTTGTTCGCCGGTGCCTACGACGAGGCCGCGCCGGAGCACCGGCCGAAATACGGGTCGCTGAATTTCCGCGGCCGGAAGGCGGGCGGCTCGCCGCGGTTCGGTTCGGCGCACCTGCGGCTCGCCCGGCATACGCTGTCCCGCACGACTTTCAGCTATCCCGACAGCGTCTTCGAACCGACGTCCTTCGGCGTCGAGGCGCACCTGTCCGAACTGGTCGCGATGGCCGAAGCTGACGGCAAAGACCTGTTGGACGACTACATCGAGGCGCAGGTGCACGGCGAGGCGGACCTGGCCCGGGACGTCGAAGCGCTGGTTCTCGATCCGTCCTACCGGGGAACGGAAATCGAGGCGGCGGCCCGAAACCTGGGCCCGGTCGAGTGGCACGAAGGGTTCCGGCTCACCGCCGAAGAACTGCTCCGGCACCCCGGTTACCGCGGACCGGAGTTCGCCGCGCTCGGTGCCGGACTCGCCGAGGAAGGGCACCTCGACCCACGGATACTCGGGAAAGCCGCCGTCCGCGACGAGCAAGATCTCAAGCGCGTCTGGCACCTGCTCGCGCGATTCGGCAACCAGGAACCCGGTTAGGCGCGCTGCACGACGACGCCGAGCACGCCAGGCCCGGTGTGCGCGCCGATGACCGCGCCGATCTCCGACACCACGCATCCCCCGGCGCATCCCGGGATCGCTTCCTCAAGCCGGTTCGCCAATTCGACGGCCCGCTCCGGCGAGGCGAGATGATGCACCGCCAGCTCGACCGGTCCGGTGCCCGCCGCCTGCACGGACAACTCGACCAACCGCCCGATCGCGCGGTTCATCGTGCGCACTTTCTCCAGCGGCAGGATCCGGCCGTCGGACATGTGCAGCACCGGTTTCACCGCCAGTGCGGTGCCGAGCAATGCCGCGGCCGAGCCGATCCGGCCGCCCCGGCGCAGGTGTTCCAGAGTCTCGACCACGAACAACGTCGAAGACCGTTCGGCCGCTTTCGTCGCCGCCGCTTCGACTTCCGCCGGGCTGGCTCCGGAAGCGGCGGCGTCCGCGGCGTGCAGGGCGGCGAAGCCCAAACCCATCGCTGTGGTGCGGGAATCGACGACGCGGACCCGGTCCGAGCCGACCTCTTCCGCGGCCAGGACGGCGGCTTCCCAGGTGCCGGACAGTTCGCTCGACAGGTGCACTGACACGACCGCGTCCGCGCCCGCGTCGAGCGCGGCCCGGAATTCGGTGGCGAATTCGGCCGGCGTGGGCCGGGAGGTCGTGACGATCTTGCGCTCCCCCAGCGCTTCCGCGAGCGCGGCGGGGCCCATCTCGATGCCGTCGAGCGAGCACACGCCTTCGACGAGGACGTGCAGGGGCACCACCCGCACCGAGTGCCGCTCGGCGAAGCCTTCGGGCAGGTGCGCGGTGGAGTCCGTGACCACGGCGACCGACACGTCGTCAGCCTACGTGGCCGGAGCCGAGGTGCGGGGCAACGAGTTTCGCCATCGCGGTGCCGACGGCTTCGTGCCCGGCCCATCCCCAGTGCATGCCGTCGGGATTTCCCGCGCCGCTCAAGACATGTTCGCCAACCACGCCGGGCGTGTCGAGCAACGGCACTTCGCATCGCGCGGCCCACGAAGCGATTGCAGCGGCTGCTTCGGCGCGTCCCGTGTGTACGCGTCCGTACGCATCAGCGCGGTGCACCGAAGGCAGCATTCCGAACACAGGCAACTCAGGCCGCAACGCGCGCAACGCTTCGACGGACTGGTCCAGATAGCTCACTGTCAGCCGCGCGGGAAGCACGCGAGGACGTCCGCGCATCACGACAGACAACCGTGGCTGCGCAGCGAGATAGGCACCGCGTACGACGCGACGCACACCGTCGGGGCGCAGGTAGCGAAGTCCCTGACGCAAGTACGTCGGCAACGGCGACGGCAGTGTGTCCATGTGGCCGACAGCGAGCACGACAGCGTCGACGCGGCGCAGATCCGCCCACACCCGCGGGTCGCCGGTGAGCGACCACCACAGGTCGCGCGCGGTCCAGCCGATGCCTGCGACGAGATCAGCTTGTCCGGACAACGCGTTCGCGGCGACGTTGGGCCACAGGCGCGGATCATCGGCCGCGCAAGGACCTTCAGGACCGTGGAAACAGAGTGAATCGCCGAAGACGAGCAGCTGCGGGCTCATCGGGTCAGCCGGTGATGCCCGCGTTGTACGCGTGCAACCGCCACTTCCCCTCGCGGTGGCCGAGGTCGACCCAATGACAGTTCATGATCCCGCCGAGCGACGGCCAGACCTCGACCGGAAGGCCGAGCAGCTTCGCCGTCAGCGCGAGGATCAGACCGCCGTGCGAAGCGAGCAGGACCGATTCCCCGGCGTCGGAGTTCGGCTGCATCAGGTCGTCGACCACCTCGGCGGCGCGTTCGGCCACCTCGACCCGGGACTCGCCGCCCGGCGGGGCCCACGCGGCGTTGGTGCGCCACAGTTCGCGGTCGCCGGGATAGCCCTCGTCGACCTCGGCCCCGGTCAGGCCCTGCCACTCGCCGAGGTGCGTCTCGCGCAGCCGCTTGTCGATCTGCAGCGGCACGCCGATCGCCTCGGTGAGCACAGTGGCGGTGTCGGTGGCGCGGCGCAGGTCGGACGCGATCACCAGGTCCGGCTTGAACCGCGCGAGCGCGGGCACGGCGAAGCGCGCCTGGTTCCAGCCGACCGGGGTCAGCGCCGAATCGAGGTGTCCCTGCATGCGGCCGGCGGCGTTGTAGTCCGTCTCGCCGTGCCGCCAGAGCAGCAGCCGCCGCGGGCTCACGCCTCCGGGCCGTCCGCGTCGTCGGTGTCGGTGGCGGGGACTGTCGCCAGCCCTTCGACCTCGATCCGCGGGCAGTCCTTCCACAGCCGCTCAAGGCCGTAGAACGAGCGCTCGTCCGCGTGCTGGACGTGCACGACGACGTCGACGTAGTCGAGCAGCACCCAGCGGCCCTCGCGCGCGCCTTCGCGCCGCACCGGCTTGTGCCCCTCGATGCGGAGCTTCTCCTCCACGTTGTCGACGATCGCGCCGACCTGCCGCTCGTTCGCCGCGGACGCGATCACGAACGCGTCGGTGATCACGAGCTGCTCGGACACGTCCAGGACGACCACGTCGCTGGCCAGCTTGTCCGCCGCCGCGTGCGCGGCCGCCACCGCCAGGTCCCGTGCCTCGGACGTCGCTGCCACAGTGCTCCTTCAAGATTTCGGGTACGCCCGGACGAGGGTACCCGGTCAGGCCTCGGCGTCCTTGCGGTAGAGGTCCTTCTTGGCGATGTAGCGCACAACGCCGTCGGGCACGAGGTACCAGACCGGCTCGCCGCGCTCGACGCGCTCGCGGCATCCGGTGGACGAGATGGCCATCGCGGTGACCTCGACCAGGCTCACCTTGCCGCTCGGCAGATGGTGCGAGTTGAGCCGGTAGCCCGGCCGGGTGACACCGATGAAATGCGCGAAGTCGAACAGCTCGTCGGCCTTGTGCCAGGTGAGGATCTGTTCGAGGGCGTCGGCCCCGGTGATGAAGAACAGCTCGTCGTCCGGGTATTCCTCGTGCAGGTCCCGCAGCGTGTCGACGGTGTAGGTCTGGCCGCCGCGGTCGATGTCGACCCGGCTCACCGAGAAGACCGGGTTGGACGCGGTGGCGATGACCGTCATCAGGTAGCGGTCCTCGGCGCGCGTGACGCGGCGGCCGGACTTCTGCCACGGCTGCCCGGTCGGCACGAAGATGACCTCGTCGAGCGCGAACCGCGACTGGACCTCGCTGGCCGCGACGAGGTGGCCGTGGTGCACGGGGTCGAAGGTGCCGCCCATGACCCCGATCCGGCGTGGTGACATAGCCGGTGAGCCTATACGCGCGGGCACGCGAGGGCTTCCCGTCGCGCCTGCGACCTAGGTTACTGTTGTGACATGAGTCACATAACTCTGCGTTTCCGGCCGGGAACTGTCCGTTCCGGTCCGGGCGGCTCCGGGATTGTCGGGGGCATGGGGTAGACCGGGGGACGTGGACACCACCGATACCACCCCAGACCTCCGGACCCGCGCGGAGACCCTGCTCCGGGCGCTCGCCGGGGACAACGCCGCCCTCCGAGAGGACCAGTGGACCGCCATCGAGGCACTGGTCGCGCACCACCGGCGCGCGCTCGTCGTGCAGCGCACCGGCTGGGGGAAGTCGGCCGTGTACTTCCTCGCCACCGCGCTGCTGCGGGAACGGGGAGCGGGACCGACGGTCATCGTGTCGCCGCTGCTCGCCCTGATGCGCAACCAGATCTCCGCCGCCGCCAGGGCGGGGATCCACGCGGCCACCATCAACTCGGCGAACGCGCAGGAGTGGGACCAGGTCCAGGCGTCGGTGGCCGCGGGAGAGGTGGACGTGCTGCTGGTCAGCCCGGAACGGCTCAACAACCCGGACTTCCGCGACAGCGTGCTGCCGAAGCTCACCGCCGGCGCCGGCCTGCTGGTGGTGGACGAGGCGCACTGCATTTCCGACTGGGGCCACGACTTCCGGCCGGACTACCGGCGGTTGCGCACGCTGCTGGGCGACCTGCCCGACGGCGTGCCGGTGCTGGCCACCACCGCGACCGCGAACGACCGGGTGGCCACGGACGTCGCCGAGCAGCTCGGCATCGGCGGCGAGACGGACACGCTCGTCCTGCGCGGTCCGCTCGACCGGGAAAGCCTGCGCCTGGCAGTGGCCGAACTGCCCAGCGACGAGGCGCGGCTGGCCTGGCTCGCCGAGCACCTGGCGGAGCTGCCGGGGTCGGGCATCATCTACACGCTCACCGTCGCCGCCGCGCACGACGTCACCGCGCTGCTGTCCGACCGCGGCTATCCGGTGGCCGCCTACACCGGGAAGACCGATCCGGCCGACCGCCAGGCCGCGGAGGACGACCTGCTGGAGAACCGGGTCAAGGCGCTGGTGGCGACATCGGCGCTCGGGATGGGGTTCGACAAGCCGGACCTCGGGTTCGTGGTGCACCTCGGCGCGCCGTCGTCGCCGATCGCCTACTACCAGCAGGTCGGCCGTGCCGGTCGCGGCGTCGAACGGGCCGAGGTGGTGCTGCTGCCCGGGCGCGAGGACAAGGCGATCTGGGCGTACTTCGGGTCGCTGGCGTTCCCGGACGAGCTGCGGGTCACGCAGGTGCTCAACGCGCTCGCGTACGCCGACCGTCCACTTTCGACAGCCGCGCTGGAGCCGTCGGTCGAGCTTTCCCGGTCTCGGCTGGAGATGGTGCTGAAAGTGCTCGATGTGGACGGTGCGGTGCGCCGGGTGCGCGGCGGCTGGGAGAGCACCGGCCAGCCGTGGGAGTACGACCGGGAACGGTACGAGCGCGTCGGTGTCGCGCGGGCGGCCGAGCGGGAGGCGATGCTCGGGTACATCCGCACCGGCGAATGCCGGATGGAGTATTTGCGGCGGCAGCTCGACGATCCGGAGGCAGCGCCGTGCGGCCGGTGCGACAACTGCACCGGGCAGCACTGGAGCACGGCGGTGTCCGACGAAATCGCGGGTGCCACGCGGGAACGGCTGGACCGGCCCGGGGTCGAGGTCGCGCCGCGCAAACAGTGGCCGAGCGGGATGAAAGGGCTCGACGTGCCGCTGTCGGGCCGGATCAAGACCGAGGAACAGGCCGAGCCGGGACAGGTGCTGGGCCGGCTCACGGACGTGGGCTGGGGCGGCCGGCTGCGCGAACTGCTCGGCCCGGGCGCGCCGGACGCCGAGGTCCCCGACTCGGTTTTCGACGCGTGCGTGAAGGTGCTCGCGGGGTGGCAGTGGGCGCAACGTCCGGTGGCGGTGGTGGCGATCCCGTCGGCGACGCGGCCGCAACTGGTGGACAGCCTCGCACTGCGGCTGTCGGCGATCGGCCGGCTGGACTATCTGGGAGAGCTGGCGTCGGCCGGGCCGCCGCCGCGGCAGGCGAACAGCGCGCAGCGGCTGGCTGATCTGTGGCGGAGGTTGAGCCTGCCGGAGGACCTGGCGGCGAGCGTCGCGCAGACGCGCGGGCCGGTGCTGCTGGTGGACGACCTGATCGACACCGGCTGGACGATGACGCTGGCGGCGCGGCTGCTGCGGCGGGCCGGGGCGGAGGGGGTGTTGCCGTTCGCGTTGGCCAGTACGGCTTGAGGTGCGCCGGGCTCGGTGGTGAGCCGGAGCGGCTTTGCCTGGCTGGGGCGGCGACTGGTCGGCAGGTACGCCGAGCTTCGGCGGCCGGTCAGTGGGCGAACTGGGCGGAATCGACGGCTGAGCGGCGGGGCGCAATCAGCGACTGGGTGCGCCGGGACTGAATCGGCGACTCGGCGCGCCGGGGCTGAATCGGCGACTGGATGCGCCGGGGCTGAATCGGCGACTCGGCGGCTCGAGTTCGCGGGGATCCGCGGCTGGTCGTCAGGTGCGCCGGGCGGGGTCGGGCAGGTCGGCTCGGTCACGACTGGCGCGCGGCGTGACTGGTGCGCAGACGGCCGGGCTTGATTGGCCGGGGTCTGCGGCTGGTGGGTACGTGCGGCGGGCTGAGTCGAGCAGACCGGTGTTGTGTTGCTGGCAGGCTCTTGCGTTCGATCGTCGCGTATTCGCCGCCATCAGGCGGAGTTGCTGCTCAGCAGGGTGGCAGGCAACTCGGGAAGACGCCGACAGTGCAGCCGCGCGCATGCCGCGGGTATCTGGTCGCGATGTCGCCGACAGCGGGGCATCCCGTCGAGCAGACCGTCTTCGTCGAATGCCTGATGAACGACCGCGCCGACGAGTACGAAATCAGGCGGCCGGTCGGCGAGGCTGAATTCGCCGCGGCACAAGGAGAACTGGCCGACGCGCAAGGAAACCCCCGGCGTCGCCGCAGGCAGCATCGGCCACGCTCTGGCCTGCGTGCGGCCCAGCCGGGTCGTCGGCCATGGCGGCGTCGACCCGGCTGAGAGCTGCCGCGGAGCCACGCACCTGCCGGGTGACCGGTCTGCGCGGACCCGGTCTACCGGTTCGCGGCTTCGCGAGCGGTGAACCGGCTCGTGCGACTGGCTGCGCGAGCCACCGTGTTGCGCACCACCAGGCCCGGCCGGGTACGGGGCACCATGAGCCGGGAGACCAGACCGACGCGTCGTTGCCGTGGGCCCACTTCACGGCGAAGTCGCGACTCGTAGGCAGCGAAGGCGCGGGCGTGATCGCCTGGATGGGCGGCGAGTTCGTCCGCGAGGGCGTACGCGCCCGCCATCGCCATACTGGACCCGTCGCCCAGCAGGGCTGTCGCTCCCGCCGCGTCCCCGAGCAGTACGACCCGTCCGCGGGACCACGAGGGCATCCGGACGGTGGTCAGGGGGTCGAAGAACGGAGCCGGGTGGTCGAGGTACGCCGCCACGAGTTCCGGTGCGCGCCACCGCACGTCGGCGTAGGCGCCGGCCACCGTCTGCTTGTGCAGTGCGATGTTCCTGCGGTCGTGGGGTGCTGGCTGCGCGGCCCGGAAAGTGAAGATCGCGAGCGGGGTGGTCCGCGAGGGGTGAACGACCAGCATCCGGTTCGGCACGGTCAGCATCGTCATCTCGTTCGGGTCCTCGATGGCGTCGGGTTCCAACGGGACGGTCGCGCCGTACAGACCCAGATCGCTCACGAACTGCCGCTCTGGTCCGAAGACCAGGCGTCGCACCGCGGAGTGCATCCCGTCCGCACCGGCTACCAAGTCGAAGCGCCGTGGCGCGGACCGCCGAAAGGTGACGTCGACCCCGCCTCCGTCCTGGTCGAGAGCGGTGACCGTGTCGTCGAACAAGAACTCGGCCTCGGACCGCGCCGGCTGGTGGAGGACCTCGGACAGGTCGGCTCGGGTCACCTCGACCGCCGGAGACTCGTCCGAGGCGAGCGGGAGCCGCAGGATTCGCTTGCCGCCGGGGTCGAGCAGGGTCAGCGACCGGGTGCGCGTGGCGAGCCCGCGGAGCTGCGGGAGGATGCCCATGCGCTCGGCGACCGGGATCGCGGGCCCCTTGACGACGACGGCGCTGCCGCCGGAGCGCAGCTGCCGGGCATGTTCGACGACCGTCGGCCGGTATCCCTGCCGGGCCAGCCAGTATGCGAGTGCGGGCCCGGCGATTCCGGCGCCGACTATCAGCACCTCGCGCTTCGTCATGACGATGACCTCTCGGAGTGTCGATGACCCGGAGTCCGGCTACTGGGCCGGGTCTCCATGAGCGGAGGCACCGCGCGGCCGGGTCAAGGTACGATCAAATTCGTACCTTAGTACAGCATCTCCCTGAGGTACGATGCAAGTCGTACCTGAAGGAGGTGTCGCGTGGCCGGGACGAAGCAGGCCGGGCCGGAGGCCGATGCGCTGGATCTGGGTGCGGTGCTTCGCGCTCTCGCCGACGAGCACCGCCGTTCGGTGATGACGGAATTGGCCGCCGACCGCGGCGACAGCGAACGGGGCTGCAACTCGTTCAATCTTCCGATTTCGAAGCAGACCCAGACCCACCACTTCCGGGTCCTTCGCGAGGCGGGCCTCATCGACGAGATCGACTACGGCAACCGCAAGGGCATCCGGCTGCGACGCGCGGACGTCGAGAAGAGGTTTCCCGGGCTCCTCGCGCTCCTGAAAGCAGAGCCCCGAGGCGGTACCGCTCCGCACTGAGCACACCGGAGACCGCTGGGGCGGCGGAGGTGCGGCCGAGGCACTCCGGGTTCGGAAACAGGCCTCTCGGCTTCGGGTTGTGAGATAACCGGTTCCAGCGCGGGTTCGCGGTGCGCACCGGGCGATCCGGCGGGCAAGGCACTGGGCCGGTTCAGGCAGGTCGGGCTGCCCGCGGCCGGTGCGCGGGAAGCGGCGGAGCCAGCCCGGACGAGCGCATCCCCGGATCGGCATGGCAACCGGGCGCCTGGCGCAAGGCGAGCCGCCGTCCCGTCGTGACCGCACGATGTCTGTGCGGCGAAAGCGATCCGGCGCCGCCAACCGCATCACGGACCGCAGTGGGACAAGCACCAACCGCCACTCTTGGCCGAGATCTACCGATCTCCGGGCATTTCTGGCAAAGTCCCGTTCCACCCGTGCGGACGTGTGGAGGTTGCCCGATGGCCGGTTCTACGACCGAAGGCGTCGCCCGGCACCGGCTGCCGGTGCGGAAGTTGTTCGCTGCCAGTGCGGGCAATGCGCTCGAGTGGTTCGACTGGACGATCTACGCGACCTTCAGCATCTACTTCGCCGGCGCGTTCTTCCCTCCCGGCAACGAAACGCTCGCCCTCATCAACACGTTCGCCACCTACGCGCTCGCGTTCTTCTTCCGGCCGCTCGGCGGCGTGCTGCTCGGGCGGTTCGCTGACGTGCACGGGCGCAAGCCCGCCATGATTCTCACCATTTCGCTGATGGCGGGCGGGTCGGTCGCGATCGGGCTCCTGCCCACGTTCGCGCAGGTCGGGTGGCTCGCTCCGATTCTCCTTCTGCTCGCGCGGATCGCGCAGGGGCTTTCGCTCGGCGGCGAGGTTTCCAACGCTTCGGCGTACCTCGGCGAGGTCGCGCCCAAGGAGCGGCGGGGGCGGTACTCCTCCTTCTTCTACATCTCCACCGGGTCCGCGGTGCTCATCGCGACGGTGCTCGGGTTCGTGCTCGCCCGCACGATGGACAAGGCGCATCTCAGCTCGTTCGGCTGGCGGATTCCGTTCCTGCTCGGCGGGGTACTCGGGCTGGTCGGGCTGTGGCTGCGCCGCAGTCTCGCGGAAACCGAGCTGTACCACGAGAAAAAGGAGACCGCGCGACAGGTGCGGCGGCCGTTGCTCACCACGGTCACTCAGCATCCGAAGGCGGTCGGGCAGCTCATCGGGTTCTCGATGCTCTCGACGCTGTGCTACTACACCTTCTTCAGCGCCCTGACCTCCTTCGCCGTCAAGGGGCGCGGCGCGAACGACGTCGACACCTTCCTCGCGCTTTCCATCGCGACCGCGCTCTTCGTCGTCCTCCAGTACCCGATGGGAGCCCTCGCCGACCGGGTCGGACGGCGGCCTCAGCTGCTGGTCTGGTCCGGGGCGACGGCACTCGTCATCGTCCCCCTCTCCTCTCTCGTGCGGCCCGGGTTCGGGAATCTGCTCATCGTGTTCTGCGTCGGCCTCGCGCTCTACACCGCGATGACCTCGCTCGCCCCGGCGATCATGAGCGAGCTCTTCCCGACCGAACTCCGCGGGCTCGGCATCGGCGCTTGGTACAACCTGACCGTCGCCGTGTTCGGCGGGACCGCGCCGCTCGTGCTCAGCGCGTTGTCCGCGGCGGGCGCTGCCACCGCCTTCTTCTGGTACGTCGCCGCCGGGGCGGCGATCGCGTTCTTCGTGATCCTCCGGATGCCCGAAACGAAGGGCAGCGAACTGCGGTGAACCCGTTCGCGCGCGGTCGGTAGGCTTCACCGATCGACTAGGCGAAGGAGGGACACCGTGCGCGAGCCCGAGGTGAGTGAGGAACTGGCCCGACGCGTGGTGGCCGCGGTCCGCCGTGCGTTCGACGTCGACCTCGACCCGTCCGCGGCGCTCATCGCGGTGTCCACTCGCGACGGTGTCGACTACCAGTGCAATCTGGCGATGAGCCTCGGCAAACGGCTCGGCACGCCGCCGCGCGAGGTCGCGGCCGGGATCGTCGAGAACCTGGAGCTGGACGGGGTCGCCGACCAGCCGGAGATCGCCGGGCCCGGATTCCTGAACTTCGTGCTGCGCCGCGAATGGCTTGAGCAGCGCGTCGCCGGGCAGTTGCACGACGACCGGCTCGGCGTGGCCGAGGCCGAGCAGCCGCGCCGGGTCGCGCTCGACTACAGCAGTCCCAACGTCGCCAAGGAAATGCACGTCGGGCACCTGCGTTCCACCGTGATCGGCGACGCGATCACCAGGCTGCTGCGCTTCGCCGGGCACGAAGTGCTGCCGCACAACCACCTCGGCGACTGGGGCACGCCGTTCGGCATGCTCATCGAGCACCACCTCGACGAACCGTCCGGCGACCGCAGCGACCTCAACGCGTTCTACCAGGCCGCGCGCCGGAAGTTCGACGCCGACGAGACCTTCGCGAACCGTTCCCGCGAGCGCGTCGTGAAACTCCAGGGCGGCGACCCGGAGACGCTCGCCTTCTGGCAGGAGCTCGTCGACGAGTCGACAAGGCATTTCAACGCGGTCTACCGCCAGCTCGGCATCACGCTCACCGACGACGACATCTACGGCGAGAGCTTCTACAACCCGTACCTGGGCGAGGTCGTCGACGAACTCGAAGCCGACGGGCTCACCGAGATCAGCGACGGCGCGGTCTGCGTGTTCCCCGAGGGCTTCACCAACCGCGAGGGCGACCGGCTCCCGCTGATCGTCCGCAAGCGCGACGGCGGCTACGGCTACGCGGCCACCGACCTCGCCACCGCCCGGTACTGGACCGCCGAACGCGGCGCGACCGACCTGCTCTACGTCGTCGGCACCCCGCAGGCACAGCACTTCGCGATGGTCTTCGCGGTGTCCCGCACCGCGGGCTGGCTCGACGGCGTGCACGCCGAGCACATCGGGTTCGGCTCGATCCTCGGCGCGGACGGCAAGGTGATCCGCACCCGCGCCGGCGAGACGATCAAGCTCGCCAGCCTGCTCGGCGAAGCGGTCGCGCAGGCTGGCGAAGTCGTTGCCGAGCGCAGTGAACTCAGCGAGGAAGAGCAGCAGGAAGTCGCGCGCGCGGTCGGGATCGGCGCGGTGAAGTACGCCGACCTTTCCAGCGACCGCGAACGCGACTACGTGTTCGACTGGGACCGCATGCTCGCCAAGGACGGCAACACGTCCGTCTACCTGCAATACGCGCACGCGCGGATCGAGTCGATCCTCGCCAAAGCCGGAGAACCCACCGAAGACGCGCCCATCCTGCTTCAGGAACCGGCGGAACGCGCGCTCGCGCTGACGCTGCTGCGGTTCAGCGAAGCGATCAGCGCGGCGACATCCGCGTACGCGCCGCACAAGCTGTGTACGTACCTGTACGACACCGCAGTCACCTTCTCGCGCTTCTACGAACAGTGCCCGGTGCTGATCGCAGAAACGCCGGAGCTGCGCGCTTCGCGGGTACAGCTGGCGACGCTCACCTCGCGCACGCTCGTGCAGGGCTTGGCGTTGCTCGGCATCGAGGCCCCGCGCCGCCTCTAGCTCACCGTCCGAGCTGTCCGAGCTGTCCGAGCTGTCCGATGTGGACGAGCGCCATCAACGTGTCGGCCACCTCGTCCACCGCTTTACCGCGCGCGGCGGACGGCAGTTCACCGCACCATGTCGGCGCCTGGCTCATCGCGGCATGCATGCACTGCAGCACGGTGTCGACGCTGGTGACGGTGAACTCGCCGCTCGCCAGGCCTTCTTCGATCAGCGCGCGGAAAAGCGCGTCGTGGCGACGGCGGAGTTCCTTGATGCGTTCGCGTTGCGCGCTCGGCCATTCGCGCGGCATCAGGAACAGCCGCAACGCCGCCGGATAGTCGTTGACCGCGATCGTGACGTGTTCGTGGATCAACGCGCGCAGCCGGGCTTCCGGCGGGCCCTCGGTGCGGTCGAGCAGGTGCTCCAGCCGGGCCGTCCACTCGTCGCCGAGCGTCTCGATCGCCGCTGTGCCCAGCTCGTCCTTGCTGGAGAAGTAGTAGTACAGCGAGCCCTTCGTGACGTCCAGGCGCTCGGCGACGTGCTCCAGGCTCACCGCGTCGTAGCCGCGTTCGCCGAACAGTTCGGCCGCCGCCGTCAGGATCTCCTGGATCCGCTTGCCCCGTTTGCGCCGCACGCGCTCGGACGGCGGCTTCACCGCGGCCATCTCGTTCCTCCACATCCTTCGCTGCCCCAGAAGCCTACCGGTTGACCATGGATTCAACTCTTGACTCAACAGTCAAATTTTGTCACGGTGGTCAGACGACAGACGGGAGCGAACGATGGAGTTCGAGGACATCCGGTACGAGATCGACGGTCCGGCCGCGGTCGTCACGATCGACCGGCCGGAGCGCTACAACGCCTTCCGCGGGCGGACAGTCGACGAGCTGATCAAGGCGTTCCGCTTGGCGTGGGCGGACAAGCACGTGCAGGCGGTGATCCTCACCGGCGCCGGCGAGAAGGCGTTCTGCACCGGCGGCGACGTCAAGCAGCGGGCGGAGACCGGCGACTACGGCCCGACCGAGAGCGGCATGTTCGAGATCGGCAACCTGCACAAGCTCATCCGCGACATCCCGAAGCCGGTGATCGCCGCGGTCAACGGCGTCGCGGTCGGCGGCGGGCACGTGCTGCACGTCCTGTGCGACGTCACGATCGCCAGCGAGACCGCGCGGTTCGGCCAGGCCGGTCCGCGGGTCGGGTCGTTCGACGCCGGGTTCGGCTCGGCGTATCTCGCGCGGGTCGTCGGCGAGAAGAAGGCGCGCGAGATCTGGTTCTTCTGCCGCCAGTACGACGCGGCCGAGGCGGAGCGGATGGGTCTGGTCAACGCCGTCGTCCCGCCGGGCGAACTGCTCAAGACCGCCAAGGCGTGGGCCGGCGAAGCAGCCGAGAAAAGCCCGACCGCACTGCGTTTTCTCAAGCAGTCCTTCAACGCGGACACCGACCACCAGGCCGGACTGTCCAATTTGGCCATGTCCGCGCTCGACCTGTTCACTGCCTCGCCGGAGGGCTTGGAGGGTGCGCAAGCGTTTGCGGAGAAGCGCAAGCCGGACTTCGTCTCGCACGTGAACTGGCACTGACCATGGATTTCACCTTCACCGGCGACGAGGACTCCTACCGGCGAGAGCTGCGCCGATTCGCGGCGAAAGTCCTTGCGCCGCACTACCAATCCGACGACAAGGCGGCGAAGCTGCGGCCCCAGCTCGTCGCGGACCTGGCCTCGATGGGCCTGACCGGCCTGCGCATCCCGGAACGCCACGGCGGCCAGGAGGCCAGCGCGGTCGTCGCCGGGATGGCCGCCGAGGAGGTCGCGCACGGCGACTTCAACGCGGCCTACCTGATCATCGTCAGCGCGCTGGTCAGCGACATCCTCACCCGCAACGCGACCGAGGAGCAGCAGGCGGCGTGGCTGCCGCCGATCGCGTCCGGCGAGGTCGTGCCCGCGTTCTGCATCACCGAACCCGGGCACGGCACCGACGCCGCGAAGCTGGAGATGAAGGCTGAACCGGACGGCGACGGCTGGCGGCTCACCGGCGAGAAAACGTCGATCACGCTGGGCATGTCCGCCGACGTCGCGCTCGTGCTCGCCCGCACCGGCGGTCCCGGTGCCCGCGGCGTCAGCGCGTTCTGGGTCGAACTGGACGACACGTATGTCTCGCGGGCGGCGTTCGACGACCTCGGCAGCCGGGCGATCGGCCGCGCTTCACTGCACTTCGACGGACTGCCCGTCCCGAAGGATGCCTTGGTCGGCGGAGAAGGACAGGGCTTCGTCTCGGTGATGCAGGGTTTCGACTACTCCCGCGCGATCATCGGGCTCGCCTGCCTTGGCGCAGCGCAGGTTTCGCTCGACGAGGCGTTGCAGTGGTCCCGCGACCGCGAGGCGTTCGGCAGCCCGATCGGCACCTTCCAGGGCGTCGCGTTCCCGCTCGCTGAGCAGGCGACTTACCTGCGCGGAGCCCGACATGTCTGTTACGAGGCGTTGTGGCGCAAGGACAACGAAGTCGAGCACAGCACCGAGGCGGCGATGGCGAAGTTCTGGGCGCCGAAGCTCGCCGCCGAGACCATCCACCAGTGCCTGCTGACCTTCGGGCACCTCGGGTATTCCAGCGAAAGCCCGGTCGGGCAGCGGCTTCGCGACGTGATCGGCCTCGAAATCGGCGACGGCACCGCGCAGGTGTCGAAGCTCGTCATCGCGCGCAACCTCCTCGGCCGCGCCTACGCACCCTGATGGAGAAACCATGCTGAAAGACAAAGTAATCATCGTCACCGGCGCGGGCCAGGGAATCGGCCGCGGCATCGCCGAGAAGCTGGCCGCCGAGGGCGCGACCGTCGTGGTCAGCGACATCAACGAGACCACCGCGAAGGAAACCGCGGCCGCGATCGGCGGGCTCGGCGTCCAGACCGACGTCACCTCCCCCGAGTCCGTCGCCGCCGCGGTCGAGCAGGTTCGCGCGCAGTTCGGCCGGATCGATGCGCTGGTCAACAACGCAGGCTGGGACAAGGCGGGCCCGTTCGTGGAATCCGATCGCGCCGATTGGGACCGCGTCGTGCAGATCAACCTCTACGGTGTGCTCAATACCTGCCGCGAGGTGCTGCCGGTGATGGTCGAGCAGGGTTTCGGCTCCGTGGTCACCATCGCGTCCGATGCCGGTCGCGTCGGCTCGTCGGGCGAGGCGGTGTACTCGGCGGCGAAGGGCGGCGTCATCGCGTTCACGAAGTCGATCGCCCGGGAATTGGCCCGCAACACGGTCAACGCCAACGTCGTCTGTCCTGGCCCCGCGGACACCGCGTTGTTCGCCTCGCTCGGCGGCGACAACCCGAAGCTGCGCGAAGCACTGACGAAAGCCATCCCGTTCCGGCGGCTCGCGCAGCCGTCCGACATCGCGAACGTGGTCGCCTTCCTGGCCTCCGACGAGGCCGCCTACGTCACCGGCCAGACCGTCAGCGTCAGCGGCGGCCTCACCATGAGCTGACCCGGAGCCCGCCATGTTCGCGACGATTCTCAACGACGAGACGATCGAGGCCCACACCCGCGCCGGGTACTGGGTCAACCGCATCATCACCGACTACCTCGACGACGCCGCGGCGGCCACGCCGGACAAGACCGCGTTCGTCGATTCGCGGCGCAGCGTCACGTTCGGCCAGCTCAAACGGGAGGTCGACCGGTGCGCGCTCGGGCTGCTGGAACTGGGCGTCCGGCCCGGCGACGTCGTGTCTTTCCAGCTGCCGAACCGGATCGAGTGGATCGTCGTGCACTACGCGGCGAGCCGGATCGGCGCGGTCAGCAATCCGCTCATCCCGATCTATCGCGACCGCGAGGTCGGCTTCATGGTCGCGCTCGCGAAGTCGAAAGTCCTGGTGGTGCCGCGGGAATTCCGCGGTTTCGACTACCCGGCGATGGCGGAGCGGCTCCGTCCGCGGTGGCCGGAACTGGAGCACGTGCTGGTGGTCGGGTCGTCCTGGGACGAGTTCGCCGCGACGCCCTGGGAAGAGCGGCGGGAGCTGCCGTCGTGGCGGCCTGATCCCAACGACGTCACCCTGCTGATCTTCACCTCCGGCACCACCGGCGAGCCCAAGGGCGTGATGCACACGCACAACACGGCCGTCGCCGCGAACAACCCGCTCCCCGACCGGCTCGGCATCACTTCCGACAGCGTCCTGCACATGGCGTCGACGCTCGCGCATCTCACCGGTTTCCTTTACGGCGCGAGGCTCGGCGTGCAGAACGGCGCGACCTGCGTGCTGCAGGACGTATGGGATGCCGCGCGATTCGTGGAACTGGTCGCCGAACACGGCATCACCTACACCTCCGCCGCCACGCCGTTCCTGCACGATCTGCTGTCCGCGCCGAACCTCGCCGACCACGATCTCAGTTCCCTGCAACGGTTCTGCTGCATGGGCGCACCGATCCCCCGCGCGCTCGTGCGGCAGGCACGGCGGAAGCTGCCCGGTCTGGTCGTGCTCGGCGGCTGGGGACAGAGCGAGGACGCGCTGGTCACGCTCGGCATCCCCGGCGATCCGGACGACAAGCTGATCGACACCGACGGCTATCCGTGGCCGGGGATGCGGATCCGGACCGTCGACGCGGACGGGACCGAATTGCCGCCAGGCGCCGAAGGCCGGCTGCAGGTCGCCGGGCCGTTCCTGTTCGCCGGCTACGCGGAACGGCTCGAACTGGCCCGCGAGAGTTTCACCGGCGATTGGTTCGACACCGGCGATCTCGCGACCATCGACGCCGACGGCTACCTCCGCATCGCCGGCCGCACCAAGGACGTGATCATCCGCGGCGGCGAGAACATCCCGGTCGCGTACGTGGAGAACGTCCTTTACGAACACCCGGACGTCGAAGCGGTCGCCGTGGTCGCGGTCCCCGATCCGCGACTTCAGGAACGCGCTTGCGCCTGCCTTGTGCTGAACCCCGGCGCCCACCTGGACCTGGAGAAGCTGCGCGGCTTTCTCGCCGAGAAGGGCGTCGCCAAGCAGTACTGGCCGGAGCGCGTGGAACTGTTTCCGGAACTCCCCCGGACCGCCAGCGGCAAAATCCAGAAGTTCCAGCTCCGCACGCTGGTGGACAAGGAGAGCGGGACCGGTCCCCGGCCGGTTCAGTAGCTTCGGGCGCGAGAGAAGGGAGGATCTCGTGTCCCGCGACGATCCCGATTACGCCCGCGCCCTCGCGCTGGTCGAGGAGGCGCTGTCCCGGCTGCGCGGCCCGATCCGCCGCGAACGGCGGCGGCTGCGCTGGGAGCAGTGGCGCAGGCGTCCGTACTACCGCTTCGAACCGGACGGCGGGAAACCGCAGCTCGTGCACCTGGCCGGGCTCCGCGTCACCCCGCTGTGGACGACCGTCGGCACCGGCGTCTCCGACGTCGACGTGCGTTATCCGGTCACCGCGCGCCGCCGGTTCACGATCGGGCGGCGTTGGCTGGTGCGGCACGACTACGACGAATTCCGCGTGTCGATCTCGCTGGTCGCCGACGCGAGCGGCCAGGCCGTGCTGATCGCGCCGGGCGGCCAGACCTACACCGCGGACGAAACCGGCTGGCAAACCCTGGCAGCTCTGCTGTACAAGGAGTACGCCATGCCGCCGGGCGGGCGCTGGTACGGCGCGGGCTGACGTCAGCCGCGCAGCTTCCGCCGCAGCGAAAGGCCCGCCCCCAGCACGGTCATCGACGCGCGCATCGCCCTGCGGCTGAACCGGCTTTCCGTCACGAACTGCCCGGCGCTGCGCAGCGAACCACGCACTTGCGGGTACGCGTACTTCCGCATCTGCCGCTCGTAGTCGGCGACCGCAGCGGTCACGTCGCCGCCGCGGGAAAGGTTGCGGCACAACACTTGTGCGTCGCGCAGGGCGATGTTCGCGCCGATGCCGCGAAACGGCGTCATGCTGTGCACGGCATCGCCGAGCAGGGTGACCGGACCGGGCTCCCACTCGCGGACCGGCACCGACGTGCGGATCGGCAGCATGCTCACCGTGCCGTCCGGCGAGTCCCGCACCAGCCGGCTGAACGCCGGATGCCAGCCGCGGATCCGCTCCAGCATCAGCGACCGGAGCGCGGGAGCGGCCAATTCGGCGAGATCGCCGGGGAACAGCCCGGCTTTCGCTCCGTAGGACCACATCACGTAGCTGCCGGTGTTGTCGAACAGGACCGGGTCGAGGGCCGCGGACTCGTCGTTGGCCGAAGCCGCCGGAAACTCGTGCGGCGCGGTGAACATCCCGCTGCCCGCCGGCGGCAGCACGTACGTCGGGGCGGTCGCCAGCCGTTCCGGGAGCTGCCGGACGGACTCGGCGTTCAGCGGGAACTTGCCGATGACGGTGCGGATCCCGGTGTCCGCCCGCTTCGCGTGCGGCAGCAGTTGCGCACGGACCCGGGAATTCGCTCCGTCCGCGCCGACGACCAGGTCCGCCTCGGCGGTGGTGCCGTCCGCGAAGTGCAGGCCGACGCCCTTCGGGCCGGTCTCGTAGCGCACGAATTCCTTGCCGTGCCACAGGACGTCGTCCAATCCGGACGACAGCACCTGGTGCATCGAGATCCGGCTCGCCGAATGGTGTGCGGCGGCCGGATCGCCGCTCGGCGGAGCATCGAGAACCGCCAGTTCGCGCATCTGCTCGGTGACGAATCCGAACACGCCCTTGCTCTCCCCCGTCGTTGCGAGGAAGCGCTCCCACGCCTCGGCCGGCAAGCACTCGTGCAGTGCGGCGGAGCCCATCGGCGCGATGTGCACGCGGTAGCCCTGCAAGCGCTCGGTCCGGGTGCGGCTGCGCTCGTACACCGCCACCTCGACTCCGGCCCGCGCCAGGCCGTGCGCCAGGCACAACCCGCCGGTGCCGCCGCCTACCACCGCCACCTTGATCTTGTTCACGGTCATCCCCTCTCGGTCGGTCTCCATAATTATCCACAAGGATGATTGCGTCAACCTTTTGGATGATTAATGCGTCGGTTAGGCTGCGCAGGTGTCCGAGACCACCCCGCGCCGCGCGCCGCGCCCCGGTGAGCGTCAGCGCGATCCCGAACGCACGAAGGCCCGCATTTTCGAGGCGGCCAAGGCCGAGTTCGGCAGCAAGGGGTACGCGGCCGCGCGGGTCAGCGACATCGCGCAGCGCGCCGGAGTGAACAAGCAGCTGATCTCGTATTACTTCGGCGGCAAGGAAGGCCTGTACGCGGAGGTCGCGAGCGAACCGTTCGCCGGGTTCTCCGCGATGACCACGCCGGACCGTCCGCTCGCGGACGTGCTCGCGGATTTCGCCAGGAGCGGGCTCTCCGACCAAGACCAGGCCCGGTTGTTCCTGCGGGAGAACATGGCCGAGGGCACCCCGGACGAGGCGGCGGCGGAGTCGCAGCGGGAGTTCCTGCGGGGTCAGCTCAAGTACATGCGGGCCCGGCAGGAAGCGGGCGACTTCCCGTCCGATGTGGACCCGGAGACGTTGCTGCTGATGCTGATGGCGGCGGCGAGCGCGCCGACGTCGCTCCCCCGGATCGCGGAAGCGCTCACCGGGGAGGATCCGTCGGCAGAGTCCTTTGTGGAGTACTACGCGGAGCAGCTGGCTCGCGTGGCTCGGCATCTCTCGGGGTCTTAGCGGCAATGCCACAGGCTTGAGCCGGGCCGGCTCGCCCTGCCCTCAGGTCCGCGAATCGGTTCGGGCGGGATCTTCGGTGCCGGGCTTCTTAGCGGCGCAGCGGTACGAGATCGTCGGCGTGGACGACCTCCCGGCGGTGTTCCACCGGGACCTCATGGCTGGACCGCCCGATCAACCCAGGCAGCTCCCCCGCATCGAACCCGACCACCCCGCGCGCCACCGGCACGTCCGCCGAATCCACCAGATCGACGACATCTCCGGCCTCGAAATCCCCGTCCCAACCAGTGATTCCGGCCGCCAGCAGCGACCGGCGGCGCAGGATCGCCCGCACCGCGCCGTCGTCCAGGCGGAGGCGGCCGGAGGTGTCGGCGGCATACCCGAGCCAGAAGCGGCGGGCGGACAGCCGGGTGTCAGCGGGCGCGAACGCGGTGCCGACGTTCGCCTCGCGCAGCGCGTCCCCGGCGTCGGCGGCAGCGGCCAGCAGCACCGGGATTCCGGCGCCGGCCGCGGTGCGCGCGGCGGAAAGTTTCGAGACCATGCCGCCGGTGCCGAGACCCGAGGACGACATTCCGACCGCGATGCCCTCCACATCGGACTCGCCGCGCACCTCGGTGATCTTGCGGGTCGCGCCGTCGCGCGGGTCGCCGTCGTACAGACCGTCCACATCGGACAGCAGGACGAGCGCGTCGGCACCGACGAGGTGCGCCACGAGCGCGGCGAGCCGGTCGTTGTCGCCGAAGCGGATCTCTTGCGTGGCAACGGTGTCGTTCTCGTTCACGACCGGCACCGCGCCGAGCGCGAGCAGCCGGGAGAACGTGCGCTGCGCGTTGCGGTAGTGCGAGCGGCGGACGACATCGTCGGAAGTGAGCAGCACCTGGCCGACGGTCAGGCAGTAGCGGCCGAACGATTCCGCGTACGCGTGCGCCAGCGCGAGCTGTCCGACGCTCGCCGCGGCCTGCTGAGTGGCCAGGTCGCGCGGGCGCTTGCCCAGCTTCAACGGCGCGAGCCCGGCACCGATCGCGCCCGAGGACACGAGGACGATCTGCGCGTCGCGGGCCACGCGATCCGCGATGGCATCCACCAAGGCGTCGAGCCGCGCGACGTCCAGCCCGCTGCCCGCGGTCGTCAGTGCCGAGGAACCGACCTTGACGACCAGCCGGCGAGCTTCCGCGATCGCGTGCCGCGTGCCGCTCACCGGTCGCGCTCCGCCTGCTCCTCGTCTTTCCACACGTCATCCAGCTCAGCGTCGACAGACGGGGCGGTCTCCTCTTCGACCAAGTCCTCGTCCTCGCCGGTGCCGTCGCGGCGGATCCGGCGGGCTTCCTTGCGCTCGGACGCGCCGACGCGGTCGGTGCGCTCCAGCCGGACGTCCGTGCCGCGGCCGGACAGGTGCACCGCCACGCCCGGCGTGGAGGGCTGCCATTCGAACTGGATGTCGCCGATGGTGACCGGGCTGCCCGGGCGGGCGCCGTTCTTCGCGAGGGCTTCCTCGACGCCGAGCCGGTTGAGCCGGTCCGCGAGGTAGCCGACGGCCTCGTCGTTGGCGAAGTTCGTCTGCCGGATCCACCGCTCCGGGCGCGAACCGCGGACGATGAACCCGCCTTCTTCCTCCGGATCGCGTTCGACGGTGAACCCGCTGTCGTCGATCGCGAGCGGGTGCAGCACGATCTTCTCCGGCTCCAGCACCGGCTGCGCCTCGCGGTAGGCCTCGACGACCTCCGCCAGCGCGAAGCTCAGCTCCTTCAGGCCCTTGCGCGACGCGGTCGAGACCTCGAACACCCGCAGCCCGCGCGCCTCCAGGTCGGGGCGCACGAACTCGGCCAGCTCGGCCGCTTCCGGGATGTCGATCTTGTTCAGCACCACCACGCGCGGGCGTTCTTCGAGCTTGCCGCCCAGCCCCGGCGTGTAGCGGGCCAGCTCCGCTTCGAGAGCGTCCACATCGGACAGCGGATCGCGGCCCGGCTCCAGCGTCGCGCAGTCGACCACGTGCACCAGCACGGCGCAGCGTTCGATGTGGCGCAGGAAGTCCAGGCCGAGCCCGCGCCCCTCGGACGCGCCCGGGATCAGGCCCGGCACGTCGGCCATCGTGAAGACCGACGAGCCGGCGGTGATCACGCCGAGGTTCGGCACGAGCGTGGTGAACGGGTAGTCGGCGATCTTCGGCTTCGCGGCGGACAGCACGGAAATCAGCGACGACTTGCCCGCGGACGGGAAGCCGAGCAGGCCGACGTCGGCGACCGAACGCAGCTCCAGCACGAGGTTCCGGCTCTCGCCGGGCTCGCCGAGCAGCGCGAACCCCGGCGCTTTGCGGGCCTTGGAGGCGAGCGCGGCGTTGCCGAGCCCGCCGCGACCGCCTTGGGCGGCGACGAACCGGGTGCCGGGGTTGGTGAGGTCCGCGACGAGTTCGCCGTCCTCAGTGAACACGACGGTGCCCGGCGGGACCTTCATCTCCAGGCCCTCGCCGGCGGCGCCGTTGCGGTTGCTGCCCATGCCCATTTTGCCGTTGCCTGCGCGGGCGTGCGGGCGGAAGTGGAAGTCGAGGAGGGTGTGCACGTTGGCGTCGACGAGGAGGGTGACGTCACCGCCGTTGCCTCCGTTGCCGCCGTCCGGGCCGCCGAGCGGCTTGAACTTTTCGCGGTGCACCGAGGCACAGCCGTTTCCCCCGTCCCCGGCGGTCAGATGGATGACCGCGCGGTCCACGAACCGGGACGCCATGGGCTTGCCTCACTTCACTCACGAAACGACAAAACGGTGCGGACCACGCTGGGTCTGCCAGCGGCCGCACCGTGGGGGTCCGGGGGCTCGGCCCCCGGGTGACATAAGCGAGCGACGTGGTCCGCGTATTCCGCGGACACACGTCGCCCAAAAGCTCGCGCCGAAGATCAGGCTTCGACCGGCACGATGTTGACCGTCTTGCGGCCGCGCTTCGAGCCGAACTCGACCGCACCGGCGGCGAGCGCGAACAGCGTGTCGTCGCCGCCGCGGCCGACGTTCACACCGGGGTGGAACTTGGTGCCACGCTGGCGGATCAGGATCTCGCCCGCGTTCACCTCCTGGCCGCCGAAGCGCTTGACGCCCAGTCGCTGGGCGTTCGAATCACGACCGTTGCGGGAGCTGGACGCACCCTTCTTGTGAGCCATCGCTCATGCCCCTTCTTGAAAGCTTCAGTCTCGAAGATCCGAAGAACTACTTGGAGATGCCGGTGACCTCGACGCGGGTCAGCTTCTGCCGGTGACCCTGGCGCTTGTGGTAGCCGGTCTTGTTCTTGAACTTGTGGATCCGGATCTTCGGACCCTTGGTCTGCTCGACGACCTTGCCGGTGACCGAGACCTTCGCCAACGCGTCGGCGTCCGTGGTGACCTCGCCACCGTCCACGAACAGCACGGCGGGGAAGGTGTGCTCGGTGCCCGGCTCGCCCTCGAGCTTCTCGACCTCGACGACGTCGCCGACGGCAACCTTGTACTGCTTGCCACCGGTCTTGACGATCGCGTACGCCGACACGGAAGTCTCCTGCATTACTCGACAATGGGTTAGGGGGCTGGCGCGGCCGGCCCGCCCGGGGGCGGTCCAGGTGCTCGCGCAGCGGCTCATGCTTGCGATGAGCCGTACTACAGGTTACGGGAGGCCCCGGGCGCTGCTGCACCCGGGGTACCCGTGGTGGATCAACTCTGGTCCGAAGCCTTCACCGGCGGCCCTGCCGGACGCGAAGCGGTGCGGCGCGGACGGCGCCGGGTGCTGCGCACGGCCGGGGCCGGGACGTCGACCTCGGGTTCTTCTCCCGCGTCCGCCTCCGGGGCGTCCGCCTCCGGCGCGGCCTGGCTGGCCGCGGGCTCCGGCTGCTTCGCTTCCGGCTGCTGGACGGGGGCCGGGGCCTCCGCCTTGTCCTCGGTCTTGTCCTCGGTCTTGTCCGGAGCGGCGGCCTGCTCGGCTGTTTCCCGCTCCTTCCCCTCAGCGGCTTCCGTATCGGGGTGCTCGTGCTTCGCCTTGGACGCGTTGGCCATGGCCTGCACCGCCGACACGACCGACTCGCGCTGTTCCGGGGTCGGCGCCGGGGCGGGCTGCTCCGGCTTGGGCTCGTGGTGCTGCTGCTCCTCGCCCTTGCCGCGGCCGCGGGAGCGCCGCGAGCTCTTGGTGTCGCCGCCGCCGTGGCTGTGGCCGTTGTGCCCATTGCCGCCGCCGTTGTGGCCGTTCCCGTTGCCGCCGCCGGTGCGCTGCGGTTCGGTGGACACGACGACGCCGCGGCCCTTGCAGTGCTCGCACGGCGTGGAGAACGCCTCAAGCAGCCCGGTGCCGATCTTCTTGCGCGTCATCTGCACCAGGCCCAGCGACGTGACCTCGGCCACCTGGTGGCGCGTGCGGTCGCGGCCCAGGCATTCGGTGAGCCTGCGCAGCACCAGCTCGCGGTTGGACTCGAGCACCATGTCGATGAAGTCGATGACGATGATGCCGCCGATGTCCCGCAGCCGCAGCTGGCGGACGATCTCCTCCGCCGACTCCAGGTTGTTGCGGGTCACCGTCTCCTCGAGGTTGCCGCCCGAGCCGGTGAACTTGCCGGTGTTGACGTCGATGACGGTCATCGCCTCGGTGCGGTCGATGACCAGGTAGCCGCCCGAGGGCAGCCAGACCTTGCGATCGAGCGCCTTGGTGATCTGCTCGTCGATCCGGTGGTCGGCGAACGCGTCGCCGGTGCCGGTGTAGCGCTTGAGCCGGTCGGCGAGGTCGGGCGCGACGTGCTGGACGTAGTCGTTGATGGTGTCCCAGGACCGGCCGCCCTGGACTTCCAGCTTGACGAAGTCCTCGGTGAACAGATCGCGCACGACCTTGACCAGCAGGTCCGGCTCCTCGTAGAGCATGGTCGGCGCGTTGCCCTTTTTGCCGGAAGCGGCGGCGGCCTTCTCCTTGATGACGTCCCACTGCGCCTTGAGGCGGTCGACGTCGCGGCCCAGCTCGTCCTCGCCGATGCCCTCCGAGGCGGTGCGGATGATGACGCCCGCGTCCTCCGGGACGATCCGCTTGAGGATGTCCTTGAGCCTGCGCCGCTCGTTCTCCGGCAGCTTGCGGGAGATGCCGGTGGCCCCGCCCGCGGGGACGTAGACGAGGAACCGGCCGGGCAGCGAGATCTGCGTGGTCAGCCGGGCGCCCTTGTGCCCGACCGGGTCCTTGGTGACCTGCACCAGGACGCTGTCGCCGGTGGAGAGCGCCTGCTCGATCTTGCGCGCCTTGCCCTCCAGCCCGGCCGAATCCCAGTCGACCTCGCCCGCGTAGAGCACGGCGTTGCGGCCGCGGCCGATGTCGATGAACGCGGCCTCCATGCTGGGCAGCACGTTCTGGACGCGGCCGAGGTAGACGTTGCCGACGATCGAACCGGTGCCCGAAGACGTCAGGAAGTGCTCGACCAGCACGCCGTCCTCGAGCACCGCGATCTGCGTGGACTCGCCCTTCTCGGCGACGACCATGGTGCGCTCGACCGACTCGCGGCGGGCGAGGAACTCGGCCTCGGACAGGATCGGGGCGCGGCGGCGACCCGCTTCGCGGCCGTCGCGGCGGCGCTGGCGCTTGGCCTCCAGCCGGGTGGAACCGCGGACGCTGCGCACCTCGTCGCGCGCCGGGCGCTCGGTCTCGGCGGCCTTGGCCTGGCGGACGTGCGTGACGGTGTTCGGCGGGTCGTCGGTGCCGTTCGTGTCGGCCCCGTCGTCGTCCCCGCCCTTGCGGCGGCGGCGACGGCGGCGGCGCTTGCTGCCGCCGTCGGACTCGGAGTCGTCGTCGGACTCCGCGTCGGCGTCGCCCGTCTCGTCCGGCTTCGCGGTCTTGTCCTTGGTGTCTTTGGCGTCTTTGCTGTCCTTGGCCTGCTGGTCGTGCTGGCCCTCGGAGGTTTCGTCCTCGTTCTCGGACTGGGCCTCGTCGCCGCCCTTGCCCCGGCCGCGGCCACGACGGCCGCGACGGCGCCGGCGACGGCCGCCCGCGTCGTCTCCGTCCTCGTCGGAACGCTCGTCGCGGGTCTCGTCGGAGGTGTCCTCCTCGGCGGTTTCGGCGGTGCGGTCAGGACGCTCGGCCTGCGCGGGAGCCTCGCCGGCACCGAACACCGGCTCGGGCTTGGTACGCGACTGCTGCGCGGGCTCGGGCGGCAGGAAGACCGGCGAGGGCGCGGCGAAGACCGGCACGTGCACGGGGCCGCGGGCCGGGGCGGCCTGCTCGGTTTCCTGCTGTTCGGCCGGGATCGCGGGCGCGACGGCCCGGCGGGCGCGACGGGTGCGGGTGCGCTTCTCGCCGGTTTCCCGAGCGGCTTCCGGCTCGGCGGATTCGGCGGAGAACGGACGGGCCGGGGCCGCGTCCCGCGAAGCGGCTTCCGAGGCAGTGCCCTGCTCAGCACCGGTTTTCGGGGTGGCGGTGTCTGAGGCCCCAGCGCCTGGTGCGGCGACCGCTTCCGGGACGGCAGTGTCCGAAGCCCCAGTCCCCGGCGCGGCGACCGCTTCCGGGACGGCAGTGTCCGAAGCCCCAGCGCCCTGCTCAGCACCGGTTTCCGGGGTGGCAGTGTCCGAAGCCCCAGCACCCGGCGCGGCGACCGCTTCCGGAGCGGCAGTGTCCGAAGCCCCAGCGCCCTGCTCAGCACCGGTTTCCGGGGTGGCGGTGTCCGAAGCCCCAGCGCCCGGCGCGGCGACCGCTTCCGGAGCGGCGGTTTCGCGCGAAGCAGCATCCCGTGCGACGGCTTCCGAGGATTCGGGGGTCTGCGCGGCGGTGCCCTGGGTGGCTTCCGGGGCTTCCTCGCTGTCCTGGGCTCCGGCGGTCGCGCCGGTCTGCTCGGCGGCTTTGTTCCCGGCGGCGGCCTCCGGCTCGGCCGCGGCCGGGCCCTGCCCGGCGGCTTCGGCGGTCTCCGCGTCGAGGATGACCGCGACGCGGTGCGCGACCTCCTTGGTCACGCTCGACTGGGCGCTGCGGGGGCTTTCCCCCAGCTCGGCGAGCTTGCCGAGCAGGTCGCGGCTGCTCAGGCCGAGCAGCTTGGCCAGCGCGTGCACGCGGATGCGCGGCGGCAGCTCGCCCAGCCTGCTGGTCGTGGGTGCGACGGTATTCCCGCCGGTCTGATCGGCGGGTGTGTCCGCGTTCGACATATGTCTCCTCCGCCCCCGGGCGCGTCAGCCGGTTCGCACCGGTGGTGACGCGGCCGCGCAGGGGCCCTTTCTGTTCCGTGCCCGCCGTGGTGGTGACCAGCGGCGGGAATCCTGCTGGCAGCCGTGCGGTCCGCCGGTCGGCGGCCGCTCGGTTCCTGGTCTGCTCGGCGGGGTGCCGGCCTGCTCGCGACCCCCGGGCCACCCGCCACGACATCGACCTTGGCCCGGCCTCCCGGGGGCGACGCGCGTGGTGCCGGTCCGGCACTCCTCCGGGCCGCTCACGACGCGAGCGGGATGCCCGTCGGCGCAGCGGCCAACGCGAGTATCCCACACCCGGGGGGACACCCGGTGTAGTCGGTGCCCCTCGGCTGGCGCCCGGGCGTGCCGCGATCATGCGCCCGGGCGAACTTCCGCGCATCGCTTGTCGCGCCGGGCCCGGGGTGGTTAGCGTGCGGGCTCGGGCGCTCGCGCGGGCGCCCGGCATAGCCCCGCGCGCGGTGGGAGGTCCGGTGTCTGTGCTGGCGCGGCCGCTGCGGGCGGCCGTGTGCTCTGTCCTGGTCCTCGCCGGCTGCGCCGCGGTCTCCCCCGCCGCCGTCGCGAGCCCCGGATGCGCCTCCGGCGGCCGGGCGGTGCGCTACGTCGTCGCGTTCGACCGCGGAACCCCGGAATCTTCCGCCCGCCAGCAGACGAGCGCGGGCTGCGGGCAGCTCGCGGGCTACTATCCGCAGATTTCCGTGGCGGTCGTCACGTCCGCCGATCGGGCGTTCGCGGACCGTCTCGGCCCGGAACGGGCATTCAGCGCGCAAGCCACCCGCACGGCCGCCGGACGACCGGGCGCCGCGGCCCAGCCCGCGCGGGCCGAACTCCCGCTCAGCGACCCGGCGCGAGTGCCCGCCGCGGACCTGTCCTCGCGGCAGTGGGACATGAACCAGATCGGCGCTCCGGCCGCGCACCAGGTCACCGAAGGCAGCCGCGCGGTGGTCGTCGGCGTCCTGGACTCCGGCGTCGACCCGAAGCACCCCGACCTCGCCGCGGCGATCGACCCGGACGATTCGGCGGGCTGCCTCACCGGCGTCCCGGACCCGAGCCCGGCCGCGTGGCAGCCGACGACCTCGGCGCACGGCACCCACGTCGCGGGCATCATCGCCGCGGCCGACGACCGCAAGGGCATCACCGGCGTCGCGCCGGGCGTGCGGATCGCGTCGGTGAAGGTGATCGACGATCGCGGCTACGCCGATCCCGAGGCGGCGGTCTGCGGGATCATGTGGTCGGCGGCGCGGCATCTGCCGATCGCCAACAGCAGCTGGTTCGTGAATCCGTGGTCGCTGTCCTGCGTGCGCGGCAACGACCGCGGCGTGGTGCACGAAGTGCTGGCGCGAGCCGTGGAGTACGCGACGTCCCAGGGCACGCTGAACGTCGCCGCCGCAACCAACGAGGCGGTCGACCTCACGCCTTCGGGCCGCTCGGGTTCGCCGTCCGCCGCCGGGAAGTGCGAGGCACTGCCGGCCGGGCTGCGGGACGTGGTGACGGCCTCGGCGATCAGCCCGGACCGGGTGAAGTCGGGCTACAGCTCGTACGGGCTCGGTGTGGTCGATGTCACGGCCCCGGGCGGCGACGACGACCGGTGCGTGGTTTCGACCGTTCCGGGCGGCTACGCGCCGATGTGCGGGACGTCGATGGCGGCGCCGCACGTCGCCGGGGTGCTGGCGTTGCTCAAGTCGGTGCATCCCCCGTGGACGGCCGCCGAGCTGCGCCGCGCGCTGGACTCCCGGGCGACGCCGATGCCGTGCCCGGACGACTACGATCTGACCGGCGACGGCGCCCAGGACGCCTACTGCTCCGGCTACGACGGATACAACGGCTTCTACGGCCACGGCCTCGTCGACGCCCGGTCCGCGGTGGCACCGGCGCACACCGGACTGCCCAGCCCGGCCCGCTGAGCCGCGTTCAGGTCAGCAGCAGTTTCGCGATCCTCCTTGTCGCGCCCCAGATCCCGATCGCGGCGAGCGCCAGCAGGTACGCCAGGTTGCCCAGCATGCTCCAGGAGAAGATGCCGGCGGAAAGCCCGCGCATCAGCTCGATCCCGTGGTAGAGCGGGAAGCAGCGGACCAGCCACTGCAGCGCTTCCGGGTAGACCGTGATCGGGAAGAACGTGGTGGAGAACAGGAACATCGGCATCAGGACGAGCTGGATGTAGTCGAATTGGGACGTCGACTTCAGGAAGCTGACCAGCGTGATGCTGATGGCCGCGAACGCGAACGACACGAGCAGCGCGGCGGGCAGGAGCAGCAGCGCCCACCAGGACGTGAGCAGCCCCATGACGCCGGTGACCGCCAGGAACGCGACCGAATAGAGGCCGCCGCGCATCATCGCCCACGCGATCTCGCCGAGCGCGACGTCGAGCGGGCCGACCGGAGTCGCCAGCATCGCGTCGTACGTCTTGGCGTAGCGCAGCTTGAAAAACAGGTTGTACGTGCATTCGAAAACCGCGCCGTTCATCGCCGACGAAGCCAGCAGCGCGGGCGCGACGAACGCGACATAGCTCATCGGCTGCCCGTCCGGCCCCGGCACCGTGGTGACCAGTTTGCCGAAGCCGACCTGGAACGCGAGCAAGTAGAACAACGGCTCAAGCGCGCCGGACACGAGGATCGTCCACGACCGCCCGTAGACAGTGAGCGCGCGTTCGATCAATGCGGTCGCGCGGCCGCTGTACATGCCCGCGGGCAGGACGCGGAGCAGAATTCCGCGCCGCTGCGGGAGAATGGGGGCGCTTCGCAGGTCGGTCATCACGCCACCAGCCGTCGGTAGAAGCCGCGGTGCGCGATCGTCCAGCCGATCGCGACCAGCGCCGCCAGATACGCGAGGTGCCCGAGCACCGGGAGCAGCTCCCGCCCGCCGAGCGTGGCGGCGCGCGAGAGCTCGGTGCCGTGCCACAGCGGGGAAATCCAGGCGAGCCAGCGCAGGTACAGCGGCAATTGGGTGATCGGGAAGAACGTGCCGGAGAACAGGGTCATCGGGATGACGACGAACCGGAAAATCAGCCCGAACCGCTGTCCCTCGTCGAAGGTCCACGCCGCCAGCGCGGCGATCAGCGATCCGCAGGCGAGGCCGGTGAGAACGCCGACGAGGACCACCAGCAGCGCTCCCGCGTTGTCCCAGGCGCCGAACAACCACGCGATGAGCGCGTAGACCGTGCCGGAAAGGGCGAGCCGCAGCATGGTCCAGATCTGGTGCCCGCCGAGGACCTGGCCCGGAGACACCGGCGTCGCGGTGACGGCCAGATAGTCCTTCTGCCATTTGAATCCGCTGAGCACCGGATAACTCGACTCGCTGACCGCTTGCTGCGCCGCGCCTGCCACCAGCAGCGCCGGGGCGACGTACCCGAGGTAGGACACCCCGCCGGTCGCCGGACCGGCCTTGACCTGCGAGCCGAACCCGAGCCCCATCGCGGCGAGGAACAGGACCGGTTGCAGGCCGGTGGAGTAGAGCGTGCTGAGCCAGTGCCTGCGGTACCAGGTCCAGTAGCCCTCGACGCGCAGCCAGGCGCCGTGGAACCGGCCGACGACGCGGCCGGTGGCGGGAGCGGTCATCAGTCCACCAACGTCCGGCCGGTGAGGCGGAGGAAGACGTCCTCCAGAGAACTGCGCCGGACCAGGCTCGACAACGGGCGCAGGCCGCGCTCGTGCGCGCGTTCGAGAGTGGCCTCGCCGGTCATCGTGTACAGCAGCACCCGGTCCGGGAGGACTTCGACGCGTTCGGCCAGCCCTTCGAGCCGGTCGGCCGCGTCCTGCTGCTCGCCCGGCGCGAACCGGAGCTCGACGACTTCCCGGGTGGAATGCCGCGCGATCAGGTCGGCGGGCGAGCCTTCCGCAGCGATCCGGCCCCCGTCCATGACGACCAGCCGGTCGCAGAGTTGTTCTGCTTCGTCCATGTAGTGGGTGGTGACGATGAGCGTGGTGCCGCGGGCTTTGAGCCGGAAAAGCCGGTCCCACAACAGGTGCCGCGCCTGCGGATCGAGCCCGGTGGTCGGTTCGTCGAGCAGCAGCAGTTCCGGGTCGTTGACCAGCGACCGGGCGATGGTGAGCCGCCGCTTCATGCCGCCGGAGAGCGAATCGACCGGTTTCTCGGCGCGGTCGGACAGCTGCGCGAACTCCATCAGCTCGACCGCCTTCTGCCGGACACGGGCCCGGGAGAGGCCGAAATACCGGCCGTAGACGTGCAGGTTCTGCCGGACGGTGAGCTCCACGTCGAGGTTGTCCTCCTGCGGCACCACGCCAAGGCGCGCGCGGATCCGCGGCCCGTCGGCGTCGGGGTCCATGCCGAGGACGCGCAGATCGCCGTCTGTGCGCGGAGACACGCACGCGATCATCCGCATTGTCGACGACTTCCCGGCGCCGTTGGGCCCGAGGAAGCCGAACGCCTCCCCTGGCCGCACCTCGACGTCGATGCCGCGGACTGCCTCGAATTCTCCGAACCTTTTGACCAGCGCCTTCGCTTGCACGAGGGCTGGTTCCGATGCCGACTCTCCCACGAGGAACGACAGTAGAGGGAGGGACCGACAATTCTCGACCCGTTTCCCAGAACCGGAACTGGCAGAGGTACACGACCCCTCCCTCGACGCGACCCGAGCTGTCCGTGAGGGCCCCCTCACGGACTTCAGCGCACCGTCACCGGCGCCGAACGGGTCACCCCGTTCACCGTCACCGAGATTTCCGCCGTGCCTGGACGCAGGCCCCGCGCCGTCCCGGTGGCCGGGTCGAGCGACACCACATCCCACGGCGCGGGCGGCCAGCTGCCGAGGTGCACCCCGCGACCACCCCACGCGGCGCTCACCGGGTAAGTCACCGGAATCGACCGGCCCTCCTGGGTCACCGTGGCGGTCACCTTCCCGGTCCCGCCCCACGGAAGCGTGCCCGGGCCGGTCACCGTCAGCGCGTCGACGTTCGGGCGCGTCTCGAATCGCACCGGCTGGCCGCGGTCCGAGGGGTCCACTCGCACCAGGGTCCAGCCGACGAAGCCGCCGTCGCCGGGGGCCGCGGCGGGGGTCTTGCCCGAGTTGCCGTTCACCAGGTACGGCACGCCGTCCGTACGCGACAGGCCGAACACTCCCGCGTGCGAAGCCAGCGACGCGGCCGGTTTTCCGGACTTCTCCTCGAAACCGGTCAGCCACGTCTGCAGCAGCTCGGCCTCCTTCCGGTCGCCCAGCTGCGAATTGCCGGTCGGGCTCGGGTCCTTCACCGGGTGGTGCATCGCGACGACCACACCGCGCACGGAACGGTCCTTCGCCGCGTTGTCGAGCGCCTCGCGCATCATCCGCACCTGGTCGAATCCGCCCGCGCGCAGGGAGCCGCGCGACGAGTCCATCAGGATCAGCCGCACGCCGTTGACGTCGGCCACGCGGTGCGTCTCCCCGAACGCGTCCTGGAAGTTTTTCAGGCCGTTGCCGCCCTCGGCTTCGTGGTTGCCGGGGACGTAATACCAGGGGACGCGGCCGTCCAGTTCTTCGGTGATGATCTTGCGGGCCAGCACGAAGTCCGGCGCGGTGCCGCGATCCACGAAGTCGCCGTTGATCAGCACGAGATCCGGTTTCGCGGCAATGGCCTCGCGCAGTGCCCGGCGCGCTTGGGCGACCAGCGGGCCGTCCGGGGCGTCGGCGGTGAACTGGGCGTCGCTGACGACCGCGATCTTCAGGCCGCCCTCGCCGAGTGTGCCGTCGGTGACGAGCGCCGGGTCCGGGACAGCCGGATCGTGCGGCACGGAGGTGCTCGGGGCGACCTCGAAGGTGAGGTCGTTGAACACCAGTCTGCCTTCGTACTGTTTGCCCGCCGCGGTTTCCACGGCATAGAACCGGGTGAGGCGCTGCCCGTCCGGCAGCCCGGCGGGCACCGCGGCCGTCACGTATCGCCAGCCGGTCCAATTGACGCTCAGCGAAAGATCCACAATGGACGCGGTGCTGGCGCCGTCGCGGAGTTCCGCGCGGATCCAGGCCCCCTTGCCGTCGCCGTTGATCCACATGCCGATCTTCTGCGTGCCAGCCGGAACCGCGATCGGGTCGGCAGCGTTGACATACGCGGCGCGGGTGGCGGTGGTGCCGGTGAGCCGGTAGTCGAGCGCCAGGCCCTTGCCGCCGTTGCGGCCGTCTGCCGAGGAAAGCGCGGCGCCGACGACGGCCGGATACACCGTTGCGGACCAGCCTTCCGGACCGGCCAGCGGCGCCGCGACCGTGGCTTCGGTGCCCACCGAAGCCGCCAGGTGCATGGTCTTCCCGCCTGCGTGCACGGTGATCGCCGTGGCCCCGGACGCGGTCTTCGCGGTGACTGCGAAACCCTTGCCCGACGGCTCGATCTTCACCACGGCGGGGTCGTATTCGAGCTTCACGTCCGACGGTTCGATCCAGGCGCCATAACCGTCCGCGTCGTAGCCGTAGACCTGGAACTCGCCGCGCGCATCCGCACCCGACAGCGCGACCTGCTTCGTGCTCGCGCCAAGGCGGACCGGCTCGCCCAGCACGGTCAGCTTCGTGCGGCCGTTCACGAAGTTCTGGTGCGCGGTCACCGTCACGTCGGCTCGCGCGTCCGGATGCAGGAAGTCGGGCTGCGCGGTGAAAACGTTCTTCGTGACAGTGCCGCGGAACGGATTCGACGTGGTCCAGAACGGGCGCGACGCCACCGCGGCACCTGTCTCGTCGTGGCCGTTCGGCACGAGTGCGCGGCTCAGGCCGGACAGCACGCGGGTCGAGTTGTCGCCCTCTTGCGCGGGGGCGGGCGCGAAGCCAGTCAGCCGTCCGCTGCCGGCCACCGTTGCGAAGCCGATGCCGTTGGGCACCAGGCGTTCCCCACCGTCCGAAGGCGAGTTGCGCACCGACGGTGCGGCTTCTCCTTCGTTACGCGCGAGCAGGGTCGAGGAGCCGCCGCCATCGAGGTTGATCGCGTCGTCGGCACCGAGCCGCTTCAGCTGCCGGGCCATTTCCAGCTCGGTCATCCCGCGGCTGTCGGCCTGGCGGCCGTCCACCGTGACGAGCCACATCCGCTTGCCGTCAGCGGAAAAGCCGACGCCGGTACGCGGGGCGAGGGTGACGTCGTCGAGCTGCTGGAGCTGCCCGCCCTTCAGCAGCGTCTTGTTCCCGCCGACCGCGACGGCGATCTTGCCCGCGTCGGTCCGCGGCGCGTACGAAACGCCCACGCGGTCACCGATGTGCAATGCCGACAATGCGTCCGCGCCAGCTTCCCGGCCGAGCAGCAGCGTGCTGCCAGCCGGAATCGGGCCGTCTGCGGGATTCGGACGCACCTGCGTCACGACGCCGTCGCGGACCTCGATCTCGACGACCTTCTGCGCACCGGCGACCGACGTCGCGCGCGCCGAAGCGCCCCAGAGCGGCGTGTAGACGCCGAGAGCGTCCTTGCCGAGCACCGGGCTGTTGAAGTTCGTTGCAGGAACAGCTCGGCCGTCCGGCAACGTGACCGACGCTTCGAGGAAGATGTCGGCGAGCTTCGCGCGACCCTGCTCGGTGATCGCCGCGGTGGTGTTGTGGCCGGACGCGGGTGCGTTGTGCAGCTCGCCCTTGTCGATGCCGACGCCGAGCGGCGCACCGGAGGCGTTGATGTCGAAGAAATCGCCGTTGACGCCCGCGACCGCACCGGCGCGAGCGACCTGCTGAGACAGCGGGGTGCGCGCGGAAACGGTGCCCGGGCTGAGGTAAGCCGGCTTCAGGACCTTGCTGGTGAGGTCGACGCTCAGCGCGTCGCCGCGGATCCAGCCCTTCGGGTCGAAGCGGTCGAACTGGGTGAGGTTCAGACCAGGTGCCACCGCGTTGGTGGCGCTGCTGGTTTCGAGGCCGTCGTCGGCGGCGGGCGCCGCGGCGATCGCCGGAGCCTCCCGGGCCGAGGAGAAGGCGGAGGCGCTCTCGACCGGCGGCGGGCCGAGCGGAGCGGAGAGCGGGCCGGCCTGCGCCGGTGTGGCCAGCGTCAGCACCAGAAGGGCGCTGAGCAGCACGGATCTTGATCTTTTCACCAGGTACCCCACGATCGCGACAATGGCTCAGGTCAGCCAAATCCATCGGCGCGACCGCCGGAAGGCCCTGCGGTGAACGGGACCTGAATGGCGCAGGATTATCCGCTCAGGGTGTCATGCGCGCGGCGAGGAACTCCTTCGCGACGGCCTCGTCTCCGGCGATCTCCGGCTGCGCGTCGGTGCGATTCCACAGCAGCACCAGCAAATCCTGCGCGGCCGCCGCGACGGTGGCCACCGCTTCGCCCTCGCCCAGCTCGGGCGGTTCGCCGGGCACGACGGTCCACGCGTGCCCGGTGTCGGTGGTGCGCAAGGTGATCGGCGCGGCCAGCGGAACCTCGTGCTTCCAGCGCGCGACGCGCGGCAGCATCGTGCCGAGCACCTCGTGGACGCCGTCGGCCGCGATCAGCGGATCAAGCCGCGCCGCTACGCCGCGTGCGCCGAACAAGTCGACCAAATGCACGGCAGTTTCGTGCGCCTGACGGCGGAACCAGAACGCTTTGGTCTTCTCCGCGGCACCGAAAACCCAGCACGAGTCGGCGGGATCGGCCGCGTCGAGCGCGTCCAGCAGCTCGGCGGCGCTCTCGGCGTACCAGGGCACGAGGTCGGCGCCCGGCGAGACGTCGAATTCCTGGTTGCTCAGCTCGCCGGTCCGGACGATCCCGGCGGCCCACCGGTGCACGTTGCCCAGATGCGTGACGAGGTCGCGCTTGGTCCAGTCGCCGCAGTACGGGACCGGGTTGCCGAGATCGCCTGCGGCTTCCGCGGCGAAGGCTTCGGTGAGCGAACGGAGGTGCGGCAGGTAGTCGCGCGGCGGCAGCGGCAGGGCGGTCACGGGTGGAGGCTAACCGATGCGCGGGGTCCCGGCACCGGAATTACCCGCCGACGCCAGGAGCTCAAGCTGCGTCGGCTCATCCCCGCCCGCGGGGGGACCGCAAACTCCCGCGTCCGGGCCGCGACAACAGCCGGCTCGGTGCCTTCGGGCTGGGCAAGACACCTCAAACACACCGCGGCACCGCCTTGAGTTCCTCGCACCGGAAACAAGCTGGCCCGGGAAGCACGAACGCCGGGCCGGGACCGAAGTCCCGGCCCGGCGTCCGCGAGGGTCAATGCCGGTTCAGCCGGATCACAGGTCGGGGAACCACAGCTTCAGCTCGCGCTCGGCCGACTCCGGCGAGTCCGAACCGTGCACCAGGTTGTACTGGGTCTCCAGCGCGAAGTCGCCGCGCAGGGTGCCCGGGGTGGCCTTCTCGACCGGGTCGGTGCCGCCGGCGAGCTGGCGGAACGCGGCGATCGCGCGCGGGCCCTCGACGGCCAGCGCGACGAGCGGGCCGGACGTGATGAACTCCAGCAGGTCGCCGAAGAACGGGCGCTCCTTGTGCTCCGCGTAGTGCTCCTCGGCGACGGAGCGCTCGACGGTGCGCAGTTCCAGCGCGGCCAGCTTCAGGCCCTTGCGCTCGATGCGCGAGACGACCTCGCCGACGAGGCCGCGCGCGACGCCATCGGGCTTGACGAGGACCAGCGTGCGTTCAGTCACGACGGTATTTCTCCTTGTGCGGATTCGTGTTATTCGGCGCTGAGCCTATCCGACGCGCCCGCCGGGCCGGTCAGCGCCGCTGCGGCTGCAGCGTCTTGGACCACAGCGAGGCCCCGGTCGCGTCGCGCAGGTCGACCGTCAGCGCGCCGCCGGCACCGTCCACATTCAATTCCCCGAAGTGCTGGAAACCTTGCACCGGCGAGGAATTCTGCGTCTGCGGGGCGTGCACGAACACCGCTTCCGGGCCGAAGGTCGGGTCGAGTTCGTTCGGGCCGAACGCGCCCGCGTTGAGCGGGCCGGAGACGAATTCCCAGAACGGGTCGAAGTCCTGGAACACGGCGCGCTCGGGCGAATAATGGTGCGCGGCGGTGTAGTGCACGTCAGCGGTCAGCCACACGACATTGCGCACGCGGTGCCGCGAAATCTGCCGCAGCACCCAGGCCAGTTCGGTCTCGCGGCCGCCGGGCGCGCCGGGCAGGCCGTTGGCGACCGCCTCGATGTCCTTGCCGTCCGGCACGACGAGGCCGATCGGCATGTCCGCCTGGACGATCTTCCAGGTCGCGGTGCTGCGCCGGAGCGCGTCGGCCAGCCAGCGGGCCTGCGCCTCGCCGAGGATGTGGCCGGGCTTGGTCTGGTCTGAGGTGTTGGCGTCGCGGTAAGTGCGCATGTCGAGGACGAACACCTCGACCCGGCTGCCGTGGCGGAAGCTCCGGTACACCCGGCCGTCGACGGCCTGGCGGCGGTCGATCGGATGCCATTCGTGGAACGCCTGGAACGCGCGCCGGGCGAGGACGCCGGCCCGCTTTTCGGTGTATTCGGGGCGGTCGTGCAGGATTTCGCCGGGGTACCAGTTATTGACTACTTCATGGTCATCCCACTGGACACAAGCCGGAACCTCCGCGGCGAACCGGCGGAAGTTGGCGTCGAGCCGGTTGTAGGCGTGCTGGCCGCGGTACTCGTCGAGGGTTTCGGCGACCTTCGACTTCTCCGGCGTCACGATGTTGTGCCAGGTGCCCCCGCCGCCGGGCAGCGTCACGGTTTCGGTGAGCGGGCCGTCGGCGTACACCGTGTCGCCGCTGTGCAGGAAGAGGTCCGGACGGCGGTCGGCCATCGCGGAGAAGATCGTCATGCCGCCGAGGCCTGGGTTGATGCCGTAGTTCTGGCCGACGACGTCGCCGCTCCACAGGATCCGGGTGTTCGCGCGGCCGACCGGCGCGGTGGCGAACCGGCCCGCGACCGGCTCGCTCGCGCCGCGGCCGTCGAGGTCCACGGCGGTGACGCGGTAGTGGTACTCGGTGCCCGGGGCCAGCCCGGCGACGCGCACCTTGCCGGTGCCGCCGGTGGCGGGGGTGACGAACGGGCCGGGCACCCGGCGGGCGTGCCGGAACGACGGGTCGCGCGCGACCTCGACCATCAGCCGCGCCGGGCGGTCGGCCCGCGACCACACGATGCCGGAACCGGTGGTCACGTCCCCGGACGCGACGCCGTGGGCGAGCACCGGACGGTCGCGGCGGACGAGCGGGGCCGCCGAGGCGGAGCCGGGCAGCAGCAGCCCGCCTGCCGCGGCGAGCGCGGGGACGGCGATCCCGGCTTTGAGCACGGAGCGCCGGGAAGGGGTCGTTTCGGTCATGGCGGCCGTTCTATCCGGCGACCACGGCCAAGCGGCCAACTCGGGCTGACCGCCGGGTGAACGGCTCACTCGTCAGGAGGAAGCTCACAGCCGGTCGTCACGCTCGGTGTGCTTCCCGGACCATCTCGTGCTCGCAGGGGCCTTCCTGGGCAGGACGCGTCACAAACCCGTGTCGTTCGTACAGCGCCATGGCGTGCTGGTTGCCGCCCGCGACGCGCAACGCCAGCTCGGCGGCCCCGCGCCCTTCGCTCCAGCGCACCACGGCCCGGACGAGCGCGTCCCCGACTCCCCTGCCGCGCGCCGGCGGAGCGACCCACATCGACAGCAGATCGGCTTTGTCGCCGCGTTCGGACAGGTTGGCGCTGACCATCCCGGCCGGAACGCCGTCGAGGTCGGCCAGGACGTTGAGCGACACGTCGCGCAGCCGCGCCCGCCAGCGCGGTTCGGTGTCGCCTTCGCCTTGCCAGTCCGCGAGTTTCGAGCTGAACGCCTCCGGGTCCTCGCTCAGCGCCGCCAGCCGGAGGTCGCGCCACTCCGCCCAGTTGTCCACGCTCAGCTCGCGCACCACGATCACACTTGCACCGTCGCCGTGGCGGCCCGGCCGTTACATCGGAACAGGGTGAAACCATGCGGATCGACCGGCTCGACCACCTCGTCCTCACCGTCGCCGACCTCGGTGCGACAGTCGATTTCTCCACCGCGTCCTCGGCATGACCGAGGTGACGTTCGGGGCGGGCCGCAAGGCGCTGGCGTCCGGCGCCAGCAAGATCAACCTGCACGAGGTCGAACCCAAGGCGGACCGGCCGACGCCGGGCAGCGCGGACCTGTGCCTGATCACGGCCGATTCGCTGGAGCGGGTGGTCGAAGACCTCGCCGTGCACGGGGTGCCGGTCGAGGAGGGCCCGGTCGACCGCACGAGCGCGACCGGGCCGATCCGCGGCGAGTACTTCCGCGACCCGGACCGGAACCTGGTCGAGGTCAGCGTCTACCGCTGAGCCGCGCCTCGCGGGAGCACCCGGGCTCGGTGCCGGGATCCGGAAAGCATTCGAGGAGCGGGGCGTCGAGTTCGTCCGGCGCCTCGGCCCCGGCTTCGAGCGATCCGTTCTTCAGCGCGTCGTCCGGGACCTGGCTGGACTCGCCCGGGGCTCAAGCCTGCGGCTGCTGCTGGCTCGGCAGCGTGCCCGCGGCCATCCGGCGCGCGACGTCGCGGCGCAGCCACAGGAACCACAGGAACGCGGCCAGGAAGATGATGCCGATGATCGCGATCGCGGGCTGGGTGACGCCGATCCCGATGATCGCCAGCTGCAGCAGCAGGATCACCGGCACCGCCCAGACGTGCTTCAGCATTCCGCACAGCACGATCAGCACCACGGCCAGCGCGATGACCGTCCAGCCGGTGAAGCTGGTGATGCCGCCGCCGAGTTTCGCGACGACGGGCAGCGCCAGCGCGACGGTGATCGCCTCCATGATCAGCGTGCCCGCCAGGACGCCGCGGAAGCCCTTCATCGGGTCCTTCGCGGGCCGCTTGACCGGGGTTTCCTCGCTCATGCCGGCTCCTTCCCGAACAGCGTGCGCGCGTCGCCCGCGGTGACCACCGAGCCGGTCACCAGCACGCCGCCGCCCGCGAGCGGTTCCTCCGGGTCGTCGTTCTGCTCCACGAGGCCGATCGCGGTCTCGATCGCGGTCTCCAGGTCGCCTTCGGCGAGCACGCGGTCCTCGCCGAAGATCGACGCGGCCAGTTCGGCCAGGTCCTCGACCGGCAGCGACCGCGGCGACGAACCGCGCGTGACCACGATGTCGGAGACCACCGGCTCCAGCGCGTCCAGGATGCCGCGCGCGTCCTTGTCGGCCAGCACGCCGACGACCGCGACGAGCCGGCGGAAGTTGAACTCGTCGGTGATCGTCGTGGCAAGCGCCCGCGCGCCCATCGGGTTGTGCGCGGCGTCGACCAGCACCGCCGGGGCGGCCCGCACGCGTTCGAGCCTGCCCGGGTTCTCGACCTCGGCGAACGCCTCGCGCACCGCCTCGACCACGAGCTGTTTGTCTTTGCCCGCCCCGAAAAACGCCTCGACCGCGGCCAGCGCGAGGGCCGCGTTCGCCGCCTGGTGCGCGCCGTGCAGCGGCAGGAAGATCTCGTCGTAGACGCCGCCGAGGCCCTGCAGCTTCAGCATTTGCCCGCCGACCGCGACCTCGCGTTCCAGCACGCCGAACTCGCTGCCCGCGCGCGCCACCGCGGCGTCGACCTCGACCGTCCGCTTCAGCAGGACGTTCAGTACCTCGGGGTCCTGCTCGCCGATCACCGCGACCGACCCCGGCTTGATGATCCCGGCCTTCTCCGCGGCCGCGTCGACCGCGGTCGGGCCGAGGTATTCGGTGTGGTCCAGCCCGATCGGCGTGATGACCGCGACCTGGGCATCGGCGACGTTCGTCGCGTCCCACGCACCGCCCATGCCCGCCTCGACCACCGCGGCCTCGACCGGCGCGTCGGAGAACGCCGCGAACGCCATCCCGGTGAGCACCTCGAACTTGCTCATCGGCACGCCGTCCTCGCTCGCGCCGTCCACCATCGCCACGTACGGCGCGATGTCCTGGTACAGCTCGGCGTAGCGGGCGGCGGAGATCGGACGGCCGTCGAGCGCGATCCGCTCGGTGACCAGTTGCAGGTGCGGGCTCGTGTAGCGGCCCGAGCGCAGGCCCATGCGGGTCAGCAGCGAATCGACCATCCGCGCGACCGAGCCCTTGCCGTTGGTGCCCGCGACGTGCACCACCGGGTAGCCCTGGCTGGGCTCGCCGAGCAGCGTCATCAGCGCCTGGATCCGGGTGAGCGACGGTTCGAGCTTCGTCTCCGGCCAGCGCTGGTTCAGCTCGGCCTCGGCGGCCATCAGGTCGCGGCGGGCCTCCGGGCCGTTCTCGTCGCCGAACTCGGCGGGCGCGCCCTCGTCGTCGAGTTCGTGCAGCTCAGTGCCCTCTTCGGCGTGCAGGTCCGGCACCGGGCCGAGCGCCAGGTTGTCGCCGAGCTGGCCGATGCCGCCGATCCCGCCGCGCGAACCGCCGCCGACGGTGTAGGCCGCGTCCGGCGCGTCGAGGTCCGGTTCCAGTTCGTCGCCGGGATCGTCGTCGTCGCTGTGCGCGAGCGCGCCCAGTTCGTCGACCCCCGCGAAACTGTCCGGATCGGCGAGATCCGGCCGCCGGGTCTCCTCGGGCTCCTCACCGCGCGGCACTCGTGCACTCCTTGAAGTCGCTGTCCCGGCGCGGTCGCGCGACCGGGAAGACCAGGCGAAAGGTTCGGCCCGGCACACCGTCGAGCGTACCCGGGGCCGCCGCGCGCCCAGCGGCCCCGGGGCCTCGGCGCGATCACGCCCGCAGCGATCCGTGGCAAGGTCGGGCACATGCCCTTCGACCACAACCATCACTATCACCCGGCCTTGCTCCGGCTCCTGCCGCCGGGCCCCGGCCGTGCCCTGGACGTCGGCTGCGGCGACGGCCGGTTCGCCCGCAAGCTGGCCGCCGCCGGGATGACCGTCGAAGGCATCGACACGTCGGCCGAAATGATCACCCGCGCGACGTCCGCCGGTTCGCCAGGACCAGGCACAGTGGAGTACCGCCGCGCAGACGTGACGACCGAGCAGCTGGAACCCGATGCCTACGCCTACATCTCCTGCTTGGCTTCCCTGCACCACGTCCCGTTCGACACCGTCACGAGACTGCGCGACGCGCTCGCCCCCGGCGGCGTCCTCGCGGTCCTCGGCTGTGCCCGCCCCAGCCGCCCCGGCGACTACGCCCGCGAACTCGTCGCCGTCCCCGCGAACGTCGCGGCCAGGCTGATCGTCTTCGCCGGAGACCGCCTCAACGGCGGCCCGGACCCGGTCGCCAAGGCCCCAGTGCACATGAAATTCCCGCCGCTGAACGACGTCCGCCGCGACGCCGCGCGCCTGCTTCCCGGCAGCACAGTCCGTCCGCTGGTGTTCTGGCGGCACCTGCTGATCTGGCGGAAACCCGTGGATCACCCCGCAGCCGGGTGAAAACCCGCCCCGACCACCCGATCGGCGGAGAGCGCTCGCGCCCCGCTTGCCGAAAGGTAAAGCGGGTCGACCGCTAGGGAGGACGGGTTTCGCATGCGCACCATCCGAATCGTGCTGGCCGCGATCGCGGCAATCGCACTGCTTCTGTCGGCGGCGGCGGCCGCGAGCGCCGCGCCCCGGCACTACCGCCACTACGTCGCCTTGGGCGACTCGTACACGTCGGGCCCGCTCATCCCGCTGCCCCGGCTGGATCCGTTCGGCTGCTTCCGCTCGACGTCCAACTACCCGTCGATGGTCGCGGACTCCCTGGACGTGGACCGCTTCACCGACGTCAGCTGCGGCGGCGCGGACACGTCGGACATGACCAGCGCGCAAAGCGTGCCGCTGGGCCAGAACGCCCCGCAGTTCTCCGCACTGCGCCCCGACACCGACCTGGTGACCGTCGGCATCGGCGGCAATGATTCGGGCCTGTTCGGCAAGCTGGTGGACACCTGCCCCACCTTGCGCGCCTCGGACCCGACCGGAAACCCGTGCCAGCAGCACTTCACCGTTGACGGCGTAGACACGATGAAGGCGCTGCTCTCCAAGACGCAAGCAGCTATCCAGCAGGTACTGGCCGGAATCCACGCCCGCTCGCCCCACGCCAAGGTGCTGGCCATCGGCTACCCGCGCATCGCCCCCGAAGAAGGCTACTGCCCCGACGTCCTGCCCTTCGCGAACGGCGACTACGCCTGGCTCTCCAGCGTTGAAGAAGCCCTGAACGCGGCAGTAAGCAACGCAGTCGAAGCAGACGGCCAGTCGTCCTATGTGGACACCTACACCCCGTCCCTTGGCCACGACGCCTGCAAGGGCCCCGGCGTCGCCTGGATCAACGGCAAAGACCTCAACCTGCTGGCCGCAGCCTCCTACCACCCGCTCTACGCAGGAATGGCAGGCGAAGCAAAAGTCATCCGCCAACAACTCCGCTAAAACGCCGTGAGGGGAACCCTCACGTCTCTAAAACCGCACCAGCGCACCCAACAGCCGAGGCACCCAGCCCCTCCCCCGCACCCCGATCCGAAGCCTCCCTGCGGTTCGGGGGTGCTTGTCAAGGCATCTTTCCCGCCTTGACAAGCACCCCCGAACCGTCAGCACACTCAAGCTTCGGGGTGCCCCCCAAGCGATGTCGCCCCAGGCGACGAGCCACACTCAGGAAGCAGGCAACGCCCCCAACCGAGCCTCGATCCGCCCAATATCGGCCACCGCAGTCTCCCGCCGCAGCTTGATCTTCTCGATCACCTGCTCCGGAGCCTTGGCGATAAACGCCTCATTCCCCAGCTTCCCCTCAGTCTGCGCCAATTCCTTCCGCGCGGCCCCGAGGTCCTTCTCCAACCGCTTCCGCTCAGCAGCGACGTCGATGGTCCCGGAGGTATCCAACTCCACCGTCACCACGCCGCCGGCCAGCGCGACCTCCACGGAAGCACTGGCCGAGAACCCGTCCTCCGGCTCGGTCAGCCGCACCAGCGACCGGATCGCGCCAGAATGCCCATCGGGGAACGCCTCCCCCGTCAACCGGGCCGCGACCTTCTGCCCCGGCTTCAACCCCTGATCGGCCCGGAACCGCCGGATCTCGGTAATCAGCTTCCGCACGTCGGCGACCCGGGCGTCGGCAACCGGATCCGCATACCCCTCGACCGCCGTGGGCCAAGCAGCGATCACCAGCGACTCGCCACCCGTCAACGCCGTCCACAGCTTCTCCGTCACGAACGGAACGAACGGGTGCAGCAACCGGAGGACAGTGTCCAGCACCTGCCCGAGCACCTTCCGGGTAGCCTCGACCCGCGCGGAATCCCCTTGGTACAACTGAACCTTGGCCAGCTCCAGGTACCAGTCGCACAACTCGTTCCAGGTGAACTGGTACAGCGCATTGGCGACCTTGGCGAACTGGAAGTCCTCGAACAACCCGTCCACTTCGGACACCAGCGCCGCGAGCCGCCCGAGAATCCACCGGTCCGGCTCGGTCAGCTCGGAAGCGGGCGGCAGCGCACCCTCGGCGGTCGCCCCGTTCATCATCGCGAACTTGCTGGCATTCCACAGCTTCGTGCAGAAATTCCGCGATCCGGCGGCCCATTCGTCGGCAAGCGCCATATCCGCACCCGGGTTGGCCCCGCGAGCGAGCGTGAACCGGGTGGCATCCGCCCCGTAAGCGTCCATCCACTCCAGCGGATCGAGGACATTCCCGCGCGACTTGGACATCTTCTTGCCGTGCGCGTCGCGAATCAGCCCGTGCAGGTAAACATGGTCGAAGGGCTGCCGCCCGTCCATCTCCTGCACGCCGAACATCATCATCCGGACAACCCAGAAGAAGAGGATGTCGTATCCGGTGGACAGCACACTGGTCGGATAGAACTTCGCCAGATCCGCGGTCTCCCCGGGCCACCCCATGGTCGACATCGGCCACAGCCCCGACGAGAACCACGTGTCGAGCACGTCCGGATCCTGCGTCCAGCCCTCGCCGGAGGGCGGCTGCTCGTCCGGACCCACGCACACGACCTCGCCGTCGGGCCCGTACCAGACCGGGATCCGGTGCCCCCACCACAGCTGGCGGGAAATCGTCCAGTCGTGCATGTTGTCGACCCAGTCGAAGTACCGCTTCTCCAGCTCGGCCGGGTGGATCTTCGTCCGCCCGTCGCGCACCGCGTCGCCCGCGGCCTGGGCCAGCTCGGCGACCTTGACCCACCACTGCAGCGACAGCCGCGGCTCGACGACCGTGTCGCAGCGGGAGCAGTGCCCGACCGCGTGCACGTACGGCCGCTTCTCCGCGACGATCCGGCCCTGCTCGCGCAGCGCGGCGACCACCGCGGGACGTGCCTCGAAGCGGTCGAGACCCTCGAACGGACCGGGCACGGTGACCTCGGCGCGCTCGTTCATCACGGTCAGCATCGGCAGGTCGTGACGGCGGCCGATCTCGAAGTCGTTCGGGTCGTGCGCCGGGGTCACCTTCACCGCGCCGGTGCCGAACTCCGGGTCGACGTGCCGGTCGGCGACCACCGGGATCTTCCGGCCGGTCAGCGGCAGCTCGATCTCGGTGCCGACCAGGTGCGTGTAGCGCTCGTCGTCCGGGTGGACGGCGACCGCGGTGTCGCCGAGCATCGTCTCCGCGCGGGTGGTGGCCACGACGATCGAGGCGTCGCCGTCGCCGTAGCGGATCGACACGAGTTCGCCGTCGTCGTCGCTGTGGTCGACCTCGATGTCCGACAGCGCCGTCTGGCAGCGCGGGCACCAGTTGATGATCCGCTCGGCGCGGTAGATGAGGCCGGCCTCGTAGAAGTTCTTGAACACCGTCTGGACGGCCTTGGACAGGTTCTCGTCCATGGTGAAGCGCTCGCGCGACCAGTCGACGCCGTCGCCGAGCCGCTTCATCTGGCCGAGGATCTTGCCGCCGTACTCGGCCTTCCACTCCCAGACTCGCTCGACGAACTTCTCGCGGCCCAGGTCGTGGCGCGACCGGCCCTCGCCGGCCAGCTGGCGCTCGACGACGTTCTGCGTCGCGATGCCCGCGTGGTCCATGCCCGGCAGCCAGAGCACCTCGTAGCCCTGCATCCGGCGGCGGCGGCTCATCGCGTCCATCAGGGTGTGGTTGAGCGCGTGGCCCATGTGCAGGCTGCCGGTGACGTTCGGCGGCGGCAGTACGATCGAGAACGGCGGCTTCTCCGACGAAGCGTCGGCCGTGAAGTACCCGGCCGCTACCCAGCGGTCGTACATCGGGGCTTCCTCGGCGGCCGGGTCCCAGGCACCCGGAAGGTCGGTTTTCTGCTGCGGAGCGTTCTCGGTCACAATGGACAAGTCTACGAACCCGCCGCGGCGGGGTTACGCAGGGGGAAAGGCGGTGCGCCGATGACTCGGCCGGAGGATCCGGACGACCGGATGGAAACCCATCCGGACCTCATGGACCCGGAGTGGCGCAAGCACGCCCAGCGGGACGCGTGGCTCGGCGCCAAGAAGGACATGAAGAAGCGGCGCAAACGCGAACGCCGCAGCGCCCCGTCACCGGTGTACGGCCGCGGCGGCGCGGCGCCGAGCCGCTGGCCCGGGATCGCGGCGATCGCCGGCCTGGTCCTGCTGATCGCCGCGGCGATCGTGGTGCACCAGGTTCAGCCGATCGGGGTGAACGACGAGAACATCGGGTACATCGTCGGGCTCGGCTCCCCGGCCGGGACCAGCGGCCAGCCGCTCTAGCCACACGTCCGCGAAGGGCTCCGTGCCGGAATCTGATTCCCGCACGGAGCCCTTCACGTCTTTCCGGCCACTGATGCACAGGTTGAACTCAACAGGCTAGACTGTGCTTATGTCCGATGACCCGCTCGTCCCCCCGCGCGTCGCCGAGTCCGCAGGCTGGATCCGCGGCGTCGTCGGCCAGCTGCACCGCAGGCTGCGCCAGGTCGACAACGCCGAGATCCTCACGCCGACGCAGACCGCCGTGCTCAACCGGCTGCATCGCGAAGGGCCCGGGACTCAGGCCGAACTGGCCGCCGCGGAGCACGTGCGGCAGCAGTCGATGGCCGCGACGCTCGGCGTGCTCGACTCGCTCGGCTACCTGAACCGCACGCGCGACCCGGCCGACGGCAGGCGCGTGGTGATTTCGCTCTCCGATCTCGGCGCGAAGACCGTCATCGGGATCCGGCAGCACCGCGACGAATGGCTCGCCGCCGCGCTGACCGGCGAGCTGACCGAAGACGAACTCGAAACGGTCCGGCGCGCGCTGCCCTTGCTGCAGCGGATCGCCCAGCGCTGACCCTGTCCAACCCGAGGAGCACTGACGAACACCGCGACCGCCCCCGCGAAATCCCGGTTCGGCGCGCGCCTGGTGACCCCGCTGGTCGCGAGCGCCGTGCTGAACCCGATCAACTCCACGCTCATCGCCGTCGCGCTCGTCCCGATCGGGCAGGCCTTCGGCGCCGGACCGGGCCGCACGGCCTGGCTGATTTCCTCGTTGTACCTGGCCACCGCGATCGGGCAGCCGGTCGTCGGACTGCTCGTCGACCGCTACGGCGCGCGGCGCGTGCTGCTCGGCGGCGCGTCCGTCGTGATGGTGGCCGGGGTCGCCGGGATGATCCCGATCTCCGTCGAATGGCTCACCGGCGTCCGAGCGGTGCTCGGCATCGGCACCTGCGCCGGGTTCCCGGCCGCGATGGCGGTCCTGCGGCGGCGCGCTGACGAGATCGGCGAGGGCGTTCCGGCTCGGGTGCTGTCCGTGCTGGCGATGTCCTCGCAGACAGTCATGGTCATCGGCCCGACGCTCGGCGGCGTGCTCATCGCGCTCTTCGGCTGGCCGGCGATCTTCGCGGTGAACCTGCCGCTGGCCGGGATTTCCCTCGTGCTGACTCTCCTGTGGGTGCCCAAGGACACCCCGGCCGAGAAGCCGGCGGAGCGGATCGACGTCGCCGGGATCGCGCTGTTTTCCGCCGCGCTGCTGGTGTTGCTGTGCTACCTGATGGAGCCCGGCATCGGCGATCTGTGGCTGCTGGCCGCGGCGATCGTGCTCGGCGGGCTGTTCGCGAGGGTCGAACTGCGTGCCCGGAAGCCGTTCATCGACCTGCGGATGCTCGCCGCGAACGGCCCGGTGCTGCGCACGTATTCGCGGCAGGCACTGAGTTTTCTGGCGATCTACACGATCATGTTCGGCTACGTGCAGTGGCTTGAGGAGGCGCGCGGGTTCGCCGAATCCGCCGCGGGGCTCCTGCTCCTGCCGATGTCCGGGATAGCGGTGGGCGCGGCCGCGCTGTCCGGACGGCCCACCGGCGTCCGGCTGCGGCTGCTGCTGGTCGGCGCCGCGCTCCTGGCCGGATCCGTCGCGCTGCTGTTCGTGAACGACGGCACCGCGCTGATCTGGCTGCTCGTGCTCGCCGCGTTGTTCGGTCTGGCCCAGGGGCTCACCAGCGTCGCCAACCAGACGACGCTCTACCGCGAAACCCCGGCCGAGACGATGGGCACCGCGAGCGGGCTCTTCCGGACCGCGCAATACCTCGGCGCGATAGTCGCGGCCACGGTCATCGCCCAGTGCTATGGCGGGCACGCCGACTCCGGCGGACTGCACCGGCTGGCCGTCGTGCTGATCGTGACCAGCGGCTTGCTGCTGATCGTGACCGCCGCGGACCGCGCGCTGGTGCGCGCCGAACGCCGCGAACGGGACCGGCGGGAGGCGGTGTGACGACCCCCGTCTTGGGTTCCGCGCCGCAAAGGCGGACGATGTGCCCATGACTCGCGAAGCTCCGACTGGTGACGTGGACGAAGCCCGCCTCGAAGTGGGCAAGCCCAAAGGCTGGGCGGCCGGAATCCCGGGAGTCGCGGTTTCGCTCGCGCGCGGGGTGGAGCAGATGGGCCCGGTCCGCACCGCACGCACGCTGCGGCTGCTGAACCAGCGGGACGGCTTCGACTGCCCGGGCTGCGCGTGGCCCGAGCCGCGGCAGGTCGACGGCGAGAAGCGCAAGATGGCGGAGTTCTGCGAGAACGGCGCGAAGGCGGTCGCCGAGGAGGCGACGAAACGCCGTGTCGGCCGGGAGTTCTTCGCCGCGCATCCGGTCTCCGAGCTGAACGAGCGCACCGACTACTGGCTGGGCCAGCAGGGCCGGCTGACTGAGCCGATGGTGTTGCGCGAAGGCGCTTCGCACTACGAGCCGATCTCCTGGGACGACGCATTCGGCCTGATCGCTGACGAACTGCGCGGCCTGGCGAGCCCGGACGAGGCGATCTTCTACACCTCCGGCCGCACCAGCAACGAGGCCGCGTTCGTGTACCAGCTGCTGGTGCGCGCGTACGGCACGAACAATCTGCCGGACTGCTCGAACATGTGCCACGAATCGTCGGGCGCGGCGCTGTCGGCGACCACCGGCATCGGCAAGGGTTCGGTGTCGCTGGCCGACATCCACCAGGCCGACCTGATCGTGGTCGTCGGGCAGAATCCGGGCACGAACCACCCGCGGATGCTGTCCGCGCTGGAGCAGGCGAAGGGCCACGGCGCCAAGGTCGTCGCGGTCAACCCGTTGCCCGAGGCCGGGCTGATGCGGTTCAAGAACCCGCAGAACGTGCGCGGCGTGGTCGGCAAGGGCACGCCGCTGGCCGACGAGTTCGCGCAGATCCGGCTCGGCGGCGACCTCGCGCTGTTCCAGGCGATCGGGCATCTGCTGCTGGAGTGGGAGGACGCCGCGCCGGGGTCCGTTGTGGACCGCGAGTTCGTGGAGAAGTCCACGTACGGCTTCGAGGACTGGGCCAAGCAGCTGCGCGAGATCGACTGGCCGGAAACGGAGAAGGCGACCGGCCTGGAGCGCGAGCAGATCGAGCACCTCGCGCGGATGATCGCGACGTCCGAGCGCACGATCTACTGCTGGGCGATGGGACTGACCCAGCACAAGCACGCGGTGCCGACGATCGCCGAGGTCGTGAACCTGGCGCTGGTGCGCGGGATGATCGGCAAGCCGGGCGCGGGCCTGTGCCCGGTGCGCGGCCACTCGAACGTGCAAGGCGACCGCACCATGGGCGTGTGGGAGAAGATGCCCGAGCCGTTCATGGACGCCCTCGACCGCGAGTTCGGCATCACCGTGCCGCGCAACCACGGCTGGGACACCGTCGACTCGATCCGCGCGATGCTGGACGGACGCGGCAAGGTGTTCTTCGCGATGGGCGGCAATTTCGCCTCCGCCACCCCGGATTCGGACCGGACCGCGGACGCGCTGCGGGCGTGCTCGCTGACCGTGCACGTGTCGACGAAGCTCAACCGTTCGCACGTCGTGCCCGGCCGCACCGCGCTGATCCTGCCGACGCTCGGCCGCACCGAACGCGACGAGCAGGAATCCGGCCGCCAGTTCGTGACGGTCGAGGACTCGATGTCGCAGGTGCACGCTTCGCGCGGCCGGCTGGCTCCCGCGAGCGACGAGTTGCTGTCCGAGGTCGCCATCGTGTGCCGGCTGGCGGAGCGGCTGCTCGGTGCTGACCACTCGGTGCCGTGGCGGTCGTTCGAGAAGAACTACGACCTGATCCGCGACCGCATCGCCGCAGTGGTGCCGGGCTGCCACGACTACAACCGGCGCGTCCGCGAACCGGACGGTTTCGTGCTGCCGCACGCCCCGCGCGACTCGCGGGAGTTCACCGGCACGGCGACCGGCAAGGGCACGTTCACCGTGTCTGAGCTGGAATATCCCGAGGTGCCCGAGGGCCGGTTGCTGCTGCAGACGCTGCGCAGCCACGACCAGTACAACACGACGATTTACGGGCTGTCCGACCGCTATCGCGGGATCGAGGACGGGCGCCGGGTGGTCTTCGTGCACCCGGACGACCTGGCCGCGCTGGGGGTCGCGGACGGGGAGATCGTGGATCTGGTCTCGGAATGGCGGGACGGGGATCGGCGGGCGGCCAGCTTCCGCGCGGTGGCGTATCCGACGGCGCGGGGGTGTGCGGCGGCGTACTTCCCGGAGGCGAATGCGTTGGTGCCGCTGGATTCCGTGGCGGAGAAGTCCAATACGCCGGTGTCGAAGGCCGTGGTGGTTCGGCTGGAGCGGCACCACCACTCGTGAGTGGCGATCCCGGTTCTGCCCGGGATCGCCACTCACGAGGCGTCAGTCGATGCAGTTGTCACCGTCTGACGTGACGGGCGGCGGCTGGTCGGCCTTCACCGGCCCGCCGGCCGCGGACCCGCCGTCCGACACCCCCGGTCCTGAGTAGACCTTCCCGAGCACCACCTGGATGTGCCCGGCCGGAACGTCTGCCGATTCCTTGGTGGACAGTCCGCCCAGTTCCTTCGCCACCTCCGCGCCCTCGGCGGCGAGCGCGGCCGGGTAGCGCACGATCGACGTCCGCTGCGCCGGGGCGTTGCCCGCGGCGGTGGCGGCGAACCCCTTGCCCTTCAACACATCCGCGACCCGTGCCGCCAGGCCTGCGGATTCCCCGGCGTTGGAGATCTCCACCGCCGCCTTGGGCTCGCCCGGCCGCGCGGCGGGCGATGCGGCTCCGGCCAACCCGGCCGCAAACGCTTTCACCTGCGCCGGATCCACCTGTACCGCGGTCGCCGCGGGATGGGACTTGTCATAGCGGTAGTCCGGGTTCAGCACCGGGACCGTCGTGAACTGGATGCCGCCGCCGGACACCCCGCGCATTTTGTTGACGAAGTCCAGGATGTCCCAGGACTGGTCCAGCACCACCGTGTTCTTCACCGCGTCGATGAGGCCGTTCAGCTTGCCCGGGTCGGCGAGCGTCCCGGCCGAAAGCACCTCGTGCGCCATCGAGGCGAGAAAGACCTGCTGCCGCCGCATCCGGCCGAAGTCGGTGCCGGGCAGGTTGTCGCGCTGCCGCACGAAAGCCAGGGCGGCACCGCCGGAAAGCCGCTGCTTGCCCGCCGGGAAGTCCGCGCCCGAGTTCTCGTCCTTGGTGGCGCGCTTCAAGCACACCTCGACCCCGCCGACGGCCTTGCTGATCTCGGAGAAGCTCAGCAGGTTGACCTCGGCGTAGTGGTCGATGGTGACGCCGGTGAGGTCCTCGACCGCCTGTCGCGTCGCCTTGCGCGCCGCGGTCATCGACTCCTGCTCGATCTTGTCCTTGTCGGTCTCCCCGGCCGCGCGCAGTTTCGAAGCCTCGGCCGCCTTGCCCCGGCCGAACGCGGCGTTGATCTTGCCCTTTCCGCCGGGCATGGAGACATACGAGTCGCGCGGGATGGAGAAGGCCTTGACCTCCTGCTGCCCGTCCGGGATCCGCAGCACGATCAACGTGTCGGTCAGGTCGTCGCCGTTCGCGCCCGCGCGCAGTTCGTCCAGGACGCTCTGCGGCAGCATCTGCCCGTCCGGTCCCTTGCGCGAGTCCCGGCCGACCATCAGGATGTCCAGCGCCCCGTCGGCGTGCTTTTGGCCTTCGTCCACCGATCCGCCGCCGATGACGTCGCTGCGCGTGATGTCGTCGAGCGCGCTCAGGGTCGAGAACCCGTAAGCCGTGCCGGCGAACACCACCGTCGACAGCGCTCCGGCGATGACTTTTCCTGCGATCCGCACGCCTCTCTGGACGCCCGGCGGGCGCGATGTGCTGCATTCGTGACGCAGCTCACAGCTCAGCGCAGGTGCGAGGCTCCGTTCAGATCCAGGATCGAACCGGACGCCCATGGCGTCTCCGACGAGGCCAGGAACACCACCGCTTCGGCGATCTCCTCCGGTTCGGCGACCCGCCCGAACGGGCTCTGCTCGCGCACCTGGTCGGTGACCCGGTCGGCGACACGCTCGGTCGCGGTGAAGCCCGGGGCCACCGAGGTGACCGAAATGCCGTGCGGGGCCAGCTGGACCGCCAGCGACTGGCCGAACGAATGCAGCGCGGCCTTGCTCGCCCCGTAGGGCAGGAATTCGGGCTCGCCGCGGAACGCTCCGCGCGATCCGATGTTCACAATCCGGCCGGGCACGCCGCGGGCGATGAGGTGACGCGCGACGTGGAAGGACACGTTCGCCGCGCCGAGGAGGTTGACCTCCAGCGTGCGCCGCCACGCGTCCTGCCAGTCCGCGTAGGACGTTTCGGCGATCGGCGTGCGGGTGGCCGGAGTCGTGCCGACCGCGGCGTTGTTGACCAGCACGTCGACCCCGCCGAGCTGTTCCTCGGCCACGTCGGCGATCCACTGCGCGGCGTCGGGGTTGCCGAGGTCGCCGGACACGAGCACGTGCCCGGAGCCGGGCAGCGCCTCCAGCGTTTCGCGCGCGGCCTCCCGGTTGGATCCACAGTGGACAGCGATCCGGTCGCCCCTGGTGGCGAAGGCGACGGCGATGGCGCGGCCGATCCCGCGCGAGGCTCCGGTGACGAGGACGTTCATTTCGCGAACAACTGCGTCTCGTCGCGGAAAGCCTTGAACTCCAGCGCGTTCCCGGCCGGGTCGTGCAGGAACATCGTCCACTGCTCCCCCGGCTCGCCGGCGAACCGCCGGTACGGCTCGATCACGAACTCGGCGCCCGCCGCGCGCAACCGTCCGGCCAGCTCGTGGAAGGTGCCGACGTCCAGCACCAGCCCGAAGTGCGGCACCGGCACGTCGTGCCCGTCGACCGGATTGCGGCCCGCTTCCGCGCGGGCGCCCGGGACCACGTGCGTGACGACCTGGTGGCCGTGGAAGTTCCAGTCGACCCACGCGTCCGCCGAGCGTCCCTCCGCCAGCCCGAGCACGCCGCCGTAGAACTCGCGGGCCTTCGGCAGGTCGTCGACCGGTATGGCCAGGTGGAAGGCGGGACGGACGGCCATGAGGCACTCCTTCGGCGCGGAAATCGGCATCTTCACGTTGACTGGCTGATGTCTGAATGTCAACATTAGGACGTGGAAGTCACCCCCCTGAGGAAGGCGGCGCGCCGCGGGCTCGCCGACGAGGCCGCCGACCGGGTGCGCGAAGCGATCTTCGCCGGGCATTTCCGGCCTGGCGCGCCTTTGCGCGAGGTCGAACTGGCCGCGTCGCTGGAGATCAGCCGCGGTTCAGTCCGCGAAGGCATCTCCCAGCTCGCCAGGGAAGGCCTGGTCCGGTGCGGCTGGCATCGCCCGACCACGGTGGTCGACGTGACCGCCGAGGACGTCGACGAGGTCTACTCGGTCCGGGCCGCGCTCGACCGGCTGGCCGCGGTCACCGCGCGCGCCAACGCGACCGCGGCGGATCTCGACGCACTGGACGCGCTGGTCGCCGACCTGGCGAAGACAGTCCGGATCAACGCCCCCGGACCACAGTTGCTGGCGCTGGACATCGCGTTCCACGACCGCGTGTACGCCGCCGCGGGCAACGGCCGCTTGACCGAGGCGTGGCACGCGGTGCGGTCGCAGGTGTTTCTGTTTCAGCTGCAACGGGTTTCGCTCGGACATGAGCATTACCGGGCCCGGGTGGTCGACGAGCATCGCGAACTGGCGGAACTGTTGCGCAGCGGTGGCCGGGAGCGGCTCGCCCGGCTCGCCGAGCACCACGTCGAGTCCGCGAGGGAAAGTCTGCTCGGCCGCATCCGAACCGGGTAGTTCCCCGCATCCGCCCGCCGCGCCGGACTGGCGAGCTCGTCAGGCGGACACCGAGCCGAGTACCCGGCGGGCTGCACGGCACCAGCGCTTTCCGGGTCTCCGCCCTCGTGCCGTGCGTGATCGCGGCCGTGCTGGCGGCAGGCTCGCAGGTGCTGAGCCTGCCGGTCGCAGCCGGAGCCGGCGCGCTGATCGCCTCGCTGGGCCGAGCAGCGCGCCGCCTGTGGATCACCGTTTCCGCGCTGGCCGTGGTGGTCCCGATCGGCTTCATCGCGGCGACTACGCGACTGGGGCAACCGCTTTCGCCCGCGCGAGCGCCTCCTCGATCTTCTTGTTGCTGGTCATGCTCATCGTCACCAAAGTCATCGACACGAGCACCCCCGCCGCGGCCACGTAGGGCACTCGCACCCCGGCCGTCGCGGCGAGCCAGCCGCCCAGTACGGCGCCTGCCGGTGCGGCCGAGGCCGCGACCAGGCGCGACGCCGCGGCGACCCGGCCCATCAACCGCGCCGGGACCACGACCTGGCGCAGCGATCCGCCGAGCACCATGGTCGTCGCCATGGCGCAGCCGCACAGCGCGAACATCGCCCCGGCGAGCCACGGGTCCCGGGCCAGGCCGAATGCCAGTACCGCGCCGCCCTCGACCACCGCGGTGACGGTGAGGGCCGTGCCGGTGCCCAGCCGTTTCTCCAACGGCCCGGCGAGCACCATCGCGCCGGCCAGTCCGCCGGCGGCTTCCGCGGCGAGCAGGAAACCGTACCCGGCCGAGTGCAGTCCCAGCGCGTCCTTCGCGAACACCACCAGAACAGCCCCGAACGCGCCGAACGCCAGGTTCCCGACCGCGGGTCGCAAAGCGAGGCCGAGCAGCAGCCGATCCTTGACTACGTAGGCGAAACCCTCCTTCGCGTCCGCCCACACCGAACGGCCCGGCTCGCGTTTCGGCACCGGTGCCGGCGGCAGCGTCCGGATCAGCACCGCGCTGGCCGCATAGGTCAGCGCGTTCACCGCGAACGGCAGCGTTCTCCCTACGGCGAAGAGGAAACTCCCGACCGGCGGTCCGGTGAACTGCCCGGCCGCGGTGGACGCCCCGCGCAAGTAGCCGTTGGCGCGGCGGAGCAAGGTCTGGTCCCGAGCGAGCAGATCCGGCAGGTACGCCTGCGCGGCGGTGTCGAAGAACAGCGTGCCGGTGCCGAGCAGGAACGCCACTGCGAGCAGGACGGGAATGCTGAGCCAGCCGAACGCGCCCGCGGCCACCGTCAGCGCCAGCAACACCGCCCGCGCCAGGTCCGCGATCCACATCGTGCGCCGCCGGTCCCAGCGGTCGACCAGCGCGCCGGCGAACAGCCCGGCCACCGGATACGGCGCGAGCACCGCCACTGTCACCAGGCTGACCACCAGCGGATCGCTGTCCAGCAGCACCGCCAGCAGGGGCAACGCCGCGGAATACGCGCCGTCGCCGAGGGAACTGACCGTCGCGGCCGTCCACAAGCGACTGAACGCGGGAGGCATCTTCGTCTTGGTCATCGGGCCGCTCCCGGCCCCGGGCGGAAGAACGCGACCGCGACGGTGGCGGCGGCCTCGTCGGCGTCGCGCGCGTCCCGCAGCTCGTCGAGCAGTCCGGCCAGCCGCCGCTCGAACTCCTCGAACTGCGACTCGCTGATCCGCGTGTGCTGCATCCGGACGAACCGGTGCGAGCCCTCGGGCGCGGTCGCGAGGTCGTCGAGCGCGTGCTGCAGCAGCACGTCCCGCTGCCCCGCGGCCGGTTCGGGCAACTGGATGGCCCGCCCGACATGCGCGTAGTAGCGCTCCAGCACGCCGCGCACCTTCCGGGTGCGCACGACGTGCACGATCCCGGCCCGCTCCAGCACCCGCATGTGGTAGCTGGAGCTGCCTTTCGCGATCCCCAGCCGCTCGGCGACCTGCGTGATCGTCGCGGGCCCGTCGCGCAGCACCGCGAGCACGCGGTGCCGCACGACGTTGCTCACGGCGCGCAGCTGGTCGGTCGTCTCGACCTCGACAGTGTCCTGCGGCGGGCGATAGCCCGCTTGATCGTCCCCAGTCACAGGGACAATGGTCAACGACTCTTGACCATTTGTCCAGTGGGTATTTTTCCGGCCGTGCTCAGCCGCCGAACAGCCCGACCACCTTCTGGATCAGCTCGACCACGCCGTAGGCGAACGGGGCGAGCACCCACAGCCAGGCGATCACCAGCAGCAGGGTCCGGCCGCCGGAACGGCCCTCGGCACTCGTCATCACGCCTCGCTCCCCACCGCGGCCGCACCGGCCGGTTCGTGGAATTTCTCCTTCACCGGGCGCACGCATTCGTTCGCGACGAACCCGACCACCAGCAGGCCGATCATGATCCAGAAGGACAGCTGGTAGAGGTCCGGCCCGGTCTTGCCCGCCGCCTTCTGGCTGTCCGCGATCCCGTCCACGATGAGCGGCCCGAGCACGCCCGCCGCCGACCACGCGGTCAGCAGCCTGCCGTGGATCGCGCCGACCTGGTAGGTGCCGAACAGGTCCTTGAGGTAGGCCGGAAGCGTGGCGAATCCGCCGCCGTAGAAGGACAGGATCAGCATCGCGCACAGCACGAACACGAGCTTCGAGGAGTTGGTGGTCACCGCGATCACCAGGTACAGCAGCGCGCCGACGCCGAGGTAGAACCGGTAGATGTTCTTGCGCCCCACCAGATCCGAGGCGGACGACCAGACGAACCGGCCCAGCATGTTGGTCAGCGAGAGCAGCGCGACGAACCCGGCGGCGGACGCGGCGCCGACCGGCGCGGAGGTGCCCTTGAAGAAGTCGGTGATCATCGGCGCGGCCTTCTCCAGGATGCCGATGCCCGCGGTCACGTTGAGGCACAAGACGATCCAGAGACACCAGAACTGCGGCGTCTTCAGCGCGTTCGCCGCCGAGACGTTCGCCGTGGAGATCATCGGCTTCACCGCGGCCTGCTTCACCGCGCCCGCCGGACGCCAGTCGTCGGCCGGGACGCGGACGATCAGCACGCCCATGGTCATGAACACCGCGTACACGATCCCGTGGATCAGGAACGCGGTCGCGATGTCGCCGGTGGCGGGCGAGGAGCCGAGCATCGCCGACGACCACGGCGACGCGATCAGCGCGCCGCCGCCGAAGCCCATGATCGCGATCCCGGTGGCCATGCCCGGCCGGTCCGGGAACCATTTGATCAGCGTCGACACCGGCGAGATGTAGCCGATGCCGAGGCCGATCCCGCCGACCCCGCCGTAGCCGGCCACCACGAGCCAGAACTGCCCGGTCGCGACGCCGAGCGCGGCGAGCAGGAACCCGGCGGAAAAACAGACTGTGGCGACGGCCATGGCCCAGCGCGGACCGTTCTTCTCCACGAGGGTGCCGCCGAACGCGGCGGACAGGCCCAGCATCACGATGCCGAGCTGGAACGGCAGCCCGGACTGCGTGCCGGACAGCCCCAGGGTCTTCTCCAGCGGCGTCTTGAAGACGCTCCACGCGTAGGCTTGGCCGATCGACAGGTGGATGGACAGCGCGGCGGGCGGCACGAGCCAGCGGGTCCAGCCAGGCGGTGCGACGATGCGGGAACGGGCAAGGAAGCCGGGGACAGCCATCGGCGGTCTCCTCCCAACAGTGACGAGGTGCTGGGAATGGTTTACCAGATCCTCGGCGTTGCGCCGGATGACTGTCGAATGTCTTGTCGATGACACCAAAAGACAGCGCCAAAGACGACAAATCGAGTGGAGCGGACTGATGGGCAGAGTGACGGTGCGGCGGCCGGTACGGCGGATCTCCGCGGCCGGCGAGCGGCGCCGGCCGGACTCGCTGGCCGCCGAGGAGCCCCTGGAACTGCGGGTCGGCGGCAAGGCGCTGGCGGTGACGATGCGCACGCCCGGCCACGACGTCGAACTCGCGCACGGCTTCCTGCTTTCGGAGGGCGTGCTGGGGTCCCGTGAGGACGTGGCCGTGGCGCGTTACTGCGACGGTGTCGACGACCAGGGCCGCAACACCTACAACGTGCTCGACATCGCACTCGCCGAGGGAGTCGCCCCGCCGGACACCGGCGTCGAGCGGAACTTCTACACCACCTCGTCGTGCGGCGTCTGCGGCAAGGCCGCGCTCGACGCGGTGAAGCTGCGCAGCCGGTTCTCCCCCGGCGCGTCGGAATTCACCGTGAAGACCGACATCCTCTCGCAGCTGCCGGATCGGTTGCGGGAACAGCAAAAGGTGTTCTCGTCGACCGGCGGCCTGCATGCTGCCGGACTGTTCACTTCGGACGGTCAGCTCGTCGTCGTGCGCGAGGACGTCGGACGGCACAACGCGGTCGACAAAGTGCTCGGCTGGGCGTTGCAGGCGGGCCGGATCCCCGCCCCGGACCTGGGGCTGCTGGTCTCCGGCCGCGCCTCGTTCGAACTCGTGCAGAAGGCCGCGATGGCGGGCATCGGACTGCTCGCCGCGGTGTCCGCGCCGTCGTCGCTCGCGGCCGAACTGGCCGAGGAGAACGGCATGACGCTGATCGGGTTCCTCCGCGGCGACAGCATGAACCTCTACACCGGAGACCAGCGTCTGCTCACCTGATCACGCTTCGGCGGGCACCCAGTTGCCGTGGAAGCCGTGCGGGACCCGGTCCGGAAGGTGCACGGCGGCAACGGTTTCGAGGGTGCCCGCGTCGAGCAGGACCAGATCGCTGCGCGCCTCCGCCGCGTCGTAGACGTAACCCATCAGCACGCCCTCGTCCTCGCCCGCGTCCGCACTGGACGGAACGAACACGAACTCCCCCGGTTCGCGTCCGGGACCGAAGCGGTGCGCGTCGACCGAACCCTTGCGCAGGTCGTGTTTGTACACCGTGCCGACGCTGCGCGACCGATCGTCGAGCGCCGTCGCGTAGCCGTACCGGTGCGGCAGGCCGACCAACCGCTCGTCCACCCGGGGGAACTCCTGGCCGTGCTCGTCGATCCGGTCTTCGACGACCTTCCCGAGCGCGAGGTCTACGGTCCAGCGGTCGAGCGTCGGCTCGCCCTCGGCCGGGCCGTGCAGCGCGCGGTCGAACATCTTCGGGTGCCGGACCACGTCGAGCACGATCCGGTCGTCCTCGTCGTAGGCGTTGAGCGGGTGGAAGACGTAGCACTGGCCGACATCGAACCAGCGGACGTCGCTGGTGTCCCCCTCGCGCGGCATCACGCCGATGCGCGCCGGATAATCCGGATTCCACCGGTACGGCAAGGAACTCACGCCGCGGCCGGTGCGCGCGGTCAGCGGGTCGGGCACGTCGATCGGCACCGGCGCCTGGTCCGGATCGAAGGTGACCGGCAGGTCGTAGAACACGACATACCGTTCGGTGAGCGAGAAATCGTGCATCATGGGTGCCCCGGTGACCTCGATGTCGACCGTCCGCCGCGCCCGGCCGTCGGTGCCGACCACCGAGTACTGCACCCGGTTCCCGAGTCCGAATTGGTACGAGACGGCGTGCAGCTCGCCGGTCCGCGGGTCGCGCTTCGGGTGTGCGGTGTACCCGGAGAGGGTGCCGCCGAAGTCGCAGACGCCCAGCGTGTCCAGCTCCTCGCTGAGCTCCCACTGCGGCAGCCCGCCCTCGACCAGCGCGATCGTGCGCCCGGCGTGCCCGATGACGTTCGTGTTCGCCCCGCCCTCGTCGGTGCCCACCCGGCGGCTGCGGTACCACTCCGCCCGGCCCTCGCGCAGCCGTACGCCGTGCACCATGCCGCGGCCGAGGAACCAGTGGTGTGTTTCGGGATCCGGGTCGGCCGGGTTCGGCCCGTTCCGCAGGTAGCGGCCGTCGAGGTAGCCGGGCAGCTGTCCGGTGACCGTCAGCCGGGTGCTCGTGTACTCGCGCTCGACCGGTGCGAAGTTGCCTTCGAGGAAGTGATTTCCCATGACCCGCTCCGTCCATAACGTGGTTATGACCATCGGTATAACAGGGTTATGGGATACTGGCAAGCATGAGCGAGCGGACTCGGGGCGAACACGCGCGGACGCAACTGGTCGAGGCGGCGATCCGGCTGCTGGCCGACGGCGGCGCCGAAGCACTGCAGGCCCGCAAGCTGGCGGCCGAGATCGGCGCGTCCACGATGGCGGTCTACACGCACTTCGGCGGGATGGCCGCGCTCATGGATGCCGTTGCGCGAGAAGGGTTCCGGCGGCTGATCGCGAACATGGCGACGGTCGGGCGCTCCGACGACCCGGTCGCCGACCTGTACCAGCTGGCGCTCGCCTACCGCCGCACCGCGGTCGAGCACCCGGAGCTGTTCACGCTCATGTTCCGCGAGGCGGGCGCCCACGGCCAGCCGGTCGGCGACCTGCTGAAGGACAAACAGGACAGCGAGGCGGCATCGTCGTTCCGGGGCGTGGTCGCCGCCGTCAGCCGCACTATCGACTGCGGACGGCTGCAAGGCGACCCGCTCGCCGTCGCCGCACAGGTGTGGAGCGCGGTGCACGGCTATGTCACCCTTGAGTTGCTGGGCCACTTCGGCCGGGACGACCGCGGGGTGACCGAGGTGCTCGCGCCACTCTGCGTGACGCTGGTCGTCGGGCTCGGAGACCGCCCTGCCGCCGCCCGGGCGTCCGTGGGGCTGGTCACAACAACCGAGTGAAGATCTTCAGAAGGCAACGTTTCGTCCCTTCCTCACGTCTTACGCTATATGGGTGAGGGGGATCGGGTGACCGAGGAGACTGAGGGCCGAAGGCGGGTGAGCCGCCGGTCCATGCTGATCGCGGGTGCCTCGGGCCTCGGCATCGCCGGGCTCGCGGTGGGGAGCGCGACCGGCGTCGTGCCGTTCAACCAGGCCATGCAGCGGGCGCTGGGGGTCACGTCGTCGACGCCCGTCACTCAGCTCGGCAGCATGCGGGTGGAACGCGTCTATTCGCACGCCCGCGGCCGGGAGGTGGACCTTGTTTTCCTGCTGCCGAGCAAGAAGCCGCCAGCAGGTCTGCCGATGTCGCTGATGCTGCACGGCCTGCACGGTTCCGCCCGCTCCGCCGCCCCGAGCGGCCTGCTCAAACAGCTCGGCAGCGACGTCGCCCGCAAAGCCGTGCCGGCGTACGGCTTCGTCGCGGTCGACGGCGGCGACAACTACTGGCACCAGGTCCGCCCCGGCGACGACCCGATGGCGATGCTGCTGGAAGAAGTCCCGCAATGGCTGCGCGCCCGTGGCTTCGGCGGCACGGACGGCCAGCCGTTCGCGTGCGCCGGAGTGTCGATGGGCGGATTCGGGGCACTGCTGTACGCCCGCCGCCGAGCCGAACGCCGCCAGCCGCCCGCCGCGGTCGCCGCGATCGCCCCGGCGCTGATCACGTCGTGGCCGGAAATGGCGAAACGCCGCATTTTCACCGGGCTGACCGACTGGACGTCGCTGGACCCGCTGCGCCACCAGTCAGCGCTGCGGGGCATTCCGACGGCGGTTTACTGCGGTACGGAGGATCCGTTCATCACCGGCGTGCGGCGGTATATCGCGGAAACGCGTCCGACCATCGGGTACACGGCGCACGGGAAGCACAGCGACACGTTCTTCCGCACTGCGGTGCCGAGCATGGTGGGGTTTCTGGGGAAGCATCTGCGGCAGAAAGCGTGAGTGCGGGCTTGTGCACGCCGCCGCACACCCCCGGCACCGCGGGAAGGCGGCGGCTGCGCCTGAGCCGAGGTCGTGAGTGCTGATCACGGTTCTGACCGGGATCAGCACTCACGAGACCCAGCGGGCCACGACGGACATCACCCAGAACCCGACCATCGCCGCCAGCGCCATCAGCAGCGACCACCGCAACTGCTGTGCCCGGGTCTCCGAGCCGCGCAAGCGACGCAGGAACAGCCACGACACCACGAACAGCGGGATCGGCAGCAGCGGCAGCGCCGACAACCGGGTGCCGACCGCGACCAGGCACACCAGCGTGCACAGCGCGAGCAGGACCTCGGACGCGCGGGTCAGCCACGGGCACCGCGTCAGGACGGACGCGGCGACCCGTTCGCTCAGCTCGACAAGGCCGGCTACCGGCGCTGCGGAAGGCTCGGTATCGGCAGGCACCGCTTCGCCGGGGTCGGCAGTCTCGTCCCCCCGGGGTGCGGTCAGCGGCACGGTTGTCATCCTGTCCATTATCGCGCCTGCCGCCGGCACCCGGACAGCCGACTCCTGCTAACGCCCGGCGGCGGCCGGGTCAGGCCGACTTCTCGCCGCGTTCGCTGCGAGTGCGGCGCGACGGCTGGCGAGCCACGATCGTGGGGTTGACGTTCTCCCGCACGGTCTGCTCGGTGATCACGACCTTCGCCACGTCCTCGCGGCTCGGGATGTCGTACATGACCGGCTGGAGGACTTCCTCCATGATCGCGCGCAGGCCGCGGGCGCCGGTGCCGCGCAGGACGGCCTGATCGGCGATGGCCTCAAGCGCGGTCTTGGTGAACTCCAGCTCGACGTTGTCCATCTCGAAGAGCTTCTTGTACTGCTTCACCAGCGCGTTGCGCGGCTGCGTCAAGATCGAGACGAGCGATTCCTTGTCCAGGTGGTTCACCGTCGCCACGACCGGGAGCCTGCCGATGAACTCCGGGATCAGCCCGAACTTGATCAGGTCCTCCGGCATGGTGTCGGAGAACACGTCGCTGCCCTCGATCTCGGCCTTGGTGCGGATCTCCGCGCCGAACCCGAGACCGCGCTTGCCGACCCGCTCGTTGATGATCTTTTCCAGCCCGGCGAACGCGCCCGCGACGATGAACAGCACGTTCGTGGTGTCGATCTGGATGAATTCCTGGTGCGGGTGCTTGCGCCCGCCCTGGGGCGGCACCGACGCGGTGGTGCCCTCGAGGATCTTCAGCAGCGCCTGCTGCACGCCCTCGCCGGACACGTCGCGGGTGATCGACGGGTTCTCGCTCTTGCGGGCGATCTTGTCGACCTCGTCGATGTAGATGATGCCGGTCTCGGCGCGCTTGACGTCGTAGTCGGCCGCCTGGATCAGCTTCAGCAGGATGTTCTCGACGTCCTCGCCGACGTAGCCCGCCTCGGTGAGCGCGGTGGCGTCGGCGATCGCGAACGGCACGTTCAGCAGCTTCGCCAGCGTCTGCGCGAGGTAGGTCTTGCCGCAGCCGGTGGGGCCGAGCATCAGGATGTTGGACTTGGCCAGCTCGACCGGCTCGTCCTTGGAGTCCTTCGGGCCGGACTTGTCGTCGGCCTGGATCCGCTTGTAGTGGTTGTACACCGCGACCGCGAGCGTCTTCTTCGCGTCGTCCTGGCCGATGATGTACTGCTCGAGGAACTCGTGGATGTCGGCGGGCTTCGGCAGCTCGTCGAGCTTCACGTCGCCGGCTTCGGCCAGCTCCTCTTCGATGATCTCGTTGCAGAGGTCGATGCACTCATCGCAGATGTAGACCCCTGGCCCGGCAATGAGCTTCTTCACCTGCTTCTGGCTCTTGCCGCAGAAAGAACACTTCAGCAGGTCGCCGCCGTCACCGATCCGTGCCATGGCCGTTGACCTCGTCCCCTCCGGTGCGCGAGACGCACCTGCACCACTGTCTGGCGGTCCCGGGACTGCCAGCCGTTCCCGGGACCAACACGCATTGCCATCGACGGTACCCGTCCGAAGGCGCGGCCGGGAACACCCGACCGTCTTCGGGCACGTCGACGACCGACACTAGACCAGCGGGCCGGTGCGCGTCGCGGATTCGCCGCGCACCGGCCCGTCGCGGTCAGTTCGCCGAGGCCTTCCGGTACGGGAGCACCTCGTCGATCAGGCCGTAGGCCTTGGCCTCTTCGGCGGTGAGGATCTTGTCCCGCTCGATGTCGGCCTTGATCTCGTCCGGTTCCTTGTTCGTGTGCTTCGCCAGGATGACCTCCATCTGGCGGCGCACGCGCTGGATCTCGTTGGCCTGGATCTCCAGGTCCGAGACCTGCCCGTAGGTGCCCTCGGTGGCCGGCTGGTGGATCAGCACGCGCGCGTTCGGCAGCGCCATGCGCTTGCCCGGCGTGCCCGCCGCCAGCAGCACCGCGGCGGCCGAAGCGGCCTGGCCGAGGCACACGGTGGAGATGTCCGGGCGGATGTACTGCATGGTGTCGTAGATCGCCATCAGCGACGTGAACGACCCGCCCGGGCTGTTGATGTAGATGCTGATGTCGCGGTCCGGGTCCTCGTGCTCGAGGTGCAGCAGCTGGGCCATCACGTCGTTGGCCGACGCGTCGTCCACCTGCACGCCGAGGAAGATCGTCCGCTCCTCGTACAGCTTGTTGTACGGGTTGGACTCTTTCACGCCGTAGCTGGTGCGCTCGACGTAGGACGGGAGGATGTACCGCGACTGAGGAGACAGTGCGGAATTCGGAGCCCGGAAGTCACCCGGGAGCCGGAAGTTGCTCATGATGCTCTCCTGTGTGCTTCGGGGCTCAGTTGCTCGACGTCAGGCCGCTGTCGCGGGTCAGCACGTGGTCGACGAAGCCGTAGTCCTTCGCCTCCTGCGCGGTGAACCAGCGGTCGCGGTCGCCGTCCTTGATGATCTGCTCGGTGGTCTGCCCGGTCTGCTCGGCGGTGATCTTCGCGAGCTCCTGCTTCCACTTGTTGAACAGGTCCGCCTGGATCGCGATGTCGGAGGCGGTGCCGCCGACGCCCGCGGACGGCTGGTGCATCAGGATGCGCGCGTGCGGGAGCGCGTAGCGCTTGCCGGGGGTGCCCGAGGAGAGCAGGAACTGCCCCATCGAGGCCGCCATGCCCATCGCGTAGGTGGCCACGTCCGGCTTGATCAGCTGCATGGTGTCGTAGATCGCGAACCCGGCGGTCACCGAGCCGCCCGGCGAGTTGATGTAGAACCGGATGTCGGATTCGGAGTCGTCCGCGTCGAGCAGCAGAAGCTGCGCGGTGAGCCGGTTGGCGACCTCGTCGTTGACCTCGGAGCCGAGAACGACGATGCGCTCCTGGAGCAACCGCTCGAACACCGAGTCGGTGAGGTTGAGCCCCGCGGTGCCGGTCCGCCCCTCGGGCATGTGCTGCTTCACGTCTGCCTGCCTTTTCACCGGCGGCGGGCCGGCCGGAGGGCCGCGCCGCCGCTGTCGTGTTCAGATGCTTGAGATCTTGCAACCGACCCTAACGAACTTGGGCGGTGCAGAATGCCTGACACCGCCCAAGTTCGCTCAGAGCTTTACTCCGCGGGGGTCGCCGCCGCTTCTTCGGTGACCTGGGTCTCCTCTTCGGAGGCCGCGGTGTCCGGCTCGTCAGCGCCGAACAGCTCGCTCAGGTCGACCTCGGACCCGGACTCGTTCTTCACCGTGGTGCCGCGCACGACCGAGGCGAGCGCCTTGCCGCGGCGCACGTCGGCGAAGATCGCGGTCAGCTGGCCGGACTGCTGGGCCCGCTGCACGTACTCGTCCGGGCTGACGCCGAAGCGCTGCGCCTGGTAGATGATCCGCTCGGTGAGCTCGCCGTCGTTGACCGACGTCTGCTCCTTGTCGGCGATGGTGTCCAGCAGCAGCTGCGTGCGGACGGCCTTCTCCGACTCCTCCTTGACCTCGGCGTTGAACTCGTCGAGGGTGCGGCCCTCGGCCTCGAGCGCCTTGGCGAACTGCTCCTCGTCGTGGTCGAACGGGTGAATCGCGTCGTGCTTGCGGTTCTCGATCTCGGCCTCGACGACCTTCTCCGGCAACGGCACCTCGGTGCGCTCCAGGAGGATCTCGAGGACCTTGTCGCGCGCCTGGACGCCCTGCTGCATCGTCTTGACGCGGCCGAGGCGGGTGCGCAGGTCCTCGCGCAGCTCGTCGATCGTGTCGAACTCGCTCGCCAGCTGGGCGAACTCGTCGTCGGCCTCGGGCAGCTCGCGCTCCTTGACCGACTGCACGGTGACGGTGACCTCGGCGTCCTGGCCGGCGAACTCGCCCGCGACCAGCTTGGTGGTGAACACCTTGGTCTCGCCGGCGTTCGCGCCGACGATGGCCTCGTCGATGCCGTCCACGAGCTGGCCGGAGCCGATCTCGTAGGACAGGCCGGTGGTGGAGGCCTCTTCGACGGTCTTGCCCTCGACCGAGGCCGAGAGGTCGATCGAGACGAAGTCGCCGGTCTGGGCCGGGCGCTCGACGCCGGTCAGGGTGCCGAAGCGGGCGCGCAGCTCGTCGAGCTGCTCGGCGACCTCTTCGTCGGTGGTCTCGACGTCGTCGACGCTGATCTCGATGCCGGCGAGGTCGGGCAGCTCGATCTCCGGCCGCACGTCGACCTCGGCGCTGAACTCCAGCACCTCGCGGTCCTCGAGCTTGGTCACCTCGAACTCGGGCTGGCCGAGCGTCCGGACCTCGCCCGCGCGGACGGCCTCGATGTACTTGGCCGGGATGGCCTCGTTGACGACCTCGTCGAGCACCGGCGCGCGGCCGATCCGGCTTTCCAGGACGCGAGCGGGGACCTTGCCGGGACGGAAACCGGGGACCCGCACCTGCTGGGCGATCTTCCGGTACGCGGCGTCGAAGTTCGGCTTGAGCTCGTCGAACGGCACCTCGACATTGATCTTCACTCGCGTCGGGCTGAGCTGCTCGACGGTGCTCTTCAAGGTCTTCTCCTCGAGCGGTAAACGATGGGGGCGGACAGTCCCTCGGGACCGCCCCGGTCACCTGCTGACCGGGATATCCGAGTCTAGGCCAGAGGGTTGACAAGACTGGCCGCGGGTCACCTGCCGCATCCGCGCCGATCAGCGGCCGTCGCAGCGCGCCCGTAGCGTCGGGACGTGGTTTCCGGGCAGCAGAACGAAGGTCCGGCCGCTGCGGCGGCGCGGCTCACCGGGTGCGAGACGGTCTCCCACGGCGCTTCAGGCGCCCTGAGTGAGATCGCGTTAACCGATGGCGCCCACCGGTTCGAGACGGTGGTGAAACGCGGCCACGCTCCCGGCGCGACCCGAGCCGAGGCGGCCGGACTGCGCTGGCTCGCCGAGGCGGACGCAGTACGGATCCCCCGGGTGCACGGCGCGGACGACACGTGGCTGGTGCTGGACCGGGTGGCTGAGAGCACCCCGGCACACGCGGAGGAGTTCGGCCGAAACCTTGCGCGGTTGCACGCGGCCGGAGCCCCAGCGTTCGGTGCGCCTCCCCCGGACGGCTTGACCGACGCCTGGATCGGCACCGCGCCGATGCGCAATGCCCCGGGCGAGTCGTGGCCAGAGTGGTACGCGGAGTACCGAATCCTCCCCTACGTACGGATGGCCTCCGAGATCCTCGACCCGGCGGTCTTCGAGCGAGCCTGCACGCGAATCCCGTCGGTGACTGGCCCAGCGGAACCGCCTGCCCGGCTGCACGGTGATTTGTGGAGCGGCAATGTCCTGTGGGACTCCGGCGGAGCGGTGCTGATCGACCCCGCCGCGCACGGCGGACACCGGGAGACCGATCTCGCGATGCTGCACCTATTCGGCTGCCCGCAGTTAGAACGGATCATGGCCGCCTACGACGAGGTCGCGCCACTGGCCGACGGTTACCGGGAGCGGATCGCACTGCACCAGCTTTTCCCGCTTCTGGTGCACACAGTCCTGTTCGGACGGTCCTACGCCGGACAAGCAACCGCCGCCGCACGCTCACTGGGCTGACCCCCGCGCTTTGCTGTCCGTGAGGGCCACCCTCATTGACCCTGCTTCCCTCACGCCCCCCACCGCCACCAGCCCCCTGCACGCTCCACGTGCGAACCCCCGCCCACACCCATCACCCACCGCAGCCCGACGCACCCAACCATCGAGGCACCCACACCACCCCCGCACCCCGATACGAAGCCCCCCTGCGGGCGGCGGGTGCTTGTCAAGGCATCTTTCCCGCCTTGACAAGCACCCGCCGCCCGTCAGCACAATCAAGCTTCGGGGTGCCCCACGCCAGCGACCACGGCAATGTCGCCCCCAGGCGACGAGCCGCCCCCCGCACAGCCCACTCACAGCGAGCACACATCGCCCCCACACCGACGAACCGCACGCTCAAGACATGAGCTTCCGCGCAAGGTTCGCCGCCGCCCACCCGGCCCGGCAATCCCTGCGCACCAAACTGACCGTCTCCGTAGTAATCCTCCTCTCCCTGGTCTGCCTGACTATCGGCGTAATCAGCGAATTCGCCCTCCGCGCCTTCCTGATGACCCAAACCGACACCCAGCTCTCCGCAGCCACCGCCCGCGCCCTGGACTTCGCCACCCACCCCGGCCCTCCCGGCAGCGAACGCAACCTCCTGGACGCCCCGGGACAAGGCGCGGGCACAGTCACCGCCCGCTTCTCCCCGGACGGCACGAACGGCACCGGCGGCTGGCTGTCCCCGCACGGCCAACGCGTCGCACTGAACCCCGACGAACTGGCCGCCCTGCGAGATCTCCCCGCCAACGGCCGTCCCTACACCCGCACCATCAGCACCCTCGGCGACTACCGCCTCACCGCGTTCCCGGTCTCCGACGGCGTAGTCATCACCGGCGTCCCCCTGGCACCGATGCAGCAAACGCTCCTGACCGTCGGCCTGATCCTCTTCGGAGTAGCCGCCGCCGGAGTAACCGGCGCAGCGTTCCTGGGCGCCTTCGCCGTCCGCCGAACCCTCCGCCCGCTGGAACGCGTCGCGGAAACCGCCTCCCGAGTCTCCGAACTCCCGCTGGACCGAGGCGACGTCGACCTGTCCGTCCGAGTCCCCGCCCAGGACACCGACCCCCGCACTGAAGTCGGCCAGGTCGGCGCGGCGCTGAACCACATGCTCGGCCACATCTCCTCCGCCCTCGAAGCCCGGCACGCCAGCGAACTGCGCGTCCGCCGCTTCGTCGCCGACGCCAGCCACGAACTGCGCACGCCGCTCGCCGCCATCCGCGGTTACGCCGAACTCGCCGGACGGTCCGGCAGCCACGCCCCACCGGATGTCGCGCATTCGATGACCCGGATCGAGTCCGAAGCGGACCGGATGACCGCGCTCGTCGAAGACCTCCTCCTGCTCGCCCGCCTGGACGCCGGCCGTCCGCTGGACGTCGCCGAAGTCGACCTGACCCGGTTGGTCGCGGACGCGGTCGGCGACGCGCATGTGGCCGGCCCGCACCACGTCTGGCAGCTCGCGATGCCGGACGAACCGATCCTCGTCCTGGGCGATGTCCAACGGCTGCACCAGGTTCTGGCGAACCTGCTCGCGAACGCCCGCGTCCACACGCCGCCCGGCAGCACGGTCGTCACCGCACTCACCCGATCCGCGGACGGAAGCGCCGTAGTGACCGTGACCGACAACGGCCCGGGCATCCCGCCGCAGTTGCAGCCAGCGGTGTTCGAACGCTTCGCCCGCGGCGACTCCTCACGGTCGCGGGCAGCCGGTTCGACCGGGCTCGGCCTGGCGATCGCGTCCGCCGTGGTGACCGCCCACCACGGCGCCATCGCGATGCGCAGCCGCCAAGGCCGGACGGAATTCGAGGTGCGGCTGCCGATCGCGGTCCCGGCCCAGCGGACGCCGCTCGTGAATGACCGCAAGTCCCACAGCGGGCACACAGGGTAGGCACAACCCGGCCCCAGGTCATCCCGCGAGGCTGGCCGCATGACCGCAGTCGCGACTCCTTCAGCCGTTCCCGCCGCGCCAGTGCGGCGCGCCGAGCCGAGGTGGGTGCGCCCGTCCCTCGGGCTGCTGCTCGTCGCCACCGCTGCCCTGTATCTGTGGGAGCTCAGCGCTTCCGGCTGGGCCAACGCGTTCTACTCCGCCGCCGCACAAGCGGGATCGCAGAGCTGGAAAGCGTTGTTCTTCGGCTCCACCGACGCGGCCAACGGCATCACCGTGGACAAGACGCCAGCCGCGCTCTGGGTGATGAGCCTGTCCGCGCGGCTGTTCGGGGTGAACGCGTGGAGCATCCTGGTGCCGCAAGCGTTGCTGGGTGTCGGCTCCACGTGGCTGCTGTATGCGACTGTGCGGCGCACTTCCGGTGCGGCTGCGGGATTGCTCGCTGGCGCGGTGCTCACCCTCACCCCGGCGGCGGCGCTGATCTTCCGCTTCAACAACCCGGACGCGTTGCTGGTGCTGGTGCTGATCGCCGCCGCCTACGGCACGGTGCGGGCGATCGAGAAGGCCAGCCCTCGATGGCTCGTTTTCGCCGGTGTGGCAATCGGATTCGGCTTCCTCGCCAAGATGTTGCAGGCGTTCCTCGTGCTGCCCGCTTTCGCCCTCGCCTACCTCGTCGCCGCACCGATCGCCCTGGGCAAGCGTCTGCTGCATTTGCTCGCCGGGCTCGCCGCGGTGGTGGTTTCGGCAGGCTGGTACCTCGCCGTCGTGGCGTTGTGGCCGGTCGCGGACCGACCGTACATCGGCGGATCGCAGAACAACAGTCTGCTCGAACTTACCTTGGGCTACAACGGTTTCGGCCGCATCACCGGCGACGAGACCGGCAGTGTCGGCGGAAGTCCGGGCGGCGGCTGGGGCAGCACCGGGCTGTTCCGGTTGTTCGGCAGCGAGATGGCGGGCGGTATCGCGTGGCTGCTGCCCGCGGCGGTGCTCGCGCTCGGCGCCGGCCTCTGGTTCACCCGTTACGCGCCCCGCACCGACCGCAGCCGCGCTTCGCTGCCGCTCTGGGGCGGCTGGCTCATCGTGACCGCCGCGGTGTTCAGCTTCATGGGCGGGATCATCCATCCGTACTACACCGTCGCGCTCGCCCCGGCGATCGCCGCGCTCGTCGGGACCGCAGCCGTCCAGTTGTGGCGGATCCGCACCGATCCGGCCGCCGTCGGGCTGTTGAGCGGCGGAGTCGCGCTGACGACGGTGACGAGCTATCTGCTGCTGAACAGTTCCTGGCAACCGTGGCTGGCCCCGGCCGTGCTCGTTCTCGGGCTTTTGGCGGCTATCGCACTGTTTTTCGTTCAGCACTTCGGCCGGATCGCCGCGGTGCTGGGGCTGGTCGTGCTGCTCACCGGAACCGGCGCGTACAGCCTCGCCACCGCGGCGACCCCGCACAGCGGCGCGATCCCGTCCGCCGGACCGAATACGCGGCAAATGTTCGGCGGCGGCGGATTGCTCGGCACCACCCTGCCCGGCGCGAATCTGACCGCACTGCTGCAGAAGTCCGGCGACCACCGGTGGGCCGCGGCGACCGTCGGGTCCAACAATGCCGCCGGTTACCAGCTCGGCAGCGGCAAACCAGTGCTCGCGGTGGGCGGATTCAACGGTACCGACCCGTATCCGACGCTCGCGCAGTTCCAGCAATACCTCCGGCAGGGACAGATCCGTTACTTCCTCGGCGACGGCATGACCATGCGCGGCTCCCGCAGCGGGAGCGACGCCGCCGAACAGATCGCGCAGTGGGTAGCCGAGAACTACCAAATGACCACAGTGGACGGTGTCGCCGTCTATGACCTGACTGCCTGATTCCGCGTCGCACAGCGCAGGCACAGGAACACCACAACGTGGCCAAAGCCCGGCGGCCGACAGTGAAATCATGAACGCCACCGCCCCCTCCCGCAGCGGCGCCCCGCGGCCCGGGACGACTCCGGTCGGCCTCGGCGGCCCGCATCCCGTGCTCGACGTCGTCATCCCGGTCTACAACGAGGAAGCCGACCTCGAACCGTGCATCCGCAGACTGCGGGCGCACCTCGCCGAACGGGCCGGCTACCCGTACCGGATCACCGTCGCGGACAACGCGAGCACCGACAAAACCCGTGCCGTGGCCGGGGAACTGGCCCGTGAGTTCCCCGAGGTCGAGGTGCGCCACCTGGACGAGAAGGGCCGCGGCCGCGCGCTGCAGGCCGTCTGGTCCGTCTCGGACGCCGCCGTGCTGGCCTACATGGACGTGGACCTGTCCACCGATCTGGCCGCGCTGGACCCGCTCGTCGCGCCGTTGCTGTCCGGACATTCGGACGTCGCGATCGGCAGCCGCCTCGCCCGCGGCGCCCGCGTGGTCCGCGGGCCGAAGCGCGAGTTCATCTCCCGCTGCTACAACCTGCTCCTCCGCGGCACGCTCGCGGCGAGATTCTCCGACGCGCAATGCGGGTTCAAGGCGATCCGCGCCGACGTCGCCCGCGCGCTGCTCCCCCACGTGCGCGACACCGGATGGTTCTTCGACACCGAACTGCTCGTGCTCGCCCAGCGCGCCGGGCTGCGGATCCACGAGGTGCCGGTGGACTGGGTCGACGACCCGGACTCGTCGGTCGACCTCGTCGCGACCGCCACCGCCGACCTCAAAGGCATCGCCAGGGTCACCCGGGCGACCTTCACCGGCGAGATCCCCGTGCACCGGCTGCGCGCACAGCTCGGCCGCGAACCGATCGGCGTCCAGGCCCCCGGAGTGTCCCCGAGCCTGGTCAAACAACTCGTGCGGTTCGCCGCGGTCGGCGTCGCCAGCACCGTCGCGTACCTGCTGCTTTTCCTGCTGCTGCGGACCATGGTCGGCGCGCAGGCGGCCAACTTCACCGCGCTGCTCGTCACCGCGATCGCGAACACCGCGGTGAACCGGCGGGTGACGTTCGGCGTCCGCGGCCGGGCCGGAGCCGGCCGGCACCAGTTCGAAGGGCTGATCGTGTTCGGCCTCGGCCTGGCGCTGACCAGCGGTTCGCTCGCCCTGCTCAACCACACCACCCATCCCGGCCTCGCCCTGGAGACGACCGTGCTCGTGCTGGCGAACCTCGCCGCCACGGTGCTCCGTTTCCTGCTGCTGCGGGGCTGGGTCTTCAATCCGCGCCGTACCGCTGTCGAGGAGTCGTCTTGAGCGCTGTCCTGTCCGCCCGGCCCGCCGCCCCGGACGCGCCGGATCGCGCGAAGCCTCGCTGGATCCGTCCGTCGGTGTCCGGCCTCCTGGCGTTCACCGCAGTCCTGTACTTCTGGGACCTGACCGCTTCCGGGTTCGGCAACTCGTTCTACGCCGCGGCCGTGCAATCGGGCACACAGAGCTTGAAGGCGTGGCTGTTCGGCTCGCTGGACGCCGGAAACGTGATCACTGTCGACAAACCGCCTGCCGCGCTGTGGGCGGGGACGGCTTTCGCGCGGGTCTTCGGGTTCTCCAGCTTCACCGTGCTCGCCCCGCAGGCGTTGATGGGCGTCGGCTCGGTCGGGTTGCTGTACCTGACAGTTCGCCGGGTTTCCGGGCCGCTGCCCGGGTTGCTGGCCGGTGCGATGCTCGCGCTGACGCCGGTCGCCGCGCTGATGTTCCGGTTCAACAACCCGGACGCATTGCTCACGCTGCTCCTGATCGCCGGCGCGTACTGCACGGTGCGGGCGGTCGAGAAGGCCAGCCCTCGGTGGCTTGTGTTCGCCGGCGTGGCAATCGGTTTCGGTTTCCTGACGAAGATGATGCAGGCGTTCCTCGTGCTCCCCGCGTTCGCGCTGGCGTACCTCATCGCCGCGCCGGCCGGGCTCGGGAAACGGTTGCTGCACTTGGTTTACGCCGGGGTCGCGGTGATCGTGTCGGCTGGCTGGTTCGTGGCGCTGGTGGAGATCTGGCCTTCGGCTTCGCGGCCCTACATCGGCGGGTCGACCGGGAACAGCCTGCTGGAGCTGGCGCTCGGGTACAACGGGCTCGGGCGGATCTTCGGCGGGCAGGGCAACGGCTTCGGCGGTGGCGCCGGAGGCGGGATGGGCGGCGGGAACACCGCGTTCGGCGGCAGCTCCGGTCTCGGGCGGATGTTCGGCGCGAGCTTCGGCACCGAGGTCTCGTGGCTGCTGCCGGCCGCGCTGACCGGCCTGGCGGCCGGGTTGTGGTTCACCCGGCGGGCCGCACGCACCGACCGGACCCGGGCGTCGCTGCTGGTCTGGGGCGGGTGGCTGCTCGTGACCGGGTTGGTGTTCAGCTTCATGGGCGGCACCGTGCACCCGTACTACGCGGTGCAGCTCGCGCCCGCGATCGCCGCGCTGGTCGCGATTTCCGGGCACGCGCTGTGGCGCGGCCGGGCGCACACCGCGCCGCGGACGGTGCTGGGCGGGATGATCGCGGCGACCGCGGTGTGGGACTTCATCCTGCTCGACCGGACGCCGGACTGGTTTCCCGCGCTGCGCTGGGTGATCGTGGTGCTGGGGTTGCTCGTGAGCACCCTGGTGGCGGTCGGGGTGCCGCGAGTGCGCACCGTCGTGATCGGCTTGGCGGCGGCGGTCGTCCTGACGCTCGGGATCGGTACCGCCGGGTACGCCGTCGAGACGGTTTCCGTGCCGCACAGCGGTTCTATCCCGACTTCGGGTCCGCGTAGCAACGGCATGGGCGGTTTCGGCGGCGGAATGGACGAGACCAGCGGCTCTGTCGGGCAGCTTTTGGGCGGCACGACGACGAAGTGGGCCGCCGCGACGACCGGATCGCAGTCGGCGGCGAGCCTGGAGCTGGCGAGCGGCAAGCCGGTGATCGGCATCGGCGGCTGGGACGGCAGCGATCCGGCCCCGACGCTGGAGCAGTTCCAACAGTACGTCGCGGCGGGCGAAGTGGCGTACTACGTGGACGGCGGCCGGGGCGGCGGTCCCGGCGGCGGGTCGAACGACATCTCCGAGTGGGTGGCCGCGAACTTCACCGCGACCACGGTCGGTGGCGAAACTGTTTACCAGCTCACCCGGTAAGTCCGGAAATCCTCAGCCTCCTCCCAGGAAGGAGGCGCATTCTGGAAAGCACGGAGAGTCATCCGCCGCGAACGTCCGGGAGGTCACGATGGCCGCATACCCACGCTGGCACACCGCGAGCGAGCAGGGACCGCGCGAACGCAACGCGGACGCGGTGAGCGCCTACGCGGCCGCCGGGGCACGCGGAATCACCTTCGCGCTCGCCGACGGCGTCGGGGACGACCCCGGCGCCGGGCGAGCCGCACAGGTCGCAGCCGCGGCCGCCGCACGCACTCCCGTCGAATCCGGTCCGGTCCGGGCGATTTTGGCTGCCCAGCAAGCAGTTCACCGGTTGGGCGGCACCGGAGACGCAGTCCTCGTGGTGGCCATGCCCTTCGCCGGCGGATACCGGATCGCCTGGGTCGGCGACGCGCGAGCGTACTCGTGGGACGGGTCGATGATCCACAAACTGACGCGGGACCACACGATGGCGGAGTACTTCCGCTCGCGGCACCAGCCGTACTCGCCGCGAATGGAGCACCTGGTCACCACGAGCGTCCGCACGGCGAGGCCCGAGGAGATCGGCACGACGGAAACCCCGAGCGGCGGCCTCCTGCTCACCAGCGACGGCGTGCACAAGGTCCTGACGCCCGCCACGATCGACGAAATCCTCGCCGACCCAGCCCGCGGCGCCTCAGCTCTGGTCGCCACCGCCATCGCCCTGGGCGGCCGCGACAACGCGACGGCGCTGTTCGTGGAAGCTCCGGACGTGGCCGCGCTGGTCACCGAGAGGTTTCCGACGGCCGCCTAGGCGCGCTCGCGTTTGAGGTTTCGGTACTCGCGGTAGACGAGCACGATGATCACCGCGTCGAGCGCCGCGAAGAACGGCAGCGCGATGGAGTGCGTTTCGCAGGCGCGGTAGATCTCGTACACGACGAACGCCGCGAGCACGACCATCGCGACCGGATACGCGCGGACCCACTTGCGCGCGAGCGCCCACACGAGGCCGAGCTTGAGCAACCCGTGCGCCAGCAGGTACACGACGGCGAACGTCTTGGTGCCCCCTCCGGCGAAATGCTCGGCAGCGGTTTCCAGATGCCGCGCAAGCGTGCCGGAGGGGTCGCCAAGCAGGTCGCGGGTGATGACCGCGTTGACGAACCCGGTGACGACCGTCGCGGGGATGAACGCCAGGATCAGCGCCCCGATCAGCTGAAGGGCTCCGTCGAGACCCTTCAGCGTGATCGCGATCTTGAACAGCCGCTCGGTGGAACGGGTGGAGGTCTCCTCGCTCATCGGTACAGGAAACCGGAAAAGGCCCGCGGGTGCTGGGTTGCTAGCCGGTTTTCGAACAGGTGATCCGGTTTGCGTCACTGCGACTTGGCCGTGGGACGGGTGTTTCGGTTCGCGCACGCGGTGGGTCAGTGCCCCGCTCCGGCGCCTCACCGCGCGGCTTCCTTCAGTCGCGGAGCATTGCCACACCGCCCTTGCTCTGGCAATCCGCGCAGCGCGGATACCGTTTCGTGTGATTGTGCGGATCCTGCCCGAACGCCGGATAACACGCGGCTCCGCACAATCCGAGATACACCGGCCCGCAGCGCAGCGGACGGCGCCCGACTTGATGCGCGAGCCGCGCCGCGTTCTCCGGCGCGCCCGCCTGCGGCAGCCAGCCGTGCGCGGGCAGGCTTGCCAGGACGACCTCGTTCAGGTGATCGGCCCGCCGGACCAACGCCCGGCCGAGGTCGAGGAGACGCTCGCCGAGATCCCGCACCGCGTCCGGCCGCGGGCATCGTTCGTCGAGCGCACGAGTCAGGAACGCGAGATCCAGTGCCAGGGTGGCTTGCAGGTCTCGAATCCAGGCAACCAGCTCTGGGCCGGTGAGCCCGACTGCCGACGTGCGCTGTTCGGGCAGCCTGCTCCAGCGGCCGGTCATGCGCTGTTCCCGGTCCGCGCCCGGCGGCCCCGTGCTGCACCGACCACGCGCCGGACGCCGGCGTCCCTGCGCGTCGACCCCGCGCTCGATGCTCCGGCCGATCCCGACGGCACTGCCTTTCGCGCCATGCGCGCCGAATCCGGCCCCGCCGCGACCCGTGCACGCACAGCCGTCACCGCACTGTTCACGCCAGGCACCGTCCATCGCTCGAGCGCGCCCGTCCCTCCCGGCGGAGCCATTCGTCCGCGCAGTCAGTGCACGTCGGATCGAACCAATGGCCGCCGAGCTGCGGCACGTCACTGCGCGCGACCGTGACTTCGGCTCCGCACAGCGCGGTGAATGTTTCCCCAGGTCGCGGCGCGAACGGCTCGTCCAGCGCGTGCCGTTTCCCCTCCGCCTGTTGCCATCTGAACACCGGGCTCCTCCCCTTGTGGTGCGTGGAGTCCCATTTCGGATGTCGCCGCCGCGTAACGCAAGCCCCCGTTCCGGGTGATCATCAGAACCGGGATTTTCCCGTAGCCACAAGCACTTTCCCCGCGCGCCGGGGGCTGAGCACGGGTTACCGCCGAGTAAGCTGTCACCAGATGGTGACACCCCGGAGGGCGGACGCCGCCGCGAGCGTTACGGTGCCCGTGCTGCCTCAGCGATGCGAAGCGCGGCAGCAGCCACGGGTGCCGCGAGGGGGAAGGCGGCGGACGTCCGCGGGGACATCACCTCGCTTTCTGGAGTGCGGTCGCGGCAATGACTGCTGTCGCCGAGCGCATACGCAACCCCGCACGAGGGTTGTCACACGACAGTGGCGCGAATCGCCAGCGCGGGCTCGATCACGCCACGATGGCGGGCACGCCGCGTCCGAGTCACGCAGTGCGGTCACCACAGCCACGGGTCGCGGCGCAGCGGGCGTTGCACCGCGTCAGGCCGGGTCGACAACGGTGCGGCTGATCAGCACACCGGCCTCATGGTTATGCAATGCGGGCCCGACACGCGCCTTGCTCAGCAACGAGCCGGGTCACGGCACGGTGGTACGACTGATCAGCACGTCGAGGCCGGGGCCGGTCAGATCGTCCGCCGCCGCGCGTCGGCCCGCCAATGCGAGCAGCAAGGCCTCCGCCGGGCCGCTGACTTCGACGCCGTTCCCGGACGCCCAGTCCAGGTCGGTCGCGACCGCACGCAGACCGGTCAGCCGGCGCGACACCCCGATCGGCGGAGCGCGCAGCGACAGCTCCAGCGCCCGGCGCAGCCGCACCGCCGGGATCGTCCTCGGCAGCCCGAGCGGGCGGCGGATGTCCTGTTGGTGGATCAGGCCGTCGAGAAACCCGATCATCCCGCCGAACCTGCCCAGGATCCGGCCCGGCTGCGGGTGCCGGCGCATGACGCCGATCAGCTCCTCCGGCGCGCGCACGCGATATTCGGCGAGGCCGGTTTCGTTGGCCCGGCTCAGCGAGAGCCTCGCTCGGGCCAGCCGTCGCGCCAGCTGGCGTCCGCTCAGTTCGTCGTAGCTCACGACGTGGGCGACGACCGAGCGAACGTTCCAGCCGGTGCACAGCGTCGGCTGGTCCCACTGTTCCGGCGTGAGCGTCTCCAGGAAGTCCGCGAAGTCGGCGCGCTCCTCGCGAGCCAGCGTCCGTACGTCCATGCCCTCCCCCGTCTGCGGCGGACACTCACCGTAGCAGCGCAGCCGTCGCGTTCGCCGGGTTGGTCAGGAGGGGAACTCCAAAGTGGACCTCTGCACACATTCATCCGATCGGGTCGAATACGCACGGATGGATAACACCTGGAATAGTCCGGCAGATCGTGAACACCCGTTCCGGGAACACCAGTGCGCACGGCTTCGGCGAAGAATTTTCCGCACCGGGTTAGCGCTATCGGCAGCGGGCGTGCAAAGATAGCGTTGCCGCAGGCAGGAGGGATTAAAAGGGTGGAATATTCCATTCCCCGGACGCCCGCCGCGGCCGCCGGGACCAGTTCCCCTCGGGGGCGGGCCGGGAACTGTGTTCCGGCACTTTTTCCGGCGGACAAGAAAGGATGCGCAATGACCGTTCCTGGCGCGGAAAATGCAGGCCAGGCGTGCCGCCAGGCAGAAGAACCGGACATTGGCGACGACAGACCGTATGCCGTCGCCGTGAGTCAACGCCCCGGCCGGGTGACAGTGACGTTTCACGAACCGGGCATGCCCCCGCCGGCTCCGGTCGCGCCCTCGCCGCGGCCGAGCACCAGACCGGCCTATCCGTCGTGGAAGACCGCGTGGACGTCGGTCGAGCTGGCCGCGCAGCGGCCGGACGGCGGGACTCAGCCGTGGCAGCTGATCGCGCTCCTGCTGATCCTGCTCGCCGGGGCGACCGCGATCGTCTTCGCGACCGCCGGCGTCCTGGCTGGTCTGGCCACCGCGAGCGGAGTCGCCCTCGTCAATGTCACCGGCGCCGTGCTGCGCAAGCGGCACGCCGCGAACCGGGACGCCTGACCACCCTCGAAGCGGACGCCGGCGGCGGCTCGCAGCCGCCCGCGTTCTGCGCTCCCGGTGCCCGGCCGGGCAGGGCCGGGCACCGGGAGACGAGGTTGCCGTTCCCGCGCCGAGTGCTGGCGACGGGTGACGGCGGGAGGGAAGGCCGGAGCGCGCTGCTCCATCGGACCTGCGCGAGTACGGCACGCCTGCTCGACGCGGCTTCGCCTGACTCGGCGGCCCGCCCCACGCTCTCGGCCGACCCCGCTTGGCGTGACTCGGCCCGGCATGACTCGATCCCCCGACACGGCGCGGACAACCTCGCCTAACCGGCCCGCCCGACCCCGCACGGCCGGGCGCAGACTCGGATCAAGCTCATGCGGCTCGCGGGGACTGGGCCCGCCCCTCCCCGCTCGACCACGGCCCCTCCCGGCTCACCTGCTCGGCTCGGCTCGGCTCACCTGCTCGGCTCGGCTCGGCTCGGCTCGGCTCGGCTCGGCTCGGCTCGGCTCGGCTCGGAGAGAGTCGGCCCGCCGACCCGGATCCGCAACCCTCGGCCGCAACCCGGATCCGCAACCCTCAGCCGAAAGCCCCAGAGCCCAGTCTCCCGAGCCATGACCCCGATCCCGCGGGCCCGCCCTTCGCGCCCAGGCAGCCGCCTCACGGAGCGGCGCAAACGGGACTGCGCCGAACAGCTCAGCTGATCAACCGCTCGACAGGTGTTCTCGACGGCAGGACACCCCAACCCCTCCACCCGTCAAAAAACCACGAAAAAAGCACCACCGCCCCACCTCAACAACGAAATCCACATCACCAATCCGAAATTGCACGTGCGAAAGCATCACCGAATGCACGAGAAGTGTCCATTCAGGTGAAATCCCCGCCCCGCGGCGCGAATGATCCACCAGCCCACTACCCTCAGGAATATTCCGGACACATTCCGTACTTCGCGGAATATTCCATTCACTGACCGAAACCGAGAAAACGAGGGGTTGCAGTGGACGCCTACGACCCGCACGAGCAGCAGCACGCGCACCCGACCCACGCCCCGGCGGCCGGGCTGGCGGCGCGCTTCCCGGACCACGCCTGGCGGAAACCCTCCGCCTGCGGGCCGAATTCCGGCAACTGCGTCGAGGTCAACCTGGCCGAGCACGGGCTGGTCGGGGTGCGGGACAGCAAGATCGGCAGCTCCCCCGTCCTGGTCTTCGACCGGGGCGAGTGGGCGAGTTTCGTCGAGGCCGTGCGACGCGGGGAATTCGACGGCTGACCAGGCACGACACCGCGGTGCCCGCCGAAAGCAACGTGAACCTCGCGAAAAAGGCGCCGACCCGGCCTATTGCCCGCCGGGTCGGCGCATTATCATCGGAGGTTCTCACATCGGCCCCTGGACGAAATGACGGAGCCCCTGGTGACCTCCCCGATCCGGCAACCGCCGCCGTCTCTGCGGACCCAGCGTTCCCGGCTGGGTTCCCGGATCCTCACGTGGCGCACCGCGCGCGGGCTGACCCAGGTCGACCTCGCCGACGGGATCGGCTGCAAACAGCCCAAGATCCAGAAAATCGAGTCCGGCAAGGCAGGCACCCGGCCCGACGACCTCGAACGGATCATCGAGGTGCTGGACATCCCGCCCGCCGACGCCGATCAGCTGCGGGAGCTCAACCAGGCCAACGATCCTTCCGCACGCCGGGCCGAGCGGAGGATGATCACGCCGCAGTGGTTCCGCGAGATCCTGGAACGCGAACAAGCGGCGGCGGAAATCCTGAGCTGGACCGGGAACCGCATCCCGGGACTGCTCCAATCGGAGTATTACATGCTCGCGCAGTTCCAGGCCAGCCGCCAGGAGCGGGTCACCGACCGGGTCGCCGAGCGCAAGGCGCGGCAACGGCTTTTCGACGCCTGCCCGGCTCCGCGGGCGGTCTTCATGCTGGAGTACAGCTGCATCGAGAAACTCGTCTGCGGCACCAAGGCCAGCATCGCCACCGATCAGCTCGAGCACATGATCCGGATCGTCGAGACGCATCCCTTCGCCGAGGTCCGGATCCTCCCGCGCGACGCGGCCGCCTATCCGGACGAGGACTTCACCATCCTCCGCTTCGACCATCCCGACCTGCCCGATTTCGCGTACCAGGAAAGCAAAGTCAAGCTCATCACCGTGCCGCGGGGCCAGGACGAGTTCGCCTCCTACGAGGAGTCGTGGGAAGCCCAGCTCGCCGCCACCCTCTCGCGCGACCAGTCCCTGCAATACCTGAAGGAATGGGCCAGCCGCTGCGCGACGCCCGCCCGCTGACCAGCAGTCCCGAACGAAAGGAACAGCCACCGGTGGCCGACGAACCCTTCCCGCCTCCCGGGGTCGACCTCGACCACCCGAGCGTCGCGCGGGTGTATGACTACTACCTCGGCGGCACCACGAACTGGACGATCGACCGGGAGTTCGCCGACGAGGTGATCCGCGAGTTCCCGCTGATCCGCCCGATCGCGAAGGCCAACCGGCTGTTCCTGCACCGGCTCGTGCGGCACCTGGTGAAAAAGGGCGTGCGGCAGTTCGTCGACATCGGCTCCGGCGTGCCGACCATGGGCCACGCGCACCAGGTCGCCGACGAACTCGCGCCGGGCGAGAGCCACGTCTGCTACGTCGACTACGAACCGGTCGCCGTCGCGCATTCGGAAACCCTGCTCCGCGAGTCGGGCGACCTCGGCAGGCACGCGGTGATCCACGCCGACATGCGCGATCCGAAACGGATGTGGGAGCAGATCGCCGCCACCGACGTGATCGACGTCGAGAAGCCGCTCGCGTTGCTGCTGATCGCGGTCCTGCACGTTCAGCAGCCGCCCGCCGAGGAGAGCGGCGGCACCGAGGATCTCGGCCCCTCCCTCGCCGCGCAGTACCGGGATCTCCTGCCCTCGGGCTCCTTCCTGGGGATCTCGCACGTCACCGACCGGGATATCCCGTCCGACGTCGGTGCGCGGCTGGCCGAGCTGAAAGCGGCCTACGACCGATCGAGCAGCCCGGTGATCTTCCGGTCGCGCGAGGAGATCCAGGCGCTGTTCGGGTCGTTCGAGATGCTCGAACCGGGGCTCACCTGGACGCCGTCGTGGCATCCGGAGGAATCCGGCGAGGGCGCGCCGCAGGTGGAGTTCCCGACGCCGGCGCATTCGGTGATCCTCGCCGGAGCCGCGCGGAAACCGTAATTCGCTCGCCTCGCGCGGGCGCCGCTGCGACCATCGACCCATGCGCACGAGCACCGTGGCGGACCGGATCCGCGAAGCCACCGTCGTGCTCGGGGACCGGACGGACGAGGGCCGCTACCCCGACCCGACGGGATGGTGGCGTGCGCCCGAACTGCTGCGCGAACTCGGTCCGGCGCTCGCCGGGCTGTTCGCCGGCGAGCGGCCGAATGTCGTGCTGGGCCCCGAATCCCGCGGGTCGCTGCTGGGTCCGCTGGTCGCGGTGGAACTCGGCGCGGGCTTCGTCGAGGTGCGCAAGAACCGGTACCCGGCCTGCGATTCCGACCGGTGGCTCCAGCGCACCTCGCCGCCGGACTACCAGGACCGGCACCTGCGGCTCGGCTTCAGCCGCCGTCTGCTGCGGGCAGGCGATCGCGCGCTGCTGGTGGACGACTGGATCGACACCGGCGGCCAAGCCTTCGCCGCGCAAGCCCTGGTCGCCGACGCCGGGGCGACGTGGATCGGCGTCGCGGTGATTGTCGACGGGCTGCGTCGCCACGAGCCCCGGCGGCGGCTCCGCGTGCGCTCGCTCCTGCACTCGCGCGACTTCTGATCACCGGAACGCGTCGATGCTGCGCCCGGCCCAGGAAGCGAACGAGGTCGCCGGACGGCCGAGCACCTTCTCGACGTCAGGGCTGCTGCGAATCTCCTCCGCAAGCGGCTGGCCAAGGATGTCGAGCGTTCCGTCGGCGACCGGTTCCGGCATCTGCCGCAGCATCTGCTCTCGTGCCTGCGCGCGGCCAAGCTCGACGACTTCCAGCGGCTCGCCGAGGGCAGCACCGAGGATCTCCGCACGCTGTCGCGGGCTCGTCGCCTCCGGTCCGGTGAGGACATAAGCCTGTCCGGCATGGCCGCCCTCGGTCAGTGCGGCGGCGGCGACTTCGGCGATGTCGAGCGGGTCCACGGCCGGGAGCGCGACGTCGGCAAACGGCGAGAAAACCGTGCGCTGGGATCGAATCGACGGGATCCACGCGAAGGTATTGGTCGTGAACCCGCCGGGCCGCAGGACTGTCCACTCCAGACCGGACGACCGCACCGCCTCTTCCAGCGCGGCGAGCGGCGCGTGCGAAACCGCGTCCGGCCGGGTCCCCGCGGCCTGGGACGACTGCAGGACGACCCGCGAGACGCCAGCGTCGGCCGCCGCGCGCAGGACAGCTTCCCCGTCGACGTGCGCTCCCGCGCCGGAGACCAGCAGAAACAGTGCGTCCGCGCCCTTCAGCGCCGGAACCAGGCTTTCCGGGTCGGCCAGGTCCGCGACCATCGGGGTCACCCCGGGCCTCGACGGCGGCGGGGAAGTCACGCCGCGGGAAACGGCGGTCACGGCGTGCCCGGCTTCGGTCAGGGACTCGGCAAGCAGGCGGCCGACGTTGCCCGTGGCGCCAGTGACGACGATCATGACTTGCTCCTCAGCTAGGGGTCGAAAGCGACACAGCGAGGCTAAAAGCCGCCGTACAGTAGGTTCCCCAGGGAAAGTATTGGAGCCGCATGACCACCACCGCGCAGACCGGCGCCGATCCGCTCGCCGCGTGCCGGATCAGCCCGGCCGTCGACCTGCTGTTCAGCCGGTGGACGACCCCGATCCTGTGGACGCTCAGCCAGTCCGGGCCGGTGCGGTTCGTCGAACTGGAGCGGCGGCTCGGCGCGACGGGGAAAGTTCTGACGCAGCGGCTCCGCCAGCTTGAACGCGACGGCTTGGTGGAGCGGCGCTCCTACGCCGAGGTGCCGCCCCGCGTCGAGTACGAGATCACCGAACTCGGCCGGAGCCTGTCACCGGTCTTCGCCGCACTCGCCGACTGGACCGACAAGCATCTGCCAGCGGTCGAGAAGGCTCGCGACGCGTATGCGGGGCGGCTGCCGCGTTAGGTGTCGTGAGTGCTGGCACCCGGTTCTCACCGGCATAAACACTCACGACACCTCAGCTACCCGGCGAACTGCTCGTTCCCCAGCACGCCGAGCAGCTGGATCTTCTCGAACGCCTCGCTGCGCGGCGGCGCGGTCAGCACGAGCAACGCCTGCGACTGGTCCTCGGTGAACAGCACCTGGCAGTCCACCTCGATCTCGCCCAGCTGCGGATGCACGAGCACCTTGTGGTCCTCGAACCGTTTGGCCACTTGGCGTTCTTCCCACAACCGCGCGAACTCGGGGCTCTCCCGGGTCAACGCGCGCACCAGTTCGCCCGCCCGCGAACGCGGACCCATCGACCCGTGCACCACCCGCAGATTCGCCACCAACGCGCGGCTTTGCCGGTCCCGGTCGTGCGCCGGGTAGACGAGCCGCTCGCCCGGGTTAGTGAACCACCGGTAGATCTCGCTGCGCGCCAGTCCGGTGTACTGCGATCGGTCGCCGTACAACGCGTCCGCGAACCGGTTCTGCACCAGCACCTCACCGAGGTTCGACAGGATGAGCGCGGGCGTGTCGGACAGCCGGTCGAGGACCCGCATCAGCGCCGGCGCGACGTGCGTCGCCGCGACGATCGGTGACGGCGCGGTGCGGCCGGCGAGGCGGAACAGGTAGTCGCGCTCGTCGTCGGTGAGCCGCAATGCCCTGGCCAGCGCGGCCAGCATCTGCTCGCTCGGCTGCGGTCCGCGTTGCTGCTCCAGCCGCGTGTAATAGTCGGTGGACATCGCCGCCAGCGCCGCGACCTCCTCCCGCCTCAGTCCCGCCGCCCGCCGCCGCGCGCCCGCGGGCAGCCCGACGTCCTCGGGCCGCAATCCCTCGCGACGGCTGCGGAGGAAGGCAGCCAGCTCAGCTCGATCCATGGCTCCAGTATCGGCTCGGCCCGCCGCGCCAGCCAGGGATCGCCGGTCCCCCGATCTGCGGTCTCTGCCGCCGCGCCGCCGGGCGGCCGAGACTCAGTGGCATGGACATCACCGGAAACACCGTCTTCATCCCCGGCTCGACCAGCGGCATCGGCCTCGCTCTCGCCCTCGAACTGCGGGCGAAGGGCAACACCGTCATCGTCGGCGGGCGACGCACCGAACTGCTCGCGCGGATCGCCGCCGACCACCCCGGTCTCGACACCGTCCAGATCGACACCACCGATCCGGCGAGCATCGAAACCGCGGCCGAGGAGGTGCTCGCGAAGCATCCGGATCTCAACGTGCTCGTCCCGATGGCGGGCATCATGCGCGTCGAGGACTGGCACCGCCCGGAGTCCTTTTTGGACAGCGCGGAAGCGACCCTGACCACCAACGTCCTCGGCCCGATCCGGCTCATCGCCGCGTTCGTCGAGCACCTGCAAACCCGTCCGGACGCCACCATCCTGACCGTTTCGTCCGGCCTCGCCTTCGCGCCGCTGAAAGCGACGCCGAGCTACAACGCGTCCAAGGCCGCGATCCACCTGCTCAGCGAATCGCTGCGGCTGCAGCTGGCCGACACCTCGGTGAAGGTCGTCGAACTGGAGCCGCCGTCCGTGCGCACCGCGCTCCTGCCCGGCCAGGAGGAAAGCGAGTTCGCGATGCCGCTGGACGCCTTCGTCAGCGAGGTCATGACGTTGCTCGAAACGCAGCCGGACGCGACCGAAATCCAGGTCGAGAACGTCAAATTCCTCCGCCACGGCGAGGCCCGCGGCGACTACCACGAGGTGGTGGCGATGCTCAACGCCGCGGACCCGCACGGAAAGTGAACTACGCCAGGTACGTCGGCCATCCCGCCACGATCGTCGCGGACACCGGCATTTCCCGAAGTTCCGTTGCCGACAGTCCGCTCGGGTCGGCCGCCGTCAGCACCAGGTCGGCCACGTCGCCGACCTGGACGCCGCGGCGGCCGCCCGAGGACGCGGCCAGCGCGTCGGCGAGCGGGATGGCCTGCTCCGGATGCCATGGCGGCCGCTCGTCGTCGGTCCGCCCGACCGCGGCGGCGATCCCGTCCCACGGATCGAGCGGCGCGACCGGCGCGTCCGAGCCGAGTTCCAGCCGGGCGCCGGATTCCAGCAGGGCGCGGTAGGCGTACGCGCGATCGGTGCGGCCGTGCCAATGCCGGTCGGCGACGTCGCGGTCGTCGGGCTGGTGCGCGGGCTGCACACTCGCGACCAGCCCGAGCGCGGCGAACCTCGGCACGTCCTCGGGCCGCAGCAACTGCGCGTGCTCGATCCGGCCCGGGCAGCCGACCTCGGCGAACGCGTCCAGCGCGATGGTGTTGGCGTGGTCGCCGATCGCGTGCACCGCCGGAATCAGCCCGTGTTCGTGCGCGCGGCGCAGCAACGGCACCAATTCCTCCGGCGGCAGCTCCAGCAGCCCGTTTTCGCCGGATCCCGGGTACGAATCGTGGCAGTAAGCGGTGCGGGTGTTGAGCGAGCCGTCGACGAACAGCTTGAACGGGCCGACTGTGAGCAACCCTTCGCCCGCGGCGAGAACATCACCGGTCCGGTGTCCTCTTTGGATGGTCTCGTCCAGCAAGTACCGGGCGATCACACAGGAAACCCTCGTCGCTGGTTTGGCCGCGGCCGCCCGCCGAGTCCAATCCGCGACCGTGTCCGCGTATTCGTAGTCGACCACCGACGTCACGCCCCGCTTCGCCGCGGCCGCCAACGCATCGGCAACCCAAGCGTCCTGGACCTCGACCGGCGCGGACGGCAACGCGGCCGTGGCGCTCATGCAGTCGTTCTCCAGCAGGACGCCGGTCGGATGCTCGCGGCCGATCAGCTTCAACGCGGCCGGGCTGAGCCACAACGTATGCAGATCCGCGCTGAACAGCGCCACCGCGCGGCCCGGCAGCGCGCGCTGCAGCAGATCCTTGTGCGGCCGATCCGGCCAGAGCCCGTCCCGAAACCCGGCGCCGACGACGAGTTCCCCAGCCGGAGCGTCGAGCAGCTTCTCCATCAGCAATTCGACCGCGCCCACTGCGGATCGCGCCCCGTCCAGCGGGATGCGCCTGCGGAAACCGGCCCACTGAACGAGGTGCGCGTGCGCGTCGACCAGGCCAGGCAGGAGCGTGCCGCCGTGTCCGTCGAGCACGCGGGCCGCGAACCCGGTTCCAGCGCCCGGTTCCTCGACAGCCGACACGACACCGTCGCGCACCCGAACGTCGGCGAGCGGTCCCCGCAGCCCGACCCGGACGCGGCGGAGGAGAAGATCGTCCATGTGCCCAGCCTGCCAGTCAGCCCCGTTCGGGTGAAGCGGGAATTCTCGTGCTGGGGCGGGCGTTGGAACGGGTACTCGCAATGCATGGCAGCCGTCGCCCGCCGAAGGGTCAGGGCCGGTCAGGAGCGCCGCCTTCACAAGCCGCGCAGGGTTCGACTCCCTCGGTTGCCGCTTCTTTTCGCCGACCCGCGCGGGTCGGTGCGGATCACCCTGGCTCGCGGATGCGGGCGGGTGGCCGTTGACCGGCCGGCCCCTCGCGCAGGCTGGACTTTACGCACCGACGTCGTCTCCACGTCAGCTACCGCGCACCGACGTCGTCTCCACGTCAGCTACCGCGCACCGACGTCGTCTCCACGTCAGCTACCGCGCCACGACCGGCTTGAGCGGCGGGACCGGTTGCCCGCCCTGGTCCGGGCGCGCAGCGGAAGCCGCATCAGGCAGCCGATAGGGCCTCGGGAACGCTTCGAACTCCGACTGTGCGCGGAGTGCGGGTCCCGCTTCAGCAGCCAGGCGCCGTCCTGCCCCGGCTGCCGCAGCCCGTCAGGCCGGCCTTCGAAACACTTAGCGCTCACCGTTCCCGCCCGCAATACTTAGCCTCATGGCTCAGTATTCGACCACGCTCGACGGGGTCTTCGCCGCCCTCGCCGATCCGACCCGGCGAGCTGTCGTGCGGCGGCTCGGGCAGGGGCCGGCGAGCGTCGGGGATCTGGCGGGCGACGCGCCGATGACGTTGCCGTCCTTCATGAAGCACGTGCGGATGCTTGAGTCGCACGGGCTGATCCGCACCGAGAAGTCCGGCCGGGTGCGGACGTGCGTCCTCAACCGCGACCGGTTCGCGCTCGTCGAGGACTGGCTCGCCGAGCAGCGGCGCGTCTGGGCCGGGCGCACCGACCGGCTCGAACAGTTCGTCACCAGCCAGGAGGACCAGCCGTGAACCCCGACCTCGATCTCGCCATCGACCGCGTCATCCGCGCGCCCCGCAAGCGCGTCTGGGACGCCTGGACCGACCCGGCCAGCCTCGCCCGGTGGTGGATTCCCGCCCCGCTGCGGTGCCGCGTCGAGGAACTAGACGTGCGCGCTGGGGGTGCGTTCGTCACGCGGATGAGCGAGGACGGCGACACCTTCGTCCCGCATCTCGACGCGTGTTTCCTCGTCGTGGAAGACTGCGAGCGGATTGTTTTCACGAATGCGCTCGACAGGGCGTGGCGGCCGGCGAACCCGCTGCCGGTCGCGATGACGGCGGAGGTGCTCCTTCGGGACCATCCGGACGGCACGGACTACCGTGTCGTCGTCCGGCACGGGGACCCGGCGGCCCGGGAACGGCACGCCGGCCTCGGGTTCGCTGACGGCTGGGGCACGGTCACGGCTCAGCTCGCCCGGGTCGCGGAAAGCGGGGCCTGACACAGATCTCGATGACCGCGTTCGGCACTCTCGACGGGGCAGGCCAAGGGCCCGGATCGTCCACAGTGGACACCAGCGACCAGTTCGCGGGTTCGTTCCGCATCTCGACCAGGTCTTCGTCCAGCGGGCGCCGGAGTGGCTGACGGGTTGCTCTTCGGCCGTCGCACGTACACGTCGTTCGCCAAGGGCTGGCCCGCGATCGGGGGCTCACGAGCATCACAGGCGGGCGGCGGAGACCATCGCGCGGTAGACGTCGGTGTTGTCCACCGTCCCGTCGAGGCGGTCCGCGCCGGGGCCGGTCGCGGTGACCGGGGTCGGCACCCCGCTGTGGTCGCCGGTCGTCCAGTCGACGGTCAGCGAAAGTTTGGTGCCGGGAACGGGAAACAGACCGTCCTCATCGCCCTCGGGAGCACCGTCAGTGTCCTCAATGGCCAGTCCGCCGGTCTCGTGGTCGCCGCCGACGATCACCAGGGTGTCCGGATGCGAGCGGGTGAAGCGAAGCACCTCGGCGACAGCCGCGTCGAGTGCCCGGCCCGCGTCGAGGACGCCGTGCGCGTTGTTTTCGTGGGACATTCCGTCGATGCCTTCTTCTTCCAGGAACAGGAAGAAGCCGCGCGGGTTGGCGGAAAGCGTGTCGAGCGCCTTCTTCGCCATCACCGGCAGCGCGACCTTCGGCTGGTACGCGCCCTTGCCATCCGGGCCGTAGTCGACCATGTCCTCGTTCGCGAACAGTCCGAGCAGCCGCGGCGCGCGAGTCGCGGCGAGCTCGCCGGCGTTCCGCACGTAGGTGTAGCCGGAGCGCTTCGCCTGCTCGATGAGGTTGCCGTGCGTGCTGCGGCTTTCCTCTCCCGGCTTGTCCGGCCACGCGCCCGGATCGCCCTTCGGCAGCCACCAGTCTTCGCCGCCGCCGAGGAGAACTTCCGGACGGCTTTCGGTGAGGTACTGCTGCGCGATGTCGCTCTGCAGATCCCGCGAAGGCACGTGGGAGGCGAACGCGGCCGGCGACGCGCCGGTGACCTGCGCGGTGGTGACCAGGCCAGTCGACTTCCCAGCGCGTTTCGCCTGTTCGAGCACCGTCAGCAGGCGACGGCCCTGTGCGTCCTGGCCGACCGCGCCATTGCGCGTCTTGTGCCCGGTGGCCAGCGCGGTCGCCGCCGCGGCCGAGTCGGTGACGAGTTCGTCCGGGTCGCCGGGGTCGGTGTGCACCATGCCGGTGACCGGGAGCCGGTTCATGACCAGGTCGCCGGTGCGGCCGGTCGTCGCGAGCCGGACGAACTCCCGCTGCGCCGCGCCCATGCCGTCGCCCTGGATGTAGACGATGTTGCGCGCCTTCGGATGCCAGCCGCCGGAGGCCGCCGAGGGACTGTCTCCCGCCGTCGCGACCGCGGGCACCGCCCCGGCCACTGCGAGCACGGCCGCGGTGAGCACCATCGTCTTGCGCATCCGGATCCTCCTTTAGTTAGGAAGCTTTCCTAACATGTTTCCCGGAGCGCTGCGAGAGGGTCACCTGAATGGACGTGTCCGCCGACGGTGAACAGCACCCCGCCGGGTCTCGGTGCTCACTACGGTGGGTTCTCATGGAGACCGTCACGACGCGCACCGTCGAGTACCCGGCAGACGGCCTCACCATGGTCGGACGCCTCGCGCTCCCCGCAGGCACCGGCCCTCGGCCCGCGGTCCTGATCGGGCCCGAGGGCACCGGCCTCAACGACTTTCAACGCGCACGGGCCGACGCGCTGGCCGAACTGGGCTACGCGGCACTCGCGTTCGACATCCACGGCGGCCGCTGGTTCACCGATCCCGACGAGATGCTGGCCCGCTGCCTGCCGCTGCTCGACGACCCGGACCGGATGCGCGACATCGGCCACGCGGCGCTCGACGTCCTGCTCGCCGAACCGCGGACCGACCCGAGCCGGATCGCCGGAATCGGCTACGGCACCGGCGGCGCGATCGTGCTGGAACTCGGCCGCGCGGGCGTCGAGCTGCGCGCGATCGGCACGGTCAACGGACTGGTCACCGGCCGTCCGGGCGAGGCCGCGAACATCCGCTGCCCGGTGTGGGCGGGCGTCGGCTCGGAGGACCCGATCATGCCGCCCGCGCAACGGGACGCGTTCGCCGCCGAGATGCAGGCGGCGGGCGTCGACTGGCGGCTCACCGTCTACGGCGGCGCCCAGCACGCTTTCCACCACCCGCCGGTCGGCCCAGAGCAGCGGCTCCTCCCCGGCGTCGGCTATCAGCCGGTGCAGGCCGAGCGGGCCTGGCGCGACGTCGTGGCTCTGCTGGCCGAGAACCTGGGCTAGCGGGCGAGAAACGGTCCCGGATCGGCCACAACGCCGTGGATGGTGCGGCCCGCGGCACCCAGTGTCGCGGCGGATTCGCCGAGTGCGGACGGGCTCAGCACCGGCACCGAACCGCGGAGGCCGGTCAAGCGCGTCCGCAGCACGGCCTCCGCGGCGGGAGCCAGCCAGGGAAACAGCGGCCCGAACACGCCGCCGAGCACCACCCGGTCCACATCCACCAGATTGACCGCCGACGCCAGCGCCAGCCCCAACGCCTCCCCTGCCGCCGAGACGGCCGACAACGCCGCGTCGTCGCCCGTCGTCAAGGCAGCAGACAGCGCGTCCACTGTGGATACTCCGGCCGCGGTCAGCATCGCTTCCTGCCCGGCGTAGGTCTCCAGGCAACCGGCCGCACCGCAGCGACAGGACGATCCGGATCGGGACACCAGGACGTGGCCCAGCTCGCCGCCGGTGCCGCGGAACAGCCGCGAGTCCACGACCAGCCCCGCGCCGATGCCGATCTCGCCTGACACGTAAAGGAAATCCGCCGTCCCGGCACCGAACCACAGCTCGCCCAGCGCACCGAGATTCGCCTCGTTGTCCACCGAAACCGGGACCGGCAGCTCCAACTCGACCGGAACGTTCCGCCAACCGAGGTTCGGCGCGCTCAGCACCACGCCGTCCCGCACCGGGCCGGACACCGCGAGCACCGCGCCAGCGACCGTCAAACCCAGCTCGCGCGCCTGCGCCAACTCCGCGGAAGCCAGCTCCCGCACCGCCTTCAGCACAGTTTCCGCCGACACGCCGCGGTTGTCCCGCTCGACGCGGACCGACCGGCGGACCGCGCCGGTCAAGTCCAGTACGCACGCGGCGAGATAGTCCACATTGGCCTCAAGCCCCAGCGAAGCCATCCGCGCGCCGCTCAGCGAAACCTCGACCCCGGGCCGGCCGCGCTCCCCCGCCCGCACGGCGGCGGTCTCGGACAGGAAGCCCGCCTCCAGCAGCGAGCCGACCAAAGTGGACACGGTCGACTTGGTCAGCCCGGTCAGCTCCGCCAGCGCGGCGCGGGTCAGCGGGCCGCCGCGGCTGATCTCGCCGAGCACCAGTTCGAGGTTCCGCGCCCGCATCGCGTCGTGCCGGACCGGTTCCATCCACACCTCCGCTCTTGACGGCCGGGACGACCGTAGCGCAGTATTTAGTCTACAACGTGAACTAAATGAAGGGACGGGCATGGCCGACTACGCCCCCGCGCCGGAGGACAAATTCTCGTTCGGATTGTGGACCGTCGGCTGGCCCGCGGCCGACCCGTTCGGCGTCGCCACCCGGCCGCCGCTCGACCCGGTCGAGAGCGTGCACCGGCTGGCCGGCCTTGGCGCATACGGCGTGACCTTCCACGACGACGATCTGCTCGCCACCGAACCGGACCGCGACACCGCGATCGCCAGGTTCCAGCGAGCGCTGGCGGAAACCGGCCTGCGCGTGCCGATGGCGACGACGAACCTGTTCAGCCATCCCGTCTTCAAGGACGGCGGCCTGACCAGCAACGACCGCGACATCCGGCGGTATGCGCTGACCAAGGTCCGGCGCAATCTCGACCTCGCCGCGGAACTCGGCGCGCAGACCTACGTCCTGTGGGGCGGCCGCGAAGGCGCGGAATCCGATGCGGCGAAAGACGTCCGCGCCGCACTCGCCCGGTACAAGGAAGGTCTCGACGTCCTCGCCGACTACGCCGTTTCGCAGGGCTACGACCTGCGGTTCGCGCTGGAGCCGAAGCCGAACGAACCGCGCGGCGACATCCTCCTGCCGACGATCGGCCACGCGCTCGGGTTCATCTCCCACCTGGAGCGGCCCGAGTTGTTCGGGCTGAATCCGGAGGTCGGCCACGAGCAGATGGCCGGGCTCAACTTCGTGCACGGCATCGCGCAGGCGCTGTGGCAGGGCAAGCTGTTCCACCTCGACCTCAACGGCCAGCACGGCCCGAAGTACGACCAGGACCTGATCTTCGGGCACGGCGATCTCACCAGCGCGTTCTTCCTCGTCGACCTCCTGGAACACGGCGGCTACGACGGCCCGCGGCACTTCGACTACAAACCGCTGCGCACCGAGGATCCCGAGGACGTCTGGGTTTCCGCGGCGGCGAACATGCGCACCTACCTGATCCTGCGCGAGAAAGCCCGCGCGTTCCGTGCCGATCCGGAAGTCGCCGAAGCGCTCGCCGCCTCGCGGGTGCCGGAGCTGGCCACGCCGACGCTGTCCGAGGGCGAAACCCTGGACGATCTGGCCGCCGACGAGTTCGACGTCGAGGCGGCCGGTCGGCGCGGGTACCATTTCACCCGGCTCAACCAGCTGGCGCTGGAGCATCTGCTGGGCGTGCGGCACTGAGCCGATCGTTTCTGATCCGACCACAGCCACGGCCCAATGGCTTCGCAGCAGCAGTTACGTGCCGGACGAGGTCGGCCTGCTCGTGGCCGGATCAGTAAATCAGGCGACGCGGGCGGCGGCGGTGTTTTACCGTTGCGGGCAACACGTTGACGGAGACAAGTAGCGCAGGGCACCGCGAGGGACAGAGAGCTGCCGCCGGTGCGAAGGCAGCGTCGCGGCCCAGCGCGAAGACACTCCCGAGTGCGGGGAGGAAATGCCCCGCCGGCCCGGCCGCCGTCATCCGGCCAGAACGAGGCCGCCCCTCCGGCGGCGAAGGTGCGGTGGCACCGCGAGTGTCCCTTCTCGCCCGCACCCCCAAGGGGTCGCCGAGTGCGCTCAGGAGAAGGAATGAGTACCCGCACCCCGGTGGCCTGCCTGCGTGACCGCGTAGGCTCCACCGTGACGATCGCCGGCTGGGTGCACCGCCGGCGCGTGCTGAAATCCGTGGCGTTCCTGGTCGTTCGCGACCGGTCCGGCACCGCGCAGGCGGTGTTCGCCGAGCCGCCGGAGGTCGCCGAGGAGACCGTTGTGCGGCTCACCGGGCAGGTGGTCGCCAATCCGCAGGCCCCGCAAGGAGCCGAGCTGCGGGAACCCGCGATAGAAGTGCTGTCCGCGCCGGAAAAGCGCCCGCCGTTTGCTCTTTACCGGCCTGAAGCGGCCGCTGGTTTGCCGGTGGTGCTGGACAATGCCGCGGTCGCGTTGCGGCATCCGGTGCTGCGGCGGCGATTCGAGGTAGCCGCGGCCAGTGTCGCGGCGTTTCGGCGAGTGTTGGACAGGCAGGGATTCACTGAGATCCATACGCCTAAGATCGTTGCCACCGCGACGGAATCCGGGGCGAATGTGTTCCAGCTCGACTACTTCGGCCGTCCCGCTTACCTCGCACAGTCGCCGCAGTTTTTCAAGCAGGCCATGGTCGGGGTGTTCGAGCGGGTGTATGAGGCGGGGCCGGTCTTCCGGGCTGAACCACATGACACCGCACGGCATCTGGCTCAGTACACGAGTCTCGACGCGGAACTGGGCTTCATCGCCGACCACCGTGACGTGATGGCCGTGCTGCGCGACGTCGTAGCGGAGATGGCCGCTGCGGCCAGGCCGGACGCGCCAGCGGTGCCGGCAGAGATCCCGTCGATCGATTTCGCCGTGGCGCAAGAACTTCTGGCCCGGAACACCGGCGAGGACCCGCGCGGCGAACCGGACCTCGCGCCCGCGCACGAACGGTGGCTGTGCGAATGGGCCGCGCGGGAGCACGGGTCGGAATTCCTGTTCGTCACCGGATACCCGATGGCGAAACGGCCGTTCTACACCCATCCGGACCCGGCGAACCCGGTCCGGTCGAACAGTTTCGACCTGCTTTTCCGCGGCCTGGAACTGGTGACCGGCGGCCAGCGGCTCCATCGGCACGCGGACTACCTTGCCGTGCTCGGCGAGGCGGCCGGGCAGTACTCGGACTACCTCGACGCGTTCGCGTACGGCATGCCGCCGCACGGCGGGTTCGCGATCGGGCTGGAGCGCTGGGTCGCGCGCGTACTCGGCGTGGCGAACGTGCGCGGGGCGACGCTCTTCCCCCGGGACCTGCACCGCCTGCGGCCCTGACCGTCGGTGAGGGGAACCCTGCGGGAACCAAGATTCCCGCAGGGTTTCCCTCACGTCACTTGGCAGCGAAGGTGAGCGACCCCAGCGCGGTGACCAAGGGGGCCAGCTCCGGCAGTTCCTCCGCCTCGGCGAGCGCGGCGGAAAGCGCCGTGTCGTGCGTCGGGCGGGCGGCGGCCAGCAGCTTCTGCCCGGACGGCGTGACCTCGGTGTAGATGCCGCGCCGGTCGTCCTGGCACAGGTAGCGCGACAGCAGGCCGCGCTCTTCCAGCCGCGTGACCAGCCGGGTCGTCGCCGACTGGCTCAGCACCACCGCGTTGGCCAGCTGGCTCATCCGCAGGTGGAAGCCGTCCTGGCGGCCGAGCACGTCGAGCACGGTGTACTCGCTCACCGACAGCTCGTGCTCGCTTTCCAGCGCGCGGTTCAGCCGGTCTTCGATCCGCGCGTGCAGCGCCGCCAGCGTCCGCCAGCCTTGCGCGCGCGCCTCGACGGCGTCGTCCGACACCGACATGGTGCACCTCCTCCAGACGGCCCCGGTTGCGGGCGGCCGCGGCCCCGGGCAGCATGAGCGCGGCTCAATGCCACTGCAAGTATTGCGCGCGCCGGTAGTACCCAGCCGCCACTGTACTCGCGAAACCGACCGGCTCCGCTTTTGCGCTCGCCCGCCGGCGAGTAAGTTGTCCCGCTACTCGGGGGAAAGGCGATCGGCAGATGACCGGCACCGGCGATTCGGACGCGGGCACGACCGCGAGACGGTTCGCGCTGGGCCGGCATGGGCCCGTGCCGCCGGTCCTGGCCGGCCGGTACGAGGTGGGCGAGCGGATCGGCGAAGGCGCGACAGCCTGCGTGCATCGCGCCGAGGACCGCGAAACCGGAGCCGCGGTCGCGGTCAAGCTGTTCCACGCCGGGGCGGTCGAACTGGGCCGCAACCGCCGGGACCAGGAGATCGCGGCACTGCGCGCGGTGCGGCATCCGGGATTGGTCGGGTTCGTCGACGCCGGGGTCGACGAGGGGTACGCCTACCTCGTCATGGACTGCGTGCACGGGCCCAACCTGTCCGAATGGCTGCGCTCCGGGCCGCTGCCCGCCGACCAGGTCGTCGAACTGGGCGCACAGCTGGCCGAGGCGCTCGCCCACGTCCACGCGCACGAGGTGACCCACCGCGATCTCAAGCCCGCCAACATCCTCATGTCCGGCGAGGGCCCGCGGATCGCCGACTTCGGCGTCGCGCGCATCGTCGACGCGACCCGCGTGACCGACACCGGCGCGGTCGTCGGGACGGCGGCCTACCTCTCCCCGGAGCAGGTGCTCGGCGAGCACCCGGGCCCGGCTTCCGACGTGTACGCGCTCGGGCTCGTCCTCCTGGAATGCCTGACCGGCGTCCGCGAATACCCGGGCACGGCAGCGGAAACCGCGGTGGTGCGGCTGCATCGGGCACCGCGAGTGCCGTCGGACGCGCCGGAACCGCTGGCGAGAACTCTGCGCGCGATGACCATGCGCAATCCGGAAGAAAGACCCTCCGCGGCCGCTGTGGCGCGTGCGTTGCGCGGCACGGAAACGTTGCGGCTTCCGCTCAAAACGCGGCTGGCGGTCTTCGGCCGCCACCACCGGGTCTCACGGCGGCGCGCGGTGCTCGCCGCGGGTCTGCCGGTGGCGCTGGTCGCCGCGGGGACGCTTCTGCTCACGGCTCCGCTGCGGCCGGGCACCGAGTCCGCGCCCGTCCCCGGACCGGCTCCGGTTTCGCCGCCTTCTTCCGCCGCGGCCGATTCACCGGACCCGGCTCCCTGGCATCCGCCGGTCCGTTCGGGGAGGGGGCCCGCGCACACCACGGCTCCCCCGCCCAGCACGACGACTCGCACCGTCACCGCGCCCCCGGGCAAAGCGAACCGTCCGGACCGGAAACCGCCGAAAAAGCCGCCGGGACACCCGAAAAAGCCCCGTGCTCCGGGCAACGGGCCGCCGCGCGGCAGGCCTCCACATTAGACAGACCGGACCACCCGGCCGGCTGACGCGGCGCAATTCGGTGGCGAACTCCGTCCCGGCGCGCGATCCTGGTGGCGAGGCGGGGAGGGGGAAGGCGATGACCGCACACGCACGCCGGTTCGGGCGGCAGTGCCGGGAACACTTCGAGCGCCCGGAAACCGCCAGCGCGGCCGAGCCGGAACGCGACGCCGAGACCGTTCCGGCGCCAGCGCCCGAACCGGAGCCGGAAGTCCGGCCCGGGAAGTAGCTTCCCTGGCCGGGCAAGAAAATTCCGGCTTACTCCGCGCGCGGCGCGGCCTCGATCGCCAGCACCGCGATGTCGTCGTGGCCGGAATTGCCGAGCCATTCCCGCACCTCGTCGCGCAACCGGCGCACGACTTCCCGCGCCGGTTGCCCGACGCAGTCCTCCAGCACCGTGTAGAGCCGTTCGTCGCCGAACAGTTCGGTGGATTCCGTGCGGTTGCGGGCTTCGGTGACGCCGTCGGTGTAGAGCAGGCAGACGTCGCCGTCGTCCAGGTGCGTCGTCGCCTCGGCGAAGCGCGCCTGGGGCGAAACGCCGACCAGCGTGCCGGGCACGCTGATCTCCTCGACCCCTCCCCCGCGCCGCAGCACGAGCGGGGCGGGATGGCCGCCGGAGGCGAGGGTGACGTCGAGCCCGGACTCCGCGGCGGCGATCGAACCGAGCACGAGCGTCGCGAACCGGTTGCTGCCGCCGGAGATCAGGAGTTCGTTGAGCAGCCGCAGCATCGTCCGGCCGTCGCGTTCGACCAGATGCAGCGCGGCCAGCGAATGCCGCACCCGCCCGGTCAGCGCGGCGGCCTCGGCGCCTTTGCCGCAGATGTCGCCGACGACCACGAACGCGCTGCCGTCGTCGCGGGAAAGGACGTCGTAGAAATCGCCGCCGACGCCCAGCACGCCGCCCGCGGGCTCGTACCACAGCTCGAAATTCGCGCCGTCGACCTGCGCGGGCGGCGTCGGCAGCAACGTCGATTCCAGCCCGCGCGTGGCTTCCTCCTGGCGGGCGTAGCGCTGCGCGTTCGCCAGCGCCGTGCCGGCCGCGTCCGCGAACGCCTCGACGGCCTCTCCTTGCGACAGGCCGAAAGCGGGCTCGCCGCGCCTGCCGAGCAGCACCGCGCCCGCCATGCCGGAACCGAACGAGACCACCGACACCTCAAGGTGCCCCTCGAACGGTTCGGCGACCGCCGCGGGCAACGCCGCGACCTCGGTCGCGGGCACCGCGCGGACCTCGGGCCGGGCGACGTCGGCGACCGCGTCGGACACCACCGGCGCCAGCTGCGCCGGCACCCGCCGGATCCGGCCGTGGCCCGCCGCGCCGTGCTCGGTGCAGCTCCACCATTCCCAGCGGCCGCGGGTCGTCGGCAGCAGCACGAAGGCGCAATCGCCCAGAGCGGACGCCGCCAGCTCGGCGATCACCCGCGCCGTGCCGTGCCGTCCGCGCGCGAGCGCCAGTTTCGGACCGGCCTCGGCGAGGAACTCTTCCGGACGGCGGCGGCCGTCGTCGACCACGGTCCAGGCGCGCCAGCCGCCGGGCAGCGCGCGGACCTTGGCCGGCCGGTGGCCGACCTTGCCGGTGGTCTCGGTCACGCTGACGAGCTCGGCCGGGCCGAGCCGTTCGGCGGCCGCGTTGGCCCAGCGCAGGACGCCTTCGGAATCCTGGAGGAACACCGGCTCCCGGACGTCGTCGAGCACCGAGCGCCAGAAACCGGCGTGCCCGGGCAGCTCGGCGCCGGGTGGCAGGGCCGACGCCGGAGCGGGCCGTGACACCATGCACGAACCTCCTGCCTCCGGGTCGACCTGACGGTCCTGGTCCTTCCAGGTTGGCACAGTGTGTGCGGGCGGACTGGGTCGAAGTGTAGGGCGAACCGTGGCAGGCTGGGTCGACGACCATGGCTGGCACACGCGTGGTGGGAAGGTCGGCAGAGATGACAGAGACTCCCCAGGCTTCCGGGAGCCCCCGGAACTCCGGGGCCCATGACCCGGATTCCGTCCCGGCCAACGAGGTCGCGGCGCTGGAGCGGCTGCTCGCCGCGGTGCACGACCTCGGGGACGGCAACTTCCGGCGGCGCTTCGTGGCGCACGGCGACGGGATCACCGCCCGGCTCGCGTCGGCGTTCAACGACATCGCCGAGCGCAACCAGCGGCTGGTGACCGAACTCATGCGCGTGCGCGGCGCGGTCGGCCAGGAGGGCAAGCTCACCGAGCGCGTGCACACCGAGGTCGGCCCCGGCGGCTGGGCCACGGCGGTCGAAACGGTCAACGGGCTGATCGAGGACGTCAGCCGCCCGGTCGTGGAGCTGGACCGGGTGCTGGGCGCGGTCGCCGAGGGCGATCTGTCGCAGCCGATGGCGCTGCAGCTGGACGGCCGCCCGCTGCGCGGGCAGTACGCCGAGCTGGCGAAGACCGTGAACGGCCTCAACGCGCAGCTGTCGCGGTTCGCCGCCGAAGTGATCCGGCTCTCCCGGGAGATCGCCGGAGAGGGCCGCCTCGGCGGTCAGGCCGAAGTCCCCGGCGTCGCCGGGACGTGGCGCGACCTCACCGACTCGGTCAACTTCCTCGCCGACAACCTCACCGAGCAGGTCCGGAACATCGCCTCGGTCACCACCGCGGTGGCTCGCGGCGACCTGACGCAGAAGATCAACGTCGACGCGCGGGGCGAAATCCTCGAACTCAAGAACACGATCAACACGATGGTCGACCAGCTCTCGTCCTTCGCCGACGAGGTCACCCGAGTGTCGCGCGAAGTCGGTTCCGAAGGACGCCTGGGCGGCCAAGCACGCGTGCCGGGCGTGGCAGGCACCTGGCGCGACCTCACCGACTCGGTGAACCTGATGGCGGACAACCTGACCGACCAGGTCCGCAACATCTCGCAGGTCGCCACGGCGGTCGCGGCGGGCGATCTGACGAAGAAGATCGACGTCGACGCGCGGGGCGAGATCCTGCAGCTGAAGACGACGCTGAACACGATGGTCGACCAGCTCTCGTCCTTCGCCGACGAGGTCACCCGGGTCGCCCGCGAGGTCGGCAGCGAGGGCCGCCTCGGCGGGCAGGCGGAGGTCCCCGGCGCGGCCGGCACGTGGCGCGGCCTGACCGACTCGGTCAACCAGATGGCCGACAACCTGACCGACCAGGTCCGCAACATCTCGCACGTGACCACCGCGGTCGCGAAGGGCGACCTGACGCAGAAGATCACCGTGGACGCGCGCGGCGAGATCCTCGAACTCAAGACCACGATGAACACGATGGTCGACCAGCTCTCGTCCTTCGCCGACGAAGTCACCCGGGTCGCCCGCGAGGTCGGCACCGAAGGGCAGCTGGGCGGCCAGGCCACCGTGCCCGGGGTCGCCGGCATCTGGCGCGATCTGACCGGCTCGGTGAACTTCATGGCCAACAACCTCACCGCGCAGGTCCGCAACATCGCGCAGGTCGCGACGGCGGTGGCACGAGGCGACCTGACGAAGAAGATCGCGGTCGACGCGCGCGGCGAGATCCTGGAGCTGAAGACGACGCTGAACACGATGGTCGACCAGCTCTCGTCCTTCGCCGACGAGGTCACCCGAGTGTCGCGAGAGGTGGGCACGGAAGGGAAACTCGGCGGTCAGGCGACCGTGCCGGGCGTGGCGGGGACCTGGAAGGACCTCACCGACAACGTCAACTTCATGGCCAACAACCTCACCGACCAGGTGCGGAACATTTCCCAGGTCACCTCCGCCGTGGCGCGCGGCGACCTGGCGCAGAAGATCACCGTCGACGCGCGCGGCGAGATCCTGGAGCTCAAGAACATCCTGAACACGATGGTCGACCAGCTGTCCGCCTTCGCGGACGAGGTCACCCGCGTCGCGCGCGAGGTCGGCACCGAAGGACGGCTGGGCGGCCAGGCGCGCGTCCCCGGCGTCGCGGGGATCTGGAAAGACCTCACCGACAACGTGAACGTCATGGCCGACAACCTGACCGTGCAGGTCCGGAGCATCGCCACGATGGCGAGCGCGGTGGCGAACGGCGACCTGTCGAAGAAAATCTCCATCGACGCGGCGGGCGAGGTCGCGGCGCTGGCCGGGACGCTGAACGACATGGTCGAGACGCTGCGCGCGTTCGCCGACGAGGTGACGCGGGTCGCGCGCGAGGTCGGCACGGAAGGCATCCTCGGCGGTCAGGCGCGGGTGCCCGGCGTGGCCGGGACGTGGAAGGACCTGACCGAGAACGTCAACTTCATGGCGCACAACCTGACCAGCCAGGTGCGGAACATCTCGCAGGTCACCACGGCGGTGGCGCGCGGCGACCTGTCGCGCAAGATCGACGTCGACGCTCGGGGCGAGATCCTGGAACTCAAGACCACGATGAACACGATGGTCGACCAGCTGTCCGCGTTCGCCGCGGAGGTCACCCGGGTTGCCCGCGAGGTCGGCACCGAAGGCAAGCTGGGCGGTCAGGCCGAGGTCGAAGGCGTGTCCGGCACCTGGAAGCGGCTGACCGAGAGCGTGAACCAGCTGGCGGGCAACCTGACCACGCAGGTCCGCGCGATCGGCCAGGTCGCGACCGCGGTGACCGCGGGCGATCTGACCCGGCACATCACCGTGGACGCGTCCGGCGAGCTGGCGGACCTCAAGGACAACATCAACCAGATGATCGCGAACCTCAAGGAGACCACCTCCGCGAACCGCGAACAGGACTGGCTGAAGACGAACCTGGCGCGGCTGTCCGGCCGGATGCAGGGCCACCGCGACCTCGCTTCGGTGGCGACGCTGATCCTGTCCGAGCTGGCCCCGCTGGTGAGCGCGCAGCAGGGCGCGTTCTTCATCGCGCACGACGACGAGGACGCCGGCGACCCGGACAAGCTGCTCGACTGCATCGCCGCCTACGGCCTCGCCCAGGCCCGCACCGGCCTGCGGTTCCGGCTCGGCGAATCGCTGATCGGCCAGGCCGCCGTGGACCGCCGGACGATACTGGTCAACGGCGCTCCCCCGGAGTACGCGCTGGTGTCGTCCGGGCTCGGCTCGGCCCCGCCGGTGAACGTGATCGTGCTGCCGGTGCTGTTCCAGGGCGAGGTGCTCGGCGTGCTGGAACTGGCGTCGGTCAACGAGTTCTCCGCGGTGCACCTCGACCTGCTGGAGCAACTGCGGCACACCATCGGCGTCAACGTGAACACGATCCTGTCGAACTCGCGCACCGAGGCCCTGCTGACCGAATCGCAGCGGCTGGCCCAGGAACTGCGCGCGCGGTCCGAGCAGTTGCAGGCCCAGCAGGGCGAACTGCGCCGGTCGAACACCGAACTGGCCGAGAAGGCGGCGCTGCTGGCTCAGCAGAACCGCGACATCGAGGTCAAGAACATCGAAATCGAGCAGGCTCGCCAGGAGCTGGAGGAACGGGCCGGGCAGCTGACGGTCGCGTCGCAGTACAAGAACGAATTCATGGCGAACATGTCGCACGAGCTGCGAACTCCGCTCAACAGCGCGCTGATCCTGGCGAAACTGCTGTCGGAGAACCCGGAGGGCAACCTCACCGAGAAGCAGATCCAGTTCGCGAAGACGATCTGGGCGGCGGGCAGCGACCTGCAGCAGCTGATCAACGACATCCTCGACCTGGCGAAGGTCGAGGCGGGCAAGCTGGACCTGCAGATGTCCGACGTGACGCTGCCGGAGCTGGTGAACTACGTCGAATCCCTGTGCCGCCCGCTGACCGCGGACAAGGGCCTGGAGTTCGCCGTCCTGATCGACCCGCCGGTCCCGGGCAGCGTGCACACCGACGAGCACCGCTTGCAACAGGTGCTCCGGAACCTCTTGTCGAACGCCGCGAAGTTCACCGACGAGGGCGGCGTACGCCTGCACATCCGGATGGCCGACCCCGAGGAAGTCGAACAGGAGTCCCTGCGCTCGGCGGCCGGGATCATCGCGTTCGGCGTCGAGGACACCGGCATCGGCATTCCCGAGGAGAAGCTGGAAGTCATCTTCGACGCCTTCCGCCAGGCGGACGGAACGACGAGCCGCAAATACGGCGGCACCGGCCTTGGCCTGTCGATCAGCCAGCAGCTCACGGAACTCCTGAGCGGCGAACTGCGTGTCAGCAGCGTCCCCGGCCGAGGCAGCACCTTCACGCTGTACCTGCCGGTCGGCGCCGCGAACCTGATCGCCCCCACGACCCCCGTGCGGCCCACCCCGAAGCTGCCGGTCCTGCCGAGCACCATCACCGTGGCAGAGCCGAACAGCGCCCCGAAACGCTTCAACGGCGAGAAGGTCCTCATCGTCGACGACGACCTGCGCAACGTCTTCGCCCTCGCAGCGGTCCTGGAACAGGAGGGCCTGGAAGTCATCTACGCCGACACCGGCGTGGCCGGAATCCGGGCCCTGGAGCGCCACGAGGACACCGCGCTGGTGCTGATGGACGTGATGATGCCGGAACTGGACGGCAACGCCACCATCGCAGCCATCCGAGCCGAAGCGGCCCACGAAGACCTGCCCGTGATCGCCGTCACAGCGAAAGCGACGGAGGAAGACCGCGAACGAACCCTGGCATCCGGGGCCGACGACTACATCACGAAGCCGGTGGACACCGATCTCCTGCTGGACGTGATCGCCGCCCGCCTGGAGGCGGATGCGGCGTCGTCCTCGTCGGAGGTGGAAGCGTTGGAGCGGGTGACGGGAATCGAACCCGCGTAGCTAGTTTGGAAGACTAGGGCTCTACCATTGAGCTACACCCGCAGCGCCCTCGGTGACCCGGGAGCGAAGCAAGCTTAGCGTGCCCGCTAGGGTGGGTCGTACACCCCCCGGGTACCGGGGTTCCGGAGGCCTTGAGCGGCTCCGGAGACCAAGGCTTCGGGGGTGCCGGGATGTGGCGCAGCTTGGTAGCGCATCCGCTTTGGGAGCGGAGGGTCGCAGGTTCAAATCCTGTCATCCCGACCGAGAGGGGCTGGACCTGCGGGTTCAGCCCCCTTTTTCGTGCCGCCGGACGCGGGGCGGGAGCTAGCACAGCGCTTGGCAACCCTCCTGCTTGAGGATTTCACTTGTGCACCCGAGCACTGGTTCCCGCTCCCTGGCAGACGCTGATCATTGAGTGCGCCATGTCACTCGAAACTGAGATCAAGGGTCCCCGTACGCTCCGCAGCTACTGCGACGCCGCGCGCTTCTTCCGCCCGGCTCGCCGACCCGGCCGCGCCGCCGGAAGCCGAGACCCCGGAACCGTGGCTGGCGGCGCAGGTTTACCCATTCACGACATGCGCATGCCTTCCCGGACGCGAACGGTCGCGGAGAATGCCCTTACGCTCTAACTGGTCATGCGCGCGAAGGCCGCTGAAGTCGGCACCGTATCTTCCGCCCTGCATCTTCACCGAAGGGGCAGCAGCCAACATCATTGCACCCGCCGAGTCCGCTGGGGTCGCTCTCCGTCATCGGACTGTTACCGGAGTAGTCGCATCCGTTCATCTGCCGTGCGAAGGCCGTGTCGAATACCGGGTCCGGGGTCATGGACTGGCCGGTCGACGACAAGGACCCGCGGGCGTCGAGCTGGGTCAACCCCGCCGAACAGGAGTTGACGCTAGTGGGACACCGCGGCTCGCTGAATCGATGGCGACCTGGCTCGTGCCGTGGTGCTCGCCAGCCAGTCGCACCGGTCCAACGTTCTGGACGACACGCGTGCTGCGAGCGCCACCGGCTTCTAGCACAATTTTCCCGATAGCAGCGCTATACAACACGACGACTATGCACCCGCAGAGGTCCACGCCGCGAATTCGCCCAGCGCACATTGCAGATCATCCCGGGTGTGAATTTCCCTGTGATCGTCTCGATCTATGCCCAGAAGAACATCCGCACGCATCAGCTGAACCTCTCCAGTCTGGCGTGGGTGGATTTCTCCATCGCGCGACCCGCCCCGGACAACCTCCGGTCGACGACATCATCATCCATCCGGGATCACTGGCAGAATAGATCGATCATCTCATCGCATTCATTGCGACCCGCGATCTATTCAGCTTCATCGACATCATCCGAATGTTCCAAAATATGGATCCATGCCACCCGGCACGCAGCGAGCCCAAAGCACGCCCGCTCTCGTTTCAGCCATGCGACGGGTTCTTTCGCGAGCAGCAGTGGCCGGAGTGTCTCGTACTTCATACGATCCAAATTGAGAACCTTGAGCCATACCCATACTAGAGTCGCAGCGACGATCTCCAGGCAAAGCATTTTGCGGTGACTTTCCGAGAGAGCCAGCCTGTGCTTATCGTCCACTCGGCAGGTCAGCTTCACGCACCCGCCGACGGCCGCTGAGCCGAGGTCGGCTGATCCTCGCTCCGGCACCGAACGCGTTGTCCGCGATTGCCAGGCAGTCAACTGGTCTCCCGGCCTGGGTCAGTTCGGGCATCGAGCCAGCGTTTTGCGGAGCTTGCGGTCCGCATCGGGACCGCCGGCGGATTGCCCGGAGCGGGGAGCAGGATCTGTCGCGCGAACACCAAGCACCGATGAGGTTTTCGCGCCTCGCCCGTCTGTATGTGTGCGACAGACACACAGGAGGCTGACATGACACGGAAACTGATCTTCGGCATGAACCTGACGCTCGATGGCTACATCGCCGCGACTGGCGCCGACATCGGCTGGAGCGGGCCGCCGAGCGAGGAACTGTTCCGGTGGTGGCTCGACCAGGAACTGGCCAACAGCATGTCGCTCTACGGGCGCAAGCTGTGGGAGGCGATGAGTTCCTACTGGCCGGCTGGCGACCAGCAGCCGGGTGCCACGTCGGCGGAGGTCGAGTTCGCGCGGAACTGGCGGGATACGCCGAAGGTGGTGTTCTCGTCGACGATCGGCAAGGTCGGCTGGAACACCCGGGTGTTCGCGGGCGACGCGGCCGCCGAGATCGCCCGGCTCAAGGCTGCGGACGGCGGGCCGTTGGGCATAGGCGGCGCGACGCTCGCGGGGGCGGCCATGCGGGCCGGGTTGATCGACGAGTACGCGGTGGTCACCCATCCGGTCCTGGTGGGCGGCGGTACGCCGTTCTTCAGTGCGCTGGAGAGCTGGGTGGACCTGACTCTGGTGGAAACGCGGACGTTTCCCGGCGGCGTGGTGCTGACCCGCTACGAGACTAGGCGGTGAGCGTGGGCCGGGTGAGAGCGTGTCCGCCCCGCTGGAGCTGCGATCACAGTGCCGGAGCCAGGCCCAGCCACGGTTTGCCGGCGACCTCGAATCCGGTGAGCTCGGCGATCTGCCCGTCGGCGATGTGCAGCACCGCGAGGTTCAGCAGCCGGTACGCCGGGTCGCCGGGAGTGCGGAGGTAGAGCGCGGCCGCGGGCATGCGGTTGACCGTCGTGGCGATGCAGCGCCAGTCGTCGTAGCCGCGCTGGAAGAGACCGCCGGAGACCCAGCCGTCGACCGCGTCCTTGGCCGTCGTGATCACGGCGCCTGGGTCGGGCAGCATCGCGAAGCGCAGGTCGTCGCGGAGAAGGGCTGTCAGCCGGTCGAGGTCATTGCGTTCGTGGGCGTCGATGTACGACTTCACCACCTCGCGCTCGTCTCGCGACAGTTCGTGGGTGGCGGGGCAGCGCCAGTCGAGGCGGCGGTCGGGCAACTGTTCGCGCATTGTCACGCGCGCCCGTTGCAGTGCGCTGGTCACCGACGCGACGGTCGACTTGAGGGCCTCCGCGGCCGTCGGTGCTGGCCAGCCGAGGACGTCGCGCAGGATGAGCGCTGCCCGTTGCCGCGGCGGCAGGTGCTGGACGGCGACGATGAACGCCAGCTCGATCGTCTCCCGTGCCACCACCGATTCCTGCGGGTCCTCGGGGAGCATCCGGTCGGGGTACGGCTGCAGGTACGGCAACTCAGCGTCCGGAAGCTCGGACGGCACGGGGGTGCGGTCGTTGCGCTTGTCCAGGAAGTCGAGGCAGGCGTTGGTCGCGATGCGGTAGAGCCAGGTACGCAATGCGGCGTGGCCCTTGAACGACTCCCGCTTGTTCCACGCCCGCAGGAACGTTTCCTGGGTCAGGTCCTGGGCGTCTTCGTAGTTCGCGAGCATCCGGTAGCAGTGCACCTGCAGCTCACGCCGATAGCGCTCGGTGATGAGCGCTAACCGCGCCGGGTCGCCTGTGCGGACTGCCTCGATGAACGCGGCTTCGGCGGTGCCCAGCGGGCTAGCGTCGGTCATGGTCGTCGATCCTCCCACCGGCGCGAGGGGCCGCAAGAACTGACGACCGGGCGGAGGACCGCTGGAGGTGGAGGGCCCCTTGGGGGAGTTCGATTCCCGCAAGGGGCCCTTCACGGCCGAGGCTCAGGATCAGTCGGTGGCGAGGGCCCGGGTAGCCGGGCCGATCGACGCCCAGCTGCCGGAGGCGGCACTCCAGCGGTAGATGCCGCCGCTGTTGACGCCGTAGACGCCGTCGGCATTGGCCGCGAACGAGTCGCCGGAGCCGCCGATCCGGGACCAGCCGGTGCCGGTCAGCAGGTTGACGTCCTTGGTGGCCGGTTCGATGCCGAGCAGCGTGTGCGCGCCCGCGTACAGCGCGCTCTGCGCCTTGCCGACGCTGGCCCAGGTGCTGCCGGTGCCGGTCCAGTGGTACACACCGCCGCCGTTGGCCCCGTAGATGCCGTCGTCGTTGATCGCGAAACCGGTGCCGGAGGTGCCGATCTTGACCCAGGTGCCGGGCGCGGTCATCAGGGAGAGATCGCCGGTGCCGGGCACGGTCCGGGCGAGCAGATGGCCGGCGGCGTAGAACGCGGTCCCGGCGGGCCCGACCGTTTCCCAGCCGGTGCCGGTCCAGCGCAGGACACCGCCGCCGTTGTAGCCGTAGACGCCGTCGGCGTTGACCACGAACCCGTCGCCCGGGCCGCCGATCTTCGCCCACTGGCCGGGGGTCCCGATGTAGCGGTAGACGTCGTGGGTGTCGGCGCGAGTCGCGACCAGCGCGCTTTCGCCGGCGTAGACCCGGTCGAACCCGGTACCCAGGGTCGTCCAGGCGCTGCCGGTGCCGGAGTAGCCCAGAACCGCGCCGTTGGCGTCGATTCGGTACAGGCCGTGGTGTCCGGTGACGGTGTGCGCCGTGACCCACTCGCCGAGGTCGTCCACCCGGACGGCGCTCACTGCCGGGTTGGTCGCGGTCTCGCCGAGGCAGTTGTGCTGGTACGAACCGGTGACCACGCCGGTGATCCGGCCGTCGGCAGTGAACACCGGCGCACCGGCATCGCCGCGGCACACGCCGCTCGTGCCGGTCGCTTCAAGGGCCAGACCGTGATCCGGTGCACCGGGCGCGACGGTCAGCGGAGCCGACTGCGGAACGTCCGGGATCCATTCGGTCGCCGTGCGGCCGAATCCGGCCACCGTCACCTGCCCGCTCGACGGCGGCGGCGTGGCAGCGAGAGTCCCCGGGCTGGCCCCGAGAACCGGCGCGACCAGCCGCAGCAGCACGACGTCGCGGTCGGTCCGCGGCGCCACTCGGTCCACGGCGATCTGCCGGGTCGGCTTACCGGTCTCGGTCACCGCGGCATTTACCGCGACGGCAGGCGGCGCGCCGTCGACCAGCCCGTCGCCGGCCTGCGCGCCGGTCTTGCCGGTCAGGCACGACGCGGTCGTCAGAACCCATTGCGAGGAAACCAGGGTTCCCGTGCAGGCGTGGCCGCCGCTGGTCGCGTCGCCCCCGATCGCGAGCCGGACCAGCGCGGACGCCGCCGCACCGGTGACCGGCGCGCCCCCGGCCACCGCGCTCGCCGGCGACGCGGCGGCCAGCAGTCCCGCGGCGGTCACCCCGGCGACGCAGCCGGCCAAGCGCGCGGCTTTCCGGTTGACTCCCATCAAGAAACCCTTCGTTCAGTACGCCTAAGCGGTTCAGGCCAACGCATTTCAGGCTGGCCGGGCCAGCTGGGCCGACGATGAATTCAGTGGATGCGCTCCGGAGATACCCGCCGAATGGGCTGACGCCGTGCTCGCCCGCATTTCCGCGATCCCAGTCATCGGGACAGCGAATGCCTCCGGCGACACCCGTCGAATTCACGCCGACGAATCCACCGCAGCACGAGAACTCGCTCCCCCTTTTGCCGCATGCCCCTCCCCCGCCTGTCAGCGCACCCGATCTGCTGGTGCGCCGCAAATACCATCGCGTACACCGTGCCGCCATTACCGCGGCGTGCGGTGACGTACACCACATTCCGCCAGCTCTGCGCATCCGGTTAGGATGCGACGCTCAGCCGCCATCCGCGCGGACAAGAATTGTCAGTTAGTTCGCCGCGGCTTTTCCCGGGTTTCGCATTTCCGCACGAGGGCAACCTCAGGCGTTGCCGTTCTCCGAACTCCCGCCGAACTTGGCCCACACCTTGCTCGCGGTATCCGCGACCGTCTCCCCGACCTCGGTGAAGACCTTCGTCAGCGGATCAGCCGAGGCCGTCCAGGAATCCTTGTACGACTTCGCCGCGGACTTCAGGTCGTCCTTCCAGTCCGCGGCCGGCGCGTCGTCGTCCCGGCGCGGGTAGTCGCCGGTCAGGATTGCCCGATAGCCCTCGGACGCGGCCCATTTCTGCAGTTGCGTCGCCCGGACCACGGCGAACGGGTGGGTTTCGGTCTCGACGTACTTCAGCTTCAGCAGGCTGTCCCGGATGTCTTCGCCCGACTCGTATTCCGCGCCCTGCCGCAGGAAGGACGGGATGTCGATGCGGGACGGGTCGACGCCGCCGGCGAGCTGGATTTGCGCGCGCAGCGCGGCGGTCGGGTCCTGGCCGCAGAGCAGGCCGGCGCGGTCGCAGGACAGTTCGGCTTTGCGGTACCACTCGCTCAGCGCCGCGATGATCGCCCGGATGCCGAGTGCGCTGACCGGTGTCCAGGACATCGACATCTGGAGGTTGATCAGGCGCACCATGATCGTGCGGTAGACCGCGTGCCCGGACAGCACGTGCCCCATTTCGTGGCCGATGGCGAACCGCAGCGATTCGTGGCTCATCTGGCCGATGAGCGCGGTGCTGATCCGGATGAACGGCTCGTCCATGCCGAGGGCGGACGCTTGCAGCCGCGGGTCCTGGTAGACGAACAGGTTCGGCACGACGGGAAGATCGAGCGTCTCGGCGCATTCGTGACGCAGGCGGTCGAGTTCGGGGTACTGCCGCGGTCCGACGCGGATTGACGACGCCAGCGCCATCAGCCGTTCGCCGCGTTCGTTGTAGAAGCCGGAGACGGCCTTGATCACCTGGGCGAATCCCGGCACCGCGCGCAGGGTGGCGAGCGCGCCGCGATCCACCGGATGCTCGTAGGCTCTCGGGCTGATTCCCGGAAAACGGACGGCGGTCCGGTGCGCAGGCTCGATTTCGTCGGTCATCGCTCCCCCAATGAAGTCGTTGGCAGCAGCCTACTCAAGGATTCCTCGGCACTGAGCATCGACGGTTCCGTTGCCCATTAACGGAAACGTGGCGGATCAAGCAAGCGAGAACCCTGGTGTCCGGACCACTGCCCGAGCACGGTGCTTGCCACCGCGCACCCGGCAGGCGGTCGCCGCCGCCGTGCCCGTCCGGCGGGATCGGCTGGATTGGATACGATTGGTCACGACTGCGGGGGAGGCGGCGTGGCGCACGGACCTGAAGAGCCCATCCCGGGCGTGGACCTCGACCGGCCCAGCGTGGCGCGCGTTTACGACTGGTATCTCGGCGGTACGGCCAACTGGGCCATCGACCGCGAGTTCGGCAAGATGGTCCTTTCCGCGTTTCCGGCCGGGATGTACTGCGCCCGAGCCAACCGCGCGTTTCTGCACCGCGCGGTGCGGCATCTCGTGGGACTGGGCGTGCGCCAGTTCGTCGACATCGGTTCCGGCGTCCCGACGATGGGCAACGTGCACCAGATCGCCGACGAGGTCGCGCCGGACTCCCGTGTCGTCTACATCGACCGCGAACCCGTCGCGGTCGCGCATGCCCGGATCCTGCTGGAACGCCACGGGGATCCCGAACGCCACGCGGTGATCCAGGGCGATCTTCGCGAACCGGACGAACTGTGGCACTCCGTCGCGGACACCGGCGTCCTCGATCCCGGCCGGCCGCTGGCCCTGCTGGTCACCGCGGTCCTGCACATCCAGCAGCCCGGCCCGGACGGGCGCGACCTCGGGCCGGAGGCCATCGCGCGGTACCGGGAAATGCTGCCTCCGGGCTCGTACCTGGTGCTGTCGCAGATCACCCACGAAGGATTGCCGGAGGACATCGCCAGGCAGTTGCGTGCGGTGATCCAGTTGTACGACACCAATGTGAGCAAGCACGTGCTGCGCTCGAACGTGGAAATCCGCGCGCTGTTCGGCGATTTCGAGTTGCTGGACCCGGGCGTCACGTGGACTGCCGCCTGGCATCCCGAGGAAAGCGGGCTCAACACACCAGTAGTCGACTTCGCGGATCCGAGCGAGGCAGCGATGCTGGCCGGGGTCGCGCGCAAGCCTTGATCCGCGCGGAAGCACCGCGAAACCCTTCCCGGCCAAGGCCTGCGGTCGTCATCCCCTCAAGCGCCTCACGGACGCAGCTCAGCCCGCAGCAGCATGGCGTTGCGAAGGAGCCCGTCCGGCGGGGCGGTGGTGCCGCCGTCCGTGGTCACGTAGAAGGCTCGGCCTTCCTGCCCCGGAACCCAGGCGGCGCTGGACGGCCCGACCAGGCGTTCGTCGAACGGCTCGCCCGCGACGTGCCGGACTTCGCTGCCGTGCCGCGGAATGAGCGGCACTCGGTCGAGCGTGTTGGCGCGATGCCTGGTGACGTAAGCGAACCCGGCCTCCTCGTCGAGGACGAAGTCGTCGGCGTTGTCGATCGCGGCGACGAATTCCGCGCCACCGGCCGGGTCGAGCGTCGCGGGGTCGACCGGCACTCGCATGAAGACTTTCTGCGCGGTGGACGTGTAGTAAAGGTATCCGGTCCGCGCGCTGTACCGGACGCCGTTGACGCCCGGCTGTCGCGGCGGGGCGATCTCGGCGTCCGGGTCGTCGGCCATGGTGTCGTGGGCCAGCCAGATCCGGGCCTGTGCCCCGCGCGCGCCGGCATCGAGGTCGACGCGCCAGATCAGCCCGGCGAAGCAGTCGGCGACGGCCAGTACCCCGCGGCCGAGCAGGCAGCTGCCGTTGAGTGCGCGCACCCGGTCGTCGAAGGTGAAGACGATCTCCGGGGCGACCGGTTCGCCGGGCGTCCAGCCGGTGAGGTCGAGCCGGACCAGATGCGATTCGTGGGTGGTGTACCCCTCGGTCAGGCTGAGCACGAAGACGTCCGGCCGGACCTCGACGATCCCCGTCACGGGATGGTCGAAGCGATGCACCAGAACGGGACGCCGCGGCTCCGGCACGATCCACAGCTCCCGCTGCAGGAGGACGGTGACCAGCACCGAACCGTCGGAACGGACGGCGAGGTTTTCCGGGAAGTACTTTTCCGGGAAGGACGCGACCGGGGTCAGCGTGACGTCCGGGACGGGGGTCATCGGCATGGCGGGCTCTCCTGACATTAAAAGAGGACGGACATCCGCTTTTCTTCTACGCTAGGCTGCCCCCGAGCCGGGTGTCAAGGCGAGGAGCGGACGTTGCCGAGGGTGAGCCAGCAGTACAAGGACGACCAGCGGGGCGAAATCCTGGCGGCCGCGCGCCGCTGTTTCCTCCGCGACGGGTTCCACCGCACGTCGATGCAGGACGTCTTCACCGAGGCAGGCAAGTCCGCGGGCGCGGTTTACCGGTACTTCCCGAAGAAGGAGGACATGATCGTCGCGGTCGCCGCGCAGAACCTCGACGACGTCACCGGCGTGCTGCGCGCTGCCCTTGCCCGCGGCGGCGGCGGCGAGCACGGTGTCGGCGAGGTGATGGCGGAACTGCTGGAGGCCGTGACCGGCCTGCACCGCGACCGGGAACTGGCGAGCATGGCGGTGCTGGTCTGGTCGGAAGCCCAGCGCAACCCGGAACTCGCCGAGCGCCTCGCCGCCGCGTCGGCCGAGATGAGTGCCGAGGTGGCCGGCCTCGTGCGCGGCCGGCAGGAGAGCGGGATCTGGGCCGGCGCACCGGCCGAGGCTCTCGCGCAGGCGATTTTGGCGCTCCTGCCCGGGTTTCTCTTCAACCTGGCGCTGTCCGGACCGGACGGAGTAAGCGGATTCCCGGACGCGGTCCGCACGCTGTTTCCGCGGTGAACCCCGCCTGCCGACGAGACGTGCCGGGCGGCTTCTCTCTCTCGGCCGGGTTTGCGTCTGCCGCGGAGAACGAGTGTGATGCTCTGATGCTCATCCCGTCCGAAGCCGCCCCGGTCCCCTGGCGCAACGGAGCAGGCACCACCCGGGAACTCGCCGCCGACGCCGATCCGTCCCGGTGGCGGATCAGCGTCGCGGACCTGCTCGAAGACGCGCCGTTCTCGTCTTTCCCGGGAATCGACCGGCTTTTCACCGCTCTCGGGCCGCTCCGGCTGACCGTCAACGGGACCGTCACCGACCTCGAGCGCGGCGACCAGATCCGGTTCGCCGGGGAAGACACCGTGCGGGCGACCCTGGACCAGCCGACCCGGGCCCTCAACGTGATGACCCGGCGCGGGCTGTACCGGGCGGAGGTCGTCCTTCGCTCCCCCGCGGAGAACGGCGGGGACGGAGCGGTCGCGTCGGTCGACCTCGGCGAGCAAATCGCCGATGTTTTCCTCACCGCGCTGGCATGATCCCGCGCCTCCAGCCGCGCCTTCATCCGGCGGCATTCGCGCAGGATCGCGTCGCCGCCCGAGGAAGGGCCGCTCGCCGGCCTGGCCGACCATGGTCACGATCATGAAGCCCAGCTGGACCAGCGTGGACAGGAAGGTCATGAACGCGAACGAGTACGGGTCCAGCCGCTGCACACCGAGCACGGCCAGTCCCGTCCACACCACCTGCGTCCCGGCCGCCGGGTAGAACGCCCCCATGCCGCCAAGCCGCTGCGTCAGCCTGGCCGCGATCCGGCTGTTGACGCTCACCGCCTGGGTCGAGCGCCTGCGGCGGCCGGTGCTGCTGGATCCACGGATGCGGGCTCGACTCCAGCAGGCTCACGCCGCGGCTGAGCGTCCGGTCGTGCTGGTCGAGATGCCGCTGCAGGTCCGCGATCTGTTCGAAGACGGCCTCGGCGTTTTCGTAGGTCTGCACCGAACGGCGGTCGACCGCGCGCAGCGGACCCCAGGCCGCGGCGACGAGCGCGAGGACCACGTACAGCGCGGGCATCGATCCGATCGCGCGAGTCAGCGCGGCCGCGAACGCGCCGGTGAACCTGATCTGCTCGTCCGCGGTCGTGGCCGGACGCCGCGGCAAGCGCGGCAGTCACGGCATGCGGCGGCGGTTCACCCGATCCGTCCGGATTCGGCGGCCGCACCGGCTTTCCAGCACGTTTTCGTTTGCTCCGCCGATCCGCGCCGCGCCACCGTCGAGCCCCTTTCGCTGCTTGCCGGTTTCCGCGCACCAGTATCCCGGCGAGGTTCCGGGAGGGATGCCCGGCACCCGTGCTCGACTGTCCACCGAGGACTGTCAGCGGCCGGGCGCGCGGCAAACAGGACGGCGATACGGAAAGGAAATCGTTGTCCGGGCCGTCTCGTTCACCGCTGGCGAAAACGCGGGCTCCCGGCCGCGAGCACACCGCGGGAGCGGTGACCGTGTTCGGCGCGAGCCCGGACGCGCAGGTTCTCGCCGCGGTTGACCAGATTCAGGGCTCCGGCGAGATGGCCGAGGGCGTCGTCGTGCCGGGCTCCGCGGGCGCAGGCCCGGCCGCACTGCGAACGCGCACTCCAGCTTTACCGGACGGCGAACCATCCGGCGGTGGCCGACGTCCTCGACAGCCTCGCGCACATCGCCCATCACACCGACGCCATCGAGCACCACCGCGAAGCGCTCGTGCTGTACCGGGAGTCCGGCAACACCTATTTGGAAGCCGACACCCTCGAACACCTCGGCCACCCCCACCGCGAGACGGGCGACTCCGGCAAGGCACGCGCGGTGTGGCAGCTGACGCTCGACTTGTTCCGTGCACAGGGCCGGTTCGCGGAGGTCAACGCAGTGGAAACCGCGCCGGCCCGGCTCGGCTCCGGGCTTCGCTCCCGCAGCGGGCCACGATGCGGCAAGCTGGACCCGTGCCCATGGAATCAGTGATCGGCAACCACGCCAAGGACCAGCTCGAATACTTCGTCGACGAGCACCGCGAGGCGCTTCAGCACTGCCTCGACGGACTCACCGAGGAGCAGGCCCGCCGGTCGCTCGTGCCGTCGAAGACCACGCTGCTCGGCCTGGTCAAACACGTGACCTTCGTGGAGAAGGTCTGGTTCGACGAAGCCGTCACCGGTCGTTCGCGCGCCGAGATCGGGATCCCGGAGACGCCGGACGAATCGTTTGCCCTCACCGATGACGACACCATCGCGTCCATTCAGCAGGCGCACCGCGAGGCATGCGAAGCCGCGCGGCAGGCCACCGCGTCGCTCGAACTGACCGACATCCTGCCCGGCAACCGGCGCGGCCCCTTGCCGCTGCGGTTCGTCTATCTGCACGTTCTGCGGGAACTCGCGCAGCACTGCGGGCACGCGGACATCCTCCGCGAGCAGATCCTCGCGGAGGACGGGGCACCGGCTACTTCTTGACCGGATAAGCCTTGGGCGAGCCGTCCTTGTCAACGCCTGCCGCGGCGTACTTGCTGACCCAGTCCGGCACGAAGCCCACTTCGGTGGACAGGTCCTTGCCGGTTTTGGCGTCGAGGACGATCGGCTGCTTTCCGTTGGTGTAGCCGTACAGCGCGCCGTGCCAGGCGACGGTCAGGCCGCCCGGCGGGACACGGTTCGCGGCCTGGTCGGGCAGGCTCCACAGTGTGGTCCCGGCCTTCGCGTCGTACGCGGTCAGCACGCCGGAGTCGGTGCAGGCGAGCACCGACTGCTCGTCGTACAGGCAGTCGCCGTACGAGTCGGGGCCCAGGTTCCGGGTCCCCTCCACCGAGAACTTCTCCGTGCCGGTCGACGCGTCGAGGAACTTCAGGAAGGCGTGGCCGCTGCTGTACTCGGTGGCCTTCAGGACCACCATCGCGGGATCGGCGGGCAGGATCTCGACCGCGCTCGATTTGGCGGCGGCGACCCACTTCTGCTGGCCGGTGGCGACGTCGAGCGCGGTCGCCTGGACCATCGAAGAATTCTCGGCCACAGTGGAGTCGACTCCCACCACGACCTCGCCGTTCAGGCTGCCCGCGACGTAGTCCTTGCGCTCCCACAGCTGCTTCCCGGTCGCCGGATCCAAGGCGACAGTCAGGGTGTGGTCCGACTGCGCGAAGCTGGCCACGACCGCCTTGTCGGTGGCCGCGACGACCTGCGTGACGGAACGGTCGCCGGTGATCCCGTACTGGTCGTCGGCGACCTTCGCGTTCGTCTGCCAGGCCTTCGCCCCGGTTTCCGGGTTCACCGCGATGACCGCGAGCGCGACATAGCCCGGTGTCGTGCCCTGCTCGGGCATCCGCAGCGGGACGGCTCCGACGGCGAGCCGGTCGGTGACGAGCGGCGGACGCGGCCCGCTCTGCTCGACGAACGGCCCCTGGTGCGCGTTCGGGTCGGCGGCCGGGCCCTCGATCTTGGTGTTCCACTTCTCGCGGCCGGTGAGGACGTCGACCGCGCTCAGCGATTCGGGGGCGATGAGGTAACCGGTGCGGTCGCGCAGCGTCATGAACTTCGACGTCACCGAGCCGCCCATGGTGGCCTGCAGCGCCGTGCGGGGCAGCGAAACACCCTTGCCGGTGTCGAACGCCAACGGCGGATCAGCGGTGACCGCTTCGGGCTCGGCGGAGGACGCGGGCGGCTGGCCGGCCGGTCCGGCCTGGCCGGTGGGCAGAGTCGGCACGGACCCGCCTCCGCACGCGGCCGTGGCTGCCAGCACCCCCAGGCAGGCCGCAGTGATCAACGTTCGCCGCATCGGTGTCCCCATTCTCCCGAATCACTGCTCCATTCGGAGTCGTCCGGGAACTTAGCCGACAGAACGGCCGCATGCGCACGAGTTCGCGCAAATCCGGCGAAAAAGGTGTCGCGGGCCCGCGCGGGTACTCGGACGAGTGACGGACGCCCACCCATCCGCGCTCGGTCCGGCTGCGAATGCCCGGTGTGACCTCCCGTCCACGGAGCCATCGACTTGACGCCGCTGCCGCTGAAAGACTTCGCGGTGCGGGCCTTCGGCGCCTGCGGCAAAGCCGTCCGGGTTGCTGTCTCGACGGAAGCCGTGGCCGGGTGTCGCGATCATTGTCGCGTTTGGACTGATCGGCGGGGTCGCGGTGGCCGCGCGGCCGGATCTGACCGCAGTCGCGTTGCCGGCTCCGCTGGCCAGCCTCGTAGCCGGAGTCGCGGTTTTCCCGCTGCTGCACCGAATCGCGGCACAACAGCAGGCGACAGACTCGTCGCGCCGGTCGGCAGCGTCGGTGCCGGAGTGCTCGGCTGTGCCGGACAGGCGATCAGCGTAACGCGAGAGGCCACTGCATCCCGGGAGGCGGTCGGACCGCTCCTGCCCGCGGTTTCGGCTCCGTCCATTCCCTGACGCGGATTTCGCCAAGCTCGGGATCCCGGCGTTCCGCACGCCCAACCGGAACTTCTATCGCGTCGACACCGCGTTGTCGGTTCCGCAGGTGCGCACCGAGGACTGGAGCCCGCGGATCCGCGGGATGGCCGAACGGGAAATCCGGTACCGCTACCGGCCGCTGGTCGAGCGCACGGTGACGATGACGTGCGTGTCCACTTCGAACTTCATCGGCGTCGATCTGCTGGCGGAAGCCCGGTGCGGATCGCCTGCGGGGCCCGGCAGCCGACGACCTTGCGCGCCGAGGTGAACCGGAATACCCGGCGAGGTGATGGATCCAGATTTCCGTGAAGCCCGGCGCCCATCAGGTTTTCGTGCGCACGGCCGACAAATCCGGCTGCGTCCGGATCGAAGCCCGGCGGGGCGACCGGATGGCATTCCACGACTTTTATCGCTTCCTGGCCAATCCGGCTCCGGCCCGGCGCCGAATCCCCGCCGAACAATCCACTGTGAACGGAGAACTGCCGTGAAGACCCTTCGCCTCGCGCCGGGTTCGCTCGACTCGATGGGCCCGCTGCTCACGAAGCTGGTCGCGGCGGTCAAGGCCACCAATCTGGTCGACACGCTCGACAGCCAGCAGGCCATCACCGTCTTCGCCCCGGCCGACCCGGCGTTCACCGCGCTCGGCGACGCGAAGTTCAAGGAACTGGCGGCCAACCCGAACCAGCTCGCGCCGATCCGGCAGTACCACGTCGCCGCCAAGGGCCTCGCACAGGCCGGGTGCCGTCACCTCGCTGAACAGCGCGGGCGGCCCGCTGAAGATCGAGGGTTCCGGCGACACCATGACGGTCAACGGCGCGAAGATCCTCTGCGGCAACATCCCGACCGAGAACGCCACCGTCTTCGTCATCGACAAGGTGCTCACCCCCGGAACCAACAAGAACTGAAGCCACCGGGCCCGGCGCGCCTCCCCAGCGCCGGGCCCGGTTTCCCGCTCAGCTGAGCGAAGAAGCCACGTGCAGATCGACGTTCTTGGTCTCCGGGGCCATCAAGGCGCTCACGATCGCGCCCAGCGCGGCGATCCCGGCGGCGATGTACATCGTGGCCGACAATCCGAGATTGGTGAGCGACCACGGCGTCGCGAAGGTGCCGACAGCCGCGCCGATCCGGCTGATCCCGGTGCACAGTCCCACCGCCGACGCGCGGACCTCGGTCGGGAACAGCTCGTTCGGATAGATCCATTCCAGAATGGACGGTCCGCCGTTGAACACCGCGTACACCGCGAAGGCGAGCGCGATCAGCCACAGCGCGGCACCCGGTTGCAGGCCGAGGTAGAACAGTCCGGCCGCGGAAATCGCGAAGCCCCAGATCAGGACGGGACGGCGGCCGAGCCGGTCCACCAGCAGCAGCGCGGCGATATTGCCGACGAAGAAGAAGAAATTGATCAGGCCGTAGCCGAGGTGCGACAGGTTGCCGCCGCCGAGGTTGAACAGTTCGAGGATCTGCGGCCCGAAGGCGTAGATCGCGAACAGCGGGACGACCGTGCACGTCCAGAAAATCGAGATGAACACGACCCGCTTGAGATATCCGCGGCGCCACAACGCGGACATCGGGGTTTTGGTTTCGGCTTCCGGCAGGTCGTCCAGCGTCGCGTGCTCGCCGATCGTCGTGCGCAAAACCTCCAGCGCTTCGGCGTCGCGGCCCTTGCTGTGCAGCCAGCGCGGCGATTCCGGAATGCTGGTGCGGGCGATCACGATCAGCAGCGCGGGCACCGCCGAGGACAGCAGCATCCACTTCCAGCCCTGGTCCACGTTCAGCAGGAAGAACCCGACGAACGCGGCGACCGTCGCGCCGACGAACCACATCGCGTTCAGCCCGCCGACCAGCCGCGCCCGCCACGCTTTCGGCGCGAATTCGGTGACCAGCGCGGTCGCGATGGGATAGTCCGCGCCCACCGCGACGCCGATCAGCAGCCGCAGCACGAACAATTGCGCGGCGTCGGCGACGAAGAACTGCAGCACCGAGCACACGATGATCGCGATCAGGTCGATCGTGTACATCAGTTTCCGGCCGATCCGGTCGGTGAGCGGGCCGAACACCGCTCCCCCGATGAACACGCCGACCAGCGCGGACGCGCCGATCAGGCCGGACCACAGCGAGTCCATCCGCCACTGCGGGCCGATCTGCACCAGCGCGATGCCGATGATGCTGAGGATGTAGCCGTCCAGGAACGGCCCGCCGGAAGAGTACAGCGCGAGCTTGCGGTGAAACCCGTTGAGCCGGGCCGAATCCAGGGTTGCGCGGACAACAGAGCCCGCGGTGTCCGGTGCGCGGTCAGTCTTCATGTCGGTTGGTCTCCTCGCTGCCGACCGCCGCCACGGCGTCGATCTCGATGCGTTTCGTCCCCCGGAACCCGGCGACCTGGACCGTGGTCCGCGGCGGCAGGTCGATGCCGGCGAATCGGTCGAGGTAGGCCTGGTGGTAGGCGTCGAACTCGCCGAGGTCGGCGAGGAACACCGTCAGTTTGAGCAGCGTGCGCAGGCTCCCTCCCGCGGCCCGCAGGGTGTCCTCAAGGTTGTCGAGGGCGACCCGCACCTGCTCGTCGATTTCTTCCGGGACGCTGCCGTCCCGCCGGGCCGGGACCTGCCCGCACGCCCAGATCACCCCGCCGAAAACGGCGGCACCGGCGTAGGGACGCGGTCCGTGCGGATGCGCTACCAGCTCTCGCGAAGTCATCGGCCCTCCCGGTGGTCCGGAATCAGGAACCCGCACGCGATCGAGTACGCGAGAGTCCACAGTGGAGTTTTCACGGACACACCATGGGCGACCGCTTCGCGATGCCGCTGTTTCCGTTCCGCCGCAGTGGAAATCACCGGTCCGTCCGGAACCTCGCGCAGCGGGCGGATCACCAACCCCACGACCGGTGGACGCGGTTCCGCGGCGGCGGGCAGCCTCAGCAGGTCCCCGCTCGGAGTGACGACCGTGCGTTCCCCGCCATCCGAAAGGGACAGGACCCGGCCGGATCGTTCGGCGATGTCCAACGCAGCCCAATCCAGCACCGGACTGCCAGTCATTCCCGGCACGACCACCGTGCCCACCACGGCGGCCGTTTCGCAGGCGGGCACGAACGCCTGCAGCGGACCGCGCGAAGCCGGGTCGTGCGCCACCGCGTACCCGTCGCAATGTTCCAGCCTGAGACCGACCCGTCCGGCCGGGATCCGGGCTGTTTCGGTGGCCAAGGCGTCGAGCCCGGCACCCTCGTGCACCTCGGCGGACGCGATGACTTCAGCCAGGTACTCCGCCTCGCCGCTGCTCAGCCCCGACGCCCGCAAGGCACGGAGCGAAACCTCGTGGATCTCCCGCACGGACACCCGGGTGCGCACGGTTTCGGCCGCCGCGACACGCTCGGCCCTCGCCGCGGTCATTGTCCGGCTCCGGGGAACACCGTGTCGAACAGCCGGAGCCAGTTGCCGCCCAGCACCTGCGCCACGACGGTTTCGTCCAGGCCCACTTCCAGCAATCCCTCGGTGAGGACCGGGAAGTCGGCCGGACCGCCGAACCAGGTCGGCCACACCGGCCACTGCGGCTCCACCGGAACCGCGGACGCGGGCCGCCACCGGCCGTTGCGGAGCCACGCGACGTAGTCCTGCGACCAGTTGCGCGTGCAGTCGCTGCCCAGCGCTACGTGGTCCGGCCCGATCCGCTCGACCAGTCCCGCGACCATCTCGCAGAACTGCCGCCGCGTCGTCTTCTCGCCGCCGATCACGTTGGGGTACAAGCAACAGCCGAGCACCCCGCCGCGCGCGGCGAGGGCGTCGATGACGTCGTCCGGCTTGTTGCGCGGCGAATCCGCGAAGGACAGCGGGTTCGCGTGCGTGATCGCGACCGGTCCGGCCGAGGCGTCGATCGCGTCGCGGCTCGTGCGGTTCCCGACGTGCGACAGGTCGACCAGCATCCCGACGCGGTTCATTTCCGCGACGATGAAGCGGCCGTACGCGGTGAGCCCGGAATCGTGGTCGTCGTAGCAGGCACCGCCGACGAGGTTCTGGATGTTGTAGGTCAGCTGCGCGATGCGCACGCCGAGGCGGTGGAAGACCTCGACCATCCGGTAGTCGTCGCCGAAGGGCGAGGAGTTCTGGAAGCCGAGCAGCACCGCCAGCCTGCCGTCGCGTTTCGCCTGCCGGATGTCATCGGCGTTCTCGGCGAGGACGACCAGATCGGCGTTGTCCCGCGCGAGTTCGTACCAATCCGCGACCGCGCGCAGCGTTTCCTGCGGGCCTTCCCAGACCGCGCAGGTCGCGTTCACGCCGGTGACGCCGCCCGCTTTCAGTTCCTCCAGGACTTTGCGGTCCCAGTTGTTGATCTGCAGTCCGTCGACGACAGTGAGGTCGCCGTGCTCCAGGGGGTCCACTCAGGACTCCTTTCCGGGCTTGCGGGTGAACAGCCAGTCGTCGTCCGCTCCGGACTCGACGTCGCGCGCCCGGGGCGCGCCGGAGAACAGCGTGACGCGCAACCAGTCGGTCGACTGCGGGCTGTAGTTCTCCATGCCGTAAAGGGCGAGCTGGAATCGCTGCAGGTGCAGCGGAAGGAAATCGCCGGCGAGCAGGTTCGCGCGGACCTCGCCGTAACGGAGCCCGGCGACAGACTGCACGCGCGCGACAATTCCGCGATGCCACGGGAATTCGAGCAGGAACTCCGCCACCGATCGGCCCGCGTCCGCGGCGGCCAGGTCGTGCCGGAGGGCGTGCACGGCGCGGGCGACGTCGATCGGGTGCTCCATCGATTCGCCCGGGTCCTGGCCGCGGTTGCCGCGCCGGGGTTCTTCGTTGTCCTCTGCGGAGAACCAGAACCTCGCCTGTTCGTTCGGATCGGTGAAGTCGAACTCGCGGGTCCAGTCGTACCGGTCGGCGAGCAGGTCGCGCAGCTCGCCGCAGGTCTGCGCGAGGTCGACTCGCCGGCGTTGGTCACAGGTCAGCAGGTGCTCGATCTCCGCGTCGAGCGAGTCGTCCAGTTCGACCAGGACGGTGTGCAGCACGGCCCGGGCCTCGGCGCCGAACTCCGCGGCTCGGTCGTCGAGGTCCCGCCACCGGAAGCCGCCCGCGGGGAATTCGCTGAGCAGCGAGGCGATTCCGCCGAGCCGGTCAGCCAGTTCGGGACCGGTCAGGTACGGCGCGGTCGTCAGGGTGTCGCGTTCGGCGAAGTACCGGCGGGCCCGGTCGAGCAGTTCACTCGCCCGCCGGACCGAACCGGCGTCCGCCTCGGCGTCGAGGGCATGGGCCAGCGGGAGTTCCCGTGCCGAGCACCAGGCGTCGAGGATGTGCGGATGGTTCACCACGAACGGGACCATGCCGAGTCCGGTCGCGTTGCCGAGGCCGAGATACCGTCGCCATTCGCCGGAAAGCTTCGCCGCGGCCGGGTTTCGGCAGGCGGCGCACTGTTCGACCAGGTCATAGCTGAACTCGCGCAGCAGCCACGCGGCCAGCATCTGCGCGCGGTAGGGCACCTGCAACGGCGGGATTTCGGCAAGCCGGTCGAAGTCGGCGAGACCGAACTTTCCGTTGCTGTAGAAGGCCGTACTGCGCAGGATGTAGCAGGCGTCGCCCATCGTGGCGCAGTCCGGCTGTGCACCGGCAGCCAGTTGCGCCACCACGTAGTCGAAGAATCGCTCGCTCCGGTTGGCCCGGGTCCACACCAGTGTCGCGGCGTCGGCGCGGCCAGCTTCCTGCCGGGGCACTTCCCGGCGCAGTTCGGCCAGCCGATCGTCGGGAACCGGCCCTTCCACCAGAGCGGCAGTGACATCCCAGCGCTTCGCGATCACGCGGTCAGTACGCTCGTTTTCCCGCAGTACCGTGGAAAACACCGCGAAGTGCAGCAGAGTGCCGTCCGCGTCGATCCGGTAGACCGCCTCGCCGTGGCCGCTGTCGTCGAACTCCCACCGGGTGCGGGACACTGCCCAGCGTTCCCGCGCCGCCTGACGGAGGAACGACCGCGCGAAGCTGTGCCGGGTGTAGCGGGCAGCGCCCAGTTCCGCCGGAGCGAGCGCGGTGTCCGCGGGCCGGGTCACGATTGTTCCCGAGGCGCGGACGTCCGCAGGTACGCGGTTTTGGTCCAGGTGAAGAACTCCGCGGCGGATTCGCCGTTCTGCTCGCGGGGTGCGGGGAACGACGAGTCTTTGAGGCCGCCGAACGGGGCATGCACCTCGGACCCGGTGTTCGGCGCGTTGACCTTCACGATGCCCGCGTCCAGGTCGCGCAGGCACTGCCGGACCGCGCGCTCGTCGTCGGTGAACACCGCCGCGGTGAGCCCGAACCGGGTGCCGTTCGCGAGCCGGATCGCCTCGTCCAGGTCGACGGCGCGCAGCACGGTGGCGACCGGGCCGAACACTTCCTCCTGGCTGATCGTCAGTTCGGGCGTCCCGGCCAGCAGCGTCGGCGCGACGAACGCCCCGCCCCGCGGGCAGTCCGCGCGGGCCAGCACCGTCGCGCCCTCGCCGACCGCCTGCTGGATCGCGCCCTCGACCTCTTCCGCCGCCCGGGCGGACACCAACGGCCCGATCTCGGTTCCCGGCGTCGTCCCCGGCCCGACGACGAGGCCCTTGACCCGGGCGGACAGCTCGGCGACCAGCCGGTCGTAGGCATCCCCGACCGCGATGATCCGGCGAGCGGCCGTGCACTTCTGCCCGGTTCCGCTCATCGACGCGGTGACCAGCGCCGCGGCGGCTTGGGCCGGGTCGGCGTCGGGCAGGACGATCGCCGCGCTGTGCCCGCCGAGTTCGAGCTGCACTTTCGCGCCGCGCGGCACGACCGCGGCCTGGATCGCGCGGCCGACCGGCACCGATCCGGTGAACGTGACACCGGACAGCTCCGGCCGCTCCACCAGCTCCGCGCCCAGCGAACCGGGCGCGAGCAGCAGGTTGAGCACGCCGTCCGGCACCCCGGCCTCGACGAGGATCTCGGCGAACGCCACCGCCAGCGCGACCGTGTCGCTGGCCGGCTTCCACACCACGGAGTTGCCCCACAGCAGCGCGGGGGCGAGCTTCCACGCCGGGATCTGCACCGGGAAGTTCCACGGCGTGATCACGCCGACGACGCCCAGCGGACGGCGCACGGTCCGCACGACCTCGTCCGGGTTGCCGGAGGGGTAGAGCACGCCGTCGGCACTGCGCGCCCGGCCCGCGTGATAGTGCAGCGTCTCGACCGAGGCGGCCACCTCGCCGCGCGACTCCGCCAGCGTCTTGCCCTGCTCGCGGGTCATCAGCGCGGCCACCGATTCGGCGCGCTGGGCGAGCAGTTCCGCGGCCCGCCGCAGCACGAGACCTCGGGCGATGGTGCCCTGGCGATCCCACTCCGGCTGCGCCGCCACCGCCGCGCGCACTGCCTGGTCCAGCAGCTCCGGACCGGCTGTGCGGTATTCGGCCACGATCTGCGCGGGATCCGCCGGGTCGACACTCTGCGTGACCGGTCCGTCGCCGGGAACCCACCGTCCCGCTACGAAGTGCTGCAACGACAATGCGTGATCCACGGGTGCTCCTCGACGTTCGCGACGGTGCTTGTCTTCCATCACGCTAAGTCGCGCGGAACACAGAGTGAAGTATCTATTGCCTACTCACTGATAAGGAACCATTATCACCGGCGTGGAACTCCGCCAGCTTCGCTACTTCGTCGCGGTCGCCGAGGAACGCAGCTTCCGCCGCGCCGCCGAACGGCTGCACCTCGCCCAGCCCGCGCTCAGCCAGCAGATCGCGAAGCTGGAGAAGGAACTGTCCGTGCGGCTGCTCCTGCGGACGACCCGCAGCGTCGAACTGACCGAACCGGGCCGCGTGCTGCTGACCGAAGGTCGCCGTGTGCTCGCGGACAGTCAGCACGCCCTCACCGCGGTCGCCCACGCCGCACGCGGCGAACTCGGGCTGCTGCGAATCGGGTTCGTCAGCTCGGCCGCGCTGGAAATCGTGCCCGCCACCGTGCTGGAGATGCGGCGGCAATGGCCCAATGTCCGATTCGAACTGACCGAATCGACCACTGACGCGCAGATCGCCGCGCTCGGCGACGGCCAGCTCGACGTCGGCATCGCGCGCGAGGTCGGCGACGCCGCCGGACTGACCGTGCACCCGCTGGGCCGCGAACGGCTGATCGTGGCCGTGTCCGAGACGCATCCGCTGGCGGACAAGGAAACCGTCGAGATGGCCGAGCTGGCCGACGAGCCCTTCCTCGCGTTCCCGCGCACGCGCGTCTCGCGGCTGCACGACCACATCGAGACGCTCTGCCTGCGGGCCGGATTCCGGATTCGCGTGGTCCAGGAGGCGGTCCAGTTCCCGACCATGCTCGGCCTCGTCGCCGCCGACACCGGCATCGCGATCGTGCCGAACGCGTTGCGCGCCTTGCAGTTGCCCGGACTGCGCTATCTGGCTCTCGCCGATGCGGGCGCGTTCTCGACCGTCTCGGCGATCTCCCGCACCGACCACGAGAACAACCCGGTCGTCGACCGTTTCCTCAGCGTCGCGCGTGCCGGATGATGACGCGGTGGACTTCGAACCGCACCGCGGCGAACTGACCGCCTACTGCTACCGGATGGCCGGCCCGTTCCACGAGGCCGAGGATCTCGGGCAGGAAACGCTGCTGCGCGCGTGGAAAGCCCGCGACCGGTACGACCCGGCGCGCGCTTCGGTCCGGACCTGGCTGTACCGGATCGCGACGAACGTCTGCCTGACCGCTTTGGAAGGCCGGGCCCGGCGTCCGTTGCCGTCCGGTCTCGGCGCCGCCGGCGACGATCCGGGCGCACCGCTGCGACCGGCGATGGACATCCCGTGGTTGCAGCCCTTCCCCGACGCCGGCACCCGTGCCGGACTGCGGCTTGCGTGGGTCGCCGCGACCCAGGTCCTCCCGGCGCGGCAACGAGCGGTCGTCGTGCGCCGGTCGGTGCTCCAGTTCAGCGCGGCCGAGGTCGCCACGCAGCTGGAGACGACCGTGCCGGCGGTCAACAGCGCGCTGCGACGAGCCCGCGCCGCGCTCGCCGACGCCAGGGAGCCGAACCCGCCGAATCGTCCGGCCATCGACCGATTCCGGGTGGACGTGACCTGTACCCGGAATGCCGGGACTGACGGGCCCCCGCCGGTACACTGTGGAGCGTCAGCGGCCGAAGACGGCTGGGCACGATCAGAGCCGTGGAGCCGGACGAACGATGATTCCCGCATTGCTGGTCCTCTCGACCGCGGTTCTGCTGCGCGCGCTCGCGGCCAAACAGCTCGACCGGTGGAACATCGCCGCACCCGTGCTGATGGTGCTGTGCGGGGTCGCGACCGCGTTGTTCGCGAATCCGGAAAAACTGCTCGACGTCTTCGACACCGAAATCGCCCAGCACGTCGCCGAACTGATTCTCGCGATGCTGCTTTTCGTCGACGCCACCGAGGTCCGCGGCGGACGGTTGTGGGGACACGCGCCCAGCCTGGTCGCGCGAGTGCTGTTCCTCGCGCTGCCGCTGAGCCTCGGGCTGGCGATGCTGGCGGGTTGGGCGTTCTTCCCGGAACTGTCGTGGCCGTTGCTGCTGATCGTCGCGTGCATCGTCGTCCCGAGCGATTTCGCCGCCGCCGAACGCGTCGTGCGGGACAAAACCTTGACGCCGCAAGTGCGCAGTGTGCTGAACGTCGAAAGCGGCTACAACGACGGATTGGTCTCGCCGCTGTTCCTGTTCGCGCTCATTCTCGCGCGCAGCGACAACACCGCGAATACCGCCGCGAAAGCACTCGCGACCGCTTTGCCGTTCGCGATCAAAGCCATTGTCGCCGGGGCCGTCCTCGGCACGGTGATCGGCATCCTGCTGTTCCTCGCCGTCCGTGCCGGCTGGACTTCCGGACAGGGACGACGCATCACCCTCCTCACGACGCCCCTGCTGACCTACGCGGTGACAGTCGCCATCGACGGCAACGGATTCGTCGCCTGTTTCGTCAGCGGGATCGCCTTCCGCTATGTCTACCGCGCCTTCGCCGCACGGCACCTTCGCACCTCGGACAGCGACGCCCGAGAGCACTTCGTCCGGCCGTCGGAGGACCTGCGCCTGCTCGAAGAGGTCACCGGAATCCTGACCATGACGATGTGGTTCGTCGTCGGCGCCGCCGCGGTCGTCGTGGTGTCCTTCGGCATCGCGTGGCAGCCGATCGTGTTCTGCCTCCTCGCGCTGACCGTCCTGCGGATCGTCCCGGTGATGCTGTCGCTGACCCGGACCCGGATGCCGCACCGGGACCGGTTCCTCGTCGGTGCGCTCGGCCCGCGCGGCACGACGTCGGTCGTGTTCGGACTGCTGGCGATCAACGGCCTGACCGGCGAGGAGAGCGACCTCGTCCTGACTCTGACGGTCGTCTGCGTCCTCGGCAGCGTAGCCCTGCACGGACTCGGCTCGACGCCGCTCATCACCCGGCTGATGACTTCGCGGGCACACCGTCGATCCCGGTAGGATGCACGCACAGTCTTACTCCTCCGCGCGGGCGGCCCGCCCGTAGCGTTCCGTGACCGCGGACAGAGCAAGGGTCAAGCACGACGCGCACAGAGGCCCCGTCCATGCCCGCACCCACGCTCGCCGAACCCCGAGCCGGACGGCAGCGTGCGCGTCGTCGCCCGTCATTCCCGCACACGACAAAGAAGCCCAGATCGGACACCGTCGCCGCCTTGCGCGGAGACCGGAGCCAATTGTCTGCCGGGATACTGCCGCGTCCGGACGCCGGCTCCACGGAAAATGCCTGGCTGAACGGAACCGCGGGGATGTTCCGCGTCCGCACCCTCCGCGAAGTCTCCGCCTCGCCGAACTCGCTTTCGCTCTGCTGCGCCTGGGCCACCGCGTGCTCTCGCCCAGCGCCTGCACGCTGGAAACCGAGGTGATGACCAGCTGGAGTGCACTGTGGACGCAACGCCCGGGATGGAAGCGCGGCGCGGTGGAGAACTGTGTCCAATATGGACTCTCCCCGGCCCGCGGCGGTAGTGGGGCGGGCAGCCACGTCGATGTACGAGCTGGTGCCCGGCTATTTCCGGCAAGCCTGCCACCTCAAGGCGGACGCGCTCCTGCGCACCCGCAAGAACTGGTGAACACCCAGGCGGAAGAGAAACCCATGTACCAGAAAACGACACGGCCTCGGCTGCGTGAGCGCCCGGCGGACTGGCGTGAACGTCCTTTTGCTGGCAGCGGGGAACGGCCATGCTGCGGATTCCGCCGAGGGCGCGGAAGCAGGATCAGTAACCGCGATACCCTGAGCCGCGATCTGGGGCTGGGACGACGAAATCCAGCGCGACTACCACGACCGCGCCTTCGCCCCCGGCCAGTGGCAGGTGCTCACACTCGACGGAGCGGACGCCGGTCTGCTCGTGATCGAGTACCGGCCGAACTCGACCCACGCTACCAGGGCCAAGGGATCTGCGGGCGGCTGCTCCGCCAGCTGATCGGCGTCGCGGCGGAGCGGGGACAGCCGCTCGTGCTCGAAGTCCTCGCGGTCACCACGCGCGTTCGCCCTGCGGCACGGATTCCGCGAAACCGGCCGCCGCGAACGGAAAATCCTCCTGGCCCGTGACCCCCGGCCAGGAGGATTGACCACACCGGCCGCTGCGGTCAGCCCGCGTCCGTCACCGTCCCGGTAAGGTCGATGTCCGGGCCGGATTCCGTCATGTGCAGCAAGACATGCTTCACCGGATCAGTCCCGTCGTGCCGCACCGTTGGAATCGTCAGCTCGGCGCTCAGCTTCCCCGCCAAAACCGGTGCCGCCACCGTCACCCCGGTCGCCGACAGCGGCTGCGACTTCTTCGGGTCCACGCCGTGCTGGATCAGCCACTGCGGGTCGACGTCCGAGGTCATCAGTTCCGGCCCGGTCTTCGGCGCTTTCACCTCCGCCGTCACATAGAGGTCCGAATCGGCCACAGCGGACAGGTTGACCGGCCAGGCCAGCGCGCCGCCCTCGACCGCCGACACGTCCGTCTTGCCGACGCTCACCTCCGGCTCCGGGTCGTCGTTCTCGACGTTCACCGCGCCCTCGGCCGCCCCGACGACCGTGCCGCGGGTGGCTTTCACGTCGGCCAGCAGCCGGTACGGCCAGCTCCACCGGGTGTTCCCGACGACCGTCGCGGGCAGGTCGAGCGTGTGCTGTCCCGGCGCGAGCGTGACCGCCTGATACGTCCACTTCGCCGACGTCGGCGAGTCCGGGTCAGTCCGGAAGACGCGCAGCGAACCGCCGCCGTCCCCGGTCACCGTGACCGGGATCTGGTACGTCTTCGACCCGGAATCGCCTTCCTTGACCGTCAGGGCGCCGAGATCGACCCGCGTCAGCGGAGCAGGGGCCGGATCGGGCAGGCCGGGCCGCCACGCGTACGCGTCCAGCAGCCACGCTTCGCTGCCCGCGGTCCGCGGCGTCAGTTCCAGGCTCGCCACCTCCAGGTGCGGCGGCAGCGGAACACGGACTTCCTGTCCCCAGAACGACTTCGTCCGTTCGGTCCCGGCCAAGCCGGTCACCGTGAACGAGCCCAGCTTCGTGCGCTTGCCCCGGGAATCGGCGACCGCGACGTCGAACGAAGCGGCCGGGGCGTTCTCCGGAGCGATGACCCGCATCGCCAGCGTTCGCGCGCCGTCCGCGGAAACCGGGCGGGGCAACCGGATCTGCGCCGGAGCCCCCGCCGAGCGCACATGCACGGCAGTGCGAGTCGGGTCGGGAGCGTCTTCCAGCCCGACGAAATGCGGCGACTTGGACGCGCCGGTATTCGCGAGGCACCGCTGATCCGGACCGACCTGACGGCAGACGTCTCCGCCGCCGGTGACCTCGGTCGACGAATCCGGGATCAGCACCGGCGTCCGCGCACCGCCGAGCGCGTGCGTCAGCACGTGCGCCGGATCGGCCGACGGCGCACGCACGCCGGAGCCGTCCAGCAACGGCTGCACCCGCGGATCGTGCTTCTGGAACAGCTGCGCCGCCGCGGCGACATAGGTCGCGCCGACCGCCCGCTGCTGCGCGTCGGTCAACCGCGCGGGCACGCCGGGCGAGCAATTCGGGTCCGGATCGCGAGAATAGAAATCATCATTGGCCGGAGCCACCGCGACACCCGGAGTCCATTCGGCATTGAAGTAGTTGTGATTCGCGCCCGAGACATAAAGCGCGCTGTGCAACGCCGTGTCCCGGCTGACGCCGCGCGCCCCGTCGATGTATTGCTGTCCTTGGAGATCCGAGACATCGCCGTCGCAGGAGGGCAGGAAGGTGACCGACGGGACGTCCGGCACCGGGTTGAGCCCGAACACCGTCGGCGCGATGAGCACGTCGCCGCGGATCTTCCAGCGGACCGGCCCGGAGAACCCGGTGTCGCCCGGCGGCGGGTAGAGGCTGTCCATCGCCGCGCGGTTCACGCCCTCGCCGCCGCGGGAATGCCCGACCAGCAAGACATTCGACAGGTCTGCTGCCGGGGAATCCCGGACGACCCGCGGAGCGCTCGCCCGGGCGCTGCCGGACCAGTCCGCCCAGTGCGCCAGGTGCAGCCGGACCAGCGACGACCGGGCCTGCGCCCCGCCGTCCTCCGCGGCGTTGTCGAGCGCGTTGATCGCGTTGGCCGAAATGGACACTGTCACGAATCCCTGCGACGCCAGCAATTCCTGGGTCTGCAGATAGCCGCGATAGCTCGGGATCGGCAGCGTCCCGGCGGCACACGGCCAAGCCGTCGAATAGTGGTCCGGATCAGCCGGGTCGTAGCAGGGCTGGTGACGGCCGTGCAGGAACACCACCAGCGGCCGGTTGCCCGGCGCGTGCTTCGGCGCGACGACCACGCCCCGCATCTCGATCGGCCCGTCCAGTCCCGGCAGCCGCACCGGGTCGAGCGAGTACTCGCCCTTGACCGTCGAGAACTGCCCGGGTTTACCGGGATCCACCGCATTGGCGGGCAACTCGGGCAGCGGTGCCGGGGCTGGTTGCTTCGCCGTCGCGCGAGGCGGCTCGGTCAGCGAACGGCCGCCGACGCGCACCTCCAGCCCGCGCAGATCGCTGATCCCGCCGGCCGGCAGCGAGAACGTCCGCAGGTCAGCCCGCGGCTGGGCTCGACCGAGCAGCTTGCCGCCCGACCAGAACTCCACCGCACCGTCGCCGAACAGCGGTTTCGGCGCGGTCCACAGCAGCTGGCCGTCGGCGACGCGCCACTCGGGCGAGGCTGCCGGACCGGCGGCCGGACTCGCCGCCGCGGGCTGTGCCAAGGTGACCGCCAAGACGGCGGCTGCCGCGACAGGGACAAATTTGCGCAGAAGGACCTTCACTGGTTGCTCCCTCCCCGGTGATCTTTCCTTTTTACCGGGAAAGCAGCCCGCCGTGCCAGAACGACGACGAGCGGTCCAGGACCGGATCTCCGCCGGCGACCCGGTCCGCGAACACGAGCACCCGCGCGGTCGCGACCGGTTTGGACGCGCCGTTCCCGGCGAGCGCCTCGCGGATCCGCCGCGGCCGGAAATCCGTGAACTGGCCGTGGATCTGGTGCAGCACGTCCGCATTGGTCTCGAAATGCGGCAGAACGCGCCTTTGGCGAGCGCCGCGGTGTCGACCGGGCTGAACCGAACGGAGCAACGCGGCCCGGCTTACCAGGGACCGGAGCGGCGGAAAGGCGGTGCGCGAATGGCGGTTCTCCGTGCTGCACACCGCCGACCTGGAGCAGTTCCGGGCCGCCGCGGCGCGGTATCTCACCCCGCACCCGCTCTCGCCCGCGGGCCCGGACGACGGGCTGCAGACCGACGTGGCGATGGTCGAACTGGGCCCGGTCACCCTCGTCTGCTGCCGCGATACCGGCTGCCGTTCCAGCGCGCGCCGTTCGACGCGGACGTGCAACTGCCGGCAGCAGTCGCGCACGCCGAAACCCACGCGATCCCGCTCCCGCACGTCGCCGCCTTCACCCTGCCCGCCGCCCGCGGCCCTGACCGAACTCGCCGCGAACACCGGCGCGGCGACCAACCTCGCATCGGGGGTCAGGGAAACCGAGCTGGCGGCGGTCGTCGACGAGGTGCTGGCCAACCCTCGCCCAGTGCACCGCCTGGACCTGGAAGCCTTGCCGCACCAAGCATTCAGGCCCGCATAGCCGTCTCCGCCCATTCCTCGAAGCTGGTCAGCGGGATCCCGAGTTCCCGCGCGAACTCGGGCCGCGCCGGTTGTCCGAGTTCGTTCAGCATCGCGTGCGAAAAGCCCATCGGCGGCATCCCGGCGGCGAGCGCCTCCTCGACGGTCATGTCCGGCACCGGCAACGGCACGCCCAGCACGCGGGACAGAATCGGCGCGATCTCCGCCATCGGCCGGCAGTCGCTCGCCAGCTCCAGTTCGACCCGGTGGAACCGCTCCGGCTCCGCGATCGCCGCGGCGGCCGCCCGGCCGATGTCCCGCGTCGCGACCAGCGACAACCGGGTTTCCGGACGCAAGATCGTCACCAGCCCGCCCTCGATGCCGCGCGGGAAAACGTACTGCGTGGCCGGCAGGAAGTTCTCCATGAAGAACCCCGGCTTGAGCAGCGTCCACCGCCGGAATTCCGCTGCCCGGAGCCGATCCTGGATCGCCGCCTTCGCCTCCATCGCCGGAGCCAGGAACGCCCAGCGTTCCTCGGCCAGTTCCGGCGACCCAGCCCCGCTCACCGAGGTGTGCACGAACTGCGGCACGCCCGCGTCTTTCGCCGCCTCGACGAGGTTCACCGCCTGGGTCACCTCCCCGGCGAAATCCGGTTCGGCCCCGCTCATGTCTGGCATCTGCACGCTGAACACCGCCCGCGCGCCCTTCACTGCCCGCGCCAATGCGTCCCGATCGCGCAGATCCCCGACGACGAGCTCGGCGCCCGCCGCCTCGACCGTCTTCGCCCGTTCCGCCGCCGGATCCCGGACCAACGCCCGGACGGGAACGCCTGCCGCCAGCAACTCGCGCGCCGTCGCGCCACCCTGCCGTCCCGTCGCGCCGACGACCAGTACCGGTGCTTCCTCGCCCATGATTCTCCCTCGGAACACTAAGTGGCGGGGCCCGCCGTTTCGTGTCCGCTACGATACGGCGGGGCCCGCCACTTAGCAAACCCGGAGGTCACGCCATGTCCGGCCAGCAGCGCGCGGACGCGCGGCGCAACTACGCGCGAATTCTCGAGGTGGCCGGGGCGGAGGTCGCCGCGCACGGGGCGAACGCGTCGCTGGAACAGATCGCGCGCACCGCCGGAGTCGGCTCCGCGACCGTGCGACGGCACTTCCCCACACGGCACGCGCTGCTGGAAGCCGTTTCGCAGGACCGGATCGCGCTGCTGGCCGCGCGCGCTCAAGAACTGGCCGGAGAAGCCGACAGCCGCCGAGCCCTCCTGGAATGGCTGGACGACGTGGTCAGCTACTGCGTGACCGCACGCGGCCTCGCGGCCGCCCTGGCGTACGACACGCCGGATCCGGTGCACGGAAACTCCTGCTCGACGACCCTGGAGGAATCCGCAGCGCCGCTAGTGGCCCGCGCCGCCCGCGACGGGGCCGTCTCGCCGGATGTGACGGTCGGCGACCTGATCGCGTTGATCGTCGGCATCACTCTGACGACCGAACGCCATCCGGAACCGGCCGCCGAGGCCAGCCGGCTGTTCCGGATCGCGGTGGCGGGCATCAGCCCGCGGCCGGGTCGAGGCTGACGGCCAGCCGGTCCGCGACAGTGCGCGGCTCGCGCCCGAGAAGCTCCGCCAGCACGGTGCCGGACTCGGCGAAATAACCAGCACGGGAGGCCTGATACCAGGTCAGCATCAGGCGGGTCAGTTGCTCCGGGACGCCGAGCGCGACCTGGTCGGCAACCCACTGTTCGTCGTCCACGACAACACGTTTGACGCTCCGGCCGGTGAGCCTCGAAGCGATCTCGGCGAAATCGTCGAAGGTGACAGCGGCCGGAGCGGCGAGCGTGACGGGGCCGTCGAAGGCGCGGGCGCCAGCGAGGACGAGCGCGGTGGCCTCGGCGATGTCGGCACGATCGGTGTACGGGACGGGCCCGTCTTCCGGCTGAGCGATCTCGCCGGTCCGCTGCCACGGGCCGAGCACCTGGCCGAGCGGGCCGTAGGCGCCGTTGCGCAGTGCGGTCCAGGCAACTCCGGAGCCGGCGAGGATCGCCTCGGTGGCGATGTGGATGTCCGACGGCCGGTACGGGTTGCCGGGTACGGCTCCGTGCTGGCTCGTGTAGACGATCCGCTGGACCCCCGCCGCCACGGCCGCGCCGACAGCGGCTCGGTGCAGGCTGGCCAGGTCGGCAGCCGGGTCGTTGCCGGACACCAGAAGGACCTGCTCGGCACCGGCGAACGAGTCGCGCAGCGCGGCCGGGTCCTCGTAGGAACCCTGCCGCACGCGCACGCCGCGGTCGGCGAAGTGCCGCGCCTTCGCGGGGTCCCGGACGCTGACGCCGATCCGGTCGGCGGGCACGCGCTTGAGGAGGTGCTCGACGGTGGTGCCGCCCAGCCCGCCGGCAGCGCCGGTGACAACGATCATTTCTTCTCCCGGGTCTAAGTTGACCCCACCGGTCAACTTCTCCTCCCCCGACTTTAGGTAAGCTGACCAAGTGAGTCAACTTACGTCGCGGGGCGACAGCGAGAGGAGGAACGAAGTGCCTTCGAAATCCCGGCTGCGCGCCGACGCCAGGCGCAATTCCGAGCAGATCCGCTCCGCCGCGATCGGAGCCTTCCAAGGCCGCGGCCTGACGGTCCCCCTGGAGGAGGTCGCGCGAGCGGCGGGAGTCAGCAAGGCCACGATCTTCAACCGGTTCGGCGGCCGGATCGGTCTCATCGAGGCTGTCATCGAAGAGGTCGTCGCGACGGAACTGTTCGCCGTCATCGACCGTATGCGGACCATCGACGACCCCGGCGAGCAGATCACTTACTACCTCACCGCGCTGCGCGACCTCCAATACCGCCAGCCCGCCGTCAACGACGTCCTGCTGCGGATCTATCCGCACTCGCCGCAGCTGATGGAGATCTGCCGCGTCGGGAGCGCGGCGAACGACGAACTCGTCGCGGCCGCGCGGGCCGCAGGCGTGGTGCGGCCGGAGTTCACCGCAGGCGACCTCCACGCGCTCGTCGCCGACAACGCCCTCGCCCTCAAACACGGCGAACGTCCTGCCCGGGACGCCTACGACCGTCGCACCGCTTACCTGCTGGACGGCATCCGCCGGTAACTGCCCGCGGAAAACCTAGCGCCGCCCCGCCACCGCGTCCACCCCGGCAAGCAGCAACTCCAGCCCGAACTGGAACCGCTCCTCGAAATCGAGCATGGATTCCACCGGCCCTGCCTCCAGGTGCACGTACTTCCGCGCCCCCAGCACGCTCTTCAGCACCTCGACCTCGTCCCCGGTCGCGCCCTGTTCCTCAAGCGCTTCGCCGAGCACGTAGCAAAAAACCGCACTCGTCGCCCAGATCGCCCGCTTCCGCGGCAACCCCGACCCCAGCAGGCCGCCGAGCAGACTGTCCACAAAGGTCAGATTGCTGCGCTTCGCCGCGTAGTTCCCGCCGACGATCCGCGCCCCGTCCCGGTGCGCGAGCAGGGCCGTGCGCAAGCCCGCGGCCATGCTCCGCACGCGAGTTTTCCAGTCGCCGCCCGGCGCGGGCAACTCCGAGACAGCTCCGGCGAGGATCGCCTCGGCCATCTCGTCGATCAGCGCGTCCTTGCCGTCGAACAGGCGGTAGATCGCGGGCAGGTGCAGCCCCATCCGGTCGGCCAGCTGGCGCATGGTGAGCGCTTCCAGCCCGCCCGCGTCGACCAGGTCCAGCGCCTCGGCCACCGCCCGCTCGGCGCGCGTCGCGGCGATTCCCGCCCGTTTCGTGTCGGTTGACATGTTAACGATGTTACCAATATCCTCGGCGAGGCAGCAAGTAACATCGTTAACAAAAGGAGGGACCGATGCCCCCGAATGCCGGAACCGCCGGGCAGCTGGACGTCTTCGTCCGGCAGCTGCGCTGGGAAGCCGACGGCGTCGTCTCGCTTGACCTGGCGGCTGCCACCGGGAAACCGCTGCCGAGCTGGGAGCCCGGCGCGCACATCGACCTCGTGCTGCCGAACGGCGTCGAGCGGCAGTACTCGCTCTGCGGTCCGCCCGGCGAACGCGCGTACTACCGGATCGGCGTCCGCCGGGAACGCACGAGCCGCGGCGGCTCGGAATACGTGCACGCATTTCTCCGGCCCGGCCAGCGCGTCGCGATCAAAGGCCCGCGGAACAATTTCGGCTTCCACCCCGCCGCGTCGTACGTCTTCGTGGCGGGCGGCATCGGCATCACCCCGATCCTGCCGATGGTCCGCACCGCGGCCGCCCAGTGCGCCGACTGGCAGCTGTACTTCGGCGGCCGCACCAGCACGTCGATGCCGTTCCTCGACGAACTCCGCGGCTACGGCGGCCGCGTGCACTGCCACCCGTCGGACACCATCGGCCGGATTTCGTTGTCCGCGCTGGATAAGCCCGTCGAAGCGGGCGCGAAGGTCTACGCGTGCGGACCGGCTTCCCTGCTGTCCGATTTGGACACCGCGGCGGCGAGCTGGCCCGCGGAAGCACTGCGCCTGGAACGCTTCAAAGCCCCGCAGGCTCCTCCCGCGGAAAACCAGCCGATCGAGGTCGAATGCGCGGCCTCGAAGAAAACCGTGTCCGTCGGCGCCGGCGAAAGCATCGTCAGCGCACTCGAAAAGGCCGGCATCCGCCCGGCGACCTCGTGCCGGTCCGGAATCTGCGGTTCGTGCGAGACCAAGGTGCTCGACGGCGTCCCCGACCACCGCGACGGCATCCTTTCCCCGAGCGAACAAGCGGCAGGCGACCGGATGTTCGTCTGCGTGTCCCGTGCCCGCACCCCACGCCTCGTCCTCGACCTGTGACGGGAGAGAGCATGCCCACCGCGGCCGACGCCTACACCCCGATCACCATGGCGCGCATCCGGGAGATCATCGGTTTCCCGGACCAGTTCATCGCCGAGAAAAAAGAGCCGCAGCTCGGCGAATTCGCCATGCGGTTCATCGCGCACAGCCCGTTCTTCTGCGCCGCCACCTCCGGCGCGGACGGCCTGATGGACGTCAGCCCGAAAGGCGACCCGCCCGGTTCGGTGCGGATCCTCGACCCGTGGACGCTCGCCATCCCCGACCGTCCCGGCAACAAACTCGCCGACACCTTCGAGAACGTCACCGCCACCTCGTCGATCGGGCTCGTCTTCTTCGTGCCCGGCCTGCGCGAGGTGATCCGGGTCAACGGCGACGCCTTCGTCACCGACGACCCGGAACTGCTGAGCATGCTCAGCGCGGACAGCAAACCCGCGGTGCTCGCGACGGTCGTCCGCGTGCGCGAAGTGTTCGGGCAGTGCGGAAAAGCCGTCATCCGGGCGAAACTGTGGGAGGGCGACACGCGCGGACTCGCCGAAGCGGCGACCCTCGGCGGCGACTTCTACACGCTCTCCATCGCCGAACAGGCGCAGAAGATCAACAACAGCCTCGGCGACCTCGTCAACGGCGGCCTGTACGACGTGGTCGACGAAAACTACCGGACCGAACTGTTCTAGAAACTCCGTTGCTCCCGCCGCGAAGCCCTGCCTAGTATCCGTTTCGTGCGATCCCGACCGGCCTTCCCCACCGACCACACCATCGCCCGCGCACTCGCCGAGCATTGGCAGCCCGTCACCGAGATCGCCTACCTTCCTTGGGGTTTCGGCGCGCACCACTGGCGCGCCGACTCCCTGTTCGTCACGCTGGACCAGCTCGAACCCCGGCACACCGCGGCGTCGCTGGAAAGCACCTACGCGAGCGCCGCCGAACTGGCCGCCGCCGGGCTGGCGTTCGTCTGCGCCCCGATGCCGACGCGGTCCGGCCGCTTCACCGTCGGCACCGGAGCCGGCGCGCTCAGCGTCACCCCGATGCTGGACGGCCGCAGCCCCGCGGAAGACGAGGTCGACAAACCGGCAATCCTCGCCGCGCTCGACGCCCTGCACCGCACCCCGCCGCCCGCCGGACTGCGCGCGTGGGCACCGCAGGTCGGCCCGGGCTTCGCCGCCGAACTGCGGGCCCGCACCGCCGAACCCTGGCCGTCCGGCCCGCTGGCCGAAGAAGCCCGCACCGCCCTCGCTTCCCGCGGCGACGCGATCGACCGCTGGAACGACCGCTACCTCGAACTGGCCGCTTCAGCCGCCTCCCGGCGCGGCTCCTGGGTCCCCACCCACGGCGAACCCCACAACGACAACCAGGTCGTCACGCCCGACGGCCTGCGCCTGGTCGACTGGGAAACCCTCGCCGTCGCCCCGCGCGAACGCGACTACGCCGACCTGCCCGGCGCTCCGGGTCTGGACCCGGAAATGACCGAACTGTTCGCCCTCGACTGGCGGCTTTCCGAACTGCGCGAGTACGCGGACTGGTTTTCCGCGCCGCACACCGGGAATGAGGACGACGTCATCGCACTGGAAGGCCTGCGCGAGGAACTGGGGCTTGCCTGACCGACGTCCCGGCTGGCGGCGGGGCTGCGAAAACTCCCCCGCGTGCCCAATTTGCTGACCGCGGAAGCGCCTGCCCGGCCCGGCGAGCGAGGGCCCCTCAGCGCGCCCAGGTCAGCTGACGCGAGTCGCGGCATCCGGCTGCCGCAACCCCGGGCGTCGCCCCAGCGCCCGCCGTCGAGGCGACCGGCGGCGGCCAGCCGGTCAAGCTGGCCAGGCGGAGAAAACCTGCGGCCGTCCCCGCCGGTCTCCCGCTGTCCGCGAACAGGCAGATCTGCCGCGTGAGCGTCCGTTCGCAGCGCACAATCGGGCGACGCGGGATGGCCCCGAACCCGTTCGCCGCCTGGGTCGCCAGTTCTTCCGGATCGCCGGTCGCAGTGCGCGACGGGATCGGCCAGCGGAAGGTCCGCGTCAGGCGGATCCGATCGGCTGCCGAGCGGGCAGGTGCGCCATTCGTCCGTCGCAGTCAAAAACGTCCCAGCGGGACGGCTAAGCATGCAGTAATTCGGGCACGAAAATATCCTCCGCCTTCATCAGCCTCTTCGACAATCCCTGCTCGAAGTGCCACCGCAAGAACGCCTCCAGCGACAGCCGGTTCTTCTCAATCCCGTACGGCCACCAATCCTCCCCGAACAGCCGGCGGTTCTCGTCGTACAACGCACTGAACCACGGCAGCATCCCAGCCTCGCCCATATGATTGAAAACGCGGCCACGCCGGTAATCCGCCATCGCGACTTCCTTCGCTTCGACAAACCCCCGATACAACCGCTCCGCCAACCCTGGCTGCTCCGCCAGCAGATCCCGCCGGACGACCACCGTGTGCATGATCGGCCGGATCCCGGTGCGCCGGTAATACTCGCGCTCCACATTCAGATAATCCGGGAACAGCTGCGCCACCTCCGGCGAATCCTCTCGAATGCCGCGCGGCGGATCCGCGGAGACAAAGGCGTCGATCTCCCCGCTCTCCAGCATCGGCCCGAGCGCTTTCCCCGCCGGAGCCTGCCGCACCCGCACCTGCGCGGGATGCAGGCGCGGAACGAAATCGAACCACTCCATCGGCCAGTCGAATCCGCCGATCACCCACCGGCTTTGTTCCGGTCGCACGCCGTATTCGTCGGACAGCATGCCTTTCGCGACCACGCCCGCGTCGTGCCCGTAGGTCGCGAACTCGCCGATCGTCTTGCCGATCAGGTCGCGCGGCGCCCGGATGCCGCTGCGGGCGTTGACGTAGATCGCCGAATGCCGGAACTGCCGGTTCGGGAACACCGGCAGCGCGACGAACGGCGGATCCGGCAGATCCAGGGTGCGCAGGTAGAACGTAAGCCCCAGTTCGGCGACAGCGAACTCCCTGCCCCGCACCATCCGCTCGAACAGGTCCGAGACGATGCCGGCGGTATGCAGGGTCGCGTCGACGCCCTCGAAGCGGACGCGGCCGTCGAACAGCGGGCGGGTGTTGTCGTAGCGGTACAGGCCGAAGTCCAGCCGCAGGTCAGTCATCCCGTTCCCCTCTCCGTCCCGGACAATACTAAACGCGTTTACTATCTGCGGGCAACCGCTACGATGCCTCCCGATGGACAAGGACGCGCTCGCCGAACTCTTCGCCACCGTCTCGCTCGGCGCCCCCGAGAACGCGGTGGGGTTCGTCATGTGGCGCGTCGTGCACCGCTACGTCCGCGAGGTCGACCAAGCCCTCGCCCCGCTCGATCTGACACATCTGCAGTTCCAGACACTCGCGCTCGCCGGCTGGCTCAACCGCACCGGCGGGCCGGTGACCCAATCCGGTCTCGCGGCGTCCGGCGACATCCACCCGATGCAGGTGTCGCAGATCCTGAAAACACTGGAACGCAAGGGATTCGTCGCCCGCGCGCGCAGTGCCGAGGACGTCCGCGCCAAACGCGTCGAGGTCACCGATTCCGGCGGAGCCGCCCTGCGCGCCGCGCTGCCGCTCCTGATCGAGGTGCAGCACCGGATCTTCGGCGACGAGGGCCTGCCGGGCGGAAGCCTGCTGAATACTCTGCTGCGCCTGGACAATTCCTGACCAGGCCACTTGCCGCGCTGCTACGGTGGAAACGCACCTGTCTCGGGGAGGGACGATGCTGGGAGCTTTCACCGACCGCAAAGCACAAGAACGCTACTTCGCCGTCTACGCGGAGGTCCTGCGAAAGTGGCCGGTCCCGGCCGAGGAACTGGACATCCCCACGAAGTTCGGCCCCACGCGCGTCCGGCGCAGCGGCCCTGAACACGGCAGCCCGATCGTGCTGCTGCACGGCGTCATGGGCTCGTCGTTGTCCTGGTACCCGCACCTCGCCGAACTGGCCGCGCACCACCCGGTCTACGCCGTCGACTCGATCGGCGAACCGGGCCACTCGGTCGAGACCGCCTCCGCGAGCACCGACGACGACCTCGCCGAATGGCTCTCCGAAGTCCTCGCCGCTCTCGGCCAGGAGAAGGCCTACCTGGCCGGGGTTTCGCGCGGCGGGTACCTGGCACTGAACCTCGCGACCCGCTCCGCCGACCGGATCGCGGGCGTCATCGGCCTGGAACCGGCCGGATTCGCGGAGATCAACGTCCCGAAGTTCCTCCTCTGGAGCCTCCGGGAGATCTGCCTGTGGCTGCTGCCCTCCGCGATCCAGCGCCGGATCGTCGCCGGCGACCCGGCTGTGCGGCGCACCTTGCGGCCCCTGCTGTTCGCCAGCATGAAATACCAGGCGCGCCTGCCGCCGCAGCACGTCTTCACCGACGACGACCTCCGCGCGATCGAAGTCCCCGTTTGCCTGGTCCTCGGCGAACGCAGCCACATCCACCGCGCACGCGAAGTCGCCGCGCGGGTCGCGAAGCTGAATCCCCGTATCAGCACGGAAATCGTGCCGAAAACCTCGCACGCGCTAACGCTTCAGCAGCCCGACCTCATCACCACACTCGTTCTCGATTTCGTCGAAGCAGACCCGGCCTGACGTCAGACCTGCCGCGCCGTCGCCATCGCCCGCTCCGTTTCCCAGAACGCCCGCATCGAAACGACCAGCCCGTCCTCGTTGACCCGGTACACGAACACCCCGTCGGTGTCGACCCGGTAGCCGCCGGGCAGGTACGTCGTGATGGTGCCGACGTTCGCGACCTCCGAACCCGCCGCGTGCGAATCGCGGATCACGAACTCGAACTTCTCGACGTTGCCGATCGTCTTGTCCCAGAACGCGGAAAGACCGGCACGGCCGTGGTGGCCCTTGCCCTCCTCGTCGAACATCGACGGGCCCACCGGGTCCTCGACGACCGCGTCCGGGGCGAACAGCGCGAGCCAGCCGTCCTTGTCCCCCGCGGTCGCCGCCGTCATCGACTTGAACGCCGCTTCCCGCGCGGGCGGCTGCTTCGCCGCGGGGTCCCAGCAGACCTCGACTCCCATGTCACTCCTCGATTTTCGCGATGATCTCGTCGCCGAACCTGCGGATCGCATCGACCTTCGGGCCGAGTTCCGCGTCGAATCCGTGCCCCTCGAACACCCACGGCATGGTGATCGCGTCGGTGACGCCCGCCTCGGCCTGTTCGCGGAACCCGTCGAGGCCGAACCGGTCGACGCACACCGCCTGGAACTCGAACGGGTCGTCGGCGCGCCCGCGCTCGGCGAGCAGGTCCTTGAGCTTGCCGATGGTCTCGCGCAGCTGGTCGAGCGTCATCATCGCGGACGACCAGCCGTCCGCCACGCGCGCGGCCCGGCGCAGCGCGACGTCGGTGTGCCCGCCGATGTAGAACGGCACGCGCGACGGCGGCGCCGGGCTCATCTTGAGCTTGTCGAAGTCGAAGAACTCGCCGTGGAACTCGACCATGTCGCCGCTGAGGATCAGCCGCAGCACCTCGATGGCCTCGTCGAACCGTTTGCCGCGCCGCTGATACGGCGCGCCGCACCATTCGAATTCCTCCGGCGACCAGCCGATCCCCAGCCCGAGGCCGAACCGCCCGCCGGTCAGCGCGGCGACCGAGTTGACCTGCCGGGCGAGCAGCACCGGATTGCGCGAGCCGAGTTTCAGCACCGACGTGTAGAACTGGATCCGCTCGGTCACCGCGCCCATCGAGGCGGTCGCGACCAGCGGATCGGCCCAGGGCGTGTTCTCGTCCCAGAACCGGCTGCCGTCGGGGGTGTAGGGATAGTCGGCGGACACTTTCTCGGAATAGAAGAGCGAATCGGGCAGCACGATCGAGGAGAACCCGGCCTCCTCGGCGGCGCGGGCCAGCCCGGTCAGCTGGTCGAGCGGGCTCATCGCGATCGACAAGGAGAATTTCATGCCGCGGACTATAACGTGTTCTAGTTTTATCGGCCACCGCTCGATCGGAGGCGCCGCCGGGAACTCTCCGCGCACAGTCCGCGTTGTCCGTTTCAGAGACGGCTGCCCGGCCGTCGCGCAGATCGAGACACGGAGTGACCCATGGGCACCGCGATCCTCCTGATCGTGCTGGTCGTCGTCATCGTCGGAGGCGGGTTGTACCTGTCCAGGAAGCAGGCCGCGACCAGGCAGAGCCAGCTCGACGACGCGAAGGCCGACGCGCGCCGCCTCGTCGAACGCCTCGGCGGCCAGGTCCTCAGCATCACCGGCACGGACACCGCCTCCCAGCAGGCGATGGCCGACGCGAGCGAGCGCTACAACGCCGCCGGTTCGCAGCTGGAGCAGGCCAAGACGGTCGAACAGGCCCGGCTGGTGAAGGAAACCGCCGTCGAGGGCCTGTACTACGTGCGCGCCGCGCGCGTGGCGATGGGCATGGACCCCGGCCCGGCACTGCCGGACGAGGCCGAACGCGAACGCGCGGGCAAGGTCACCGAACACCGCGAGGTGGACGTCGAAGGCCAGCGCTACGCCGCCTCGCCCGACCCCGGCCAGGACACGCCGTACTACTACCCCGGCGGCCGCGTCGCGGGACGCCCGGTGCCGCAAGGCTGGTACAGCGAGCCGTGGTGGAAGCCCGCGCTCGTGGCGGGCGCGTGGGGCCTCGGCTCGATGTTCCTGTTCAGCGCCATGTTCTCCGGCATGGGCGGCATCGCCAGCGCCTCGGCCTGGGAATCCGGCTACGACGCGGGCCAGGCGGACGCCTTGGACACCGGCGGCATGGACGGAGCGGACGGCGGCTTCGACGGCGGAGGCTTTGACGGCGGCGGGTTCGACGGAAGCCAGGACTTCGGCGGCGGTTTCGACGGCGGAGGCTTCGATGGCGGAGGGTTCGACGGCGGCGGCTTCGACTTCTGACCGGCGACCCCCCGGTGAAGGCCCCGTGGCAGGCTTGCCGCGGGGCCTTCGTCCTGCCCTCTCGCGGACGAGCCTCGGCTGCCGCGTACTAGACCGGACGGATGTGCTCTCGACCGGACCTTCGCCCGTGAGGGCCGCAGTGCCGACGGCGTGCGGGGCCCTTCCAACCGCCGGGCCCGGTCCGGCGCTGTGGAAGTCCGTGGAGGGCTCTTGAGGGAATTAGGTTCCTTCAAAGAGCCCTTCACGGACTTCTGCGGGGCTCATCGCGGGCCCAGCCAGTGCTGCGCATCGCCGCGGTGCCCCGGACGAAAGCTACTGAGCGACCCAATGAGGTTTCGTGCGCGGCCGCAGGACTCTCTCCGCTCCCCCGCTGAGGTCCGTGAGGGAAACCCTGAGGGAATCAGAGTCCATGAGGGTGGCCCTCACGAACGTCCGCACTGGGTGGACCGGGCCCATCGACCAGGGACAACGTCGCGCACGCTCGCCACTTCGCCCGCTGCTGAGAAAACCCCGATGCGGCATTGGGTGCGTGCAGCGCAACCGATGTGGCATTGGGTGCGTGCGATGCACCCGATGCCACGTTGGGGCGCGGCGACCCGCCCTCGGCGAACCCGGCTCAAGCGCGCGAGGCCAGCTCCGCCGTGCTCAAGCAGGCTGGCAGGTAGGGCACCAATAAAGATTCCGCGCGGCCAATTCCTTCTGCGCCACCGGCGTCCCGCACACCAAACACGGCATCCCGGCCCGCCGGTAGACGTAAACCTCGCCCCCGTGCCGATCCTCCCGGGGAGCCCGCCCCATCGCCGCGGGCAGATGCTCGGGCGCGACCGTGTCGATCCGCCCGGCCCGGACCCCGGCGCGCATCAGCGTCACCAGGTCCGCCCACAGGTCCGCCCACAGCGCCCGATCGAGCGAACGCCCCGGAATCATCGGCGAAATCCCGTGCCGGAACAGCACTTCCGCGCGATAGACGTTCCCGACTCCGGCCAGCACAGCCTGATCCATCAGCAACGCGGCGATCGTCGTGCGAGAGCGCGAAATCCGCTCCCACGCCCGGTCCGGCTTCGCGTCGCGGCGCAGCGGGTCCGGACCGAGGCGGGCCTTGATCGCGTCGACCTGCGTCGGATCCAGCAGTTCGCACCGGGTCGGGCCGCGCAGATCAGTCCAGTGGGTGCGGCCGACGAGCCGCATCCGCACCTGGCCGACCGGCTCGGTCTCCGGCAGCTCCGCCTCGCCGAACGTGCCGTACAGACCTAAGTGGACATGGACTGTCCCCGCCGGACCGTAGTTGTGGAACAGGTGCTTCCCGTACGCCTCAGCGGAAACGAGCACCTGCCCGTCGAGTTTCTCCGCCTCCGCGGCGAACCGGCCCTGCGGGCTGCTGAGCCCGACCGGTCCGCCGGCGTACCGGCGTTGGTGGAGACGGGCCAGCCGATGGAGCGTGTGCCCCTCGGGCATCAGGCCTCCGGCAGGGCGGGCGGGGTGCCGGTGCGCTCGTAGTCGAGCAGCTGGCGCACGCGCCGCGCGTGGCGTTCGTCCGGGTCGACCGGCGTGGCCAGGAACGCGTCGACGATCTCGGTCGCCTGCTCCTCCGAGTGCATGCGGGCACCGACGCCCAGCACCTGGGCGTGGTTGTGCTGCCGGGTCAGCTGCGCGGTTTCGACGCTCCAGCCGAGCCCGGCGCGGATGCCCGGCACCTTGTTGGCGGCGATCTGCTCGCCGTTGCCGGACCCGCCGATGACGATCCCGAGGCTGCCCTCGTCGGCGGCCACGCGACGCGCGGTTTCGACGCAGAACGCCGGGTAGTCGTCGGCCGCGTCGTAGACGAACGGGCCGATGTCGGTCACCTCGTGCCCCTGTTCGCCGAGGTGGCGGACAAGGTGGTTCTTCAGCTCGAAACCGGCATGGTCGGATCCCAAGTAGACGCGCACAGCGGGAGTGTGCCATCTCGCCGCCGACCCGGCATGCTCCGGGGGTGGACATCGCAGCGCAGCACGGCGCGGACGTGCGACTCGAATGGGGCGCCGAAGGCGTCGGAATCCTCGGCCGGGAATGCGCCGTGCTGATCATCGTGGACGTGCTTTCTTTCAGCACCACAACGGATCTCGTCGTCAGCCGCGGCGGCCGCGTGCTGCCGGTGCGATGGCGCGACGAACGCGGGATCGCCGAGGCGCGCGGAGCGGGCGCAGTGGTCGCGGGCGAAGGGGAATGGACGCTCCGGCCGTCTTCTGTGACGGAGATCCCGTCCGGCACTCTGCTCGCTCTCCCCTCCCCCAATGGTGCGACGCTCTGCGCGGCCGCGGCGAAAACCGGCGCGCACGTATTGGCCGGTTGCCTGCGGAATGCGTCGGCGACCGCGGCGAAAGCCGAAGAAATCGCCGCCGGGCAGCCGATCGGCGTCATTCCCGCCGGGGAACGCTGGGGTGTGGACATGTTCGGAGAAGGCGCGGAATCCGGTCCGCTGCGGCCGTGCGTCGAGGACCAGCTCGGCGCGGGCGCGATCGTCAGTGCGCTGACCGGCTCGCGGTCCGCCGAAGCCGCGCTCTCGGCGGCTGCCTGCGCGGCCACCGACGTACCGGCCGCGCTGCGCGGCTGCACCTCCGGCCGGGAACTCGCCGCGACCGGCCACGGAACCGACGTAATTCTCGCCGCGCAGCACGACGTCAGCGATAGCGTGGCGAGGCTGTCACGCGGAATTCTGGAGGGGCCATGAGCTGGACCGAGGTGGCCGACCGGGTTTTCGCCCGCCGGTACGACGAGCTGGACCTCACCACCGGCTTGGTGCTCGGCCAGGAGCAATGCCTGGTGATCGACACTCGCGGCGACGTCGACCAGGGCGCCGAATTCGCCGCCGCGGTCCGCGAGCTGACCGAGCTGCCGTGGTCGGTCGTCTACACGCACGCGCATTTCGACCACGCCTTCGGCACCACGCCGTTCCTGCCGTGCGACGTCTGGGCCCACCCCGGCTGCCTGCGCGCGATGCTGAAGAACGGCGAAGCGGACAAACAAACCTGGGCCGCCCATTACCGCGAAGAGGGCAAGCCCGACATCGCCGGCGCCATCGAGCGCACCGGGCTCATGCCGCCGGACCGGCTGGTCGAGGACCGCGCCGAACTCGACCTCGGCGGCCGCACCGTCACCCTCGTGCACCCGGGCCCCGCGCACACCGACCACGACCTTCTGGTGCACGTGCCGGACGCCGAAGTCGTCTTCGCGGGCGACGTCGTGGAGCACGGCCCGCACGGCTTCACCGCGTACTCATTCGGCCCGGACGACCAGCTCGACGCGTGGGCCGCGGCGATGGACGCGCTGCTCGCGCTCGAACCGCGCGTCGTGGTGCCCGGGCACGGCGACCCGGTGGATGCGGCGTTCGTGCGGACACATCGGGGTGGGCTGCTGCGCCTGCATGAGCTGAAGGCGCGCGGGGCGTCGCGTGAGGAGGCGTTGCGCAGCTCGCCGTATCCGGAAGAAGTCACCAGGGCGGCACTGGGGTTCTCGTGAGTGTTTATGCCGGTTAGAACCGGCATAAACACCCACGACGGGTCAGTCGAAGTTCAGCTCGCCGGTCCGGGTGCGCTTCAGCTCGAAGAAGTCCGGGTAGCTGGCCAGCGCGACCGCGCCGTCGAACACCTTCAGCGCGTCCTCGCCCCGCGGGATCGACGACAGCACCGGGCCGAAGAACGCGCTCCCGTTGACGTGGATGGTCGGCGTGCCGACGTCCATGCCGACCGGGTCCATGCCCTCGTGGTGGCTCTTGCGCAGCGCCTCGTCGTACTCGGTCGATTCGCCCGCCTCGGCGAGTTCGGCCGGGGCGCCGATCGCGGCCAGCGCCTCCTTGATGACGAGCTTGCGGTCCTCGTTGTGCTGGTTGTGGTAGCGAGTGCCGAACTCGGTGTAGAAGTCGCGCACGGCTTCCTGGCCCCGGGTCTGCGCCAGCGCGGTCGCGACGCGGACCGGAGCCCAGCCCTCGCTCAGCAGCTCCTGGTACCGCTCGGGCAGGTCTTCGCGGCCTTCGTTCAGCACCGAAAGGCTCATCACCCGGAAGGTCAGGTCCAGCTCGCGGTGCTTCTCGACTTCCAGGATCCACCGCGACGAGATCCACGCGAACGGGCAGATCGGGTCGAAGTAGAAGTCCACCGTGGTGGGCTGGGACGAGTCAGTCATTTTTCACGGGCTCCTCGGCGAGGCTGCTCCCCGGCGCGCGCCGAGGGCGGGGCGAACCCCCGCACTGCGAGGCAACGCGGCGGCCCCTCCGCATTGTTCCCTGGTCGCCCCTTCCGGGCGCGTCATGATTGGATGCTGAACGTCGTGCCCACCGGATCCGAAGACCAGAGGTGCCCGTGCCCGCCCCCAACCTGACGCGTGACGAAGCCAAGCAGCGCTCCGGCCTGCTGGACGTGTCGTCCTACGACATCGAGCTGGACCTGACCGACGGCAGCGGCCGTCCCGGGGAGAAGACGTTCCGCTCCACCGCCACGGTGCGGTTCTCCAGCAGCCGTCCCGGCGAAGCGTCGTGGATCGACCTCGTCGCCGAAGGCGTCCGCTCCGCCGTGCTGAACGGCACTGAGCTCGACGTCAGCGGCTACGTCGAGGAAAAGGGCATCGCGCTGCCCGGCCTTGCCGCGGAGAACGAACTCGTCGTCACCGCGGACTGCCGCTACATGAACACCGGCGAGGGCCTGCACCGGTTCGTCGACCCGGTCGACGACGGCGTGTACCTCTACACGCAGTTCGAAACCGCTGACGCAAAACGCATGTTCGCCTGCTTCGACCAGCCGGACCTCAAGTCCGTCTACCGGCTCGCGGTGCACGCCCCGCGCGATTGGAAGGTCGTTTCCAACGCGCTCGTCGAAAGCGCCGAGGACACCGAGGACGGCGCGCGCCGCACGCAGTTCGCCGAATCCGAGCGCATCTCCACCTACCTGGTGGCGCTCGTCGCGGGCCCGTACGCGGAATGGACCGACGAGTTCCGCGACAAGCACCGCACCATCCCGCTCGGCATCTACTGCCGCGCGTCGCTCGCCGAGCACATGGACGCGGAGCGGCTGTTCGTCGAAACCAAGCAGGGTTTCGCCTTCTACCACGAGAAGTTCGGCACCCCGTACCCGTTCTCCAAGTACGACCAGCTGTTCGTGCCGGAGTTCAACGCGGGCGCGATGGAGAACGCCGGCGCGGTCACCTTCCTTGAGGACTACGTCTTCCGCAGCCGCGTCACCCGCTACGCCTACGAGCGGCGCGCCGAGACGCTGCTGCACGAGATGGCGCACATGTGGTTCGGCGACCTGGTCACCATGCGCTGGTGGGACGACCTGTGGCTGAACGAGTCGTTCGCGACCTTCGCGAGCGTGTTCGCCCAGGCCGAGGCGACCGAGTACAAGAACGCCTGGACCAGCTTCGCGAACATCGAGAAGTCCTGGGCCTACCGGCAGGACCAGCTGCCCTCGACGCACCCGATCGCGGCCGACATCGTCGACCTGCACGCGGTCGAGGTCAACTTCGACGGCATCACCTACGCCAAGGGCGCGAGCGTGCTGAAGCAGCTGGTGTCCTACGTGGGCATCGAGCACTTCCTCGACGGCCTGAAGGTGTACTTCGGCAAGCACGCGTGGGGCAACGCCACGCTGGCCGACCTGCTGGCGGCGCTGGAAGAGGCCTCCGGCCGCGACCTGTCGTGGTGGAGCGCGGAATGGCTGGAGACCACTGGCCTCAACTCGCTCAGCCCGCGCTACGAGATCGCCGCCGACGGCACCTTCGCGTCGTTCGCCGTCGTGCAGACCGGCGCGAAGCCGGGTGCCGGCGAACTGCGCACGCACCGCGTCGCGGTCGGCGTGTACAACGAGGACGGCGACGGCAAGATCGTCCGCACCCGCCGCGTCGAACTGGACGTCACCGGCGAGCGCACCGAGGTCCCGGACCTGGCCGGCCAGGCCGCGGGCAAGCTCGTGCTGGTCAACGACGACGACCTGACCTACTGCCGGATGCGGCTGGACCCGGCGTCGCTGACCACGCTGATCGACCGGATCGGCGACATCACCGAATCGCTGCCGCGCACGCTGTGCTGGTCGGCGGCCTGGGAGATGACGCGCGAGGCCGAACTGAAGGCTCGCGACTTCGTGACGCTGGTGGCGCGCGGGATTCACGCCGAGAGCGAGGTCGGCGTGGTACAGCGGTTGCTGCTGCAGGCGCAGACTGCGCTCAACTCTTATGCGGACCAGAAGTGGGCCGCTGCGGAGGGGTGGCCTGCGTTGAGCGGGCGGTTGCTGGAGCTGGCCCGGACCGCGGAGGCCGGGTCGGACCACCAGCTGGCGTTTGTGAACTCGCTGGCCGGTGGCGTGCTGAGCGAGGAGATTCTGGCGGAGATCGCTGGGTGGCTGGACGGGTCCGCGCCGTTGCCGGGGCTGACCGTCGACACCGATCTGCGCTGGCGATTGCTGCAGGCGTTGGTGGCACACGGCAAGGCCGGCGAGTCTGAGATCAATGCCGAACAGCAGCGCGACGACACTGCTGCCGGGCGGCGTCACGCGGAGCGTTCGCGCGCACTGCAGCCGACTGCTGAGGCCAAGGCTGATACCTGGCAGCGGGCTATTTACGATGACGAGATCCCGAATGCCGTCAGTGATGCGTTGATTTCTGGGTTCTCGCATCCGGGGCAGAAGCATTTGCTCGGGGAGTACATCGAGCGGTACTTCGAGGTTATCGACGATGTTTGGGCCCGGCGGTCCAGTGAGCGGGCGCAGCCTACGGCGATCGGGTTGTATCCGTCGTGGGCGGTTGAGCCTGCGACGGTGAATGCTTCGGATGAATGGCTCGAAGGGGATCACCCGGCCGCGTTGCGGCGGCTGGTCTCTGAGGGGCGGGCGGGGATTGTCCGGGCGTTGGCTGCTCGGGACTTTGACAGTCAGGCCTGAGTTGGTGCTTCGGCCATCGGCTGCGGTTTTGTTCGTGGTCGGTGGTTGCGTGGGGCACCCCGAAGCTTGAGTGTGCTGACGGTTCGGGGGTGCTTGCCCAGGCGGGAAAGATGCCTTGACAAGCACCCCCGAACCGCAGAGAGGCTTCGTATCGGGGCGCAAGGGCCAGGGCTGGGCGCCTCGACGGTCGGGCGCACCGGCTGCCGTTCCCGGGCGGGGCCTGGTGCCCTGATGTGACGTTCGGTGCGTCCCACGCACCCAATGCCACATTGAGGCGGCATCCCCGGCGGCCGCGGCCCAGGCCGGGCGGGTGGTCCGTGAAGGACCCCTTGGGGGAACCCAAGTACGTGACGGTGCCCCTCACGTACGGCGGCGGGTCGTGAGGGGAACCCTGAGGGAATCAGAGTCAATGAGGGTGGCCCTCACTGACGGCGGGGGTCCGAACGTAGAAGAGCCGTCCCGCTGCCAGCGGGACGGCTCTTGGCGTTTGCGGGTCAGTGCTTCGGGGCGGGGCCCGCCTGGTCGCTCAGCATGCGCAGGGCGTTGACCAGGCCACCGGTCAGATCGCCTTCCTTGAAGGAAGCCACCATGCTCGCCACGGCCAGGTTCGCGCCGCGGTCGGGCAGGCGCGAGTGGGCGCGCTCGCCGGTGACGATCTCGATCGCGCGCTGGGCGGGGGAAACGCCGAGCAGCACCGCGTTCGAGGGGTCGTCGGTGGCGGCGTGCAGCTTTTCCGCGCCGGCGCGGGTGTCTTCGCCCAGGTCGCCGAGATAGATGCTGAAGCCGAGGCCGGTTTCGCGCGTCGCGAAGGTCAGGGCCTCGTCAAGACGGGCGAGCTGCTGCACCGTGAACGGGCTCGTGGGGGCCGCGGGCTCGTACATCTTCGCCGCGGACAGCCTGCCGCTGTTGGTGATGACCTCGCCGAAGGCCAGGTCCTTTTCCGCGACCGCGGTCCGGGTCACCTCACCACTTGCCACGAGCGCCTCCTGCGGCCGTCGAAGCGCCCGCGGGCGCCGCATTCACGTCAACCGCCGGGCCGTGGCCGGCTCCTACGCCGTCCGGGTTGGCGGTCCACCACATCGCGGGGTATTCCCACGGCTGCCCCGGCCGGTACCGCGGCGTCCCCGAGAACTTCTTCCGCAAGGTCGCGGCGCCGACCACGAAGTAAATGGCCCCGGGGATGACCGCGTAGACCAGGATCGTCTCGACAACGTTCACGCCGGTGAGCGTATCGGATGCCTCCGGCAGCCACCGCGCGACACCGGCGACCGGGGGCGACCGTTCGTCGTCGCTGAGGCGCCGTCCGCCGCTTGGCCCGCGACCACTGGAACGTTGGGGCGAAGGGCTGCGGGCCGAAAGATGGCAACTCGCCGTACAGGCGGCCGTACCGGGCGATACCTGCTTGTCCGAACCGTGAAATCCTCGTAGCTTTTTCACCTGTACGGGCCTTGCGCCCGCCTCCCCAGCCCCAGCCCGTCACGCACCGGTCCCAGGAGGACACCTCATGCAGAGCGTCCAGCCCCCCGCTCAGGCGATCACCGAGACCATTTCGTCACCCAGCGAGACCGGATTCGTGCCCGGAACGCGGGTCACCTCCGGCACCAGGGTTACGCGGGGCACTCAAGTCACCCGCGGAACCCGGGTCACCGCGGGCACTCGCGTGACAATGGGTACCCGGGTCACCATGGGAACTCGAGTCACCAGGGGAACCCGCGTTACCCGCGGGACCCGCGTCACGGCCGGAACTCGCGTCACGATGGGCACCCGCGTCACGATGGGCACCCGCGTCACGATGGGCACCCGCGTCACGCGCGGAACCCGCGTCACCCGGGGCACGCGCGTCACGGCAGGCACCCGCGTCACGGCAGGCACCCGCGTCACCTGCGGCACCCGGGTCACGATGGGCACCCGCGTCACCTGCCAGGCCGACTACAGCCTCGCCGCCTGAGCACAGCCAGCACCGGAACAGAGACGTCGAGCACGACCCATCGGCTCGCCCCGGCCGCCGCACAGGCAGCCGGGGCGCCGGCGTCTCCGGAGCCGGGCGGCTAGGCCGCCGAGCCGAGATACGGCCGCCACAGCGGGTCGGCCTCTGTGGAATGCGCCAGCAGCCGCCAGTGCGGGCCGTGCGGGGCGCGGGGGACCACGCGCAGCCGCCAGCCGATCTCCGACAGGAGCCGGTCGGCCTTGCGGTGGTTGCATTTCGCGCAGCAGGCGACGCAGTTGGTCCAGCTGTGCGGTCCTCCCTTGCTGCGCGGGACGACGTGATCGATAGTCTCCGCGCGCCCGCCGCAGTAGGCGCAGCGGTGCCGGTCGCGGTGCATCAGCCCGGCCCGGGTGAGCGGCACCTGCGCCCGGTAGGGCACCCGCACGTACGTGCTGAGCCGGATCACCGAGGGAACGGGCAGCGACACCGTCGCGGCGTGCAGTTCGACGCCGCCCGGATCGCCGTGGACGACCTCCGCCTTGCCGCACATGACGAGCACCACCGCGCGCCGCATGGGCACCGCGGTCAGCGGCTCGAAAGTGGCGTTGAGCAGGAGGACCCTGCGACGGCCCCATGCCGGGGCTCCCGGATCGCGGGCTCTACGCTGTCCGGGCGGACGGGAAGCTCCCCCTGGACGGGTCCCCGGCCCGGACGGGACGGAGCCGCCGGATGCGGACCCTCCCGGGCAGGCACGCAGGATCGCCTCCGGCGGCAGCTCGGCCATGGCTTGGCCGGCGCCGCCGAGGGGGACGGGTTGTCGGTCTGGCACTCGACCACCTCCACCGGTGCAGGCATAGTCGACCACACATCAGGGCCCCCGCGCACGCGTGTTCTGTGACGTGTCACATACCCGCGACCCGGCGGCCACCCCGCGGCCGCCTGCCCGCTGCCGGGACCAGAACCGAAAAAGCCCAGCTACCACCCTCAATCGAGCGGCCGCGCCGCGAAGGAAGGACCAATCAGCCAGTGAATGCCGTGCTCAGCGCTCCGCCCAGCTGCATCTCCGAAACCGGGTCGTGGTGCGCCCAGATCTATTCGGTCACGCACAACGAGTGGCTCGCCGCGTCGGCGGGCTGGCTCGTCACGAAGCCGCTCAAGATCATCATGATCCTCGTCATCGCCTTCGTGGTGCGCTATCTCACCAAGCGGTTGATCGAGCGGGTCACGACGCTTCCGGCCTCGGGCAGCGACGGCAAGATCCCGTCGCTGTTGAGACCGCTGCGCGAGCGCGCGCCGGAGATGCTCGGGTCCGCCGTGGTGGAGCGCCGCAGGCAGCGCGCCAAGACGATCGGCTCGGTGCTGAAATCGATGGCGACGTTCCTGATCTACGGCCTCGCGTTCATCCTCGTGCTGGGCGAACTGGGCATCGACCTGGCCCCGATCATCGCCTCGGCCGGGATCGTCGGCGTCGCGCTCGGGTTCGGCGCGCAGAATCTGGTCAAGGACTTCCTTTCCGGGATGTTCATGATGATCGAGGACCAATACGGCGTCGGCGACGTCGTGGACGTCGGCGAGGCCACCGGGACCGTGGAGGCGGTCGGCCTGCGCATCACCACCCTGCGCGACCTCAAGGGCACCGTCTGGTACGTCCGCAACGGCGAGGTGCTGCGCGTCGGCAACTCCAGCCAGGGCTTCGCCTACGCCGTGGTGGACGTCCCGCTGAGCTACTCCGCGGACGTCGACAAGGCCACCGAGGTGCTCAGCGGCGCCGCCACGAAGGCGGTCGAAGCCGACGCGCTCTCGGCGAACGTGCTGGAGCCGCCGGAGATGCTCGGCGTCGAACAGGTCACGCCGGAGGGCATCATGGTGCGCCTGACGGTCAAGGTGCGACCGGGCAAGCAGTGGGCAGTCCAGCGGAAGCTGCGCGGGCAGCTGCTCGGCGCGCTGGAGGAGGCCGGTTTCGAACCGCCGCTCGGCAGGCTGCTGTCGTCGATGCAAGACAAACAGTCCGGCGCGCCGCGGAGCTGAGGCAGGGCAAGATGGAGGTGTGTCGACTGTGAGCGAGCCGGAACCGGCGAACCTGTACGAGGCGGTGGGCGGCGAGCCGACCTTCCGCCGGATCATCAAGCGGTTCTACGAGGAAGTGGCCCGCGACGAGGTGCTGCGCCCGCTCTACCCGGAGGAGGACCTCGGCCCGGCGGAGGAACGGTTCCGGCTGTTCCTCATCCAGTACTGGGGCGGTCCGCACACCTACTCCGACCAGCGCGGCCACCCGCGGCTGCGGATGCGGCACGCGCCGTTCAAGATCGGCCCGATCGAGCGCGACGCCTGGCTGCGCTGCATCCGGATCGCGATCGACGAGGAGAACCTGCCCGAGCCCTACCTCAGCCAGCTGTGGGCGTACCTGGAAATGGCCGCGCACAGCATGATGAACAGCTTCGTCTGATGAGACGCGGGGTCGCGGGACGGCGGCCGGAGCGCCCGCCGCGGCCGTCGTGGTGGTCGGACGCGGTGTTCTACGAGATCTACGTGCGGTCGTTCGCCGATTCGGGCGAGGACGGCATCGGCGATCTGGAGGGCGTCCGCAGCAAGCTCGGCTACCTGGAGCTGCTGGGCGTCGACGCGCTGTGGCTGACGCCGTTCTACCCCTCGCCGATGGCCGACCACGGCTACGACGTCGCCGACCCGCGCGGCGTCGACCCGATGTTCGGCACCCTCGGCGACTTCGACGTGCTGCTCACCGAGGCGCACCGGCGCGGCATCCGGGTCACCGTGGACGTCGTGCCGAACCACACGAGCAACCAGCACGCGTGGTTCAAGTCCGCGCTGGCCGCCGGGCCGGGCAGCCCGGAACGAGAGCGCTACCACTTCCGCGACGGCCGCGGTCCCGGCGGGGCGGAGCCGCCCAACAACTGGGTCAGCGTGTTCGGCGGCCCGGCGTGGACGCGGGTGCCGGACGGGCAGTGGTACCTGCACCTGTTCGCGCCGCAGCAGCCGGACCTGAACTGGGCCAATCCGGACGTCCGCGCCGACCTCGAACGCACCCTGCGGTTCTGGCTCGACCGGGGCGTGGACGGGTTCCGGATCGACGTCGCGCACGGGATGGCCAAACCCGCCGGGCTGCCCGGCATGGACCCGGGCACGCCCGCGCACGGCGGCGGCGCGCCCGGCGACCCGCGCTTCGACGACGACGGCGTGCACGAGGTGCACCAGCTGATCCGCAAGGTGCTCGACGAGTACCCGGACGCGATGGCCGTCGGCGAGATCTGGGTGCAGGACGAGGAGCGGCTGGCCCGCTACCTGCGGCCGGACGAGCTTCATCTGGCGTTCAACTTCCGCCTGGTGCTCACCCATTTCGACGCGGACGCCCTGCGCACGTCGATCGAACGCTCGCTGGCGGTGCCGCGTTCGGCGGGCGCACCGGCGACCTGGACGCTGTCCAACCACGACGTCTGGCGCGCGGCGAGCCGCTACGGCGGCGGCGCGGCCGGGGTCCGCCGGGCGCGTGCGATGGCGCTGGTGGAACTCGCCCTGCCCGGCGCGGTCTATCTGTACCAGGGCGAGGAGCTGGGCCTGCCGAACGCCGATCTGCCGCTTGAGGCGATGACCGACCCGCGCGCCCGCTCGCAGGGCCCGGAGTTCAGCCGCGACGGCGAACGCGTGCCGCTGCCCTGGGAGGGCACGCTCCCGCCGTACGGGTTTTCGCGCACCGCGCAGACCTGGCTGCCGATGCCCGCGGACTGGGCGGCGCTCACCGTGGAGCGGCAGCTGGAGGAACCGGAATCGACGCTGTCGCTGTACCGGCGCGCGGTGGAGCTGCGGAAACATCATCCGGCGTTCCGCGGCGGCGACGAGCTGCAGTGGTTCGGCGCGCCCGCGGGCTGCTTCGCGTTCCGCCGCGGCCGGGACGGCCTGATCTGCGCGCTGAACACCTCGGCCAGCTCGATCGCCCTGCCGCCGGGAGAGGTGCTGCTCACCAGCAGCCCGCTGGTGGACGGCAGGCTCGCTCCGGATTCGGCCGCCTGGCTCGGGTGAAGCTCAGCCCGGCTCGGGCGGGCCGGACCGCAGGCGGCGACGCCCGCGGCCCGGCCCGGCCAGGTCAGACGCGGGCACCCGCCTCCAGGCCGAGCATGGCGAGCAATCCCCGCAGGTCGTCGACGTCGTGCGCGTGTCCGGCAACGGTGCGGGCAGCGTGCTCCTGCTGGACGCGCAGGTCCTGTTCGGCGGACACCCGGGCACGGGCGAATTCACTGGTTTCGGCGGACAGCGGACGTCGTTCCGAGCGCATGTCGCTCCTCGTCGAGGTGGAAGGGGCCACCGGCGGCACCGCATGCGGCGGACCCGCCGGGGACGACGCCGGCTCGAACGCCGGCGCACGATGAGACTTCTCGACCCTGTTGACGCTACTCCCCGCCCCCGACCTGCCCGCGAGCCCGTCCCACCCGCGCGCGGGACCGCGTCCACAGTGGACACGCCGGGCGACAGCCCTGGTGAGACCGGCCTGGGCGTGCTTTACTGACGACGGTCGTGTTTTGTGTTCGTGCGGTGGGTACGTCCCGCAGCCACGCTCGCAAGATGTAGCGGGCGTGGTGTTTCTCTTTCCGGAAGGCACACCGTCGGTTGCCAGGCCCGGATGCCGAGGTGGCATCTGTTGTGAGTCCGATGGAGATCGTTTTTATGACGCAAGGCACCGTTAAGTGGTTCAACGCCGAAAAGGGCTTCGGGTTCATCAGCCCGGACGACGGCAGCGCCGACGTCTTCGTGCACTACTCCGAGATCCAGGGCAACGGGTTCCGCAGCCTTGAGGAGAACGCGCGCGTCGAGTTCGAGGTCGGCCAGGGCCAGAAGGGCCCGCAGGCCACCGGCGTTCGCGCCATCTGAGTTTCCCCGGTGTTTCCCCTGGTGCGATTGGCTTTTCGCACCAGGGGACCCACGCCGAAGCGGACTTTTCCGCCCACGGCAGCCGAAACAGCTCGGCATCCCGGTGCGCGCCGGTGAGTTTTCCCGGCCGCGCAAACTCTTCCGCGTCCCGGGAACCCGGACGCGAGATCACCCGTTGACCAGGGCAGGTCGCGACTGGCCTCGAAGCCCTCCCCTGCCCGGTCAGTTCGCAACGCACGGCACGTCCCCGAGGCGGCTCCCCTTCCGCCCGGCCGCGCCGCGCCGGCCTCGGCCCCGCAGAGCGCGGCGGCCGGACCAGCTCGAGGAGGAGCGTTACCCATCGACACCCAGAGCACCCTCCAGCGTCCCCCGAAATCGCCGCAGCCCATGCTCGCCGGCCGCAAGACCGGCACCGAGGCCTTCCTGGTGAAGCTCTTCGCCGTCGTCCCCCTCCTCGCGGTCGCCGCCGCGGTGCCGCTGGCCTGGGGCTGGGGGCTGAGCTGGCTGGACGTCGGCCTCGCCGCCGCGTTCTACTGCGTCAGCGGCCTCGGCATCACCGTCGGCTTCCACCGGTACTTCACCCACGGGGCGTTCCGCGCCCGCCGCGGGCTGCGGATCGCGCTCGCCGTCGCGGGCAGCATGGCCATGCAGGGACCGGTGATCGACTGGGTCGCCGACCACCGCCGCCACCACGCGTACTCCGACCGCGACGGCGACCCGCATTCGCCGTGGCGCTTCGGCACGTCGCCCGCCGCGCTCGCGAAGGGCTTCTGGCACGCGCACATGGGCTGGCTGTTCGGCCGCGACCGGACCAACCCGCGCCGCTTCGCCCCCGATCTGCTCGACGACGCCGACCTGAAGCGGATCGACCGGCTCTTCCCGGTGCTGACCCTCGCGACGCTGCTGGGGCCCGCGCTGCTGGGCGGGCTGATCACGATGACCTGGTGGGGCGCGCTGACCGCGTTCTTCTGGGCCGGGCTGGTCCGGGTCGCCGTGCTGCACCACGTGACCTGGTCGGTCAACTCGCTGTGCCACCTGATCGGCGAGCGCCCGTTCGAGGCGCGCGACCGTTCGGCGAACTTCTGGCCGCTGGCGATCGCGTCGTTCGGCGAGTCCTGGCACAACTCGCACCACGCCGACCCGACGGGAGCCCGGCACGGCGTCGGCCGCGGCCAGCTCGACATCTCCGCGCGGCTGATCTGGATGTTCGAGAAGTTCCGCTGGGCCTCGCACGTGCGCTGGCCCCGGCCCGAACGCCTCGCCCGCAAGCTCAAGGCCGCCTGAGCACCTCCGCCGAGGTGAGATTCGCGGTCGGTGAGGGGAACCCCGCGGGAATCAGATTCCCGCGGGGTTCCCCTCACCGACATCAAGACAGCGGCAGCGCCACTCAGGCCCCGCGGACCCGGTTCTCGAGCCGGGTCCGCAGGTCGCCGTGGCCGGACACCGCCAGCACCGGCCCCGGATTCCCGGCCGTCCCGGCCGAACTCACGACCTCCGCGACGAACCGCCGCACCCGTTCCGGCGCGGGCGTCACGTCGCCGCCCAGCTGGGCCACCGGCTGCGGGGATTCGGCGGGCGTGGTCTCCACCGCCACCGACCAGCCTTGCCGCATCGTCCACAACAGCATCAGATCCCGGCCGGGGTAACGCGGGGACCGGCCGCTCAGCGCGACGTACGCGGTGATCGTGTCGGTGACCTCGCACGACGTGCACTCCACCGACACTCCGACCGCGGCGGCGACCTCGCGCACATACGCGGCCAGCGCTTGCCGCAGCAGCTGCGGGTCGTCGGCGGTGGGCAGGGACATCGGGCGTTCGGGACCGGACAGGAGCATGGGTCTCCTCTTCCGCCGCCGCTTCCGCTTCGCGCGGAAAGCGAACCGGGGTTGTCGAATCGCGCGAAGGCAGGCGGTCGCGATGATCGGGGTCGCACCGGATCGGGCATCCGGCAGCTGGACCGGACACCGACTCTACCCGCTGGGACAAGCCCGCAGCCGGGATCGACCCGTCTGGCCGTCGCCGAAATCGCTCGATCGGCCGCGTCCGCCGGCCAAAGCCGCGCTCGACGTGGCGATCCGCCCGGCGCACAGTCCGATGAGGACGGACGCCGCATTCACCCCGATCGGCCGCCGAAATCGCCGCCGTCGGCCGACTCCGCGATCGACGTCGCGACCCATGCGGCGAACAACCCCGCCTGGACGTAGGGCGCGGCCTCGCCCACCGCGCGCACCACCGACCGGGCGCGCCCCGGTGCGGGTTCGGCTTCCGGCGCGGGATCAGCGGCCGCGGGCCGGTCAGTGCGCCACGGCGTCTCCTCGGGCCGGACCTCGGCGAGGAAGTCCGCGGTCGGGTCGCCGTCCGGTTCGGTCATGCCGTTCACGATGACACCACCGGACGGCGCCCGCCAGCAGAATCGTCAGAACAACAGCGGCAGCAACGCTTGGCGCCGCTTCAGCACCGCACCGTAACGGGCGTCGAGGCGCAGCCACGAATCGGTGGCGGTCACCCGGATGACGTCGCCGTCGATCGACGAGTCGAACAAGCCCATCCCGGACAGCGCGAACAGGCACCGCATCTGGACCTTGACCTCGAGGTCTCCCCCGGTGACGGTCAGCACCGCCTGGTCCATCAGCGAGGCGGGCGGCGTGCCGTGCGGCCCGGCGTTGTCGCGGGCGAGCGCGACGCCGCGGTCAGCGAGATCCGACACCACGCCGACCGGCAGCTCGTCGATCTTCTGCCACCGGCCGGACACCGGCAGCTCGGCGTGCCACAGCAGATCGCGCGCCGGACCCGGGTCCATCACCTCGCCGCCCGCGACAGCGAGCGCCGCGAGCAGTTCGTTGCCGGACACCGTGACGTCCGCCGGGGTCACCGTCCCCGCCACCGCGCGGGTCGCGAGAACCTCGAACGGCGTGGCCGTCCACGCCTCGACGACGTCCTCGCCCCGGCGGCGCAGCCGGACGGCGGTCGTGCCGTCCAGCCGCACCGCGCGGGCCACGAACGCACTGAGCGTCTCCCGGTCGCCCGGATCGGGAATCCGCAGCTCAGGCATCGGCCAGCACCCGCTTGAGGAATTCGGATTCCTCGTCGCTGAGCCGGCGCGGCCGGAGGTTGGCCGTGTCGTACGGGGCCAGCACGGTTTCCGCGGTCACCGCGACCGGATCGGTCGCGTCCGGGCCGGTCCGCACGACGTACCCGAGCGTCACCGTCGAGGCTTTCAGCTCGGTGAGCGTGATCTCCACGCGCACCGAACGGCCGGGCGCCGCGACGATCGGCGCGCGGTAATGCACGCCCAGCTTCACGACCACGACGCCCTTCGGCAGCTCGGTGAGCCCCGCGCGTTCGGCAGCGCCGAACAGCACGGGCACCCGGGCCTCTTCGAGCAGCGTCACCACGTTCGCGTGGTTGACGTGCCCGTACACGTCCATGTCCGACCATCGCGGCTGGACGTGGGAAACGAATGTCACCGCACCGTGCTCCGGATCTGGCGCGCGGCCACGGACAGCGTCGCGAGGTCGAGCCGCCCGGAACGGGTGATCTCGTCCAGCGCCACGCGCGCCCGCGAAAGCCGCGACGCGTTGGCCTTCTCCCATTGCTCGATCTGCTCGTCGACGGACAAGTCCTGGTCGCTGTGCCGCAGTGCGTCGAGCGCGATCGCGCGCAGCGAACCGTACACGTCGTCGCGCAGCGAGAGCCGGGCGAGGGCGTGCCAGCGGTTGCCGCGTTCCAGCGCGCTGATCTCGGTGAGCATCTTGTCGATGTCCAGGTGGTCCGACAGCGCGAAGTACAGCTCGGCGGTGTCCGCCGGGGTGTGCGTCGCGTCGAGCCCGACCTGCTGTTCGGCCAGCTCCGCCACCTCGACCACGTCGAGCAGGCCGTAGCTGTGCAGCAGCAGTGCCACCCGGCGGGCGAGATCGGCGGGCACGCCCTCCTCGACCAGCGCGGCCGCGTCCTGTTCCACCGACTCCAGTTCGCGCCCGCGCAGCAGCTCGCCCAGCTTCGGGCCGAGTTCCGCGAGCACCGGACCGAACCGGTTGATCTCGGCCAGCGGCGCGAGCGGCTGCGGGCGGTTGGTCAGGAACCAGCGCGCGGCCCGGTCGAGCAGCCGCCGGGTCTCCAGCACCATCCCGTCCGCGACCTCGGTCGGCACCACGTTGTCCAGCGCGTCGATCTCGGTCCACAGCTTCGGCAGGTCGTAGACGTGCGTGACCACCGCGTACGCGCGCACCGCGTCGGTGGCGGTCGCGTTCATCTCCTCCATCAGGCGGTAGACGAACGAGATGCCGCCGCCGTCGACCAGCTCGTTGGTGATGAGCGTGGTGATGATCTGACGGCGCAGCGGGTGCTGCGCGATCGCCGCGGCGAACGGTTCCCGCAGCGGGGCCGGGAAGTACTCCGGCAGCCTGCGGGTGAACACCTCGGACTCGGGCAGGTCGGAGGCGAGCAGCTCGTCCTTGAGGTCGAGCTTCACGTGCGCGAGCAGCGTCGCCAGCTCCGGCGAGGTCAGGCCCTCGTCCGCCTTCTCCAGCGCGCGGAACTGCGACGGGCTCGGCAGCGCCTCCAGCTTGCGGTCGAACGCGCCCTTCGCGACCAGCGCGGACACCTGCCGCGCGTGCACCGACACCATCGGCCCGGCGTGCGCCCGGCTGACGCCGAGCACCGCGTTCTGCCGGTAGTTGTCCGCGAGCACGAGCGCGCCGACCTCGTCGGTCATCTCGCCGAGCAGTTCGTTGCGCCGCGCGTGCTCCAGTTCGCCGCCCGCCACCAGGTGATCCAGCAGGATCTTGATGTTGACCTCGTGGTCGGAGCAGTCGACGCCGGCCGAGTTGTCGAGCGCGTCGGTGTTGATCTTGCCGCCGGTACGGGCGAATTCGATGCGGCCGAGCTGGGTCAGGCCCAGGTTGCCGCCCTCGCCGACGACCTTCACGCGCAACTGGTTGCCGTTGACGCGGATCGCGTCGTTGGCCTTGTCGCCCGCCGCGGCCTGGCTTTCGCTCTCGGCCTTGACGTAGGTGCCGATGCCGCCGTTCCACAGCAGTTCGACCGGGGCCAGCAGGATCGCCTGGATCAGGTCCATCGGCGCGAGTTTCGTGACGCTCTCGTCCAGGCCGAGCGCCGCGCGGACCTGCGGGGTGATCGGGATGGTCTTGGCCGACCGCGAGTAGATCCCGCCGCCCTCGCTGATCAGCGAACGGTCGTAGTCGTCCCACGAGCTGCGCGGCAGGTCGAACAGCCGCCGCCGTTCCGCGTACGACGCCGCGGCGTCCGGGTTCGGGTCGAGGAAGACGTGCATGTGGTTGAACGCCGCGACCAGCCGGATGTGCTCGGACAGCAGCATCCCGTTGCCGAAGACGTCGCCCATCATGTCGCCGATGCCGACGACCGTGAAGTCTTCGGTCTGAGTATCCTTGCCCAGCTCGCGGAAGTGCCGCTTCACGCTCTCCCACGCGCCCTTGGCGGTGATGCCCATGGCCTTGTGGTCGTAGCCGACCGAACCGCCGGAAGCGAACGCGTCGCCGAGCCAGAAGCCGTACTGCGCCGAGACCTCGTTGGCGATGTCGGAGAACTTCGCGGTGCCCTTGTCCGCCGCGACGACCAGGTAGCTGTCGTCGGCGTCGTGGCGCACGACGTCCGGCGCGGGCACGGTTTCGCCCTCGACCCGGTTGTCGGTGAGGTCCAGCAGGCCGGAGATGAACATCCGGTAGCAGGAGATGCCTTCGGTGAGCTGGGCGTCGCGGTCGACCCCGGCGTCGCCGGTCGGGGCCGGCGGGCGCTTCACCACGAAGCCGCCCTTCGCGCCCACCGGCACGATCACCGCGTTCTTCACCGCCTGCGCCTTGACCAGGCCCAGGATCTCGGTGCGGAAGTCCTCCCGCCGGTCCGACCAGCGCAGGCCGCCGCGGGCGACCTCGCCGAACCGCAGGTGCACGCCCTCGACGCGCGGCGAGTACACGAAGATCTCGTACTTCGGGCGCGGCTCGGGCAGCTCCGGCACGCCGCTGGGGTCGAGCTTGAGCGCCAGGTACGGCCGAGGGTTCCCTTCGGCGTCGCGCACGTGGTAATTCGTGCGCAGGGTCGCGTTGATGACCGCGAGCAGCCTGCGCAGGATCCGGTCCTCGTCGAGGCTGGTGACCTCGTCGACCATCGCGGAGATCTCCGCGGTCAGCGATTCCGCGTGCGTCTTCCGGTCCACATCGGACAGTTGCGGATCGCAGCGGGTTTCGAACAGCCGCACCAGTTTCGTCGCGACCTCGGTGTGCTTGACGACCGAGTTCTGGATGTAGGCCTGGGAAAACGGGCTGCGCGCCTGCTGCAGGTACCGGGAGTAGGCCCGCAGCACCGCGGCCTGACGCCAGGTGAGCCCGGCGCGCAGGACGAGACCGTTGAGGTCGTCGACCTCCGCCTCGCCCTGCCACGCCGCGTGGAACGCGTCCTGGAACCGCTCGCGCACCTCGAACGCCGCGGCTTCGTCGGCTTCTTCGAGGCCCTTCTTGTCGACGCGCAGGCCGAAGTCATAGATCCAGCTGGCCCCGCCGTCCTCGCGGAACAGCTCGTAGGGCCGCTCGTCCACCACCTCGACGCCCATCGCCTGCAGCACCGGCAGCACCTTGGACAGGGTGACGCCCTCGCCGCGCAGGTAGAGCTTGAACCGCCGCTCGCCGGGTTCGGCGTCGGCGGGCAGGTAGAACGACAGCGCCAGGTCGCCCTCGTCCGCGAGGGTGTCGAGCTTGGCCAGGTCGGCCAGCGCCTCCTCGGCGGTGAAATCTTCCTTGTACGCCTCGGGGAACACCGCGCCGAAGCGCTGCCCCCGGTCGACCGCGGACTCCTCGCCCATCATCCCGGTGGGGCTGCCGTCGCCGACTCGCTCGCGGCGTTCGGCGATGATCGCCTCGACCAGCCGGTCGTCCCAGCTGCGCACGACGGTGTTCAGGCGTTCCTGGATCCGCAGCGTGTCCGGTTCGACCGCGTTCGACGGGTCGGTGTGCACCATGAAGTGCACCTGCGCGAGCAGCGTTTCGCCGACGCGCGCGCTGTACTCCAGCTGTGTGCCTTCGAGTTCCTCCAGCAGCACTTCCTGCATCGCCAGCCGCGAACGCGTGGTGTAACGGTCGCGCGGGAGGTAGACCAGGCAGGAGTAGAAGCGGCCGTACGGGTCGCGGCGCAGGAACAGCCGCAGCCGGCGGCGGTCGGACAGGGTGATCGCGCCGGTGGTGGTGTAGAAGAGCGAATCGGTGTCCGCGGAGAACAGGTCCGCGCGCGGCCAGTTCTGCAGGACCTCCAGCATCCGCTGGCCGGAGAACGACTCCATCGGGAACCCGGCGCGGTGGATCACCTCGCGCACGCGCTGGCCGACCACCGGGATGTCGAGCACGTTCTCGTGCAGCGCGGTGGTGGTGAACATGCCGAGGAACCGGTGTTCGCCGGTCACCCTGCCGTGCTCGTCGAACGTCTTCACGCCGACGTAATACGGATAGACCGGACGGTGCACCGTGCTCGGCGCGCTGGCCTGGGTGAGCACCAGCAGCGACGGCGCGAGCGCGTCGACCGAACTGTCCGGCCCCGCGGTGAGGCTGCGCGCGGCGAGGCTGTCCTGGCGAAGCACGCCGAGCCCGGACGCGAGAACCGCGCGCAGGGCGGGCTCGTCGCTGTCGGCTTGCGGACTGTCGACCAGTTCGTACTTGCGGTAGCCGAGGAAGGTGAAGTGCCCGTCGGCGAGCCAGCGCAGCAGGCGCGCGCCCTCGGCGACCTCCGCGTCGCTGGGCAGCTTCGGCGGGTGCTGCTCCAGCGATTCCGCGAGCGAGCAGGCCGTCTGCGCCATCTTCTCGGCGTCCTCGACGACCTCGCGCACGTCGCCGAGCACCGACGTCAGCCGGTTGTCCAGCTCGCGCGCCCGCTGCGGGTCGGTGACGAGGTCGATTTCCACCAGCATCCACGATTCCGCGGACGCGCCGGCCGGCGGATCGGCCGGGTCGGCGTCCAGGTGCAGGCCCTCCAGCTCGCCGGTCAGGCCGCGGCTCACCACGACGATCGGGTGCACGATGCGCTGCACCTGCACGCCGTCGCGGGCGAACTCCGCGGTGACGCTGTCCACGAGGTAGGGCATGTCGTCGGTGACGACCTGCACGACGGTCGCGTCGCGCGTCCAGCCGTCCTCGGCGGTGGTCGGGTTCAGCAGCCGGACCGCCGGGCGCCCGGGCATGCGCTGCTTCGCCAGCTGCAGGTGCGACCGCACCGCGCCGACGAGCGCGACCGGGTCGTCGCCGACGATCTCGTCGGCCGGGATGTGCCGGTAGTACAAGCGGATCAGATCCGCGATCTCCGGCGCCTGCGCCGCGGCGGTGTCGATCAGCTCGTCCCGGATCTGCTCCGGGCTGGCCGTCGTGCGGCGGGCGGCGCCGGCTTCGGTGCCGACATCGGGCGGGGACGAAACTCCCGTCGAGCTCATTGAGCAACTCTCCAGTATGCGAGACCGAGATGCGTCCGTCACCACAACGTGCCGGACTTCCCTCACCCTAATCCGCTCTCGACGGCCCCTGTGCGCGGCGGGGAAAGACTTAAGGTTCGGTTCAGGGGTCCCTGCCGACGGGCTCGGGCGGGATCGGTTCAGCTACCGGCGGGTTCGGCGCGGGCGGTTTCCGGCAAAAGGCTTGGCACGAGGCCGGAGCGCCGGTTCCGCGGGCACGGCGGCCGCTTCGGGATCGGTTCAGTGCCCGTATCGCCCGCGGCGAGAACGGAAAAGGTTGCGTCCCTCCCCTGCGAGAATTCCCACCCGGACGGGCTAATTCTTCCGTCGCGGCGGAGGGAGCCGGGGCTTGCGGATGGGGCGACCGCGGATCGGCGGGGCCGGGCGGCTTGTGCCGCCTGATCTCGGCGCGTCCAGCCAGTGACTGGGAAAACCGCTTGGCGCAGCGCAAAACGCGGCGACGTTCCGGCACGGAGGACTCCCGCAGCGGGTCCTGAGGGGAACCCTGAGCGCCTCACGGACCTCGCTGGACCGCGTCCGCGTCGGTGCGCGATCCCCTGCCCTGCCGCGGAATCCACCCGGCCAAGCCAGCGCTTCCCCTGCGGCGCAAGAAATTTCCGGCGCGCGTCAGTCGCCGTTGTTGCGGTGACGGTCCGCGGTCGCGCGGCCGTTGATCGGCTTCGGCTCGTCGTTCGGGCCGAGACGTTTCATCAGCGCGGCCGCGCTCGCGGTGCCCGCCTGGTGTTCGGCGAGGGCGCGGGCGAGCAGTTCGGCGAGACCGGCGTCCGGCGGCGGTTCGTCCTCCGCGATGGCTCGCGCGTAGCCCTCCGGGAACGGCTGCTCCGGCGGCGTCCACGCATCGACGTCGGACAATGGGTCCAGCGCAGGCGGCATCCGCAGTCGCGGCAGCCACGGTTCCTCGACGACCGGCTCTGGTTCCTCCGGCCGCGGCGCGGGGGCCAGTTCCGGCTTCTCCGTCGCCGCGGTTTCCGGTTCCGGCGCGACGGATTCGGGACGTCCGGGCTCGTCGGCCCGGCGCCGTCCGCCGCCTCCGCCGCTCGCGGTGATGCCCAGCCGGTCCAGCACGGACTTCGCGGCGACCGACCCGTGTTCGGCGTCGTGCCGGGTCTTGCGGCCGCGCACGTCGCGGCGGGCCGCTTCTTCCCGGGCCCACTCGGCGCTTTCCCACAACGGCGCGGCGGGCTCGTCCGCGGGAGCCGGGGCGAGCGGCAGCTCCGGCAGGAGGTCCGACAGATCCGGCATCCGCAGCGAGAACCGCGGCGCCTCCTCGGCCGGGGCCCGCGCTTCTTCCGCCGCGCGACGAGGGGCCTCGGCCCGCGCTTCGTCAGCCGCCCGCACCGGTGTCTCCTCGGACTTCGCTTTCTCGTCCCGACCGGCGGGCGCGTCCGCCGCCGACCGACGCGCGGCCGGCGGCTTCTCCGGCCAGCTGACCGGCGTGTTCTCGGCAGGCTGCGCCGTCTCCGCCCGGCGGCGACCCGGCGCGGCCTCGGCGGCCGAGCTCTGCACCGACACGTCCTTGGCGGCCCGTGCCCCAGCAGCGCTGTCCGCTCGACGCGCCGCCGAGACCTGCGCCGACGCACTCTCAGCGACCTGCGCCGGACGTTCTGCCGCAGCTTCCGTCCGGCTGCCCGGCTCCGCAGCCGCCCGCTTCCGCGGCGCGGGCGCTTCGGCGCTCTTCCGCCCGAACGGCCGCGTCCATCCCGGCAGCACCGGCGACTTGCGGTCCTCGGCCCGCCGCCGTCCGCCCGTCCGCGGGGTCTCTTCGGCCGTCTCCCGGATCGCCGGCAGCACCGAGGTCTGCTCGGCCTCCGTCTCCGCCGCGGCCCGCCGGAACGACCACGCCGGCTTCTTGTCCGCCGCCGCGACCCAGGCCGCGGCCGAAACCGGCGCCACCGGCACCTCGACCTGCGCCGGAACGACCGGCAGCGGAGCCGCGACCGGGTCGGGCCGCTCGGCGGGGAGGTCCCGGACCGCCGGCAGCACCGAGGTCTCCTCGGCGGCGACCCTCGGCTCGACCTCCATCGACACCGGACGGCCGTCGCGCGGGGCGGACGCGGCGAGGACGTCGTCGAGGTCCATCGACGCGACCGATTCGGCGCCCAGCTCGCCCGCGATCAGCCCGCAGGCCTGGCGCCGGGCCCGCGCGTGCACGTGTTCCGCGGCCCGCGCCCGGTGCAGGCAGCCAATGGCCTCTTCCGCGCTGCCGAACCGTTCCTCGATCTGCGCCAGCTCCAGCCACAACCGCGCGGTGACCGCCGCGAGCCCGTGCCGGTCGGTGGCCGCGACGGCCTCCCCCACCAGCTCGGCCGCGGCGTCGCCGGCTCCGGAAGGCAGGTGAATGCGCGTCGCCACCGCCAGCCGCAGCCAGGCCGCGGGCGCGACTCCGGCCGCACGGACCGGTTCCCGCAGCACGGGTTCGGCGATGTCGTAAGCCATGTCGGCGTCGCCGCGGTCGAGCAGCGTGCTGACCAGCTGCAGCACGAGCCGGATCCGGACGAGACCGCCGTCGTCGCCGGGCCGGTCCATCTTCTCCAGGAACCCGAGCCCGGTCCGCGCGGCGTCCGCGGCCGCGGTGAGGTCGCCGTGCCGGCGCCGGTGCGCCGCGGTTCCGTTGCGCAGCAGGGCACGCATCAGCAGCCGGTCGTCCGCGTCGAGCGAATCGTCGGCCACCAGCAGCCGGTCCGCCTCGACGAGCACCCGGTCCAGTTCCGCCTTCCGGCCGAACTGGGCGAGGCACCCGACCAGATGGCACAACGCTTCCGCGCGCAGCGACGGCGGCACGTCCTCGGACAGCACCGGCCGCAGCGCGGCCAGCCCCATCAGCGGAACGCCGAGGCTGCGCGCGCAGACTGCGAGGTCGACGCGCAGCCGCGCAGCCGTCGTCGCGTATCCGGCGTGTTCAGCCGCGCGCAAAGCCGCGACCGCGCGGCCGACCGTGGACGTCCGTGCCCCGGTCCGCACGCGAGCGGACACCACGAGCGCTTCCGCCCGGATCCAGTGCCCGTCCGCGCCCGCCGTCTCCGCGAGCGCGGCCGAGCGTTCGCCCAGAACCAAGGACAGCTCGGGCGCCCGCAACCGCAGCGATTCCGCCCGGTCGATGAGCCGGCCGAGGTCGGCGAGGGTCCCGCCACGGGCAACGGCGGGCCGCCCGTCCGCGGTCGCGGACGGGCTGGGCCGGTTGTGCCTGCTGGTTTCCACTCGGGACCCCCGCGCCGGTCAGTCGCGCTTCAACTTGCGGTGGGTGACCCGGTGCGGACGAGCCGCTTCGGCGCCGAGGCGCTCGACCTTGTTCTTCTCGTAGCCCTCGAAGTTGCCCTCGAACCAGAACCACTTCGCCGGGTCCTCGTCGGTGCCTTCCCAGGCGAGGATGTGCGTCGCGACCCGGTCGAGGAACCACCGGTCGTGGGAGATCACGACGGCGCAGCCGGGGAACTGCTCCAGCGCGTTCTCCAGCGAGCCCAGCGTTTCGACGTCCAGGTCGTTCGTCGGCTCGTCCAGCAGGATCAGGTTCCCGCCCTCTTTGAGCGTCAGCGCGAGGTTGAGCCGGTTGCGCTCGCCGCCGGACAGCACGCCGGCCGGCTTCTGCTGGTCCGGGCCCTTGAAGCCGAACGCGCTCACGTAAGCGCGCGAGGGCATTTCGGTCTGCCCGACGTGGATGTAGTCGAGCTTGTCGGACACGACCTCCCACACGGTCTTCTTCGGGTCGATCCCGCCGCGGCTCTGGTCCACATAGGACAGTTTGACCGTCTCGCCGATCTTGACCGAGCCGCCGTCCGGCTCCTCCAGCCCGACGATGGTCTTGAACAGCGTGGTCTTGCCGACGCCGTTCGGGCCGATCACGCCGACGATGCCGTTGCGCGGCAGGTCGAAGGAGAGCCCGTCGATCAGCACCCGGTCGTCGAAGCCCTTGCGCAGCTTCTCGACCTCGACCACGACGCTGCCCAGCCGCGGGCCCGGCGGGATCTGGATCTCCTCGAAGTCGAGCTTGCGGTGCTTGTCCGCCTCCGCGGCCATCTCCTCGTAGCGGTCGAGCCGCGAACGGGACTTGGTCTGGCGCGCCTTGGCGTTGGACCGCACCCAGTCCAGCTCGCTCTTGAGCCGCTTGGCCAGCTTGGCGTCCTTCTTGCCCTGGACTTCGAGCCGCTCGCGCTTCTTCTCCAGGTACGTGGAGTAGTTGCCCTCGTAGCCGACGACGCGGCCGCGGTCGAGCTCCATGATCCACTCGGCGACGTTGTCCAGGAAGTACCGGTCGTGGGTGACGGCGAGGACGGCGCCCTTGTAGCTGGAGAGGAACTGCTCCAGCCACAGCACGCTTTCGGCGTCCAGGTGGTTGGTGGGTTCGTCGAGCAGCAGCAGGTCGGGCGCGGACAGCAGCAGCTTGCACAGCGCGACGCGGCGGCGCTCACCGCCGGAGAGGTGGGTGACCGGCTCGTCCGGCGGCGGGCAGCGCAGGGCGTCCATCGCCTGCTCGACGGTCGAGTCGAGCTCCCAGGCGTCGGCGTGGTCCAGCTCCTCCTGGAGCTGGCCCATCTCCTCCATCAGCGCGTCGCTGTAGTCGGTCGCCATCAGCTCGGCGATCTCGTTGTAGCGGTCGAGCTTCTGCTTGGTCTCGCCGAGGCCCTCCTCGACGTTCTGCCGGACGGTCTTCTCCTCGTTCAGCTCCGGCTCCTGCATGAGGATGCCGACGCTCGCGCCCGGCTGCAGGAACGCCTCGCCGTTGCTGGCCTGCTCGATCCCCGCCATGATCTTGAGCACGGTCGACTTGCCGGCGCCGTTCGGGCCCACGACGCCGATCTTGGCTCCGGGGTAGAACGCGGTGCTCACGTCGTCGAGGATCACCTTGTCCCCGACGGTCTTGCGCACCTTCTTCATGGTGTAGATGAACTCGGCCATGCCATCGATCGTAGAGTGGCTCCTCCGGCGGCCTGACGGCGGTCACCACCGCGCTACCGAGGGTCAGGTCATCCTCACTCCGGCGATATCACCTCCGGGGAGTCATTCCGCCCGTTTGCCCTCGGCGAGGTTCTTCAGCATCGCGTTGTAGGCAGCGAGTTCCTCGCCGCCGGTGGTCTCCTCGCGCCGGTCGCGCCGCTTCGCCTCGCGCTCGTCCTGGCGCGCCCACTGCACCAGCAGCGCGATCAGCACCAGCAGCACCGGCACCTCGCCCGACGCCCACGCGATGCCGCCGCCGAGCCGCTGATCGGTCAGCAGGTCGCCGACCCACGGCAGCTTCAGCGAGGTGTAGAACTCGCGGCCGATCACCGTCTGCATGTTCATCAGGATCACGCCGAAGAAGGCGTGGAACGGCATGGCGCCGAACATCATCCCGAGCTTGCCGACCGGCGGCAGCCGCCGCGGCGCCGGGTCGACGCCGATCACCGGCCAGTAGAAGACGTAGCCGACGAGCAGGAAGTGCGCGTTCATCGCCAGGTGCGCCCAGTGGTAGTTGAGCGCGTTGTCGAAGAGGCCGGAGAAGTACAGCCCGTAGAAGGACCCGACGAACAGCAGCAGCGCGACGATCGGGTTCGTCAGGAACCGCGAAACCGGCGAGTGCACGGCGGCCAGCAGCCATTCGCGCGGTCCGGGAGGGGCGTCTCGGCCGGCGGGAGGGAGCGCGCGCAGGGCGAGCGTGACCGGGCCGCCGAGCACCAGCAGGACCGGCGCGACCATCGACATCAGCATGTGGGTACCCATGTGCACGCTGAACATCGCGGGCGCGTACCGGCCGATGCCCGACGAGGTGGCCAGCAGGATCACCACGCAACCGGCGAGCCACGCGACGGTCCGGCCGACCGGCCAGGCGTCGCCGCGCTTGCGCAGCCGCCGCACGCCGAGCAGGTAGAGGCCGGCGAGAACGATCGCGAGGGTGCCGTAGATCAGGTCGAACCGCCAGTCGGTGAGCAGCCGCCAGAACGTCGGCGGGCCCTGGAGGTCGTAGCCGATGAGGAGTTCGACGGTGCCCGGCTGGGTGACCGCGTCCGGCGGCGGTGGCGTCCGAGCGAGCCCGGACGCGATACCGATGGTGACGAACATGATCAGCACCTCGACCGCGGCGAGCCGCAGCAGCTGGCTGCCGCCCTTGCCGTCGACGAGGTTCGCGACGCCGCGGCTGCGCTGCTGCTGGCCGAAGACACCGAGCAGCAGCAGCGCGACGATCTTGGCGACGACGAGCAGGCCGTAGTCGGTGGTGAACAGGTCGCCGAGGTTGATCCGGACCAGCGCGTTGACGATGCCGGACACCGCCATCACGACCCAGCAGACCAGGGCGAGCTTGGAAAACCGCTGCGCGGCGAGGCTGAGGTTCTTGCCGCGGCGCCAGCCGAGCGCGAGCACGGCCAGCAGCCCGCCGACCCACAGCGCGGCCGCGACGAGGTGGAACAGCAGGCTGTTGGTGGCCAGGTCGTGCGAACCGCCGCTGGCCGAGTGCCCGGTGACCGCGACCGGGACGAGCCCGGCGACGGACAAGAAGAACAGCACCGCCGTCCAGCCCCAGCTGAGCACCAGGCGGCAGCCGAGGGCGAGCAGGATCGCGATCAGCGCCGTCCACAGCCACGCCTTGGGCTGCTCGATCGCGCCGACGAGGCTCAGCAGGGTGTCCGGGGAAAGGACGTCGCCGAACGGCTTGCCCGCGCTGTCCGCGGCGGTGAAGGCGACCGACAGGATCGAGGCGGCGAACCACACCCACGCGGCGATTCCCGCGGTGCGGACCGCGGCGTACCCCTCGGGCGCGAGCGTGCCGGATTTCTGTGGCGGCACGAGGAAAGCGGCCAGCAGCAAGCCGCCGACGCACACGACCGAGGCCGCTTCGGCGAGCACCCGGACCACCGTGACGCCGTAACGCGTGACGAGTCCCGGGTCCGGCAGTCCGGCGATGACGTAGCCCGCGCCGCCGGTGAGCGCGACGAGCCCGACCGCGACGACCGCGCCGAGCACGACTCCGACCGAAAGCAGCGGGAGCACGCTCGTCTTGCGTCCGCGGTTCGGGGCGGGTTTCGTCACAGGTTCCGAGCTCACGGTACGAGAGTAGGCCGGTCGCGCGCGCGACCGTGCGCGGGGCGGGGCGCTCGCCGGGTTTCGCGCCGGATCGCTCGCTTGCGGTGTTTGCGCTGGTCGAGCCGGGTTCCCGGACGGAATCCGGTGCGCGGCAAGGCTTTCCTCTATGCTCCGCCGATGACCAGCAGCCGTCGCCGCCGCCCGACGCTGGACGACGTCGCGGAGGCGGTCGGGGTGTCGCGCGCCACTGTGTCGAACGCCTACAACCGGCCTGACCAGCTGTCGGCGCAGTTGCGGGAGCAGATTCTGCGCGCGGCGGGTGAACTCGGTTACCCCGGCCCGAACCCGACCGCCCGCAGCCTCGCCACGAGCCGCACCGGCGCGATCGCTTTCCTGCTCGATTCGTCGCTGTCAGCGGCCTTCTCCGACCCCGCGCTGTCGATCACCCTGGACGCGCTCGCGAAAACCGTGGAACCCACTGGCAACGCGCTGTTGCTGCTGCCCGGCCGCGAAGCCCAGGAGGGCCCGCCCGCGTCGCGTGTCCTGGCCGCGCAAGCGGACATCGCCGTGGCGTACTCCCTCGCCGACGGCACTCCCGCGCTGGAAGCCGTGCGGGCACGAGGTTTGCCGCTGGTAGTCATCGACCAGCCACCCCTCCCGGACACGGCCCGAGTCGGCTGCGACGACCGCGGCGGCGCTTCGTTGGCCGCACGCCATTTAGTCGAGCTGGGACATCGCCGCTTCGGAATCCTGGCCGCCCCGCGCCTTTCCGCGGTTACCAGCCCTTTCCACGGCACCCGCGAACGCCTCGCCGGTTACCTCGGCACTCTCTCCGCCGCCGGAATCACCGACATCACCATCACCGAAGCCCCCTGGCTCTCCGCCTCGACCGCCCGCGCCGCCGCGACAGACCTGCTCACCGTTTCCGTGCGGCCGACGGCCTTGCTGTGCATGTCCGACCAGCTGGCCTTCGCCGCGATCGCCGCCGCCCACCGGCTGGGCCTGCGCGTGCCCGCCGACGTCTCGATCGTCGGCTTCGACGACACCCCGCAGGCCGTGTGGTCTGAACCACCCCTCACCACCGTGCGGCAGGACCTGGCGGGCAAGGGCCGCGTCGCGGGGGAACTGGTGATGGACCTGCTGGCGGGGGAACCGGTCCCGCCGCCGGTCGAACTCCCGGTGTCGCTGGCCGTCCGCGAAAGCACCGCGGCGATTTAGCAAGACCGCTCGGCGATCTGTGGACAACTAGGTCTCGTCCGGGTGACGGGAAACTACTTGTCCACAGACGCGGGAATGCGGGCAGACAAATCGCACGAAACCCGCCAAGGTGGAGACATGCCCGGTTTCCCGGGATACCGCCGGCTTCTTCGCCCGGCATCGCTTCGATTGAGGGGGAGTTCCCACGATGTTCCGCCGCCTGCTGCCGTCCCTGCCCTTCCCCGGCCGCCGCGCCTGGCCCACCGCCGCCCCGTCCCGCCTGCCCGGCGTATTGCTGCTGGTCACCGCCGGTCTGCTGACCACTTCCGGCCTGGCCCAAGCCGCTCCCCCCGCCCCCGCCTGCGGTGCGGGCGAGTTCTGCCTGTGGGACACCGAAACCTATTCCGGCGGCGTGCGGAGTTATGACCTGCGCGCGGCGAATCCGGGTGATTGCATTCCCCTGCCCGAGGGATTCCAGGGCCATTCCTTCGTCAATCGGATGACCCGCGACGTCACCATCTACCAAGGAGCCGACTGTTCCACCGAGGGCGATTTCATCACCTATCCGGGCGGTGGCACGTACGTTCCGCAGTCCCCGTTCGCGGTGCGTGCCCTGAAAGTGTGGGAATAACCCCTCCTCCGAGACCGGGCCAGGCGAACGAGGCAGCTCCAGGCCGAGTCGACTCGCAGCCCCAGTTCGCCGGCCCGGGGGCCGCACCCCCGAGCGGCCCCTAGGCCCGTGGGCGCGCAGCCCGGAAGATCCGCGCCCACGGGCCGCTGCCCCTCGCCTCCCGCTCCCGGCCCCCGACCTGGGAACGGGAGGCGAGGCACGGACTCCGTCTGCGTTCCACCGAAGCTCAGGCGGCTCGGCACCGTTCGGGTGCGAGTCTGCCGTGCTCCGTGGCTGCCCGCTTCCCCGTCGCAGCAGACCAGCATCCACCTGGCGTCAGCTTCACGCACGGACCTGGTGGCAGGGTCCCGTGCGCGGCCCTCCGCCACACCGTTTGCCCGGACGACGTGGTCCAACCCCAGCGCCGGTCGGACGCCTCGGAGCCTGACCGCAACCGCCGAACCGCCGAATCGCCCCCGCCCGGCCAGCCGCCGTACATCACAAGATCGCCACAGTCTGCCCAGCCGCACAGCCCGCCCCCGAGCCCCGTCCCGCCGCCCCGTCCAGGAGATCCAGGTGCCCAAGCTGCACAAACCGCCGCCCGCCCGCCACAACAGGCCGCTCCCCCGCGCAGTGCGTACCGGAACCGTCGCACGCTGTGGCATTCCGCCTCCGGAGACCCGCAAATCCGACGAACGGAAGCTGAAACGATTCGACGGTGTCGAACGATCGAGAGATTGGCGATGACTAAGCTGCCCATGCTGGAGGTCAGCAGCTGTCAGCCACCCGGGCCCTCGTAGCTCAGCTGGATAGAGCAAGAGCCTTCTAATCTCTAGGTCGCAGGTTCGAGTCCTGCCGGGGGCACAAACGGCCTGGTCAGGGGAACCCCTGGCCAGGCCCGGCCGAGGGCCGGAAACCAGGCGGCCCACCCCTTTGCCGTACGCAGCGCACCGGCGATCCCGCTCGCAGGCCTTGACCCGAGCCGACACTCCTCCTCATTGAGCCGTACCTCGCCGCACGGCTGCACCACCCGCCATCACGACGCCTCAACCAGGCCGAAACGCATTCGTGATCTCGCCCGCAACCAGCTCGCCTACCCCAGGAATCCGCCATGCCCGACCGCCCCGACCCCAGCAGACGAACTCAAAACCGAGCCGCCAGAGCCCTCTTCGAGCAAGCCCGGCGCGCCGGTCTAGTCCAACGACACCTCCGCAAGCTCCACCACTTCGCCCGGCACCCGAACCCGCCCACAGCAAGCACACCGCAACCAACCGCCGCCACGGCACCCACACACCTCAGCCAACCGCCCCGGACGCAGCGACAACTCGCCCTTGGCATAGACCTCGCCCACCGGCCCGCAACACCGCCACCCCGACAGTCCACAAAGACCACCGCATCGGACGAAGCCGCGTAGCCGCCTAGCAAAACGGCTTTCGACTCAGGTGGTGGCGCCGGACCGACCTGTCTCGCGTTCCCCCGGGGTGCCACTACCCGTGCCGCGCGGTACATCCGGGGAAGGCCAGTGCCGACAACGGCCAGCGGGAACTCCGCCAGGAAGACTTCGACAACGAGGACACCACCAACGATGGCGGACTGATTGCACAACCAAGCGGCAGCAAACTGACTTCCACCGTCCCTGGAAAGCCGGAGCAGCCGGCCTCATCGGCAAGGGCCTCGGCGTCGAAATCGCGCTGGACCGATGACCGACCGCGCCCTTCGGACAATAGGTCAGCGGCGACGTCGCGGTCCAATGTAGACCGCTCGGGGCCGTAGCCGGGACGGCCGTTCGCAGGCTTCCGCCGCATGGGCGAGCCAGCCTGCGGTCCTGGCCACGACCACCAATCCCGTCGAAGATTCCTCGGGCCAGCGGTGGAGCCAAGCCATGGCACCGAGTGCGAAGTCGATATTGGGCGCAGGCAGGCCACGCCGGGTTGCCGACTCCAGTACCGACCGCACGAGGTCCTGCCGATCGCTGCCCGCGTGGACCCGCTCAAGAGCGGCCAGCAGATGCGGAGCCCGGGGGTCGCAGTCGGTGTACACCGGGTGCCCGAATCCCGGCAGCTCACCCGCGCGCCGGTCTGCTGAGGCCACAACGGACAGTCCTTCTTCCGCGACCCGTCGCAGCATCCGGTGAACGTCGCGGGCAGTTCCGCCGTGATCGACCGCTCGCATGGCCTGAATTCCGATGCCCACCACGGCGTAGGGATCCGCGCCGACGGTGGCGGCGATTCGCGACGCGAAGGTGGACGCCGCGAGTTCGTGGTCGGCCAGCAGGCACAGGGCCAGGTCGACCGGTGCGGAGGGAAGGCTGTCCTCGCGGGCGAGCCTGTCGGCGAGGACGGCCGCGACCGGTCCTGACGCCGGGCGCGGATCCGGGTGCGCCGAGATCGCCGAGGCCATGGCTGGGATGAGCCGCCTGCCGACGCCGGCGACCGCGTCCGGTCCGAGCTCATGGCGTGCCGGATCCACCATGCCCAGGACCGATGCCACCGCGCACATCCGGTCGAGCACCCCTGCGGCCGAGGGGAGCGCGGCGAGCACGCGGGTGGCCTCCCGCCGATTCGCGCTCGGCCAGAAAACCGGGCCGTCGGGCAACTCCGCGGTCCAGAGCAATTCCGCGACGTCCTCGAAACTCCGGTCCAGCAAGTCCTCGATCGGATAGCCGCGAAACGCCAGCGCGCCCGCCGGTTTGAGATCGGTGACAGCGGTCTCGACGCGGATCTCGACCTGACCGGCTCGTTCTCGTTTCGCCGTACGGGCGGCGAGAGCCTCGACCTGTGCTCGTTCGTACTCGGAACGGCGGCCGCCACCGCCGCGCACGGGCCGCGCGGTCAGGACGCCCCGGCTCGCGTAGGCGTAGAGAGTGCGCACGGTGACGCCCAGCCGATCCGCGGCTTCGGCCGCAGTCATCCACTCGCAGGCCATGTCCCGGACCATAGTGCAGTCAATCAACGTTGACAACGTTGATTGTCGCTGGTCAGAGTCAGTGCATGGCCATCTCGAACAGGGGCGGACTCGGTCCGCGTTTTCGTGGCTTGTGGTGCTCGACCGCGCTCTCCGACACCGGCAACGGCATTTTCCTTGTCGGCGCGACACTTTTCGCCATCCGCACCTGGGAAAGCCCCGCCCTCGCCGGGCTCCTGTTCACCCTGGCGACCATTCCCTGGCTTGTCGCGGCCATCCCCGCGGGAATCGTCGTGGACCGCATGGAAGCGCACCGCGTGATCCAGGTCGCCAACCTCGCGCGCGCGGCAACGATGCTCGCGGTCGGCGTCGTCAGCGCCACCGGGCACATCTCCGCCGTTGTTCTCGCCGTAGCTGTTTTCGCTTCGGGCGTGCTCCAAACCTTTGTCGACGGTGCGGCAGAAGCACTTGTCCCCGAACTCGTCGCCCGCGAACGACTCTCGGACGCGAACGGCGCGCTGTCCGTGTCGACTCGGGTCTTCTACCAGTTCCTCGGGCCCCCGATCGCCGGTCTGGCCTACGCGCTCTGGCCGTCGGCAGCGGCTCTGCTCTCCAGCACTCTCTGCGGGCTCTCGACGTTGTGCATCGCCGCCGTACGGCAGCCATGGCCGCACCGGCGCGGAGCCAGAGGCAAGATCGACATCCGGAGCGGCCTGCGTGTAGTGGGCCGGAACCGGACCCTCAAAGCCGCTATCGCCATCAGCGGCCTCACGAGCATCGCCAACGGCAGCTATCTGACCGCCTTTGCCGTCTACGCCAACTCCGGCACCGGCCTCGGCCTCACCCCGGCGGCCTACGGAGTGCTCACCGGCCTCGTCGGCGCCGGAGCAGGCGTCGGGGCCTGCCTCACGAGCCGGGCCGAACGGCTCTTCGGAGAGGTCGCCACGATGCGGCTCACCCGCCTCGGCTGGGCTTTGCTGTTTCTCAGCCCATTATTGCGCTCTCCCTGGCTCATCGCGCCTGTCATGGTCGTGGGGAGCGCGTTCGGGGCGATGTGGGCTGTGCAGGCCATGAATCTGCGGCAACGCGCCACCAGCCCTGGCCAGCGAGCGCAAGTCCTTGGCGTTTTCCGAGCCCTGGCTTATGGAGCCACACCGCTCGGGAGTCTCACCGCCACTACCTTCCAGAACACCGTCAGCAGTCAGTTACTGCTCTGCGCTGCCGCAGCGCTCACTGCTGCCACCGTCGCCCTTGTCCCCAGCAGCGAAAGCCTCCGGAGCGAAACTCACCGCACGGACCTCACTTGACGAAGCAGTTCACGCTCGCACGAAGCGAATCCGTTCCTGCAAAACTTCTTCAAGCATCACCAGCCCGGGACACCTCCGCATTCAAACACATGGTTATCGCCGGCTCGATCGTCACAACCGGTGCTGAAACCAGCTCCGCCAGCCGGTCGAGGACCGCCAGGAACGCATCTTCCGGCACCACCGGAACACCGAGCTCACGTACCTTGCCCGGCAACGAGTTCGGGTCCGCCGCCGCGACCACGCGAGCCTGCCTGCAGACGCGCCCGGTCACTCTGACGCCCGCGGACGCGGCCTGCTCGACGATCTCCTCGCGTCCCCGCGCCATGCTCCCGGTCAGCACCACCTTGTCCCCTGGTCGCAGCGCGAGCCCGCCGAGTCTGCTGCCGGAAGACGCCGCAGCGCGTTCCTCGTCGAGGATTTGATCCACCACCGCGTGATCGAGCGCGAGAAGCGTCGCGACAGTGAGCAAATCGTGTCGCTCCTCGTCGGTGACGACCTCGTCGGCCCCTGCCTCGCGGGCAAGATCGCGCTCATAGCTCACATGCAGTGCGACCAATTCGTTCCGCCCCAGATCGAGATCCAGCGCGAGGTCGACAAGCATTTCCCCCTTTGTCGACGACATGTCCCGGTCGGGCAGCAGGGCGTCGAGCATCGCCAAGTACGCGTCGGCGACAGGTTCCTCGTCGCGCGGCATCCGCTCTGCCAGGCGGGCGAGAAAGTGCGGTTCCGCGTGTCCTGGTTCTCTGCGCCGCACCGCCGTTGCAGTGCCGGCTGGAATCCGCGGCCAGTCCCCGAATGCGGCGCGCACCTGCGCTTCGGCGAGCGTCACCGCACTGGTTGAGCGTCGGCGGCCGCCACCACGATCGCGGGCGAGCGCGGCCCACCCGACCGATTTCCGGTCGGCGCACGCGCGCTGGATCCAACCCAAGATCAGCTGCCCGGCCGCGCAGGACGTCTGGGGCGTCTCTTGGGCGGGCATGGACGGCTGGTGGAACGACGTCGTCGAGCAAGGCGGTTCGTCGGCGCGCCGCGTGAACGGGATCGCGCAGTACGTGCTCTGGTGGGAGATGTTCCCGCACAACGACATCCACATTGCGAGCCCGGCCGAACCGGGCGACCCGATCGACGCCGCCGTCACCTGCGAGCCCGCGACCAGGAAGTTCCGCATCGTCGTCAAGGACCTCATAACCGGCAGACGCTGGTGCCGGTCCAGCCCTGCTACCCGGAAACGGGCGGATGCCCTCGCGTCAACGCCGAGCTGATCGCCGAGACACCGCTCGGCGGGACCTCGGACATGTCAGCCAAGTCAGCCCGTCGAGCGGTGTCCTCAAGCAGGCGGACCGCGGGGCGCGTCCTTCAACACGGTGTGGGTCTACGAGTAACGCCTGCTCGGTTCGCGATCGTCAGACCAGCAAGACCCGCCGTCCACGAGTGTGTCCCGCCTGACTGTCCGCGTGTGCCGCCGGAGCCTCGGCCAGCGGGTAGGACTTGGCGACTGGGATGCGGAGCTTTCCGCGCTCGACCAGGTCGACTGTCTCGGCCAGGGCTTCCTTCATGTTCCCGCCCGTCCCGGCGAACCGGATGCCCAGCATCGGGGCCTCCAGGTCGGCGATCGTGATCACCTTGTCCGGGTCCCCGGTCAGGTCGAGCAGGCCGCGGATCACCCCGGTGCCGTTGAGGTCGAGGGCGGCGTCGACCTGGCCGAGCCGGCGCACCCGGTCGACCCAGCCCTCGCCGTAGGTGGTCGCGATCGCGTCCAGGCTTCGCACGTAGTCCTGATTCGCGGCGCTGGCCGTGCCGATCACCTTGATTCCCCGGTCACGGGCGACCTGCAACACCGCCGATCCGACTCCGCCCGCGGCGCCGCTCACCAGCAGGGTCTGTCCAGTTTGGACACCCACCAGCCGGAGGACGCGGAGCGCGGTCTCGACCACCGACGGGTACCCGGCCGCTTCGGCGAAGGTCAGCCCGGACGGCAACGGCGCCCAGGAATTCAGCACGGCGAACTCGGCGTAGGTATTCGAACCTCGACCCAGCACCGGGTCCCCCACCGCGACGCCGGTGACGCCTTCGCCGACCTCGTCGACCATGCCGGAGGCGTCCTGGCCGACGCCGGAGGGCAGTTCGATCGGGCGGATCCGCTGGAACTGGCCCTCGCGAGTGCGCCAATCGTGCGGGTTCACGCCTGCCGCGCGCACGGCGACGCGGATCTGGCCGGGTCCGGCGTGGGGTTCGGGGACTTCTGCCAGCTCAAGGACTTCGGGGCCGCCATAGGCGGCGAAGCGCACTGCTTTCATGCCGCCAACTTAACAACAACGGTTAGTGTTTTGCAACGGTTAGTGCTATGGTCGGCCGCACCGAGCCAGCTCCTCTCCGAACGGGAGTAACCGTGCATCCACCTCGCATCGACGCCGGCATCGAAATGAAGACCCGCGACGGCGTCACCCTCGCCGGCGACCTGTACCGACCGGCAACGGACGGCCGCTGGCCCGTGCTGCTGCACCGGACCCCTTACGACCGCACCGGCGTTTTCCGCGTTTCGGGGCTCGTGGCCGATCCGGTCTGGCTGGCCCGCCAAGGCTTCGCGGTGCTGGTGCAGGACAGCCGCGGGCGGTTCGGGTCCGGCGGCGAGTTCGACTTCATCGCGCAGGAGTACAACGACTCCTCCGACGCGATCGACTGGGCCGCGGCGCAGCCCTGGAGCGATGGCAACGTCGGGATTTACGGCTCGTCCTACCTGGGCATGACCGTGCTGCAGGCGGTCGCCGCGCGGAATCCGCGGCTCAAGGCGGCCGTCGCGATGATCGGGACCGCTGACCTGCGCCACACCGCGCGTCCGGGCGGGCTGTTCGAGCTGGGCTTTCTGACGCTGTACGCACTCGGGATGGTGCAGGAAGGTCTGGACCACACGTCGTTGAGCGCGGCCGAACGGAAGCGGGTGCGCGAACTGCTGGACGAGGCCTTCGCCGATCGCCGTGCCGCGGTGAGCCAGTTGCCGCTGACCAGTCTTGCCCCGCTCGACGACCGCCGTGTCGCGCCGTTCTGGACGGATTGGCTGCGGTCGCCGCACGACCCGTTCTGGGATCGGCCGACGCTGCTCACCGAGCCTGAGCGGGTCGACATTCCGTTTCTGCAGATCAGCGGGTACCGGGATTTCACGAGTCCTACCCAGTTCCGGCTCGCGACCCGGTTGGCCGACAACGAAAAAGCGGGGCTGATCGCAGGGCCGTGGACCCACGCGGGCACCTACAGCGCGTTCAGCGACGTCGGTGCGCGCGTGTTGCCGAACGCAGCGGCGGGGGTGCCGACCTGGAGCCCGGTGCTCGCCGCGTTCTTCGACAGGCATCTGCGCGGCGGAGACGGCTCGGATTACCCGGCGGCTGAACCATATCTGTCCGGGCGGGTCCGCTATTTCGTTGGCGGATCGAATACCTGGGCAACCGCGCCGGCGTGGCCGCCCGCATCGACAGTCGAAGAATGGGCGCTTTCCGCAGCCGGCCTGCTGACACAGGAGGGAGGGCACGGTTCGGAAACATTCACTGCCGATCCACATGATCCATTTCCCACCCACGGCGGGGTAGTCGCGTTCGAAGGCGATCCAGCCTCGGCACCGGGCGGCATCCAGGACCAGCGCGCGGTCGATAAGCGCGAAGACGCACTCCGCTACACCAGTGCCCCGCTGACCGAGGAAGTGACGATCGCCGGGCAGGCTGAACTGATCGCGTACGTCACCAGCACCGCGCCGGATGCCGACATCTGCGTCACCTTGGTGGACGTCGAGCCCGGCGGTTTCGCGCTCAATGTCGCCGAGGGCGCGCAACGGGCACGGTATCGCAACGGCGGAGACACTGACTGGCTCGATGCCGAAGAACCCAGCCGCGTAACGGTTGCCCTGCACGACGTCGCGCACCGATTCGCCCGGGGACACCGAATCAGGGTCCAGCTCGCCGGGTTCAGTTTTCCGCGCTACAGCCGCAATCTGCACACTCGCACGGTGCCGGAATTCGGCACTCTCGACGAGGCGGTCGTCGCGCAGCACACCGTGCACCACACCTCAGCGCTGCGCCTTCCGGTGCTCGGCGCGTAAGAACCAGGAGAATTCCATGTCCGAGATCGTGGTTATCGCTCGCCTCCAAGCCAAACCTGGCCGCGGGTCCGAAATGCTCGCACTGTTTTCCGAACTGGTCCCCGAAGTGCTGCGCGATGAGCCGGACACGTTGCGGTATGCCTTTTACGTCGAGCCGGATTCCGACCCGTTGCGAGTGACAGTGGTCGAGAAGTATCCCTCGCGCACGGCACTCGACGCGCACAACACCGGCGTGCTGACCAAATACCTGCCCCGGCTGCTCGAATTGCTCGACGGCGCACCCGAAACTGTCGAGCTGCGACCGGCGGAGCTGGCGGTCTCGGTCAGCACGGACGACGCGGCCCGGCTGGGCCTCTAGCCGGGAAAAGCAGGCCACCAGATCCCGCCCTCAGCATTGTCCGCAGGACGACCTGCTGCTTCGCGTAGCAGTCCGCACCCGCACCGCGCTCCCCGCGCAGACGATCACGGCCAGCCCGCCCAGAATGGTCTGCCAGGTCAGCTCCTCGCCGAGGAATACCGCTGCCCACAACAGATTCAGCACCGGCTGCACCAACTGCACCTGGCTGACCTGAGTCATCGGCCCGATGCCCAGCCCGCGATACCACGCGAAGAAACCCAGATACATGCTCACCACCGCCAAATAAGCGAAAGCGGCCCACTCGCCTACGGTCGCATGTGGAGGGTGGCTCGCCACCGACACGACGGTCAACGCGACCATCAAGGGCGAGGCGACCACCAGCGCCCACGAAACGGTTTGCCAGGCGCCTAATTCCCGCGCCAGCAAACCGCCTTCTGCGTAACCGACTGCGGCGGCCAGCACCGCGCCGAAGAACAGCGCGTCCGACCACTGCAGTCCACTGAGGCCACCGCCCTGCAGGACGGCGAAGCCGATCGCCGCGACGGCACCGACGATGGCCAGGGCCCAGAAAGTCGCGGGTGGACGTTCGCGGGTGCGGAGCACCGCTGCTACCGCGGTCGCGGCGGGGAGCAGCGCGATGACGACGGCGCCGTGGCTGGCGGAGGCTGTGGTGAGGGCGTACGAGGTCAGCATCGGGAAGCCGATCACCACTCCGCCCGCGACGACGGCGAGGCGGAACCACTGGGTGCCGCGCGGGAGTCGTTGTTTGGCGGCGATCAGCGCGACGCTCGCGAGCACCGCGGCGGCCGCTGCCCGGGCAGCGCCGATGAACATCGCCGAGAGGCCGCCGTTTTCCACCGCGACCCGGGTGAACGGCACGGTGAACGAGAACGCCACGACACCGAGCAGGCCCCACCAAAGACCGGTCCGGGGTAGCGCCGGTGCTTCTGGGAGAGTAGCGCTATCATTCAGTTTCATGTCCGACGATAGCAGCTCTCGGATCGCTTCGACACTGCGCGAGTGGATCGCCACCGCCCCGGCGGGAGCGAAGCTGCCCTCGTCGCGGGAGCTGGTCGCACGGTATTCGGCCAGTCCGGTGACTGTCCAGAAGGCACTGCGCAGCCTGTCTTCCCAAGGACTGGTGGAGAGTTTGCCGGGAGTCGGCACGTTCGTCCGCGCGGCGCCCGCCACCGGGTCCGGCGACTACGGCTGGCAGACCGCGGCGCTGGGCACCCCGGGGCACGGGCTGCTCAAACAGCCCGCGTCGCTGCAGCCGGTCTCCACTGGCTCAGTAGCGCTTCATTCCGGCTATCCCGACCCAGAGCTGCTGCCGGAGCGTCTCGTCCGGAGCGCGTTCTCCCGGGCCGCACGGACGGCGGCGCTGGTCGGACGGCCGCCGACCGCGGGTGTTCCCGAACTCCAGGCCTGGTTCGCCGCGGAACTGCGCGCGGCGACCCCGGCCGATATCGCCCCGGTGACCCCGCGCGACGTCGTGATCACCCCGGGCAGCCAGAGCGGCCTGGTCACCGCCTTCCGCGCGCTGGTCGGCCCGGGACAGCCGCTGCTGCTGGAATCCCCGACGTACTGGGGCGCGATCCTCGCGGCGGCGAAAGCGGGCGTCGCGGTGGTTCCGGTGCCGAGCGGCCCGAACGGGCCGGATCCCGACGCACTGGCCAGGACGTTCGAGCAAACCGGCGCGCGGGCCTTCTACGCGCAGCCCAGTTTCGCCAGCCCGACCGGTGCGCTGTGGCAGCCCGGCCTGGCCGGCCGCGTCCTCGACACCGTCCGCCAGCACGGCGCTTTCCTGATCGAGGACGATTCCGCGCACGATTTCGGCATCACGGCGGAACCGCAGCCGCTCGCGGGCCGCGACGACGACGGCCACGTGGTCTACCTTCGCTCCCTCACCAAGAGCGTCTCCCCCGCGATCCGCGTCGCCGCGCTGATCGCCCGCGGCCCGGCGCGCGACCGGATTCTCGTCGACACGCTGGCGGAATCGATGTACGTCAGCACGGTGCTGCAGACCGTCGCACTCGACGTCGTGACCCAGCCCGCCTGGCGCACCCACCTGCGCCGGGTCCGGCACCAGCTCAAGATCCGCCGCGACCTGCTGCTCACCGGCCTCCGCGAACACGCGCCCGCGGTCCAGGCGGAATCCGTGCCGCAGGGCGGACTGAACCTCTGGGCGCGCCTTCCCGGAACGGTCGACCTGGCACGGGTGGTCCGCGATTGCGAATCCGCCGGTGTGGTCATCGGCCCTGGCGACGAATGGTTCCCCGCCGAGCCGACCGGACGGTTCATCCGGCTCAACTACGCCGGGCCGAATCCGGACGCGTTCGCCGACGCCGCGCGGGTGATCCAGGCGGCGGTCCTGGCGAACGCCTGACCACGGTTTCTCAGCAGCGTGTGCGGACTCAGCGGCGTTCGGGGCCTTCCCCCGCACCGATTGGCCCGGCGCGCGACGCCCGGACGGACTTCTCGCCAGTGAAGCCTGCGGCCCGTTTCGTCCGGCCGCTAGCCGTTTTCCGCGCGCAGAGCCGCTTTTCGCACCTTCCCGGCCGGCGTCAGCGGCAGGCTGTCCCGGACCACGATCTGGCGCGGAACCTTGTAATCGGCCACCTGCACCGCGCAGAACTCCTTCAGCTCCGCTTCGGTGACCGCCGATTCCGGTGCCGGGACAACGTAATACCGGCCGATCTCCCCCAGCACCGGATCGGGCACGCCGACCCCGGCCGCCAGCAGCACCCCGGGATGCGCGGCGAGGACGTTCTCCACCTCGACCGGATAAATGTTGAATCCGCCTTGGACGAACATGTCCTTGGCGCGGCCCTGCAGCGTCAGGCAACCGTCCTCGTCCGCGCGGGCCATGTCGCCGGTGTGCAGCCAGCCGTCCGCGTCGAGCGCCGCGGCGGTTTCCGCCGGCAGATTGTGGTAGCCGGCCATGATCGACGGGGTCCGGAACAGCAATTCGCCGGTTTCGCCGGTCGGCAGTGCTTCTCCGGACGGGGACGCGATTTTTGCTTCCACCCCGGGGAAAGGGACGCCGATCGAGCGTTCGGTCGCTTCCGTGCCGGCATTCCACGGCGTCATCACCACGGCACCGGACACCTCGCTCAGCCCGTACAGATTCATCACCGTCGCCTTCGGGAACGCAGCCGTAAGGCGTTGCAGCAAAGCAGGTTCCGCATTCGCGCCACCGGTGACGACTACGCGGATCGCGGAAGTGTCGATACCGGCGAAACGCTCGTGGTTCAGCAGCAGCGTGTGCATCGTCGGCACGCCGACCCACATCGTCAGCCCAGCCGTCCGGAACAGATCAGCGGCAGCACCGGCGTCGAAGGACGGCAACAGCACCGTCCGGCTGCGCGCGACCAAAGCGGACAGGATGCAGCAGGTGATGCCGCTGACGTGGTTCAGCGGAACGGCCACCGGCAGCACGTCGTCGGCGCTCAGCTGCAGGTGATCGGCTTCCGCGGCGGCGGACGCCAGCTGGCCGCGATGAGTCAGCGTCGCGCCTTTGGGACGGCCGGTGGTGCCGGAGGTGTAAATGATCATCACCGGATCGTCCTTCTCGACTGCCGCCGACGCGGCCGCCAGCGCCTCGGTGTCCGGCTCCGCTGCGCCCAGTTCGGCGAAAGTCGCCGCGGAAACGCCAGGCAGCTTGAGGTTTCCCAGCAGGGCGAGGAAATCGACGTCCCCCGCCGAAGGTTCGGTGACCACGAGACGCGCGCCGGAATCGTTCAGGATGTGCGCGAATTCGGTCTCCCGGTACCGAGGACTCAGCCCGACGACCGCCGCGCCGATCTTCGCGGCGGCGAAGTACACCGCCAGCCACTCCGGCGTCGTGCGCCCGTTGACCGCGATCCGATCGCCGCGCCGCACGCCCCGCCGCAGGAAATCGGCGGCGATCCGGTCCGACCAGGCGTCCATCTCGGCGAACCGGAGGTCCTGGGAACCGGCCGTCCAGCCGACGGCGTCCGCAGGCGCGGTGCGGAGCAGGTCGTGAATACGCGTCATCGCTCGTCCTCACTGGGTCAGGTGGACGGCGAGGAAGTCGAGCTGATCCGCGACGACCTTTTCGACCACAGGCGGATGGTAGACGGTGAAGTGATCCGCATCGTAGTGCTTCAGCACGGCCCGCGGCGGCGATCGACGGGTCGATGGGATTCTCGCGGTCGCAGGCGCAGATCAGCAGCGGACACCGCACCCGCGAGGCCCGCGCGGCGGCGTTGTAGAACACCATGCCCAAGCCGGACGCGGCGGTGATCCGGTTGTCGAACTCACCGCCCTCCGGCGTGACCGATTCCCCGCCCTCCAGCGCGCCGGGCTGATTCACGAAGGCCAGCTCGCCCGGACGGCCGGCCAGCGGAACGTACCGGCGAGGCAACCGCAACGCGGACCGCACCAGGTCCGCCACGATCGGCCCGGCGAACCGCGCCAGGTGCCGCGGCCCGGCTCGCGCCACGACGGCCCGGCCGCTGAACACCGGACCCTGCACGACCGCCGCGGCCAGCGACGGATCCCGCGCCGCCGCGGCGAGCACGTGACTGGACACGAACGAGGTTCCCCACAACGCGATCCGGCCCGCCTCGATCTCCGGCCTGCCGCGGGCGAACGCCAGCGCGGCGTCGACGTCCTCGGCGTACCGGCGCTGGCTGACCCGTTGCCGGGGCTCGCCGCCGGATTCGCCGAGGTGCCGGAAATCGAACGCCAGCACGGCGAAACCCGCTGCGGAGAACCAGGTTTCGTACTGGCCGAGCGTCATCTCGTGCGTCGCGCCGCCGCCGTGCACGAGCACGGGCGCCGGATGCGGCCCCGGCCAGTCCGGGACGGTGAGCCAGGCCGCGCACTCGTCGCGGCCGGAACGAAAGGCGGTGCACACCATCCCTCCATCAAGTACGTTGTACGTGAACCCAGCTGAACACGTGCCTTGCACTTAATCAAAGAGATTCCTGCCCGCACCGCGGAAGTTCACGCGCGCACGGCTGCAGGCCGCCGCGCTCGCGCTGGTCGACACCGCCGGACTGGACGGCCTGACGATGCGCAGCCTCGCGACCGAACTGGGCACCGGGCCGATGACGATCTACAACTACGTCGACGGCCGGGACGGGCTGGAACAACTCGTCACGGAAGCGGTGCTGGCCTCGGCGACTTGGCCGGATCCCTCCGGCGACTGGCGCGCCGACGTCCATGCCGTCGCCGAGGGAATGTGGCGGGCGGTGCGGGCGCATCCGCACGCCATCCCGCTGATCCTGACCCGCCGCAGCTTCGACCTGCCGGCCCTCCGGCCGGCCGAGGCTCTCGTGCAAGCGCTCGCGCGGGGCGGACGGTCCGGCACGGAACTGCTGGTCGCGTTCCGGACCGTGGCGGCCTTCGTCACCGGGCTTGCGCAAGCCGAACTGGCCGGTCCGCTGTTGCGCGACACGGACGTCAGCGAGACCACCGGCAGGATCGCGGAGCTGCCGTTCGCCGGACTGGCCGAGATCGCCAAGGCCGCCGCGGCAAGCGATCCGGAAGCCGAGTTCGCCGAGGGAATGCGCATCATTCTGGCTGGCCTGCACGAAAAAACCCGGTGACCGCCCCAAAGCGGTCACCGGGTCTCCCGCACCGCGTCAAGACAGGTGATGCACGTCCTGCAGCCCGTACACCGGCGTCTCAAGCCCTTCGAAGCGCGCCTTCAACTGCAGCGCCAGATACAGCGAGTAATGCCGCGACTGGTGCAGATTCCCGCCGTGGAACCACAATCCCTCCTGCTGGGTGGGCTTCCACATGTTGCGCTGCTCGCCCTCCCACGGGCCGGGATCCTTCGTCGTCTCCGAGCCGAGGCCCCAGCATTTGCCGACCTTGTCCGCGGTTTCCTGGCCGGCCAGGTCGGCGACCCAGCCGTTCATCGAGCCGTAGCCGGTCGCGTAGACGACCACGTCGGCCTCCAGTTCCGTACCGTCGGAAAGCACCACCGAGTTCGCGGTCAAGCGGTCGACCTGGCCGTGCGCGAGCTTGATGCTGCCGTTGGCGACGAGTTCCGAAGCGCCCACGTCGATGTAGTAGCCGGAACCGCGGCGCAGGTACTTCATGAACAGGCCGGAGCCGTCGTCGCCCCAGTCGTGCTTGAAGCCCGCTGCCTCAAGCCGGGCATAGAAGTCCTTGTCGCGCTCGTGGATCGCCTGGTACACCGGGATCTGGAACTCCGGCATGATCCGGTACGGGATCGAGGCGAAGATCAGGTCGGCCTTCTCGGTGGTGACGCCCGCGGCGAGCGCGCGCTCCGAGTACAGGTCGCCGAGGCCGAGATCCATCAGCGAATCCGACTTCACGATGTGCGTGGACGAGCGCTGCACCATCGTCACGTCCGCGCCGTGCTCCCACAGCGCCGCGCAGATGTCGTGCGCCGAGTTGTTCGACCCGACGACGACCGCCTTCTTGCCCGCGTACGCGTCCGGGCCGGGGTGCTGCGACGAGTGGTGCTGATCGCCCTCGAACTCGTCCATGCCGGGGAACGACGGCAGATTCGGCTTTCCGGACATCCCGGTCGCGAACACGACGTGCCGCGGCGTGAGGACCACCTGCTCGCCGTCGCGGTCCACCGTGACGTGCCACTGCTTCGCGTCGTCGTCCCACACCGCCGAGGTGACCGCCGAACGCGTCCAGTACGGCACCTCCATCAGCCGCGTGTACATCTCAAGCCAGTCGGCGATCTTGTCCTTCGGCGCGAACACCGGCCAGTTCTCCGGGAACGGCAGGTAAGGCAGGTGGTCGTACCAGACCGGGTCGTGCAGGCAGAGGTTCTTGTACCGCTTGCGCCACGAATCGCCGGGCCGGTCGTTGCGCTCCACCACCAGCGACGGCACGCCGAGCTGGCGCAGCCGGGCGCCGAGCGCGATCCCGCCCTGGCCGCCGCCGATCACCACGACGTAGGGCTGCCGGTCGTAGCCGAGCGTCTCCTGCTCCTCGGCCCGCTTCTCCGCCCACGACCGGCGGCCGCGGACCACGCCGTGCTCGACGCCCTTGGGCCGCCGTTCCCGCTGCGACTCCTCGAAGCCCTTCAGCTCACGCAAGCTGGTGAGCAGCGTCCACGCGCCTTCTTCCTTCAGCCGCAGATGCCCCTTCGCGCGTCCGGCGGCGGTCTCGAACTCGATCCACGCCTCGGTGACGCCGTCGGCCTCGGTGGCCGGTTCGGTGGTGCGGAAGCCGCTCGGGCCGGTCGCTTCCAGACAGCCGCCGAGCAAGCTGGCGACCCCGTCCCGGCCCTCGACGGTCTTGAGGTTCCAGGTGAACGAAACCAAGTCGCGCCAATAGGAATCGACGGCGAACAACGCCGAGGCAGCCTCGATGTCGCGGGCGGCCAGCGCGGCCTCGAACCGGGCCAGCCAGTCCTCGGCCCGGGCCTGCGGCGTGCCCGCCCGCGCGGGCCGGTCGACCGTCTGTGTCATGGCTGCTCCTCCATCTGCTCGCGATGCCAGCGTCGTCGGTGGTGTAGCGCCGATCACACTCCCCGGGCAGGGCGTGCGGCAAGGGTTGCAGCGAGTTGCACGCGCCCGGTGCGTGGAAACATCGGCGCAGGTCACCTATGCTGGGCGGCTAACGCGACGGTGCGGGAGGTGACTGTGGTGGTGCACAGTGCGGTGCCTCCGGGCCGCAACCTGCCCACCCACGCCCGCGACCTCGTCCGCATGCACGAGGCGGTCATCGGCGGCAGCCGTCCCGCGGTGCCGCCGCGGCCGCTCGTCTCGCGCTCCTGGTCCCGCGTGCTGAGCCTCGGCCTCACCGCCGACGGGATGAACGCCCGCGATTCGGTGCCCGGCGACGAGGTCGAACGCCGCAGGCACGGCTCCCCGCTGCGGCACGTCATCGAAGACCTCCGCCAGGTCGTCGGCGCGACGTCCGATTCGGCGCACATGCTCCTGGTAGTCACCGACGCCGACGGCATCATCCTGTGGCGCGAAGGCTCGTCCGCCGTCCGACGGAAGGCGGACACGCTGGGCTTCGTCGAAGGCTCCGAATGGACCGAATCCCGCGTCGGCACGAACGCGATCGGCACCGCGCTCGCCGAAGCCGCGCCGATCGAACTGCTCGCCGGCGAACACTTCGAGCAGAACCAGCACCCGTGGTACTGCACCGCCTCGCCCATCCACGACCCGCGCACCGGCGAACTGCTCGGCGTCATCGACGTCAGCGGCCCCGCGCTCACTCTGCACCCCGCGATCGGCGCCCTCGTCGAAACCGGCAAGCGCCTGGCCGAATCCGAACTGTGGCGCACCCACCGCCAGCGCCTCGAACGACTGCGCCAAATGGCTGAACCTGTCCTCTCCGCCGGCCCCGCCCTGGTCGTGGACGAGGACGGCTGGGTCGCCCACAGCGTCGGCGTCTCCGCGGGAGAACGCATCGCCGCCCCCCGAGCAGGCCAGGTAGTCGCCGTCCCCGGCCTGGGAGCCTGTCTCCCCGAACCCATCGCCGACGGCTGGCTCGTCCGCCCCGCCGACACCGCCCGCACCGTCCGGCTCGACCTGGACCTCACGCCCGCTCCCCTGCTGAGCTTCCGGGCAGGCGACACCGGCTGGCGCCGCCCGGTCACCAAACGGCACGCCGAAATCCTGGTCCGCCTCCACAAAGCAGGCCGCGAAGGCCTGTCGGCGGTCGCGCTGAGCCACGCCCTCTACGGCGACGCCGAACACCTGGTCACCGTCCGCGCCGAGGTGTCGCGCCTGCGCCGCCTGCTCGGCGCCATCGTCGACACCCGCCCCTACCGCCTGGCCGAAGGCGTGCGCATGACTGTCCACGCAGGACAGTGACCAGCACAGTCCGGCAAACCGGCCCCCAATGCGGGCGTCGCCGAGGCGTCCGCTAATGTTTACGACACGTTGCACAGCAGCAAGCGCGATTAGCTCAGCGGGAGAGCGCTTCCCTGACACGGAAGAGGTCACTGGTTCAATCCCAGTATCGCGCACTCCAGTCCACCCCAGGCTGGTGCGTTGCACAACGGGCGATTAGCTCAGGGGGAGAGCGCTTCGTTCACACCGAAGAGGTCACTGGTTCGATCCCAGTATCGCCCACTCGACTTGAGGCGAGCTATGCCCGCACAGAGCGCGGGCCTGCTCGTCTCGTCGTGTTTTCTGGGGGTGCGACCCCCAGGCCCCGCCCGGAGGGGCTTCGCCCCCCGGACCCCCCAAGGTGCGTGGTCCCGTCGATTTTGTGGGTTTCGGTTTGGCGGGGTCGGGCTTCGCGTGTGAGCGTCGCCGCGGCGGCGATCCGGTCGCCCGAGAGTTCCCGGACCCGGTCCGAGATGCGCAGGTCGGTGAGGTTGCCCGCCGAATCGACCGTGACGGCGACCAAGCCGTCCTTGCCGGTCTCGGTCACCGACACCTGCCCGGCCGCGGCCTGCATCGCCTGGTACCGCTCGGCTTTCGCTTTCGCCTGGGCGACCATCTGGTCGATCCGCGCGGTGGGGCCGGGCCCGTTCGGCGGCGGATCGCTCATGGTGTGCTCCTTCTTCCGTCCGGACCGTCCGCCAGGAAAGCACAGTTCGGCCCGCTCAGTCGAAGTGCTTGTGCGCCAAGAAGCACCCATGACTTTTTTGCCCGGAAACCTGGTCCCGAGTCTCGCCCGGCGCACCGCGGCGATCACGAGAAGCCGTCCCCGGACGGAGTATTCACCCGCGCGCCAGATCCGGGACACTCAGCTCGTTCATGCTCTTCCCCGGGCGAGCGGCGGCCGGTGACTCCGGGCGACCGCTGTCTCGCCGCGAACACGTGGAGGAACGCACCATGGCGGGTACGAGTCGCCGGAATTTTCTCGGCATGGCGGGCGCATCGCTCGCCGGAGCAGCGGCAGGCGGGCTGCTGCCCGGGTCTATCGGGAAGGCGCTCGCGGTCGAACCGGCCCGCCGGTCGGGCACCATCGAGGACGTCGAGCACGTCGTCGTCCTCATGCAGGAGAACCGGTCCTTCGACCATTATTTCGGCACCATGCGCGGCGTGCGCGGCTACGGCGACCCCCGGCCGCACCTGTTGCCCGGCGGGCGGCCGGTCTTCTACCAGCCGCCGGCGAAGGTGCGCACCTCCGCCTACCACAGCCGCGGCCTGCCTGACGACGCCGAGTACGTACTGCCGTTCCCGCTCGACGCCCTGCGCACCAGCGAGCACATCGCCGGCACCCACCACGGCTGGGGCAGCGGCGAACCGCTGTGGAACGGCGGGCGTTACGACGGCTGGGTGAACGAAAAACAAGACGTGTTCACCATGACCTACCAGCAGCGGTCCGAGCTGCCGTACCACTACGCGCTCGCCGAAGCGTTCACTATCTGCGACGCCTACCACTGCTCCGTCCCCGCGGACACCGCACCGAACCGGATCCTGCTGTGGTCCGGCACGATCGACACGCAGAACCGTCTCGGCAGCAAAAAGAACGGGCCCGGGCTCGGGGAACGGCCGGGCACCAACGGCTACAGCTGGACGACCTACCCCGAACGGCTGCAGCAGGCCGGGGTGAGCTGGAAGCTTTACCAGGGCGGCAGCGGTATCCCCGGCGAGCCGACGGACAACTACACGGACAACTCGCTTGAGTTCTTCGCGCAGTACCACCCGCAGGAAGGCGCGTCCGGGCCGCTGGTCGAGCAGGGCGTCTCGACGCACACGCTCAAGGAGTTCCGCGCCGACGTCCAGGCCGGGAAGCTGCCGCAGGTCACCTGGATCGTCCCGCCGTACAAGTACAGCGAGCACGCCGCCGCTTCCGCCAGCGACGGCGCGTACTACCTGAACCTCGTCCTCGACGCGCTCGTCTCGAACCCCGAGGTGTGGAGCAAGACCGTCTTCTTCATCAACTACGACGAGAACGACGGCCTGTTCGACCACGTCGTCCCGCCGATGCCGCCGCTGCTCAACCAGGCGGGCACGGACGGCCTGGTCTCGGGCTCGCTCGCCGCGAGCCTGCCCGATGAGACCCTCGATTTCGACAAGCTCCCGAAGGGCACCGGCGGCGCGCCGACCGGCGTTGCACTCACCGGCAAACACCCTGCCGGGCTCGGTTCCCGGGTACCGATGCTCGTCGTGTCGCCGTGGTCGCGCGGCGGCTGGGTCTGCTCGGAAACCTTCGACCACACCTCGGTGCTGCGCTTCCTCGAAGCCCGGTTCGGCGTGGCGGAGCCGAACATCAGCGCGTGGCGGCGGTCCGTCTGCGGCGACCTCACCTCGGCGTTCGACTTCTCCCGCCCGCAGGCCAAACCGGTCGTGACGCCCACGCCCGCCCCGCTGCCGAGCAAGAACCAGCCGTTCTCGGTGAAGCTTCCGCAGACGATGCCGAAGCAGGAGCCGGGCGTCCGGCCCGCGCGGGCGCTGCCGTACCGGTTCACCACCGCGCTCGCCGGAAAGCGCGACGGGCGCTCGGTTTCGGTGCGATTCACCAACGACGGCACCGCGGGCGCGTACTTCTACGTCTACGCGCACGGCGACTCGCCCCGCCGTTACACGGTCGCCGCGCACGACACCATCAGCGACATCTGGGAGGGCGCGCCGGGCGCCGACGAGCACGGCAACTACGACCTGCGCGTCACCGGCGCGAACGGTTACCTCGCGCAGTTCACCGGGACCACCGCGGACGCCACCGAACCCGAGGTCTCGGTGTCCACGAACAACTACGGCGCCCCGCTGCTGACCCTGACCGTCACGAACCCGGGCCGTCAGCGCCGGAAATTGAAGCTGCGCAACGATTACAGCCGTGGCACCGCCCGCACGATCGTGCTCGGTCCTGGCGAAACCCGGCGGGCGCCGTGCGAAACGGCGTCCGCGTTCGGCTGGTTCGACATCTCGGTGACCGACCCCGCCTCGCCGGGCTACCTGCGCCGGTTCGCCGGGCACAACGAGACAGGCCGGCCGAGCTTCAGCGACCCCGGTCCGCGCCGGTAGTCCCGCCGGAAAACCACGAAAGAGAGCGGAAACGCCCGGCCGGGTGGACCCTGCCGGGCGTTTCCGCATTCCGCTCGCTTCATCGATTCAGTCGTGCCACGCTCGGCGCATGCGGATCGGCGACCTCGGCTGCCCCGGAGCGAACGCGGTGCTCCGGGCTTTCGCCCGCAAAGGCATTCACGTGCACGGCTGGGAAATCTCCGGCATCCAGGACGGCGGGGCCGGGCTGCGGGAGAACCGGAGCGTGCCGATCGGGTCTCCCGAGATCGGCGAAATCCGCCACCGGCCCTTTCTCAGCTCGTCGCGCGGCCCGGTCAAGCCGGGCGATTCGCTGCACAACCTCGTCGTGCTCGGCTCGGCGGATGCCCTTGCCGGGGCAGCGAAACTCGCCGCCGACGCGCTCGACCGCTGTCGCACTACCGCCGAATCGCACGAGCGCGCGCTGGTCGTCGAGGTCGCCGGCCAGGATTCCGGCTGGCTGGCCCTGCACGCCGGGCTGGCCGGCGGCGCGGACGTGATCCTCGGCCCGGAGCACCCATGCGGTCTCGACCGAGTGCTGCCCCGGGTGACGCGCCGCTTCGACCGAGGCCGCGCGCCGATCATCGTGGTCTCCGAAGGCGCGCTCCCGGACGGGATTCCGGTACCGAACGGCGTGGCGACCTGGCTGTCCGAGGAGATTTCGCGGCGAGCCAGGAAGGCGGACGGCCGACCGCGTCCGACCGGGAACTGGGCATCCGGTTCGGCCTGCGCGCGGTCGACGCGGTGCACTCCGGCGAGTCCGGCGTCATGGTCGCGTTGCGCGGCACCGATGTCATCACCGTCCCGTTGGCCGCGGCAGCCGTGCGCAAAACGGTCTCTCCCGAGCGCTACCGCGAAGTCGACGCTCTGCTCAGCTGACGAAGCGGGCTAAAGTCCGGCGCATGAAGCGCGCATCGGCGGCCGACGGGCTCGACCTCTACCTGCCCGCGTCCACCACCCGCCCAGCGCACGCGCTCGAAACGGCTTTGCGCGCCGCAGTCGTCGACGGCCGTCTTCCGGCAGGCACCCGGCTGCCCGCTTCGCGCGCGCTAGCCACCGACCTCGGCATCGCCCGCAGCACCGTCTCCGAGATCTACTCGCGACTCGCCGCCGAAGAACGCACGCTCGCCCTCGCCTTGGCTGCCGACGCCCTGGCAAATGGACTGAGTTCTTAGCTCCGGATTGGTCGAGAATCCGGTCCATTCGCGACCTAGCCTAGGTCCGTGACCACGCCGATCCCATCCCATCACGCCTCGATTTCGACGCTCTGGCCCCGATTTTCTCCCGTGCGATGAGCACTTTGGACGACGCCGCGACCCAGCAGCTCGACCACGCGGGCATCGACCCGGCCCTGCGCGAACTGGTCCGCCTCCGCGCGTCCCAGCTCAACGGCTGCGCATACTGCGTCGACATGCATTCGCAAGCCGCACGCAAGGAAGGCGTGCCAGCACAGCGGGTCGACGCGCTCGCGGTCTGGACGGAATCCGGCCTGTTCACCGCTGCCGAGCGAACCCGCGCTCGCGCTCACCGAGGACGTCACGCGCCTCTCCGAAACGCACGTGCCCGAGTCGACCGTTTCCGAGGCCGTCACGGCATTCGGCGAGGAAGGCGCGGCCGCGCTGATCGCGCTCCTCACCGCCATCACCATGTGGAACACGGTCGGCGTGACGACCCGTTGCTGGTCGGTCAGCCCGGCATGACCACCGCGCGCACGGCGATCCGGCGGCTCGCCACCGCACAAGCCCTGACCTCGGCGGGCGACGGCGCGGTGCTGGCCGTGTCCGCCGTCCACTTCACCACCAGGGTCGGCCTGCCGGCGGGAATCGTGGCGCTCGGGCTGTCGCTCGGCGCCGCGACGAGCCTGACCACCACCGTTCCGTTCGGGACGCTGCTGGACCGGATCGGCGCTCGCCGAGCGCTCGCCGCGGCGACTGTCGCCGCGGTCGCGGGCCTGCTGTTGTTCGCCGTCGCGCGCTCTGTTCCGCTGTACATCGCCGCTTGCGCGCTCTTCGCCTGCGGGCAGGGCGCGCTCGCGGCGGGCCGCCAAGCCGTCGTCGCTCCCGAAGGCCGCGTCCGAGCCCGTGCGTTGCTGCACACCGCCGTCAACATCGGCATCGGCGCGGGCTCCGGACTCGGCGCACTCGTCCTCGCCGCAGGCACGAACGCAGTCACCGTTTTTGTTGCCGATGCTGGATTATTCGTCTTCGCCACCGCGCTGTACCTGCACGCCCGACCGGACGCACCGGCCGAACGCCAGACCGGCTGGCCAGCCTTGCACGACCGCCGCTACGTCACCTTGACGGTGCTGGCGGCGGTCACGCAGCTGACCATGCCGATCCTCAGCGTCACGCTTCCACTGTGGATAGTCACCCGCAGCTCCGCTCCACAATGGACGTCCGCAATGGCGCTGCTGGCCAATACCGTCCTCGTCGTACTCCTCCAGCTGCCGATCAGCCGACAGGTCCGCGACGCCCGCACGGCCCGCCGATCCCTTGCCGTGGCCGGAATCTTCCTGATCGCCGCCTGCACCGTCTTCGGCTCGCTCAGCGCTTCCGAACACCCGGTGGTCCCGGCACTGGCCGGCGCACTCCTGCTCACCCTCGCCGAAACGACCGCCTCCGCCGGGGCCTGGCATCTCGCGTTCAGCCTTGCCCCCGGCGGCAGCCGCGCTGGCGGCCATGGCCGTCCCTCAGCGGAAAGCCGACTGCCCGGTGATCGCCTGACCGACCACGAGCGTGTGCATCTCGACAGTGCCCTCGTAGGTCAGCACCGATTCGAGGTTGTTCATGTGCCGGATCACCGGGTACTCCAGCGAAATCCCGTTCGCGCCGAGGATCGTGCGCGCGGTGCGGCAGATCTCGATCGCCTCGCGGACGTTGTTCAGTTTGCCGAGGCTGACCTGTTCCGGCCGCAGCACCCCGGCGTCCTTGCGCCGTCCCAAGTGGATCGCGAGCAGCAACGCCTTCGTGTACTCCAGCGTCATGTCGACAAGTTTCTGCTGCGTCAGCTGGAACGCGGAGATCGGCTTCCCGAACTGCGTGCGGTCCTCGGCGTAGGACATCGCCGCTTGCAAGCACGAACGCGCCGCGCCGACCGAACCCCACACGATGCCGAAGCGGGCCTCGTTGAGGCAGCTCAACGGTCCCTTCAGCCCGGTGACCTCAGGCAGCACCGCGTCCGCGGGCAGCCGCACGCCGTCGAGAACGAGTTCGCTCGTGATCGAAGCGCGCAGCGACAGCTTGTGCTTGATCTCCGGAGCCGAGAAGCCCGGAGTGTCGGTGGGCACCACGAAGCCGCGCACGCCCTTGTCGGTCTGCGCCCACACCACCGCGACGTCGGCGACGCTTCCGTTGGTGATCCACATCTTCCGGCCGTCGAGGACCCAGTCGTCGCCGTCGCGCCGCGCGCGGGTGCGCATGCTGGCCGGGTCCGAGCCGGCGTCCGGTTCGGTCAGCCCGAAGCAGCCGATCGCCTCGCCCGCCGCCATCGAGGGCAGCCACTGCTGCTTCTGCTCCTCCGAACCCCATTTCCAGATCGCGAACATCGCCAGCGAACCCTGCACCGACACCAGCGAGCGGATGCCCGAGTCGGTCGCCTCCAGCTCAAGGCAGGCGAGCCCGTACTCGGTCGCCGACATCCCGGCGCAGCCGTAGCCCTCCAGGTGCATGCCGAGCACGCCGAGCGAGCCGAGGTCCTTGGCGAGGCCGCGGACGTCGGGCAGTTCGCCGCGCTCGAACCAGTCGCCGACGTACGGGTCGATCCGGTCGGCGCAGACCCGGCGGACCGCGTCCGCGATCGCCTTCTCGTCTTCGGTGAACAGGTCGCCGAGCCCGGCGGGGTCGCGCGGATCCAGCGGCGGCAGGGACTTCGTGGCGCTCATTTCTTCTCCTCTGCGAGCCAGCGGCGAATCTCGTCGCTGTGCTGCCCCAGCCGGGGCGGGGCGGTGTAGCGGGCGACCGGCGTCTCCGAATAGCCGATCGGGTGACGGACCTGGGGCGGCGAGTCGCCGACCGGCACGATGGGAGCCAGACCGAGCGATTCCGCGAGCTTGAACCCGTCCGCGAGATCGCCGACCGGACCGGCGGGCACGCCGGCCTCGGTCAGCCGCTCAGCCCACGCGACCACAGTGTCGGTGCCGAGCCGCTGTTCGAGAGCCGCCCTCAGCTCCGGACGATGGCGCACGCGTTCGGCATTCGTCGCGAACCGCTCGTCGTCGGCCAGCTCCGGAACGCCCAGCACCTCGGCGAGGCGGCGGAACTGCCCGTCGTTGCCGCAGGCCAACGCGAGCACGTCGTCCTTGCAGCGCAACGTTTCGTACGGCGCGATCGATGGATGCGAGTTGCCCATCCGCCGCGGCGCGCGTCCGGTCGTGAGGTACGAGGAAGCCTGGTTGGCCATCGAACCGAGCAAACTGGACAGCAGATTCACCTCGACCCGCTGTCCCCGTCCGCTCTGCTCGCGGGCCCGCAACGCGGCGAGAATGCCGATGGTGGCGTCCTTCGCGGCGAGCACGTCCACCAGCGCGACACCGACCTTCGCCGGTTCGTCGGTGCCGGTGACGCTCATCAGCCCGCCCATCGCCTGCACGAGGAAGTCGTAGCCGGGCAGGTCCGCGTCGCCGCCGAAGCCGGAAACCGAGCAGTACACAATGCCGGGATTACCCACGCGGACGGATTCGTAGTCGAGCCCGCGCCGCCGCAGCGCGCCGGAGCGGAAATTCTCCACGAGCACGTCGGCGCGGCTGGCGAGTTCGCGCGCCAGGACCAGGTCGTCCGGATCGCCGAGGTCGAGCGCCACGGACTGCTTGGACCGGTTCGCGCATTCGAAGTACGAGCTGGAGTGCGCCGTCCACGGCGGCCCCCAGCCACGGGTGTCGTCCCCGGAACCGGGCCGTTCGACCTTGATCACCGTCGCCCCGAGGTCGGCCAGGTTCACGCACGCCAGCGGACCGGCGAGCACCCGGCTGAAGTCCGCGACGACGACACCGTCCAGTGGCATGCTCACGAGCGCACCTCCTCGCTACGCATACTGGCATCAAAATACGTATTTACGCAACCCGCAGGTCCGGGTAGAGTTCCCGATCACCCGAGGAGAGAAAGCACCGATGCCGACGCACCCCACGCCGGACGGCCGCCCGAGGCCGCACCACCGGATGATCGACCGGGTGTCGACCATCCTGGAGCGGGCCGCGCGCTCCCGGAACGGGGTCACGCTCACCGAGTTCGCCCGCGAGCTCGACGCGCCGATGAGTTCGATCCAGGGCCTGGTCAACGGCCTCGTCGCGACCGGTTACCTCGACGAGCACGACCGCCGCTACTCCCTCGGCCCGGCTCCGTTCCTGCTCATCCGGCTGGTCGGCCGCCCCACTGTCACCACGGTGTCGCACGAGGATCTCGAAGCGCTGCACGCGGAAACCGGGATGACCGCGGTGCTGGCGATCATGGTGGGCAGCGACCTTTATTACGTGGACTACGCCTCGCACGACCCGCGCTACGCCTATCTCGCCGAAGGGTTCGTGCGCCGCTCGCCGATCCGCACGTCGACCGGCTGGATCTTGCTGGCTGCCATGGAAAACCGCGATCTGTGGCCGCAGATCGGCGCTCTGCCGCCTTCGGACGCCGAGCTGGTCGAGCGTTTTCTCCAAGACCTGACCCGGATCCAGGCCGAGGGCCTGGTCGCCGCGCCGAGTGCGTCAACCGAAGCGGACGGCGTGTCGGTCGCGGTCGTGGAGGACGGCCGGACGGTCGCCGCGGTCGGGATCATGGGCAGTCACACCGAAGTGGCCGAGCGCAAAGCCGAGCTGATCGACGTGCTGACCCGGCATCAGCGCGAATGGCGGAAGCGGCCCTAGCCTCAGGGAATTCCGGGGTCGTCATCCGGGGCTCGTACCGGATGTCCGCGAGCACGAACCGGGCAAAGCTGGACTCATGTCGCACCCGCTTGTCCGGAAGCACCACCCCACCGCGTGGACTCGTCCGCTGCAGATCGCCACCGTCGTCTGTTCACTGGTCTTCACTGTCGGCACGATCCTGCAGAACTTCGTGATCATCGACCTCGACATGCTTCGCCTCGCAATGCGGTCGGCCGGAGCCAGCGCCTCCGACGCACCGGGATTCCTGACCGGGCTTCGCACCGTCGGCTGTCTCTACATCGTCGGCAACGCGGCCGGCCTGCTCGCGCTGCGGGGCCGGACGTGGACGTTCTGGGTCGTCGTGGCCGTCAACGTCACCCAAGCCGCCGGGGTCTTCGCGATCCCGCCCGCGGTCTTCGACGCCTCCGTCACCCTCTACGGACCGGCGGGAATCCTCCCGTCAGTGATCACCGACGGCGGCGCGGCATTGCTCTCCCTGGCGTTGCTCGGCAGTCTCGTCGTCTTCCGAACGCCGTGGGCACAACGCCGGGAGAACTGACCGCACTACTCGACTTCCGAGAGCTTCGCCAGCACCCCGCCGTCCGGATCCAGTTCGCGTTCCACCTCGGCCAGCCGAGCCGTCGCCCGCTGATGCGCGCCGCGTCCGCGCGGCGCGAGATACACCCGGACCCGCCGCCGGTCCTCCGCGTCGACCTCGCGATACGCGGCCGCGGTGGTGACCAGCCGGTCGACCACGCGGGTCAGCGTCGGCCCGGTGACCAGCGTGCGCCCGGCCAGTTCGGTCATCGTGAGGCCGTCGCCCGCGGCGAGCGCGTCCAGCACCAGCCAGCCGTCGAGGGACAGCCCCTCTTGTTTGAGCAGCGGCTCGATCCGCAGCGTGACCGCGCGTGCGGTGCGGGTGAGGGCGCGGATCAACGACGCCTCGGCCGCCTGTGCCTGCCTCATCCGCCCGCCCTCGTTCCGCCCTTGCGCAAATGCCTCCGCATTGTAAGACTTCCAAATGGAAGCAAGTCAACCGGCGAAAAAGCCCGGAGCCGGCATGGGACTCGGAGTCGCCAGCCGCGCGAGCGCGCTGCGCGTCGCGCTGGTCGTCCCGCTGCAGGGACCGGCGGGCCTGTTCGGGCCCTCGTGCGAGGCGATCAGCGAACTCGCGGTCCGGGAACTGAACGACGCGGGCGGAATCCTCGGCCGCGAGGTGACGCTGGAAGTCGTCGACGGCGGCGCTCCGCCCGCCCAGGTCGCGTCGGCCGTGCGGCGCTTGGTCGACGCGGGCGAGATCGACGCGGTCACCGGTTGGCACATTTCCTCAGTCCGCAACGCGCTCGCGCCGGTCCTCGCCGACCGCGTGCCGTACGTGTACACATCGCTCTACGAAGGCGGCGAAAGTCGTTCTGGCATCTACTGTTCCGGCGAAGTCCCACGCGTGCAGATCCAGCCCGCGCTGCGGTGGCTGCGCGACAACTGCGGCGCGCGCAGCTGGTTCGTGGCGGGCGACGACTACGTGTGGCCGCGCGGTTCCGCGGACGCGATCCGGCGCTACGCAAGAGAACTCGACCTCCGGATCGCCGGAGAGGCGTTCGTCGGACTGGGTTCGGGCGACATGGCACGGCTGGTCCGGCGCGTCGAAACCTCGGCGTGCGACGGTGTTCTGATGCTGTTCGTCGGACAGGACGCGGTCCGGTTCAACCGCCGGTTCGCCGCCCGCGGACTTCACGAGCAGATGCTGCGCTTCAGTCCGTTGATGGAAGAAAACATGCTGCTGGCCAGCGGAGCCGAGGCGACCCGAAACCTCTTCGCGTCCGCCGCGTACTTCCGCTCCCTGGTCACCGCGGACGCGATGGACCTGCTCGGCCGCTACGTCCGCCTGCACGGCCCGGCCGCGCCGCCGCTCAACAACGCGGCCGAATCCTGTTACGAGGGCTTGCATACGCTCGCCGAACTCGCTCGCCGGGCAGGCACTCCGGACATGCGCGCCTTCAACGCCGCCATCGACGGCGTCGCCTACGACGGACCGCGCGGCACGGTCGAATTCCACGGCCAGCAAGCCGCCCAGCACGTGCACCTCGCCGCCGCGCGCGGCTGCGACTTCGATCCGATCACCCGGCTCTGACCCGTTCCGTTCCGGTCTTGACGCCCGCCGTCCGGCCATTTATTTTCACTTGACAGTATTTCATCTGGTACCAACTGAGGAGCGTGCGATGAACAACGTCGGCCTGCTCTACGTCGGGGCGGTACTGCTGGTCAACGGGCTGATGCTGCTCGGGCGAGTGCCCGCGCGGTCGGCCGCCGCGCTGAATCTGTTCGTGGGCGGGCTCCAGTGCGTGACGCCGACAGTGCTGATCGTCCAGGCGCACGGGGATTCCGAAGCGATCCTCGGCGCGTCCGGGCTGTTCCTGTTCGGCTTCACCTATCTGTACGTCGGGATCGCGAACCTCGCCGGGCTCGAACCCGAGGGCATCGGCTGGTTCTCGCTGTTCGTCGCGGGCGCCGCGCTCGTGTACGCCGGCATAGCGTTCTGGCGGCAGCACGATCCGGTGTTCGGCGTGATCTGGCTGTCCTGGGCGCTGCTGTGGGGCCTGTTCTTCCTCGTGCTCGGGCTCGGCCGCGAGGAGCTGACCCGGTTCACCGGCTGGACGACCGTCCTGCTCAGCCAGCCGACCTGCACGCTGCCCGCGTTCCTCGCGCTCACCGGCGGCTACCGCTCCACCGCGACCGCCGCTCTCCTCGCGGCGGCGGCCGCTGTCCTGCTCGTCGCTCTCGCCGCGGTGCTCGGCTTCCGCGGCCAGTCCCGCCCCGTCCACGACCGCGCCGCGGCCGCGGCCTGACCCGCCACCTGAAGGAGAAACCCCATGCGACACGGTGACATTTCCTCAAGCCCGGACACAGTCGGCATCGCGGTCGTGAACTACAAGATGCCGCGGCTGCATTCGAAGGCCGAGGTGCTCGACAACGCGCGCAAGATCGCCGACATGGTGGTCGGCATGAAGGGCGGCCTGCCCGGAATGGACCTCGTCGTGTTCCCCGAATACTCGACCCAGGGGATCATGTACGACGAGCAGGAAATGTACGACACCGCGGCGACTATCCCCGGCGAGGAGACCGCGATCTTCTCCGCCGCCTGCCGCGAAGCCGATACCTGGGGCGTCTTCTCGATCACCGGCGAACAGCACGAGGACCACCCGGACAAGCCGCCGTACAACACCTTGGTGCTGATCGACAACCACGGCGAGATCGTGCAGAAGTACCGGAAAATCCTGCCGTGGTGCCCGATCGAGGGCTGGTACCCGGGCGACACCACGTACGTCACGGACGGCCCTAAGGGCATGAAGATCTCGCTGATCATCTGCGACGACGGCAATTACCCGGAAATCTGGCGGGATTGCGCGATGAAGGGTGCCGAGCTGATCGTCCGCTGCCAGGGCTACATGTACCCGGCGAAGGACCAGCAGGTGCTGATGGCGAAGGCCATGGCGTGGGCCAACAACTGCTACGTCGCGGTCGCCAACGCGGCCGGATTCGACGGCGTGTACTCGTATTTCGGCCACTCCTCGATCATCGGTTTCGACGGCCGGACGCTCGGCGAAACCGGCGAGGAGGAATACGGCATCCAGTTCGCCCAGTTGTCGCTTTCGGCGATCCGGGACGCCCGCGAGTACGACCAGTCGCAGAACCACCTGTTCAAGCTGCTGCACCGCGGTTACTCGGGCGTGCACGCGGCCGGCGGCGGCGACAAGGGCGTCGCGGACTGCCCGTTCGAGTTCTACCGCACGTGGGTCACCGACGCGCAGAAGGCGCAGGAAAACGTCGAGGCCATCACGCGCAGCACGATCGGCGTGGCCGAATGCCCGGTCGGCCAGCTGCCCGCGGAAAAGACCAAGCAGGCCTGATCCTCCGCTGGCCGCCGGTTCCGGTTTTTCGGTTCAGGGAAAGGACACCATGCCGTTCATCACCGACAGGTACCACGACCAGAACCGGAACCGGCAGCCAGCCGCTCCGGCCGCCTGCCCCGTTCCGTCCGCGCCGGACACCCCCGATGCTTTGGCGCGACGCCTGCGCAGCCGCGTCCTTGGCCAAGACCCAGCCATCGACGCCGTCGTCCGGGCCATCACCCTGGCCCGCGCGGGCGCGACGGAACCCGACCGTCCACCCGCGACAGTCCTGCTTCTCGGCCCCACCGGCGTAGGCAAAACCGAACTGGTCCGCCAAGTAGCCGCCGCCCTGCGCTCCGGCCCGGACGACCTGTGCCGAGTGGACATGAACTCTCTCGCCCAAGAGCACTACGCGGCCTCCTTCAACGGCGCCCCGCCCGGTTACGCGGGCAGCAAGGAAGCCTTCACCGTCTTCGACCGGTCCACTGTGGAGGGTGACCCGTACACTCCCGGAATCGTCCTCTTCGACGAGGTGGAAAAAGCCCACCCCACCGTCCTGCGCGCGCTTCTGGGCGTCCTGGACAACGGAATGCTGCGTCTCGCGAACGGCCAGGAGAAGATCTCCTTCCGCAACAGCTTCGTCTTCCTCACCTCGAACCTGGGCTCGAAAGAACTGGCTCGCCGCCGAGGTTCCCGCTGGCGCGCGCTCCTGGACCGCGGCCACACCCGCCGCACCGTTGTCGACAAAGCCCTGCAGTCGTTCTTCGACCCGGAATTCCTGAACCGCATCGACGAAACGGTGATCTTCGACGAACTGGACCGCACCACCATCGAACAAGTCGCCCGCCTCGAAACCGACCTGCTGCGCACGAGACTCCGCCGCCGCGGCGTCGACCTCCAGGTAGCCGAGTCCGCCGTCCGCCTGCTGGCCGATCAAGGCTTCGACCCGGTATACGGCGCCCGCGGCCTGCGCCGGACCCTGCGCACCCGCCTGGCCGCCCCGGTAGCCGCGGAAATCATGCGAGTACGCCCGACCGGCACCGCCCCGCTGCGGATCACCGCGACCGCCGAGACCGGAACCGTCCGCGCGACCGCCACCGATCCGGAGTCTTGACGCCGCGCGACCGCCTCTCTAAGTTCTCCGGACATAGGACGTCGGACATCCCACGTCCGGAGCGAGAGGCGGTCCCCCCGGTGCTCCCGAGAACAATCACGCTCGCGCTCGCCGCAACGATCTTGAGCGTCGTCCCGGCCCCGCGGGCCAGCGCGCACGGCAGCTGCACGTCGTCGGCCCCGTTCGTCTCGGGCACCGAGGGCTACCACACCTTCCGCATCCCCGCGGTGGTCCGCGCGGCGAACAACTCGCTGCTCGCCTTCGCCGAAGGCCGCCGCGACTCCCCCGGAGACTCCGGCGCGATCCACACCGTCGCCAAAACCTCCCACGACGGCGGCTGCACCTGGGGCGAGCTGCGCGTAGTCGACAGCAACGGCGAGGCCACCGCCGGAAACCCGACCCCCGTCGCAGCCCGCAACGGCGACCTGGTGCTCTTGACTGTCCACAACGGACCCGTCAGCGAGAAAGCCATCATGTCCGGCACCGTGTCCCCCCAAGACAGCCGCCGGGTCTTCGTCCGGCGCAGCCCCGACAACGGCCGCACCTGGACCCCGGCCCGCGACCTCACCGCCACGGCAAAACTCCCGTCCTGGCGCTGGTATGCCACCGCCCCCGGCCACGCCACCCTCCTCCACCACGGCCGCCACGCCGGGCGAATCATCGTCCCCGCCAACCACTCCAGCGCCCCACCCGCGGGCTCCGCCGACGTGGGAACCGAAGCCAAGTACTACGGCGGCCACGACCTCTACAGCGACGACAACGGCCGCACCTGGCACATCGGCTTCACCGACGACCCGACCGACGGCGTCCTCGCCCCCAACGAAACCACCGCCACCGAACTATCCGACGGCACGGTGTATTTCTCGAGCCGCAACCAAGGCTCCGCGCCCGAGAACCGCCTGGACGCCTACAGCACCGACGGCGGCCGCACCCTGACCCGCCCCTACCAAGTGCAGCCAACCCTGTCCGGTCCGAAGGTAGAAGGCAGCGCCCTGCAAACGACGAACCGCCGCGTACTCCTCTACTCCGGCCCGTCCGATCCAGCGGTTCGCCGCACGATGCAACTCAGGACCAGCTCAGACCGAGGCAGAACCTGGCAACCGTCCACCGTTCTCGCCGACGCCCCCGCCGGGTACTCCGACCTGGTACAGCCAGACCCTTTCACCGTCGGAGTCCTGTTCGAGACCGGCGTCACCAGCGCGTACGAAAAGATCGAATTCCGCCGCTTGCCCCTGTACCCGCGGCCGTCCCCGGTAAAATCGCCCGCATGACGGACTCGTGGCTACGCCGCTTCCACCCCGCCGACGACGCCCCCGCCAGGGTGGTGTGCCTGCCGCACGCCGGCGGCGCAGCCCCGTTCTTCCACCCGCTGTCGAAGTCGCTGTCCCCAGCCGTCGACGTCCTGGCAGTGCAATACCCCGGCCGCCAAGACCGAATGGCCGAACCAGCGTTGCACACCATCGAAGAACTGGCGGACGGCGTCACCCAAGCCCTTCTGGCGTGGCTCGACCTGCCCGTAGTGCTGTTCGGCCACAGCATGGGCGCGACGCTCGCGTACGAGGTCGGCCTGCGCCTGGAGGCAAGGGGCACGCCCGCGGAAGCAGTGGTCATCTCCGGCCGCCGAGCCCCGTCCCGCCTGGTAAACGAACAAATCCACCTCCAAGACGACGACGGTTTGCTGTCCGAGATCGAAGGCTTGGCAGGCACTGATCCGAAGGTGCTGCGAGATCCCGAACTGAGAGAACTGTTCCTCCCGGCCCTGCGCGCGGACTACACGGCTGTCGAGACGTACCGCCCAAGCCCAGGCCCGCTAGCCGCGCCCATCCACGCCCACACCGGAGACGCCGACCCCCATGCCCCAGTGGACGACGTGCAAGCCTGGTCGTCCCACACCAGCGGGGACTTCACCCTGACCACCTACCCGGGCGGCCATTTCTACCTGGTGGACCACGCTGCCGCTCTGACCGACGCCCTCCTGAAGCTGACTACCAGCGGGTTCTAGCCCCTCGCCTCCTCGCCCTGCTCCGGTTCCCCCTGCCCGCCCGTCGTGCGGCCCCCTTACCTATGCCGTCGAGGAACCCCAACATTGAGGCGACGATCGTCAGCTCTCAACCGGCCGTGCTTCCCCACGCTCGCCCCGCCATCTGGCCCTCGTCACCTGCTAGCCGCGGATCGCGGGCAGGACTCCACCTATCTGCCTCCGCGACCATCGGCACCTATCCGCCTCCGCGACCATCGGCACCTACCTGCCACAAGCCACCCGCGAGCTGCGGACATTTCTCGCCCTCGACCGCCGCGCCCATGAGAGCCCGCCGCGCTCCCTCGGCCTGCCAGCCCACCGTGGCGCAGTTGGACGACTGACGTTCCTTTCGCCCGCCGCGACCACCCGGCCCTCAGCACCCTCCGCGATTTCCCGCCCGACAACCTACTGCGAGACTCAGCCGAACTGCCTGCCGTTCCGCCCGTCCGGCTACCGCGGGCTGCTGCTCGGCATCGCCGCCGCTGACCTCGGCCACCCGCCCAGCAGCACTCTCTGCGGTTCCCCGCCCGACAGCCCAGCGCGCGACTCAGCCGGGCTGCTCACATTCCTCCCGCCGCCCAACCATCAACGCCCCCGAGGCCGGTCTACCGAAGACCATGTTCCACGCACGAACCGCTGGCATTCCATCGCCAGCCGCCGCCCGGCTATCGGCCCGCTTCCGCCGCTCCGCTCGTCCCCTCGCCGCCCGAACCCCGCCCCGCTCGCCAACCGGTCCCGCACGGCCAATCCCGCACGACCGCCGCCCCGCCGCACTGTCCCGCCCAAGCCGCCGCCCACCAGCCTCCCCCTCACGGCCCCGTAGGCTGCGCCCCATGGAATTGCGCAGGATTTTCGCCGGTTTGGGCCGCAGCAAGGCATTCGCCGCGTTCGGCCAAGCGATGATGCCCGCCGACCGCCTGCTCCTCCGCATCAGCGGCGGCCGCATGGGCGTAGGCGCGGCAGTCGGATTGCGCACCCTGCTGCTCACCACGATCGGCCGCACCTCCGGCGAACCACGCCAGGTCCCGCTGCTGTACGTCGAACACTCCGGCGGATACGTCGTGATCGGCTCCAACTGGGGCGGCGAACATCACCCCGCCTGGACGGCAAACCTCCTGTCCCGCCCCGACGCGACAGTCTCCGTCCACGGCCGCACCGTGGCAGTCCGCGGCCGTCTTCTCAAAGACGCCGAACGTCAGGAAATGTGGGACGCCGTCGCCTCCTACTGGCCGGCCTACGACCGCTACGCCGAACGCGCCGCCCACCGCGAAATCCGGGTATTCCTCCTGGAACGCACAAACCCAGCCGCTTGACCGGTCTTGTTCCGTTCCGGAATCCCCGAGTCCTCCCGCTCACTCCGCTCCTCTTCGGCAAAGCTCACCCAGCCAACCCTCCCGGTTCACCACGAACCCGCCCGCCGCCAGCACACCTCCGGCATGCGTTAACCCGCCGCCAGCACACCTCCGGCATGCACTAATCCGCAGCTCACGCCCGTCGCCAGCTGGATCCGCAGCCAGCGCGCCGCACGCTCCGCGCGCGAGAAGTCCTGGCAGGGGCAGTCTCCGTAGCCTCAGGCGGTTAATCCGCTCCCCGCCGAGCTGACCGTCCCCCGCCGACTGGCCAAGCAACCCGCCAGCCCGCCTACTTCCCGTGCGGAAGGAACTTCGCCGCCGTCGACTGGAGGTACCGGTGCTCCGGAATGCTGCTCGTCCGTTTCGCCGCGCGCAGGTAATGCTCGTGCGCACCCGCGGGGTCGCCAGCGAGTTCGAGCAGGCCGTACAACTCCAGGGTCTGCGCCCAGTCAGTGGAATCGGCGCCAGCCGCCTGGTCGTGCGCTGTCCCCCGCCCGCCGGCGTGTTGATCACTCGCCGGACGCACGGATCTTGGCGATGAAGTCAGCGTGCCCGTCCATCACCTCCTGTCGGGTCTCCTCAGGGTTCATGTGCGTTACCAGCAGGAACTTCACGTCAACATCCCCAGCAGCCGGTCCAGGCGACCAACCTAGCGAAGCCGCGCGGCGATGCCGTCCAGCAGACATTCGAGGCCAAGCTCGAACTGCGCGTCCTCGGCCGCCGCCTCGGCCACCGTCCGCGCGTCAGCGGGAGCGTGCGCATCCGCCACCTGGCCCGAGCCTTCCTGGCCCGACCCAGCAACCTGAGCGGACCCGGCAAGCTCGCGGTCCGCCTCGACGACGCGCCTAGCCCCGGCCGCCTCCGCACCCGGCCGAGCGCCCGGCTTACCGGCACCAGCCACCCGGCCAGATGCGTCCGGCTCCACGTCCGGTCCGCCACCGTCCGCACTGACCGCGCCGCTCTCACCCGCCGCGTCGTGCCGCTCGGACAGAAAGCTCTCCAGCACCCGTACGAGCAGCGGATACGGCCCGTCCTCCGACACGACGTCGCCGAACCAAGCCCGCGCCTGCCGCTGCACGTCCACCACGTCGACGAACGCGTTGCGCTGCCACATCGCCCGCTCTTCCGCCCACTGCAGCGCCTGACCGGTGACGTATCCGTCGAGCAGCCGCGCGTACCCGAGTGCCGACGCGAGGTCCTGGCCCAGCCGGTCGAAGGTCGCCAGCACGAACTCGGTCCGTCTACTCGCGTTCGGCCCGGCCGGAGGTCGTTGGTGCACGAGCCGCGCGTACCACGGATGCCGCTTCGTCATCGCCCACGTGTCGACCGCGACGGCCGTCAGCTCGCCCCGCCAGTCCTCGCCCGGGACTTCCGGGGTGCGCACCTCGCCGTTCGCCAGGTCCAGCATCAGGTCCACCAGACCGTCTTTGCTGTGCACGTAGCGATACAGCGACATCGGGGTGGACGCGCCCAGCTCCTTCGCCACGGCCCGCATCGTGAGCGCCTCCGCGCCGCCGTGGTCGGCCAGTCGCACGGCTGCGTTGACGATATCTACTCGCCCGAGGCCCCATCCGCGTTCCGGCGGCTCGGGCAACAGCCAAATCGGCGGTGTCGGCCCTTGATCTCCCATTCATCTCCTTGTCTCCAGCCCGCTTGCGTACACAGTACATCGTCATGTACAACGTACACAAGATGTACAACGTACACGACCCTGGGGGTTATGAGATGACTGCACGAATTCCTGTTCTGATCTGCGGCGGAGGGATCGCCGGACTCACCGCGGCACTGCTGCTGCACCGCGAGGGAGCAGCACCGGTGCTGGTCGAGAAGCACGCGGGCACGTCCCCGCAGCCGAAAGCACGCCGGTTCAACCCGCGCAGCACCGAAGTGTTCCGCTGGCTCGGCCTCATGGACCAGGTCGAGCAAGCCAGCGCACCGCTCGCGTCGTTCACCGGAATGCTCTCCGGCACCACATTGGCCGACGCGACCTGGCCGGAGGTCACTGAAACCGTGCGCGAACGACTCGTCCAGCACGGCAAGATGCCCAGCCTCAGCCCAGCGCCAAGCGTGTTGTGTCCGCAGGACGTGCTGGAGCCGGTGCTGCGGCAGGCCGCTGCCGAGCGGGGCGTGTCGGTTCGCTTCGGCACCGAACTGGTGTCGTTCGACCATGACGACACCGGGATCACCGCCCAGCTGCGCCCGGCCGACGGCGAGCCGTACCAGGTCAGCGCCGAATATCTGATCGCGGCGGACGGCGCGCGCAGTCCGATCCGCACCGCGCTCGACATTCCGCGCAGCGGGCACGGGCACCTGGCCGACAACCTCGACGTCTGCTTCCGTGCCGACCTCGCCGAGCTCGTCCGGGACAAACCGTTCAACCTGTGCCGGATCGAAAACCCGGCCGCCTCCGGCGCGTTCGTGTCCGTCAACGGCACCGACCGGTGGCTCTTCTCCACCTCCGACTTCCCCGGTTCGGATTCCCTGGGCGAGGACGGCTGGCGCGCATTGCTGCGCACCGTCGTCGGCGTGCCGGACCTTGAGGTGGAAGTGCTCAGCCGGATGCACTGGGAGTCAGGGATGTACGTGGCCGACCGGTTCTCCCTCGGCCGGATCTTCCTGGCCGGCGACGCCGCGCACGCGATGCCGCCGATGGCCGCCGCGGGTGCGAATACCGCGATCGCGGACGTAGCCAACCTCGCCTGGAAGCTCGCCGCGGTACTGGCCGGCACGGCGACGCCCGCCCTGCTCGACACCTACCACGCCGAGCGGTACCCGATCGGGTACGCGACAGCGGAGTTCTCCAGCATGGCCAGCGGCCATCTCGGCACCATGCTCGCCACGATCACCAGCGACGACGCGCCGAGCGTCGACCCGCTCGCCGCGCTGTTCGGCGTGCAATACGAACACGGTGCCTTCGTCCCGGACGGACGCGGTCCCGCACCGGAAGACCGGTACGGCCCGGCCGGTCGTCCAGGCACCCGGGTGCCGCACGCTTGGCTCGACGCCACGACGTCCACAGTGGACTTGGCGGTGCCTGGCTTCACCTTGCTCTGCGGACCGGAGAGCACCCGGTGGACAGCCGAAGCCGACCGGCTGGGCCTCCGCCTCGTTCCCATCTCGGACGAGGAGTGGCTGGCCGAGACGGAACTGCCTTCAGACGGTGCGCTGCTGCTCCGGCCGGACGCCGTCGTCGGCTGGCATTCCTCGTCGGAGGTCCCGCTCGCGGACGCCCTGTCGCGCCTGCTCAACACCCCGGTGGAGGCAACCGTGTGACCTCTTCGGCGGCGCTCGGGTTCGCCCGCCCCGCGTGCTGGATCTGCCGCATCTTCGACGCGGGAAAGGAGCATTGATCGGACACACCTGAGAGCGCGGACCCCGGTTCCGGTGCCTGCCAGCCCGCTTCGGCACCTGCCCGGACGCGACCCGCCGCTGCTTCTCCTGACCAACTCGAACCGCGCCACCGTGCCAGCCCGCGCCTACGGCGGCTCGTGTCGGAAGGAGACTGCAGCTGGATGCCGCCGACGACAGCGAGGATCGCTGCGGACCGCGCCAACGGGACATTCCGCGCGCGAGAGGAATCCAGAGCGCCTTGGCCAGCGCCGACGGAGAGGTTGAAGCGGCTACCGGCTGTCTTGGGCGCTGGGTGTGCCAGCGGATCGTGGTGGTCGCCGCCGAGGATGCTCGGCGTCTCGGGCGACGAGAACCTTCCGCAGCCTGCATGAGGAGGAGATCCGCCAGCGACCTGCGCAACCGTCCGCCGACTTGCGCCGGTCAGCAGCACTTCGAGTGGCGTGCGCCGGCGTGTGCCCTCGTAGCCGCAGCAGGCCGGAGCGGTGACTGCCCGCCGCGCGACCTGCGCTGGCAGCCTCGCCGCAGCGGCCCGAGCCGAGCGGCACGCTCCGCGGGCAGGACGGTCGATCCAAGCTGCTGTCACCCGTAGGCGTCAGTTCATGCAGTTCGTGTCGGCAGCTGTCGAGACAAGAACCGTCGCGTCAAGAAGCTGTCCGGGGTAGCCGTCGAATCGACCAAACCGCATCAACAGCCGTCAAGCCGAGCGACTCGGTCCCGCCGCCCGCACCAGGATCGAAGACCACCCCGTCAAGGAGGAAACAAAACCGATGACGACCCCGCTCACTCGAACCGGGACGGGTCTCCCGCCCCGTGCCGCACGACCTCCGCCTCTCCGGAGGAGAAGTCGATCACCGTGGTGGGCTCCACGCCGCAGTCGCCGGAGTCGATGACGGCGTCCAGTACGTGGTCGAGTTCTTCCTTGATCTCCCAGCCCTGGGTGAGAGGCTCGCCGGAATCGGGCAGCAGCAGCGTGCTCGACAGGATCGGCTCGCCCAGTTCGCCGAGCAGTTCCTGGGTCACCACGTGGTCGGGGATCCGCACGCCGACGGTCTTCTTCTTGGCGTGCAGCAGCCGTCGCGGGACTTCCTTCGTCGCCGGAAGGATGAACGTGTACGCCCCCGGGGTGCTGGCCTTGATGGCCCGGAACACCGCGTTGTCGATGTGCACGAACTGGCCGAGCTGGGCGAAGTCCTGGCAGACGAGCGTGAAGTGGTGCCGGTGGTCGAGCTTGCGGATGGTGCGGATCCGTTCCATCCCCTGCTGGTTGCCGATGCGGCAGCCGAGCGCGAAGCACGAGTCGGTCGGGTAGGCGATGAGCCCGTCGTCGCGCAGCAGGTCGACCACCTGGGAGAGCGCGCGGCGCTGCGGGTTCTGCGGGTGCACGTCGAAGTAGCGGGCCATGGCCCGAGCTTAGGCGTGACCGCCGGGCCGGGCGCACGGGCTCTCCGGGGGCCGGGCACAGTGACGGGCGAGGAGGTTACGTCCGTGCATGCTCTCTGGTCCACTGGCGAACAATGGGAACTGCTGCCGCCGGTGCTGCTCGCGCTGCTGCTGAGCACGGTGATCGGCATCGAGCGCGAGGTCGGCAACAAACAAGCAGGCCTGCGCACGCACACGCTGGTCGGCGTCGGGTCCGCGGTCTTCATGCTGGTGTCGAAATACGGCTTCGCCGATTTGCTCGGCATCGAGCACGTGGCGCTCGACCCGTCGCGGATCGCCGCGCAGATCGTGTCCGGCATCGGATTCGTCGGCGGCGGGCTGATCTTCGTGCGCCGCGACGCGGTGCGCGGTCTCACGACCGCGGCGACCGTCTGGCTCGCGGCGGCCGTCGGAGTCGCGTGCGGCGCCGGGCTGCCGGTGCTGGCCGTCGCGACCACCGCCGGGCTCGTCCTGATCACTCGCGGATTCCCGCGGCTTTCCCGGTTCGTCGCGCGCCATCGGCGGCAGCCGCCGATCCTCCGGTTGAGTTATAACGACGGGCACGGCGTACTGCGGGCCGTGCTCGCGGCTTGCACCGATCGGGGTTGGGCCGTCCATCGGGTGGCGGTCGATCGCGAGACCGTTTCCGAAGAGGGGCAACGGATCGCGGTCGTCACATTGCGGCTGCAAGGGCGCGGCGATCTTGCCGACCTCACTGCGGAACTGGCCGAATTGCCCGGCGTGCGAAGCACTGCGACGGGCACCGAAGATCCGCTCGAAGATTGATCCGCCCCAGGCTCCCACGGATCGCCGGACTTCAGGCACACTGGAGGCAGTGCGGAAAACCCCGGTGCGGCAAGAAAAACGAGCGCCGAGGAGAAACCATCCAAATGGGAGGTGAGAGCATGGCCCCCGGCGGTGGCGAGGACCTGATGGCCGTCCGGCCGTCCTTCGACTCGGCTTGGCGCGGCTATCAGCGCGGCCAGGTCGAAGAATTCGTGACGTGGGTCGAGGCGGAATTCCGGCGCCTCGCCGCGGAACGCGACGCCGCGGCACACCAAGCGGCCGAGCTCGCCGAGCGCAATCGCGTACTGCGCGCGACGGTCGACCGGATCAGCCGCACCCCTATCGAGCCGGACGCATTGCAGGAACGCTCGCGCCGGATGGTCGAGCTGACGCGCGAGGAAGCCGCGGAGATCACCGCCCGCGCCGAAGACACCGCCGCGCGGATCATCGCTGACGCCAGGGCAGAAGCCGTCCGTCTCACCGAAAAGGAACACACGCTCGTCGAAGCTGTCGCCGCGGACCGCGAGCAACAGCGGCGAGAACACGAAGATCTGCTGCGTCGCGCAGTCGAGGAACGCCACGCCGCGGACGAAGCGGCGGCGAAGGAACGCCGTCGGCTCGAAGAACACCTCACGCGCACCTTGGCCGACCGCCGCACCGACGCACTCCGCGAAATCGCCGACCGCACCGCCGCCGCCCGAGCCGAAGCCGACGCACACGTCCGCCAAGCCACCGACCACGCCACCCGCGTCGTCGCCGACGCCGAACAGCGGGTCGCTGAACTCGCCGCCGTCCAGCAACGGGTGAGAGCCGCATTGCGCGGAGCCCGCGAACTCCTGGCGACCGCGAACGCCGACCTCGCCCCGGACGGCACTCCGGTGCCGAATCAACGACGCACCTCAGCGCTCACCGAAGTCACCGAAGTCACCAACGTCACTGAAGTCACCAACGTCACTGAAGTCACCAACGTCACTGAAGTCACCAACGTCACCGAAGCCGCCCCGACCGGCTGACCACCCGCCCGGGGACGCCGGGCACGTCTGTTCCGCGGGCAACCACCGCGAACACGGACCTCGTGCCGAACCGCCGCACTCGCCGACGTCACCGAGGCCGCCCCGAGCGGCCGAACCCAGCCCGATGCACTTCAGGCGCGTCTGCGCGGCGGGCACCATCGCGAAGCACGCTCCGCGTGCGAGAACGTCGGCCTTGCGACAGCGGCCGCAACAGCCTCGATGTCCGCGCTGGCCGCGATGAAACCGTCAAGCCATGTCGAACCGGTGCCGACCTCCGCGCTGACCGAAGTCGTGGAGGTCGCCACCGCTGGCCGAACACCGGCCCCCGGATACGCCGGGTGGGTATACTGGGTGGTAAACCAACGGGGATGCCGAGAAAAGGGACGATGTGCGATGACCGGCTACGGCAGTGAACGAGAGGCCTATCTCAAGCGCCTTCGCCGGATCGAGGGACAGATCCGCGGCCTGCAGCGCATGGTCGAGGAGGACAAGTACTGCATCGACATCCTGACGCAGGTGTCCGCGGCGACGAAGGCGTTGCAGTCCTTCTCGCTGGAACTGCTCGACGAGCACCTGGCGACTTGCGTCGTCCAGGCGGCGGCCGCAGGCGGGGAGGAAGCGGACCTGAAGGTGCGCGAGGCCTCCGACGCGATTGCCCGGCTGGTGCGTTCCTGAAGCAGTTTCCCCAGCGCGCGGCCCCGGCACGGTGTTTCTTCCCTGGCCTGGCCGGGAGAGCATCGAAGCGCTTGCCGCCGCAAGTGGAGAATGAATCCGGGTGCTCAGGAGCATCGGCGAGCGATCCGCGCGAACGGATCCGCCACGCGGTTGCCCGCTGAAGGTCGCTTCTGAGGCAGTTCCCGGCCGGTGCCGCAGCGCGAGCCAGCAAGGCCGCGGCGACGACCAGACCGATCAGCGCGGACATCCACCCAGGCCAGCGCCAAGGGCAGATTTCGGCGACGGGCCAGCAGCGGAAACTTCCGCCGCTGGCCCGTCGCCGTTAGATCAAGCCGACCGGAACCGTCGCAGCTGCTGGCCGGTCCCCAGACACATCACGCCAGCCAGAACCGCCACCGGCCCGTCCCCAGACACATCACGCCAGCCAGAACCGCCACCGGCCCGTCCCCAGGCACGTCCAGCCGCCCGGGACCAACCGCGGTCGACGGCCGTCCCCTAGGCACACATCACGCTGCCGGGACCGCCCCAACCGCTGGCCTGCCCTCAGGCACATCACGCTGCCCGGAATCGCCGCAGCCGAAGGCTGTTCGACACCACGAACACGGACGAGAAGGCCATCGCCGCGCCCGCGATCATGGGGTTGAGCAGGCCGAACGCTGCCAGTGGCAGCGCCGCGACGTTGTAGGCGAACGCCCAGAACAGGTTCCCCTTGATCGTGCCCAGCGTGCGCCGGGCCAGGCGGATCGCGTCTACCGCTGCGCGCAGGTCTCCTCGGACGAGGGTCAGGTCACCGGCTTCGATTGCGGCGTCCGTTCCAGTGCCCATGGCCAGGCCGAGGTCAGCTTGGGCGAGTGCGGCCGCGTCGTTGACGCCGTCGCCGACCATTGCCACCACTCGGCCTTCGCCTTGCAGGCGCTTCACCACAGCCACCTTTTCCTCGGGAAGCACCTCGGCGACCACCTCGGTGATGCCCGCGGCGTCGGCGATCGCTCGCGCGGCGCCGGTGTTGTCGCCGGTCAGCAGCACCGGCTGCAGGCCCAGCGACCGGAGCTCGGCGACCGCTTGGGCGGACGTCGGCTTGATCGTGTCCGCGACCACCAGCACACCCCGTGCGACGCCGTCCCATGCGACGAAGACTGCCGTCGCGCCTTGTTCTTCTGCCGCGGTCTTGGCCGAGGAGAGCTGGTCGTCGATCTTGACGCTCCAGTCGGCCAGCAAGGCCGCGCGGCCGGCTAGGACGGCTGTACCTTCTACCAAACCGGAGACACCTAGGCCTTCGGTGTTGCGGAACTCCGTCGCTGACGGGAGGTCGCCGACTCGTTCGCGGGCGCCGTCTGCGATCGCTTTCGCGATCGGGTGCTCCGAAGCGTGCTCGACCGCCCCCGCGTAGCGCAGCAGTTCGCGCTCCGTGACGCCTTCTCCGACGTGGACGTCCACCAGGCTCATCCGCCCGCTCGTGACGGTTCCGGTCTTGTCGAGCACCACGGTGTCGACCCGGCGAGTGGATTCGAGCACCTCCGGACCCTTGATGAGGATCCCGAGCTGCGCGCCGCGGCCGGTGCCGACCAGCAGGGCGGTCGGGGTCGCGAGTCCCAGTGCGCACGGGCAGGCGATGATCAGCACCGCTACCGCCGCGGTGAACGCCTCGGTGACGTTTCCGCTGGTCAGCAGCCAGGTGATCAACGTACCCAGAGCCAGCACCAGCACGATCGGCACGAACACCGCCGAGACGCGGTCGGCCAGTCGCTGGACCGCGGCCTTGCCGTTCTGTGCTTCCTCGACGAGCCGGGCCATCTGCGCGAGCTGCGTGTCCGCACCGACCCGCGTCGCGCGCACTGTGATCCGGCCGCCGACGTTCACTGTCGCGCCCGTCACGCCGTCACCCACTGCGACCTCGACCGGTACGGATTCCCCGGTAATCATGCTGACGTCGACTGCGGAGCCACCGTCGGTAACCACTCCGTCCGTGGCGATCTTCTCGCCAGGCCGCACCACGAACGTGTCCCCGACCCGGAGCTGGTCGACCGGGATCCGCTGCTCGCGACCGTCACGCAGTACCGTCACGTCCTTCGCGCCGAGTTCGAGCAGGGCTCGCAGCGCAGCGCCGGAGCGGCGCTTGGACCTCGCCTCGAAATAGCGGCCGGCGAGAATGAACGTGGTGACGCCCGCCGCGACTTCGAGGTAGATGTTGTCGGTTCCCGATCCCCCGGACACGCGGAACTCGAAGCCGTGCCGCAAGCCCGGCATACCCGCCATGCCGAAGAACAGCGCGTACAGCGACCACAGCGTGGCTGCCGAGACGCCGAGTGAGATGAGCGTGTCCATCGTCGCCGCGCCGTGCCGAAGGTTGGTCCAGGCTGCGCGGTGGAACGGCCACGCGCCCCAGACCACGACCGGCGCGGCGAGCGTGAGCGACAGCCACTGCCAGTTCGTGAACTGCAGCGCGGGGACCATCGCCAGCACGATCACCGGCACGGTGAGGATCGCCGAGTACAGCAGCCGGTCGCGCAGCGGCCGCGTCTCGTCCTGTTCTGGCTCTTCCGTCTTCTCCGGCTCCGGTGCCTGCGCGGTGTAACCGGTCGCTTCGACGACGCCCACCAGGTCGTCGACCGAAACGGTGGAGGGGTATTCGACGTGCGCCTTCTCGGTCGCGTAGTTGACGCTGGCGGTGACGCCGTCGACCTTGTTGAGCTTCCGTTCGACCCGAGCAGCGCACGACGCGCAGGTCATCCCGCCGATGGCGAGTTCGACTGACTGCGCGGAGGCTGGTGTCGTGGTGCTCATGTTACTCCTTTTTACGCGACGACCTGGTAGCCGGCCTCGGCGACGGCGGCCTTGACGGCTTCGTGCGAGATCGGCTCCGCACTGGTGACCTTCACAGCGCCGGTGGCGAGGTCGACGTCGACTGTCCGCACCCCGGCCAGGTCGCCCACCTCCTCTTTCACCGATCCGACGCAGTGCCCGCACGTCATGCCCTGGACGGTGTAAGTCGTTTCGGTCATCGCCACGCTCCCTATCGTGCTCGCCGCTTCTGCCTCCTTTATACCCCTAGGGGGTAGCGGCATGCCAGGGGACCCTGCCGTGAACCCGGTTACCCGCCGGGAGAGACTGCACGGATGCGGAAGATCTACGCGATCGGGATCGGTGCCGGCGACCCGGAACACCTCACGGTGCAGGCAGTCGACCGGCTCAATCGCGTCGACGTGTTCTTCGTGCTCGACAAGGGCAGTGCGAAGGCCGACCTGGTGCAGCTGCGTCAGGAGATACTGGAGAGGTTCGTGAGCCGGCCGGGGTATCGCGTGGTGAGCGCGAAGGACCCGGACCGTGACCGGAAGCCTGCCGACTACCGCACCGCGGTCGCCGACTGGCATCAGCTCCGCACCGATGTCTACGAGCGGCTGATCCGCGATGAGCTGGCCGACGGCGAGACCGGCGCGTTCCTCGTCTGGGGCGATCCGGCGCTGTACGACAGCACCATCGCGTTGGTCGAGGCCGTGCTGGCGCGTGGGAACGTGGCGTTCGACTATGAGGTTGTGCCGGGGATCAGCAGCATCTCCGCGTTGGTGGCTCGGCATCGCACGACGATGAACCAGATCGGCCGTGCCGTGCAGCTCACAACCGGTCGCCGGCTGTCCGAGGGCTGGCCGAGTGGCGCTGACGACGTCTTCGTGCTGCTCGACGCGCACACGACGTTCGATCAGTACGCGAACCAGGGGTTGTGGATCTATTGGGGTGCCTACGTCGGGACCCCGGACGAGATTCTGCTGTCCGGGCCGTTGGATGACGCGTTGGCGGCGAAGATCCGGGAGACGCGGGCCGCGGCTCGGGAGCGGCACGGGTGGATCATGGACACGTATTTGCTGCGCCGCCCGGAGTGAGGGCGGCGGGCCGCCTTTCGCGGCGCGCCGTTTTTGGGCATGAAAAAAGGGCGAGGCTCCGGGAAAACCCTTTCAGGTTCTCGACCGGGGCCCCGCCCCTTCTTTTATGTTGAGTTCGGCGGTGTCCTACTCTCCCACAACCCTTCGGTTGCAGTACCATCGGCGCAGTCAGGCTTAGCTTCCGGGTTCGGAATGGGACCGGG
>NZ_FOWC01000038.1 GCF_900115345.1 Amycolatopsis rubida | reverse complement strand
CCCGGTCCCATTCCGAACCCGGAAGCTAAGCCTGACTGCGCCGATGGTACTGCAACCGAAGGGTTGTGGGAGAGTAGGACACCGCCGAACTCAACCTGAGAAGTCTGGGCCCCGGTCCGAGAACCCCCCGCGGGTTCTCCCGGGGCCCAGACTCATGTCACGGACAAAACAAGGCCCGGAACCCCGCCACGGGGACCCGGGCCTTCACCATGCCCAAGCTATTTCTGCGAGTCTCCCGGAGACTTGCGCTGGACCGCGCTGTAGCGGCGATCACTTCAAGGGGCCTATGCGGCGAGAGGGGATGAGCCAGCAGAGGTCTCCGTGTCGTGCGCATGGATGCGAGGACATCCGGCTTGTGGAGTTGGCAGCATGGTGACGATGCGAGGGAACTCGGTCAGCGTCAGGGAGCAGACAGGCGGAGCGGAACCTAGCCCGCAGCGCCGGCGGCAGGGAGACGACGCGAGGGGAAGCCACAGCCCCCACCGCAGGCAACGGTCGGCACGTGGCGATGGGTCCAGGCAGGCAACGGGCAGCCATGCGGAGACCGGGCCTACCGAGCAGCGCATGCGACGGCGGCGCGGGACGGTGGAACTCTGTCGGCAGTGCAGGCAGTGGGCGGCACGAGGCGGGCAAGACCGATCCTGCTCGCCTCGCATGCGACGGCGACGCGGGACGACGGAGTTCGGTCGGCAGCGCAGGCGATAGGCGGCGCGGGACGACGGAATCCTGCCCGCAGCGCAGGCAGCGGTGGGCGGCACGAGACGTGAGGGTCCTCGACCGCAGTGCAGGAGTGCATGGGGTGGGTGGCACTGGCACGACGGAGCTGGGGTCCTGGCAGCAGCGCGCGCGGTGGTTGGGTAGAGGCGACGACAACCCTGCCAGGAGCACCGGCGATGGAATCAGCGCTCCGGCGCGAGCTTCGTCTCCGCGGTCCGTTCCGCGGGAGCCAGGTTTGCTCCTCGATCCGCGTCGCGTCAGGGGCTCTGGGCAAGGAGAACGGGGCGCGAGTGTCGGCTTCGCGGTCCATCCTGCGGCAGGCTGGCGGGCTCCGGGGAACCGCGCCGGTCCCTGGGCAGCGAAAAGGGTGCCGGAGCAAGAAAGCTCCGGCACCCTTCTCTGTCGAACCGTTCAGTCGAACCTCGGCCTCAACCCTGACCCTGACCAGCCCCAACCGGGCTGCTGGGCTACTTCAGGGCCGAGCCTTTCTGCCAGTCGGTCCAGGACTTGGACCAGTCGCCGTACAGGTCCCACACCGGCAGTTGCGGGCCGCCCGAGTTGGTGACTTCTACGACGTCCCCCAGGCCGAAGTTGGTGAAGAACCACTCCGCGTTGGCGGCGTTCAGGTTGATGCAGCCGTGCGAGACGTTGGAGCTGCCCTGTTGTCCGACGCTGTTCGGGTTCTCGTGGACGAACTCGCCGTCGTTCGAGATGCGTTCCGAGAACTTCTCGTTCGAGCGGTACGCCTTCGGGTCCGGCGGGCACACGCCGTAGGTGCAGGAGTCCATCGTGTAGTTCGCCTGCTTGTCCGAGATGACGTGCGGGCCGAGGTGGGTGGGGGTCGCGTCCTTGCCCATCGAGATCGGCATCGACTTCACCAGCGAACCGTTGTGGAAGATCTGCATCTGTTCGCTGTTGCCGTCGGCTTTCGCGATCCACGAATCGTGCACCTTGTACGTTTCGGTGCGATCGTCCGCTCCGTACACGCCATTTCCGAAATCGACGCCGTAAATCTTCGCGTTGACCGTCAGCGTGGTGCCGGGCTTCCAGTATTCCTTCGGCCGGTAGTGGACGTTCTTGTCGTCGATCCAATACCAGCTGCCGTCCTGCTTCGGCGACGACTCGACGGTGAGCGCCTTCTCCACAGCGGCCTTGTTCTTCACCGCGACGCCGAAGCTGAACACGATCGGCTGGCCGACGCCGACGCCCGCGCTCTTCACCGCGTTCGGGGCCGGGATCAGGTTCGCGTTCGCCTGCTTCTTCGGCGACAGCGTGGTCACCTGCCCCTGCTGTTCGACGGATTTCCCGTCCGCGTTCTGGGCATGCGCCTTCACCTGGTACGTGCCGCCGTAGCCGAGGACCTCGGTGGTCGTCCAGCTGAGCTTGTCCGGAGAGAACTCGCCCGCGACGGTCTTGCCTTTGGCACTCGTGACCGTGACGTCCGTGAGCTTCCCGTTCGCCGCCTTCACCACGATCGGCGTGCTCGGGCTGATCCCGGACGCGTTGGCCGGTTCGATCGACACCGTCGCCGGTGTCGCGGTCTGGCTCGACCCGCCCGGCGCACCGGGCGTGCCGGCATCGCTGCCGCCGTCCCCGGAGGAACAGGCGGAAAGCAGCACGGTCGCCGCGAGAATTCCGGCGAGCGGAAAAAATGTCTTCTTCGGGAACATGATGTCTCTTTTGTGAGGGTCCAGGACCGGCAGGTTCAACTGCAAAACTACGCGATCGGAAAGACGCCCCGACCGGCGGATCGGTGCATTGGGGTGACGCGGATCACGCTCGCGAATTCCGGGTCGCGCGGATCAGGGGCGCAGCAATCCGGGAGCGCCGTAGAGGCCGGGGCCGTCGACGGTCAGTTCCTTCAGGTGGTCCCGGGCGGCGTGGTAGGCCTGCGACGCCAGATCGTCGGTGCGCGAGAAGTCCAGTGGGCTCACCTGGACCGGTGCCGGGCCCGGCAGATAGACCACCGGCACTGTCCGAGCGGCGACCGGTGCTTCCAGGACGGCCTGGTTGCGCATGCTGATCATCGCGGTGAACATCATCACCTCGGCGAACGTCCGGGGTGCGCCGGGCATTTTGCCGGGGAACGCGCAGTCCAGGACGACCAGCGACTTCGCGCCCATGCGCAACGCCTGCCGCATCGGGACGTTGGCGACCAGTCCGCCGTCGTAGAGGAGACGGTCCTCGTAAGGGACTGGCGGATAGATGCCGGGGATCGCGCAGCTCGCCAGGAGCGGTGCTTGCAGCGGACCGGAGGTGAGCAGGACCGGCTCGGCGGTGTCGACGTCGGTGGTGACGACGCCCAGCGGCATCGCCAGGTCCTCGAACCGGCGGCCGGCGCCGAGGTGGTCGTCGATGATCTTGGCGAGGCCGGTGTTCGGGAACAGATGGGTCTTGCTGTGCCGGAGCGTCCGGACCTGGCTCAGCACGCCGCCGGGGAACGCCTCGGCTTTCGTCATGTGCGCCCAGATGTCGCGGAGCCGCCGGAGCCGGTCGTCGCCGGCCAGCGAGAGCACCGCGGCGTTCAGCGAGCCGACGGACGTGCCGACCGCCAGATCCGGCGTGATGCCCGCTTCGTCGAGGGCTTGCAGCATGCCCACCTGCAGCGCGCCGAGACTGCCGCCCCCGCCGAGGACGAACGCGACCGGCTTCGGGAGGTCTAGTGCCTGCATACGGTCGAATCTAATCAGCCGAACGGCTCCCGGGCGGGTGACTTCGGGTGAGCTCGGTCAAGTGCCGGTGCGGGCGGGCTCCTCCGGCTGTTCGCCCGGCGAAGCGGAAACGCCGAGGGTCTTGCGTTTCTTCATGCGCAGCAGGAAGAACACCAGCACCCCGATGACCAGCGCGGCCACCACGAGGAACCCGGTGTTCATCGCGCTCTCGACCTGCTTCGCCGCTTCGCCGAGCGCGGCACCGAGGCTGATGTGCACGAGCGACCAGCAGAACGCGCCGGCGGCGGTGGCGGGGAGGAACTTGCGGAACGGCAGGTTCGACGCTCCCGCCGCGGCTGGCGTCAGGGTGCGCAGCACCGGCAGGAACCGCGCGAAGAACACTGCCCACGCGCCCCGGCGTTCGAGAACGCCGGCGGCCTTGTCCCAGGCGTCCAGTCCGTATGTGCGGATGAGCTTCGTTTCCCGCAGCCGCGGCCCGAACCTCCGGCCGAGCGCGTACCCGATCGAATCGCCCAGCGCCGCGCAGACGGTGACGACCGCCCACAGGGTCAGGAAGCGGGGCACGGACGTCGCCGTGGTCGCCGCGATCAGCAGGCCCGATTCGCCCGGAGCGATGAAGCCGAGGCCGATCGTGCACTCGGCCAGCACGAGCCCGCCTGCTGCCGCGACGAGGCCCGGCTGGGGGAGTGCTTGCAACCAGTCGAGGATGTCCGTTACTAAAGCCACACCATCACTTTACTGATTCTTGGGAATAGCGTGCCACGTTCGGGTGACCTGGAGACGAATAAGGGCCCCGGTGCGTAACCGGGGCCCCTCATCGGTACGGGTTCAGCGGGACAGCAGGCTGCTGGCTTCTTGGGCTGCGGGTCCTTCGGCGGCGAGGTGGGCGAGGTTCTCCGGCAGTTCCTCGCCCCGGTGGGCCTTGGTCTGGG
>NZ_FOWC01000014.1 GCF_900115345.1 Amycolatopsis rubida | reverse complement strand
CACGAACCTCGCCGCGCGGCGGCGGGCCACGACACGCCCGAACCGGCCCGCGATCCGGGCGAACGCCTCACCCAGCACCGCCCGCCACACCACGGGGGTCCACGCTGGCAGCCGCGGCCACCACACGATCTTGAGTTGTCCTCACAAACACCCATGATCGCGTGGCCGCCACGCCTACGTCACCGATCACGCCCAGCCGATCACGAACTACAGCTGGAGTCCTAACCACCTCAGCCACGTGCTTGAGGCGTACGTCGAGCACTACAACGCTGGCCGCAGCCACCAAGGCCACGGCATCGGATTACGAGCACCCGATGACGACCCGAACGTGGTCCCATTGCCCACCCCACCGGACCGGGTCAAGCGCACACGACGCCTTGCAGGACTACTCAACGACTACCTACCGGCCGCCTGAATCCCCAGCTCGCAGCCGGCGACGGCATTTTCGACCAGGACAGGCACCTCCGCGGCAGCCGCCGGATGGACCCGGCCGGTGATCGGCAAGACCGGAACGACTCAGAACAACGCGTCCGCGACGTTCGTCGGCGGCACGTCCCAACTCGCCGGCGCTGCCATGGTGTTCCTCCCGCAAGGCGGCAACGGCGGCCTCTGCGACGGTGGTCCCGGCAACGTCTTCGCCTGCGGCAAGGGCACCATGTTCGGCGGCAAAACACCCGCTCGCACCTTCTACACCGCCATGAAAGCCATCCTCGACGGCCAACCGCCGCTAGCCCTTCCGCCAGCTGATCCTCGGTACGAACGCGCACGCTGACCGCCGTGTCCGCCCACAACCGGCCGAACAATGCCCCGGACGCGGCGCGGCGCCGCGTCGGTGACTCTCTCATTGGCTCCCGAAAACGAGCCAGAGAAAGCGAGCTGATGAAGCTCGTCCGAAACCACTACCGCCGACGACGCGTTCTTCGGCGAGATGCAAATCTTTACCAACGGAGGCAACGGTCTCGTCGAGGTGACCGGGGCCGAGGTCCCCGCCGTCGTCATCCGCAGAACAGCGAAAGCCGGGATGGACCGCTTCGTGCCCATCCAACCGAACGCGATCGCCACCACCGCCCTCCTGAGAGACGGGACGAATCTGGCTGATTTCTCCACGGACGACGCGGACGGCTCTTTCATCGTCTACTGGGTTCGAGAACTGGATAATGTGCGTGCGGCCGACACTGCGATCGGATACGCCTTAAGACCAGCCGTAGGCGGCAGCATCACACTGGGCATTATCGGCGCGTACGTCCTCGCCGGGGAGCTGGCCCGAGCGGGGTGGCGACTACGAGCGTGCCTTCCCGCCTACGAGCGCGCGATGGCCGAGCGCATACGTGGCAGCCGAGCATGCGCACTGAGCGCGGCGAAGACCCTGATCCCTACGTCGCGCCGCAGCGCGCAGGGTCTGGCGTACGGTGCCTCGCGACCAAGACCGCACGTGCCCACACCTCCATGACCGTCGCGACTACCCACCACCTGCCTCGGGAGAAGGCCGGGCGGAGTGAAGCGCTGACCACGGGCACCCGGCGACCTTCGGAGAAATCCGGCCGCTGCTGGAAGGCACGATCTAACCGAAACCGCAAGGGTCGAATTGGACCAACCCATCAACCGCGCTTCCGACGCTTCTCTGAGTCGTTGTCATCACGCCGAAGATCCTTCGTGAGACTCCTTTCCGGTATCGGCAACCCAGCGATCGACCTGCTGAATTCCGCCCGTTGCTCCGCCTGGAGGTCACCCGGTCAGCCGGTTCCGGCGCCGTAGTCCGGCGGTTAGCGTGGTGAAAGGATTTCGCATCCGCCCTGGGGGGACTGGGGAGCGTGCGTTCGACGCACCGGAGGCGACGACGGAGTCCAAGGAGGAAGCTGTGTTTCCGCGTTATTCGGGTCTTTCGCGCTCTGCCGCCGGCGCCATGGCGGAGCGGGTCGCGCGGCGAACAGTGCTCGCGGGCACTGTCGCAGCCGCCGCGGTGTCCGTCGTCGGTGTGGTGCCGACCGCTGCCGCGGCGCCCTTGACCTCGCACGATTCCGACGAGGAATTGCTTTTGCACGTCGCGGGCACGGTCGCGGTTCTCCCGGTCGCCTTTCCCGCGTTCGACGAGCTGGGGACTGCGAAGCAGCGGGTCACCAAAAAGCGTTTGCAGCAGGTGCTTTCGCGGATGAGCGACGACGTCCGCGGCGATCTCGTCGACGGTCTTGCTCAGGTGCGGACGATGCTGTCGGTGCGGGACGACGAGGAAACGGTCGTCCGGGCCTTCGGCCGGGCGGCCGCGAGTTCCGCTCAGGTCCGCGGACTGCTGGCCGTGGTCTCTGCTGCGATTGCGACGATCTCGTCCCGGTTCGAACCGGGTCAGCGGCCCGCGGCGGAGTTGTGGCTGGACTACGCACGCAGGTTCGCCGCGATGCCGGCGCGCGGGAGAGAGGCAGGAGCGAGATGACGTTCTCCCGGCAGGCCCACAATCGACTGCAGCAGGGTCGCGACGACCTGATCCGCGGATTCGCGCAGCGGCGGGGTTTCAACGGCGCAGGCGTGGCTTACCGCATCCGCAACGGCGAGACAACCGACGAGCCCGTAATCGTTGCCTTTGTGACAAAGAAACGTTCGCCCGCGCTCCTCTTGCAAGAGGATCTGCTGCCGAGGCAGGTGAACGTCGACGGGGTGAACCACGGTGTCGACGTGGTCGAAGCCGGTCCCTTCATGCTGGGCGGCACGACGACATTCGACCCGGACGCGCCGGCGACGATCACCGGCAGGTACCGGCCGGTGCGCCAGGGCGGCCAGATCAGCAACATCGCGATGAACGGTTACGGCAGCCTCGGCGCGATCGTCCGGGACCTCAAGGACGGCTGGCCGAGCATCCTGTCGAACAACCACGTGCTCGTCTTGAACAACTCCAGCACCTCGATCGGACAGGCGATTACCCAGCCGTTCACCGGGAAAGCGGCGGACACGGTCGCCAACGTCACGCGGTTCGTGCCTTACACGTTCGGGGTGACCAAGCCGAATATCACGGACGCCGCTCTGGCGCGGCTGTCCGAGGCCGAGGCCAAACAGGTGACCGTCGCGGTCGCGGAAGACCTGATGGAGCCCTACAGCGCCGACCACCCCTGCGTCGGATTGTTCTTCGCGGCCGATCCGACGAACTTCTACAGCGTCTCGGCGAAGATCGACAACACGTTGACCGAGGTCGGCGCCGACCTGCTGACTGCGGAAGCCATTTACGTGCCCGGCCCTCCGGACCTCAATGCCCCGGTGGAGAAGGTCGGCGCACGGAGCGGTTACGCGTCGTCCCGCATCCACGCGATCAACATGAAGTTCCCGGTGTTCATGAACATCAACGGGGGCATGCGGATCGCGTGGTTCACCGATCTCGTCGGCGTTCCCCGGTTCGGCTGGCCGGGCGACTCCGGCTCCACGATCCGGCTCGGCGGCGACGGCGACACCCGGCTGCCGATCGATCTCGGCCTCAGCAAATGCGAGGTGACCGGCGCGGTCGCGTCCATGTACGACCTGCCGCTGGAGAACGACATCCCGCTCGCTGACCGCGTTCGCGACCAGTTCATGGCTTCGAGCACGACGGGCAACTTCCTGACCCAGCTGTTCTACCTGAACAACGGCGTGATCCTGGACCGCACGCAGGGAATCGAGGCGTCGCCGAGCGAGAAGGCGGGCGCGGCGAGCATGTACGACAAGTACCGGAACTTCGTCGACTCCGCGCTGGCGAACCCTGATCGGCCGGGTCTTGTGGTGACCCGGGAGAACATCGACGACGCCGCGCTGGGGCTGGCGTCGCTGCAGGGCCGGATGACTGCTGAGGAGACGAACGCGACCAACGATCTGTTCACCTCGCTCGTCCGCCAGACCGAGGGAATGAACCACCAGCAGCTGGTGGCGTTCATGAACCGCACCGACGTGTTCAACAAAGTCTGGGACACGACGGCCGCGGTGCCGACCATTCGGGCGCTCGGATCGCTCTACGGGGCCGAGCATCGCCCGCGGTGACGAATTTCGAGCGGACGACGGACTTCCCCGCATCCGTCCGGTTGAGACTCCTCGAGCTGACCGAAGACTTGCCCAGGGTGCTGCGTCCGGCGGTGGCGCCTTTGGTCCAGCGGCCGGGCAAGGGGATCAGGGCCGCCCTGGTGGAGGCCGCGGCCGCGGGGAGTTCTGCCCGGCGTTCGGAGCTGGTGCGCCTCGGCGCGCTCGTCGAGCTGCTGCACCTCGCGTCGCTGGTCCACGACGACGTGGTGGATCGCGCCGCGACCCGGCGTGGTCTGCCGAGCGCGCACGAGCGGGAGGGAGCCGACGTCGCGCTCTTGGCCGGCACTGCCTGCGTCGCCCTGGTGGGGCAAGAAGCCGCCGACCTCGGGCCGCGCACCGCGGCCGCCGTCAGCAGGTGCAGCGCGAATCTGGCGCTGGGCCAGATGATGGACGTGGAGCGGGCGTACGACACCGAACTCGACGCCGAGGACTACGTGGCGATGGTGGTCAAGAAGACCGGCGAGCTGTTCGTGCTCAGTTGTGTCCTCGGTGCCGGAAGTGCTGGCCGCGACAGCTCGTTCGTCACCGCGGTCGCGGCGTTCGCCACGGAGATCGGCGTGTGCTTCCAGATCCAAGACGACTGCAAGGACTTCCTGCCCGGCGATTCGGGGAAACCCGCGGGCACAGACCACAAACTCGGCCTCTACGGGCTGCCGACGCTGCACGCCTTGCGCGTCCGTCCCGCCGAGCTTGAGCCGTTGCTGCTCGCCCCGGAAATGGACGCGACCGCGGTGCGGCGAATCCGCGAGCTGGTCGTCGCGTCCGGCGGCCTGGACCACGCGATCGGCGAAGCCCGCCGCCATCGGGAGTCAGCGTTCGCGGCACTTCGCCCGTTCGAACACGAGGCCGCCGGAAAGAGGCTGCGGGAGGTGACCGACGCGGTATGGATGTTCTCGTGAAGGGGGCCGGTCCGGCAGGCTGCACCGCGGCGCGGCTCCTCGCCGCGTCCGGCTTCGACGTCCTGCTGGTGGAGCGGCCCAGGACCGGACCTGACCACCAGATGGTGGTCGAACAGCCCGTGGCACCTGCTTCCGCCGCGGGGACGAGCCGCCTGCTGCTTTCGTTCGGCGGTGAAGCGCCGCGGGACTTCGGCCGCTCAAACATGGTCATCTGCTCATATCGCACGCTGGTCGAGTCGTTGCGGGAAGCCGCGGTAGCCGCCGGTGCCGTCATCGCCACCGCAGTGCCCGACGAAGACATACCCGGGCTGGTGGTCGACGCGACCGGTGCGCCGCCGCACAGCGAGCGGCCGGGACACGGGTGGACAGTCACCGGAACCTGGCGGAACTGCTCCGTCGAAGGCACTGTGGTTACCCACCTGACCCAACCGGACGACGAGAACCCACGGGCGGCCCCTGTGGTCGTCCGCGTGGTTCCGGTTTCGGGCGCACCCGGGACGGCGACGGTGTCCGTGACCACCATGTCGTCCCGGCCGCTCGCCGGAGACCGCATCGAGTCCGCCGTGCGCTCGGCTGACCCGCGGATGGCCGCAGCGGTCGCGGTCAGTCCGTTGACGGTCTATCCGGTCAACGCAGGTTTCGCGCCGGAGAACGCGATCCGAGACGGTGCTCTTGCAGCAGGCGAGGCGGCAGGACTAGTCAACCCGTTCACCGGCGACGGGATCTCCTACGCGATTCGCAGCGCGGAGATCGCAGCTGAGGCGGTCGCTCGCCATCGAAAAGATCCGTCGCGGGTCAGCGATGCCTACCAGGCAGGGCTCCGGGCTTCCTTCGTCGGCTACTTCCACACCGCCCGGCACGCGATCCGGCACTACCACCTGGCCTGGCGAATCCTGTCGAGTTCGGCGTCCTCGGAGCATCCGTTCTTCCGGCAGAGCCATCGTGCGGTCCTTTTCGGCGGCGCGATGGCACACGACGCTCTCCGGGCTCGGCGAGAACCGGCCGATCCTGTGCGCCTGTACCTCGCCCCGTTCACCATGGCCTGCAATGAAGTGGCTGTCCGCAGGATCGGTGACGAATGGCCGCTGTTAGCGATGCACACGCTTGGCGGCCGCGATGGTCTTCACCGGGGCATCCGGCCCTCTGCGTTGTTCGCAGGCGCGTTGATGGCGGCGGGCGACCATCCCGATGTGCGCCAGGCGCCAGTGGCCGCTGCGATCGAACTGGCCCTTCTTGGCGCACTCGCGCACAGCGTTCCGGCCGGGGAGGCGAGCGCTCCGTGCCGTGGCGTGGACTGGCGTTATGCCTCCTCGGTGATGGCCGCGGACTACCTGCTGGCGACAGCGACCGACGTCCTGACCACTGCGCGACCAGACCTGTCCGCGGCTTTCGCGGCCTGGCTGGCCTCGCTCGTCGCGCTTCGGGCGGAACACAAGGCGGAGGCGCTGTTCGAGACTTTATTCGAATTCCCGGCTCGCCTCGGCGCTTATGCGGCGGGCTCGGATGACGCGACAGTCGACGTATTGCGCCGGTTCGGACGCACGTGCGGCAGGCTTTTCCTCCTTGCCGAGGACCGGGCGTTGCTGCTTGAGCGGCAAGGAAGGCTGGACACCACATTGACCGGCGCGTTAGCCGCGCGCCTCACCGGGTTGCCAGTTCGATTCGGACGGTTGAGCGAGAACGAGATGCGGGCCCGGAGAAACGTTCTGGCGGAAAAACTCGATGAGACCATCGCGGGAGAACTCCGTGCGGTCGACGAGTCGGTCGCGAAGGCGGTGCCGGCGCGATGCGAGCGAGTGCTGCGCTATTTCGCGCGTTCGCTCGCCAATCCGGTCCCCGGTGTGGACGAGGAGGCGGCGCGGTGAACCGGCTGGGACCGATCTTGCTGGCAGTGCTGCTGCTCGTGGGCGGATGTGTCGATCTGCCCGGCGAAGCGGGTCCGCCACCTGCGTCGCGCCTGCTCGCCGGCACGTTCCGGCTAGCTCGTGATCCCGAAAGCCCAGCCGCGATATGGACGCGCCAGAACGCTGGTGGCAAGTCGCCAGCCTTCGAACCGATCCAGCGCGACATCGCCTACACCCCAGTCGCCCACCGATTCACCGCGGCTGACGTGGACCTGAGCCAGCGCGTCCGCGACTACCTGGCCCAGGCGGCGAAACAACGTTGGATGCCGATGCTCGTCGCGGCGTTCACCGAGCCTGGTGTTTGTCCCGCCGAGCGTTCGCCCGCCGTCGGCGACCTCGCGCGCGGCCTCGGCGACGGCAAAGCGATCGTGGTGCTCGAGCCCCGCCTGCTGGGCGGACAATGCGCGGACACCGCGGGTGTCACCCGCTACCTGAACGCGTCGGTGCGGCAACTCCGCGCTGAGGCACCCAACGCGTTCGTGTTCTTGGACGTGTCAGCAGGTGGAACGGTGGATGAGCAGCGTGCGTGGTTGATTTCTTCCGGGGTAGCGCAGGCCGCCGGCGTCACCTTCGGCGTCGGCGACTACACGCCGGCCGCACAGCTGGCCGGGCCCGCCCGGAAACTCCACGACGCCCTTGCCGCCGCGACCGGCCGAAGCGACTATTTCCTTCTGGCTGACAGCTCCCGCAACGGTGCCGTCGTCACCGGGACCTGCAATCCCGCCGGTGCCCGGATCGGGCCGGACTCGGTGCTGTCCGACCAGCCGGGCGCACTTCAGCAAGCCTGGCTCACCGTCCCAGGGGTCTCCGACGGTCCCTGCGGAGCCGCGCCCGCCTCGCGAGCGGGCGAATTCGTCCCGGATCTGGCTCGCCAGCTGACCGGGTAGTCCGCCCACACCACGAATTGGGGGAGACGATCATGAAACGCACCACGAAGAGACCGCTGCTGGCCGGAATGGTCACTGCCGGACTGCTGTGTTCCACGCTGGTGACGACCAGCGCGACCGCTCAAGGTTCCCCGCACAAGACCGCCGTGCCGAGCATCGGACCGGCACTCGCGACGATGCTGCGGCACCAGAAAGCCGCCCCGCGAAGAGCCGTGCGGCGATCACCTCGTCCGCCAACGATCTGACCGGCGACGGGATCGACGACGTCATCGCGAGAGACCGCGTCACCACCCGGCTGGACGTCTTCGCGGGAAGCGGAAGCCTCGACGGTGCCGCCACCCTCGCCGGCCCCACCCAGATCCGGGCATCGACTCCGGACCGGGTGTGGTTCGGCCAAGGCGACCTCAACGGAGACGGCCGCAACGACGTCGCGAGCATCGACAGCGCCGGCGTGATGTACGCCGCGTACAACCAGGGCACCGTTGCCGGGGCGCCCCAGCTCAGCGCCGACGCGTCGTTCATCTCAGGCTTCACTCCGGGTTCGCCGATCTGCTTGGCGGACTTCGTCGGCAGCGACCCGAAAAACCCGCTCGAGCCGGACGGCCGCGCCGACATCATCATCAAGAAGGCCAGCACGAAGGCGATCGACCTCTACGTCAACGACGGAATGGTCAACGGCAAGCCGTCCTACAGCTACCGCGGTCAGCTGCTGACCGCCGCGGACTACGTGACCGGCATCCAGCTGGCCGATCTGACTGGCGACTACTTCAAGGACATCCTCATCACGATGTCCGACGGAACCCTGTGGATGCTCGACCTCTTCGCCGACGTCGACTCCAGCGGGAAGCCCGTCGCCAAATGGTTCAAAATCATCGGGTCGGGAATGAACACGGCCGACCACATCCTGTTCCCCGACTTCAACCACGATGACTACCCCGACTTCGCCGCCCGGCTCACCGCGTCCGGCGAGTTGCGGGGAGTCCTCCACTCCGGAGTGTGGAACCCGGCGAAGCCCGAAACGGTGTTCAACGCCGCCACCGGCCAGCTGATCAAATCCGGTTGGTCGAACTACGACTGGGTGTTCTGACGCAGCGCTGTGGTGCGCCCCATCGGGGCGCACCACAGCACGGTTCCCAGACGGGAGGCATGGGGTGCGTCGGTATGGCGGGGTTCGAAACCTGCAAGATCGACAGGCCTCGGCAGCCGAAGCTCACCAGCGTCGAGCGAATCCGCCGTCCTAACTGCAGCAGGAGGAACCCGACGCCGGCCACGTGCTGCTTGCGTTCCACTTATGCGGTAACGGCCCACGTTCCTAGCTGCCTCATCGCCTGCGGTTCTGACTCTGCACGACAGATCCGTCAGCGTGTCCAGGCGGAAGGCGCCGCCTGTCGCGCGCCGACGGCCAGCAGACTCGGTTCGCTGGCGTCAGGGAGCGGGTGACGACGAGCACCTCGTCGTCAGCGGCCGGTCGGCACCCGGCGACGGGGAGGCCGTGACGTTCACGGCGTAGGCTGAAAGCGGGGTGCGTCGGTCTTCGCCCTGAGGCTTTGTACAGCTGGGGAGCGCTCTTTCCCCGGTCGCGGCGGCGGTCCTGCACAACGCGTCGTCGGTCGCGGTGGTCGGCAACAGCTCACGTCTGATCCGCCACCGGCTCTGAGCAAGGTTCGTTCCGGCGGATGCGCAGGGCCGGATCGGTGCCGGTCGCGGTCTGACCGACCGCCTGGCCCGTTCGGCGCCTCTGCGCCCAGTCGGCGCGGTCCAGTGCGTACCTGTTCTCCGGCCAGCCGACCCGCTCGCGGCGACCCGCCAGCCATGCCAGGCCAGATCGAGCGTGGTGCCCTCGTCGAGTCACTGGTGTCTTCGACGAGGGTCGGATTGGCTCGGGTGCCCCAGATTTCCGCGTTGCCGCGGTGCCGGCGGTAGAGCTGTTCCCAGAATCTTTTCGGTCTCCGCCCGTCGAAGCCGGGCTTGTCCGGGGCTCCGATGTCACGCGTCGTTCCTTCCGGCGGTTCGTGCCGGGGGCTGTGCGGCCCTGCTGGCGTTCCGGCCGGGTTTTCTTGCCAGCCCGGCGAGCGGGTCGGTCGTGGTGAACGTTCTCTGTTCAACCCGGGATCCCGTGCCGGTGCCGGGGAAGCACCGGCTGGCCGGTGTTCCGCGAACCGCCTCGGACCCGGAACGATCCGCGACTTTCGTCTTCCTACCGACGACGGTGGTTCCGCCCGGGGACGCCGGGACATCGTGCTGGGTGCCGGGCCCGCGCATCAGGGGTCCCGGCGTTCCCTGACCGTTCCTACTACCAAGCGGCAACGAAGCCGCTGATTGCGAGCGATCATGCGCAAGGTGCTTTCGACCGCGCTCGGGATTTTCGCGGCCGCTCTCGTGGCGGCCGCCCCCGCAGCCGCGCAGGCCCAGCAAACCCCGGGTGCCCAGCCCCACATCATCGGCGGGACGACCGCGTCCGAGACCTACAGCTTCATGGTCTCGCTGAGCAACGGCTGCGGCGGCAGCCTGGTCGCGCCACAGTGGATCGTGACCGCCAACCACTGCGGCAGCGCGTCGCAAGGCCGCGTCGGCTCCGTCAACAAGAACTCCGGCGGCGAAGTCGGCCGCATCGACCGCCGGATCACCAAGCCTGGCACCGACCTCACGCTGATGCACCTTTCTTCGGCGGTGCGAGCCGCCCCGGTGCCGATGGCCACGAGCAACCCGCCCGCGAACACGACCGCCCGGTTGCTGGGCTGGGGCTGCACGAGCTGGCCGAACTGCGGCACTCCGGCCACGCTGCGGCAGATCGATCTGCGGGTGCTGCCCAGCAGCTCCTGTTACGCGGGCGGCGGCGGTGCGGGAGACGTGTGCGTTTCCGGAGACCGCGCGCATTCCGCTTGCCACGGCGACTCCGGCGGTCCGGCGATCGTAGGGACGGCCGGAAAGTGGACGTTGGTCGGCGAAACGCACGGCCCTGGCGACAACAACGGCGAGTGCGCGACGAGCACCCTTTACACCGGGATCGCCCAGCACCTGAGCTGGATCCGGCAGCAGATCGGATCGTGACGACCGGCCCGGCGCGTAGCGGTTCCTCCGCCGCGCTCCGCGCCGGGTTGCCTGATCACCACTGAGGCGGTGTCAACGGAGTGTCCCCGAGGCACTTCCGTTGGCACCGCCCTTGAGCCGAGCAAGTGTGATTCGTTCCGCGGTCGGCAGAGGGCGAAGCACCTCGCGGGAGGTTGTCGATCTCGGTCGCTGTCGCGCCCACTCACGATCCCCGCGCGCTCAAGCCGTCGGCGAGAACGGTACTGCGGCCGAGAAACCAGCCGAGCCGCACGTCCACAGGGCAGTAGGACAAACCTTGGTTCCGGTGCTGAGCCGTCATCGCGGCAGGAGAGGCGAACGTCGCGCGAATCAAGTCGTGGAGGATGCCTCGACGACGCACCAGCAGAGACAGTCTCGGGTGCTGATCTTGGCCCAGCCGGCGAACAGCGTTGGGCTGCAGATATCAGGCGAGCTTGCCGGTGTCGTTCTCGGGCAGCTTGTCCGCGTCGCGGCGCTGTGTCGAGCGCTTCGCGGGCTGGGACAGCTGTGCTGTTTCGTGCCAGAACAGACTCGCTGTCGTCGTCGGGCCGAGTGTGCGTCGCAATCGTTGGCCTCTCTTCGCCTCTCGCGCGGCTACCGGCTGAAATGGGAGCGGGGCACCGGGAAGATCCCCGATGCCCCGCTCCGTGCGGTCCCGCGCTCCGTCAGACGGTGTGCGGGGCGTGCGCGACGGTGTTCCAGCCCGTGGCGATGACGCCGGCGTTGCCGCCGTTGCCCGCTTGGCCGGAGTTGCCGCCGGTGGTGCTGCTGGTGTTGCCCGCGTCACCGGTCGAGCCGGTGGCGCCGGTGTCGCCCGAGTCGCCCGAGGTCACCGCGGTGTGCGACGTCGTGCGCTCGTGCTTCCAGCCGTCGTGATGGCGGCCCTGGTGCTCGTGCCCCCGGGCCGAGGCGACGGCCGTGTTGCCGCCGGTGGAGCCGGAGTTGCCCGAGGTGCCGGAGTTCCCGGTGACGGCGTTGTTGTGGCTGGTGGCGTTTCCGGCGTTGCCGGAGTCGCCGCCGTTGCCGCCGCCGGCGGTGCCGGTCACGGAGCCCAGGACGCCGGTGCGGCCGTTCTGGTCGTGCCGGTTCCGGTTCCAGTTGTTGCCGCCGTTGGCGGTGGCGGCGTTCTGGCCGTCGCTGACGACGGTGGCTTCGCCGCCGTTGCCCGCTTGACCGGAGTTGCCGCCGATGGTGCTGCTGGTGTTCGAGGCGTTCCCGGTCGCACCGGTGGCACCGGTGTTCCCGGAGTCACCCGAGGACACCGAGGTGGAGCACCGGGCCAGCACGCACAGGCCGTAGGCACTGTTGCCGCCGGTGGAGCCCGAGTTCCCCGAGTCGCCGGAGTTCCCGGTGACGGCGTTGTTGTGGCTGGTGGCGTTTCCGACGTTGCCGGAGTCGCCGCCGTTGCCGCCCTTCGCGGTGCCGGTCACGGAGCCAAGGGCCCCGACGATCCCGCCGCGCGCGGAGCGCCCGCCGCCGTGCGATCCGGCGGTGTTCTTGCCGGAGGACGCCGCGGTCCCGGAGCCGCCGTTTCCGGCGTTGCCGGAGTTGCCGCCGGTGGTGGTGCTGGTGTTCGAGACGTTCCCGGTTGAGCCGGTCGCGCCGGTGTTCCCGGAGTTGCCCGAGGTCACCGAGGTGCTGCACTTGGCCAGGACACAGACGCCGTAGGCGCTGTTGTGCCCGGTGGAACCGGAGTTGCCCGAGTTGCCGGAGTTCCCGCTGACCGCGTTGTTGCCGCTGGTCGCGTTCCCGCCGTTGCCCGAGTCGCCGCCGTTGCCGCCGGCGCCGGTCGCCGATGTCGCGCCGGCCACCGCCGAGTGCAGCGTGCCGCCGAGCCCGCCCAGCGGGCCCGGGTTCCCGGTGTCCGCACTGGCCACCGCGCCGCCCAGCAGGACGAACCCGCCGGAGATGAACGCGGCGGTCAGGCCGCGTCGTACGTACTTGTGCATGAACTTCCCTTTCCTTGCCGTCTGTCCTTGATGGATTTCTGGAAGCGGAAAGGGAATGTCAGCTCGGATGGTCGTTTCCGTAGAAGACCAGCCAGTACGGCGACGCACGCCAGCCCGGCGGAGCCCGCCAGGCCCGGTCCGTGCCGGGCGCGGCGAAACCGGACTCGGTCACGGCGAACTCGCTGCCGTGTGCGCTCCCGGCGCTCGCCGATACCGCCCCGACCGTGCCGGAGAGGTCCGCGGGCATCCCGCCGCCACCGGTACCGGGCTCCGGACCGGCAACGCCGGCGTCGGCCGAACCGATGTGTCCAGCGGCGTGCCGGACGGCGGACGTCACGGCAGGATGCTGTGCGACCGGCCGCGTGAACGCAGCTGACGTACTGGGCACCGCGGGCGCTGCCGGCGGGGAACTCACGTCGCCGCGTGGTGCGGACGCCGTAGGCGTTCCGTCGGCAGGATGTCCGCTCACCGCGGGAGCGGCATGCTCGCCACCGACCGCCCGAGCCGCGGGTGCGGTCACCGGGGCCGTGGCGTGCCCGGCCGGCGAGGTCACCGGCGATACTGCGTGCAGCACCGGCTGGGTCACCGGCCCTACGGCCGACAGCAGCGGCTCCGCCGCGTGCAGCACCGGACGGGTCAGCGGTGCGACCACGGGCTCGAGCCCGCTCGTCGCCGCCTTGACCGCTGGCGCTGCCTGTGACGACACGAGATGCGCGGTGTCCATGACCGGTTTGAGCGCCGGTCCGGCGGGCTTGAGCACCTCGTGCACGGTGTTGCCCGCCCGGTCGAGCAGACCGGGCCGATCCGGCGGTGGCGAACCCTCGGACGCGTCCGCCGCGCCCGATACGGCCAGAGCCAGCAGGGTGAACCCGAACAACGCACCGGTCACCACGAGCAGCCGCAGCAAGAGCGGCTGCCCGGCCGGCGAGTCATCCGTCAGAGAAGTATTCATCCATCTCACCCCCCTTCTGGTGTGAACTTCACTGTCAGTCGTATTTCGGCGCGGCCGGCGTCATCGGATTGGGTGTGAGCGGAAGTTTTTCTTTTCCCTCAAACGAGTTTGCTACCTCGGAGTAGCGGGTATCCCGCGCGGGTTTTCGCCGCGGGCCGCTCGGAGGTTTGACCAATCCGCGATGGGCCCAGCCTCGAATGCGCACGGTCCACAAAGGATCCGTCCTCGTGCGGATGCGCCGTACGTGTGCGGGAGGGGAGGAGTTCGCCCGTGTTCGGCAAACGCTGTGCCGCTTCGGCGAGGCGACCGGCATGACCGGCCTCGCCGCGGGGACCGCGCACGCTGCGCAGGTCGCGGAAACAAGACTTGTCTGGAGGCGGCGGGGATTCTCGCGGTGGATGCCTGCCGCGCGGGCAACATCCGCAGCGCGCTCTACCAGCGCGGCGAAGGCGCAGCCGCCATCAAGCGGCATCGCCTGCAGCCGTTCCCCGGTCAAGTCCTCGACATCGTCTGCCTCACCGCCAAAGCCGCCGCCTCCGGCGGCTTCTTTCCCAAAGGAGGCAATGGCGCTGTCAACACCAGCGTCGGGTGCCGCAGTTTCTTCCAGCGATAGACAGGCACTCGCGTTCCCGGCTCTCGGCGTCGCGCGGGTGCGGCGCTCATGCGGCCTCAGGAGGGATGATCTCGACGGTCCCGTCCGCGGTCCCGGTGACGTAGCGAGTGCCGGTGGCGGAGTCGACGGCGACGGTGTTGGGCTGGCGCACGGTGGGGATGGTGGCGAACACGCGCGGAACGGGTCCGGCGAGCGTGATGCCGACCAGTTGGTTCTTCGCGGTCAGGGTCACCCACAGCTGGTCGTGTCGCGCGTCGTAGGCCACGCCGTAGGGCGTTCCGGGCAGATCAAGCCTGCCCAGTGCGTGCGCGGGCGCTTCGGGGTCGAAGGTCAGCACTGCGCCGCCACGGGTGTCGATCACCGCGAAGCGGCCGCGGCGGTCGGCGACCACGTGGGTCGGTCCGGCACCGGCGGGCAGTCGCGCGACGCGGGTCAACGCGGCGGCGTCGTAGACGCTCAGATCGTTCTGGCGGACATCGACGAGGCCGACCAGATCGCCGGCCGCGGCGAGCCCGGCGGGCTGGGTGACGTCGGTGAAGGTGTGCACCAGCTTGCCGTCCTGGGTGACCGCGAGGCTGCGGCCGTTCTCGTTGGCGGCGAACACCCGGCCGTTCGCCGCGCGGGTGGCGTCGTGCGGCGAACGGCCGGTGGCGATCTCCCCGGTGATCCGGCCGTCCGGGAGCGCGACGGTCAGCAGCCGGTTCGAGTTCTCGTCCGGGACCAGGACCGGCCCGCCGGGCGCCGCGAGCTGCAGGTGCCGCAGGTGCCCGGGCAGTGCGACCGTGGTGGTGACCTGGCCAGTGGCTGTGTCGAGCAGCGCGAGCCGGTCGGGGTCTCGGATCCCGACTGCGACGCGGTGGCTGGGGCTGTCGGCGACGATGCCCTCCGGCTGCGGCCCCACCCTGACGATCGTGCCGGCGGGCACCGCGCCCAGCGGGGGCGATACGGCGGGCTCGGCGGCGGGCGGCAGCGGCGGCTGCGCTGGTCCGCCGGTCGACGGGGACGGCCCGCAGGCCGTGGCCAGCACCATGATCGAGAACAGCGCGCATCGTCGTCGCATGTCCGCTCACGGTAGAGGTTTCCCGGCTGCCGGTCGCGATGCGTAAGAACACCGTAAGCGGGTAGTCAAATGATTCGGACGGGCAAATTCGGAAGGGCGGGACGCATGAGCGCACTCGAGGTACGGGCACCCGTGCGGGCGGAACGCTGGCTGAAGACCCGGATGCTGGCCGCGGACGGGACGATCACCGTCGTGCTGGAAGGCCGGTTGATCGGCTCAGGTGTCGACACGCTGGTGGCCGAACTCGCCGAAGCGCTCGAATTATGTTGCGGCGTAGTGATTGTGGAGGCGACTGCCTGCCGGTGCGACGGCGACACCCTCGCCTCTGCCCTCGGCGACGCCGCAGTAGCGGCCCGGCGCGCCCGTTGCGGCCTACGGGTCGTCACCGCGGATATCGACGTCGCGATCGCCTTGGACGGGGCGGGGATCAGCCGAACGGTGCGAACCTGAACACGCGATTCGTGCCGAGGGGCAAAGCGCAGTCTTTCCCGCAGTTCGACGGTCGTCGGCTCCCGCCGCTTGTCGTTGTCCCGCCGACCCGAGCCGTCAGGCACGACGGAGTCGGCGCGGTTGCCGCATGTTCGCGGTAGTTCTTCTTCGACGGCTTGCGGCGAACCCGAACAACCCGCCGGCAATATCCAGCACCCGGAGCAAACCGGGTGCTTTCCCCGAACGTGTTCACCGGCCCCGGAGCAGCGGCGCAGGGCGCTGCGTTGTGCGGTGAACCAGCGGGCAAACCACGCAAACAGGTCATGAACCGCCAAGCCGAGAGCGCACCGTCACCGATACCGGCCATGCCGTCGCCTGCCGGCGGGTGACAATCTCGCCAGCCCCGGAGGGTTTCTTCACTTGATCAGAGGCGGCCGGCCAATCCAGACCGGCGTGGGCTCCGAATGCGAATAGTCCGAGAACGATCCGTCCCGCTGTCGGGAGCCGGCGGCGGGTACGCCCGCACCTTCGCGCGCGGGCGGGAAGGAGTTCATCCGTGTTTGGCAAGCGTTATGCCGCGTCGATGATCAACCGGAGCGCGGAGAACGATCAGGACCGCCGCCGTTTCCTGCGGGCGGCCGGGATGACCGGACTCGGGGTGGTGGGGGCCGGCGCGCTCGGCGGCCTGACCGCGGGCACCGCGTCGGCGTCGGCCCGCTCGGCCGCGCCGATGGCCGAAACCGCCGAAGCCGCCCAGGTGAGCGACGGCGCGGTGCTCAACTTCGCGCTCAATCTGGAATACCTCGAAGCGGAGTTCTATTTGCACGCGGTCACCGGCCGCGGGCTGCCGGATTCCCTGGCCACCGGCACCGGCGCCCAGGGCGGGGTGACCGGAGGCCGCGCCGTGCGGTTCGAGTCCCGCACCGTGCGCCAGTACGCCCAGGAGATCGCCGGCGACGAGAAGGACCATGTCCAGTTCCTGCGCAGCGCCCTCGGCGGGGCCGCGGTGTCCCGGCCTCAGATCGACCTCCAGTCCAGTTTCACCGCCGCCGCGCAAGCCGCGGGCCTGGTGAAGAAGGGCCAGAGCTTCGACGCCTTCGCCTGCGAGGAGAATTTCCTGCTCGCCGCGTACCTGTTCGAGGACGTCGGCGTGACCGCCTACAAGGGCGCTGCCCCGCTGATCACCAACAAGACCTACCTCGAAGCCGCCGCTGGCATCCTCGCGGTCGAGGCCTATCACGCCGGCAACATCCGCAGCCAGCTCTACGACCGGCGTGACGGCCTGCTCGGCACCGGCCTGCTCGGCACCGGACTGTTCAGCCACGACCTGCGCGAAGCCTCGGTCAAACTCTCCGACGCCCGCGACAGCCTCGACGGCCCGACCGACGACGACCAGGGCGTCATCGACGACCGCGGCAACGCCAACATCGTCCCGGCCGACGCCAACGGCATCGCCTACAGCCGCAGCCCCGGCCAAGTCCTCAACATCGTCTACCTCACCAGCAAAGCCGCCACCTCCGGCGGATTCTTCCCCAAGGGCGTCAACGGCGAAGTGAACACCAGCGCCGCCCACTGATCCCGCAGACCCCGGCACCGGACACCGCTGCCGTCCTCCGTGTCTTCTTGGCCCTTCGGCGCGGCGGATTCCGGTGCCAGGCCCGCGTTCTACGGGCTTTGGCTGATCGTCCTGACACACGAGGCCTTCGTTCCGCGGAAAATGGCTCACCGGCCAGATCGAGGCAGAACACCTGGACGCGGATGTCGCCATGCGACAGTTCGGCGAGTACAGGAGCGAGCAAGCTCGGACCGCGACCGGCGAGGTGCACCTGAGCTGCTGGTGGTTTGCTCGGAGCGCGTCCTTGATTCGATCCTGGTTCACGAGCGCGGAATGGCAGGATCGCCGGCCCTTGCCGAAGACTCTCCTCGGCGTCGGATTGGTCGTCGCGGGGGAACCTGTCGTCGAGGCCGCGCTCGTCGGCACCGGCCCGCCGCCTCGTCGCCTACCAGCTGTCACTGCTCCAACGCGCGGTTTTCCGGTGCCGCGACAACGGTTCGGCGGTTGACGAATTGTCCGGGGACGATCGCATAGCGGGTTTCTGGTGCTGCACCCGAATACGGGGTCCGACCGGCCGCGCGGTGCGCATTCGACGTTCTCAAGGGTCGTTCGACGCCTCTGGGCGACTCGGGCCACAGAATCTCCTACGGGTCAGTGCGGGTAGGCATACGGGCATTACGTAATCCGCCCCGCGCGGGGGACAGCGATGTGCGGCTCGGCGTTGAAAGACCGGTCGTTAAAGGGATCTGAGGTTCGGCGCAAGGTGAGTAGGATGCGAAGCGGACGGCCGGTTGTGCCGACCGCGAATTTCTTGGTGAGCGGAGTCCAGGACGCCGAACACGAGACGCTGTTGGATGCGCTCCGCGGGCATTCCCCGGCGGTGCTGGTCGAGGGCGCGGCAGGCACCAGGCGAGGCGGCGTGCCGTGCGTTGATCGGACCACAGCCAGTCGCGTTTCTTGAAGGACGCATACAGGGCGGCGGAAAGAATGACGATGACCAGCGTGGACGTCCAGAACCCGGCTGTGGTCTGAAAACCTGTGGGGTCCCAGAAGTCGGTTCGTGGATCTGACCTGCGGTGCTGGGCGCGTTCGATGGGCAGGGCATGATCGCCAGCCATGGCGCTGCGTTTGCTCTATCTGATCTTCCTCCGGCTGGTGGGTCTGCTGGTGTTGCTTGGGCGCTCGTCGGCGTCGAAGGATGTCGAGTTGCTGGTGTTACGCCATGAGGTGGCTGTGCTGCGCCGAGGTAACCCGAAACCTCGTCTGGACTGGGCTGATCGGACGGTGATCGCTGCGTTGGTTCGGCTGCTGCCCAAGACGCTGCGAACACACCGGCTAGTCACCCCGGCCACGATCCTGCGCTGGCACCGTCGCCTGGTCGCCGCGAAGTGGACCTACCCACACCGAGCCGGCCGTCCGCCTGTCGACGAGGCGATCACCGGGCTGGTCGAACGGATGGCCACCGAGAACCACCACTGGGGCAACAAGAGGATTCAAGGCGAGCTGCTGAAGCTTGGTCATCGGGTCGGTGCGTCGACGATCCGGCGGATCCTGAAGCGGGCACGCGTACCTCCCGCGCCGGACCGGCGTACCGACACGTCCTGGCTGCGGTTCCTACGCACGCAGGCGGCGACGATGCTGGCGTGCGACTTCTTCCACGTCGACTGTGCGTTCACCCTGAAGCGGATCTATGTGTTCTTCGTGCTGGAGGTCGGCAGCCGCTACGTGCACGTCCTGGGCATGACCACGAATCCGGACGGGGGGCGGACTACGCAGCAGATCCGCAACCTGGTGATGGATCTCGGTGATCGAGCCGACGAGTTCAGGTTTCTTGTCCGCGACCGGGCTGGCCAGTTCACTGCGTCGTTCGACACTGTCCTGGCCGGCGTGGGCATCGAGGCGGTAAAGATTCCTCCGCGTTGCCCGCGGGCGAACGGCTACGCCGAGCGGTTCGTGCTCACGGTCAGGACCGAGCTCACTGATCGTGTGTTGATCGTGGGTGAGCGGCATCTGCGGGCCGTGTTGGCCGAGTACGTCCGGCATTACAACGGTCGACGGCCGCATCGTTCCCGCGAGCTTCGCCCACCTCGGCCGACCCACCCCGTGGCGAACCTCGGCTCTCAGCGGATCAAGCGACAACAGCTCTTCGGAGGTCTGATCAGCGAGTACGAACGGGCCGCGTAAAGCTACTGGTCAGGACCGGTGACTGACTTTTGGAACCCTACAGGGTACCAGGCACGCCTTTGTTCGCACGACTGCCTCACTCCAGGAATTCGAGAGCAGGATCGAGCCAGCGCTCCTTGACCTGAGCCGAGTTGACGAGAAGGAATTCCCTTCCCGCCCCGCTGAGCAGTTGCCCGTCGTAGCTTCCTGTCCGGCGAACTGGGACTCCGAAGCCGAGCAGCTGGGTTCGGACCCGTGCTGACACTGGGAGCACGTCGTCGACGAGACGCCATGCCCTGCGGCGAATTTTGGCCCAGGGACCGGGAAACACCTCCGAGCGTTGCAGTGCCTGAAGAAGAGCCGTGCGCGGATAGTGCGCGCTGTTCAGCAAATGCGCCGCGACTCTCCTGAACCGACCTTCGCGGGCCTCCCGATCGGGGACCACGGCGAAGGAGGGGAGCGGAAGTCCATGAACCCGGGCGAGTGTCAGCAGCCGGGCGAGTTCCGGCACCAGCTTCAGCTCGCACGCATACTCGCGTGCAAGCCGGAACTCCTTCTCGGCGTCGGTGCCCAGGAGGAGAACTGCCGCGTCGACCATGTCCTTGGGCGAGAAGCCGCCTTCAAGCCCCTCCGCTGCGATGCTCGTCAAGTGTTCGGCGGTACCGAGCACCGGGGCACGCCCGATCTCCCTCCGAGCAGGGACTGTGCCGATGTCACCGGCGAACCCGTGTGTGTAGAGATCGATGGCGAGCGGCAACTCGAACTCACCGTCCCTCGCGGCGACGACAGTCGCTATGACGCAGTGCTCGCCGAATGCACCTCCCGCGCGAGCTGGGTAGCGGATCACCGCCTGCACCGCGGCCTTCCACTGATCTCGCAAGACTTCGGCGATCAGCCACAGCGAATCGACGTCGGTGACCACCAGGTCGAGATCCATCATCGTGCGGACGAGCGGCGACGGATACCGATCCGCCACCGCGTGTCCTTTGATCGCGTACGCCCCGGGTACCACCTCGACCACGGTGTCACGCACGGTACGTAACAGCTGCGTCCGCCGGCGGGCTTCGTCGATTTCATGGGCGAGGTGGTCGGGCAGCGTCGTGCGAGTGGCCACGGCGCTGAGCCAGGTCGGGACGAACGACGGGGCCCGTTTGCGGAGGTCCCGGAGCGTTTCGGACACCTCCGAGGACGGTGCGGGCAGCCAGGATTCGACGAGGTCGACGATATGGCCGGGCTCCAGCTTCAAGCGTCCGCACCTCCGCTCAGCGGCACCGCCCAGTAGCTTTCGGCACGATGCCAACCCGCTGCGAGCAGTCGCGCGGTGACCGCTTCGGAATGCGGATTGTCCCCTACGACGTGGCCGCGCAAGGCGTGGCCCGCCGAGCGTGCCCGCCCGACAGCGGCCGAGGCGAGGAGCCCGCCGGCGGCGGTGCCCCGCCACTCCCGCAGGACGAACTGGTCGAAGAGTTCGAGCTGTGGGGCACCGGTCAGCTCGTCCTCGTCTGTGACGACGGTCGCGTGCCCGGCGAACGTGTCCCGGTGGTAAGCCGTGAACACGGTGACGCCGTCGCTGTTCAGCAGCGATTCCACGAATTCGCCGACGTCCGGAACCGGAACGTCCGGCACCGTCGTCCGGTAGCCGAGTTCGAGCGCTTCGCGGAGCAAAGCGGCGACGGCGTCGTGGTTTTCCGGCCCGTAGGGCCGGAGCGTCCACTCTCCCGATTCCGTCACGGTGCGCACATCGGGACCGGCAACGATGTACTGGGTGGCTCGCTTGCCCACGAAGGTATCGGTCGGCTCGACCTCGGGCGGAAGACGCAAGACCAGGGTGCTGACCTTCTCGTCCCGTTCTCGCACTGCGTCGCGTACCTCGTTGAGCAGGGCCGGTTCCGACACCACCGGTGCAGTGTCCAGCGCGAGCAGGGCTTCCCGCCGGCCGCTGAGGGGCTCATCGCGGATCGAAAGGATCAGGCGGACGTCCCCAACCGCGAGGACCATCTTCTCGGCAGCGAACAGCCGGGCGCGAGTGCGAGGCAGCCCTCGCGAGGTCAGTTCGGACAGCATCCGGTCGACGCCGCCGGAGGTGCTCATGGTCATGACGACACCGCCACGTAGGTCTCCAGCACCCGATGCGCCGACTCCGCGACCATGTCGGCATCGATGGTTTTAAAGGCGGACTCCATGCGCCGGACCGGCGATTCTCCGGGAAGTTCGTCGCACGCCCGTGCCCCGGTCAAGTAGGCGCGCGACACCGGGTCCTCGTTGTCGATCAGCACCGCTCCTCGGCACTGGGCGATCGCGAACTCGAACGCGCCTTCGGGCAGTCGCCCGCTGGCGACTTGGTCGAGGCAAGCGAAGATCGCCTTCTCGACTGCTGCCGCCTCTGCGGGCGTCGTTCCGGCCAGGACTCGCCACGCGCCGCAGTCTGAGAAAGCCGTGTTGATCGTCTGCAGTTGGTACGCGGCGCCGAGTTCCTTGCGCAAGCGCTCGTAGAGCAACGAGCCGGGTATCCCGCCGACGAGTGCCGCCAGCACTTCGTACGCGGGCTGTAACTGGTGCCGGCGAGACGCACCGGATCCGCCGACTGCGAGGCAGATGTAGTCCGTGTCCGCAGCTGGCCGGAAGCCCTCCACCCGTCGGCTTTCCTGCAGTCGAGGGGCCTTCCTCTTGTCCTGTGACGACGAGACTGACTGCGCGAGGCGGGACGCGGCCACGGCGTCTATCGCTTCCCCCATGAGCTCGTCAGGCCCGACAAGGGACACCGCGATCGGCCGGGCGGTCAACCCCCGCCGGTGCCAAGAGAGCAGTTCGCGTGGGGTGAAATCCGGGAAATCGTCAGCGGTGCCCCCTACCGGCCGGCCAAGTTCGTGACCGTCGAAAAGCTGGGCGTAGAAGCGTTCCGTCGCGACGTCGGCGGGATCCGCTGCCGCGCTGAGCAGTTCTTGGAGGACGACCCGTCGTTCGGAAGCGCAGAGGTCGTCGGGAAAGGCGGGATCCGCGATCGCCCGGGTCAGCCGCAGTACACAGTCGATCGCCGAATCGGGTGGGGTCCGTGCCCAGTAGACCACGGTCTCTTTGGTGGTCATGGCGTTGGCCTGGCCGCCGACTTCGCTGACCCAGTCGCAGAAGCTGCGTCGGCGACTGTCGGCAGGAGCACTCATTACGAGGTGCTCGAGCATGTGCGTGACGCCGATCCGGTCGCCAGGCTCGTCCCGGGACGACGATGGCACCGTCACGCAGACGGTGAAGCTGTCCAGACCGAGATCGCTGTCCGCCGTAACCCTGGCCTCGCCCAGGGTCTTCGCTGTGAACATGACCAGACCTTTCGGGTTCCGGAAGAAGGGGGCGCGCGGCCCCGCAGGGCCGCGCGCCCGGCGGGCTACTTGCCCTTGCCCTTCACAACCAGCTTCGGGCGAAGGTTGGCGATAGCGTTGCGCGACATTGTTTCCCTCCCTTCAATCGTGAAAGTTTCTCCGCCGGCAGGCGGAAACCACGTCCGCACCGAATCCGGTCGCACAATGGTGTGTGCTCCGATGAAGCAGGGAGCGATCCTGATTGGTGCTGGGAATGTCCGAGCGGGAGTCCGGCAGGATTCCGTGATCACCGCTTCGATGCGATGAACGCTAGCAGCGTCTCCGTTCTGGCGCAAGCATTGTTCAACAAGTTCAACCAAGTTTGACACTTTTGCCGCCTCGTGTGAATGTCGATCGCATTGGATTTTCGTCTTTTCCGGCGTGAAAGAATTCGCATTGGTTCGGCATTCGAGGGGGATTTGTGTCGTCAGCGAGTCTGTTCGGAGCGAAAGCGTGGCTGGCCCTCAGCGGCGAGAACCCGGACCGGCGTGTGCTCGCTTCGTGCCGCGGCATCGGTCTCGTGCGGAGCGAGTACGTGGTCCGGCGGTGCGGCAAGGCCTGGCAGGACGCCTCCTGTGCGGCGGCCTTGCACGAATATCTCCGGTTGGTGGTCGACGCGGCCGGAACCCGACAGGTTTGGTATCGCTTCACCGATCTCGAAGCCCGCGACGTCAATGTCCTCCAGGCGAATGCCAATGTAGTCCACGACGACAATCCGCTGCTCGGAATGCGGGGAGCGCGACGGTACCGTCGATTCCCAGACGAGTTCACCGCTGAGTTGGACGCCGTCGCGGAGGTGGCGCACGGCGCGCCCAACCTGGGGTTTGTCGTCCCGTTCGTCCGCGACGCCGAGGAATTCGGCGAGGTGCTCTCCGTGATCCGCGGCAGAGGCATCGCGAACCCCGTCGGCGTGATGGTCGAGGTGCCTTCCGCGGCGCTCACGGTGGCGGACTTCCTGAGTGCCGGAGCCGGGTGCCTGCTGGTCGGCCTCAACGACCTGACCGGTCTGACCTTAGGGTCCGCTCGGAGCGACCCCAGGTTCAACTCGGCGCACAGTGCAGTCCGCGAGCTCATCACGCACATATGGCGCACCGCGAACGCGGAAAAGGTGGCGTGCCGCATCGCCGGCAACTACCCGGCCGCGACGGTCGCCAAGTTCACCGAGATCCCGCTTGAAGCCTGGACGGTGCACTACGCGGACTGGGCGCGGCTTGTCGACCCGGCGATCGGGGGTTATCGCGACCAGGACCTCATCCTGCGCTACCGGCACGCCAGTGACGCCAAGCTCGTGCGCTCCGGCGCGATGCACAGTTCGAACACCGTCGTTGCCGCCGGACTGCGGCTGGACGACGCCAGGTGAGACCTGCTCAGCCACTCCGACGATTCCCGAGGTGCCCATGCCTTCAGCCGACCACGCACTCGCTGTCCTGCTGCCCGACGCGGTGCGGCTCGGCCTCGTGCCCGCGCTCGGCGAAGAGCTCCAGGCACGAGGGTTCTTTCCGGTAGCGTGTCGGTCGCTCCAATTGGACGAGGAACACCTTTCGACGCTCTATGCCGGCACCCGATCGAAAACCTCCGAGTCCGGGCGCCAGTACGGAGTACTGCTCACCGCCCGGCTGGCTGCGATGGATTCGTCCCTGGCGGTCGTACTCGGCCGGCGGGACGGCCGCGACGCGAGCCGGACACTGCACGACGCGAAGGGCGCTAGCGTCCCATTCGAACGGGCGCCGGGAACTCTGCGCTGGCTGTCCCGCGTGTCCGGGCGCTGCCTGTCGCTCCTCCACACCCCGGACGACTTCGCAGAAGCCAGACGGGACATCGCCGCACTGTTTGCGCCGATGGGCATCGACGAAGTCGTGGCCATGGACCGTCGCCCGTCTTGGCGTGAGATCGCCGATCTGCGCGCCTACGTGCCGCCGGGTGACGAGAGCTCGCGCCACAGTGCCGTCGTCACTGCGATCCTCCGCCTCTCGGTCGCACTCACCGTCGACACCGCCCAATCTGTCGGCCTGGGCTTCCCGGAGGTCGCGGCACTGGCCCGGGATTTTCTCGCGGACGCACCGGCGACGGATCCGTTCGACGAGGCGAAGCGGTTCGCGTGCTTCTGCGACCAGGCGCGGGAGCGTGCGACCGCCGGCTACTCCCCAAGACCTTCTCCGGGGTCGTTCGGTCACCTGCTGACCGCGCTCGTTGATCCCCGCTGCCACTCCCTTCGCCTCGGTTTCGAACTCGTCCGCGCGATGGAGTCGGCGGGCTTCCGGCTGACCGACTTCGAACAGCAGAGATTGCTGACATCCCTGGCATTCCACCAATCCGAATATCTGAAGGAGCGCCTTCCGTGACAGTCACCTGGGATCCGAAAACCGTGGCCGGGGACTTCGCCGGCCGGATGGCCCTGGTATTCGAGCGCGATCTCCATCGAGCCGAGGCCGCCGAACTCGCCACGTCGATCGGTGCCGCATTGGCCGAGGAGGGGCCTTCGTCGAAGACCGGGCGCCGGTTGCTTCGCGAGTCCGGTGTCCGAGACACATGGAACCGCGTGTTCGCGGAGCAGCGATCCGCAGCGGTCGCTGCGGCGATCCGACCGCATGTACGCGGCCGCGTCGTCGATCTGCTGGCCGGCGACGCCACGGTCGCAGCAGCGCTGCGAGAACTCGGATGCCGGGATATCAGCTGCTGGGAACGCAGGGGAGCGTACCCGGAACCACCGCGGCTCCCCGTGTCGCCGTTCGAAGAGCTCCTGACCGTGCGGCCGGTCGCCGACACCGTCCTGATGGTCACGGTGCTGCACCACGAGAAATCCGCACCCGAACTGCTCGATCAGGCGCGCGAGCTGGGTGCTCGACGATGGGTCGTGGTCGAGAACTGCGTGAGCGAAACTGTGAGCGATCACCTGCACGAGTTCGCGGACATCTTCTTCAACACCTGCCTGAACGAGTTTGACGTCGACTGCACCACCGAACACCGGACGTTAGAGGCGTGGTGCGAACTGCTGGGCGGCCACGGGACAGTCGCACACGCCGGGGATCTGGGCCGGGTGCCCGGGATGCCGTTCCCCTACGAGCTCATCGTCGTGGACCTGTGATGCTCGGGCTCCCCGCCGAATGGTCCTACCTCAGGGATCTCACGAGCGCGTTGACAGACGAGGTCCGCGCCGCGAATGCCTGCCCGCACGTGAAAGCGTTCACCGACGATGCGAATCGGCTGACCGCGGCGGAGCCCGGTCGGCACAATTGGTATCCGGCGCTGGCCGCCTACACCAAACTGAAGCGCGCCTTCGGATCCTGGCTGGCCGGACGAGCTGAGGTAGCGGACAGCTACCTCACCATGGAGGAATTCTGGGACGCCGCCGCAGCCCAGCGGGCCGGCACATCCGGCGGTACCTTCTGGGACACCTACGAACACGGTGATCGACGGCGGCTCGAGCAGGTGTTCGCGGAGACCTTCCGATCCGACAGTTCCGTGCTGGTGAACTCGGGGATGTCCGCTGTCCACGTCGCACTGTCCGCGGTGCTCCGGCCCGGTGACACTGTGATCGTCGACCGGCGGTCGTACTTCGAGACGGGCGAACTGCTGGACACCGTACTGGCCCCGGCCGGGATCACCGTCGTTCGCGTCGATCTATCGCAGCCGGATCAACTGGACACGGCCCTGCAACGGTACCAATGCGCGGCTGTGCTCGTCGAAACGGCGTTGAACGCGCCGGTATGCACCGTGCCGGTCTTCGGAGGCTCTCCGTCACCGGTGGTTGTCGTCGACAACTCGATCCTCAGCCACGCCGTCGACTTCCGCCAGCTTGCTCGGGCGACCTGCGCTGAGCGGCTGCTGGTCGTGGAAAGTGCGATCAAGTATGCGACACACGATTGCAGTGCGGGCGTCGTCTACGGCAGCGGCGAAACGATCGAAGCAGTCCGTGCGTATGCCAGGCGGACGGGGCAACAGCTCCAGTCCAAAGCGTTCCATTTCCTGCGCGCGGCGGAGATCCGGTCACTGGCAGCGCGAATGGCACTGCACGCCGAACGCAACCGGCGATTCGTCGAGTGTCTCGACGGGACGCGCCTGGAAATCGCGAACACTGACTTCGCGGCAGCCGGCCGCCTCGACGCGTTCGCCGGCTTGGCGCGTCAGACAGGGCCCGGCAGCCTGGTCTTCCTTCGCACAGCCGTCGAACCAGAACGCGATTACACCTCGATTGTGAACCAGTGGGCGGCCCGGTGCCGTGACCGTCGCCTGCGCTTGGACATCCGCGCCGGCTTTGGCTGGGACGTGACCAGCGCGCGCAGCTACCGCTCCGGCTTCCTCAACCAGCCGGACGCCCCGACTTTCATCAGGGTGAGCTTGGGGATCGGGCCGATGGAGGAGGTCGAGGAAACGGCTCAGGAACTGCTCGGTGTGGTCAGTACACTCGCTGCTCGAAACCGTTCCGCGCGTTGAATTCCGCGATGGCGGCCCGGGTCCTGGCCTTGGTCGCGGCCAGCACCCCGAGATCGGGCAGGTCGTTCCACTGAGGGCCGAACACCTTCGGCAGGTCGGAATAATGCACGACGCACTCGTCGACCCCCAGCGTGCGGCAAGCAGAGATGAGCTCGGGGCTGAGGTATCCGGCGACGGCGAGCTCGGCGCCGATTCGCGAGGTTTCGCGCCTGGCCAGCTCGATCGCGCGAAGAAGCGGCGAAGCCGGCTCAACCGGGCCGCGCACTGACCGGGATCGAGCCAGCAGCAGCGACGACAGGTCGTTGCACCCGATGACCACCCGGCTGATCCCGGTGCCAAGGAGCCGGTCGAGCTCGACGAGCGCGGCTGGCGTCTCCAGCATCGTCGCGACCGGGGTACCCGATGCGTGGCGGTCGATCTCCGCTACTGCCCACTCGAGTTCTTCGGCGTAGGTGACGAACGGGATGATCACCCCGACGTCGGCTCCTGCCGCGCGGGCCGTCGCCACCCCTCTCAGCTCGGCCCTGAACGCTTCCGGGTAAGTGCGCGAACGGCGGATTCCGCGGAGACCGAGCAAGCGGTCTTCCTCGACGAGAACCGCTTCGACGCCCTCGAGCACATTGGCTTCCGCGGTGTCGACCTCCATCGTCCGGTACCACACGCGGCGTGGTGCCGCGGTCGCCGCGACGGCGCGCAAATACGGCTCCAGGAACTTGCGCACCGATTCTTGCGCTGGATAGCAGCCTTCCGCTCGGAATACATATTCGCCGCGGATGAGCCCGACGCCGTCGAAGTGTGCGGCCAATGTTTCGTCGAATCTTTCATAGCTCAGAGCAACCGTAAGCCTCACTGCTCTCCTTCGCAGGGTGACGGGCAAACCTGGACGACTGTTGCATGGCCGCGGAGGAGCCGTCAAGATCGACCGACGGAACGCCGGACTTCCGGATCGGGAAACAAAGGTGTCGATTGTGGCGAGCAATTCGTGTATCGAAATCCGCGGGCTCACCCGCACGTTCCGGGGACGGGCGAAAACGGCGGACGGGACGAGGAAGGTTTCCGTGGCACTGGACGACGTCGCGCTGAGCGTCGGGTACGGCGAAGTACGTGGCCTTCTCGGGCCGAACGGCGCGGGCAAGACCACGTTGTGCAAGATCATCTCCACGATCCTGCTGCCCACGAGCGGGGAAGTCCGGGTGTGCGGGCACGACGTCGTGTCCGAAGCCCGTGCGGTCCGTGCCCGGATCGGGATCGTCTTCGGCGGCGACCGCGGCCTCTACGGACGGCTCACCGTCCGGCAGAACCTCCAGCACTGGGGTGCGCTGTACGGCCTGCGGGGCCAGGCGCTGAACACTCGGCTCGACGAGCTCATCGGCCGATTCGGCATGACCGCGCGGCAGCACGATCGGGTCGAAGGCTTCTCTCGGGGGATGAAGCAGCGGGTCCATCTGGCACGCGGCCTGATTGGCGACCCGCCGGTGGTGTTGCTCGACGAGCCGACCGACGGCATCGACCCCGTGGGCGCACGCGACTTTCGGACGCTCGTCGAGCAGCTCCGCCGGGCCGGCAAGACGATTCTCATCACGACGCACGACATGGCCGAGGCGGAGCAGGTCTGTGACCAGGTCTCGTTCATCGACAACGGCAGGCTCATCGCCACCGAACCGCCGTCCGCGTTGGGATCCCTCGTGTCCCGGTGCGAACGGGTGGATGCCTGGCAGGTTCCCCAGCAGGTGCGCGAGCGGATTTCCCGCCTGGCCGGGGTGCGCTTGGTCGAGGAGCTTCCCGACGGGTACTTGCGGTTCCACGCCGACGACCAGGCCACCGCGGGCGAGATCCTGCTGTCTCTCGTGCAGGCCGGCGTGACCAGGGTGCGCAACACCGTGCCTGATCTCGAAGAGGTCTACCTCCACCTCATCGGTGACCGCGGAATGAAGGTCCACTGATGCATGCGGCGCTGAACGGCGCAGTTTTCCAGCTTCGCCTGCTGCGACGATCACCAGGCGACCTGATGGCTCTAGCGACGACGCCGCTCATGACGGTGATCTTCCTGGCGATCGTGCACCACGGTGCGCGCCCGGACCTGGAGGCGAACGCAGTGCTGGCACCCGCGCTTATCGCGCTGTGGGGCATGTCGTTGCTCATCGCAGGCGACATGATCGACGTCGAACGGGAAAACGGCACACTCGAGGCGCTCATCGCCGCGCCAACCAGCCTCTGGCCTTTGCTGACCGGTCGCATCGCGGTCGTGACGTCGGTGAGCCTGCTAGGACTGGCGGAGTCGTGGTGCGTCGCGAAGTTCGCGTTCGGAGTGACACTCACCTTGGGTTCGCCCACGGTCTTCGTCTTCGCGCTGATCGCCACCGTCTTCGCCATGAGCGGCTGGGCCGGTGTCATGAGTTCGTTGTTCGTATTGTCCCGGTCGGCACGTATCTTCCAGAACTCGCTGAGTTTCCCGTTCTACATACTGGGGGGCGTCCTGGTGCCCGTCGCGCTGCTCCCCGGCTTCCTGCAACCGCTGAGTCACGCGGTGTTCCTTTCCTGGAGCTCTGATCTGCTCCGGGAAAGCCTGTTGTCCGAGGCGCCGCGGGCACCGTTGCTCCGGATCCTCGTGATCGTGCTGTTGGGTGCGGCCAGCGGTCTTCTCGGCCGAGGCCTGCTCGCGGTGGTGCTCAACCGTGCCCGGACAACCGGAACGATTTCGTTCGGAAGCTGAGGAGAAATGACGACTTTGATCTCCACTGCCGCGGCCTGGTTGCGGGTGGGCCGGGCGGGCTCGGCGAACGCCTTCGCGGACTTCAAGGCGATGTACACGCCTGTCACGTGGACTTGTGGCTGGTTGACTCGGATTTTGGCGCAGGTGGCCTTCTACGCGCTCATCGGCCGCCTGCTCGATTCTCGCGAGCAGCAGGAATACTTGCTCGTCGGCGCGGCGATGACCGTGCTGGTGACGGAACTGATGCTGGTCTGCGCGTCGACGGCGTGGGAACGGCGGGCCGGAACGCTCCCGCTCCTGATCGTGGCTCCGGTGAGCTGGGTGCCCGTCTTCCTGGGACGCAGCGTGCAGTGGATCCCGAGTTCGCTCGCGACTTCCTCGGTTTCGCTCTTCGTCCTCGGCCCGCTGTTCGGTGTGCGGTGGACAGTCTTGACCGGAGTGCTCGCGTTCGGCGCTCTGGTGGTGAGCTGCCTTTCCAGCTACCTCTTCGCGTTCGCCATGGCGGTCGTCGTGCTCAACCGCCCGGAGCTGCGCAACCTCATGGGTGCGGTCGTCTCGGCTGTCACCTCCGCCGTATGCGGGGCCGTCGTTCCGGTGGGCTTCTGGCCCTTGCCTGTGCGCTGGCTGGCTCATCTTCTGCCACCGACCTACGGACTCGATGCGCTCCGTCGGCTGGCCCGTGGCGAGGTCGGCGTTCCGCTCCTGGCGGACGCGGGACTCGCCGCAGGCAGCGGATTGGCTTGGTTGGGGGTAGGCGCTTTGTTGCTGAAGCTGTTCCTGGACTCAGGGCGGCGTGAGGGCACGCTGGAGTTTTCCTGAGTTCCGCAATCCGAGGGAGAGGGATTCGATGTATATCCTGGGCCATGTCGAGACAGCCACTCGGTCCGAAGTCGTGCGGAGCGTGGATCTCCGCGCGGGCGAGCGGGTGCTCGAGCTGATGTTGCCGGATATCCTGAACTGCCACGACTGGGCGTACGAGCACAGCTGGTACCGCCACGAGTCCGCTCGTGACCAGCTGATCGTCACGCACATGGTGGGTGACGCGGTCGTCCACTACGGGACCCGGTGGTCCGGGGAACGCCGGAGGCGCGGATGGGCGTATGTGCGGATGGGCCAAGTCGCCCGGCGGTACGAGACGTTCTGGACCACCGCTGAACAAGCGGGTTGGCGCCGCCCGGACGCCGGAGAGCGCGACAGCCGCCGCGGCTGGGCACACAGCCTGGTCGAATACGCCATCGACCAGTTGCTGGCAGACACCGGCGACTGGACCGAAGTCTTCGAAGCCTGCCGGGACGGCGCTCGTGCGACGCTCCGCGACCCGGACTGGGTTGATACGTACGTGCACCAGCACACGATTCCAGACAGTTCGCTGAGCCGTACTTTCCCCGGACTCTATCTGGGCGCTGTTTCCCGGGCGCGGCAGCCAGACGAGATCCATCTCCGTGGCCTAGCCCTCAAGTTCGGCCTGGTCGAGACGGACGAGGTGCTCGACTGGCTGCGCACCTGGATGCGAGACATCGTGTCCGGTATCGGCCGCGAGGAGATGGAGCGGGCGCTGGCCAGCATCACCGAGGTTGTGGCCGAACCGGACGCCTACGCCTATCCGACGTCGTTGAAGGCGGCTGCACTGATTCCCGACCCTGCGCGCGTTCTCTGACGCGGCAAGACGTCCGAGAAGAAGCTGGGGGCCTCCGCTTGTGCAACGGAGGCCCCCCAGCACTTGTTCTCTCTGCACCCCTCAGCGACCGGACGCGGACTGCTCGAAGGTTCGGGATTCGAGCAGTGCGGCAATGCGCCGCCAGGAGTTCACACAGCGTTGAGCCGCGTCGGCGATCGCGCGGGTGCAATGGGCGGGAATGCTCTCGACGAGTCGTTCCCAGTCATCGTCGTGGGAAGCGTGGGCGTCGAGCAACCGGAGGAGTACGCGACCGGACTCGCTCAACCGCAACGAGGGATCTCGTTTCAAGACAGCGACCAGGTCGTCGAAGGTCCCAGCCGCTCTCGCGGCGGACGACGGGTCGCCCCGGCCGAACATGCCCGGCGGTGCCAGCCAGCGAGGCTCGTCGTCGATCTTCCGGACCCTTGGCGGCAACGGGTCCTGGCCGTTGCGGAGTCGTTCGCGGACGTCCTTCGCAGTGCCGATGGCTATCCCGGCGGTCCGGGCGATCTCGCGCAGCGTCGCGTCCGGATTCCGCCCGAGGAACTCGGCGGCGCGCCGCCGTCCCAGCGCCGGATTGACCGGCCGTACCCGGCCGTCGTGTCCTACACGGCCGTTCGACCTCGGAATCTTCGAAGTCGAACGCGCGCGTATCGTGGCCACCGTCTTGTCGGAGACACCCGCCGTCGCCGCGATCGCCGCGTTCGACCAATGAGAATGGGTCTCGAGGATCCTGACCACGGCCGCAGTGCGGTCGGCTCGGCTCAGCGGCAGCCCATGGTGGGCGTTGCGGCGGACAGCCTCGATAAACGCCTCGTCCGAGTTCCCGTCGAAGAACACGACGCCGATCCGGTCCTGGTGGCGGAGTGCCGCTGCCTTGAGCCTGTGCATCCCGTCGACCACGCGCATCGTCGTCCGATGCACGACGATCGGAGGCAACGGGCGATCCAGCGCCGCGAGAGCGTGCACGTGCTCGTCGGATTCGCCTGCTAAGCGCGGCGAATCCGACGGCGTCAGCAGGTGCAGGGGAATCGAGACGGTGGTCGACGCCGGTGCCGGTTTCCGGGCCATGACTACCGTGAACTGCCCGTGCCGCATCGGGTCAGGTTCTCGGACGTGTGTCGTTTCGCTTCTTTCCGAATCCGTGTCAGACGGCTTGCCCATCATCGATTCATCCAGACCATGTAACCGCTCATCCTCCCCATGCACGGAAGCCGGACTCGGCGCGGGATCGCTGCACAACGCACGTTCCCGCGGCCGTCGTTCGGACGGATCGGGAGAACGTTGCCAGATCCCGCTACCGGTCCGGCACTCCGCAGCTACTCGACCAGGCCGAGCAGTCCGGTCGAGCGTTGTCTCAACGGAACTTCGGCGTGGAGAGGCATTTTGCACGGCAAGAGCCGTCGGCGGCACGCTTGACCCGGATCAGTGCGCGTTCTCAGCGTCGGCGGCGAAGCTGACCCACTCGGTCGTCGGAAGCCTTCGCGCCATACGGGTATCGTGCAGCCCACGATCATCCTGGAGCACCCGTTCCTCCGGATCTTGGCGACGTCGTCGCGCTTTTCCTCCTGCTCGCGCACATCGAGGACTGAACCTGGTCTCCGCGTTGCCGCATCCGGCGCGAACAACGCCGTGCGGACCTACGCGGCGTCGTAGTGGAAACCACACCTGAAACAGTCTCCCGCCTCGGCTCTGCCCAACGAGTCAAGGTGGAAACGAGCGTATGCTCGTTCGTGCATGTTCGCAGGGTAGGTGTCGAGCGCGTCACGCCAGTGCCGCTCGGCCGTCGCCATATCGCCGCGAGCGTAAGCGATATGGGCGAAACCCTCAAACGCACGCGCTATAAAGCGGGAAAACGAGTATTCGCGCGAATAGCTCATCGCCTGATCGAACACCTCGGAGGAACTAGCTGTCGCGCCCGAGGAAAACCATGCCTCGCCGATCGTGCTGAGAGCCTCGCATTCCACTCGCCGAAAAGCGAACCTCCTCGCCAACGCAAGGGCTTGCCTGCCGAAGTCGATGGAATCCTCCACCTTGCCGAGCGAGCGTCGCGTCGCACTCATGCCGACGAGTCCGAGGGCCTCGCCATGGCTGAAGCCGCCGCGCACGCTGTCCTCGTACACCCGCGAGAAGAGCTCGTCAGCCTTGTGGTGCTCCCTCCTGAAGTGGGCGATCGAGGCGATGTTCCACAGCGGGACAGCGGTCCCGCGGATCGAATTCGTCCGGCTGCGCTCCAGTTCCAGAGCTGCGTGCAGGTAGTCCAGAGCCTCGTCGAACCTGCCGAGGTCTCGGCATGCCACGCCGAGGTTGTTGCGGATGGTGCGCAACATGTCGATGTTCTTCAGCTGTGCCGCTTTCTCCTCGGCCGCGAGGTAAGCGTCGAGGGAAGCTTGCAGCCGGTCTTCATTCGAGAAGAGCGCACCCAGATTGGTCAACTGCTCCATGTGGACGGCCTCGTCCCCGCTCGCGCGGCTGAGACGCAGCGCCCTGTTCAAGTGCTGGTGCGCTTCGGCCGTCGAGCCGCGCTCCCGGTGCACGGCCGCCAATCCCTGCAGACAGATCGACTCGGCCAGCTCGCTGCCGTCCGAGCGCGCTGAGGCGACGCCCAGTTCGCACAACTTTCGCGAGTTACCGTCGTAGTTGCGGCTTCGCAGATACGGCTGGACCATGCAGGCGAGCTGCCACGCAGTCCGGTGCCAGTTTCGCTCGGCCGCAAACTGGGCCGATGACACGATATTGCCGAACTCGTATTCGAACCCGCCGGCCGATGTCGAGGCCTGCACCTCGGCGTCTGTCCAGAAGGCGGGTCGTTCCGCTTGCGGCATCCCTAATTCGATTCGGCTGAGCGGCTCGCAGTGAGCGAATGCGGCGTGCACGTAGTAGTCGAGAAGCGCGCGCTGCGCCAGGTCTCGGTCCTCACGGCTGTCGACGTCTACGCACAGTTCATGGGCGCAGTCACGAACAAGATCATGGAAGTAGTACCGCCCCGGCACATCCTGCCGGACCAAGTTGTCGTCCAGCAGTGCCTCGAGTGTCTCCTCCGCTTCTTCCGCGGAGATACCGGCGAGTGCGGCCGCCGCGTATTTGTCGAAATCAGCGCCGGGGTGCAGGCCAAGCATGCGGAAGACGCGCTTCCCCAACGGCCGGAGGTAGCGATAAGAGACCCGCAGCACGTCCGCGACGCTGCAGCCCTCGACTTCGAGAAACTTGCCGCGCCGCGCCTGCCCCTCCAGCCGAATTACCAAATCGGCGACGGTCCACGCGGGACGTTCGCGAAACCGGGAACCAGCGATGCGCAGCGCCAGCGGCAAGCGGCCGCAAAGACGCACCACGTTGGAGATCGCCTCCGCCTCGGCCTCCGTCCGCCGTTTCCCCGCGACCAGCCGGAACACCTCGATCGCGTCCGAATGGGGCAGCACGTCCAAGTCGATGGACGTCATTCCTTCCAGCGCGGCGAGCTTGCGGCGGCTGGTGATGACGACCAGGATGCCAGCCGTCCCCGGGAGCAGCGGGCGCACCTGCTCCACGTTGACTGCGTTGTCAAGAACGACAATCGCGCGTTTGCCGGCCATATGGGCCCGCCATCGGGCCACCCGCCCCTCCAGCGCCGGCGGCACCAGTTCGCCCGCGACACCGCTGTCCCGCAGGAGCGAATCCAGTGCTTCCGCAGGCGTCAGCGGTTCGACGCCGAGCGTGAAACCGTGGAGATCGATGAAGAACTGCCCGTCCGGGTAATCCGCCAGCACGCGGTGTGCGAGATGTACCGCGAGAGCCGTTTTGCCGACTCCGCCCATCCCGCCGATCGCGGAGATCGACAGCGCTGTCGGCGACGAGACTTCGATGTCCGCCAGAAGGTCGGTGAGCTCGTCCGACCGGCCGAAAAAGTCCCGAGTGTCGTTGGGCAGATAGCACTGTGCCGGCCGCTCGGCGGCCAGTGCTGAGGAGTGCGTGCCGGGCGCTTCGAGCGTTCTGATCTCGCCGTTGACCAGAACGCCGATATCTCGGGCTCCCTGCAGGATATCCGCGTGCAAGGCCCGCAACTGCGGGCCGGGATCAACGCCGAGTTCTTCGGCGAGTTCGCGGCGCGCATGGTCGAACACCTCGAGCGCGTCCGCCTGCCAGCCTGCCTTGTAGAGCGCCAGCATGAGGTTGTAACGCAGAGACTCTCGCAACGGATACTGAGAGACCATCTCCCTCAGTTCGCCGACGACGGTGGCGAACTCGCCGGAAGCCAGCCGGAGCGCCGCCAAGCGCTCGCGAGCGACAAGCCGCCGCTCCTCCATGCTGGTCGCTATCGCGTCGATGGCAGGGCTCGTTATGCCGAGCAGGACCCGCCCCCGCCATAAAGCCAGCGCTTCTCTCAATTCGGCGACAGAGTTGTCGAGGCAGCCCATCGGGTCGATGCGTTCGACGTTCTTGACGCGATCGCTGAAAACGTGCAAATCGATCGCGCTGCGCTCGGCCTCGAGCAGGTACCCGGCAGGGCTTGTCGAAATCTGCAATCCAGGGTAGCCGGACAGTGTCCGGCGCACGCCGGCCACCGCGTTGTGAATCTGCTGGCGAACCGACTTGGGCGGCGCCTCCCAGAGTTCGTCAACGAGCCAGTCCACCGAGACGGTGCTGTTAACGTTCAGCAACAGGAGCGCAAGGAGCTTCTGCTGCCGCATGCCATTGATGGCTATCGCCTGTCCTGCGTGACGCACTTCGAGTGGCCCGAGTGCCAAGAATTCGACTGCCACTTTCCCCTCTCGCTCTACTGACCGCCTACCGAACGCACCCGCGAGCGCGAGTACCGGTACCGAGTCCAGCTCGCAAGCCTACCCGCATGGTCGTCAACGTCGAACGGTTTCCGGCTGAGAACTGACAGGTTCGGCCCCGACGGCCGGTGCGAGATGTCCGGCCGCGCCCGCCCGCCGGCTTGTCCTGCACCGAGCGAGCCAGCAGCGAAGCCAGCTCGAACTGTACTGCACCGAGCGATGCGGTCCAGTTCCCATGATCAGCCAGATGGAGCAACCGCTCCGCATGGCGGCCCGGCCGACGTCGCAAGCGGCCGGACCGCAGCACCCATCGGCCTTCAGCGAAGGGGTAGCAGTTGGGTAGAGATCGAGTAGGCCGAGTGCTATAGTAAGTCGCTGATCACGCTCAGCGAGCGTGGTTAAACGAGGGAGGGAATTTCTATGAAGAGGTCTTTTCTTGCTGGCCTAGCGATCGCCGTCGCCGTCGCCTTCGCGTTCTTCTTCACCGCGTCGGGCTCCGCCAGTCCGAACTCGGATAGCAAACCCGCTGCCGTAGGTGTAGAGACGGTTTTGTGAGCTGATTCGACGGCACGCCGAATGCGGAGAAGATTAAGTCGCAATACCGCGCTGGACGCTAGCGGCAAGAGTTTCGTGGCTGCAGCGACCACCTTGCTTCTCACCTTGGTTTTCACTAGCCTCTCCGGAGCCGTCTCCGGCTCGTCGACGGGCTGGCTGAGCGAGCGACTTCACTCGTATTCACTATTGTGGCCACAAGGGTGGTCTTTCTTCACCGGACTTTCCCGTGACGACGTCTTTGTGGGATACAAAGTCATCGACGATACCACGAAGCCGAACGCAATCGGCTTCGTGGAACAGAGTCGCGCGAAGTTTACCGACCGTCTCGGCGGACTGGACCGGTCAGGCGACACACAGCAGTACGAGCTCACTCAACTGGCGAGCCTGGTTCCGGAGCAGTACTGGCAGGGCTGTCATGCGCAGACCCCTTCCAGTTGTCAGCCAGCCTTCGATGCCGGCCGCTACGTCCGCATGAAGAATTTCTCGAAAAACCGGACGTGGTGCGGCAAGATCGCGGTTTCAGCGGCCAGCCCTGCACGCGTCACACTGTCGACGCTGCGCGGTATCCCACGAGTCATCGACCGAATCGCTTTGGTAGACCTGCAATGCGGTGGTTGACCAGGGCGGCCCGGTCGACGCTGGATGCAGCCGGCCGTTACGACCCTCGAGGGCTTCCTCTTGCGATCGGCCGGACCCTGCTTGCGGTTGCCACGCTTACCGAACTGCTGTTTACCCCGACCGCTGGCCTTTTTGGAGATGTCTCCGGCAAGGACGGCGGCGCGCACTGCGACGGAATCAGGTCGCTTTCCCCCTGGTGCATCAGCAACCGCGTCACCGGCAGCTTCGGTGCCGCTGAAATCACGGCGGTCGTCGTCCTTGCCGTCGTTGCGTCCGGATACCGGCCTAAGTGGACTTGCGTTCCGCATTGGTACGTCTCATTCGGGCTCGCGGTCAGCATGTCCGTGCCCGATGGCGGAGACAGCGTCGCGAAGATCGCCACGTTGCTCGCGATCCCGCTGTGCCTCGGCGATGGCCGTCGCTGGCAGTGGACAGCACCTTCGAGGCCGCTCGCTCCGCCCTGGCGTGGGTTCGCGCTCGCCACAGTGATGACCGTTCGTCTGCAAATCTGCATCATCTACGCCAGCGTGACACTGTCGAAGCTGATGGACGAAGCCTGGTCGCACGGCAGCGCGATTTACTATGTATTCTTCGACCCGGTCAACGGCCTGCCGCCCAGCGCGCGGCGATCGCTCAGCCCGCTGCTGGAATCGCCTTGGATCATCGGTTCGCTCACCTGGTCGGTAATCGGCATTCAGCTGGTGCTGGCCGCATGTGCCCTCGGCACGCACAAAATGCGCGTGTTTTCCGTGGTCTTGGGCATCGCCCTGCACACTGCGATCATCGTTGTGATGGGGTTGCCCAGTTTCGGCCTGGTAATGATCGCCTTGCTGACGATCTCCCTCGCACAGTCGCACAGGCATCCCTCCTCGCTCGACGGCGACATCGCCATGACAGAGGGTAAGTGCACAGCTGAACAGAAATCATCCGCGATTCTACAGAAACTCACGGCAGGGCTTGATGACCTCTCACGCGATGGTCGAACCGATCGATCCGGCGAATTCAGACCGTCTGACGCTCGAGGATGTTTACGAGGTGATCGCGTCCAGCAGCCGACTCGACAATCCGGAAGCCCCAGTACTGACGTTCGACGAAGCCATCGGCAGGCTCAAGAACCCGCAACCGGGTCTTGGCCAGGTCCTGCGCTGGGCAGTGCGTCGGGGCAACCACGTCGTCGGCCTCGCTTCCTTGTACTTCCCCGAGGCCGAGAACAGTCATCTGGGCCTCCTCGAGCTGACCGTGCACCCCCGGGCCCGCCGCGGCGGCATCGGAACGGCAGTCCTCCGCACGATAACGCCGGAGCTGCGGGTACGCGGACGCACAGTCGTGGAATGCTGGAACATCACCGAGGGGGGTGCCGGTGCGTCTTTCGGAACCGCGCGCGGCTTCGAAGCGGTCAGCACGACAGTGCTCCAGATGCTGTCGATCAGCACCGTCGACCGTTCCGTGTGGGAAGTCGAGCCACCGATCGGCTACCGACTGGTCTCCTGGTGCGGCCTCGCTCCGGACGAACTGCTGGCCTCCTACGCCGAGGCGCGGAGAGCGATCGCGGACAGCCCGTTCGGCCGTTCCGCATTCCGATTTCCGGCCTGGACCGCCGAGCGTGTCCGCGAGTCCGAAGCAGACCGCCGGCACCGCGAAATCGATCACCGCGTAGTCGCGATCGTGAGACAAGATTCCGACGAGGTCGTTGGCTTCACGGAGCTGCAGGTCTACCCGCATCGCAAGAACTTCGCCTACCAAGGCGACACCGCCGTGCTCGCCCAGCATCGCGGGCACTCGCTGGGTTTCTGCGCGAAGGCTGCCATGCTGCGGTGGCTGCAGACCGAGCGGCCCGAAGTCGAGCAAGTCATGACCTCGACGACAGCAGCGAACCCGTACATGGTCAACGTGAATCTCGCACTCGGCTACCGCAGCGCGCGCAGAATGGTCATTCTTGCTTGCGAGACCGAAAAACTGGCTCAGCTTCTTCGCGCATAGCCGAGCAGTCGAGCTCCGCCGCTGCGCTGGTGCTACACCTCGCCCGAATGGCATCGCCGGGAAAGTGACGCAATTTTTCCGTCCCGCTTGACGTTTTGTCGGGCCGGTGTAGGGATGTCGAGGGCTGCCAGCAGTCATCTGGAGATGAGGCACCAGGGGAAGGCGGCCTGGCAGGAAGCCAGGCCGCGTCCGGGTTCGAGAGTGAGGCGTTGGCCGTGTGCTGTCCACGCTCGGGCCGACGCTTCGACTATGACCGGTTCGTGGCCGAGCATGGCGAGAGCGCGGCAGATGTTGTCCCCGGAAATCCGGGTGACGGCGGCTTCCTGGGGCCGTTTGCTGACGATGACCGCGACGCGTATGAGTTTCCCCGTCCCTGTGGTGGTCAGCGTGTTCTGGGCGAGGTGAAAGGGATGGCTCGCTCGGCGTAGAAGCGGGTGAAGTCGTTCACCCGCACCGCGGCCGAGCGCTGGCTCTCCGGCGTGTCGCCGGAGGGGTTGTGGAAGACCAGGGCGCCGGGAGTGGCCGCGTGGACGAGGACGAGGTGACCGCTCTTGCTCGCGGGTGTTTCGCCGGGGCGGCGGATCTTCGGGCTGACCGAGGCCATGGCCCAGTGGCTTCCTGGACGGCGTGATGCAGTTCGTGGACGTCCAGCCGGGGCTCGACTCGCGAGTCGAGCGACCAGCGAGTGCGCGCGTAATCCACGAAAGGCGCGTAGATGAGTCCGTCGAGGCCGTCCGAGCTGCGCCGGTACCCGCCTGCGGCGAGAACCTCTCGGCCGAGGCCGATCGTGGTCGCGGATACGCCGTGCCAGGCGGCGAGGATGCCCTTCAAACACGCCATGCCGCAGGCGCGCCAGCTCCAGAAGGCGTACTCCTGCGGGCTGTCGGCTCCGGAGCCGGCCCGGCGCGGATCGTCCTCCACGGACATCTCGCCGCGAATTATGGGCCCCACCAATTTCGGAGATTCCCATTGCGCGAAGTACGGAACAGCGGTCGGCGGCGCGTCGAGTGTCATCGAGGCTCTCCCGCGGGTTCTTCGGAGGTGTTCGGAGCCTCGACTTGAGGATCACGCGAACGCGGCACCAGCAGCGCGGCCGCGGACGCGACAATTCCGCTGGCCAGCAGCACGACCCGGACGCCGGCGATTTCGGCCGCGAGGCCGCCGACCAGGGATCCGAACTGCATGGTTCCCCAGGTCAGCCAGCGGTACACGGCGTTGACGCTGCCGAACGGGGCCGTTCTCGGCCAGGGCGCTCAGGTCGGTGGCGAGAGCGCCTACGCGTTCGGTCTTCCAGCTGGTGAGCTCTTCGACGGAGTAGGCGCTTCCGGTCTCCGGACCCGTCGACACTCCCGTGGTGAGAGGTGCACAGCAGGATCAATTTGCGAAACGCGTGGCGGTCGTCGTCGGTCATCTGGTCGTCGTAGTGCAGGCCGTCCGGCCTCGCCGCGCGGATGTGGGCGATCCTGGCCGTGGCGACGGGGAGGTCGCCGTTCATCTTCATGACTGCTTGGGGCAGCCGCACGCGTAGCAACGGCCAAGGCTCAAGGCCAACAGCGCCTCTTTCGTCGGTGATCGCGTGGTCCAGGCAAGGGTTCAACTCTCGCCTTCGTCGCCAGGACACCTGACTCCAGGTGTACGGGTCGTTGCGGACTGTACGGCCCCCGACTGACAGTTTTGGGCGGGCGAGTCATCGTGGCTGGCGAGACCACCTTTCACTGATTTACTTATTGACATCCATCAAGGTCTTGAGCGACTATCGATGTCAATAAGTCAGGGAGGTGCACGTGCCTGATGGTGACTACATCGCCTGGCACGCGGCAGCGAAGTGGCGCAAACTTGCCAACCTGCTGAAGTCGGGTGCATCGGACATCGAGATCGAAGACAGCGCAGCTTCCGCTGTCGCCAAGACCATCCGAGCGTCCGGCGGGGTGCCTGACTTCGCAGCGGCTGCGCAACAGGTGTTCGCAGCCGTCGCCGTCGACTCTGCGGTGGTGGCCCGCCCCAAGCCGTCGGCGACCGTGGTCGACCGGATGCTGTCGGATTCGATCCAGGCACTTGCGGTCCGGTTGCAGAACTCGATGCAGTGGTCTCTCCGGCCCAGGCCGCTCAGCTGCTGGCGCGCCAGATGATCGGCCGGATCGTGGCGGCTGGCATCGACCACGACGTGCCTGCTCTTGTCGGCAAGGGGCACTTCACGGCGGGGGAACTGCAGACTGCGCTGCGCAGGGTGGTTGACTCCACCCCTATGAAGGAGCTGGCGATCCGGTGGTTGGCGCATCCGACCGGCATCGGACTAAGGGCTCCGAACCGCAGAACCGCTGCCAAACCGCTCGACGAACTGCTCGGCACCGCTTTGGATGAGCTGTGAGCGCCGTCTCGCGAAGCGTTATCGCCTTTCGCTCGTCGTCTGACCGGGCGGCGAGACGCATCGAGTTCGGGGTGGACGCTCGGCTGGACGGACAAGGCGTCCCCGACGTGCTGTCCCGTCAACTTGACCCGCTCGCGGCGGACTTGCTGGAAGTCGCGGCCGCCGTTTACGCCGTCGACCGCAGCGTGGTCCGACCGCGCTACGCGGGGTTCGAACGCGGGGAAAACTGGGCGCGGCAGATCGACCTGACGATCCCGGTGCGCTGCCGGGAACGCTGGGAGTCCGTGCGGACCGACCTGGCGGAACTGCTCGCATGGCTTACCGACGACGAATGGTCCGTCTCGTTCAGCGAGTCGGATCGCGACAGGCTCACCGGAGGCCAGGGATACCTGGTGAGCACCTTGCCGGATGACATCGAGCCGGTGTTGTTCTCCGGCGGCCTCGACTCGTCCGCGGGGCTGGCTCTCCGCCTGGGCGGGCCGCCGCTGCTGCCGGTCAGCGTGCGCACGAACAACGACATGGCTGGGGTCCAGGAGCGCGTCCTGTCCCGACTCCGCGGCGTGTCCCGCGAGGTCCTGCCAGCGGCCAGTTTCCGGGTCAACCTCACCCAGTCCAGGACCCGAGCTCCTGGGGCGAAGCAGGAGAATTCCCAACGCTCGCGCGGTCTGCTCTTTCTCGCCGCGGGCATCGCGGTGGCGATCACGCTCGGAAAGGGACGGCTGTGGTTCCTCGAGAACGGGATCGGCGCGATCAACCTGCCCTACTTGCGGTCCCAGGTCGGATCGCAGGCGACGCGGTCCGCGCATCCGCGGACGGTGCAGGCGATGGCCCGGCTGGCCGGGACCCTCACCGGTCAGGATTTCGCAGTGGAAACGCCGTTGCTCGGCCTGACCAAGGCCGAGGCGGTGTCGGCTGTGCCGCCGGAATACGAGCACGCTATCGCGTGCAGCGTGTCCTGCGACACGGGATTCGCGTCCCGGATCAGCGGGCATCCGCCCTGCGGCACCTGCACCTCGTGCTTGCTGCGGCGGCAGGCGGTGACAGCTTCGCGGTATCCGAAACTCGACGAGGGGAAGCGATTCCGGCGGATTCCGGACCGGACGACGCCGGAGCTGGCCGCGATGCTGTGGCAGGCTTCCCGGATCGAGTCGCGGCTGGCCGAGCAGGATCCGTGGAGCGGCTTCGTGGAGGAGTTCCCGGAGATCGCCGGAGCTGCGGAGTTCGTGCCCCGGGACCGTCTGCTGAGGCTGTTCGGCGCCTACGTCCGCGAGTGGCCTAAGGTTTTGGCCCCGATGGACGTGCCGGTCGGAGACTGGTTCAGCGGGCAGGAATTGGCTTCGTGACGACGGGAAAGACGATGGAACAGACCGAATCGGCCCAGGCGCTCGCCTCGCGGATTCGGGGTGCCCGCGAGGCGGCGAACCTCACCCAGGCACAGGCGGCAGCCGAGCTGGGCGTGAGCAGGCCGACACTCATCGCGATGGAAAAGGGCACCCGGTCGGTCAGTCCGCCGGAACTGGTCAAACTCGCGAACGCCTATGGGCGCGACGTCGCCACCCTGCTGCGCCCGACCGCGCCGCCGGCGTCGATCCGAGCCAAGTTCCGTACGGCGTTCACCACCGGGCCCGACAAGAGCGAACAGCTCGAGACCGCCGTGTCCGAGCTGGAGGAACTGGCCGACAACTACGTCGATCTGCTGCGGCGATCCGGATCGAGACTGCCCGGCCGACAGCCCGCGAGCAGATCGCTGGACTATCTCGCGCCCGACCGTGCCGGCGAGGACCTCGCGACGGAGGAACGCAACCGGCTCGGGCTCGGCGACGGGCCGATCCAGCAGCTCCGGGAGATGCTCGAAGTCGAAGTCGGGCTCCGGGTGTTCTTCCTCGACCTGCCCTCGAAGATCGCCGGGCTGTTCATCTACGTCGATCCGCTCGGCGGTTGCGTCGGTGTCAACCGCAACCACCCAGCCGAACGACGGCGATGGACGATGGCGCACGAATACGCCCACTACCTCTCCTCGCGCGACCGCAGCGAAGTCACCCCGATCGGCGCACGGGGCAGGATCCCGGACACCGAACGGTTCGCCGAGGCCTTCGCCGGGAACTTTTTGATGCCCCGCAACGGCATTACCCGTCGTTTCCACGAACTCAGCCGGGACAACGGAGGAAAGCCGACTCCGGCGACCATCGTCCAGCTCGCGCACGCCTACCGGGTATCGGCTCAAGCGCTCTGCCTTCGCCTGGAAGACCTTGCGCTGGTGCGCCCGGCGACCTGGGATCGGCTGAAGGACAACAACTTCCAGCCGCGAGCCGCGGCGGAGCGACTGCGGTTGCCGAACCTTCCCGACAACGGCTCCCGGCTGCCGTATCACTACCGCACGCTTGCGACGCAGCTGTTCGTCGACGGAGACATCACCGAGTCGCAGTTCGCCCGCTATCTCGGGACCGACATCGTCGGCGCGCGTGAGGAGTTCGAGCGCTTGACCTCCACCACGGATGTAGGGGACGACGGAGAGATGCAGGTGCTCGACCTCCTCGACGGCGTGGAGTGATCCGTGCCGTCTCCGCTGTTGCTCGACGCTTGCATCGCGATCAACCTCGCGGCCACCGGACGCTCACGCGACATCGAGGAGGTGCTCGAGCTCAAGTACCTCATGGTGGTACCGGCCGCGAAGGAATGCGGCAGCATCGAACTCGCCGGCGACCTGCCGATCGTGCGGCGCGCGCACGGCGGAGGCGGGCAAGCCCTGGTGGCCGAGGTTCTCTGGCTGATCGAGGCGGAATACGACATGTACGTCGAACTGGCGGCGGACGTCGACGACGGCGAAGCCGCGACCGCCGCGACTGCACACCATCGGTCCATTTCCGCCGCGACCGATGATCGGAAAGCCCGTCGCGTCATGAAGAGCTTAGGTCTGGCCGAGCCGGTCGGCACCCCGGAGCTCCTCAGGGACTTCGAAGCTGCAGCCGGGCTTCCGCCCGAAGAAACAGGCGCGATGCTCAGAGACGTCCGGGACAGGGCTCGTTATGTTGCTCGCCGGAACGACCCCCTGCACGACTGGTGGGAAGACCGGCTTCAGCGCTGACGGCGCGAAGGCCCGCGACTGGCCCGGACCAGCTCCGCCTGCGGCCAGGGCCGATTCACTGGCATGGGCGTCGCTGTCTCGGCAGCTGTCTGGCGCGATCGCGCGTACTGGATGCTCCAAGAGGCCGAAGCCAAGACCCGGCTGTTCCGCACTCTCGGGAAACGCGGTCTGAGCTGATTTGGTACCGCATTTCCGACACGAGCAAAACTCTCGCGTGGTGCATTCTAGGAGGGTCGAGGCCTCGTCGGCCGCAGTTAGTCGGACGCGGCTTGCAGGAAATCGCTCAATCGGCCCGCCTTGTTGATCCAACCGCGTTTGCTGGCCTGTTTCCGCGAAATGAGGACGATTCCCGCGCGTTCGAACGCGGCCGCCAATGCGTACGGATGTCGCCGCGTGGACTGGGTGCAGCCGCTCGGCCAGCGCCCGCTGAATCCGTCCGGGCTCAGCAGGTGCGGAACTCGGTGCGTTCAGGCCAGCAGATCTCCGCGAAAGCACCCGTCCAACGGTCGCCGCGTGCCGGTCGACGGGCGCAGGGAGTCCGCTGCGGCGTGTTTTCCGGTCGGAGTCTGGATCATCGGGATGATGTGCGTCTCGTCCAGCAGGGAGGCACGCCTGGCGACGACGACGGGAAAGTTGTTCCGGCTTTCCGGCCGAGGAGCTCGAAGCCAGCCTGCGGCCGTCTTCCCTTTGCCGAGCCTGATGCCTTCGAAACTGGAGTAGATGACGACCTCGCAGCCGTCGATGATCCCCCGGTAGGTTACGTCCGCGGCATGTTTTCCTCCGGACGGGCGCAAGCGCAGTGCGCGTGCCCACTGGGCTGCCGTGGCCGGGGCTCCGGGCCCGCACTCGACGGGCGGAAAGCCGATCACCTGACGGGAATTTCCTCGCTGCACTACGAGGGACTCGTAGTGCAGCGAGGGGTCGTTTTCCCTGGCGCGAGCGGTGATCGCACGTCGCAAGTTGGCGTCGCGTACTTCATGCAGCGGCTTGCGTCGCACCGGTACTCCTGGTTCGTTCCGTCGTCGTCAGGTTGACCAGGACATCTTGCCGTACCGGCCGATTACCCGATCGAGTTCCCCGGTTTTGCAGGAGCGGGCCGGCCCGGGCGAAGTGTTCGGGAACGCTGGGGCCCGATCGGTGAGGCGTCTTCCGTCCGCCCTGGTCGGCGAGACCGGCAACCTGATCATCGAGCTGGAGGACCTGTGGCCTCCACCGCCGCGCCGCGCGACGACCGGTTCGCGGCCGTCACCGACAATCTGACGGTCGGCGGGTTCTCATTCATTTGTGCTGGGCAGCGTGGGTTGTGGGTTGTGTGCGTTTCAGTAGTCGTTGGATCTCGGTGGCTTGTGGTGCTTCGAGGCGTCGGTAGATGTCCTGGGCCGATGGACGGGAGACCGCCAACTCGTCGGTTCCACGGTGCGGTGAGCGTGGTAGGGGTCGGTGACAGCCCTTGCCAAGGCCACGTTGGCACGCCTGTTCCAAGGTCGAAGCGGCGAGGTTCCGGTGTGTGGAATCGTGAGATGGACTCGCATGCCGCCGCCCCGCGACCATCGTCGTCGGACGGAGGAGTACGAGTCTTGACGAACTCGGTCCGCCCGCTGGTGGTGGCCGAATCCGAGCTGTCCGCGGCGGCCGCGGCTGCTGAACCCATCACCCAGAACAAGGAGTCCTGAGGCGTGGCCAATCTATTCCGGCTCTCGAAGCCCGTTCAGTGCAAGCCGCTCGACGAATGGGGCTGCGGGGTTCCAGAAGTCTGATCATGCATTCTGACCAGCGGCAATTGCTCTTTCGGCGGGTAGGGCATGATCGCCGGGCATGTCGCTGCGTCTGCTCTATCTGATCTTCCTCCGGCTGCTGGGTCTGTTGGTGTTGTTCGGTCGTTCGTCGGCGTCCAAGAACATCGAGTTGCTGGTGCTGCGCCACGAGGTCGCCGTACTGCGCCGAAGCAACCCGAAACCTCGCCTCGACTGGGCCGACCGGGCTGTGTTCGCCGCACTGGTCCGGCTGATGCCCAAGACGCTGCGAACACACCGGCTGGTCACCCCGGGAACGATCCTGCGCTGGCACCGTCGGCTGGTAGCCGCGAAGTGGACATATCCACACCGGCACGGGCGTCCACCCGTCGACGAAGGTATCGCCGGGCTGATCGAGCGGATGGCCACAGAAAACCACAGCTGGGGCTACAAGAGGATCCAGGGTGAGCTGCTCAAGCTTGGCCACCGGGTCGGGGCCTCGACGATACGGCGGATTCTGAAGCGTGCGCGTATACCTCCAGCGCCGGCCCGGCACACCGACACGTCCTGGCGGCAGTTCCTGCGCACGCAGGCCTCGACGATGCTGGCCTGCGACTTCTTCCACGTCGACTGCGCGTTCACCCTGAAGCGGATCTGCGTGTTCTTCGTACTGGAGGTCGGCAGCCGCTACGTCCACGTCCTCGGCACGACCACGAACCCGGACGGTAGATGGACCACGCAGCAGATCCGCAACCTCGTGGTGGCGCTCGGCGATCGAGTTGACGAGTTCAGCTTTCTCATCCGCGACCGGGCTGGCCAGTTCGCGGCCGCCTTCGATGCCGTCCTGGCGGACGTGGGCATCGAAACGATAAGGATTCCGCCGCGTTGTCCACGGGCCAACTGCTACGCCGAGCGGTTCGTGCTGACAGCCAGATCCGAACTCGCCGATCGTATGTTGATCCTCAACGAGCGGCATCTGCGGGCCGTGCTTGCCGAGTACGTCCGGCACTACAACGGTCGACGGCCGCACCGTTCTCGCCAGCTTCGCCCACCTCGGCCCACCTACCCCGCGGCAGACCTCAACGCTCAGCGGATCAAGCGACAGCGACTTCTCGGGGGCCTGATCAACGAATACGAACGAGCCGCGTAAAGCCGCTGGTGAGCGCCGGTGAGCGACTTTTGGAACCGCACAGGCGGTCACGTGTGCATATCTCGTCCGCCGGTGCAGCAGCGGAACCTCGATCAGCAACTGAGTCCCGGCTCGGTCGCCGTTGTGCGTACCGAATATTCCGTCCATGTAGTTCAGCGGTCATCGGCGTGTGACTGATCGCCGTCGGGCATGATCGCCGTCAGGCATGATCGCGACTCATGGTCGCTCGCTTCGCATATCTCGCCGTCACTCATGCTTTCGCCGAATTGCGGCTACTGCCGAACAACCGGCACCGAACCCACCGATCACTGGCTGCCGCGGCACCGCTGCGAGCCCGGCCTCAACCCCTTCAGCTCGACCGCATCGAACACCTCGCCATACGCCGAGAAGCCCGACTCGGCGGACTCATCCACGAGTACCAACATGCGGCTTGACCTGCTTGGACGCAATTTTCGGCACTCGCAACCCCCGCTCGCGCGGGGAGAACACTTCTTGACCTGGGAGTTTATCTGACGGATGGCGGGTTTTCATTCACTGTGCTGAGCAGCGTGGGTTGTGTGCGTGTCAGCAGTCGTTCGATCTCGGTGGCTTATGGTGCTTTGATGCGTCGGTAGATGTCGAGTGCCCGGCTGAGACAGGTTGTTGCTCGCTTGTGGTGCCCGGGGAGGCGCGTCCGAGGTAGCTGAGGGAGATGCCTTGGCAGGAGCGGCTTCCAACGGTTTCGTAGAGGCGCAAGGCTTCGGCGTGGTGGTCGACGGCGCTCCACAAGCAACTGTGCGCGAACCGCGCTGTGCCGAATGGATGACATACCGGGATGGAAGCTGCTGTTGCCACCGGATGCCGTCGCCTTGCCTCGTCCCGCGGACATCGCCACAGCGAGCGGGCGCACCGTCACCGTCGAGCCCACCGACACGCTCTCGGCCATCGCTGAACGCGAACTCGGCGACCCGGATGCCTGGCACGCGATCTTCGACCTCAACGCCGGCCGCAACCAGCCCGACGGCCGCGCGCTGCGCCACCCCGACCAGATCCTGCCCGGCTGGCACCTCGTTCTGCCCGCCCAGGCGACACCACCACCCGCGCAGCCACCAGAGCAGCCCGCGACGCCACCGAACAGCCCGACACCCGCGCCTGTCCCAGAAGGCCCGGCTACCTCCGCCGAGCAGCCCGCCCCGCCGCACGCACCTCGAGGAGAACAGCCCGACATGCCCGAGGCGCATCCCGGAGCTGGTATCGCACTGCCGACCGGCGCGTTCGTCGGCCTCGGACTGGCTGCCCTGATCACCCTCGCGATGATCACCGTCCGACTCCGGCACCGCCGCTGGTACCACCCCGGCGCACGCGACGACGCTGACCCTGCGGGGTTCCAGAAGTCGGTGCACGTATCCGACCTGGGGCAACGGGCAGATTCGACGGGGAGGGCATGATCGTCAGCCATGGCGCTGCGTCTGCTCTATCTGATCTTCCTCCGGCTGGTGGGCCTGCTGGTGTTGCTCTGCCGCTCGTCGGCCTCCAAGGACGTCGAGTTACTGGTGCTGCGCCACGAAGTCGCCGTGCTGCGCAGAGGGAACCCGAAACCTCGCCCGGACTGGGCCGACCGGGCTGTGGTCGCCGCGCTGGTGCGGCTGCTGCCGCAGGCGCTGCGGGCACACCGGATGGTGACCCCGGGCACGATCCTGCGCTGGCACCGTCGACTGGTAGCCGCGAAGTGGACCTATCCACACCGGTACGGGCGTCCGCCCCTGGACAAGACGATCGCCGGGCTGATTCAACGGATGGCCACCGAGAACCACGCCTGCTACCAGAGGATTCAGGGCGAGCTACTCAAGCTGGGACACCAGGTCGGCGCCTCGACGATCCGGCGGATCCTGAAGCGGGCGCGTGTACCTCCCGCGTCAACCCGGCACACCGACGTGACCTGGCGGCAGTTCCTGCGCACGCAGGCCTCGGGGATGCTGGCGTGCGACTTCTTCCACGTCGACTGTGCATTCAGCCTCAAACGCATCTACGTGTTCTTCGTGCTGGAGGTCGGCACCCGCTACGTCCTCGGCACGACAACGAACCCGGACAGCGGCTGGACCACCCAGCAGATCCGCAACCTCATGATGGATCTCGGTGATCGAGCCGAGGGGATCAGATTCCTCAACCGTGACGGGGCTGGTCAGTTCGCGGCCTCCTTCGATGCCGTCCTGGCCGACGCGGGCATCAAGACGGTCAAGATCCCGCCACGTTGCCCACGAGCGAACTGCTACGCCGAACGGTTCGTGCTCACAGCCAGAACCGAACTCACCGACCACATGCTGATCCTCAACGAGCGGCATCTGCACACCGTGCTCGCCGAATACCTCCGGCACTACAACGGTCGACGGCCGCACCGTTCCCGCGAGCTCCGCCCGCCCCGGCCGACCCACCCCGTGGCAGACCTCAACTCTCAACGAATCAAGCGTCAGCGCCTTCTCGGAGGCCTGATCAACGAATACCAACGGGTTGCGTAAAACTACTGGTCAGCGCCGGTGACCGACTTTTGGAACCCCGCAGGTCCTCCAGATCGTCTTGGAGCGTGACGAATCCGAACTGGTCGCGGCCGCCGAAGAGCGGGATGAATTTTGCGTAGTCTTCGCTGCGGGCATCGAGTGCGTCGTGCACGTCCTCGACGTGCTGGAGGTCGATGGTCAAGCCGGTGGCTTCGAAGATCGTGATATCGCTGCTTTCCTCGTCGAGTCGTTTCGTCGAGAGTGCCGTGCCTTCTGCCTTGTACCAAGGTTGGATGCCGTCAGCTTCGTCCTCGTCGGGAAGGACCCGCACGGTGGCGCTGGCCCACCAGTCGCTGGTTCCGGGATCGGTCTCGTCGCTTCCGGCGAGGCTTGCCTGGTTGTTGAGATGAAGTTCAACCCATTCCAGTTGAGCAAGCAACTGTCGCGAAAGGTCGGGGTCCCTGCGGCGTGCGGCCATAGGACCGTAGTACTCGGATTTCTCCATCTGCTCAAGATGAGCGCACCCTGATCTGACGGAACAGTCGGCGGCAGGGAGTTGTGATGGCGGAGCGCGGTGTGTGGAAGCGATGTGGGTGTGTCGATCCGGAGACAAAGCGTCCGTACGGGCCTCGGTGTCCCCGGCTGGCTGCGCGGGGGCACGGCAGCTGGTATTTCACGGTGGAGTTGCCGGGGCAGCGCGATGGCGGGCGGTGCCGGCTGCGGCGTGTTGGGTTTTCGTCGCGGGCGGCGGCGTTGCGGGCTCAGCGGTATTGGCGGGGTGAGGATGTCGAGCCTGATCTGAGTTTGGTGACGGTGGGGCAGTGGCTGGATATCTGGTTGGCGACTCGTCACGGGATTCGTCCGGCGACGCGGAGGATCTATACCCAGCTCGTGCGGGACTACCTCAGGCCCGGCCTCGGGAATGTCGCGCTGAGGGAGTTGACGATCGGTCGGGTGCAGGCGATGTTCACGTGCCTGCTGCGAGCGAATGCCGCCCGGGTCCGGCCGTTGTCGCCGACGACGTTGCAGCGGATACGTGAGGTGCTGCGTGCGGCGCTGAACGGGGCGATCCGGCGTGAGTTGATCACCAGCAACCCGGCGCGGTGGGTGGAGCTGCCATCGCTGCGCCGGCCGCGGGCGGTGGTGTGGACCGAGGCGCGGGTCGCGGTGTGGCGGGCGACCGGGGAGCGTCCGCCAGTGGCGGTCTGGACGGCCGAGCAGACGGCCGCGTTCCTCCGGCACGCCGGGTCGCATCCGTTGCATGCGGTGTTTCACGTCGCGGCTCTGACGGGGCTGCGACGTGGTGAGGTCCTCGGCTTGCGCTGGTGTGATCTCGACCTGGTTGGGGCGTCGTTGACGGTGACCCATCAGATTCAGGAGCGGGATGGTCGGGCGGTGATCTGTCTGCCGAAGTCCGCGGCCAGCGGCCGCGCGGTGTCCCTGGATCGGGGCACGGTCGCGCTGCTGGTGCGGCTGCGGTCTGCGCAGCGCCGCGAGGGTGGTGGAGCGGCTGACGGGTGGGTGTTCGCGCGGGAGAACGGCAGTCACTGGAGCCCGAGTTACGTGTCGCACACGTTCCGGCCGCTGATCGAGAAGGCTGATCTGCCGCCGGTGCGGTTCCACGACCTGCGCCACGGCGCGGCGACGCTATCCCTGGCCGCAGGCAACGACCTGAAGACCGTGCAGGCACTGCTCGGCCACGCCAGCATCGTCCTGACGGCCGACACGTACACCAGCGTGCTCCCCTCGCTGGCTCAGGCCTGCGCGGAGGCAACCGCGAGCTTGGTCCGCCGCGCCGGCTACGACCGGGGACGGAAGATCTGCAGGTCAGGTGCTAGGTCTACCCGGCACGGGCGACGTCGAGCGGTCGGACGCGGTCCGCGCTTCATCCGTGCCGGCGGGACTCTGGGTGGGACCCACAGCGGCCCCAGCGCGGACCCACAGATCGACAAAGCCCACCGACAGCGACCCTGAATTTGCAGGGAAACTGTTGGTGGGCTTTGCTTTCCGACTGTGCGCCATCAGGGACTCGAACCCCGAACCCGCTGGTTAAGAGGGCCTTTTCGTCTGGTCGCAAGGTGCTTGCGGTGTCGTGGTGTGTCGGCCGGTGTTGTCGTGTGGCGGAGGTCTCGGGCTCGCCTCGGGCTCGCAAATGTCTGAGCTTCCCCCGGTTGTCCGGACACCTCATCTGAGGTGACCTCCGGTCACCAGGGAGGATGTTCTCGTGCCTGCACCACACCCGCCTGAGTTCCGTCAGCGTGCCGTCGAGCTGGCCCGGTTGGGCGACAAACCGGTCGCCGCGCTGGCGAAAGATCTGGGCATCAGCGAGTCCTGCCTGCGCAACTGGATGGCCCAGGCCGACACCGACGAGCACGGTTCGGCCACCCGGCTCTCCAGCGCGGAAAAGAAGGAACTGGCCGAGCTGCGCCGCAAAAACCGGCAGCTCGAACTGGAAAACGAGATCCTGAAACGGGCCGCCGCATACTTCGCGCGGGAGAACATCCTCCCAAAGTAACGTTCCCGCTGGTCCACGAACTCGCCGCTGACGGAATCGACGTCGCGGTGGCCTGCCGGGCCCTGAACGTGTCCCGTTCCGGGTATTACGACTGGCGCGATCGGCCGATACCCGAGCGCGACCGGGACAACGAGCTGCCGCTGAAACACATCGAGCAGATCCATGCCGATTCCCGCCAAACCTACGGATCACCGCGAGTACACGCCGAATTGACGCTGGGCTTGGGCCTGCCGGTGAACCGCAAACGCGTCGAGCGGCTCATACGCGAGGCCGGCATCCAGGGCCTCTACCGGCGGAAACAAGCCTGGACCACCATTCGCGACCCGGCCGCCGAACCAGCCCCGGACCTGGTCAACCGCCACTTCGCTGTCACCGAACCGGATCGGTTGTGGATCACCGACATCACCGAGCACCCCACCGCCGAAGGGAAACTGTATTGCGCCGCGGTCATGGACGCCTATTCCCGGCTGATCATCGGCTGGTCCCTCGCCGGCCACATGCGCACCGAACTCGTCACCGACGCGCTCGGCATGGCCATCATCCGGCGCAAACCAGATGACAATGCGACAATTCTGCATTCCGACCACGGCTCGCAATACACGTCCTGGGCATTCGGGCAGCGACTCCGCGCCGCCGGACTGCTCGCCTCCGTGGGCACCGTCGGCGACTGCTACGACAACGCGATGATGGAATCGTTCCGGGGAACGCTCCAACTCGAAATCCTCGACCAGAAACAGTGGGACACCCGCGACCAGCTTGCCAATGCGATATTCGAATGGATAGAATGCTGGTACAACCCGAAACGGAGACACTCCGCCATCGGGATGCACAGCCCCGTCACCTTCGACGCCCTGCACACCCGGTCAGACCAAGATCACTGACCCCACACCGCAGGTGTCCGCCAAACGGGGGGAAGCTCAGCGCGGTTGTTGCTGGTAGGTGCGAGCGTGGTGACGTTGGCGTTGAACGTGGCTGAGCCGCTTGTTGCCGATTGTCTGGGGACAGCGTTGTTCGATGCGGTGGGGCCGTTGCTGCTGATCGGCTGGTCCGAGGTCGGGCCTGCTCTGCTGCAGGCCCTGGCCGCGGTGCCAGCCACCGCGTATCCGGTCGGCGTCGCCCCTTCTGCTGACTCGACCGGGCCCACCATGGACGGCGAAGAGGGCGCAAGCGTGGACGCTGAGTTGCTGGAGCGGGCTCGGCATGAGGATCTGCGGCATCGTGAGCTGTATCAGCGCCCGGTCTCTGCCGAGAATCTCCGCAAGGCCTTGGGCGTAGGCGCGGAGCGATCGCGGACGCTCGTAAAATTGGTGCGTGCGGAGTGGAGCATCCCGGCATAGCGTGATCGAGCTGCTCAGAGGAGTCGCTGCTGGCTTTCTGCCAACGTGGCACGCAGCGGGACCAGCGGGTGGAGATGATATTCGGGTGGCTCTCGGCGCGTTCTGCAAACGTTGCTGGCAGGCAGTAAGGGCGTGGCAGTGGAAAGAGAAAGGTCACGGACGACGTCGATTCGCTTGTTGCCTCGGTCGGAGCGGGCGACTACGAGGTGGCGTTCGCGATCATCACGGTGAAGGATCCAGCCCGGAAGGCGTTGAACCTGCCGTTGTTCTCGCGCATCAGCGGAATGCCCGCGTCCTGAGCCGGGCGATGGGTGTGCCGGTAAGGCTTGGCTCGTCAGAGACGTGTCGCTGCCGCAGCCTTCGAAAACCAAAGACCAGCAACCCGGCCGGGCCGTCGGTAGCTGCTTCCGGCATTCGAGTGGAATTCCGTTCTGGTCGGCGTGGTGACTCTCTACCGCTGGTGACTGCGGCTGTACTGGGCTTGGGCCTGTTTTCAGGGGAGGAACCGGGCATGAGAGCTGAGACTGGCTGATGGAATCTGATCTGGCCTGCGGTGCCTCTGCTGCGCGTCCAGCGCGGTATTGAACCAGGCGGCAACACCGAGAGACCGGGATGCGGCCCCGCACGCTGGCGGTTGGCAGCGCGTCGGCTCGAGCCGCGGGTACTTGATCGCCGGGGAGGGGATCATGCGCGAGAGCGGAGAGTCCGGCAATCGTAGTTCATTGCCGAGGGACTTCGATTCGATCATCACAGAGGTTCTGTGGTCCAACGACCTGCGCGATGTGTTCGCGGAGCGTCGCTGGCCGGCCAGCGTGATTGATCAGATCTACCTGAACCTGTTGCGAGACGAAGATTTTCTGCGTCGCTTGAGATCCGCGTACGCTGCGGTGGAGGACCGGGCCACTCGGCTTGACGAGCATGTGGACGAGAAACCGATCGTCCGCGCCGACGATTTTGCAGGGCTGCGGGAGAAGCCGCGCGCACGGACGCTGATCCTGGTGTTCGGGGCGATACTGACATTCGCGATCGCCGTGCCTCTGCTGGTGTTGCCTGACTGGTTTGTGCTGCAACTGGTGGCGATGTTCATGATCGCTGCTGCGTTGTACTGGCTGCCGTGGATCGACCGCGTCGTCGCTGACTCGCTGCCTCCGGCGCTGGAGCAACGCCGCGCGTGGGGACGGCACCGATGGCGGCTGCGTGCGGGGTTCACCCGGTTGCGCTGGGACTGGAAAACTACCGTGCGGAACGAGGTGGTGCTGCCGGAGATCCTGGCCCGCATCAACCGAGGCGTCCACCGCACGTTCAGCCACGATCTGCGGATCTACTATCGGTTCCTCGCTGGCCGGTCCTCGGCGTCGGTGTTCATTCCGACCGAGGCGGTGCGGCGGCTGGGCAGGGAACTGTCGCAGACTGCGTCGGGAGCGATCGCCTTGGCCGGACGGCGCGGCGTGGGAAAGACGACGTTGCTGCGGGCGCTGGAGAGCGGCATGCTGCCCGGAATAGACGTGGGCGACCGGCTGACGGTCGTCGTGCCGGCTCCGGCGCGCTACCAGTTACGGGAGTTCGTGCTTCACCTGCACGCGACGGTTTGCCGAGCTGTGCTCGAGGCCTTGGGCAATCCGCGGGTCGCCCACGGAGTCGCGGTACTGGACCGCTGGGAGCACCACTCCCGCAGCGCCGACCGGCGCGCGACGTGGAAAAGGGCTGCCCGTTGCTTCATCCGCGCGACGGCGTATGCGGTTCTTGCGGTGGCCTTGGCGGCGATGATCTGGCAACGACGGCCTGACCTCTCGAGCCTCCCCGGCGTCTACGGCGCGCAGGCCCGTCAACTGATCGAGGCCGCGCCGGCTCTCTCCCGCGACAACATCGGGAAGTGGCTGCTTATGTTGCTGGGTGCCGGCGCGGTCGTGCTGAGCTTGCTGGCTTCTGCGCTATGGCTGCTGGAATTGGTGACGCTGCCGCTGCGGCACGGCGTCATGCGCGCAGGGAGGCGATTGCGGGAGCGGGCCCGCAGATGCCTGCTGTGGTGGCGTGACTCTGCCCCGCGCTCCGGCGTGATGTACGTGCTGACCCGGTTGGCGCCGGTGCTGCCGCCGTCGCTGCGTCCAAGAGTGTCGTCAGCACCGGCGAGCCGCGTGCGGGCGAGGGCGACGCTGACCGGAATCGAGCGCGGCCGTCCTCTGCATCAGCTGAGCCAGCCGCTGAGAGTGCTGGCGACGCTGGCGACCGAGCAGCTGCGGCGGATCCGGTTCCTGCAGACGCATACCAGCGGCTGGTCGGGCAAGGTCGAAGGCCCGCGTGCGCTCGGCATGACCGTGACCCGCTCGATCGCCCATGCCGAACAGCCCCTGACCCAGCCCGAGGTCGTCGACCAGTTGCGCGGTTTCCTCCAGCACGCCGCGACCACGCTGATGCGCGCGCGACAGATCACCGGCATCGCCATCGCCATCGACGAACTGGACAAATTCGCCGACCCTGCTCAGGCACACGAATTCATTAACGAGATCAAAACCGTCTTCGGCGTCGACAACTGCGTGTTCCTGATCTCGGTGTCCGACGACGCGCTCGCCTCCTTCGAACTGCGCGGCATACCGGTCCGCGACGCCCTCGACAGCGCCTTCACCGCGATGATCACCGTGGACCCGTTCACCCTCGCCGAAGCCCACGACTGGCTCGACCACCGCCTCATCGGCCTGCCCAGCCCCTATGCGTGCCTGTGCTACGCCCTTTCGGCCGGGATCCCCCGGGAACTGGAGCGAGCCGCGGCCACGCTGCTGGACATCGAGCTGGACCACATGTCGGGCAGCGAAGCGTTCCCGGGCGGCATGTTCCGGTCGTACCCGCAGCTCGCGCACGTCACCCGCATGATCATCGCGGCCGACGTCGCGGCGAAACTACGTGCATTCACCTTCACCGTGCACCAGCATCCGCCGGGGGAATTGGCATCGCAGGTCATCGTCACCCTCAACACCGTCGGCGACCTCACCCATCCCGACGACAACGACCTGATCGAGCGGCTCGACGCACTGGCTGCGGCGTTGTGTGCACGCACCGAGGCCGCCGACGACGCCGAGCTTGTCCGGACCTGCCGCGAAGCCGCCGGATTCTGCCACCTGTGCGCCGCCATCCTGGAAATCTTCGACGACGACCTGGACGAGGCCACCTTGGACGCTCTGTCTGCCGAAGCCCTGCCGACACTCGCCGAGGCGCGTCGGGCGCTCGCAGTCGAACCCTTGCTCACCTGGTCGCTGGTCAACACCATTCGCGAACAGCGCGCCCAGTTGCGCGCTGACACTGCCTAGCCCTGCCAGACACCACGCCATCGGCGGACCGATCCCTCGGATGCGCTCCCACCGCGCAGCTGGCCTGGGACGCCGGGGAGCTCAGACACTCGTGGCCGGTCCGGCGGCTGATCGTGTCATTCGAGCTCGGCGACCAGTGCCCGCGGCTTGAGCCTGAGGAGAGGTTGTTCTTGTCCGCGTTTGCTGGCACCGCTGTCTCGAGCGGTGTTGCGTTGGCTTCGGCTTGTGGTCAGCTCGGATATCGTGCTGCGGTGGCATCACGACCTGGTGGGACGCCGTAATGTCCGTGAGAATGGGAATCGAGGACTCGAGGGCACGCTCCGCGCGCGAGAGGTCCGCGTACCTCCGTCTCCTAGTCAGTGATTACCGGCCGATCAGTTGAAGCGATCCGCGGAACCCGTCTCTCCCTCGCCGAGCGGCAACTGCCAGGTGACGACCGTCTCGCCGCCCACGCGGACGTAGCCGCGAGCGCGTCATGGGCGGCGTGAAGGTGCCCGAACAGCAAGGAAAAGCGTTGGGTCAAGCTGGGTCGACGAAATCACACGAATGGCCTGACCCTCTTCCCCTGTTTGCCTAGGGGCCGGGCCTACAGTGAGGAGGCGGAACAGGAGCAGAAAGCGGCGGACCGTTCCTCGGTCAAGGAACAGCCCGCCGCCTGTGATTGCGGTGCTAGCCCTGCCAGTGCTGGTACAGGGTTGCGACTCCCATGCCGGCCAGCATTAGCAGGAACACCACGCGGCAACCCTGAGGGGGAGGTGAACCAGATGCGGTCACCGCCCCTTACTCCAAGACCAGCAGTGTCGACCGGCTTCTGAACGGCCGCTGGCAGGGCCGTCGTTGTCCGCGCGGCCCAACTCTCGCCCGAGCCCGAGGCATCTGCACCAGCCGCTGCAGCCAACTACCGGACGAGGCCGCCGTCTCAACCGTCTGTTTAGCCGCCGATGGTGAGCGAGATCGGCGCGTGCGCCCGATCGGCTGTCAGGTATTGGTCTCCGCGGTGGGAGATTGTCAGTACGTAGGACGGGAGTCCGTCGGGGACGTCGTTGACGGTGAATCCGAGTTGGCATCCGGTCACGACGTTGTGGTCGTAGACGTAGCTGGTTTGGGCGGTGCCGCTGGTGATCGAACCCGTTGCGATCACGTGGCCGGCCCCGTCGGACACCTTGACGGCTGTGCCTGGTGTGAGGTCGGAGTACCCGCCCGTTCCTTGGCAGTCGCTGTCCGCCGCTCCGGTGTCGTTCGTCCTCACATCCGATGAGTCGCTCTCGATCGTGAGGATGCCGGTCAGCATGAACGTCTTCGTGGGCGGTGCGATCAACGACGACGGGACCCCGAGCGACATGCCCGACGGTCGGGTGGCGACGTAAGTGACCGTCGCGGTGGACGCGAGGGCGAGCACCGACGCGCTGACACCGGCGATGAGGCGGGTATTGGTCATCTCGTTCTCCAGTCGCTCGGACTGTTCTGGAGCAGTCGCACGGGACGCGGTGCGTGTTACGGGACCGATCCGCGAAGATCCGCCCTGTGCCGTCCGCCGTCGCGGCCCGGGATGAGCGGTCCCTCGGATCACCTGGACTACCGTGAGGAACGGTGGCCGTAACGCGCGTTCGGCCCGAGTACGCTCGTGAGTACGTGCGGTGCTTCGCCGACCCAGCCGCAATGGCGGTTGGTGCCTGCCTGAAGACGCCGGCGGTCCGGGGGTTTGGGCTTTGCGCCGTGTCGTGTGATGTTTCTGCTGTGGCCGCTCGTGATCTTGAGTTTTTGTCGTCGCGGGGTGGCAGTACCGGGACGTCGAGTAACGGTCGGTGATCCCGGAGGGGATGCCGTTCCTGGTTGACGATGATCTGTTGTTCGAGGACGGCCCGTCTGCGCCGCGGGTGGCGTCGGTGGTGAACGGTGGCTGGTGCTGGTCAGTGGGACGGTTGCCAGTTTCGGGACGGGATCCCGTTGATCGTCGCGCCGCCTTGGGCGAGGTCAGCCGCGCTGTTGTCGAGGAAAGCGAAGGGGAAGGGCAAGGACGGAGCGGTCAAGGTGTCCAGCGTGGCGAGCTGTTCCGCGGAGAGTGTCACGGTGAGGGATGCCAGGTTGTTCTCCAGTTGGTCGAGCGTCCGGCAGCCGATGATGGTCGCGGTCACTTCCGGGCGGTGGTTGACCCAGCCGAGAGCGACGGCGGGCATCGGAACCTGTTGCTCGGCAGCGATTTCGTGCAGTACGTCGAGCAGGGTGAAGGTGTTCTCGGTCAGCCGTGCGCGTGTGCTCGCCCAGTCCGCGCGGCCTGACTCGGCGGCACTGGTTCGGGTGTGTTTCCCGGACAGCACTCCGCCAGCGAGCGGGCCCCATGGCGTCACGCCGATGCCCAGGGCCCGGGCAGCGCCGAACAGCTCGCCCTCGACGGTCCGCTGCAGCAGCGAGTACTCCACCTGGATCGCCGTGACCGGGGCCCAGCCCCGGGCTTCGGCGAGGCTCGCCGCGCGGGCGACGGCCCACGCGGGGGTGTCGGACAGGCCGTAGTAGCGGATTTTGCCTGCGGTGATGAGGTCCTGCAGGGTGCCGATTGTCTCCTCGATCGGTGTGTGCTGGTCGAAGTAGTGCTGCCAGTACAGGTCCACGTGATCGGTGCCCAGCCGGGTGAGTGACGCGTCGAGTTGCCGCAGGATCGCTTTGCGGCCGGTGCCGCCTCCGTTGGGGTCGCCGGGGTGCAGGTTGCCGGCGAACTTCGTGGCGAGCACCAGCCCTTCCCGCAGCGACGGGTTGGTCCGGAGGAACTTCGCGATGGTCTGTTCCGCACGGCCGCCCGCGTAGCCGTTGGCTGTGTCGAGGGTGTTTCCCCCGGCGTCGACGTAGCGGTGCAGCAGGCGCAGCGCGGTGTCTTGATCGCAGCCCCAGCCGGGCTCGTCGAAGGTCAGCGTGCCGAGGATCAGCGGGCTGATCCGAAGACCGGTCCGGCCGAGAGTGCGGTACGAAGCAAGGTTCATAACCCCAGCGTGCACCCGGCAACGTGTACGATGAATAGTCTGGCGTCCACGTTTTTCGCGCGAAAGTACAGATATGCTCGCCGACCGGCATCCCGACCCGCTGTCGCAGGTCCTCGCCCTCGCCGGGGCTCGCTGCCACCTCACCGGAAAGCTGTCGGCGAGTGGCCGGTGGGCGCTGCGCTTCCCGGCCCGCGGCCGGCTCAAGATCATCGCCGTACGGCGCGGGAGTTGCACCTTTACCTCCGGCGGGCAGTCAGGCGAATTGCGGTCCGGCGAGGCGATCGCGGTGAACGGGGCTCATCCCTTCGTCCTGCGCACCGATGCCGACGTGCTGCCGATCGATGCCGAAACGATGACGGTGCCCGACCATCGCATCGGAACAGCGGACGAATTCTCCGGCATAGGCGGAGAAGTGACGGTCGAACCGGGTGGTGAGGCACTGCTGGTGCAGGCATTGCCGCCGCTAATGCACATTTCGGCAGCGCACCCGCAGGCGTCGGCTCTCGACTGGCTGCTGCGGGAACTGGACACGGAAATGGGCCACGACCGGCCCGGTCGCAGCTTCACTCGGGATCAGCTCGCGCAGTTGCTCCTCGTCCATATCCTGCGTGCATACCTGGCGCAGCCGAACGCCCTGCCCGCAGGCCGGCTACGGATCCTCGCAGACCCGCGGCTGGCCCCGGCCGCGCAGGCCCTGCACGAGAACCCGGCCCACACGTGGCGGCTCGACGAACTCGCCCGCCTCGCCGCGATGTCCCGCACCGGTTTCGCCGCGCGATTCCGCGCCGTCGCCGGCGTCCCGCCACTTGCGTACCTGACTGAGTGGCGCATGCGGATCGCGGCATACGAACTCACCCACCACGACACACCAGTAAGCGCACTGTCAGCACAGCTCGGCTACACCTCGGAAAGCGCCTTCATCACAGCCTTCAAACGTGCCTTCGGCAGGACACCCCTGCAGCACCGGCACCAACACCACGACCTTCACCGGGCCGAACCCTTGGCGTAATCGCCGCGCAGGAGCACCATGTGTCGCGAACCTGGCTCTCCGAAATCGGCCATGCCAAACGCGACACGAACCCAACCGCACACGGAGATCGTTGCAAGAGCGGAAGCTGGTGCGGCAGACAGGGGCGCGTTCGATGATGACGTACCAGATCCCGACTTGAGCCAGGAGCCCTGGTGCGCCTCTGGTTCGGCACAAGCTCTGGTTCCAGGAACGATGGCTTCGTCTCGGCCTATGGCACAGGCAGCCGCCGGGACCGAGCGTGCTGCGCATCGTCGCTGCAGCCGCCTCTGCCGCCTCGGCTGGGTGTAGTTGATGCCGCAACGTCGGAAATGTTCGGCCACAGCGGCACACGCGGCCTCTGTGCGTGGGGGATTTCCGCGTTACAGCGCGTTTCGCTGCCGCTGACGTCCCGCGGCAGCGGAGAGGCTGTGCGCCGCCCGGATCCCGGGTGCGCGTGATTATTGCTGCTGTGAAGGGAAGAATGTGCTGAAGAAGGGTTTGCGTCCGCTTCGGGCGGTAGGTCTTGCCGGGGTCGTCGCCGCGGGGATCGTGGCGTGCTCCGCGTGCACGCCCAGTCACGCGACAGGGCAGCAACCCAGCAGCGGCAAGGCATCGGCCCCGGCCGCCGACAGTGCCGCGCTGTCGGTCGGAAGCTTCTCCACGCCGCTTCCGCGGACGGGCTCGTGCCGCCTCGGCAACCGCAACGGGCAACCGACGCCCGACCCGTCCTGCACCCCCGGAGCGGTGAATCCGCAAGTCTCCCAAGCGAATATCGCCAGCACGGTGTGCAAGAGCGGCTGGACCAAACCGTGCGGCCGCCCACCGGCAAGACCGGCCGCATGAAGGACACCACGGCGAAGGCGTACGTCCTGCCGTCCGGCGAAACCGGCGAATACGACCACCTCGTCTCCCTCGAACTCGGCGGCGCGCCTGACGACCCGCGCAACCTCTGGGTCGAGCCGGGGAAGATCCCCAACCCCAAGGACGCGGTCGAGAACAAGCGTCAAAGACGCGGTCTGCAGTGGCCTGATCCCGCTCACCGCCGCGCAGGCCGCCGTCGCTCGCTCCTGGACCACCGCCTTCGACGACGCCGGACTCCGTGTCAGCGGCGGCAGCGCGTGCCTGCGTGCCGACCCCGGCCGGTGCACTCACGGCCAGCGCGGAGACAACACCGGCGAGCAGTCCCGGCCCGGCCGCGCTACGCGGTCCGTCGACGGCTGTTCGCGGACGAGCTTGATCGCCGGTCCGCGGACGGAGAACGCGCGGCAAGACGGTGGCGATGAACGAGTTCAGGCCGCGGCAGCCGGAGTGCCCGAACCCCGCACCCTGCTTCCTGTGGCCGCGGACCTCGATGAGAGGCGACGCCGGGCCTGAGTGGTGCCGATGCATTGGCCCCTCGGGGATCCAGGATCGACGGCTGGTGCCGGGGGAGGTGGCGCGGGTCGCTGCTCAATGCGACTCGCGGCTGACCTCTGAACCGCTCGAGCCCACGAGGAAGTCGAGGTCCGCGCCCGTGTCGGCCTGCGTGACGTGATCGATGTAGAGCCGCTCCCAGCCGCGTCGCGGGTTTGCGAACCCTGCGATCGTGCTGGCATTGGGGTGTCGCGCGGCCAGCTCCTCGTCGCTGAGTTCGACGTCGATGCGGCGGGCAGCGACGTCGAGGCTGATGACGTCACCTGTGCGCACGAGCGCGAGAGGGCCGCCGGCTGCTGCCTCGGGGGAGACGTGCAGAACGACTGTCCCGTAGGCGGTGCCGCTCTCACGGCTCGCTCTATTTTCTCAGCGGCCGTTTCATGTTGACTTCATCCGTGGGTGTGCTCAGTCTGTGCCCTAACCGAGGCGCGCGCCGAGTTCGGTGGCCGCGGCGACGACAGCGGCGCTGAGGAGGGCGAGTTTGGCGCCGGCCCGCCTCGCCGGGCCGGATACAGACAGCGCACCGCAGGCCACGCCCTGCCGGTTCCGTACCGTGGCGGCCACCGCGCAGAGGTCCCATTCGCTTTCTTCCATGTTGGTGGCGTAGCCGGTCTCTCTTACCTTCTCGAGTTCGGCCTCGAGTGCCCGGCGGGTGCTCACCGCGCGCTCAGTTCCGCCTCGCAGCCGGGCGCCCGGATAGCGGCGCCGCAGCTCTTCGCGGGAAAGCTCGGCGAGCAGAGCCTTCCCCGCGGCAGACGCGTGCGCCGGGCCTCGCTGCCCGGTACGCAGCCCGGCACGGATTACCTGCCGGCTCTCCACGCCTTCGACGAAGACGGTCTCCGTGCCTTCCAGCACGAGCAGATGCGCGGTTTCGGAGGTGTCGTCGACGAGCTTTTCCAGCAGGAGACGCGCTTCGTCGCGGAGGGCGCCTGCCCCGATCACGGCGATGCCGAGCCTGGCCAGGGCGGGCCCAGGTCCGTAGCTCTTGGTCTGGGCGTCCTGGCGGAGCAGGTCGCGAGCCTGCAGGGTGGTCAGCATCCGATGAGCGGTCGACCTGGCCACCCCGAGTTCGGCGGACACGTCGGCAACTCGCAACGACGGGTTATCCACCAGCATCAGCAGGATCCGCGCGGCGTTGTCGATCGCTTCCACCGGGTAGGCGGCCGGAACTGCCACAACCCCTCCATCTCGCCGTCGCCAGTTCGGCGTGGCTGTTCTGGTGATTGAACTGCATTTCGGCTGCCAGAATAGCCGGAGGCCCCCTCGGTGTCTCGGCGGATCTCGCGAGTCAGTCCGCAGCCGCCATTCCGTCGATGTGCCCGCCTTGTCGTGGTTCTGATGAGCAGAACATTTACTGTTCGGCAGAACATCGCCGTTGACGAGGCGCGAGATCATGCCTACCCTGCAGAACATGATCTGTTCTGCAGAACACTGCCTTGAAGGAGCGGCGTGACGACTCCAGCGCCGTCCATCGCGGAACTCGGCCATGTCGGCCTGCGCTGTCACGACGTGAGCCGGCAGCTGGCGTTCTACGCCGGCGTGCTCGGACTGACGGTCACCGACCATGACGAACGGCTCGGCATCTGGTTCCTGTCCGCCCGGCCGGACACCGAGCATCACGAACTGCTCCTAGCCGAGGGCCGGGACGCGCCGGTCGGAGTCAAACTTATCCAGCAGGTGTCGTTCCGGTGCGCGCGCTTCGAGGACATTCTCGGCTTCCATCGACGTTTCCGGGAACACGACGTCCGGCTCGACATGATCGTCTCGCACGGCAATGCCATCGGCGTCTACTTCTACGACCCCGAGGGCAACCGGTGTGAGGTCTACTGGCAGACCGGGCTCGTGGCACGACAGCCCTTCGTCGAGCACATCGACATCGAGACCGATCCCGAGGAGCTTCTGGACGCCATCCGGACTTCGGTCGAGCGCCACGGCGCGACGGGTTTCACCGAGGAGAGTTACCGCGCCTGGACGCGTGAACAAGCGATGGCGGCCGATGCCGCCGAAACCAAGGAGGCAAGGCAGTGAAGTTCGTTCGCTACGCGGACGGGATGTCCGCACGCGTCGGCGTCGTGGACGGCGACCTGGTCCGGGTCGTGGACGGCGTGGCGGACCTGTTGCCTCTCCTCGAGGCAGGCGAGGGCGAGTTGCTCGCGGCTGGACGGACCGCGCTGCGCAGCGGCACGGCCGTGCCGCTGCCGGACATCGTTGCCCTGTCGCCGATCGCGACGCCTCCGACAGTCCGCGACTTCTATGCTTTCGAACAGCATGTCCGGGCAGGCCGCGCCTGGCGGGGCCTCGAGATGGACCCGGACTGGTATGAGCTGCCCGTCTTCTACTTCTCCAATCCCTACGCCGTGACGGGCTGCGGGCCGGTGGCGATGACGCCGGGCGCGGAGCGTTTCGACTTCGAGTTGGAGGTCGCCGCGGTGGTGGGGCGCGGCGGCCGCGACCTGACCGCCAAGGACGCCGAACACGCCATCGCCGGTTACTGCGTGCTCAACGACTGGAGCGGCCGGGACGTTCAGCAGCGCGAGATGAAGCTGTCGATGGGACCGGTGAAAGGCAAGGACACCGCGACGAGCCTCGGCCCGTACTTCGTGACCCCGGACGAGATCGCCGATTTCCGCGAGGGCAACGGATATCGTCTCGAAATGTCCTGCACGGTCAACGATGCCCCCTACTCCCGCGCCGTGTGGTCAAACATCCACTGGTCGTTCGGCGAGATGATCGCCTACGCCTCCCGCGGTGCCGAAGTGCGGCCCGGCGATGTGATCGGCTCCGGCACCTGCGGAACCGGCTGCATCCTGGAACTGTCCCGCACTCACGGCTCGGCGGCCTACCCCTGGCTGCGGCCGGGCGACGAGGTCGTCGCGGCGGTCGAAGGTCTCGGCGAGCTGCGCAACACCGTCACCGAGGCGGTGCCGGTCGTTCCGTTGCGAGCCCGGGGCGCGACAGGGCAAGAGGGCGGAAGCCGACCGCGATTCGCCGGCGAAGCCGCGCGCTGATGGACGCTCCCGTATCGGCGGAGGACCCGGTCAAGCTCCGGGCCGCGCTGCTGCGTGCCATGCCGATGTCCCGGATGCTCGATTACGGCATGGACCACGGGGACGCCGTCCGCCTGGCCAACGCGGCCGTTTCGGAACCGTGGCACGAAGTCGCGGCTCGGCTGGCCGAGGCGCAATCGGCCCGCGCGGAGGCGGCCGCCGGCCGCGGTGATGTCGAGACTGCGGCCGCGTGCTACCGCCGGGCAACAGCCTGCCTGATCTTCGCGCAGATGGCCTTCAACACCGACCGCCCGGCCAAACGCGCGCTCTACGCCCAGCTCATCCGGGCCTACGAGGCCGCGGCCGAACTCGACACCGAGTTGCGCGTGGAACGGCTGTCGATCCCGTTCCGGCAGAGCCACTGCACCGCCTGGTTCGTCAGCCGCACCGGCGATCGTCCTGGCCCCGCAGTGGTCATTGTCGGCGGGCAAAGCGGTTGGGGCCCGGCCTTTCACCAGCAGGCTGAAGCACTGGCCCGACGGGGACTGTCCGCTCTTCTGCTCGAGGCACCGGGCCAGGGTGATTCGCGCATGGCCGGCGGACTCCACCTCGACGGGAACGTCGACCGAGTCTTCAGCACTGTCCTCGACGCCGTGCGTGCCCGTACCGGCTACGACGGCCGGTTCGGGGTGTGGGGCAACAGCTTCGGCGGACTGCTCGCCGCCCGTGCCGCGGTGCACGACAGCCGTTTCGGCGCGTGCTGCGTCAACGGGGCCAGCGCGAAGCCGGAGCCGCTGCCGTTCCGGACTGCACGCGAACAATCGCGGGCGCTCCTGGGCGTCGACACCGACGACGAAGCCGCAGCCGTCTTCCGCACCCTGTGGCTCGACCCGGCGGCCGAGCGCACAAGCGCGGCGATGCTCGTGCTGCACGGCGGCAACGACCCGCTGGTCAGCCTCGACCAGCAGAAGGTGTTCCTCGACCTGTCGGCGCATCCCACCCTGCGGGTTTGGGACGACGGCGAGCACACCATGTACAACCACTCTGCCGAGCGCACGGAATTCGTCTGCGACTGGTTCCGCGCCCAGCTCGGCCGCACGTGACGCAGGCGATCACACATCCGACTCCCGACAAGATCATCGAGGTGGCCATGAAAGCGATCGCACTCCCGCGGCACGGCGGCGCGGACGACCTGGAACTCACGGAACAGCCGACACCGGCCGTCGCGCCCGGGGAGTTCCTCGTCCGGGTCAAGGCAGCCGGAGTGAACCCGGGCGACGAAAAGATCGCCGTCGGCACTCTCGACGGCATCATGGTGACCCACTTCCCCCTCATCCCGGGCTTCGAGATGTCCGGCGTCGTCGAGGCTCGCGGTTTCGGCGCCACCGAGTTCGAGATCGGCGACGAGGTGATCGGCTTCGTCGTCAAGGACTGGGCGCAGAACGGCACCTACGCCGAATTGGTTTCCGCCCCGGCCCGCACGCTGGCACGCAAGCCGGCGTCCTGGGACTGGCTGCACGCGGCCTGTCTGCCGCTGAACGGGCTGACGGCTTACCAAGCCATCAAACGCATCAACATCGGCGAGAACGACACCGTCCTGATCCACGGGGCCGCAGGCGGCGTCGGCACGCTCGCCGTGCAGATCGCCGCCGACCGGGGCGCAAACGTCATCGGCACCGCCAGCGAGCGCAACCACGACTACCTGCGCGAACTCGGCGCCACACCGGTCAGCTACGGAGAAGGACTGGCCGAGCGGGTGCGCGAACTGGCGCCGGCGGGCGTCGACGCGGCGCTCGACTTCTACGGCGGGGACGCGGTGGCCGTCTCGCGGAAGGTCTTGAAGTATCCCGCGCGGGTCGCCTCCGTGGCCGACATCACCGCTCCCGATCAGGGCGGCCAATTGGTGTGGGCACGCGCGAACGCCGACGAGCTGACGGAAGTGGCTGCGCTCGCCGAGTCCGGGAAGCTGTCCGTCCCGGTGAATCGCTCCTTCCCTCTGGAGCAGGCCGCCGACGCGTGGCGGATGCTCCACGCGGCCAGCCGCGCTCGCGGCCGGATCGTACTGGACATCGACGCCGCCTGAGGTGATCTTCCGACGCCTGCACGCCGCTGTGCAAGGGAAGGGTTGGGACACATGAAGCTTGCCGATGAACCCCGCGCGTCCACGGCCGCGCCGGACGCGGATGTCCTCGTCGTCGGGTACGGCCCGGTCGGCCAGACCCTCGCTGCGCTGCTGGGGTCGTCAGGGCACCGCGTGCTGGTGTGCGAACGCCGGGTCGGGCGCTACGAGACGCCTCGGGCCGGACACTTCGATCACGAAATCATGCGCGTCTTTCAATCTTTGGGCATCGCCGACGAGGTGCGGCGCATCGCCGAACCAGCGCGGGTATACGAATTCCTCGATCCCGACGGAGGCGTGATTTCCCGTCTGCCAAGGGGATGGAGCGCTCCCTCCGGCTGGGACGCCTCGTACCACTTCTACCAACCGGAACTCGAGGATGCACTGGACGCGGCGGTCCGCAGAGCGTCCACTGTGGACGTCCGGTTCGGCGCGGAGCTGGTCTGCCTGCGCCAGGAGGCCGACCACGTGGTGGCTACGCTGGCGGACGGACGCGTGGTCACCGCTCGCTACGCGGTCGGGGCGGACGGCGCCAACAGCGCGGTGCGGACGCTCTGCGAAACTCCGGCGAGAGATCTCGGGTTCCGGGGCGACTGGCTGGTCGTCGACGTCCGGCCAAGGCCTGGCGCCCCGGCCCTGGACATCCCGGACACCGGCCAGGTGCTCGACCCCGCGCGGCCGAACCACCTCGGCCGGGTGGCCGACCGGTACTTCCGCTGGGAGTTCATGCTCCTCGAGGACGACGATCCCGCCGAGATGGTGCAGCCCGAACGCGTCTGGGAACTGCTCAGGCCCTGGATCGGCCCGCACGAGGGGGAGGTGATCCGGCGGACGGTCTACCAGTTCCGGTCCATCGTGGCCGATACGTTCCGCCACCGGTCGGTGCTGCTCGCCGGCGACGCCGCCCACGTCATGCCGCCGTTCCTCGGACAAGGCATGAGTTCTGGCATCCGGGACGCCGCGACCCTCAGCTGGATGCTCGATCTCGTGCTGACCGGCGCCGCGGGTCCGGACCTGCTGGACTTGTACACGCTCTCGAGAAGGCCACAGGTCATCGCCTACATCGAAGAGTCGGTCCGGGTAGGGACCGTCGTCTGCGAGACCGACCCCGTTCGTGCTGCGCGGCATCGTGCGGAGATGCGGTCGGCGACCGAGCTTCCGCCGCCGTTCGAGCCGCCTGTCGGCGCAGGCTTCCAAGACGGACAACCGCTGGCCGGTCACTTGGCCGTACAGCCTTTTCTGCGTACGGGCAACGGGAAGACCGAGCGGTCCGACGACGTCCTCGGCAGCGGGTTCACTCTCTTCAGCTTGGTCGAACTGGACGCGGCGACGACCGAGGCCGTCTCGGAACTCGAGCGCGCGATCGGACTGCGGTCCGTGGTGGTCGGCGTCGAGGGGGTCCGGGAAGAGGGCGAGGCGCTGAGCGGCTGGCTCAAGGAATCCGGCGTCGTGGCCGTGCTGGTTCGCCCGGACTTCTATGTCTTCGGCACTGCTACCGGGCTCTCCGAGGTGGCGGATCTGCTCGCCGCACTTCGCTCGAGCCTGTCGCTGGCGTAACGGCGGCCGCCGACATCCCGGATCACGTGACATACGGAGGAATCTCATGCCGACGACGACCAACGGCATGCATTACGAGGAGCGGGGAAACGGGCCGGACTCGATCGTTCTGCTGCCCGGACTCGGGTGCTCGCTCAACTGCTGGTCCGAGGTGGCACCCCTGCTCGACGGCTATCGCCTCGTTCTCATGGACCTGCCGGGCCACGCGGGCTCAGTCCACGCGCCCGCCGACGGATCAAGCCTCGCCCGGATCGCCGAACCGGTGATCGACGCTTGTGATCAGCTCGGCCTCGAACGCTTCGCCCTCGTCGGTCTCTCCTTCGGCGGCGCGCTCAGCGTGCGGATCGCTCTCGACCGGCCCGGTCAGGTGTCCGCGGTCATGGCGCTCATGCCGTGGAACGCGGGCGGTACCGAGGCGGGCGATCCAGTCATCGAAGGGTTCCACAAGTCCTTCCGTGACGTCGAAGCCATCACGCAGGCCATCGGGGCCATCTCGCTGGAGCCGAGCAAGACGACCGACGTCGTACACACGATGACCAGCGCGGTCACCGAGCAGTTCTGGCACAGCTGGCTCGGAACCGGCGGCGGTGCTTACACGAGCATGTTCGAGGAGTTGCCCGAGATCGCCGTGCCGACGTGCTACGTCATCGGCGGCAGAGACACCATCGCCCCGCAGGACAAGTTGATCGCCGACGTCCATGCGATGCCCGGAGGCCGGCTGGTCTTCCTGTCGGACGCAGGACATCTCGCCCCATACGAGTCTCCCGACCTCGTCGCCTGTGAGATCCGCGAGTTCGTCAGCCGCTACGCGAACACCCCGTCGCCGGCCACGGCCGACGAAGCCCCCCGGGGTTTTCGATGATCGCCGCGACCCCGAGTGCCGCTGATGGTTCGACGATGAGGCCGGCGTGCTCGTGGAGCATCCGCATACCGGTGACAATGGAGGCTTCCTGGACAAGTACCGCGTCATCTGCGACCTGAAGGAGGCCGGCCAGGGCAGCCGGAATGGGGTGTCGGCCAACGACGCCGTTGGCGATAGTGCCGGTCGAGTCTGTGCTGACGACACGCCGCTTGCGCCAGGATGTTGGGGTCAACCCCACCATGATTGTGTTGCTAGTGCGCGGCGATGTGGCCGTAGCCCTCTTGCGAGGACGGAACGCGTTAACCCAGCGCAGGCTTGCGCACGCGCGCCGGGTTCGCGAGCGCAAGCTCGAGACATCGCCGATGCGGTGCCGTTGTCGGCCGTGCCAAGGCCGGGACGTCCGCCGTGGTGAAAAATCACATGCAGGAGGCCTGCACCCTGGTGGGAGAAGTCGGCTCCGTCGCCCAGCGCGCCGGGGTCCGCGCGCTCGCGGTCTCGCACCTGACCGACTTCAGCGGGTACGTGGACACCGCCAAGCGGTCGAAACCGGCGGGGAACGGCTACGACGGCCAGGCAGCCATCGGGACAGGACCTGATGCGGATTCCGTGTACAAGTAAAGACCGCGATTCTGTATGCGGGCTGAGCACATGCCGGGGATGATGAGCAAGTTCGACGGTAGTCTGGCGTTCATCCCGTTCAGCGGCGGAAGGGTCGTCCAGTGTCCCGCGGTTCCATGTTGAGGAACCATTCGAACCAGGCTTGGGGCCGGTAGTCGCCGATGCCGAGTTTTCGGTTTTGGTCGGTGGCGGGGTCTTCGATGCCGTCGAGTCGTTTGCTGAACAGCGCGAGTATGTCGGTGTCTTGGAAGAGTATTTCGGTGAGCATGTTCCAGTTGTGGTCGTCCTTGTGCTCCGGCAGGTCCGCGTAGCGTCCGGTGAGGCTGGCCCAGTCGTCGTCGACGGCGGATTCCGCGTAGCGCAGGATGAGGTGCAGCGCCATTTCTTCGGCTGGGCAACGGGGTTCGGGCCAGTCGCCGGCGGCCAGGTCGCTGCTGAGGTCGTCGAAGGAGCGCGCGGCCTGTCGTCGCCAGACGACGTTCTGTCGCCAGGTGATCCGCGGGAATTCGTCGAACACCAACCAACTGCCGGCGTCGTCCGCGTGCTGGTCGCCGTGTTCGAGCACATCGTCGTAGGCATGGTCGGCGAGGAGACCGGCAGCAGTCCACAGGGCTGCTGCTGTTCGTGGTGTCACTTGGAAGCCGCTGCACTGGTCGCAGGTGTCCGCGCCGCAGGTGCACAGGGGGAAGAGTTCTGCGAACTGCGGCCAGACCGAGAGTGGTATGTCGTGTTCGTCGATCTCGATGGCGGACTCGGTGGCTTCGGCGAATTCGATGCCGGGGTGATCGTCGATCACCGCGCCGGAGTCGATGAACCATTGCACGGCGGCGACGGCGTCGCCGCGGATGTGGTCCTGCTCTTGCTGCCGGACCTGCGCGACAGTGAGGTCGCTGCCGGGCGAAACGGAGAACTGTGTTGTTTCGATGTCGGCGATGGCGGCTTGTTCGAGTGCGTTCTCGTCGGTGATGTCGACGATCGCTTCGACGGTGACTTTGACTCTGCGGCGGCGTCTGGGGGCGCTGGTCATTCGCCCAGGCTATCCCCGCGAGCAGCGTGTGGTGGTTGAAGAGACGGAGGCGCACGCTGGGGTGTCCGGCAAGGAGGTCGTGATGAGGCGAGCGGCGGTGTACAAGCGGTGCGGCTGCAAGACGCGAAGTGAAGCGGGTGGCGGGCGTTGTCCTCGGTTGGGGGAGCGGGGCCATGGGAGTTGGTATTTCTCGCTGGAGTTGCCGTGTGGCCGGGACGGTCGTCGGCATCGGGTGCGCCGCGGCGGTTTCCGGTCCCGTGCCGCTGCCGAGCAGGCCAGGGCGTATCTGCTGGGGGCGGATGTGGTTCCGGGGCGGGGTGCGGTGACGGTGGGGCAGTGGTTGGACATTTGGCTGGAGATGAGGCAGAGCTTGAGTTTCAACACGCGTCGGCTGTACACGCAGCAGGTGAACGACTATCTGAAGCCGTGTCTGGGGAGCGTGCCGTTGCGGTCATTGACGGTGGCGCGGGTTCAGGCGATGTTCGTCGGGCTCGTCCGGGCGAACGCGACGCGACAGCGGCCGTTGTCGCCGGCGACGTTCGTGAGGATCCGCGGCACGCTGCATGCGGCGTTGAACGGCGCGATCCGGGTCGGGTTGATCGAGCGAAATCCCGCGCATCTGGTGGAGTTGCCCTCGGGACGGCGGCCGCGCGCGGTGGTGTGGACGGATGCGCGGGTGGCGCATTGGCGAGCTACCGGGGAGCGTCCGCCGGTGGCGGTGTGGACGGCGAAACAGACGGCCGAATTCCTGGAGCATGCTCGCGGTCACCCGTTGTACGTGCTGTATCTGGCGGTGGCGTTGCTCGGGTTGCGGCGTGGTGAGGTGGCGGGGCTGCGGTGGTGCGATCTCGACCTCGACGCCGGAGTGGTGCAGGTGTCGCACCAGGTCCAGGACCGCGGTGGCCGCACGGTGGTGTGTCCGCCGAAGACCGAGGCGAGCGTGCGCACGGTGGCGTTGGATCATGGCCTGGCGGCGGCGTTGCGGGTGCTTCGGTCGCAGCGGCGGCACGGTGACGGTGGTGAGCCGGTCGGGTTCCTGTTCGCCAACCGGGACGGCGGGCCGTTGAGCCCGGGATATGTGACGCACACGTTCACGAGATTGTTGGTAGAGGCGGGTTTGCCGCCGGTCCGGTTGCACGATCTGCGGCATGGCGCGGCGAGCTTGTCGTTGGCTGCGGGCAACGATCTGAAGGTCGTGCAGGCGATGCTCGGGCACTCCAGCATTGTGCTCACCGCGGACACTTACACGAGCGTGCTGCCTTGTCTGGCTCACCGCGCTGCCGAGGCAACCGCGGCGCTGGTGTTGGAGGCCGCCCGCGACACCGCGATCGCGTTGCGAGAACGAGGGAGGAGAGAACAGCGCAGACGAGGAAAGGGACGCCGCAGCCGGGGAAGGGTGGCTAAGAAGCAACATCGACGGGTGCGGCCGCATTCGGCCCCACGCCGGTCCCACTCATGATCAAAGCCCACCGGCAAGATCCCCGTGATGAAGGAACCCTGCAGATGGGCTTCGATTCAGAACTGTGCGCCATCAGGGACTCGAACCCCGAACCCGCTGGTTAAGAGCCAGCTGCTCTGCCAATTGAGCTAATGGCGCTTGGTGCTTCCCGCCGCTGTGGTTTCCCTCGGCGACGTGGAAAAGATTAGCAGGGCGTTCAGGCCCCGTTTCAAGGGGGTCCCCTTTCCGGCTCGCCGGGACAACAGCCCAGGTCAGCGGCGGTGACCCACCGTGAACCCGGTCAGGGACAACCGACGCGGCAGCGGGCGGGCCAGGAGAGAGAGCCCAGTGACCTGCGCGACACCGACACTGGCAACAGTACCCCGGAAATGACAAAACCCCGGCCTCTCCGAAAAATATCTCGGTGAAGCCGGGGTGCGCGGGTGGCTAACGGGGCTCGAACCCGCGACCTCCTGGACCACAACCAGGTGCTCTACCAGCTGAGCTATAGCCACCATCTGGCAAAAAGATCTCGCGATCACCTTGCTGGAAGCAATCCTAGCGGGTGCCCGCGAGCGCTTTTCAGGGGGTCACCCTCGGTGGCGTTCCAGCACTTCGGCGGCGGCGGCTTTGGCCTCGTCGCTCGTCGGGCCGGGCTGGGGGACGAAGGCGATCGCGCGGTAGTACTCGAGTTCGCCGACGGACTCCCTGATGTCCGCGAGCGCGCGGTGGGCCAGGCCTTTCTCCGGCTTGGCGTAGTAGATCCGCGGGTACCAGCGGCGGACGAGTTCCTTCACCGACGACACGTCGACCATCCGGTAGTGCAGGTGGTTGTCGAGCTCCGGCATGTCGCGGGCGATGAAGCCGCGGTCGGTGGCGATCGAGTTGCCGGCGAGCGGCGCGCTGGCCGGGTCCGGCACCCATTCGCGGATGTACTCCAGCACGCGCTGCTCGGCCTCGGCGAGCGTGGTCGTCGAGGCGCGGACTTCTTCGGTGAGGCCGGACTTGGCGTGCATGTCGTGGACGACCTGCGGCATGCCGTCGAGTTCGGCGTCGTCGGCGTGGATAACGATGTCGACGCCCTCGCCCAGCACGTTCAGGTCGGCGTCGGTCACCAGCGCGGCTATTTCGATCAACGCGTCCTTGCCGAGGTCGAGCCCCGTCATCTCGCAGTCGATCCAGACAAGATGGTCGTTCACCCGCACCACCCTAACCCGACACGGGGATATCAGCGGCGTCACCTGGGCTTCCGGCGCGTTACGCTCGGTCAGCCAGTGCAACGAGGTGTGATTTCGGACTCGGAACGGGGTGCGGCCAGTGGCCGAGCAAGCGTCGGGACCAGCGGCGGAGATCGCGCAGGGATACGTGAGCGACGGGGCGGCCGTCGAGCTGGGCGCGGTGGTGATCGACGGGAAGACGGAAGCGTCGGCCGCGGTCCGGCTGCCGCTGGCGACGCTGAACCGGCACGGCCTGGTCGCGGGCGCGACCGGCACCGGCAAGACCAAGACGCTCCAGCTGATCTCCGAACAGCTGTCCGCGGCCGGGGTTCCGGTCGTGCTGGCCGACGTCAAGGGCGACCTGTCCGGCCTGTCCGCGCCCGGCGAGGCGAGCGATCGCACCGCGAAACGGTCCGCGGAACTGGGCGACGAATGGGTGCCCGAGGCGGGTCCGGTGCAGTTCTTGTCGCTCGGCACCAGCGGCACCGGCATCCCGGTGCGCGCGACGATCACCAGCTTCGGGCCGGTGCTGCTGTCGAAGGTGCTGGGGCTCAACGAGACGCAGGAATCGACGCTCGGCCTGATTTTCCACTGGGCTGACCAGCGCGGTCTCGCCCTGCTGGACACCAAGGACCTGCGGTCGGTGATCACGCATCTGACCAGCGACGAGGGCAAGGAAGACCTCAAGGGCATCGGCGGGGTGTCCGCGGCGACGGCGGGCGTCATCCTGCGCGCACTGTCCAATCTGGAGGCGCAGGGCGGCGAGGAGCTCTTCGGCGAGCCCGAGCTGGACGTCCACGACCTGATGCGCCAGCAGGACGGCAAGGGCGTCATCACTCTGCTGGAGCTGGACAATCTGCAGTCCAAGCCGGCGCTGTTCTCGACGTTCCTGATGTGGCTGCTGGCCGAGCTGTTCGAGGAGCTGCCCGAGGAGGGCGACCTCGACCAGCCGAAGCTGGTGTTCTTCTTCGACGAGGCGCACCTGCTGTTCTCCGACGCGTCGAAAGCGTTCCTGGAGCGGATCGAGCAGACGGTGAAGCTCATCCGCTCGAAGGGCGTCGGCGTGTTCTTCTGCACGCAGCTGCCGACCGACATCCCGAACAACGTGCTGTCCCAGCTCGGCGCGCGGGTGCAGCACGCGTTGCGCGCGTTCACGCCGGATGACCAGAAAGCGTTGGCGCGCACGGTAAAGACGTATCCGAAGTCGCCGCACTACGAGCTCGAGACGGCGTTGACGTCGCTGGGGATCGGCGAGGCGATCGTCACCGTGCTGTCCGAACGCGGCGCGCCGACGCCGGTCGCGTGGACACGGCTGCGCGCGCCGCGGTCGAAGATGGGGTCGATCGGGGCGGACGCGATCCGTGCGGCGGTCACGTCGTCGGAGCTGAACGCGAAGTACGGGGAGACGATCGACCGCGAGTCGGCGTACGAGAAGTTGGCGGCGAAAGCCGGGCCGGCCCCGGATTCGGCACCGGCCGCAGAGCCCGAGGCACCGGCCGCGCCCAAGCCGGAGAAGGAGGAGCCGGGGATGATCTCGCAGATGCTGACCAACCCGGCGGTGAAGTCGTTCATGCGCTCGGCGGCGAGTTCGCTCGGACGGGAGTTCTCGCGCGGGCTGTTCGGCAATCGGCGGCGTTGAAATACCTGACAGGAGATGGCAGGTATCGGCGGTTGACTGTGCGGGATCGAGTTTCCGGCAGAGGAGCAACAGCATGACCAGGACCGCCGTCGCCGCGTTCGAGCTGGACAAATGGGAGCCGCAGGCGCAGGACGAAACCGGTGGCACGACGTTCGCGCAAGTGCTGATCGAGAAGACCTTCACCGGTGCGGTCGAGGGGACCAGCCGGGTCGAGATGCTGACGGCGTCGAACGAGACGTCGCGCGCGTATGTCGCCTTCGAGCGTTTCACCGGCTCTGTCGACGGGCGGAAGGGCAGCTTCGTTCTCCGGCACACGGCCGGAGACGAGGGACTGTCGCTGCTCTTGCTGCCCGGTTCGGGCACGGACGAGCTGGCGGGCATCTCCGGGTCGGCCGACATCGCCGTGGATGAGGCGGGCAAGCACACCTTCACGCTGGTTTACCAACTGCCGGGTGCGTGAAGAAGCCGCTCTCTCCAGGCCCCGAATTCCCGGAGAGAGCGGCCAGGTTTCCTCACCGTCCCGAGAGTGAGGAGCGGAGGCGGGCCGCCCCGACCACGGTCCGCCTCCGGAGTTCCGGTCAGCCGTTGACGATCTGGTCGACGATTTTCTTGGCGTCGTTGATCGGGATGGCGAACCCGATTCCGACGCTGCCCGCCGAGGAGTCCGGGCTGTAGAGCGCGGAGTTGATGCCGATCACCTGGCCCTGGCCGTCGACGAGCGCGCCGCCCGAGTTGCCCTGGTTGATCGAGGCGTCGGTCTGGATCGCGGTGTAGCTGGGCCCGGACGTGACGTTCGAGGTTTGCCTCCCGAAGGGCGAGTTCTGCTGACCGCCGTCGCCGCCCCCGACGTCGGACAGCGGCCGGTTGAGTGCACTGACGATGCCGGTGGTGACCGTGTTCTGCAGCCCGCCCGGCGACCCGATCGCGATCACCTGCTGCCCGACGGCGAGCTTGCTCGAATCGCCGAGCGTCGCCGCGGTGAGCCCGCTCGCGCCCTGCGCCTGCAGCACCGCGATGTCGCTCTTGGTGTCCGAGCCGACGACCCCGGCCTGGTACTTCTTGCCGTCCGACATGGTGACTGTGACGGTCTGCGCACCCTGCACGACGTGCGCGTTGGTGAGGATCCGGCCGTCCGCGGTGAGGATGACGCCAGATCCGATCGCCGTCCCCCGCCCGGTCGTGACGTTCACCTGAACGACACTGGGCACCACCTTCGCAGCGACGCTGCTGACGTCCCCGGAGGCCGTGGTGTTGCTGATGGTCTGCCCCGTGGCGGCCGACGACGCGGTGCCCGGGGACGCACTGGAACCGCTCGTCAGCCCGACGATCGCCGCACCGGCACCGCCGCCGAGGAGAGCGGCGGCCAGTGCAGTGGCCCCGACGAGTGCGGCCAGCCGACCGGGCCGCTTCCGCGGACCAGCCAGGGCCGCGGGTGGTTGCACGGGTTGTGGCATTGGGCCGTAGTGCGGATTGCCGGGCTGATGGTGCGCGGTGCCGGGCAGCTGCTGTGGGGTGCTGGGCTGCTGCTGTGGGGTGTTGGCTTCGTTGGGCGCGGCGCCGGGCTGCTGCGGCGCGGAGGTTTCGTTGCGCGGGGTGCTGGGCTGGTGCTGCGGAGCACCGGTCTCGTGTTGCGGCGTGCTGGGTCGATAATGCGGCGTGCCGGTTTCCTGGTGCGGGGTGCCGGGTGGGTTATGCGGGGCGCCGGGTTCGTGGCGCGGAGTGTTCGGTTGGCGGCGCGGAATGCCGGTTTGGGCCTGCGCGGCGTGCGGGTTCGGCAGGGGCGCGGTGTTCGGCCCGGGCTGCGCGACAGCACCCGTCTGGGGCACTCGGGCCGCGCCCGGTCCGGTTGCCTGCGCACCGCTGGACGGCTGCGCGTTGCTCGGCCCTGCCTGCTGAGCGCTGGCGGCAGTCTCCTGCCCGCCACGCACTCCGGCCTGCCCAACAGGACCGCCTCCGACCCCCTGCGGATGCCCCTGCCCCGCGGCGAACGGACTCGACCCGGCCCCAGCGGGGCCGTACTGCTCACTGCTCTGGTGCGGCTGGCGCCCACCGGCTGTAGCGGGGCCGCGCCGGCTCTCGTTCTCGGTCATGAACCCAGACTCGCGCCCGTGCTTATGAGCAGCCTGTGGAAAACCCTCAGGCTTTCCTGAGAAGAATCAGCTGGCCGTGCCGTGCCGTGCCGTGCCGTGCCGTGCCGTGCCGTGCCGTGCCGTGCCGTGCCGTGCCGTGCCGTGCCGTGCCGTGCCGGACAATGAGCCCGCCGGTTCTAGTCCTCGCTACTGGCGCAGTGTCAGCCCAAACCGCCCAAAGCTTCAACCCAACACGTCAAACCGGCCGCGGCGCACCTCCTTTCCAACCTCCTGGCCGTCGTCATCCGCCGTCTCAACACCTGTCAGTCAAAGAAACTCGGCACGTCCAGCGCCCCTCCCGATGCCTCGAACTCGTCGTGCACGGCTTCGCGCAGTTCCGCGTCGGCGAGATAGTCGGCGGCAGTCAGGGCCAACCCCAGCGCGCCGTCGACGACTGCCTGATCACCCGTCGGCGATCCGGCAGCCTCAGCGAATTCCTTGGTGTGCAAGGCGACCGTCGGTCCGGACACCGCGATCATCGGGTGCAGTGCGGGCATCCGGAAAGACAAATTCCCGAGGTCCGTGCTTCCGGTCAGGAACTCCGGCACGATGCCCGGCGGCAACGGTTTCCGCCCAGTGCCCTGTTGATTGACCGACCATCGCCCGGCCAGCGTCGTGTTGAACCGGATCGGCAGGTACGCCGGCTGCTCATCCCAGTGCAATTCCACCCCGCAGCCAGTCATTTCCGCCGCGCCGTGGGCGATCGCGGTGATCCGGCTGGCCAAGTCGCGCAGCGTGTCGGGATTCGCCGACCGGAGGTAGAACAAGAGAGCCGCGCGGGCAGGGATCACGTTCGGCCGCGCACCGCCGTCGGTGAAGATGCCGTGCACTCGGTCGCTCGACGGCAGCTGTTGTCGCAGCGCGGACACTCCCTGGTAGGCCGCCACCGCCGCGTCGAGCGCGTTGCGTCCCATGAACGGCTGCGCCGATGCGTGTGCGCCGACGCCGTGGAACACCATTTCGAGCTGTCGCCTGCCGAGGAACGGGTGCAACGCGATATCGTGGCTGAACGGGTGCAGCATGATCACCGCGTCGACATCGTCGAAGACCCCAGCTCGCGCGAGCGTTTCCTTGCCGCCACCGCCTTCCTCCGCTGGAGTGCCCACCAGTGACACACGTCCGCCGAGTCGTTCGGCCACTGCTGCCGCACCGAGGAATCCGCCTGCTCCCGCAGTGCAAATAACATTGTGTCCGCAGCCATGCCCCAATCCGGGCAGCGCGTCATACTCGGACAGAACCGCGATGTGCGGCCCGCCGTTGTCCGGAGTCCCGGTGCGCAAGGCGGTGTCCAGCCCGCCGAGCCCGACGGTCACTTCGTGACCATGGGCGCGCAGCAACTCGGCGAGTGCGCCGACTGACCGGTGTTCAGCGAACCCTTCTTCCGGATGTGCGTGCAGATCCTGGCTGAGTGCGACGAGCTCGTTCGCGCGGGCACGCACTTCTTCGTCAACCGCAGCACGGGTTTCCGCGTCAGCCCCGGCGTAGTCGGAGCTGAGTGGTTCTGCAGCAGCCACGGCATCAGCGGTGGCTTCGATGAGGGAACGGAGGTGGCTGTCGTCGGGCGGGACAGGTGCGGCGTGGGTCATGCGGGGAATGCTAACTCCGAACCCCGACAGAAATGGATCACTGCACGTCGGACAGCCGACCGGAGACGAGTTGGGCGACACCGAAGTACTGCTCGCGCACCTCGTCGAAGCCACGCGCACGCAAGCTGGCCGCGACCTCCCCGCGGTCGAACATGCGTTGCCCGCTGACGATTCCTCCTGCGGTATCGGCGATCCGGGCCAGCTGGCAGTCCCGGCGGGCGCTGGTGAGCAGGACGATCCGGCCGCCGGGCCGCAGAACCCGGGCGAATGAATCGAGCGCGCGTTCCGGCTCGGCGAACATATGCAGGGCGGCGAAACAGCAAACAGCGTCCACAGTGGAGGAAAGCAGCGGCGGTTCGACCGCGTCGGCGCGAAGGTAGGCCACGGCTGGCGAATCGGTTTCTTCGACCGCGCGCGAAAGCATGCTGCGTGCGCCGTCCAGTCCGATCACGAGCCCGTCCGGGCCCACCGCGTCCCCGAACGCGCGCGTGAACCGGCCGGTTCCGCACGCGACGTCGAGCACGACCTGACCCGGCTGCAGCGCGAGCTGTTCGGAGGCAAGCACGACCTCGTCGGCCATGCTCGGGCCGCTGGGGCCTTTGAGTACGCGGCCGAGTACGGGCCGCCAGTAGCGTTCGTAGACCTGCGGCAGCAGCGTGGTGCGCATAAGTCGCTGAGTGAGCCCGGTGGGCGGGCCGGCCTGGGCCGCGTCGCCGAGCGTGTCGAGGAAGCCGTTGGCTGTCGTGGCCGGCTCGCTGAGCAGATCGGTGAGCCGTTGCTGGGTGCTGTGGTGCGGCACGGAGGTCCTCTCGGTGGGATACCGGCAGTATGCGGCATCAGTGCCTAACTCGTTCGAGTGAAGATCTCCCCGATCAAACGTTCGAGGACCGGCATTGTCGGTGCCTGTTCCTAACGTCGTCCGCATGGTCTCCGACTCGCGGAGACCAGCGAGGAGGACTGACTGATGACCGCACCGATCCTGCGTCCGATCGACCTGCCCACCGGTGAGATCGCCGTGCACGGGGCCTTCGACCTGAGCGCCGCCTCGCGGTGGCTCGCCGGGGCGGGCCCGGCGGGGTCCTTCGCCGCCGAACCGGGCGTGCTGCGGATGGCGTTCCCGGTGGAGGGGACCTGGACCCATGCCGGGGCCGCGATCCGGCAGAGATCCCCGGGCACGGTCGAAGTCGGAGTGGCGGCGCCGGTGGAGATCGCCGCGCGGGTGGTCGCGCAGGTGCGCCGGATGCTTTCGCTCGATGTCGACGAATCCGGGTTCGCCGAGGTCGCGAGCCGGGACTCGGTGGTCCGGCGGCTGCACGCCCGCCACAGCGGAGCGCGCCCCGTGCTGTTTCCGTCGCCGTATGAAGCAGCCTGCTGGGCCGTGCTCACGCAAGGAATGCGGGCCCAGCAAGCGCGGCGATTTCACGAGCAGCTCGCTCTGCGACATGGCTGTCAGGTGGGCGAAGACGGCCCGTTTTCCTTTCCCTCGCCGCAGATTCTGGCCAAGCTGGGCGACGAACCGTCGGTGGGGCCGTTCCGGCTCGCGCGCCTTCGAGCTGTCGCCCGGGCAGCTGTCGACGGCCGCCTGGACGCCGAAGAGCTGCTGGCGCTGCCGATCCCCGACGCGATGAGCCGGCTGTGTGCTATCCCGGGCATCGGAGCGTTCTCCGCCGAGCACATCCTGCTGCACGGTGCGGGGCATCCCGATCTCTTCCCCCGCCTGGACACCCAGCTCCACCAGATTCTGTGTGCGGAGTACGCATTGCCTCCCGACACGCCGCCGGACGAGCTTGAGCCGTTGGCTGAGGATTGGCGTCCGTATCGGTCGTGGGTCGTCCATCTGTTCCGGCTTGATCGGCTGGGGGCGTCGGTGTCCGGGGAGGTGGCGGACTGAGCGGTGCGTGAAGTCGCGGATCGGCAGGAGGGGGACGTCATGGAATGAAGCCGCGCCCATACCGAATCGTGGTCGACGGGTGTTGCCTGGGCTCTCACCGCAGCCAAATAGGGCCTGTGGTGAGGTGTCCGCGTGATTACGTCTGCACTCGCCGTCTCGACTGTGCTCAGTGCTCGACCGGGCACCGGAGAAATCTCCGGTGCGGCCATGGCAGCGGGCACTGGGACAGTCGGCGCGGCGCTGGAACAGGCGAACACGCCGAGTGTCATCACGTTGGTCACCGGCGGGATCGCGTTGCTGGTCGTCCTGGCCGGCGGGACGCCGTGGCGGTTCGCCCGCAACGTCATCACGATCGTGCACGAGGCAGGCCATGCGCTGGCCGCGGTGACGGTCGGACGGCGGCTGCGGTCGATCCGGCTGCACTCGGACACCTCCGGGGTCACCGTGTCGCGCGGCAAGCCTGAGGGACCGGGCATGGCGTTTACCGCCTTGGCCGGATACATCGCGCCGTCGGTCCTGGGACTGCTGTTCGCGAGCCTGGTCGGGGCCGACCTGATCACCACGGTGCTCGTGCTGGTCGCGTTGCTGCTGCTGGGCGTGCTGATCATGGTGCGCAACGCCTACGGCGTGTTCACGGTAGTGGCGAGCGCCGTCGTGCTCGGGCTGGTGGCCCTGGTCGCGCCGAAGATGGTGCAGGCGCCGTTCGTGTATCTGCTGACCTGGTTCCTGCTGTTCGGCGGGGTTCGGCCGGTGGTGGAGCTTCAGCTCAAACGGCGGCGTGGCCAGGCGCGGGACTCCGATGCCGATCAGCTGAGCCGGTTGACCGCTGTGCCCGCGGTGTTGTGGGTGCTGGTGTTCGGCGTGCTCACGGCGAGCTGCGTGATCGCGGGCGGGTTGTGGTTGCTGCAGCCGTTGGCGTTATGACGCGGTCGCTGCAGTTCTGGCTTGCGGCACGGTGGCGCGAACTGGCGGCTCGGCGGCGTCGTGCGACGGCGCGGGGTCGCTGGGTTGCGGCGGAGCCGGTGGTGGTTCGGCGGTGAGGTCCGCGGACGGCGGGCTGCTACGGATCGGTCGACAGCTGGGCTGGGCGGCCAGTGGGCACGCAGAGTGGCCAATGGCTGGGCTGAGCGGCTGCGGTTGGGTTGAGCGGCCGCAGTTGGGCGAAGTGACCGATAGCTGGCCGAAACGGCTGGTGGTTGGCAGCGAGGCCGGTGGGTCGGGCTGTGTGGACTGTGTCGCGGGTGCTGAACTGCGGTCGAGCGGGGGTTGGCCGCCGGGTCGCATGAGCTGGTGCTCTGGCCGTTGAGCGCGGTGGAGCGGGCAAGCTGCGGGCTGCGTCGGTTTGACGTCGGTGGGTGGCTGGCTCTGCTGCGGCTTGCTGGCCGGTCACTAGGCCCGACGGTACCGCGAAGTGTCTGGTGGCTGGACGGCCGCTGGGGCGTTGGTCGGCTAGCCAGGCGGGCAGCGCGACGGCGTCACGGTGCGATCGCGGGCCTGTGCTCTGGCGGCGCGGATGGTTGGCGGGGCATGCGTCCGTGCCAGTGGCGGCGGGCCGCAGGCTGGGCCGCTGCGGTCGTGAGCGGCGGCGTTGTCGACCATGTCGCCGACCAGGAGGCCGGTGCCGCGGGTGTCCCGAGGGCTGAGCCCGTCGTCTCCCCATGTGGGCGGTACGGCAGACTGGACGTCTGCTGAGCCGCCGGAGGGAGACAGGCGATGGACGAGGTCGCGAAGGCCGTCGAGGAGTGTGCGCGGGCGGCGAAGGCGGCTGCGCCGTCGTTGGCTGCCGCCGGGGACGACGCGGTGGACGCGGCGCTCGTCGGGATGGCGGAGCGGCTCGTCGCGCACCGGGACGAGGTGCTTGAGGCGAACCGGGCCGACGTCGCCAAGGCTACGGCCGACGGGATGAGCGCCGGTCTGCTCGATCGGCTCACCATCACGCCCGAGCGGCTCGACGGGATGGCCGCGCAGCTGCGGCTGCTGGCCGGCGCGCCGCACCAGGAGCGGTCCGTCGACGTGTCCACGTTGGACGGTGGGCTGCGGCTGGTCGAACGGCGGCGTCCGGTGGGCGTCATCGGCGCGAACTACGAGGCGCGGCCGAACGTGACGGTCGACGTGGCGTCGCAGCTGGTCAAGTCGCGCAACGGCGGCGTGCTACGGACCGGGTCGGCGGCGCTGGGCTCGGCGCAGCGGTTGCGGGACGTCGTGATCGCGCCCGCGCTCGCCGCCGCCGGGATCGATCCGGACGTGGTGCAGCTGGTGCCGCGCGTGGAGCGGGAAGCGGCGTCGGCGCTGGTTCGGCTGCCTGGGCTCGTGCCGCTCGTCATCCTGCGCGGCAGCGGCGACAGCACGCGCGCGCTGGCGACCGAGGCCGCGGTGCACGGGGTGCGCACGTTGGCGCACGCCGATGGCGGCGGAGTGCTGTACGTCGACGCCGCGGCGGATGCGGGCAAGGTTCGTGACCTCGTGTTCTCGAGTCTTGACCGGCTCGGCGTCTGCAACCGGCTGAACCTGCTGCTGATCCACGAGGACGTGCACGACACGGTGTGGCCGCAGATCGAGTCGGCGCTGGCCGAGCGCGGCGTCACGCCCTCGCTCGCGCCGCACGAGCATCCGATCGGCTACGAGTGGGCGCTGGACTCCGAGCGGGAGGCGACCGTCACCGTGGAGAAGGTCGGCGGGCTCGTCGACGCGGTCGAGATCGCGAACGAGCGCACGTCCGGGCTCGCCGCGGGGATCGCGACCGAGAACCCGGCGGCCGCGGAGCAGTTCTTCGACGGCTACACCGGCACGGGCGTCTTCTGGAACGCGCCGACCCGGCTGCTGGACGGCTTCAAGCTGCTCGCGGTGCCCGAAACCGGCATCAACCTCGACCGGGTGCCGGGGCCGCGCGGGCCGGTGACGTACACCGACTTGTACGTACGTCAGTACGCCGTGATCCCCGGCTGACTGGCTGGAGCACGATGACCGGATGAGCACGATGACCGGACGGCCGCACGTCCTGCTGTCCGCGGCGCAATCGCTGGACGGCTACCTCGACGACGCCGGCAGCACCCGTCTGCTCCTGTCCAACGAGGACGACTTCGCGGAGGTCGACCGGCTCCGCGCCGGGGCCGACGCGATCCTCGTCGGCGCGGGCACGGTGCGGGCCGACAATCCGCGGCTCCTCGTGCGCTCCGCCGACCTCCGCCGCGAGCGGGTCGCGGCGGGGCGGCCGGAACAACCGGTCAAGGTGACGGTCACGAGCAGCGGCAAGCTGGATCCGGCGTCGCGGTTCTTCACCTTCGGCGACACCGAGAAGCTCGTCTACGCGCCGCGAGGCAGCGCGGACAGCTTGAGCGCGGTCGCGACTGTCGTGGAGGTCGGCAGTCCGCCACGGCTAGAGCACGTACTGGACGACCTCGGCGCGCGCGGGATCCGGACGCTGCTCGTCGAGGGCGGCGGGGCAGTGCACACGCAGTTCCTCGACGCCGGGCTCGCCGACGAACTCCGGCTCGCGATCGCGCCGATCATGGTCGGCGACCCGCGCGCGCCGCGGTTTCTCGGGCCGGGCGCGTTCCCGCGGCCGCTGGAACTGACGGAAGTGCGGCGGCTCGGAGAGGTTGCGGTGCTGCGGTACCGCGCCGCGGCTGAACCGTCGTCGCTTGATCTGCTGCGGTTGCGGCAGGCCATCGAGCTCGCCGACGAATGCCCGCCGAGTTCGACGTTTCGAGTCGGTGCGGTCGTCGGGCTGCCGGACGGGACGGTGCTTGCCACCGGGCATTCAGGAGAAGGCGATCCGCGCAACCACGCGGAAGAAGCCGCGCTGGCGAAGCTGGATCCGCACGACCCGCGACTGGCCGGCGCGACCATGTACAGCTCGCTCGAACCGTGCAGCGATCGCGCGTCCCACCCCCAAAGCTGCACGCAGCTGATCCTCGAAACCGCCATTCCGCGCGTGGTGATGGCCTGGCGGGAGCCCTCGTTGTTCGTCGAGGCGGAGGGGGTCGAGCGGCTTGTCGCGGCCGGACGACGGGTGATCGAGGTGCCTGCGCTGGCTTCGGAAGTCCGCCGGGCGAATACCCACCTGCCCGGCGTTCGTCCGTGATTTCTCAACGCGGCTGACGGATCGGGCGCCGCGGCACGGAATCCGCGTCGCCGCGCCCGATCGGGAAAATCAGCAGCCTCCGTTGTCGGTCCAGACGCCCCACTGGCCGGTCGTGCCGGGTTCCTCGCCCTGGGTCCACCATTTGGCGGTCCATTTGTGGCTGTTGTGCGAAACCAGGGTGCCGGCGGTGTAAACCTGCGTTTTCTGCCATTCCGGTGCCGAGCAGGTCCCCGGGGGATTGCTGGTCGGACTGGTTGGGCTCGTCGGCGGAGTGGTCTGCGGCGGGGTCGCGCCGGCGAACCGGGTGGTGAACTTCGTGAAATCCCAGTCGTTTTGCTGGACGTTCGAGCACACGCTGTTGTCGGTCGTCGTCGTGCATTGCCGGTCGCGGTTGACCGCCCAGAAAGTGAACCGGCCGAGGTGGTGGCTCGTCGCGTAGTCATACACCGTCTGGAAATCGGAAATATTGAAGTATTCCGACGTGTCGGATTTCCCGTTCATTCCCGAGAAACCCTCGTGTGCATACGCGGTGTCGCTGTCCCAGCCGAGGTGGCTTTGCAGCAGGCCGTGGAACGCTTCGAGCGCCGACACCTGCGACGCGCCGCCGCCGTTGAAGCCGCCGTCGAACGGCATGATCGAGAAGTTGTTGGGAGAGAAGCCGATCGACTTCGCCTGGTCCAGCAGCTGGGTGCCGAACCAGCCGGTGCCCGCCGCGGTTCCCGGCATGGTCACCGAGACGAACAGGCCGGGGTTGTCCGCCTGGAGTTTCTTCGCGGCACCGAGTTCGTTCGCGATGGCCGCGGTGTCTTCGTACTCGGGTTCTTCGAGGTCGAAGTCGATGGCCTTCAGGTTGTACTTCGCGACGACCTGCTGGTAGGCCGCGGCGGTCGCATCGACGGTGCCGCAGGTCTGGCCCAGTTTCGTGCCGCCGTAGCCGCCGACCGAAACCGACACGTCGCCGCCGTTGCCGCGGATGCGGTTGATCGCGTCGCCGACGGTCGTGTCCGAGGAGACGGGCGAGGTGCCGTCCCAGGTGGGGCTGCATCCGCCGCTCTTGGGCGCGAGGATGAAAGCCAGCTGGAACGCTTTCTGCCCGGTCGCGTTCATGACAGTCACCGGGTCGGGCGGGTTGTTGCTCTGCGGCATGAGGTACGGCGCGGCGGCGTACCAGTTGTTGTCGAGGCCGGTCGACGTCCCGGTCTGCGCGTGCGCGGTCGCGGCCACGACGGCAGCTGCCCCGGCCACGGTGGCGGCGGCGACGAGTGTGGCGGCCAGTCTGCTTCGCTGCATCTGTCCTCCGGCGAGCATTCGGAAAATGACTGCCGTAAGCATTGGACTAGACCATTATGAAGTCAAGGTGCGGTCGGCTGCTCTTGTCCGGCGGGGGGCTGGTTCGGGAGGTATGCCGGAATTCGCTGCGGCGGGTTCACCCTTGCGGCGCAACGGTTCCGCGCAAAGGGACGCGGACCGCGGGGGCGAGTGGTCCGCTGGGGAGAGGGGGAGACGGTGACGGTGCGGTTGGACTGGGCAGGCGCGGGCAGGGGAGGCCGGTCGGGGAGCGTGGCGACTGCTCGGCGAGGGAAGTTCGGGCGGTGCGGCGAGTGGTGGCGTGGGCAGTGGCGGTGGGCGGTGGTGGCGTGGGCAGTGGTGGTGGGCAGTGGTGGTGGCGCGAGCAGTGGTGGTGGCGGGGCTGGGCGGGGCGAGCTTGGCGGTAGGGCGAGGATGGTGGGGTGCTGTTCCGGCGGACGTTCACGAGGGCGGGCGGCTGCGGACGCGGTTGGTCCAGTGGGTGCGGCCGAAGGGGAGGCGCGACGACGGAGCGGGGGCTGCGTCATGGTGCTGGGTGGGCTGGCCGGGTGCGGGAGTGCTGCGTGGCGGGGTGCGGGAATGCTGCGTGGCGGGTGTGGGAATGCTGCGTGGCCGAGCGCGTCCCCACTGCCGCGCCGGTGGCGGGAGTGCTGTGTGGCGGTGGCGAGAGTGCTGCGTGGCGGGTGCGGGAGTGCTGTGTGGCCGAGCGCGTCCCCACTGCCGCGCCGGTGGCGGGAGTGCTGTGTGGCGGTGGCGGGAACGGCGTTGGGTGGGTCGGCGGTGGAAGGACTTGGACACCGCGGTGTTGTCGAGGCATTGAACGGCTGGCCAGTGGCATGGCGGAAGTGCCGCGCGACGGCTGTCGGATCTGCGTCGAGGTGCTGTGTGGGTTGGTCGTCTGGGACGGCGAAAGTGCTGTAAAGCCGTAGGAGAGCGCTCAGCGGAGCCATGATCCCGCAGGCAGGGAGGCAACCCCGCCGAGCCGCCTGCCCGGACGGGCCCGCGGTGCGGCTCGAAAAGCGCTGGACGATTCAGCCGTGTAGTTGTGCCCGGGTCGGCCCGCAACCCGGCACAACGGGCTCAGTCGTTCTCCAGATCGCCTTCCAAACTCAGATAAACCTCACGCATCTGGGCCATCAGCTCCGGGTCCGGCTCTTCCCACAATCCGCGATCCGCGGCTTCCGTCAGGCGTTCGATGATTCCCCGCAACGCCCACGGGTTCGCGTCTCGCAGGAACTGCTGGTTTTCCTCGTCCAGAACGTAGGACTGCGACAGCTTCTCGTACATCCAGTCGCCCACAACACCCGCGGTGGCGTCGAAGCCGAAGAGGTAGTCCACGGTTGCCGCGAGTTCGAAGGCGCCCTTGTAACCGTGGCGGCGCATCGCGGACAGCCAGCGCGGGTTCACGACCCGGGCGCGGAAGACGCGGGCCGTTTCTTCGCCCAGCGTGCGGGTGCGGACGGCGTCGGGGGTGGTGGAGTCGCCGACGTAGGACGCGGGCGCGGAGCCGGTCAGGGCGCGGACGGTGGCGATCATTCCGCCGTGATACTGGAAATAGTCGTCCGAGTCGGCGATGTCGTGTTCGCGGGTGTCGGTGTTCTTCGCGGCCACGACAATGCGTTTGTACGACGATTCCATGTCCTCGCGAGCGGGGCGCCCGTCCAGGTCTCGGCCGTAGGCGAAGCCGCCCCAGACCGCGTAGACCTCGGCTAGATCCTTGTCGTCGCGCCAGTTTCCGGAGTCCATCAGCGGGAGCAGGCCGGCTCCGTAGGCGCCTGGTTTGGAGCCGAAAATGCGCGTGGTGGCGCGGCGGTTGTCGCCGTGGGCGGCCAGGTCCGCGCTGACGTGGGCGCGGACGTAGTTGGCGGATTCGGGTTCGTCCAGGGAGGCGGCCAGGCGGACGGCGTCGTCCAGCAGGGTGATGACGTGCGGGAAGGCATCGCGGAAGAAACCGCTGATGCGGACTGTCACGTCGATCCGCGGGCGGCCCAGTTCGGACAGCGGGATGGGTTCGATGCCGGTCACGCGGCGGGAGGCTTCGTCCCAGACCGGCTGGATTCCCAGTAACGCCAGGACTTCCGCGACATCGTCGCCGGAGGTGCGCATGGCGGAGGTGCCCCACACCGAGAGGCCGACGGACCGCGGCCAGTCGCCGGTGTCTTCGCGGTAGCGGCGGAGCAGGGAGTCCGCCAGGGCCTGGCCGGTTTCCCAGGCCAGGCGGCTGGGGACGGCCTTCGGGTCCACGGTGTAGAAGTTCCGGCCGGTCGGCAGGACGTTGACCAAGCCGCGCAAGGGGGAGCCGCTGGGGCCGGCGGGGATGTAGCCGCCGTCCAGGGCGTGCAAGACCGCGTCTGCTTCGGACGAGGTGCCGGCCAGGCGAGGGACGATCTCGGTGGCGGCGAAGGTCAGGACGCGGGCGACTTCGGCGTCGGGGGAGCCCAGCACGCCGGTGACGACGGAAGAAACCGACGCGGGGGACCACGACTGGGTCTCCATGGCGGAAACCAGCGTGTGGGCGGTGGTTTCGATGGCGTCTACTTCGGACAGCGGGGCGTCCGAGTTTTCCTTCAGCCCCAGGGCGGAGCGGAGGCCGGGGACCGCGCCTTGCTTGCCGCCCCACATTTGCTGGGCCCGGAGCATCGCCAGGACCAGGTTGACGCGGGCCTCGCCGACCGGAGCCTCGCCCAGGATGTGCAGGCCGTCGCGGATCTGGGCGTCCTTGACCTCGCACAGCCAGCCGTCGATGTGCAGCAGGAAATCGTCGAACTCGGCGTCGTGCGGGCGTTCCTCGACGCCCAGGTCGTGGTCGAGTTTCGCGGCCTGGATGAGGGTCCAGATCTGCGCGCGGATCGCCGGGAGCTTCGCCGGGTCCATCGCGGCGATGTTGGCGTGTTCGTCCAGCAACTGCTCAAGCCGGGCCAGGTCGCCGTAGGACTCGGCGCGGGCCATGGGCGGGACCAGGTGGTCCACGATGGTCGCGTGCGCGCGGCGTTTCGCTTGCGCTCCTTCGCCGGGGTCGTTGATCAGGAACGGGTACACCAACGGCAGATTGCCCAGCACGGCGTCGGGGGCGCAGGCGGCCGAGAGGCCGGCGGTCTTGCCGGGCAGCCATTCCAGCGAACCGTGTTTGCCGAGATGGACGACGGCGTGCGCGCCGAATTCCTCTTCCAGCCAGCGGTAGGCGGCGAGGTAGTGGTGGCTCGGCGGCAGGTCCGGGTTGTGGTAGATCGCGACCGGGTTTTCGCCGAATCCGCGCGGCGGCTGGATCATCAGGATGACGTTGCCGGACTGCAGCGACGCCAGCACGATGTCGCCCTCGGGGTTCGCCGACGTGTCGACATACAGCGAACCCGGTGCGGGGCCCCAATGTTGTTCCATCGCCTCCCGCAATTCCGCGGGAAGCGCGGCGAACCACGAGCGGTAGCGGGCGGCGGGGACGCGGATCGGGTTGCCGGAGAGCTGTTCCTCGGTGAGCCATTCGGGATCCTGGCCGCCCGCGGCGATCAGGGCGTGGATCAAGGCGTCGCCGTCCGGCTGGTCGGTGCCGGTCGGGTCGACGCCGGGGAAAGCGTCGGGGCCGAGGTCGTAGCCGCGGTCGCGCATGAGGCGCAGGAGTTTGATCGCCGAAGCGGGGGTGTCGAGGCCGACGGCGTTGCCGACGCGCGAGTGCTTCGTCGGGTACGCGGACAGCATCAGGGCGATCCGGCGGGAAGCAGGCGGGGTGTGGCGGAGCCGGGCGTGCGCGAGGGCGATGCGCGCGACGCGGGAGGCGCGCTCGGCGTCGGCGAGGTAGCGGGGGAGGCCGTCGTCGTCGAATTCCTTGAAGGAGAACGGGACCGTGATGATCCGGCCGTCGAATTCGGGTACCGCCATCTGGTTGCCCGCGTCGAGCGGGGACAGGCCGTCGTCGCTGGCGGACCAGGTTTCGCGGTCGCTGGTCAGGCACAACGCCTGCAGCACCGGCACGTCCAGCGCGGCCATTTCCGCGACGTCCCACGATTCGTCGTCCCCGCCGGCCCCGGCTTCCGACGGACGGGTGCCGCCCGCCGCCAGCACGGTGACCAGCAGGGCGTCGACCTTGCCCAGCTCAGCCATCATCTCCGGCGCGCGCGTGCGCAGGGACGCGGTGTGGATCGGCAACGCACGGCCGCCCGCGGACTCGACCGCGTCGGCCAAAGCGTGCACGAAGCCGGTGTTCCCGGACAAATGATGCGCGCGGTAGTAGAGGATCCCGATGACCGGGCCGTCACCCGCGGGAGCGGGCCGCGAAAGCACGCCCCACGAAGGCAGTTCGGCGGGCGGCTCGAAGCCTTCGCCGGTCAGGAGCAGGGTGTCGGACAGGAACCGGTGCAGCTGCGTGAGGTTCTCCGGACCGCCCTGCGCGAGATACAGATGCGCTTGCGCGGCGATCCCGGCGGGAGTGGTGGAGAGCTTCATCAGCTCCGCGTCCGGCGTCTGCTCGCCGCCGAGCACGATCACGTGCGCACCGGACGCGCGCAGCGTGTCGAGGCCTTCCTGCCAGGTCCGCGGCGTGCCGAGGATCCGGACGACGACGATCGACGCGCCATCGGCCAGTCCGGGCAGCTCCCGCAGCGGCAGCCGGGACGGATTGCCGAGCCGGTAGTCCGCTCCGCTGGCCCGGGCGCTGAGCAGGTCGGTGTCCGAAGTGGACAGCAGCAGGATCACGGCGTTCCTCACTCGGGGTGTCCGCGCCCCGGGTCGACGGTGTCGCCGGCGGGAGTTCCTGGCTGCCGACGGCCGCGGGGCCGCCGGTCACAGTGGCGGGACCGCCCCGGATTTCCACCGGGTTCCTCCGCGTGCCGACGCGTGTGCGCTCTTACTCTCGCCGGGCGCACCCGCGTCGTCAAGGTGAGCAGACCCTCATGCGGGCTTGCTTTCGTCCCCGATCCGGGGGAAGGGCGCGGTGGAGAACAGCACCTCCACCGCGACCTCGAAGAACTCCGCGATCCGCAACGCCAGGTAAAGGCTCGGGCTGTACTCGCCGCGCTCCAGGTACCCGATGGTCTGGTAGTGCACGCCGAGCGCGTCCGCGAGCTGCCGCCGCGAGATGCCGCGTTCGGCGCGGAGCACCGCGATGCGGTTGTAGACGTTCTCGCTCACCGCGTCTCACACACGCTGAAGTGCCCTTTCCCGTCGCGCCGCCACCGACGACCCCGATTCGCGCCGGGCCATCCGCTTCAGCAGGATCGGGGCCAGCACCAATCCGATCACGGCCCACGCGAGCAGCACCCCCAGGGTCGCCCACGGCCGCCACGACTGCCCGATTTCGACGACGACCGCCTGGCCGGGCAGCAGTGCCGAGCGCATGCCGAGCCCGAGCCAGTACATCGGGAACACCTGCCCGACGCCCTGCAGCCAGCCCGGCAGCGCGGTGATCGGGTAGAAGATGCCGGAGATCGCGCCGAGCCCGAGCATCGGCAGCATGACCAGGGCCATCATCCGCGAATCCTGGATCAGCGAGCCGATCGCCGCGCCGATCGGCATGGTCGCGACCAGGCCCGCGGCGAGCACCCACACCAGGTTCAGGATGGAGAAGAACCCGTCCGGGGCCAGCCCGTCGAACAGGAACAGCGCGGGCACCAGCAGCGCGACGATGCTCGCGACCTGCACCATCGAGAACGTCGTGATCTTGCCGATGAGGTAGCCGAGCATGCCGTTCGGCGTCGCCTTCGCCCGCAGCAGCGTGCCGTCCTCGCGGTCGACGATCAGCGCCCCGGCTACGGCGGACATGCCGTTGAACACGAGGCCCGCGCCGATCACGCTCGGCACCGTCGCGGCACCCAGCGAAAACGAGGTGCCCGGCAACTGCGCGCCGCGCATGAACAAGAGCGTGCCGAAGATCATCGCCAGCCAGGCGACCTGGCCGATCAGGTCGTCCCGGTTCGTCCATTGCTGGCGGAATTCGACGAGACCGCGGCGGAGGCCGGCCCGCGCCGCGACTCGCTGCCCCGACGCCGTCATCGCGCCCCTGCCGCGGCCATCCCGGACTCCGCGCGCTGCACGAGCGTCAGGTAGGTGTCCTCCAGCGACGCGCGCCGGACCTCCAGGTCGGCGACCGCTTCGCCGTGCTGTTTGAACAACTCGTACACGTATTTCGTCGCCTCCGTGGTCGAGTGCACGAACCGCTGTCCGCCGACCGTCCAGCGCACCTCGGCCTCGCCGGCGATCTGCCTGCTCAGCTGGTCCGGCGATCCGTCGGCGACGATGTGGCCGCCGCTCAGGACCAGGATCCGGTCGGCGAGCTTCTCGGCCTCGTCGAGGTCGTGCGTGGTGAGCAGGATCGTCGTGTCGTCGTCGGCGAGGCGGTGCACGAGCTCGTGGAAGTCGCGCCGCGCCCGCGGATCGAACCCGGCGGTCGGCTCGTCGAGGAACAGCAGTTCGGGACGGCCGACGATGCCGATCGCCACGTCCAGCCTGCGCCGCTGCCCGCCGGAGAGCATCCGGATCTTCTTGCCCGCGTGCTCGCTGAGCCCAACCGCCTCGATCAGCTCGTCGGTGTCCCACGGACGGCGGATCCGGTCGGTGGAGTACGGCGAGTAGAACGACCCGAGGAGGTCGAGCAGTTCGCGCACGCGCCATTTCCCGTGGTCGCGCCAGGACTGCAGGACGACCCCCAGCCGCGCCCTCCAGTCCTCGCCGCCGCGCGCCGGGTCGGTGCCCAGCACCGACACCTCGCCGGCGGATCGCATGCGGAACCCCTCAAGGATTTCGATCGTCGTGGTCTTGCCAGCCCCGTTTGGGCCGAGCAGGCACAGCACCTCGCCGCGGTGCGCGGTGAACGACGTGCCGTGCAGCACGTCGTTCGCGCCGTAGCGCATGCGCAAGCCTTCGACGCGGAGCACGGTGTCCGCTGGATCTCTCATGAGATGTCCCCCATCCTGCCTGTGCGATGAAATGTAGCAGACGTACTACATATGATCGCGAGCCTGTTAAACCAGCCGCGGGTTACAGTGAGCGCCATGTCCAGCCCTGCCCGCGTGCGCGCCGACGCCTGCCCCGGAGTCTTCGCGACGCACGACGCGGCCGACGGGCCGCTCGCCAGGGTCCGGCTTCCCGGCGGCGTGGTGACCGCGGATCGGTTGCGGGCGTTGGCAACCTGTGCGGAAGACCTCGGCGACGGCGACGTCCACCTGACCTCGCGAGCGAACGTCCAGCTGCGCGGCGTGCACCGGCCGGGCTTGGCCGCACGGCTGACGGGAGCGGGGTTGTTGCCCTCGCCCAGCCACGAACGCGTGCGGAACGTGCTGGCCTCGCCGTTGAGCGGGGTACGGGGCGGGCTCGCCGATGTCCGGGGGTTGTCCGTGACGCTGGATCGGGCGTTGTGCGCCCAGCCGGAACTCGCCGAGTTGCCGGGACGGTTCCTGTTCGGTTTCGACGACGGGCGCGGCGACGTGGTGGGCACGGATGTGTGCTGGCGCGCGATCGGTCCGATGACCGGGGCGGTGCTGCTGGCGGGCGTTGATTCCGGCTGGCTGGTGCCGCGGGACGAGGCGGTGTCCGCGCTGCTCACGGTGGCGGAAACGTTTGCGCGGACGCGCGGGCAGGCATGGCGGATCGGGGAACTGGCCGATCCTTCGACGCTGCTGCCGGACGGTGCGCGGGAGATGCCGCGAACGCGCCCGAGCCGGATCGACCCGACGGTCGGGAGGATCCGGCGCGACGACGGCGGCGAGGCGGTGGGGGTCGCACCTCGATTCGGCCAGTTGACCGCCGCTCAGTTGCGCACGCTGGCCGGCTTCGGCGACGCCGTGGTCACGCCGTGGCGTTCGGTCCTGCTGCCCGGCGGCGCGGATGTCGAACGCCTGCACGCGGCGGGACTCTCGACGGATCCGGCGACGGCGGAGCTGAGCGCCTGCATCGGCGCGCCGGGGTGTGCGAAGTCTCTCGCCGACGTCCGCGCGGACGCGGCGACACTGGTCGCGGACGGCGAGCGGGTGCACGTCTCGGGCTGTGCCCGGCGGTGCGGACGACCGTCCGGCGCCCACCGCGACGTTGTCGCCGAACCCGGCGGCTACCGTGTCGACGGACGCTGGAGGACGGCGTCCGAGTTGGCGGATGCGTTGGCGAGAAAGGGACCTTCGTGATCGACTACCTGCGGGACGGGGCCGAGATCTACCGGCACTCGTTCGCCACGATCCGCGAAGAGGCGGACCTGGCGATCCTGCCCGGCGACGTCGCGGGCGTCGCGGTCCGGATGATCCACTCCTGCGGCATGGTCGACCTGGTCGACGACCTGCGGTACTCGCTCGACGTGGTCGAGGCGGGCCGTGCCGCGCTGGAGGCGGGTGCGCCGATCCTGTGCGACGCGAAGATGATCGCCAGCGGCATCACGCGCACACGCTTGCCCGCGGCGAACGACGTCGTGTGCACCTTGGCCGACCCGAGCGTGCCCGGCCTGGCCGAACGGCTCGGCACCACGCGGTCGGCCGCCGCGCTGGAGCTGTGGCGAGACCGGCTTCCCGGCTCGGTGGTGGCGATCGGCAACGCGCCGACCGCGTTGTTCCGGTTGCTGGAGCTGCTGGACGAGGGCGTCGGCGCACCGGCGGCGATCATCGGTGTGCCGGTGGGGTTTGTCGGCGCGGCGGAGTCCAAAGTGGAACTGGCGAAGCGCGCGCCCGCGCCGTACCTGGTCGTGCACGGCCGGCGCGGCGGCAGTGCGATGGCCGTCGGCGCTGTGAACGCGATCGCGAGCGCGGTCGAATGACGGGGCGGCTGTACGGCGTCGGGCTGGGTCCCGGCGATCCGGAACTGATGACGGTCAAAGCGGCGCGGCTGATCGGCGAGGCGGACGTCATCGCCTACCACAGCGCGCGGCACGGGCGGAGCATCGCGCGGTCGGTGGCCGAACCGTATCTGCGCGAGGGACAGCTGGAAGAGCGGCTCGTTTATCCGGTCACCACCGAGACCACCGACCATCCCGGCGGGTACGAGGGCGCGATCGCCGATTTCTACGAGCTGAGCGCGAAAAAGCTTGCCGAGCACCTCGACGCCGGACGGGACGTGGTGCTGTTGTGCGAGGGCGATCCGTTCTTCTACGGCTCCTACATGTACATGCACGAGCGGCTCGCCGGGCGGTTCGAGGCCGAAGTGGTGCCAGGCGTGACGTCGGTGAGCGCGGCGGCGTCGGTGCTCGGCCGCCCGTTGGTGCAGCGCGACGAAGTGCTCACGGTGCTGCCCGGAACGTTGCCAGCGCCCGAATTGGCGCGGCGGCTGGCGGACACCGAAGCGGCGGCGGTGCTGAAATTGGGCCGTACCTTCGGTTCTGTGCGGGAAGCGCTCGCGGAGTCGGGCAAGCTCGACGATGCCTGGTACATCGAGCGGGCGACCTGGGGACAGCAGCGGGTGGAGCCGTTCGCGGACGTCGATCCGGAGTCGGTGCCGTATTTTTCCTTGGCGCTCTTGCCGAGTCCGGCTTATCAGTCGCGAGTGGACGGTGAGCCCGCGGTCGCTCCTTCGGCTCCAGCTCCGGCGGCAGGCGGCGAGGTGGTCGTCGTCGGGCTCGGCCCGGCCGGGCCGGAGTGGCTGACGCCGGAAGCGTCGGCGGAACTGGCGGCGGCGGACCACATCGTCGGCTACGGGCCGTATGTCGCGCGGGTTCGGCAACGGGCGGGGCAGCAGCGGCACGCGTCGGGGAACCGGGTCGAGGCGGACCGGGCGGTCGAGGCGCTGCAGCTGGCCGCGACGGGCGCGCGAGTGGCCGTGGTGTCGTCCGGGGATCCGGGTGTGTTCGCGATGGCTTCGGCGGTGCTGGAACAGGTTTCGGCTGGGAACGGTGCCGGTGCTCGGGTGCGGATCGTGCCCGGCGTGACGGCGGCGCAGGCGGCCGCGTCGCGGGTCGGGGCGCCGCTGGGGCACGACTACTGCGTACTGTCCCTTTCGGACCGGTTGAAGCCGTGGGAGATCATCGAACGCCGCCTGGACGCGGCTGGTGCGGCGGATCTGGTGCTGGCGCTGTACAACCCGGCTTCGCGGACCCGGGTGACACAGCTGGCTGACGCGCGGGAAGTTCTGCTGCGGCACCGGGACCCGGGAACGCCCGTGGTGGTGGCCCGGGACGTCGGCGGGCCGGAGGAGGACATCCGGGTTACCACGTTGGGCGGGCTTGATCCGGCTGCTGTGGACATGCGGTGCCTGCTTATTGTGGGCTCGTCGCGCACAGTGGCGGAGGAAGGGCCGGACGGGCGGTCGATTGTGTGGACGCCGCGGAGTTATTCCTGACCTTCTCGCAGCAGTCGTTCCGCCTCGGCGAGGTGGCGGGTGAGTTCTTTCCGCTGTGCGGCACTGAGTTTCGGTGCGAACGCGGCGAGGGCTGAGGCGATCGAACCGTCCGCGCGAGCGCGGAACAGCGTGCGGGCGGACGGTTCGATCTCCAGCCTGGACTTGCGCCGGTCCCTCTCGTCGGGCCGCAGGCGCATGATGCCCGCATCCGCCATCCGGTGCGTGATCCTGGAGACGAGGCTCTGCGCCAGCCCGGTCCGGCGCGTCACGTCGCTGATCGTCGCGCCCGGGTTTCGCGAGACGTCCTCGACCACTGCCAGTTCTCCCGCGTTGACCTGGTCCGCGCCGGTGTTCCCGGTGCTGGTCAGTGCGATCTCGCGCAGCGTGCGGGCGAGGCGGTGCAGGTCGGCGGCGCGCATGGCCTCATTCAATCACCGGTGATACATTCGGAGAAGTATCACTAGTGATGGAGTTGGCGATGGTTGACGACGTGCTGATCGCGGTCGCGGCCGGGATCCTGATCGTGCGGCAGTTCCAGTGGCGCTCCGCCGAACCGCGGCGGATGCTGGTGATGCCGCTGGCGCTGATCGCGGTGGGACTGGGCTGGCTGGGGTTCGAGCTGGACGGCGGGTTCCAGCGCGCGGACTGGCTGCTGATCGGCGAGCTTGTCCTGGTGGCGGGCACCGGTGCCGCAATGGGTTGCGTAACGAGGTTCCGGCAGGCCGACGGGCTGCAGTATCGGCTCACCGGGGCGGGAATCGCGCTGTGGGCGGTCTTTCTCGCGGTCCGCGTCGGCTCGTTCGCGCTGGCCGGCGTCCTGGGCGCGCATCTGCTCGACGCGACCGGCCTGATCCTCGTTTCGTTCGGCGTCAACCGGTTCGCGGCGAGTCTCGTCGTGCGCCGTCGAATTGCCCGCTGTGGAGGTAAAATCCCGGCGTATGCCCAAGAGACCGCCGGAACACGTCGATGAACGCGCTGGTGGTAGCGAATCCGCACAACTGCGCCACGGACGTCACTGACCGGCCTTCCACCAGCAACCGCAAGGCGTGATACAGCCGCAATTGGGTGCGCCACTGCGGAAACGTCATGCCGGTGTCCGCGCGGAACAACCGGGTCAGCGTCCGGGCGCTGGCGCCGACAGTGCGGCCCAGCGCTTCCAGGCTGCGCGAATCGGACGGATCCGCCTCCAGCGACTGGCACACGGCCACCAGTCGGGGATCGTGCGCGGCGGGCACCCGCACCGGACGTTCCGGAGCCAGCGCGAGCTGGTCGAACAACACCGCCCGCATCCGCTGGCCAGCCGGGGTCGAGCGGTCCCCGCCGAGTTCCGTGTACGCGATCAGCAGTTCCCGCAGCAGCGGGGTGACCGCGAGGGCGGTCGGCTCGGTGACCGACAGCGGGCTCAGTTCCTGCGGAAAGCCGAACAGATGCAGCCGCGTGACGCCGTAAGCGCGGTGGGAATGCACGGTGCCCGCCGGAATCCACAATGCCCGGTGCGCGGGCGCGATCCAGCGTGACCGGTCCGTGTGCACGGCCAGCACCCCGCTGCTGGCGTAGACGATCTGGTGCTCGTCATGCCAGTGCTCGGCGATGCCCGCGGTCGCGGCCAGATCGCGGATGTTCGTGGGCGCGGCCGGCAGGTGGCTGGAAATCGACACAACTCGGCATAATAACGGAATCGCGAAGCTCGTCCGAGGCCTGACGATGCTTGAGTGACGACAACACTCCCCGCTCCGCCGCGGACCGCGCGCTGGCCGATGCCGTTGATGGTGATCGGCCACGCGGTCAACGACCTCTACCAGGGCGCGGTCGCCGCGCTCGTCCCGTTTCTCGTCGCCGAGCGGCATTACGGCTACCTCGCCGCGGCCGGGATCACGGTGGCCGCGACGTTGCTGTCCTCGGTGGTCCAGCCGCTGTTCGGCGTGCTGACCGACCGGCGGCCGATGCCATGGCTCGTGCCGGCCGGGATGACAGTCGCCGGGGCCGGGATCGGACTGTCCGGGCTCGCCGACTCCTACGCGCTGACCTGGCTCGCGATCGCGCTGTCGGGCCTCGGCGTCGCCGCCTACCACCCGGAGTCGGCGCGGATCGCCCGCCGGATCGCCGGCGACGGGCACGTCGGGATGAGCTGGTTCTCCCTGGGCGGCAACGTCGGTTTCGCGCTCGGGCCGATCGTCGTCACCCCGGTGCTGCAGGCGGGCGGGCTGGTCGCGACGCCGTATCTGGTGCTCCCCGCGTTCGTCGCCGGGGTAGTCATCGCCGCGTTGTTCCGGCGGATGAGCGATCTGCATGCCACGGCGAAAAGCCGCGTACACACCGGGCGCGACGATTGGCGGCAGTTCGGCTGGCTGACCGTCGTGGTCGTCGGACGCTCCATCGTGGCCTTCTCGCTCAACACTTTCCTCGCCATCTGGGTCACGCAGCGAACCGGCAGCGTGTTCGCCGGGGAAGTGGCGTTGGTGGTGCTGTTCGGCGTCGGCGCGCTGGGCACGCTGCTCGGCGGGGTGCTGGCCGGACGCTGGGGGCGGATCCGGACGGTCCGTGTCTCGTACGCGGCGGCGGTGCCCGCGGTCGCCGGAATCGCGCTGGTGCCGGGGTACGGGGTGTTTCCGCTGGTCGCGCTTGCGGCGGTGGCGTTGTATGTGCCGTTCTCGCTGCATGTGACGCTGGGGCAGGACTACTTGCCGAACCGGCTGGGGACGGCCAGCGGAGTGACGCTCGGGCTGGCGGTGAGCGTCGGCGGGGTGGCCGCGCCCGCGGTGGGGGCGCTGGCGAACGCGGCCGGGCTGCAGTGGGGCTTGCTGGCGTTGGCGGTGCTGCCGGCGGTGTCGGCGGGGGCGGCGCGGCGGCTGCGGGAGCCCTCGTGAGTGGCGATCCCGGTTCTCCCCGGGACCGCCACTCACGAGGCACTTAGCGCGTCGGGTCCTTGCCGTTCGGCTGCGAGGGCCCAGGCCCCGGCGACCACCAGCCCCACACGGTCTTCTCGCCGTGCCGCACCGTCGGCGCCACCCCGGTCGTATACGGCTCGATCTGCAGCAACTGTCCCCACGACTGGTAGGGCTGCCCGTTCAGATAGCTCGGCACCTCGGGCTCGTCCGCGATCTCCTCAAGCCAGCCGTTCGGGCCGCCGTTGGTGCTGGACGCCCATTTCGCCTCGTCGGCGAGCTGGCCGGGGGTGATGCGGTAGTCCGGCATCGCGGAGATGCCGTCGTGCGAGGTGACCGGGTCGGCGCACGGGTACACGAACGACGCGGGCCAGTCGATGTACACCGATTTGCCCGCGAGCTTGTCGGTGAGCGTGGTGAAGGTCGGCACGCGCGGTGCGGACGCGGCGATCCAGCCGTCCTCGGTGAGGTCGTTGTCCACCATCACGATCCGCACCGACGTGGTTTCCGGCGGCAGGTCGCGCAGGTTGATCCGGGTGTCGTTCCAGCCGCCGGTGCCCGCGCCGGGCGGGAGCGCGAACTGGCCGCGCAGCACCCGCACGCCCTCCGGTGTGTTCACGCCGTACTCCAGGCTCACCGAGGTGGGACGCCGGGGCTGGCTCGCGGTGGCGACCACGATCTGGCCGTTCTCGGTGCGGTCGGTGAGCGCGTACCAGTCGCTGCGCAGCCGTCCGGCGCGGGTCTGGGTGTCGAGGTAGCTGCTCCACATCGGCACCTGGTCCTGCTTGAACCCGTGCGGCGGTTCGGCCAGCGGGTCCTTGTCGTCGACCGGGCTGGTGTGGAAGCCGGTCTGGATCCGGCCGTTGTCCTGGTCCGGGTTCGGCAGCGGGTTCGGCGGGTTCTGCGTCACCGGCTTCTCCGGCACGGTCCGCTGTTCGCGCTGCGGGTGCAGGATGCTCTTCACCGCGTCGCGCTCGACCATCACGTGGTCGGACAGGTTGCAGCTCTTGCCGAACAGGTGCCCGATGTTGGCCGCGCCGAGGCTGTAGCTGTCGCGCTGGAAGTAGATCGCCGCGCCCATCGTGTAGATCTCGCCGGCCGCGACCAGGCCGCACACCACGACCAGCGACAGCGAACCGAGCCGCAGCGACCGGCTGCGGCCTTCCTGCGGCGCCGGTCCTGGCCGGTGCGCCCGGACGTTCTCCACGAATGCGTAGATCCCGGCGACCGCGGCGGCCCCGAGCAGGATCGTCGACAGCGGGATGCCGCCTGCCGAGGGTGCGCCGTTCGTCCACGGCACCCCGATCCGCGAGACGAACCAGTACGCGTTCGGCCCGGTCGCGGCGAGCGCGCCGACCACCAGCAGCACGGCCAGGAACGCCGCGCGGTTGCGGTTGGAACGCAGCACGGTCGAGCTGGTCGCCAAGGCGGTGAGCGCCGCCATCGACGCGCCGACCGCGGCGAACGCGCCGAAGTGGTGCGTCCATTTCGTCGGAGTCAGCGCGAGCAACAGGAAGAACAACGCGGTGGTGCCGATCAGCCGGCGGCTCGGCCCGAGCGCGGCGCCGGGAATCCGGCCGCGGCGCAGCAGCACCACCAGGCAGGTCATCGTGCAGAGCAGGACGAGCAGCACCGGGAACCGGCGCGGCGCGGAGCCGTCCGGAAGGTTCTCGAACAGCAATTGGTACCGCGCGAGTTCCTGGAACCACGACAGGTTCGGGCCGACCGCGGTGCGGATGCGGGTGGCCTCCTGGACCGTCGCGAACGTCTGGTCGGCGAACATCACCACGAGCACCAGGAAGCCGGACGCGAGGATCGGCGCGAGCATCGGCAGCCAGCCGCTCGCCGACCGCTGCCGGACCAGCGTGAACAGCGGTTTCCCGGCGACCAGGAACGGGGCCACGGCGATCAGCCCGGTCGGCGTGGCGGCGAGGGTGAACGCGGCCGCCGTGAGACCGAGGCACAGCGGCAGCAACCGGCGGGTGACCAGCGCGCGTTCGACCGCGCAGATCGCCAGCAGCGACCCGAGCGCGGCGACCGGTTCCGGCCGGACGCCGTTGTTGTAGGGCATCCACCAGACCAGGAACACCGCCGCGGCGGCCCAGCCCGCGGCGCGGCTGCGGCGGACCTGAGTGCCCAGCCGCGGCATCACCTCGCGGCTGATCAGCAGCCAGCTGATCACGCCGAGCAGGTACGAGGGCAGCCGGATCCACGGCGGCACCGTGCTGACGTGCGTCATCAGCTCGTACAGGTGATAAAACCAGCCGAACGGGGCTTCCGCGACGCCGAACCAGCGGTGGTAGTTCGTGAGGTACCCGGTGGCCTCGGTGACCCGGGCCATGGTGAGGATGTAGCCGTCGTCCGAGGTCACCGGCCCGATGAAGACCCACGCGCCGAGCACGCCGAACACCGTCGCGTCGCGGCCGGTCAGCCGCCACCAGCCGACCGGGGCCCAGCGCGGCGCGCGGCGGGCGAACCCGGAGTCCATCCGCCACACCGCGATCAGGCAGCCGAGGAACGACAGCGCGGCGAGGACGCCGACGACGATCTTCAGCGCGGTCGGCGAGGTCTGGTAGCGGGTGTCCGGGACGACCGACACGTGCAGCCCGGCGATCGGGTCGCGCGCGGAGGTGATCGAGGAGTAGATGCCGAGCACGCGCGGCCGGACGTCGCCGGTCGTGTGGAAGATCGGGGTCTTGCCGACCGCGAGCGTCATCTGGGTCGCGTCCGAGTCCAGCGTGACCGAGCAGCCGGTCTGCGGGAGCGGCTGCTGCGAGATCTGCTGGCCCTGGCTGGACGCGAGCAGCACGCCGTTGTCGACGCGCAGCTGCAGGCCGACGCCGTTGGCCGCGTGCTTGCCGGTGCGCCCGTCCGGGACGGTCGAGAACAGCAGCGCGGGGCCGTTCGTGCGCGCGTCGAGCGAGCGGATCGTCTCGCAGGGCAGCTCGGCCTTCAGCTCCTGTGCCCAGTACCCGGTCAAGGGCGCGTTGACCGAACGCGTGTCGGAGGCGGCGGGCCAGACGACTTCCGCGGTGTCCTGCACTACCGGCAGGAAGGGATAGGCCAGGGCGCACAGCGCCGAAAGCAACCCCAGCACTACGGCAATCGGACGCATTAGAGGAAATCTATTGGGTCACTCCGGCAGGTTCACGCTGACCCCTCGTCGCGCGGGGTGAACCGCTCGTGGTGTAACGCGCTGGCCAGTGGCGCTCGGCCGCGCCAGCCGTGCCGTTCCAGGTCGGGAACCTCGGCCAGATTCGTTACCGGTCCTATACAAAGCCAGGCCACCGGCCGGATCCCGGCGGGAATGCCGAGCAGGTCCGCGAGCGCGGGTTCGCGGTAGAAACTGACCCACCCGACGCCGAGCCCCTCCGCGGTCGCGGCGAGCCACAGGTTCTGGATCGCCAGGCAGACCGAGTACAGCCCGGCGTCGGCGATCGCGTGCCGCCCGAGCACCGCCGGGGCTCCGCGCTGCTCGTCGTAGGTGACGACGATGCCGAGGCTCGATTCGCGGATGCCCTCGACCTTGATCTTGGCGAACGTCTCCGCGCGCTCGCCGTCGAGGGAACGGGCGAACACGTCGCGCTCCTCGTGCACGTGGCGGGCGAACTCCTCGCGCGTGGCGGGGTCGCGGACGAGCACGAAGTCCCACGGCTGGCTCATCCCGACGCTCGGCGCGGCGTGCGCGGCCTCGAGCACCCGGGTGAGGACGGCGTCGTCGATCGGTTCGCCGGTGAACTCGGCGCGGACGTCGCGGCGGCGGTGCAGGACGTCGTAGAACAGTTGATTCATCGGTTGAGCACCCATTCGACCGCGGCGGCGGGGTCCGCGGTTTCCGTAGTGGACGGCCGGGGCGGGCGGCGCACGACGACCACCGGCAGGCCGAGTTCCCGCGCGGCGGTCAGCTTCGCGGCCGTCATCGCGCCGCCGCTGTCCTTGGTGACCAGCACGTCGATGTCGTGTTCGGTCATCAGCGCGCGTTCGCGGCCGAGGCGGTACGGGCCGCGGTCGAGCACCACCTCGTGCCGGCGCGGCAGCGGCTGGCCGGGCGGGTCGACGCAGCGGATCAGGAACCACAGCGGGTCGAGGCCGGCGAACGCGGCCAGGCCCTGGCGGCCGCTGGTGAGGAACACGCGGGTGCCGAGGCCGGGCAGGAGCGCGGCGGCTTCTTCGAGGTCGGCGGCCCAGTGCCAGCGGTCGTCGCCGCTCGGCTGCCAGCCGGGCCGCGCGAGTCGCAAGAGGGGAATGCCCGCCGCCTGGGCGGCGTGGAAAGCGTTGGCGCCGATGCGTTCGGCGAACGGATGCGTGGCGTCGACCACTGCCTGGACACTGTTTTCGCGCAGCCAGGCCGTAAGGCCTTCGACGCCGCCGAACCCGCCGATCCGCACTTCGCCGACCGGAAGGCGCGGCCGCGTCACGCGTCCGGCCAGCGAGGAGACCACCGGGACGCCGCGGTCGTGCAGCTGGGCGGCGAGGTCGCGGGCTTCCGCGGTGCCGGCCAGGACCAAAACAGTCATCGCCCGTACCCGACGGCCGCGCGCCACCGGTCGAGGGTGCGCATGTTGGCGAGCGTTTCGGCCCAGGCCAGTTCCGGTCCTTGCCGGTCCGCGACGTGCGCGGCGACGTAGTCCGCTTCCCGGGCGTAAACCCCTTGGGTGGCTTCGATTTCGATGACCTCGGGCTCGCCGTCCGGCGGAGTCAGCACGATCGTCGAAACGCCCGGCGTGCGCAGTTCGTGGATCCACGCGGGCTTCGGCACGTACAGCTGGCCGGCGGTGCCGTAGATCCGGATGTGGTCGTCCTGCGTGAGCAGGTAACCGCAGGACAGTTGCGCGATGATGTCGCCGGGCAGGCGCAGCAGGCCCATCGCGAACTCGTCGACGCCGCTCTCGGTGAGCCGTGCCATGCCGGTGACGCGTGTCGGCTCCACGGCCGGAATTCCGGTCGCGGCTTGCGAAACCAGGCGGGCCAGCGAGGTGCAGTAGCAGCCGACGTCGAGGATTCCGCCGCCGCCGAGCGCGGGATCGCCGAGCCGGGCCGCGTCGTTCTCGCCGGAGTCGAAGCTGAACGTGACGTCCACAGCCCGGACTTCGCCGATCGCGCCGGACTCGATCAGCTCGACCAGCCGTCGCGTCTGCGGGTGCAGCCGGTACATGAACGCTTCCATGAGGAAAACGTCGTTGCGCCGCGCGGCATCGATGACCTTCTCCGCGTCGGGCGCGGTGAGCGTCAGCGGTTTCTCGCACAGCACGTGCTTGCCCGCTTCGGCGGCCCGGATCGCCCATTCCTCGTGCTGCGCGTGCGGAGTGGCGACGTAGACCGCGTCGACGTCCGGTTCGGCGAGGAGTTCCTCGTAGCTGCCGTACGCCTTCGGGATTTCGTACCTGGCCGCGAAATCGCGCGCCCGCTCGGCGGTGCGCGAGGCCACCGCGGCGAGCGCGCCGTGACGGCTTTGCTCGACGCCCGCGGCGAATTCGGCGGCGATGGTCCCGGTGGCCAGCAGGCCCCAGCGCAGATCGGTCACAACGACTCCGGTTGGCTCGCCCGGTCCCGGGTGCTCGAATACAGGAAACTGTCCGGGAATCCGCCCGCGGCGAGGACCCGGCCGACGAAAATCGTGGCCGCGCGGGTCATTCCGGCGGCCCGCGCTTGACCGGCGATGTCGGCGAGGGTGCCGCGGACCACCGTCTCGCCGGGCTGGCTGGCCAGCGCGACGACGGCGGCGGGACAGTCCTCGCCGTAGTGCCCGGCGAGTTCTTCGGTGACCCGCTCCACGTGGTTGATCGCCAGGTGCAGCGCGAGAGTCGTACCGGTGCGGGCGAAATTCTCCAGCGTTTCGGCGTCCGGCATCGCGGTGGACCTCGCCTGCGCGCGCGTGATCACCAGGCTCTGCCCGATTCTCGGGACGGTCAGCTCGCGGCCGAGCACGGCGGCGGACGCGGCGAACGCCGGAACCCCGGGCACCACCTCGCAGGGCACGCCTTCCGGTTCCAGCCGCCGCACCTGCTCGGCGACCGCGCTGTAGAGCGACGGATCGCCCGAACACAGCCTCGCGACGTCGTGCCCGGCTCGATGCGCCTCGATCAGTTTCGCGGCGATCTCGTCGAGGCTGAGGTTGGCGGTGTCGACGCGTTCGGCGTCCGGCGCGCAGTAGGCGAGCAGATCGGTCGGCGTCATGCTGCCCGGGTACAGGCACACCTGGCAGCGTGCGAGCAGGTCGCGGCCGCGCACGGTGATCAGGTCGGCCGCGCCCGGTCCGGCGCCGATGAAGTAAACGGTCATTTCCAGCTCCACTGCGTGACTGCTCGGGACGGCGTCCATCCGGTGTACCCGCCGAGCGGTTTCGCGTGCTCCACGGAGATCCGTTGCAGTTCCCCGCCGTGCCGGGCGTACGCGGCGGCCAGGATCTGCTCGGCTTCGAGGGTGACACCGTGCGCGACGATCCGGGCGTCGGTTTCGACACACCTGTCGAGGACACCGGGCACGGTCAGGCCGCCGCCGACGAAGATCGCGTCCGGACGGGGGAGCCCCGCGAGCGCTTCGGGTGCTGGACCGGTGACCACCTGTAGTTCCGGCACGCCAAGGGTATTGGCGTTGCGCTGGATGCGTTCGGCGCGCGCGGGGTCGCGTTCGATCGCGACGGCGCGGTTCAGCGGATGCGCGCGGGACCATTCGATGCCGATGCTGCCCGCGCCCGCGCCGACGTCCCACAGAAGTTCGCCCGGGTTCGGTGCGAGGCGGGCGAGGGCGGAGGCGCGGAGGTCGCGTTTGGTGAGCTGGCCGTCGTGCTCGAAGGCATCGTCGGGGAGACCGATGAGCGGGAGCCCGGGTCCGTCGCAGAGCACGGCGAACACGGTGAGCGGACCGGGGTCGCGGGTCCAGCCGTCGGAGATCCGTTCGTCGTCCGCGCCGAGGTTTTCCAAGGCGGTGAGGGCGGAATCGCCGTACCCGCGGGCCTTGAGCAGCTCGCGCAATTCTGCCGCGGAGCCGCCCAGGACCAGCAGTTTCCGGTGGGGTGCCAGGGCTCGCGCGACGCGGTGGACGGCGCGGCCGACGACCGTCACGACCTCGGTTTCCTCGAACGACCAGCCGAGCCGTGCGCGAGCCAGTGTCACTGACGAAACGGAGGGATGGACTTCGAGCGCGTGGCCGCGGTCACGGAGGGTGGTGGCGATGCCGGAGAGGAAGGGGTCGCCGCTGGCCAGCACGCACACCCGGCCGGTCTGCTCGGCCAGGATCCCGTCGAGCGCGGGAAGCAGCGGGCTCGGCCAAGGCCGGGTGCGGAGGCCTTCGGGCAAGGTCGCCAGGTGCCGTTCCGCGCCGAGCACGACGTCCGCCTGCCGCACGGCGTCGCGGGCCTCGGGGGTGAGCCCGGCCCACCCGTCGGCCCCGATCCCGACCACCGTCAGGCGTGATTCTTCGCGCACGATTTCCCACCCTAAGCGAGGGGCTCGTTGTGCGATGATCGGCCGGACGCCGACCCACGAGGGAGTGCTCTTGAAGCCCTATCCGTTCACCGCTGTCGTCGGGATGCCGGACCTGCGTCTGGCGCTCGTCCTGTCCTCGATCTCGCCCGCGGTCGGCGGGGTACTGGTGCGGGGCGAAAAGGGCACCGCGAAGTCGACCATGGTGCGCGCGCTCGCCGGGCTGCTGCCGGGCGTCGACGTAGTGGACAGCTGCCGGTTCTCCTGCGACCCGGTCAGCCCGGACCCGGCGTGCCCGGACGGCCCGCACGCGGCGGGCGTTCCCGCGCACCGGCGGCCGGCGCGGCTGGTGGAACTGCCGGTCGGCGCGGCCGAAGACCGGGTCGTCGGCTCGCTGAACCTGGAGAAGGCGCTGGCCGAGGGCGTCACCGACTACCAGCCCGGCCTGCTGGCCGCCGCGCATCGCGGGCTGCTGTACGTCGACGAGGTCAACCTGCTGCACGACCATCTGGTGGACACGCTGCTCGACGCGGCGGCGATGGGCCGGGCGACGGTCGAACGCGAGGGCGTTTCCGTTTCGCACGCGGCGCGGTTCGTGCTGATCGGGACGATGAACCCGGAGGAGGGCGAGCTGCGGCCGCAGCTGCTCGACCGGTTCGGGCTGACCGTCGAGGTCGCGTCGAGCCGGGATCCGGAGCAGCGCGTCGAGGTCGTCCGGCGGCGGCTGGCCTACGAAGCGGATCCGGACGGTTTCGCGGACGGCTACGCCTCGGCGGACGCGGCGCTGGCGGCGGAGATCGAGGCGGCGCAACGGCTTCTGCCGTCGGTGAAGCTGCCGGACGCGGCGCTGCAGCAGATCGCCGAGGTGTGCGCGTCGTTCGAGGTCGACGGCATGCGCGCGGACATCGTGACGGCGCGGACGGCGGTCGCGCACGCGGCGTGGGCCGGGCGCGCCGAGGTCACCACCGAGGACATCCGGGTCGCGGCGCGGCTGGCATTGCCGCACCGGCGGCGGCGGAATCCGTTCGACGCGCCGGGGATTTCCGAGGAGCAGCTGGAACAGGCGCTGGAGGATGCGCAGCCGCAGCCTCCGGACGGACCGGACGACGACGGGCCTTCCGGCGGCGGGCCGGGTCCGGACGGCGGCGGGCCGCTTCCGGACGACGGCGGCCCTTCCGAGGGCGCTCCGTCTTCCGGGCCTTCCGAGCCTTCGGGCAATGGGTCTTCGCCGCAGAAGACGGTCGGCGCCGGGGATACCTTTCGTGCGCGGGTGTTCCGGGTGAAGGGCACCGGCGAGGGCGAACGGGGCCGTCGGTCGCGCGCGATCACCGACACCGGCCGGACGATCGGCGTGCAGCCGCCCAGTGTGCGGGACGGGCGGCCGCATCTGGTCGCGACGATCCGTGCCGCCGCACCGCATCAGCAGGCGCGGGGCCGATCCGGGGCCGGTCTCGAAGTGCGGTCCGCGGATCTGCGGTTCGCGCTGCGCGAAGGCCGCGAAGGCAATCTGGTGCTGTTCTGCGTGGACGCGTCGGGTTCGATGGGCGCGCGGACGCGGATGCGGGAAGTGAAGACCGCCGTGCTGTCCCTGCTGTTGGACGCCTACCAACGGCGGGACAAGGTCGGTCTGGTCACCTTCCGTGGCACGGACGCCGAGCTGGCGCTCCCGCCGACGATCAGCGTCGAAGCCGCCGCGGCCCGGCTGGAGGGCTTGCCGACCGGCGGCCGTACGCCGCTGGCCGAGGGATTGCTGGAAGCCGCGCGGGTGCTGCGGGTCGAGGCGATCCGCGATCCGCGCCGCAGGCCGCTGCTGGTGCTCGTCACCGACGGCCGCGCCACGAGCGGTTCCGACGCGGTGGCGCGGGCCAACGCCGCCGCGGGTTTGCTCACCGACGTGACGACGATCGTGATGGACTGCGAGACCGGCCGGATGCGCCTCGGCCTGGCCGCGGAACTGGCGGGCCGCCTGGGAGCCGAGCACGTGCCACTGTCCGATGTGGCCGCTGAATCGCTGGCCTCGGCCGTGCGCGAACGGACGGGAAGGGCTGCCTGATGCCGCGGGGAAAACCGGCTGTCGTGCCGAAGGACGGGCTCACCACCCGGCAGCGCCGCAACCGTCCGCTGCTCGCCGTGCACACCGGCGAGATGAAAGGCAAATCGACCGCGGCCTTCGGCATGGCGTTGCGCGCATGGAACCAGGGCTGGTCGATCGGCGTGTTCCAGTTCGTGAAGTCGGCGAAATGGCGCGTCGGCGAGGAAGCCGCGTTCAAGGCGCTCGGGAAGCTGCACGACGACACCGGGCAGGGCGGTCCGGTCGAGTGGCACAAAATGGGCGAGGGCTGGAGCTGGTCGCGCAAGCCGGGTTCCGAAGCGGACCATGCCGCCAACGCCCGGGAAGGCTGGGCGGAAATCAAACGCAGGCTCGCCGCCGAAACGCACGATTTCTATGTCCTGGACGAATTCAGCTACCTGCTCAAATGGGGCTGGCTCGAAGTGGACGACGTGGTGTCCGCTTTGGCCGCCCGGCCCGGGCACCAGCACGTCGTGATCACCGGCCGCTACGCGCCGCCGGAATTGGTCGAGGCCGCGGATCTGGTCGCCGAAATGACGAAAGTGAAGCACCCGATGGACGCCGGGCAGAAGGGCCAGCGGGGGATCGAGTGGTAGCACGGGTCGTCATCGCCGCGCCCGGTTCCGGGCACGGCAAAACCACCATCGCGGCCGGCCTCATGGCCGCGTTGCGCAGCGCCGGGCACGCGGTGTCCGGGCACAAGGCCGGCCCGGACTTCATCGATCCCAGCTACCATTCGCTCGCCACCGGCCGGCCCGCGCGTAACCTGGACCCGTTCCTGCAAGGCGAGGACACGCTGGTTCCGTTGCTGCGCCACGGTTCCGCGGGCGCGGACATCGCGGTCATCGAAGGCGTGATGGGCCTTTTCGACGGCGCTTTGGGCACCGAAGGCTACGCGTCGACCGCGCATGTCGCGCGGTTGCTCAACGCGCCGGTCGTGCTGGTGGTCGATGCTTCGGCGGCTTCGCGCAGCGTCGCGGCGACCGTGCTGGGGTTCGCGCAGTACGACACGCGCGTCCGGCTCGCCGGGGTGATCCTGAACAAACTGGGCTCGCAACGGCACGAGGACGAGATCGTCACCGCACTGGAAGCGACCGGCGTTCCGTTGCTGGGTGCCTTGCGGCGCAACGAAAACGTGCATGCGCCGAGCCGGCACCTCGGTCTGGTTCCGGCCGCCGAACGGGCCGCGGAGTCCCAGCGGTTGCTGCCGGAACTGGCGGAATGGGTCGCCGCTGGGGTCGATCTCGAAGCCATTGCGCGGGTGGCTCGAACTGCTCCCGCGCTGACTGGTCCGTTGTGGACTGCCGGTCCGGGGTGGGCCGGTCCGCGTGCGACCCTCGCCGCCGCAGGCGGTCCGGCGTTCACCTTCCGCTACGCCGAGAACATCGAACTGCTGGCCGCTCGCGGAATCGACGTCGTGGACATCGATCCCTTGCGGGACAAGACCTTGCCTGCGGGGTGCGCCGGTTTGTACTTCGGCGGCGGATTCCCGGAGGTGCACGCCGCCGAGTTGTCGTCCAATGTGGAACTTCGGACGGCCGTCGGCGCGGCGATCGACGCCGGAATGCCCGTGAGCGCGGAATGTGCGGGCTTGCTGTACCTGTGTCGTTCGCTGGACGGGCTGCCGATGGTCGGCGCCATCGCCGCGGATGCGACCATGACGTCGCGGGGGAAGCTCGGCTACCGCCGGGCCGTCTCGGTCGCGGACAACGTGCTCGCGGCGGCCGGGCAGCGGGTCACCGGGCACGAATTCCACCGCACCGAAATCACGCCCGCGCACGGGGAAACCGCCGCGTGGGGCTGGGATCGCAGCCTGGACGGGTTCGCTTCGGCCTCCCTGCACGCGTCCTACCTGCACGTGCACTGGGCCGGAAATCCCGAACTGGCGGACCGGTTCGCCTCGCGGGTGCGCGCCCATTCCCTGGCAGCGGTCCATGGCTGATTACGACCTCCACCACCACGGCGACCGCGAGGTCGGCGAGGGTCTCGTCGACCTCGCGGTGAACGTCCGGCTCCCGGCTCCGCCTTCGTGGCTGCGTGCGGAACTCGCCGCCGCGCTGGACGACCTGGCCGCCTACCCGGACCCAACCCGCGCCGCGGAAGCCGTCGCCGCCCGGCACGGCCGGGATTTCGACGACGTCCTGGTGACCGCCGGTGCCGCGGAAGCGTTCACGCTGCTGGCTTCGCTTCCCGCTGAGCACGCGGTGGTGGTCCACCCGCAATTCACCGAACCGGAAGCCGCTCTGCGCGCCGCCGGACACCCGGTCGACCGGGTCATCCTGTCCGAAGCGGACGGTTACCGCCTGGCTCCCGCCGCGGTCCCTGATTCGGCCGACCTGGTCTTCGTCGGCAACCCGACCAACCCGACGTCGGTCCTGCACCCCGCCGATTCGCTGCGGGCCCTGGCGCGTCCCGGACGGGTGCTCGCGGTGGACGAAGCTTTCCTCGACGCCGTCCCCGGCGAAGTCGAAAGCCTTGCCGGAGAACGAATCCCGGGCGTGGTGGTGCTGCGAAGCCTCACCAAAACCTGGGGCTTGGCGGGCCTGCGAGCCGGATACGTGCTCGGCGAGCCATCGCTGATCGCCCGTTTGCGCGCGGTACAGCCACCCTGGTCAGTGTCCACTTTGGCCGCTGTGGCCACAGTCGCCTGCTGCCGCCCCGCCGCCCTGGAAGAGGCCGAAAAGCTGGCCGCCGCCGCGGAAGCCGACCGCGACTACCTGGAATCCGGCTTGGCCGCACTGGGAATTCCCGTACCCGGCACCCCGCGCGGCCCGTTCGTGCTGGTCCGAATCCCCGGCGGCGCGGACGTCCGATCGCGACTGCGCGAAGCAGGCTACGCCGTCCGCCGCGGCGACACGTTCCCTGGTCTTGGCGCAGACCACCTGCGTATTGCGGTCCGCGACCGCGCGACGACGGACGCCTTCCTCGCCGCGCTGGCTAATGGTTCTGGAGCACGGTGAATTCGTCTAGCCAAGCGTAATTCGGCGCTGCTGTGCCGTCGGGATTCTTCTGCACGGTCGCCCGTGCGAACACGCTGTTGAGGAGCCACGGCGGGGTATCCGGTCCGAAGTCCCCGCCGTTGAGCGCGGCAATGCCCTGATCGATCCCGTAGGCGGCGAGGGCGAGCTTGCCGGTCGCGCGGAACTTCGTCATCTGGTCGGTGAGGAAGCCCTTGTTGTTCTCGAACCACGGGCTGGTGCGGAGGAAATCGTCCCACCGCGCCTGGGGGAACGGCTGGTGCAGCGCGTTGCGGATGACCTGCCAGACCTTGGTGTCCTTCGGCACGTGGTATTTGCCCGCGTACTCGGCCGAGATCCGGTCGGCGAGATGCTTCTTCCACAGCTGGACCAGCGAAAACTCGGTGACGAGGAACTTCTTGCCGCCCAGCCTGGGCAGGGTGTAATCGAGAAACGCCCGAACCTGGTCCGGCGCGCCGACGTGCGGATGGAGGTCGGTGCCCTCGATCTCCGGCGTGTCGCGGACGTAGGCCATCCAGCGTTCCGTGCCGGTGCCAGTCCACTGGGGATCTTCGAGATTGTTGAGCGCGCCCATGTAGAGGACGGTCTTTCCCTTGCGCTGCTTGATCACGTGCGCGGCGACCGTCTCGTAGAATTCGTTGAGCGCGCCGTTGTTCCAGTCGGACTGCGGGCATTCGATGAACGGCTCATTGCCGATCACCAGGATGTCGACCTTGTCCATGACCGCGGGCAGCACTTTGCCGACCCGCGCGAGATCGGCTTGCATCGCCGGGGTTCCGGGCCGCGGAATCGGTTTGCGGGAATCAGGAAAGTACGGAAACTTGAGCGACAGCACAGTGCCGTACTGGCGATCGGCCGCTTGCCGCAGTTTCTTGATCGTCGGGTTTTCGGCGGCGTCGTGCTTGTCCAGATCGGGCATCGCGGTGAACCCGCGCACCCACTTCGTGCCGGATCGCCGGAGCTCGTCCCAGCCCATGGTGTCCGGATCGGCGTTGAAATTCGCTCCGAGCGCTCCGTCCGGCTTGGGTGCGGCGGGGTTCGGAGCTGGGCTGTCCGGCGTCGAACCGCAGGCAGCCGTGGCGAGAACCGGAAGACCGGCGGACAACTGGAACAGCCGACGCCGGGTAAGGTGCGCGGATCCGGGCGAGCTGGGTGCCACGAGGTCCCCTCGGTCATACGTCGCGGGCACTCCCTTGGTAACACGGATTCAGCTCCCGCCGCAGCCTGGGACGGTCCGGCCGTGTTCTGGGGGGATTTGGCCGTGGGGGGCGATGGTGGAGTTCGCGTACTCCCGTTTCGACACCTCGGATCTGGATTACCGGAGCGAGGGCGACGTCTTCGTCGACGTGGAAGCCGACTTGGAGGTCGTCGACGGTTGGCGCCTGGCAGTCGTTCCCGGTGGCGGAACTTGCCGTGGCGCTGCGGATGTGGAAGGCCGGCCCGGAGGCAGAACGGCACGAGTTCCTGTCGCTTTCGCTGGAAGCACGGTGGTCGCTGCGGATCTGCCGAACCTCCGACGGCCGGCAGGCAATCGACGACGCCGCGCAGGGCCGTGCGTCCGGCCACCGAGACCGACGCGGCGATCGACGACTTCGCGCGGAGAGTGCGTGGATCGAGGAGTTCTTCGTATGCCGCGGCCGCTGAACTCGGATGAGCGCGCGGTGCTGCTCGCGCAAGCAGACCGGGCGGAAGTCGTCGCGGCCTGGGCTCCGGGTTCGGTGAGCGTCGACCTCACGGTGCCCGATGCCGTCCCGGACGGCGAGCTGAACGGTGTGTTCCCCCGGCGCGCCTGGGTGGCGGATGTCGGCGAGATCCTCGCGTGGGTCAGCTGGGGAGCGCTGTCCGGTTTGGAATACGCCTGGTAGGTCGACGAAGCCCCGACCTCGTTGCCGGACGCGCCGGCGATTTCGTTTGCTGATTCAGGCGGTCGCCAGTAGCGCCGCGGCGACCGCCACCTCGACGCAACCGCCGAGGACGTCGCCGGTCACTCCGCCGATGCGCTGGACGCACCGGGCCAGTAGCACTGCTGCGGCCGCGTACCCGAGCGCCACCGCGAGAACCCCGCGCCACCACGGAAAACCCGGCGTCAGCGCGGCACATCCCGCCGCCAGCACGAGCACCACCGCGGCCACCAGGACCGGGACCGATCCGGCGACCGTCGCGCCCAACCCCTCCGGCCGGGCCGAGGGGATCCCTCGTGCGCAGCACAGCGAGAGCACGCACCGTCCACAGAGGACGGACAGGATCGCGGCGGCGATCCCGTGCCCGTGCGCGATCGCGCCGGTCAGCGCGCCGGTCTGGACGAGCAGGACGAAGAGCAGCGTCGCGACACCGGTGGGCCCGGAGTCTCCGCGGCGCATGACGTCGAGGGCTTTCGCGCGGTCATAGGAGGCACCGAGCCCGTCGGCGGTGTCGGCTAGGCCGTCGAGATGCAATCCGCGGCTGCCCAGGGCTACCGCCCCCAGCGCCAGTGCGGCTACGGCCAGGGCGGGGAGCCCGAGCGCGACCCCGCCCGCCACGATGAGCCCCGCGACCGCGGCGAGGGGGAGCGCGGCGAGCGGGCCGAGCACCATCGCCACCCCCGCGACCCGCCGGTCGATCGTGCGCGGCGCGGGGACCGGGACGGTGGTCAGGGTGCCTGCGGCCAGGCGGATGCCGTCGCTGAACGGGATCACGGGTTGCGCCCCGACGTGGTGTTGGGTGCGTTTAGCGCACCCAACGTGGCATGGGGGCGGTCCTCGGCGCGCCGTGCCGCCGACCGTGCTGTCGGCTGAGCTGTCGGCCGTGCTGTCGGCTGAGCTGTCGGCCGTGCTGTCGGCTGAGCTGTCGGCCGTGCTGTCGGCTGAGCCGCCGGCCGTGCTGCCAGCCGTGCTGTCGGCTGAGCCGCCAGCCGTGCTGTCGGCTGAGCCGCCCACCGAGCCGCCGGCTGAGCTGTCGGCCGAGCCGTCGGCGGTGCTGTCGATCGAGCCGTCGATCGAGCCGCCGGCTGAACGTCGTTGGCTCCCACCCGGAACCGAACTCCGAGCCGGGCCACGATCCGGGTTTCGGGCTGGCCGCCGGACCCCACCTCGAGCCGAGCCGAGGAACGAGCCCTGTGCTGAACCGCGGAGCCCTCGCGGGACCAAGCCTCGAACCGATCCCCGGGCGAACCCTGCACGCCGGTCACCCGAGGTCCGCCAGCAAACCCATCTCCGCGATCACCGCACGAGCCGCCCGCAGGGCCGGCACCGCTTGCACCGCGCCGCTGCCCTCGCCGAGCCGCAAACCCAGGTCCAGGATCGGCGTCAACCCCAGCGCCTTCAACGCAAACGCTTGCGCCGGCTCCGTCGAACGATGGCCAGCCAGCCACCACTGCTCCGCGCCCGGCGCGATGTCCCGGGCCGCCAACGCCGCCGTCGCGGAGAAGATGCCGTCCAGCAGCACGGGGATGCCCCGGACGGCCGCTTCCACCAGGAACCCGGCCGTCGCGGCGAGGCAGGCGCTGCCGAGGGCGGTCAGGCGGTCGAAGGGATCGGTCACGGGGCGTCGCGACACAGCAGCGGCGACCACCGAGGTCTTGCGTTCCAAAGCCTCACCGGACACCCCGGTGCCGGTGCCCACGACTTCCGCCGCGGGCAGGCCAAGGGCCGAAGCCACGACCGCGGCGCAAACGGTGGTGTTGCCGATACCCATGTCGCCCGGGATGAGAACGTCCGCAGCGGACTCCGAAGCGGCGATGGCACGGCCCGCCTCAAAAGCCGCGAGCGCCTCGCCGGGAGCCAAAGCGTCCTCGACGTCGATGGCGCCCGAACCGCGGCGGATCTTGTGCGCGGTGACTTCGGCGGGAACGTCCGCGGCGTCCCAGTCGACGGCGATGTCGGCTACCCGCACAGAAGCCCCGACCTGTGCCGCGAGGACCGTTACCCCGCTTCGCCCGGCCAGGAACACGCGCACCATCGCCGCCGTGACCTCGCGGGGATACGCCGACTGCGCCGACACCCCGTGGTCGCCGGCGAAGACGACCACGCGGACGTCGTCCAGCGGGCGCGGCGGGACCACCCCGTGCGCGGCGCTCAGCCAGGCCGCGAGTTCTTCCAGCCGGCCGAGCGAGCCGACCGGTTTGACCAGGCCGTCCAGCCGCTCCAAGGCGGCGGCGCGGGCGGCGGCGTCCGGGACGGGGATGGCGTAACTCGGCACGGCTGGCTCCTCACGGAAGGTCGAGCGCCCGCCCGGCGACGATGAGCGAAACCCGGTCGCTGTCGGCGGACACCCGGTTGTTGAGTGCGCCCAGCACATCACGGAACAGCCGCCCGGACACCGTTGCGGGCACCACACCGCTGCCGACTTCGTTGCTGACCGCGACGATCGGCACTCGGGCCTGGCTCCACGCGGCGAGGAAATCCTCCAGCCGGTCGTCCAGTCTGCGCTCCCAGCCGGTTTTGCCCGACCACGCGCCGACCTCGTCGAGGACCCGCGACAGCCAGGTCCCGAGACAGTCGATCAGCAGCGGGCTCGTCGCGTTGCGCAGCACGGTCGCCAGGTCGGTGGTCTCGACCGTCGTCCAGTGGTGCGGGCGGCGGGCCCGGTGCGCCTCGACGCGGGCGGCCCATTCCGGGTCGTCGGCCGAGGGGGGCAGCCCGGGAGCGACGTACACGAGGTGGGGGTGGTGCGCGACGAGCCGCTCCGCGTGCCTCGACTTGCCCGAGCGAACCCCGCCGAGAACGAGCACCTTGCCGTCGTCGCGTCCGTACCGGCGGAGGGCCTGCGCCAGGGTTTCGAGAGACCCGGCGAGCCGGTGCGTCAGCTTGGTCATACCCGGCATTCTCTCCCTAGCGCTACGGTTCGCCACGTGCCACTCCGACAAGCCGTCACCGCGGCCGGGCTGATCGCCGGATACGCCGCCGACGCCTGGTTCGGCGATCCGCGCCGGGGACATCCGGTCGCGGCCTTCGGCACCGCCGCTGGCCAGCTGGAACGCTGGTGGTGGGCCGATTCCAAGCCGCGCGGGGCGGCGTACGCGGCGGTCTGCGCGGGGTCGGCGGCCGGGCTCGGAATCCTCGCTGAGAGAGCGGCCCGGAACCGGCCAGGTGTCCAGTTTGTCCTGACTGCCGCGGCGACGTGGGCCGTCCTGGGCGGTCGCGGGCTCGCCGCGGAGGGGCGCGAAATGGCGCGATTACTCGAATCGGGTGAATTGCCCGCCGCCCGGAAGCGGCTCAGCCACCTCTGCGCACGCGACGCCACCGGCCTCGACGCGGCCGAGCTGACCCGCGCGGCCACCGAATCGATCGCCGAGAACACCTCCGACGCGGTCGTCGCGCCGCTCCTGTGGGGCGCGGTCGCGGGCGTGCCGGGGCTGCTCGGATACCGCGCGGTGAACACCCTCGACGCGATGGTCGGCTACCGCTCGGCACGGCACCGCGACTTCGGCTGGTTCGCCGCGCGCACCGACGACTGGGCCAATCTGGTGCCGGCGCGCGTCGGCGCGGTGCTGACGACGGTGACCGCGCCGCTCGCCGGCGGACACGCCCGGTCGGCCTGGCGGGCTTGGCGACGCGACGGGAGTGCGCATCCGAGCCCGAACGCGGGACAGGTCGAGGCTGCTTTCGCCGGGGCGCTGGACATCCGGCTCGGCGGCACGAATACGTATCACGGCGAGGCCGAGCGGCGGAGCACGCTGGGTGACGGACGTCCGCCGGGGGCGAGCGATCTGCGCCGGGCGGTGCGGTTGTCGCGGCTGGTCGGGGCGGCGGCGCTGGCGGTCGCGGCGGGGATCGCGGTGGCCCGGTCCGGCGGGCCGCGGAGCGCGGGGCGGCCCGCCGGACCGGCCGCCGCGGGCATTACGGTGGCGGGATGAGCGGGCTGCTGATCGCCGGGACCACCTCCGACGCCGGGAAAAGCCTGGTCACCGCCGGAATCTGCCGCTGGTTCGCGCGGCGCGGAGTGCGGGTCGCCCCGTTCAAGGCGCAGAACATGTCGAACAACTCGATGGTCTGCGCGGACGGTGCGGAGATCGGCCGCGCGCAGTGGCTGCAGGCGCGGGCCGCGCGGGTGGAGCCGGAAGCGGCGATGAATCCGGTGCTGCTCAAGCCGGGCAGCGACCGGCGCAGTCACGTCGTCGCGCTCGGCAAGCCGTACGGCACCCTCGAAGCCGGGGAGTACGCCACCGGACGGGCTGGGCTCGCCGAGATCGCCTTCAGCGCGTTTGCCGAACTGCGGCAACGGTGCGACCTGGTCGTCTGCGAGGGCGCGGGCAGTCCGGCGGAGATCAACCTGCGTTCCGGCGACTACGTCAACATGGGTCTGGCCCGGCGGTTTTCGCTGCCGGTGCTGGTCGTCGGCGACATCGACCGCGGCGGGGTGCTGGCGGCGATGTTCGGCACGCTCGCGTTGCTGTCGGCCGAGGACCAGGCGCTGGTCGCGGGCTGGCTGGTGAACAAATTCCGCGGCGACGCCGGGTTGCTGCGGCCTGGTCTGAACAGTCTGGAGAAGGTCACCGGACGGCCGGTGCTCGGCGTGCTGCCGTGGCTGGACCGCGTGTGGATCGACTCCGAGGACGCCCTCGCCGCGGCCGGATGGCGGCACGAGGCCGCTCAACGCGGGTTGCGCGTCGCGGTCGTGCGGTTCCCGCGGGTGTCCAACGCCACCGACGTGGACGCACTCGCGGCGGAGCCCGGTGTGACGGTGAGCCTGACTGCCGATCCGGATACCGTCGCCGCGGCGGATCTGGTCGTGCTGCCGGGTTCGAGGGCCACTGTGGACGATCTGAAGTGGTTGCGCGGCAGGGGTTTGGCGGACGCGGTGACGGCGCGGGCCGCGGCCGGGCGTCCGGTGCTGGGGATTTGCGGCGGGTACCAGATGCTCGCGGAGTCCATTGAGGACGATGTCGAATCCGGGGCTGGTCTGGTAGAAGGACTTGGGCTCTTGCCGACGCGCGTGACGTTCTCGGCGGAGAAGGTGCTCGGCCGTCCGGCCGGCGAATGGCGCGGGCATCGCGTGGACGCGTACGAGATCCACCACGGCAGCGCAGGCCCGGCGGACGCGGAGTCGTTTTTGGACGGTTACCGCGTCGGTCCGGTCTGGGGCACGACGTGGCACGGCGCCATGGAAAACGACGGGTTCCGGCGTGCTTGGCTTGCCGAAGCGGCGGCGCAGGCGGGCATCGAATGGCAGGCGGCCGAGGGTGCGCCGGGGTTCGCGGACCTGCGCGAGGACATGCTGGACCGGCTGGCCGACGCGATCCAGTCCGAAGTGGACACCGGGATGCTGATGGCGCTCGCGGAGGCGGGTGCGCCGGGAGGATTGCCGTTCGTGCCGCCGGGCGCGCCCTGACCGGTCAGTGCACGACCCGGCCGGTGGCGGGAAAGCCGGTGCACACCGCGTGCTGCCCGGGCGAGCAGCTCGGGCCGGCCGGTTTCGGCGGCGGCATGGGGTTCCCTCCGGAAGTGGCCCTCGATCCGGCGTCGAGCACAGAACCCGGGGCACCCGGCGCGGGACGACGATTCAGGCGAGCCCGGCGTCGTGCACCAGAATCGCGACCTGTGTGCGGTTCGCGGCCTCGGTCTTGGCCATGATCCGTCCCAAGTGGACCTTCACGGTCGCCTCGCTGAGGCCGAGCCCGCGGGCGATCTCGGCGTTGCTCGAACCCTGTGCGACGGCCACCGCGACCTCGCGTTCGCGCGGCGTCAGCGGTTCGAGCCGGGCGCGGGCGGGCGTCGGCGTGGCGGCGGTGGCGAAGTGCGTCAGCAGCCGCCGGGTGATGGACGGCGACAGCATCGCCTCGCCGCTGCCCACCACGTGCATCGCTGTGACCAGCTCGCGCGGCGGGGTGTCTTTCAGCAGGAAACCCGTGGCACCGCGGCGAAGCGCCTCGTGCACGTACTCGTCCAGGTCGAACGTCGTCAGCACGACGACTGCGGGCGCGTCCGGTTCGGCGGTCACCAGCCGGGTCACCTCCAGGCCGTCGACCTCGGGCATCTGCACGTCGGTGAGCACCAGGTCGGGACGGTGCTCGCGGACGAGCGCGAGCGCTTCGCGGCCGTCGCCCGCTTCCGCGACCACCTCGATCCCCGGATCGGACTCCAGGATCATCCGGATGCCGCTGCGCACGAGCACCTCGTCGTCGATCAGCAGGATTTTCAGCACGATTCCTCCGCTCGCAACGGGAACGCGGCCCGCACCCGGTAACTGCCCGCGCCGCCCGGACCGGCGCGGAGCGTTCCGCCGGTCAGCGTGACGCGCTCGCGCATGCCGATCACGCCGTAGCCCGCGCCGGGCAGCCCGGACGAATCGGCGAGCGGGTTGGCCACCTCGACCACCAGGTCGTCGTCGGAAGCGGACAGGCGCACCTCGATTGCCGTCCCCGGCGCGTGTTTCGCCGCGTTCGTGAGCGCTTCCTGCACGATCCGGTACGCCGCGCGCCCGATCGGATCGGGCACGTCCGGCATCGGTTCCGGCAGGCTGGCGCGCACCCGCGCACCGGCGGCGGCGAGGTCGTCGGCGAGCTGGCGGACCCCGCCCAGCGTCGGATCCGGCAGCGAACGCGGCTCCGGGCCGTCGTCGCGGAGCACCTTCAGGATGCCGCGCAATTCGTCGAGCGCGGCGGAACCCGATTCGCGGATCACCTCGGCGAGCTGCGCGGTCTCGTCGTCCTTGGCCCGCACGGAAAGCGCGCCCGCCTGCAGCGCGACGATGCTGACCCGGTGCGCGACCACGTCGTGCATCTCGCGCGCGATCCGCCGCCGCTCGGCCGTCACGGCCCGCTCGCCGAGCAGGTCGCGCTCGCGTTCGGCCTGCTCCGCGCGCTCGCGCAGGGCCGCGAGCAAGGCCGCGCGCTGGTGCATCCAGAGCCCGGCCAGCACCGGGACGACGACCTCCATGACCAGGGCGAGCCCGAACGTCTTCCAGTCCGGCAGGCGCGACGGCCGGGAGAACGACACCACCAGCCCGGTTTCCGCGAGCACGGCGACCGCGGTCGGCCAGCGGAGCCCGCGCAGCGAAGCGACCGTGTAAAGAGTGACGGAGGTGCCCCACAGCGGCGGCGTGGCCAGCGCGACGCCGACCGAGACCAGCATCGCGGGCAGCGGGAACCGGCGGCGCAGCAACACCGCCAGGAACATCACCGCGACGGCGGCCGGCCAGAACCACGGGTGGTCCGCGTCCGGCAGGTCGCCGGCCAGCGTCAGGCCGAGCACGGCGAGCGCCACGGCCAGGTCGATCAGGTGGGTGCGCACCCCGTCACCGTAAGCCCTGCGCGAAATTCCCCCACTGGGCGTCTTCGAGGGAAATCGGGGTTCGGCGGACGGTGCCGCGCTCCGGTTGCCGAAGGGCTTTCCCCGGGTATTCTGCCGAGCGTCGCGATCAAACCCAGCCCGGGAGTGCGGAACATGTCCTATGCCGTCGATTTCGCCGCCGTGTCGACAGCCGGCCTGGAGTCCTCCCCGGTCGCGGACGCGCTCGCCGGACTGCGGGCGAACGAGGCGCGCTACTTCAAGAACAAGTACGGCCACGTGTTCACCGTCGAGCCCGCGGCCGAGGTCCCGGAGATCGTCGGCTGGGTGCACCGGATTCTCCGGGAAGAACGCGATCTCGTCATTTCCTCGCGGCCGCTTGAGGCGACCGAGTTCGAGGTCGAGGGCATCCGGATCGCCTACGTGTTCTACGAGAGCGGCCTGTCGGTCAACGTCATGTACACCCTTGCGGAGGGCGGCAAGCGGGCCGTCGGGTTCAAGCTTTCCGACGGGATGGACGTCCCGGGGGAACTCGACGGGAAGTTCAAGTTCGCGCGCCAGAAGTCGAAGCTCGCCGGGACGATCCGCGGGTCCTACTTCGTCATCAAGAACGCGTACTGAACCGCAGCGCCGCGCTGCGCAGGCACAGCAGCAGCGGCAGGGAACTGTCGTCGCGCAGCCGGGACGGCAGTGCGTTCGCTTCGGCCACCGGTACGCCGTCGGTCAGTTCCTGGCCTAGCGCGGCCAGATCGATCTCCAGGAAGGTGACTCCGGAGCTGTAAAGCCGTTCCGCGCCCTTCGTGCGGCGGCTGGTCAGTTCGGTGCTGTCGACCGACAGCCGGGTCACGCCGAAGAACTCCGGTTTCGCGCCGCGTTCGAGCCAGCGGGCGAAGCCGGTCAGCCGCGTCCCGGAAATCTCGTCGGGCCGGACGGCCGCCTCTTCGCACAGTTCGCGTTCCATTCCGGCGCACACCGCGGTGTGCAGGGTCCGGCGGGTTCCTCCCTGCGGGGTAAGAAGATCCCGCGGTTCCAGGCTGCCGCTTCCGGACGGCGCGAGCAGCAGCCCGCTGGCCGAGTTGCGGGCCGACTGGCGGACCACGACGAGCAGGCCGTCCGAGGTGAACGCGATCGTGGAGACGCCGACGAGATCGGCGAGCGTGCTCGCGGCGAGGGTTCTCAGCGCACCGGAGGAGTCGGTCAGCTCCTCGTTGCGCAGGTCGTACTCGTGGCCGTCGGCGGAGTTCGTGATGCGCAGGGACGCCAGTTCGTTGCTGCACATCGCGTCGAAGAACCGGGCGCGATGCAGGACGATCGGCGCCGGACGCGCTCCGGCGACCGGCAGCGGTTCGCCGCGCATGCCGACGATCGGGCCGTTGAACAGCAACCGGCCGCGAGCCCGCAACGGCAGCACGTGCGGCGCGGTGGCCTTCAGCTTCGCGGGCAGCCGGTAGGGATCCTCGGCGACGGTGACGCTGAAGGCGGTTTCGGTGAGCGACGCGTCGATGGCGTCGCTGACCAATGCGGTGCCACGGGAGGGAACCGCCAGGTACTGCGCGTCGGGATAGGCATGCGGCGGCGGGGTGTCGGCGATCGGGAACGGCGCGACGATCGCGGTGAACTCGTAGCCGGCCCACCGTTTCCGCAGCAAGCGGATGTCGCGTACGAGGGTCAGCAGGCCGAGCAGGAGCGCGATAACCGACACGGCGACGCCGAACGCGCTCGGCAGGATCGTGACCGCGCCGAGCACGACCCCGAGCGCGGACACGGCGACCGGCCATTCCCCGGCTCCGACGAAGAAGAGATAGTCGGCCGTGGCCCGGGCCCGGCGGGTCAGTTTTCCCATCGCCGCACTGTTTAGCACGGATCGGGGCGCCGGGTCACCGAGTCGGGTGAAGAAGTGGAGCGCACGGGGGTGCGGTGCTGGTGGCGGCGGTCGCCCGCGTCGCCGCCGCGCCAGCCGGGCAGACCCCGTTGCCCCTCAGGTGCCCGACGCGCCACGAAACTCCCGTAACCCTTCGATCAACGCCAGAATCGACGGCCGGGCGTAGTGATCCCGCCGCCACCCGGCGTACAGCGGCACTGTCAGCCTCCCGCCGGGGGTTTCGATCGGGACGGAGCGCAGGCCGAACCGGACCAGGTCGGTCACCAGGCACACCTCGCCGCGGCCGGCGGCGCGGGCTTGGGCGATGCTCGGGGAGCCGGTCTCGTTCAGTTCGGACGGGACGAGCCCGGCGCGGTGGAACGCCTCGTCCACGACCAGGCGCGCGGCGTTGCTGCGGTTCATCACCAGCAACGGCTCGGTGGCCAGCTCGGGCAGCGGGATCGACTCCGCGGCGTACCAGCGGTGGCCGGGCCGGACCTGCGCGCTGACCAGGACCCGGCCCAGCGCGGCGGTTTCCAGCTGCGCGGGCGGCGGGGACGTCGAGATGCCGAGGTCGGCGCTGCTGTGCAGGAGCCGGTCGAAAACCTGGTCCGGCGGGACCGGGAAGGCGTCCCGCAGCACCGGTCCGGCTTTGCCGGTGGCCATGAACGGCGCCAGCAGACTGTCCACTGTGCTCGGCGGCGCGACGAGCGTCAGCGGGGTGTCCTCGGTGCGGCCGATCGCGGCCATCACCGCGCCCGCCTCCTCCGCCCGGCGCACCAGGTCCTGGGCGATCGGCACGAACCGGGTGCCTGCCGCGCTGAGGGTCAGCGAGCCCGGCGATCGCGAGAACAACGCCACTCCGAGTTCGGTTTCCAGCGCGCGAAGCTGCCGCGACAGCGACGGTTGCGCGACCCGCACCGCGCGCGCCGCGGCGGTGACCGAGCCTTCCCGCGCGACGGCGAGGAAATAACGCACTACGCGCAGTTCCACTTATGCCTCCGAGGTATCGGAATGGGTCCGGACAGGTATTGGACAGCATAGGTCCCGGGACGAAGACTCTGAGGAACACCGCCGCCAGGGAGTTGCCCGTGAACCACCAGACCGCCATCGGCCGCCGGGCCGCGCTCGCCTCCTTCGCCGGGACGGCGATCGAGTGGTACGACTTCTACCTGTACGGGACCGCGTCCGCGCTGGTCTTCGGGAAGCTGTTCTTTCCCGGGCTGAACCCGGCGACCGGCGTGCTCGCCGCGTTCGGCACGTTCTGGGTCGGCTTTCTCGCCCGGCCGCTGGGCGGGATCGTGTTCGGGCACCTCGGCGACCGGGTCGGGCGCAAGAACACGCTGGTCGGCACGCTGCTGCTGATGGGTTTCGCGACCTTCGCGGTCGGGCTGCTGCCGACGTACGCCAAGATCGGCATCGCCGCGCCGTTGCTGCTCGTCGCACTGCGCGCGGTGCAAGGCGTCGCGGTCGGCGGGGAATGGGGCGGCGCGGTCGTGCTCGCCGCCGAGAACGCGCCCGCCGGACGCGGGTCGTACTTCGCCATGTTCGCCCAGCAAGGCTCGCCCGCCGGGTCGATTCTGTCCACAGTGGTCTTTCTCGCCGTGAGCGCGTTGCCGGACGAGCAGTTCCTGACCTGGGGCTGGCGAGTGCCGTTCCTGCTGTCCGGGGTGCTGGTCGCGCTGGGCTTGCTGATCCGGCTGAAGGTCGAGGAACCGGCGGAGTTCGTGCGGGCCAAGGCGAAAGCTGCCGTCGCGAAGGTGCCGTTGGCCGAGGTCTTGCGGACGGCATGGCGAACCGTGCTGCTCGGCATCGGCGCGAGCATCATGGGCATCGCGGCCGCGTACTTCAGCAACACGTTCGTCCTCGCCTGGTCCACGAACGAACTCGGCATCGGCCGCCAGACCATGCTGTACGTGCTGCTTGGCGCGTCCGTGGTGCAGTTCTGCTGGCAGCCGGTCGCGGCGCGGCTCGCCGAACGCGTCGGCGAAACCCGGTTCATGGCGGTCTCGCTGGGCTGCAACATCGTGGTGACCGTGCCGATGTACCTGCTGATCGCGTCCGGCAACCCGGGGCTGGCCTTCGCCGGCATCGCGGTCGCGACCGTATGCGGCTCCGGCTACTACGCGGTGCTCGCCGGATTCCTCACCCGCGGCTTCCCGATTCACCTGCGCTACACCGGAATTTCGCTGTCCTACCAGCTGTGCAGCACCATCTTCGGCGGCACCACGCCGTTCATCGCGCAGGCGCTGCTCAACGCGACGCACGGCGCGATCTGGCCGGTCGTCATCTACCACGTCGTGCTGCTCACGCTCACGCTGACCTGCGTCCTGGCGCTCGCCCGCCGAACCGCGGCCGTCGCCGACTCCGAGAAAACCCTGACCCGACAAGGATGAGCCCAGTGCGTCTCGATGCGTTGTTCCACAATGGACGATTTACCACGCTGGACCGGGACCGTCCGCAAGCGACCGCGCTGGGCGTGCTCGGCGGCCGGATCGCCGGATTCGACGACGAGGTCCGCGGTCTCGCCGCGGACGTGGTGGTCGACCTCGGCGGCGCGCCGGTCGTCCCCGGCCTCAACGACGCGCATCACCACTTGAGCATGCGCGGCAAGCTGATCCGGGAACTGGACGTCTCCGCCGAGGCCGCGCCGACCCTCGACGCGCTTTACCGCGCGGTGGCGGAACGAGCCGCGACCTTGCCCGCCGGCGCCTGGGTCACCGGCGCGGGCTACGACCAGAACAAGATCGGCGCGCACCCCACCGCCGAAGCCTTGCACCGCGCCGCCGGAGGGCGGCCGGTCTGGCTCGCGCACACGTCGCGGCACATGGCCGTAGCGAGCACCGAAGCCTTCGCCCTGGCCGGATATCCGGACCGGCTGGGCGTACCGGATGTCCCGGGCGGCACCGTGGTGCGCGACGACGACGGCCGCGCCACCGGATTGCTGCAGGAACGCGCGACCGTCCTCGTCGATCGCCTGCTGCGCCCCGAGCCGACTGAAGAGGTCATCGCCAACATCGCCGCGGGCGCGCACGCCGCCCTCGCTGACGGCCTGACCAGCGTCACCGAACCCGGCATCGGCACCGTCGAGGGCATCGGCCATGGCCGCGCCGACCTCGATTCCTTCCAGCGCACCAGGGAACGCGGCCAGCTGGGCGTGCGGATGACAGTGATGCCCTACATCACCGCACTGCGCGACTGCGGCCCGTTTGAACCGGGCGGTGAATGGTTCGGGCTCGACCTCGGCGTGCGCACCGGCGTCGGCGACGACCGGCTGCGCATCGGCCCGGTCAAAATCCTCTCCGACGGTTCGCTGATCGGCCGGTCCGCCGCGATGTGCTGCGAGTACGAGGACACCCCCGGCAACCAGGGGCTGATGCTGTTCGAACCGGACGAACTGCGCCGCTACATCCTCGAAGCCCACCGGTGCCACTGGCAGATCGCTACGCACGCGATCGGCGACGCGGCCCTCGGAGCCGTGCTCGACGCGTACGAGGAAGCTCAGCAGAAGTACCCGCGCGAGGACGTCCGGCACCGCATCGAACACTGCGCGGTCGCCGATGACGCCGCTGTCGCTCGGATCGCTCGGCTTGGGGTGATTCCCGTGCCCCAGGGCCGTTTCCTGTCCGAGATCGGCGATGGGCTCCTCGCCGCGCTTGGCCCGGAACGCAGTCGCCTGGCGTATCGGATGCGGAGCTTCCTCGACGCCGGGGTGGTGCTGCCGGGCAGTACGGACGCTCCGGTGGTCGCGGCGTCGCCGTTGCTGAGCATCCACGACATGGTCAACCGCCGGACCGCGTCGGGGCAGCCGATCGCGCCGGAGGAAGCGGTGACTGCGTTGGAGGCGTTGCGCGCGTACACGGTCGGTTCGGCGTACGCGGTGCATGAGGAGGCCGTCAAGGGCACGCTGAGCCGGGGGAAGCTCGCCGACTTCACGGTGTTGAGCGACGATCTGCTGGCGGTCGACTCGGCGAAGATCGGTGAGATCGGCGTCGGCGCGACTGTGGTGGGCGGCGAGGTCGTCTACAACGACGGGGCCGCGAAATAAGAAAGGCGGGTGCGACGTCGTTGTCGCACCCGCCCGGCAGCCGGGGCCAGCGCGGCGGCAGTGCCGCGCTGATCCCGAAACTGAACGGAGCAGGCGCGGCGACGTTGACGCGCCCGCTCCGAGTCCTCAGGAGATCGGCCGGTCCGTCGGCGCGATCGGGGCCGGGAGCACGCCCCGGCCGGTCAGGAGGGCGTCCACGCCTGCCGCGCACGAGCGGCCCTCCGCGATCGCCCACACGATCAGCGACTGCCCGCGGCCCATGTCGCCCGCCACGAACACATTGTCCACAGTGGTCTGGAAGTTCTTGTCCCGCACGACGTTGCCGCGCTGGTCCAGCTCCACGCCCAGTTCGGTCAGCAGGCCCTCGCGCTGCGGGCCGAGGAAACCCATCGCCAGCAGCACCAGCTGCGCGGGCAGCTCGGTTTCGGTGCCCTCGACCGGCACGAACTTGCCGCCCTCGTTGCGCACCTCGACCAGCTTCAGCGCACGCACCCGTCCGTCCTCGTCGGACAGGAACTCCTGGGTGTTGACCGAGTACAGCCGCTCGCCGCCCTCCTCGTGGGCGGAGGTGACCCGGTAGATCATCGGATACGTCGGCCACGGGTGCGCGTCCGAACGCGACTCCGGCGGCTTCGGCATGATCTCCAGCTGGGTCACCGACTTCGCGCCCTGCCGGTGCGCCGTGCCGACGCAGTCCGCGCCGGTGTCGCCGCCGCCGATGACCACGACGTCGAGGCCCTTGGCCGAGTACGGCGACTCCTCAAGCTCTCCCGCCGCGACCCGGTTGGCCGGCGGCAGGAACTCCATCGCCTGGTAGACGCCCTCGGCCGAACGGCCCTCGATCGGCAGGTCGCGCCACGCCGTCGCGCCGCCCGCCAGCACCACCGCGTCGTGGCCGGACTTCAGCTGCTCGACGGTGACGTCCACGCCGACGTTCACCGACGTCCGGAATTCCGTGCCCTCGGCCCGCATCTGGTCGAGGCGGCGGTCGAGGCGGAACTTCTCCATCTTGAACTCGGGAATGCCGTACCGCAGCAGCCCGCCGATCTTGTCCGCGCGCTCGTAGACCACGACAGTGTGGCCCGCGCGGGTCAGCTGCTGCGCCGCGGCCAGCCCGGACGGACCGGACCCGACGACGGCGACCTTCTTGCCCGTCTTCGCGACCGGAACCTGCGGCGTGACCCAGCCTTCCTCGAAGGCCCGGTCGATGATCGAGATCTCGACCCGCTTGATCGACACCGGGTCGTCGTTGATGCCGAGCACGCACGCGGTTTCGCACGGCGCCGGGCACAGCGTGCCGGTGAACTCCGGGAAGTTGTTCGTGGCGTGCAGCCGGTCCGCGGCCTGCTGCCAGTCTTCACGCCACACCAGCGTGTTCCACTCCGGGATCAGGTTCCCGAGCGGACAGCCCTGGTGACAGAACGGGATTCCGCAGTCCATGCAGCGCCCGGCCTGCTTTTCCAGCTTGGTCGTCGCGAAGTCCTCGTAGACCTCTCGCCAGTCCATCAGCCGCAGGTCCACCGGACGCCGCTTGGGTTCCTCGCGCGTGGTGGTCAGAAAGCCCTTGGGGTCAGCCATGTGCGGCCTCCGTGTTCTGCGGGATACCCGCACCCAGTCGGCACTCATAACTGGCTTCGCGATTGTCAGCCATGAGCTGCCTCCATGATCGCCTCGTTCACGTCCCGGCCATCGCGCTCCGCGGCCACCTGGGCGGCGAGGACGCGCTTGTAGTCCTTCGGCATGACCTTGCCGAACCGGTCGACCGCACTGTCCCAGTCCGCCAGCAAGGCCCGCGCGACGGCGGATTCGGTTTCGTTGTAATGCTTTTCGATGGTTTCGCGGAGGAAGTCCACGTCCGCGGTGTCCAGCGGGTCGATGTCGACCATCTCCGGGTTGACCCGGTGCGCCGGCAGATCCAGCACGTACGCGAGACCGCCGGACATGCCCGCCGCGAAGTTGCGGCCGATCTTGCCCAGCACGACCATCCGGCCGCCGGTCATGTACTCGCCGCCGTGGTCGCCCACGCCCTCGACGACCGCCAGCGCGCCCGAGTTGCGCACGCAGAACCGTTCGCCCACCTGGCCGCGGAGGAAGATCTCGCCGCTCGTGGCCCCGTAGGCGATCACGTTGCCCGCGATGATGTGGTCCTCGGCCACGATCGGCGATTCCTTCGGCGGCCGCACGATGATCCGCCCGCCGGACAGGCCCTTGCCGACGTAGTCGTTGCCGTCGCCGTAGAGCCGCAGCGTGATGCCCTTCGGCACGAAGGCGCCGAACGACTGGCCCGCGGTGCCGGTGAAGGTGACGTCGATGGTGTCGTCGGGAAGCCCTTCGCCGCCCCACTTCTTGGTCAGCTCCGAGCCGAGCATGGTGCCGACGGTCCGGTTCACGTTGCGCACCGGCAGTTCCAGCCGCACCTTGTCGCCCGCCGCCAGCGCGCCCTCGGCGAGCTGGATCAGCGTGTTGTCCAGTGCCTTGTCCAGCCCGTGGTCCTGCTTGACGCTCTGGTGGCGCACCGCGCGCGGCGGCAGTTCGGGCACGTGGAAGATCGGCGACAGGTCGAGCCCGGCGGCCTTCCAGTGCTCGACTGCCTTGCGCTTGTCGAGCAGCTCGGCGTGGCCGATGGCCTCCTCGACGGACCGGAAACCCAGCTCCGCCAGGTACTCCCGGACCTCCTGGGCGATGAACTCGAAGAAGTTCACCACGTACTCCGCCTTGCCGCTGAACTTCTCGCGCAGCTTCGGGTTCTGCGTCGCGACGCCGACCGGACAGGTGTCGAGGTGGCACACGCGCATCATGACGCAGCCCGACACCACCAGCGGCGCGGTCGCGAACCCGAACTCCTCGGCGCCGAGCAGCATCGCGATCACGACGTCGCGGCCGGTCTTGAGCTGGCCGTCGGTCTGCACCACGATCCGGTCGCGCAGCCGGTTGGCCAGCAGCGTCTGCTGCGTTTCGGCCAGGCCCAGCTCCCACGGTCCGCCCGCGTGCTTGATCGAGGACAGCGGCGAGGCGCCGGTCCCGCCGTCGTGGCCGGAGATCAGCACGACGTCCGCGTGCGCCTTGGACACGCCCGCCGCGACCGTGCCGACGCCGACCTCGGACACGAGCTTCACGTGGATGCGCGCGTCCGGGTTGGCGTTCTTGAGGTCGTGGATCAGCTGCGCCAGGTCCTCGATGGAATAGATGTCGTGGTGCGGCGGCGGGGAGATCAGCCCGACGCCCGGCGTGGAATGCCGCGTCTTCGCGATCCACGGGTACACCTTGCCGCCGGGCAGCTGCCCGCCCTCGCCGGGCTTCGCGCCCTGCGCCATCTTGATCTGGATGTCGTCGGAGTTCACCAGGTATTCGCTGGTGACGCCGAACCGGCCGCTGGCGACCTGCTTGACCGCGCTGCGCCGCTCCGGGTCGTACAGCCGCTCCGGGTCCTCGCCGCCCTCCCCGGTGTTCGACTTTCCGCCGAGGCGGTTCATCGCGATCGCCAGCGTCTGGTGCATTTCCATCGAGATCGAGCCGTACGAGATGGCCCCGGTGGCGAACCGCTTCACGATCTCCGAAACCGGCTCGACCTCCTCGATCGGCACCGGCGTGCGGTCGCCGAACTTGAAGTCGAACAGCCCGCGCAGCGTCAGCAGCTTCTCGGCCTGGTCGTTGACTGCCTTCGTGTACTCCTTGAAGACGTCGTACTTCCCGGCGCGCGTGGAGTGCTGCAGCTTGAACACCGTCTGCGGGTTGAACAGGTGCGGTTCGCCTTCGCGCCGCCACTGGTAGTCCGCGCCGGTTTCCAGCTCGCGGTGGCTCGCCCGGACGCCGTCGACCGGGAAGGCCCGCACGTGCCGCTGCGAAACCTCCTCGGCGAGCGTGTCGAAGCCGACGCCGCCGAGCCGCGAAGTGGTTCCGGTGAAACAGGTGTCGATCACCTCGGCGCCGAGGCCGACCGCCTCGAAGATCTGCGCGCCGGTGTACGAGGCCACAGTGGACACGCCCATCTTGGACATGGTCTTGCGGACACCCTTGCCGAGCGCCTTGATGAGGTTCGTGGTGGCCTGCTTGGGAGTCACGCCCGGGATGAGGCCGCCGTGCGCCATCTCCTCGACCGTCGCCATCGCCAGGTACGGGTTCACCGCGGCCACGCCGTAGCCGACCAGCAGCGCGATGTGGTGCACCTCGCGCGCGTCGCCCGCCTCGACGATGAGGCCGACCTGCGTGCGCGTCTTCTCCCGCACCAGGTGGTGGTGCACCGCGCCGGTGAGCAGCAGCGACGGGATCGGCGCGTGGTCGGCGTCGACCCCGCGGTCGGACAGCACGATCAGCCGCGCGCCGTCCTCGATCGCCTCGGACACCTCGGAGCGGATCTCGTCGAGCCGCTGCACCAGCGCCTCGCCGCCGCCGTGCACCTTGTACCGGCCCATGACGGTGACCGCCTGGAACTCCGGCAGGTCGCCGTCGTCGTTGACGTGCACCAGTTTCGCGAGCTGGTCGTTGTCCAGCACCGGGAACGGCAGCACGATCCGGCGGCAGGAGGAAGCGTCCGCGGCCAGCAGGTTCGGCTCCGCGCCGATCTGCGTGCCCAGCGCGGTCACCAGCTCCTCGCGGATCGCGTCCAGCGGCGGGTTGGTCACCTGGGCGAAGAGCTGGATGAAGTAGTCGAACAACGGACGCGAACGCGACGAAAGGGACGCGAGCGGCGAATCGTTGCCCATCGAGCCGATCGGCTCCGCGCCGGTGCGGGCCATCGGCTCCAGGATGGTTTCCAGCTCTTCCTCGGTGTAGCCGAACGCCTGCTGCCGGCGCACGAGCGCGGCGTGCAGCGGGACCTCGCGGTCGCGCTCGGGCAGTTCCTCCAGGCGGAGCAGGCCGGCGTCGACCCATTCGTCGTACGGGTGCTCGGAAGCCAGCTGGCCCTTGATCTCCTCGTCCTCGACGATCCGGCCCGCGACGGTGTCCACGAGGAACATCCGGCCCGGCTCCAGCCGTCCCTTGCGGACGATCTTGGCCTGGTCCAGCTCCAGCACGCCGACCTCGCTGGCGAGCACCACGAGCCCGTCGTCGGTGACCCAGTAGCGGCCGGGGCGCAGGCCGTTGCGGTCCAGCACCGCGCCGATCTGCGCGCCGTCGGTGAACGCCACCAGCGCCGGTCCGTCCCACGGCTCCATCAGCGTGGAGTGGAATTCGTAGAAGGCGCGGCGCGCGGGGTCCATTTCCTGATGGTTCTCCCACGCCTCCGGGATCATCATCAGCACCGAATGCGGCAGCGACCGGCCGCCGAGATGGAGCAGTTCCAGCACCTCGTCGAAGGACGCCGAGTCGCTCGCGCCGCGCGTGATGACCGGGTAGATCCGCTTGAGGTCGCCCGGGACCAGGTCGGTCTCCAGCAGCGCCTCGCGGGCGTCCATCCAGTTGCGGTTGCCCTTGAGCGTGTTGATCTCGCCGTTGTGCGCCACGTAGCGGTACGGGTGCGCGAGCGGCCACGACGGGAAAGTGTTGGTGGAGAAGCGCGAGTGCACCAGGCCGATGGCGCTCGTCACGCGCTCGTCGGCGAGGTCGAGGAAGAACTTCTCGACCTGCGGCTCGGTCAGCATTCCCTTGTAGACGATCGTCCGCGAGGACAGCGACGGGAAGTACACGTCATCCTCGACCAGCTCGTGCTCGGCGCGCTTGCGCACGCAGAAAGCGGCGCGCTCAAGGGCGAGGCCGTCGAGGTTGTTCTTCCGCCCGGCCAGGAACAGCTGGGTGAAGTGCGGCATGGTCTGCGCGGCGGTCGGGCCGCAGTGCGCGGTGTCGACCGGCAGCTCGCGCCAGCCCACCACGCGCATGTCCTCCTCGGCGGCGATCCGCTCGATGGTGGTCATGGCGCGGCCGCGGCGCTTTTCGTCCTGCGGCAGGAACGCGGTGCCGACGGCGTAGCTGCCAGCCGGTGGCAGCTCGAACCCGGCGACCTCGCGGTAGAACGCGTCGGGCACCTGGATGAGCAGGCCCGCGCCGTCCCCGGTGTCCGGTTCCGCCCCGCGTGCCCCGCGATGTTCCAGATTTTTCAGCGCGACAAGGGCTTTCGCCACGATCTGATGGTCTCGGCGACCGGTCAGGTCCGCGACGAACGCCACCCCGCAGGCATCGTGCTCGTAAGCGGGGTCGTAGAGGCCGTCAGTGGCCGGGGTGCTCGAACGGTGGGTCACGGCTGGCCGCCTCCCAAGGGCGTTGGCACGGTTTCTTTCACTCCGAATGGGGTTCATCACTGAACCGGTTAACGAAGTGGTCCGAAACCGCGATGGTCAGTCGAGAAGGGAAACCATCCGGTGTCTTCGCTCTCGCGGGGCGCGGCACTGCGTCGCGATGCGCGGCCGGTCGACGACCGGGCCGGGTGCCGGATGGTTTGTCACCGCACGGCGATGGGCGGCGGAAAAAGTTCTGCACGTCGCTGTACAGGCACACGCGCCGGGGTCGGTCAGCCTGTGTGGTGGGGGCCAGCCGGGGCGCGTGGTGGTGACTCCCGGGTTCGCCGGGTCTTATGACGATAGTGTGAATTCGCTGTGATCGACATACGTCATCGCGCTCTCGTGGGAAAGGCCACGCATACGTTGACGCTCTCCGGGGTACTCCCATATGTCGGGCCGTCTCTCCCGCCACTCGGTCAGCGAAGCCGCTGACCTGCGTAAACCTGCCTGCATGCCCGGTGTCAACCCCGCGTTCGCTGCTGGTTGACTGGGGGGCGTGAGGGGGACCGCCGATGACTGATCGTTATCTGTCCGTGGCAGTGGCCGGGCTGCACGAGATCGAAATAAGGCGTTCACGGTTCCTGTGCGCGCTCGCTCCGGTCGACGGCGAAGCGGCCGCGCGGGAGGTCATTTCGGCCCGCCGGCGCGCGGAGCCCGCGGCGCGGCACCACTGTCACGCGTTCGTCCTCGGCCCGGACGGCCGTACCCAGCGTTCGAGCGACGACGGCGAGCCCGCCGGGACGGCCGGGGTGCCGATGCTGGAGGTGTTGCGCCGCCGCGAAGTCACCGGCACGGTCGCGGTGGTGTCGCGGCATTTCGGCGGGGTGCTGCTCGGTGCGGGCGGGTTGATCCGCGCGTACGGGCAAGCGGTGTCGGACGCGCTCGACGCGATAGGCCTGGTCGAGTACCGGCGATTGCGGCTGTTCGAGGTAACGATGGACTACACCCGGGCGGGCCGCTTCGAAAACGATCTCCGCGCCTCGCCGTACGTGCTGCACGAGACGCGATTCGAGGCGGCGGCGCACTTCGAGGTCGGGCTGGCTCCCGGCGAGGAAGACCGATTCAGCAGCTGGCTGGCCGACCTCACCGGCGGCGAGGCGGTGGCGGCCGAGCTGGGGGAGGAGTGGGTGCGCCGATAGCCCGCACCCCGGCTCAGGCTCGGAAGATCAAGCCGCGACGGGCTTTCCGCCCAACGCCCGCACCCCGGCCTCGGTGAGCACCGCGCGCACTCGCGCGCCGTACGCTCCGCACTCGGCGGGTTCGATCAGGCCCTTGCGGACGAGATCGCGGACCGTCCCTTGGTCGCAGCAGCTCAGCCCGTCGACGAACAGATCCGGTTCGCAGCTGCAGCTGATTTCCGCGTGCCCTTCGGCGACAGCACGCAGGGTTGCCCGCTCCCGATGGTTCAACTCGGCAGTCACGGCGGTTCCTCCTTCTGTCCCGGCCCCTGGTGTACCCCGGGAACGGTTCCAGTGTCCGTCGCGAGTGGCGGATTGTCGCGTATTTCACTCCTTTTTACGGGGGTATGTCGCGGGTATTCTCGGGGGTGCCCCTCATGCGCCCCGCCATGCGTTCGCGAGGGATACGAAAGTAGGTTCCTGCGGAGCGGGTACCCGTGCGGAAGCGGGGGCGCGAGGCAACGGCGGGAGGGCAACCGCGAGCGAGCGGAAGACTCCGCGGAAATGCCGATTCGCCGCTCGAAACGAACGAGCCGACCGCGGCGAACTCGTATTCCGGCGCGCCGCGCGCTTCGCAGGTGACCGTCAGATAGTCGCGCACAGAGTGCACTGTGGACAGGGGGTCCGCCAACCGGCCGGCGGAAACGGTCAGATGGGCATCAAGCGGGCATCCAGCTGAGGTTGACGTCCTTTATGGACAGTCCGCGGCCGCCAGGCTTGGGACTGGTCTTCGATTCCCCAAAGCGCCCCTCGCGGACTTCGGTGCCAACGCCAGGAACTCAAGCTGCGTCAAGACCGACGGCATTCCGCGACAGCCGGGAGGGGTCCCTTCACGGACTTCTCCGGTCAGCGCGGGCGGCGAGCTACTTGCTGCGTTCGAGCAGGGTGCGCACAGCCGGGCCGATGAGCCGCTCGATCTCGTCGGCGGGCGCGGTGGCGAGCGGGTCCTTGCGGGTGATCGAGCGGACCAGCCCGATGCCGAGCAGCCAGGCCATCGCGAGGTCGGCGCGGAGTTCGGCGTCCGGCGCGTCGGTGAGCCCGGACAGCGCGCGGGTGTACTCGGCGTCGAGTTGCGCGCGCAGCGCCTCGTCGGCGCGGTCGGTGCCCGAGGACCGCAGGTAGGTCTCGATCGAGCGGGACGCCGGGTCGTCGCGTTCGAGGAGGCTCCGCAGCGCCGCGGAGAACAGCCGTTCCGGCGGGGTCGTCTCGACCTGGGCCAGGCCGCCGCGTGCCATCACGTGCTCGAACAACGCGTCTTTGCTGCCGAAGTACCGGAACAGCAGCGCCTGGTTGACACCCGCGCGGTTCGCGATGTCGCGCACCGTCGTGCGGTCGAAGCCGCGGTCGGCGAACAGTTCGGCCGCGGCGTCCAGCAGCGCGGCCTTGGTCGCCGTCGCGTCGCGTTTGCGCGAAGGCTGGTCCGCGTCCATCGGTTCCCCCTGGTGTGCGCTGGTGTGCGCTGGTGTGCGCTGGTGTGCGCTGGTGTGCGCGACGAGGTTAACCCGAGGGGTCGCGGATCGGCCGGACGAACTACGCGGACCAGGCGACCGGCAGCTCCTCGGGGCCGTAGACGAGCGTGTTGTGCTTGTACGCCAAAGATTCCTTCGGCACTGCCAGGCACAGGCCGGGCACGCGGCGGAACAACGCGGTGAACGCTTCCTGCATTTCGACCCGTGCGAGCTGCTGGCCGACGCACTGGTGCGCGCCGAACCCGAAGGCGACGTGCGTGCGCGGCGATTCGCGGGTGAAGTCCAGCTGGCCGGCCTGCGGATAACGATCCTCGTCGCGGTTGGCCGAGTTCAGCGCGGCGATCAGCCAGTCACCCGCGGCGATCGTCTGGTCGCCGACCTTGACCTCCTCGGTGGCGTACCGCAGCACACCGAACTGCACGACCGACAGGTACCGGAGCAGCTCCTCGACCGCGCGCGGCGGATCGGCGAGGGCTTGCGCGCGCTGGTCCGGGTGTTCCAGCAGCAAGAGCGCGCTGAGCGCGATCATGTTAGCGGTGGTTTCGTGCCCGGCCACCAGCAGGCTGAGGCCGAGCATGACCAGCTCGTCCAGGTCGAGCGGCTCGCCGGACGCCTCGGCACGGACGATGAGCTTGCTGAACAGGTCGTCCCGCGGGTCCCGTTGTTTGCCGCCGAACAGGGCGCCCAGGTAACCGGCCAGTTCGCGGAACGCCTGATCCGTGGTGCCCGCGTCCTGGCCGGTGCTGACCAGCAGGCTGCTCTGGCGCTGGAACAGCTCGCGGTCGGCGTACGGGACGCCGAGCAGCTCGCAGATCGCCAGCGACGGGATCGGCAGCGCGAAGTCCTGGACCAGGTCGGCACGGCCGGGTTTGGCGAGCATGGCGTCGAGGTGCCGTTCGACCTGCTCGCGGACGTACTCGCGCAGCCGCTCCACCCGCCGCACGGTGAACTCGGCGACGACCATCTTGCGCAGCCGGGAATGCTCCGCGCCGTCGAGCTGGATGATCGACCCCGGGCCGACCTCGTCGTAGGGGTCCAGATCGGCTTTGACGTGCGCGGAGGAGGCTCCGCGCGAACTGAACGCCGGATCGGCGAGCACGGCGCGGACGTCGTCGTAACGGGTGACCAGCCAGGTGTCGAACCCGGCCGGGCAGCGGACCCGCGACACCGGCGAGGTCTCCCGCAGCGCGGCGTACTCGGCGGGCGGATCGAACGGGCAGCCGGCCGGGCGGGTGGTCGGAAGGGCCGGGGTCTCGGGCGGGGTGGACATGCGGATGGCGCCTTTCCTCCGACGGTGCGGGCATCTTCCACTCTGGAGACGCCCGCACCGTCATGGGGCCGTTGATCGGGACAGGCGACGGAAGGACCACGGCTCTGCCCGATTCACCCCGCCCCGGTTAGACCGGTTCGGTGAGCGGCTCGTCGGCGAAACGGCGGGCTACCCGTTCGGCTCCCGCTCGCGCCCGAGCCGTGGTGGCGAGGATGGCGAGCGCGATGATCACCGTGGTCCCGCCCGCGACGGCCCACCAGGCGGTGGCGTATCCGGTGAGCGGGGTGGCTGCGGCGGCGAGAATGCTGCCCGCGACCGCGACGCCGAGTGTCTGCCCGACCTGCCGGGAGGTGGACGCGACCGCGGCGGCGACTCCGGCCTGGGAGCGGGGCATGCCGCTGACCGCGGCGTTGGTGACAGGCGGATTCAGCAGCCCGAAGCCCAGGCCGAACACCCCGTACGCGATCGCGAGCATCCACAGCGGCGTGGCACCGGAGGCGGTGGTGAGCAAGACGGCGACGACCGTCATCGAGATCCCCGCGGCCAGCAGCGGAATCCGCGCGCCGCGCGTGGCGACGAGACGGCCGGACAGCGGTGCGGCGATCGTCACGGCCACGGCGGCCGGCAGCAGCATCAGACCGGATTGCAACGCCGACAGCCCGCGCTCGTCCTGGAGGTACAGGGGCGACAAGAACAGGAACGTGCCGAACGCGGCGAGCCCGCATACCGCGCTGATCGTGGCCGACGAGAACGGCGCACTCCGGAAGAAGCGCAGCTCCACCAGCGGTTCCCGGCGGCGGAGTTCCCAGCGGATCAGCGCGAGCAAGGCAAGCCCGCCGAGCCCGGCCAGTCCGAGGATCGCCGGCGAACCCCAGCCCAGCCGCTGGCCTTCGATCGCCGCGGTCACCGCCGACCCGAGCAGCACCACGACCAGCACCTGTCCCACCGGATCCGGGCGACGGGGGTGCGGCGCCCGCGATTCCGGCACGTAGCGCGCGGTCAGCGCGAGCGCCGCGACGACCACCGGCACGTTGACCCAGAAAATCGCCCGCCAGCCGATGCTCTCGGTCAGCACGCCGCCGAGCACCGGGCCGACGCCCAGCGAGATCCCGACGATCGACCCCCACACCCCGATCGCCCGCGCCCGCTCGCCGGGGTCGGCGAAGACGTTCGTGATGATCGACATCGCGACCGGGTTCAGCATCGCGCCGCCGAGCGCCTGCACGATCCGCGCGGCGACCAGCCAGCCGATCGACGGGGCCACACTGCACAGCAGCGAGCCGAGTCCGAAAAGGACCAGTCCGGCCAGGAAGGTTCGCTTGCGCCCCAGGCGGTCTCCGGTGGCCCCGCCGAGCATGAGGAAACAGGCGATCACGAGCGTGTAGGAGTCGATCGTCCATTGCAGGCCGTTGATCGACGCGTCGAGATCGGTGCGGATGACCGGGAGCGCGACGTTGACGATCGTGTTGTCCATCGCGACCACGAGGATGCTGGAGCAGAGGATCGCGAGAATGCCGAAACGGCCGCGTGCGGTGCCGGCTCCCATTCAGTGCTCCGTCCAGCCGGTGGTGATCTCTTCGCCCGCGGTCCAGACTTCGGCGGCGTATCCGTCCGGGCGGACGAGGACGGCGGCCAAGCCGTGCCAGTCTCGGGTCGAGCGCACGACATGCTCGCCGGCTGCGGCGGTGGCGCCGAAAGCCACGAGAGTGAACCGGTCCGGCCGCAGCGCACGATGGAGGGTGCGACCGTCGGCGAGCGGGAGGTTGGGTACTCGACGGCCGGCGAGGCTGCCGTCTTCGGCGTAGGAAACGTCCAGCCCGGACAGCCAGCCGCGCAGCTCGTCCGCGGTGTCGCCGTTGCGCCCGATGAGGTCGGACATCAAGTCCCGCAACGCTTTTCCGCCCGGCGTGAAGGTGCCCATGAGCGCGGCCTGGGCGAGGGTGTTCGCCGCGAGCCGGGCCGCGATGGGGCGGCGTTCGGCGTCGTAGGACTGCGGGCCGTCGACGATCCGCCGCGGCGCGCGTCCCCGCACCTCCGCGGCGAGCTTCCACGCGAGGTTCGCCGCGTCCTGCACGCCGACGTTGAGCCCCTGGCCGCCTGCCGGAAGGTGGACGTGCGCGGCGTCTCCGGCGAGGAACACCCGGCCGGTACGGTACTGCTCGACATGGCGCGTGGTGTCGCCGGTCCGAGACGACCACAGCACCTCGGTGATGCCGAAATCGTCGTCAGTGAGCCGTTTGAGCGTCGCACGCAGTTCGGCCTCGTCGGGGATCTGGGCCTGGCGGCGCGCGGCTTCCTCCGGCGTGAGGCCGACGTCGCCGGGTTCGTGGCCGAAGATGCGGTGAATGCCGCCGGGCAGCGGCAGAACGCTGTACGAGCCGCGTTCGTGATCCCAGTTGTGCGGCTGGGCCGGCGGGCGTTCCAGCTTGACGTCGGCGAGGAATCCCATGGTGGATGCGGGAGTTCCGGGGAAGCCGAGGCCGAGTGCGTGCCGGGTCGCGCTGTGTGCGCCGTCCGCGCCGACGACGTAACCGGCCCGCCGGGTGTCACCGGTTTCCGAGACGATGGTGACGCCTTGCCCGTCCTGCGTCAGGTCGGCGAGTTTCCACCCGGGCTCGACCACGACGCCCTGCCCGGCGAGATGCTCGGCGAGCAGCCGCTCGGTTTCCGGCTGCGGCAGCAGGAGCACGAACGGGAACGAGGTGTCGAGCCCGCTGTAGTCCAACCGGTTCGGCAGGGTCGCGAAATGCGCGGCAGGCACCGGATTCCCGGCAGCGACCAGGCGTGCGGCCAGCGACCCCCGCTCGTGCGGGATCGAGTCGAAAACCTCGAGGGTGCGCGGGTGGATCGTCGTCGCCCTCGACTGCGCCGCGCGGTCCGGATCCGCCTCGAAGACCCGGACCGCGACCCCGGCTTGACACAGGAACGCGGCCGCCGTCATGCCCACCGGTCCGGCGCCGATCACCGCGACCTCGATGTCCATATTTCCCCCTTTGTCGATGTTCCGCTGGCGAACTCTCTTGATGTCAAGGTATTCTCTCACTGTCTTGATGTCGAGAGAAAGGGCTGCGCCGGTGAACACTGCGCCCCGGGACGCGGTCGACGACCTGGTGGACGCCGTCCGGCGCGGCGGCGGCGGCGAGGACGTGCTCGGCGCGAAGTCGCTGTCCTACCGGCTGCGGCGGGTCGCGCACCAGCTGGAACTGGCCATGCGCCGCGAACTGTCCGCGCACGGGATCGAGCTGTGGGAGCTGGAGATGCTCGCCGCGCTCAAGCGCGCGCCCGGGCACCGGCTGACGCCGGGGCAGGTGATGACGGCGGTCGAGCTGACCTCGGGTTCGGTCACGCACCGGATCACCCGGCTGGAGGCGCGCGGCTGGGTCCGCCGCGACAAGGACCCGGACGACCGGCGTTCGGTGCTCGTCTCCCTCACCGCGGAAGGCAAGCGGCAGGCGCTCGCGTCGTTCGAGCTCAAGACGGAGATCGAACGCGAAATCGCGAAGGCTCTCGACCCGGAAACCATCGACGTGGTGAACGACGCGCTGCGGCGGGTCTCGCACCACCTCAAAGGAAAGGACGAGCAATGAAGCGGGAAACCCTTGGTGCGGCGGCCATCGTCGCGGGCCTGGCCGCCGCCGCGCCCTCGGTGTGGCAGACGGTCACGCACATCACCGATCCGAGCTACCGCGCACCGGAGGTCCGCCACGGCGAAGGTCACGTGCAGTACCACATGGCCCGCGAAGCCCTGATCACCGCGGGCGCTTTCGGTGCGGTGGGCGCCGGTTTGGCGGCCGGACGGGATCGCTCGCCCGCGCTGTGGCGGGCAATGGCTTGTGCCGCAGGCGGTTTCGTGGCGGCGATGTGGTCTGGTGGCCCGACGACGGGGGTGTGGGCGCCGAATCGGAAGGCGCTGGCGATTCACGTCGCGTCGACAAGTGCGTTGTCGGCGGGGGTCGCGTTGCTGCGGCCGAGGCATTAGAGGAACACTCGGGCGTTCTCCAGCCACGCCTTCGCGTCCTCGCCGATCGCGGCCAGCCCGGTTTCGGCCAAGCCGCGGTGCTGGGTGAGGCGAAGGCAGAAATCCCTTGCGCTGCCCCGGATCCGCTGTGCGGCGTCGTCCGGGCCCCCACCCCAGACGACCCACTCGGGGCTGGTCAGTTCGACCCGGATCGGCGCGGTCGGCAGCGGCAGCCGGGCGGCGTGGAACGACAGCCCGCGCCCGGCCACGCCCAGCGCGGCGATGTGCTTGAACCGGTCGGACGGCGCTCGACGCGCACGGTGTCGAAGATGTCCTGCCCGTGCGCCCACGTTTCCATCAGCCGAAGCGCCACCGCGAGCGAGCGGTACCACGGAAACGCCTGGTCCAGCGGGACCTCGCCGAGCACCGCCGCCGCTTCGGCACGGCCGGCGCGCCAATGGTCCAGCAACTCCGCACGCGGTCGCGCGGCTCCCTCGGCCGCGCGTCGGCGTCTTCGTCCAGCACCGCGGCGAACTTCTCCGGCTGGCGGCCAGCGAGGACGACGTTCGCGTCGGCTGCCGCAAGATGCGCGATCTGATGGGCGATCGTCCATCCCCCCGCCGGGGTCGGTCTCGACCAGTCGGGTTCGGCGGACACCACCGCGTCGAGGTCGTCGCCTTCCGCGAGCAAATCCGGCAGGGCGGCTTCGCGGCAACCCGGTCGCGGCCGGTTCGTTCGGGAAGCGGCTATGGGCTGAGCGGGCAGGCGGTTTCGGCCGAAACGAGCAAGAAGTTCGGCATGCGCAGGTAACTTTCGATCCCGTCCGCCACCGCGGGATCCAGCCCCGGCTCGACGACCTCCCGCAGCCGGCATCCGGGTGCGGCCACTTCGGTGAGGTAGGCGGAAATCGGCCGGTGGAAGCCGGACGCGTCCCGCCCGGCGATCTCGTATTCCGCCAGATGCTCCTTCTGGCGGTACTCGCCGTACTTCCGCCAGATGCCGGACAACTCCTCGAACGCCGGGTGCGTGATGGCGAACACGAACAGCCCGCCCGGGCGCACCGCCTCGACGCAGGCGCGCATCGCGGGCTTCCACCCGGGAATCGCCGTCAGCACCATGCTGTACACGACAGCGTCGAACGGTTCGAGTTCCGGCAACCGGGCGAGCTCCGCCCGCACGTAGGAAACATCCGTGGATTTCTCCCGCGCGAACGAAATCAGGCTCTCCGCCGGTTCGACCCCGGTGACCTCGGCCCCGCGCCCGGCGAGCATCCGGCTGAAGTATCCGTTGCCGCAGCCCGCGTCCAGCACCCGCCGGCCGCGCACGTCGCCGAGCAGCCGCAGGAGGACCGGGTTGAGCAGATGCTGGTTGGCGAAGTCCCCGCGCTCGGCGGTCGCTTCCATCGATGCCCGGGCGCTCCCGGAGTTCCACTGCTGGACGGCGGCATCGTTCGTCCACGTCACCGGATCGAGCCTAGGGCGGCTGTCTCGGGATTTTCCGGAAGCTCCTGGCGGATTGACGCGCGGCCGACCTCAGGTGTAGGCATGTAAGCACCTGCTTACAAAGGGATCCGGGGAGTCGTTGGCATGACCACCACGCACACCGAACCGCTCGCCTACCCGTTCAACGAGGAGGCGGGCCTCGCGCTCAACGAGGCCTACACCGCCGCCCGCGAGAACGCCGGGATGATCCGCGTCCAGATGCCGCACGGCGAGGCCGCCTGGCTCGCCACCCGCTACGCCGACGCGCGTCTCGTGCTCGGGGACCGGCGGTTTTCCCGCGCGCTGGCGCAGGAAAGCGACGAACCGCGGATGTCGGAGTACCGGCGTCCGGGCGGCATCCTCTCGATGGACCCGCCGGATCACACCCGGCTGCGCACCCTCGTCGCGAAGGCCTTCACCGCGCGGCGGGTCGAAGAACTGCGCCCGCGGGTCGCGCGGCTGGCTGACGACCTGATCAAGGAACTGCGGGAGCACGGGCAACCGGCTGACCTGGTCGATCTGTACGCACTGCCGATCCCGGTCGCGGTGATCTGCGAGCTGCTCGGCGTGCCGGTGGCGGACCGGCCGCAGTTCCGCGAGTGGAGCGACGCGGCATTGTCGACGACGCGGCTCACGCCGGAGGAGTCGGAGCGCAGCCGCGAGGAGCTGCGGGCGTACATGGCTGGGTTGATTGCCGAGCACCGTGCGCAGCCGCAGGACGATCTGATGACCGCGCTCATCGAGGCCCGGGACGTGCGGGACCGGCTCACGGAGCTGGAGCTGGTGGACCTGTGCGTCGGGATTCTGGTCGCCGGCCACGAAACGACTGCCAGCCAGATTCCCAACTTCGTGTATGCGCTGCTGGACCAGCACGAGCACTGGGACCGGTTGTGCGCGGACCCGTCGCTCATCCCGGCTGCGGTGGAGGAACTGCTTCGCTTCGTGCCGCTCGGCGCCGGTGCTGGGTTCGCCCGGTACGCGACCGAGGACGTCGAGGTCGGCGATGTCCTGGTGCGCCAGGGGGAACCGGTGCTGGTGGCGATCGGTGCGGCCAACCGCGACCGGCTGCGGTTCGCCACCGCGGACCAGCTCGTTCTGGACCGCGGGGACAACCACCATCTCGGATTCGGGCACGGGGTGCACCACTGTCTGGGTGCTCCGCTCGCACGGCTGGAACTGCAGGAGGCGTTGCGGGCGTTGACCCGGGAGTTGCCGGGACTGCGGCTCGCCGGGGATATTGAGTGGAAGACGCAGATGCTGGTTCGCGGGCCGCGGTCGATGCCGATAGGGTGGTGACGATGACCTGGAAGATCGAGGTCGACGGGGGGACGTGCATCGGCAGCGGGATGTGCGCGGCGTTGCTGCCGGAGACGTTCGTGCTGGACGGCGCGACCGCGCGGGCTGTCGCTGAGACGGTGGAACCGGACGAAACCGTGCTGGACGCGGCGGATTCCTGCCCCGCGATGGCGATCACCGTGCGGGACGGGGCCGAGGTCGTCGGCCCACGCCCGTAGCTCTCGCGGGCGGTTCGCGAGGGCCCCCACGGCTTCTCCGGCGTCAGGCTCACGAACGGAACACGCCGTCCTCGGTGACCACCGCGGTGATGAGCGCTGCCGGCGTGACGTCGAAGGCCGGGTTGAACACCGCCGCCCCCTTCGGCGCGACCCGCGCCCCGCCGAACTCCGTCAGCTCGGACGGCGCACGTTCCTCGATGTCGATGTCCGTCCCGGCGGCGATGCTTTTGTCCACTGTGGACGTCGGTGCGACCACCACGAACGGAACACCGTGGTGCGCGGCCGAAATGGCCAACCCGTAGGTGCCGATTTTGTTGGCCACGTCGCCGTTCGCCGCGATCCGGTCCGCGCCGGCCAGCACACAGTCGACCAGTCCGCGCGCCATCGCCGCGGCCGCCGCGCCGTCCGGCTGCACGCGGTAGGGCACTCCGGCCTGCTCGAGTTCCCAAGCGGTCAGCCGGGACCCCTGCAGCAATGGCCGTGTCTCGTCCACCAGCACCGATTCCACCAGTCCGCGTGCGTGCAGGTGCCAGACGACCCCGAGCGCGGTGCCCCACGCGACGGTCGCCAAGTGCCCGGCGTTGCAGTGGCTGAGCAGCCGCAACGGCCTGCGCGGGCACGCACCCAGCACGACCTCCGCCGCGTTCGCCGACGCCGCGCGGTTGCGCTGCTCGTCCTCGTCGAGCATCGCTTGTGCCTCCGCGAGCACCGCGTCGGCGCCGTCGGGCAACCGGTCCAGTGCCCGGGAAACGCCCCAAGCCAGGTTGACCGCCGTCGGCCGGGCGTGCGCGATCCGGTCCGCCTCCGCCCGCACATCCCCGCCCTGACGGGCCGCCAGCGCGACCCCCAAAGCGCCCGCCGCTCCCAACGCCGGTGCTCCGCGGACGGCCAGTCGCTGGATCGCGTCGACCAGCTCGGTCACCGTGCGCAGCGTGAGCGTGCGGTACTCGCCCGGAAGCGCGACCTGGTCCACGATCACGATCGCCCCGTCGGCCCAGTCGATGGTCCTGCGCATACGTCCTCCCGTCGTGGAAATCCCGTGGCGGAACGCCGCTGCGGCGAGCGACGATCCGCCTCGTGACCATTCAACGGCAGAACCCGCCCTCCCCGCATCCACCCCACGCGAGCACCGCGTGCACCTCGCCGGCCAGTGTCCGCTGACCTTCGACGGCAAGGTGGTCCCCAGCGCAGGTGGACCAGGTCGTCGCCAACATCGGGGTCGCGCTCGCTCAGGCAGGCGCGACCCCGGAGGACGTTGTGCGCACGGTGATCTGCGTGGCCGCCTCCGGCGAGCCGGCCCTCGCGGCGGCGTTCACCACCGGGTGCACGCTGGTCAGCGTGACCTGCCTGGGCTTTCCGGGCCAGCTCGTCGACCGCGGCACTCGCCTGAATCACTGCCCGGCCGCGGCCAAACTGCAATGGGACACGGTGCCGGTCAGCTCCGTGCGGTCGAGGTTCCGGCCGATGAGGACGAGCTTGCTGACCGGGGGCGTGGCGCCCCATTCACCGGCATCGGTCAGTTCGTAGATCCGATGCACGCCCTGCAGCACCGTCTTGCGGTCGAAGGCGAGGATTCCCTTGAACCGGTACAGGTCGTCGCCGCGTTCGGCCAGCAAAGCGGTGAGCCACTGCTCGAACGCGGTGCGGTCCAGGGGATAGTCGAGTTCGATGGACACCGATTCCAGCGTCGGGTCGTGGTGGTGCGATTCGTCTTCGAGCCAGTCCGGGTCGGCCGCGACGGTGCGGTTCAGGTCGAAGGCGTTGATGCCGAGGATGTCGTCCAGGTCAACGCTGCCGTAGGTGGAGGTGAGGATGTCCGCGGTCGCGTTGACCGAGCGAAGCCGCGTGCGCAGTTCCTCGATTTCCGGCGCGGTGACCAGGTCGATCTTGTTGAGCACGATCCGGTCGGCGAACGCGATCTGGTTGCTCACCTGGCCGCCGACCCCGTCGTGTTCGCCCTCCTGGAGATGGCTGCCGACGTGCCGCGCGTCGACCAGCGTCACGATCGCGTCCAGCGCGAAGGCCGAAGACACCTCGTCGTCCACGAAGAACGTCTGCGCGACCGGGTTCGGATCGGCCATGCCGCTGGTCTCGATGAGAATCCGGTCGAACTGTTCGCGGCGGCGCAGCAGCGACTGCAGGATTTCGATCAGATCGGTGCGCGCGGTGCAGCACAGGCAGCAGCCATTGCTCATTTCGATGATCTTCTCGTCGCCGCCGAGCACGAGCGCGTTGTCGATCGGGATCTCGCCGAACTCGTTCTCGATCACCGCGATCCGGTGCCCGTGGTTCGCGGTGAGGATGTGGTTGACGAGCGTGGTCTTGCCGGAGCCGAGAAAGCCGGTCAGTACGGTCACCGGGATTGTGGCCATGATGATTCCCTCCTTAAACGTTCCCGCCGAGAATCCGGCGAGCGTGCTGGCGTGCTTCCGCGGAGACGACAATGCGGTTGCCGTCGAAGTGCGGGCCGCGGGTCGCGTCCAGGCCCATCCGGGACGTCGTGCCGTCGGAGCCCGAGGACGGGTCGAGCGGCGAGCCGGGCAGACCGTCCACAGTGAACAAGTCCTGGTGCGGCTGGAAATGCGTGGCGAGTGCCCAGAGGACGGCGCTGTCACTGGTGACGTCGACGTCTTCGTCCACCGCGATCACGGTCTTCACATACGGGTCCCAGCCGAGCAGGCCGAGCATTACCTGCCGGGCTTGACCCGGTCGTCGCTGGCGTAGCGCGACGTAGCAATGGAAGTGCGTGCCGGACGTCGGATAGTGCACGGCGGTGACGTCCGGGAAGCGCGCTCTGAGTTTCTCCGCCATCTCCGATTCTCGTGGCACCCGCGCGAGGTTCAGATGCTCGTCAGTATTGCCGCCGACGACGTCGATGAGCATGGCGTCGGAGCGGCGCAGGACGGTCTGGACGCGGAGCAGGTTGTTGGTCGAGCGATTCGAGGAATAGCCGGAGAACTCGCCGAACGGGCCTTCGTCCGCGTGCTCGGAGGCGTCGATCGTGCCTTCCAGCACGAAGTCCGACCAAGCCGGGACGCCGATGCCGTGCCGCGGGGTACGCACGAGTTCCAGCGGTTCGCCGAACAGCCCGCCGGCCACCGCGCGCTCGTCCACGTCGTAGCCGACTCGCGCGGACGCGGCCAGCATGAACAACGGATGTCCGCCGAGCACCATCGCGACCGGCATCGGCTCGCCGCGTTCGGCGTACTTTTGCAGCATCCGCCACAGATCCCCGCGAGAATGGAGACTGGTCGCCAGTTCGGTGCGGGAATGCGGCATCGCCCGGTGATAGCTCAGGTTGCCGACGCCGGTGTCCGGATCCTCCGCGACGATGATTCCGCTGGTGACGTAGCGGGAGCGGTCGCTGGCGAAGTGCCGGAGCATCGGGATGGCCGCCACGTCGACATCCGTTGTCACGTCGTCCAGCACCGGCCCGCTGTCGACCGCTCGCGGCGGCACCGCCCGGAGTGCTCGCTGCTGGTAGGCACTGTGCAAACCGGACGGTCCGGTTTCGAGCATGCGCGCGATGCGTTGCCGCGAAGCGAACATGTTGCTGACCACCGGCACGTCAAGTCCGGTCACCTTCCGGCACAGCACCATCTCGTGCCGTCCGGCCGCGGCGAGTTCGTAAATCACCCCGGTGACGCCCTCGTCGGCCGGGACGGGATCGTCGAGGACGAGCACGTCTTCGGGAAAATCGCGGCGATACTGGGCGAGGAAAGCGTGCGGATCCTGGTTCACCGCGAAACTCCTTGCGAGACGGGCGGCCCCTGCCAGCGCGCGAACAGTTCGTTCTCGATGCCGAACTGGTCGAGCACCTTGCCGCTCAGGTGGGCGAGGATGTCCTCAATGGACTCGGGCTGGTGGTAGAAGGCGGGTACCGGCGGCAGCACGGTCGCGCCCGCCTCGGTCACCGCCACCAGATTGCGCAGGTGCACGAGGCTCAACGGGGTCTCCCTGGCCACCAGCACGAGCGGACGGCGTTCTTTCAGCGTGACGTCGGCGGCGCGCACGAGCAGCTCGTCGCTGTAGCCGTGGGCGATCCCGGCGACGGTTTTCATCGAGCACGGCACGACGACCATGCCCATGGTGCGAAAGGAACCGGACGCGATCGACGCGGCGATGTCCCCGCGCGCATGGCGGACGTCGGCCAGTTCGGCGACCTCGGCGGGCGGCATGCCGGTTTCCAGTTCGATGGTGCGGTGCGCGGCTCGCGACATGACCAGATGCGTTTCCACCGTGCCGAGCTCGCGCAGCGCGGTCAGCAGGTGGACAGCCAGGTGCGGTCCGCTGGCCCCGGTGATGCCGACGATCAGCCGGGGCCGCTGCGGTTCGGTGCCCATGACGCCCTTTCAGGACTGGGAAAGCTTTGCGGCGGGTTCTCGGTGCACGAGCGGTTCTTCCGGCCGTCGTTTCCGGACAGCGAAGAAAAGCAGATTCAGCAGGACCGCCAGTACGGTTCCGGTAGCCACGCCGCTCTTGAGGAAAACTTGAGCGGCAAAGGGAAACTGCTGGTAGAAGTCCGGGGCGCCAGCCGGGATCAGGCCGACGCCGAGCGACAGCATGACGATCACCAGATTGCCGGTCTGGTTGAAGTCCACTCGGGACAGCAGCTGAATGCCGGACACGGTCAGCGCCGCGAACGTGGCGACCGCGGCCGCGCCGATCACTGGTTGCGGGATCGCCGCGATCACCCGGCCGACCGGTTGCACCACCCCGAAAACGATGAGAATCACCCCGCCGACCGCGACCGGATACCGGCTGCGCACCTTCGTCAGCGCGACGAGTCCGATGTTCTGGCCGAAGGTGGTGTAGGCGAAACCGTTGAACACGCCGCTGAGTGCGGTGAGCAGTCCGTCCACCCGGAGCAGATTGGCGATGTCGCGCGGTCCGACCTTCTTGCCGACCACCTGCCCGACGGCGAGGCCCTGTCCGGACGCCTCGACCATCAGCACGAAAACGATCACCAGGAACAGCAGAATTGACGGAATGTCGAAATGCAACGCTCCGTAGTGCAGTGGTTTCAGCAATCCGAAAACGGGGCCGTTGGCGACTCCGGCGAGAGAGCCCAGCCCGGTCAGCCAGCCGACGATCGCCCCGACGGTCAGCGCGATCAGCATCGCGAGCTGGCCGAGCAGACCGCGAAACACCCGGTAGAACACCGCGATCAGCGCGAGCGTGAACCCGGCGAGCGCGAGATTCGCTGGCGCACCGTAGTTGTGCGCGGACGGATCGGAACCGGCGATGAGCTTCAGCCCGACCGGAATCAGGGTCAGCCCGATCAAGGTGATGACGGTTCCGGTGACGACTTCCGGGAACAGCTTGAGCAGTTTGCTGAACAACGGCGCGATCAGCACCCAGACCACGCCGACCACGAGCAGCGAGCCATACACTGTGGACAGCCCCTGCGTGCTGCCGATCAGCACCATCGGGACGATTCCGTTGGACGCGGCACCGACCACGAGCGGCATCCGGATGCCGAATTTCCAGACGCCGAACGCCTGCAGCATGGTGCCGATCCCGGCGAGCACCAGGTCGACGCTGACCAGGTCGGCGATCTGCGACTGCGGCAGCCCGAGTCCGGCGCCGACCACGATCGGCACCACGACGACACCGGCGTACATCACGAGCACGTGCTGCAAACCCAGCAGCACCAGCGGGCCGAATCGGGGACGTTCGTCCACCGGGGACGGGGGAGACGGGTGACTGGCCATGATTCCCTCACCTCGTTGGGCCGGCGGGGCCGGGCAAACGGCCGGGCCGGGCGGATCGCGGGGCGTCGCCGGAGCCGGACGGGCTGCCGGCGGCGATGACCCCCGGCCGCGCGCGAATCCTGCCGCCGCACCTACGGGGTTAGGGGATGTCCGAAGATTTTTCCTTCCCTGCAAGGAGTTTCGACTATGGTGCATCGGAAGCCGCCGAGGGTCAATACCCGGGCGCGGCTTCCGGCCCGGTGCGCGGAGCCCGCTCGCGGCGGTTGAGCACGAGGTTCAGCAGGAACGCCGCGATGCCGCCGGCGGCGATGCCGCTCGTCAGCACGGTCTGCACGACAACCGGCAGATGCTGGTAGAACTCCGGCGCGCCGACCGGCAGCAGCCCGAAGCCGAACGAGATGGCGACGATCAGGATATTGCGGCCGTTGCTCAGATCCGCCTGGCTCATGATGCGCAGGCCGACCGCTCCGACAGTGCCGAACATGACCACGCCGACGCCGCCGAGCACCGGCCCGGGCAGCGACGCGACGGCCGCGCCGAGTTTCGGCACCAGGCTCATGAGCACCAGCACCGCGCCCGCGGTGGCCACCACGAACCGGCTCATCACACGGGTGATGCTGACCAGCCCGACGTTCTCGCCGAAGGTGACGACGGTGAACGAGCCGAAAACGCCCGCGAACGCGGTGCCGATCCCGTCCGCGCGCAGCGCCCGGGAAATCTCGCGCGGTCCGACGGCGCGGCCGGCGATCTGCCCGATGGCGAGCGTGTCGCCGGTCGATTCCACCATGTTCACCAGCTGCACGATGATCATCGGCAGCAACGCGGACAACGCGAACGTCGGCAGGCCGAACTCGAAGGGCTTGACGAGGCCGACCCAGTCCGCCTGCCCGACCGAGCTGAAGTCGGCCATGCCGAGCGGAATCGCCACGAGAGTGCCGGCGGCCAGCGCGATCAGGATCGCGAAACGGCGCACTGCGGGCGGGGCGAACCGTTCCAAACAGACCGTCGCCGCGATGGTGCCCAGCCCGAGAATCAGCCGTCCGGCCGAACCGTGGTCGGACGCACTGGGGTTGGACCCGGCGATCAGCGTCGCGGTGGAGGGCAGCAGCGAAAATCCGATGATCGCGATGATCGTCCCGGTCACGATCGGCGGGAAGAACCGGATCAGCTTGCTGAACCACGGCGCGACCAGCCAGGTCAGCAGTCCGGCGACGATCGTCGCGCCGAAGACCGCGGGCAGCCCGGCCTCCTTGCCGACGATGATGGCCGGGGTGATGCCGGTGAAGGTCGAGCCCATCACGATCGGCAGCCGGACGCCGACGTTGCCGATCCCGAGCGTCTGCAATAGCGTCGCGATGCCGCTGACCAGCACGTTCGCCGTGACAAGCGTGGCGATCTGCGCGGTGGACAGGCCGACGCCGAGCCCGATCAGCAGCGGGACGGTGACCATTCCGGAATAGGCGACCAGCAGGTGCTGGATGCCGAGCGGGAGCATCTGCCGGAACCGGGGGACGGTGTCGACCGCGTCGCGGGTGGTGGCTTCGGCTCGGGTGGTGCGCGGACGGAATCGCATGGTTTCCTCCACAGCGGGGAAAGGGGGAGCGCGGATCACCGCGCCCAGGGAGTGAGCAGTCCGCCCATGCCGCTGCGTTCCAGCAGCCGGGCCGCGTGCCGTTCCGCTTCGTCGGCGGCGGCCGCTTCGTCGACGCGGACGCACTGTCCGGCGCGGTAGACGATCTCCCCGCCCACGATCGTCAGCTCCACATCGGACCCGCGGGCGGAGTAGACGAGCGCGGCGACCGCCCGGTGCACCGGGCGCACGTGCGGACGGTCGAGCGCGGTCACGATGACGTCGGCGAGTTTGCCCTCGCTCAGCACGCCCGCGTCGATTCCGGCGTAACGGGCCCCATCGCGGGTGGCCATTTCCAGCGCGTCCTCGGCCCGCAGCGCCGTCGGGTCCAAAGTGGCCGTTCGCTGGCCGAAGACGCTGAGTTTCATGGCCTCGAAAAGATCTTGCCGATGGCCGCAGCTGGGACCGTCGGTGCCCAGCGCGACCGGGACGTGCTGCTTGCGCATGCTCGCGATCCGCGCGGTACCGGACGCGAGGTAGCCGTTGGACGCCGGGTTGTGCGAAACTCCCGCGCCGGTTGCCGCGACCTGCTCGATTTCGGCTTCGTCGAGCCAAATCGCGTGCGCGAGCGTGGCCCGTTCGTCGAGCAGGCCTTCTTTCGCGAGCCATTCGACCGGCCGCACCCCGTGGGTTTCGAGGTAGCTGACCGGATCGGTTTCGCTCTCGCAGCAATGGGTGTGCCAGCGAGTGCCGAATTCCCGGGCCAGTTCGACCGTCCGGCGGACGAGTTTTTGCTCCACGTAACAGAGGTTGAGCGCGGCGGGCCACACCGCGACCTTGGCGGCCGGCGGCCGGTGCTCCATCGCCTCGCGGGTGATCGCGAATTCGTCCTCGCTGGAATAGCGGAACAGCTCGATCGGCTGTCCTCGGCGATCGGCGATTTCGGTGCGTTCGCCCAGCATGCCGCGCGCGACCGCACCGCGCAGCCCGGCCTCCTCGATGACGTCGGCGACGGCGAGCGTCGTTTCAAGATCGCTTGGCGCGTAATGGTTGTCGATCACCGTCGTGATGCCGGCCCGCAACGCTTCGACCGCGCCGAGCCGTGCCCCGGCCACTGCTTCGGGCCCGGTGATCGCGATCGAATACGGCCACATGAACTCGCACAGCCACGGCACGATCGACATGCCTTCGCCGAGCCCGCGAGCGAGCGCCTGGTAGAGGTGGTTGTGCCCGTCGACCAGACCGGGCAGCACGGCTTTCCCGCGACAGTCGATGACCTCGGCGGCGTGCCAGCGCTCGGTGCCAGGTCCTTCGCCGACCCCGGCGATCCGGCCGCCGATGATCGCGACGTGGCCGTTGTCGTGGACAGTGCGCTGGTCGTCGACGGTCACCACGGTGCCGCCGGTCAGCAGGAGATCGCAGGGTTCCGGTTCCGCAGCCGACATCGGGCCGCCCTTCCCCGGGCGGGGTCGGACCCGGCCCGGCGGTCGTCTCCAGCGCGCGGCTGGAGGCACTTGGCCGAACGGTTGGCCCGAAACGGGAGGTCACCGGCGCCCGGCAGCACCGCCGGGTCGTTCAATGCAAAGCCCTCGCGGCACCGGTGTCAAGAGCATCGTCTGGAAAAGTCTTGCCGCGCAACGCATCCGGCGATCATGTGTTGACACCGGGCGGCGAAGATGTTGCACTCGGTTGCGCCGGAGCGCGGATCGCGCTTCCGGGTCCCGTAGGTGCGGTGAAGCGCGGCCGGGGAGTCCTTTACTCAAGTCTTGCGTAAGGAGACATCCGGTGATTATCGATACCCATGTCCATCCGACGAATCTCGTCGACGAAGCCTGGCGGCACACCGGAACCCCGTTCACCGGCGAGCGCACGCTGGAAATGATGGACGGTCCATTCTGGATCAACGGCAAGCCGCGGCGCGTGGACGTCAGCTGCATCATGCCGCCGCCGGGCAACACGACCTGGCGCGAGGGCAACAAAACCGGCCGTGAAGGCATCCGCGAATACCAGGCGTACGTGACCTCGCTGGTGCAGCGGTATCCGGACCGGTTCGTCGGCAACTTCATGTACAACCCGCGGTTCGGGCCGGAAAACGGCGCGGCGGAGCTGGCCTTCCACGTGAAGGAATACGGCTACAAGATGCTGAAGCTGCACGCCAACATGCACTCCTACCGCCCGGACCGGGCGCTGGACTGGCTGCGGCCGGTGCTGCGGGTGTGCGACGAACTCGGCGTGATCGTGCTGATCCACACCGGGGACGGGCCGTACTCGATCCCGACCCAGTTCTACCCGATCATCCGCGAGTTCCCGAACGTCACGTTCATTCTCGGCCATTTCGGCATCCAGACCGGCGGCGTCTACTGTTTCGAGGCGTTCTGGATGATCCAGGACTCGCCGAACGTGATCGGCGAATCGGGCTGGCTGCTGCAGTCGCGGATCGTCGAATTCGCCAAGGAGATGAAGAAGAGCGACCTGGTCTTCGGCACCGATTCGCCGCCGAACGAGCCCGGCATGTGGGCGCGGGAGCTGGAAGTGCTGTGCCACCAGCCGCCGCAGGGCCTGAACCTGTCCGAGGACGACCTGGAGGGCTACCTCGGCAACAACATGGCCAAGCTGCTCGGCCTCGCGCCGACGCCGCCGCCGAAGGACAAGGCGGAAGCCGAGGCGTACTTGCGCGGCGACCTTCCGCAGGCTTCCGCGGCGAATACGCACGCGTCGCATTATCTCGGCTATACGCCTTCAGCGTGGGCAGAGGCCGCTAACTCCTGATTCCGTCGGCGCGTCAGTTGCGAGTTCAGTCGCACCCGCAGCTGGCGCGCGCGGTCAGGCGGACGTCGAGGATGCGGTCTTCCGGCTGGGTGTTGTCGCGGAGCTGGTCCAGAGTGGACACCGCGGCGTCGGCGAAATCGTCGAAGGAATGTCCGGCAGTGGACAGCGCGGGCCAGCTGTGCGCGGCGGCGTCGGTGCCGCCGAAGCCGATCACCGCAAGGTCTTTCGGCACGCTCAAGCCGAGTTCCGCCGCGACCGTCAGCGTGTCGAGCGCCAGCCCGTCCGCCGTCGCCATGATCGCGCGCGGCCGCTCCGGCGACTGCAACCAACGCCGGATGTCGGCCCGTGCGGCATGCCGATCGAGACCGGTGCGGACGACGTTGCCCGCGCTCCGCTTCGCCGCCCGCATCGCCTCGGTCCAGCCTCGGGCCCGCTCGGCCACCGGCCCGGACCGCGCGGTTCCGGTGAGGCAGCCGATCTCCCGGTAGCCGTGCCCGAGCAGGTGTTCGGTGGTCAACCGTCCGCCCGTTTTGTTGTCCAGCACCACCGACGGCGCGGCAGTGCCGGCCGGGGCGTGGTGATGCAGGTAGACGACCGGAACGTCCAAAGCGGAGTGGGTGGCCGCCGCTCCGGCGACCTCGGCGCGGACCAGCAGCAGACCGTCCACGCGCATGTTCGCCAGCGATTCGGCGTACCGCAGCTCCTGATCCCGGGAGAACGCCGAATTCCCGAGCAGCACCAGGGATCCGCGAGCGAACGCGGCCCGCTCGACCGCATGGGTGAGCTGGGTGAAGTAGCCCTCGCTGCTGTCCGGCACGACCAGCCCGAGCACGTTGCTGCGGGTGGAGCGTAACGCCCGCGCGACGAGATTCGGCCGGTAGCCGAGCTCGGCGATCGCTTGTTCGACCCGCGCTCGCGTGGCGGGCGCGACCGGACGCGGGCCGTTGTTGAGCACGTAACTGACCACGGCCGGCGAGGTGCCCGCCAGCCGTGCGACATCGTCCCGGGTGACCCGCTGCATGCGCCGGACGATACCCGAAGAGCCGTTGACAGTCCCGATCTACACGTGTTGAATCCGTGCGGTCGGCAACGCAGGAAAGCTGGTGGTCACTGTGGACTCGCTGGTACGCGCCGCGGAAACCGGGAAAGCCGCCGGGGTGGGCGAAAGCGCCCTCCGTCCGGACGGCACCGCCAAGGTGACCGGCAGGTTCGCCTATTCGTCGGATTTGTGGATCGAGGGCATGGTCTGGGCGACCACGCTGCGCAGCCCGTACGCGGCAGCGCGGATCCGGTCCGTCGACACGAGCAAGGCCCTCGCCCAGCCAGGCGTGCACGCCGTGCTCACCCACGAGGACGTGCCCGGTGCGAAAACGTATGGCATGAAATCCGCCGATCAGCCGGTCCTCGCCGTCGACGAGGTCCGCTACCACGGCGAACCGGTGGCGCTGGTCGCCGCCGACGACCCGGAAACCGCCCGTCAGGCGGCGAAACTGATCATCGTCGACTACGAACCGCTTGACCCGGTCACCGATCCGACGACGGTCCTGGACAAGGGCGTCCGCCCGATTCATCCGGACGGCAACCTGGTGCGGCACGTGAAAATCCGGCACGGCGATCCGGCACGAGCCCGCGCCGAAGCGGATGTCGTCGTCACCGGCGAGTACGAAGTCGGCATGCAGGACCAGGCTTTCCTGGGCCCGGAATCCGGCCTGGCGATTCCTTCCGAGGACGGTGGCGTCGAACTCTACGTTTCCTCGCAATGGCTGCACAAAGACCTCGAACAACTGGCCCCGTGTCTGGGCTTGCCAACAGAAAAAGTGCGACTGACCCTGGCAGGTGTCGGCGGCGCTTTCGGCGGCCGAGAGGACCTCTCGGTCCACGTGCACGCCTGCATGCTCGCCCTGCGGCTCGGCCGTCCGGTCAAGATGTCCTACAACCGCTACGAATCCTTCTTCGGCCACGTACACCGCCATCCGGCCAAGATGCGTTACGAACACGGTGCCACCAAGGACGGCCGTCTGGTCTATGTCAAAGCCCGCCTGATTTTGGACGGTGGCGCATACACCTCGACTTCGCCGGTAGTCATCGCCAACGCCTGCTATTTCGTCACCGGCGCGTACGAAGTCCCGAATGCCGAAATCGACGGCCTGGCGGTCTTCACGAACAACCCGCCCTGCGGCGCAATGCGCGGTTTCGGCGCAGTCCAATCGGCATACGGCTGCGAGTCCAATATGGACAAACTGGCGCGCGAACTAGGCATGGACCCGATGGAATTGCGCCTCCGCAACTCCATGACCACGGGTACCGTCCTGCCCACCGGCCAAGCCGTCGACGGCCCAGCCCCGGTCGCGGAACTGCTGCAAGCCCTTCGCGACCGTCCGCTGCCGCCGGCCGGTGCTGCGGATTTGCTTTCCCTGCCCGGCGGAGCCGCCAACACGACGCACGGCGAGGGGGTGCGTCGCGGAGTCGGCTACGCGGTCGGGGTGAAAGCGATCGGCTACTCCGGAGGCGTCGACGACATTTCGACGGCCCGAGTCGCCTTGACCGTGGTGAACGGTGCCCCGGTGGTCTCGGTGCACACCGCGGCCGCGGAATGCGGACAAGGCGTCACCACGGTGCAGTCACAGGTAGCGAGCACGGAACTGGGCGTTTCCCGGGTAGTCGTCCTCCCCGCCGACACCCACATCGGCGACGCTGGTTCCGCGTCCGCTTCCCGCATGACGTGGATGTCGACCGGCGCCGTGCAAGGCGCCTGCCGCCACATCGCCCGGGAACTCCTGCGCCGCGCCGCTGACGCCTGCAGCCTGCCAGCTTCAGCCCTGTCGCTCGGCAATGACCACGTCCTGGACAGCGGCGGAGATCCGGTGTGCCCTATCGCCGACCTCGTAGGTTCGGACACCGTCTCGCACACCTTCGAATACCACCACCGCCCCACCCAAGGCATCGACCCGGAAACCGGTCAGGGCAACGCGCACATCGCTTTCGCCTTCGCCGCCCACCGAGCCGTGGTGGACGTGGATGTCGAACTGGGTTTGGTGAAGGTAGTCGAGCTGGCGACCGCGCAGGACGTCGGCAAGGCGATGAACCCGCTGGCCGTCGAAGGCCAAATCGAAGGCGGCAGCGTACAGGGACTTGGGTTGGCTTTGATGGAGGAAATCCTGGTCGATCGCGAGGGCCGGGTGCGCAACCCGTCCTTCACGGACTACCTGATCCCGACCGTGCTGGACGTCCCGCCGATGCCGATCAGCCTGTTCGAATTCCCGCACCCGGACTCGCCGTACGGCCTGAACGGCGTGGGCGAGCCGCCGACCCTGTCGTCGACCCCCGCGATCCTGAACGCCCTCCGCTCCGCGACCGGCCTGCCCTTGCCGAACGCCCCCATCCGCCCGGACGACATCGCGCTAGCCGAGGGCCGTGCCGCTTCGTGAGCGCGGTGGCCCCTCGCGTGCTGGCCGACCACCTCGTGCGCAGCGGTCCGGCGGGGCCTTTTCTCCGCTCCGCTTTGGCCTGGCCTCTCTCCCCGCTCCGCTTTGGCCTGGCCTCTCTCCCCGCTCCGCTTTGGCCTGGCCTCTCTCCCCGCTCCGCTTTGGCCTGGCCTCCCCCCCCGCTCCTCGCCAGGCCCACGATCCCGCCCCTCTTTTCCGTCCCTGACCGGCAGCCGCCTCCTGGAGGTGCCCCGTGGATTTCCTGACCCCCGCGACCTGGGCCGAAGCCCTGGCCGCCAAGTCCGACCGCCCGGACGCCGTCCCCCTTGCCGGCGGCACCGACGTCCTGGTCGAACTCAACTTCGACCACCGCCGCCCGACCGCGCTGCTGGACCTCACCCGGATCGAGGACCTGGCCGGGTGGACCGAGAAAGACGGCCGGATCCGCCTGGGCGCGGGCGTGTCGTACACGCGAATCATCACCGAGCTAGGCACTCGCCTCCCCGGCCTGGCGATGGCGAGCCGCACCGTCGGCTCCCCGCAGATCCGCAACCGGGGCACCGTCGGCGGAAACCTGGGCGCGGCCTCTCCCGCCGGCGACACCCACCCGATGCTCCTGGCCTGCGACGCAACGATCGAGATCGCGTCCGTCCGCGGCACCCGGCTGATCCCGGCGACAGAGTTCTACCAAGGCGTCAAGCGCAACGCACTGGCCCCCGACGAGCTGATCGCCGCTGTCCACCTCCCGGTGGCGACCGGCCCACAGCAGTTCGCGAAAGTCGGCACCCGCAACGCGATGGTCATCGCAGTGTGCTCATTCGCCCTGGACCTGGCCCCGGAAACCGGCTGGATAGGCGCCGCCGTCGGTTCCGCCGCCCCGACCCCGCGGCGAGCGACCGCCGCAGAAGACTTCCTCCGCGACGCCCTGTCTGATGCGTGGACCTCCCGCACTCCGCTGCCGGACACGGTTGTCCGCCGCTTCGGCGAACTGGCCGCGAGCGCCGCGTCCCCGATCGACGACGTCCGGGGCAGCGCCGACTACCGCATCCACGCGATTGCCGTACTGGCCCGCCGGACGTTGAGCTGGGCCTGGGAAGACTATCGGAAAGGCGGGCAGCCGAAATGCGCCTGAACCTCACTGTCAATGACGAGCCGCGCACCGTCGACGAGGTGTGGGAGGGACAGAGCCTGCTCTTCGTGCTGCGCGACCAACTGGGTTTGCCGGGCTCGAAAAACGCCTGCGAACAAGGCGAATGCGGTTCCTGCACAGTGTATTTGGACGGTACCCCAGTGTGTTCGTGCCTGGTCGCGGCAGGCCAAGCCGAGGGCAGGAACGTCCGCACCGTAGAAGGCCTCGCGGACGGCGACCAGCTGGACGCGGTACAGCAAGCCTTCGTCGACGCCGGTGCTGTGCAGTGCGGCTTCTGCACGCCGGGGTTGATCGTCGCCGCGCACGAACTGGTGCACCGGGCGGGTGCCCCTTCGGATCCGGAGATCCGCGAGGCGTTGGCGGGGAACCTGTGTCGCTGCACGGGATACGAGAAGATCCTGGACGCAGTCCGCCTGGCCTCGGCCCGAGTAGGGGAGACTGCGGGGCCCGCATGATGCTTGCGGGCAGCTCACGCCCGCGAGTCTGCGGCGAACGGTGGAACACGTCCGCGACTCAAGCCTCCGCGACATCGGTGCATGTGGTCTTGTGTGGGAGGGCGTAGTTCGGGGTGCTCGTGGATCGCTGTCGAGGTTGGGTGGGTCGCTTCTGTCGAGTCGACTTGAGCTGGGGTCCGCGGCGTCGGTGCATGTGGTCTTGTGCGGGGAGGGCGCAGTTCGAGGGTGCTCGTGGATCGCCGCCCACGCTAGGCGGTCGCTTCCGCCCAGCCAGCGGACGGCTCGCCGCATACCGGGTACCGGCTACGATGGCCGGCTCCGGACCTCCGATCCGTGCCGGAATGCCACCGCCCGACATCTCGCCCGAGCCCGCCTCAGTTCCGCGGTCCATGAAAATGGCTCGGTTCGAGAGCACACCCGTGCCGATGTCTGGCTCGCGACGGCAACCTGCACTCGCGGGCTTGGCCCCGGGCTTGTCCCGGGCCTGCGGCTCGCGATGGCAATCCGGGCGCGCGGGCTTGGCCCGGGCCTTGTCCCGGGTGTGCGGCTCGTGACGGCAACCCGCGTCCGATGGTTCGCCGAGCTGGTCGCGGGGTCGCCGTCCGGGCGGCAGCTCACGCCCGGCGGTTGCTCGAACGGATCCCGGACCCAGCAACCCGCCCGGAGCCCCTCGCCCTACGGCTGGCCAGTCCCGGTCACCGGCCGTTCATCAGATCCGTCTCCGTCACCCCCGGCCCCTGTCCTTCCCGGATGAACCATTCCGTCCCGAATGCCTCGCCGAACTTGTCGTCCGGCAGCGCCAGGAAGAACGACTCCTCGCTGATCTGGCTCCGATGCGCCCGCATCGCCGCCCGCTTCACCTTCAGGTACGCCGTGACGTCCACTTCGGCCGTCAGCTCGGCTTCCGGTTTCCCGATGATCATGTCCTCGTCCGGGCCGCCTTCCTCGCCCGCCGCGCGCGCGGCTTCGGCGGCTCGGCGCATCTGGTCGCGGTTCGCCGAGCCCTGGTAGACCCGCGGCGTGCCCGCGAGTTCGGCCGCGCGCATGCCGACTCGGTGCACCTGGATGTGGTCCGGGTGGCCGTAGACGCCGAAATCGTCGTACACCGTGAGCACGTCGGCCGACTCCGCGCGCAAGATCGCCGCCAGCCGCTCCGCTGCTTCCTCGACCGGCGCGCTCCAGAACGTGTCCGGGCCGTCGTTGGAAGGGTCGCCCATCATCCCGGAGTCCTGGTATCCCAGGAACTCCACTCGCGAGACGCCCAGCACCTCGGCCGCTGCCCGCGTCTCCTGCACCCGGCGGTCCGCGAGCTGCTCGCCGTCGCCGAGCAGGCCCTCGGGGATCTCGCCCTTTTCTCCGCGCGTGGCCACCACGAGCACCACCCGGTGCCCCTCGTCGGCCGCTTTGCGCATCACGCCGCCGGTCATGATCGCCTCGTCGTCCGGGTGGGCGTGGAACGTCACCAATGTCGCCATGCCAGCGAACCTACCGGCACCCACCGACAAAAACCGGCGCCCACCCGAAACGGCTTCCGGGGAATCAGCCACACCCTCCATTGTGGACAGGCCGGCTACCCGGGCGGACCTGCCGCTTTATCGGTGCGAGGGGTCCCCTCGCGCGCTCCGGCGGTTGGCTTCTCCCGCCGCCCGGCTTACGCTGGGATCCGCCGGTCCGAGAAGGCGTCATGGCAGAACGCACGAAATGCCTCCTGGACGAGGCCGATCTCCCGGCGTAGTGGTACAACGTGGTGCCGGACCTGCCCGAGCCGCCGCCCTCCGCCGCTGCACCCGGGAACCCGCGAGCCCGCGGACCTGGCTCCGCTGTTCCCGCAGGCGCTCATCGAGCAGGAAGTCACCACCGAGCGCTACCTCGACATTCCCGAGGAAGTCCGGGACGTCTACCGGCTCTGGCGTCCGTCCCCGCTCTACCGCGCCCGCAGGCTGGAGAAGGCGCTCGGAACCCGGCCCGGATCTTCTACCAGTACGAGGGCGTCAGCCCGGTCGGCTCGCACAAGCTGAACACCGCTGCGCCGCAGGCGTTCTGCAACGCGGCCGAGGGCGTCACCCGGCTCACCACCGAGACCGGGGCCGGGCAGTGGGGAAGCGCGCCGACGTTCGCGTGCGCCACGTTCGGGTTGTCCTGCGAGGTCTGGCGGGTGCGCGCGTCGTACGACCAGAAGCCGTACCGCAAGCTGATGATGGAGACCTTCGGCGCGCAGGTGTACCCGAGTCCATCGGACCGTACCACCGCGGGCCGGGCAATCCTGGCGGAGAACCCGCGGTCGACGGGCAGCCTCGGGATCGCGATCAGCGAAGCCGTCGAACAGGCCGCGGTGGATCCGGGTGCGTGGTACGCGCTGGGCAGCGTGCTCAACCACGTGCTGCTGCACCAGACGGTGATCGGCGAGGAACCGCTTCGGCAGTTCGAACTGGCCGGCGACACCCCGGACGTGCTCGTCGGCTGCACCGGCGGCGGCTCCGACTTCGGCGGGCTCGCTTTCCCGTTCCTGCGGGAAAAACTGGCCGGGCCGGATGAACCCGGTGATCCGCGCGGTCGAACCGGCCGCCTGCCCCTCCCTCACCCGCGGCCGCTACGCCTACGACTTCGGCGACACCGCCGGCCTCACGCCCCTGCTGAATATGCACACGCTCGGCCACGGCTTCATCCCGGACCCGATCCACGCCGGCGGCCTGCGCTACCACGGCATGTCGCCGCTGATCTCGCACATCTACGAGCTGGGTCTCGTCGAGGCGCTCGCGATCGGCCAGCAGGAATGCTTCGCCGCGGGTGTGCAGTTCGCCCGCACGGAAGGCATCATTCCCGTGCCCGAGCCGACGCACGCGTTGGCCGCGTGCATCCAAGAAGCGTTGCGCTGCAAGGAGTCCGGCGAAGAGAAGGTGATCCTGACAGCGCTCTGCGGACACGCGCACCTCGACCTGCCCGCGTATGGCGCGTATCTGGCGGGCGACATGGTCGACAACGAACTTCCGGACACGGCACTGGAGGAATCGTTGGCGGCGCTGCCCCGAAGGAGAGCGGCCGACGGGCCGCGGGAAGCGGCCGTGCTCGGCTCAGCAGACCGCGTCCAGCGGCACGCAACGTCCTCGGGGCCGTTGGCGAACGGGCGTACTCGATGGGGCGGTCCACCACTGGATCACCCCAAAGCCGTCCAGCTGCTCCTTCGTTTCGGCGAACGGGCCGTCGGTCATCGTGCTGGTGCCGTTGGCGGGGCGGACGACGGTGATGGCGTGCGCGGGGCGCAAGCCGCCGACGAATACCCAGGCACCGGCGGCTTCCTGTCGTCGGTGCCCTTGGTGGTGCGGCGGCCAGCCCGGCACCGGCCTCCAGCGTGGTTTCGTCTCCCTGGACGGCCAGCAGCTACTGCTTCCTGGCGAACTCCTCAAACAGCGGGACCGCTCGTGGCCACGAACGCGTGCGACACCATCCGACACCTCGGCAAGAAAATCCGTCACCGTTCCTTGGAGACGGTCGCCAGCAGCTCCGGGCCCCGCGTCACCAGCCGTTGCTGGGCGAGCGAACCCCACCACCACGCCAGCGCGACGCCGGTCGCGATCCCGGCGGGGATGCCGAGCCACTGCAGCACCGGCAGGTCCGCCAGCTTCCCGGCCACGCACAGCGCCACCACCGGCATCGCACCGAGCACGATGAGCAGCGTGGTCGCCAGCATCAGGGCGGCTCGGGCGCACCCGGGGCGTCCGCCGGACGACCACGGGCTGCCGCTGCGGCGTTGATCCGGCAGGGGGAAGGCCAGGAAGACCGATTGCAGCATCAGGACCCCGGCGCCGGCGCCCAGTGTGGCCGGGACCAGGCCGAGGACCCATGGGTACGCGCCTGGTACGCCGGTGACGCCGGGCAGGACCAGGGCCAGCACCACGGCCACGGGTGCGACGATCAGGGCCCACGCCAGCTGGCGGCCGCGGATGTCGGCGCGTTCGGCTCCGGGGACGACCAGCGTGTGCCACAGGGCGCTGCCGTCCATTCCGTACAGGTTGCCGGACTGCATCGAGGCGAAAAGCACTACTGCGACACCGAAATACGGCAGCATCACCGACCGGCCACCGCCGCCGGACAGGGCTGGCACGACGGTGATGACGAAGCCGATCAGCAGCGTCGACAGCAGGGCGACGCGTCGGCGGGCGTCTCGCCACCAGGTGTGCAGCTCCTTGCGGGCCACGGCGCCGACCGGAGTCGCGGGCAGCAGGCTGCGTCGCGTGCGGGTGCTCTTCGCGCGGGTGCGGGAGGCACCGCGGAACGACGGGGTGGTGACCTGGCGGGCCAGCAGAGCGCCCCAGAGCACGACCAGAACCGCCACGACGGCGAGCAACGCGGCGAAGAGACCGCCGACAGTGCCCCATTCGCCGGCTCCGGCCGCGTGCACCGCGAGAGTGCCCCAGCCCGAGGGAAGGGCGTGCATGACGCTGACGAAGCCGGGCATCCGGCCGCTGACGATGGCCGGGCCGACGCTGTTCATCACGTAGTTCACCGCGACGCCGGACAATCCGGTGAGCGCCACCAGGATGATGCCCAGTTCCTTGCCCTTGCGCGAGGTCAGCAGCGCACCGAGCGCGGCCATCACCACGCGGTACAGCAGCACTACGAACGCCAGCTGCAGCACGGTGAACACGAGACCGACGAGCGCGGCGCCGGCTCCGAACCGCAGCCCGTAGAACACCAAGCCGAGGAACGCCAGCAGGCTCACCAACGCGGTGATGCCCACGAAGCTCGCCGCGAGCAGGCCGACCGCCAGCTTGCGGCGGCCGATCGGCAGCAGCGCGAAGTGTTCCGGCCGCAGGGTGTCGTCGCCGCCGCCGGTCGCGATCGGCGCGAGCACCCAGCCCGCCATCCACACCGCGTAGACCGAGGTGAGCAGGTCTACGGTGATCCGCGCTTCCGGAGCCGGGAACACCGCGACGCCGATCGTGAACGCGGCCGCCAGCAGCCCGAAGACGCCGCCGACGATTATTCCGGCGATCTGCCGCCCGCGCAGCGAATTGCGCAGGACCCGCATCTTCAGTCGGACGAGGACGCCAACCACGCCAGCCCCTCCGCTCCACCGGTCCGCCCGCCGACAATGTGCACGAACGCGTCTTCCAGCGTGCCTTCGCCCCGCACGTCAGCCACCGCGCCCGCGGCGACGACGCGTCCGCGCGTGATCACCGCGACGTGGCTGCACAGCTGTTCCACCAACGCCATCACGTGGCTCGACAGCACGACCGCGCCGCCGGATGCGACGAACCGCTGCAGGATCGTGCGGATCGTCGACGCCGAAACCGGGTCCACTGCCTCGAACGGCTCGTCCAGCACGAGCAGCCGGGGACCGTGCAGCAACGCGGTCGCGAGGCCGATCTTCTTGCGCATGCCCGCGGAATAGTCGATGACGAGGGTGCGCTCGGCGTCGGTCAGCTCCAGCACGCCGAGCAGTTCCTGGGCGCGTTCGGCGACCGTGTCCGGCGCGAGCCCGCGCAGCAGGCCCATGTACGTCAGCAGTTCGCGTCCGGTGAGCCGCTCCGGAATGGACAAACCGTCCGGGAGGACGCCGATCAGGCTTTTCGCCCGTTCCGGTTCCCGCCAGACGTCCACGCCGAACACGCGCGCTTCGCCGGCGTCGGGCCGAAGCAGGCCGACCGCCATCGACAGCGACGTCGTTTTCCCGGCTCCGTTGGGGCCGACGAGGCCGAAGAACGACCCCCGCGGCACTTCCAGCCGCACATCGTCTACCGCCAGCGTGGTCCCGAACCGTTTGGTGAGTCCGTAAAGCCCCATGGCCGCGTCGTCGGACACCGGTTCCCCCTTCCCGTGGTGTGCGCCTGACTGTACGCGGGGTCACCGACAAAACGCGGGCGGAGTGGTGTCGGAAAGCCGCGGGTCCGGGGTCCCGGACATCGCCAGCAGCCCGCGCACCGTGCGAACCAGTTTGGGCCAGGACGCGGGTTTCCGGACGTCGTACGCGCGCAGCAGCTGGCGGAGCATGGTGAGCGTGTCGAAGTAGATGCGTTCGCACACCAGTTGTTCGTCAGCGTCGAAGAGGAAGTACGCGGTCATCCGGACCCGGAACCGCTGCCCGGTCGGCGGAATTTTCCCGAGCGGCCCGCGATGCGTGCCCAGAAGCCAGAACTCGACGATGACCGCATCGGCGCTGTGCCGCAGCGCGATGATTTCGTGGTCTTGATCGGGAAAAGCGCGGCGCGTTTCGTCGTAGTAGCCGCGCACCGCGGAATCGCCGTCGTGCACGGTCATCGTCGGCACGATTTCGTAGTGCGGGTGCGGGAACGTCGCCAGCACCTCGTCCCAGTCCTGGCGCACCTCGTCCTGGAAGTGGTCGAGGACGAGCTTGTGCCGGGCGCGCAGCACTTCGGGCGCGGGGATGGCCAACGGGTCCACGGGTTCCTCCAAGCCGGGAGAGCGAAGCCGCAATTTAATCCACGCTGTGGGTTTAACGCAAGTGCGCCATGATGGAGCCGTGAACACGACGACGCGCCGGGGACGCCCGCGCAAGGGAGACGCCAGGCTGTCGCGGGAGGCGATCCTGACGGCCGCGCTGGAAGCAGTCGACGCCGACGGAGCGGCAGCGGTGAGCATGCGGACTGTCGCGCAGCGTCTTGGCGTGGACGCGAAGAGCCTCTACCACCACATCGACGGCAAAGAAGCTTTGCTCGACGCCATCGCGGGTCACGTCCTGGGCGGGATCGACCTCCCCGCGCTGACCGGACAGCCCGAGGAAGACCTCGGCGCGATCGCCCAGTCGTTCCGGAAAGCAACCCGTGCGCACCCGCAGGCCGCCGCGCTGGTCCTAACCAGGCAGTTGCCGTCGATCGCCGCGCTCGCTCCGGTCGAGGCGGTGCTTTCAGTGCTGCGCAAGGCAGGTGCGTCGCCCGAAGAGGCGGTGCACCTGCTGCGCTCGCTCCTGGCCGTCGTCGTCGGCTCGCTCCTGCGCGAGGCGGGCGCGGGGCCGGCGTTCGGTGTCACTGACGAAGCCGGAATCGCCCGCCGCCGCGCCGAATTGGAGCAGACCGGGCTTCCCGCCGTGGTCGGATCCGCGCCGCAGCTGGCGCGATGCGATCACGAAGCGGAGTTCGCCTTCGCCGTCGACCTCGCGGTAGCCGCCACGATGCAGCGACTCGCTACTCCCCGCAGGTGATCTTCGGCTGCGGGTTGTAGCGGACCGACCGCGTGTGCCGCGAAACCTCCCGGCCCGACGAGGCGTCGCGCAGGATCCGGGTGTCGCTCGCGGTGAAACCGGGCGCGCCGCTGGACGCGTGGCAGTTCTCCGCCGGACCCGGTTTCGTCGTCGGCGGCGTCGGATTCGTGCGCTCGCCGGGGACCGACTCGACGGTGTACCGCTTGGTGCCCCACAGCTTCACGGTGATCGACGACGACGTCCAGACGGTCTGGATCGCCACGCCGGTGTCCGAGTCGTTGGTGAACTTCAGGTCGATCACGCTGGCGCCGTTGGGGTTCTGGAACACCGTTGCCTCGCGCGCGGCCGGGTAGCGGCTGATGTAGTAGCTGTGTTCCTTGTGCCCGGCGTCCTTCATCCCGGAGAAGTACGCCGCGTTGTACAGCGTGGTGGCGAACTGCGAAATGCCGCCGCCGACCTCGCGGGCGGGCGCGCCGTTCTCGATCACGCCCGCCTCGACGTAGCCCTGCGGACGTCCGCGCGGACCGGTGAATCCGTTGAGGCTGAACGTTTCTCCCGGCTTCACGATCGCGCCGTTCACCTTCTCGGCGACCACCCGGATGTTCGTGCCGGAGTCGGCGGCGAACCCGCCGGTGCTGAATTCGCCGATGACTTCCTTGACGCCCAGCTTGTCCGCCTGCTCGGTGGTCACCTTCGCGGGCGTCTTCTTGTAGATCGCCTTCAGTTCGCGGCTGTCGGCCTGCTTCAGCGTGGTGGGCAGCGGCTTGAGGCTCTGCTCCCAGTCGACCGTGTTGCCGTCCGCGGACGGCTCGACGACCGGTTTTCCGCCGGAGAACGCGATGGCCGCGTCCTTGCCCTCCTGCTCGGTGGACTTCAGCTGCGGCGCGAGCGCGTCGGTGACCTTCTTCGGGTCGATCCGCGGGGCGAGGCCGCCGCCGTCGGCGGGCACGAACGTGAGCGCACCGGCGATCTGCTCCGGCGTCAGCGTCGCGTCCGCGCCTTCGCCCTTGACGATGATCGGCGCGGACACCGCGGGCTTGGCGAACTCGGCGAGCGCACGCTGAACGCCCTCGGCAGTGGTGCGCACCGGCGCCGGCGCGACCGGGAGCGTCAGTTCGCTGCCCGAAGCCCAGCCGCTCAGCACCTTCGCCCGCGCCGCCGCGACGTCCAGCTTCTGCCCGGACTGCGGCGGGACCGCGACTGGCGTGGTGCCGTCGAACCGGATCGTGCCCTCGGCCGGTGCCCGGTCGACGCGGCCGCGCAGGTCCTCGAGCGCCGGGTCGAGCTTCGCGGCCTCGACGTGCGACACGACGCCCAGTTCGCGCGTGCTGAAGAACGACGTGAGCCGGGTGAAGGGGTTGACCGGCTGGTCGCCCGCCTGGTCGAGGGTGCCGCTCCAGTCGAGGCCCAGCCCGGCCTCGGTCGGCGACAGCTTGGTGCGCGCGTTGCCCGCGGTGACGGTGAGCGGCTGGGTGAGCCGGGGCTCGATCTTCCCGCGCAGTTCGCGTTCGGCGACCGGCCGCTCCAGCCCGCCGACGTCCACGCCGGCCACGACGACGCCGCGCGGCACCCGGCCCTGGCTGGTCAGCAGGTCGATGAGGTACGCGACGACCAGGACGCCGAGCACGCCGCCGCTGATCCAGCCCGCTTTGCGCAGGCCGCGCCTTCGCGGCGGCGACGGAGGTTCCTCCGGTGGTACGACCGGCAGGACCTCGGTCTGGTCGCTGTCGGTTTCCGGCCAGCGCGGTTCGTACTGCACCTCACGACCCCTTCGATTCGCTGCGGTCAGGTGCACAGCGTACGGGCCGAGCCGGACATGCCGGACTACTGCCCCCAGCGGAACAAACCGGTCACCCTTCGTCGTGAGTGCTGGCACCGGTTCTCACCGGCGCCAGCACTCACGACGCTCACCCTGCGTCCGGTTCCGGATTGGAGCCGGCGCGGGCGAGGAAGTCGAAGTCGCAGCCCTCGTCGGCCTGCGTGATGTGCTCCGCGTACAGCGCACCGTAACCCCGCTCGAACCGCGGCGCAGGGGCGGCCCACGAAGCGAGACGACGCTCCAGCTCGGCGTCGTCCACCTGCAACTGCAACGTCCGGGCGGGCACGTCCAGGGTGATCAGGTCGCCGTCGCGGACCAGCGCGAGCGGCCCGCCGACGTGCGATTCCGGTGCCACGTGCAGCACGCACGCGCCGTAACTGGTGCCGCTCATCCGGGCGTCGGAGATCCGCACCATGTCCCGCACGCCTTGTTCCAGCAGATGTGCCGGGATCGGCAGCATGCCGTACTCGGGCATCCCGGGACCGCCGAGCGGACCGGATCCTCGCAGCACCAATACGGAATCAGCGGTGATGCCCAGCGCCGGGTCGTCGATGCGCTCCTTCAAGTCCTTGTAGTTGTCGAAAACCACTGCCGGACCTGTGTGGGTGAGCAGAGCGGGATCGGCGGCGATGTGCTTGATCACCGCGCCGCCGGGAGCGAGGTTGCCGCGCAGCACGGCCACGCCGCCCTCGCTGGCGACCGGGTTGCCGCGCGGGCGGATCACGTCGTCGTCGTGCACGCGGGCGTCGGCGAGAGAATCGGCGAGCCGACGTCCGGTGACGGTGATCCGGTCGAGGTGCAGCAGGTCGGTCAAGCGGGACAGCAGCCCGGGCAGACCGCCCGCGTAATAGAAGTCCTCCATCAGACCGTCGCCGCCCGGCCGGATGTTCGCCAGCACCGGCACCCGGCGCGCGATCGCGTCGAAATCCCGCAGCGACAGCGAAATCCCGCTGCGCCCGGCCATCGCGATCAGGTGGATCACCGCGTTGGTCGACCCGCCGAGCGCCAGCACGGTCGTGATCGCGTCGGCGTACGCGCGCTCGTCGAGGATCTTCGCGATCGTGAGGTCTTCCCACACCATGCCCACGATTCGCGCACCGCTCGCCGCGGCCATCCGGTGGTGCGCGGAATCGACCGCCGGGATCGAGGCCGCGCCGGGCAGGGTCAGCCCCAGCACTTCGGCGGCGGACGTCATGGTCGACGCGGTGCCCATCGTCATGCAGTGTCCGGGGGAGCGGGCGAGGCCGTGTTCCAGTTCGGCCAGTTCGCGGTCGCCGATCGTGCCCGCGCGCCGTTCGTCCCAGTATTTCCACATGTCGGTGCCGCTGCCGAGTACCTCGCCGCGCCAGTTTCCGCGCAGCATCGGGCCCGCGGGCACGAAAATCGAGGGCAGCCCGGCGCTCGCCGCACCCATCAGCAGTGCCGGGGTGGTCTTGTCGCAGCCGCCCATCAGCACCGCGCCGTCGACCGGATACGAGCGCAGCAGTTCCTCGGTCTCCATCGCCAGCAGATTCCGGTACAGCATCGGCGTCGGCTTCTGATACGTCTCCGACAGCGTCGCCACCGGGAACTCCAGCGGGAATCCGCCCGCCTGCCACACGCCGCGTTTGACCTGCTCCGCGCGTTCGCGCAGATGCTGGTGGCACGGGTTGATGTCGCTCCAGGTGTTGAGGATGCCGATCACCGGCTTGCCGAGGTGCTCCTCCGGTGCGTAGCCCAGCTGCCGGGCGCGGGTGCGGTGGCTGAAGTTGCGCAGGTCGTCGCCGCCGAACCAGCGGTGGCTGCGCAGGTCCTCGGGTGCCTTCATGCTGCGCGTCCTCTCGGTCGACGGATGGCATCTGATATATGATCGTACGTGTCGACGCTCGGAGACGCCCGCCTGGTTGAATGTGCGGGGACGAGCGCGAAAGCCAGGAGGGTCGGCATGCCGTCCACGTTCAGCCTCCCCGCCTCCCGCACCGAGGTGGTGCTGGAGGAGATCCGGCGCGGCATTCTCGCCCGCGAGCTGGTGCCCGGCCAGCAGCTGGTGGAGGCGGAGCTGGCCGCGCGGCTCGGGGTGTCGAAGACACCGGTGCGCGAGGCGCTCAAGGTGCTGTCCAACACCGGGCTGGTCACGTTCAGCCCGTACAAGGGAGCGTCGGTGTGCGTGGTCGACGCGGAGCTGGCGCGATCGGTCTACGACGTGCGGATGGTGCTGGAACCGGAAGCGCTGCGCCGCGCCGTGCGAGCGGCGGACCGCGCGTCGTTCGACGAGGCCGCGCGAATCCTCAAGGAAGCGTCGGCCGCGGATGCCGGCCAGACCACGTTGAGCCTGCTGAACCGGCGGTTCCACCGCGCGTTGTACGCGGGCTGCGGCAACCCGCTGATGGTGTCGATGCTGGACGACTTGCGCGACCGCGCCGCGCTGATCACCGTGGTCGGCTGGGACGCGAATCCCAGCTGGCGCAAGGAATGGAACGAGCACAAGGCGGTGCTCGCCGCCGCGAGGAAGGGCGACGGGGACGGCGCGGCCGAGCTGCTGCGCGCGCACATCGCGGCGTTCCTCGACCACGTGCTTGAGGCGATCGGGGAGGAGTGACGGCGTGCGGTTGCTGCTTGTCGCGGACACCCACCTGCCGAAGCGGGCGAAGGAGCTGCCTGCGCAGGTCTGGGACGAAGTCGCGAAGGCCGACGTCGTGGTGCACGCGGGCGACTGGGTCGACGTCGAGACTCTCGACGCGCTTGAAGCCCGCAGCGCCCGGCTGATCGGCGTTTACGGCAACAACGACGGCCCCGAGCTGCGGAAACGCCTGCCGGAGGTGGCCAGGGAGACGCTGGAGGGCGTCCGGCTGGCGGTCGTCCACGAAACCGGCGACGCGAAAGGTCGTGCGGCCCGCTGCGACGCGTTGTATCCGGACGTCGACGTGCTGATCTTCGGGCACAGCCACATTCCGTGGGACACGGTGACGCCTGGCGGGCTGCGGCTGCTCAACCCCGGTTCGCCCACTGACCGGCGGCGGCAGCCGTTCTGCACCTACCAGACCGCCGAGATCCGCGACGGGCGTCTCGACAGCGTCGAGCTGCACGAGCTGCCTCGGCGCGGCTGAGCGGGTAAAACAGGAGTCATGGACCCGGCCCGCGCGCTGCGCGACATCGCCTTCCAGCTTGAGCGCGCCGGTGAACCGACTTACCGGGTGCGCGCGTTCCGTCAGGCGGCCGCGGTGGTCGATCGGCTCTCCGAAGACGAGCTGTCGTCGCGCGTCGGTGCGAAGACGCTTCAGGCGTTGAAGGGGATCGGCAAAGCCACTGCTGGGGTCATCGAGGACGCGTGGCACGACCGTACGCCCGCGTACGCGGCGAAGCTGCCCGAAAGCAAGCTGCCATCCGGCGGTGCGCTGCGTACCGCGCTTCGCGGCGACTGTCACACGCACTCCGACTGGTCCGACGGCGGCAGTCCAATCGCCGAGATGGCTGAGACGGCACGCGAGCTGGGGCACGAGTGGATCGTGCTCACCGACCATTCGCCGCGGCTGACCGTCGCGCGCGGCCTGTCTCCAGAGCGGCTGCGGGCGCAGATGGACGAGGTCGCGCGGGTGAACGAGCAGCTGGCGCCGTTTCGCCTGCTGCACGGCATCGAGGTCGACATCCTCGACGACGGCGCGCTCGACCAGACCGGAAAGCTGCTGGACCGGCTCGACTTCGTGGTGGCGAGCGTGCACTCGAAACTGCGGATGCCCGCGCGGGAGATGACGCCGCGGATGCTGGCCGCCGTCGAGAATCCGCACGTCCGCGTGCTGGGCCACTGCACCGGACGGCTGGTCGGCGGACGCAGCAGGCCGGAGTCGCAGTTCAACTCGGAAAAGGTGTTCACCGCTTGCCGCGAGAACGGCGTGGCGGTGGAGATCAACTCGCGGCCGGACCGGCTCGACCCGCCGATGCGGTTGCTGCGCCAGGCGGTCGAGCTGGGCTGTGAGTTCGCGATCGACAGCGACGCGCACGCGCCCGGCCAGCTGGACTGGCAGGCTTACGGCTGTGCGCGCGCGGAAAAGGCGGGCATCGGGCCGGACCGGGTCATCAACACGCGGACGGCCGATCAGTTATCGCGATGACGGGATTCCGTGCGGGATCGAGCCAGCGAAGGACGGCGACGAGGTCCTCGGGGGCCAGAGCGACACAGCCCGCGGTCGGTCCGCCGGTGGCCACGTGCAGGAAGAACGCCGAACCGGCACCGGGCACGACCGGCGAGCGGTTGTAGTCGATCACCACGGCGTGCGCGTACGCCGGACCCGCCGCGCCGAGGTTCTCTCCGGCGGTTTCGTCGAACGGGCCTGCGACGCCTCGGTAATGCGTGTTGTAGAGCGGGGAGTGCGCATCGGACACCCACCAGTCCGAAGTGGTCACTTGCCGGTAGGGGAGCCGGGTGCCGGGGTTCGGGGCGATGCCGAAGGCTTCGGTAAGCGGCCAGGTTCCGGCCGGGGTACGGGAAAGTCCTTCGCGTGCAACGCCGATTCCTTGCGCGCCGACTTCGGCTGGGTACGGGCCGAGTGCCCGTGCCCGGCCGAAGTCGGCGTGGTCCCACGCGGACGCGGTGTGTGTGGTGACGGTGAGGAGCTGCTGGGGGGCATCGAGAGGTGGCATGGGGCGGAGGGCCGGAAGCTCGGTGGAGGCAGCCGTGAGACCGGCGACCAGAGTGGGCCGCATCGTCTTGCGCATGAGGGGAGTCCCTTTCCTCGGTGCGTAGGCAAGGCGGCCGGACCGGTTCCGGGTCCTGCTGTGGCGTAGCGCGACGATAACCGAGCGTGAAGCGGCGAGACAAGGGATGTGCCGAGGTTTCCCGGACATGGACCTTGATGGTCCACTATGGACAACAAAGATTGCCTGGAGAAGGCCGAAAAGCGGACCGGATCACGGGATCCGGCAGCAAACGGTCCACTATGGACTCAAAGTGGAGTGCCCGGCACACGTTAAAGACATGGTAAACTCGCCCCGAGATGACGATTGCCGCCGCCGCTTCCGCGCCGCGGCACCGGTCCATCCTCGTCGTGGCACTCGCCGCGCTGCTCCTGCTCGGGGTGGCCGTCCCCGGCCCGGGGCCGGCCGGCCCGCGTCCGCACGACCCCGAACCCGCCCTGGTCCAGGAACAGGGCCCGCATCTCGTCGCCGCGCATCCGCTGCCGCTCGCCGACGCCCCCGGCGAGATCCGCCTCGCCCGGCCCGGCTGGTGCACTGTCCCGTTTTCCGCCGCGCCGCCGGTCGAACTGGACCGCGCGCCCGCGCCCGCCGCGGCGCGGGCTCCTCCTGATCGCTGAGTACTCGTTCGCCACCTGTACCCGGCTCTTAAGAGGATTTCATGAGCAACGGTCATGCTTTGCTGGCCGTCGGCGGCGCGTTTCTCGCCGCCGGCGCCCTCGCCCGCGTCGGCGCCCGGATCGGGCTGCCCACGATTCCCCTGTTCATGCTGGCCGGTTTCGTCTTCGGCCCGCACACCCCCGGACTGTCCCTTGTGGACGATCCGGCCGAGTTCGGCGTGCTCGCCGGGCTGGGCCTCGTGTTCCTGCTTTTCTATCTCGGCTTGGAGTTCTCGCTCGACGACCTCGCTCGCGGCGGCGCCAGACTCGCCTGGGCGGGGCTGGCCTACCTCGTGCTGAACATCGGCGGCGGGCTCGCGTTCGGCTTCGCGCTCGGCTGGGGCACGCGCGAGGCGCTGGTGATCGCCGGCGCGATCGGCATCTCCTCCTCGGCCATCGTCACCAAACTGCTGCTGGAAACCCGGCGGATGAACAACCGGGAATCCCGCCTCATCATGGGCATCATCGTGCTGGAAGACCTCTTCCTCGCGTTGTACCTGGCGTTGCTGCAGCCGGTGCTCAGCGGCGCGGACGGCTTCGGCGCGGCGCTAGCCGACTTCGGCAAGGCGTTCGGCTTCCTGCTCGTACTCGCCGCACTGGCGCGCTGGGGCGGACGGCTGGTGTCGCGGCTCTTCGGTTCGGCGGACGACGAACTGCTCACCGTCTGCTTCGTCGGCGTGGCCGTGCTCGGTGCCGCGGCGGCCGAGGAGGTGGGCGTGTCCGACGCGATCGGCGCGTTCATGGTCGGCATGATGCTCGGCAATTCCAAGGTCGCGCCGCGGGTGCACAAGCTGGTGCTGCCGCTGCGGGACGCGTTCGGCGCGTTGTTCTTCTTCATCTTCGGGCTGTCGATCGACCCGGGCGCGGTCGGCACGGTCGTCCTCCCGGTGCTCGCCGCAGTCGCGCTGACGCTGGTGCTGAACCTCGGCGCTGGCGCGTTCGCCGCCCGGTTGCACGGCTTCGACCGGCAGGAAGGCGTGAACATCGGGCTGACCGTGCTCACCCGGGGCGAGTTCTCGCTGGTCCTGGCGGCGATGGCGACCACTGCCGGGCTCGACTCGCGGGTGGCCCCGTTCGTTGCCGGATACGTGCTGCTGCTGGCCGTGATCGGACCGCTCGCCGTGCTCCGTTCGGACCGGCTGACCTGGCTGCTTCCGGCCAAGCTCGTGCGGCCGCGCCCGGTGCCGGTGCCGTGAGCCGGGGACACCGGGCTGTCGCTCGCGGCATATTCGGAAGCCACGGCGGTCACGCACGGCTATCCTTGGTCCAAGTATGTCCACTCCAGCCCCCTTCGCAGAGCTGCGCGCCCAGCTGCCCGAATTGATGCTGCGCGACGAGCACCGGCTCCGCCGTCGTCTCGACGGCGCGCGCCGGTCTCGCGACAAGCAGCAGACAGCCGAGCGCATCGCCGCCGACGTGGAAACGGCGCTGCTGCGCGTGCAGCAGCGCCGCGAAAGCGTGCCGAAGATCGAGTACCCCGCCGAGTTGCCGGTCAGCAGGCTCAAGGATGAGATCGGCGACGCGATCCGTGATCACCAGGTGGTGATCGTCGCGGGGGAGACCGGGTCGGGCAAGACCACCCAGCTGCCGAAGATCTGCCTGGAGCTGGGCCGCGGCGTGCGCGGGCAGATCGGGCACACCCAGCCGCGCCGGCTGGCCGCGCGCACGGTCGCCGACCGGATCGCCAGCGAGCTGAAGACCGAACTGGGCGACACGGTCGGCTACAAGGTCCGGTTCACCGACCAGTCCGGCCAGGACACCCTGGTCAAGCTGATGACCGACGGCATTCTGCTGGCCGAGATCCAGACTGACCGGATGCTGCGCCAGTACGACACGCTGATCATCGACGAGGCGCACGAGCGCAGTCTCAACATCGACTTCATCCTCGGCTACCTCAAGCAGCTGCTGCCGCGCCGTCCCGACCTGAAGGTGATCATCACCTCGGCGACCATCGACCCGGAGCGGTTCTCGCGGCATTTCGCCGACGCGCCGATCGTCGAGGTCTCCGGCCGGACTTACCCGGTCGAGGTGCGCTACCGCCCGCTGGCGGACCCGGACGAGCCCGAGGGCGACCCGGACCGCGACCAGACGCAGGCGATCGCCGAGGCGGTGCGGGAGCTGTCCGGCGAGGGCCCCGGCGACATCCTCGTGTTCCTCTCCGGCGAACGCGAAATCCGCGACACCGCGGACGTGCTGAACCGGCTGGAGCTGCCGAACACCGAGGTGCTGCCGCTGTACGCGCGGCTGTCCGCGGCTGATCAGCACCGCGTGTTCCAGCGGCACACCGGACGGCGGGTCGTGCTGGCCACGAACGTCGCCGAGACGTCGCTGACCGTGCCCGGGATCAAGTACGTGATCGACCCGGGCACCGCGCGCATCTCGCGCTACAGCCATCGCACGAAGGTGCAGCGGCTGCCGATCGAGGCGGTTTCGCAGGCGTCGGCGAACCAGCGCAAGGGCCGGTGCGGGCGTACCTCGGACGGCATCTGCATCCGGCTGTACTCCGAGGAAGACTTCGAATCGCGGCCGGAGTTCACCGATCCGGAGATCCTGCGGACGAACCTGGCGTCGGTCATCCTGCAGATGACTTCGCTCGGCCTCGGCGACATGAACGCGTTCCCGTTCGTCGAGCCGCCGGACCGCCGCCAGGTCACTGACGGCGTGCAGCTGCTCCAGGAACTCGGCGCGTTCGAGACCGGCGATTCCTCGAAGCTCACCGAAGTCGGCCGGAAGCTCGCGCTGCTGCCGGTGGACCCGCGGATGGGCCGGATGGTGCTGGAGGCCGCGCAGAACGGCTGCGTGCGCGAGGTGATGATCATCGCCGCCGCACTGTCCATTCAGGACCCGCGCGAACGGCCCGCGGAGAAACAGCAGGCCGCCGACGCGCAGCACGCCCGGTTCGCCGATCCGACGTCGGACTTCCTCTCCTATCTCAAGCTGTGGGAGTACGTCAGCGAACAGCAGAAGACGCTGACCGGCAACCAGTTCCGCCGGATGTGCCGCACCGAGTACCTGAACTACCTGCGGATCCGCGAGTGGCAGGACATCTTCGGCCAGCTGCGCCAGCTCGCCAAACCGCTCGGCATCACGCTCGCCACCACGCCCGCCGAACCGCAGCACGTGCACACGGCGCTGATTTCCGGGCTGCTGTCGCACATCGGGCTCAAGGACCCGGCGAAGGGCGACTACCTCGGCGCGCGCGGGGCCCGGTTCTCGGTGTTCCCCGGTTCGGCGCTGTTCAAGAAGCAGCCGCGCTGGGTGATGTCGGCGGAGCTGGTGGAGACGTCGCGGCTGTGGGGCCGGGTCAACGCGCGGATCGAGCCGGAGTGGGTCGAACCGCTCGCGCAGCACGTCGTGAAGCGCTCGTATTCGGAGCCGCACTGGGAGCGCAAACAGGGCGCGGTGATGGCGACCGAGAAGGTGACGCTGTACGGCGTGCCGCTGGTCGCCGACCGGCGGGTGAACTACGGCCGGATCGACCCGGAGATCTCGCGCGCGATGTTCATCCGGCACGCGCTGGTCGAGGGCGACTGGCACACGAACCACCGGTTCTTCGCCGAGAACCGCGCGCTGCTGGACGAGGTCGAGGACCTGGAGAACCGCGCCCGCCGGCGCGACATCCTGGTGGACGACCAGACGCTGTACGAGTTCTACGACGCGCGCGTGCCCGAGGACATCGTGTCCGTGCGGCACTTCGACAGCTGGTGGAAGAAGACGCGGCGAACCGAGCCGGACCTGCTGTCGTTCGAGAAGTCCATGCTCATCAACGAGATCGCGGGCGCGGTCCGTGAATCGGACTACCCGGACTCGTGGACGCAGGGCACGCACGTTTTCAAGCTGACCTACCAGTTCGAACCCGGCGCGGACGCGGACGGCGTGACCGTGCACATCCCGCTGCCGGTGCTGAACCAGGTGACGCCGGACGGTTTCGACTGGCAGGTGCCCGGACTGCGCGGCGAACTGGCGACGCAGCTGATCAAGTCGCTGCCGAAAGCGTTGCGGCGCAACTTCGTCCCGGCTCCGGACACGGCTGCCGACGCGTTGACGCGAATGTCCCCTTCGGACGGTCCGCTGCCCGACATCCTCGGCGACGAGCTGCACGCCATGCGCGGCATCGACATCCCGCATTCGGCGTGGGACCTCTCGGCGGTGCCGGACCACCTCCGGATCACCTTCCGCGTGGTGGACGAGCGCGGCAAGCGGGTGGCCGAGGGCAAGGACCTCGACGAGCTGAAGCGCCGTCTCGCGCCGCGGGTGCGGGAGACGATTTCCAAGGCTGCCAACAGCATTGAGAAGGCCGGGCTGGTGCAGCCGTCGTTCGGCGAGCTGCCGAAGGTGTTCGCGTCGACCCGGCGCGGCCACGATGTGAAGGCGTATCCGGCGCTGGTCGACGAGGGCGCGTCGGTGGCCGTTCGGCTGCTCGACACGCCTGCCGAACAGCACCACGCGATGTGGTCCGGCACGAGGCGGATGCTGCGGCTGAACTTGAACTCGCCGATGAAGTTCATTACGCGGTCGCTGTCGAACTCCTCGAAGCTCGTGCTGAACCGCAACCCGCACGGCAGTGTCGCGGGCTTGCTGGAGGATTGCGTCGACTGCGCGGTCGACGCGCTGATGGCCGCAGCGGGAGGCCCGGTCTGGGACGAGGCGGGTTTCGCCGCCCTGCTGGAGAAGGTGCGGGCGGGGTTGAACCCGAAGGTGCTGGAGGTGCTGACGGAGGTCGAGCGGATCCTGCGGGCGGCCATCGACGTCGAAACGCGCCTGGCTGACACCCGCGGCCCGGCCGAGTCGCTGGCGGACATCCGCCGTCAGCTGGACGGTTTGGTGCACAAGGGCTTCGTGACGGAGACCGGAGCCGATCGGTTGCCGAACGTGGTCCGGTACTTGCGCGGCATCGAGCGCCGGCTGGAGAAGCTGCCGCTGGAGCAGACGCGGGACCTGCAGCGGATGGCTGACGTCGCGTGGATCACGAAGGAGTACGAGGACGCGGTGGCCACGTTGCCGCCGGGGACTTCGTCGCCCGCGCTGGCAGAGGTGCGGTGGATGATCGAGGAGCTCCGGGTGAGCTTCTTCGCGCAGACACTGGGGACGGCGCGTCCGGTGTCGTTGAAGAGGATCACTAAGGCGTTGGACGAGGCGCTCGCCTGAGGATCATTTCACCAGGAGCGTGACGGTGGCGGCGCTGGCTGAAACCGTGCCCGCGACGGCGGACAGCGAAGCCGCCACTCCGTTCACGTTGCCGAGCATTCTCCGGAGCGCTTTCGCCGGTGCTTGCTGCTTGAACGCCATCGTGAGCTTCTGCCATTTGTGCTGCCGGATATGGCACCCGAGGAGGATTCCGTTGGCGTTGTTGCGGCAGAACTCGTTTGCCCGGGTAGGCGCGCAACACCAGGTCGGTGCCTGAAAGAGGCCGTACAGCACTACGAAAGCCGACAGGATCGCGATGGCGCCCGGCCCGATCGCCGGGACCGCCCACAGAGCGATGACCGCGATGAAAGCCAGAAAGCTCCAGAGGCTGCCGATTTTCTTCTTCCTTTTTCTCCCCGCCATGGAGCACGAAGGTACTGATCATCGGCTCCTGATGGATAGCGCCTTTGCGGTGGAATGCGCCGCGGTGCGCACCACCGACGGCAACACCGCGCTCCGCCAAACGGATTTACCGGCGTCACCCAGGTGGTTGAGGGGAAAGCTGAGTCAGCTGATCACTTCGCCTCCGCATAATTGTCCACCGATTTCGCGGCCATGGGAAATCGCACCGGACACGCCTCCCCGAAGACCAGCCGGGCCGCCTCCTGGATCGCCGACTCCACGATGGCCGCGACCTCGTCCGCCAGCTCCGCGGGCGCGTGCACGATCACCTCGTCGTGCAGGAAGAACACCAGATGCGCCGGTTCGGGCAGCCGGCCGCGCAAAGTGGCCAGCAGGACCGCCGTCAGGTCGGCCGCGCTCGCCTGCACCACGAAGTTCCGTGTGAACCGTCCCCAGCTGCGCGATGCCCGCCGCGCGCGAGTTTCCGTCGCCTCGTCCTCGGTGAGTCCGCCGGTCAAGGCACGCCAAGCGGCAGACGGAGCCGGAGAAGTACGGCCCAGCCGCGACCGGACCCGTTCGCCCCGTTCGCCCGCCGCGGCGGCGTGTTCCACATAGGACACTGCGTCCGGGAAACGCTGGCGCAGCAACGCAAGCAGCGGACCGGCCTCGCCGGAGGTGCCGCCGTACATCGCGGACAGCATGGCGATCTTCGCGCGGGAACGGTCGTCTCGCGTGTCTCCGGGGCGGAGCGGTACGTAGCGGGTGCCGGAGAACAGCGCTTCGGCCAGCCGGGCGTACAGATCGGTGGCCGCGGCGACTTCGGCCAGCCGGCGGTCGCCGGACAGGGCGGTGAGGACGCGCGGCTCCAGTTGCGCCCCGTCGGCGACGACGAGTTTCCAGCCTGGATCCGCGGACGCGCACGAGCGCAGCGCGCGCGGGATCTGCAGCGCCCCGCCGCCCCTGGTGGCCCAGCGGCCGGACACCACGCCGCCGACCACGTAGTGCGGCCGGAAACGTCCCTCGGAGACCCATTCGTCCAGCCACGCCCAGCCGTTGGCCGAGTGCAGCCGCGACAGTTCCTTGTACTCCAGCAGCGGCGCGACCGCGGGATGGTCGATGTCCTGCAGCAGGTACTTCCGCGCCGCCGGGACTTCGATGCCCTCCCTGGCCAGTGCGCGGACGACGCTGGCCGAAGAGTCGGGATTGACGGGCCGTCCGCCGAGTGCCGCGGAGATTTTCGCGGCGAGCTCGACGAGAGCTTTCGGGCGTTGACCAGCGGGTACGCGCGGTCCCAGGCGTTCTTCCAGCAACTGCAGGTGCCGGTCGGCGCGCCAGGGCAGCCCGGCGGCGGAGATTTCCGCGGCGGCCAGCGCGCTGGCCGATTCGGCCGCGAGCAGCAGCCGCATCCGCGCGGGGGCCTCGGTGGCGGCGATGCGTTTCTCTTGGGCGGCCAGCACCCGCCGGGCCGCGGCGACGACGGTGACTCCCGGCGGCAGGCCAGGGCCGCGCGGGGAGAACAGGGTCGGCTGCGCGTCTTCGCCGAAGGCCGGGCCGTCGTCGGGCGGTTCTTCCCCGTTCGCCCGCGCCCACGCTGCCCGCAAACTGCGCGATTCGCCCTCCCTGCCCTCGTAGGCGAGCAGCAGTCCTTCGGCGAGCGAGAGGTCGTAGCACCGGCCCAGCCGCACGCCGGCCTCGATCAGCGTGGGATAGCTCTCCTCGGCCGAGGGCAGCACCCAGCGCGGGCTTTCGGCCGCCTCGAGCCGGCGCACCTCGTCGGCCCAGTCGGCGCGCGAAAGCCCGCGGAGGGTCCCCGAGGGGCCCTCGATCGTGTAGCCGGAGTCCTCCTCCCGGCCGGTGATCACCTGCACCGTCACATTGTGCGGACCGGCACCGACAATTTCCGCGCACCGGGTGCCGGGACGGTCCGTGAAGGGCTCCTTGACGGACTCGGATTCCCTCAAGGGGTCCGTCACGGACGGTCCGTGACCGGTGCCGGAGATTTCCTCCCCGGCCGGGCACTGGTGCGCGGACGGGCCTTGCTTTACTGTCGAGTAACTCCCATACCGGCGGTACGGAGGCCGTCGGCGTGGGCGCTCCCGCCGCAGCAATGGAGGTGCCCGGATGAGTGTGGCCGAGCTGGCCGGCCAGGTGGCAGGCAAGCTGACCGAGACCGTGCGCAGCGTCGAGGTGATGCGCCGCGCCGGGCTGGTGCCGTTTCCCCGGCTCGACGAGGGCCTGCGGTCCCTCGTCGCGATCCGCAAGTACGGCCCGTTCGCCGGCGCGAACCACATCGCGGCCCGGCGCGACGCGACGGCCGTCGGGATCGTCGACGACCTCGGCCCGCTCACCTTCAAGCAGCTCGACGACCAGTCCAACGCGCTGGCCCGCGCCTGGTCGCAGCGCGGACTCGGGCCCGGTTCGGTGATCGCCGCGCTGTGCCGCGACCACCGCGGGCTCGTGCTCACGATGGCCGCCTCGGGCAAGCTCGGCGCGCGGCTGTTGCTGATGAACACCGGGTTCGCCACACCGCAGTTCGCCGACGTCGCCAAGCGCGAGGGCGTCACCGCGCTCGTCTACGACCAGGAGTTCACCGGCCTGCTCGACGCGATCGACGACAGCGCCGGCAAAGTCGACCGCTATCTGGCCTGGGTGGACGAACCGGGCGGGCACGAGATCCCGGTGCTCGCCGAGGTCATCGCCAGCACCGACGACCGCCCGCTGCCCGCGCCCGTCAAGCCCGGCGGCTTCGTGCTGCTCACCAGCGGCACCACCGGCACCCCCAAGGGCGCGCCGCGCCCGCACACGTCCCCGCTGGCGTCGGCGCAGTTCCTGGACCGCATCCCGCTGCGCGCCGGCGAGGCGACTTACCTGGGCGCGCCGCTGTTCCACGGCACCGGGCTGTCGCAGTTCATCCTCAGCTTCGCGCTCGGCTGCACGGTGGTGATGCGCCGGAAGTTCGACCCGGAGGCCACGCTGAAAGGCGTCGCCGCGCACCGCTGCACCGCGCTCGTGCTGGTGCCGACGATGCTGCAGCGGATCGTCGACCTGCCGAAGGAAGTCCGCGACCGTTACGACACCTCGTGCCTGCGGATCGTCTTCGTCGCCGGGGCCGCCCTTTCGCCGGATCTCGGCAACCGGGCGAACGAGGAATTCGGCGACGTGGTGCACAACCTGTACGGCTCCACGGAAGTCGCAGTGGCGACGGTCGCGACGCCGGAGGACTGGAAACGCGCGCCGGGCACGGTCGGCCGTGCGCCGGTCGGCTGTCGCGTCGCGCTGTACGACGAACGCGGCGCCAAGATCACCGAGCCGCACGTGACCGGGCGAGTGTTCGTCGGCAGCGGGCTCAGCTTCGGCGGCTACACCGACGGCCGCAACAAGGAGATCATCGACGGCCTGCTCTCCAGCGGCGACGTCGGCCACTTCGACGAGGACGGCCTGCTGTTCATCGACGGCCGCGACGACGAAATGATCGTCTCCGGCGGCGAGAACGTGTTCCCGATCGAGGTGGAGAACCTCTTGGTGGAGCGTGATGACGTCCTTGAGGCGGCGGTGGTCGGAGTCGAGGACCAGGACTTCGGCGCGCGGCTCAAGGCGTTCGTGGTGCGGACCGAGGGCTCGACGCTCGACGAGGACGGCGTGCGCGAGTACGTGAAGGCGAATCTGGCGCGCTACAAGGTGCCGCGGGATGTGGAGTTCCTGGACGAGTTGCCGCGCAACGCGACCGGGAAGGTGTTGCGGACCAAGCTGGGCTGAGCGCGGTCAGGGGAAGAAGCCCCGCACGTAGGGATCTGCGAGGGCGTGGATTTCGGCGGGGGACCCGGCGGCGATGGTACGGCCGTCGCGCAGGAACACCATCGCGTCGGCGACCCCGGTCTCCGTCAGCAGGGCGCCGTCGTGGGTAATGGCCAGCACGCCGGCACCGGTGCCGGCGTAAGCGCGCAGGCTGGCCCACACCTCGTAGGCGGTGCCTCGGTCGAGGGAGGCGCTGGGTTCGTCCACCACGAGCAAGTCCGGTTCGGACAGCAAGGCCGCCGCGAGCGCGGCCCGCTGGATCTGCCCGCCGGAATGCTGATGCGGCAAGAGATCCAGCGTCTCCACGGGATAGATCGCTGCCTTGCAGGCGTCCTCGACGCTGCGGCCTCGAAAGAGCTGCTGACGCTCGTCCAGCTGCGCGCCGACGGTTCGCTCCGCGGCGAACGCCGTGGCCCCGGCCTGCGGCACCAGGCCGACGGTGCCGTGAACGCGCACCTCCCCGGTGCTGCGCGCAACCGAAGGAAGCGAGCCCGTCAACGCCGCCGCGACCATGGATTTGCCGCACCCGGATTCGCCGAGCAACGCGGTGACCCGCCCCGCTGGCACCGCGAGGCACACCGAGTCCAGCACCGTCTCGCGCCACCGCTGCGTGTCGACCAGAACGGTCAGCTCCCGCGCCTCGGCTGCCAGGCTCACGGACCCCAGCCGATGCCGAAGATCCCCGGCCCGAAGTCCAGTGCGATCGCGTGCACGCCGTTGCCGCTGTCGAGCCGGAGCCGGCGCCGTGCGGGTGCTTCGTCGGTGGCGTTCGCGTACTGCCAGCACCGGGCGGGCACCGCGATCGGGTCGAAGCGGATCTCCAGCAGGTACTCGCGGACCGGGCGGCGGAATTCCCGATAGTGCGTGGCCCGGCATTGCGGATACGGCGGCCCCGAGTTGCGCAGGGTGTATTCGATGAGGTGCGTCTCGCCGCGTTCCAGCGCGCGGTCGAAGAGCAGTTCGGCCACCAGGATGCCGTGGTCGTCGTCCACTTCGGCGCGGCCGACGCGGCAGTTGCGCACTGGCCGCAAGTCGGGCACCGCCGTCGCGTCACCCTGTGCGTACACCAGCAGCCAGCGGTCCTGACCGTCCGCACCGGACTGGAACACCGCGCGCGAGGTGACCGCGAGCTGGCCGCCGTCGGCCGCGATGTCACAGCGGTCGTGCAGGCCGATCAGCTTCAGCTGGTGCTGCTGGTCCAGCGCGTCGGGCGCGCCGACGCGTTCCAGCAGCGGCTGCAGGATCTCGCGGGTGAAGGTGACCGGTTCCTCGCCCGCCCGGTCGCGTCTGCTCGCGCCGCGCGGACGGGGCGGCGGCAGCAAACCGAGCAGCGCGCCGTCGGGGACGCCGAGGATTTCCTCCAGCACCCGCACCGCCGAGAGCGATCCGGCTCGTTCCGGCTGGCGTTTGCCCGATTGCCAGTAGCTGAGTGCGGTGACGCTGACCGTCGCGCCTCGCGCGCGCAGCCGTGCCTGGATCCGGTCCAGGGAAAGCCCGCTCGCTCCGATCGCGGCGCGCAGCGCGCTCGCGAACGCGGTCCGGGCACCTCCGTCGGTGTCCGGACCGGCGTGGTCCGCATGCCGCTGCGTCATGTCCCGCCGCCCGCCCCCGCTGGTAACCGACCGTGCCGAGCCCGACACAGGCACGGTAGCAGCCGCCCGGCCAGGTTGTACCGCCGTGCCATTCGGACGAACGGGCTAGTACTGGCAACTGGGAACCATTGCCGTGACCTGCGCGGTCGCGCTTCCATGGCCAGGATGGAACGCGCCGCCCCCGGCGCGTCCGGAGCCTCGGCCCCGGCAGCGCGGACCGCGCCCCGCGCCCGGCCGGCGGCCGCGCCCGGAACCGGTGGCCCGGCATGCCCCCAGAGGCCGGGCCACCGGTCATCCGCGCCGGATCCGCATGGCTGCCGCCGCACCGGGCGGCACCGGGACAAGTGCGAAACTCCTTCGGCTTCATCTCGGGTCTTCGACGGGGTCACACGGGCCGCAGGTGCGGTTACCAGCGGGTAGGCTCCGGGCATGGTCTTGCGGCAGAACATCCTGATCACCGGAGCCAGCTCCGGTCTCGGCGAGGGAATGGCCCGGCAGTTCGCCGCTCGCGGCCGCAATCTCGCGCTGTGCGCCCGGCGCACCGACCGGCTCGACGACCTGGCCGCGCAGCTGCGTGCCGCGTACCCGGGGATCACCGTCGGCACGCGCGCGCTCGACGTCACCGACCACGACCGCGTCTTCCAGGTGTTCGGGGAATTCCGGGCGGAACTCGGCAGGCTCGACCGCGTGATCGTCAACGCCGGGCTCGGCAAGGGGCAGCCGGTCGGCGCGGGCCGGTTCGACGCCAACCGGCAGACCCTTGAGACCAATCTCGTCGGCGCGGTGGCCCAGATCGAGGCGGCGGCGGGCATCTTCCGCGAGCAGCGCGACGGGCATCTCGCGGTGATCTCGTCGTTCATGGCGCTGCGCGGTTTTCCCCGGAACCTCACCGCGTACTCCGCGTCGAAGGCCGGGATCTCCGCGTTCGCCGACGGTGCGCGGCTTGAGCTGAGCAGCCACGGCATCACGGTCACCGACGTGCGGCCCGGCTACATCAGCTCCGAGATGACCGCTCGCTCGACCAAACGCAATCCGCTGATGGTGTCGGCCGAAGCCGGTGCGCACGCGCTGGTCAAGGCGATCGAAGCGGAACCGAAGCGCGCGTACGTGCCTTCGTGGCCCTGGGTGCCGCTGAGTCTCGCGGTACGCTTGGCTCCTGGCCGGTTGCTGCGGATGTTTTCCTGACGGGACGGCATAAATGGGTGCGATTTACCTGATCCGGCACGGCCAGGCGTCGTTCGGGGCGGCGGATTACGACGCGTTGTCGCCGCTGGGGTTCGAACAGTCCACAGTGCTCGGCGCGGAGCTGAAACGGCGCGGCGTCGAGTTCGCGCAGGTGCGCTCGGGAACGCTGGCCCGTCAGCGGGACACGGCGGCGACGGCGTTGAAGGCCCTCGGCTGCGACGTGCCGGTGGTCGAGGACGAACGCTGGAACGAATACGACCATGTCGACATCGCCGCGCACCACGCGGGCGGTGCGCCGCAACAGGATTCGCGCGAGTACCAGCGGTTGCTGGACGCCGCGCTGACCGAGTGGGTCGACTCCGGCGACAGCGGCCCGTGCACGGAAAGCTGGCCTGCTTTCCTCGGCCGCTGCACGGCGGCGCTGGCCGAGCTGGCCGGTTCGCTGGGCAAGGGCGAGAACGGGCTCGTGTTCACCTCCGGCGGTGTGCTGGGCGCGGTCGCCGGATCGTTGCTGGGCACGCCAGGACCTGGGCTGCTGAAGCTGAACCGCGTCACCGTGAACACCGGCATCACGAAACTGACTTCCGGCCGCGGCGGCGTGAACCTGTTGTCCTTCAACGAGCATCCGCATCTCGAAGGCGAGAACGCGCGGCTGCTCAGCTACCGGTAGGAGGCCGGCGTGCGGTTCGGTGAGGTCACGATCGTGCCGGTGAACGGGCACGGTCCGGAAGACGTGGTCGTGGACGCCGAGGGCCGGGTCTACACCGGCGTCGACGACGGCCGGATCCTGCGCGTTTCGCCGGACGGACGGCGGATCGACCAGATCGGCGACACCGGCGGCCGCCCGCTCGGGCTGGAGCTGTACGGCGACGACGAGCTGCTGATCTGCGACGCCCGCTCCGGCCTGCTGACCATGCCGCTGGCCGGCGGCGAGACCACGACCCTCGCGACGTCGGGTGCCGGGCTGGACTTCGTGTTCTGCAACAACGCCGCGGTCGCCGCCGACGGAACGGTCTACTTCACGGATTCCTCGCGCCGCTTCGGCATCGACAACTGGCGCGACGACCTCATCGAACAGACCGCGGGCGGACGGCTGCTGCGCCGCACGCCGGACGGCCGCATCGACCTGCTCGCCGACGGTCTCCAGTTCGCGAACGGCGTCGCGCTGCCGCCGGACGAGTCCTTCGCGGCGGTCGCCGAAACCGGCGCGTGCCGGGTCAGCCGGATCTGGCTGACCGGCCCGCGCGCGGGCGACCGCGACATCCTGATCGACGACCTGCCGGGCTTCCCGGACAACATCGCGACCGGTTCGGACGGGCTGATCTGGATCACCGAGGCCAGCCCGCGCATCCGCGCCCTCGACGTCGTGCGCCGCCTGCCCGCGGCGCTCCGGACGGCGGTGCGCGCGCTGCCGGATTCCCTGCAGCCCGCCCCGAAACGCCGGGTGGGCGCGGTCGCGGTCACCCCGGAGGGCGCGGTGGCGCGGGAACTGCGCGGCGAGATCCCGGGATTCCACCTGCTGGTGGGCATCCGCGAGTATCACGGCCGGTTGTGGTTCGGGTCCCTGGAAGAGAACGCGATCGCCTACACGGATCTTTGACCAGTTTCTTGACTCTCACACCGTGTCAGGCAGTCAACTCGAAGGCGTCATGTTCAGCATCGGCGACTTCGCCCGGCTGACGCCGACCCCGCCACTGGTTACCGCTCCTGCACCGCGGCCCAGCTGGCGCGCCTCGACCGCGTCATCGCTCGGCTTCTCCAGCAGGTCCAGGAGATCCTCGACGAGAAGGTCACCACTGAGCAACTGGGTGCCATGCTGGGGCTGCGGTGGCCCGCCGGATCCATGCCAACGGCTGCCAGCCGACCGGCTATCCCCGCGAGGTCAACCTGGAATGCCCGGAAAACCGTGACGACTGGGCCCGCTCAGCGACCGGTCCACTGTGGACTGCGTCCCGCGGCCCATGCGGCGTAGAACTCCTTGTGGTCCTTGGCAGTCATCAGCAACGCCTGGGTGATGGCTTCCAGTTCGATCGAGCTGCCCAGGTCGCTGTCGAGCTCGCGGGTCAGCAGCACCTTCGTGGTGGAGTACGCCAGCGCCGGACCGTCCGCGAGCCTTCGCGCCAGTGCAGCGGCCTCGTCGGCCAGTTCGGCGTCCGGCACGACGCGGTTCGCCAGTCCGATCGCTTCGGCGCGCGCGGCAGGAAGCTTGTCGCCCAGCATCAGCAGTTCCGTCGCACGGCCGAGGCCGACCAGGCGCGGCAGCAGATACGCCGAACCCATGTCCGCGCCCGCCAAGCCGACCTTCGTGAACAGGAACGCGAACTTCGCCGATTCGGCCAGCAGCCGGAAATCGCTCGCCAGCGCGAGGACCGAGCCGGCGCCGGCCGCGACGCCGTTGATCGCCGCGATGATCGGGATCGGCGTCTCGCGCATCGCTTTCACCACCGCGCCGGTCATCCGGGTGAATTCGAGCAGTTCCGCGGTGTCCATTTTCTGCAGTTCGCCGATGATTTCCTCGACGTCGCCGCCCGAGCAGAACCCGCGGCCCTTTCCGGTCAGCACGAGCACCCGCACGTCGCCTCGGTGCGGCAATTCGGCGACGAGGTCGCGCAGATCGGCGTAGACGTCGAAGGTGAGCGCATTGAGTTTTTCCGGCCGGTCGAAGGTCACCGTCGCGACCCCGTCGTCCACCGTGAACTCGAAGTGCTCCCACGATCGCGTAAGCGGGACACTGGCGCGGAACGGGCTCATTTCTGGATTCCTCCACCGTCGAGTACGAGGGTCTGTCCGTTGATCGCGGCCGCCTCCGGGGCGGCGAAGAACTCCACGGCGTACGCGATTTCGCCGGGTTCGAGCAGCCGTCCGATCGGGGAGGCGGCAGCGAGCGCGGCCTCCGCGCCGGCCTCGTCGCGGCCGGTGCGCTCGCGGATCCGGGCGACCGAGGTCGCGGTCATGCCGGTGCGCACGAACGACGGGCACACCGCGTTCGACGTGACGCCAGTGCCAGCCACTTCCGCCGCCACCGCGCGCATCAACCCGACGGCCGCGTGCTTCGACGCGGTGTAGCCCGAGGTGTAGCGCGCGCCAGCCAGACCCGCGGTCGACGCGACTGTGACGATTCGCCCGAAGTCGCGTTCGCGCATCCCCGGCAGCACCTCGCGCGTGCACAGGAACGCGCCGGTCGCGTTTACCTCGAACTGGCTGCGCCAGTCGCCGAGCCCGGTCTTCGCCAGCGGTGCGCTCGAAGCCACTCCCGCGTTGTTGACCAGCACGTCGACCGGTCCGAGCTGGGCGAAGTACGCGCGGACGGCGGCCTCGTCGGTCACGTCGCAATCGGCGCGGCCGGGCGAGTGCACGGTCGCACCGGTGTCGCGGAACCGCTCGGCGACGGCCGCGCCGATGCCGCGGGTGCCGCCGGTGACCACGACGACTCGGTCGGAAAAACTGCTCACTCCCGAAAGCTACACCGCAGCGGGCTGGGGTGTATAGAGTTGCGTCGTGCCCGACACCGAACCCGCCCGCACACCCCAGGAGCTCGTGATGACGCTGCTGGGCAGCTACGTGCGCCCGCGCGAGAGCAGGCGCGTGTGGTCCGGCGGGCTCGTCGCGCTGCTGCACGAGCTGGGGTTCTCCGACGGCGCGGCCCGGATCGCGTTGACCCGGCTGGTGCGCCGCGGCCTGCTGTCCCGCCATCGCGAGGGCAGGCTGGTGCACTACTCGCTGACGTCGCGCACGGTCGCCCTGCTCGACGACGGCGACCGGCGGATCTTCGGTCTCGGCCGCCGGGACGAACCGGCCGGGACCTGGACCGTGCTGTGGCAGAACATCCCGGAAACCCGGCGCAAATCCCGCGAACGGCTGGTGCGGCGGCTGCGCTTCCTCGGATTCGGCCCGGTCCAGGACGGCACCTGGCTCGCCCCGCACGACCGCGAGGCCGAGGTGCTCGCGCTGCTCACCGAACTCGAAGTCGCCGAACACGCCGGCCTGATGCTCGGCACGCCGTCCGCCGCACTGGACGTGCGCCGGCTCGCCGGACGGGCCTGGGACCTGGACGGACTGTCCGCCCGGTACGCCGCGTTCGTCGCGGAGTTCGGCGACTGCCCGCGCGATCTCAGCGACCCGGAAGCATTCGCCGTGCGCACCCGCCTGGTGCACACCTATCGCGAATTCCCGTCGCTGGACCCGGAGCTGCCGGCCGGGCTGATCCCCGCGCCGGAGACCCGGGCCGCGGCGGTCAAGCTGTTCCACGACCTGTACTCGGCGCTCGCGCCACCCGCTCAGCGCCACTTCGACCGAACCCTGTCCACGAGATGAGGAACCCGATGACCGGAACCGACGACACCCAGGCCGCGCTCAGCTACACGTCCTACCTGGCCCTCGACGAGGTGCTCGCGGCCCAGCGCCCGCGCTCGGACGAACACGACGAACTGCTGTTCATCGTCATCCACCAGGTCTACGAGCTGTGGTTCAAGCAGATCCTGCACGAGGCCGCGTTCCTGCAAGAGAACCTGGAGGCGGGCAACACCGCGCATTCGATCCGCACACTGCGCCGCATCCTGACCGTGCTGAAGGTCGTGGTCGCGCAGATCGACGTGCTGGAGACGATGACGCCCAGCCAGTTCACCAGCTTCCGCGCCCGCCTCGACGCGTCGAGCGGTTTCCAGTCCGGCCAGTTCCGCGAGCTGGAGGCGGTGCTCGGCCGCCGCGACGAGCGCGTTTTCGCGCACTACCCGGACGGCGGCGAGCAGCGCACCCGGATCGCCGACGCGATGCGCCGTCCGTCGGTGTTCGACTCGTTCCTGACGTACCTGTCCGGACAGGGCTACCCGGTCGCCACCGACCGCGACGTGACCCGTCCGCTGGAGCCGTCGCCGGAACTGCAGGAAGTGCTGCTGAAGGTCTACCAGGACGACGGCGGCCCGTCGGTGCTCGCCGAGGCGCTGGTCGACCTCGACGAGGGCCTCCAGGAATGGCGCTACCGGCACGTGAAGATGGTCGAACGCACGATCGGCGACAAGACCGGCACCGGCGGTTCGTCCGGCGCGACCTACCTGCGCACCACGCTGTTCACCCCGATGTTCCCGGATCTGTGGGCCGTCCGGAGCCGGTTGTGATCACAGTGGAATCCTTGCGCGCCAAAGAAAACGCGCTCGCTCCGCACTATTCGCGGTTCCGCGTCGCCGACCGGCTGCTGCTGTCCGCGCATTCGCACCAGGCCTGGCCGGACGTCGCCGAAGAGGGGCTGCGCGAAGCGTTCGCCGACGCCGCGGAGGAGGTGGACGAAAAGTGGGGCCGGGCGTTCGCGAAGGCCGGCGAGCTGCGGAACGGGTTCCGGCAGTGGCTGTCGGATCCGCACGGCGACTACGCGCTCGGCCAGAACACGCACGAACTCGTGCTGCGGTTCCTGTCCGCGCTCGAACTGCGGCAACGGCCGCGATTGGTGACCACGGACGGAGAATTCCACACTCTGCGCCGCCAGCTCGCCCGGTTGGCCGAGGAGGGCGTCGAGGTCGTCCGCGTGCCCGCCGCGCCCGTCGCGACGCTGGCCGAGCGGCTCGCCGAGCAGGTCGACGACCGCACTGCCGCGGTGCTCGCGTCGGCGGTGCTGTTCGAGACCTCCTGGATCGTGCCGGGCCTCGCACATCTCGCCGAAACCTGCCGGAGCCGCTCGGCCGAGCTGGTCGTGGACGCCTACCACGCGGTCGGCGCGATCCCGTTCCCGTTGCACGACCTCGGCCTCACCAACGCGTGGGTGCTCGGCGGCGGCTACAAGTACCTGCAGCTCGGCGAGGGCAACTGCTTCCTGCGCCTGCCCGCGCACGCACAGGAGCTGCGCCCGGTGATCACCGGCTGGTACGCGGAATTCGGCGCCCTCGCCGACGAACGCCGGCCGGGCGAAGTCGCATACGCACCCGGCGGCGACCGGTTCGCCGGAGCCACCTACGACCCGTCGAGTCACTACCGCGGCGTGCGAGTGCAGCAATTCTTCGCCGAGCAAGGACTCACCGCCGAGTTCCTGCGCGAGGTTTCGCAGCACCAGGTCGGCCTGCTGGCCGGCTGCTTCGACAGTCTCGGCCTTCCGGACGACGTCGTCACCCGCGATCGCGAGACCCCGCTCGGCGGCATCGGCGGCTTCCTCTCGCTGCGCAGCCCGGTCGCCGGGCGACTGTGCGAACGCCTGGCCGCGCGCGGCGTGCGGACTGACAGCCGGGGCCAATACCTCCGGTTCGGACCCGCGCCGTACCTGTCGGATGAACAGCTTGAGACCGCGATTTCCACCCTTCGGGAAGCTGTCGCGGATCTGGGGTGAAGCTCCCGGGACGCGGGTGGTGGCCCGGAGAACGGCGAAGTAGGTTGACGGTGTGCACTGCGGGACGGGCAACCCCCGTTCCCCGGTGCGCACCGTTCACACATTCGCGCGGCCACGAGCCGCGTGGGAGACAAAGGAGTCACCACCGTGACCGAAGGCGTGTTCGGCCGGCACAGCGGCCATGAGCAAGTCGTGTTCTGCCAGGACGAGGCCAGCGGGCTGAAAGCCATCATCGGCATCTACTCCACCGCTCTGGGCCCGGCCCTCGGCGGCACCCGGTTCTACCCCTACGCCACTGAGGACGCCGCACTCGACGACGTTCTCGCGCTCTCCAAGGGAATGGCGTACAAGAACGCACTCGCCGGCCTCGACCTCGGCGGCGGCAAAGCCGTCATCATCGGCGACCCGAACACGCTGAAGTCCGAAGCGCTTCTCCGCGCGTACGGCCGCTTCGTGGAATCGCTCGGCGGCCGCTACCTCACCGCCTGCGACATGGGCACGTACGTGCGCGACATGGACGTGGTCGCCCGCGAGACCCGGCACGTCACCGGACGTTCCCCCGAGGACGGTGGCGCAGGCGACTCCTCGGTGCTCACTGCTTTCGGCGTGTACCAGGGAATGCGCGCGTCCGCGGACCAGGTGTGGGGCGTGCCCGAACTGACCGGCCGCCGCGTCGGCGTCGCCGGGGTCGGCAAGGTCGGCCACATCCTCGTCGGCCATCTCGTGGCGGCCGGCGCGCACGTGGTGATCACCGATGTCGCGCCCAGCGCGGTGGAACGCACCCGCGCGGCGCACCCCGAGGTCGAGGTGGTGTCCGATGTGGACACCATGATCGGCACCGAACTGGACGTCTTCGCCCCCTGCGCGATGGGCGGCGTGCTCACCGACGAGACAGTAGCCGCTCTGCGCACGCGGATCGTGTGCGGCGCGGCGAACAACCAGCTCGCCCACCCCGGCGTCGACAAGCTCTTGGACGACCGCGGCATCCTGTTCGCCCCCGATTATCTGGTGAACGCGGGCGGCGTGATCCAGGTGGACGACGAACGCCACGGCTTCGACTTCGCCCGCGCCCAGCGCAAGACGGCGGCCATCTTCGACACCACGAAGGCGGTGTACGACTTGGCGAAGGCCGACGGCGTACCCCCCCGCCGCCGCTGCCGACCGCCTGGCCGAACGCCGGATGGCCGACGTCGGCCGCCTCCGCTCCATCCTCACGGTGTAGCTCCGCCGAGGTCGGTGAGGGGAACCCTGACAGAACCGGATTCCCTGAGGGTTCCCCTCACGACCGCCCCGGTGACCGCAGCCAGCGCACTCAAGCTTCGGGGTGCCCCACGCCCCTGGACGCGGCGATCAGCCGCTCTTCCGCCGGAACGTCCGCTTGTTCGCCGCGGGCCCGTGCGCGTGCTGACTCTGCTGCCCGCCGTTCTCGTGCGCGGCCCCGTCCCGCGCCTTGGCCTGCTTCCGCTCCAGCGCCTCGCGGAACTTCCGCTTGACGTCGCCCTCCCCGTCGCTGGGTGCCGGTTGCGCTTCACTCATGGCTGACCTCCGAAGGTGACGACGTGATACCCCGCCAGCCTGGCGCCCTTCACGCACCTTGGCGAGCCATTTCAGAGTGACGCCACCCGGCGGTGGCCCGATTCGACCGCCCGTCGCGGCACCGGCACGACAGCCTCCGCGATCACCGGACGATCCCGTCGAACCGCGCGCCATCCGGCACCGGCAACGAGCCCGAACCCCGCCGCACCAGCCAAGATCACCGCGACCCAGCCGGTCGCCGCGGTGAAAACCAGAGTCCCGGCCCGGCCGTAGCCGAAACCGGAAAGCACCGACCAGCCCACCGCCGTCACCCCGCCCGCCGCGAGGGGAGTGGTGATCACTGCCACTGCACCGACCGCGAGCGCTACGGCCACCACGGCATAGCCGGGATGCGCGGAAGCGAGCTTCGCCGCGATCACAGCCGCCACCACCGCCACACAGCCGAGCGGGAAACCGAATCCGCCAGCCAGCCGTTCTTCAGTACCCATGCCCCATGGCAGCCCGCGCGGGCGCGCGAAGCAGGACCCGCGGACGGGTTCCGTACGCCCCGGCCTCCGTTATTGACGGCTTCTTGACCTCGTCAGGCGCGGGCAGCCGCGCGGACGATCGCGGCCACGATCTCCGGCCACAACGGCTCCGGCAGGTCGTGCCCCATGCCCGCGACGATGACCAGCTCCGCGTCCGGGATCGCCGCCGCAGTGGCTTTCCCGCCGCTGACGTCGATCATCACGTCGGAGTCGCCGTGCAGGACGACGGCCGGCACCCGGACGTCGTGCAGTCGTTCAGTACGATCGCCCGACGCGACGACGGCGGCGGCCTGCCGCTGCATCCCGACAGGGTGCCTGGCTCGGTCGTAGCTCCGGGTCGCCCTGCGCCGCAGGTATTCCTCGGTGGCGGGATAGCCCGGCGACCCGGTCACGCGGTAGTTCGCGACGCTCTGTTCGATCTGCTCCTCGCGCGTTTCCGGGGCCGGCTTGGTGAGCGTCGCCAGCGCGGCGGGCGAGACCTGGCCGACCGACTGGTCGCCGGTCGTCGACATGATCGACGTCAGGCTCAGCAGCCGGTCCGGGTGGTCGATCGCGAGCTGCTGCGCGACCATTCCGCCCATCGAAGCGCCGACGACGTGCGCCTTCGCGAAACCGAGCGCGTCGAACAGCCCGACGATGTCGTCCGCGAGGTCCGAGAGCAGGTACGGCGCCGGGGCCGTGCCCGCCACGATCCCGGCGAGGTCCGGCGCGCCCAGTTCGTCGAACCAGGTGGACAGGCCCGCGTCGCGGTTGTCGAAGCGCACGACGTGGAAGCCGCGGCTCGCGAGCAGCTCGCAGAAGCCCTCTTCCCAGGTGATCATCTGGGCGCCGAGTCCCATCACCAGCACGATCGGCGGCGCGGCCGGATCGCCGAACGTGTCGTACTCGAGTTCGAGGCCGTTGGCCTGTGCGCGTGGCATGCCCCGATCATGCCGCAGCGTGGAACCGCGTGTGGCCGAGCCGGCCGGCCGCCGGTTACGGTGCACGCCATGCCGACTTCGCGTGCCGGACAGCGCGCCCGGTCCCGTTCCGCCGCCGGGCTGCCCGCGGTCACCGCGAAGAAGGTGATCGACGCGGCGGTGAAACTCACCGTCGAACGCGGTCTGGAGAACTGGACGCTGCGGCAGCTGGCCGCCGCGATCGGGGCGTACCCGGCGGTCGTCTACTACCACGTCGGGGACCGCGACGCGGTCGTCTGCGCGGTGCTCGACCGCGTCGTCGGACAGCTGCGACTGCCCGACGAAAAGCTGGAATGGCAGGAGTGGTTCGTCGAACTGCTGACCGGCCTGCGCGAGGTGCTGCGCAAGCACCCGGGCACGGCGCGCCGGATGGCGTCGTTCGGCCCGTCGGTGGCCGCGGCAACGCCTACGCTGGACCGCGGCGTGCGGATGCTGCTGGACGCGGGATTCGGCGACGAGAGCGCGCTTGCCTACACGATGCTCACCACCACCGCGTGCCAGTACGTCGCACTGGAGGACGACCGGGACTGCGGCCTCGGGCTGCGCCTGGACAACACCGAGGAGTACGCCTCCTACCACGACCGCGCGGACCTGCCCGGCATGGCCGCGCACGGCCGCGCGATGCGGGAGCTGCTCGCCGACCCGGCAGCCGCGGCCGGTCACCATCCGCGGCTGTTCGACTTGGCGATCCGCAGCTGCCTGGACGGGCTCACGTGCCGATTGGCCCGATCGCGCGGCTGAAATTCGCGAAATTGCCCGGCCGGGGCGTCCGCGCTGGGCCGTCCGCGTGGTCGTAGTGAAAAGTCGGGCGGTCGCCGCGCCGACCGACACCGATTCGATGCCTCCCCGGCGTAGCCTGGACAGCTACCGGGGGCCTTGCCTCCGGAAGGGGCCCCCGGCACTTTCCTCCCCCCTCGTGGTGCCGGGGGTTCTCCTTCCGGTACGTCAGTGCTGGGGCGGATGCTGGATCGCGGGGAAGACCTGGCCGACCACGGTCACGAGCGACATGGTCAGCAGCGTGTGCACCTGGTGCCGGTCCAGCGAGCGGTGCACGAGCCATTCGCGGCCCGCCGCCTTCACCATGCCGGCGAACGCGCGCACCGCGGCGTTCAGTTCCTCGCCGTGCGCGCTGTCGCGGGACAGCCCGACCGCTTCCAGGACGCGGTCGGCCGACGCGCGGTCGGCCTCGGCGACGATCCGGTCCACCTCCGGATCGCGGCCGATGCCCTCCGGCGCGATCGCGGCGAGCCACAGCTTCTCCTGCCCGCGCACCATGTCGAGCAGCCAGTCGATGGCGGCGTCCGCGCGTACTTCCAGCGGGCCATCCGGCAAAATCTGCACCGCAATCCGTGGCACGGTAAGCGCGCGCCGAACGATTTCGAGGTACAACTCCCTTTTTGTTCCGAAATAATGATTGATCAGTCCGCGGGCCACGCCTGCCTCGGCCGCGATGTCCGAAGTGGACACTTCCGAATACGGTCGTTCGCCGAACAGCCGCGCCGCACAGGCGTAGATCTGCTCTTTGCGTTCGTCCGGTTCGAGTCGCCGCCACTTCGGCGCCGGATCGGTGCTCATGGCATCAGTTTGGCATGATCGGTTCAGCACGGCGGATCAACCGCGCGGAATGTCGCGGCGGAAACACGTTCGGCTGCTACCGCGCGGTATGGGTTGACGTCTTTTGGTCAGTCCGGAAGCGCGATCGGCGCGAGGTCCGCGAAACGGTCGCCAGGACCGGGATTCGCCGGATCGCTCGCGCCGCCGAAGTGCCGCTGCACGCCCCACACCGCGTTGAGCGCGGTCTGCACCGCGCCCTCGGCCCAGCCCGCGGTCCACGAAATGTCGTCGCCCGCGAGGAACAAACCGCGGTAGCGCTCGGGCAGTGAATCCTGCACGAAGTGGGTGAAAAGCCGGTGCTGGTACCGGTAATGCCCGGGCAGGTTCGCCTTGAACGCGCCCATGAAATGCGGTTCGGCCTCCCACGACACCGTCACCGGGTCGCCCACGATGTGCCGCCGCACGTCGAGCACGGGGTAGATCTCGCGCAGGGACTGCAGCATCACCTCGACGCGGTCGGACACCGAAAGCGGAAGCCACTTCAGCGAATCGTCGGCCCACGTGTAGGACAGGCAGATCACCGCGGGCCGGTCCGGGTCGTCGCCGAGCAGGTAGGTGCCGCGCGGCATCCGGTCGGTCAGCGTCATGCTCATCGTGTCGCGGCCGGTGGCCGGGTCGGCATCGAGCCAGAACGGGCGGTCGACCGGCACGAACACCTTGGAGGAGGCCATGTAGTGGGTGCGCTCGATGGCCGTCCAGTGGTCGATCGGGAAGAGCGCCTCGTCGCATTCGATCTTCGACAGCAGCATCCAGCTCTGCGCGGTGAACACCGCGGCGCCGAACGTGCGGATATGGCCGGAGGCGTCGGTGACGGTGATGTTGTTCGGCGCGGTGCGGTGCAGCCGCGTGACCCCCGGCCGCGGCACGCCGTTTTCGTGCAGGGAAGCCAGATTCGTGCCGGACGGCCAGTGCGCGAGCTTCTCCGGGACGTGCTCCCACAGCCGTTTCGGAAGCTGCCCGCTGCCGCCGACGATGCTGCGGTGCTCGTCGTCCGCGCCGGTATAGACCACCCGGAGGATTTCGAGAATCGAGTTCGGGAAGTCGGTGTCCCAGCCGCCAGTGCCGAATCCGACCTGACCGAAGATCTCTCGATGCTGAAACGAGGAAAACGCCGGGGAATCGCACAGGAATCCGTAGAAGGTCTGGTTGTCGAGCCGGGGCACCAGCTCGTTCCAGATCTTTTTGACCGTCGCGACGTCGCGATTGCGGATCGCGGTCTGCATCTCGGCGAACGAAGCGTGCTCATCGAGCGTGCGCTGCCACGCCTGCGCCACTTCGCCGTACACGCCGGGCAGATCTTCGGGCGTACGCGCGTAATGGCTGCGACCCTTGAGATCGACGACCGTACTCGGCGTGGCGGGCGAAAGCGGGTTCGGGAACGGAGTGGTTTCCAGCCCGGCCTTGGCGATGTAGTGGAACAGCGACGTCGACGACGGCGGGAACCGCATCGCGCCCATCTCGGCGACCACGTCGTCGGGCAGTCCGGGGAAGCGGTGCGTGCGCAGCCGCCCGCCGATGCGGTCGATCTCGTACACGACCGGCCGCAGCCCGAGCTTCATCAGCTCGTAGGCGGCCACGATGCCGGAGAGTCCGCCGCCGATCACCGCGACCTCGGTGCCGTGCGCCTGCTCCGGCACGCTGCCGAGTCCGGCCGGATGCGCGAGGTAGTCGTCGTAGGCGAACGGGAAATCGGGGCCGAACATGGTGATCGGCTGGCCGGCGGGTTCCTCGGCGTGGATCGCGGCGGGAACTGCGGAGGTCATGCCCGGGGTCCTTCGGTGAGAGAGCGGTACAGCGACGGCCGTCGGTCGGCCAGGTAGGGGGTTTCGGCTCGCGCCTGGGCGAGCACAGCGGGGTCGAGTTCGGCGAACAGCAGCTCTTCGTCCGGCCCGGCCTTCGCGACGACTTCGTCCGGCGACGCGACTGTCGAGCGTCCGCAGTAGGTCAGCTCGCCTTCGGTGTCGCAGCGGTTCGCGTACACGACGTACAGCTGGTTTTCGTGGGCACGAACCGGAACGAGCAGGTCGGCGATGCGCTCGTACGGCCGCATCAACGCTGTGGGCACGAGCAGCAGGTCCGTGCCCGCGAGCGCGTGCGCACGGACCAATTCGGGGAACTCGACGTCGTAACAGATCAGCAGACCGGTGCGGAGACCCTTGAAGTCGGCTTGCACCACCGGATCGTCGCCGGGCGAGAACTGGTCGCGGTCGAGGTCGCCGAACAGATGCGTCTTGCGATAGTTCGCGAGCCGTTCCCCTTGCGCGGACAGCAATTGAGCCGAGTTGTACACGGCTTCGCCGTCGCGCTCGGGATAGCCGTAGACCACCGCGAGCTTGTGCTTGGCGGCCAGCGCGCCTATCTCGGCCGCCCGTGGCCCATCCGCCGGTTCAGCCAGCTCCGCGACGGCTTTCGCGCCGATGTGGTAACCGGTCGTGCCCATCTCGGCGGTCACGATCAGCTCGGCACCGCGCTCCGCGGCGGCGGCCATCGCTTCGGGCAGCCGGTCGAACGGACCTTGGTGAACGGCGACGATCATCGGACGACCTCCGCGAGCCGCGAACGACGGACGCTGTAGCCGAAGTAGATGACGAGCCCGACCAGCATCCACGCGCCGAACACGACCCAGGTCGCCCCGTCGAGGCTGAACATCATGTACGCGCAGCAGGCCAGCCCGAGGATCGGCGTGACCGGCGCGAACGGCACCCGGAAGGTGCGCTGCGCCTCGGGGCGGCGTTTGCGCAGGAGCAGCACGGCGACGTTGACCAGCCCGAACGCGAACAGCGTCCCGATGCTGGTGGCGTCGGCGAGCTTGCCGAGCGGGATGAACGCGGAGAGCAGCGCGACGAACCCGGACACCGTGAAGGTGTTGGTGCGCGGCACGCCGGTTTTCGCGTGGACGGTGGACAGCGACTTCGGCACGAGCCCGTCGCGGGACATGGCGAAGAGGATCCGCGTCTGTCCGTAAAGGACGGTCAGCACAACGCTGGAGGTCGCCACGATCGCGCCGATCGCGAGCAGGATCGCCCAGAGCGGGTTGTTCGAGATCGTGGCGAGCACGTGCGACAGCGCGGCTTGCTTGTCGCCGAACTGCTGCCAGGGCAGCGCACCGATCGCCGCGAACGCGACGAGGCAGTAGAGAACGGTCACGATGCCGAGCGACAGCAGAATCGCGCGCGGCAGGTCGCGCTGCGGGTCGCGCGCCTCCTCGCCGGCGGTGGACGCGGCGTCGAACCCGATGTAGGAGAAGAACAACTTCGCTCCGCCCGCGCTGACTCCGGCCATCCCGAGCGGCAGGAACGGGGTGAAGTTCTGCGCCCGGACCGCGGTGAACGCGATGGCGCAGAACAGGATCAGCGTGCCGATCTTCACCACGACCATGATCGCGTTGGCCCGCGCGCTTTCCTTCGCGCCGGCCAGCAACAGCACCATCGCCAGCAGCACCACGACAATGGCCGGAATGTTGACCAGCCCGCCGTCGCCCGGAGGTCCGCTGAGCGCTTCTGGCAACGTGACGCCGAACGCCAGGTGCAGCAGTTCGTTGACGTACTGCCCCCACCCGACCGCGACTGACGCGACGGAGACGCCGTACTCCAGCACCAAGCACCAGCCGCACACCCAGGCGACCAGCTCGCCGAGCGTCGCGTACGCGTAGGAGTACGAGGAGCCGGAGAGCGGGATCATGCCCGCCAGTTCGGCGTAAGAAAGCGCCGAGAACAACGCGGTGATCCCGGCCAGCACGAACGAAACCACGACAGCTGGCCCGGCCACCGGGACCGCCTCGCCGAGCACCACGAAGATCCCGCTGCCCAGGGTGGCCCCGATGCTGAGCATGGTCAGCTGGCTGAGCCCGAGCGACCGCTTGAGCGGACCGTGGTCCGCCTCGGCCACCAGATCGGTGACCGGTTTGCGGCGCAGCACGGCCGTGCCGAGCCTCCCGCGCGCGGAACTGGAGGTGGTGCTCACCGGGCGGCTCCTAGCGATTGATGGTGACGCCGGTTGCGCTCAGGCCGACTTCGAGCCACGGTATCGATCGAAAACTGCCCCGAAAACCGAGATGTGTTGTGGATTGCTGGCGGTGACGCGTGATTCATTGTGCTCTCGGGGTTGGTTTCTGCGGGGTTGCCGCCTGCGGCGGGTGGGCCTGCGGGCCGTTTCTGACTCTAAGTGATCGGGGTGGGGGACTCGTGCTGGCGGGTTTGCTCGCGCAGGTCAGGGCGAGGTAGGTGGGCGGTGAGCACCCGGCCTGGCCGGACGCCGGGCAGGCCGGGTGCCCGTCGCGGCGGCTGCGAGCTGGGCGGGTGTTGGGCGGGGCTGGATGAATGGCGGGGTGGTGCCTGTTGCGGCGGTTGCGGGCTGGGTGGGCGGAGGAGCCGGGGTGTTGGGCGGGGCCGGAGGAATGGTGGGGTGGTGCCTGTTGCGGCGGTTGCGGGCTGGGTGGGCGGAGGAGCCGGGGTGCTGGGCGGGGCCGGAGGAATGGCGGGGTGGTGCCCGTCGCGGCGGTTGCGGGCGGGGCGGATGGAGGAGCCGGGGTGTTGGGCGGGGCCGGAGGAAAGGTGGAGTCGTGCCCGTCGCGGCGGCTGCGGGCGGGGGCGGGCGGAGGAGCCGAGGGTGCCGGGCGAGACGCTTGCGGGTGACCGGGATTGGCCGCGGAGGCGGGCCGGGGAGGAATCGCGGTCAGGTGCGGTGGCTGTGGCGCGGGAGGTTGCCGGGCGGTGAGCCAGGAGAGCGGCGCAGTGTCCCCTCGTCCGCGGCGGGGGGATCTTGGCGGCGCGGAGGGCAGCTGTGCCGGTCGCCTGCCGGGCAGGTCGGCGGTGCGCGGGCACACCCGAGGGGGGTGTGTGCCCGCGCACCCGAGGGGGGTTCAGGAGGCAGGTGCTTCCGGAAGCAGCAACGTGAACGTCGGCGGATCGGGCCGCGACAGGCGCAGCCGGCCGCCCTCGGCTTCGGCCAGGCTTCTTGCCAGGCGGAGGCCGATGCCGTGGCCGTCGGGGGTGTGGTCGGAGAACGGGTCGCGTTCGCCAAGGTCCGGGCCTTCGTCGACGACGTCCACGGCCAGTGCGCCGCCGGCGTCGCGAGCTCGGACGGTGATGGTGCCTTCGCCGTGGTTCACCGCGTTGTCCAGCAGGACAGCCAGCACTTGCCGGACCGCGGGGGCCGACGCGCGTACTGGCGGCGGGTCGGTGATCTCCAGGCGCAGTTCGCGGTGGCCGGGCAGCGTGACGTCGGTCAATTCCGCCAGGAGGGCGGCCAGGTCCAGTTCGTCGCGAGAGGCGCGGCGTTCCCGGGAGAGCGCGAGCAGGTCTTCGACGGTCCGTTCCAGCCGGTCGGCGGCGGTGATTCCGGCGCGCACAGCCGCGTAGGGGTCGCGGCCGGGGGTTTCCAAGGCGGATTCCAGGTGCAGGCGCAGTCCGGCCAGCGGGGTGCGGAGCTGGTGCGAGGCCTCGGCGGAAAAGGCGCGTTCCCGTTCCAAGGTTTCGCCGATGCGGGTCGCGGTGACGTCCAGGGCAGCGCCGACGCGGTCGATTTCCGGGATCGCCGAGCGCCGGGACCGGGCGGAGAAGTCGCCTTCGCCGAGCCGGGTCGCGGTGCCGGCCAGGTCTTCCAGCGGACGGGTCAGCCGGGCGGCGATCCGGCGTGCCACCAGCCAGCTCGCGAGCACCGCGCCGATCGCGCACCCGCCCATCGCCAGCCAGGTGATGCCGACGTGGCGGGTCAGCGCGGACCGGGGGAGGGCCGCGCGCACGATGCCGGTGAGGCGGGCGCCGGTCAGCACCGGGACGGCCAGCACGTCCTCGTCGCCGACTTTGTGGTTCAGCATGTCGCTGCGGGTCACGGCGACTCCGCGCACCACGTCGTCCGCGGTGGGCGGACCTTCTCCGGCGAGAAGGCGGCCCGCCGGGTCGTAGACGCCGACCTCGGCTCCATTGTCGTTGTCCGGGACCTCGAACGGCTGGCCGTCCGCGAGCGCGTCGGAGACCACGACGGCAGCACCGTCGGCGGCCCGCTCCAGCTCGGACGTGGTGTGCGTGCGGAAGTACCACAGCGTTCCGACAGCGAGCGGCAGCCCGAACAGGCTCGTGGCCAGGACTGCCGCGAGGACGGTGAGTGTCACGATCCGGCGGCGCACCCCGTTCAGTCCCCCTCTAGCCGGTATCCGTGCCCGCGCAGGGTGGCGATCCTCGGCGCCTCGTGCGGCGGCTCGGCGGCCGAGGCCAGCTTGCGGCGCAGCGCGGCGATGTGCACGTCGAGCGTTTTGGTGGAGCCGTGCCAGTGCGAATCCCACACGTCGCACATCAGCGTGTCCCGGCTCACCGCCTGCCCCGGCTGGACGGCCAGCCGCGCGAGCAGGTCGAACTCCCGGGCCCGCAGCGCGACCTCCCGGCCGCCGAGGCTGACCCGCCTGCTCGCGATGTCGACCTCCAGCGCGCCGATCCGGACGACCGGCGTCGACGGCGCGGCGGGCGCGCCCCGGCGGAGGTGCGCGCGCACCCTGGCGAGCAGTTCGGCCAGCCGGATGGGCTTGGTGAGGTAGTCGTCGGCCCCGGTCTCCAGCCCGACCACGACGTCCATCTCGTCCGCCCGCGCGGTGAGGATCACCAGCACCGCGCCCGGCAGGGCCGAACGCAGCCGCCGGCACACCTCGACGCCGTCGACGTCCGGGAGGCCAAGGTCCAGCAGCACGAGATCGGCCGCGGTCTCGCGCAGCGCGCTCCGGCCGTCCCGGCACCATCGCACTGTGTGGCCGTGCCCGCGCAGCGCGGCGTCGAGGACGCTGCCGATCGCCGCGTCGTCCTCCACCACCAGTACCTTCGCCACGCGGGAAGCCTAACCGGAGCCGCCCGGCCCCGTCCGCGCGTCCACAGTGGACCCCCAGCGGGACCCGGCCGAGGTCGGGCATAGTGGCTGCATGCTCGGTCTGTACCCGGAACTCGATCCGTACGACCACGGGATGCTGCCGGTCGGCGACGGCAACACGCTGTATTGGGAGGAATGCGGCAATCCCGAGGGCAAACCGGTCGCGTTCCTGCACGGCGGTCCCGGGGGCGGCGCGTCCGCGCGGCACCGGCGGCTGTTCGACCCGGCGCGCTACCGGATCGTGCTCTTCGACCAGCGCGGCTGCGGCCGGAGCACGCCGCACTGCAGCGAACCGGACGTCGACCTGTCGGTGAACACGACCTGGCATCTGGTGTCCGACATGGAGCAGCTGCGCGAGGATCGCGGCATCGACCGCTGGCAGCTGTTCGGCGGCTCGTGGGGCAGCGTGCTCGCGCTCGCCTACGCCGAGACCCATCCGGAGCGGGTGACCGAGCTGATCCTGCGCGGCGTCGCGACGCTCCGGCTCAAGGAAGTGCAGTGGCTCTTCGGCGGGGGCGCGGCGTGCATGTTCCCGGAGGCGTGGTCGCGTTTCCTCGCGCCGGTGCCGTACGCGCGCCGCGGCGGCGACCTGCTGGAGGTGTACCACGAACTGCTGAATCACCCGGACCCGAAGGTGCACGGGCCCGCCGCGCTCGCCTGGAGCCGGTGGGAGGGCGAGACGGTGAAGTTCACCCCGCAGGAAGAGGTGGTGGCCGCGTTCGCCGAGCCGGAGTTCGCGCTCGCGATCGCGCGGATCGAGAACCACTACTTCCGGCACGGCGGCTGGCTCGCCCCGGACCAGCTGATCCGCGGCGCCGGGAAGCTGTCGGGCATCCCGTGCGTTCTGGTGCAGGGCAGGTACGACGCGGTCACTCCCGCCACCACCGCCTGGGAACTCGCGCAGGTGCTGCCGGGCGCCGAGCTGAAGATGATCGGCGACGCCGGGCACGCCTTCGACGAACCGGGCACGCTGCACGAGCTGATCAGCGCGACCGACCGGTTCGCGGCAGGGTGGGAGGACAGGTCCGGGCTGTCGAGCGCGGAAGTCGAACGAAAGGAAATCCGCATGCTGTTCGGTGACGAGCACGTTCGCCGTTACGAGGAGACCGACGGGCAGGTCGGGCACGACTGGCAGGAGGGCGTGCCGACGCTGGTGCTCACCACGAAGGGCCGCAAGACCGGGCAGGACCGCAAGTTCGCCCTGATCTACCAGGAGGACAACGGCAACCCGGTGATCGTCGCCTCGAAGGGCGGCGCGCCGAACCACCCCGGCTGGTACCTGAACTTGCAGGAGAACCCCGAGGTCGGCGTGCAGGTGTGGGCGGACAAGTTCACCGCGCGCGCCCGGACCGCGACCGGCGAGGAACGCGCCCGGCTGTGGGACAAGCTCGCCGCGGTGTGGCCCGCCTACAACGACTATCAGAAGAAGACCGACCGCGAGATCCCCGTGGTGGTGCTCGAACGGGTGTGATTCCCGCCGCGTCCTGAGGTCGCGCGGCGCCCAACCGGAGCGTCTTCCGCTACGAATGACGCTCATGGCGCTGCGCACCCGGACCCGGGACCACTGGACCCCGCTCGAAGGGGAGCTGCTCGGCTTCCGCGGCATGCAGAGGTACGGCAGGCGCTTCGCCCGCTCCGGCCGGGGCGCCTGGTACCACTTCGCGATCGAGGTCGTGTGGCAGCTGCTCGCCCTCACGAGCAGGTTCCGCGTGCGCGGCGCGCGGAACATCCCGGAATCGGGCGGGGTCGTGGTGGCTTCCAACCACCTGTCGAATGCCGACCCGACGACGCTCACCGCCTTCTGCCTCGGCTCCGGCCGGGTGCCGCGGTACCTGGCGAAGGCGAGCCTGTGGAACGCGCCGGTGATCAAGTCGGTGATGCGTTCGGGCAAGCACATCCCGGTCCACCGCGGCGCGCCGACCGCCGCGGGCGCGTACCGCGACGCCGTCGCCGCGGTGCGGGCAGGCGAATGTGTCGCGATCTTCCCGGAGGCCGGGCTCTCCGCGAACCCGGACGGCTGGCCGGGGAAGGGCAAGACCGGCGCGGCGCGCATCGCGCTGGAGACCGGCGTGCCGGTGGTTCCGGTCGCGAATTGGGGCACGCACGAACTGCTGCCCGCCGGCTCGTGGTTCCCGCGCTTCCTGCCGCGGCCGAAGATCGAGTTCGTCGCCGGCGAGCCGGTGGACCTCGGCGACCTGCGCGAGCGCGAGCTGACCAGGGACGTGCTGGAGGAGGCGACGGAGCGGATCATGGCCGCGGTGACGGAGCTGCTGGCCGGGATCCGGGGCGAGCGTCCGCCGGTCTGACCGGCGGACTCCGCGGTACCGGCGGGCGCAGCCGGCACTGTGGACGATCCGGCCGCGCCGGAAAAGGTCGTGGCGCGCTTGCCGCGGAGCACGCGCTGTTTCGCCGGGACCAGCCGCCGGAGGATGCGCCGGGGCAGCGGGCGGGCGGCCCCGGACGGGCGGCGGCCGGGCCGAAAGCGGGCGCCGTCACGCCGCCCCGCGCGGGCGCGGGAGGTAGTTTCAACGGTATGAGCGCAGACTATGACGTGGTGGTCCTCGGGGCCGGAGTCGGTGGGTACGTCGCGGCGATCCGGGCTTCGCAGCTGGGCCTGAGCGTGGCGGTCGTGGAAGAGAAGTACTGGGGCGGGGTGTGCCTCAACGTCGGCTGCATCCCTTCGAAGGCGCTGCTGCGCAACGCCGAGCTGGCGCACACGGTGAAGGAGGAGGCCAAGACCTACGGCATCTCCTCCGACGGGGAGATCCGGTTCGACTACACCGCGGCGTACGAGCGCAGCCGCAAGGTCGCGGACGGGCGCGTCAAGGGCGTGCACTTCCTGATGAAGAAGAACAAGATCACCGAGTACGACGGGCGCGGCACCTTCGTGGACGCCAACACCCTTGAGGTGAACGGCGAGCGCATCACCTTCACCTACGGCATCATCGCCACCGGTGCGACGGCGCGGCTGCTGCCGGGCACCCAGCGCAGCGAGCGCGTGGTCACCTACGAAAAGCAGATCCTCGAAAGCGAGCTGCCGGGCAGCATCGTGATCGCCGGGGCCGGCGCCATCGGCGTCGAGTTCGCCTACGTGCTGCGCAACTACGGCGTGGACGTGACGATCGTCGAATTCCTCGACCGGATGGTGCCGCTCGAGGACGCCGAGGTGTCGGCCGAGCTGGCCAAGCGCTACCGCAAGCTGGGGATCAAGGTGCTGCTGGGCACCAAGGTCGAGGCGATCGACGATTCGGGAGCCAAGGTGCTGGTGACCGTGTCGAAGAACGGCGAGCAGCAGGTGCTCGAAGCCGACAAGGTGTTGCAGGCCATCGGGTTCCGGCCGAACGTCGAGGGCTACGGCCTGGAGAACACCGGCGTCGAGCTGACCGGGCGCGGCGCGATCGCGATCGACGGCCGCGGCCGGACGAACGTGCCGCATCTGTTCGCGATCGGCGACGTGACGGCGAAGCTGATGCTGGCGCACGCGTCGGAGTCGATGGGCATCGTGGCGGCGGAGACGATCGCCGGCGCGGAGACCATGGAACTGGACTTCGTGATGATCCCGCGCGCGACCTACTGCCAGCCGCAGATCGCGAGCTTCGGCTGGACCGAGGAACAGGCGCGCGAGAAGGGCTTTGACGTCCAGGTGTCGAAGTTCCCGTTCACGGCGAACGGCAAGGCGCACGGCCTCGGCGACGCGGCGGGCTTCGTGAAAGTGCTGAGCGACGCGAAGTACGGCGAACTGCTCGGCGCGCACCTCATCGGCCCGGACGTCACGGAGCTGCTGCCGGAGCTGACGCTGGCGCAGCAGTGGGACCTTACGGTGCACGAGGTTTCGCGCAACGTGCACGCGCACCCGACACTGGGCGAGGCGGTCAAGGAAGCGGTACACGGACTGGCCGGTCATATGATCAACTTCTGATTCTTCGACGGTCGCCCTGGCCCGCGGTGGTTGCGCGGGCCAGGGCACTGTCGGTTTCGGGCAAGGAGAACACCAGCTCCGGCCGGGACCACGAGATCTTCGGCGGTCGAGCCGGGACGATCCCGATCCGCCGGGCGCCCATGCGTTCGGAGAACTTCGCCGCGGGCGGATGCGACACCACGCGCACCTCGGACAGTCCGTTTTCCCTTGCCACCCCAAGGATTTGCCGCACAAGCCGGGTACCTAGCCCGGTTCCCTGCGCTTCGTCGGCGACGAACAGCAAGTCCAGCTCGGCATCGGTGAGCGCGGCGAACCCTGCTGGTCCCGAGGGGCCGCGGGCGACCAGAACCTGGTGCTGGCGAAGGTAATCCGGCGTGACGGCGTATCCCTCCAGGATCGAGGCGTACCGGCCTTGATAGGCCGATGAGGCGTGCATGAGGTCGGTGAGCGCGGCGGCGTCGGCAGCGGCCGCGCGGTCGATCTTGAACATGGCAGCCACGGTAACCGGCACCACCGACAAAAACTGATCATCCGGCCCGGCGGGCGGGCAACGCGACGGCGCTGAGCAGACAGAGCACAGCTCCGACCCCCAGGGAGAAGCGCACGCCGAGCACTCCGGCAGCGATCCCGCCGAGGGTGATGAAAATCGGTTTGGCGGTACGGGTTCCGGTCGACCAGGCGGTGAGCGTCCGCGTCAGCACGGCGTCGTCGATCAGCGACAGCCGGTACGCCGAATAGGTCGGGTTGAAGATGCCCGCCACCAGCAACAGCCCGAAGTCCGCGGCGATCAGCAAGACGACCCCGGCCGGCCCGGGAAAGGCGAACGGAGCGGCGAGCAGCCACGGCGTACGCGCGAAACTGTTCCACCGCAAGACTTTCTGCGCGCCGTAACGGGAGCTGAGCGTCGGCGCGAGGCGAGCCCCGAAGAGCCCGCCAAGACAGGGAACACCGAGCACCAGCCCGTATTCCCAAGGCGCGAAGCCGAGTTCCCGCAGCATCAGCACGGTTTGCAGCGGCGTGACCCAAAGAACCGCGCCGCTGAACAACACGGAGTTGAAGAACAACGGCCGCAGCTCAGGACTTCGCAGCAGGAAACGCCATCCGTCGGTGAATCCTCGGCGCCCAGGCCCTGAAGCAACTGCAACCGGTGGCTCCGGTGTCCGCAAACGACGGATTCCGAGCGCGGACAGCAGGAACGAGAAAGCGTCGACGAGCATCGTCGCGGTCGCGCCAAGACCGCTGATCAAAACCCCGCCGAGCGGCGGTCCGGCCGACCAGCAGACCCAGTCGGTGCTTTTGAAGCGGCTCAAGGCGGCAGCCCGCTCGTCCGGTGCGACAAGGGCTTTGAGATGCGCGCCGCTGGCCGCGGAAAAGATGACGGCCGCGGTGGCGACGACGATGTCGACCGCATAGAGCTGCGGCATGGTCAGCACGTGCAGCGCAGCCGCCACTGGCACGCTCGCCAGCGCGGCACAGCGGACCAGGTCTCCGGTGATCATCGCGGGACGCTTCCGGGCGAATTCGACGCGGGGGCCGAGCGGGAAGGCGAGGACCGCGCTGGCGGCAGCCGAGATGGCGGTGATCAGGGAAACCTGCCATGCGGGAGCGTCGAGCACGAGCACCGCGACGAGCCCGAGCGCGCCCGCGCCGACCGTGCTGCCTGCCGTGCTGATCGCGTACGCGGCCCACAGCCGCGCGAAATCCCTCCCCAGGTTCGCCACGAGCGCAGGGTGCCAGCTCCGGTCCGAGGCCGGAAGAGCCCGTTGAAGTCTCACCAGATGGGCCATCCGGGCAGATACCACTTTGGTCGGTGGTCTTAGCCGCGGTCGCTCTTTAGATTCACGTGACCACAGTGGGTGGCCGGGGGCGAGGACAGGAGCTGTCATGAAAAGAACGAGCCGGGTGGCGGGGTATTCGGTACCCCTCGCGGTCGGGGTGGTGCTCGCCGGGAGCGGGGTCGCCGTCGCGCAGCAGTCCGCCGCGGACGTGGCGAACGTGCGCACTGGGACGGGGATCAGTGCGTTGCAGGGGATCAAGAAGACCCTCAGCCCGGCTGAGCAGAAGCAGTCCAGCCAGCTCGTTGTGGAGAAGCGCCTGCGTGCCGACCGCACTCTCGCCGCGCAGCTGCCGGATTACCGCACTGGTTTGCCGGTCACACAGGCCGGAACGGTTGCGGTCGACATCGCCGGCACTGCCGGTGCCGCGATCGCGAAGGCCGTGCGCGCCGCGGGCGGCACCGTTCAGTCCACATCGTCCAATGGCTCGGTTCGCGCCCAGCTGCCGCTCAACGCGGTGGACCGGATCGCGGCGCGCGGCGACGTCCGGCAGGTCCAGCCCGCGACGCAGGCGATGACCTGGAACGAGCCGGACGCGCAGCGCCAGCAGCTGGCCAAGAAGGCCGTCGCCGCCGTGCAGGTGTCCGAAGGGGACAAGACCCACGGCGCCGACACCGCGCGCACGCAATACGGCGTGAACGGCACCGGCGTGAAGGTCTGCGTGCTTTCCGATGGTGTCAATTCGCTGAAGAAGTCGCAGGACGCGGGCGAACTGCCCGCCGTCGACGTGCTGCCCGGCCAGGCAGGCAGCGGCGACGAGGGCACCGCGATGCTGGAGATTGTCCACGACCTCGCCCCGGGCGCGACGCTCGGCTTCGCGACCGCGTTCACCAGCGAGTCCAGCTTCGCGGACAACATCCGCGCGCTGCGCACCACCGGCAAGTGCACGGTGATCGTCGACGACGTGGCGTACTTCGACGAGTCGCCCTTCCAGGACACGCAGGTCGCGCAGGCGGTCAACGACGTGACCGCGGCCGGCGCGCTCTACTTCTCCTCCGCGGGCAACTCCGGCAACCTCACCGATGGCACCAGCGGCTACTACGAGGGCGACTTCCGTTCGTCCGGCACCACGCTGCCGGGGGTCACCGGCACCCCGCACGACTTCGATCCGGGCAGCGGCGTGCAGACGGCCGACCCGCTCTCGCCGGGTTCGCTCGGCAGGCCGGTGACGCTGTTCTGGTCGGACCCGTGGGGGCACTCGACCAGCGACTACGACCTGTTCCTGCTCAACGCTTCCGGCAGCGTCGTCGCGTCCAGTGCCAACCCGCAGAACGGTTCGCAGAACCCGTACGAGAGCCTGACCGTGCCGACGTCCGGCTCCGGTTACCGCGTCGCGGTGGTCAAGTACAACGGCGCGGACCGGTTCTTCGCGCTCAACGTGATCCGCGGCCGGTTCGTCGACTCCGGTTCGCTCAAGGGCTTCAGCACGGCAGGCGTGACCTCGGGCCACTCGGCAGCAGCGGCGGCGTTCTCGGTGGCCGCGGCTCCGGCGGCGACCGCGTTCGGCCGTCCGCTGGAGACCGGTGACCCGGCGAACCCGGCCGGTCCGTACCCGGGTCTGTTCACCTCGGCCAGCAAGTGGGAGCGCTTCACCTCCGACGGCCAGCGGCACCTCTTCTACAACGCCGACGGCACCGAGCTGACCCCGGGCAACGTGTCCTCGACCGGCGGCGCGACCCGTGCGAAGCCGGACCTCACCGCGGCCGACGGGGTGGCCACCTCGGTCACCGGCTTCCAGCCGTTCTACGGCACCTCGGCGGCCGCCCCGCACGCGGCGGCGATCGCGGCGCTGCTGCTGTCCGGCAAACCGTCCGCGACCCCGGCGGAGGTCCGGACGGCGCTGGTGTCGAGCGCGATCGACCTCGGAGCGCCCGGGTTCGACGCGGTGACCGGCAACGGCGTGATCATGGCGGGTCCGGCGCTGGCCGCGCTGGGCGTGCCGAAGAAGTAGCGGTACCGGGAAGGGCGGGTTCCCCGATCGGGGGACCCGCCCTTTTCAGCGTCCGGCGACCAGCAGATGGAACGCCCGCGGCCCGTCGCCGAGCCGGTCGTGGCGGCGCAGTTCGAGCCCCGCGTCCGCGAGCGCTTTCTCGATCTCTTCCGGCGGCCGCAACCGGAAGCCGTGGCTGGTGAACGGCATCTCGCGCATCATCGCGGGATCTCCGATGCCGACGACGAACCGGCCGCCGCCGGTGAGCACCCGCGCGACCTCGGCGAACGCGGGCGCCAGGTCGGGAACGAAGTAGACGGTGTTGACGGTCAGCGCCGCGTCGATCGTTCCGGTGTCCAGCGGAAGCTCGGCCATTCCGGCTTGGTGCAGCACCAGCCGTCCGGCGGCGAGGTTTTTGGGGAACGCCCGCCGCGCCCGGGCCAGCGCCGTTTCGGAGATCTCCGCGCCGTGCACGGTGCCGCCCTCGGTCGAGCGCAGCAGCAGGTCCAGTCCGAGACCGCCGCCGAAACCCAGGTCCAGGGCGGTTTCGCCGCGCCGGATCTCCAGTGCGTCGACCGCTCCGGTGACCGGCCCGCGGTTGACGTTGTTGAGCAGCCGGACAACAGCCTGTCCGGCCCGGCCGCGCGGATGGCCCAGCTGTTTGGCGAAACCGGCGAGCAGAGTGTCACGTGGTCCCATGCACCCAGTGTGCCGCGATATGGCAACGTGCGGGCGAACGGACTTTCGAGGAGGCCGACATGTCGGAGAAGACTGGGCCGGACAAGACTGCTGTGGTCACGGGGGCAGGTTCCGGGCTGGGCCGCCGGATCGCCGGGGCGCTGCTCGGTGCCGGCTACCGGGTCGCGCTCGCCGGACGTCGCGAGGATGCCCTGCGCGAGACGGCCGGTTCCGCCGCGAACGCGCTGGTCGTGCCCACGGACGTCGCCGACCCGGCTTCGGTGGAGGACCTTTTTTCGACCGTGCGCAGCGAGTGGGGCCGGTTGGATCTGCTGGTGAACAACGCCGGAGTGTCGCTCGGCGGCACCGTCGCGGAACTGTCCGTCCAGGACTGGCGGCGCACCGTCGACACGAACCTCACCGGCATGTTCCTGTGCGCGCAGCAGGCCGTGCGGCTGATGCGCGACCAGGATCCCCGTGGCGGCCGGATCATCAACAACGGCTCGATCTCCGCGCACGCGCCCCGCCCGGCGAGCGTCGCCTACACCGCCACCAAACACGCCGTCACCGGTCTCACCCGGTCGATCTCGCTCGACGGCCGTGCCTGGAATGTCGCGTGCGGACAGATCGACATCGGCAACGCGGCCACCGAGATGACCGAGCGGATGGCCGCGGGCATCCCGCAGGCCGACGGACGGCTGCTGGCCGAGCCGACCTTCGACGCGGGCCACGTCGCCGACGCGGTTCTTTACATGGCGGGATTGCCGCTGGAAGCCAACGTCCAGTTCCTCACCATCACCGCCACCACGATGCCGTTCATCGGCCGGGGATGACGTGGTCGCGGCGCAACTCGTCGAACAGCCGGTAGAACATCTGCTCAGTGTCCACGTAGGAGTGGAAACCGGCGCGGCGTGACTTCGACGTGTCCGCGAACATGTCGTAGTCCCACGAGAACACGAAGTCGCCGAAGGCCCACGAAGAGACGTCGGCGTACGAAGCAGCGAGGCCGTGCTTCGCCGCCATCTCGGTCCACAGTGGTTCTTTGTCGGCCATCACTGTCGTCAGCGGCAACTGCAACGGCGAAGCGACTTCGAGGTCGAAGTACGCCGCCAGCTTCGGCCACAGCTCTCGCCAGCGGAAGAGGTCACCGTTGGCGATGTTGAACGCTTCGTTCTGACTGGAGGTCGCCGCCCACACCGTGCCCTCGGCGAGCAACTGCGCGTCGGTCATCTCCAGCAGGCTGTCGTACGCGCCGAGCTTGCCGGGAAAGCGCAGCGGCAGGCCGAGTTCCTTCGAGATCGAGGCGTAGACCGCGATCACGAGCGCGAGGTTCATCGGGTTGCCGAGCGTCGTCCCGCCGACCACCGACGGCCGGATCGCCGACCACGACCAGCCCCCGGCCGCGGCTCGGCGTTGGAGGAACTTCTGCTGGACGGCATTGAATTCCGGCGGCATGTGCTGTCCGGCGTCGGTCTCGCGGGCGGGAGTTTTGAACGGGCCGAGGTGCGCGCCGTAGACCTTGTAGCCCTGCATCAGGCTGACGTGTTCCAGCGGGCCTTCGTCGAGGCCGTTCACCAGGTTCTCCAGCATCGCGGCGTTCGGCGCCACCAGTTCGGCCCACGTCGGCCGGTCCTGGTAGGCCGCGTAGAACAGATGCGTCGCGCCGACGCCGGCCAGCGCCGCCCGGGTGCCCGCCGGGTCGAGCAGGTCGACGGCGAGGCTGCCCGACCCGCCGCGACGAGAGAGCCCGAGCACCTCCCAGCCGTCGAGAGTTCGCAGGTGAGAGATGAGTTTCCGGCCGATGATCCCGTTGGCCCCGGCCACGAGGGCCACGCGTGTGCTGCTCATGTCTTCGATCCTGACCGTGCTCGGTCGATGAGTCCAAGGCTTACTTATCACCGCTTCGATAAACTGGATTTATGGCAAGCCTGCGGCAGCTTGAGTACCTGGTCACGGTGGTCGACACCGGTTCGTTCACCCGGGCCGCCGAGCAGTTGCACGTGACGCAGCCCGCGCTGTCGCATCAGATGCGGGCGCTGGAACACAGCGTCGGCGGGCCGTTGCTGGAGCGGCTGCCGCGTTCAGTCCGGCTCACGCCGATGGGCCGCGCGATGCTGCCGCACGCCCGCGCCGCGCTCGCCGACGCCGAACGTGCCCGGTGCGCCGCGCGGCAGGCTTCTGGCCAGGTCGCTGGAGAGCTGCTGATCGCGACCGTCTACTCAGTGAGTCTCGGCGTGCTTCCACCCGCGCTCCGGGTGTGGCGGCGCGAGCGGCCGGACGTCGACGTGCGGCTTTTCGAATACCGTCACGCCGACGAACTGCGCGACGCGATGCTGGCCGGTGAAGCGGACCTCGCGATCGGTCCGCGTCCGGCCGGGTGGACTGGCCCGGTGCGGACGCTGGGTACTGAGGAGTTTGTGGTGGTGCTCCCGGCCGACGGTGCTACGGAGTCCACTTCGGACGGTACTGTCGACCTGGCCGAGCTTGCCGACTGCGCGTGGGTGCACTACGCGCCTGGCCACGGCTTGGCCGAACTTCTCGATGCTGCTTGCGCAGAAGCGGGATTCCGTCCGCGGCCCGCGGTACGCACGGAGCAGACCGCGGCCGCACCATTGCTCGCGGCCGCCGGATTGGGGCCCGCGCTGGTTCCCGCGAACGTGCTGCCCGCGGAGTTCATCGGCCGGATTTTGCTTCCGGGCAAGCCGATCCGTCGCGAGCTGGTCGCGTACGGCCGCAGCGAACCGGACCCGTTGACGGCGGTGTTCGGCGAAGTGCTGGCGCGACACGCGCGGGTTTAGTCACGCAGCCGCGTCAGGTCGATTCCGGCGAACGGCGTCGTCACGGTGTCGTGGACCCGGGCGGACCAGACGGCGTGGCCGTGTCCCGTCCACAGTGGAATGGCCGGAAGATCGCGCAAGGCCTCGTTCTCCGCGATCCGGAACAGCTGCGCGGCTTCCTCCGGTGACGCGGTGGTTTCGGCGGAATTGAGGTCGGCGGCGAACCCGGCATCGGTGTAACCAGCGGCGTCCGCGAGCGCGTGGAGAAGGTCGGCCGGGCTCGGCGACACGGCCTTGACCTCCAGCGCGGCCGGTCCGCTCGGCTTGCCGCCGATGGCTTTTCGCTGTGCGGTAACCGGAATTCCCAGGCTCTTCGACAGGCCCCCGGCCAAGGCTTGCGGCCAGGTGCCGTCGAAGCTGTCGTAGTAGACGGCCGCGTCGCCGGTGAATCCCGCTTGCTCCAGCAGGGATTTGGCGGCCGGACCGTCGAATGTGCAGGGACGGCAGTTCCCGGACCGCTCGCCGGGCGCGACCGCGGGCGGCAGCAATCCCTTGGCCGCGTCCGCCTGGTGCGCGAGCGGGCCGGACTCCAGCGCGGCACGGTCGGTGCCGAGCGCGAAGGCGTGTCGCACCGTGGGATCGGCGAATCGTGTTGCCTCGGCGGAAAACACCAGGTAGCCGGCGCGGGGGAGCGCCCACATTGTGTGCCGGTCGGCGAAATCGGCGTGCATCGCCTCGTGCCGCTCGCCCGGGACGGACGTGGCGACGTCGAGTTTGCCGTCCTTGACCTCGTCGTACTGCTCCGCCGGGTTGCCGACGCGCAGCTCGATTTTCTTGGCCCGCCCCGGATCCGCCGCGACCCGGACGAGCTTGCCGCCGGAGCCGGACTGCCAGTCGCCCTCCAGTCGCAGCGGGCCGTTGCCGATCGGATGGCGGGCGAATCCGTTCCAGTCGCGCGATTTCAGCACCGACGCGGGCAGCGGCACGAGCCCGGGCGCGGACAGCCAGGCCGGCACCTGATTCGACGGCCGGTCGAGCACGATCCGCAGCTGCTTCGCGTCGACTGCGGTTATTTCCTTGGCTCGCAGGGACTTCGTGAGCACCGGTGTGCTGGCCCAGTGGTGGCCCGCGATCGCCTTCCAGGTGTCCACATAGGACTTCGCGGTGACCGGAGTGCCGTCGTGGAATTTCCCGGGCCGCAGCCGGACGGTCCAGGTCACCCGGTCCGCGCTGGTGATCGACTCGGCCGCGCGCGGGGTGACTTTTCCGCTGGCCGGATCGTAATCGGCGAGCGGAGTCCACAACGCGCCGGTGACGAGCCGCCCGGACGGATCGGTGACGTCGGCGGGCAGCAGCGTGCCGGGTTCGCCGAGGCCGACCGACAGGACGCCGGGCTGAGCGGGTTCGGCCGAGGACGAACAGCCGGGAAGACCGGCCGCGACGACGGCGGCGAGCGTGAGCGGGACCAGCAGACGCGATCGCATGCTGTCTTACTACCAGGTGGAAAGCAACGAAAGGCGGTTGTGTCCGGTTAGGGACCGCCATAAAGTACTCCCGTCACACTGGGTCTCCAGGAGGTTTCGCGTGCGCCGTTGGTGGATCCGCTCCGGACTGGCGATCGCGACCGCGGCGGCGACCCTCCTCGCCACCGGATTGCCCGCCGCGGCCTGCGAGGACGACAAGCCGGTCACCGAAGCGAAGCACAGCCTCGGCGATCCGGGCGCGATCAAGGGCGTGCGGCCGGTCGGCAACGTGCCCGACGCGCAAGGAGCCATTTCGGCGAACTTCCTCAGCTACGGCACACGCGACGTGATGGTCGTGTCCGGCCAGTTCGGCCTGAAGGTGTACGACCTCACGGCCAATCCGGCCAAGCCGCGCGCGATCGGCGAGCTGAGCCTGCCCGGGCTGTGGGAAACCGAGGACACCGAGGTCGACGCGAACCGCAAGCTCGTGTTCCTTTCCCGGGACCCGCGCGCGTTCAAGGGCAACACGCACACCGGCGAATCCGGCATCTACGTGGTCGACGTGGCGCATCCGGAGAAACCGGAGATCCTCAGCTACGTCAAGGTCCCGGCCGGCCACACCACCAGCTGTGTCGAGGGCTGCCGCTACCTCTGGACCGGCGGCCCGGCGAAGGCCGACGACCAGCCCGCGGACTGGGGCGGCAGGCCGATCTGGGTCACCGACGTGCGCGACCCGCGCGCCCCGAAGGTGCACCCGGACCCGATCGAACTCGCCCGCAATGACGGCAAAACCGATTACGTGCATGACGTTCAGGTGGACAAGAAGGGCGTCGCGTGGGTGTCCGGCGCGGGTGGCGTGCGCGGGTACTGGACGTCCGGCCTCCACCGCGACCCGGTGCAGAACCGCTACCGCTGGGCCACGGCGCTCAACCCGGTGCCGTACGCGGGCGGCGGAGTGTCGGAAACCGCCGCACCGTCGAAGTTCATGCACAACAGCTTCCACCCGGTCGGCCCCCGCGACGACGGCGCCTGGCGCGGGCACGACCTCGTGTACGCCACCGAGGAAAGCTTCCTCCCCGGCTGCGCGGGCGACGGCGTGCTGACGATCTCGGCACTGGACGGCTCGTACCAGGGCGAAGGCTGGCGGTCCACGCCGGAGAAGCCGTTCCGGATGCGCAGCATCGGCACCTGGAGCGTCGCCGGGCAGGAAGGCAGCGACCCGGTGTCCGACGACTGCTCGGCGCACTACTTCGACCTGCGCGGGCACGTGCTGGTGCAGTCGTTTTACGCGCAGGGCACGCGATTCCTGGACGTGAGCGACCCGTCGAACCCGACGCAGATCGCGTACTTCCGTCCGGCGGACGCGGCTTCGTGGGCACCGTACTGGCACGACGGGTACGCGTATGTGGCGGACAACAAGCGGGGGATCGACATTCTGAAGCTCACTCCTTAGCGGCCGGCGAGTTCGCGGAGGCTGGCCCGCCAGTTCCACCGGGCGCAACGCAGCCGTACAGCCCGGAAACCGCCCCGCCGACCGGATACCGGACAGCCAGCCCGTCCAGCAGTGCCTGCAGCCCGATCTCGAACAGATGGTCCAGATCGAGGTCGTATCCCTCGGCAAGATCCCGCACCATCCGCGCCAGCACCGGATACCGTCCCGACCCCGTCAGCGCCGCATACCCCCGCGCCTGTGTCTCCATCCACTGATCCTCGGTGATCCCGGTCGCCCCCATCGCGTGCCGTTCGCGTTCCAGATGGATCGCGGTGCCCTGGATGTGGTTGTAGCACAGCACATTCAAATCGCACAGGTCAGCCGCGTTCAGTCCGAAGACCGACAACGCGGCCAGCGCGCGTTCGTTGTGCGCCGCGAGGTTCGGCAGCGGCCAGGGCCGGGTGAGCGGGACGAGATGGGCAAGCCACGGATGCCGCCGGTGCACTGACCACAGCGTGCGCGCCACCAGCTCCAACCGCGCCCGCCACCCCTCCGGTTCCCGCGCCGGGTAACCGGTTTCGCCGTAGACAGTGTCCGCCATCAGGAAAATCAGTTCGTCCTTTCCGGACAGATAGCGGTACGGCGCCATCGCCGGAACGCCCAGCCGCGCGGCGAGTCCGCGCATCGACAGCGCCGCGACGCCTTCCGTGTCGGCGATCGCGATTGCCGCACGTATCAACCGATCCCGGGTCAACACCGGACGCTTCGACTCAGCCTCCGCCTGCTGACCAGCGACGACATGGCCTGACCGCGGTTCAGCGCGGACCACGCCTTCGCGGCGCAACACGTCGAGCGCCTTGGCCGCGGTGGCATTCGCGACACCATGCGTCGAAGCCAGCTGACGCGTCGAAGGCACCTTCGCGCCCGGCGGCAGCTGCGAGATCTCTTCGCGCAGCGCGGCGGCGACGCGGAGGTACGGCGGTTCGGTCGGCATCGAGGTCCTGTCTGTACTAGGTCAGCGGGTCATCTGTACTAGGTCAGTTTTGGCAGCAGAGTCCAGGTCACGGCAGGTTCATCAGGGTAATGATGCACCGTACCGAGAGGTGAGGACATGCCTGAAGCGCTGGTTTGCGGCGCGGGAGTCGCGGGTTGCGCGTCGGCCTACTGGCTGCGCCGCAGCGGCTATGACGTGACGGTCGTGGAGCGCGCCGAGGGGTTGCGCAGCGGAGGTCAGGCGATCGACGTCCGCGGCGTCGCGCTGGAGGTCATCGACCGGATGGGCATTGGCGAGCAGGTCCGCGCGAAGCGCACGCGGATGCGCGGGATGTCGATGCTGGACGCGTCCGGCAACGAAATGTTCCGTTCCGAGGAGCGCGCGTACAGCAGCGGCCGGCTCGACAGCGAGGACGTCGAGATCCTCCGCGACGACCTGGTCGAGCTGCTGCACGAGGCCGCCGGCGTCGAGTTCCGCTTCGGCGACGAGATCACCGCGCTCGACGCCGAGTCCGGCCGGGTCGAGTTCGCCGAGGCCGAACCCCGCACGTTCGACCTGATCGTGGGCGCGGACGGCGCGCATTCGGCGGTCCGGCGGCTCGCGTTCGGCCCGGAGGACCAGTTCCGCCGCTATCTCGGCCAGTACCTGGCGATTTTCCCGGCGGCCAACACGGTCGGCCTCGAAGACTGGCAGATCTGGTTCCAGGGCGAGGGCGTCGGCGGCGCGGTCTATCCGGTGCCGGGCAACGAGGAGATCCGGGTGACGCTCGGTTTCGGCGAGCCGGAGTACCGCGAGATCCGGGAGGTCGCGGAGCAGAAGAAGCTCGTCGCGGAACGCCTGAGCGAGGTCGGCGGCCCGGTGCCCGACCTGGTCAAAGCCATGGAGGAGTCCGAGACGTTCTTCTTCGACGCCATGCTCCAGATCCGTCTCGACCGCTGGACGACCGGCCGGGTCGCGCTGGTCGGCGACGCCGGGTACTGCGCGTCCGTGCTGTCGGGACAGGGCACGAGCCTCGCCTTGGCCGGCGCGTACGTGCTGGCGGAATCCGTGGCGGGCTACGAGGCCCGGATGCGCCCGTTCGTCGAGCTGAACCAGGCGCTGGCCACGGAAAACGCGGCGGGGCCCGCGTCGGAGGAATCGGTCGAGCGGGCGAAGAACGCGATCAGCCTGGACCGCTGACCCGCCGCCTGGCGGGAGATTCCCGCCGCCCGGCTGGCCCGGTCCGGCTCCCGGGCGGCGAGGATGGGGCCAGCACCCGAGTCCTTGGAGGCCCCGCGATGACTGCGTATCCACCGCTCCCGTTCGACCCCGAGCTGGCCGCGGCGCTTGAGGTGCTGGCAACCGAGCGTCCGCCGATCGAGACGCTCGAATCGATCCCGGCGGTGCGCGCGGCCGCGGCGAAGCGGCAGATCTCGCTGGAGGAGATCACCGCCGACGGAGCCCTCGAAGTGTCCGAAGCGGACGCCGAAGGCCCGCGCGGCCCGATCCCGCTCATCCTCGCGCGGCCCGCCGGGGCGGTCGACGTCCCGGTGCTGTACTGGCTGCACGGCGGCGGCATGATCATCGGCGGCCACCAGGGCGGCGACCTGTACTTCCTCAAGGAGTACGCGACCGAACTGGGCCTCGGCTTCGTCTGCGTCGACTACCGGGTCGCGCCCGAACACCCGCATCCGGCTCCGGTCGAGGACTGCTACGCCGGCCTGGAATGGACGGTCAAGCACGCCGCCGAGCACGGCTTCGACGCCTCGCGCGTCGTGATCGGCGGGGCGAGCGCGGGCGGCGGGCTCGCGGCGGCGACGGCGCTGCTCGCCCGGGACCGCGGCGGACCGGAACTGCTCGGCCAGCTGCTCGTGTACCCGATGCTCGACGACCGCAACGATTCGCCGTCGGCGATCCAGATGGCCGAACTGGGCAGCTGGGACCGCACCGCGAACAACGTCGGCTGGACCGCGCTGCTCGGCGACGCTCGCGGCGGCCCGGACGTGTCGCCGTACGCCGCGCCCGCACGCGCCGAGGACCTGTCCGGGCTCCCGCCCGCATTCCTCGACGTCGGCAGCACCGAGACCTTCCGCGACGAGGTCGTCGCCTACGCGAACCGGCTGTGGCTGTCCGGAGTGCAAGCGGAACTGCACGTCTGGCCCGGCGCTTTCCACGGCTTCGACGGCTCGGCTCCGCAGGCGGCGCTGTCGCAGCAGGCCCGCGCCGAGCGGACGCCGTGGCTGCGGCGGCTGCTCGGCTGAACCGGGCGAGCGATGATGGACCGATGAGGGAGCTGGTCACGCATCTGAGCGCGCTCGATCCCGGCGCGGCCGAGACGGTCAAGGTCATCGCCTACTTCGACCGGCTGGTCGAGGGCCGCGCCGGGCTGGAGCCGATCGTGCGCGGGGCGGCGGTGCTGTCCGGTTGCCCGGCGCGGCTGGCCGACGACGAACGCCGGGTGCGCGTCCGCGTCGAACCGGACGGACGCGTCGTGCCTTCGGCCGAACCGCCCGATCCGGAGTGGCCGTCGGCTCCGGTCCGTCCGGACGGGCCGGTCGCGCTGTGGCTGGAACGGCCCGGCCCGGCGAGCCCGGTGGACGCGATGGTGCTGGAGCGCGCGTCGGCCGCGGCTCGGTCGGTGCTGGACCGCACCCGCGGCCGGGTCGTCGATCCGGCGTCTGTGGAAGTGGTGCTCGACGCGTCGGCGGACGAACGAACCCGGCTTCGCGCCGCGCATCGCCTCGGCCTCGGCTCCGCCGCGCGAGCTGTCGTGACCGACGGGGTCCCGCTGGTGGTTCCTCCGCAGTGGACTCCGTCGGGGCGCGCCCGGGCGGGTCTTGGCACCGTGGTGGACTTGGCCGACCTGCCGTTGTCCGGCGCACAAGCCCGGACGGCTTTCCGGTTCACCGCGGCCGAGGACGATCCTGGACCGTCCGTTGTGGACTACGCCGAACTCGGCGGACTGGCCGTGCTCGCCGATGCGGTCGGACCCCGCACCGAACCGGTCGCGGACGTCGCGAGCCTGGAGCACGCCCGCACGGCGGCCCCGTGGGTAGTGCCCACGCTGGTCGCCGTCGCGGGCGCTCCGAGTCTGCGTGCCGCCGCGAACACGCTGGTAGTGCACCATTCGACCCTGCAGGAGCGCCTGGCCCACGCCGAACACCTGCTCGGCTGGCCAGTGCGCGATCCCGCGGGCCGGTTGCGGTTGCAGCTGGCTATCGCGCTGTGGCGGCTGCACCGCACCGGTTGATCACGGCGTGAGCAGCGGCAGCAACGGCTTCCGCACCGCCGTCGCGACCCCGTCCGACGCCTGCGCCGCGGCGATCCGCTCGTCCGTCGGCGTCCCGTACGATGTGGTCCGCTGCCGCAGCGGACGCCCGAGCGGCTCGACCATCGCGCGCATGTCGCTGATCGTCTTGTACGACCCGTTCGCCGCGCCCGCCATCCGGCTGATCGTCTCCTCCATCAGCGTGCCGCCGATGTCGTTGACGCCGCCCTGCAGCACCGCCCGGCTGCCTTCCTCGCCGAGCTTCACCCAGGAACTCTGGATGTTGTCGAACGTGCCGTGCAGCAGCAGCCGCGACAGCGCGTGCACTGCCCGGTTCTCGCGCAGCGTCGTGCCCGCGCGGGCGAGCCCGGCCAGATAGATCGGCGAGCTCTGGTGGATGAACGGCAGCAGCACGAACTCGCTGAACCCGCGCCGCCCGTTGCGTTCCACGCCTTCGCGCTGCAGTTTGGCCAGCAGTTTCAGGTGCCCGACCCAGTGGCTCGGGTTGTCCACGTGGCCGTACATCATCGTCGCCGTGGTCGGCAGCCCGACGTCGTGCGCGGTGGTGACCACCTCGATCCACGCGTCCGTCGGCAGCTTGCCCTTGGTGAGCACCCACCGGACGTCGTCGTCGAGGATTTCCGCGGCGGTGCCCGGCAGCGAGTCCACCCCGGACTCCTTCGCCCGGATCAGGAAGTCGCGAATGGACAGATTCGTCCGCGATGCTCCGTTCACGACCTCCATCGGGCTGAACGAGTGCAGGTGGATCTCCGGCTGCCGCCGCTTCACCTCGGCCGCGAGGTCGAAGTACGCGGTGCCCGGCAGATCCGGGTGGATCCCGCCCTGCATGCAGATCTCGGTCGCGCCCGCGGCCCATGCCTCGTCCACCCGGTCGCCGACCTGCTCCAGCGACAGCGTGTACGCGTCCGCGTCGGTCTTGCGCTGCGCGAAGGCGCAGAACCGGCAGCCGGTGTAGCAGACGTTGGTGAAGTTGATGTTCCGCGTGACGACGAAGGTGATGTCGTCCCCGACGACCTCGCGCCGCAGGTCGTCGGCCAGTTTCGTAAGCGCGTCCAGCTCCGGCCCGTCGGCGTGCAGCAGGGCGAGCGCGGCGTCGTCGGACAGCCCGGCGGGGTCCTTTTCCGCACTGCGCAAGGCATCCCGCACGTCGGTGTCGAACCGCTGCGGACCGGTCTTGATCTTGCGGCCGATCTCTTTCCAGTCGCCGTAGACCGAATCGAAGTCGCCTCGCCGGTCCTCGGTGCGGCCGGTGGTGTCGATCTCGGTGTGCAGATCGGTGCGGCCGGATTCCTGCCAGCCGCCGTCCGGCTCCTGCCACGGGATCCCGACCGGCATCGCGCCGTCGCGGGCCAGCCCGGTTTCCGCGTCGACCAGCGCCGCCACGTGCCGTGTGACGCGCGGGTCGAGCCACGGCTGGCCGCGCCGCACGTACTCCGGGTAGATGGTCAGCCGCTCGCGCAGCGCGTACCCGGCCTTCTCGGTCTGCCGTGCCAGCAGGTCGATCTGCGGCCACGCGCGTTCCGGGTTCACGTGGTCCGGGGTGAGCGGCGAAACGCCGCCCCAGTCGTCGATGCCCGCGCGGATCATCAGGTCGTACTGGTCGCCGATGAGGTTCGGCGGCGCCTGGATACGCATCCGCGGACCCAGCACCAGCCGGGCCACAGCGATGTTCGCGGCCAGTTCTTCGAGGTCGGCGTCCGGGGTCGCGCGCATCTTCGTGTCCGGCTTGGCCCGGAAGTTCTGCACGATGACTTCCTGGATGCCGCCGTACTCGCGCGCGGTCTTGCGGATCGCGAACAGCGCGTCGGCGCGTTCTTCGTGCGTCTCGCCGATCCCGATCAGCACCCCGGTGGTGAACGGCACCGAGCTGCGGCCCGCGTCCTCCAGCACCCGAAGCCGGACCTCGGGATCCTTGTCCGGCGAACCGTAATGCGGCCCGCCCTTCTCGCTCCACAGCCTGCGCGCGGTGGTCTCCAGCATCATGCCCATCGACGGCGCGACCGGCTTGAGCCGCTGGAAGTCCTGCCAGCTCAGGACGCCCGGGTTGAGGTGCGGCAGCAGGCCGGTCTCTTCGAGCACCCGGATCGCCATCGCGCGGACATAGGAGAGCGTGTCGTCGTAGCCGTGCGCGTCCAGCCATTCGCGTGCGGCCTTCCAGCGGTCCTCCGGCCGGTCGCCGAGGGTGAACAGGGCTTCCTTGCAGCCCATCTCGGCGCCCTTGCGGGCGATGTCGAGGACCTCGTCCGGCGACAGGAACGGCGATTCGAGCCTGCCGGGGACGGTGACGAAGGTGCAGTAGCCGCACCGGTCCCGGCACAGCCGGGTCAGCGGGATGAACACCTTGCGGCTGTAGGTGATGATCCCCGCGCGACCGGCTTCTTCGAGGCCCGCGTCGCGGATGCGGGAGGCGTGGTCGGACAAAGTCCTGAGGTCGTCGCCGCGAGCGTGCAGCAGCACGGCCGCCTCGGCGACGTCGAGCGTCTTCCCGTCTCGCGCCCGGGCGAGCGCACGGCGCATGGCCGACGGGGTGGGCGTGGTCACGCCAGCTTCGGGCTCCATTCCCGCCACGCTAGGACCCGGCCGCCGCGACCAGCCAGCTCTTAGCCCGCCACCCCGCGCGCGAGCGGTCCAGGGTGATCATTCGCGCAGGTTGCGGGCTTGTCGGCGACGGATGACGGCGGTATTACCTAAAGGATGGCGTCAGTGATCGGGAAGCGCATCGGCGGGCGGACGTACTACTACCTCGCCGAGTCCGCGCGCGTCGACGGCAAGCCGCGCGTGGTCGGCCAGCGGTACCTCGGGACGGCCGAGGACATCGCGGCGGCGATGGCAGGCGGCGGTCCGGAAGCGGCTGGCGCGCGGCATCGGTCGTTCGGCGATGTTTCCGCCGTGTGGGGGACGCTGCAGCGGCTCGACCTCGTCCGGCGCGTGGACTCGGTGGCCGGACCGCAGCGTGCCCGGCCGACGCTTGGCCTCCATGTCGCGCTTGCCGTGCTGCACCGGGCGACCGCGCCGGAGACGGAGTTCGAGCAGTGGTGGACCGGCTGTCTCGCGCAGGATCTGGTCCGGCCCCGGCCGCCTCAGGCAGCGATCACGACGGCTGGTCATTGGCGGGCGTTGCAGCGGCTTACTCCGGAGCGGATCGCCCGGGTGGAAACTGTTGTGGCGGAGGCGGTTCTGGACCTTCTGGGCGATGACGGGACGGAGACGCTGGCGGTCGATGTCGCGCAGTTCGCCGCGTTCACCGCTGCGGATTGCACGGCGCCGTCGGCTTGCCAGGACGTGCTGGCCGGGCTGGGGCTGGTTGTCACGCGGGATGGGGCGATTCCGCTGGCGTCCCGGGTTTATCGGAGGGAGAACGCACCGGTCTTCGGCGCGCTGGCGGCCGAACTGGGGCAGCGGCACACGTTGGTCTTCCACTCCGGCCAGGCCGCGCAGCTCGACCTCGGCGCGCGGACCGGGTTTGTCGGCTCGCTTCCGCTGGCCGACCATCCGGAGCTGCTCGCGCGTCCGGCGTCGGTGCGGCGGCGGGTGGATCCGGAGCGGTTTGCCGGGCTGACCGCCTTCGACACTGTGGCGACTGTGGACGGTGCCCGCCGACGCGTCATCCTCCTCCATTCCGCGACGCTGCACGCGGCGCAGTACCGGGCGTTCACCAGTGAACTGAGCACTACGGTGCGGGAGCTTGACGGGTTGGCCGCGGCACTTGCCGCTGGTACTCATCGTGGGGACCGGACTCAGGTGCACGCGGAGATGTCCCGGATCATTCGTGGCCGCCGGGTGGAGCGGGTGCTGAATACGACGCTCACCGGGAGTCGTGCCGGGGAGCTTCGGCTGGAGCGGCGGGTCGATGCGGCTGCGGTCGCTCGGTTGGCGGAGGAGTTCTTCGGGAAACAGCTTTTGGTGACGGATCGGGATTGGCCGGTCGCCGAGGTGGTCACCGCTTATCGGGCTCGGACCTATCTCGACTCGACATTTCGCTGGCTGACCGGGTCCGCGGTGACGGGGCCTTCGCCTCGGTGGGAGTGGAGTGCGCATCGGATCGCGGTGCATGCGTTGGTGTCGGTGCTTGCTGCGACAGTCACGCATGTGATGCGGCGGGAGGCGGACCGGGCTGGGATGAACCTGTCGGTGGCCGAGTTGCTGGATCAGCTGCGGGGGATCGGGGAGACCGTGTTGCGGCATCGGTCCACTGGGGGGCGGCCGCGGACGCGGCGGATTCTGTCTGACCGGACGGCGAGGCAGCAGGCGTTGTTCGAGTTGTTCGGGTTGGAGCGGTTTGCTCCTGGGTGATTCGGCTCGTCGCCCTGGGGGGCGACATCGCCTTTGGGGGTTGCGTGGGGCACCCCGAAGGTTGATTGTGCTGACGGTTCGGGGGTGCTTGTCAAGGCGGGAAAGATGCCCTGACAAGCACCCCCGAACCGCAGGGGGGCTTCGGATCGGGGTGCGGGGGAGGGGCTGGGCGCCTCGATGGTTGGGTGCATCGGCGGCGGTGGGGGCGGGGCGCATCCCGGCGGGCGGGGCGGGCGTGCGGGAGGGTCCCCTCACGCACGTGGGTCAGGGCTCGCGGTCGATGTTCAGTGCGGAGAAGGTCTGCACGACCGGCATCAGTTCGATGACGTTGATGTTCACGTGCGTTGGCTGGGAGCTTGCCCAGAAGACCGACTCGGCGACGTCGTCCGCGGTCAGTGGCGTGGTGCCGGCGTAGACGTTGCTCGCTTTGGCCTGGTCGCCGCCGAAGCGGACGGTGGAGAATTCGGTGCCGCCCACCAAACCCGGTTCGACGTTCGTCACGCGGACGCCGGTGCCGCGCAGGTCGGAGCGCAGGTTGAGGCTGAACTGGTGCACGAAGGCCTTGGTCGCGCCGTAGACGTTCGCGCCGGGGTAGGCGTAGCTGCCTGCGACGGAGCCGATGTTGATCACGTGCCCGGCACCGCGTCCGACCATTCCGGGCAGCACCGCGCGGGTGAGGTGGACGAGACCGGTCACGTTGGTCTCGATCATCTGGTCCCAGTCTTCCAGCTTCGCCTCGTGCGCGGGTTCCAGACCCTTCGCGAGGCCGGCGTTGTTGACCAGGATGTCGATCTTCGCCCACTCCTCGGGCAGCTGCGCGACGACGTCCGCGACCGCTGCGGGGTCGCGGACGTCGAGGACCAGCGGGTACACCGCGTCGCCCAGTTCGTCCGCAAGCGTCTTGAGCCGGTCGCCGCTGCGGGCCGCGGCGACGACCCGCGCGCCCTCCGCGACGAACCGGCGCGTGATCGCGGCACCGAACCCGGCGCTCGCGCCGGTCACCAATACGGTCTTCATGGAGTGCGTCACCGTTCTTCCGCGTGGTCCTGGTCCAGGAAGCGGCCGAACACGTCGTTGAACTCGGCCGCGCGTTCCAGGTTAGGCAGGTGCCCCGCGCCGTCGAGCACCACCAGCTCCGAGCTGCCTACGAGCTGGTGCAGCAGCTGCGCGTCGGCGACCGGAGTGAACTCGTCCTCGCTGCCCACCGCGACCAGCGTCGGCACGCTGACCTGCTTCAGGGAATCGCGGTAGTCCGGCCGCTTCGCCCGGGCTCGCAACGCCGCTGCCGCACCTGTCGCCGGTGCGTTGCGCATCATCTTCTGGACGTGCTCAGTCACCTCGGGGTTCTCGCGGAAAGTGCCCGGCGACACCATTTTCGGCAACAGCTCGTCGGCGTACGCGGTCATGCCTTCCGCGAGAACCCGGTCCGCGGCCTGGTTGCGGGTCACCTTTCCTTCATCGGTCTCGGGCTCGGCGAACGTGTCGGCGAGCAGCAGCGCGGCAATGCGCTCCGGGTAGTCCCGGACGGTCTGCATCACGATCTGCCCGCCCATCGACAGCCCGCCCAGCACGAAGCGGCCGATGCCGAGGTGATCGGCCAGTCCGGCGAGGTCCTCGGCGAAGTCTTCGAGCCCGCGGACCGCCGGACCGGTGCTTTCTCCGTATCCCCGCAGGTCAGGCACCACGACCCGGTGCCCGTTGCGGGAGAGGTACTCGGCCTGCGGACCCCACATGGACCGGTCGAACGGGTGCCCGTGCACGAGAAGCACCGGGAGCTCCGGCCGCGGTCCGAGGTCGTCGTAGGCGAGCCGAGCGCCGGAGGGGAGAAGGACTGTCTGCATGTCCCCGACGCTAATCGGGGCGAGTTTTCAGTGCAATAAGGTGCAATGTAGTCGGAGCAATGTTTTTCTAGCGCAGCTTCGCGAAGAACTGCCGGACGTCGCCCGCCCACAACTCCGGCACCTCCTGCGCCGCGTAATGGCCGCCGCGGTCGTACTCGTTCCACGACACGAGGTTCCGGTGATGCTCGGTGAACACGCGGATCGACGGCAGGTCGCCGGGGAACTGCGCGACCCCGAGCGGCACCGGATTGCGGCCTTCGGCGGGTGTCTCCCGGGCTTCCTCGGCGTAGATCCGGATCGCCGAACCTGCGGTGCCGGTCAGCCAGTGGATCGTGACGTGGGCGAGGATCCCGTCGGCGTCGAGGCCGTGGTCGTGCATCGCCTGCGCGTTCCAGCCGAGCAGGCCGGCCGGGGAGTCGGACAACGCGTGCGCGAGGGTCTGCGGCTGCTGCGCCTGGACGACGCCGTAGGACGCTTCTTCGGCGAGGTAGCGGTGGAACGCGTCCCACGCGGCTTTGTCCTTGTCGGACAGGTCGGCAATCCACTGTGGATCGTCGTCCGGCGGCGGGTCCCAGGTCTGCGTCACGTGCGCGCCGATCACCTGGTCCGGAGCTACGCGCCCGACCTCCGGTGCGATCCCCGAGCCCCAGTCGTTGCCCGCGGTCCCGTAGCGCTCGTACCCGAGCCGGCGCATCAACTCCGCCCACGCCCGCGCGATCCGCCGCGGCCCCCAGCCGGTGTCGGTCGCCGGCCCGGAAAAGCCGAACCCCGGCAACGACGGCAGCACGACGTCGAACGCGATCGACGGATCAAGCCCGTGCGCGCGAGGATTGCTCAACGGCCCGACCGCGGCCAGATACTCCGCCGCCGAGCCCGGCCACCCGTGGCTGAGGATCAACGGGATCGCGTCCGGCTCCGGCGAACGGGCGTGCAGGAAATGCACGTTGCTGCCGTCGATCGTGGTCGTGAACTGCGGATACTCAGCGAACCGCCGCTCAAGAGCCCGCCAGTCGTAGCGGTGCCGCCAGTACTCGGCCAGTTCGCGCACCCGGCCGGTGCGGACGCCGTACCCTTGGTCGCCGCCGACCGGCTCCGGCGCCCACCTTGTGCGGTCAAGCCGTTCCCGCAGATCGATCAGGTCCGCTTCCGGGATCTCAAGCCGGTACGGCCGGATCTCGTCAGTCATGGTGAGCTCCTTCGGAGAGCCGCCGGGCGCAGGCGTTGAGATACCGCACCTGGCGGATGTTGGTGGCGAGTCCGGCCGCGCGCCGGTACGCGCTCCGGGCCGCTTCGCGGTCGCCCGCCTTTTCCAGAAGATGTGCCCGCGCCGCATAAAACCGCCGGTCCCGGTGGTCCAGCGCTTCGAGCAGTTCAAGTCCCACGGCTGGCCCGTCCGCCATCCCGACCGCGACGGCGTGGCTCACCTTCGCGACCGGACTCGCCGAAACCTTCAGCAGCAGCCGGTAAAGCCCGGCGATCTGCCGCCAGTCGGTCTCCTCCGCAGTGGCTGCCTCGTCGTGGACCGCCGCGATCGCCGCCTGCAGCTGATACGGCCCGACCGGCCCGCGCGGCAAGGCCGCCGTCACCAGCTCCACCCCGCGCCGGATCGACCCGGCCTTCCACTGAGTCCGGTCCTGCTCGTGCAACGGGACCAGCTCGCCCTGCTCAGTCGCCCGTGCCGGCGACCGCGCGTCCGTCAGCAACATCAACGCGAGCAGCCCCGCGGCCTCGCTGTCGTCCGGCAGCGACGCGGCCGTCGTCTCGGCCAGCCGGATCGCCTCCGCGACCAGGTCAGCGCGGCGCAAATCCGGTCCTGACGTCGCCGAGTACCCCTCGGTGAAAATCAGGTACAGGACATGCAGGACGGCTTCGAGCCGTTCGCCGCGCGCCTCTTCGGGCGGCATCCGGAACGGCACGCCGCTGTCCTGGACGGTCCGCTTGGCCCGGGAGATCCGGCGGGTCATCGAGTCCTCGGACGTGAGGAACGCCCGCGCGATCTCGGCCGTCGTGAGCCCGCCGACGGCCCGCAAGGTGAGCGCGATCTGCGACGCCACCGACAACGACGGATGGCAGCAGAGCAGAAGCAGGATCAAGGTGTCGTCCCCGGTCCGCTCGCCGACGTCCTCGCGTGCGGCCCGGAACTCTCGCTCCCGTCTTGCCTGGTCAGCGCGGAGCAAGTCGATCAGCTTCCGGCTCGCGACCTGCAGCAGCCAGCCGAAGGGCCGCTCGGGAACTCCGGTTGCCGGCCACTGCTGGGCAGCCTTGAGCAGGGCTTCCTGGACCGCGTCCTCGGCCGGGTCGAACCGCCCGTAGCGTCGGACCAGCGCACCCAGTACCTGCGGCGCGAGAGTGCGCAGGGTGTCGTCGAGCGTGGCCGGGACGGAGGGGTCGGTCATCTCTGCCGCCTTGGTTCTGTCTGAGTCCTGTGGCAGGCGCATCCGGCCTAGGTCAGAGTTCGCTTTCGCTGCCCATCACCGGCCGGACCACGACGCCGGCGTCCGCCAACCGCCCCGGTGCCTTGAGCAGTCCGGCCGCGATGTCAGTCGCCCGGTCGAAACCGGCGCAGTCGACCATCCAGTACCCGGCGATGACCTCCTCGGTCTCGCCGAACGGCCCGTCGGTGACGACCGGAGCCCCGTCCCGCAGCTGGAGGCGGCGGGCCAGCACGGGCGCGGCGAGCCCTTGGGTCTCGACCAGCTCTCCCGAATCGGCCAGCGCTCCGGTGAACCCGGCGAGGAACTCGTCGACCGCCGACACCTCCGGCGCGGCCGCTCCGCCGTCCTTGCCGCTGAGGCGGTCGTAGTCCTGCTGGTTGCCGTACGCCAGGATCAGGTACTTCATCGGGTGCTCCCTCTGTGCTCGGTCCGCTCTTGCGACCGGCGCTCGGCGGCCAGTCGGGGGAAGAACGAAACTGCCCGCCCCGGACCGGACATCGTTTCCGGTGACCTGGGTCACTCGCCAGTCGCGACCGGCTTGGCGCTCATGATGCCTCCGAACCGTCCTGCCCCCGGCGTCATTGCACACGGCCACGTCGACGTCCACCGGCAAGCCGCTCTCCGCCCGAACCGCTCGGCGCTTCACCCGGCAGCCGTCGACGGCGGTAACTCCGGCATTCACCGATAACGCGGGGCCCGTTCTTCCGCATTACGGCATCCGCGAGCCGATAAGCCACCGGATTCGCCGCGCTCCGGCCCGTCGACGCGCGGCACCGCGGCCCGCCAGATCGGCCGCAGCGGGCCTGTTCGGCCGGTTGACCTGCGAAGATCGTATTAAGGGACCCCCCTGTTTAGGGCCGTTTTGAGCCGTGTAATGTTCTCCAAGTCGCCAGGGAAACCGGGTGGCCGCCGGGACACGAACCAAGCTCTCGCCTTTGGGGTGATTGAGTGGGTGTCCCACCAAAAAACTGCTAGGAATGATCGCTTCGGTCAGGCTCGCCCTTGCGGGGGTTCGGGTGTGGTTCGGGGTGTGTTGCTTGAGAACTCAACAGTGTGCTAGTGAACTAAGCCAGTAGAGCTTATATGTGAAACCCCCTCGTCGGGGTTTC
>NZ_FOWC01000035.1 GCF_900115345.1 Amycolatopsis rubida | reverse complement strand
GGGTGTGGTTCGGGGTGTGTTGCTTGAGAACTCAACAGTGTGCTAGTGAACTAAGCCAGTAGAGCTTATATGTGAAACCCCCTCGTCGGGGTTTCCTTTGGGAATGATTGAGAGTGTAGTCTCGATCGAACTTTACAGCATTGTTGGAGAGTTTGATCCTGGCTCAGGACGAACGCTGGCGGCGTGCTTAACACATGCAAGTCGAACGCTGAACCGGTTTCGGCCGGGGATGAGTGGCGAACGGGTGAGTAACACGTGGGTAATCTGCCTTGTACTCTGGGATAAGCCTGGGAAACTGGGTCTAATACCGGATATGACCTTTCACCGCATGGTGGGGGGTGGAAAGTTCCGGCGGTACGGGATGAACCCGCGGCCTATCAGCTTGTTGGTGGGGTAGTGGCCTACCAAGGCGACGACGGGTAGCCGGCCTGAGAGGGTGACCGGCCACACTGGGACTGAGACACGGCCCAGACTCCTACGGGAGGCAGCAGTGGGGAATATTGCACAATGGGCGCAAGCCTGATGCAGCGACGCCGCGTGAGGGATGACGGCCTTCGGGTTGTAAACCTCTTTCGCCAGGGACGAAGCGAGAGTGACGGTACCTGGATAAGAAGCACCGGCTAACTACGTGCCAGCAGCCGCGGTAATACGTAGGGTGCGAGCGTTGTCCGGAATTATTGGGCGTAAAGAGCTCGTAGGCGGTTTGTCGCGTCGGCCGTGAAATCTCCACGCTTAACGTGGAGCGTGCGGTCGATACGGGCAGACTTGAGTTCGGCAGGGGAGACTGGAATTCCTGGTGTAGCGGTGAAATGCGCAGATATCAGGAGGAACACCGGTGGCGAAGGCGGGTCTCTGGGCCGATACTGACGCTGAGGAGCGAAAGCGTGGGGAGCGAACAGGATTAGATACCCTGGTAGTCCACGCTGTAAACGTTGGGCGCTAGGTGTGGGCGACATTCCACGTTGTCCGTGCCGTAGCTAACGCATTAAGCGCCCCGCCTGGGGAGTACGGCCGCAAGGCTAAAACTCAAAGGAATTGACGGGGGCCCGCACAAGCGGCGGAGCATGTGGATTAATTCGATGCAACGCGAAGAACCTTACCTGGGCTTGACATGCGCCAGACATCCCCAGAGATGGGGCTTCCCTTGTGGTTGGTGTACAGGTGGTGCATGGCTGTCGTCAGCTCGTGTCGTGAGATGTTGGGTTAAGTCCCGCAACGAGCGCAACCCTTATCCTGCGTTGCCAGCGCGTCATGGCGGGGACTCGTGGGAGACTGCCGGGGTCAACTCGGAGGAAGGTGGGGATGACGTCAAGTCATCATGCCCCTTATGTCCAGGGCTTCACACATGCTACAATGGCTGGTACAGAGGGCTGCGATACCGCGAGGTGGAGCGAATCCCTTAAAGCCGGTCTCAGTTCGGATCGCAGTCTGCAACTCGACTGCGTGAAGTCGGAGTCGCTAGTAATCGCAGATCAGCAACGCTGCGGTGAATACGTTCCCGGGCCTTGTACACACCGCCCGTCACGTCATGAAAGTCGGTAACACCCGAAGCCCATGGCCCAACCCTTCGGGGAGGGAGTGGTCGAAGGTGGGACTGGCGATTGGGACGAAGTCGTAACAAGGTAGCCGTACCGGAAGGTGCGGCTGGATCACCTCCTTTCTAAGGAGCACAACACGTCCCGGCCACGGCCGGGAGTGGCCCGTGCTTAGGCCTCGAATGCAGGCCTGTTCGGGTTGCTCAAGGAATTGTGGAACTACTGGTTAAGGTCGTCTTTGGTGGGCTATGCCCCGGTCAGTACTGCGGCTTGCCGCGTGGAAGTCCGGGTCGGCGTCCGGGGAGACGGTCGTTCGCTGGCATGCTGTTGGGTCCTGAGGCAACACACGTTGTTTCTGGTGTGGTGTTTGAGAACTGTAGAGTGGATGCGAGCATCTTTGTGGTCAAGTTGTTAAGGGCACATGGTGGATGTCTTGGCTTCAGGAGCCGATGAAGGACGTGGGAGGCTGCGATATGCCTCGGGGAGCTGTCAACCGAGCTGTGATCCGAGGATTTCCGAATGGGGAAACCCAGCACCAGTGATGTGGTGTTACCTGCCGGTGAATGTATAGCCGGTGTGGAGGGAACGCGGGGAAGTGAAACATCTCAGTACCCGCAGGAAGAGAAAACAAAAGTGATTCCGTGAGTAGTGGCGAGCGAAAGCGGACGAGGCTAAACCGTTTGCATGTGATACCTGTCAGGGGTTGTGCGGGCGGTGTTGTGGGACCTGTCTTCTCAGGGCTGACACTCTGGGCGTGATGCGGCATGGTTAGCGGAACCGTTTGGGACGGCGGGCCGGAGCGGGTGAGAGCCCCGTACGCGAAAACTGTGTTTGTGTTGTGTGACGGTGTTCCCGAGTAGCAGCGAGCTCGTGGAATTTGCTGTGAATCTGCCGGGACCACCCGGTAAGCCTAAATACTTCCTGGAGACCGATAGCGGACGAGTACCGTGAGGGAAAGATGAAAAGTACCCCGGGAGGGGAGTGAAAGAGTACCTGAAACCGTGTGCCTACAAGCCGTCAGAGCTCACTTGTTGGGTGATGGCGTGCCTTTTGAAGAATGAGCCTGCGAGTTAGTGCTGCGTGGCGAGGTTAACCCGGGTGGGGTAGCCGTAGCGAAAGCGAGTCCGAACAGGGCGTTTTGAGTCGCGTGGTCTAGACCCGAAGCGGAGTGATCTACCCATGGCCAGGGTGAAGCGTCGGTAAGACGTCGTGGAGGCCCGAACCCACTTAGGTTGAAAACTGAGGGGATGAGCTGTGGGTAGGGGTGAAAGGCCAATCAAACTCCGTGATAGCTGGTTCTCCCCGAAATGCATTTAGGTGCAGCGTCGCGTGTTTCTTGCCGGGGGTAGAGCTACTGGATGGTCTAGGGGCCTTACCGGGTTACCGAAATCAACCAAACTCCGAATACCGGTTAGTGAGAGCGCGGCAGTGAGACGGCGGGGGATAAGCTTCGTCGTCGAGAGGGAAACAGCCCAGAACACCAGCTAAGGCCCCTAAGTGTGTGCTCAGTGGGAAAGGATGTGGGATTGCCCAGACAACCAGGAGGTTGGCTTAGAAGCAGCCACCCTTGAAAGAGTGCGTAATAGCTCACTGGTCAAGTGGTCCTGCGCCGACAATGTAGCGGGGCTTAAGCACACCGCCGAAGCTGTGTCGCTCGTGCAATACATCCGCTGCTTCTTCGGGAGCAGTGCAGTGGCACGGGTGGGTAGGGGAGCGTCCTGCATCCAGGGAAGCGGCCGCGGAAGCGAGTCGTGGAGGGTGCGGGAGTGAGAATGCAGGCATGAGTAGCGAATGCAGAGTGAGAAACTCTGCCGCCGGATGACCAAGGGTTCCTGGGCCAGGCTAATCCGCCCAGGGTAAGTCGGGACCTAAGGCGAGGCCGACAGGCGTAGTCGATGGACAACGGGTTGATATTCCCGTACCCGAGCATGTGCGCCCATGGCGAGGCGGTTGACACTAACCACCCGAAGCCGGCGTGGAAGTCTTCGGACGGATATGCCGTGTGGAGCGTGGGACCTGATTCCGTAGTAGTCAAGCGATGGGGTGACGCAGGAAGGTAGCTCCGCCAGGCGATGGTTGTCCTGGTGTAAGCGTGTAGGAGGAACGGTAGGCAAATCCGCTGTTCACATACTCTGAGACGTGATGCGTAGCCGTTTGAGGCGAAGCGGGTGATCCTATGCTGTCGAGAAAAGCCTCTAGTGAGTGCATGCACGGCCCGTACCCCAAACCAACACAGGTGGTCAGGTAGAGAATACCGAGGCGATCGGGTGAACTGTGGTTAAGGAACTCGGCAAAATGCCCCCGTAACTTCGGGAGAAGGGGGGCCAGGCATCTTGAAGTCCCGTGCGGACGGAGGGGTGGTTGGCCGCAGAGACCAGCGGAAAGCGACTGTTTACTAAAAACACAGGTCCATGCGAAGTCGCAAGACGATGTATATGGACTGACGCCTGCCCGGTGCTGGAACGTTAAGAGGACCGGTTAACTCCTTTCGGGGGGTGAAGCTGAGAATTTAAGCGCCAGTAAACGGCGGTGGTAACTATAACCATCCTAAGGTAGCGAAATTCCTTGTCGGGTAAGTTCCGACCTGCACGAATGGCGTAACGACTTTCCGGCTGTCTCGACCACAGGCCCGGCGAAATTGCATTACGAGTAAAGATGCTCGTTACGCGCGGCAGGACGGAAAGACCCCGGGACCTTTACTATAGTTTGGTATTGGTTTTCGGTTCGGCTTGTGTAGGATAGGTGGGAGACTGTGAAGCGTTCACGCTAGTGGGTGTGGAGTCGTTGTTGAAATACCACTCTGGTCGGATTGGGAATCTGAACCTCGGACCATGATCTGGTTCAGGGACAGTGCCTGATGGGTAGTTTAACTGGGGCGGTTGCCTCCTAAAGGGTAACGGAGGCGCCCAAAGGTTCCCTCAGCCTGGTTGGCAATCAGGTGTCGAGTGCAAGTGCACAAGGGAGCTTGACTGTGAGACAGACATGTCGAGCAGGGACGAAAGTCGGGACTAGTGATCCGGCACCTCCTGGTGGAAGGGGTGTCGCTCAACGGATAAAAGGTACCCCGGGGATAACAGGCTGATCTTGCCCAAGAGTCCATATCGACGGCATGGTTTGGCACCTCGATGTCGGCTCGTCGCATCCTGGGGCCGGAGTAGGTCCCAAGGGTTGGGCTGTTCGCCCATTAAAGCGGCACGCGAGCTGGGTTTAGAACGTCGTGAGACAGTTCGGTCCCTATCCGCCGCGCGCGCAGGATACTTGAGGAAGGCTGTCCCTAGTACGAGAGGACCGGGACGGACGGACCTCTGGTGTGCCAGTTGTCACGCCAGTGGCATGGCTGGTTGGCTATGTTCGGAAGGGATAACCGCTGAAGGCATCTAAGCGGGAAGCCTGTTCCAAGATGAGGTATCCCACCCCGTGTGGGTTAAGGCCCCCAAGAGACGATTGGGTTGATAGGCCAGAAATGGAAGCACAGTAATGTGTTGTCGAGTTGACTGGTACTAATAGGCCGAGGACTTGCCCACAAAGATCGCTCGCATCCACTCTACGGTTCTGAAACACCACACCAGGCCCCGTCCCGAGACGGGGGGTGTGTTGTTTCGGAGTGTTTCGGTGGTTTTAGCGTCAGGGAAACGCCCGGTCCCATTCCGAACCCGGAAGCTAAGCCTGACTGCGCCGATGGTACTGCAACCGAAGGGTTGTGGGAGAGTAGGACACCGCCGAACTCAAC
>NZ_FOWC01000012.1 GCF_900115345.1 Amycolatopsis rubida | reverse complement strand
CCCATCCGCACCCGCGTCCTGATCCACGACGGCTTCCGCTCAACCGGCGTCTCACTGTTGCGCACCTCAAGCCGCAACAACTTCCGCCCCTCCGGTGCAGCACTCACGATCTCCACCCTACGCCGAGGTTTTCCGGTGAACGGGACCCAATCCACCTCCGGTACGGCCGGGAGGGCTTGGGGTTCTCCCGGGAATTCAGCGCGGATCGGGAGTGACGCCGGTCAGCTCGGCGGTCAGTTCCCACAGGGCGGTCCCGGCTTCCGGATTCCGGGCCGGAGCGAGGGTGCGCACCTTTGCCGGACGGCCGCGGACGGCGAAAACCGGTCCGATGTAGTCGCCGCCTTCGACGTCCGGGGCGGTCGCGGCGTAGAGCTGCGGCAGCGCGCCGTGCTCGACGCGTTGGGCCAGCAGCATTCCGCCGAGCTCGCCGATTTCCCGGAGCGCGGTGCGGAGCACGGGATTCCGGTACGAGCTGGCCATGTTCGTGGTCAGGCCGGTCGCGCTGTAGCCGGGATGCGCGAGCACGCTGAGCACCGTGGAATCCGCCGCGCGGAGACGTCGGTCCAGTTCGATGCCGAAGGTTTGGTTCGACAGTTTCGCCTGGCCGTACGCGGCTGCCGCGCGGTACCGGCGGCGCTCGGCGTTCGGGTCGTCCAAGTGCAGGTGTGCACCGAGGGCGGCCACGCTGGACAGCGTGACGACGCGGCCCGCCGGTGCGCCGCGCAGGGCGGGCATCAGCAGCCACGTCAACGCGGCGTGCCCGAGGTGGTTCGTGCCGAATTGCAGCTCGAAACCGTCCGCGGTGCGGCCTTGTGCGGTGGCCATGACCCCGGCGTTGTTCATCAGCACGTCCAGCGCGTCGCCGGTGAGCTCGCGCACCTTCGCGGCGGCTTCGCGGACGGACGCCAGATCGGCGAGGTCCAGCCGGACGAGTTCGGGGTTGGCCCCGGAGGCCGCGGCGCGGACCCGGTCGAGCGCGGTTTCGCCGCGTTCGGGCGAGCGGCAGCCGAGCAGCACGCGAGCGCCGTGCGCGGCGAGGACTTCCGCCGAACGCAGGCCGAGGCCGGAATTCGCTCCGGTGATCAGGACGGTCCGGCCGCTCTGATCGGGGATCCGGGCCTCGGTCCAGCGTTCGTTCATCGGGTCAGCTAACTACACGTCACGCGCTCGGCGCGAGCAGGCGCATCAGATGCCCGACCGGGCCGCGCCTGCGCACCGGACCGGTGTCGCCGGCGCGCATCAGCGCGTCGAGCGTCCGCCCGACCTTGACGATCTCGTCGGCGGGCTCGTCCGGTTCGGCGAGGCCCGCGGTCAGCGCCAGCATGTGCAGTTCGGTGCGGTGCAGCGGTTCCAGCGCGGGGCAGCGCTCCAGCGCGCCGTCCAGTGCCGCACGAAGGTCTTCGTGGTCGCGCTGTGCCTGCCGCCACGCGCGGGTGACGGCATCGACCTGGTCGCCGGGAAGATCCGCCTCGTCGGGATCGGCGAACTCGGCGCGCAGGTAGCCGCTGAGCAACTGCGTCCACTTGTACTGCAGTGCCCGCAACAGGTTCTCTTCGGTGCCGAACTCTTCGGCGGCACCCGGGATTTCGGCCAGCGACAGCGGTGCTCGCGGTGCACGCCTCGCCTGGCGGACAGCGGCATCGAGGATCTCTCGCCGCCGGTAGAAGTCGGTCCAGCTCATGGTGTGGCTCCCCTTCCGTGACCCGGGTCATACTGCCGGTCTGCGGCATACTCCCGGTACGGACCTGACGCGGCCAACATACCACGGGTATGGTCCCTCGGGTCCCGGCGTAAGGTTGTGAGCGTGCCGACAATGAGGTCCCGACGACTCGACTACTCCGAGTCGACCCGATCCGCCCTGGTCGACAGCGCGGTCGAACTGTTCACGAAACGCGGATACGCGGGTACCTCGCTCGACGAGGTGGCCAAACGCGCCCGTGTCACGAAAGGCGCGCTGTACCACCATTTCAGCGGGAAGCAGGCGCTCTTCGAAGCCGCGTTCGAACAGGTCGAAAGCCTGGTCTACGACCGGCTGCAGAAGATCATGACCGGCGACGGCGCCCCGTGGGAGCGCGCGATGAGCGGGCTGCAGGCGTTCATCCGCAGCTGCCTCGACCCCTCCTACCAGCGGATCGCCATCCACGAGGGGCCGGTCGTGATGGGCTGGGAACGCTGGCGCGAGGCCGAGGAGCAGTCCAGTTTCGGACTCGTGCGGTCCGGGCTGCAGCTGCTCGTCGACGCGGGCGAGGTGGAGCCGGTCCCGGTCGATCTCACCGCGCGGCTGCTGTTCGGCGCGTTGTCGAGCGCGGCCACCGAGATCGCCGGGGCGGCGGACCCGAAGAAGGTCGGCGCCGAGATCGAGGACGTCATCACGCGGATGCTGTTCCGGCTGCGCCGCCCGGCGGGAGACGAGCAGCGACCCGCCGCGGGCTGATCGATCCGCCGTTAGGCTGGCGGACATGGACTTGAGGATCTTCACCGAACCCCAGCAGGGGGCGAGCTACGACGACCTGCTGCGGGTCGCGCGGACCACTGAGGCCGCGGGCTACGACGCCTTCTTCCGCAGCGACCACTACCTCAAGATGGGTGACGCGGACGGCCTTCCCGGGCCGACCGACGCGTGGATCACCCTCGCCGGCCTCGCCCGCGAGACCGAGCGGATCCGGCTCGGCACGCTCGTCACCGCGGCCACCTTCCGCTACCCGGGCCCGCTCGCGATCTCGGTCGCGCAGGTGGACCAGATGTCCGGCGGGCGCGTGGAATTCGGCATCGGCACCGGCTGGTACGACGACGAGCACACCGCCTACGGCCTCACTCTGCCGCCGCTCAAGGAGCGTTTCGACCGCTACGCCGAGCAGCTCGCGGTGATCACCGGCCTGTGGAAGACCCCGGCCGGGAAGACGTTCTCCTACTCCGGCGACTACTACACGCTCGCCGACTCGCCCGCGCTGCCGAAGCCCTCGCAGTCGCCCGCGCCGCCGGTGATCATCGGCGGGGGCGGCAAGAAGCGCACCCCGGCGCTGGCCGCGCAGTACGCCGACGAGTTCAACCTGCCGTTCGTGGACGCCGACACCGCGCTCGCGCAGTTCCAGCGCGTCGACGCGGCGGCGGAGGCGATCGGCCGCGACCCCCAGAAGATCCTGCGTTCGGTCGCGCTCGTGCTCGCGGCGGGCCGGGACGATGCGGAGGTCGCGCGCCGGGCGTCCGCGATCGGCCGGGAGACGGCCGAGCTGCGGGCCAACGGGCTGGCCGGGACCGCGGCGGAGCTCGTGGACCGGATCGGGCAGTGGCGGGAGAAGACCGGGATCACCCGGCTGTACCTGCAGGTGCTCGACCTCGCCGACCTCGACCACATCGAGTTCGTGGCGAGCGAGGTCGCACCTCAGCTGGACTGAAAGCGGTGAAGGTCTTCCTCGTGGGAATCAGCTTCCCGCGAGGAAGACCTTCACGGACCGCTGGATCAGTTCTGCAGGGCGAAGGTGACGCCGGGGGCCTTCGGGGCCTCCGGGCGCGGCAGCCAGCGGTCGTCGCTCACCGGCAGTTCGCCTTCGAGGGCGGCCAGCACCAGTTCCTTCGCCAGCGGCAGCACCTCGGCGACCGGGACGTCGCGCCGCAGCTCGTACGACAGCGAGGTGACGCCCGCGTCGCGGATGCCGCACGGCACGATGGTGTCGAACGCGGCCAGGTCGGCGTTGCAGTTCAGCTCGAATCCGTGCATCGTCACGCCGCGCTGGACGCGGATGCCGATCGCGGCGATCTTGCGTTCGATGCCGCGTTCGTCGGCGGGGATCCACACGCCGCTGCGGCCTTCGACGCGGCCGGTGCGCACGCCGAACCGGTCGCACACCGCGATCAGCGCCTCTTCCAGCCTGCGCACGTAGTGCATGACGTCGATCGGGTCGGCGAGCTTCAGGATCGGGTAGCCGACCAGCTGGCCGGGACCGTGCCAGGTGATCTTGCCGCCGCGGTCGACGTCGATCACCGGGGTGCCGTCGGCGGGCCGGTCCTCGGGTTCGGTGCGCTTGCCCGCGGTGTAGACCGACGGGTGCTCCAGCAGCAGCATGGTGTCCGGTCCGGTGTCGTCCGCGCGCGCGGCGAGGATCTCCCGCTGCAGGTCCCAGGCTTCGGTGTAGTCGATCGTCCCGACCTCGCGCACGACGAGGGGTTCGGCGGCGATGCGGCAGCTTGCGCTCGAAGAACTCACCCGTCGAGGCTACGCCTTTCGCGTACCGGAAAGGGGATCAGCCGCAGTGCGGTCGCTGACACCAGTCCCACGCCGAGCACCGCGAGCACGGCCCCGATCGTGTCGGTGACCCAGTGCACGCCGAGCACGATCCGGCAGGCCGCGGCCAGCACGGTCGCGGCGGCGGAAATCCAGATCGCCCATCGCGCGAACCGCGGCCGCAGCCAGGCGCAGAGCAGGACCACGACCAGGCTGGTCGTCGCCACGGAAACGACGTGGCCGCTGGGGTAGCTCAGATCCGGGTACACGCGGGGGCGTTGCCGCTGGAACACCGGCTTGAACGCCAGGCTGGTCAGCCGGCACAGCACAAGCACCAGGGCGAGCCGCACGCACAGCGAGAGCCGCGATCGGTCCCGCAGCACGATCGCGAGCAGCACCACGCCGAGCGCGTACGGCAGCACCGGGCCAAGGACGTTCGTCACCACGCCCGCGATCTGACCGGCCGGGCGAGCATCCTGTCCTCGCAAGGCCGTGGCGACCTCGACGTCGAGCTGCGGCGGCTGCCGGTCTACCAGGAACCCCAGCCAGAGAAACGCGGCGAACAGCACCACCCCGGTGACGATCCACCGGACGCGCGGCATCGTCACGTCGCCGCGTCGAGCGCGGTGTCGACGGTGCGGTGCCGGAATTCGTACCCGCTCGCTTCGAGCTTCCGCGGCACCGCGCGCTGCCCGTACAGCGCCATCTCTTCGGCGGCCTGGCCAAGAGCGATCTTCATCGCGATTTCCGGGACCCACCACGGGGAAGGCCGGTGCACGGCGTGCCCAAGGGCCTGGGTGAACTCGGCGTTGGTGACCGGGATCGGGCCGGTGAGATTGACCGGGCCGGACAGCGATTCGTGCTCCAGGATGTGCACGAGGGCACCGATTTCGTCGTCCAGCGCGATCCACGGCATGTACTGGCCGCCGTCGCCGAGCCGTCCGCCGAGCGCGAAGCGGAAGAGCGGACGCAGCACGTCGAGCAGGCCGCCTTTCCGGGCGAGGACGAGACCGGTGCGGATCGAGACGACCCGGGCCTCGGCCGCCGCTGCGGTGGCAGCCTCCCACTCGGTGCACATCTCGGCGAGAAAACCGTTGCCGGCCTTGGTGTTCTCATCGACCACAGTGGACCCGGCGTTGCCGTAGTAACCCACGGCGGAGGCGTTCACCAAGACGCCGATGCCGTGCTCCGCCACCGCTTCGGCGAGCACTTCGGTCGGCTCCACCCGGCTGTCGAGCAGCTGCTGTTTGCGCATTCCGCTCCAGCGGCCGGGCAACAGCGGGGCACCGCACAGGTTCACCACCGCGTCGATGCCGTCGAACGCGCCGTCGTCGATCCGTCCCGACGGCGGGTCCCAGCCGCGTTCGTCTTCCGCCCGCGCGGTGCGCCGCACCAGCCGGCGCACGTCGTGCCCGGATTCGCGCAGCCGTCCGGTCAATGCGGTGCCGATCAGACCGCCGGAGCCCGCGATAAGTACCCGCATGCCTCTGATCGTGTCCTATCGGCCCGGTTCGCGCACACCCGGGCGGAGCTGGCCGGCGACGTCGGCGGCGGCGGTCAGCAGCACCAGCGCGGGTATCGCGGCGGTCGGCCTGAGCCGGTAGCTGCCGCGGCGGTCCTGCTCGACGAGCCCGGCCGCGGTGAGCGCCTTGAGGTGGTGGTAGAGCCGTCCCGGCGAGCTGAGTTCGGCGGCTTCCCGCAGCGCGGCCCCGGTTTGCGCGCCGTCGCGGGCGAGCAGCCGGACGAGTGCGATCCGGTCGGTGTTCGCCAGCGCGGCGAGCACCTCGGCGCGCGGCCCGTCCGGCAGCGACAGGACCGCCGGGGTCGTGAGCCGGATTTCCCAGCGCAGCTCGGGATCGGTCAATTCACCCTGATAGCCCACGATTCCCGGCGGACCGTCCTGGACGGGTTCGGCGGGCCGCCCCTCCACTGCGGCCATCCGGCGTTCGAGCGCCGCGACACGCTCGGCGAGGTCTTCGGTCATGCGGGTCAGTGTCCCAGCGCACGCTCCAGTGCCGCGAAGGTGTCCGGGCGGTACAGCGCGTCGATGCACAGCTGCTGCAGCACTCCGCCGTACTGGAGATCCTCCGGCGTGGAGTTCTTCAGGAAGATCGTGCCGGTGCCCGGACGGCGGTCCGGCCAGAGCACGTCGAGTCCGAGAACGAGGAAGCCGGGCAGGTTTCCGCCCTTGTACAGCAGGGCTTTCGAACCCGACGGCTTATCTCTCGCGAGCGGCGCGGCGAGGATCTCCTGCGCGAGGACGGCCGCGCGGTCGCGGCTCGCGGCGATCTCGTGGTGCATCCCGGACAACTGCGCGGCGCTGCCCTGTCCGGTCGCCGCGGACCACGCCAGGATCGCCGCCACGGAGGGAGGTTTCCCGGCGGCGCGCGGGAGCACTTGGGCGCGGAACGACGGGTCGCGCGCGAACCGGTTCGACAGCGCGTCTCCCGCCGCGCGGCGGACCACGACCGGGCTGCGCGGCGGCGGGCAGTACTCCGGGAAATACAGCAGCAGAGTCTCGCCGCCGAACATCCGGACGTCCGGCATGCGCCAGCCGCCCCGGGCCGCGGCCTCCCGCAGTGCCCGGTCGCCGAGCCGGGCGCGCAGATAGTCGGCCGCGGAGTTGTCGCTGAAACAGATCATCGTTTCGGCGATGCTGTGCAGCGGCACGCATCGCTCCGGGTCCTTCGCGACGCCGTACTCGTCGCACGGGATTCCCAGGTAGGTCAGCGCCTTCAGGTGACTGCCCTGCCCGACCAGGCCGTCGCCGAGATACGGATGCCGGGCGTCCCAGTCGCCGACGCGCACCTGCTCGTCCGGATCGAGCCGTCCTCGCGCGACCGCTGTGGTGTAGGCGAGCAGATGCACCACCTTGATCGCGGACGCGATGGTGAGCGAGCGGTCCGCGAGATGGCTGAACCGGCGGCCGGTGCCGTCGGAGAAAACCGCTGACACGTCGTCGCGGTGTGCCGCGAGCCGGGCGAGCCAGCCTTCGGGGGTGGATTGGTCCGGGGGATCGGCCAGCGCGAGCGAGGGCGCGACGATCGTGGCGGCCCCCGCTGCGGCGACCGACGTGAGCAATCTGCGTCGGGTGAGCATGCCGGCGAGTTTACTCCGGTATTCCGGAATTCCGGATTAGCTGAAAGGGGGAAAGAGCGAAGGCCCCCGCACCCGAGCGGGTGCGAGGGCCTTCGCCGGGGAGTTGCCGGATCAGAGACCCAGCTCGTCCTCGAAGTTGCCCTCTTCCAGCCGCTGCTTGATCGTGGTCAGGAAGCGGCCGGCGTCCGCGCCGTCGACCAGGCGGTGGTCGTAGGTCAGCGGCAGGTACGCCATCGAGCGGACCGCGATGGTGTCGTTGCCGTCCGCGTCGCTCACCACGACCGGGCGCTTCACCACCGCGCCGGTGCCGAGCATGCCGGACTGCGGCTGCACGATGATCGGCGTGTCGAACAGGGCCCCGTTGGAGCCGATGTTCGTGACGGTGAAGGTGCCGCCGATCAGCTCGTCCGGCTTGATCTTGTTGGCCCGGGCCCGCGCCGCCAGGTCGGCGATGCGGTGCGCGAGACCGGCGAGGCTCAGCTCGCCCGCGTCGTGGATCACGACCGAGAGCAGGCCGCGCTCGGTGTCCACCGCGATGCCCAGGTGCACGGCGCCGTGGTAGGTGATCTCCTTCGTGTCCTCGTTGTAGGACGCGTTGACGTTCGGGTGCTGCTTGAGCGCCTCGACGGTCGCCTTGGCGAAGAACGGCAGGAACGTGAGGTTGACGCCCTCGCGCTCCTTGAACGCCGCCTTCGCGCGCTGGCGCAGCTTGGCGATCTTGGTGACGTCCACCTCGTGCACCTGCGTGAGCTGCGCGGAAACCTGCAGCGACTCGCGGGTCTTGGTGGCGGTGATCTGCCGGATCCGGCTCGCCTTCTGCACGGTGCCGCGCAGGGCGGCGACCTCCGGCGGGACCGCGGCGGCGCGTGGCGCGGACGCAGCGGCGGCCGGGGCAGCGGCAGTGGTGTCCTTGGCGGCCGGGGCCGCCTTCTGCTTGGCCTCGGCGGCGGCGAGCACGTCCTGCTTGCGGATGCGGCCGCCGACTCCGCTGCCGGTCAGCGACGCGAGGTCGATGCCGTGCTCGGAGGCGAGCTTGCGCACCAGCGGCGTGACGTACGGGCCATCCGAAGACTCTGCCGGCTCCGCCGGGGCCTTCGCGGCCGGAGCGGGCTTGCTCTCCTGCGCCGGAGCCGGAGCGGCAGGCGCGGGGGCCGGAGCCGCCGGGGCCGCCGGGGCCGGGGCGGGCTTGCTTTCCTGGACCGGAGCCGGGGCAGGCTCGGGCTCCGGAGCGGGCGCGGGCTTGCTCTCCTGAGCCGGGGCGGCGCTCGCGTCGCCGATGACCGCGAGCACTCCGCCGACCTCGACGGTCTCGTCCTCGCCCGCGCGGATCTCCAGCACGGTGCCGGCGACCGGCGACGGGACCTCGGTGTCGACCTTGTCGGTGGAGATCTCAAGCAACGGCTCGTCGACCTCGACCGACTCGCCGACCTGCTTCAGCCAGCGGGTGACGGTGCCCTCGGTGACGCTCTCGCCCAGCTCGGGCAGCTTCACCTCGGTGCCCGAACCGCCCGCGGCCGGAGCGGTGTCCGGCTGCGACGGAGCGGACTCGGCGGGGGCGGCCGCGGCAGGGGCTTCCTGCTGCTGCGGGGCGGGCTCGGGCTCCGGCTCCGGCTCGGCCTGCTGGGCCGGGGCGGAGGACTCGGGCACGCCGCCGGTGCCGTCGTCGATCACCGCCAGCTCGCCGCCGACCTCGACGGTGTCGTCTTCCTTGGCGCTGATCTTCACGACCGTGCCTGCCACCGGCGACGGCACTTCGGTGTCGACCTTGTCGGTCGAGATCTCGAGCAACGGCTCGTCGACCTCGACGGTGTCGCCCTCCTGCTTCAACCACCGGGTGACGGTTCCCTCGGTGACGCTCTCGCCGAGCTCCGGCAGCGTGACGGAGTAGGCCATTGTTCGCTGGCTCCCTTGATCGCTAAGACGTGGTCTGGATTGTGCTGGTTGCGCGTCAGCTGTGCACGTGCAGCGGCTTGCCCGCGAGGGCGAGGAACGCTTCGCCGAGTGCCTCGGTCTGCGTGGGGTGCGCGTGGATCAGCGGGGCGACGTCCTCCGGGAACGCCTCCCAGCTGTAGATCAGCTGCGCTTCGCCGATCAGCTCGCCGACCCGGTCGCCCACCATGTGCACGCCGACGACGGGGCCGTCGGGGGCCTTCACCAGCTTCACGCCGCCGGAGGTCTTGAGGATCTGGCTCTTGCCGTTGCCGCCGAGGTCGTAGGTGAACGTGGTGACGTCCGACCCGTACTTCTCCTTGGCCTGTGCCTCGGTGAGCCCGACGGAAGCGACCTCGGGGTGCGAGTAGGTGACGCGCGGGATGCCGCGCTCGTCGATGACGCGCGGGTTCAGGCCGGCGATCTCCTCGGCCACGAAGATGCCCTGCTGGAAGCCGCGGTGCGCGAGCTGAAGGCCCGGCACGATGTCGCCGACCGCGTAGACATTCGGCAGGTTGGTGCGCAGCCGGTCGTCGGTGAGCACGAAGCCGCGGTCGATCTGGACGCCCGCCTCCTCGTAGCCGTGCCCGGCCGAGTTCGGGCCGCGGCCGACGGCGACCAGCAGCAGGTCGGCCTCCAGCGTTTCGCCGGACTCCAGCGACACGCTGACGCCGTTGTCGTCCTGCTTCGCGCCGGTGAACTTCACGCCGGTCTTGAAGCCGATCTTGCGGCGGCGGAACGCGCGTTCAAGCTGCTTGGAGGCGTACTCGTCCTCGTTCGGGACCAGCCGCGGGAGCGCCTCGACCACGGTGACGTCGACCCCGAAGGAGGCCCACACGCTGGCGAACTCCACGCCGATCACGCCGCCGCCGAGCACGACGACCTTCTTCGGCACGTAGTCCAGCGTCAGCGCCTGCTCGCTCGCGATGATGCGGCCGCCGAGTTCGAGGCCGGGCAGGCTGCGCGAGTACGAACCGGTGGCGAGGATGACGTTCTTGCCGGTGTAGCGGGTGCCCTCGACCTCGACGGTGGTGCCGCCGACGAACCGGCCGGTGCCCTCGACGAGGTTCACCTTGTGCGCCTTGGCCAGGCCCTGGAGGCCCTTGTACAGCCGGGAGACGATCCCGTCCTTGTACTTGTTCACCCCCGCGATGTCGATGCCTTCGAACACGGCCTTGACGCCGAAGGTCTCGGCGTCGCGGGCCTCGTCGGCGACCTCGGCGGCGTGCAGCAGGGCCTTGGTCGGGATGCAGCCCCGGTGGAGGCAGGTCCCGCCCAGCTTGTCCTTCTCGATCAGCGTGACGGAAAGGCCCAGCTCGGCCGCGCGGAAGGCCGCGGCGTAGCCGCCCGATCCGCCTCCCAGGATCACGAGGTCGGCGGAGGTGTCGCTCACTTCAATAACTCCTCGGCAGCGATAGGGGTGGAGCTTCGGTCGCCGCGGCACCCGGTATAAACGCGCGCGCGACAACAGCCATCTTGTCACTACGCCGATCGGCGTTGCGACCTAGCCGGGCCAAGGCGGTGCTGCGACACCGGCCACACACGAACCCGGGAATAATGAAGTCCGGACTCTCGCCGGAAGAAAGGGGGTCGAAGTGGGGATCTTCGACTCGTTGCGCCGCCGCGGCAGACGCGGCGCGGCCGCTGGAGCAGGCCGCTCCGGAGGCTCGGCCGACACCCGCTACCTGGAAGAATGGGCCGCCGCGCGCCGCGGGGTGGAGGCGTACGTCGAGCCGCCGACCACGGTGACCGACACCACTGTGGTGCTTGTCGCGCACGACGGCGAATGGACCCGCCGCCGCATCGGAAGCTTCGACGCCGCGCAGCGGTTCGGCCACAAGCACACGATTCCGGTGTACGAGGCCGCGCGCGTCGGTTACCCGAAGCGCATGCGCGAATACACCGAACGGCAGAAGCGCCGCCCGGGCAGCTGAGCCGGGCGCTGGCTCTCGGTAGCCGCCGGGTTGTTGCCGGGGGTGCTGATTCCATCGGTCTCGGCGTTGCGCGCGCCGGCTTGCGGCCCGGGTGCGGGTCGTGAGGGGAACCCTGAGGGAATCAGCGGCTGTGAAGGTGGCCCTCACGGACTTCAGCGGGCGGGTGGGCTGAGTCAGGCGCTTGCTTCCAGCAGTCGGTGGTGGTGTTCCAGCAGCGCGCGGAACGAGTCGTGCGCGGTGCTGCCGTACGTGAGGTCCACTTCGACCGCTCGCCAGCCGTCGCCGGTGTGGGCGAGCAGGACGGTCGCGGGGTCGGAGACGATCACGACCGTTCCGTCGGCGCGCAGTTCGCGGGCGGGCAGCAGGCGCGGGAACACCACGTCCGCGGGTAACCCGTCCGCGAGCGCCAGGAACTCGCGGTAGTCGTCGGGAAGGCGGAAGCCGAGGCGTTGTTCGGCGGCGGCCAGGTCGGCGGGCGACGCCGGGGCGGGGGCGCGTTGCCCGCGCAGCCGGAGGATCGCCGAGACCAGTTCCGGAAGGCTGGCCGGGCTGGTCGGATGGCGTTCGCGCAGTGCGGCGATCAGCGCCCCCGCGCACTGGTCCGGCCACTCCGTGCCGAGTCCGAGCGGGTCCGCGCCGCCGACCAGCCGGGCGGCGAGCGGGCGGGTGGCGGCGAGCGTCGCGACGTCCGGGTCGGGGTGGCTTTCGACGAGTGCGGCCCACGCGCCGAGGTCGGCGGCGGCCAGTGCGTCGCGCACCGGATCCGGCCGCTCCGGGGCGATCGCGGAGACCACGCCCGCGATTGGCGAACCGTCGAAAAGACCGTCCAAATCGGACGCTCGGCGGGCGAGAAATGCTTGGTGGGCTTGTTCTTCCGCGTCCAGGTCGAGCGGAACGAGCGCGTCTGCCCATTGTGGACGGTCGCCGCGCGCCTCGAAGAGCATCGCCCAGGCGCGGGCGCGCACCGCGTCGTCGGCGAGCACGGACGCCGGGCGTCCGGTCGCCGCGTGCCATTGCGTGACAAGGCGATCCGCGGCGTCGGCCGCGCCCGCGGTCGCGAGGAGGAGTGCGGCGTGGCCGATCCGGCGGTCAGCGGCGGCCTCGTCGGCGGTGAGCACGTCGCGGACGGCGGTCTCGAGGTAGTCGTCGCGCTGCATGTTCGCGAGCGTGCCACACGGCCGCGGACCCGACGGAGGCCCCGCGCCGGCGTGGTGCGGGGCCTCCGTCGAACGCGGGAATCAGCCCTGGTCGGCGATGTCCGCCAGCACCGCGGCGATGGTGCGGACCGGGATGCCGGTGCCGCCCTTGCCGGTGTAGCCCCACGGGCCGCCGGAGTTGAAGGCCGGGCCCGCGACGTCCAGGTGCGCCCACGGCAGGTCCGCCGGCACGAACTCGCGCAGGAACACGCCCGCCACCAGCATGCCCGCCCAGCGCTGGCCGGTGACGTTCGCGATGTCGGCCAGGCGCGAGTCCAGGTCGGCGCGCAGTTCGCCGGGAAGCGGCATGGCCCAGCCGCCCTCGCCGGTGGCCTGCATGATGCCGGCGACGCGGTCGCGGAACTCGTCCGAGCCCATCACGCCGGAGATCCGGTTGCCCAGCGCGACCACCTGCGCGCCGGTCAGCGTGGCGGTCTCGATCAGGTAGTCCGGGTTCTCCTCGGCCGCGCGCACGATCGCGTCGGCCAGCACGAGCCGTCCTTCGGCGTCGGTGTTGAGCACCTCGACGGTCTTGCCGCCGTACATGGTCAGCACGTCGCCGGGCCGGTAGGAGGTGGCCGAGGGCAGGTTCTCCGCCAGCGGGATGTGCGCGGTGACCTCGAGCGGGTACTTCAGCTTCGCGGCCAGCACGACCGACGCGAGCACGGCGGCCGCGCCCGACATGTCGGAGGTCATGTGGTCCATGTTCGCGGCCGGCTTGAGCGAGATGCCGCCCGAGTCGAAGGTGATGCCCTTGCCGACCAGCGCGACCTTCTTGCGCGCCTTCGCCGGCTTCCAGCTGACCCGCAGCAGGCGCGGCGGCCGCGACGAACCGCCGCCGACGCCGAGGATGCCGCCGAAGCCCTTGCGCTTGAGGACCTTCTCGTCGAGCACCTCGAACTCGAGGCCGTTCGCGTCGGCGAGCTTCTTCGCGCGGTCGGCGAAGGACGCCGGGAACAGGTCGTTCGGCGGGGTGTTGATCAGGTCGCGGGCGATGATCACCGATTCGGCGATGAACCCGGCCGCCTTCAGCGTGGCCTTGTGCTCGCGCGCGGTGCCCTCGGCCGGGCTGACCAGGTCGGCCTTCGCCAGCGGGCCCTCGCCCTTCTCCGAGCGGTACTCGGTGAAGACGTACGCGCCCAGCGCGATGCCTTCGGTGGCGGCGTGCAGGTCGAGCGCCGACAGCGTGACGAACGCCCGCTCGGTGCCGTTCAGCGCGCGGGCCGCGGCTCCGGCCGCGCGGCGCACCTGCTCGGCGGTGATTTCGCCGTCCTTCGATGTGCCGAGGCCGACCGCCAGCACGACGCCCGCGGGCAGCTTGCCCAGCGTCGGCAGCTTCACGATTTCCTCGGCCTTGCCGGTCGCGCCGAGCGTGCCGAGCACCTCGGCGAGCTTGCCGTCGAACGCCGCGTCGGCGACCTCCGCGCCCGCGGCGAGCTCGAGGCCGTCCGCGCCCTGGAGAGTGCCGATCACGACGACGTCGGCGCGGGTCTTGCCCAATGCCGCACCCGTGTTCTCGGAGAGGGCAAGCTTCGGCACGGTCACTTCTGACTCCTCGCGACGTCGCGGTGGCGCCGGGCGATCTGCCCGGTCGATCGTGAGCCATGCTAATGACAAAGCCATCCGGACGGGGGAAGGGGGATCGCGGTGCGGCTCGCGGGAGCACTCCTGGTGACGCTGGCGGCCGGCGCCGCCGGGGCCGGATACTGGGTTCTCGCCGGGGTTGTGCTCGCCGCGCTGGCCGCGGCCTGCGGCTCCCGGCTGCCCGCGCTCGGCGGCGATCCGGCCGGCCGGATCGCCGGCGGATTATCCCGGCTGGCCCAGATCGTCGTGCTCGCGCAGGCGTTCGGCGCGTACGTCTTCCCGGCGCAGCCCGGGTATGCCGCCGCTGCGCTCGTGGTGTTCGTCGCGGCGGCGGATTTCGCCGGGCTGCGGCTGCCGGATCTGCTGGTCACCTGGGTGCTGGGCGTGCTGCTGGCCGCCGCGGCGGTGCTCGTGGCGATGTGCCTGGCGGTCGCTCCGGTGTCGCAAACGGGCGGAATCGGGACACCGCCCGCGGCCGGGATCGTCGTCGCGGCGCTGTTCCTGCTGCCGTTCCTCCTTCCGGAACCGGGGGAGCGCGGCACCGGACGCGCGTTGGTTCTGAGCCTCGTCGCGGTGGCGGTCACAGCGGTGACGCTGCTGCAGCTGGGTCCGGTCCGGCTCGGATTGTCCGGGACCGCGATGCGGGATCTGCTGTCCGCCGCGGACGCCGGGCAGCTCCAGCCGTTGCTCACGGTGATCGCAGTGCTGGCGACTCTTCCCGCCGTATTCACGACTTTCGTCGGTGCGCGACAGCGGTTCGCGCCGTCCGGCGGGGCTCCGGTCGCGGTGGCCGCACTGCTGGCAGCGGCCGCCGCGGCGTTCGTTCCGCTGTCGGCGGCGCTGCTCGCGGCGGGGCTCGGCGCCGTCGCGGAACTGCTGCTGCGGGTACGGATCCGCCGCTACCGTGGCGTCCATGACTGAGCACCGCTGGGCGCCGGGACAGACAGTCGTCGAACGTTTCGTCCGCCCGGACGGCAGCATCGGCCAGCATCATCCGCTGCGTGTGATTTCCGACGACGGCGAGACGCTGCTCGGCTGGCTCCCGCTCGGCACGCCGATCGTCGGCAGCAGGCTCGCGGACGGCCGGTCTCTGCGGGAAGCGCCGCTGGAACAACGGTTTCGCGAGCCGCGCGTACGCGTGCCGGAGGTCTGGCACGGCACCTCGACGCTGCGGCTGATCCCCGACCGGGCGTGGTCGTCGGTGTGGTGGTTTTTCGAGGCGGACGGCCGGTTCCGCGACTGGTACGTGAACCTCGAAGTGCCGCGCGGGCGCACCGGAACCGGCCCGGACCGGATCGACGGCATCCTCGACCTGGTCGTGACGCCGGGCGCGGGCTGGAAGTGGAAGGACGAGGACGAAGCGGAGGCGGCCGTCGAGGCAGGCCGGTTGACCACCGCTGAACTCGGCAAGCTGCGCGCGGAGGGCGAACGGCTCGCCGGGCTGGCCGAGCGGGGCGCGTACCCGTTCGACGGCACGCACACCGATTTCCGCCCGGACCCGGACTGGCCCGCTCCGGCGCTGCCCACCGGGCTGTGCTGACTCACTGCGGGTTTCGCAGCGGCGCGGTGCACGGCGGGTTCGCGGTCCGGCCAGTGTCAGCGAGAACGGGAGGAGCCGCGCGGCCGCTACCGCGAAAACCTTACTGGGCCAGCAGGACCAGCACCCCGAACAGCACGATGTTGACGACGAGCAGGATCACCACGGATTTGGTCGGCAGGTTCCTGGTGATCACCTTGCCGTGCAGGTTCTTCCACCAGTAGATGCCGAATCCGGCGACGACGAGGCCGAGGAAGAAGCCGAACCCGCTCGAAAGCAGGCCCCAGCCGACCATCCCGAGCAGTCCCGCGCCGAAGGTCAGCAGGGCCGCGGCGCCGAAGGTCTTGACATCGGGCCCGGCCCCGGGCCCGGCTTGGCGTGCTGGTTGAGTGCTCACGCCGTCCATCGTAGTGGGGTGACGCCGCGAGCGCGGGACAGCGCGGCGAGTAAGACCACAGGACTTCCGACTAACGTGCTTCCGACCAAGCGCTATCGTCTACGCATGACCACAGCGACGCAGTTCACCCACGTTCCGAACCCGAGCCCCGCGAGTCCTGAACGCGTCGCCGAGGTACTTGCCAAGCCGGGGTTCGGCACGCATTTCACCGACCACATGGTCACCGTGCGCTACAGCACCGAGAAGGGCTGGCACGACGCCAAGGTCGGGCCGTACGAACCGTTCTCCCTCGACCCGGCCACGTCCGTGCTGCACTACGGGCAGGCGATCTTCGAGGGCCTCAAGGCCTACCGCCAGCCGGACGGCACGATCGCCGCGTTCCGGCCGGAGGCCAACGCGCAGCGGTTCCGCGAATCCGCCGAGCGGCTCGCGATGCCGCAGCTGCCGGTGGAGACCTTCGTCGACTCGCTGCGCGAGCTGATCGCCGTCGACGAGCGCTGGGTGCCGACCCGCGAGGGCGATTCCCTGTACCTGCGCCCGTTCATGATCTCCACCTCGGCCGGTCTGGGCGTGAACAGCCCGGCCGACGAGTATGTCTTCGCGGTGATCGCCTCGCCGGCCGGCTCGTACTTCAGCGGCGGCGTGAAGCCGGTCAGCGTGTGGCTGTCCACTGAGTACGTGCGCGCGGCCCCGGGCGGCACTGGCGCGGCGAAGTGCGCGGGCAACTACGCGGCGTCCTTCGTGGCGCAGGCGCAGGCCGTCGAGAAGGGCTGCGACCAGGTGGTGTGGCTGGACGCGGTCGAGCGCCGCTGGGTCGAGGAAATGGGCGGGATGAACCTGTTCTTCGTCTTCGGCTCGGGCGACGACGTCCGCGTGGTCACCCCGGAGCTGACCGGTTCGCTGCTGCCGGGCGTCACCCGCAAGTCGTTGCTGCAGCTGGCGAAGGACGCCGGGCACAAGGTCGAGGAGCGCCGGATCTCCACCGACGAATGGGAGAAGGCGGCCGCCTCGGGCGAGCTGACCGAGGTGTTCGCGTGCGGCACGGCGGCGGTCATCACGCCGGTCGGCCACGTGAAGCACGGCGGCGGCGAGTTCTCGATCTCCGGCGGGCAGCCGGGCCCGGTCACCATGGCCCTGCGCGAGCAGCTCGTCGGCATCCAGGAAGGCACCCGCCCGGCCCCGTCCGGCTGGATGACCCCGCTCACCTGACGCGCTAGCTGTCCGTGCGGGGAACCCTGAAGGACTCTGCTTCCCGCAGGGTTCCCCGCACGGCTTTCAGGACGACAGCGGGCCGGAGACGCCGGACTGCTCGTGGGTGGTCATTTCGGCGAGCACGCGGGCGGCCATCATCAGCAGCGGCAGCGCGGTGACCGCGCCGGTGCCTTCGCCGAGCCGGACGTCGAGGTCGAGCAGCGCGCCGAGGTCGAGGTGCTCCAACGCGAGCGCGTGCGCGGGTTCGCCGGTCAGCTGCCCGGACATCCACCAGCGGCGCGCGCCGGGTGCGAGTTCTTCGGCGACGAGCGCGGCGGAGCAGACCACGAGCCCGTCGAGCACCACCGGCGTGCGGCGAACCGCCGCCTGCGCGAGAAAGCCCGTCATCGCGGCGATATCGGCCCCCGAGGACGTCCGCAGCAGCGCGAGCGGGTCGGCCAGCACCGCGCGGGCCCGGCGCAGCGCGTCGCGGACCGCGGCGGCCTTGCGCATCCAGGTGTTGTCGTCGATGCCCGAACCCCGGCCGACCACGGCGACCGGTTCGCTGCCGGTCAGCGCCGCGACCAGCACCGATGCCGGGGTGCTGTTGCCGATCCCCAGGTCGCCGGCGATCAGCAGGTCCGCGCCGCCGTCGACCTCCGCGTCGGCGATCTTCCGGCCGGCGTCCACCGCGGCGCGCACCTCGGCGTCGGTGAGCGCGTCCTCGACGTCGATCGAGCCGGAACCGCGGCGCACCTTGAACTCGCCGATCGACCGCATCGCGGATTCCTCGGTGTCCACGGCCATGTCGACCACGCGCACGCCCGCGCCCGCCGCCGCGGCGAGCACGTTGATCGCCGCGCCGCCGGTCAGCATGGTGCCGACGAGCTGCGACGTGACCTCCCGCGGATACGCCGAGACGCCCTTCTTCGCGATGCCGTGATCGCCGGCGAACACGACGACGCGCGGGCGGGTGAACGGCCGCGGCGGCGCCTGGCCCTGGCACGAGGCGATCCAGACGCCCAGCTCTTCCAGCCTGCCGAGCGAGCCGGCCGGTTTGACGAGCTTGTCGTGCAGCGCGATCGCGCCCGACCGGGCCTGGTCGCTCGGCGGTTCGATCTCGCCGAACTCGATGCCCGTTTCCCCGGTGTCCACAGCCAGGTTTCCTTTCGCCGCTGGGCGTCCCGGCGCCCAACCTACCGCCGCGAGGGCAGGGCCCTTAGGGTCGGTCGGCGTGCGGGAATCGACGGCGGCCGGGGTCGTGCTGGCCAGTGGTGCGGGGACCCGGGTCGGGGCCGCGCTGAACAAGGTTTACCTGCCGGTCGCGGGCAGGCGGGTGGTGGCGTGGTCGCTGGACGCGTTCGCCGCCGCGCGCGGGATCGGCGTGCTGGTGCTGGTGATCCGGCCTGAGGACGCGCCGCTGGCCGAGGAAGTGCTCGCCGAACTGTCCGTCCCGGTGGAGATCGTGCCCGGCGGCCCGGCGCGGCAAGCCTCCGAGCTGAACGCGCTGCGCCATCTCGCGCCGCGGATCGCTGACGGGACAGTGGATTCCGTGCTGCTGCACGACGGGGCCCGGCCGTTGGTGACGCCGGAGCTGATCTCCGCGGTGCTGGAACGGACCAGGGAAGACGGGGGAGCGGTGCCGGGCCTGGCCGCGGACGACGTGGTCGCGATGGCCGGGCCGGACACGGTGGCCGGGCCGCTGCCGGGCGCGATCCGGGTGCAGACCCCGCAGGGCTTCCGGGCGCGACCGCTGCTCGCGGCCTACGAGCAGGCCGCCGCGGAAGGGTTTCTGGGCACCGACACGGCTTCGTGCATGGAGCGGTTCTCCGCGCTGCCGGTGCGGTGGGTGCCCGGCAGCGCGGAGAACGTGAAGATCACCTATCCGCACGACCTCGCGGTGGCGGAGCGGTTTCTGCTGCGGCCTTCTTCGTAGCCGCCGCAGTGCTCACGGACTTTCGCCGGGGCGAACCCGGCCGCGGTGATCAGGGGGAAACGGTGAGCGCCGGGTCGGCGACCACGACGTCGCCCAGCGCCTCGTCGATCGCCGTGAGCAGCTCCGGCTCCAGCTTGACGCCCGCCGCCTTGACGTTGTCGTAGACCTGCTCCGGCCGCGAGGCCCCGATGATCGCCGACGCGACGTTCGGGTTCTGCAGCACCCACGCGACGGCCAGCTGCGCCATCGACAGCCCGGCTTCGGCCGCCAGCGGCTCCAGTTTCGCGACCGCGGCGAGGGTCTTCTCGTCGAGGAAACGCTTCACCATGTTCGCGCCGCCGTTCTCGTCGGTCGCGCGCGAACCGGCGGGCAGCGGCTGGCCCACCTTGTACTTGCCGGTCAGCACGCCCTGCGCCACCGGCGACCAGACGATCTGGCTCAGGCCCTCGCGCTCGGAAGCGGGCACGACCTGCGATTCGATGACGCGCCACAGCATCGAGTACTGCGGCTGGTTCGACACGAACGGGATCTTCAGCTCGCGGGCGAGCGCCGCGCCGCGGGAGATCTGCTCCGCGTTCCACTCCGAGACGCCGATGTAGAGCGCCTTGCCCTGGCGGACCAGGTCGGCGAACGCCTGCATCGTCTCTTCCAGCGGCACCGTGCGGTCGAACCGGTGCGCCTGGTAGAGGTCGACATAGTCGGTGCCGAGCCGCTTGAGCGACGCGTTGGCCGACTCGATGATGTGCTTGCGGGAGAGACCCTTGTCGTTGGGGCCCTTCGGACCGGTCGGCCAGAAGACCTTGGTGAAGATCTCCAGGCTCTCCCGGCGCTGCCCCTTGAGCCCGCGCCCGAGCACCGACTCCGCGGCGGTGTTGGCGTAGACGTCAGCCGTGTCGAAGGTCGTGATGCCCGCGTCGAGTGCCGCCTTGATGCAGGCTTGTGCCTGGTCCTCCTCGACCTGGGACCCGTGGGTCAGCCAGTTGCCGTAGGAGATCTCACTGATGTTGAGGCCGCTGCGGCCGAGACGTCGAAACTCCATGCCGACAGCGTAAACGTTTCGTTCGCGTGGCTAACGACCTGTGTGCCGCACGGCTCAGTTCGGGATCGGGTCGCCTGCCTTCAACCGCGGCTTCGGGACCCGCAGCTTGCGGATCTGGCTCGCCCGGACGAAGGCGTACCAGCCGACGCCGCGGGTCGCCGTCGACGGCTCCTTCGGGAAGCGTTCGCGGACCAGCTTCGAGATCTTGCGGCCGTTCACGAAGCCCTCGATGGCCATGACCAGCAGCATCGCCATGCAGACCAGGGTGATGTACTGCTGCACCGCCGGCGCGGGCACCAGCAGCGCGAGGAACACCAGGATCGCCAGCGGCATGAACAGGCCGAGGATGTTGCGCCGGGAGTCGACCAGGTCGCGCACGTACGCCTTGACCGGGCCCTTGTCGCGCGGCGGCAGGTACTTGTCGTCGCCGGACATCATCCGCTCGCGGCGGACGCGGGCGGCCTCCTTGCGGTCTTCCTTGCTGACCGGATTGGCCTTGCGCAGCTCTTTGTTGCGCTTCATCGCCTCGCGCATGGAGGTGGGCGGCGCCGCGACCGGCCCGCGCCTGCGTCCTTCGGCCTCGCGCCGCTTGGGCGTCGCCTTGCCCTTTCCCGGCGTGTACGACTTGCTCGTGGCCTGGGAATCGACAACGGCGGTCTCGGCCGCGGAGTCGTCGGCGGCGGGGTCAGTGGTGCTTCGGCGCAGGAACCTCACCTCACCAGGGTATTGCAGCCGTCACGACGTTGTTCACCAGGTCGTTCCATATGCGACGATGGAGGGGAACAGATCGGGCGAGTCCCGTGTTGTGCCTAGGACACGAGATGTACCCGCAGCGAGTTCGACCAAAGAGGGAGTGCCATGACGACCGCTGAGCAGACCGGTGCGGCTGCGGCCGAGACCGCCGAGGAGACCCACGGCGTGACGTTGACCGACGCCGCGGCCGCCAAGGCGAAGGCGCTGCTCGAACAGGAGGGCCGCGACGACATGCACCTGCGCATCGCCGTGCAGCCCGGCGGCTGCGCGGGCTTGCGCTACCAGCTGTTCTTCGACGAGCGCACGCTCGACGGCGACCTGTTCCGCGACTTCGACGGCCTCCAGGTCGCCGTGGACCGGATGAGCGCGCCGTACGTGTCCGAGGCCGTGATCGACTTCGTCGACACCATCGAGAAGCAGGGCTTCACGATCGACAACCCGAACGCCACGGGTTCCTGCGCCTGCGGCGACAGCTTCCACTGAACCCAGAGCTGAAACAGGCCCCGGCGCGGCCGCGCCGGGGCCTGTTTGCGTTTTCCGGCGCGGACGCCGTTCACCTGCTGCCGAGCGTTCGCGGGCTCAGACGTACGCGTCGAGATCGGCGACCTGCGCGTGGCAGGCGTCGTCGACCGTCCACGGCCGGGCGGTCCTGGGCCGGGGCAGCCGGGCCTGGCCGGCGGGGCGCTCGGGCCGCAGCGCGGACGGGAGGTGGGCGCAGTCGGCGATCAGGTCGCCGAGGGTTTCCGGTTCGGTCGCGAGGTTCACGAACGTCACGCTATTCAGCCGGACTTGAACGGGAAACGAGTACCGGCCGGTAGTGTCGGAACGTGGCGCGGAAACTACCCGGAAGGGTCATGACCAGCGGGTAACTTGCGTCAGGGCGCGAAAACGACAGCTCATCCACCCCGTGAGGAGAACCGGTGGCAGACAAGCCCAGGATCGCCGTGTCCGGCAGCATCGCGACGGACCATCTGATGCACTTCCCGGGGAGGTTCGCCGAGCAGCTCGTCGCCGAGCAGCTGCACCGGGTGTCGCTGAGCTTCCTCGCCGACGACCTCGTCGTGCGCCGCGGCGGCATCGGCGCGAACATCGCGTTCGGCCTCGGCGTGCTCGGCGTGCAGCCGGTGCTCGTCGGAGCCGTCGGCCAGGACTGGGCGGACTACCAGTCGTGGCTGCAGCGGCACGGCGTGGACACCGCGGGCGTGCTGGTGTCCGAGGTCGCGCACACCGCGCGCTTCGTGTGCACCACCGACGAGGACATGTGCCAGATCGCGACGTTCTACGCGGGCGCGATGGCGGAGTCCCGCAATATCGAGATGGGGCCGATTTCGGACCGGGTCGGCGGGCTCGGGCTCGTGCTGATCAGCCCGGACGATCCTGAGGGCATGGTCCGGCACGCTCAGGAGTGCCGTCAGCGGGGGTACACCTTCGCGGTCGACCCGTCGCAGCAGCTGGCCCGGATGGACGGGGCGCAGGTGCGGTCGTTCGTCGAGGGGGCCAAGTACCTGTTCAGCAACGACTACGAGTGGGAGTTGCTGCTGCAGAAGACCGGCTGGACCGAGGCCGATGTGCTGGAGCGGGTCGGGCTGCGGATCACCACGCTGGGGGAGAAGGGCGTGGAGATCGTCGGGCGGGACGGGACCGCGCTGCAGATCGGGGCGGTTCCGGAGCGCGGGAAGGCCGATCCCACTGGGGTTGGGGACGGGTTCCGGGCCGGGTTCCTCGCGGCGATCGACGGCGGGCTCAGTTTGGAGCGGGCCGCGCAGTTGGGGTGTTTGATCGCGGTGCTGGTTTTGGAGACGGTGGGGACGCAGGAGTGGACGCTGGAGCGGGCTGAGGCGTTGGGGCGGTTGCGGGAGGCGTTCGGGCCGGAGGCTGCCGAGGAGATCGCGGCGGTTCTGCCTGCTTGACCGGGCCTGCTCGTCGCCTGGCGGCGACCTTGCGCCCGATCGCTTGCGGGCACCCCGAAGCTGATGGTGCTGACGGACGGCGGGTGCTCGTCAAGGCGGGAAAGATGCCTTGACAAGCACCCGCCGTCCGCATTCGGGCTTCGGATCGGGGTGCGGGTGGTATGGGTGCCTGGTTTGGTGGGTGCGCTGGTGTGGTTTCAGGGCCGTGAGGGGAACCCTGAGGGAATCAGATTTCCCCTCACCTGCGGTCAGAGCTTGACGGGGTAGGCCGGTTCCGGGATTTCCGGCTTGATGCGGTGTTCCACGAAGATGCCGTGCCACAGCATGAAGACCAGCAGAGCCCAGAGCTGGCGGCTGCGGTCCAGCTGGCCCTCCTTGTGCTCGTCCAGCAGGCGGAGCACGGCGGTTTTGTCCAGCAGCTCGTCGGTCTTCGAGTCGTTGATGATGCCGCGGGCCCAGTCGTGCATCTCGTTGCGCAGCCACAGCCGGATCGGCACGGGGAAGCCCAGTTTCTTCCGGTTCAGCACGTGGCCGGGGATGATCTTCGCCAGGGCCTGGCGCAGCGCGTACTTCGTGGTGCCGTGGGCGAGTTTCTGGTCCAGCGGGATCGAAGCGGCGACCTTGAACACCTCGGCGTCGAGGAACGGCACCCGCAGCTCCAGCGAGTTCGCCATGGTGACCTTGTCCGCCTTGACCAGGATGTCGCCGCGCAGCCAGGTGAACAAATCCACGTGCTGCATGCGGGCCACCGGGTCCCAGCCGCGGGACACCTCGTACCAGGGGTCGGTGACGTCCTTGAAGCCGACGTCTTCCTGGTAGGTCCGCAGCACGGCGCGCAGCTGCTCGTCGCGGAAGTTGCGGGCGTTGCCGTAGTAGCGGTCTTCCAGCGGGAGCGCGCCGCGGCGCAGCAGGTCCTTGCCGCGGGTGCCCTCCGGGATCTTCGTGGACACCTTGCCCAGCAGTTTCCGCACGCCGCCGGGGATCTTCTCGAACGGAGCCAGCGAGATCGGCTCGCCGTAGATCGTGTAGCCGCCGAACAGCTCGTCCGCGCCTTCGCCGGACAGCACCGCCTTCACGTGCTTGCGCGCCTCGCGCGCGATGAACCACAGCGGGACCAGCGCCGGGTCGGCGACCGGGTCGTCCAGGTACCAGACGATGAGCGGCAGCGCTTCCATCATCTCGTCCGCCGACACCGTGCGGACCACGTGCTTCACGCCGATCGCGGCGGCCGATTCCGCGGCCACGTCCACCTCGGAGTAGCCCTCGCGCTCGAACCCGGTGGTGAACGCGATGAGGTTCGGGTTGTGCTCCTTGGCGAGCGTCGCGGTCGCGGTGGAGTCGATGCCGCCGGAGAGGAACGCGCCGACCGTGACGTCCGGGTCGGAGATCATGTGCTTGCCGACCGAGTCGCGCATCACATCGGCGATGCGCTCGTACAGCGCCTCGGCCTCGGCGGGGCCGTTCACCGGCTTCGCGGCGAACTTCGGGTGGAAGTAGCGGGTGAACTCGGGCTTCCCGCCCGGCGAGAGCCGGAACGAGGTGCCGGACTCGACGCGGCGGATCGCGGTGTGCAGCGACTCCGGCTCCGGCGCGTACTGCAGGACCAGGTAGTGCTGCAGGGCCGTGCGGTCCAGCTCCTGCGCGACGCCGAGCGTGTCCGACAGCTCCAGCAGGCTCTTCTTCTCGCTGGAGAACGCGGTGCCCTTCGGGCCTTCGCTGTAGTAGAGCGGTTTGATCCCGAACGGGTCGCGCGCGCCGAAAACGACCTTTTCCGCCGAATCCCAGATCAGGAACGCGAACATGCCGCGCAGTTTTTCGACCGCTTTGTCCCCGAGGTAGTGATAAGCCGCGACGATCGCCTCGCCGTCGCCTTCAGTGGCGAACTTCGCACCGAATTCTTCGGCGAGCTCGTCGCGCAGTTCGCGGTAGTTGTAGATCTCGCCGTTGAAGTTCAGCGTGTACCGGCCGGGAGCCTCCGGCGGGCCCCACACCAGCGGCTGGTGCGCGTGGTCGACGTCGATGAAGGCGAGCCGGTTGAAGCCGTACACGACCTCGGCGTCCGCCCAGGTGTCCTGCTCGTCAGGGCCGCGGTGGCGCTGGCAGCGCATCGCCGCGCCGACGCTCTCCCGGGCGTTCGAGGCGTCGTTTTCGGTCGCGCAGATCAGTCCAAGCAGGCCGCACACGTGTACTCACACACCTCAGGGTCGGGCCGGTCCGGGGAAGGGCCCAGTATGCCGGGGCGGGGCGCCTCGCCCGGAACGCGGGTGACGCGTGGCGCAACTGGTCACCCCTTGGTCAGCGGGAGCGGCCAACTCGGCTAGGCTCCGCCTGTCACGAAGATCGGTCGAAGAAGGCCCGGTGTGAGAGGGCCTGTTGGGTGAAAGGGCAGGGCGCAGTGGGAAAACCAGAGCGCACCCCGGTGGGTAAGCGGGTCGGGCGTGTCGCCGCGCTGGCCGTGCTGGTGGCGCTGACCGCGACGGGCTGCTCGGGAGACGAGATCCTCCGCTTCGGCTGGCCCAAGGGCGTCACGCCGCAAGCCGACCAGATGCGCACCCTCTGGACGTGGACGGTCGTCGCGGCGCTCGTCGTCGGCGCGATCGTGTGGGCCCTGATCTTCTGGACCGCGATCTTCCACCGCAAGAAGAAGGGCGCGGCCGCCGAGGGCCCCGAGGACCTGCCCCGGCAGTTCCAGTACAACATCCCGCTGGAGATCTTCACGGTCGTCCTGCCGACGATCATGGTCTGCGTGCTGTTCTTCTTCACCGCGACGACCGAGAGCAAGGTCCTCGACAAGAAGCCGAACCCGGACGTCGTGGTCGACGTGATCGCCTTCCAGTGGAACTGGGAGTTCAAGTACGAGGGCGAGAACGCCAAGCGCGCCGACGGCACCCAGGTGAGCACCGTCGGCTCCTCCGGCGAGATCCCGCTGCTCGTGCTGCCGACGAACAAGACCATCGAGTACCGGCTCCGCTCGACGGACGTCATCCACTCGTTCTGGGTCCCGGAGTTCAACTTCAAGCGCGACGTGATGCCGGATCCGGAGAAGAACAACCAGGACAGCTCGTTCCAGAACTCGATCGACCGCGAGGGCTCGTTCGTCGGCCGCTGCGCCGAGCTGTGCGGGACGTACCATTCGGTGATGAACTTCGAGGTGCGGGCCTTGTCCCCGGACAAGTACGACCAGTACCTCAAGCTGCGCACCGAGACGAACCCGAAGACCGGCAAGCCGAACAGCGCGGCCGAGGCGCTGGCGTCGATGAACTGCGGCGAGCTGTGCAGCCCGTTCGCGGTGACCACGAAGCCGTTCAACACCGACCGCACCGCGCGCACCGCGTCCAACTGACGGCGAACCCAGAGGAGTAGGGGACCAATCCCATGAAGGTCGAAGCCCGGATTTTCTACATGGTGGCGGGATTCGCCGTCCTCATGACCGCCGTTTACTGGGTCATGACCGCGCTCTTCACGACCGACCAGAAGGCCGAGCCGGTCGGCATCGTCGCGCTGTTCCTGACCGGCGGCCTCGCGTTCCTCGCCGGCAGCTACATGCAGTTCGTGTCCCGCCGGATCGAAGAGCGCCCGGAGGACCGCGAGGACGCCGAGATCAGCGACGGCGCGGGCGAGCTGGGCTTCTTCAGCCCGGGCAGCTACTGGCCGGTCGCGCTGGCCGCGGCGGCCGGGCTGGCCGGCCTCGCCCTCGCGTTCTTCCACATCTGGCTGCTCGTGATGGCGATCGTGGCCCTGCTCATCGCCGTGGGCGGGCTGGTGTTCGAGTACCACACCGGTCCCGAGCACGACTGAGTTTTTCCGCTTCACCGCGACGCCCGGCTGGGAATTTCCGGCCGGGCGTCGCGCGTATCCGCCTTGGCGCGCTGCGGAGCGAGCGCCGCGGCGAGCACCGCCAGCATCCCCAGGCCCTCCGGCCAGGTGAGCCGGTGGCCGAACGCCAGCATGTCCACCACGACCGCGACCACCGGGTACAGGTAGGACAGCAGCGCCACCGTCGTGGTCGGCAGCTTGCCGATGCTGGCGTACATCAGCACGTACATCACCGCGGTGTGCACTGTGCCCAGCAGCAGGAGCCACAGCAGTCCCGGAGCCGAGCTCGGCAGCGGAGTGAAAATCAGCGCGGGGGCGAGCACGATCGCGCCGACCGTCAGCTGCACCGCCGCGAGCAAATGCGGCCGGATGTGCTTGAGCTGCTTCGCGATGAAGGACGCACCGGCGTAGAGCAGGGCCGCGCCGAGCGCGAGCGCGATCCCGGCGAACCGCACGGGTTGTCCGTCATCTCCTTGTGCGGAAAGGGAAATCACCATAACTCCGGCGAAAGCCACGCACGCGCGCAGGAGGTGCGAGCGGCCGACTTTCTCGCCGAGGAACATCGCCGCCATGCCGACCAGGATCAGCGGTTGGGTGTGGTAGACGACGGTGCTGACGCCGATGGACGACAGCGAGTAGGACGCGAACAGCAGCACCCAGTTGCCGACCAGCAGCAGGCCGCCGGCGACAGCGAGCAGCAGGTCGCGGCGGGCCGGCCGCCAGTCGCGGAACCAGCCTCGGGCCAGGGACCACCCGACCAGCAGGACACCGCCGACGAGGCAGCGGGCGAAGGCCACCGCCGGGGCGGCCGCGCCGCTTTCGAGCACGACCGCGCCGATCGTGCCGGACAACGCCATCGCCGCGGACCACTGCAGGACCGGGCGGGATTCGGGGTTCTTCATGCGACCCAGATTCGTCGCGGCGGTTCCGCTCAACCAGTGTCAGAGATGACAATGACCGCACAACTTGTGACATGCTGGGTCGCATGGACGTGCACCGGGTCGCCGTGCTGCTCGCGGACCGGGTTTCGCCGTTCGAGCTGGGGGTCGCGTGCGAGGTGTTCGGCACCGACCGCAGCGCGGACGGCATGCCCGGCTGGGACTTCGGCGTGTGCTCGCCGGGCGGGGCGGAGGTGGCCAGCTGGTCCGGATTCGGCCTCGCCGGACTGCGCGATCTCGACTTCGCGGCGTCGGCGGATTTGGTGATTGTGCCCACCCAGGCGCCGCGGACCGCGCCGCCGCCGGAGCCATTGCTGGACGCCTTGCGCGCTGCGCGGGAACGCGGCGCGTGGGTGGCGGGGTTCTGCGCGGGAGTGTTTTCGCTCGGTTACGCGGGACTGCTGGCCGGCCGTCGCTGCACGGTGCACTGGATCTACGAGCCGGAATTCCGCCGCCTGTTTCCCGCCGCGGAAGTAGATCCCCAAGCCCTCTATGCGGACGACGACGGCGTGTTCACCAGCGCTGGGACGGTCGCCGCGGTGGATCTGTGCCTGCACCTGGTGCGGCGCTTGCGCGGAGTCGCGGCGGCGACGGCACTGGCCCGGCGGATGGTGGCCGCTCCGCACCGCGCCGGCGGGCAGGCGCAGTTCGTGCAGGCCCCAGTGCCCGCGACGGCCGCTCCGGACGACGCGGTGGTCGCCGAAGCGCTCGAATGGGTGGAACGGCGGTTGGACCAGCCGTTCACGGTCGCGGAGCTGGCTCGCCGCAGCGGATTGGGGGAGCGGACGTTCCTGCGCCGCTTCTCCGCCGCGACCGGAACGACTCCGCATCGCTGGCTGACCGAACGCCGCCTCGACCGGGCGCAGGCGCTGCTGGAGGAGGGCTCGCTTTCAGTGGAGGACATCGCGGTGGCCTGCGGTTACACCTCCGCGGCTGCGCTGCGGCACCAGTTCTCGCGGCTGCGCTCTACCACGCCCAGCGCATACCGGACCGCTTTCCGTCCGTGAGGGGAACCCTGCGGGAATCAGATTCCCGCAGGGTTCCCCTCACGGACGTCCACCGAGGCAGGCCGCGCTCGCTGGCCGAGGCGAACTTCGGGCAGCGCGGACGGTCAGCGATCAGCCGAGGAGAACGCGATCCACCGGTCCAGCAGCGCCGCTGCCGCACCGCTGTCGATGGCCTGGCGTGCTTGGTCCAGCCCGGCCGCCAAGTCGTCTTCGAGCGAACCGGAGAAGCCCGCGAAGGCGGCCAGCGCGGCGGCGGCGTTCAGCGCCACCGCGTCGCGCACCGGACCGGTCTTGCCGCTGACCAGTTCCCGGACGACCTCGGCGTTCGCCGCGGCGTCGCCGCCGCGCAGGTCCTCCGCCGTGGCGCGCGGGATGTCGAGCGACTGCGGGTCGAAGGAGCGTTCCGTCACCGTGCCGCCGGAGACCACCAGCACCGACGTCGTCGTGGTGGTGGTGATCTCGTCCAGCCCGTCGTCGCCGCGGGCCACCAGCACCGACATCCCGCGTTCGGCGAAAATCTCCGCCAGGGCACGGGTTTTGTCCGCGTACGCACAGCCGATCAGGGCACTTCGCGGCTGCGCCGGGTTGGTCAGCGGGCCCAGCAGGTTGAACGTGGTCGGCACGCCCAGTTCGCGCCGCGGCGGGCCGGTGTGCCGGAACGCCGGGTGGAACGCCGGGGCGAAGCAGAACCCGATGCCGATCTCCTCGAGCGACGCGAGCACCGCTTCCGGCGGCAGGTCGATCTTCACGCCGAGGGTTTCCAGCACGTCGGCCGCGCCGGACTTCGACGACGCGCTCCGGTTGCCGTGCTTGGCCACCGGAGCGCCCGCCGCCGCCGTCACGATCGTCGCCATCGTGGAGATGTTCACCGAGTTCGACCGGTCGCCCCCGGTGCCGACGATGTCCACCGCGGGACGGCTCAGCGTGATCCGCCGGGCGTGCGCCAGCATCGCGTCGGCCATGCCGGAGATCTCCGCGGGCGTTTCGCCCTTGGCGCGCAGCGCGACCGCGAAGCCGCCGATCTGCGCCTGCCCGGCGCTGCCGGACATGATCTGGTCCATCGCCCACGCCGTGTCCTCCGCGGACAGGTTCTCGCCGGCGATGAGCCGGGTGAGCAGCGCGGGCCAGGTGTGCGGGGTGGCGCCCACCGGGCTCAGCCGCCGTTGACGGCGGGGACCCGCCCGGCGCGCAGCACGCCGGCGACGGTTTCCGCCGCGGTCAGCGGGTCGAGCGGGTGCACCAGCACGGCGTCGGCCAGCGCCCAGGTGGCGAGCCATCGGTCGTCCCGGCGGCGGACGGCCACGATGATCGGCGGGCAGTCGTCGATCTCGTGCTTGAGCTGGCGGGTCAGGCCGATGCCGCCGGTCGGCTGCGCCTCGCCGTCGAGGATCGCGAGGTCGACCGAGCCCGCGTCCATTTCGGCGAGCACGTCGGCGATGCCGGCCGCCTCGACCCACTCGACGCGGCCGAGGTCGGCCGCCGGGCGCCTGCCGACGGCGTTCATGATCGCCTCGCGGACCTCGGCCTTGTGGCTGAACACCAGGATCCGCTGGGACTGCTCGCTCATTGAGCACGCCTCCGTCTCGTCACGGGTGGAACAGCCGCGATCGTATCCGCCGAGACGCATCTCACGCGGACGCGGTGGGCGAGTCACCCGGTTGCCGCGCCTCCCAGCCCGGAGCGTCGCCGCCGAGCCGCTGCGCCAGACCGGCCATCCGGGACCGTTCCTGGGCGCAGTGCAGGGCGTCCAGCACCTGCACCCGCCGGGCGTGCGCCAGCACCCGGTCGCCGTCGCGGCTTTGTTCGCGCAGGTCGTAGCCGTCCTGCGCGAGAATCGCCGCCGCCTCCTCGATCCGGTCCGCCGGAAGGAGCAGGTGATGGACGAGGACCGCGGGCGCTTCGCTTGCCCAGCCGGGTGATTCGGCGAGCACCGCCGAATCCGCGACGGCCGGATCGAACGCCGAAACGACGGTCGCCAGACCGGGCGCGTCCGGGTCGAGAACCGCTTCTTCGGGCTTTCTCACCAGGTCACGGAGCTTCTCCAGCCAACTCACGAGTAACTCCTTCCGCCGCTGGTCCGCGTCGCGCGCGCGGGTGTGACGCGAAGCTCCCACGACCCGCCGCAGACCCGGCGGGCGGGGTGCGGTCGCGGGAGGACATAATGCGATTCGTGACAACGGCAGCTCCCACCATCAGCCAGCGGGTCCACTCGCTGAACCGGCCGAACATGGTCAGTGTCGGCACCGTCGTGTGGCTGTCCAGCGAACTGATGTTCTTCGCCGGACTGTTCGCCATGTTCTTCACCGTCAAGGCGCAGAACCCGGCCGGGGCGTCCTGGCCGCCGCCGTTGCACGGCGAGGAGTTCCACCTCAACGTCGCGTACGCGATCCCGTTCACGGTGATCCTCGTGCTGTCGTCGCTGACCTGCCAGTTCGGCGTGTTCGCCGCGGAGCGGGGCGACGTCTACGGCCTGCGCCGCTGGTACATCGTGACGCTGATCATGGGCGCGATCTTCGTGTTCGGGCAGGCGAACGAGTACCACAACCTGGTCGAGGAGGGGCTCACGATCCCGTCCGGCCCGTTCGGCACGGTGTTCTACCTCGCGACCGGTTTCCACGGCCTGCACGTGATCGGCGGGCTCATCGCCTTCGTGTTCCTGCTGGTCCGCACGAAGCTCAGCAAGTTCACTCCGGCGCAGGCCACCTCGGCGATCGTCGTGTCGTACTACTGGCACTTCGTCGACATCGTGTGGGTCGGCCTCTTCGCGGTGATCTACATCCTTCCCTGATCTCCGCACCGCCCACCACAAAACGGCCTGAACTGACAGCAAGGGTTGCCGCAAGATGACCACCAGCACCAAATCCTCGGAGCGCCGGTTCCGCGCGCGCTCGAAGATGCGCAGGCGCCTCGCGGGCGTGCTCGCACTCGGCGTCGCCCTGGTGGGGGCCGGCGCCCTGTACGCCGTCTTCGCCCCGGAACCGCAGACCGCGCAGGCACAGGGCGACCCGGCGCTGCTGCGTCAGGGCGAGCAGGTCTACAACAACACCTGCATCGAATGCCACGGCGCGAACCTGGAGGGCGTCAAGGACCGCGGTCCGAGCCTCATCGGCATCGGCGACGCGGCCGTCTACTTCCAGACTTCCTCCGGCCGGATGCCCGCGGCGCGCCAGGAGGCGCAGGCCGCCCGCAAGCCGCCGAAGCTGACCCCGAGCGAGATCGACGCGGTCGGCGCCTACGTGCAGGCACACGGCGGCGGAGCGCAGCGCCCGGCGGAGCGCGGCGAGGCGCTGCGCGGCAACGACCCGGCGCGCGGCGGCGAGCTGTTCCGGCTCAACTGCGCGTCGTGCCACAACTTCACCGGCCGCGGGGGCGCGCTGTCGGCGGGCAAGTACGCGCCGCCGCTCGACCCGGCCACCGAGGAGCAGATCTACGACGCGATGCTCACCGGGCCGCAGAACATGCCGAAGTTCTCCGACCGCCAGCTCAGCGCGGAGGAGAAGAAGGACATCATCGCCTACGTCAAGTCGGTGTCCGACGGCAACAACGACCCGGGCGGCAACGGTCTCGGCGGGGTCGGCCCCGCCTCCGAAGGCGTCATCGCCTTCGTCGTCGGAATCGCCGCGCTCGTCGGCATTACGCTGTGGATTGGATCGAAGGCATGAGTGCCGAAGGGCCCAAGCCGCCCTCGGAGGCGGAGCTGGCTGAGATGGACCGCGACGAGCTGCTCAAGCTCGGCGGTCAGCTGGACGGCGTCGAAATCGTCGACTACCCGGAGCCGTGGCCGGTCGAGGGCACCCGCGCGGAGCGGCGCGCGCAGCGCCTCGTCGCGTTCTGGTTCGCCCTGTCCGCGCTCGCCGGGCTGGCGTTCGTGGTCGTGATGGCCTGGCCGAAGTGGTGGGAGTACAAGGACCCGAGCGACCCGAGCGGGCACTCGACCTACAGCCTCTACACCCCGGCGCTCGGCGTCACGCTCGGTCTCGCGGTGCTGTCGCTCGGCATCGGCGTGATCCTCTACACCAAGAAGTTCGTCCCGCACGAGACCTCGGTGCAGCAGCGCAGCGACGGCCCGTCCGCGGAGGTCGACCGGGCCACCATCCTGGCCCACCTGGCCGACGCCGGGACCCGCAACGGCATCGCCCGCCGGTCGCTGATCAAGCGCACCGCCGGCGCGGGCGCGGGCGCACTCGGCCTCGCGGTGGCGGCCCTGCCGATCGCGTCCTTCATCAAGGACCCGTGGAAGGACACCGAGAACAAGGACGGCCTCTGGCACACCGGATGGCTGCCGAACTTCAAGGGCGAGAAGGTCTACCTGCGCCGCAACACCGGCAACCTCGAAGCCGACGTCAAGGAAGGCGTCGCGCTGGTCAAGGCCGAGGACCTCGACGCGGGCGCGATGGAGACGGTCTTCCCCTACCGCGAATCGGAGAAGGGCGACGAGAAGGCCCTGTCCGAGGCGCTGATGCGGGTCGACAACCCGGTCATGCTCATCCGGCTGCGCTCGACCGACGCCGCGCGCGTGGTCAAGCGCAAGGGCCAGGAGGACTTCAACTTCGGCGACTACTACGCGTACACGAAGATCTGCAGCCACGTCGGCTGCCCGACCTCGCTGTACGAACAGCGCACGAACCGCATCCTCTGCCCGTGCCACCAGTCGCAGTTCGACGCCCTGCACTACGCGAAGCCGATCTTCGGCCCGGCGACCCGTCCGCTCGCCCAGCTTCCGATCACGGTTGACGAAGAGGGATACTTGATCGCGAAGGGCGATTTCATCGAGGCCATCGGACCGGCCTTCTGGGAGCGTAAGTCATGAGTTCACTCACCACGCCGACCAAGGGCACGAGCGCACTCCAGAAGCACCTGGGCGAGGCCGCGGACAACGCGGACCAGCGGTACAAGCTGGCCAAGGGCCTGCGGCACCAGATGAACAAGGTGTTCCCGACCCACTGGTCCTTCCTGCTGGGCGAGATCGCGCTGTACAGCTTCATCGTCATCCTGCTGTCCGGGGTGTACCTGACGCTGTTCTTCGACCCCTCCATGCAGGAGGTCACCTACCACGGCAGCTTCACGAACATGCAGGGTATGCAAATGTCCCAGGCGTTCCGCACCACGCTGGACATTTCGTTCGACGTGCGCGGCGGCCTGTTCGTGCGGCAGCTGCACCACTGGGCGGCGCTGATCTTCGTCGCGTCGATGATGGTGCACATGCTCCGGATCTTCTTCACCGGCGCGTTCCGCAAGCCGCGTGAAGCGAACTGGGTCATCGGCGGCCTGCTGCTGATCCTGGGCATGTTCGAGGGCTTCTTCGGCTACTCGCTCCCGGACGACCTGCTGTCGGGCACCGGCATCCGCGCGACCCTGTCCGGCATCGTGCTGTCGGTGCCGGTGATCGGCACCTGGATCCACTGGGCGCTGTTCGGCGGGGAGTTCCCCGGCGACCAGATCATCCCCCGGCTCTACACGCTGCACATCCTGCTGGTCCCGGGCATCATGCTGGCGCTGATCGGCGCGCACCTGGCGCTGGTCTGGTACCAGAAGCACACCCAGTTCCCGGGCGTGCGGCGCAAGGAGACCAACGTCGTCGGCGTGCGGATCATGCCGTACTTCGCCCTCAAGGGCGGCGCGTTCTTCACCCTGGTCGTGGGCGTGCTGGCGCTGATGTCCGGCCTGTTCCAGATCAACCCGGTGTGGAACTTCGGGCCGTACAACCCGTCGATGGTGTCCGCGGGGTCCCAGCCGGACTTCTACATGGCCTGGGCCGACGGCATGCTCCGGATCTGGCCCGCCTGGGAGGTCTACCTCGGGAACTACACGATCCCGGCGGTGTTCTTCCCCGGCGCGATCGGGATGCCGATCCTGTTCGCGCTGCTGCTCGGATATCCGTTCCTGGAACGCAAGCTGTCCAAGGACAACGCGTCGCACAACCTGCTGCAGCGGCCGCGCGACGCACCGGTCCGCACCGCGCTGGGCATGATGGCGCTCGGGTTCTTCGCGGTGATCGAGCTGTCCGGCTTCAACGACATCATCGCCGACCAGTTCGACATCTCGCTGAACGCGACGACGTGGGCCGGGCGCATCGGCGTGCTGATCGTGCCGCCGCTGGCGTACTACTTCACCTACCGGATCTGCCTGGGCCTGCAGCGGTCCGACCGTGAGGTGCTGGAGCACGGCGTCGAGACCGGCATCATCAAGCGGCTGCCGCACGGCGAGTTCATCGAGATCCACCAGCCGCTGGGCGGCACGGACAGCCACGGCCACGCGATCCCGCTCGAATACCAGGGCGCGGCGGTGCCGAAGAAGATGAACAAGCTCGGCACCGCGGGCCACGCCGTCCCGGGTTCGATCTGGACGCCGGACCCGGCCGAGGAGAGCAAGGCGCTCGACCGGGCTCGCGGCAACGGCCACGGGAACGGGCACGGGAAGCTCGAAGGCACCGAGGAGTCGACCGAGGTCGGTTCCGGGCACTGAACCCCGGGGACTCCCGGGTCCCGCAGAACGCCGGAAGGCCCCTTCCTCATCGCGAGGGAGGGGCCTTCTTGCGGTGCTGGGCGGTTCTCCGAGCTGGATGCGGTCGTCCGTCTCGCCGGTCGGCCGGAAGCCCAGCTGCCGGGCAGAAGGGCCGGGAGCTGGGCTTTGCCGGGCAGCCAGCTGACCGTGACGGATTCGGCGTCGCGCTTCGGCCAGCACCGCTTCGACGGCGAACCGTCCGGGTCGCCGCCAGGACGAAGCCGACGAGTTTCTTCTCGGAGCAGATCAGCCTCGGTCAGGCGTTTTCGTGCACGCTAGCGCTGGCGGCGGGGTTCAGAGCCGGATGCGGGCGACGACCTCGCGTTCGTGAAGCTGGCCGGTGGCTGGAATCCCCGCCGCAGATAGAACGGTTCCGGACTGTGCTCGCCCGGCACCCCAAGCACCGTCGCCGACGCTTCTCCGCGACGGTGCGCTTCGGCCAGCACCGCTTCGACGGCGAACTTCCCGTAGCCTTTCTTCTGGTGCTCGGCGGCGATGTTCAGCCGCCAGATGCCGCAGCGGAAGTAGTCGATCGGACAGTCCGGATCGAAGGCGGCCATGACGAAGCCGACGAGGTCGTCGCCGGCGTAGACCAGCCTCGGCCAGGCGATGCCCGGCTGGGCGTGGGCCTCGGCCAGCGACCGGGGCTACGTAATCTTTCTGGTGTGGTGCTACCGCCAGATCGCAGGCCGCGCCCACATTGTCGCTGGTGACCTCGGCCAGCCGCAGTGTCGTCCTGCCCCGGACGTTAGCCCGGGGGTACGACAGGTCTCAGGCTCCTTCGACGCCGATCTCGAATGCGGAGTCGGTGTCGGCGCGCGAGTAGGACCGGAACGCGATGTGGGTGACGGTGTCGAGCACGCCGCGGACCTTGCCGATGCGGCCCGGGATCAGGTCGGCGAGGTCTTCGTGGGCCTGCACGCGCACGGTGGCGATGAGGTCGACGTCCCCGGCGCACGAGTAGACCTCGGACACCTGGTCGAGGTCCGCGATCGCCTGTGCGGCCTGCGGGATTTCCTCGGCCTCTACGTTGATCAGCACGATCGCCGTGATCACAGCGTTCCTCCCACTTCCTGGCGGTAACCGACGTGCGCGATCGTAGCCGGGAACGCGCCCGCGCACGGCGCAGCGGGTGTCTCAGCCCGCGAGGTGTTCGAGCGACCGGGCATCGGCGGCTCGGGCGAGCCAGGCTTGCCATCCGGCGACCGCGGCGGGCTCGGCCCACGGCCGGGTGGTGCGGACGAGCCGGGTCCCCGGCCGGGCGAGCCAGCGCAACAGGATCCCGACCTCCTCGCCGGGAGCACCCCGCAGCGGACCTTCTCCGGGCAGCACGGTTTCCCCCGCAGCGACCAGGGATTCGACCACCGGCATCGGCGGCACCCCACGCCGGGCGACCCCTGCGGAGGCGAGCCTGCCGTAGCGAATGACGGACAGTTCCCAGCCGCCATTGCCGTCCGGGGCCGCGGCGATGAGTTCCGCGACCGACGCGAGCGCGGCCTGCCGGTGTGCGCGGCCGACAGCGCGGACCAGCCCGGCCAGTTCGTCGCGGTGGCGCGCGGCCTGTTCGTAGTGCCTTCGCTCCGACATCTCCTCCAGCCTCGCCGCGGCCAGGTGGAGCGGACGGCCGTCGTGACCGGCGATGAGCCCGCGGGCAGCTTCCACCGCAGGGGAGTAGTCGGCGACGGTCTGCCTGCCCGCGCACGGGGCTCCGCAACGGCCGAGTTCGGCCAGGACACACGGCGTGCCGGACGCGGCGGTGGCGGAGATGCGTTGCGTGCAGGTGCGCAGCCCGGAAGCGTCGGCGAGAGTCTCCGCGGCGGTGCGCGCGTCGGCTTGGCTGCGGAACGGCCCGAGCGTGCCCGCGCGCGGCAGGCGTACCACGGAAAGCCGCGGGAAAGCCTCGTCGGTGACGCTGATCCACCAGCCGTGGTGCGGGTTTTTCGAACGCCGGTTGTACGCCGGCCGGTGCGCGGCGATCAGCCGCAGTTCGCGGATCTCGGCTTCGAGGGAGTGTGCGCATTCGATGGCGTCCACCCGCTCCGCCAGCGCGACCATCTCCCGGATCCGGCCCCGGCTTTCGGAACCGGTGAAATACGTCCGCACACGCCGTCTCAGGTCGCGCGCGGTGCCTACGTACAGGACTTCGTCGCGCGGTCCCTTGAAGAGGTACACGCCGGGCCGCGACGGCAGGTCGGCGGCGAGGTTTCGCTTGCGCCGCTGGGCTGGCGTGACGTCCGGGAGGTAGTCGATCAGCTCCTCGACGGTGTGCACGCCGAGGTTGCCGACTCGCTCCAGCAACGCGTGCAGGACGTCGGTGGTGGCGCGGGCGTCGTCGAGCGCACGGTGCGTCGGCCGGGTGCGTGCGCCGAGCAGCATGGACAGCGACGACAACCGGTAGCTGCGCGCTTCTTCGCGCGGGATGACGCGGCGCGCGAGCTTCACCGTGCAGACGACGGTGGGGCGCGGCCAGACGTAGCCGTGTCCCTCGCAGGCCGCCTTCATGAAGCTGGTGTCGAAGCCGGAGTTGTGCGCGACCAGCACGGTGCCCGCGATGAACTCCAGGAACGCGGGCAGCACGCGTTCGATCCGCGGCGCGTCGTAGACCATCGCCTGCGTGATCCCGGTCAGCTCGACGATCTGCGGCGGGATCGGCGTGCCCGGGTTGACCAGCGTCGCGAACTCGCCCAGCACCTGTCCGGCGCGGACCTTGACCGCGCCGATCTCGGTGATCCCGTCCGGCCCCGGCTTGGTTCCGGTGGTCTCCAGGTCGAACACGACGAACGTGGTGTCCCGCAGCGGGGTGCCGAGCTCGTCGAACGCCAGCTGAGCCTGGTCCGGCCTCGGTCGGGTCTCCATGATCGCGCACAGTAGGGCCGGCCACCGACAATCTTCGCGCGCGCCGCCCGTGGCCCGATGGTGACCAGTGGAACGGGCCGGTGCGGCGCGCGATCCGGCGGCGGGGCCTACCCTGGACCAATGCACCCTCAGCCCGTCGAACCGGAGGGAGCCGCGGAGGCCGTCGGCCCCTCGGCGGTTCCGGCACGGGCGGGACAGGACGCCGAGGTCCCGGAACCGGGGACGTGTCCGGAACCGGCGACGTGGACGAGCCTGCCGGAGGCAGTGCGCGAGCGGATCGCCGAACTGGCCGCGGCCGCGGTCGCGAAACTGCCGGTCGCGGACGTGCCGCGGCAGCTGCGGCCGGTCGCGAAGTTCGCCCCGGCCAAGCGCGCGAAGCTCGGCGGCACCGCGCTGCTGGCCGCGTTGGGGGACTCCGCGCAGTTCCGGACCGCGGTGCTGGAGTGGCTGCGCGAGCACCGGACCGACGCGCTGGACCCGAATGTCTCGGATTCCGTCGCTGCCGCTGCCGCCGCGGTGCTGCTCGGCGAATCCGGTGCGGCCGGACGCGTGCGGCTGATCGCGAAGAACGCCGAGGAAACCGCGCTGCGCGCGGAGCGGGACGCGGCGCTGGCCCGGAACCAGCGGCTGGAAGTCGAAATCGCCGAGCTGCGAGCCGAGCTGGAACAGGCGCGCGGGGCGGTCGAGAGCGCGCGCGGCGAACGCGAGGCCGAGGTCGAGAAGCTGCTGCGCCGGCTGCGGGAGCAGGGCGTGCTGCTGCGGCAGGCCAAGGACGCGGCCGAGGCGGCGCGCGCCGAACTGGCCGACGGGGGAGCGACGCGGGAACGCGAGATCGAGATGCTGAACGGGCAACTCGACCGGGAACGCCGCCGGGTCGCCGCCGAACGCACCCGTGCCGAACGGGCGGTCGCGGACGCGGAGATGGCCCGGCAGTCCGCGCGCGAGGCCAGGGAGGCCGACGAGGTCCGGCTGGCGTTGCTGGTCGACACGATCGACGGCGCGGTGCACGGCCTGCGTCGTGAACTCGCCTTGGGCGACCGCGGCGCGCGCCCTGCCGACATGGTGAGCGGCGCGCGGTCCGGACTCGGCCCGGGAGGGCGGATCCAGGACGTCACGGCCCTCGACCGGCATCTGGCGCTGCCGAACGTCCATCTCATCGTGGACGGCTACAACGTCACCAAAACGGGTTATCCGGAACTGGCGCTGGCCGATCAGCGAGACCGGCTGGTGCACCAGCTCTCGGCGCTGGCGGCGCGCACGTCGGCGGAGGTCACGGTGGTGTTCGACGGGGCCGGTGTGCTGTCGGTGCCCGCCGCGGTGCCGCGCGGGGTCAGAGTGCTGTTCTCCGAGCGTGGGGTGCTTGCCGACGACGTGATCCGGTCGTTGGTCGCGGCCGAGCCGAAGGGCCGCCCGATGGTCGTCGCGACGTCCGACCGGGCGGTCGCGGACTCGGTCCGCGCGGGCGGTGCGCATCCGGTGGCGTCGGCGGTTCTCGTCAGCCGATTGGGTCGAGTCTGACCCTGCCCGACGTGCGGGCTCCGGAAATTGTCGGTGGTGCTTCCTACCGTTTGTTCCCGAGGCGATTCCCGGAACCGGTCCGGGGCCTCGCGGACGGACGGAGGCCTGGCGATGGGCGAGAACGAGCGGGAGCGGTTCGGGGTCGGTTCCGGCATGCGTGCGGGAGACGCGACTGGTGCCAGCGGGGGAGTTCCCTTCGCGGCGGGGCCGGGGGATCGGGTCGGCTGTGCGGCGGGCCCGGGAGATCGGAACGCCGGTGTCGATGGCCGGGCGGTTGAGCGCTCTCGGCCGCCGGACTGTCGGGCTGGCGGGGCGGTTGGATGGTTCGGGCCGCTGGATCATGGGGCTGGTGGGGTGGCTGAGCGTTCTGGGCCGCCGGACTGTCGGGCTGGTGGGGCTGCTGAGCGTTCTGAGCCGCCGGACTGTCGGGCTGGCGGGGTGGCTGGATGGTTCGGGCCGCTGGATCATGGGGCTGGTGGGGTGGCTGAGCGTTCTGGGCCGCCGGACTGCCGGGCTGGCAGGATGGCTGAACGGTCCAGCCCGCCGGACCGGGCCGGTCACCCGGGCGGGGCGGGTCCGGCGGTGAGTCTTGCCACTGGGGTGAGTCCGGCCACGGGCCAGGCGCGGGACCGGGATCTGGAGGCGCGCCGGGAAAGCGGCGGTTCGCCGGGTGCTGGCGGGAGCGCTGCTGCCGCGGCTACCGGCGAAGGCGAGTGTGCGGAAGCTGGCAGTCGGCGGCGCTCGGCGCGGCGGCACCCGAGCGCGAAGTGGGCGAAACCTGGTGCCTCCCGCCAGGAAGAGCGGCGTCCAGCCGGCGCGGTGGACGTCGCGGTGGAGGACATCGACACGTTCGTCGTCGACTGCGACCGGTGTGCGGTGCGCGGGGCGGCGTGTGCCGATTGTGTGGTCAGTGTGCTGCTCGGGCCGCCGGTCGGCCTTGTCTGGGACGCGGCCGAACGGCGGGCTGTCGACGCGCTCGCCGAGGCGGGGATGGTGCCGCGGCTGCGTCTGGTTCCGGAGACCGACAGTAGGTCGGCGTGACACCAGTGGGTGACACTGGCTCGCCGAGCGGTCGCCTCGGTGCGGTGAACGGTAAGTAGTCGAAGAGGTCTTTTGTGCTGCCAGAGCGTGTGACCTAAGTCACGTGTAACTGCCTTGCTGGTCCGATGGTGTTTCGCCGGACTACGGAGAGTTTTTACGGGGGGCCCGGTGGACGCGCCGACGGTCTTTTCGTAACCTGGCCGAGATCTCGCGCCAGTCAGCTGTCGGACGACGGCGACGCGGGATCGCCGCCGGTTCGGCTTTGTCGGGGAGTCAGGACCGGAACCAACCACCGTGCGCGGGAATGCTGTTGTGGCACATGACGGCCGGAACGCGGACGGGCAGCGTGCGCGAAGAGGGCCCCCGACCTCTTCCGCGCCGGGGTTCCGGCCACGGCGGCCCGACGAGCAAAGGAGACCCGCGCGGCCGTGCAGTCGCATCCAGTCAAGCGCGTGGTGTCAGGCGCCCTCGCGGCTGCCTCGGTGATCGCAGTAGTCACCGTGGCGCAGCCAGTGGGCACCGCAGCCGCTTCCCCCCTCCCCGTCCTCCAGGCCCCGCCGGACTCCGGTTCGGACGCTCTCGCCAAGTACCGCGACCTCGCGGCGCAGGCGGAGAAGGCGAACGAGGACCTCCTCAAAGCCAAGGACGACCTCACCGCCCGCCAGGGCGACCTCGACAAGGCCAACGGAGACGTGGGCAACGCCCACAACCTCTCCGCGCAGGCGGCCGAGAACGAAAAGAAGTACAAGGTCGACGTCGACAAGTTCGCGAACGCGTCGTTCCTGTCCGGCGTGCAGATGAACAAGCTGTCCGCGCTGCTGGCGGGCACGTCGACGCAGGAGTTCCTCGACCGGTCGTCGGCGCTGGACCAGATCGCGTCGCAGAAGGCCGCCGCGCTGGAGAAGCTCCAGGGCGCGGTCGACCAGGCCAAGTCCGCCGAGAAGCTGGCCTCCGACGCCGCGCAGCGGGCCACCGCGGCGCGCGACGCGGCGGCGAAGCTGACCGAGGACATCACGGCCAAGAAGAAGACGCTCGACGACCAGGTCGCCGAGCTGAAGAAGACCTCGTCGGCGCTGAGCCAGGCCGACCGCAACGCGCAGAAGGACACCGGCGGCGACATCTCGGTGGACCTCGCGAACGCGGGCCCGGCCGCGGCGGCCGCGGTCCAGGCCGCGCTGAGCCAGCGGGGCAAGCCCTACGAATGGGGCGCCACCGGGCCGAGCTCGTACGACTGCTCGGGCCTGATGCAGTGGGCCTACAAGCAGGCCGGCGTCTCGCTGCCGCGTTCGAGCCGCGAGCAGAGCACCACTGGAACGCCGGTTCCGCGCAGCCAGCTGCAGCCCGGCGACCTGGTGTTCTACTACTCGCCGGTTTCGCATGTGGGCATGTACATCGGCAACGGGATGATGGTGCACGCGCCGACCACCGGCGACGTCGTCAAGATCTCGCCGCTGCAGAGCCAGTACGTGGGCGCGCGCCGGGTCGCCTGACCGGACGTTCTCGCTTCCATCGGGGCGGTGCCGCATTGCGCGGCACCGCCCCGATGTCGTTCACGGGAGCGCTTGACCGGAGGAGCCGACGATGCCGCTCGCGGGCGAGCTGGTGACCGAGACCTTCGCGTACGACCGCGGTCGCCAGGTCACGGTCTACGTTCCGGCGGGTCGGCCCGACGCGGCCGTGTTCGCCGGCGACGGCGAGCTGATCTCGCAGGGGGCAGCGATCTCAAGACCGCCGATGCGCCGCCCACGATGATCGTCGGCGCTCACTGCCTGGCCGATGACCTCCCGGCTCCACGAGTACTCGCCGGGATTCGATCCGGAGCGGTTTCGGCGCACGAGAGATTCTTCCGTGCGGATCTCGGCCGGTGGGTGCGATCGCGATGCGGAGTCGCGCTGCCCGCCGAGCGCACTGCGGTGTCTCGGCGAGGGTGTCTCGGCGGTGTCTCGGCGAGGGTGTCTCGGCGAGCGGAGAGCTGGCGCTGGCGATGGGGCTTCGGCATCCGGACGTCTACGGCACGGTTCTGTGCTCCTCGCCCGGAGGGGGGGTTATCGACGCTCCTCGCCCGGAGGGGTTATCGACCGCCTGCTGACCTGCCGGGTTCGCTTCCGCGCGGTACGTCGCGCCGGTGCGCGGGAACCGTTCTTCCTCCGGAACGCGATCCGGTGGGCGGACGTACCGTGCGAGGCCGGGGCAGGCGTCGTCGTGACCGAGCGAGCCGGATCGCACGGGGGTCCGTTCCGGCGGGAAGAGTTCCCGCTGAGGGTGGCGTGGGCGTTCGGGAGCTGAAGAAGCCGGCTGGACGTTCCCGCTTCACCGGGGCGGCCCCGCGCGGCTGCTCGTCGGTAGCCTGCGGGGGTGCTGAGGACCCTGCTCGTGACGAACGACTTCCCGCCGCGCCCCGGGGGCATCCAGAATTACCTCAATTCGCTGGCCACCCGGCTGCCCGCGGACGACCTCGTCGTCTACGCGCCGTCCTGGGAACGCAGCAGCGGCTCGCACGTCGAGTTCGACGCGGCCGCGCCGTTCGAGGTGGTACGCCATCCGACCTCGCTGATGCTGCCCACGCCCGACGTCCTGCGGCGCGCGAAGCAGATCATGCGCGCCCGCGGCTGCGAGGCCGTCTGGTTCGGCGCGGCCGCTCCGCTCGCGCTGCTGGGCCATCCGTTGCGGCAGGCCGGCGCGCGCCGGATCGTCGCGTCCACGCACGGGCACGAGGTCGGCTGGTCGATGCTGCCGGGCTCGCGGCAAGCTCTGCGGCGCATCGGCGAGACGGTCGACGTCGTGACGTACGTCAGCAAGTACACGCGCAACCGGTTCGCCGCCGCGTTCGGTCGGCACGCTGGGCTGGAAATGCTGCCGAGCGGCGTCGACACCACGGTTTTCGCGCCGGACCCGGTCGGCCGGGAGGAAATCCGGGCTCGGCACGGGCTTGGCGACCGACCGACCGTCGTGTGCGTTTCGCGGCTCGTTCCGCGCAAGGGCCAGGACATGCTGATCGCCGCGCTGCCCGCGATCCGCGAGCGCGTGCCCGGCGCGGCGTTGCTGCTCGTCGGGGGCGGTCCGGATCGCAAGCGCCTCAACCAGCTGGCTGCGGCACTGGGGGTGGCCGACGACGTGGTCTTCACCGGCTCGGTCCCGTGGGAGGAACTGCCCGCGCACTACAACGCGGGCGACGTCTTCGCGATGCCCGCCCGCACGCGCGGCAAGGGGCTCGACGTGGAAGGGCTCGGCATCGTCTACCTGGAGGCGTCCGCGACCGGGCTGCCGGTGGTCGCGGGCACGTCCGGCGGGGCGCCGGAGGCGGTGCTGGACGAGGTGACCGGGCACGTGGTCGACGGCCGCGACCCGGGCCAGCTCGCGGAGACTCTGGCGGCCCTGCTCTCCGACCCGGTCCGCGCCCGCAGGATGGGCGAGGCGGGCCGTTCGTGGGTCGCCGAGAACTGGCGCTGGGACACGATGGCGCAACGCCTCTCGACGCTCCTGGACGGCGATCCGGTGGCAGCGGTGCGCTGACCCGGCTCAGGGTTCGTAGATCGCCGGGTGGCGCGGGTCGTCCACGCGGACCACGACGTCCGCGAGGGCACTCGGATCGACTTCGTTCTCGTAGCGTTCGTAGGCGGGCAGCGCCCATTCCTCGGACACGCGGCGGCGCAGCGCGCCCGGCGAAAGCCACAAATGCACCACGAAATCGAACGCCAATCCCGCGCCCAGCAAGAACTCTCCGTCGACCAGGACGACGCCCCGGTCCGGGACCGGGACGCGCGGCAGCCTGGTCGCGCGGTCGCGTTCGGCGTCCCACAGCGCGGGCAGCACTTCGCCGCTTCCGTCGTCGGCGAGCGGGTCCAGGACTTCCCGGCGCAGACCGCCTGAATCGAGCCACTCGGCATACCGGGCGTCCGGATTCTGTCTCCCGTGCTCGAAACGGAGTGACGCTGGTCGCAGAAAACCGGCGGCGGGCACGTGCAGTACGGCCCGGCCGAGCAGCTTCAGCGGGTCGGTCAAGGCCTCCGCGAGCGGGCCGGTTCCGGCTGCTCCGTCGAGGGCGACGGCGATTCGCCCGCGGTGGGCGAGCGCGTCGACGCGCTCGGTCAGCTCGGCGGCGAGGGCGTCGGGGGAGATGGGGCGGTAGCGCACGATCGCATGATCCCGCACCGGTTTCCGCCGGTCCCCGATGCCCTGATGGCGGCATGGCCGGCGAGGAGGGCAAGACCGGGCGGAGTGGTGGGGAGACAGCCGTTGCCCGCACGATGCCGTACCCGGGCAGCCGGGTGTGGAGGTTCCTGGTGGGGACGGGATGGAGATCTGGCCCGGCCCCGGCGTCGAGCTGCCACGCGAACGCGGGGCCGGATACGAGACCGAACACGGCACCTGGCGTCCGACGGACTGGGATCACGATTCCTCGCTGGAACTCGAGGTCGCGGATCTCGGCAAGCGCAGCACGCGCAAGATCGCCGGGAGCGGCTCGCGGACGTGGCGGAAAAGGCCGGGCAGCGGGCATATTGGAAACCAGTGGTCGAGCGCGTCGAGGCGGCATTGGCCGAACGCTGACCGAACTGCCCAGGGGGCCTCAGCAGTGAGCGTCGACGAACAAACCGAGGAAATCCCTTACGCGGACGAGGAATTCTGGCAGCATCCGCACGAATGGCTCGCACAGCGGCGCGAGTCCGGCGCGGTGTGCCCGATGACCACCCGCCGCGGAATCCCGTCCTACCTGGTCAGCGGATACGAGCAGGCGCGCGAGCTGCTCAACGATCCCCGGGTCAGCAAGGACAGTGCCGACGTGCAGCGGGTGTACGCGGCGAAGGCCGGCCAGGAGGTCCAGGGGCCGGACTTCGGCAACCTGCTCACCCGGCACATGCTCAACAGCGACCCGCCGGTCCACACCCGGCTCCGCAAGCTGGTGAACAAGGCGTTCACCGCTCGCACCGTCGCGCGGCTGCGGCCGCGGATCCAGGAGATCGCCGATTCGCTGCTGGCCGAGATGGCCCGGCACGAGCAGGTCGACCTGGTGCGGGCATTCGCCGAGCCGTTGCCGATCACCGTCATTTGCGAACTGCTCGGCGTGCGGGTCGAGGACCGCGGCGAGTTCACTGCCTGGTCGCACACGCTGCTGTCGTTCTCCGAGGACCCGGAGTGCCAAGCCGCGGCGGCGCGCGACATGCAGAACTACCTGCGGCAGCTGGTCGAGAGCAAGCGCGCCGAACCGGCCGAAGACCTGCTGTCGGACCTCGTGCACGCCAGCGACGAAGGCGATTCGCTCGACGAGGACGAACTGATCTCGATGGCGTTCCTGCTGCTGGTCGCCGGGCACGAGACGACGGTCAACCTGATCGCCAACGCCACGTTCGCGTTGCTGCGTGCGCCCGAGCAGGCGGAGAAACTGCGTGCCGACCCGGGCTTGCTGCCGGGTGCGGTCGAGGAGTTCCTCCGGTTCGACGGGCCGATCAACTTCGCGACGCTGCGCTACACGGTCGAGGAGATCGAGGCGGGCGGCGTCACCGTGCCGACCGGCGAGTTCATGCATATCTCGCTGCTGTCGGCCAACCGCGACCCGGAGAAATTCCCCGACCCGGACACGCTCGACGTCACGCGAGCGCCGGGCGGGCATCTCGCGTTCGGGCACGGCATCCACTACTGCGTCGGCGCGCCGCTGGCCCGGCTGGAGGCGCAAATCGCGCTGGGCTCGCTGCTGGCGCGGTTTCCGGAGCTGAGCTTGGCCGTGCCTGCCGGGGACATCGTCTACCGGCCGAGTTCGCTGGTGCACGGTGTGCTGGCGCTGCCGGTGCGGCTGAAGGGGGCGTAGCGGCGGTCACTGCGGTTCCGCCCATCGCCCGGTTAGGGTCGGCGGGTGGAACCCAGTGCTGCCGATCTCCTCGCCCTCGACGCCGCGCACGTGTGGCATCCCTACGCGCCGATGCCGGGCCGGGTGCCGCCCCTGCTCGTGGAAGAGGCGAGCGGGGTGCGGTTGAAGCTCGCCGACGGACGGGAACTGGTCGACGGCATGTCGTCCTGGTGGGCGGCGGTGCACGGCTACCGGAACCCGGTGCTCGACACCGCGTTGCGGGAGCAGGCCGGGCGGATGAGCCACGTGATGTTCGGCGGGCTCACCCACGAACCGGCGATCACGCTCGCGAAGCGGCTGGTCGAGATGACCCCGGACGGGCTCGAGCACGTGTTCCTGTGCGATTCGGGCTCGGTTTCGGTCGAGGTCGCGGTGAAAATGTGCCTGCAGTACCAGCGTTCCCGCGGGCTGCCCGGCAAACACCGGCTGCTGACCTGGCGCGGCGGCTACCACGGCGACACGTTCACGCCGATGAGCGTCTGCGATCCCGACGGCGGCATGCATTCGCTGTGGCGCGGAGTGCTGCCGGAGCAGGTTTTCGTGCCCGCGCCGCCGTCCGGGTTCGGCACTCCGGTCGATCAGTCCTATGTGGACGAATTGGCGAAGGCGATCGGGCAGCACGCGGACGAAGTGGCCGCGGTGATCGTGGAACCAGTGGTGCAAGGCGCGGGCGGCATGCGGTTCCACCATCCCGGTTACCTGCGCGCGCTGCGCGAGCTGACCCGGGAACACGACGTGCTGCTGGTGTTCGACGAGATCGCGACGGGATTCGGCCGTACTGGAAGGCTTTTCGCGGCCGAGCACGCCGGCGTGACGCCCGACGTGCTGTGCGTCGGCAAGGCGCTCACCGGCGGCTACCTCACGATGGCCGCCGCGCTGTGCACGCCCGAAATCGCCGGCGGCATCAGCCGCGGCGAACTTCCGGTGCTCGCGCACGGCCCGACGTTCATGGGGAATCCGCTGGCTTCGGCGGTCGCCAACGCCTCGCTCGGCTTGCTGGCCGAAGGCCGATGGCAGGCCGACGTCGCCCGGATCGAAACCGCGCTGCGGCAAGGGCTCGAACCGGCTCGGGAGCTGCCGCACGTCGTGGACGTGCGGGTGCTGGGCGCGATCGGCGTGCTGCAGCTGGATCACGAGGCGGACATGGGCGTCGCGACCGAAGTAGTGACGGCCGAGGGCGCGTGGCTGCGGCCGTTCCGGGATTTGATCTACGCGATGCCGCCGTACATCAGCACTGACGCGGACCTGGCGGTGATCACGTCGGCGATGCGGGCCGCCGCGGCGAAGGCCTGAGGTTACTTCGGGTTTGACGTGGCTGCCGGTAGTGGATCTTGCCTGGTCGCGCAACCCGATCGTGGGTAATTCGATAAAGATCCACTCCATAGAGTGGGACATAGCGGACATTTCACAGGAACATCGGTTTCCTGGTCAGCATGAGACGACTTGCCGTGCTTCGCCACGACGTGCCCGCCTCGCTCGTGGTTTTCCTCGTCGCGGTCCCGCTTTCGCTCGGGATCGCCCTCGCGTCCGGCGCCCCGATCGTCGCCGGGCTGATCGCCGCTGTCGTCGGAGGTGTGGTCGCCGGCGCCCTCGGCGGCTCTCCGCTGCAGGTCAGCGGGCCCGCCGCCGGGCTGACCGTGCTGATGGCCGAGACGATCTCCACCTTCGGCTGGGCGGTCACCTGCCTGATCACCGTCCTCGCCGGGGCGCTGCAGATCCTGTTCGGGCTGAGCCGCGTCGCGCGGGCGGCGCTGGCCATCTCGCCGGCGATCGTGCACGGGATGCTCGCCGGGATCGGCATCACGATCGTGCTCGGCCAAGCGCACGTGCTGTTCGGCGGGAAGGCGCGGAGTTCGGCGCTGGAGAACATCGCCCAGCTGCCCGCGCAGATCGCCGCGCACCACGACGCCGCCGCGCTGATCGGCGTCCTGACCCTCGCCATCCTGCTGGCCTGGCCCAAACTTCCCGCGGCGGTAAGGAAAATCCCCGGACCGCTGGCGGCCATCGCGGTCGCGACGGTGGTGTCCCTGGCCGCCGGAATGACGCTGCCGCGCGTCGAACTCTCCGGCGACCTGCTGCAAATCCGTTTCACCCCGCAACTGCCGGACGGCGGATGGGGTCAGGTCGCGGTCGCGGTGATCACGATCGCGCTGATCGCCAGCGTCGAGAGCCTGCTGTCGGCGGTCGCGGTCGACAAACTCCAGAACGGCCCGCGCGCCAACCTGAACCGCGAGCTGATCGGTCAGGGCGCGGCGAACATGGTGTCCGGCGCGCTCGGCGGACTGCCGGTGACCGGTGTGATCGTGCGCAGTTCCACCAACGTCGCGGCCGGGGCGCGCACCCGGGCGTCGGCGATCCTGCACGGCGTGTGGGTGCTGGTGTTCGTGGTCGCGCTCGCCGGGGTGCTGAAGTCGATTCCGCTGGCCGCGCTGGCCGGGCTGCTCGTGCACGTCGGCGCGAAGCTGGTGAATCCCGGTCATCTGCGGCAGGTGCTGCGCCACGGCGATCTGCCGCTCTACCTGGTGACCGTCGCCGGGGTGGTCGTGTTCGACCTGCTGACCGGCGTGCTCGCCGGGATCGTGCTGGCAGTGCTGCTGATGCTGCGCCGGACCGTGTGGTCGGGCGTCCACGCCGAGCACCACGGCGGCGAATGGCGCGTGATTGTCGAAGGTGTGCTGACGTTCCTGTCGGTGCCGCGGCTGACGAAGGTGCTCGGCACGATTCCGGCGGGCTCGAAGGTGACACTGGAGCTGGTCGCCGACTACCTCGACCACGCGGCGTTCGAGAGCCTTTCTTCCTGGCAGCAGGCGCACGAGCGGACCGGCGGCACGGTGGTGGTCGACGAGATCGGGCATCCGTGGTTCGCGAAGGGCAAGGAAGGCCGTCCGACACTCCGGCGCACCGCGGCGGCCGGTGCGATGCCGAGGTGGCTGGCTCCGTGGTCGGCCTGGCAGGCGGTGGACGCGCGGGTTCCGGGGCAGCGGACGCACCGGGGCGCGACCGAGTTCCAGCGCCGGGCCGCGCCGCTGCTCAAGGACGTCCTCAGCGGGCTCGCGCACGCGCAGGAGCCGCACACGCTGTTCATCACCTGCGGTGATTCCCGGATCGTGCCGAACCTGATCACCACGTCCGGTCCGGGCGACCTGTTCACCGTCCGCAACATCGGCAACCTGGTGCCGCCGGGGCAGGCTGATCCGTCGACCAACGCGGCGATCGAATTCGCGGTCGGGGTGCTGGGAGTGCGGGAGATCGTGGTGTGCGGGCACTCCTCGTGCGGTGCGATGGGCGCGCTGGCCAGCGGTCCGCCCGCGGGCACCGCGCTCGCGACCTGGCTGGTGCACGCCGAACCGAGCCGGAAGCGGGCGGGCGCGGTGACCCTCGACGGGGAACGGCCGGAGCGCGAACCGGACCGGCTGGCGTTGCACAACGTCCTGCAGCAGCTGACGCATCTGCGGCAGTATCCGCTGGTCGCCGAGGCCGAAGCACGCGGCGAGCTGGCGCTGACCGGGCTGTACTTCGACGTGGGCGAGGCGCAGGTGTACCTCGCCGACCCGGAGAAGGGCGAGTTCGTGGCCGCGGGAGCGCCCGCGGCGGCCCCGGCGGGCTGACTCGGGCCCTCGCGCGTGCCTCCGGTGCGCGCGAGGGAACCCCGAGTGTTGACATCGGGCAACACGGCAATATCTTGATGGCTCGTGACGACGCTCGTGATGACCGGAACCGGGACCGACGTCGGCAAAACGGTCGCCACCGCGGCGATCGCGGCGCTGGCCCTCGCGCAGGGACAACGCGTCGCGGTGCTGAAGCCCGCGCAGACCGGTGTGCTCCCCGGCGAGGCAGGAGACCTCGCCGAGGTGGTGCGGCTGGCGGGCAAGGACCTGACGGTCCGGGAGCTGCGGCGTTATCCGGATCCGCTGTCCCCGGAAGCCGCTTCCCGTCGCTCCGGGCTCCCGGCTGTGGGTCCCGGGGAAATCGCCGCCGCCGCCAGCGAGCTGGACGCGGCGCACGACCTCACCCTGGTCGAAGGCGCGGGCGGGCTGCTGGTCCGGTTCGACTCGCAGGGGAGCACGCTGGCGGATGTTGCCTGGTCGCTGGGGGCTCCGGTGGTTCTCGTCGCGCAAGCCGGGCTGGGAACGCTCAACACGACTGCGCTGACCGCTGAGGTGGCTACCCGGCGCGGGTTGAACGTCGTGGGGGTCGTCATCGGGTCCTGGCCGGCTGATCCGGATCTGGCTGCTTTGGAGAACCTTCGGGATCTGCCGGTGGCCGGCGGTGCGCCCTTGCTGGGGGTCCTTCCCGCGGGTCTGGGCGCGGCGGATCGGGAGACCTTCGCCGAGCAGGCCAGGCGGGGGTTGTCGCCGTGGTTCGGCGGGGAGTTCGACCCGGAGGCGTTCACCGCGGCCGCCTCCGCCCAGAACTAGCCCCGCCGCGAGGAATCGCCCCGGTTCCGGGACTGAGCGATCCGCTCGGCCCCGGCTCAGCGGATCGGGAGGGGAAGAAACCGGGCCGATTCCTCCGCCGCGACGGAGCCGTGGCGATCAGACACGAGTCGCGGCACTCGAACTCACCGCGAGCGGTTACTCTCAGTCCCGCACACTCGCAGGGAACGCACGCGCAGGGAAGGGAGCCTCGGGTGGTCGATTCCGCGGGCAAGGCGGCGCATCGGTCTTCGGCGATGGCCGAGGAGTGGTCGGTGCCGGTGTTGTTTCCGCCGCAGCGGCCGCGGGTGGTGGTGAAGGCTGATCTGCTTCCCGCGGTGAGCGTGCTGTCGACTGCTGCGTTGCTGGGGATTCCGCTGGGGTGGTTGTGGTCCCTGCTGGCTCCGGCGGAGCGGGTGCGGGTGATCGGGACCAGCGGTCAGCTGGCGCCCTTGGAACTGGAGAGCTGGCATCGGTTCGACGATCTGGCCGTGTTCGGGTTTCTGGCGATGGCTGCCGGGTTGCTGATCGGGCTGGTGGTGTGGTTCCTGCGGGAGCGGCGGGGGCCGGTCGTGCTGGCGGCCGCTGCCGGCGGGGCGTTGGTCGCGGCCTGGCTGGGGACGCAGATGGGGCCCGCGTTCGCCAATGCGAAGTATTCGGTGGACGCGCCGCCCGCGTTGGGGACGGTGATTGAGCAGGCGCCCCGGATCGAGACCGGGTGGGTGGTGCTGGCCGCGCCGTTGGTGACTTGCCTGGTTTATGCGTTGATGACGGCGTGGAATGGGCGGGAGGATCTCGGGCGGCGGCTTGGGTGAGTCCTCCGTCCCGGGGGCTCGTCGCCTGGCGGCGACGTTGCCGCGGTTCTGTGTGGGGCCACCCCGAAGCTTGAGGGTGCCGTGTTTGTGGCTTCGTATCGGGGTGGTGGGGGTGTGGCTGTGTTGAGGGGTGGGGGTTCGCGGGCGGCGGTTTGGCGGCGGGTGGGACCGCGGGAGGCGAGAGAGGGGAACCCTGCGGGAATCTGGGGATGTGAGGGTGGCCCTCACGGCGAGCGGAGCGGGAGTGCGAGGGGGCTAGTTCAGGTCTGCGGGTTTGGTGAAGGTCGCCAGTTCGGTGGGCGGCAGGGGGACCGCGCCCAGGGTTTCCAGGAAGCCGGCTTCCCGGGTGAGCAGGCGGCAGGCGATGCGCAGGCGGCGAAGCGGGTGGGTTTCCTCCAGCAGCAGCTGCCGGTCCTCCAGCGGGAGCAGGCAGTCGGCGGCTAGCTGGTAGGCGAGTTCGCCCAGATCGGCGTCGTCGTGGGGTGGGTGCCAGTCGTCTGCGTGCCAGGCGGCTTCGCAGTATCGCTGGTGGGTGCCTCTCGCTACTTCAGCCAGTTGGCGGGCCGTGGACTCCGCTGAGGCGGGGACTGGGTCGTCGGGGAGCCAGTCGACCTCGGCCATCAGGTACGGCGCGGACGCTTGGTGCAGTTCGCGCAGGCGGAAGCGGCGGGCGGCGCGCGTGACTACGTCGTAGCGGCCGTCGGGGAGGCGTTTCGCTTCGCGCAGGATCGTGCTGCAGCCGACACTGTACACATGGTCCAAACCACTGACCTCGCGGACAAGCGGGGCGCGCAGGGCGACCACGCCGAACTCGTGCTCGGGGACGTTGCCGGTCACCAGGTCCGCGGTGAGCTGCCGGTAGCGCGGTTCGAAGATGTGCAGCGGCAGGTGCGTTCCGGGGAGCAGCACGGTTTGCAGCGGGAACAACGGCAGGGTCGCCGTTCCGCTGGGGCACTGCTCTGGCTCGGTCACGGCGTCCACGGTACGGGCTGCGGAGCCCCGCCGCAGTTCGTGTTTACCGCCGCGGAGGGGGCTTCAGTACCGCGAAAGGGTCGGTGATGTGCATGTCTTTCGCGGCAAAAGAAAACAGCGCCGCAGGTCGTCCGCCGCTCCGGCCGGGGGCCGCGGTGTGGCCGGTGGGGATCAGCAGGCCGCGCCGCTGGAGCACGCGTTGCAGGTTCGTCGCGGACACTTTGTAGCCGAGTGCGGCGGAGTACAGGCCCCTTAACGCGGAGATGGTGAATTCCTCTGGGGCCAGCGCGAAACCCAGGTTGGTGTAGCTCAGTTTCGACCGCAGGCGGTCGCGGGCGCGCAGCACGATCGCCTCGTGGTCGAACGCGGTGCGCGGCAGCGCGTTCACGTCGTGCCACTCGGTGTCTTCGGGGACTGCTGGGTCGACGCCGGAGGGGACCAGGCCGAGGAACGCGGTGGCTACGACGCGGGGGCCGGGGACGCGGTCCGGTGCGCTGAACACGGCGAGCTGCTCTACGTGCTTCAGCTGGCGTACGTCCACCTTCTCCGCGAGCTGCCGCCGGATGGAGGTTTCGACGTCCTCGTCGGGGCGCAGCCTGCCGCCGGGAAGCGACCAGCGGCCGAGGTGCGGATCGAGCGCTCGGCGCCACAAAAGCACGCGCAGTGTGTCCGAGCGCACTTGAAGGACTGCCGCCAGAACCTCGTGGGCGAGGGGGGCTTGGGTGTTAAGATGGCTTCGCACGGTTTTCGATTATAAGGCGAAAACCGGGATGGGGAGGAACCGGGGTCGATCCGGTTCCGAGGCCGGCGATTCTCGAGAGGGCCGAACACATGACCACCACGCTTGACCAGGATCTGACCCCTTACGGCGGGGTCGAGGCGGACGCCGACTGGGCCGCCCGCGTGCGGGAGCTCGCCCGCAAGCGCGACGCGGTGCTGCTCGCGCACAACTACCAGGTCCCGGAGATCCAGGACATCGCGGACTTCACCGGCGACTCTCTGGCGCTCAGCCGCATCGCGGCCAGCAGCGACGCGTCGACGATCGTCTTCTGCGGCGTGCACTTCATGGCCGAGACGGCGAAGATCCTGGCTCCGGAGAAGACGGTGCTGATCCCGGACGCGCGGGCCGGCTGCTCGCTCGCCGACTCCATCACCGGCGCCCAGCTGCGCGAGTGGAAGGCCGAGCACCCGGGCGCGGTGGTCGTCTCGTATGTGAACACGACGGCCGAGGTCAAGGCCGAGACCGACATCTGCTGCACGTCGTCGAACGCGGTCGACGTGGTCGCTTCCATCCCGGCTGACCAGGAAGTCCTCTTCCTGCCGGACCAGTTCCTCGGTGCGCACGTGAAGCGCGTGACCGGGCGCGGGAACATGCACATCTGGGCCGGGGAGTGCCACGTGCACGCCGGGATCAACGGGGCCGAGCTGGCCGCGCGCGCCGAGGAGAACCCGGACGCCGACCTGTTCATCCACCCCGAATGCGGCTGCGCGACCTCGGCGCTTTACCTGGCGGGCGAGGGCGCGGTGGCTCCGGAGCGGGTCAAGATCCTGTCCACCGGCGACATGGTGCACGCGGCCCGCGACACCAAGGCGACCTCGGTGCTCGTGGCCACCGAGATCGGCATGATCCACCAGCTGCGCAAGGCGGCGCCGGAAATCGACTTCCGCGCGGTGAACGACCGGGCGTCGTGCCGGTACATGAAGATGATCACTCCGGCCGCGCTGCTGCGGAGCCTGACCGAGGGCGCGGACGAGGTCCACGTCGACCCGGAGACGGCCTCGCGGGCGCGTGCCTCGGTGCGGCGGATGATCGAAATCGGGCAGCCTGGCGGTGGGGAATGAGCGGCCTAGTTAGCGCCGATGAGGCGAAAACCCCACCGGATCCGCGGTGGGAAGCCCGGGCCGATGCGGTGGTGATCGGCAGTGGCGTGGCGGGGCTGTCCGCGGCGCTGCGGGCCCGCGAACTCGGGCTGCACGTGCTGGTCGTGACGAAGGCTGCGGTCGCCGACGGCAACACCCGGTGGGCGCAGGGCGGCGTGGCCGTGGTGCTGGACGGCGAGCGCGACGAGGGCGACACGGTCGAGAAGCACACGGCTGACACGCTCACCGCGGGAGCCGGGCTGTGCGACGAGGACGCCGTTCGGTCGATCGTTGGCGGCGGTCCGGCGGCAGTCACTGAGTTGCGGCAGAACGGCGCGGTGTTCGATCACAGCGCGAGCGGGCTGTCGCGGGCTCGCGAGGGCGGGCACAGCGCGTTCCGGGTGATCCACGCGGGCGGCGACGCGACTGGTGCGGAGGTCGAGCGCGCGCTCGTCGCCCAGGCAGGCGAGCGGCGGATCCCGGTGCTGGAGCACCACATCGCCGTCGACGCGCTGCGCACGTCCGCGGGCGAGGTGGCCGGGGTGACGGTGCTCGACCGCAACGGTGTGCCGGGGGTTGTGCGCGCGTCGGCGGTGGTGCTGGCCAGCGGCGGATACGGGCAGCTGTACCAGGCGACCTCCAATCCGGAGATCGCGACCGGCGACGGGTTGGCGCTCGCGTTGCGCGCTGGTGCGGCGGTGGCCGACATCGAGTTCGTGCAGTTCCACCCGACGGTGCTGTACACGCCGGGCGCGCGCGGGCGGTGTCCGCTCGTCACGGAGGCGGTGCGCGGCGAGGGCGCGACGCTGGTGGACGGCGCGGGCGCGTCGGTGATGGCCGGGGTGCATCCGCTCGGCGACCTGGCTCCGCGCGACGTCGTGGCGGCGGCGATCACTCGGCGGCAGACGTTGGCTCCCGGCGGCATCGACGATCACGTTTTCCTTGACGCCACTGGAATTCCTGGCTTCGCGAAGCGGTTCCCGACGGTGCACGCGGCGTGCGCGGTGCTCGGCATCGACCCGGCAGTGGACGCGATTCCGGTGACGCCCGCGGCGCACTTCGCGTGCGGCGGTGTGGTGGCCACTGTGGACGGACGCTCGACGGTGCGCGGGCTGTACGCGGCTGGCGAGGTGGCTCGCACCGGGTTGCACGGGGCGAACCGGTTGGCGTCCAACAGTCTTCTCGAAGGATTGGTCGTCGGGCAGCGGGCCGCGGAGGCGGTCGCCGCGGATCTGGCCGCCGGGTTGCTGCCGGATCCGTCGCGGGGCCGGATTCCGGAACGGACAGTCGCGCCGACGGCGGAACGTGATGTGCTGCAACGGGTGATGAGCCGGTACGCGGCGATCGGCCGGGATGCCGACGGGCTGGCCGCGGCGGGTTCGGCGCTCGATTTGTCGACAACGGACAGTCCGTTGTGGACGCACACCGCGGTCGAGGACGCGGCGCTCACCTTGGCCGCGCAGGCGTTGCTCGCGGCGGCGGAGCGGCGGAGCGAATCGCGGGGATGCCACGTGCGGACGGACTTCCCGGAGCGGGTCGAAGGGCTGCGGCGGAGCCAGCTGATCCGGCTGAGCCCGTCGGGGCAGCCGGTGCTGGTCGAGGCGACATCGTTGGAAGGGGTGGCATGAGCGGGGAATTTTCGGAAGCGGTGGTGCGGGCGCTGGTGGTGGACGGGCTGGACGTCGCTGATGTCCGGCGGGTCGTGACCACCGCGCTGGAAGAGGATTTGCGGTACGGGCCGGACGCCACGACGGCGTCCACGGTTCCGGCCGGCGCCCGCGCGGTGGCGGAGTTGACGCCGCGCGTCTCCGGTGTCGTGGCCGGGATTCCGGTGGCGCTGGCGGTTTTCGACGAGGTGCTCGGGGCCGACTGCGAGGTGGTCTCGATCCGCGAGGACGGTTCGACCGCGGTCGCGGGGGAGCCGGTGCTCGTGCTGCGCGGTCCGGTGCGCGGGTTGCTGACCGCTGAGCGCACGGCGCTGAACCTGGTGTGCCAGCTGTCCGGAGTGGCGACGGCGACCGCGGCGTGGGTGTCCGCGATCGAGGGAACCGGTGCTGCGGTAAGGGATTCGCGCAAGACGACACCGGGGTTGCGGCTGCTGCAGAAGTACGCGGTGCGATGCGGCGGCGGCGTGAACCACCGGATGGGTCTTGGCGACGCGGTGCTGATCAAGGACAACCATGTGGTCGCGGCCGGTTCGGTCACCGCGGCGCTGGCGGCGGCACGGGAGCACGCGCCGCGGCTGGCGTGCGAGGTCGAGGTGGACGATCTGGCCCAGCTGGACGAGGCGCTGACCGCCGGGGCGGACGAGGTGCTGCTCGACAACTTCACGCCGGAGGAGTGCGTGAAGGCGGTCGCGCGGCGGGATGAGGTGTCGCCGAAGACGCGGCTGGAATCGTCCGGCGGGCTGACGCTCGACCGGGCGCGGGCGTACGCCGAGTCCGGTGTGGACTACCTCGCCGTCGGCGGGCTCACGCATTCCTCGCCCGCTCTCGATCTCGGGATGGACCTGCGCTGACCCTGTCGCCGCGGCCCGTTCTCCACTAGAATCTCCTTGTCCGGCAAGGGGAGGGGGCCGCGGTGCGGGGAATTGCCGCCGGAGCGGTGGCCGCGCTCGTGGCGCTCGGCCTGCCCAGCACGGCGACCTCGGCCGGGGCGGCCGCGTGCGCGAATCCGTCCGGTCCCTACACCGGGGCGGTGTCGTGGGGGCAGCGGCTGGTCAACCCGCCGCGGCTGTGGGCGCTGACCAGAGGCGAGGGCCAGACCGTCGCGGTGATCGGCACCGGTGTCGACAAGCAGAACGCGCAATTCGGGCCCGGACAGGTGCTCGGCGGCGCGGGCACCGCGGATTCCGATTGCGACGGCCGCGGCACGATCGCCGCGGGCATCGTCGGCGCGCAGCAGGCGAACGAGACCACGTTCACCGGCGTCGCACCCGGCGTGAAGCTGCTTCCCTTGCGCTATACCGAAAGCAACGGTTCGTCCTCGGACGGCGGCGGCGATCCCGGTGCGCTGGCGGGGGCGATCGACACGGCGGCCGACCAGGGTGCGGGTGTGATTCTCGTGGCGGTCCCGGCGGGTTCGGACAGCCCGGCGCTCGGCGCGGCGCTCGAGCACGCGAAGTCGCGCGGGGCCGTGGTGATTTCGGCCGCGGCGGCCACTCAGCAAGGGGCGCACACTTACCCGACCGCTTCGAAGGGCGTGCTCGCGGTCGGTTCGACCGACGAATCCGGCGCGCCGGTGCAGGCCGAAGCCGGGGACTACCTCGGAATCGCCGCGCCCGGCGCGAATCTGGTGAGCACGTCGGCGGGCGGCGGGGGCGCGGTCGCGCATCGCTGGCCGATCACCGACCCGAGCCTGGCCGCGGCGTATGTCGCCGGGGTGGCGGCGCTCGTTCGTTCGGCGCATCCGGAGCTGAAGGGCGAGGAGGTGGTGAACCGGTTGCTGCTCACCGCTTCCCGTCCGCCGTCCGGGGCGCACGATCCGCGCCGAGGGTGGGGAATGCTCGACGCTTACGCTGCGGTGTCTTCGACGTTGCCCGCTGACGCGCCCGGTCCGAGCGCGGCCGCGGTGCGGTCTGAGCTGCCCGCGGTGGTTCCGGCCGCGGCGCAAGCTCGGCCGGCGTCCGAGGTGGCGGCGGGAGTCGTCGCGGTGGGCGGGGTTGTGGCGGCGGCCGCGGCGGGGATCGGCGTGGCGGCGTTCCGGCGGGGGCGGCGGCGCGGGTGGCGGCCGTCGCGGTTCCGCGCGTCGTGAGTGTTCGTGCCGGTTCTCACTGCGATGACCACTCACGCGGCGGGGCGGGCTCGCGTCCGTTGCGTGCGAAGGTTGGCGGCGCGATGGGAGTCGTGCGTGTTTATGCCGGTTCTCACCGTGATCAGCACTCACGAAGCGGCGCGGGCGTGCGGGGTCAGTCTTCGTCAGCGTCGGGATCAGCGCTCACGAGCCGGGTCGAGCCGATGATCGCCACCCCACGCCCGTCGCGCGCGATGTGCACGCTGAAATCCGCGCCCGCACGGGAAAACCGCGCGATGACCTCGCGGTAAGTGCTGCGGTCGTACGCTTCCCAGCCCGCTGTTTCCAGCGTCGGCCGCACCGCTTCGGCCAGCACCCGCAAAGCTGCCGGGCTGTCCTCCAGCCGGACCCCGTACTGCCAGCACACCACATGCCCTGGCTGCGCCGGATCGCAGTCCAGTTCACCGTCCACCGTGGGCACTGCGCGAGGGCCGAACGCGGCGGCGACGCTGTCGACGACGTTCGTCAGCTCGGCGGCCAGATCCTTCAATTCCCGCGTGATCACGGAAGCACCGCCGGAACCGGCACGGGGGCCTCGGTGACGTGACCACCGGTCAGGACGCCGTAGATGTTCTCCCACGAATCCGAACCCGGTTTGAGCACGCCGCTGTGCGAGGACAAGCCCCACTGCACGTTTCCGGCCGCGTCGTGGCCGGTGGTGAGGTCGGTGACGCCGGGGAAGGTGTCCGGGTCGGCACCGTGGCCGATGCCGGTCCATTCCAGGGCCCCGGCGTTGCCCTGGGCGAGGATGATCGGGTCCAGCGGGGCGGTCATCGAGTACCGCTGCACGCCTGCCTGGCTCGGCGGCAGGTCCGCTGGGCTCCATACGCCGTGTCCCATGCCCGCCGACTCTACGTGCAGCACCCGGTCCACTGGCAAGCCTTGCTGGTCAGCGAGCCCGACGGTGGCGCCGCCGTAGCTGTGGCCGATCGCGGTGATGGTCGCCGCGCCGCCGGTCTGGGAGTCGACCTGGCCGCGCAGTTCGTCGCCGAACGCCTTGAGGTTCGGGGCCATCGTCTGCGCGTAGCTGGCTTCGGCGCCCTCGGTGGTGACATTCTGCGGGAACACGCCGTCGGCCCAGACGACCATCGCGGTCCGGCCGCTCGGGTCGGCGGCGACGAGGCTGCGCCCGAGGTCGGCGTAGGACTGGAAGGTGTCCATCCGGGTGTGCACGCCGGGCACGAACAGCCCGACGTTGCGTGTGCCCGGCTGGATCGTGCCGACCAGTTCGGCGATCCGGCCGTTGCCGGACGGGTCGAACCGCAGGATCTGCCGGTGGTCGTCGATAATGCTTTGGTACAAGGCGATTCGCCGCTTCGAGCGGGCGATGGCGTCCGGATCGGACAGTCCGGCCAGGCGGGTCCGTTCGGCGGCGAGCGCGTCGGAAACCTTCATCCGGTTGGCCGCGACGGTCCCGGCCCAGCCGCCGGCGGCGGCGGATTTCCCGGCTGAGGGCACCGGGTCTTCGGGCAGCAGCGAGCGGTACATCGCCGCCACCTGCTCGTCGGCGCGCCGGTAGCCCGCCGACGAAGCCGTGAGGCCGTCGCGAAGAACCTGGGCGCGAGCGACGCGCTGGTCGACGTCCGCGGCGAGTGCGCTGAGCGTTTTCGCGAGCCCGGCGGCACATCCGGACGACGCGGACACCTGGCCGAAGGCCGTGGCGGGCACTCGTTCGCCCGCCACGGCCTGCTGCACGGTCCGGAGCGCGCCGGTGCGGGCGTCCAATTCGGACGCCGCGCTGGCGAGTTTCGCCGGGGCGACCCGGTAGCCGTCGGTCACGGCTGGTCGGCCGGCTCTTCGCCGACGACCGAGGGCGCGACCGGAGCCTGCTGGCCCCACACGTTCTCGGTTTCGACGAGCCACGCGGGAATCCGGCGGCCGGAGCCCAGGTCGCCGCCCGCCCCCATGCCGCCCATCGGCATCATGGGCATCATCGGCATGGCGCTCTTGGCCGCCGCGCCCGCCGCACCGGCGGCACCGCCCGCGAGTCCGCTGAGGACGTTCGACTGCGCGTTCCCGGCGAGCCCGGAGTGCGCGGCCGGAGCCTCCCCGGCGCCGCTGAGGCCTCCGCCGGACGGAATGCCGCCGCCGTCGATCGACGGAGCGCCTCCGCCGCCGACCGGGATCCCGCCGCCGCTCCCGCCCTCGGGACCGGCGCCGCCGCCGAGCTTCATGCCCGGCGGAGTGTCCGGCTCCTTGTCCTTGCCGTCCTTGCCTTTGTCCTTGCCCGAGGCCCACGGCGGAACCTTCGGCATGATCGATCCGAACCGGCCGAACGCCGCCGCGGACGCGGCCGCGAGACCGGCGGTGAACATGTCGCCGAACAGCGGGCTGCCCGGATTCTGCGCCGGATGCCCTGGCTCGGAGCCGGGGACCTGTGTGCCGTCGGCGGGCAGCGGGTGCGAGTCGACCGGTGCGCCGACCGCGGTGCCGCCGTCCGGAGTGTTGCCGACCGCTCCGGTGCCGCCGGGCGAAGCGCCGCCGCCGGGGACCGGCTTGGGCGGAGGGGCGGCCGAGTTCGGCGAGACCGGGATCGAGTCCTCGGCGGTGTCGTAGTTCGTCGCGAGGTTGTTCATGACGACGATCGCCTTCGCGTGCGCGGAGCCGGCGGCGTTGGCGGCCTGTTGCTGCGCTTCGACGTTGGCGATCGCCTGCTGCCGCTGCTGCGTCGCGGCGATGATCGTGGCCGGCGGGGTGTCCGCCGGAAGCAGCGGCGGATTGACCGCCAGCGCGACGTCGGCGGGGGAGACGTCCGGCACCGCGACCGGCGGCGGCATCTCGGCCTTCGCCTTGACCAGCGCGTCCGCGGCGTCCTCCAGCATGTCGCGCATGCCCTGGGCGGTGACCGCGACCTTGCGGATGCCGCCCACGAGGTCGGTCATCATGGTCCGGTACTGGTCGGCCGCGCCGCCGGTCCACGAGCTGGAGAAGTCGGTGAGCTGGTCCGACAGGTTTTCGGCCTGGTCGTACAGCCCGCGCGAGGCCGAACTCCACTGTTCGGCCGCGGCGCGCGCGGTGGTCGGGTCGCCCGCCTGCAGCATCGCGTAGAGCTGCTGGTGGGTGTAGCCGGCGAAGTTGGTGCGAGGCCCGCTCATGCGTTCTTACCCCCTGAAGAATCAAGGCCCAGCAACGAGAAAAGCGGGTCCAGCAGACCGGTCTGCTGACCCGATTGGTGCAGGTCGCCCGCGACCGACTGGTCGGCCTGGGCGTATCCGTCGGCGACGGTGGTGGTGACGTCCTGAGCGAACGTGATCGCCCCGCGGACCTGCTCCAGCAGGCCCTGCATCTCGGCGACCGCGGCGTGGTGGGCGTCGGCGAGCGAAGCGGCTTCCCCGAACTCCCCGAACAGCAGCGGATGCTCGCCGAGGGTGCGCAGGAAGTCGTTCGGCCGGGACATCGCGTGGATCTGGGTTTCCAGCTCCCGGACGAAGTCGCTCAGCGATTCCAGGTGGACGTAGTACGACTGGTCGGGCATCGGCCGGTGACCTCTCGTGCGGCAGGACGCGGGAAAGCCGGCCGTCCGGAGCGGGCGGGGGGTGGTCCCGCCCCGGACGGCCGGCGTCGGGGCCGGATCAGGCGAACAGGCCCTGGTTGCGGTTCTCCAGCTGGTGCTGGAGATCGTGGGCGTCGCCGACCTTGGTGCCGAACTGCGCGATGATCGCGACGATGTCGGCGGTCGCCTGGCGGAGCCGGGTCTCGGAGGCGCGCGCCGCTTCACCGGCGGAGCTGCCCGAGGCGTACCAGGTCTGGGTGATCGGCTGCAGGTTCTGGTGCAGCTGCTCCAGCTGGGAGGTCAGCGCCTTCGCCTTGGCGGCGAGCGACGCGGAGCTGTGCTGCAGGGCCCCGAAGCTGATTTCTACGACGTCAGCCATGGTGTCTTGTCCTCTCTCAGGGGTTGAGGCGAGGGATCACGTTGCCCTCGACGGTGTGGCTGACGCTCTGGAAGCTCTGGTGCACGTCGGAGTCGCCCGAGTTGTAGTTCGCGTGGCTGGTGTGCACCAGCTGCGACATCGTGTCCAGCTCGCGGACGGCCGCGGTCATCTTCTCCTGGAGCCTGCGCTGCAGGTCCCAGAACGCGACGGCCTGGTCGCCCTTGTAATTCCGCAGCGTCTCGGTCAGCTCGGACTCCAAGCTGGCCATCGTCGTCTTCGCGCTCGACGCGGTCTCCTCGAAGCCCTGGACGGCGCGCGTCATGGCAGCTGAATCTGCCTGGAATCCCGGACTGGACATCTGACGGGCCACCTCCTTCCCTCTCGTGGAAAATCCCGGTGCGCGGCGGGCCGCGCGATGTGAATGTCACGCTAGAAAAGAAGCGGGTGTGGTCAAACGGCACAACTGCCGGTCGCTTTGACGGCACTATTACCCACAGGTGGGGCGCTCCCTACCCCCGAGACGGGGGACGACGCCAGTGCTCGCGCCCCCGCGCGCGGCCAGGCTGACCCCCATGACTTCCTGGGGATTACGACTGTTCCGGCTGCACCGCCCGCTCGGCGTGCTGGCCGGGGCGATGGCGGTGCTGCTGGTCGCGTGCGGGTTCGGGCTGCTCCTGGATGATCGCACGCTCGTCAACGCGCCGCTGTGGGCGAAACCGTTCAAATTCGCGGTTTCGGTGGCGCTGTACGCGCCGACGCTGGCGTGGCTGCTCTCGCTGGTGCAGCGCGGCCGCCGGGCTGGCTGGTGGATGGGCACGGCGTTCGCGGTGGGCATGGGCACGGACATGGCACTGCTGGTATGGCAGGTGCTGCTCCACGACCGGCCGCTGCACTTCAACCACGCGACGCCGGCCGACGTGACGATCGGCAACGTCCTGGCCACCGGCGCGTTCACCGCGTGGGGCGCGACCGCCGCGGTCGTCGTGCTGCTGCTGTTCCACAAGCTGCCGGACCGCGCGCTGACGTCCGCGCTGCGGTGGGGAACCGCGCTCGCGGCGGGCGGAATGGGAGTGGCGCTCATGATGTTCTCGGCCAGCCCGGCGCAGCAGCGGGTGCTGGACGGCGGCGGGAAGCCGTCGATGATCGGCGGGCACACGGTCGGGCTCGAGGACGGCGGGCCGGGGCTGCCGCTGCTGGGCTGGAGCACGGTCGGCGGGGACCTGCGGATCACGCATTTCGTGGGGATCCACGCGATTCAGGCGTTGCCGCTTCTGGCGCTCGCGCTGGTGGCGCTTTCCCGGCGGTATCCGGTGCTGTCGAACGAGCTTGTGCGGCGCCGGCTGGTGTGGACCGGTGCGGTCGGGTACGCCGGGGTCATCGTGATCACGGCGTGGCAGGCGATGCGGGGACAGTCGATCGTGCGGCCGGACTTCTGGACGCTGGCTGCGACTGCCGGGTTGGTCGCGGTGGTGGCGCTGGGCGGCGTGCGGTCGGTCCGGGCGGTGAGCGTTCCCGATGAGCGGCATGCGCTGAGGGGATTCTGAGATCTCTCCGGTACCCCTTGGCGGGTTGGCCCGACGGGAGGACGGCGTGATGGCATTTCCCCAAGACCTGCTGGATTCGCTGCGGCGCGCGCCGGACGCGGTCGCGTTCGAGCACGGGGACCGGCGGGTGCGCCGGGGCGAGGTGCTCGACCTGATCGGCCGGTTCGCCGCCGGGCTGCGGGCGGCCGGGATCCGGCCGGGCGACGGGGTCGGGCTCGCGACCGGGGTGACGCCGGAGGGATGGGCCGCCCAGATCGCGGTGCAGACACTGGGGGCTCGGGCGGTGGGCGTGCGGGCCGGGCTGCCCGCGGCGCATCTCGACGCGGTGCTCGACGGGGTGGCCGCGGTGGTGACTGACGCCGAACTGCCGGAGCCGGCGGGCGTGCGGACGCTTCCGATCGGGCCGGAACTCCTTGCCGCGCATGAGGAACCGGTGCCGTGCGGGAAACCGTCAGACCTCGGCTGGGTGGTGTTCACCAGCGGGAGCACGGGGGTGCCCAAGGGGGTCGCGTATCGGTTCGACGCGTTGGGCGAGTTCGGGCTGGAGCAGCGGGCGGGGGAATCGGCGGCGGACTACCGGCGGTTTCTGCTGTTCGGGACTTTGAGCAGCGCGGTGATGGTGTTGCATGCGCAGGCTTGCTTGCTCGCGGGCGGTACCGTGGTGATCCCGGCGGGGCTTCCGGACTTTCCCCGGATTCTGCCGAGGCTGGACATCACGGCGGCGCTGGTGACGGTTCCCCGGCTGTATCGGATGCTGGATGTGCTGCGGGAGGAGGAAATCGATCTTTCCGGGCTGCGGGCGCTGACTGTCGCCGGGTCTCCGGTGGAACCGGGGTTGCTGGCCGAGGGGTTCGCGCGAATCGGGCCCGCGCTGCGGCAAGGGTACGGGCAGACCGAGACCGGGAAATTGACTGTGCTGGGCACGGCGGACGTCGCGGAGCGCCCGGAGGCGATCGCGTCGGTCGGACTGCCGGTCGAGGGGGTCTCGCTGGAGGTGCGGGATGGTTCGGGGCGTGCGGTGCCCGCTGGGGTGACGGGGGAGGTTTTCGCCCGTACCGCAAGGGCTTTCGCGGGATACTGGCGCGATCCACCGCTGAGCGCGACGGTGCTGGCCGACGGCTGGGTCCGCACGCAGGACATCGGGCGGCTCGACGAACGCGGGTTCTTGTATTTGACCGGCCGCGCCCGGGATGTGGTGATCGTGAACGCGGTGCTTCATCACACCGGTCCGATCGAGCGCGCGCTCGCCGCGCATTCCGCCGTGGATCAGGCGTATGTCGTCGCGGTTCCGGATGAACGGACCGGGGAAGCGGCGCACGCGTTCGTGGTCGCCGCGCCGGGGTGCGAGCCCGATCCGGGGGAATTGCGGGCGGCGGTCGCCGCGGAAGTGGGGGAGGCCGCGGTTCCGGCCTCGTTCACGGTGCTGGCCGAGGTCCCGGTCGCGGAATCGGGGAAACCGGACAAGGCCGCGTTGCGCGCCCTCGCCCGGTGAATCCCGCGGGGTTCCGGCCTGCCGCGCACGGGGGCGGCAGGCCGGAACGCGCGGATCAGACGCCCGCGGTCTGCTTGATCCAGTCGCGGCTGCCGGCGACGCTGGCGTAGTTCTGCGTGCCGTGCTCGTCGCTGCCGGAGTTCTCGCCGGTCGAGCAGACGCCGACCTGGACGCCGTCGGCCAGCTGCGGGCCGCCGGAGTCTCCGTGCCACGAGGAGCCGGTGACGCCCTTGCTCGCGATTGCCTTGCCGTTGAAGGCATCCGTGCTCTCGCCGGTCACCTGGACGTCCGCGGTCTTGAGGGTGTCCGAGGGCGGGCTCTGGTCCTTGGTGCGGCCCCAGCCGTAGATCTGGTTGGTGGCGCCGTTTTCCGGGTCCTGGTCGGCCAGCTTCATGAACGTCGTGTCCACAGCGGACTTCAGGTGCAGCAGGGCGATGTCGCCGTTGGGCGAGGCCTTCTGCTCGTCGACCGCGGCCTCGGTGCCCTGGCCCAGCGCGACGTCGCCGACCTTGACGTGCATGCCGCCCTTGTTCAGGCAGTGCTGCGCGGTGAGCACCCACTGCGAGGCGATGATCGTGCCGGAGCATTCGAAGCCGCCGTAGTCGGTGACGTCGTCCCAGAACACCTGGGCTCCCCACGGGGCCGACTTCACGGTGTCGCCGCCGATGATGTGCGTGTCGGCACTCGCCGGGACCGCCGCCCCGGCTCCGAACGCCATCGCCGCCCCGGCGACTACGGCCGCCGCTTTCGCGTAACGCATGGAAAATCCCTCCGCCTCGGTGGTGATTTCCCGACCGTAGGCGGCAGGTGGAAATCCGGTAACCTACGGAAGTCGGTCTTCGATCCACGTTTCGCGGAGCGTGCCGTCCGGGTCAAGTCGCTGGTGGAGGGTCTCGGCTTGCTCCGGCCGGGTGAGTGCGGCGACGGCTGCTTCCTGCTGAAGGCGCAGTGCGTGCACGGCGACGCGGAGTTCGCGGATCCGGCCGCGCGTGCGGAGCCGGGCTCGCCACGGGCGCCAGAGGACGGCGAGCAGGAGTCCGGTGGTTTCGGCGCGGTAGGCCTGGGCGGCTTGGGTCAGCTGGTCGGTGTCGGCGAGCCCGCCGAGCCGGCGGTTGACGGCTGTTGCCACCGCGCTTTCCAGGACGCGTTCGTGCGCACCAGCGGCGAAATCGGCGACGCGGCGGGGGATTCCGGCGACCAGCACCGCGGTGAGCAGTTCGGAGAGGGCTTCGCGGAGGGCGCGGTGGGCGTCTGTTCCGTCTTCGAGGACGGCGACGATCCCGAGTGCGTCAGCGAGGGTTTTCCGGCTGGTCAAGGTGTTCGGGGGCAAACCGATCCGGATTTCGCGCACACCGCCGGAGATCGCGCGGGTCGCTTCGAGCCGCCGGTAGACCTCGGCGCGGAGCTGGCGGCGTTCCTGGATCTTCGTGAAGTAGTTCGTCAGTGCGGCTCCGACGACGCCTCCGCCGGTGGTGTAGGCCAGTTCGACCAGGCCGGGCATCAGGGCTCCTTCGCTCGTGGACTGCCTATGCTGGCAGCAGCGGGGATACCAGGGAGCGGGATGCACACGGTGACTTTCGGCGCGGCGCGCGGGGATCGGCTGGTGATCGCTGTGCACGGGCGGGCGCATCCCGGCGCGGACGATTTCTGGGACGGGAACTGGCTGGTCAGCCCGATCGAGATCGTCTCGGGCGGATTCACCGCGCGGCTGGCCGCTGGGCTGCGGGCCAACGAACTGCGGGAGTTCCGGCGGGAACTGGCGGCCTGCGCCGAGTCCGGCGGCAGCGCGCGGCTGACGTCGCTGGAGGATTGGCTGGACCTGACCGTGACTGTCGCGGACGGACGGGTCGAGGCGGAGGGCGTCGCGGTCGCCGAGCATTCGAGCGGGAACCGGTTGTCGTTCCGCCTCGAAGGGATCGAGTACGCGCGGCTGGCCGAGGCGGTGGCTGGGCTGAGCGCGATCGAGGCCAGTTATCCGGTGCTGGGACTTCCGTAGGTCGTGAGGGGAACCCTCACGACCTACGGAAGCGATCAGCCCGCGAGTTTGGAGGAATCGGGAGCCGCGGTCACGGGGACCGGCGTGGTTTCGCACGGCGGGGAAAGGCGGCCGGAATGACTGTGCCGGAGCCTCGGCGGCCCGCCGGTTTCGGGGATTTCCGCCGGATCTCGGACATGTTCGCCTGGCCCGCACGCCGGAAGTCGCTTCCCGGGGAACGGCCGGACATCCAGTGGCGGTCGATCAAGGTCATGGCGGAGTGGAGCGCCCGCCCGGTGTGGTTCTTCAACCCGTACACGCACGACGTGAGCACCCCTGCCGACCCCGCGTCGCCGGAGCTGGGGCTGGGCGCGGAACCGGCCCGCGATCTGGCGGCGTGGCAGGACGAATGGGACGTCACCCGCACCACGGACGGCCCGGCGTCCTGCGCATTCCCCTCGGAGGAAGCCGGGCGCCGGTTCGACGAGCGGGGCCGGGAACTCACGCGCCGGGTTCGGCGTGAAGTGCCCGTGGACTGGGACGTTTCCTGCTTGAGCCACCTGACCAACCGAGAGGTCTTGCTCGACTGAGCCGTTCAGTCCTCCACCGGCTTGGTCCACGCCACCTGCACCAGCTCCGTACCGTGCCGGCGCGACACCAGCGTGCCACGGCCAGCAGGCTGCGGCGAAGGCTTCACATCGCCCAGCAGCGCGCCCTCTTCCTTGCCGCCGGACATGACCAGGCCCGGTGAGCCCAGTTCCCGGACTCGCTGGATCACCGCCTCGTACAGGCCCCGTCCGGCGCCGCCGGAGGAGCGGGCCAGGATCAGGTGGAGGCCGATGTCCCTTGCCTGCGGCAGGAATTCCAGCAACGGCAGCACCGGGTTCCGGCCCGCGGTCGCGACCAGTTCGTAGTCGTCGATGACCACGTACAGGTCCGGTCCCCGCCACCAGGAGCGGTTGCGCAGCTGGTCGGGCGTGACGTCCGGGCCGGGGAGGCGGTTGCGCATCGCGGTCGCGCATTGGTGCACCAGGTCGGTCAACGTGTTCTCGGCGCCGGCGTAGCCGAGCAGATGCGGGTGGTCCACCACGCCCAGCAGGCCGCGGCGGTAGTCGCCGACCAGGATCAACGCCTCGTCGGGGGTGTTCGCCTGGCAGATGCCGGTGACGAGGGCGCGCAGCAGGGAGCTCTTGCCCGATTCGACGTCGCCGAAGGCCAGGAAGTGCGGGTCGGTCCGGAAATCCAGGTGAACGGGGCGCAGGGTGGATTCGGCCAGGCCCAGGGTGATCCGGCCGTGCGGGGCGGCGGGGAGCGAGTCCAGCGGGACTTCCGGCGGGAGGAGGCGGACCTGGGGCGCGCGCGGGCCGGTCCAGGCCGCCGAGACTCGGCGGACCAGGTCCAGGCCGCCCGCGCCGACGGTTTCCGGGCGTTGATCGGAGTCGATGCGCGGGAGAGCCGCGAGGAAGTGCAGTTTGTCCGCGGTGAGGCCGCGGCCGGGGCGGTCGGCGGGGACGTTTTGCGCCACCTTGCGGTCGATCGACGAGTCCGCCGGGTCGCCCAGACGCAGTTCGAAGCGGGTGCTGATGGCGTCGCGGAGTTGGGCGCGGGCACCGATCCACTGGTTGAGCGAGACCAGGACGTGGATGCCGAAGCCGAGACCGCGTTGGGCTAGTGCGGTGATCTGTTCTTCGAGGCGTTCGTATTCGGACCGGATGGTGGTCCAGTTGTCCACGAACAGGAACACGTCGCCGAACTCGCGGTCGTCGTTGCTTTCGGTGAATTCGCCGCGGCGGCCGCGGAAGGCAGCCATCGATTCGATTCCGTGCGCGGCGAAGAATTCTTCCCGCTGTTCCAGCAAGGTGACCAGTTCGGCGACGACCCGGCGGCAGCGTTGCGGGTCGCGGCGGGTGGCGTAGCCCGAGACGTGCGGGAGTCCGGCGATCGGGGCCAGCGCGCCGCCGCCCATGTCCAGGATGAAGAACTGCACCTCGGCGGGGGTGTGGGTGAGCGCGAGCATCGCCGCGATGTCCTTCATCAATGTCGACTTGCCGCTTTGCGGTGCGCCGACGATGACCGCGTTGCCCGCCGCGCCGGAGAAATCCGCCCACAGCATGTCGCGGCGTTGTTCGAAAGGCTTGTCCACCAACGCGACCGGGATGGTCAGCTTGCCGTTGCCGCCCCAGCCGAGCGGGCACAACCCGCGGTGGGGGTCTTCGCCGATGGGCGGCAGCAGCTGGTCCAAAGCGGGCGGTTCGGCCAGCGGCGGCAGCCAGATCTGGTGCGCGGCCGGGCCGCGTCCCTCCAACCGGGACAGCATCGCGCCGATGATGGTCTCGCCGGTGCCCTTCGCGGGGGTCTCGGCGGCGGGCTGTTCGGCGACGGGGACTTCAACCGGGCCCAGGGTGAAGGGCAGCACGCCGAGTTGTCGTCCGTCCGAGCGCACGATGCGGCTGCGCGGCGGGAGTTCGCCGGAGACGTAAGCGGCTTTGAGCCGGATCAGGGTGTCGTTGTCGGACTTCAGGTAAGCCGAACCGGGCACCGGCGGCAGCTGGTAGGCGTCGGCGACACCCAGCACCGCGCGGCTTTCCGCGGCGGAGAACGTTCGCAGGCCGATCCGGTACGACAGGTGCGAGTCGAGCCCGCGCAACCGGCCCTCCTCAAGGCGCTGCGACGCCAGAAGCAGGTGGATCCCCAGCGAACGGCCGAGCCGTCCGATCGCGACGAACAGGTCGATGAACTCCGGTCGCGAGGACAGCAGTTCGGAGAACTCGTCGATGATCACCAGCAGCGACGGCAACGGCTGCAGCGGCGTGCCGTCCGCGCGCGCCTTCTCGTAATCGCGCACCGACGCGTAATTCCCGGCTGCGTGCAGAAGTTCCTGCCGCCGCAGCAGTTCGCCGTTCAACGCGTCCGCCATGCGGTCGACGAGCGCGAGGTCGTCGGACAGGTTCGTGATCACCGCGCAGGTGTGCGGCAGGTTGGTCATGCCCGCGAACGTCGCGCCGCCCTTGAAGTCGATCAGCGCGAGGTTCAGCTTCTCCGACGAATGCGTGACGGCCAGCGCGGTGACCAGCGTGCGCAGCAGTTCGCTCTTGCCGGACCCGGTCGCGCCGATCACCAGCCCGTGCGGGCCCATGCCGCCCTCGGCGGATTCCTTGAGGTCCAGCTCGACCGGGCGGCCGTCGGGGTTCACGCCCAACGGGATCCGCAGCCGGTCGCGCGCCGGGCGCGGGGCCCAGGTGACGGTCGTGTCGGTGTCGCGCGGGTCGCCGATGCCGAGCAGTCCGGCCAGCCCGAACGTCGAGGACATCGGCTGTTCGCTGACCACCGCGCCGCCTTGGTGCAGCGGCGTCAGCATCCGGGCCAGCGCTTCGGCCGCGCCGTGGTCGAGCCGGTCCGGCATGCCGAGGAAGCCGAGCCGCGCTTCGGTGCCGTCGAGCACCACCATGCCGAGCTGATCCGGTGCGACGTGCAGGCTCAGCAACCGGTCGGTCGACGTCGCGCGCGGCTGGTCGCCGCCGATCTCCAGCACCGTGACGCCCAGCCTGCCTTCCTCGGCCAGCAGCCGCGGTTCGCCGTGGGAGTCGCCGCCGTCGACGACGAGCACGATGTGCGGCAGGTCCGCGGCCTCGCCACGACGCGAGAACGCCGGACGGTCGCCGAGATCAGGGCCGAGCAGCTTCGCGAGTTCCGCGGCGCCGCCGGCGAACAGCCGCCGCGGGCCGGTCGCGTCGGAGAGCACCGGCGCGGTGGCGTGCGGCAGCCACTTCGCCCATTCCCAGTCGTGCGAACGGTCCGGGGCGACGCAGAACGCCACGCGCAGGTCGGCCGGGGAGTGGAACGTCACCAGCTGCGCCAGCACCGCGCGGGTCATCCCGAGCACCTCGAACCGGCGGCCGGACAGCGTCGCGGCCGCGTAGGAACGCAGCGAGATCGAAACCGGCAGGCCCTCGACGGTCGAGAAGGTCTGGATGAAGTGCTTGAGGTTGGTGGAGGAAACCGGGTCCAGCTCTTCCAGCGGCGCGATCTGCGGCGCGCGCAACGGCGTCGCGAGCGGCTGCGGGCCGGTGGCCGCGCGCACCATCGCGAACGACCGGTCGCCGCGGCGGCGGTCCCAGTGCTGGTCGGTTTCGACGTAGGCCCACAGATCCGCCGGATCCGGCTGCTGCGCGATCAGCGTGGCGCGCTGGGAGTCGGCGACCGCGCGCACACGCGTGCGCAGACCGGCGAGATACCGCTGGTAGTCGCGGCGCTCCTCGTTGATCTGCGCCTTCTTCGCCATGCCGCCGCGGCCGAGCGACATCACGATCATGCCGCCCATCGCGGTGACGAACAGCGCGCCGAAGATCCAGGTCATCACCCCGCCGTCGCGTCCGATGTAGACGAACGACATCGCGCCCATGCCGAGCATCATCGGCAGGAACATCATGAGCTGCAGCACGCCGCCGGAGCCGCTCTTGGGCAGCATCGGCGGGGACTGCAGCATGATCTCCCCGGGCTGCTCGCCGAGCAGGCCGAGGCGGTCGCGGGCGGAACTCATGCCCCGTATTTTGGCCGTCTGCTGTCCGGTCGCGGTGGGTACTTTTGCCGTCCGCTCGCCCGGCGGCGCGAACCTAGGCTCTGCGCAGACGCCCCGCACCGGTGCGTCGTTCGCGGGAGACCGGGAGGGAGCGCCATGGGCACGACCGGCGAGTACCGGGCCGAGCCGGAGGCCATGCGCTCCACAGTTGGCAACGTGGGCGCCGTCATCGCCCACGGCATCAACGCCGTCGCGGACCTGGAAAAACTCGTCCTGCAGCCGACGACGTTCGCCAGCTTCGGCAGCGTCGTCGCGGCGGCGAACGAGGCGCTGCACTCGCAGCAGGTGACCGCGGTGCGCTCGCTGCTGCAAGTGCTGCAGGAGATCAACGGCCTGGTCAAGCACAGCGCGGATGCCTACCAAAGCGCCGACGAAGCAGTATCCGAGGGCTACGGCGGCGACCATGCTCGGTCTTCTGGGGCGTCGCTGGCGTCGATCTGGGGCGCCCCGCACGCCGCGCACCTGGCCGAGGCGGCGATCACCGACAGCGCCGGCGCGCACGGCGAACCGTCCTCGGTCGGCAACGTGCTGCGTTACCTCGGCGACGCCGACCTCGGCAGGCTCGCCGAGCATCCGCTGACCGACGCCCGGTTCCACGGCGTCGCGGACTTCAACGACTGGCTCGCCGGCGACGCCGACAACCAGGCGCGCGTCGGCCTGATCGAGGTTTATTCGGGCACCGCCCGCACCTTCGGCGACGTGCCCGGCGGCGTGCACAGCGGCGACGTCGTCGTGGTGGAGCCGCTGCTGCTCGCCGGCCGGCATCCGGTGATCGGCGTCGCCGGGGACGGCGGCGCCCTCTACAACCATGGCCTGCTCGATCCGGGCCTCGGCGGACTGGCCAAGGTCAGCGTGTACCGGCCCGCCTCCGTCTGACCCCGAACCCCGACCAAGTGAGGTCCGATGCTCTTCCCGAACTCCAGCGCGATGGACGCCACCGCTTCAGGCGGAGGCCCGATCACCGTGCTGCCGCAGATCGTCACCGGCCAGCCGGAGCAGATCGCGAAGCACGTCCTCGACCTGCTGCACAAGGCCGCCGAGCTGACCTCGCTCTACACCGAGCTCAGCAAGGCCGCCGACCAGCTCGGCAAGGTCTGGTCCGGCGGGGCGTCGGAATCGGCGCTGCAGAAGATCTCCCACTCGCTCGACCAGCTCACCAAGATCATCAACGTGATCGAGAAGGGCGCCGAACTGCTCGGCGTCTCGGGCACGCTGGTGAAGACGGCGCAGGAGGCGTACCGGTCGGTGGTCGCGGCGGTGAACCCGACTGTCGCGTCGCTGATGTCGAACTGGTGGACCTACGGGGCCGCGGTCGCGCTTTCCACTGCCACGAGCGCCACGCTGCGCGGATTCATCACCGCGGTCGGCGGACTGCTGAAGGCGCTCGGCGCGGGGGACCTCGCGAACCAGATCACCCAGGTCGCGACGATCATCGGCGACCTCGAAAAGCTGTTCCACCACGGTTCTTCCGACGCTGACGGCTCGGCGGGCAACGCGGCGTTCTCCGGTACGCCGGTCACCGCGCCGCAGATGCCCGCGCCGGTCGCGAGCGCGTCCGGGCAGGCGGCGATCGGCGGCAGCGGAGGGGGAGTGCCCGGCGGCAACCCGTCGTTCACGAACTACACGCCGCCCGCGCTGTCCACCGGCGGCTGGCCGGCCGGCAGCGGAACCGGCACTGGGGCTTGGCCGTCCGGCGGCGGTGCCGGGGCGGGGGCCAACCCGGGGAACAGCTGGATTCCCGTGGATCCGGCACCGGCTCCCGCGCCTTCGGTGCCGGGTCAGTCGACCGGTGCGCACGAGGTCGTGATCCACACCGACCTGAACACCGGGCAGTCGACCGTCGAGGCCCCGGCCGGGCAGGACGTGGACATCGATGTCGACGTCACCTACCAGGGCAAACACTTCCAGCAGCACGTCGACATCGACGCGAAGGGCGCGTAGCCGGTGGCCGTGGACGCGTCCGGCGTCGTCAGCTCGGTGCTGTCGAACTACCGGCAGGTGCTGGTCGAATACCAGCGCCGGGTCACCGGCGACCCGGCAGCGCTTGAGGCGGCGGCGAACCGCTGCGGCACCAACGCGTCCACGATTACCGGCAAAGCCACCGAAATCGCGGACGCTGCCACGGCATTGCACGCTGACTGGGACGGTGCTGCGTACACCGCGTACGCGACAGCAGCGTCCAATGTCGCGCATGCGCTGACCGAAGACGGCACGAAGCTGGCCGATCAGGGCAAGCGATTGTCGATGGCCGGACAGCTGTTGCGGTGGGCGCGCTCTGGGGCCGACTCGGTTGTTTCGCAGTTCGATCAGTACGGCGCGCAGCTGATCAACCAAGCACGGTCGGCGGATCCGAACGCGGTCGGCGCTTTTATCGCTGCGGCAAGGGATTTGGGCGAGCAGGCGGTCACGGCGGCCGGGCAGGTCGCCGACGAGCTGTCGGACGCGTTGGCGGAATCGTTCCCCGCGCCGTGGGCCGGGCCGATGAGCAAGCCGGGCAAGCTGGGCAAACGCGGCTACGGCCCGTTGTCCTGGGTCAGCGGCGACACGCTCGACGGACGCAAGCGGCCGCGTTCGGTGCCGTCGTGGTTCGGCAATTCCGGCTGGAAGAAGCTGACCTGGAACGGCCTCGAAGGCACCCGCGCGCCGAAGAAGGCCGACACGCCGTTCGGGCAGCCGAAGCAGAAGAGCGCGATCGCCCGCGCCACCGAGATCACCTACTCCAAGACCGCGCACGAGCAAGACGGTTTCATTCCGGAGTACGACGGGAAAATCTCCTCGCAAGGCTGGGACGCGAAGGCGTCCGGCCACGCGGAACTGGGGTTCCGGGAGGATATCGGGACCAGCGGAAGCTATGGCGCCGCGCACGGCAGCGCTCGCGGTTCGGCTTTCGCGGGCGGGGAGGTCAGCGCTTCGGGGCAGCTGGGACTGCACGGGCTTGGCGTGCACGCCAACGCTTTCGCCGGCGGCAAGCTGGAGGGCCAGGTCGCGGCGGATGTCGCCGGGGTCGGCGTCGGCGCGAGCGGGAGTGTCCAATATGGACTCGGCGCTCAGCTCGACGGCCAGTTCGTCTATGACAACGGGCATCTGAAGATGAACTTCAAGGCCGGTGCCGCGCTGGGGCTCGGCGCCGGGCTCGGCGCGAAGATCGACATCGACCTGCCGAAGGTCGGCGCGGCGGTCAGCGAATACGGCGGCGCGGCGGTCGACGCGGTCGGCGACGCCGCGAGCCAGGCAGCGAACGCGTTGGGCGGGGCTTGGGACGATGCCGCGCAGTATGTGGGCTCGTGGTGAGTGCCATGGCGGACCTGGTGACGCTCCCGCTGGGCTTCGACGTCCCGCAGGGCTGGACGCCGGTGCCGCCGATCGCACCCGGGCTGGTTTTCGTCGCGGTGCACCCGAAACCGGTCGCGGAGTTCACGCCGAACATCACGCTCGGCATCCAGCAGCGCCAGGATTCCCCGCCGATGACGGACATCGCCGACGAGGCCGTCGAACGGCTCGGCCGGACGATGGCGCTGCTGGACGTCCTCGACCGGCAGGAGGTCGGCGGCCCCGCCGCGCCCGGCTGCACCCAGACCTTGCGGATGCGCACCGGCGAAGGCCAGGATCTGCTGCAGATCCAGGTGTTCCTGACCGTGCCCGGTCCGGCCGGGCGGGTCGTGCTGGAACTGGTCTGCACGGCCGATCCGCAGGACGCGCGCACGCTCGTCCCCGACTTCCGGAAGTTCGTCGCCAGTGTGCACGTCCGCCGGGAAACCCCGCAGGAGAAGGAGAACGACGGTGACTGAACCGGATGCCGTGCCGGACATGGACGAGCTGCTCGCCCAGGTCCGCAAGCAGACCGAAGAGGTGCAGCGGATCCAGCGCACGGTCGAGGCGATGGAGGTCAAGGCGGCTTCGCGGCAGAACGAGGTGACCGTGACGCTGCGCGGCGACGGCCGGTTCACCTCGGTCGACATCGACCAGCGCGCGATCCGCGAGTACGACGCGCGCACGCTGTCGGAGATCGTCCTCGAAGCGGTGAACGCCGGCCTGCAGAAGCTCGCCGAGGCGAGCAGCGCGAAGTTCGCCCCGGTGATCGAGGCGTCCAGGTCCCAGCAGTGAGCGCGCCGGCCGTCGCCGGGTCGACCCGGCGCGTCACGATCGTCACCCCGCGCGCCAGGGTGGACGTCGCGCTGCCGCAGCAGAGCACGTTCGCCGAACTGGTGCCGCAGCTGGTCCGGCTCGCCGGGGCGGCCGGGCAGGCGCCGGCCGAGCATCCGGGCTGGGTGCTGGCGCGGCTCGGCGGCGCGCCGCTCGCGCTCGGGCTCACCGTGGCCGCCGCGCAGGTGCGCGACGGCGAGGTGCTCCACCTGACCCCGCGCGAACGTCCGCGCGGCCCGCTGTTGTTCGACGACGTGGTCGACTCGATCGCGAGCATCGGCGAATCCGCGTCGAGCGCGTGGGGGCCGAAGGTCGCGCGGCGGGCCGGGATCACCGCGGCCGCTCTGCTGTTGTTCGCGGGCGGGCTGCTGATCCAGGCGTCGCTGGCGGGCAGCGTGCTCGCGCCGATCGGCACCGGGCTGCTCGCGATCGTGCTGCTGCTCGGCGGCGGTGCGCTGAGCCGGGCGTACGGTGATTCGGGCGCGGGCGCGGCCGGTGCGCTGGCCGGGGTCGGCGTGGCATTCCTTTCCGGGATCTCGTTGCTGCCGCCGCATTCGGTGTTCTCGCTCTCCGCCGGACCGCTTGCCGCGGGGCTCGCCGCGGTGACTGTTTACGGGGTGCTGGCCGCGGTTTCGGTGGCGGACCGGCTGCCGTTCTTCGTCGCGATCGTCGGCTCGGCCGGGATCGGCGCGATCGCGACCGGCGTGGTGTTGCTGACCGGCGCGAAGCCGGTTGCCGCCGCGGCTGTCGCGGCAGTGCTGGCGACCGCGTTGGCGGCTGTCGCGCCGATGCTGGCGCTGCGGCTGGGCCGGATGCCGCTCCCGCGCGTGCCGGACGACATGGAATCCTTCCGTGCCAACGAACAACCGTCGCTCGGCGTGGAAATGGCCGGGCGGACGACGTACGCGCAGGCGTTGCTCACCAGTTTGCTGGTGGCGCTCGGGCTGGTGGTCGTCGGCTCGTCGATCGTGCTCGCCACCGGCGGGCCGTGGGAAGCCGGGCTGGCCGCGCTCGCCGGGACGGCGTGGATCCAGCGTTCGCGCGCGTATGCGGGCCGTACGCAACGGCTGGTGCTGGTCGGCTTCGGGCTCGTCGCGTTGCTGACCGCGGGTTTCTGGCTGATCGCGGGCAACCAGCGGATCGCGCTTCTCGCGGCCGGGCTGGCGCTGGTGCTGGCCGCGGTGGTGTCGTTGTTCTACGCGACGCGGGTCGCGCGCGGGGTGCGGTCGCCGTACTGGTCGCGGTTGCTGGATATTTCCGAGTTCCTGGTGCTGCTGTCGCTGGTGCCGTTCGTGGCGTTGATCGCCGGAGTGTACGAGGCGGTCAGCGGCTGAGCGGGCTGGCGGCTTTCAGCGTCCGAAGCACCGGCGCGGTTTCGCAGGAGCGGATGCCGGGCAGCGCGCCGAGCCGGTGGGTGAGGTAGCGGTGCAGGGCGGGGGGATCGGCGCAGAGCGCGTGCGCGAGGAGGTTCGTCGGCCCGGTGGTCGCGGCGACGACGGCTAGCTCGCGATGGGTGGCGAGTGCGGTGGCGACGGCGTCGAGATCGGCCGGGGCCACGGCCATCCACAGCAGCGCCTGCGTGGTCGCGCCGAAGAGCCGGGCGTCGATTTCCACGTCGAAATAGAGGATTTCCGCCGCGCGCAGGTCGGCGATCCGGCGGGCGACAGTCGCGGCGGACCAGCCGGTGACCGCTGCGAGTCCGGTTTGCCCGAGGCGGCCGTCTCGCTGGAGCGCGGTGAGCAAGGGCTCGTCGGCGGCGGTCGCTTGGGCAGGCGTGGCGCGGGTTTCCGGTTCCAGCCGACGGCGTTGGGCGTCGGTCAGGACTTCGGCGCGGCCTTGCCAGGCGGTCGGCCCGCCGTGGTACAGGTGCAGCAGCTGGTGCGCGGAGACGGCGGTGATGCCGGTCGTGCGCGGGATGTCGTTCAGCAGCAGGCCGTGCTCCGGGGCGGACCCGTTGGCGGTCTGCACGATGACGCAGATTTCCGTCCCGCCGCCGGCGAGTTTGACCCAGGTCGTGTCGGTGCGCCGGACGAGCGCGTCGGCGACCCGCTGTGCGACCGCCGGGACGACGGTGAGCCGCACGAGCCACTGCGTCTGCCCGGCGCGATGCGGCGCGGCGAGCCCGACGACGCGCAGTCCGGCTTCAGCACGCAGCCGCCGGTAGCGGCGCGCGACGGTCTGCGTCGAGACGCCCAGGACGGTGCCGATCCGCGCGAACGGGGCGCGGCCGTCGATCTGGAGCGCGTGGACGAGGGCGTGGTCGAGGTCGTCGAGCATGGCTTGATTCTGCATCACACTGTCCTGAGTGGAAGATTTCTGCTCGTTCGCGCTGGTGGCTGGAATCTTGCCTTGCCGCTGCCCAGGCTGGCGGCATGAACGATGCACGCCGCTGGGCCGCGCTGGCGGTCCTGCTCGTCGCGGAAGCGATGAACCTCCTCGACACCACCATCGTCCAGGTCGCCGCGCCCGCGGTGCACGCCGAACTGGGCGGCGCGATCTCCTTCTACACCGTCGGATACACGCTGCCTTTCGCGCTTCTGCTGATCACCGGCGGACGCCTCGGCGACCTTCTCGGCCGACGCCGCGTTTTCCAGTTCGGCATGGCCGGGTTCGTCCTCGCCTCGGCCCTGTGCGCGGCCGCGACCACGCCCGGGTTCCTGCTCGTTTTCCGCGCTCTGCAAGGGGCTTCGGCCGCCTTGGTGATCCCGCAGACGATCGGGCTGATCCGCGTCCTGTTCGACGGCTCGGCCCGCGCGCGGGCGCTCGGCATGATCGGCCCGGTGATGGGACTGGCCGCGGTGAGCGGTCCCGTCCTCGGCGGGCTGCTGACCGACGCCTGGTCGTGGCGGTCGGTATTCCTGGTGAACATCCCGCTCGGACTCGCCGTGCTCGCCGCGTCCGGCCTGCTCGCCGAAGACCGGTCCGCCGCCCGGCCGCGGCTCGACCTGCTCGGGACCGGCCTGGTCGTCGTGGGCGCCGGGCTGGTGGTCTACCCGCTCCTCACGCGGTGGAATGGGTTCCTCGTCGCCGCCGGAGCAGTTGTGCTCGCTGTTTTCGCTCTGCAGCAACGGTTTCGCGGCGGTCTGATCGAGAGCAGCCTCTTCCGCGGCTGGGGATTCCCCGCCGGGCTGCTGACGTCAGTGCTGTTCTTCGCGGTGATGACCGGCCTTACCCAAGTCGTCGTCCTGTTCCTGCAACTGACCCAGCACGCCGACGCCCGCACCGCCGGCCTCTCGTTGCTGCCGTGGTCGTGCGGCCTGGCCGTATCGTCCGTTGTGGCCGGACGCTGGCTCGTCCCGCGCCACGGCCCCCGGATTCTCTTTGCCGGCGTGGGATTCCTGGCCGCGGGCATCACCGGGATCGCGCTGGGCTGGCCGTTGCCGCTCCCGCTGGCGGTCGCCGGAACCGGGACCGGGTTGTTCACCGTGCCGTTCTTCACCGCTGCGCTGGCCCTCGTCCGTCCCTCGGAGACGGGGTCGGCGGCGGGCCTGCTGAACGCGGTGCAGCAGCTCGGCGGAACCATCGGAGTCGCGGTGCTGACCGCGGTTTTCCTCGCGACCGATCTGACCGTCGCGTGCTGGACGGCCGTCGGCCTGACCGTCGCGGCCGGGCTGACCGCGATCGGGCTCACTCGCGGAACGCGCGAGCCGTCCCGGGCCGGAGTGTGAAAGGGCGGCGGAGGTCGAGGCCGCTGCGTTCGCCGATCAGGCCGATCGGTGGATTCCAGCAGGCTGCGAGCGTGCAGAACGCGCTGGTCGAGCAGCCATTGCCACGGCGTGGTCCCGGTGGCTTCGTGGAAGCGGCGGACGAACGTGCGCGGGCTGAACCCGGCTTGGCGGGCGAGCTGCCCGAGGGTGAGCATGCCTCCAGTATCGCGCTTGACCTTGTCCTTGGGGCAAGGTGGGAAGCACGATGACGGCACCCTGCGCGCGCTCGCCGACGAGGGCGACGAGACCGCGCTGGAGCGCCTCGCCGACACCCGCGGCGACCTGGCCGAACTGCTCGACGAGGGCAGCGAACACGCCGGACGCTTGCTGACCAGCCGGGCGGTGGCGAACCGCGACCTGCGGGAGCTGCGGCGGCTGTCGGACGCGGGGAGCGGCGAGGCGGAGACGGAACTGGAGCGGCTCCTTCGCGCCGGCTGACTCGGGTTGTCAGGTCCGTGAAGGGAACCCCCTCACGGACGTTCCACACCACGGTTGAGGCCGTGGATCTTCCGCGTCACCGGAATCGCCAGCAGACAAGCCAGCACCCCCGACCCGAACAACACCGGATAGTTCGTGCTCGCGCTCGAACCGAACGACAGCAGCGCGGGCCCGTAGACCGGAACCAGTGAACTGGGCAGCGTGAGAGCGATGTTCACCACCCCCATCTCGCGAGCCGCCTCCCCGTCCCCGGACAGCAACGCGGCCGGGACCGCGAAATGGCCGCAGAAGTACCCGCCGAGGCCGACTCCCGCGATCGCGGCGCTGAGATAGAGCATCGGGACGCTCCGCGCGACGATCATGACCGCCAGCGCCAGTGCCAGCATGACCGCCGACGAGATCATCATCAGCCCGCGCCTGCCGAACCGGTCGGTGATCCAGCCGCCGGCCAGGCTCGCGGGCAGTGCGATGCCGAAGGCGATCAGGTTCACGACGAACGCTGAGTGCGCGATCTCGCCGCCGCCGACGCCCAGCACGTCGGACAGGTAGTAGACCAGGTACGTGGTGAAAGTCGAGAACCCGGCGGACAGCAGGAAAACCATCAGGCAGGCCCAGGCGAAGGGCGGGTTGTGCCGGGGCCGGAACGAGAACATCCTGGCGATGTCGCGCTTCGCGAACGGAGTGCGGGCGGCCGGGTCGAGGCGCCGGTCGGGCAGGACGGCGCACAGGATGACGACGGTGATCGGCGCGGCGATCGCGGGAAGCAGGAACATCCAGAACGGCGGCAGTCCGGCGACGGCCTGTGCGACGAAGCTGCCGCCGATCATCGCGATCGGGAAGCAGACGCCCATCAGCGCGCTCACCACGCCGCGCCGCTCGGGCGGGATCTGGTCGGGCAGCAGCGCCACCAGCGCGGCGAGTCCGGCGTTGAACAGGACCTGGGTCAGGCACCAGCCGAGCACGACCGTGGTCGTGGTCGTGGCGAACGCGACGACGAGCAGTCCCGCGGTGCCGCCGAAGATGCCGACGATCAGCCAGGGTTTGCGCATCCCGAACCGGGACGTGGTGCGGTCGGACAGATGGCCGAAGAGCGGATTGGAGATGACGGCGAGCAGTGCGCCGAGGCCGAGCGCGAGCGCGAGGGCCCCGACCTTGTGCTCGGGGTCGATCTGCTGGAGCCGGAGGGCGACGGTGACCGACGCCGGGGTGATGAGGGCGAAGTAGCAGCCGAGCAGCGCCGCGATGTAGGCGACGACGAACTTCGGGCCTGCGGTGCGAACGGACCGGTCCGCACTGACCGTGTGCGTCATGGCTTTCTCCGAGAGGGGATCGGTTCCGCGGGTCGCCGGGGCGACGCAGACGCCACCCGCGGTGGCGGTTCCGACGTTCTCGGGCGTGAGACAGCAAGGATGTTCGCTTCGGCGAAGCGCGCTGTCAAGCCCGGATTCCCTTCAGCGACCGGATCCCGGACGGCGAAAGCGTGTGTTCCACCGCCGACACGATCCCGCCCGCGACGCCAGCGTGCCTGCCGAGTTCGCTGTGCGTCAGCACCAGGTTCCGGGTGGCCAGCGGCAGCGCGCGCCGGTAGACGACGCTGCGGATCCCGGCGAGGACGTCGTCGCCCGCCGCGGTGATCAGGCCGCCGAGGGCGATCGTGCGGGGGTTGTAGAAGTGCACCAGCATCGCGACGACTTCGCCGATCGTTCCGGCCGCGGTGCGGATGTGCCGCACCACCGTCGGTTCCCCGTCGCGGAGTGCGCGGGCGAGGTCCTCAATGGACTCCAGTGCGGGCAGTTCGGCCTGGACGAGGCGGAGCACCGCTCCGGCGGAGGCCACGGCTTCGACACAGCCGACGTTGCCGCATTGGCAGACGGTGTGGTCGTCGCCGGGGACGCGGACGTGCCCGATGTCCCCGGCCGCGCCGTCGGACCCGCGGTGGATGCGCCCGTCCGCGAGCACGAGGCCGCCGCCGATCCCGGTGCCGATCTTGAGGAACAGCAACGGATTCGCCTCGGCGGGCCGGGCTCGCGCCTCGCCGAGCGCCATCAGGTTCACGTCGTTGTCGACGAGCACGGCGCAGGAAAGCCGTTCGCCCATCACCTGCCCGACCGGGAACCGGTCCCAGCCGGGCATGATCGGCGGCCGCACCGGGGAACCGGTCCGCGCGTCGACCGGGCCGGGCAGACCCATGGCGAGCGCCGTGACCTCGCCGGGCTCGACCTCGGCTTCGCGGAGCAGCTCGCGCAGCCGGTCGGTCAACGCGTCGAGCGCGGCTTCGGGGCCCTGCTCCAGCGCTAGCGGGAACTGCTGCTCGGCGAGGATCGTCTGCGCCGTGTCGGCGACGGCGACCCGGGTGCTGTGCGCGCCGAGGTCCGCCGCCAGCACCACTCCCGCCCGCGCGGCGAGCCGGAGCCGGTGCGCCGGGCGGCCGCGGCCGGCATGCGCCGCGGTGCCCGATTCGGCGAGGACACGGGAGCGCAGCAGCGAGTCCAGGTGCCCGTTCAGCGTGGACCTGGACATACCGGTGGAGCGGACGAGCGCCGCGCGCGTGTCCGCCGAACCGGACGCGACGAGCCGGAGGATCTGGCTGTGCGCCCGGTCGGCGGCGTCGTCCTCCGGGGCGGGCGGGGAGGAGAGCCGGACGGGAGCCCAATCGGTCATGATCCGGATGGTAGACCATTAATGGCCGCATTTTTGACTGAAAGTGCACTTATTTTTGACTTGATCCGACATAAACCCGCGACTTAGCGTGGGGCTACGACGGAGCAGGGCGTGAGACCCCCAGCCACGTTTTCGCAGGTGAAAGGACAGCAATGGCGGAGCAGGACCCCCAGGGAAAGCCTCGGCGAGGCGTCGCCGTGCTCGGCGCGGGGATGATCGCCGCCGTGCACCGCCGGGCCGCGCTGCTGGCGGGTGCGGAGGTGACGGGGGTACTGGCCTCGACCCCGGCGCGGTCCCGCGAGGTCGCGAGCCGATGGCAGGTGCGCGCCGGATACCGGGACCTCGCCGAGGTGCTCGACGACGACCGGGTCGACGTCGTGCACGTCTGCACTCCGAACGCCACCCACGCCGAGTACGCCGAAGCCGCGCTGCGGGCCGGAAAACACGTGATCTGCGAGAAGCCCCTCGGCGTTTCAGCCGGCCAGGCGCAGCGGATGGCCGGTCTCGCCGAGCGAAGCGGGCTGGTGGCCACCGTGCCGTTCGTCTACCGCTACCACCCGATCGTCCGCGAACTGCGGGCCCGGGTGCGGGCGGGCGAACTCGGCGACCGGCTGCTGCTGGTGCACGGGAGCTATCTGCAGGACTGGATGCTCTCGCCCGACGCGTCGGGCTGGCGGGTCTTCGCGGACTCCGGCGGGCCGTCCCGGGCGTTCGCCGACATCGGGTCGCACTGGTGCGACCTCGTCGAGTGGATCACCGGCGACCCGTTCGCCGAACTGACCGCCGCGACCTCGGTCGCCGTGCACGACCGGCCGGGCGCGGGCGGGGCCAGCTTCACCGGTTCCGGTTCGGGAGCCCGGGTCCCGGTGCGGACCGAGGACTCCGCGACGCTGCTGCTGCGCACCGAATCGGGAGTGCTGGCCTCGACGACGATCTCCCAGGTCGCCGCAGGACGGAAGAACCGGCTGTGGTTCGAACTCGACGGCTCCCTCGGCAGCGCGGTCTTCGACCAGGAGACGCCCGAGTCGATCTGGCTGGGCGGCGCGGACGAATCCCGGATCGTGGTGCGGGACAACGGAACCGGCTCTGCGGAACAACGCAGGCTGTCGCAGTTGCCCGCCGGGCACGCGCAGGGCTACGCCCAGTGCTTCGAAGCGTTCGTCGCCGACACCTACGCGGCCATCGACGGAGACGCGCCGGAAGGACTGCCGGGCTTCGCGGACGGGTTGCGTTCGGCGCGGCTGGTCGACGCGGTGCTGCGCTCGGCCCGTGAGGGATCGTGGACGAAGGTGGAACGATGAAACTCGGAATGCTGACCGCGTGCCTCCCCGGATGGGACCTCGACCGGATCGCGAAGTGGGCCGCGGGCGCGGGGTACGAAGCACTCGAAGTGGCCTGCTGGCCCTCGACCGGCGGCCGCGATTTCGAAGCCTCCCACCTGCCGGTGGCCGATTTCGGGCCGGAACAGGCGGAGCGGACCCAGGAGCTGATGGCGCGCCACCGCCTCAGCATTTCCGCACTGGCCTACTACGAGAACAACCTGCATCCGGATCCATTGCGGCGCGCGGAAATCCACGCTCATCTGCGAGCGTCGATCGACGCCGCGCAGGCGCTCGGTACCGGGCTGGTCGGCACCTTCGTCGGACGGGACCCGGGCCGGTCGGTCCGGGAGAACCAGGCCGAGGCCGAGACTGTCTTCCCGGCGCTGGTCGAGTACGCGGGGGAGCGCGGGGTCCGGCTGATCGTCGAGAACTGCGTGATGGAGGGCTGGCATCCGGACGGCTATCCGGGCAATCTCGCCTACTCGCCCGAGCTGTGGGAGTGGATGTTCGGGCTGGGCCTGTACCTGAACTGGGATCCCTCGCACCTCACCTGGATCGGCATCGACCCGGTGGAGACCATCGCCCCGTACGCCGGCCGCATCCTGCACGCCCAGGCCAAGGACGTCGAACTGGATCCCCGCGCCCGGCAGCGCTACGGCTTCTTCGGCAAGACCGCCAAGAACGACCCGTGGGAGACCGGCTGGTGGCGCTACCGGATCCCCGGCCTCGGCCAGGTCGACTGGGCGAAGGTCGTCGACCGGCTGCACGAGCACGGGTTCGACGGCACGCTCTCGGTCGAGCACGAGGATCCGGTCTGGGGCGGCACTCCCGGGCGGGTCACGCGCGGGCTCGAAATCGCGCACCGGACGCTGCGGCCGCACGTGATCGAAACCCCGGAGGAAGCGTGAACGACGTGCTCATCGTCGGCGGCGGGCTCATGGGCGCCGCCGTCGCCCGCGAACTGCGCGACGCCGGCCCGGCCGTCCGCATCGTGATCGCCGACGGCGGTCCGGTGATCGGCCCGACCCCGGGCCAGCACCTGCACGACGTCGCTGACGCTGAGATCTGGGAGCGCTACAACCAGCGCGTCGCCTCCGGCATCCAGGGGTTCTACACCGGCGTCGGGCCGACCGCGGACGTCGGCGGCTCCCTCGCCGATGTCGAGCCCGGCATGTACCACCTCACGTCGCTCGGCGAGGACGCCGCGGAGATGCCCGCCGCGTCGATCGCCTGGAACGCGGGCGGAATGGGCGTTCATTGGACGGCCGCCACCCCCGCTCCGTGGGGCGAGGAGATACCGTCCTTCGCGGACTCCGAAGAATGGCGGAGCGACCTCGACCGGGCAGCCGAACTGCTGCGGGTCAACCGGAATCCCTTCCCGGACACCGAGGCCGGGAGCGTGGTGACCGCGACGATCGAGAAGCTCTTCGCCGACGTCGACGCCCCCGGCCGCAGCGTCCAGCCGATGCCGATGGCGGCTCAGCGAGACGCCGCGGGGGTGCTTCGCCGCACCGGGCCCAACGTGATCTTCCCGCCGATCGCCGACGCCGCGACGGATCCGTGCTTCACCCTCCTGACCGAGACGCGCGCGATCCGGCTGATCCACGAGGGTGGCAAGGTGCGCGGCGCCGTCGTGCAGGACGTGCGGACCGGTGCCACGCGAGAGATCCGGGCAGCTGCCACTGTGGTCTGCGCCGACACCATGCGCAGCCCCCAGCTGCTGTTCGCCTCCGGGATCCGGCCGCCCGCGCTGGGCCGCTACCTCAACGAACACGCCTTCCTCACCGGACGCGTGCTCGCCGATCCGCGGCGGCTCGGGTTCGACCTGTCCGCGCTGCCCGCGCAAGCCGACGGCGAGATCATGATCGGGCACTACTGGCAGCCGCACAGCGGGGCCGCGCAACCGTTCCAGGCCCAGATCGGCGTCCAGGCGTTCACCGCCGAGGACGGCACGCGGCTGGCCTGCCAGGTCGGGACGAGCCTCTACATCCCGACCGAGATCAAGGCGGACAACCGGCTGGAGTTCTCCGCCGAGGAGACCGACGCGATGGGCATGCCGCGCATCTCCGTCCGGTTCGGCTGGTCCGGCCGCGACCGCGAGCTCATCGAGCAGGCCCGGCGCACGCAGCAGGCGCTCGGCGACGCGCTCGGCTCGTTCGACCCGGCGACCGAATCGGCGCTGCTGGACCCGGGATGCTCGCTGCACTTCACCGGAACGGTCCGGATGGGGCCCGCCGACGACGGGTCCAGCGTCTGCGACCCGGACTGCCGGGTGTGGGGCTTCGACAACCTTTTCGTGGCAGGCAACGGCGTCGTGCCCACCGCCCTGGTCTGCAACTCGACCTTGACCGGCATGACCACCGCCGTGCGCGCGGCCCGCGCCGTGACGGCCGCGCTCGGCTGAAGACGGGAGTTTCCATGACGCTCGACCGTTCCCAGTTCGCCATCAACACCCTGCAGTGGACCGACCTGGCCAAGGGCTGGGAGTACGACGACCCGGCTTTCCTCGGCAAGCAGCCGCGGGTGCTTGCCGAGGCCGCCGAATCCGGGTTCGCCGCGGTCATGATGGAAGTCCTCCCCACCCAGACCATCCGGGCCTATCGCGAGCTTCTCGCCGAGAACGGCCTGCGGGCGGCCCCCGGCTATCTGCAGGTCCCGCTGCCCGAATCGCACGGCGTGACGCTCGAACCGGGTTCGGCCGCGGAGTTCCGCTGGTTCGACGGCGTGCGCCGGCGCGCCGACGAAACCCACGCGCTCGGCCTCGACACGCTCTTCCTTTCCGCCGAGATGGTCACCGGCGGCGGCATGCCCCGCTTCGACGAGGCGGCGGGCGTGGGCCACGCCTTCGACCGGGCGCGGCTGGAGCGCTACACCGACCTCCTCGGCCGGGCGGCGGAAATCCTGACCGCGGAAGGGATCCGGCCCGCGTTCCACAACCACGTCGGCTCCTGGGTCGAGACGCGGGAGGAGATCGAGCACGTGCTCGCCGCGATTCCCGAGTCCGTGCTCGGGGCGGGATTCGACCTCGGGCACCTCTTCTGGGCGGGCGCGGACGTCCGCGGAATGCTGCGCGAGCACCGCGACCGGATCGCCGCCCTGCACCTCAAGGACCTCGACGTCGACCGCGTCCGCCGGCTGCGGGCCGAACCCGGGCCCTACACCCGTTCGACCGACGATCTGTTCCTCGAACCGGGACGCGGCGGCGTGCCGCTGCTCGAGTACCTCGGCGAACTGCCGGACGCGTTCGGCGGCTGGATCGTCGTGGAGGTCGACCGTCCGTCGATGGAACCGCTGGCCAGCGCACGGGCCAGCTGGAAGTGGGTCGAGAGCAACTTCCCGGCCGTCTGACGGCGGTGCCGCTCGCCCCGCTCGGAGCTCAGGTGAGGGCGAGCGGCAACGTCCGCCGCACCGCCGCCGCATGCCCGCCATGCAGCGGAACCACCGAAATCCCTTGCGGCACCGGCGCTTCCTCGGCCCTCGTGCCCACCCGGACGGTCAGCTCCAGCTTCTCCCGCCCGCCCGGCGTCCGCCGCAAAGTCGCCGACGTGGCGGTGAACGCCGCCTCCGGCACCGCCACCGCCACCGTCCGGGCGAGACCCCGTGAAGACCGTGGCGAGTAACACGCCTGCGTGAGCCCGCCCCACTTCCACGCGCGCCAGAAATCCCCGTCGGACTCCGGGTTTCCGGTCGAAACGCCCAGCGCCACCCGAAGTTCGTTGGTCAGCTCGCCAGCCTCCAGCACGGTCGACGGGTAGCCCGCCTCCGCGAGCGCCACCATCAAGCTCAACGCCGCACTCGCCGTGCTCCGCAGCGCCCCCAGCTCGCCGCCGCCGCGGGCGAGGGCGGCGATCGGCGCGTCCTCCGGCCGGTACCGCACCGCGAGCCAGCGCACCCGGTACACCTGCGAATCCCTTGGCACCGCCCACGTCAGCAGCTGCACGGCGGCCAGCGGGATGTCCGTGTTCTGGAATGTTGTGCGGAGGACGGCCAGCAGTTCGTCCGTCGAAGGCTCCCCGGCGCCAGGCGTGAGGCGGACGATCGCGCTCCAGCCGCCCTCGACCTCGGCGACGCCGAATCGGTTGCCCGCGCGGTCGACGTGCTGACGCACCTTCACCGGACCGGCGATGCGCAGCAAGGCGTCCGGGCTGTCGCGGCGGCTGTCGTGGCGACGCAGGCGATGCGCGAGCCACGTCCACGCCCAGCAGGCGAAATGCCGTCCGGCGACTCGCACCGACGTCGTCACCACCAGCAGTCCGGCCAGCGCGGCGACGGTGATCCGCATCGGCTGGGCCAGGCCGGGCACGGTCAACGCGAGCAGCAGCGCCAGCGCGGCGATCTCCCACCCGGCCGCCTGCACCGGGCGGATCGGCAGCAGCCACGGCCACGGCGCGGTGCCCGGAATCCCGGCGGTCCCGGGGGTGCGGGCATGAGCCGGGGCAGGCGGCGCGGACACGGACAACGCATTCCCCTCTTCCCCGGGCAGCGACCCGGCCCCGCGAACGCTAGCGTCCCCGCGCGGGCGCGTGGGCGTAAAAATTACCCTCGTGCGCGTCCGGGGAGCGCTCTAGCCTGCGCGGGAAGCGGATGTGATCTCCAGGGGGCCGGGACAGCGTGTGGACGCAGCGGGACCAGATCCAGGCGTATCAGTTCCTGCGCCGCCGTCTCGTGTCCGCGCTCGTCGCGGCGGACGCCAACCATCCGGTCTCGCCCAGCCGCCGTCTCGTGCTCGGCACGCTGCTCGGCGTCGGCGCGGCCCTGCTCGTGACCGCGGTGTTCGGGGTGATCGGCCTGGTCAGCCCGTCCGGCGGGAAGGACTGGCTGGCCGGCGGCAAGGTGATCGTCGAAGAGGACAGCGGGGCGCGTTTCGTGCTCGGCGCGGACGGCGCGGTGCACCCGGTCCTCAACTACGCGTCCGCCCGGCTGCTGGCCGGCGGCAACGGCCATGAGACCGTCACCGTGCCCGCCGAGAAGCTCGGCACGGCCCCGCGCGGTACCCAGATCGGCATCGTCGGCGCGCCGGATTCCTTGCCCAGCACGCTGATCGCCACCCCGTGGGCCAGTTGCAGCCGCACCACCCAGGACGCGCCCGCTTCGGCGGAACCGCTTGTCGCCGTGCTGCTGGAACCGGCCGCGTCCGGGGTCGAGCTGCCGCGCGATTCGGGCGTGATCGTCCGCGTCCCGCAGGGCGGCCGGTTCCTGCTCGCGGGCGGCCACCGGTACCGGCTGAGCGACGAAGCCGCGGCGGCCCTGCAATTCGACAGCTATCCGACGATCGCCGTGTCCGCGCGCTGGATCGACACCGTGCCCGCCGGCCGCGATCTCGGCGAGATCCCCGTCGACGGCGCGGGAAACCGCGGTCCGCGCGTCGGCACGCAGGAGACGCGCGTCGGCCAGGTGCTGTCGGTCGTCGACCCGATGGCCGGGCCCGCCGACGCCTCGACCTACTACCTCGTCCGCCCGGACGGTCTCGCACCCGTCGGCCAGACCGAGGCCGCGCTGCTCGTCACGACCCCGGCGAACGAACCGGCGTATCCGGGCCGTCCGGAACCGGCGCGGGTGCGCGCCGCGGACGTCGCTTCGGTGAAGAAGGTGAGCGAATCCCGCTCCGGCGGCGCGGATCCGGCGGCGTACCCGGACCGGATCCCCGGGAAAGCGCCGATCACCGGCAGCGCGGTGACCCTGTGCGCGCAGAACGGCCGCGTGACGGTCTCGGCGGACTTGCCGGTCCCGCCCGGCGCCCGCGCGCTGCCGGTGCAGAGCCGGACCGACGCCCGGGTCGCGGACGTCGTCTACGTTCCGCCCTCGCGCGGCGCGGTCGCGACCGATCCCGGGTCCGGCACGATTTATCTCGTCACGGACACAGGACGAAAATATCCGGTGGCGAACGGGACGGCGCTCGCGTCGCTGGGCTACGGTTCGGGGTCCGGGCATCCGGTCGCGGGCGGGCTTCTCGCGCTGATGCCGACCGGTCCCGCGCTGGATCCCGCCGCGGCCGGGCAGCCTGCGGGAACGGGGTGAGCGAGCCGGTGACCACGACAGCGCAGCGATCCAGCGACGTACCGGACCACCCCGAATCCCCGGCTCCCGGCCGTGTCCAGGTCGCCGTCATCGAAGACCACCCGCTGTACCGCCGTTCGGTGGAACGCGTCCTCGTCGAGGCCCCGGACGTCGAACTGGGCGCGGTGGTCGATTCGGTCGCCCGCTTCCACGTCGCGCGTCAGCCCGCCGGGAGCGTCGTGCTGCTCGACCTCGGCCTGCCTGGCGTCGCCGGCGCGGCCGCCGTGCTGGAGGTCGCCGAGCTGGGCCATCACGTGCTGGTCGTGTCCGCGCAAGCCGAGCCGGAGACGGTGCTGGCCGCGATCGCCGCCGGGGCCAAGGGATTCCTGTCCAAGGACGTCGACGTCGACGAGCTGCTGATCGCCATCCGCGCGGTCGCGGGCGGCGGCGCGTACGTGTCGGCCGTGGTCGCCGGAATGATCATCAAGGACAACACCGACCGCCCGGTCACGCGGCCGGAAATGGAGCTGTCGCCGCGCGAAGTGCAGGTGCTGCGGCTCGTCGCGGCGGGCGAACGGGACGTCGACATCGCGCGGATCCTCGGCATCGGCGTCCGCACCGTGCGCGGCTACCTCGACCGGATCCGCGACAAGACCGGCGAACGGCGGCGCCCCGGCCTGGTGAAGGAAGCGATCCGCCGCGGCCTGGTGGGGAAGGAAACAGTGACGTGAAAGCCGACGAGGGGCGGCGCCGGAGCGGACCCATCCAGGTCGGGGTGATCGAAGACCACCCGCTGTACCGGGACGCGGTCGCGCGCGTGCTGAACGAGGCCCCGGACGTCGAACTGGGCGCGGTAGCCGACTCCGTGGCCCGGTTCGCGGTGCAGGACCAGCCGAAGGGCAGCGTGGTCGTGCTCGACCTGAAACTGCGCGGCGTCCAGGACGCGGCCGCGGTGCTCGAAGTGGGGCAGATGGGGCACAAGGTGCTCGTGGTGTCCGCGCACGCGGAACAGCCCGAGGTCCTCGGCGCGATGCAAGCCGGGGCGAAGGGCTTCCTGTCGAAGGACGTGGACGGGGACGAACTGCTCCGCGCGATCCGGACGATCGCGGAGGACAACGCGTACGTCTCGCCGACCTTGGCCGGGATGATCATCCAGGACAGCGACGAACGGCACGCGGGGCCGAAGATCGTGCTGTCGGAACGGGAAAAGCAGGTCCTGCGCCTGGTGGCGGCGGGGGAGCGGGACGTCGACGTCGCGGAGATCCTGGACATCAGCGTCCGGACGGTGCGCTCGTACCTGGACCGGATCCGGGACAAGACGGGGGAGCGGCGCAGGGCGGGGTTCGTGCGAGTGGCGATCCGGGAAGGGCTGCTGCGCTGAGGGCGAGAGATCCGGCCCGGGCCTGCGACTACGACCTCGCGGTGTCGTTCGCCGGGGAAGGCCGCGAGTTCGTCGAGGCTGTCGTCCGAGAGGTGGCCGAAGCCGGTTACCAGGTGTTCTCCGACCAGGACGAGCAGGTTGCGCTCTGGGGCGAAGACCTGACCGAGTACCTGCCGAAGATTTACGAAGAACGCGCGCGGTACGCCGTGATGTTCGTTTCCCGGCATTACGCGGCCAAACCGTGGACGAGGTTCGAGCGTGCTGGTGCGGGCGATCGATCAGCCGGAACCGTATTTGCTTCCGGTGCGCTTGGCCGCGACCCAGTTCGACGGGGTCCGGGACAGCATCAGCTACCTGGACGGAAACCTCGTCGGGACGAGCGGCGTCGCGAGCGCGATCTGCACGAAACTGGCAGCGCCGCGGCGGCGGGTTCACCGGCTACGTTCCGCGCAACGAGCACGAAGCCACGGTGCTGATCGGCGAACGCCCCGCCGGATGGGAACTCGCGACAGTGATCAGCGTGACCAGGAACTTCGCCGCGGTGCTTTCCGGCAACGCGCATCTCTCCGCGTTCGGGGCGCCAGGCGAAGCCGGGGACGTGCCGAGAATAATTCACCTGGCCAGCCGGTACGTCGCCGTCTATCAGTCCTTCCTGGAATGGTCCTATCGGCTCCGCGGCTACGCCACCCCGTCGGATGAAGCGCACGAAGTCTTCGCCGCCCTCGCCCGCTACGCCGACCAGCTCGTGGAACGGCTGAGATCTTTCGTCTACGAGTTCCGCGACCGAGCCGGCGTCAGCCCGGTTCGATCGCGCCCTCGAAGCGTTCCAGCGCCACCAGCGGAGCTGATCCCCGCTACAACCGCCGGTTGGCCACCGCTCCGGTAGCCGCCCGCGCCTTCCCCGCGACCTCCGGATCGACGTCCACCACCAGCATCTCCGCCCCGGCCCCAGCCTGCGCCTGCACGCGGCCGAACCCGTCCGCCACCAGCGAATAGCCGATCCCCGTCGGCGCCTTCGGATTGACCTCCGTGCCGGTCGCGGCCGGATCAGCCTGCCCGCAAGCCGCCACCCAGCACCCGGAGTCCAGCGCCCGTGCCCGCACCAGGACCTCCCACTGCTCTCGCTTCCCGGCCCCCGCGCCCCAGGAAGCCGGAACCGCCACCACGTCCGCCCCGTCGTCGGCCAGCCGCCGGAACAGCTCCGGGAACCGCAGGTCGTAGCAGGTAGCGACCCCGAACACGGTCCCTTCGGCGGAGAACGTCACGACCTGCGAACCCGGCGCGACGGTATCCGATTCGGCGAATCCGAACGCGTCGTACAGGTGGATCTTGTCGTATCCCAGATGCTGCCCCAGCCCGGTGACCAGCAGCGTGTTCCGCACCCGCCCGTTGTCCGCCGGCGTGAACATCCCGGCGATCACCAGCACGTCGTGCTCCGCGGCGATCGAGGCCACCGCGGCGGCCCACGGGCCGTCCAGCTGCTGCGCGACCGGGGCGAGCGGGCGGCCGAAGCGGGCCATCGCCGCCTCCGGGAACACCACCACGCGGGCTCCGGCGGCGGCCGCGGCCGCCACGCCGGAGCGAACCGTTTTCAGGTTTTCGTCCGGGTCGTCGCCCGAGTTGAGCTGGCACAACGCGATCCGGGGCACACGAGCCTCCCTGGTCCGGGGACAGCGGGTCGGCATCGAGTATCCCTGCCGGGAGCGCGCGGGCCACCTCGTACCCTGGTGTCCATGTTGAACCGCACCGACCTGCGCGGGCAGGTCCCCTCCGCTGCCGAGCTCCGTGCCGCGCTTCCGCGCGCCGAGTACGACGTGGACGCGGCGCTGCATCAGGTCCGGCCGGTCGTCGAGGCGGTGCGAGACCGCGGGGTCGAAGCGGTCCTTGAGTTCACCGAGCGGTTCGACAAGGTGCGCCCGGAGACAGTCCGGGTGCCCGCCGAGGAGCTGTCGAAGGCACTGTCCGAGCTGGACCCGCAGGTCCGCGCCGCGCTGGAGGAGTCCATCAAGCGCGCCCGGAAGGTGCACGCGGACCAGCGCCGCCAGGACGTCACGACGCAGGTGGTCCCCGGCGGCACGGTCACCGAGCGCTGGGTGCCGGTCGACCGCGTCGGCCTGTACGCGCCGGGCGGGCTGGCGGTGTACCCGTCGACCGTGGTGATGAACGTCGTCCCGGCGCAGCTGGCCGGCGTGCGCTCGCTGGTCGTGTGCTCGCCGCCGCAGGCCGCGTTCGGCGGGCGGCCGCACCCGACGATCCTGGCCGCGGCCGCGCTGCTCGGCGTGGACGAGGTCTGGGCGGCCGGCGGCGCGCAGGCGGTCGCGCTGGTCGCCTACGGCGGCGTCGACACCGACGGCGCCGAACTGGCCCCGGTGGACATCGTCACCGGTCCGGGCAACATCTTCCTCACCGCGGCCAAACGCCTGGTCCGCGGCGTCATCGGCATCGACTCCGAGGCCGGTCCGACCGAGATCGCGATCCTCGCCGACGAGACGGCCGACCCGGCGCACGTCGCCGCCGACCTGATCAGCCAGGCCGAGCACGACCCGCTGGCCGCGAGCGTCCTGGTGACCACGTCCGAAGAGCTGGCCGGAGCGGTCGAGGCAGAGCTGGCCGCGCGCGTTCCCGCGACGAAGCACTCGGAGCGGGTCGGCCAGGCGCTGGGCGGAAAGCAGTCCGGCATCATCCTGGTGTCCACTGTGGACGACGGACTGCGCGTCGTGGACGCGTATGCCGCGGAGCACCTGGAAATCCAGACCGCGAACGCCCGCGAAGTGGCCGCGCGGGTACGCAACGCCGGGGCGGTTTTCGTCGGCGCGTACGCCCCGGTTTCGCTGGGCGACTACTGCGCGGGCTCGAACCACGTGCTGCCCACCGGCGGGTTCGCCCGGCATTCCTCGGGCCTGTCGGTGCAGAGTTTCCTGAAGGGGATCCACGTCGTGGACTACTCCGAGGACGCCCTGCGCGAGATCGCCCCCCGCGTCGTCGCGCTCTCCGAAGCCGAAGACCTGCCCGCGCACGGCGAAGCCGTCACCGCACGTTTCGAAGGAGACGGCCGATGACCGAAGCCACCCCCGGCGGCGAGGTCACCCTCGCCGAACTCCCGCTGCGCGAAGACCTGCGGGGCCGCACCCCGTACGGCGCGCCGCAGCTGGACGTCCCGATCCGGCTCAACACCAACGAAAACCCGTACCCGCCGCCGCCCGAGCTGGTCGACGACGTCGCCGAGGCCGTGCGTGCCGAAGCCGCGTCGCTGCACCGGTACCCGGACCGCGACGCGGTGGCGCTGCGCACCGATCTGGCGGACTACCTCACCGTGTCCACCCGGGTCGTGCTTTCCGAGGCCAACGTGTGGGCGGCGAACGGGTCGAACGAGATCCTGCAGCAGATCCTGCAGGCGTTCGGCGGTCCCGGGCGCACCGCGCTGGGCTTCGAGCCGTCGTACTCGATGCACCCGATCATCGCCACCGGCACGCGCACCGACTGGCTGCCGGTGCCGCGCCGCGCGGACTTCTCGCTCGACACCGAGCAGGCGGCCAAGGCGGTCGCCGAGCGGAAGCCGGACATCGTGTTCGTGACCAGCCCGAACAACCCCACCGGCGGGTCGATCCCGCTGGAGCAGCTGCGCGGCGTGCTCGACGCGGCTCCGGGGATCGTCGTGGTGGACGAGGCGTACGCGGAGTTCTCTTCGCAGGCCAGCGCGATCGAGCTGATCGCGGAGTACCCGGCGAAGCTGATCGTGTCGCGCACGATGAGCAAGGCGTTCGCCTTCGCGGGCGGACGGCTGGGCTATCTCGCCGCCGCGCCGGCCATCGTGGACGCGCTGCAGCTCGTCCGGCTGCCCTATCACCTTTCCGAACTCACCCAGGCGGCCGCCCGCGCCGCCCTCCGGCACGCCGACGCCACCCTCGCGTCGGTGCACCGGCTCTCCGCCGAACGCGACCGCGTCGTGGAAGCCTTGCTGGGCTTGGGATTCACCCCGGTGCCGAGCGACGCCAACTTCGTCCTCTTCGGACAGTTCGGCGACGCGGCGGCCAGCTGGCAGTCCTATTTGGACCACGGCGTGCTGATCCGGGACGTGGGCATCGAAGGGCACCTGCGGGTGACCGTGGGCACCCCGGAAGAGAACGACGCTTTCCTCGAAGCGAGCAAGGAAGTCCAGCGATGAGCCGCGTCGGCAAGGTGGAGCGCACCACCAAGGAATCGTCCATCCTGGTCCAGCTGGACCTCGACGGGACCGGGCAGGTGGAGATCGCCACCGGGGTGCCGTTCTACGACCACATGCTCACCGCCTTCGGCGTGCACGGCTCGCTGGACCTGAAGGTCGACGCGACCGGCGACGTCCACATCGACGCGCACCACACCGTCGAGGACACCGCGATCGTGCTCGGCCAGGCGCTGCGCCAGGCCCTCGGCGACAAGAGCGGCATCCGCCGGTTCGGCGACGCGTGGATCCCGATGGACGAAACCCTCGCGCACGCCGCGATCGACGTCTCCGGCCGGCCGTACTGCGTGCACGTGGGAGAACCGGAGCAGTTCAACGCCTTCGCCATCGGCAACAACTACCCGTTCGTCCTGACCCGGCACGTCTTCGACTCGCTGGCGTTCCACGCGCAGATCGCCCTGCACGTCCGGGTCATCCACGGCCGCGACCCGCACCACATCGCGGAGGCGGAGTACAAGGCCGTGGCGAGGGCGTTGCGGGCGGCCACGGAACCGGATCCGCGGGCGGGCGGGATTCCGTCCACGAAGGGCGTGCTTTAGCGGTTCACACGCGGAACACCGTGCGCGGCGCGGCGTAAGCCACCGGACCGGGAAAGTGTTCGGCGGCAAGGCGAACCGCGTCGCGTGCGGTGACCGTGTGGCCCAGATGCGTGAGCACCAGCCGTGCGGCTCCGGCAGCCGCGCGGCCCGCTTCCGCCGGAGTCAGGTGTTCCGCGGACGGCTCGATGCTGTCCGCCTCGCACAGGAACAGATCCGTCCCCTTCGCCAACGCCGAGAGCGCCGCGCACGGCCCGGTGTCCCCGGAGTACGCGAAAGTCCGCTCCCCGTCGGTGATCCGCACCCCGAACGCCGGAAACCCGTGCGACACGGCCACCGTCTCCAGCCGCAGCCCGCCGGCCCGGGTCCGATGCCGGTCGTGCAGTTCCCGGACGGCGAACGCCTCCTCGATCGGCGCGCGGCCGGTGTTGCTCAGGAACGCGGAGATCCGCGCCGCTGTCCCCGGCGGGCCGTAGAGCGGGATCGGCCGCCGCGGGCGCAGATCCGCGAACAACAGTGCGTACACCGCCGGCAACAGATCCGCGACGTGGTCCGCGTGCAGATGCGAGATCCAGATCGCGTCCAGTTCCGCCGGCGAGACGTGTTCCTGGAGGGCAGCGAGGGTGCCGGGCCCGGCGTCGAGCCAGACCGCGGTGTCCTCGTGGCGCACCAGGTACCCGGAGCACGGGGCGTCCGGGCGCGGGTACGGCGTCGCGCTGCCCAGTACCGTCACGGTGAAAGCCATGTGGCACGCTAACCCCTGTGAGCAAAGAGCTGATCGCGGTCCTGCTGCTGGCCCTCGGCGGCTTCCTGGCCGGCGGGGTCTACTCGCTGTGGAAGACCGCGAAGTTTTTCGCCGTGGTGCTGGGCATCGCGGCGGTGCTGGCGATCGGCGGGGCCATCGCCTGGCTCGTCAGCTGAGCGCCGACCGCGTCCGGTCCCGGAAACCGGCGGAGCCCCGGCTCACAGGACGGAGGTCATCCCGCCGTCGACGCAGACGATCTGACCGTTGACGAAATCCGACGCGGGCGAGCAAAGAAACAGCAGCGTGCCGACGAGGTCCTCGGCCCTGCCCCAGCGCCCGGCCGGGGTCCGCGTCCGGATCCACGCGCTGAACTGGTCGTCGGCGACCAGCGCGGCGTTCAGTTCGGTGTCGAAGTATCCGGGGGCGAGGCCGTTGACCTGGATTCCGGAGGGGCCGAGGTCGGCGCACATGCCCTTGGTGAGCATTTTGAGCCCGCCTTTGGCCGCGGTGTAGGGCGCGATGCCGGGGCGGGCGAGTTCGCTTTGCACCGAGCAGATGTTCACGATTTTCCCGCGGCCGCGCGCGGTCATCCGGCGGGCGGCCTCCCGGCCGGCGAGGAACGCACTGCTGAGATTGGTTTCCAGGATCCGGTGCCAGTCTTCGGTCCGGAATTCGGTGAACGGGGCCCGGTGCTGCACGCCGGCGTTGTTGACGAGGATGTCGAGCGGGCCGGCGCGGCGTTCGATGCGGTCGAGGCCGGCGGCGACCGCATCGGGATCGGTGACGTCGAACGCTTCGGCCAGCACGGTCGCGCCGGTGTCGCGGACCATCGCCCGGCGGGTTTCGTCCACCGCGGCCGGGTCCCGGCCGTTGAGGACGACGACGCAGCCCGCTTCGGCGAGGCCGTGGGCGAACGCTTTTCCGAGGCCGCGGCTGGATCCGGTGACCAGGGCGACTTTCCCGCGAACATCGAAAACCGGGTGGCTCATCGCGGCGCCTCCGAAACTCCGGCGGCGCGGGCCGGGCGCCACAGCCGGGACCCCGCTCCGGCGCGGCCGATCCGGAACGAGCCGAGGGCGAAGTCCGGACATGCCGCCGCCCGTCCGCCCGGCCGCCTGCCGCGCAGACTCGGCACGCGAGGTCCCATGCTTCGCTCCTTGCTGTCGGACTCCTCGCCCGGCACGGTATCCGGAACACGGACCGCGACGACACCTGGGCGGCCTGCTTCGGCAGCGACGACCCGCGCGAACGCCCGCGCAGCCACGGGGGTTTGGTTTGGTGAGGTTGGTGTTGTTCGGTCCCGCTCGTCGCGGCGCGGGTCCGGATCGCTGAGGCGAATCCCGCTCGCTGAGAGACGGCCCCGAAGCCCGCGCCACCAATCTCCCGTCCGCATCGCGGAGCGGGAATCGGCGCGCCACCGGCCCGGCCGCATACCGCCTCGATGCGCCTGCACACGAGCACCGGCACCAGCCCGCAACGCAGACCTGCCAGGTCTGGCTTCTTCCCTCGGCACCGGCCGTAGCCGCCCGGCTCGCGTACCCCGCCGATGCCGGATCATGCGCGCTGGTCTAGGAAACGGCGGTCGCCAACGGCTGATAGATGCCCGCGGACAGCGTCGAGTGCTTCTTCCAGCCCAACGTCTCATACAGCGCACGTCCGGCATCGCTGGCCGCGAGAACGCCGAACACCGCGCCTTCGCCGAGCGCGCGGTCGGCGATGGTGCGCAGCACCAAGCCGCCAAGGCCGCGCCGCCGGTGCGCCTCCTCGGTCGCCACCCGGTCCACGACCACCGCGTCGCCGACCACTGCCATCTGGCCCTTCGCCGCCTGCTCGCCCGCCGCGTCCAGCACCCGGAAGAACGTGACCGCCCCGCTGGTCTCCACGGTCACCGTGTAACCCTCCGGTGCCACTGGGTCCGTGGCCAGCAGATCCGTCGCCATCAGATGCCCGGTGTGCTCCCAGCCGACCACCCAGCCGTCCGGGAGCCACGGCTCGATCGTCTCCGGTTCGGCGAGCGTCTTCAGCCACGTCCGAGGTTCGCTGACCGCCCCGGCGGCGGCGCGGACCAGCGATTCCTCGGCTTCCGGCAGGACATGCCTGCCCGCTTCCGCGGGATTGCCCGGCACCTCCACGTAGAGCCCCCACGGCTGCTCGATCGGCACCGGCGTCGCCCGCGACAGCGCCCATCCAGCCACCCAGGCCCGTACCGTTTCCTCGATCATGCGATCAGGGTACGAACCGGCACCGGCGAAAAGCACCGGAAATAGTCAGACCCGGGTCAGCTCGCGTTCGTCGTCGCCGGGAGTGCCGAGTTCCCGGACCAGGCCCTCGCCCTCCACGTCCACGTTCGGCAGGATCCGGTCCAGCCACTTCGGCAGCCACCACGCGCCTCGCCCGAGCAGCGACATCACCGCGGGCACGATGGTCATCCGGATCACGAACGCGTCCACCAGCACCCCGAAGGCCAGCGCGAACCCGATCGACTGGATCAGCGTCGATTCGGCCAGCACGAACCCGGCGAACACCGAGATCATGATCAGCGCGGCCGCCACGACGACGCGCGCCCCGTGCCGGAATCCGGTCACCATCGCTTCCTGCGGCTCGGCGCCGTGCACGTGTTCCTCGCGCATCCGGGTCACCAGGAACACCTGGTAGTCCATCGCGAGCCCGAACAGGACGCCGATCAGCAGGATCGGCAGCATGCTCATGATCGGGCCGGTCGAGGCGACGCCGAGCAGATCGGTGAGCCAGCCCCACTGGAACACCGCGACCACCGCGCCGAACGTCGCGACCACCGAGCCGAGGAATCCGAGCGTCGCCTTCAACGGCACCACGACCGACCGGAACACCAGCATCAGCAACAGGAACGCCAGCCCGACGATCAGCGCGAGGTAGGGCAGCATCGCGTCCGACAGCTTCTGCGAGACGTCGATGTTGGCCGCGGTCTGGCCGGTCACCGCGAGGCTCCCGCCGGTGTTTTCCCGCAGCGGCTCGGATTGAGCGCGGATCGCGGACACGAGGTCCTCGGTCTGCGTGCTGCTCGGGCCGCTCTTCGGGATCACCGTGAGCACCGCGGTGTCCCCGGCCGGGTTGACCTTCGGCGGCGTCACCGCGGCGACGTCCGGCAGCTTGCCGATGTCGGCGGCGGCCTGCTTCAGCGCGGCCGGGTTGTGGTTCGGTCCGGTGTCGACGACGACCAGCAGCGGTCCGTTCGCACCCTCGCCGAAGCCCTTGCTGACCAGGTCGTACGCCTTGCGCTGGGTGGTGTCCGGCGCGGCGGTGCTGTCGTTGGGCAGGCCGAGCTGCATGCTCAAAGCGGGAATCGCGACCACGGCCAGTCCGACGAGCGCGGTCAGCAGCACCGGAACCCGGTGCCGCGCAACGAAACGCGCCCAGCGTTCGCCGTGTGTCGGGCCTTCGGAGCGGCGGCGCACGCGGATCTTGGTGCTGGCGACCCGGGCGCCGGCGAAACCGAGCACGGCGGGCAGCAGCGTCAACGCGATCAGCACGGCGATCACGACGGTCGCCGCGGCGGCGATGCCCATCTGGCCGAGGAACGGAATGCCGACCACAGTCAGCCCGGCGAGCGCGATGATCACGGTGAGCCCGGCGAACACCACGGCGGAGCCAGCGGTGCCGACAGCTCGGCCGGCCGCTTCCTCGGGTTCGCGGCCCTCGGCTAGTTCGTGCCGATAACGGGAGACGATGAAGAGCGCGTAGTCGATGCCCACCGCGAGCCCGATCATCAACGCCAGCACCGGAGTGTTGGAGTTCAGCTCCATCGAACCGGACGCCAGCATGATGCCCGCCATCCCGACCCCGACGCCGACCAGCGCGGTGAGCAGCGGAATCCCGGCGGCCAGCAGCGAGCCGAAGGTGATGATCAGGACGACCGCCGCGACCGCGACGCCGAGCCCTTCGGTGGCCCCGGTCGCCGGGATGCCCTGCACCGCGTCGCCGCCGTACTCGACCTGATAGCCCAGCTGCTTGGCGTGATCGCCGGTGGCCAGCAGCGCCTGGCGGTCGCTGTCGCTGAGTTCGAAGCCCTTGATCTGGTAGCTCACCTGCGCGAGCGCGACCCGGCCGTCGGGGGAGACCGACTTCGCCTGGAACGGGTCGACGACCGCGGCCACCTTCGGCGCGGACTTCAGCTTGCCCACCACGGACTCGACGGCTGCCTGGCCCGCCGGGTCGCTCACCTGGCGCCCGTCCGGGGCGGCGATCGCCACGCGCGCGGTGCCGCCGCCCGCCGCGGCCTGCGGGAAGTGCTCGGCCAGCCGGTCGATCGCCTGCTGGGATTCGGTGCCCGGGATGGTCACCGAATCGGACAGCTTGCCCGACAGCGTGAGCGCGCCCGCGCCCACCGCCGCGAGGACAAGCGCCCAGACCGCCGCCACGAGGGCCCGGCGGCGGAACGACAGCCTGCCGAGCCGGTACAGGAAGGGTGCCACGAGTCGTCTCCGTTTCGCGCCCGAAGCGGGCTCTCCGCACTGGGAATCGCCCTTTCGAAGCTAGCCGTTCGGCAAGGGGCTGCCAAGCCGATCGGCTAGGATGTGACTAGCCGCACGGCAAGTTTCGGGCTAGTCGCTCGGCAAGTACCATGATGTGCTGCGGAGCAGCGCACTCCGCTCGATGAGGAGGGCGCGATGACGACCGTCGAACCGGTCGCGGACACCCGGACCAGGCTGCTCGCCACTGCGCTGCGGCTGTTCTCGGAGCACGGCGTGGAGGGCACCTCGCTGCAGATGATCGCCGACGAGCTGGGCGTCACCAAGGCCGCGGTGTACTACCACTTCAAGACGAAGTCGGAGATCACCGAGGCGGTCGCGGAACCGGGCATCCGGGAACTGGACGAACTGGTCGTCGAGGCGGCGAAGCACCGCCGCCACGGTGCGCGCGTGGACCATCTGCTGGACGGTTTCGTCGATCTCGTCGTGCGGCACCGGGTGCTGGTCGCGCTGTTCTCCAGCGATCCGGGCATCGACGCGGCGCTCGCGAAGTCGAGGCACGGCGTCGAAGGGTTCAAACAGGCGCTGATCTCGATCGTGGCCGGCGGGCCGGAGCCGGACGTGACCGCTCGCGTGGCGGCGATCGTGGCGTTCACCGGCATCGCGATGGCGGGCGGAGCGCCCGATCTGGCCGAGGTGGACGACGAAACGCTGCGCCAGGAGCTGATCGGCGTAGGCAGGCGGCTGCTGGGCAGGCCGCGCCGCCGGGTCTGCTGACCTCCCGCCCGCGTCTCAATTGCTGAGAATTCTGTTGCAGTATCTGGGACGAGGCTCTTAACCTCGAAGCATGTCTTCGGATCGCGCTTACGGGCAGGGGCACGCGGAAAGCGTTGTACGGTCGCAAGTTTGGCGAACCGTCGACAATTCGGCGGCCTACCTCGCGCCGGAGCTGCTTCCCGGGCGCAGCGTGCTGGACGTCGGCTGCGGGCCCGGGACGATCACGGTCGACCTCGCCCGCCGGGTGGCCCCGGGCGAGGTCGTCGGCATCGACGTGTCGGACGCCGTTCTGGAGCAAGCGCGGGCGCACGCGCAGAGCGAAGGAGTGTCCAACGTCCGGTTCGAACGCGCCGACATCACCGCGGCCCCGCCAGCCGGCCGGTTCGACGTCGTGCACGCGCACCAGGTGCTGCTGCACCTGACCGAACCGGTGGCGGCGCTGCGGCACATGCTGGCGCTGGCGAAGCCCGGCGGTGTGGTCGCCGCTCGCGACACCGACTACGCCGCCGCGTTCTGGTGGCCGGCGGACTCGCGGCTGGACCGCTGGCTGGAGGTGTACCGCGCGGTCGCGCACGGCAACGGCGCCGAGCCGGACGCGGGGCGGCGGCTGCTGGCCTGGGCGCACGCCGCCGGCGCTCGCGACGTCACGCCGAGCGCCTCGATCTGGTGCCATTCCACCCCGGAGGAACGCGCGTGGTGGGGCGGCATGTGGGCGGAACGGATCCTGGATTCCAAGATCGCCGAGCAGGCCGTGGCGGGCGGGCACGCGTCCGCTGAAGACCTCCGCGAGATCTCCGCCGCGTGGCGTGCGTGGGCGGCCGACCCGGACGGCTGGTTCTCGATCCCGCACGGGGAAATCCTGTGCCGCGTCACCGAAACCGGCTGAGGCTCCCTCCGCAACGCCCGCGCCCGCTCCCGGGAAAACTCGCTGAGGCGACCGGTTACGGCAGCCGGGAGTCCTTCAGCGCTTCGGCGGCGCGCAGTTCTTCGGCGCTCAACTGATCCGCGGAAACCCGGACGACGGAGCGGAAACGGCGGCACACCGGGCAGCGCTGCAACCGGCGATCGCCGAGCCGGACCGCCTTGAACGACACCAAGGGCAGCCAGATCGTGGAGAAATAGTGGCCTTGGCCGCACTGGACGATCGTGTAGTCCGGCATAGCCACCTCCTTCGGCGCGACCCGCTCAGTATGCGTTACTCGGACACCGCCAGAAACTCGGCGGGAATCGCCGAAACGCTCACCTGAAACCCGTGCCCGCGCGGCCATTCCCCGGCCGTCACCGTCAGCGCGACCGGTTTCCCGTGCCGCGAACTTCCGCACCGTCTCGCGGGTCGCCGGCAAAAGCTCCGCGTGCCGCTTCAACCGGCGCAGTCCCGGGGAAGAGGATTTCCGGCGGCGGCGCGTCCGGCAGTTCCAGATCCACGCGGACGCTGTGCCCCTGGCTGGCGCGGATCAACGTCTCTGTCTCGCCAAAGGCGAACCGCTGTCTGCCGCAGTTCGCGGACGGGAACCGATTCCTTCAGAAGGAGAGGGTGAGGCCGAGCCCGCCGGGGCCGTGGCGCGGGTGCCGGGACAGCCGCTGGGATACCCGGGTTCGATCTTTCTCGTTCGTTTCCGTCCGTAGCAACCCACACCGAAGCGCTGGCGCGCGCCGGAATTCAGATGCCGCCCTCCAGGACGGGACGGAGCTTGCTGGCCCCCGGCCCGAACCGGGAGAGTTCGTCGTCCGCGTTGTACAGGCCGCAACTGCGCAGCGAAAGACATCCGCAGCCGACGCATCCGGTCAACCGGTCCCGCAGCCGCTGCAGCGCGTCGATCCGGGCGTCGAGTTCGGTCTGCCACTCGCGCGACAGCCGGGCCCAGTCCGCCTTCGTCGGCGCGTGGTCGGCGGGGAGCGTCTCCAGCGCCGCGCTGATGTCCTCCAGCGACAGCCCGACCCGTTGCGCGGCGCGGATGAACGCGATCCGCCGCAGCACCGAACGCGCGTAGCGGCGCTGGTTGCCCGCCGAGCGCTCGGACGTGATCAGGCCGCGCTCCTCGTAGAACCGCAGTGCCGTGTGCGGGACTCCGCTGCGTTCCGCGACCTGGCCGATGCTCAGCTTGTCCGCCAACCTCGTCATTGCTTCAGGTTAGCGCTTGACCTTCAGTTTGGTCGAGGTTGCATGGTCGAGGCCATGACCACGACCACGCACGAGCCGGGTTACGCGGACCTGCCCCGGCTGATCTCGCTGATGACCGGCGACGACAAACACCACGCGGCCGCGGAGTCCACAGTGGACGTCCTGTGGGTGCTGTTCGACCGGGTGCTGGACCTCGGCCCGGAGACCGCCCGGCGACCAGGGCGCGACCGGTTCCTGCTGTCCAAGGGGCACGGGCCGATGGCGTACTACGCGGTGCTCGTCGCGAAAGGCTGGCTGGACGAGGACGAACTCGCCGGCTGGAGTTCGGCGCGTTCGCGGCTCGGGCACCATCCGGACCGCGTCCGCGCGCCCGGCGTCGAAATCTCCAGCGGTTCGCTCGGGCACGGCCTGCCGATCGCCGTCGGCGCCGCGCTCGGCCTGCGCGCCCGCCGGTTCCGTTCGCGCATCGTCACCCTGGTCGGCGACGCCGAACTCGACGAAGGCTCCAACCACGAGGCGATCGCCGTCGCCGCACGGCTCGGGCTCGGCACGCTGACCACGGTGGTCGTGGACAACCAGTCCTCGACGCACGGCTGGCCAGGCGGCATCGCGCGCCGCTTCGAAACCGAGGGCTGGGCCGTGCGCACGGTCTCCGGCCGAGACCACGAAGCACTGTACGACGCGTTCACCACCCCTCATCCGGGCCGGCCGCTCGCGGTCGTCGCCGTCGTGGAACCGAAAGGCGCGCACTGATGCCGAACATGCGGGACACCTTCCTGGCCACCGCCGAAGAAATCGTCAACACCGACCAGGACGTCGCGATCGTCCTCGCCGACATCTCGGCCGCGGCGCTCGCCGAGGCCGCTCGACGGCATCCGGACCGGGTGATCAACGTCGGGATCCGCGAGCAGCTGCTGGTGAGCACCGGTGCCGGTCTCGCGCTCGCCGGGCTGCGGCCGATCGTGCACACCTTCAACGCGTTCCTCGTGGAGCGCGCGTTCGAACAGATCAAACTGGACCTCAGCCACCAGGAACTCGGCGCGGTGCTGGTGTCCTACGGCGCTTCCTACGACATGCCGATGGAGGGCCGCACGCATCAGGCTCCCGGGGACGTCGCGCTGATCGATTCCCTGCCCGGCTGGTATGTGCACGTGCCCGGCCATCCCGAGGAGGCGCGGCGGCTGCTGCTCGATTCGGTGCCCGGGGACAGCCGGACCTACCTGCGGTTGTCCGCACAGGAGAATTCCGAGCCGCACCTCGGCGTCGGGCTCCAGACGATCCGCCAGGGCACGCGCGGCGCGGTGATCGCGGTCGGGCCGATGCTGGACCGGGTGCTGGAGGCGGCCGAGGGCATGGACGTGACGGTGCTCTACACCTCGACGGTGCGCCCGTTCGACGCGGAGGGGCTGCGCGCCGCGGTGCCCGGCGTGGCCGACGTGGCGCTGGTGGAGCCGTATCTCAAGGGAACTTCCGCGCATTGCGTCGCCGACGCGCTCGCGGACCGGCCGCACCGGCTGCTGAACCTTGGCACCCGCCGGGACGCCGAGGTGCGGATCTACGGCACGCTCGCCGACCACGATCTCGTGCACGGGCTCGACGCGGGTTCGATCGCGCTGTCCCTCAAGGAATTCTTCACCGGATGAGGAGGCACTTCGGGCAGCGGGCGACCGCCCGGGGTCACCAGCCGCTGTCGGCGCGCCGCACGGGGTTCGCCGTGCGCGCGGTCGACCGGCGCGCGCGGTCGATCTCCGCGCGGGTCTTCTGCAGCGGGATGGTCAGCTCCCTGAACTGCGGGAACGGCACGCTGTCGATGTCTTCCCGCCATGCTTGGAACATCCGGCAGAGCAGATCGGACTCGGACATTTCGTCCTCTTCCCGGGTCCGGGGGTGCCGGCGGCACCCGCACACAGCCTGGTGGATACCCGTTCGGGGCGAGAACGAAACGGGCTCGGAACGAAATTGCCCGGGAGGCTAGGCTCGGGTTGTGTCTCGTGTGGTGATCCTCGATTACGGCTCCGGAAACCTCCGCTCCGCCGAACGCGCCGTCGCGCGCGCGGGCGCCGAGACGGAAGTCACCGCCGACCCGCATGCCGCGCTCGAAGCCGACGGCCTCGTGGTGCCCGGCGTCGGCGCGTTCTCGGCGTGCATGAGCGGGCTGCTGGGCGTGCACGGGCACCGGATCATCGGCAAACGGCTGGCGGGCGGACGCCCGGTGCTGGGCATTTGCGTCGGCATGCAGATCCTGTTCTCGCGCGGCGTCGAGCACGGCGAAGAGACCGAAGGCACCGGCGAATGGCCGGGCACGGTCGAGCGCCTGCACGCCGACGTGCTCCCGCACATGGGCTGGAACACCGTCCGCGCGCCCGCCGATTCGCAGCTGTTCGCCGGGATCGACGCCGGCGAACGGTTTTATTTCGTGCACTCGTACGCGGCGCGGAAGTGGGAACTGGACTCCGGTCTCGCCGGGCAGCAGCCCAGGGTGACCTGGGCGAACCACGGCGAGGACTTCGTCGCGGCGGTGGAGAACGGGCCGCTGTGGGCGACCCAGTTCCACCCGGAGAAGTCCGGGGACGCGGGGGCGCAGCTGCTGCGCAACTGGCTGGGCACGCTCTGAGCAACCCTCGTGAGTGGTCACCCCGGTGAGAACCGGGATCAGCACTCGCGAGGCGCCAAGCATCCCCCGGAAGGTGCGCCCGGCCCCGCCGCTTAGGCTGTGCGCGTGACTTTCACGCTCCTTCCCGCAGTTGATGTTGCCGACGGCCAGGCGGTCCGACTCGTCCAGGGCGAGGCGGGCACCGAGACCTCCTACGGCAGCCCGCTTGAGGCGGCGCTGCAGTGGCAGCGCGACGGCGCCGAGTGGATCCATCTCGTGGACCTCGACGCGGCGTTCGGCAAGGGCAGCAACCGCGAGCTGCTCGCCGACGTCGTCAAACGGCTCGACGTGCAGGTGGAGCTGTCCGGCGGCATCCGCGACGACGCGTCGCTGGAGGCGGCGCTCGCCACCGGCGCGCGCCGGGTCAACCTCGGCACCGCGGCGCTGGAGGACCCGGACTGGACGGCGAAGGTCGTCTCCGCATACGGCGACCGCGTCGCGATCGGGCTCGACGTGCGGATCACCGAGGCCGGGCACCGGCTGTCCGCGCGCGGCTGGACCTCCGACGGCGGCGACCTGTGGGAGGTCCTGGAGCGGCTCGACCGCGACGGGGCCAGCCGGTACGTCGTCACCGACGTGAGCAAGGACGGCACCCTGCGCGGCCCGAACCTGGAACTGCTGCGCGAGGTCACCGCCCGCACCGACGCACCGGTGATCGCCTCCGGCGGAGTGTCCAGTGTGGACGATCTGCGCGCGCTCGCCGGGCTGGCGTCGGACGGCGTCGAAGGCTCGATCGTCGGGAAGGCCCTGTACGCGGGTGCTTTTACTTTGCCGGAGGCTCTCGCCGCCGTCCGCTGACCGCCGGAATCGTTGGCGAGCAACGGAAATCACGCCGGTACTGCGGCCCGCCCTCCGCGGCAGCTGGGCTCGGGCGGGATTTCGCGGTGACCACGGGCTTTTCGGCCGTCGTGGCGGGTACCGCTGGGTGTAGGCCGAATCGTCGCGGCGGCGGGTCAGTCCGTCACGCCACGGCGTCGGCGAGAGCAAGAACGTTGCCTCACGGGTGCCGCGGGGACGTTCTCGACGTGCCAGAACACGACCGCGCCCGCGGGCTGCCCGACGCTGGCGAGATCGGCGGTCCAGGACAGTTCGCTGGTGGTGTACGAGCTGTGGATGATGCCGAATTCGTGCTGGTAGTCGCCGATGCGCCACTCCAGGTACGGCGCGACGCCGAGAAGGTCGGCGTACCAGCGCCTCGAAGCATCTCTGAGTTGCGGGACTAGCTTCTTCGCCAATGTGCTCATCTTCTGAGCACATTGCCGGAGAGAATCGAACCCGTGCGCGCTGACCGTCTCGTCGCTGCTGTCCTGCTGCTCCAGGCCCGCGGCCGGGTGACCGCTGCCGAACTGGCCGAGGACTGGAGATCTCCGTGGCCACGGCCCGCCGCGACCTGGAGGCGTTGGCGGCGCCTGGGATCCCGGTTTATCCGCAGCCCGGGCGCGGCGGGGCTGGTCGCTCGCCGGCGGGGGCCCGCACCGGCCTCAGCGGGCTGAGCGCGACCGAGTCCCTGGCGTTGTTCTCGATGCTGGGCCCGGCGGTCCGGAACTGTCGTCCGCGCGCTGCTCGCCACGTTCCGGTCCGGCGGGGATCGCGAACCGCCCGCGCTCGTCCAGTGCGGCGGCGCAAGGCCGGTGAGCCGATCCCCACGGCCTCGCCGACAAGGACGGCGTCCGGTATCTCATCGCTGGAACGCTTGCGGGACAACGGACTTTCCGCGTCGACCGGATGTCGGCGGCGGCCACGGACCTGCCTTCGCAGCGGCCGGACGACTAGTGGGCCCGATGGAGCAGCGGCGCTCGCTCGTGTCGGCCACGGTGCTGATCGACGCGCGGTACTTGCCCGTGCTGCGGTCGCGTTTCGGGCGGCATCGCGAGGTCCGCGCCGGACTCGCCCGCATCGGGCGGGAGCTGAGTCGATTACCCGCCAGGTAATCGACTCCATTCCCGGGAACGGACAGGATTGCTCGGCAGGAACGAAATCGACCCGAGGAGCCGGACATGACCGCCTACGCCATCGCCCACCTGCGCCAGCCCGGAACCGTGGCCGCCGAGGTCTACGAGTACCTGGAGCTGATCCAGGGGACGCTCGACCCGTTCGAGGGCCGGTTCCTGGTCCACGGCGGACAGACGCGCGTGCTGGAAGGCGCCTGGCCGGGCGCGACCGTCGTGATCGAATTCCCCGGCTTCGCCGCCGCCGAGGAGTGGTACGCGTCGGCGGCCTACCGCAAGATCCTGCACCTGCGCACCGACCACCTGGTGGGCGACGTGATCCTGGCCGAGGGCTGCGGGCCGGACCACGATTCCGCCGCGATGGGCGCCCGGCTCCGTGCAGCGGCCCGGTGACTCACTCGGCGAGCTTGACCGCGATCCCGATCGTCCGCTCGGGCCCGCCGCGGAGCCGGCTGAAGAACATCGTCACGCGTCCGACGAGGCCGTAGTCCCGGGCGATCACCCCGCGAATGCGGTCGGAGCCTGCGGTGCCGAGCAGCCGGGCGGTGCCGTTCACCTCGGCGCCGTGCACCCGGCGGCCGCGGACGTCGCAGGCTTGCAGCCGGACTTCGCCGTTGTTGCGGATCCGTTTGACCTTGCCCGCGTTGCGTTCGGAGAACAGGACCAGTTCGCCGCCGTCACGGGTAATCCACACCGGGGTCGGGACCGCGCGGCCGTCGCGGCGGAAAGTGGTCAGCAAGACGTACTTCTCGGCGCCGAGACGCTCCAGTTCGGACATAGCCCTACGGTAGACGGCGGCGCAGCCCTTGGCAGTGGGTCGGCATGCCGGATCCGGCGAGGAGAAACAGCACGAAAGAGCTGACCTGCCACAGCGTCACGCCCAGGCCCGACCACGGCATGAGTTCGCGCGACCGGCAGGTCAGCTGCTCGCCCGCGGTGAGCTGGGCGAGGTAGCCGGCCCCGACGCACCAGGTGCCAGAACGGTGCCGATCCCGACGGTGTACGCCACTCGCGAAAGCGTGCTCCGAGACTCCCCCAGTTCGGGCAGGGCTTCACGGTAGTGGTCAGCGGGTGCCCAACCACGCGTATTCCGGTGCCGGATCGAGCACGATCCCGTCTGCCACCGCGACGAGCTGCTCGCGGGGCGACCGGCCGGAAACGGTCAGCCAGCGCCCGGCCGGCAATCGCACGGTGACCTGCGCGTCGGCCGGTCCGGAGGCGGGCACGTAAGCGCCGGGGAGGCCGCGCACCCGCACCGGCCCGGATCCGCCGAGCGCCGGGGAACCGCCGCTGATCGTCACGCGCACCTTGCCGCTCGGGCCGCTCGCGTCGAGCACCGTCGTCGCGTTGTCGGAGCTGCTGCCGCGCACTGTCGTGGCTTCTTCGTGCAGACCGGCGGGCAGCGGCCCGAACCGTGCCTCGCCGCGGACCCGGACTGGTTCGACGGTCACGGAATCGGCTATTCGCTCGGCTGTCTCGCGCGCGTCCGGGACGCCCTCCACCTTGGCGGTCAGCACATAGCGGTTGTCCGGCATCCAGGTCAGCGTGGCGATCGTGTCGCTCGGGCCGGTCACCATGGCGACCCGCCCGTGCACCACGACCTGGTCCCTCACCGCTGAGATGCGCAGTGCGGTCTGTGCCCATTCCGGATCGGCGGTGGAGTGCGCCGCGAGTTCCACCCGGCTCGCGCCGGACTGCCATTGCCGCACCTGCGCGGTGGCCCCGAGTCCGCCGGAGCGGTACTGCTCGGTGAAGCCGTCCGGCAGCCAGCCCGGCGTGTACGCGAGCACCGGCCGTCCGGCGGCGGGCGTGAGCTGCGCGGGCGCTTCGGTGACCGCGTCGACCACCAGCGGCACCCCGGCGGCAACGGCGATCACCGCGGCGGCCGCGGCGGCGAGCGCGAGGCGGGGACGGCGCCGGCGTTGCCGGGCCCGCGCGAGCGCGTTGAGCACCTGGTTGCCGTCCGGTGCCCGCTCGGCGAGCCGTTCGAGGCTGTCGCGCACCAGCGTCTCGGTCTCGTTCGAGGGGGTCATTCTCCTGCTCCGGTGGTGAGGGCGGCCGGCAACGAGGGCATCCCGGCGCGCAGAGTCGCCAGCGCGCGCGAGATCTGGCTGCGCACGGTCGAGACGCCGCAGCGGAGGAAATCGGCGATTTCGGCGTCGGTGTAGTTCTCGTAGTAGCGCAGGACGACCGCGGCGCGCTGTTTCCGCGGCAGCGTGGCCAGCAGGGCGAGCATTTCGTCGCGTTCGTCGTAGGCGGTGCTGGGATCGGCGGTCGGCGGCCCGAGCGCATCGAGCACCGTATGGTTCGACGGGACCACGCGGCGGGCGGCGCGGCGGCGCCACGACAGGTACTCGTTGGTGATCATCCGGCGGACGTAGGTGGGCGGCGATTCGATCTTCGACCAGCGTTGCTGCGCGCGCAGGAGCACGTCCTGCACGATGTCCTGCGCCAGATGCGGGTCGTCGGCGAGGACGGTCGCGTAGCGCAGCAGCCCGTCGAGGCGTTCCGCCACGAAATCGTCGAAACCGGTCGTCACGATCATCAGACGCGCGAGGGGCCGGTTGTGATGCTTCGGATCCGAAAATTAGTGACGAAGCCGTGGCGGCCGGCTTGACCGAGCGGCCGACTAGGCTGGCGGCATGGCTGTGGCGGTTCGGGTGATTCCCTGTCTCGACGTCGACGCGGGCCGGGTCGTGAAGGGCGTCAACTTCGCTGACCTGCGCGACGCGGGCGACCCGGTGGAGCTGGCGCGCCGGTACGACGCCGAAGGCGCCGACGAGCTGACCTTCCTCGACGTCACCGCGTCCTCAGGCGACCGCGAAACCACCTTCGACGTGGTCCGCCGCACCGCCGAGCAGGTCTTCATCCCGCTGACCGTCGGCGGCGGCGTGCGCTCCACCGACGACGTCAACCGGCTGCTGCGCACCGGCGCGGACAAAGTGAGCATCAACACGGCCGCGATCGCGCGCCCGGAGCTGCTGCGCGAGGCGTCGCGCCGGTTCGGGGCACAGTGCGTCGTGCTGTCCGTGGACGCGCGGCGAGTGCCCGAGGGCAGCGAACCGACCGCGTCCGGCTTCGAGGTCACCACGCACGGCGGCCGCCGCGGCACGGGCATCGACGCGGTGGAGTGGGCCGCGCGCGGCGAGGAACTCGGCGTGGGCGAGATCCTGCTCAACTCGATGGACGCGGACGGCACCAAAACCGGCTTCGACCTCGAACTGATCGACCTGGTCCGCAAGGCGGTGCGGGTCCCGGTGATCGCCAGCGGCGGCGCGGGCGCGACCGAACACTTCCTGCCCGCGGTGGAAGCGGGCGCGAACGCGGTGCTCGCGGCGAGCGTATTCCACTTCGGACAGTTGACGATCGGCGACGTGAAGGGCGCGCTGCGCACCGGCGGGGTGGTCGTGCGATGAGCCTCTCGCCGGAACTCTCCGCACGCCTCAAGCGCAACGCGGACGGACTGATCGCCGCGGTCGTGGTGGACCACGCGACGTCCGACGTGCTGATGATGGCCTGGATGAACGACGACGCGCTGGAATCCACGCTCACCACGCGCCGCGGCACCTATTGGTCACGCAGCAGGCAGGAACTGTGGGTGAAGGGCGAGACCTCGGGGCACGTCCAGCACGTCCGCGAAGTCCGCGTCGACTGCGACGGCGACACCGTGCTGCTGCGAGTGGACCAGACCGGTCCGGCGTGCCACACCGGGGAGCGCACCTGCTTCGACACCGACGAACGGCTGCTGCTCGCCGACGAGGACGCGTGATGACCGTCGTCGCGAACGTGCTGATCGGGCTGGTCGCCCTGATCCACCTGTACATCGTGGTGCTGGAGATGGCCCTGTGGACTACGCCACGGGCGCGGGCGGCGTTCGGGACCACCGAGGAATTCGCCCGCGAGAGCAAGACGCTCGCGGCGAACCAGGGGCTGTACAACGGGTTTCTCGCCCTCGCGCTGATCTGGGGCCTGATCGCGGCCGACCCGGCGGGTTTTCAGCTGAAGCTGTACGGGCTGGCCTGCGTGATCGTGGCCGGTTTGTACGGCGCCGCGACTGCGTCGAGGCGGATCCTGGTCGTGCAGGTGCTGCCTGGTGCGCTGGCGCTGGTCTTCCTGCTGGCCTCGTGAGCGCCTGTCCCGGTTCGCACCGGGATCGCCGCGCACGAGGGTCGCTCAGTCGATGTTCCCGGTGAGGTAACGCTGCAACGTCGGCGCCACCGCCGTGACCAGCGTGTCCACCTCCGCCGAGACCATCGGCGCGAACCGCGCCACGTACCGGATCAACCCGATCCCCACCAGCTGCGAAGCGCACAACGCCACCCGCAGCTCCTGGCGATCGCCGCCGAGGTCGCTCAGCAGTCCGGTGAAAAACTGCGAGAAGAACTCGCGCAGCACGCTGCTCGCCGCCTCGTGGCTGGCGATGCTGCGGATCAGCGCCTGGAACGTGTCGCCGCCGACGCCGTCCCAGCGGGTCAGGAAGGTGCGCACGATCCGGACGCCCAGTTCCTCGGCCGGGCCGTCGCGCAGGATCGGGACCAGTTCCGCCGGTTCGAACGGCAGCTTCAGCACCGCTTGCGCGAACAGGCCTTCCTTGCCGCCGAACCAGTGGTTGACCATGGCCGCGTCGACGCCGGCGCGCGCGGCGATCGAGCGGACCGTCGCGCGTTCGTAGCCGTTCTCGGCGAACACCGCGCGGGCCGCTTCGAGCAGCGCCGCGCGGGTGTCCTGACCAGCGGGGCGGCGGCCGCGGCGGCGGCCGGTAGTGTCATCGGTGCTCACCGGACCATCTTGACCGGTCGCCGCCTCGAATTCAACAGTCATTGAATTGAGAGCCCGCTGACCGGCTGACGCGGCCGTAGCGGCACAATGAGGCGCATGGTCAGCTCAGCAGCCACGTCCACGGCCGGGCCCGGCCCGGTCAGCCCGTCCCGCGCCGAGTTCCGCGCGCTGGCCGAGAGCCGCCGCGTGATCCCCGTGGTGCGCCGCGTCCTCGCAGACGGCGAGACCCCGCTCGGGATTTACCGCAAACTCGCCGCCGACCGGCCCGGCACGTTCCTCTTCGAATCGGCCGAGAACGGGAAATCGTGGTCGCGCTGGTCGTTCGTCGGCGTGCGCAGCCCGGCCGCGCTGACCGTGCGCGAGGGCAAGGCGGTCTGGACCGGCACCCCGCCGGACAACCTGCCGGCCGAGGGCGACCCGCTGCAGGTCCTGCGCGCGACCGTCGAGGCGCTGCACACCGAACCGCTGCCGGGCCTGCCCCCGCTGACCGGCGGGATGGTCGGCTACCTCGGCTACGATTCCGTGCGCTGGCTGGAAAAGCTGCCCGAGCTGGCCGAACGGGACCTCGACATCCCCGAGCTGACCATGCTGCTCGCCACCGATCTCGCCGCGTTCGACCACCACGAGGGCACCGTCACGCTGATCGCCAACGCGGTCAACTGGGACGACTCCGCCGAACGCGTGGACGCCGCCTACGACGACGCGCTGGCCCGGCTGTCCGCGATGACCGAGCAGCTGCGGGTGCCCGCGCCGCCGACCGTCGCGACCTTCGACCGGCCCGCGCCCGAGTTCCGCCGCCACCGCAGCAAGGAAGACTTCCACGCCGCCGTCGACAAGGCGGTCGAGGCGATCAAGGCCGGCGAAGCGTTCCAGGTCGTGCCGTCGCAACGATTCGAGATCGAGACCGGGGCCGACGCGCTCGACGTGTACCGCGTGCTCCGCACCTCCAACCCGAGCCCGTACATGTACCTGCTGCGGCTGGAGGGCTTCGACATCGTCGGCTCCAGCCCGGAATCGCTGGTGACCGTCCGCGACGGCCGCGCCACCACGCATCCCATCGCGGGCACCCGCTGGCGAGGCGCGGATCCGGAGGAGGACGCGCAGCTGGCCAAGGACCTGCTCGCGGACGAGAAGGAACGCGCCGAGCACCTGATGCTCGTCGACCTCGGCCGCAACGACCTCGGGAAGGTCTGCAAGCCGGGCACCGTGCACGTGGTCGACTTCTTCCAGATCGAGCGCTACAGCCACGTCATGCACATCGTGTCCACGGTGACCGGCGAGCTGAAGGACGACGCCACGGCGTTCGACGCGGTCGCGGCCTGCTTCCCGGCGGGCACCCTTTCCGGCGCGCCCAAGGTCCGGGCGATGCAGCTGATCGAGGAGCTGGAACCGGTGCGCCGCGCGCTGTACGGCGGCGTGGTCGGCTACCTGGACTTCGCCGGCGACGCGGACACGGCGATCGCCATCCGCACCGCGCTGATGCGCGACGGGACCGCTTACGTGCAGGCGGGCGGCGGCGTGGTCGCGGACTCGGTCCCGGACTACGAGGACACCGAATCGCTCAACAAGGCCCGCACCGTGCTGTCCGCGATCGCCGCGGCGGGCACGATGATCCCGGCGGGGGAGCTGGATCCGGCCGAGGACGCGGCCGGTGTCTGAGCGGTCCGGCGAGGCGGAACCGCGGCGCGGCGGCGCCGGGGCGGAAGCGGCGGGCCCGGAAGCTCGGTCCGCGGGCGGCGGGAAAGCGAAGCGTCCACTGTGGACGATCATTCTCGCCCTCCTGCTCGGCGCGCTGGCGCTGTGGGGAGCGTCCCGGATGGTGTGGTTCGCCGAATTCCGCGACGAGGGCGTGCGCGGCACCGTGCTGTACACCGAACCCGGCGAACAGCGCGCCACCGCGCTCGTGCCGCTCGCGCTCCTCGCGCTGGCGGGCGTCGCCGGGGCGGTCGCGACCGGCGGCTGGCTGCGCCGGGCGCTCGGGATCGTGCTGGTGCTCGCCGGTGCGGCGGGCGTCTGGAACGGCGTGGACGGGATCGAGTTCGGCGGCTTCGCGCCCGGGCTGCCCGGCACGGAAATCGTGCTCGGCCACCTGATCGCCGTGCTCGGCGGAATTCTTGTCGCGCTCGGCGGGTTGGCAGCGATCACGTGGGCGGGAGCCGCGCGCAAGCTCGGGGCCCGGTACGCCGCGCCGGGAGCCGCCAAAGCGGCGCGGAAGGATCCGGACACCGAGCTGTGGGAGGCCTTGTCGGAGGGGGAGGACCCGACCGATCCGCCGGATCCCCGTCGCTGAGCAACCCGGGACCGGACGGTCATCGAGCGGGGGTTAGCATCGTTTCGGCGGGAAGGGGAAGGTTTTTGTGAGCGAGCTTGCGAGTCAACCCAGGAATGCGGCAACGGGTAGGGGCGTCCGATGAGCGTGCTCGAAGACATCGTCGCCGGCGTGCGCGAGGACCTCGCACAGCGGGAATCCGCGCTGCCGTTCGACGAACTGAAGGCCAGGGCGGCCAAGGCCGCCCCGCCGCGTGAGGTGATGTCCGCGCTGCGCGAATCCGGCATCGGCGTGATCGCCGAGGTGAAGCGGCGCAGCCCGTCCAAGGGCGACCTGGCCGCGATTCCCGACCCGGCCGCGCTGGCGCGGGACTACGAGGACGCCGGCGCGCGCGTGATCAGCGTGCTCACCGAGCAGCGCCGCTTCGGCGGCTCGCTGGCCGACCTCGACGCGGTGCGCGCCGCGGTCGACATTCCCGTGCTGCGCAAGGACTTCGTCGTCAGCCCGTACCAGGTGCACGAGGCCCGGCTGCACGGCGCGGACCTGGTCCTGCTGATCGTCGCCGCGCTGGAGCAGAACGCGCTCGCCGCGCTGCTCGACCGCGTCGAATCGCTCGGCATGACCGCGCTCGTGGAGATCCACAACGCCGAAGAGGCCGACCGCGCGCTCGAAGCGGGCGCGAAGGTCATCGGCGTCAACGCGCGCAACCTGCACACCCTCGAAGTGGACCGCGACGTGTTCTCCCGCCTCGCGCCCGGCCTGCCGATGGACGTGTTCAAGGTCGCCGAGTCCGGCGTCCGCGGCCCGGGCGACCTGATGTCCTACGCCGGCCACGGCGCGGACGCGGTGCTCGTCGGCGAGGGCCTGGTGGCGTCGGGCGACCCGAAGGGCGCGGTCGTCAAGCTCGTCACCGCCGGTTCGCACCCTGCCTGCCCGAGGCCCTCGCGGTGACCGAACGCGGCGAGCACGACCCGGACGAACGCGGCTACTACGGCCCGTACGGCGGCCGGTTCATGCCGGAAGCGCTGATCGGCGTGGTCGACGAGGTCGCGGCGGAGTACGAGAAGGCCCGCCACGACCCCGCGTTCACCGGCGAGCTGAACCGGCTGCTCACCGAGTACGCGGGCCGCCCGTCGCTGCTGACCGAGGCCAAGCGGTTCGGCGAGCAGGCCGGCGGCGCCCGGGTGTTCCTCAAGCGCGAGGACCTCAACCACACCGGTTCGCACAAGATCAACAACGTGCTGGGCCAGGCGCTGCTCACCGTGCGGATGGGCAAGAAGCGCGTCATCGCGGAGACCGGCGCGGGCCAGCACGGCGTCGCCACCGCCACCGCGTGCGCGCTGCTCGGCCTGGACTGCGTCGTGTACATGGGCGAGGTCGACACCGAGCGGCAGTCGCTGAACGTGGCGCGGATGAAGCTGCTCGGCGCCGAGGTAGTGCCGGTGAAAACCGGGTCGCGCACGCTGAAGGACGCGATCAACGAGGCGCTGCGCGACTGGGTCGCCAACGCCGAGGACACGCACTACCTCTTCGGCACCGCCGCCGGCCCGTCCCCGTTCCCGATGATGGTGCGCAACTTCCACCACGTCATCGGCGAGGAGGCGCGGGCGCAGATCCTGGAGAAGGCCGGTCGGCTGCCGGACGTCGTCGCGGCGTGCGTCGGCGGCGGGTCCAACGCCATCGGCATTTTCTCCGGGTTCTACGACGACCCGTCGGTGCGGCTGGTCGGCCTGGAGCCGGGCGGCGAGGGCATCGAGGGCAACCGGCACGGCGCGACGCTCACCAAGGGCAGTCCGGGCAACCTGCACGGCGCGATGTCGTACCTGCTGCAGGACGAGGACGGCCAGACGGTCGAATCGCATTCGATCTCCGCCGGGCTCGACTACCCGGGCGTCGGCCCGGAACACGCGTGGCTCAAGGACTCCGGCCGTGCCGAATACCGCCCGGTCACCGACGCGGCCGCGATGGACGCCTTCCGGCTGCTGTCGCGCACCGAGGGCATCATCCCGGCGATCGAATCGGCGCACGCGCTCGCCGGTGCCCTGGAACTGGGCCGCGAGCTGGGCCCGGACGGGCTGATCGTGGTCAACCTGTCGGGCCGGGGCGACAAGGACATGGACACCGCGGCCCAGTGGTTCGGGCTCGTGGACGGGGAGGGCAAGTGAGCGGCCTCGACGAGCTGTTCGCGGCGACGCGGGCGGAACACCGGGCCGCGCTGGTCGGCTACCTGCCCGCCGGATTCCCGTCCGTGGCCGGTTCGAAGGACCTGCTCGCCGCGACGATCGACGGCGGAGCGGACCTGGTCGAGGTCGGCGTCCCGTACTCCGACCCGGTGATGGACGGCCCCACCATCCAGGCGGCCGCGGAAGCGGCGCTGGCCAGCGGGTTCCGCCTGAAGCAGCTGTTCGAGGTCGTGGAATCGGTGTCCGCGCGCGGCGGTCGCGCGGTGGTGATGACGTACTGGAACCCGGTGCACCGCTACGGGGTGGACGCGTTCGCGCGCGACCTGGCCTCAGCGGGTGGCCTGGGCTTGATCACGCCGGATCTGATCCCGGACGAGGCCGGCGAGTGGACGGCCGCGTCCGCGGAGCACGGCTTGGACCGGATTTTCCTGGTCGCGCCGTCATCGTCGTCGGAACGCCTGGCGAAGACCACGGCGGCCTCGTCGGGCTTCGTGTACGCGACCGCGGTGATGGGCGTGACCGGTGCCCGCGACGCGGTGGGGGTGCACGCGGAAGACCTGGTGCGGCGGACTCGCGAGCACACGGAGCTGCCGATCGGCGTGGGCCTCGGGGTCCGGTCGCGGGAGCAGGCCGCGCAGGTGGCCGGGTTCGCGGACGCGGTGATCGTCGGATCCGCGCTGGTCACGGCCGCGGCGGACGGTCCCGATGGCGTGGCGAAGCTGGCTTCTGAGCTGGCGAAGGGCGTGCGCGAGGCGGTCGCTCCAGCCTGATCTCGGGTCGACGGTCGGAAACTGTCGGTGGTCGTTCGTACTCTCTCGGTATGCAGAAGAACCGAGGGGGAGTGCGACGGCTCTGGCAGACTGGACTTGGCAAGAGAGATCAAGCGCGGGTGGAGGTGACTTCTCATGTCAGCACCTGCTGAGCACGACACCGGCCAATCCTCGGCCCCGTGGCTGTCGGAAGTGCTTGCTCTGCCGGAAGAGCAGCTTCTCGGCACCCGGATCGAAGCGGTCGACGGGGCACTCCTCATGAGCCCAGCCCCGACCTCGTCGCACCAGCGGTTGCTGCAACGGCTCCAACGGGCAATGGCGCCCGAGCTGCCGGACGATCTTGAACTGCTTCCGGGAGTCAATGTTCGCTGCGGTGAAAGCCGGTTGTTGAGCCCGGACTTCGTGATCGTCACCTGCCCGGACGTGGCCACGACCTGGTATCCGGCGTCCGAGGTGCTGCTGGCCGCGGAGATCGAATCGGCGTCCACCAGGGTGCAGGACCGGATCTTCGAGAAAGCCCTCTACGCCGAAGCGCTCATCCCGTACTACCTGCTCGTCGACCCGGAGCAGGAAGCCGCCACCCTGTACGCGCTTGCCGACGGCGACTACCTGCCGCACGCGAAGAGCGAAGGCGGTGTACTCACCCTGGCCGAACCGTTCCCCGCGGAGCTGGATCTGCGCGCCTGAGCGGCCAGTTGTACGCATCGTGTACGCCCTCCGCGCACAGTGCGGCGCATGGCTTTCGACATCGGACAAGTTCCCCGGAGGACGTTCCTGCGCGGGGTGGCCGGCGTGAGCGCTGCCGCGGCGGCGGGCCTTGTGCTGCCTGGTCTCGCGGACGCCGCCGACGCGCCGCGCATCTACAGCTGTGCCGAATGGGGTGCGCGCCCGCCCGCGGATCCGCTCACCACGCTCGACCACCCCGCCGATCGCGTGCTCATCCACCACATCGACTGCCCGAACAGCACCGACTACTCGCTCGAACACGCGTTTCAGGTCGCGCGCGACGACCAGGCCGACCACATCGACAACAACGGCTGGTCCGACACCGGCCAGCACTTCACGGTCTCCCGCGGCGGCTACCGCCTCGAAGGCCGCCACGGCAGCCTGGACGCGTTGCGCAGCGGCAAGAAGATCGTCCGCGCGGCGCATTGCCCCGGCCAGAACGACAATGCGATCGGCATCGAGAACGAGGGCACCTACATGCAGGTCGCCCCGCCGAAGGCGCAGTTCGATTCGCTGGTGGTGTTCGTGGCGTACGTGTGCCGCCAGTACGGCATCCCGGTGAAGGAAATCAAGGGACACCGCGACTTCTACAACACCGACTGCCCGGGCGACAAGCTGTACGCGATGCTGCCGGAATTGCAGTCCCGGGTGGCGGCCTTGCTCCAGTGAACGGGTTCAGTGCAGGAAACGCAGTGCCCGGCACAACTCCGCGGGCTCCAGCGATCCCAGTTCGGCCACCTCGGCGCGGCGCAAGTCTGTCAACGTGGTGGCCAGCTGGGGCCCGAACGCCGTCCGCAGCACCTCGTCGGCCTCGAACGCGTCGACCGCGTCCGACAACGACTCCGGCAACCGGGCGACTCCGGCGGCGGCGGCGTCCGCAGGGGAGAGCGAGCCAGGATCCACGCTGACCGGTTCCGGCAGGCGCGCCTCGGCGTCCATGCCCGCCTGCCCGGCGAAAAGCAGGCCCGCCACCACCAGATACGGGTTCGCGGTGAGGTCGAAGCACTTCACCTCCAGGTTCGCCGCCGTGTCGCGCTGTCCGGCCGCGCCGCGGATCAGGCGCAGCGGTGCTTCGCGGTTTTCCAGTCCCCACGCGGTGAACACGCCTGCCCAATGGTGCGGTTCCAGCCGCAGATAGCTGACCACCGACGGTGCGCCCACCGCCAGCAACGCGGGCAACCGGCGGAAAATCCCCGCACCGAAGGATTCCGCGGTCGAGCTCAACCCGAACGCTCCGGTCCCTCCCGCGCACAGATTCCGTTCGCCGTCCCCAAGACTCAGGTGCACGTGCCCGCCATTGCCGACTCCGCCGGGTTCGAACTTCGGCGTGAACGACGCGCGCAACCCGTGCGCAGCGGTCACCGTCCGCACCGTTTCCCTGGTCAGCACGGCTAAATCGGCTGCGCGCAAGGGATCCGCCGCCGCGATCGACAGCTCGAACTGGCCAGCCGCGTATTCCGGGTGGACCTGCTCCACGTCCACGCCGCAACGCTCCAAAGCGGACACGAGAACGCGCAGATACTCGTGGTTCGCGCTCAACCGGGAGTATCCGTAGGCCGGTCCGGGCAGCGGGACGCCGTCCGCGTCGGTCGCGATCCACTCCAGTTCGAACGCCATCCGTGCGGTCAGGCCGCGGTCGGCGAGCTGGGCCACAGCGGTCGCGGCGAGCGCCCGTGTGTCTTGCGGGTGCGACTGTCCGTCCTGGTCGTAGCGCCAGGCCGGGGCCCAGGCCCAGCCGGGTTGTGCGGCGAGGACGGTGAGCGCGTCGAGGTCAGGGTGCAGCCGCAGGTCGCCGACTGGGCCGAGGGAGTGCTCCCCGCTCGCGATGCTGTCGGTAGCGAGGAAGAAGTCGAACGAATTGGACGCACCGACGCCCCAAGCCGCGACGGTCGCCAGCTTCGCCACCGGCACCGCTTTGACTCGCGAAATCCCGGAGTTGTCGACGAAACTCAGCGCGACGAGTTCGACGCCCGCCTGCTCCATCCGGCCCGCAGCGGCAGCGCCGAGTTCCGCGAGCCGGTCGCGGTCGAGTTTCGTGAGGGTGGACGACAAGGCGCGCTCCTTCACTGCCGGGCGAGGTTCAGCCAGTCGGCGCTGGTTGTGCGCGCCGCCTCGGATGTTCACTGTGTACTCCGCGGGGAAAGGAGCGCATCCGTGTCCGGAGACCGTCCCGAATTGCGGCGCACCCTGTCAGTCTGGCAGGCCGTCGGGTTGTCCGTCGCGCTCATGGCACCCAGCATGGCCGCGAACATCAATCCACAGCAAACAGCCGCGGCCGCCGGACGCGCGGTGCCGCTGGCGTTCCTGCTTTCGGCGGCGGGAGTGCTGCTGGTCGCGTACGGCTTCGTCCAGCTCTGCCGGCACTACCAGCACGCCGGATCGGTCTACGCCTTCGTCGGCGCCACCCTCGGCCCGCGCGCGGGCGTGGTGTCCGGGATCGGCCTTCTCGGCACGTACACCTTCTACGCCGTGGTCACCAGTTCCGCCGCGGGCGTGCTGGGCACGGCGTTCCTGACGCAGGTCGGGATCTGGCCGCATCCGCCGTCGTGGGGCCCGTTCGTGCTCACCGCGGTCGCGCTGATCGGCAGCTGGCTGCTCGCAGTCGCCCCGGCCCGCCGCGGCACCAGCACGTTGCTTGCCGTCGAGGGCGCGACCATCGCGCTCATCCTGCTGGTCACTGTGGTCATCCTGGTCCGCTTGATCGCGGGCGACGCTCCCAGCGGCCGGTTCACGCTCCAGGTTTTCGTGCCGGACAACGGAATCTCCGGCATTTTCCTCGGCGCGGTGTTCGGTTTCCTGTCGTTCGCCGGTTTCGAGGCCGCCGCGACGCTCGGCGAGGAAACCCCGCGACCCGCGCCGCAACATCCCGCGCGCGATCCTCGGCACGGCCATCTTCGGCGGTGCCTACTTCGTCCTCGTGACTGCCGTCGAAATGATGGCCTTCGGCAGCGACGCCACCGCGTTCCACGATTCCCCGTCGCTGCTGGGCGACCTGGGCAGCCGCTTCGCCGGCCCGTGGGTCGGCGACGTCATCAGCGCGGGCGCCGCGATCAGCGCGTTCGGCTGCTGCCTCGCCTGCGTCGTAGGCGGCTCGCGCCTGCTGTTCGCCCTCGGCCGCGACGCCTTCGACGGCCGCGGCATCGGCCGGATCTCCGCCAAGGGCATCCCCGCCGTCGCCGTGACCGTGGTCGCGCTGGCGGCGGCGCTGATCATCCTGGTGTGCGCGGTGTTCTTCGGCGCGACCGCGGACGACACCTTCTCGTGGGCCGGATCCATCGGAACCTTGCTCCTGCTGGTGATCTACCTGCTCACCACCGTCGGCGCGATCCTGTTGTTGTTCGTACGGCGGCGGATGCGCGTGCCGTGGTGGCATTTGGTGTTCCCGATCGGGGCGCTGGTCCTGCTCGGCTACACCGTGTACGTCAACGTCGTGCCGTATCCGGCCGAGAACCCGGCGCGATGGTTCCCGGTGGTGGCGGGAGGGGTGCTGGTGCTGGCTGGTGCCGTGGTGGCCTCAGCGCCCGGATTCGCCCGTAGGGTGGGGGAGAGGCTCGCTGAAGGAGACGCATGACCGATCTGCTGGATTTCGTCGCGGACCTGCCGCTGGTCGATCACCACTGCCACGGCCTGCGCACCCGCGACGTCGACCGCGACGGGTTCGAGCGGATGCTCACCGAGGCGGACACCGTGTCGCCGCTCGGGACGTCGCTGTTCGATTCGCTGATCGGCCTGGCCGTGCGCGAACGCTGCGCTCCGGTCCTCGACCTGCCGAAACACGCCCCGGCCGACGACTATCTCGCTCGCCGCGCCGCGCTGGGCGCAAGAGAGGTCAACCGGCGGTTCCTGCGCGGCACCGGCAGCACGGATTACTTGCTGGACGGCGGTTTCCTGCCCGAATCCCTCACCGCCACAACGGACTTCGCCGAACTGGCCGACGCCCGCGCGCACGACATCGTCCGGCTGGAACAGGTCGCCGAAGACGTCATCCGCGGCACCAGCGCCGCCGGTTTCGCCGAGGACTTCGCCGCCGAACTCGACCGTCGCACTGCCACCGCGGTGGGCGTGAAGTCGATCGCCGCGTACCGGGCCGGGTTGGAGCTGACCGGGGAACGCCCGGCTCCGGCCGAGGTCGAAGCCGCCGCCGGACGCTGGCTGTCCCGGATCGAGGCGGGCGAACCGGTCCGGCTGGCCGAGGAGGTGCTGCACCGCCACCTGATCTGGGCCGGCATCGACCGGCGGCTGCCGGTGCAATTCCACGTCGGCTACGGAGACTCCGACGTCGACCTCCACCGCTGCGATCCCTTGCGGCTCACCGGTTTGCTGCGCGCGACCCGCGACGCGGGCGTCCCGATTCTGCTGCTGCACAACTATCCGTTCCACCGCAACGCCGCCTACCTAGCGCAGGTCTTCGAGCACGTCTTCGTCGACGTCGGTCTCATCACGCACAACGCGGGCTTCCGCGCCCCCGCGATCCTGGCCGAGACGCTGGAACTGGTCCCGTTCGGAAAACTGCTGTTCTCCACCGACGCGTTCGGCCTGGCCGAGTTGTATCACCTGGGCACCGCGCTGTTCCGGCAAGGACTGTCCGATTTCCTGCGCACCGCTCTCGCCGCCGACGCACTGTCCGAAGTGGACGCGATCCGGCTGGCCCGGCTGGCCGGTCACGAGAACGCGACCCGGATCTACCGGCTGGAGCGGAAATGAACGACCTGGTCGAGGCCTGGCGGGCCGCGTTGGCCGAGGAGTTGCCCGCCGCGGTCGAACTGCGTCACCGGATTCACGCCGATCCGCGCGCCTCCGGCGACGAGGACGACACCGCCCGGATCGTGGCCGCCGCGCTAGGCGAGGGCGAACGGGTCGCGAAAACCGGGCGGCTGATCGAGATCGCCGCACCGCACCCGGGCCCAGCCGTGGCCCTGCGCGCCGAACTGGACGCACTCCCGGTAGCAGAACGCACCGGCGTCGAATGGGCCGCGAAGAACGGCCTGATGCATGCCTGCGGCCACGACGTCCACCTCGCCGCCTTGACCGCGGTCTGCCGAGCGGCGCGGCGGGTCGAACTCCCGCGTCCGCTGTACGCGATCTTGCAGCCGCGCGAGGAAACGTCCCCGTCCGGGGCGCTTGACCTGGTCGAATCGGGCATTCTGGAGGAGCGCGGCATCGACACGGTGATCGGTGCGCACGTCCAGCCGCGGCTGCCGTACGGCGTCGTTTCGGCCGCGCCCGGGCCGGTGAACGCGTCGACCGACGAGTTCGAGGTCGTGCTGCACGGCCAAGGCGGGCACGCCGGATACCCGCATCTCCTGCGCGACCCAGTGCTGGCGCTCAGCCAGCTCGTGGTGAGCCTGCAGCAGATCGCGAGCCGCCGGATCGACCCGATGCACGGCGCGGTCTGCACGATCGGCAGGCTCAGCGCGGGCACGGCGGCGAACGTCGTGCCGAACACGGCGTCCGCGTTCGGCTCGCTGCGGCTGATGCGCGCGAGCGACCGCGAACGTGCGCTGGAGGCTCTCGACGAGGTCGTGTACGCAACTGCGCGCGCCTACGGCTGCACCGCCGACCTCCGGATCAGCCCGTGCGAACCCGTCCTGGTCAACGACCCGGCGCTGGCGGCTGCCGCGAGGGTCTGGCTCGAACGCGGCGGCGCCGACGCGGACGTGGATTTCCGGTCCTTCGGCGCGGACGATTTCGCGCATTACTGCGGCGACGGCGTCCGCGGCCTGATGCTGTTCGTCGGCCTCGGCGAGACCGCGGGCGCGCCCAGTCTGCACGGCGAAACGTTCCTGCCCGAGGACGCCGCGGTCGGCCAGGTCGCCGGCGCGCTGCTCGCCGGATACCTGGCCGCGGCCTCGGACCTGGAGTATCCGGAGGCGGCCGTGACCGGGCTGTGACCGGGTCTTGACTAAGGGTTCCGCGGCACCGGGACCACGACCGGGGTCCGACGCGCTACGGTGGCCGCGTGTACTCCGCAGCATTCCTGGCCACGATCCCGAGCCCCGACCAAGGCGTCTGGCACCTGGGCCCGATCCCGATCCGGGCGTACGCGCTCTGCATCATCGCCGGCATCATCGTGGCGATCTGGTGGGGCGAGCGGCGCTGGGAGGCCCGGGGCGGCACCAAGGGCACGGTGCTCGACATCGCGGTGTTCGCGGTGCCGTTCGGCCTGGTCGGCGGCCGGCTCTACCACGTCATCACCGACCCGGAGCTGTACTTCACCGAGGGCAAGAACCCCTGGAACGCTTTCGCCATCTGGGACGGCGGGCTCGGCATCTGGGGCGCGGTCGCGCTCGGCGCCGTCGGCGCGCTGATCGCCTGCCGCCGCCGGGGGATCCCGCTGCCCGCGATGGCCGACGCGATCGCGCCCGGCATCATCGTCGCGCAGGCGATCGGGCGGCTCGGCAACTACTTCAACCAGGAGCTGTACGGCGCGCACACCGACCTGCCGTGGGGCCTGGAGGTCTACCAGCGCTTCGACCCGGCCACCGGGGCCCCGGACGCTCTCGGCGGCGTCGCGACCGGGCACATCCCGCTGCCGGAAAGCCCGGTGCACCCGACGTTCCTGTACGAGCTGATCTGGAACCTGCTCATCGCGCTGCTCGTGGTGTGGGCGGACCGCAAGTTCAAGCTCGGCCACGGCCGCGCGTTCGCGCTCTACGTCGCGGGCTACACCGTCGGCCGCTGCTGGATCGAGCTGATGCGCACCGACACCGCCAACCACATCCTCGGCCTGCGGGTCAACGTGTGGACCTCGATTTTGCTGTTCATCGGCGCGATGGCCTACTTCGTCGTCGCGGCCAAACGCGGTCCGCGCGAGGCCCCGGAGGCGTTGCGCAGCAAGGGAGACGAGCGGGCCGCCGCGGTCGAGTCCACTTCGGACGCCCCGGACGAGAAGGCCGAGAAGGCCGCGGAAGACACTGTGGACGCCGGATCTTCCTCCGCCGAGAACGGCAAGTCCGAGAAGTCCTGAGCATCGCGACGGAAACGAGGCCCTCGCCCGGGTTGGGCGGGGGCCTCGTTTTGTGTGCGGCAGGCTCTGCGGGCTCAGCTGAGGAACGAGCCGCCGAAGTAGTCGTCGTCATCGCCGGAGCCCTGCCGCCGGGAGCGGCGCCCCGACGACGGCGGCGGCTGGGGATCGGACCGCTTCGGCAGGCCGCCTCGATCAGCGAGGGGATCGGCGAAATCGTCCTCCGGCTCCGGTTCCGGGGCGCGATGCCGAGGGGGAGCGGGCGGTTCTTCCTTCGGCGGAGCCGGAGGCGGCGGCGTCCGGTCGGCGAGCGGATTGTCGTTCGAGTACTCCGCGGGCTCCGGTGCGGGCGGGGCCGGGGGCTGCGGCCGGACGCTGCCCGCCAGCGGGTCCGCGGCGGAGAACCCGGCGGGCTTGTCCGGCATGTCCGGATACTTCGAGCGTCCGGTGTCCGACAACGGGTTCCCGGCGCCGCCGGTGCGCGCCTCGAGGATCTCCTCGGGGCGCTGGCCTTCCTCCAGTTCCTCAAGGATGTCCTTGGCCTCGCTGAGCTTTTCGTCGGCGAGCGCGCGGACCTCGGGGTCGGCGAAGGCCCGGCCCGCGGCGACGTCCTCCCAGGAGTATTCGCCCGCGTCGACCTTCCGCTTGATCAGCCGCAGCTGCGCGGGAGCGTCCGGACGCGAGGCGGCCCGCTTGATCGCCTCGATCCGTTCCGGGGTGTCGGTTTTGGGCAGCGGCCGGAGCTTGATCTTCTCCAGGTCCTTCAGCAGCTGCTGGGACTTGCGGACCGTCCGGTCGAGCGCGGCCTCGGCCTCCCGCAGCTCGGGCGTCTTCCACGAATCGTCCGCGGTGACGGGGTGGGACATCTCGGCAGTTCCTCCTTAGTCGATGCGGCCGTGGATCCGGCCGCTCGCCGAGCGCCGGGGCGGATGGGACGGCGGATGGTTCGCGGGCGGGTGGTTCGGCTGGGACGGCGGGTGACTCGGTTGCTGCGGCGGCTGGTGGTGCTGCTGATTCTGCGGGGGCTGGTGCTGCCGACCGTCCGGTTCGGACCGCTGGTTCTGCCCGCGCTCGCCGGAACCCTGCGAACGGTCGCCTTCGTCCCCGGAAGCGCGGTCGCCTTCGTCGCCGCCCTCGCGCGAGCGCCGGTTTTCCGCGTGCGCCTCGCGCGACTCGTGGACGCCGTCCTTGCCTGCTTGCACGGCGTCCTTGGCGTCCTGGCCGATGTCCTTGGCGTTGTCCTTGATGTCGCCGACGTCGCCGCCGATGTTCTTCGCGATGTCGGCGAGATCGCCGATGCTGCCGACGTCCTTGATCTTCTGCAGCTGCGACCCGATGTCCTTGATCGAGGTCCAGATGTCCTGGACCTTCGTGATGATGTCCTGGATCATCTCGATGATCGAGATCAGCGCGTTGATCAGCGGGATCAGCTCGGACAGCGCGGTGATCGCGTCGGCGACCCAGCCCGCGATCGGGACGCACGCCTCGGCGGCCATCACGAGCAGCCGGTCGATCAGGCTTTTCAGCAGGTCGAGCGCCTTGGCCGCGAGCTTCTTCGACGTGTCCGACAGCAGGTCGAAGCCCTTGGCGATCAACGACGCGATCCCGGCCTCGGCGGCGAGCCCGGCCCGCCACCCGGCCTGCACGTAGGCCTTGTGCTCCAAGGAAGCCATGCCGTGCCAGGAATCGCTGACGGTCTTCTCGTTGGCGACCATCACCTCGGAGAACGCCTTCATCGCCTCGGAGATGTTGCGCCACGCCTCGGCGTCGGCCGACATCTTCGAGAAGTCGCCGGTGAGCGGTTCGATGAACTGCTGGGTGAGCGTGGTGCCGGTGAACTTCTGGTACACCCACTCGACGGCCATCACCTCGACGCCCGCGTCCTTCACCAGCGCCTGGACGTCCTCGCCAGAGGTGTCTTCCGGCGGCTGCAGCAATTCGACGATCGAGTCGCCCCGGTCGAAGTCGCCGGTGCCGCCGGGAACTCCGCCGGGCTCGCCGCCCGAACCCCCGGTGCCGCCCTCTCCGCCGTTACCGCCGCCGGAGCCGCCTTCGCCGCCCCCGTCGCCGCCTTCGCCGCCCCCGTCTTCGCCGCGGTCGCGGCCCCGGCCGTCGCCGCCTTCTTCGCCGCCGTCCTGGCCGTCGCGGCCATCCCGACCATCCCGACCATCTCGACCATCCCGGCCGTCGCGGCTGTTGCCGTTGTCGTCGCCGGAGTTCCCCCCGGTGCCGCTCGGATGCGTCCGGTCGTCCCCGCCGGACGGACGGCGTCCGTCCGGGCCGGTGCCGGGATGCTGGTTTCCGCCCGGATGGCCGGGCTGCTGGCCGCCCGGAGGCGGCTGGTTGCCGGGATGCGGCTGGTTTCCCGGATGCGGCTGGGTGCCGGGGTGCGGTGGGGCGCCCCCGGAACGGGACGGCGGATGCGTCGTCCCCGTACCCCCGGAGTGGTGGCTGCCGCCATGCCCTCCGCCGTGCCGTGCCATGTCTGTTCCCCCTAGTCAGAACTGTGTGGTGCGGATGCGCATCAGGCCGCGCCGCGACCGGAGTCGACGCCGTCGAACTGGTCGATGAACTGCTGGAGCAGCTGCGCGGAATTGGCGTCGTGGTGCGCGTAGGCCTGCGCCGCCTGCTTGACCCCGTCAGACAGCGAGGTCAGCCGCGAGTGGCCGAAGTCGAGCGTTCCGCCGTAGAGGTTCGCGACCAGCTGCACCACCGGCTGCAGCACCACGAACAGGCCGGTGAACCCGGACGTGTCGCACGCGGTGGAGCGCATGTAGTCGTTGATCTTGCTGATCTTCTCGTGGAGGCTGTCGAGCACCTCGGCGTACTGGTTCATCGTCTCGACGTCGACTTCTATGCCGGACATGAAAGAAACCGCCCTCCCCGTGAGCTATTCGGTTGCCGAACACTATGGCAACCGACGATCACCGAGTGTGGGCGGTTCCCGGAAATTCGTGCGATTTCCTGGGAGGATCGGGCGAAGGGGACGAAGCGGGCGCATCGACTTCGTCACGTGCCGGGTGCGTGCGGCGGCTCCGGGGCTTATGCTTCGCGGACCGAAGCATCTCAGGACCCATCCGGAACTATGTCGTTCCGCGCTGCCGGATCGTTACCGTTCTTCCCCGTCCGGGGAGCTCCGAGGCGCTGCTGGGGTGTTTCCCAGGTGTTAAAGTCGCGCTAACAAGCGGGCCATCGTCGTCCCGTGCGCTCCCCGCGGCCGGTTCGCCGGCCACCGCACGAAACGACGAAGGAGGTCCCTTTTCCATGATCTTCTCCGCCATCCCCGGCAAGCAGGGTCTGTACGACCCGGACACCGAGCAGGATTCCTGCGGCGTCGCCATGGTCGCCGACGTCCAGGGTCGCCGTACGCACGGGATCGTCACCGACGGTCTCGCCGCGCTCACGAATCTCGACCACCGCGGTGCCGCGGGAGCCGAGCCGACGAGCGGCGACGGCGCCGGGATCCTGCTGCAGCTGCCCGACGAACTGCTGCGCGCCGAGGCGGGCTTCCCGTTGCCCGCCGGCGGCGCGTATGCCGCCGGAATCGCGTTCCTGCCCGCCGACGACGAGCAGCGCCGCAAGGCGATCGGGCTCACCGAACGGATCGCGGCCGAAGAAGGGCTCGCCGTCCTTGGCTGGCGCGAGGTTCCGGTCGACGCCGACGGCGCGGACATCGGCCCCACCGCGCGTTCGGTGATGCCGCATTTCGCGATGCTGTTCGTGTCGTCCCCGCACGGCGAAACCGGCCTCGAGCTGGACCGGCTGGCCTTCTGCCTGCGCAAGCGCGTCGAGCACGAGAGCCTCGCGTCCGGCTGCGGCACGTACTTCCCGTCGCTGTCCGCGCGCACGATCGTCTACAAAGGCATGCTCACGCCCGAGCAGCTGCCGCGCTTCTTCCCCGACCTGCGCGATGCCCGGCTCGCCAGCGCGATCGCGCTCGTGCACTCCCGGTTCTCCACCAACACTTTCCCGTCGTGGCCGCTCGCGCACCCGTTCCGGTTTGTCGCGCACAACGGCGAGATCAACACGATCCGCGGCAACCGCAACCGCATGCGCGCCCGCGAGGCGCTGCTCGAATCCGATCTCCTCCCGGGCGATCTCTCCCGGCTGTACCCGATCTGCTCGGCCGGCGCGTCGGACTCGGCCTCCTTCGACGAGGTGCTGGAGCTGCTGCACCTCGCGGGCCGTTCCCTGCCGCACGCGGTGCTGATGATGATCCCGGAGGCGTGGGAAAACCACACCGCGATGGATCCGGAACGGCGCGCTTTCTACCAGTTCCACGCCAGTCTGATGGAGCCGTGGGACGGTCCGGCGTGCGTCACCTTCACCGACGGCACGCTCGTCGGCGCGGTGCTCGACCGCAACGGACTGCGCCCGGCGCGCTGGTGGCGCACCGCCGACGACCGCGTGGTGCTGGCCAGCGAGGCCGGAGTCCTCGACGTGGCACCGGAAAACGTCGTCGCGAAGGGCAGGCTGCAGCCGGGCCGGATGTTCCTCGTGGACACCGCGGCGGGCCGGATCGTGGACGACGAAGAGGTCAAGTCCGCGCTGGCGCGCAAGCAGCAGTACAGCGACTGGCTGCACGCCGGGCTGCTGAAGATCGCCGAGCTGCCCGACCGCGACCACGTGGTGCAGAGCCACGATTCGGTGCTGCGCCGCCAGCTCGCTTTCGGCTACACCGAAGAAGAACTGAAGATCCTGCTCGCGCCGATGGCCGCCAACGGGGCTGAGCCGATCGGGTCGATGGGGTCGGACACCCCGGTCGCCGTGCTGTCCAAGCGGTCCCGGCTGCTCTACGACTATTTCACGCAGAACTTCGCGCAGGTGACCAACCCGCCGCTGGACGCGATTCGCGAAGAGCTGGTCACGTCGATGAGCCGGATCATGGGGCCGGAGCGCAATCTGCTCGCGCCGGGGCCCGCGTCGTGCCGGCACCTGAACCTGCCGTACCCGGTGATCGACAACGACGAGCTGGCCAAGCTCATCCACATCAACGACGACGGGGACCTGCCCGGGTTCTCCTGCAGCGTCCTTTCCGGACTGTACGAAGTGGACGGCGGGGCGGACGCGCTGGCGGCGGCGATCGAGCGGGTGCGGCGCGACGCGTCCGAGGCGATCGCGGCGGGCGCGCGCACGCTCGTGCTGTCCGACCGCGACTCCGACCACCGGATGGCTCCGATCCCGTCGCTGCTGCTGGTTTCCGCGGTGCACCACCATCTCGTGCGCACCAAGGAACGGCTGCGCGTCGCGCTGGTCGTGGAGACCGGCGACGCCCGCGAGGTGCACCACATCGCTCTGCTGCTGGGCTACGGCGCGGCGGCGGTGAACCCGTATCTGGCCTTCGAAACCATCGAAGACATGATCAGCCAGGGCGCGATCACCGGCATCGAGTCGGCGAAGGCGGTCCGCAGCTACGTGCAGGCGCTCGTCAAGGGCGTCCTGAAGATCATGTCCAAGATGGGCATTTCGACGGTCGGCGCGTACACCGCGGCGCAGGTCTTCGAATCCCTTGGCCTGAGCCAGGAACTGCTCGACGAGTACTTCACCGGTACGTCGTCGAAGCTCGGCGGCGTCGGAATGGACGTGCTCGCCGAAGAGGTCGCGGTGCGGCACCGCCGGGCGTACCCGGACAACCCGACCGACCGCGTCCACCGCGGCCTTGAGACCGGCGGCGAGTACGCCTACCGCCGCGAGGGCGAGCTGCACCTGTTCACGCCGGAGACGGTGTTCCTGCTGCAGCACGCGTCGAAGACCGGGCGCGACGAGGTGTACCGCGAGTACACCGAAGAGGTGCACCGGCTCTATCGCGAAGGCGGCACGCTGCGCGGGCTGTTCAAGTTCCGCGACGGCGCGCGCGAGCCGATCCCGCTGGACGAGGTCGAGCCCGCGTCGGCGATCCTGCGCCGGTTCAACACCGGGGCGATGTCGTACGGCTCGATTTCGGCCGAGGCGCACGAAACCCTCGCCATCGCGATGAACCGCATCGGCGGCCGGTCGAACACCGGCGAGGGCGGCGAGGACCCGGAGCGGCTGTACGACCCGCAGCGGCGCAGCGCGATCAAGCAGGTCGCGTCGGGCCGGTTCGGCGTCACGAGCGAGTATCTCGTCAATGCCGACGACATCCAGATCAAGATGGCGCAGGGCGCGAAGCCGGGCGAAGGCGGGCAGCTGCCGCCGAACAAGGTGTACCCGTGGATCGCCCGCACGCGGCATTCGACGCCGGGTGTCGGCCTGATCTCCCCGCCGCCGCACCACGACATCTATTCCATCGAGGACCTGGCGCAGCTGATCCACGACCTCAAGAACGCCAACGAGCGGGCCCGCGTCCACGTGAAGCTGGTGTCCTCGCTGGGCGTCGGCACGGTCGCGGCGGGCGTGTCCAAGGCGCACGCCGACGTCGTGCTGATTTCCGGGCACGACGGCGGCACCGGCGCGTCCCCGATGAACTCGCTCAAGCACGCCGGGACGCCGTGGGAGATCGGGCTCGCCGAAACGCAGCAGACGTTGCTGCTCAACGGTTTGCGCGACCGGATCACGGTCCAGGTGGACGGTGCGATGAAGACCGGCCGCGACGTCGTGATCGCCGCTCTCCTCGGCGCCGAGGAGTACGGCTTCGCGACCGCGCCGCTGGTCGTCGCGGGCTGCGTCATGATGCGCGTCTGTCACCTCGACACATGCCCGGTCGGCGTCGCCACGCAGAGCCCCGAACTGCGCAAGCGCTATACCGGACAGGCCGACCACGTGGTGCGGTACTTCGAGTTCGTCGCCGAAGAAGTGCGGGAAACCCTGGCGCGGCTGGGATTCCGCACGCTCGACGAGGCGATCGGGCACGCCGACATGCTCGACACCGACGAGGCCGTGCGGCACTGGAAGTCCTCCGGGCTCGACCTCGGCCCGGTCTTCGAGATGCCCGCGGAGACGCCGTACGGCGGTGCGAAGCGGCGCGTGCGCGAGCAGGACCACGGCCTGGCGCACGCGCTGGACCGCACGCTCATCCAGCTCGCCGAGGCGGCGCTGGAAGACGCGCATCCGGTGCGTTTGGAACTGCCGGTGCGCAACGTGAACCGCACCGTCGGCACCCTGCTGGGCTCGGAGGTCACCCGCCGCTACGGCGGCGAGGGCCTGCCGGACGGCACGATCCACGTGCTGCTCACCGGTTCGGCCGGGCAGTCGCTCGGCGCGTTCCTGCCGCGCGGCATCACGCTGGACATGGTCGGCGACGCCAACGACTATGTCGGCAAGGGCCTGTCCGGCGGCCGGATCGTGGTCCGCCCGCATCCGGACGCGAGCTTCGCCGCCGAACAGCAGACGATCGCGGGCAACACGCTGGCCTACGGTGCGACGTCCGGCGAGCTGTTCCTGCGCGGTCAGGTCGGCGAGCGGTTCTGCGTCCGCAACTCCGGCGCGACGGTCGTGGCCGAGGGCGTGGGCGACCACGCGTTCGAGTACATGACCGGCGGCCGCGCGGTCGTGCTCGGCCCGACCGGGCGGAACCTGGCGGCCGGGATGTCCGGCGGCAGCGCGTACGTGCTCGACCTGGACCGCGCGAAGGTCAACCAGGAGATGGTGGACCTGCAACCGCTGGACGCGGAAGATCTGGCCTGGCTCAAGCAGATCGTGCAGCAGCACCACGACCTCACCCGCTCGGCCGTGGCCGCGTCGCTCCTGGGCGACTGGACCCGGCGCGCGGCGGCGTTCACCAAGGTGATGCCGCGCGACTACCAGCGGGTCCTCGATGCGGCGAAGGCGGCGCGCGCCGCCGGCCGCGATGTCGACGAAGCGATCATGGAGGCGGCTCGTGGCTGACCCCAACGGTTTTCTCAAGCACGAACGGCAAGAACCGAAGAAGAAGTCCTACGAGGAACGGCTTTCCTCGTGGGGCGAGGTCTACGCGGACGTTGCGCCGGACGAGCGCGACGAGCAGGTGCGCACGCAGGCGTCGCGGTGCATGGACTGCGGCATCCCGTTCTGCCATTCCGGCGGTTCCGGCTGTCCGCTGGGCAATCTGATCCCGGAATGGAACGACCTCGTCCGCCGCGGCGACTGGGCGGCGGCCAGCGATCGCCTGCACGCCACCAACAATTTCCCGGAGTTCACCGGGAAGCTGTGCCCCGCGCCGTGCGAGGCGGGCTGCGTGCTGTCGATCTCGCCGCTGTCCGGCGGGCCGGTGGCGATCAAGCGCGTCGAGGAGACGATCGCGGCGCGGTCGTGGGAAGCCGGATACGTGCAGCCGCAGCCGGCCGAGGTGGCCTCGGGCCGCAAGGTGGCCGTCGTCGGCTCCGGTCCGGCCGGGCTCGCCGCGGCGCAGCAGCTGACCCGCGCGGGCCACGAGGTCACCGTGTTCGAACGGGACGACCGGCTCGGCGGCCTGCTGCGGTACGGGATTCCCGAGTTCAAAATGGAGAAGAAGGTCCTCGACCGGCGGCTCGCGCAGCTGCGCAAGGAGGGCACGAAGTTCGTCACCGGCTGCGAGGTCGGCGTCGATCTGACGGTGGAAGACCTGCGCGCGCAGTACGACGCGGTCGTGCTCGCCGTGGGCGCTCTGCGCGGCCGTGACGACCGCACCACGCCGGGCCGCTCGCTGGAGGGCATCCACCTGGCGATGGAACACCTGGTGCCCGCCAACAAGTTCGTGGAGGGCGACGGCCCGTCCCCGGTCGACGCGGACGGCAAGCACGTCGTGATCATCGGCGGCGGCGACACCGGCGCGGACTCCTACGGCACCGCCACCCGCCAAGGCGCGCTGTCGGTCACCCAGCTCGACCAGTACCCGACGCCGCCGGAAATCCGCGACGACGAGCGTTCGCCGTGGCCGACCTGGCCCTACATCCTGCGCACCTATCCCGCGCACGAGGAAGCGGGCGAGCGGAAGTTCGCCGTGGCCGTCAAGCAGTTCGTCGACGACGGCGACGGGCACGTCAAAGCCGTTGAGCTGCAGGAAGTCCGCGTGCAGAAGGACCAGGAGACCGGCCGCCGCGAGGTCGTCCCGGTGAACGGCGAGGTCGAAACGCTGCCCGCGGACCTGGTCCTGCTGGCGATCGGCTTCGAAGGCGTCGAGGAAATGCCGCTGCTGGAAGGCCTCGGCCTGACCTTGAGCCGCCGCGGCACCCTGTCGTGCGGTTCGGACTGGCAGACCGAAACCCCCGGGGTCTTCGTCTGCGGCGACGCCCACCGCGGTGCGTCGCTGGTCGTGTGGGCCATCGCGGAAGGCCGCTCGGTGGCGGCCGCGGTGGACACGTTCCTGACCGGTGCTTCGGACCTTCCCGCTCCCGTGCACCCGACCGCATTGCCGCTCGCGGTGGTGTGATTCCCCCTGGCTCGGGCCCCGGCGCAACGGCGCGCCGGGGCCCGTTTCTTTAAACTGGGCGAGGTGCGGATCGGCGAACTAGCCCGGAAGACCGGGGTCAGTGCTCGCTCGCTGCGGTACTACGAGCAGCAGGGCCTGGTGCGGAGCACTCGGTCCGAGGGCGGGCAGCGGCACTACCTGGCGGCGGAGGTCGAACGAGTCGAGCTGATCCGCCGGTTGTTCGACGCGGGACTGAACAGCAAGGTGATCGCCCGGCTGCTGCCGTGTGTGCACAGCGACGACGCGGACGTCATCGAGGATGCTTTCGTCACGATGGTTTCCGAACGGGACCGGCTGACCGCCGGCATCGCCCGCCTCGCCGACGCCCGCGACGCTCTGGACGTGCTGATCGAAGGGAACACCCGGTACCGGCAGGGTGCGGGCAGGTCGTGCTAGATGCTGATGACCAGCTTGCCCGAGGCGTGCCGGGACTCGACGAGCGCCAGCGCTTCCTGCGCCCGGGCGAGCGGATAGGTCCCGGTGATGTGCGGATCGAGCCGCCCCCCGGCCATCAGCTCGGCGACCCGTTCCAGACCCGCCCTGTCGAGGCGCCGCTGGACGAACACTCCGCCGAGTTCGGTCACTGACGGATCCCCGACCGCGATGAGCTTCTTCGCCAACGGAGCCACCCTGCGCAGGGATTCTCCTCCGACCGTGTCGACCACGGCGTCGAAACGGCCTAGCTGGTCCGCGACGTTTCCCGCGGTGTAGTCGACGAAAGCCGCGCCGTGCTTTGCCGCGAGTTCCCGCTTGGCCGCGCTGCCCGTACCCGTCACGGCGAGCCCACGGTCCCGCGCGAGCTGTGCCACCGCGATGCCGACTCCGCCGCCGATCCCGTTCACCAGCAACGACGCGCCCTTCGGCAGGTCAAGCTGGTCGAGCACGTCCAGCGCGGTGGTGCCCGCGACGGGGATGGTCGCCGCCCAGGTCCACGGCAGCGTGTCGGGGATGCGGGCGGTGGACTCGCCGAGCAGCAGCGTCGTTTCCGCGTACGTGCCCGCACCGGTCAACGCGAACCCGGTGACCCGGTCGCCGACCTGGAGCCCCGTCACGTCTCCGCCCGCGGCGAGCACTGTTCCCGCCGCTTCCATCCCGATGACCTGGGGAAACGGCAGATGCCCGTTGAGGTCGGGAACGTGCCCGGACCGCAGCAGATGATCGAGCGGATTCACCCCCGCGGCCGCCACGCGGACGAGAACCTCAGCGGGGCCGGGCACCGGGCCGGGCCGGTCGAAGTACTCCTGGACGTCAGCCGCGCCGAACGCCCGGTATCCCAAGACGGTGCTCATTCGCTGATCCCTCCTGCTCGCCGGTCTGGTCGAAACCGACGCTATTCGTTGACACCGGTGTCAACTTCCAGCTGATGTGACCCGGCCGACACGGTTCGTGCGAAGCTGAACCGCGTCGGAGGGGGGACACCCAGGTGGACGAGCGGATCACGAACCAGGTCCTGGGCCCGGTCACGGGCGAGGTCGTGCAGGTGGGCCACGCCGGCTCGGTCGTCGTCCACTCGGCTCCGCCCGCCCGGTCCCGCTACCGGCAATGGGTGCGCCAGGTGGCGCCGGACCAGCTCATCGGCCGCGAAACCGAACTGGCCGAACTGGCCCGGTTCTGCACGGCCCCGGACGACGCGCCCGCGTATGTCTGGTGGCGCGCGGCTCCCTGGACCGGCAAGTCGGCCCTGCTGTCCTCGTTCGTGCTCTCGCCGCCCGACGGAGTGCGAGTGGTGTCGTTCTTCGTCACGGCCCGTTCGCTCGGCGACGACACACGTGAGGCGTTCGTGGACGTCGTCCAGGAGCAACTGGCCGAAGTCCTGGGCGCGGCAAAGGACACTGAGGCCCGAAACCTCAACGCGGTCTTCGCCGAAGCCGCCGCGCACTGCCGAAACCGCGGCGAGCGCTTGGTGCTGGTCGTCGACGGCCTGGACGAGGATCGCGGCGCCAGCTCCGGCGGGCACAGCATCGCCGCGCTGCTGCCGTTCCCCGAAAACGGTCTTCGAGTGATCGTCGCGAGCCGCCTCAACCCCGATGTCCCGCCGGATGTGCGCGGTGACCATCCTTTGCGGGCTCCCGGAATCGAGCGCTCTCTGGCGCCTTCGCCCGCAGCTGTCGCGGCGAAGGCCGACATGGAGCACGAGCTGGACGCACTGCTCCACGACCAAGAGGACCTGCTGGGTTTCCTCGTCGCGGCTCGCGGCGGGCTCAGCAGCGACGATCTGGCGCAGTTGACTCAGCGGCGGCCCCGTGCCGTCGAACGGGTCCTGAACAGTGTGGCGAGCCGTTCGTTCACCCGCCGCCCGGCGCATTGGCGTCCGCACGAGGCCCCGGCGGTTTTCCTGCTGGGCCACGAAAGTCTGCACCGCGAGGCCGCCGAAGCCCTCGGCGGCGAACTGTCCCGGTACCGCGCGGCGATCGGGGAATGGGCCGCCGGATACCGGTCGGCGGGCTGGCCGCCGGACACTCCCCAGTTCCTGCTGCGCGGCTACTTCCGGCTGGTCCAGGAAAGCGGCGACGTGACCGCTCTCGCCGACCTGGCCGGAGACCCGGCGAGGCACGAACGCCTGCTGGACGTCTCCGGCGGCGACCTGGCCGCGATGGGGGAGCTGGACACCGCCCGCGCGGCTCTGCTTGAGTCCGCCGAACCCGACCTGGTCCGGTTGATCACGCTCGACACCTACCGGGACAACTTCCGTGACCGCAACAAGATCACGCCGGTGCGGTTGCCCGCGGTGTGGGCCGCGCTGGGGCAGTTCGACCACGCCGTGGCGCTGGCGCAGTCCATGACCGATCCCGGTTCGCGCGCGCGAGCGCTGCTCGAGCTTTCCGGAGAGCTGGTCCGCGCCGGACAGCCGGATCGAGCCGGGCAACTGGCCGAGGACGAGCACGACCCGGAGCTACGCGACTGCCTGCTCGCGGAAACCGCGGTCGCCTTGGTGCACGGCGGGAAGCACGAAGCGGCCGAGCGGATCGCCGACCGGGTCAGCGCGGATCACCGCCGGCGGATCGCCGCCGTCGCCGAACCGGATTTCTCCCGGGCCGGGCAGCTGGCCAGGGAGATTTCCCGCGAAGGACTCCGGGACCGGACGCTCGGGGAACTCGCGGTGCTGGCTGCCGGCGATGTGAACGCGGCCGCGGAACTGGCCGGTGCGGTGACTCGCGACCTGCACCGGGACAAGACGTTCGCGGAGATAGCGCAGCGGCTCGTCCAGCGGGGCGAAGTCGAGCGGGCGCGCGCCTTCGCCCAGGAGCACGGCGCGTCCGGAGTGCTGTTCCGCCTCGACCTCACCGCCGAATTGGCGGCGTCGGCCGACCCCGCCGGAGCGCTCGGCGCGAGAGCCGGCGAGATTGACCGCGAGCACACCTTCGTGCCTGTCCTGATCGAATTCCTGGCCGCGAAGGGCAGGCTCGCGGACATTCCCGCGGTGCTCGACTCGATGACCAACCCTTTCGCCCGGCGCGAAGCGGTGAACCGGTTCGTTCAGGCGCTCGTGGCCGCGGGTCAGGCCGACCAGGCCTTCCTGTGGGCCGCCCGCTATCCCTCCGTGCACCGGTCGGCCCGCGAACTGCAAGGCGACGCGGATCAATTCGTGTTCCTGGCGGACGCTCTGCTGGCAGTGGGGGATCGCACCCGCGCGCGCCAGGCGGCGGAGCGGGCGGAGGCGATGACCCGCCGCCCGGCGGATGATCCGCGTGCGGCGGCGGCGATCGGGGCGCTGAGCAAAACCGTTGTCGCGGCGGGCGATGTCCGCCGGGCTGAGCTGCTCGCCCCGCTGGTGCGCTCGGAACGGCAGGGGCTGACCGAGATCAAGTCGCTGGCGTGCCTTCTTGCCGAAAGGGGAGATCCGCGGATCGCCGGGAAATTGATCCGCGGCGTCGAATTCTGGTCGTCGATGCGAGAACCCGTGGCCCTGCTCGCCCGCAGGCTCCGGGCCGAGGGCGACCACGCCGGGCTGGCCCGGCTCGCGGAGTACGTCCGGAGCCGGGTGAAGCAGCCGCTCCCGGACCGGCAGTTCGCCTGGCACGACCGGCGCTCGGCCATCGTGATGCTGGCCGCCGTGGGCGAACCCGCCGAGATCGTCGAGCTGGTGGCCGCCTTCCCGGACGAGGAGAACCTCGGCTTGGCGATCGAGGACGCGATGGCGGACCTGGGAGCACGAGGGGAGGCCGCCGCGGCCGTCGAGCTGTGCGGTTACCTGGACGAGCGCGACGTGACGCACGCCCGGCGGGTCCTGGTCCGGGGCCTGGCCGCGGCCGGGCATCTCGACCAGGCCGAGGCTGTGCTCGAAACCGTCGAAGCCGATCGGGAACGGGAACGGGTCACCCTCGCGTTCCTCCCGGAACTGGCCAAGCACGACCTGCCCCGCGCGCTCGCCCGGACCCGGCTCGTCGAATCCGCCGAGGACCGCGCCCGTCTCCTGGTCGAGATCTCCGCCGCCGCCCCGCCGGACGAACGTCGCCGCCTTCTCGCCGAAGCGGTCGGCCTGGACCACTGGTCGGTCATCGTCCCAGCCCTTGAAACAGACGAACTCGCAGGTCTGCTCGACGTAGCCGACCGATTCGGGGCCCTCTACCGCCAGGACTCCCCGGAGGCGTGACCCTCGCCGCCCACCGGCCCGGGCAAACCCGGCAGACCCTATCCTGAGACGCGTGAACTGGACAGTCGACGTTCCCGTAGACACTCTTCCCGAGCTGCCGCCGTTGCCTCCTGAGCTGCGGGACCGCCTCGACACCGCCTTGTCGCTGCCCGCCGCGCAGCAGCCGGAGTGGCCGGACGCCGCGCTGGCCAAGCGGGTGCGGGGCGTGCTGGAGAGCGTGCCGCCGATCACCGTGCCCGCCGAGATCGACCGGTTGAAGAGCCGGCTCGCCATGGTGGCCCGCGGGGAGGCGTTCCTGCTGCAGGGCGGGGACTGCGCGGAGACGTTCGAGTCCAACACCGAACCGCACATCCGGGCAAATCTGCGCACGCTGCTGCAGATGGCCGTCGTGCTCACCTACGGGGCCAGCCTGCCGGTGGTGAAGGTCGGCCGGATCGCGGGCCAGTACGCGAAGCCGCGCTCGTCCGGCACCGACGCGCTCGGGCTTCCCGTCTACCGCGGCGACATCATCAACTCGCTCGTCGCCAAGCCGGAGCTGCGGGTGCCGGACCCGGGCCGGATGATCCGCGCCTACGCGAACGCGGGCGCGGCGATGAACCTGGTCCGCGCGCTCACCGGGGCCGGCATGGCCGACCTGCACCAGGTGCACGACTGGAACAAGGACTTCGTGTCCTCGTCGCCGGCGGGGGAGCGGTACGAGGCGCTCGCCGCCGAGATCGACCGCGGCCTGCGGTTCATGAACGCCTGCGGCGTCACCGACACCTCGCTGCAGTACACCGAGATCTTCGCCAGCCACGAGGCGCTGCTGCTGGACTACGAGCGCGCGATGCTGCGGCTGGACCAGGCCGACGCGGCGAACCCGAAGCTGTACAACCTGTCCTCGCACTTCCTCTGGATCGGCGAGCGCACCCGGCAGCTCGACGGCGCGCACATCGCGTTCGCCGAACTGCTGTCCAACCCGATCGGGCTCAAGATCGGCCCGACGACCACGCCCGAGCAGGCCCTGGAGTACGTCGAGCGGCTCGACCCGCGCGGCGAGCCGGGCAGGCTCACGCTGATCTCCCGGATGGGCAACGGCAAGGTCCGCGAGGTGCTGCCGGCGATCGTCGAGAAGGTCGAATCGTCTGGGCACAAGGTCATCTGGCAGTGCGACCCGATGCACGGCAACACGCACGAGTCGTCCACCGGCTACAAGACCCGGCACTTCGACCGCATCGTCGACGAGGTCCAGGGCTTCTTCGAGGTGCACCACAAGCTCGGCACCTACCCCGGCGGCATCCACGTCGAGCTGACCGGCGAGGACGTCACCGAATGCCTCGGCGGGGCACAGGAAATCTCCGACGTCGACCTCTCCGGCCGCTACGAGACCGCCTGCGACCCCCGGCTCAACACCCAGCAGTCGCTGGAGCTGGCCTTCCTCGTGGCGGAGATGCTGCGCGGCTGAGACCGGCTCGTGAGTGTCTGTCCCGGTTCTCACCGGCATCGACACTCACGAGCAGTCCAGCAGCTCCGCCGCCGATTTGGCCACCGCGTCGCGCAGCGACCCGAGATCCGCCACCGCGCCCGCGTTCGCCTGCAGTCCGATGTGGACACTGTCGAGACAAGGCGCGACCGCGATGCCCACCGCCTGGCGCGGGGCCAGCGGCACGAACGGGTACACCTGCGTCAACGGCGCACCGTCGAGCGCGTGCCGGGCGCGCGGCACCGGAACGGTCGTCACCACCAGATCGAACAACAGCGGCGCGGCCAGTCCGGCGGTCCGCGTCCCCAGCCGGTGCAGTGCCGCGGGCATCCGGTCGGCCAGCAGCGGAAACGCCCCGGGACCGCGAGAAGGACCAGCGGCTTTGTTGCGGGTCATCGCGGCGCGCACTTCGGTCAGCCGCCGCACCGGATCGTCCATTCCGACCGGCAGATCGCACAAATAGCCGGAAAGCTTGTTCCCGCCCGCTTGCTCGGCAGTCCGCCCGCGCACACTCACGGGAATCAGCGCGCGCAGCGACCGTCCCGTCGCGCGAATGCCGCGATTGACGAGCCATTCGCGCAATGCGCCGGAAAGCACCGCGAGCACCACGTCGTTCGTGGTCCCGCCGTGCGTTCGCCGGATCCGGCGAAGATCGGCCGACGCCAGCCGGGCGAAACCGAGGCGCCGTTCGGCGGTGGCGGGTGCGGCCAGCGGCAGGCATGGCGGACGCGCCGCCCGGACCACCGACGACGCGATTCCCGCTGTCTCCACCGTATCCCGCACCACGCTCATCGGCGAACGCGGCTGCGGAATCGGCGGTGCGGGCTCCGGGATCGGCAATCCGTCCAGGAGCCCTGCCGTCACGGCGTACGCGCCCGCTCCGTCCGTGAGCGCGTGGTGGAGTTTGAGCAGGACCGCGAAGCTTCCGTCCGGAAAACCTGTGACCACAGTGAGTTCCCACAACGGACGGTGCGGGTCGAGAGGTTCGGCGATCCACCTCGCCGCGAACTCCGGCAGCGGGTCCGGGTCGTACAGCGTGGTCAGCCGGTGGTGGCGAAGGTGTTTCACTGCCCGGAAATCCGGGTCGTCCACCCAGGTCGCGGAGCCGGGCGGGAACAGCCCGGCGCGGATTTTCCGGCGCAGCGGCGGAATATTCGCCGCCCGCCGCGCGAGCAGCGCGGTCAGCCGGTCCGGATCGACCGGCCGCTCCGGCGCGAAAACCAGGGCCGCGCCCATCTGCATCGGCGCGGTTTCCCTGGAGAGGCAAAGAAAAGCGACATCGAGCGAGCTGAGCGGGGCAGGCGTCATGGTCCACCTTCCAACGTCCGGCGTCGGGTGCGCATGCCGAGGGCGAAGGTCACGACACTACTCGGGTATGACCGGCGGACGGCCGTGATGTTTCCAGGACGCTAATTCCCCGGAATTTCACTCGCCCGGGGCACGACGCGGCTGCCGCTGCGGCAGACCCGGCCCGGCGGCGTCGTTCGCCTCGGCGGCGATCTGGCGCATCGCGACGCCGTTGCCCGGCCGCTTCGGCAGCCCCGGCCACAGCTCGCTGGCTTCGAGCGCGGCGGCGCGCAGCCGTCCGCCGTCGAGTTTGGTGTGCGTTTCGGCGATCTCGCGGTCGAGCCACTGCACGATCACCTTCAGCGGACCGGCGCTGGGCAGCGGCCACACGAACACCGGATGCTCGTAGCGGAACTCCGACCCGCTGCCTTCCTCGACGCGCAGCACCGGTTCGTGCGGTTCGCCCGCACTCGGCACCGAAACGGTTTCGGAACTGGCCCGGCCGCCGTCCGGGAACAGCACGCCGACCAGCAGCGCGTGGTAGTCCGGGATGCGCCGGTGGCCGATCAGCGGCGCGCCGTCCATGCGGTCGCGCGAATACACCGCGATCCGCAGCGTCATCGCCTCCGGCCACACCTCGACCGCGCGCAGCGCCACGATGGTGCGCTCGGACCGGCCCAGCGGCGTCGCCCAGGGCACCAGCGCGGGCACGATGTGGTCGGCGGGCGGGCCGGTCCACGGACGGCCCTCGTAGCCGAACAGCTCCTGTTCCCGGACCGGGAACAGGGGTCGCTCGCGAGGGCCGTCCGTGAAGAAGCTCATCAGTCCTCGCGAGGGGCGAGGCCGCCGTCGGAATCGGACTGCTTGGGGCCCATGGCGTCCATCAGCTGGCGGGCGAGGCCGAGGCCCGTGCCGCCGAGGGAGAGCGCCTTGGTGAACATGTCCGACATCCCGTCCGCGCCGTTCAGGACCACCATGTGGTCGACGTTGCTGAAAGCCTGCGCACCGGCTTCGACGATCTCCGGCCAGCGCTCGGCCAGCTGTTGTGCTACCACAGCCTCCTGGTTCTCCGCCAGTGCGGCCGCGCGCGCCTTGATCGCCTCGGCCTCGGCGAGCCCCTTCGCTTTCGCCGCTTCGGCTTCGGCCAGACCCTTGGCTTTCGCCGCGTCAGCGTCCGCGAGGCCCTTCGCCTTGGCGGCCGCCGCTTCGGCCTCGCCGGTGGACTTCGTCGCGCTCGCGCTGGCTTCCGCCCGAGCCTTCGTGGCCTGCGCTTCGGCGTCCGCCGCGGTCTTGACCCGGGTCGCGTCCGCGCCCGCCCGCAGTTCGGTTTCCTTGGCCTGTGCCTGCGCACGGGCGATCTGCGCGTCGCGTTCCGCGTCGGCCGTGGTGCGCGTTTCGTAGGCCTTCGCGTCGGCCGGTTTGCGGACCTGCGACTGCAGCCGCTGTTCGGACAGCGCCGCTTCCAGCTCCGCGGCCTTGGTCTCCTGGACCACGACCTCCTGGCGCGCGGTCGCCTCGGCCAGCGGACCGGACTGGCTCGCCTTCGCCTTGGCCTGGTCCACCTCGGCCTGGTAGCCGGCCTGCTGGATCTGGCTTTCCCGGATCGCGCCCGCCTTGCGCGCGGCGGCGACCTGCTCGGCCTCGGTGGCCTCCTGGTCGCGCTGCGCCTCGGCGATCCGCGCGGAGGCGGCGATCGCGGCCGCGTGCGGTTTGCCGAGGTTGACGATGTAGCCGGACTCGTCGTCGATCTCCTGGATCTGCAGCGAGTCCACGATCAGCCCGAGCTTGATCATCTCGGTGGCCGAGGACTGGCGCACCTCGCCGGTCAGCGCGTCGCGGTTGTGGATCATCTCCTCGATGGTCAGCCCGCCCACGATCGAGCGCAGATGGCCGGAGAACAGCTCGTGGATGGTGTCGTTCATGCCCTTCTGCTGGTCGAGGAACCGGCGGGCGGCGTTCGCGATCGAGGCGAAATCGTCGCCGACCTTGTAGATCACGACCGCGCGCACGGTGACCGGCAGCCCCTGCTTGGTCACGCAGGAAACCTGGAGGTTGACCCCCCGGGTGTCCAGCGACAACCTGCGCGCGGTCTGGAAGCCCGGCAGCACGTTCACGCCGCGGCCGGTGACGATCTTGAACCCGAGGCTGTCGGCGGTCTCGGTGCGCTCGACCCGGACGCCCCAGCCGGAGATGATGAGCGCCTCGTTCGGCTCCGCCACTTTGTAGAGGATCCGCAGCAGCCCGAACAGAAGGATCACGGCAACGACCGCGATCACCACGATGATCCAGATTTCCATAGCCCCTCGCAGCAGTATTCAGATGGCAGGACACCACTGCGACGCGGTCAAGCGCGCAGCGGTTGCCACCTTTCCACGTAGACCGTGCGCGGAGGCTCGAAATCGACGACCAGAACGGGGGTCCCCACGGCGAAACTCGTCTCCGGGTCGGCGGGATAGGCGTAGAAGGCCTCGGTGCCGCCGCGGACGCTGAGCAGCACCTCGCCGATCAGTCCGGGCCCGACGGTGCCGGTGACCCGGCCGCGGCTGCCGATCATCCGCCGAACCCCCGGATCTTGACCTTGGTGCCCTTGGGCACGAACGAGCCGGGGGCCGGGTCCTGCTGCAGGACGAAGTCGAAGCCGCCGTGCCCGTGGCCGTCGCCGCCCTTGCGGTCGACCTCGAGCCCGGCCTGCTTGAGCGCGTCCGCGGCCTGGTCGAACGTGCGGTACCGGACGTCCGGGACCTGCACCGCGTTCGAGACGTAGACCTTGACCTTCTTGCTCCCCGGCGAGTTCGCCGGCGGGTCGGTGCGGGTGACCGCCCCCGCGGGCACGCTCTGCGAGAACTCCTCGCCGCCGTCCTGCGGATCGAACCCGGACTGCTTGAGCATCTGGAAGGCCTCGTCCTTGGACCGTCCGGTGACGTCCGGGACCGGCGGAAGCGGCTCGGGGCCCTGGGACAGCACCAGCGTGACCTGGCCGCCCACCTCGACGGGGGTGCCCGCGCCCGGGCTCACGCTCACGACGGTGCCCTTGGGCGCGGTGTCGCTGTACTCCGGAGTGCCCTGGACGACGGTGAGCTTCTGCTCCTGGATCGCCTTCGTCGCCGTGTCGAGCGCGGTGCCGACCTGGATGTCCGGCACCTTCGGCTTGCCCTTCGACACCACCACGGACACGGTGGCGTCCTGGTCGAGCGTGGTGCCCGGGGCCGGATCCACCTTGATGACCTTGTTGGCGTCGACCGTGTTGTCGAACTCCTGGCTGTAGCGCGGGTTCAGCTTCGCCGCGCGCAGCTGGTCGCCCGCCTCGGCCTGGGTCAGCCCGGCGAGCTTCGGCACCGTCGTGGTCGTGACCTTGGAATCGCCGAGGATGAACGCGAACGCGCCGATCAGCCCGCCGAGCACCAGCACCCCGGCGATCGCCAGCGCGATCAGCTTGCGCTTGTCCCGCGGCTTCCGCGGCTCGTCCGGCGCGGCGGCGGGCCCGGCGTGCGGGGGTACGGGCGGGGGCGGCGCGGCGGGCACGGCGCGGGTCATGGCGCGCGTGCCGCGAGGCCCGGAGACCGGCATGGTCTGCTGGACGGCCGGGATGTTCGGGAGGGTGCGTTCGACGTCCGACACCCGGTCGCCGTCCGGCGGCGGGGGCACCGGCACCGCGACCGCCTGCAGCCCCAGCTCGGCGCGCGCGGCTTGCACCTGTGTCAGGAACTCGCTTCCGTCGGCTGGGCGCCGCTCCGGATCGCGGCGGGTGGCGCGCAGGATCAGGTCGTCGAGCGCAGGCGGCAGGTCCGGCCGCAGCTCGCTCGGGCGGGGGACGTCGTCGTTCACATGCCGGTAGGCGACCGAGATCGCGGTGTCGCCGGTGTAGGGCAGCCGGCCGGTGAGCATCTCGTACAGCAGGATGCCCGCCGAATAGACGTCGCTGCGGGCCGTGGTGTCGCCGGTGGCGACCTGTTCGGGGGCCAGGTAGCCGACGGTGCCGAGGATGACGCTCGAACTGGTGGTGCCCGCGCTGGCCACCGCGCGGACCAGGCCGAAGTCGCCGACCTTGACCACGCCGCCTGCCAGCTGCCCGCTGCGGCCGATGAGCACGTTCTCGGGCTTGACGTCGCGGTGCACCAGCCCGGCGGCGTGCGCGGCGGCCAGCGCGGCCAGCACCGGCTCCGCGACGCTCAGCGCGAGCGAGACGTCCAGCTGGCCCTGCTCGTCCAGCAGGTCGCGCAGCGTGCCGCCGTTGACCAGCTCCATCACCAGGAAGGCGAGGCCGGTGTCCTGGCCGGCCGGGGTGTCGAAGCCCTGGTCGTGCACGGCGACCACGTTCGGGTGATGCAGCTGGGCGGCCGAACGCGCTTCGCGCACGAACCGGTCGACGAACGACCGGTCGTCGGCGAACCGCGGATCCATGATCTTGATCGCCACCGCCCGGTCGAGGCGGGTGTCGAGGCCCCGGTAGACAGCCGACATCCCGCCCCTGGCCAGCAGCTGGTCAACGCGGTACCGGCGTTCGAGCAGGGTGCCGACGAGGCTGGGCTGGGTGCGCGTCACGGTGGGCAATCGTACGGAAGCCCGCGCGCGCCGGGGCGGGTCACCCGTGCGTAGCAGTGGTCCGGACGGGCGAATGTGGCACAGTGTCACGTGTGAGTGGGATTCCTGTCGCCGACGACATCCTCGACGCCGCGATCGCGGTCAAGCCGTTGCCGGAGGTGGCGGCCGCATTGGGCGTGTCGGCCAACAAGGTGCGCCAGATGCTGCGGGACGGCGAGCTGATCGCTGTCCGGCGCAAGGGCGAACTCTGCGTGCCCGGCGATTTCTTCGTGAAGGACGGCATCGTCAAGGGGCTGGGCGGCACCATCACCGTGCTCGCCGACTCCGGGTTCAGCCGCACCGAGATGCTGCGCTGGCTCTTCACCGCCGACGACACGCTCCCGGGCAGCACGCCGATCAACGCGCTGCGCACCAGCCACGGCACCGAGGTCAAGCGGCGCGCGCAGGCGATGGCGTTCTAGCTCCTTCCCGCACCGCGGACACCGTCCCGAAACCGGCGGCGACGGCCTCTGCACCGGCATCCCGGGCTACGCCGGTCCGACCGGAACCCGGACTGGCTGCTTTCTGCCCGTCCACCACGGATGCGCGACCGCCGCGACCACCTGCATCCCCGCCGCCGCGGCCAATCCGGCGGCGGGGGAGCAGGCGGCCAGCGGTCCGGCCACCGCGTTCCCCAGCGCTATTCCGGCGATCTTGACACTCGCGGCGGTGGTGAACACCTGGGCCCGCATCTCCGGCGGCGCTTCCCGATGCCGAACCGCGAACAACGACGCCAGTTGCGGCCCTTCGCCAACCCCGGTGAGCGCCACCGCAACCACCAGCAGCACCGCATTCGGCGCCACTGCTGCCCCCGCGAGCCCGATCCCGATAGCGATGGTGCTCAGTTGCACCGCACGGTCCGGCGAATACGACCGTCGCGAAAGGACCGCGTTGGCCAGCAGCGACGTGACTGACAACCCGGCGAGCAACAACGTCCCGTACCCCGCGCTGCCGAGCCGCTGCGCGCCGACCAGCGGATAGCAGACGAACGCCATCCCGATCCCGACGCACGACAACGTCGAGGTCGCGGTCGACTGGCGCAGCGCGGGATTGCGCACGAGAACCGTTGCCGCGGCCAAGAATCGCGGCCGCTGCTTTTCGGCACTCCTGGGAAGCCGCCACGCGAACGGCACCGCGACCAGCGTCAACACGCCCGCGAGGACCACCGCTGCCGGAGCCCCCGCAGTCGTGGCGAGCACTCCGGCCAGTCCCGGCCCGACGAGCGCTGCCGCGGTGAAGGTCATCGCGTCAAGCGTGCTCGCCTTGCCGAGCTTCTCCGCCGGTACGAGCGCGGGCACCTGTGCTGTCCACCCGCCGCCGATCGCTGGCGCCAGCAACCCCGTCACCACCGCAATTCCCACCACCAGCGCAAACGGCACCGCACCGAAAAGCGCGGTGATCGCCGTCAGCCCCGCCGCGTACCCGGCCAGCCCGCCCGCGAGGATCCGGCCAGGCCCGCGCGACCGGTCCAGAACCGCGCCCAGCAACGGCCCGCCCATCGCGGCAGCGATCGTGAGCCCGGCCAGCAAGGTCGATCCCGCGACGGCCCCCGAAGCACCCACGCCCAGCAACAACACCGCCGGACCGGACAGCTCGTCCCCCGTGCGCGCGGCAGTGGCCCCGGTGAGATACGCCGCGAACCTGTAACGGCTTGTCACTGTCGAGATGTTACAGTGGTTCATGCCTGGAACGCAGCCGGATTTCGCGGGCCGCTCCGCCCGCGACGCGGTCCGCCGTGCCGTAGCGCTGCTCGACGTGCTGCTGGCGGAGGACCCTTCGCCGGATTCAGTAGCCGCAGTGTTGGTCGAATACGGAGAACCGCGGCCCCAGCTCTCCGCGCGCGAGGTGGCCGAGCTGCGCGCCGCCGCGCTGGAACTGCGGGAGGTCTTCGCCGCACCAGACGCAGCTTCGGCCGCCGAGGTGCTGAACGCGCTGTTCGCCGCCTACGCCGGGCCCCCGCGCTTGACCGCGCACGACGACAACTTCGGCTGGCACCTGCATGTCGACGCCGCCGACGACGGCCCGTGGGGTGCCTGGCTGATCACGTCCTCCGCACTGGCCTTGGCCACCCTGCTGGCCGACCGCCAAACCGTCCCGGGCGGCCTGTGCGCCTCGCCGTCGTGCGGGAAACCCTTCGCCCACCTAGGCGGCGGAAGCCCGCGCCGGTACTGCTCTTCCCGTTGTGCCACAAGGGAACGCGTCGCCGCCCACCGTGCCCGGCTAACCTGACGCTCATTTCGTCCGAACCAACCCGCTAGGCGTCGTCGCTACCACTGCGGTTACAGGCCACCCCGAAGCGGCCCTGGTGAGCTTCGCCGTCACCCTGGACGGCTCGCTGCTGTTCAACGCCCACCTCACTTCTCGAAAGGTGGCCAACCTTCGCGCCAACCCGCGCACCGCCGTGGTGATCGGCTGCACTGACACGATCTCTGTCCAGGTCGAAGGCGAGGCAGTCGTCGAATCCGGCGCTGCCCGCCGCGACGCGGGCCAGGTGTACCTGGAGCAGTTCCCGGGTTCCCGTGCTCTCGGCGAGGACTTCGCCCTCATCCGCCTGACCCCGGATTGGCTGCGCTCCTACGACGCCAGCGTCGAACCGGCCCTAGTCAGCGAGGGCGTCCCGGCCTGGCGCTGAGCGCACGCTGCACCAGCGCAGGCACCGCGACCGCGACCCGCCGCCCCTTGCCCACCACCGCGCGCCGGTTCAGCACGGCGTAGTCCATCGCCTCGATCTCGTCCAAAATGCCTTCGTACAGCGTGATCGCCGTCCGCACGCACGGCCGGGATTCCGGCCGCAGCAACGGAATCCCCGCCTCCGCCCGCCGATAAACCGCACGCGTCCGCGAAACCGCCACTGCGAGCGCCGCCCGCACCCGCGGATCAGAACGGTCTTGGCGACGCGCGTCGGCCAACCTCTCGCGGTCCACCCCGAACGCCGCCAGTTCCTCGGTAGGCAGATACAACCGCCCGCGATCGAGATCCTCGCCGACATCCCGCAGGAAATTGGTCAGCTGAAACGCTTCCCCCAACGCCGCCGCACTCGGCGCGGCTTCCTCCACCGGCACGACAGTCCCGAACACCGGCAGCATCTGCAGCCCGATCACACAAGCCGAACCGTAGATGTACTCGCCGAGGTCGGCGTAAGTCGAGTACTCCGTAACGGTCAGGTCCATCCGCATGGAATGCAGGAACGCGTCCACGAGAGCACGGCGGATGCCGTAGCGGTGCACGGTATCCGCGAGCGCGGCCAGCACGGGATCGGCCGGGACGCTCCCGTCGTAAACCTCGTCGACCAGCCCGCCGACCTTGTCCAGCGCGACCGCCGGATCGGTACCGGGCTCGGGGTTGTCGACCAGCTCGTCGGCCATCCGCGCGAAGCCGTACAGCGCGTGCGCGGCTGGCCGGGCCCGCGCCGGAAGCAACCGCGTGGCCAGGAAGAACGTGCGGCCGTGGTGGGCGTTGATGCGGCGGCACTCCGTGTAGGCGGCGCGCAGCGCGGGCTCGGCGATACCGGCCGCGTCGAGCTCGCTCACCGGCCGGTGATCCGTTCCGCGGCGAGCCGCCCGGAGATCAGGACCGGCGGGATACCGACGCCCGGAGTCGTCCCGCATCCGGCGAGCACCACGTTTTCCGCCGCTCGCACCAGGTTCGCGGGCCGGAACGGGCCGGTCTGCGGGAAGGTGTGCGCGAGCGAGAACGGCGTCCCGGCGGCCAGCCCGCGCGCCGCCCAGTCGGCCGGAGTCAGCTGTTCGTCCACAAGGTAGGTTTCGCGGAACCCGGTGAGCCCGCGCGAATCCAGCGTACGCAACAGTTCTTCGCGATAAGCCGGTCCGAGGCGCGCCCAATTGATCGGGCCGGTGTTCAAGTTCGGAGCCGGGGCGAGCACCGAAATGATCTCGCCGCCGTCGCCTGCGAGCGTCGGCTCTGTCGCGGTCGGGCGCGTGACCAGCAGCGACGGGTCGCTCATCAGCTTGCCCTCGCGGACGATCTCGGCGAAGGTGCGTTCCCACGCTTGCCCGAAGAAGATCGTGTGGTGGTCCAGTTCCGGCCACGAACGGTCCGCGTGCCCGTGCAACACGAACGCCGACGGCGAGTACTTCAACGGCAGCACACGTCGCGGCCGCGCGCCAATCAGCCGGTACGCCGCCGAAAGCTCTGTCGCGAGCACCACGGCGTCACACTCAATCCGCTCGCCGGAGCGCGTGCGTACAGCGCGTACGCGGGACGACACTCGCTCAAGCCACGCAGCTTCCGTGCCGAACCGCAGTTCGGCACCAGCGCGCGTCGCAGCATCGGACATCGCGCGGGCGATCGCGCCCATGCCGCCGCGCGGGTAGTACACGCCGCCGACAGTGTCCATGTACGCGATGACGCCGTATGCGCCGAGTGCACGCGTCGGATCGAGACCCGCGTACAACGCCTGGAAGGAGAAGAGCCGTCGTACGCGCTCGTCGCGCAAGAAGCTGGAGACGCGCGGCCCTAACCGGCCGAAGCCGCCCAACGCCGCGAGCTTCACGAGTTCCGGCCGGACGAGATCCAGCGGCGAATCGAAGTTCGCCCCGATGAAGCGGTCCTTCTGCGCCGCGTACAGGTCAGTGAGCCACCGGCGCAGCCGCCGGTAACCGTCCGCCTCCGCCGGACCGGCGAACGACCGGATCTCGGCCTCCATCGCCTCGCCGTCGGTGTGCACGGCGAGCGTGCTGCCGTCGGCGAAACGAGCCCGGTACGCCGGATCGAGCCTGGTCAGCGGCACTGTGCCGGCCAGCGATTCGCCGACCGCGTGCAGTGCTTCGTCCACCAGTTCCGGCATGGTGAGCACGCTGGCCCCGGTGTCGACCGCGTTCGCGCCGAAGTCCTGCTGACCGGCTCGTCCGCCGGGCATCTTCTGCTGCTCCAGCAGCGTCACCCGCCGTCCCGCGCCGAGCAGGTGCAGCGTCGCGGAGAGCCCGGCCAGTCCGGCGCCGACGACCACGACGTGGTCGGCGGGCCCGTTCACCGTCCGCATCAGAACTTCCGCTGGGTAGCCAGCCGGATCAGCTCGGCGAGCGCCGACGGAGCGGGCTCGGCCAAGTGCGCGCGGTCGAGCGCGGCGTTCGCGGAGGCGGTCAGTTCGTCGATCTGACGCTCCACCGCGGCGACCGCGCCGACCGAGGTGAGCGCCTCGCGGACCCGGTCCACGGTGCCGCTGGCCAGGTCGGCGGCCCCGATCGCGTCGGCGATCGCTTTGGCCGCGGCGTGGTCGCCCTTCTCCGCGGCGAGCCGCAGGCCGAGCGCCACGAGCAGAGTGCGCTTGCCTTCGCGCAGGTCGTCGCCGGCGGGCTTGCCGGTCACCGACGGGTCGCCGAACACGCCGAGCAGGTCGTCGCGCAGCTGGAACGCCACGCCGACGTCGCCGCCGAACTCCAGCAGGGTGGCGATCAGCCGCTCGTCCGCCCCGGCGAGCGCGGCGCCGAGGTGCAGCGGCCGCTGGACGGTGTACGCGGCGGTCTTGAGCCGGTCGATCCGCAGCGCGGCCTCGGGCGAAGCGTCGCCGACCGCCTGCGTGCGGACGTCGAGGTACTGCCCGGCGAGCACCTCGGTGCGCATCGCGCGCCAGGCCGGCCGAGCCGCCGCGATCGTCTCCGCGGGCAGCGGGGCCTCGGCGAACATGTCGTCGGCCCAGGCCAGCGCCAGGTCGCCCACCAGCACCGCGCTGGCCAGCCCGAACACCGACGGCGAACCGAGCCAGCCGCGGCTGGCGTGCAGTTTCTCGGCGGCCACGTGCACGGTCGGCCTGCCGCGGCGCGAGTCGGAGGAATCGATGAGGTCGTCGTGGATCAGCGCGCACGCCTGGATCAGCTCCAGGCTCGCCACCGCGCGCAGCGCGCCCTCGGCGAGCGGACCGGACGCCGCGCCGCCCGCGCCGCGCCAGCCCCACCAGGCGAACGTCGGCCGGAGCCGCTTGCCGCCGCCCAGCACGAATCCGGACAGCGCCTCGATCCCGGCCGCGACGCTCGGCTCGGTGCGCAGGATCTCGCTCCCCGCCCGGCCGAGGAAATCGGCCAGCGCACGCTCCACGTGCGCGGGGAGGTCGGCGTCGAATCCGGGCGCGTCCATGTCCTCATCCTCCGGGACGAGCGCGGCCGGGGTCACGCCGGGCGCCCCCGGATGTGGCGCACCAGACGCGTTCAGCCGCTCCGGAACGCGTCCGGGCGCCCGCTCGCCGCGAAGTATTCCGCCGCCTCGGCCGGTCCGCGCGGGCGGTAGCCGGGTTCGAGGCAGCCCGCGTACCAGTCCTTCGCGAGATGCCACAGCGCGTCGAGCCCGAGCAGTTCGCCCGGACTGTCCACACAGGACTCGGCGCAGTACAGCCGCTGCTTCCCCCGCTCGCCCGCGAGCTGCTCGGGCGAGGCCGGGAAGTACGCGACCTGCGCGCCGGCCGGCGGCCGGTCCCGCCGCACGACCAGCGCGGACGGCTCGCCGCAGCCGGGACAGCGCGTCGCCACCAGCACCTCGGGCTCGCCGGAGACGAGGTGCGGGATCGCGAACGAATCCCAGGCGCACCCGCCCCACCACATGGTGTGCTCGCCCATCACCGCGAACCCGAGCGGGACCGCCGCGAACGGCGCGGCCAGCGCCACGTGCTCGCATTCGTCCAGCCACAGCCATCTCGGGTCGGCCATCCGGTGCAGGGCCTGTTTCGCCACCGCGAGCGACCCGCGCGCGGCGTCCGCCAGTTCGGGCGCGGTGGGCGGGCGGCCGCGGGAGGAGAACGCGCGGTAGACCGCCACGCGCACGTCTTCGTCCCAGGCCAGGTCGTCTTCACTGCTCATGGCTCGCCTCCCCGGAGGGTTCGCCCCCGACGGTACGCGCGTGGCCAAGCCCACCCGTCAGCTCTGCCGCGCGTCGAGGCGAGCCACTACCATTTCCCTTCATGACGTCGGTGATCGAAAGGCTGCGGGGGGACGGGCCCGCGTTCTCCGTGGAGTTCTTCCCGCCCCGCGACGAGGCCGACGAGGCCGTCCTGTGGAAGGCCATCCGCGAGCTGGAGCCGCTGGACCCGGCGTACATGTCGATCACCTACGGCGCGGGCGGTTCGAGCCGCGACGGCACCATCCGCAGCATCGCCCGCGTCGCCACCGAAACCACGCTCTGCCCGATGGCCCACCTGACGGCGGTCGACCATTCGGTGTCCGAACTGCGGAACGTGATCGGCTGGTACGCGGCGGTCGGCGTGCGCAACATCCTCGCGCTGCGCGGCGACCCGCCCGGCGACGTCTACGGCGACTGGGTGCCGCACCCCGAAGGCCTCACTTACGCCGAGGAACTGGTCGAGCTGGTCCGCTCGCTCGGCGACTTCTGCGTCGGCGTCTCGGCCTTCCCGTACGGCCACCCGCGTTCGGCGGACCTGGAATCGGACACGAAGCACCTGGTCCGCAAGTTCCGCGCGGGGGCAGATTTCGCGATCGCGCAGCTGTTTTTCGAGGCAGAGGACTTCCTGCGGCTGCGCGACCGGGTCGCCGCCGCGGGCTGCGACGCGCTCGTGCTGCCCGGCATCATGCCGCTGACCACCCTGCGCACGCTGCACACCACGATCAAGCTCTCCGGCGCTCCCGCGTCGCAGCGCCTGCTGGACCGGCTCGAACCGTTCTCCGGCGACCCCAGGGCGTTCCGCGCGGCCGGGATCGACTGGGTCACCGAACTGTGCGAGAAACTGATCGCCGAAGGCGTGCCCGACCTGCACTTCTACACTTTCAACCGGTCCAAGGCGACGCGCGAGGTGGTCACCCGGCTCGGACTGGTGCCCGCCCGCGCGTAACTCCGTGGGCCCGGGGCGCCTGCGGCCGGTAGCGTGCCGGACATGGCTTCCACCGAACAGAGCGTTCCGGAGATCTGCGACCGGTACGTCGACGATTACGTGGCCGTGGACCCGGTCGCGGCCACCATGCTCGGCGTCGCGGGCTACGACGACCAGCTGACCGACTATTCGCCCGCGGGCCACGACGCCCGCGCGGACCTGGCGCGGCGCGCGCTGGCCGCGGTGACCGCCGCGGAACCGGCGGACGCGGGGGAGCGGGTCGCGAAGGCGGTGTTCAGCGAGCGGATCGGTCTTGAGCTGGAGATCCACGACGCGGGCCTCGACGCGGCCTCGCTCAACGTGATCGAGAGCCCGGTGCAGGGCCTGCGCATGGTCTTCGACCTGATGCCGACCGACACCCCGGACGACTGGGCGAACGTCGCGGCCCGGCTGCCGAAGGTGCCCGCGGCGCTGGCCGGGGTCCGCGCGTCGCTGCTGGCCTCGGCCGACCAGGGGCGGGTTTCCGCGCTGCGGCAGGTCTCGAAGGTCGCCGAGCAGTGCGAGACGTGGGCCGGGCTCAAGGACGGCCCCGGTTTCTTCGCCGGCATGGTCGCCGGCGCGGGCGTGGAATCGCTGAAGTCCGACCTGGCCGCGGGCGCGCGGGCCGCGGACGAGGCGTTCGCGGAATTCGCCGGATTCCTGCGCGCCGAACTGGCTCCGAAGGCCCCGGTGAAGGACGCCGTCGGCGAGGACACCTACCGGCTGTGGTCGCGCTACTTCATCGGCGCTGAGCTGGACCTGCGCGAGGCATACGAGTGGGGCTGGCACGAATTTTCGCGGCTGGAAACGGAAATGCGCGCGGTCGCGAACCGCATCAAGCCCGGCTCGACGCCCGCGGAGGCCGCGGCGGTGCTCGACGCCGACCCGCGCTACCGCATCCAGGGCCGCCCGCAGTTCGAGGCGTGGATGCAGCAGCTGTCCGACGACGCGTTGAAGTCGTTGCGCGGCAAGCACTTCGATATCCCGGACCGGCTGATGGCGCTGGAGTGCAAGATCGCCCCGCCCGGCGGCGGCGTCGGCGCGTACTACACCGGGCCGAGCGAGGACTTCAGCCGTCCCGGCCGGATGTGGTGGTCGCTTCCCGCGGACCGCAACGAGTTCACGACGTGGCGCGAGGTTTCGACGGTCTACCACGAGGGCGTCCCGGGCCACCACCTGCAGATCGCGACGGCGGTCAACCAGGCCGAGACCCTCACGAAGTACCAGCGGCTGATGACGTTCATCTCGGCGCACGGCGAAGGCTGGGCGCTGTACGCGGAACGCCTGATGGAGGAGCTGGGTTATCTGTCGGATGACGGCAACCTGCTCGGCATGCTGTCCGAACAGCTGTTCCGCGCCGCCCGCGTCGTGGTCGACCTCGGCATGCACCTGGAACTGGACATCCCGGCGGGCACCGGATTCCACGAGGGTTCGCGCTGGACGCCGGACCTGGGCCTGGAGTTCATGCTGACCCGCACGATCACCGACCAGGCGCACATCCGCGACGAGATCGACCGCTACCTCGGCTGGCCGGGCCAGGCCCCCTCGTACAAACTGGGCGAACGCCTGTGGCTGGCGGCGCGCGACGACGCCCGCGCGCGGCAGGGTTCGGCGTTCGACATCAAGCAGTTCCACACGAAGGCCCTGCGGATGGGCGGCATGGGACTGGACACCCTGCGCGAGCAGCTGGCGCAACTGGACTGAGACGGTTTTCCCGGGCCAGCGGTTTTTCGCTGGCCCGGGAGTCTCGCCGCTCATGCTGACCGCACAGCCCATCACCGCGGTCCGGCTGGACTTGTTGCCGCTTTCCGTCTCACCCGCCGAAGAAATGGCCGCCGTGCTGTCCGATCCGGCTCTGCACACCTGCATCGGCGGCGCTCCGGACTCGCTGCCCTCCCCTCCGTTCGCGTTACCAGCGAATGACCGCGGGCTCGCCCGATCCGGCGGTTTCCTGGCTGAACTGGGTGATCCAGCCGCGCGATTGCGGCCTGGCCGGCACTGTCCAGGCGACGGTTCGCCGAAATCGCCTGGGCGGTGGGAACTCCGTGGCAGGGCCGGGGCATCGCCGCCGAGGCTGCCCGAGGGCTCGTCGGCTGGTTGCTCCGGCAGCCGGTCGATTCGATCATCGCCCACATCCACCCGGCGCATCGAGCCTCCGCCGGCGTGACGGCCGCCGTCGGGCTGGTCGCTACGGACGAGCAGCGGGACGGCGAAATCCGCACGCGATGAACGCGACAAACCCGTTGGTCAGCGGTCCGGTCTCTGGCTAAGCTCTCGCCCGTGCACCGGATCTTCCTCGTCACCCCACCCCCGCGCGCCTGAGCGGGGTAGTTTCCGCCGCGTGCGCCCGAAACCGGGCCCGCGGCCGCTGGGTGCTGCCGTGAACCGGCCCGCGCACACTGCCCCGCGTCGTCGATTTCCGATTCCTTCGACGCAGGAGCCCACTTCCGAATGTCTGTTGCCCTGCCTTCGCGCGCCCGCTCGTCGGCCGCCCTAGTCGTCGCCGGCGTGCTCTGGGGAACCGGCGGCCTGTCCGGCTCGCTTCTCGCCCAGCACGCCGGCCTGCACCCGCTGGCCGTCGCCGCCTACCGCCTGCTCATCGGCGGCGCCGCGAGCGCGGCCTACGTCGCTCTCACCGGCGGACTTCGCTTTCCCGTCAAGGAAACCTGGCGCCGTCTCGTTCTCGTCGGAGCCCTTTTCGCGCTTTTCCAAGCCAGCTACTTCGCTGCCGTCGCACTCAGTTCGGTCAGCGTCGCGACCATGACCACGATCGGCACCGCACCCGTCGTGCTCACTGTGGTCTCCGCGGTACAGCACCGCCGTGCGCCCCGACTGTGGACGCTGGTGTCCGTTGGCGGCTCCGTCGCGGGGCTGGTGCTGTTGCGCTGGTCGCCGGAGACCGCGACGTCACCCGCCCGGCTGGTCGGCGGTCTCGGCTTCGCGCTGCTCGCGGCGACCGGTTTCGCCGTGCTCACGCTCGTCACAGCGGAGCCCGTCAACGGCCTAGATCCATTGGCTACCACGGCATTCGGCTGTCTGACCGGCGGTTTGCTGCTGACGCCCGCCGCCCTGTGGCTCGGCATGAGCCTTCCCGCCCACGCCGATGTGCTGCTGCTGGCCGTGTACTTCGGCGTTGTCCCGACAGCCGTCGCGTACGCCGCGTACTTCCGCGGCCTCGGCGGTGCCCACCCAGTGCTGGGGGCACTGTCCGCGCTGCTGGAACCGCTTACCGGGACGGTGCTTTCGGTCGTTTTCCTGCACGAACGGCTGAGCGGGTTCGCGTGGAGCGGCGCGGTGCTGCTCGTCGTGGCACTCGCGGTCGGCTACTGGCGGCCGGAGCCTCGATGACGATGTCCGCACGCGACCCGCACCGGAGGCGAACAGGTGGCGGATTCCGCTTCTCCTGCCACCAGTGCGAAACCACCCCCCGCGGTACCGGCGGCGGCCCTGCGGACCAGTCGAGCCTTTCCTCCTCCGAGCAGGGAATCCTTTGTGGAGCCTGCGCGAATGCGGCCTCTGGCCCGGCGGCTACTACCCGCAGATGTCGGTGCGCCTGTACCAAGGCCTGCCCGCCGACCTCGGCAGCGGTGTCACGGCCATCCAGAAGAAGGAGGCGAAACCCCGAAGGACGAGGTGCACGGGTACGGCGAGATCTTCTCCGTCCAGTTCAGCGGCGAGCCCACCAACGGCCTCGACACCGCCACCACCTGCGCGAAGGCAGTCGCCGTGGCCAAGACAGCGGCACCGTCGCCGGGCCGCGCCTGATCACTCGCGAGTTGCCGGTGCGCGGGCCTTCCGGGGGCCGGGTCAGGCGGTCCTACCGCGCTTCGAGCGGCAGCGCCCGCCCCAGAATCGCGAACGGCCGCGGATCGCCGGTGAACTGGTAGTCGCGCAGAACGTCGACGAACCCCATGCGCCGGTACAGCTTCCATGCCCGGCTGGTGCCCTCCGGAGTGGAGAGCAGGACGTTCGCGCTGGGCACGCCGTCGAGCAGGCGGCGCAGCAGGTCCTCGCCGATCTGCTTGCCCTGGTTCTCCGGGCGCACGTGGATCTCGGTGAGCTCGAAGTAGTCCGCCAGCCAGCGCTCGGCTTCCTCCGTCCCGGAGTGGCGGGTGAGGCCGTGCCGGACCTGCTCGTGCCACCACTGCCCGGCGCGGCCCTTGTAGCCGTACGCGATGCCGAGCAGGACGCCGTTGTCGTCGAGGGCGGCCATGCAGCGCCAGCCCTCGCGCAACGCGTGCGTAAGCCACATCGGCGCGCGCTGCTCGGCCGTGCCCTCGGGGTAGCGCATGGCGTTCACGTAGATCGCCAGCGCTTCCGGCAGCCGGGACCGGAACTCGTCGGCGGAGAGCTGCACGTACCGGGAGCACCCGGAGGAGGACATCGCGGTCACAGTCGACCATCCTCCCCTTCGCCCGCGAGATCGCCAGGGGTGCCCCCAGTGAGCGTGACGAGCGCGTCGAACGTCGTCGGGAAGACGGACTTCGGATGCCCCGCCGCGGCCCACACCTCGGAGTGCCCGCGCAACGCCGTGTCCACGAGCGTCACGAGCTTCTCCGGATGCCCGACCGGCGCGACGCCCCCGATCGGCTGCCCCGTGTGCTCCCGGACGAACGTCGCGTCCGCCTTGCTGACTTCCGCGACCCCGGCGAGTTCCGCCAGCCGGAACTCCTCGGCCCGATGCGCTCCCGAGGTAAGGGCGAGCAGCGCGACGTCGGCCCCGTCAGCCGTGCGGGCCCGGAAAACCAGGCTGTTCGCGATAGCGCCGACCGGCACGCCGAGCGCCTCCGCGGCCTGCGCGGCAGTGCGCGCTTCAGCGGGCAGCACCCGCACTCCCTCAGCGGCGGCGTACAGCCCGGCCTCGCCCAGCGCGGCGGTGACCTTGGCGACAGCGGGATGGTCGTGGGTGCTCACCCGGTTATGAGACCACGCCAGTGCAGCCGTGTCCCGCACCACGTGCCCGGATTCCGCCGGCGGGGTTGAGCGGACTCGCCGGCGCGGCTACTCTGGAAACAGATCGAACAGACGTTCGATACCCGGTGGGAGCGCACCGGCCGGTCCCGGGGTGGGGGAAGCACCTCGGGCCCCGGCCGGGCCCACCCGAGCAGGAGGAGGGTCGCCATGTCCGTCTCGGTCGTGTCCCCCGCGGACCGTGCCGCCGAGGCACACCGACCTGGCGCGGTGGGCGAACAGCTGACGTTCGGCGCGCCGGTGGAACGGCCGGCTGCCGCTTCCGCGGAGGGTGCTGCTGGCGTTTCCGAGGGCAGTGCCGCTCAATCGTCAGGTTCGGGAGCTGTCTCTGCCGCCCCGGTGACTGGGGCTGCCCAGCCCGGCCTCGACCTGTGGCCCGAGCCGAAGAACGATGCTGCTTCGGCGGCTGACTCTGCCCGGTCCGGTGCTTCGGAAACTGGCCAAGGACTGTCGCTTGCGCTGGAAAGCAACTCAACGGCGGCTGGCTCTGCTCAGCTTGCTGATGTGGAAGCCGGCCTCGGTTCGTCGTCCGAGTCGGCGTTCTCCACTTCGGCGGCTCAGCCCGCGCTGCCCGCCGCTTTGGCGGCTCGGCCCGCCCAGCCCGCTACTTCGGCGGCTCGGCCCGCCCAGCCCGCTACTTTGGCGACCCGGCCCGCCCAGCCCGCCGCTTCGGCGACCCGGCCCGCCCAGCCCGCTACCTCGGCGGCCCGGCCCGCCCAGCCCGCCGCTTCGGCAGTCAATCCCGCCCAGCCCGCCACTCCGGTGACCAACCCCGCGCTGCCCTTCACGTCGGAAAACACCTCCACCGCGGCGGCCACCCCGGCACCCCAGCCCGAACGCACCCCAGCCCCCAGGCCAGCCGTGCACCGCGTCCCCGCAGGCCCCCTGCCCAGCGCCCCGCCCCCGAGGCAGGTCGTCCACCGCACCCGAGCCGCGGTCCGGCCCTCCGCCGAACCGCCCGCCCGCCGCTCCGGCGCCAAGGGCCAGCCGCAACTTCCGCTGTCCCTGCGCCCGCCGGCCCCTCCCGAGGCGGTCACCCTCCTCGCCCAGGCCAACCGCGGACTCGACCACGCGGAAAACGAACGCGACCCAGCCGAACGCTTCATCGGCGCCTACCTCGCCGCCCTGCGCGGCGCCGGCGCGGTGCTCGCCGTCCGAGGCCGTCCGCGCCGGGGCCGGGGTCGTCCGGCCAGCGGCTGGGTGCTGCTCGACGCCGTCGCTCCCGAACTGCGCGAGTGGTCAGCGTTCTTCGCCGACCACTCGGAAACCCGGGCCGCCGCCGAAGCGGGCATCAGCGGTCGCGTCACCGCCGAACTGGCCGCGGGCCTGCTGCAGGCGACCGCTCAGTTCCTCGAACTGGTCCGCCGAGTCGTGCACGGCCTGCCGATGACCGGGGAAGCTCATGTCGCGTGAACTCGGCACGGTCGACCACGGCCGGCTGCTCGCAGCGTTCTCCGCGGAGGCGCGATCGCTGGGGGAGGTGGCGCACTCGGCGTCACCCGATTCGCCGGTGCCCACCGCCCCCGGCTGGACATTGAACGAGCTGCTCAAACACGTCGGCTCCGTGTACTGGCAGGTGCTCGGCTGGATCCGCGAAGGCCGCCGCCCCGAACCGTGGCGCGAGCCCCTTCCCGGCCAGCCAGTGGTCGACTTCTACGCCGCGGCCCGCACCGAACTCGAAGTCGCATTGGCCGACCACGACCCGGCCACCCGCGCCGCCACCTGGTGGTCCGCCGATCCGACCCACGGTTTCTGGCGCCGTCGCATGCTCCACGAAACCCTCGTGCACCGAGTGGACGCCGAAAACGCGGCCGGATTCGGCGATTCGACAGTGCCCGACGACCTGGCCGCCGACGGCGTCGACGAGGCTCTCACCCTCTACTTCGGACACAAGCTCACCACCATGGGCATCTCGGGAACCCGAAACGGCACAGTGGGTTTCCACACCGGCGGCCACAGCTGGATCGCGAGAGCGGGCCCCGGCGAGACCGAGGCCTGGCGCTGCTCTCCCCGAGAAGCCGACGCCGCGGACGCGATCGTCACCGGCTCGCCCGCGAACGTGTACCTCTGGCTCTGGGGAAGAGTCCCGGTGACGATGGTCCACACCGACGGAGACCACGAGCTGTCCGCCCAAACCTGGGCCCTGCTGCGACTGGCGACTAGATAGCGTTCGAGAACCGAAAGCGGGGAAGCTTCCCGGTTCTACGCTGTTTCCAGACCGCCGTGGCGATCCGGCTGTGCCGGCAAGCGCGATACCCCCGCGCTTGCCGGCACAGTTTTTGCCCCCCTATCCCGCAGCTCGCGGCGCTACTGTGACCCGCCGTTTTGTCGGTCCCGCCCGCTACCGTGGCGACATGGCACCACGTCTGGCCAACCTGGTCACCGCCGCCGGACAACCAGCGCGCCTGGCCCGCTTCTGGTCCGACCTCCTAGGCTGGCAATTCGCCACGGAATCCCCAGACGAGGCCACCGTCCAGCCCCCGCCCGCCGACGGCTGCGACCTCACCCTGGCCTTCGCCGCGACCGCTCGCCCGAAGATCACCAAAAACCGGCTCCACCTGGACCTGTCGAGCACCTCCGGCGAGAACCAGCGCGAAACAGTCGCCCGAGCCGTTTCCTTAGGCGCACGCCCGATCGACATCGGTCAGCACAACGTGCCATGGATCGTTCTGGCCGACCCCGAAGACAACGAGTTCTGCGTGCTCGAACCCCGCGAGGAATATGCCAATTCCGGTGCCGTAGCAGCGATCGTCGTCGACGCACAGGCCCCAGCGCGCCTGGCCCGCTTCTGGTCCCCGCTCACCGCATGGCCGATCACCGCGGACGAACCCGCCATCACCACCCTGCGCAACCCCACCGGCCGCGGCCCCACCCTCGAATTCCTGCGCGTGAACACCCCGAAACACGGCGAAAACCGCCTCCGCCTCGACCTGTACGGCGACCACCCCGCCGAAACCGCCCGCATCCAAGCCGCCGGTGCCCGCCTGATCGGCGCCACTCAGCCGAACGCCTTTCAGGCCGACTTCACCGACCCGGAAGACAACGAATTCCGTCTCCTGTTCCCACGCTGACCCGCGCCACTGTTTCCCGCAGATCACACATTTCCGGCCACCCTCTGACACACCCGAAACACCACAGGACGCCCCCGGTTACGTACGTCGGCGACGGTACGTCCATGGACATGCCCACCACACCCCGCAGCCTCCTCGCGAACGCCATTTCCGACGAGCAGGCGCACCTGTCAACCCCACGTCACCCCCACGAGAACCTCCCACCGGCCCGAGCCTGGCGAGTACGCGTCCGCTCCGACGACCACCCCGGCACCCTGGCCCGCTTCGCCATCCGGCTGGCCGACCTCGAATGCAGCATCCTCGGCCTGACCAGACACCCCGCTCCCGGCGGTGTCCTGGACGAATTCGTACTGCGCCCAGCAGCCGGGTTGCCCCAGCACCTCCTGATTGACGCCCTTCGCGACGAAGGCGGCGATTGCCTGGGGATGACCGAAACCGCCATCCCGGACGTCCGCGTGCCAGCTGTCGCCACGCTCGCCATCGAGGAGCCGATCGCCGAGGCCGCCGCCCGGGAACTGCTGACCCCAGTCACGGAAACTTCCGCCCCTGACCGGCCGACAACCGCTGATATCAGGAAACTCCCTGCCCCGGTCACCCACGGCGAGCCCTTTTCGCGGCTACCCGATGCTCCGGCGGTCGTTGATCGGGAGGCAACTTCCGGAGCTGATGCCGGGCAACGTGATGCTCCGGCCGCACCTGCGTCCCCCACCAGCGGGGAGATGTCCGCTGCGGCTCCCGAGCACGAACTCCGTGCTCCTTCAGCAGCGACAACCTCCGGCCGGAAGGCTGCTCCTGGACTTCGTGCCGGAGAACGCCGGGTTCCGGCGACCGCTGCGCTTCCTGTCGCGGGTGAGTTGTGCATCGGCGCTGACATTCGGGAATTGTCCGCTCTGGCAGCAACTTCCTCCATCGCCGAGGGAAAGACGGTCGCCAAAGCCGATGCTAGGGCGGTCTCGGCAGCACCTGCCGATGCCGTCGCGCGAGAGGCGGTTGCCGAAACCACCGTCGGCGGACTTCGCGACTCGGCCGCGACAGCGCTCGTCGCCGCTCGGCGGGCGATTGTTGATCCGGATTGCCGGGCTCCGATGGTGCGGATGGTGCTGTCCGCTGACCTCGTGACGCTCGTCCCGGCAAGCGAGGCCAACCCAGGGCGCACCGAAGGCGGGCACCGGGCGGTTTTCCCCTTTGGGGAAGGGCAGGCGTTCGTCGCCCGGCGGCGATGGGTGGCATTCGCTGAACCCGAGCTCGCCCAGGCCTCGGCCTTCCTGGAACTGCTCGCCGCGGCGGAGCAGAACCTGGCCGGTCCGGCAGTACTCGACCGTCCGGACGGGACGGCGGTCGTTCTGCGGCTCGGTACTCCGCGGGACATGGACGCGATCAGCGCGGTGCACCTTCGCTGTTCGGCGAAGACGTTGTTCAACCGCTACCACACTGGGTTGCGCACGGTTCCCCGGAAATGGCTGCACCGCTTGCTCATGCCACCGCGCGGAACCAGTCTGCTCGCGGTGTGCGGCCGGGACGTGATCGGGTTCGGGCAGTTGATTTCCCAGCGCGACGGCACGGCCGAGGTATCGCTTCTCGTCGAGGATGCCTGGCAGCGCCAGGGAATCGGCACGGCGTTGCTCGCTCGGCTGGCTGCCCTCGCCGAGGCTGGCGGGACCACGGAACTGACCGCGGTCTGCCTTCCGGGCAACAGCGCCATGGTCCGGACTGCTGTTCGCGCCGGACTGCAGGTCGAAACCAGCCCGGACGACGCCACGGTGCTTCGGCTCGTCGCCGCCCGGACGCCGCGGACGGTCAGCGGTTCCAGAACCAGTCTTTGCCCCGCGCCTCGCGCAGCGCCTGCTTCTTCCGGTCGGGAGTGAGCCGGTCGAGGTAGAGCTTGCCGTCGAGGTGGTCGGTTTCGTGCTGGAGACACTGGGCCAGCACGTCGACGCCCTCGACCTCGATCGGCTCGTTGCGCAGGTCGACGCCGCGCACCACGGCGTGCTTCGCGCGGACCGTCGGGAACCACAGTTCCGGCACGGACAGGCAGCCCTCGCCGATTTCGTGCGTTTCCTCGGAGAGGTGGGCGATCTCCGGGTTGATGACGTACCCGGTCAGCCCGCCGACGTCGTAGCTGAACACCCGCAGCCCGACCCCGATCTGCGGCGCGGCGAGCCCCGCCCGGCCCTCCGGCCGCACGCTGTCGAGGAGGTCCTTCACCAGCGCCTCGATCTTGCTGTCGAACGTGGTCACCGGGTCGCACACGGACTTGAGCACCGGGTCACCGAAGTAGCGCAACTCGCGCATCGCCATGATCGAACGTCCTTTTGTCCACCGAGGGGCCACGAGAAGTCTAGTGACATCACCTGCTTCCCCGACGCGGGTCCACCGAGCACCCCGCTTGCCGCCCGGCGGAGCCGACCGGACGCGCTCGCGTTCGTGACTCGGCCGAGCCGCCGCCCCGGCAGCGTCAAGCTCTCAACCGGAGTCCCTTCGGAGTCGCGCGGAAGCCGGCTTCTTGCAGGATCTCGGCCAGTTCAGAGGTCAGCGCGTGCTCTCCGTCCGCGCGCTGAACGGCCAACTGGCCCAGCCAGCCTTCTCGGACAGCGGTCGACAACGCGGCCGCGGCGGCTTGCAGCGAACTGCGTTCCTCGGTGAAGCTCAGCAATGAGCGGCCGCCGCGTTCGACGTACAGGGCTGGGATTCCGTCGACCAGCACCGCCAGTGCTCCGGCTTTGCGCGCCGGGCGGTGTTTCGTGTCGCCTGTCGCGGCAGGCCAGGACAGAGCCGCGCCGTACGGCTGTGCTGGATCCGCGGCGGCGAGCACTACGGCACGCGCGTTGTCTTTTCGGGCCGCTGATGCGGGCGCGGTGCTGGAGAGGGCACGCAGCCGGTCGACTGCGCCCTTCGCAGCGAACTGTGCGGCACCGAGACCTTCGACGACATAGCCGCGGATGACCTGTCCAGTGTCTTCCATGCCGCGCAACACCTTGTAGATCCCGGAAAACCCGCCGGTGACCCGTTCGGTGTCGAGTGCGCCTCGGGTGAGGACGCCGTGCCGTTCCAGGAATGCCTCGGTGCGGGCATGCGCGCGTCGTGTCGGGTCGGCTTCGCGAGGCGGGGTCAGCGCCCAACGACCGGCTGCGGTCGGCGGCCCGGTGCGCGACGGCATCGCCGGACGGCCGGCGCGCATGCGGGCGTATCGGCCGCGTGGCGCTTGCCGCCGCGGTTTGTGTGCGCCGTGTCCCGCGACCTGTGCCCGCAGCGGCGCGAGCGTGTCGCCGGTGACCAGCCCGGCCCACACCAGATCCCACAGCGCGGCCACCACGGCACCGTCGTCCGGCGGTTGCTCCAGCACCGGCGTGACCCGGTCGACGAGCTGGCGGAAGAACAACGCTCCGCCTTCCAGCGCCGTCACGATCGCGTCGTGCAGCGGACTCGCCGGCGGATTCTCCTCGACCTCGGGCAGCAGCAGATCCGCGACGTCGGACGGAGCGAGCGCCAGCCATCCGTCCCCGCCGGAGAGGGAACCGCAGCCTGCCCACGTGACCTCGCCCGCGGTGGTGAGTTCGTCGAGCAGCGCGGGGGAGTAGCCCGGCAATCGGCTCGGCAGGATCAGCGACTCCACCGCGCTCGCCGGCAACGGCGCACCGGCAAGCTGTTCGACCACCGACAGCACGTCGTCGGCCGTCGGCGCGGACCGCAGTCGTGCGCCGATCCCGTGCCACGAAGGCAAGAACCGGCCCAGCGCCGCCGGTTCCACGGGCTCGACCTCTGCCCGCAGCCGGGCGAGCGACGCGCGCCGCAACCGCCGCAGCACGGCCGAGTCGCAGTATTCGACGCCCACGCCATGGGTTTCCGGATGCCCGACCGGACTCAGCTCGCCGCGGACCAGCCTGCCTTCCCCGGTGAGCCGGTCGAGTACGCCGGTGACGACCGCTGAACCCAGCCCGAACCGATCCGCCGCGGCGGTCGCGGAGAACGGACCGCGGGTCCGCGCGTAGCGGCCGAGCAGGTCGCCCAGCGGATCCGCAACCGGCTCGGTGAACGCCTCGGGCACGCCGACCGGAAGCGCGACGCCCAGCGCGTCCCGTACCCGTCCGGCATCCTCGATGGCCAGATACCGCTCCTCGCCGCCGATGCGCACCTGGATCGCACGCCGTGCCGAGGCGAGTTCTTCCAGCCATTCCGGTTGAATCCCGCGTTCCGCGGCTTCCGTGACGGACAGATCGCCGAGGAACCGCAGCAGGTCGGCCGCGTCCTCCGCGGACCGGGCGTGCCGATCTGGATCGAGCCGCTGCAGCGACCGTTCGACCTCGGCCACGGCCTCCGGATCGAGCAGCTCGCGAATCGCTTCCGTGCCCAGCAATTCGGCCAGCAGCGCGGAGTCCAGCGACAGCGCCGCCGCTCGCCGCTCGGCCAGCGGAGCGTCCGTCTCGTACAGGAACATCCCGACGTAACCGAACAACAGGCTTCGGGCGAACGGCGACGCGGCAGGCGTCTCCACCTCGACCAGCCGCACCTTGCGCGCCCGGACGTCCGACATCAGCTCCCGCAGGCCGCCGACGTCGTAGACGTCCTGCAGAACCTCGCGCATGGCCTCCAGCACGACCGGGAACCGCTCGTACTTCGCCGCCACCGACAACAGTTGCGACGCCCGTTGCCGTTGCTGCCACAACGGGGTGCGCCGCCGCGGATCCCGGCGCGGCAGCAGCAGCGAGCGTGCCGCGCACTCCCGGAACCGCGCCGCGAAGACCGCCGAGCCGCCGACCTCCGCCACGATCAGCTGTTCGACCTCCTCCGGATCCAGCAGGACGTCGTCGGCGGTGACGGCGACCTCGCCGCCGTCGGCATCGAGTGCGTCGGGCAGCCGCAGCACGATGCCGTCGTCGGAGTGCGCCACCTGGGCGTCGACGCCGCGGTTTTCCCGCAGCCGCGCGGCGATCGCGAGCGCCCACGGAGCGTTCACCTGCGCGCCGAACGGCGAGTGCAGCACGATCCGCCAGTCGCCCAGTTCGTCGCGGTAGCGTTCGAGCAGGACGACGCGGTCGTTGGGCACGTGCCGGGTCGCCGACTTCTGTTCTTCCAGATATGCCAGCAGGTTGTCGCAGGCGCGCTGGTCGAGCCCGGCCGCGGCGGCCCGGTCCCGCGCCGTCGCGGTGTCCGAAGTGGACAGTTCGCGGACGAACGCGCCGAGCGCCCGCCCCAGTTCCAGCGGCCGTCCGGCGGCGTCGCCCTTCCAGAACGGCATCCGGGCGGGCTGGCCCGGGGCGGGCACGACGATCACCCGGTCATGGGTGATGTCGGTGATCCGCCACGACGAGGTGCCGAGCAGGATCGTGTCGCCGACCCGCGATTCGTACACCATCTCCTCGTCGAACTCGCCCACGCGCGAGCCGGGTTTGCCCTCGTCGCCCGGCGTCATCACGGTGAACAGCCCGCGATCGGGGATGGTGCCGCCGGACGTGACGGCCAGCCGCTGCGAACCCGGTCGTCCGCGCAGTTCGCCGCCGACCCGGTCCCACGTGATCCGCGCCCGCAGCTCGCCGAACTCCTCGCTCGGGTAGCGGCCGGCGAGCATGTCGAGCACCGCGTGCAGCGCGTCGTCCGGGAGCGAGCTGAACGGAGCCGCCCGCCGGACGAGCGCGGCCAGCTCCGGCACCGTCCACGGTTCGAGCGCCACCATCGCGACGACGTGCTGGGCCAGCACGTCGAGCGGGTTGCGCGGGTACCGCACCGCCTCGATCGCCCCGGTCGCCATCCGTTCCGCGACCACCGCGCACGACACCAGATCGCCGCGGAACTTCGGGAACATCACACCGGAGGACACCGCGCCGACCTGGTGCCCGGCCCGGCCGACGCGCTGCAGCCCGGACGCCACCGTCGGCGGAGCCTCGATCTGCACGACCAGATCCACCGCGCCCATGTCGATGCCGAGTTCGAGCGACGACGTGGCCACCACGCACGGCAGCCGCCCGGACTTCAGCTCCTCCTCGACATGGGTGCGCTGCTCGCGGGACATCGACCCGTGGTGCGCCCGCGCGATCACCGGCTCCGCACCCGTCGTGACGCCGGACTGCCCGACCGCCTCGGCCGGGAAGATGTCGCTCCGAGACAGACCGGTCTGCTCGGACGCGAGTTCGTTGAGCCGCGCGGTGAGCCGTTCGGTGAGCCGCCGCGAGTTGCCGAACACGATGGTGGAGCGGTGCGCACGGATCAGCTCCAGCACCCGTTCCTCGACCGCGGGCCAGATCGACGGCCGCCGCACCGCCGCGCCGGCCACCTCTTCCTGGGTGCCGATCCCGCCCTCCGACGGCAGCCGCGACAGCGACGTGAGGTCGTCGAGCCGCTCCATCGGCGAGGGCGCCGGGCCGTCGAGGTTCGCCATGTCCTCGACGGGCACCTCCACCCGCACCTGGATCGTCTTCGCCAGCTTCGGCTGCACGACGGTGACCGGACGGCCGCCGGCGAGGAACGCGCTCACCTCGTCGACCGGGCGCACGGTGGCCGACAGCCCGATGCGCTGGGCCGGTTTGGGCAGCAGCGCGTCAAGCCGTTCCAGCGACAACGCCAGGTGCGCGCCGCGTTTGCCGCCCGCGACGGCGTGCACCTCGTCGACGATGACCGTCTCGACGCCCTTCAGCGATTCCCGCGCCGAGGACGTGAGGATGAGAAACAGCGACTCCGGCGTGGTGACCAGCACGTCCGGCGGGGTTTTCCCGAACGACCGGCGCTCCGCCGCCGTGGTGTCGCCGGTGCGCATGCCGACCTCGATCTCCGGCGCGGGCAGGCCCAGCCGGTGCGCGGCCTGGGAGATGCCCGCCAGCGGCGCGCGCAGGTTGCGCTGCACGTCGACCGCCAGCGCCTTCAGCGGGGAGACGTACAGGATCCGGCACCGCTCGCGCGGGTTCGCCGGCGGCGGTTCCGCCGCCAGCCGGTCCAGCGCCCACAGGAACGCGGACAGCGTCTTGCCGGACCCGGTGGGCGCCACGACCAGGGCGTGCTGCCCGGCGTGTGCGGCCCGCCAGGCCCCTTCCTGCGCGGCCGTCGGGGCGGCGAAGGCTCCGGCGAACCAGGTGCTGGTCGCCGGGGAGAAGAGGTCGAGGACGTCGTTTGCCACGGGATCCATCATGCGCGGCACCCCCGACAATTTCCGGGGCCTTGGCGGCGGACTCCGTGCCGGATCCCCTCGTGTGGGTGAGGCGATCGGCTTAGATCGCGTACTTCCACACGGTCAGCGAATAGGCCGAATACCAGGCCCCGGCCAGCACGAACACGGTCGCCGCGGCGATCATCGTGGACTTCTTGCGACCGGCCAGCCCCATCGCGACGGGCAGCAGGAGCGCGAAGCCGGGGAGGACGAACCTCGACTTCAGGGCAGGCAGCCCGGCACTGCACAGGACCAGCACCAGGACGCCCACCGCGTACGCGGCCAGCGGCCACGGCATCCGGCGGCCGGTGACGCAGATAACCGCGAGCGCGATCGCCGCGACCATCACCAGCACGACGAGCGTTTCCCACGCGTTGCCCGAGGTGAAAAGCGTCTGCGTGATCCACTGCCAGGCTTCGGCCCCGGCGTCGAAACGCGTGTTCCAGCCGCGAAGCTCGACGTCCTGCCAGCCGGTCACACTGCCGGTCTGCACCGCGACGAACATCCAGTACCCGAGCAGACCGAGCGGCGCGACGAAGACGCACACGAGTGCGTTCCGCCGCTGTCTGTTCCGCCACACATCGATGGCCGCTGCGATCACCACGACGGCGACCAGCACGCACGCGGTGGACCGGGTGAGCCCGGCGAACAGCGTCGCGGTCGCGGCGAGATACCACCTGCGTTCGAGAACGCCGACCAGCGCCCACGCGGCGAGCGCGGTGAAGAGCGCCTCGGTCATCACCATGCTCTCGGCGATCGCCATCGGCGCGGCGCCCCACAGCACCGCGAGCAGCAACCCCGCCCGCTGGCTGTGGACGAGCCGGCCGATCCGGTACATCGCCGTCGCCGCCGCGATTCCGGCGAGCGTCGACAGCAGGAGACCCGCCCCGAAGTACGTCACCCCGGGCAGCTTCTCGAGCAGCCCGGTCAGTGCCGGATACAACGGGAAGTAGCCGTACGACGCGTCGGGATACGGCAGCCCGGCGGCGTCGAGCGGATTGCTCACGCCGGTGTAGCCGTGCTCCGCGATCTGGAGGTACCACCAGCCGTCCCAGGACTTCAGCCGTTCGCCGAGCGGCAGGTCCCGGGGTGCGGCCATGGCCGCGAGCGCGCCGAGGCCGGCCACTCGCACCACGAGGTACAGCACTGCCGCGCGCACGTAGCCGGAGCGGCTCCATCTGCGCACCGGACTGTCCGCCGCCGCCTGCTCGAACTGTTCCCGGCTGGTCTTGTCCGCTAGCTCTGTCATTGCCTCCCCGTCCTCGGAAGACGAGACGTTCCGTTGTTTCCCGGGGTTGCGCGCGTCGCGAGTTTCGCGGGTCCGCACGCACGGTGACCGGGCACGTGGCAGCATCTCCGCCAGCGCTGCTTGAGTCGAGGGGAAATTACTGTGCGGATCCTGTCGGTGGACCTCGGGACGTCCAACACCGTTGCCGTCCTTTCCGCGCACGGCAGGCCGCCACGCGTCGTAGAGGTCGACGGGTCGGCCAACATGCCCTCCGCGGTGTTCGCCGGGGAAGACGGCACGCTCATGGTCGGCCGGGACGCCGAACGTCGTGCGCGGCTCGACCCGACACGGTTCGAGCCCAACCCTAAACGGCGCATCGACGAGCAGACGCTGCTGCTCGGCACAGACGTCGTGCCGGTCAACGAAGCGCTCGCCGCGATCCTGCGCCGGGTGCTCGACGAGACCACGCGCCAGCTCGGCGGCGAACAGCCGGACGAGGTCCGGCTCACCCACCCCGCGCAGTGGGGTCCGGTGCGCCGCAACGTGCTGCTGAGCGCGGCGCGGCTCGCCGGTATCCGCGGAAACATCGTTCTCGTGCCGGAACCAGTCGCGGCTGCGGCACACTTCGCGTCGTTTCCCGAGCGCGCCTTGGCTCCAGGGCAGGCTCTCGCGGTGTACGACCTGGGCGCGGGCACGTTCGACGTCGCAGTCGTCGGCGCGAACCAGAACGGCTACACAGTGCTCGCCGAGGACGGTCTGCCCGACCTCGGCGGTCTCGACGTCGACCAGGCGCTAATGGTCCACGTAGGACGTGAGGTGTCGCACTCGGACCCGCAGCGCTGGCAGCGGCTGCTTCGTCCCGAGTCCACTGCGGACCGGCGTACGCGACGCGCGCTGCAAGAAGACGTGAAGGCCGCGAAGGAGGCACTGTCTCGGCATCCGCAGACCGAGGTGCCGATGCCGGAGCCGTTCAAGGACGTGCTCGTTACGCGCGGAGAGCTCGAAGGCTTGGTGCGTCCGGCAATGCTGCGCAGCGTTGAGCTGCTTTCGCGGACCTTGCGTTCGTCCGGGCTGACCTCGGATCGTCTCGTCGGCATCTACCTTGTCGGCGGTTCTAGCCGGCTGCCGCTGGTCGGGTCGATGATCGCGGAGAAGCTCGGCGTCGTCCCCACGAGTCTCGACCAGCCTGAGACGGCCGTCGCGCTGGGTGCACAGCACGTCGCTAAAGACGGACTGTCGATGCGTACGCAGAACGTCGAGGGCCAGGTGGCGTCAGGTGCGCCGTACGCGCCGCCTGCTGTGCCGCAGGGCGGCTACCCAGCGTACTCACCGACGCAGCCACAGCAGATGCCGCCGTTCCAGTCTTCGCCAGCGCCGTCCAACTTCCCGACGTACACGCCCGCTAAGCCGGAGAAGAAGAGCCGCACCAAGCTGTTGATCGGCATCGCGGCAGCTGTGGTGGTCGTGCTCGCTGCGGGGCTGACAGTGTTCCTGACAACACAGGGTTCGTCGGTGAAGACGTACACCGCCGATGAGTGCCGTACGCCGGGCCAAGCCGACTCGTCCGGACTGACCGGCTGCATGCGTCAGCTCGCCGGCAAGGTCGCTGACAACGGCGGCTGTGCTCCCGGCATGGGCAACGGCCCCGCCGCGCCGGCGAAGAGCCTCGGGCCCGCGTCGACGTGTGCCGCGCCGGGGCGCGCGGGCACGCAGGTGACGTACGTGCAGGGACAGTCGGCAGCGGAGCTGAAGCAGTACACCGACGGACTGCTCTCCTCCGCGGGCGGCGACCGCACCGAAGCGGACTGGAAGGGCAACGCGCTCGAAGGGCACTACGCGGCGGCGGCCGGGCAGTCGTCGGCGGTCCTCGTGTTCACCGTGAAGGACCGGCCCCTCGCCGGATTTCTCTATCAGGTGAATTCCGGCGGGCAGGCGGCCACGCCGGGCGCGCTGGCCGACTACTTCGAGCAGAACGTCCAGCCGGGGGAGTGATCCCCGCCGGAGGCGGGAAAGCTAGCATTCGCCCGATGCGTATCACGGTGTTCCGACGGCTGATGGCCGAGGAGTTCGGGTCCGGACGCGCCGAGATGCTCGCCAAGGACCACGTGTTCAGCGGGCTCGGCGGGCGCACGGTCGAAGAAGCGCTGAACTCGGGGACTCCGGCCAAGGAGATCTGGCGAGCGGTCTGCGTCGAGTTCGAGGTGCCGCCGGAACGGCGCTGACCTGCGGGTTCCGGCGTCGGACGCGGGAGCGGGCGAAAACCGCGCCGGATGGGCGTGTCGCGGTAAACCTCGAACACCTGTTCGTCTATGGTGTTGTGCACAACGGGGCCAGCGATCCACAGATCAGTCGCCGCGCCTGGAATTGTCGGTCCCTCCCCGTAGCGTCGGACCGGACAGAGAGCTTGGACCCCGGACAAGCTTGATCTGGACAACCGAACAACACAGGCCCCAACCAGCGAGGTGGACTTCCATGCCAGCAGCACCCGACAAGGACAAGGCGCTCGAGCTCGCCCTTGCGCAGATCGACAAGCAGTACGGCAAGGGCTCGGTGATGCGCCTCGGCGAGGACAACCGTCCGCCCGTCTCCGTGATCCCCACCGGCGCGATCGCCCTCGACGTCGCGCTCGGCATCGGGGGCCTGCCCCGCGGCCGCGTCATCGAGGTCTACGGCCCGGAGTCCTCCGGCAAGACCACGGTCGCCCTGCACGCGGTGGCCAACGCGCAGCGCAACGGCGGCATCGCGGCGTTCATCGACGCGGAGCACGCGCTGGACCCGGAGTACGCCAGGAAACTCGGCGTCGACACCGACGCGCTGCTCGTCTCCCAGCCGGACACCGGCGAGCAAGCGCTGGAGATCGCGGACATGCTGATCCGCTCCGGCGCGCTCGACATCCTGGTCATCGACTCCGTGGCCGCGCTCGTGCCGCGCGCCGAGATCGAGGGCGAGATGGGCGACTCGCACGTCGGCCTCCAGGCGCGCCTGATGAGCCAGGCGCTGCGCAAGATGACCGGTGCGATGAACAACTCCGGCACCACCGCGATCTTCATCAACCAGCTGCGCGAGAAGATCGGCGTCATGTTCGGCTCGCCGGAGACCACCACCGGCGGCAAGGCGCTCAAGTTCTACGCCTCGGTCCGGCTCGACGTGCGCCGCATCGAAACGCTCAAGGACGGCGGGGAGCCGGTCGGCAACCGCACCCGGGTCAAGGTCGTCAAGAACAAGATGGCCCCGCCCTTCAAGCAGGCCGAGTTCGACATCCTCTACGGCGTGGGCGTCTCCCGCGAGGGCTCGCTCATCGACATGGGCGTCGAACAGGGCATTCTGCGCAAGTCGGGTGCCTGGTACACGTACGAGGGCGACCAGCTCGGCCAGGGCAAGGAGAACGCGCGGAAGTTCCTGCGCGACAATCCGGACATCGCCAACGAGATCGAGAAGCGCATCAAGGAGAAGCTCAACATCGGCCCGCAGGTCGACGCCGAAGTCGAGACAGTGCCCGCGCCGGTCGACTTCTGATCCGGGGAGGGGAGGGGATCGGCAGGTTCCCTCCCCGGTGCTCGGGCCTGGCACCGGGCCCGCCGAGGCATGAGTCTCACGCGGTTTCGCCGCGACGGGATCTCCGGGTGCGGCGGTGTTCCGGAGGCGTTGGTCTCCGGTGCCCCGCGAGGACAGGTCCTCCGGCTGGTGCGGGCTGGCTGGGCGCGGTGCGAGTCGTGAGCGGAGCGGACAGCCAAGGCGGACGTCGGCGCCGCCGGGGCCCGACTCCGGCGCGGTGTGCCTGACTGGTGTGAAGCGGTGAACGGGTTGGCCGGTGCCGGAATTGCCGATGCGGGCGGGTCCGAGCCGGGCGGGTTTCGCCGGCCGCGGTTCGGTCGGCAGGACTTTGTGCCGGTGCTGGACCAGCGATGGCCGGTGCCGGTGGAAATCGGCGTCGAGAGGGAGGTGCCGTCGTCCGAGGGCGGCATCGGGAACGGGAGTGTGGTCGTGGCCAGGGCACCGAAGGTCGATCCGATGGAGTTGCCTCCGGAGGAGCGGGCCAAGAAGGCCAAGGAGATCTGCTTCGACCTCCTCGCCGCCCGGCCCAGGGCGGTCGAGGAGCTGCGACAGACGTTGCAGCGCAAAGGTTTCGACAGCGAGACGGCCGAAACCCTGCTCGGCAAGCTCGACCGCGCCGGTCTCGTCAACGACGCCGAGTTCGCCGAAGCCTGGGTTCGCGACCGGCACGCCAACCAAGGGCTGTCGCGCACAGCGCTCGTCGCGGAACTGCGGCGCAAGGGCGTCGACGACGAGATCGCGGCGCAAGCGGCGGAGGAAGTCGATCGGGAGGCCGAGGAACAACGTGCGCGCGAGCTGGTGCGCAAGCGGCTCAGGTCGCTCGGGAACGTCGACGAGCAGACCGCGATCCGCCGGCTGCTCGGGTTTCTCGCGCGCAAGGGTTATCCGCAAGGACTGGCGTACACGGTGATCCGCGACGAACTGAGCGAGTTCGGCGCGGAATCCAGCATGCTGGACGACGTGATGGTCGACTGATCGCCCTGCGGCACGAAGAAACCCGCCGTCTCCAGCGTGGAGACGACGGGTGTCCGGAACGGCTCAGCGCAGCGCGGCGGCTTCGGCAGCCAGCTTCTCGACAGCGGCGAAGTCCTTGGCCGCCAACAGCTTCGCGGGCGTCAGCCACGAGCCGCCGATGCAGCCGACGTTCGGCAGCGCCAGGTACGACGGGGCCGACGACGCCGTGATCCCGCCGGTCGGGCAGAACTGCAGCTGCGGCAGCGGTCCGGCGATCGACTTCAGGAACGCCGCGCCCCCGCTGGCCTCCGCCGGGAAGAACTTCAGCGCGCTCACCCCGCGTTCGGCCAGCCGCATCGCTTCCGACACCGTGGCCGCGCCCGGCAGGAACGGCAGTCCGGTGGCGAACGCGGCGTCCAGCACCGAGTCCGTGCAGCCCGGCGTCACCAGGAACTTCGCGCCCGCGCCGGCGGCCTGTTTCGCCTGTTCCGGCGACGTCACCGTGCCGGCGCCCACGACGATGTCCGGCACGTCCGCAGCCACCCGCTCGATCGCGGCCAGCGCGACCGGCGTGCGCAGCGTCAGCTCGATCACCCCGATCCCGCCGGCGAGCAGGGCGCGGGCCGTCGGCACCGCGTCGCCGACGTCGTCGATCACCACGACGGGCATCACGGGGGACAGAGCGAGCAGGTCCGTGCCGGTGGTCACTGACCGACCTCCTGGGTCTGGAGAGCGTACGAGGACTCACCCATTGTCCCGCTTCCGAATGGCGGAACTCCCCGGGCGAGGTCCAGCTCCGGAGTGAGCGCCCCGAACACGCTCGCGCCCTGGTCAGCGGGGCCGACCGCGCGCCGCAACGCCCCGAACAGCTCCCGCCCGGTCCCGCTCCACGCGGCTTCCGAGGGCGGGGCGTCCGTCAGATCCCGGCGCGCCAGTTCGTCGTCCGCGATCAGCACGTCCAACGATCCGGACCGCGCGTCGAACCGGACCACGTCGCCGTCGGCGATCCGGGCGATCGGCCCGCCCACCGCGGCCTCCGGCGTCACCTGAATCGCGGCCGGCACCTTGCCCGACGCACCCGACATCCGCCCGTCGGTGAGCAGCGCGACCCGGAACCCCCGGTCCATCAACACTCCCAACGCAGGCGTCAGACCGTGCAGTTCCGGCATGCCGTTCGCCTGCGGACCCTGCTGGCGCAGCACCACGACCACGTCCCGGTCCAGCTCCCCAGCCTCGAAGGCAACCCGGAATGCGTCCTGCGACGTGAACACCCGCGCCGGTGCCTCCACGACGCGGTGCTCCGGGGCGACCGCCGACACCTTCGTGACTGCTCGGCCCAAGTTGCCTTCCACCATCCGCAGCCCACCGTCCGGCGCGAACGGCCGCCAGGCCGGACGCAGCACCTCTTCGTCAAGGCTGCGCGTCGGCACGTCTCGCCACACCAGCTCGCCGTCCGACAAGATCGGCTCCTGCGTGTACCGGCGCAGACCGCGACCCGCGACGGTGAGCACGTCCTCGTGCAGCAAGCCCGCGTCGAGCAGCGTGCCGACGAGGAACTGGATGCCGCCCGCCGCGTGGAAGTGATTGATGTCCGCGCTGCCGTTCGGATACACGCGCGCCAGCAGCGGCACGATCGCGGACAGGTCCGAGAAATCGTCCCAGCTCAGCTGAATCCCGGCCGCCGCGGCGATCGCCACCAGGTGCATCGTGTGGTTGGTCGACCCGCCGGTGGCCAGCAGCGCCACGATGCCGTTCACGAACGCTTTTTCGTCCAGCACCTGCGAAATCGGCGTGTACGCCTCGCCGCGGGACAGTTCGACGACGCGTCGGCCAGCCTCTTCGGTGAGCACCTGGCGCAACGGCGTGTTCGGCGGCACAAAGCTCGCACCCGGCAAGTGCAGGCCCATCACCTCGACGACCATCTGGTTCGAGTTGGCAGTGCCGTAGAACGTGCACGTGCCGGCTGAGTGATACGACGCGGCTTCCGCGTCGAGCAGGTCCTCCCGCGTCGCGAGCCCCTCCGCGTACAGCTGCCGCACCCGGGCTTTTTCCTTGTTCGGCAAGCCTGAATTCATCGGACCGGCAGGCACGAGCACCGCGGGCAGATGCCCGAACGACAGCGCGCCGATCAACAGCCCCGGCACGATCTTGTCGCACACGCCCAGCAGCAACGCCGCGTCGAACATGTCGTGGGACAACGCGATCGCCGTCGCCATCGCGATCACTTCGCGGCTGAACAGCGACAACTCCATGCCCGGACGCCCCTGCGTGATGCCGTCGCACATCGCAGGCACCCCGCCCGCGAACTGCGCGACGCCGCCGGCTTCGCGAACCGATTTCTTCAGCCACGCCGGGTATTCCTGCATCGGCTGGTGGGCGGAGAGCATGTCGTTGTACGAGGACACGATGGCCACCCCCGGCGCGCGCAGCTGACGCAGCGCCTGCTTGTCGACGCCGTCCATGGCGGCGAATCCGTGCGCGAGGTTGCTGCAAGCGAGGCCGCGGCGGACCGGCCCCTCCTCGAAAGCGGCCGCGCTGCGGGCGAGGTATGCCGCCCGCGTGCCCGCACTGCGCTCGGCGATCCGGTCGGTGACGTCGGCAAGCACGCGGTGCACCGCGGCGGTCGGGTTCGGGCTGCTGCTCATCTCAAGCTCCCGGCTCGTGACGGGTTCGCGAGACGGCGGCGCTGGCGTCGCGGGAACGTGACGGTGCACACGGTAACCTGAGAACCCGCCGGAAACAAAATCGATTCAGAAGACCCGGTACGATGCTGGGGTCGGTCCAGTCGTCGAAGTCCGTGTCGGTGCCTGATGCCGATATATGGGTGTTAACGGTTGATGACGGGCACTATCCGCGGCCGGAGGTGACACTTGATGCGAGATTCGAAGATGCCGACTCCGCAGGAGCGTGGTTTGGGTGCGGCGTTGCGGAGCGTCCGGATCGAGGCGAGTTTCGACCTGACTGAGCTGAGCCGGTGGGTCGGCGTGGATCCGGCGTTGCTGTCGAGCTGGGAGCGGGGCGAGCGGGTTCCGACGCCGGAGGACGTCGCGGGTGTGCTGGGCGCGCTCGGGGTGGTCGGGGAGCGGAAGGCGCGGATCATGTCGCTGGCGCGCCGTGTGGCGGGGTTGAGCTGGTTCATCCCGGGATCGCAGGCGTGCGCGATGCTGGTCGAGCGTGAACAGGACGCGACGTCGGTGACCGTGTGGGCTCCGCTGCTCATTCCGGATCTGCTGCAGATTCCCGACTACACGCGGCTGGCGGCCGGTCCTGGCCTGCGGGACAAGGACATTTTGGAGCAGATCGTCGAGAACCGCCTGGACCGCAGCAGGAATCTGTTCGGCGCGGAGGCGGTCGGGGCGCAGATGTTCATCGGGCCCGAGGCGCTGAGGAACTATTTCGGCGATCCCGAGGTGATGCTGCGGCAGGTGCGGTACCTCAAGAAACTGGCGGAGTTCTCGCGAACAGTGACGATCCGGGTGGTCCCCGGCCAAGTCGTGACAGAGGACGCGTTCAGCTGGTACCGGCAGCGGGACGCCTCGGAAGTCGTGTTCTGCCCGCACCATCTCGGCGGCGTCTTCCTGACCGGCCAGCAGGCCGCCCCGTACGCGGGAACAGTCGAGCGGCTGGCCGAATCCGCGTTGTCTCCAGCTGATTCGCTGGGTCGATTGTCGGCTGCGGTGGCCGGGTTCGCGAAGGAGGTGAAAGCCCAGCGGCTGGCGACCGATGCCGAGCTGGCAAGGCTTCTTGCGGGTGAGGATCCGGCGGACTAGACGCCTGTAACAATTAGTGATTTTCGGGCAACGCTCTGCTCATCTTGGCCCGCGAAGTGCGCGACTCGTCTCCGACTCACGGATACGAGTCGCGACCGAGCGGCCGCGACGATCTGCAGCGTGGTCGGCCCGGAGATCGAACCGGCACCGGCGGCCTGACCTGCGCGACTGGCGGCTCGGAACCCCTCCGGAGACCCCTGATTGAGCCTCGAATCCGAGGTCAGGAGGCAACACGCTGGTAAATGTGCTACTTGTCACAGTGCACCGCGCGAGGCAGAGTCGTACTTGGCGACGTTGATCGTCACCCGAACTGCCGGTCCCACCACCAGGGAGGCTTCCGATGTCCACCACAGAGATCGCCGAACTCCGGCGCACCATCGGCCAGTTGCGGCAGTGCGTGGGCGCATTGCGATCGCGCTACGGCGACGCGTCCGCGGTGCGCCGGCTGGCCAACGACGTCGAGCGGCTCGACATCGACACCGCTGATCTGGACGGGCACCCGCCCGCTGTGCCCGCGCAGGCGAAACCCGCCGAACGCGTTCCTGTCCCGGATACTCCCTACGATCCGGCGCTGTGGAGCGGCGCTGACGACGAAGGTGTCGGTGGCTACAAGCGCGACCAGCGGTGAGCGCCCCCGCTGACAACGACGTCAGCCGCGCCCGCACCGGTGTTCGAGCGCCGGGGCGGGCGCGGCTCGCCGCCCGGACACTGCGCACCGACCGGTGGTGGCTCTCGCCCCTGCTCACTGTGCTGGGGCTGGCCACCTTTGTCGTTTACGCGACTGTCCGGGCATTCGTGCGCACCGCCTACTGGGTGCCCGAATACCACTATCTGACGCCGTTTTACTCCCCGTGCGTGTCCACCTCGTGCGTCCCGGGATCCAGCCACTTCGGGCACTGGTTCGGCGAGATGCCGTCCTGGCTGCCGCTCGGCGTGCTCGTGCTGCCGTTCCTGCTCGGGTTCCGGTTGACCTGCTACTACTACCGCAAGGCCTATTACCGCTCGGTGTGGTTTTCCCCGCCGGCCTGCGCGGTCGCCGAACCGCACGCGCGCTACACCGGAGAGACGCGGCTGCCGTTGATCGTGCAGAACGTGCACCGGTACTTCTTCTACGTCGCGTGCATCGTTTCGCTCGTCAACACCTACGACGCCGTCGTCGCCTTCCAGAGCCCCACCGGGTTCGGCTTCGGGCTCGGCAACGTGATTCTCGTGCTGAACGTCGTGCTGCTGTGGGCGTACACGCTCTCCTGCCACTCGTGCCGGCACGTCACCGGCGGGCGGCTCAAGCATTTCTCGAAACATCCCGTCCGGTACTGGATCTGGACGCAGGTCACGAAGCTCAACACCCGGCACATGACTCTCGCGTGGACGACGCTCGGCACGCTCGTGCTGACCGACTTCTACGTGATGCTCGTGTCCAGCGGCGCGATCTCGGACCTGCGATTCGTGGGCTGATCCCCGGAAATCCAGCAGCGCAAGGCAGTTCTCCCCAGCTCGTGAGGTGGCTTATTCCATGACCGAGGTCGAACGGCACAGCTACGACGTGGTGGTGATCGGTGCCGGCGGCGCCGGTCTGCGTGCGGTGATCGAAGCGCGCGAACGCGGTTTCAGCGTCGCGGTGGTGTGCAAATCCCTGTTTGGCAAAGCGCACACGGTGATGGCCGAGGGCGGCTGCGCGGCGTCGATGGGCAACGCGAACTCGAACGACAACTGGCAGGTGCACTTCCGCGACACCATGCGCGGCGGGAAATTCCTCAACAACTGGCGGATGGCCGAGCTGCACGCTCGGGAAGCGCCGGATCGCGTTTGGGAGCTGGAAACCTACGGGGCGCTTTTCGATCGCACTGCGGACGGGCGGATCAGCCAGCGCAACTTCGGCGGGCACACGTATCCGCGGCTCGCGCACGTCGGTGACCGCACCGGGCTCGAACTGATCCGCACTATGCAGCAGAAGATCGTTTCGCTGCAACAGGAAGACTTCAAGAAGTACGGCGACTACGAGGCCCGGATCAAGGTCTTCGCCGAATGCACGGTCACCGAGCTGCTGCTGGACAACGGCGCGGTCGCCGGGGCGTTCGGCTATTGGCGCGAGAGCGGGCGGTTCGTGCTGTTCGAGGCGCCCGCGGTCGTGCTCGCGACGGGCGGCATCGGCAAGTCGTTCAAGGTGACGTCGAATTCGTGGGAATACACCGGCGACGGGCACGCGCTGGCCCTTCGCGCCGGCGCGAAGCTGATCAACATGGAGTTCGTGCAGTTCCACCCGACCGGGATGGTCTGGCCGCCGAGCGTCAAGGGCATCCTTGTCACCGAGGGCGTGCGCGGCGACGGCGGGGTGCTCAAGAACTCCGAGGACAAACGGTTCATGTTCGAGTACGTGCCCGAGGTGTTCAAGGGCCAGTACGCCGACAGCGAGGGCGAGGCCGACCGCTGGTACACCGACCAGGAGAACAACCGCCGCACTCCGGACCTGCTGCCGCGCGACGAGGTGGCGCGGGCGATCAACTCCGAGGTCAAGGAGGGGCGCGGGTCCCCGCACGGCGGCGTGTTCCTCGACATCGCGAGCCGGTTGCCCGCCGAGGAGATCCAGCGGCGGCTGCCGTCGATGTACCACCAGTTCAAGGAACTCGCCGACGTCGACATCACCAAGGAGGCCATGGAGGTCGGCCCCACCTGCCATTACGTGATGGGCGGCGTGGAGGTCGACCCGGACACCGGCGCGGCCAGCGTCCCCGGCCTGTTCGCGGCGGGCGAGTGCTCCGGTGGCATGCACGGGTCGAACCGGCTCGGCGGCAACTCGCTGTCGGACCTGCTCGTGTTCGGCCGCCGGGCCGGTCTTGGCGCGGCGTCCTATGTGGACGGGCTTGCGGACCGGCCCGCGGTTTCGCAGTCCGATGTGGACGCCGCGGCCGCGATGGCGCTCGAACCGTTCAACCCGCCCGCGGACGGCACGCCGGAGAATCCGTACACGCTGCACACTGAGCTGCAGCAGTCGATGAACGATCTCGTCGGCATCATCCGCAAGGCCGGGGAAATCCGGCAGGCACTGGACAAACTCGCGAACATCCGGCAGCGGGTGGGACAGGTGACGGTGGAGGGCCACCGGCAGTTCAACCCCGGCTGGCATCTCGCGCTCGACCTGCGGAACATGCTGCTGGTGAGCGAATGCGTCGCCCGCGCGGCGCTGACCCGCACCGAAAGCCGCGGCGGCCACACCCGCGACGACTATCCGTCGATGGACGCGGAATGGCGGCACCGGCTGCTTGTCTGCTCCGCGCGGCCGGGTGACAACCCGCTCGTGCCGGACGTCGACGTGGCCGTGAAGGAACAGGTGCCGATGCGGCCGGACTTGCTTGAGCTGTTCGAACTCGACGAGCTGGGCAAGTACTTCACCGACGGCGAGCTGGAGACCCACCCCGGGAGGACCGCGTGAGCTACCAGGCGAAGTTCCGCGTGTGGCGAGGCGACGCGACCGGCGGCGACTTGCAGGACTTCACCGTGGAGGTGAACGAGGGCGAGGTCGTGCTCGACATCATCCACCGGCTGCAGGCCACCCAGGCCGCGGATCTCGCGGTGCGCTGGAACTGCAAGGCAGGCAAGTGCGGCTCCTGCTCGGCGGAGATCAACGGCAAACCGCGGCTGTTGTGCATGACGCGCATGTCGACGTTCACCGAGGCCGAGGTCGTGACGGTCACGCCGATGCGCACCTTCCCGGTGATCCGCGACCTCGTCACCGACGTGTCGTTCAACTACACGAAGGCACGCGAGATCCCGTCCTTCACCCCGCCGGAGGGGCTGAAGCCCGGCGAGTACCGGATGCAGCAGGTGGACGTCGAGCGCTCGCAGGAATTCCGCAAGTGCATCGAGTGCTATCTGTGCCAGAACACCTGCCACGTCGTGCGCGACCACGAGGAGAACAAGGAGAGCTTCGCCGGGCCGCGCTACCTCATGCGGATCGCCGAACTGGAGATGCATCCGCTGGACGTCGCCGACCGCCGCGACTCCGCGCAGGACGAGCACGGGCTCGGGTTCTGCAACATCACCAAATGCTGCACCGAGGTGTGCCCGGAAGGCATCCACATCACCGACAACGCACTGATCCCGATGAAGGAACGCGTCGCCGACCGCAAGTACGACCCGATTGTCTGGCTGGGAGACAAGCTGTTCCGGCGCAATCGGTGACCCAGCGGGCTCCGTCCGCACGAGGCCGCGGCGCCCGGGTTCGCGACCGCGGGCGTATTCAGTTGTGGTGGGGCGATAGGCGGTTCCTCCTCAGGCAGCGACAGCGGGCGTAATGGCATGGATCAGATACCGCCCGGCCGGGCGGCTGGGCGAGCGCCGGTACCGATGCCGACATGGGTATCGGCATCGGCACTGGCACTGGCACTGGCACTGGCACCGATGATGAAACGGGACGCGCTGGCGGACCGCATCATCGAGGCGCTGGCCGTCTCGTGCCGCGGTTCCCGTGCGCAGCTGCGCGGTTCGCTGCGCACGGGAACCGCGGACGAGTACAGCGACATCGACGTCGAGTGGCTCGTGCCCGACGGGGGCCTGGCCGGCTGCCTGGCCTCCGTACGGGCGACGCTGGAGCGGGTGCAGCCGGTGGCGGCCGTCCGGACGGCGCCTGACTGCTTCCACTCGACGCGAAAGCGGTTGCTGTTCGTGCGGTTCGCTGAGGTTTCCTTGTTCTGGCGGCTTGATCTAGCCGTGCGCGAGGTTGGGGCCGGTCCGTGCGATCCGGCCGACCATGCGCGGGACGGAGAGTGGTCGAAGCCGGCCAGTGCGCTGGCCAACGCACTGGGAGCGATCAAGGCAGTTGCTCGCGGCCGCTACGACGATGCTCGCGGGCTCTTGTCACGGGGATGTTCTCGCATTGATGAGATCGACGTTAGCACGGGTTCCTGGGTCGAGGGCATCACTCGATTGGCTCGTGCCGCGGCGAGCCGGGAAGCGGAGCTTGCCACGCTGGCCGAAGAGACGATTTCCCTTGCCAGGGAAGAACTCTCCGGAAGGGAGGAGTCGTGATCACCGGCGCTCGCGTGATCCCCGGCGGCAAAAGACGCGGTGCCGGGCCGGGAATTCCGGCGGGGCGCACTGGAACCCGGACACGGAGAAGCGGGCGGCGGCTGGTTCGTTTTCCGTTTGCCCCCAACGGAACTCGCAGCGCGCCCGACCGGCGGAGAACCGCGGCAGGAGTTCTGCGGGGGAGCCAAAGCGGACGGTGCGGCGACGACAGCGTCGTGGGGCAAGCGAGTGTCGCTCCGGCTGCCCAGCGGGGCAGTCCCGCCGCTGGACCACCGCGACACCCGACAGCGCAAGGCCGAAAAACAAGAAACCCCCAGCGCCGCAAGGAAAGCAGCACCGGGGGCTTCGAGTGAAAGACGAACGAACCGTCAGAGAGGGCCGCCGTGCAGGCCGCCGGTCGCGGCGGTGGTGACTTCCGCGGCTTGCTTGGCGTCCGTGTCGATGTGCTTCTTGCTGCGGCGGTTGCGACGCTCCAGGTACGTCGCGAGCGCGGTCAGCAGCAGGCACATCGCGATGTAGATCGCGGCGGCCACGAGGGTCGACGGGACGATCGGGCGGCCGAAGTCGCCCTGGCTGCCGATGTAGCGGGCGTAGTACAGCAGCTCCGGGTACGTCACGAGGAAGCCGAGCGCGGTGTCCTTGAGCAGCACCACCAGCTGGCTGATGATCGTCGGCAGCATCGCGCGCAGCGCCTGCGGCAGCAGGACCGTGAACATCACCTGGGTCTTGCGCATGCCGAGCGCGTACGCGGCTTCGCTCTGGCCCTTCGGCAGGGACTGGATGCCCGCTCGGAAGACCTCCGCCAGCACCGAGCCGTTGTACAGCGTCAGGCCGAGCACCACCGCGAACAGCGGCGACGTGTCCACGCCGAGGGTCGGGAGGCCGTAGTAGAACAGGAACATCAGGATCAGCAGCGGGATCGCGCGGAAGAACTCCACGACGAATGTGCAGATCCCGCGTACCCACGCGTGGTCGGACAGCCGTCCGGCGGCGAACACCGCGCCGAACACGATGGCCAGCACCGCGCCCAGTGCGAAGGCCTTCACGGTCGCCAGCACGGCGTTCGCGAGGTCGCTCTGGACCTGGGAGTACTGCAGCCATTCCCACTTGCGGGCGGAGAACTGGCCGCTGTCGATGAAGCGGTAGACCACGAACGCGACCAGCGCCGCCACGACGACGATGCCGAGCACCGCGTAAAGCCGGTGCCGCACCCGTGCTTTCGGGCCCGGGGTGTCGAAAAGAACCGTGCTCATCGGGCCACGCTCCAGCGCTTCTCCAGGCTGCGCTGCACCAGCGACAGCACCGACACGAGGATGATGAAGCCGAGTGCCACCCACAGCAGCGCGATCATCTGGTTGTCGCCGCGCTCGGACACGTACTGCCGGATCGCGCCCGCCTCGGCGACCGAGAACCCGCTGGCGATCGTCGTGTTCTTCAGCAGCGCGATGAGCATGCTGACGAGCGGCGGGACGACCGACCGCAGCGCCTGCGGGAGGACGATGCCGCCGAGGATCTGCCCGGACGACAGGCCCAGCGCGCGGCCCGCCTCGGCCTGGCCGATCGGCACCGTGTTGATGCCCGAGCGCACGACCTCGCAGATGAACGCCGACGTGTAGATCGTCAGCGCCACCGCGGCGGTCGGGAAGTAGTCGATCTTGACGATGTCGAGCAGCGGGTAGGCGAACACGAGGAACGCGAACACCAGCGTCAGCGGCGTGTTGCGCAGGACGGTGACGTACGTCGTGCCGATCGCGCGCAGCACCGGGACCGGGCTCACCCGCAGCATCGCGAGGATCGTGCCCAGCACCAGGCTGCACGCTCCCGCGATCAGGAACAGTTCGATCGTGGTGAGAAAGAACGGACCGAAGAGGTCCAGATTGTCGAGCAGGACGTCCATGGAGCCTTCCCCGCGTCCGTGTGCCGATAGTGGGTGTACGGCGGCCGGTGGGCGAAAGCTTCGCCCACCGGCCGCCGGATCAGGTCAGTACCGCTCGATGGCCGGCGGCGTCGCGGGCGCGCCGGACTTGCCGAGGGTCGCGTCGTAGATCTTCTTCCAGGTGCCGTTGTCGATCGAGGCCTGCAGCAGGTCGTCGATCTTGTCGCGCAGCACCTTGTCGTCCTTGTTCAGGCCGATGCCGTAGGGCTCCTTCGAGAACGGCTTGCCGACGACCTTGAAGCTGTCCTTGTCCTGGGCGGCGTAGCCCTTCAGGATCGCGTCGTCGGTGGTGAGCGCGTCGACGTCCTTCGTCTGCAGCTTCTCCACGCACTGCGAGTACTTCTGGAACTCGACGATCTGGTCGGTCAGCTTCTGCTCGCGCACGCGCTGGATCGGGGTCGACCCGGTGACCGAGCAGACCTTCTTGCCCTTCAGCGTCTCCGGCCCGGTGATCGAGTTGTCGTCGGCGCGCACCAGCAGGTCCTGTCCGGCCTGGAAGTACGGGCCGGCGAACGACACGAGCTTCTTGCGCTTGTCGCTGATGGTGTAGGTGCCGACGTAGAGGTCGACCTGGCCGTTGGAGATGGCCTGTTCGCGGGCGGCCGAGTCGACCGTCGTGTACTTGATCTTGTCCTCGCCGAAGCCGAGGCCGGCCGCGACCATCCGGGCGATCTCGATGTCGAAGCCCTGGAACTTGCCGGTCTTCGGGTCCTTCTGGCCCAGTTCGGGCTGGTCGTCCTTGACGCCGATGGTGATCGTGCCCGCGGACTTGATCTTCGTGAACACCGGCGAGCCGTCGAGCTTGACGTCCTTGGCCACCTCGTAGGTGGGCAGCGGCGCGGCGCTGGCGTTGGCGTCCCCGCCGGAGCCGGCCGGGGTGCCTTCCTTGCCGCAGGCCGTGAGCAGCAGCCCGCCGGCGAGCAGAGCGGCCGCGAGGGTGCGGATCCTCATGTCAGTCTCTCCCATGTCTGTCCGGGAAACAGGTGCCCGGGAACTGTCGGTACCGATTCGGCGGGGCCGAGGGACACGGCCGAGTACAGCCACCTCGGACCCGGGGCGCCGGGGGATTCCCCCGAACGGGTCAGTGGGTCAGGATCTTGCCGAGGAAGTCCTTGGCGCGGTCGGATTTCGGCTTGGTGAAGAACTCCTCCGGCGTCGTGTCCTCGACGATCTCGCCGTCGGCCATGAAGAGGACGCGGTCGGCGGCGCGCCGGGCGAAGCCCATCTCGTGCGTGACCACGAGCATGGTCATGCCGTCCTTCGCCAGCCCGGTCATCACGTCCAGCACCTCCTGGACCATTTCCGGGTCCAGCGCCGAGGTCGGCTCGTCGAACAGCATCACCTTGGGCTTCATCGCGAGCGCGCGGGCGATCGCGACGCGCTGCTGCTGGCCGCCCGACAGCTGGGCCGGGTACTTGTCGGCCTGGTTCGCGATGCCGACGCGTTCGAGCAGTTCCATCGCGGTCTTGCGAGCCTGCGCCTGGGCGGTCTTGCGCACCTTCACCGGCGCGAGCATGACGTTCTCGACGATCGTCTTGTGCGCGAACAGGTTGAACTGCTGGAAGACCATCCCGACGTCGGCGCGCAGCGCGGCGAGCGCCTTGCCCTCGGCGGGCAGCGGAACGCCGTCCACGGCGATCTCGCCGGAGTTGATCGGCTCGAGCCGGTTGATCGCGCGGCACAGCGTCGACTTGCCCGACCCGGACGGCCCGAGCACGACGACGACCTGGCCGCGCGGCACCTCGAGCGTGATCTCGCGCAGCACGTGCAGCTCGCCGAAGTACTTGTTCACGGCGGCCGCCTTGATCATCGGCGTCGCCACCTCGGTGGTCATCGTGGCCTCCAGAGCTCCGTTGGTCAGCGGCGTCCGCGGAACTGGGGTTCCGCAACGCTTGCGGAAACCTACTACCGGGACATCTCTTGTAAAGACGGCTTGAGCAATACTTAGGGTTTCAACTACGTATCGGATGCGGCCGTCGTGGCGGCGTTCAGCCTAGTCGGGACTGTGGCGGCCGCCACGCACCGTGTCCGCGGGGCGTGGCGCCCTAGAGTCCGGCTACCGTGGTCTGGATCACCGGGGAGGAGCAAGCGTGCGCGTGCTGCTGGTGGAAGACGACGACCGGGTCGCCGGGGCGCTCGTGCCCGCGCTGGTCCGCCGCGGCCTCACCATGCAGCGGCTGCCGTCCGGGGCCGGGGTGCTCGACCGGGTCCACGACGTCGACGTGATCCTCCTCGACCTGGGGCTTCCCGACGTCGACGGCGTGGTGCTGTGCCGGCAGATCCGCGCGGTCAGCGACGTCGCGGTGATCGTCGTGTCCGCGCGCGGCGAGGTGAACGACCGGGTGCACGGCCTGCGCGCCGGCGCCGACGACTACCTGGTCAAGCCGTACGACGTGGAGGAACTGCTCGCGCGTGTCGAGGCCGTGCGGCGGCGGCGCGTGGAGCGGCCCGCGCCGTCCGTGCCGGTGGTGGAGGTCGGCGACGTCCGGATCGACCTCGCCCGGTACGAGGTGCTGGTGGCGGGCGAGCCGATCTCGTTGTCCCGCAAGGAGTTCCAGGTGCTCGCGCTGGTAGCGGCGGCGGGCGGCGCGGTGTGCTCGCGCGAACAGGTGCTCAACGAGGTGTGGGGGCACCGCGGCGCGGCGGAGAGCCGTTCGCTGGACGTGCACGTCGCCACCTTGCGCACCAAGCTCGGCCGCCCGGCGCTGATCGAGACGGTGCGCGGCGTCGGCTACCGCCTGGGCATCCGGCGGGACTGAACTGTGCGCGTCCGGCTGCAGGGCATCGTCGTCACGCTCGTCGCGCTGCTCGTGTTCGGGCTCGGCATCCCGCTCGCCCTCAGCATCGCGAGCAGCCTTCAGCAGAAGCTTTTCCTCGACCGGCTCACCGACACCTCGCGGTTCGCTTCGCTCGCCCAGCGGCCGCTGCTCGACAACCAGCTCGGCCTGCTGGAACCCGAACTGCGCCGGTACACCGAGGTGTACGGCGTGAAAGTGGTCGTGGTGAACCAGGACGGCGAGCCGGTGCTGAGCTCGGTGGGCGGCGCCGTCGACCGGCCCGCGATCCGGGTGCCGGTGAACGAGGCGCTCGCCGCCCGTCCGCCCGAAGCCGGGCCGTTGCTGATGCCGTGGGCGAGCAAGCCGCTGGTGCTGGCCGAGCCGATCCTCATCGACGGCGAGGTGCGCGGCGCGGTGGTGACGGAGTCCGCGACCGATCACGTCCGCACCCAGCTGCTGTGGCAATGGTTGCTGCTGGCCGCGTGCGCGCTGGTCGCGTTCGGGCTCGCGCTGCTCGTCGCGCTGCCGGTGGTGCGCTGGACGCTGCGCCCGGTGCGGAGGCTGGACGAGGCGACCGACGCGCTGGTCGCGTCTGTGGTCAGCGGCCGCGAGGCGGAGCCGGTGGGGGAGAGCGGCGGTCCGCCGGAGCTGCGGAAGCTGGGCCGGTCGTTCGACCGGATGGCGGCGAGTGTGTCGGAAGCGCTCGCCGCGCAGCGGGCGTTCGTCGCCGACGCCTCGCATCAGCTGCGCAATCCGTTGACCGCGTTGAAGATCCGGCTGGGCAATCTCGACGGCCAGGTCACCGACGAAGCCGCGGCGGCCGATCTCGAAGCGGCGCAGGTGGACGCCAAGCGGCTGAACCAGATCCTCGACGAACTGCTGTCCATGGCCCGCGCGGAGTCCGCTGGCGGCGAGCTGGTTTCCGAAGGCCTCGCCGAAGTGATCGCCGATCGCGTCGCCGACTGGTCCGTGGTCGGGGCGGCACGGGAGGTCTCGCTGGAGAGCGCGGTGGACGTCAACGGCGCGCGTGTGCTCGTGCCGCCGCGGGGGCTGGAGGTCGTGCTCGACGCGTTGCTGGACAACGCGCTCAAGTTCAGCCCTTCCGGTGCTTCCGTCGAGGTGGCCGCGAACGTCGTCGAAGACCGCGTGACGGTGTCGGTTCGCGACCACGGTCCCGGACTGCGAGAGGACGAGCTGGAGCGGGCCGTCGACCGGTTCTGGCGGAGCACAGCGCATCAGAACGTGCCCGGATCGGGGCTGGGGCTGGCGATCGTGACCGAGATCGTCCGGCATTCCGGCGGCGAGATTCAGCTGTCCCTGCCCGACGGCGGCGGGTTGCGGATCGCGATGGACTTCCCGGTCGCGGAGCGCTGATGGGCTCCGGCGGTCGCCGCGTGTCGCGAAGCGGCGGACGCGGTGTTCGGACAAGTCCTGCCGTGCGGCATCGGCCGCGACTGGACCGCCGACCGGACGACCTGGCCGCCGGTGCCGGTCTCGAAGGCGGCGGCGAGGTCATCTGCGCGGAGACCGCCGCGGCCGTTGGCTCGCCCCGCCCGGCACGCGCGCGGGCGGGTGGCGGGTCGTCGACGCGGACGGCCGCCGTCCAAACCGGCCGGGCCTCGTCACCGTGGTCTCGATCTAGACCTTCTCCGCGCGGTAATACGCCAGCGCGCCGGGATGCAACGGCAGCGGACCGGTCTCGATCCCCGGATGCACGTCGATCGACAGCGCCGCCCGGTTGACCGCCGCGAGCTGCGGGCGGGCGTCGTACAGGCCCTTCGTGAGCGCTTCGGCGACGTCGGCGGACATCGAGGTGGGCACGACCAGGAAGTTCGGCACCACCAGCGTCGTGACCGGACCGGGCTGGTCGTAGGTGCTGCCGGGGATGGTCGCGGTGCCGTACACCGGGCTGAACCGCTGCATGCCCGGCATCAGATCGGACATGTCGAGCAGCCGCAGCCCGACCTTGCGGTTGTACTCGGTGATGAGCGGCGTCGGCAGCCCGCCGGACCAGAACATCGCGTCGATCTTGCGGTTCTCGAGCGCGGAGAGCGAATCCTCCAGGCTCAGCTGGTTGACCGTGACCGCGCCTTTCAGCCCGGCTACCTGCAGCACCCGGTCGGCGATGTACTCGACGCCCGACTCCGGAGAGCCGACCGCGATGTGGCGGCCGCGCAGCATGGACACCGCGTTGTAGGGCGAGTCCTCGCGGACGACGATGTGCAGGTAGTCGTCGTGGATGCGGGCCAGCGCGGCGAGCTTGCCGGGGTGCGCGGCCGCCGCGTCCGCGGCCAGGTCCGCGGCGACGAACGCGACGTCCGCGCTCCCGGAAAGCACTCGGTTGAGGTTGTCGCGCGACCCCTGGGTGGCGAGCACCCGGGGCGTCTCGATGCCGAGTTCGCCCGCCCACGCCGACGCCAGCGGCCCGGCCAGATCGTGGTAGACGCCGCCCACCGACCCGGCCGCGACGCGCAGGTGCAGGTTCGCGAAGCTCGGCCCGCACCCGCTCAGCAGCACCAAGAGCACTGCCAGCGCCGCGGTCGGCCTCCATCGCATGCAGCGATGGTGCCAGAGGTCAGCCGGTGACGTCGGCCAGGCTGCCGCCCATCCGGATCTCGCCGAGCCACTGCGTCGCCGTCTCGTCGGCCTGGTGGTAGACGCCCCACTTCAGGTAGTTCCGGTCCCCGTCGATCGTGGTGCCGGTGTAGGTGGCGGACCCGTCGGAGAACGTCTGCCGTTCGCCGTCGAACCAGAACTGGATGGTGCCCTTGGTGCGGTCGGTGGAGATCCGGAACGCGATGTCGTGCCACTGGTCGTTGGAGACCGGCGCGTTCCAGAGTTTGACGCTCGTGTGATCGGTGGTCCATTCCTCCAGCTGGAGCTTGCCGCCGGAGATCTTGAGGACGATCGGATGGTTCGCGGTGCCGCTGCTCGGGCTGCATTTCAGCTGGAACACGTAGCGGCTGGTGGAGTCGGTGACGCGGTACTTCGACGACCAGCCGAGGTAGAAGGTCTTGCCCGCGGCGAGGTCGGGGCCGACCGCTTCGCAGCGCTCCTCCTTGGCGAGCTGCTCGGCGACCCACACCTTGCCCTTGGCGGCGTCGGTCGCGGTCTTGAAGTGGCCGTCGGCGCACTGGACCGAGTTGAACGCTCCCACGCCGTCGGCGGGGTCGGCCGACCAGGTGACCGACTGCGGAACCGGTTCCGCGGCGACCGGGGCGGCCGCCAGCGCGGCGACGACGAACGTGCTCGCGACCGCGGCCGCGGAGCAAGCGAAAACCTTGCGCACTTTTCCTCCAGAGCGGCGGCGGTCCGATTCGGAACAATGGCGATGATCTTATCTTCGGGAGTGTGCGGAAAACAATGGCGGAAATTGTTCCGCGGAGACCGTTCCGGTGCATTTCCGTTCCCGGTCAACGGCACATTTCCCGATTAGCGGAATGCTCGGCGAGGCACGTCGCATAACGTCCGCCGGGCGGGTGCCGGGTCCGGCGCGGGCCCCGGGGTTTAGGCTGGAGCACGATGAACGCGAAAACGTACCAGATCCGCACGTTCGGCTGCCAGATGAACGTGCACGACTCCGAACGGCTCGCCGGGCAGCTCGAGGAAGCGGGCTACGTCCCCGCTCCCGGGCAGGCGAAGCCGGATCTGGTCGTGTTCAACACCTGCGCCGTGCGGGAGAACGCGGACAACAAGCTCTACGGCACCCTCGGGCACCTCCGCCCGGACAAGGTCGCCAATCCGGACATGCAGATCGCCGTCGGCGGCTGTCTCGCGCAGAAGGACCGCGGCGACATCGTCAAGCGCGCGCCGTGGGTCGACGTCGTCTTCGGGACGCACAACATCGGCTCGCTGCCGACGCTGCTGGAGCGCGCGCGGCACAACGCCGAGGCCGAGGTCGAAATCCTCGAATCGCTCGAAACGTTCCCGTCCACGCTGCCCGCGCGCCGCGAATCGTCCTACGCGAGCTGGGTGTCGGTTTCGGTCGGCTGCAACAACACCTGCACGTTCTGCATCGTGCCGTCGCTGCGCGGCAAGGAGCGCGACCGCCGTCCCGGCGAGATTCTCGCCGAGGTCGAGGCGCTGGTCGCCGAGGGCGTGCTCGAGGTGACCCTGCTGGGCCAGAACGTGAACTCCTACGGCGTCGAGTTCGGCGACCGGCTCGCGTTCGGCAAGCTGCTGCGCGCGACCGGCGGGATCGACGGGCTGGAGCGCGTGCGGTTCACCTCGCCGCATCCGGCCGCGTTCACCTCGGACGTGATCGACGCGATGGCCGAGACCCCGAACGTCTGCCACCAGCTGCACATGCCGCTGCAGTCCGGTTCGGACCGGGTGCTGCGCGAGATGCGCCGGTCCTACCGGTCGGCGCGGTTCCTGAACATCCTCGACGAGGTGCGCGCCAAGATGCCGGACGCCGCCATCACCACCGACATCATCGTCGGTTTCCCCGGCGAGACCGAGGAAGACTTCCAGGCGACGCTCGAGGTCGTCCGCGCCGCGCGGTTCTCCAGCGCGTTCACCTTCCAGTACTCGAAGCGCCCCGGCACGCCCGCCGCGGACATGGCCGAGCAGCTGCCCAAGGAGGTCGTGCAGGAGCGCTACGACCGGCTGGTCGAGCTGCAGAACGAGATTTCCTGGGAAGAGAACCGCACGCTGGTCGGCCGCCGGGTCGAGCTGCTGGTCGCCGCGGGCGAGGGACGCAAGGACGCGGAGACGCACCGGATGAGCGGGCGCGCCCGCGACGGACGGCTGGTGCACTTCACGCCGGCCGGTCCGGCCGTCGACCGCTCGGTCCGGCCGGGCGACGTCGTGGAGACGGTGATCAGCTACGGCGCGCCGCACCACCTCGTCGCCGACGGCGACCTCCTGACGCATCGCCGCACGCGAGCGGGCGACAACGCCGAAGCCGGTCTTCGGCCCAAGACGAGCGGGGTCACCCTGGGACTGCCGGGCTTCGGAGCCCCGGCGGCGCAGCCGGCCCCGGTGAGTGGGTGTGCAGGATGAGCGAACCGGGAACGCCGACCGAGGTCGACCGCAGGCTGAGCGACGAGATCGACGACGCGGGGCGCCGCGCCGCGCGCACGGTGGAGCTGGGCAGGCGCGGGTTCACCATCTCGGTGCTGATGTTCGTGCTGCTCGTGGCGCAGATCCTGCCGTGGGCCCAGGGCCGCGCGGGCTGGGAGACGCTGGCCGGCGAGGCGGGCGGGGTCCCGCAGCTGTTCGCCGTGACGTCCACCGGCGTCGGCGTGTTCATCGGCGCGGTCGCGCTCGTGTCGCGCCGCTGGTGGGTCGCGTGGTGCTGCGCCGCGGGCGGCTGGTTCGCCTCGGTCGACGGCCTGCTGGCGATCTGGTCGCAGCAGTCCGCGCACGCCAGCGGAGCGGCCGGAGACGGTCCGGGAATCGGCATGATCGTGGCGTGGATCGCGACGATCGTCCTGGCGACGCTCTGGATGCGGACGGCGTTCTCGCGCACCTGACCGCCTCCGGCGACCGTCCTTCACGGACCGTCGGGAACCGGGCAGCGAAAACGGCCGGCACCGAGCGGTACCGGCCGTTCCGGGAATCAGCTCAGCGATCGGCGACCGCGGCTTCCGCGGCCTCCATCCATTCCCGCCACTGGGCGGCCTGCTCCTCGGCCTTCTTCGCCCGCCGCTCGTCCCCGGCGGCACGGGCCTTGGCGGCCTGCGATTCGAACTGCTCGACGCGCTCCCGGAACTGCGCGGCACGCGCCTGCGCCTCCGGGTCGGTGCGGCGCCAGCGGCTGTCCTCGGCCGACTTCACCGCGTCCTGCACCGCCTTGAGCCGTCCGTCCAGTTCGCGGATGCGTTCGCGCGGGACCTTGCCGATCTCGTCCCACTGCTCCTGGATCCGGCGCAGCGCCGACTTGGCTGCCTCGAGGTTGGCCGCCACGTCGATCTTCTCGGCCTCGACCAGCAGTTCTTCCTTGCGCTGGGCGTTGCCGGCGAACTCCGCGTCGCGTTCGGAGAACACCGCCGAGCGGCGGGCGAAGAACGCGTCCTGCGCGGCGCGGAACCGCTGCCACAGCGCCTCGTCGCTGTCCTTCGGCGCGCGCCCGGCAGCCTTCCACTCGGCCATCAAGTCCTTGTACCGGCCCGCGGTGGCGCCCCAGTCGTCCGAGTCGGACAGCGCCTCGGCCTCGGCGATCAGCTCTTCCTTGCGCTGCTTCGCGCTCGCCCGCTGCTTGTCCAGTTCGGCGAAGTGCGAGCCGCGGCGGCGGTTGAACGCCTCGCGTGCCTTCGAGAAGCGCTTCCACAGCTCGTCGTCGGTCTTGCGGTCGACGCCCTTGACCGTCTTCCACTCGTCGAGGATCGCGCGCAGCCGGTCGCCCGCGACCTTCCACTGGGTGGATTCGGCGGCGATCTTCTCCGCCTCGTCGGCCAGCGCCTGCTTGCGCGCGACGGCAGCGGCCCGGGCTTCCTCGCGCTCGTGCTTGACGTTGACCAGGGCCTTCTCCGCCAGCCCGATCACGAACTCCAGCCGCGCGGCGAGCGCCTTCAGATCGCCGACCACGGCCGCCTCGCCGAGCCCGTCGCGGATCTGGGCGGCGCTGGAGAGCGCGTGCTTCGGGTCGCCCGCTCCGGAGTTCAGCCGCGTTTCGAGCAGTTCGACCTCGGTGCGCACGTCGTCGAAGCGGCGTGCGTAGTGCAGCAGGCCTTCCTCGGGCGTACCGGCCTGCCAGACCCCGACCTCGCGTTCGCCGTCGGCGGTGAAGACGTAAACGGTGCCTTCGGCGTCGACCCGGCCCCAGGTGGCGGGGGCGGGCTCGGCGGGCGGCACCGGCGGCGCGGCATGGCCGGCGCCCTGCGCGTGCGGCACCGGGTGCGGTGCCGGGGTGCCGGGGGACGTGTTCTCCTGGGCCATCGCAGGCTCCTTATCGCCTGTACGCCCGCGGCTGCGGGCGCCCCGCCGCGTGAGCGGGGCCGGGTTACGCTGTTGTCGTGCTCTGCCGGGGGCATGGGGCCCCAGCGGCATTCAAGCAGCTCAGCGCGCGCCGTGGTACTGGATGAGCCGCCTGAAAGCGTTGATCCTACTTCTCCTTGACGCTCCGTGCCCGCGTCCCGACCCGGGCGGGTAGCGTTTCTCCGCGTGATCAGCCCAGCTCAACGGCCCCGTCCGGTGGCCGTCGTCGGCCCCACCGCCACCGGGAAGACGGCACTGGCCGTCGAGCTCGCGCTGGTGCTGGACGGCGAGGTGGTGAACGCCGACGCGCTCCAGCTCTACCGGGGCATGGACATCGGCACCGCCAAGGCGACCGCGGAGGAACGGCGAGGGGTCCCGCACCACCTGCTGGACGTACTCGACGTGACCGAGACCGCCTCGGTCGCCGCCTATCAGCGGGACGCCCGCAGCACGATCGAGCGGATTCTCGCCGCGGGCCGGGTTCCGGTGCTGACCGGCGGCTCCGGGCTGTACGTACAGGCGGTGCTGGACGATCTCCGCTTCCCCGGCACCGACCCCGCAGTGCGCGCGCGGCTCGGCGAAGAGGCCGCCGAACTCGGCACCGCCGCGCTCTACACCCGGCTGGGGGAGCGCGACCCGGTCGCGGCGGCGGCGATCCTGCCCACGAACACCCGCCGCATCGTGCGTGCGCTGGAGGTCATCGAGATCACCGGCGAACCGTTCTCCGCGAACCTGCCGAAGCCGGGTCCGGCGCGCTGGGACGCCGTGCTGATCGGGGTCGACCGCGAGAGCGCCGAGCTGGACGAGCGCGTCGGCCTGCGGGTGGAGCGGATGTTCGAAGCCGGTCTCGTGGACGAGGTGCGCGAGTTGCTCGGCCGCGGTTTGCGGGACGGGAAAACCGCTTCGCGCGCGCTCGGTTACCAGCAGGTGCTGGCCGAACTGGACGGCGAAGGGGACTTCGCGGCCGCCGCCGCGGCGACCGCGCGGGCCACCCGGCGGTTCGTGCGGCGGCAGCGTTCGTGGTTCCGCCGGGACAAGCGGATCCAGTGGTTCGACGGCGGATCCGCGGACCTGGCCGCGCGGGTCCGCGCCGTGCTCGACCAGTAGCCTGGACGCATGGGCGGCATCGCATTCCTCAAGGGCCACGGCACGCAGAACGACTTTGTGCTGCTGCCTGACGAGGCTGGCCGCCTCGACCTCACGGCAGAGCGCGTCGCGGCGTTGTGCGACCGGCAGCGGGGCCTCGGCGCGGACGGCGTGCTGCGCGTCGTCCGGGCGAAGGCGATCGGCGAGGAGTCGGCAGGCGAGTGGTTCATGGACTACCGCAATGCCGACGGTTCGATCGCCGAGATGTGCGGCAACGGTACCCGGGTTTTCGCGCGCTACCTGGTCGACGCCGGTCTGGCCGAGGACGGCGAGTTCGTCATCGGCACCCGCGCGGGCGACCGGCCGGTCGTCGTGCACCCGGACCGTTCGGTCACTGTGCAGATGGGCCCGGCGGCGATCACCGGCACGTCGGTCACCGTGGTGGCCGGGCAGCCGTTCTCCGGGGTCGCGGTGAACGTCGGCAACCCGCACCTGGTGTCGGTCACCGACACCGACCTCGCCGGCCTCGACCTGCGCGACCAGCCCGATTTCGACCACGACGTGTTCCCGTCCGGCGTCAACCTGGAGTTCGTCAACGTGCTCGGCGAGGGCGCGCTGCGGATGCGCGTCCACGAACGCGGCGTGGGGGAGACCCGGGCGTGCGGCACCGGCACCGTCGCCGCGGTGGCCGCCTCGCTGCATCTCGCGGGCAAGGACACCGGCGAGTCCACAGTGGACATCCCAGGCGGACGGGTGTCGGTCACGGTCGGGCACGGCGAATCCACGCTGACCGGACCGGCCGAGATCGTGGCCCGCGGCGAGCTGGACGAAGCCTGGTGGCTCGCCGCGGGCGCGTGATCAGCTGATCGTCACCGCCACCGAGAGTTCGCCCTCCTGGGTGGTCACGGTGTTGACCACCCCGGCGATGCGCACGTCCTCGGCGATTTCGGCGAAGCTTTCGAGCACGTCCGCCGGAGCGGTGACCGACAGCGTCTCGACGGCGGTCCGCATCGACACCTTCGCGTCGGTCTTGGCCCGGCGCACCGCGGCGATCACGGAACCGGCCAGCGGCAGCAAGGCGACGTCGCCGTCGACCTCAGGCGCGGTCGGCCAGGACGCCTGGTGCACGGAACCTTCCTGCCACCACGACCAGATCTCCTCGGTCGCGAACGGCAGCACCGGCGCGAACATCCGCACCAACGCCGACAGCACCGTCCGCAGTGCGACTTGCGCCGATTCGGCTGCCTCCGCGCCGAGATCGCCGTACGCGCGGCCCTTCACCAGCTCCACGTAGTCGTCGCAGAACGTCCAGAAGAACGTCTCGGTCACTTGCAACGCGCGCGCCTGGTCGAGCGCCTCGAACGCGGCCGTCGCTTCCTCGATCACCTTCGCCAGCGCGGCGAGCACGGACCGGTCCAGCGGCTCCGTGGCGACTGATTCCGGCTCGGGGATCCCGAGACCGAGCACGAACCGGCTCACGTTCAACAGCTTCGTCGCCAGCCGTCGCCCGACCTTCATCTGGCCTTCGTCGACCGCCGTGTCGACGCCCGGCCGCGCGCTCGCCGCCCAGTACCGCACCGCGTCGGAACCGTGCCGCTCCAGCAGATCCGCCGGCGTGACGACGTTGCCGACCGACTTCGACATCTTCTTGCGGTCCGGGTCGAGCACCCAGCCGGAGATCACCGCGTCCCGCCACGGCAGCACGCCTTCCTCCAGTTCGGCGCGGACCGCGGTGGAGAACAGCCAGGTGCGGATGATCTCGTGCGCCTGCGGCCGCAGGGAGAACGGGAACACGCGGCGGAACAGGTCGTCGTCGAGACTCCAGCGCCCGGCGATCTGCGGCGTCAGCGACGACGTCGCCCAGGTGTCCATCACGTCCGCCTCGGCGGCGAAGCCGCCCGGCACGCCGCGCTGGTCCTCGGTGCGGCCCGGCGGGACGTCGGTGCTCGGGTCCACCGGCAGGCTGGCGTCCTCGGGCGTCAGCACCGCGTCGTGGTCCGGCTCGCCGTCGGCGTCCAGCGGGTACCAGACCGGGATCGGCACGCCGAAGAACCGCTGGCGGCTGACCAGCCAGTCGCTGGTCAGGCCCTCGACCCAGCCGCGGTAGCGGACCTGCATGTGCGGCGGGACCCAGTTCAGCTCCTCGCCGCGCTCCAGCAGCTTCGCGCGCAGGGGGTCGTCGCGGCCGCCGTTGCGCAGGTACCACTGGCGGCTGGTGACGATTTCCAGTGGTTTGTCGCCCTTTTCGTAGAACTTCACCGGATGAGTGATCGGCCTCGGCTCGCCGCGCAGCGCGCCCGCCTCCCGCAGGAGGTCCACCAGGATCTGGCGTCCAGTGTGGACAGTCTTGCCCGCGAGGGGCGCGTACTTGTCCGCCGGGACGCCCTGCGGCGGTTCGGCGCGGAACCGGCCGTCGCGGCCCAGCACCGGACGCGTTTCCAGCTGTAGCGCGCGCCACCAGGTGACGTCAGTCGTGTCGCCGAAGGTGCACACCATCGCGATGCCGGTGCCCTTTTCCGGATCCGCGAGGTGGTGCGCGTGCACCGGCACCTGGACGCCGAACACCGGCGTGCGCACGGTTTTCCCGAAAAGGCCTTGGTAGCGCTCGTCATCCGGATGCGCGACGAGCGCGACACATGCGGGCAGCAACTCGGGACGCGTGGTGGAGATCAGCACTTCCGCGTCGTCGCCGGCGGTGAACACGAGGTCGTGATACGCGCCTGGCCGTTCGCGGTCCTCCAGTTCCGCCTGAGCGACGGCGGTGCGGAAAGTGACGTCCCACAGCGTCGGAGCTTCGGATTGGTAGGCCTCGCCGCGCGCGAGGTTGCGCAGGAACGCGCGCTGCGAGATCTCCGTGGTCGCCGGGTCGATCGTCTGGTACGCCAGCGTCCAGTCGACCGAAAGCCCGATGCTCCGCCAGACCTCCTCGAACACCTTCTCGTCGGTTTCGGTCAGCTGACGGCACAGCTCCACGAAATTGCGCCGGGACACCGGAATCGCGTTCTTGCCGGGCTTTTCCGGCGGGGCGAAGGACGGGTCGTAGGGCAGCGACGGCTCGCAGCGCACGCCGAAATGGTTCTGCACGCGGCGTTCGGTGGGCAGGCCGTTGTCGTCCCAGCCGACCGGGTAGAAGACCGAACGTCCGCGCATCCGCTGGTAGCGCGCGAGAACGTCGGTGTGCGTATAGGAGAAGACGTGCCCGATGTGCAGCGAACCGCTCGCGGTCAGCGGCGGCGTGTCGATCGAGTAGACGTCCGGGCGCGCGCGGTCGAACCGGTATACGCCTTCGCGTTCCCACACCGGTACCCATTTGGCGGCAAGGCCGTCGACGTCGGCTTTGTGCGGGATCTTCTCGTTCATGCCCGCACTTTACGGGGCGGGTACAGCGATTTCCCCGCCTGTGGGCAGGTCCCGCATGCGCCGCAGCGGCGAGCAGATCACCCAGAGCGCGCCCGCGACGCCCCCGGCTGCTCCGATTCCCAGGGTGCCGGCGAGCCCGAGCCATTCGCCGAGCCCGCCGCCCAGCAGCCCGCCGAGCGGCAGCGCTCCCCAGACGACGAACCGGACGCTCGCGTTCATCCGGCCCAGCAGCCGGTCCGGCGTGATGGCCTGGCGGTAGGAGACCTGCGCGATGTTGTAGAGGATCACGCCGAACCCGAACGCGGCCATCCCGAGACCGGCGAGCACGATCCGCCAGCCCGGCGCGGTGAACAGGACCAGCACCTCACCCGGCCAGAACAGCACCGGGACCAGCCAGATCGACCGGGCCTGCCCGATCTTCCGGACGATCGGCCCGGCGCAGAGCGCGGCCGCGATGCCGCCGACGCCGCTCACCGCGAGCAGGCCGCCGACCTCGGCCGGTTTCAGCCCGGCCGTGCGGGTCAGGAACAGCACTTGGACGGCCTGGACCACTCCTCCGAAGAAGTTCGACGTGGCTGTGCAGGCGACGATCGCGCGCAGCGGCCGGTCGGCGGCGACGAACCGCAGGCCTTCGAGCATTTGCGGCACCAGGCGGTCGTGCTCGGCGCGTTCGGGGAGGATTTCGACGGTGCGGATGCGCCACAGGCACAGCGCGGACGTGAGGTAGCCGAGCCCGGTGACCAGTACGGTGCTGGCCGCCCCGATGAATTGCACGAGCACGCCGGCGAGGCTCGGTCCGGCGATCTGCGCCGAGGACTGCACGCCCTGCAGCTTCGCGTTGCCTTCCAGCAGCTTTTCGCGGCCGACCAGGGCGGGCAGATACGCCTGGTAGGAGACGTCGAAGAAGACCGTCGCGAAACCGGCGAACAGCACGACCGCGAGGACCTGCGCCATGGTGAGCACGCCGGCCCACCAGGCGAACGGGACGCTGAGCAGCAGCACCCCGCGGACCAGGTCGGAGGCGAGCATGAGCGGCCGTTTGCGCATCCGGTCCACCCACACGCCCGCGGGCAGGCCGAGCACCAGGAAGCCGAGCGTCTCGGCCATGGTCAGCAGGCCCATTTCGAACGGGGTGGCGGCCAGCGTGACCGCGGCGAGCAGCGGAATGGCCGTGACCCCGACGAACATCCCCAGCTGGCTCGCCGTGTCCCCGGCCCACAGCCTGCGGAAATCGGCGTGGAAGAAGAGCGAGTCGCGACGCACCCGATCGAGTGTTGTCGAGTGATTGGAAAGTGTCAATCACTTTGGTTAGGCTGCGTGGATGCCGTTGCACCGACGTCCCTCCACCGAAGCCGAGGCGGCCGCGCTCGCATCCGGAATACGGCTGCGCATCATCCGGTTGACCTCCTTTGAAGCGATGACGAACAAGGAGCTGGCAGCCCGGCTCGGGCGTGACCCGGCGACCACGCTGCACCACGTGCGGCGGCTGGTCGACACCGGTTTTCTCGTGGCACAGGAACCGCGGCGCGGCGCGCGCGGGGCGAAGGAGATCCCGTACCTGTCCACCGGGCTTTCGTGGCAGCTGGACAACGCTGAGGCCGACGCGGTCGCGGTCAACGAGGCCATGCTCGAGGCCTATCTGGCCGAAATGGCCGAGGCCGATCTGACCGAGACGGAGACGACCCGGCTCGTGGTCCAGGTGGGTGCCGAGGACGTCGCGGAGTTCAGGCGGCGGCTCGACGGGCTGCTCGAAGAATTCAAGGCCAGGCCCCGGGATCCGGCCTCGGAACGCACGGCCGTGTACGTCTCGGTTTATCCCAGCAGGTAATCCGTTCGGTTCCCGCGCCGAAACGTGGGACCATGGAGGCACGATGACAGAACAGACACACGAAGACTTTTACGACGACAACGACCCCTACGACCCCTCGGTCGGGGAGATGGAGCTTGAGGACCGCGCGTCATTGCGCCGGGTCGCGGGCCTGTCCACCGAGCTTGAGGACATCACCGAGGTCGAGTACCGGCAGCTTCGGCTGGAGCGCGTTGTGCTGGTCGGCGTGTGGACTGAAGGCACCGCCCAGCAGTCCGAGGCGTCGCTGGCCGAACTGGCGCGACTGGCCGAGACGGCGGGCTCGGAGGTGCTCGAAGGCCTCGTCCAGCGGCGGCAGAAGCCCGATCCGGCGACGTACGTCGGGTCCGGCAAGGTCCGCGAGCTGCGCGACGTGGTCGTGGCGACCGGCGCCGACACGGTGATCTGCGACGGCGAGCTTTCGCCCGGCCAGCTGCGCCAGCTGGAGGAGAAGGTCAAGGTCAAGGTGATCGACCGGACCGCCCTGATCCTCGACATCTTCGCCCAGCACGCCCGTTCCAAGGAGGGCAAGGCGCAGGTCGAGCTGGCCCAGCTGCAGTACCTCGTCCCGCGGCTGCGCGGGTGGGGTTCGGCGCTGTCCCGGCAGGCAGGCGGCCGCGCGGGCGGCGCGAACGGCGGCGTGGGCCTGCGCGGACCTGGTGAAACGAAGCTGGAGACAGACCGGCGGCGGATCAGCAAGCGCGTGGCGAAGCTGCGCCGGGAGATCGCCGCGATGGACACCATCCGCGAGACCAAACGCGGCAGGCGCGTGGCCAACGAGGTGCCGAGCGTGGCGATCGTCGGCTACACCAACGCCGGCAAATCGAGCCTGCTCAACGCCCTGACCGGGGCCGGGGTGCTGGTGGAGGACGCGCTGTTCGCCACCCTCGACCCGACCACGCGCCGGGCGCAGACGGCCGACGGGCGCACGTTCACGCTGACCGACACGGTCGGGTTCGTGCGGCACCTGCCGCACCAGCTGGTGGACGCGTTCCGCTCGACGCTGGAGGAGGCGGCCGACGCCGACCTGCTCGTGCACGTCGTCGACGGTTCCGACGCGGCCCCGGAGGACCAGGTCAACGCGGTGCGCGAGGTGCTCGCCGAGATCACCCGCAGCCGCAAGGAGCCGCTCCCGCCGGAGCTGCTGGTGATCAACAAGGCCGACGCGGCCGACGACGTCACCCTGGCCCGGCTGCGGCACGCGCTGCCCGGTTCGGTGCAGATCTCCGCGCGCACCGGTTCCGGCGTGGCGGAGCTGGCCGAGGTGCTGGCCGAACGGCTGCCGCGGGCGGAAACGGTGATCGACGTGCTGGTCCCGTACTCGCGGGGCGAGCTCGTGTCCCGGGCGCACGCGGAGGGCGAGGTGCTGGAAGAGGAGCACGTCGCCGAGGGCACGCGCTTGCAGGTGCGAGTCCGGCCGGACCTCGCCGCGGCTCTGCGGGCGTTCGAGACCAACGCCTCGGCGCTCTGAACGTCTTCCGTAGTGCACGGCCCGAGCGGGCCGTGCACTACGGAGGTGAACTGGTGCGGGTCGTCCTGGCACTGACGGCTGTCCTGATCCTCGCGGGAGCTGTCCCGGCCGCGGCGGCTCCTGCCCCGGAAACGGTGTGCCAGGTCAAGGACAAGCGCCTCAACGAGCTGTCCGGCCTGGTCTCCGACGGCGAGCATTGGTACGCGATCAACGACGGCGGCACCCAGGTGCAGGTCTTCGTCCTGGACCGGAAATGCCAGGTCAACGATGTTTTGACGGACCCGACGGATCCGTACGACGTCGAGGACCTTGCCCGCGGCGAAGACGGCACGCTGTGGCTTTCCGACACCGGCGACAACCGCGCTAAACGCGAAACGGTCGCCCTGCTGGAACTGAAACCGGCCGGTGGCGCGGCCGTCGTGCATCGCCTGACTTATCCGGACGGTCCGCACGACACCGAAGCCCTGGTGCTGGACCAGTCCGGCACGCCGTTCCTGGTGACCAAAGATCTGCTGGGCACTTCGAGGGTCTACCGGCCTTCGGGTCCCTTGGCAGCTCCCGGCCCGACGAAGGTGGAGCAGGTCGGCACCCTGCGCGTCCACAGCACCGACACCCCAGGCGGCCCGGTGGGCTCGTTCGGTTCAGCGCTGATCACCGGAGGCGCGACCAGCGCGGACGGGAAAGTCATCGCGCTGCGGACTTACACGGACGCGTATTTGTATGCGGCTCCGGACGGAAATGTGGCCACGGCGCTGCAACGAGAGCCTGTCCGGATTCCGCTGCCGAATGAAAAGCAGGGCGAAGCGATTGCTTTCGAGCCGGACGGCACGTTGTTGTCCGCGAGCGAAGGCGTCGGCGAACCGGTGCGGGCGATCAAGAACGCGACGGCTTTGGTCACGGCGCGAGCGCCCGCGCCGAAGCCGGGCGGTGCCGCCGCTCCTCAGCCAGCCGAGCAGGACTCCGGCGGCTTTCCACTCGTTCCCGCTGCTGCTGTCGTCGCGGTGGTTGTTCTCGGCGTGTGGTTCTTGCTGGCCAGGAAACGCCGCCGTACCTGACGCGGTTCGCACCGGCGACAAGCACCGGCGCCCGCGCTGCCGCACGCCCGGCGAGTGCGCTGCCGCACGCCCGGCGAGTGCGTCAGGGTGCGCAGCCCAGTGCTCGTGGACGGCAATCCCGGGGAGAACCGGCATCGCCGCCCACGAGACGCGGGAGAGCCAGCCGGTCAGAGCCGGCGCAGTACCGCTTAGAGCCGGCGCAGTACCGCCACGACCTTGCCCAGAATCGACGCGTCGTCGCCCGGAATGGGCTCGTACGCGTCGTTGTGCGGCATCAGCCACACGTGCCCGTCCTTGCGTTTGAACGTCTTCACCGTGGCTTCGCCGTCGATCATCGCGGCGACGATGTCCCCGTTCTCCGCGGCGGGCTGCTGCCGGACGACGACCCAGTCGCCGTCGGTGATGGCGGCGTCGACCATCGAATCGCCGGTGACGCTCAGCAGGAACAGCTCGCCCTCGCCGACGATCTCGCGCGGCAGCGGGAAAACGTCCTCGACGGCCTGTTCCGCGAGCACCGGACCGCCCGCCGCGATCCGGCCGACCAGCGGCACGTACGCCGCCTTCGGCACGGACGGCTGCTGGTCCATCTCGATGCCCATCGGATTGTCGTCGGTGGACGCGAGCACGCCCACCGCGCGCGGCCGGTTGGCGTCGCGGCGCAGGTAGCCCTTGCGCTGCAGCGCGCGCAGCTGGTGCGACACCGACGACGTGGACGTGAGCCCCACCGCCTCGCCGATCTCGCGCACGCTCGGCGGGTAGCCGAAGCGGCTCACCCACGTGCGGATGACGTCGAGCACCTGCTGCTGGCGGACGGTCAGCGTCTCGTCCACGTCGTACACCTCCGGCATGGCGCTCACCTTCCCCGTGCTCTCGTGGCCGGATTCGCGCGCGGATTGTGCGGACGCCCTGCCCCGCGAGGCCGTCTTGGCCCCTTTCGCCGCGGTGCCCTTCACCGTGTCCTTCTCCAACGCTGCGTCGCCTCCAGCCGTCCCGCGGTCGCCGTGTCGGCGTCCCGCGCGTGTCCGCGTGCGCCGGGCCGGGATCCGCGTTTTCCGCGAACGCCCGTCCGGCGGCACCCGCCGGAGCCGGTCCGGCAGATGTCCTGGTCACCGACGTTAGCCACCGCGCGCGACGATTTCAAACATCTGTTCGATCGACACGCCGTGTCCTCTCGATTTTGTCGGTGGGGGGTGGTAGACCTTCGCACGGACGTTCGATAGAACGCCTGTTCGATCTGGACCGCTGCGGCGCAGGTGTACGGCCCGGACCGGACGGATCCGCAGGTCACGAGGAGGTTCCGAAATGTCGATCCTGGCAGATCGCGGGCTCGTCCGCCCGCTTCGGCCCGTCCCCGCCGTTCGCCCCGCCGAGGGCGGCGCCGCGTCGGACGGGACGGCCCCCGCCCGGAGGGAACCCGGGCCCGGCGGTCCGGCGCGCCGGTCGCGGCGGCGCGCAGACGCCACCCGAAAGGATGGTGTTCCGGAGGGCTTCGAACCCGGCTCCGGCGCCGATCCGGGTTCGGCGGCCGGTTCCGCCGAGGTGGTGGAGCTTCGCGGCCGGACTGGCGCCCGGCGCGATTCTGGTGCGGATCGGTCCGGCAAGGGCGGGCGCGGCGAGTCCCGCCGGGGCGACGCGCGGCGGGGGCGCGGTGCGGGCGAGCCCCGGGAAGGCGCACGCGGTGCGGCCGGGCGGCGGCGAGCCTGGCTGGCGGCGGAGGAAGCCGGGCTCGGAGGCGGCGAGCGACCTGATTTCCAGCGGTCGGCACCGGGCGATGTCGCCGCCGTTCGGTCGGTCGAGCGGGCTGGATTCCGGGCGTCCGCTGGTGTCGGAGCGGGGGAGTGCCCGGCTGATGGGATGCGCGGCCGTGCTGCGGTGCGGCCTGCCGAGCGGGCCGGGTTCCGGGCGTCCGCTGGTGTCGGAGCGGGGGAGTGCCCGGCTGATGGGATGCGTGGCCGTGCTGCGGTGCGGTCTGTGGAGCGGGCCGGGTTCCAGACGTCCGCTGGTGTCGGAGCGGGGGAGTGCCCGGCTGGTGAGATGCGTGGCCGTGCTGCGGTGCGGCCTGCCAGGCGGGTCGGGTTCCAGGCGTCCGCTGGTGTCGAAACTGAAGAGCGCCCGGCCCGTGCAATAGGCGGCCGCGCTGCGGTGCGGTCTGTGGGGCGAGCCGGGTTCCAGACCTCCGCTCCCTTGGCCGTCGAAACCGAAGAGGCCCCTCTTCGCGAGGCCCGCCGGGCGGTCCGGCACATCCCCGCCGCCGTCCCGGGCAACCCCGGGCGTACCGCGCGCGAGCGGCGCGGCGAACCGTTGCGGCCGCCGTCCCGGGAGCGGGTCGTCGCCGGACGGCGCGGCGGCCTGGCCTGCAAGACCGCGGCCCGGCCGTCGGTGCGGTGGCCGTGGCTGTTCGCGATCGCCTTCGCGGCCTGCCTCATCGTCACCGGGCTCGGCGTGTTCGGCGCCGGTGTGTCCAGCGGCCCGGTGCCGTCGCGGACCGCGTCCGTTTCCGTGCAGCCCGGCGATTCGCTCGGGGCGCTCGCCGCCCGGTTCGCGCCGAATGCCGACCAGGGCGCGGTCGTCGAACGGATCAAGGAGCTCAACAACCTCGACGACACCGCGCTGCTGCCGGGCATGCCGCTCACCGTGCCGGTCGCCTGGTCCGGCGGCGGTTCGGGCGGAGAAGCAGGCGGCCGAACGGACACCGCCGGGTCATGACTCTCGGAAACCACCCGGTCGCATCTTGCGCAACCGCTCTTTCACCCTCTCGGGTTTCTTGCGCCCGCCCCGGAGGCGATCTAAGGTCTACCCCTATATCTAGTAGTTACACCGCTGTAGTTGGTCCACAGGTAGGGGTAGACTGGCGGCAGTTGTCCACAGCCGGCCAGCAGTTGCCCACCGGATGTCCACAAGTCGATCACCAGGCGCGGGGTCGCGCGCGGTGACCGCGGTCCAGGCCGTAGCGTGGCGGCAGGGGCCGGTCGGGACAGGAATCGACCGGCGCGGAGGGGAAGGTGATCGGCGGATGAGGTGCCCGTTCTGCCGGCATGCGGACTCTCGGGTCGTCGACTCCCGAGAGGTGGACGAGGGACAGGCGATCCGGCGGCGGCGTTCGTGCGCCGAGTGCGGACGGCGTTTCACCACGTCGGAGACGATGGTGCTGGCCGTGGTCAAACGGTCCGGAGCCACCGAGCAGTTCAGCCGGGACAAGGTGGTCAACGGAGTGCGGCGGGCCTGCCAGGGCCGTCCGGTCGACGACGACGCGCTGCAGAAGCTCGCGCAGCGCGTGGAGGAGTCGATCCGGTCCGCCGGGCTCGCCGAGATCCCCAGCCACGAGGTCGGCCTCGCCATCCTCGGCCCGCTGCGGGAACTGGACGGCGTCGCGTATCTCCGGTTCGCCAGCGTCTACCGCTCCTTCTCCTCGGTCGAGGACTTCGAGAAGGAGATCTCCGACCTGCGGAAAGCGATGGCGGGAACTGCGGAGGACCAGGAAGGCGAGCGCGCCGGCGACGACTGAGCCGTCACCGGGTCGCGGGGAGCGAGGGACAGGACCGCATGACCGAAACCGTGGGAACCGGCGCCGCGGCCGGACAGAACAAGAAGCCGAACAAGGGCCTCACCGTCCGGCGGGTCTTCACCACCGAGGGGACCCACCCCTACGACGAGGTCGCGTGGGAGACCCGCGACGTCGTCATGACGAACTGGCGCGACGGCAGCGTCAACTTCGAACAGCGCGGGGTCGAATTCCCCGAGTTCTGGTCGGTCAACGCGACCAACATCGTCACCAGCAAGTACTTCCGCGGCGCGGTCGGCAGCCCGCAGCGCGAGAGCAGCCTCAAGCAGCTCATCGACCGCGTGGTGCGCACCTACGTGAAGGCCGCCGCCGAGCACGACTACTTCGCCGGTCCCGCCGACCTCGAGATCTTCGAGCACGAGCTCACCTGGATGCTGCTGCACCAGGTCTTCAGCTTCAACTCCCCGGTGTGGTTCAACGTCGGCACGTCCTCGAAGCAGCAGGTGTCCGCCTGCTTCATCCTCGCCGTCGACGACACGATGGAGTCGATCCTCAACTGGTACCGCGAGGAAGGCCTGATCTTCAAGGGCGGTTCCGGCGCGGGCCTCAACCTCTCGCGCATCCGGTCCTCGAAGGAACTGCTCACCTCCGGCGGCACCGCGTCCGGCCCGGTCTCGTTCATGCGCGGAGCCGACGCGTCCGCGGGCACCATCAAGTCCGGCGGGGCCACCCGGCGCGCGGCGAAGATGGTCGTGCTCGACGTCGACCACCCGGACATCGAGGAGTTCATCCAGACCAAGGCGCGCGAAGAGGAGAAGATCAAGGTCCTCCGCGACGCCGGGTTCGACATGGACCTCTCCGGCTCCGACATCTCCTCGGTGCAGTACCAGAACGCGAACAACTCGGTCCGCGTGTCCGACGAGTTCATGCACGCCGTCGAGAACGGCACGGACTTCGGCCTGCGGGCCCGGCTCACCGGCGAGGTCATCGACCGCACCGACGGGAAGAAGCTGTTCCGCAGCATGGCGCAGGCGGCGTGGGAATGCGCCGACCCGGGCGTCCAGTACGACAGCACGATCAACGACTGGCACACCTGCCCCGAATCGGGCCGGATCACCGCGTCGAACCCGTGCAGCGAGTACATGCACCTCGACAACTCGAGCTGTAACCTCGCGTCGCTCAACCTGCTGAAGTTCGTGTCCGAGGAGGGCACGTTCGACGCTCCGCTGTTCGCGAAGGCCGTAGAGTTCGTCATCACCGCGATGGACGTCTCGATCTGCTTCGCCGACTTCCCGACCGAGCCGATCGCCGACACCACGCGCAAGTTCCGCCAGCTCGGCATCGGCTACGCCAACCTCGGCGCGCTGCTGATGGCGCTCGGCCACGCGTACGACTCCGAGGGCGGCCGCGCGCTCGCCGCCGCGATCACGTCCCTGATGACCGGCGTGTCCTACCGTCGTTCGGCCGAGCTGGCCGGCGTCGTCGGGCCGTACGAGGGCTACGCGCGCAACGCCGAGGCGCACCAGCGCGTCATGCGCAAGCACGCCGCGGCCAACGAGCTCGTCCGCACCTACCACAGCAACGACGCCGCAGTCCGCTCGCTCGCGTCGGAGGAGTGGCAGAAGGGCATCGAGCTGGGCACCCGCAACGGCTGGCGCAACGCGCAGGCCTCGGTGCTCGCGCCCACCGGCACCATCGGCTTCATGATGGACTGCGACACCACGGGCATCGAGCCGGACTTCTCGCTGGTGAAGTTCAAGAAGCTCGTCGGCGGCGGGTCGATGCAGATCGTGAACCAGACCGTGCCGCGCGCGCTGCGGGTGCTGGGCTACCAGGCCGAGCAGGTCGAAGCGATCGTCGAGTACGTCGCGCAGCACGGCCACGTGGTCGACGCGCCGGGCCTGCGTCCGGAGCACTACGAGGTGTTCGACTGCGCGGTCGGCGACCGGTCGATCGCGCCGATGGGCCACGTGCGGATGATGGCCGCGGTCCAGCCGTTCATCTCGGGCGCGATCTCGAAGACGGTCAACATGCCGGAGTCGGCGACCGTCGAGGACGTCGAGGAGATTTACTTCCAGGGCTGGAAACTCGGCCTCAAGGCGCTCGCGATCTACCGCGACAACTGCAAGGTCGGCCAGCCGCTGTCCACGGGGAAGAAGAAGGAAGCCGCGGCGGAGACCGAGCCGGAGAAGGTCGTCGAATACCGTCCGGTGCGCCGCCGCCTGCCGAAGAAGCGCCCGAGCCAGACGGTGTCGTTCACCGTCGGCGGCGCCGAGGGCTACCTGCACGCGGGCTCGTACCCGGACGACGGTCTCGGCGAGATCTTCGTGAAGCTCGGCAAGCAGGGCTCCACGCTGTCCGGCGTGATGGACGCCTTCTCGATGTCCATTTCGGTCGGCCTGCAGCACGGCATCCCGCTGGAGTTCTATGTTTCGAAGTTCTCCAACCTGCGCTTCGAACCGGCAGGCATGACCGACGACCCGGACATCCGGATCGCCACGAGCGTCATGGACTACCTGTTCCGCCGCTTGGCGCTTGACTACCTGCCGTACGAAAAGCGCGCGCAGCTGGGCATTTTCACCGCGGACGAACGCTCGGCCGAGGTCGAGGCGAACTACGGCGGCCAGAGCCTCGACATCGACGCGCTGCGCAGCAGCGTGGATTCGTCGCCCGCCCGCGCGGAAGAGTCCGCAACGGACACTTCGGGGCGCGACGCGCACAGCACGGCCGAGCTGATGGAACTGCACCTCGGCAAGGCCGCGGACGCACCGCTCTGCATGACCTGCGGCACGAAGATGCGGCCCGCGGGTTCGTGCTACGCCTGCGAGGGCTGCGGGGCGACGTCCGGCTGCAGCTAGGGAGCGCTTTTCGACAGCTGAACGACGGGTCGGGGCTGAGGCGGCAGTGCTGCCTCAGCCCCGATTTTTTGCCTGTCGCCGGGACCATCCCCGTACGCGACGTACTTGACGTACTTGACGTACTTGACGTACTTGGGGCACTCTGGTGGGGACCGTCTGGGAGGCTGACATGTCTGCTGTGCACTACGACAGCTACACCGATGCGCGTGCACATTTGAAGGATTTGCTGGACGCCGCTGAGAAGGGGCTCGTCGCGACAGTTCGGCGCGATTCGGCTACCACCGCTGTGGTGGATGTCGTGCGCCTGCGGCACGTCCTGGCGTCGGTCGTCCCGTCGCACGCTCAGGTCGTCCCCGAGGCCGGCGGCTGGTCGGTGTTCATCCCGGGGCTGCCGGTGGCCGCGGACGGAGCGTCGTTCGACGAGGCGGTCGACGAAATGGTCCACGCCCTGCGGGAGTACGCGGAGGACTGGCAGGAGCGCCTGCTGAACGCTCCGAACCACCGGGACAACTGGGGGTTGGTGCAGCTGATCAGCTTCAGCGATGACGAGCAATTGCGCGACTGGCTTGTCGGTGCCCCGCGATGACTTCCTGGCCGCAGCCGACCCGCACCGATCACGAGAAGTTCTGCCAGGTCGAAGAATGGCGCAGAGTGCGCGACGCGCGCGGGCGCACGGGAACGCATCATGTCACTTACGAACTCGGTCTTGTCGACGGCAGGGTTCTGCGTACCCGCGTCTCGCATCCGGTGGACCGCAGCGGCTACGGCCTGGGACTGTGGAAGCACATCCTCCGTGACCAGCTTGAGGTCGATGAGCCGGTGTTCTGGTCCTGTGTGCAGGACGGCGTGAAACCTGATCGCGGGGCGCCCGAGCCGCCGGCCGAGGCCCTGCCCGCCGACCTCGTGTATCTCCTGCTCTCGCGCGTCGGTCTGGAAGAGGCCGAGGTGGCCAGGATGAGCAAGGACGAGGCCGTGGCCAGGGTTCAGCGCTACTGGGCGGAGGACGCGTGATCAGGCGACGAAGTTTCACGGTTTCGACGGCAGCATGTGCGCGACGCCCTCGCCGAACGACCAGTCCGCCTCGTGGTTTTCGGTCAGGCTGAAGAACACGTTCCGCGGTTCGATCCCGGCCGCTTCGGCGATGAGTTCGGTCGCTCGCCGGTACAACGCGGTTTTCTGCTCATCGGTGCGACCGGCGCGCATCGTGATGGCGATGTACACGATGCCGTCGTCGCGCTGGACGCCGAAATAGCCTGGGTCGTAACGCAATCGGCCGGCGGCGTGGCTGCTCATGATCTGGAACCGGTCGTCGACGGGGACGTCGATGGTTTCGGTCATCGCCTGGTGCACGGCGTCGCCGATGGCGGGGAGGCGGTCGGCGTTGGGTTCGGAGAGCACGTCGATGCGGACGAGCGGCATGGGAGACCTCTCAGCTCAACTGGTCGATGTTGGGGCGGGACAGGTGAAGCACCCGGTACTGGACGTCGCTGTCCTCGTTCGGGGCGGTGGTCCAGAGCGTGAAGCGCACGGTTTCCCAGCGCTGCGGGTCAATGGCCAGCGCGGTGGTGTGCACAGCCGGGTTTTGGGACAGTTGCGCGAGTTCGGCTAGTTCTAGGTCGATGCTTTCCGAAAACTGCCCTGCGCGTTTGGTCGCGAACGCCGGGGCAGCCGCTCGCGATGGGCCGGGCAGGCAGCGCGCGCCGGTCCAATGGCGCACCGGCGGCCGGCCGAAATCCTGGACTATGCCGTCGAATCCGCCGCCGCCCCACAGGAACCGGCTCATTCCGGCGGTGTCGGCCCAGAGGTAGAACGGCGCGTACTGGTTGTCGCGCGCCAGATATGCCTTGAGTCCCAACCCGGGGAACGCGTCGGTCCGGTGGCCTCGGGTCGCGACCCGGTGTGCGATGTCGTACCCGGCGGGCAGGTCGATCTCGTACTGCATGGCATACATCGACATCACCGTCGGCCGAGGAGCGCGAGCGCGCCGCGGATCGCTTGGTCGAACGGCTCGGCCGTCCCGGACGACCGGGCGAGGACGTATCCGCCTTGCAGCACCGCGACCAGTGTGGTTGCCGTTGCCTCCGCGTCGAGATCACTCGCCAGCTCCCCGTTCGCGATGCCCTCGGCAAGCACTCCGGCGAGACGGCCGCGCAGCCAGTCGAACGTTTCCTCCAGTGGCGCGCGCAATTCCGGGTTCGCGACGATCTCGGGATCCAGCGCCAGCCGTCCGACCGGGCAGCCGCGCAGGACGTCGCGCTCGCGCAACAGGTAAGCCGAAACGCGTTCGACCGCCGTCGTGCCCTGGGCGAACGCGGCTCCGGCGGAAGCGCGCAGATCGTCGGCGTTCTGCCGGATCGCGGCGAGCGCAAGGTCGGCCTTGCCGGTGAAGTGGTGGTACATGCTGCCCTGCCCGGCCCCGGCGCGCTGCTGGATCGCCTTCGGGCTGGTGCCGATGTACCCCCGCTCCCACAGCAGGTCCTGAGTGCTCGCGACGAGCTGGTCTCTGGTGGACATGAACCCACCGTACATACTAGTAGGTACAGAGACAAGCGGCGATGCGGTCCCTCTCTCGCGCGGTGAGGCCCTCGGCACGAAGCAGATGCCTCCGGCGGTCCGAAGATCCGGTGTGGACCAGGTTGGCGCTGGGAGCTGACCGGGGACCGTGCGGGCGGACCGGGGCCGTACAGCGGCGTTCCGGCTTACGCCGACTGGATCCGGGTGAACCGCGGAGACACCTGGGCCGCTTCTCCGGCAGAGCTCCACCGAATCTCCACATCCTCCCCGCGACACCGGCACATCCGGGCGGCAGCATGGCCGCCGTGGACTGGAGTGCGGTGTTCGAGGCGGAAGCGCGGCGGCGGAAGGTCCGGCCGCAGCCGGCGTGGGGGAGCGGGGCGCCGCTGGATCCGGTGGTGGCGCGCAGTGTCCGGCGGTTCCAGCACCCGCCGGACGAAGCGGAAGACCGGCGGCTGCTCGCCCGGCTGCTCGAAACCGCGAGCCAGCCAGGGAAAAGCGACGTGATGAGCCAGCTTATCTCCGACGTCCTCGCGCTCGGCTACTACCGCGCGCTGCGGGACGGCGCCCGCGACCCGGTCACCGTGGAGGTCGCCGCCCGGGTGTTCGCCGGGGCGGAGCGGCGGCTCAGCTGTCACGTGGACCGGCTGCGGCGGCAAAGAATCGCAGCGAGCGCGAGATGGCGAGCCAAAGCGATACTCGAAACCGGCGGCGTGCTAGCCGGCCACGGGCGCGCGTTGCGGCGGCTCGGCGTGCCGTGGCTGGCGTTCGTCACCGACGCCTGGGCGCGGTTCGAACGAGCGCTTGAGCAGGTCCGCAGAGGACCGTCGATCCGCCCGGGGCCGCGCGTGCGGGCGCGGCCCCGAGGACTGCTCTAGGAAAGCTTCGACCAGAGGAATTCGTACGCGACCGCTGAGCGGAACGCGAGTTGTTCGTTGTCTGCCGCCGCGCCGTGGCCGCCTTCGATGTTCTCGAAGTACTCCACGTCGTGGCCCTGTTCACGCATCCGCGCGAACATCTTGCGCGCGTGCCCGGGGTGCACGCGGTCGTCGCGGGTGGAAGTGACGAAGAGGATCGGCGGATACTCGCCGCCCGGGGAAACGTTCTGGTACGGCGAGTATTTCGAGATGTACTCCCACTCCTCCGGGACGTCCGGGTCGCCCCATTCGGCCATCCACGACGCACCGGCCAGCAGCAGGTGGTAGCGCTTCAGGTCGAGCAGCGGCACCTGGCACACGATCGCGCCGAACAGCTCCGGGTAGCGGGTGAGCATCACGCCCATCAGCAGCCCGCCGTTGCTGCCGCCCTGGATGCCGAGCCGTTCCTTCGTCGTGATGCCCCGCGCGACGAGATCGCGCGCGATCGCGGCGAAGTCCTGGAACGCCTTGTACCGGTTCTCTTTCACCGCCTGCATGTGCCAGTCCGGGCCGTATTCGCCGCCGCCGCGGATGTTCGCGACCACGTACGTGCCGCCGCGCGACAGCCAGGACCGGCCGACGACCCCGCCGTACGACGGGGTCAGCGAAACCTCGAAACCGCCGTACCCGTACAGCAGTGTCGGGCCGTTTTCCGCGCCGGGCGGGCGGACCACGAAGTACGGGATCTTCGTTCCGTCGTCCGAGGTCGCGAAGTACTGGCTGACCTCGATCCCGGCCGCGTCGAAGAACGCCGGAGCCTGTTTCAGCACCTCGACGTCGCCGCCGACGACGCCGCGGGTGAGCGTGGACGGCTGGAGGTAGCTGGAGGAATCCACCAGGTACTCGTCGTCGACGTCCGGTTCGGTGTCGACGATCTGCGCGCTGCCGAATTCCGGCGCGCCGCCCAGTTCCGCCTCGGCCCAGCCGTCCGGACCGGGCGTCAGCACGCGCAGCTCCGACTTGACGTCGTGCAGCGTCGCGAGCAGGAGGTGGTTGCGGGTCCACGTGTAGTAGTCCAGCGAGGTGTGCGCGTCCGGGGTGAACAGCGCGGTGAACTCGCGGTCGCCGGACTTGAACGCGTCGTACCGGATCGCGAGCAGCGTGCCCGCCGGGTGTTCGGCGCCGCCGACGGCCCACGCGCTGCGCGGGTGCACGAGCAGCCATTCGCGGTGCGTGGACACCTCGACGTCCTCGGGCAGGTCCAGTTTGGTCAGTCCGGACGGGGTCCGCTCGAAGTTCTCGGTGCGGTAGAAATCGATCGCCCGGCGCACGAAATCGCGTTCGAAGCCCTCGGTCGGGTCGTGATACGCCATCATCGCGACGTCGTCCGGCTTGCCCTCGGCGACGAGAACCGCGTCCTCGAGCGGGGTGCCGCGCCGCCATTCCTTCACCAGCCGCGGATAGCCGGACGTGGTGAGCGAACCCGGACCGAAATCCGTTCCGAGGTACACCCGGTCGGCGTCGATCCACCCGATCCGGTGCTTCGCCTCGGGCAGCGTGTAACCGTCCTCCACGAACTCGTGCGCGTCGAGGTCGAACTCGCGGACGACGGTCGCGTCCGCGCCGCCCCGCGACAGCTGCACCAGCCCGAGCCGGTGCCCGGGACGCAGCACCGCGGCGCCCTTCCAGACCCAGTTCTCGTCCTCGGCCGCGGCGAGCGCGTCGACGTCGAGCAGGATCTCCCAGTCCGGTTCGGCGGTGCGGTACTGCTCCAGCGTGGTGCGCCGCCACAGCCCGCGCGGGTGGTCGGCGTCCTGCCAGAAGTTGTAGTAGTGGGTCCCCCGGCGCACGACGTACGGGATCCGGCCGCCCGCGTCGAGCACCTCGCGGATCGAGTCCCGCAGCTGCCCGAACCTCTCGCTCGCGGTGAGCACGTCGAGCGTCTCCGCGTTGCGCGAACGGACCCATTCGAGCGCCTCGTCGCCCGTCACGTCTTCAAGCCACAGGTACGGATCTTCGACAGTCATAGGGTCCAGTCTCGCTGCCGGTCGCGGATCCGGCCAGGATCCCGGCGTTCCCGTTTCGTGATCCGGGGCCGAGCGCGGTCTCCGTATGCTGGCCGGGAGGGGGAGGAATGACGTATTACGCCGGAGGCTCCTGGCCTCCTCCAGCACCGCCGCCGAGCCGCAGGCCGGGCAAAGCGCTGGGCGCGGCCGCCGCGGTGGCCATTGTCGCGGGCACGCTCGCGCTCATGGCCGTGGTGCCGCACGAGGTGTCCGGGCACGCGATCGCGGCCCCGGACGCCGACGCGATGCCGGACCGCCAGGACGCCAAACCGGTGCGCAAGCTCAGCGGCAACCCACTGCTGGCCGACGGGGTCGCGCTCGGTCCCGTGTCGTGCGACCTGCCGGACCTGAGCCGGGACGCGCAGCAGCTCAAGACCTTCTACACCGCGCTCGTGGGCTGTCTGAAGCAGGCGTGGCAGCCCGCGCTGGACAAAGCGGACGAGCCGAACCTGCCGGTCAAGGTGTCGGTCACGCTGCCGAAGACGAGCGCGTGCGGCAACGCGCCGTCCCGGGACGAAGCGGTCGCGTACTACTGCGGCGGCGACGCGACGATCTACGCGCCGACCGAGTGGATGCTGTCGGATGCCGGGCTGAGCCGAGCCCGCCATCTGGCGACGCTCGCGCACGAGTACGGCCACCACGTACAGCGCGAGAGCGGCATCCTCGACGCGGCGAGCACGGAGATGGGTTCGCCGGAGCCGAGCAGCGACGCGGACAAGGCGGTCGTGCGCCGGATCGAGCTTCAGGCGAACTGTTTCGGCGCGCTGTTCCTCGATGCCGCGGCGGACCGCGGGTCGATCAGCCGGGCCACCGCGAACGCCGCCGTCGCCGACTACGGCCGTGCTGACGACAGCGGCGACCACGGCACCCGCGCGAACCAGCTGGCCTGGGCGAAGGCCGGTTACACCGGAGCCGGCCCGGCCGCCTGCGACACCTGGTCGGCCCCGGCGGACAAGGTCAGCTGACGCGCCACTGCGGGTCGCGGCCCAGCCGGCCGAGGAACTGGTCCAGTTCGCTTTCGTCGGTGCCGATGGGCACCACAGGCGCGAAGGTCCCTCGTTCGACGCGTTCCTTCGGGTCGGTCGGGATCATGAGCGCGAATTGCAGGGCGGCGTGCACTGCGTCCGGCACCGGGTCGTACGCGACGTCGAGAGTCTTGGCCAGATCCCAGCCGTGCGCGACGGTGTCGACGAGGTGCATCGTGATCGCGACTGTGCCTGGGAAGGTGCCGAAGGCGTTGACGGCGATCTGGCGTTCCGCGACGTCGGCTTCGCCGTACGCAGCGAGGTAGTCGGTCACCGAAGCTGCGTACGCGGCGTACGGGTCTTCGCCGAGCTGACCGCTGTCCCAGTCCTTCGCGGAGCCGTTGCGCGCGGCTTCGGCGAAGGCGTGGTTTTCGCTGACTTGGTGGCGGAGCAGGTCAGCGAGCGTCCAGCCAGCGCACGGCGTGGGCCGGCCGAGATCCGCCGCGGTGATCTTCGAGACGATCGGGTCGAGGACGAGCAGGGACTGCCGGTCGAGGTCGAACGTGGTCATGGGCTCACGCTAGCCGCCAGATCGGTCCAGGAAGAGAGCCAAAGCGGAGCCAGCTGCGGTGGACCAATCTAGGCTGGACGCGTGGACCTGCACCTGGACCTGTCCGGCACTCGCGGCCATCGCGACGAGATCTACCGCCAGATCCGCGAAGCGGTGCTCGACGGGCGGCTCCGCGACGGCGACATGCTGCCGCCGACCCGGGAACTGGCGCAGCAGCTGGCCGTCTCGCGCACCACTGTCACCGCGGCGTACGAACGCCTCGCCGCGGAAGGATTTCTCGACGGTCGAGTCGGAGCCGGTACTTACGTGCGGGCCGGTGCCGCACCGCGGCCTGCCGAACCGGCTGGGACGGCGGAGGGCGTCCAGCCGCGTCCGGAGTGGACAGACGTGCCCGCGCCGCCGAAAGCGTTCACCACCCCGCCGGAGTTCGATTTCCGGGCCGGAGTACCGGACGTGCGGCTGTTCCCGTTCGACACCTGGCGTCGGCTGACGACCCAGGCGTTGCGCAGTTCCCGCGCGGAACTGATGACTTACGGCGAACCCCAGGGCGATCCTCGGTTGCGCACCGAACTCGCGAGGCACCTCGCGGTTTCCCGGAATGTTCGCGTGCGACCGGAACACCTCGTGATCACTTCGGGCGCGCAACAGACGATCGACCTCGTCGCGCGGGTCCTGTTGCGGCCCGGCGACCTGGCTGCCGTCGAGGATCCCGGGTACCCGCCGCCGCGCCTGCTGCTGGGCACGCTCGGGGTGCGCGTCGCGCCGGTTCCGGTGGACGACGAGGGCATCGTGGTCGACGCGATCCCGCCGGGCACTCGCCTGGTGCACGTGACGCCTTCGCACCAGTATCCGCTCGGTGTCGCGATGTCGCCGTCTCGCCGGCGAGAGCTGCTCGATTGGGCTGAAGAAAACGGGGCAGTCGTAGTCGAGGACGATTACGACACCGAGTTCCGCTACTCCGGGCGACCGCTGGAACCGTTGCACAGCTTGGATTCTCCCGGCCGGGTGGTCTACGTCGGCTCGTTCTCGAAGGTCCTGTCTCCCGCGCTGCGACTGGGTTTCCTCGCCGCGCCACCCGCTCTGGCCGAAGCGATCGTCAAGGCGAAGTACCTCGCCGACTGGCATTCCCCGGGCATCGAACAGGCGGTGGTCGCGGCGTTCATCGCGGAAGGCGGGTTCGCCCGGCACGTCCGCCGGATGCGCGGCGTCTACCGTGCCCGCCACGACCTCCTCGTCGACTGCCTTCGTGCGGAATTCGGCGATGTGCTGGAGCCGGTTCCGGCGTCGGCGGGGCTGCACCTGAGCGCGTCGGCGGATCGGGATTTGCGCGGCTTCGCGCGGGAGGCGTCCGGGGCGGGCGTCCGGCTGTTTTCGCTCGGCGACTTCTCCGTGGCGGCACGGCGGCACGGGCTGCTGTTCGGTTACGGCGCGATCGCGGCGGAGGAGATCGGACCCGGTCTCGCCCGGTTGCGCCGGGTGTTCGACAGCAGGCCCGGATGAGCCGGTTACCACGAACGGACGCATCCCGCCGGACTTTCGCAGTCGGCACCGGGGCCCTAACCTGATGTGACCCGACTCACCGAGGAGAGGGCATCGCCATGCGGATTGCGGATGTGCTTCAGCGCAAGGGCGCGACGGTCGCCACCGTGTCGCCGGGGACGACGGTCGCCGAGCTGCTGACGGGACTCGCCCGGCACAACGTCGGCGCGATGGTCGTGGTGGACGCCGAAGGCGGGATCGCCGGGATCGTGTCCGAACGCGACGTCGTGCGCAGGCTCAACGACCACGGACCCGCCGTCCTGCAAGGACCGGTCGCGGACATCATGACCACCCTGGTCGCCAGCTGCACCCCGGACGATCCGGTGGACGAGCTCAGCGTCGTGATGACGCAGCGGCGGATCCGGCACGTGCCGGTGCTCGACGACGGGCGCCTGGCCGGCATCGTGAGCATCGGCGACGTGGTGAAGATCCGGATGGAGCAGCTGGAACAGAGCCAGGAACAGCTGGAGGCCTACATCTCCCAGGGTTGACGCGTCACTCGCGCCAGCCGCTGAGTTCGACGCCCTTCGCGACGTCCACCCGGTAGCCGAGCGAGACCGTCGCGGACGCTCCGGGCGCGATCGTGAGCTGCCAAGTGAACTGGCCCAGCTCGGTGCGCTCGACCGGCTCCGGTTCGAGCCGCAGGTCCCGCACGGTGATCGCGTCGTCCCGCGAGACCGGGGCCTGGTCCAGCACGGCCACCACGGCTTCGCGCGGGCTGTGGTTGGTCACCGTCGTCAGGTAGTCGGCTTCGCGGCGGCGTTGTGCGGAGAACGTCGCCTTGCCGGCACTGCGCTTGACCAGTTCGCGTTCGACGCGGATCCGGTCGTCGACGCCCAGCGCGAGTTCGCGTTCCTCGCCGGGTGCCCACAGTTCCAGCTGTGTGCTGCCGACGAACTCGGCTTCGTGGAACACCGCGGCGCGACCGGCGCGGAGCGTGTGCTCGCCGGTGTTGACCACCTTCGCGCGCAGGTATGCCTCTTCGGCCTGCGTCGGCGCGGTCACGTAGTCCAGCTCCGCGGTGAAGTCCAGCTGCGCGAGCGTCGTCCGGTGGCCTTGCGCGCCGGACGGGATCGCGACCGGACGGGCAGGGCGGAAGGTGACCGCGGTGGTGCCTTGCTCGACTTCGGCGACGTGCGCGGCGAAGCCGTCGCGACCAGCGGGCGCGGCACCGCCGTACGCCATCGCAGCGGGTGCGTGCGGCACCATCGAGCGCCGCTCCGGCTGCTGCCGATCCAGGTACCAGGGCTGGAGTTCCGGGATCACGACGGTGTTCGCCGGGCGGGCGGTGGACAGCGTCAGCTCGCACTCCGGCCAGTCCTCGCCGGTGTGCTGGCTGACCAGTCCGTAGGAGGTGACGGTGACGTCGGTGCCGCGTACTCGGACGTCGTACCCGGGTTCCCAGCGCGCGCCCGGAACCACATAGGACAGTTCGATTTCGGCGGCGGCGGGGGATTCCAGCTCCACCACGATCGTGGAACTGTCCTGTTCGGACTGTGCACTGCGAGTTTCGATCTGACGGTCGAGCGCGGCGAGGTCTTCGCGCAGCCGCTCCAACCGCGTGGCGAGCGCGCGACGTTCCTTGAGCGCTGCGGCTAACTGCGTGCTGAGTGCTTCGCTCACTTCCTGGACACGCCCCGGTTCCGCGTCACCTCCAGCCAACGCCTTCGCGAAGCTTGCTCCGCTGCGTCGCGAGACTCCGGTCAACAGGTCGACGCGCGCTGCCGCTGCGCTCTCGTCGTCCACGACCTCATCGACAGTCGCCTGGTCCGCGCGACGCTGCTCCACGAGCGCGCGCAGCGTTGGGTCGGCTGGCGCGGCGTGTTGCGCGTACGCGACGTCGACGCCCGTGACCAACGCGTCGCCCGCGCCGCTGACGCGCACCGAAGCAGCGTCGAGCGACAGGGGGAGACCCGTGATCTCTACGCGGGACCCGTCGGCCGGAGTGACTTGACAGCGGCGGGTGACGCGCGCGTGTTGCGGATAGACCGTGACCGTGACTATCGGTGCGTCCATGGCTCCGACGTTAGTCGGTTGACGCGAGTTGCGGTTGACGGAACTCTCAACTTGCTCGCCTGCTTCGTCCAGCTTGGGGGTTCTGGTGGGAGTTGCCACCCGGGTCGCTGCCGTTTTCGTCGCAGTGGCCACGTTGTCCGTGCCCGCGGTCGCTGAAGCTGCTTCGCCGCCAGCGCCGGTGTTCACCGACGGTCAGGCGCAGCCGGTCTTCGATCCGGCTGACGTCGTCCGCGAGGACGTCTGGGTCACCGCACCCGTCGACAGCGACCACGACGGCAAGCCTGACCTCGTACACGCGCAAGTGGTGCGTCCGCACGCCACGGAGCAGGGCATGAAGGTGCCGGTCGTGTACGAGGCGAGCCCGTACTTCGCGGGCGGCAACGACGTACCTAACCACAACGTCGACACCGAGCTGTACGTGCCGGGCCCGCACGTCGCGGCACCGATCGGCTGGAGCTACCAGGACTACTTCACCGCACGCGGATTCGCTGTGGTGTACGGCGAATCCCTCGGCACCGGGTTGTCGACCGGCTGTCCGACGACCGGCGACGTGAACGAGACGATCGGCGCGCGCTCGGTCGTCGACTGGCTGAACGGCCGCGCTGAGGCGCACGACAAGGCCGGAGCGCCCGCCGCGGCGAGCTGGAGCACCGGGAAGACCGGCATGATGGGCGTGTCGTACAACGGCACGCTGCCCAACGCGGTGGCCAGCACCGGGGTCGAAGGGCTCGAAACGATCGTGCCGATCGCCGCCATTTCAAGCTGGTACGGCTACTACCGCAACGCCGGGGCGGTCGTGGCTGCCGGCGGGTATCAAGGCGAGGACGCGGATGTGCTCGCCGGGTACGTCTACTCGCGCGCTGACCAGCAGATCTGCCGTCCGGTACTCGACGGCCTCACTGCCGCGCAGGACCGCGTGACAGGAGATTACAGCCAGTTCTGGGACGTGCGGAACTACCGCAACGACGTCGGCAAGGTGCACGCTTCGGTGCTCGCGGTGCACGGGCTCAACGACTGGAACGTGAAGACCGAGCAGGTCGCCACCTGGTACGAAGCGCTGAAGAAGCACGGCGTCGAGCACAAGATCTGGCTGCACCAGTCCGGTCACGCGGACCCGATTTCGCTGCGCCGCGACGTCTGGCTCACGACGCTGAACAAGTGGCTGTCGCACTACCTCTACGGGGTCGGCAACGGGATCGAGCGCGAGCCGAAGGCGACCGTTCAGCGCGAGGACAAGTCGTGGGTCGACGAGGCGGAATGGCCCGCGCCGGGCACGTCCGACGTCGAGCTGCACCCGTGGCCGGGCGGACGTTCTACCGGGGCGCTCGACCGGCAGCCCGTGCCCGGCCGTCCGGCCGTCGAGACGCTGGCCGACGACGCGAGCAAGAAGATCGAGCAGCTCGCCGACGCGGCGTCGTCCGGGAACCGCTTGCGCTACCGTACTTCGGCGACCACGGAGCCGCTCCGGTTGTCCGGCACCGCGAAGGCCGAGCTCCAGCTGTCCTTCGACCGCCCGGCCGCGAACGTCACCGCGGTGCTGCTGGACCGTGCGCCGGACGGCACTTCCCACGTGATCAGCCGCGGCTGGACGGATCCGCAGAACCGGGTCAGCCCGTCGGTCACGTCGCCGATCACCCCCGGACAGCGGTACCGCATCGAGGTTTCGCTGATGCCGAAGGACTACATCGTGGCCGCCGGACATCGCCTGGAGTTCGTGCTGGCCTCCAGCGACCACGACTTCACGCTGCGGCCGAAACCTGGTGCCGGACTGGCGCTGGAGCTGACCGGGACGACGGTGAAGCTGCCGATCGTCGGCGGGAAGAAGGCGTTCTACTCGGCGATCCCGGCTCGGTAGGCGAAGGCGACGGCCTGCGCGCGGTCGCGCAGGCCTGCCTTGGCGAACAGGTGATTGACGTGCGTCTTCACCGTCGCCTCGCTGACCACGAGGGTGCGCGCGATCTCTGTGTTCGACAGGCCGGCCGCGATCAGCCGCAACACCTCGACCTCGCGCGCGGTGAGGCCTTCCAGCTCCTTCGTGCGTACCGGCGCGCGGCTCGTCGCGGCGGCTACCAGCCGTTGCTGGAGCGCGCCGTCCACAGTGGACTGACCAGCGGCCGCTGAGCGGAGGGCACGGACGATCGCATCGGCGTCAGCGTCCTTGGTGAGAAACCCGCGGGCACCGGCTTTGAGCGCGGCGAGCAGGGAATCGTCGTCGGCGTAGGTGGTGAGGACGACGACTTCGGTCTTCGGATGCTGCGCACGGACCAGCTCAGTCGTCTCGACGCCGTCGCGGTTCGGCATGCGCAGGTCGACGAGCAGCACGTCCGGCTGGTGTTCAGCGACAAGATCGAGAGCCTGTACGCCGTCTGCGGCCGCGCCTACCACCTCGATGCCGGGCAGCAGCCCGAGAAGCGTAACGAGGCCTTCGCGCACTACAGCCTGATCGTCGGCCAGCACTACGCGCAGCGTCACGCCGGTACCGTCAGCTGAATCCGCCATCCGTCCTCCCCGGGGCCGCATTCGAGCTTCCCGTTCAACAGCGCGACCCGTTCGCCCATGCCTCGCAAACCGTATCCCGGCGACGGCGGCTCCGGTGGACGGCGGCCCTGGTGATCGACGATCGTTAAGTCGACTTCGTCGTTCTTGAAAGCCACTGTGACGTCTACGGCGGGACCTGCGGCATGCTTGCGCGAGTTGACGAGGGCTTCCTGTACGGCGCGTACGAGCGTCGTACCAACAGCTGCGTCTAGCTCACGTGGTTCGCCCTCGATCACCATGTCGGCGCGAGAGCCAGTGTCGAGCCTGTACGCGGCTAGAAGGTCTGAGACCGAGCGCTCGACGGGTATGGGGTCTTCGCGCAGCGCGGCGACGGCCTTGCGTGCTTCGGCGAGACCGTCCGTCGCTAGTTTTTGCGCGCGTTCTATCTGCGCGAGAGACTCTTCGCTCGCACCGTCGCGAACCATCATCAGGCGCGCGCCTTGAAGGTTGAGCGCGAGACCGGCGAGGGAGTGCGCGAGGACGTCGTGCAACTCACGAGCGATGCGCGTGCGTTCGGCGAGGGCGGCCGCGCGGGCGTGCTCCTCGCTGGCGGTCTGGGCCCTGGCGAGCGCGAGTTCGGTCTGTTCCAGCCGTTCCGCGCGCCCGCGGCGATTGGCGGCGAGCAGGATCATCACGACCAGGACCGCGAAGAGGGCGAGTGCGTTCAGCCAGTCGAGGTCGTAGACGATCGACCAGGTGACGATTGCCGCCGAGGCCACCACCAGCGCGGCCGCCGCGGCGATCCGGCCGCTCACGCGGAGGGTGTAGAAGGCGGCGCCGAACATCGTCGTCGAGGTCCAGCTGCTCGGCTGCAGGACCCAGAGAGCGCCTGCCGCGGCGACGACGGCGACCATGGTCGCGGGCATCAGCCAGCTCGGCCGCGACTCCCGGGTGAGCCAGAGCGCCGGGACCGACAGCAGGAGGACCAGCCCGATCAGCGGCCACGTCCACGGCCGCGCGTTCGGGATCGCGAACAGGGCGGGCACGCCGAGCAGGCCCCAGCGCACCCAGTCGGCGCCCTCGAACCGCCGCCTCGCCTTCGCGAGCGGGGCCGCCGGTGTGCCCATGGGCCCTCCCGAGTCGTCTTGTACGGAAAATGTACTGGTTCGGGCTTGGCTGGAGGCGCTCGGACATTTCCCCCACCAGGAGGTACGCCCCATGTCCAGATTGAGACGGTTCGCGGCGGTCGCGGCCGCGGTGGCCCTGCCCGCGTGCGGCCTGACGCTCGCCGCCCAGTCGACGGCGGCCGCGGCCCCCAACTTCCAGGTGCCGTTCAAATGCGGCGTCACGGTCACCGCGGCGACCTTCAGCGGCCACAACCCGGCCAACTCGGTCGACTTCCAGAAGTCCGGCATCACCGGCATGCCAGTGCTCGCGGCCGCGTCGGGGAAAGTCACGCGCGTCGCGAACGAGGGCAGCACCAGCTACGGCCGCTGGATCGAACTGGACCACGGCGGCGGCTGGCGGACCCGGTACGCGCACCTGTCCGCGCAGGAAGTGTCGGTGGGCCAGAGCGTTGCGCTGGGCAAGGAGATCGGCAAGGCGGGCGCGACCGGCGGGGTGACCGGCCCGCACCTGCATTTCGAAGAAAACCTCAACGGCGTGACGCAGAAGGCCGTGCTCAACGGCGTCGCGGTGCCGTACTACGGCAAGAAGGACTTCACGAGCAAGAACGGCTGCGGCGGCAACCCGTACTCGGCGACGCAGGTGTGCGGGTCGGGTTTCTCGGTGATCGACCAGCAGGCGCTGGGGACGGCGGGCACCGCGTACCTGCTGTACAACTCGTCCTCCAAACAGAACTGCGTGACGACCCTGAAGGCGGTTTCCCTCGGGACGGCCAGCCCGGTTTCGGCGTTCCTGGAGGTGAAGGGCTCGGCCAGGGCGACGGATTCCGGGAGCTTCACCTACTACGCGGGCCCGGTGAAGAAGAGCGCCGGCTCCACGTGCGTCAAGTGGGGCGGCTCGGTCGGCTCGTCCGCATACGAAAGCCCGTTCGAACACTGCGGTTGAGCGTTGTCCGCCGATGCTGCCGGAGCCTGGCCGGCTCCGGCAGCATTTGCCTGTTGTGGACAGTTGCTGCCGATGCACACCGCACTGACATTTTCCGGTGCTTCTCTTGCCTGGTGACGTGATTGTCCACAACCGCCTGCGGCCGTCCACAGATTTGCCGTGCCGGCCCCGGTTCGCCGGTTCGCGGCGCACAGTGGAGGCGTGACCACCTCGACGCCGCCCGGCATCTCCCGGGCCACCCTCAGCAACCCGGCCGACCTCATCGCCTCGCTTCCGTACCTGCTCGGTTTCCGTCCCGCTGATTCTCTCGTGCTGCTGGGCCACCGCGTCCCCGGCACGACGATCGGCCTGATGGTGCGCGCCGATCTTCCGCCGCGTGAATTCCAAGCACAGCAAGCGGATGCACTGATCCCGCGCTTCGACGATCCCGAGCACAACGGTGTCACCGTCGTCATCGTCGGCGGTTCAGCGGATGAAAACGGCCCACCCCACCAGCCATTCGCGGCCGAGCTGGAACGCGGCTTGGCACGGCACAACCTCCGCCTGTTCCACGCACTGTGGACCTCCGAGATCGAACCCGGTGCGCCATGGTCGTGCTACCGGGATCCGGACTGCGGCGGTGTTCTGCCCGATCCGCAGGAAACCGTCGTCGCCGCCGCGACCACCGAGGCTGGTTTCGTGGTCTTCCGCAGCCGCGAAGAACTGGCTGCGGTGCTGGAACCCCGCTCCCCGGAAGCGATCGCCCGCCGCGCTGACCTGCTGGCGTCCTCCCCGGAACCGTTGTGCGGTCCAGGCATGTCCGCACGCGATGTCCTGGACGCCGCGGTCACTGAACTCCGCGACGCGTTCCTCCGCCACCGCCGAGGCGAGGGTCCTCCCGACGACGACCAGGCCGCCCGGCTCGCTCACGCGCTGATGCTCACCCCCATCCGCGACGCCTGCCTGGCCCTCGCGGTCCCGCCGCACACGTCGCTGACCCGCGAGGCCGAGGAAGTGTGGCTGACGCTGGTCCGCGAACTGCCTCCGCCGCACCGGGCCGAGGCCGCGCTGCATCTCGGCTATACCGCCCTGATGCGCGGGGAAGGCGCGCTCGCCGGAATGGCGCTGGCGAACGCAGTGGAAGCAGATCCGGAGCATGTGGTGGCGCAGCTGTTGCAGACCGCCTGGAACATCGGCACGGATCCGGCGAGACTGACCGGCCTCGCCGACTTCAGCACAGCGGCGGATCTGGGGCTCTCTCCGCCGCCGGATCCGGGGAGCGCTGAGGAGCCTGGCGCGGGGCGAAGACCGGGACCGCCGAGCGGGACGAGATGACGGCCGCCGGAGCTGGTAGCGCGGACGGAGAGCGGACGTGAGCCGTGGTTTCCTCGGAATGAGGTTTCCTGGCGAAGCCCTGGCTGTGCGCCGGAATGGCCTTGCTTGAGCCGTATTCGGTCTGGTGCCCGTCGCGTGCGGTGCGGGGCGGCGGTCGTCCGCGAGCGGAACTTCGCCATTCGCGGTGCCCGAGCCGGACTTCGTCCGCGGCACCCGCCCTGCCGTCGCGCTGGCGAGTCCTCAATGGACCTTCGGGGTGCCCGAACGATGCTCGCCGCACACGATGCGGGGGCGGGGACCCGTCCGAATCCCTGCCCCGCGCGAAATCACGTCCGGACCCGACCCGCGGCCTCCGGCCACGTCCGGAGCCTGGTCCGGAATCGCCGTCAGGAACGACGCGACTGGGTGAACTGCCAGGCGTCCGACACGATCCCGTCGAGATCCGTCAGCTTGGGCGTCCACCCGAGTTCGCCGTTGGCCTTGTCGCTCGACGCGACCAGCACCGACGGGTCGCCGGCGCGGCGCGGGGCCACCTCGGCGGGGATCGCGTGCCCGGTGACCCGGCGGCAGGCTTCCACGACCTCCAGCACCGAGAACCCGGTGCCGCTGCCGAGGTTGTAGATGCGGTGCTCGCCGGCGGCGGCGTGGCGCAGGGCGAGGAGGTGGGCGTCGGCGAGGTCGACCACGTGGATGTAGTCGCGGACGGCCGTTTTGTCGGGCGTCGGGTAGTCGTCGCCGTAGATGGAGATGTGGTCGCGGTCGCCGGTCGCGACCTCGAGAACGAGAGGGATGAGATGGGTTTCGGTGGTGTGCCGTTCGCCGAACGCGCCGTACGCGCCGGCCACGTTGAAGTAGCGCAGGCTGACCGCGGCGAGGCCGTGGGCGCGGGCGAAGCTGGTGATCGCGTGGTCGATGGCGAGCTTCGACGCGCCATACGTATTGGTCGGCCGCGTCGGGGCCGTTTCCGGGATCGGCGAGACGTCGGGCTCGCCGTAGGTCGCCGCGGTGGAGGAGAACACCAGGCGCGGCGTGCGGTGCTTCTTCATCGCCTCCAGCAGCCGCAGCGACGTCACCACGTTGCCTTCCCAGTACTTCGCCGGGTCGGCCATCGACTCGCCCACCAGCGACTTCGCGGCGAAGTGCAGCACGCCGTCGAAACCTTCGCCGAGCAGGTCCGCGGCGATCTCGGCGGCGTCGCCCTCGACGAAGCGCGCCTGCGGGTGAACCGCGTCCGCGTGCCCGGTCGACAGGTCGTCCACCACGGTGACCTGGTGACCCGCTTCGATGAGGCGGGCGGCGCACACGCTGCCCACGTACCCCGCGCCGCCCGTCACGATGAGCTTCAGGGGGCTTTGCTGGTCCGTCACGTCAAGGCCTTTCTGCTGAGGGGCGGCGACTCTGCGGCACAGTCTCCCCTCAGTGCGACGCGACGGACCCTCCGGGGGTTGCTCCGGAAATCAGGCTTCGTCGCGGCCCGCGCCGCGCGACGGCACCGCCGTGAACATCCGCGGACGGCGGAACCCGGCCTGCTCGCAGGCGGTTTCGACCGCGGTGCGGACTTCGTCCAGATCCTCGTCGCGGACCAGCGCGATCGCCGAGCCGCCGAACCCGCCGCCGGTCATCCGCGCGCCCAGCGCGCCGGCCGAACGGGCCGAATCGACCGCGAGGTCCAGTTCCGGCGTCGAGATGCGGTAGTCGTCCCGCATGCTCACGTGCGAGGCGTCGAGGTGCGGCCCGATCTCGGCGAGCTTCTTCTCGCGCAGCAACGCGACCACGTCGAGCACCCGCTGGTTCTCGGTGACCACGTGGCGCACCAGCGGAACCAGATCCTCGGGGAGCTGCGCGAGGGCTTCGCCGAGCCCGTCGAGCGTGACGTCGCGCAGCGCCTTCACGCCGAGCAGTTCCGCCGCGCGCTCGGTGCCGCGCCGCCGTGCGCCGTAGCCGCCGTCGGTGTGCGAATGCTTGGTGCGGGTGTCCATGATCAGCACCCGGAGCCCGGCCTCGCCGAGCGGGAAGGGCACCTGCTCCATCTCGCCCGAGCGGACGTCGAGGAACAGCACCCGCGAGTCCTCGCAGCACAGCGACGCCGTCTGGTCGAGCAGCCCGGTGGGCGCGCCGACGAAGTCGTTCTCCGCCCGCTGCACCCAGCGCGCGATCTCCGGGCGTGCGGGAGTGCCCGCTCCGCCGTCCTCGAGTTCCACCCCGGCCACGCCCAGCAAAGCCAGCGAAACCGCGCATTCCAGCGCGTGAGAGGAGGAAAGCCCCGCCCCGGACGGCACGTCGCCCGCGATGACCAGGTCGGCGCCGCCCGCGTAGCCCTGGTCGCGCAGCACCCACGCCACCCCGGCGGGATACGCGGCCCAGCCGCCGAGCGATCCCGGTTCGAGCGCGGCGATGTCGTGCGGCCCGGAGCGCTGCAGCTGCCCGTCGTCGCCGAGGGTGGCGACCCGGAGCTTGCCGTCCTCGCGCGGAGAAGCCGCCGCGGCCAGCCGGTGCGGGAGCGCGAAGGGCAGCACGAAACCGTCGTTGTAGTCGGTGTGCTCGCCGATCAGGTTCACCCGGCCCGGCGCCGACCACACGCCTGCCGGGGCCCGCCCGTGGACGTCCTGGAACGCGCGTGCCGCGTCGGCCGCCGGGGTCACTTGGCGAGCGCCAGCACGGCGTGCAGCGCCGCGGTGGACACCTGCGCCGTGGTTTCGGTGCCCTTGACCTCGACGGTGGCGCTTCCGCCGGAAGCCTTGCCCACCGTGACGAGGCCGCCGGGCACGATCCCGACCGTCCGCAGCTCGGTGAGCAGCGACTCGTCGAGCTGCACGTGCTCGGCGATGCGGCGGATCTCCACCTCGCCGCCGCCGGTGCGGGCGAACTCGTCGAGGCGCACCAGCCCGTCCTCGGCGCGCGGCGCGGGATCGCCGTCGCCGAGCTTGTCGAGGCCCGGGATCGGGTTGCCGTACGGCGAGGTGGTCGGGTGGTCGAGCAGCTTCACCAGCTTGCGCTCGACGGCCTCGCTCATCACGTGCTCCCAGCGGCACGCTTCGTTGTGCACGTGCTCCCACTCAAGGCCGATGACGTCGACGAGGAGGCGCTCGGCGAGCCGGTGCTTGCGCATGACCGCGACGGCGAGGTCGTGGCCGTGGTCGGTGAGCTGCAGGTGCCGGTCGTCCGCGACGACGACCAGGCCGTCGCGCTCCATCCTGGCCACGGTCTGGCTCACAGTGGGCCCGCTCTGCTGCAGGCGCTCCGCGATCCGGGCCCGCAGCGGGACGACACCTTCCTCTTCGAGCTCGTAGATGGTACGCAGGTACATCTCGGTGGTGTCGATGAGATCGTTCACGCTGTCCCCTTCGTCCGCGTAGCTCATCGTAGTCGTTCGCCCCGACAGCGACGGCTCGCCTCGGCGTAACGGCCCGGGCCCGGCGAAAAGTCCTGCCCTGATGCGCGAACCGCGTCCGGACCAGCAGGATGGGGCCATGCGACCGTTGATTTCGCCCGCGGAGCTCGCCGCGTTCCCCGACCGAGACCGTCCCGTAGTGCTGGATGTCCGCTGGCGGCTCGGCGGACCGCCGGGTGCCGAGTCCTACCAGGAGGGACACCTGCCCGGCGCGGTGTTCGCCGACCTCGACACGGTGCTGGCCGCACCGCCCGGCGAGGGCGGCCGCCACCCGCTGCCCGACCCGGCCGCGCTGCAGCGTGAGCTGCGGAAAGCCGGGGTCCGGGCCGGGCGTCCGGTGGTCGTCTACGACGACGCCGACGGTTCGGTCGCCGCGCGCGCCTGGTGGCTGCTGCGCTGGGTCGGCCATCCGGAGGTCGCGGTGCTCGACGGCGGTTACGCAGCGTGGCTGGCCGGAGGGCGGGAAGTGACGACTGACGTGCCTTCGCCGGAGCCGGGCGACATCGAGGTCCGGCCGGGTGCGATGCCGGTTCTGTCGGCGGACGAGGCGGCGGCGCTAGCGCGCGAAGGCGTGCTGTTCGACGCGCGGGCGCACGTCCGCTACACCGGCGAGACCGAGCCCGTCGACCCGCGGGCCGGGCACATCCCGGGCGCGGTCAGCGCGCCGTCGTCGGAGCATGCCGGTGCGGACGGGCGCTGGAAGTCGCCGTCCGAGCTTGCCGAGCGGTTCGCGTCGCTGGGCTTGGCTGACGGGGTTCCGGTCGGCGCCTACTGCGGTTCGGGCGTCACGGCGTCGTCGGTAGTGCTCGCGCTGGAGGTCGCCGGGCATCCGGAGCCGGCCGCGCTGTACGCGGGGTCGTGGTCGCACTGGTCGCGCGATCCGGAGCGTCCCGCGGCCACCGGTCCCGAACGCGGCTGAATCCGGCGGAACTTTCCGCGCTGGACACCGACTTCTCGTCCGGAAGGTTTTCCAGGCGAGAGGCGGCGTTCATGGAGCGAAGAACATTCCTGCGCGGGTCGGCGGCGGCCGGAGCGGCGATGGCGGCGTTGCCCGCCGAGGCTGCGGCGACGACCGGGGAGACGACTGGGCGTCGGCCGTTGCGGGTCCAGGTCGTGTTGTTCGACGGCGTCGAGGAGCAGGACTTCGCCGGTCCGTACGAGGTGTTCTCCGCGGCCGACATGCACGCTAAGCGCGACACGGACGTTTCGTACGTGTGCGTGGACGGGCCGGGCGTCGTGCGCGCGGCGTACGGGACGAAGGTGGAGGTCGAGCGCGGCTGGTCGCCGCAGGACGCCGACATCATCGTCGTGCCGGGCGGTGGTTACGCGAAACGGAAAGGTCCGGGCATCTGGGCGGAGATCGACCGCAAGGTGCTGCCGGACGCGCTCGCGGCCGCGCCGCGCAAAGGGCTGACCCTTGCGTCGCTCTGCACGGGGACGCTGCTGCTCGGTGCGGCCGGACTGGTGCGCGGACGTCCGTGCACGACGCATCACGGCGCGGCCGACACGCTCGTCCAACAGGGCGGCCTGCTCAAGAAAGCCCGCGTGGTCGACGACGGCGACGTGGTTACCTCAGGCGGCATCACGAGCGGGCTGGACCTAGCCTTGTGGCTGGCGAAACGGGAACTCGGCGCCGACGCGGCGGCCGGGCTGGAGGAGATGCTCGAATACGAAGCGCGCGGCGTCGTCTGGACGCGCGGCTGAGTCCTGCCTTGTCGCGGAACCCGGCTGGGCGCGTGGTGGGGAAGTGACGTGCGGCTGAGTCTTGCCTTGTCGCGGAACCCGGCTGCGCGCGCGGTGGGGAAGTACAGTGCGGTGCATGTCGTCGCCTGCAGTTGTCTGGGATCCGTCGCTGCTGAAGTACGACCTGGGCGGGCAGCATCCGTTCAACCCCGTCCGGCTCGACCTCACTGTGCGGCTCGCTACTGAGCTGGGCGTACTCGACGGCGTCGAACTGCTCGTGCCCACCGCGGCGGGCGACGAGGAACTGCTGCGCGTGCACGTGCCCGAGTACCTGGCCGCCGTGCGGGAAGCGCCGGACGTCGGGTGGGACGTCGGGCACGGGCTCGGGACCGACGACAACCCCGTGTTCCCCGGAATGCACGACGCGACCGCGCTGGTCGTCGGCTCGACGCTGCTCGCCGCGCGCAAGATCGCCGACGGCGAGGTCCGGCGGGCAGTCAACATCGCGGGCGGGCTGCACCACGCGATGCGCGATCACGCGTCCGGTTTCTGCGTCTACAACGACTGCGCGATCGCCATCTCGTGGCTGCTGGACCACGGCTTTGACCGCATCGCGTACGTCGACACCGACGTGCATCACGGCGATGGCGTCCAGGCCGCGTTTTACGACGATCCGCGCGTGCTCACCGTTTCGCTGCACCAGCACCCCTTCACGCTCTGGCCTGGCACCGGCTACTCCGCCGAGGTCGGCAAGGGCAAGGCAGCCGGTACGGCGGTGAACGTCCCGCTGCCGCCGCATACGCGGGACCCCGGGTGGCTGCGGGCGTTCGACGCGGTGGTTCCGGCTGTGCTGCAAGAGTTCCAGCCGCAGCTGCTGGTCACCCAGTGCGGAGTGGACTCGCACGAGGAAGACCCGATGGCCGACATGTCGCTGTCGGTCGACGGACACCGCACCATCTACTCCACGCTGCGCGACCTGGCCGAACGCTACGCGAACGGCCGCTGGCTCGCCGTCGGCGGCGGGGGATACCAGCTGATCCGCGTCGTGCCGCGCTCGTGGACGCACCTGATGGCCACCGTCCTGGACCGTGACGTCCCGCCGGAAACGCCGCTGCCGCCCGGCTGGGTTTCGACGGTCAAGCGCGCCGCCCCGGCCGCCGACCTCCCCGCCGCGATGACCGACGGCAAGGACACCGCCTTCAAGCCGTGGGGCGACGACGCCGACGACCCGGTGGACATCGCGATCCGCGACACCCGCCGCGCGATTTTCCCGCTGCACGGCCTCGACCCGGACGATCCGAGGGACTGACCATGCCCGACCAACCTCGCCGCCCCGGCGCCGGCAACCCCGGTCCGGGCGACCCCGCTCCCGGCACTCGCCCGACGAGCGGTTCCGGCGGAACCGATGCCCCGAATCCCGGGCGCGACGCCCGTAGCGCGGCTGGAGGGCCGGAGTCCGGCGGACCTGATGCTCCGGCTCCCGGCGGACCTGATGCTCCGGCTCCCAGTGGCACTTCCGCGCGCGACGCCCGTTATCCGGCGAGCGGGTCCAGCCCGGCCGGAACGCCGAAGCCCAGCGGCTCTTCCTCCGGCGCGGCCGCACCGGCTGCGGAGGGCAAGCACAGAGAAAGCGGTTCGCCGAATGGACCGGCCCAGGGCGAGCCCGGCGCGGATCCGGCTGCGGGCGGCGCTGCGTCGGCACGGTCTGGCTCCGCAGGGAGTTCCGTTGCGGCGGGCGGCAAGGCGGCACCTGGCGACTCTGCGGCAGCCAGGCCGGACGCGGCAGACCGAAGCAGTGCGTCGGGGGAGACACTGAGCCCCGCCGCGGGCGGGAAGCGCGACCCCTACGACTACCCCCGCGACTGGGAAGCCGACGTAGTCCTCTCCGACGGCGGCACTGTCCACTTGCGACCCGTCGTGCCCAGCGACGCCGACGGTCTTGTGGCCCTGCACGGCAGGCTGTCCGACCGCACCCGGTATTTCCGGTATTTCGGTGCCTACCCCCGGATCCCGCCGCGGGATCTGGAGCGGTTTTCCACTGTGGACCACCACGATCGGGTCGCGTTCGTGGCCTTGCTCGGGGACGACGTGGTCGCGGTGGGGCGTTACGAGCGGCTCGATCAGGGGCCCTCGGCGGAGGTCGCGTTCGTCGTCGACGACAAGCATCAGGGGCGCGGGCTCGGCTCGATTCTGCTGGAGCACCTCGCCGCGGCGGCGTCGGAGTGCGGGTTGCGGCGGTTTGTCGCCGAGGTGCTGAGCGAGAACGCGGCGATGGTGCGCGTGTTTCGTGACGCGGGCTACCAGGTCAGTCGCGCGATCGAGGAAGGCGTGCTGCATCTCGAGTTCGATATCGACCCGACGGAGGAATCGCTCGCGGTCGCGCGATCGAGGGAGCAGGCCGCGGAAGCACGGAGCGTGCACAATTTGCTGCATCCCGGCACGGTCGCGGTGATCGGGGCGTCCGCCGATCCCACCAAGGTCGGGCATGTCGCGTTCGCGAACCTGCTCGCGGCCGACTTCGCGGGGGCGGTGTATCCGGTCAATCCGGAGCATCGGTCGGTTCGCGGGGTGCGGGCGTATCCGTCCGTGCTGGATATTCCGGATCCGGTTGATCTGGCGCTGGTGGCGGTTCCGGCGGAGGCCGTCGAGGCGGTGCTGGACGCTTGCCTGGCCAAGGGCGTCAAGACGCTGGTGATCGTGTCCGGCGGGTTCGCGGAGTCGGGGCCGCTGGGGTTGCACGCGGAGTTGCGGCTGGTCGGCGAGGCGCGGGCGCACGGGATGCGCGTGGTCGGGCCGAATGCGCTGGGCGTGTTGAATACCGCGAAGGACGTTCGGCTCAATGCGACGCTCGCGCCGCGGTTGCCGAAGCGTGGGCGGACCGGGTTCTTCTGCCAGTCGGGTGCGCTGGGGACGGCGATTCTCGCCGACGCGGGGTCGCGCGGGCTGGGGTTGTCGACGTTCGTGTCGGCGGGCAACCGGGCGGATGTGTCCGGCAATGACCTGTTGCAGTACTGGGAAACCGACCCGGACACCGATCTGGTGTTGCTGTATCTGGAGTCGTTCGGCAACCCGCGCAAGTTCGCGCGGCTGGCGCGCAGGTTGGCGCGGTCGAAGCCGATCGTCGCGGTGAAGTCGGGGCGGCATGCGGTGCGGCCGCAGCTCGCGGCGACGTCGGCGGAGGTCGACGAGGCCAGTGTGCAGGCGTTGTTCGAGCAGGCCGGCGTCGTACGCGTGGAGTCCCTGGCGCAGTTGTTCGACACAGCGCTCGTGTTCGCGCATCAGCCGCTGCCGGCGGGGCCGCGGATCGGGATTGTCGGGAACTCCAGTGCGATCGGGTTGCTGGCCGCCGATACCGCCCGTGCGGAGGGACTGCGGCTCGCGTTCGATCCGGTGGACATCGGGCCGCAGGCTGGGCCGGACGAGTTCGCGACGGCGGTGCGGGAGGCGTTGGATTCGCCCGACACCGACGCGTTGATCGCAGTCTTCGCACCGCCGGTGGCGATTCCTGGGGCTGCGTACGCGCGAGCGTTGCGCGAAGCGGTGTCGGAGATGAAGCAGTCGAAGCCGATCGTCTCGACGTTCCTCGCTGCGGAAGGCGTGCCGCATGAGTTGGCGGTGCTTTCCGACGACGGCGTGCCGACGCGTGGGTCGATTCCGTCGTATTCGAGTCCGGAGCGTGCGGTGAACGCGTTGGCACGCGTGGTGCGGTATGCCGCGTGGCGGCAGCGGCCGCAGGGGACGTTGGTGCGGCCTAGTGGTCTGCATGTCGAGCAGGCGCAGGAGATCGTGCGCGAGCTGGTGCCGGAGGACGGCAGTTCGACGTTGCTGTCTGACGACGACGTGGTGCGGTTGCTCAGTTGTTACGGCGTGGACGTGGTGCCGTTCCGGGTGGCGGCCAGTGAAAGCAAGGCAGTGGCCGCGGCGGCTGAGCTTGGGTATCCGGTCACGCTCAAAGCGGTCGACGAGCGGTTGCGCGGACGGCCGGACTTCGCCGGCGTACGGCTTGACTTGATGTCCGAAGAGTCCGTACGTGTCGCGTACCGGGACCTGTGCGCGGTGTCCGGCGACGAAGACGTGTACGTGCAACAGATGGCACCGAAGGGGCTGTCGTGCGCCATTGGGCTGCAGGACGACCCGTCGTTCGGCACGCTGGTGTCGTTCGGGCTGTCCGGGTTGGTCAGCACGCTGCTTGGGGACCGCGCGTACCGGGCGGTGCCGTTGACGGACGTTGACGCGGCGACGCTGATCCGGGAGCCGCGTACGTCGCCCTTGTTGACCGGGTATCGCGGTGACGAGCCTGCGGACCTCGCGGCGTTGCAGGACATGGTGTTGCGCGTCGCGGCGCTCGCGGAGGACAACCCGGAGGTGCGGTCGTTGACGTTGGACCCGATCCTCGCGTCGCCGGACGGGGCGTTTGTCGCCAACGCGCGGCTGGTGGTGGGCGCACCGCCGACGCGGCCGGATACCGGACCGCGTCGGCTGCGGCACATCACGCCGGTGGACTCGTGAGTGGCGATCGCGGTTCTAATACTCCAGCTGTAGTTCGTGATCTTGCTGGAGGGGGTTGGTGAGATGGGTGCGGCCACCGCGTGATCATGGGTGTTTGTGAGGACAACTCAAGATC
>NZ_FOWC01000007.1 GCF_900115345.1 Amycolatopsis rubida | reverse complement strand
CTACCGGCTCAAGCTTCGGCCCCCGACGTCCCGCGGCACCATCAGTCATGCCGCCAGAGCCTAACTGACGACGAATTAACGACGCAGGACACTAGCCGGTCACCCCGACCGGTCCGGAGCTCACTTCGGGCCGGGCGGTGAGGAATTCGAGATAGGCGCTGGCATCACGCAGGACCAGCTCGGGGGTGTGCGCTTCGATCAACGGCAGCACCTGAGCGAAGACCCCGGCCCGCTCGTCTTCGCCGATGAATTCCGGAAGGTCGAGCACCGGGGCCGGGCCGTGCCGATAGAAACAGCGGGGCACGAGGACGTAGTAACCGTGCTGCGCGAGTTCGCTGGCCAGGCCCTGGAGCACCGGCCGGAGGCCGAAGCCGTCGGCGGTGGGGATCGGCAGAGTTGTGCCGGGCATGAATTCTCCTGTCGTCGTCGAGGTTGCTCTGGTCACGACGAAAGGAGGCGGGGCCCGCGCGGCGGTCAGAAGAGCACCGGGTAGCCGATCCGTGAGTGGCGAAATGCCGTCCCGGTAGTCATCGCTGCCCAATCTAGCCCATCGGGCGGGGGTTGGCCGACCCCGCGGCTTGACATCAAGTCCGCTTGATGTCGAACACTGGCGGTGATCGACACGAGCGCTGGAGGCGGGAATGAGCAAGGCGATGGGGTTCCGCGAGCTGGGCGGGCCGGAGGTGCTGCGGCTGGAGGAGGTCGCGGAACCGCGTCCGGGGCCGGGGGAGGTCCGGATCCGGACGAAGGCCGCGGGGGTGCAGGCGTTCGACGTCGCGGTGCTCGCCGGGCTCATCCCGGTGCCGGAACCGGGCGCGTTCACCGTGCCGGGCAACGAGTTCGCCGGGGTCGTCGACGAAGTCGGGGAAGGCGCCGAAGGGTTCGCGGCGGGCGACGAGGTGCTCGGCTTCGGCCGGCTGGGGGCGTATCAGGAACTGGTCGTCGCCGGAGCGGACCAGGTGGTGGCGAAGCCGCCGGAGATGCCGTGGGAGGTCGCGGGCGCGTTCACCGCGGCGGCGCAGACCGCGGAGATCGCGATCGAGCGGATCAACGTCGGCCCCGGCGACACGGTGCTGGTACACGGCGCGGCTGGTTCCGTCGGAGCGATGGCGGTGCAGCTGTCCCGGTCGCGCGGCGCGAAGGTGCTCGGCGTCGCGCGTCCGGCGTGGCACGAGCAGGTGCGGGCACTCGGGGCGATTCCTCTTGCCTACAGCGAGGATTTCGTCGAACGGGTGGCTCCCCACGGCGTCACGGCGGCGATCGACGGGGTCGGCGGCGCCGCGCTGGAGTACACCTTGGACCTGATCGAGGACCGGTCCCGGATTCTCACCCTGGTCGAGCACGACCGCGCCGGCGAGCTGGGCATCCTGCTCACGGTGAACGACCGCTCCGCGGCCCGCCTCGCGCGGTTGGCGGGCCGTTACGCGAAAGGCGAGCTGACGCATCGCATCATGGCGACGTTCCCGCTCGCCGAAGCCGCCGAAGCGATGCGGACCTATCAGGCGGGGAACATCCACGGCAAGATCGTGCTCACGATGGATTGACCGGGTCCTGGTGGAAGTACCGCTTCCCCCGCGACGCGGACGCGGCCGCGGCGACCAGCGCCATCGCCGCGGCCGCGACGAACACGGTGACCAGTCCGTCGTGGAACGGACCGGAAATCAGCGTGGGGAAGAACTCCTTGCCGGTCAGCGCGGCGGAATCGGCGGGGGAGAGCCGGCCGAGCATCCCGGGGCCGACCAGGTGCGCCACCGGGTTGCTGCCCAGGAAAGCGGCGAAGAGGGTGCTCACCGGCGGCAGCTGGGCGATGTTCGCGGCGACGTCCGCCGGGACGCCGTGCGCCCGCAGCCCGCCGGTGAGCGTCGCGGGCAGCGATCCGGCCAGCCCGGCGATCATCAGCGAGAAGAACACGCCGATGGACAGCGACGTCCCGGAATTCTGGAATGTCGAGCGCATGCCGGACGCGACGCCGCGCTGGTTGTCCGGCACGCTGCTCATGATCGCCGAGGTGTTCGGCGCGGAGAACATGCCCTGGCCGATGCCGCTCAGCACGAGCAGCAGCGCGAACGCCGGATAGCTGAAGTCCACCGGCAGCGCGAGCAAGCCGAGGAAGGATCCGGCGACCAGCACCAGCCCGCCGGTGGAGAACAGCCGCGCGCCGAACCGGTCGGAGAGGTATCCCGACACCGGGCCGGCGATCAGGAATCCGGCGGTGAGCGGCAGCAGGTAGATCCCGGCCCACAGCGGGGTCTGCTCGTAGTCGTAGCCGTGCAGCGGCAGCCAGATCCCCTGCAGCCAGATGATCAGCATGAACTGCATCCCGCCGCGCGCGATCGCGGTGAGCAGCGCGGCGAGGTTCCCGGCGGTGAACGCGCGGATGCGGAACAGCGACAGCTGGAACATCGGCGACGGCACCCTGGTCTCGATCACGCAGAACCCCGCCAGCAGCGCGATCCCGGCGCCGAGCCCGCCGAGCACCCACGGGTTGCCCCAGCCGGTCGCCGCGCCGCCGTAGGGCTGGATGCCGTAGGTGATCGAGGCGAGGATGACCGCGGTGCCGAGCGCGAAGGTGACATTGCCGCCCCAGTCGATCCGCGCGCGCTGCGGCTTGCTGATCTCGCGCAGGCTGCGGATCGACCAGACGGTGCCGAAAACGCCGAACGGCACGCTCACCCAGAACACCGCGCGCCAGTCGAGTTCGGCCAGCAGCCCGCCCGCGACGAGGCCGAGGAACTGCCCGGCCAGCGCGGTGATCTGGTTGACGCCCAAGGCCATTCCGCGCTGTTCGCGCGGGAAGGCGTCGGTGAGGATCGCCGCGGAGTTCGCGGTGAGCATCGCGCCGCCGACGGCCTGCACCACCCGCCAGCCGATCAGCCACAGCGCGCCGCCGCCCGCGTGGAACGGGTCGAACGACAGCGCCACCGAGGCGACGCTGAAGATCACGAACCCGACGTTGTACATCCGGACGCGGCCGAACATGTCGCCGAGCCGCCCGAGCGTCACCACCAGGACCGCGGACACCAGCAGGTAGCCGAGGATCATCCACAGCAGGTAGCCGATGTTGGCCGGGGCCAGCGGGTCGAGTCCGATGCCGCGGAAGATCGCCGGCAGCGAGATGATCACGATCGACCCGTCCAGCGCCGACATCAGCACGCCGAGCGTCGTGTTGGAGAGCGCGACCCATTTGTAGCGCCCGTCGCGGTGTGCCTGGGTGTCGATCGTCCGGTCCGCCACAATCGACAGCCTAGACTGATAAACCTAGCCTGTTCAACTCGTGCGAAACGGGTATCCGGGACGAATTTTCGGGATCCTGGTAGCGGCGGGCTCCTGGTTGCCGATTCCTGATTCCGCTTGGATGGAACGGAACGAAGGAGGATTCGGTGAAGGCTGCTGTGCTCAAGGAATTCGGGCGCCCGCTGTCGGTCGAGGACGTCGCGGAGCCGGTGCCGGGCACCGGGGAAGTGGTCGTGGACGTCGTCGCGGCGCCGGTGCTGCACTACACCGCCGAGGTGGTCAGCGGCGCCCGGCGGTACGCGCTGGAACTGCCCGCGATCCTGGGCGCCGGCGCGGTCGGCCGGGTGCGGTCGGCCGGGCCGGACGCGACGAAACTCCGGCCGGGCGATTGGGTCCGCTGCGACCCGGCCGTCCGCTCCCGCGACGACGCGGTGACGCCGGACGTCGTCCTGCAAGGCCTGACCGCTCGCGGCGACGGAGGATTGGCGCTGCAGCGCCATTTCCGCAACGGCGGGTTCGCCGAGCGGATCATGGTCCCGACGGAGAACGCGGCCCCGCTGGGCGAGATCGGCGAGGCCGGCGCGGGCCGGTGGGCCGCGCTCGGGATCTGCCTGGTGCCCTACGGCGGCCTGCTCGACGGCGGATTGCAGCCGGGGGAGACGGTGCTGGTGAGCGGCGCGACCGGCACGTACGGCGGTGCGGCGGTGGCCGTGGCGATCGCGATGGGCGCGGGCCGGGTGATCGCGCCGGGCCGGAACCGGGCCGCGCTGGCCGATCTGGAGCAGCGCTTCGGCCATCGCGTGCGGACGGTCGTGTTGTGCGGCAACGAAGACGAGGACCGCGAGGCGATGCTCTCGGTGGCCGGCCCAGTGGACCTGGTGCTGGATCTGCTGCCGCCGTCCGCCCCGGCCGCCGCGGTGCGCGCGGCGGCGATGACGGTCCGGGAGTTCGGCCGCGTGGTGCTGATGGGCGGGGTCGGCGGCGAACTCGCGCTGCCGTACCCGTGGCTGATGCTCAACAGCGTGACGGTGCGGGGCCGGTGGATGTACCCGCGCGACGCGGTGCCGAAGCTGATCGCGCTGGCCCGGTGCGGACTGCTGGACCTGGCCCAGTTCGAGGTGGACGAGTTCGCGCTGTCCGCGGTCGGCGAGGCAGTGGAGCACGCGGCGGCGAAGAGCGGGCGGTTCCGGCTCACGGTGCTGCGGCCGTGAGCCGGAACCGTCCTTAGTGGACGTGCACCGGCTCCCACTCGGGGAACGGGTCGTCGGTGGCTCCGCTCTCGGCGAGGCAGGTCTCCAGTGCGTCGAGCAGAGCGGCGTGCTCGAGCCCGACGCCGATGAACACCAGTTCCTGCCGGGGTTCGTCCGCGACGCCCTGCGGTTCGAACCGTGCGACGCTGCCCGCCTGCGACCACAACCCCAGCGTGCCCGGCCGGCTGCTGAGGCTGAAGAACCCCTTCGACCGCAGCACCGTGCCGAACTCGCCGGAGTCCAGCCGCGAGGTCACGAAGTCCCACAACCGCACCGGGTCGAACGCGCGCGGGGAGCGGAACACCACGCTGGAAATGCCGTACTCCTCGGTCTCCGGCACGTGGTCGCCGTTCAGTTCCGCCACCCAGCCCGGCGCTTCCCGCGCGCGTTCGGCGTCGTAGCGGCCGGTGCCGAAGACCCGCTCCAGCGGCACCCGGCCGAACTCGGCGGACACGACGTCGGCAGCCGGGTTGAGGCGGCGCAGCGAGGCGAGCAACCGGTCCTTCTCCGACGGTGTGACCAGGTCGACCTTGTTCAGCAGCAGCACATCGGCGAACTCGACCTGGTCCATCAGCAGGTCGCTGACCGTCCGCTCGTCGCCCTCGTACTGGTCCAGCCGACGCTCGGCCAGGCTGTCCCCGCGGGCCAGTTCGCGGGCGAAGTTCGCCGCGTCCACCACGGTGACCATCGTGTCCAGCCGCGCCGACGACAGCACCGGGGAGCCGTCGTCGGCGGGGAAGGAGAACGTCGCCGCGACCGGCATCGGCTCGGAGATCCCGCTCGACTCGATGAGCAGATGGCCGAACCGCCCGTCCTCGCACAGCCGGGCGACCTCGTCGAGCAGATCCTCGCGCAGGGTGCAGCAAATGCACCCGTTGGTCATCTCGACCAGCCGCTCCTCGGTCCGCGACACGCTGTCCCGCACGAGCGCGGCGTCGATGTTGACCTCGCTCATGTCGTTCACGATCACCGCGACGCGCAGGCCCTCGCGGTTGGCCAGGATCCGGTTGAGCAGCGTGGTTTTCCCGGCGCCGAGGAATCCGGAAAGGACAGTGACCGGGACGCTCACCGCCCGAGCCGCTGGAAGTGCTTGATCAGCTTGCGCGGCACCAGTTTCCGCTCGCCGTCCACGACGATCGGCACCAGGTCCGGTGCCGCCGCCTTCCACTGCGAGCGCCGGGACCGGGTGTTGCTGCGGGACATCTTCCGCTTCGGGACGGCCATCAGCGCGCACCCCCGCCGCGGCGCTGCCCGTAACGGCGGTGGAACTTCTCGACCTGGCCCGCCGAGTCGAGGATCCGCTGGGTGCCGGTCCAGAACGGATGCGACCACGCGCTGATGTCCACCGCCACGAGCGGGTAGGTGTTCCCGTCGGACCATTCGATGGTCCGGTCGGAGGTGGCGGTGGAGCGGGTCAGGAACGCGTCGCCGGTCGACGAGTCCTTGAAGACCACCGGGTGGTAGTCGGGGTGGATGCCGGGTTTCACAGGGTTTCGTCCTTCTGGTTGGCGGCGTTCGCGTGCCGGTCGGGTTCTTCGGTTTCTTCGCAGGGGTCCTCGTGCCAGTCCCCGAAGGGGTCGGGGTATCCGCGCCAGGCGGCTTCGCCTTCGGCGAGTTCGGCGTCGGTGAGCAGGGCGGCTTGCAACGCGCTCTCGATCTCCGCGGGAGCGGCCTGATCGGTGACGATCACCAGCTCCTGCGCGCGGTCGCCGTGCACCGGGTCCCAGCGCAGCGAGGCGAGCGTGCGGCGTTCGGGGGAGACCTCGGCCCAGTCCGGTCCCTCCGGCGAGGCGAGCCACGGCCCGGCGTGCCCGATGCCGAGCCCGCCGCCCGCCGATTCGATCCAGAACGCGACGTCGGGCTGGCTGGCGACCCAGGCCCGGCCGCGGGTGCGGACCACGCCGTCGAGCAGCAGGTCGATCGCCTCGTGCAGCCGCTCCGGATGGAACGGGCGCTGCGCGGTGAACCGCAGCAGTTCGATGCCGCAGTCCGGGTGCAGCGGCGGCGCGCCGCGCAGCAACGCGCCGTGCAGGTCGGTGACCTCGCCGCGGCGGGCGTCGGCCGGGATCGCGGCGAACAGTCCGGCGGCGTCGGTGCGGGCGAGCTCGACCCGGGGAACGGACGGCGCGACCCGGTCCAGCACCGCGGAGGATCTGGCCGCGCACCAGGCGTCCGGTGCGGCTCCGGCGAGCACGAGCACGTCCGCCGATTCCGCCTGGGACAGTGCGACCTGCGCGAGCGTCCGCTCGTCCTCGGGGCTGCCGTGGAGGCCGCGCTCGGCGAGCAGGTCGTCGCCGGTGACGTCGGCGAGCCAGGTCGCGCAGTCCAGCACGGTGAACACCGCTTCGAGCTCGACGTCGTCGCTCACCGGGCGGTCGCCGACCAGGACGTTGCGGATCGCCCAGCTCACCGGCTCCGGCTCCATCGCTTCGTCCAGCCGCACCACGATGCGGTCGACCTGCGGCATCCGGGCCAGCCGGCGCAGCAGCGGCAGCAGATCCTCGCGCAGCGTGCAGTTGACGCAGCCGTGCGCGAGTTCGAGCGGGGTCAGCTCGTCGCGGCCGCGCAGGAGGATCCGGCGGCGGACGACGCCGGAGCCGATGTCGCGCAGGTCGTGGTGGACGACGGCGGTGCCGGGGCTCGCGCGGAGCAGAAGCGCGGCGAGAGCGCCGGTGCGGGCGATCCCGCTGCAGAGCACGAGCGGGACACGCGGACGTGGGGGCACTGGATCTCCAGACGACGGGGCGGGGTACGGTGACGAGCGTAGTTGAACATGAATGTCACTATCAACTTGGGAGGGTCCGTGTCAGCCGTGTGCCAGGTCACCGGCCGCAAGCCGGGCTACGGCAAGCAGGTCTCGCATTCGCATCGCCGCACGTCGCGGCGGTGGGAGCCGAACCTGCAGACGCGCCGCTACTACGTGCCGAGCCTCGGCCGCACCGTGCGGCTCAAGGTGTCGGCGAAGGGCATGAAGACGATCGGCAAACGCGGCATCGATGCCGTCGTCGCCGACCTCGTCGCGAAGGGAGCGAAGTTCTGAATGGCGAAAAGCACCGACATCCGGCCGGTCATCAAACTGCGGTCGACCGCGGGCACCGGCTACACGTATGTCACCAAGAAGAACCGACGCAACAACCCGGACCGGATGGTGTTGCGCAAATACGACCCGGTGGCGCGCAAGCACGTCGAATTCAAGGAAGAACGCTGATGGCGAAAAAGTCGAAAATCGCGAAGAACGAGCAGCGGAAGGTGATCGCCGCGCGGTACGTGGAACGCCGGCGCGCGCTCAAGGCGCTGATCGCGTCGCCGTCCGCCTCTGCCGACGAGAAGGCCGACGCTGTCGTTGCGCTGCAACGGATGCCGCGCGACGCGAGCCGCACGCGGATCCGCAACCGCGACGCCGCCGACGGGCGTCCGCGCGGATACCTGCGGAAATTCGGGCTGTCCCGGGTGCGCATGCGGCAGATGGCGCACAACGGGGAACTGCCCGGCGTGTCGAAGTCGAGCTGGTGAGCACCGTGCCCAAACCAGACCGGACGCCGCGCCGCCGCCCGAACCCCTTCCACGCAGCCGGAATCACCCGGGTGGACTGGAAAGACGTCGATCTGCTGCGGAAATTCATTTCCGACCGGGGCAAGATCCGGGCCCGCCGGGTCACCGGACTGACGCCGCAGCAGCAGAAACAGGTGGCGACCGCGATCAAGAACGCGCGGGAGATGGCGCTGCTGCCGTACCCGACGGCGGCGCGGAGCTGAAAAACCGGATGCGGGCAGCGGGCCGGGCGCGCGACCATCACGGCACGAAACGGGCGTCGCACGAGGATGTCCCGACACCGGAAAGGTCCGCGTTGTGCACGCCCAGCTCACGGTCACCCCCGCCCAGCTGCCCGACATCCTGCTCACGACCGCCGTCGTCCGTCCGGTCTTCCTCTGGGGCGCGCCCGGAATCGGGAAGTCTTCGCTGGTCCGGGAATTCGCGGCGGCGCTCGGCCTCGAATGCGTCTCGCTGCTCGGCACGCAGCTCGCGCCCGAGGACCTGATCGGCGTCCCGCAGATCGTCGACGGCCGCAGCCGGTTCTGCCCGCCCGAGCAGATCGCGCGCGACGAGCCGTACTGCCTGTTCCTGGACGAGCTGAACGCCGCGTCGCCGGACGTGCAGAAGGCGTTCTATTCGCTGATCCTCGACCGGCGGATCGGCTCCTACGAGCTGCCGCCCGGTTCGGTGGTGATCGGCGCCGGCAACCGCGCCACCGACCAGGCGCTCGCCCGGCCGATGGCCTCGGCGCTGGTGAACCGGCTGGTCCACCTTCACCTGCGCGCGTCGGCGGGCGACTGGCTCGCCTGGGCGGCGGGCAACGGCATCCATCCGGCAGTGGTCGAATACCTGACCCAGCGCCCGGACCACCTGTGGAGCCAGCCGCCGAAGACCGAGGAGCCCTTCTCCACGCCGAGGTCCTGGCACATGCTGTCCGACCTGCTGCATTCGGCAGGCGATGCGCTCGACGACGAGACCGCCGGGCTGCTCGCGTACGCCACGCTCACCCGGCAGCACGCAGGCGCGTTTCGGTCCTATCTCAAGGTCGCGCGGCACGCCTACGACCTGGAAGCCATCCTCAAGGGCGACGCGCGCTGGCCCGCCGAGGCGGGCGAGCGCGACCTGCTCTACTTCCTCGCCGAGACCTTCCGCGTCCGGCTCTCCCGCGACCTGCCCGCGGACAAGCGGCACGCGTCGGCGGCGGTGCGGCAGTTCGCGTTCCGGGCGAAGAGCCTGCTGGTCGAACTGGCGGAGATCTCGCTGGAGATGGCGCAGCTGGTGATCGCGGACGACGAGGCGGGCAACCCGCGCCTGCCGGCGTGGTTCCTGGTCGAAGCCGCGCGCGACCTGCCTCGGCTGGTGGCGGCCCGGGCATGAGCACCGTCCGCTCCGACGCTCGCCTCCGCGAACGCCGGAACAAGGCGATCGACGCGGGCTGGGCGCTGGTCCGCGCGAACACCGTCCTGAAGCGGCTCGCGGAGGGCGCGAGCCTGGACCGCGTCAGCCTGACCGGCGCCGCGGCTTGGGCAGTCGTCGCCGACCGCGGCCTGATCACCGCGAACCGCTCCCGCGACGCCGAACCGGCCGAGTGGGCATGGGTGTTCGCGCATCTGCTGCTGCACCTCGGCCTCGGCCATCTGGACGAGGGACAGCTCGCCGAGGCGGACGCGATCACTGCCGACCGCGACGTCGACGCGAGCTACGGCGCGGCATGTTGCGTCGCGGTGCACCGGTTCGCGGGGGCAGTGCGGGTCGGGACGCCGCTCACGCTGCTGCCCGAACTTCCCGGCACGGACGAGCTTTCCCTTGCCCGCGCTTGGCGCGACACCGGTGTTCCGGAGGTCTTCCGTTCGCTCGGCACCGGCGGCGACCGGCCGTGTCTCGCGCTCACGGAGCCGCCGAGCCGCTGGCACGCCCAGTACTACGGGAAGTCCGCGCCGTGGACCGAGCGGTTCGTGCACGGCCTGATCGCTTCGGCCACCGAGGCGATGGAGCAGGCCGCCGACGCGCGCGGCCAGACCCGGCACCGGCGGAGGCTGGGGGAGTGGGACCGCGCGCTGGGCTGGTTCGCGTCGTCGTTCCCGCTGCTGGGCGCGGTGGCCGCCGGGTTCACGCTGATCGCCGATCCGGAGGTGGTCCGCGCCTGGGACATCTCGGTCGCGGCGGTCGACGCCGAACACGGCGAGATCTACGTCAACCCGCATGCCGCGCTGACCGCCGAGGAATGGCGGTTCGTGTTCGCCCACGAGATGCTGCACGCCGCGCTCCGGCACGACCGCCGTGCGCTCGGCCGCGATCCGTATCTGTGGAACGTCGCGTGCGACTACGTGGTCAACGGCTGGCTGGTCGCCCTCGGCGTCGGCGAATTGCCCGGCGACGGGCTGCACGATCCGCAGCTGGCCGGGCTGTCCGCGGAATCGGTGTACGACACGCTGACCACCGATCTGCGCCGCGCCCGCAAACTGCGCACGCTGGGCGGCCGCGAGGCGGGCGACGTCCTCGGCGACTGGCTGTCCGAGCCGGACGCCGCCGCCCGCCGTTCCTCGCGCCGGGCCGAACCCAAGCCGCTGCCGTGGCGCGACGGCGACCGGACCGGCGGCGTCGACCTGGACGAGTTCTATCGCCGCGCGCTCAGCCAGGGGCTCGGCCTGCTGCCGCTCGGGCTGGAACAGGAGATCCGCGCGCTGGACCACCCGCCGCTGCCGTGGGACGCGCAGCTGGCGCAGTGGTTCGACGAGCACGTCCGGGCCGAGCGGCCGGTGCGCAGCTACGCGCGGGCGTCGCGCCGTCAGCCGGCGACGCCGGACATCCCGCGTCCGGGCCTGGTCCGTCCGGAGCGGATCGACCGCCGCGCGACCTTCGGCGTCGTGCTGGACACCTCCGGGTCGATGAACGCGGAACTGCTGGGCAAGGCGCTCGGCGCGATCGCGTCGTACGCGCGGGCCCGCGACGTCCCGGCCGCCCGGGTGGTGTTCTGCGACGCGGCCGCCTACGACGCCGGATACCTCGCCGTGGAAGACATCGCGGGCCGGGTAAGGGTCCGCGGCCGCGGCGGCACCCGGCTGCAGCCCGGGGTCGAGCTGCTGCGCCGCGCCCCGGATTTCCCGGCGGACGGGCCGGTGCTGATCATCACTGACGCGCAGTGCGATCACGTGCGGCCGTCGCGGGAGCATGCTTTTCTGGTTCCGCGTGGCGCTCGGCTGCCGTTCGTGCCGCGCGGTCCGGTTTTCCGGGTCGAGTGAGGACCGGATTGACGCGCGAAGCCGCACCCGGTGCTAGTGGAGTTTCCAAGCCACCGCATGCGTTTTGCAGCCGGTGGGGTCCGCGCTTCCGACGAGGTAGCCGCTGTCGGCGATCCACTCCGCCTTGCTGTGACTGCCGCCGGGAAGGATCCCGAACCGCGCGATGTCCTCGTTCTCGTACCAGACAGTCGCGCGTTTCTGCGAAGCCCCCACCGCGTTGCCGTTCGAGCCGACCCCCGCGATGTCCCCGTCGACGAGGCAGATGGTGCCGTCCGGGTCCCAAAGCACCGAATCACAGATACCCGCTGCCGGTCGCGTAGCCGGTGGGGCCGGCCTGATTGAGCCAGCTCGGATGCGGGCTCGGCCAGTCCAGCCGGTGCAGCACGCCGTTCCGGTCCCAGGTCGTCGGTGCGGAGATGCCGTGCTCGACGCCGGTCAGGTGCCCGCCGATCGTCCCGTCCCGGTCCATGACGTTGTTCGCGCTGGCCCACGCGGTCGGTGATCGGCCCGCCGTTGACCCACCGCACCGAGTGGGCCTTCGCCGGGTTCGTGTCCAGGCCGGAGATGACGGCGCCGTCGGCGAGATGCCGGTCGCGATGCACCACGTGTCGCCGGGAGCGTGCCGAGGTGGGCGACCTGGCCGTCCGGGTCCCAGCGGAAGGGGTGCTCCAGGTTGTCCGGCGTCAGCCATTCGCCGACGACGACGCCGGTGTCGCGCGCCGGGACGGCGACGGTCGGCGTCAGCATGTAACCCGCGGCGACGCCGTGGCTGTTGACGGCGCGCGCCTGCCCCTGTGTCGCGCCCGGCGCGGGCGGGCTAGCACGAGCAGAGCCTCGGCCACCGCACCCGCGCGTCTTCGTCTGGCCGCACGATTCCTTGTCATCATGACTCCCCACGTGATCCGGTATGCGCCCAGCAGTCGCTTCCGGACGCGGCGGCGGATTTGGGTGCGGACAGCCGACGCATTTTCCCGTGTCGTTAGCCCCAGCGGCCTCAGCCGCACTCCGGCGTGGCATGACCCGCGCTCGCCGCGACGAGAAGACGGTGCGCCGCCCGTATCTCCGCCTTCCTCCCCTCCGCCGCCCTCGACGGAGGCGCTGCGCGCCGCTGTTAGATTCGGCGCATGGACGACCCGCACTACCTTTCCGGCCTCGACCTGACCGGCCGCCGCGTCGTGGTGTTCGGCGGCGGTTCCGTCGCCCAGCGCCGGCTTCCGCGGCTGATCAGCGCGGGCGCCCGCGTCGAGCTGGTGTCGCCGCACACGACGCCGTCGGTGCAGGGGATGGCGGACGCGGGCGAGCTGGTGTGGCACCAGCGCCGCTACGCCGAGGGCGACCTGCGCGCGGCTTGGTATGCGCTGGCCTGCACGAACGACCCGGCGACCAACGCCGAGATCTGCGCGGAGGCGGAGCGGGAACGCGTCTTCTGCGTCCGCGCCGACGAGGGCGAGTCCGGTTCGGCGGTGACCCCCGCGACCGGACGGCACGGCGGCCTCCTGTTCGGCGTCCTGTCCGGCGGCGAGCCGCTCCGCTCGGCCGCGGTCCGCGATGCGATGCTGGACGGCCTGCACGCGGGCACGATCGAGGACGGCCGCCGGCCGCATCCGGAAGGCACGCTGCCCGGCGTCGCGCTGGTCGGCGGCGGGCCCGGCGACCCGGACCTGATCACCGTCCGCGCCCGGCGGCTGCTCTCGCGCGCCGACGTCGTGGTCGTCGACCGGCTCGGCCCGCGCGACCTGCTGGACGAATTGGCGCCGGAGGTCGAGGTCGTCGACGCGGCGAAGATCCCGTACGGCCGCGCGGCGAGCCAGGACGTGATCAACCGGACGCTTGTCGAAAAGGCCAAGGAGGGCAAGTTCGTCGTCCGGCTCAAGGGCGGCGACCCGTACCTGTTCGGCCGCGGATTCGAAGAGGTCCAGGCGTGTGCCGAGGCCGGCGTGCCGGTGACCATGGTCCCGGGCATCACCTCGGCGTTCGCGGTGCCCGCGGCGGCCGACGTCCCGGTGACGCACCGCGGGGTCGCGCACGAGGTGGTCGTCGTGTCCGGGCACGTCGCGCCGGGGGACGAGCGGTCGCTGGTGGACTGGTCGCTGCTGGCCCGGATGCGCGGGACGATCGTGCTGATGATGGGCGTCGAGCGGCTGCCGAAGTTCGCCGCCGCCCTGCTCGAAGGCGGCCGCCCCGGCGACACGCCGGTCGCCGTGGTCGAGGACGGGACGATGCGGACCCAGCGGGTGCTGCGGTCGACGCTCGCCTCGGTGGCCGAGGAAGCGGCGGCCGCGGGAGTCCGCCCGCCCGCGGTGATCGTGTTCGGCCCGGTGGCCGGACTGGACCGGAATCAGGCCGGATAACGCGGACAGCGGGCCGTCCGCGGGCGAAGATGTCCGGTATGACCCTGCCTGCCCTGCCTGAAGAGTCCTTCCGGCGCGTGCTCTGCGTCGTCGCGCACCCGGACGACATGGAGTACGGCACGTCCGCCGCCGTCGCGCGCTGGACCGCGCGCGGCATCGAGGTCGCCTACCTCCTGCTCACCCGCGGCGAGGCGGGCATGCCGAACCCGCCCGAGGAGACGGCCCGCCTGCGCGTCGCCGAACAGCGCAACGCCTGCGCGGCCGTCGGCGTCGAGCGCCTCGCCGTCCTCGAACATCCGGACGGCGTGCTCGTCTACGGCCTCGACCTGCGCCGGGACATCGCCCGCGAGATCCGCCGGTGCAAGCCCGACGTCGTGCTCGGCTGCGGATTCGACGTCGAAACGCCCTACGGCTTCGACCAGGCCGACCACCGTGCCGCCGGACTCGCGACCCTCGACGCGATCCGCGACGCGGGCAACCGGTGGGTCTTCCCGGAGCAGATCGACGACGAGGGCCTCGCCCCGCATTCCGCGCGCTGGTACCTCGTCCCCGGACTCCCCGGTTCCGGGGCGACCCACGGCGTCGACGTCACCGGAGAACCGCTGCAGCGCGGTGTCGCGTCCCTGGAGGCGCACGCGGCGTACCTGGCCGCGCTCCCGGACCACCCCGCGCCCGCGGACTTCATCCCGCAGTTCACGGCGATGAGCGGCAAGGCCATGGGCGTGGAGCACGCCGTCCTGTTCCGCGCGCACGACCTCCAGGCACCGCCGGAGTCCCCCGGCCTCGACGAGGATTGACCCGTGCCGGGGGTTCGTGAGGGGAACCCTGACGGAATCAGAGTTCCCCTCACGAACCTCGCTGAGCCGCTCAGGACCGAACTCGCCGATGGCGTGCACGGCAGGGGGCACGCCGCTGCGGACGACCTTCGCGCCCCGCCCGACGTGCCGTGAAGGACCTCGGGAGCCGGGCTCAGGCGGGGTAGCGGCGAAAGGCGAAGTCCCGGATCGCCGCGCTCAACCGCTTCGGGTCGAACCGCAGCTCGACCGGGCTCCGGGCCTGGACGAACTCGGCGTCCGGCAGGTCCTCGGCCAGACTGCCCGCGTCGCCGAAGGGGTGGATCGGGTCGCCCTCGTGCCCGATCACCAGCGTCGGCGTGGTGATCGTGCCCCGGATCGACTTCGGCGGCGCGACGCGGCCGAACAGCACGCCGTGCAGCAACGCGGCCATCGGCGCCGGTTCCTGGCTCAGCGTGTCCGTGATGACGTCCACCCATTGGTTCCCGTGCGGCACCAGGTGCGCGGCCAACGCCACCCCGCGCACTGTCGCGGGCAGGAAGCGCGCGGCGAACAACAGGGGTGCGAAGGTCAGCAGCCCGGCGATGATCGCGTTGTCCAGCACCGGCATTTCGACCACCAGCCCGCGCACCCGCGACGGCGCGGCGACGGCCACCTCCAGCGCCACGTTCGCGCCCAGCGAGGTGCCGCCGACCACCGCGTCCTCGATCTCCAGGTGGTCGAGCAGCGCGACGGCCTGTTCGCCGAACGCGGGCATCGAATAGCGCCACGACTGTGTCGGCCGGTCCGAATCGCCGTGGCCGAGCAGGTCGAGGGTCACCACGCGGAACCCCGCGCGGGCGAGCCGCCTGGCCAGCGGCGCGTGCATCCGGCGGGTGAACATGATCCCGTGCATCAGCACCACGACGCGGTCGCCGCTGCCGTATTCGGTGTAGCACAGGCGCTGGCCCTCGTGCCGGAACGAGCCGGACAGCTCGATCGGCCTTGCCTTGCGGGCCGCCGCGGGTTCCGCCGGCGGCGCGTCGGCGACGGGCACGGGTGCCGGATCCATACGGGCGCCTCCCTCTCCACCTCGGGTCTCCAGGAAAGCATCCCGCAGCCGGGTTGGCACAGTGTCAACTCCGATGGGCTGGGCTGGCGGGGATGCGTCAAGATGACCGTATGACCGAACCAGCAGCCGCCCTGCCCGAACTCGCCTCGCTCCGCGTCGACCTCGACGGACCGGTCGCCGAGGTCACCCTGCTCGGCCCGGGCAAGGGCAACGCGATGGGCCCGGACTTCTGGCGGGAGCTGCCGCTGGTGTTCGCCGCCCTCGACGCCGACCCGCGCGTGCGCGCCGTGGTCCTCGCCGGAAGCGGCAAGCACTTCTCCTACGGCCTCGACCTGCCCGCGATGATGGGCAGCTGGGCCCCGCTGCTGGCGGGCGACGCGCTGGCCGGGCCGCGCACCGAGTTCCACCGCGAGGTCCAGCGGCTGCAGCAGGCGGTCAGCTCGATCGCCGAATGCCGCAAACCGGTGGTCGCCGCCGTGTCCGGCTGGTGCATCGGCGGCGGCGTGGACGTCATCACCGCCGCCGACATCCGCCTCGCCAGCGAGGACGCCAAGTTCAGCGTCCGCGAGGTGAAGGTCGCGATCGTCGCCGACATCGGCAGCCTCCAGCGGCTCGCGCCGATCGTCGGCGAGGGCCATGTCCGCGAGCTGGCCCTGACCGGCAAGGACGTCGACGCCGCGCGGGCGGAGAAGATCGGCCTGGTCAACGACGTGTACCCGGACCAGGAGACGCTGCTGGCCAAGGCCCGCGAGCTGGCCGCGGAGATCGCCGCGAACCCGCCGCTGGTCGTCCAGGGCACCAAGCAGGTGCTGTCGGCGAACACCGAACGCCAGGTCGCCGAGGGCCTGCGCTACGTCGCCGCGTGGAACTCCGCGTTCCTGCCGAGCAAGGACCTCCAGGAAGCCGTCCAGGCCTTCCTGGAGCGACGAGCGCCGGAGTTCACGGGCGAGTAGAACAGGCACGGGAAAGCGAGCACGAGGAGTACGACGTGAGCAACGGCGCTGAGGTCACCGGCTACCAGGCATTCCGCGCGGCGCGGGACTATCTGCAGGCCCACCGCGAGGACTACGACACTGCCTATCGCGAGTTCGCGTGGCCGCGGCTGGACGAGTTCAACTGGGCGCTGGACTGGTTCGACGCCGTCGCGGCGGACCCGGCGAACGCGCAGCGGTACGCGCTGTGGATCGTGGAAGAGGACGGCACCGAGAACCGCTGGACGTTCCCGGAGATGTCCGCCCGGTCCAACCAGGTCGCGAACTGGCTGCGCGGCCTCGGCGTCTCGCGCGGCGACCGGGTGATCGTCATGCTCGGCAACCAGGGCGAGCTGTGGGAGACCATCCTCGCGGCGATCAAGCTCGGCGCGGTCGTGATCCCGGCGTCCACGTTGCTCGGCCCGGTCGATCTCGTGGACCGGGTGGAGCGCGGCAACGCGAAACACGTGATCGTGCGCGACGTCGACGCGGAGAAGTTCGCCGACGTCGCGGGCGACTACACGCGCATCGCGGTCGGCGAGCCGGTTTCCGGGTGGCACGCCTTCGAAACCGCGTACGCGTCCTCCGCCGAATTCACCCCGGACGGGGTCACCCGCGCCGAGGATCCGCTGCTGCTGTACTTCACCTCGGGCACCACCGCGAAGCCGAAACTCGTGCAGCACACGCACGTTTCGTACCCGGTCGGCCATCTGTCCACAATGTACTGGATCGGGCTGGAACCGGGCGACGTCCACCTCAACATCTCGTCGCCGGGCTGGGCCAAGCACGCGTGGAGCAATTTCTTCGCGCCGTGGAACGCCGAAGCGACCGTGTTCCTCTACAACTACGCGCGGTTCGACGCGGCCGCCCTGATGGCGCAGATGGACCGCTGCGCGGTCACCAGCTTCTGCGCGCCGCCGACGGTGTGGCGGATGCTGATCCAGGCCGACCTCAGCGCGCTGCGGACGCCGCCGAAGAAGGTCGTCGGCGCGGGGGAGCCGCTCAACCCCGAGGTGATCGAGCAGGTCGAGAAGGCGTGGGGCGTCACCATCCGGGACGGCTTCGGGCAGACCGAAACCAGCGTCCAGGTCGCGAACACGCCGGGCCAGGACGTCGTGGCCGGTTCGATGGGCCGCCCGCTGCCCGGATTCGCGGTCGCGCTGGTCGACCCGGTCACCGGCGAGCGCGCGGCCGAGGGCGAGATCTGCCTCGACCTCGCGCACCGGCCGGTCGGCCTGATGGCGGGCTACACCGACGACGACGAACGCACCTCGGCCGCGTTCGCGAACGGCTACTACCACACCGGAGACGTCGGCTCGGTCGACGAACGCGGCTACATCACCTACGTCGGCCGCACCGACGACGTCTTCAAGGCCTCGGACTACCGGATCTCGCCGTTCGAACTGGAGAGCGTCCTGCTGGAGCACGAAGCGGTCGCCGAGGCGGCGGTGGTGCCCGCGCCGGACCCGATCCGGCTGGCCGTGCCCAAGGCCTACGTCGTGCTCGCCGCCGGACGCGAGCCGAACGCCGAGACCGCGCGGGAGATCCTGGCGTACGCGCGGGAGCACCTCGCCCCGTACAAGCGGATCCGGCGGCTGGAGTTCGGCGACCTGCCGAAGACCATCTCGGGCAAGATCCGCCGGGTCGAACTGCGCGGCCGGGAGGGCGGCGAGCGGCCGGAGGGCGAGTTCCGCGAGGACGACTTCCCGGCTCTCAAGTCTTGAGAGCCGGCGGTGGTCCCGGTCTCATTCGGCCGGGACCACCGCCGCCAGCACGGTCTGCTCGCCCTTGCTGCACGTGGTGCCGCCCTGCGCGGCGGGCGGGCCGGAAACGCACAGCCAGCCGTCGACGGTCGCGTTGACCGGGTTGTTCGAGCCCGCCGCCTGGCGGCCGTTGATCGCCTGGTGGAACTTCTTGACGAGCGCCATCGCGTCGGCGCACGGAGTGGCTTTGTTGTCGTAGACGTACAGTGTCGTCCCGCTCGCCGCGGTGACTGTGCCGCAGGTGCCCGGAGTGGCCGGCGGTGCCTGTTTCGACGGTTTCGGCGCGGCCGCGGTGCTGCGGGGTGCGGCGGGCGGGCTGCTCGCGCCCGCGGTCTGCGGAAGCGGCGGGGGAGCGTGGCTGCTCGGCGCTGCCGAGGCGATCGCGGAGGGCGCCGACGACGCGGCCGCCGGTGACGCTTGATCCCCCGAACAGGCGGTGAGCGCGGGCAAAACCACCACAGCCGCGCACAGCGGCCCGTACACGGTTTTCGACGGGAGCACCGCGATCCTTTCTCCGGGGTCGCGCCCATTCTGGCCCCTCGCGCCCCCGCTGAGCGGCACCGACACACCGGAGCGGCCTCGTTTCAGTCTACTGTGGACGGTTGTTTTCGGTTTCCGGACTGGGAAATCCGCATCGCCGGGACCCATCGTTCGGAGGAATCCGGCCCGGGGCGGTTAACGCTCGGCGGTTCCGCGCCGACGTAAAGGGCAGGCGCCCCGCGCGTTCCAGGTCCCCGAAGCCCGACGCCAGAGAGCACGAGTCACCGAGAGCATGAGCACCGAAACCGTCCCCGCAGCCGAGACCGACGCCCCGACCGACCCGCCGACCGAACCCTGCAGCGTGGTGTGGTGCGGCGGCCGCCCCTACGTCCTCGAAGCCGGAGCCGTGCGCCCGCGCTGGGTGGGCACCGACGGCCGCGGCCGTCCCGAAACGCTGAGCACCGCGCAGCTGCGGCGCCGCGGCTGGAGCCACCGCCGCGCGGCCGGCAGGCGGCGCTCTCGCTGAGACTTCCGCCGGACTGCGGCCGGAGCCGGGGAGGGGTTCCGGCCGCCGTCCGCCGGATCCGCCGTTTTTCCTGGTGCTGCACCGGTTCACCTGCTGTACCGGCTTGCCCGCCGTGGCGGTTCGTTCGTGGCGCTGGCTTGCCCGCCGTGCCGGTTCGCTCGCGGCACCGGTTCACCCTCGGCACCGGTTCGCCTCGGCACCGACGGAATCGTTCCAGGCCGAGCCGGACGGACCCCGCCGCGCCGGTTCGCCGAAGTCTTCCTCGCGGCACAGCGAGCAACCCGACGGCGTCAGCCATCCCGTGCGCGGAGGTTCCCCCACTGCCAGCGGACCTCCGCGGGAGCGAAGCCGGGCGGCCCGCCGGTGTTCCGCGGCGAACTCGCCGCGCCCCGCGCCGCCGAGAAAACCCCGATGTGGCGTTCGGTGCGTTCAGCACCCGCCGAACCCCGCCTCAGCACAACCGCGGCCCCGCCTTTCACCCCGCCACGACAACCCTCACGATCCCGTCCGCTCTAGGCTGACCAAGTGACCACGGTCCCCGACGAGCCCAAGACCGAGCCCTCCCTGTGGCGGCAGGCGCTCACCGTCCCCAACCTGCTGTCGCTGCTGCGCCTGGCGGGCGTCCCGGTGTTCCTGTGGCTGCTGCTCGGCCCGAAGGAAGACGGCTGGGCGCTCGCCCTGCTGATCTTCTCCGCGCTCACCGACTGGCTCGACGGCAAGCTCGCCCGCTGGCTCGACCAGATGTCGCGGCTCGGGCAGCTGCTCGACCCCGCCGCGGACCGGCTCTACATCCTCGCCACGCTCGTCGCGTTCCTGATCCGCGACATCATCCCGTGGTGGGTCGTCGTGCCGCTGGTGCTGCGCGAGCTGGTGCTCGGGGTGTGCGTGATGCTGCTGCGCCGCGGCGGGTTCGCGCCGCCCGAGGTGACCTACATCGGCAAGGGCGCGACCTTCGTCCTCATGTACGCCTTCCCGTTCCTGCTGCTCACGCAGGGCGGCTCGGACGTCGCCGCGGTCGCGCGGCCGATCGCCTACGCGTTCATGGTGTGGGGCGGCGTCCTCTACCTCTGGTCCGGCGTGCTCTACGTCGTGCAGGCGGCTCGCGCGCTGCGCACCCGGTGAGGGAAGATTGCCGGCAGGAAAGCCGGCACCAGGAAGGGGAGCGGCGTTGACCACTCCGGAAGAACTGCGCTACACCGAGGAGCACGAGTGGGTCGCGGCCCGCGAGGGTTCGCTCGTGCGGGTGGGCATCACCGAATACGCCCAGGACCAGCTCGGCGACGTCGTGTTCGTCGACCTGCCCGAGGTCGGCAAGCAGGTCGGGGCGGGCGACGCGTTCGGCGAGGTCGAGTCCACGAAGAGCGTCTCGGAGCTGTTCGCGCCGGTCGACGGCGAGATCGTCGCGGTCAACTCCGCGGTCGCCGATTCGCCGGAGCTCGTCAACTCCGACCCCTACGGCGAGGGCTGGCTCGTGGAGATCCGGCTCGATGACCCGGCCGGTCTCGAGGCGCTGCTCGAGGCCGAGGCGTACCAGGCGCTCATCAAGGGCTGAGCCGTTCGGCCGGGCGCCGGAGCCGCAAGGGGAGCCCGAGGGTTCCGGGCCGGTCGGGCACGGTACGTTGACAGCTGCACGTTCTTGGTCGACGACAACACTTCATGCGTAGAGGAGAGCTCAGGTGAGCACGAACGACGGGCCCGGCGTTCCCCCGGAGCAGTCTCCGGAGCGGACCTCTGTCTTCCGGGCCGATTTCCTGGCCGACATGGAAGGCCAGCAGGAGTCCGCGCCGGCCGCCGAGGCACCGGTGCAGGGCGTCGACGCCCTGCCGCCGGGTTCCGCCCTCCTGGTCGTGAAGCGCGGGCCCAACGCGGGCTCCCGCTTCCTGCTCGACCGCGACACCACCAGCGCGGGACGGCACCCCGACAGCGACATCTTCCTCGACGACGTCACGGTTTCCCGCCGCCACGCGGAATTCCGGCGCGAGGGCGGGGAGTTCGTCGTGATCGACGTCGGCAGCCTGAACGGCACCTACGTCAACCGCGAGCCGGTCGACCAGGCCGTCCTCGCCGGCGGCGACGAGGTGCAGATCGGCAAGTTCCGCCTGGTCTTCCTGACCGGCCCGGGGCACGGGGGCCAGGGAGCGCAGTGACGGCGGCCGGGCAGCCCGGTCGTCAGGAGGCCCGGCGGGACGGGTTGAGCATCGGGGCGGTGCTCGCGCAGCTGCGCGGGGACTTCCCCGATGTCACGATTTCCAAGATCCGTTTCCTTGAGGCGGAAGGCCTGGTCCGCCCGGGCCGCACGCCCTCGGGGTACCGGCAGTTCTCGCCGGCGGACGTGGAACGCCTGCGGTACGTGCTGTCCGCGCAGCGCGACCACTACCTCCCGCTCAAGGTCATCAAGGAGCAGCTCGACGCGGCAGGCGCGGGCGTGCAACCGCCCGCGCCGGTCCCGTCGGCTCCCCAGCTGCCGCGGCGGCTCGTGCCGCTCGGCGACGGGAGCGATCCGGCGGGACTGCCCGCGGCGGCGGACTTCGAGACCGGGCCGGACACCCGGCTCACCCAGGAAGACCTGCTGGAACAGGCGGGCATCGACGACGCGATGCTCGCCGAGCTGTGCCAGTACGGCCTGCTGCGTCCCGGCGCGGCGGGTTTTTTCGGCCCGGAGTCGGTGCTGATCGCCCGCACCGTCAAAGCGATGACCGAGTTCGGGCTCGAACCGCGGCACCTGCGCGCGTTCCGCGCCGCGGCCGACCGCGAGGTCGGCCTGCTGGAGCAGATCGTGACCCCGGCGTACCGGCATCGCGACGCGGACGCGAAGGCGCGCGCCGACGAGGTCGTGCGCGAGCTGGCCGCGCTGTCGGTCACGCTGCACACGCTGCTCGTCAAAGCCGGCATCCGCGGCGTGGCCGGCGACTGACCCGTATGCCCGAGACGCGTTTTCGGCCACTTGTCAATGACTGAACCTCAGCGCCGGGATGCCGTACCGTGAGAGACGGTTCGCGAGACCACGAACCGAGAATGTCCGCTGCGAGCGAGCACAGCGCCCGGATGACGGGTAGCGTCGGAGACAACGGTCGTCAGCCGTCGCCAGCGCTGCGGCCCGTGTGCACGAGAGGGAGGCGAAGCCCGATGAGCGAGATGCGCGTCGTCGGCGTGCGGGTCGAACTGCCCGCGAATCAGCCGATCTTGTTGCTGCGGGAGACCGAGGGCGAGCGGTACCTGCCGATCTGGATCGGCTCGGTCGAAGCCACCGCGATCGCCCTGGAACAGCAAGGCGTGCGGCCCGCGCGGCCGCTCACCCACGATCTGCTCAAAGAGGTCATCGGCGCGCTCGGCCGCGAGCTTGAGCAGGTCGTGATCACCGATCTCAAAGAAGGCACGTTCTTCGCCGAGCTGGTCTTCGACGGCGACATCCGGGTGTCGGCCCGCCCGAGCGACTCGGTCGCGCTGGCGCTGCGGATCGGGGTCCCGATCCACGCGGTCGACGCGGTGCTCGAGGAAGCCGGGCTGATCATCCCGGACGAGCAGGAGGACGAGGTCGAGAAGTTCCGCGAGTTCCTCGACTCCGTGTCCCCGGAAGACTTCCGCGGCGCCGACACCTGATCGCCGCTGCCCGGCGGTTTCCCGCCGGGCACGAGCTCACCGCGCGGTGGCGCGGGCGAACAGGTCGGCCAGCTCCCGGCCGTAGCGATCGAGGTCCACCGCCGGATCGGCGGCGTAGGCGGCCGCGACCCCGTCGATGGCCTGCGCGATGGACAGCGCCACGATCTCCGGCGAGATGTCGCCGAACGCCCCTTCTGTGCGGCCCTGTTCCAGTTGCCGCCGCAGCGCGCCGGTGCGCAGCTGCCCGACCATGACGCCGGTCATCGCCCAGCCGTCGCGGTCGTCGGCGTGCGCGGCCATCTCGACCAGCACCCGCTCGCATTGCGGGTAGTCGCGCAGGAACGCGACCGAAGTTTCGATGTACGCGCGCAGGTTCCCCGCCCGGTCCGCCGGGTCGACGCCCTCGCTGCGCCGGCGCAGGTATTCCGATTTGGTCTCGGACACCGTGCTCAGCACCGCCTGCATGAGGCCGGCCTTGGTGGTGAAGTGGTACGAGATCAGCCGCGTGCTGCTGAGCCCGGCCCGTTCCTTGATGCGCGCGAAGGTGGTGCGCGCGTACCCGTGGTCGGCGATCGTGGCGATGGTCGCGCCGATGATCTGCGCCCGGGTGGTGGCCTCGGTGACGCTGAGGCCCAGTTCGGCTTGCGTGTCGATGTTTACTTGCATGAGTAATAAGTTACTCGGCTGAGTAAAAACTGTCCATCCCGTGCGGCGAACGGGCCAAAGCCTCGACACGGGCTTGAGGTCCGCCGCGCGTCGCGTTGACCGGCTCGCGGCGCAGCCTTACCGTCAAAGGCGGTAAATCGCCATGATGTGATTCGCCGACCCGGCGCGCTCGTGGCAGTTTTCCCCGGCCGATCCCGATCCTGGGCTCGACCGGCCTGTCGAACGCCCCGCCGCGAGGCCGGGCGAGGGGAGGCTTGCGGTGGTCGAGGCTGGTCGTCCGGAGATACCTGCCGGACCTGTCGCCGACGGCGAGCAGGGCGAGCTGTTCCCCGACGCCTCGCTGCCCGACGAGCTGGTCGGCTACCGCGGTCCCGCGGCCTGCCAGATCGCCGGGATCACCTACCGCCAGCTGGACTACTGGGCGCGCACGAAGCTGATCGCGCCCAGCATCCGGACGGCGCACGGTTCGGGGTCGCAGCGGCTGTACTCGTTCAAGGACATCCTGGTCCTCAAGGTGGTGAAACGCCTGCTGGACACCGGGGTCTCGCTGCAGAACATCCGCGTCGCGGTGGACCACCTGCGCGTGCGCGGGGTGCGCGACCTGGCGAAGGTCACGCTGTTCTCCGACGGCACCACGGTGTACGAATGCACGTCGCCGGAGGAGATCGTGGATCTGCTCCAGGGCGGCCAGGGCGTCTTCGGCATCGCGGTCAGCGGGGCGATGCAGGAGATCAGCGGCACGATCCACGAGTTCCCGGCCGAGCGTGCCGACGGCGGACTGGTCGAGGCCGTCGTGCCGGACGAGTTGACCCAGCGCCGCAACGCCCGCCGCACGGGCTGATCTTCCTCCGCGCTAGACTGGGCGCGCGATCGACGAACCCGCGCGGGAGAGACCGGACCGGCATCCCCGGTCCGGCGCCGAAGGAGCAAGTCCTCCCCGGAACCTCTCAGGCACCCTGGACCGCGCGGACGAGACGCCTCTGGAAAGCGCATCGGCAGGAGACCACCAGCCGGTGCCGCCGACGGTGCAAACCCGGGTATCCACGCGGGTGAAACTCTCAGGCGCCCCGCGGGGTACGGACAGAGTGGGGAGGGCCACGCCCGCTGTGCGGCGTGGCTTCGCCGGGTGAGGTTCAGACCTCCCGGGTGGTCTGAACCTCGCGGATGTGGTCAAGACCACATCCCCGGCGTCTCCGGTCGGTCAGCCCGGAATCTTGTCCAGGAAGCCGTGCACCTTGGCGATCCGGCCACCGGCGATTTCCACGACGTCGAACCCGATCGCGATCGGCTCGGGGTTGCCCGGAGCCGACAGGTGCCACTGGAACCGTGCGAGATCGTGGTGCGCGTCCGGCTCCGCGGGCAGGCTGAAGACCAGCCCGGCGAACTGCGCCTGCGCGCCGCCGATGAACCCGTCGATCTCGTCCTGGCCGGCGACCGCGCCGAGCGGGTCGGTGTAGGCCGCGCCCGGCGCGAAGACCTCCGAGACGAGCTGGCGGCGCCGCTGCGGGTCGGTCTCGTTCCACACGTCGAGGTAACGGCGGGCGAGGTCGGCGGCGGTCGGTGCGGTGGTGGTCATGTCGGGGTTCTCCTTGTGTCGTCCCGTTTTCGGTAGCGCCAAGCCTGGCCGAGGTTCGGCGGCCGGTCGATTACGCGGGAGGTAATCGGTCCGCTGTGCTAAACCAGGGCATGGACTGCGGCCGGACGGCGATGGAGCGGCAACCCGAGAAATTCCGCGAGATCGTGACGCGCCACGACCTGGTGCCGGAAGTGCTGGCGCGGGCGGCGGAGCTGGCGCTTCCCAGTTGGTACCTGACCGCGGGCCGCTGGTGCCAGACCGTGCGGAACGTGGTGACCGGACGCCCGCCCGCCGAGGGCAGCAAGGACTACGACCTGTTCTCCTTCGATGACTCGGATCTCAGCTGGGACGCGGAGAACGCGGTCATCGAGGAGGGCGCCCGGAGGTTCGCGGATCTCCCCGCGTCGGTGGAAATCCGCAACGATGCGCGGGTGCACCTCTGGTACGAGGATCGCTTCGGCGTGCTGTGCGCGCCGTACTCGTCCACCGAGGCGGCCATCGACTCACGACGCCTTGCCTGGGGATCCGGCTGGCCGGCGGAGGGGAGTGGCAGGTCTACGCGCCGCACGGGTTCGCGGACATGTTCTCCCTCGTCGTCCGGCCCCGTCCCGGGCACGCGCCGCAGAGCAGTTACGAGGCGAAAGCCCGGCGCTGGCAAGAACAACGGCCGGAGTTGACCGTCCTGCCCTGGCCCAGCTGACGGGTGTCTCGGCGGAAGCTTCCGGGGCGGGCATGCGCGGCGACCGTGGCTGTGGCGCAACGGTTTGGCGCGGCCGCTTCGCCGAGAAAGCCCGGTGCTGGCCGGACTTCTCGGGCGCGAACCGTGCGGAGTCACGTTCTGGCGCCGAAAAACTCCCGGCAGAAAGTGCGGAACGTTTCGGCCCGCCGGGTCAACCGGGCGCCTTCCGCGCGAGCCAGCACCACCGGCGTCGTCGGGACTCGCTCGCGGAGCGGCCGTACGGCGAACGGCGTGCCCTCGACGGAAAGCTCCAACGACGGCCGCTGAACGGAGAGCGTGTAGCCCAGCCCCCGGGCGACCAACGCGCGCGCCAGTTCGAAGCTCGTCGTGCGGTGCGCGACCGGCATCGGCAGGCCGACAGCGGCGAAGACGTCCCGGAAATAGCGCTCCGACGGCGGTACGTCCAGCAGGACGAACGGCTCATCGGCCAAGGCGCGCAACGAAACCGTCTTGCGGCGGGCGAGGGGGTGCGCCAAGGGTAGGAGGACGCTCGGCGGCTGGTCGTACAGCTGGTCCGCCGCGATCCCGGGCACCAGGTCTTGCCGGTACAGCACAGCCAGGTCGCAGCGGCCCTCCAGCAGGAGGTGCTGCAGGTCGGGCAGCGTGCCTTCGACGAAGGAGACGTCGACTTCCGGGTGCTGGGTGCGGAAGGTCGCCAGCGCGGCGGGTACGTGGAGCGGCGCGAGGGGTGTGTAACAGCCGAAGTTCAGGCGTCCGGCCAGGTCTTGGCCGTAGTCGCGGGCAGTGGCGCCGAGTTCGGCGACCGAGGTGAGCACCGCGCGGGCCTCGCCGGCGACCTGGCGGCCGGCGTCGGTCAGCGCGGTCGCGCGGCCGGGGCCGCGGAGGACGAGCTGCACGCCCAAAGTCCGTTCCAGCGAAGCGATCGCCAGCGACACCGCCGACTGCGACACGTGGCAGCTGTCCGCGGCCGCGGTGAGGCCGCCGGTGTCGGCGACCGCGACCAGATACTCGAGCTGGCGCAACGAGGGAGACATCAGTGCAGCTTATGTCGTTCACGAGAAATGTGAACTGGACCGATGACCGCCGGCGCGGCAGGGTCGGGGCATGACCCGGCACCAGCACCCGTTCGTCCCCTACGCGCCGCCGCGGCTGTCCCCGGAGGAGGGCCTCGCCCGCGGGCAGGAGCTGTACCGGCTGCTCGACCGGCGCCGGTCGGTCCGCTGGTTCTCGCCGGACCCGGTGCCGCTCGAAGCGATCGAGACCGCGGTGCGGATCGCGAACACCGCGCCGAGCGGGGCGCACCACCAGCCGTGGACGTTCGTCGCGACCGGCGACCCGGACCTCAAGCGGGCGGTGCGCGAGGCGGCCGAGGCCGAGGAGCGGAAGTTCTACCGCGAACGCGACGCGCCGGACTGGCACGCGGCGCTCGCCCGGCTCGAAACCGACGAGCACAAGGAGTTCCTCGAAATCGCGCCGTGGCTGGTGGTCGCGTTCGCGCAGAAGAGCACGCCGCTGCCGGACGGTTCGCTGCGGAAGAACTACTACGTCAACGAGAGCGTCGGCATCGCGTGCGGCATGTTCATCACCGCGCTGCACACGATGGGCCTGGCGACGCTCACCCACACGCCGAACCCGATGGGCTTCCTCAGCGAGGTCTTCGAGCGCCCGGTCACCGAACGGCCCTACATCCTGTTCCCGGTCGGCTATCCCGCTCCGGACTGCGAGGCGCCGGACCTCGACCGCAAACCGCTCGCCGAGGCGCTGGTGGTGCACGCGCCGTTACCCCGGGGATAATGGTCTCCCGGCCGGCGACGCCGTAGCGTCGGACGCGTGACGACCACGGTGAAGGCCCCGATCGGCGAACTGCTCCGGGAATGGCGCGACCGCCGCCGCCTCAGTCAGCTCGCCCTCGCGATCTCGGCGGACATCTCGACGCGCCACCTGAGCTTCGTCGAGACCGGCCGGTCCAGGCCGAGCCGGGACATGGTGCTGCGGCTGGGCGAGCACCTCGACCTCCCGCTGCGCGAACGCAACCGCCTGCTGCTCGCCGCGGGCTACGCGCCCGCCTACGGCGAGTCCGACATCGGAGCGCCGGAAATGACCGTGATCCGCGAGGCGGTCCGGCGGTTGCTCGCCGGGCACGACCCGTACCCGGCGGCGGTGGTCGACCGCGGCTGGAACCTCGTCGACGCCAACCTCAGCCTCGGCGTGCTCACCGAGGGCATCGCGCCCTCGCTGCTGGCCGGCCCGGTGAACGTGCTGCGCGCGACGCTGCACCCGGACGGCATGGCGCCGCGGGTGCTGAACCTGGGGGAGTGGCGCGCGCATCTGCTGGGCCGGCTGCGCCGCCAGGTCGAGCAGACCGCCGACGCCGGGCTCGCCGAACTGCTGGAGGAGCTGCGCGGGTATCCGTGCGACGACGAGGTCCCCGAGCTGGAGATCCCCGGCCCAGGTGACATTTTCGTGCCGTTGCGTTACCGGCACGAGGATCTGGAGCTGACCTTCTTCAGCACGGTCGCGACCTTCGGGACGCCGCTGGACGTGACGGTCGCCGAGCTGGTGATCGAGTCGTTCTATCCGGCCGATCCGGCGACGGCGGCGTTCCTGCGCGAGCGCGTGACCGGCTGAGCGCCGCTACGATCGGGGCCATGCGGGCGTTCGTGGTGACCGGACCGGGGGAGGCCGGGCCTGCCGAGGTGCCGGAGCCGGCCGCCGGGGTCGGCGAGGTCGTCGTCGACGTGGAGCGCGCCGGGGTGTGCGGCACCGACGTCGAGTTCTTCACCGGCGAGATGCAGTACCTCGCCGACGGGCACGCCCGCTACCCGATGCGGCTCGGCCACGAATGGTGCGGGACGGTGTCCGAGGTCGGCCGGGGCGTGCATCCGGCGTGGGTCGGCCGCCGCGTCACCGGGGACACGATGCTCGGGTGCGGGGACTGCCGGCGGTGCCGGGGCGGGCGCCAGCACGTCTGCGCGGACCGGCAGGAGGTCGGCATCCGCGGCGGCCGGGCCGGAGCGCTCGCCGAACGCCTCGCCGTGCCGGTGCGCTCGCTGCACGAACTGCCCGACACCGTGGATCCCGTCGCCGGCGCGCTGGTCGAACCGGGCGGCAACGCCTGCCGGGCGGCGCGGGCGGCCGCGGGCGAACGGGTGCTGGTTCTCGGCCCGGGGACGATCGGATTGCTCACCGCCCTGTTCCTCAAGGCCGCGGGCAGCGAGGTCCATCTGGTGGGCGCGACGCCGTGGTCGGCGGAATTCGCGCGCGGCTTGGGTTTTTCCGCCGGGACGAACGTTCCGGAACCGCCCTTCGACGCGGTGGTCGACGCGACCGGCGATCCCTCGGCTCCCGCCCTCGCGGCCGAGGTGGTCGAACCGGCGGGACGGATCGTCTGCATCGGACTGTCCGGGCGGCCGAGCCTGCTGGACACGCGGATGCTGGCGGTGAAGGACGTCACCGCGATCGGCGTGCTGAGCGGCTCGCCGGGCTTGGCGCGGGCGATCGACGCGTACGCGTCCGGCGAGGTGGACCCGCGGCCGTTGGTGGCGGGGACGGTCGGGCTGGGCGGGGTCGCGGCGGTGCTCGGCGGGGAGCGGCCGCCGGGAGGGCCGAAGATCCACGTCGACCCGCGACGGTGACCAGGTTGCTCGGCGCGCGCGAAAACGAGAGGGTCGGGACATGAGCGCCGACCTGACTTTCCGCCAGCCGCACGAAAACGACCACGCGCGCGTCCTTGCCGCGCTGGGACCGTGGTGGGGCGGGTTGAAGGGCGAAGCCGGCGCGAAGGAGCGGGCGTTGCTCGTGCCACGCCTGTACTTCCAGCACTTCACCACGACGAGCCGCCTGGTGGAGCGTCCGGACGGGACGCTGGCAGCCTTTCTGATCGGTTTCGTCTCGCAGACCGACCCCGACACCGCCTACATCCACTTCGTCGGTGTCGACCCGGAGCTGCACGGCCAGGGAATCGGCCGTTCGCTGTACGAGTGGTTTTTCGGGCAGGTGCGGGAATCGGGGGTGCGCAGGGTGAAGTGCATCACGAGCCCGCAGAACACCGCTTCGCGCGCGTACCACGCCCGGCTCGGGTTCGAGGTGTCCGACGTGCTTCCCGACTATGACGGGCCGGGCTTGGACCGGGTCGCGTTCAGCCGCGGCATCGCCGCCTGACTCCCGGCAGAACGCGGATCCGGCTTGAGCCAGGGGAGGTCTGGCGGTCGCTGGTCCTGCTCGGGTGTGGGCCCGGACTTGTCGCGCTCGAATCCGCCAGGGGGACGGGACATCGGGTCCCGCGCCGCGGCGACCTGGACGGTGATCGGGCGGTACAGCGTGAAAACAACGCTCACCCGCGGCCGCCGCACCGTCACGACCCGGCGGATCTTGGTCGGAAGGGTCCTGGGGGCGGCCGGTCCGGCGCAGTGATCGCCTTGCGGATCTCGTGAAGCCTTCCCTCACCGGTGACCGGGAGAAACGCGAACTCGCCTCGCACCGCGCCAGCGGGGCGCCGATCGCCCGCTGGCGCGGTTCGTGGGCGAAGAAGCATCGAGTCGGCCGATGCGGCGCAGTAGCGCAGAACAGACCGCCGGCCGCGGTTTACCCGGCCAGTCGGTTGAGCGCGTCCGCGAGCTGCCGTTCGGTGTCGTTGCCCAGCTTCTCGAACACCACTTTGCCCAGCGGGGCGGCTAGTTTGGCCAAGCCTTTGAACTGCAGCTCGTTGGTGTAGGTGACGCGCGATCCGGTGCCGCTCGCCGCGACCTCGATCGTTTCGGTGGAGGTCGCGGTGTCGTTGCGCCCGACCAGCACGACGCGATCGGCGTCGAAGCGTTCGAGCGTGTACGTCAGCTCCGTGGTGATTCCCGCGATCTTCGAGGTGTTGTGCCACGACGAGCCGACGCGGACCGGCCCGTCGTCGTCGCGGACGCAGCGTTCCGTTCCGGGATCCCACTCTTCGGCGTTGCCGAAGTCGGCCAGATAGGCGAGAACCGCGTCCGGGCCCGGGTTCACGGCGAAGGTGCGCGAGACCGTGGTCACGGGGGCGCTCAGCGGGCTTCGATGACGGTCTGGAACTGTTCGGCGGCCCGCTCGACCTTCTTCTGCGGATCGGCCAGCAGCGACGCGACCGCCTCGCCGAGTTTGCCCGCCGGGGGCTCGTATTCGAGGGAGATCTCCACGCCGGTGCGGCCGTGGCCCTTGTCGTCGAACCGGACGACCCCGGAGTTGCGCACGTCCGGATCGGCGTCGTCCACCGTGGTCCAGGCGATCTTGCGCGGCGGGGCGTCCTCGACGATCCGGGCCTGCCATTCCACTGTGGACCCCGCCGGCCCGTCGACCTTCCACCGGGTGCGCGTTCCGTCGCCGTCCAGGGCTTCGACCGACTGGACGTCGGAGAACAGTTCCGGCAGCCGGGTCAGCGGACGCCACCAGTCGTAGCACGCCTGCGCGGGAGCGTTGACCTCGACGTAATGCGCTGCAGCAGCCATGGGTGCCTTTCCTCGGAGTTCAGCGAAATCTTGCCGAACCCTGCGGCTACCCGGCCGGTCGGCGGCGCAAACCGCGCGCGGCTACGAGATTCCCTTGCGGGGAACCGGAACGAGATTGGCGCCGCCGCGGACGTCGAGGGTCCGGTCGAGGCCGAGCAGCCGCAGGGGACGCAACACGGCGCGTTGGTGTGCCAGCACCGCGAAAGGCACCTCCGCGAAGTGCGCCTCGTGTTCGGCGGCCAGCAGAACGGACAGTCCCCGGCAACTGCAGAACGTCACCGCTCTCAAATCGGCGACCACTCCACCGGGTGAGTGCGCGATCGCCGCGACAGTGTGCTCGAAAAACGTTTCAGCGACTGAAGAATCGAGGTCTCCGGACACCGCGACGACCGTGATGTCGTCGGCGGTGCTGACGGTGATGTCCGCGAGAGGCACCGCGCAGGCAGGCAGCCTGGCAGGGCGAACGGGGTGCGTCATCGGGGCCTCCTGCGGACCGGCGGAGGCGGACCGGCGCTGGACTGCCTCGCTGTGCTGGGCGGGCGGCTCCTGGCTGAACCGATGCTGCCACGGTAACTCCGCCGCCGAATTCCGACAACCAGGCGCCGCGCGAACGGGGAGATCCCGTTGCGCCGGACCCGCTCGCGGCCCGTTCGGGAGTGCCGGGCGGATGCCTCCCCGCGCGCACCCGCGCCGCTCCGGCGGCGAGCGTTGCCGGTCCGGGCGGAGGAGGGCGGAGAAATCGACGCCGGCCAGGCGTTCGCCCAGGTTCGCCGAGTCCCGCGGCGTGGTCCGCGGGATGTTCTCGCCCTCGATGTTCATAGCCGGCGCGTCGAGTTCCCGGGACTGGCTCAGCGGCGAGTACGACGTGATCCTGTCACCCGACCAGGTGCGCCGGGCCCACGAGCGGCCCGATTCGGTACGCGGGCGAAGAAAGGCGGTGCTCGGCCTCGCCTGAGCGGTGACGGAAGAATTCGTTGTGCGGGCCGAGCTGGGCGCGGGTGCCGATCGGGCGCCGCTGGCCGACCTGGCCGAGGCAGGCCGCGATCCGGGCCGGATCATCCCGGGCGCGTTCGCCGGCGGGCATCCGGACCGGCACGGGCGGGGTGGTCGGGGAGCCGGTCGCTGGCGGAGTACCCGGCGTGCGCGCAGCACGAGGCGTTGGGCAATCTGGCGTCCGGGGGCCGCTGGACGACCGTCCTGTGCCCGCGCGCCGCCGAGGCGCTGGGAGCGACCGAGCTGGCCGACGCGGTGTTCGGCGGCGGCAACCGCGAACTGCCGCCACCGCCCGGCTCCCGGTCCTTCGCCGCCGAACCCGACCTCGTGGACCTCCGCGTGGTGACCGCCGAGGCCCGGGTCGAGGGCGCGGTGTCGGAGCTGGCGGTCGAGAGCGCGGAGCACGGCAGCGGATCCGCGGTCCTGCGGCTGGGCTTCTCCGGTCGCGCCCCGGCTTCCCGGCCCAGGGCCGCGGTCGCGGACTGCTGCTGGTGAACTGTCTCGCGGACCTGGTGCGGATGTGTGCGGACCCGGCCGGGGCGGCGGTGGCGGCCCGGTTCGCCGCCGGGTGAAGGCGTCCGGCACGCGCGGCTTAGGCTGACGGGCGAGGACAAGCCATCCGTCTGGCAGGAGAGTGCGAGCGTGACCGCGGCAGCTGGCGACATCGAGAAGGCGGCCGGGGTGCTGCGCGCCGGGGGCTTGGTGGCCTTCCCGACCGAGACGGTCTACGGCCTGGGCGCCGACGCCTCGGATCCGGCCGCGGTTTCCCGCATCTACCAGGCGAAGGGCCGCCCGCCCACGCACCCGCTGATCGTGCACCTCGCCGGTGCCGGGCACCTGGACGGCTGGGTCGGGAAGGTGCCCGGGCCCGCGCGGCTGCTGGCCGAGCGGTTCTGGCCGGGCCCGCTCACCTTGGTGCTGCGGCGCGGCCCGCGGGTGTCGTCGGCGGCGACCGGCGGACTGGAGACGGTGGGGGTGCGCGTGCCGGACCATCCGGTGGCGCTGGCGCTGCTGTCGGCGTTCGGCGGCGGCGCCGCGGCTCCGTCGGCCAACCGGTTCGGCTCGGTCAGCCCGACCACCGCCGAGCACGTCCGCGCGGAGCTGGGCGATGCCGTCGATTTCGTGCTGGACGGCGGTCCCTGCCAGGTCGGTGTCGAGTCCACCATCGTCGACGCCACCAGCGACACGCTCAGCGTGCTGCGGCCCGGCGGCGTGCCCCGGGAGGACCTGGAGGCCGTGCTCGGGAGTTCTCTCCAGGTGCCGTCGGTGAGCCCGATCCGGGTTCCGGGCCAGCATCCGTCGCACTACGCGCCGCGGGCTCGGGTCGTTCTCGTCGAGCCCGGCCGGGTGGTCGCCGAAGCGCGCCGCGCGCGGGACCTCGGGCACCAGGTGGGTGTCTTCCTGCCGCCGTCCCAGGACGTCGCGGCGCCGGAGGCGCACGCTGTGGTGGCGGTTCCGGCTTCGACGGCCGAGTACGCGCGCGGTCTTTACGGCTTTCTGCGCGAGCTGGACCGGGCGGGATGCGACTTGATCGTCGCGTCGCTTCCGGAGGAGAAGGGGCTGGGTCTCGCGATCGCGAACCGCCTTCGCCGCGCCGCGGGGCCGCGCGGCTGAACGTGCCGATGCGCAGGTAGTCCACAGTAGACAGTTCGGCCACGTCTCGCACCGCCGGTTCCGGCGTGCCCTGCTCCGGCGGAAGGTCGTGCCGGGTAGGCTTTTTTCTCGGTGCGTTAAGCAGGCAGCGTCCACAACCCGCTGGCTGAGGCGCGCCCTGCGCCCGGTCCGGCCCGCTCCTAGGAGTGCGTGTGGCGACCGCCGAGTGCCGAGCATCCCGTCCAGCGCGCAGACGCGCAGCCGAGCCCCACCCGGGCGTCTTCGCGCGAAGCGTGGTCGTGCGGCTGCCGTGACGGACCTGAAGATCACCCCTCGGCAGTTCGGCGATGCTGTGGTGCTGACCTTGCCGGACCGGCTCGCGACGACGCACTCGGCCGAAATCGTCGAGGCCCTGCACGCGGCGGGCCGCGCTGTCGCACCGGGCACGCGCATAGTGGTCGACCTCCGGGGCGTCAGCCCGGTGAGCGCGCCGCTCGCCCGTGCACTGGTCTCGTTCGCCCGCGAGCGCGACTGCGTGCTGGTGCCGGACCAGGCCACGACGGCGGTGCTGGACAGCGCGGATCCCGGCGCGGCCGTCCGGCGGGCCGCGTCGCCCGCGGAGGCGCTGGCCGGATCCGGGGGCGTCCGGCAGTCGTTCGCGGCGAGCGGCGCGGTGCGGTCGCTCGCCTTCGACAGCGACGATCTGACCCGGACCGAGGCGTTCCTGAGCAGCGCGTACGCGCCGATGCGGATCGGCAGCGAAGCCGGCCACGCGGGCACGCACATCAGCAGGCACGAGGTCGACGGGCTGAGCGCCGACCAGCTCGCCCTGTCCTTCGAAATGAGCTACGCCGTCGAACCGCTGGGCACGATCTGCCTGTGCGACGTCGAATCGGGCACGATCGAGGACCACCGCGTGGAGGGCTGGCCGGAAGCGGAGACGTTCGGCCCCGGGGACCTGGTGTCGTTTTCGCCCCCGGACCGGCCCTACACCGGGCGGATCGCGCGCGCCGAGTACAGCATCACCATGTTCGATCCGGTCCTGCTGAGCCAGGCCGCGGGCGTCGACCGGCCGGTGCGGCTGCTCGACCACCGGCCGGTCGACGCCAGCGCCGCCCAGCACCTGCGCTCCGCCGTCGCCCATCTGCGCGACGACGTCCTCGGCGTGCCCGGGGTCGGGGAGAATCCGCTGGCCGTGGCGACGGTGGCGCGCTACCTCGCCGTGGCCGTGCTGAACGCGTTCCCGCACACGGCCTCCGCCGAGCGCCGCGGGGACGGGCTCGACGCCCATTCGCAGACGCTCCGCCGCGCGATCTCCTTCATCGAAGCCCATCTCCACCGGCCCATCGACGTCGCGGAGATCGCCGCCGCGGCCCGGGTCTCGGCCCGTGCGGTGCAGCTGGCCTTCCGCAGGCACCTCGGCACGACCCCGATGGCCTACCTGCGCCGGGCACGGCTCGACCGCGCCCGAGCGGAACTGCGCGCCGCCGTTCCGGAGCAGGACACCGTCGCGCGGATCGCCGCCCGATGGGGCTACGCGCCCAGTGTGTTCGCCGCCCACTACCGGGCCGCGTACGGCGAGTCGCCTTCGGCGACGCTGCACCGGGGCACCGCCGAGCACATTCGTTTCCCTGGCAGCCGGAGCTTCGTTCGGACGGCGATCGAGCCGAAAAGCGAACCCGGTGACGAGGAACGGACCCTGGTGACCGCCGGGCTGCCCGGAGCGCCGGATCGCGCGCAGCCGGACGCCGCGGACCGCTTCGAACAGCTGAGCGGGATGCTGCTGTCCGCGAACTCGGTCGCGGACGTGCTGCGGCAGGTCGTGGAAGCGACCGCGGCGGCGGTGGCCGGAGCGGACTGGGCCAGCGTCACCGTGCTGGGTTCCGACGGCCGCTTCTCCACTGCCGCTCGGACCGGGAAGACCGCCGCCGAGCTGGACCGGATCCAGTACCGCGACGGGGAAGGCCCGTGCGTGGAGGCGGCCCGCGCGGACAGCCCGAGCTATGTCGCGAGCGCGGATCTAGCCGCCGAGACCCGATGGCCCCGGTTCACCGCCGCCGCCCGCGCACTCGGCTGCCGCGCGGCGTTTTCCACCGAACTCCCGGCAGTTCCCGGCTCCGACCGGGTGGCGGGCTCGCTCACCGTCTACTCCCGCCGCCCGGACAGCCTGGCCGAGACCGACCGCCGCATCGCGCTGCTGCTGGCGACGCACGCGTCGCTGGCATTGGCGAACACCCACCTGCGGAAGACCGCCGAACTGCGTCGCGCCGAGTTTCGGCGAGCCGTCGACACCCGGGATGTCATCGGGCAGGCCAAGGGCATCCTGATGAACCGGGAAGGCTTCACCGCGGACGAAGCGTTCGACCTGCTGCGGCGGACGTCCCAGGACCTGAACGTGAAGCTGGTCGAGGTGGCGCGCACCCTGACGGATCGGCACGGCGAGCTTGAGCAGGGGTGACCGCGGCGGTCAGGAATCTCGCCGCCGGTGCGCGGTTTCGGCGGCGGGCGCGGTGAAGTGGTCGAGGAGGCGGGTGCGGCGGAGCAGCCGGTCGAGTCCGGTGGACCGGTCGTCCAGGCTCAGGCCGAGCGGACCGGCCTGCTGACCATGAGCGGGCCGGACAATCCGGACGAGTCGCGGAAGGCCGGCTCGCCGCAGTCGAGGCGGACAGCGCGGCAATCCGGGTGCGCCGCCAGCATTTCCCGGGCAGTCCGGACGAGCAGGTGCTGGCTGTCGTGATCGAACTCGCCGCGCACGGTCAGCCAGGTTGTCCGAGGATGCGGTGCGGTCCACGTGCGGGCGGGCGGGTGCGGCGGCGTCACGGGGCGGCCTCCTGCGCCCGCGCGGGCGCGAGAGAGGTCCCGCAGCTGCTCGCCGGGGAGGATGTCCGCGGTCCAGCGGAGAAAACCCGTGAACAGCTCGGGATCGTCGACGTAGACGGACGTCTTGAGGTACTCGACCGGGGCGGTTCCGCCGGCCTCGGGTCTTGACCGGCGGAACCTCGGTCCCGGTCTCCTGCGCGCCGGAGGCCGACCCTGGTCTCCGGCTACCCGTTCGCCGGGAATTCACGCGTCCCGGCGCGAACGCGGCGGAAACCGGCGAGGGTCAGAGGTCGAGTTCCCGGTGCCGTTCGGCCACCGTGCGGGCGAGTTCGACCAGCTTGACGTTGAGGTCCTGGGACGTGCGGCGCAGGATGTCGAACGCCGCGTCGGCGGTGACCCCGCGGCGGTTCATCAGGATGCCTTTGGCCTGGCCGATGAGGTCGCGGCTGTCGACGGCGCGCTTGAGGTGGGCTTCCTTGAGCGCGGCCGCGGTGTGCGCGGCGGATCCGGAGAGGGCGAGCGAGGCGTGCGAGGCCAGGATGAGCGCGCTGTCGACGGCGTCGTCGTCGAAGGCCCCGGCCTGGCGGCTGTAGAGGTTGATCGCGCCGGGCGGCCGGTCGGACTTCGCGTCCGGCAGCAGCGTCGTGGCCAGCAGGGAGCCGAACCCGAGCCGTCCGGCGAGCACGCCGAATTCGGGGAAGGCGTCGGACTCCGGAAGGTTGTTGGTCAAGGCGTGCCCGGGCCGTTCGTGCCGGGCGGCTTCCAGGCACGGGCCTTCGCCGGTCCGGTACTGGATCCGGTCCAGCTCCTCGGCGGCCTCGTGGGTGCGGACCGGGGTGTGGAACCCGCCGTCGGCCGACCGCAGGGTGATGCTGGCCAGATCGGCTTGCGGCACGATCCGCAGCGCGGCGGACACCACGCGCTCCATCGCTTCGTGCAGGGAGCCCGCGTCGAGCAGGAGAACCGCGAGCGCGCCGAACTGCCGGGAGAGCGGCCCTTCGAGGGCCACGCCGCTGCGGGCCCAGCCGTCGACGGCCGGTTCCGCGCAGAACGCGACCCGGTCGGCCTCCCAGCCCTGATCGGTCTGCGTATCGGCGTCCGTCACCCCGGCCTCCTCGTTCGCTGCCCCGCCACCGGGTCGCACCGCCGGTGACCTTACCGGGCCGTGAAACCGGACCGGCAGCTGGCGACGAGGGAGGGCGTGCCCGGCGGCCGAAGCCGCGGAGGGAGGGCGGACAAGGGCCGGCGGCCGGAACCGAAGTCCCGGCCGCCGATCCGATCGCTGGTCAGTCTTTCACGCCTTTGACGGCGTCCTTGACCTTTTCTCCCGCTTGCTTGAGCGCGCCCTTCGCCTGTTCGGCCTTCCCCTCGGCCTGCCACTGCTCGTTCCCGGTGGCATTGCCGAGCGCTTCTTTGGCCTTGCCCTTGAGCTCCTCGGCCTTGTGTCCGGCGGTGTCGCTCATCGTCGATGCCCTCTCTTCGTGTCCGGGGATTCCGGGGCTACCCGCTGAGGCCAGTGCGCAAACCAGCGGCCCGCGGTCAGCGGGGCGCCTTCGCCGCGGCGATGTACTGATTGGCTTCCGGGAGAAAGGAAAGGATCACGCCGAGCAGAGCCAAGGCGGTGCTGACGTAGCCGATGACCGTGCTCTGGCCGGCCAGCAGGGAGACCACCTGCAGCGCGGTGAGCACAGTGAGCACGATCCTCGCCCAGTTGCGGCCCGCGCGGAGTTTGAACGCGAACAGCAGGCGCAGCAACGCGATCACGACCGCGATCACGACCGCGATGACGATGCCGATCGTGACCGCCTGGTCGATCTGGGCGTCGGTGAGGCGCGCGGCGTTCTGCTCATTCGCTCTTCGCATCGCGTCGGCCAGCGCGTCCCGCGCGAAGAACAGGAACACAGCTCCGACAAGGCCGGCCACCGTCGCGGCGACGAATGCCCAGAACGCGCCGGTGAGCACCGCGGGGCGAGGCGGGGCTTCGGCGGGAGTTCCGGCGGAAGGGGACGGGTAAGCAGGCATGTCAGTCATGGGAAAAAGGTGGCACAGCGCACGAAACCCCGCACGGCAAGAGCGAAACCAGTCCCGGAAAACCTTGCGGCGAGCGACTTCGCGCACAGTTTCCGGGCGTGCGGTTTGGCGCCTGCGGCCCATGGGTACCCAGCTCGCGGGGAACTGCTGATAAATTGCCGCGGGAATTCGCGGCCAGTATTGAAGAATTGACAACGGACCGTGCGGGTACTTTCTTCGTGCAGCGCAATACCGGCCGAGGAGGAGGTCGAGCGATGAGTGTGGAGGAATTGCGGTCCAGTCGCTTGCCCGCGCGCGCCGTGTCGCCGGGAGGCGCGGTCCCGCGGCTGGACCTGGCAGTGGCGCAGGATTCCACGACGTTGCGCCGGATCCGGGACCAGGCAGCGGCGTTCGTGCGCGGCCATCGGCCGCGCACCGGCGCGGACGCGGTGGCCGACGTGCGCCTGGCGCTCGACGAAATGGTCTGCAACGCGATGCGGCACGCCCGCCCGCCGTGCACGCTGGCCCTGTCCTTGCGCGGTGACCGGCTCCTGATCGAGGTGTCCGATTCGCTCCCGGCCTTCGCGCGCTACCGGGAAGGGTACGAGGGCGGAGGACGCGGGATGGCCCTGATCAACGCGATCGCCGTGCGCTGGGGCCAATCATCCCGGGCAGGCGGGAAGACCGTCTGGGCCGAACTGGCCCTTTAGCCGCGCGATCCGAAGGTGCGTGTGGGGAACCCTCAGGCAATCAGATTCCCTGAGGGTTCCCCACACGCACGGGGTCAGGAGCGAGCGAGGTACTCCGCCGCCGCCCGCAGGCTGACGTAGGAGCCGCTGAACGTGTCGATCCTCGGCGCGGCACCGGATTCCGGCCCGGGCACCCCGGTCTCGACCCGGATGTAGTCCACAGTGGACAGGCCGGCCAGGAACTCCCGGACCGCCGGATGCCGGTGCGCTTCCCGGGTCACCACCACGACGCTCTCCGCCGACGCGGCCTCGGCCAGCACCGTCGAGACATCGTCCGGGGAGACCGAAAGCGTCCGGATGCCCGGAACCAGTTCGGCCAGATGCGCGCCCAGTCCCCACGGCATCGGCCCGGCGGCGATGCCCGGTTCGGTCTGCACGTCCACCACGAGCGACGGGCCCGTCAACCGCGGCGTGCCGGTGATCCGCAGGGCGGCCCGCGCGGCGGACAGCCCGAGCGAGTAGTCCACCGGCCGGACCGTGGCGGGGGCGGGGGAGGCGCCCAGCGAAGCGGTCCGGGCAGCGGCGTCGGCGAGCCGCTCCAGGGAAAGCCGTCCCTCGGTCACCGCCGCGACGATCGCCTCCGCGGTCCGGTCCAACGTCTCGGCGTCGAACGCGGCGCCGCCGAGGCACAGCGCGTCCGCGCCGCCCAGGAGGGCCCGGACCGAAGCCTCGCCGAGCCCGTCGTGCCGTCCGTACGCCCCGGAAACGGCGCCCATCTCCAACGCGTCGGTGATGACCGCTCCGGTGAACCCCAGTTCGCCGCGCAGCACGTCGGCGAGCGCGGTCCGGTTGAACGTCGCCGGTTCCTCGCCCCATTCCCGCACGACGAGGTGCCCGGACATGACCGTCCGGACGCCCGCCTCGATCGCCGCGGCGAACGGGACGAGTTCGGTCTTCCGAAGCTCGTCGGCGGTCCGCGGCAGCACGGGCAGCGAGAGGTGCGAATCCTCGGTCGCCGCGCCGTGTCCGGGGAAGTGTTTCGCACAAGCGGCGACCCCGTACTTCTGCATGCCGGTCACGAACGCCGCGACGTGCGGCGAGGCCGCCGCCGGGTCCGAGCCGAACGCCCGCACGCCGATGCCCGGATCTTCCGCCGCGAGCGTGAGATCCGCGCACGGCGCGAGGTTGACCGTGACCCCGCACGCCGCCAGCCGCTCGCCGAGAGCGGCCGCGACGGACGCGGTCAGCTCCGGATCCCCGGCCGCGCCCAGTGCGAGCGGGCCGGGCACGAACGAGCCCTTGCCGACGTCGAGGCGGGTGACGTCGCCGCCCTCCTCGTCGATTCCGACGACCACGCCGTCCCGCTCGGACCGCAGCGCCGAGGCGAGCGCGGCGACCTGTTCGTCGTCGGCCACGTTGCGGCCGAACAGGATCACGCCGCCGAGCCCCTCGGCGATGCGGCGGCGCACCCAGTCCGGCGCGGTCGTGCCCTCGAACCCGGGCAGCAGCACGGCTTCGGCCAGCCTGCGGGGGTCAGCCACCGTCATCCCTTCACCGCGCCCGCGGTCATGCCGGACACGAGTTTCCGTTGCACGATCAGGAAGAAGATCACCGCGGGGATCGCGTAGATCACCGACGCGGCCATGACGCCGCCCCAGTCGATCGAGAACGCCGTCTTGAACGACGACAGCCACACCGGCAGCGTCTGCTTCGACTGGTCCCGCATGAACACCAGCGCGAACAGGAACTCGTTCCACGCGGTGATGAAGCTGAACACCGACGTGGTCACCAGGCCCGGCCCGAGCAGCGGCAGCGTGACCCGGCGGAACGCGCCGACCCGGCTGCAGCCGTCGATCATCGCGGCCTCTTCGAGGTCGTACGGGATGCCGTTGACGAACCCGTAGAGCATCCACACGGTGAACGGCAGCGACGTCGCGAAGTACACCAGCAGCAGCGACGGCAGCGTGTTCAGCAGCCCGATGTCGCGCATCAGCAGGTACATCGGGATGAACAGCGCCGAGAGCGGGGCCAGCTGCGCCACCAGGATCAGCAGCAGGAACCCCTTGCGGCCGCGGAAGCGGAAGCGCGCGAGCGGGATCGCCGCGAGCACGCCCACCACCAGGGCGGCCAGCACCGCGCCGAGCGTCACGATCAGGCTGTTGGTCAGGTACGTGACGAACCCGGGCTTGGTCAGCGCCGACGCGAAGTTCGACAGCGTCGCCGAGGTCGGGATCAGATCGTACTTCGGCGACAGCACGTCGCCCGGCGTCTTCAGCGACGTGGTGAACATCCAGTACGTCGGGAAGAGGAACAGCAGCGCCACGAAGAGGCCGGCGATCGACACCAGCACCCGGGCGGGCAGGGACTTCCTCATGCGATCTCCCCGTCCTTGGTCCGGACCAGCAGCTGCACGTACCGGCCGGTGACCAGCAGGAGCAGCACCAGCATGATGGTGGCGATGGCCGCGGCGGAGCCGAAGTGGCTGCCCGCGATGCCCTTGAGGTACTGCAGGATCGCCAGCGTCGTGCTCGCGCCGTCCGGGCCGCCCTGGCGGATGGCCCACACCTGGGCGAACATGTTGAAGTCCCACAGCATCGACAGGAACGTCACCATCGTCAGGATCGGCCGGATCGCGGGCCAGCTGACCGCGCGGAAGGTCTGCCACGGCCCGGCCCCGTCGATGCCCGCCGCCTCGTACTGCTCGCGCGGCACGCCGATGAGGCCCGCGTAGAGCGTGAACGCGACGAACGGCACGGCCTGCCACAGCACCAGCAGCCCGATCACCACGAGGGTGCTCGGGCCGCTGGAGAACCACGAGTACCCGATGAACGAATGGAAGCCCAGCCGGTCCAGCGTCTTGTTGAGGATGCCGTACTGCTGGTCGAAGATCCACTGGAACACCGTGGTGGTGGCGATGACCGGCACCGCCCACGCGAGGACCAGCGAAACCTGCACGAAGATCCGCAGCACCGGGTTGAGGTGGCGCATCAGCACCGCGATCAGCAGCGCCACGAGCAGGGTTGCGGCGACGAGCGCGCCGGTGAAGAGGATCGTGCGGATCGCGACTGCCCAGAACTCGGGATCGGACAGCACGTCGGTGTAGTTCTTGAAGCCGATCCACACCATCTTGCCGGTCACCAGCTCGCGCAGGTCGAGCTGGCGGAGGCTGATGCCGAGCATCTGAACGGTGGGCCAGCCGAGCAGCACCAGCACGGCGGCGAGCGCGGGCAGGATCAGCAGGTACGGCATGAGCCGTTCGCCGAACCAGCCGCTGCCCCGCTTCCGCGCCGCCCCGACGTGCGCCGATGCCGGCGGGGTCGCCCCCGCCGGCATCGGCTTGTCCTTCGTCGCGGTCATCCGCCGATGATCTTGTCGAGGGCGGTGTTCGCGTCGGCCGCGGCCTGGTCCAGGGTCTTCTTCCCGGTCAGGTAGGCGGTCAGCATGTCCTTCAGCGGGTTCTGGCCGGATTCGACCTCGCCCCACTTCGGACTGGCCGGCATCGCGTGGCCGTTCTTCGACGCCTTGGCCATCACCGCGCCCACCGGGTCCTTGTCCAGGGCGCTGACGTCGGTGGAGGTGCCCGGCACGTAGCCGCCGGCGGCGAGCTGCGTCATGTACTTGGTGCTGGTCAGCAGCTTCAGGTAGTCCTTGGCGAGGTCCTGGTGCTTGCTGTTGAGCGGGACGACCAGGTTCGAGCCGCCGAGGAACACCGGGGCGGTCTGGCCCGCGGTCTTCGACGGGATCGGGAACGCACCGGTCTTGGCGGTGATGCCCGGGTCGGTCTTGGCCGCGGTCGCCACCTCGTTCGGGGTGCCGATGAACATGGCGACCTTGCCCGCGCCGTAGATGCCCGCCTGCTGCGGCGTGGCCTCGTCGTTGTCCTTGGGCGCGGTGGTGCCGGAGGCGTCCACGAGCTTCTTGTAGAACTCGAGGCCCGCCTTGGCTTCCGGCGTGTTCAGCGACGACTTGAAGGACTTGCCCTCGGCCTTGGCGATGTCGCCGCCGTTGTCCCAGATGAACGACGACAGCGCGTACCAGTTCTGGCCCGGCATGTAGAGCGGCTGGAACTGCGGGTCGCCGCCGAACTTCGTCTTCAGCTTCGCGATGTCCGCGAGCCATTCGTCGTTCGAGGCGGGCGGCTGGGTGATGCCCGCCTGCTCGAACATGTCCTTGCGGTACATGACGACGCGGTTGGCGGCGTAGAACGGCACGCCGACGGTTTTGCCGTCGTACTGGCCGGACGCCTTGAGCCCGGCGAGCCACTGCCCGCCGTTGAGGTTGCCGACGTCGCCGGAGAGGTCGGCCAGCACGCCTTGGGCGGCGAACGCCGGCGTCTGGGTGTTGCCGACCTCGATGACGTCCGGCGGGGTGTCGCTCGCCAGCGCGGTGGTCAGCTTCTGCTGGATGCCGTTCCACTGCTGGATCTGGTAGTCGACCTTGACGCCGGGGTGGGCGGCCTCGAATTCCTTGTTGAGGGCGGCGGTCAGGCTGTCCGGCGCGGAGCCGGTCATGAGCCAGACGGTCAGCTTGCCGTCCTGCGCGCCCCCAGCGCTCGAGGCGTTCTCACTCCCGCCTGAGCCGGCGCAGCCGGCTGTGGCGAGCGTGATGGCGGCGGCTCCCGCCGCCAGCTTGAGCCAGCGCTTCACGTGTCTCGTCCTTTCGGTGCCCGGTCGTCGGCGACCGGGGCTGAATGACAAATGGTGTAGACCAATGTTCAGCAGGGTGGTCCGGACCACAGCCGGTGTCAAGCCGGTTGCCAAGATGTTGCGAAGACGGCCGCCTGGTTGACGCTGCGTGTCCGGGCCATTACCGGCGCTGGCGCGAAAAGTGCTGGTAGAAGGCGATTTCCGCAGTGCGGGCAACGGTTTCCGGTGCGGCGAAGTTGTTCGTGAACGGCTCGCCGGGCCGGGCGTGCCGCGTGCCGCGGGCGTGTCCCGGACAGGTCCGGGCGAACGACCTTCGGCCCTTGCGCGCGGAGGGAACTTCGGATTCGAGACAACTGCGGTCCGGTCCGGACGGTGCTGCGCTCCGGTCCCGGCGCGCGTGCTCGCCCGCTGCGACGGGTGGCGGGCCGGCCGCCGACAGTGACCCGGGATGGGTGAGTTTCCTCCCGGCAGGGACCGGGCGTACCCCCGGTGACCTCGGAAAACCTCTTGTGTACCACGCGTCACATCACTCCCAGTGGTTTACAGGCGTCCCGCGTGTCACACACACTGGGGCTCGCCCAGGTGATCCGGTGCCGCTCTTGGGGAAGAGAGGCGGACGGCCGGAGCGCTCCCCGGGCGGGAAAAGAAGAGGGAGTAGAGGATGACGGGCTCCGGGCGGATAGCGGCTCGGGCGGGTGCGATCGTCGCGGCGGCGGCGGTGGCTGCCGCCGGAGCGCTGGGGCTGCTGCACGCGCCCCAGGCGGCGGCAGCGCCTGCCGAGGTGCCGGGCATGGACGTGTCCGGACACCAGGGCAATGTGGACTGGAAGGCGGCCTGGAACGCCGGCGCGCGTTTCGCGTACGTCAAGGCGACCGAGGGCACCGGGTATCGCAACCCGTACTTCGCGCAGCAGTACAACGGCTCTTACGACGTCGGGATGATCCGCGGCGCGTACCACTTCGCGCGTCCGGACGTGTCCGACGGCGCGACGCAGGCGGACTATTTCGTGGCGCACGGCGGCGGCTGGTCCGCGGACGGCCGCACCATGCCGCCGATGCTGGACATCGAATACAACCCGTACGGCTCGACCTGCTTCGGCCTGTCGAAACCGGCGATGGTGTCGTGGGTGAAGTCGTTCTCCGAACGGCTGCACGCGAAAACGTCGCGCTGGCCGATGCTCTACACCACGACCGACTGGTGGAAGACCTGCACCGGGAACTCGGCGGCGTTCGGCGACACGCATCCGCTGTTCATCGCCCGCTACGCGCAGAGCGCGGGCCCGCTGCCCTCGGGCTGGCGCTACTACACCGTCTGGCAGTACTCCGACTCCGGCAACAAGCCCGGCGACCAGGACTCGTTCAACGGCTCGATGGAGCAGTTGATCAAGCTCGCCGGCGGCGAAGCCCCGAAGAGCGAGGCCCCGGCTCCGCCGAAGCCGGCCACCTCGACGAAGCCGCCGACGTCGACGAAGCCGACCACGAGCGCGCCGCCGACCTCCTCGGCGACCAAGACCCCGACCAGTTCGGCGACCGCTTCGCCGAGCACCACGACGAAGACGAGCCCGACGACGTCCAGCAGCCCGACGTCCTCGGCGACGAAGCCGCCCGCGTCCGCTTCGTCCACTGCGGCGAAGAAGGACATCAGCGGTCTCGTCTGGGCGGGTGGCAAGCAGGCGAATCCGCCGGGATCGCTGTCGGACGCCAAGCACGCCGACTCGCTCACCGCCCGCGTCCACGAGATCGCGAAGGTGACGCCGAAGGCACCGGCCGTGCAGAAGGCCACGACCAGCCACCCGACGCAGACCGCCGCGCCGGAAACCAGCCAGCCCCAGCGGCAGGCACTGGCGAAGACCGGCGTGAGCACCCCCCGGCTCGCGGTGTTCGGTGCGGCGCTGCTGGTGTTCGGGGCGATCCTGATGACGCTGTCCCGGATGGCGGCCCGGCGCTGATTCCGGCCGGGTCCGCACTCCGCGCACGGAGCGCGGGCCCGGCCGTTAGGCTTCCCGGCGTGACCACCACTCGACCCGAATTGCGCGGTTTCCCCGGCGCGGTGCTCGTCATCCGCTTCCTGACCGAACTGGCGCTGCTCGCCGGTCTCGCGGTCGCCGGCGCGCGGCTGGGCGGGAACGTGTTCCTCGACATCCTGTCCGCGGTGCTGTGGCCGGCGCTGGCGGCGGCGATCTGGTGGCTCGTGATCGCGCCGAAGGCGAAGCGGCGCAGTCCGGAGCCGACCCGGTTCTTCCTGGAGGCCGCGCTGTTCGCGGTCGCGGCGCTCGGGCTGATCGCGTCCGGTCTGCTGGTCGCGGGGATCGTGCTCGGCGTCGCCGGGATCGCGGTCGCGGCGGCCGTGCGGGTGTGGGCGAAGGACGGCTGAGCGGTTTTCCCGAGCTGGGACCGGTCCCGGCCGTCGTTGAGTACGGTGCGGGCATGGAATTTCCCGCCGTTGCCCGGACGGTGCTCGCGCCGGTCGCGTTGCTCGCCGCACTGACCGCGTGCTCGGGCAGCCCCGCTCCGGCTCCCGCGGCGTCGTCTTCCTCCGCCGCGCCGGTCGAGGAACGGGTGCCTGATCGCCAGCCGCACACGCTCGTGCTGAACGCGACCGGTTCCGGTTCCCTGAAACAGATCACCTACACCTTGGACGGCGCCACCCAGGAAACCGGGCCGGTGAAGATGCCGTGGCGGCAGTCGCTCACCGTGCCGGCGGACGGGAAACCGCACCAGTGGACGCTGGAGATCACCTATTCCGGCGCGAGCGGCGAAGTGGACATGTATTCCGTCGTGGACGGCAAGGAGTCCGTGCACACCGCGAGCGGCGGGCACGGGAACGTCACCGGGTCGGCCTCGATCGGCGGCTCCCTGGAGGGCTGAGCGCTCAGGACGGGCCGGAGTCGTGGTTCCACCAGTCGGCCATCGCGAACGGCTCGGTGCCGCGATGCGCGACCGCGAGGATCCCCGACTGGTCGTCTGTCCACTTGAGGTAGCGCTCGCCGCTGGGCGCGAGGGTCGCGCAGGCGAGGCGTCCGGTGTGGCCGTCGCGCGAGTAGGGGCGGTCGGCGGCGAAATCGGGCGGCTGGTCGGTGCACGCCTTTTCGGTGGTCTGGGTGCTGTTGAAGACCTGGTTCATCGTGGCGGCGTCGGGCAGCTGGTAGTAGACGACCAGTCCGGCTCCGCTGGCCGGTCCGCACGCGACAGCGGCATCGGCCCGCACCGCGCCGAGGTCTCGCCAGCGCTGGTCTGCGGACGGGCGCACGCAGTTGATCCGCGAAGCGGGCGGGATCCGTCGCAGCAGCGTGTTTTCCGCCGGGGCCGGGAACGCGGGGGAGGACTCGCGGTTGACCTGCGAGACGATCCGGCTGAGCGGCGCGAGATGCCATTGCGTCCACCAGCCGCCCGCGCCTTCCTGGCTGGCGCCGGTGACGTGGCCGAGGACGTGGAACGAATCGAGGCTCCAGTCGATCGCGACGGTGCCTTCCCGGCCGGGACGGCAGAGCACCTGGCCGAGATCGACGCTCAGCCAGTCGAAGCGGGTGGTGCTCGGCGACGCGCCCGGACAAGGTTTCCCGCTCGGCGCCTTCGCGGCGGTGACGAGACCGTCGAAGCTGGAACGCAGCGTCCGGGTGTCGGCGAAACGGTAGTAGGACACGTCGCGTGGGCCGGTCCCGCGTGGTGTGCAGGCGATTCCGGCGATGGCTCCGGGATAGGTGCCGAGATCCGCGGGTGCCGCGCGGTGGCACTGGTTTCCGGCGGCGATCTCGGTGAGGGCGGTCTCGTCCGGGGTCGGGAAGGCCGGCGTCCCGGTCCAGCCGACCCACGCGGCGCGCAAAGCAGCATCCTCGTCCGCCGAGGCAGTGGCTGTGGTGACCGCGCGAGCGGCATCGTCCTTCCAGACCACTGTGGACCGTCCGCCTCCGGCATGGCAGAACACGCGGCCGAGAGCGGGACCGGTTGCCGGGTAACGGTGTTCGGCCCCCGAGGCGACGGCGCAGTCTCCTTGGCCGGTTGACTCGCCGCCGCGCGACAGCAAGGCGGAGTAGGCGTCGGCGGCCTGCTTCGGGTCGGCGTACAGCGCCGTCGTCGCGGCGCGGCCGGCCGGGTCGTGACAGGTGATGGTCGCGGTCGCGCCGGAGACGGGCGTGTCCGCGGTCGCACAGTCGGCCCGCAAGGCGGCCGGCATCCGGGCGAGAGCGGCGTCGTCGACTCCGGACAGGCCGCCGGTGGTCAGCGAGGCGACGAGCAGACCGGCCGCAGCGACCGCCGGGACTCCCGCGCGCAGCATCCGCCGTCGCCGCCGATCCCGGCGTTCGGCGGCCGCCAAATCCTCGACCAGCGCGGTGCAGGCCGGATGCCGCGCGGCCGGGTCGATGCTGAGCGACCGGCGGAGGGCGCGCCGGACGGCGCGGCCGAGTTCGGCGTGGTGGCCCGGCGGCGCACCGGCCAGGCATTCGCCGAGCACGCAGGCGAGCGAATACACGTCGGCCGCCGGTCCGGCCGGCTTGCCCTGGCGTTGTTCGGGCGCGGCGTAGCCGGCCGTGCCGAGGAACGCCCCGGTCGCGGTGAGCTGCGTGAGGTCGAGCTGGCGGGCGATGCCGAAGTCGCACAGGTACGCGCGGCCGTCGGCGTCGAGCAGGATGTTGCCGGGTTTGACGTCGCGGTGCACGAGCCGCCGTTCGTGCGCCGCGTCGAGGGCGGCGGCGATCTCGCGTCCGATCCCGAGAGTCTCCTTGACCGGCAGCGGACCCCGATCGGCGAGCATCCGCGCGAGGTTCGTGCCGCGCACGTACTCCATCGCGAGGTAGCCCAGGCGGCCGTCTTCGGTGAACCCGGCGTCCAGCGCCGGGACGATGTTCGGATGCCCGAGGTCGCGCGCGATCCGGGTTTCGCGCTCGAACCGGGTGCGGAACCCGGGCACCGCCATGAACTCCGGGCCGACGACCTTGAGCGCCACCGCTCGCCCGTCCGCGGTGTCGAGCGCCTCGAAGACCTCGCTCATCCTGGTGCGCGCGAGCTGGCGGACGAGCCGGTACCGGGGCAGCCTGCCGGTGATGTCCGGCCGGTCGAGCGTCGGTGCTTCGGTCTCGTCCACGCGCCCCTCCCCGGATGGTGCCGGAAAGCCTACCGAGGGTCGCCGCCGGCCCTGCTTGCGCGCGCCGCGCCGGTGGATGAGACTCCCGCTATGCCGAGCCCGTTCAGCGCCGAAACGGCGGAAGCGATCCAGCACGCCCGCCAGCATTCCGTCGGGGATCTCCTGCGGCGCACCGCGTTGCGCCTGCCGGACAAGCTCGCGATCGTCTCCGGCGAGCGACGCGCGACCTACCGCGAGTTCGACGCGGCGGTCAACCGCTGCGCGCGCCGGCTCGCCGAGCGCGGCCTCGCGAAGGGCGACCGGCTCGCGCTGCTCAGCCGCAACTGCTGGGAGTACGCGGTGCTCGTGTTCGCCACGGCGAAGCTGGGCGTGGTGCTGGTGCCGGTGAACTTCATGCTCGGCGCGGAGGAGGTCGCGTTCATTCTCGGCCACGCCGGAGTGTCGGGGCTGATCGCCGAGGACGCGTTGCTCGGCATCGCGGCGGAGGCGGTGAAGCGCTCCGGCCGCACCGACGCCCTGCGCGCCCGGATCGGCGGCAGCGGCGGCGAATGGGAGAGCGTCGCGGACTGGATCGACCGGCCCGGCGACGAAACCGCGCCTGCGGTGCTGGTGGCGGACGACGACCCGTTGCGGCTGATGTACACCTCCGGCACCGAATCGCGGCCGAAGGGCGTGCTGTTGTCGAGCCGTTCGCTGATCTCGCAGTATGTGTCGTGCGCGATCGACGGCAGCATGACCGGCGACGACATCGAGGTGCATTCGCTGCCGCTCTACCACTGCGCGCAGCTGGACTGTTTCCTGTCGGTCGACGTCTACCTGGGCGCGACGAGCGTGATCCTGCCCGGTCCGGACCCGGCGGCGCTGCTGGCCGCGGTGGAACGGGAACGCGCGACGAAGCTGTTCGCGCCGCCGACGGTGTGGATCTCGCTGCTGCGCCACCCGGCGTTCGACACGACGGACCTGTCGAGCCTGCGGAAGGGCTACTACGGCGCGTCGCCGATGCCCGCCGAAGTGCTGCGCGAACTCGCGCGCCGCTTGCCGGACGTGCAGCTGTGGAACTTCTACGGCCAGACCGAAATGGCCCCGCTGGCCACGATCCTGCGTCCGCACGAACAACTCGCGAAAGCGGGGTCGGCGGGCCGGGCGTCGGTCAACGTCGAAACCCGGATCGTCGACGAGGACGGCCGAGCACTGCCGCCCGGCGAGGTCGGCGAGATCGTGCACCGCAGTCCGCACGCGACGCTCGGCTACTACGAGGACGAGGAGAAAACCGCCGCCGCCTTCGCGGGCGGCTGGTTCCACTCCGGCGACCTCGGCGTGCTGGACGAAGAGGGTTATCTGTCCGTGGTGGACCGGAAGAAGGACATGATCAAGACCGGCGGCGAGAACGTCGCGAGCCGCGAGGTCGAGGAAGCCCTGTACCTGCTCGACGGAATCGCCGAGGTGGCGGTGTTCGGAGTCGCGCACCCGCACTGGATCGAAGCGGTCACCGCGGCGGTCGTGCCGCGCGAGGGCGTCACGCTCACCGAGGACGAGGTGCTCGCGCACGCCCGGCAGCACCTGGCCGGATACAAGTGCCCGAAGTACGTGGTGTTCGTGGACGCGCTGCCGAAGAACCCGAGCGGGAAAATCGTGAAGCGCGCGCTGCGGGAGGGGCACGCCGACCTGGCGCGGGAGTGACGTGCTCCGAGGAAGCGAAAATGAGCTGTGCGATCCGTCTTCTCCAGCCGCCTCGGCTGGTCTGGCCCACCACCGAAGTCGGCACGTGCTATCTCGTCGGCGAACAGGCTGGCTGCTTGCTCGAAGGCCGCCCGGCCGAGTGGCTGGACTCGGCGAGCGACGACTCCGCCGGCTTCGTCGCCGCGCGGCGCGCGGTGGGGAGTGCCGTCCACGGTCTTCTGGTACGTCTCCGGCGAGTACTCCCCGGGCGCGCTGGTCGTCCGGCCCGAACTCACCGCCGAACTCGCCGAAGCGGGTGCCTCCGTGGCGGCACGCGGACGCTGGCGGCCGGGCTCGCGGAATGCCGGAGCCTCGACCGCGTCCTGCTGACCTGGGCCGCGGACAACGAACCCTCGCGGCGGGTGATCCTCTCCAACGGCGGCGCGCCGGACGGCCGCGGGCGCGGCGAGAACCGATTTCGGTTCGACCTCGCCGCCGACGGCGTCAGTCGCCGAGGTAACGGCGCGTGACTGCGCTGTTGTACCGGGTCAGCAGGCCGGCGAAGGCTTGTACCTCGTCAGGCGACCAGTCGTTCAGCAGTTCCGCGACCGAGGATCGCCGCCGGGTACGGGTGCGGTGCATGAGTTCGCGGCCGTGCCCGGTCGGGGTGATGACGCAGCGTCTGCGGTCGTCGCCGGCCGGGCTGCGCTCGGCCAGTTCCTTCCGGAGCATGGCCGAGACCTGCCGTCCGGCGGTGGACGGGTCGAGGCCCAGCGCGCCGGCCAGGGTGCCGATGTCGGCCGGGCCGAGCTCGTCGAGCGTGCGCAGGATCAGGTACTCGGCCTGGTCCAGTTCGGCGTAGACGTCGGTGCGGCGGCGCAGCATCTCGAAATTCCGCACCAGCACCGCGGTGGCGCGTTCCAGCACGTCGAGCGGTTCGCTGGGCTGTTCCATGCCCGGGTCCTCCGATGAGCCGAAGAGGCGTCGCGGAAATATCGGTATCATACCGGTGATCGCGCAGGAGGACGGGAAGGCGGGGTGGATGCTGCCCAGGGGAACGGAGATCCGGGACCGGGTGGCCGCCTCGGATCCGGGGCTGAGCCGGTTGCGCTCGGCGCTCGGGGCGACCGTGTCGATGGGCACCGCGCTCGGCGTGGAGTACCTGCTGGCGCATTTCACCGGCGCGGACCCGAAGGGCGCGCTGGTCGGGATGCTGCTCGGCGCGGTGGTCGCGATGATGGGGTCGATGGCCCTCGGCGACTCGCCGGCCTGGACGAAGGTGAAGACCGCGGTGTTCTTCCCGGTCGCCTTCGGAGCCGGCATGGTGCCGGGAGCGGCGGTCGGCGCGCATCCGGACCTGATGCTCGTCGTCTTCGTCGTGGTGATGTTCCTCGCGGTTTTCGTCCGCCGTTTCGGGCCGGTTTTCTTTTTCTACGGCTTCATGGCCTGGATGGGCTACTTCTTCGCGTCCTTCCTGCACGCGACCGTCGAGACGCTGCCCGCGCTGCTGCTCGCCGTCGTGGTGGCATCGGTGTGGGTGCTGCTGCTGTCGCTGACGGTGTTGCGCACCAGCCCGGAACGCACGCTCGGCCAAGTGGTGCGCGCGTTCGACGCACGAGGCCGAGCGCTCGCCCGGTCCTGCGCGGATCTGCTGAGCAGCCCGGATCCGCATCAGGACGTGCGGCTCCGGCGGCGAGTTCAGCGGCGGCAGGCGCGGATCGCCGAAGCGGCGCTGATGATCGAGGCGTGGTCGGCACAGCCCGGCGCGGTGCCGGAAGGCTTCTCGGCGGCCGCGCTCCGGCGCGCGATGGTCGACGCGCACCATCTGCTCGACCAGCTGGCGACCTCCGCGTGCGCGCTCGTCGACAGCGGTTCCGGGCTGGCCGTGCTGGCCGCGGAGGTGTCCGACCGGCTGGCCCGGCACGACGACCGGGGTGCGTCGCAGGTCGCCTACCGGCTGGCCGCGCTGGCCGAGGGTGCGGGCGGCACGGCAGGCGGGTGGTGGCCCGCGCGGCACTTCGCGGCGGCCGCGCTCGAACTGGCCCCGGTGCTCGAACGGGCCCGGCGGCCCGGCGCGGCCGGGGCCGAACCCGTCGACGATTTCGAACCGGCGGTGGGCCTGGTCTTCGGCGCGCTGCCGGGTTCGGCGGCCGCCGCGGGCGAGGTCCCGGCCCGGCACGCCCGGTGGAACCCGTTGTCCCGCCTCGACTTCGTGAGCAGGCAGGCGGTGCAGGGCGCGCTCGCCGGCGCGCTGGCGATCCTGGCCGGCAAGCAGTTGTCCGACGCCCGCTACTACTGGGCGGTGCTGGCCGCGTTCGTCATGTTCACCGGCACCGCCACCCGAACCGAAACCTTCCTCAAGGGCTTCAACCGGGTGGTCGGCACGTTCGTCGGCCTCGCCGCGTCGATCGGCCTGGCGGCGCTGACCGCGGGCAGCACCGCGGCCGTGCTGGCGACCATCTGCGCGAGCATGTTCCTCGGCTTCTACCTGATCCGGTTGTCGTACGCGTACATGATCTTCTTCGTGACGATCATGGTCGGCCAGCTCTACAGCGTGCTGCACGAGTTCTCGCCCGGTCTGCTTCTGCTGCGGCTGGAGGAAACCGCGATCGGCGCGGCGGTCGGCCTGCTGGTCGCGCTGCTCGTCACCCCGCTGTCCACTCGGGACACTGTGCGCACGGTGCGGAACAACCTCCTCGGCGCGCTGCACGAGGTGCTGACCGCCGCCGCGGCCCGGCTTGAGCGGCACCCCGGCCCGCCCGCGGACTTCGACGCGCTCGCCCGCGACCTCGACCACCGGCTGTACCAGCTCGCGCTGGTCGCGCGACCGCTCACCCGCCCGGTCCTCGGCGGCACGACCTCGCCCCGGTTGCGGCACCGGTTGTCGCTTTACGCCGCGCTGACCACGCACGGCAGGGCGCTCGCGGTCGCGATGCGGATGCCTGGTTCGTGCACCCGGCATCCGGAAGGCCCGGTGGCGGCGTGCACCGCCCTCGCCGAGGCGGTCGAGGAATTGACCGCGGCTCCGCCCGGCACGGGCCGGCCAGCCGCGGAGGGCCCGCTGGCGCGCGCCGACGTGGCCTTGTTCGCGTATACCCCCGCTGCCGCCGGAGAACGGGCGAAAGACCCGGCTCTGCGGGCGCTGAGCCACCTTTACCACGTCTTGTGCGATCTGGCCGCGACCGGATCGGCCGGCCCGCGGCGGCTGCCGGCGCTGCCCAACCCGACGGTGCCGCGGCTGTACCGGCAGGTCCGGGCGGGGATCCCGGGGGAGACTCCGAGCGGGTGAGGCACAGCGTGCCGAGCGGTCTCCCCCCCCTCGGGCAGCGCGCTCAGGCGAGTGTCGCTCCGCAGGCGGCGAGCGCCGGCGGCAACGGCTGGAAGAAGCTGACCTGGTCGTTCCCGCCGGAGAGCACTCCGTACCCGACCCCGGCGCAGAACAACGGGCCGCCGCTGTCGCCGGCCCCGACCGGGATATCCGTAGCGATGGTCCCGACGACCTGCTTGCCGTCGCCGAAGTTCACGGTCTGGTTGAGGCCCAGGACCTTTCCGCACGTCTTCTTCGTGGTCATGCCGCTCTTGCACACCAGCTGTCCCACTCGCGGGGCGCCCGCGCGCAGGATCCGCTGAGTGCTGCCGTCGTACAGATCGACCCGGCTGTGCCCGGATCCTCGACGCGGCCGTAATCGGTCACCGGGAAGCGGCTGTCGACGTTGCGGCCGACGGCTTTCCAGTCGAGCCCGTGTTCGGTGCAGTGCCCCGCGGTGCGGAGGTACCGGACCTGCTTGACGAGAACCGCGAATCCCGCAGAGCAGTAGTACGGCTCGCGTCCGGGTCCCGGCGAGACGGTGTACATCGCGTCGCCGCCGTTCACCGCCGCGCCGGCCGCCGAGGCGGGAGGGCTGACCGGCAGGGCGGCCGCGGCCGCGGAAATCAGCACTCCGGCCAGCTTGCGCGAGCTGCGAGACATCGGCAGGTCCTTCCGTCCACATGAGACTGGTTCCGTGCGGCCAGTCCAGAGCCGGCCGGGCCGCGGCACAGTCCGGGTCAGCCGACCGTCCCGGGACTGCGTCCGAACGGGTGACGACAACGCCGGCCGGGCAGCTGTCCGCACGGCAGACTGAGCTGGGCCGCCGGATCGCGGGTGACCTGGGTGAACAAGCCGAATGCCCGAGGAGTCGCGACCTCGGCGGCGTCTCACGATCCGGGACGGGCGCCGCCGTCGTGGTGAATTTCCTTCGGGTTCTTTACTGTCACGTCATCAAGTAACGCTGATCTGCATAGGGAACCGTTGTCCGACATCCTGTCGCCGGGCGGCGCCGGTGTCCCGGCGGCCGCTCCGGCCTCCCGGAACCTCTGGCGCGCGCTGCGGCACGACCGCTGGGCGCAAGCCAGCGCGGTCGTCATCGTGCTGGTGATCATCACCGCTCTCGCGGCTCCTCTGCTCGCCCTGATCGAAGGCCAGGATCCCTACGCCTACCACACCGAACTGCTCAATCCGGCCGACGGCACCGGCGCGGGATTCCTCGGCGGCATCAGCGGCAGCCACTGGTTCGGCGTCGAACCGCTCACCGGCCGGGACCTCTTCGCGGTCGTCGCGTACGGCGCGCGCACGTCGTTCCTGATCGGGCTCGCCGCGACCGCGGTGTCGATGCTGCTGGGCGTGCTGCTCGGGGCGAGCGCCGGGTACCTCGGCGGCTGGTGGGACACCGTGGTGAGCCGGGTGACCGACGTGCTGCTCGGGTTCCCGCAGCTGATCTTCATGATCGCGCTCGGCGCGGTCGCCCCGCAGTCGATCCCGCGCCCGCTGCTGCTGATCGCGGTGATCGGACTGTTCGGCTGGCCGCGCGTGGCCAGGGTGGTCCGCGCGCAGACGCTGAGCCTGCGCAATCGCGACTTCGTCAAGGCGGCCCGGGCGCTCGGCGCGGGCGGCGTGCACGTGTTCCGGCGCGAGCTGCTGCCGAACCTGTGGGCGCCGATCATCGTGCTGGCGACGGTGAGCATCCCGGCCAACATCGGGCTGGAAGCCGCGCTGTCGTTCCTCGGCGTCGGCATCCCGCCGCCCACGCCGAGCTGGGGCCGTTCCATCAGCGACGCGATCAACTGGGTGCAGACCGATCCGATGTTCCTCATTTTCCCCGGCGCCGCGCTGTTCCTCGCGACGCTCGCGTTCAACATGCTCGGCGACGGGCTGCGCGACGCGCTCGACCCGAAGACGGCGGTGCGCCGGTGAACCGCACCCTGCGTTTCGTGGGCATCCGCCTGCTGGGCATGCTCGGTGTGCTGCTCGTGGTCAGCTTCGGCACCTTCGCGGTGTTCTACCTGCTGCCCACCGACCCGGCGTACATGTCCTGCGGCAAGCCGTGCACGCCGGAGAACCTGGCGCTGGCACGGGAGTTCATGGGCTTCGACAAGCCGTGGATCCAGCAGTACTTCGACTTCCTCGGCGGCATCTTCACCGGCCGCACGTTCGGTACCGGCGTGACGGCGATCGTCTGCTCCGCGCCCTGCTTCGGCTACTCGTTCCAGCAGAGCGAACCGGTGCTGACGCTGATCGGGGACCGGCTGCCGATCACCGTCTCGCTGGCCGTCGGCGCGTCGGTGATCTGGCTGATCGCCGGGGTCGCGACCGGGGTGTTCTCCGCGCTGCGCCGCGGCAAGTTCGCCGACCGCGCCGCGATGACGGTGACGCTCGCCGGAGTGTCCGCGCCCGCGTATCTGGTGGGACTGCTGGGAATCCTGCTGTTCGGCTTCACCCTCGACGTCGTTCCGGTGAGCGGTTACGTGGCGTTCGCGCAAAGCCCGCTCGACTGGGCGTGGCACCTCGTGCTCCCGTGGCTGGTGCTGGCGTTCATCAACGCCGCGGTCTACGCCCGGCTCTCGCGCGGGCAGATGCTCGAAATCCTGGGCGAGGACTTCATCCGCACCGCGCGGGCGGTCGGCCTGCCGGAGCGGACAGTCATCGGGAAATACGCGCTGCGCAACGTGTTGCTGCCGGTGGTGACGGTGTTCGCGGTCGATCTCGGCGCGCTGCTCGGCGGCGCGGTGATCACCGAGCGGGTGTTCGCGCTGCCCGGTCTCGGCGGGCTGCTCGTCGACGCCGTGCACCAGGTGGACCTGCCGGTGCTGATGGGCGTCAGCCTGTTCGCCGCCTTCTTCGTCGTCCTCGCGAACTTCGCGGTGGACGTGCTCTACGGGGTCCTCGACCCCCGCGCTCGGCTCGGTTCTTGAGAAAGGGAACGGAAAAACCATGGATCGCAGGGACTTCCTGAAGGCGCTCGGCATCACCGCCACGGTCACCGGGGCAGGGGCGTTCCTCGCCGCGTGCAACGCGAACGAGCAGTCCGGCGGCGGGGGAGCGGTCGCGGTTTCGCCGGGCGGGACGCTGTACATCCTCAGCGACACCACGACCCAGCACCTCGACCCGGCGAAGAGCCAGAACCTGGCGATCACCACGATCAGCCTGATCCACCGCCGGCTCACCGCGTGGAAGACCGCCGCGGACGGCCCGGCGACCGTGGTCCCGGACCTCGCCACCGACACCGGCCGGGCCAGCGCGGACGGCAAGACCTGGACCTACACGCTCAAGGACGGCCTGAAGATGGCCGACGGCACGCCGATCACCAGCGCCGAGATCAAATACGGCATCGAGCGGTCGTTCGACCCGGCGTTCTCCGGCGGACTGGGTTACCACAAGAACCTGCTCGCCGGCGGACCCGGCTACCAGGGCCCGTTCAAGGGCGGCGAACTGGCGTCGATCGAGACACCGGACCCGAAGACGATCGTGTTCCGGCTGGCCCGCCCGTACGGCGACTGGCCGTGGATCGCGAGCATGCCGGCGTTCGCCCCGGTGCCGAAGGGCAAGGGCACCGACGGGACCTACGACACGAAGCCGGTCGCGTCCGGCCCGTACCAGGTCGAGTCGTACCAGAAGGGCGTGCAGGTCAAGTTCGTCCGCAACCCGAACTGGGACGCCAAGACCGACCTCGCGCGCACCGGCCTGCCGGACGCGGTCGTGATCCAGATGGGCCAGGACACCGGCGTCGTCGCGAAGCGGCTGCTGGCCAGCCAGGGCAACGACGCGTTCGCGTTCGGCTCGTCGTTCGTGAACCCGGCGCAGCTGGCGCAGATCCGCACGAACCCGGCGGCGAAGAACCAGCTCGTCACGTCGAAGTCCGGCGCGCTGGCCTATCTCGCACTGAACACCAAGCGCGGGCCGCTGGCGAATCCCCAGGTGCGCCAGGCGTTCCAGTACGCGGTGGACAAGACCGCCTACCAGGTCGCCGCCGCGGGCAGCGCGGATCTGGCGGGCCCGATCGCGACAACGCTGATCACCGAGGGCATCGCCGGGCGCGAGGTGTACGACCTCTACCCGGCCCCGCCGAACGGCGACGTCGCGAAGGCGAAGCAGCTGCTCGCCGAAGCGGGTTTCCCGAACGGCATCGACAACCTGGACTTCCCGGTGTCGACGGCGAACAACGAGGCGGACAAGGCGCAGGCGATCCAGGCCGCGCTGCAGCGGGCGGGGATCCGCACGAAGCTGCGCCCGCTCGACGACGAGGCGTGGACGACGCTGGTCACCGGCAACGACGGCGACTACGACCTCACGCTCGGTTCGTGGCAGCCGGACTTCCCGAGCGCCAACGCCAACATCGAGCCGCTGTTCGGCACGTCGGAGATCGGCAACGGCGGGTACAACGAGGCGCGCTACTCGGTGCCCGAGGTGGACGCGCTGATCACCGAGGCGCAGGGCACGGTCGACCCGGCCGCGGCCGGGAAGCTGTGGGCCAAGGCGGACCAGCGGATCATGCGGGACTCGCCGGTGGTCCCGCTGATCTACACGCGCAACTCGTTCCTGCACGGCGCGAAGGTCGGCAATTTCGCGATCGGCGCGTTCCCCGCGTACCCGAACTACCTCCAGATGGGCCTGGCGAAGTAATCCCGTGTCCGAGCAGCTGCTTTCCCTGCACGACGTCTCGATCCGGTTCGGCGACACGGCCGCCGTGCACGCGGTGAGCTTCGAGGTGAGCCCCGGCGAGGTCGTCGCCCTCGTCGGGGAATCCGGGTCCGGCAAGTCGGTCACCGCGCTGTCGCTGCTCGGCCTGCTGCCGGACACCGCGACGGTGACCGGCTCCGCGGTGCTCGACGGCCGCGATCTGTACACAGTGGACGGTCCGGCGCTGCGCGCGGTGCGCGGCGGCGAGATCGGCATGGTGTTCCAGGAGCCGATGAGCGCGCTGAACCCGGTGTTCCGGATCGGCACGCAGCTCGTGGACGCGGTCCGGGCGCATCGCACGGTGTCCCGGGCCGCGGCGCGGGAACGAGCCCGGGAACTGCTGGAGCTCGTGGAACTGGACGCGCGGCGCGTGCTGCGCGCCTACCCGCACGAGCTGTCCGGCGGGCAGCTGCAGCGGGTGGTCATCGCGATCGCGCTGATCCACGACCCGAAGCTGCTGGTCGCGGACGAGCCGACCACCGCGCTGGACGTCACCGTGCAAGCCGGGATCCTGCAGCTGCTGCGGTCGCTGCGGGACCGGCTCGGCACGGCGATCCTGCTGGTGACCCACGACATGGGCGTGGTCGCGGACGTCGCGGATCGCGTGGTGGTGCTGCGGGAGGGCCAGGTGGTCGAGCAGAACACGGCGGCCGGGTTGTTCGCTTCGCCGCGGGCCGGCTACACGCGGGAGCTGCTGGATTCGGTGCTGTCACTGGGTTCCGCTCCGGCCGGTGCGGTCCGGCCGACGTCGGCTCCGCTGGTTTCGGTGACGGATCTGGAGGTGACCTACCGGGTCGGCGGCGGGGCTCCGCCAGTGCGCGCGGTCGACCGCGTGTCCCTGACCGTCGGGACGGACGAGGTGCTCGGTCTCGTCGGCGAATCCGGTTCGGGCAAGAGCACGATCTCGTCCGTGCTGACCGGCTTGGTCGCTCCCTCGGCGGGCACCGTGCGGATCGACGGCGTGGACGTCGCGCGGGCATCGGCCCGGCAGCGGCGGGAAATCCGGCGGCAGATCGGGATCGTGTTCCAGAACCCGGCCTCGGCCCTCAACCCGCGCGCGACGATCGGCGCGAGCATCGCCGAGCCCTTGGTGGTGCACGGCGAACGCGGCGAGCACCGGGAGCGGGTCGCGGAACTGCTCGCCGCCGTCCGCTTGGATCCCCGCTGGAGCGGCCGGTACCCGCACGAACTGTCCGGCGGGCAGCGGCAGCGGGTCGGGATCGCGCGGGCGCTGGCGCTGCGGCCGCGGCTGCTGATCGCGGACGAGCCGACGAGCGCGCTGGACGTCTCGGTGCAGGCCTCGGTGCTGGACCTGCTGGCGGACTTGCAGCGGGAACTGGCCTTCGCCTGCCTGTTCATCAGCCACGACCTGGCGGTGGTGGAACGGGTCGCGGACCGGGTCGCGGTGCTGCATCACGGCCGGGTGGTCGAGGAGGGCCCGGTGGCGTCGGTGCTGGGGTCGCCGCGGGAGGACTACACGCGGCGGCTGGTCGCCGCGGCTCCGGTGGCGGACCCGGAACGGCAGCGGGAACGCCGGGAGGCTTGGCGCGCGCTGTCCGGCTGACCGATGAGTTTCCGCCCTTCCGGGAGTCGGTACTTGGCAGGCTCGCGCAGCCGAGCCGACATGCTGAGGCGTCGTCCGCGCGGGGTATTCAGGATCCGAGCAGGCATTCTTCGACCCGGTGCCCCAGCGTGGTCCAGGGCTGGCTGGCTAGCCAAGGCTGCCGGTAGCGCTCTGCCTCGGCGCGCAACCACTGTCCGTACAGATAGTTCATCCGCACCACTCCGCGTTGTTCGCGCGGGCCCAGCGCGAGGAAGCGCCGGTTGCCCGGCCTGGTCGCCAAGGTCGTCAGCAGCACGCGTTCTTCTGATTCGATCAGGTAGACGACGCGGCAGTCGAGGTGCGGGTATCGATGCATGAGGTCCGGCTGTACGCCTTCCCCTTCGACGATGACATGATCGCGGCGCTTGCCGAGCCGGTCGAGCTGGGCGGCCAGGGCAAATTGCACTCGAGCGGTCGAGGCCAGCAACGTGCCCAGGAGTTCGGCGTCGGAATGAAGCCAGCTGTGCGCCGGATGTGTTGTGACGTCGTGGGTGCGCAGGTCGTCGACGTGGATCACGTCGGCGATGTCGTGTCTGGCTGCGAGGTACTCGACGACGGTCGTCTTGCCGACGCTGGAGCTGCCACCGATCGCGTATACGGTCATGGGACCGATTGTCTTCGCTGGCGGCCAGCCGTTCGTGCGGGTGTGTCAGGCGATCCGAAGGGGCTGACATGGGAAAGCTGCTGTACTCCGCCGCGATGTCGCTGGACGGGTTCATCGCCGGGCCCGGCGGGGACATGGGATGGCTCGCGCCCTACACCGGAGACACCTCGGCGGACGACCTGGCCGCCGAGGTCGGCGCGCTGCTGGTCGGCCGCCGGACGTTCTCCGGCGATGACCCGTACCGCGGCACCGAGGGCGAAGGCAAGGCTTTCGGCGGCGGTTGGGACGGGCCGCAGGTAGTGCTGACCCGCCAGCCCGCTCCGCCAGCGGCGCCCGGGGTGGCGTTTCGCTCCTCGCTGGAGGAAGGCGTCGAAGCGGCCCGGGCGGCGGCGGGGGAGAAGACGGTGAACGTGCTGGGCGCTTCGGTCGGCCGGGCTTGCGTGGAGGCCGGCCTGCTGGACGAGGTCGAGGTGATCGTGATGCCGGTGCTGCTCGGCGGCGGGGTGCGGCTGTTCGAGCGGCCCGGCCCGCCGGTGCGGCTGGAGTTGCTGGAGCAGCGGGGAACGAGCCTGCGCTACCGCGTGCTGCGCTAGCGATCCTCGAACCGGGCGATCGCCTCCAGCACCGCCGTCCCCATCGACGGGCTCCCGGTGTGCCCCGCGTCGTCGATCACGACCAGTTCGGCGTCCGGCCAGGCCTGGGCGAGCTGCCACGCCTTCCGCAGCGGCGCGCTCAGGTCGGCGCGTCCGTGGATCAGCACCGCCGGAATGCCGTGCAGCAGGCGGATGTCGCGCAGCAGCTGATCGTCCTCAAGCCAGGCGTGGTGGCTGTAGTAGTGCGCGCAGAGGCGGGCGAGCGTGATCAGCTCGTCGTCGGTGCCCGCGCTGAACTGGCCGGTTCGCCCGCCGGTCCATTCGTGCGAGATCACCGCGTCTTCCCAGGCGCACCAATCGCGGGCGGCGCGGAGCCGCACCGCGCGGTCCGGGCTGGCGAGCAGCCGCGAGTACCCGGCGAGGAGGTCTCCGTCCGGGTCGGGCGCGCCCGCCCGGAACGCTTCCCATTGCGCGGGCAGCAGCCGCCGGAGGCCGCGGTAGAGCCAGTCGACCTCGTCCGGCGACGAGGTGAAGGCGGCGACCAGCACGATGCCGCTGACCCGTTCCGGATGCCGCTGCGCGTAGGCCAGCGCGAGCGTCGCGCCCCAGGAACCGCCGTAGAGCAGCCAGTTTTCGACGCCGAGATGGACGCGCAGCTTCTCCATGTCGGCGATCAGCTGCCCGGTGGTCTGGTGCTCCAGGCTCACCGCCGGGTCCGCGACGCCCGGCCTGCTCCGTCCGCAGCCGCGCTGGTCGAACACCACGACGCGGAACTTCTCCGGGTCGAATCCGCTCCGGCCGAAGCTGCCGCCGCCTCCGCCGGGGCCGCCGTGCACGCACAGCACCGGCTTGCCGGAGCCGCTGGCGTCCCAGTAGATCTGCTGTCCGTCGCCGGCGTCGAGCAGGCCGGTCGTGTCGGGTTCGACCGAAAACGGCCGCATCGCGGGCCTCCTCCCCGGGCCGGAAACCCGTCGAGCGTACTGGATCACGCCCGGGACGGGTTTACAGCGCGGACCGGGGGTCCCTAGGATCTGGCGCGCCGGAAGCGCCGCGGACGCGCGGCCCCGGCGGGGTGGAGGTCTGGATGGGGAACCCGGAGTCCGGCAGCGACCTCGAGTCGGTCGCGAATCTCGTGCGGCTGTCCGAGACGGCGCCGATGCCCCGGATCGACGGCAGCGAACCCCCGCCGCTGGTGCGCCGCCGGGCCGACCGCGCCGACGAACCGACCTCGGCGTTCGGCGGGGTCCTCGACGTTTCGACCGGCTCCCCGGCCGAACAGCTCGCCAAACGCGGCCCGGTGCCGGTCGCCGATCCGCCCGCGCCGGCCGCCGAGACCGCGCCGCCCAGCCGGCGAAAGCCGCGCTACGGCCTCTTCGCCGGTGCCGCGGTCGTAGTGTGCGCGGGGCTCGGCTCGTGGGCGTTGTGGCCGTCGGCGTCCGGCGGGACAGGTCCGCAGCCGGTGCAACCGCCGCCCGCTCCTGTCCGCACCACCTCGTCCGCGCCGCCCGCGGTGAGCACGCTCAGCGCGTCCCCGGCCCCGGCGAGCGACCAGGTCCGGGACACAGTCATCCGGGCCAGCAGCCGTCCCGCGACGACCGCGCCGCCGCCGCGCGTCCAGCCGACGCAGAACCCGCAGCAGGACGGCCGGAACCAGCCCCACGACCCGATGGAGGACGCGTTCCGCTCGGCGGTCAGCTCGTACCTGGAGCAATGGGGCGGCGACGACAATGACAACGGCGACCGGCCGCGCCGCTGGCACGGCTGAGCGGCCGCGGTACTACCCTGAGCGGGCCACAGCCGCCCGACTGCTCCGCGAGGTGTCCATGACCGGCTCGTCGTCCCCGCTGTCGCCCAGCCAGGTGCCAGTGGGGGTGGACCCGGCCCGCCCGAGCATCGCGCGGATCTACGACGGGTTCCTCGGCGGGAGCCACCACTACGAGGTGGACCGCGCGGTGATGGAGAAGATCAGCACGGCCGTCCCCGAGGCAGTGCACATCGCCCGCGGCAACCGCGGTTTCCACAACCGCGCGCTGCGCATGCTGGCGGGCCAGACCGACATCCGCCAGTTCCTCGACTGCGGTTCCGGCCTGCCGACTGCCGAGAACACCCACCAGATCGTGCAGCGCTACCACCGCGACGCGCACGTGGTCTACGTCGACAACGACCCGGTGGTGCTCGCGCACGGCCGCGCGCTGCTGGAGGACAACGACTTCACGCACATGGTCGAGGCCGACATCTTCGAACCGCGGGCCGTGCTGCGACACGAAACGGTGCGCGAGTGCATCGACTTCTCGGAGCCGGTCGCGCTCCTGCACATCGGCACGATGCACCACTACGAGGGCGAGGGCGCGGTCGAGGTGATGCGCGAGTACATCGACGCCCTCGCGCCCGGTTCCTATGTCGCCATGGCGCATTTCTACGACCCCGAGGTGCCGGAGCTGACCGCGGTCGCGAAGCGGATCGAGGAGATCCTGGTGGCCGGGCCGTTGGGCGCCGGGCGGTTCCGGACGCGCGCGGAGATCGAGGCGATGCTGCCCGGCCTGGAACTGCTGCCGCCGAGCCGGACGGACGGTCCCGGCTTGTCGGTCGCGGACGAGTGGTGGCAGGACGGTCCGAGGCTGAAGCCGCTGAGCGACGCGGCTCGATGCGTGGCGGGCGTGGTGGGGCGGAAGGTCTGAGGGCTAGGTCGCGGCCGGTTGCGGGACTTCCGTGACCGGCGCGGGTTGCCGGCGGGCGACGAGGTACCCGGCGATCCCGAACCCGATCAGCACCGCCAACGTCCCGGCGGTGAACAGCTCGAAGGTCAGCCGCGACACTCCCCAGGTCGCCTCGAAGTCGTACGGCACGCCGAGCGCCCGGTCCAGCACTCCGGGCACCACCGTCTGCCAGGCGCCCAGCAGGATCCACGCGTAGATCAGCACCGAGCTGACCCACAGCCCGGCCCGTCCGCCCGGCACCCGGAACGGGCGCTCGGCCGACGGGTATTTCCGCCGCAGCACCAGGATCGTCGGGAAGATCAGCAGATACGACAGCAGCAACGTGCTCACCGCGATGTTCAGCACCACCGCGAACACCGCCGAAGCCGAACTGCTCTGCACGATCGTCGCCACCACCGTGAACGCGGTCGCGACCACGCCGGAGAGCAGATTGACCCGCAACGGAGTGTTCAGCTTCGGATGAAAAGCCCCGAACCAGCGCGGGAAGGCGCCGCCGACAGCAGCCATCGCCTGGATGCGGTCCGAGGCGATCATCCACGAGCAGCCCTGGTTCAGCAGAACGAAAACGAACACGACGGCGGCGAGCGTCAGCATCGCGTCCGAAGCGCCGCCGTAGACGGAGAACACCTGGCGCACGGCGTCGAGGAACCCGCCGAGCCCGTTGATCTTGTCCGGCGGCATCACCAGCACGATGCCGAAAACCGGCACCAGATAGCACAACGCCGACACCAAACCGGAAACGCCGACCGTGACCGGGACATCACGCCGCGGGTTGTGCATCTCCTCCGCGGCGCCGTTGGGCGCCTCGAAGCCGACGAGGGCGAACATCAGAACCGGGACGACCGCGAGGAATCCGCCGATGGTCGGCGAGAAGGCCAGCGAGCCGTGCGCGCCGTTGCGCGCGGCGTAGATCGCCGCGGTCACGGCGAAAAGCACCACCAGCCCGACCTTCAGCAGCGCCCCGGCGGCGATGAACCACTTGCCGTACCGCAGGCTCACCACCGCGCCGAGGATCGCCAGCCAGATGAAAACGAGCTTGAACGCGTAGTCCGCGAACCCGCCCGGCGAGGCCGGAACGAGGTACTGCTGCCAGGTCGCGGCCGCGAGGAAAGTGATCGATCCGCCCAGCCACACCGGGTTGGTGATCCAGTACAGCAGTGTGCCGAGCGCGGCGGGCAGTTTCCCGAACGCGAGCCGCAGCCAGACGAAGGGCCCGCCCTCCGCCGGGAACGCGCTGCCCAGTTCGGCCATGACCAGCCCGTACGGGAACAGGAACAGCACGAGGAGCACGGCGGTCCAGGTGACCGCCTCCGCCCCCGAGGTCGCGATCTGGCCGATGGTGTCCACCGAGATGATGGCCGCGATCGCGAGGAAGATCGAGTCGATCCGGCGCAGGTTCCGGCGCAGGTTTTCTGATTCGCTGTTGACGAAGGTGGGTTCGGACACGCTTCACCGCCTTTGGTGAATCGAGGGGGGTCAGGCTTCGGTGTTCTCCAGGTCTTCCTTGTGCAGCAACGGAGTTCCGGCGGTCTCGTGCAGCGAGAACGCGGCGATCAGACCGACGGCCGCCGCGACCATCAGATACGGGCCGGGCACGAGCGTGCTGCCGGTCGCGGAAATCAGGACAGTCATCAGGTACGGCACGGTGCCGGCGAACAGCGCGGCGGTGATGTTGTACGCGATGGACAGTCCGCTTTGCCGGGTGCGGGTCGGGAAGATCTCCGCGGACCACACCGCGTAAGTGCCGAGGATCGCCGCCAGGATGGCGCCGAGCGCGAGGCCGCCGATCCAGGTGCCGACCAGCCCGGTGCGCATCACCAGGTACGCCGGGACGGCGAGAACGAACAGCGAGACGCCCGCGGCGATCAGGACCGGCCGCCTGCCGACGCGGTCGGAAAGACGGCCGAAGAAGGGCACGAGGACCAGCCCGACGAGCGAGATCACGGTGGACAGTGCCGCCGCGCTGCCGGCCGAATGGCCGAGGTAGTCGGTTTCGTAGGTGACCAGGTACGTGAGCACGGCGTAGAACGGCACGTGCATCATGGTCATCAGCCCGGCCGCTTGCAGCAGCTGCTTCTTGTTGTGGCGGAACAGTTCCCGGACCGGGCTGCGGGGAACGTTGTCGGTCGCTTCGAGGGCGCGGTACTCGGGCGTGTCCTCGATCTTGCTGCGGATGACGAACCCGATGATGCCCAGCGGCGCGGCGATCAGGAACGGGACGCGCCAGCCCCACGAGGCCAGCTGCGCGTTCGTCAGGCCGATCGACAAGAGCAGGAACACGAACGAACCGGCGAGGAAGCCCAGCAGCGAACCGACTTCCAGCCAGCTGACGCCGAACCCGCGGCGCCGCCGCGGCGCGTACTCGGCGAGGAAGCTCGCCGCGCTGCCGAATTCGCCGCCCGCCGCGAGCCCCTGGAGCAAACGCAGCAGCACCAGCAGGATCGGGGCCGCGATGCCGATCGTGGAGTAGCCCGGCAGCAGGCCGATCACGAGCGTGGCCCCGGACATCACGAAGATGACCACCGACAGCGTGCGCTTGCGGCCGATCTTGTCGCCCAGCGGGCCGAAGATCAGCGCGCCGACCGGCCGGATCCCGAACGACACCGCGAAGACGCCGAACACCGCGAGCAGACCCGCGGTCGAGTTCCCCGCCGGGAAGAACACCGACGCGATGGTGCCGGCGAGGTAGGCGTAGGCGGCCCAGTCGAACCAGTGCACGAAGACGCCGACGGCACCGGCGGCGACGCTGCGGCGCAGCGTCGCGGGATCGGCGCTCTGTTCGGCGAGGTCGGGCGCCGGAGAGGCGTCGGGTGCGGTCATGAGTGGCCTCCTTGGACCGGTTCTCCGGGAGGACGCTAAGAGCGGCCCACGGCATCTAACAAGAAGTAATAAGCAAAGCAATGCATCTGTTCGGCTTATGCAGAGGCGCTGAGCTGTGCCGATACGACGGTCTGACGGCCGCGAAACACAGCGTTCACGTGCGGGCCGGCCCGCCGGTGAGGGCCTGCGGGGTGAGCAGCACGCCGATCTGGTCGTCGGTCAGCAGCTGCCGTTCCCGCACCAGTTCCAGTGCGGGGCGGCCGGTTTGGTGCGCTTCCAGGGCGAGCGCGCTCGCGGTCTCGTAGCCGAGCGCCGGACTCAGCGCCGTGACCAGGCCGGTCGAGGCGGCGACGATGCCAGCGAGGTGCTCTCGGCGCGCGGTGATGCCGCGTACGCACTGTTCGGCGAGCACCCGGGCGCCGGCGGTGAGATGGTCGAGACCGGCGGTCAACGCTCGCGCGATGATCGGTTCGAAGGCGTTGAGCTGCAGCTGCCCGCCCTCGGCGGCGAGGGTGATCGTGACGTCGTGGCCGATGATCTCGAAGGCGATCTGGTTGACCGCCTCCGGGACGACCGGGTTGAGCTTGCCCGGCATGATCGAGGACCCGGCCTGCCGGGCGGGCAGCTCGATCTCCCCGAACCCGGCCTGCGGTCCGGACGAGAGCAGCCGGAGATCGTTGCAGATCTTCGACAATTTGACCGCCACGCGTTTCAGCACACCGGACAGCTGGACGAACACGCCGACGTCCTGGGTCGCCTCGATCAGGTCGGGCGCGGAGACGAGCGTGGTGATGCCGGTGAGTTCGCGCAAGTGCGCGACTGCCCGCTCGCGGTAGCCGGGACGCGCGTTGAGGCCGGTGCCGATCGCCGTGCCGCCGAGGTTCAGCTCGTGCAGCAGCAACCGGGCTTCGGCGAGCCGCTGTTCGTCCTCGCCGAGCGTGGCGGCGAACGCGCCGAATTCCTGGCCGAGCGTCATCGGGACGGCGTCCTGCAGCTGGGTGCGGCCCATCTTGAGGATGTCGGCGAACTCGATCGCCTTGTCCGCGAACGCTTCCCGCAGTCCGGCGAGCGCGGCCAGCAGTTCGGCGAGATGCCGGTCGAGGGCGAGTTTGACCGCGGTGGGGTAGACGTCGTTGGTGCTCTGGCCGAGGTTGACGTGGTCGAGCGGATGCAGTTCGGCGTACGCGCCGCGGGCGTGGCCGAGCACCTCCAGGGCGCGGTTGGCGATGACCTCGTTGGCGTTCATGTTCGTCGAGGTCCCGGCCCCGCCCTGGATGAGGTCGACGACGAACTGGTCGCGCAACCGGCCGTTGCGAAGCTCCGCGCACGCCTGCCCGATCGCCGTGGCTCGCTCCGGGGAGAGGGCGCCGACCTCCGCGTTGGCGCGCGCGGCCGCCTCCTTGACGGTGGCCAGCGCGGCGACGAGGTGCGGCCGGTCGGCGAGGGTTTCGCCGGTGAGGGGGAAGTTGACCAGCGCACGGGCGGTGTGCGCGCCGTAGTAGACGTCGCCGGGCACGCTGATTTCGCCGAGCATGTCGTGCTCGGAGCGGGTGCTGGACATCGGTGTCCTTCCCGGGGCAGGAGGTTCAGAGGGTTCGGGCGGTGTGGTCCATGCCGGTCCACGCCAGCGCAATCGCACCATCGAGCAGGGCTCGTTCGGCGGTGCCGCCGACGCAGTGCGCGGCGAATTCGCGCTGGTGGTTGATCGCGGGCAGCGACCCGACGCCGATGTAGGGGTGAATCGCGGGCACGACCTGCGAGACGTTGCCCATGTCGGTGGAGGCGCGGTTCATCCGCGACGCCGTGCCGTCCGGCGCGAACTCACGGCCGAGTTCGAGGGCGTTGGCGCGATAGGTGGCCAAAGCCGGTTCGTCGGCGCGGAATTCGGCGTAGGGCTTGCTCTCCGGTTCGACGCCCAGCTCGCAGCCAGTGGCCAGCGCCCCGGCCTCGAACGCCCGCATGACGCGCGGCTCCAATTCGGACAGTTCCGCCAGCGTCTCGGCCCGCACATACCACCGGCCGGACGCGTGCTCGGGGATCGCGTTGGGGGCGTCGCCGGCGTGCGTCACGATCCCGTGCACGCGCGCCGAGGCCGGAAGTTGCTGCCGCAGAAGGCCGATCGCGACCTGGGCGACGGTGAACGCGTCGGCCGCGTTCACCCCGGCTTCGGGATAAGCCGCGGCGTGCGCGGACTTGCCGGTATAGGAGATCTTCGAGTGACTGACGGCGAACGGCCGCGCTTCGGCGACGTCCACCGGCGCCGGGTGCACCATCATCGCGAGGTCCACCCCCGCGAAAGCGCCGCGTTCCAGCAACTCGATCTTCCCGCCGCCGCCCTCCTCGGCTGGAGTGCCGTAGACCTCGACGGTGATCCCGAGATCGTCGGCGACCTCGGCGAGCCCCAGCGCGGCGCCGACGGAACCGGCCGCGATGAGGTTGTGCCCGCAGGCGTGGCCGAGGCCGGGCAGAGCGTCGTACTCGGCGCACAGCGCGATCCGCCTCGGCCCGGAGCCGAAGCTCGCGTGGAACGCGGTGTCGAGACCGAGGTACTTCGACGTGACCGCGAACCCGGTCCGGTCGAGCAGCTCCGGCACCGCGGCGGCCGCGCGATGCTCTTCCCACGCCGTTTCCGGGTCGGCGTGCAGCCGCTCGGACAGCTGGATCAGCCCCTCGGCGTGCCGTTCGACCGCGGCGCGGGCGGCCGCTTTGCTCGCGGGCATCACTCGTCTCCCGGCACGCCGTAGGACGGTGCGGCCGCGGGATTCAGGCCGCGGGTGACGTAGTCGTCGCGCTGGGGCAGCCAGACGTCGAGGAGTCCGGCGAGCTGCTCGATCGGCTCGTCCGCCCAGTCCACGCGCAGATCCGTGACCGGCCAGTCCGCCGCGGACACCACGACGAGCCCGGCCGAGCGCACCGGGCCTTCCTCGCCGCCTGCTGCGAGCCCGGCCCGCATCGCCGCGACGAGGCGTTGTTCCAGCTCGCCGGTCGCGTCGGCGAACGCGTCCGCCATGGACCGCGGAATGTGGTCGCCGGCCAGCATGTTGCCCGCCACGACCACGCCGTCGCCCGTCGCCGACGCGTGCGTGCCGAGGGTTTTCGAGCCGCTGTAAGCGAAACCGGGCCCGGCCGGCCCGAGCACGGTCAGCTGCCGGTACTCGATGTGCTCCGCCGCCGACGTGACCTCGGCCAGCGCCTTCTCCGGATCCCCGTGTTCGGCGAGCCGGTCCAGCACCCGTCCGCCGAGCCGCGGGTCGGTGATGTTCTGCGAAGCCGCCGCGCCGAGGCCGGGACGCAGGTGCGCGACGCGGGCGACGACCGCCGGACTGGACGAACTGGCCGCGACGCCGAACCGGACGGTTCCGCCGGACGTGGCGCGGGCGACGATCGAAAAGGTCACTTCTCCTCCTCCGGGATCACCGCGACGGCGTCGATCTCGCACAGCCATTCCGGCCGGGCGAGCGCGGACACGACCACGCCGGTCGAGATCGGGTGCACGCCCTTGGTCCAGCGCCCGACGGTGCGGTAAACGGCCTCGCGGTAGCGCGGGTCGACCAGGTAGATCGTGAGCTTGACGAGGTGTTCCATCCGGCTGCCCGCTTCTTCGAGCAGCATCGTGATGTTCGCCATCGCCTGCTCGGCCTGCGCGGCGACGTCGCCGATCCCGACCGATTCGCTCGTGTCGAGGTCCTGCCCGATCTGGCCGCGGACGTAGACCGTGCCGTTGGCGACGACGGCCTGGCACAGGTCGTTGTCGAGGTTCTGCTCCGGGTAGGTGTCCCGCGTGTTGAACGGGCGGATGCGACGGTGGACAGTCACTGCGTGGCCTTCCGTGCGGCGGTCGTCGGACGCCTCAGCCTGACCGCGCGTCCAATGTTCTGTCCAGTAGATCTTTCTGTACCAATGCATCTGTTCTGATGATGCACTATGCATCGGTAAATCAGATCTTGAGCGCCGGAAACATCTGTTGGACACGGGCAGTGCGGGCCGTGAGGATCCGGGGAGACGGCGCTGAACCGCGCCGAAGCCGGAGCGGAGGTCTGGGATGTCGAGCGAACAGGTGGAGGCCCTCGTCGTGGGCGGGGGACAGGCCGGCCTGGCGATGAGCGAGCACCTGAGCGAGTGCGGCGTGCCGCACCTCGTCCTGGAACGGAACCGGATCGCCGAACGCTGGCGCTCGCAGCGGTGGGACTCGCTCGTCGCGAACGGCCCGGCGTGGCACGACCGGTTCCCCGGCCTGGAATTCCCCGACGTCGCTCCCGGCGAATTCGCGTCGAAGGACCAGGTAGCGAATTATTTCGAGGCCTACGCCGGGAAAATCGCCGCGCCGGTCCGCACCGGGGTCGAGGTCACGTCCGTCCGGCGGCACGAGGGCAGGCCCGGATTCCGCGTCGAAACCTCGGACGGCGACCTCGACGCCCGGTTCGTCATCGCCGCGACGGGCCCGTTCCAGCGCCCGGTGATCCCGCCGATCGTGCCCGCCGGCGCCGGTCCGGTGCAGTTGCACTCCAGCGGCTACCGGAACCCCGGGCAGCTTCCCGAAGGGGCGGTGCTGGTGGTCGGCGCGGGTTCGTCGGGCGTGCAGATCGCGGAGGAACTGCGCCGGGCCGGACGCGAGGTGTACCTGTCCGTCGGCCCGCACGACCGGCCGCCGCGCAGCTATCGCGACCGCGACTTTTGCTGGTGGCTCGGCGTTCTGGGCAAGTGGGACGCCGAGACGCCGCCCGCCGGAGCGGAACACGTGACCATCGCGGTGAGCGGCGCGCGCGGCGGGCACACCGTGGACTTCCGCGCGCTGGCCGGACTCGGCATCACGCTCGTCGGCATGACCGGCGCGTACGTCGGCGGCAAGCTCAGCTTCGCGACCGACCTGGCGAAGAACATCACGGCGGGCGACGAGAATTACCTTGCCCTGCTTGACGAAGCCGACGCCTATGTGGCTCGCAACGGGCTCGACCTGCCCGAGGAACCGTCCGCCCGCGAACTGGGACCGGACCCGGCGTGTGTCACCGATCCGGTGCTGGAACTGGATCTGGCCGCGGCCGGGGTGTCCTCGATCGTCTGGGCGACCGGGTTCGCGGTCGACTACAGCTGGCTGCAGGTCGACGCGTTCGACGAGAACGGACGCCCCAAGCACCGGCGCGGGGTGTCGGTCGAGCCGGGCGTGTACTTCATCGGCCTGCCGTGGCTGGCGCGGCGCGGGTCGAGCTTCATCTGGGGCGTGTGGCACGACGCGAAGTTCGTGGCCGACCATGTCGCGATCCAGCGCGGGTATCAGAGCCAGTCCGAGACCCCGGACAGCCAGCGTTCCGGCGCCCGGGAATGAATCCGGTGCCCGACGCTCACCGTCACCGTTTTCGCATCCGGTAACGCCTGTTCCAGCAAGGCGTACCGGGATTGGCCGAGGTGGCTCCGCGGCTCGCCCGCGAGGATCAGCGTCGGGGCGCGGATCGACGAGAGGCCGGTCCGCCACTCGGGCTGAGGAGTGCGGAGGCGCGCGCAAGGCGGTCCGGCGTCGTGACGGCGGCCGGTCGCCGGCGTCACGCGGCGGCCACCATGGACGCGCCGAAAGCGCCGAGCGAATGCCCGGCGAGCGTGCACCGCCCGAGCCCGTCCAGCGAGCGCAGGACGTCGTCCTGGAACGCCGTCGGCGGATAGGCCCGGAGTGTGCAGCCGGAACCCGAGGTCGGTCAGTCCGGGCGCAGCGGATCCCGGGCCGCTGGCGGCGTGCGGGCAGACCAGGTCGTTCACGGGCAGGTCACGACCTGCCCGGCCCAGGAGAGCCCGCCGCCGAAGGCGAAGAGCAGCACCGGCTCGCCCGGCGGCAGCTCGCCGCGAGCGACCATTTTGGACAGTGCGAGCGGGACGGACGCCGCCGACGTGTTGCCCGAATCGACCACGTCCCGGCCGATCGCCACGTCCGCGCGCAGGTCGAGCCGGTCGGTCAGCGCCTCGACGATGCGCAGGTTGGCCTGGTGGGTGACAACTCCGGCGAGGTCGGTGGTCGCGATGCCCGCGCGAGCGCAGGCTTCCGCCGCGACAGCCGGGAGTTCCTGGACGGCCCAGCGGAACACCGACTGGCCGTCCTGGGCGAACGCGGGCCGCCATTCGTCCACGAGCCGGACCAGATGCCTGCGCGTCGGGTCGGAGCCCCACACGACCGGGCCGACTGCCGCCGTGCCGGACGCGCTGAGGACGGCCGCGCCCGCGCCGTCGCCGAGCAGGACACAGGTGCCGCGGTCGGTCCAGTCGGTGACGTCCGACATCTTCTCCGCGCCGACGACCAGTGCGTGCCGGGCGGCTCCGGCCTGGACGGCGTGGTCGGCGGTGGCCAGCGCGGTGCAGAAGCCGGCGCAGCCGTTGTTGAGGTCGAAACAGACCGCGGCCGGGATGCCGAGGCGGCCCGCGACCTGGGCGGCGATGGACGGGCAGCGGTCGATCGCGCTGCAGGTGGCGACCACGATCATGCCGATCTCGCCGGGTTCGAGACCGGCCCCGGCCAGCGCCTTCGCCGCGGCTTCGGTCGCCAGGTCGGCGACCGAGCCGTCCGCGAGGTGCCGGGCGGCGATGCCGGTGCGGCGGCGGATCCACTCGTCGGTCGTGTCGACCATGTCTTCGAGGTCGGCGTTGGTCAGCACGCGGGCGGGCTGGTGGTGGCCGAGCGCGGTGATGCGGGAACCGGGCATCTTTCCTCCTGGGGTCAGCCGCACTATAGCGACCGATCGTTCGTAATCTATAGTGGCTTCATGAGTCCCCGGAAGTCCGTGGCCGAATCGCGCCTCACCCGCCGTCGCATCCTCGACCTCGGCCTGGCGATCGCCTCGGCCGAGGGCCTGGAGCGGCTGACCATCGGGCGGCTCGCCGCCGAGCTGGAGATGAGCAAGGCGGGCGTGCTCGGGCATTTCGGCACCAAGGAGAGCCTGCAACTGGCCGTGATCGAAGCCGCCGCCGAGATGTTCGTCCGCGAGGTGCCCGAACGCGCCCGCGGCGTGCCGCGCGGCCTGCCCTATCTCCGGGCGGCCGGGGAGGCCTGGATCTCCTACCTGGAACGCGACCTGCTGCCCGGCGGCTGCTTCTTCACCGCGGCGGCGGCCGAGTTCGACGGCCGGGAAGGACCGGTGCGCGACGCGGTCGCCAGGACGAGCGCGTTCTGGCAGCGAGAGCTGCGCGTCAACATCTGGCGTGCGGTGAGCCTCGGGGAACTGCCGCCGGACACGGACATCGACCAGCTGCTCTACGAGATCGTCGCGATCATGCTGGCGCTCAACCACTTCCGGCAACTGCACGGCGACCGGCAGGCTTCGGCCCGCGCGCGCCGTGCGCTCGAAGGACTGTTCTGACGCCGGCTTTCTCTCACGAGGAGTACTGCGCGCGGCACAGCTCCCGAAACTCCTGCGCCCGCCGGGTAAGCCGAACCCCGCGCATCGTCGCGAGCACAATCTCCAGTGACGGGACATCGTCGGTCAGCGTCAGCGGCACCACGCTCGCCCCCGCATATGTCGTGTCGTCCGGCGGACGCTGGTTGAGCAACGCGAACCCGTGCCCGGAAGCGACCAGCGCCCGCACTGTCTCGTACCCGCTCGTCCGGTGCCGAACCCGCGGCGCCACCCCGGCATCGCTCAGGATCGACTGCAGGTACTCCCGGCTGTGCGGCAGGTCGAGCAGCACCATCGGCTCGTCCGCCAGCTCGTGCAACGACACCTTGCGGCTCTTCCGCCGGGCGAGCCGGTGGTCCTCGGAGACGAGGGCGTACGGAGCGGCGGTGCCGACCACCTCGCGGTCGATGTCGTCGTCGAGGTCGTAGCCGTACAGCATCGCCAGCTCGGTCTCGCCCGCTCGCAACGCGCCCTTGAGCGCCTTGTGCTCGCCCTCGCGCAGGGACACGTGCACGCGGGGATGCCGGGCTTCGAACTCGGCCAGCAGGCTCGGCAGGCGGAACGGCGCGAGCGTGGCGAAACAGCCGACGGTGAGCGTGCCGACCAGGTCGGTGCCGGATTGCCGCGCGGTTTCGACCAGCTCCGCGCCGTGTGCCAGGAAATCCAGCACCCGCTTGTAGAACTCCTCGCCGGCGGTGGTCAGGCTGAGCCCGCGGGCGTGGTGGCGCAGCAGGAACTGCACGCCCATTTCCTTCTCCAGCTGCGCGATCGCCGTCGAAACGGCCGACTGCGAAACCATCAGTTCCTTCGACGCGGCCGTCATGCTCAGGTGCCGCGCCGCCGCCTCGAAGTAGCGCAGCTGCACGAGGGTGAAGGAAGGCTCGCTCATGCCGACATCCTGCCTCAGCGGCAGCAACCGGGATGCTGCGGTTTCGGCGCGGGCGTGTCCAGCGCGGGGTTGGCGTCGAAGAATCCGCTGGGCTTGAGGGTGAACCCGGTGTGGTCGACGGGCATGATCGGCCAGTCCTCGGTGCGCGGATAGTGGGTGAGCCCGAAGGTGTGCCACACGACGAGGTCGGCGCCGTCGAGGTCGCGGTCGGCCCGGATCCAGGTGTCGATGCCGGTTTTCCCGTCGTTCTGGTTGACGTACTCGCCCGCCGGGAAGCGCTCGTCTTCGGCGTACGCGGTGACCCAGAGGTGCTTGCGGGTGAAGGCGGCGCGGCGGGCGATCGAGGACGCGTCGTCGGCCAGCAACGGCGGCAGGCCTTCCGGATGCAGCGTGTAGCCGACCGGTTTGCCGAGGGCGTTGCGGGACTCGGGATTGCTGATCCGCCAGGTGCGGCCGAGGTTGCCGTCGGCGAGCCGGGCGGCCTCGGACTCCTTGGCCAGCCTGGTGCTCTTCCGGGTGAAGGCGTTGCCGTGCGGATTGTCCGGGCCGATCGGGACGCGCCGCACGTCGATCTCGTCAACGGCGTTCGAGAGGCCGTCGACCATCATGTCCAGCCGCGCGGAGAACAGGTGCTGGTGGAACGGCGCGCCGACGCCGGGGGCGATTTCGGTGGCCCACGGGTAGTCGTCCTCGGCGGGGAAGGCCGAGGCGAACACGATGCCGGTGGCCTTGCACTCGAGTTCGATCGTGCCGTCGAGGTAGAGGTACCAGTAGAAGCCGTAGTCGTAGTTGCCGACCGTCACGAAGAACGAGACGACCAGCCGGCGCTGCCGGCGGGTGGAAACACTGCCGTTGTAGTGGTCAGTGTGCTTCCACAGCACCCCAGCGTCTTCCTCGTGCATGCAGATCGCGTTCGTGATGGTGTGCGGCCGTCCGTCGTCGTCGTGCAGGACGGCGTCGAAGTAGCGGATCTCGCCGAGGCAGTCGCAGCCCAGCGTCAGCGAGTTGGCTTCCTTGCCCAGCGAGTACTCGCCCGCGTCGAAGTAGTTCTGCCAGAACCGGACCGGGCTCGGGTCGCCATAGGGCACGACCATCTCGGCGACCGACGCGCGGTAGACGACCGGACGCAGCCGATCGCCGTCCTGGAAGCCGATTTGGTGCAGGGTAAGGCCTTCGACCGGGTTGAAGCCGATCCGGAACCGCCACTTCTCCCACGTGACGACATCGCCCTCGACGGTGAAGCTCGGCCCCTCGGGCTGGGTGATCACGATGGGCTTCTGCGTGTCGCGGGCCGGCCCGTCGAGGTGGTAGTCGTAGGCGGTGCGCGGGATGTCGGCCGGGCCGTCGTCGATGAGGTCGTGCACGCGGCCGGCGATCAGGTCGACGTAGGCCACGACGCCGTCGATCGGGTGCGCCCAGAGGTTGTCGTCCTCGTTCAGCTGGAGGAACGCCAGGCAGCGCACGAGCCGCAGCCCGGTTTCGCCGGGGATGTCGAAGCAGCCGGCGCTGAGCGCGGAGATCCGGACCGAACGGGGTTCGTCGACGCCGCGGCGGCGCATCGCCGCGTTCCACGCCTCGTCTTTCCAGAGAATCTCCTCGACCAGGTCGAACTCCTCGTGCAGGATCGGCGGCTGCCCCTCGGCCGCGACGTCCACCGCCCGGTCGGCCACGACCTCGCCGCCGGTCAGCGACACGACCGCTTCGCGCACCGCCCCGGTCCGCCGGTCGAGCAGCAGCGAACGGACGCGGCGGTCCACCGGATCGCCCGGCTGCCAGGCCAGCACGGCCGCCTTCGCCGGTTCCAGCAGCGAGACGAGCGCGAACCGGGTGCTCTCGGTCGCGATCCCGGCTTCGGCCAGCAGCGCGCGGTTGCGGGCGACCTCGTCTTCGGTCAGGCGCGAGAGGGGGTGGGCCATGCGCGTCTCCTCATTCTTTGCGGACTAGCGCAAAGAATGCGCGTTGCCGGTCCGGGAGGCAAGGCCCTTACGGGGTGGGTTCTCCGGAACCGGTACTGGGTTTTTCGATGCACGTCATCAATAATCCTGGATGTGGCACGACCCAAGGACCAGGCGAAGCGACGCGACGAGCTGGTGGCGGCGGCCGCCCGCGCGATCCGGACGCGGGGGCTGGCCGGTCTCCGCGTGCGCGACGTCGCCGAGGAGGCCGGGCTGTCCGCAGGCTCGGTCAGCTACTACTACCCGGATCTCGACGATCTGCTGTTCGAACTGCACCGCGACGCGGTCGACCGGTTCTACTGGGCGCGAGCGCGCGCCGCGGAGGCCGAGGACGATCCGGTCCGGCGGCTGGCGCGGCTGGTCGACGCGGGGCTTCCGTCCGGTGAAAACGATCCGTTGAGCCGGGTGCTGTACGAAATGCACGTCCATGCGGCGCGCAACCCGGCGCACGCGGTGTTGATGACGGCGCTCTGGGACCGCGAGGTGTCGCTGTACTCGGCCGCGCTCGCGCACGGTCAGGACACCGGAGAGTTCCGGCTGCGGTCGCCCGCGGCGGACATCGCGGCGAACGCGGTGGCCCTGGAAGACGCCTACGGCCTGCATCTCGCCGGGCGCAACACCAGCCTGTCCGCGGCCAGGACGCGCGAGCTGCTGCTCGGGTACCTGGCGGCGGAAACCGGACGCGACCTCGGTCAGGCGTAGGCCGTCCAGACCGTCTTGAGGCCGGTGTACTTGTCGAACGAATGCAGGGAAAGGTCGCGGCCGAATCCGGACTGCTTGAAGCCGCCGAACGGGGTCGCGGTGCTGAGCGCGTCGACTGTGTTCACCGAGATCGTCCCGGCGTGGATGCCGTCGGAGACGCGGTGCGCGCGGGCGAGGTCGCGGGTCCAGACGGATGCGGCGAGGCCGTACGGGGTGTCGTTGGCGAGCCGGATCGCTTCGGCTTCGGTCCCGAACGGGAGGGTGGCGAGCACTGGCCCGAACAGCTCCTCGGTGACCAGCGGATCGTCGGCGGCCAGGCCGGTGACGACGGTCGGGTCCAGGAACGCGCCCCGGCGGGTGCCGCCGGCGACGACGGTCCCGCTGCCGGTCTCGACGGCGGCCAGCACCCGCGCCGCGGCGTTCTCGTCGATCATCGGACCCAGTTTCGTGGCCGGGTCCAGCGGATCTCCGGGCACCCACTCAGCGACCTTCTCCCGCAGCCGGGCGAGGAAGTCGTCGGCCGCCGAGGCCTGGACGAGCAGGCGGGTGGTGGCCGAGCAGACCTGGCCGGAGTTCGCGCAGAACCCGAAGGCGACCAGGTCCGCGGCGGCGTCGAGATCCGCGTCGGCGAACACCGCGACCGGGCTCTTGCCGCCGCATTCGAGCCAGACCTGCTTGAGGTTCGACTCGCCGGCATAGCGCAGGAACAGCCCGCCGACGGGCGTCGACCCGGTGAAGGCGAGGACGTCGACGTCCGGATGCCGTCCCAGCGCCTGTCCCGCGGTTTCGCCGAAGCCCGGCACGACGTTGAGCACCCCGTCCGGAATTCCCGCCGCCGCGGCCAATTCTCCTAATCGAAGCGCGGACAGCGGCGATTGTTCGGCGGGTTTGAGGACGACGCTGTTGCCCGCGGCCAGCGCGGGGGCGAGTTTCCACCCGGCGATGTCGAGCGGGAAGTTCCACGGCACGACCGCGCCCACCACCCCGAGCGGCACGCGCCGGATCGCGGCGAAATTGCCCGGAGGGGCGGGCGCGACCTCGTCGTAGCGTTTGTCGAGCGCTTCGGCGTACCAGGCGAAGCACTCGACGGTCGCGGGCACGTCCTGGCCGAACGTGTCCGAGATCGGACGGCCGACGTCCAGGGTGTCGCAGAGCGCCAGTTCCCGCCCGTGCGCACTGATCAGGTCAGCCAGCCGCAGCAGGCGTTTCTTGCGCTCGGCCGGGGCGAGCCGGGACCAGCGGCCGTCCTCGAACGCGCGCCGGGCGGCGGCGACCGCGGTGTCGATCTCAGCTTGGCCGCATTCGGCCACGTGCGCGACCGGGTGCCCGGTGGCGGGGTTGACGTCGGCAGAAGTCTTGCCGGACTTGGCTTCGAGCCAGTCACCGTCCACAAAGGCCGCGGTTCGGGGCCGCAGCCGCGCGGCCTCGCGCACCCAGTCGCCGTGGTTCATTCCCGGAACCGCCTTTCGTCGCTTCCGTTCACTATCGCCAGCTGCCGCGGTGCGGGAAAGCGGAGCTTTTCGCTGCCCTGCATCGGGCTGGTCGATGCAGGCTCACCGGGCGAGGTCCCACAGCGACGCCCACTGCCCGGCAGTGAGGTCGCGGGGGAGTGCCTGCGGCGACAGCCGTTGCCGAGCAAGCCAAGTCCGAGCCGCGCGGACGCTGAGGCGGCCGGTGCGGGGCAGGATCCCGCCCAGCCCGCGGCCGCGTCCGGTGAAGACCGTGCGGACGAACTCCTGGTACTCCGCCTGATCGTCGACGAGCGGCGCCGGGCGGCGGGTGATCACGAGGATCCCGCCGTCCACAGCCGGGCGAGGACGGAACGCGTGCGCCGGAACCCGGGCGGGGACGGCGAACTCGAACCACGGCCACCAGGCGGCGGTCATCTGGGAGGCGCCGCCGATTCCGGCCCGGCGGCGGGCGGCTTCCCACTGCACCAGCAGCACGGCGAGTTCCCAGTGCGGCTGCCGGAACAACCGGCGCAGGGCCGCGGTGGTGAGGTGGAAGGGAAGGTTGCCGACGACGGTGTGCGGAACGTCGGGCAGCCGGTGCCGGAGCAGATCGCCCTGGACGACCTCGACGTGGCCGCCGGTCCGCCGGGCAAGGCGGCGGGCGCGGCGGGGGTCGAGTTCGACCGCGGTCAGCGGGCGGCCGGTGCGGCTGAGCGGAACGGTCAGTGCGCCGTCGCCCGCGGCCAGTTCCACGAGGGGACCGGTCGTGCGGCCGGCGGCAGTGCAGACAGCGGCGATGACGGCGGGGTCGGCCAGGAAGTTCTGGCCGAGTTCGTGCCGTCCGCCGAAGGACTGGGCAGACATCAGGGGTGCGTACTCCGCGCATGAGGAAGCGACCCGGGTGCCAGAACCGGCAGCCCGGACGGACAACGGGAGAGCGCGACGGAGCGTTGCGCGTCCGGCGCTCAGGCGTTGCGCAGGCGAGTCAATGCGTACGCGGCGAAGAAGGCACCCATGGGCGGGGAGCCTAGCCGACCGGTCCCACGGGTCGCATCCGGTTTTCGCGCAGAGAACTCCCCGCGGGCCGCACGACGCTTCCGGAATTCGGCGGCAGCCATTTTTCCCTGGTGGAAGAACAATTTCCGCCCATTCCGCCGGGACCCGGAGAACGGTCCTCCTGCGAAGGAGGTACCCGCTGATCCCGGGCCGCAAACTGACACGAAACGGGGTCGCTCGGCTGAGGGGTACGACGCTTGCGCGGGGCTGTGACCAGCCGGAGAGTGGGACCCGGAGGAGAAATTCCGATTCGGGAAATGGAGTGGACCCATGGCACGCGCAATCCAGCCGCAGGACCTCGTCGACAGCACCGTGATGGACAATTCCGGCAGCAAGATCGGCAAGGTGGGCACGGTTTATCTCGCCGACGACACCAGGCGGCCGGAGTGGGTGACGGTGAAGACCGGGCTGTTCGGCCAGAAGGAGAGCTTCGTGCCGCTGTCGGGTGCCGGCATGGAGAGCGACGGCCTGCACGTCCAGGTCGCGAAGGACCAGGTGTCCGACGCCCCGCGCATCGACGCCGAAGGCCATCTCTCCGAAAAGGAAAGCGTCGAGCTGTACAAGTACTACGGCTTGCCTGCTCCGCGCGGCGGGAACGGCGAGAACATGCGGGACCGCGGACGCGACGCGGCGGCAGGCGGTGCGGCGGGCGGCGTCGCGGGCACCACGCGGCCGGCCGGCCGGGACACCGCCGGGGCCAAGGGGCGGCCGAGCGCTGAGCACGCTGCCGAGGGCGGACGGCACGACGCGTCCGGCACCGGTGACGTGGTGCGCTCCGAGGAGCACCTGCGGGTCGGCACCGAAGAGGTCGAAACCGGCCACGTCCGGTTGCGCAAGTACGTGGTGACCGAGGAGGAGCAGGTGACCGTGCCGGTCACGCACGAGGAAGTGCGCGTCGAGCGCGAGCCGATCACCGACGCCAAGGCGGCGGGCAAGGCCGAGATCGGCGAGGCGGAGCAGGACGTCGTGCTGCACGCCGAGAAGCCGGTGGTGCAGAAGGAAACCGTACCGGTGGAGCGGGTGCGCCTCGGCACCGAGCAGGTCACCGAGGAGCAGACCGTCCAGGGGAAGGTCCGCAAGGAGCGGATCGACATCGACGACGACACCCGCCGGGACAAGAAGTCCTGACCCGGGCCCCTGGTCCTCGGTCCGTGAGGGGGCCCTGAGGGAATCTGATTCCCTCAGGGCCCCCTCACGGACCTTCGGCTACCGGCGCGTGCGGCTGGCCTTCATGAACTCGCGGTTGAGGTTCGCGATGCTCGTCAGCGGAATCCCCTTGGGACACGACGCGACGCATTCGCCGGTGTTCGTGCACCCGCCGAAGTCGGCCGCGTCCATGGTTTCCACCATGTCGAGCACCCGCTGAGCGCGTTCCGGCTGGCCCTGCGGCAGCGAGTTCAGGTGCGCCACCTTCGCCGAGGTGAACAGCATCGCCGACCCGTTCGGGCAGGCCGCCACGCAGGCGCCACAGCCGATGCAGGTCGCGTTGTCGAAGGCGAGGTCGGCGTCCGGCTTGGGCACCGGCGTCGCGTGCGCTTCGGGCGCGCTGCCGGTCGGGGCGGTGACGTATCCGCCCGCCTCGATGATCCGGTCGAACGCCGACCGGTCGACCACCAGGTCCTTGATCACCGGGAAGCCCTTGGCGCGCCACGGTTCCACGTCCAGCACGTCGCCGTCGCGGAACGCGCGCAGGTGCAGCTGGCAGGTCGTGGTGCGTTCCGGGCCGTGCGCCCGCCCGTTGATCACGACGCCGCACGAGCCGCAGATGCCCTCCCGGCAGTCGTGGTCGAACGCGATCGGCTCGGCGCCGTCCTCGATGAGGTGCTGGTTGAGGACGTCGAGAAGCTCCAGGAACGACATGTCCGGACTGGCGTCCTCGACCGGGTAGTCGACCAGCCCGCCGTCGTCGTCCGGGCCGGACTGGCGCCAGACCCGCAGGGTGAGTTTCACGTGTAGCTCCGCTGGGTGGGATGGACGTGCTCGAAGTTCAGGATTTCCCGGTGCAGCACCGGCTTCTCGCCGTACTCCCAGGCCGAGACGAAGGAGAACCGCTCGTCGTCGCGCTGTGCCTCGCCGTCTTCGGTCTGGTGTTCCTCGCGGAAATGGCCGCCGCACGATTCCTCGCGCACGAGTGCGTCGAGCAGCAGCAATTCGGCGAGTTCCAGGAAATCGGCGACGCGACCGGCCTTCTCCAGTTCCTGGTTCAGTTCGGCGCCCGTGCCCGGGACGCGGACGTCTCGCCAGAATTCGGCGCGCAGCTGCGGAATGCGGTCGAGTGCTTTCCGCAGGCCCTCGGCGGATCGGGACATCCCGCAGTGGTCCCACATCAGGTGGCCCAGTTCGCGGTGGAAAGAGTCGACGCTGCGGGTGCCGCGCACGGACAACAGCCGTTCCAGCCGGTCGCGTACCGCGGTTTCGGCTTGCGCGACCGCCGGATCGGCCGGGTCGAGCGCGGGGAAGCCGCCGCGGGCGATGTAGTCGTTGAGCGTGGCCGGGAGCACGAAGTAGCCGTCGGCGAGGCCCTGCATCAGCGCGGACGCGCCGAGCCGGTTCGCGCCGTGGTCGGAGAAGTTGGCCTCGCCGATCACGAAGAGGCCGGGGACCGTGCTCTGCAGGTCGTAGTCGACCCACAGCCCGCCCATCGTGTAGTGGATCGCCGGGTAGATCCGCATCGGAACCTCGTACGGGTTCTCCGCGGTGATCCGCTCGTACATGTCGAACAGGTTGCCGTACTTGGCTTCCACCGCCGGACGGCCCAGCCGCGCGATCGCGTCCGCGAAGTCGAGATACACGCCGAGCCCGCCGGGACCGACGCCGAACCCGGCGTCGCAGACGTTCTTCGCGGCACGCGAAGCGATGTCGCGCGGCACGAGGTTGCCGAAGCTCGGGTACATCCGCTCCAGGTAGTAGTCCCGTTCGGACTCCGGGATCTCCTTCGGCGGACGCGGGTCGCGCGGCTGCTTCGGGACCCAGATCCGGCCGTCGTTGCGCAGCGACTCGCTCATCAGCGTCAGCTTCGACTGGTGTTCGCCCGAGCGCGGGATGCAGGTCGGGTGGATCTGCGTGAAGCACGGGTTCGCGAAGTGCGCGCCGCGCTTGTGCGCTCGCCAGATCGCGGTGGCGTTGGAGCCTTTCGCGTTGGTGGACAAGTAGAAGACGTTGCCGTAGCCGCCGGTCGCGAGCACGACCGCGTCCGCGAGATGCGTGGTCACCTCGCCGGTCACCAGATCGCGTGCGACGATTCCGCGTGCCTTGCCGTCGGACACGATCAGGTCCAGCATCTCCGTCCGCGGGTGCATCTCCACGCCGCCGGCGTCGATCTGCCGGGCCAGCGCCTGGTACGCGCCGAGCAGCAGCTGCTGTCCGGTCTGGCCGCGGGCGTAGAACGTGCGCTGCACCTGGACGCCGCCGAACGAGCGGGTGTCGAGCAGTCCGCCGTACTCCCGGGCGAACGGCACGCCCTGCGCCACCGCCTGGTCGATGATCTGCGCGGAGACCTGCGCCAGCCGGTACACATTGGACTCCCGGGACCGGAAGTCGCCGCCCTTCACCGTGTCGTAGAAGAGCCGGTAGACCGAATCGCCGTCGTTGCGGTAGTTCTTCGCCGCGTTGATGCCGCCCTGCGCGGCGACCGAGTGCGCGCGCCGCGGCGAGTCCTGGAAGCAGAACTGGACCACGTGGTAGCCCTGTTCGGCGAGGGTCGCTCCGGCCGACGCCCCGGCGAGGCCGGTGCCCACCACGATGATCCGGTGCCGCCGCCGGTTGGCCGGGTTGACCAGCTTCGCGCCGAAGCGGCGGCTGTCCCAGCGGTCCTCGATCGGACCGGCCGGCGCCCGCGTGTCGGCGATCGGCTCGCCGAGCGTGTAGTCGCTCATGTCAGGCCACCCATCCCGCCATCACGGCGATCGGCACGATCAGGAAGCCGCCGGTGATCACGACGGCGAGCACGGACCCCGCGGTTTTGAGCGCCCGGTCGCGGGCCTTGCTGGTGATGCCCAGCGTCTGCGCCGCGCTCCAGAACCCGTGGTTGATGTGCAGGCCGAGCATCAGCAGCGCGACGATGTAGATCAGGTTGACCCACCAGACCTGGAAGTCCGCGACGATGTTGTGGTACGGCTGGCCGTCGCGGAAGTCCTGGTTGGCCACGCCGACGGTGAGGTCCAGGATGTGCCACACGATGTAGAGCGCGAGCGTCGCGCCGCCCCAGCGCATGGTGTGCGTCGCGAAACTGGCCTTGCGCCGCTGGCCGTGCGCGTACTTGACCGGGCGCGCTCGCCGGTCTCGTTGGGACAGTTGCACCGCCGCGACCACGTGCAGCACCAACGCGATCAGCAGCACGACGCGCTGGATCGAGAGGTACCAGGCGTTCTGCAGCACCGGTTCCCCGATGGTCCGCAGCCAGGCGGCGTAGTCGTCGAAATGCCGCGGCCCCAGGAAAACCTTGAGATTCCCGGCCATGTGCACGAACAGGAACGCGACGAACATCAGCCCGGTGACGGCCATGACGACCTTCTTGCCGATGGTCGAACGCCAGAACGTCACGAGCGCCGGGCGACGGCGGGGCGGAGCGGGTGCGAGTGCCACGGAACCGACGGTAAGTCGGCGCTGACGAGAGGGCAAACACATGATTTCTCTCAAAAGGATAGGCACAGTCTATGCTGGTGGTCATGCAGTTCCAGCAGCTGGCGTATTTCCTGGCCGTGGCGCAGACGCGGCATTTCACCCGGGCCGCGGAGCAGATGCGGGTGGCGCAGCCCTCACTGTCGCAGCAGATCCGCGCGCTGGAACGGGATGTCGGCGCGGGGCTGTTCCACCGGATCCGCGGGAACGTCACGCTCACCGAGGCGGGGGAGACGCTGCTGCCGATCGCGCGCCGGATCATCGCCGAGACGGAGACCGCGTACCGGGCCATCCGGGAGCTGGACGAACTGGGCCGCGGCCGGGTGCGGCTGGGCGCGACGCCGAGCCTGTGCACCGGCCTCCTGCCCGCGATGCTCGCCGCGTTCCGCCGCGACTATCCCGGGATCGAGCTGGTGCTGCACGAAAGCGGGTCCCGGGACCTGCAGACCGCGCTGTCGGAAGGCGGCCTGGACCTGGCGATGATCGTGGACAGCCGCGTCCACGACGATTCCCGGCTGGAGAGCCGCGCGCTGTTCGTCGAGGACCTGGTGGTGATCTCGCCGAAGGACGCGCCCGCCCCGGTGCGCGGCCGGATGCCGATCGCCGCGCTGCGGCACCGGCCGCTGGTGATGTTCCGGCAGGGTTACGACCTGCGCGAGGCGACCGTGGCCGCTTGCCGCGCGGAGGGCTTCGACCCGCTGTTCGCGATCGAAGGCGGCGAGATGGACGCGGTGCTGGAGCTGGTCCAGGCCGGGCTGGGCCTGGCGGTCGTGCCGAGCACCGTGGTCGGGGACCGGTTCCGCCGCACGCAATTCACCGAGCCCGGCCTGAGCCGCGTGGTGCGGCTGGCGTACCGGCGTGACGTCGAGCAGCCGCGCGCGGTGCGGGCGTTGCAGGAGGCGGTGGTGCAGTACCTGGGCGGCGGGGTGGCCCGGCTGCCGCCCGGCACGCGTCCGCTCGTCGGCGGGTGATCAGCGGTCCGCTGTCGTCGGGACCAGGTCCACGAGATGGACACGCGATCGTGCGACGACGCCGGTCAGCTCGGCCAGATGGTGCTCGACGAGTTCCCTGGCGTCGTTGTCGCGGTCGTGGTGCGGCTGGCTACCGGCGTGTGTTAGACCGCGTCGGCGGGCGAGGGAGGGCCATCCCGCTGATGAGGACTAGGCCGTCCTCGGCAGGCACGTCGTCGCGGAGCGTGGCGTCCTCCGCGCCCGCGGAGAGGAGTTCTCTGACGCCGCCGACATCCCGTGCTTCGCGCTGACATAGGCGGGGATGCGCGAGGAGGCTCGATGCCTGCTCGCAGACCACCGCGAGCTGATGCCGGCAGGCGGCGTCGATCAGGGCTTCACGGGTCGGGAAGTGCCGGTAGAGCGTGCCGACGCCGACTCCGGCCCGTTTGGCGATCGCTGCCGGTGCCGCGTCGAGCCCTCCGCGGCGACCTCCAGGAGCGGGGCGCGGTTCTCGCCTGGGGCAGCGCGCCGCCGTACGAGACCACCCTCCAACCGGACCCGGCCCGCCGCTGCGCCTCGCCTTGGGCTCGGACACGTGGGAATTGGTCCACAACGCACTCACGGAACGACTGAGCCTCCTTGATTCGCAACGGGAACTGGCCGCGTCGGTCGCCTTCTGACTACATTCCCGCCGACTGCTTCTCCGGCTCGATCAGGCCGACGACGCGCACCTGCTCGCGCTGGTACGGCTGTCCGATGTACTTCTTGGCCACCTCGTCGACGATCTCCCAGGCCTGCTCGCCCTCGATCCATTCGGCCACCCGGCCGCGGATGATGATCGGCTCGAACGGATTGTCCGGCGGGGTAAGGGAAATCGCCACGCGCGGGTCGCGGCGGAGGTTGCGGGCCTTGCGGCTGTCCGGGCCGGTGAGGAAGACGATCCGCTCGCCGCGCGTGCCGATCCACACCGGGACGACGTGCGGCGACCCGTCCGGGAGCACGGTCGCGAGGTGGGCGATCGGGGTGCCGTCGAGGACGCGGCGGACTTCGGGGTTCAGCATCGGGGGTTCCTCTCAGCGGATGATTTCGTAGTGAAGGTGGGTGACGCCGGGAGCCGGGACCGTCTCGGCCAGCCGCAGCCGCACGTGTTCCGGCAGTTCGCCGAAGAAACTCCGCCCGCCGCCCAGCAGGATCGGGACCTGGTGAAGCACGAGTTCGTCGACCAGCCCGGCCTTGATCGCCTCGGTGACCAGAACGCCGCCCATGAGCGCGACGTCCTTGTCGCCCGCCGCCGCCCGCGCGCCTTTGACGGCCTCTTCGACGCTGGTCGCCTGGGTCGGCGCCTCGCTCAGCTCCGGCACCGGCTGGTGGCTGACCACGAACAACGGCGCCGTCGGATGCGGACCACTACCACCGAAGTGGCTTGAGTGGTCGTACGTCGCGTGCCCGACCACGGTCGCCCCGACGCGCGCCGCGAGCGAGTCGAAAACCCGGGCGCTGGGCTCGGAAAGCCTGAACCCGTCGAAGACCTTGCTGGGCGTGTCGCCGGTGAAGTACCAGTCGAACAGCGCCCCGGCGTCGCCGAGCCCGCTCCCGACCTCGTCGGCCCCTTCTTGGCGACGGCCGCTGATGTACCCGTCCACCGAGACCGACAGGGCACTGAACACTCTGGTCATGACGCTCCTCGGTAGTCGCTCAGAGAGCCTGGGGGAAGTCGAAAAGACGGTGCGGGTCGCAGTTCTTCTTGAGCGCGGCGAGCCTGGGGTGATTGCCCGCGTGATACGCGAGGCGCGGATCCTGGAGCGCGAGATCGGGAAAGTTCGGATAAACCCGGCCGGACCCCTCCGCGTGCGCCGTGCTCCACGCCTCGTCCACCCACGGATCGCCCGGGTCGCCGGCCTCCTCCAGCAGGAACCGCTCGCCCCGATGGGCGAACGCGGTGTCCTCCTCCGCGACCCGGTTGTACGCCCCGCCCATCGCGGTGAACGCCAGCCGCCGGTTTCCGGTGAGCCGCTGGAGAAGTTCGCCCGTGGTGCGCTCCGTCATCGTGCGCGCGAAGAACTCCGACCGGGCGCGGCGGGGTTTGTCGTCCGGGTCAAGCGCGCTGAATGTCGGCTTCACCATGCTGTAGGGAACAGCCAGCCGGATGTCTATTGCATACCGAACACCGGCCCGTGCGGTGAACTCCCTGAGCAGGCTCTCGGTCTCCGCCGGCGGCAGCGTGGAGGCCCCGAAGAGGGTCGCGCGTCCTGCTTGGACGGTGAGGTTCACCGACATTCCGTCAGGGGCGCCGGGTGCCCAGTCCTGCCATGCCTGGACGACGTCGCCCGCTGTCCAGCTCCCTTCGATCCGGCAGACCGACGGCTCCGGCACCGTCGCGAACCGCACCTCCGTGACGATCCCGAACTGCCCGCCGCCCGCCCCGCGCAACGCCCAGAACAGGTCGGACTCCCGGTGTTCGTCGCACTCCACGACGCTCCGGTCGGCAAGCACCACCTGCGCGCCGACGAGCCGATCGCAGGTCAGCCCGTACTGGCGGCCGAGCAGCCCGATGCCGCCGCCGAGCGTCAGCCCCGCGATGCCGACCGTGTCGCCGCAACCAGCGGGAATCGTCCGGCCGTGCTCGTGCAAGGTCGCGTACATCGCTGCCAAATTCGCTCCGGCCCCGATCGCCGCGACACCATGGTCGTCGACCGCGATCCGGTCCATCCCGGACAGATCCGCCACGATCCCGTCCGCCGGGCGCCTGTCCACGAAGCAATGCCCGCCACCGCGCGGCATGAGGCGCCGGCCGGTCGCCGCCGCGTGGGCGATGACTTGGACGACATCCGAGACCGAATGACACCGAACGATCAGGCTCGATCGGGCGCAGGCCCGGTAACCCGGCGAACCGGGGGAGATGACGTCGAGCGCGGTCAGGTCGATCACGGAGCTGACGCTACGGAGATCCGGCAGGTCGTTCTTGAACAAATCGCGCACCGGGGACGAGTGTCGCGCGAGAAGCGGAACGCTCAGGCCCGCGAGGCGGCCAGCCGTGCCTCACCAAGGACATGCTTGAAGGACGCTCAAGCCGACGCGGAACGGTGCGGGTCGTGCCCGCGAAGGGCGACCGACCACGGTGCGGCGGCTTGCCGTTCTTGAGCACGGCGCGCGCGGAACGGTCGTGCCCGCGACCGCCACCGATCAGGATGGACCAGTGCGGTGCGGAACGGCGTGCGAGAAGCGGAACGATGGTGCCCCGCGGCCGCCGTTCTCGACCAGGCCTCCCGGGAAGGCGCTCAAACCCGGATCAGCGACCGTCTCCGAGCAGCCAGGAACGGCGCGTACGAAGCCGAATGGTCGTGCCCGCAAGCGCACCGATCGAGGTCGCCCCCGAGCAGTTGCCTCGGCGTAACCCCGGTCAGCCGAAGACATTCCCGGCTCAGATGGGCCTGGTCCGCGTAACCGGCGTCGACCGCGAGACTCGCCATCCCGTCCGCACCCCGCCGTCCGGTCGCGATCGCTCCGGATTGGGCCAGCGCGAGAAACCCCTGGAACCGCAACGTCCGCTGCAGCACCTTCGGGCTCATCCCCACCGCCCGCAGGCACCGCCGCCGCAGCTGACTGGCCGAAAGCGCGAGATGCGCGGCGACCGCGTCCACCCCGGCGGGGTCCCACGGCATCAGCACCCGCACCGCCTCTCCGACCAGCGGATCCAGCCCGCCGGCCCGGCGAAACTCCTGCCCGAGGCGCGCCTGGAGCGCGACCAGGCCCAGCTCGGGCGTCGCGGCGAGGGCAACGGTCTCCACCAGTCGATCCACGGTCCGGCCCCCCAACTCGGCCAACCCGACGTGCTGATCGGCCAGCTCGTCGAGCCCCGCGGGCAGGGGAGGCGCGGCACCGGGCCGGAACCGCACTCCGACGATCGTCGTACGCGCCGGGATGACCTCGATCCGCGGCCCGGTCAACGGCCCGAGCAACCGCGGACGCCCGCCGACCGGGAAGTGGATCTCGACGCCGCCGGTCGGCAGATGCCGTTGCACGTACGGCGCGTCGCCCGTGCGCTGGATCCACACCGTGCGCACGACCCCCGCCAGACCCGCCACCGGCGGACGCTCCACATACGCGGTCATCCCCGTACCGAAGCGTTCCGCCGGTCGCGCGTCAAGCACGGACAGGCACCACCTTGCCCGCCAACGCTTTCCCGGACGGACTGCCCGTACGGGAAGGCCGCCCGGTGGCCGTTCGCCAGGCCGCAAGTCCCTGGCCCGGGAGGCCATCTCCGGCAGCCGCCGAGCCCGGGGCTCGTCGCTGTCTGAACTGGGAACAGCGTGCCGCCGGAGGGTGCCCGGTCATGCCGACGTCGCTCGTCATCTTGCTTGTCCTGGGCGCAGTCTGTCCGGGGGAGCGCTAGCCAGACCCCCGTCCGCTTCCCCGACCGCCGCCACCGGCCTGATCACGCTGTCTTCCGCACGACAAACCCGCCGCAGGACGGCAAACGCCGACCCGGATTGCCTGCCGGCCAGCGCATCCCGGCACTCGGACCGCAGGGAATCCGGTCCGCTGCGCACCCCATGCGGTATACCGCCGATTGCCGACTGCCGACCCGCGGACTGTCGCCCGGACGACCCGCGACCAAATAGACCAGCTCAGATGTATCCGCACACGTCCATCGCAGCGACCACCTTGCGGAACCCCGCGATGTTCGCCCCGCTCACGTAATCCCCGGCGACCCCGTGCTCGTCCGCGGTTTCGAGGCAGGTCCGGTGGATGTCAGTCATGATGTCGCGCAGCGTCCGGTCGGTGCGCTCGAACGTCCACCGCTCGCGCGCGGCGTTCTGCTGCATCTCCAGTGCGGACACCGCGACCCCGCCGGCATTCGCGGCCTTGCCGGGGCCGACCGCGACCCCGGCCTCGCGGAAGATCTGCAGCGAACCGGGCGTGCACGGCATGTTCGCGCCCTCGGCGACCGCCCGGACGTTGTTCTTCACCAGCCGCAACGCGGACTGCTCGTCCAGCTCGTTCTGCGTCGCGCACGGAAGCGCCAGATCGCACGGCACGTCCCACGGCGTGCCGCCGGTGACGTACTTCGCCGACGGCACATGGTCGACGTACTCGGAAAGCCGTCCGCGCCGGGCGAGCTTCAACTCGTGCAGCAGCTCCAGGTCGATCCCGTGCGGGTCGTGGATGTACCCGCCCGAATCCGAGCACACGACCGGCTTCGCGCCGAGTTCCCGCAGCTTCGCGATCGCGTGATAGGCGACGTTGCCCGAACCGGACACCGCCGCGGTGCGGCCGGAGAACGAGTCGTCGCGCGCGCCGAGCATCGCTTCGAGGAAGTACACCGTCCCGTATCCGGTGGCCTCCGGACGCGCCGGAATGCCGCCCAGCAACGGGTTCTTGCCGGTGATCGTGCCCGCGTCGTAACGGTTGGTGAGCCGCTTGTACTGGCCGAACAGGTAGCCGATCTCGCGCCCGCCGACGCCGATGTCGCCCGCCGGGACGTCGGTCTCCGGGCCGATGTGCCGGACGAGTTCGGTCATGAACGCCTGGCAGAACCGCATGATCTCGGCGTCGCTGCGGCCGGCCGGGTCGAAGTCGGACCCGCCCTTGCCCGCGCCGATGCCGAGGCCGGTGAGCGCGTTCTTGAAGATCTGCTCGAAGGCGAGGAACTTGACCGTGCCGAGCGTGACGTCGCCGCGGAAGCGCAGCCCGCCCTTGTACGGCCCGAGCGCCGAGCTGAACCCGACCCGGAAGCCGCGGTTGACGTGCACCGCGCCCGCGTCGTCGGTCCAGACCACCCGGAACATCACCTGCCGCTCCGGCTCGCACAGCCGCTCCAGCATCGCCGCGTCGCGCAGGTGCGGATCCCGCCGCAGCGCGGGCCGGATCGCTTCGAGCACTTCGAAGACGGCCTGGTGGAACTCCGGCTCGGCCGGGTTCCTCCGGACGATCTCCTCGTACACTTCGCGCGATGTCCCGTCGAGTGCCATCAGCCGATGATGCCGTCCGAGTGCCGGATTTCGCACCCCAGACGGGGTTTGCGCGGTCAGGGGTGACCAGGCTCACGCATCGAGCACTACATCCGCGGTGGGGACCGCCTGACAGGAAAGGCACTGGTCAGCGGGCAGATCGTCGGCGATCGCGACCAGGTGCGCGACGGTTCCGGCCAGCACCTGCACGGCGCAGCTTTCGCACTGCCCGAGCCGGCATCCGCTGGGGAGCGCGACCCCGGAGGCCTCGGCGAAACGCAGCAGGTCCCCGTCGCCGGCCCGCCAGGTGGCCTCACGGCCCGACCGCGCGAACCGCACGGTGGCTGTGGCGTCGTCCGGGATGTGGACCGGGGCGGGCGCGGCATGGAACTTCTCGGTGAAGATGTCGAAGCGCGGCACGCCCCGTTCCGTCAGCCCGGCGGTCAGCTCGTCCAGCATGCTTTCGGGACCGCACAGGTAGAACCGGGCCCGCCGCCGGATGAGATCGGCGTCGAGGCGGTCGGCGGTGATCCGGCCGGTGAAATCGCAGGACTCCCCCGGACCAGGGCTGCTGTAGTGGTCCACTGTCTGGACACTGGGCAGCCGGGCCGCCAGCCCGGCGATGCGCTCGCGGAACGCGTGCCGAGAGCGGTCGCGGCTGCCGTGGTGCAGCACGATCTCCGGCGCGGACGCGGGTTCGAGGGACTCCAGGTAGCTCAGGAACGGCGTGATCCCGATCCCGGCGGCCAGCAGCACGATCGGCCGGGAATGGACCGTCGGCAGCGCGAACCCGCCGGAGGGAGCCGTGACCAGCAACCGGGTCCCGGGCTGGAGCCGGTCGTGCACGGCGGGCGAGAACTGCCCGCCCGGCACCCGCCGCACCGCGATGGCGTACCCGCCGTCGGCGGCTTTCGCCGATCCGGTCAGCGAGTAACTGCGGGTCAGCCCCGGTGCGTCCGGCCAGGCGACGGTGATGTGCTGCCCGGCGCGGAACTGCGGCACCGCCCGGCCGTCCACCGGCCTGAGCCGCACCGACCGGATGTCCTCGGTCTCCAGCTCCGCCCGCTCGACGGCGAACTCCCGCTGCCCGGTCCACGGCTCCGGCTCGTCCGGGCGGACGTCGCAGAACGTCGAGCGCAACGGCACCGACCCGCTCACCGGATCGTGGGCCTCGTCGCCGACGAGCAGGTTGTAGTTGGTCCCGCCGTCCTTGAGCGCGTTCGAGCCGGGCAGTGCGAGGTCGGGAGCGGGTTGCCACCAGCCGTACTCCGCCACGACCACGTCGCGATGCAGCGCGGGATCGATCCGCGCCCGCATCCGGACCTCCGCCGAGGCCGTCGTGATGCGGACCCACTGCCCGTCCTCGATCCCGCGCGCCGCGGCGAGTTCCGCGCTCAGGTCGACGGCCGGTTCGGGAGAACGCTTGCGCAGCGACGAAATCCCGCGATGCTGGCTGTGGCAGAAGTATCCGTTCTTCGCGCAGGTCAGCACCAGCGGATGGCGAACGTCCGGGACGGGCGGCTCAGCGGCCGGGACCGCGGGCTGGCCGTGCTCGGCGAGCCGTTCGGAATACAGCTCGACCCGGCGAGTCGGCGTCGCGAACCCGGTCACCGTGCCGTTTTCCGCGCGCTCGGCGTACTTGCGGTACTCAGTCCGCAACGGCAGATCGACGCCGCCGGGCCGTGCGCGCAACTGTGCGGCAGTGAGCCCGAGCGGGGCCAGCTGGTGGTCCCAGCCGTCCTCGACGCGGCCGTCGAAGAACTCCGCGCCCATCCCGAGCAGGCCGGCCAGCTCGAACACGACCTCAGTGTCCGAACGCGACTCGCCGACCGGGTCGGTCATCCTCGGCCGCAGCTGCACGTGTTCCTGCGCCGCCCGGCTGATTTCGAAACCGGCCTTGACCGCCTCGTGCTCCCACGGCGTCTGAACCGGCAGCAGCAGGTCGGCGAATCGCGCGGTCGGGTTCTCGAACAGATCAAGATGCACCGCGAATTCCAAGCGCCGCAACGCTTCCGCGGTGCGATGCGGATCCGGCTGGGACAGCAGGAGATTCCCGCCGAACGACACCAGCGCCCGCACGGGATAGGGCTTCCCGTCGAGGACCGCGCGGCAGAAGTCGCGCGCGGTCACCCAGCCTTGCTCCGGCGGCCCGAGCGGGAACTCTCGCAGGCCAAGGGCTTTCGCTCGTTGCTGAGGCGCGAGCTGGTCCGCCGAAGTGACCGGCGCGACCGGCAGTTTCGGAAGCACGACGTTGCCGCCGGGGGAGTCGTAGCTGCCGGTGAGCGCGTAGAGCGTGGCTATCGCGCGTTCGGTCTGCGTCGCGTTCGCGTGCTGACCGACGCCCGACCAAGCCGCGTACGTCACGGACTTCGCCTCGGCGAGATCGGCCGCGAAGGCGGCGATCGCCGGAGCTTCGACGGTCGTCACCGCTTCGGTCCGGTCGAGCGGCCACGCGGCGCACGCCTGCGCATAGTGCTCGAACGCGGGAACGCAGTCGACCGGGCCGGTCACCGTGCGCACGCGGCGGTTTCCGTGCAGGGCGAACCTTTCCGGCCCGCTCGCCGGATAATTCGGATCGTACGGCTCAGCTCGGCAGGCGACCTCGTCCCACACCGCGAAACCAGCCGCGGCGGGATCGATTTCCGCTGCCCGGAGAAACCGGCCCGTGTCGGTTCGGACCAGCAACGGAGCGTTCGTCCACGACCGCACGAACGCCTCGTCGTGCCCGCGACGTTCGAGCAACGCCCGCGCGACGCCGAGTGCGAGCGCGCCGTCGGTGCCCGGCCGGACCCGGAGCCAGTGCTCGGCCCGCACCGCGCTGGCCGTCCGGCGCGGATCGACGACGGCCAGTTTCGGCGTACGAGCCTCGGCCAGCGCGGCGGACTGCGCGAGCCACGCCTTGGCCGGATTGTGCCCCCACAGCACCGCGAATTCCGTACCCGCGTAATCCGGGGCGGGCAACCCTGAGCCGAACGTGAACGCGTGCGCGTAGTCCTTGTGCCAGTTGCAGATTTCGGTCGCGTACAGGGTGTTGGGGCTGCCGAAAAGCCGGATGAACCGCTCGACCCAGTCGATCGCGTCGGACATCGGCGTGCCGCTGGGGGAGGTGACCGAGAACGCGACAGCCTCGGCCCCGCTGGTCGCGCGGATGCCGCCGAGCCGCTCGGCGATCTCGGACAGCGCTTCGTCCCAGCTGATCTCACGCCAGCGCGGGTCCGGATCGGACTTCGGCGTCGTGCGGCGCAACGGCCTGCGCAGCCGTTCGGGGGAGTGCACCAGTTCAGGCGCGGCGCGGCCCTTCGGGCACAACGCGGCACCGGTCGGATGTGCCGGATCCGGCCGGACGCCGCGCAGCGCGCCGTTCTCGACCGTGTAGACCGCGCCGCAGCGCGACCGGCACAACGTGCAGTAACCCCGGATCTCAGGCATTAGTTACTCCTTAGTAACCGGCTACCGGTTACTAAGGTACCCTGCTGGACTTGAGCGGGCGAAGTCAAGCCCGGGGAAGCGGAGGTGTGCCCCGTGCCGCAGCTGCAGCGCACTAACCTGCGCGAACAAGTGCTCGAAGTGGTGCGGCAGGCGATGGTGTCCGGCGAACTGCGTCCCGGCGACATCTACTCGGCCGCCGCGCTCGCGACGCGGCTGGGCGTGTCGAGCAGTCCGGTACGCGAGGCGTTGCTGACGCTGGTCAACCAGGGCCTGCTGGAACCCGTCCGCAACCGGGGCTACCGCGTCGTCGCCATCACCGAACGCGACCTGGACGAGATCTACGAGATGCGGTTGCTGCTGGAGGTCCCGGCGACCCTGTCCGCCGGGGCGGCCGCGGGTCCGGACGACCTCGTCCGGCTGGACGGACTGGCCGCGGAGATCGAGTCCGCGGCGGAGGCGGGCGATGTCGCCCGCTTCCTGGAGGCGGATCGCCGGTTCCATCTGGATCTGCTGGCGCTTTCCGGAAACGGGCGGCTGGCCGCTGCGATCGCCACGCTGCGCGACCAGACGCGGTTGTACGGCTTGGAAAAGCTCGCCGAGCGCGGCCGGCTGGCGGATTCGGCGCGGGAGCACCGGGAGATGCTGGCGACGATCGCGGAGCGGGATTGGGCTCGGCTGGAGGGCCAGGTCAGGGCGCATCTGAAGCATGTACGGGCGGAATGGGCGGCTGGCTGAACCGGGCGCATCCGGCCGGATCGCGTCAGGTGCCGCGCCACCGCCGCCACCGCCGGACGCGGATCGCCCGCGCGAGTCGCCGCGATGTTCCGCGTCGGTCCGCCGCGCGGGAACCGGCGGCCGGTGAGGTCGGGAAACCGCGCGGCGACGGACACCGGCAGCACGCGGCCGCCGAGATCGTGCCGGACCAGTTCCGCCGCGGCGGGCGAGTCGGTGACCTCGTGCACGATGCTCCAGCGCACCCGGGCAGGCTGGAACGTCCTGCTCCCGGATAGCCCGGTCCACCGCGAAATCGACCACCGCCCGGGCTCAAGGATGCGGTCGATGATCAGCTCGGCGAGCGCGTCGTCCACGACCTGCCGCGCCACCCGGTTGGCGCTCCTTCCGGCGAGCGGCCCCTTGGCCGTCCGGCGGCCGGTGGGCCCGCGTTCGGGCAGGGGAGGAGCCGACTCGGGCACGGTGCACCTGAGGTGGGATCAGCGGCGGAATTCGAGGAACCCAGTTTTCGGGACACAGGTTCTGGTGTGCGAAATCCCGGGATTCCGGATGACGTGCGCGAGGGTGACGTGGTGGGCCGGGCTTGGGAGCGGTCACCGGCCCGTGCCCGGCGGGCGGCCGGACCCGTGGCGGTCGCCGCATCGGGCACGCTGGTCATCGGAACGGATCCGGCGTCGGGCTGGTCGGGCCGTGGGCTGAACTCGCCTCCTGGCACGCGAACACATCTCGCCCCGGCCGGCGCGCCTGCGGCCCGGCCGGTTCTTAGGCTAACCTAACTCCATGGGGATCATCCGTGCGGTGCCGGACCTGGAACGCGTCGTGGGCGAGCGGCCGCTGCCGGTCATGATGAAGTCGATCGACCATCTCGACCCGCATTGCCTCGCGCTGCTCGCGCACAGTCCCGCCGCCGTGCTCGGCTATGTCGACGCCGGGGGGCGTCAGCGGGCCGAACTGGTCGGCGGGGCTCCCGGATTCGCCGCGGCGGAGACCAGGTCACGGCTGCGGCTGCCGGTCCCGCCCTCGGCCGCCCCGGGCGCCGGCGCCGCGCTGCTGGTGCTCGTCCCGGGGTGGCGCGAGACTTTGCGGATCAACGGAACCCTCGCCGAAGACGGTCTTCTCGTCGAGGAAGCGTTCCTGCACTGCGGCAAAGCAGTGATCCGCTCGAACCTGTGGGGACCGGCATCAGTGCCGGACGACGCCGTCGAGGAGGAGTCGGTTCTCGGACCCGCGGCGGCTGCGTTCCTTGCCGCCGCACCGTTCGCGGTGGTCACGTCGCGGGACGGCGCCGGGCGCGCGGATGCGAGCCCCAAGGGCGATCCGCCCGGAGTGGCCAGGGTGATCGGACCGGCGACGGTCGCGCTCGCCGACCGGCCCGGCAACCGGCGCACCGATACGTTCCACAATGTCGTCGAGCGCCCCGAGGCGGCTGTCTTGGCAGTCGTTCCCGGGGACGCTCGCACCCTGGAGATCACCGGGAAGGCGGTCATCAGCACGGAGGCCGGGCTGCGCGAGTCGATGACCGAGCGCAACCGCACCCCGAAGGCGGTGCTCAAGGTGGAAATCGAGACCGTCCGGCTCGCGCGGAACAGCGCCTTGCGCGACTCCGGGTTGTGGGACCCCGCCCGGCACGTCGATCCCGGGGACCTGCCGCGGTCGTCGAGGATCTGGACCGATCACGTCAAGCTCAACGAGACCGCGGGCGCCGCCGCGAAACTGGTGCGGGCCGGGGCGAACGAACGGCTGCTCCGAGCGGGTCTCGACCAGGACTACCGGAAGAATCTCTGAGCCGCCGGTTCGGCTGAGGGTGATCACCGGCCCGGCGAAGACTACTCAAATGACCGATGTCCGGCCCGGTGATCTCCCGTAGCGTGAGGCGCGCCCAGTCGTCGACGTTGCGAGGTCCGGATGGCTCAAGAACGCATGACAACCGACACCGACACGGCCGCCAGCGGTCTGCTGCTGAGCGTGGAACCGCTGACCGCCGCGGTCGACCGCGGCAAGGCCAACGGCGCCGTGGCCGACAACGACGGCAACGACTAGCCGTCGCCGCGCTCCATGACGGAGATTCCCGGACTGGCCGGCCTCGTAGCACCGCTCGAGGCCGGCCAGTTCTTCGCAGAGGTCCTGGGCGAGCGGCCGCGGCGGTTCCCGGGGGAGAAGGGCCGGTTCGCGTCGCTGCTCCCGTGGCCGGAGCTGGACCGGGTGCTGCGCCAGCACCGGCTGGAGTTCCCCCGGCTGCGGCTCGCGCTCGACGGCGAGGTCGTCCCCGCGCACACGTACACCGAAATGGTCTCGACGCGGCGCAACGGCCTGGTCCCGCGCGTGCTGCCGGCCCCGTTCGCCGAACACCTGCGCGCCGGTGCGACGCTCGTGCTCGACTCGGTCAACGAACTGGTCGGCGAGGTCGGCGAACTGGCGAGCAGGCTCGAACACGACCTGCGCGAGCGGATCCAGGTCAACCTGTACGCGGGCTGGGGCACCACGCACGGCTTCGACGTGCACTGGGACGACCACGACGCGTTCATCGTCCAGCTTTCCGGGCGGAAGCGGTGGCGCCTGCACGGGATCACCCGGCGGTCGCCGCTGCAACGGGACGTCGAACTTCCGGAACGCCCGGAAGGCGAACCGTACGACGACTTCCTGCTTGAGGACGGCGACGTCCTCTACCTGCCGCGCGGGCACTGGCACGACGTGTCGGCGGTCGGGGAGGAGTCGCTGCATCTGACGATCGGGTTCAACGCCGCCACCGGCGTGGACCTCGTGGCGTGGCTGGCCGACCAGCTGCGGTCCGACGAACTGTTCCGCGCGGACCTGCCCCGGTTCGCCGGCCCGGACGCGCGGGCCGAGCGGGCCGAAGCGCTCCGCCGCCGGCTCGCCGAGGTGACCGCGGGCGATGTCGTCGGCCGTTTCCTGGCCGACCGGGACGCCCAGGCCCCGGCCCAGACCCGCATCGGCCTCCCGTGGGCGGCGACGGCGGACCTGCTGCCGCCGGACGACGACTTCGAGGTCCGGTTGCTGGCCCCGCGCGCCGCGCTGGTCGACGACGACGGCACAGTTGCCCTGGTCGGAGCGGGGAAGCGGCTGGTCTTCGCCGAGGCCGCGCGACCGGTGCTCGCCGCGTTGCTCGGGTGCGGTCCGCAGCCGTTCAAGGTCCTCGCCGACGCCGCGCCCGGGGTGCCTCCGGAGACGGTGCGGGCGCTGTTGAGGGAGTTGGTGGTGCAGGGGCTCGTGGCCCGGGCCTGACCGCGGGCTTTGCCGGGCGGTGCGGACGCTGTCGGATGGGTTGGCGGTGTGAGGCCGGGCGGGCGTGCGCTTCGCTGGGCATGCTCCGAGTGGTGGTGCGGTGGGTGGTGTGAGGCCGGGCGGGCGTGCGCTTCACTGGGCATGCTCCGAGCGGCGGTGCGAGGCCCGGCCTGATGAGGTGCGTCGCCGGACCCTCGGCCATGGTTGCGAGCGCTGGTCGTCCGCAGGTCTTGAGCTGCCGTCACGCCGGTCCGGAATTCTCGGCGAGCGTTGCCCGATCGAGTGATGTCGCGCGACAGTGCCGGTCGCCTCGAAAGGACTCGGCGCGCTGTCAGCTATACTTAGGCATGCCTAAGGCCGACGCGCCGCACTCGGGCCCGGGGATCTGCTTCCCGGGCCGGAATGCCGCGCCCGGATGCGCCGCGCTCACCCGGGAGCTCGGCGGCGAGCCCGCGGGGACTGCCGCGCGGATGACGTCCTGGCTGCTGGTCGAGCAGCCGGGTTCGTGGGGCCCGGACGCGCTCGAAGACGTGCTGTCCGCCGTGTTCCCCGCCGAACGCCTTGACGCCGCGCGCGCCGCCGGCCTGCGTCCGCTGCTGATCCGGAAGCCGGGGCGGCACGCGCGGACTCCGGGCGCCCCGCGCACGGTTTACGTCGCGAGCGGGCAGCCCGGCGACCGCTGGACGGAGCGGCTCGACCTTGCTGACCTGGCGGAACTCGCCCACCTCGATCTCGAAGCGGTCGCCGCCGGACGGCGCGGGCACGGGGAACCGGTGTCGGGTCCGCTCTTTCTCGTCTGCACCCACGGCAGCAAGGACATGTGCTGCGCCGTTTTCGGCCGCCCGCTGGCGACGAGCCTCGCGCAGAACCATCCCGGGCGGGTGTGGGAGGTCAGCCACGTCGGCGGGGACCGCTGGGCCGGAAACCTCCTGACCGTGCCGGACGGTTTTCTCCACGGCAGCCTCGCGGCCCCCGACGCGGAACTGGCGGCCAAGGAAGCCCTCGGCGGCAACGTCCGGCTGGAGAACCTGCGCGGCCGTACTTCGGCGGGAAGCGCGTGGTCGCAGTTCGCCGAGATCGAGGTTCGGGGACGCACTGGCCTGCGCGGGATCGACGCGGTGCTGGCCGTGACGGAGGAATCCCGGGGCGACGCCCGAAGCGTGCTGGTCGGCGCGGGCGAGCGGCGGTACGAGGTGGTGGTGCGGCGGGCGGCCCCGACGGCCTCCGTGCACAGCCGATGCACCGCGCGGCTGATGCTGTCGGGATTTGTGACGGAATCGGTGCGCGAAGTCTGACGTCGGTGCTTTGGCCGCTCGGCGAGGGGCTCCGGTGGTCGACCGCGCCACTGACTGACGGTCCGTGGGCGGCTGGCATTTCGCGCTCACGACTCCACTTCGAGGGGTTCCTCCATAGCGGCACCCTCCTGGAGCCTCTGCCGCACGAGAACACCGCACTCGTCGGGTAATCCGTGATGGTATTTCCGCGGGTTGACCGGTCACCCGCTGGCCGGTCGCCGCGTCGAAGCGGTCGATCCGGGCGGCGATCGGGTGCGTCGTCGGCTGCTCGGCCGTCATCGAGGAGCCGGGTGTCATCCGGCATTTCGAGGGTTCAATCCGCTGTCCGCGTTCACCCGGGCGACCATGGCGCAGATGCAGGCGCCGGCGGAGAAGCGGATCGACGGCGCGTCGGGCAGCGCAAGACGTCCACGCTGCGAGGGCCTGGAAGCGGGAAGGCCGATTCCGTTCGGCTGAAGAGAAAACCACCCATCTGTCCACTATGGAACAAAGAATGACCACTGTGGACAGTCGCGGCGAGATCTGCCCTCCGGGGAGCCCGGCACGATTGTGTGTCCGAGGCGAACGGACGCCGTGGCGCGCCCAGTGCATCGAGGAAACCTGCCCGCTTCCCGTTGACCGAAGCCTCCGCGTCCCGCTATTCTCGAACTACGGAAGAAAACTTCCGCAAAGCGAAATTATCTGATCGAGATGTGAGGAGCCGAGGTACTCATGACCGGTCCCGCCGGGGAGCGGCACTCGCTGCCCTACACCGCCAACCTGTCGATCCTGTTCACCGAACTCCCGCTGCTTGAGCGCGCGCAGGCCGCTCGGGCAGCGGGCTTCACCAAGGTGGAGTACTGGTGGCCGTTCGAGAGCGCCGACCCGTCCGGGGCCGAGGTCGACCGGTTCGCGCGGTCGGTCGAGCAGGCGGGCGTCCGGCTGACCGGGCTGAACTTCTACGCGGGCGACATGGCCGCCGGCGAGCGAGGGCTCGTGTCGTGGGTCGGCCGCGAGGCAGAGTTCGCGACGAGCCTGACGGTCGCGCTCGGGCTCGCCGAACGGCTCGGCTGCCGCAGCTTCAACGCGCTGTACGGCAACCGGATCGACGGGGTCGCACCGTCCGAACAGGACGATCTGGCCCGCACGCACCTCGCCACCGCGGCGAAGGCGGCCGAGGGCATCGGCGCGCAGCTGGTGCTCGAACCGCTGTCGGGCACCCCGGCGTACCCGCTGAAGACCGCGGCCGACGCGGTCGCGGTGCTCGACGAGCTGGGCCTGGACAACGTCCGGCTGCTCGCGGACCTCTACCACCTGGCGGTCAACGGCGACGACCTCGACACCGTGATCGCCCGCCACACCCCGCGCACCGGGCACGTGCAGATCGCCGACGCGCCGGGCCGGCACCAGCCGGGCACGGGGGAGCTGGATCTCGAAGGACATCTGGAAAAGCTGCAGGCGGCGGGCTACGCCGGAGAAGTCGGCATCGAGTACAAACCGGATGGTTCCACTGTGGACTCGCTGGCCTGGCTGCCGTACGAGCGAAGGGGACATTGATGAGCAGGATCGGGTTCATCGGACTGGGCGTGATGGGCACGCCGATGGCCGCCCACCTGGCCGCCGCCGGACACGAGGTGAGCGGGTTCGACCTCAACGCCGACGCGCTGGCCAAACTGGAAGCGGCGGGCGGCCGCGCGGCGAAGGACGTCGCCGACGCGGTGTCCGGGGCCGAGGTCGTGATCACCATGCTGCCGAACCACCCGCAGGTCGAGCAGGTCGTGCTCGCCCCGGGCGGCGTGCTGGACACGATCGCGCCCGCCGCGCTGCTGGCCGACATGAGCACCATCCGGCCGGAGACGTCGATCGAGGTCGCGAAAGCCGGTGCGGCCAAGGGGATCCGCGTGCTGGACGCGCCGGTGTCCGGCGGTCAGGCCGGGGCCGAACAGGCCGCTCTGTCCATTATGGTCGGTGGCGACGAAGCCGATTTCGCCGCGGCGAAGCCGATCTTCGACACGCTCGGCAAGACGGTGGTGCACGTCGGGCCGCACGGCGCGGGCCAGGTCGTGAAGGCGGCCAACCAGCTGGTGGTGGGCGGGATCTACGGGCTGGTCGCCGAGGCGATCGTGCTGCTGGAAGCGTCCGGAGTGGACGCGGGCACCGGGCTCGACGTGCTCGCGGGCGGTCTCGCCGGCAGCCGGATCCTGGAACTGAAACGGAAGTCGATGGTCGCGCGGCAGTTCGAGCCGGGCTTCCGGATCGACCTGCACCACAAGGACATGGGCATCGCGCTCGCCGCGGCCCGGCAGTCCGACGTGGCGCTCCCGCTGACCGGCCTGGTCGCGCAGCTGGTCGCGGCCGGGCGGGCGATGGGCTACGGCTCGCTGGACCACTCCGCGCTGCTGAAGGTCGCCGAAGAACTGTCCGGCCGCTCGTCCGAGGAGGTGTGACCATGGCCCGGGTCCCCGCTATGCAGGCAGTCGTCGACGTGCTGGTCGACGAAGGGATCGACGTCGCCTTCGGCTGCCCAGGCGCGGCGATCCTGCCGCTGTACGACGCGATGCAGGGCCGCGGCATCGACCACCTGGTGGTCCGCCACGAAGAGGGCGCGACGCACATGGCCGACGGCTGGGCGCGCACCACCGGCAACGTCGGCGTCGCGATCGGCACCTCCGGTCCGGCGGGCACCAACATGATCACCGGTCTCTACACCGCGCACGCGGATTCTGTCCCGATCCTGTGCGTCACCGGGCAGGCCGCGACGACGAAGCTGCACCAGGAAGCGTTCCAGGCGGTCGACATCGTCGAGATCGCGCGGCCGGTCACGAAGTGGGCGGTCCAGGTGAAGGAGGCCGCGCAGCTGCCGTGGATCTTCCGCGAGGCGTTCCGGATCGCGCGGTCCGGACGTCCCGGTCCGGTCCTCATCGACCTTCCGATCGACGTGCAGAAGCAGATGATCGAGTGGGATTCGTCGATCGATTCGGCTCTGCCGGTCAGCACGGTGAAACCGTCGCCGGCGCGGGTCGAGCGGGCGCTGGACATGCTGCTCGCCGCCGAACGCCCGCTGATCCTGGCCGGCGGCGGCGTCGTGCTCGGCGAGGCGAGCGACCCGTTGCGGCGGGTGGCGGAGCGGCTCGGCGTCCCGGTCGGCGTCACGCTGATGGGCAAGGGCAGTTTCCCGGAGGACCACGAGCTGTTCGCCGGCATGGCGGGCATCCAGACGTCGCAGCGCTGGGCCAATGCCGCGTTCCTGGAATCCGACCTGGTCCTGGCGCTGGGCGCGCGGTTCGGCGACCGGCACACCGGCGAGCTGTCGGTGTACCGCGGCGACCGGAAGTTCATCCACGTCGACATCGAACCCACGCAGCTGGGCAAGGTGTTCGGACCGGACCTCGGCGTCGTCTCGCACACGCGGGAGTTCCTCGAAGCGCTGCTGGCGGTGCTCGACGCGCGCACCGCTCCGGCGCGGGATCGCGCGTGGGTCAAGCGGCTCGGCGACCTCAAGGCGGAGCTGCCGCGCAAGGAGGACTTCGACTGCACGCCGATCAAGGCGCCGCGGGTGTTCAAGGAGCTCAACGAGTTCTACGGGGCCGAGACGTATTTCGTGACGGCGATCGGGCTCTACCAGATCTGGTCCGGCCAGTTCCAGCACGCGCACCTGCCGCGGCACTACCAGGTGTGCGGTCAGGCAGGCCCGCTCGGCTGGGAGATCCCGGCCGCGATCGGGGTCAAGAAGGCCCGTCCGGACGCGGAGGTCGTCGGCGTGGTCGGCGACTACTCGTTCCAGTTCCTGGTCGAGGAGCTGGCGGTCGCCGCGCAGTACGACGTCGGCTTCGTGCTCGTCATGCTCAACAACGAGTACCTGGGGCTGATCCGCCAGTCCGAGCTGCCGTACGGGATGAACTACCAGGTCGACATCCACTACGACGACCACGGCACGGACAACGTCAAGATCATGGAGGCCTACGGCTGCTCCGGCACCCGCGTCGAGGACCCGGGCGAGATCCGCTCGTCGCTCGAATGGGCGCGGAAGGAGGCCGAACGCACCCGGCGGCCGGTGCTGGTCGAGATCATGATCGAACGCGAGGGCAACGCCGCGATGGGCGCCGCGCTGGACGCGGTGCGCGAGTTCGAAGCGGCTGACTGACCGGGAACCGGGCCGGGGCATTGCGTGTTCCGGCCCGGTTTCCGGTGCTACTGCGCGGAAATCAGGTCAGCCAGGGAAGCCAGCGCCTCGGCGTCGCGGGTTCCCGGCGTCGCGTGGAAGACCACCAGTTGCACGCTGACCGGGCCGGGGATGTCGAGCTTGTCGCTGTGCAGATCCAGATTTCCGACCGCGGGGTGGCGGAAGCGGACGAGGTGACCGGTGCGTGGTTTGACCTCGTGCCTGGCCCACAGCTCCCGGAACTCGTCGCTGCCGGCGGTCAGGCCGGCGATGAGGTCGGCTGCGGCGGGGTCGGCGATGCCGGGGCCGAGCGCGGCGCGCAGGCCGGCGACGCCGTCGGCCGCCATCTGGTCCCAGTCGCGGCGGAGTTCTCGTTCGGCCGGATCGAGGAAAATCCCGCGGAGCAGGTTCCGGCCGACCGCGTAGTTCGGCGAAACCGCTGCGGCGACGGGGTTCGCGGCGAGTACGTTCGTGAGGCGGTCCTGCACGTACGCGGGGTTCGTCGCCCAGGTGGAGATCAGTTCGGCGATGCTCGCGGGCACGTGCGGCTCGGTTTGGCCGGGCCGGGCCGGGGCCGCGAGCTGATGCAGGTGCCGGCGGGACGCTTCGTCCAGGACGAGTGCCCGGGCCAGCGCGTCGAGCACCTGTGCTGACGGGTTCTGGTCGCGGCCCTGTTCCAGCCGGATGTAGTAGTCGCTGCTGATTCCCGCCAGGAGCGCGAGTTCCTCGCGGCGCAGTCCCCGCACGCGGCGCCGTCCGTTGTCCGGCAGCCCGACGTCGGCCGGGGAGATCCGTTCTCGCCGGGCGCGGAGGAAGCCGCCGAGGAGGTTGTCCACCGGGTCAGTGTATTTGATTCAGCAATTGATGTACTATTTCGGCTGTGCTGACCTCTGAGACTCGCGAACTGGCGCTCGCCCGGCTGGGCCGGGCGCTGGCGGACCCGACGCGCTGCCGGATTCTCGTGGGACTGCTGGACGGGGTGGCCTACCCGGCGCGGCTGGCCGCGGAACTGGAGCTGAGCAGGTCAAACGTCTCGAACCATCTCGCGTGCCTGCGCGGGTGCGGCTTGGTGGTCGCGACGTACGAGGGGCGGCAGGTCCGGTACGCGATCGCTGATCCGCATCTCGCGCACGCGTTGGCGGAGTTGACGCAGGTGGTTTTGGCTGTCGCGCCGACGGACGCGTGTGCCGACGAGGCGCGGGCGGCGCGATGACTGAGCCCGGTCGGGACTGTTGCGCGGATTCGCCCGGAGGCGAGACCTTGTCGCTGGCCGGCGCCCCGGCGGCGGATGCCGCGCGGCGGGCGGTCTTGCGGCGGCGGGTGCGATGGCTGGTCGCCGGGACGATCACGTACAACGTGGTCGAGGCGATCGTCGCGGTGTCGGCCGGGACGATCGCGTCCTCGTCGGCGCTCATCGCGTTCGGGCTCGATTCGGTCGCCGAGGTGCTTTCCGCGGTCGCGGTGGCGTGGCAGTTCGCCAGCGCGGATCCGGAACGTCGGGAGCGGGCTGCGCTGCGGGTGATCGCGGTGTCGTTCTTCCTGCTGGCGGCCTATGTCGCGATCGATTCGGTGCGGTCGCTGTTCGGCGCCGAGGCTTCGCATTCGACGGTCGGGATCGTGCTCGCCGCGGTGTCCTTGGTCGTGATGCCGGTGCTTTCCGGCGCGCAACGCCGGGCTGGGCGCGAACTCGGTTCCGCGAGCGCGGTCGCCGACTCCAAGCAGACGCTTCTCTGTACTTACCTCTCTGGGGTGGTGCTGGCCGGGTTGCTGGTGAACGCGCTGCTGGGCTGGTACTGGGCGGATCCGCTCGCGGCATTGGCGATCGCGGCGGTCGCGGTCCGCGAGGGGCTCGAAGCCTGGCGGGGCGAGCACTGCTGCTGATCGCGGGTCATGCGCTGCTGGATGACGCGCAAGGTCATGGCCAGCGCGACGAATGCGCCGATCAGCGTCAGTGCGGCGGCTAGATCGCTCACCTTGGCAGGCCTTTCTCCGGTTGGTCGTCTCAGATCGAGAGCATGACCTGGCGCGGCCCGGATTCTGCCGTCGCTCACGCTTCCTTGACTGCGCTCCAGCCGATGTTGATGCCATACCTGCCCTTCAGCAATCCGGACACGTGTCCGGTAAGCTGTCCGGACACGTGTCCGGATGAGTGTGAGGGGTAGGGAATGTCAGTTCTGGCGGGGAAGGTCGTGGCCATCACCGGGGCGAGCAGCGGAATCGGCGAGGCGACCGCGCGGCTGCTCGCCGCACGGGGCGCGGCGGTGGTCCTGGGTGCGCGTCGCGAGGATCGGCTTGACGCGCTGGTGAAGGAAATCCGCGCCGGAGGCGGTCGCGCACTCGCGTGCGGCACCGACGTGACCCGGCGCGCGGACCTGGATCGGCTCGTGGGCCGGGCGGTCGACGAGTTCGGCCGGCTCGACGTGCTGGCCGGCAATGCCGGGATCGCGAAACTGGGGCCGGTGGCGGACGGGGATGTCGAGGGATGGTCGGCGATGATCGAGGTCAACGTGCGCGGCGTGCTGAACGGGATCGCGGCCGCGCTGCCGGTGTTCCGGCGGCAAGGGCGGGGTCATCTGGTGACGACGGTGTCGACGGCCGGGTTGAAGATCGTGCCCGGGCAGGGGGTTTACGCGGGGACGAAGAACGCCGTGCGGACGATTCTGGAGGCGCTGCGGCAGGAATCCACGGACGGTGTTCTCCGGACGACGTCGGTGTCGCCCGGTTTCGTCCGGACGGAGCTGGCCGATTCGATCGACGATCCGGGGGAGCGGGAGCAGATCCGGCGGCGGGTCGAGGAGTTCGCGCTGGATCCGGCCGCGGTGGCGCGGGCGATCGCGTTCGCGGTCGAGCAGCCGGACGACGTGGAGATCGGCGACATCACCATCCGGCCCGCTGTGCAGAACTAGCGCGCGGGGGTCAGCGGCACGGCGGCCGGTAGCCGTCGATGAGGAGTTCGCGGAAATCGAGCGAGTTGGGGGTCTTCCCGACGAAGACCAGGCCGCGCGCCTCGGTCAGCGCGGACGCGAACGAATACTGCGGCTGGCCCAGTTCGGGAAGCCAGGTCCAGGAACCGGCGTCGAAGGGGAAGAACGTGCGGACCAGCTGCCCGCCGGTCGCGGGGATGCGGGTGAGCCATTTGTCGCCGCCGCTCCAGTGGGACGCGGGGCGCAGCTGGACGTAGAAGTCGTCGTCGGCGCTGTAGGTCAGCCAGAATCCGGCGGAATGGCCGAGGTCGGCCTGCGCGTCGAACTGGTTGCCCAGCCAGACCACGGCGACGTGCCATTCGTTGTTCTGGAAGACGATTTTCGCCGCGTAGCCGTCGCCTTCCGGGAGGAGCAGGCTCCCGGTGGACGGGACGGTGGTGCCTTCGCCGCTGGCCAGCCATTTCTGCAGCCGGTTGATCGACGGGGAGCTGCATTCGTCCCGCACGCCGACGCGGGCGTGCGCGGGTGCGCCCGGTGCGGCCTGCGCGGCTGGTGCGGAAAGCGGGGCCAGCAGCAGTACGGAAATCGCGGCGAGGACTGTGGTTCCGGCCTTGGTCCGGCGAGGTGCGGGCATGGCCGGGAAGCTACCAGCGGAAATTCCGGCCGGTCAGGGCCGATAGTCGCCTTCCAGGCAAATGGTATGGACCTTTTTCGGAAAGGACCAGACCACTGCCGGTTGCTGAGCTTTTCTCTTGGCGTGAACGCTTCCGTCCGGCGACCGAGGTGACTAAGGCGCAGCGGTACGCCGCGGCGAGGGAAGACGGGGACGACCGACCGGACTTGCACGGACACGAACTTCAGCCGATCTTCCAGGGCTGGTTCGGCAGACCTGCCCGGGACGTGCGTCGGTGCCTGGCCAGCGGCGCCGGCCCGGCAGTCGACGATCCGGTCAGCTACGCCTTCCTGGTCGTGGTACCGCGACCAGCCAGCTACGGCCCCGCCCGCGCCTGGCTGTCCGGCATCGGTGCCAACCCGCTGCGCCAGCACGCCCGGGGCCGGTACCGGCGGATGACCGCGTGCGACCACGGGCCCCAGGTCGTCGACGGTCCTGCCGGTCCGGTGGCTGGGCTGGCCGACGCGCAGGCGAGAGTCCGCGAACTGGCCGATCTCGCCCCGGGAGGTGGTGCTGGCCGATGAGGGAGAGCTAGATGCGGGCGAAATCAGTGCGGTACTCGACATTCCCGCGGGCACCGTCCGTTCCCCGGCCGCACCGGGTCGGGCGGCTGGTTCGATCCCGGGCCCCGCGCAGTCCGGAAGGAGGGCGCAGCGATGACCGTGGACAACGTCCGTCGGTTGTGGACGAACGACGAACCGGAGGAGGCGCTGAACTCGCTGCGCGCCGAGGAACTCGCCGACCAGCGGGCCTTGGCCGCCGCGAACGACGCCCTGCTGGACGACGCCCTGCTGGACGCGGGTGCGCTCGATCAAAGGAAAGAGCGTTCCTGTGCTCGAACCTCCGATCGCGGTCAAGGGAAAGCCGGTGTGCCGTCCCGGGCGGCGGTGGATCAGCGCGGCCGCCGCGGCGGTTGTCGCGTCGGTACGCCGGTGGCGATCATGGGGATGACGGCGACGGCGTGCCCTGGGCGGGGTCTGGCCGGAATGCCCGGCACTTGGGTACTCCGACCAGACCCCGGTCGGGGGAGAGCTGTCGCCGATCGTCCGGTCGACCGCTTTACCGACCGGGTGTCTCGCTGGTCAGCGACACCGCCAGGAGGATCAGAATGGCGGCTCCTCGCCCGCGCCGACTCCAGCAGACACGGGCGCAGCGCCCCAGGCGTCGCCGCCTGGCCCGCTCGTTTCGCTGCTGTTGCGGCTGACCTTGGTGACGCTGGCGGTCGCGTACCGCAGCGAAGGACCGATCTCGTCCACCTGCAGTTCGACGACGGTGCGTTTTTCGCCCTCCTTGGTCTCGAACGATCGCTGCACCAAACGTCCGGTGACCAGGACCCTCGCTCCCCGGGTGAGGCTCTCCGCGACGTTTTCCGCTGTCTGCCGCCATACGCTGCACCTGAGGAACAGGGCCTCGCCGTCCTTCCATTCGCCGGATTGCCGGTCGAGGGTGCGAGGTGTCGACGCGACCGTGAAATTCGCGACCGCCGCTCCGGACGGGGTGAAGCGCAGCTCCGGGTCCGAAGTCAGGTTCCCGACCACCGTGATGACAGTTTCTCCAGCCATGATCTCACTCCCTGGTGTTGTGCCGCCAAGTCCATGGCGACGGATCTGAGGATCGATTCCCATCGATCGTTTGCCTTGAATCAACCGCTCAGCACTGCTGAACAGGTGAGCGCGGTCGAGCCGGAGTGCCGCGCCTCTGGAGGCTCTGCCGTGGTCGTGGCAGGACTCGGCGGGGAGTGGCGGCGATGCCGCAAGAGGAGGGGCGACGGCGAAATACCGATCTCGGAGGCACCGCTGGACCGGGCCGGGTGAAGGTCGGTTCGGTGCCTGCGGTCAGGGTTCCGATGACGGTGCGGACGGTTCCTCCGGCCATGGTGACGGCTCCTCTGTTCGGTGCGGCCCCGGGAGCGGGTGCCGCTTCGGAAACCAGGAGACCATCCGGGTACGACAATTTCCGGGGGTTCGCGGTCACTCCATAGGGTGGTACTCGAAGCGGCGGGAGCGGTTCCCGCCGTTCGGCTGTTGTTCCGGGACGAGGCTGCGGGCGGCATGGTCGGCGGGACGTGGGGACGGGTGGCGGTGTGGGGATTTCGGTGGTGGGGCAGGGGATCGCGCCTGCGGAAGCCGGGGTGAAGTCCGGTGCGGCGGCGGAAAGCCGGGCGCAGCCGCCGGGGGATTGCTGTGGCGGGCCGTCGTCTTGGACGACTGGGGACAAATCCGCCCTCGGGACGGCCGCGGGGACTGCGAGCCCGTTGTGGTTCACCGTCGCCGGAGGGGCACGTGTTTTATCCGCGTTCGGACGTGGCCAACATGCAAGGCGTGCAATACGTGGGTCACCGATGGGAAGTCCTTTGTGGACCTCGACCGCGACGCGACGGAGCATGTTGTCTCGATGTCGGACGAGTACACGGTCGCGAACACCGCGAAGAACGGGCGTTATCGCCTCACCGCGACGTACGTCACCGACGCCGGGTGGCCGACTCTCCTTTCCCGTACGCGGTTTCGTTAGTATCAGGTTTACCTGCTCGCGGATCCGTCGATGGCGGGCGGCGCGGCGAACGACCCGGCAGCGTGGGACGGGACTGGGCTGACGGCGAGCGGGACGGAGGAGTTGTTCGGCGCCACCACGACTGTGGCGTCGGCATTGCGGGCTTCGGCGGGATTCGTCGTGCATGACAACGGATATTCCGGTGCCGCGAGCGATTGCCTGGTAGACTTGCGGGCACATCGAACTCTTGCGAATCAATTCGATTTCGCTGATTACAGCAATGTAGTCCGATGTGGACAGATGCCGGTTGAGCGGGGCACGACGTTCTCGGTCGCGCTCGGGTACGGGAGCGACGTCCAGGGCGCGGCGGCGGCCGCGGAAGGGCCGCTGGCGAGCGGGTTCGGCAATCTGGAGCGGGCGTATCGGCGCGGTTGGGAGGAGTATGCCGGCAGCTTGAAGGCGGCGCCGGGCAGTGTGGCGGGCGACGAGCGGCAGCGGAGGGCGTAGTGCGTCGTGCTGATGGCGTTGCACGCGGCGGAGGACAAGGCGCATCGCGGTGCGAGTGTCGCGGGCTGGTCACGCCGTGGGATCACGCCGTGGGGCGACGCCGTGGGGTCACGCAGTCGGGCGACGTCGTGAACGGTACGTGCTCAACGACGGGGTACCACCGCGTGTGGGGCCGGGACCAGTACCAGCAGAGGACCGTACTGCTCGCGACGGGCGACGCGGCGCAGGCGAAGCGGACGGCGCGGTTCCGGTGGTCCGCGCAGTGGATTTCCGCGTCCACCCAAGGCGACGGGACGACGTACCCGGCCGGCGCGTTTCCGCGGTACAGCCCGGTGAGCGGGGTCCAAGGGGCCACGCCGCGGCAACTCGGCTGGTGCGAGCAGCTGGACCAGGATTCCGACGCGATCATTCTCGCTGGGATGACCGGGGCTCACCGACGCGGCGACGTACGCGCGGGTCAAGGTGACGGCGGAGCACATCCGCACGAGCGGGCCCGCGACGACGGAGCGGTGGGAGGAGCAGGAGGGCCGGTCGCCGTCGTCGATCGCGGCGGAGGTGGCCGGGCTCGTCACGGCCGGGGCGATCGCGCGGGCGAACGGCGACCCGGCGGCGGCGCGGCAGTGGGAGTCCACTGCGGACTCGTGGCGGGCGCAGCTCGACAGCTGGACGCGGACGTCCGCCGGGTACCGGGGCGGCCACATGTATTACGAGCGGATCGACAGGGGAACCGACCCGGACGACGCCGGGCAGATCTGCTTCGACGAGGGCTGCTTCTCCGAGCACGACGTCACCGGCTTCGGGTTCCTCGACCTCGTCCGGCTCGGGGTCCGCGGGACCGGCCGATCCCGAGTGCGAGCTGGCCAGCGGGCGTCCGGCGGCGGTGTAGCTGAAGTCGATGGCGAACGACGGGTACTTCATTCCCGAGCAGGTGTGGGATCGCGCCGACGTCGCGTGCTTCGGGCTGGGCCGTCCGACCGGGAGCGCGGTGCCGTTGATGTGGGCGGAAGGCCAGTACCTCCGGCTCGCGCAGAACATGGACGCCGGGAAGAACCTGGAGACTCCGGAGGCGGTCCGGCAACGCTACGGCGGCTGACCCTGCCGTTCGCGACGACGGCGGCGACCAGGGCCAACCCGAGCCCTACGCCGGTCAGCACGGTGAACGGCTCGCCGAACCACACCGTGCCCCACACCGAGGTGACCGGCGCGATCAGGAACATCAGGCTGTTCACCGCCGTCATGCCGATCCGGCCGACGAGCAGCCAGTACAACCCGTACCCGCCGAAGGTCGCCAGCACGATCAACCACGTGAGGGCGAACCAGAAGTGTCCGGACGCGGGCGGAACCGCGCTCCCGGTCGCCAGTGCGAGGGCGGTGAACACGACCGCCGAGGTGGCGCAATGGATGGCCAGCGCGCGCAATGGGGGAGCGGGGACGCGAGCCCGGCGTTCGAGCACAGTGGAGGCGACCAGCCCGAGCATTCCGGCGAACGGGATCAGGTACGCCCAGGCGGGGGCGTGCGAAGCGGCGTCCGACCAGCTGACCAGGACCACGCCGACGAGACCCAGCGCGAGCCCGGACCATTGCCGTCCGCTCGCCGCGGCGCCGAGAAGCGAACCGGCGAGCGCGGCGGCCACCAGCGGTTGCACGCCGTCGATGAGCGCGGTGGTGCCGGTGCTGACGCCTTCGCCGATGGCCCAGTAAACGGTGAGCAGATAGCCGGACTGGGAGAGCAGGCCGATCAAGACGTGCCTGCCCAGCTCGCGAATCGAGCCGGGACGCAGAAAAGGCGCCAGCAGCAGGGCCAGCGGCAGGAACCGCCACATCAGCACGGTCGGCACGGACGCGTCCGCCGCGCCGAGCTTCGCGCCGATGAACCCGGACGACCAGCACGCCACGAACAGGACGGCGGCTGCGGCTATACCGATCTGTTTACCCATGACGCCGGACTATACAGATCGGTATACACTGGGGTCATGACGATCGACTGGACGCCGAAAGCGCGAGCGGTGCTGACCGCCGCGTCGGAGTTGTTCTACGAGCGCGGGATCCACGCGGTCGGGGTCGACGTCATCGCGGCGAAGGCGGGCGTCACGAAGAAGACGCTCTACGACCGGTTCGGTTCGAAGGATCGGCTGGTCGTGGAGTATCTGTCCGCCCGGGACGCACGCTGGCGGGAGTTCCTCGGAGAGTGGCTGGAGAAGGCCGGAACGACGCCGCGGGAGCGGCTGGCGGCGGTGTTCGACGCGTCCGAAGCGTGGGCGGAGAAGTACGGCGGCAAGGGCTGCAGCATGATCAACGCGCACGCGGAGATCAGCGATCCGGCGCGTCCGGCGTACGCGGTGATGACCGAGAGCAAACAGTGGCTGCTCGGCGTCCTCGTCGAAGTGGCCGAATCGGCGGGTGTTTCGGAGCCGCACAAGGTGGCCGAGCAGATCATGCTGCTGCACGAAGGCGCGATCGTGATGGCGGGAATGCGGGTTGCCGAGAACATCTTCGCGCGCGCGGCGGAAACGGCGGCGGTGCTGCTGGGCTGAACTGTCAGCGCGTCGAGCGGATCTTCTCGTAATGCCGTGCGGCGCGAGCCCGGTTGCCGCAGGCGACGGAGCACCATTCGCGGCGCGGATGCGTCTTCATGAAGTAGAGCACGCAGCCCGGCGCGTGACAGGCGCGCAGCTTCGCCGCGTCCGGTCCGCCCAGCAGTGCGATCGATTCTCGTGCCACGCGGGCTAATCCGGCGACAACCGGCGAAGTGCCGCGCGAGGAGCTTTCCCGCAGTTTCCCGGCCGCGAAGGTCAGCTGGGGGACTGGCAAGCGGGTCACGAGGTCGTTGAGATCGCCGAGTGCGGTGTCCAGATCGACGGTGGGGGACTGCCTGTCGTCGGCGGTGACCTGGGCGGCGAGACGGCGGACGGCGTCGCGCAGCCGTCGCGCCAGTGCGAGTTCGGCGGCGGACGACCGTGAACCGCGCTCGATGCCGACCTCGTCGAGCCACGCGTCGAGGTCTTCGCGGGTGCGGAGGTCGTCGTGGAGCCCGCCGGTGTCGGCCCAGACGGTCGCCATCAGGCGGACTGGCACGACCTCGTCCGGCAGCATGCCCATGGCCGAGACGATATCACGGATGGAATGGGTTGCATCCGTGAGAAGCGACTGCTAGAACTCCTCACGGAACCTCCTGGTGAAACCCGTGAGAAAGGGAGGCTGCGATGAGCCCGGCGATCCAGCAGGCGTTCCACTCCGGCGAGCTGGCCGTCCAGCGTGCGGCGGGAGTCGAACGCCAGGCCGCGCGCCTGTCCCGGATGGCTGAACCGGCCGGGATTTCCGCGGGAATGGCGGGATTCCTGGCCGAGCGGACATTCCTCGTCCTGACCGGACGCGACGCGGGCGGGCGATTGTGGACCTCGCCCGTCACCGGCCCGCCCGGGTTCTTGGCGGCCAGGTCGGCGACGACGCTCGCGATCCACCGCGTGCTGCCGGAAGGCGATCCGCTGCACGGGCTCCCGGCCGGGCAGCTGCTCGGCATGACCAGCATCGAGTTCGCGACCCGCCGCCGGGTCCGGATCAACGGCACTCTTTCGGCCGCCGCGAAAGACCACCTGATCGTGGAGGTCGAGCAGGCGTACGGCAATTGCCCGCAGTACATCCAGCAGCGGACCCTCGCGCAAGACTTCGAGCCAGCAGCACCAGCGGCGGAACGCACCGAGCTGAGTCCCGGCGACATCGAGCTGATCCAGGAAGCCGACACGTTCTTCCTCGGCACCGTCAACCCCGCTCACGGCGCGGACGCGTCCCATCGCGGCGGCGCGCCCGGATTCGTCCGCTTCGAGGGAAATGCCCTGCGGTGGCCCGATTATCCGGGAAACAACCTCTTCAACAGCCTCGGCAACATCGCCGCGAACCCGGAAGCCGCGCTGCTCTTCTTCGACTTCGCCACCGGCCGCATCCTCCAGGTCTCCGGCACCGCCGCGATCGAATGGGGCGAAGCGGGCCGCTCGGGCGACGACGGCTACACCGGCCGGATCCTCCGGTTCGCAGTGCAGTGTGTCGTCGAGGGCCGTCCAGTGACTCGGCAGGTCGCGCACACGCCGTACCCGCGCAATCCCCAGCTCATCAAGTGAAAGGACCTCTGTCATGACCGAATCGCGGCCCCCGTTCCCGCCGTTCGACCTCTCCGCCGCGCTGCAGAAGGTCCAAGCCGCCGAGGACGCGTGGAATACGCGGGACCCGGAGAAAGTCTCGCTCGCGTACACGCCGGATTCCGTGTGGCGCAACCGCGACACGCACCTGGCCGGCCGCGCCGCGATCGTCGAGTTCCTCGCCGCGAAGTGGGAGCGCGAGCAGGACTACGCGCTGCGCAAGGGACTGTGGGGCTTTCGCGAGAACCGCATCGCGGTCCGGTTCCAGTACGAGAGCCGTGACGCGGACGGGCAATGGTGGCGCAGCTACGGCAACGAGCTGTGGGAGTTCGCCGAGAACGGCCTGATGAGCCGGCGCGAGGCGTCGATCAACGACCGGCGGATCGAGCAGTCGCAGCGGCGCGTCTTCGGGCCGCGGCCGGAAGCGGAGCGCGGGGCCGGCTTCCCGCTGTGGTGAAAGAGAACCCGGCCGTCCTTCCGGTGGTATCGGAAGGACGGCCGGGCCGGTGCCGCGTTCGCGGGGATGGGGGAACGCGGGCTCCGCTCAGGCGCCGGTGCGCGCCTGCCGTTTGCGGGACACGAGCCGCCAGCCGACGGCGAGCACCACGACGATCGCCGGGATCGAGTAGAACGCGATCTTCTCGGCCCCGTCGGAGAATCCCATCAGCACCACGACCAGCACGAGGAATCCGAGCGTGGCCCAGCCGGTGTAGGGCGCGCCGGGCATGCGGTAGCCCGGCCGCTCCAGTTCGCCGCGCAGCGCCGCCTGGCGCATGCGCATCTGGGAGAACACCAGGGTCGCCCAGGTGGCGACGACGCCGAGCGAGGCGATCGCGGTGGCGATGTCGAACGCCTCCGAGGGCACGATGTAGTTCAGCACCACGCCGAGCACGTAGGCCACCGACGTGAAGAGAATGCCGCCGTAGGGCACGTGGCGCGAGTTCATCTTGCCGACGAACTTCGGCGCTTCGCCCTCGTCGGCCAGCGCGCGGAGGATGCGGCCGGTGGAGTACAGGCCCGAGTTGCACGAGGAAAGCGCGGCGGTGAGGACGACGGCGTTCATCACGTCGCCGATGCCGCCGATGCCCAGGCGCGAGAACACCGTGACGAACGGGCTTTCGCCGCCGTTGTAGAACGGCCACGGCATCAGCATCGCCAGCAGCAGCACCGAACCGACGTAGAAGACGCCGATCCGCCACACGACGCCGTTGATCGCCTTGGGCAGCACCTTGCGCGCGTCCTTGGTCTCGCCGGCCGCGATGCCGACGACCTCGATCGCGGAGTAGGCGAACACGACCGCCTGCAGCGTCATCAGCGCGATGCCGACGCCCGCCGGGAAGAACCCGCCGTGGTCGGTCAGGTTGTGCACGCCTGCGGTGGCGCCGCCGATGTTCGCCCCGGTGAACACGAGCCCGAGCGCGGTCACCAGGAACACGATGATCGCGAGGACCTTGACGACGGAGAACCAGAACTCCAGTTCCCCGAACAGCTTCACGCTCAGCAGGTTGACCGCCATGAGCACGCCGAGCGCGACCAGCGCGGTGATCCACTGCGGCACGTCCGGCAGCCACTTGTGCACGTAGATCGCGACCGCGGTGATCTCCGCGATCCCGGTCATGGCCCAGTTCAGCCAGTACATCCAGCCGGACACGAACCCGGCCCACGGGCCGATGAACTTGCGGGCGTAGGTCACGAAACTGCCGGAGCTGGGCTGGTGCAGCACGAGTTCGCCGAGCGCCCGCATCACGAAGTAGGCCGCGATGCCGCACAGCGCGTAGGAAAGGACCAGCGACGGCCCCGCTTCGTGGAGCCGCCCGCCCGCGCCGAGGAAGAGCCCGACCCCGATCGCCCCGCCGATCGCGATCATCTGCACCTGGCGATTGCCCAGTGCTTTCGTGTAGTTGTCGCCCTCTTTGGCGACCACTGTGGATTCCATGGTTGCGTGACGCTAGCGGTACCGCACCGCGTGACGCAGCACACCTAGGCTGGACTTAAGGTGTGCTCCAGATCACCGTGGAGGAACCGGGCAAACCAGGCGGGGCCCGGTTGACTTCCGGAAATCGCGCCGGAGCTGCGCGGATGTCCACGGTGGACGGTCCGGCCGGAGACTTTCGGGTAATCCGGGGCGTCCTCAAGGGTATCCGGGCCGGGAAGCGCGCCGCAGTCGCCGGATCGGGCGACGACGGAGCGCGGCGGCTGTTCCACAGTGGACGGAAGCGCGCGGCGCGGCGGGCCGAGGCACCCGGACCCGGAATTCTCCCGGAGCCTGGCCTCACGTGCGATGACGCGGCGGCGCTGGGCCGCTTCACGGCGGAAATACGCCGCGACACTAAACTCCGCGCCGTGCCGACCCCAGATTCCGACGCCGCCGCAAGCACGCGAGCCGGCCACCGTTGGCTCATCATCGGGCTCGGGCTCGTTTCCGCGCTGGCCGCGGTGCTGTTCACCGTCGCGCCGGTGAACACCGGGACAACGACCTACCGCTGGGACGGCGCGCAGGACACCGCGCTGCCGTTGTACCCGTACCATCCGGCCAAGCTCGACGCGACTGTCCGATGCGCCGACCCGAACGGGTTGTTGCTCGCGACGACCCCGCCGAACGGCAAGCAGGGCGCGGAGCCCGTCGCGGGCGGGCTGGAGATCCGGGCGGTCGACGGCACGGTCAGAGCAGTACTCGGTGGCACGGAACTGTTTCGCCAACGTGCCGGCGGCGACTGCACGTTGACGGTGCACGCCGACGGCGAAGGCACCACTGTCGGCACCGCCAGGACGACGGGCAGGCCGATCGTCACCGGGCTGTACACCGAGCATCCCGGCACGGTTTCCGCGCAGATCGAACCCGACACGCGATGGGTCAGCACGCCGGGCGCGGCGAAGGTCGCGCTCGGCGTGGTGTCGCTGCTCGCGCTGCTCGGCTTGATCGTGCTGCTCATCCGGCGCGATCGGGGAGCCGCACGAGGGGTCCGGCTGCTTCCCCGGCGGGCGTGGGTGCCGCGGCCGGCGGACCTCGTCGTGACCGGGGTGCTCGGAGTCTGGTCCGTCGTCGGCGCGCTCACCGTGGACGACGGGTACATCTCGACGATGCTGCGCGCTCGCGAGACGAGCGGGTTCACCGGCAATTACTTCCGCTGGTTCAACGCGCCGGAAGCACCGTGGGGCTGGTATTACGAGCTGTACGCGCTTCTCGGCCGCGTCACGCCCGCCATGGTGTGGATGCGGCTGCCGTCGGTGCTGCTGGGGCTGGCGTCCTGGTTTCTGATCGATCGCGTCGTGCTGCCGCGGCTGGTGAACCGGCCGGCCCGGTGGACCCGCTGGTCGGCCGCGGCCCTTTTCCTGGCCTGGTACGTGGCCTTCGACGTCGGGCTGCGGCCGGAGCCGTGGATCGTGTTCGGCTCGCTGGCGGTGTTCGCGCTGGTCGAACGCGCCGTGGCGACCGGTGCGGTGACGCCGGTCGCGGCCGGGCTGGTGGTCGCCGGCGCCACCGCGACGACGAACCCGCTCGGGATCGCGGCGTTCCTGCCGTTCATCGCCGGAGTGCGCCCCCTTGTCCGGCTGGTGCGCAGGAGCGGCGACCTGCGCGTGCTCGGCACGGTCGCGGTGGTGGTCGGCGCCGGTGCCAGCGCGCTCCTGACGGCGTTTTACGACCAGCCGCTGACTGCCGTCCTGGAGTCGACCGCTGTCCGGCAGAAGATCGGGCCGGATCTGCCGTGGCAGAGCGAAATCAACCGGTATGCCACCTTGCTCGACCCGTCGGTGGTCGAGGGCGCGCTGAACCGCCGGGTGCCGGTGCTGCTGATGCTCCTGGCGATGGCGCTGACGGCCGTGCTGCTGATCTGGCGCCGCGCGCCGGGACTGGCTGTCGGGCCTGCCCGCCGCATGGTCGTCATCAGTGTCCTGTGCCTGGTCGTGCTCGCGTTCACGCCGACGAAGTGGACCCACCACTTCGGCGCGCTGGCCGGATTCGGCACGGTGGTCATCGCGATGCTGGTGCACACCGTCGCACGCGGAGCGCTGTCCTCGGTGTGGGCACGGGCGGCGACGCTGGGCTTGGTCGCGGCGACGACGTGGCTGGCCTGGTCCGCGCCGAACTGGTGGTGGATGCAGTCCGACTACGACGTGCGCTGGGGCGACACCGTCCCCACGGTCAAGGGAGTGCGGCTGGCGGATCTGGCCCTCTGGGCCGGGTTGGCGGTCGCGCTCGCCGGCGTGGTCGCCGGGGCGTGGCAGAGCGCGAGGCACCGGGCCGGGGCGGGGCGGGCGCCGCGCTGGCTGCCGAGGTCGGGCTGGGTGATCGTCGCGGTGGCGGCCGCTACGGTGGCGGTCGAGGTGGTCGGGCAGGCGCAAGCGGTGAAGCTGCGCTGGGGCACCTACTCGGTCGGCCGGTCGAATCTGGCTTCGCTGGGCCTCGCGGCCGGAGCCGGCCATGCCGGGAACGCCTGCGGTGTCGAGGACTGGCTGGACGTCGAGCCGGACATCGGCGCCGGCGTGCTCCGGCCGTCCGCTCCGGCCTCGGCGGAAGGGTTCGCGACGAACACCGCGTTCCCGCCGGACTCCCCGCCGCGGGCCCCGTTCGGCAGCGACCCGGAGCATCCGGCGTGGAGTTCGTACGGGTCGCCGTCGCGGACCGGCACGCTCGTCACCGGGTGGTACGACCTGCCCGCCGATGCCGGGTCGCCGGATTCGCCGCCGGTCGTGATTTCCCGCGCCGGGCACGGGAAAGTGCGGGTGTCGGTGGAGTTCGCGAAAGCGGACGGGACCGTGCTGGCGACGGTGCAGGCCAAAGCGGACGACACCGGGAAGTGGCTCGACGCGCGCTTCGATCCCCGCTGGCAGGCGCCAGGGGCGCAGCGGGTCCGGGTCGTAGCGCGGGACGAGGACCCCGGTCCGTCGGGCTGGGTCGCGGTCACCGCGCCCCGGATTCCGCGGCTGAGGCCGCTGACGAACGTGATCCCCGCGGACGAGCCGGTGACATTGGACTGGACCAACGCGTTCGTCGTGCCGTGCCGCACCCCGGCCTCCTTGGCGGACGGCATCGTGCAGCCGGTCCGCTACCGTTTCGCGCCCGGCCAGGACGCGCAGTCGCTGGTCGGGGTTTCCTACTCCGCGGACGCCGGGGGGCCGTACGTGCCGCTGTACGCCGACGCGAAGGCGACCGAACTGCCGACGTACCTTCGCGGCGACAAAGTCCGGGAGCCGGTCGCGGTGTTCCGGTTCGACTACCCGGTGGCGATGCGGGGACTGACCGTCGAACACGGCACCCGGTCGACGTCGGGACTGGCGAAGCAGACGGCCGTGCTCGACGCGAAGCCCGGCGGCAGCGGGTAGTCGCGCGGCCGCGGCCCTGAGAGCGGCTGGCACACCGAGCTTCCGGAGCCTGTGCGGGGCGGGACGCGGGGCGTCCCGCTGCCCCGCCCCGCGGTCGATCGACTTCTGCCGGGCCGGTCCGGGTATCCCGGGGTCGGTGTCGTATTCTCGGCGACGGCCGGAAGCCAGCACGTCGGAATCGAAGGCGAATCGGAAGTTACGCCTTCGACGCCCGGCCGGCGGCCCCAGTCTTCAGTACAGCTTGCAGTTCCCCGTGGAATCCAACGAGTTCTTCACGAGATTGGGTGGTCTTCGCCGTGAGTCTGCTTTTGTACCCGCTGGCGGGGCTGGCCGTTCTCGCCGTGCCGGGGCTTCTGGTGCAACTCGCCGCCGGCGTCCGGGACAAATTGTGGCTGGCCGCGCTGACCGCGCCGGTCAGCATCGGCGTCTACGGCTTCGCCGGTCTCGCGTCCGGCATTCCCGGGCTGTCCTTCGGGATTCCGCTCGCGCTCGCGGTGACCGTGCTGCTGTCCGCGATCGTCTTCGGCATCGCCTGGTTCCGCCGCGGCCGCACCGAGCCCGCGCCGATCGAGCAGCCGGACACCTCGCTGCTGCCCGCGCTGACCGGCCGGTGGCTGCTGACGGCCAAGATCGGCGCCGCGGTCCTGGTACTGGGCGGCATCGCGCTGGCCATGCAGCAGTGGCACGGCGGCCTCGGCTCCTGGGACACCTACCCGCAGGAACACGACACGATCATCCACATGGTGCTGGTGGCATACATCAGCGACACCGGCCGGGCCGCGCCGTGGGACCTGCTGCCGATCGACGTGCTGACCGGGCAGCCGGTGTCGTTCTACCCGTCCGGGCTGCCGCTGCCCGCCGCGCTGTCGGGCCAGGTGAGCGGCGGGCCGATCACCGGCTTCAACGTGGTGAACGCCCTGATCACCGGGCCGGTGTTCGTGCTCGGCTCGGCGGCGCTCGCGGCCGCGGTGTTCCGCAGGCTGCGCGCCGGATCGGGCTGGACGGCCCTCGCCGGCGGGGCGGCCGCGCTGGTCGCGGCCGGTCTGTACCGGCCGGGCGTGCAGCTTCTGCACGACGGCGGGATCGCGCCGAACGCGGCCGCGATGAGCATGGCTCCCGGCGTGCTCGCGGCGCTGATCACTGCGGGCGGGCTCCGCGGCTGGGGGCCGGGCTCGCGCTGGCTGCGGGCCGTCGTGCTGGGCATCGGGGTGGCCGGGGTGTTCTCGGTCCACCCGAGCGTGGCCGCCACCGTCGGGCTCAGCGTGGTGGTGTTCTGGATAGTCGAGGCCTGCACGAAGCGGGGACGGGAAATCCTGCGCGGGCAATGGCCGGTGCTGCTGGCCGCCGGGGTGGTCGCCGCGCTCGCCTCGGCAACCACCCTGCTCGGCTCGGCGAGCCAGGCCACTCGCACCGGGACGTGGTCGCCGGACATCCCGCCCGGACCGTTCGGCGACGCGCTGTCGAGCAACCTCAAGCTCACTTACGGCGGCTATTTCGATCCGCACGGCATCTTCTCGCAGCTCAGCGCGGGCGTGCTCGCGCTGGTGGGGGTGCTGGTCGTCCTGGCGCTGCGCCGTGCCTGGGGCGTCGCCGCGATGTGGCTGTTCTGGCTGGCGATCGTCGTCGATTTCAGGGTGCACCCCTGGTCGGGCATCGGCTCGATGGTCGGATCCCCGTTCTACAAATCGTATGTGCGCATTCAGTCGCACATTTCCCTGTTCATTCCGGTGCTGGCGGCTATCGCGGTCGTATTCGTGGCGATCGGAATCATTCGCTTGGCCGGGAAGCCGGAGAAACCGGCGGTGTTCGGCTGGGCGCGACGGTTCGCCGGTCCGGTTTCCGCGGCATTGCTCGCCGTCGTGCTGGCCGGATATGTCGGCTACGCCGCGATTCCCTACGAACACCGCAACGCCGAGGTGATCGCCACCCGCTACGCGAAGCCGGAGTTCACCAGGGTGAACGACGACGACAAGCGGGCGGCGAAGTTCGTCGAGGAGCACATCAAGCCCGGCGAACGGCTGATGAACAGCGCCAACGACGGCTCGACCTACGCTTATGTCGAGGACCGGGTGCCGGTGGTCAACGTGGTCACGCTCGGCTCGGCCCTCGAACCGGTGACCTATGAGCTGCTGCGCTCGTTCCGCGACTACCCGACCGACCCGAAGATCCGGAAAACCGTGTTGTCGCTGAACATCGGCTACGTCTACGTGGACAGCGCAGCGCCCACCATGGGCGCGGGACCCGGTTCGCCGAACAGCTGGTACACCGCGCCGACGTTCGAGCTGGCGCCGGGATTGCAGAACCTGGACGGCCTTCCCGGCCTCTCGGTGGCCTTCCGGTCGGGCACGGTGACGGTGTACAAGCTGGATCGCTCGGTGCTGGCCGCGTTGCCGAATTGACCGAGCCCGGTGGCGGGACGCCGCTCCGCGGCGGGCGGGCAGTTCACCCTCGTGCCGTCCGGCCGCTGACGTCCCGGGCGTTTCCGGATACGGTCGGTGCCATGGCTAAGGGCGAGGCCGTCGAGCTCGACGTGGGGGACCGGACGGTCCGGGTGTCCAACCCGGACCGGGTCTGCTTCCCGGCGCGCGGCGAGACGAAGCTCGATCTCGTCCGCTACTACCTCTCGGTCGGCGACGGGATCGTGCGCGCGCTGCGGGAACGGCCGTGCATGCTGCACCGGTTCCCGTCCGGGGTGACCGGCGAGAAGGTGCACCAGAAGCGGGTGCCCAACGGTGCGCCGCCGTGGCTGGAGACGGTGCGGGTGCAGTTCCCGCGCTACCACCGCCACGCCGACGAGCTGTGCGTGACCGAGCTGGCGCACGTCGCGTGGGCGGTGCAGATGTCCACTGTGGAGTTTCATCCCTGGAATTCCCGTCGCGCGGACACCGAACGGCCGGACGAATGGCGGATCGACCTCGACCCGATGCCGGAATGCGGGTTCGCCACGGTGCGCCGGGTCGCGCACGTCGCCGAAGAAATCCTCGACGAGCTGGGCGTGCGCGGCTGGCCGAAGACGTCCGGCGGCAGCGGGATGCACATCTACGTGCGGATCGAGCCGCGCTGGGGGTTCGCCGACGTCCGCCGGGCCGCGCTGGCGTTCGCGCGCGAGGTCGAGCGGCGGGCTCCGGACGAGGTCACCACCGCCTGGTGGCGCAAGGACCGCGACCCGGAGAAGCTGTTCGTGGACTACAACCAGAACGCCCGTGACCACACGATCGCCAGCGCCTATTCGGTGCGCGGCGTGCCCGAGGCGCTGGTGTCGACGCCGATCCGCTGGGACGAGGTCGACGACGTCGACCCGCACGACTGCACGATCGCGACCGTGCCCGCGCGGTTCGCCGAACTCGGCGACCTGCACGCGGGGATCGACGACGTGGCGTACTCGCTTGAGCCGTTGCTGGAGTGGGCCGACCGGGACGGGTTGGAGGCAGAGGACTCCTGAGCGAAGTCGAGCGGGCGCCTGGCGTCATGGGGGAGCCTCCGCCGCGTCTCCCCGGGGACGGAGCGGAGGGGAGCACGATGGACGGTGCTGGGCAGAACGATCCGCTTGCCGTGCTCTACCGGCTGCACCAGCAGCTGCGCGTGCTTTCGCCGGTGCTGACTGTCGCGCCCGGACGGCCGGAAACGAAGGCCATGCTCGACGGCCTGGCCGAGACCGTTTCCGAGGCCGCCGGCCTGCTCGCGACCGCGGAACCGGCCGCGCTGGCCGCGCTGCGCCAGGGGTTCGAGCACGCGCGGGCCGGGCGGGGGAATGAGACGACGTCGGAGCTGATCACCGCCTACGGGCGGCTGTCGGTGCTGCTGCGGAAAGACGCGCCGCGCCGGGACGCAGCGGACGAGCCGACGGTGCGGTGGCGTTCGAGGTTTTGACCCGCGCGGTGCCAGGCATGCCAGGATGGCGGGCGAGAGCCGGCTGAGCCCGGGCGATGCGGCAGGGGAGGACCACGTGGCCGAGCAGATCCTCGTCACCGGCGGAAGCGGGCAACTGGGCCGGGTGGTCGTGGAACGGCTCCGGGCCGCGGAGGTTCCGGTGCGGGCGTTGAGCCGGCGGAGGCGGTCCGGCGAAGGCGTCCGGTGGACGGCCGGCGACCTGCGCACGGGACGGGGGATCGACGTCGCGGTCGCCGGGGCGGGGACGGTGATTCACTGCGCGACGGACTACCGCCGGGAGGTCGAGACGGTCCGCACGCTCGTCGAGGCCGCGCGGTGGAGCGGGCAGACGCCGCATCTGGTGTACGTCTCGATCGTCGGCGTGGACAAGATCCCGCTCGGGTACTACCAGGCGAAACTGGCCGCCGAGCAGCTGATCGCGGGTTCCGGGATGCCGTACACGATCCTTCGGGCGACGCAGTTCCACTCCCTGGTCCGGACGATCCTCGCCGGTGCCGCGCGCCTGCCTGCGGTGCCGGTGCCGAAGTTCCGCTTCCAGCCCGTCGACGTGCGCGACGTCGCGGCGCGGCTCGTCGAACTGGCGCGAGGCGAACCGCGGGAGCGGGTCTCGGACTTCGGCGGACCGGAAGTGCGGACGACGGCCGAGCTGGCGCGTGCCCTGCTCGCCGTGTCGGGGAAGGCCAGACGGCTCGTTTCGGTGCCGGCACCGGGGCGGGTCGCCCGGGGCTACGCGGCTGGCGCGAACCTGGCGCCCGAGCACCCGGACGGCGTGGTCACCTTCGAGCAGTATCTGGCGGAGCGGGGCAAGCCGGCCGCGCTGCGGTACCGCTAGCCGGCGGCTCGGCGGCGGACGGTGCGCTCCAGGATGCCCAGCGTCGCCTTGAGGGCGGATTCGGGCACGATCGGGAAGGTCAGGCGCTCCTTCCACTCCTCGCTGAGTTCGGACCAGTCGTAGTAGGACGTGACGCGGGTGCCGTCCTCGGCGGGTTCCAGCCGGTAGCCGTAGACGTGGCGGACGTGCGGGCGGAGGCTGCCCTCGACGGTCCAGGCGATTTCCTCGTCCGGGACCAGTTTCGTGATGACGACCTCGACGTCGTACTTGCCCAGCGGCCGGTCGCCGAGCGCTTCCCGGTCCATGTGGACCACGAACCGGTCGCCGGCCCGGGTGACCGGTTCGCCTTCGGCGGCCATGAGCATCCCGGACGCGTCGATGTCGACGTGGCCCTGCGGGTCGGCGAGAACCGCGAAGACGGCGCCGGCGGGGGCGGGAATGATCCGGGAGACTTCGAGGCGTTCGCTCATATCGTCGACTATAGCAGAAATAATCGATGATTTACCCGGGGCTGGGGTCAGCTCTGGACGAAGAAGTGCCAGCCGACCCACCACCAGGCCAGCACGAGCGCGATCCGGGTGGACCGCTTGCGCATCAGTGCGGAGAGGACGCGGGTCAGCGACGGAATTTTCTCCGGGAACAGGTGGCTGCCCAGCCACAGCAGGAGCGCGGCGGCCACGATCGCGCCGAAGCCGATTTCGGTGATCAGCCTGCTGCTCATGCCGTTCTCCTCGCGGTGGCGGCGGCTCGCAGCATCGCCAGCCCGGCGGCCGTCCAGACGCCGAGCGCGAGAGCCTGCACGACGCGGTTGCCGAGCATCGGGTCGACGAGGTCGCTCATCGTGGGATGCGTCAGCGAAAGTCCGCCAGCCGCTTGTTCGTAGACGAAGGAGATGAGTTCCCAGAGGCACCAGGAGATCGCCAGCGCGACCCACAGCCAGCTGCGGCGCGGCACCGGTCGCGGCGGGAGCGAGGGGTCCCGCCATTCCACGGTGAGCGCGCCGACGCCGATCGCGGTGACGGCCAGGAACATCGGCACGGTTTGGCGGCCGAAGACCAGGGCGACCAGGGCGACGGCGACGATCAGCGAGGGGCCGGGCAGGCGGGCGGCGGGGAGCAGAGCGTCGGCGGGGGTGCGGTGGCGTTCGGTGACGATCAGCAGGAGCGCGGCGGCGAAGAAGATCACGCCGTCGGCGGGAGCGCCTCGGATCCAGTGGGCGAGGGAGGCGATGAGGAGAGCCGCGATCGGGAGATCGACGGCCAGGCGGGGCGCCGGGTAGTCCGCCGCGTGCCGTTCGGGCAGTGCCATGGGACGCCCCCGTTCCGTGCCGGTCCTGCATGAGGGACAACGCGAAAGGGGGCGGGTGGCTTCCCGCGCGGGCGATCTTTTCCGGTCGTGCGTGGCAATCCCGGTTCTCGCCGGGATTGCCACGCACGACGGTCAGTCAGATCCGCCGGGCTTCCGCGGGGCTGACCGGGGGATCGGCGGGAAGGCCGTGCAGAACCGTCGCGAGAATCTCCGCTCCGCGCACCACCCGGGGGCCGGGCCGGTTGAAGGAGGCCGGGCCGTCGAGGAGCCAGACCCGGTCGTTCCGGACCGCGGGCAGGCCGGTCCAGCCGGGGAGCGAGGTGAGGACGTCCAGCTCAGTCTCGGTCCGGTCCGGGGAGAAGCCGCAGGGGAGCAGGAGCAGGACGTCCGGGCGGGCGGCGAGCACGGCGTCCCACGTCATCGGTTTCGTGTGCTCGCCCGGTTCCGCGAGCAACGGGGCGCCGCCCGCGGTGGAGATCTGCTCGGGCACCCAGTGTCCGGCCGGCCAGAGCGGGTCGAGCCACTCCAGTGCGACCACCCGCGGCCGGGGAAGTCCAGCGATGCGGCGGCCGACCGTGGCGAGCCGTGAGCGGAGTTCGGCGACTCGGGCGGCGGCGACGTCCGGGACGTCCAGAGCGTCGCCGAGGGTGGTCAGGCAGCCGAGGACCTCGTCCAAGGTGCGCGGTTCCAGGCTGAGCACGCGCGGTCCGGCGTCGAGCATCCGCACCGCCGCGGCGACGCGGGTGTAGGACACCGCGCAGACCTCGCACAGGTCTTGCGTGAGCACGAGGTCCGGCGCGAGGGCGGCGAGCTGGCCGACGTCGACCGAGTAGAGCGACGAACCCTGGTGCGACGAGCCGACGGCGGTGGAGATTTCGCGGCTGGTGAGGGTGTCGGAGCCGAGGTCGGCGGCGGTCACCACCGGTACCGACGCGACCTCGGCGGGCCAGTCGCATTCGTGGGTGCGGCCGACGAGGTCGCTCGCCTTGCCGAGAACGGCGACGAGGTCGGTGGCGGCGGGCAGCAGGGAGACGATCCGCATCTCCCCAAGGTAGGTCAGGCGGCCTCGTGCAGTGCCTGCAGAAGCGAGGACGCTCGGCGGTCGACGTCCTCGGCCTGGAGTTCGTTCGGCACGAAGGAGAACGACAAACCCCGGGACGGCCACGCACCGTGGCGGCCGCCGCCGGCTCCGGAATGGCCGAAGGCGGCGGGGTCGGCGCCGGCGGGGCCGTAGGTGCCGATCGGGTCGGCCAGTTCGAAGCCGAGGCCGAAGCGCAGCGGGCGGTCGTTGATCGCGTCGATGCCTTCGGACCAGGTGCGGGTGGCGCGGGCGAGGACGTCTCCGGGGACGAGCTTGCCCGAGCGCAGCAGGTCGTAGAGGCGGGCCATCGCGGTCGCGGTGCCGACCGCGCCGCCTGCCGCCAGCGTCGCGCCGCGGTACTCCGGCGAGTTCATCGAGTCGCCCGAGTCGAGCAGGCCGCGGTACATCCGTTCGACGATCCGGCGGCGTTCCTGGTCGTGGAGGAACGTGCTGATCCGGTACCCGGGTGCGCGCCGCAGGGTGGCGACCGGGAGGGCCGGCGGGGTGCCGAGCCGCAGGTCGAGACCGTGCGGCTCGGCGAGGAGGCCGCGGATCAGCGTGCCCAGGTCCGCTCCGGTGACGCGCCGGGCCAGTTCGGTGGCGAGGTAGCCGTAGGTGAGCGCGTGGTAGGCGACCTTCGTGCCGGGAGTCCACAACGGACGTTGGGCGGCGAGGGCCCCGGCGTTCGCCGCGTTGTCCAGCATGGGCAGGTCGGCCTCGACGTAGGGCAGGCCGACGGTGTGCGAAAGGACCTGGGAGACCGGCACGTCCTCCTTGCCCGCCGCGGCGAACTCCGGCCAGTAGCGGGCGACGCGTTCGTCCGGGTCGAGCTTTCCCCGCGCGGTCAGCATCGCCAGGACGGTCGCGACCACACCCTTGGTGCCGCTGAACAACACGGCACGGGTGTCCTCGGTCCACGGCACGCCGTCCGCCGCCGAGCCGCCCCACAGTTCCACCACCGGGGCGCCGTCGCGGAACACGCTGAACGCGGCTCCGCCGGTGGTCGCCTCGATGATTTCGCCGAACGCGTCCCGCACGCCTTCGTAACCGGGTTTTACTGCACCGTTGACAGTCATTCGGCTCCTCACAGCCTCGGCGTCGTAGCGAGAAGTTCGCTGGTGTATTCGTGCGACGGGGAGTTCAGCACTGCCTCGACGGCGCCTTCTTCGACGATCTCGCCGCCGCGCAGGACCGCGATCCGGTCCGCCACCTCCGGGGCGAGGGCGATGTTGTGCGTCACGAACAGCATCGCCATGCCGAGTTCCCGGCGCAGTTCGCCGAGCAGTTCGACGATGGTGGCCTGCACGGAGACGTCCAGCGCGGACGTGACCTCGTCGCACACCAGGACGTCCGGCGTCGTCACGAGCGCGCGGGCGATCGCGGCGCGCTGCCGTTCGCCGCCGCTGAGCTGGTCCGGCAGCCGGTTCGCGAGGTCCGGCCGCAGGCGGACCCGGTCCAGGGTCTCGGCGACGCGTTTCCGGCGCTCGGTGCGGGAGAGGGAAGTCAAGCGCACCAGCGGAACCTCGATCGACTGCGCGATCGTCTTGCGCGGGTTCAGCGACGAGAACGGGCTCTGGAAGACGTACTGGATCCGCCGCAGTTCGTCGGTGCTGCGCTGCCGGGCCGCCGGAGCCAGCGGGGTGCCTTCGAGCGCGACAGTACCGGTGAATCCGCGGTTCAGTCCGGCGATGCACTGCGACAGCGTGGTTTTGCCGGAGCCGGACTCGCCGAGCAGCATCACGCTTTCTCCGCGCGTCACGGCGAGGTCGATGCCGCGCAACACCTTGTGCTGCCCGTAGGACATCCGGATGTCGCGCGCGGCGATTACCGCGTCGTCCGGTGGCGGAGCAGCGGCGGGCTCCGCGCCGAGGTCGGGCACCGCAGCGAGGAGCCGCTTCGTGTACGCGTGCTTCGGCCGCCGCAACACGTCGTCAGCGACGCCGCATTCGACCAGATCTCCCTGGTACATCACGGCGACCCGGTCCGCGAGCTGCGCCACGACGGCGAGGTCGTGCGTGATGTAGAGCGCCGCGACACCGTGCTCGGACGTCAGCTGCCGGACCGTTTCCAGCACCAGCGCCTGTGTTTTCACATCCAGGCCGGTGGTCGGCTCGTCCAGCACCACGACGCTCGGGCGGCACGCGAAAGCCATCGCGATCCCGACCCGCTGCTGCTGCCCGCCGGACAGCTGGTGCGGGTATCGCCGCTGGTATGCCTCGTCGGAGGGCAACCCGACCTCGGCGAGCACCTCAGCCACCCGCTCGCCCGCCGCACCCGCATACCCGTGCGTTTCCAGCACCTCGGCGATCTGCCGGCCCACGCGCAGCGCCGGGTTCAGCGACAACGCCGGGTCCTGCGGGATGTACGCGACCGCGTTGCCTCGCAACTGACGGCGCGCGGCGTCGTCGAGCGTCAGGATGTCGACCGGTTCGCCGTCGCGCGGGTGCAGCACCACCTGGCCGCCGCCGGAGGCCAGCCCGCGCCGGAAATGGCCGAGCGCGGCCAAACCGGCGGTCGTCTTGCCGGAGCCGGACTCCCCGACGAGCGCGAGGACCTCGCCGGGGGCGATCTCGTAGGACACCGAACGCAGCACCGGACGGCCCGCTGTCGTGCGCACGGCCAGCCCGGTCACCTCCAGGGCCTTGGTCATGGCTGTGGTCATCCCCGATCCTCCCGGGTCCGCCCGGCCGCGGCCGAGGCGAGCGAGTCGGCGACGAGGTTCGTGCCGACGGCCAGCACCGCGATCGCGACCACCGGGAGCAGCACGCCCCACGGCTGCACGACGAGCGCGATCCGGTTCTCGTTGATCATCAGGCCCCAGTCCGCGGCGGGCGGCTGGATGCCGAGCCCGAGGAACGACAGCGAGGCGATGTATCCGATCGAATACGTCAGCCGCAGCCCCAGCTCCACCATCAGCGGGCCGGTGATGTTCGGCAGGATCTCGCGCAGCAGGATCCGGCCGCGCGGCACGGCGTACATCTCGGCCGCGCGGATGTAATCGTGATTGCGCACCGAAACCGTCGCCTGCCGGGCGACCCGCGCGGTCCGCGGCGCGTGCGTCAGCCCGATGACCAGCACCAGCAGCCAGCCCTTCGGGCCGATCACCGCGATCGCCAGCAACGCGATGACCAGCTGCGGGAACGACAGCAGCACGTCGTTGCCGCGCATCAGCAGGCTGTCCAGCCAGCCGCCGCCGTACCCGGCGATCATGCCGAGCAGCGCGCCGAGCACGATGCCGAGCGCGGTGGCGAGCACCGCGTACAGCAGCAGCGTGGTGCCGCCCGCCAGGAAGCGGGTGAGGACGTCGCGGCCTAGGCCGTCAGTTCCCATGAGTCCGCCGGGTTTGAACGGTTTCCCGGCGAAGTCCGTGGTGGTGTGCCCGGTGAGGATCGGTCCGAGCCAGGGGCCGAGCAACGCCACGAGGACCACGACTCCGGCCAGCACGGTGCCGACCTTGGCCTGCGGGAACGCCCAGGCGGTGCGGATCAGCCCGGCCGCGCGCGGCGGCGTTTCCGGGACGGCGGGCACCACCCGTTCTTCTTCGACCGCGGTCATCGCAGCGCCTCCGTCCGGAGCTGGGGATCGGCGAGGATGCCGATCACGTCGGCCAGCAGGTTCACCACGATGTAGACCGCGGCGATCAGCAGCGTCACCGCCTGGACGACGGCGACGTCGCGTTTGCCGACCGCGTCGATCAGCGCCTGGCCGATGCCGGGGTAACGGAACAGGAACTCGACCACCACGACGCCGCCGGCCAGCCACGCCAGCTGGATCGCGACGACCTGCGCGACCGGCCCGACCGCGTGCGGCAGGGCGTGCCGCAGCAGCACCGTCCGCTCGCGCATTCCCTTGAGCCGTGCCATTTCCACGTACCCGGAATCGAGGACTTCGCTCATCGTCGCGCGCATCATCCGGGTGATGTACGGCGTCACGACGAGCACGAGGGTGAGCACCGGCAACACGAGCTGACTCGGTTGCGCCCATACCGCTTCGCCTGGTGGCGTGAGGGTGACTGAAGGCAGGACGCGGAACACCGTCGTCGCGAAGAGGACGATGAGCGCCACGCCGATCACGAACTCCGGCAAGGCGGCGATCACCAGGCTGACCCCGGAGACGACCTGGTCGCCGGCGCGGCCGCGGCGCATCGCGGTCCAGGTGCCGAAGGCGAGCCCGAGCGGGGTGGCGATCACGGCGGCGAGCACGAGCAGGACGAGCGAGGCCGACACGCGGTCCGCCAGCAGCGTCGTGACCGGGCCCTGGGTCGAGGTCGACGTGCCGAGGTCGCCGGTGAACAGGCCGCCCAGCCAGGAGAGGTAGCGCTGCCAGACCGGTTCGTCGAGGTGCAGCTGGTGCTGCAGCGCGGCGATCCGCTCCGGAGTCGCCTGCTGGCCGAGGATGGCCCGCGCCGGATCGCCCGGCAGCAGCAGCGTCGCGACGAACACCAGCAGGGTGACCAGCCACAGCACCACGAGGCTCACGAGCAGCCGTTTGAGGATCAGCCGGGTCATGCCGCGCCCCCTTCCGCCGTGCCGAGCCAGACCTGGCGGAACTGGTAGCCCGACAGCGAGATCCCGGTCCGGTCCGGCACGAATCCGGCCACATAGGACTGGTAGGCGTCGACCTGGTCGACGAACCCCCAGACGATCAGCCCGCCGCGTTCGTATTCGATCTGCTGCGCGCGGTGAAGCAGCTCCGTGCGCGCCTTCGGGTCCACGGTGGCGCTCGCCCGCGTGACGAGGCCGGTGAATTCCGGGTCGTTCCAATGGGTTTCGTTGTAGGGCGCTTTCGGCAGCGCGCCGGACGCGACCTGCGGCAGGTAGTTGCGCGTGTACCAGAAGTCCTGCGCGAAATCCCAGGACAGGTAGTTCTCGCCGTAGAACGTGGTGGTGTCGATCTTCCGGATCCGCACGTTCACGCCTGCTGCCTTGGCCTGCTGCTGGAAGACCTGCGCCGCCTCGACCGCACCGGCCTGGATCGGCGCGGTGACCAGTTCGATGTCGAGGTTCGGCTTGCCCGCTTCGGCGAGCAGCCGTTTCGCCTCGGCGATGTTCTGCTTCCGCTGCGGCAGTTGCCGGTTGTAGGCCGGGTCGAAGGGCGCGTACAGGTCGTTGCCGACCCGGCCCTGTCCGCTGAGCACCTGATTGATCATCTGCTCGCGATCGACCACCAGGCGCAGCGCCTGGCGCACGCGGACGTCGTTGAAGGGCGGCCGGTCGACGCGCATGGTGAACGGCAGCCAGGTCCCGGTTTCCGACCGGAGCACCTGGATCCGCGGATCGCTGCGGAGCACGTCCACGAGCGCCACCGGAACCTGGTCGATCGCGTCCACTTGGGACGAGAGGAGAGCGTTGATCCGGGCGTCGTCGTCGGCGAAGTTGATGAGCGACAACCGGTCCAGGTACGGCTCGCCCGGACGCCAGTAGTGCTCGTTGCGCACGAAGGTGCTCTGCAGCCCGGCGGTGAAGGTCTCGGCTTTGAACGGGCCGGTGCCGATCGGCCGTTTGACGTCGAAATCGGCCGGGACGATGCCGAGGCTGTACTGCCCGAGCAGGTCGTCGAAGCCGGAATTCGGGGAGGTGAGCCGGAATTCGACGGTCCGGTCGCCGGTCGCGGCGACCTCGCCGAGCATGCTCAGCCCGGCCGCGCCGCTCTTCGGGTCCTTCGGGTCGGTGATCCGGCGGAAGGTCGCGACGACGTCGGCCGGGGTCACCGGGCGGCCGTCGTGGAAGCGGATGCCCTGGCGCAGCACGGCGGTCCAGGTGCGCGCGTCCGGCGAGGACTTCAGCGATTCGGCGACCAGCATCTGGAGCCGGTAGTCGTGATCGCGCAGCAGGAGCGGCTCGTAGAGGTTGAGCACCCGGGCGATGTCCGGGTTCGTGGCGGGGATGTGCGGGTCGAGCGTGTCCGACGCGCCTCCGCCGGTGACTCCGACGCGAAGAGTGCCGCCTCGCCGGGGTGGCCCGGAGGGGACGGCGGCGGCGACGGTGGAGCCGCAGGCGGCCAGCAGGGGAGCGGTGCCGGCGAGAGCGGCGCCGCCGAGCGCGGCGGTGAGGAATCGGCGGCGGGAAACGTTGGTCGGTTTACATCGGGCTTCCATGGGTGACTTTCGAGCGGGTGTCGTGAGCGGCGATCCCGGTTCTGACCGGGATCGCCGCTCACGACACGATGGGGGGAGGGGGTCAGGCGATGGCGCGTCCCGCGTAGTCCGGGACCGGGGCGAGGTGCGTGTCGAGCGCGGTGGCGATTTCGGCGGGGAACGGCGTCGCGCGGCCCCCGGAAACGTGCAGGCACAACAGCTCTTCGGTGGCGACGAGTTCGCCGCCGACGCGCATTTCGTGGCACAGCCGCACCTTTTTCGCGCCGACTGACAGCACGGAGGTCGTCACCTCGAGTTCGGCGTCCGCGCCGACTTCGCGCAGGTACCGGACGTGCGCCTCCACTGTGTACAGCGACGCCCCGGTTCTCTCCCGGTAGCCGGGGCCGAGGCCGGCGATGTCCATCAGCGCCGTGGTCGCGTCGCCGAAGACGAGTACGTAGTAGGGCTCGGAGAGGTGGCCGTTGTAGTCGATCCACTCCGGCCGGACCCGGTCGCGGTACTCAGCCACGACGGGCCTGCCCGACCGCGCGCTGGATCGCGATGACCGCCCGGTCGCGTTCGGCGACCAGGTCGGCGATGGTCCGCCCGTCCGCCTCGTCGGCGCAGCCCGCGACCACGGCGTCGCGCAGGTCCTTGGTGAGTTCGGGTGCTTCGAGCCGGGTCCACGGCGACTTCAGCGACGGTCCGAAGTGGTCCAGCATGTGCGCCATGCCGCCCTCGCCGCCGGCCAGGTGGAAGGTCAGCATCGGGCCCTGGACCGGCCAGCGCAGGCCCGGTCCGTCGGTGATCGCGAGGTCGATCTGCTCGACGGTCGCCTCGCCGTTCGCGACCATGTGCAGGGCTTCGCGCCACAGCGCTTCCTGGAGCCGGTTCGCGATGAACCCGGGCACCTCGCGGTCCATCGTGATCACGGACTTGCCGACGCGCCGGTAGAACGCGGCGGCCCGCTCGACCGCCCACGGCGCGCTGAGCTTCCCGCCCGCGACCTCGACCAGCGGAATCAGGTACGGCGGGTTGAACGGATGCCCGACGACCAGCCGTTCCGGCGTCTTCGCGGCGACCTGCATTTCGGTCATGCCGTAGCCGGAGGTGGAGGAGGCGACCACGACGTCCGGCGCGGTGACGGCGTCGATGTCGGCGAGCAGTTTCTGTTTGAGGGGCAGGTCTTCCGGCGCGCTCTCCTGGACGAAGCCCACGCCGTCGACGGCCTCCGCGAGCGTCGCGGTGACGGTGAGCCGGTCCCGGTTCGCGCCCGGCTTGAGGCCCAATTCGGTGAGCGCGGGCCAGGCCGCGTTGACGAGCCGTTCGAGCTTCTCCGCGGCGTCTGGGGCGGGGTCCCAGGCCCGGACGTCGAAGCCCTGGGCGAGGAAGTGCGCGACCCAGCCGCCGCCGATGACGCCGGCTCCGATGCAGGCGACAGTGTCCACAGTGGTCTCAGCGGTCTCAGCGGTCTCAGGCATTCACGCGCTCCTTCAGCCCCAGGATTTCCCGCGCCCGGTCCGGGCCGGCGATGTCCGCGCCGAGCTTCTGCACGATGTCCACCGCGCGTTCGACGAGCTGGCCGTTGGTGGCCTTGACACCGCGCGCCAGGTAGAGGTTGTCCTCCAGCCCGACCCGGACGTGCCCGCCCAGCAGCACCGACTGCGCGACCCACGGCATCTGCTCGCGCCCGATGGCGAACGACGCCCACTGCGCGCCTTCCGGCAGCAGGTGCACCATCGCCTGCAGCAGCCCGGGATCCGGCGGCGCGCCGTACGGGATGCCCATGCAGAGCTGGAAAAGCGGCGGCGGGTCGATCAGGCCTTCGGAGACCATCTTCGTGGCGAACCACAGGTTGCCGGTGTCGAAGATCTCCAGTTCGGGCTTCACGCCCAGTTCCTGGATGCGCTTCGCGCCGGTGCGCAGCATGTCCGGAGTGGACACATAGAGCTGGTTGCCCTCGCCGAAGTTCAGCGAACCGCAGTCGAGGGTGCAGATGTCCGGCAGCAGTTCTTCGACGTGCGGGAGCCGGTCGTGCGCGTTGACCAGGTCGGTGCCGTCGACCGGCTTGAGCGGGTCCTCGGCGTCGATGACCAGGTCGCCGCCCATACCCGCGGTGAGGTTGACGACAACGTCCACACCGGACTCTTTGACCAGCCGCACCGCCTCGCGGTACAGCGCGACGTCCCGCGACGGCGCGCCGGTTTCGGGTTCGCGCACGTGGATGTGCACCACGGCCGCGCCGGCGTTGGCGGCCTCGACGGCGCTCTCGGCGATCTGCGCCGGGCTGACCGGGACGTGCGGGCTCCGGCGGGTGGTGTCCCCCGCGCCGGTGAGCGCGCAGGTGACGATGACCTCGTGGTTCATCAGGCTCCTTGGACGATCGAGCGGTCGATGAAGTCGTGCAGGTGCGCGCGCATCGCGCCCACCGTGCTGCCGGGACGCCCGGTCAGCACCTGGATGCCGAGGCCGTCGATCAGCGCGGTGAGCTGCGCGGTGGCGGCCTCGGGGCAGGCCAGGCGGAACACGCCCTGCTCCTGGCCGGTGCGGATGGTCATGAGAATGGTCTGGTACCAGCGGTCGTAGGAATCGGTGTAGAGCGAACGCAGCCGCGGGTCGAGCGCGACCTCGTTCCAGACCTGCAGCCACACCGACCATTCGGCGCGCAGCAGGCCCTCGGTGGGCAGCTGGAGTTCGACCAGCTTCAGCAGCCGGTCGTGCGCGCCGGGCACCGCGTGCAGCTCGGCGACCTGCCGGTCGAAAGCGAGCTTCACGTTGCGCCGCAACGCTTCGTCGAGGACTTCGGTTTTGGTGGGGAAGTGGTAGTGGATGGCGGCGGTGCTCGTGCCGCACGCTTGCGCGATGTCGGCGATGCGCACCCGGTGGTAGCCGCGTTCGGCGATGAGCTGCCAGGCGGTTTCGAGAATCCGCCGCCGGGGCTCGGAGTGGGCCAGGTCGCCGGGGTCGCTGGCGGTCCCCGCGGCCGGGGCCGGGACGGCGGTGACGGTTTTGGCGTCGTCGCTGCCGTTGAGCAGCCAGTTCACCGTGACGCCGGAGTATTCGGCCACGCGGACGAGTTCGTGCGGGGAGAAGCGGCGGGTGCCGTTGAGGGCCTTGGAGAGTTTGGTCTGGTCCAGGCCGATGGCGGCGGCGAACTCGCGTTGGGGGACGGGCATGGACTGGATCAGCTGGCGCACCCGTTCTCTCAGCTGGTCCGTTTCGTCCATGGCCGGAGACGGTAACTGCGCGTTGCGAAAATCGCAACTCCGGTGGGGGTGGATGCGTAACGATTTGAATTATCTGTTTTGTGGCAAGGAGTTGCGATCTTGGGTTGACTGGCGGATCAGTCGGATGAGGGGTGCGTTTCGCAGGTGGAGTGGTTGCGTGGGGCACCCCGAAGCCCGAGTGTGCTGACGGTTCGGGGGTGCTTGTCAGGGCGGGAAAGATGCCTTGACAAGCACCCCAGAACCGCAGGGAGGCTTCGGATCGGGGTGCGGGGGAGGGGCTGGGTGCCTCGATCGTTGGGTGCGCTGGCCGCGGTCTCGCGGGTGGTGGAGCATCCGCGGCGGGCTCCATGAAGCCCCCTCACCTCCGGTGGCTGGTCGTGAGGGGAACCCTGAGGGAATCAGAGTTCCTCAGGGTGGCTCTCACGGACTTCGGGGGCGGCCGCCGTGCCGGGCGGCGGGTCCACTCGCCGGGACGACGGCGTGCCGGGGCGTCGGATGATAGGAATGGCCGGTGACCCAACCGAACTTGATCGACGCCGCCGCGGACGAGGCTGTCACGCTCACCAGCGAGCTGATCCGCATCGACACCACCAACACCGGCGACCCCGAAACCCTCGTGGGCGAGCGGGTCGCGGCCGAGTACGTCGCGGAGAAGCTGACCGACGCCGGGTACGAGATCACCTACGTCGAGTCGGGCGGCAAGGACCGGCACAACGTGATCGTGCGGCTGCCGGGGGCCGACCCGAGCCGCGGGGCGTTGCTGATCCACGGCCACCTCGACGTCGTTCCCGCCGATCCGGCCGAGTGGTCCGTGCATCCGTTCTCCGGCGCGGTCCAGGACGGGTACGTGTGGGGGCGCGGCGCGGTCGACATGAAGGACATGGTCGGCATGACGCTGGCCCTGGCCCGGCACTACAAGATCAACAATATCGTGCCGCCCCGTGACCTCGTGTTCCTGTTCGTCGCCGACGAAGAGGCGGGCGGCAAGTACGGGGCGCAGTGGCTGGTGGAGAACCGGCCCGAGTTGTTCGAGGGGGTCACCGAGGCGATCAGCGAGGTCGGCGGGTTCTCGATCACGTTGAAGGACAACGTCCGCGCGTACGTGATCGAGACGGCCGAGAAGGGCATCCGCTGGATGAAGCTGCGCGTGCGCGGCACGGCGGGCCACGGATCGATGATTCATCGCGACAACGCGGTCACCAAGCTGTCCGAGGCCGTGGCGAAGCTCGGGCAGCACCAGTTCCCGTTGGTGCTGACCGATTCCGTGCGCGAGTTCCTCGCGGGCGTCACCGAGATCACCGGCTGGGACTTTCCGGAGGACGACCTCGAGGGCGCGGTCGCGAAGCTGGGGAACATCTCGCGGATGATCGGCGCGACCCTGCGCGACACCGCGAACCCGACGATGCTCACCGCGGGCTACAAGTCGAACGTGATTCCTTCGGTGGCCGAGGCCGCGGTCGACTGCCGGATCCTGCCGGGCCGGCTTGAGGCGTTCGACCGCGAGCTGGACGAGCTGCTCGGGCCGGACATCGAGAAGGAGTGGATGGAGCTGCCGCCGGTCGAGACGACGTTCGACGGCGCGCTCGTCGACGCCATGACCGCCGCGGTGCTGGCCGAGGACCCGGGCGCGCGCACCCTGCCGTACATGCTCTCCGGCGGCACCGACGCGAAGTCCTTCCAGCAGCTCGGCATCCGCAACTTCGGCTTCGCGCCGTTGAAACTGCCCGCCGACCTGGACTTCTCCGGGCTCTTCCACGGCGTGGACGAGCGCGTCCCGGTCGACGCGCTGAAGTTCGGCGTCCGGGTGCTGGACCGGTTCCTCCGCTCGTCCTGATGCCCGGGTTCCGGCTCGCCGACGGCACGCCCCTGCACCTCGTGCGCGGGGGCGACCCGGCGGCGGCGGTGACCGTCGTGCTGCTGCACGGCTACGCGCTCGACCAGCGCAGCTGGGGCCGGATCGCCCCGGTGCTGCCGGACGCGGTCGAGCATCCGCTCGCGGTGCTCGGCTACGACCACCGCGGGCACGGCGAATCCGGCCGGGCCGCGCGCGGCACCGCGACGATGGGCCAGCTCGCCGACGACCTCGCCGAGGTGATCGAGCGGGCCGTCCCGCACGGCCGCGTCGTGCTCGTCGGCCACGACATGGGCGGGCTCGCGGTCATGTCGCTGACCCAGCGGCATCCGGAGCTGTTCGCCGAGCGCGCCGGCGGGCTGGTGCTGCTGTCGACCTCGTCCGGGCGGCTGGCCACCGAGGCGTCGGCGGCCTGGCCCAACGCGCTCGGGAAGCTCGCGCAGGACCTGGAAATGGTGCTGGGCGCGAAGCTCTACGGCGTGTTCCGCGAGCACACCAGCCGCGCGGTGAGCGCCGGGCTGCGCTGGTGGCTGTTCGGCGACGATCCCGGCCCGGACCTCGTCGAGCTGACCGTGAAGATGATCCGCGGCAACTGGCCGCACACCGTGGCGCAGTTCCGGCCCGCACTCGACGCCTACGCGCGGGAAGCCGCGTTGTCGCTGGCCGGCGACCTGCCGGTGACCGCGATCGTGGGGGAGCGGGACCGGATCGTCGCGCCCGCCGACGTCGAGCAGTTCGTGCGCGGGCTGGCCAGGGGGTACGCCGTGGTGCTGCCCGGCGTCGGGCACGTCGTGCCGCTGGAGGCCGCGGCGCAGGTGGTCCCGCGGATCGCCGCGGTGGTCCACGAGGTCTACCGACAAGAAAACCTGTCTTGACAAGCTGAGTCTTCAGCAGCGACGATGGGACGCATGTTTCCCGTTGCGGTGATCGAGGACGCGGCCGCGGCCGAGGTGTCGCTGGATCCGGTCCGGGCCCGGCTGCTGGCCGAACTGGCCCAGCCCGCGTCGGCGACGATGCTGGCCGCCCGCGTCGACCTGCCGAGGCAGAAGGTCAACTACCACCTGCGCGCGCTGGAAAAGCACGGGCTCGTGGAGCTGGTCGAGGAACGGCGCAAGGGCAACGTCACGGAGCGGATGATGCGGGCGACCGCGGCCTCGTACGTGATCTCGCCGTCCGCGCTCGCGGCCGTGCAGCCCGATCCGGCGCAGTCGCCGGACCGGCTGTCCGCGCGCTGGCTGCTGGCGGTCGCCGGTCGGCTGGTGCGCGACGTCGGGATCCTGATCACCGGTGCGGCGAAAGCGAAGAAACGCGTCGCCACCTTCGCGCTCGACGGCGAGGTCCGGTTCGCTTCGGCGGCCGACCGCGCGGCGTTCGCGGAGGAACTGGCGACGGCGGTGACCACGCTGGTCGGGAAGTACCACGACGAGAAAGCCGAGAACGGCCGTGCGCACCGGGTGGTGCTGGCGGTGCACCCGAGCGTGCCGATGGGGGAGGAAAACGGGCATGGGTAAGGACTTCCGGGAAATCGACGCCGCCGAGGTCCCGGTCGAGCCGGAACAAGTCTGGGCGGCGATCGCGACCGGGCCGGGCATCGACTCGTGGTTCATGGGCCGCAACGAGGTCGAAGGCGGCGTCGGCGGCGCCGTGCGCGGCGCGTTCGCGGCCTACGAACCGACGCACGCGATCACCGCCTGGGATCCGCCGAACCGGCTGGCCTACGGCGGCGAACCAGAGCCGGACGGGCGACGGATCGCGTACGAATTCCTCGTCGAGGGCCGGGAGGGCGGCAGTTCGGTCGTCCGCTGCGTCACAAGCGGATTCCTGCCCGGCGACGACTGGGCGGACGAGTTCGAGGCCATGCAGGCGGGCGGCGGGCTGTTCTTCGGCAACCTGGTGGAGTTCGTGCGGCACTTCCCGGGCCGGACGGCGAAACCGGTCACCGCGTTCGGGACGACGGCCGTCGCGGACTGGCCGGCGCTGTGGGCCGCGCTGGCGAAGGAAGTGGGCGTCGAACAGCTGACGGTGGGCGCGAAAGTCCGGCTGGCCGGGGCGGAAGGGGTGATTTACGCGGTGAACGACCAGACGGTCGGGATCCGTACCGGCGAGGGCCTTTTCTGCTTCATGCAAGGCTTCCGCGGGCCGCTGGTGGCGACGCACCACGTCGTCGCGCCGGGCGTGGACGTGGCGGCGGAGGAAGCCAGGTGGGCGGAGTGGATGGCCGCGCTCGGCTGAACGGTGTCGAAAAACGCACCGGTGGCCGGATGCGGAGGAGGTCGCCGCAGCGAACTGTCCGCTGGGTCCGGGCGTGCGCGCGGTGGACACCCGGACTGCCATGATTCCCGGATGACGGCGAGAAAGCCCATCCCGGCGACGCGTACCCCGCGGCAGGCGAGCCGCGTCGCGGTAACGCTCGGCGCCGGGGCGTGCTGGCTGGGCGTACTGGTGCTGGGCGCGGGAGCCGGGCTGGCGCTGGTGAATCCCGCTTCGGGCGGCGGACTCGCCGGCGCGGTTCTTGTCATCGCGCTCGCTTGCGCGGCGGGAGTGGTGACGTTCAGGTCCAGCGGACGGACCTGGCTGCTGGTGCTGACCGTCGTCTGCACCATTCTGTACGGGGTCGCGGTCGCGATGACCTGCGTCGGCTACGTCGCAGTGCACGGCGAGCGCTACACCGCGACCGTGGTTTCCTCCGAATGCCACCAGGCCCGCTTCGGCACCGCGTGCACCGCGCGATTCGCCCGGCCGGACGGCACTCCGTTGGACGAGGACGTGTCCGTCGACTCGAAGCTCGTTCCCGGCACTGCCGTCGATCTTGCCGAAGACCGGGCAGGCATCGTGGAGACCCGCACTGCGACCGACGCTGGCGAACTGACGTTCGGCGCGCTTCTCGCCGCGGCTGGCGCGATCGTCCTGGCGGTGTTGTTCGGGCTGGCAGCGCGGTTGCGTATCCGGTATCCGGACCGGCCGGGCAAACACAGCAGACGCCGGTGAGCGCGAGGCTTACTCGCCCGCGTAGCTGCTGAAGGTCCAGACCTGGCTCTCGGGATCGGCGCACGAGTACTCGCGGACCCCGGCCGGGGAATCGTGCACTGGCCGAGGATCCGCGCCCCGGCGGCCTCGGCCCGGGCCTGGTGGCGCTCAAGCGTGTCGTCCGGCACCCAAACGCACAACGCGTGGCTGGTGCCGCGCAGCACGAGCGGGCTGTGCATGCCGTACTGGTCGGCCTCGTGCCCGCTCGAATCCGAAGGTCTCGGCGAGGAACTCGACGGCGGCTTTCGGATCGGCGTATTTGAGGTTGGGGTACACGGTTTGCGGCGGCGAAGCGTCGGCCATGCGGGTCCAGGCTACTAGGGCCACCGCTCTCGAAGGTCCGGCTGTCCACTGAGAACCCGGCGTCGCACAACGGCGCACCGGACCGGCTACAGCATTCAAAAGATGCGAGTACGCGTCGGGAACGCCGAGTTCGACGCCTATCTGACAGGAGACGCGGCCTTCGACGACCGTGTCGAAACGCCGGTGCGGCGCGTCCTCGATACCGAGCGCGGACCGGAGGTGCGTGGGTACCATCTCCGGATACTCGCGCAGCAGCGGGTCGGCGTGGTCGCCTTCGAACTGGAAGACCGGGCCGGTCGGGTCCTCCCGGGTCGGGGCGGCGATGAGGCTGTCGAGGGCGGGCGCGACGAGACAGACCAACTCGCGCATAACGGACAGTCGAGCGGGTCAGGTGGGCAGCCCCGTCGAGTGGTCGGCCGCGGTGCGCTTCCGCCGCAGCCACACCCTCCGCGTCCCGTCCGCGTAAAGCCGGACCGTGCGCAGTTCCCAGCCCGCGAACTCCGCGTGGATGGAGAGCTGGATCATCGCCGCGCGCCGGGACACCGCCGGGGGGAGGCGCAGGCGGCGATACTCCCAATCCCCTTCGACCACCGCCTCGTCGACTGTCGTCATGGCTGGATCACCTGGGTCCCTTCTCCGGCGGCCGAGCCGACGAACACGCGGCCGCTCTGGTCGTCGACGCCCACCGTGTCCGGCTGGCGCACGGTCGGGAATCGGTACTTCTCGACGGGCTCTCCGCCGCGGACGTCGTAGCCGACGACCTCGTTGCGGGCGGTCAGGGTGACCCACGCCAGGCTGCGCTTCGCGTCGTAGGCGAGGCCGTACGCGCCACCGGGCACCGGGTAGCGCTGGCGGAGGATCAAGGGGTTGGTCGAGAACGCGAGCAACGCGCCCGCGCGGGCGTCGGTGACCAGCACGCGGCCGTAGGAGTCGGCGACAGCGTTGGCCGCGCCGTCGCCCGCGCGCAGGCCCTCGTCCATCGTTCCGGCTTGGACGTCCACACTGAACACGGCGGTGCGCAGCCGGTCGAGGACCACGACGCCGTTGCCGGTGTCGACCACGTCGTCGGCGCTGTAGAGCTGCCCGGTGATCGTCTTCGCGACCGAGCCGTTCGCCAGCACCTCGACGGCCTTGCGGTCGCGGACCGCGACCAGCGTGTCCGGTCCGTCGGCGACCCCGGCGGCCGGTTGCCCGGCGACCTTCTCGGCGGTCACTTGCCCGCTCGGCAGCGCGACGCGGGCGAGCACGCCCTTGCCCGGGATCCCGGCGAGCGCCTGGCCCCCGGACACGCTGAGCGACTCCGCCGGGCCGGGCAGCGCGACGGTCTTCTTCGGCGCGCCGAGCGAGGCGAGATCGTAAAGCCGCAGCTCCGCGGGCTGCTTGAGGGCGACGACGAGCGTGTGGCTCTGCTGGTCGGCCGCGATCGCGGACACCGCGGGCATCGGCAGCACCTGCCCGGCGGGAGGCGCCGCGCGAGCAGGGGAGGCGGCGGGTTTCGCGGCCGTCGGATTGGCCACGACCTGCAGATTGTCCTTCGGCTCCGCCGAGGACGAGCAGGCGGACAGCGCGAGCGCACCGGCCAGCGGGATCGCGATCCGCGAGACGGCGGCGAGCCGACGCACCTTGAAACCTCCAGCAAAGCTCCGGCGAGCAGGTCCCTCCAGCATCCTCCAGGATCGCCGAACCGTCACGCCCGTGTCACCGACCCGACACCTGCGGCTCACCGCGTGCCCCTCTCCGGATAGCCGAATTCGACGCCGCTGACGTCGTCCAGCGCGCTGCGGATGGCGGGCGGGAGCGTGAGGTCTTCGGCGGCGAGCGACCCGGTGAGCTGGCCGGTGTCGCGCGCGCCGACGACCGGGGCGGCGACCCCCGGCCGGTCCCGGACCCAGGCCAGCGCCACCGCGAGCGGCGAGGTGCCGAGCCCTTCGGCGGCGGTCACGACGGCCTGCACGATCCGCGCGGCCCGTTCGGTGCGGTGGTGTTCGACGTAGCCGGCGTACTCCGCGGACGCGCCGCGCGAGTCGGCGGGCGTTCCGGTGCGGTACTTCCCGGTGAGGACGCCGCGGCCGAGCGGAGCCCACGGCAGCACCCCGATCCCGTGGTGCGCCGCGGCCGGGACGACTTCGCGTTCGATGCCGCGTTCCAGCAACGAGTACTCGAACTGCCCGGAGACGAGCGGCACTGTGGCGAGCGAAGCGGCGGTGGCGAGCTGCCAGCCCGCGTAGTTGGAGACGCCCACATAACGGACCTTGCCGCTCGTCACCGCGTAGTCGAGGGCGGACAGCGTTTCCTCGATGGGCACGCAGGAGTCCCACGCGTGCAGCTGCCACAGGTCGATGTGGTCGGTGCGAAGCCGCTGCAGCGACCCTTCGAGCGCGGACAGCAGCGCGCCGCGCGAAGCGCCGCCGCCGAACGGGCCGTCGGCGCGGCGGGCGACGGTCTTGGTGGCCAGCACGACGTCCTCGCGCGGCACCAGGTCCGACAGCAGTTCGCCGAGCATCCGCTCGGCCTCGCCGCCCGCGTAAAGGTCGGCGGTGTCGACGAGCGTGCCGCCCGCGTCGACGAACGCGACCAGCTGGCTGGCCGCCTCGTCCGGATCGGTGTCGCCGCCCCACGTCATGGTGCCGAGGGCCATCCGCGATATCCGCAGTCCCGACCGGCCGAGCTGTCGCTTTTCCACGACCGCCGAGCCTAGTGGGCGCACCCGCCCGCACCCGACCAAGGTGACCCCGTGTCGGACCGGCATCCCGCTTCCGGGGCCCGCTGCCGGCGCTGCCGGCGCGGCCGGGGCACGGACCTGGCGCAAGTCCCGGGCCACCGGACCGGCGCCCTCGCGGGAGTCCCCGGAAACCACCCGATAGGTTCCCGAGTCGTGCGAATCGGACTGCGCCCCGTGCGGGCGGGCGAACCGGCGGGAGCGGCCTGATGGGATGGTTCGAGGCCCTGATCCTGGGGCTGGTGCAGGGGCTCACCGAGTTCCTGCCGATCTCCTCGAGCGCGCACGTGCGGATCGTCGCCGCGTTGTCGGGCTGGGGCGATCCGGGCGCGGCGTTCACCGCGGTGACCCAGATCGGCACCGAGCTGGCGGTGATCCTCTACTTCGGGCCGAAGATCGGCCGGATCCTGCGCGCCTGGTTTTTCTCCCTCTACCGCCCGGACTGGCGGCGCGACCCGGACGCGCGGCTGGGCTGGCTGATCATCGTCGGCTCGCTGCCGATCGTCGTGCTCGGCCTGCTGCTGCAGGACGAGATCGACCGGGCGTTCCGCGACCTGCGGATCACCGCGACGACGCTGATCGTCTTCGGCCTGATCCTGTTGTTCGCCGACCGGACCGCGAAGCAGCAACGGACGCTGGACCAGCTGAACGTGCCGCACGGCCTGGCGTACGGCTTCGCGCAGGCCCTCGCGCTGATCCCGGGCGTCTCGCGCTCGGGCGGCACGACGAGCGCCGGCCTGCTGATGGGCTACACCCGGTCGGAAGCCGCCGAGTACTCGTTCCTGCTCGCGGTGCCCGCGGTGTTCGGCTCGGGGCTGTACAAGCTGACCGACATCGGCAAGAACGGCGAGAACGCGCAATGGGGGCCGACGATCCTGGCCACGCTGGTCGCCTTCGGCGTCGGCTACCTGGTGATCGCGTGGCTGATGGCCTACATCAAGAAGCGCAGCTTCGTGCCCTTCGTGATCTACCGCGTCGTGCTCGGGGTCGTGCTGTTCGGCCTGGTCTTCGGCGGGGTGCTCGACCCGGACGCGGGACCCGCGGGCGGCTGAACCGGCGGGTCACCGGTTAGGGTGGCGTCGTGAGTACGGTCATCTTGCTCCGGCACGGGAAGTCCACGGCCAATGGCTCGGGCGTCCTCGCCGGACGCACGCCGAAGGTCGGGCTGGACGACACCGGCCGAGCACAGGCCGACGCCCTCGTCGAGCGGTTCGCCGGGGTGCCGGTCGCCGAGCTGGTGGTGTCGCCGATGCTGCGCTGCAAGCAGACCGTCGCGCCGCTGGCCGCCGCGAAGGGCCTGGCGAAGGTCGTCGAACCTCGGCTGTCCGAAGTGGACTACGGCGAGTGGACCGGCCGGGAACTCAAGAACCTGGTGAAGGAACCGTTGTGGCGCGTCGTGCAGGCGCATCCGTCGGCGGCGGTCTTCCCCGGCGGGGAAGGGCTCGCCGAGATGCAGGCGCGCGCGGTGGCCGCGATCCGCGCGCACGACGCCCGGATCACCGCCGAACACGGCGACCACGCGGTGTGGGTCGTGTGCAGCCACGGCGACGTGCTCAAGTCGATCCTGGCCGACGCGCTGGGCCAGCATCTCGACGCGTTCCAGCGGATCGTGGTGGACCCGGCCGCGGTGTCGGTCGTGCGCTACACCGAAACGCGGCCGTTCGTGCTCCGGGTGAACGAGCACGGCGGCGACCTGGCCGGAATCGTGCCGCCTCCGCCGAAGAAACGCGGCCGCGGCAGGAAGGCTGCCAGCGACGCCGTCGTAGGCGGAAGCACGGGCCGCTGACGCTCGACAGTCCTTCCGTCGGATGCCAAACCCCGTAGGGTGGGCGGAACCACGCGGAGAACCCTGTGGAGAACCAGGAGCGCAAACCCGAATGATTTCCCCGGACAACCCGTTCGCCGTCCCCAGCGACCTGCCCTACGAGCTGCCGCCGTTCGACCGCATCGCCGACGAGCACTACCGCCCCGCCTTCGAGGCCGGGCTCGCCGAGCACGCCGCCGACGTGGAGCGGATCGCCGACGACCCGGCCGAGCCGACCTTCGAGAACACGATCGCGGCGCTCGAGCGGGCCGGTGCGCTGCTGACCCGGGTGTCGGGCACGTTCTTCAACATCTCCGGCTCGAACGCGACCGACGAGGTCCAGGAGATCCAGGCCGAGCTGGCTCCGAAGCTGGCCGCGCACGAGGACGCGATCCACCTGAACCCGCGGCTGTTCGCCCGCATCGACGCGCTGTACCGCAAGCGTGCGGAGCTGGGCTTGAACCCGGAGGAGCTTCGGCTGCTGGAGCGCCGCTACACCGATTTCAGCCGCGCGGGCGCCGGGTTGCCCGAGGAGGACCAGGCGAAGCTGCGTGCGCTGAACGAGCAGCTTTCGACGCTGCAGACCCGTTTTTCGCAGAACCTGCTGCGGGACACCAATGATCTCGCGGTCGTGCTCGACGACGCCGCGGAACTGGCCGGGCTCGGCGAGAGCGCGATCGCGGCGGCGGCGCAGACAGCGGCCGAACGCGGTCTTGCGGGCAAGTACGTGCTGACCCTGACGCTGCCGACCGCGCAGGCGGCCGTGGCCTCGCTGGAAAACCGCTCGGTGCGCGAGCGCGTCTTCACCGCTTCGGTGTCGCGAGGCAACCGCGGAAACGACTACGACAACAACGCGATCGTCCAGGAGATCACCCGGCTGCGAGCCGAGCGGGCCGCGCTGCTGGGCTACCCGAACCACGCGGCGTACGTGATCGCGGACGAGACGGCCAAGACCGTCGAGGCGGCCGGCGGGCTGCTGGAGCGGCTGGCGCCGGTGGCGGTCGCGAACGCGCGCACCGAGGCGGCGGAACTGCGGAAGCTGCTGGAGGCGGACGTGCCGGGCGCGACGCTGCAGCCGTGGGACTGGGCGTTCTACGCGTCGAAGGTGGAGCGCGAGCGGTTCCAGCTGGACACCGCGGCGCTGCGGCCGTACTTCGAGCTGGACCGAGTGCTGCACGACGGCGTGTTCGTGGCCGCGAACCGGTTGTACGGCTTGACTTTCACCGAGCGGAACGACCTGCCGAAGTATCACCCGCAGGTGCGGATCTTCGAGGTCTTCGACGCCGACGGGAGCGGGCTCGGCCTGTTCCTGATGGACTACTACACCCGCGACTCCAAGCGCGGCGGCGCGTGGATGAACAACTTCGTGGACCAGTCGCGGCTGCTCGGGCGGCGCACGGTCGTGGTCAACGTGCTGAACGTGACCAAGCCGCGCGAGGGGGAGCCGACGCTGCTCTCGCTCGACGAGGTGCGCACCGCGTTCCACGAGTTCGGGCACGCGCTGCACTCGCTGCTGTCCGGCGTCGAGTTCCCGACGTTCACCGGCACCAACGTGCCGCGCGACTTCGTCGAGTACCCCTCGCAGGTCAACGAGATGTGGATGCTGTGGCCGGAAATCCTGGCCAGCTACGCCAAGCACCACGAGACGGGGGAGCCGCTGCCCGCCGGGCAGGTCGAGCTGCTGGAGGCCGCGCAGCAGTACGGCGAAGGCTTCCGCACGACCGAGTACCTCGCCGCGGCGCTGCTCGACCTCGCCTGGCACCGCTTCGGCCCGGACGACCGGGTGGAGGACGTGCAGCGGTTCGAGGCCGAGGCGCTGGAAAAGGCGGGCGTGGCACTGGACAGCGTCCCGCCGCGCTACCGGACGACGTACTTCAACCACGTCTTCTCCGGCGGCTACAGCGCCGGGTACTACTCCTACATCTGGAGCGAGGTGCTCGACGCGGACACCGTCGAGTGGTTCACCGAGAACGGCGGCCTCAAGCGGGAGAACGGCGACCATTTCCGGTCGACCCTGCTCGGCCTCGGCGGCAGCGTCGACCCGATGGAGGCGTTCGCGACCTTCCGCGGCCGCGCGCCGGAGATCGAGCCGCTGCTGAAGCGCCGGGGACTGGCCGGGGCGTAAGCTGGGTGTATAACGACCTATCCGGCGGGGCTGGGACGACCGGCCCCGCCGGATAGATCCGGGAAGAGCTTCAGCCGACGGCGATGCCCGGCAGCCACAGCGCCCGCGCCGAAGGGGATCGGCTTGGAGTGCCGGATCGGCCAGGTGCGCGGGCCGACTCCCACCAAGAACGCGATTCCCCCCCTGGCGATCAACGCCGGGGGGCGGCGTCTGCCCGGGTGTCGGCATGCGTCGCGCCGCTCAGGGCGATCATCGTGACGACGACGGCCGTCGCCACGGTCCCGGCGATGATGCGCTGCCGCGGCGGCGGCCCAGGTTCCGGATCGACCGGCTGCCGAACAGTCTCGATCCGGGTTTCGCGCCGCGGCGAGGTCGCTTCGGCGGCCAGTTCCCGAGCTTCGGCGTCGAAGCGCTCGGCGGGGTCTTTCTCCAGTTGGAGGGTGGTCAGCTCGGTCAGGGGACGGGGGCTGGTGGAAGAGGCTCGCGGCCATCGTCGCTTTCGCGGTGTCCCGGGCGAACGGGGAGACGCCTTCGACGGCGTGGTGGAGTGTCGCGCCAAGCGAGAACAGGTGACGGCGCCATTGCCGCATCACGATCCACGGCGCCCCGTCCTCGGCCACGACGTGCGGGTGGTCGCGGAGCCGGGCGGCGTGCCGCGCCGCCCGCTCGGCCCGCTTGAGCCGGCCGGCTCGTTCGGTCTCGCCGGACGACGGCGGCAGCCGCAGCTCCTTCACCGCGACGTCCACGCCGGGGGTTTCGTCCCGAGCCCGCCACACGCGGCCGAAACCGCCGGACCCGAGTTCGCCGATCAGGTGGTAACGGCCGCCGATCGCCGCGTCCGGTCGCCCTCGGCCATGCCCACCGTCCTTGTGCGTTCGCGGTCCTCAGTCGCGCCAGCGTAGAGAAGGCCGGCGCGGTTCCGGCGGCGAACGGGCCGATTCTCCCGGCCGAACGTGCTGACCTGGGCCGAAGCGGCCCCCGGCTCGGCGGTGAACCGGCTCTTCGTCGGATCGGCGCAATCCCGGCCCTGACTGTCGGTGGATCCGACGAAGCCGCGGAGGGGGTGCGTGACCGCACAATGCGGCATCGCCGAATCAAGGAGGATCCGCCGGTGAGCATTCGCAGTTCCGCCCCGGTCGTGCGGCGGACCGAACGGACCACGTTGGCGCTGCTGGTCGGCGTCTTCATCATCGACTACATCGACCGCGTGATGATCGCGGTCGCGCTGCCGCTGATCGGAGCCGAGTTCGGGCTTTCCAAGACCACGCAGGGGCTGGTCGTTTCCGCGTTCGCGATCGCCTACCTGCTCGGGCAGATGCCCGGCGGGCTGCTCGCGGACCGCGTCGGTGCGCGGCCGCTGCTGGTGATTTCCCTGGTGGCGTGGTCGGTGTTCACCGCCGCCACCGGGTTCGCGCCGGGGCTGGTCGTGCTGCTGGTGCTGCGCGCGGCGTTCGGGTTCGCGCAGGCGTTGTTCCCGGGCGCGGCGTTCAAGGCGCTCGCCGAGCGCACGACCCAGGAAGGGCGCAGCCGCGGCGCGGGGCTGCTGCTGGCGTCCAACTCGGTCGGGGCGGGCCTCGGGCCGCTGCTGGTCGCGCCGCTGGTGGTCGCCGCGGGCTGGCGGCACACGTTCTGGATCGTCGCGGTGGCCGGGCTGATCGTCGGGCTGGCGCTGTGGCGGCTGCTGCCCGCGCCGCTGCCGCGCGAGCTGACCGAACCCGAGGCCCGCGTCGCCCCGGTGAAGGTGCCGGTCTCGCAGGTGCTGCGGAACCGGCTGGTGATCCGCTGCGCGGCGATGTTCGCCTGCTTCAACATGCTCGCCTACGGGATGATCACCTGGGTTCCGTCGTACCTGGTCGAGACCAAGGGGCTTTCGCTGGTCGCCGCGGGGGTCTCGGCGGCGATCCCGCAGCTGGTGAACGCGGCGGCGGTGCTGATCGGCGGCTGGCTGATGAGCCGGTACTTCGACCGCAGGCCGCGCTGGCTCGTGGTGCCCGCGCTCGTCGCCGCCGCCGGGGTGCTCGTCGCGATGCTGCTGTCTGATTCGGCGACCGGGTTCACCGTGCTGCAGACCGTCGCGATGTTCATCAGCGGCCTCGCCTCGATCGGCATCGTCGGCCTGCCGCTGCGGGTGCTGCCGCGCGATCTGGTCGGCGCGGGAATGGGCCTGGTCAACACCGGCGGCCAGCTCGCCGGCGTGCTCGCGCCGCTGGTGATGGGCTGGCTCGCGGACCGGTTCGGGTTCGCCGCGGCGTTCGGCTTCCTGGCGGTGTCGACGCTGGCCGCAGCGGCGATTTCACTGACCACGCGCTCGACGACGCTCTCGCTCGGCGCACCGGCTCCGGCGAGGGAACAGGTGGGCTGACCCACCGGGGGCCGGTGGTCCGGCACCGGACCACCGGCCCCCGGTGGCGCCCGACGATCCGACCCGGCCGTTCGGCCGCATTAGTGGTCTAGACCTTGACGGGTGACTGGTCCAGTCCAATTCTGGGAAGGTTCCGGCCGTGCGCCGCCGCCGCACAGCCCCTTTTCCGGCACTGGAGCCCCGCATGCGACGAAGAAGTCACTTGTCACGATTGTCCGCTGTCCTGGCCGCCGCGGCGGCTCCGCTCGGCGTGCTGGTCGCCACCGCGGTGCCCGCGCACGCCGCGACGCCGCTGCCGAACCACGTGTTCGCGCCCTACTTCGAATCCTGGAACGGCGAGAGCCCGGCGGCGATGGCCCAGGAAGCGGGCGTCAAGCACCTGACGATGGCGTTCCTGCAGACCGCCTCCCCGGGTTCGTGCACCGTCCTCTGGAACGGCGACACCGGCATGCCGGTGTCGGACTCGACGTTCGGCGCGGACTTCCGCACCATCCGCTCGCGCGGCGGGGACGTCATCCCGTCGTTCGGCGGCTACACCGCGGACCACGACGCCACCGAGATCGCCGACAGCTGCACGAACGTCGACCAGATCGCGGCCGCGTACGAATCGCTGATCACCACCTACGACGTGCCGCGCCTGGACATGGACATCGAGGACAACTCGCTGACCAACTCCGCGGGCGTCGACCGCCGGAACAAGGCGATCAAGAAGGTCCAGGACTGGGCCGCGGCCAACGGGCGCCAGCTGCAGATCTCCTACACGCTGCCGACCACCACGAGCGGTCTCACCAGCGCGCTGGACGTGCTGCGGAACGCGGTGTCCAACGGAGCCAAGGTCGACGTGGTCAACCTGATGACCTTCGACTACTACGACAACGCCACCCACAACATGGCCCAGGACACCCAGACCGCCGCGAGCGGGCTGGTGTCGCAGCTGGCGTCGCTGTATCCGAACAAGACGCAGGAACAGCTGTGGGGGATGGTCGGCATCACCGAGATGCCGGGCATCGACGACTTCGGCGCGGCCGAAACCTTCACCACCGCCGACGCGGTCACTGTCTACAACTGGGCCGTGTCCAAGGGCATCGACATGCTGTCGTTCTGGGCGTTGCAGCGCGACAACGGCAGCTGCCCGGGCACCGGCGCACAGGACACTTGTTCCGGCATCCCGCAGGACAAGTGGTACTTCAGCCACACGTTCGCCCCGTTCACCGGCGGAACTCCGGTGCCGGGCAACGACTTCTCGGTGACCGCGAGCCCGGCCTCGGCTTCGGTCGACCCGGGCGGTTCGGCCGCCGGCAAGGTGAGCACCGCGGTGACTTCCGGTACGGCGCAGCAGGTTTCGCTTTCGGTGAGCGGTGCACCGGGCGGTGTGACCGCTTCGGTCAGTCCGGCCACGGTCAAGGCGGGGGAGAGCGCGAACCTGTCGATCACCACGACCGCGGCGACTCAGCCGGGCGTCTACCCGCTGACGATCACCGGCTCGGTCGCGGGCGGCGGCAGCCACACCGCGACGTACACGTTGACTGTCAACGGAACCAGCCCGACCGGGAGCGTCGTCAACGGCAACTTCGAGACCGGCGCGATCAGCCCGTGGAGCGGCGGGGCGATCGTCTCCTCGCCGGTGCACTCCGGCAGCCACGCACTGCAGGTGTCGCCGACGGCGTCGACTACCGGGGAAGCGACGCAGAACCTGACGCTCGCGCCGAACCACGCGTACACGCTGACCGCGTGGGTCCAGGGCGGATACGCCTACGCCGGCGTCCGCGGGGGAGCGACGGCCAGTTCGTGGACCGCCAACTCCAGCTGGACCAAGCTGACCGTGCCCTTCACGACCGGCTCGTCCGGCACGGTGACGGTGTACGTCCACGGCTGGTACGGCCAGAGCCCGATCTACGCGGACGACATCTCCGTCGGCTGATTAGTGTATAACGACCTATACAGCCGGGTGCCAGGCAAAAATTTCTCGCCTGGCGCTCGGCTCGCGTTTCAAACACAAAAATCTCACAAGCGGGCGAGGGCCAAAATCAGGCCGCGGTACAGCCAGTACATCGGCTTCGGGGCGTAGTCGTCGGTCATGATGCCGAAGTTGTCGAACGAGCTGGGGGAGCCGGTGACGTCGTCGCGCAGGGCGAACAGCTCGTAGCTGGCCACGTTCTCCGCGGCCCGATCCTGGTTGATCGCCAGGATTTCCGTCGTCAGCGCGCGGGCTTGGCCGGCCGGCGTGCGCTGGGCGGTGTGGGTCGCCCAGCCGTTCTCCGACACGCGGATCGGCACGTCGCGGCCGAGACCCGCGATGGGCATCTCCTGGGTGCGGACGGTGTGCAGGGTCTGGTGGACGAACCTGGCCAGGTCGGGCTCCGGCGGGATGCCGGGCAGTCCGGCATCCGGGTAGAGGTCGACGCCGACGAAGCCGGTCGAGCGGCTGAACTCGGCCCCGCCGAGCTGGGCGAGATGCTGCTAGAACTGCGTGAACGGCCGGGTGCGGGCGACCTCGTCGAAGCCGATCCGCAGCCGGCCGAATCCGTCCCGGTCGGCTGCCTTCCGGCCGGTGACGACGCCTTGCACCAGTGCGGTGTCGCCGTTGGGCCGGGGCACCACGTTCTGTTCGAGAGTGACCGAGATCGTATCGGCGATCGGGCCGTAGCGGTGCACCGTTTTCTCCACGCAGGACTGCCATTCCGGCATGCTCTCGCCGGAATAGCTGAGCACCACGTCCAACCGGCGGCCCGGCGCGAGGTACCGCATTTCGTCGTCGGGGAAGGCGCTGCCGCAGCCGAGGTAGTCGCGGAGCAGGAACGGTCGGTGCCCGGATTGCAGCTGCGCCAACGCTTTCCGCACCTCGGCCGGATTGTCGGGTTTGCCGGTGGTGGAACCGCCGCCGGCGTAACCGCCCGGGTAGACGCCGAAGGTCAGCGGCATCGGCGTGGCGTCGGCGACGGCCGGGGCGAGCACGGTGAGTCCGGCGGTGAGGGCGGCCGCGGCGGCGATCCGGAGTTTCTTCACGGCACTGAGTATTGGAGTTCGCCGCGAGCGGAGCCGATGACGGATGTCATCTTCCGGCCGGGACACTCGTCAGCAGTGCGGGGAAGGGTCCCCGGGGCGGGCGAGTCTGTCCGGCGGGTGGCGCGCCGGGGCCGAGCAGCACTGCTTCTTCGCTGCCGAGGGCGGCGTCGAAGACCGCCGGATCCCATCGGCTCCAGCCGATCGAGACGGCGGGCAGTCCGCGTGCGCGCCGGTGGGCGGCGAGGGCGTCGAGGAATCGGTTGGCGGCGGCGTAGCTCGCTCCGGCTTCGCCGAAGATTCCGGCGAGGGACGAAAAGAGCACAAAGGCTGACAGCGGCAGGTGTTTGGTCGCTTCGTGGAGGGTCCAGGCGGAGTCGGCTTTGGCGCGCATGACCGGGTCGGGGCATTCGGGGGTCCGCGCCGCCGCGCAGGGGTCGTCGAAGACCGCGGCGCAGTGGATGACGGCGGTCAGCGGCGGGTGGCAGGACGCGATGAGGCTTTCGACCTGATCCGGGTCGGCGGCGTCGATGGCGGCGATGCGGACGTCGGCGTCGAGATCGGTCGGGAGGTGTTCGGCGGCGGGGCCGCTGCGGCTCGCCAGCACGAGGTGCCGGACACCGTGCCCGGCGACGAGATGCTCGGCCAGCAGGGTGCCGATTCGGCCGGTGCCGCCGGTGACGAGGACGGTGCCGGAGGAATCGATCGGCCGGGCGGGGGAGGCTGCGGCGGGCGCGACGCGGAAGGCGTGCGGTACTCCGTCGCGGATGGCGAGCCGGGGTTCGGTGTTGCCGCCGACGAGGTGGAGGATGTCGGCGGCGGGGGTCGGCCGGTCGAGGTCGACCACGGTGACCTTGGCCGCCGCCGCGTTGAGCAGACCCCAGGCGGCGGCGCTCGCGAGATCGGGATCGGGTCCGGTGGCGTTGGTCGTGACGACGAGCCGGTCTTCGCGGTGTCGCAGAGCGTCCAGGGTGCGGGCAGTGCGGGAGTGGACGTCGTTGCCCGCGGGGATTTCGAGGATTTCGGCTTGGCCGGCCCGCGCTGGGACCGGGACCCAGCGCGGGCGGTAGAGCAGGGTTTCGGCGGGCAGGTCTGCTCGCTGGGCTCCGCTCCCGGCGAAGACCTCGTGCCAGGCGACGGGGATGCCTGCGGTGTGCAGCCGGGCGAGTTCGGCGAGCAGGTCGCGGACCGACGGCGGGGTGAGATCCAGGACGAGGCTGGTGTCGTCCCAGGGTTTGGTCACGCGGGCGACGGCTTCCGGGCGGAGGCCCCAGGATTCCAGCAGGCAGCACAATGCGGCTTGGAAAGCGAAGAGCCAGTCCTGATAGTCGCCCAACATCGTGTCGAAGGTGTCGGAGAAGAGCGGAAACTGTTGCGAGAACTCGGTTTCTCGGCCCGGAGATGGTGTGCTGCCGCGGGAGACGAAGGTCAGCCGGGGACGCTCCGGCACAGGCTGTCCGGGCGTCTCGCCGCTGGCGACCGCTGCGAGGGCGGTTCGGTCGCCGGCCGGGACGAGGACGCGGAGCGCGAGCGGGGCCCGGGTGGCGAGAGAGTAAGCGAGGTCGACGTCGGACGCCGTGCTGTCGAGGAGGCCCGCGGCGAGGGCGCGCAGGGCAACGCCGTCGCTCGCGCTGAGCAGCCAGGGCGGTGTGGGGAAGTCCGTGCGGGCAACGGGTTCGGGCATGGGAGTCTCTTCCGGAAGGACCTGCGCGGGCCGGGGAATGCCCTCGACTGGCCGGGACGCACAGCGGAAACCGGGCCGTTGAAGAGCGCTCGCTGCGTTCCAACCTGTCGTTGGCTGTCGGGAATCAGGATTGCGCCGGAATCAGCTGCGATTTCCGCGGCAGCCATGCGCGCGGCGACACCGGATCCGGGCCGCGCGGGGCTCGCGGTCCGCCCGGAGAACGGCGGCCGGACCGCGTCGGCTCTGTGTCCTGGCACTCCTCGACATATACCGCGCTCAGGCCGGGCCGGGCGGCAGATTTCCCCTTTGGTCCCCGTTCCGTGCACGCGGTGCCTCCGCCGCTGCTCGGCGGGCAACGATTTCCGCGACCTTCGCGCACGTTTCGTCCGGGTCGAGGTGTTCGGTGTCCAGCACTGTGCACTGTGGACGGAGCGGAAGGTACTCCGCGACGTGGTCGTGGATCCGGTCGAGCACGACCGGACCGCCCCATTCGGCCATCGCGTCAGTCGCCGCGTGGTCGCCGCGCGCGGCGAACCGGGCTTTCGCCTGCGGCCGGGGCGCGGCGAGCATGATCTCGACGTACTCGCCGCCAGCCGCGCGGGCCGCCTCCGCGAACCGCTCGGCCTGCTCGACGCGAGCCACCAGCTGCGGCAGGACGACGTCGTATCCGGCGCGCAGATGGGTTTCCGCCATGGCGAGCGCGAGTCGCCGCGCGGCGGGCAGGGTGTCCCAGAACGCGGTCCGCCAGCCGCCGATCATCGTGACCACCTGGTCGGCGTCGAGGGCCAGCACTCCCGGGCGGAGATCGGCGTAGCGCCGCGCGACGGTGGATTTCCCGATGCCGGACGGGCCGTTGAGGTGGATCAGCCGGGCCATTCACCCGACCCTAGCGGTCCAGCGGCCGTCGCGGACGTGCCCGAAGAGGACATCGGCGAAGTGGTTGCCGTAGCCGATCGTGCCGTGCCCGGCCAGTTCGGCGACGAGCTTCCGGCGGTGGCTGGCGGCCTCGGCCGGATCGCGGTCGTACCCGCAGGACCAGTCCGGGTTTTCGATCTGGATCGGCGAATGGACCGCGTCGCCGAACGCGATCAGCCGGTGCCCGCCGGAGGTGAGGACGTACTCGGCGTGCGCCCGGCGGCGAAACACCTCCTGCCCGTCCTCGACCGTGCGCACTCGCGGTGTCAGCGCGTCGGTCTCGCCGGAGGGCTCGCGCCGCGCCCACTCTGGCTCCGCGACCAGATGTCCGGCGTGACAGCCGATGTGGTCGGAGTGCGAGTGCGTGAACGCCACTGCCTCGAAGTCCTGCGGTTCGCGCCCGAGCGCGGCCAGGTTGTCGAGCAGCGCACCACCGTTCGGCGCGCCCGGTCCGCCGCCCGAACCCGGCGTCGATCAGCAGCGCCCGGCCGTCGCGTTCCACCAGCGGTCCGCCGATGCTCGCGACGAGGTAACTGTTCGCCCGGGTGGATGGTCTGGCGCGGCGCGGGCCGGCGAAGTCGGTCGTCGAGCACCGTTTCGTTCCCTTCCGCGGTCTTCCCGACCACAAGCATCAAGTTAGAAACATTCAGGCTCAAATTATTCTGACTTGATGGAGTTCCTAGGATGGGGTCATGACGGAGCCCCGGGCGATCGCCGAACGGGAGCTGTGCGGTCTGGTGAACGGGCTGGCCCAGCAGATCGCCGTCCACGTCCGCGAGCGCGCGGTGACCCTGGGGCTGACCGCCGCGCAGGCGGCCGCGCTGCGGGAGCTGACCGGTCCGATGACGATGCGCGAGCTGGCCGAGCGGATGAGCTGCGAGCCGTCGAATGCCACGTTCGTCGTCGACAAGCTGGAAAAGCAGGGGCTGATCGAGCGGCGCGCGCATCCGACCGACCGGCGCGCCCGGCATCTTGTCCTCACCGAGGACGGCACGGCGCTGCGCGAGCGGCTGCTCGACCTGCTGACCCGGGATTCGCCGCTGGCCGGGCTCACTCCGAAGGATCAGCGAGCGCTGCGGGGGCTGCTGGAGCGGGCGATCGCGGCGGGCGCAGGCCGTCGAGGATGATGCGGAGGTTCCGCCGCCACTGGTCGTCGCTCGGGACGAGACCGATCGTGTGGTCCGGCGGGATCGCGGTGGCGAGCGCGAACGGGACGTCCCGCCAGCCGAGGTCCGCGCGGAGCGTCCCCGCCTGTTGCGCTCGCTGGACCAGTTGACGCATCGCCCGCTGCAGCCGGGTGACGCGCGGTTCCAGGTCAAGCCGTTCGCCGCGGCCGGACAGGGCGTCGTGCAGGCCGCAGCTGGACGCGCGCAGCTGGACGTAGGTCTCGGCGAACTCGGCGAATCCCTGCCACGGATCGGGGGCGTCGAGCACGTGCGCGGCGCGGTCGGTCATCTCGTCGATGGTGTCGGTCAGGATGGCGGCGAGGAGTGCGTCCAGTGACGGCACGCGCCGGTACAGCGTGCCGAGGCCGACGCCCGCGCGCTGGGCGATGTCGCGGGTCGTGACCGCGAGCCCGAGCTCGTCGAGCGCTTCGCGGGTCGCCGCGACCAGCCGCTCGACGTTGCGCTGCGCGTCGGCTCGCGGTCGGCCTTGGGCGAGCAGTGCTGCGACGGCGGAGTCCGGCATTCCCGCAGTCTAGACCAAGCGGGTCAGGCTGTTCCGCTTCTGGTAGCTTGGCAGAACCGGAACAACATGACCCGCTTAGTGGAGGTGGGGGCTTGACCAAGCCGATCGGCGTCGGAATCCTCGGCGCCAACCCGGATCGGGGCTGGGCCGCACGGGCGCACATCCCTGCCATTGCCGCGTCGCCCGGCTTCTCGCTTGCCGCCATCGCGACCACGCGCACCAGCAGTGCGGAGGCGGCGCGCGCCCGGTTCGGCGCACGGCTTGCCTTTACTGACGCCCGGAGTCTCGCCGAGCACCCCGACGTCGATCTGGTTGTCGTCACGGTGAAGGTGCCCGCGCACGTCGAGTTGGTGACGGCGGCGCTGGAAGCAGGCAAGCACGTCTACTGCGAGTGGCCGTTGGCGACGACCGCGGGGGAAGCCGCCGCGCTGGCCGCGGCGGGGGAGCGGGCCGGGGTGCACACGGCGGTGGGTCTGCAGGCGCGGTTCTCGCCGACTGTCCGCCGGGCCCGCGAGATGATCGGGGAGATCGGCGAGGTGCTGTCCGCGAATGTCTACAGTTCGCGCGGCAAGGGAAACACCCGGGACGTTCCCGGGTGGACGGCCTACACCTACGACCGCCGCAGCGGGGCCGGACTGGTCGAAGTCCTCGGCGGGCACACGCTCGATCTGGTGCAGTACCTGCTCGGGCCGATCCGCGAGCTGTCCGGCCGGACCGCGATCCGGAACGGATCGCATCGCGTCGCCGAAACGGCGGAGCCGATCGCCGTCACGGCCCCGGACCATTTCCTCGCGCACGCCGAACTCGACGGCGGGGCAGCGGTGTCCGTTCATCTGCACGACGGCGAAGCGGCGATGCCCCGGACGCGGATCGAAATCGCGGGCACCGAAGGGAATCTCGCGCTGACCTCCGCGCCGGAGACCGATCCGTGGGCCGCGCAAGTGCAGATCGGCCGGCTGGAGCTTCGCCTGTCCCGTCCCGGCAGTCCGGAGTGGACGGTGGTCCCGGTGCGCGATGCCAGCGAGTTGCCGATCCAGGCGGCGAATGTGGGCCGGGTCTACGACCAGCTGGCCGCGGACCTCCACGACGGGACGCACACGGTGCCGGATTTCGCCGCCGCCCACCGGCTGCACGAGCTGCTTTCAACTGTATAACGACCTATACGGCGGGCGAGTGAAGAGCAACAATCCCGCGAGACACAGATCGTCCCGCACCTCCCAAACAACCGCGCCAGACGCGAGGTGGCCGCCCCGGTTTCGGGGCGGCCACCTCGGAAACAGACCTCAGATCAGGCCCAGCTTGCGGACCGCGTCGCGTTCCTCGGCCAGTTCGGCCACGGAGGCGTCGATCCGCGGGCGGGAGAACTCGTCGATCTCCAGGCCCTGCACGATCTCGTACTTGCCGTCCTTCGCGGTGACCGGGAAGGAGGAGATGAGGCCCTCCGGGACGCCGTAGGAGCCGTCGGAGACGACGCCGGCCGAGGTCCAGTCGCCCTCGGGGGTGCCGTTGACCCAGGTGTAGACGTGGTCGATCGCGGCCGACGCGGCGGAGGCGGCCGAGGAGAGGCCGCGGGCCTCGATGATCGCGGCGCCGCGCTTGGCGACGGTCGGGATGAAGGTGTCGGCGAGCCACGCCTCGTCGTTGATGGTCTCGGCGACGTTCTTGCCGTTGACCTCGGCGTGCTGCACCGACGGGTACTGGGTGGCCGAGTGGTTGCCCCAGATCGCGACCTTCTTCAGGTCGGTCACGGCGACGCCGAGCTTCTTGGCCAGCTGCGCCAGCGCGCGGTTGTGGTCGAGGCGGGTCATCGCGGTGAAGCGCTCGGCGGGCACGTCGGGGGCGTGCGACTGGGCGATGAGCGCGTTGGTGTTGGCCGGGTTGCCGACCACGAGAACCTTGATGTCGTCGGCCGCGCCCGCGTTGATCGCCTCGCCCTGGGGCTTGAAGATGCCGCCGTTGGCCTCAAGCAGGTCGCCGCGCTCCATGCCCTTGCTGCGCGGGCGGGCGCCGACCAGGAGGCCGATGTTCGCGCCGGAGAAGGCCTGCTTCGGGTCGTCGAAGATGTCGATGCCCGCCAGCAGCGGGAACGCGCCGTCGTCCAGCTCCATCGCGGTGCCCTCAGCCGCCTTGACCGCCTGGGGGATCTCCAGGAGCCGCAGCTTCACCGGGGTGTCGGCGCCGAGCAGCTGACCGGACGCGATGCGGAACAGCAGCGCGTAGCCGATCTGGCCGGCCGCACCGGTGACGGTGACGTTGACAGGGGCTTGGGTCATTGCGCTTCTCCAGCTTGAGACGACTTTGGCTAGTACCGAGGATGCTAGCCCTACCGGCGGGCGTCGTCCGGGTGCGTCCAGTCACGGTAGCCAGGATCACGTTCGGGCTCCCGGTGCGATCCGCCTTAAGTCGTGGGGCGAAGGGCGCAACCCGAGATCACGATCGAGTTGCGGGCGTGGCGGGCCCGGAGCCGCCGAGGTTCGTCGTGGGCAGCCGCGGCGGGGCGGTCCGCCGAATCGCCCGGGAAGCGCGGGTCGGCACGGAAGCGGACACGCCACGTGAACTGTCCTGATTGCCCGGTTTTTGCGGGCTTTTTCTCCGGATTGTCCGGACCAGCCGGGCGAGTGGTTCCGCGTTGTGTGTTTTTGAAGCATTTTTGTTGATTCGTCAATTGTCCATAATAGCTTTTGTCAACGATTTGTTAACACGTTGCTGTGTGCAGCTAAACAAGTACGTTGCTCCATTCAGTGGGACGCGGAGAGTGGTTGTCGCGCTACCCTTTCGAAACCCCCAACCCCCGGAAGTAATGGGAAGGAACCCATGCTTGCCACGATGGCCGCTGCGCTTTTGGCTCTTTCTTCGACAATTACGCCGAATTCCTGGCCGCAGAATCCGCCGCCGGACAAAATTATCATCGACGTGGCGACCGTGAACGGGACCGGCTGCCCGCCGGACACGGCCGCGGTTTCGGTTTCGGCGGACAACACCGCGTTCACCGTCACCTACAGCCAATACACCGCGCAGGTCGGCGTCGGCGCGCAGCCGACGGACTTCAGGAAGAACTGCCAGATCGGCCTTCGCGTGCACGTGCCGCAGGGGTTCACGTACGGAATCGCCTCGGCGGACTACCGCGGATTCGGGCACCTCGAAAAGGGCGCGTACGGCGTGGAACGCGCGAACTACTATTTCCAGGGGAACTCGCCGACCGCGTACGCGACACATCGGCTCGACGGGTTCTACGACAATGACTGGCAGTTCTCGGATTCGACGGACATCGACGCGATTATCTACGAACCGTGCGGCCAGGAGCGCAACCTGAACATCAACACGGAACTGCGGGCGTATGCCGGCACTTCCGATCCGAAGGCGACGACGAGCTTCCTGACGATGGACTCGACCGACGGCAGTGTCCAGACGGTTTACCACTTCGCCTGGAAGACCTGCCCGGGAACCCGGTAACTGAGTGAGGCGGACTCGTGGGCGCTTCTTCGGGCGCTCACGAGTCCGTCTGTGTCACGTTTTCCGCGAGCCTGGTCAGCAGTGCGGCCAGGGTCGCGATCTCGTCGTCGGTGAATCCGCGGCGCATCCGCTTGTCGTGCGCGATCGCGGCGTCGGCGAGGCGGTGGAAGGTCCGCTCGCCGTAGCCGGTCAGCTCGACCTGGTGCACGCGCCGGTTTTCCGGGTCGCGGGTGCGGGTGAGCAGGCCCGCGGTTTCCATGCCGTTGAGGTGGTGGGTGAGCGTCGCGCCCTGGATGCCGACGGCGTCGGCGAGTTCGCGCTGGCTCGCGTGCTGGCGGGTTTTGAGCGCGATGAGGATCTGCCAGACCGGCTGCGATCCGCCGACCTCGGCGAGCGCGCGGTCGAATGCCTGCCCCGCGGTCTTGGCGGTGCGGGCGAGGAGAACGCCGAGCGGCGGCGTGGCGGGTCGGGGCACGGGGAGGACGGTACCGCAGGATCATCGAACTCTAACCATTTGACGACGAAGGATTAGATATCTAACGTTTGTGGTGTCTCATCGACTGGTACTGGAGGGCATCATGGACGCCGCAGACATCGCTGATCTGGGCAAACGCTGGGCAGCCGCCGAGGTCGCGGGCGACCTGGGCACCTTGCGCGCCGTGGTCGCCGACGGATTCCGGCTCGTCGGACCGCTTGGATTCGTGCTCGACCGTGAGCAGTGGCTGGGCCGCTACCAGTCGGGTGCGCTGGCGACACAGCGGCTCGATTGGCGCGAGGTCGAGGTGCGCGTGCACGGCGACACAGCGATCGCGATCGGCGTGCACGACCAGGAAGCGACCCATCAGGGGAACCGCGTCGACGGGACCTTCCGGGCGACGCATGTACTCGTCCGCGACGAGGACGGCTGGCGGATCGCGGGGATGCACCTCAGTCCGATGGGGGCGCCGCCCGCTTTCGCCCGCTGATCCGCAGCGCTCCGGCGGAGGTTCGTGAGGGGAATCCTGAGGGAATCTGATTCCGTCAGGGTTCCCCTCACGGACGTTCGCGTCGCGCGCGGGTCGAGGTCAGAGTTTGCGCCACAGGTGGACAGCGTTGTCCGCGGCCGAGCCTGAGGTGGTGGCGACGGTCTTGCGGTCCGGGCTGACGGTGAGCGAGCCGATTCCGGGCAGGCCCGCGCTGTGGGCCTGCCCGGCGCTGTGGAGCCGGGTCAAGTCGGCGGCGAGTCCGGCGGCCAGCCGGAGCACTTCCGGTTCGGGCAGCGCGTCGGGCACGTTCTGCGGCAAGGGGACCAGCATGGAGTTCCGAAGCACGCCAGGGCGTGGACGCGTCCGGATCAGCTTCGGGCACCGCGCTCAATGCGGCCGCCTCGGCGCGGAATCCGGCGGATCCCGGGAGGGCGAGCGCGACGAGGCGGTCGTCCGGTCCGCTGCCGGGCAGCACCCGGGTCGTCTCGTCCCGAGCCAGTTCCGCGAGGACCTGGTACTGCCCGAGCCAGAGCGGGTGGCCGACCGCCGGTCTTCTCGTCAGCTGCCTCCCCGGAAAGCTGTGCGAGAAGGATGATCCTGCCAGGTGTGCGGCCGGGCGAGGTACGAGCGGGCAGAATCTCTCGGCGTCGCGGGCATGCCCGGGCGAGGAGTGCTTGAATGCGATCATGGTCGCACTTCGCACACTTGGCTCATCCGACGTCGCCGTCTCCCCGCTGTGTCTCGGCGGGAACGTGTTCGGCTGGACCGCCGACGAACCGGCGTCGTTCGCGGTGCTGGACGCCTATGCCGAGGCGGGCGGGAACTTCGTCGACACGGCCGATTCGTACATTTATCAGTTCCCGGGCAACGAGCCCGGGCAGTCCGAGACCATCATCGGCAAGTGGCTCGCTTCGCGCGGGAACCGGGACGACGTGGTCGTGGCGACGAAGGTCGGGGACAGTCCGCGGTTCAAGGGGCTCGCGCCGGCGAACATCAAGGCCTCGGCCGAGGAATCGTTGCGGCGGCTGGGGATCGACCGGATCGACCTGTACTACACGCATTTCGACGACGAGTCGGTTCCGGTCGGGGAGATCATTGCCGCGCTGGACGAGCTGGTGCGGGAAGGCAAGGTCCGCGCGATCGCGGCCTCGAACATCAGCCCGGAGCGGCTGGCCGCGTCGCTGGAGTTCTCCGACCGCGAGGGGCTGGCGAAGTACGCGGCGCTGCAGCCGAAGTACAACCTCGTCGCGCGGGACGAGTACGAGAGCGAGCGGCGGGGGATCGTGCAGCGGCACGGAGTGTCCTGCGTGCCGTATTTCGGTCTGGCGTCCGGGTTCCTGACCGGCAAGTACCGGCCGGGCCAGCAGGTGGACAACATCCGCAACATGCCCGGTCTCGCCGGCGGTTACGCGGACAGCGAGCACGGCGTGAAGGTGCTCGCGGCGCTGGAGGAGGTCGCGAAGGCACGCGGCGCGGAGATGGCGACGGTCGCGCTGGCCTGGCTCGCGCGGCAGCCGACGGTGGCCGCGCCGATCGCGTCCGCGCGCACGGTCGAGCAGGTTCCCGCGCTGGTCGCGATGCACGACGCGGAGCTGAGCGACGACGAGCTGCGGATCCTCGACGCCGCGTCCGCGTAAGTCAGCTGTGCCGGGGCGGGTCCTGCGCGCCGACGCCCAGCACGCGGCCCAGCGCGATCAAACCCTCGTCGAGGTGGCTCAGGCTGGACAGCACGGCGCGGGTCTCGGCCTCGTCGATCCGGTCGGCGACCGGGGTCCCGTCGTCGCGGACGAGCTTGCGCGGCCGCGTGCCGCCCGGGTTGCTGACTGCCTCGTGCACGAGGTCGACATTGGCGACGATCCGGCCGGCGAACTGGTCCAGCCGCTCCGAGACCGGGCCGGCGAGCTGGCCGGGCTGCGCGCGGGCGGCGACGTGCCGGGCGCGGAAGGCGATGCCCTCCAGCGTGGTCAGCACGTGCCAGCCGTAGTCGCGGCGGGCGCTGCGCAGGTTGATCGGGTGGGTGAGCGGTTCGATCGTCAGCCGCACCTGCTCGACCGCGCGGTCGAGGTCGCGGGACATCTCGATGATGTTCACGTTCTCGCGGCCGGACAGCAGCGTCGCGGCCGATTCGACGAATTCGTGCAGTTCGTCGAGCGCGATCGCGATGTCGTCCAGCATCACCGCGCGCGTGCGGACCGGCAGCACCACCACGGCGGCGAGCAGCCCGCACGCGGCGCCGACCGCGGTTTCGGCGACCCGGATCCACAGCACCTCGATGCTGAACGTGCCGAGCAGGCTGTAGAGCAAGCCGAGCATGCTGGTCACGAAGAACGCCATCAGGAACTGCGAGACCCGCGCGGTGTAGACCATGCCGAAAACGCAGACCAGCAATAGCGCGAGGATCGCCGGGGTGTTGCCGCTGACCAGCAGCGCCAGCGCGACACCGCCGACGATGCCCAGCAGGGTCCCGCCGGTGCGGCGCATGCCCTTCACGAACCGGGCGCCCGCGCTGGAGGTGCCGATGAACACGACGAACACCGTCAGCACCGCCCAGTACCAGCGCTGCGGCGAGATCAGCTGGCCGGCCAGCACGGCGAGCCCGCCGCCGAGGACGGCCTGGATCGCGCCGCGGGTCTGGTTGTCGTAGGCGAACGCCTTGGTCGGTTCCTCTTCCTCCTCCTCGCCGAGCGGCAGGTCCACTGTGGACTGCAGGCTGGCGGTCCGCTGCGCCCGGTCGTCCGCGACGGCGAGTTCGGCGATCGCGCGGCGGACGCCGTCGCCGGGGTGCGCGCGTTCGTCGATCCGGCTGCCTTCCACGAGCATCCGGCTGTACTCGCCGGTCTCGCTGATCAGCGGCAGGTCGCGCGGGTCGCGTTCCATCAGCGACCGGAACCGGGACAGCCGGGCCACGAGATCGTCCGCGACGCCTTCGGGCAGCGGCTGCGAGCAGGTCCGCCGCACGGTGATGACCAGCCACTGCACGGCCAGTTCGACCTCGATCACCCGGCGGCGCAGCTGGTCGGCACGACGGTCGTCGACCACGTCGGGAGCGTGGTCCTCGATCAGGAGGACCACCTCGTGCAGCCGCTCCACCGACGTGCGGATCTGCCGGTCGCTGCGGTCCGAACCGCCGGACGAGATGTACGCCCCGGCCGCCCGCACCGCCGCGCCGAGCCGCGCCCGGAACGCCTGCCGGTAGCGGATCAGCTCGCTTTCGGCGTTGCGGCGCAGGAGAAGGAACCGCACGACCGCGTTCGCCGCGACGCCGATCGCCAGCGCGAGCAGCAGGTGCGGGACCTGCGCGAGGTGCGCTTGCAGAAACATCGGGAAGAAGAACAGGAAGAACGCCATCGACCCGAGCGCGATGCCGCGCGCGCCGAACCGCTGCACGTACACCGCGACGAAGATCAGCAGCACGAACACGATGCTGTCCGCGGGCGCGTATGCGGAGCCGACGCAGGCGGCGGTGATCGAGGCGGCCCCGACCAGCAGCGCCAGCAGCAGCGTGACGGCCTGGCCGCCGCTGGTGGCGTCGTTGACAGTGAACGCGCTCATCATCGCCGCGATGGCCGCGACGAGCGTGGTGGTGAGCGGGAAATGCAGCGGCAGCATCGCGAGGACCGCGATGACGATGCCGAGCACTGCCGACGCGGCGAGCCGCAGCCGGACGAGACCGGGGTCGGCGGCCGCCATCCGGTCGAGGAAGGCGTTCCGTGCGTCGGTGATCATCGGGCGAGCAGCTCCCGCTGGGCGAGGGCCGGGCGCTGGGCTTCCTCGGCCCCGGGCAGCCAGTGAATCCGCAGGTAGTGCACGTATCATCCCGCCCGTAGTCGCTGCCCGAGTTGTTGTGCCAACGGTAGCCCGCGCAGCGGCCGGGCCGGTGCCGGGCGCCTCGATCGCGTGCCGGTGCCGGGCGCGAAGGATTCTCGGACCAGTCAAACCGCGCCAATCGGATATATTCGACCTCAGAAGAATACGCCGGGCGAACACGCCGAAAGACGGTCGTAAACAGTTTTAAAGAGAATAAGAAGCGTATTCCAGTTACTACGCTAATCGACGGGAATCTCTTGCGATAATGGTGAACGGCTAGCTAATCTCTTACTGTTCTTGGCCGGAAAACACCGATCACGGCCGAGTGGAAAACAGCAATGCCGCCATTTTCCCGGTAGTTGAGGAGTCCCCCCGTGGAAAGCAAATCCCGTCCTCCCTTTGCCCGAGCCGCCGCGGTGTGCGCGGGCGCGCTGTTCACCGTGCTGACGGCGGTCCCGGTCGCCCACGCCGGGACCGCCGCCGGCACGGCGGACCCGGGTGCCGCGCCGTCCGGCATGATCGTCACGCCGCACTCGAACGACGTGCAGCGGTTCCGGCTCGCGCCGGGCGCCGCGGCCGCGAGCGCCCGTCCGTTCGCGCAGCTCAATTACACCCAGCAGGAGCAGACCCAGAACGAATGGTGCTGGGCGGCCGACGGCTCCAGCGTCGAACAGTTCTTCGGAGCCGGCACCACGCAGTCCGAGTTCTGCGCGGCCGGCAAGGGCACCAGTGCGGGGAATTGCCCGAACGAGCCGGCGTACATGTCGGAAGTGGCCCAGGGCCTGCACCAGACCGGGTTCTCCGGCACCGCGGTCCAGGACGCGATCTCGTTCAGCGAGGTGCAGAACGAGATCAACGCCGGCGAGCCGATCATCACCCAGGTCGACTGGAGCAGCGGCGGCGGGCACGCCCGGGTCTTCTACGGCTACGACTCGGGCGCGCAGACGGTCGATTTCGGCGACCCGTGGCCGTCCTACCAGCGCTACCAGACCATGGGCTACAACGATTACCTGCAGAACAGCGAGTTCGTCTGGTCCAACACGGTCTACGGCATCGACAAGCAGTAACCGCGCCCGTCCGCCCGTTTCCCGGGCTCCGGGCGGTTTCGCCCGGAGCCCGGCTTCACCCGATGGGGAGCAGTCAATGGCCCTCGGCACAGCGCTGCCGGACCGGCGGCGGATCGCCGCCCTGGTCGCGGTCCTCGTTTTCCTCGGCCTTTCCCTTGGCGCGCGGCCGGCCCGCGCCGAATCCTGGGCCGGGGTGCGGCCGGTGTCCCCGGAGCAGGTGGCCGCGGCCGTCGAGGCGGCGCATTCCGCGCGGGCGCTCGCTTTGGTCCGGAGCAATCTGCGCAAGCCCGGCAGGCCCGAGCCGGGCCCCGTCGCCGTCGCCGGCCAAGGCGTTCCCGCTTACGTGCTGAGCAAGGACTTCGTGCTCGGCAAAGCCGGTGCGGCCGCGGGCGGGCTCGGCTACGTCGCGGTGGTCGCGACCACTTCCGACGGTTCGCCCACCACGGTCAAGGTCGTGCCGGACGGGCCCGGGTGGCGGGCGATGGGCGCGCTGTCCGGCGACGACGAGCGCCGGCTGTCGGCAGGGCTGGGTGCCGGGGAGGTGCTGCTTTACGAGCCCCAGATCAACGGCTGGTACGCGCTGAGCGACGGGGGAGTGCGGCTGCTGCAGTCCAGCCTGCCGCAGAACCCGGTCGGCCGGTTCGTGCCGCTCGACCGCTACCAGCAGCAGGTCCACGGCCGGTACGCGGACAAACTGCCCGGCTCGGACTACCAGCGGCGGGGAGGGATCGGCTTCGCCGGCGACGGGCCCCGCGCGCAGGCTCCCGACGAAACCGGGAGCGTGCTCTGGTGGTGGCTGGGCGGGGCGGCCGTCGCGGCCGCGGCGGCCGCCGGGCTGGCCGTCCGCCGGCGGCGCGTCCGCTCCGCGGAGTGAGTCAGGCCCACTCCCAGCGCAGCCCGTGGCACCCGTTGGGCACGTCCAGCAGCACGAGGTGCCCGTGCCCGGCCGAGTCGATCTCGACTTCGCCGACGTCGCGGGCGGGCTGCTGGATGCTGTCGCGGGTCGTCCGGTAGCACCGCACCGGCGGGGCGGCCGGGTCGAAGTCCACTTCGAGCAGATAGTGCTTCATCGGCTGGCCGAACCGCCGCTCCCACAAGGATTTCCGCGGCGCGTCCGCGGCGAACTCCAGCAGGCACTCCACCACTGCGGTCTCCCCTCGGGCGAGCAGCCGGTCCAGCAGCACCTCGGCCACCAGCACCCCGGTCCCGCCGTCCCAGCGGACCCGGCCCAGCCTGCCGCCTCGCGCCACGGAGACCTGGGGCAGCGGCCGTCCCTCGTCCTCGTGGAGGAAGACCAGGAGCCTCCGCACCCGGTCGGCCTGGGCCCGCAGCACGAAACTGAGCGACATCCGGTGCCGGGCACCGGTCTCGTCGATGGCGAGCCGGTCGTGGCCGCTGACGATGTGCAACCGGTCCTGATCGGGTGCGCCGACCTCCTCGATCAGCTGGCTCAGGGTCTCCGCGGGCTCCCACAGCTGCCGGTAGCCCGCGGTCACGCGCACGCGGCAGCCCGGACCTCGCGGACGCGGCGGCGGCAGCAGCCGGGCGAGCGACCCGCCGGGCAGCGCGAGGATGTCCTCCAGCAAGGTCACCGCCCGCAGGGAATCGGCCCGTTCCGGCTGGGTGCGGCCGCGGGTCCAGTAGGACAGGGTGGTGGCGCTGACCCGGACCCCGGCCGAGGCCAGGCGCTGCTGGAGTTCGTGCAGCGTCAGCCTGCGGTGCGCGACGGCGGCCCGCAGCGCCTCGGCGAACGAGCCGGAATCCAGCACCCGCGCGAGGTCCTCGTCCGCGCCCGGCGGGACGCGAGTGCCGGTCCGCTTCATCGCGGTCACCTTCCCTCGCTGGAAAAAGGACCCGGCGGGAGCCGTTGATCGCCCGGAGATTAGACCCGGGCCGAAACGAGGACAAGCCTCATTTCGGAGGGAATGCCTCCGCGTGCGCCCGAAATCTCCGTCGTCGCGGCGAATTCCGGGTGCCGGGGCGGGAACGCCTCGCCCGGTCGCTGCGCCGCACGGCGGAGCCCGGCCGGTCACTTCCCGGCGCGCAGCTCCGCCAGCACGCGCTTGGCGTGCTCGGCGTGGATCTTCTTGTCGGCGACGAGCCGGGCGACGACGGCGCCGACCTCGTCGCCGGTGGCGCCCGCCGTGGAGGCGATGTTGCGGGCGTGCAGGGACATGTGCCCGCGCTGGATTCCTTCGGTGGCGAGGGCGCGGACCGCGCCGAAGTTCTGGGCGAGGCCGACGGCCGCGATGATTTCGGCGAGTTCGGCCGCGCTGGTCACGCCCAGCAGCGCGATCGCCGCCTGTGCCACGGGATGCACCTTGGTGGCACCGCCGACGAGCCCGACCGGCATCGGCAGCTCCAACGTGCCGACGACGTCGCCGTCGCCGTTCTTCTCGAAGCGGGAAAGGGAGGTGTAGCGCCCGGCGGGAGAGACCGCGTGCGAGTGCGCGCCCGCTTCGACCGCGCGGGTGTCGTTGCCGGTCGCGAGCACGACAGCCGAGATTCCGTTCATGATCCCCTTGTTGTGCGTGGCGGCACGGTAGGGGTCGGCCTCGGCGAGCGCGGCGGCGTGGACGATGTCGTCGACGACTTCCGCGCCGCCGAGCGTTTCCGCGTCGAAGACCGCGCGGGCGCGGGCGAGCCGCAGGTCGGCTTTGTTGGTGAGGATGCGCAGCAGCGTGCGGCCGCCCGCGATCGCGCCGGCCCGCTGCGCCACCGCTTCCGCCATCGTGTTGACCGCGTTGGCTCCCATCGCGTCGCGGACGTCGACCTGCAGGTGGGCCACGACGTAGGTGCCGGCCCGCGACGGCACGACCCGGACCGACAGATCGCGGACCCCGCCGCCGGCCTCGACCAGCCGGGGGTCCTGCGCGTCGGCCAGTTCGATGAGCTCCTCGCGGGCCTCCAGGAGCCTGATCCGCCCGGCCTCCGGGTCGGCCGCGCCGACGATCTGCACCTGGGCCTGCATGATCGGCGCGGTCGAGGACGCGAAGAACCCGCCGTGGACGCGGGCGAGCTTGGCCGAGTTGGAGGCCGCGGCGACCACCGACGCCTCCTCGGTGGCCATCGGGACGAGCACCTCGCGGCCGTTGACGACGAAGTTCGTGGCCACCCCCAGCGGCAGCCCCAGCACGCCGACGACGTTCTCGATCAGGTGATCGGCGAGCTCCAGCGTGATCCCCCGCGCGGGATCGAAGGCCGCGAGCCGGCCTGCGTCGAGTCCGGCCGACTCGGCGGCGAGCGTGCGGCGGGCCTCGACGGGGAGGTCCCGGAGGCCCTGGATACGGCTGGTGCGCGACATGCGAGCTCCACTGCGATGTGGTTCCGGATGGTGACTGCGCCGACGCTAGCGGCGCCGCCACCGCCCGAACATGGACGAAGAGTCCAGCAAAGCCCGGTCCGGAATGGTTCGACAGCCCTGCCGCCCGGGGCTCAGCGCGGACGGCCCACCTGGGCGAGGCGCACCGCGACGGTGACGCGGAACAGCTCGTCCGGGCCCTGCCAGCCCTTCCCGAGCAACTCGGTGACGCGGTCCAGGCGTTGCAGCACCGTGTTCTTGTGCAGATGGAGTTCGCGGGCGGTGGCGACCGGGCTCATCCGGTTGTTCAGGTAGGCCGCGAGCGTGGGCAGCAGCGTGCCCGCGTGCTGGGCGTCCCAGTCCAGCACCCGTCCGATGACGCGCTGGACGAACGCCGTCACCCGCGTCTCGCCGGGGCCGAACAGCGCGGTGTAGGGCAGGTATTCGTCGGTCGTGACCGCGGCGTCGGCCAGCCCCAGCGAGGGCAGCACCCGAAGGCACGCGGTGGCGGTGCCGACCTGGTCCCGCGCGTCGTCGATCGCCTCGGCGAGGTGCGCGCCGACAGCCAACAAGGGAACCCGCGCGACGCGGCCTGCCATCGCGTGGATCCGGGTGCTCGCCGCGGCCGGATCGGCCTCGGCGGTGAACGCGACGACGTGCCCGGCGTGTTCGCCGACGAGCCCTCCGGCGCGCCGGAGCGAGCGGAGGGCTTCCCTGCGCAGTTCGGCCGGAACCGCGACGACGACCACCGAACGGAGTTCGTCAAGGCGGATGTCGCGGGCGCGGGCGCGCACGGCGAGGTCGGTACGCCGGTAGGGGGAGTCGGCGAGCAGGTCGGCGAGCAGGTCGCCGTGGACCCGTTGCTCCGCCTCGGCCATGGCGTCCTGTTTGAGCTGCAACAGCGCCGTGATCTGAGCCGCGCGTTCGGCGGTGCGCAGCTCGACCGGTCCGAACTCGACTTCGCCTTCCCGCAGGAGCAAGGCGCCGAGCAGGCTGTTCCCGGCGAGGACCGCGACGACGTGGGTGCGGTCGCGGACGCGCACGCACCGTCCGCTTCGACGGCTGCGGTCGGCGGCTTCGCCGACCGCGCCGTCGAGGCCGTCGGGGTCCAGGAGTTCGACGCGGCAGCGCAGTGCCCGCCCGAGGGCGGTCGCGACGTCGCGTGACCCGCCGCCCTGCAGCACCAGGTTGGTCAGGTCGGTGTGCACCTCGCTGGCCCGTTCCATCGCCTCGACGTGCCGGGCGAGTTCCTGGTAGGCGTGCTGGGCTTCGGCGGTCGAGTCCTGGGCGCGGGCGAGCAGCCGGGCAGTCTGCAGGACCACCGCGGCGTGGTCGGCGAAGGCCGAGAGCAGCGAGATCTCCTCCGGGGCGAAGGCGTGTTCGACCCGGTTGGCCGCGAACAGGACGCCGAGCACCTCGTCCTCGGCCAGCAGGGGAACCCCGAGCAGCGACACGAGCCCCTCGGCCTCGACAGCGGCGTCGATGCCCGAATCGTGCGGCGCCTCGGTCATGACCGTGTACCGGGAGGTCCAGCTGGGCCGCCGTCCTTCCACGACCTGGCTCGCCAGCCCCATTCCCGGCGGCACCCGCAGCCCGAGGAAGGACGGCGCGGTGGTGCCCAGGGTCGTGCGGACGCGCAGCTCCTGGGTCCGGACGTCGAATTCGGACAGGTAGGTCACGTCGGTGCCCATGAGATCGTGCGCCCGTTCCACCAGCCGCCCGAGCAGCTCGTCCACATCCCGCAGCTGCGCGAGTTCCCGCGCCGAGGAGAACAGCGCCGCCAGCTCCTGCCCGCGCCGGCGCCACCGGCCGGACGTGGCGTGCAGGCGCCGGATCTCGTAGCCGATCCGGGCGGCGTCCTCTTCGGACAACGCGGAGTCCGCCAGCACCGCGGCCGGATCGGCGTCGGGGCCCGCGGGCACCGCGCGCAGGAGCTGGACGACGACGTCGACCGGAATCGTCTCGGACACAGCGGACTCCTCGTGATCGATGTGCCGATCGTCCAGATTGCACAGTGAATGATGGATCGACGATACATAGTCTGCCGGGGGCTCGCGCTCGTAGCGTCCAGGCCACGGCGAGACGGAACCCGCGAGCGGGACCCCGCCGGCCGACCGGCACCGACGCAGTCAAGGGAGACAGCGAGCATGACGCTTCACGTGGGCATCGACGTCGGCGGCACGTTCACCGACGCCGTGGCGATCGCGGATGGGCGCGCCATCCGCGGGAAGGCGTTCTCCACCAGGGACGTGACCACCGGGATCCTCGGCGCGCTCGGGGTGCTGCGGGAGCGCGCGGGCCTGACCGAGGCCGAGTTCTTCGCCGGGGTGGACCGGTTCGTCCTGGGCAACACCATCGTCACGAACGCCGTGGACGAGCAGAAGTACGCCGCCGTGGGCCTGCTGACCACCCAGGGGTTCCGCGACACTCTGCGCATCGCGCGGTCCGCGCGCACCGACGAACGCGATCCCCACCGGATGTCGCCGCCCCCGGACATCGTGGACCGCGGGCGCATCGTCGAGGTCGCCGAGCGGGTCGACGCGCACGGCGAGGTCCTGGTGCCGCTCACCGAGGACGCGATCGCCGCCGCGGTGAACGCGGCGGTGGACGCCGGCGCGGAGACCCTCGCGGTCTGCCTGCTCTGGTCCTTCCGCAATCCCGCGCACGAGAACGCCATCGGCGACTACCTCGGCAAGCACCATCCGGACCTGCCCTACACGCTCTCCAGCGCGCTCACCCCGGTCTACCGCGAGTACGAGCGCATGGTGACCACGGCACTGGACGCCGCGGTCAAGCCGATCGTCGCCTCCCACTTCGAGCAGCTCGCCGAGGAACTGCGGGCGCGGGGCCTGCGGACCAGGGTGCAGATCATGCAGGTGCACGGCGGGTTCCTGTCGGTGGAGGAAACCGGCAAAGCCCCGATCTCGATGTTCAACTCCGGTCCGGTCGGCGGCGTCACCGGCGCCCGGTTGCTCGGGCGGCAGCTGGGCCGCGACCGCGTGCTGACCGCGGACATGGGCGGCACGAGCCTCGACGCGGCGGCGATCATCGACGACGAGTTCCGGTTGCTGCCCCGCGCCGAGATCGGCGGCCTGCCGACCAGCCTCACCGCGGTGGACATCGAGACCATCGGCGCGGGCGGCGGCAGCCTCGCCTGGGTCGACGGGCGCAACCTGCTGCGCGTCGGCCCGCACAGCGCGGGTTCCGTCCCGGGACCGGCCTGCTATGGCAAGGGCGGCACCCGGCCCGCGGTCACCGACGCGGCGCTGGTGCTCGGCCTGATCAACCCGGACTACTACCTCGGCGGCGCCGTCCCGCTCTACGAGGACCAGGCGCGGGCGGCACTGCGCACGTGCGTGGCCGAGCCGCTGGGCATCACCGAGGACGCCGCGGCGCAGGGCGTCTACCGGCTCGCGGCCTCGCAGATGTCCAACGCCCTGCGCAAGATCACCGTCAATCGCGGCCATGACCCGCGCGAGTTCACCCTCGTCGGCTTCGGCGGCGCGTGCGGGCTGTTCGCCGCCGCGATCGCCGCCGAGGCAGGCGTGCGGGAGGTCGTGATCCCGAACAACGCGGCCGTGTTCTCCGCGCACGGGCTGATGCACGCCGACTCGGTGTTCTCGGCCGTGCAGACCAGCCCGTGGACGATGGACCAGCCCGCGGCCGCGCTGGACAAGGAATTCGCCGCGCTCGAACGGCGCGCCCGCGCGTGGTTCGAGTCCGAGGGCATCCCCGAGGACCGCCGGGAACTGCACCGCGAGGCGGACATGAAGTTCGTCGGCCAGATCTTCGAGGTCACCACGCATCTGCCCGCCGGGACCTTCGGGGAGGCGGACAAGGAGGCGCTGCGCGCCCGGTTCGTCGCCGACTACGAGGAGGAGTTCGGCGCGGGCACCGCCTGGACCGAGGCCGGCATCCTGCTCGTCAACTCCCGGGTGCGCGCAGTCGGGCGCAGCGACGTCCAGAAGGTCCGCCACCTCGGCGGCGCGGCGGGGGAGCGGCACGAACGCACCGTCCGCGGCGTGCTCGAACCGCTGACCGGCGAACGCACCGAGGTCGAGGTGCACCGCGGTTTCGCCGCGCTCGGCAAGGCGAGCGGGCCGTGCCTGCTGGAGGAGCCGGACACGACCGTGTACGTCCCGACCGGAGCCACCGTCGAGCTGACCGGCGCCGGCGACTTCCTGATGCGCCTCGCCTGAATTCCCGTCCGTCAAAGGAGACGCCCATGACCCCGCAGCCCGCACAACCCCTGCCGCCCGGCTTCGACCCCGTCACGCTCGAAGTGATCCGGATGCGCCTGGACTCCATCGTGGAGGAGATGGGCATCGCGATGATCCGCTCGTCCGGCTCGCCGGTGATCACCGAGGCCGGCGACTTCAACACCGCGCTGTTCGACCCGGCCGGCCGCATCTACGCCTACTCCGACTACGTCCAGTTCCACATCGGCTCCGGCAGCGTGGCCGTGCAGAACCTGGTGAAGGCGATCGAGGGCGAGCCGCTGGCCCCGGGCGACGCGTTCATCTGCAACGACCCGCACACCGCGGGCGCGAGCCACCCGCCGGACACCAACGTGATCTCCCCGATCTTCCACGGCGACGAGCTGATCGGCTGGGCGCAGTCGCAGGCGCACCTCGTCGACGTGGGCGGCATGACGCCCGGCGGGTTCGCTCCCGGCGCGCTCGACTGCTATGCCGAGGCGCTGCGGCTGCCGCCGGGGGTCAAGATCTTCGAGCGCGGCGAACCCGTGGAGTGGGTCCGGCGGATCCTGCTCAACAACGTCCGGGTCCCCGCGTTGTTCTGGAACGACGTCCGCAGCCTGGTGGCCAGCAACAACACCGGCATCCGCAGGCTGCTCGGCACGATCGGGGAGTTCGGGCTCGACCGGTTCCGCGACTACACGAGGCTGTCGTTCGAACTCGCCGAACAAGTGGTGCGCGAGCGCATCGCGCAGATCCCCGACGGGACCTACACCGCCGAGGAATGGACCGAGCACAACGGGCACGTCGACGGGCTGTACCGCGTCGCGTGCACCATGACCAAGCGCGAAAACCAGATCACCTTCGATTTCAGCGGTTCCAGTGAGCAGACCGGCGGTTTCGTCAACTGCAGCTACGGTGCGCTCGTCGGCAGCGTCGCGACCGCCGTGGTGCCGATCCTCGCGTGGGACGTGCCGTTCAACGAGGGCGTGATGACCGCGTTCGACATCGTCGCCGAACCGGGCTCCATCGTGAACCCGCGGCCGCCGGCACCGATCAGCAACGGGCATCTCACCACCGGAGCCCGGGTCAGCCGCCTGGTCACCAAGCTGATGAACGACGCCTGCCGCGCCAGCGCGGACGAGGTCGTCCGGGCCCGCACCCAGGGCGGCTGGGGCGATTCGTGGACCGGCGGGATCTCGGCGGGGACCGCCGAGGACGGCGAATACTTCGTGCTGTTCAACATGGACGGCGGCGGGATGGGCGCCGGCGCGCAGCCGGACAGCGACGGCCTCGACTGCGCCGGGATGATGACCCAGGTCAACAACATGCTCCCGGACGTCGAGATGAACGAGATGCTCTACCCGGTGCTGTACCTGTGGAAGCAGCTCAACATCGAGAGCGCGGGCCACGGCGCGCACCGCGGCGGCCTCGGGCTGCGGTTCGCCTGGACGCTGCACGGCGCCCGCGAAGTCACGCAGACGGTCTTCGCCCCGAGCGCCCAGGTCACCGCCGACGGGTTCGGCGGCGGGCTGCCCGGCGGCGGCAGCGGCCACGAAGTGTGGCGCGGCACCGACGTCGCCCAGTTGCTCCGGGACGGCCGGGTGCCCACTCGCGAGGCGCTGAGCGCCGCGGAACGCGAGCTGCTGGCGATCAACCAGCAGTCGGTGACCATCCGGTCCGGAGACGTGTTCGTCGAATGGATCGCGGGCGGAGGCGGTTACGGCGACCCGCTCCTGCGGGACCCGCAGCTCGTGGCGGCCGACGTCCGCAACGGGTACGTCACCGCCGAGGTCGCGGCCGGAACCTACGGTGTGCTCGTACAGGACGGCGTCGCGGACGAAACCGCGACGGAACGCGCCAGGGCCGCGCTCCGCGAGCAGCGGCTCGGCGAGGCGCCTGGCGAACAGGTGCCGTCGGCCGCGGCCGCGGGTTCCTCGGCACCGCGCCGCGACCCCGACGGCTGGTATGTGCCCGCTTCGGGCGCGCGGCTGGGCTCCGGGGACGATTGGCGGGACAGCGCAAGGAAAGTCACCCACGTCGCAGCGGAACGGCTCGCCGCGCACGGGGTGCGGGTGCGGCCCCGCGAGCACGGCCACCGCGTGCTGATCGACGAGTTCTACAGTCCCTCGTGCGGGACGCTCCTGGACGCGCGAATCCGGGTCGAGGCCGTCGCGCGATGACGAGGTTTCCGATGATCAGGAGTTTCAATGAGCACGAGTGACCGCAGGTCCGGCAGCCCGCTGGACGAGGCCCTCGCGGGGATGCTGCCAGGCGGGCAGTCGCACGGCGCGCTGCGCGGGATCGTGGTGCTGGACATCACGCGGGTCGTCGCCGGGCCGTTCTGCTCGATGCTGCTCGCCGACCTCGGCGCGACCGTGATCAAGATCGAGAACCCGAAGGACCCGGACTACGCCCGCGACTTCCCGCCCGTGCTGGAGTCCGCGGCCGGGGAGAAGTTCAGCGGGTTCTTCGCGCAGTTCAACCGGAACAAGTTCGGCCTCACCCTCGATCTGTCCACCGAGGAGGGAAAAGCGACCCTGCGGAAGCTGGCGCGCAGCGCCGACGTCCTCGTCGAGAACTTCCGGCCCGGCACGATGGACAAGCTCGGCGTCGGCTATCCCGTGCTGCGGAAGGAAAACCCGCGGCTGGTGTACACGGCGATCTCCGGCTACGGGCAGACCGGCCCCTACCGCCGCCGTCCCGCCTACGACAACAGCGCACAGGCGACCGGCGGGCTGTGGTCGATGAACGGCTTCGCCGACCGGCCTCCGGTGCGCGTCGGCACGATCATCGGCGATCTGTCCGCGACGATGTACGCCGTCATCGGAACCCTCGCCGCCCTGCGGCACGCGGAGCGGACCGGCGAGGGCCAGCTCGTCGACGTGTCGCAGCAGGACTCGGTGCTCAGCCTGACCGAGAACGCCGTCGTCTCCTACACAGTCGACGGGAAAGTGCCGTCGCCGCTGGGCAACGAGCATCCGTTCGTCAAACCCTACGAGCTCTACCCGTGCAAGGACGGGTTCGTGTTCTTCGGCGGCTACACCGACAAGTTCTGGCGGCTTTCCTGCCATCTGTTCGGCAGGTCCGAACTCGTCGAGGACCCGGAGATCGACACCATGGCCAAGCGGTTCGACCCCGCGGTCTACGAGCGGCGCATCCGGCCGTTGCTGCACGAGTGGTTCGCGGACAAGACGAAAACCGAACTGGAGGAGATCGTCGGCGACGCCGTTCCGCTCAGCGCGGTCAAGGACATCGGCGAGGTGGTGGAGGACCCGCAGATCGCCGCGCGCGACATGGTCGTCGACGTCGAGTACCCGGAGTTCGGCGAGCTGCGCATGTTCGGCTCGCCCATCAAACTCGGCGGAACGCCCGCCCAGCCTCGCGGCCTGGCCCCGAAAACCGGCGAGCACTCCGACACCGTGCTCCGCGCGCTCGCCGGCCTCGACGAAGCGGAGATCGCGGACCTGCGCGAGAAGGGCGCGATCTGATGGGCGGCATCACCCTGGACCGCGACGGGGCCGTCGCGGTCATCCGGTTCGACCGGCCGGACAAGCTCAACGCGCTGACCCTGGCGATGTACGAGGAGCTGGGCGCGGCGTTCGACGAGGTGCGCGACGACGACGCGATCGCGGTCGCCGTGCTCACCGGCAGCGGCGACCGGGCGTTCTGCGTCGGCGCCGACCTCGCCGAGTCGATCCCGGCGCTCGCCGAAGGACGCTTCGACATCTCGGAGTGGGACGGCGCGCACCAGAAGCACACCACGCTGTTCAAGCCGGTGATCGCCGCGGTCAACGGGCTCTGCCTCGGCGGCGGGTTCGAGATCATGCTCTCGACCGAGATCCGGATCGCGGCGGAGACCGCCGAGTTCGGCCTGCCCGAGACCGGCGTCGGGGTCGTGCCCGCAGGCGGCACCCTCACCCGGCTCGCTCGCCAGATCCCGTACGTGTGGGCGATGGAACTCATGCTGGAAGGCGACCGGATCACGGCTGAGCGCGCGTTGCGGTACGGATTGCTCAACGAGGTCGTTCCGGCCGCGCAGCTGATGGACACAGCGCTCCGCCGGGCACACCGGCTGACCGAAAAGAGCGGCACCGCGCTGGCGACAGTGAAGGAGGCCGTGCTCCGTCTCGGCGACCTCCCGCAGGATCAGGCCTTCCACAGTGAAGCTCTCTACGGTCAGAAGGCCTTCACCTCGGCCGATGCTCGTGCGGGGCTGGACGCTTTCGCCGCCCGTCGACGCCCGGACTTTCCGTCCCGGCGCGGCTCCACGCCTTCGGGCTGAACGGGACGCCGGTTCAGCGCGGCGGTGGGAAGGGAGAGTTTCGATCCGGCGACCCTGGCGGGTCGTCGAAGCCCAATAGTTCCCACTGGGCGAGGACGACGCGCCGCCGGGTCGAGGCTCGGACCCGCAGCCGGTAGTGCCGGCACGCGGCGGGATCGGCGAGCACGAACGGCCGGGTCTGGCGCCGCCACCGGAACACCTCACCGGAGCGTTCGTCCAGGATCCGCCACTGCTGGCCGTCGTCGGAGCCTTCGAGCACCCAGTCCTTCGGATCGCCCGCGCGGCTGCCGGAGGTGAGCGTGTAGAGCACAACCTCGCGCGGCTCGCCTTCGGCGGTGAAGGCGATGGTCGGCCTTGGCGTGCGGAAGACGGCTTGGGTGCGGCTGGTGTCGTCCGACAGAACGCCGTGCACGGTGAGGTCGCGCAGCGGCGCGGGGGCGACCGGGGCGACCGGTTCCGTGCCCCAGTCGCCGGGCTCGGCGCGGACGTCGAACTCCAGCACCGCGCCGCGGGCGAGGACCGCGTGCGCGAGGGTGGCCGAAGGGTGCGGTTCGCCGTCGACCGTCAGGCCGTGCACGTAAGGCGTGTCGGTCGCGGCCCGGGGCGCTCGGATCACCAGGTCCTTTCCGTTGTCGAGGTGCACGGTGGCGGAGCGGAACAGCGGCGCGCACACCACGTACCGCGGGCTGCCGACCGCCAGCGGGTAGAGACCGAGGGAGGTGAAGACATACCAGGCCGACATTTCCCCGTTGTCCTCGTCCCCGGGATAGCCCTGGCCGAGTTCGCTGCCGAGGTACAGCCGCCGCAGCACCTCGCGGACGGTCCGCTGCAGTTTCGCCTGCGCCCCGGTGAAGGCGTAGACGAACGGGATGTGGTGCGAGGGCTGGTTGGAATGCGCGTATTGGCCCATCCGCACGTCCCGGGCCTCGGTCATCTCGTGGATCCGGCCGCCATGGCCGGTCTCCGGGAGCCGGAAGAACTCGTCGAGTTTCGCTTCCAGCGCTTCGGGTCCGCCGTGGAGCGCGGCGAGACCGGGACCGTCGTGCGGCACGGAGAACGCGGTGTTCCAGGCGTTGGTCTCCACATAATCCGGACCCCACACCGTCGGGTCGAACCCGTCAGCCGGGTGCCGCCAGCCGCCGTCGAGGCCGCGGCCCTGGAAGAAGCCGATCCGTGTGTCGAAGTGGTTGGCGTAATGCTGGGCGCGCTGGCGGAAGTAGACGGCGTTGTCGGCGAACCGGCGGGCTCGCGCGCCGCTGCTTTCCCGGGCGAGCGCGTCGGACAGGTTGGCGAGGCCGAAGTCGTTGAGACAGCCTTCGAGCGCCCAGGACAGGCCACCGCGCGTCGAGGTCGGCGTGTAGCCGAGGAACACGGAGCGGTCGAGCCCCTTGCGGCCGACACCTTTGCGTGGCGGGCTGACAGTGGCGTTCTTGAGCGCGGCGTCGTAGGCGGCTTCGACGTCGAAGTTCGTAACGCCCTTCAAGTAGGCGTCGGCGAACGCGACATCGGAGCTGGTGCCGGTCATCAAGTCGGCGTAGCCAGGGGAGGACCAACGCGCGATCCAGCCGCCTTCGCGGTACTGCTGCACGAAACCGTCGATCATCCGGCCGCACTGGCGCGGCGCGAGCAGCGCGTACGCGGGCCAGGCGGTGCGGTAGGTGTCCCAGAAGCCGTTGTTGACGTACAACTCGCCGTCGACGACCTTCGCGCCGGTGCGCCGCCGCGTGCTCGGCCGGAAACTCCGCACGACCGGGCTCGCGTGCCGGATGCCGCGCGGCGTGTTCTCGTGCGCGACGTTCGGGTACAGGAACAGCCGGTAGAGGCACGAGTAGAAAGTGGTCAGCTCGTCCTCGGACGCGCCTTCCACTTCGACGCGGCCGAGCACCTCCTGCCAGCGTTCCCGTGCCTGGTCCCGGACCCGGTCGAACGTCGTGCCCGCCGGGATTTCCAGCGCCAGGTTGCGTTTCGCCTGCGCGAGACTGATCAGCGACGTCGCGATCCGCAGCGTCATCTCGGACGCGGCGAACTCCAAGCTCCCGGTCACCGTCCGCCAGAACGGCCGCCGGATCCGCCCGCCGCCGGAGGGCCGCTGATCAGCTTCGGCGTAGACGAACATCCGCCGCGCGCCGGTCGACAGCCCGCTTCGCACCCACGTGTGCCCGGTGACGATCCCGCGCTCGGCGTCGATGCGAAGACCGCCGCGGTTGCGGGCGTTGTCGAACAGCACCCAGCCGCGTCCGGACGGGAACGCGAACCGGAACATCGCCGCGTGCTCGGCCGGTGCGACCTCGGCGGTGATGCCGCCGCGGAACCGCACGCGGTAATGGTGCGGCCGGTCGGTCTCGTCGTCGTGGCCGAACGCCAGCGAACGCCGCACGCGGTCCGGCTCGACCGGGCCGGTGCCGGGCATGAGGTGAAAGGTGTGCCGGTCGCCCATCCACGGACTCGGCTGATGGCTGAGCCCGAACGCCTGCAGCCGCGGCTCGTTCCGCGCGTCATTGTGCCGGTGGTAGGAGTAGAACCAGTTCAGCGCCCGCGCGTCGGTGACCGGGGTCCAGAAGGTGAACCCGTGCGGGACAGCGGTGGCCGGGAAGGTGTTGCCGCGGGAGAACTCGCCGCTGGAATGCGTGCCGCGGGTCGTGCGGACCCAGTCGACCGGGTCCTTGCGCTCCGGCGGACGCCCGGCGATCCGGACGTCGTCCAGCCAGCCCGTCCCGTCTCCGTCGAACGCGGTCGTCAGCAGGATCCGCCGCACCCGCCGTCCCGCGAACGCTTTGAGCGGACGACGCACCAGGTTCCACTGATCGACGCAGAGCGTTTTCGCGTCCGGCGCGAACCCGGCGCGGCTGCCGTCGTCGAACTCGACATCGAGCGCGACGTGCGTGCTGCGGTAGCTCGGCGCCGGACCGTCGGAGGCCGGGAAGACCACATACGACAGTGCACTGTGGTCAGTGACCGGAATGTCCACCTCGAACAGTGTCACGGTGGGCCCGGCCTGATAGCGCAAGGCTTTCAACCCGGTGAACCCGACGCCGGTCTTCGCGGTCGGCGACCGGCGCGGCCCGCTGTCCACCCGCGCCCCCGCGAGCGGCTGCGGATCGCCCGCTTCGAACGAGGAGAAGAACGCAGCCGTGGTCACGGTCCCCACGGTAATCGCTCCCGCACCGGATCAGCTCGCGGTGAACCGGATCAACCCCGCATCGGTGGAAGCGAAGCCGCAAGCGTCGAAGTAGAACGGGCGCAAATGCGGTTCGAAGTCCACGTGCAGCCACTCGCAGCCCGCGTCTCTCGCGGCGTCCCTCGCCCGGCGGACGAGTTCGGTGCCGATGCCGCGGTGCTGCCAGTCCCCGTGGACCTTCGGGTCGAGCAGGAACGCGTGATCCGCGCCGTCCCACGCCACGTTCGCGAAGCCGACCAACGTGTCGCCGTCGTGCGCGCTGACCCAGCCGAGACTGTGCCGCTTCGCCCGGTCCCACCAGCCGGGTTCCGCACGGCCGCCGTGCGCTTCGGTGAGAGTGACGAGTTGGGCGTCGGTGAGGGTGGCGCGCACGGCGCTGGATGCACCAGCCACCCAATAAGCTGCAGCTCGGCGGATCCCGCACCGTCGTCAGCCGCGACCCGGACCGAAGCCGGCTGCCCGGGCAAGGAGCCGATCTGCCGCGGGCCAGGAACCCGGAACGGATCCGAGCCCCTGGCCCGCGGCGATCTTCCTGGAATCGGCCGGTCAGAACTTCGCGCACTGCCCGGCGGACGGGCCGCGGACGGTGTTGGCGAGGTCGTGATCCGTCGGCGCGGGGGAGTTGCCCGTGCAGGCCAGCGGCCCGCCCACGGTGCTGCTCGCGATCAACGGCCCCTGGTTCCCGGTCAGGTTCACCGGGCCGGAGACGTCGGTCAGCTCGATCGACACCGGACCGGTGCTGCCGGTGATCGACACCGGACCGGCCACCTTCGTCCGGTTCAGCACCACCTGCGCCGCACCGGCCGCCGCGATCGGGCCCTTGATCTGCCCGCCGCGCACGATCAGCGAAGCGCCGCGCGCCACACTCACCGGACCCGACACCGTCGCGCCGTTCAGGCACACCACGCCGCTCGACACGGTCAGCGGGCCGTTCTGCACGCCGGTCAGCGTCTTGCCGCACGACGCGTCCGGACGGCCCAGCAGCTCGAACTCCGCCAGTGTCGCCGGACCGCCGGTGGCCGCGGTGACCTCCAGCCGGTAGTAGGCGTAATGCGCCGGGTTCTTCACCGCGAACGCCCGGGTCTGCTGCCGCCACTGGAACGACTGGTCGGTCTGCTGATCGGCGACCGTCCAGGTCTTCCCGTCATAAGACCCCTTCAGCGTCCAGCTCTTCGCGTCGCCCGCTCCGGTGCCGGAGGTGAGCGTGTAGTGGGTGACCGCCTCGTCGGTCGACTTCAGCTGGTACTGCACCGCACCGGTCACCTTCGCCTGCGTGCGCGAGGTGTTGTCCAGCAACGCCGACGCGTCCGAACCGTCCGAAGTGGACAGCGTGCCCAGCCCCGGTCCGGTTTCGTCGTGCAGCGGCGTCGGAACCGCGTCGCCCGTGGTGATCGACTTCGGCGCGTCGCCCGCGCCGGTGCCCCACGTCGACGGGTTCGGGCCCATGTCGAAGTCGAGCGTGGCGCCGTGGGCGAGCACGTCGTGCGGCAGCGACGTCGACGTCCAGTTCTTCCCGTTGACCTTCAGGCCCTGGACATAGACGTTCTTCGCCGAGTTCTTCGGCGCGTTGATCACCAGGTCCCCGCCGGGCAGGTGCACAGTCGCCTTGGTGAACAGCGGCGACCCGATCGCGTAGTCCGGGCTGCCCATCTGCAGCGGGTAGAAGCCCAGCGCGCTGAACACGTACCACGCGGACATCTCGCCGTTGTCCTCGTCGCCCGCGTAGCCCTGGCCCAACTCACTGCCGGTGTACAGCCGCGACACCGCTTCGCGCACCTTCGCCTGCGTCTTCGCCGGCTGGCCCGCGTAGTCGTACATGTAAAGGATGTGGTGCGAGGGCTGGTTGGAGTGGCCGTACTGGCCCATCCGCACGTCCCGCGCCTCCCGCATCTCGTGGATCACGCCGCCGTAGCTGCCCGGGAAGTTCGCGGTCTCCTGGTCGGCGAAGAACTGGTCGAGCTTCGCGCCCAGCTTGTCCTTGCCGCCGTAGAGATTCGCCAGCCCCTGCCCGTCCTGCGGCACGGTGAAGGCCATGTTCCAGCCGTCGGTCTCGGTGTAGTCCCCGCCCCACTGGCGAGGGTCGTAGCCGGCCTTGGCCTTCGTGAACTTCCCGCTCGCGTCCTTGCCCTGGAAGAACCCGGTGCTCGGGTCGAACAGGTTCACGTACTGCTGCGCCCGGCTGGTGAAGTACTGGTAGTTCTCCAGGTACTCCGCCTTGCGCGGATCGTCCGCCTTGGCCTGGTCGTACAGCTTCTTCGACAGGTTCGCGATGCCGAAGTCGTTGACGTAGCCCTCGATCGCCCACGAGAAGCCCTCGCCGGTCGAATTCGGCGTGTAGCCCAGGAACTCCGACTGGTCCAGACCCTTGCGGCCGACCGCCGAGTTCGGCGGCGTCACCGTCCCGTTCTTCAACGCCGCGTCGTAGGCCGACTCGACATCGAAGTTCGTCACGCCCTTCTGGTAGGCGTCGGCGAACGCGACATCCGAGCTGGTGCCGGTCATCAGGTCCGCGTAACCGGGGGAGGACCAGCGCGCGATCCAGCCGCCGTCGCGGTACTGCTGCACGAAACCGTCCACCATCTTGCCCGCCATGTCCGGCGTGAGCAGCGAGTAGGCGGGCCAGGTGGTCCGGTAGGTGTCCCAGAAGCCGTTGTTCACATACGTCTGCCCGTCGACGACCTTCGACCCGGTCTGCGTCGCGGTGTCCGTGCCGGTCTTCGGCGACACCGGGCTCGCGTACCGGTACTTCGGCGCCTCCTTCGTGCCGGCGTTCTCGAAGCCCTCGTTCGGGTACAGGAACAGCCGGTACAGGTTGGAGTACAGCGTCTCCAGCTGGTCCTTCGACGCGCCCTCGACCTCGATCACGCCGAGCTGCTTGTCCCACGCCTGCTGCGCCGCGTCCCGCACCGAGTCGAACCCGGCGTTCGGGGCGATCTCCTGATCCAGGTTCTTCTTCGCCTGGTCCACGCTGATCAGCGACGTCGCGATCCGCATCGTCACCGTCTTGTCCGCGCCCGCGTCGAACCGCAGATAGCCGGTCACGTTGTCGCGGTTCTGCCCGGTCAGCTTGCCGCCGGTCGTGACGGGCTTGTCGAACGTCGCGTAGACGAACATCCGCCCGGCGCCCGCGGACAGCCCGCTCTTCGCGTCGGAGTACCCGCTGAGCGTGCCGTGCGCCGGGTCGAGCGTGAGCCCGCCGGAGTTGTTGACGTTGTCGAAGACCAGGCTGGAATCAGCGCCCGGGAAAGAGAACCGGAGCAGCGCCGCGTGATCCGCCGGCGCGATCTCGGTCTTGATCCCGTTCTGGAACGTGACGCCGTAGTAATGCGCCCGCGCCACCTCGTTGTCGTGCGTGAACGGCAGCGCCCGCTTGTCGCGGTTCGCCTCCGGCACCCCGCTCGCCGCCGACGGCATCACCTGGAAGCTCTGCCGGTCGCCCATCCACGGGCTCGGCTCGTGGCTCACGCTGAACGCCTGCAACTGCGGGAGATTGTCCGCGTTGTTCTGCGAATGGTAGTTGTACAGCCAGCTCGCCGAACCCGCGTCGGTCACCGGAGTCCAGAAGTTGAAGCCGTGCGGCACCGCGGTCGCCGGGAAGTTGTTGCCGCGCGAGAACGTGCCGTTCGCGAGCGTGCCGCGCGTGGTGAGCACGTTGTCGCTGGGCCGGGTGCTGGCAGGCGGCGTCGGCGTCGCGGAGATCTTCAGATCGTCCAGCCAGCCCGCGAACTGCGCCGGCCCGTTCGGATTGTCGTAGCCGATCGCGATCCGGTCGATCGTCTTGCCCGCGGCGACCCGCCCGATCGCCGACCGCACCAGGTTCCACTGGTTCGCGTAGAGGACCTTGCTCGCGCCCTGGCCCTCCGGCGTCAGCGGGAACCCGTACTGGTCGGTCGCGCCGAGGTCGCGCAGCCGCGTGCCGTCGGTGAAGTCCAGGTCGACCGCGACGTTCGTGCTCGGGTACTTCAGATCGCCCTCGACGAACTGCGGCTGCACCTTGTACGACAGCTCGGTCGTCGCGGTCACCGGGAGGTCGACGTCGTAGACCTTGTTGTAGGAGTAGCCGTGCCCGGCCTTGGGCTGGCTGCCGGAGTACCGGAACGCCTTCTTGCCGGTGAACCCGACCCGGTTCTTGTTGGTGTAGCCCTGGCTCGGGCCGGAATCCACGACGCTGCGCATGTTCGGCAACGGCGGCGGGGCCGGATCGTCGTTGGCCAGCAGCAGCTCCGAGAACTGCATGATGTCGTCGCCGTGGTTGCGCGTGACTTCCAGCTGGTAGTACCGGTACGGCGCGCTCGGGGCGGACAGCTTGTAGTCGTTCTGCTGGAACCGCTTGCCGAACGACTGGCCCGACTGCTTGTCCAGATCGGTCCACGTCTTGCCGTCGTCCGAACCGCGCAGCGTCCAGTCCTGCGGGTCGCGGCCGGGCGAGTCGTTGGCCGAGGAGACCGCGTAGTGCGTGATCTTCGTCGGCTCCGACAGCGTGAACGTCACCGACGCGGCCGGCTCCCACGACAGCCACTTCGTGCCGGTGCTTCCGTCGATCAGATTCGCCGCGACCTCGCCGCCGCCGGTGTTCTCGCTGGTCGCGCTGACGTCGGTGACCTTGCCCCGGATGTCGCCGGGGATCGCGGTCCCGTTCGCGCCGTCCACCCCCGAAGCCCGCGGCTTCCCGGCGGCATCGGTGTCGACAGCATCCTGGATCGGTTGCGGGTCGTTCGGTTCGAACGAAGAAACGAAGTCCGGCGGGGCGGCCTCGCCCGGCGCGGCACCGGCCGCGGCGGGCAGGACGACCAGGCCCGCCGCCGCCACCGCCGCGGCGAGCACGGCGTGCAACGGTCTGGCGCTTCGGGGCATCATTGCTCCCAGTTCGTCAGGGGATCGGGGCCCGGGACTCGGTCATCCCGGGGCCCCGGAAGCTCAACGCGCGGGTGACATCGATGTCAAGGCCGCCCCGCAAACCTGACCGGAAACGGACAACCCTGCCCGGTCCCCGCTACGGCAACCGGGTGCCCGCCCGGCGGATGGCCCCCATGCGGCATCGGGTGCATCTCGCGTGCGGCGGGTGCGGGACTCTCCCCAGCGGGTCGCCCCGGCAGGCGCTGCGGAGATGCGTGAGGGGAACCCTCAGGGAATCTGATTCCCTGAGGGTTCCCCTCACGCACAGCTCGCGTGCAGTCGGTGGGCGGGCGCAGCGTCGACGGCGCGCGGGCAGATGAGGTGCGGTCGGCGAGGCGGCCCAGCCCGATGCTGGGCATCGCCGCGCGAGGGCGCCGGGAAACTGCACGGGGGAGGCTCGGGCCGGTCGGGGAAGCCGTCGGCGCTCGGCCAGTCGAGCGCACCCGCGCCCAGACCCGGCGGGTATAACAGAGTCCATGCCAGACGACGCCATCGATCCCGACGAGGACGCCCGCCGCCGGGCCGGACTCGCCCTCGCCAACGGCGACCCCACCGGGTGGTTCGAGCCCCTCTACGCCGCGGCGGAAGCGGGCGAGGCCGTCCTGCCGTGGTACCGCGGCGAGCCCTCGCCGGAACTCGCCGCCTGGATCGCCGGGCGACCCGGCCACGGGCGTCGCGCGCTCGTCGTCGGCTGCGGGATGGCCGACGACGCCGAACTCCTCGCCGCCGCCGGATACGAGACGTCCGCCTTCGACGTGTCGCCCAGCGCGATCAAAGCCGTGCTCAACCGCTTCCCGGACACCGTCGTCTCCTACCGCACCGCGGACCTGCTCACCCCGCCCGCGGAATTCCACTACGCCTTCGACCTGGTCGTGGAGATCATGACCGTCCAGTCGATGCCCAAGGACGTCCACGACCCGGCCATCGCCTCGGTGTCCGGTTTCGTCGCGCCGGGCGGAACGCTCGTCGTCGGCGCGGTCGCCGAGGAAAGCATCGACCTCGACACCTGGTCCGGGCCGCCGTGGCCGCTCAGCAAAGCCGAAGTCGAGTCCTTCGCCCGAGACGGCGTCACCGCGACCTCGCTGCGGCGCGTCCGCGACGACAGCCGCTGGTGGGCGGAGTTCACCCGCTGATGCCCGAGGACCGTCCCGCGACCAGCCACGAACGCCGCGCCGGGCGTCCGTGGGACGCGTCCTATCAGGACGGTCCGGCGCCGTGGGACCTCGCCCGCCCGCAGCCGGCGATCGTCGAACTCGCCGCCGAAGGGGCATTCCGCGGCACGGTCCTCGACGCCGGCTGCGGCACCGGCGAGAACGCGCTGCACCTGGCCGCCGCCGGACTGTCCATTGTGGGCGTCGACATAGCGGAAACCGCAGTGGTGCAAGCGAAAGAGAAAGCGCGTGACCGGGGGATCCCGGCCGAATTCGCCGTCGGCGACGCGTTCCGGCTGTCCGCTTTGGACCGGACCTTCGGCACCGTCCTCGACTGCGGCCTGTTCCACACCTTCGACACCGAGGAACGGCTGGCCTACGTCGACAGTCTCGCGTCCGTCACCGAACCGGGCGCGAGACTGCACGTCCTGTGCTTCCGGGAAACGGACGGGGACGCCGGACCGCATCCGGTCGCCCGAGCTGAACTCGAAGCGGCGTTCCGGAGCGAGGCCGGGTGGCGGATCGAAACTTTGCGGGACAGCCGGATCGTCGCCAGGTTCGCGCTGGACGGGCTTCCCGCGTGGCTGGCGACGGTCGAGCGGGGCGGGGCGTCGTGAGTGTTGAGCACGGTCGGAACCGTGATCAACACTCACGAGCGGCTCAGCAGTCCTGGAGGAAACGCGTCAGCACCCGCGTCCCGAACCGCAGCCCGTCCACCGGCACCCGCTCGTCCACGCCGTGCGCCATCGCCCGGTACGGGAAGCCTTCCGGCAGCGCCAGGGGAGCGAAGCCGTAGCACGCCATCCCCAGCTGGGTGAAGGCTTTCGCGTCGGTCCCGCCGCCCATGCAGTACGGCACCACCACCGCCTCCGGGTCCTCCGCCCGCAGCGCTTGCGTCATCGAGTCGAACCACGGCGAATCGACCGGAGCCTGCACCGGCGGCTGATGCGCCACGAATTCCCGCGTGACGCCCTCGCCCAGCAACGAATCCACCACCGCGAACAGGTCGTCCTCGGTCCCCGGCAAGACCCGGACGTCGACCTGCGCGGTCGCCGTCGACGGGATCACGTTCACCTTGTACCCGGCGTCGAGCATCGTCGGCGTGGTGCTGTTGCGCACCGTCGGCACCACTAGCGACCCGGCCGTCCCCAGCCGCGCCACGGTTTCGTCGACCGCGTCGCCCGAAGAAAGATCCACCGGCACGCCCAAAGCGGCGCCAGTCCGTTCCAGGAACGCGCGCACGGTCGGCGTCAACTGCACCGGCCAGCGATGGTCCGCGATCCGCTGCAACGCCCCGACCAGCCGCACGACCGCGTTCTCCGCATTCGGCCGCGACCCGTGCCCGGCCCGCCCGCTCGCGGTCAGCCGCAGGTGCGCGGTGCCGCGCTCGGCCGTGCCGACCGGGTACAGCCGCACTTTCCGGCCGTCCGCGGCGGGCACGTGATAGCTGTACCCGCCGGACTCGCTGATCGCCGCCGCGCAGCCCTCGAACAGGTCCGCGTGCTCCTTGACCAGCCAGTGCGCTCCGTAGTCGCCGCGGTCCTCCTCGTCGGCCACGAACGCCAGCACGAGATCCCGCCGCGGCCGCAGCCCGGAAGCGACAGCGGCCAGCACCATCGCGCAGAAATCCTTCATGTCGACCGCGCCCCGGCCCCACAGGAACCCGTCCCGCACCTCGCCGGAAAACGGCGGTACAGACCAATCGGCGGCGCGAGCGGGCACCACGTCCAGATGCCCCTGCACGAGCAGCGCGGGCAGCGTCGGATCGGTGCCCGGAATCCGCGCGACGACGTTCGACCGCTGGAGCTCGGGCTCCAGGATCCGCGCCGGAACCCCGTGCCGGTCAAGGAATTCGGCGACGTACTCGGCGGCGAGCCGTTCGCCCGCCGCCTCCCCGCCGCCGTAGTTGGTGGTGTCGAACCGGATCAGGTCCGCGCACAGCGAAACAACGTCGAGCTCAGCCATAAATGCCCTGCACCGCCCCTGCCGCGATGGCCGTGACCACCTTGAACGCCTTCATCGCCTCGGTCATGCTCGGCGCCTCGAACGCGACCCGGCGCGTCCCGGTCTGCTCCACGGTCGGGATCACCGCGGTCGCCTGCGCCAGATGGCTCGCGTCGAACTCGACCTCGATCCGGTGCCGTCCCGGCGTCCGCTCGGTCCGCCCGGCCAGCGTCATCGACTCCCGCGCGCCCGCCTCCAGCAGCTTCGCCGTGCGCGCCGGCGGCAGGCAGATCGCCGCGTACCGGCTCACGCATTCCTTGACCTGCACCAGTTCCGCGTCCGGCGCGTAGTCGCGCGCGTCCTCGCAGGTCTGGTCGTCGCCGCTGACCAGCAGCACCGGCACGCCGTACTCGCCCGCCATCGCCGCGTTCAGCCTGCCCTCGCTCGCGGGCACGTCGTCCAGCCACACGCCGGTGATCTGGTTTTCCAGGTACGTGTGCGACAGGACGCCGTCGAACCCGGCCCCGGCGTGGTAGCCGAGGAACACCACACCGTCCACACCGGAATCGATGCCTTGCATCATCGACAGCGGCTTGTGCCGCCCGGTCAGCATCCGCGCGCGTTCGTCGAGGTCTTCCAGCAGCAGGTTGCGCTGCGACGAGTGCGCTTCGTTGACGAGCACGTCCGTCGCCCCCGCCGCGTACAGGCCGGCCAGGACCGCGTTGACGTCGCCGGTGAACATGCCCCGGAACCGCTGCCACTGCGGGCTCCCGGGCACGACGTCGTCGGTCCAGGTGACCCCCGTGGCGCCTTCCATGTCGGCCGAGATCAGGATCCGCATGCCGGGCACTCTAGTGATCCGCGTCGCGCGCATAACGATCGGACACGCAGCGGCACCGTCACATATTGCGCGCTTCCCGCCGTATGTGGTTACTTTTCGTCTCTGGGGTCGGGGATTGACGATGGGGTGGTTCTGAAGTGCGAAATAAGCACAGGCGGCACGGGTTGCGCCGCGTTTTCGGTGTCGTGATGGCGGGAACGCTGGCGATTCTGCCGCTGGCGGGCACTGCGACAGCGCAGCAGCAGGCGCAGCCGAAGGTGCTGCGGGTCGCGTTGACCACTGGTATCGACCACTTGAACCCGTTCACCGCCGGGCTCGCCGCGTCGACCCAGGTCGGCCGGTTCATCTACGAGTTCCTGACGATCCCGTCGCAGGACAAGGCCGAGGCCGCCCCGGCGCTCGCCGAATCGTGGACCACGTCGCCGGACAAGCTGACCTGGACGTTCAAGATCCGCCAGGGCGCGAAGTGGTCCGACGGGCAGCCGGTCACCGCGAAGGACGCCGCGTTCACGTTCAACCGGATGCTCACCGACGCCACCGCGCGCACCGCGAACGGCAACTACGTCGCGAGCTTCGAGTCGGTGAAGGCGCCCGACGACGCCACGCTGGTGATCAAGACCAAGACCGTCCAGTCGTCGATGACCCTGCTCGACGTCCCGATCGTGCCCGAGCACGTGTGGTCGCGGATCAAGGACCTGAGCGACCCGAAGACCGACACCATCCCGGTCGTCGGCGTCGACGACGGGCCGTACCAGATCACCGAGTACAAGCAGAACGAATACGTCAAGTTCAAGGCCAACAAGAACTACTGGCGCGGCGCGCCCAAGGTCGACGAGCTGCAGCTGCTGGTGTTCAAGGACGTCGAGGCCGCGGTGAACGCCCTCAAGCAGGGCGAGGTCGACGTGATCAACCGGCTCACCCCGACCCAGTTCGACGCGCTCAAGGGCCAGCCGAACATCGAGCTGAACAAGGCGCCGGGCCGCCGCTACAACGCGCTCAACATCAACTTCGGCGTCGAGAACGCGGAGAACAAGCCGATCGGCAACGGCAACCCGGTGCTCAAGGACCTCCGGGTGCGCCAGGCGATCGCGCAGTCGATCGACATCAAGACGATCGTGGACAAGGTCGCCGGCGGCTACGCCCAGCCCGGCGGCGGCGTGATCCCGCCGATCTACTCGGCCTACCACTGGGATCCCGCGCCGGGGGAGGCGCGCAAGTTCGACCTCGCCGCCGCGAACGCCGCGCTCGACGCGGCCGGCTACCCGAAGGGCCAGGACGGCATCCGCACCGCGCCCGGCGGCGCGCGCCTCGAACTGCGCCTCACCGGACACGCGAACCGCGCGCCCGACCAGCGTCTCGCCCAGTACATCACCGGGTGGCTGCACGACATCGGCATCTCGGTGAAGCAGGAACTCGTCTCCGACGACGAGCTGAACGACCGCACCAACGCGGGCAATTACGACCTCGCGATCTCCGGCTACGCGAACAACCCGGACCCGGACTACTCGCTGGCCCTGCACACCTGCGCCGCGCGGCCGAACGCCGAAGGCAAGGGCGGCACCACCGACACGTTCTTCTGCGACCCGCAGTACGACGCGCTCTACGCCAAGCAGCTCGCCGAAACCGACCCGGGCGTCCGCGCCGGCTACGTCAAGCAGGCCCAGGCGCGGCTCTACAGCCAGGCGGTGAACGTCGTCTACGACTACGACGACGCGCTTGAGGCCTACCGATCCGACAAGTTCTCCTCCTTCGGCAAGCAGCCGCAGCCCGAGGGCTCGATCCTCGAGCAGACCGCCTACTGGGGCGTGTACGGCGCGGTCCCCGCCGACGCGTCGGCCGCTTCCTCGGACAGCGGTTCCGGAACGACGGTGTGGATCGTCGTCGGCGCAGTCGTGCTCGTCGTGCTCGTGGGCGGCGGCATCGCGCTGTCCCGCCGCGGCAAGTCCGCCGAAGACCGGGAGTGAACCCGATGCCGCACACATCGCCAACCCCGGTCCGGCGGTCCGTGAAGGGCCCTTTGCGGGAATCCAGGTCCTTCACGGCAGCCACGTCCGATGCCAGGGACGTGAGCCGGTGCCACAGGCCGGACCTGGCAGGCGGGGTTTGCCCGTTCGTGAGGGAAACCCTCAGGGACCTGAAGAAGCGGCTGTATGGCCATAAAGCGGGCATTTCAGCGGTAGTTGCGGCCGTGCGGGGGCCCTTCCCGGCCAGCCGGACCGTCCAGCGGAGGGGGAAGCGCGGGTGAGCCAAGCGCTAGCGCCGGACCAGGCCTCGGTGCTCGCCGATCCCGACGAGCGCCGAGGCGGGACCGGGACCCTCCGGTTCGTCCTCACGAAGATCGCCGAAGCGGTCGCCAGCGTGTTTCTCGTGATCGTCCTCGGGTTCTTCCTGTTCCGGCTGCTCCCCGGCGACCCGGTCGCGTTCATGGCGCGCGAGCGGCCCACCGATCCCGGCCAGATCGCCGAGCTGCGCGAACGGCTCGGCATCGACAAGCCCGTCCTCGCGCAGTTCGGGAACTACTTCGCCGGCCTGTTCCAAGGCGACTTCGGCGAGTCCTACATCGAACGCCGCCCGGTGCTGGACATGATCGGCGAACGGCTGTGGCCGACCGTGCTGCTCGTCGGCAGCGCGACCGTCCTGGCTGTCGCGCTCGGGATGTGGCTCGGCATCCGCGCGGCGTGGAAGCGCGACAGCTTCTTCGACCGCGCGCAGACCGGGATCGCGTTGACGTTGTGGTCGGTGCCGCAGTTCTGGCTCGGCCTGCTGCTGCTCGTCGCCACCAACGGCGTGTTCCCCAGCCGCGGCATGCACTCGCCCGACGCGGGGCCCGGCTTCTTCGCCCAGAGCGTCGACGTGCTGCACCACCTGATCCTGCCGTGCCTGACGCTGCTCGCGGTCTTCTACGCGCAGTACATGCTGGTGATGCGCTCGTCGCTGCTCGGCGAGATGAACGCCGACTACCTGACCACCGCCCGCGCGAAAGGCCTGCGCGACGACCTCGTCCGGCGACGGCACGCGGTCCCGAACGCGCTGCTGCCCACCGTGACGCTGATCTTCATGCAGTTCGGCATGGTGGTCGCCGGCGCGGTCACCGTGGAAGCGGTGTTCAGCTGGCCCGGACTCGGCCAGCTCACCTACGACGCGCTGCACGGCCCGGACCTTCCGGTGCTGCAAGGGGTCTTCATCGTCCTCGCCAGCGCCGTCGTCCTGATGAACCTGTTCGCGGAGCTGCTCTACCGCGTGCTCGACCCGAGGGTGCGTACCGCATGACCGCCGGAACGACCGCCGAGAGCGCCCGTGCGATCGCGTGGCGCCGCCGACGCGCCGGAATCGCGCGCACCTGGCACGAGTTCGCGACGCAGAAAGCCGCGCTCGCCGGGCTTCTCCTGCTCGTGCTCACCGTGCTGCTCGCTCTGGCGCTGCCGCTGATCAGCGACCAGAGCGGCCTCGACGTCACCCGCGTCACCGGAAAACCGCTCAGCCCGCCGGATGGCCGATTCTGGCTCGGCACCGACATCGACGGCCGCTCGGTGCTGCTGATGACCTTGTGGGGCACCAGGATCTCGCTGCTCGTCGGGTTCTGCGCGACCGTGCTCAGCGTGTTCATCGGCACCCTGATCGGCATCACCGCCGCGCACTTCGGCGGCTGGGCGTCGGCGATCCTGTTGCGGTTCACCGACTTCTTCCTCGTCCTGCCGTCGCTGGTGCTGGCGATCGCGCTCGCGGCCGTGCTGCCGCAAGGGATCTGGACGATCGTGCTCGCCATCGGCGTCACCGCCTGGCCGAGCACCGCGCGGCTGGTCCGGGCGCAGACCCTCACCATCGAAAGCCGCCCCTACATCGAACGCGCCCGCGCGCTCGGCGGCGGCCACCTGCACGTGATCACCAAACACGTGCTGCCCGGCGTCGCCCCGCTCGTGCTCGCCAACACCACCCTCGTGGTCGGCAACGCGGTCATCGCCGACGCCACCCTCTCGTTCCTCGGCGTCGGCGACCCCACCTCGATCTCCTGGGGCGCGATGCTGGAAACCGCCCTCAACAACGGCGCGGTCACCCGCGGCGCCTGGTGGAACCTGCTCCCGCCGGGCATCGCGATCGTGCTCGTCGTGCTGATGTTCACCCTCGTCGGCCGCGGGCTGGAAACCGTGCTGAACCCGCGGCTCAAAGGACGGCACTCGTGACCGCGCTGCTCGAACTGAAAAACCTCGGCGTCACCTACCGCACCGGCGGCGGCGACGTCCCCGCGGTCCGCGGCGTCGACCTGCGCCTCGACGCGGGCGGCACGCTCGGCGTCGCGGGGGAGTCCGGATCCGGCAAATCCACCGTCGCGATGAGCGTGCTCCGGCTCCTGCCGCGCAGCGCGAAGATCACCGGCGAGATCCTGCTCGACGGCGAGGACGTCAACGACATGCGCTGGGGACGGCTGCGCGCGGTCCGCTGGGCCGAGGCGTCGGTCGTGTTCCAGGGCGCGATGCACGCGCTCAACCCGGTCCGCCGCGTCGGCGAGCAGATCGCCGAACCGATCCGGCTGCACGCGCCCGAGGGCAGAGCGCAGTCCGAAGCACAGGTGCAGGCACGCGTCACCGAACTGCTCGAACAGGTCGACCTGCCGCGCTCGCGGGCGGGCGCCTACCCGCACGAACTGTCCGGCGGGCAGAAACAGCGCGTGATGATCGCGATGGCGCTGGCGTGCGAACCGCGGCTGGTCATCGCCGACGAACCCACCACCGCGCTCGACGTCATCGTGCAGGCCCAGGTGCTGTCGGTGCTGTCGAAACTCGTCGCCGAACGCGGCATCGGGCTGATCATGATCAGCCACGACCTGTCCGTGCTCGCCGCCACCTGCGAACGCATCGCGGTGATGTACGACGGCGAACTCGTCGAGGAGCGGCCCAGCGCCGAGCTGATGTCGTCGCCGCGGCACGAACACAGCAAAGCGCTCGCGGCGGCGTTCCCGACGGTCGGCGACCCGGTCTCGCGCTACGCCCCGGCCACCGCCACGCCGCTGCCGCCGGAACCGGAGGAACGCACCGGCTCCGACGACGCGCCGCTGCTCGCCGCCGAGAACCTGCACGTCACGTTCCGCGACCGCAAGGGCAAGCGGATCCGCGCGGTCAACGGGGTGAATCTGGAGGTCCGGCGGGACGAGATCGTCGCGCTGGTCGGCCAGTCCGGCTCCGGCAAGACCACCCTCGCCCGCACGCTGCTCGGACTGCAGAAACCCGAGTCCGGCACGGTCGGCTACGCGGGCAAACCGGTGCCCTCGTCCGGGGCCGGGCTGCGGGCGTACCGGCGGGAAGTCCAGCTCGTGCTCCAGGACCCGACGAGCGCGCTGAACCCGGCCCACACGGTGTACGAGGCGGTCGCCGAAGGCCCGCGCATCCACGGGCTGCCCCACGAACGCGACATCGTGCTGGGCGCCCTCGAATCCGCCGAACTGCGCCCGCCGGAGAAATACCTCGACCGGCTCCCGCACGAGCTGTCCGGCGGCCAGCGCCAGCGCGTCGTCATCGCCGGAGCCCTCGCGCTCGCACCGTCGCTGCTGCTCGCCGACGAGCCGGTGGCCTCGCTGGACGCGTCCGTGCGCGGCGAAATCCTCGCGCTGCTGCTCCGGCTGCGCCGCAGGCTCGGCCTCTCCGCCCTCGTCATCACCCACGACCTCGGCCTTGCCTGGAACATCGCCGACCGGGTCGCGGTGATGTACCGCGGCGAACTCGTCGAAACAGGTACCGTCGAACAGGTCCTGCTCGACCCGCAGCACGAGTACACGAAGTCGCTGCTCGCGGCGCTCCCCGGGGGCACCGCGCAGCGGACCGCGGCCGACCGCTGACCGCGGCCCGCTCCGGGCGCGCGCCCGGAGCCCGTGCGGGCCCAGCCGACTGCACCCGGTAATCTCCTGGATCGAAATGGCCACTACTATCGACGACGCGCAGCCGAACGCCGGCAGTCTCGACCGGCGGTTCCTGACGCCCGCGCGCTTCCCCTACCGCACCATCGCCATGGGCACGGTCGGAAGCGCCCTCCTCATGCTCGCCGCGCTCGGCGCGGGCGGCATCCTCATCCGCGACCCCGTCCTCGGCCACGGCCCGCTGTCCTGGGTCCGCTACGGCCACGGCCGGGCGCTCGCCAACGCGCTGCTCTGCAGCGGCTTCGGCCTCGTCGTGTGGGCGTGGGTCCGGCTCGGCCGCTACGCGCTCGCCGGGCGCATCGGCAGCAAGCCGATCCTGATCGCCGCGCTGTGCTGGATGGCGCCGCTGATCGTGTCGCCGCCGCTGTTCACCCGCGACGTCTTCTCCTATCTCGGCCAGGGCGCGCAGCTGCTCTACGGGCTCGACCCGTACGCCAACGGCCCCGCCGAGCTGCCCGTGCTGCCGAACGTCGTGCAGAACGTGCACCCGCTGTGGCAGACCACGCCCGCGCCGTACGGGCCGCTGTTCCTGCTGATCTCCAAGGGCATCGTCGCGATCACCCAGGACCACATGATCGCCGGCGTCATCCTCACCCGGCTCGTCCTGCTCGTCGGGCTCGGCATGACGCTGTGGGCGCTGCCGCGGCTCGTCAAGCACCTCGGCGGGAAGCTCCCGGTCGCGCTGTGGGTCGCGGTCGCCAGCCCGATGATGGTCATCCACCTCTTCGGCGGCCCGCACAACGACCTGATGATGCTCGGCTTCCTCACCATCGGGATGCTCGCCGCGCTCGAACGCAAGCACGTCGTCGCGGTCGTGCTCGTCACCGTCGGCATGCTGATCAAGCCGACCGCCGCCGTCGCGCTGCCGTTCATGGTCTGGATGTGGGCCGCGGACATGGCCGGCCCGTCGAAGACGAAGAACTTCTTCAAGGCCGGGGCCGCGGCGGTCGGGCTGTTCCTGCCGGTGTTCGTCGTCGGCACCTGGGTCTCGCTCGGCTCGCTCAACCTCGGCTGGTGGTCCGGTCTCAAGGCCCCGCAGCTCATCACCAACTGGCTGAACTTCCCCAGCGGCATCGGCGAGGCGGTCTACAACCTCGTCCACCTCATCGCCAACGTCCAGCCCTCGCCGTTCGTCACCGTCGCCCGCGCCATCGCGATGGTCGGCCTCGTCGCGTTCGGCGTCCGCCAGTGGTGGCTCGCCCGCGGCGGCGGCAAGGAAGCCGTCTACCGCGCCGCGATCACGCTGCTGGCCGTCGCGATCCTCATGCCGCCGACCCTGCCCTGGTACCTCACCTGGGGCTTCGTGCTGATCTCGGCGTTCCCGTGGGAACGGCGGAACCTGTCGGCGATCGTGGCCATCTCGGTGTTCGTGACGCTCGTGTACTACCCGACGGGGGAGCAGGCGCTCTACGACTGGTGGTTCATCGCGATCGTCGTCGTGGTCAGCCTCTACGCCGCCGCGTCGCTGCTGCGCCCCGACCCGCTCGGCCTCGTCGCGGCCTGGCGGAAGAAGCCGAAGGACGAGGAATTCCTCCCGAAGTCGTCGTGAGTGGTGGCGCCGGTTCTAACCGGCGCCACCACTCACGACCGCTACCTGCGGTCCGAGCGGTAGATGCCCCACTTCGGCCGCACGTAGTCGCCCCGGTCCGGCAGCTTCACCCCGGTCTTGCGCCCCTGTGCGGCGGCGTGCCTGACTCGCGCCCGCGTCGCCCGGGGTGAGCGTCGTCTACGTTTCCCGCAACGGAGCCAGCTTCGCCGCCGCGATCGACGGCGACCCCGGATTCGCGTACGCGCGAGCGGAAATCATCTCCACACCGCCGTCCCGGACCAGACCGAGCGTCAGCCACGGACCGTCGTTCGCCGGATGTGCGTGTCCCGTGCGGGCTCGCCGGGACGAACATCTCGTAGGACCGCTTCCACGTCTCGCCGTCGTGCATCTTCAGCGCGGAATCGTTCTGCACCATGCCCTTCGTCTCGGTCCGCTGCCGATCCCCGCCGCCCGTGGGGTCACGGTCGTCGCGCCAGATGCTGAACCGGTAGTGACTTTCCTCCACCGCCACGTACTTCCCGGCCCGGATGCGGACCTCCGCGATCCGCCTCGAACGCCTTCAACCCGTCCTTCAGCGGAAAACCCGGGGATTCCGGCATCGCGGAGTGTCCTTTCCGAACAGGAACGAAAGGGGCACATATCGACCGGCGGCGCAGTACATCCGATGTCTGGCCGGTCAAAGGCAAGAGTCTTGCCGAACCCGGTCAAGCGTAGGCCCGGACGACCGTCCCGGTGACGTCGCTTTCGACGCAGTTCAGGTAGTGCCGCACCAGTTCGTCCATCGGGACCGGGCGCATCCCCGGGAAATGCTCGCCGAACTCCTCCGCCGAATCGCCGATCATCGTCGGGCTGACCGCGTTGACCCGCATCCCGCGCGGCAGCTCGATCGCCGCCGACAGCACGAAGCTGTGCAGCGCCCCGCTGATCACCCCGCCGCCGGTGACGTGCGGCCACGCCTCGTCGGCGAAAATCCCGGACGTCAGCGTGAACGACGCGCCGTCCGCCGCATGATGCTGTCCTTGAAGGACCAGCTCGACCTGCCCGTAGAACTTGGCCCGCATGTTCTCGTGCAGCTCCGCCGACGTCAGCTTCGCGAACTCGTCCAACGCACCGTGCGCGGCGATGCTGACGACCGCGTCCACCGCACCGGCCTCGCGGTACATCGCCGCGATCGTCTCCGGCTCGGCCAGATCGACGCGCACCTCGCCCGAGGACCGCCCGGCCACGATGACTTCGTGCCCGCGCGACCGCAGTTCCGGCACCAGCCGTCGCCCGATCGTCCCGGCTCCGCCGACCACAAGAATCCTCACCGCACGTTCTCCTTCGTCACAGGTTCGGCAAAGCTCCGGGTCAGCAACGCGAGCGCGTCCGCGTCCGGAGTGCCCGGGAGGGCATAGAACAGGCCGAGCTGCTGATCGTCGTCGGGCAGCGTGACCGTTTCGTTCGCGAGAGTCAGACGTCCGACCACTGGGTGGTCGAGTTCGCGCACGTAGTACGAGCAGGTCCGGACCGGGCGCTTGGCCCACATGCGGGCGAACTCCGGGCTCTCCACAGCCAGCCGCCCGACAAGCTGTTCGAGCACCGGATCGTCCCGGCGCCGCGCGACCGCCTGATGCAGTGCCGCGACGGTGACCGACGCCTTGGCCGCCCAATCCCGGTACAGCGCACGATGATGCGGGTCGAGGAACAGCATCCGCGCGATGTTCGGCCGGGTCCGCTCGTCCGGGGCCTCGAACGCGACGTGCCCGGCCAGCAGCGCGTGCCCGAGCCGGTTCCACGCCAGCACCTCGGCCCGGTGGTCGATCACCACCGCCGGGACCGCGGACATCGCCGCGAGCAGATCCCGCACGGCGGGCCGCAGCTTGGTCCGCCGGGACCGCGGCCGGGCCGCCCGCCGGGGCGCGGCCAGGTTCCGCAGGTGCTCGTGCTCGACCGGATCCAGCCGCAACGCCGCGGCCAGCGCGTCGATCACCGCGTCCGAGGCGCTGCTGCTGGCCCCCTGCTCAAGCCGCGTGTAGTAGCTGGCGCTGACCCCGGCCAGCTCGGCCAGTTCCTCCCGGCGCAGCCCGGGAACCGCCCGCCGGGTCCCGCCGGGCGCGATGCCCGCGACCTCCGGCGTCAACCGCTCGCGGCGGCTGCGCAGGAAACCGCCCAGTTCCTTGCTTCCGTTGCTCACCAGACCATCTTGGCGCGCGACCGGATCCGCCGCCTGCCCCTGACGGGGATACCCCTGGGCGTCAGAACATCTTGCTCAGCACGTCGTGCCAGGCGGTGACGGCCTGTGCGAGCTGCGCGCCGGTTTTGGCGGCTTCGGTCACCGCGCTCAGCGCCAGCTTCGCCCGGCCGCGCTTCTGCTTCTCCCCGGGCTCGGCGGCCGCCTCCGCGATGTCCTTGACGTGGTAGAGGAGTTCCTCTCGCTCGTCGTCGGGCAGCCCGGGATCCTCGCGCACCGCGGCCGAAAGCGCCTCGATCGCCTCGGCGAGCCGGTCGTCCCGCCCGGCGACCGGAGCCAGCACGGTCGTGATGTCCCGGACCCTGCTGTCGAGGATGAAGTTGCTGTGCGTCACGTCGCCGCCGATTTCGATGCGGTGGCCGGACCGCGGCGCGGAATCCCGTTTGTAGTCGGCCATGTTGCCGAGCACCTCCCTCAGATAGTCGAGCGCGATGGTGAGGTAAGCCAGGTAGCCGCGGGCGAGGCTTTCGGCGTCGATCCGGTCGGTGCTCCACTGGGCCACGGCCTCGAAACCCTCAGTGCCCTTGGCCAGCCGCCTGCGGATCTCCTCGGTGAGGAACCCGTCGAGCACCCCGCCGTCGAGCTGCCGGCCGGAACCGAACTGGTCGGGCCACGGCCCGGTGAGCGCCGCCTCCCGCAGCTTCGCCGTGTCCTCGATGAAGCCGCGGAGATCTTGCTCCATCGCCTCGCCCGACACGTGCTCCTTGAACCGGGCTTCGTGGGGCCGGTGCATGAGCGGAAGCAGCTTGGGCCGGGGGAGCGCGGCGAGCCCGTCCGCGACCGCGACGAGCGCGGCGTGCAGGTCGCCGAGAAGGGCCTCCCATTCGCCGGGCGGGAGCGCCGCGATCCCGGAGCCGTCGTCGGCCCGCCCGTAGCGGGTCTGGAGGCTGTCGCGGAATCGCTGGGCCAGCGCGCCGGTGAGCGTCGCCAGCAGGCGCTCGGCTTCCGGATGGATGTCCGACACCAGATTCCGCCGGGCGGCGGCCCATCCGAACATGTCCTTGACCTGACCGACGACTTCGCGGGTCGGGCGGGTACCGGTGCGCTCCGGTCCCCACCAGACGTTGTAACGGCCCTCGTCCTCCTCTTCCTGGAAGTACCGCCCCGCTTCGCACAGCCGCTCGACCGGCGGGCGCAGAACCTTCGCGTGGGCGCGCGCTTCCTCGGAGACGCGGACCGGGAGCGCCGCGATCACCTCGCGGACCGTCCGCCGGGCGCGGTCGGCCCCGGTCACGGCTTCGCGCACCGAGCCGCCCAGCGACAGCTGCACCGGACCCGGGTGCCGGGCGTCGGGCAGCTTGGCCTCCCGGGTCGCCCGCTGCCATTCGGTCGCCCGCGAGTATCGCTCGCCGAGCGTCTTGTCCTTCGCGGACTTGGCATTCGCCGCGACCGTCGTCTTGTTCTTCTCGTACGCTTTCGACGCCAGCCAGAGCCCGCCGCCGATCAGCGCGATCCAGACGACGACGTTGAATCCGCCGGTCACCGCGTGGTCAACGTCGCTGTCGACGGCCGCGGCGATCAGCACCACGACGATCACGACCGCGATCGCGCATCCCAAAACGCCCCCCGCCCGGCCCGCACCGGGAGTGCGACCGCCGTCACAGCATGATGCCACGACCGCCCGGCGCGCGACGACGGCAGCGCGACCCCGAGGGAGAAGCCGGTGCAGGAACACGAACGCCGCGTCTTCGCGCCGGACGGGAAGATCGTGTGCCCCAACGGCGCGGAGATCTCCGGACCGGCCGACATCGCGGACAGCCACGCCCACAGCTTCGCCCGCTTCGAGGCGAGCCAGCACCTGCTCACCGGCCACGACGTCGAGCTCGACGGCGCCCCGGCCGAGGTGCGGGCGAATCTGGTCGCGATCCACCTGGGGAAGGATCGCCCGGTCACCGTGCGGATGGAGGACCGCGCGTCCCCCGCGGACCTGAGCCAGACCGGGCACGGCTGGCGGATCACCGAAGTCCGGCCCCGGATCCTGTGGCGGAGCGGGTACTTCGGGGAGTTGGCGCAGACTCGCTGACCTGTCGGACGCGTCAGCGCTTCAGCGCCCGGTACCGATTGATCAGCGCGGCGACCAGATCATCCGGCCGGAGCTGGAACGGCTCGCCCCGCCAGCGGCGGGAACGGTTGCCCCGGATCTGGCACGCCCCGGCCGCGTAGCGCCGTTTCGCCATCGTCAATCCCGGTCGAACGCGGCGGTGAAGGTCGGGGCCAGCCGCTTCAGTTCGGCTTGCTGTTCCTCGGCGGTCGCGAGCCAGCCCGCGGCGGTGAGCGCGAGCACGCGGTCGCCGTGCGCGAGCACCAGGACGCACCCGGCCACTCGCGCGTTGAACTGACCGCAGAAACCAAGGTGCGGGTCGGTGACCCCGGGGAGCGAAAACCGCGACTTCACCGCGAGTCGCCGCTCCTCGACCACCGCCACCCCGCAGTTCAGCGCGGCACGGAGGCCGGAGACGACCTGTTCGCCGGAGAAACCCCGGTACTCGGCGAGCAGTTGCCCGATCTCCATCTGGTCGGTCACGGACACCGCCTGCGCCCCGTTCCGCGCGGCGGAATCCCACGGCTGGTCCGCGCCGCACGCCCGCACGATGCGCGGCCGAGCGCCGGGGCTGACGGCCAAGGGCGACGGTTTCCGCTGGCTGCGGACCCGGGCCGCGGATAATTGCGCTTCGCTCGGCAGATACTTCGTGAGGTCTTTCGCGACCGGGGCGGCCGAAGCCGGCACCGGCGCCGAACTGACCGCGGAACTGGATGGCGGGCCCGCAGTCGGAGCCGCTTCCGGCGGCTCCGCGGCGCACCCCGCGAGAAGCAGGACAAGACCGGTCACCGCGAGCGATACACGCATAATCCTCCCCATTACGGGAGAAAAATCGCCGGACTCCGGTCCAGCGTTACGCACCCGCCCAACCCCGCCAGGTCCGCACCTCCGTGACCACCACCGCGTGCTCCGGCGGCCGCTCGGCGTACTGCGGATATTTCGAGGCCAACCACCCGGCATACGAGTCCCGCGACGCCTCGGCGACCACTCGCGCCACCCCGTCCGCGCGGGCCCACCACAACCGCGACCAGTCCTCGTCGTACTGGTCGACCAGGAACGACACCGCCGGGTTCTCCGCGATATTCGCCAGCCGCCGCAACGACGTCGTGGTCTTCGGCTTGTGGTCGACCGCGAAGACGACCGTGTCCTCGCGCACCGCGAAGGTCACCGGCACCAGGTGCGGGACCCCGCGAGCGTCCGCTGTGGCCAGCCGGGCCACCCGCGCCACCGCGAACCGGGCCCGGGTTTCCGCAGCGGACAGTCGCATACGGGCTCAGTCCAGCGCGGGGGAGTCGAGGGTCAGCGTGCCCAGTTCGGTGTCGAGCGAGGCCGAAACCCCGAGCGGCAGCGTCGGCGACCCCGCCACGTGCCCGAAACCGAACCCGCTCAGCACCGGGACCCCGAGCGGCGACAACCGTTCCGCCAGCAGTTCACGGACCTCCGCCGGGTCGCCGCACGCCGCCCACGAACCCAGCACCACCCCGCGCACGCCGTCGAACCAGCCGGAGCGCAGCAGCTGCGTCACCATCCGGTCGATCCGGTACGGGCTCTCGGTGACGTCCTCCAGCAACACGATCCCGCCGCGCGCGGACCCCTGCTCAGCCGTGCCGACACCGGACGCGAGCAGCGACAGGTTGCCGCCTACCAGCACGCCCAGCGCACGGCCGGGCACCACCACGTCCGGCTCCCGCGCCCGCAGGACCCGAGCGTGGTCCGGCTCGAACAACGTCCGCCGCAGGTGTTCCGCCGCGGGTTCGTCGAACAGCACGCTCGCGGGCATCGGCGAAAGCAGCGTCGCGAGGTCCAGATGCGTGTGCACGGCCCGGTGCAGCGCGGTCGCATCGCTCGACCCGGCCAGCGCCTTCGGACCGGCGGCCCGCAACGCCGCCCAATCCACCAGGTCGATCATCCGCTGCGTCCCGTAGCCGCCGCGCGCCGCCAGCACGCACCGGACCTCCGGGTCCAGCCAGGCCTCGGCGAACTCCGCCGCCCGCGCCTGGTCCGGCGCCGACAGGTAGGACTGCCCCGAAGCCCGCACTCCCGCGCCGACCCGCACCTTCACGCCCCAGCCGCTCAGCACCGGCAACGCGGCGTCCAGCAGGTCCTGCGGCACCGGCCCGGACGGCGCGACGAGCGCGACGGTGTCCCCGGCGGAGAGCCTGGCGGGCCTCACCGGGACAGCTCCAGCCGCGGCACGTCCGGCGTCTCGAAGCCGAACACCTGGCCGTAGAAGGAAAGTTCCGCCTCCAGCGCGGCGACGATCGTCTCCGCCTTCCGGAACCCGTGCTGCTCGCCCTCGAACCGCAGGTACGCGTGCGGGATCCCGCTGCCGTCGATTTCGGAGACGAACCGGTCCGCCTGCTCCGGCGGGCAGATCTCGTCCTCCAGGCCCTGGAGGAACAGCACCGGCCCGGCCAGCGCGCCCACGTGCGTCATCGGCGAGCGCTCCCGGTACCGGTCAGCGGCCTCCGGATCCGGGCCGACCATGCTGACCAGGTACTGCGACTCGAAGTCGTGCGTCTCGCCGCCCTCGCCGGTCCAGCCCGCGAAGTCGAGGATCGGGAACTTCACCGTCGCCGCCGCGTAGGTGCGGGTCGTCGTGATCGACGCGGCCGAGGTGAACCCGCCCGCGCTGCCGCCCCGGATGCCCAGCCGCGCCCGGTCGGCGATCCCTTCCGCGACCAGCGCTTCGGCGACCGCCGCGCAGTCGCGCACGTCCACCACGCCCCACTGCTCCCGCAGCCGCTCGCGGAACGCCCGCCCGTATCCGGTGGAGCCGCCGTAGTTCACCGCGACGACGCCGATGCCGCGGCTGGTGAAGTACGCGAAGTCCAGGTCGAGCGATTCGTCGCTGTGCCCGGTCGGCCCGCCGTGCACATGCACCAGGTACGGCGGCAGTTCGCCTTCCGGCGCGGCGAAGTCCGGGTTCGCCGGAGGGAACACGTACGCCGGGATCTCCGCACCGTCCGGTCCGGTGAACACGCGCTCGTGCGGCACCGGCAGGTACTGCGCGGGCGGCAGCGAGGCCGGCTGCGGAGTGCGGGCGCGCCACTTCCCGGTGTCCGGGTCCAGCACCACGACCGCGCTCTCGTGCCGGGGCCCGCCCGCGATCCCGGCGATCCCGTCCGGCGTCGCGGCCAGCCCGCTCGACGACCACACGGTCAGCTCGGTGTCGACGCGCGTCACCGAACCGTCGCGCTCGTCGAGAATCGCCAGCTTCCCGGAGTCGAGGACCGCGTGCTTCCCGCCGCCCAGCGGAGCGAACCAGCTGGTGCCGAGCTTCCACATCGGCCCGCCCAGTTCGCGTTCCGCCGGCGCGAGATTGACGGCCGAACCGTCGAGCCCGACCCGGTGCAGGTTCCACCAGCCGTCCGGGTCGGCGAGCACGAGCAGCTGATCGGCGGACTCCCACGCCACCTGGCACACCGCGACCTTCGGCCCGCCCGCCAGCACGCGCGCGTTCCCGAACGACCCGTCGGCCGCCACCGGCGCGACGAACAGCTCGGTCCCGTCCCACGGCATCGCCGGGTGGTCCCAGGCGATCCACGCGGCGTGCGCGCCGTCCGGCGACAGCTGCGGCGCGGTGAAGAAGCGGTGCCCTTCCGCGAGCACTCGTTCGGGGGAGCCGTCCAGCGGGATCGCGACCAGCTCGCGGGAGATGTCGGTGCGCCGAGGCCCGGTGCTGCGCTCGCGGACCGCCCACACCTCGCCCTCGCGGCCGGGCCGGAGGTCGCCGTACCGGACGCCCTGCGGCGTGGCCGGTTCCGGGGTCAGCGGGGTGACTTCGCCGCCTGTGCCGGTCTTGAGGGCATACACCCGCTGATCGGCCCAATGCGTGAACACCACGACGCCGCCGACCGCGAGCCACGGCCGTCCGCCGTACTCGTGCACCCGGTTCCGGACGTTCCACGGCGCGGGCAGCACGTCCTCGACACCGCCGTCGGGAAGCGCGCGCACGAGCGCGACCCGACCGCCCTCGGCAGGTCGCGCCTCCGCCCACCAGAGCGCGCCGTCGACCGCGGCGAGCCATTGCGCGCCGCCGCCTGCGGCCGCGGCGTCCGCGGCGGTGACGGGAGAGGTCCAGGTTCCATGAGGAGAGATGCGAGGCACCCGGAAAGCGTAACGAGGATCCGCTGCGTGTCCGGATCCGCACGCACCGCGCAGGAATCGCGCGCGAAGGTCCCTCAACCCGGGGCGGCGGATGCCGATCATGCGTGCGTGGCCTAGGGTCGAAGACGCTATGTCACGCGTAATCCACGTCTTCCGCAAGCCCGACCGGTTCGTGGCCGGCACGGTCGGCGAGCCCGGCGACCGCACCTTCTACCTCCAGGCGACGGAGGACGTGCGGACGATCAGCGTCACGATCGAAAAACAGCAGGTCGTCGTCCTCGCGGAGCGGCTCGGGTCGCTCCTGGAGGAGGTCGCCAGCCGGTTCGGGGCCGACGTGCCCAGCCACGCCCCCGACGACGAGGTCGACACGGACCCGCTCACGGTGCCGGTCGAGGAGGAGTTCCGGGTCGGCACGATGGGGCTCGGCTGGGACGCCGACTCCGGAGCGGTCGTCGTGGAGCTGCTCGCGATCACCGAGGGCGAAATCGACGAGACCGTCGTGCTCGACGACACCGAGGAAGGCCCGGACGCGGTCCGCGTGTTCCTCACCCCGGTCGCCGCCCGCGCCTTCGCCGAGCGCGCCGACCGCGTCGTGAACGCCGGCCGCAAGCCGTGCCCGCTGTGCGGCGAACCGCTCGACCCGGCCGGGCACATCTGCCCGCGGCAGAACGGGTACCGGCGCGACGTCGACGTGACCGAGGACTGAGGGCGGCCGTGGCGACCACCGCGCCAGGGCCCGCCGACCCCGCCGCCCGCGATTTCGTCTCCCGCGGCCGCATCGACGTCGAGGGCAGGCTGGTCGACGCCTCCAACGTGACGCTGTTCTGCGCGATCGAACTCGACGGCGTCACCGGCCGCGTCGTGTACAAGCCGGTGTCGGGGGAGCGGCCGCTGTGGGACTTCCCGGACGGCACCCTCGCCGGGCGCGAGGTCGCCACCGCGATGATCTCCGACGCCTGCGGCCTCGGCGCGATCCCGCCGACCGTGCTGCGCGACGGCCCGTTCGGGCCCGGCATGGTGCAGCTGTGGGTCGAGACCGACGAGGAAACCGAAGTGGTCGACGTCTGCGCGCCGGAAGAAGTGCCCGAGGGCTGGCGCACCGTACTGCACGCGCACGACCGGCTCGGCGAACCGGCGGTGCTCGTCCACGCCGACCACCCGGACCTGCGCGAACTGGCGGTCCTCGACATCGTCGTCAACAACACCGACCGCAAGGGCGGGCACCTGCTGGCCGGGACCGACGGCCGCGTCTACGGCGTGGACCACGGCATCTGCCTGCACACCGACCCGAAGCTGCGCACCGTGCTGTGGGGCTGGATCGGCGAGGACCTGCCCTCCGACGCCGTCGAGAAACTGCGGAAGCTCCGCGCGGACCTCGACGGCCGCCTCGGCGCGGAACTCGGCGAGCACCTGACCGCCTTCGAGATCCGGGCGCTCTCGCAGCGCACCGACTACCTGCTCGCCGAGGCGGTGTTCCCCGAGCCCGGCGACGACTGGCGCGCGATCCCCTGGCCGCTGTTCTGATGGCGGCCCTGATGGACGCCGCCGCCCGCGCCCGCCTCGTCAACCGGTTCGGTCCGGCCGCCGAAGCCTGGTGCGACGCGCTGCCCGCGCTCGTCGACCGGCTCTGCGGTCATTGGGGCCTCACCGTGTCCGAGGCCCGGCCCGGCAACACCGGCCGCACCCTGCTCTGCCGCGACGGCGAGGGCGTGCTGAAGGTGCTCAAGCTCTGCCCGGACCGCGCGATCGCGACCGCCGAGGCGACTGCTTTGGGCTCCTGGGCCGGGCTGTCGCGGGTCGTGCAGATCCTCGACGCCGACCTCGACCACGGCGCCGTGCTGCTCGAAGGACTCGAACCCGGAGACACGTTCACCGAACGCGGCGCCGACGTTCCCTGGGACCAGATCGGCGAACTGCTCGCCGACGTCCACGGCGTCCCCGCCGCCGGGCCGTTCCCGACCCAGCTCGAACGCGTCCGGTTCATGTTCGGCCTCGCCGAGCAACACCTCGCCGGGTCCCCGGCCGAAGCGCACCTGCCGCGGCAAACGCTGCGCATCGGCCTCGCCCGCGCCGAGAAACTGGCCGCCAGCGGCCCGATCGCGCTCGTGCACGGCGATCTGCATCCCGGCAACGTCCTGGACGCCGGACGGGAACGCGGAGCGGTCGCGATCGACCCGCGGCCGTGCGTCGGCGACCCGGCCTTCGACGCGGTCGACTGGGCGGTGCTGCCGATGGCCGACGGCGCCGCGGTCGAGGAGGGGATCGCCAACCTCCCGCACCTCGACGGCGACCGGGTCCGCGCGTGGTGCGTCGCGCTCGCCCCGCTGGTCGCGATGGGCCCGCTCCGCCGCGGCGGACCGACGCCGTTCACGGACGCGGTGCTGCGGATGGCAGGCTGAGCCGGAACGGGCCGTCGAGGAACAGAGCCCGAAGACCAGGGGATGGCCGTGTCGAGCCCACCGGCTAACCCCGAGCGACCTCGGCGGTGTGCGCGGGGGTGTAGCGCTCGCCCCGCACCTGGTCGCTCAGCGGCTCCAGCGCGGCCAGTGCCTCGGCGTCCAGGGCGAGTTCCAGCGCGGCCGCGTTCTGCTCCAGCCGGACCGGGCTGCGGGTGCCCGGAATCGCCGCCACCGCCACGCCGAGCCGCTCGGCCTGGGCGTACACCCAGGCCAGCGCCACCTGAGCGGGGGTGGTGCCCAGCCGGTCGGCCACCTCGCGCACGGTCCGCGCGATCTTCTCGTTGGCTTCGCCCGCGTCGCCGGCGAAGCGGGGATTGGTGCGCCGGAAGTCCTTCTCGCCCAGCGCGGAGCGGTCCAGTGCACCGGTCAGGAACCCCCGCCCCAGCGGCGAGTAGGGCACCAGCCCGACCCCCAGCTCGGCCATCACCGGGGTGAGCGCCTCGACGTCGCGCGTCCACAGCGAGTACTCGCTCTGCACTGCGGCGATCGGGTGCACCGCGTGCGCCCGGCGCAGCAGGTCGCCGTCGACCTCGGAAAGGCCCAGATGCCGGACCTTGCCCGCCTCGACCAGTTCGGCCATCGCCCCGACGGTCTCCTCGATCTCCACGTCCTGGGGCGGACGGTGGGCGTAGTACAGGTCGATCACGTCGACGCCCAGCCGCAGCAGCGAGGCGTCGCAGGAGCGCAGCACGTAGTCGCGGGCACCGCGGATGCGCCGCGCCCGGTCGCCGGCGCTGCGGTCGATGCCGAACTTCGTGGCCAGCTGCACCTGGTCCCGGCGGCCGTGGACGGCCCGGCCCACCAGCACCTCGTTGTGCCCGGCGCCGTAGGCGTCGGCGGTGTCCAGGAACGTGACGCCCAGCTCCAGGGCCCGGTCGATGGTGGCCATGCCGCCGTCCCAGTCGGCGGCGCCGTAGCTCTCGCTCATCCCCATGCACCCCAAGCCCATCGCGCTGACGGGAAGGCCGGACGAGCCGAGCGTGGTTCGGGTGATCATGCGCGGACACTCCTCCTGCCCGGCGGACCGGGCGGCACCTCGACGGCTGACGAACGCCGACGCTAGGACCTGGAGCGCGCTCCACGTCAAGCCGGAGGATCAGCCCCGGCGTGGCGGCGGGACGCCCCGGCGCTGCGCCGATAACGTGCCCGACCGTGCGCTATCACGACGTGCTGTCCGGCCCCCGCAAGCGGAAGGTGCCGGAGGTCCCGGCCGAACCAGGGCTCGTGGTCGAAGACCCGGCCAGCGGTTACTGCGGCGCGGTGGTGAAGATCGAATACGGCAACGTCGTCCTCGAAGACGCCAAGGGCCGCCACCGGGTGTTCCCGCTCGCGCCCGCCGCGTTCCTGCTGGAAGGCAAACCGGTCACGCTCGTGCCGGTCAGGAAGGCCGCCGCCCCCGCTCGGCAGGTGTCGGCGTCCGGCTCGGTCCGGGTGCGGGGCCTGCAGGCCAGGGTCGCGCGCGACTCCCGGATCTGGGTCGAGGGCAAGCACGACGCGGAACTGGTCGAACGCGTCTGGGGACACGACCTGCGCGTCGAGGGCGTCGTCGTGGAACCGCTCGACGGCGTCGACGTGCTCGCCGACCGGATCGCCGAATTCGGCACCGGACCCGGCCGCAGGCTCGGCGTCCTCGTCGACCACCTCGTCGCGGGCAGCAAGGAGTCCCGGCTGGTCGAGCAGATCCGCGACGAGCAGGTGCTCGTCACCGGCCACCCCTACATCGACGTCTGGCAGGCGGTGAAACCCGCGTCGGTCGGCATCCGCGCCTGGCCGGAGATCCCGCGCGGCGTCGAGTGGAAGACCGGCATCTGCGACGCGCTCGGCTGGGGCGAACCGTACGAGGGGTGGCAGCGCGTCCTCGCCGGGGTGCGCAGCTTCCGCGATCTCGAAACGCCGCTGATCGGGGCGGTGGAACGGCTCATCGACTTCGTGACCGAACCGGGCACCGCCCCCAGTGACGCTCCGTAGTGTCCGGTATGCCGGAAAGATCCAAGGTCACGCGTCGATCACGTCAGGTAGCTTGCCCGGTGCGAAGCGATGCGATCTGAGAGCATGAGGGCATGGCAGCGGCTCTGATCTGGCTGATTCTCGGCATCGTCCTGATGATCGCGGAGGTGATCTCCGGGGACTTCGTGCTGATCATGCTCGGCATCGGAGCGTTGCTCGGAGCCGGCTCGGAAGCGCTGACCGGCAACGTCTACATCGACCTCGCCGTGTTCGCGGTCAGCTCGGTCGGGCTGATCGCACTGGCCCGCCCGGCGCTCAAACGCCGCTTCCTCGCCGGGTCGGGCGTTCCCACGGGCATCGACGCGCTGGTCGGATCCCGGGCCGTCGTGGTGTCCACTGTGGACTACGATGCCGGCCAGGTGAAAATCGGCGGCGAGGTGTGGTCGGCGCGCGCCGTGCACGAATCCCAGCCGCCGATCGCCCCGGGCACCAGCGTCACGGTCGTCGAGATCTCCGGCGCCACGGCGGTGGTGGACATCGTGTCGTGAGGCGCCGTCCGAGGAAAAACGGTACTAGGTAAGGGGAAACGCTCTTGTCGACAATAGCGATCGTCGTGGTCGCGCTGCTGGCTCTGTTCGTCATCATCACCGTGGTCAAGGCGATCATGGTGGTGCCACAGGCCCAGTCGGCGGTGATCGAGCGGCTCGGCCGGTTCCGCACGGTCGCTTCGCCCGGCCTGACCTTCCTCGTGCCGTTCCTGGACAAGGTGCGCGCGCGGATCGACCTGCGCGAGCAGGTCGTCTCGTTCCCGCCGCAGCCGGTGATCACCGAGGACAACCTGACGGTGAACATCGACACCGTCGTGTACTTCCAGGTCACCGACTCGCGCGCCGCGGTCTACGAGATCTCGAACTACATCATCGGCGTCGAGCAGCTCACCACCACCACGCTCCGCAACGTGGTCGGCGGCATGAGCCTGGAAGAAACGCTGACCTCCCGCGACGCGATCAACAGCCAGCTGCGCGGCGTGCTCGACGAGGCCACCGGCCGCTGGGGCATCCGCGTCGCCCGCGTCGAGCTGAAGGCGATCGAGCCGCCGCCCTCCATCCAGGACTCGATGGAGAAGCAGATGCGCGCCGACCGGGAGAAGCGCGCGATGATCCTCACCGCCGAAGGCCAGCGGGAATCGTCGATCAAGACGGCCGAAGGCCAGAAGCAGAGCCAGATCCTCGCCGCGGAAGGCCAGAAACAGGCCGCGATCCTCGCCGCCGAAGCGGAACGGCAGTCGCGGATCCTGCGCGCGCAGGGTGAACGGGCCGCCCGCTACCTCCAGGCACAGGGCCAGGCGAAGGCGATCGAGAAGGTGTTCGCCGCGATCAAGGCCGGCCGGCCGACGCCGGAGGTCCTCGCCTACCAGTACCTGCAGACGCTGCCGCAGATGGCGCAGGGCGACGCCAACAAGGTCTGGATGATTCCCAGCGACTACGGCAAGGCCCTCGAAGGGTTCGCCCGGGCGCTGGGTGCTCCCGGAGACGACGGCGTGTTCCGGTACGAGCCGCCGCAGGACGACAGCCCGGCCAAGCCGGATCTCGAGGACGAGGAGGTCGCCAGCTGGTTCGACACCAGCAGCGACCCGAAGGTCGCCGAGGCGGTCGCGGCCGCGGAAGCGGTGGCGCGCAAGGAAGTCGAGGGCCCGTTGGGGGCTTCCTCCGGCGAGTCCCGGCGGGCGATCGGCGGGGCTCCGGCGAAACCCGAGGCTCCCGCGCCCGAGCGGGAAGAGGAACCGCCCGCACCGCCGGAGCGGCCGCAGCCCAGTGCACCGCCGCCCGCTCAGCAGCAGCAACAGCAACAGCAGTCGCTCCCGCAGCCGCCGGCCGGGCCGCCGCCGGGCGGGCCTTACCAGGGGCCGCCGCCGCAGCAGTTCGGCGGCCCGCAGGGGCCTGGGCCGGGAAGCGGGCCGTTCCCGCAGCAAGGGCCGTTCGGCGGGCCGCAGGGCGGGCCGCCGCCGCAGCGCTGATTGCGTGACACAAAGGGGCTGCCACTCCGATTTTCGGGGTGGCAGCCCCTTTTTCGTGCGGTTCAGCGGGTGTACACGCCGACGTCGTCGATGTCGGCCTTCGAGCGATCAGGCAATGCGATCACGCACGCCACAGTCACCACGACCGACGCGACGATGTAAATCGAGATCGAGTACGGCGTGCCGGTGGTGTGCAGCAACCAGGTCGCCAGCAACGGTGCGGGACCGCCCGCGAACACCGATGCCAGCTGATATCCCAATCCCGCGCCGCCATAGCGCAGATGCGTCGGGAAACTTTCGCCGATCAGCGCCGCCTGCGGGCCGTACTGCATCGAGTGCGCCACAAGGGACACGATGATGGCCACGAAGATCATCGCGTGGCCGCTGTGGGTCAGGACGGTGAAGTACGGGAACGCGATCACTCCGGTCAGCACCGCGCCGGTCAGGTACACCTGTTTGCGGCCGATCCGGTCGGAGAACTGGGAGAACAGCGGGATCAGCACCAGTTCTGCCGCGGCGCCGACCAGGACCGCGTTGAGCACGAACGTTTTGCCGAATTCCGGTCGTTGCACGACATAGACCAGGACATAGCTGGTGAACAGGTAGAAGGGCATCTGCTCGCTGAAGCGCAAGCCGGCCGACAGCAGGATTTCCCGCCAGTGGTGCCGCACTACGTCCTTCACCGGGGCTTTCGAGGTGCGCTTGGCCGCGACTGCCGCGGCGAACATCGGCGTCTCCAGGATGCGCAGCCGGATGACCAGGCCGATCGCCACCAGGACCAGGCTCAGCAGGAACGGGATTCGCCAGCCCCACGAGGAAAAGGCGTCCGGCGACAGGGTTGCCGACAGCAGGGTCATCCCGCCGGTGCCCAGCACGAGTCCGACCGGGACGCCGACTTGCGCGAAACTCGCCAGCAGGCCGCGTCGTCGCTGATCGCCCCATTCCATGGCCAGCAGCACCGATCCGCTCCACTCGCCGCCGATCGCGATGCCTTGCACCAGGCGCAGCAGCACGAGGATCAGCGGGGCGGCGATGCCGATGGTCGCCGCCCCGGGGAGCAGGCCGACGACAGCCGAGGACAGGCCCATCAGCAGGAGCGTCACGATCAGCGTCGCCTTACGGCCGAGGCGGTCGCCCCAATGGCCGAAGATCGCCGCGCCGACCGGGCGGGCCGCGAAACCGACCGCGTAGGTCGCGAACGACTGCATGACCCCGGCGTAGGACGAGGACGCGGGGAAGAACAGATGGGGAAAGACCAACGCCGCGGCGGTGTTGTAGAGGAAAAAGTCGTACCACTCGATGGTGGTTCCGATCGAACCGGCCAAAGCCGCCCGGCGTACCTGCACCCGGCGGTCGCCGGTCGAAGCTTGGACTGACTGGGTGACCTCGTTGTCGCCTAGAGTCATGGTCGTGCACCTCTCGTGACGGTCGTCACACTACAGTGTGAACGACTGGCAGAGGTTTGACGATTCCTGACGTCTGCTCCGGACGGGTTGTTTCCGTCCGTCCGGTACACCGGACGGACCTGGATCGGGCACCGCGCGGCCAGGACGCGCGACTACCATCACAGCTGTGACGGAGGACAAACCGCTGCGGGCCGACGCGCGGCGAAACCGCGCAAAGGTGCTCGAAGCCGCCGAGACGGTCTTCGCGGCCAAGGGCACCGGTGCGCCGACCGAGGAGGTCGCGCGCGAGGCCGGCGTCGGCATCGGCACGGTGTTCCGGCACTTCCCCACGAAAGAAGCGCTGCTGGAAGCCGTGCTCTACGCGCGGCTGCACCGGTTCGTCGACGAAGCCGACGCGGTCGTCGCGCAGAACGCCGAGGACGCCGGGTCCGCGTTCTTCACCTTCCTCACCAGCTGGATCGAGATGTCCAGCGCTAAAAACGCCTACTTCGAGGCACTCACCTCGGCCGGAGTGTGCGTCCCCAGCACCGGTTCGGTGATCGGGGAGCGGCTGCGCGAGTCCCTCGGCGTGCTCCTGCGCCGTGCCCAGGACAGCGGCGCGGTCCGGCGCGACGTCACCACCACCGAGCTGATCCCGGTGATCATCGGCACCGCGAAGGCAGCCGAGCACGTCGGGTCCGACCGCGAACTGCGGGACCGCACCATCGCGATTCTGTTCGACGGTCTCCGCACCTGAGGCAGCGCAGCACAGCGGCCAGCAGATCGGTGCCGAGCGAGTAGCGGACGTGCTGGCCTTGTCTCTTCGCGGTGAGCAGGCCCGCCCGGCGCAGCTCCGCGCGATCCCAGTTGTGCGCCAGTTCGCTGGTTGCGCGCCGGCGTGCGGACCAGCCGCACTGGATGCGCGAGCGCGTCGAGCCGCAGTGGCGCTGCACGCGTCCCCGTGTGGTCGGCTGCGATCTTCGTGGTCGCGTTGCAAGTGCCGGTCACCGTCCTGCTGTCGCGGATCTCCCGGCGGAGCGCGCTCGGGGCTGGGGGAGTCGTGCTGACGGTGTCGTACCTCGGTTTCCTCGCGGCTACCCTGCTCGGCTCCGGCGGGGCAGCACCCGCGATCGCGGCGGTTTCGGTGGTCTGCACCATCGGCGAGATCATCCACGCGCGGGCAGCGCCACCCGGCCCGCGCTTGCTCGGCCGGGTATCGGACTGGCCGCGTCTCCGGCCGTGCTCATCGCGCTCGCTCCGCTCGGCCGGATGCGCTCTGGGGCAGGCTCGCCGGGGCGACGCTGCTGTCCGCGGGCGCCGTGACCAGGGCAGGGGAGCCGGGCCTAAACTGAGCTGATGACCAACCGCTTAGTCTGTATTGGCGATTCGTTCACCGAAGGCGTCGGGGACGACGATCCGTCCGCGCGCAACGGGGTGCGCGGCTGGGCCGACCGGGTCGCCGAGGTGCTGGCCGCCGGCGAGCCGGGCTTCCGCTACGCCAATCTGGCGGTGCGCGGGAAGCTCCTGCCGCAGGTGCTGAACGAGCAGGTCGAACCGGCTTTGGCGATGAAGCCGGACCTCGTCACCGCCTACGCGGGCGGCAACGACCTGATGCGGCCGCGGGTCGACATCGACAGCGTCGCCGACTCCTACGAGCGCGCCGTGGCCCGGTTCCGCGCGGCCGGCGCCCAGGTGCTGCTGTTCACCGGGGTCGACGGCGTGGAAGACGCGTTGTTCCGGCAGATCCGCGGCCGGGTCGCGATCTACAACGAACACGTGCGCGGCATCGCGGCGCGGCACGAGACGCTGCTGGTGGACATGTGGTCGATGCGCCAGCTGCGCGACCGTCGCATGTGGTCTCCGGACCGGCTGCACCTGAATGCCGCCGGGCACACCGAAATCGCCATCGCCGTCCTCGACGCGCTGGGCGTGCAGCACGGTCTCACGCACGCCGCGCTGGAACCGCGCCCTCGTCTGTCCACACGGGAACAGCGGGCGGCGAACCTCCGCTGGGGACGGGAGCACGCGCTGCCGTGGATCGGTCGACGCCTGCGCGGCGAATCCTCCGGTGACACGATCGCCCCGAAGTACCCGGAACTGCGGTCGTTCGACGAGACCGTCTAGCCCGCGAGCTGCCGCGCGCGATGGCCGGCGACGTTGACTCGTGTGCCGCAGCGAGTGGAACAGAACCGCCGGCGCCCGTTGCGCGACGTGTCCACGAACGCAACACCGCACCCCTCGCGCGCGCACACGCCGAGACGGTGCGGCTCCTCGCACACCAGATGCGCGAGCCCGCCCGCCGTGTAGGCGTAGAACCGCTCGACCACGCCCGCACCCTCGCTGGAGTAATGCAGATGCGGCGCTTTCCCGTCGTGGCTGGCGATGTTCGGCCGGCAAGCAGCGACGGCGAGCAGCTCGTTGAGCAGATCGATCCGCTCGGCTGTCGTTTCCGCGACGAACACCTGATGCAGCCGCCGCCCCCACGCGAGAATCCGCTCCGCCTCGTCCGCGGTGATGCGGGGCAGCACCATGTCGCGCGCCTGCCCCGCAGCGCGCACCTCGGCGGCCGTGCTGTCGTCGCGCTGGGCAAGAGTCGTCAGGTCGGCGGCTACCTGCGCGCCCGCGCCGCCGTAAGGGTTGAAGTGCACTCGTCCATTACAGCACAAGTCTTCTTCCCCGGAAAATAAGATTGACGCATAGCTTCGCCGTAGGTGAAGATGATTTCAGCACAGCGGATGAAGGAGCGGTCATGACGAACATGCGGGAGAGGCGAGGCCAGTATCCGGCCGCCCTCCGCGCTGTCCGGTGTTCGCCGCTTCAGCAGCGCCAAGCCGACCGAAAAGACGGCCGCTTGGGCGGTATCGCTCCCTGACCTGACGCAGCAGCCGCCGCGCACCGGGAGCCGTCCGTCGGGAAACCGATCCGGGCGGCTTCTCTCGTCAGGGCCTCCGAACGCATTCAATTCTCGTCGCATTTCGCGACGGCATTTCCCTGCTGCCCATTTCACGGCGGCGGTTCTTTGACAACTGCACAGCGGAGCAAGACATTTCCGAGACTCGTCCCCGTCGCCTCACCCGCGGCCAGGACGAGCGCCGCCGGACCCGCACGGTGAAGACGGGGCGGCGGCCGCCCCACCCGGCTGTAACCCGGGCGCCCTTTCGGGGCAGTGAGGGTTCGACTCTCTCCCTCACCACTGCGCCCGGCCCAGGGCGCGTCCTGCGGCCGTGGCGAACTCGGCGGACACGTCGGGCTTCCCCGCCGAAGAGGACGGTTCGATGCCCTCCGGCCGCTCGCGGTCCGGCACTGTCGCGGTGCCGGACGCACACCCCTGTAGCTCAGTTGGACAGAGCGCCGCACTACGAATGCGGAGGTCCCAGGTTCGAATCCTGGCCGGGGTACGGGCCCGGCGCCGAGGGGGCGCCGGGGCTTTCCGCCGCGGACCGCATCCGGATGCGAGGGGCACCGGCGACCCCGCCTGGTTCGGGACCAGGAGCCACCGCGTTCGACCCGCGGGCATCCGACTTCGTCAGCCCTCGCTCCCGGTGGGTGTGACCGGCAGCATCGCGGACTTTGGATCCGCGAGCCCAGGTTCGAATCCTGGACCGGGAGCCGATGCCCGTTCGTCCAACGGGCAGGACGCGGAAGCCGAGGTTCGAACCCTCGACGGGCAGCAACCCCGCCTCCTCTCGGGCCGTTGGCTCAATCGCGCGTTACCCGGCGGGTTCGGGGTTCGCATCCCTGGCGGCCCACTCCGCCCCCGTGGTCCAACGGATACGACGCCGGCGTCCGAAGCCGGGAACGCAGGTTCGACTCCTGCCGGGGGCACGATTGCCGCGCGACCTGATGATGGCCGATCTCGACGAGGCCGTTCGCTGGCCTGCGCGCGCTGGTCGAACAGCCGGAGGCCGAGCAGGCAGCGGCGGCCCGGGAGAGCGGGTGGTCGTGGCCGGACATCGCCGTCCGGCTCGGCGTCGCCAAACAGACCGTGCACCGCCGCACCGAGAGGGCCTGCTGGTCCGCGGAGATCACCCTCAGCTGAGCCAAGCCATGGGCCGGGCGATCGCCTTGGCGCATGGCCTCGAACATCCGCGTACCGGCAGGCCACGGAGCGGCCGAAGAAGCGTCCGCGGGGCCGTTCTTGCATCCCGCAGGCACCGGCGCGGCCGCCGACCGGGCAGCCCTGGGGATCGATCTCCGAGGCCTGACCGGGACAGTGCTGGACCGCCCGCCCGCACGCGAACCGTTGCTGCCGGAAGCCGCCGCTCGGGCTGGACACACAGGCGGCCTGCGAAGCATCCCTGCGGCTCGCGCGCGCTTGCGGGGAGCGGGAGCACCGGACCGAGCAGCTCGCCTTCGTGCTGGTCACGCTGGATCCCGGCGCGTCCTGGGGCTTCGGCGTCGCAGGCGTGGATCAGCGGGCCCTGCTCGCCGATCCCGCCGCGCAATCCGGTGCTCCGAGTCGAACGACGGCTCGGCCAGCGGGTCCGCCATCGCGACCTCGTGCGGCGTTACCAGCACACAACAGGACGGACCGTCTCCGCCGGGGACGCCGTCGCCGCACTCATCGCCACCTGATTTCCGTCCCCTCGGACGGCTCCCGCGCGCGGTTCGGCAACCAGCGGAGCCTCATCAGCCCTGCCAACGTGGATCGGCACCACGGCGCGCGACTGGCCTGCTTCACGACGGTCGTGGCACGGCCCGCAAAGCCGTGAGGCTCCCTCGCGGGTCTCCGACGCTCCGCTGCGCGGAGATCCGTAAGGGTTGAACTGCACTGAACCATTACCGCACGATGACGGCATGGACGAGAACCGTTGCCCCCGCTGTGGCTGGCCCCTGGCCGAACTGCCCGCTTCCGCTGTCGTTCCCGCGTCGGCGGGCAGCCGGGCCGACTATGTGCGTTGTGTGTGCGGCAGCTGGATCGCGCGGCTCAGCGGGGTCGTCGTGGGGTCTACCCGGCCGCGCTGACTCACCAGTGTCCGGGCCGGGCCAGCCGCGGCGGGAGCTTGGTCGCAGCGTCGCCGCGGGTGGCGTTCACTTGGGACTGGGTAAGGAAAATGCTGTCGGTGAAGTCGGCGCCGCGGACGTCGGCGTCACGCAGATCCGCTCCGATCAGGTCAGCGCGGCGCAGGTCCGCGCCCCGGAGGTCGGCCGCGATCAGGCAGGCGCCGCGCAAGTTCGTGCTGCGGAGGTCCGCTCCGGCCAGTTTCGCGCCGATCAGGTCTGCGCCGCGGCGGTCCTTCTTGCGCCCGGCCCCGGTGCGCACCAGTTCGCTGGTGCGCACCAGCAGCGGGTTCACCTGAGCCCGCCGGGCGTCGACGTCGATGGCCAGCACCGCGTCCGCGTCCCCGGCGGTGATCTGTTCGAGCTCGGCGATCTCCGCGTCCAGGTCCGCGTGGATTTCGCGGGTCGCGGCCAGCGAACGCGCCTCGGCGAGGTACCAGAGCAGTTCGTGCAGATGCCGCATCACCGGGAGCGCGGCGAACATCCGCTCGCGGGTTTCCGGGGCCTCGCGCCAGCTCCGGCCGCCGAAGGTCACCTGCGAGACCTGCTGTCCGGCGCCAACGCAGTCGTACCCGGTGCAGCCCGCGAAACCCTTGGGGCGCAACCGGTCGTGGATGCCGCAGCGGAAGTCGTACAGCAGGTTCGGGCACGGGTCGCCCGCCCGCTTGTCGATGGCGAAATCAGCTGATGCGGTGAAGGTGAGCGCCACGCAGCAGAGGGCGAAACAGCTCGTGCAGTCGGCGGTCAGAGTGCGGTGGTCGGGCAAGGTCTCTCCAGCGAAGGCGGGCGAACCCGTCCAGCGTAGTCGCCGCTCAACTGCCCGCGACGACCACGACGCGTCGGCGGCGCGAACGCATCGCCAGCGCCGCGAGCACGAACACCTCCAGCTCGGGTTTGACGCCGGACAAGTCAGCGGTGCCCGCGGTGACGGTGCCGACTGTGTTCCCGGCCTCGTCGACCTGCGCGTGGTCACGACGGCCGGTCCGCCGGAAGCGCAGCTCCGAACCGCCGCTCTCGACGCTCCAGATGCGCGTGCCCGGCCGGTGAGTGCTCGCGAGCACCGACCCGTCGGCCGCCAGCAACTGGTAGCTGCGGAACCGGCGGCGGATCCGGTAGCCGGCGCCGTCCAGCCGGAACTCGCCTCCGGACCGGCCCTCGATCACGGTGAGCGGGCGGCCGTCGCTGGTGATCTCGTACTTGGTCAAGCCGGACTTCTCGATGTGCAACATGGACAAACTCCAGCATCGCCCCGCCCGAACCGCCCGTGCCGTTTGTCATGGGTGATCATCGGCGAGGCGCCCGTACCATGATCGACATGCGCGAACCCGATCCGGACCGGTTCTCGGCCCGCCAGTGGCCGGACTGGAGCTTCTGGACGGACGCCCGCAGCGGAGGGCCCGGCCTGCGTCTCGGCCGCGTCCGGTCCGTGGTGGTCAACGGCCTGATGATGGGTTTCCTGGCCACCTGGGTCATCGCCATCGCGGACGGAAAGCACGGCCCGGTGCGCACCGGGCTCGTCTTCGGCTTCCTCGGCTGCTACGCCGTGGCGTACCTGCTGGTGCTGTGGTTCGGCCCGCTCGCGCTGCGGCGGCAGCGGATCGCGATGGTGGCGGCGATGTTCGCGCTCGGTGTCACGCCCGCGCTGATCCTCGGCTCCCCGGCGTACCTGACCGCCCTCACCTACGCGATCGCGACCGGTCTCATGCTGTTGCCGCTGCGGTTTTCCCTGCTGCTGGGCTCCGCGGCGGCCGTCGCCCAGATCGCGTGGATGCTGGCCAGGGACGGCGTCGTCGCCTGGGGCCAGGTCCTCACGCTGGTCGCCGTCACCGCGATCCTCGGCATCGTCTACGCGCTGACGTTCACCGTCGGCCATCTCCGGCTCGCTCGCGAGCAGATCCGGCGGATGGCTGTCGACCAGGAACGGCAGCGCGTCGCCCGCGACCTGCACGACGTCCTCGGCCACAGCCTTTCCACGATGACCCTGAAACTCGGCCTGACGCGGCGGATCCTGGAGACTTCGGACGACACCGACGCGGCGCTCGCCGAGATCCGGGATCTGGACGACCTGTGCCGGGAGGCCCTCTCCGACGTCCGCGCGACCGTGTCCGACTACCGCACGGTGTCGTTCGCGACCGAAGTCGCCGGTGCCCGGATGGCGTTGCGCGCCGCCGGAGTCCACGCCGAACTGCCTGCCGCCGCCGATGCCGTAGCTCCGGAACTGCAGGGCGTTTTCGGTTACGTGGTAAGGGAAGCCGTGACCAATGTGCTCCGCCATTCCGACGCGCAGCGCTGCGTCGTGCGCGTCGGCCGCGACTGGCTGGAAGTCGCCGACGACGGCACAGTCCCGGCGGAGGTCGTTCCCGGACACGGGCTCACCGGTCTCACCGAGCGGATGGCCGAGGTGTCCGGCTCGCTCGAACACGGCCGCGGCCCGCACGGCGGCTTCCGGGTGCTGGCCCGCGGCCCGGCGACGGGAGGCGCCGCGTGATCCGGGTCCTGCTGGCCGACGACCAGGCGCTCGTGCGCGGCGCGTTGGCTTCGTTGCTGCGGATGGAATCCGACATCGAGGTGGTCGCCGAGGTCGGCTCCGGCCTCGAAGTCCTGCCCGCCGCGCAGCGGACCGCCCCGGACATCGCGCTCGTCGACGTCCAGATGCCCGGCCGCGACGGCCTCGCCGTGACCGCCGAACTGCGGCACGCGCTGCCGGACTGCCGGGTGCTGATCTGCACCACCTTCAGCCGCCCCGGCTACTTGTCGCGGGCGATGTCCGCGGGCGCGGCCGGGTTCGTGGTGAAGGATTCGCGCCCGGAGCAGCTGATCAACGCGATCCGGCGGGTCCACGCCGGCCTGCGGTTCGTGGACCCGGCGCTCGCCGCGGAATCGCTGGCCAGCGGGGCGAGCCCGCTCACCGACCGCGAGGCGGACGTGCTGCGCGCCGCGGCGGAAGGCGGAACAGTCGCGGACATGGCGCTGGCGCTGGGCCTGTCGGCGGGCACGGTGCGCAACCACCTGTCGTCGGCGATCGGGAAGACGCAGGCCCGCACGCGCGCGGAGGCGGTCCGGGTCGCCGAGACGAGCGGGTGGCTGTAGCGCGCACGCCGCGGAGAACCAGATCGAGCCAGGTCCCTGCGCGGCACCGCCGAGGTCAGGGGAGCGGCTGGTCGATCTGCTCGCGCAGGATGTCGCCGTGTCCCGCGTGCCGGGCGAACTCCTGGATCATCGCGAGCATCGTCCAGCGCATGCTGACGGTGCCCTCGCCGGGGAACTCCTTGGTTGCGTCGAGGTCGAAGCGCGCGGCGATCTCCCGCGACCGCTGGCTGGCGCGTTCGTACTCGGCGATCACGTCGGCCACGGTCTCGTCGTCGGTGACGGCGAAGGTGCCGACGTCGCGCTTCGAGTATCCGTCGCATTCGGACTCGTCGAGCCCCGCCCAGAACCGCTGAAACCAGATCCGTTCCGCCGCGGCGGCGTGCTTGACCACGGAAATCGGCGTCGACAGCGACGCGACGAGCCGTCGTCGCGCGTCGTCCTCGGACAGGCCGCGGAGGGTCTCGACCAGCGCTTCGCGGTTGCGGTCGAGCGTGTTCTCGAGCAGTGCTCGTTCGGTGCCGTCGGTGATGCGTTCAGTGGGCATGGTTCTGCTCCGTTCTCGGGCATGACTGGGGACGGCCTGACGAGGCCGGGATCGCTGAAGTGCTCGCAAGGCGAGCGCGCCTGCGCGGGCCGGAAAAGCACCGCGGGCGATGACTGTCAGCCAGTCAAACCTGGCGACGGAAGATATTGAACCACAACTCCGGCTACTCGATCTCGTCCGGCTGCTCCGCCTCCTCGGCCTCGCGAAGCCGCCGCATCTCGTCGAGTTCCGCCTGCCGCGCACTCAAGCGAGCCCGCAGTTCCGCCAGCTCAGCGTGCAGCGGAGCCAGCGTTTCGGCGTACGCCTTGGTCGCCTGGCTCACCTGCGCAGCGGACTCCGCGACCCGCTGATCGGCTGCCAGCTGCACGCCGCGCACCCGTTTGTCCGCCTCCGCGGCCTGCTCGCGCAGCCGCTGCTCCTGCTCCCGCATCCGGCTCTCGTGCTCGACGGTCAGCGATGCCCGAAGCTCCTGCTGCGCTTCCGCCGCCGTGCGGCGCGCCTGTTCCAGATCCTCGACCGCCGTCGCGCGCAACGCCGAGATCTCGCGCTGCAACGCCGTGACCCGGTCATGCGCGGCCGCCGCCTGTTCGAGCGCCCGCTGCCGGTTGTTCTCGGCTTCATCGCGGACCGCGAGCGCGGTTTCCTGTGCTTTCCTTGCCGCGACAGCGCTGGCGAGCGCAGCGTCACGCTCCTCACGGTCCACTTCGGACTGTTTCCTGGCCGCTGCCTCAGCCGCGCGCGCCTCCTCCGCATCGGTTACCGCGTGCGCGCGCTCCGCGTTCGCCACCCGGACCTGCTCCAACGCCTCGTCGCGAGCGGCTTCGGCCTCCTCCCGCGCTTCGAGGGCCGCCGCGGTCTGGTCGGTGACGTGCGTGCGCAGCGCCGACAGCTCCGCGTGCAGCGGATCCAACGCCGAGAGCGCCGACCCGAGCTGCTCGTCGAGCGCCCGGGTGTCGAGCTGGGTCATCGGCTGGTCGGGTCCGTAGACGGTCACCCAGATCTCGCGCTGCTCGTCGAGCATCGCGCACGTGATGACCTTCGCGCCCCACCTCCCGTACCGCTCCGGGTCGGCCGGGCAGTACGGCGTCGGCCGCCCGCCTTGCCGGGGGATAGGCGGCAGCGGCCGGCCGCAGTACGCGCATCCCGCCTCGTCTCCGGCGGCCAGTGCCCGCACGGTCGCCTCCCGGCGTTCCTCCCGGCTTCCGCGCCGGATCGGCGGCCCCATCGCCTCCATCAGTGCCCCTTTCCGCAGGTGAGACCCACTCTACCGTTAGGGTATTAAAACCGAAACATGAGGTATCGGTAATTAAACGAAAACTGGAAGACGACCACGGGAGTTCACTATCATATGGATAACTGAGATTATTCATATAGTGATAGCGCAGACCGCTTCGAGAACGCCCAGCAGGGGTGTCCCGCCTGTCCTGAGCCAGGCAGGACACCCGGACCCGATGTCAGCCGCACTTGGTAGCGACGCCGGCGGTCGCTCCGTCCTGCAGGTAGTAGGCGGCCACATAGCCCTGCTTGTAGGTGTCGCCCAGCTCGCGGACCCAGCTGCCGTTGCCTTCGACGTTCGCGCCGTGAGTGCAGCAGCAGGCGTCGTAGCGGTTGTCGGCGGTCATGCAGTCGATTTGCTGGCTGCGGGTGGTCAGTGGCCTGCCGGGGTCGAGTTCACCGACCTGCCCAGGAGACCTAGGTCCCGGCGATGAACTCGGCGAGCAGGCCGTGCGGTGCGTCGGGACCGAACATCTGCCGTTGCAGGTGCGCGCCCTCGGCGGCGGTTTCCGCGCCGCGCGGGAACATCGCCTGCTCGTACTCGGCGAGGGCGGCCTCCGCGTCGTCCGGGTGCGCGGCGAGGGCGAGCCCGAGTTCGGCGCCGTCGAGCATGGCCAGGTTCGCGCCTTCCCCGTTCGGCGGGGCGAGGTGCGCGGCGTCGCCGACCAGGGTCACGCCCGGCACCCGTTCCCACCGGTGCCCGATCGGCAAGCCGTAGTGCGGCCGGAGGACCGGCGGGGTGTCGCTTTCGGTGATCAGCGTGGTCAGCGCCGTCGACCAGCCCTCGTACTCCGCGGCGATCCGGGCGGCCGCGGCGGCCGGATCGGCGAAATCGATGCTGTCGAACCATTCCGGCGACCGGGTCAGCCCGAGGTAGGCGTGCAGGATTCCGTCCCGCTCGCGGTGTGCGGTGATGCCCTGGCCCGGCGAGAGCACCAGCAGCATCCCGCCGCCGACCGCTTCGGCCGTGGCGGGGAACCGCCGATCGGAGTCGTGGACGAAGGTCTCGACGGTTGACGTGCCGGTGTACTCCGGCTTCGCCGGGGACAGCAGCGGCCGGACCTTCGACCAGGCGCCGTCCGCCCCGACCAGCAGGTCCGTGGTGATCGTGCTGCCGTCGGCGAAGGCGATCTCGTAGCCCTGCGCCAAGGCGCGCACCCCGCTGACCTTGTGTCCCCAGTGGACGGTGCCCTCCGGCAGCGAGTCGATCAGCAGCTGCCGCAGCTCGCCGCGGTGGACCTCGGGGCGGCCGCCGGTGCCGTCGTCGGGTTGGTTGAACAGCACGGTCCCGTCCCGGGACAACAGCCGCAGCTCTTGTCTCCCTTCCAGGATCAGGCTGCGGAATTCGGCGGTCAGCCCGGCGGCTTCGACGGCGAGCTGACCGTTGTAGTCGTGGATGTCGAGCAGGCCGCCCTGGGCGCGCGAGGTCGGGGACGGCTCGGCCTCGTGGACGACGGCCGGGATTCCGTGGACGTGCAGGACGCGGGCGAGGGCGAGACCGCCGAGCCCGGCGCCGACGATCGTGACGGAGGTGTTCACGGCACAGTTCCTTCCGGGGAGAGTTCTGGTACGCCATTCCATATTGGAACGTCGCTCCAGATGTGTCAAGATAGGCGCATGGGTACGGGGACTCGCCGGGCACAGCGGCGCACGGAGGCACTCTCCCGGGAGCGCATCGTCGAGGCGGCGGTGGAACTGCTGGACGCGGCCGGCGAGAGCGGCCTGACGTTCCGGGTGCTCACCGAACGGTTGGCGACCGGGCCCGGGGCGATCTACTGGCACGTCGCGAACAAGGGCGAACTGCTCGTCGCCGCGACCGACGCGGTGGTGGCCGGCGCGCTGGCGGCGGAGCCGGCCGGATCGCCGCGGGAGGAAGTGCACGCGGTCGCGCTCGGGCTGTTCTCCGCGATCGACGCGCATCCTTGGCTCGCCGCGCAACTGCTGCTCCAGCTGTCCCGCAGCCCGGGCGGGCCGGTGACGCCGCGGATCCTCGAAAGCCTCGGCCGCCGGGTCCGCGCGCTGGGCGTGCCCGAGGAGCACTGGTTCACCGCGACGTCGGTGCTGATGCACTACGTCCTGGGCGCGGCCGGGCAGAACGCGGCGAACAACCAGGTCTCCGAGCCGGAGGCGGACCGAGCCGAATTCTTCGCCGCCACGGCGGAAGCGTGGGAGGACCTCGACCCGGAGGAGTTCGAGACGACGAGGTTGATGGCGAGCCAGATGCGCGAGCACGACGACCGCGAGCAGTTCCTGGCCGGGATCGATCTCGTGCTCGCCGGGGTCGCCGCGCTGTATCCGGGCGAGCGCGCATGACCCTCGCGCTCACCGATGCCGGGGGAGCGGGCAAGGATGCGCGAGAGCGGTTCGGCGAGTTCCTGCGCGTGTACGCGTCGCTCAACACCCGCGTCGCGTACGCGACCGATCTTGGCATCCCGCTCGACTGGGTGCCCGGCTATCAGCCGCCCGATCCGGGACGCCGCCGCGGCCGTGCGCGCCGGACCGATCCGGACGCGCTCGCGTGGCTGCCGTGGTGCCTGCGCAACGGGTTCACTTCGTTCGCCGACGTCCGGGTGGAGCACGTCGAGCAGTGGCTGGACGAGCTGGCGCGGGCCGGGTACCGAGACGCGACGCGCGGGCGGATGCTGTCGGCGGTGTCCGCGTTCTACCGCAAGTACCTGCTCCGCGAAGGCTTGGCCGGGCACAATCCGGCGGCGCTCGTGGACCGGCGGGCGCAGCATCTCAACCGGCCGTCCGGCGTTCCGTCGCAGACCGCGCGCTGGTCGTTCGACGCGTGCCGGGCGTTGCTGCTCGCGGCGTGGCTGCTGGCCGACCACAGCCGGAACGGCCCGCGCGACCGGGCGATGGTCGAGATCCTGGTCGGCACCGGGGTGCGCGCGGAGGAACTCGTCGGCGTCGATCTGGGCGACTACCGGCGGCCGGCCGCGGGCGGCATCGGCGTGCTTCGCGTGCACGGCAAGGGATCCAAGGACCGCGAGGTCGCGCTGGCCGCACCAGTGGCCGACGCGCTCGACGCCTACCTGGCCGAGCGGTCTGCGCCGCAGGTCCCGGCGCTGCGCGGGCAGGTAGGCGCGAAGCGAGCGGAGCCGCTGTTCGTCACGAGCACCGGCGCGCGCGTGCACGTTTCGCATGTGACGGCGTTGCTGCGCCGGTTGTGTGCGACGTTCTGCCAGCCGACCAAGACCGCGCGGCTGCAGGAGGTGCTCGACACCGCCGAGGCCCGGTTCGTCGCGACGCACCTGCAACCGTTGTGCGACACCATCCATCCGCATTCGGCGCGCCATTCTTATGCGACGCACGCGATCGAGCGAGGGGTCCCGCCGCGCCAGGTGCAGCGCGACCTCGGGCACGCCGCGTTGTCGACCACCGAGGGCTATCTGCACGACGAGAACGCCATCCGCGATTCGGCCGCGCACGAATTGGCCCCGGCGCTGCATCGCGGCTGGCTCGGCTGATCAGCCGAGCCAGGCGGCCTGTCCCCGGTGCAGATCGCCTGGACATTCCCAGCCGGGCTTGGCCGACGGGCCGATCCGCGGGTCGTCGCGCAGGGCATGCACGTACGCGCGGTCCAGGTCGATCCGCGCGCGAATCTGATCCGCCCCGACGGACCCGTGGCCGGGGACTTCGACGTCGTCCGCCACGGCTTCGAGCGCCCGCAATCCGGCGGGATAATCCCCGATCGGGCCGGCGGTGTCGCCGAACATCGGGACGAGCACGTCGGAAAGCATGTCTCCGGCGACGAGAACCCCGCGTTCCTCGATGAGCAGCGCCGCGTGTCCCGGGGCGTGCGCCGGATGTTCGGCGATCCGGGCGCGTGGGCCGTCCCAGGGGACGTACTCCGTCCCAGCGGGCAGGCCGGTGATGCGGGCGAACAGTTCCATCGGCACGTCGTCGGCGAGCTCCGGCGGCAATCCTTCGACGACCAGGGTTTTCCAGTCCGCCTTCGCCAGCAGGTCCCGCGAGGAGGCCGGGCACCGGGCCGTGCCGTAGCGGGGAGCGTCGCCGAATTCCGCGTGCCAGAGCACGTGATCCCCATCCGGGTGCGTCGCGAAGCCGGCCACGACCGGCTGGCCGAGTTCGCGCAGATCGGAGGCGAGGCAGGCCAGTTCGCCGGTGGTGAGCCCGGGATCGACGAGCAGTCACCATCCCCGCCCCGCACGACGACCGCGTTGTTCTCCAGCACCTCGCTCCGGTGGACCAGCACCCCCCGCCGCCTGGCTCAGCACGGCGACGCCCTTCGCTCGTGATGCGCGACCGCAGCCTGAAGTGATAGCAAAGTGCAAGCACTTGGCATTTCCGGAGCAGCGGTCAGGCCTCGATGAACGGCTCGGCGCACAGCGTGCAGGTGATCGGCCCCAGCTCCAGGATCGACCGGGCAGCGCGGATCCGGCGCGGGGGTTCGCAGCGGCAGATCGCCGCGACGTAATTCGGTCCGCCGCGGTGCGCGCCGCGGCCGTCGACCGGGGCGATCACCACCGGCGGCGCGAGCGGTTCGGCCGCCTCGTCCGGCGCATCGGGATCGTCCGGCGGGGCCGCGACGGCGAGTCGGGCGACCTCCTGTTCGGTGTGCCGCCACACGGTCAGCGCGGCTTCGAGCCGGGAGAGTTCTCCTTGATAGGCATCGAGAGTCGCGGGAAGCGCGGTGGTCGAGGACCAGCCGATCCGGTCCGCCTGTTCGGCCCGCAGGCCGAGTTCGGCGGCGAGCGCGGCGAAGCGTTTGTTGTGGTAGCGGCCGTCGCTGACGTCGACGATGTCGCGGGTGGCGGCGAGCCCGTGCGCGGCCTCGTGAAGCGTGGTGGAGAGGATCTCGGCCGCACTGCGCCGGAGGCCTTCGGCGCCGAGGAAGAACTCGGCGCGCGGTTCGACGCCGGTGCCGACGTGCCAGCGGGACCGGGCGAAGTGGCCGTGGATCTCGGTGGTGGTGCCCATCGTTCCCGACGCCAGCACCAGGATCGCTTCGGGAACGTCCGCGTGCCGCCGCCGGATTTCGGCCCAGAGCTGCTCCATCGCGTGCATGACCCGGGTCGTCGGTCCCAGCGCGGCGGTGTCCATGCGGCCATCTTGCCGCTTAAGCGGTAACTAGCCGAGGGTGAGTCCGGAAAGCACCCGCTCGAGGCCGGCGGCGAAGACGGCGTCGCCGTCCGGATGGACAGCGTCGCGGGCGGTGCGGAACAGGGTGGGGTAGCGGCCGGAGTCGAACATCCGCTGGAGGTAGGGGCCGGCCGCGCGCTGCCAGGCTTCCTCGTCGAGACCGGTGTCGCTGATGAGCCGGCGCTCGCGGATCTCGCTGCGCACCGCGCCGGTGACGTAGGAGTGGACGGTGAACACGGTGATCATGGCGTCCTCGATCGGGCCCGGACCGGCCGCGGCGGCGAGCGACGCCTCCAGGTACGCGAGCGCGTTCGGGCCGAGGCCGGGCCGTCCGCCGATCAGGTCGGCGAACCATTCGTGCCGCTGGACGGCGGCGCGGCAGCCGTGGGCGAGCGCGCGCAGCGCGGCCACGCCTTCGGTGTCCGGGTCCGGCAGCGGGATCTCGCCGTAGACGGCGTCGGTCATCAGGTCGAGCAGTTCTTCTTTGGTGTCGAGGTAGCCGTACAGCCGCATCGGCCCGGCGCCGAGAGCGGCGGCGACTTTGCGCAGCGACACCGCTTCCAGTCCGCCTTCGTCGGCGAGCGCACAGGCGGTCTCGACGATGCGGGCGCGGCTCAGCGGCGCCGGTGCCGCGCGCGCCGGCGGTTCGGGCCGTTCCCACACCAGTTCGTCCATGCTCGCTCCTTTTCGGGTGACAGTACCGGGGCGGTTCCGATACAGTGTATTTTGTCAATACAGTGTATCGAGGGGATGGCATCATGCGAATCGTGATCGCCGGTGGCGGGCTCGGCGGGCTCACCTGTGCGCGAGTGTTGCGCGCGCACGACATCGACGCCGTGGTCTGCGAACGCGACGCAAGCCGGGAAGCGCGAGTCCAAGGCGGCACGCTGGACCTGACCGTCGACGAGGGCCAGTGGGCGCTGCGCCAGGCCGGTCTGGAGGCCGGTTATCGCGCGATCGCCCGTCCGGAGGGCCAGGACATGGTCCTTTACGATTCCGCGGGAACCTTGCTGCGGCGGGAAGCCACCCCGGACGAGGGCGAAGAACGCTGGGGCCGTCCCGAGGCGGACCGGCCCGCGTTGCGGAAACTGCTGCTCGACGCGCTTCCGGAGGAGACTGTCCGCTGGGGACACGCGGTGACCCGGGCGGAGCCGCTCGGCGACGGACGCCACCGCGTTCACCTCTCCGGCGGCGAAACCCTGGACTGCGATTTCCTCGTCGGCGCGGACGGCGCCCGGTCGAGGATCCGGCCGCTGCTCACCGACACGGAACCGGCGTACTGCGGCGTGCACGGGATGGAGCTGGTCATCCATGACGCGGACCGGGCGCATCCGGCGGCGTCGGCGCTGGTCGGGCGCGGCAGCTTCTCCGCGATCGGGAATCAGCAGACGCTTTCCGCGCAACGCAACGGAGACGGCACGATCCGGGTCCACCTGGCGCTGCGGTGCGACGAAGACTGGCCGAGCGCCTCGGGGATTCCGTTCGACCAGCCGGATCGCGCTCGCGCCGCACTGAAGGAGCTGTACGCCGCGTGGCCGGCGGAATTCCTGGCCCTGGTGGATGCCGCGTCCGGGCCGGTGCTGGTTTATCCGTTGAACGCGTTGCCGGTCGGCTTGCGGTGGGACGCCGCTCCTGGCGTGACGCTGATCGGGGACGCGGCGCACTTGATGTCGCCCTTCGCCGGGCAGGGCGCGAACCTCGCGATGCGCGACGGTGCCGAGCTTGCGCTGGTTCTGGCTGAAGGCGGGGACGTGCGGAAGTTCGAGCAGGCGATGCTCGAACGCGCGGAACCGGCGGCGCGGATGTCGGCGGACAACCTGGAGCTGTTCCTGTCCGACGGCGCGGCGGAGAAGGTGCGGCACCTGTTCGCGAAGATGTTCGGGGAGGAGGACTGACGCTTCCAGCGGGCGCGCCGGATGTTCAGGCGGGTTCGCGCAGGCGGTAGTGCTGCGGGCTGCGCCCGTACTCCCGTTTGAACGCGGCGCTCAGCGTGAAGGGGCTGCGGTAGCCGACCTGCCGGGCGATCGCGGTGAGCGTCGCGTCCGGCTGCTGGCGCAGGAGATCGGCGGCGAGGGCGAGCCGCCAGGTGGCGAGGTAGGTCATCGGCGGTTCGCCGACCGCGTCGGTGAACTGCCTCGCGAGCGCGGCGCGGGAAACACCGGTCGCGCTCGCGAGACCGGCGACCGTCCACGGGTGCTCGGGCTGGTCCTGCAGCAAGCGCAGCGCCTGCCCGGCCACCGGATCGCCGTGGGCGCGGTACCAGGCCGGCGCGGCGGGGCGGTCGAGCCATTCCCGCAGGACGCGGACGAGCAGGAGGTCCAGCACCCGGTCCAGGACGGCTTCCTGCCCGGGGACGTCGCGCTCGATTTCGTCGGCGAGCATCGCGACGAGCGGATCCGGGCTGGTCCCGGCGCGAGCGGTGACGACGCTCGGCACGGCGGCGAGCAAGCGGCGCGAAACCTCGCCCACCGTCGGGTAGGTGCCGGTGAGCAGCACAGTCGGACCGTCGGCGGCGCCGCCCCAGGTGCGCACGCCGAACTCGGTCAGGTCGGTGAGATGCCCGCCCTCCGGCGTGACGCACTCCTGTCCCGGGCGGATCACGGCCTGCGGCGGCGTCCCCGGATCGTCGGCGACGAGATACGGAGCGGGTCCTCGCACGACGGCCACGTCGCCCGCGTCCAGCCGGACGGCTTCGGCGCCGCCGGGCACCAGCCAGGCGTCGCCGCGGACCACGGCGAGCACGGTCAGCGGCGCTTCGTCCTCGATCCGCAACGACCACGGCGGGCGCAGCACGGACCGGAGCAGGAACGCGCCGTGCGCGCGGGGTCCTTCGAGCAACGCGGTGAGCGGGTCCACCTGGCCGAGACTAGCGCCGAGGCAAGGGAAAACCTGGTGTTTTCGGGTTTCCCTTGCCTCGCCGAGCTTCCTTCCGCCCGGCGGCGCGCACAGTCGTCCGAGTGCCGACCCGGTGCCGAGGAGCCCGCTGTTTCCCCGCTGCCAAGGAAATCCCGCGAGGCCGAGCAACCGTTGAGTGCGGGCCCTGGCGCGCCCGGGAATCAGTCCGGCACGGCGAGAAAACCGGCCTACCGTCCCGCGGCGCTCGGTGTCAGGCGGCGAGCATCGCCGCGGCGACCTCTTCGGCGGCAGCGTCCGGAATCGCGCTCGCGGCGTCGTCCAGGACGACCAGCCGCGCTCCGGGGATCTCGCGGGCGAGGGCTTCGCCGTTGCCCGCCGGGAAAAACACGTCCCGGCGGCCGTGCAGCACCACCGTCGGGACCGCGAGCTCCGGCAGGCGTTCACGCCAGCGCGGCGTGCAGTCGAGTTTGGAGAACACCATGCCCAGCTGGTTGGCCATCTGCACGACCGGTTCCGTGCTGGCCGCGCGGTCGAAGACGCGGGCCGCGACGATTCGGGCCGTATCGGGGTCGTTGCCGAGGATTGCGGCGCCGGCGGCGGCCCAGTCGGCGACGGCGGCGCGGTCCGACCAGTCCGGCATCGGCAGCGCGAACAGCTCGCGCATGGCTTTCGCGTCGTGATCGGGCAGGTCCGCGTCGACGGGACCGGGGGCGACGGGGCGGGTTCCGTACAGCGTGAGGGCGGAGAACGCCTCGGGGTGGTCGAGGGCGGCGACTTGGGCGACCATCCCGCTGACGCCGACGCCGGCCAGGTGGGCGGGCCGGTCGTCGAGTTCGCGGGCGAGCGCGGCCGCGTCTGCGGCGAGGTCGCGCAGGGTGTAGGCCGGGGCGTTCGGGTCAATCGTGGTCGAGGTGCCTGCGTCGCGGAGGTCGTAGCGCACGACATGCCGGCCGCCGCGCGAAAGGGCTTCGCACAAGGCGTCGGGCCAGGACAGCATCGTGGTGCCGCCGGCGAGCAGGACCAGCGGCGCGGCCGGGTCGCCGAAGTGCTCGGCGCCGAGAGCGACGCCGTGGGGGAGCGTGTGCTGCATGAGGTCTCCTAGCGAGACGATGACGTATGGCTTCGAGCGGACAAGCGATGGATCGTCTCGTTGTCTGCGGGTTGACTGGGGTGCGTTGGGGACAAGACGAAAGGCAAGACGATGGTGATCGTTTCCAAGGCGGTGCTCGTGGCGGCGGTGGTCGCGGCCGGGCTGATCGCGGGGCTGTTCTACGCGTACACGGTGTCGGTGATGCCCGGCCTCGCCCATGCCGACGACCACACGTTCGTGACCGCGATGCGCCGCATCAACGAGGCCATCCTCAACGGCTGGTTCATGCTGTCGTTCCTGGGCGCGCCGCTGCTCGCCGTCGCGGCCGTGGTCCTGCACTTCACCAGCGGCGCGCAAGGCGGGCTGCTCTGGCTCGTCGCGGGCGCCGCGCTCCTGGTGGCGATGATGCTGGTGACCGGCGCGATCAACGTGCCGATGAACAACGCCCTCACCGCGGATACGGTCGACTTCGCCGCGTTGCGGGCCCGGTTCGAGCAGCCGTGGGTGCGCTGGAACCTGGTGCGGACGGTGCTGTCCGCGACCGGGTTCGGGTGCCTGGTCGGTGCCGTGGTGTCCCGGGGCGCGTGACCCCGGGACCACCGGCGGGTCAGTCGGCGAGCCGGAAGCAGAGGTCGGTGTCCCAGTTGTTCGCGTCCGGCTCGATCCGCGGGTTGGTGCGGTAGATCTCGAGCCGGGCGGCCCAGTGCTCGCCGTCGGCCTCGACGGTGCGGTCCCAGCGCACGTCCTCCTTTTCGCCCCAGGCGAGCAGGTCGGCGGTGGCGGCGAAGAGACCGCTCGGCGCTCCGTGGTGGGTGACCTGCGCGTATTTCCCGGCGGGCAGGACGCCGTTGGAGTATTCGTCGCCGAGGTCGAGGGGCTCCGCGACCGGGACTCCGACCTCGACGGTGACGGTCTTCATGTCCGTGCCGAGCACCAGGTACCGGAAGAACGGCGCGCAGGCGGGTTCGAGGCCGCGTTCGGCGAGAGCTCCGATGATCGCGGCGATCCGGTGCGCGACCTCGGCCATGCCGTCGGGTCCGACCGTCGCGCGGCAGCCGACGTAGCGCTGTTCGTTTCTGTCCACAATGGAGGGCAAGGGCGTTCCTTTCCGGGGCGGATGCGGGAGTCAGCCGAGCAGCGGGCGGACTTCGATGGTGCCGTAGGAGGCGGCCGGATGCCGGGACGCGTGTTCGACGGCCTCGTCGAGGTCGGCGCATTCGAGCACGGCGTAGCCGCCGATCTGGTCTTTGGTCTCGGCGAAGGGCCCGTCGGTGAGCAGGACCTCGCCGTCGCGCACGCGCACGGTGGTTGCTGTCGCGGGCGGGTGCAGTCCGCCGCCGCCGACGAGGATGCCGCGGTGGAGCAGGTCCTCGGACCATCCGCCGCAGCCGATCGCGAGCTGTTCGGCGGTCGGCTCTTCGGATCCGGCGATCATCAGCAGGTAGCGCATCAGTTCTCCGCGTTGAGGGTTTCGGCGAGGCGGACGGCGAACGCCTCGGGTTCGGCGGCGAAGCCACCGTGGTCGCCCGGGAAGAGGACCGGCTCGCTGCCGAGCGCGCGGGCCAGGCCGACGCCCGCCTCGTAGGCCGGGGTCCCGGCCGCGTCGCCGACCGCGACGACGATCCGGGTGTCCGCGGCGGCGAGCGCTTCGAGATCGGGTTCCCATGCGCCGATGGCGCCCATCAGCCTGCCGAAGAACACTTCGAAGTTGCCGCGCATCCGCTTGCCCTGCTCGATCTCCTCGGCGGTGGGGTGCTCGGGCGGCGGGGGGATCTCGAATCCGCTGGCGGCCATGAACGCTCCGACCGCCGCGTCGACGCCCTGCTCCCGGTAGATCGCCGGGATGTCCGGGAAATCGGCCAGCAGGTCGCCGAGGTAGCGGCTGACCGGCGGTTCGTGCGCGACGAGCGTCCGCACCGCACCCGGGTAGCGGGTGGCGTGTTCGAGCATGGTGATCGCGCCGCCGCTGTTGGCCAGCACCGAGACCGGTCCGGCGTCCAGTTCGGTCAGCAGCCGCTGGACGTCCTCGGCGTGCTGGCCGACCAGGTCGTCGTCGAGATCGGTGGTCCGGCTGCGGGAGATGCCGCGCGGGTCGAAGGTGACGACGGTGTAGCGGCCGGCAAGGCACGGGCGCAGTGCGGCGAACGCGGTGGCGTCCGCGGGGCCGCCGGGCACCAGGAGCAGCAGCGGTCCGGAGCCGGCGACGTCGTAGTGGATCTGTGCGCCGGGCGCGCGGAGGGTTTTGGTGATCATGGCTGTCCTTCCGGAGTCGGTTGTGCCTTCCCGACGAACGGAGGAGGCGGAGACAGACACCTCCGGCGAAGAAATTTCCGAAAGCCTTCTCCGGAGGTAGCTGCGTTCGGCTCCGGTGGGGGCCAGTGCGAGCGCCTCGGTGTAGGCGACCTGGGCTTCTTCGGTGCGGCCGAGCCTGCGGAGGAAGTCCGCGCGGGTGGCGGGCAGCAGGTGGTAGCCCGTCAGGTCTTCGGCCAGCCGGTCGGCGAGGGCGAGCCCGGCTTCCGGTCCGACGGCCATGCCGACCGCGACGGCGCGGTTCAGTTCGGCCACCGGCCCCGGCCGGTAACGCCGCAACTGGAGGTAGAGCCCGGCGATCTGCGCCCAGTCGGTGTCCTCGGCGCGCGCGGCGCCGGCGTGGCACGCGGCGATCGCGGCCTGCACTTGGTACGGCCCGGGGCTGCGCCGTCGCAACGCGCCTTCCAGCAGCGCGGTGCCCTCGGTGATCGCCGCGGCGTCCCACTGGCCGCGGTCTTGTTCTTCGAGCGGGATCAACTCGCCATCGGAGCCGTTTCGCGTGCCGTGGCGGGCGTGCTGTAGCAGGAGCAGCGCGAGCAGGCCGGTTGCCTCGGATTCGTCCGGCATCAAGGAATGCAGCAGCCGGGCCAGCCGGATCGCTTCGGCCGCCAGGCCGGGACGCTGGAGGTCGTCTCCTTCGCTGGCCGAGTAACCCTCGTTGAACAGCAGGTACAGCACGCCGAGCACGGCGGCGGTGCGCTCGGGCAGCAGCTGCGCGGGCGGCACGCGGTACGGGATCCCGGCGGCGCGGATCTTGCGTTTCACCCGGACGAGGCGCTGCGACATCGTCGATTCGGACACGAGGAACGCGCGGGCGATCTCCGCGGTGCTGAGCCCGACGAGCGTGCGCAGCGCGAGCGCCACCTGCGCTTCGAAGGCGAGCGCGGGATGGCAGCAGGTGAAGATGAGCCGGAGCCGGTCGTCGTCGAGTGCGCCGACTCCGCTGTGTCCGGCTGCCGGTTCGTCCGGGACGGCCAGCAGTGCGGCCTCCCGGACCTTGTCCGCTCCCGCCGACGCGCGCCGGAGCCGGTCGACGGCACGGTTGCGGGCGGCGGTGGTGAGCCACGCTCCGGGCCGGTCGGGAACGCCGTCGCGCGGCCAGGTGCGCACGGCGAGCGCGAACGCCTCCTGGGCGCATTCCTCGGCAAGGTCCCAGTCGCCGGTGACGCGGATGAGCGTGGCCACGACGGCACTCCACTCGTCGCGGAACGCCTGCGCGAGCGCGGCTTCGGCCGCGTCGTGCTGCCCGGTCACTGCGTGCCCCTCCCGGTCCGTGCCGGCGAACGGTTTCCGCCGGGACTCTCCGAACGGTAGACCGGGGCCCCGACAATTTCGCGCGGTCAGGCTCCGGCGAGCTGGCCGATCCCGTCGAGGATGCGGTCGAGCCCGAACCGGAAATGGTGTTCGGGATCCGAGGAACCGCCGTAGGTCTGTCCCGCGGTGGTGCCGACCCGGCTCGCGCGCGGGAAGCGCGCCGGATCGGCCGCCGGGATCCCGGCGAGCACCGGCGCGGAGCGGTTCCACCAGTCGACGTCGCTCATCCCGCTGCGCCGCGCGGCGCGGGCCGCGTCCACCGAACCGCGCGCCGCGCCGGCGACCAGTCCGTTGAGCAGGCTGACGATCGCGTCGAGCTGGACGTCGTCGAGATCGAGTTCGTCCATCGCGGCCAGTTCGCGCTCGTATTTGGCGAAGGTGTGCGGGCCCAGCGTCGGGCGGCCGGCGCGGATCTCCAGCAGCCACGGATGCCGGTGGTAGAGCCGCCACAGGTCCCCGGCGACCGCGGCGAGCCCGGCCCGCCAGCCCTCCGGCAGCTCGCCGGGGAGTTCGCCGTGCGCGTGGTCGAGCATCAGCTCCAGCAGCTCGTCGCGGCCGGGCACGTAGGTGTAGAGCGACATCGTCGCGACGCCCAGTTCGTCGGCGATCCGGCGCATGGTGACCGCGTCCAGCCCGTCCGCGTCCGCGACCCGGACCCCGGCGAACACCACGTGCTCGACCGACAGCTTCGGCTTCGGGCCGCGGCGCGGGGGACCGGGCACGCCCCACAGCAGTTCGATGGTCCGCCGCGGGCCGCCCGGCTCCTCGGTGTCCATTTCGCTCCTTGTACGCAGTACAGAGTTTTCCGGTAGACTATCTCGCAGAGGCCAGCCAGGGGAGGGCGGAGCACTGAATTCAGTTGTGGTGGAGCCAGGCCGGGTCGTGTTCTGGAGACCCGACGGCGCGGAGCCGGACGGTCCCGGGGCGCCCGGGACCGTCGAGGTCGTGCTGCCGGACGGGGCGCGCACGGTGCCCGCGCTGCGGTTGCCGGCCGCGGACGCGGTGCCGGTGCTGCGGGCGCTGGCTGATCCGTCCGCGCGGTTCTGGGCGCTGGCCGCCGAAGCCGCGGAACGGCTCGCGTCGGCCGGGTGGACCGGGCCTCTCGACCCCGGCGAGGAAGCCTGGCTGCGCCGGCTCGCCGACGCGATGCCGCCGCACGCCCACGCCACGCCGATCCCGGGCGATCCGGCGCGGGTGCCGGAGCCGTATCCGCTGCTGATGCGGTTCCTCGGCGACGTCGCCGGAGTGGAGCCCGCGCTGCGGGTGTCGCTGCGGATCGAGTCCGACGACCTGGCGGGCGGCCGGTTCCGCGCGGTCGTCCAGGTGCACGGCGGGACCGAGCCGCTGGTCGACGCGGAAGAGCTGTGGCGCACCGGCGGCCAGGAGGCGCGGCACGAGGTCCTGCTCACCTTGCGGCACGGGGCCGAGGTGTGGCCCGCGCTGGCTCCGCTGCTGTCGGCGGCGGTTCCGTCGTCGGTCGCGCTGGGAGACCGCGAGATCGCCGAACTGCTCGCCGGCGCGCTCGACGCCGCGGAGCTGGCGGTGCATTGGCCCGCGGAGCTGACCGGCCTGGCCGCGCGAGCGGTCGTCCGGCCGGGCGACGCGCCGTCCGAGGAGCGGTCGTTCTTCGGCGGGGACCGGGTGCTGCAGTTCGACTGGCAGCTCGCGCTCGGCGACAGCGAGCTGAGCGTCGCGGAGCTCGACGCGCTCGCCGAGGCCCAGCGTCCGGTCGTCCGCCTGCGCGACCGGTGGGTGCTGCTGGACCGCAAGACCGCCGACCGCGCCCGGGACCGCACGCTCAAGCCGCTCACCGCGATCGAAGCGCTGGGCGTCGCGCTCACCGGCCGCACCGAGGTCGACGGCGACCGGGTGGAGGTTCGCACCGACGGCTGGCTGGAGGAGCTGCGCGAGCGGCTGTCGGCCGATCCGGTGCCGGCGCCGCAGCCGGCCGGGCTGGCCGCGACCCTGCGCGACTACCAGTTGCGCGGCCTGCACTGGCTCGGCACCGTCACCGGCCTTGGTCTCGGCGGCTGCCTCGCCGACGACATGGGGCTTGGCAAAACCGTCACGCTCATCGCCCTGCACCTGCACCGCGGCACCGGGCCGACGCTGGTCGTGTGCCCGGCTTCGCTGCTGGGCACGTGGGAAACCGAGATCCGCCGGTTCGCACCCGGGACGCCGGTGCGGCGGTTCCACGGCACGGCGCGGTCGCTGGACGATCTGGCCGGCGGGTTCGTCCTGACCACCTACGGCACGCTGCGCACCGACCCCGCGCCGCTGGCCGGGGTCAGCTGGGATCTGCTGGTCGCCGACGAGGCCCAGCACGTGAAGAACCACCGCTCCGACACGGCGAAAGCGTTGCGGCTGCTGCCTTCCGCGGCGAAGGTCGCGCTCACCGGCACGCCGGTGGAGAACACGCTCACCGAACTGTGGGCGATTCTCGACTGGACCACGCCCGGACTGCTCGGCCCGCTCGCCGATTTCCGCCGTCACTGGGGGAAACCGGTCGAATCCGGGGGCGACCCGGCGGTCGCCGAGCAGCTGTCCCGGCTGCTGCGGCCGTTTCTGTTGCGCCGCCGCAAATCCGACCCGGGCATCGCGCCCGAGCTGCCCGCCAAGACCGAGACCGACCGGCCGGTGTCGCTCACCGCCGAGCAGGCCGCGCTGTACGAGGCGACCGTGCGCGAGCTGATGGCGGACATCGCCGCGAGCGACGGCATGGCCCGCCGCGGCCGCGTGGTCAAACTGCTCACCGCGCTCAAGCAGATCTGCAACCACCCCGCGCAGTTCCTCGGCGAGCCCGAGGACGGCACGCTCGCCGGCCGGTCCGGCAAACTCGAGCTGCTCGACGAACTGCTCGACACGATCCTCGCCGAGGACGGCGCGGTGCTGGTGTTCACCCAGTACGTGGTGATGGCGCGGCTGCTCGAACGGCACCTCGCCGCGCGCGGCATCCCCTCGCGGCTGCTGCACGGCGGCACCCCGGTCGCCCGGCGCGAGGAACTCGTCCGCGGCTTCCAGAACGGCGACGTGCCGGTGTTCCTGCTGTCGCTCAAGGCCGCGGGCACCGGGCTCACCCTCACGCGCGCCGACCACGTCGTGCACTACGACCGGTGGTGGAACCCGGCGGTCGAGGACCAGGCGACCGACCGCGCGTACCGGATCGGGCAGACCCGTCCGGTGCAGGTCCACCGGCTGGTCGCGGAAGGCACGGTCGAGGACCGGATCGCGGCGATGCTGCGGGAGAAACGCGCGCTCGCCGACGCGGTGCTCGCCTCGGGCGAGGCCGCGCTCACCGAACTCACCGACGCCGAGCTGGCCGAGCTCGTGACCCTCCGGAGGCAGCGATGACCGACCGGGTCCGCGGATTCCCCGCGTTCCCCGCCCGCACCGGCCGCGGCCCGTTCGCCCGCACCTGGTGGGGCCGCGCGTGGCTGCAGGCGATGGAGGACACCGCGCTCGACCTGCGGCAGCTGAAGAAAGGCCGGAGCTACGCCGCGGCCGGCCTGGTCGGCCCGATCACGGTCAGCCCGGGCCTGATCACCGCGACCACCGAGGACGCCGACGACGGCCCGTACCGCACCGGCGTGCACCTGGCCGAACTGTCCGCAACGGACTGGGAACTGCTGCTCGACCGCGCCGCCGACCACTCCGGCCATCTCGCCGCGCTGCTCGACCGGCACCTGCCGCCCGAGCTGGCCGAGGTCGTCCCGCTGCTGCCCGGCATCGGCGACCTCGACCCGGACTGCGACTGCCCCGGCTGGGAACTCCCGTGCCGGCACGCCGCCGCGCTGTCGTTCCAGGTCGCGTGGCTGCTCGACGCCGACCCGTTCCTGCTGCTGCTCGCCCGCGGCCGGACCGAGCAGGAGATCCTCGACGAGCTCGGCCGCCGCACCGCCACCCGGGTCACCACCGGAGTGCTGGCCGCGGACGCGTATGCCCGCGAGGTGCCGCCGCTGCCGGACCTCGCGGAGTTCACGCCGCGCGTCCGCTGACCCGCGCTCGCGGAGCCGGGGTTCCGCACGCGGGAAAGCTACGGCTGACCAGCCGAACTCGCCCTGCCCGCACGGGTCACATGGCGCCTCAGGAGAGCCGTGACCTCGGCGGGCCGTCGGCGGCCGGGAGCAGGCCGTGGAGGAGGGCGTCGACGATGCGTGCGGGCAGGTCCGGATCGAGCGGCTCGCGGGTGAGCACGATTCTGAAGTGCAGCGGCGCGACAAGCAGCTCCAGCACAAAACGCGGATCGGTGGCCTCGGGCAGCTCTCCGCGCTTGATCGCCCGCGCGGCGATCTGGCCGGGCTGGGCGTAGCGGGCGTCCCAGTACTGGTCGCGCAGCTGCTGGGTGATCGGGTCGTCGCCGGCGGAGGCCAACGTTCGATCGAGGGCGTTGCCTGCGGGCGAGGTCAGGTATTTCGCGAGCGAGGTGGCGTAGACGAGCAGATCGTCGCGCAAAGTCCCGCTGTCGGGCACCGGAAGCTGTTCGGCACTCTCGGCCCCGTGCTGGTCACCCCGGACGAACTGGCCGACCGCGAAAGCGACGGCCGGTACGACCTCGCCATGGAGGTCTTCGTCAACGACACCCGCGTCGGCGGCGACACGCTCGCCACCATGGCCTGGACCTTCGCCTACGCCAGCCGCGGCGCCTGGGTCCGGCCTGGCGACGTGCTCGGCTCCGGAATCTGCGGCAGCGGCTGCCTCGCCGAACTGTGGGGATGGCACGGCGACCGGCAACCGCCGCCGCTGCGCATCGGCGACACCGTCCGCATGACCGTGCACGGGATCGGCACCGTCCGCGACACCGTGGTCGCGGGCCCGCCTCTGCACGACGTTCCCCCTGCCCGCCGCACACGCCGGGGGAGCAGCCCGGCTTGAGGCATTCGCGGCGGGTCACCCGATCCGGTGGACTCGGATCCGGTGCCGATGCCGCCCGGCCAGCGGCATCCGCGAACGCCCGGCTCGTGGGCGATCATGCTTTCAGCAGGATTTCATCGCTCCTCCGTAGCGTTCCGAACGCGTTCAGTAACGTGCTGACCATTCGACGCGGAGGGGACCCGATGAGGAAGAAAGCCAGGAGGATCGCGCTGATCGGCGCGGTCGTCGCCACGCTCGGCGCGGGATTCGCCAGCGCCACACCGGCATCCGCCGACGGCGCGCACTACTACCTCCTGATCGGCGGCACCTGCGACGGGAAGGCGTCGGTCTACCATCCGGAGTGGCTGCGAGGCGGCATCGCCCGGGTCGTGGACTATCCCGCCGGAGCCGCCGGCGCGCCCAACTGCGACCAGACGCCGATGGACCAGAGCGTCGCGATCGGACACGACCGCGGCCGCCAGGTCGTCCAGGACGCCTACCGCGAGAACCCGGACGCCGAGTTCACCGTCGTCGGCTACTCCCAGGGCGCGATCGTGGCGAACCTGGTCCTCAACGACATCGCCGACGGCCGGCTCGGCGTCGACAAGGCCAGGTTCAGCGCCAAACTCTTCGCCGACCCGATGCAGCCGCCCGGCCCGGCCGGAACCGGGATCAGCGCGACGCTCCCGCCGGGCACCGGCCTGCCCTCGCCGTTCGGCGGATACGTGTCCTTCGGCGCGGGCCGCCCGGACTTCGCCGGCGTCCGGTCCATCCGCTACTGCATCCAGACCGACGGGATCTGCGATTTCGACCCGATCCAGGCGGCGGGCGGCTACTTCGCCCAGCACTGGTGCTACCAGTGGCCGCGCCCGACGGACCAGCGGTCGATCATGCAGGACACCATCGCCGACGGCGTCTACACCAGCACGTCCGTGCGGCTGGGCAAACAGGACTGCTGGGGCGGTCCGGTGCATCCCTGACCGCGGCGGGTTTCCCGGCACCCCCAGGGCAGCCGGGAAACCCGCCCGGCTACGTCCTCATCGCTTCGCGCCGAACCAGTGCAACAAGCGCTGCTCCAGCTCCCGCTGATCCTCGCCGGTCCAGACCACGTGCCCGTCCGGTCGCAGCAGCGCGGCCGGCACGTCGAGGTCCTCGCTCACGTCCACGACCCGGTCGACCCGGTCCGCCCAGCCTTCGGCCGAAAGCCGCCCGTTCTGGTCCAGCAGCAGCCCGCGGCCCTGGTGCGTCAGCTCGTACAGCCGTCCTCGCCTGAGCGCCAGGTCCGGCATCCGCCGCCCCAGCAGCCGGTGCCCGTCGCCGAAGTCGTAGCGGATGTCGAGCGCGAGCACCTTCTCCAGCAGCAGCCGGTTGACCTCCTCGAAGGCCATCAGCTCGGTCATCAGCCGCCGCACGGCGCGCCCGTCCGGGTCGGGCGACATCACCACGGCCTGCGCGCGGACGTTGTCCAGCACTGCGTCCGCGACCGGGTGCCGTTCGGCCTCGTAGGTGTCGAGCAGTCCCTCCGGAGCCCAGCCGTTGACCTCGGCGGCGAGCTTCCAGCCGAGGTTGAACGCGTCCTGGATCCCGAGGTTGAGCCCCTGCCCGCCCAGCGGCGGGTGGACGTGCGCCGCGTCCCCGGCGAGCAGCACCCGGCCGACGCGGTAGTGCTCGGCCTGCCGGGTCGCGTCCCCGAACCGCGAGAGCCAGCGAGGGGAGTGGACGCCGAAGTCCGTTCCGGCGTACTCGCGCAGCTGGTGTTTGACCTCGTCCAGCGTCGGCGCCCGCGGCTGTCGGTCCTCGACGACTCCGGCCGCGGGCACGACCACGCGGAACATCCCGTCGCGCAGCGGCCCGACCCCGAACCACAGCTGCGTTTTGCGGATTTCCATCACCAGCGCGGTGATTTCGGCGGGATCCGCGGTCGCCTCCATTTCGCCCAGCAGCACTTCACGCCGTGCGGGCTCGCCCGGGAACGCGACGCCGAGCGCCTTGCGCACCGTGCTCCGCCCGCCGTCGCAGCCGACCAGGTAGCGCGCCCGCAGTTCGCTGCCGTCGGCCAGCGCGACCGTCACCCCGTCCTCGTCCTGGCTCAGCCCCACGACCTCGCATCCGCGCCGGATCTCCGCGCCCGCCTTGACCGCGTGCTCGGCCAGCAGCCGGTCGGTGATCGGCTGCGGAAGCCCCAGCACGTACGGATGCGAGGTGTCCAGCCGTTCCGGAGCGGGGCGCGTGATCCCCGCGAAGAAACCCCCGGCCGGGTGCGTCGAACCCGCGGCGAGGAACGGCTCCAGCATCCCCCGCTGGTCCAAGACCTCCATGCTGCGCGAGTGCATCCCCAGCGCGCGCACGTACTCCGGCGGTTCCGCGTCCTTTTCCAGCACGACCACGCGCACCCCGTGCAGCCGCAGCTCCGCGGCCAGCATGACGCCCGCCGGCCCGGCCCCCACCACGATCACGTCCGCCATGAACTTTTCTTCCCCTGTACCGGAGCCGATTCCCGCCGGCGGCGTTTCCGCAGGCAGAGGCTCCGGCGGACGATTGTGGAGCACCACCCGGGCCTTGCCGCAAGCCCCGGGGTGCGCTATAAGGTGAAGGGGGCGGGGAGAAGTCCTTGCCCCCTTCTGTCCCCAGTGGACTTTCCTCAGCCCTCCTTGCGGGCCATCAGGTACGCCTGGTCCGTCGCCTCGTAGCTCGGGCCCGGCTTGCGCACCAGACGCGCGTCCACCACGAAACCGGCGTCGGCCAGCAACTGCGCGACGAAGTCCGGATCCAGCCGGTACGCGTCGGCCGCGATGTCGTGGCCGTAGGCGTTTTCGATGCGGCGACGCTGGTTGTCGCCCACCTGGAACGCGGTCAGCAGCCAGCCGCCGGGCCGCAGCACCCGCGCGAGTTCCTTGGCCAGCACCGGAAGTTCCTCAGGCGGCGTGTGGATCAGCGAATACCACGCGAGCGCCCCGGCGAGCGAGCCGTCGGCGATGTCCAGCGCGGCGAGCGAGCCGACCGCGAAGCGCAGGTGCGGATGCGTCCGGCGGGCGACCTCGACCATCGTGGGCGACAGGTCGACGCCGAAGACGTCCAAGCCCAGCGAGGCGAGGTACCCGGTGAGACGGCCGGGCCCGCAGCCGAGGTCGCCCACCGGTCCCTCGCCGGTCAGCTCCGCGAACGCGCCGAGCATCGTCCGGTCCCACGTGCTCGACTCGAGGAAATCCTTCAGCATTTCGGCGTACGACTCGGCGACGGTGTCGTACGCGCTGCGCGTCTCGGTTACGTAAACAGGTTCGGTCACGGGCAGGGACAGTAGCCCTCGCCGCCGCGGCCTGTCCGGCGAAACGCGCGGACTAGCCGCGAGCGCGGGCGATGATCGCGGAAGTGTCGGTTCCAGCGGGCAAAGTGCCGAAAGCCAGGCCCCAGTCGCCGCCGAACCGCGTGCCGCAGAACGCGTCCGCCACCGCGCGCGGCGCGTGCCGCACGAGCAGCGAACCCTGCAGCACCAACGCCATCGTCTCGACGACGCGGCGCGCCCTGAACTCCAGATCGTCCACATCGGACAGATCCTTCTTGAGCCGGTCGACCGCGTCGTCGAGCCGCGCGTCCGCGCCCGCGGCCTGCTCGACCTCGGCGAAGAACGCGGCCACCGACTCCGGCTGCCGTCCCATCGCGCGCAACGCGTCGAGCGCGGCGACGTTGCCCGACCCCTCCCAGATCGACATCAGCGGTGCCTCCCGGTACAGCCGCGGCATGCCCGATTCCTCGACGTACCCGTTGCCGCCCAAGCATTCCAGCGCCTCGGCCGCGTGCATCGGAGCCCGCTTGCACACCCAGTACTTGGTCACCGCGAGCCCGAGACGGCGGAACGCCTGCTCCTGCTCGTCGTCGCGCCGGTCGCCCGCCGCCGCGAGCCGCATCGACGCCGCCACCGCCGCTTCCGCCTCGATCACCAGGTCTGCCAGCACATTCGCCATCAGCGGCTGGTCCGCGAGCGCCTTGCCGAACGCGTACCGGTGCGTCGCGTGGTGCACCGCGCGGACCGCGCCCAGCCGCATCCCCGACGAACTGCCGAGCGCGCAGTCGAGCCGGGTGTTGTTGACCATCTCGATGATCGTCCGGACCCCGCGGCCCTCCTCGCCGACGAGCCAGCCCACCGCGTCGTCGTACTCGATCTCCGACGACGCGTTCGACCGGTTGCCGAGCTTGTCCTTCAACCGCTGCAACCGGATCGGGTTCCGGCTGCCGTCCGGGAGCACCCGGGGGAGCAGGAAGCAGGACAGCCCGCCGGGCGCCTGCGCGAGCGTGAGGAACAGGTCCGACATCGGCGCGCTGGTGAACCACTTGTGCCCGACCAGCCGATAGCTGCCGTCACCGGCGGGCCGCGCGGCGGTGGTGTTGGCGCGGACATCCGAACCGCCCTGCTTCTCGGTCATCGACATGCCCGCGATCAGCCCGCGCTTCGTGCCCGGCTCGCGCAACCCGAAGTCGTACTCGGTCGACGCCAGCAGCGGCTCGTACTTCTCGGTCAGCTCCGGATTGGCGCGCAACGCCGGAACCGCCGCGTACGTCATCGAAATCGGGCAGGTGTGCCCGGCCTCGGACTGGCTCCAGACGTAGAATTTCGCCGCCCGCGCCGCGTGCGCCCCCGGCCGCTCGTCCCGCCACGGCGCGGCCTGCAGCCCGTGCGACACCGCGACATTCATCAGGTCGTGCCAATGCGGATGGAACTCGACCTCGTCGACCCGGTGCCCGAAACGGTCGTGCGTGCGCAGCACCGGCTCGTTCTCGTTGACCAGCCGGCTCCACTCCTGCACCTGCTCGCTGCCCGCCAGCCGCCCCAGCTCGTGCAGCTCGCCGACGACCCACGACGCCTCGGTGCGCCCGACCGCCTCCGCCAGCGCCGGATCGGCCGCGACGTCGTGCTCCAGCGGCGGAACCTGATTGACGACCTCATGCGTTGCGGGCATCCGAACCTCCCAGTGACCGCACGACGAACGTGCTCAACTCGCTGACCTCCGCCGACCCGCCGCTGGTCAGCGGGCCGATCAACACCTCTGCCGCGGCGCCGACCAAGGCCGCCGCACTGACCGCCGCGTCCTGCGCGGGCAACACCCCGGTCCGCACGCCTTCGGCGACGTGCTCGGCCACGACGTCACGGAAAACCCGCCGGAACTCGAGCCGCTCGGCGTCGATCACCGCGTCCACCGGCTCGGCCAGCAGCGCATACGCCAGCCGCGGCGCCTTCAACGCCCGCACCGCGAACGTCTCGAACACCGCCACGACGCGCGCCACCGGATCGGCCGGCCCCGCCGCCGCCGACCGCACGGCCTCGACCTCGCGCGACACGACCTGCCGGAAGACGCGCACGACCAGATCGGCCTTGGTGGGGAAGTGGCGGTACACCGTGCCCACGGCAACGCCCGCCCTCTCCGCGACGGCGGCTACCGAGCAGCCGGAGTAGCCGTGCTCGGCGAGCTGCTGCACGGTGGCGTCGAGGATGGTGTCCCGGAGCGCGTCGAGCCGCTCCTGGACTTTGGGCGTTCTGCGGTAGGCCACGGCAAGAAGTGAACCACCGATTCACAACTTGAGTCAACGGTCATCGGATCCGGGCGTCGCGACAGATCCGGTCGACCGTGCGGGGGAGGCGAGAGGTCTGCGGGATCACGACCTCGCCGGGGACGCCGAGCCGATCGTCAGGCTCGAACCACGAGGCCATGTCGGCGGTCGTGAACTGCGCGGCCTCCGGCCGGGTGGCGTGGCGAGCGAACGTCTCGGCCAGCTCCGTCCGCAGGAAGTACACCAGCGTCCTGCCTCGGTGTGCGGCAATCAGCTCCCGCAGCGCGGGGCCACAGGAGGCAGCGCTCAGGATGCCCTCGACGATGACCGGCGCACCCGCGTTGAGCAGAAACCCCGCCGAATGCGCGATGAAGCCCGGGGCCAGGCCGCCGGGGAGGTCTTTCTTCTCCCACAGCAGTTCTCGCCGCATGAGATCCTGGCCGAGTACAGCCATCCCGCGTCCATGCCGTCGGCGCACCGCATCCGCCACGGACGACTTCCCCGCGCCGCTCGGACCCCTGATGATCATCAGGAGACTGTCAGGCGATCCGACCTGCTCGTAGCCCAGCACGGGGACGATCCTGCCACCCCGAAAACGCGCGGGCCGGGCTTATTCGCTTGCCGCGCCAGCGCTTCCGCCGGGACCATGCCCGGTATGCGCTTCTCGATCAACATCCCGAACTTCGGCGACTTCGCCGACGCCCGGACCGTAGCGAGAGTGGCGGCAGCGGCCGAACAAGAAGGCTGGGACGCACTGTTCCTCTGGGACCACGTCGTCCACGACAAGGAAACCCGCCGCGGCCAGCCGTTCGGCGATCCCTGGATGCTGCTGACCGCGGCCGCGCTCGCGACCTCCACGCTCAAGCTCGGCACGCTGGTCACCGCGGTGCCCCGCCGCCGTCCCGAGCACCTCGCCCGCCAGGTCGCCACCCTCGACGCCCTCAGCGGCGGACGCGTCATCTTCGGTGCCGGCCTCGGCGGACCGATCCAGGACGAATTCGGCAGCTTCGGCGAACCCACCGACCCGGTCGTCCTCGCCGAACGTCTTGACGAAAGCCTCGGCCTGCTCGACCGATACTGGTCCGGAAACCCCGTCAACCACGACGGCAAGCACTACCAAGCCCGCGACGTCACCCTCCTGCCCGCCACCGTCCAGCAGCCGCGCCCACCCGTCTGGCTGGCCGCCGTGTGGCCCAACCGCAGACCAGTACGCCGCGCCGCACGCTGGGACGGCATCGCGCCGCTGTTCAAAAACGCCACCCACGGCGTCGTCCCGGCCGCCGAAGACGTCCGCGACGTCGTGTCCTACGCTCGAAAGAGCGGCGCGGGGGAGAAGTTCGACTTCGTCGTCGGCGGCCGCACCCCAGGCGATCCCGCCCGAGCCCGCGACCTGATCGCCCCGCTCGCCGAAGCCGGCGTGACCTGGTGGGACGAACGACAGCTGAGCACTACCAGCGATATCGACCGCCTCGAACCCACCCTGCGCCGCATCAGCCAAGGCCCGCCAAGGGGAGTGGACTAGACCTCGACCACCAGCACCCGGCTCACCCGGTCCGCCAACGGCCGCACCGACTCCGCGGACACCTCGCCGCCCAACCCTTCCACCGAATGGAAACGGACAGTCGTCCCGGTAGTCCCGGCTGACGGCACCGCAACCAGCTCGCCAGCCGGAACGCCGTGGCGATACCGCTGCGTCCACGCGCCCTCGGCCCGGCGGTTCGTGTGCACCAACCACTCGCTCAACGCCGCGACCACCGACATCCCGTACCGCGGACGCCCGTCCGGGATGGGAGTAGCGGGCGGAGAATCGAAGTACCGGAGGTCTTTCGTCGCCATCACCGGCTTCCGCACCGGCCGCCCGTCATCGCTGGCTGCCATCTGCGTCCCACGCCCGTCGTCCGAGACAGAAACCGAACCGTCCGGGTGAAATTCGACGACCGCCCGGCCCGCGCCCCGATCCTCGGCCTCGTCCGCGGCGTAAGCGAGCACCTCCAGAATCAGATGACACATTCCGGTCGGCGCGTACCGCACCGGGTTCTCCCGGATCAACCGCAAGTGCTCAGGAGTCGTGCGTCGTCGGCTCAGGCAACGGCATCCGCCCATCCTGCCACCGGACGCTTGCCCTGGCCCGCGCTCCAGCACCTACGTTCGCCGCCATGACCACAACGCTCATCACCGGTGCCACCAAAGGACTCGGCTACGAAACCGCCCGCCGCCTGGTCGCTGCCGGACACACCGTCTACGTCGGCGCTCGTGACGCCGCCCGCGGCCAACAAGCCGCGAGAGAACTCGGCGCACGGACTGTTCAGCTCGACGTCACCGACGACGCATCGGTTCTCGCCGCAGCGAAAACCGTCGAGGCCGAAGGGGACTGGACGTCCTCGTCAACAACGCGGGTATCGCCGTCGAACTGAAGAGCGATGGGGAACCGGTCGGCGCGGCGGACACTAGTGCCGACCTGATGCGGGAAACGTCGTCGGCGTCGTCCGGGTATTGCACGTGTTTTTGCCGCTCCTGCAGCGATCGTCCGCGCCGGTCGTGGTGAACGTGAGCAGCGCGCTCGGTTCGCTGGGCAGGATGACCGACCAGGAGACACGCCAGTACGCGTACCGCGGCATGGCATACCCGGCATCCGCGGCAGCGGTGAACATGGTGACCATTAAGTACGCCAAGGCGTTCCCGGGGATTCGCATCAACGCCGTCGAGCCTGGCTACACCCGGACAGACATCAACGGCCGCCGCGGAGGCCAGCCGGTCGAGCAGGGCGCGGAGATCATCGTCCGGATGGCGCGGCTCGGTACCGACGGACCGACTGGCACGTACACGGACATCGACGGCCCGCTGGCTTGGTGAGCATGGTCGGCAACGACCGAGGGTTGCCTCCCGGGACCTCTGTCACGGGTCAGGCCCCGGCTGTGTGGTTCGGCACCCGGGCGAGTGGGTCTGGGCGCGGTCTCACCGCTTACTTGACATAATGTACATTATCGGCGTTTGGCCGACCTGCTGATCAGCGGGTTGAGGAGAGGCTTCCTGAGCGCTCCGATGCGGTCTTGCGACTTGCCTCTGCACGTGTTCGGCAAGCCTTGGGCAGTCGGCTGGCGTCTCCTCGGAGCACGTCGTTGGCCGACCTGTCCGACCAGGCCTTGAGGCGGTTCCTTCGGAGCGCAATCCGAGATCCCCGACGGGAGCCGTCGTCCCAGTCGTGCTTAATTCGTCACCGTGACGAATTAAGCACGACTGGCAGGACATTGAGGCTGGAGCGCAACAACTTTTCCGAACGCGCCGACACTGACTCAGGCAGCCTGAAGATCCACTCGACCAGATGAACGCGTCGCTGATCCAGCCCGGAGCCAGAGTTCAAGCTGCCGAAGCCGGTTCGAGCACTGACTTTCCGGGCTGCGCAGGACGGTTCAGGACTCGAACCGGCCAATCGGAAAGCGCTGTCCCCCAAGGGGATTCAGCCCCTTCTCGAACTCGGCAGAACCCCTCCCGCAGCCATGTTTCATGCATAATCGCTATTATGCATCATATATCAGACAACGGGTAGCGTCGAAATTGTCGGTGCTGTGCGGTACAAGATCAGTATGCTCGTTTCCGAGGCACAGCAAGCGTTCTTCGCGGCACGGCGGCCGCGCAAGGACTCGCCGCACACCACTGCCGCCTATCGGCGCGATCTCGCCGGGATCACCGCTCTCCTGCTGGCGGAGCTGGGTCGCGACGAGGTGGGCGTCGAAGAGCTGACAGCGCCGGTGCTGCGGGCTGCCTTCGGCGCGTTTGCCGACAACCACGCGAAAAGCTCGGTGTTGCGTGCGTGGTCGACGTGGAACCAGTTCCTCACCTTCTGCGTGTCGGACGGACTGCTCCCGGGCAATCCGATGGGAGCCGTCGCACGACCCAAGACTCCCCCGCTCACGCCGAAACCGTTGCGAGGCGAGGAAACTCCCGAGCAACTGCTCACTGCGGCGGCCGATGGCGCCCGGCGCGCACGGGATCCCTGGCCGGAGCGGGACGTGCTGGTCCTGGCGCTGGGACTGGTAGCAGGCCTGCGGGCAGCGGAAATGCGCGCGCTCACCCCGCGATCGGTCGTCGGACGAGACGGCGAGCTGCGGCTGCACGTCCACGGCAAGGGCAGCCGGGACCGGTCGATCCCGGTGCAACCGGCGATGGCGAAACTGATCGAGGACTACCAGGCTTCGTGCCGCCGGCGGTTCCCCCGGCAACGGTTCCCGGCGAGCGACCCGCTGCTGCGGGACCGGGCGGGCGATCCGATCGGCCGCGGTGCGCTGGAGTACCTGGTGAAATCGTGCTACCGATGGGCGGGCCTGCACGACCGGGTGCCGACGGGCGCGAATCTGCACGCTTTGCGGCACACCTTCGCCACGCGGCTGGCCGAAGACGGCGCCACCGCGTCGGAGATCATGTCCTTGCTGGGGCACGCGAGCCTGGCGACGAGCCAGAACTACATCGAAGCGACCGGACGGGAACAGCGAGCGGCCGCGGCGAGCAACCGGACCTACCGGGCGCTCAACGGATTGGCTCGGGACGATGCTTCGCGAGAGGGCACTGCACGGGAGGCCGATGTGATTGCATGAGCGCGTGACTGACGAACCCTCGCGCGTCGTGCGCGCCAGCCGTGAGATCGCGGCCCCCGCCGAGCGGATTTTCGAGCTGATCGCCGACCCGGCGCAGCAGCCCCGCTGGGAAGGCAACGACAACCTCGCCGAGTCGGAGCCGGGCCAGCGCGTCCACGCGGTCGGCGACGTGTTCGCCACGACGCTCACGAACGGCTGGGTCCGGGAGAACCACATCGTGGAGTTCGAGGAGGCGCGCCGGGTGGCGTGGCGTCCGGCGGAACCGGGGCAGAAGCCTCCGGGGCATTTGTGGCGCTGGGAGCTGAACCCGCTGGGCGCGACGCGTACGGAGGTGACGCACACCTACGACTGGTCGAACCTCGATCCCGAAGACACGATGCGGAACGCCCGCGCTCGATCCATGACGGCGGAGAAGCTTGCGGCGTCGCTGGGGAACCTGGCGAAAGCGGCGGAACTTCCGCAGTCGTAGGCGGGGTTTCCGGCAGCCGCGGGGCCGCCTCGGAGCCGGTTGTGCTCCGGATGCGGTGGCCCGGTGAGAACGAGTCGCGCGGACGCTGTCCCGATTCTTTCTCGCTCGCTGGATGTGTCCGGGGCTGCGGGGTGTGTGGGGATCGGCTGCCAATCCCCTGTATCCGGCGCGCCTGAATCACCCCGCTCACGCGGCGGGACTGTCCTGCGTCCGGCCGCGTGCAGGTCGGTCCGGTGCGCGGGAAACCAACGCCGGACCGAGCGGAGCACCGCACGGTGATCGGGCACGCAGGGTGAGCGGGTGCCGCTGCCGGATGCTGGCGAGGTTGTCGCCGGGCTGCCGATTCCGCAGGTCGACACGGATGACCCGGCTGCTGGTGTGCTCGCTACGACGACTGCGCTTGATCCGCATGAGGCGCGTTCGGAGTTGCGTCCGGCAGATGGCGCTCCGCCCACGTCGGCGATGCCTTCGCTCCGGGCCGACCGAGCATGTCCAGTTGCGCGCAGACCTCTCTCCCCCGGGCGTAGTCCTCGACGGCAACCGCCTGCCGGAGTTGCTCAGGCCGCGCTCTGAGGGAAGTCCTTGCGTTTGGTCTTCGCCCGCCGCCCGTCCGGGTGGTGGAACGCGATTCCCTCCGCTCGCGCAGTCCCTGGTAGCTGCGCGGGGCGTCCAGCGCCGCGGGCGCTTGGAAGTCGAACGGCACGCACAAGTGATCCGGCAGCGCCAGCGGATTCCCTTGGATCCGCGGCCCTAGCGCCTCGCAGGGGTGCTCGCCATCCGGTCATTCCGCGACATCGGTGTTTCCCGCGGCGAGGACCGGCACCGTGTTTCAGCGCCTTCTTCTCCTCCGGGGAGATCCAGGCGACGAGCCGGGGCCGCGGGGTCGGTCCATGGCGGGAACGCCGGGGTGCCAGCGGCGCTTGTGTCAATGGGCATAAATAGGCAGCAGGTCAGGAGCCGCTTTTCCCGGCAAGGAAAACCTCAGCGAAGCTGTTCGAGATCCTTCGCCGCCGTGGCGATCTCCTCCGCGAGCTGCCGGAGTTCGCCCGCCGACGCGCCGTCCTGAGCAGCGGTCACGATGTCTTCGGCGGCGCACCGCAGCTGGAAGAGCCGGTCCTGCAAGGCGGCGATCTCGGTGTCCGACAGCACGACCGCGTCCTCGGGCAGGCCGCTGCGCTGCAGGGCGGTCCGGCGTTCGTAGGCGCGCTGGCGGCAGGACTGCCCGCAGTAGCGCCTGCGGCGTCCGACGTTGCCAGCTTCAGGCAGGCGGCGTCCGCACCAGCCGCAGTGTTTCGGGGCGTTCGTGCGGCGCGGCACGACGCGTTCGTCGCCGGTCAGGGCGTGTTCGGCCAGTTCCCTCACCCGGCGGACTCTAGCTGTCCATCACGTTCTCGCGACGGGGCCACACCGATGGCGCAGACTGGAAGCATGCGTCCACCGTTTCCGTACCTCGCCGACTCGCTTCCCCGCGCCTTCGCCCACCGCGGCTGGCACATCGGCGACCTGGAGGGGCTGGAGAATTCGCTGCCGGCCTTCCAGCGCGCGGCCGCCGAGGGGTACCGCTACCTCGAAACCGACGTGCACGCCACTTCCGACGGGGTGGTGGTGGTCCATCACGACGCGACGCTCGATCGCACGACCGACGGGCGCGGAGCGATCGCGACCCAGACCTGGGCGCAGCTCAAGGACGTCAAGATCGACGGCCGGGCGCCGTTGTCGCGGCTGGAGGATCTGCTTGAGGAGCTGCCGGACGCGTTTCTCAACATCGACGTGAAGGCCGACAGCGCGGTGGTCCCGTTCGTGCGGACGCTGCAGCGGACCGGCGCGGTGGAGCGGGTCGCCGCGGCGTCCTTTTCGGACTCGCGGCTGGCTCGGCTGCGGCGGTTGGCCGGGCCGAAGCTGCTGACCGCGATGGGGCCGCGGTCGGCGTTCCTGTTGTGGGCGAACGGCTGGGCTCCGCTGCTGCAGATCAGCCGGTTCGCAGCGGGCTGGCTCGCGCAGGTCCCGGTGCGGCAGGGGCCGTTGAAGGTGGTCGACCAGGCGTTCGTGAAGTCGGCGGTGCGGCGCGGGTTCGAGGTGCACACGTGGACGATCGACGACGCGGACGAGATGCGGATGCTGCTCGATCTCGGCGTGCACGGCATCGTCACCGACCGGCCCGACCTGCTGCGCGAGGTGTTGCGGGAGCGGGATGCGTGGAAGTAGCGGACAGGATCTGACCGCTACCGCAGGCAGGATCGACGACGTGCCGAAGACCTCCGCGCGGCTGTTGTCGCTGCTTTCGTTGCTTCAGGCCCGGCGGGACTGGCCGGGTGCGCTGCTGGCCGAGCGGCTGGAGGTCAGTCCGCGCACGGTGCGCCGGGACGTTGATCGGTTGCGCGAGCTCGGCTATCCGATCGTCACGACGAAGGGACCGGACGGCGGTTACCGGCTGGACGCCGGTGCGCAGCTTCCTCCGTTGCTGTTCGACGACGACCAGGCTGTCGCGCTGGCGATCGCGTTGCAGGCGGCGACCGGGGCTGGGATCGAGGAGGCGGCCAAGCGGGCGTTGCAGACCGTGCGGCAGGTGATGCCCGCGCGGCTGCGGCATCGGGTGGACGCCTTGAGCTTCACCGCTGTCGAACGTCCGGCGCCCAGGGCGGATCCGCACACTCTCGTCGCGCTCAGCGCTGCCGTGCGTGCGCGGGAGGTGCTGCGGTTCGACTACGCCCCGGCGGATACCCCGCCCCGGCGCGTCGAGCCGCATCATCTCGTCACCTGGGGCCAGCGCTGGTATCTCGTCGCGTGGGATCTCGATCGCGAGGACTGGCGCATCTTCCGCGCGGACCGGATCACGCCGCGTACGCCCACCGGGCCGAGGTTCGCCGAGCGCGGGCTGTCCGACGTCGCCGCGTTCGTGGCCGCGCGGTTCCGCGGGACGGATCTGTCCGGCGAATGGCCCTGCCGCGGCGAGGTGATCCTGCGTCTCCCGGCGACGGAAGCGGCGAGCTACCTGGCCGACGGCGTCGTCGAGGCGCTCGGGCCGGACCGGTGCCGGGTGAGCCTCGGTGCTTGGTCGTGGCGCGGGCTGGCCGCCTCGTTCGGCCGGGTCGACGCCGACGTCGAAGTCGTCGGCCCGGCCGAACTGAAGGAAGCGTTCGGGCAGCTCGCCGCGCGCTACGCCGAGGCGGGGCGGGTCAGCGCGGAGCCTTCCCTTCCCACGCGGCCTTCCACGTCTTCGGACCGAGCCGGCCCGAATCGTTGATGCCGTTGGCGCGCTGCAGGTCGAGGACCGCGGTGCGGGTCTTGTCGTAGTAGCAGCCGGTGCCGCTGAAGCCGTAGCCGAAGGCGTTCATCCGCAGCTGGAACGTGCGCAGCGCGGGCGCGCAGTCGCCGTAGGCGTAGACGAGGCCGGGCCACGCGGGGGTCGCGCCGGGCGGTCCCGGCGGCGGGGCGGGCTGCGGCTTGGGTGCGGGCGGGGTCGGCTGTCCCCCGCCGCCGATGTAGGCGGCCTCTTCCCAGGAGGGGACGCGCTTGCTGCGGGCGTCGCCGTCGTTGGCGAGGCCGAGCATGCCGCCGCATTCCCAGGGCTGCCAGCCGCGCATCCGGTACAGGTAGAGCGCGCGGTAGTCCTGCTCGCGGGGGCTGGCCTGGTCGGGGCGGCCCTGGCCGCCGACGCTGCGCCAGGTGGGGAGATCGAACTGGTAGGCGCCGTAGTAGCCGTTGCCGGTGTTGATCGAGTAGCGGCCGCTCGACTCGCACATGCGGAGCTTGGCCCAGGTGCTCGAGGCGGGGTCCGCGGAGGCGGCGCCGGTGACGACGAGTTCCATGCCGAGGACGGCGACCACGAGCAGCAAGGCTCTGGCGGCGGCCCGTCTGGCAGTGCGAACGCGGTTGGTCATGTCACGCACACTAAGCACGCGCCTCATGGACCACAAGAGTCACACCACGCCTAGCAGTCTCACATGACACGCCCGGATATCCCGGTAGCGACACGCGCGGCCCGGCGTGTCGCGTGTTCCGCCGCCCGGCGTGGCGGAACACGGAGGCGACGAACCGGACACGGTTTGCCCCCTTCGGCGGTACCCGTTGCCTTCGCGGCAGTAATGTCCGGCGCGACCTGGAGATTCGCACTGATTCGAGGAGTCGTGGATGACGCTGGCCGAGACCCGGGACAGCAAGCGGGAACGGTGGGGCTGGTACTTCTACGACTGGGCCAACTCGCCGTTCTATTCGTCGGTCACGACGGTGTTCGGGGCGCTGTACATGAGCACCGTCGCAGCGGCGGACGCGAAGCAGAACATCACCCTTAACGGGGACAGGGCTTGTCTCAACGCGTCCGGAGCGGACGACAAGCTCAACCACTGCGACGTGTCGCTGTTCGGGCTCCACTTCCCCGCCGGTTCGCTGTGGGGCTACCTGCTGTCGGTGGCGACGATCGTGCAGGTTCTGGTGCTGCCGATCGCGGGCGCGGTGGCTGACCGCAGCCGTAACAAGCGCAAGATCCTCGGCGGGTTCGCCGTGCTCGGCGCGGTGGCCTCGGCGCTGATGTTCTTCATGGCCGGTTCGGACTGGCAGCTGGGCGCGGGGCTGTTCATCCTCGCGAACATCGGCTACGGCGGTTCGCTGGTCGTCTACTACTCGTTCCTGGTGGACATCGCGACGCCGGACGAGCGCGACGACGTTTCGGCCAAGGGCTGGGCGTTCGGCTATCTCGGCGGCGGGCTCGCGCTCGCGCTGCAGCTCGCCTTCTACCTCAGCCGCGAGTCCCTCGGCATCGACACCGGCCTCGCGGTGCGGATCTGCTTCCTGACCTCGGGGATCTGGTGGGCCGTTTTCACCATCCCGACACTGCGCCGTCTCCCCCGCAGCCACGTGCCGACCGCGACCGCGCGCGGCGTCTCGGTGCTGCGGGCCGGTTTCCGCGAGTTGCGCCAGACGCTCGGCGAAGCGAAGGCGTATCCGCTCACGCTCGCCTTCCTCGGCAGCTACCTGCTCTTCGCGGACGGGATAAACACCGTCGTCACGGTCTCGGCGCAGTACGGGAAGGACGAGCTGCGGTTCTCCGACGAGGTGTTGATCATCACGGTGCTGGTGATCCAGTTCCTCGCCTACGCGGGCGGCGTCCTGCACGGCCTGCTCGCGCGACGCCTCGGCGCGAAGCGGACGATCCTGGTCAGCCTCGTGCTGTGGGTCGTGGTCCTCGGCGGGGCGTACTTCGTGCAGCCGAGGCAGCCGTTGCAGTTCTTCGCCGTGGCGATCGGCATCGGGCTCGTGCTGGGCGGGACGAACGCACTGGCCAGGTCGCTGTTCAGCCAGATGATCCCGGCCGGGAAGGACGCGCAGTACTACTCGCTTTACGTCGTGGGCGAGAAGGGCACGTCGTGGCTCGGGCCGCTGGTGTTCGCCGGCGTCGGGCAGGCGACCGGGTCGTTCCGGCTGGCGATCATCGCGCTCGTGGTGTTCTTCGTGCTCGGGTTCGTGTTCGTCGCGCTGGTGCCGGTGCGGCGCGCGATCGCGGCCGCCGGCAACCGTCCGCCGGAGGTGCTGTGAGGCCCAGATAGGGTCGGTCGTCGTGACCGCCGCAGACGACGTTGTGCTCGACGACCCCACCGACGCGCTTTCCGCGGCCCCGCCTGCCGGGGCCCGGCGCAACGGTCCGGCCCGGGGACGGCTGAAGTTCTGCTACGGCCCGATGGACTGCGGGAAGTCGACGCTCGCCCTGCAGATCGACCACAACCATGCGCGCCAGGGCCGGCGCGGTCTCGTGCTGGTCCGCCACGACCGGTCCGGTGCGCCGCAGATCACCAGCCGGATCGGCATCGCGCGGCGGGCGACCGAGGTCGCGACCGGCACCGACCTGCGGGATCTGGTGCGCGAGCAGTGGGCGCGCGGGCAGCACGTGGACTACGTGATCGTGGACGAGGCGCAGTTCCTCTCCTCCGTCCAGGTCGACCAGCTCGCCGAACTCGCCGACGAGGCCGGCATCGACGTGTACTGCTTCGGGATCGCGACGGATTTCCGCAGCAGGCTGTTCCCCGGGGCCGCCCGGCTGTTCGAGATCGCCGACGAGCTCCAGCCGGTCCAGGTCGAGGTGCTCTGCTGGTGCGGGCTGCCCGGCCGGTTCAACGCGCGGGTCCGCGACGACGTGATTCTGCGTGACGGAGACACCGTTGTGGTGGCAGATACCGAACACTCCGTAGTTGAATCTTCAGCTGCAGCACGGTCTGATGCCGAAATGGTCACGGTCCGTTATCAGGTACTGTGCCGTCGCCACTTCCGCTCAGGGGATCTGGGACCCGCTGCCGCCCAGCACGGTCAGTTACGGTTGTCCTAGAGCTAACCTAACTAGCCCGACTGGGGGATATCCGCACTAAGAAGGCGGTATCCGCGTCACGTCAGAGGGCGAAAGGACTCCCTCTGGAGGAAGCTGAAGACCACGGGTGACGCAGCTCATCGTGAGCAGCGACATGGTGTGCCGGGAATCCCTCGGATGCCTCGTTCGTTGCATAGGGTGAGCATCACCCTGGCTCCACCCGGAGCTGACTGAAAGGAATCCCACTATGGCCGACCGTGTTCTCCGTGGAAGCCGGCTGGGAGCGGTCAGCTACGAGACCGACCGCAATCACGACCTCGCTCCGCGCCGTACCGTGCGCTACTCCTGCCCCAAGAACCACGAGTTCGAGGTGCCGTTCTCCGACGACGCCGAGATCCCGACGGTGTGGGAGTGCCGCCTGCACGGCAGTGAATCCGAGATCGTCGACGGCGGGCAGCCCGAGCAAAAAAAGGTCAAGCCCCCCAGGACCCACTGGGACATGCTGCTGGAGCGCCGCTCCATCCCCGAGCTCGAGGACCTGCTGAACGAACGTCTCGCCGAGCTCAAGGGACGCCGGACCAGCCGGTCCGCTTGAGCCTCGGCCAGTAGCTGGCTCCCACCACCGAACAGGAACGGCCCCCGCGACCTCCCCACGCGGGGGCCGTTTCGCGTCCCCTGCGCAGGGGGGCCGGTTCACTCTGCTCTGGTGTGCGTCCGCCGCCGGGCAGTGGCCCACACCGCGAACGCGCACCCGGCGAACGCCGCGCCCAGCACGGCGGAGCCGGCCCAGCCCGCCCTGGCGAACGCGGCGGTCGTCGCGGCCGCGCCCAGCGCGGAGCCGAGCGAGTAGAAGATCATGTACCCGCCGATGACGCTGCTGGTGCGGTCCGGATGCGCCGCGGTGAGCAGGTGCTGATTGCTGACATGCACCGCCTGCACGGCGAAATCGAGCACCAGCACGCCCAGTCCGAGCAACCACAGCGACGGCTGCCCGATCGCCAGCCAGGACACCGCCAGCAGGACCAGCGCCCCGCCGGTGACGAGGCTCGCGCGTCCCCGGTCGGCCCAGTGTCCGGCACGGGCGGCGCCCAGTGCACCCGCGAGGCCGACCAGTCCGAACAGGCCGATCTGCGCGGTGCCCAAGTTCCACGGCTCCTCGGCGAGCGGCAGCGACAGGCCGCTCCACAGCGCGCCGAACGACGCGAACAGGAAGAACGCGATCAGCCCCCGCGAGAGGAACAGCGGCTCGCGGAACAGCCCGCCGAGCGAGTTCAGCACCTGCCGGTACGTCGTGCCCTCGGGACGCGGATCCGGCGGCATCGTCTTCAGCACGAGACCGGCGAGCGTCACCAGCAGCACCGCGAGCGCGACGTAGACGCTGCGCCACCCCCGCAGTTCGGCCAGCGCCCCGGCGGCCACGCGGGCGCCGAGGATGCCGATGACCACTCCGGACGTCACGACGCCGAGGGTGCGGCCGCGTTCCTCCGGAGTGGACAGCGCGGCGGCGTAGGCGACTGTCGTCTGCACGACCACTGCGAACAGGCCCGCGAGCACGAGTCCGGTCAGCAGCAGCCAGGTTTGGGTCGCGACTGCGGCCAAGGCGGCCCCGACGGCGGTCAGCAGCAGGTGCACAGCGATGAGTTTGCGCCGGTCGACGAGGTCGCCCAGCGGGACGAGCGCGGCGAGACCGGCGAGGTAGCCGAGCTGTCCGGCGGCGACGATCCAGCCCAGTCCGGTGCCCGGCAGGCCCAGGTCCGTGCCGATCTCGGCCAGAACCGGCTGAGCGGCGTAAATGCTCGCGACGGCCACCGCGCACACCGCGGCGAACACCGTCCGGCGGCCCGTGGTGCGGCCCATGACTCCCCCAATGAGTAGCGAATTGCAACTAATCTCACCGTACGGCAGAATGGTTTCAAAGAGCAACTCATCGAGGAGGCGCGCGAGCGTGGACGGCACCCCGGCCTGGACCGACCCGTCGTGTCCGGTGGCCCGCACCCTTGACCTCGTCGGCGACCGGTGGAGCCTGCTGATCGTCCGCGACGCGATGGACGGCGCGCGCTCGTTCACCGACTTCCAGCAGCGCACCGGCATCGCGCGCAACATCCTCACCGACCGGCTCCGCCGTCTCGTCGAGCGCGGCGTCCTCGACCGGCAGACCGCGGAATCGGGCAAACGGCAGGTCTACTCGCTCACGCTGGCCGGACGCGACCTGTTCACCGTCGTCGTCGCGCTTCGGCAGTGGGGCGAGCGGCATGCCTTCTCCCCCGGCGAGGACCACTCCGTGCTGGTCGACGCGACCGGTCAGCCGATCCCGCCGCTCAAACCGGTCGCGGCGAACGGCGCGGCAGCCGACGTCGAGACGACCTCGGTGCGCAAGAACTGAATCCCGCTGCGCCTCTTGCCCGGACGACGCGGCGGGCATATAGTCAACGAACTGATTGATAAAGAGATCGGTTGATAAAGATGTCCGTTGACAACGTCGAGGACCGGCTGGACCGGGCCTTCACCGCGCTGGGCGACCCGATCCGGCGAGCGCTGATCGCCCGGCTGTCGCGCGGCGAAGCAACGGTGAACGAGCTGGCCGAGCCGTTCCCGGTGACGAAACAAGCCGTGTCGCGGCACGTCCAGGTGCTGGAGGCGGCCGGGCTCATCACGCGCAGCCGGGACGGACAGCGCCGCCCGTGTCATCTGAACGCCGCCGCTCTCGAAGAGCTGACCAGCTGGATCGACGCCTACCGGCTGACCCGCGAACGCGAGTTCCGCCGCCTCGACGCCGTCCTCGAAGAAACCAAGGAGCAGGACCGATGAACCCGACCACCATCACCGCCCAGCCCGGCAGCCCGTTCATCGAGATCGTCCGCGATTTCGACGCGTCGCCCGGGCAGCTCTTCCGCGCCTGCACCGACCCCGATCTGCTGACCCGCTGGCTCGGTCCGCGCGACGTCGAGATGCGGATCCACGAGTTCGCCGCGCACTCCGGCGGGGCGTACCGCTACGCGCACGTCGACACCGACGGCAGCGAGCACGTTTTCCGCGGCGTGTTCCACGCCGTCGAGAGAAACGAGCGAATCGTCCAGACCTTCGAGTACGAGGGCGCGTCGGGCAGCGTCAGCCTGGAAACCCTGACTTTCGAAGACGTCGACGGCCGGACGCGGCTGCGGACCCGGTCGGTGTTCCCGAGTGTCGAGGCCCGCGACGCGATGGTCGCGAGCGGGATGGAACGCGGGATCCGCGATTCGATGGACCGGCTCGACGAACTCGCGCGCGACGCGGAGCGGCCGGGCGCGAGCCGGGTCGTCGTGGACATCTCGATGTCGCTGGACGGCTATGTCACCGGACCGGGCGCCGATCCCGAGCACGGGCTCGGCGCCGGCGGCGAACCGCTGCACGCGTGGGTGTCCGACCCGACGCCGCGCGATGCGGAGATCCTGCACCGCTCGTTCATCGAGACCGGCGCGGTCGTCATGGGCCGCACCATGTTCGACGTCGTGGACGGCCCGAACGGCTGGGCCGACGAGGACGGGTACGGCGAGGGCGAGGACCGGATCCCCGCGCCGCCGGTGTTCGTCGTCACGCACGCCGGTCCGGAGAAGATCCGGCTGGGCGAGCGGTTCCGGTTCGCCACCGGCGGCATCGAGAACGCGCTCGCCCAGGCTCGCGCGGCCGCGGGCGGCAAGGACGTCATGGTGATCGGCGGCGGGTCGATCGCTTCGCAGGTCCTGCACGCCGGGCTGGCGGACGTGCTGCGGATCCACCTCGCCCCGATCGTCCTCGGCGGCGGAACCCCGCTGTTCCCCGAGGGAAATCCCGCAACGGTGCGGCTGGAACCGCTCGGTGCGGTGTCGACGCCGGGCGCCGAACACCTCACCTACCGCGTGCTCAAGTAGCGGTCAGCCTCGGCCCAGCAGCTTCTTCAGCTGGGCCAGGCGGCGCTGCACGCCCCACTCCGCGACCCGGAAGAACGCCTCGGACATGATGCCGCCGCTCATCTTCGACACGCCGATCTCCCGGTCGGTGAAGGTGATCGGCACCTCGACGATGTCGAACCCGGCGTCCGCGGTGCGGCGCGTGAGGTCGATCTGGAAGCAGTAGCCGTGCGAGGCGACCTCGTTCAGCGCCAGCTTCTCCAGCACCGGACGGCGGTACGCGCGGAACCCGGCGGTCATGTCCGCGACCTTGATCCCCAGCGCGATCCGCGAGTACAGGTTCGCCCCGCGCGAGAGCAGCGTCCGGCGCAGCGGCCAGTTCACCGTGCTGCCGCCGGGCACGTACCGCGACCCGATCGACAGGTCCGCGTCGCCGACCGCGTCCAGCAGCCGGGGCAGGTCCTCCGGGGCGTGCGAGCCGTCGGCGTCCATCTCCACGAACGTCGCGTAGCCGCGCTCCATCCCCCAATGGAACCCGGCGATGTAGGCCTTGCCGAGGCCTTCCTTCGCGGTGCGGTGCAGCACGTGCACCCGCTTGTCCGCGGCCGCGCGCTCGTCGGCCAGCTCGCCGGTGCCGTCCGGGCTGCCGTCGTCGACGACGAGCACATCGACGTCCGGGAGTGCCTTGTGGAGCCGGTCCAGCACCGGGCCGAGGTTGTCCCGCTCGTTGTAGGTCGGGATCACCACCAGCACCGGTTCGATCGTTTCGGCCCCCCGCGGCGCCTGCGCCATCCGTGTCCTCCGCATCCGGCGGATCAGTCCGCCGCTTCCCCTGCTGTGGTCCCCGTTGCCGAGGCCGGCACTGTCGTGCCGGTACCGCGCCGGGTGCGAAAACGGAGCACGAACCCGCCGGCGACACCCGCGATCGCCAACGCCAGCAGTCCGTACTCCGTCCACGCACCGATTCGATCCGACAGCGTAGTCTGCGTGCGCAGCGGCACGCGCCCGACCAGGGCATCCGCCGTGAAAAGCCGGGTGGAGCTGGTGATCGCCCCGTCCGGGGCGACGAACGCGCTCACCCCGGACACCGCCGACACCACCACCGCGCGCCCGTGCTCGACCGCGCGCAGCCGCGCCATCGCCAGCTGCTGGTAGCTCATCTCCCCCGGCCCGTACCAAGCGTTGTTGGTCGGGACGACGAGCAGTTCGCCGCCCGCGTTGGTCGCGTCGCGGGCCGGGGCGTCGAACGCCGACTCGTAGCAGATGAACACGCCGATCTTCGTGCCCGCGACCGACAGCGCGGCGTTGGAGCCGTCGCCGGGACGCATGTCGCGGGTGTCGTCGATGAACGGCGTCACCAGCCGCGCGACGGCGCGCGCGGGCACGTATTCGCCGAAGGGCACCAGATCCTGTTTGACGTAACGCTGGCCCGGGCCGGTGTCGGGGTCCCAGACGACCGCGGAGTTCTCCGCCGCCCCGTCCGGGGTGCGCACGAGCGCGCCGATGACCGCGGGAGCGCCGAAGGCCGACACCATCTGGTCGACGGCCGGGTCGTCGCCGTCGAGCGGGGTCGAGGTTTCCGGCCACAGCAGCAGGTCCGGCTTCGGTGCCTGTCCTGATTGGACTTTCCGCAGCAGGCGGGCGCTCTCGGCGAGGGCGTTCGCGCGCAGCACCCCGCGTTGTCCTTGCAGAGCCAGGCCGATGTCCGGCGCGTTGCCCTGCACGGAGCCGACGGTGAGCGAACCGTTCTGCGCCTCGGTGCCGATCGTCGGCCACACCGCGAGCCCGGCCGCGGCGGGAAGCACGGTGAACACGGCGGGCCACACCAGCGCGCGGTGCCAGGCTTCGCGCGTGCGCCAGAGCCTGCTGATGACCGCGGCGAGGCCGAAACCGGTGAGCACCACGGCGAAACCGACCAGCGGCGCGCCGCCGACCGACGCGAGCGACAGGAACGCGCCTTCGGGCTGGCTGAACGCGACCCGGCCCCACGGGAACCCGCCGAGCGGGAACCACGTGCGCGGCGTCTCCAGCGCGATGAACACCAGCGCGCCCCAGAGCGGCGCCAGCGGCAGCCGCGCCACGACCCGGATCAGCCATCCGGCGAGTCCGAAGTAGAGCGACAGCGCGAACGACAGCGCCAGCCACGGCAGCGGCCCGAAGTCGCGGCCGAGGAAGTCCTGCAGCCACACCAGCAGCGGCACGAAGAACGCCATGCCGAACACGAAGCCGTACCCGAACGCGCCGCGGAACGACCGCCCGCGAAGGACCAGGGCGAACGCGGCGAACGCGATCGGGGCCAGCCACCACAGCGGGCGCGGCGCGAAGCTGAGGTAGTAGCCGCAGCCCGTCGCCGCAGTCGCCGCGACGCGCGCGAGCCAGGGCTTCCACTCCCGCTTTCGCTTGGTCTTGTGCGGAACGCCCGAATCGGCGTCCGCCACGTTCACTGCCACACCCGGAACTCTAAGCTGACGGTGTGAACTCGTCGTAGATGACCGTGCCGCCGCGGACGGTGCGCAGGCAGCGCGGCAGCGGCGTGCCCGGCTCCAGCCTCGGCAGCGGCGGCACGCCTGAGCGCGGATCGGTGGACCAGCGTTGCACGCGGCTGTCGGCCGTGGCCACGACGAGGTCGGCCGCGTCCCAGATCGCGTAGTGCGCGGGCGCGCCGGGGACGAGGCTGCCGGTGACGCCGTCGTTGACGCCCGCCGCGCGGTGTCCGGCGCGCGTGTGCGCGGTGAACGCGGCGCGGGCGGAGAGGCGTGCTTCGGGAGTGTGGTGGTGCACGGCCGCGCGGACCGCCGCCCACGGGTCGACCGCGCACACCGGGGCGTCGCTGCCGAAGGCGAGCACGACCCCCTCGGCGGCGAGCTGGGCGAAGGGGTTCAGCGCTGCCGCCCGGTCGCCGAGCCGTTCCGAGTACATGCCGGTGCCGCCGCCCCAGGCCTCGTCGAACAGCGGCTGCACGGACGCGACGACGCCCCATCCGGCGAGTGCGCGCGCCTGGTCCGCGGTGACCATCTCCAGGTGCTCCAGCCGGTGGTGCCGCGCGGTGAGGGGACGCTGGCCGACCTGCTTCTCGGCGAGCCGGAACCCTTCGATCACCTCGCCGACGGCGGCGTCTCCGATGACGTGGAAGCCCGCCTGCAGCCCGGCTTCGGTGCAGGCCACGAGATGGTCGGCGATGACTCCGGCGCCGGCGTAGAGGGAGCCGGAGGTGCCGGGCTCGTCGGAGTACGGCGCGGTGAGCGCCGCGGTGCGGGAGCCGAGCGCGCCGTCCACGAAAAGGTCTCCGGCGACGCCGTGCGCGCCGAGGCGGCGGGCGGTGCCGAGGGCGTTCAGCTCGCCCCAGTAGCCGACGACCTCGGGCAGCGCCGGGCCGGCCAGCGCCAGGAGGTCGGCGAAGTCCTCCTCGCCGGAGATGTCCGGACCAGCGCATTCGTGCACCGACACGATCCCGCGCGCGGCGGCCGTCGCGAGGAACGCGCGCTGGGCTGCCTGGCGCTGCGCTCGGGTGACCGCGTCCCGCGCCGCGCCGCGGACGAGGTGGTGGGCGGTGCGGGTGACCGGGCCGTCTGCGGACCATCCGGCGGCGGACTCGACGCCGGGCGCGAGTTTGGCGAGCGCGCTCGACACCAGAGCGGAGTGGACGTCGACGCGGCTCAAGTAGACGGGCGTGTCCCCGGCGGCGTCGTCCAGCTCGGCGCGGCTCGGCAGCCGCTGCTCGGTCCAGGACGATTCGTCCCAGCCGTGCGCGAGCAGGACCTGCCCGGGAACGACGGCGTCGCGCACCGCGGCGAGCAGTTCGGCGGAGCTGCGGACGGCGGTCAGGTCGAGACCGGTCAGGTGCAGCCCCGTCGAGGTGGCGTGCACGTGCGCGTCCACGAACGCCGGCGCGACGAACGCCCCGCCCAGGTCGACGACCTCAGCGTCCGGGTGCAGCGCGCGGGCCGGGGCGTCCTGGCCGACCCACACCACGGTGCCGCCGGAAACCGCCATCGCGGTCGCGTCGGGAGAGGACGGGGTGTAGACGCGGCCGCCGAGCAGGAGCGTGGTGCTGTCGTTCACTCCCCGAGTCTCCCGCCTGGTCTTCCGGGCAGAGCCGACCGGGTCACCGTGCAGAAATATTTACGGTCGACTAACGTTATGGCAGGATATTTTCACGCGTTCCCGACGACTAGGAGTACAGATGACTGCGATCCAGGAACCTGTGCCGACTGCCGCCGCCTTCGACCAGCCGTACGAGTACGTCCGCGCCGAGTTGGCCGAGCCCGACTGGCGCCGCTTCCCCGGCTGGCACGACGTGACCGACGCGGAGTGGCGGGACGCCCAGTGGCAGCGCGTGCACTGCGTGCGCAACGTCAAACAGCTGCGCGCCCTGATGGGCGACCTGCTGGAGGACCGGTTCTACGAGGACCTGCTCGCCGACCAGCGCGAGATGGCCACCATGTCGATGCTGCTGCCGCCGCAGATGATCAACACGATGGCCCCGCACGCGGGGACCGACCCGGCGAAGGTCACCGAGGCGTTCTACGCCGACCCGATCCGCCGCTACATGCTTCCCGTGCGCAGCGACCGGGACCCGGTGTGGCCCAGCCACCCGCACGCCGAACGCGACTCGCTGCACGAGGCCGAGATGTGGGTGGTCGAGGGGCTCACCCACCGCTATCCGACGAAGGTGCTGGCCGAGATGATCTCGACCTGCCCGCAGTACTGCGGGCACTGCACCCGGATGGACCTCGTCGGCAACTCGACCGACCAGGTGGAGAAGCACAAGCTCGCGCTCAAGCCGGTGGACCGCCAGGACGCCATGATCGACTACCTCAAGCGCACCCCCGGCGTCCGCGACGTAGTCGTCTCCGGCGGCGACGTGGCCAACGTGCCGTGGCCGCAGCTGGAGTCGTTCCTGATGCGCCTGATGGACATCGAGACGGTGCGCGACATCCGCCTCGCCACGAAGGCCCTCGCGGCGCTCCCGCAGCACTGGCTCCAGCCGAAGGTGACCGAGGGCCTGCAGCGGGTCGCTCTGACGGCGCAGGCGCGCGGGGTGAACCTGGCCATCCACACGCACGTGAACCACGCGCAGTCGGTGACGCCATTGGTGGCGGAGGCGGCCCGGACGGCGCTGCAGGTCGGGGTGCGGGACGTGCGGAATCAGGGCGTGCTGATGCGCGGGGTCAATGCCACTCCGGCCGCGCTTCTGGATCTTTGCTTTGCTTTGCAGGGCGAGGCCAATATCCTGCCTTACTATTTTTACATGTGCGACATGATTCCGAATGCGGAGCATTGGCGGGTTTCCGTGCATGAAGCGCAGGAATTGCAGCACTCGATCATGGGGTATTTGCCGGGGTATGCGACACCGCGGATCGTGTGCGATGTGCCGTATGTCGGGAAACGGTGGGTGCACCAGCTGGCTGAGTACGACCGGGATCTCGGGATTTCCTACTGGACCAAGAACTACCGGACCGGGATCGAGCACGAGGACCCCGAGGCGTTGCAGCGGAAGTACCCGTACTACGACCCGATCCAGACCCTGCCCGAAGCCGGGCAGCAATGGTGGGCCGAACAGCCGCGCTGACCCCTCGGCCCGGGATGTCCGGGCCAGCCCCCGGTTGGGCGCTGGCCCGGACATCCCGGGAAACCGCTTCGTCCGATCCGGTCCTCGCCGTGATGACGGCAGTGGCTTGCGTACCGCACCGAACCCACGCAGGAAGCGCGCAACCAACTGCTGCGCGAATACCTGACACGCGCGCAGTCGAAACGCGTGCTGCCCGTACACCCGGATCGATCGCAGTTTTCACGACGGGCCGGGACGGCAAGGGCGTTCTCGCTGCCACCGGCAGAGAGTCGCAGCAATCCTCGCAGAGCGACTGCCAAATAATCCGAGGCTGCTTCGACGGCCTGGGCCGGTGCTCTTGTTCAGCGCGGCCGCGTGCGCTCCGGGCCGGCTTCGACGTCACCGGCGGCGCTCAGCGTGGCCCTCCGCCATCACAATCCCCTGGGCTTCAGCACGCGCTCGCGAAATGTCTCGATCGTCATCCGGTGGTAGCGCTCCAGCACCGCCCACTCCTCAGGGGTGAACTGCAACAGCACGGCCTCCATGCTGTCCAGCACGCCTTCGAAGAGACTCGCGAACTTGGCATCGTCGATCTCGCCGACCTCCACGAGCACCTTGCGGCGGTCGCGCTTGTCCCGTGACCTCCGCACGAAACCGGCCTTCTCCAGCCGGTCGATCACACTGGTCACCGCGCCGGTGGAAAGCCCGGACAGCTCCGCGATCCGTCCGGCCGTCAGCGGCGACTCGGCCCGCATCACGAGGTCCAGGCATTTCTCGTCGGTCGGAGAGAGGCCGAGCTGCGCTGCCACCCTGCTGTGGAACAGCACGGTCAGCGCCGTCGTCTCCCTGCCGTACCAGGCGAAGCGCTCCAGCACGTCTGCGGGAATGCCGGAGGAGTTCACGAAGGGCTGCTCAGAGGAGTTCGATGACGTCACCGAATGCCTCCATCGACTGCTCCAGCACGGTGAAGTAGCTGATCCCGAGCACCTCGCGGTGCTCGCGCACCTGCTCCGCGATCTGCTGCGCGGTCCCGATGAGCAACGTCGGGACTTCGAGCAGCTGGTCGACCGAGAGTTGCGGCCCGTAGTGCCGCAGACTCTCCGCACCAGCGCGTCGGTTGTTCGTCAGCAGCGTCGCCTTGCACAGGACGTTGAACTCCGCATCCTCCGCCCGCTGGGCCGCCGCCCGCCGGACGAAGCTCGTCCTCTCGGCCATCGCGCCGTGATCGGCGACCACCATCCGACCGTGCTCGGGGCGAAACTCCGCGCCGATGAAGCTCACGATCTCGGCGCGGCGGGCAGCCATCGTCAGCACCCGGTCGCCGTGCCCGCCGATCAGCAGCGGCGGACGGGGTTGCTGCACCGATTTCGCGTGCGCCGGATCCCGGAGGAGGCGGTCCAGTTCGGCGACGGTGCGGTCGAGCCGGTCCACCCTCCGCGCCGCGGTGCCGAAGGGGATGCCCGTCTCTCGGAACTCGGCGCCGACATACCCGGTGCCCAGCCCGACCTCCAACCTGCCGTCGACGAACTGGTCGGTCGTGCAGACGTCGCGGGCCAGCAGCGCGGGGTTGTGAAAACTCGCGTTGAGCACATAGGTGCCGACCCTCGGGCGCTGGGTCGCCTCGGCGGCCAGCACGACGGAGGGGAACGGCGAGGTCAGGTTGAGGTGGTCGGGGGCCGAGATCACGTCGTAGCCGAGGTGTTCTGCCCGGCGGCACCGGTCCACCCATTCCGCGCGAGAACACCCTTCGGAGATGAGCACGACACCGAACCGCAACGGTCTGCTTGACCCAGTCATACGACTCCCGACTCGAACGCGGTCAACCCGGGCGCGACGCTGGCATGCAGCACTCCTGCGGGACTCGACGTCCCGTCGAAGCACCGCCGCGCGCGGCCGTCCGGCCCCACCTTCCTTTGAATACCCATGCTACTCTAGGTTAGAGAGGTTAGATCGTCGAGATACTTAGGCCGAGGGGGCCCTATGATCCTTGTGACCGGTGCGACCGGAAGCGTCGGCCAGCACGTCGTCGCGCGGCTGGCGGCGGAGGGCCACCCGGTTCGCGCACTCACCAGAAAGCCGGACCAGGCCGTGTTTCCCCAGGGCGTGGAGGTCGCCGGCGGCGACCTGGCGACGCCCGCGAGCCTTGTCCCGGCACTGGCCGGCGTCGAGGCGGTGTACCTGCTCGCGATGGGAGATTCCCCCGCCGAGTTGCTGGACACGATCAAGCAGGCCGGGGTCCGCCGGGTCGTTCTGCTGTCCGTCGGGTTCATCGACGACAGCTCCGAGGTCCAGCCCAACGCCATCGCCGCCACGCACTGGGCGTTCGAGCAGGCCGTGCGCAGCGCGGGCGTGCAGTGGACGTTCCTGCGCCCCGACGAGTTCGCGGGCAACGCCCTCCAGTGGGCCCCGCAGATCCAGGAAGGCGACGTCGTGCGCGCCCCCTACAGCCAGGCGCACACCGCGCCGATCCACGAACTCGACGTCGCGGAGGTCGCCGCTCGCGCGCTCGTAGACGAGGCGCACGCGGGTGCCAGTTACCATCTCACCGGTCCTGAATCGCTCACGCACGCCGACCAGGTGCGGCTCATCGGCGAGACGATCGGACGTGAACTGCGGTTTGAAGAGACGCCGGCGGAGCAATGGCGCGAGCGGATGACCCAGTTCATTCCTGCGGCGATCGTCGACTCGCTGCTCAATACGCTGGCCGCCGCCGTCGACCACCCGGCCGAGGTGTCGGATGTCGTGGAAAAGGTCACTGGCCATTCGGCCCGCGGCTTCGCTGAATGGGCGCGCGACCACGCCGCGGACTTCCGCTGATCGGACCAGCGGTCACCAGCGATGGTGGACGGGGTCACCAAGCGGAACTGCCAGGGTCCTCCCCGTCGGAAAGCAGTCCGTGGCCGAGGACGGAGGCACGAGATGGAGAAGTTCACGTTGGAGAACCTGCGCGAAACGATGCGTTCCAGTGCGGGGATCGACGAGGGCGTCGACCTGGACGGTGACATCGCGGACGTCGAGTTCACCGAACTCGGCTACGATTCCCTCGCGGTACTGGAACTCGCAAGCCAGGTTCAGCGGCGTTACGGGGTGCGTATTCCGGAAGAAGCGGTCGCGGAAATGCCGACGCCGCGCAAGGCGGTCTATTTCATCAACCAGCGCCTTCTGGAAAGAGATACACCGCGCACTTGAGCCGTCACTCGATCGGCCCTGGAATGGCTTGCGAATTCCGTGGCACGGTGGAAATAGCGGCCGCGCGGGAGAGGAAACGACCGCACGGGGCAGGTCGCGATCCGGGAAAGGCCGATCAGCTGCGGCCGTCCGCGCACCGCGAGCGCGGGGACGACGGCGTCCCGATCACGGCAGGCGCGACTGGCGAACTGCGGGTGCCGGCCCGCCGTCTGCAGGGGGGATTCGTGGAGCTGAACGTGCTCGGCCAGTTCGAGGTGCTCAAGGACGGGGTCGTGCGGACGCCGTCCGCACCCAAAGTGCGGCAGGTGCTGGCGTTGTTCGCGATGAATGTCAATCGCCTGGTGCACGTCGACCAGCTGGTCGAAGAACTCTGGGAGCACCGACCGCCGCCGAGCGCGATGACCACCGTGCAGACCTATGTCTACGTGGTGCGCAAGATGATCAGGAAGGTCGCGGACGGCGACGCGCGGCTGCTCACCGTGCCGGGCGGCTACGTGTTCGCGATCGACCCCGCCGCGCTGGACGTGCTGCACTTCGCCCGGCTCGCAGACGAGGGCAAGGAGCGGTTCAAGGCCGGGGCACTGGAGGAGGCCGCCTTGGTCCTCCAGTCGGCGCTGGACCTCTGGCGCGGGCCGGTCCTCTCGTCGGTGGCGCTGGGCCCGCTGCTGCAGGCCTCCGCCATGCGGTGGGAAGAGGCGCGCAACGCCGTGCTGTACCAGCGCATCGACGTGGACCTCCAGCTGGGCAAGCACGCCGAACTGATCAGCGAGTTGACCGGTCTGGTCGCCCAGCGGCCGGTCAACGAGGGCCTGCAGGCCAAGCTCATGCTGACGCTGCACCGCGCCGGGCGCAGGTCCGAAGCTCTGCAGGCCTACCAGCGGGCACGGACTGCGCTCGCCGACGAGCTCGGCGTCGAACCGTCGGTGCAGCTGCAGCGGCTGCACGAGGCCATGCTGAAATCCGACCCGTCGATCGAGGCGCCGGCCGGCGCCTCGACGACAGCGCGAGCCGCCGCCCTTCCCGGTCCGCCGCGACTGCTGCCGCCCGACATCCCTCTCGTGGCCGGCCGCGACGAGCAGGTCGCCGGGGTGAGCCGCGAACTGCGCTCCAGGAGGATAAGACCGGCGCCGCCGGTGGTCGTCGTCGCCGCTGCACCGGGGTCGGGCAAGTCCGCGTTCTGCGTGCACGTCGCGCACCTGGTGAAGGCCACCTACCCCGACGGCCAGCTCTACGCGCGGCTGATGAGCCCCGCCGGCGACCCGGTCGATCCCAAGGATGTGCTCGGCGGCTTCCTGCAGGCGTTCGGCTATCCGGCGGGCGACCTGCCGCCGTCGCTCGGAGGCAGGGCGCGACTGTGGCGCAGCTGGACGGCGGAGCGCCGCGTCCTCGTCGTGCTGCGCGACGTCGTGCAGTTCGAGCAGATGCGTCCGCTGCTGCCCACCGGCGCGGGGTGCGCCACGCTGATCGCGAGCCGGAAGCTGCTCGCCGACGCATCGCTGACGATGGGGATCGTGCTGTGCCCACTCGACCGGCGGGAGTCGCGCAGGCTGCTCACCGGGGTCATCGCGCCTCGGCGGCTCGAAGCGGATCCGGGCGCGGTCGACGAGCTGCTGAACCGGTGCGGCGGCCTGCCGTTGCTGCTGCGGGCAGCCGCGACCAGGCTGGAACTGCGGCCGCATTGGCCGGTGCGCCGCCTGCTGCCGCCTGCTCTCGACCCGGTCGGGCTGCCCGCGGGCACCGCCGACGTTCTCGCGAGCGTCCGGCGCACCTACACCGCGATGAGCCTCGGCGCCCGGCGCGCCTTCCTCGCCGCCGCCGCGGTCCCGCGGACCTCTCCGCGCGCACTCGCCGACGGGCTCGGGAACGATGAGCAGGAGGCCGAGTCTCTGCTCGACGAACTCGTCGAGTTTCAGCTCGCCGAGTCCAGCACGGCAGAGAACGGCACCGGCTTCCTCTACCAGGTACCGATGCCGTTCCGTGCCGTCGCGCGGTCTTTGCGGGATCAGGACGGCTCCCTGTCCGCGATGGCGGTGAGCGCGCCCCTCGCCTAGTGCCCGGAACGCCGGCTGGGCGATTCGCGCTCGGCAGCGCGCCACGCCCGGCCAGACCGGGCCGCACCGTGAGATCTCTACGGCCGGACGCCGGCACCCGCGTAGGCACCGATGTTCGTCGCGTTGCCTTCGGGCACCACATTGCCGTACAAGTCCCGGCCTCCGTTGTCCGGTACGCTCGCGCCCTTCCCGATCGCGGGCGATCCGCACCGCAGGACGAACCCCGCCGGCCCGGTCCGACCGGGATCCAGGAACAACGGGTCGCCCACCACTGCGGCGGTGTCCGCCGGCGTCGTCGCCTTGACGTTGTAGTACAGATCGTGGCCGTAGGTCCCGAGGCGGTCGGTGATCGTGGAACCCAGTACCTGGCTGCTGAACACGTTGTTGACGAGCGACGCCCCGAGCGAGGAGTAGTTCGCCACGAGCGGCACCGCCGAATCCGTGTGAATGACGTTGTTGTAGATCTTCGTGTTCGGCTGGCCCTCACAGGCGATGGTGATGCCCGTCTTGTCGTTCTGGCTGATGTTGTAGCGGATGATCGCACCGCTGGACGGGCGGTCGAGGTCGCCGCAGAGCAGCAGGTGACCGCCGACGCCGGCGCGCCCGTTGTCGTGGCTGAAGTTGTACTGGTAAACCATGTCTGTGTTGCCGCTGTCGACGTCGTAGGCCACGCCCGGCTTGGCGCCGTCGCCGTGCGCGACCTCGTTGAACTGGAACACCGACCGGTCGGTGTTCCAGCCCCAGACGCCCGCGTGGTTCGCGGTGGCCCTGAGGCTGTACCCGTCCACCACGTTCCGCTCGACCAGCGCCTGCACGCCGTTCTGCACGACGATCCCGTCGCCGCCGAGGTCGGCGAGCCTGTTTTCCCGCGCTACGAACCCGGTGATCGGCACGAAGGGCTGGCCGGGTTCGGACGAGGGCTGCCGACGGTCCCACCACGAAGACGTGCCGATGCCCATGCCGTCGACACCGGACACAGTGCTGCCGGTGATCCGGACGTCGTGGAAGCCGGTCGGCACCTGCTTGCCGACCGCGTGGAACACGATGCCGCCGCTCGGATCGGTCGTCGACGTGCAGTCGCAGCCGTGCACGTCGTGGACATAGACGTTGTCCACGACGAAGTGCGACCCGATGCCGAAGTCGCCGAGCTGCACGAGGATTCCGGAACGAGGGGTGCTCGCCGAGCCTCCCGGATTAGTGACCTCCAGATCGCGCAGCTCCCATCCCTCGACGTTGCGCAAAAGTACCGCGGCCCGCTGGCCGGTGCCCGCGATCTTCGGCCGGCTGCCCTTTCCGAAGGCTCTGAGCACAATCGGAGAGTTCGCCGTTCCCGCTCCGCTCGGGGTGAAGGCGCCCCCGCAGGTGGTGCCCCTGCGCAGGCTGATCACGTCGCCAGCGTGGAAGGGGGTGGCGTTCAGCTTCGCGAGCGTCCGCCACGATGCGGCAGCCGACGTGCCGGCCGCGGCGTCGTTGCCCGCCGCGCAGTCCACGTAGAAGGTTCGTCCGGTTTTCGCGAGAGCGGGCACGCCCCACCACGCGAAGACCAGCGAAAGGGCCAGCGCGGCCGCAGCTCTTCTGACGAATGAATTGGGCAACATTGTTCTCCCCCGTCGTCGGCAATCCTCGCGGACTTGCGTCGACAACAGGGAACCGATCCCTGAAACGGGCATTTCTCGTGCGTACTGCGCCCTCGGGATCCGCCGCGCGTCAATTCATCACCGAATGGCTCGTGCCCCGTCCATTGCGGGCGAGGATCAGAGGATCACCGGACGAACGAGAAGCCGCAACATGAGCCCCCCCAATAGGCGTACGTCGCAAGTCCAGAAGCGACCATACATGCCGTGCGGGAGGGCCCACCGTGGTTTTCCGCGAAATCGCCGTAAACGTCGCCTTCCGTCGCCCGAGGACTACCCAGAGTCGCTCGCGCACTCAGCCATCGACAGCAGGCCCCGGAGCCGAGGGATCGAGCGGCTCCTCTGTGTCGACGTGCCCCAGCTCCGGTCTGGGCGCCAGCGGCGACAAGTGGAACACCACGTGCGCCTCGTCGTCGCCGGCGTTGACCACCCGGTGCCGGACGTTGATCGGCACGTAAAGCGAGTCGCCTGCGCCGAGAGGAACCAGGCCGCCGTCGAGCGCCACCTCCAGCCGGCCGGACACGACGTGCAGAAACTCCTCGGAGTACGGGTGGTAGTGCTCGGTCACGTGCTCACCGGACGCGAGGCGCAGCACGCCCGCGAACCCCGAGGTGCAGCCGACCGTTTTCGGGCTCAGGGTCACCCGCAGCTCCCCTCCCCGGCGCCGGTTGGCGGGCACGTCGCTCTCGGCCACGCGCAGCGGACGACGGGCCACGGTCACCGGATCCTCCCCTCAGCGGGCGTCCAGGCGTAGAACGGCTGGGCCATGGCGTCCTTCGGCTCCCGCCAGTTCGGGTCGTAGGGCGAGATCAGCTCGCCCAGCTTCGTGTTGAGGTCGCGGTAGAGGGCGTGCCCGCGCGCCTCGTACAGCTTCGGCGAGATGTCCTCGTCGGCCTCCACCAGGTGGAAGTACAAGCGGTGGAACCGGAACAGGGTGCGGCGCGAGACGCCGATCAGGTGGGGTAGTTCAGTGGCGTCGGACTCGGCGAACGCCGACGCCACGGCATCGGCATCGGCCGGATCCATCCGGGCCACGATCAGGGTGCGGTGCACGAAGACCTCCGGAGAGCTCGCTGGTCGGAGGCGGACACGGTCACAGCAAGCCCTGGAGGGGCGCTCGAAACGACCAGGACTCCCGCTCACCAGTCGAGCAGGCGCGCGCCTCGCAGGAACGAGCCGCTCGGGCCGCCGTCGGGCAGCGTGGCCGCGTGGACGACGTCGGCGGACGCGTCCTCCGCGGTGCGCGGGGCGTCCGGGCGCATCCGGGTGCGGACCAGGCCCGGGTTGACCGCGTTGACGAGGACGCCGGTGCCTTCGGTGTGCTGGGCCAGCATCTGGGTGAGCCCGTTGAGCGCAGCCTTGGACACCGAGTAGGCCGGCGCGCCCGAAAACAGGCCGTTGCTGAACGCACCGGTGCCGCTCGAGACCATCACGACCCGGCCCCAGCCGCGTTCGACCATGTCCGGGACGAATGCCTGGGAGACCCGCCAGGCACCCAGCGCGTTCACGGCGAGGTGGTGCTCGACCAGTCCGATCGGCACGGTGAGCGGGTCGAGGCCGTAGTCCTCCAGTACTCCCGCATTGTTGACCAGAATATCGACCGGCCCGACCTGCTCGCGGGCACGCCGCACGCTGCTGTCGTCGGTCACCGCCAATTCCACTGCACGCGCGCCGCGCCCCAGTTCCGCCGCCGCTGTCTCGGCTGCCTGAGCGTCTCGCGCCGCCACGACCACCCGCAGGCCCAGGCCGTGCATACGGGCGGCGGTCGCCCTGCCGAGTCCCCGGTTGGCTCCGGTCACCAGTGCCGTCCTGACGGTGGTCATGCGGCAATGCTCGCGCGCACCGCTCGAACCCCGTCCGGAAGAACGTCGAGCGCGAGTGGATTCTGCCTACAGGGTGGGCGTCCATCGTGGCGGACATGTGCGGAATCACCGGGTGGGTCGACTTCGAGCGGGATCTGCGTTCACAGTCGGACACAGTGCGGGCGATGGCGGCCGCGCTCGCCCATCGCGGACCCGACGCGGAGAGTGTGTGGACCGACCGGCACGCCGCGCTGGGACACCGGCGGCTAGCGGTGATCGACCGCGAGGGCGGCGAGCAGCCGATGGCGGCCGAGGAATCCGGTCAGGTGCCGGCCGTGCTGACCTACAACGGCGAGGTGTGCAATTTTTCTTCGCTGCGCGCCGAGCTGACCGCACGCGGGCACCGGTTCCGGACCCGCGGCGACACCGAAGTGGTGCTGCGCTCTTACCTCGAATGGGGCGAGCACTGCGTTGACCACCTCGACGGCATGTTCGCCTTCGCCGTCTGGGACCCTCGGCGGCGAAGGCTGCTGCTGGCGCGCGACCGGTTGGGGGTCAAACCGCTCTGCTACGCGCCGCTGGGCCGTGGTGTGGTGTTCGGGTCGGAGGTCAAGGCACTGCTGGCCCACCCGCTGGTGGACGCCGTAGTCGACGCAGGGGGCCTGGCCGAGCTGCTGTCCTACGTCGCCACGCCGGGACACGGCGTCTACCGCGGGATCCACGAGGTGCCGCCCGGCACGGTGGTCATCGTCGCCGAAGACTCCATCACCAGCCGCGCCTACTGGTCGCTGCGCCCGACCGAGCACACCGACGACTGGGACGCCACTGTCGAGACAGTGCGGGAGCTGCTCGCCGATTCCGTCGCCGCACACCTCGTCTCCGACGTCCCGCTCTGCACGCTGCTCTCCGGAGGAGTCGACTCCAGCGCGATCGTCGCGCTCGCCGCCCGCGCGACCGATCACCGGCCGCGCACGTTCGCGGTCGACTTCGAAGGCCACGGCGAGCGGTTCCGCAAGGACGTCTGGCACGAAGGCGCGGACGCGCCGTTCGCGGAACTGGTCGCCGGGCACGTCGGCGCCGACCATGAGCGGATCGTGCTGAGCACGGCCGACCTCGCCGACCCCCTCGTCGACGCCGCGGCATTGCGGGCACAGGACCTGCCGCGGCCGATCCCGGACATGGACAGGTCGTTGTTCCTGCTGCTGCGCGCGGTGCGCAGCACCTCGACCGTCGCGCTCGCGGGCGAGATCGCCGACGAACTGTTCGGCGGCTACAAGTCGTTTCACGACCCCACGCTGACCGGTACCGGCAACTTCCCGTGGGTGAGCCTCAACCTCGCCATCGGACCGCACGGCATGGGCAACGGCCTGCTCGACCAGGCGCTGCTGCGCGAGGTCGACGTCGCCGGGTACACCGCGGATCGCTACGCCGACATGCTCGGCGAGATGCCCGTACTGCCAGGAGAAACTGTCGCGGACCGGTCCGCGAGGCTCGCGTCCTACGCGCATCTGACCAGATGGCTGCCGCTGCTGCTGGCGCGCGACGACCGGCTGAGCATGGCGACCGGCCTGGAGCTGCGGGTGCCGTTCTGCGACCATCGCCTGGTCGAGTACGCCTTCTCGATCCCGCCTGCGATGCGCACCTCAGGCGGCATCGAAAAAGCAGTGCTGCGGGCCGCAGTGTCCGACTTGCTGCCGGACGAGGTGCTCCGACGGCCGAAAAGCCCGTTCCCCGTCACTCAGGACGCCGGGTACGGGCACGTGCTGCGCCACCGCCTCGAGGCGGTGGCGACCGACCGGGACAGCCCGGTCCGCCCGCTGCTGGACGAACAGGCGTGCGACCGTCTGCTCAAGGAGGCCCGCCCGGTCGCGGTGCGCGGCTGGGGCGAGCGGCGGGACGTGGAAATGCTGCTGCAACTGGATTCCTGGCTGCGGGCCTACCGGGTGCGACTAGACGTGTGAGGGAGGACGGCACGGTGCATGAGGAGTTGCTCGCCAAGGCGGAGCCGCTGGTGGCCGAGGTTGCCGGCCATCCGTTCTGGGCGGGACTGCGCGACGGCTCGCTGCCGGAGCAGTCACTGGCCCACTTCGTCCGGCAGGACACCGACCACCTGCTGCCTGCCTGCGCGCGGGCGCTGGCGCGGTGCGCCGCCATCGCGCGGCACGACGAGCACGTGGTGCTGCTCGGACAGTCGGTCATCGGCACGCTGTCGGCCCGAGACCGGCTGCGCGAGCGCCACGCTGAGCTGTTCGGGACGTCACCGTGGCGACCGGCGGACCATGCCACGCGCGCCCACTGCTCCTTCTTCACCGCCGCGAGCGCGATCGGGGTCGCCGCGGGCATCGGCGCGCTGCTGCCGATGGTGTGGTTCAACCACAAGGTTTCCGACGACCTGGTCGAGCGGTGCGCGCCTGGTTCCCGCTACTCCGAGTGGATCCGCTCCTACCATCCCGGCGAGGGCTACGCCTACGCGGTGCGCTCCTTCCTCGGCATGGTCGACCGAATCGGCGAGGAGGCCTCCGCCGCCGAGCGCGAGGAGCTCGTCGACCACTTCACCGTCGCCGCCCGCTACGAGTGGACGTTCGCCGAGACGGCGTGGCGGCGCACTGACTGGCCGGTCCGATGACCCAGAAAGGCTCGCGCATGAGCAAACCGACGTTGCGCTACCCGTTCCCATGGACGCCGCCCATGCGGGTGCCAGAGGCGCTGCGCGGCCTGCACGACTCCTCGGCCGTCGAGGTGACCTTGCCCAGCGGCGACCAGGCGCTGCTCGTAACCCGCTACGCCGACGTCCGGGCGCTGTTCGCCGAGCACCGGCTCAGCCGCAACATGGCCAGGCCCGACGCGGCCAGGGTCTCCGCCGACAACCAGCTGTTCCTCGATCCCAACGTGGACCCGGACCCGCCGGACCACACCAGGGTGCGCGGTCTGGTGACGCGTGCGTTCACCGCGCGCCGGATCGAAAGCCTGCGTCCGGTGGCGCAGTCGATCACCGACGAGTTGCTGGACAAGATGGAAGCGGGGCCGCGACCGGCCGACCTGAACGAGGCGCTGGCCTTTCCGTTGCCCATCAGGGTGATCTGCCTGTTGCTCGGCGTGCCTGCCGAAGACCGCGACCGGTTCCGCGAGGGGGTCGACGGCTTCTTGTCGGTGACCAAGCTGCCGCCGGACGAAGTGGCGCGGGCGCGGCAGGATCTGTTCGTCTATCTCGCCGATCTCATCGAGGACAAGCGGCGCAGGCCCTCCGACGACCTGATCAGCGAGCTGATCCGAGTACGCGACGAGGACGACAACCGGCTCAACGAACACGAGCTGCACTTTTGGGTGCAAGCGCTGCTGATCGCCGGCTACGTCACCACGGCCAGCCAGATCGGCACCGGCACGGCCGTGCTGCTGCACCACTCCCGCTTGGCCGACGAGATCCGCGCGGACTGGTCGCTGGTGCCCTCGGCCGTCGAGGAGCTGCTGCGCACCCAGATCATGGGCTCTTCGGTCGGCACGCTGCGCTACGCGATCGACGACATCCCGCTGACCGACGGGTCAGTGATCCGCAAGGGCACCAGCGTGCTGCTGTCGGAGGAGGCGGCGAACACCGACCCCGCGGTGTTCGACCGGCCGTTCGAGATCGACATCCGCCGGCAGGACAACCACCACATGACCTTCGGCGCCGGGCTGCACTACTGCGTCGGCGCGGCCTTGGCCCGGATGGAGCTGCAGGTGGCGACCGAAACTCTGCTGCGGCGTTTCCCGGCCATCCGGCTCGCAGTCCCCGGCGAGCGGCTGCCGCGCGCCTTGGGCGGGTTCATGGAGGGGTTCACCGAGGTCCCGGTCGACTGGTGAGGAAACCATGCGGGTCAACGCGAACAGTCGTACGTGCGCCGTGAGCAGCCTGTGCGTCTACCGCGCGCCGAGCGTGTTCTCCCAGGACGAGGACGGTCATGTGGTCGTACTGGACCACAGTCCCGGCGAAGACGTCCAGGACGAGGTCCGCCGGGCCGCGCGCGGATGCCCTACGAGGTCCATCGAGGTCGTCGAGAGCGACGCAACCGGAAGCTGAGAGGATCAGGAGGGACCCATGCCGTTCGCCGCCATCACCTACGACATCAAGGCCGGCCACGAGGACGAGATCGCGGAGGTCTTCGCGGGCTTCCGCCGGGTCGGCAGCGCGGAGGTGCCGGACGAGTCCGGGCGCCGGGCAGGCCGGATTCTCGCCACGGCGTTGTTCATCCGGGACGACCTGCTGGTCCGCGTGATCGAGTACGAGGGCAATCTGAAAGCCATCGCCGCGCACATGGCGGCCCAGCCTGGGGTGCAGGAGGTGGAGCGCAAGCTCGCGCCCTACCTGAGCAGGCCGCGCGACACCGGAACTCCGGCAGGGTTCATCGAAACGTTCGACCGCAGCTTGCTGCGCTGCGTCTCGCAGATGTCGGTGCGGAGGTGACCGGGATGCGGCTGGGGGTCAGCGTCAGTTACCTGAAGGCCGTCGCGCTGGCCCGTGAGGCGGAGCGGCTGGGCTACGACTTCGTCCTGGTCCCCGAGGGGTTCCGGTCCGACGCCCCGACGGTGCTCGGCCTCATCGCGGGGGCGACCGAACGCATCGGCCTCGTCTCCGGGGTGATGCAACTGCCGGCGAGGTCTCCCGGCGTCACCGCGCTCACCGCGGCGACACTGGATTCGCTCACCGGCGGCCGGTTCAGCCTCGGCCTGGGAGTGTCCAATCCGGACACCTCGGAAGGCTGGTATGGCACCAGGTTCGACCAGCCGCTCGCGCGGATGCGGGAGTACGTCGAGATCGTCCGCATGGCGTTGCGGCGCGAGACTGTCCGGTACAACGGAGAGCACTTCCGCCTGCCGCCGACCGCCCGCGCGGGCGAGCCGCTCCGGATTTTCGCCGAGCCCAGCGGTAAGGGCGTGCCGATCCTCCAGGCCGCGGTCGGCCCGGCAAGCATGCGGTTGTGCGGCGAGATCTCCGACGGATGGATCGGCGTGTTCCGCACTCCCGAACAACTCCCGGCGGTGCTGTCGGAACTGCTTGCCGGACGTCGCAGGGCGGGCAACGACCTCAAGAGCTTCGAGGTGCTGTTGACGCTGCCGATCGGCGTCGGCGAACCCCGGGACGCGGCCAGGCCCGTCGCCGCGTACCTCGCGCACTTTCTGGGAATGGGCGACCGGGAAACCAATCTGTACCAAGGCATCGCCGCCCGGCTCGGGTTCGAGGAGGAAGCCGGGCAGGTGCGCGACCGCTACCGGTCGGGCGACCGGGAGGGCGCCGCGGCCGCGGTGCCGCTCGAGTTCATCGACCAGATCGCGCTGCTGGGACCGGTTCCCCGGATTGCCAGGCGGATGCGTGCCTACGCCGAAGCGGGCGTGACCGCGTTGTCCGTCACCCCGTTCGACGCCGCCGTCGACGAGCAGAGGGCCGCGGTGCGGGCCGCCGCCACCGCGTTCGCCGAGGCAGACCTCGGCGCGAGTCCGCAGATCGACAGAGAGGAGATCGAACATGTCCGCCTCGTTTGACCAAGGGATCGCGCTCGAGCTGCACAAGATCGCGGCGAGGAGGCCGCACGGCGACTTCCTGCGCCCGGCCGCCCAGCTCCGCATCGCCGACCACCTCGCGGACGGGCCGCGCTCCGGCACCGAGCTCGCCGACGCGATCGGCGCCGATCCCGATGCGCTGCAGCGCTTCCTGCGCGCGTGCGCGGTGATCGGCCTGGTCGCTGAGGTTGGTCCTGGCCGGTTCGAGAACACCGAGCTGGGGGCGGCGCTCAGGTCGGGCACCGTGCTGCACCACGTCGCGATCGCGTCGAGCTGTCCCGCGCTGCGCAGGCCGACCGAGGCCATGGCCGACGCGGTGCTCAACGGCAAGCGCGTCATCAAGCAGGTGCTCGGCGTCGACCGAATCTGGGACTACTACAGCAGTCACCCCGATGAGGACGAGCACTACGCCGCACTGATGACCGTGCTGTCCGAACGGACGGGCGACGACCTGGCGCGGGTGTTCGACCTCTCGCGGTTCTCGAGGATCGTCGACATCGGCGGCAGCTCCGGCGTGCTGCTGACCCGCCTGCTCGAAGCCGCGCCGAATCTCACTGGCGCGGTGTTCGAACGGCCCGCCTACCAGGAGGCCGCCACGGCGCTGTTCGCCGAACGGGGCCTGTCGGACCGCGCGGAGTTCATCGGCGGAAACTTCCTTGACGGAGTACCGGGCGGAGCGGACCTGTACGTGATCAAGCACGTGTTCTGCGACTGGCCCGACGAGGCGGTGGCGAAGGTGCTCGCGCACTGCCGCGAGGCGTCCGAACCGGGGGCCGTGGTGCTCATCATCGACTGGGTGTTGCCGGAAACCACCGAGAAGACGACGAAGGGCGGCGTCGCCGAGCGGTTCGCGGGGGAACAACTGCACCTGCAGAACTTCATCCAGCTGCTGACCCTGGACGGGAAGCTGCGCACCTGGCCGGCGTTCCGGGACCTGCTGCGCAGCGAGGGTTTCGAAGCCGGCGGCTACACGCCGTTCAGCGAAGGGCTCAACTACATCGAGGCCGTGCGGCGCTGAACCCGGCCGGACCGCACTCCGCGGGCCGGGGCGCGGTCCGGCCGGGTTCAGTCAGCGTCCTCCCGCAGTGTGGATCACCTCGCCGTTGATGTTCCCGTTCGCCTCCGAGCCCAGGAAGACCACCAGGCGCGCGATGTCGATCGGGTCGCTCAGCCTGCCGCTGGGCGTCTTGTCGGTCTCCTGCCGGAACGCCTCGTCGTTCGCCGAGTCGGCGGCCATCTCGCGCACGCTCTCGGTCATCGTGAGACCGGGCGCGACGACGTTGACGAGAACACCCTTGCGGGTCCACATCAAACCGCGGGCGAACCCGTGCAGCGCCGCCTTCGACGAGCTGTAGATCTCCGACTTCGGCATGCCGTGGTGGGCCGTGATCGAGGACAGCAGCACGATCCGGCCCCAGCCGCGCTCGCGCATGCCGCCCACGGCCCGTTGTGCAGTCAGCATGTGTGCCTCGGTGTTCGCCCTGAATCGCGTCATCCACGCGTCGGCGGGCACGTCCTCGAAGTCCGGACCGACGTCCGGGCCGCTCCAGGTGAACCACAGCGCGTTGGCGACGAGAACGTCCACACCGCCGAAGCGGTCCTCCACCGTGCGCATCGCGGCCTCGATCGACTCGCGCTCCCGCAGCTCGTACCGCACGGCCAGCGCGCGGTCGGGACCGCCGAGCTCCTCCGCCACCACGCGTTCGGCTTCGTCGGCCGAGGTGCTGTAGGTGATCGCGACCCGGGCGCCCTCCGCGGCGAACAGCTTCGCCGCGGCAAGACCGATGCCGCGAGTGCCCCCGGTGACCAGCACGCGCCTTTCGTTCAACCCCAGGTCCATCAGAGCCCCTCCGGTGATCGCCACATGTCCCCGGCGGCCGATGCTACCGCAAAAATCCTTTGCCACCAGCTGTTTCGTCTCTCCAGCGATCCTGGAGGGAGCCTCGATCGCCACGGTCCACGGTGTCGGCCGCACTCGACACACGCGGCCGGAGGAGAACCGGATGGTGGAGACCGACGACGCGCTGGTGGAGCACCTCTTGCGGATCGCCGACGGCTCGGCCGACGACACTGCCGAGCGGCTGCGGGCTTGGGATCCTGACCGCGTCGCGGCCGCGGTGCTGGCGGAAGTCATGGCCCGCGCGGCGCTGTTTCCGGGCCCGGCCACGACGCTCGCCGTCCAGTTCGACCTCGGAACCGGAGAACGGCGGCTCGGCTACGTCGCGACCCTGACGCCGGACAGAACCGGGACTGTGCGACGGGGCTGGGCGGACGACCCGTGGCTGACGGTGCGGCAGGACCTCGCCGAACTGCTCCGCGCGGTGCATGGTCCGCCCGGCGCGCACGACGCCACCCGCGAGGTCGTCGTCAAAGACCCGCCCGCGAACGTCGGCGTCGGCAGCGACGCGCCGTGGCTCGCCGATCTGCAGGCTGCGACTCTCGGCTCCTACCAGGTGGTCAAGGCCTGTTCGCCGCACCACGTCGACCTCGATCTGCTGGCTGTCCGCTTCGGCTCGGACAAATGGGGGTCACACTGGTACACGCCGCACTACGAACGGCACTTCGCGCCTTTCCGGCAGCAGCGAGTGAAGGTGCTCGAACTGGGCGTCGGCGGTTACTCTTCGCCCGAGTGGGGCGGCGGGTCACTGCGAATGTGGCGACACTACTTCCCGCGCGGTCTGGTATACGGGCTCGACGTTTTCGACAAGTCGGCGCTCGACCGGCCCAGGATGAAGACGGTGCTGGGCGACCAGTCCGACCCCGTGTTCCTCGCCGGGCTCGCCGACCGGCTCGGGCCGTTCGAAATCGTGGTAGACGACGGCAGCCACCTGAGCTCGGACGTGCTCGCGTCGTTCGCCGCGCTCTTCCCGCACGTGCGCCCCGGCGGCCTGTACGTCATCGAGGACCTGCAGACGTCCTACTGGCCGGGGTGGAACGGCGGCCGCACAGATCCCAACGACCCCGCCACGTCGACGGGGATGCTCAAGACCCTCGTCGACGGCCTGCACCACCAGGACGCGGTGCACGACGGGCCGCACCGGCCGTCGCACACCGACCGCACGGTGACCGGGATCCACCTCTACCACAACATCGCGTTCATCGAGAAGGCCGTCAACAGCGACCAGCCCGCGATGTCGTGGCTGCGCAAGGACGTGCACCCGTACGCGTCGTCGGGCGACCCCGGCGCAGAGTCAGGAAGGACGGCATGATCGACGAGGGCGGACTCATGTACCTGGACCTCATGAAGAAGGTCCTCACCAACCTCATCTACGAAGATCCGCCGCTCGAGTCCTCAGTCCTCTTGCGCGAGCAGGAGACAAGGAAGATCGTCGCAGCTCTGCCGGAGAACGACCGGCGCGCGGCCGTGAACCTGTTGCAGCGCAACGACCACGACAGCCGGCTCAGGCTGCGCATCGACGGCCAGGACTGGCCCGCCACCGCCCACACCATGATAGGGATGAAGCGCCTGGACAACCTCCAGCACTGCGTGCGGCGGGTCGTCGAGGACGGTGTTCCCGGCGACCTGATCGAAACCGGGGTCTGGCGCGGCGGAGCCTGCATCTTCATGCGCGCCGCGCTGAAGGCGCACGGCGTGGCGGACCGGCGCGTGTGGGTGGCCGACTCGTTCGCCGGAATGCCGGAGACCACCGACGCCAGCTACCCCGGTGACCGCGAACTGGCGTTGCACGAGTACAACGCCGACCTTGCCGTGCCGCTGGACACCGTGCGCGCGAACTTCGAGCGCTACGGACTGCTGGACGACGCGGTGCGCTTCCTGCCCGGCTGGTTCTCCGACACGCTGCCCACCGCTCCCATCGAACGGCTCGCCGTGATGCGGCTGGACGGCGACCTCTACGAGTCCACAATGGACGCACTGGTCAACCTCTACCCCAAACTCTCCCCCGGCGGGTACGTCATCATCGACGACTACGTGATCCTCGCGTGCCGCGAGGCAGTGCACGACTTCCGCGACCGGCACGGCATCGACGATCCGATCGTGAAGATCGACGACGCCGGCTCGTTCTGGCGACGCGGAGCCACGTCGTGACCGGGCAAGCGGCGGACGGTGTCGCACCGTGGCCGTCGCCGTCCCTGGACCCTCGCGAGACCAACCGGTGCATTCAGCGCCTCATCACTGCGGCCGGCGGCTACCACGAGGATGCCCACGCCGTGGTGGGGGAACTCGGACTTCCGCTGGTCGCCCGGATCCTGGCGAACGAGATCGCCTTCCGCGCCGCGCTCCCGCGCAATCCGGTGCCGTTGCGCGTGGCTCTGTCGATCACCTTCCGCGGCCGGTCCGAACGGGTGGAGTTCGCCGTCGTGAAGGACGAGCCGGTGCGGATCGACTCGACCGGCGAAGGGGAACTGTCATTGCACGCGGAGTACGAGGCGGTCGAACTGCTCAGGCAGGTCTTCGGCCCTTCCCGCGTCAGGCGTGCGGGAGCCCGTGCCACTCAGTTCACCCCGCGACCGGACGGGTCGACGGACGTGATGCCCACGCCGGAAGTCCTGCTGCAATCGTGGCACGCCAACAACGTCGTGCTCTCCGCCTGTGCCGCGGACTCCCCCGGCATCGGCGACCTCGCCGACCGGTACCTCACCGACAAAGGCGGCGGGCTGCACTGGTTCACCCCGCACTACCAACACCACTTCGCCGAGTTCCGCGACCGGCCCGTGCGGCTGCTGGAGATCGGCATCGGCGAGTTCCACCTCATGCCCGGCGTCGGCGGCGGCTCGCTGAAGACGTGGAAGCGCTACTTCCGGCGCGGGATGGTCTGCGGCATCGACATCTACGACAAGTCGCATCTCGACCAGCCGCGGCTCACGACCCTGCGGGGAGACCAGAACGACGCGGAATTCCTGCGTTCGGTCGTCCGGGAGCACGGCCCGTTCGACATCGTCATCGACGACGGCAGCCACATCAACGAGCACGTGCACCACTCGTTCCGCACGCTGTGGCCGCAGCTGGCGCCTGGCGGCCTCTACGTCATCGAGGACCTGTGGACCAGTTTTGTCCCCGGCTACGGGGGAACCGACAGCCGCCCGGCGGTGCCCGGCACGTCGCTCGGACTGCTCAAGTCCCTGGTCGACGGGATCCACTACGAGGAGAACAACGGGCGGACGGCTCTCGACAGCACGGACGCGGAGGTCGTGGGCGTGCACGTGTACCACAACGTCGCGTTCATCGAGAAGGGCGTCAACGCCGAGGGAGGAATCCCGTTGTGGGTCGACCGGAATCCCGTCTACTGACCACGAGGAGCTGAGCGATGCGGGTGCTGTTCGTCTCGGCTCCCCCGGTCAGCCACCTCTTCCCGATGGTGCCGCTCATCTGGGCGACGCGCGCCGGCGGGCACGAGGTGCTGGTCGCGTCCACCGGCGCGGCGCTGGAGGCCGCCGCCTCGGCAGGGCTGCCGGGCGCCGACACCGCGCCGGACCTGGACATGGGCCAGGTGTTCACGCGGGTGATCGAGCGGCATCCGCACCTGATGGAAACCCAGCTCGGCGAAGGCATGAGCGACTTCCGTGACGTGGTGCCGCTCTTCGCCGCTCTCGCCCAAGCCTTGCTCGGCGGCTTGGTGGACCTGGCACGCTCGTGGCGGCCCGACATCGTCGTCTACGAGGTGCTCGCCACCGCCGGCGCCGTGGCCGCCGCCGAAATCGGAGTGCCCGCTGTTCAGCACGACATCACCTTCACCAGCACTGAAGGGTTGCACGAACGCATCACAGCACATCTCGACCGCCGCGTCTCCCCCGCCGCCGCCGTCATCGCCATCCGCCCGCCGAGCCTCGTTCCGCTTCCGGCGTGCGCGTGGCCCGTGCGCTACGTGCCCTACAACGGCGGCGCCGTGCTGCCCGACTGGCTGCTGGAGCCGGCCGACCGGCCGCGGGTGGCGGTGACACTGGGAACCGTATCCCCCGGCATGTCGCAGCTCGGGCCGATACCGCGCGTGGTGCGCGCGGCAGCGGAGGTCGACGCGGACTTTCTGCTGGCATTGGGCGACACTGCGCACGACGACCTGGGACAGCTGCCGCCGAACGTCCGTTCCATCGGCTGGTCACCGCTGAGCGAACTGCTGCCTCGCTGCTCCGCCGTGATTCACCACGGCGGGTCCGGCACCGTCTACAACGGACTGCTGGCGGGCCTCCCCCAGCTCCTGCTGCCCGACGGCGCCGACCGCGGGCTCAACGCGGCCGCCGTGTGTTCCCGCGGCCTCGGCCTGTCAGCCCGCGCGGAGGACCTCGACGCTGCCCTCGTACGACGGCTGCTCGACGACACGTCGCTGCGGACGGCCGCGGCCGAGGTGCGCGCGGAGATCGAAGGCCTGCCCGCCCCCGGCACGCTGGTCCCCCGGCTGGCTGCCCTGGCCTGATCACTCGTCCCAGGGCAGCCGCAGTTCGCGGTGCAGCCGCAACAGGTCCAGCACCTCGTCGCGCGGCACCCGGCCCAGACCGCACTCGGTGGCGACTCCGAACGGGCTGACGTGGCGCGCGGCGGTCCGCGCCCTGCGCCGGGCGCCCGCGAGACCGTCCGCGTGGTGGACCAATCCGAGGAACAACTGGGTCTCGGCGTCCAGTCGCAGCTCCCGCAGCGGAGCGAAGTAGGCGTCGTCGTTCCTGTTGATCGGAACGGGCAGGTGCAGCCAGGTCACGGGCCTGCGCATGGAGGCGAACACGGCGTTGGCGACCTCGACCAGCAGGCCGGTGTCGGCAGGCTCCAACCAGTGGTGCCCGCGCCCGTCCTCGCCGGGAGAGTCGCCGTAGCAAAGGTGGAAGCCAAGCTCGACGTTCTCCGGTACCAGGTCGCCATGCCGGGCCAGAGCGTCGGCGACGGCGGGCACCGTGAAGTCCGCACGGCGCGCGCGCGACTCCTCCAGCAGGCCGACCTCGACCGCGACGTCCCACTGCACGGCCAGCTGGTCCGCGGGAACGACGTCCGCCACAGCAGCCACCTCGGCCCCCAGGTGGTCGAGGAAGACCTCCTCGATGCCGGCCCGGGCCTCCGGGTCGATGAACGTGTGCAGCAGTGCGAGCGCGGTCGGCAGGCTGATCTGGAACCGGGTGGACGGCGGAACGACGCCGCTTTCCTTGAGGCGTCGGAAGATCGCGTATGACGACTTCGCCGCGTCGGCGTACCCGAGGTCGAGACGGATGTCCGCGGGCTCGGCGCGGGGGCGGAACATCGGCAGGCTGAGATTCGTGACCAGCCGCGGGGGCACGCGTTCCAGCTGTGGCACGGCCGCCAGCCGCGGTCCCTGCCAGGCGATCCAGTGCCCCCGTTCGCCAGTCTCGCCGTCGGGCATTCTCGGTGCTTCCGCGCCGCAGAGGGCGGCGACGGCGCGGAAGACCTCTTCCTCGTCCGTCAGGTTCACGCTCCCGCACAGGTGAGTTGTCGCCATGCCGGAGAGGGTGGCGCGGTCTGCACGACGCCTGGTCGACGACCGGTGGTCAGCGGTCGTCCAGTGCCTCGCGAGCCGGTGGCGGCACCCTGCGGACATGCGTGTGCTGTTCACGACCTGGGCATGGAGATCTCACCTCCACGCGCTCGTCCCGTTGGCGTGGGCCTTCCGGACGGCGGGGCACGACGTGCTGGTCGCGAGCCAGCCGGGGATCGCCGGCGAGGTCGCGCGGACCGGCCTGCCCTCGGTCGAGGTCGGGGCGGCCGTGGACGCGGTGGGAATGGTGCGCGGCTACCTGCTGCCCAGCGGGCATGTCCCTGCGCCGGTTGTCTCCCGGCGCGGACCTCGTGTGCTGGACATGTTCCTCGCGCACGCGGAATCCATGGCCGACGGTCTCGTGGACACCGCGCGGCAGTGGCGGCCCGACCTTCTGGTGTTCGAGCCGACCGCACTGGCGGGACCGGTGGCCGCGGCGGCGATCGGAGTGCCCGCCGTGCGGCACCTCTACGGCACCGACCTGATGGCCCGCGCCCGCCCGTTGCTGCCCGATCTGCTGGCACCGCTGGCGAAACGGCACGGGGTGGGCAAGTTCGACCCGTTCGGCGTGCTCGATGTCGACCCGGTTCCCGGCGGCCTGCGGGTGCCCTCCGACCGCTCCCGCGTGCCGATGCGTTACGTGCCGTGCACCAGCCCGGCTCCGCTGCCAGTCACCTTGCCCGAAAAGGACACCCGGCCAAGGATCTGCGTCACCTGGGGACACACCATCTTCCGGCTCGACCCTTCCCGCTTTCTCCTGCCTCGCGTGGTCGAGGCGGTCACCGGGCTTGACGTCGTGGCCGCGGTGTCCGCCACGCAGGCGGCGCGGCTCGCAAACGTGCCGGACGACGTGCGCGTCGTGGTCGACACCTCGATCGACCACGTGCTGCCGAGCTGCGACCTGGTGATCGCGCACGGCGGCGCGGGCACCGTGCTGACCGCCGCGGCACACGGCGTGCCGCAACTGCTCGTCCCGCAACTGCCTGACCACGCGGGACATGCGGCCCGCGTCCTCGCCGCGGGCGTTGGCGAGGTGCTCACCCCGGACGAGGCGACCCCTGACAGACTGCGTTCCGAGGTGTCGGGGCTGCTGCGGGACGACGGCGTGTGCGCGGCAGCGAGCGGACTGCGGCGTGCGGTGCGCGACCTGCCCTCCCCAGCCGAGGTCGTGACCGTGCTGACGACCGTCACGCCGAGCTGATCGTGCTTGCCGAGGAACTGCGCCGTATCGCCGGGCCCGCGCTGAGAGAGCTGACCGGGCACCCGTTCTGGTCGGGGCTGAAGGACGGCTCGTTGCCCGGCGCGGCTCTGGAGCGGTTCGTGCAGCAGGACACCAGCCACCTGCTGCCCGCATTCGCGCGGATTCTGTTGCGGTGCGCGGCGATGACCCGCGACGACGGACACGCGCTGCTGCTCGCCCACGCCGCCACCGCCACGATCGAGGCACGGGACCGGCTGCGGAGGGAATTCACCGCGCTGGCACCGGGCTTCGGCATCCCGCTGCCCTCGACGACCGCGCCCGTCCGCCGGTCGACCCGTGAGCAGTGCGACTTCTACGCCGCCGCGGCGGCGAGGTCACTGGCCGCCGGGATCGGGGCCGTGCTGCCGATGGTGTGGTTCAACCTGCCGCTGTCCGACGACCTGCGCGACCGCCAGGCACCCGGCGGCTGCTACGGCGGATGGATCGCCGCCTACCACCCGGGTGACGGCTTCCGCGCCGTGGTTCCGGCATTCCTCGACCTGGCCGAGCAGGTCGGCGAGCAGCGAGCGGTGGTCGAGAACTTCGCGGTCGGTGTTCGCTACGAGCTGGCGTTCGCTGAGGCGGCGTGGTCGGGGGGTTAACGCCCGAGATTGTCCCCCAGCCACGCGTCGAACGTGCGTGGAGGCCGCCCGGTCACCTCGTGCACAGTGGGCAACGGCACGCCGCCACGGGCCGGATCAGGATCGGCTTGGGACGCCAGCAGGCCGTCCACGTGCTCCGGGTCCATGCCCGCGTCCACCATCGCGGCACGGACCGGCTCCGCTGGCGCGTCGACGCACCGCAGCGGTCGGCCGACACGGGCAGCGAGTCGCTCTACCTGCTCCGCCGCGGTCAACGCTTCCGGACCTGTGACGGTGTAAGTGCGACCGTGGTGCTCTGCCGAGGTGAGCGCACTCACGGCAACGGCGGCTACGTCGCGTGGATCGACGACAGCGCGCGGGATTGTGCCGAATGGCGCGTACACCACTCCCTCGGACTCCACGCTCCAAAGCCACTGCCGCACGTTGGACATGAACGCCGCCGCCCGCACAACTGTCCACTCCGCACCGCTCGTGGCCACTGCCTGCTCGCCTTTTGCCGCCGCGATGGCGTAGCTGTTGGTCGTGGGCGTCGCGGCCGCGACGGTGGACAGCTTCACGAGGCACCGGGTGCCAGTCCGGCGCGCCGCGTCGGCCACCGTGGTGTCGTGCACCCACGCCCGGGGTCCGGTAGTCAGCACGAACGCGCGGTCGGCCCCGTCAAGGGCCGCGAGGACCGACGCGGGATCCTCGAGGTCTCCGCGCGCCGCCTGGACACCGCCCGGGAAAGCCGTGGGGTTCCGGCTGAACGCGCGCACCGGCTCGCCCGCGGCCGCCAGGCCCGCGACGACCTCGCTGCCGACCGTTCCGGTCGCACCGAAAACGACGATCACGCGACCGCACCTCCCTTGTCCTGGCCTAGCGCGGGCGGCCGCCAGTCGCCGATACGGGCCAGCGCGAGCTCGCCCTGGCGAGGGGACGACAGCCGCATCCGGACGTTGCGCCTGATCACGGCGAGGCGGCGTTCGACGAGCTTGACCTCGCCCATCCGCCGGGACGCCTCGGTGATCACCTGGGTTCTGGGGCCCCGTTCCTCGTCGTACCGGCGCAGGGCGGCCGGCACGCCCGGTTCGGTGGCCAGCGCGCCGCAGAGCACGACGGCGTCCTCGATCGCCTGGCATGCGCCCTGGCCGAGATCGGACGTCATCGCGTGCGCGGCATCGCCGAGCAGGACCACACGCCCGGACACGAACGACGGCAGCGGCGTCGCCATCTCGTAGACGTCGTGCCGCAGCACGGTTTCGGGCGCGGTCGCCGCGATCAGCTGCGGTATCGGCCGGTGCCACCGCCCGAAACGCCTCCGGACCTCCTGCCATTCGTCGAGGTGGCGCAGGCCGGGCCGCAGGTTCGCGACTGCGTACCAGTAGACGCGCCCGTCGGCCAGCGGCATGCGGCCGAACTCCAGGCCCCTGCCCCAGGTGTTGCCGCCGGGATCGGATTTCGGCACCGGGTGCTCGGTGATGCCGCGCCACACACTGTGCCCGCTGTAGACCGGCGCGGGCGCTTCGGGCTGGAGGATCTTCCGCACCGTGCTGTTGAGGCCGTCCGCCGCCACGACCAGATCCGCGGTGATCGTCTTCATGGCGCCGCCCGATCGATAGGTGAGCTGACCCGACTCGTCGACCCCGGTCACCTCGGCCCCGATGCGCAACCGACCCGGCGGGAGCGCCCTTTCGAGCACCCGCAGCAGCTCCCGGCGCGACAGCACGATCGACGACAGTCGTCGGGAACGGACGAACGCCTCGCTCGCAGGCTTCATCAGTCGCCAGCCCATCGCGGTGCGCAGACCCTCGCCGCCGGGGCGCATCGTCGCCGACCGCCGACGGACCTCCGCGCCGACGCCCAGCTCGTCCAGGCAGCGCTGGGCGTTGGTCATCAACGACATGCCGGCGCCGAGCTCCCGCAACGCGGGCGCTCGTTCCAGGACGGTGACCCGCCAGCCGATCCGGACCAGGCCGGCCGCGGCCGCAAGACCGCCGATCCCACCGCCGACCACTGCCGCCGCGCCTTCGCTCATGCCCGAGTTCGTCACGGCGACGACGGTGCCCGCGAGCGATCGAAGGCGCGTAGACGCGGCCTCCAGCCTCCTTGTACCTCCCGCGTCTACCTTCCCCGGCATGGCCAGTTGCCGCGTCTGCCGGGGTGAGCTGAGGGAATTTCTGGACCTCGGGCAGCAGCCCGTTTCCGACGCTTTCCTCGAACCCGACGAGCTCGACAACGAGTTCTTCTTTCACCTGCAGGTGGCGATATGCGGATCCTGCACGATGGTGCAGCTGGTGGAGGAGGTCCCGCGCGAGCGGATGTTCCATAACGCCTACCCGTACCTCTCGTCGGGCTCCGCGGGCATGCGCGAGCACTTCGAGCGGACCGCCCGGCAATTCCTGGCGACCGAGCTGACCGGCCCCGACCCGTTCATCGTCGAGCTCGGCTGCAACGACGGCGTCATGCTGCGCACAATCGGCGAGGCGGACGTGAAGCATCTCGGCGTCGAGCCGTCCGGCGGCGTGGCCAGCCTCGCCAGAGCGCAGGGCCTCCGGGTGCGCACAGCGTTTTTCGAAGAGTCGACCGCAGCGGAAATCCTGGACGACGAACAGGCGGCCGACGTCATCTACGGTGCCAACACGATCTGCCATATCCCTTACCTCGGCTCGGTTCTGCGGGGCGTCGACACATTGCTGAAGCCGGGCGGGGTGTTCGTGTTCGAGGACCCCTGCTTCGGCGACATCGTCGCGCAGACCAGCTTCGACCAGATCTACGACGAGCATTTCTACTTCTTCACCGCCACTTCGGTGAGAGCGCTCGCACACCGGTTCGGCTTCGAGCTGGTCGGTGTCGAGCGGCTGCCCGTGCACGGCGGCGAGATTCGGTATTCGCTGGCGCGCAAGGGAGAACGCACCCCCGCGCCCGCTGTCGCCGAACTGCTGTCCGAAGAGGAGTCGCGCGCGCTGGGGGAAGTAGCCACCTGCCGGGCGTTCGCCGACGACGTGCAGCACATCCGCGAGGACCTCGTCGACATGGTGCGCGACCTGCGCGACCGGGGCCGAACGGTCGTCGGCTACGGAGCCACCGCCAAGAGCGCGACCGTCACGAATTTCTGCGGCATCGGTCCGGATCTGGTTCCGTTCATCTGCGACAGCACTCCCGCGAAGCAGGGCAAGCTCGCCCCCGGCTCGCACATCCCCGTCCGGCCGCCGGAGGCGTTCGCCGAATCACGCCCGGACTACGCGCTGCTGTTCGCCTGGAACCACGCCGGGGAGATCACAGCGAAAGAACGCGACTTCCGCGACGGCGGCGGTCGGTGGATCAAGTACGTGCCGCAGGTGTACGTCGACTAGGAGATCCCATGTCAGGGGAAGGCTTCCACTGGGCGATCGCGCGGCTTACCGGCGGGCTCGTCGGCCTGCGCGCCGCCCAGCGTGCCAACGAGTTCGCTACGGTCGAGGAAAGCAGGAGCCTGCTGCGGTACCCGACCGGCTGGTACGCGGTCTGTTTCAGCGACGAGGTGCCAAGCGGAAAGGTCGTGCGGCGGCCGTTTTTCGGCGAGGACGTCGTCGTCTACCGGACGTCGAGCGGAGTGCTGCGGGCCATCCGGCCTTACTGCCCGCACTTCGGCGCTCATCTCGGCATCGGCGGCCGGGTCGAGGGCGAGGCGATCGTCTGTCCCTTCCACGGCTTCCGGTACGGCGGCGACGGCCGGTGCGTGGGCACCCCGCACGGCGAAGCACCGCCCGCCGCGCGATTGACCGCTCTGCCGGCCCGGGAAGTCAACGACATCGTGCTGGTGTGGTTCCACCCGAAGGGCACCGATCCCGGCTGGGAGGTGCCGGCCGTCGCGATGCGCGGCTTCCCGCGGGCCGCGCACCGCACGTTCGTCATCCGCGACCACCCGCAGGAGATCATGGAGAACAACTTCGACCTCACGCACTTTCCCGTCGTACACGGGGTTTCGCTGCGGACGGTCAAGGAAGCCTGCTTCGGCGAGCACTCCTCGAGCCTCACCGTCGAGGTCGAACGCGAGCTGCGCAACGGCAGCGCCTCCAAGGTCGAGATCGAGAACAACGTCCACGGCCTCGGCGTGCTGCAGTCGACGATCACTGCGCCGGGCACCGGGACCCGCGGCCTCAGCTGGGCGCTCGCGACCCCGATCGACCGGCACCGGGTCGCGTTCACGATCGCCACGAGCTTCCTGATCGAGCAGGACGCCCCGCTGCCGAAGCTCCTGCGCGGCAAGGCCCGGCCGGCGCTGTCGGCGCTGCTGAGCAGGATCGCGCTGGAACAGGCGTGCCGCACCAGCATCCAGGACTTCCCGATCTGGACGGCGAAGAAGTACTTGCCCAAGCCGAAGGTGCTCGCCGAGGAGCGGATCGTCATCGACTACCGGCGCTGGGCCAGGCAGTTCTGCGACGAGGACGACGCGGCCGAGGCCACCGGCTCGTAGCCGGGCAGCAGCCCGGCGGATCGGGCGGCGGCCAGTGAGGTCGCCGCCCGATCGCGTTCGGAGAGGACGGGCTCGATGCCGGACGGGATCGGCAGGCCGAGTTCGGCGTCCAAAACCGACACCGCCAGTTCGTCTTCCGGCACGTAGGCGTTGGACATCTGGTAGCACATCACGGTCTCGTCCCGAAGAGCGACGAACCCGTGCCCGACGCCCTTCGGGAGGTAAAGCGCGCGGCCGGTGTCCGGTCCGAGCGTCACGCAGTCCCACCGGCCGTAGGTCGGCGAGCCGACCCGCACGTCGACCACGAGGTCCAGGCACGCGCCGCCCGGACAGAACACGTACTTCTCGCCCGCGGTCGCCGCCCGGCTGTAGTGGACGCCCCGCACCACTCCCTTGCGGGAAGTGCTGAAACTCGTCCGCGCAACGGGAAACGGCAGACGCCCCACGTCGTCGTGGAAGGCCTGCGCCTCGTACGGAGTGCAGAATCGGCCGCGGTCGTCGGGGAACACTTCCGCGCGGAACTCGAACGCCCCGCGGACTGCAAGTGGCCGGACTTTCACCTCAGCCTCCTCAGACCGGCCGGAACTCCAGCAGCACCAGATCGCCGGCAGCGGGGTCGTTCGACGGCTCGAAGCCCGCCGCTCTGGCGATCCGGTTCCACTCCTCGCGATCGCGTTCCCGGCCGCCGAGGATGATCAGCATCTCGACGTCGACCAGCTTGCCGATGTCCCACTTGCCGTGCTCGGTCAGCAGCATGTCGATCACGAACAGGCGGGCGTCCGGGTTGTCGCCGATCGCCTCCCGGACGCGGGTCAGGATCGCCGCGGCCTTTTCGTCGTCCCAATTGTGCAGCGTGTGCTTGATCAGGTAAGCGTCGCAGCCGGGCGTGATCGACTCGAAGAAGTCGGTCGGCGCCAGGGCGACCCGGTCGGAGACGCCTGCCTGCTCGAACACTTCCGCGGCTTCGGCGACGACCTGCGGCTGGTCGCACAGAACGCCGGTGCAGCCGGGGTGCCGCTTGAGCACCTCGGCGAGGAACTGGCCCTTGCCGCCGCCCACGTCGGCGATGCGCGGGTACCGGCTGAAGTCGTGGCTGTCCAGGACCCGGTCGCTTCCAGGGTAGCGATTCTGCAGCATCGCGCGGTTGAACGTCGTGTTGCTGTCGGGGTTCTGCTTGAGATAGTCGAAGAACGCCATGCCGAACTCCTGGTCGAACTTCGGTTCTCCAGTGCGCACGGTGTGCAGGACGTCCTCGTACGGCCGCCACATCATCGGGTCCGAAGCGAACAGAAACATGTCCCGCACTCCGCCGGGCGCTCCTTCGCCCAGCCCTGCCGCGACCGGGGTCAGGCCGAACTTGCCGTCGGAGTCCTCCACGAGCAGCCCGGCCGCCGCCGTGCACCGCAGCACGCGGAACAACGCGTCCGCGTTCGTCCCCGTGGCCTCCGCGATTTCCTCGGCAGAACGCGGGCCGTCCGACAGCAGGTCCGGCACCTTCAGCTGGACCAGCGGGCGGAGCGCACCGATGATCCACTTCGACACGAACAACGCGATCACCCGCTGCGTCAGCGGCAGGTCGAGCGGGAACCAGGACAGCACCCCGGTGACCTCGGGCTGACGGTTGGCAGTGGTCATGGACGTACTCCTCGGTGATCGCCGGAGCGGAACCGGACGGGCATGTGCTTGTAGCTGTTCATGAAGTTGGTTTGGGTGCGCACCGGCGGGCCCAGCAGCTCGAGGTCGGGCAGCCGGTCCAGCACGGCCTCCAAGAAGATCCGCATCTCCAGCGCGGCGAGCCCGTTGCCGATGCAGTAGTGTGGTCCGCCCCCTCCGAAGGACACGTGGGGGTTCGGCGACCGGGCGACGTCGAACCGGTCGGCGTCGGCGAACACCGCCTCGTCGCGGTTGGCGGACGTGTACCAGATGACGACCCGTTCGCCCGACTTGATCGGCTGCCCCGCGACCTCGGTGTCCGCGAGCACGTTCCGCGCGAAATGAGTGACAGGAGTGACCCAGCGCAGGATCTCCGAAACCGCTGTCTCAACCAGGCCGCGGTCGGACCGCAGTCGCTCCAGCTGGCCGGGGTGCTCGAGCAGCGCCAGCACGCCACCGGTCAGCGAGCAATAGGTCGTCTCGCTGCCCGCGCTCATCAACGTGGTGGCGAACATCGCGACCTCGTGCCCGGCCAGCCGGTCGTCCTTGACCCGTGTGGCCAGCAGCACCGAGAACAGGTCGTCGACCGGCTCCCGTGCCCGGCGGCCGGCCAGTTCGGTGAAGTACTCCATCAAGTACTGGAAGCCTGCGGCACCGGTCTCCGCGGTGCTCTTGTCATAGTCGGGGTCGCCGAGGTTGACGGTCTTGGCCGCTGCGGCGACGACCTCCGCCCGCTCGTCGTGCGGAATCCCGATCAGCTCGGCGAGCACCTCCAGCGGCAGCCGCAGCGCGACGTCGTCGGCGAGGTCGAACTCGTCCCGCGCCGACATCTCGGCCAGCAGGGAGCCGACGATTTCCCGCACGGGGCCCTCGATCGCGAGCATCCGCGCCGGTGTGAAGCCCTTGACGGTCAGCTTGCGCAGCCGGGTGTGCTCCCGCCCGTCCATGAACGTGATGATCGGCAGGCCGGAACTGGTCTGCCGGACCGACGTCATCGTGCTCGGGCTCGACGAAAACACCTCGGTGTCCCGCGACACCGCGACGACGTCGGCATGGCGCACGATGTACCAGAAGTCGTACCCCTCGGCGTCCGCGGCGAGAGTCAGCCCGGGCCTCCGGCGCAGCTCACGGAAGTAGCCGTGCGGGACGCCGTCGGCGAACGCCTTCGGATCCATCAGGTCTACGTGGTGGACGGTCATCGCCTCCTCCAACCGAACGCGGCAGCTCAGGTCCGGCAAGCCTGCACGGCGACGCCCGCAGCCGGGTCGAGGGCGCATAAGGCGCGGCCCCAGAGGTTTGCGAGGAGACACTGGTAGTCCGTCACCGGTCCGGAGGACGAAAGAGAGGACGGGCATGACGACACCCATCGAGAACACGGCCCCGCGGGGCGCAGGAGCGCTGATGGACCTGGCGATGTCCTTCCAGCGCGCCAAACTGGTGCTCACCGGCCTCGAACTCGGGCTTTTCCGGGCGCTGGCCGAGGAGCCCGCCGGCGAAGCGGACCTCCGCGACCGGCTCGCTCTGCATCCGCGCGGCACGACGCATTTCCTGCGGGCGCTGACCGAACTGGGCCTGCTGGAGCTCGTCGGCGGCAGATACCGCGCCAGCCCGGCGGCGCGACAGTACCTGGTCCCCGGCCAGGAAGGCTACCTCGGCGGCTTCCTGCACGCGGCCGACGCGGTCATGTACCCGGCGTGGGGAAGACTCGCTGAAGGCTTGCGCACGGGCGAGGCACAGGCGGCCACGTTCTCCGGCTCAGCCATGTTCGAACAGCTCTACGCGGACGACGACAAGCGCGACGACTTCGTCGGCATGGCCGAGAGCTCCAGCCGTCCGCTTATCCCGGCGCTCGCGGAGACCTTCGACTGGAGCTCGGTCAAGACGGTGCTCGAACTCGGCGGGTGCCGGGGCAACACGGTCGCCGGTCTCGTGCGGGCGCACCCGCACCTGAGCGCGACGGTACTGGACCTGCCCCCGCTGCGGCCGGTCTTCGACGAGCACATGGCAAGGCTCGGCACCGCGGGCGCGGTGTCGTTCCAGGAGGGCGACTTCTTCACCGGACCGCTGCCGGAGGCGGACGTGGTCATGATCGGCCACTGCCTGGTCGACTGGACCGACGACCAGCGGAAAACGGTGATCCGCAACGCCCACTCCGCCGTCCGGCCCGGCGGCGCGTTCCTGATCTGGGATCCGGTCCTGGTTCCCGGAGAGGAGAGCTACTTGCGCAACCTGCTGCGCAGCCTCAACCTCCAGCTCATGACGCCGCACGGTGCCGGCTACCGCCTGGAAGACTGCCGGAAGTGGTTGCAGGACTCAGGTTTCGCGGACGTGTCCCACCGCTCCCTCGGCCACGACGTCACGATCGTGGTGGCGCGCAAGGACAACTGACTCATCGCACCGGCGCACCGCCGCGGGCCAGTCGCTCCAGCAGCGCCGCGGCGGTCGCCGGGCCGTCGGCCGCCTGGAAATGCGCCTGCAAGCGGACCGCGTTCTCGCGGTAGCGGGGGTCGCTGAGGACCTCGTCCACGGCGGCGGCCAACCGGTCCGGAGCCGGGCGGGAACCGTCGAGCCAGATTCCCGCGCCCGCCCACGCGATCCGGGCCCCCACCTCGGGATGGTCGCCGCGCGAGCCCGCCACAACCATCGGGACCCCGTTGGCCAGCGCGAGCTGGGCGCCGCTGTAGCCGCCGCTGGTGACCATGACGTCGGCATGCGGCAGAACGGCCTGATACGGCAGATACGGCGCGACGCGAACGTTCTCCGGCAACCGCACGTCCGGTTCGAGGCCGGGCATCGTGACGACGACCAGTCCCGCCCGCTCCGCGAGCGCGCGCACGGCCGGCCACACCAGCTCCTCCGGATCCGAGCCGTTCGTCCCCTGCGTCACGTGCACCACGGGACGGCTGTGGCGCAGCTCGTCCCACCACGGCGGCGGCATGAAGTCCGACGGCACGCCAGGTTGCAGCGGCCCGGTGAAGTGCAGCTGCGGGGGCAGCCTTCGTCGCGAGTACTCGAAGACCGGGCACGTCGGCTGCATGTGCAGGTACGGCGACACGAGCGCGTCGAAAACGGTGCTGCGGCCCGGCGGCAACCCCATCCCCGCACGGCAGTCCCGGTACGCCGCCTGCAGCGACCGCAGAGCGATCCGCCGTGTGGCGAAGGTCCTGGCACGGTTGCGGAGACGGCCCGCGAGAGTGGCCGGCGGAAGACCGCCCAATCCGTGCGGCGGGTCCTCGGGGCTGATGCCGATGAGCGCCGTTTCGTTGAGCACCGCCCACCTCGGACCGCCGCGCTCGTGGGTCAGCCGTGCGCCGAGGCAGTGCCCGTCGGTGATCAGCACGTCGGCGTCGAACCAGGACAGGATCGTCTCGTAGTCGGCGACCTGCCCCGGTGCCCGGTCCACCAGCAGGCGCCGCATCATCGTGCTCACGGCGGCGAACCCGCGTTCGCCTGGATCCGGCGCGGGCGGGAGGCCCGCATAGGACAGTGTCCGGTCGAACGGCGAGAAGCGGGCGCCCGCCTCCGCCGCCAGAGACTCGTGTTCCTTCCCCGTGTGCCACACCACTTCGTGACCGCGCTCCACGAGCGCCCCCGCGAGGACGTGGCCCAGCGCGGCGGACCCGAGTGCGGGCATGGTGCTGAGCAGGAACCGAGGCACGGCGAAACTCCCTTCAGCCCTCGTCCCGCACCGGATCGAGGAGCGACGTCGTGTGCCGGGCGGCGCGGAACTCCGGATCGGCGAGCACTCGCCGCAACAGCGACACTGTGGTGTGCACGCCGGGCCCGCTCACCCGGAACTCCCGCAGGGCACTGTCCATTCTGGCCAGCGCGCCCGCACGGTCCGGAGCCCAGACGATCACCTTGGCGAGCAAGGAGTCGTACTCCGAGGGCACCCGCCACCCCTGGTGCACTCCCGTGTCGACGCGCACGAACGGCCCGGCGGGCGGCACGAACTCGTCCAGCCTGCCGGGGCACGGCGCGAAGTCGCGGTCCGGGTCCTCCGCGTTGACACGGCACTCCACGGCCACCCCGCTGGGCCGGACGTCCTCCTGCCGTACCGAAAGCGGCGCTCCCGCGGCGATCGTCAACTGCTCGCGCACGATGTCGATCCCCGTGCGCGCCTCCGTCACCGGATGTTCGACCTGGATACGGCAGTTGACCTCGATGAACGCCACCTCGTCGCCGTCGACCAGGAATTCGAACGTGCCGGCGCCGGTGTAGCCGGCCGAACGGGCCCCGGCGACCGCGTACTCCGCCAGGCGCCGCGCCACGTCGGGCCGCAGCCCCGGAGCCGGGCTCTCCTCGACGAGCTTTTGCCTGCGCCGCTGCACCGAGCAGTCGCGCTCGCCCAGGTGCACCACAGACCCGTGCCCGTCAGCCAGCACCTGGACCTCCACGTGCCGGGCTCGCTCCCAATACCGCTCCAGATAGACCCGGTCGTCGCCGAACCCGATCCGTGCCGCCGCGCGCGTCGAGCGGTAGGCGGACAGGAGCTGGTCCGGCCGTCGGACCACTGTCATGCCCCGGCCGCCGCCGCCCGCCGCCGCCTTGATGATCAACGGCAGCCCGATCCGGCGTGCCGCGGCGACGACCTCGGCGCGACCCGTGACAGGCTGGCCGGTGCCCGGCAGTACCGGCAGCCCCGCCTCCGCCATCATCGTGCGCGCCAGCGCCTTGTCCGACAGCCGCGCCATGACCTCCGGCGCCGGTCCGACGAACACCAGCCCGTTGCGTGCGCAGATCTCGGCGAAGTCGGGGTCCTCCGACAGGAAGCCATAGCCGGGGTGCACCGCTTGCGCGCCGGTACGCAGCGCCGCCTCGATGACCGCGGGCGCGTAGTTGTAGCTGCGTTGCGGCGCGGCCGGTCCGATCTGCACCGACGCGTCGGCCGCGCGCACGGCGGCCGAGTCGCGGTCGGCCGTCGAGTAGGCCACCACACTGCGGATGGCCATCTCACGACAGGTCCGCACCACGCGCAGAGCGATCTCGCCCCTGTTCGCGACGAGGACCGTGTCGAAGCCGGTCATCGTCCCTCCGCCGGAGCAAGGAGGAACAGCGGCTGGTCGAAGTCCACCGGTTCCGCGTCGGCGACGAGCACCTCGACCACCCGGCCCGACGTGTCCGCCTCGACGATGTTCATCAGCTTCATCGCCTCGATGATCGCCACCTGCTGTCCGGCCGCCACGAGGTCGCCGACCTCCACGAATGGCGACTCGCCTGGTCCAGGTGTGCGGTAGAAGGTGCCGACGAGCGGTGCCCGCACGGCGCGCCGATCGTCGGCGGCGGCCGGCTGCGGCGAAACCGTCGGCGGCGGATTCTCGTCCCCGCCTGTGACCACCGGTTTCCCTTGCGGCCACTCGACTTCCACACTTGCGCAGCCGAACCGCACGCTCACCCGGCTCGGCGGCTGCGGTGCAGCGCCCGCGATGTCGACCACCGAGCGCACCAGCGTCTCCAGCGCCGCTTGTGCGCCGAGCTCGGCCACTGCGGCGTCGACTGAACCAGTGTCGGTCACGCCGGAACCCCCTTCTCCTCGACACCGCCCAGCACGCCGTACCGGCGGAATCGGGCGCGCCTGTCGCGCAGGAGCTGTTCCCCGGTCTGCCCGCGCAGTTCGCGCAGCGCGCCCACCACGGCGTCGCGCACCAGGTCGCTCGCAGCGTCTGGCGCCGTGTGCGCTCCTCCCGGCGGTTCGGCGACTACGCCGTCGACCACGCCGAGTTCCAACAGGGATCCGGCGTCGAGCCGCAGGGCATCCGCGGCAGTGCCGGTCGCACCGGGGTCATTCCACAAAATCGCAGCGCAGCCCTCGGGGCTGATCACCGAGTAGACCGCGTTCGCACTCGAAAGCACCCGGTCCGCGACCGCGAAGGCGAGCGCGCCGCCGCTGCCGCCCTCGCCGGTGATCACGCACACGATCGGGACGGGCAGGGAACCCATGGTGCGCAGGCATTCGGCGATGGCGAGCGCCTGGCCGTTCTCCTCCGCGTCCATGCCGGGATGGGCGCCGGGAGTGTCCACGAGCGTGACCACGGGGATCCCGAGTTTGGCGGCCAGCCGCATGGTCCTGGCGGCCTTGCGGTACCCGGCGGGCGAAGGCATGCCGAAGTTCCGCTGCACCAGATCGTTCGTGCTGTGCCCTTTCTGGTGGCCGATCACGACCACGGGCTGCCCGTCGAGCACGCCGACGCCGCACACGGTCGCCGCGCAGTCCCCGCCGACGCGATCCCCGTGCAGCTCGACGAAATCGTCGACCCACCGACCGATATGGTCCAAAGTGGTCGGGCGATCCCGGTGCCGCGCCAGGGAAATCGTCTGCGCGGCAGGTGCTCTGCGCACGCGCACTGTGTCCCGGACCACCGCGTCCGCCGTGCACTCGGCCGGTTTCGCGGCCGGACGGCTCGCCGCGGCCAGCAGGTGTGCCACCACCGGCCGCAGCTCCTCGCGCGGAGGCACGGCATCCGCGAGTCCGTGCTCCACGAGGAACTCCGCGGTCTGGAAGCCCTTCGGCAACGTTTGGCCCAGCGTCTGCTCGATCACTCTGGGGCCCGCGAAGCCCATCCTGGCCCCGGGCTCGGCCAGCACCACGTCGGACAGGCTGGCGAAGGAGGCCGCGACCCCGCCGTAGGTGGGATCGGTGACCAGCGTGATGGTCAGCAGCCCTGCCTCGTCGAGCCTCGCCATGGCGTTGCTGGTCTTCGCCATCTGCATCAGCGACAGCACGCCTTCCTGCATCCGGGCTCCTCCGGACGCGGTGACGAGCAGCAGCGGCAGACGCCCGGCGAGCGCTTCCTCGGCGGCTGCGGTGATCGCCTCGCCCGCCGCGACTCCGAGGCTGCCGCCGAGGAAGCGGAAGTCCATCGCCGCGACGACGACCCGATGCCCGTAGACGGTGCCGCGCACGACCCGGACGGCGTCCGGCAGTCCGGTCTTCGCCCGCGCGGCAGCCAGCCGGGCCGGGTACGGCGCGAGGTCGGAGAAGCGCAGCGGGTCGTGCACGGTGGGCGCGGGCGTGACCGGTTCGGCCGACCCGTCGTCCAGCAGCAGATCCACCCGCTCGTCCGCCGTCAGCCGGTCGTGCCACCCGCAGTACGGGCACACCTTGGCCACCCGCTCGAACCTCTTGCGGTACAACAGCGCCCGGCAGCCCCCGCACGCCAGCCAGTCAGCGGCCCGGGAGGAGATCCGCTCGGGGTCACGGACGCGGGTCTGGGAGGTGTCGGTCATCGGTCTTCCTCTCGCGGTCGGTGCGCAACAGGCAGTCTTCCGGCGGCAGGACGATCCCGCCCATGCCGATGCCGAGCCAAGCGAAGCTCTCGAACACGAACCTGCCGGTCTTCGTCCACGCGTTGCGCGGCCTCTCCTGCCCTTCCTCTGACGAACTCACCGCTTCCTCCGGACCGTGCCTAGTAGTCCGCGACGACCTGGTACACGCCGAAGGAGGCAGGCAGACGCTGATCGCGGTACGGCCGCAGCGGGGCTGTCGTGTCGCGGTGCGCGGGCCCCTGTTCCCACTCCCGGAACGCGTCCATGCCGGACCACCGGCTCAGCACGACGAAACCGGTCGGGTCGGTGATCGACCCGAGCAGTTCGTTGCCGACGAGCCCGGGCACCCCCATCAGCCGCTTGCTCACGTGGTGGTAGGCGTCGTGGACGAGCGAGATGTCCTGCGCCGACTGGTAGACCAGCACCCGCACCTCGCCGCTCACCGCGCGGCCTCCCACTCGCGGTGCGTGGTCGCCGTCGCGGAACCCGGCAGGTGCGCGACCACGGTCATGGTCGCCATCGACCCGCCGGAGCGGTACGGGTGCAGCTGTTCGCGGTGCCGTCGGTGCCTTTCGCTGGTCTCGAACTCGCGGAAGCGCGGTTCGTCTGCCCAGTCGCTGATGATGTAGTAGACCGAGTCCTCGTCCCGGGACCGCGACAACCACTGGCCGAGGCACGCCGGATGCGACGTCACAGCGTCGCCGACGTCCAGCCAGGTCTTCTCGAACTGCTCTTCACAGCCCCGTTTCACCTGCATGCGCAGCAGCACGCGGAAGGGTTCGGCCGAGGCCATCAGGAGATCCCCCCGTCCACGTGGATCGTCGCGCCGGTCACGTACCGGGAAAGGTCGCTGGCGAGCCACAGCACCGCGCCCGCGACCTCCTCCGGCGTGCCCAGCCTGCCCAGCGCGGTCTTGGCTCGGTACATCGCGGCAAGCTTCTCCCGCTGTTCGGCGGGCCGGGCCCGCAGTTCCTCGGTCTCGATAACGCCGAGTGCCAGCACGTTGAACCGGATTCCGCGGCCGCCGAACTCCTTGGCCAGGGACCGGGACAAGCCGCGCAGCGCGGCCTTGGTGGCCGTGTAGTGGGCACGCAGCGGGATGCCGACCTCGGAGGACTTGGACCCGATGCTGATCACCGACGCCCCTTCCCCCAGCAGCGGAAGCGCGTGCCGGATCACGAGTGCGGGCGCGGTCAGGTTGGTGTCGACGATTCTCTGCCATTCCTCCACCGGCAGCTCGGCGTAGGGCACATGGCTGATCGCGCCCGCGTTGTTCACCACCAGGTCGAGCTTCCCGAATGTGTCGGCGCACTCGGCGACCAGCGATGCCGCGTCCGCCGGGCGCGCCAGATCCCTCTTGACGACGCGGTGAGTGCCGCCGGCGTCCTTGAGCTCGCGCTCCAGCGACGCGGCCGCCTCGCTGTCCTCGTGGTAGCAGGTGAAGACGTCGACGCCGGCCCGCGCCAGCGCGAGCACCACGCCTCTGCCCACGCCCCGGCTGCCGCCGGTGACGAGCGCCTTGCGCCCCTTCAGGTCGAGATCCATTCAATCCTCCACATAGGACGGTTTACTCCAGGCTCAGAGCAGCAGCGCGGTCGCCGCGCAGTTGGCCAGCAGCGCCAGCACGACCAGCAGGCCCCTGGTGCGGTTCCACACGCCCCAGGCCCGCCGCCGCCGCTGCCAGTCGTCGGGCAGCCGGTCCGGGTCGGCCGACCGCACCCACTTGTTGATCGGCACGTTCCTGGTGACCGAGACGACCACCGCGGCTGCCGCCAGCACAGCGGCAGCCGCCAGCAGCCCCCGCGGCCACGCTGCCGCGCCGAGGGCGGCCAGCAGCACGTCGCCGAGGACGGTCCCGATCAGGCAGATCGGCATGAACGGGTCGTAACGGGTGGCGAGAAACGCGTGCACCTCGACGTACCGCTCGGCGGGCTGCCCGACCATCAGCGGGTAGGCGCCAAGGTTCGCACCCACGAGCACCCCGGCGGCGAGCCCGTTGAGCAGCAGCACCAGCGGCAGGACGATGTCGGGCGGCATCACGGGCACCGGCGTCAGGCCCGGCCCGGCGAGGTCGTCGCGGCGGCCTCGACCTTGGACTTGATCAGCTTCAGCTGCGCCGCGGTGTTGGTGTTGAGCCGGTCGGTCATGCCGGCGTCGTCCAGCGGCGCGTCGGGCTTCATCTCGAAGTCCTGCACGAACCGCAGCAGGACGCCGTCCTGCTGCTGCACGTACTCCCAGAACAGCGACATGTATTTGAAGACCCCGGTCTCGACCCGCTGGGACCTGACCGTGCGAGTCGCCGGGTCCGCCGCGCGCTCGGAGACCCAGCTCCACACCTTTCCGTCGGGGCCGGGGTGCAGCGCGAGCCGGAACCGCACGGTGTTGCCGCGCCGCTCCAGCACCTGGGCCGACCCATACTCGCTGAACAGCCGAGGCCAGGACTCGATGTCATTGGTCAGCTCCCACACCACGTCCATGGGCGCGTCGATGGTGATCGCGTTGTCCGTGTGACCGGACATGTCAGCTCCCCTTCCTCCAGTGGATCCGGTGATCGTCGGGCCGCCCGAGCACCATGGCGGCGGTGAACCCGCCGTAGCCGCGCGAAAGCACGAGCGCGACGCTGACAGGTCGTTCGCGGGGTTGCTCCACGACGACATCGAGGTCCTCGCAGCCTGGTGCGAGAGTCTTCGGGCCGACGGTGTGCGGGACGACTCCGTCGCGCATGGCCAGCAGTGCGGTCACGACGTCGAGCGGGGCACCGCCCCCGTAGAGCCTGCCGGTCAACGTCTTCGGTGCCGTGACGAGCACGCGGCGCGGTCCGAAGACCTCGTTGATCGCGCGCGCTTCGTCGGCGTCGTCGTCGACTGTTCCCGCCGCGTCCGCGAACACGACGTCCACATCGGACGGTGCGACGCGCGCATCCGCCAGCGCGCGCTCGACGACCCGGCGCAGCACCCGCGGCCGGGCGGAGTCAGGGGGCGGGTCGAACCCGGCGGCGTAGCCGAGCACCGCGCCGTAGGCCTCACGATCTCCGAGCACGCCGGCGGGTTCGACGACGAGGATCGCGCCGCCTTCGCCGGGCAGGTAGCCCGACGCCGCCGAGTCGAACGGCAGATAGGCGCGATCTGCGTCGTCCACTGTGGACACCTTGCCGACGGACATCTGGGTGATCAGCCCGTACGGGCACAAAGACGCGTCGGTCCCGCCTGTGACGACCAGCCGGCACTCGTCGGCGACCATGCGACGGGCATGCCCGATCGCGTCCAGGCCGCCCGCCTGCTCGGCACACAGCACACCGCATGGTCCGCGCATCCCGTGCCGGATGGAGATTTGCCCTGTCGTGGCCGCGTAGAACCACGCGATCGACTGGTAGGCACCGACCCAAGAGGGACCGTTGCGGTAGAGCTGCTGCATCTCGCGCTGGCCGAAGGCCGTGCCGCCGGATGAGCTCGCCGTCACCACGGCCATCTCGTACTCGGGCAGCGTCGCCAGGTCGACACCGGTGTCGGCGAGCGCGGTGTCGGCCGCGACGAACGCCATGTGTGTCCAGTGGTCGGTCTGCGGGACGAGGCGGCTGGGCACGCGTTGCGCGGCGTCGAAGTCGCGCACCTCGCCCGCCAGCCGCACCGGGTAGGGACTCGGGTCGAACCGGGTGATCCGGCCGATGCCGGACTTGCCGGCGAGCACTGCCTGCCAGTGCTCCTCGACGCCGATGCCGGTGGGCGCGACGACGCCCATCCCGGTCACCACGGCGCCGGACACCGCGCCCGATGTGATCATGGGGGACCTTCCTGCGACCGACGAAGTTCGTCAGCCGTCAGGATGGCCGGGTCCTCTGGAACGCCTCTCGATTACGACTCCATCTCGGCGCGACTCCCGCACGGACCCCCGCGACGCACGGCGCTCCCGGACCCGGCGGCGCGGTCCGCCGCGTTCCGGGAGCGCCGTTTCTCCTGCCGCGTCGTCACTTCGACGCGGGAGCCTCGGCCTCCTTGCCGTGGCCCCGGGTCTCTTCCATGGACTTCAGCATCTTGCGCTTCATGGCGGGCAGGTGGTTGAACACCCGCATGCCGGTGCGCATGAACCCGAGCATCAGCCGGCCGATCACCGGCGTGCCGAGCGGCAGGTTGCCGCCGAACTGCGACTTCGACTTCTCCACCAGAGTCCAGGCGTAGGAGTGCATCTCTTTCTCGTACGCGGCGACGGCCTCGACTGCCGTCGTCTCGCCCCGTCGAGCCGCGATCAGCCTGCGGCACAGGATCTCCGCGTCGCGCAGCGCCGTGTTGGCGCCGACGCCGAGGCCGGGCGTCATGGTGTGGATCGCGTCGCCGATGAGCGTGACGTTCGTGGACTCCCACGGCTCGAGCCGCTCGGTGGTGCGCACCTGCAGCGGAAACGCCGACCCGGGGTCGGCCATTTCGAACAGCTTGCGGAAGTCCGGGTGCCACTTGCGGGTGTGCTGCAGGACGATCTTGTGCAGCTCCTCGCCGCGCAGGTCCATGAAGTTGTCCGGAACCAGCCGGCTGGGAGCCGACCAGCCCCACATGATGTAGTCCCGCGTGTTGTCGAACATCAGGCCAGGCCAGTGCGACAGCAGCTGGGCGTCGTTGCCGCCGATGCCGTTCTTCACTTTGCCGTCGCGGTCCCACTTGAACTCCATCACGTGGATGATGCAGTTGTAGCCACCCGGCGCGTTCACCAGGTTGACGCCGCGCAGCATCTCCGGCGTCAGCAGCTTCCTGCTCTCGTCGTCGAGCGGGAGCTTGGCGGTGACGGACTTGCCGTCGATGGTGTTCATCTTCGAGTGCGGCAGGTACTGCTTTCGCACCCGCGAATTCGTGCCGTCCGCGGCGACCAGCACGTCACCGCTGGCGGAGGTGCCGTCCTCGAAGTAAGCGGTGACCGTGCCGTCGGCGTGCTGCTCGTAGTGCGTGAACTTCTTGCCGAAGTGGACGATGTCCTCGACGCCGGTGAGCAGCACCTGACGCAGGGTCATCCGGCTGATCGACTTTTCGCTGTCGACCGGGTCCTCGTGCTCGGGGGCATCCCAGTCGCCGATGCGCAGCAGCTCGGAACGGCGCTCCGTGAAGATGTTCATGAATCGCGGCGTCAGAGCCTTGGTCGCGACGAACACGTCGAACAGTTCCGGAGGCAGGCAGCGCGAGAGCGCGCGGCTCCCGTCCGGGTCAATGCCGACCCGGTAGCCGAACAGCCCGTCGGTCCGCGTGCGGTCGCGCTCGTACACCGCCACGCTGACACCGCCCTGTTTGAGGCCCTGCGCAAGGCAAAGGCCGCCGGTGCCGGCCCCGATGATGATCACGTGCGGTGGTGACGTTGGCATAAATGTCCCCCCTGTATACTGCTCGATGATAGAGAATGTCGCTCGTAGAGTAACTTGATAATCAAAGGATATCGCCGAGATGTCAGCCGTGTCAAATGAGGAGCGCGAGGCTCTGCTCGCCGAGGTCGAGAACGCCATGCGGCTCTCGACAGTGCGCGGGATCTTCTTCCACCAGGCCGTCGCGCAACGGGCGGGCATGACCGCGTCCGACCTGAACTGTGTGAACATCCTCGTCGCGGAGGGTCCGCTGACCGCGGGCCAACTGGCCGTCCGCGTCGGTCTGACCAGGGGCGGGGCGATCACCTCGGCGCTGGACCGGCTCGAGAAGGCGGGCTACGTCGTCCGCGAGCGCGATCCGGCGGACCGCAGGCAGGTGCTGATCCGGCACACCGACGCGGTCATCGCCCGCCTCGAACCGTTGCTGACGGGCTTCCTGACGCAGTGGACCGAGATCGCCACGTCCCGCACCGACCACGAACTGCGCGTGCTGCTCGACTACTTCCAACGCAGCAACGAGGCCGTCGGATCGGCTATCGCCGCGCTTCAGGAGCGTTGACCGCGCTGGTTCGACGACCGTCGAGCCCGGCAAGGAGACCGGTCGACAGCATGCGCACTCGGCGGACCGGGACTGCTCGATCCCAGCCCGCTGCTACGACCAGATTCCCCGCCAGAACGCGCCCCGCGACCGGCGGTTAGACCCCTTCGCCCGGCTTCCGGGGTGGCAGTCAAAGCGGGGTCCTCGACCTGGCCGGCCGGAGCCGGGCGGCCAACCACCCGCTCCCCGGACGGCGCGCCCGCGTCGCCGACGAGCCGGAGTCGGCGCACCGGCTTGTCGCGGCATTCCACAGTGCCGAGATGTGGCCAGGGCGAGCTTGCAGTGCGCGTGCGCCCCAGCGGGCTGTCGCGGGAAACCCGTTCGGGCCGGCTTCCGGGTGCCTGGCACACCGGCCGGAGCCCAGCGCCCTGTATCCCGCGCGCTGCCCGGTCGCCGGCGACCAGAGCACTGGTGCCACCGTCGACGTCGCCAAGGCGCGGACCGGCTGAAGTCCGCTCGCGGAGAGGGCACCCGGCACCGGCTGCGGAAAGCCTCCGGCTGCGAGCTCTCGAATGATTCGCGGCTGAAGGAGGGGCGGACCACCGATATTCTGGCCAGCGGTTGATGGACGAAGACCGAGGATGCGACTCTGCTGCCGATCGGCGCGGTCGCAGCGATTTTGCGGCCGCGGTCGCCTGTCTGTCATGAGCGACCCGACGATGCTCATGCGGGCCGGCGGCAAGGAGCACATCACCGTCGAGCAGGGCGCGTCACTCGACACGGCGGGCTTCGACCCAGTGGGGTCATCGCGCATGACTCCCCTCCGATTCCAGCAGGGCGGAGGCGTGCCCGCGCGTGGACACCGCTCAGCAAGGGCGGCCCTCGATGACATAGTGCGGCTCCGCCGTCCTGACCGCCGACGTCAGCTCGAACCCCGCGGAGGCCAGCAGACTTCGCCACTCCTCCAAGGTGCGCTCCTTCCCGCCGAGGTTCACCAGCATGCTGATGTCCATCAACTTGCTGTAGTGCCACTCGTTGAGCGGCGGCACCACGCACTCGACGAGCACCAGGCGGCCGTCGGGCTTGTCGTCGAGTGCCCGGCGGATGCGGCGGAGGATGTCCGCGCAATCGGAGTCGTCCCAGTCGTGCAGGATCGCCTTCATCAGGTAGACGTCCGCGCCCAACGGCACGCGCTCGAAGAAGCTGCCGGCCACGCGCTCGACCCGGCCGGCGACCTGGTGGGCCTCCAGCATCCCGGCCGCCGACTCCACGGCGGCCGGGATGTCGAAGAGGATGCCCTGCACCTCCGGATGGCGCTGCAGGATCGCCGACAGGAGCCGGCCCTGTCCGCCGCCGACGTCCGCGACCACGGAGAACCGTCCGAAGTCGTAGGTGTCGGCGATCTTCGCGACCCCTGCCTCGCCGACCGTCGTCATCGCCTTGTTGAAGACTTCGGAGTATTCGGGGTGGTCCTCGAGGTAGTCGAACCAGGAACGGCCGTCACGCAGTTTGGGCCCCATCGGCTCACCGGTTCGCAACGTCTCCATGACGTGGCCGTAGCTGTTCCACACGGTCGTTTCGCCGAAGAAGTAGGCGATGTAGCGCAAGGTGCCCGGCACGTCGCTGCGGAGGTACTCGGCCAGCGGGGTGAGGTCGAATCTTCCGTCCTCGCGCTCGGCGAACACCCCCAGCGCGGCGGCGGCGCGCAGGAACCGGTAGAGCGTGTTCTCGTGCGTGCCGGTGCTCTCCGCGAGTTCGGCCGCGGTCCGCGGGCCGTCGACGAGCAGGTCGGCCACTCCGAGCCGGGCCACGGCGTGGATGGTGATCGCCGCCCACCCGCCGGTCACCATCTTGCGCAACTGCTCCCACGGCGGTGCGCCGTCGTCGCGCCAAGGGGAATGAGGCCGCACGTGCGGCGAGCTCGTGGTCATCGCGGAACCCTTCGAGGCGTCGGGGAAACCGGCGACCGCACAGTGCCCGATCCGTCTCGACCCGCGAGCGACGCGGGATCGAACCCCCGTCAACCCCTGACGTCCGCCTCCGGCTTCCCCGTGGCCTTCCGCTTTTTCTCCAGGATCAGCGCGGTGTGCCGCACATGCAGGCCCACGACCTGCTCGACGAAGTTCTTCGCGGTGACCAGTTCGTCCGTGCTGTAGCCGAGGAGCACGTCGACCATCTCTTTGCCGGTCTCGCCCCAGATCTCCTCGGCCACGGCCGGAAAGTTGTCGGTCGGCTCGACCAGGACCCGTCTGCGGTCCGCGAGATCGCGGACCCGCCGGGCGTAGCCCGCCCGCTCCAGCCGGTCCAGCGCCGTCGTGAGCGCACCCGCGGTGAGCCTGGTCGCCTCGGCGAGTTCCCCTGCCGTCATCGGTCCGCGCGTCACCACAAGGCCAAGGCAGCGCAGGTCGGTCCGGTTGACGCCGAGGTATTCGGCGGCGGCCTCGTCGACGTCGTCGACAGCACTCTGCAGCCGCATCAGGCCCCTGCCGATCTCCTCGATCAACTCGTCCCGGTCATAGTTTGACAATCTGAATATCCCTTTGCTATACCTTAATTTAATTAAAGGACCTTTTGTGTGCTTCACCGCCCTCAAATCATCTCATTCGAGGTCGGCTCCCCCGGCGCGCGCCGCCCCGTGGCCCCCAGCGCGGCGCGCGCTCACGTCTGGGTCGAGGATGCGTCGAGCGTTCCTCGATCGGCGCTCGAACTGTTGCTGTATAAGATTCACGGGCTCTGAGTCAACGATCCGCCTCGCGCCAGGCGCCACGGCCGGAAGGTTCCACGCACGAACCCGGCTCTCGGTGTGTCGCGCCCGTCGGCGACTCACCCGCCCAGCGGTGGAAGCGGTTTCGACATCGGCCGAAAGCGTCCTCGGATCCAGGCAACGGGCAGATCGGCGTGCCAGTCGAACCCGCGACGGTGGCCCCATCCGGTCCACGACATGGCACCTGGCCCGGGAGCGAGATGCTTGGGGGCAAATATACAATACTTGGGGGGAAATATACAATGGAATTCGCTGTGCTCGGCTCATTGGCGGTCACCGAGGGCGGAAGGACTTTGACGCCCTCGGCGCCCAAGGTCCGCCAGGTGCTCTCGCTCCTCCTCCTGCGGCACAACCAGTTGATCTCCACCGAGGACTTCATCAACGAGCTCTGGGGGTACAACCCGCCGAGCAGTGCCCATTCGACGCTCCAGACCTACATCTACAAGCTGCGCAAGCTTCTTGTCGGCAACGATGTCCCCGGTGAGGACGACTTGCTGCTGACCCGCAAGCACGGCTATGAGATCGCCATCGAGCCGGAAACTCTCGACCTCTACCAGTTCGAACAGTCGATGGCCCGTGGAGTCGCGCTGCTCTCGACCGAGCTCGCCGCGGGCACCGCGGTGCTGTCCGACGCATTGTCGCTGTGGCATGGCCCGGTGCTGGCCGACGTCGACACTGGCGATCTGCTCGCGGTCTACGTGACCGCGCTGGAAGAGAAGCGGCTGCGGTCGCTGGAGCTGCGGCTGGACGCGGACTTACAGCTCGGCAGGCACCGCGAGGTCATCGGCGAACTGCGCAAGCTGATCTCGGACCGGCCGCTGCACGAGGAGTTCCACACCCGCCTGATGCTGGCGCTGCACCGCTCGGGCAGGCGCTCGGAGGCGTTGCAGGCCTACGGCCACATGCGCGACGTCCTCCTCACCGAACTCGGCATCGACCCCTCCCCCGAGTCTCAGCGGCTGCACCAGGCACTGCTCGCCTCCGATCCGTCGTTGGACATCGCGCCGCGGCACGCGGCCATCCCGTTGCGGCAGACCACGCTCCCGCCACCGGCGCACCTGCCCCCCGACCTGGCCGACTTCACGGGCCGCGAGGCGGAGCTCGAGCAGACGAGCAGGTGGCTCGTCCAGTCCGACGACTTCGGACTCGGCGTCGTGTCGATCACCGGCATGCCTGGCGCCGGCAAGTCGGCGTTCACCGTGCACGCCGCCCACCAACTGCGCGAGCACTTCCCCGACGGGCAGTTCTTCGTCGACCTCAAGGCTGCCCAGCAGGAGCCGGCACATCCTTCCGCTGTGCTGCACAGGATGTTGCGTGCGGTCGGCGTGCCGGAGGACGAGATCCCGCATTCGCTGGAGGAGCGCAGCAACCTGTTCCGCACCTGGAGCTCCGACCGCAGGGTCCTGATGGTGCTCGACGACACGGCCTCCGCAGCTCAGGTGCGGCCGTTGCTGCCCAGCAGCCCCCGGTCGGCGGTGCTGATCTCCAGCCGCACCGCCCAGCACAGCTTGCCGGGCGTGCGCCTGCTCGACCTCGACGTGCTGCCGCACGAGGACGGCCTCGAACTGCTGGCCAAGATCATCGGCAGGCACCGGGTCGAGCAGGAATCCCTCAGTGCGGCGACCATCGTGCGACAGTGCGGCTGTCTGCCGCTGGCCATCAGGGCCGCCGCCGCCCGGCTCGTCGCGGCCAGGGGCTGGCCGCTGAGCACGCTCGCCACCCGCCTGGCCCGCTGGCGCACGCGGCTCGACGAGCTGTGTTCGCCGGGGTTCGACCTCCAGGCGAGCTTCGACGTCGAGTACGACGCGTTGAGCAGTGACGACCGCGCGGCGCTTCACGCGCTGAGCTTGTTCGGCACCAAGCAGTTCTCCTCCGCCGACGCCGCACGACTGCTCGATTCGGACATGGAGACTGTGGACACGGTGCTGGCTCGGCTGGTCGAGCACCACTTCTTGCGGTTCACCGAGGGCGGCCGCGTGGGCGACGTGCTTTTCGCGTTCCATGAATTGACCAGGATCCACGCGCGCAAGCACCTCGACGCGGAACTGCACCACCAGGACGACCGGTCGGCGGAGTTCGCCGTGCGCATCGACGAAATCGACCTCGACGCGCATGTGCCGGCGCAGGCCGCCAGGGATCACGCGGACAGCAGATCGCTGGAGGTGCGTGAGCTGATCACCCGGTCGCGCCAGGCCCGCCAAGCCGGGTAACCGCGTTCCGCGTCGTGACCGGCTTCCCTCGCCTCGCAACGGAAGCCGGTCACGATACCTTGATGCTCGTGGTAGGACACCGGCGCGCGGCCTCCGCCACGGCCGCGTGCCGCTCCTGCGGCGGCTGCGACTGCAGCAGCACGACGATCCCGTCCTCGTCCTGGCCGAAAACGTCTGGAACGGCCAGCGCGCACAGGCCGCTGCAACAGCACGTGTCCTGGACGACCTCGACGCGCACTGGGCTCACCACTCCACCGGAACGCTCACGAAGCCCTCGAGCAGCGCGCCGTCGTGACGGCGCAGTTCGTCCGCGGGCACAGCGAGGCGGAGCGTGGGGAACCGGCTCAGCAGCAGCTCCAGCGCGACCTGCAGCTCAACCCGCGCCAGTGCGGCTCCGAGGCAGAAATGCGGTCCGATGCTGAAGGTGATGTGCGGGTTGTCGGTCCGGGTGACGTCGAAGGTCTCCGGGCAGGAGAACACCGTCTCGTCCCGGTTCGCCGACTCCACGATCGGGATGACGCCGGTGCCCGCTGAGATCGTCACGCCGCCCACCTCGAGATCGGCGGTGGCGTAGCGCAGCATCGACAGCGACGAGCCACCGACCAGCTTCCAGCGCAACAGCTCCTCGACGGCGTCGGGCACAACGCCGAGGTCGTTTCTCAGCAACGCCAGCTGGTCGGATTCGGTCAGCAGCATCGCGACGCTGCCGCCGAGCTGGGTGGCCGTGGTCTCGTAGCCGACCAGCAGCAGAAGCCGGCACCACCAGTGCAGTTCGTAGTCGTTCAGCCGGCCGTCGTCGTGATCGTGCACGGCGACCATCGCGCTGACCAGGTCGTCGGCGGGTTCCCGCCGCTTGGCCGCGATGAGTTCGCGCATGTATTGGTTCATCTCGCCGAACGCCCTGCCGATCTCCTCGCGGCCGAACCGTCCGACGGAGAAGAACCGGTCGGTCCACGCGCGGAACAGTTCCTGGTCCGCCAGCGGCACGCCGAGCAGGTCGCATACCACCCGCATCGTCAGAGGGAACGCGAACGCCTCGTTCAGGTCGACCGGCGGGGTGCGCTCGGCCATCACAGCAAGAAGCTCCTCCGCCACTTCCCGGACGTGCGGCCGCATGGTTTCGACGCGGGTCGCGGTGAACGCCTTGGCGAGCAGCCTGCGGACACGAGTGTGCTCCGGCGGATCCGGGTCGATCTCGGGATCCTGGAACATCGGATTGCCCGCCGTCATCCTCGGCGCACCGGGGCGGGCGAGATTGCGACTGAGGCGCGGGTCGGTCAGCACCGATCGCACGTCCGCGTACCGGGTGACCAGCACCGCCGGGTCGCCGCTCGGCAGCGTCACCGGAACCACCGGTTCCGAACGCAGATCTCGGATCTCCTCCGGCACGCCCAGAGCGGTGTCGCGGCGGAACGGGTACCGCAAGCGCCGGTCGGTCATCGGAAGCCCTTTCCTCGTCGGTGGGACCGCCTGGCAGTCACCAGGTCACCGGGATCTCCTCGTAGCCGAGGTCGAGCGCGCCTTCCTTGTGCCGCAGTTCCTCGACGGGCACGGCGAGCGCCAGTGCCGGAAAGCGCAGCAGCAATGCGCGCAGGGCTACCTGGAGCTCCAACCGGGCCAGCGCCGCACCAAGGCAGAAGTGCGGACCCGCGCTGAAGGTCAGGTGGTGGTTGTCCCGCCGGGACAGGTCGACCTCGTATGGGTTCTCGAACACCGTGTCGTCGTAGTTCGCCGACTCCAGCACAGGGATCACGCTCGCCCCCTTCGGCAGCGTCGCCCCGCCGACCTCGACGTCGTCGGTGAGGTAGCGCAGCATCGACAGCGAGTGACCGACGACCTGGCAGCGCAGCAGTTCCTCGACGGCGCTGGGCACCAGATCCGGGTCTGCGCGCAGCTTCGCCAGTTGCTCAGGCCAGCTGAGCAGCAACGGCACGCTGCCCCCGAGCTGGCTGGCCGTCGTTTCGTACCCCGCCAGCAGCAGCACCGTGCACCACCAGTGCAATTCGTAGTCGCTCAGCCGGCCGTCGTCGCCGTCGTGTACTGCGAGCAGTGCGCTGTAAAGGTCATCGCCCGGCTCGGCGCGCTTGGCCTCCAGCAGTTCGCCGACGTAACGCCACGCCTCCCCCGTGCCTGCGCGGAAGATGTCCTGGCCGGACTCCGGCACGCCAAGGAGACCGCAGATAACCTTGATCGTGAGCGGGTACGCGAACGCCTCGTTGAGGTCGACCGGCGGCGTCCGTGCCGCCAGCTCGGTCAGCAATTCTTCGGTAGCCTGCGCAACCACGGGACGCAGCCGCCGCACCCTCGTGGCGGTGAACGCCTTGGCGATCACCCGGCGCATCCGGGTGTGCTCGGGCGGATCCCGGTCAACCTTGGTGCCCTGGAAGATTTTTGTGTTCTCCGCGGTCATCCGCGCGGCGCCCGGCCGTTCGCGGTTGCGGCTCACCTGCGGCAGCGACAGCAAGGCACGGACGTCCTCATACCTCGTGACAAGCCAGGCCTCGTCGCCGCTGGGCAGCGTCACGGGGCAGACCGGCTCGTCCCGCAGCGACGTCAGCGGCGGCGGGTGCTCGGCCGTCGGCGGCCAGGGGAAGGGGTAGCGCATCGGGGTGCTGCTCACGGACTGCCTCCCAGCGAGGTCGACGGCTGGTGTGTTCACGATCGCGCCCCGCGCTGGCGGCCCGCACGACCCCGGGTCCACCTGTCCTGGAAGGCATGACCAGCGGACCCGGTGATCCTGTGCGCTCCGCCCACCGGGAAAGGAATCCGTCGATGCGCGCACTGTTCGTCACCGCCAACTTCGCATCGCACTACTACCAGCTTGTCCCGCTCGCCTGGGCACTGCTCGCCGCCGGCCACGAGGTGCGGGTAGCGAGCCAGCCCTCGTTCGCGGATGTGATCACCGGGGCGGGCGTGCCTGCCGTGCCGGTCGGTCCCGACGTCGATCTCGTGAAGTCCTTGATGGACAAGCTCTCCCGGCCGCAGCAGGGGCCGCCGCCGCTCGCGCCGGCAGGGGTCACCGGGCAGGAGTGGGCCGCAGGCGGCGGCAGCTGGAGGCTCACGCCGTTCGAGGTGTTCGCGGAGTGGGCCGAGCAGACCGCGGACGACGTCATCGGCTTCGCCCGCCGCTGGAGCGCCGATCTCGTCGTGCACGACCCGATCAGCTACGTCGGCCCCGCCGCCGCCGCGCACCTCGGCATCCCCGCCGTCCGGCATCTGCTCGGCCCCGACAACACCTATCTCGTCCGGGAGCTGCTCCCCGACCTGCTCGGATCCCTGACCGCGGCGCTGGGCGTCGACCCCGGCCGGATGCTCGGCACGGTGACGCTCGACAACTGTCCTGCCGCGCTGCAGCTGGACCACCAGGACGATCTGGAGCGCTGGCGCGCAAGATACGTGCCCTACAACGGGCCGGGCAGCGCGGCGCCGTGGCTGCTGGACCGCCCGGAGCGCAAGCGTATTTGCCTCACCTGGGGCTTCACCCCGTCGATGCGCGGCGAGGCCCCCGTGGTCCCGCAGCTGGTGGAAGCGCTCTCCGGGATCGACGCCGAGACGGTCGTCGTGGTCGCCAGCGCGGGCCAGGCGGGCCTCGCCGCGGCACCCGATCACGTCCGGGTTGTCGAGTCCGTCCCGATGCACCTGCTGCTGCCCAGCTGCGACCTCGTCGTGCACCACGGCGGGATCGGCACGGCGCTGACAGCGCTGCACTCGGCCGTGCCGCAGCTCGTCATGCCGCAGAAGCCCGACGAGCTGATCGTCAGCCGCAACGTCGAGTCCAGCGGGATCGGCAAGCTCCTGCCCCGCGCGACCGGAGCGGATCTGCACGGGGAGCAGATCGCCACCGCCGCGGCGGAACTGCTGGAGGACACCGGCTACCGCCGAGCGAACCAACGGGTGCGCGACGAAATGCTGAGCCGTCCCTCCCCTGCCGCGCTCGTCGCCGACCTCGAACGGCTCGCCGGGACGACCGCGCTCAGTGGCCGCCGCTGATGTGCAGCGCGTTGCCGCTGATGTTCCCGTTCGCCGCCGACCCGAGGAATACCACCGCGTTGGCGACTTCCTCGGCGGTGGACACGTGACCGACCGGCTTGCCCCGGTTGAGCACTCGCTTGACTTCCTCCGGCGGCCGTCCGGCGATCTGCTCCAGGATCTCCGGCGGCATCCGGCGGAGGAACCCGTCGGTCACCGTCGGGCCGGGCGCGACGACGTTGCTCAGCACCCCGAATGGCGCCAGCTCGGTGGCCAGCGTCCGGCTGAGGCCGTGCAGGGCCGTCTTCGCGACGACGAAGAGTTCGTCACCCGCCGCTCCGCGCACCACGACGTTGGCCGAGATCGCGACGATGCGGCCCCAGCCGCGCGCTTTCATCGACGGCACGACCGCCTGCACGGTGTGGAACGCGCCCTCGACGTCCGCGCGCAGCCCCGCGGTCCAGTGTTCGGCCGGGATGTCCTCGAACGGCACGGGGTCGACGCTCGTGCCGCCGACCGAAGAGGCGTTGAGGACCAGCACGTCGATCCCGCCCCACGCGGCGATAACTTCCTCGACGGCCGCGGTGATCACCTCGGGCCTGGTCAGGTCGTAGCGGACGGTGATCGCCTTGCCGCCCAAGGCCTCCACTTCGTCCGCCACCCGACGCGCCCCGCCGGTGTCGCGGTGGTAGGTCACCGCCACCCGCGCGCCCTCGGCTGCGAAGGCGCGGGCCGCGGGGGCGCCCATCGAACTGGTCGCACCGGTCAGGAACACCACTTTGCCGCTCAGCCCGAACTCCATGCCCGACACTGTGCCGTCCTGGGTTCGCGGCCCGATCGAAGCCAGCTCCACCTGGTCAGCGCGTGTCCGCTCGGGCGAGCAGGCTGTGCAGGCAGGCCACGAGACTGCGGGCCTGGATGTTCACGTAGTGGCTGTGGCGCAGCAGCCCGGTGATCTGGCTCATGGTCATCCACCGATGGCGCGGGAACGCGTCCGGAGGGACGGCGAGGTCGGTCTCGACGAGGAGGTACCGGTTGCGCGCGCGGAAGAAGCGGCCGCCCTCCTCGGCGAGCACCGCCTCGAAGCGGATCTGGCCGGCGCTCGCCCGCAGCACCTCGTCAAGAAACTCCGGCCGGGCGGCGGACGGCAGCACGTCGTAGTTCTCCGGCGTGCACTGGACGGTCGGCGCCAGCTCCACGATGTCAAGGTAGCCCGGTTCGACCCTGGCGTGCATGAGCACATGCAGCACTCCGTCGACGCGCTTGACCAGGAACGCCACCAGACCCGTGCCGATCGGCTCGATCATCGGCTGCATCCAGTTGCCGACCTCTCTGCCGCCCGCCCGAACGTCGACCCCGACCACCCGGAAGAACCGGCCGCTGGGGTGCGCGATCTCTCCTGCCTCGCGCGACCACGGCACCAGACCGTTCAGGGGGACTCGCTCGACGCCGACGTCCGTCGTCGTCCTGATCTCGGTGATCCAGTTGAGGATCTCGCCGGTGGTGTGCAGGCCGCCGTGCTCGCCGGCGCACGAGCGCTCCAGGCACGACCGGAAGTCCTCGCCCTGCCCCGAGGAGACACCGTCGCCTGAGAGCGGCAGGCAGGACAGCACGGTGCGCGCGTCCATGTTGACCAGGTCGTCGACGGCGAGCAGCTGGTGCACCTGGCCGACGGTCAGCCAGCAAAAGCCGTCGAGCAGCTTGACGTCCTCCTCGACCTCGACGATCGTGTTGCGGTTGCGCTTGTGGTGAAACCACGCCCCTTGCTCGGACTGGCGCACGTCGGCGAGCACACGACGGGTGCGGCCGCGGTCGCGGAAGTACTCCAGGTACGGCACAGCCTTGCCCTGGTGCACCCGGGTGTAGTTGCTGCGCGTCGCCTGGACCGTCGGCGCGATCTGGGCGCCGTTCGGGTTCCCCGGCTCTACCTTGGCCTGCATGAGGCAGTGCAGGATGCCGCCGAAGTCCTTGATCAGGATGCCGAGCAGGCCGACCTCCGGCTGGTTGATGATCGGCTGGCTCCACCGCTGGACGGGCCCGCCCGCCACCTCGACCTCGAGTCCCTCGACGCTGAAGAACTTCCCGGTGCGGTGCACGATGTTGCCGGTGGACCGGTCGGTCAGCCAGCCGTCGAGCTCCTCGAGCGGTGCCTTGCGCACCACCGCCTCGTTCCACCGGCGGCAGCCGGTCCACCAGGCATCGAACTGCTCGGTGCTGGTCACCTCGCCGGCGACGGCGAGCACCGACTCGGCGAGCCTGCGCGGGGTGGTGGAATTACCGGCCGGGGAAAGGACCATGGCCGCTCACCCGTCCCTCTCCGCGCGCACGAGGAAGTCGTGCACGCCGATCGGGACCGCCGACACAGGACGCAGGCCCGCGGTCTTCATCCAGTCCTCGCACTGCGCCGCCGAGTACTCCGCGCCGCCGTCGGTCGTGAGCAGCATGGTCAGGCTGGTGATCAGCGACTCCGGGTCGGACAGGCCGGCCGCGATCATCTGGTCGTAGACCAGCAGCGTGCCGCCGGGCGGAAGGGCCTCGGCGGCCTTCGCGACAATCGCTTGCCGCTGCTCGGGCGCCCAGTTGTGCAGCACGTGCCCGATCACGATGGTCTCGTGCTCCGGCAGCGGGTCGCGGAAGAAGTCGCCAGGATGGAACGTGGCCCGCTCGGCCAGGCCGTGCGCGCTGGTGTGCTCGTGGAAGGGGGCTTCCATCTGCGGCAGGTCGAACACGCCGACCTCCAGGTGCGGGTGCGCGAGCGCCAGCAGGGACACCAGGTTGCCGCGCGCACCGCCGACATCGAGCACGCGGCGGTGGATGCTCCAGTCGACCGATCGCACAAGTTCTTCCGCGACGGGTGCGCTCAGTGAGTCCATCATGTCCAGATACCGGCGCAGCCGCGCGGGATCGCCGGTCATTTCCGCGAACGGAAGGTCTACCTGAGGTTCGCCGGACCGCACCGCTTCGGTGAGCCTGCCCCAGGCCGGGTACAGCATGTGGTTGGCACGCAACAGATACCCGCCACGGTAGGACGGCTCGGACCGGACCAGGTGGCGCTGGGCGGCCGGGGCGTTGCGGTAGTGCTCGCCCCGCCGTCGCAGCAGCCCCAGCGATACGAGGGCCTGCAGCAACGTCAGCGACGCCCGCGGGTGCAGTCCCAGCCTCGTGCGCAGTTCGGGTTCGGTGGTGTCCTCGGTCGCTGCCTCGAACACGCCGAGCTCGAGCGCGGTCAAGAGGATCTTCGCGCTGCAGAAGGCGGTGCCCGTTCTGGTGATCCAGTCCGCGTCGACCTCGTTCGTACGCACGGCCATTCCCCTCACTCCCGTCACCCCTTCAGCACCACAGCGACGCCGTTGGCCAGCAGGCCGGCCATCGCGAACCACGTCCGGGCCAGGTGCCAGCCGCGCCACCGCCGCCGCGGATCGCTCCACTCGGCAGGCATCGAGCTCGCGTCGATCGCCTTGACCACACGGTTGATCGGCACGTTCCCGAACTGCGACACGAGCGCGACACCGAGCATCGCCGCGGTGGCGATCGCGAACCCGATGCGCGCGCCGGTGCCGGGTTCGACGAGCAGCAGGGCGACGTCGAGCACCGCGGTGCTGAGCACCACCGGCGGCATGACGCGGTCGTAGCTGCGCCCGACCAGCTGGTGCGTCTGCACATACCGATCCGGTGGGAGGCCGAGGAACGCGGGCACGACACCGAGCGCGACCGCGAGCAGGACGCCCGCGGCGAGTCCGCTGCCGGCCAACGCGACGACGCTCAGCAACTCGATCACGAGGCGATCCTGGCGCCGCACTCTCGACGTGGGCTGGACGTGGACTGAACTCACTGGCGGGCGTCGGGGCGGACCACCGTAAGTGTCTTGTCCGCACCGGGCCTGCCGGATCGTTGCCGGCCCGACGGTGTCGCCCTCCGGGCCCTGCGCCAAGGCAAGCCGGCCTTCAGCGTTTCAGTGAGCGACCGGCCGCCGGAGTTGCAGGAGGACGCTCTCAACCGGCGGTGCCCTTCGGCAGCGCACGCGTGAAGACCAGCGCGACCAGGAACACGAAAACCTGGTACCACAACGTGTTCGCCGTCGCGTCGGCCCAGTTGCGCGTCGTCGCCGAACGCTCGAACGGTTCCACCGCTCGCCGCGCCGCCGGTTCCTGCAGGCTCGCCGCGCGACAACTCCCCGGCACTACGTCCGGGTTCACCGCACCCGCGCGGTCGCCAAAGCACCGGCGGAAGTCCGCGACGATCTGGTCCGATGTGGACGGTGCGAGGTCGGTCGACGCCAGTTCCGCCCGCAGGCCGGGCGCGACCCGCCCGCTCTCGGCGTCCGCGCCGCGGGCGACCAGGCTGAAGAAGATCAGGCCGACGACGCCGACGCCCGCCGCCGCGCCGAACTGCATGACCGCGTTGGTGATCCCGGACGCGGCTCCGGCGTCGCGCGGCGGCACCTCAGCCAGCACCAGGCTGATGAGAATCGGGCTGAGCAGGCCCATGCCCGTGCCCATCAGGACGAAGCAGCCGAAGAGCTGCGGCGAGGTCAGCTGGTCGGCCTGGACCCGGACCACCGAGCTCATCACTACCGTGCCGACGGTCAGCAACCCGCACCCGGTTCCCACCAGCGTGCGGCCGTGGTTGTCGCCGAACTTCACCGCCAGCGGGGCGGTGACGAGGATGCCGGTCACCCAGCCCAGCATCGTGATCGCGGTGCGGATCGGCGACCAGCCGAGCGCGAACTGCACGTTCCAGATCACGATGAGGAACGCGGAGATCGTGCCGGAGAACAGGACGAGGTACACCAGAGTGCCCGCGGCGAACGACCGGCGCCGGACCAGGCTGGCCGGCACGAGGGCCGCATCTTCGCTGCGCCGCCGCTCGTAGCGGGCGAACACTGCCGCGAGCGGGATCGCGACCACCAGCATGACGAGCATCCACACCGGCCAGCCCAGCTCGCGGCCCTGCTGCAGCGGGTACATCAGGAACGCCGACACGAGGGCGATCAGCACCATGCCCACGAGGTCGAACCGCATTCGCTGGTCGGATCTCGACTCGGGCACGTACAGCAGGGCGCCCAGCACGGTCAGCAGACCGAGCGGAATGTTGATCAGGAAGATCGCCCGCCAGTGCAACCCAGCGAGGTCGTAGGTCGCGAGCACCCCGCCGAGGATGGGCGCGCTCACCTGGGCGAGGTTGAGCGTCACTCCGAACGCCACGAACGCAACCTTGCGCCGTTCCGGCGGGAACAGCACCTGGATGACCGCCAGCACCTGCGGTGCCATCAGTCCGGCGAACGCCCCCTGCATCACTCGGGCACCGATGAGCACCCCCATGGACGGCGCCAGCACGCACAGCAGCGAGCACGCGGCGAAGCCGGTCACCCCGACCAGGAAGATCCGCTTGCGGCCGAACATGTCCCCGAGCCGCCCGCCGATCACCAGCACCAGCGCGAAGCTCAGCGCGTACCCGGCGATGCACCACTGCCCTGCCGCGTAACTGCCGTTCAGGTCCTCCTGAATGCGAGGGATGGCCACGGACACGATGTGCGTGTCGAGGATGTCCATGAACGTCGCGAAGAGCACGACGGCGAGGGCCAGCCAAGGCCTGCGCGACGTGTTCGAAGAGATGGACGAAGCGTCCATGCCGACCCTCCAGCCACTTCCCGAACGGGAGCGAATGATCCTCTTTAGTGATGTCAACACTATCACCAGGCCGAGTGTCGTCGAATCGGTCCCGCCAGCGCGGTGGCCCGCAGCCTTCGCAGCGGTCCGCCGACGCGGACAAATCAGTCGAAACCCTCCCGCAGCCACGGTGACGGCGTACGTCGCGCGCATTTCGATCGACAGGCGGGCAGACTGCGCAGCTTCCACGCCTCTCCTCGAACCGCCGTGCCGGGACGACATAAGCTCACCCCATGAGCGCGTCCCGCCAGTACCAGCCGACGCCGCTGGCGCTGGCCGTGCTCGGCCTGCTCAGCGAGGCCCCGATGCACCCGTACCGCATGCTGCGGCTCATCCGGGAGCGAGGCAAGGACCAGGTCGTCAACGTCAGCCAGCGCAAGAGCGTCTATCAGATGATCGACCGTCTGGAGCGGGTCGGGCTGATCCGTGTCAAGGCGACCGCGAAAGACGAGAACCGCCCGGAACGGACCGTCTACGAGCTCACCGAAGAAGGCGTCGCGACAGCGCGGAGCTGGGAGACGCGGATGCTCTCCACACCCGGTGGCGAGTATCCGTCGTTCCCTGCCGCGCTGGCCTTCCTGCCGCTGCTGGAACCGGATGAGGCGCTGGCCACGCTCAGGGTCCGCGTCGAAGCGATCGAGGCAGAGCTCGCCCGCTTCGACGCGGCGCTGGCAGGTGATTGGCGCGAAGTGCCGCGCCTGTTCCTGCTTGAGATCGACTATCTGCAGGCCTCAATGCGCACCGAACTGGCCTGGGTGCGCGGGGTCGCCGACGAACTGGCCAGCGGCTCGCTCACGTGGGACGGCAGGCAGTTGCGAGCCGAGGCCGCCGCGCGCGACGCGTCCGGCTGACCGCCGCGCGCCTCCCGCCGCACGTAGTCGAGCTCGCCCCGGATCCCGGGGGCGGCGGGTGCCCGCTGGGCCGGAGCAGCGGACGGCACCGGCAAGTCGTCCGAATGACGGCGCCGTCCGCGATCACCTGCCTGCCCCGTCAGAAGCGGACGCCGTTCGTGGCACTCTGGAAGACGCCCAGCCGCGCGCCCTGCGGGTCCACGAACGTGGTCGTCCCGCTCGCGGTGAACGCGGTCGCCGACTCCGCTGCACCGGCCTGCTCGATGTGCATGTGCCCGGTCCACACCCCGGCCTCGTCGTAGGTGAAGTGCCGCAGCACGAAAGCGAAACCGGCCGGCGTTCGCCGCCAGGTGCCAAGCCCCGGGTTCGCGCCGTGATTGCTGGCTGCGGTCAGGATGCCGTCCGAAGTGCAGGCGAACATCCCCTTGTGGGAGGGGATCTCCGGGTTCGCCGGGAACGAGATGTCCACCGCCCACGTGCCCGGCAGCGACCGTGCCGGAGGTTTCTCCGGATCGGCGCTCGCCGGCGTACCGAACGTGCCCAGCCCGATCGCGGGCGCCAGCAGAGCGCCGTGTGCGATCAGCCGTCTGCGACCGAAATTCTCCGCCATGGCGATCTCCCCTCGGATGTTTCCCCGGACCCCAGCCCCGGGGCTCCCAGGAATGTAGGACGGCTCCTCACGAGCGCCGCTGGAGAACTGCTGGAGAACTGCTCGGCACCCGCCGATCACCGGACAGCGCCGAGGACCACCGCGCTCTGGAACCCGCCGAACCCGCTGCCGACGCTGAGCACGACGTCGACCTTGTGCTCCCTGGCCTCCCGCGGCACATAATCGAGATCGCACTCGGGATCCGGATGCTGCAGGTTCGCCGTCGGCGGCACGACCTGTTTGGTCAGCGCGAGCGCACAAGCCACGATCTCGATCGACCCGATCGCACCCAGCGAGTGGCCGATCATCGACTTGATCGAGCTGACCGGCACTCGGTAAGCGTGCTCGCCGAGGCTCAGCTTGAACGCGGCGGTCTCGTGCCTGTCGTTCTGCCGGGTCCCGGAACCGTGGGCGTTGACGTAGCCGACGTCCTCCGGCGCCCGCCCGGCACGGCCGAGCGCGACCCGGATCGCCTCGGCCATCTCGCGTCCGTCGGGCCGCAAGCCCGTCATGTGGAAGGCGTTGCTGCGCGTGCTGTAGCCGGCGACGCGTCCGTAGATCGCGGCGCCCCGGCGCTTGGCTGCCTGTTCCTCCTCCAGCACCAGCACTCCCGCGCCTTCCCCGAGCACGAAGCCGTCCCGCTCGGCGTCGAAGGGTTTGGAGGCGTGTTCCGGGTCGTCGTTGTTGACCGACGTCGCTTTGATGGCATCGAAACAGGCCGACGTGATCGACGACAGAGGAGCGTCCGTCGCACCCGCGATCACCACGTCGGCGGAGGATTCCTCGATCAGCCGGGCGGCGTGGCCGACCGCGTCGATGCCGGAGGTGCACCCGGTCGAGACAAGGGCGACCGGCCCCTCGGCGGCGACCTCCCAAGCCACCTCCGCCGCGAGAGTGCTGGGCACCATGTAGCCGTAGAGATGCGGAACGCCGTAGGCATGGTCGACCAGCCACTGCCGCCCGGAGTCGGAGAGGACCTGGTACTCCTCCTCCAGCCCGCTCGTGCAGCCGACCGCGGTGCCGATGCTCACGCCGACGCGGTCCGGCTCGATCCTCTCGAAATCCACTCCGCTGTCGGCCACCGCTTCCCGTGCCGCGACGACAGCGAACTGGGCGGCGCGGTCCATCCGCCTTGTTTGCCGCGCGGTGAGCCCGGCCGCCCGCGCGTCGAAGTCGACCTCGGCGGCGACCCGCGAGCGGAACCCCGTCGCGTCGAACAGCGAGATCAACCGGGTGGCCGTGCGACCGGAGGACAGCAGGTCCCAGAACGCGTGCTTGCCGATCCCGCCGGGAGCGACCACACCGACTCCGGTGATCACCGCTTTTCGTTCTGCCATCACGACTTCGCCCTCACCTTCCACATCAGACGGACACGACCGCCATCGCGTTGGCGACAGAGGCCAGCAGTGCCAGCGCCGTTCTGAGCACGTGCCAGCGGCGCCAGAGCGGCCGGGGGTCCTGCCAATCGGCGGGGATCGCGGCCGGATCGAGGGCCTTGACTCCGCGGTTGATCGGCACGTTGCAGAAGTGCGAGACCGCCGAGACACCCAGCAGCAGCACGGCCGCGATCGCGAACCAGCTCGCACCTCGCGGCGACACAACCGCCAGCACGATGTCCGCCGCCGTCGAGGCGAGGACGATGACCGGCATGGTCGGATCCCAGCGGCGGCCGATCAGCTGGTGGGCGTGGACGTACTGGTCGGCCGGCATTTCGAACAGGGCGGGCAGCACGCTCAACGCCACCGCGAACAGCACCCCGGCGACGACGCCGCTGCCCACGAGCACGGCCACCGACAGCACGGCGGCGATCACGGCAGCGCAGCCGTCGCGATCAGGTCCAGCCGCGCGGGGTCGCCGGTGCAGGGGAAGACCAGCAGCTCGTCGCAGCCCGCTTCCGCGTAGCCGTCGACGACTTCGCGCAGTCTGCCCGCGTCCGCGATCACGGAGGCGGCCAGCCGATCCGCCTTGGCGTCGAGGTAGGAGTAGTAGCTACGCAGGTACCGGCCGCCCACTTCGGCACCGTCCTCTCCCAATGAGACGTAGGCGAGCGCCACCATCCGCGGCGCGTCCTCGCGGCTCTGTTCTGCCCACACCTGCCGTGCACGCCGCACGAGGTCCGCGTAGCCCGAGACGGATCCACCGGGGGCGATCCACCCCGCCCCGCGCTCCCCCGCCCGGCGCAGAGCGGCCGTGGAGTGCCCGCCGATCCACAGGGGAATGCCGCCCGCCGGCTGCGGGCCGATCCCGGGCACCGCGCCCTTGCCCTCCCAGACCTCGCGCAGCTCGTCCAGGACTGTGTCGAGACGCCGGCCCCGGCGCGCGTAGTCGGCACCGGTCGCGGCGTAGTCGTCCGGTCTGCCTCCGGCCGCGACGCCGAGCACGAACCTCCCGCCCGCGATCCGGTCGAGGCTCGCGAGCTGCTTGGCCAGCAGTGCGGGGCTTTGCCGGCAGGCGGCGAGCAGGATCGACGTGGCCAGCGTGATCCGTTCAGTCACGGCCGCGGCCGCGGCAAGCGCCACCACGCTGTCGTAGCTGTCGTAGACCAACCGGTCGAGCACTGCCAGCGTGCTGAACCCATGGCGCTCGGCTCTGCGGGCGAACTCCACCAGGCCCCGTCCGTCCGCTCCCGGCACGGTCGTCGGCAAGCCGATTCCGATGTCCATGCTCGTCCTCCGCTGAGTTCAGGCCTTCGCCGACGGCAGTCCGGTCAGCTTCGACCGGACGTCCACGACGGCGGCGGCATCGTCGTCACCGCGTCCGGCCGCCAGCAACGATTCGAACTGGGCCAAGGAGCACTTCACGACGGGCAGGTCCGCTCCCCGCTTGTCCGCTTCGCTCGAACCGAGGCTCAGGTCCTTGTGCATCAGCGCGGCGCGGAAGCCGGGCGGCTGGTACACGCGCCTCCGGATGAACTGCGCGCGGAAACTCAGCACCGGCGAACGCCATCCGCTGTTCTCCAGCGCGTGCAGCAGGACTTCCCGGTCCAGTCCCATCGCCTCGGCGAACGCGACCGCCTCCGCCAGCCCGACGGTCTGCACACCCAGCAGCAGGTTGAACGCGAGCTTGAGGACGCTGGCCCTGCCCGGTTCGCCGACGAAGCGCTGCTCCTTGCTCAACGCTCCGAGCACGTCGCAGACGCCTTCGACGTCGTCGCGGTCGCCCGCAGTGAAGATCCGCAGTTCACCGACGGCGGCCATGTGCGGGTTCCCGACGACGCAGGCCTCCACCCGCCGCGCGCCGGCCGCGGCACACCGCTCGGCCGCCTGCCTCGCAAAGGCAGGCGACACCGTCGTCGTGTCGATGACCGTGGTACCCGGTTCGAGGTGGCCTAGCACGGAGTCGAAGAGCACCTCCGCCACCGCAGCTTCGTCTGCGAGGCTGAGCAGCACCACGCCGGCGTCTGCCCCGGCCTCGGCCGCCGAACGGGCGACCGCGACACCCGCCCCGCCTATCCGTTCCGCCTTCGCGCCAGTCCGGTTGAAAACCGTGACCGAGAACCCCGCGTCGACGAGCGCGCAGGCCATGCCCGAGCCCATCGCGCCGAGCCCGATGACTGCGATCCTCCTGCTCCTCACGGACCTCAGCCCCCTGCGCCGCGGGCGAGTGCGGCGTCCGCCGGGTGGTCCTCGCAAGAAAACTGCGAGATCCGGCGCATCATGGCGGTGCGGAAGAACTCGCCGAAAGCCTGCGGACTGGAGATCTCCCGCTGTTGCTTCAGGAATGGCCGGAGCTTCTCTTCCACCAGGTGCACGCCCTTCTGCGCGGCCATGTGCCGGCCCATCGAGGACAGGTCGCCCTCGTAGTGCACGACGCGGACCATGAAGTCGTCCTGGATGAACACCGCGGTGCCGAGCAGCCTGCCCGCCTCCGCGCCGTGCTCGTCGCGCAGCACGCCGGTGTCGACCCGTTGGAAGCCCTCGAAGATCTCGGCGATCTCGTCCTCGTGCCCCGGTTCGACCCGGTAGCCGATCGCTGCGTATGGCATCAGACTCCTCCGTCCACGTTCAACGTCACCCCGCTGATGTAGCGGGACGTGTCACCGGCCAGGAACAGCACCGCCCCGGCGACGTCCTCCGGTTGGCAGATGCGCCCGAGCGCGGTCATCCCGACGATGCGTTCCACCGCCTGCGGTGGCAGCCCCGCACCGGATTCGGCCTCGATCAGGCCGGGCGCGACCGTGTTCACCCGGATCCCCCGCGCGCCGAATTCCTTGCACAGGGCGCGAGTGAAGCCGATCAGGGCCGCCTTGGACGCCGAGTACGCGACCCCGTTGATCCGGCCTCGCAGGGCGGCCGAGGACCCGACGTTGACCACCGAGGCTCCGTCGGACAGCAGGTCGCGCACCGAGTGCGTGACGAGGTAGGCCGAGGTCGCGTTGTGGTCGAGCACCCGTCGCCACTCGTCGTCGTCGAGAGCGTCGAACGGCACGACGCCGTCCACACCAACGTTGTTGACCAGGACGTCCAAGCCGCCCAACGCTTCCAGCGCCTGCTCGGCCAGGTGTTCGACGTCCGAGCGGACCGTCACGTCCGCGCACACCACGCGGTGCCGCTCTCCCACTTCCGTCAGCTCCCGCTCAGCGGCTTGCGCCTGTTCGCCGGCCTGGTGGTGGCAAACGACGACATGCGCTCCCGCCTTCGCGAACGCGAGGGCGGTCACCCTGCCGACTCCTCTGGTCCCTCCGGTCACGAGCACGCGCTTGCCGGACAGCCCCTGTTCCATCGTTCTCTCCCCCTTCGCCATTCGATCGCACACGGCTCCACGACCGGTCGACGCCGGCCGGAGCGCGGTCACGCCGCGAACGCCTCGTCCTTGGCGAGCGCGCGGGTCAACGTCCGCCTGCGCAGCGCGAAAACCACACCGCACACCAGCGCCAGGCCGCCGAGTCCGAGGTAGTACCCCGGCTCCGGCACGACGTCGCGCAGCCGTACGACGACGCTGCCCACGCCGCCGCCCAGTGCGGCGAAGAGCCAAAGCATGCCGAGCGTGCGGCCGAGGAACTGGCGCGGCAGTACGTCCGCCGCCGCCGAGATGCTGACGGCGGCGATGGTCACCTCCCCGCACGCGTGGGTCAGGTACACCGCGACCAGCCAGAGCGGGGACAGCCGGCTGCCGTCGGACGCGATCAGCGCGGCTACCGCCATCACCACGAACCCGGTGCCCACGAGCAGCAGCCCCGCGCTGAACTTCACGGCGACGTTGTGCCGCTCGCCGATGCGCGGCAGCACCGTGGCCACTGCTGGGGCGAGCAGCAGGATGAACACCGGGGTCGCAGACTGCAGCCAGCTCGCGGGAACAGTGAATCCGAGCACGTCGCGGTCGATGTGGTCCCTGGCGAACAGATTCAGCAACGACGCGGAATGGGCGATGATCATCCAGAACAGGGTCGCGCCGAGGAACACGGCGAGGAACGCGCGCAGCCTCCGACGATCGCCCGGCCCCAGCGCCTTCTCGCGGTACAGCAGCACGTAGCCGACGACGGGCGCGACAATGCTGAGCAGTCCGCTGAGCGCGAGCACGGCCGTCACGCCGAGCACCCCGCCCACGGCGAACCCGGCCAGCACCGCGGCCAGCACGACGACGACCGCGCCGGTGCGCCGCAACGCCCGGCGGCGTTCCGGGGCGTCCAGCGGGCGGGCAGGGCGGGTGCCTACCTCGGCGAACTGCCGTGCGGTCACCGCCAGCAGGACGCCGCAGACGGCCATCGCGACGGCGGCGACGGCGAACGCGGCCGGCCAGTTCCCTCTCTCGCCGAGGAATCCAGTGACCAGCGGCGCGAGGAGCGCACTGACCTGCGTCCCCACATACATCAGGGAAATACCGGACTCACGGCCGCGGTGCCCGCCGAACATCAGGTTGGTCAGGGCGTTTTGGTTGGACTTGAACATGCCGCCGCCGATGGCCACCAGCGACAGGCCCGCCGCCGCCGTCCAGCCGCCCGGTATGGCGAGGCACAGATAGCCGAGCACGGCGGCCACGCAGCCCGCGATCATCGCGCGCCGATGGCCGAGCACGCGGTCGCCGAGCCAGCCGCCGGGCAGCGACAGCACGAACATCACGCCGATCCACGCGCCGAACAGCCCGGCGGCGTCGGCCGTGGCGAGCCCTAGGCCGCCTCCGGACGCGGGAGCGGCGGCGTAGAGCACCAGTACCGCCTGCATCGCGTAGAAACCGAAGCGCTCCAGCAGGTCCGAGCTGAACAGGGTCACATACCACCGGGGCATCCGGCGCAGCGACACTGTCCGGTCGCCGCGCTCGGCGACCGGCCGGGTAGTGCTCATGACGACCTCCTCAATCCGCACACCCGCGCGAGCACCTCGGCCAAAGCAGCCTCCTTGTCCTCGACGGCGCCCCGCGACCGCCATGCCACCATCGCGTCCGGCCGGACCAGCACCGCGTCGTCCTCGTCCACACCGAACGCGGCCGTCCACGCCCGTTCGCGGGCGACCAGGTCGCCGTTCTCCGCGATGACGTGGGCGCGCAACGGAATCCCGAACCGCTCGCCCGCCAGGCGGGCGGCGGCGGCCCACCCATTGCCCGCCCGTCCGGTGAGGAGAACGAACTCGTCCCAGAACAGGTCGACCGTGGAGATCCGCGCACCCGCGCGGTCCAGCCACACGTGCGGTGCCCGGGTGCCGGGTTCGCCGGTCAGCCGCAGATCCGGGGTGAGCACGGGCGCCTCCGGGCCGTCGTCCACAACGGACTCGGAGCGGTACCGATAGCCCAAGGTGATGACGATGTCGTCGACCATCGCGGCGGTCGTCTCGGCATCCGCGTGACCGTGGCGGATCCGATTGCGGATCATCGCTTGTTCGGCCATCGCCTCGCCGACTCGCCTGCGCTCGACGTCGTAGGTGTCCAGCAACGCGTCCCCGGCCTGCCCGCGGAGGACCGCGGCGAGCTTCCACGCCAGGTTGTGCGCGTCGTGGATGCCGGTGTTGGCACCGAAGCCACCCGCGGGAGGGTGCACGTGCGCGGCGTCTCCGGCGAGAAACACCCGGCCCGCGCGGAAGGTCTCTGCCACCAGCTGCGTGCCCTGCCACGGCACCTTGCCGACGATCTCGACTTTCATGTCCGGCACACCGGAGGCGGTGCGGATGATCTCCACGCAGCGCTCGTCGGTGAAGTCCTCTGGGCTCTCGCCACGCTCCGGGAAGTACAGCGGCGCCGCCAGCCAGGGATCACACCCGTGCAATCGGGACAGTCCCATCAGCGTTCCCGGTGCCTCGGTGGCGTAGCAGAGGATGAAATGCCTGCCCTTCAACCATTCCTCGAGCTGCGGTGCCCGGAAGTAGATGCTCAGCGCGTTGAAGACTGTGCCGCGACCGGTCCTGTGTACGCCGAGCGCCTCGCGAATGGTGCTGCTCGCGCCGTCCGCGCCCACCAGGTGGCCGGCCCGCACGGTCGACCGCACCTCGGTCACGGTGTCCTCAAGGACCGCAGTCACGCCGTCGTCGTCCTGGGCGAACTCGCACAGCCGCGTGGAAAACCGGGTCTCAGCCCCTGCCTCGCGAGCGAGGTCGGCGAGGACTCGCTCGTAGCGATCCTGCCCACAGCCCATCACGCGTTCAGGACTCACGTCGGGCCCGTCCAGGGACGGGGCCTCCACCACCACCGCCTCGTCGATCCGCGCGAAAGTCGGCACGCGTAGGATGCCGCCCTCGAAGTAGGAGTGGGAGTCGCCCATCTCGAGGGCGCGTATCCGGGGCAGCACACCGGCTGCCCTGAACAGCTCCAAGGTCCGCGCCTGCAGCCCAGGCGCCCTCGGCAAGGTGGACGTGCCGTCGCGCTTCTCGACGAGCAGCGTGCGCACCCCGTGCTGGCCGAGGAACAGCGCGGCGCTCAGCCCGACCGGACCGCCTCCGACGACCAGTACCGGAACATGCGTGTCATCCATGATCGATTCCCCTGGACTCGACCGCCCGCGGCCGCTCCGGCCCGGAAGCTGCAGGAGTACCCACCTCCGCTGGAAGACCGCTGGCGTTCTGGTCCCCCCGCGGCTCCAAGCCGTCTCCAGCAGCCGTAGACGGCGGTGCTGGACGGTCGCGGGTATGACGAGCACTGTTCCCGATGTGAGCACACCAGCAGGGATCATCAGGCTGGGCAGCGCTTTCTGCGACGCGAAGGCGTTGCTGACGGCGGTCGAGCTGGACCTGTTCAGCACGCTGTGCGCGGTGCCAGCGCCCATCGACGAGATCCGCGACCGCCTCGGACTGCACGGCAGGGGTCTGTCCGACTTCCTGCAACTGCTGGTAGCGCTGGGGCTGCTGGAGAAGAGCGGCGACCGCTACCGCAACGCGGCCGGCGCCGACCAGTACCTGGTGCGCGGCAAGCCGTCCTACGTAGGCGGCTTCCTCCAGCAGGCCAACAGAAACCTCTACCGGGCGTGGGACCGGCTTCCCGACGCGCTGCGCACCGGGAAGCCACAGGCTGTGGGCGACTTTTCCGACGTGGTCGGCAACCCCGAACGGCTCGGCCACTTCATCGGCATGATGGACGCGCTCACCCAGGTGCTCGGCCCCGAACTGGTCGGGGCCCTCGACTGGAACGGCCAGTCCTCGGTCCTGGACGTGGGCGGGTGCCGCGGCAACATGGCCGCCCACATCGTCAAGGCGCACCCCCATCTCGAAGGGCACGTGTTCGACCTGCCGCAGATGGAGCCGTTCTTCACCGAGCACATGGAAAACTCGGGCCTCACCGGGTCCGTGCTCTTCCACGGCGGCGACTTCTTCCGCGACCCGCTGCCCCAGGCGGACGTCGTCGTGCTCGGCCACGTCCTGCACGACTGGGACCGCGAACAGCGGGCCTTCCTGCGGCGCAAGGCATTCGACGCGGTAGGCCCCGGCGGCGCGCTGGTGGTCTACGACCGGATGCTCGACGACGAGCCGACGCACGTGGAAAACCTCGTGATCAGCCTCGACATGCTGCTGGTCACCGACGGCGGCGCGGAGTACCCGGTGAGCGAGATCCGCGACCATGCCACCGTGCTCGGGGCGTCGTCGGTGCGGGTTCAGCCCCTCGGCGACTACGACACGCTGGTGGAATGCCGGAAGACTGTGTCGTGAGCACGCCGGCGGAGGAAGTTTTCAAACTCGTCGGCGGCATGTCGACGGCGGCGATCATCACCACGGCCGCGAAGCTGCGCCTGGCCGACGCCGTCGGGGAAGAACCCGCTGACGCGCGGGACCTGGCGGAAACGCTGGGTCTCGACGCGGACGTGCTGACCCGCCTACTGCGCGCCCTCGTCGCGTTCGGCGTCTTCAGGCAGGTGCGACCCGGTGTCTACGAGCACACCGAGCGGTCGCGCGCTATGCGGTCCGACGCCAAGGAACGCCTGCTCGACCGGTTGCTGACCGGTACGGACTTCTCCTGGCGGTCCTGGGGAATGCTGCCCGACGCGGTGCGGACCGGACGGTGCCCGTTCCCGGACGGGTTCGGCACGGACTTCTTCGCCTACCTCGACCGGCACCCGGACGCGCAGTCGCGGATGTTCCGCGGTATCACCGCCTCGTTCGATCCGCTGCTGCCCCTCATCGCCGATGCGCTCGACATCGCGGGAGCCCGTTCCCTCGCCGACGTCGGCGGCGGCAAGGGAACGCTCCTGCGACTGCTGCTGGAACGCGAGCCGCACCTGCGCGGCGTGCTGTTCGAGAGCGAGTCGACGCTGCGCCTGGCCGACGAACAGTTGCGCTCAGGCCCGCTCGCGTCGCGCTGCGATCTGGTGGCGGGTGATTTCTTCCAGCAGATCACCTGCGACGTCGACGTATATCTGTTCAAGCTCACGCTGCACATGTACGACGACGAGGACTGCGAGCGCATTCTGCGCAACTGCGCCGCTGCCGCACAGCCCGGTGCCCGCATCGTCATCGCGGACCCACTGCTGACCGACCCGCCGCGCAGTCCGTTCGCTCCCACTATGGATCTGCACATGCTGCTGCTGATGGGCGGGCGCGAACGGACGGCCGAGGGCTATCAGGCTCTGGTCGCACGGTCCGGCCTGCGCATGAAGGCCGTCACGCCGCTTCCACGGTCCACGTCGCTGGAACTTGCGATCGTGGAAGCGGTCGTGTGACCCTCACAGTAGGGCGAGCACCTCGCGCAGCGCACTGATTACCTTGTCCTGCAATCCTTCCGACAGCGACGCGTACATCGGCAGCGAGAAGATCTCCCGGGCGAGGCGCTCGGTGACCGGCAGCGAGCCCTGCCGGTAACCGAGGTGGGCGAACCCGCTCATCGTGTGCACGGGCCACCGGTAGCTGACATTGAGCTCGATGTCGTAGGCCTTCAGCCGGTCGAGGATCAGATCGCGGCTCGGGTGCCGCACGACGTACAGGTAGTACGAGTGGACGTTGCCCTCGGAGACCCCCGGCAACACCAGTCCGGTGCCGGCCAGGCCTTCGGCGTAACGCCGCGCGACCCGCCTGCGGGCCTTGAGGTAGTCGTCGAGCCTGCGCAGCTTGCGCCGGAGGATCTCGGCGTGCACCTCGTCCAGCCGCGAGTTGTACCCCGGCGTCGACTCGACGTAGTACCGGTCCTTCATGCCGTAATAGCGCAGCCTGCGCAGCTTCGCCTCGACCTCCGCGTCCGAAGTGATCACGGCTCCGCCGTCGCCATACGCACCGAGCACTTTGGTCGGGTAGAACGAAAACGCCCCGGACGCGCCCATCGAGCCGGCGATCCGCCCGTGGTGCAGCGCGCCGTGGGCCTGTGCGCAGTCCTCCAGCACCACCAGCCCGTGCTCGTTCGCGACTGCCTGCAACGGTGCCATGTCCACGCACTGCCCGTACAGATGCACAGGCAAGAGGCATTTCGTGTTCGGCGTGATCACCTCCGCCACCTGCCCGGTGTCCATCAGGAAGTCGTCCTCGCGCACATCCGCGAACACCGGCGTGGCTCCGACCTGGTCGATCGCTACCACGGTGGGAGCCGCCGTGTTGGACACGGTCACGACCTCGTCGCCAGGGCCGATCCCCAACGCTCGCAACGCCAGCACGAGCGCGTTCGTCCCGTTGTCGACGCTCACGCACGCCCGCACCCCGTGCCGTTCGGCGTACTCCCGCTCAAAATTCCGCACACTCTCACCGAGCACGAGGGTCCCGGAGCGGAACACGGTGTCGACTGCGTCGAGCACGTCTTCCCTCTCTGCCTCGTACTCGGCCAGGTAATCCCACACCCTCGTGACCATCACGCCCCTTCCGCCGGACGAACCCGTGCCGAGCGAGCATCGACCCCCGCTCTTGCGGCGGACACCTCGCCCGCTGGAGCACGGCTGGAAGGCGAGTCGTCAGCGGCTCGGCCGTTTCAGCTGCTGGCCGCCGTAGAGCGCGACAAAGCGGCCCCGGCGCCACCTCGGCCGGAGGATCAGCTGGGGCTGTTTCGGCGAAGACCTGCCCGACGAGGACAACCGCGTCACCCTCGACCCGGTACTGGCCGATTCCTCCGGCAGCCCCGCGCTCCGGATCGACGACCCCGTCAGCGAGAACTCCCGCCGCCTGCTCGATTTCCACATCGCCCGCGCCGGCGAATCCCTCCGCGACGTCGCGACCGGATTCCGGCTGGCATCTTCTGGACACCTTGCGACCGTTGCTGATGTGGTCGTTGCGATTCCTCGACTTCGCCGAGGACATCGTCCCGGCGTTCACCGGATACCAGCGGTTAATGGTCCGCGGCTCCAGGTCACAACACCGAACACCTGCCGGCCAACGTGACTCGCCCGGCAGCCGTGGCTGGCTCACTCCCGCAGTCGAGGGCTGGCTGACCACGCTACGCCAGCGCGAGGCAGCACTACCTGGCTGGGAGACGCAGCCCAGCGGATGGCGCGCGGGCTTGAAGATCCATCATCACGCCGCGGCTCGAAGGTTCGCGCGGACCGGACAGCTGAACGGACCCGCGGCCGTCAACGATGAAACCGTGGTTCCGCTGTTCTCCGGACCGCGGCAGCGGGCGGAAGCATCGCCGGAGCGGTCCGGTACCGATTCGATCGCGGCGCTCCGCGCCACCGACCAACGGCGGTTGTCGCGCCCCGGCCAGCGCTATAGGAATAGCCCATCCATTGGCGAAATACCCAAAAGGGGCAACCGTATGAGACGACTCCGCTACGCGGTGGTGATCCCGGCGTTCGCCGGCACCTTGCTGGCCGGGTTCACGCCCGCCTTCGCGGGCCAGGAGGCTGCCGCGGGCAAGCAGCCGCTGAACTCGACCGCTATTCCGGCGCAGTACGCGAACCAGAAGCTGGACTGGCACACGTGCGCGGTCCCCTCCGAACTGCCCACTGCCCCGCCCGAGGGCGCCAAGGACATGGAGTGCGCGACCTACAAGACGCCGCGCAACTGGTACCAGCCGAACGCCCAGATCGACCTGACCATCGCGGTCAGCCGGCTGAAGGCGACCAAGAACGCGACAGCCAGCGTCGTCACCAACCCGGGCGGCCCGGGAGCTCCCGGGCGCAACTTCCCGGCGCGGCTGCGCAACCAGCCCAAACTGCGAGAGCACCAGGAGATCGTCGGGTTCGACCCGCGGGGCACGGGCAAGAGCACCAACATCACCTGCGGCGGCGCCATCGGCACCGGCTCGGACCTCGACCCGCGCGACCGCAGCAAGCAGAACCTGAACCTGATCCTCCAGGCGACGAAGTACGCGGCGCTGTCCTGCCAGCAGAAGTCCGGCGAACTGGGCCCGCTGATCACCACCGACCAGACGGTCAAGGACATCGACCTGCTGCGCGTGCTGCTCGGCCGCGACAAGATCAACTGGGTCGGCTATTCGGCGGGCACCTGGATGGGCGCACACTACGCCCAGGCCTTCCCGGCCCGCACCGGCCGGTTCGTCCTCGACTCCTCGACGGAGTTCACCACGACCTGGCAGAAGTCGTTCGACGCACAGCCGCTCGGCTTCGAGCGCCGCTGGCGGCAGGACTTCCTGCCGTGGATGGCGAAATACGACAAGCTCTACCACTTCGGCACCACCGGCGAGGCGGCCCGCCAGACCTACGAGCAGATCCGGTACGCCCTGACCCAGGGCCCGGTCACCCTGCCCGACGGCTCGCACGTGTCGGCCAACGGTCTCGACTCGTTCATCGCGGCGCAGATCTACTCGAAGCGCGCCTTTCCGGGGCTGGCCGACTACCTGGTCAACGTCCGCGCGCTGACTCAAGGCACGACTTCGGCCCAGGCCAAGGCGTCGGCCGCGCAGCGGGTCAAGGCCGCCGACAAGAGCACCACGACGCCCGGCCCGCAGCCGCTGATGGTGCCGTCCGACGGTGACGCCTACGACGCGTCGTTCTGGACGATCCCGTGCAACGAGGGCCCGTGGACCGGCTCAACCCAGAGCGCAGTCAAGCAGTCGCAGAAACTGATCGACCGGCAACTGCCTTTGCTCGGCGCCGGCTGGTTCATTCAGCCGTGCCTGTTCTGGAAGAACACCCCGGCCCCGCTCCCGGTGCTGAACGGCAAGGGCGTTCCGCCGGTGCTGATCGTCGAGTCGGAGCACGACCCGGCGACGCCGATCGAGGGCGCGCGCCGCGCGCACGAAGCGTTCGCCAACTCGCGGATGCTGACGATCACCGGAGAGGGCGACCACGGCATCTACGCCGGCGGCAACGCGGATGTGGACAAGGTCGTGGAGGCCTACCTGGTCGACGGCGTCGTGCCGAACGACCAGAACCTTCCCGGCATGCCACTGCCGGTACCCCCGGGAGCCTGACGCCACAAGAGGTCGCGGGGTCCAGCACTGGACCCCGCGACCTGGTGCGTGGACCACGTGGGGCCGAGCCGGTCAGCGCACTGTTCGAGGCGCGGTCGGCATCGGTGGTGTTCGGCCTGCGGCTGACGGCCGGGCCGCGTCCTGCGTCGCCGCGCAAGCCAGGTTGGCGGAGCGAGGGTTTGCGTGCGCCCGGCCGCTCACGCCCGCAGCCGGCGTCGGGGCGCTGGCCGTGCCAACCGAGGAGTACCGGCCCAGCGGCGAGCTGCTGCACGGCGATTCGCCGGAGGTCGCCGTGTTTGGCCGGCGGCCGGATTCCTTGACGAACGGAACCGGAGCGCTGTGCCCGCCTACGTTCTCGACACAGCCGAGCAGGCCCGCGAGCGGATGCAGGCCGCCGACCTGCCGTGCGTACCGGGCCACGCCGACTTCGAACCGCTGGCACGACAGCCACGTGTGACTGGGACAGCCACAGGCGGCACTCGCGGGAGCGGCGTGTTCGCCAAACCCGGGCGGCCGTACTGCCGCCGGTCGAAAGCTTCGAAGCGTTCTTGGTGGCTTATCAGAACCTTCGAGGGCACCGGTTCACCGCCGAGGAGCACGCAACCAGCAGACCAGCCGCCAACCCGACGTGCCGCGGGTTCCGCCCGGTGCGGATGGCCGGGGCACACTTCGAGACTGGTGAGGTCGAGTCGTCCAATTTCGCCAGTTCTCGCAGCTCGTAGCGGTGAGCGATCGCCAGGGGTGTGGCGGCTCCAGGCCTCGCCCAGCCTCGGCGGCGGTTACTGCCGGAATCGCGTTGCGCACCAGTTCCAGCGCCGTGTACCCGCCCGTTGTGAAGACGACGTCCGCCGCCCGGTGGAGCAGGTGAGCGTCTGTTCGAAACCCGAGGAACTCAATCCCTTCGACCTGGTCCTCCACGGCTATTCGCTGCTTCGCCGCCGGCTTGGCACTCGCGGTCCGATTCGCCACCCTGCGCTGACCGGCGACGCGACACCGTGTCGCATCCGGCCGCGCATCTTGCGAGCCTCGTCGGACCCGTCCGGCCCGGGAAGCTGCGAACATCCGACCATGCCTGAAACGAATTTCGACGTGCGGCTTCGCGCACTGGGACTTGCCCTGCCCACGATCGAGCCGAAAGGAAGTTATGTTCCCGGCAGAATTTCCGGAAATCTCCTCCACGTGTCCGGGCAGGGTCCTTTCGGCGACGACGGGACGGTGGCGCCCGGAGTGGTCGGGCACGACGTCACCGTCGAGCGAGCCACCAGCCTGGCGCGCCTGACCGGCGTCCGGCTGCTTGGCGAAGTGAAGAATGTCTGCGGATCCCTGAACGAAGTATCCGCGGTGGTCCGGCTTTTCGGCACCATCCGGTCGGCCCCGGAATTCGAAGACCACGTCGAGGTGATGAATGGGTGTTCGGAGCTGATGCTCGAAGTATTCGGCGAGAAAGTCGGCGCGCATGCACGCATGGTCGTCGGCGTGTCCTCTCTTCCCTTCGGAATGCCCATCGAGATCTCGGCGATCTTCCGTCTTCGAGAACACGACTGAGACAACACTCAACCGCGCTGAAGTTCCTGGCGGATCAGCTCAGCGAACCGGTCGACGTCGGACTCGGTCGTATCCCATGCAGTCATCCAGCGCACTTCGCCGTGGGCACGATCCCAGTCGGAAAAGGGAACCTGCTCGCGGATGCGATCGGCCGCGGCGACCGGCAGAGTAGCGAAAATGGCATTTGCGGCGGTTTCCTGGGTTAAAGCCAGTTTCGCCATACTCCCGTCGGTGATCCCGGTTTCGAGGGCGGTACGAAGCCGCGCGGCCATCGCGTTCGCGTGCGCCGCAGCTCGCAGGCCCAGGCCATCGTCGAACAAGGCGAGCAGCTGAACCGAGGCGAACCGCATCTTGCTGGCCAGCTGAGTTGTCAGCTTGCGCAGGTACCCGACGCCGGCGACGCGCTCCGGAGCCAGCACGATCACTGCTTCGACACCAAGGAGACCGTTCTTCGTGCCGCCGAGGCTGACGACGTCCACCCCGGCGTCGCTGGTGAACTCGGCGAACGGGACGCCAAGCGCGGCGGCCGCATTCCACAACCGGGAGCCGTCCATGTGCAGCGCCATCCCGTGGTTGTGCGCGAAACCGGCGATCGCCCGAATTTCGCCGGGCTGGTAGAGCGTGCCCAGTTCCGTGGTCTGCGAGATGGTCACGGCCAAGGGCTGTGCCCGGTGCTCATTGCCCCATCCCCAAGCCTCGCGGGCGATCAGCTCCGGCGTCAGCTTGCCGCCGGGCGCCGGCACCGTCAGCAGCTTGATCCCGGTCATCCGCTCCGGTGCGCCCGCCTCGTCGGTGTGGACGTGCGCGGTCGATGCGGCCACGACCGCCCCCCAGCGGGGCAGCACACTGGTGAGTGCCACCACGTTCGCGCCCGTGCCGTTGAAGACGGGAAACACCTCTGCCTGAGGCCCGAACTGCAACCGGATCACTTCCTGCAGCCGTGCGGTGTAGACGTCCCGCCCGTACGCGACCTGGTGCCCGCCGTTGGCGGCGGAAATCGCAGTCAGCACCTCCGGGAGGATCCCTGCGTGGTTGTCGCTGCCGAAACCGCGGCGATTCCGGTCGTGCAGGGCGGAGATCGTCATCCGGGGCACCTCTCATGACGTGGTTTCCGGCCGGTCCGTGAGCAACCGGACGAGTTTGAGGCTCACATGCAGGTCGAGGAGGTTCGTGCCTCGTTTGACACTGATCTGGCCGATGCGTTCGATGCGAGCCAGGCGGTGATACAGCGAGCTGCGGTGCAGGCAGAGCTGCTCGGCGCTGACGGTGGCGTCGCCGCCGTTGTCGAGGTAGGCCTCGAGGGTTTCGAGAAGCTGGTCGCCGTCGGCATCCGCGACGAGCCGGGCGATCGCCGGATGCAGGGTGTCGCTGTCGATCCTGCCCAGCGGCAGTTCCGAGAGGATCCGGTAGACGCCGAGCTTCTCCCAGGACACGACCCGGTCGAGCCGAAGCCGCCGCCCGACCTCGATGACCGACTGCGCCCGCCGGTAGGAGGTGCGCAGCTCGGCGATGGCGCCGACCTGGCTGCCCACCCCCACGCACACCCCGAGCGGCTGCCCGGTGCGGCCGAGCGCCCGCCAGTACTCGGCCCGCATCCGGGTGGCGATATCCGCCGTCGGCAGGATCCGGTCGACGGCGACGACTAGGAGGGCGTGGCTCTGGCGTACCAGGTAGAGGCTGTGGCGCAATGGCACCAGCCGCCGGGCCTGGGCCAGCGCGATCTCGGCGGCGGCTGCCCGGTCGGACGCCCCGGCCGGCCCGGCGATGTCCAGGATGAGCGCGACGACGGGGCGGTCGAGGTCGAACAGCGACTCCTCGGCGAGCAACCGCATGGCCTCCTGCCGGACCTCGGGATCGGCGTCCAGGACATCGCGCAGCAGCTCCCGCTCCCGGGCGCGCTCGAGGTTGTCGAACAACGTCTGCCGGTGCATGATCACCGCGGCTTGGCGGCCAGCCTCCTCGGCGGATTCCAGTTCCGCGGCGGTCATCGACTCCTCCGCGTCGATGATCCACAGATAGCCGAGGTGCAGCCCTTGGGAGCGGATCGGGACACAGACGCGGCTCAGGATCCCGCGATCCGGATTCGTCGGCACCCGGACGTAACCGGTGGCCCGGTCCACGCCGAACTCCAAACCCCATTCGACGGCTTCCGGGTTGCCTTTGCGGTGCAGGATCGAAGCCAGGCGCTGCTCGTCGACGGCTCCGTAATGCGGGCTGTAGGTCTGCAGGCGGTTGTGGGCGTCGTCGATGGCCACCGAACGGTTCAACCGCTCTGCGAGTTGCTCGGTCAGCCGCTGCAGGTCAGTCACCCAGCCCATCCTAGGACTGCGCTCGCCGGAATCCGCGGAACTTCCTCACTGTCGCACCGAGTGTGCATCCAGGACGGCCTGTTCGGTGAGGAATTCGTGGCGGCCGAACCGGTTGAGGCGGTAGGGCTGCGGGTCCACCCACTCGCTGCCTCCGGTCAGGACGAGGTCAGCGACCACGCGGCCCAGCCCCGGACCGTGCGCAACCCCGGCTTCGTTGTCGCCGGCGAGCAGGTACAGCCCCGGCGTCTCCGGGACCGGCCCGGCCAGGAACCGCCGGTCCGGAGTCAGGCACGGCACGCCTTGCAACCACCAGTCGATCGCCACGTCGTGCCCGGGGATCAGGTTCGGCAACGCCGCCCCGGTGCCGGTGGCGAGCCGCTCGACGAGGTCCTCCCGCCTCGGCTGCGACACCCCCTCGATCGAGCCGCCGATCTCGGTGAGCGGGGCGTACCCGTCTGCGCTGCCCCAGGTCAGCCCACCGCGGTGCTCGCGCAGCCAGAGGCCGGCCAGCTCGGGCACCATCACCGTAGGCAGGTCCGAGGGCACGCCGGACGGCCGCGAGATCGCCCGCGTCGCCACCAGCCGTGCCAGCGGGGCCTGGTAGCTCACCTCGGTGAGGAGAGCGTTGGACCAGGCGCCACAGGCAAGCACGACTGAACTCGCTCGAATGTCACCGAAGTCGGTACGGACTCCCACCACGCCGGAATCCGTGGTCAGCAGCCCGTTGCACCGGGTGTAGGAGCGCAGCTCGCCGCCCCGGCCGACGACCCGTTTGACCAGCGCTGCGGTCGCCCTGCCCGCGCTGAGCTGGACGCCCTCGGCGTGCAGCACCCCGCCGGCCACCTCTCCCGCGGCGAAGACGCCGCCGGTCGCCTGGTGCACCTCGGCGGCGCTCAAGGCACGGGTACCGGACGGCGCAAGCGGATGGGCCAGCACGCTCGCCACCTTCGTCCGATATCCGTCCTCGGTGAGCGCGAGGAACAGGTTGCCGTTCGAGCGCAGCTCGACCCGCGTCGCGCTGGCCGCGAGAGCCCGGTAGAACTCGATGCCGTACTGCTCCAGAGCCAGATCGGTGGCATCGAACGTGGCGTTGTAGGCGGCCGCCCACAAACCCACGAAACCGCCTCCGGCCCGGGAAGTGGCCGTGGCCGGCAGCTCGCTCTCGACCAGGATCACCCGCTCGGCTCCGCGTTCCAGAAGGTGGTCGGCGACGCAAGCTCCGAAGATGCCGGCACCGACCACGACGACATCGGTGTCGGTATCGGTTCGTGTGGACATGGCGCTCCTCTGCTTGCCGGAATCGGGGGTACCAGGCGGGTCCGCGGCCGCGCCTCAGCCGGTCACGGATCCGGAACTGGCCTTGTTCGGCGGACGCAATCTGCTGTAGTGGGAGAGATCGACGACGTTCCCGGTGCGGGGCAGCCTCAGCTGCACCGGCTCGCGATCGTGGTCGATCCCTTCCGCTGCGGCCTCGACGATCGCGGCCACCAGGTCGCCGATCACCGGTGCGTTCTTGAACTGGTTTCCGCTGGTGCCGATCGCGACGAAGAAGCCGTCCAGTGAGGTCTTGTCGTAGATCGGAATCCAGTCGTCGGACACGTCATACACGCCGGCGATGCCTCGCGGGGCACCGGGAACGGCCAGGCTCGGGATCCGCCGGGCCGCTCGCAGCACCTGGGTCTCGAAGGCGAGCTTCGTCGGGTTCGGGTCGTAAGTGTCGGGATCTTCGAGCCACACCAAGGGATCGCACGCCGGTTCCATGCTGCCGATCAGCAGGCCGCCAGAGGGCGTGGGGCGGAAATACGTGCCGAGGTCGAAGTCCGCCACGACCGCACCCCCGTCCCCTGCGGCAAACCGGGCGGGGGCACGCACCTCGTGCACCTCTTGGCGCAGCGGTCGGGTGGTGACCGCGAAATCGCCGAGTACGTCGGCCATCCGGTTCAGCTGCCCGGAATGCGGCCCGGCGGCGTTCACGACGACCGGAGCCGGCAGCAGTGTCCCGTCGTCGAGCCGGACCCCGCGGACCCGCTCGGCAGTACGCTCGATCGCCGCCACCCTGGTGCGGAACCGGAAGGCGGCTCCCCGCGCCTCGGCCGCGGTCATCAGGTTGTGCGTGGCGAGCTGCGGATCATCGACGAAACCCTCGTCGGGCACCCAGTAACCTGACAGCTCGCCATCGGGATCAGCCCAGAATCCCGGATCGGCCAGCGCTTTCGGCGGATAGTGGCGGGCCGGTTCCAGCAGCGGCAGCCGGGTGCGGATCGTCTCGGCGTCCCATCGCTCATAGGGCACCCCGGCCGCGTCGAACAACTCGAAAACCCGCTGCGGGGCGTGGTCCGGCGCATCCAGTACCAGGCTGCCGGTGACGACCATGCGGGCCATCCCGGCCGGGTCCGCGACACCGAGGTGGTCCTCCCACCGCATCCAGGCGGCCCGGGCTTCCCAGGCCGTGGCCACTCCTTCCCAGGTCGAGTAGTTGAACCGGACGACCGCGGAGGAAGCGCTGGTCGACCCGGATGCCGGTCCCGCTCCGCGGTCCACGACGCAGACGTCTCTCCCGCGGGCGGCGAGACTCGCCGCCACCGAGCAGCCGACCACTCCGGCGCCGACGACCACGACGTCCGCGTACTGCGCACCAGCTCGATCCCCCATGTGCCTCTCCTCATCAGTATCGGTAATTCGAAAAAGACTGCACAAAAAGGCATTTTCCGAATATCGAAGCCCGATTTCCGCGGGCTCCGCTCGATCAATTCGACCGTACTGTGTTCCCGCGTCGAACACATGCGCCGATCTGTCGCACGATCCCCCGGCTGAATCGACAATCGGCGAACAGCCGCCGGCGCCGCGGGTCAGGACGGTAAATGCGTACCCAGGAATTCCAGGATCGTGGTGAGCAGGTGTGCTTTCGCCGCCGGGGCGGCGACGTGATGTCCCTCCTCCGGGTAGATCACGAGGGTCGAGTCCGTTCCCTGTTCGAGCAATGCTCCGTGGAGTTCCTGTGCCTGACCGGCCGAGGTCGCGCGGTCGAGCGCACCGGCGATCGACAGGACCGGTGCGCGGACCGCCTTGGCGAAATGGACCGGGCTGCGCGAGAAATACCGTCCTTCCCGGTTGGTGACGACATCTCCGAGCAGCCGGTCGTCGAGGCAGCTGATGTTGGTGGTGAAGTGCAGGCTGACCCAGTCGGTCATCGGCGACTGGGCGATCACCGCGGCCCACCGGTCGTGCTGGGTGGCCAGCCACGCTGCCAGATACCCGCCGTAGCTGCGCCCGGCAAGCGCAACCCGGCCGGGATCGATCACCCCCCGGGCGGACAGCTCGTCGACCGCGCTGACTATGTCGAGCGTGTCCGCGCCGCCGATGTCGCCGAAGACCGCTCCGGCGAACTCCTGGCCCCGGCCTCCGCTGCCCCGCGGATTGGGATGCAGCACGGCATAGCCATTCGCGACGAGCAGCCGGGTCCAGCCGTAGACGAGCTGCCACGAGGGCCGATATGCGGCCACCGGCCCGCCGTGGATCAGCACAACCAGCGGATGCGGCTGCGGGGTTCCCGGAGTCGCCAGGAGCCCGGAGATCTCCAGGCCGTCCGGAGCGCGCCAGGTCACCGGGTTCAGCTCGCCGCCGACCGACACCTCGAATCCGGTGCCGGGATGCGCGGTGTCCAGCAGGCGGCGTTCGCCCGAATGGGAGAACGCGGTCAGTGCCGGCGGGCGCTGATAGGAGTGGATTACCGCGGCGAAGCCCGGAGTTCCTTCCACCGCAATGGGTATCGCTTCGGGATACCAGCCACCGCAGCTGCGATCCCCCGCCGAGAACAGTGGGGACCAGCGGCCGGTCCGGTCGATTTCCGCGACCACAGTGGTGAGGTCGCGCTGTCCGGCGGCCAGCAGCGTCGCATCGTCGCGCCAGCACAGAGAACTGACGTCCGCGCCGGTGACCACTGTCCGCTGCCCGGTACCCAGGTCCAGAATCGTCACGTCGCCGGCGATCAGCCCGCGGTCGCTGGCGACAGACTCGACGAAAGCGATTGCATCACCGGCGGGCGCCGCGCACACCAGACCGAGCTGTACCGCGCTTTCCGCGACCGCCTGCGGTTCCCCGCCTGGGCCGCGGGAAACGACGATCGAGGCGCGGTACCACCCGCTCTCCCCCGGATCCCGGCTCGCGACGGCGACGAACCCGTCGCCGCACCAGCCGGCTTCCCAGATGGTCCACTCCGGTCCGGAGAACGGCTCGACCGTCCCGCTGGCCAGGTCGAGGCGCCACAGCCGCCGCCCGCCGCACCGTTTTCGTCCATTATGGACGTGCGGTCGCCAGCTCGGGCGCTGACCGCCGTGCTGCCCTGACCCTTGGGCAGTGGAGCGGTCGGTGCCCGGCTCGGCCGCACCGACGAGCACGTCGCCGGTGCGCGGGCCGAACCGGAGGAACTCGACGATCCCGGGGATCGGGAACGAGTGTTCGGGCACCAGCGCGGAATCGGTCACCACGACCGTCGAGGGGCCGTCCGCGTAGGCCAGCCGCGCGCTGTCCCCGGACCACGCCGGATGACCGGTGCCACCGAGTTCCCGGGTGTTGCCCGTCGCCACGTCGACCACGTGCACCGCGGTACGCGGCGGCCGGTCGGGACTGTCGAGAATCGACGCGCTGACGGCGATCCGGCGGCCGTTCGGCGACGCGACCGGATCGGTCAGGTCCACCACACGACCGGTTGCCGGGCCGAGGCCGCGTTCGAGATAGTCCGGCACCGGCATCCGCGGCTGCCGCTGCTGCGGGGTCACCGCACACCGTCCGGCCGGCCGGGCACAGCCGCCAGCAGGCGGCGCGTGTACGCGTGCCCCGGCTGGTCCAAGACAGTCGCGGTCTCGCCGCTCTCCACGATCTTCCCGCGGTAGAGCACCACGATGCGCTCGGTCATCTGGCGCACCACCGAAAGGTCGTGCGTGATGAAAAGCATGCTCATCCCCGACCGGCGCCGGATCTCGCGCAGCAGTTCGAGCACTTGCGCCTGCGCCGAAACATCCAGGGCAGCCACCGGTTCGTCGCAGATCAGCAGCTTCGGGCGCAGCGCAATGGCCCGGGCGATCGCGATACGCTGCCGTTCGCCGCCCGAGAGTGCCGAGGGACGGCGCTCTGCGTATGCGGCGGGCAGCCCGACCTGGCCGAGCAACTCCTCGACCTCCTGCTCCGGGTCGGCGGCGTCGCCCCGCATCCCGATCACCTCGCTCAGCGTGGCACCGATGGTCAGTGCCGGGTTGAGCGAGGAATACGGGTCCTGGAACACGACCTGGACGGTGCGCCGCAGCTCACGCCGTCCACGCCGGCCGAGCCTGCGGAAGTCGCCGGCTTCGAGACCGGCGACGGCGATCCGCCCCGAGTCGGGCTGGACCAGCCCGAGCACGGACCGGGCGACGGTGGTTTTGCCCGAGCCGGTCTCGCCGACGAGCCCGAGCGATTCGCCTTCCCCGATCTCGAGGCTGACCCCGTCGAGCGCTGTCGACGCACGTGAACGGCCGACGAGGTTGTGCGAACGAAAAGTCTTGCGCAGATCGGTGACCGTCAGGATCGGCCGGACGGTCGCAGTGGCAGGCGGAGCTTCCCCGGACGCGCTCAGCGCGCCCAGTTCGGCGGCCATCTCGCCGCGGATCTCGGCGACGCGAATACAGGCGGAAAACCTCTCCTCCCCGACCGGGCCCAGTGCGGGCGCGGCGGTCGTGCATTCGGGCCGAACCCAGTTGCAGCGCGCGGAAAACGGGCAGCAGTTCGTGACGGAATCAGCTTGCGGGACACTGCCCGGAATCGACGTCAGCTCCTGCACGTAGTGCGTCGACGGCGGGTCGGCCGTGAGCAGTCCGAGCGTGTACGGGTGCGCCGGAGCCGACCGCAGCTCCGGCGCCGGGGCCTGTTCGAGCATCGAACCCGCGTACATCACCAGGATCCGGTCGCAGACCGAGAACGCGACTCGAAGGTCGTGGGTGATCAGGATCAAGCTCATTCCGCGGCTGCGCCGCAGTTCCGCGAGCAAAGACAGCACTTCGGCTTGCGTAGTGACGTCCAGCGCCGTGGTCGGCTCGTCGGCGATCAGCAGCTCGGGATCGCCAGCGAGCGCGGCCGCGAGCGCTACCCGCTGCCGCATCCCGCCCGAGAGCTGAAACGGGTACCGGCCGGCGACGTCCGGTGCCAGGCCGACCTCGTCCAGCCGTTCGGCTACCGCGTCCTTGCGCTCACGACCCCGCCGCCGGGACAGCCGGAGCGACTCCGCGATATGCGCGCCCGCGGTCTGCAGGGGGTTGAGCATCGTGAACGGGTCCTGCAACAGCAGGCTCATCCGCGTCCCTCGCAGTTCCCGCCAGCTCCGCTGATCCCTGCCCAGCAGCTCCTGCCCGGCGAACCTGACCGCGCCGCCGGCCTGAAGCCCGGCCGGGAGCAGGCCGGCGATCGACCGTGCGGTCAGCGACTTGCCGCTGCCCGATTCGCCGACGATGCCCAAGCTCTCGCCACGGGCGAGGTCGAAACTCGCCTCGCGCACCAGGATCCGCGGCTGCGCCGTACGCGTCGGCACCGACCGCACGTGCAGCCCCGCCACCGAAAGCAGCGCGGCTTCGAGAGCGGGAGCTTTGCCGTTCCCGCGCTCGCCGATCGGCAGTGTCCCAGGTGGATTCACGGTGCTCCTTCGCCCGTTCATCGTGCGGTCCCTTTGTTCGTCAGCCACTCGTGCGCCGTGTCCCCGAGGAGGGTGGCGCTCGCGGCGGTCGCGATAATCAGCACTGCGGGCGTGATCGAGAGCCACGGGTTCTGCGCGACCAGCGGCTGGCCGTTGGCCAGCATCGTGCCCCAATCCGGGCTGCCCGCAGCCCCGGTCACCCCGAGGAAGCTCAGTGCGGCCATGGCGATCAGCGTGCTGACGAAATCAAGCAGGAACGTGGTGACCACGATCGGCAGGATGTTCGGCAGCACGTGCCGCACCATCGTGCGCATCGGCGAAAGCCCGGCGGTGCGCGCGGCATCGACGTAGGGCAAGCGCACCTGGACCATCGCAGCACTGCGGCAAAGCCGGATCTGCGCCGGCACCGACAACACGACCAGGAGCCCGACGGAAATCCAGTAACCGCCGCCGACCACGCCGACCACGACGATCGCGATGAGCAGTGCGGGCAGTGCGTACACCAGGTCTGCCAGGCGGTTGACCAGAGTGTCGACGACGCCGCCGAAGTACGCGGCCGCCATCCCGAGGCTCACCCCGATCAGCACGCAGCCCAGCGCGACGGCGAGCGGCCCGATGACCGCCGCCGCCGTGCCCGCCAGCAGCTGCGAGAACACGTCCCGGCCGAGCTGGTCGGTGCCCAACAGGTGCCCTTGGCCCGGCATCGTGACGCTCAGCCCCGGGTCCTGCGCGTCAGGATCGCGGGGCGCGAGCCATTTCCCGGCGATCACCCCGATCGCCACCAGCAGCAGGAACGCCGCGCTCAGCAGAGGTGCGAACCTGATCCGCCGCCCGGTGGCCGGCCGGGCCACGCTCGCGAGATCGGCCTGCATCAGCCTCGCCTCCGTCCGGAGATCCGCGTCCGCGGATCGAGGATCAGCACGGCCGCGTCCACCGCGAGATTCACCGCGAGCACCGCCAGCGCCACGAAGAAGGTGATCCCCTGCACCATCGGGATGTCCTTCACTTCGATCGACTTCACCATCAGCCGACCGATCCCGGGTACGGAGAAGACCGTCTCGACCACCACCGCGCCCGAAACCGCGGCGATCAGCATCAGCCCGGCCGCGGTCACCACCGGCAGCGCCGTGTTCCGCAGCAGGTACCCGATCAGCACCCGGGCACCGGACACCCCACGAGCCTTGGCGAAGGTGATGTAGTCCTGCTCCATCACATCCAGCGCCGCCGCCCGGGTCTGCCGCACGACCAGCGCGGAAAGCCCGATGGCGAGCGCGATCGCCGGCAGCGTCAAATGCACGACGGTACTGACGAAATGCCCGTTCCCGCCGCCGTAGACCGGAAACCAGCCCAGCCGCACACCGAAGACATAAATGAGCACGATGCCCACGGCGAACCCGGGCGCGCTCATCCCGATGACCGTGAATGCCGAGGTCGCCCGGTCGAGCAGGCGCCCGCGCCGGATGCCCGCCGCCAGGCCCAGCGGCAGGCCGGCGACCAGCACCAGCACGAATGCGTACAGACCCAGTTGCAGCGTCAGGGGGAAATGCGAGGCGATCACGCCAGTCACGCTCTGCCCGGACTGCACCGAGGCGCCGAAGTCACCGCGCACCGCGTCCACCAGCCAAAGCCAGTACCGGGTGAAAAACGGGTCGTCCAGATGATACTGGGCGGTGATGCCGGCAATCGTCTCCGGCGTCGCGGGGCGGCTCCCGAGCAGGACAGCAACCTCCGAGACTGGGCTCAAGGTGAGCAGGCTGAAGGCCAGGAAACTCACCAGCAGCAGGATTGCGGCCATCGCCGCGACCCGTTTGGCCAGGAATGCCACGATCGGCATGCGAAATCCTTCCTACCCGGCACCGGCGGAGGCGTCAGCTCTTCTTCAACTGCGACACCCAGGTGCCGTTGACGTGCAGGTCGAAGTCGTCCGGCGTGGTGGCGAAGGTGAACCCGCCGCCAAGCGCGACATAGGTGTCCACGTGATACAGCGGCACATACGGAACGTCTTCGGCGACGGCGCTCAGCAGGGTCTTGATCGCCGCCCACCGCTGTGCCTTGTCGGTGGACCGGACCAGCTGGGTGTGTGCTTCTTCCGCGGCCGGGGTCGAGTAGTTGGCGAGATTGAAGTGCTGGGCAGCCATGTTTTCCTCGCCGGTCAGCTGACCGAGCGTGCCTGCCGGGTCCGGCACCGAGGGCACCCAGGAGAGAATCTGGATCCCCAGGTTCTGATGGCCGTAGACGGTCGAGGACCACTGCGCGGAGGTCTGGGCCTTCGGCCTGATGTCGACACCGAGCTGTTTCATGTTCTGCGCGAGGTTGAGGATGGTCAGCTCGGAATACTGCGTTCCGGAGATGTAGGGCACTTCGAGCGTGAACCCGCTGGGGTGAGCCGACTTGGCCAGCTCCGCCTTCGCCTTGGTCAGATCGAAGGGGTAGCGCGGCAGGCTGCCGGTGAACGCCTTCGCGTCCGCTTCGGACGGGGCCGCCGAGTTCAGTGAAGCGGGCAGCAGCAGCCCGTCCAAAGCGGAGCCGTGATCGCCGTAAATCGACTTCGCAAGCCCCGTCCGGTCCAGCGAATAGGCAATGGCCTTGCGCACGTGGACGTCGTCCAGCGGAGAGGTTTTCGCGTCCAGCGCCAGGAAACTCTGATAGAGCGACGGCAGCGCGACGACCATCGCGCCGTTGATCGCCGCCCACTCCGGCGAATTCTTCAGGTTCAGCACGCCCGCGCCCTGGATCGAACCGGAACGCATCGCCAGCTGCGCGGAGTTGTCCTGCGCGATGAACACGAACCCGAGGGTGTCCGGCACCGGCCGGGTGCCCGAGTAATTCGGGTTGCGGGCCAAGGTGATCTGCTGCGGAGAGTTCGCTTCGACCCGGTACGGGCCGGTGCCGACTGGAGCGGCGGACGGGGTGCCCAGGTCCTTCTGGTGTGCTTCGGCGAACGCCTTCTCCTGGATCAGGCCGATCGCGGCCAGACTTGCCCGCGCGGTCGGATCGGAATACTTGAGCTTTACCGTCACTTCCAGCGGCCCGGTCGCGGCGACGCTCGCGATCGACGCCGCGGTGCCCGCGGTCTGTGCCCCGGCCTGTGTGTCGAGGACATGGTTCAGGCTCCACGACACGTCGGCCGAAGTCATGACGGCGCCGTCGGAAAACCGGACGCCCTCGCGCAAGCGGTAGACCAGGGTAAGCGGATTCGGCTGCGCGAACTCGGCATTGAGGTTGGGCCGCACCTCGCCGGTGCCCGAAACCCGCTCCAGCGGCTCGGTGACCGTGGCCATGATCTGCTGTGTGGTGCCAGTGTAGTCCTTGGCGATGTCAAGGGAATTCGGCGCGGAGGGCAACGCGAACGAGAACGTGGTGTCCCCCTCACCCGCCGATTCCCCGGCACCGGCGCAGCCTGCGGCAAGCAACGCCGCCGACACGGTCGCGGCCAGGAATGCCCTCGGACCGAACCTTTTTCGAACTGATACGGACATCAGTCACTCCTTCGTAACTGGTGAAGGTGATCTCGCTGGACCGGCACGATGGCGGGACTCGCCGTCGTCGCACTTTCCCCCGGCTTCGTTGCGCTCCTGTCTGATGTCGCCCCCGGCGTGCCCGGCAGAATCAGAACGCAGCGGAGGTTCCGGCCCGCCGCGGCCCCGCGCAGCCGCGCAGCGTCCCGTCTGCGGCGCGCCAGCTCATCTGGTACGAGCCCATGTGGTAGTCCCAGGCGGGCAGCGGGTTGACCAGCACGCCCATCCGGGCGAGCCCAGCCACGTAGTCGCTGCTCAACCGGCTTTCGACGGATAGTTCGTAGTCGTCGGTCAGCGGCAGCATCAACGGCATTTCTCCGGCACGGTCAGGACTCATGCCGTAGTCGATGATGTTCGAGATCACCTGCGGCACCGTGCAGTGCACGTTCCCCGGGCTGCCAAGGGAAATCGCCGGCTTGCCGTCCTTCATCAGGAAGGTGTTGCCGATGATGATGCTCATGTGGGCACCGCCGGTCAGCCAGCCCGACAGGTCCGAGCGCAGCCCGTTGACCTGGTGACTGCCCACCATCGGCACTCCGCCGACGACTTCACCGGGGATGCCGCCGCTCTGGATCGAGTTGATCAGCTGGACCCAGTTGCCCTGTGCGTCGACGACGCTCAGCTCGCAACTGCCCTTGGGCTGCTTCGACGCCCCGCTCGCCGCGTGCAGCGCATTGCGGCCGCGGAGCAGTTCGACGTGTTTGGTCAGGTCGATCTTCGGCCGGCTGCGGCGCAGCTTCGCCGCGAGGTGCGCGTGAAAGTCGTCGGACATCAGGATCTCCGACGGATCCTCGAAAATCGCCGGGTCGTTGATGAACCCGGTTTCGAGCTCAGCAAGGCGCAGGGCGTGTGCCAGGTAGTAGCCGGCCTCGGCCGATTCGGTGAAGTGCCCGAGCGAGGTGACGTCGAGATGTTTGAGAACGCCGAGCACGATCGCGGTAAAGCTGGCCTGGCTGTCCGGTGGCGCGAGCTGGACGATCTCGTATCCGCGGTGCTCCCATCGCTTCGGCGTCTTCCAGCAGGCGGGCCGCCGGCCCAGGTCCTCGACCGTGATCGGCCAGCCGAGTTCATTGGCCCGTTCCACGAAGCTGAGGGCCCAACCGCCGGTGATGAAGTAGTCAGGGCCCTCCGCGGCGAGATTCCCCAGCGTGCGGGCCAGTTCCGGCTGCGCCCACCGTTCGCCGACCTGCGGCAGATGCCCGTCCGGGGCGAAGTTCTCCCGGCCGGAAGGCGTGTAGAGATAGAAGTCGACAGTCTGCGCCTGCACGAAATGCTCGAACGAGGTGACGATATGCCCTTCGGCGGCGGCCTCGACAGCCGGTGCCACCAGCTGGTCCCACGGCTTCGTGCCGAACCGTTCGTACATTGCCTTCATCCCGGGGATGAACCCGGGCGTCACCGACATCGGACCGGGCGTGCCCGGCGGAGCGTAGAGGCCCTTGCCTCCCGGAACCCGGTGGTGCGGCGGCAGATCCGGGACGATCCGTCCGAGCGAATCGAGCTCGTGCACCTCGCCGGTGGCGGCCTCGTAGTACAGACAGGTCACCAAGCCGCTGTGGTTGGTCATTTCCTGCTGGACCACGGCCTGGACGAGCGCCCCTGAAATCGCGGCGTCGATCGCGGTCCCGCCGTCCCGCAGCACCTGCAGCATCGTGTCGGTGACTGTGGGGTGCTGGCTCGAACAGACCGCCGTGCTGCCGACCGCCGGCTGCTTGCGGCCGAGGCGGCCGTTGCCGTTTCCGTCGCCCGGCGTCGGCTTGGTGGTCAAGCTGGTCATGCGGCGCTCCTGTTCGGCATCGGGGTCAGGCCGAGTTCGCGGAAGAGGAAGCCGAGCCATTCGGCGACCTGCCCAGGGTCGTACTTCACGGTTTGGTGTCCGCCGCCGGCGACTGCCCGGAGCAGGATCGGGTGCGCGGAGCCAGTGTTGTCCCGCAATCGCGCAGCGAGCTTCCGGGCATGCCACGGCGCACAACGCACGTCATTCGCGCCGCAGTAGAACAAGGTCGCCGGGAACTCAGCGCCGGACCGCACGTTGTGATAGGGCGAATAGGCATAGAGGAACTGCGCCTCCGCCGGGTCGTCCGGGTCCCCGAACTCCATGACCAGAGCCGAGGTGTAAGCGTCGCGGGTGTAAGCGAGCATGTCGCACAACGGCACCAGCGCGCACACCGCGCGCCACAGGTCGGGCCGCTGGGTGAGGGCAACCGAAGCGAGCAGGCCGCCGTTGGAGCTCCCCACCAGGGCGAGCCGATCGGTGCTCGTCACGCCGGTTTCGACCAGGTGCTCCGCGGTGGCGTACAGATCGTCGTACGACGTTTGCCGCTTCCCCAGCCTGCCCTGTTTCCAGAAAGCTTCGCCCAGCTCGCCGCCGCCGCGCACATGCGCGAGCACCAGCACGCCGCCCGCGTCGACGAACGGGGTGAACATCCCCAGATAGCCCGGAACGAAAGAGACGTTGAACCCGCCGTAGCCGTAGATCAACGCCGGCTGCGGGGAATTCGGCCGGTCCAGGTCGAGGCCGCGTCGACAGACAAGCTGGTAGGGCAGGACTGTCCCGTCCGCCGCGGTCGCGACCCGGTCGTGCACCACCAGGTCGAGGCGGTCGCTGTCCGGCGGTACCAGTTCGGTGAGCTGACGGCTCGCGCAGTCGTATCGATAGAGCCCGGGCGAGCGGGTCGGGCTGGAGTAGACGAAGGTGAACTCGCCGGCCCCCGCCGAGATGCACGTGCCCATCCAGGGCGAGCCGGGCGTCAGGTAGTGGCCGAATCGGGAAAGCTGCATCACGACGCCGCGGCCCGGCAGCGGCACCTCGGATTCCAGCGTTCCGTCGGCGGTCAGGACTCGCAGCCGCGCATAAGTGCCGACCAGTTCGCACAACACGAGCCGATCTCCGGCGCACTCGACCGAGAACATGGTCGCGTCGCTCTCCGGAAGAAGCTCTCGCCACGTGGACCGATCGGTGGCGGTGGCGACCGGGATCCCGACCAAACGCCCCCTCGGCGCTTGATCGGTGAGGATCGCGACGTACTGGTCCCCGGCAAACGCCCCATACCCGCGGCCCGGCACGTCAGCCAGGAACCGCCGCCACTCGCCGGCAGGCAGTTCCTTCACCAGGTCGGCACGCGGATCCAGCTCGCTCGTCACCGCCGCGAGCCAGCGCCCGTTCCCCGACACCTGCGGGAAGAGGCTGAATGCCTCGCGGACAGTGATCGGTTCGGGTGCGGAAGGCACGGTGTCGCCGAGGCGATGGAAGAACAGTCGCTTGTCGGGGTCCACAGTGTCCGGAGCGACGCCGCCGTTGTAGTAGAAGCCACTCGAATCCGGCAGCCAGGCAACGGTCGCCGACGAGGCGAACGGGATGCGTTCGGGCAGAAGCTCCCCTGTGCCGACCTCGACTACGTGCAGCACGCTCTGCTCGTCGCCGCCGAACGAAAGGCCGAAGGCGACGTACGCGCCGTCCGGCGAGGGCTGAAACCAGTCGAGAGCGCCGCCGAGAGCGACCGGGTCCACCACAACGCGGCTAGGACCGACCGGCTGATCGCTCGCCTCGACCCTGGCTCCCTCGCCGGCGAACCCGAGCCGGAACCAGTGCTCGCCGCGGTGCAGCGGAGCGTACGTCCCGAGCGTGCGCGCGATGCACGGTGCGACCGCGTCCCGCAGCACAGGATGGCCCGCCCAACCGGACAGCTCGGCGGCCGCACGGGCATCCTGCTCACGCTGCCACTCCATCGCCTGCGGCGAGTCGGCCTCAAGCCACTCGTACGGGTCCTCAAACCGGATCTGGCCGATCAGCCTCTCGGCTGGATCCGGAACTCCTGTCGCGGCGTTCACGGCTCTCCGTCCTGTCGGCAATCGGGGTCGGCTCAGCCTTTCAGACGGATTGGCAGACAGCATCCGACGTTGTGTCGCGCGGTCTCCGCCCATGCCACGACCAGGCGTCGCCCCACCCCGCCCCGTACGACAGTGCGTCGGATGCCGCAGGCAGCTCCGCGACGCGCCGTATCTCGCCGTACCGGCAACGAAACTGCCATTATCGGGCGATGGCAGCGACACAAAGCGAGGCCGCGGACAGTGCCCTCGGCCAGGCACGGGCCGAATTCGCGATTCTGCGCGAATGGGCGTACTTCGATTCCGCCGGTCTCGGCCTCCGGCCTGAACGCCATGTCGCGCAGCTCCGCGCCGAAATCGCTCGCGACCTGGCGGAGCCTCTCGTCACTCCCGGAACCCGGGGCGGCCCGCTGAAGACCCGGCTCCGCACCGACCTCGCCGAGTTGATCGGCGCAGGCGCCCGAGACATCGGTCTGGTCCCCACCACCGCACACGGTATCCACGTCTTTACTGGCGGCTATCCCTGGCGCAGCGGCGACGAGGTCATCTGTTTCGAAGGTGACTTTTCCACCTGTATCGCGCCTTTCCAGCTTCTCGCGCGACAGGGTGTGCGGCTGGTGATGGCACCGACCGGCGCCGACGGCCGGATCGACATCGAGCAGTTGGCCTTGCGCATCACCTCGCGCACCCGCGCAGTCTGTGTCAGCGCAGTCAATTCCGAGACCGGGGCACGGGCCCCGCTTCCCGAAATCGGCGCGCTCTGCCACGAACGGGGTGCCTGGTTCGTCGTCGACGGGATTCAGAGTCTGGGAGCTCTCCAAGCCGATGTGGAGCGCGACCGGATCGACCTGCTTGCCGCGCAGGCGTACAAATTTTTGCTGAGCGGTGCCGGAATCGGCGTCTGCTACGTGCGTCCCGAACTTGCTGCCGAGTTGAAGCCCGCGGTCGCCGGGTGGCACAACGCGAACCGTGTCAACGAGCCGTCCGCCGGACTGCCGGCCGCTGTCGGACTCGCCGACTCGGCAGTCGCGGAGCTGTGCGAACCGGGCGCGGTGTCGCACGTGCTCATGGCCGGGCTCGTCGCCAGCCTGTCCCTGCTAGCGGAAGTCGGCCCCGCGCAAATCGAACAGCACGTCCTTGGCCTCGCCGTCGAGCTTCGGCACGGGTTCGCCGACCGTGGCTTTCGCGTGCTCGCGGCCGGTCCCGATGACCGGCCGAGCCATCTCGTCGTGGTCGAACTGGACTCGCTGCCTGCCGGCGCGCTGCGCCGACGACTAGTCGAAGACAACGTCGTAGGCAGCCTACGACGTCGGGGCCTCCGGTTCTCGCCGCATCTCTACAACAACGAAGCCGACGTCGACCGTCTGTTCTGCGCAGTCGACCGCGCACTAGCCGAAGCCTAACCGCGCCAAGCCCACCGACCACCCGAGAACTTACGGAGGACGCATGACTGTCACGGAAGCCGCATCGGAAGCTGCGGCGCTGCTTGACCGTCCGCGCTGGGAGGGCAAGATCTTCGTCGACGCCTGGACGGCCGGAGAAGCGGGAACCCGTTCCGTTGTTTCGCCCGGCTCCGGCCAAACACTCACCACCATCGGTGTTTCGTCGGTCAACGATGTGCGCCGGGCGGCGAAGAGCGCTTCCCGCGCGCAACTCGACTGGGCGAGACGGACGCCCGAAGACCGCGCTGCCGTCCTCCGGCGAGCCGGCGAACTGTGGCAGCAGCACGCGCAGGAGGTGCAGTGGTGGCTGGTCCGTGAGGCCGGTTCGGTCGCACCGAAAGCCTGGCTCGAAACCTCCGCCGCCGCGGCCGAGTGCTTCGAGGCTTCGGCGCTGCCCACACATCCCTGCGGCGACGTGCTGCCCTCCAACGGCGACCGCTGGAGTTTCGCGCGCCGCCGCCCCGCTGGCGTGATCGGGGTCATCGCGCCGTTCAACTTCCCGCTGACGTTGTCAGTTCGTTCAGTGGCACCGGCGCTCGCGCTCGGCAATGCCGTCCTGCTCAAGCCGGATCCCCGCACCGCAGTCTGCGGTGGCGTTGCGGTCCTGCGGATTTTCGAGGAAGCCGGATTGCCGCCAGGGCTGTTGCAGCTCGTCAACGGCGGCGGCGACATCGGCGAAGCTATCGTCACCGCACCGGAAGTGCGCGTCATTTCGTTCACCGGATCCACGGCGGCCGGCCGGAAAGTCGGTGAGGCCGGCGCCCGCCACCTCAAGCGCACGCATCTCGAACTCGGCGGCAACAGTGCGCTCATCGTGTTGCCCGGAGCGGACCCGGCGCGCGCGGCCTCGGCCGGAGCGTTCGGCTCGTTTCTGCACCAAGGACAGATCTGCATGGCGACCGGCCGACATCTCGTGCACGAATCGCTCTACGACGACTACGTGGCGGCCATCGCGGAAAAGGCGACACGCATGACCGTCGGCGATCCGGCGACCGAAACCGTCGCACTCGGCCCGCTCATCGACCACACCCAGCTCGCACACGTCGCGTCGGTCGTCGACGACACCGTGGCGGCGGGCGCGGCTCTCGCCGCAGGCGGCACCCACAACGGACTCTTCTTCGCCCCGACCGTTCTGACCGAGCTGACCACCGACATGCGCGCCTGGCAGGAGGAGGTCTTCGGTCCGGTCGCGCCGGTCATGAGCTTCTCCGCCCCGGAAGAAGCCCTCGACCTCGCACGAAGCAGCGAATACGGCCTCTCGCTCGGCATTCTCGGCGAGGTCGGTGCGGCTATGCGCCTCGCGGACGACATCCCCTCCGGCATCGTGCACATCAACGAACAGACGGTGGCCGACGAAGCGCACATTCCGTTCGGCGGCATTGGAAACTCAGGCACCGGTGCCCGGTTTGGCGGCGCGGCGGCCAATATCGACGCCTTCACCGAGACGCAATGGCTCACCGCCCGCCCCGACATCGCGTGCTATCCCTTCTGAGGGGCAAACCTGAAAGGTAGGGCCTCGTGCGGGGCAGACCGGACCGCATCGCCGCCGACGTGGTGCGGTCGAAGAAAACCGGGCCAGGCTTGACATCGGCGACCGTCCGGGGAGCCCGCGGATGCCGGACTTGGCTCGTGACCGAACAGCGGGAACGCATCCGGGGTCATACCGCTAGGGCACACGAGGTTCTCCCGGGAACGACTCGGCCGATGGCGGCATCTCGCCGCACTCCTGCCCTGCTGAACGGAGCGACCATGACCGCCGCCAACCTGAATCGCGTCGGCCTCGGCGTGCCCGATACCGACGCGTTCGCGGCCAATACCCGCGAAATAATCGGGCTGAGCCGGGCCGCTCCGTCAGCTGACTCGACTTGGCCGCAGTTCCGGGTCCTCTTCGGGGAGCACGGCTTGCGGCCCGTTCAGGTCCTGGAGGAGACGCCGTTCACCCGGGAGGGCAATCTCTACGAGGTGCCCGAGGCGGAGGCGGTCGTGGCCGATCTGCGTACCCGCGGCCTCCAACCTGTCCTTGATGTCCATCTTCCGGGGCCTGATGCCTGCGAGTACCGCTACGATCGCCGGTTCCACGGAGTCCCGATGGCCCGTTCCGCAGCCTCGATGAGGCGCCACCGCCGAAACTCGGCTGCATCGCGCTTCTGGTCCACGATGCGGAAAGGGCGGCAAAGAACTCAACGAGATCTATCGAGCACGAGGACCCGGAGGCGTTGCAGCGGAAGTACCCGTACTGCGACCCGATCCAGACGCTGCCCGAGGCCGGGCAGAAGTGGTGGACCGAGCAGAAGGATCGCTGACCTGAGCGCATGACCTGCGGCCGGGTGAGGGATCTGCGGTTCGTGGCTAACCGTCGCGGGATCCCCGCCTTGCTGCGGGCGAAACACAGCGGGAGAAGGGCTCGAAGCTGCCGAAGCGCCACGGGGGTGCCGCCTGCGCTGCCGTGCGGCGAGTCGGCACCAAGGATGCTCGCGGGGCGGCGTCGGCGATCCCGATCGGCAGATGACTCGGGGGAATCCACAGCGAGCGCTCATGCGACACGTTCGGCCAGCCGGTCCGCAGGCTATGTTTCGCGGTCCATCATTTCATGCCTGACGCAGGCGCAATAGGTGCGGAATGCTCGCCGTGGGTGGCGGCGAGGTTTTCCCGGAAGAACGGCACCGCTTCGGCGACCGCGCGGTCGACGTACTTCGGCACGTCGTAGAAGTCCATGTGTGCGCCGCCCTCGACCACGACGAGCTTCTTCGGGCTGCGGGTGCGGCCGTACAGCTCGGCAGACATCCACAGCGAACCGGCCTCGCTGCCCGCGACCACTAGGAGCGGCTGCTGCAGCAGGTCCTCGACCATGTGGAACGCGTCGAAGGTGAAGATCCGCGACACGCTCTTGGTGAACAGGAACTTGTTCTTCGCATTCGGGTGCTGAGCGCGCGGGGTCAGGTAGTACTCGCTCGCCTCGACCATGTCGCGTGGGGTGTTCTCGTCCGGCTCGGCAGGCACGTAGGGCAGGTAGGACGGCTCGGCGCCCTTCGCCTCGGCCGTGCGCTGCTGCGCCACGGCCTGCAGCGTCGGGACGGCGGCCGCGTCGGAGTCGGTGCCGTACCAGTCGCGGCGGAACGACGTGCCGATGTTCACGGCGCTGACCGTGGTGAGGGCCTTGATCCGGTAATCCGTCAACGCGGCGTTGACCAGGTAGCCGCCGCCGGCGCAGACGCCGAGGCCGCCGATCTGCTCGGCGTCGACGTAGCCGAGAGTCTGCAGGTAGTCCACCGCTGCCCGGACGTCGTCCACGCGCGCGGCAGGGTCTTCGAGGTGGTGCGGCTCGCCGCTGCTGTCGCCCTGGAACGAGGCGTCGAACGCGAGCGTGACGAAGCCCTGCTCGGCCAGCTTCTCCGCATACAGGCCCGAGGTCTGCTCCTTCACCCCGCCGCCCGGGTGCACGGTCACGACCGCCGGGTAGCTGCCCTTGGGGTCGAAGCCGTCCGGCAGGTACAGGTTTCCCGCCATGGTGATCGAATCGTTCGGGAAGGCAACGGCCTCCGCAGACGTCACTGCACTCACTCCTTGCACGTCTTCTGTGTCCCGAACCAGGCGGCCCGGGCTCCTGGTGCCCACCCTGCGGCGGTTCGCGCGGACGTGGCAGATGCCGCTTGTCGGGGGTACCGGCAGCCCCTCCTTCCGCCGCCGTTCCGCGTTTACGCTCAAGGGATGGAGATCGCCAACGACCTCAGGGAATTCCTGATGACCCGCCGCGCGAAGATCACGCCCGAGCAGGCCGGAATCATCGCGGGCGGCCGGCGGCGGGTCAGCGGGCTGCGCCGCGAGGAAGTCGCCCGGCTCGCCGGAGTAAGCACCGAGTACTACGTGCAGATCGAACGCGGCCGCGTGTCCGGCGTCTCCGACGAAGTCCTCCACGCGATCGCCACCGCGCTGCACCTGGACGACACCGAAACCACGCACCTGTTCGACCTCACCCGCGCCGCCGGGAAACGGGCCGGCCCCGGCCGCACCGTCCGGCAGCCGGTGCCCGACGGAGTCCAAGCGCTGATCGACACGATGGTCAACGCCCCCGCGATCGTCCAGAACGGACACCTCGACGTGGTCGCGGCGAACGCGCTCGGCCGCACCCTCTACGCCGGCGTCTACGAGCGCACCCCGCACCCGCCGAACCTCGCCCGGTTCATCTTCCTCGACGAGCGCGCCGAAGAGGTCTTCCCGGACTGGAAGAAGGCAGCCGACGACGCGGTAGCCCTGCTGCACGTCGAAGCGGCCCGCGCACCGTATTCGAAAGCGGTCACCGGGCTCATCGGAGATCTCGCGACCCGCAGCGAAGCGTTCCGCACCCGGTGGGCAGCGCACGACGTGAAGGCGCACCGGCGCGGGACGAAACTGTTCCGCCACCCGGTCGTCGGCGAGCTGACGCTGCGGTTCGAAGGACTGCAGGTCGCCTCCGCGCCCGGCCTCACCCTGATCGGCTACACCGCCGAACCCGGCTCCCCTTCAGCCGAGGCGCTGCAGTTGCTGTCCAGCTGGACCGCGAGCGAGGCGCCCGGACCGGCGGTACCCTCCGCAGGGTCCGAAACCGCGGAAGGAGACCGCCGTGCCCAGGCCTAGCGAGCCGGTCGTCCTGTTCCCAGTGCATCACTGCTGAGCCCATGCCAGCCCGGAACGCGCGGTGGACCCGCCGCGAGGTCTCGCCGCTGGAGCTGTTCTTCGATCTCGTCTTCGTGCTGGCCATCGGCCAGCTAGCGCACCACCTGCTGGCGCGGCTGAGCTGGACCGGCGCCGCCGAGACGCTCGTCGCGCTGGTGGCGGTCTGCGGGGTGTGGGCGTTCACCTCGTTCGAGGCGACCATGCTCGACGTCGAACGCGGCAGCACCCGGGCGACGATCGTCGCGGTGATGGCGCTGGGACTTTTCATGAACGCGGGCATCAGCGGCGCGTTCGAGGAGCATCCGTGGCTCTTCGTCGTCCCGATGATGCTCGCGCTCGCCGGGCCCGGCGCGTATGCCGCGGCTACCGCGCCGACACCCGAACTGCGCGGGCACTTCACCCGGGTCCTGGGCTGGCTCGCCGCCTCGGCGCCGTTCTGGATCGTCGGCGCGGCACTGCGCCCGGAATCCCGGATCTGGCTGTGGGCCGCGGCCGCGCTCATCGACCTCACCGGCACGTGGACCGCGCACCCGGTACCGGGCCGGGCGCTGCGGTCCGCCCGGCTGCCGTTCGACGCGGAGCACATGATCGAGCGGATGCGGCTGTTCCTCATCATCCTGCTCGGGGAAACCGTCCTGGCACTGGGCCGGGTGCTCACCGAGCACGCGCCGGACGCGCCGTCGCTGCTGATGGTGCTGGGCGAGTTCGCCGCGCTCGTCTGCCTGTGGGCGATCTACTTCGGACGGACCGAGCAGCAGGTGGTGAGCCACGCCTCGGCCACCGAGAACCCGATCCGGTCGGTGCACGCCGGGCTCAACGCGATCTACGGCGTGGTCGCCGGGCTGGTCGCGTTCGCCGCGGGGATCGAACTCGCGCTGGCGCACGGACCCGGGCACCCGGCCGGGACCGGCGGGGTGCTGCTGCTCGGCGGGCCGATGCTGTACCTGCTGGCCCAGGCCTGGTACTTCCGCGTCGAGACCGGCACTGGCTGGCTGCCCCGGGCCGGGGGCGGAATCGTGCTGGGCGCCGGTGCGGTCGCGGCGTACTGGCTGCCGGCCTGGGCGGCTGTCGCGGTGCTGGTGGTCATCCTGCTCGCCCTCACCGCGTACCTTGCCTGCGGCTGGACGAGGGCCTCGGCCCGGAGCTGAACCCGGGCCCATCAGCCTGACCGGTCCGAACGCGGCAGCCCGAGCGACGGCGGGGTTCGCGAAGCCGCTGCTGTTCGGTACCCCGGAGAAGCGGCGGTGGGTCTCCGGCCCACCGCCGCTTCTCCTCGTCAGAACTCGATGACCGCCTTGCCGCCGGTCTGCCTGTCGAAGGCGGCATAGGCCGCCACCGCGTCGTCCAGCCGCCAGCGGTCGGTGAAGACCAGGTCCGCCTCAACCCCGTGCCGGGCGATGAACCGGGCGCACTCCGCCTGGCCCACCAGGGAAAAGGTGTACGAGCCGACCACTGTCAGCTGCTTGCGGATCAGATCCGGGCTGACGTCGAGCGTCACCGTCGAACCTTCGCCGACGAACGCGACGGTGCCCCATTTCGCCGCGGACTTCACCGCCGCGGCCCGCGCCGGTGGTGCTCCGGAGCAGTCGAGCGCCTTGGTCACGCCCTTGCCACCGGTCAGTTCCCGGATCGCTTCGACCGGATCGGCCGACGTCGAGTCGATCGCGTGCGCCGCGCCGAATTCCCTCGCCCGCGCCACGCGTTCCGACGCGATGTCGACCGCGACGACCTCCGCGCCCATCGCCGCGGCGAGCTGCACGGCGGCCTGACCCACCGGGCCTTGGCCGAAGACCGCCAGCGTGTCGCGCGCGTTGACGTCGAGCCGGGTCAGCGCTCCGTAGGCGGTGCCGGTGCCGCACGAAATCGCGGCACCGGCGGCGAAACTCAGCTCGTCGGGCAGCGGCACGAGCGTCCGCGCGGGCACCTTGAGATAGTCGGCGTGCCCGCCGTGCGCGGTCGCGCCGTAGATGACGTTGCCGCGTTCGCACATCTGCGGCCAGCCGGTACGGCACAGGTCGCAGAATCCGCAGCCGTCGTAGTGGTGGACCATCATCCGGTCCCCCACCGCCACCGTGCGCGGGTCGACCGCCGAGCCGATCGCGGCGACGACTCCGCACGGCTCGTGCCCGCCGATGAATCCGGCGTCGTCGCCGGTCATCCCGAACGCGGCCAGCGCCTGCCCGGCCGGAGCCCGGTAGAAGTGCAGGTCGCTGCCGCACATGCCGGACGCCTTCATCTCCAGCACCACATCGTCGGGGCCGGGTTCGGGATCGGCGAAGGCCTGGATTTCGAGCACCCGGTCGCCCTGGAAAATTGCTCCGCGCATGAGAATTCCGTCCTTGTCAGTGCACCGCGGCGAACATCAGGCTTTCCTCGTCGGCTTCCTCCGGGGAGAACTCCGCCGCGATGCTGCCCGCGCGCGCCACGAGCACGCGGTCGGACAGCGCCTGGATCTCCGGCAGGTACGAGGAGATGACCACGACCGCGACCCCGTCGTCGGCCAGTGCCCGGATCATCGCGTGGATTTCCGGGATCGTGCCGAGGTCCACGCCGCGGGTCGGCTCGTCGATGATCGCGACGAGCGGTTTCCGGGTCAGGCCCTTGGCCAGCACGATCTTCTGCTGGTTCCCGCCGCTCAGCTCCTCGACGGTCGCCTTCGTCGGCCGCAGCGTGCGGACCTGGAACTGCTCCACGAACCGTTTCGCGACCGATTTGCGGGAACCGGGCCGGAACAGGAACGGCAAGCGCCGAGCACCGCACAGGTGCCCGAGGTAGATGTTGTCGGCGATGGTGAGATGGCTGAAGAAGCCCGACGCTTTGCGGTCCTCGGTGATGTAGACGATCCCAGCTTTGCGTGCCTGCCGGGGCGTGCGGAACCGCACAGGCTCGCCGCCCAGCCGCACCCGGCCGCCGCGCAGCCGACGCCGTTTCAGGATCCCGCTGACGATCATCGCGGTCTCGCTGCGCCCCGCGCCGACCAGTCCGTAGATGCCGACGATTTCCCCGGCGTAGGCGGAAAACGCCATGTTGCGCACCACCGGCAGCAGCGTCACGTCCTCGACTTGCAGCGTCGGCGTCGGCTCGGGTGCGCGGTTCGGCTCCACCCGTCCCATTTCGACGGTGCGGCCGACCATCATCTTGACCACGCGATCGCGGCTGAACTCCGGCCGCTCCAGCGTCCCCTGAACCACGCCGTCGCGCAGCACGGTGATCCGGTCCGCTTGTTCGAACGCTTCGTCGAGCATGTGCGTGATGAAGATGACGCCGATGCCGCGCTTCTTGAGCTGCTGCATGGACAGGAACAGCTGCAGCCGCTCCTCCGGCGTCACTGACGACGTCGGCTCGTCGAGGATCACCAGCTTTGCGTTGCGGTGCACCGCGCGGGCGATCTCCACCATCTGCTTCTGCCCGACGCCGAGCGCCCCGGCGGGTACGTCCGGCCGGATGTGGAAGTTGTGCGATTCCAGCAATTCGCGCGCCACCACGTTCAGGTGGCCGAGGTTGTTGAACACTTTCTCGTCGCCCATGAACAGGTTCTGGGCGACAGTCATCGACTCGACCAGCGAGCCCTCCTGGTAGACCATCGCCACCCCGGCCTCGACCGATTCGCGCGGAGTCGTGAAGGCCCGGGCGACGCCGCCGACCTCCAGGGTGCCCGAATCGTGCGCGACCGCGCCGGAGACGATCTTGACCATCGTGGACTTCCCGGCGCCGTTTTCGCCGAGCAGTGCGTGGATTTCGCCCGGCCGCACCTCGAAGTCGACGCCGTCGAGCGCGTACGTTCCGCTGTAGCGCTTGCTGATGTTCGTCAGCCGCAGCACCGTGCTCATGCGTCCTCCAACCGCAGCAGGTTCCGACCGCCGCGGGCGGCCGCGATCACGTGTCCGTTGTGGACGGTCAACCCGGTGACGCCGTGCCGCGGGCTGTCGACCCGGGCGTGTGCGCTCTCGGCGACGCGACCGGTGGGGTCCATCCGGAACGCCAGGCCGCACGACCGCGCCGGGGCCCAGCTCTTGACCACGCCGAGTACGCGCAGCTGCCCCATCTGCATCGTGTCGGTGAACGGGTCGCCCGCTCGCAGCCGCGGGACGAACCATTCTTCCGGGCTGATCGTCTCCGTCATCTCGGCCAGCAGCCCGGGTTCGTCCAGCAGCAGTTCGGTGACCCGGTTGCGGATGTAGGGCGCGGCGAACCACCAGCCGTCCTCGCCGACGTGCACCCGCCCCGGATAGACGGGCAGGTTCGCGCTCAGCGCCCGGCCTCGCTTGCCCGGCGCGGACCGGGCTTCGACCCGGTGGTCCAGGCTCAGCGACAGCAGCACCTCGCCTCCGGCGACGCCGACGCCCGACGGCCACGCAAGACGCTCCGCGACCACTTCCGCCCGCGCGCCGCCGACCCGCACGAGCAGCCCGGACCGGTCGCCGGCGACGAGCGCCCGAGGCCACTCCGCGACCTTCGTCGAACCGACAGTCGCCAGCAGCGCGGCCCCGTCCGTCGCGAGCGCCGTGACGCACGCGGTGACCGGTGCGTCCGTACACAAATCCTCGGTTTCGCCGGACTGCGACACCGAGACCAGGCCGCGGCCTTCGACCGCCGCGACGATCCGCTCGTCCCGTACGGTCAGCGCCGTCACCGGGCTGCCGAACGAGGCCAGCCGACCCACCTCGTCCTCGCGCACCGTGAAGACGTCGTGGCCGCTGCTGAACACCAGCCCCGCAGCGGTCACCACCACGTCGTCCGGTTCGTACTCGCCGGACCGCAGCAGCTCCTCCGCGGAGTCGAGGCGGAGGTTCGGCCGCAGTCCGGTGTCCATCGGGGGCACCGTCCGGGCGCGGCCCCAGTTCGGATTGATCCATTCCTTCACGGTGTCCAGTACCGGGCTCATCGCACTGCCTCCGCCGTCTCGCGCACGGCTGTTCCCGGCACCGCGGCCGGGTCGATGCCGCCGACTTCGCTCGGGTCCAGCTCCAGCCTGCCGATCCGGTTGTTGCTGACACCGCACAGGTACAGGTGCCCGTCGCGTTCCTTGACCGCGGTCACCATCGGGTAGTTCTCCATCGTCTCGTCCCACAGCACGGCGAGGATTTCGCCGCGATCGCTGAACTTGACCGCGCAGGAGGTGTTGAGCTGCGGCACCACCCAGTTGTCCACCGCCGCCTCGCGGGTCATCCGCCGCCGGACCGCCGGGTAGCGGCCGAGCAGGTCGGACATCTGGGTCCGCATGGCGCACAGCGGCATCCAGTAGTTGCCGTCGGAGGACCGGTTGATGTTGTCCGGGTAGCCGGGCAGGTTCTCCAGCACCGGCTCCAGCCGTCCCTTCTTCGGGCCGGCGATCCAGAGCCGGTCGACCCGGCACAGCCCGGTGCTGGAGATCAGGATCGACTCGCCGTCGTGCGCGGTGCAGACGCCGTTGGGGAACACGTAGTTCGACACGACGACTTCGGTCCTGCCGTCCGGCGTCACCCGGATCACCCGGCCGTTCGGGCGGAATTCCACCAGTTCCAGCAGGAAGTCGGCGGTGTTCGTGCGGGTGGAGAAGTCCGAGGCGTAGATCGAGCCGTCCGGGGCGATGTCGAGGTCGTCGATCGCGCGCAGCCCCGAATCGTCGATCAGCGACAGCGGGCTCCGCTTGACCTTGTTCGCCACCAGTTCGGGTTCGCCGTCGGCACCGATGCGGTAGATGCCCATGCCGCCGACCGCGACGACGAGCCGCCCTTCGGCGTCCCACGCATGCCCGCACGGGAATCCGCCGGTGCGTGAGAAGACCTCGCCTTCGGTGTCGTCCAGGCCGCGGAACCGCCACACCCAGCCACGCTGGTCGCCGCAGTACACGTTGCCCTCGGCGTCCACCGCGCAGTCCTCCGCGCCGCGGATCTTGCCGAGCCCGACCGGAGGAGCGTCGGTGAGCCTGCGGTTGAGCGACCAGACGGTGCCCGGTTGTGTGACGTCGACCAGCGGGCCGAGCCGCAACCGCGCCGGGTCGATCTTCAGCTTCTCCACCGCGCGCTGCCGGTACTTGCCCCATTTGAGGTCCAGAACGGTGAACACGAGCAGCACGGCGGCGAGGATGACGGTGTAGTACGAGCCCTGCGCGCCGTCCGAGACGGTCGCCTGCTCGATGATCGTCACCACCGCCACGCCGACTGCCGCACGGAGCACCGAACCGCGGCCGCCCTTGATGCTGACGCCGCCGAGGACCACCGCGGTCAGCGCGATGATCTCCCAGCTGTTGCCGACGTTGGGATCGGTCCGGGCCAGCCGCGCCGACGTGAGGATCGCGGCGGCACCCGCGAGCGCACCGGACAGCACGTAGGTCCAGAACGTCACGGCGGTGACCGGAATGCCGTTGCGCCGCGCGGAACGCCGGTCCGAGCCGGTCGCGGTGACCCACCAGCCCCAGCGGGACCGGGTGAGCGCCAGGTGGACCACGATCAGCACCACCGCGAAGAGGAACCACGCGGTCGGGATGCCCAGCACGCGGCCCTCGCTGAGGAAGTCCCAGACGAGCGACGGTTTCGTGACGCCGATCTGCGTGCTGTTCGCGTTCTGCAGCACCGAAGCCGCGCCGCCGAAGGCGATCAGCGTGACCAGGGTGGTGATGAACGGGCGCATCCGCAGGATCGCGATGAGGAACCCGTTCACCGCCCCGAGCACCGCACCCGCGACGATCGCGGCCGGGACGACCAGCGCAGTCGGCCACAGCCACACCCGGTCGGCGACCATCGCGCCCAGCCCGCAGAAGCCGACGATCGACCCCACCGACAGGTCGATGCCGCCGCCGACCAGCACGACCGTAAGGCCGATCGCGAGCAGGCCGTATTCCGACACCTCGTCGAGCACGAGCGGTGCGTTGGCCGCCCCGACATTGGTCGTGGCGAGCACGTACCCGCACAGCGCGAGCGCCAGCACCAGCGGCACCGCGCCTTCCATCCACCGTTTCTCGAACAGATCCGAGACGGTGCGGTAGCGGGCGATTCTTTCCGTGCGCCGGCCGCCGGTCATGCCGAACGCGTCCAGCCCGCGCCGCAGCGGAGACGTAGTCATCGGGCCCCGCTCACTTGCTCTGGTAGCACGCGATGGTGGTCTGGTCGATGTTCGACTTGTCCACCACCGTGCTCGACACGTACCCGACCGAATGCGCGCTGCCCGGCTTCGCCCCGTTGGTGAGCAGGTTCTGCACCGCCACCGCACCGGCGGCGCCGATGCCCTGGACGTCGTAGGCGGCCGAAGCGGCCACCGTGCCCTGCTTGAGCGCGTTGCACCAGTCCTTGTCCGCGTCGAGCGTGTAGACGCCGACCGAACCCGGAGCCACCTGGCCGCGGCCTTCCGCCGCCTTGACGGTCTGCCCGACGGTGATCGAGTTCAGGTCGAAGGTCACCATGAACCCGCACACCTTGCCCTGTCGCTGCTGCAGCACGGATTCCGCGGCGGCCTGCGCCTGCGCGTTCTGGAACTGCGAGTGCGCGACGAGCGTCTGGTAGCCCGCCTTCTCCACGACGTCCTTGATGCCCTGGTCCCACAGGATCGAGGCCGGGTCGTTGCCGGGGCCGTCGATGATGGAGATGGTCTTGGGGGCGTTGCGGGAGTTGCAGTCCGAGACCGCGCGCTTGGCGATCGACTGCGCCGCGCCGTAGACGTCGACGCCGACGAACGCGTCGCCGAGCTTGGTGGAGGGCATGTTGAGCACCACGGTGTAGATGCCCGCCTTCTGCGCGCGGTCGATCGCGTTGTCGAGCAGGCCGAGGTCCTGGTTCTGCAGCACGAGCACGTCGGCGGCCTTGCGCGCGATCAGGTCGTTGATCGTGCTGATCATCCGGTCGCTGCTGAAGTTCGAGTCGTAGACCTTGAACTCGGCGCCCGCGTTGTCGAACGTGCGCTGCATGGTGGTGCCCCAGTTCTCGGTGAGCTTGTAGCCCTTGTAGAGAATCGGGACGAAGGCGATCCGTTTGCCCTTCATCGCGTCGTGCGCCTTCTGCCGCATCGGCATCAGCTGTTCGTTCGCGCCGAACACCGCGTTCGTCGCGGCGGCCGCCGAATCCGACGACCCGCCGCCCACCGAACAGCCCGACAGGCCCGCGGCGCCCAGCGCCGCCGACGCGGCGAGCACGAGCAGCTTCCTGGTGATCTTCATGTGCTTCCTACTTCCGTTCCCCGGCGTCGTTGCCGGTCACAGTTCGCCGGATTTCTCGGTTTCCTCGTTACGCGGGCGCAGCCACGCGTCGAACGCGATCGCGGCGGCCAGCACCCCGCCGCGGATCAGGTCCTGCACAGCCGTGCTCAGCCCGTGCAGCACCAGCAAGTTGTTGAGCACGCCCACGAACAGCGCGCCGACGAGGACGCCCAGGATCGTTCCGCGCCCGCCGGACAGCGAGACGCCGCCGATCACCACCACGGTCAGCGCGGTGAACAAGAGCGGGTCGAAGGACGTCACAGTCGTCTGCACGCTGCCCTGGATCGACACCGTCACGAATCCCGCCACTGCGGCGAGCAGCGCGGAAAGCACGTAGGTGAGGATCTGCAGCGGCCGCACCGGCGCGCCGGTCGACCGGGCGGTCTCGAAGTTGTCGCCCATCGCCCGGACCAGCCGCCCGGACGAGGTGTAGGCGACGAACAGCCAGGCGAGCAGGAACGCCCCGCCCGCGATCAGCACCGGCCTCGGCACGCCGAGCACTGAGCCGCCGCTCAACTTCGACAGGAACGATCCGGCGGGCACGCCGTAGACGTTCTGGCTGAGGAACAGGATGTCGATCCCGCCGATCGCCAGCATGCCGGTCGCGAGCGTGACGAACAGCGCGGGCACTTCGAAGACGGCGACGAGGACGCCGTTGACCAGACCGATCGCCAGCGCGAGCGCGGTCATCAGCGTGATCGCCTGCCATTCCGGCATGCCCTCGCTGACGAACGCGAGCGTCGCCTGCGCGCAGCCGAGCCCGATCCCGGCCACCGAAAGGTCCAGCCCCTTGCCGAGGACGACGATCGCCTCGCCGATCGCGAGGATGCCGAACGCGGCGGACAGATTGAGGATGCTGCCGAAATTGCCCGCGGTGAGGAAATTCGTCGTCGTGGCCCCCGCGGCGAGGGCGAGTGCCGCGGTGATGCCGAGTACCAGATAGGTCTGGTCGAAGCCGCCGAGGCGTGCCCGGAGCGACACGCGTGGCTTCGTTGCCACTGATGCGGTAGTCATGGGATTCCCGGTTCGATGGGTGGGACAGCGCGGCCAGTGTGTCGGCCGTCACCGGGCCGCCGCATCTGCCGCCGGTCGTATTCCGTTACCCCGTAAGGCCGATGCGACGACTGGCCCGAGCCTCGTCGCGGATATATAATGTTCGGAATTTCCGCAAGGGAGCTGCCCATGAACGCGACCGGCTTTCCGCGGCTCGACAGCGTCCGGCTGAGCGCCGATCTCGCCGATCAGGTCCGGGAACTGGGCCTGGACGCGTGCACCGCCCTCGACCGGACGCTGCCGGTCGGCCGCTGCGCCAAGGTGCTGCCCGCCAAACGGCTGCTCGGCCAGGTCTGGGACGCCGCGATGGCCGAACTGGGCTCGGCTCCCGCACCGGACCGGCTGCCCGGCCTGACCGCGCTGCTGGGCCGGGTCCGCGAGCTGGAGTCCCGAGTGGACGATGCGAGGGTCGCCGACGGGGTCGCTACCATGCGCCGGGTCCGTCGCGCGCTGACCCGGCTGCACGCCTCGTCGACGGCGGAGGAACTCCTCTCCCGCGCGGCCGAGGAGGCCTGCACGATCGGGTTCGACCGCGTGCTCGTCTCCACTGTGGACGATGCGACCTGGGTGCTGCGGCGCATGGTGATCGAACAGGATCCCCGGCTGGCCGACGAAATGCTCGCCGCCGGCCGCGAAGCCCCGCCGCGGCTGGACGGCTCGCTGGTCGAATCCGATGTCGTCCGGCAGGCGCGGGCGGGCCTCGTGTACGACGTGCAGGAGAACCCGCGCGTGAACCGGCAACTCGTCTCGCTGTCCGGCTGCACGTCCTACGCCATCGCACCGTTGCGGGCGTACGGGAAAGTCGTCGGGCTGCTGCACGCGGACAGCTACTACTCGCCCCGCCGGGAGGTCGACGTCACCGGCCGAGCCGTCCTGAACCTTTACGCGGAGGGCGTGAGCGAGACCCTGGCCCGGGTGTCCGTCCTCGAAGGACTCGCCTCGCTCCAGGCGGGAATGACGCGGCTGGCCGCCGACGTGCGCATCGCTCCCCCGCCCGAACCGAGCCGGACGCGGCATCCGCTGCTGTCGGCACGCGAGGCGGAGGTGATCGAACTGATGGCGCGCGGCGACGCGAACCGGGCGATCGCGCGGAAGCTTTCGATCTCCGAGGGGACCGTGAAGACGCACATCACGCACATCCTGCGCAAGCTCGACGCGGCGAACCGGGCGGAGGCGGTCGCGTACTGGCTGCGAAACTGAGCCCGCCCGCGGCTCAGGCGGGCACCGGCTCCAGCCGCGTCGTGGTGGCTGCGGCGGTCTCGGCGACCATCGGTGCCAGTGCGCTCGGCATGCTGCGGTACTTCTCCGTGTACGCGGCGTCGACGGCGGCGTTCGTCTCGGCGTCTGCCTCAAGGTGCAGGGACACGTCGGTCTCCACTCCGTCCACTCGCACCCGGGCGAGCTGCTTGGCCGCGGCCCAGCGGTACCAGCCGCCTTCCGTGCCGAATGCCGACCGGATGTACAGGTCGTCGCCGGTACGGACCACCCAGATCGGGGTCCACCGGCGGAGTGAGCCGTCGCGGCGGTAGCTGCTGATCCGGATCTCCGACGCGGCGCCGATGCGGTCGCGGATCTCGGGGTCGAACGACATTGCGGGCTCCTTCGGGACGAAACGGTTCGCTTCGCACGCTAGGCGCTCGCGGGCGGGCGTGGGAGGTGCTGTCAGCCCCCTCCCACGCCCGCGACGCCGGTCACGGCGCGTCGAACTCCAAGGTGGACGAATCGACCGCAGCGCCGCCGCCGTCCGCGACCAGGACATGGCCGGTCACCATCGACGCGTCGCCCGAGGCGAGGAACGCGCACACCGACGCGATCTCCTCCGGTTCCGCGGCACGGCGCAGCGGCACGTGTTTCGTCGTCAGCGCATACGCCTCGTCGAGCGTAATGCCCTCGCGCTTCGCCAGGTAGGCCATCGCGCCCTCCCCCAGCGGAGTGCGGATCCAGCCCGGGCAGACGGCGTTCACCCGGACCCCCTTCGGGCCGTAGTCCCGCGCGAGCCAGCGGGTGATGCCGATGATCCCCGCCTTGGCCGCGGTGTAGCCGACCGTCCCGGGCGGACCGGCGATCAGCCCGGCGGTCGACGCGAACAGCACCAGCGAGCCCTGCCGCTCCACCAGATGCGGCAGCACTTCCCCGGCCAGGTAGAACGAACCGTGAAGGTTCACGTCCAACGCCCGCTGATACGCCTCCACGTGCTCGGGCCGGGCGGTGCCCGACACTGCCGCGCCCTGCGTCGCGATCACCGTGTCGAGACCGCCCAGGCGAGCGACGGCCTGTTCAACCATGTCGTGGATCGCGGCTCGGTCGGTGCCGTCGGCGGGCAGCGCGACCGCGCCGAGTTCGTCCGCCAGTTCCTTGAGCCGCTCGGCGTTCAGGTCGGTGACCGCGACCTTCGCGCCGTCCTCGGCCAGCCTTCGCGCGGTGGCCGAGCCGACTCCTCCCGCCGCGCCCGTCACCAGTGCCAATTCGGGCTTCCGCCGCCGGGCCGGGTCGTTCATCGGGTGCCTTCCTCTCCCGGCCGCGTCGCCGCGGACGCACCGGAATCCGTTGCGGTAAAGAGCTTTCCGTACTTCTCGCGCAGGGTGAACTTGAGGATCTTCCCCGACGCGTTGCGCGGCAATTCCGGCTGCGCGACGAAATACCGGGGCACCTTGTACGTCGCCAGGTTCTCCCGGCAATAGGCCCGAAGTTCCGCCTCGTCGAGCGCGGTTCCTTCCGCCAGCACCACGACCGCGCAGCCGGCTTCGAGGTATTTCGGGTCCGGCACCGCGACGACAGCCGCGTCCAGCACCGCCGGATGCTGCGTCAGCACCCGTTCGATTTCGGCCGGGTACACGTTCTCCCCGCCGCTGCGGATCATGTCCTTCGCCCGGCCGGCGAGCACGAGGAAACCGTCGGCATTGACGAAGCCGAGGTCCCCCGTACGGCACCAGCCGTCCACGAAGGTGTCCCGGTTCGCCTCGGGCCGATTCCAGTACCCGGCGCAGACCGCGGGCCCGCGGACGAGGATTTCGCCCACCTCGCCGGGCGCGGCCGGTTCGAGCCCGGCCCCGGCGACCCGGACCTCGGTCAGCGGCACTGGGCGGCCGACGCTTTTCGGCTGGGCGTCGAAGTCCCCGTCGTCCAGCGTCGTCGCGATCGCGCCGCCCTCGGTCAGCCCGTAGACCTGGCTCAGCCGCACCCACGGCAGCTTCCGCCGCACCTGGTCGACGACCCACGGCATCATGGTGTCCCCGCCGATGACGAAGTGCGTGACCGATTTCGGCAGCCGGTCCTCGATCCCGTCCACGCGCAGCAGGTCGTGCAGCATGAACGAGAACAACAGGCAATCGGTCACCTGCTCGGCTTCGAGCACCTCCAGCAGCCGCTCGACGGTGAAGTTGCCCGACCGGGGGCACACCACGGTGCCGTGCATCAGGAACGTCGGCGCGGTCACCGCCTCGAACGCCCCTGCGTGGTAGAGCGGGCCCGGCACTAGCGCGACGGTTTCCGGCGAGAACCGCCAGCGCAGCGCCTGCGTGGTCGCCGTGCTCACCGTGTTGGCGTGCGTCCACACCGCGCCCTTCGGCAGACCGGTCGTGCCCGAGGTGTACAACAGCGACATCGGGTCCGCGTCGCTCACTTCCGGCACGTCGGCCAGCGGTTCGCGGCCGAGCAGGACGTCGAACGGAAGCGCCCAGTCCGGCACCGGATCCGGGGAATCCGGCCGGACCACGAATGTTTCGACGCCGGTTTCCGCGCGCACCGGCTCGACCCGGTCCAGCAGGCTGCTGTGCACGATCGCCGCTGCGCAGCCCGCATCGGCGAGGATGAACTTCAGCTCGGCCGGCGCGAGCCGGAAGTTGAGCCGGACCGCGACCACGCCGAGGTGCATCGCGGCGAAGCACAGCGGCAGGTACTCGGCGTCGTTGAAGAGCATGAGGCCGAGCCGGTCGCCCTTGCCCAGGCCGAGTTCCCGCAACGCCGTCGCGTAGCGCAGCGATTTGTCCCGCAACTGCGCGTAAGTGAGCCGTTCGCGGCCGTCGAAGCTGACTGCGATCCCGTCGCGGCCGGGCGGCGGGAGCTGGTCGGCCACCGCGTCGAGCAGCCTGGTGAACGTCATGACCCGTCCTCCTGCCTCACACACCCGGTCCGAAGACGATTTGCTTCAGTTCGGTGAACTCCTGGATGCCCTCGGGCCCGGACTCGCGGCCCCAGCCCGAGCCCTTCACCCCGCCGAACGGAGCGCTCACGGCGGGCCCGAAGGTGTTGATCGCGACCGATCCCGCGGCGATGGCGGAAGCGGCTTCCGCGGCGAGCGCCCGGTCCGCGGTGTAGACGCTCGCGGCGAGGCCGAAGCCCGTGTCGTTGGCCAGCCGCAGCCCATCGGCCAGATCGTCGTAGGTCTGCACTACGGTGACCGGTCCGAACACCTCGTTCCGCGCCAGATCGGCGTCCCGGGCGACGCCGGTGATCAGGGTCGGCTCGTAGTAGTACCCGGCGGCGAATCCCTCCGGCCGCCGTCCTCCCGCAACGACTTCGCCTCCGGCGGCGCGCGCACGGCCCACGAAGCCCTCGGTCCGCCGCAACGCGGCCGGGTTCACCACCGGTCCGATCGCCGTCTCCCGCTCGAACGGGTCGCCGATCCGGAGTCCTCGCCAGGCGGTGCGGAGCCGGTCGACGAGTTCGTCGTGACGCCGCCGCGAGACCAGCACCCGGGACAACGCGGCGCACACCTGCCCGGCACCTCCGGTCGCCCCGGGCACCAGCGACTTCAGCACCCGGTCGAGCGGGGCGTCGTCGAGGATCAGCGCCGGGGACTTGCCGCCGAGTTCGAGGTGCGTGCGGGCGAACCGTCCCCGGGTCGCCTCGATGATCTGCTGCGCGGCGGCCCGGCCTCCGGTCAGCGAAACCAGGTCGACGCGCGGGTCCGCGGTCAGCCGCCGGGCCACCTCGACGTCGCTGCACAGGATGCTCAGCGCACCGGCCGGGAACCCGGCTGCCGCGGCCGATTCCGCCACCAGCCGCATGATCAGCTGCGATTCGGGGGCCGCCTTCACCACCACCGGGCAGCCCGCGAGCAAGGCGGGCACGACCTTCGTGGCCATCGTGACCACGGGCCCGTTGTAGGCCAGGATCGCGACGACGACACCGGCCGGTTCGCGACGGACGACGACGTCGCCGAGCAAGGAGGTGCGGTGGTCATCGCGCAGCGCGTCCACGGCGCTGGCCAGCGCGGAGTTCCATGCGCCCGCCGCGCCGTACTTGTGCAGCGTCGCGCTGTAGCGCACCGGCATGCCCGCTTCCGCGGCCCAGACCGTGCCCAGGTCCGGGAACTGAGCCTCCAGCGACGCGCAGAACCTCGCGCAGATCTCGACCCGCTGCTCGACCGGCAACCGACCCCACTCCGAGTCCGTCGCCGCCGCGAGGGCCGCGTCCGCCTCCTTCACCGACGGCAACGCGACCTCGGCGACCACTTCCTCGGTCGACGGCGAAACGATCTCGTAGGCAGGTCCGCTGGCGGGCACCCACTCCCCGGCCACGTAGACCGAGTCGAGGTGCGGCACCGGGACACCGGCGACCTCGCGCGTCACGTCCCGCGCTCCGAGAGGAAGAACGGGCTGGCGGGCTTGAGGAACATCGTCGCGAACGGCGGGATCATGAAGTCCGGCAACACCATCTCGCCGGAGATCAGCTGCCGCTTCACCTCCGCCCGGAAGCCTTCGAGATCCCCGGCCGTCTCGTAGATCGCCAGATGCCCTTCGTCAACCGGGCTGACCCCGGGCAGCGGCTTGACGTCCGAAACCTCGAACCGTTGCGCGCGCAGCATTCCCGGCGCGGACATGATCTGCGGGATGTGTTCCTCGTCGTACCACTTCCCGAACGTCGCGTCGTCGCCGGTGTGGCGGCTCCACGCGAAGAACAGATGCCGGTCGTCCAGGTTCTCCGCGTCAGCGAACCGCTCGGTGTGGAAGGGTTCGCTGACCGGCTTGGCGAACAGCGCCTGGAACGGCTGCACCATGTAGTCCGGCAGCACCATGTCCCCGGAAATCAGCTTCCGCTTGACCTCGTCCCGGAAGCCCTGCGGGCTTCCGTCCATTTCGTACAGTGCGAGGTGGCCGAAGTCCAGCGAGCGCACGCCCGGCAGCGGTTTGGTGTCCGCGATGAGGAAGCGTTGCGCCCCTGCCATCCCGGGCGCGTCCATCACCTGCGGGATGTGCTCCTCGTCGTACCACTTCGCGTAAGTGCGGTAATCCGCGGTATAGGTGCTCCACGCGAAGAACAGGTTCCGATCCCCGAAAACCGGGACCGCGGCGGAAACCATCAGCTCACTCCTCGTTCGTCCGACCGGCCGGACCGCAGCCGGGTTGTTGCTTCCTCGTCGACCCGCAGACCCTCCGGGTCGTAGTGCGGGTCGCCGATCACGACCACTCCGTAGTCCCGGGCAGCCCCTTCGACGCTGACGTACTCGTCGCGCACGTCGGCGAGCACTTTCTGCGGCTCGCGCTCGAACGGCGCGCCCCATCCCCCGCCGCCGTTGGTCAGGCACCGCAGCATCGAACCGGCTTCCGTCAGCCACGCCTTCTGGCTCGCGAAGTAGTGGTAGACGCCCTTGTCCGGGTCGAGTGCTTTGGTTTCGGGATCCAGCACCCCGGCGACGGGCGTGCTCCGCGCGTAGACGTCGCGCGAGACGCCCAGCAGTCCGTCCGGTCCGGAAGTCCCTTCTCCCGGCGGGAAAATCCACATCGCCCCGGTCGGGCCGGGCTTCCCGCCGTCGGCGCCGACGCCGCTGGGTTCCTTGGTCCGGAACGGCGACAGATGCTGGGCGGCGGCGGTCAGCCAGAGCGTGTCCTTGAGGTTCGCCGCGCCGCCGCGGTGCTTGCCCGGCCCGCCGGTGTCGATCGCGTGCTCCTTGCGCAGCATGACGACCGGCGAATCGTGCTCGATCGTTTCTGTCGCCGGATCGAGGTTGTTGAGGTTGTACAGCACGGTGTAGCTGTCCCCGTCGCCTTCCTTGGTGGCACCCCACGGCCCGTGCTCGCCGCCGCATTGCGTCGCGCTCGTCCACGGGGTGCCGTCGTCCCGCACTCCGCTCGCGTTGTGCGTGTTGGTGGAGCCGTAGTCCCCGCCGACCGCACGTTCGCCGAGCACCGGGTTGAGCGCTTCGAAGATCGCGGAGATCAGCGCACCGGAGGGTTCCCAGAACATCATCGGCGCGCCTTCCGGCGGCAGCGCGCTCAGCAGCGTTCCCGGCGGCGCGACGAGGTCGACGTTGCGCCAAGTCCCGGAGGTGAACGGGATCGCCGGGTCGAGCAGCATCGTCAACGCCACGCCCAGCGCGGTTTTCGCGTCCAGGACGCCGCAGTTGATGCAGGTCCGGGCTTGCGCCGAGGTGCCGGAGAGGTCAGCCTCGATGTCGTGCCCGCGTTTGCGCAGCGTGACGCGCACCCGGTAGTCGACGGTGTCGTCGAGCCCGTCAGCGTCGATCAGCGCGCTCCCGGAGTAGTCCCCGTCCGGGATCCGGGCGATCGCTTCGCGCATCTGCTCGGCAGACGTGTCGCACGCGTAGGCCAGGGAGCCGAGGAAGGCGTCGAGGCCGTAGCGCTCGATGTTCTCCCGCACCAGCCGCTCGCCGAGTTGCAACTGCTGGTGCATGCTCTGGAAGTCCGGCAGCAGCAGGCCGCCCCAGCGGGTGTTGTCGAAGATCAGGCTGAACGCGGACCGCACCGGCTTGTCCTTCGCCCACAGCAGCATCGGCGGCAGCACGAGGCCGTTCTCGTAGACGTTCGTCTTGGTCGCGGAGAACCCGCCGGGCACCGTGCCGCCCATGTCCAGCTGATGCGCGCACATCGTCACGAACGAGACGATCTCGCCGGCCACGAACACCGGCCGGGTGAACAGCACGTCGTTCACGTGCCGCCCGCCGCGGTACGGGTCGTTGCAGATCAGCACGTCGCCCGGGGACAGGTTTTCCGGCCCGAACTCCTCCACCGCGTTGCGCGTGGCGTCGGGCATCGTGCCGAGGAACGGGGTCAGGCTGTTGCTGACGACGGCCATCCGGTAGTCCTGCGCGGGCGGGCCGCTGATCGTGCACGCGAAGTCATACCAGTCGCGGATGATCGGCGAGAACGCTTCTCGCAGGAACGCGGTGCTCATGTGCCCCACTGCGTACTTCAACCGGTTCACGATCACCGACCCGGTGAACCGGTCGGCGTGGTAGGCCGCCTGGAACTCGTCGTCGGTGAGATCGCGGATGCGCGCGGACGGAGTGTCGAGAGTGGTCATGGCGCTCACTTCTTCCGGATGACGAGTTCGCCGTACTGGCCGACGACCAGATGCTGGCCGGTGCCGACGTGGGTCGTGGACAGTCCTTCGTGGACGATCGCCGGGCCGTCGAACTCGTCGCCCGCCCGGAGCGCGGTGCGTTCGTACACCGGCGCTTCCTGGCCTTCGGCCCCGTCGCCCAGGTACCGCAGCGTCGTGGTGCGAACCGGAGCGAGCGGCTCGTCCTCGGCGCGCGCGGGCAGCTGCGGGTGCTCGACCTTCGGCGTGTCCAGCACCGCGCGGACCCGGAACGTGACGCCCTCGACCGGGACCATCTCGAAGCGGTTGCCCGACCGCTCCTGGTAGGTGTCGTGGAACGACGCGATCATCGCGCCGACTGCCGGTCCGTCGATCGTTCCGTCCGGCACGGGCACGAACGGCGTGTCCCAGCTCTGTCCGACCAGGTGCCCGTCGTAGCTGCGCTCGAAAGTCACCGCGGCACCAGCGCTTAGCCGCTCGCGCAACTGCGCTTCCATCTCGGTGAACAGCGTGTCGATCCGCTCCGCGACATCCGGCGTGAGCACGGTATAGGCGCTGCGGTTCACAGTGAACACCTGGTCGGCCGAGAGCAGGCCCAGCGCGGAGAACAAGCCCGGGTTCGGCGGCACGACGACCTGCTTGCAGTGCACCGCGTCCATCGCGGCGGGCAGCAGCATCGGCCCGGCCGCTCCGTACGCGATCAGGCTGTAGTCGCGCGGGTCGACACCGTTCTTGATCGCCACGTTGAACACGCCCTCGGCGATGTTGTGCACCGCCATCTCGTACGCGTACCGGACGCGCTGGGCGAGCGTGAAGTCCGATTCGAGGTTCTCGAATGCCTGGCGGGCCAGAGCGGGGTCCAGCGCCAGCTCGCCGCCGGCGAACGTGCCCGGGTCGATGATCCCGATCAGCAGGCAGGTGTCCGTTGTGGTCGGCTGGGTGCCGCCGCGGCCGTAGCAGGCCGGGCCGGGCGTCGAACCGGCGCTGCCGGGGCCCACCTGGATCTCGCCGGTGTTGCCGATCGTCACCAGGCTTCCTCCCCCGGCTCCGATCGCGCTGACGTCGTTCGCCAGTGCGTTGACGACGAGGTCGTGCTCCAGTTCGAAGGTCGTGTCCACGAACGGCGCGCCGCCGGTGACGACGCTGATGTCGCACGACGTGCCGCCGACGTCCGCGCACAGCAGCTGCGGCTCCCCGATCAGCGAGCCGAAGTGGGCGCTGGCGACAGTGCCCGCGGCGGGTCCGGAAAACACGATGCGGAACGGCTGCTCCATCGCCCGATGCGACGGCACCAGGGTCGCCGCGCAGTCGGCGAAGTTCAGCTGCCCGGTGAAGCCGAGTTCGGCCAGGCCTTTCTCCAGCCGCGCGGTGTAGTCGGCGTAGATCAGTTTCATCAGCGCGTCGACCATCGTCGTCGAGGCCCGCGCGTATTCCTTGGCCAGTGGGGAGACCTCGCTCGACAGCGAGCACGGCACGTCGCCGAGCACCTCGCGGACCAGTTCGCGCAGCCGGAGTTCGTGCGCCGGGTTCACGTAGGCGTTGATCAGGCAGATCGCCACGCCCGCGACGCCGCATTCGCGCAGCACTTCGAGTTCGGCCCGTGCCTGCGCTTCGTCCAATTCGAACAGGACATCACCGGAAGCGGTGAGCCGTTCCCGGATTCCCCGGCGCAGATACCGCGGCACCAGCGGCCTCGCGGCATCGCCGAAGCTTCGCCGCCAGCCCGGGTCCAAAATGGCCTCCGCGGGCCGCCAGACCCGGCCCATGTCCAGGATGTCGCGATGCCCCTCGGTGGCGAGAAACCCGATCTTCGGCACGGTGCGGGTGATCACCGCGTTCAGTCCGTGGGTGCTGGCGTGGTTGAACACCGGCGCGCCCGCGACGCCGAGCAGCGCCGCGCCTTCGAGCACCGGGCGGGTCACATCGCGGTAGTCGGTGGAGACCTTCGCGGTCCGGATCTCCCCGTCCCGCAAAGCGACCACGTCGGTGAAGGTGCCGCCCACGTCGACTGCGATCATCATTGATCCTTTCGCTACAGGAGGTCGGAGAGCAGCCGGACCGGTCCGAGCCGCGGGCCGGGGTCCCGGCTGACCGAAAACAGGCACGACCGGCATTTCACGACGTCGAACCAGCCGCCCTCGGAATTGACCGGATAGCGGAACAGCTCGGCGGCGCCGCAGCGCGGGCAGACTCCCTCGACTGGTTCCCGCTCAAGGGACGGCGGGTTCGGTTCCTGGCTCATTTCGGCGCAACTCCACTGTTGGCTCGATTCGGCCGGCGCTGGTGCGCCACCGCACACCGAACGGTAGGCCGGACGAGACCGCGCCAACAGCCGCTCACCGCACGGCCGAGTCCGCAAAACGAAGCACGCCTCGCCCGGCGTTTCGATCCGCTGTGGACAGCCTCGGCCAGGTCGCCGGCTGTTCGCATGGTGACGGGCGGTGCGGCCGCGCCAGCCGGAGTGAGGCGCGCGCGGACGCGCTTTCCGAGCCCCAGTGGGCGAGCGCGTCGTACTGGTCGCGGCACGCCAGGCCGTCGACTAGCCTGTCCGGCTCGCTGCTGCAGGCAGTCTCGGCGCACCTCCTCCTCAGCAGACTGATATTTTTTATGATTCTTCGGCTGCAGCTGCCGTCCAAGTCCGGCGGCCCAGCAGCGCGAGCGGGACCAGGCTGATCAGGCAGGCCGCCAGGAGGTAAACCGACACGGACACCGTCGTGTGCGTCGCGGCGATCAGCGCCGCCATCACGAACGGGGCCAGTCCCCCGCCGATGATGTTGGCCAGCTGGTACCCCATCGACGCGCCGGAAAACCGGACGGACGGCGGGAACATCTCGGCGAACATCGTGACGCCGGGCCCGAACATCGCGCCGACCGAGATCTGCCCGACCACGATCGCCAGCAGGATCGCCCAGAAGTTCCGGGTTTCGGCCAGCGGGAAGAGCGCGAAGCCCCAGATTCCCGCGAGCACCACGCCGCCGGCGTACACCGGACGCCTGCCGACGGTGTCCGACAGCCGCCCGCAGAGCACCGTGCTCACCCCGGTCGCGATCATCGAGAACATCACCGCGGTGAGCATGGTGTCCTTGGCGATCTTCAGCTCCCGCACGCCGTAGTCCAGCAGGCCGGTCGCGGTCGCGTAGAACATGATCGTCGCGGGCAGGAAGATGAACACGACCAGCAGCAGATTCTTCGGCCGGCGCAGCACTCGCACGACCGACGAGCGCTTCGGCGCCGCCGCGAGCTTCTCCTCCACCGCACGGAAATCCGGAGAGTCTTCGAGATAGTGGTGGATGTAGAACACCACCGGGATCATCAAGACCCCGAGCAGGAACGGAATCCGCCAGCCCCACGCGGCGAACTGGTCCGCGGTGAGAACGCCGGACAGCACGACGAAGACCAGGGTGCCGAGTACCATCCCGGCGAAAATGCCGAGCTGCGGCAGCGAGCCGTGCAGGCCCCGGCGGTTCGGCGGAGCGTGTTCGACTGCGAGCAGAGTCGACCCGCCCCACACCCCGCCGACCGCGATCCCTTGCCCGACGCGCAGGATCACCAGCAGCACCGGGGCCAGCGCGCCGATCGAGGAGAACGTCGGCAGCAGCCCGACCAATGTGGTCGCCACGGCCATCGACAGCGTCGATGCCACAAGCGCGGGTTTGCGCCCGAACCGGTCGCCGATGTGCCCGAAGACCGCCGCGCCCACCGGGCGGCCCGCGAACCCGACCGCGAACGTCGCGAACGCGGCCAGCACCCCGGCCACCGCGCTCGTCGACGGGAAGAACGCGCGGTTGAAGACCAGCGAGGCCGCGGTTCCGTAGATCAAGAAGTCGTAGTACTCCAGAGACTGCGCCGCGATCGCGGCCGCCAGCACCTTCCCGCGGCGTTTCGTCGCCGCCTCAGCGGGGGCGATACGTCCTGGTACGCTCATGTCGTCCTCATCCCGGAGCCGGTGTTCACCCGACAGTGTTTGACGGGCAATGAAATATAAAATATTCACTCCTTGATCACCAGGAACCGGCTCCTGGTTCGGGCGCGGACGGAGGACGGCACCCGGGGCTGCTGACCGGTGGCTGGTGAAGAGTTCGGGCGTGCGGCCGCATGCCCGGCGGGAGTCCCGAAACGGCACGGGAATCGCCATGACGACCGTGCCGAAGATCTCCTCACGAGCGATCCGCACGTCGTTCGGGACACCGTGGAACATCGTCGACGAGCCAAGCTCCACAGAGGACTCGGTCCGGACAGAATCACCGGGATCGCCCGATCGCCCACGACACCAGGACCCGGGTAAGCACGCGGCAGTCCTGCTCGGTCGCGAGTGCCGAGCGCGACAGCCGCCGCGGGCGCCACCCGCGCGTCCGGTGTGCGCGCGGCGAACACTTCGCTACGCCCGGAAGATCGTCTTGTACTCCAGGTACGCGTCCACGCTCCGCGGCCCGAGTTCCCGGCCGATCCCGCTGTTCTTCACCCCGCCGAACGGCGTTTCGATCGGCAGGGTCGAGGTGTTCACCCCGACGCTCCCGGTCACGATCCGGCGAGCCACCTCCGTCGCGCGTTCGCGATCCGGGGAGAACACACCGCCGCCGAGGCCGTACTCCGAGTCGTTCGCGATGGCGACCGCTTCGTCCACCGTCCGGTACGGCAGCACGGTGAGCACCGGGCCGAAGATTTCCTCGCGGGCGATGCGCATGTCGTTCGTGACGCCACGGAAGATCGCCGGCGCGACGTAATAGCCGCGCTCGAACGGGCGGCCGCCGCCGATCACCAGCTCGGCGCCCTCCGCCTTCCCGAGTTCGATGTACGACTCGACTCGCTCTCGCTGCGTCGCGTTCACCAGCGGGCCGAAGAACACCGCCGGGTCGAGCGGATCTCCTTGCGGGATCCCGGTCATCGTCGCCGCGAGCAGGTCCACGACCTCGTCGTAGCGCGAGGCCGGAGCCAGCACCCGGGTCAGCGCCCGGCAGGTCTGCCCGGTGTTCGGCGCGCAGGCGGAAAGCACCAACGGCCGGAACGCGTCGAGATCGACGTCGTCGAGCAGGATGCCCGCCGACTTGCCGCCCAGCTCCAGCGTGACGTGCTTCAGCTGCTTCGCGCACTCCGCAGCGATCGCCTTGCCCGCCACCGTGGAACCGGTGAAGGCCACCTTGTGCACGCCAGGGTGCGCGACCAGTGCCGCGCCAGTCTCGCGCCCGCCGGTCACGATGTTCACCACGCCTTCGGGAATTCCCGCTGCGGCGACGATTTCCGCGAAGACGAACGCGTCCAGCGACGTCTCGGGCGCCGGTTTGATCACCGCGGTGCATCCCGCCGCCAGAGCGGGGCCCAGCTTCCACGCGATGAGCGGCTGCGGGCCGTTCCACGGCGTGATGGCCGCGACCACGCCGACCGGTTCGCGCAGGACGATCGCGTCGCCGCTCGCGGTCTGGACCTGTTCCTCCACCGAGAGTTTCTCCGCCAGCGAAGCGAAGTACCGGTAGCAGACCGGAACCTGGCCCTGCATCGCGCGGGTGATGCTGATCGGAGTGCCGTTCTGCCGGGTGACCAGCTCCGAGATCTCGTCGGACCGTTTCTCGAACTCGTCCGCCAGCGCGCGCAGGTAACCGGCTCGCGTGGCGGGTGACAGCGCGGCCCACGGCCCGAGCGACGCGGCAGCCGTCGACACCGCGACGTCGACGGCGGCCGCGTCGCTGTCCACAATGGATCCGATCACCTCTTCGGTGGCCGGGTTCGTCACCTCGATCATGCCCGCGCCCCCGGCTTCAGCTCGTTCAGCAGTTCCGAGACGTCCTTGACGTTCCGCAGGTCGAACACCGCTTGGACGATCGCGTCCGGGTCCGCCACCACGCCTTCCACGTTGTGCCGGAACTTGGCGGCGAGTTCGTCGTCGCTCAGGTAGGTAGCGGGATCTGGCGACGGGCTGCCCTTCGGGTAGGCGCGTTCGCCGCGGTAGGTCGTGCCGCGCGCCTGCACCTCGACGCGCGAGCGGCGAGCGGCGGGGTTGCTCTTCAACGCCTCGGTGTAGTCGGGGTGCGCCTGGAACGACGCCTTCTTGGCCAGGTCGAGCACCGACGGGTCCAGCACCGTCTCCGGGGTCTGCCAGTCCTTGCCGGGCGGGATCCGGTGCGCGGCGAGGGCGAGTCCGTGGGTCATGCTGAACTGCGCGTCGCGCGGGTTGCGGATGGTTTCGTTCTGCCACACCGGCTGCAGCACGAAACTCTCGCCCCAGGCGGTGATCGCGTCGATCTCGTCCGGCCGGATGTCGTGCGTCTCGACGATCTCGGTCAGCGCGTCGAACAACGCGTGCATGACCCGGCAATGCGGGTACGGCTTGAAGGACTGGAACGGCGTGAACGTCCATTCCGTGCCCAGGCCAGCGGTGATCGGGGCCGGTTCCCAGCGGGAGGCGCCGATGAAGCGCGGAAAGCCGTATTCGCGGTCGTCGAGCATCTGCCGGTCGCCGGTGTGGCCGCGTTCGGCGAGGTTGGCCGCGGTGACCGCGGACAGCGCCAGCCCGCCGGCGAGCTGGTATTTGATCGTGGTCGACGGCGCGTGCATCATCCAGGCGCGCTGGGTGTTCGTCGGCGCCGTCGAACCCATGATGCCGAGCGCGTCGGCAAGGGTCTCCCGCTCCAGCCCCTTCGCGACACCCACCGCGGCGGCCGCGCCGAAGAGCGTGCTGCTGTAGCCGATGACGTCCGGGACGGTGACGACGCCGTCCTTGATGTCGCGCAGGTAGTCAGTCGCCTTCCCGATCCGGTACGACATTTCGTGGGCCACCGCGATCGCTTCGAGCAGCTTCGTGCCGGACGTCCGCAACGACTCCGCGGTGGCCAGCGCGCCGGGCAGCACGTACGGCGTGACGTGCCCGGGCGGCAGGACCGCGTCCTGGTCGAGCGCGTTGATCAGTTCCGCATTGGCGAACGCCGCTGCGGGGACCGAAGTCTTCGTGCCGGTGCCGAGGATCGACGCGGGTCCCTCGGCGCCGCCGAGGTATCGCGCGTAGTCGACGCCGCGCTGCGCGCCTTCGTCGCCGAGGGACGCCACCGCACAGCCCAGCGAGTCGAGCAGGATGCGCTGCGATTCGCGGATCACCTCGTCGGGGAATTCCCGGGCGTCCGCGCCCGCGGCGAATCCCGCGAGCTGCTCGACGATCGTCGCCATGCCTGCTCCTCGTTGCGGTCAACTCAGCCACATTAAATATATAATATCTAGCGGAGAAGGCCCGTCAAGACCCCAGGAGACCGCCGGAATCAGTGGATGCGCAAGGCTTTCAGCCGGTTGTACAGCGTCGACCGGCTGATCCCCAGCTCCCGGGCCGCTTCGAGCTTGTTGCCGCCCGCGGCCGCGATCGCCGCCACGATCACTTCGCGCACGGCCCGGTCGAACGGCGAAGCGAGCGCCGATCCGCCGCGATGCGAAGGCGGAAGGTCGGCCGGGACGACGTCGCCCGCCGAACGCAGCTCCGCCACCGCTCGGACCACCCGGCGCAGTTCGGCCAGATTCCCCGGCCACGGCTGAGCCGCCAGCAATCGCAAGGACTCCGGCGTGAACCGGGCGGCGCACTCCTCGGTCAGCATGCGCTGTGCCAGCCGCGGGATCTCGTGGCGGCGGCCGCGCAACGGCACCAGGTCCCGCCGTTCACCGCAGCACGCCGCGAACGGCGAAAGGCTCTCCTCCGGGGTCGAGGTCAGCACCAGGTTCCGCCTCGACGTCCGGATTCGCGCCGCGACCAACGAGGCCAGCGGGCTCGACAGCAGCTGGACGTTCTCGACGATCGCGGCCGGGCCGTCGCCGTCCAGCAGGCGGCTGGCCTGCTCGGCCCACTCCGCCTCGCCGACCCGTACCGCTTCGACCCCGTCCAGCACCGCCGCACTGTCCCCGGCGACCTCTCGCGCGACAGTCGTCTTGCCCGTGCCCGGCTCCCCCACCACCAGCAGCGGCCATCGCACCGGCACCACGGCGCGCGGGTGGCGGGGACCCGGCTCGACCACGAGGTCGACGATGCTCCCTTCAGTGCCGTCCACCGATTCCCAGGAAACCTGCACTTCCTGGCCGGACGTCACCGTGATCCGGGCATCCTCGCCGCCGTCTTCGATGCAGGCTTGGACCGCGGCATGGTCGGCCGGCGCGAGAAGGTCGAGCGCGGGCTGAGTGGCCAGCACGAGGCCGTGCCCGACGACCAGCACCCGCCGGTCCCGCCGCCGGGCCGCGGATTGGAACGCGACGAGCAGTCGTTGCTGCGCCACCGCCGTGTCCGTCCGCAGCCTGCTCTCGATCTCCGTGACCAGATGGCGCACCAACGCCGGGGCCAGTCGCTCGTCGCGGCTCACCGGCACCGCGAAGTCGAGCACCCCGGCGATCCGCCCGGTGCCGGGCTGCACGATCGGGTGGCCGAAACAGGTGAACCCGTGGAACGCGGGCATCGCGTGCTCGGCACCGCGCAGCAGCAGGCTCCGGCGAGTCTCCAGCGGCGTGCCGATCGCGTTCACGCCGACGTCGCCCTCCCCCAGCCGTACGCCCGGCACGACGCCGAGGGAGCCGACTTCCCGGCCGAAGGAGCGCTCGCCGCAGCGGATGTCCATCACCCGGGCCCGGTAATCGGCCAGCAGCACCGCGACCGAGCTGCCCCGCAGCTCGGCCTGCACCCGGTCGAGCACCGGACCCGCGGCACGGGTCAGCACCGCACTCATAGAACATAATATTTCATGTGGTCGTCTGCTGGTCAATGAAGCGGCACCGCTCAGTACAGGGTGTAGCCGCCGTCGACCGGGACCGTCACGCCGGTGACGAACGACGCCGCGTCCGACAGCAGCCACATCGCCGCCTGCGCCTGCTCGACCGGTTCGCTGCCCCGCCGCAGCGCGTGCGTTGCCGCGACAGTCTTCTCGTACTCCGGATTGAGCTTCAGGTACTCCAGGTACATCGGCGTGCGCGCGGTGGACGGGCCGATGGCGTTGACCCGGATGCCGTGCTCGCCGTATTCGGCCGCCGCCGCTTTCGTCAGGCCCATCAGCGCGTGCTTGGCCGCGGTGTACTCGGCCGCCAGTGGAATGTAGACGAACGACCCGACCGACGCGGTGTTGACGATCGAGCCGCCGCCCGCGCGCAGCATCGCCGGCACCTCGTGTTTCATGCAGAGGAACGGGCCGGTCACGTTGACCGCGAAGACCCGGTCGAACTCCTCGCGGGTGAGGTCGGCCAGCTTCTTGCCGTGGTTCGGCACGCCCGCGTTGTTGAACGCGCCGTCCAGCCTGCCGTACGCGGATTCCGCCGCCGCTACCATGGCTGCCACCTGCGTCTCGTCGGTGACGTCGGTGGTGACGAACTGGACCTCGTAGCCCTTGCCCGACAGTTCCTCCGCCAGCGCCTGGCCCGCCTCGGTGCTGATGTCCGCGATGGTCACCAGTGCGTCGTTCTCGGCGAACAGCCGCGTGGCCGTTTCGCCGATGCCGCTGGCGCCGCCGGTGACGATGATCGAGCGTCCTGCGATTGCACTCATCGAAAGTCCGTTCCCCGCCTAGACGGCGATGTCCATCTCGGGGCCGATGTACTCCTCGGCCGAGACCGCCTTGCCGTCCTTCACCGTAACCACCTGGATCAGGTGCACGCGCGCGGCCGCGAGCGTGGCCGAGGTCTGCACGAAGAAGCCGTTGCCGGTCAAGGTGTAGCGGGAGTTTTCGAACGTCGGCAGCCCGCCGCGTTCGTGGACGGCGTCGACTGCTTCCTCGACGGTCATCCACTTGTCGTCGGCGCTGTGCCAGACCTTGCAGTCGTCCGCGCACAGCGAGTGGAACAGTTCGACGTCCGAGAGCGCGCGGATCCAGCCCTTGGCCAGTTCTTCCTGAGTCGTCGTTGACATGCGAAGAACGCTAAGCGCGCGCCGGCCGCGCAACTGTCCGAATACTTGGACACTTCAGCTGTCGAACGCGACCGTCGAGGCGTCCACCGCCGCGCCTCCGCCGTCGGCGACCAATACGTGGCCGCTGACCATCGAGGCGTCGCCCGAAGCCAGGAACGCACAGCAGGCCGCGATTTCCTCCGGCTCCGCGACCCGGCGCAGCGGAACATGCGCCGCGCTCAGTGCGTACGCCTCTTCCAGGCTGATGCCTTCGCGCTCCGCGAGGTGAGCCATGCTGCCCGCGGCGAGCGCGGTCCGGACGAACCCTGGGCAGACGGCGTTGACGCGCACGCCTTTCGGCCCGTAATCGCGGGCGAGCCAGCGGGTGAGGCCGATGATCGCCGCTTTCGCCGCGGTGTAGCCCGCCGCTCCGGGCGGACCGGCGATCAGCCCCGCCGTCGAGGCGAACAGGACCAGGGAGCCTTCGCTGGCGGTCAGGTGCGGGAGCACTTCCCCGGCCAGGTAGAAGGATCCGTGCAGATTGACGTCGAGCGCACGGTGGTAGGAGTCGACGTGTCTGGGATTCGCTCCCCCGCCGATCGCCGCGCCCTGCGTCGCGATCACGGTGTCCAAGCCGCCCAGTTCCTCGACCGCTCGCGCGACCAAGACGCGAACGGCTTCGCGGTCGGCACCGTCGGCCGGGACGGCGATCGCCCCGGTGTCGCTCGCGACCTTCGCCAGCCGGTCCTCGTCGATATCGGTGACGACGAGCTTGGCGCCGTCCTCGGCCAGCCGCCGCGCGGTGGCGGAGCCGACTCCGCCAGCGGCACCGGTGATCAGCGCCAGTTCCGGTTTGGCGCGTCGTGGTGGATAGCTCATCAGCGACTCCCGGTCAGCTCGCGGCCGGGAAGAACGGGCTGACCGGTTTCAGGAACATCGCCGCGAACGGCGGGATCATGAAGTCCGGCAACACCATCTCGCCGGACATCAGCTGCCGCTTCACCTCCGCGCGGAACCCTTCGAGATCCCCGGCGATCTCGTAGATCGCCAGATGCCCGAGATCCGGGGTTTCGACTCCGGGCAGCGGCTTCAGGGCCGACATCTCGAACCGTTGCGCGCGCAGCATTCCCGGTGCCGACATGATCTGCGGGATGTGTTCCTCGTCGTACCACTTCCCGAACGTCGCGTCGTCGCCAGTATGGCGGCTCCACGCGAAAAACAGATGCCGGTCGTCCAGGTTCTCCGCCTTGGCGAACCGCTCGGACAGGAACGGCTCGCTGACCGCGTCGAGGAACAACGCCTGGAACGGGCGGTTCATGAAGTCCGGGAGCACCATTTCCCCGGAGATCAGCTTCCGCTTGACCTCCTCGCGGAACGGCTGTGCCGAACCCTCCATCTCGTAGATCGCGAGGTGCCCGAAATCGAGCGCGCGCACGCCCGGCAGCGGTTTGGTCTCCGCGAGCAGGAACCGTTGCGTGCCGACCATTCCCGGCACGTCCATCACCTGCGGGATGTGCTCGTCGTCGTACCACTTCGCGTAGGTGTCGTAGTCCGTGCTGTAGGTGCTCCACGCGAAGAACAGGCTCCGGCTGTCGAAAATCGGCACTGCCATGTGTTTTCTCCCTTGTGTCACGCGGAATTCAGACCCGGCGCCGCAGGCCGGTCCACAATTTCTCGCGCAGGATCTGCTTCTGGATCTTCCCGGTGCCGGTCTTCGGCAGGTCCTCGACGAAGACCACCTTCTTCGGCACCTTGTAGCCGCCGAGCCGCGCCCGGCAGTGCGCGAGCACCCCGTCTGCGGACACGGCGTTCCCGGGTTCGGCCGAGACGAACGCGGTGATCGCCTCGCCCCACCGCTCGTCCGGCGCGCCGACGACGGCGACCTCCCGGATCCCGGGCAGCTCGGCGACGACGTTCTCGATTTCCCTCGGGTACACGTTGAACCCGCCGGTGATGATCATGTCCTTGCGCCGGTCGAGGATGAACAAGTACCCGTGCTCGTCGAGACAGCCGACGTCGCCGGTGTGTGCCCAGCCGTCCGCGAAGGTCTCGGCTGTCGCTTCCGGGTTCCGCCAGTACCCGGCGCTCACGTGCGCGCCGCGGGTACGGATCTCGCCGGTCGCCCCGGGCGGGACGGGACGGCGATCCGCGTCCACGATCTCGACCTCGACGTGCGCGGTCACCCGGCCCGCGGAGGCCAGCCGGGGCAACCCGCGCTCGTTGCGGGTTTCGACGTGCTCCTCTGGCCGAAGCGTCGCGATCGGCAGTTGGGCTTCGCTCGCGCCGTACAGCTGCTGCATCGCCTCGCCGAAGTACGCCCGGGCTTTGGCCGCCCGGTCCGGCTGGATCGCCGAGCCCGCGTACGGGAGGATCCGGACATTGCCGATGCTGCCGGACGGGGAGCCGCGCCGAGCCAGCTCCTCCAGCAGCATGGTGATCATCGTCGGGACCAGCGGCAGCACGGTCACTTCGCCGCCTGCCGCGGCGTCCGCGATCTCCGCCGCGTCGAACTTCGGGGCGTAGATGTTCAGCCCGCCGCTCGCGGTGAGCACGTCGGCGATCCCGCCGCTGAAGTGGCTGATCGGCGCGGTGTGCAGGGCCGCGTCGCCCAGGCCGAGCGGCGGCAGGACCTCGCGAGCGTTGCGCACGAGCGCGCCGACCGTCCGGTGCGGCACCCGCACGCCCTTGGGCAGTCCGGTCGAGCCGGACGTGTACAGCAGCCAGGCGTCGTCCTCGGCGTCCGGCAGCGGCAGTTCGTCGTCGGAGCCGGAGGCGACGAACTCCTCGAACGGGATGCCCTCGGCACCCTCGCCGAGCACGATGATTTCCTTGACCTGCGGCGGGATCCACGCCGTTCCGTGCTCGGCGAGCCAGGTCCCGTCGGCGAGCACGAACGCCGGTTCCGCGTCCGCGGCGATCTGGGCCAGCTCGGCCGGGTGCAGCCGGGGCAGCAGCCCTACGCGCACCCCGCCGCCGAGCACGAGCCCGTGGTAAGCCTCGGCCCATTCGCAGCTGTTCGGCCCGAGCAGCACCGCGCGGGCGCCGCGTTCCGCGCCGAGCGCCCGGAACGCCTGGGCGATCCGCCGGGCGCGGCTGCCGAGTTCGCCGTAGGTCAGCTCGCGCCGGGAATCGCGGATCGCGGGCCGATCGGCGAACTCGGCGTAGGCCTGGGTGCAGAGCCGGGCCAGTGGGGTCGGGGACATGCGCGTCACCCCAGCCGCGAGGGCGCCCAGTCGCGCGTCGGCGAGCGCCACGCGGGCCAGTTGTCCTCGGGCTCCGGGCGAGTCACCGACAGGTGGGCGAAACAGTCCTGGCACTTCACGACCATGCGCGGGCCCAGGTAGTTCGCCACCGGGTAGCGCGCCACGTCCGTGCTTCGGCACGACGGGCAGACGGCGTCCACCGGCGTGCGCTCGACGGACACGCGCGAGGTTTCCGGGCGGGGGAAGAGAAGTCGGTCGACAGACATGGGTGCTCCTATCCCAGTATCCAGTTGACGGGGGTCGCAACCGGCACCGACCAGGTGCCCGCGTCGCGCTGGGCGGCGAGTCCGGCGCGCCGCTCGGCGGTCGCGGCCTCGTCGATCCGGCCGTCGCGCAGGACGGTGCCGAACGCCTTCGCGGCGAATTCCTCGCTGTACAGCCCGTCAGCGAGGTCGCGGCCGAGCCGTTCCAGGTCGCGGGCGAGCGGGTCGCCCCATCCCCCGCCTCCGCCGATCAGGAAGCGGATCGCGTCGCCCGCTTTCAGCACCAGCCCGGAGAACTTGCCGGTCTGGTACCGGGCGCCCCGGCAGAAGCCGCCGGCGTCCGGGTCCGGGCGGCCGTCGTCGTCGAACATCCCGAAAAGCGGTTCGGCACCGCGGAGGTCGAGCGGATCCGCGTGCCGCGCCAGGTCGAAGTTCTCGATGTACCAGCCGAAAGCGGGCGCACCCGGGCCAGCTCCGGCAGCACCCGGCGCGCCGACGCGAACCCGGTCGCAGGTGATCGTGACCATGGTGTCCGACTGCGCGGTGAGGGTGTACACCGAGCCGAGTCCACCGCGGTACTCGCCCGCTCCGGCAGTGTCCAGCACCATCTCGTGCTGCGCCACGATCAACGGGCTTTCGATCTCGACGTGCTCCTGCACCGAGGTCCGGCAGTTGCCGATCGGCGTGACACAGAAGGAAATCCCGTCTTCCTTCCACGTTCCGCCCCAGCCGCCGCCGGTGAGCGCGAACGCACCCCACGGCATGCCCTCGTGCCCGGGCCGGGTGTCGATGCCGCCGAGACTGATCACCAGCGCGGTACCGGTGTCGCACGCGATCGCGCGATCGCCCACCGCCTGGCTTAACGCGCTAGCGACAGCGTTGATGCCGCGGGCTCCGATGTCGGCGTGGTTCGAGCAGCTCGACGGCGGCAGCACGCACACCACACTGCCCTGCGGCAGAAGTGTCTCAATAGGACGGAGAGTGCCGCTGTTCACCGGTGTGCCCGGATCGACCATCAGCTTGACCGCTTCGATGCAGCGGACTGCCTCGCACCACGCCGTGCCGCAGTTGCCCAGCGGCTGCCGTCCGGAGCCGGAGAAGTCGATCTCCATGCTGTCGCCTCGCACCTTGACTGTCACGCGCACCGGAATCGGTTCGTCGGTGACGCCGTCCTCGTCGAGGAAGTCCTCCACGGTGTAGTCGCCGTCCGGAATGCTCGCGATGCCGCGGCGCATGCTCGCTTCGGTGGCCTCGATCGCGTACCGTCCGGCTTCCTTCACCTTGTCCAGCCCGCCGCGCGCGACGAGCGCCTGAAGCTGCCGCTCCCCTACGACCAGGCAACCGTGCAACGCGCGCAGGTCGCCGAGCACGAGGTGCGGCACCCGGTTGTTCTCCAGGATGAAGTTGAACAGCGGCCGCACCGGGACGTCGTTGGCGTACAGCAGCGACGGGGGCAGCTTGATCTGTTCCTCGAACGAGGTCTGCGTGCCGTTGGAGAATCCGCCGGGGATCGGGCCGCCGAGGTCGACCAGGTGCGAGGTCGAGTGCAGCATGAACTCGATCCGGCCGTCCACGAACACCGGCCGGAGCAGGTTCACGTCGGACTGGTGGATGGTGCCGCGCCACGGGTCGTTGACGAAGATGACGTCGCCGGGCTGCAGCACGTCCAGGTCGAACTCGTCCATCACGAAGTTCACGATGTGCGGCGAGGTGAAGGCGTGCTGCATGCAGCCTTCCCACTGCGCGACGGTTTCCCATCCGTCGCCGCTGCGGACGTGGATGGCGGTGGTGCAGTCGAGGATGTCGCGGCAGACCGGGGAGAACGCGCTGCGCATCAGCGCCTCGTTCATCTCGCGGGCGACCTCGATCAGGCCGTAGCGCAGGATGTCGAGTTCGAACTCGGCCGTGCCGGTGGCGGGTTCCGCGGAAATCGTCATGGTCGGTGCTCCTAGTCCTGGTTTTCGATGATCAGGAGGCGGTCGGCGTCCACGCGGGCGCGGCGGCCCGGGAGCACGACCGTGGTGGCGAACTTCTCGGAGACGATCGCCGGCCCGTCGACGACCGCGCCCGCGGCCAGCCGTTCGCGGACGTGCACCGGGACGCGCACGGTCTCTCCGGAACCGGGTACGCGCAGATCGCGATCGCCGAGCAGGGACTCGCCGGTTTCCGCGGCGGTGGAGGGCACCTTGTTCGGCCGCGGGATCACCGCCGTCACTTCGAGCGTGGAGACGACAACGGGAATCTCGGCCGCGGAGAAACCGTAGGAATCCTGGTAGAACGCGTGGAAGTCGGCGACCACGCCGGGCACGCGCTCCCCGGACATCGGGCCGGGTGCGAGCGGGAGCCGGTTGTCCCAGGTCTGCCCGCGGTACATGGCGAACACCGCGCGGTCGAACGCCAGCCCGTCCAGTTCCACGCCCTGTGCGGCCAGTTCCTCGGTGAGGCTCTCTTCCATGGCGGCGAATTCCGCTTCGATCACCGCGGCGTTGCCGGCGGCGAGCGGGACCATCAGCGACTGCGCCCGCGTGGTCCGCAGATCGCTGCGCAACAGCCCGAGTGCCGAGAACTGGCCCGGTGTCGGCGGCACTACCACGGTGTCGAGGCCAAGGATCCTCGCGACCCGGTCGGCGAGCATCGGACCAGCCGACCCGAACGGCAGCAACGCGAACTCGCGGACGTCCAGTCCCCGGTAGACCGAAATGGTGCGGATCTTCGCCGCGATGTCCTCGCACGCGATCTGGTAGGCGGCTTCGGCCAGCTCAAGCGCGGAAAGCCCCCACTGCTCGCCAGTGCGGGCCAGCGCGGCGCGGGCGGCCTCGATGTCGAGCGAAATCCGGCCGTTCGCGAACAGGTCGGGTTGCAGCACGCCGAGCAGCAGGCAGGCGTCGGTGAGCGTCGCCTCGGTGCCGCCGCGGCCGTAGCACGCCGGACCGGGATTCGAGCCCGCTGATTTCGGCCCGACGGCGACCTGCCCGAGCGCGTTCGGCCGGAGGACACTGCCCGCTCCCGAACCGACGCTTTCCACGTCGACCAGCGGCAAGGTGAGCGTCAGACCGGTTTCGAGGGTCCACAGGTCGGTGAGCGGGGTCTGCGCGCCGACGATCGCCGCGACGTCGGTGCTCGTGCCGCCGACGTCCATGGTCAGCAGGTTGCGCTTGCCCGACTCGCGCGCCAGCTGAAAGCTGCCGGTCACGCCGCCGACCGGCCCGGACACGAGCTGGAAGACCGGAGCCTTGCCCGCGTCCTGCACGGTAGCGACGCCGCCGTTGGTCGTCATGATCCAGAGCGTGCCGCCGAACCGCCGCTCCTCCAGCGCGACAGTGAGCCGCTGCAGATACCCGACCACGGCCGGGCCGACGTACGCGTCCAGCGCGACGGTCGTGGTCCGTTCGTGCTCCTTCGTGACCGGATACAGGTCCGAGGTCTGCACGTAGGCGTGCGGAATCTCCTCGGCGAGAATCTCCGCCGCGCGCCGTTCGTGGCCTCGTTCCCGGTAAGAGTTTATGAAGCACACAGCGACTGCCTGGACACCCTGTGCGGCGAAGTCTCGGGCGGCCGCTCGGACAGCGTCCTCGTCCAGTGCCAGCAGCTCCGTGCCGTCGTAGCCGATCCGCTCCGGGATGCCGATCCGGTCGCGCCGGTGCACGATCGGCCGCTCCTGGTGCGGACGCAGCCAGGTCGGGTCGTAGAACCGGTCGCCGAACTCGCGGTGCATCCGGCCGATGTCGAGCAGGTCCCGGTGCCCGCGCGTGGCCAGCAGCGCGGTCTTCGCGCCCGCCCGGCTCAGCAACGCGTTGATGCCGACGGTGTGCCCGTGCACGATCTCCGCGACCTCGGGCGGCTCGACGCCGATCGCGGCGAGCGCATCGAGGACGCCGTGTTCCTGTTCCTGGGTGGACAGCACCTTGCCGTCCCGGATTTCCCCGGTGGCGCGGTCAAGGCCGATGATGTCGGTGAAGGTCCCGCCCACGTCGATGCCGACCAGCCAGCCTGCCGAGCCTCGTTGCTCAGTCACCTCATGCCTCCACGGGTCGTGGTGTGTGAGGTGATTCTGTGCTCGGGGCGACCGCGGTCACATCGGACAAGGGTGCGGGACGGAGTGCGACCTTAGGACAGTCCCCCGCGCAGCCAGCGCGCGATCGCCTCCGTGCGGCTGGCGACGCCGAGCTTGCGCAGGATCTGCGTGACGTGGGATTTCGCGGTGCGTTCGGTGATCGCCAGCTCGCGCGCGATGTGCCGGTTCGACCGGCCTGCCGCGAGCAGTTCCATCACCTCGTTTTCCCGTGCGGTCAACGGGATCCGCGGGCTCGGCGCGGGCGGTGCGACCGGCGCGGGCAGGGCCGCCGGACGGGTCATCAGCCCGTCTGCGGTGTCGCGCAGGAACGCCAGGCCTTCCAGCATCGTGAGGCGGCCGAGGGAATGGCTCAGCGCTTCGGCCATCAGCGTGAGCAGCGCGCGGTCGGTTTCGTCGACGTCGCGGCCCTGGTGGTAGCGATCGCCGTGCAACAGGCCGACGACTTGGCCCTGCACCGTCAGCGGGGCGATTCCGTACGAAGTGGACTTCGTGACGCGGATCAGGTCGCGATCCACGCGTGCGCTGTGCTGGGTGTCGAAGATGAGCCGGGTTTCGGCCCGGTCGACTACGTCCGCCTCGATCAGGCCGCCGCGCAAGGCGGGCGGCGACGCTTTCCCGACGGCGACGATCTCGTCCGCCCACCGCGGTTCGTGCACGACGCACATCGTGTGCAGCCGCCACACGGAATCGGCCACCCGGGAGACCAGGACCCGGTCGAAGCCGAGCCGGCAGCCCGCTTCCGGGATGCGGCCGAGGAATTCGTCCACGGACTTCGCGTCCCGGACCGAGGCGAGCGAAGCGGCCACCTGGCGCAGCAGCACCTGCCGGTCGGCGAGCCGCGCTTCCGCCAGTTCGGCTTCGACCGCGCGGATCCGGCCGAGCAGTTCGGCCAGCTCTCGCCGCCGGGCACCGGACACTCCGGCCTCGTCGGCAGCGAGCAGCGTTTCGGCCAGCACGGCGTTCCACAGCCGCCCGAGCACGCTCGCCGCCTCGTCGGCCCACGGACCGTCGAGCCGCGGCACCGGCACGTCGAGCCCCAGCGCATCCCCGACCTCCACGCACAAGTCCCGGTACCGCGCGGCCCCCGAGACGGTGTTCTCCACGTCCATCGGCCACCTCTGGTACTTCCGAGGCACGGCATCGCCGCCGTGTTACGCACAATATATGCGCAGAAGGGCGGGGGTTCAAACGCGGCCGGCAACGCTCGGAAGAGCCGCCGCGAAACTGCCCGCATTGAACGGGGCGGCTGACCGAGCACGACCAGCCCGCGCGATCTGCCCGGCGTCGAACGGCTCCCGGGAAGCCCTCTCCGGTCCGGACGTTCCGCCGCCTTCCTGGCGGCCCGGCGCAGAGCGCAGTGCGAAACGGCGGAGCCCTCAGCTGAGAGCCCCGCCGTTCCCTGCGGCATAGCGAGCCCGCCTGCCTCAGTACGAGCGCGGCAGCCCGAGCACCTGCTGCGAGATGTAATTCCGCACCATCTCCTGTGAGAACGGCGCGTTGCGCAGCAAGCGGACCTCGCGCCACAGCCGCTCGACGTGGTACTCCTTCGCATACGCGTAGCCGCCCAGCGTCGAGAACGCGCGGTCGCACGCCTCGAAACCGCCCTCGGCGCCCAGATACTTCGCCGCCGCCGCTTCCGGGCCGCACGGCTTGCCCTCGTCGAACAGCCGCGCCGCGCGCATGACCATGCCCTCGGCCGCTTCCAGCCGGATCCACGAATCCGCCAGCGGGTGGGCGACCGCCTGGTTCTGCCCGATCGGACGGTCGAACACCACCCGGTTCTTGGCGTACTCCGAGGCGATGTCCAGCGCCGCCCGGCCGAGGCCGACCCCTTCCATGCCGACCACGATGCGTTCCGGGTTCAGCCCGTCCAGCAGGTAGTAGAAGCCCTTGTCCACCTCGCCGACCAGCCGGTCCTCGGGCACGAACAGGTCGTCGATGAACAGTTCGTTCGTGTCGATCGCCGCGCGGCCCAGCTTCTCGATCTCCCGCACCGTGATCGCGTCGCGGTCCAGGTCCGCCAAGAACAGCGACATGCCGTAGAGCGGCTTGTCCTCCCGCCGCGGCGAGGTGCGGGCCAGCAGCAGGATCTTCTGCGCGTTCTGCGCGTTGGTGATGAAGACCTTCTTGCCGTTGACCTTCCAGCCGCCCTCGGCCTTGGTCGCCTTGGTCTTGATCCGCGACGTGTCCACCCCGGCGTCCGGCTCGGTCACGCCGAACGCCATCAGCAACTCGCCCGCCGCCAGCTTCGGCAGGTACTCCCGCTTCATCTCCTCGGAACCGTACTTCACGACCGGGGCGGGCGGGAACACGTAGAAGTGGATCGCCGAACCGCCGGCCATCCCGGCGCCGGACGCCGAGATCTCCCCCATCATCACCGCGGCCTCTTCCAGGCCGAGGCCGATGCCGCCGTATTCCTCGGGGATCATCGCGCCCAGCCAGCCGCCCGCGGCGAACGCCTTCACGAACTCCCACGGGTACTGGTGGTCGCGGTCCTTGTCCAGCCAGTAGTCGTGGTCGAACTTGCGGGCCAGCTCCCGCGTCGCCTTCCGGACGATCTCGACATTGCTTTCCGGGTCGGTCATTGCGCGTTCTCCTCCGCGAGTACCGGGATGTCTTCCAGCGGCGTGGCCGGGTCCAGCGACGACAGGTCGCCGACCGGCGTCCCGACGAACCGCGCCCGGATGGCGCGCCGCATGATCTTGCCGTTCTTGGTCTTGGGCAGCGTCGGCACGACGTACACCTCCGGGGCGAACGATTTCCCGGCGTTTTCGAGCGCGGCAGCTGCCAGCTCGGCGCGGTCGGCGCCCGGCTCGCGCAGCACCGCGAACGCCACCGCCCGCTGGCCCCGCAGTTCGTCCGGGGCGCCGATCACGGCTACCTCGGCGATTCGCTCGTCGCGCAGCAGTGCCGCCTCGATCTCGGCCGGACCGACGCGCCGCCCGGCCAGCTTGAGCGTGTCGTCGGAGCGGCCGTGGATCCGCCATTGGCCGTGCTCGTCCACACTGGACAAATCGCCGTGCACCCAGATTCCCGCGAACCGCGCCCAATAGGTCTCAAGATAGCGCTCGCGATCGTGCCAGAACGCGTGCGTCATGCCGGGGAAAGTGTTGCGCACGGCCAGTTCGCCGATCGCGCCGGCGACCGGCTGCCCGGCGTCGTCGAGCACCGCCGCGTCCACTCCCGGCAGCGGACCGGTGAACGCCGCCGCTTCGCCCGGCAGGAACGGATAGCCGACGATCAGCCCGCCACCGACCTCGGTGCCGCCGCTGTAGTTGACGATCGGCACCCGGCGCTTGCCGACCTGGTCGAACAGCCACCACCAGGTCGGCTCGTCCCACGCCTCGCCGGTGGAGACGAACGACCGCAGCGTGGCCAGCGCGTGCTCCGGCTTCTCCCGCGCCGCGCGCAACGCACGGGCCGCGGTCGGCGCGATCCCCTGCACCGTAACGCCGTTGCGCTCGACGACGTCCCACATCCGGTCGGGAGTGGGATGCGTCGGCAGGCCTTCGATCATCACGATGGTCGCGCCGAGCTGCAGCGGGCCGGTCATCAGCATCGGACCGACGAGCCAGCCCAGATCGGTGATCCAGCAGACGACGTCGTCGGCGTGCACGTCGAAGCCGTAGGCGAAATCGACGGCGGTCTTCACCGCGAACCCGCCGTGGGAGTGCACGATCCCCTTCGGGCGGCCGGTCGTGCCCGAGGTGTAGACGACGGTGAGCGGGTCGTTCGCCTCGGTCGACGCGGTTTCCACCGGAGCGGGCGACGGATCCAGCTCGTCGTAATAAACGTCGCGGCCGGACAGCATCGCCACGTCGGTCCCGAGGTGGCGGACAACGACGACGGTGCGCACGGACGGCGCGTCCGCCAGCGCCGTGTCGGCGACCGGTTTCAGCGGGACTTCCTTGCCCCGCCGGGTGGTCCCGTCCGCGGTGATCAGCGCGACCGCTTCCGAATCCCGCAACCGGGTGGCGAGCGCGTCGGCCGCGTAGCCGCTGAACGTCGGCACCGCGATCGCGCCGAGCATCGCGATCGCGAGGAACGCCACGACGGCCTCGGGCACGACCGGCATGAACAACACGACCCGGTCGCCCCGCGCGACGCCCGCGGCGGCCAGGTTCGCGGCGAACCGGCGCACCCGCTCGTCCAGTTCGCCGAAGCTCAGCGTGCGCCGCTGCCCGGAATCGCCCTCGTAGACCACCGCGGTCTTGCCGGCGAGTTCGCCGCGGGCGTGGCGGTGCGCGCACAGTTCGGCGACGTTGATCCGGCCGCCGGGGAACCAGCGCGGGAACGGCTTGCCCTCGGATTCGTCCAGCACCCGGGCGAACGGTTCGGCGAAGGCGACGTCGAGGTCCTCGACGACGGCACGCCAGAACCACTCCGGGTCGGCGATCGCCCGCCGGTTCGCCTCGGCGACGCCCGCCGCGTCGGCGGACACTCCCCACTTCCGCAGGGCGGCGAGGTACCGGCTTCGGTCCCGCACTTCCCGCGGCGGCGCCCAGGCAGGGCCCGTTACGTCCTCGGCCATGGCCACTTCCTTTCCCGGACCGCTGCTCAGGCCTGTGCGGCTGCCTGGTCGGCGGACCGCTTGAGCATCAGGCCGGCGCGCAGGGCGTCGCACACGATCTCGTCGCGCTGGTTGATTCCGAGGTGCCGGAACATGACGATGCCGGAATCGCCGCGGCTCTTGGACTCGCGCTTGCTGACGATCTCGGTGCGCACGTGGATGGTGTCGCCGTGGAACACCGGCTTGGGGAAGGTGATCTTCTCGAAACCGAGGTTGCCCAGCGTGGTGCCCTGCGTCGTCTCCGGCACGGTCACCCCGGACACGAGGCCGAGAATGAACAGGCTGTTCACCAGGCGCTGGCCGTAGATGCTGTTCTTGCTGTACTCGGCGTCGAGGTGCAGCGGAGCCAGGTTCAGCGTCATGACGCTGAACAGCGTGTTGTCGGCCTCGGTGACCGTGCGGCGGGTCGGGTGGTCGATGACCATCCCCGGCTCGAACTCCTCGAAGTACAGGCCTGCCATCCGGTGTCCTCTCCCCGCCGCGCTGGTCGCGGCCGCTGTCGTCACGGTTGATGCGTCTCCGGGTCCCGGCCCGGCTCCCCGGCCGCGCCCGCCCTCGCTAAATATAAAATATATACTCGTTCACGACGACTCGTCCAGCCGCGAGTTGAATATCATATATTCTTAGTGCTCCCCTGGTGGCACGGGAGACGAGGAGGCACCGATGCCCGAGGACCAGCAGCTCGCCGGGCGACCCGGCCCGGTCACCTTCCGCACCGCCGACCTCGACGCCGCCCGCGAGCAGGTGTCCCGGACCTTCGCGAGCCACGAGGTGCACGTGGCCGACCGCGCGGGAATGCGGTTCCGGCTCGATCTCGCGCCGTCCCCGCACCTCACGATCGGGCGGATGGCCTACGGGGCGGACACGACGATCGTCGGCCCGCCGATGCGGTTGTGCTACCACGTGAACCTGCCCGCCACCGGCACCAGCACGGTGGAGCAGCACGGTGTCCGCCGCTCCTTCGCCGCCGGCGAGGCAGGCGTCGCTTTCGTGCCGCAGTCCCCGGTCCTGGTGCAGTGGAGCGCGGATTCCTGGCAGTACCACGTCAAACTGCCCAAGGATCTGCTCGAAGCGCACGCGGCGAAGCTGATCGGGCAGCCGATCCGCGAAGAGATCGACTTCGACCTGACCTTTTCGCTCCGTTCGCCCGCCGCGCAGGCGTTTCTCGCGACCGTGAGCTTCCTGTACGCCGAACTCAACCGGGACGGGGGCCTGGCGACGGTTCCGGCCGCGTGCCACGAGTTCGAGTCGGCGCTGATGACCCAGCTGCTGCTGACCCTGCCCAGCCGGCTCAGCGCACGGCTGCACAGCCGCCCCGCGCACACCCGGGGTTCCCGCATCCGCGAAATCGTCGACTACCTCGACCGGCACCCCGAAGAGACGATCACGACCGCCGGCCTGGCCGCCATGGCCTCGATCAGCCCGCGAGCACTGCAAGCCGGTTTTCGCGAGGAGGTCGGAAAATCGCCGATGGCCTACCTGCGCGCCGTCCGGCTCGACCGGGTGCACCGGGAACTGCTGTCCGGCGGAGCGGACTCGGTCACCGACGTCGCGGCCCGCTGGGGCTTCTTCCATCCCGGACGATTCGCGCACCAGTACCGCGAACGGTTCGGGGTGCTGCCGTCGGCGACCGCCCGCCGGTGCGGCTGACGGACGGCTCTTCCGGGGCTCAGGCCGGCTGTTCGCGAGGCTCGGCGGACGAGGACCACGCCGTCAGCAGCCGGTCCAGATCCAGCACACCGGCACCGGGTGCGGACGGTTCGCGCGCCGGAGTACGGCTGAAGCGCGGGGCGGGCCGCGGATGGAGCACACCGTCGACCCGGTCGAAGACGTGCCGTTCGGCGTTGTGCGGATGCTCGGCCGCTTCGTCGAAGGTGAGCACCGGCGTGACGCAAGCATCGGTGCCCGCGTAGATCCGGGCCCATTCGTCACGGTCCTTCCCGGCGAACGCCGCCGCGATGAGCGTGCGCAGCCGGGGCCATCCCGCGCGGTCGTCCTGGTCCGGCCAGCCGCTCAGATCGACGCCGAGCCGGGAGACGAACTCGCGGTAGAAATCAGGCTCCAGCGCACCGACCGCGACGTACCGGCCGTCCGCACAGCGGTAGGTGTCGTAGAACGGAGCGCCCGAGTCGAGGTAGTTCGTGCCGGGCTCGTCGGAGTACCGACCGGCGGCTCGCAAACCTTGGAGCTTGGCGGTCAGCAACGCCACGCCGTCGATCATCGCCGCGTCGAGCACCTGGCCCCGGCCCGACGTGCGGGTTTCCAGCAGCGCGCTCACGATGCCGCAGGCCGCGACCAGTGCCCCGCCCGCGTAATCGCCGAGCAGGTTGATCGGCGGCCGCGGCGCCTCGCCCGCCCGTGCCATCGCGTGCAGCGCACCGGTTTGCGCGACGTAGTTGATGTCGTGGCCGGCCTGGTGCGCGAGCGGGCCGGACTGGCCGTATCCGGTCAGCCGGGCGTAGACGAGCGCGGGGTTGCCGGCCAGCAGGACCTCCGGACCGAGGCCGAGCCGCTCGGCGACGCCCGGCCGGTATCCCTCGATGAACACGTCGGCGGCTCCGGCGAGGTGCCGCACCGCGCGCACGCCGTCCGGGGACTTGAGGTCGGCCTGGACGGTCCCGACACCCCGGTTCGCAAGGTCGTGTCCGGCGGCCATCCCCTCGGTCTGGCCGAGCGCGCGGCCCCGCCTGCTCGCCGGGCGCGTCACGCGCACGACCTCCGCCCCGAGGTCGGCCAGCAGCATGCTCGCGAACGGAGTCGGCCCCATCCCGGCGAGCGCCACTGCCCGGACTCCGGCCAGCGGCCCGGACCGGGTCGTCTCTGTCGTCATCGGCTCTCCTCGGCGGTTACCACGGGCATCAATTACATATTATGTATTATCTGCCGACCGAGGCAAGGGCGACGCCCGGAACCCTCGCGGGTCAAGCGAGCCAGTTCGCCGGGCTCCGCGCCGACGGGTGCAATGCGACACCGCGGATCCGGACCCGGTCGACTGCGACACCGTCGTCCAGCGGCTTGTGTCATGATCACCGGCATGGACCGCGCGTCGCCATCCGGCGCCGGTCTCCGCCCCTCTCCCTCAGATCACATATAAAATGTTATATTTGTCAGGTGACGATGGCGTTCTTCACCGCGGAACCCGGACCGGACGGCGAACTCCTGCACCCCTTGCCGGAAGCGCGCGCGAGCTGGGGCGGCGGCGCTCAGCTGCGCGGCATGGCGACGAGCGGGGCGCTGGCCCGCGCCGCGGAACGGGCCGCCGGGCCGGGGCTGTTCCGGCCGGCCCGCTGGACTGTCGACCTGCTGCGCCCGGCGCGCTACGCACCCGCTGCCACGCGAACGGAGATCGTTCGCCGCGGACGTCGCCTCTGCCTCGTCGAAGCGACCCTCTGGCAGGGAGAAACCCTCGTCGGCAAAGGCTCCGGGCTGTTCCTCGCCGCGGGCTCCCCCTCCGCCGGCCGCGTCTGGGCCCCGGACGGATTCCCCGCTCCTCCGCCGTTCGACGTGTTCCCCGAGACCGAAGAGCCGCGCGTCTTCCACAGCGAGGGCGTCGGCTGGACCGGATCGCCCGAACCGCACCAGAACGCCTCGCGCAAGACGATCTGGGTGTTCCCGCAGGACATCGTGCGCGGCGAGCGGCCCACGCCGTTCCAGCACGCCGCCACTGCCGCGGACCTGGTCAACCTCGTGACCAACTGGGGCGAGGCCGGCCTGGAGTTCATCAACGCCGACCTCACGCTCACCCTCGGCCGCGTCCCCGCGAGCGACCTGGAGCTGGGCCTCGCCGCCGACCACCGCGTCGAGCACGACGGCATCGCGGTCACGACCGCGACCGTGTTCGACCGCGCGGGGCCGCTCGGCACGGTCAGCGGCACCGCGCTGCTCGCCGCCGCGCCGGTCGATCCCCGGCGGGTCGGCGCGCCCGAGAGCGTGCCGACCGTGCCATAATCTGTCGCCGTCCATATATCATGTTCTTTGCTGAACATCAGATCCTCGAAACCGCTTCGAGGCGTTGGGGAGGTGGCCCGTGGCCGACGAACTGGCCCGGCTGCGCAGCGGCGACCGCCGTCAGCAGCTGCCCGAGGAAGTCGCGACCTACGTCCGCGAGCTGATCATGTCGGGCGATGTCAAGCCAGGCGAATTCCTGCGCACCGAACCCATCGCCGAGGCGGTCGGAGTGAGCAACACGCCTGTGCGCGAAGGACTGCTCTCGTTGCGCAGCGAGGGTTTCGTGGAACTCGTGCCGCGCCGCGGGTTCGTCGTGGCCCCGGTGTCGCGCCAGGACGTGCGGGACCTGTTCTGGGCACAAGCCCAGTTCTCCGCCGAACTCGCCGCGCGCGCGGCCAAGAAGATCACTCCGGAACAGCTGGACCGGCTCGAAGCGGTCAACGAGGACTTCGCCAAGGCCGCCGACGCCGCGGACCAGGAGGCCATCACCCGGCTCGGCCACGAATTCCACCGCCAGCTCAACCTGGCCGCCGACTCCCACCGGCTGACCCTGCTGCTCAGCTCCGTGGTCAAGCACCTGCCGAACCGCTTCTACGCCTCGATCGAAGGCCACGTCGACCACACCCTCTCCGACCACGCCGAACTGTTGCAGGCCCTGCGCGGCAGGCACGTGCGCAAGGCGCGCACGATCGCCGAACGGCACATCCTCGACGGCGCGGACAACGTCATCCGGATGCTTGAGGAACGCGGTCTCTGGTCGGACGAGACGGAATAGTCCACACCGGACCGCGGCTGAGCGGCCCGGGCAGGACGAGACCGGCTGGGCCGCTCTGCTCAAGGTGACCCAGCCGGGAATTCGTTCGGCGTCCACGGCACTCCGCACAACGATTCTCAGGCATTCTCCGCCCGTGCGACGCCCGGCTCCGCTGATTTCGCGCGACAATCCTCGAAACGGCCGAGGCGGACCGCCCCCAGGAACGACCGGGAAAAGATCAAGCGTTCGCCGCGATCGCCTCCGCCTGCGCGACGATCCCCTCCGCCGTCTTCACGTGCGCGATGTCGACGTGCTGGCCCTCGAAGTCCACCGCCGCGCTGCCCGCCGCCTCCGCCGCGTGGAACGCCTCGATCAGCCGCCGGGAATGGTCGACCGCCTCCGGTGCCGGCGTGAACACCTCGTTGGCGATCGCCACGTGCGACGGGTGGATGCACACCATGCCGCGGTAGCCCAGCTGCTTGTTGTCCGCGCAGAACTGGCGCGCACCGTCGAGATCGCGAATGTCCTGCCACACCCCGGCCACCGGGTGGTGCAGTCCGGCCGCACGGGCGGCGAGCACGAGCCTGCTGCGCAGGTACAGCGTCTCCAGCCCGGCCGGAGTGAACTCGAAACCCAGCTCGCGGCCCACGTCGGCGCTCGGGCCGGTCGCGCCGAGCAGGCTGGAAACCCGTGGCGTCGCGGCGGCGATCTCCTCGCAGTGCGCCATCGAAACGGCGGTCTCGAAGCTCACGATCAGCCCGACGCTGCCCGCTTCGAGTCCCTCGCGCGCCTCGATGTGCGACACGACCGCGTCGATGCGGATCAGTTCCTCGGCGTCGAACACCTTCGGCAGGAACAGGCCGGCCAGCCCGGGCCGGATGACCGCTTCGAGGTCCGCGCCCTGGATGCCGCTGACCGACGCGTTGGGCCGCACCCACACGTCGGGACGCACGCCCTGCGCGTGCAGCCGGTCGACCGTCTCCGCGACGACCGGGCGCACGCTCTCCTTTTCCGCGACCGGAACGGAATCCTCCAGGTCGAGGATCAGCGCGTCGGCGCCGGACGCGAGACCCTTGCCGGCCCAGGAAGCCTTGTGGCCGGGGACGAAGAGCATGGAACGGTACGGCTTCATCGAGGTTCTCCAGTAGTCGTTCAGGATTCGTACAGGACGCCGGTCGCGAACAGCTTTTCGACGTCTTCGGCCGCGAGCACCTCGCTCGCGACCGCACGGGAGTCGGCGCCTACCGTTGCCGCGACCGAGGAGCGGTCCGGCCGCACGCCGTCGAACGTCCACGGCGGACGGAGCAGCGCGAGCCCGTCCGGCTGATGGTCGGCGATGTCCAGGTGCCGCACCTGCGGGTGTTCGAGGTAGCCGGCCATGGACAGCACCGGCGCGAACGGCACATCGTGTTCGGTGAGCACGCGTTCCCAATGCTCCTTGGGCTTGCGCGCGAACTCCGCCTCGACGATCGGCACCAGCTCGAAGTAGTTTGCCTCTCGCGGGCGATACTCGGCGAAGCGCGGGTCCTCGATCAGGTCGGTGCGTTCCAGCGCGCGGCACAGCGCCTGCCAGAACTTCTGCGACGACGACAGGTGCACCGCGAGGTACTTGCCCGAGGAGGTCGGCACGCAGAAGTTCTGCGCCTGCGGATGCCTGCTCGTACGGCTGGGATCGTGGCCGAGTTCGAAGGCCTGGGTGATGCCGTCGGCGGTGAGCACGCTGACCGCCTCCATGATCGAGGTCTCCATCCGCTGGGGCTGCCCGGTCTTCAGCTTGCCGACCAGCGCGGCGAGAACGCCGGCCGCGGTCGTCAGCCCGGTCACCAGGTCCGCGCTCAGCCCGCCGGCGAGCTGCGGCCGCCCGTCGTCGCTGAAGAGCGAGTACAGCCCGCCGAACGCTTGCCCGATCGTGTCGTAGGCGGGCCGGTCGGCCAGCGGGCCGGTGGAGCCGAACCCGGTGACCGAACCGTAGACGAGGTCCGGGCGCAGCGCCCGGCACTCGTCGGGACCGAGGCCCATGGCGGCGAGCTTGCCCGGGCGGAGGTTCTCCAGCACCACGTCGAAACGCGGCACCAGCGCCTTGATCAGTTCGATCCCCTCGGCGGTCTTGAGATCGACCGAAAGGCTGCGCTTGCCGGCGTTGTACTGGCGGAAGTACGGGCTCTCGTTGTTCATCCGGCGCCGGAAGTCCTCGCCGACGACCGGCTTCTCCACCTTCACCACCTCGGCGCCGAGACCGCACAGCATCGAGGTCCCGAACGGGAGCGAGATGTAGCCCCCGATCTCCAGGATCCGGATGCCGTCGAGTGGCTTGTGCCGCATGTCGCCCGCCTTCACTGAGGGTGCACTGCGATAATATTTTATATTATCTGACCGGTGCCGAGTCAAGGTGCCCCCGCTGTCCCCCGGTCCTGGTCGAGATATTTTATATTCTGTATGCTGACTCAGGTCCCTCGGACGATCAAGGAGCGTGCCCCGATGCCCGCACAGCCCCAGCTGTGGCAAGGCCACTACGACAAGCTTTTCCTCGGCGGGCGATGGGCGGCCCCGGCCTCCGGCCGGCACTTCGAGGTGGTTTCCCCTTCCACGGAGGAAGTCCTCGCCCGGGTGGCCGAGGGCGTCGAATCGGATGTGGACGCGGCAGTCACCGCGGCACGCCACGCGTTCGACCACGGCCGGTGGCCCCGCCTGCCGCTCGAAGAGCGGATCGCCGTGCTGCGCAAGCTCAGCGCTGCTTTGGCCGAGCACGAAACCGACATCGCACAGCTGGTCAGCGCCGAGATGGGGTGCCCGATCACGCTGTCGACGAAAATGCAGGCGATCGGCCCGCGGCTGCTGCTCGACGCGTTCCTCGATCTCGCGCCGGACTACCCGTGGCAGGACACCCGCCGGTCCGCGACCGGGAACGCGCTCGTCACGCGGGAGCCGGCCGGCGTGGTCGCCGCGATCGTGCCGTGGAACGCGCCGTTGCTCATCACCATGATCAAGCTGGCGCCCGCGCTGCTCGCGGGCTGCACCATGGTGCTCAAGCCCTCGCCGGAAACCCCGCTCGACGCGTACTTGCTCGGCCATCTGCTGAGCGAGATCGGGCTGCCTGACGGGGTCGTCAACATCGTTCCGGCGGAGCGGGAAGTCAGCGAATACCTGGTCCGGCATCGCGGCGTGGACAAGGTGTCGTTCACCGGTTCCACCGCGGCCGGGCGGCGGATCGGCGCGCTGTGCGGGCAGGACCTGCGCCGGTGCACGCTCGAACTCGGCGGGAAGTCCGCGGCGGTGCTGCTCGACGACGCCGACCTCGACGCGGCGATCGCCGCCGTCCGCGCCGTGTCGCTGCGCAACACCGGCCAGGTCTGCAGCAACAAGACCCGCGTCGTGGTCGCCCGCTCGCGCCGGGACGAACTCCACGACCGGCTGGTGGAGCTGATCGGGTCGATGCCGGTCGGCGATCCGTTCGACCCCGCGACCGAGGTCGGCCCGCTCGCCAGCGCGGCGCAGCGCACCCGGGTCGAGGGCTATCTCGCCGACGGCAAGGCATCCGGCGCGTCGCTGCTGATCGGCGGCGGGCGGCCGGACGGGCTGGAGCGCGGCTGGTACGTCTCCCCCACCGTGTTCGCCGACGTCGATCCGGGCGCGAAGATCGCCCAGGAGGAGATCTTCGGCCCGGTCCTGACCGTGCACACCTTCGACACCGAGGACGAGGCGGTCGCCATCGCCAACAACTCGGACTACGGCCTCAACGGTTCGGTGTTCTCCGCCGACCCGGAGCACGCGCTGGCGGTCGCCCGGCAGATCCGCACCGGCACCGTCGAGGTCAACGGCAACCCGGTCGGCTTCACCGCGCCGATCGGCGGATTCAAGAACAGCGGCATCGGCCGCGAAGCCGGCCCCGAGGGCTTCGACGCCTACGTCGAACTCAAGTCCTACGGCCTCCCCCGCTCCTGATCGGAAAGGCAACCACTGTGGGTACCTTCTCCCCCGTCGAAGAAGCCGCGGCGCGGCTCGTCACCGACCTGACCTTCGAGGAGATCCCGGCCGAAGCCGTCGCCGGGACCCGTCGGCTGCTGCAGGACCAGCTCGCCCTCCAGGTGGGCAGCGCGGCGCTGCCGTGGAGCCAAGCCGTGCTCGAAGTGACCAGGGCGGCACACGTCCCCGGAATTGCGCATGTCGTCGCGAGCGGCGACGCGATGAGCGCGGCCGACGCCGCGTTTCTCAACGCCACCTTCGGCCACGGCTTCGAGTACGACGACGCGCACCGGTCCAGTTCCGCGCATCCGGGCAGCTGCGTGATCTCGGCGGCGCTGGCTGTCGGCGAAGAACTCGGCTCCGACCTGCGCGACGTGCTCACCGCCATCGTCGCGGGCTACGAGGTCTACACCCGGATCGGCAAGCTGGCGAACCCCGATCTCCTCGTGCGCGGTTTCCACCCGCACGGTCTGCTGTCGACCTTCGGCGCCGCCGCGGTGGTCGCCAAACTGCGCGGATTCGACCTGGAGACCACCGGACACGCGCTCTCGATCGCGCTCAGCCACGCCTCCGGCACCACCGAGTACACCTCCGGCGGCGGTTCCATCAAACGCGTGCATTCGGGCATCGGGACCCGCGGCGGCATCCGCGCGGCCGAACTAGCCGGAGCCGGGATCACCGGCCCGGCCACCTTCCTGACCGGCTCGAAGGGCTTCTTCCGCACCTTCGCCGGGCTGGAGGTCGGCGACGAGGCCGCGGCCGCCTTCGGGCTCGGCCAGACCTTCGAGATCTCCCGCATCTGGCTCAAGCCCTACTGCTGCTGCGGGATCAACCACGCCTACATCGACGGCGCTCGCAAGCTGACCGGAGCCGCGGACCGGATCGACTCGGTGCTGCTGGGCATCCAGACCGGCGGGGACGTGGTGATCGGCAACCAGAACCGCAACGCGTACGCGCCGAAGATCATCGAGCACCTCCAGTACAGCCTGCCGTTCCAGTTCGCGCTGTCGACGCTGGGGCGCGGCAACGGGTTCTCGACGCATCAGGCGTACCTGGCCGGGAAGCTCGACCTCGGCGAAGACAGCGACGTCGCCGCGCTGGCCCGGAAGGTGAAAATCGAGGTGCGGCCGGACCTGGACGAGCAGTACCCCGGGCGCTGGGTCGCGGAGCTGACGGTGACCTACCAGGACGGCACGAGCGAGCAGGTGTTCGTGGACAACCCCGCCGGGACGGCGGAAAACCCGATGTCGCAAGCGGATCTGGACGCGAAGTTCCACGACGTGCTGTCCTCGGCGCTGAGCGAGGACCAGCGCGCCGCACTGCTGCACGCGATCAAGGACGGCGATCTCGACCAGCCGGCCGCCGAGTTCGCCAAGCTGCTGCGGGTCTGAACCGGCGAAAAGGCGGCGGGTCTCGGCCCCGCCGCCTTTTCCCTTGTCTGCCGCGGAAATCGGTGACTTGCCTCGCCACCGGTCTGCCGGGCGACGCGAACCGCTCGATCGCCCGGAAACTTCCGCTCTCCGATCGAGCCCGGCACCTCGTCGCCGCCCCAGCCAGACTAGAAATATTTTTTATATTTTTGCTAGACTGGCGAGCATGACCCCTGCCGAGGCACTCGAGAATCTGCTGGTCACGAGGTGGAGCTGTCGCGCCTACCAGGACCGGCAGGTGCCCCGGCCGGTCGTCGAGCGGCTGCTGGCGCTCGCGCAGCGGACGGCGTCGTGGTGCAACACCCAGCCCTGGCAGGTGATCGTCACCAGCGGCGCGGCGACCGAACGGTTCCGGAAAGCGATGACCGAGTGGGCCCGGGAGAACCCGCCGAAGTTCGACTTCGCCCCGCCCGCCGAATACCGCGGCGTGTACCGCGACCGACGCCGCGCCAGCGGCTGGCAACTGTACGAAGCCGTCGGCATCGAACGCGGCGACCGGGAAGCATCCGCCCGGGAAGCGTTCGAGAACTTCCGCTTCTTCGGCGCCCCGCACGTCGCCGTCGTCACCACCGACGTCGTGCACGACCTCTACGGCGCCGTCGACAGCGGGCTGTACGTCGGTACCTTCCTGCTGGCGGCGCAAAGCCTCGGGCTGGGCGCGATCCCGCAGGCCGCCCTCGCCGGGCACGCCACGCTGATCCGGCAGCACTTCGACATCCCGGACGACCGGAAGATCCTGCTCGGCATCTCGTTCGGCTACCCCGACGAGGACCATCCGACCAACAGCTACCGCACCGCCCGTGCGCCGCTGGAGGAAGTGGTGACCTGGGCCGGCGAATGACCACCGGCCGCGGTGGTGCTGCTGCCCGCTGCGGTCTCGCCCGCGCGGCGAGTCGATGATCGAACGGGTCGTGCGCGTGCTCGATGCCGTCAACGACACGGGCAGCGCGCGCACTGCGTCCGAGATCGCCCGGTGCACCGGGATTCCGGTGCCTTCCGCGCACCGCATCGTGGCGGAACTGACCCGGCTGGGGATCCTCGACCGCGATGCCGGCCGGCGGATCCGGATCGGAGTGCGGCTCTGGGAGATCGCGGCCCGGTCGGCCGGGCCGCCGACCCTGCGCGAGAGCGCTCTCCCCTACCTGGAGGACCTGCGCGCCGTCGTCCAGGCGCCGACGCTGCTTTCGGTCCTGGAACGTGCTCAACGTCGACACCCTGTCCGCACGCCAGGCCGGTGCCACCAACGTCACCCAACCCGGGGTCCGGCTGCGCGCGCTGTCCTCGTCGCGTGCGCCCCGCCGGGCGTGCGCGACGAGATCCTCTCCTCCGCCAAGCTCGTCCGCTTCACCGAGCACAGCGTCCTCGACCGCGCCGAGGTGGCCCGGATCGTGCACGAGGCCCCCCGGGCCGGGCACGTCGTCGCGCGCCGCTGGATCTCCCTCGACTCGACCGGCGTCGCCGTCCCGATCCTCGCTGGCGACCGCACCGCGCTGGCCGCGTTGTCCGTCACCGTACCGTTCGCCGCATACGCGCCCGCCGAACTGCTGCCCGCGCTGCACACCACTGCCCGCGGCATCTCCCGCGCCTACCGGCACCAGTGGCGGCAGCTCCAGCGAGCCGTCGAACTCGGCTGAGACCCATCGCGCCGGTTGTTTCTCGGCAGCCGAGAAACGCCCTTCCCGCGCGGGCCGAACCGGACGAATCTCAGGGCCGGACAACGGAGACGAGAACGGAGCTGGGCGGATGCCAGGAAACCGCGCGGGAGGGCGCGGACGTCATCGCGGCCCCGGTGGAGACCAACGTCGCGCCGCCCGCGGACCTCGAAGAAATCGCGAGCGTGGTGAAAGGTCTGGGACGCTCGGTAGTCACCGCGCAGGTCGACGTGCGCCACAACGCCGCGCTTGACGACGGGGTGCGGCAGCTCGGACGGCTCGACGTGGTAGTCGCGAACGCCGGGATCTGGTCGTACGGGCTGAGCGAAGAGGTCCCCGACCTCGAATGGCAGACCACTCAGGACGTGGTGCTCAAAGGCGTGTGGCACACCGCGAAAGCGGCGATCCCGATGATCTTCACCAGTTCGACGATGGCGATCAAGGGGATGCGGAACTTTTCGCCGTATGTCGCGGCCAAGCACGGCGTCGTCGGCTTCATGAAGACGCGAGCGCTGGAGCTGGCCCCGTTCGGAATCCGGGTCAACTGCGTGGCGCCGACGTCGGTCAACACGAAGCTGATCCACAACGACGAAACGTACGCGCTGTTCGCACCGGACCTCCCGGAGGCGGACCGGGTCAAGGACCCGTCCGCGACCATCCCGGTGATGGACGTGCCGTGGGTCGAGCCCGAGGACATCGCCAACGCGGTGGCGTTCCGCGCGTCCGGCGAGGGGCGCTACGTGACCGGGCTCGGGCTGAAGATCGACGCGGGGCAGACGCTGAAATGACCGAGGACCCGATGCGCGCGCTGTGCCGGTTCGCAGCGCGGACGACCTACGCCACCCTTCCCGAAGACGTTGTCCGGCATGCGAAGCACACTCTGCTCGACTGCATGGCGGTCCTGATCGGCGGGTCCGGAATGGACGGCATCCCGGCCATTGTGGACCTGGTGCAGGAAAAAGGGCGGCACACCGGAAACGCCCTTGCCGTTCTACGGCGGACGCGTGCCCGCCGCCGAAGCCGCGCTGGCCATCGGCCCGATGCCGAGGGCGATGGACTGCGGCGATCTGCACGAGGAAGCCGGGCACGTCAGCGAGTACGTCGTCGCGAGCCTGCTCGCCGCCACCGGGCTGCGCCCGGACGTCACCGGCGCGGAGTTCCTGACCGCGCTGGTGATCGGCCAGGAGACGTTGATCCGCATCGGATCGGCGTACCGGATGATCAGCAAAGCGGTGAAGGACAACGACTGCGGCGGGCACTACATTTTCGGAGCCGTCGCCGCGGTCGGCAGTCTGCTCGGATTCTCCCAGGAGGAACTGGAGAACGCCCAGGGCATCGCCCGCACGATGACGCAACCGCACACCATGGGCATTTACGCACCGGCCACGTTGATGGTGCGCGTGCACCACGGGCTCGTGTGCCAATCCGCGATCACGGCCTGCCTGCTCGCCCGCCGCGGCATCACCGGGCCGCGGCGGGAAGTGCTGACCGGACCCCATGGTTTCCTGCGCACAGCACGCTGGGAAACCAACCCGGACGCGATCACACGCGGCCTCGGAAGGAACTGGACGGCAACCCAGATCACCAGCAAAGATTACAGCGCCTGCTACTTCTCGCACTCTTGGATCGACGGCATCGTCGAACAGATGCGCACGCACGAGTTCGCCGCCGCGGCCATCGCGAGTGTCCACCTCGCAGTCTCGACCTCGGGCTGGCGGGCAGTGTGCGAGCCGACCGACAAGAAGTGGGATCCGCGGACCGTCCCGGAATGCCAGTTCAGCCTCCCCTACGCCGTGGCCACTGCCGCTTTCGATCGACGGGTGTTCGTACAGTCCTATTCGGACGAAGCACGGCGGCGTCCGGAGGTGCGGGAGCTGATGACCCGGATCTCCGCCGTCGAGGATCCGTCCGTTTCCGACTGGGGCGCCCGGCTGACCACGAGCCTGCGCGACGGGCGGGTGATCGCCACCGAACACGTCTACGTGAAGGGCCATCCGAAGAACCCCTTCAGCGAACAGGATTTCGTGGACAAGTTCCGGATGTGCTTGCCGTTCTCGGTGCTGCCGCTCAAGGGTTCGACAGCAGACCGGATGATCCAGGACGTTCTGGCGCTGGAGAAGGTCGACGACGTGCTGGCGGCCTTGCTGCTGCCCCTGACACCGGAAGACTGACGGACTCATGACAGAAGAAATCGCGGGCGAAGTCGCCGTGATCACCGGAGCGGGCCGGGGCATGGGCGCGGAAAGCTCGGCCCGGCTCGCCCCGCGCGGGAGCATCCGTGTTCGCGGTCGACCTCGAACCGGATTCGGAATCCGCACCGGGGATCGTTCCGGTCCAGTGCGACGTCTCCGACCCTCGCGCCGCGGCTGCCTCCGTCCTCGCGGACGCCGGGCAGATCGACGTGCTCGTCAACGGCGCGGGACTGGTGAGCGTCACCCGGCCGGTCGAGTCCATCGCCGACGGCTGGGCACGGCTGACGGGGGTGAACCTCAGCGGCGCGTTCCCTGGACGCACGAGGCACTGCCCGGAATGAAGCCACGGCGATCGGGCACGATCGTCACCATCTCCTCCCGAGTCGGCCGGATCCTCGCCACCTTCGCCGACGCGCACTATTCCGCGTCCAAAGCCGCGTTGCTCGGCCTCACCCGCCAGGTCGCGCTGGAAGCGGCTCCGGACAATGTGCACCTCAACGCGATCGCGCCCGGGCTGGTGGAAACCCCGACGCTGAGCGGTTCCGTCGGCGAGCGGAAACGGGAAGCAGCCCGCGCGGCCACTCCGCTGCGGTGCATCGGCACGACCTCCGCCATCGCCGAACTGGTGCTGTTCCTGCTTTCCCCGAAGTCGGACTACATCGCCGGGGCTACGGTGGACATCAACGGCGGCGAGCTGATCCGGTAGCTCCCGATCCGGCTCAAGCACTCTCTCAGGCAGGGGTCGCCAGTACCCCCTGACAGGAGCATCTGTCTCAGCGTGGCGAGAGCGGGCAGGCTCGAACTCAAGGAAGCCACCCCCGAGGAGAAGAGACTGATGAGCGAGATCGAGACCCGTCGAGTCACCGTCAAAGCCCCGTACTGGGACATCGCGGCGAACCTGGTGCTGCCGCCGGACTTCGACGAGAACAAGACCTACCCTGCCGTGATCAGCGCCCACCCGATCGGCAGTTGCAAGGAACAGACCGCCGGGAATGTCTACGGCCCGGCGCTGGCGCGGGAAGGCTTCGTCGTCATCGCCTTCGACGCGAGCTTCCAAGGCGAGAGCGGCGGCGAGCCGCGCTGGACCGAAGACCCGACCCAGCGCGTGGCCGACTTCTCCCACGTCGTCGACCACCTCGTGACGCTGGACTACGTCGACGCGGACCGGATCGGCGTCCTCGGCATCTGCGGTGGTGGCGGGTACGCCACGAACGCGACCATGCTCGAACGCCGGATCAAGGCGCTCGGCGCGGTCGTGCCGGTGAACTACGGCCGTCTCATGCAGGAGGGCTTCAGCGAGTTCGACCCGGTGAAGCTGCTCGAACAGGTCAGCGACCAGCGCACCAAGGAAGCCCGCGGCGGCGACGTGCAGGTCAATGAACTGCTGCCGCCCTCCCCCGACGCGGCACGCGAAGCCGGTGCCGCGGACCGGGACATCGTCGAAGCCGTGGACTACTACAAGACCGGACGGGGCGAGAAGCCCAACGGCGCGGCCCGGATGAACTTGGGCTCGCTGAACCAGGCACTGAACTGGGATGCGTTCCTTCGCGCCGAGACGTTGCTGACGCAGCCGGCTCTGATCGTCGTCGGAGACCAGCCGGGCGCGTTCGGTTCCTACCGCGACGGGACCGAGCTGTACGGGCGCATCGCGGCATCGCGGGACCGCCAGCTCGTGGTGGCCGAGGGCTACTCGCACTACGACCTCTACGACCGGCCCGAGCCGGTCAAGATCGCACTCGACGCGCTGATCCCGTTCTACCGGAAGCACTTGGGGCAGGGTGGCTGACGCGGCTCACCCGCGGTCCCCGAACAGCCCGACGAGGGTGCGGGACACCGACTCGGCGAACTCGTCCACGCCGAGCCGGTCCGCCGGGTCGAACCATTCGCCGATGAGCGCCAGCCCTCCCAGCGCCAGATTCAAGGTCAGGTGCCTCTCCCCGGCCAGCTCGTCCGCCACGGCCCGGAAGATCATGGTCTGCTCGCGCCGGAGTTCGTCGCGACGGGACTCCAGCGCCGCGACCGGAACCCGCACTTTGAGGAACAGCGGGATGAACTCGGGATACTCGCGCAGCGTGATCACGGCTTCCTCCCGGAACATCAGCCTCAGCCTCTCCCGTGGCGGGTGTCCCGACTCCGCGATCGCGACGAGCCGGGGGAACACCTCCGCGGCCGCGTGCTCCATGCACCTGAGGAACAGCTCTTCCTTCGACGGGAAGTAGTGATAGAGGCTGGGTCCGCGCAGGTCCAAGGCAGCGCCGATGTCCTCGAAATTCGTCGCCTCGTAGCCGCGCTCGGCGAAAAGCCGGGCGGCGGTGTGCTCGATGAGCCGGATCCGCTCGGCGCGCTTGCGCGTCGCGCGCGTCCCGGTGCCGCTCGCGTCCTCCATCCGGCCTCCTCGCTTGCCCACCGTGAACACACAATATATTATCTATTCGTCTGTAGGGAATCTAGCAGTCGGGAGAATCGTGGAAGCGGCAGGCGTACGGGTACCTCACACCGACGACGTCTTCATCGGCGGCGAATGGAGAACGGCGACGGGAGACGAGCACACCGTCGTGTCTCCTTCGGACGCGAAGCCGGTCGGCACGGCACGGCAGGCTTCCGCGGAGGACGCGGCCGCGGCGGTCGACGCCGCGTTCTCCGCCCGTGGCGCGTGGGCCGCCACTCCCCTGGCCGACCGGGTCGCGGCGTGCGCCCGCTGGCTGGACAACGTCGATCGGCGGGCGGCCGATCTGGACGTGGCATGGGCCGTCGAGGCGGGAATGCCGGTGCGGCACGGCAGGGCGCTGCACCGGTTCGGCACTCTCGCCTCGTGGCGATCGGCGCTCGACGGCGCCGAGGAGATGCTGCGGGAACGACGCCGGTCCTCGGAACTCGGCGACGTCCTCCTGCGCCGGGAGCCGGCCGGTGTCGTGGCGGCGATGCTGCCCTACAACGGTCCGGTGGTGACGGTGGCGTCCAAGGTCGTTCCAGCGTTGCTCGCCGGGTGCCCGGTGATCGTCAAGGCGGCGCCGGAATCCCTGGTGACGATGGCTTTGGTGGCGGAATGCGCCCGGCAGGCCGGTTTTCCCGCCGGAGCGGTGAACTTCGTGTCGGGACCGGTCTCCGTCGGGCAGGCGCTGACCCGGGACTCCCGGGTGGAGCTGGTTTCGCTGACCGGCGGGCACACGGCGGCGCAAGACGTCCTCGCGGTCACGCGCGGCCGGTACGCGCGCACTCAACTGGAGCTGGGCGGAAAGTCACCGGCGGTGATCCTGGACGACGCGCCCCTGGACAAGGTGCTGCGCGCGCTCGTGCCCGGCGCCACCAACGGGGCGGGCCAGGTGTGCGCGCTGCTGTCCCGGATCCTGGTTTCCGAACGTCGGCACGACGAGGTCGTCGAGCGGCTGAAGTCCGCTTGGGAACGCCTCGTCGTCGGTGATCCGCTCAATCGGGCGACGCACGTCGGCCCGCTGATCAACGAGGCGGCGCTGCGCCGCACCGAAGATTTCGTCGCCCGGGCGCGTCGTGACGGCGCCCGGCTCGTCACCGGCGGCGGACGGCCCGCCGGGCTGGAGACCGGATGGTTCCACCGGCCCACGATCTTCACCGAGGTCGCCGAGAACGCCGAACTGGTGCGGCGCGAGGTGTTCGGGCCGGTGACCGCGGTGCAGGTGTACCGCGACATCGACGACGCCGTCCGGCTGGCCAACGCCACCGATTTCGGGCTGTCAGGTGCGGTGTACACCGCCGATGTCGAGGCAGGGATCGAGATCGCGGGCCGGATTCGCGCCGGGGCGGTGGCGGTCAACTCCTTCGGTCCGGCGATGAGCGCTCCCTTCGGCGGAGTCGGGGCCTCGGGCTGGGGTCGCGAGTCCGGGCCCGAAGGGATTCTCGGGTTCACCGAGCTCAAGCAGATCCTCGTCGGTGCCGCATGAGGGCGGGGCCGTTGGCGGGGCTGAAGGTCGTCGAACTCGCCGGGATCGGGCCGGGGCCGTGGTGCGGCATGCTGCTCAGCGATCTCGGCGCCGAAGTGCTGCGGGTGGACCGGCCGGCCGCCGTCGGCACGATGCGCACCGATCTCGGCGCCGCCAACGGACGGCAACCGGCCTTCGTCAACGACCGGGGGCGGCGCTCGATCGCGGTCGACCTCAAGCACCCCGAAGGCGTAGATGTGGTGCTGCGACTGGTCGAACAGGCCGACGTCCTCATCGAGGGCAATCGTCCGGGAGTCGCCGAACGGCTCGGGGTAGGCCCGCAGGACTGCTTCGCACGCAACCCCAGCCTGGTCTACGGGCGGGCCACCGGCTGGGGCCAGGACGGTCCCCTGAGCCAGACCGCCGGACACGACCTCAACTACCTCGCGACGTCCGGTCTGCTCGCGACGATGGGACCCGCGGGCGGACCGCCGGCGATCCCGCTCAACCTGCTCGGCGACTACGCCGGTGGCGGGCTGATGCTCGCCATGGGCCTGGTGGCCGCCCTGTGGGAAGCCCGCGACGGCGGCCCCGGCCAGGTCGTGGACGCGTCGATGCTGGACGGAATCGCCCTGCTCGGCGGCGTCTTCTACGGACAGCGCCAAGCCGGGATGCTCACGCCCGAGCGAGGCAGCAACACCCTCGACGGCGGGGCGCCGTTCTACACCGTCTACGAGACCTCCGACCACGGCTGGATGGCTGTCGCCGCGATCGAGGCCAAGTTCTTCGCGGAACTGCTCGCGGTGCTCGAACTGGCGCCGGAACTCACCGCGCGGCAATGGAACCGCGCCGAGTGGCCGTCGCTGCACGCGACGATCGCCGCGGTCTTCCGCAGTCGTTCGCGGACCGACTGGGAAGCCCGGTTCGACGGCCGGGAAGCGTGCACGACACCGGTCCTCGACCTCGACGAGGCACTGCGTCACGAACACGCGGCGGCCAGGAAGAGCTTCGTTCCGGTCGACGGCGTGCTGCAGCCCGCCCCTGCGCCACGGTTCAGCCGAACCCCGGGCGCCGTCCAAGGCCCGGCGGTGCCCGCCGGAGCCGACACCGGCACCGCATTGCGCGACTGGGGCCTCACCGCGGAAGAGGTGGCCGCTTTGCGCGCCTCCGGAGCGATCGTTTAGCCGTCCGACGCGAGACACGGGAGTCATCGATGGGGATGAGCCTCAACTACGTCACCGATTCGATCGCCGGCCAGCTGCCGCCGATCGACCCCGGCCGCCCGGCTGTCGTCCTGGGCGGCGAGCCCGCGGTGTCCTGGACGGAACTCCGGGCGAGGGAACTGCGCTACGCCCGTGCCTTGCAACGAGCGGGGGTGCGGAAAGGCGACCGGATCGGGCTCCTGCTGCGCAACTGCGTCGACTACATCGCGCTGTACCTCGCGATCGGGCGCGTAGGCGGCATCGCCGTTCGCCTCAACTGGCGGCTGACCGGCCCCGAACTCGAGTTCGCTTTGAGCGATTCGAGCGCGAGCCTGCTGTTGTTCGACGCCGAGTTCGCGCCGGTCATCGAGAGCATCCGCGACGGCATCGCGGTCACCGTCTATGTTTCGCGCCCCTCGACCGGCGCTGGCCCGGATTGGGCCACTCCCCTGCCGGTGTTCGCCGCCCAGGAGTCCGACGCCTCCGGTTTCCCCGAACTGAACGTCGACGACCCCGTATCGCTGATGTACTCGTCCGGTACGACGGGACGGCCGAAAGGCGTGCTGTTCTCCCACGGCAACGCGTTGTGGATCGGGTCCGTCCAGGCGCAACGGTGGCGCATCGACGAGCGCACCGTCGCCCAGACCAGCGGACCGCTCTTCCACGCGGGCGGCTTCGAAGTGCTGCTGCTGCCCGCGCTGCTCGCACACGGCACGGCAGTCACCTTCCCCTCCGGCAACTTCACCTGCGAACGGTTCCTCGAAGTCGCCCGCCACAACGGCACGACGTCCATGCTCCTCTACCCGTTCATGCTCGCCGACCTGCTGCACATGGACGCGGTCGAAACTCTCGTCCCCGCCGCACTGCGCCGGATCGTCACCGGCGGCGACGTCGTCATGCCGTGGATCTACGACGAGATGGAACGACGGCTCCCCGGTGTCGAACTGGTGCAGTCCTACAGCCTCACCGAAGGCGGCGCGGTGAGCACCAGCCTGGAATTCGCGATGGCGCGCGGCCGCGAAAGCAGCATCGGCCGCCCGCAGGCAATGACCGAGGTGAAGGTGATCAGGCCGGACGGAACACCCACCGGCAGCGGGGAAGTCGGCGAGATCTGCGTCCGCAGCGGCGGGGTGAGCATCGGGTACTGGAATCTTCCGGATGCCACCGAGGCGACCTTCGTCGACGGGTGGTGTCACACCGGCGATCTGGGCAGCGTCGACGAAGACGGCTTCCTGACGATCGCCGGGCGGGCCAAGGACATGTACCGCAGCGGCGGCGAGAATGTCTATCCGGCCGAAGTCGAGATGGTCCTGACCGGCCACCGCGATGTCGCCGACGCCGCGGTGATCGGCGTCCCCGACCCCCGGTACGTCGAGACCGGCGCGGCGATCGTCGTACCCGCCGAAGGCCGCCCGGCCGACGCCGAGCAACTACGCCGGTGGCTGGCGGAACGACTGGCCAAATACAAGGTTCCCCAGCACTTCCACTTCGTGGGCGACCTGCCGCGCAACGCCAGCGGAAAGGTGCTCAAGAGCGTTCTCCGCACAACCTATGGAGGCAAGCGAAATGACTGAAGCCGCGCTGCTCGAGAAGGCGGGCTCTGCCCTTCGGATCACCGAGATCACGCTGGCCGACCCCGGCCCGGGAGAGGTCGTCGTCGAAGTACGCGCCACCGGCGTGTGCCAATCCGACGTCGGCGTCTTCACCGGAAAGCTCCCCGCGCCGGTACCGCTGGTCCTCGGCCACGAAGGCGCGGGCGTGGTCGTCGAGGTCGGCGCCGGCGTCGAGGACCTGAAGACCGGTGATCACGTAGTGCTGTCCTGGCTGGCCAGCTGCGGCAGCTGTTTCTATTGCCAGCGAGCCGAACAGCACCTGTGCGGCCGTCCCCGGACCATGCTCGGCGCGCACACCATGGTCGACGGAAGCACCCGGATGAGCCTGAACGGCGCCCCCGTCCGCCAGTTCTGCGGGTTGGGCAGCTTCTCGCAACGGACCGTCGTGCCCGCCGGAGCCGCGATCAAGATTCCCGACGACATCCCGATCGCCTCCGCTGCCCTGCTCGGCTGCGGGGTCCTCACCGGATTCGGCGCCGCTGTCCACACCGGCGACGTACGCGTGGGCGACACCGTCGCGGTCATCGGCTGTGGCGGTGTCGGACTCAATGCCGTGCAAGGAGCCCGAATCGCCGGAGCCACCACCATCATCGCGGTCGACGTGCACGCTGACCGCCTGGCACTGGCCTCCGAACTCGGCGCCACCCACACCCTGACCGCGGGCCCCGACGTCGTCAAGCAGGTGCAAGCACGCACCGGACGTCGCGGCGCGGACGTCGTGATCGAGGTGGCCGGACGACACGAAACCGTGCAGCAGGCGATCGCCATGGCACGCCGCGGCGGCACGACGGTCCTGGTCGGCGCCGGACCAGGCGTCGGCATCGACGAGGTCTTCGGCAACGTCGTCATGGCGGGCAAGACGGTGAAGGGCTGTCTGTACGGATCAGCGCACGTCAAACGCGACATCCCGCGTCTGGTCGAGCTGTACCGGAGCGGTGCCCTGCACCTCGACCAGCTGGTCACCGAAACCTTCGCCTTCACCGACATCGCCAAAGCCGTCGACTACTGCGCCGCGGAACAAGGCGCCCGCGCCGTCGTCGTCGCCTGAACAGCCCGAAGGAGACCTCCGTGTCCGGCACCGTCAAGCACCTCTGGGCACTCGACGCCCCCACCATCGCCACCGACTGCGGCCTGTTCCAGCTCGGCACCGGCGGCACCCAGCTCGCGGTACCGATCCCGGCGTTCCTGATCGAGCACGACCTGGGCCTGCTCATGTTCGACTCCGGACTCGACAGCACCGCCGCCGGTGACCCCGCCCGCGCTTACGGCCCCCTCGCCGAAGCCTTCGACATCCGATTCCCCGAGGACCATCGGCTGGACACCCAACTGGAGTCGATCGGCTTCACCGCCAAGGACGTCCGGCAGATCGTCATCTCGCACTTGCACTTCGACCACACCGGCGGCCTCGACCTGTTCCCCGGCGCGCAAGGCTTCGTCGGAGCCGACGAACTGCGCTACGCCCGCACGCCGCGCGCACTCGACGCCGCCATGTTCCGAGAGCACGACCTCGACGCGGCGAGCCGGATCGACTGGCTCGAACTCCCCCGCGGCTACGACCACGACGTCTTCGGCGACGGCAGCGTGACGATCCTGTCCCTGCCCGGCCACACCCCCGGCACGCTCGGACTGCAAGTGCGGTTGCCCGACGGCAAGCAGCTGGTCCTGAGCAGCGACGCCGCCCATCTGCGCAGCAACATCGACCAGATCACCGGCATGCCGCTGGACGTCTCCAACCTCGACAAGGAAAATGGCCTGCGCAAGCTGAAACTGCTCGCCAGCAGGCCGGACACGACGGTCTGGGTCAACCACGACCCCGACGACTGGACCCGCAACCGGCCCCACGGACGCCAGGTCGCCTGACCAGCCCCACCGGCCGGATCCGCCACCCAATACGGCGGCCCAGCAACGGTTTCGTCATTCGCTTGCCTGGCCCGCGGCAATTCCACCAGCCCATCCGTCACCGCGGCTGGCGACGCACGTCCCAAGCGGCGCACGCGAGGTGAGGGCCACCCTGCGAGTCCGAACTCCTGCGCGGTTCTCTCTGCTTCCCAGGACAGCACGAGCCAATGGCGGAACCTGAGATTTGATCGAATACCAGCCAGGGAGCCGGGCGTGGGCCGAGGATGACCTCGTTACTGTTCCGCACCCGTCCCAGCAGTCCGTTATGGACGTCACCACAGGGAAACGCGGCTGCTCAGCGGCGTTGTCGCAGTCTGATTTCAGCCCGATCAGACACCAAATGCGGAGCATCGGTGGGTTTCCGTGCACGAAGCTGGGGTATGCGACGCTGCGGATTGTGTGCCGCGTTCCGTACGCCGGGGAAGCGGTGAGTGCACCGGCTCGCCGAGTACGACCGGGACCGGGGGATCTCGTACTGGACGAAGAACTACCGGACCGGGATCGAGCGCGAGGGTCCAGACGCTGCCTGAGGCCGGGCAGAAGTGGCGGGCCGGCCAGAAGGAGCGCTGGCTCTGATCCGGCTGCGACGAATGCGCTCAGTGCGCGGGGTTTCTCAGTAGCGAGGGCTGCGTCGGTGGGCGAACGGGGCCCGCTCGCTGTCCGTGAGGAGAACTCTGAGAGGGCGTTGGGGAAGTGGGGTTTTCGGTTTGCGGTGCGGGTGAGTCGTCGGGGCATGGTCATGATCATGGCGATGTGGATCATGTTGTCGTGGTGTTGGGGAAGGGGTTTCGTAGTCGCGGGCGCAGCGGCGGTGTTTGCCGATCCAGCCGAGTGTTCGTTCGACGGCCCGTCTGCGGGGCAGGAGGACGAATCCGGTGGTCGTGTCGGTGGCGATGTGCCGTTTGCGTCCTCTGGTTTTCTTGCCCGCGTCGCAGCCCGCGCTGGCGGCGGTCCGGTCGCGCAGGGCGTCGTGGATTCCGCGCCAGGCGCCGGCGCGGACCCAGCGGCGGAACACGCCGTCCAGCACGACCCGGCGCGGGAGGCAACGGTGCCAGCAGTGCCCATTGCGCATCGGTCATCGACGAGGACGGGTACCCGGGACACGGCGGCGCGGCACGACGAGCAGGAACAGGCAGGCGACAATCACACACGAGCTTCTGGCAGGCGGACTGGCGTAGACAACCACCGGGCAACACGCCCGCGACGACCCCGCATCCGTGACCAGCCGACACCGTGTCAAAACGCCCTCTGAGAGAGTCAGAATTCTCCTCACGGACGTTCGCAGCACCTGCCAGGGCCGCCTGCTCGACAGCGCGGAACTGTCGGTGCCGCGTGCGAAGCTGGTGACATGGAAGTGCACTTCGACGCCGAACTGTGGATCTGGGACGCGCGGCGGACCGAGACCTGGACTTTCGTCAGCCTGCCCGGCGACATCTCGGACGAAATCCGCGAACTGGGCGGGCCGCGCCGGGGGTTCGGATCTTTGCGCGTGCAGGTCCGGGTCGGTGCCACGATCTGGCGGACGTCGATCTTCCCGGACAGCACACGCGGCTACGTGCTGCCGGTCAAACGCGCGGTACGGAAAGCCGAGAACCTCGATCCCGGCGACATCGCCCGGGTGACCGTGACGGTTCTCGATCTCTGATCTCCCCGAAGCCGGTTTGACCGCGTTCGCACCGCGGTGCGGAAAGCCGCCCATTGCACAGGTTCCTCCGGCGGACCGCGTCTCTCGGCACACGCGCTCGTTACCGGGTAAACCGCAGCGCAGCGGCTGCGCGACGGCCTCGGTTCGCGCCCTTGCCTGACGAACACGGACCTGCCCCTGAACGACGATGCGCCGGCTCAGTTGCCCCACGCGGGGCTGTCGTTAGGCGGATAGGGAGAACTCGAGGCACCCTTCACCCAGTCGTCCACGTCCTGTCTGTCCCAGGCGAGCAGGATCTCGGCGTTGCGGACGCAGAGGCCGTAGTCGAGAGTGCCGAAAAGGCGGCTGACCGTCAGGTGCTGGTTGAGCTGCTGGTATCCCTTGCCTGTCCGGTACTCCATCTGGACCGTGGTCTGGAGCCGCCCGAGGCGCAGGTCTCCGTTCACCACGGTCAGGACTCCCTGGTGCACGTTGCTGTTCTTCTCCCGCAGCCCCCTGTTCTCGACCGCCAGCTGGCCGATCTTCTTGATGGAGTTGACGATGCCGGTGAGCGTGTCCGGGGTGACCAGTCCTCCGACCAGCTCGGTCACTGCCGAAATGGCCGGCGACAAGGAAAGCGACGAGATGGACACGCTGCGGCTGTCTCCGGTGATGCCGGTGAGGAACGGCATGGTGGTGAACTGGTTTCCGAAGACGATCCACCGCACGAGATCGAATACCGTGGACGACTCGTCGAAGCGAGCGGAGTCCGCGGTCTTGCGCATGATGGTGGCAGCGACCGACTGCCACGAGCCGAAGGGAGCCAGCGGTCCCAGGTCCGGCAGACCGCTGTTGTCCCCGCCGCAGGCGTTGCCGATCCCTGCCTCCTCGTCGGGGTCGCTGCTGCCGGAGCCCAGCACGTCCGGCCCGCCCTCCGCCCACATGGCGATCTCGAACGCTTCCCGCCGCGACTGCTCCTCACTCGGAGTGCACACAGCCGGCTCACGACGCCCGCGCGGCGTACCGCTCGCGCGAATCGCAGATCAACTGCTCGATGTCGTGCACTGTCCGCACCTGAGGGATCGCCTCGAAGCCCAGGTTGACCCGGAAGCCCAGCTCGACGGCGCCCACCAGGCTGAGAAGCTTCACGGAGTCGACCCCGGGCAGCTCTCCCACCATCGTGGTGTCGTCGAGCTCCGCACCGCCGGGTTCCAGCTTCTCGCGGATCAGGGAGTACAGCTGCTCTCGCTCTCGGGGGGTCAGCCGGGTGTCCATGGTTGCTCCTCTCAAGGGGTGTGGACTGTGTTCAGCTCGTCGGGGAAGGCGCTCCGCGGTGGAGAACTCCCCGGAGATAGTGCTGCCGCGTCTTGCTCCGCCGGACCTTGCCGCTGGACGTCTTGGGCAGTTCCCCTGGCGCCACGAGAAGGACCTCGGCCACGGGCAGGGACAGCTTCGTCTGAATGCGACTGCGGACCCGCCTCGCCACCGCGGCGGCGTCGCCGCTGCGGAGTTCGGCGACGATCACGACCTCCTCGGTCGCCCGGCCGGGCCGGGTGAAGGCCACGACGTTGCCCTTGCGCAAGCCGGGCACCTCGGCCGCGGTCCACTCCACCGTCTGGGGATCGTGATTGCGCCCGTTGACGATGAGCAGGTCCTTCTTCCGGCCCGTCACGTAGAGGACGCCGTCCGCCAGGTAGCCGCAATCCCCCGTGCGCAGGCCGCGAGGCGTGAAGCTCCGCCGGGTCGCCTCGGCGTCGCCGTGATACCCCGCCGCCACGCTCGGCCCCTGGAAGACCACCTCGCCGATGTGCCGCTCCGGGAGCGGATTCCCGTCGTCGTCCACGACGAGGACGCGGTGGCCCGCGACGGGACGCCCGCAGGGCACGAACGCCACCTGCTCCTCGGCGGCTGCCGAGGCGGGCCGCGCGAGGCCGCGCGTGTGGTAGGGCTCCTTCTGGATGACGTCCGGTTCCAGCGGAACTCCGATCTCGCCGAACGAGATCGCGAGCGTCGCCTCCGCCATGCCGTAACACGGCACCACCGTCCCCGGTCGCAGTCCTGCCGCCGCGAAGTGCGTCGCGAAGGACCGCAGCGTCTCGGGATGGTTGGGTTCGGCGCCGCAGCCCACCACTCTCAGGCAGGACAGATCCAGCCGCCGCACCTCGTCGGCCGGAGTGTGCTTGACCGCCAGCGCCAGGCCGAAGTTGGGCGCGAAGGTCACGGTCGCGCGGTGGCGGCTCACCGTTTCCAGCCAGAGCCTCGGCGAGAGCGCGAAGCGCAGCGTCGGCAGGAAGGTCACCGGGCAGCGTGCCAGCAGCGGTGCCAGCACGAAACCGACCAGCCCCATGTCGTGGTACATCGGCAACCAGCTCACGCCCCGGTCTCGTCCGCGTTCGAGGCGAAGGGCGCCGATGATGGCCGCGCAGTTGGCGAGCACGCTGGCGTGCGTGACGCGTACTCCTTTGGGCGCCGCCGTGCTGCCCGAGGTGAACTGCAAGAACATCACGTCCTCGGGGAGGATCTCCTCGGGCTGGGGCGCATTGCCCGGCAAGGGTTCGGCGAAGAACTCCTCTGGATCGAGGACCTGCATCCCGTCCACAGCGTGCCGGAGCGGGTTCAGCAGACCCGCCAGGTTCCGGGGCATCAGGAGTGCGCGTGCTCCCGCCGCGCGGAGGATGTGCACGGCGTCCTCGCAGTACGCCTCGAACTTGCCGAGGCCCATCGGCGGGCTCATCGGGACCGGGACGACACCGGCCGAGACCGCGCCCAGGAAGGCGAGGACGAACTCCTGCTGCCCGGGGACGACGAGCGCGACCCGGTCTCCCTTGCGCAGGCCGCTCCGGAGCAGCTGCCGCCCCCGGCGCAGAGCCTCCCGCGACAGCTCGGACCAGCTCACGAAATGCTCGTGCCCGTCCTCTTGGACGAAGGTGCAACCTCCGTCCGGATGGCCGAGGTTCTCGGCGAGGATCTCGGCGAAGGTCGAGGCCGTCGCTCGCTCGCGAGGCGGCGATTGCGGAAAGACCATGGGACCTGCCTGGGGTCAAGGGCTCCCGGGGCAGCGGCCCCGGGAGCCCGCGGAACACGGGAAGAACCGGCTCAGTGCTTCCAGGCGGGGCTCTCGTTGGGCGGCTTCGGGGCGCTGGCCGTGTCTTTCTCCCAGTCGTCCACGTCCTGGCCGTCCCACTTGAGCAGCGTGTCGGCGTGGCGCTTGCACTTCTCGAAGTCGAGCACGCCATAGCCGCGGTAGACGTAAATAGACTGATTCAGCTGCTCGTACCCCTTGCCTGATTTGTACTCCATCTCCACCGCGGTCCGGACCGCTCCGAGGTAAAGCGAGCTTTGATGCCGCGACAGGACCCCGACCTGCTGGTTGGAGTTCTTCTGTTTTCTCCCCTCGTTCTCGAGCGCGAGCTGGCCGATCTTCTGGATGGTGGTCACGATGCCTTGGAAGTTCTCCGGCGTCATGATGTTCTCGACCAGGTCCGACACCGCGTCGACCGCCTTTTTCAACGAGGTCTTGCTGATGGACGCGTCGCGGTTGTCGAAGGTGTAGGTCAGGAAGAACGGAATCGTGGAGAATTTCTGCAGGAAAATATTCCAGGCGACCGGGTCGAATGCCTCGCTCCCCGGGTTGAAGCCGCTGAGGGTCACCGCCCGGTGCACGATGGTGCTGCCGACCGACTCCCACGAACCGAACGTCGACAGCGGCCCCAGGCCGGGCAGCAAACTGTTGTCCCCCGCCGCCTTGTTGCCCACCCCCTGGGCGTTGCTGTCCGGGTCGAAGTCCTCAAGCGCGGACCTCGCCGCGGCCTCCAGTTCGGGGAACGACGTCTGCCACAGCGCGATCTCCAGGGACTCCCGGCTCAGATGGGACTGGCTGATCTCGGTCATGACTGCTCCTTGTCCACGGGTGAAAAGGGTTCGACTGCTCGCGGCGCGAAATCGCGGAAAACTCAGAGGAGAATATTCCACCAGGCGGCGTGCGCGGGTCGGCGAACGGGCGAGAATCCAGCGCAATAAACGTGATGCCAACAACCGAATCCGCGCGACCCGCGGCCGCAAACGCAGGCGCAGTGGCCTATTCCATGACAACACCTCTCAGCGATTTTCGATCCGCCCACGCCTCAGCGCCGCGATTGAACATGCTCCTCTCCCGAGAGAGGACAGGGAAAGACCATTGCCACGAATGCCATTAAGTGCATCCGTCCGAGTGCCCGCCGACTACCGGGCATCGCGTCGCCCGGCTTCCCCCGCGCCGGCCGGGATTCACCGGATCGAGCCCTTCGCGGGCCGCTCCCCGGCGACATCGCTCAGCGAAGAACTCCTCGACCGCGCGCGATGGGGACCCGGACGCACCCGGGTAATTCACTCGGGTGCGAAATGCATATTCCGGCAGGCTCCCCGAATTGGAGCAGAGCCTGCTCCAACCGAGTGGCGCGCCGCGGGCTCTCGCGAAGGGATATCCGCGCCGAACCCCGTCGCGCGGTTACCGGAAACTCGGCGGCACCGGCCGCGGACATTGTTCTGTCCCGGCCCGGCGGCGGCTCTCCGCCAGGTGCGCCCGCCGAGCTGAATCCGCTCGACCCGCTTCTCGTCGTCCAGAACCCGGAAAGTAGCCCGCTGCTTCCCGCTCAGCTGTTTGCCGTTCAGGTCGCCGGCTTCCCCGGCCTTCTTCGGATGCCGCTTATTATGGTGGATGAAGTTCTGGAAATCGCCGGACTTCTTCTGCCCGGCCGCGGTCCGGGGCTGGTTTCCGAACCGCATGTCCTGTTTGCCGAACGTCCCCTTGCCGTCGTTGAGCCCGACCGGGTCGGCGCTGAGGTAGCGGTGGTAGTTGCAGTGCAGGCCGGGGAACCGCGGCGGGGTGACGTCGTTGTCGCGGCCGGCTTCCGCGCCCCGGACGGTGCGCGGCCCGCCGCGGGCGACAGAGCCGTCCAGGCTCGCGTGTAACGGCGGCCCACCACCCGCTGCGAGGTGCTCGCGTCTCTTCCGCCAGCCGTGACCCGTCCCAGGTGAAGCCGGCCTGTTCGAGGACCTCGCTGCGGCCAACGGATTGCGCATGATCCCGGCGAACTCCACCGGCATCCGGCAACCGTCCGCCCGGACACCGCGCCGCCCCGGTTCGCGCTGACATCGGGCCTGCCACGACCGTCTCCCCTGCGTCTGCGCCGTGACAGCTGCGTGTCCGCCGGGCAGTCGAATGTGGTCGCAACGAACCGCCAAGCCAGCCAGGGAGACCGGAAATGTCCACGTTCACCACCCCCCACCCCATCACCGCCGCGCTGACCACCGCGGGCGCCCGCGTCCGGATCGCCGCGGGCGAGCGTGCCGAGACCGTCGTGCGGGTGCAGCCGGTCGACGCGGCGAACTCGACCGACGTGAAGGTCGCGGAGAAGACGAGGGTCGAGTTCGCTGACGGCGTGCTGTCGGTCAAGACCACCAAGTCCGGCCGCCAGGCCGGCTCGGTCGACATCGCGATCGAACTGCCCGCCGGGTCGAAGCTGCTCCTGAACACGGCCTGGACCGAGGTGCGGGCGGACGGCGCCCTCGGCGACTGCGAGGTCAACATCGGCTCCGGCCGGGTCCAGCTCGACCGGGTCGACGCACTGCGCGGCAACCTCGGCGCGGGCGGGCTCGCGGTCGGGCACGTCGCCGGCGGCGCGGTCATCGAGGGCAGCGCGGCGGTCCTGCGGATCGGCGAGGTCGACGGCCAGATCCGCTGCCAGGGCACGAGCGGCAAGGTCTGGATCGGCCGCGCCCGGTCCGACGTCGACCTCGGCGGGTCGAACGGCAGCTTCGACATCGGCACCGCGGACGGGAGCGTCGTCGCCAGGGCGGCCGACTGCCCGATCCGGATCGGGCGGGTCACGCGCGGCCTGGTGGAGCTGTCGAACGCGGCCGGCGGGATCGAGGTCGGCGTCAGCGCGGGCACCACCGCCGACGTGGACGCGAAGAGCGCGAAGGGCGCCGTGCGCAACACCCTCGGCACGCCGGACAGCCCTCGTGACACGGTCAAGGTCCACGCCCGTGCGCGGCTCGGCGACATCGTCGTCCATTCCGCGGCCTGACCACCCGGTCGGATGGCAGGATCGGACGGGTGCAGATCAAGATCCTGGGTCCGTTCGAGGTCCACGACGGCGATGGAGCAGAGGCGGCCGAGGTTCCGGGCGCTCGGTTGCGCGGACTGCTCGTCGCCCTCGCGCTCCGGCCGGGCCAGGTCGTCCCGAAGGCGTCGCTGATCGACTGGATCTGGGGCGAGCACCCGCCCGCCGACGCCGCGAACGCCTTGCAACGCCTGGTTTCCCGGCTGCGCAAGGCGCTCCCGGGAGCCGTGGTCGAAGGGCTGACCGACGGCTACCGGCTGGCCATCGACGCCGACGCGGTCGACGCGGTGCGCTTCGAGCGGTTACTCGCGCAGGCCCGGGACCAGGGGCCGGCGCGGCTGCGCGAGGCGCTGGAGTTGTGGCGCGGCCCGGCGATGCAGGACGTCGGCTTGCCCGACAGCGGCGCATTCGACGCGGCGGCCACGCGGTTGGAAGCCCTGCGGCTGGCGGCCATGGAGGACCGGTTCGAAGCCGAGCTCGATCTCGGCCGCGGCGCGGATCTCGTCGCGGAGCTGACCGACCTGGTGGCCGCGCACCCGGTGCGGGAGAGGCTCGTCGCCGCGCTGATGCGCGCGCTCGCCGCCGCGGGCCGCAACACCGAGGCGTTGCAAGCGTTCCAGCGCATCAGGGAAACGCTGGCCGACGAACTGGGCGCCGACCCGTCGCCCGAACTGTCCGCGTTGCACGTCGCGTTGCTGCGCGGCGAGGTCGGACGGCGCGAGGAAAGCCGCAAGAGCAACCTGCGCGCCGAGTTCACCAGCTACGTCGGGAAAGAGGCTGATGTCGCCGCGGTCCGCGACCTGGTGTCGCGGCATCGGCTCACCACCTTGACCGGCCCCGGCGGTTCGGGAAAGACCCGGCTGGCAACGGAAACCGCCCGCACGTTGGTCGCCGGCCTGCACCACGGCGCCTGGCTGGTCGAACTGGCCGCCGCCGGGAGCGGGGACGACCTCGCGCAGGCCACGCTGTCCGGGCTCGGCCTCCGCGACGCGCTGCTCGGCGAAGCGTCCTCCGCGGATCCGGCGGACCGGCTGGTCTCCGCGATCCGCGACCGCGAAACGTTGCTGGTCCTGGACAACTGCGAACACGTCATCGAGTCCGCGGCCGCCCTCGCGCACCGGCTGCTCGGCGAATGCCGCGGATTGCGGATCCTCGCGACGAGCCGGGAACCGCTGGGGATCACCGGCGAGGCGTTGTGGCCGGTCGAACCGCTCCCGCGCGCCGAGGCCGTCCAGCTGCTGCGCGACCGGGCGACGACGCGGAACCAGCACCTCGCCGACGACCGGACGCTGGCCCGCATCTGCACCGCGCTGGACGGGATGCCGCTCGCGATCGAACTGGCCGCGGTCCGGCTCCGCACGATGTCGCCCGAGCTGCTCGCGGACCGTCTCGACGACCGGTTCCGGCTGCTCACCGGAGGCAGCCGCACCGCGCTCCCCCGGCACCGGACGCTGCGCGCGATGGTCGACTGGAGCTGGGAGCTGCTCAGCGACGGCGAACGGCTCGTGCTGAGCAGGCTGTCGGTGTTCGCCGGCGGCGCGAGCCTGGAGGCGGCGGAACGGGTCTGCGCGGGAGAACTGGTCGACGAGTACGAGGTGCTGGACCTGCTCTCCGCGCTCAGCGACAAGTCCCTGCTCGTCGCGTTCGGCGAAGGCGCGCCGCGGTACCGGATGCTCGGCACGATCAGGGAGTACAGCACCGCACGCCTCGCCGAAGCCGGGGAGGCCGAGCTGGCCCGGCAAGCGCATCTCGCGTACTTCACCGAGCTGGCCGAAACCGCGGAACCCCGCCTGCGCCGCGGCGAGCAAGTGGAGTGGCTCACCGTGCTCAGGGCAGAGCACGACAATCTCGTCTCGGCCATGCGCGGCGCGCTCGCCGCCGGTGACGCGCACGCCGCGATGCGGCTCGCCGCCGCCTGCGGCTGGTACTGGTGGCTCGTGGGCCGCAAGGCCGAGGGCATGGAGCTGATCACCGCCGCGATCGCGGTTCCCGGCGAGGTCCCCGACGAGACCAAAGCCATCGTGTACGCCCTGACCTCGATGTTCGCCACGTCCGGACCCGGCGACATGCCGGAAGCCGCGCGGTGGGTCCACCAGGCGTACGAGTTCGGCAAGCACGGGCGGCACTGCCACGCGGCACTGCGGCTGGTGGTGCCGCTGGAAATGATGCTGCGCGACACGGACGCGCTCCTGCCCGCCTGGGAGTCGCTGCTGGACGACGAGGATCCGTGGGTTAGAGCGTTGTCCCGGCTGCACATCGGCAAGCTCCGGATGGTGCTCGGCCGGGACGGCGAATCCTGGTTCGACGAATCGCTGGTCGAGTTCCGGGTGCTGGGCGAACGGTTCGGCATCTCGTTCGCCCAGACGGAACTGGCCGGCTGCTTGGCCATGCGCGGCGAATTCCCCGAGGCCAGCGAGCATTTCGACCAGGCGATCGCCGTCGTCGCCGAACTCGGCGCCCTCGACGACGTCGTCCAGCTGCGCATGCGGCAGGCACGGCTGCGCTGGCTCGCGGGCGACAAGGACGCCTGCGCCGCCGCGGTCGCCGAAGCGGAAAGCCTCGCGGAAGGCGTCACCTGGCCCGGGACGCTGGCCTCGCTCGCCCTCGTCCGGGCGGAACTGGCCCGATGGAACGGCAACGCGCAGGACGCCTTCGACCACTTCGGCCACGCCATGGCCCTGCTGGGCGACGAAGCCCAGCAACCACATCTGCGAGCCGCCGCCCACGAACTGCGCGCCTGGTTCGCCGCCGACCTCGACGAAGCGCGCGAACACCGCGCCGCGGCCTGCGACGCGGCGGCGGAAACCGGACGCGCGCCAGAGATCGCCAAGGCGATCGTCGGGGTCGCTGACCTGGCACTGCGGCGCGCACAGTACGACCAGGCCGCACGACTGCTGGCCGCGAGCGCGCGGGTGCTCGGCCGGAAAGACCTGGCGAACCCGGATGTGACGCGAATCGAGCAGGAAGCGCGCAACCGCCTCGGCGACGCCGCGTTCGACCAGGCCGCGCAGGAAGGCGCGGCGGATTCCTGGACCGACCTGGTGGCGGTGCCGCTGACGCGGGCCTGATCCCGTGTCAGCGCCGTGACGGCCGGGTGTCTGGCCTCTCGGAGATCGTGGCGACATCAAGCCGCCACGAGAGGATTTCCCGATGAGCCAGCAGCTTTCCCCGGTCGACGGCCTGCCGATGGACCGCGACGCCGGCCCGTTCGACCCGCCCGCCGCGATCACCGCGCTGCGCGAGACCCGCCCGGTCAGCCCGATGCTCTTCCCGGACGGCCACGAGGGGTGGCTGGTCACCGGGTACGACGCGGTCCGCCAGGTCATGTCCGACGCCCGGTTCAGCAGCCGCCTCGACATCGGCGTGGTCCACGTGCCGTACGAGACGCCGGGAATGCCGGTCGCCACCGAGCCCTCGCCGCAGATCCCCGGCCTGTTCATCAGCATGGACGCCCCCGGCCACACCCGGCTGCGGCGCAAGCTCACCGGCGCGTTCACCGTCAAGCGGATGAAGCAGCTCGAAGACGGCATCATCGCGATCACCGAACAGCAACTCGACGCGGTCGCGCGGCTCGCGCCGCCGATCGACCTCGTTCGGGAGTTCGCTCTTCCCGTGCCGTCGCTGGTGATCTGCGAACTGCTCGGCGTTCCCTGCGCCGACCGCGAAACCTTCCAGGCGAACTCGTCGAAGTTCATGGAGCGGGACGTCAACCTCGAAGACAAGATGGCCGCGTTCGGCGCGATGATGGGCTACCTCGGCCAGCTGTGCACGGACAAGCGCGCCGAACCCGGCGAGGACATCCTCTCCGACCTCGCCCGCGACGAGGACCTCAGCGTCGAGGAGCTGACCGGCATGGCGTTCCTGCTGTTGCTGGCCGGACACGAGACCACCGCGAACATGCTGTCCCTGGGCGCCTTCGCGCTGCTCGAACACCCGGCGCAGCTCGCGGAACTGCGCACCGACCCGACGCTGTTCGCCAATGCGGTGGAAGAGCTGATGCGCTACCTGTCGGTGGCCGACATCTTCTACCGCTACGCGACGGAGGACGTCGAACTCGGCGGCGAGACGATCCCGGCCGGCTCGACTGTGGTCGTCTCGCTGCTCGCCGCCAACCGCGACCCGGATCATTTCGAGAATCCCGACACGATCGACCCGCACCGCAAGGTCCGCGGGCAGGTCGCGTTCGGCCACGGCATCCACCAGTGCCTGGGACAGCAGCTGGCTCGCATCGAGATGCGCGTCGGATTCGAGGGGCTGCTGCGCCGCTTCCCGGACCTGCGGCTCGCGGTTCCGGCCGGGGAGGTGCCGTTGCGGACCACTATGAACATTTACGGGGTGCACGAGCTTCCGGTCACCTGGTCCTGAGCGGCCGCCTGGTCCGGTGGCGGCTTCCTTTTCCCGGCCTCCGGACCACGCCGATCGTCCGGGCGAAGCGACTGGTCCGCAGGAGGACAGGACCCGGCACGCTCCGCCTTGAGTGATCGAGGCCATGCAATCGCCGGGGAGGGCGGAGAGAACGGACGCCATCGCGAGCCTGGCCGCTGCCGCGGGGACTTATGCGGCCGAATACCTGGCTGAGGGCGCGAAACAGCTCGGCGAGAAGGCCCGCGGCTGCGAGGCACAGCCGCGCTCGATGGGCTGGCGCAGCAGCGCGAGTCCCCGACCGCGCGGCTCGGGGACGGAGTGCGCGGAGCGACCGCCGACGGCGCGCAGGTGGTCGTCATCCAGGACGGCAACAGCCGGTTCAGGGCCCGCGACGTCGCGGGCGGCGACATCGACAACTCCAAACGCACGATCCGGCTCGGAACCGGCGGCATCGTCATGGGCGTCGTCGCTCTCGTCGGCACCACATCCGTCATCAGCTACAACGAAGGCGCGGCCGTCGCTGCTGCATTTCGAGTCGTGGCTGTTCCCCGAAGACCACGGCAAGTCCAGCGCGGACATCGCCGCACAAGGCGGCCGCAGTCATCACCGCGATCGGATCCTCAGCACCGAACCCCCACGAAGCCGTGCGGAGGGTCTACAGCAACATCGCTCACCACGGCTCAGTCGAAGCAGCGCCAGCACGCACAGACCGCGTTCGCCGCCGACACAGGTTTCCCGCTGCCGCACCGCGGCGGAAACCCTCGCTGGCAGAATCACCGCAGTGAACGACTACGCCGAATCGCTGCCCAGCTTCGTGGCCGGCGAAAACCCGGGCAACACCGTCGTCATCGACTCCCGCGCCCATCGCGTCGTCGGCGGCCCCGCGCTCGGCACGTCAGTCGAGAACAGCCAGTGGCTCATCGTCGGCCACAATCCCGGGCCGGCGACCTGCCCCGGTTCGTGAACCCGGACCGGCGAGCGCCTCGGTTCCCGGACAGCCCGTCTGCGGCAACGCGCGGGCTGGCCGGACACAAGAACGATCGGTCGCCGATCGACGACCGATATCGCCTCGATCCGGACCGGGCGTGGCTGGCCACTCCGGCCGGGGTCGTCCTCGACGGCGGTGCCCTCACCTTCGTGCGCGGCTCGGCGCGAGTCATGACCGCCGGGCAAGCGCTCGCCGACCCGGTGCTGAGCACGGCAGGTTCTTCGACGGGCCGCAATGGGTTCGTGTCGCCGAGACAGGCGAGTGGACCGTCGCGGTGGAATACGTTCAGCAGAAATCCCACATCGACGGCATCGCCAGCCATCTGGCCAGGGACACCGAGGTCGTCTTCGTCGCCGCGAACGAAGACGATCCGGCAGTGGTCAGCTGGCCGCCTCGTCTTCACTTTCACGTGCGGAGGCGGGTACGACTCCCGCGGCGGGACGCATCCGCACCTGTTCGACGACGAGATGTCCGGCTCCGGCCTCATCGACTTCGCCTCCGCCGCGACCATCGCCGACAGTTCGGTCGCGATGATGGCGATCCTGGGTCGGCACCTCGGATTCGGCGTCGCCCCGGAAACGCTCACCGGGCCGCTCCCGACCGCTTATCGCATGCACCGCCACCTGCCCCCGCCTTCCTGATCGCCGGAGCAGGGAACCGGAACGGGACGGGGTCCGCTCCGAACTGGCCGGGCATCCTGCCGCGAGGCGAAGCGAGTCCGGAGCGAACACGATCTCTACTTCGGCGCCGGGAAGCCGCCGATCCGTCCCTCCAGCAGCTCCGCCAGCCGCAGCGGGGTCCGGTCCTCGAACATCGGGCCGATGACCTGCACCCCCACCGGCAGCCCCTCCGGCGAGAAGCCCGCTGGCATCGCCGTGGCGGGCAAGCCGGGCATGGTGGCGACACCGGCCCAGACCAGCTGGTCGAAGAACGGGTACTCGACGCCGTCGATGTCGATCCGGCAGGCCAGCAGATCGGGGTTGTGGTCGTGCGGGAACGCGGGCGTCGGCGTCACCGGGCACACCACGGCGTCGAACTCGGCGAAAAACTGTCGCCAGCCGTGGCGGTGCAGTTCGCGGCGGTGGTGCACCCCGAGCCAGTCGCGGTGGGTGAGCACCATTCCGCGCAGCCGCGCCGCGTCCAGGCTTTCGTCGTCCGCGCTCAGTTCGGCGGCACGGGTCTGCAGCTGCTCGTAGGCGTCGACCGGGAAGCGCGCGACGGAGCCGGAGAACAGCAGCTGGGTGTAGAGGGTCGCGGCTTCGGTCAGGTCGGGCAGCAGCGGGCTGTGCCGTTCGACCCGGGCACCGGCGTCCGCGAGCGCGTCGGCTACTCGGTGCACTCCGGCCCGTACCGCGGCTCCGGTCGGGATGAAGGGATGGTCGTCCAGGATCAGGACTCGGAACTCGCTCAGCTGCTCGTGGCGTGCGGGCGGCAGGGCCAAGTCGTGCGCCACGCCGGAGGTCAGCGGGTCGGGTCCGGCCATGACGTCGAGCAACAGTGCCAGGTCGCGGGCGGTGCGCGCCATCGGGCCGACGACGGCGAGGTCCAGTTCGTGCGGCAAGGGCAGTTCGTTCGGCGGGACCATGCCGCGGTTCGCCACCAGGCCGAGGGACGGCTTGTGCCCGTAGACACCGCAGAAATGCGCGGGGGTGCGCAGCGAGCCGCCGATGTCGGAGCCGATGGACAGGGCGCCGAAGCCCGCCGCCAGCGCCGCTGACGATCCGCCGGAGGAACCGCCTGGGGTGCGGTCGTGGTCCCACGGGTTGTTGGTGGTGCCGTAGACCGGGTTGGAGCTCTGCAAGCCCTGAAGTCCCAGTGGCACATTGGTTTTGCCGAGGATGACCGCGCCGGCGGACTTGAGCCGCGACACCTGGACCGCGTCTTCGGCGGGGATGAAGTCCCGGTGCTGCGGCATACCCCAGGTCGTGGGCAGACCGGCGAGGTTGTAGCACTCCTTGACCGTCACCGGAATTCCGAGCAGCGGCCGGTCTTCGCCGCGGGCGCGCGCCCGGTCGGCCTCCTGCGCGGCGGTGCGGGCACGATCGAAGTCCGGTACGCAGATCGCGTTGAGTGCCTTGTCTTCCCGCTCGATGCGGGCGATCGCCTCGTCGGTCAGCTCCGCCGAGGTCGCTTCGCCTGCCCGCAGGGCGGCCGTGAGTTCTTCGGCCGAGTGAAAGTTCCGCTCCATGAATGCGACCGTAACGGGCACCCGGCGGAGCCATAAAATGTCAATTTCCACAACGGCGGCCCGTGGTCGACGGGCGCGGTCTGGCCGGTGCCGCGCATCTACGGGACAGCGGCCGCGACTTCGGCGAACCCGGTCAGCGGTCCCAGAATCCTTGTTTCTCCAGCAAAGCCACCGCGCGCTCGCCCGCGTCGGCGAGGTGTTTCTCCACCAGCGTGCGCGCCCGGGCCGCCGAGCGGGCGGACAGTGCGTCCAGGATCAGCCGGTGGTCGTCCCGCGCCTTGACCGGCCAGTCCTCGTGTGCCTCGTAAAACCCGTGCGACACGGTTTTGGCCAGGATGCCGAGAAGCGACAGGAGACGACGCGAGCCGGCGGCGTAATTGATTCTCCGGTGGAACTCGTAGTTCAGCCGTTCCTGTTCGGCAGGGTCCGCCGCGGACTCCATCCGGTCCGCGAGATCGTGCAGCGCTTGGAGGCTTTCCGGGGAGAGGTTCTTCGCCGCGCGCTCCGCGGCCAACCCGGACACGACGCCGAACACGCGGTAGTGGTCCCGGATGTCGTCGCGCGTCATCCGGGCGACGAACGCGCCGCGGCGGGCGATGTGCTCCACCACGCCCTCGTGGTCGAGTGTGATCAACGCTTCGCGGACCGGCAGTTTGCTGATGCCGAGTTCGTCGGCCAGCGCCTCCTGGTCGATCTTCGCCCCGGCGCGCAACTGGCCGGAGAAGACGCGGCGCCGGATTTCCTGGGCGGCCATCGCCTTGAGGTTCGCCGGGCCCGTGCGGCGCCGTCCGGCACTCGTGGTTTCGGGCGTCGCCACTACCGTCTCCCTCCTGCGTGCGCGGCTGTATCGGATGAAGTATTACACGCCCGGGGCACGCTCAGGCGGCCGAGTCGCTCCGTGCCGGGTGCGGCCTCCGCTCCAATAACTCAACCTGACCTGCGGAAACATCTTCGCCGACAGCCGCCCGAGAGTGTGAGCCATTCGATGATTTCTGATAAAGTATTTTCTAGCTGGACGGTCTGGGTCATAGTGGGAGGCATGGCAGCAGCGGTTACCCCCGAGGACTTCCGGCCGATCCTGGAGCTGGTGCGCGACTTCGTCCGGGCGAAGGTCGTTCCGCGCGAACAGGAGATCATGGACGGCAACGCCATCCCCGGCGACCTGCGCACGCAGGCCGCGGAGATGGGGCTGTTCGGCTACGCGATCCCCCAGGAATGGGGCGGGCTCGGGCTCGACCTGACCCAGGACGTCGAGCTGGCGATGGAGTTCGGCTACACGTCGCTGGCGCTGCGGTCGATGTTCGGCACCAACAACGGCATCGCCGGACAGGTGCTGGTCGGCTTCGGCACCGGCGAGCAGAAGAGCCAGTGGCTGGAGCGCATCGCCTCGGGCGAGGTCGTCGCGTCGTTCGCGCTGACCGAGCCCGGTGCCGGGTCCAATCCCGCCGGGCTGCGCACCAAGGCGGTGCGCGACGGGGACGACTGGGTGCTCGACGGGCAGAAGCGGTTCATCACCAACGCGCCGATCGCGGATCTGTTCGTCGTGTTCGCCCGCACCCGTCCCGCGGACGACTCCGGGCCGGGCATCGCGGTGTTCCTCGTGCCCGCGGACACGCCGGGGCTGGAGGTAGGGCCCAAGGACAAGAAGATGGGCCAGGAGGGCGCCTGGACCGCGGACGTCACCTTCACCGACGTCCGGGTGCCCGCCTCCGCGCTCGTCGGCGGCAACGAGGACGACGGGTACCGCGCCGCGATGACCTCCCTCGCGCGGGGTCGCGTGCATATCGCCGCACTCGCCGTCGGCTCCGCGCAGCGTGCGCTGGACGAGTCCGTCGCGTACGCCGCTTCGGCGACACAGGGCGGCCAGCCGATCGGCGATTTCCAGCTGGTGCAAGCAATGCTGGCGGATCAGCAGACCGGCGTGATGGCGGGGCGCGCGCTCGTGCGCGAGGCTGCGGCGCGCTACGTGTCCGGTGAGGATCGCCGGATCGGTCCCTCGGCGGCGAAGCTGTACTGCACGGAGATGGCGGGCAAGGTCGCCGATCTCGCGGTCCAGCTCCACGGCGGCACCGGCTACATGCGCGACGTACCGGTCGAGCGGATCTACCGCGACATCCGGCTGCTGCGGCTTTACGAAGGCACCAGCGAAATCCAGCGCCTCATCATCGGCGGCGGGCTGGTCCGGCAGGCGAAGAAGGCACAGAAATGACCAGCCGCGCGGCTACCCGGGCACGGGAAGCGACGACTCTCCTGTTCGTCCCGGGTGACCGGCCGGAGCGTTTCGGCAAGGCCGTGGCTTCGGGGGCGAGCCTGGTCGTGCTCGACCTGGAGGACGCCGTCGCGCCCGAGCGCAAGGAGTACGCGCGGGAACAAGTCGTCGCGTGGCTTGAGGAGAACCCCGAGTGCGCGGTGCGGATAAACGCCGCTGGCACCGCCTGGCACGACGAAGACCTCGCCGTGCTCAGGCGGCGCCGGTGCACCGTGATGCTGCCGAAGGCCGAACCGGCGACGACGCGTGCCGCGGCCGAGCAGCTCGGCGTCCTGCCCGTGGTGATCGCGCTGGTCGAGACCGCGCGCGGGGTGCTGGACGCGCGGGAAACCGCCACCGTGCCGAACGTGCAGCGCCTCGCGTTCGGCAGCTTCGACCTGGCCGCGGAGCTGGGTGCCGACCCGGCGGACCGGGACGCGTTCGTCGCCGCGCGGGGCGCGCTCGTGCTCGCCTCCGCCGCAGCGGGACTGCCCGGACCGATCGACGGCGTCACCGCGGATCTGGACAACGAGCTGCACCTCACCGACGAGGTCTGCTACGCACGGCGGCTCGGCTTCGCCGGAAAGCTGTGCGTGCACCCGAAGCAGGTACCCGTCGCCGCCGCGGCGCTGCGGCCGACACGCGAGGAAGTCCGCTGGGCACAGTCGATCCTCGACGCCGGCGCGGATGGCGCCGTCGCAGTGAACGGACAGATGGTCGACAAGCCGGTGCTGGAGCGCGCCCAGCGCGTCCTCCGGCAGGCACGAGAAGGGAACGGGCGATGACGCTCACCGACGACGAACAGCAGATGGTCGCCCTGGTCGCGGAGTTCGTGGACGAACGGGTCCGGCCCCGGGTCCGCGAGTTCGAAGCCGACGACATCTACCCCGCCGAGTTCATCGACGAGATGAAGGAACTCGGCTTCTTCGGGCTGCTCGTCCCGGCCGAGCACGGCGGCGTCGACGTCAGCACCGCCTGCTTCGCCCGCGTCACCGAAGAGCTCGCGCGCGGCTGGATGAGCCTGGCGGGCGCGATCGGCGGGCACTCCGTCATCACCTATCTCATCAAAACCTTCGGCACCCCGCAGCAGCGCGAGAAGTACCTGCCCGCCATGGCTGAAGGCCGGATCCGCGCGACGATGGCGCTGACCGAGCCCGGCGGCGGCAGCGACCTCCAGGCGATGCGCACCCAGGCCGTGCCGGGCGACGAGGGCTACACGATCACCGGCTCGAAGACCTGGATCTCCAACGCGGCGCACTCCGGCCTCATCGGCCTGCTGTGCATCACCGACCGCGACGCGAAACCCGCGCACCGCGGCATGAGCGTCCTGCTCGTCGAACCCGGCGACGGCCTCACCATCTCCAAGAAGCTGCCCAAGCTGGGCTACCGCGGCGTCGAAGCCTGCGAACTCGTCTTCGACGGCCAGCAAGTGCCCGCGGACGCCGTTCTCGGCGGCACGCCGGACCAGGGCTGGTCGCACATGATGCGCGGGCTGGAAGTCGGCCGGATCCAGGTCGCCTCGCGGGCGCTGGGCGTCGGCCAGGCCGCGTTGAACGACGCCGTCCGCTATGCCCAGGAACGCGAGTCCTTCGGCAAGCCGATCTGGAAACACCAGTCGGTCGGGAACCTTCTCGCCGACATGGCCACCAAGATGCGCGCCGCCCGGCTGCTCACTGTGGACGCCGCGGAGAAGCTCGACGCGGGCGAACGCGCGGACATGGAGGCCGGGATGGCCAAGCTGTTCGCGTCGGAAACCGCGATGCAGGTCGCGCTCGACGCCATCCGCGTCCACGGCGGCTACGGCTACTCCAGGGAATACGACGTCGAGCGCTACTTCCGCGACGCGCCGCTGATGATCGTCGGCGAGGGCACCAACGAAATCCAGCGCAACGTCATCGCCGCGCAGCTCGTCGCGCGCAACAAGATCTGAGGGAATCCCATGACTCTGCTCAACGGCCGGACCGCTGTCGTCACCGGCGGCGCGCAAGGCATCGGACTCGCCATCGCCCAGCTGTTCGTCGCCCAGGGCGCCCGGGTGGTGCTCGGCGACATCGACGGCGAGGCAGCCGCGAAAACCGCGGACAGCCTGGACGGGGAAGCCGTCGGCGTCGCCTGCGACGTCACCAAGTCCGCCGATGTCGACGCCCTGCTGGCGGCCGCGGCCGCGACGTTCTCGCCGGTCGACGTGTTCGTCAACAACGCGGGCATCACCCGCGACGCGACGATGCGGACCATGACCGAGGACGAGTTCGACCAGGTCATTTCCGTGCACCTCAAGGGAACCTGGAACGGCACCCGCAAGGCAGCCGCGATCATGCGCGAGCGCAAGAGCGGAGCGATCGTGAACCTGTCGTCGCTCTCGGGCAAGGTCGGCATGGTCGGGCAGACGAACTACTCCGCCGCCAAGGCCGGGATCGTCGGGCTGACCAAGGCCGCGGCCAAGGAGATGGCGCACCACGGCGTCCGGGTCAACGCGATCCAGCCCGGCCTGATCCGCACCGCGATGACCGAGGCCATGCCGCAGAAGGCGTGGGACCAGAAGATGGCCGAGATCCCGATGCGCCGCGCGGGCGAGGTCGGCGAAATCGCTTCGGTCGCGTTGTTCCTCGCGTCCGACCTGTCCTCCTACATGACCGGCACGGTGCTCGAGGTGACCGGCGGGCGGTTCATGTGACCGGCTGGGAACCCCACGCGGTCACGACCGCGGAGCTGGTCGACCCGGCCCCGGTCGCGGCGCTGGCCGCGCTCTTCGACAACGGGCTGCCCGCGCCGCGGCCGGGCGACGACCTGCCTCCGCTGTGGCATTGGGTCGCGCTCCCCCGCTGGCCGGTCTCCTCGGAACTCGGCCCCGACGGGCACCCGGCGCGTGGCTCGTTCCTGCCGCCAGTCGACCTGCCGCGGCGGATGTTCGCTGGTGGCGAGGTGACCGTGCACCGGGCCCCGAGAATCGGCGAGACGGTGACCCGGAGGTCCATTGTGGACTCGGTGACGGAGAAATCCGGCCGCTCCGGAAAGCTGGTGATCGTCGTGGTGCGGACCGCGCTGTCCGGTGTGGACGGTTCGCCGCTCGTCGCGGAACGGCAGGACCTCATCTACCGCGAAGCGGGCGCGACCACCTCCGGGGCAGCGCCAGTGGAACCCGCGGAGCTGGCGCGAACTCCGTTCCGCCGCACCGAAAACGGCTGGGACTTCGCCACCGACCCCACCTTGTTGATGCGCTTTTCCGCGGCCACCGCGAACCCGCACCGCATTCACTACGACTGGCCGTACGCGACCCGGGCCGAGGGCTATCCCGGCCTGGTCGTGCACGGGCCGCTGATGTCGCTGGCGCTGGCCGAGGTGCTGCGCCTGGACTCCCCCGGCGCGCGGGTGACCCGGCTGGCGCACCGCAACCTGGCCCCGCTGTTCTGCGGCCAGCCCGCGCGCCTGCGCACCGAACCCCGTCCTGGCGGCGCGGCCCTGACCCTCGTCGGGGACGCCGGGCCGCGCACCAGCCTCGAAGCCGACTATCACGAGGAAGGCACTCTCCATGCGTGACGCCGTCATCTGCGAACCTGTCCGCACCCCGATCGGCCGCTTCGGCGGTTCGCTCAAGAGCGTGCCCGCCGCCGACCTCGGCACGATCGCGGTGAAAGGCCTGCTGGAGCGCACCGGTCTGCCCGCCGACGCGATCGACGACGTCATCCTCGGCCACTGCTACCCCAGCGCCGAAGCCCCCGCGATCGGCCGCGTCGTCGCGCTCGACGCCGGGCTGCCGGTGACTGTGCCGGGCATGCAGGTCGACCGTCGCTGCGGATCCGGACTGCAATCGGTGCTGCTCGCCGCGTTGCAGGTACAGGCGGGCGCGAGCGAGCTGATCGTCGCGGGCGGCGCGGAAAGCATGTCCACCACCGTCTTCTACGCCAACGACCTGCGCTGGGGCGCGGGCGGCGCGGGCGTCCACCTGCACGATTCGCTCACCCGCGGCCGCCAGACTCCGGGCGGCAAGCACTACCCGGTGCCCGGCGGGATGCTGGAGACCGCGGAGAACCTGCGGCGGCAGTACGGCATCAGCCGGGAAGAGCAGGACCGGCTCGCCGCTCGGTCGCATCAGCGGGCCGTCGCCGCGCAGCAGTCCGGGGTGTTCGCCGAGGAGATCATCCCGGTGCCGGTCGAGACGCGGAAAGGCACCGTCGTCGTCGACACCGACGAGCACCCCCGGCCGGACACCACCGTCGAAACCCTTGCCAAGCTGCGGCCGGTGCTGGGCAAGCAGGACCCGGAGGCGACGGTCACCGCGGGCAATGCCAGCGGCCAGAACGACGCCGCCGCGGTGTGCATCGTGACCACCCGCGAACGCGCCGCCGAACTGGGCCTGCGCCCGCTCGTGCGGCTGGTCTCGCACGGCGTGGCCGGGGTCGAGCCCAAGGTGATGGGCATCGGGCCAGTGCCTGCCTCGGCACTCGCGTTGGAACGGGCCGGGTTGAAGATCTCCGACATCGACCTGATCGAACTCAACGAGGCGTTCGCCGCGCAGGCGCTGGCGTGCACCCGCGAATGGGGCTTCGGCGAGTCCGATTTCGACCGGCTCAACGTGCACGGCTCCGGGATCTCGCTGGGTCACCCGGTCGGCGCGACCGGCACTCGGATCCTCGCCACGATGGCACGGGAAATGCGGCGCCGCGAGGCCCGCTACGGGCTGGAGACGATGTGCATCGGCGGCGGACAGGGCCTGGCCGCGGTGTTCGAGCGGGTGTCGGCGTGACCCGGGCTTTCGGCTCGGCGGACGAGGTACGGGCCGCGCTGGGCGAGGAGATCGGGCCGACCGGGTGGTTCGCCCTCGACCAGGCGCGGATCGACGCGTTCGCCGAGGCCACCGGCGACCGCCAGTGGATCCACACCGATCCGGAGCGGGCCGCGGACGGGCCGTTCGGGTCGACGATCGCGCACGGCTTCCTCACGCTTTCGCTGATCCCGTACTTCAGCGCGCAGCTGGTCCGGCTTGATTTCGGGGCCGCGCGGATCAACTACGGGTTGGGCAAGGTCCGGTTCCCGGCACCGGTTCCGGCCGGCTCGCGGCTGCGCGCCAGCGCGTCGTTCGCCGAGGTGAAAGACGGTCCCGCCGGGGTCACCGTGACCACGCGGTACACGGTGGAGCTGGAAGACTCGGCGAAACCGGCGTGTGTCGCCGAAACCCTGGTGGTCGTGGCCTGATGACCGACTTCTGCCCACTGGACGAAGCCGTCGCACGCCATGTCCGCGAGGGCGACGCGCTGCATGTCATCCTCGGGCACAGCCGGTGGAGCGCGCTTGTCCGCGAGATCGCGCGACAGCACTGGCACCGGCCGTCGCGGTTCACACTGATCATGGCGAGCCTGTCGTCGCTCGGCGCGGTGCTGTTCCGCTCCGGCTGCCTGGAGAAGGTCGTGACTGTCTACTCGGGAGACTCGTTTCCCGTGTTCACGCCGAACCCGGTGTTCCAGCAGGCGTACGCGGACGGCACGGTCGAGGTCGAAAACTGGTCGTTCCTGAGCTACATCCAGGGGTTGCGCGCCGCCGCGACCGGCGTGCCCGCGGTGGTCACCGGCTCGGTGCGCGATTCGTCGATGACCGGGAACCCCGGTTACGCGGAGGTCGACACGCCGTTCGGCCGCGTCGGCCTGGTCGCGCCGCTCACCCCGGATGTCGCGATCGTGCACGCCGCGGTCGCCGACCGGCAGGGCAATCTGGCTATCGCGCCGCCGATGTTCGAGGGCTCGATCGGTGCGTTCGCCGCCCGGCGCGGAGTGCTCGCGACGGTGGAAAAGGTCGTCGACGACCTGCGGCCGTGGGCCCCGTTCGTCCGCGTTCCGGCACACCGCGTGCTGGCCGTGGTCGAGGCTCCGTTCGGCGCCCATCCCGGCGGGGTCTTCCCCGGCACCGAGGGCGCGCGGCTGCCCGTGGACGGCTACGCCGAGGACGTCGAGTTCTGGATCGCGGCGCGGGAAGCCAGCCGTTCGGCGGATTTCGACGACTGGATCCGCGAATGGATCCTCGTCGACCACGACGCATATCTCGCCAAACTCGGTTCAGGGCGGCTTGATGCACTGACCCGCACACTCGGCCAGCCCACCCCGCCCACCGGCCGCGGGCAACACACCGGGCCAGCGACCCGGCCGGAACGCGCCGCGACCTGGCTCGCCGCACTCGTCCGGTCACGAATCGCCGAAACCCGGATCGACGGCGTGCTGGCCGGAGCCGGTCTCGCGAACCTCGCCGCCTGGGTGGCCGTCGAACAGGCGAAGGCGGACGGGCACGAGGTCGCGCTGGCGGCCGAGCTCGGACTCTGGGACTATTCCCCGACACCCGGCGACCCGTTCATCTTCAGCTTCGCCAACTTCCCGTCGTCCTCGATGCTGCTCGACACCGAACAGGCGCTCGGGAACCTCGTGAACGGCCCGGCCACGCGGTCGATCGCCTGCGTCGGAGCGGCGGAAATCGACCGCCGCGGCAACATCAACACCACCCGCGTCGACGGCGGTCCGTACCTTGTCGGTTCGGGCGGCGGGAACGACGTCGTGACCGGTGCGGACGAGACGTACGTGGTCGGGACGATGAGCCCGCGGCGGTTCATCGAAAACTGCGGCTACGTCACCAGCCCCGGCGCGCGGGTCCGGGCGGTGGTCACCGACCTCGGCATCCTGTCCCGGCGCGACGGCGAACTGGTGCTCACCGCGATCGCGCCCGGGCCGGAGCCGCTGGCCGACCGCGTCGAACACGTCCGGTCGCGCTGCGGCTGGGACCTCGCAGTGGCGGAGGACCTGAGCGAACTGCCCGAGGTGAGCGCGGACGACGTCGAGCAACTCCGGAAATACGACCGCGAGGGCTTGTTCCTCGGCGACGGCAGGAAAGGAGCGGCATGAGTCGCTACGCACAGTTCGAGAACCTGCGGGTCGACGGCCCGGACGAGGACGGCGTCGTCGAACTCGTCCTCGACGCCCCGCACCTCAACGCGGTCAGCGAAGCCGCGCACGCCGATCTCGCCGACATCTGGCGCGAGTTCGACCGCGACCCGGCGGTGAAAGCCGTCCTGCTGCGCGGCGAAGGCAACGGCTTCTCCGCCGGCGGGTCCTTCGACCTGGTCGAAAAGCTCGCCACCGACTTCGAAGCCCGCTCCCGCACCATGCGCGAGGCCCGCGACCTGGTCTACAACGTGATCGACTGCTCGAAACCGATCGTCTCCGCGATCCACGGCCCTGCCGTCGGCGCCGGACTCGTCGCCGGAGTCCTCGCGGACGTCTCCGTGGTCACCGCGAACGCGAAGATCATCGACGGCCACACCCGCCTCGGTGTCGCCGCGGGCGACCACGCGGCCGTGTGCTGGCCGCTGCTGTGCGGGATGGCGAAAGCCAAGTACTACCTGATGACCTGCCGCCCGCTGAACGGCGCCGAAGCCGAACGGATCGGCCTGGTGTCGCTGTGTGTGGACGAGGAAGCCGACCTGCTGCCCACCGCCCGCGAGATCGCGCACGAGCTGGCTTGCGGCGCCCCCACCGCGATCCGGTGGACCAAGCAGAGCCTCAACCTCTGGTACCGGCAGCTCGCCGGCGCGATCTTCGACTCTTCGCTGGCACTGGAGTTCTACGGTTTCGGCGGTCCTGAAGTGCACGAGGGTCTCGCCTCGCACCGCGAACGCCGCAAGCCCGACTTCTCCCGGGTGCACGACGCATGAACCCCGCACTGCTGGCCGGGTTGCGGGTGGTCGAGCTGTCCGCGTACGTCGCGACACCGCTGTGCGGGCTCACCCTCGCCCAACTCGGCGCGGACGTCGTGCGGGTGGAACCGCTGGGCGGAGCCCCCGACCGCACGCGCTGGCCGTTGTCCGACACCGGAACGAGCCTGTACTGGTCCGGGCTGAACAAGGGAAAGCGGGCCGTCGCCGTCGACCTGGAGTCCGAAGTGGACCGTCGCCGGGTCGCCGAGCTGATCGTCGAGGGCGGTCCGTGCGTGGTCGTGACCAACACTTCGCGGCACGCGGACCTCGGATACGAGGCCCTGAGCGCGCGACGGCCGGACCTCATCCACGTGCTGCTCGACGGCCGAGCCGACGGCGGCGCCGCGGTCGACTACACCGTTCAAGCGGCGACCGGCTTCCCGCTGCTCACCGGCACGGGTACGGCGCCGGTCAACCACGTGGTGCCCGCCTGGGACGTCTGCGCCGGGCTGTACCTGGCGATCGGGCTGCTGGCCGCCGAACGGCACCGGCAGGTCACCGGCCGCGGCCGGTCGATCCGGGTCGCGCTGGAGGACGTCGCCCTCGCCACCGCCGGGAACCTCGGCTACCTCGCCGAAGCGCAGCTGACCGACCACTCGCGGACCAAATCCGGCAACGAAATCTACGGCACCTACGGCGACGATTTCGAAACTGCCGACGGTGTCCGGGTGATGATCGTGCTGCTCACCGAACGGCACTGGCACAAGATGCTCGCCGCGACCGGACTGTCCGCCGCCTTCGCCGGGCTGAGCGAGACGCTGGGGATCTCCTTCGCCACCGAGTCCGACCGATACCGGCATCGGGACGTGATCACGCCACTGCTGGCGCGGTGGTTCGGCCGGACGCCGTACGCGGAGGTGGCCGAAGTGCTTACCCGGCACCGGATTTTGTGGGAGCGGTACCGCTGCTTCGCCGAACTCGGCCGGGACGGTGGTGCGGCGCTGCGGGAGCTGGCGTTGTTCGAGTCGGTGGATCAGCCCGGGGCGGGGGCGCATTGGGCGCCGAAGTCGCCGATCCAGGTGGACGGGGATCGGCTTGCTCCGCGGCCTGCGCCGGGGGTTGGGCAGCATAACGACGAGGTGCTGGGCGCGTCTGCGGACCGCTGAGCGGACGCTCCTGGAGAGTGCTTCCCCGGGCGAAAGCGCCGGGGAAGCACTCTCTCGGCGGATCAGTCGTCGACCAGGTCTTCCGCGGGCCACCGGGTGAGGAAGGCACCGAGCGCGTTGCCGATGAGCTCGCCTTGCCCGGTCGGTTCCTGGCCAGCGCCCAGGTGTTCGGTGAACGCGTCGCCCAGCGCGTCGATGATCGCTTCTTACTGGTCAAGAGCGGGTTTCTCCTGCCCTTGAAAGGCAGGCGGCAGTTCAGGGTCTCGTTCGGACAGCAGACCGGCGACGACCGCCCGGTACTCCGGCGGAGTGTTGCCTCCAGCCTGCTCTGCCCCGCGCCGACGCCGTAGTGGTCTCTCCGTGCCGGTTCACGTCAACGACAGCGTCCTTGCCGGTGTAGCGATGCGAGTTGTCCGGCCGAATTCGGGTATTTCAACTGGATTGTCCGCGGCACCGTGCATGGCGGCGTCGTTCGCGCCATGGCCGTCTCGTTCGGCGATTTCCTTCGGCGGCCGAGCTAATGACCCCGAGGCCGGCTGCTGCGGTGGCGACCTCGCCCGGGTGGTTGAGCATGGCGTTGCCGGAGGACGCCAGCCCATGGACCAGGTGTCCCCCGGCGTCCGCGAGGAGATTGCCCGCGTCGTCAAGCCAGTTCGATTGCTGTGGCGCGTCGGTGGTGACATTCCTGATGGCTGACGCGACAGTGTCCCGACGTCAGAGAGCTGCCCGCTCGCGCTGCCGCGCAGCGAGTGTGCTCCATAGTTTTGGACCGGCCGTTCGGTTCATGAGCGGCCACGGCCACACCCAAGGCCGGGCTGCTCTCGGCCGTCCTGGAGCGCGGGGCATACGAGTTCTTCCGGCACCTTCGCGAGTCGCAGGCGAATCCGCCCGAGTCCCTGCCGCCCGCCGAACTGCTCGGCTGGTTCCTGCAGCGCACCGGCGAGGTCTTCGCCGCGAAACCCGACTTCCTGATCCTGCTGATGAGCGCCTAAGCGGTCGACGACGTCGAGGTGAAGGAGATCATCGAACGCGTCCGCGCCAGCGGACGGCGGCGCATGCGCCGGATGATCTCCCAGTCGTGGGCCGCCTCGGCCCGGAGGCGGCGGACAAGGCGGACAAGGCGCTGGACTATTTCGGCATCGCCGGATTCGACGGCGCGTTCGTCGCCTGGCAGGCGGAACCGGAGCGGTCCATGGGCGCGTTGCCGACCGAGGCCATGGACGCGATCGCGGAGGGGATAACCGGCAGGGTGCCGGTCTCCACGTTTATCGCCGCCGGGTGCGGCAAACCAGCCCGGTGACCGCACCCTCGACGAGGAGACCGAACATGACCGCACCCGGGCCCGAACCCGACGACGTGCCGGGTCTCGAACCGGGCGGCTCCGTGCCGCCCGGCGACACCCCGCCGGACGCCGGGCAAACCTCAGGACTCTCGCATCCGCAGCCGATGCCCTCGCGCGCGCTGCCCGCCCGCTGGCTAGCCGCGGTGGCGATCCTCGTGCTGGTGGTGGCCGCGTTCTTCGTACTGCGCGCCCTCGACTGGTTCTAGCCCGTTTGCCACTGACCTCGGCCGGGAATTCGCGCCGCGAGGTGATCGACGTGAGGCGAAACGAGGTACGGGCGAGCACGGACCGGCGGTCGTGGCATCGCCTCGGATCGGTCGCCGAACCGCTGTCGGCGAACGCGGCCGCGGGATGACCGCTCGGATCGCGGGCGCGAACCGCCGTCGACGCCGGGACGCCGCCGACGCGGTGCCGTGGTCGCTGCGCGTCGCGGCGGCAGCGAGCTGGCGATTCCTGGTCGTCCTCGCGATGCTCGGGGTCATCGCGTGGACGCTCGGCTACCTCGCGCAGGTCACCGTCCCGATCGGGATCGCCCTGCTCCTGTCGGCGTTGTTCGCGCCGCTGGTGGAGCGGCTGGTGCGCTGGCACGTGCCGCGCGCGCTGGCCACGCTCGTCGCGATCGTCGTCGGGCTCGCCGTCCTCGGCGGGGTCCTCGCCCTGGTGATCACCACGGTCGCCGCGAGCCTTCCGCAGCTGGGCAGCCAGGTCGGAGCCAGTCTGGTGAGGATCAACAACTGGCTGCAGCACGGACCGCTGCACCTGCCGCAGGTGCAGCAACTCCTCGACAAGGCGGTCAACGCGATCCAGGGCAACACCGCCGAACTCGCCGGCCGGGTGCTCTCCACCGCGGCGACCGTCGGCGGCGTGCTGACCGAGATGCTGCTGACGCTGTTCGTGCTCGTTTTCTTCCTGTACAGCGGCAATCAGGTGTGGCGCTTCCTGCTGCGGATGGTGCCCGCCTCCGCCCGCGACGAGATCGACGTCGCCGGTCGCCGCGGGTTCGCCTCGCTGGTCAGCTACGTGCGTGCGACCGTCGCGGTGGCCTGCGTGGACGCGGTCTGCATCGGACTCGGCGTCTGGCTGGTCGGGGTCCCGCTCGCGGTGCCGCTGGCGGCGCTGATCTTCATCGGTGCGTTCGTGCCGATCGTCGGCGCGGTGGTGGCCGGCGCGGTCGCCGTGCTGATCGCCCTGGTCGCCAACGGATTCGTCGCGGCGGGCATCGTGCTCGCGATCGTCGTCGGGGTGCTGCAGCTGGAAAGCCATGTGCTGCAGCCGCTTCTGCTCGGTCGCGCGGTCCGGCTGCATCCGCTCGCCGTGGTGCTGGGCATCGCGCTCGGCCTGGAGATCGCCGGGATCGTCGGGGCGCTGCTCGCGGTGCCGATCCTCGCGGTCGCGAAAGCCGCGTTCGCGTCGCTGCTGCGCGACCCGCGGCTGGATCCGCTCGACATCGACCCGCTGCGGCCCGCCAACGCCCACGCCGCCGGACGATCAAGGGTTTCGGCCGTGCGCAGGCGGGTAATCGCACTTCGGAGGGACTCTGATGACAAGCTTGATCACTGACAACGCCGACGGCACAGCACCACGGCGAGCACCGCTCGAACGCGGGTTTCCGCTCCCCCGGTCCGCACCGCAGACGGTGTCCTCGACGCTGCACCGGCTTTCCTCGATGGCGTCCTTGCGCGCGTGGGAACAACGCTCGACCCCCGCGCTGATGCACCAGGCGATTCTGGACGGCGTGAACGCTCGCCGTGCCGCCGAAGCGGCTCACCTGAGCGTCGAGGAAGCACACGTACGGTGGGGCGATTGGGCGGCGAAACGGCTGGCCCCGCAGCGACCCGGGGTCGCGGCCGAGTTGCCGGTGCAGCAATTCCTCAACGTGCACGCGGCTTTCGCGGCGGCACTCGCGGGAGAAGACCCGCGTTAACCGCGCAGATCCGCCTCCAGCGCGGCCGCGGTCGCGCGCAGCGACGCCACCAGCGTCGGCAGCTGGTCTTTCCGGTATCGCACGCTCGGCATCGACGCCGACAACCCGGCGACGACCACCCCGTCCGCTCCGTGCACCGGCACGCCGGCGGCCACCACTCCCCGTTCCGACCGGCCCTGGTCGAGCGCGAAACCGCTGCGCCGCACCCGAGCCAGATCAGCCCGCAATTCGGCCGGCTCCGGCCGCTCCCTGGCTTGTCGACCGCGTACAGCTCCTCCACCTGTTCCGGTGGCAGCTCGGCGAGCAACAGCAGACCGGCCGTCGTCTGATGCACCGGGAAAACCATCCCTTCGCGTGAACCGACCCGCAACGCCTGCGAGCACTCGACGCTCGCGATGAACCGGGCGGTGTCCCCCGTCCGGACGGTCAGGTTCACCGACTCGTCCAGCAGGTCCACCAGCCGCCTCTCGGCAAGCGACGCCGGGCGCGGGCTGTAGCAGCGGTAGAACGCGGTCTCGCCGGTGCGCCGGTTGCGGCGCACCAGCATCCAGTGCTGCCCGGGCTTCCCGGCCTGGCGCAGCCGGATGCGAGCCCACAGGCAGTAACGCCGCCCTTTCGCGCCGGCCCCGGCCGAGAGCTTCTGCCAGGCCCGTTTCGGCCGGCCGTCTCGTCGGCGCGGGCGGGACCGCCGGTGCCGGCGATGCGGTGATCGCAGGCCACGGCCAGCACGTAGGCCTGCTCCCGGTCCCCGAGCGGGTCGCGCAGGCCGGCGGCGTCCTTGCCGTAGGCCTCGTCCCCGGTCACCCACCCGGCCGCGACTCCCGCCTCCAGCGCCCGGGTGATCATCGACAGGGCGAGGCGGGATTTGGTCGCGAACCCGACATCCGCGGGGACGCCGGCCCGTTCCCGCCGGGGCGTGTCCTGCGCCCACCCGGCCGGGAGGTAAAGCTCCCGATCGATGAAGGTATGCCCGGCGGAGGTCGAATACACCACGAACACCGACATCTGCGAATTCCCGATCCGCCCCGCGGTGCCGGTGTACTGCCGCTGCACCCCGACCGTGCTGCCGCCCTTCTCGAGGCCCCCAGTCTCGTCGATGACCATCGCGTCCTGCTCGCCCAGGTT
>NZ_FOWC01000024.1 GCF_900115345.1 Amycolatopsis rubida | reverse complement strand
CTACCGGCTCAAGCTTCGGCCCCCGACGTCCCGCGGCACCATCAGTCATGCCGCCAGAGCCTAACTGACGACGAATTAACGACGCAGGACACTAGTTGCATTCGGGCCGGGTCTCATCGACGCTCGAGCAACTCGGCGACGTGGTCGGCGACGGGCTTGAGTTCGCGGCACACTAATCTGCGGATGGTTCCAACATGCCGGAGGCGAGGAACGGTCGACGGAAACCGGGTGAACTGCGGACGCTGGTCAATGGTGAAATGGAATATTCCGGTGAGAGGGAAGTCCCACGGCATGCCCTTGTCGCAGCGCCCGGGCGGTGGGAGATTCGGCAGATCGGGCAACGGAGGCCAGAACTCTCCATCCGCTGCGGTTGCGCGAACGGTATTTGCGTGTCGAACCTTGTCCCGAAAAGTGTAGTAGTCTGTTTCGTTGTATACCAGAAGCAGCAGCCGGGCGGGAGTGGAAACGCGGACCACTTCGGTGAATTCCCATACTGTCCCCTCGCCAGGCGACGCTGTCATGATGATGGCGTGCGCTCCGTGGATCAGGCTGCTCAGCGTGTCCTTCCAGTCGTCGATCGGCAGGTATCCGCGTTCGGCGCCGAGTTCGGGCAGTCGTTCGCCCGGCTGGCCGATCGCGATGATGCGGCCGAAGCCCTGAAACTGCCGCATCACGAAATTTTCGTGCGTCAACCCCGGCAGCTCGAATGGCGAGCGGGTGAGCCAACCGGGCGCCTCCGTTGGAGATGAGGCCATCGCGGCGTCGGCGGAGAAGGGACGGAGGTAGAGCAGATATCGTTGTCCGTCGAGGGATTCGAAAGAGTCGATGGTCCGGTGGAGGTGTCGTCTGCCCCGCTTGAGGACAATCGGGGACACTGCGAAGAGCAGAATGCCAAAGCTCAAGATCGCGATCAACAGTGTCAGTCGAATCCAGGACGGGATTTCCTGGAGGCTGCCGGCTGTCTCTGTGAAGAAGGTCCGATAAAGGAGTGCGCCGCTGAAGGTCAGGAAAAGACCGAGCACTCGGCATGTCCAGCCCAGCGTGACCAGCAATCTCCCCAAGCTTCGACGCTGAGCGGTTGAGATGGGGGCGGGCATGCGCACGGGTGGCTGCCCGCTCAGCGTGGTTGCCGTGCGGCCCTCGGCAGAAAATTCCTGCTGGTGAAGATGTGGCTCGTCCTCCTGGTGGGCGAACCCTCTCAGCGCCGCCAATACGACCAGCGTCCAGGGAATTGATTGATGGGAAGCGAGATGGTCGGACATCTGAACGGCGACCGACGAGGTAGCCGCCGCGAGTGCCAGAACGTTCCACGCCGTCACCGGAGTGACAGAACGAGCGGCCGCCAGCGCTCTGATGCTTGCCGCAGCCGCCCAAGTGCCCATGAGGAGGATGAGCAAGTCGATCGCGAAGAGCGACAGGAACAGCGGCACGGCGGTGTCGGGCTCGCTGTCGGGGCCGACCATGAGCCCGCCTTCCGCGGCGAGCGTGGTATCCGCAAAGCTTCGAGCTGAGAACCACGCGATACAGAGCGTCGCGGTGAGGATGGCCCATTTCAGCAGTTCTGGCGGTGGCGTGGTGGACAGTCTCCCGGAGAGCCACCCTTGGCGGGGAAAGAGCACGGCCGCGGTCGCTTGGAACAGAACCGCCATGGCCACGATCCAGGTGACCTCGGAACCCGACAACACCCGCCGATGATCGCTTCCCACGAGCTTTCGCGTCGCTAACATCGGAAAAGCGGCACCGTACGGACGCGCCGATCACTCTAACGGAGCAGGCGGGGTTGCCTTGTCGACGGTCGACGCAGAACGAGGCGCGTTCCGGCGGAGGTGCAGGCAGATTCGGTATCCGCGGCGAGGCAGCCGAGCTGGCGTTGGCTCCGGTGGTCTTGTGCGGCGCGGCATCGGGCGAGGGAGTGCTCTCACCCGCACAGGCTCAGTGCCCGGTGGATCCGGCGTCGGGCGTAGAGCTCACTGGTCTCGGTTTCCGAGGTGTCGTGTCGGTGGAGGCGAATCAGGGCGACGGCGGGGCGGGCCGACTCGAGTTGAAGCGAGGACCGTGAAGCGGCTGTGTCGGCAAGCCTGACGGCGTGCCGGTGCTCCCCCCTGACAGGACCGCCGTGGCTCACTCAGTACCGGTCCGAGTGCTGGTGAGCAGGCACCGGCCCCGGTGGCTAGCGGTTTGCCCGGAGCGGCCGGCTTTACTGCCTCGCGCCGTGGCCGGCTGCCGTCGACGAGGGCATGCCGGCGTTGTTCGCCTCCGGCGGCGACTGAGCCGCGGACCCGGCTAGAGTGAGCGGGTGCCCGAGTTCCTGGCCCGGTATTTCCGACCGAAGCCGATCGACGTCGATGTCGTGCGCGGTGGCCTGTGGACAGCGGTCGACGCCACGGCTTACGCCGGTGAGAAGGCCGCCTACCAGGCCGCGCTCCTCGACCAGTACAAGATATACGTCGAAATGGCCGATCGGATCAGCGCTCGCCGAGCGGTGGCGAACGGGTTCTTCCTGAGCCTGAACACAGCGACGTTGACCGCGGCGGGTGCGTTGTGGGGCTCGGCGTCCCTGCGGTCGTGGTTGCTGTTCGTGCCGCTGTGCCTGCTGTTGGCGCAGACCGCGGCCTGGTTCTGGATCGTCCGCTCGTACCGGCAGCTCAACTCGGCCAAGTACATCGTGATCGGGATGATCGAAGAACAGCTCCCCGCATCGCCGTACTGGCGGGCCGAGTGGCAGGCGCTGGGCGAGGGCAAGGACAAGGCGCTGTACTGGCCGCTCACCCACCTGGAGCAGTGGCTGCCGGTGATTCTCGCGGTAGTTTACGTCCTCGGCTTCGTCGTCGCGGTGGCCCTGCCGCGCTGATCTGCTGGACGCAGTAACGGTTTTTCGCAGCACAATGAGCTCCTCCCCGATGCGTGCGCCGAGCGGGAACGTCTTGATACAGACGGTGCACGAAGCGGGTCTGCCTGTCGTGAACCAGGCCGTAGCCGCAGGCTCGGACCAGGCCGAAGGCGGACGCGCATCAGGCGCTGGCGAACGGGATCCGTGCGGATGACGGCGTTCTGGCCGGGAAACGCCCGGGGCCTCGGGCCGCCGCGCGACTATGGCGACCCGGGTGCCATGCCGGAATGCGCCGCTGATCCGGTTCGGCATCGCGTAGTTCGGCCAGCCAGCTGGGGCATCCAGCGCGGATCCGGGTGCTGGAGCTGCTGGGCGCAGCGGGAGCACGCGGTGGCCGAGGTCGGCATCGAGCCGGCGAATCTCTCGCAGCAGCTGGCGGTCCAGATGCACGGTAGCCTCGACCGACCTGGTGACTGCCCAGTCGACCGCGCGGGCGGAGCTGGAGATGGTCGGCAGAAGCAGGTCCGGGTGCTGCCGGGTCATCTCGGACATCGGGGCTGCCCCGTCCTCGAATACGGTGGCCAGGGCGGCCGGGGACTTGCCTGTGGGCCATTTCCGAGGCAGCTGAGCCACGCCGCCGTTCGGGTCGCACACCGGCCGCCATCAGCCGTGCGAAGTAACCCGCGACGTCCAGGACCTCGGGAACGCCCCGGGCGCGAGCATGTCGCGGTGGAGCTGGGGTTGCCGACGATGGAAGCAGGCGTGCATTACGCGCGTCCGGAGCAGGACCGGCACGCGTGAGCGGTCGCGGCGGTGCTGGGCGCGGCGGTCGGTGAAGGAGCTGGAGGGGTGGCCGCCGGCGGACAGGACCGCGTTCCTGCGCTCGGGGGAGAAGCGGGTAGAGGGCTCGGGGTGGCAGTAGTGAGTGTGGTTGCGGAGCATGGCGTGGAGGACGTCGCAGCGGCGGCGGGCTGGGGGAAGGCGGTGTTCTCGTTGAAGTGCTGGTGTGTGGACAGGCAGTGGTGGAGGCAGCCGGGCATGCGGTTGAAGAGGTTGCGTTGGGCGGCTGCGTGGCGGTCACCGGTTTGGTGCCGGCGGTCGTAGTGGCGGCGTGCTCCTGGTGGTGCGGTGAGGGCGGTGAGGTTTCCCCGTTGGGTCGGACACCGGGTTCCATGCTGCGTGGGTGGTGGGTGGACTGGCGTTGCCCAGGTTCTTCGGACTGTCGTCTGTGGAGTGGTTGTTGTAGTTCGTGGAGTCTTTCATATTCGACTGGGGTGAGGTACCCGAGTTTGGAATGGCGGCGTTGCCGGTTGTGGAAGATCTCGAGGTACTGGAAGATCTCGTTGGCTAGTTCGGTCCGGGTTTTCCATTTCCTTCGGTCGAGAAGTTCGGTCTGCATCTTCGACCAGAACGATTCCATCATCGCGTTGTCGTATCCGTCGCCGACGGTTCCGAGCGAGGGCATCAGACCGGCCGCCTTGACGCGGCTGGTGAAGGTCCAAGACGTGAACTGCACCCCGTGGCCGGAGTGAAACACGTTGCCAGGCTTGGGATCACGGTTGCTGATCGCCATCTCCAGGGCGTTCACGACGAGCGTGGTGTTCTGGCTGTTGTCGATGGACCCGCCGACGATCTTGCGGCTGAACGCGTCCAGCACCGCGCAGCAGTAGAGTTTCCCTTCCCGGGTGGGATGCTCGGTGATGTCGCACACCCAGAGCAGATTTGGTTGGGTGCGCAGGAAATTCCGGTTGACCAGGTCTTCGCTGCGGACCTCGACTTTCGGGTTCTTGCGGGTCTGCGGCCGCGGAATCCCGGCCAGCCCGGCCGCCCGCATGAGTTTCGCGACCGTCTTGCGGCTGACCATGATGCCCATCCCCAGGCGCAGTTCGGCCTGCACCCGTGGTGCGCCGTAGGTGCCGCGGGAGCGGGCATGGATCTCGGTGATCACTCCGGACAGCCACTCCCGGCGCAGCGCCGCCGGCGAGACCGGCCTCGAGCGCCACTCATAGAACCCGGAATGACTCACCTCCAGCATCCGGCAGGTCAGCTTGATCGGTAGACCCCGCTCCGCGAGCCGGGCGACTACCGGAAACGCCCTTTTGGGTCGCCCTTCAGCTCCTCATAGATCTTCGACGCCTCACGCAGGACCTCCAACTCGGTCTCCAGCTGGCGGATCCGTCGCTTCGCCGCCACGAGATCGGCGTGCTCGGTGTTGCTCAGCCCAGGACGTTCACCATGGTCGATACGGTCCTGCTTGATCCAGTTGTGCAGGCAGGACTCGCTGATCTCGAGCTCACGTGCGGTCTCCCGGACCGACCTGCCGGCCCGGACCAGCGCGACCGCCCGAGCCCGAAACTCAGCGGGATAAGCCTTCGGCACGATCGACAGCCTTCCAGACGACAAGCCATCGACTCCACAAACCCGAGTCCGTCATCAGGGGGCAACGCCACCGTGTCCGGCGAACGGGGGAAGCTCAGCGGGTGCCGTGGGTGACTGCGGCGGACACGACGGGGATGTAGTCGGCGAAGGTCGGCAGGAGTGGTTTGGAGGCGGGTGTGTTGAGGAGGTCTTGCGGGGTGAGGCCCATCCTGTCGAGCAGGAGCCGGGCCGCGTCGAGGTCGGTGTTTCGGGCCGGTTCGGTGCCGTGGCGTTGGGAGGTCATGCGGGATCACCGTCCAGCAGCGTCGGGTGGGCGTCGGCGAGCAGCCGGTCGAGCTGTGCCGGTGGGTGTGCGAGAAGCACGCCGCGGTCGGGGTGGGCGGCGAGCAGAACGCGGTCGCCGGTGGCCAGGCTGCAGCGGTGTCTTACGGGTGCGGGCAGGCGCAGGTCGCCGTGGCCGGTCATGGCGAGTGTGCCGTTGGGGTCAGCGACGATCACCGCAGTTGCGTGAGTGACGTTGACGGCCAGTCGTGTCCCGGGTTCCCAGCCCAGGGCGGAGAACACCGTGCGGTCGGCGATCCGGCCGTGGCAGTCGAGGGCCGACAGCCCGTACGCGACGGTGCTGGTGCGCGGGGCAGGGATATCGGGCAACGGCAGGGGCTTGCTGGCTGCCGCAAGCGGGGAGCGCCTGTCGCGTGCCGATGTGGAGGGGATCGCCACCGGAGCGATCACGGTGCCGGTCATGCCCACCACCCCCGAAGCGGCGACCGGCTGAAGGCCGGGCCGGGGTGTTGAGGTGCCTTCCGGCACCGGTACGTTGCTTGTAGCACGTATGCGACAAAATTGTGTCCGAGGGGTGAGTTGCACACTATCCACACGCCTTCGATCGCCAGCTTGACCACCGATCAAGGTCGACGCTCAACTGGTAGGTCAAGTAGCGTCATAGCTGTGAGTGGTGGACGACCGGAGCGCCGCTTGCGGGGCTGCAGCTTCCGGGACGGGGGATTCGTCTCGCTCGTGGTGTAGGCATGGCTAGTGACCATCTTCTCCAACTTGCTGTTTAAGAATAAGAGTCGCTGCTTGTTCAGTCGGACGGTGCCGGGTAATAGCGGGCAGTGTCTTTCGCCTAGTCGCGGACGCGCGTCGTGTTGTGGGATGTAGGTCGAGGAGTCGGGCACCGAGAACGTTCAGCGGTGCTGGGCAGCGAACTTCGGGAGCGTGGATGCATGCCCAGACCTCGGGCGGGTCTCATGCGAGTATTCGAAGCTCTTGCTGGCCGGGGACTGTCGCCCCGGCCAGCAAGAGCTGTCTGATGACGCGGGTCAGTGGACGCGTGGGTCGTCCGTGCCGCCTTCACTGCTGATGTTGATGTTCACGATGTACACCTCCTTTGTGGAGTGCCCCGGCAGGTCTGGCCACGCGCACCGGTACCTGCACCATACGATCAAGGTAGCCATGACCAGCAGTTGCATCCACGCGTGGATGCTGCCGGACGTGGCGCTGCCGGCAAGACCGGTCAGTTCGCAGCCGAGCAGTGGGTGGTTCATGGCGCTCTCCTTTCTGGTCTTGTGGACCGCTTTGCAGCATTCGCGAGTGCCGTGGCTATAACGTGGCCATTTCGTGGCCAACCGCATGGAGGAGAGGCCGATGTTGATCAGGCTGCTGGGACAGCCCGCCGTGATGCAGAAGAACGGAGAACTGAAGGTCCTGCCTCGGCGGGTCGGCGAGGCGGTGGCAGTCCTGGCGACGAGGCGCGGGCGGAGGACAAGCACCCGGCAGTTGCCAGAGCTGTTGTTCCCCGGCGTGCCGCCAGACAAGGCGGACTGGCGCACGCTGTTGAAGAAGGCCCGGAAGGAACTGCCAGCAGGGACCTTGCCAGATGCCTACGGCGGCGCGGCCCGGTTGATTGTCGAGTCGGACGAAGTCGACTGCCTGCGTTTCGCGGACCTCGTGCGGAGGGCCGAGCATGAACAGGGAGGTGCCCGTGCTCGGCTGTTGCTGGAGGCGTTGGCATTGTGGACGGACGACGTGCCATTCGAAGGATCCGAGCTCCGGTGCCTGGACGAGGAACGCGCCAAACTGGAACGCCACCGGGCCGACGCACACTGCTCATTGGTGGAGGCGTTGATCGCGGACCACCAGCTCGGTGTTGCTTGGACGCACGCGCGGAGTGCGCCGCCCGAATGCATGGATTCTGAGCGGTTCCTCGCGGCGCTGGCAGCTTTGCTGGCTGAGCGGGGCGAGATGCGCGAGCTGAGGTCACTGATCCCCGGTTACGAACAGCGGACGGCCGCACCGGCGAGCCGGGCGCTCCGCGAACACGTCGATCGCTTGCTGGCCGAAGGGTTCTCTTCGCAGAAGCTGCAGGCTATCCGCATGGGGCCAGGCGTGCCGAGGGAGCTGCCGCGCGGACGCGCCGAGCTGACTGATCGGGAAGCAGAACTTGCGGAGCTCGTCGATCGTCTTTCACGAAGGGGCGGCATCACTGTCGTATACGGGCAGGGTGGCGTGGGGAAGACCCAGCTCGCTCTCCGCGCCGCTCGGGAACGCCAGGGTGAGTTCGACGGCGGGACGTTGTTCGCCGACCTGCGAGGGTTCTCCGTCGACCCGCCGCGAGACCCTCGGCAACGCCTGCTGACGTGGTTGTCGATGCTGGGGGTTTCGACGAAGGATTACGGCCTGGACACTCCTTCGGCCGATATAGACGACCTCGCAGCGCTCTACCGGAGCGTGCTCGCCGAGCGCGCGGTGCTGGTGGTCCTCGACAACGCGGCGGACGCGAACCAGATCCGGCTGCTGCTGCCTCCGCCCGGCCCCTCAGCGTGCTTGATCACCACCCGGACCGAGCTGAGGTCTCCGGAACTGCCCTCGGACGTGCAGAGTGTCAAGCTGCACCCGTGGCGGGTGGAAACGGGCATCGCGTTCCTGCGAGAGGCGCTCGCCGACGGGCGAGTTTTGACCGACTCGATGGCCGCACGGACTATTGTCGAGTACTGCGGTGGGCTCCCGCTTGCGTTGGACGCGGTGAGATCGAGGCTGCGCAGGCGCGGAGACTTGAGCCTGGGCATGGTGGTGGCGGAGCTGAAGGACCTCCGAGAGCGATTGCGTACCCTGGACCGTTTCACGGCAGAGCCGGGTGTCAGCGCTGTCCTCAGCTGGTCAGTTCGTGCATTGCCAGACTATGCCGAGGACGCTTTCCGGCGGATCGGAGTAGTACCGGAGCTCGCGATCACGGCCTTCTCCCTCGCCTCCGTGCTCTCCGAAAGGGGATCGGAGGCCAGCGCAGTCATCGACGAACTGGTCGAGGCGAACATCATTTCGCCGGCGGACCGGTACGGGGTGTTCGAGATGCACGATCTTTTCCGCGCTTGCGCGGCGACTGTCGCAGCTGACCTCGAGCCGGAGCAGCGGCAGTGCACGGAGGACAGCGTGCAGGACTTCGCGCTGCAACAGGCCATCGCCTGTGATCAGGTCCTCGATCCGAGACGAGCGCTCTCGGCGCCGGAAGCGCGGGAAGAACGTTCGGTCTGCGTCCCGGAATCAGTCGAAGGAGCCCTGCGCCTTGGGGAAGCTTTTTACGTTGTGTGCAAGTGGGCACTGGATCGAGCCGCCCGGTTGGAGCAACACAAGTATTCGATGTGGATGCCCGTAGTATTGGCGGTTTTCTACCGGAAGACGGGGCGGTGGAACGACCAGGTGGCAGCCCTGCGGCAGGCGAGTGAGGTTGCCGAGATCTCCGGAACCCCAACTGAACGTGCGCGCGTATGGCGCCATCTTGGCGCTGCGTACAACTACATCAATCAGCATGGTCTTGCAGTGACCAGCCAAAAACGAGGACTCCGGATCAGCGTTGAGAGCGGCGACCGGACGAGCGAGGCGTTGTCAACGCAGGCGCTGGGCATCGCATACGAGAAGGCAGGGGATCTTGCGTTGGCCCAGCCCTGTTTCGAGCGGGCCTTGGAGCTTTTCGAAAGTCTGGGAGACGAACGCGGGCTGGCTCACGCGCACAATGGCATCGCATGCGTGCGATTCGCGGAGAACGACCTGAAGGCTGCCCTCAGGGCAGCGAGGACCGCACTTGACAAGGCGGAGCGCGCGGGAGACGTCAACGGGCAAGGCGCGGTTCTCCGCAGTCTCGGACAGATTTACCACGGGTTAGGAGATGCCCAAGCAGCTGTCGACGCTTATCTGGAGGCATATGAACGATATCTCGCAGATGGCTACGTGACTGCGGCGGCAAAGGCGGCCCGGCGCGCTGCCGACCTCCTGGCTGAGACCTCTCCGGATCGAGCGCAGGCGCTGCGCGACAAAGCCGATGTCTTGCTGGCTGGCCTGCCGAAGGCCGGCACTTAGCAGCCTGCTGAGTGAAGCGGCCGGTCATAGCTGAGCCGATTGCCGGTGTTTCGCGGTGAGATCCGGTCGGGCGGCGAGAGGGTGCGGAAGCGAGCTGGGCTCGGGCAAGAGCGGGGCCAGCCGCTCGACCACCTCGTTTATCGATTGCGGGCGCTGGGTGCAGTCTCTCTGCACCATACTTGTCAACAGCGGCCGGAGCGGCGGTTCGATGCGCTCCCGGATCGGCTCGGGAACCTGGTGCGCTTCCGCTTCGACGTTCCAGTGCAGCTTGGCGTCATACGGGACTTCACCCGTTTGCGCCTTGATCAGCGTGCAGCCGAGCGCGTATATGTCTATGAGGGGGTTCACGACGTCGGCTCGCACCTGTTCGACCGGAGCGTATCCGCGCGTGGCGAATCTGACGGTGCGGTTTCCGGTCTCGTGGGTGATGCCCAGGTCGAGCAGGTAGACGGCGGCGTCGTCGCCGATCATGATGTTCGACGGATTGACGTCGCAGTGCACCAGGCGCTTCCGGTGCACCGCGGCCAGGATCTGGCCCAGGGCGGTGCCGAGTGCAGCGATCTCCTCTGTGCTCAGCAAAGGGTTTGCGTCGAGGAAGCTGTCGAGCGTCCGTCCGTCGACCAGGCTCATCACGTAGTACGCGGAATTGTTCCAGGTGCCGGCATCGAGGTATTCCGGGATTCCTGGAATATTCCTCAGTCGCTCGGCGGTACTGCTCTCTCGCTCGAACTCTGCCCATTTGGCTTTGAAGAGGCTGGTCGACTCGTTGAACCGGTCCTTGACTCGCTTGAGCGCGACCTCAGCGTGGGTTTCGAGATCTACTGCTCGGTAGACATGGCCCATGCTTCCTTGCCCGGCTTCTTCTACTACGCGGTAACGGCCGTCGACCACGTCACCTTCGAAAATCACGCCCGCTCCGTTTCGTGCTTCTCCGGCCGGTTTGCTTCCTCTTGGAGAGCACTATGGCAGAATATGCGCTCGGCGACAGCGAAGGGGAGGTCAAGTGTCGGCTGGGAATCATCCGAACTGCGCACGGGGAAGTGTTTCCGGGCTGACTGTTTCGGTCGGGAAAATCGGTGCGTCGAAGTTCAACTGCCCGATGAAGGACGCGCTGAACGCCAGGGAGGGCTTGGCACCGGAGAGGCCGGTGCCGAGTGGGCGGGCGCGGATGGAGGAGTTCGGGCTCGAGCCAGTCATGCGTGCACTGGATCAGTTGGAAGGTTTACCCGGCGAGTATCGGCCGTCTGCTGCGGTGCACGAGGGGCACGTCCGATGGGCCGAGCACGCTGTGCGGCATTACCAGCAGGTCTTCGCTCCTGCGGAGGCTGGGGTTCCGCAGTTGCGGCCGCTGCTGGGGCGGACCTGGAAGACAGCGTGGTCGGCCGAAGGGCAGGTGAGCAAGACGATCACCGCGTGGGGCCGCCGTTACGCTTCCGTGGACGGCGCTTTCTGCGAGTTGCGGCCGATCACGTTCCGGAGCCGCGATGAGGCGAAGGAGTTGCGCGAGCTGAAGGCACAGGTCGCCGCGTATGTCATCGCCAGAGCAGAGCCCCGTGCTAAACGCATTCGCGTGGTCGATTTCGCTTGTCTGGATGGGGACCGCCTTGTCAGGTTCGACGGTCCGCCGGAACTGGCCGCGGAACTTTACCGGGACAAGGGCCGGAAGGCTGTCACGGCTGTCGTGGATGGCGAATCCCATCAGCCGGGTACGGCGTGTGGGGACTGCCGGTTCATCGCGAGCTGTCCCGCCGTCCCCGAGGTGCCTGGCCTGCTGGGTGTCCCTGGACGGCCGATCCGCCGCAGGACCTGGTCGCCCAGCACCGGGCGGAACCATCAGGCGTGCCCGGCCCGCCACCATCTCCGGGACCGGCTGCACCTGCCGATAGACCAGGTACGAGAACACGAAGGGCCGGCCGAGCGCGGTCGCGCCGTCCACCGGGCGCTGGCCTCGGCGCATCGTCGGCAGCCGGCGCGCCGGTGCTCGCCGGTCCCGGAAGAGGGCTGGGAACCAGAGGGCCTTCCGGATTCCGAGCAAGAACTCGCCCGCCAGTTGTTCGCGGAACACGCGGAGGTCTGTCCCGGCGTGCATTTGCCGGCGACCGCGGAGCTGCGCCCGGAGCACGATCTCGTGGTGTGGGACTCGGAAGCGGACGTAGTCGTGATCACGACCCCCGACCTGTTATACGAGGAAGCGGGTTCGACCGTGTGGCGGGAGGTGAAGAGCAGCCGGACGCGGCGTCCGTGGCGCGGCGACCCGGTGACGAAGCTGTCGCAGATCGCGCTGGCTGTGCTGATGATGCGGCACGGCGTGCTCGGGACAGGGCCCGGGCAGCGGATCGAGCTGGAAGTCCTGCGTCCGGACATTTCCGAGGTGATCCCGGTCGATCCGTTCAACGAGTCCGTGCACGAAACCGCTCGCACGGTCATTCGTGAACTCGTTGCGCCGTGGCACTCGGACGATCTCTTCCCCCCGAACCCGGGTGAGCGCTGTGCGGCCTGCGTGGTCGCGCGTTGGTGCCCGTCCGCCATGCCCGAGGCCAGGGGCGAGGCTTGATGGAGCAACGGTTTGTGAGCGATTCCGCGCTGATCCGGGTGGTGGCGCAAGCCTTGCTCGATCTTGAAGCAGGGCGGGTGGGCAGTTCCGGCGCGGTGTACCCGTCGGCTGTGCAGCAAGCGCTCGACCAAGTTGGCCTAGCGTGCCTGCTCAGCGGTGACGACGATGTTCCGGGCACTGTGCCCGCATTGGTCTCTTGGTGCGCCGCGACGCCGTTGTCCCGGTGGCCGTTGAAGCGGCCGGGGGAAGAGGACATCTACTTGCTCGATCCAGATACGCGGAGACCGACTCGGTACTGCCTGGATTTTTCTGGTGCTGCGGTGTCGCGGAACGAGGACGGCGTGCTGCGTATGCTTGCGGATCTGCGCGTTCGGGCTGGCTCGGACGAGCGGTTCCGGCAATGCCGCAGGCTGCTGATCGAGTCGGGCGCGGTAGACCGGGACACCCGGCTGGGGTTCATGGCGGACCCGGAACAGGGCGGATGGTGGGAGCTGATCCGCCCGCTCTACCTCGACGCGGACCCGGCTGCGGCCGGGAATGCGTGCGCGGGCTGCGGGGAACGCGCCGAGGGCTCCTGTTCTACCCCGTGGTGCACCTCGACGGAAGCTGTCCCGGTGTCGGGCGCACAAGTGCCGGCTCGCGAAATGCGGCACCGTGTCGTTCACCCCGGGCTAGGAGAGCACCAGATCGAGGCGCGGCTGCAGGCTCTTGGCGTGCGGACCGGCCCCACTCCCGGTCTTCTCGGCGGGTTGATCCTGCCGGACCTGGCGTGGACCGCGTACGCGAGCAGCCGGACCCTGCCGGAGTTCGTCGTGGCCGATTTGCCTGACCAGACGCCGGAAGGGCGAGTTTTCGTCGTCCTTCCCGATCCGGCGCCGGATGAGGAGTTCCGGAGCGAGGTCCTTGAGCGATCCGGTGGCCTCAAAGCCGAAGCGGTCTCCGCGCAGGATTTCTTCGATCTGGTCGGGAGGGCGTTGGATGCGTAGTTCTCGATCGTTTTTCCGGCCGCTGGTCGAGGAAATGCGTCGCTTCTGCAGCGCGGACGCGGGATTGCTCTACAGCGCCTGCGCGGTCGAGCTTGGCCTGGAAACGGCCCGCCGGCTTTCCGGGTCTCTGCGTGTGCGGGATACCTGGCCGTTGTTCAGCGGGCATCCGTTCGCGCGCTGGGCCGGCTTGACGATCAGCCCGGCAGATGAGGCGATGCTGCGCCTGGTCCGGCAGGAGCTGTGGACGCTGGCCGGACCGACTTCGTGGGCGGAGGCGGTCCGCGGATACGGGCAACTCACCGAACTGGTGCGCGGATTCGACAACGTTTCCTGGAGCGAAGTACCGAACCGCCGCCAGGTCGGGGTCGCCAGGGAACGGTGGGACGTCTACGACCGGCTCCTGATCGAAGCCGCGCCGCTTTCTGGCCGGGCCCTCCTCCCGGCTGAAGCTGGTCGGTACAGCTTCTTCAGCGGTCGGAACCGGCTGACTCTGCATCTCCCGGAATTGAACGCGACTGTGCCTGAGCCGCACGACCTCGGCGCGCCGGCGGCCGGTGGCGGACAACCGATGAGGGTGACGAAGGACGAGCTCAAGGCAACCGCGAAGGCCATGAATCGTCTGCGCCCGGAAAACTGGGTCTCGCGGTTGAATGATGTCTGGTTCGAAATTAGCGACGGGAGTGAGTTCGTCGATTCCGAGGAACTCACGATTGAGGGCCTGACTCACGTGCTCGGCATCGTAGGTGCCGGAAAAAGCACCCTGCGGGACATCTTGGCAGTGCATGTGGCTCGGAAGCTGAACGGACGGGTGACAGTCGTCGTCAATGACGTCGCCGAAGCCCTCAAATGCGTTGAGCGGTACAACGCGTGTCTCGGTGCGAACGGGCACGCGGCACCAGTCATCGGGATTTCCGGTCGAGCAGAGCACTTGCGCCGGCTGCACCGGCGCAAGACGAGCCGCGGCGTGCGAAATCTCCTGGATCATCAGGACGAAGGTTTCGCCTATGTCAGCGTGCAATGCCTCCTGAACCCGATCCTTGCCGCGCAAGGGGCGGAGCCGGTCGAGTATCACGCCGCGCCCTGCGAAAGCCTTTACCCGCCGACCCGCGCTACCCCGGACGAGGCGGACATCGACGACGTCGAATGGTCCTCTGCCCGTCGTGCCTGCCCGCTGTGGAACCGCTGTGGGCGGCATGAAGGAGCCCGCAGACTTCGGGACGCGGCGATCTGGGTGGCGACGCCTGCCGCGTTGGTCGACGCCCGGATTCCCTGGGCACAGAACTCCGAGAAGGTCCACTTCCTCGAGGCCGCGGCGCGGCGCAGCGACCTGATCGTCGTCGACGAGGCGGACCGGGTGCAAGTCCAGCTGGACGCGATGTTCGCGCCGGGGATCGTCTTGACCGGGCAGGGCGCGCAGTCCTGGGTGGACAACACGATCATCCATCGGTCGGGGGAATTTTCCGCGCATGGGCGGGTGCAGCTGTCCAGCCAGACCGTGGAAACGTGGAATTCCTCGATGCACGGCGTGGGCATGATCTCGGACCAGCTCACGGCGAAACTGGTGCAAGACAAGGCTCTTCGCCGCTGGCTCCCCGCCAGGCACTTCAGCTCCTGGCGGCTTATGCAGAAGCTGATCGCCGACATCTACGGCACGGACCAATCCCGGGCGGCGGAGCGAGACGTGGTCACGGACGTGCTGGACGCGTTTCGCGGCAATCCATACGGCGATCGTGCCCGGCCTGGCTATGAGGTCTGGGACGCCGACCGTGAGCTGCTGCAGCAGGAACTGGTGACGTTGACCGGCCAGTTGCTGCACACCCGGTTCGAGGATTTCACCAGGAACGAAACGCTGCGCGTGTACCGGGCGCTGTTCGGCTTGGACCTGGCGACGCTGGACGAGGCGACGCGCAAGCTGCGCTGCCTTCAGTTCGAGTTCTTCCTCCGGCTCGCCGCGCTAGAAGCCGATCTAGCCACGGTCGTCGCGATGTGGCCGCGCGTACGAGCGGCGATGCGCCTCGGCTTCAGTGAACTCTACCGCCGGCCCGTTGCCTACGCACCGATGGTGCCCGAGGCACCCATGGGCAACGTCCTCGGGTTCCAGTTCCGGGAGGACGCGGTGGACGGGGAGGACCGGGTGCGCGGTCAGCTGCGGTTCTTCCTGTGTTCCGGTGTGGGCAGGGCATTGCTCGATGCGTTGCCGCGAATGCCGGAAATCGACCGTCGGCCAGGGCTCCAGGTGATGGCGTTGTCGGGAAGCAGCTGGGCTGGTTTCTCGACGCGCTATCACCTGCGCGCGCCGGTGACCGTGCTGATCAAACCTGACTCCCGGAAAAAACAGCCGATGCGGGACGGCTGCGTTTTCCGGTTCGAGCCGTTGTTCGACGGCGGAGTTCCGCTGACCTTGTCCGGTGTGGGCCTGGACCGACGGTTCGAGATCTTGGAGCGAATGACCGTCGAGCTGGGCAGAGGAGGCAACGACGGAAAACTGGGGACCGAACTGAGCGAGATCAAGAATCGTGATCGTCGCCGGGCACTCTTGCTGGTCGGCAGCTACGAGGAAGCCCAGTTCGTCGCCGACTGCCTGCACAATCTGCACCCGAGATGGAAGGGCAGGGTCCTGCGACTGGTTTCCGACGATGCCGAGGACGAAGCGCACGCGGCGGAGGTCGGGGAGTCCCAAGGAGACCGGCAGGCTCGCATCGTCCGGCGCGGTGATGTCGAGACCCTGAGCGAAATCAGAGGCGCGGAGATTCTTGTGGCACCGTTGCTCGCGGTCGAACGCGGTCACAACATCCTGGTGAGCCAGAGAGATTACGCGGCCATCGGAACGGTCTTTTTCCTCGCCCGCCCGCAACCCCGGCCGGACGACCTGGGACTGACGGTCAACATCGTCAACGACTGGCTCTGCCGGAACGAATCCGAGGCAGCGGAATGGCTCGCGTCAGCCGGCAGCCTCGACGAGGGAGCCCGGAAGTTCCGGAGCGAAAGCCGCACGCGCTGGCATCAGGCCATGAACAGGTCTTACGGCTGGCTGGCGCTGGCCGGCAAGGGCCGCGAAGCCGACCACTCAGCCGTCACCTGGAACCTGCTCGTGTTGATGTGGCAGGCGATCGGGCGACTGGTTCGCGGGGGCGTCGAAGCTCGGGTCGTGTTCGTCGACGCCGCCTTCCTGCCCCGGTGCGCTGCCCGTCGTGCTTTCGTCCGGAGCGGAGAAGAGGCCGAGTTCGTCCCGGACGACGCCGCATCGAGTTTGCTCGTGAGCATCGCCGAGCAACTCGGCCGATATCTGGATCCGGACGCCTCCGAACGCGGAGTGCCGGAGAGCGAAATCCGGATCGCCGACCTGCTTTACCGACCGATGTGGACCGCACTGACGAAGTGCCTCGACGAAGCGATGAAGGGCTGCGATGGTTGACTATGTCCTCCGCCCGACCGCCTACCGGCTCGATCCGGACTTCCCCGGTTGGACGCCGGAGTTTTACGTGATCGAGTTCGGCGATGAGCGTGCCGCCGCCCTGAGAGACCTCCGGATCCGGCTGTCGAAGCACAAAGGGCTGCCGACTAAGGCGCTGAACCAGCTGTTCGAGGCGATCTGCCCGGGCGTGATCGCCGCTCGGAACGCCCAGGACGCTGAGGACAGCACCTGGTTGTACTCCCGCCGGGAAGTCCCGATGAGGGTGGTCTGGGCTGCGATCAACAACTGGGTGCGCAGCTGGCGCCGAGCCGACGACACCGGCAGGGACGACGAGGACATCGCCGAGGTGCTGCGAAACCTTCGGCGGACACCGCTGGAATGGCGCGCGGACCGAGTGAACCTGGCCGAGCGGACAGCGTCGCCGGGCGGCGCGACGCTCCCGCACCGTCGACTGTACAAGATCCTTCCAGAGTTCCTCGCGGCTCGCCTGACAGCCCATCCTTGTCCGTATCTCGGGCCTAGGAGCGGGCTCCGGGTCCTCGGGGGTGGCGAACGGACCGAGCTCTTGTCCTGGCCGCCACAGCAGTACCGTGCAGACGGTCGCGTCTGGCACTACTCGCTCCGGGTGCGGATCTCCGTGCAGACGGTGCCTTTCGGACGGGACTTCCGGGTCCACGTCACGACGGGGATCCGGCGCTGGCTGACCGGCGAGCCGTTGCGGGAGCGCAGTGCTACCGCGGTCCTCGAAACAAGCCTGGACTGGCTGTGCCCTTCGGCAGAACCGGCCCGGCTGATCTCCGGGCGCATCTGGCGAAACTCTCGGAGCAGGGAATACCGCTGGGGAATGCACAGTCTGCCGGTTCTGCTGCCGTCGTTGTCCGATTACTGCCCGCCCGCAGACGACCTGATGCGGGATCCGGACCGGTGGGCGTCGGGTGACAAGCAGGCCTACTTGACGTACTGGACGCGCCATGAGTTCAAGCACAAGGTCAAGCCTGGCCTCCTCCCCAAGGAACGTCGGCTGATCGACGAATGGGTCCACGAAAGCCTGCGGGGCTGCCTGGTCCGCGACGGCGACCTCGTCCGTGCACTCGGCGCACGATCGCTGCGCCGCCCTCGGCCGCCGGCCCGCACTTCTCCGGAAGTCGGTCGCCAGCGGCGCACCGCGATTGCTCGGGCTACCAACGGAAAGCCGGTCGTGCTGGAGCTTCTACATCGCGAGGAGGCAATGGCCGAGCTCGTGGTGAGTGAGCTTGCTGTCCTCCTCGGCCTGCCCGCACCGTTGGCCTCGGACAGGCAGTGGAAGTGGGACACACCCGAGCTGACCGTCGTGCTGCGGACCTTGCAGGACGTCGGAGTGCTCGCGTCCTTGCCCGCCGGCAAGGGGGACTATCAAGAGCGTGCCGAATTCCATGACCAGGCGGTGCGGGCGCGGCGGGGCGAGGTGGCACAGTCGCTGTCCGCGGTCGGTCCGGAGGCCGCGGTGCCCATCGCGCTCGTCGAGCTGCCCGGGCCGAAGAAGTTTCCGGATCCGCGCCGGGACCCGAAATTCGCCGTCCGGCTCGGCTGCGCGCGGGCCGGACGGGTCAGCCAGTTCGTCCGGCCGGTGTCGGAATCCGCCGAAGATGCTCCGCATCGAGTCAGGGCGGCTTTGCTGGATGGGTTCCGTCAGCTCGGTGCGGTACCGGTGCCTGACCACACCTTGGGCGATCTGCTCGAGATCGACTTGGACTACCTCGGAGTGTGGATGATCAGGAAGCGCCGGAACCGGGAGGACAGCCATCTGGCGAACGCACTGGTCGCCGTTCGGATCAAGCGGTCCGGGGACGGGTACGTCATCGAAGGATGGTCGGGTCTGCAGCGCAGGTGGCGGCCCTACCCGCGCTTGCTGATCGAACTGGCCGAACTGGCCGAGATTCCGGAAGACCCGACGATGCCTGCTCCGTTCGACCGCTGGCACAGTAATGAGGATCAGCAACGCATCTGCGCTTCTCAACTCAAGCGGCTACTCGCTCAGGTTCGCGGCAGGCCGACGATGGTGGTCGCGGGCGCGCACAACCTGCGACTGGTCTGGCCGTGGCTGCAGAACGGTCAGCTGGTCCCCGATTTCCTCCAGTTCGGCGAGCAACCGCCTCAGCGGATCGATGTTTACGGCCGAGACCTGCGGCTGGTCCTCGTTCGCGGCGAACCGGACGAAGTCCCCCAATGGTATTGGCCGAAGGGCTCCGGTGAAACCGCTACTGCGGGATTCCGTCAGGGCTTGTGGAGGGCTGACTACGCTGCTGATGAGAACAGAGTTTTTGTCAGCACGGGTGAAACGTCAGCGCAGAACGGCAAGATGAGGAGCCTGCTCAAGATCACACCCGAATCCGCGTGGCCCACGGCACCCGAGACTTCTGGCTGGAATCCCGGTTATCTGGAAGTTGCCGTCGCCGGATGTTTGTCGCCGCAGATTCTCGCGACCAGCGGCCGTACCGACACGAAACCAGACGATCCGTGCGCACTGGCGGCACTTGTGCACCAGCTGCGCCATTCCGACGACTATCCGGGGCCGTTGGCCCTGCCGCTGCCGCTGCATCTGGCCAAGCTCGCCGGCGAGTATGTGCTTCCGTCGCGTGAGGATGGCGACACGGAGGGGCTGACAGAAGATCTCGACGAGGATGATTCGACGGAGGATCTGGTTGCGGACGACGAGTCCGAATAAGGATGTGGGACTTGAGCGGGTCGATAATTGCAGAAGTAACCGCAGACGAGCGCGGAATGGGTAGTGCGCCGTGCGGTGTCGGGGTGTTCCCTGCCAGGTGTTCGGCAGCGGGCGGGGAGATGACTGCGGAGGGGCGAATTGCACACTAACCACACCACTCGAACTGCTCGGATGAGCTGGGCTCAACCAGTCGGTGGCGCGCGTCTGAAGGCCGGCGATGTCTCATCGCAGGTTTCCTGGCCGCGGCATCAAGTCTGTCGTATGCGTCGAGCCAGGACCGCACGGTGTTGACCAGATCGAAATCCGCGACAGTGCTCGCAGCGATGTACTCTCCAATTCGTTGTGAGGACACAAAGTGAGTCGGTACCCACAGCATGAAATCTACGCCGTCCTGGCGATGGTTATCGGCTACTACGACCAGCATGGCGACGTCGCGGTGCTCCGCCGGGCAGTCGACATGGTCGAGACGGCCCTGTCGAACAGTCTTGCGCTCAGCGATGAACATCGCGATATGTCTGAAGCCGAGGCAAGGGCGCGTGGCTCTTGCACGCGAATTCTAGGACATCGGTTCTAGGCATGAAAGGTGTGACGGCTGTGGCACGTCGTGTCACGGTGCCGGAGTCCGGCGCCAAGGAACTTATTCGTCAAGCGTACGAGGCCGGCGGGCCCTATCAGTGGACGCGGGAGGCGTGGCGCAACGCCGAAGAGTGCGGCGCCAGCCGCATTTTCTTCGGGTTGGAGCGCCAGGCCGCCGAGTCCAAAGGCAACCTCCGGATGATGATCTCCGACAACGGTAGCGGCATGGAACCGGACGAAATGCGAATCTTTATGACCAGCTTCGGTGGCGGCGGCAAGCCGATTGGCATCGACGGCAATTTTGGTCAAGGGTTCAAATCCTCGGTACTTCCATGGAACGCCTTACGGCGTCGTCGTGATCAGCTATACCCCTGAGTACTCCAACGGCTCGATGCTGTGGATCGAGCGTGACCCGGACGGCAACTACGCACTCCACGAATGGCAAGTCGAGGACGAAGAAACCGGCGAGATTAGGTACGAGGACGTGGTGGTCCCATTCGATGACCCGGACCACGGCTGCGACTGGTCCGCAGTCAAACCGTCGTGGCTGAAAGACCAGGGCACTGTCATCGTTCTGCTCGGCGACTCAGCGCACGCCGATACGATAGACGGCGACCCCGACCCCGCGCGAAAAGAGACGGCCGGTGGCATGGTCCGCTATCTCAACGGCCGGCTGCTGGACATACCCGAGCGCAAAGGTAAGCGGGTAGACACGACCATCGAGGACATCGAGTACCCGCGCGCCCGACCCGGTCGAAGCGCAAGCAAAGACACAGTCATCGAGCTGCCGTCGGGCAAGGCGATCGTACTTCACCAGCGCAAGGTCAACGGCCTGCGCAACTTCATTCCGACACAAGCCCAGTCCGGAGAAGTTATCGTCGACGAACACGGCACTCGCGTGGAGTGGACGTACGTGCCCGCGCCGACCCCACCAGTGTCCGGATCAGCCGACTACCGGACCGGTACCCCCGTCGTCTGCGTTGACTATCAGGGCGAGGCTTACCACGTCGAAGCCAAGCAGTCCCGATACCGACAATTCGGCGTCACCGATGAGATCCGCGGCCGCACCTGGCTGATCGTCAAGCCCCCGGTGTACAGCGATCAGGAGCCGACCAAGTGGGGTGTGCTCACGCACGCATCACGGTTCAGTCTGCACGCCAAGGGTGGAGGCGAGCTGCCATGGGACGCTTGGGGTGACGCGTTCTACGCGAAGTTCCCGGCCACATTGGCCCAAGCTCGCGACGAAGCCCGGAGCGCAAACACCGCCCAGACCGACCCGGCGATGGCGAAGAACCTTGCCCGGATACTCGACCGGCTCAACCCGCGATTCCGCGCCTCCCGGCTGCTGGCGGCAGCCGCCGGCAAACTGCGAGGAACCGACAGCGACGAGCGCGCCGGCAACCCGAACAAGCGGACGCCCCGGCCGTTCTCGCCTACGCCTCACCCACGACCGTCAGGAGGCGGGGGCGGCACGAAGGGCACTGGCAAAATCCTCACACCAGCCTCGACCGGCGACACCCGTGGCGAAACCAGCGACGTACGTGCCGGATACCCCGGCTATAAGTGGGACACGTTCGATGCCGAAGAAGCCATCTACCTCGCTCGCTTTGACGAGAACGACGACCTCAGAGAAGGCACTGTTGTCTTCCGAGGTGTCGTGCATCTGAACGATCGTCACCCTGTTTTTGTCGAAGATTTCCGCCACTGGACCCAGGACGTTTGGCCGAAGGCGGACAGCGACAAAGTGATCGACCTCATCCAGCGAATCTATGGCGAGGAGGCCGTGGCTCACGTTGTCCATGCTCGCCGACTCAGCGGCACCACTGTGGCCACCGATGCCAACGGACCAGTAATCATCGGCAAGGACGACGTCGAAAAACTGGTGAGCATCGTTGCACTGAGCTCGGCGATGCTCGGCCTGGTAAATGTCGAACAGCGCATCCTGACCGCCGGCGGTGGCCTTTTCGGGAAAGCAGCAGCCTGACCCTGTTCCGGTAGCGGTTCGCAGAGCCGCTACCGGAACACAGGATTGAAACAGATCCGTCAGTGGCCCACTTACACCGACGCGGCACGCCCGAGAGCTCGTTAGCGAGCACCAGGACGACCGTCTCGAAGCGTTCGACGTCTACCATTCCGGTTTAGTTCCTCTCGACCACTGGTCAGCCGAGATATCGCAGCCGCCGCTACGACGGCTAGCGCACGGGCCATAAGAGGCGGTACCGCATTGCCGACCTGCTTGAGCATCTGCCATTCACTTGATTTGAACACGAACCCATCATGGAACGACTGGAGGCGCGCAGCTTCACGCACCGTGATCCATCGGTGCAGCCACGGATGGACCCACTCAGACATATCCCGGTGCATTTGAGCAAGGATAGTATGGGACGGCTTCTCTGGATCCAGACGACGCCATTTCTCTGCTCGCGCACCCGACCATACACCGGGCGAAAGGGTTCTGCCGTTAGCTCCCGCTTTAAGACCTTGGATAAGCTCACGACGACGGTCCATCATACTTTTGGTATGATGATTATATAGTTGAACTGAAAGCCCCCCAAGGGCAGCCAACTTTAATTCGCTGGAGTACCAGTTTCCGTCGCGATCAAGACGATATTCTCGTCCGGGCTTTGTCACCCTCCTGCCAGATGGATACGGAAGTGGCCCATCATCTTCCGAAACCCCTTCCGGAAGATCTTGTAGTACTTTACCTACTGACGGCGTGGGTACACGCTCAGCTTCTAAGCTCTTTACAAGAAAGTCGCGTGCATCCATGCCGAGGTCATACTTGTCGCTCACGCCAAAAAAGATTGCCCGGCGACGCAGCTGCGCAACACCATAGTCACTCGCATATACAAGCGCCACGCCGGCATTCGAATAGCCGACGTTGGACAGTGCGGCTAGCACCTCGTCTTTAAAGCGACCACCCGCCAGCGCTAACATGTTTGGCACGTTTTCCATCAGGAAGACCTTGGGCTGCAGCACGGCTAACACCCTGACAAACTCTTGGTATAGAGTGTTTCGAGGGTCATCAACTGCCCTCGGGCCGATCTGACTGAACCCCTGGCACGGCGGTCCGCCGAAGACAAGGTCCGTCGGAGTCTGTTTAACATGAAGGAATCGCGGCCGCTCTCGACGCCATCCGACCGAGCCATCGTTCAGAAAGTCACAAACATCGCCATGAAACAGTGGAACCTCGGGGAAATTATGGCGATACGTCTCCACTGCATACCGATCGAGCTCGACAGCGGCGTGAACATCGAATCCACCAAGGCGAACCCCCTCGCAGAACCCACCGCACCCGGAGAAGAGGGAAACAGCGCGCAATGGAGTCAAGGTTTCTCCTCGTTCCCGGTTGACATCTCAGACAAAGGCGTGCAAGCTGTTGCAGCTTACATGGCAACTTCAGTTGAAGTGGACGATCAGAAAATTCGCTATCGCAAAGACTTGTCGTCGTGTGCGCACGAAACCGCAAGCGCGACCTTCCTCGCTGCCACAGCGGCGTCCTCGTGTTCCCAGACTCGCATGACAGTCCATCCGGCTTCTTGAAGCAGCTCGTCCGTCTGTCGGTCTCGCGTCTGGTTGCCCGTGATCTTGTCGTCCCAGTAGGCCGTGTTGGTTCGCGGAAGGCGGTAATGCTCAGGACATCCATGCCAGAAGCAGCCATCCACGAAGATCGCTACTCGCGCCTTCGGGAAGACAACGTCGGCGGTCCGACGGACCTCGGCAACCGGCCGAGCGCAAACACGAAACCGCAGGCCCATCGCGTGCAAAAGGGAACGAAGCACCTTCTCAGGCCGAGTGTCCCTGCTCCGACAGCCGAGCATCGTATGCCGTATGGCGTCGCTTGATGCCCAGCTCTCACGCTGACGAGGCAAACGACCGACCTCCTGACATCGCGACTTCGCCGACTGAACCCTGGCCGGTCACAGTCTATTTCGCGAGCCGACTCGGACGCCAGCGGGGCCGACCGGTCACCGCGCTGCGGCCTCGATCCGCCTACCGTGATCTGTTTCCAGCCGATGGCAACAGTCGCACAACGATGAGGTCAAGATACGTTCTCAGGGTCCGTAAACACCACGCCATCGCTCGGCCGAACGGGTGAGCAAAGGCTCCGGTCCCCGGCCAACTGCGCGATCATTGCTCGCTATCGTGAGCTTCGCCGCGTGCTCCTGCACCGCCTCACTCGTCTGATTGGGTGTAGCAAACTGCGGCCCGCGAGCGATCATGCGGAGGTGTGCGGACTACTTGGCTACGATCTCAAGGGCGTTGATGATTTGCGGCGACTTCACACCGTGAACGCCACTGGACATCGCTGTGGACATGAGGGGGAGGTGGACTAGTCGGTGGAGGGCACCCCCAAGTCGCTTCTCACCATCTCCGACGACTCAGGCACCGAGCAAGCCTCACCAGCATGGATGGACTCGTGGCAGATACTGGGGGCGCGGATGGCAAGAACGATCGCCAGCTATGTCCCTCGCCGGTTTCGCAAAGTGGTCATAGCTACGACGACTCCCAGCCGAGAGTATGCGGCTGTCATGGCCGCCCTCGGCATGGTGCGCATCTCGTACCGGGACCGGGTCTTACCCGGTGCCAATGACAACTTTCACCGGCTGGCATCACTACCACCGCACACGATGGTGCGAGCCGTGATGTCGGCCGGCGGGAAGGTTGAGGTCGGACCGGTGATGGGCACGGATTTAAAGGGCAATCTTCGGTTCGGCCGGAAAGCCTTGAGACCGTCTCATTGCGCAGACATCACACCCGCGCCATGGGCAAGACCCGACTACCGCGAGCGGAGGTACGACATCGAATATGATGCGGACTTTATTCGTAACATGGTGCCATCCGCACGGCCGGGCCTCTTTGCAACCGAAGGCCGGACTGCGTGCGTGGTGATGGGCCCGTTAACTGACCTTCAGGACGAGTTGAACCTACTAGTAGCCAGGACTAGCTCCGGCGCTCGACTGGGCCCGGTACATGCGATACTTCGGCCATTCGATAAGTACCAAGCGCAGGGCTGGCAAAGCGTAATCTGCGGAACGCATTCATTCGATTGGCCCCTCCCTGCGGCAGAACCCGGGCACCGCTTCCTCATCCTCGATGGTGCTGCAGCGGTGAATCGATGGTTCGGCAACATCGAGAATGCCGATATCGTCCTCGCACTTGTTCATCGGAACGACTCCTCTGCTGTCGCAGCCGCAGACGCTATCCTCAATGAGCGACGCAGTGCGCGAAGGCTCGAGATGCGCGAGATCGGCTGGACGCCGCCGTCGGGAGTAGAGGCAATCGCATTCGGACAGCCCACATGAGCAGATTAGAAGACGCAGTGGTCAAGTACTACGCGGCCTCACACTTGCGGGTCGAGAGGTCTGTCGTAGATGACCCCATCGTGCACGGTATTTGCACGGCCGTCTCGACCTTCGTTGCGCGGGTGGAGGAGCGCGGCCGCCCTGTTGTCTGGTCAGATGCGCGGAATGCCGCAGCTGCTCTGCGTTGGCGTCTACTCACCGAGCCACTTGCTGGCGCAGAAGGCATAAGTGTCGCACTCGGAGTTCTACGCACCGAAGTTCATCGACTCGCTGAGCGGGTAGACCAGGGCGTGCTGGAAGAGCTGCGTCGCCTTGTCACGGCAGCGGGAAGGCTCGAAGATGCCGAGGATCAGCTCGGTGATTCAATCGCTGCCGCTACAGTGAACACGCACGGAAGCGTATGTGTCGTGTCTGTAGGAGTCTCTGCTCGGCAGGCATTCCAGCGGCAGCTTAGCGCCCGCCTTCCAAGCGTTGCCTTCGTCAGCCCTCGGCAGTTCCTCAACGGTCCAGTCTGGAGGCGCGCGATCGTCGCCGGAATTTCGTCGTGGTTCGCGGACGAACTCTTTACAGCGCCGCGCTGTGTAGAGCTGGTGCTTGTTCACCATGCCTGGCTGCGGGACCGGAGCGTGGTCTCCGGACTATTCGCCACAGCTGGTGGTTCCGGTATCGAGCTGCCGCTGCCGGCTCAGCGCACGTCTAGCCGCGTATACGAGACCATCAGACCGCCAGCAGAAACAGTCGATTGGTCGGGCGTCGAGCCGGTCGGAGGCAAGCCCCAGGACGACGACCCCTCCGATGACGTTCCAGCCCACCTCGTCGCACTTGCCGGAGGGTACGGCTTCTACCTGGACGTCGATGCTGACACCATCCGTGGAGTCGATCCGGCCGCAGCTGCCGGGCACTGGGTACGACAACTACCGGCTTCTGAGCTCGATGTCGGGAGCATCGTTCTGCTGCGCAAAGGGATCAGTGAGCGTGACACGCTGCTGCCGAGGGTCAGCGCAGTCCTAGGTGATGACGAAGCAGTCGTTCGCGAGCAGCAAGATCTTTGGAAGTGTGCACTGCGCCATCATCTCGAGGCGGGTAAGCTACCAGCCATCCGGCGCGCACTGGACAGACCCCGACTCACGCTTACTTATGCCCGATACTGGGCCGGTAGAAACTGTATCAGCCCACGCCAACCGACTTTCGGCAGACTACTGGAATATCTTGAGACCAAGGATGTCGAGGCTTGTTTAAGCGCGGCGAGAAAGCTTCATTCCGCTCACCTCAAGGCCGGTCAGCAATTAGTCAAAGAGCTCGGAGACAGCGTTGACGAGGCTGTCATACGCCGGATGGACACTGAGGATACAGTGACGCTTTCGGTGGGAAGTGGCTCCGGCTCGCTCCAGATCACCCTTTTCAAGGTAATCGCAGTCTCACCGGAGACCACAACGGTACCCGCGTCTGCTCTCCGTACCGCGCTCCAGCTCAGGGGCGCCGAATGGCTCGCATGATCCCCTCGATCTTCGACCAGGACACGTCCAGCCCGGGCGAGCTCCGGCTCTTCGAGCGCTTCCAGTCCGCACCCGGCACCGAGGACTGGACCGTGCTCCATTCACTCGAACTTGCCGACCACCCGAGCCAGGTGTGCGGCGAGGTCGACTTTGTGGTGATTGTGCCGCAACTGGGTGTTTTGTGCATCGAGGTCAAGGCCCACAAGCGGATTGGTCGAGACTCCGACGGCAACTGGCTTCTTGGCAGACAACCGCCCACTCCCCGAAGCCCGTTCAAACAGGCCGACGAACAAATGCGCGCCATTATGACTTTTCTCCGCAAGTCCGATCCTGCGCTCGCAGCCGTACCAGTGCTGTGTGCAGTCTGGTTCACGAACTGCAGAGCCCGGTTGCCCCGGAGCGTGGAGTGGCACGACTGGCAGCTGCTCGACCAAGATGACCTTGCACGCCCAGTCGCGACTGCGGTGACCGAGGTGCTCACCAGGGGTCGTACACACCTCTTGCGGAAGGCAAGTGGCCTCCGACGTGAAGCCCCCAACGAACGTACGTGCAAGCTGCTTGTTCGCACATTGAGACCCGAATTCGAGCTCGCCGTCTCATCGGAATCCCTGCGATCTGAACGTGCACAGCAAGTGCTTCGCTTCACAGAAGAGCAATATGACGCACTGGATGTGATGGAGCGAGAAGCTCGCGTGCTATTCACGGGTGCGGCTGGCACAGGCAAGACTTTTCTGGCACTGGAAGAAGCGCGAAGAAGCGTACGCCGTGGCCGATCTGTACTGCTCGTTTGCTTCAGTAAGCTTCTGTCCGATTGGCTGAAAGGCGTTGTTCCCTCTGGTGTCCGGGTCGAAACGCTGCATGCTCTCATGTGTAGAGAATCTGGTGTGCGTCCACCCGACGACGCGTCCGACACATGGTGGCGCAAGGAGCTCCCGGAGCTGGCGCTCGAAGCGATGCTCGACAGTGCAGCTCAGCCAGCTGACATGCTTCTAGTCGACGAGGCCCAAGACTTAATGGATCCATCATATCTAGATGTTCTTGACTTGGCGGTCAAAGGCGGACTGTCTTCCGGGACATGGCGCATGTTTGGCGATTTCGAGCGCCAAGCAATTTTCGGGAGCACCAAGGGGCATAGTAGCCTAAGCACACGTTCCGCTGACGCCGTTGAAGCCGTCCTCCGGCGCAATTGTCGCAACACGCCGAGAGTCGGCCGCATGGCGGCGACGCTGGCTGCCCTGGCGCCGGGATACCAAGGCTTCCGCCGGCCTGACGACGGCGTCAACGTCGCATTCGCCCTCTACGCAAGCGCGAGTGACCAAGAACGGCTCCTGCTGACCCACCTGAAGCGGCTCCACCGCGAGGGCTACGCTCATGACGAGATTGTCATACTCTCGGCCAAGGCGGACGGCGTTGCAGCCAGGAGCCGAGATGTCCCGCTCTCTCAATGGGTCGCACCGGTCGGTAGTACAACACTCCGTCGGGCACGCTACTGCACGGTGCACGCATTCAAGGGTCTCGACGCTCCAGCTGTCATCGTCACTGATGTCGAGAACCTGCAGGGGCGCGCGGCGCAAGACCTACTCTACATAGCAATGACACGGAGCACCGGGGCCCTCTGCCTCCTCGTAAACCGCAATGCGGGCCCAGCCGTCGCAGATCTTCTCACGAAGGAGATGTCCGATGCCTGACTTCATCCGAGCCCGAGAGCATATTCAAGCCGCGCTCACTGCCGAACTTATCGGTCCGAAGCCCGCTGGTAAGCCTCTTGACACGTCGGCCCAACCTCGGTTTTCTGCGTGGGAGCAGGCACGTGGGCCATGGCACGACAAGAGAACCGGGGAAGAAATCCTCACTGAGGCAGGACCTACGACTCGCTATGGCGTGGGAGTCTTGTTCAACCCGCAGTCGCCCACAGAAAACGGCACGAGCAATACAGATGAGGACAGTATCCCGCAAGACAAGGAGATGCCCGAAGCCGACTTCGAGAAATTGAGCGCCAGCTTGAATGCCTCACTCCAGGGAGCAAACACCAGGACAGCTGACGACGACGACTTCGACCTAGGGAACGCCAATACCTATCGACCGAATACCATGGGAATAACCTGCCAGGTATGGCTTCCCGCAGGTAGCCGTGTCGAACTATCAGGCACGTTTGGCCGGTATCACGAATTAACAGTCCACATCGGTTCGGCAGAGCGCTCCTGGTACCGGCGCGAGCCCGTCACTATTCGATCAATATTCACTGCAGCCGACCTCACAGCGCATCCGGGCCGGCGAACAGTCCGAGAGGACGTCTCGCAAGGTGAACGGGTCGGGGATGAGGGCCTAGATATCGCAGTCGGCGCGTACAGCAGACCGATAGGCGACAACACCGACGATCGACTCATCACATTCTATGTCGAAAACCGGACTCGCGGACGTAAGGACCTCGCCAGTCTATTCCAGAGCGGATTCAAGGTCACCGCCCAGGACGGCGCGGCAATCCTGCCTTATAGGTCGGCCGCAGAAGACCTCTCCGATGATCCGGAGAAGGCAAGCATCGCAATGCTGTACCGCCACCATAAGATGTATGCGGTTGGACACGGATGTGCCGCGGACTGGGGCGGCGAGGTCGGTGGTGACCGTTTGACATGGGCTGAAGCAACAGTCCTTCCCACATTCGAGACACCGAGTATCACGCCGGTGATCAAGCTTCGCGACCGCAGCGAGCTCCTTGTCGACATGCGCGCACTGGCGGACGACCGCCAGCTACCGCAGGCGCGCCAGCAGATCGACACGCTTCTGGCCGCGTATCAGGAGTGGATCGAAGATCGTCGCAACGAGATAGCGAAGCTGCCAGCACATATGATGCCAACCGCAGAAACTCATCTAAGCGAATGCGAAGCGGCGTTGCACAGGATGCGGGCCGGATGGCGACTCGTGGAAGATTCCCATGACGTTCGTAAAGCTTTCCAACTCGCCAATCGTGCGATGCTGACCCAGCAGTCACGATCGAGCGAACCGGTGCGCAATCTGACCCTTGGACCCGAAGGCGAGTTTATTTTTTCTGGCGCCCCGCCGACATCGGAGCCGCACAACGGCCGCGGCTTTTGGCGGCCGTTCCAGATCGCCTTCTTTCTCGCCGTCCTTGATTCGATAGCCGACAGTGACAGCGAGTACCGGGATACAGTTGATCTGATCTTTTTTCCGACCGGCGGCGGAAAGACTGAAGCCTACTTGGCAGTTGCGGCGTTCACGATATTCCTGCGCCGCCTCCGCGACCAAACCGACACCGGCACAGAAGTCTTCATGCGATACACTCTTCGACTCCTGACTACTCAGCAGTTTTTAAGGGCGTCTGCGCTAATTTGTGCTATGGAGGAACTTAAAGAGCGCACTCCTGAGCTTGGCGAAGAAGAGTTCTCAATTGGAATCTGGGTAGGCGGTACCAGCACTCCGAACAACCGCAAGGATGCTGTCTCCAAGCTTGCAAAGATGCCGAGCGGCGCAGAGAATCCATTTCTTCTTCTGCGCTGCCCTTGGTGCAATGCTGCCTTCGGTGCGATCCGCGATCAGCAGGCGGGTAGAAAGAAATACGCCATTGCCGGCTACCGCAAGATTGGCGCGAGCGTTCGGTTTCAGTGCTCAGATTCGAAGTGTCACTTCTCTCGGCGCCCTCTGCCGGTATACGTAGTGGACGATGACTTGTACGCCGCGCGACCGAGTCTCGTTATTGGGACAGTCGACAAGTTCGCGCTGCTCGCCTGGAAGCCCGATGCACGTGCACTGTTCGGGCTTGACTCCGCTGGTCGGCGCAACGCTTCGCCTCCCGGCCTGATCATCCAGGACGAGCTACACTTGATCTCAGGCCCACTCGGCTCAATGTCCGGACTTTACGAGGCTGTCATCGAAGATCTATGCATCAACGACGACAGCCCCAGCCCGACGAAGCCGAAGATCGTGGCCTCGACTGCGACGATCCGCCGGTACCGGGAACAAGTCCGCAACCTGTACGGACGTAAAGACACACGGCTCTTCCCCCCACACGGTCTAACCGCAGATAATTCGTTTTTTGCGACATGGGCCCGCAGAGAGGATGGAAGCCTCCTCCACGGTCGACGATACCTGGGTGTTCATGGCCCAGGTCTCGGGTCGATGCAAACGGCGCAGGTGCGGACCGCCTCGGCACTTCTCCAAGCTCCCATGGAGCTGCCCGCGAACGAGCGTGATCCATGGTGGACATGTCTGACTTTCTTCAACAGCCTGCGCGAGCTAGGTAACACACTGACCCTCTTCCAGGCGGACATTCCGACGTATCTCGGTGGTGTCAACAACCGCGACGGCCTGGACAGGAACCACCAGCGATGGCCGCGCCGGCCGCTCGAGCTGACGAGCAGACTCCGGAACGACGAAGTACCACGTGCGATCGCCGCGCTCGAGGTCGGCCTCGGCGAGCAAGGTTGCATTGACGTCTGCCTCGCCTCGAACATCATCGAGGTCGGTATTGACATTGACCGACTGTCGCTCATGACGGTAGTCGGCCAGCCGAAGACCACGTCGCAGTACATCCAAGTAACCGGTCGGGTCGGGCGACGTTGGGAGGAGCGCCCTGGCCTCGTCGTTACGCTTTATGGTGCTGCAAAGCCAAGAGATCGCTCGCACTACGAGCGCTTCCGCACCTTTCACGAACGGCTGTACGCTCAAGTCGAACCAACCAGCGTAACACCCTTCGCGCTGCCGGTGCTGGAACGAGCCGTCCACGCGGCCCTGGTCGCCTATGTACGGCAGAGGGGGCCGCAAAGTCTCAAACCCTACCCAGTCCCTGCGGATGAGATCGACAGGGCCGCCGACTTACTGAGGCAGCGTGCCCGCCTTCTCGACGGAGTGGACCTCGACGACCTCGATAGAGTCCTGGCCCGGCGCGTGAACCAGTGGAAGCACTGGGAGCGGACCAAGTGGGACGCCAACCCAGACCGTGGCGATCCGAACAACGGACTTATCCGCTACCCGGGAACCACGGTCGAGGAAAAGGTTCGCGGACGAACGTGGGAGACGCCGACGTCCATGCGCAATGTGGACGCGAATTGCAGGATCGAAGTGACATCCAGCTACGCTTACAAGCCAGTTGGCGACTCGGACGGAGATGACGACGAATGAGGCAGGCGATGGAGGGAGTCATCCGGCGTTCGCAGCTCATTGCCCCTTTCGGCGTCGGTGCGATGAGCGTACTGGCGAATGGAACGTCTGTCATCGGTGCGGGGCTCGACCACTGGTTCAGTAGACCAGAGCACACCGACCTGGACCTTGCAGAGTTCGAATTGAGCGAGTGGCGACTGCAGCAGCGGTTGAAGGTTGGCGGGTTCCGTCTGCCACCGGACTTGCGGACACACGAATCTTCTGGCAGCCGCGCAGTTAACGTAGGCTTGACGGTACCCTTTTTGCGCTTCCCGACCTGGAGCTTCTGCCCCTTCTCCGGCTGCAAGCGGCTCGCACAGCATCCCCTATCGCTGCAGGAGAAGCCGGCATGCAATGCGGAGGTTCACGCAGACCAAAAGTACGACAGTCTCATGGTCCAGGTTTCGTTTGTTGCGATCTGCGAAAATGGACATATTATGGACTTCCCGTGGCGAGAATGGGTGCACCAAGACGTCAGCCCTACCTGCCGCGGCGAGCTAAAGCTGATATCGACGGGCGGCGGGACTCTCGACGGGCAGCGTGTCGAGTGCGAATGCGGGGTGAGGCCACGGACACTGCGCGACGTGACAATGGTGAACCCGGACGGATCCTCGCGACTGACTTCCAACCTCCAGCGTGGACAAGAGTTTCCCTGTCCCGGACGCATGCCTTGGCACGGTGCCCATAGCTCGCAGCCATGCGGTGTTCCAATCCGGGCAAGCCTGCGAGGAGCATCCAACGTCTACTTCGCACAGGTTGCTAGCTCGATCTACTTACCACAGCACACGACTGGCGTTCAGGATGCGCTCGACGTCCTTCGCCAGCAGACCGTCGGTTCCGTTGTAAGCGCACTCCTCGAACTAGGGCACCAGTTAACTCCTGAAACGGTGAGGAAGTACGCCGGGGCCCAGAGCGCGACAATTTCGGACGACGACATCCGGGAAGCACTTGCGGTCATGCAAGGCGAGATGGCTGCAGAAGGCCGGGCAGACAGCGCAGACGTCGGTGAACAGGAATTTCGCCGCCCGGAATTCCAGATGTTGCGGGAGACCAGCTCAAACGAGTCACTGCGCATTAGTGCGATCGACCACGACGCCTACGGTGACGACCTCGGCGACTGGCTGGACCGCGTCACGCTGGTGGATCGACTCCGCGAGACCCGTGCCTTGTGGGGATTCTCCCGAGTCTACCCGCGAGCCCCGACGCGGGAGGCTGGCAAAGCGATGCTGCGCGCCGCCCCTGTCGACTACTCGGACCAATGGCTTCCTGCGTACGAAGTCTATGGGGAAGGGATCTATCTGGAGTTCGACGCGGACAGAGTCGCAGCTTGGGAGTCGCGGTCCAGCGTCGTCAGCCGTGTCGCGAAGCTACTCCAGCAGCGCGAAGCAGCCGCGCGCGGGAATACTTTGTCAGGACCTCTAACCGCGCGAATGGTATTGATTCACACCTTTGCCCACCTACTTATCAATCAGTTGGTGTTCGAATGCGGATATAGCTCGGCGGCACTCCGCGAGAGGCTGTTCGTCTCAGAAGCTCCCAATGCCATGGCAGGCCTGCTCATCTACACGGCATCCGGCGACTCCGAGGGCACGATGGGCGGGCTCGTACGTATGGGCAGACCCGGACGCCTCGAACCTGTCCTGCGTGCGGCACGCGAGAATGCGACATGGTGTGCATCCGACCCCGTGTGCATGGACCTCGGCGAGTCCGGGCAAGGTCCGGAATCCTGTAACCTTGCGGCATGTCACAGCTGCACCCTGCTTCCTGAGACGGCGTGCGAGGAGTTCAACCGCTTCCTCGACAGAGCGATGCTCGTCGGCACGATGACCGATCCGGAGACGGGGTTCTTCAACTAACGTTAATTAGATGGGTCGGAATTCTCGTCGATCAATCTTGGAGCTCGACATCCGGAAACAGCGACTGCAGCCCAATATCGCTCTAACGAAGTCTATGGGCGGCACGCCGCCCGGGGCAAATGCATGGTACTCATCGCCGCCTCAGCGGAAATTCGACGTGCCGGCCAACGTTCACCCGACTCTGTTGTGAGAAAATCACAGTTCTCGATCCAAGGTTTTATCAACGAATCATGGGGTCGAAGGCCGCCTAATAGTCACGACGACGGAGTCTGTTAGAGCCTCCTAGGAATGATCGGTGCCCGGCCCCCACATCATGTAATCACCTTGTCGACTCATTGTCCTGCTGCCATCCGTGACGTCCACGCGGAACGTACCGGAGATCAAGATCACGAGCGTGGTGCGCTGGTCGTCCGATGTCCAGTGCAAGCGCCTCTCCCGCGCATTGTGATGCGCCCACTTCACTTCGACGTCGCTGGTAGCACGGCCGCCGTGCGATGGGTCAATGAAGTGGCCCACCAGCCATCCGCGAGTGTCGGCTGAGTCGTCGTTGGCGTTGCCAGCTGTCCAACTGCCGTTGGCGGGTTCGTCGCCCATTCGGTTACCTCCTGGCTTCAGTACTCCAGCACCAGCGCGTAGCTGCCCGATTGCTTGCATCTGATCGAAGCCGACATCTGATGCAGATGCGACCGGACTCGCACCCTGTGTTCCAACAGCCTCTCGTTGGAAGGATCAGCAGCGATCGCTGCAGCCGCGGGTGAGATCGGCCGTCACACGCCGTGCCCGATGTCTGTCACACCGTCTCGCCTGGCGTGACGGCTCGAAAGACCGGCCGACCTGCGGAAACTATTCCTGTGACGGCTGTCGCTGCTGTCGCACCGCTCGTCACAACTGATCGTCCGAGCTTTCGCGTGCTGGCATTCGAGACGCTGCTCGTGCCCGTCACAGCCCGACGTCGCCCCGAGGGCGCCGCGTGGTCGGGAGGAGTTTGACAGCGGCGAACGCGACCCGGCTCAGCGCGCCGACGTGCTCTGCGAACCTATCCCAGCCGAGATACGTCAAGCGGAGCTTCTTACGGTCTCCCTGGGAGCGGATCTCCAGATACCCCGCCGCCCGCAGGCACTCGACATGCGTCACGAAGGATCGTTCACCAAGCTGCAGAGCGCTCCGAACGGCGATGTCGTCGCTCCACTCGCCGTCGGCGAGTAGGCACGCAATGAACAGCCGAACCGGCATGAGCAACAGCGGGTCGAGTTCCTGCTGAAACGTCGGCAGAACGGCCCGTACTGGTGGTGTCACGACTCGGCCGCCGGGAGTTCGCTGGTGGGGCGCGGTGAGCGCTGGAGGCAGATCAAACACGGCATGCCGAGCGGGCGTTCCAGCAGCTCCAGTTCGCCGGGGCCGAACGTGGCGTCGCAGTACGCGGTCAGACGCTCCGGCATGGCGGCGTCGGCCGGCAGCGGGAACAGGTGGACGACGCGGCGGGTCTCGCCCACGGTGCCGGGCAGCGGGCGCGCGATGATCAGCCTGGTCGTCATCGCTCGCTCCGCCGCTCGTGGCGTCCGGCGAGGGCGGGTGCGATCGGCGCGCTACCCGCCCCCGCCGAAGTCTGGAACCCGCGAGCGCGAGAAGTGCGGGCGCTGTGCGAGTGGGCCTGTTCAGGCACGTTGACCTGCGGGACGTGCTGGAAGAGTCGACGCCAGCGTGACGGCTTACGGTGCCGCGGTGGGTGAAGGCGCTGTTCGACCGTCGGGAGCGTGGTCCGAGCCGCCAGGAACGCGCGGCAGCGGACACACGGCCGGCCGGGCGCGACGAGCATCGACGTCGGCAGCACGACGTGCCCGCACAGCCCCTCGTATCGGCCGAGCGCGTCGCGCCAGCCCCGGGAGAACTCCTCGTCGGTCACCGCGTGGTCGCGGCCGTCGATGTCGCTCCTGTGCCAGCTCACGTACAGCCCAGCGGCCCTCCCCTGCCGTACTACGTCGCTCACGTGCCCCTCCGCTACCTACCGGCTGACCAGCCACTACGGGCTGTAGAATCTGAAATCAGCCTGACTTGTGCGCTCATATAAGCGCCAGGTCACGCGGACGACTTAGCGAGGACATATCGCGAGTGGCACGTCAGGAGGGCGGAGATGGCAGCCGAGGACGGAACCGACGACCTGACGCGCACCGTTCTGGAGCTGAAGCTCCGTGAGCGGAGTCAGACGCTCGCCGAGTTCGTCGAGGATGCCGAGCGGTTCGCGCGCACGTTCGGCGAGACCGGCACGCTCAGCGTGCGGCACCTGCAGCGCCTGATCTCGGGACGCAAGCCGGACGGGCGTCCGCGGCCGGCCACTGCCCGCCTGCTCGAACGGATGCTTGGTCTCCCGATTGACGACTTGCTGTCCTCACCCGATGTCGTCCGCGGGCCGGTCGAGGCGGCTGAAGAGGAGTTGCGGCAGCGGCTCAGCGCTGCCCGCCGCGTGAACGCCGACGTCCTCGCCTTGCTTGAGGACCAGTTGACCGCGGTACGCCGTCTTGACCGGCAGCTGGGTGCCTCGACGGCGCACGAAGAGGTGTCCACAAAGGTCCGGCAGATCACGCGCCTGCGCTCGCACAGCCTGACTCCGGGGGTTCGGAGCCAGCTCGGAGCCCTGCTCGCCGAGTTCGGCACGCTCGCCGGCTGGCAGCAGCTCGACATGGGGTTCGTCGGCGACTCCTGGCAGTTCTACGAGCGAGCCAAAGCGGCCGCCCGCGAGTCCGGTGACGCGGCGTTCGAGGTGCACACGGCCGCTGAACAGGCTTTCGTGCTGATCGACGTCGAGGAGACAGCATCAGCCGTCGAGCTGCTGCAGGCCACCGAGCAGCGGGCCCAGCGCGTTGCTGGCCGTCTGCTGAGGTCGTGGCTCGCTGCCGCACACGGCGAAGCCCTCGCAGCGGACGGGCAGCGCTCGGCGAGCATGCGTGCCTTCGACCGCGCCGCGGGGTTGTTGCCAGCCGATGTGTCCGCGGTGGACGGTCCTTATGTCGTCCTCGATCCAGTCCATCTGGCGCGCTGGCGTGGACACGCGCTCGCCAGGGTCGGCGAGCCGGACGCCGTTGACGTGCTCTCCACAGCGTTGAGCCGTCTCGATCCGACGTTCACCCGCGCGGAGACGGGTTTGCGAGTGGACCTGGCGACGGCGTTCTTTGCGATGGGTGAGCGCGTTGAGGGACGCGCGCACGCTCAGCGTGCTCGGACTTTGGCCGTCGAAATCGGTTCTGTCCGGCAGCAACGTCGGATCGCTCGGCTGATCGGGCTGGCGAACTGAAGGGCGGTACGAGCGGGAGCCGCCAGCCCGTAGGCTCGCGGCGTGGCTGAGGAACATGGGTCGTGGAAGACGTTCGGTGAGCGGCTGGTCTACGACAACAAGTGGGTCAAGGTCGGGCTGACCGACGTCGAGGCGCCGAACGGTGAACGCTGGGACTACCACGTCGTGCACCTGGCCAGGATCGCCATAGCGCTGATCGTGAACGACCAGGATGAGGCGCTGATGCTGTGGCGCTACCGCTTCGCTACCGAGCAGTGGGGCTACGAGCTGCTGGGCGGCATGGTCGACGACGGCGACGACTCCGCTGGCACCGCCGCTCGTGAGGCGGCCGAGGAGTCCGGCTGGCAGCCTGTGGGCGAGCCCGAGCACCTGGTGAGCTTCGAGCCGCTTCCCGGCCAGGTCACCGCCCCGGTCGACGTGTACCTGTGGCGTCAGGCCGAGCACATCGGCGACCCGACCGACACCGAAGAGGTCGGCCGGGTTGAGTGGGTGCCGCTGTCGCGGGTCAACGAGCTTGCGCAGCGTCAGGAACTGCTCGGCTCCGGCACGCTGGTGTCGCTGCTCTACTACCTCAACTCACGCCGGGCGTGAGCCGGGCAGTACGAGCCGTTCGAGGCGGCGACGCAATCGCACGGAACCAACCTGGGAGATGACCCGCCGGGCCTGCAGTGCGTAGGTCCTGGCGGCCTCCCGGTCGCCCGCTGCGCTGTAGGCGTGGGCGAGATCCACATACACCGCGGCGCCAGCCCGGACGAACGACGTCGATCCGATGCCCTCGACCACACGCTCGAGGTGCTCGATCGCTTCCGGCGCGCCGAGGTGGACCAGGCCGTTTCCGCGCCAGCGGTCGAGGTGGCTGCCGCCGAGGAAGACGAACGGCAGCTCGGGGTGCACGACCTCGTTCGGCAAGAGCGTGTCGGCTTCGTCGAACGAGCGAAGGGCGTCGTCCCGGTGGCCGGCGATCGCATGGCCCTCCCCTTCGGCGGCCGCGAGCCACGCTCGCAGCAGCTCAGGAGCATGTTCGCCGATCGACCGCGCTTCCGCGAACAGGGCGAGCGCGTCCTCGACGTTGCCCACGTCGATGAGGACGAATGCCTGCTCGGCGGTGGCGTGGGCGAGCAAGGCTGCCGAGCCGGACTCCGTCGCGGCGTACTTCGCGCGTTCGTAGTGCGTCCACGCCTGGTCGAGCGCGCCGATGTCGAGCGAGTTCCAGCCGGCCAGCGTCGATGCCTCGACCAACACACCGGCCAGCGGAGCGCGGTCGCGGCGCAAGATCGTGTGCCTGAGCAGGCCCTCTACCTCGGCGATCTGACCACGGAGCCGTTCGAGCCGCGCCGCCGACCCGAACCGGCGGTCGGCGTGTCGGACGCTGATCACCTCTTCGCGGAACAGCTCGATCGTCTGCTCGTCCACCCTGCGGGCGATGATCAGCCGCTCGGCGAGTTCGTCGCCGGACGGACCGCCGAAGTCTCCCGACGGGAATCCGAGGTCGTCGTCGGTCCGGCCGTAGATCTCGCGCAAGACCGCTCGCATCGGGGGTTCGGGCATCACGTGCCCGTTCTCCCATCGGGAGATGTCCGTCTTTCTGCTCGGAACCGAACGCTCCGGCAGTCCGTGGGCCGCGGCGCGGGCGTTGATGGCTCGCGCGAGCTTTTCTTGACTCCAGCCGAGCGCATTGCGCGCCGCCTGCAGCGCAGTTGTCGAGGTCATGACCTGACCGCCGGATAAGTGCGCTGACCTGCGCAGGTAACAAGAGATAACACCGGGTTTGTCATCCGCTGCCAGCTCCCGACCAACGCGGAAATGCCGTTTCTTAGAGGCATGACATACGACGAGAAACACCGGCGGGCCGCCGAGTCGGCCGCCCCCCGAAAGGGATTCGCGCTAGTCGCGGGACGTCCCATTGCGGCGAAGCAGCTCGGTGAGATCGGCCAGCTGCTCGGTGATCTGAGTCAGCCGCTGCTCGATGACAGCGAGACGCGCCGACACGGCATCTTCCATGTTCTCGCGGGGCTGCCCCAGCGTCGGCGGGATGCGGCCGTGCAGGACGGCGAGCAGGTGTTGCGGGTGCAGCCCGAGTGCGACGGCCAGCGCTTCGAGCGTCCGGTCGCTGCGCTTGCGCTCGACGGTGTGGTTCTGGATTTCGCGGACGATCGCCTGGGAGACCTGCGAGCGCTCGGCAAGCTCGCGCTGTTTCCATCCGAGCTCGTTCACGCGCTCGTTGATGGCCTTCGCGACCGCCGCCCAGTCTTCCGACACCTATTCCTCCGTGGTCCGCCTCAGCGCCGACATTAGCGCTTGACGGATTCGACGGCGCCGAGATCCACCCCGCGTCGCGCATTCGGGCCATTCTCACGTCTTCATTCGACTAAATCAGCTCTCATTTCACGCTTAAATCAGCGTGACGACTTTAGGAACTTCCCAATGCAGAAGAAAATGCCCAACGCCGGTGGTCCGGCGTTCTACTCGCCAGCCGAAGCTGCCTGGCTACTCGGCATCGACCTCAACTCGATCCATCGCGCTATCCGGGTCGGCGAGCTGCGCGCAGTGCGGCGCCGCTCCCGGCTCGTCATTCCGGCCGCCGAGCTGCGGCGGGCGCTCGGCGGTGGTGCGCGATAAGCGATCACGACTACGCGGCGATCGCTGCCCGCCTCGACCGATACGCCGCTGTGCCCGACGACGTGCTGACAAACGTCGTGGCCAGGGACGGCCTGTGCTTCTGGGCGTTCGAGCGGGCCGAGCTGCCGGAGCTGACCGGAGATGATCCGCCGGATAGGGAGCTGGCTGCCCGGCTCTGTGCCGGCTGCCCGGTGATCGATGAGTGCCTTGAACTCGACCTGCGTTCCGCCGGGCCGGACACGCTCGGCGTGTGGGGCGCGCTGCCGGACACCGACCGTCGCGCCCTGCATCCCGTCTGGCTGCGGCGACGGGGAGGTGAGGCGTCGATGACGCTCACCCTCTCGCCTACGCAGGTTCTCGCGGGCGTCGCGGTGCTGTTTGCCCTGTTCACGATATGGCGGTTCGGCGCACGCAGGGCGCGCCGTGCTGCCGAGACGGCGCGAGCGGGCGCCCGAGTGGTGTCGCTCGCCGGGCGGGTGCTGTTCACAGGCTCAGCGTTCGTCGGCGTTCAGTGGCTCGTGATCACGCACCCAGGGAACCCGACGTTGCTGCTCGTAGTGCTCGGCGCGCCGGACCTGGTCGCGGCCTACGTCCTGACTCGTGCTCTCACCGTGACGTCGCTGGACACCACGCGCCGGGGCGGTGGTCGCCGATGAGCGAGCAGCTTCCCCGCGCTCAGCGGCTCGCCAAAGACGCCGCCGAAGCGGCCGACGTCCGGCGCTGGCGGACCCACCCGGACGTGGTCGCGCTTCAGGTCGAGCGAATCCGCGCTCAGGTCGACCGGCTGTGCTGGGCCGGGATCATCCTCGGTCTGGCGTTCACGACGGCCAACGTGCAGTGGTTCGCCGCCGCCGGAGCTGCCTTCGGGTCGCTGCCCTGGCTGACAGCGTGGCTGCTGGACCCGACCGTGTGCCTGGTGCTGCTCGCGATCCTGCGAGCCGAACAGGTGACCGCCCGGTACCAGGTCCACACCGGACGGTGGGTCCGAGCGGCGAAGTGGCTCACGCTGGCGGCTACGTACGTCATGAACACCTGGTCGTCGTGGGCGGCCGGATCGCCGGCCGGTGTGGTTCTGCACTCCGTGCCGCCGATGGTCGTGTTCGTCGCGGCCGAGGCTGTCACCGACCTGCGCGACAAGCTCACCGACGCCGTGCAGGCCGCACACGCGAACACCACGAACGTTCATGAACTGCCGGCGCCTGCCCGTGAACGGCCTGCGCGGCGGCTGTTTGCCGACTACCTCGCCGAGGCACGTCAAGCGTGGACGCCTGACGTGAAGGTGACGCCGGCATGGGTCCGGGAGGTCACCGGGTGCTCGCGCGGGTTGTCGTCTCGGCTGGCCAGCGCGCTTGCGGACGAGGTGCGCCATGACCGCTGAATCGGATGCCGAGGTAAACAGCAGCGCCAGGCTCGCTCGGGTGGCTTCGGGGGACGTCGAGCACGTCGGCCCGGTGCTCGACGGCGAACTGATCGACGACACCTTGCCTCAGCCGCGCGCCCGGACTGTCCGACGTCGGTTCGCTCGGTGGTGGACGCACTCGCCGCGCGTGCCCCTGTGGCTCAAGAGCAAGCCGCAAGCGATCCAGGCCGCGAAGGATGCCGTGGTCTGGGTGGTCAAGTCACCGGTCCGGTACGTCGGCGCGGTGGTGCGCGGGATCGTGGTCGGAGTACGGTCCTGGCGCGGTTGGGTCAAGGTGAACGACTACCGGACGGCAGCCGAGGAGTCGGAGAAGCTTGCCGACAAGTTCACGGAGATCCGTGAACTCACCTTGTTCCGGTGGAAGGTCACCGGCGCGGTGGTCGCCGTTGCGGTGTTGGCCGTCGCCATGATGAATCTGCTGTACGGCGCCGATCCGTTGTGGATCGGCGGGGCTGCGGCGTCTTTGGCACTCGCTGTTCTGGGCCGTCGTAAGGACGGCAGTCCAGGACGGAAGCCCGCACTTGCCGGCCCGCGCACACTCACGTGGACGATGGACCCGCAGGTTCTCGTGGACGCGTTCCGAGACACGAAGCTCATCGGAAAGGACGAGACGCTTCGCCTGGTCGAGCGCGCGACCCGCGTGGGCGACGGGTGGGCCGTGACCGTGGACTTGCCGGCCACACGCAAGGCTGCGGACGTCGTCAAGAACCGGGATGCACTGGCGTCGGCGCTCGCGGTCGACGAAGTTCAGCTCATCGTCGAGCGCGTCCGCGGCAACGGCGGGCACGCCGGGCGGATCTCGATGTGGGTCGCCGATGAGGACCCGTATGCCCGGCCGCCGCTCCAGACGCCGTTGCTCAGCGTGACGCGCTGGGACGCGTGGCGAGCGGTCCCCTTCGGACGCGACGCACGAGACAGGCGGATCGACCTTCCGCTCGTATGGACGTCGCTGCTGATCGGTGCAATTCCTCGGCAGGGTAAGACGTTCGCTGCTCGACTGGCGGCGAGCGGGCTCATCTTGGATGCGTGGGTGCGGCTCTATGTGGCGGACTTCAAGGCCGGAAAGGACTGGATCGCGGCCGCGCAGGTTGCACACCGCTTCATGGCAGGTGACGAGCCCGAACACGTCCTGGCGCTCGTCGACTGGCTGGTCGAGCTGGTTGCCGAGGTCCAGGGCCGGTACCGACGGATGCGGGATCTCGACGACATCGTGTGCCCGGAGTCGAAGGTGACGCCGGAGATGTCGCGGGACAAAGCCCTGAACATGCCGGTCACGGCGATCTTCATCGATGAGGTTCAGGTGCCGCTCGAAGACCGCACGCCCGTTGACGTACAAGGGAAGAAGCTCGCGGCGGGCGAGTACGTTGGCGAACTGCTGACGTGGCTGGCGAAGAAAGGGCCGGCGGCCGGAATCGTGCTTGTCCTGGCCACGCAACGGCCGGACTCGAAGACCATCCCGTCCGGGCTCCGGGCGGTGCTCGGGTCGCGGTTCGCGCTCCGAGTGATGGACTGGCGCGACTCCAACATCGTGCTCGGCGAGCAGATGAACACCCGCGGGTTCGACTCCTCGCGGCTGCTGGCCTCGCACAAGGGTGTCGGCGTTCTCCGGCCGGACGGCGACACGGCGGCCGGGGCCGACGTGCTGGCCATGACGGTCCGGACGTACTACATGCCGAACGAGGACTGGCAGACCATCTGCCAGCAGGGGCGTGCTCTGCGCGAGGCCGAGGGAACGCTCACAGGGCACGCGGCCGGTCAGGACGCCATGCCGACGCTCGACCATGCGGCCGTCGCGCACGCTCTCGGCGCGGGCACGGCCGTACCACCGGCCGAGTTGCCGGAATCGCTCGCCTCGCTCGTCACCTACCTGGGTGACGACCTCGGCCCCGACGGTCGCGACTTCGTGCCGACGGCCGAGCTGCTGGAGGCGTTGGACGCTGACCGGAGGACGTTCTCGCAGCAGATGAGCGAGGTGGGGTGCCGACCAACGCGCGATCGCGTGACCAGCGAAGACGGCGAGACGCGGCAGGTACGCGGCTACCTGACCGCTGATATCCGCCGAGCTGTCGAGCGTGTCCGCGATGGCGGCGAACTCGCCGGAGCCGGTGATCCGTCATGAGTGCACGGGTGGAAGGTCAGGCCTATCGGGTTATCCTACCTGCGGGATTGCCACAGTTGACGCCTGCGGCTGCGCGCGCGTTGCTGGCCGTACTGATCGAACTGACTGAGGTGCCGGTGCTAAAAGGGCCGGCAAGGGAGGCCACAGATGTCCGCTGAAATCAGCGACCAATGGTCGAAATTGGACGAGATCCTTGGGTTGGACGTGGCCGCGCCCGTTGACGAAGGGATCGGCACCTTGGCCGTCTACGGGCGGTGCTCGACGGAGGACAACCAGGACCCGGAAACCTCTCGCGGCTGGCAGTTCGGGAACGCGCGGAAGTTCGTCGAGCCGCTGGGTGGCCGGATCGTGGCGGAGTACTTCGATATCGGGCAGTCACGTTCGGTGCCTGGGACCGCCGTACCGAGGCTTCGCAGTTGCTCACCGCACTGAAGAACCCCCGCCGTGGTTGGGATGCGCTGGTCGTCGGCGAGGGCACCCGGTGTTGGTTCGGAAATCAGTTCTCGCTCATCGCGCCGCGGTTCGCGGCCTACGGTGTGGACTTGTGGGTGCCGGAACTGGGCGGGAAGTTCGATCCGCGGAACCCGTCTCACAAGATGCTGATGAGCGTGCTCGGCGGCATGAGCGAGTCGGAGCGGCAGCACGTTCAGGCTCGCGTGCGGGCCGCGATGGACGCGCAGGTAGTCAATGAAGGACGTCACCAGGGCGGCCGGGCTCCGTACGGCTACGTAGTCGTGGACGGCGGACCGCATCCCAACCCGAGGAAGGCAGCAGAGGGGTTCCGGTTGCGTCTACTCGCCCTTGACGAATCAGCTGCCGAAGTCGTGCGTCGCATCTTCGCCGAATACCTCGGAGGCAATGGAGACCGGGCGATTGCCAACGGGCTGAATCGCGACGGCATCCCTTGTCCGTCGGCGCGGCGGCCGGACCAGAACCGGCACCGCCTTGCCGATGGTTGGCAGGGCAGCACGGTGCGGTCGATTCTGAAGAACCCGCGTTACACCGGCTTCGCTTTCTTCGGGCGATGGGCGAGGCAGGAAATGCTGCTTGATCCTGATGACGTAGCGGCCGGCAACGTCGTCCGGTTCCGTCGCGCCAAGCCGGATCGGGTGGTTCGCTCCCGTAAGCCTGCACATCCCGAGATCGTGTCTGTCCAGGACTTCACGCAAACGCAGTTGATGCGGCGGGCCAAAGCGGCGGGTGGTCTGCGGACCGCGCGCAAGACCGAGCGCGCAGGACGAACGGTCAAGCACGCGTATCTGTTCCGTGGACTCATTCGGTGCACCGCCTGCGGACGGAAGATGGAAGGCAGCCCGCGAAAGCACGGCATGTACTACCGCTGCCCGGCAAGGACACTCACGCCGGGCTCGCCGGCCCTGCTCACGCACCCGCCGACGATCTACCTCAAAGAAGAACCGCTAAGGGACGCGCTGAACGAGTGGATCGGCGGCCTGTTCGACCGGCAGAACATCGCGCGAACCGTTGAACAACTGGTCCAGGCTCAGCCGACACCGCAAGCAGCGGACAACGGAGCCGCACGGAAGCTACTGGAGGACGCGGAAGCCAGGCTGCAGCGGTTCCAGAACGCCATCTCCGCGGGCGTGGACCCGTCAGCCGTTGTCGAGGGAATCAACCGGGCACAAGCCGATCGGGCGGCCGCTCAGGCGGAACTGATGAGCGCTGGCGAACCTGCGGGGCTCGGCGAGGCGGAGGTCTACGCGATGATCGACTCACTCGGCAACGTCAGCGCTGCACTGGCCGACGGTCAGCCGGGCCGACTGGCTCAGCTTTACCGGGACTTGCGGCTTGACCTGCGGTTCGACCACGAAAAAGAGGCCGTCGACGTGACAGCCTCTCCACGGGTAAATAATGTGTGTGTCCGAGGGGGGACTTGAACCCCCACGTCCGTTAAGGACACTAGCACCTCAAGCTAGCGCGTCTGCCATTCCGCCACTCGGACTTGCTGATGAAGAGAGTATACGACGGTCTGGCACGCCTATTCAGGGGGGTGTGAAACCGCGTCGAGGTTCGGGTGATAAGATCATCTGTTCGGGACATGCCGAATTCCTGGAGTGTCCGCAGCTTGCTGGCTGCTTCAAGGGCACGTCCTGAGATGTCCCGTGCGCGGTCGGGCAGCGGGGGTCGGGGCGCGGCGGGTGAGGCTAATCCGGTCTCTCGCGGCGAAAGGAGTCCAGCCGTGAATCACGGTACTGCTGGCGGTCCTGGGGAATCAGTTCACGGGCAACAGCGGCGCTCCGGCGCGTGAGGTTTTCGCACTGGCCTGCGGGTCCGTGGCGGCATCCTGGATTTCCGTCGAGAGGTCGATCAGGCGGAGAGCACTGCCTCGGCGTTCGGCGAAGCGGCTTTCTCTGTCGCGAAGCCGGAGGGTGAGCCGTGCCCGGACGGTGTTGGCGGCGGCTGGGGGCGTCTTTTGCCTGCCGAGCGAGCGTGGCAGGGCGCGTTGTTCGACGCGCTGGCGCATTACGGCTGGAGTGCTGACGACGTGCTCGTGCGCATTCTGCGTCGACGATCGGACCGGCATGGTGGCGGCGATCGGGGGGCGGCGGGGTTCGGTCGGACGGGCCGGTGGCGGTGCGCTTCACCGAGGTGGATGGTGGGCGAATCGGGTGGCCAGTTCGGGGGCGGGCGACGTTCTTGGTCAGCTGGCGCGAGGACGGGCGACTGCGGCCGTCGCGAAGTTCTGGAGCAGGTGCGCGAGTTCGCTGGGTGCTTCCAGGGGCAGGAGGTGGCCGCTGCCGGGGATGACGGTCAGGGCTGCCTGGGCCAGGTAGGGCAGGAGGTTGCCGCGCAGTGTCGCGGGCGGCTCGACCTGGTCGTGCTCGTCTGCTGCGACCAGGACGGGAACGTCGATGCGGCGGGCCGCGCCGGTGATGTCCTTGGCGATGCCGTGCGAAGGCCATTCGAGACGGGCTTCGTCGGCGCAGGTCCGGGAATCGGCCGTGACCTGGGCTTTTGCTTGATCGCTGAGCGGGGTGGCGGTGAGGACGGCGTCGCGGGCGTGCGCTGTCGACTCGTCGGAGTCGTAGGCGTGCGACAGCGCTTCCCGCTACGTCGCGGTGACTTCGGCAGCGGGTTTCGCCGGGGCTGGAGCGACCAGGGCCAGTCCGGCGAGTCCGGCCGGACGTGCGGACGCGGCCAGTTGCGCGACTTTGCCGCCCATGGAGTGCCCGACCAGGATGTAGCTGGTCAAGCCCGCGTCGGCGAGCACCGCGCGCGTGTCGCGCGCCGACTGTTCCAGCGAGTACGGGCCGGGCAGTTCGCGGGAACGTCCCCATCCGCGCAGGTCGATGGTCACGGCGGCGTGTCCGGGCAGCCGGTCGAGTACGGGCTGCCAGGTTCGGGCCGAGCCGCCCCAATAGTGAAGAAATACTAACGCTGGAAGATCGCCGGGGCGGAAATCGTAGACCGGAAGCTGGTTCGCGGTGCTTGTGGTCACGAGGATGTCCTCTCTCGACGGGAGTTTTCTGACACCGAGTCAACCGTCGGGGTCGGGCTGGCGCATCGGTGTGAGCGGACGGGGAATGGTGAAAAATGGACACCGTGATCGAGATTCGCCAGCTCGTCTATCAGCCGCCGGGGGAGTCGGGCGCGTCGGTGGAGACGATGTCGTTCGCGAAGCTGCGCAGGCTGGACCGCGGGGCTAGCGAACGGGGCGACTTCCATGTGCTCGCGGTGGTCCGGCGTGGGCACGGCGCGGTTTCGATCGACTTCGCCCGTCACTCGCTGTCGGCGCGGAGCGTGGTGTGGATCCGGCCTGGAGTCGTGCACCGCTGGGACGACCTCGGCGATCTGGCCGGAGACGTGGTGCTGTTCGTGCCCACCGCCCCGGCCGCCACCCCGGGGAGCCGCGCGCTTGCGGCCGGTCCCGGTGCGTTGGAGAGCTGGACTGTGGCAGAGGGGCAGTGGCCGCTGGTCACCGCCGCGCTCGCGCATCTTCGGGGGGAGACTGCCGCGGCGTCGGGGGCAGGTGAACTGCTCGGTCTGGTGCTGTCCGCGCTGCTGCTGCGGGTCGCGCCGCCGGTGGCGGGCGGCGAGTCCGGGCAGGAGCTGTTTCCGCGGTTCCAGGTCGCGGTGGAGGAAGATTTCCGCCTCCACCACGACATCGCGTACTACGCTCGCAAGCTCGGGTGCTCGCCGCGGACGCTGTCCCGCGCCGTTCGCTCGGCTACCGGGCGCGGCGGCAAGGAGTACCTGTGCGAACGCCTGGTGCTGGAAGCCAAGCGGCTGCTCGCGCACGATCGGCTCGGCGCGGCCCGCTGCGGGCAGCGGCTGGGTTTCCCGGACGCCGCGAACTTCTCGGCGTTTTTCGCGCACCAGACCGGCGTCCGTCCCGGGCGGTGGCAGTCGGAGACCCTGGCCGGGCGGGATCAGCGCGGTTTGCGGCCCGGCCGGGTCTTGTCTCACTATGAGACAAAGTGATGCGCGCCACGAGTGCACCATGAGGGCCCGTGGGCGGGCAGGAGCCCGGGGCACTGGACGTCAAAGGAGACGTGGTGGCGACGCGAGGCAACGAGTCGATGCGCGACCTGCGGGAACTGTTCCTGTCCCGGGGCTCCCCCGAAGTGTCCGGCGTGCGGGACGTCATCACCGCGTCGTGGCGGCGCGCGCTGGAGAACCGGGTCGACGCCGAACGGCCGGAGCCGGTCTACGTGCCCGACCGCGACGAGGAGAGCCTGCTCGCGCACAGCGCCACCCCGGTACTGGCGAACCTGAGCGAGGAACTGGCCGGTCATCCGGCCGCGATCCTGCTGACCGACGCGAACGGGCTCGTCATCGACCGGCTCTGCACCGATCGCGCGCTCGTGTCCGGCCTCGACCGGGTCTCGCTCGCCCCCGGGTACAGCTACGCCGAGGAATCGGTGGGGACGAACGGTATCGGCACGGCGGTCGAATGCCAGAAATCCGTTCTGGTGTCGGGTTTCGAGCATTTCAACGGGGTGCTGACCGGCTTCGAGTGCGCGGGCGCGCCGATCGTGCATCCGGTCCGCGGCCACCTGGTGGGCGTTCTCGACCTCACGTCGTGGGCCGACGCGTCCGGCCCGCTTCTGCTGACGCTCGCGCGCACGACCGCGAAGCGGATCGAGGAGGCGATGCTCGCGAGCACCGGTGCGCGCGAACTGAGCCTGTTCCGCGAGTACCTGGCGGCGTGCCAGCGCGGTTCGGGCGCGGTGCTGGCGGTGAACCACGACGTGGTGATGGTCAACAGCCACGCCGAGGAACGCTATGACGTCACTGATCGCTCGGCGCTGATCACCCACGCCACCGACCTCGCCGGTTCGGCCAAACCGGCGACCGTGCTGGCGGACCTTCCCTCGGGCATCAGCGCCCGGCTCGAATACCGCCCGGTCTACAGCGGCGACGCGCTCGCCGGCGGTGTCTTCCGGGTCAAGAACCAGACCGCCGCCCGGCGCGCGAGCGCACGCGCCGATCTCCAGCTGCCGGGGACGGCCGGCACCAGTCCGCAGTGGCGGCAGGCCTGCGCGGCCGCGGACGCGAGCTTCGCCGCCGGGCGCTGGCTCGCGCTCAGCGGGGAACCCGGCACCGGGAAGACCTCGATGGCCAGGGCGATCGCGCTCCGGCACGGGCGCAGGCAGGTGGTCCTCGACTGCCGCACCGCCGGCGACCACGACGTCTGGCTGCCCGCGCTCGCCGAGGAGGTGCTCTGCAGCGATCCGCCCGTGGTCCTGTTCCAGCACGTCGAAGCGCTCGCGGGGAACTCGCTGCCGGTTCTGTCCGAGCTGTTCACCGCTTGGCAGAACGGTGCGCCGCACGGCGCGCCCGCCTGGGTGGTGGCGACCGTCGGCGGCGAACCGGCCGACTCCGCGGCGCAGGGGGCGGTGCCGGCGTTCTTCGCGCGGAAGATCGAGGTCCCGCCGCTGCGGCACCGCATCGAGGACGTGCAGCGCCTCGTGCCGCATCTGCTCGCGCGTCGCTCGGGCAGCCGCAGGCTTTCCGCGTCGGACGCTTGTGTGCGCCAGCTCATGCGCCTGCCCTGGCCCGGAAACGTCCGCCAGCTCGACGAGGTGCTGGCCGCCGCGGCGCACAGTGTCCGCAGCGGCGTCCTCGACGTCGCCGACCTTCCCGCCGAATGCCGCACGTTCGCCCGCCGCCGGCTCACGAAGCTCGAAACCATCGAGCGCGACGCGATTCTGCGCAGCCTGGCCGCGAACCGGGGCAGCAAGGAACGCGCGGCACGCGATCTGGGGATGTCGCGCGCGACGATCTACCGGAAGATCCGCGCGTTCGGCATCGTCGACGAAACCTGGTGACCGGGAGAAAGAGGAAACAGATGATCTTCATCACCGCCAAATTCCGGGTGCGGCTCGAACACGCCGGACACTGGCCGGAGATCGCGCGGGAATTCACCGAGGCGACCCGCGGCGAAGCGGGGTGCAGATGGTTCGAATGGTCCCGCAGTCTCGACGATCCGGCGGAATACGTTCTCGTGGAGGCGTTCGCGGACGAGGACGCGGGGGCGGCGCACGTCCAGTCCGCGCATTTCAGGAAAGCCCAGGAAGTGCTTCCGGGATATCTGGCCGAAACGCCGCGCGTCGTGCACGCGGCGGTGGACCAGGACGACTGGTCCGAACTCGGCGAAATGGCTGTCGCCGACTGATCCGAGGCAGCGAAAAGCCCGCTTTCCCGCAGGGGAGGCGGGCTTTTTCGGACCGGTCCGGTCTCACATTGAGATAGAACCCCCGCGCCGCGCGGCACACACTGGCCAGGTCAGACGGACAAGGGCGGACACGCCGCCGGGTTCCAGGAGGCCGATGGTGAGCAGGCAGAGCCTGACCAAAGCACACAGCAAAATCACCGAACTGTCGTGGGAGCCGACGTTCGCGACGCCGGCGACGCGCTTCGGGACGGACTACACGTTCGAAAAGGCGCCCAAGAAGGACCCGCTCAAGCAGATCATGCGGTCCTATTTCCCGATGGAGGAGGAAAAGGACAACCGGGTCTTCGGCGCGATGGACGGCGCGATCCGGGGGAACATGTTCCGGCAGGTGCAGCAGCGCTGGCTGGAATGGCAGAAGCTGTTCCTCTCGATCATCCCGTTCCCGGAGATCTCGGCGGCGCGGGCGATGCCGATGGCGATCGACGCGGTGCCGAACCCGGAGATCCACAATGGGCTCGCGGTGCAGATGATCGACGAGGTCCGGCATTCGACGATCCAGATGAACCTCAAAAAGCTGTACATGAACAACTACATCGACCCGGCCGGGTTCGACATCACCGAAAAGGCGTTCGCGAACAACTACGCGGGCACCATCGGCCGCCAGTTCGGCGAAGGCTTCATCACCGGCGACGCGATCACCGCGGCGAACATCTACCTGACCGTGGTCGCCGAAACCGCGTTCACCAACACGCTGTTCGTCGCGATGCCGGACGAGGCCGCGGCGAACGGGGACTACCTGCTGCCGACGGTGTTCCACTCCGTGCAGTCCGACGAATCGCGGCACATCAGCAACGGCTACTCGATCCTGCTGATGGCACTGGCCGACGAGCGCAACCGGCCGTTGCTGGAGCGCGATCTGCGCTACGCGTGGTGGAACAACCACTGCGTGGTGGACGCCGCGATCGGCACCTTCATCGAGTACGGCACGAAGGACCGCCGCAAGGACCGCGAGTCCTACGCGGAGATGTGGCGGCGCTGGATCTACGACGACTACTACCGCAGCTACCTGCTGCCGCTGGAGAAGTACGGCCTGACGATCCCGCACGACCTGGTCGAGGAGGCGTGGAACCGGATCACCGAGAAGTTCTACGTGCACCGCGTCGCGCAGTTCTTCGCCACCGGCTGGCCGGTGAACTACTGGCGCATCGACGGCATGACCGACGCCGACTTCGAGTGGTTCGAGGAGAAGTACCCGGGCTGGTACGACCAGTTCGGCAAGTGGTGGGAGGCCTACAACCGGCTGCGCTACCCGGGCCGCAACAAGCCGATCGCGTTCGAGGACGTCGGCTACGAGTACCCGCACCGCTGCTGGACCTGCATGGTGCCGTGCCTGGTGCGCGAGGACATGGTCGTGGACGAGGTCGACGACCAGTGGCGCACCTACTGCTCGGAGACCTGCCACTGGACCGACAAGGTCGCCTTCCGGGGCGAGTACGAGGGCCGCGAGACGCCGAACATGGGCCGGCTCACCGGGCACCGCGAATGGGAGACGCTGCACCACGACCGCGACCTCGCCGACATCGTCCGGGACCTGGGCTACGTCCGGGACGACGGCAAGACGCTGATCCCGCAGCCGCACCTGGACCTCGAAGATCCGAAGAAGCTCTGGACGCTCGAGGACATCCGGGGCATCCGGTTCGCGAGCCCGAACGTGACGCTCAACGAGATGAGCGCCGCCGAGCGCGAGCAGTGGGCCGCGGCCTACCGCGCCAACCCCAACGTCACCGTCGCCTGACGAGCCGCGGTCCCGCGACCCGCGCGGGTCGCGGGACCGCGCCGGAAGAAACGAGAAACCCATGGGCGACAAGCACCGCATCTCCTTCGAACCGGTCGGCGTCGAGATGGAGGTCACCGAGGACGAGAAGATCCTCGACGCCGCCTTCCGCCAGGGCATCCACCTGATGCACGGGTGCCGGGAAGGGCAGTGCTCGGCGTGCAAGTCCTACGTGCTGGAGGGCGACCTCCAGATGGAGCGGTATTCGACCTTCGCCTGCAACGACGCGGAGGTCGAGGAGGGCTATCTGCTGCTGTGCCGGGCGCACGCCTACAGCGACTGCACGATCGAACTGCTCAACTTCGACGAGGACGAACTGTTCAACTCGGCTCCGTTGCAGGAGATCACGACCGTGGTCGGCGAAATCGCGGCGCACACCCGCGACATCGTCGGCCTCAAGCTCGCGACGGCGGATCCGCTCGAATTCAAGGCCGGGCAGTACGCCGAGCTGACCATTCCCGGCACCGCGGACTGCCGGTCCTTCTCGATGGCGACCACGCCCTCGACCACCGGGCACGTGGAGTTCCTCATCAAGAAGTACCCGGGCGGCCGGTTTTCCTCGCTGCTGGAGGACGGTCTCGCGGTCGGCGATTCGCTGCTGCTGCGCGGCCCGTACGGCAATTTCACGCTGAAGAAGGGCCACGTGCTGCCGTTGGTGCTGATCGCCGGCGGCGCGGGGATGGCCCCGGTGCTCAGCCTGCTGCGGCACCTGAGCGAGACCGGCGACACCCGGCGGATCCGGTTCTATTACGGCGCCCGCACCGCCGCGGACCTGTTCTACCTGGACGAGATCCAGGCGCTCGGCGAGCGGCTGGCCGACTTCGCCTTCGTCGTGGCGTTGTCCGAATCGGCCGACGGCTGCGGCGGCCTGGGCCTGGCGGCCGAATCGGGGATGGTCACCGACGTCGTGGAGGCGCGCGAGCCCGGCCTGCACCGCAGCGAGGTGTATCTCTGCGGGCCGCCGCCGATGGTCGACGCCGCGCTGGATCTCGCGGCGCGGCAAGGGGTTCCGGAGGATCAGGTGTTCTACGACAAGTTCACGACCTCGGTCGTCGACGACCAGGAGGAGAGCCCGAAATGACGAGCAGTCCCGCTGCGGCGCGCAGCTTCCCGAAGGTGGAGTTCACCGACTCCGAGGCCGGTGCGCTGGAGTTCCCCAGCTCGAAGAGCCGCAGTTACAACTACTTCAAGCCGGCCAAGATGCGGGCGACGGTGTACGAGGACGTGACCGTGGACGTCCAGCCCGATCCGGAGCGGCACCTGAGCCAGGGCTGGATCTACGGCTTCGGCGACGGCCCGGGCGGCTACCCGAAGGAGTGGACGCGGGCGAAATCCTCGAACTGGCACGCGTTCCTGGACCCGAACGAGGAATGGGAGCAGACGCTCTACCGCAACAACGCCGCGGTCGTGCGCCAGGTTTCGCTGTGCCTGGAGAACGCCAAGCGCGCGAACGCCTACGCCGGCTGGAACCCGGCGTGGCAGAAGTTCATCGCCCGCAACCTCGGCGCGTGGATGCACGCCGAGAACGGCATGGCGCTGCACGTGTTCACCTCGATCCAGCGGTCCGGCCCGACCAACATGATCAACACGGCGGTGGCGGTGAACGCCGCGCACAAGATGCGGTTCGCCCAGGACCTGGCGCTGTTCAACCTGGACCTGTCCGAATCGCTGGAGACCTTCGCCGGCGACGCGCACCAGGGCGTGTGGCAGGCCGCGCAGGAGTGGCAGCCGACGCGGAAGGTCGTCGAGGAGCTGACCGCGGTCGGCGACTGGGCCGAGCTGCTCTTCGGCACGAACGTGGTGTTCGAGCAGCTGGTGGGCCAGCTGCTGCGGTCCGAGCTGGTCATGCAGATCTCGGCGAAGAACGGCGACTACATCACCCCGACCATCGTCGGCACCGGCGAGCACGACTACTACCGCGACCTCGGCTACACCCGCGCGCTGTTCCGGCTGCTGGCCCGCGACGAGGAGTTCGGCGCGGCGAACCGCGCGCTGTTCGGCGAGTGGCTTTCGGTCTGGGTGCCGCGGTGCCTGGACGCGGCGCGCGCGTTGCAGCCGATCTGGTCGCAGCCGGCGGAGAAGGCGCGCACGTTCGCCGATTCGCTCGCCGCGAGCAAGGAGAAATTCGCCCAGTTGCTCGACGAGATCGGGCTCGACGTTCCGAAGGAGCTGGAGAAGTGAGCGCTGCCATGGAGTTCGGGTCGCGGGCCGCCGTGTCGGACAGGTGCGGGGTGACCCTGATGAACACCCCGGTCGGCCGGGTGGTGGCCGACGTGATGGGCGCCAAGGACGGGGTCGGGCTGGTCGAGTACCCGTCGATGATCCGGGTCGACGGCACGAAGCTGCTCGAATTCGACTACGCCGAGCTGACCGACGCGCTCGGCCAGGAGTTCGACGGCTCGGTCTTCGAGGAGATCAGCTCGACCCACTACGGCCGCATGGTGCACCTCGACGACCGCACGCTGCTGTTCGCCAGCCCCGAGGACGCCGCCGAGTACATCGGATTCGACCTCTCGGCCAAGGGCTGAGCCCGCACCCCCAGCCGCGCGGCGGCGGGCCCGCCGCCCGCCGCCGCGCTCCCACCGCAATCCCCGAGCACGAACGAAGGGCGAGGATCTCCGATGTACGAGAAGGATGGCGAGCAGTACTACGTCGTCGACGGGCATGTCCACATCTGGGACGCGCGGGAGTCGAACATCAAGAACGTGCACGGGAAGCAGTTCATCGACTGCTTCTACGACTACCACCGCAATCTCAGCCCCGCGGAGGAGGTGTGGGACTACGACACCTACACCTACTACGGCGCCGAGCGGCTGATGAAGGACGTGTTCGCCGACGGCCACGTCGACCACGCCATCTTCCAGGCCACCCTGCTGCGGGACTTCTACCGCACCTGCTTCGGGCAGACCGGCGAATGCCTCGACCTCGTGCGCCAGCACCCCGGGAAACTGACCTACAACCACGCCTACGACCCGCGCGACGGCGAGGCCGGGCTGGAGCAGCTGCGCCGCGACGCCGGGGAAATGCGGCTGAAGGGCGTGAAGCTCTACACCGCGGAATGGCACGGGGATTCGCGCGGCTACCGGCTGGACGACCCGTGGTCCCGGCGCTACCTCGAAGAGTGCCTGAAGCTCGGCATCAAGAACATCCACGTCCACAAAGGACCGACAATCCGGCCGCTGGACCGCGACGCGTTCGACGTGGCCGACATCGACCACGTGGCCACCGACTACCTCGACCTGAACTTCGTGGTCGAGCACGTCGGGCTGCCCCGGCTGGAGGACTTCTGCTGGATCGCCACCCAGGAGTCCAACGTGTACGGCGGCCTGGCCGTGGCGATGCCGTTCATCCACGCCCGCCCCCGCTACTTCGCGCAGATCATCGGGGAGCTGCTGTACTGGCTGGGCGAGGACAAGATCCTCTTCGGCAGCGACTACGCGCTGTGGACCCCGCGCTGGCTGGTGGAACGGTTCGTCGATTTCCAGATCCCGGCCGACCTGCCGGAGTACCCGGAGATCACGGTGGCGCAGAAGAAGAAAATCCTCGGACTCAACGCCGCCGCGCTCTACGACCTCGACGTGCCCCGCCAGCTGCGCCTGCCCGCGGACGCCGGAGCCGGTGCGCGATGACCGCGGCCGCGCTGTCCCTGGAAGCCGCGGTGCTCTCGGCGCTGGCGACGGTGTTCGATCCCGAACTGGACCAGCCGGTGACCGAACTGGGGTTCGTCCGCTCGGTGACGATCGACGACGAGGGCGTCGAGGTGCACCTGCGGCTGCCGACGTCGTTCTGCGCGCCGAATTTCGCGTACCTGATGGTCTCCGACGCCCGCGACGCGCTGGCGGGGCTGCCGGAGGCGGGCCGGGTTCGCGTGCTGCTGGACGACCACCACGATTCGGAGAAGATCAACGGCGGCGTCGCGGCCGATGCCGGGTACGTCGGCACGTTCGGCGTCGAGGCGGAACAGAGCCTCGACGAGCTTCGCCGCACCTTTCAGCGGAAAGCGCACCTCGCGGCGGTGGAGCGGTGCTGCCGGGCGGTGCTCGCGGGCGGTGCGTGGACGCTGGAAGAGCTGCCGCTGCTGGAGCTGTTCGACCTGCCGGAGGACCGGTTGAAGATCGCGCTGCTGCGCAGGCGGGAAGCGATCGGCCTGCCCGCTGACGCGCACGCGCGGGTGCTCGTGGACCACACCGGCCGCCCGGCCGCGCGCCCGGACACCGCGCTGTGGTTGCGGCTGGCCGCCGCGACCCGCATTTCCATCGAGGGCAACGCGCATTTCTGCCGGGGCCTGCTCGCCACCCGGTACGCCGATCCCGAGGGGTCCGTGCCGGTCGTCGTCAACACCAGGAGCCGCTCGTGAAGGCCGTCCAAGTCACCGGATACCACCGGAATCTCGAACTGCGCGACGTCGGGGAACCGAAGCCGCGCGGTCCGCTCGACGTCGTGGTGAAGATCGGCGCGGCCGGGGTGTGCCGCACCGACTTGCACATCCTCGAAGGGCAGTGGGCGGAGAAGTCCGGCGTCGCGCTGCCTTACACGATCGGCCACGAGAACGCGGGCTGGGTGCACGCGATCGGCGACGCGGTCACCAATGTCGCGGTGGGGGACAAGGTGATCCTGCATCCGCTGATCACCTGCGGCCTGTGCCGGGCCTGCCGCCTCGGCGACGACGTGCACTGCGAGAACTCGGATTTCCCGGGAATCGACACGAACGGCGGTTACGCGGAATACCTCCGCACGTCGGCGCGCTCGTGCGTGAAACTGGCCGCCGGTCTCGAACCCGCCGACGTGGCCGCGCTCGCCGACGCCGGGCTCACCGCCCAGCACGCGGCCGCGAAGGCGGCGAAACTGCTGCGTCCCGGGGACGTCTGCGTGATCATCGGCGCGGGCGGGCTCGGGCACATCGGCATCCAATGCCTCAAGGCGATGAGCGCGGCGACCCTGGTCGTGCTGGACCGCAATCCGGCGGCATTGGCGCTGGCCAAGGAAATCGGCGCGGACGTCACTGTCGTCGCGGACGGAACGCACGTCGAGGCGGTGCTCGACCTGACCGGCGGCCACGGGGCGGCCGCGGTGGTGGACTTCGTCGGCGAGGGCGGCGCGACCGCCGAAGGCGTGCGGATGCTGCGCCGGGCGGGCAATTACTACGTGGTCGGCTACGGCGAGAACATCGACGTGCCGACGATCGACGTCATCTCGGCCGAGATCAACTTCGTCGGCAACCTCGTCGGGTCCTATGCCGACCTGCAGGATCTGATGACGCTCGCCGCGCAGGGCAAGGTGAAACTGCACACCGCGCGCTACCGCCTGGAGGATTTCCAGCAGGCGCTCGACGATCTCAGCGCCGGCCGGGTCCGCGGCCGCGCGATTCTCGTTCCCTGAACCGGCAAGGAAAGGACGGAGACCATGGCGAAACAGCTGCGGTTCAGCGCCGAGGCGCGGCGTCAGCTCGAACTCGGGGTCAACACCCTGGCCGACGCGGTGAAGGTGACGCTGGGCCCGAAGGGGCGCAACGCGGTGCTGGAGAAGCTGACCGGCCCGCCCACGATCACCAACGACGGGGTGACCATCGCGCGGGAGATCCAGCTGGGGGAGCCGTTCGCGAACATGGGCGCCCAGCTGGTCAAGGAAGTCGCGATGAAGACCAATGGCGTGGTGGGCGACGGCACCACGACCGCGACCGTGCTCGCGCAGGCGATGGTGCGCGAAGGACTGGCCGCGCTCGGCGAAGGCGCGAACCCGATGCGCGTGCGGCGGGGGATCGAGGAGACCGTCGAGGCGGTCGTCGAGCACCTGCGCAAATCGGCGGTCGCGGTGTCCGGCGAGGCCGAGCTGGAACGGATCGCGACGCTGGCGGCAGGCGACGACGAGCGGATCGGGCGGGTGATCGCCCAGGCGCTCGCGGCGGTGGGCGGCTCGGGAGTGGTGGAGGTCGAGGAGAGCGACCGGCCGGGGCTGGGCGTCGAGGTGGCGGACGGGATCGAGTTCGCGCACGGCTACACCTCGCCGTACATGGTGACCGACCGGGACCGGATGGAGGCCAGCTTCGCCGATCCGGTGCTCCTGCTGACCAACAAGAAGATCAGCCAGGTGCAGGACCTGATGCCGACGGTCGAGGCGGCGCGGCGCGCGGACCGGCCGCTGGTGGTGCTGGCGGAGAACGTCGACGGCCCGGCGCTGCAGCTGCTGGTGAGCGGGAATGTGCACGGCACGTTCCGGGCCGCGGTCGTCCGCGCGCCCGGATTCGGCCACCGGCGGATCGCCGAGCTGGAGGACCTGGCCGCCGCGCTCGGCGGACGGGTGGTGAGCGAGGATTCCGGCGTCACGCTCGCCGAGGTCACCGAACGGGACTTCGGCCGCTGCGCGCACATCACGATCACCGAGGATTCTACGACGATTCTCGGCGCGGCCGGGGACGAGGGCGCGGTCCGCGCCCGGATCGGGCAGTTGGAGAGCCAGCTGGAGCGCGCCCGGATCGAACACGACCAGGACAGCCTGCGGCTGCGGATCGCCCGGTTGTCCGGCCAGGTGGCGGTGGTGCGCGTGGGCGCGGCGACGAGCGTCGAGCTGAAGGAGCGGATGCTGCGGGTCGAGGACTCGCTGGCCGCGGCGCGGGCCGCGCTGGAGGAAGGGGTGGTCGCGGGCGGCGGGGCGGCGCTGGCGCAGGCGGCCCGCCGGGTGGAGCTGGATCTGTCCGGCGACGCGGCGCACGGCCGGGACATCGTGCGGCGGGCGCTGAGCGAGCCGCTGCGCTGGATCGCGGCCAACGCCGGGTACGAGGGGGACGAGGTCCAGGACCGCGTCGCGGGCCTCGGCAACGGCCACGGCTTCGACGCGCTGACCGGGGAATACCGGGACCTGTTCGCCGCGGGCGTCATCGACCCGCTGAAAGTGACGCGCTCGGCCCTGGAAAGCGCGGCCTCCATCGCGGCGCTGCTGATCACCACGGAGACCGCGATCGTGGAGCAGGTCGTGGCGAATCCGGGGGCGATCGTCGCGCCGGGGTTCGGGGATCTGGCCGAGGGCATGGTCCGCCCGTCCAACATCTACTAGGCATTCCGCGACTGCGCGCCGGGACCGCTGCCGAGGCGGTCCCGGCGCGCCCGGCTACGCCGCGTTCGCCGGCCGGGCGGCCCCGGCCAGCCGGAGAGCGAGCCCGAGCAGCCGCGCGGGCGGGCACCGGAAATCCACGAGCCCGGCGGCCACCGCGGTCTCGGCGTCGTGCGCCGGTCCGCCAGGCGGGCGCAGGACGCCCGCGGCCATGATCCGGAGATCCGCGGCCTCGGCGAGGGCATAGCCCGCTCCGGTCGCGTCGCCGTTGATCGCGGCGACCACGGGCGCGGGGTGGCGGCGCACGGCCGCGGTCGCCTCGGAGAAACGCGCGGTGGCGCTCGCGGGCGCGAACCGGCCGCCCTCCCCGGTCAGCACGACCGGCTTCGGCCCGACGTAGTCCAGGGCCGCGAGCAGCGCCGCCCCGTCCAGCCTGGCCGCCGCGCGAAAGCGCAGGATGACCGTCCCGGCCCGGTATTCCAGCTCCGGCATCGCGCAGACCTCCCGGGATCGACGTGCCAGGAGCGTAGGCCGGGCGGCCGCGGGGTTCTGTCTCAGAACGAGATCTCCGGTGCGGCGCGGATGTGGTGGAGTTCGGCCGGCTGTGCACGACCCGGCGAAAGGCCCGCGCTGATGTCCGACGAAGGTTTGCCCGGCAACGCTCGCACCTGTTCCGGCGAACCCGGCTGTGCCCACGGCGCCTGCCTGGAACGGGCGAGGCGGGTGCTCGAGGCCGCGGGCTGGGAGATCGAGGCGCACCCGGACAGCCGAGCCGCCGAGCGGATCAGCCGCTGAGCATCGTCACTGCTCCGGACGTCACGATCAGGGCGACGATCGCCCGGTCGAACACCGTGCGCGGAATCCGGCCGATCAGGCGGCCGCCGAGGAGGTTTCCGGCCAGCGCGGCCAGCACCAGGATCGGCAGCCGGGCGCCCAGGCCGGCGCCGTCGAACTGGCCCGCGGTGACCAGGAGGAGCAGGGACAGGCAGTTGGTCACCACGAAATAGCCCGCCAGGTCGCCGACGAAGGTGCGGGGCGGGACTTTCGCGGAGGCGAGCAGGACGGCAGGCGGTGCGCCGTTGAGGGAAGTCGTGGTGGAGAGATATCCGCCCAGCAGCCCGGCGATCGTTTGCTTGACGGTCGTCGCGGGGCGGGCTTCGCGGGCCGGGCGGAGCAGCAGGCGCAGGCCGGAGAGCACGACCACGGTGCCTGCCAGGATGCGGAGGGCGTGGGGCGGGAGCAGGTGCAGCGTCAGGGCTCCGGCGGCGGCGCCGGGGAGGCTCGCGGCGCCGAGGACGGCTACCCGGCGCCAGGCGATGTGGGCCCGTTCGCGGTGGAGCACGGCGAGCCTGGTGATCATGGTGGCGATCAGGTTGATCACGACCACCTGCGGCAGCGGGAATCCGATGAGCAGCAACAGGGGAGTGCCGACCAGCGACGCGCCGAATCCGGTCAGGCCGCCGATGAAGCCCGCGAAGGCGATCGCCAGCGCGCCGAGGATCACGCGACGACCGCCTGGCCTACCAAGGCCAGCGACAGCACCGCGAGGATTCCGAGCACGATCCGGCGGACATCCCCGCCGCCGCGGCGGTACAGCAGGCTTCCGGCGGCGACCCCGGCGAGGGCGATGGGGAGGAACAGCGCGGTCTGCAGGAGGACGTCGCCGGCGAGCAGGCCGCCGGCGCCGGCGGTGGCGACGGTCATCGAGTCGGCGGCCAGGAAGAAGACGACCAGGCTCGCGCGGTTCACCGCCACCGGCAGCGGGGACGCCAGGTACATCAGGACGACGGGCGGGCCGCCCATTCCGCAGGCGCCGTTGAGAATTCCGAACGCGGCGCCCATCCCGGTGCACGCGCCGCGGCCGGGCAGGCGACGGGTGCGCCGGCTGAAGGCGAGGGCCAGTGCGGAGATTCCGACCGCCAGCCCGACGGTCAGCCTGGTCGCGCGTTCCGGCAGCGCAGCCAGGAACCAGATGCCGACCGGCAGGCCGGCCAGCGCGCCGGCGATCAGCCAGCGCACGGACGGGCGGTGCGCGTCGGGCCAGGCCTTGGGCAGCAAGCTCACGCTGGAGGCCACTTCCAGCAGGAGCGTGCTCGGGACCACGGCCGGCGGCGGCAGCACGAGGCAGAGGCAGCTCACCCACACCAGGGAAGCGCCGAAGCCGGAGTAGCCGCGGATCAGGCCTCCGGCCAGCAAGGCGGCGATGGCGAACGCCATCGCCGCCGGGGGCAGCTGCCAGAAGGTCATCGGAGCGCCGGGGTCCGGGACTGGTGCGGCATCGGGCCTCCCTGAGACGAGCGGACGGGCTTCACCTTGAGGCTCGTCTGGTCACGGCGGTAGGTCCAGAACCGCGGCATCGCGGGGCGCCGGACCGGTCAGGTCGAGGCGACTCCGGCCTCTCCGCGCGAGGAGTCCGTCTCGGTCGCCGCCGCGGGTCCGGCCGGGCGGCGCTTCCGGAACTGGTACGCGATCAGGATCAGCGCCAGCGTCACCGCGCTCAGCCAGAACTGCGAGCGGGTCGTCGGGAGGAACGCCATGGCCAGGATGACCGCCGCCATCAAGGCGATCGTGGCGTAGCTCAGCCACGGGAAGAGCCACATCTTCAGGCTCAGCGCGCCCGGATCGGTGTTCTGCAGGCGTTTCCGCAGACGGACTTGGGCCAGCGCGATGGCCAGGTACACGAAGAGCGCGACCGCGCCGTAGGAGTTCACCAGGAACTGGAAGATCAGGTTCGGCGAGGTGTACGCCGCGATGACGGAGACGTACCCGATGACAGTCCCGGCGATGATGGCTCGGCGGGGGACGCCGCTGCGGGACAGTTTGGTGAACATCTTCGGGGCGTCGCCGTTGCGGGTCAGGGCGAACAGCATCCGCGAGGACGTGTACAGGGCCGAGTTCAGGCAGGAGAGCACGGCCGTCAGGACGATGGCGTTCATGATCGTCGCCACCGCGGGGATGCCCAGGACGTCGAGGACCGCGGCGTACGGGCTGACGGCGGTGTCCGGGGCGTTCCATGCCTTCACCGCGACCACGACGAAGACCGAACCGACGTAGAACAGGACCACGCGGAACACAATGGAGCGCATGGCTTTCGCGATCGCGCGGCGCGGTTCGGCGGACTCGGCGGCGGCGATCGTGACGATCTCGGCACCGGTGTAGAAGCCGACGCACGGGACGACCGCGGCCAGTACCGCGCCGATGCCCATGGGGGCGAAACCGCCGTGGGAGACCAGGTTGCCCAAGCCGCCGTGGGCGCCGGGCCAGACGCCGAACAGGTACAGGGCGCCGACCACCAGGAACACCAGGATCGCGATGACCTTGATCGAGGAGAACCAGTATTCGAATTCGCCGTAAGAACGCGCGGAGACCAGGTTCGTGGCGGTCAGCAGCAGGAGCAATCCGAGACTGAGCACCCACAGGGGCACGTTCGGCAGCCACAGTTGCAGGATCCGGCCGCCGGCGACCGCTTCGACGGCGACCACGATCACGAAGAAGTACCAGTACATCCAGCCGACGGTGAAGCCCGCGCGGTTGCCCATCGCTTCCCTGGCGTAGACGTAGAACGAGCCGAGCGCGGGCCGCGCGACGGTCATTTCGGCCAGCATCCGCATGATGAGCACGGTGATCAGCCCGGCGATGAAGAACGAGACCACCGCCGCGGGCCCGGCCGACTGGATGACCACGCCGCTTCCGACGAACAGGCCGGCGCCGATCACGCCGCCCAGTGCGATCAGATTCATGTGGCGTTGCTTGAGGCCCGGTTTGAGACCGCTCTCGGCGGCTGTTTCCGGTGCAGAACCCACGTCTCCTCCTTCCGGCGGCGCCGGGGGACCTCGATGTCCCCGCGCCGGCCGCCGCCGCGATGTCGCTGAGAGCTGCTGTGTGGTTCCCGTCACCGTAGAAAGGAACAGGCCCCTCCGCGAGAGCCAGATACCGCCGATGCTCTGGGACCAGAACGCGCCGGTCCCGGACAGCACGACGGGCGCCGGGTGCCCCGTTCACCACGAGGTACCCAGCGCCCGCCGGTGCTATCCCTCAGGGCTGGATCGCCTTCTCCACGTCGGTGAGCATGCCGTCGATGCCGTGCAGCAGCTCGTCGAGCACGTCCGTGCCGGCCACCAGCGGGGGCGAAACCATGAGCATGGTCGCGCCGCGGTCGTCGCCGCGGAGGATGACTCCGGTGCGGCGGAACGACTCCGGCAGGACTTCCCGCAACACCGTCAGCGACTCCTCATCGGTCAGCTCGCGGCCGCCGTCGCGGTCGGCCATCAGCTCGATCGCGTAGAAGAACCCGGTGCCGCGGACGTCCTTGACGCAGCGGTGCGCGTCCTTCAGCGACTCCAGCGCGGCGTGCAGCTTCGGGCCCTCGGCGAGGACGTGCTCGGGCACCTTTTCGTCGCGCATGGCGCTGATGTTGGCGACCGCGACGGCCGTCGACACCGGGTGGCCGCCCCAGGTCGCGCCGTGGGTGAACACGCCGCCCTTCGGGGAGTCGTACAGCTCGGTGACCAGCTGCTCGCGCACGATCACGCCGCCGAGCGGGGCGTAGCCCGAGGTGGAGCCCTTGGCGAAGGTGATCAGGTCCGGCACCACGCCGGTGAGGCCGTGGCCGAAGAAGTGGCCGAGGCGGCCGAAGGAGCAGATGACCTCGTCCGAAACGAGCAGGATGCCGTACTTGTCGCACAGCGCCCGCAGGGCAGGCCAGTAGCCCTCCGGCGGGACGAGTGCGCCCCGGCCGTTCTGGACCGGCTCGGCGAAGACCGCGGCGACCGTCTCCGGTCCCTCTTCGAGGATGACCGCCTCGATCGCGCGGACGCAGTCCAGCTGGTCGGCCGGGCCGCGGTCGCCGGTGAAACCGAGGGTGTTCGGGACGTGCCGGATGCCCGGCAGCAGCGGGCCGAACGGCTCCTTGATCTTCGGCAGGCCGGTCACCGACAGCGCGCCCATGGTCGTTCCGTGGTAGGCCATCTCGCGGCTGATGATCTTCGTCCGCTCCGGGGCGCCCTGGCTGCGGTGGTACTGCCGGACGAACTTCAGCGCGGTCTCGACCGCCTCCGAACCGGAGTTCACGAAGAACGTGGTGCCGAGGTCGCCGGGGGCGAGGTCGGCGATGATCCGGGCGGCCTCGATCGACGGCGGGTGCGCCGAGCCCCAGTTGCTGGCGTAGGCGAGGGTGCCGGCCTGCTCGGCCGCGGCCTTGGCGATGTCCGCGCGGCCGTGGCCCATGTTGACGCAGAACAGCCCGGCGAGACCGTCGAGGTGACGGCGGCCCTCGGTGTCGACGAGGTAGCTGCCCTCGCCGCGGACGAACACCGGGAAGTCGCTCTGCCAGGTGTCCTTGCGCGTGAAGTGCGGCCCGAGGTGTCGGCGGGCAGTGGCCCGCAGCTCCGTGACGTTCACCTGGCGACCTCCTGAGTGTGTGCGAGAACGGGAATGTGTCGACGATCGCAATCTTTCTGGTCCACGCCCAGAGCCAGAAAGAGGCCGATCACGGGGGCCAGATGCGAGGGGCGGGACGTGAGAAGCCCGGCCGGGCATGAGGGCTCGGCCGGGCAGGGGCCGTGCGGGTTCAGCACGGGGAGAACCGTGCTGAACCCGCACGAGGGGATCAGACGTAGTCCTGGTACTTCTCCAGGAACCGCACCGGCTTCGACAGCGCGTCGCGGCGGAACGGGTCGCCAAGCTCGCGGGTGCACATGATCTCGATGACCGTCGTGCGGCCCTCGTTCATCTGCGCGTCCACGGCCTTCTGCAGCGCCGGGCCGACGTCCTCGAGCTTGTCCACGACGATGCCGTCCGCGCCCATCGCCTGCGCGATGCCGGCGAAGCTCTCGCTTTCCAGTTCGCCCGCGACGAAACGACGGTCGTAGAAGTCGACCTGGTTCTTCTTTTCCGCGCCCCACTGGCGGTTGTGGAACACGACGGCGGTGACCGGGATGTCGTGCCGCACCGCGGTCATGATCTCGCCCATGCTCATGCCCCACGCGCCGTCGCCGGCGTACGCGATCGCCGGCCGGTCCATCGCGGCGGCCTTGGCACCGATGATGGTCGGCAGCGCGTAACCGCAGTTGCCGAAGGACATCGGCGCGAAGAAGGACCGCGGCTCCTCGAAGCGCAGGTAGCTGTGCGCCACGGAGTTGATGTTGCCGATGTCCGTGGAGACCATCACCCGCGGCGGCATGGCCTTCTCCAGCTCGCGCAGGACCTGGCGCGGGTGCAGCCAGTTGCCTTCCTCGCCCTCCTGCTCGGCGATCATGTCGAGGGAGTAGGGGTCCTTCTCGTGGGTCCACGCGGAGAGTTCTTCCTCCCACGCGTCCTTCTCGGCCTTGGTGCGGCCGGCGCGCTCGCCGCGGGTGGCGTCGCAGGCGAGAGTGCGGTCCGCGAGACGCTCGGTCAGCGCCGCGGCGGCGGCCTTCGCGTCGCCGCAGATGCCGACGGTGATCTTCTTGACCAGGCCGAGCATCTTGTGGTCCGCGTCGATCTGGATGATCTTCGCGTTCTTCGGCCAGTAGTCCATGCCGTGCTGCGGCAGGGTGCCGAACGGCCCGAGCCGGGTGCCGAGCGCGATCACCACGTCCGCCTGCGAGATGAGCTTCATCGCGGCCTTGGAGCCCTGGTAGCCGAGCGGGCCGCACCACTGCGGGTGGCTGGCCGGGAAGCTGTCGTTGTGCTGGTAGCTGTTGACGACCGGCGCGCCGAGGCGTTCCGCGAGCGCCTTGGCCTCCTCGACGCCGTCGGACATGACGACCCCGCCGCCGGCGATGACGACCGGGAACTCGGCACTCGCCAGCAGCTCGGCGGCCTGGGCGAGGCTCTTGTCGCCGCCGGGGCCGCGGTCCAGCCGCTGCGGCTCGGGGATCTCGGTCTCGATCTCGCCGTAGAAGAAGTCGCGCGGGATGTTCAGCTGGGTCGGGCCGAGTTCCGCGTGCGCCCGGTCGAAGGCCCGCGCGGTGTACTCGGCCATCCGCTTCGGGTTGTTGACGTGCGCCTGGTACTTGGTGAACTCCTGGAACATGGGCAGCTGGTTGGCCTCCTGGAAGCCGCCCAGCCCGGTGCCCATGGTGCCCGCCTCCGGCGTGATCATCACGACCGGGCTGTGCGCCCAGAACGCCGCCGCGATCGCGGTGACGCAGTTGCTGATGCCGGGGCCGTTCTGCCCGATCACGACGCCGTGGCGCCCGCTGACCCGGGCGTAGCCGTCGGCCATGTGCGCGGCGCCCTGCTCGTGCACGACCGGGACGAGCCGGATGCCGGCCGGCGCGAAGATGTCCATCGCGTCCATGAAGGCCGAGCCCATGATGCCGAAGATGTCGGTGACGCCGTTGGCCACCATCGTCTCGACGAAGGCCTCCGACGGGGTCATCTTCGCCGTCCCGCTGACGACGGTGCGGCCGTCGCCCGTCTTCCTCTCCGCCATGGTTGAACTCCTTCGACGCTGAAAGTCTTGGTTTTCGGTACGTGAGGTTCGTAAAAGTTGAACACGACGGACGATAGGACGCCGCGCACGGGAGGTCAACCGGCAGTTGCTGGAAAACGAGACAGGATGTGCTACTTTTCGGAACGTGAGTGAGTTGCGGAAGACCAGCGCCGTGGAACTCGTGCGCGAGCCGGACGGCGCGGGCCTCGACGGAGACACCCCGACCATGCGGCTGTTCGCGCTGCTTGAGCTGATCGCGGCGAAGGACCAGCTGGTGACGCTGCAGAGCCTGGTCGAGGAGACCGGCCTGCCGAAGCCGACGCTGCACCGGATGCTGCAGCAGCTGGAAGGCGCGGGCCTGCTCGTGCGCCAGGCCGACGGACGGCATTACGGCACCGGCGACCGGCTGCGCCGCCTCGCGGAGAACCTGCTGCTCAACGCGACGCACCACGGCGCGCGGCGCGCGGTGCTCAGCCATCTGGTCGACGAGCTGGGGGAGAGCTGCAACATCACCGCGCTGTCCGGCAGCGAGATCGTCTACCTCGACCGTGTCGAAACCCCCGAACCGCTGCGGTTCTACCTGCGGCCGGGCTCGCGCGTGCCGATCCACTGCTCGGCCAGCGGCAAGATCATCCTGTCCCAGATGAGCCCGGCGCAGCGGCGCAAGCTTCTCGCGCACGCTCCGCTGAAGCAGTACACCGCCAAGACAGTCACCGATCTCGACGCGCTGGAAGAGGAGTTCGCCCGGATCCGGCGCGACGGATTCGCCCTCGACGACGAGGAATTCCTGCCCGGGCTCGTCTGCGTGGCGGTGCTGGTGCCCAGCCGCAGCGGGCGGTCCAATCTGGCGGTGGCGGTGCAGGCCCCGGTCATGCGGCTCACCGCCGACAAGGCTTTGCAGGCGCTTCCCGCGTTGCAGCGGGCCGCCGAAGCGATCAAGGACGTCGAGGCCGAGGGATCGGCCGACGACGCCGACAGCATCCCGTCCTGACGGAGGTCCCCTGATGAACCCGTTGTGCGGCAACGGCCCCGACGCCCGGATCGCCGTGCGCGACGCGTTCGGCATCGACTCGAACCTGATGGTCCCGGCCTTCTCCGAGCCGGACGAGCACGTGCCCGAGATCGATCCGGCCTACCGGTTCAACCCGGACGTGACGCTCGCCTTGCTGGCCGGGTTCGCGCACAACCGGCGCGTGCTCGTGCAGGGACTGCACGGCACCGGCAAGTCCACGCACGTCGAGCAGGTCGCGGCGCGGCTGAACTGGCCGTGCCTGCGGGTGAACCTCGACGGGCACCTCAGCAGGCTCGACCTCGTCGGCAAGGACGCGGTGGTGCTGCGCGAAGGCAAGCAGGTCACCGAGTTCCGCGAGGGCATCCTGCCGTGGTCGCTGCGGCGGCCGACCGCGCTGATCCTCGACGAGTACGACGCGGGGCGGCCGGACGTCATGTTCGTCATCCAGCGGCTGCTCGAACGGGACGGCAGGTTCACCCTGATCGACAGCAACACCGTGCTGCGCCCGCATCCGGGTTTCCGGCTGTTCGCCACGGCCAACACCGTGGGGCTGGGCAATCTCAACGGGCTCTACCACGGCGTTCAGCGGCTCAACCACGCGCAGATCGACCGGTGGAACATCGTCGCCGCGCTCGATTACCTGGCGCCGGAAGAGGAAGCCGCGATCGTGCGGGCGCGCGTGCCGCGGACGACCGAGCAGTTCGCCGAAGCGATGGTGGCGGTCGCCGGGCTGACCCGCGAGGGGTTCCGGGCCGGCGACCTGTCCGCGCTGATGTCGCCGCGCACGGTCATCACGTGGGCGGAGAACTGCGAGATCTTCGGCGATCCGGCGCTCGCGTTCCGGCTGACCTTCCTCAACAAATGCGACGAGGCCGAACGCCCGGTCGTCGCCGAGTACTTCCAGCGCTGCTTCGACCTGGAGCTGGCCGCGGCGTGAGCACGCCCGAGACCCGGCGGCGCCAGCAGGTCGAGGAGCTGTCCGCGGCGGCGATCCGGGCGGTCAGCGGGGTGCCGGACGCGCATTTCCGGGGCGGGCGCTTGCATCGCGGCACCCGTCCGGCTCCGGCGCCCGCGCCGCATTTGCGCTCGGCGGACGAGGACGTGCAGTCCTTCCGCGGTGCGGCGGACGGGATGGCGCTGCATCTGAGCCGGTCCGATCGGGAGCTGCACAAGCGGTTGCGGCCGGACGGCGGTGTCGAGCGGCTGCTGTTCGAGCTGCTGGAGCAGTTCCGGGTGGAGTCGCTGGTTCCGGCTGGTTTTCCGGGCGTGACGGCGAATGTGCGGCGGCGGCACGAACGCTGGTCGCTCTCGGCGCACCACAATGGACTGACCGAGACCGCGCGCGGGGTGCTGCTTTACACCGTCGCGCAGGTGGCGCGGGCGCGGATCACCGGCGAGCCGGTCGTGGAAGAGACCGAGGACCTGATCGAGGCGACCCGTGCGGCGATCGCGCCGATGCTCGGTGCGCAGCTGGCCGGGCTCCGGCGGAACCGGGCTGATCAGGCGGCGTTCGCGGAGCATGCGCGGGCGCTGGCCGAGACGGTCGCCGGGCTGCTAGAGCCGGAGAAGCCCGAAGATTCCGAGGACGAAGAAGACACCGCGGCGTACGCGCTGCTGCTGGATTTCGACGACGAAACCGGCGCCGAGGAAGGCGGTGCCGCGGGTCTCGGCGACCACGACGGGCCGGTGGCGGCCGGGTCGTATCGGGTTTTCACCACCGACTACGACCGCGAGGACCGGGCGGGACCGTTGGTGCGGCCGGAATTGCTGCGCGAGTTGCGCGAACGGCTTGACGCCCGGGTGGCGAAGCAGGGCGTCAACGTGGCCCGGCTCGCGCGGGAACTCACGGCGGTGCTCGCCGAGCCGGAGCGGTCCGGCTGGGACGGTGCGCAGGAGGAGGGCCAGATCGACGGCCGGGCCCTCGCGCGGTTGATCGCGACGCCTGCGGACCGTCGGGTGTTCCGGGTCGAGCGGACCGAACCGGTCGCCGACGTGCTGGTCACCTTCCTGATCGACTGCTCCGGTTCGATGAAGGCGCACCGGGAAACCGTCGCGGTGCTGGTCGATCTGTTCGCTCGCGCGCTCGATCTCGCCGGGGCCGGTTGCGAAATCCTCGGCTTCACGACGGGTGCCTGGCACGGCGGCCGGGCGCGGCGGGACTGGATGCGTGCCGGGCGGCCGAAGCAGCCAGGGCGGCTCAACGAGCGTCGGCACCTGGTGTTCAAGGACGCGGCGACACCGTGGCGGCGCGCGCGGCGGGACGTCGCGGCGTTGCTCAAGGCCGATCTGTTCCGCGAGGGCGTCGACGGCGAGGCGTTGGCGTGGGCGGCTGAACGGGCACGGGGATGGGAGGCTCGGCGGCGGCTGGTTTTCGTGCTGTCGGACGGAAGTCCGATGGACGGCGCGACCGCGCTGGCCAATGAGGAGCGTTACCTTGATCGCCATCTGGTGCAGGTGGCTGACGGGCTGGAGCGGAGCGACACGGAGGTGTACGGCATCGGGGTCGGTCTCGACCTCAGCGCGTACTACCGCCGCAGTGTGGTGGTGGAGGCCGAGGGGGATACGGGATTCCGGACGTTTCGTGAGATCCTCGGACTGGTGTCGTGAGTGTCTATGCCGGTTCTCACCGGCATAGACACTGCACGACACCCTCAGCGCGCGGCTGCCGCGGCCGGGCTCGCTGCCACCCCTGTGCCGCTCTCCAAGGCGATGGGCGACCGTCGCCGGCCGGGAGCGAGCAGGCTCCAGCCGAACACGATCAGCAGGTTCACGCCCATCGACACCAGACCGGTGTTGAGGCCGCCGAGCGTCACGCCGGTGGCGTACAGGACGACCGCGGTCACCACGCCGACCACCATGCCGGTCGCGATCGCGGCCGTGCGCACCCGCCGGGCGAACAGGATCGCCAGCCAGCCTGGGACGACCTGGGCCAGCAGGTTGTAGGTCAGGTTCAGCACGGTGAGCATCAGCGTCGAGGCGGTCAGCGTGAGCACGGCGGCGAGCACCAGGAACACCGCCACCGCCACGACCGTCCAGCGCCGTTGCGCCGCGGGCCGGACGTTCGGGGCCAGGTTGCGGCTGACCATGCCGCCGATCGCCAACGCCGTCGCGGACAGCACCAGCACGCCGGACAACGCGGCGCCGGCCGCCACGAGACCCAGAACCGGTTCCGGGAGAAGGCCTTTCGCGGTCACCATGAAGACCGTGTTCGGGTTCTTCAGCCCGGGGTGCTGCTTGAGGCCGTAGTAGGCGGCGAAGACGAGGAACGGGTAGATGAGCATGTACAGCGGCATCCACACCGTCGAACTCTTCACCGCCCGCTCGGAGCGCGCCGGGAACACGTACGCGCCGCCGAAGCCGAGGTAGAAGACCACGCTCTGGAACAGGATCGTGGTCATCGCGAACCAGAGGTCCTGGCCGCCCATCGTGGTTTGCGCCCTGGCCAGCGCCGCCGGCCCGGTGACCCCGGACGTCCCGCCGGCGACCAGCACCGCGGCGAGGCCGACGAGCACCACGCCGAGCAGCATGAACGCGTCCTTGAGGATCGACACGAACGCGGGGGAGCGGATGCCGGACACGGCGATGTAGGCGAACGCGATGATCCCGGCCAGGATGACGCACTGCACGGGCGTCAGGTTCAGCCCGAGGTTGCTCAGCACCACTTGCAGGCCGATGAACTGGTACTGGCCCCACGGCACGAGCGCGATCAGCATCGTCACGCAGGTGATCAGCTCCAGCGTCCGGCTGCCGTAGTGGCGGCCGAAGACGTCCGGGACGGTCATCGCGTCGTGCTTGCGCGCCGCGCGCCAGACCAGCGGGGCGAGGAAGTAGCCCAGCGAGTAGGCGAGCAGGATGTAGCCGAGGAACCAGATCCCGTAGCTCGCGCCGTGGGCGTAGATGCCGCTCGGGAAGCCGATCATCGTGCCGATGCTGTACACCTCGCCGACCGCCAGGAAGTACAGCAGCCACGGCGGGAACGAGCGGCCGCCGACCAGGAACTCGGAGATCCCGCCGCCGCGCGCCGAGCGGCCCGCCCACAGCGCCAGCAGGATCGACAGCCCCATCACGACCGCGACGATGAGAATCAGCATGGCTGGTCCTCCTTCGCCGGAGGCTTGTCCGCCGGATAGTGCTCGCGGTCGAAGAACCGCCAGCTGATCCACAGGCACAGGGTGGTCAGCGGGAAGCAGAGGAACATCCAGAAGAACACCAGCGGGAACCCGGCGACGGTCGCGGGCGAGCCCGCCGCCAGCGGGATTCCGCCGAGGATCGCGACCGCGGGGACGCCGAGCCCGACGCACAGGCTCGGCCAGCTCCGGATCATCGGTCGCCTCCGGCCGGTACCGGATCGCGTTGCCAGACCAGCCGTCCGCCGATCACCGTGGCGTCGACGGTCAGGTCCCGGATCCGGTTCGGGTCCCCTGTGGTCGGGTCCTCGGACAGCACGACGAGATCGGCGAGCTTGCCGATTTCGAGACTGCCCTTCACGGCTTCCTCGCCAGCCAGGTACGCGGCGTCGATGGTGTAACCGCGCAAGGCGGCTTCGACGTCGATCGCCTGTTCCGGGCCGAGGAGCTGGCCGGAGCTGGTTTGCCGGGCGACGGCGCACCAGATGCCTTCCAGCGGCGGCACCGGGGTGACCGGGGTGTCGGAGTGGAGTCCGAAGCGGATTCCGCGGGAGCGGGCCGACGCGAGCGGGCTGATCCGGCGAGCGCGTTCCGGGCCGAGGAAAACGTCCCGGTGCCGGTCGCCCCAGTAGTAGACGTGCTTGATGAAGAACGACGCGGCGATGCCGTTTTCGGCCATCCGGTCGAGCTGGTCCTCGCGGGCGGTCTGGCAGTGTTCGATGCGGTGGCGGCGGCCGGTGCCTTCGGGCGCGCCGAGCCGGGCGTAGCCGTCGATGATGGCGTCGATCGCGGCATCGCCGTTGCCGTGCACCGCGACCTGCCAGCCGGCGGCGTCGAGCGCGGCGATGCGGCGGGACAGGTCGTCTGGTTCGAGCAGCATCATGCCGTGCTCGCCGGGGTCGCAGGTGTAGCCCTCGGCCAGGCAGCCGGTGCGGCCCTGGATCGAGCCGTCCGCGACGATCTTGATGCCGTTCATGGTGAAGCCGTCCGGGTTGGACGGGTCCGGCGATTCGGGGGCGCCCTCGGCGAGGCCGGGCAGGAGGGTGTGGAAGAGGTAGCCGTGGACGCGGGTGCGCAGCTTTCCGGCGCGGGTCAGCATCCGGTAGGCGGCGAGTTCCTGTTCGCCGCCGATCAGGCCGATTCCGGTGTCGTGCACCGAAGTGACGCCGTTGCGCAGATACTCGGCGTCGGCGAGCTGGAGTGCCGCGGCCAGTTCGCCGGGGCCTTGCGCGGGCATCGCGGAGTTGACCAGGAACGCCGCGGTCTCGATGAGGAGGCCGGTCGGTTCGCCGCGTTCGTCGCGGGCGATGACGCCGCCGGGCGGGTCGGGCGTGGCCGCGGTGATGCCGACGGCTCGCAGCGCGGCGGAATTCGCCACGCTGAAGTGCCCGGTCACGTGGGTGAGCAGGACCGGGTTGTGCGGAGAAGCCGGGTCCAGGTCGTGCCGGACGGGATGCCGGTTGTCGGCGAGAAGCGTGTCGTCGTAACGGAAACCCTTGATCCATTCGCCGGGGCCGAACTCGCGCGCCGCCTGCCGGACGCGGCCGGCGATATCGCTGATCCGGTCGTTGGGCGGGCTTCCGGCGTCGACCGGGGCGGCCAGCGCCATGCCGAAGAACGACGGATGGTTGTGCGACTCCACGAAGCCCGGTATCACGGTGCGCCCGGCCAGGTCGAGCACTGTCGTTCCGGGACCGGCGAGAGCGGCGATCGACCGGTCGTCGCCGACGTGGGTGATCCGGCCGTCGCGGGCGGCGAGCGCGGACGCCCGCGTCCCGCCCCGGTCGAGAGTCAGCACCGTGCCCCCGAGCACCACCAGGTCGGGGGCCGGACGAGCGGATACCGCGGGTTCGCCCACGATGGGACCTCCTTGTCCACGTGTCCTGCCCCCACGACAGTGCCGGGGGAGCCGGCCCGCGAACAGGTCCAGAAAGCGACGCGCGCGTGGCGCCAGCGCAGTGCCGGTCAGCGCGTTCAGGCGCGTTCGGGCGCGTGAGGGGAACCCTGACGGAATCAGATTCCCTCAGAGAGTGTTTCGAAACCCGCGTGGTCAGTCGCTGAATCCGTGTGTTACACGGCAGCTTGCACACAACCGCCCGATAAACGCCACGCCGCCCCGGTATCACAGCTAACGCCCGGCCACGCCGCCGGGTTTCGAAACACCCTCTCAGGGTTCCCCGCACGCACCGCCCGGCTGCCGGGGCGGGTCAGGTGTCCAGCAGTTCCCGGCAGAGGTCGCCGAGCAGCCGGATCCCCGGGTCGATCGCGGATGGCGGGGTGGCGGAGAAGCCGATGCGGAAGTGGTTGCGCGGCGGGTCGTCGCCGAGGAAGAAGATGTCGCCGGGTTCGACGAGGATGCCCAGTTCCTCCGCGCGCCGCACCAGAACGCGGCAGTCCAGTTCGGACGGTCCGGTCATCCACAGGCTGACGCCGCCGGGCGGGTACGAGCCCTGTGCCCACGGCAGGTATTGGGTGACCGCGGCGGTCGTGGCGGTCCACTTGCGCATCAGCTTCGTGCGGTAGCGGCGAAGCGAACGGTGGTACTCGCCGCTTTCGATGAGCAGTGCCAGCGCCCGTTGCAGCTGGCCCGGCGGGTGGCGCAGGACGTACCGGCGGGCCTCTCGCAGCGCGCGCACCAGGTCCCGCGGCCCGACCAGGTAGCCCAGGCGCAGGCCGGGGGAGAGGAATTTGGAGAAGGTGCCCAGGTAGACGGCGTCGCCGGTGTTGTCGAGCGCCTTCAGCGCCGGGGTGGGGCTGCCCTGGTAGCGGAATTCGCTGTCGTAGTCGTCCTCGACCACCACGGTGCCGGACGCGGCGGCCTGGGCGAGCAACTGGCGGCGGCGGCCGATGCTGAGGGTCGCGTTGGTCGGGTGCTGGTGGCTCGGGGTGAGGTAAAGGAGGTCGACCCGCTCCAGCGAGTCGGGCGGTTGCAGGCCGCGGGAGTCGACGTCGATTCCGGTCACCCGGGCGCCGGTGCGGAGGAAGATGTGCCGGGCGTCGAGGTAGCCGGGGTTCTCGATGGCGACGACCTGGTCCGGTCCGAGCAGCACGCGGCCGAGCAGGTCGAGGCCCTGCTGCGAGCCGACGGTGATCAGCACTTCGTCGGGCTCCGCCTCGATGCCGCGGGTGGTCAGCAGCTGGCGGCAGACCATCTCGACCAGCATCGGGTCGTCGGAGCCGACGCTGTCCTGCAGGCTGTGGAAGACGTGCGGCCGGTAGAGGGCGTCGCGCAGGCAGCGCGTCCACGACCGGGCCGGGAACGCGGTGATGTCGACCTGCCCGGCGAGGAACGGGTAGGGATAGCTCGCCCAGTCGGTGCGTTTCTCGATGTGGGCGACGCCGGCGTCCGGGAACCGGCGCACCCGGGCCGCCCAGTCGATCCGCGACTCGGTGTCCCGTTCCTCCACCGCGCAGTGCGGGCGCATCTCGCCGTTGACGAACAGCCCGCTGCGCTCGCGGCTTTCCACGTAGCCCTCGGCGACCAGCTCCTGGTAGGCGAGGTTGATCGTGTTCCGGGAAACGCCGAGTTCGACGGCCAGTTCCCGCGAGCTGGGCAGCCGGCGGGCCGGGTCGAACGTGCCGATGGCGATGCCGTGCTCGATCGCCCGCCGGACCTGGCGGTACAGCGGTTCGTCCGACGAGCGGTCGATCTCGATCAGCGTGCGTGGCAAGTGCGCTCTCCCAAGTGGCCGGCGTGCAGCGGGGCGGGCTGAAACGTAACTCGCGGTGGCCGGTTTTCCCACCCCGCCGCGCTGCGCCGGCCGGCTCAGGCCAGTGCGTCGGCGACGTCGGCGACGGGCAGGCCGTGCGCCACGGCGACCGGCTCGTAGGTCAGCGCCCCGGCCACGGTGTTCACGCCGCCGCGGAGTTCGGGCGTGTCCCGCACCGCGGTGCGGAGGCCCTTGTTCGCGATTTCCAGCGCGTAGGGGAGCGTGACGTTGGTGAGCGCGTGCGTGGAGGTGTGCGGGACCGCGCCCGGCATGTTGGCCACGCAGTAGAACACCGATTCGTGCACCCGGAAGGTCGGGTCGGCGTGGGTGGTCGGGCGCGAGTCCTCGAAGCAGCCGCCCTGGTCGATCGAGATGTCCACGAGCACGCTGCCCGGCTTCATCCGCGAGACCGTCTCGTTGGACACCAGGCTCGGGGCCTTCGCGCCGGGGACGAGGACCGCGCCGATGACCAGGTCGGCCTCCAGCACCGCCTGCTCGATCGCGTACGAGTTCGCCGCGGCGGTGCGGATGCGGCCCTGGTACATGCGGTCGGCGGCACGCAGCTTGTCCACGTTCTTGTCGAACAGCACCACGTCGCCCCAGGTCCCGGCCGCGACGGCGACCGCGTTCATCCCGGCGACGCCCGCGCCCAGCACGACCACGCGGGCCGGCGGCACGCCCGAGACGCCGCCGATCAGCACGCCGCGCCCGCCGTTGACGCGCATCAGCGTCTGCGCGCCGACCTGCGGGGCCAGCCGTCCGGCCACCTCGCTCATCGGGAACAGCAGCGGAAGGGAGCCGTTCGGCAGCTGGACCGTTTCGTAGGCCACCGAGGTGGTGCCGGCGGCGAGCAGAGCCTGGGTGCAGGGCTCGCTCGCGGCGAGGTGCAGGTAGGTGAACAGCAGCTGGTCCGCACGCAGCCGGTGGTACTCCTCAGCGACCGGCTCCTTGACCTTGAGCACCAGGTCCGCGGTGCCCCACACGTCGTCCGCGCGGTCGAGCAGCTTCGCGCCGGCGGCCGTGTAGTCCTCGTCGCGGATCGACGAGCCTTCGCCCGCCCCGCGTTCCACGAAGACCTCGTGGCCGGCCGAGGTGAACTCGTGTACTCCGGCAGGCGTCGCCGCCACCCGGTATTCGTGGTTCTTGACCTCGCGAGGCACACCGATCTTCATCGCCTGCTCCCATCTGCCGTGTCTGGTGCGACCGAGAGTGCGGGACGACTGGCCACCGCGAAAGTGCCAGAAACCGGTCGGTCGACGGGTCCAGGCTCCGGGCCTTCTGGACCTGTCAACGGGCACCGTTCTGGCTCTGTCCCCTGGGGCCAGGAGTCGAGATCCTGCTCGGGGAGCACTGCCGTCCGCGAGGGAGTTTGCGAGATGACCATGGCCCCTCTGGCCGAGACGTGGCGGGAACGCGTCGGCGACGCCCGCCCGCGGATCGCGCTCGCCGACGGCGCCGACCCGCGCGCCGTCACCGCGGCCGCGCGCCTGGCCGGCCGCGGCGAGATCGAGCCGGTGCTCGTCGGGCCTGCGGCGGAGATCGCCGCTGTCGCGGCGGAGCTGGGTTGTTCGGTGCCGCCTTTCCTGGACCCGGCGGAGCTGGCCGCCGACGACGCTGTCCTCGCGCGGCTGGCCACGGCGTTCCCCGACCGGGTGGAGGCGGTCCGCGCCGATCCGGTCGCCCTCGCCGCCGCGCTTCTCGCGCTGGGCCGGGTGGACGCGTGCCTGGCCGGCGCGACCCGGCCGACGTCCGATGTCCTGCGGGCCGGCCTGCGGATTGTCGGCCTCGCACCCGGGGTGCGGACGCTGAGCAGCTGTTTCCTGATGCTGTTGCGGGACGGCCGATCGCTCACGTTCGCCGACTGTGCCGTGGTTCCCGAGCCAGACGCGGACGCGCTGGCGGACATCGCCGTCGGCGCGGCGCAGACGCACCGCGCGCTGACCGGGACCGAGCCGGTCGTGGCGATGCTGTCGTTCAGCACGCGGGGCAGCGCCAAGCATTCCGCGGTGGACAAGGTCCGGCAGGCGACTTCGCTGGTGCGGGAACGGCTGCCCGCCGTGGACGTGGACGGCGAGCTGCAGTTCGATGCCGCTGTCGTGGACGCGGTCGGGCTGGCGAAGGCGCCGCGGTCGACGGTCGCCGGACGGGCGAACGTGCTGGTGTTCCCCAATCTTGACGCAGGGAACATCGCCTACAAGATCGCCGAACGGCTGGGCGGGGCGACCGCGCTGGGGCCGATCCTGCAAGGCGTCGCGGCACCGCTGCACGACCTCTCGCGCGGGTGCAGCGCGGCCGACATCGAGACGATGGCCCTGATCAGCGCGGTGCACGCGGTGACCGGGCGGGAAGTGGAGGGGGTCCGATGACGCGAGCGGTGGAACTGGTCGTGCTGGACATGGCGGGCACGACGGTCCGCGACGACGGCGCGGTCGAGGCGGCGTTCTCGGCGGCGCTGGAGGCGGCCGGGGTGCCCGCGGACTCGCCGGAGCGCGAGGACGCGGACGCCTACGTCCGCGACACCATGGGGCAGTCGAAGATCGAGGTCTTCCGGGCGCTGTTTCCCGCGGCCGGGGTCGCGGAGAAGGCGAATCAGGTTTTCGAGACTGCGTTCGCCGAGCAGGCTATCGAGGTTGCCGCGCCGCTTCCCGGTGCGGAGGAGGCGATCGACAAGGTGCGCGCGCAGGGGCGCCGGGTGTGCCTGAGCACCGGGTTCTCGGCAGCGACTCGCGATGCGTTGCTGGAGCGGCTCGGGTGGACGGATCTGGCGGACCTGACGGTGTGCCCGGCGGACGCGGGCGGGCGGGGCAGGCCCTTCCCGGACATGGTGCTGACCGCGGTGCTGCGCTTGGGAATCACGGACGTGCGCGCGGTCGCGGTCGCGGGGGACACCGGGTTCGACATGCTGACCGGGCGGCGGGCCGGTGCGTCGGTGACGGCCGGGGTGCTGACCGGGGCGCACGACGAGGCGGCATTGCGGGCGCACGGGGCCACGCACGTGCTGGGGTCGGTGGCGGAGTTGCCCGCGGTGCTCGAAGGCTAGGGGCTACTCTTCCTTCCACTTCGCGGTGACCGTGAGGTACAGGTCTCGGACTACCGCGCGATCAAGGCCTTCGGGGATCGGCACGCCTTCGAACTCCGCGGTCGAAGAGTTTGTGCACGTCGGCGCGCAGGAGCAGCCCGTCCTCGTGGGACTCGTTCTTGGCGAACGAAATCAGGTGGGCGGCCTCGGGGCAAGGTCCGGTGACCGCGCGCTGTGCGCCGTGTCGCGCGATCACGTTCTTCCGGAACGCGCCTTGGCCGACGCGGACCTTGGCCCGAGCCTCGCGATGCCCGCCCACTGGGGCTTTCCGCTTGCTGGGCCCGCGCTTCGGCACGGAGACGGCCGACTCGTCGAGCAGGGTCAGCATCGCGGCATGGTCGAGGCGGCGGATGGTGTTCTGCTTGGCTCCGTCGCGCAGCCGCTCCCGCACCTGCTCGTCGACCGGGCGGTAACCGGAGCCGTAGACGGCGACGAACTGGGTGACCGACCTCGTCTCCCCGCGCGGTTCTTCGAACTCGTGACGGCAGTTTTCGTGCCGGCAGCGGTATTTGGGACGGTGGACTTTGCGCGGCTCGAAGCATCTCCGGCCGCAGTTCGGGCAGACTTGTTTCGGCTTGAGGATGTCGGGCTGGGTGTCGATACGACAAGGTCTCCGACACGGAGTTGAAGACGAGGTTGTCGTAGTCGTACTGGTGCTCCGAGCACATCGGGGTAACCGTCGTACTTCCGCTTGCGCTCCGCGGCGCGCGCGTCATCGAACTCTCGCAGCACTCGTCGTCCAGTTTGCTGCCCCGCGTTTTCGCCTTGGCGTACTCCCTCAGCCGGGTTTGCCGTACAGCTTGTGCTGGACTCAGCTGACCGAGCGGAACTTGTCGCCGTCCGGCAGCCGTGGTGCCCGCACGGTGAATTCGAGATCTGTCAGCCGCTTCTTCACCACGCCGACGTCGGCGACTTCGGCTGGCGTGAGGGGGACGTGCCCGGGCAAGAAGGCGTGCGCGGCTGCGGCCAGTGCTTGGATCCCGTACTGGTGCTCGCGGTCGACGACGACGTAGTCGCACCACATCTCGAAGCCGTATTCCGCGCAGAAGGCCTCTGCTCCGTACTCGTCGTGCTCCGCCATCGCCGCACGGACCACTGCGCGGGTCAAGTCCGAAATGCTCACCGGGCAAGGTTATCCGATGCAGACAAAGCCTTTCACGTTTGTGGCGCGGGCGGGGCCACCGCGGTGGCGATCAGCGCGCGTGCCGCGATCTCGATCCGTTCTTCGTCCCCGGTCACGATCCGGTCCAGGCACAGGCCGCGCAGGCCGGAGATCAGCAGGCTCGCCCGTGCCGCCGCGTCGGGTCCGGCGTAGCCCAGCTTCCGGTACACCGGCACCAGCGGGTCCACCATCGCGGTGATCGCTTCCCTGGCGACGGTCAGGTAGCGCTCCGGCTGGGTCGGGGCCAGCGCCAGCACCTGGAACAGGATGTGGATCGGCCGCTGCTGGCGGCCCCGCGTGATCGCGTGCCACAGTGCGTGCGCCGCGGCGGCCAGGGATTCCTCGTCGTGCACGGAGCGGAAAAGCTCGGCGACGTCCGGGCGGCTCGCGGCGATCGCTTCGGTGATCAGGTTTTCCCGGCTGCCGAAGTAGTACAGCAGCATCCGCTTGCTCGTCCCCAGCGCTTCGCCCATCGGCGCGAGCGACAGGTCCGCGATGCCGTGCGTCGCGAGGTAGCCCACGGCCTGCTCCAGCAGTTCGGCGCGGCGGCCGGGTCCGGAATCCACCCCTTGACTGTACCGATCGGTACGTCGTACCGTCCACCCTTGTACCGATCGGTACAAGGGTGAGGAGGCCTGATGGCGGGCAAAGCACTCTCGGTGGCGATCGCCGGCGGCGGGATCGGCGGACTGACGCTCGCGCTCGCGTTGCGGCAGCGCGGGATCGAGGCTGAGGTGTACGAACGGTCGGCGGAACTGCGCGAGGTCGGGGCGGCGGTGGCGCTGGCCGCCAACGGGTCCCGGATCCTCGGGCGGCTGGGGCTGCGGGACGAGCTGGCCGCGTGTTCCGCGGTGCCGACGGAGCTGGTCTACCGGCATTGGCGGAGCGGGCAGCGGGTGGTCGCCTACCCGGTCGGGGACGCCTACGAGGAACGGTTCGCCGGACCGTATTTCGGGGTGCACCGGGCGGATCTGCAGCGGATCCTGGCCGGCGCGTGGGGCAAGGTCCGGCTTGGCAGGCCGGTGCGCGGCCTGGTCGCGGACGGGCCGCGGTATCGGCTCGAATTCGCCGACGGGACAAGCGAAACCGCCGATGTGGTGGTGGGCGCGGACGGGGTGCACTCGACCGTGCGCTCGTGGGTGGACGATGCGCCGCGCGCCCGGTACTCGGGTGCGAGCGGTTTCCGCGGGCTGGTGCCGGTGCAGCGATTGCCGTCGTTGCCGGACGCGGGGGCGATCCAGTTCTGGATGGGACCGGGCGGGCACCTGCTGCACTACGCGATCGGCGACGGGTCGGTGGTGAATTTCCTCGCGGTGCTGGACGAACCGGCCGTCTGGCCGGGGGAGTCGTGGACCGAGGACATTCCCCGGGAACGCGTCGAGGCGGCCTTCGCGGGCTGGCATCCGGCGGTGCGGGAGATGGTCGGCGCGACGACGCTGGATCAGCGATGGGGGTTGTTCGGCCAGCATCCGCTCAACCGGTGGCATCGCGGCGGGGTGGTGCTCCTCGGCGACGCGGCGCACGCGATGCTGCCGCACCACGGGCAGGGGGCGAACCAGACGATCGAGGACGCGGTGACGCTCGCCGAGTGCCTGGCCCGGGATTCACGCGACGCGGCGCTCGCCCGATACGAAAAGCTGCGGCGCCCGCGGACCCGGGCGGTCCAGCGGAGTTCGTGGGTGGCGAATGCGCTGCTGCATGTGCCGGACGGTCCGGCCGCGGAGGCACGGGATGCCGCGCTGGGGCGGATCGGGGAGACCGTGGAGTGGATCCACTCGCACGACGCGCTGGCGGCGGCGGGGCGCGGTTGAGCGAGCCGGGGCTGTGTATTTCGGACTGGGCGGGGACGGTCAGTGCTGAGGCGGACTGGCGAGGGATGGGTGGATCCGCTCGCACGACGCGTTCGCGGGCATGGCTGAGCGGCTTCATGTCCATGAGGCCGGGGAAGCTGCGGAGACCGGTGTGGATCCATTCGCGTGATGCGCTGGCGGGCTCAAGGTGCGGCTGGGGAGTCGATTGAGCGCGGGTTGCGAGCCCGGCTCGGGCAGGGCTGGTCAGCGTTCCGGACGGCTGCGCCGGTGAGCGGGCCCACTCGCGCGGCCCGTTCGCAGGGTGCGGCTAAGCGGCTCCCTTTTCCGCTAGCGCCTTGAATTCCGCGCTCGTCAGCACGTCCGCAGTGGACTGAGCGAGCACAACCAGCGTCGCCGCGTGCACGTCCGCGGCGGACATCGCGCCGTGGCCCAGGTCGGGGTGGTCGTAGGTGGCGCACGCGTCGGACAGCACCCCGGTGCGGAAGTCGCGGAACATCGCGTCGCGGATGGTGGCGTGGACGCAGTCCTCGGTGGTCACTCCGGCGGCGATCAGGGTGTCCACGCCCCGGCCGCGGAGCTGCATTTCGAAATCGGTGCCGTAGAAGGCGCTGTAACGATGCTTGGGGATCAGCGGTTCGTCCGGGCGGCGGTCCACTTCGGCGTACAACGCGGCGCCGGGCGTGCCCTCGATGAGCGCGGCACCGGCCGCGATCGGCGGGTACAGGTCGGCGAACCGGCCCATGTCGGTGCCGTCCGGGCGGTGGACGTGCGCGGTGAAGAACACGGCGATGCCGACGTCGCGGCAGAACCGGACGGTGTCGTTGAGGACGGGGAGCATGGCGCGTCCGGCCGGGGACTCCAGCGGGGCGCCCGGAGCCAGGAAGTCGTGCTGCAGGTCAATGGCGACCAGCGCGGTGCGGGCCGGATCGACGGTGGACAAGCGGTAACCCATGGAAGCTCCCTTCGCGGAAGACCCCTGAGGTATCACGGTGCAGTGTCGGTCGTCAAGAAAACGACAGAAGGCGTCAGGCTTCTTCGATCTGCGCGGCGACAGTGTGCAGGGACTCGATCAGCGCCTGGGTGGCCGGGTTCAGCCTGCGGCCGGCGGCGAGTGTCAGGCCGACGCTGTGCCCGATGTTCTCCAGCGGCGTCGGCAGCGTGACCAGCCGCGGGTCGTCCATGCCGAGCAAGCCGGGGAGCGCGGCGACCATGGCGGTTTCGGTGAGCAGCTGCCGCACAGTCAAGAACGACGTGGCCTCGACGCGGTTGGCCGGCAGGTCGAGGCCGTGCTGGGCGAAGAGGCTTTCCAGCTCCTGGCGCAGCATCGTCTCGGTGCCGGGCACGATCCACGGGAACTCCGCCAGATCCTCCAGCGAGACGCTCCCGCGCGCGGCGAGCGGGTGGTGCGCGCCGGCGACGACGCGGATCGACTCCTGGTACAGCGCCCGCCGCCGGGTGTCTTCCGTGCCGGGGCCGCTCAGCCTGCCGACGATCACGTCCACCCGGCCCGCGGTCAGCTCCACCAGCAGCGACTCCGGCGTTGCCTCCCGGACGACCACCGTGACCAGCGGATGGTCGTGCTTCAGATGCGCGATGGCCCGGGGCAGCAACAGGTTCGAACCCGCGAGATGGATGCCCGCGACGACCCGGCCGCGCGTCGCGTCGGCGATCTCCACCACGTGCCGCGCCGCGTGGGTCAGCTGGGCGAGCACGGCGCGCGCGTGTTCGGTGAACGCGGTCCCGAACTCGGTCGGCGTGATCCCGCGCGGGCCGCGTTCGTAGAGCGGCACGCCGAGGATGGCTTCGAGATCGTGCAGGCCGCGCGTGACCACCGGCTGGGTGACGTGCAGTGCGGCGGCCGCGCCGACGACGCTGCCCTGCTCGGTGAGGGTGTCCACCAGCACGAGGTGCCTGAGCTTGAGGCGGCCGTCGAGCAGGCGGGGCAGGTCCATTCCGGCGACAGTACTGTCCGGGCCGGCTTCCGGCGTCACGAGAGGGCGAGCCGGACCAGGGCCTGGCTGAGCGCCGAGCGGGGGTCGGCCAGGTCGAGGAAGACGTCGAAGTGGTTGCGGCCGGGCACGACAGTCAAAGAACCGGGCCAGTGCGCGTGGAAGGCCTTGCTCTGCCGAGGGAATCCGGCGGCCTCGTGTTCCGCGACCGCCACGTGCAGCGGCACGGCGCCGGGCGGCGCGAGGATGGGGCTGAGGGCTTCCGCGCGGGCGGAGCCGAGGGCCAGCCAGGCGTTGGCGAACGAGCCGACCAGCGGGCGGAGGTCGAACAGCCCGCTGATCGTCATCGCGCCTTTGACGACGTCCTCCGGCAGCCCGGCGGCGTGCTGCCATCCGGCGACGGCGGTCATCGCGGCCAGGTGGCCACCGGCTGAGCTGCCGACGACGTGGATGCGCTCGCGGTCGAGGCCGTGCTCGGCACCGTGGTGGCGGATCCAGGCGACAGCGGCGCGGACCTGGCGCACGATCTCCTCCAGCGTCGCCGCGGGAGCGAGCGTGTAGTCGGGCACGACGGTGGCGATTCCGGCGTCGGCCAGCACCCGCGCCATGAAGGCGGTGTCGTGGCGCGAGAGCATCCGCCAGTAGCCGCCGTGGACGGCGAGGACGACGGGGCGCAGCTGTCCGGGGGAGCTGCCCCAGACGTCCAGCCGTTCGTCGCTGAGCGGGTCGAAAGCCAGGTCGGTGTCGCCGTCCAGACCGGCGGTGGCGGATTCGGAGGCGGAGCGGTAACGGGCCAGCACGGCGTCGAACTCGGCCTTGGTCACCGTGGCCTGCGCGCTGTAGTCCCGATCGACGTTCGGACGGTTCACGGGAGTCATCCTTCGCCGCCGCCGTCATGCCTGGCCAATGCTCCTTTCGGCGAGAGCTATGCCGGCGCGGGCATGGCCGAGACATGCCCGGACAGCTATGGGAGCGGCGGCAAAGAGCATTGGCCAGGCATTCCGGACGTCCCTACGGTCAGCTTCATGGCTGCGGAACTGCACAACGTCGTCGGCGGTGCCCGGATCGCCGGGCGGCGCACCTTCGAGAAGATCGACCCGGTCGACGGGTCGCTCGTCGCGCACGTCCACGAGGCCGGTCCGGACGTGGTCGACGCGGCGGTCGCGGCCGCGCGCGCCGCGGTGGAGGGGCCGTGGGGACGCGCTTCGGTCGCTGAGCGCACCGCCTTGCTGCGCCGGATCGCCGACCGGATCGAGGAGCGGTTCGAGGATTTCGTCGCCGCCGAGGTCCGCGACACCGGAAAGCCGGAGCACCTGGCGCGCGACCTGGACGTGGCGCGGGCGGCGACGAACTTCCGTTCCTTCGCCGACACGATCGCGGCGGCCGGTCTCGATTCCTTCCTGACGGATCTGCCCCACGGCCGGAAAGCGCTGAACTACGCGGTGCCCAAGCCGCTGGGCGTGGTCGCGGTGATCGTGCCGTGGAACCTGCCGCTGCTGCTGCTGACCTGGAAGGTCGCGCCCGCGCTGGCCTGCGGCAACGCGGTGGTGGTCAAGCCGTCCGAAGAGACGCCCTCGACGGCGGCCCTGCTCGCCGAGGTGATCGCGGAGGCGGGCGCGCCGTCCGGGGTGTATAACGTCGTTCACGGCTTCGGGCCGGACTCCGCCGGGGAGTATCTCACCACCCACCGCGGCATCGACGGCGTCACGTTCACCGGCGAATCCCGGACCGGCTCCGCGATCATGCGCGCGGTCGCTCCGTCGGTACGGCCGGTTTCCTTTGAGCTGGGCGGAAAGAACGCGGCGCTGGTGTTCGCGGACTGCGATCTCGACCAGACCCTCGACGGACTCGCCCGGTCGGTTTTCCTGAACACCGGGCAGGTGTGCCTGTGCACGGAGCGGGTCTACGTCGAGCGGTCCGTCTTCGCCGCGGTCGCGAACGGGCTCGCCGAGCGGGCGAAGGCGTTGCGCCTGGGCCGGCCGGGCGATCCTGGCACCACGACGGGACCGTTGATCTCCCAGCGGCACCGGAAGAAAGTCCAGTCCTATCTGGACCTCGCGGTCGCCGAAGGCGCGACGGTGCTCACCGGCGGCGCGGTCCCGGAACTCGGACCGGAGCTCGCGGGCGGGTCGTGGATCGAGCCGACGGTGTGGACCGGGCTGGACAACTCCGCGCGGGTCGTGCGCGAGGAGGTCTTCGGGCCGGTCGCGGCGCTGATCCCGTTCGATACCGAGGACGAAGCCGTCCGGCTGGCGAACGACACCGACTACGGGCTCGCCGCCGCCGTGTGGACGACGGACCTGGAGCGCGGCCACCGCGTCGCGCAGCAGATGCGGGTCGGGATGGCCTGGGTCAACACCTGGTACCTGCGCGATCTCCGGTCGCCGTTCGGCGGTGCCGGGCTTTCGGGCATCGGCCGGGAGGGCGGCCTGCACTCGATGCACTTCTACACCCAGCCGACGAATGTGTGCGTGCAGCTGTGACCGTCGAGGACCATGCCGCGCGGCTTGACCGGGCGACCGCCAGCGGGCAGGCGATCCCGCAGCTCAGCAGCACCGGGCCGATGAGCCTGGAAACCGCGTACGCCGTGCAGCACGCCGGAATCGCACTGCGCGAGGGGCGCGGCGAGCGGCCGGCCGGGGTCAAACTGGGCTTCACGAGCAAGGCGAAGGCCGAGCAGATGGGCGTCTCCGACGTGATCGTCGGCTCGCTGACCGACCGGATGCGGATCGAGGACGGCGGGATATTCGACGTCGGCCGCGGGGTGCATCCGCGGGTCGAACCCGAGGTCGCGTTCCGGCTCGGCCCGGACGCCGGGATCGTCGCCGTCGCGCCCGCGCTGGAGATCATCGACAGCCGGTACCGCGACTTCACCTTCAGCCTCGCCGACGTCGTCGCCGACAACACCTCGGCCTCAGCGTTCGTGCTCGGGCCGTGGACACCGCTCGACCAGGTGGCGGCGCTGGCCGTGGCCCTGCTTTTCGACGGCGAGATCGTCGCGTCCGGCTCGACCGCGGACATCCTCGGCGACCCGCTGCGGGCGCTCCCCGCCGCACAGCGGATGGCCGCCGCGTACGGGCACCGCCTGCTCGACGGGTCGGTGCTGCTGGCCGGTGCGGCGACCGCGGCGGTCGCGCTGAAAGCGGGCACGCACGTCGAGGCCCGGGTCGCCGGGCTGGGTTCGGTTTCCGTTCGCACGAAGGAGGGGTGAGCGTGGCGCAAGCCCATGTCGTCGCCGGGAAGGCGACGCCGCGCGGGCGGTTCCCGCACGTGAAAGTGGTCGGGGACCTGGTCTTCGTCTCCGGCACCAGCAGCAGGCGGCCGGACAACACGTTCGCCGGCGCGGAGGCCGACGAGTCCGGCGTGACCGCTTTGGACATCCGGGCGCAGACACGTGCGGTGATCGAGAACATCCGCGACATCCTGGCCGCGGCAGGCGCGGGCCTCGACGACCTCGCGCAGCTGACCGTGTTCCTGGTGAACATGAACGATTTCGGCGGCTACAACGAGGTCTACGGCGAGTTCTTCGACGAGAACGGCCCGGCCCGCACGACCGTCGCGGTGCACCAGCTGCCGCATCCGCATCTGCTCATCGAGATCCAGGCGATCGCCCGGATCCCCGGCAAGGAGGAACGATGACCGCCATCCCGCCCGTGTTCGACTTCGCGAAGTGGATCGAAGAGCACGAGGACGAGCTGAAGCCGCCGGTCAACAACAAGCAGATGTGGGCCCCGATGGGCGATTTCATCGTGCAGGTCGTCGGCGGGCCGAACCAGCGCACCGACTACCACCTCGACCCGTACGAGGAGTGGTTCTACCAGTACCAGGGCGACATGCACGTCAACCTGATGACCGAGGACGGCCCGCGGCGCGTCGACATCCGCGAAGGCGAGATGTGGATGCTGCCGCGGAACGTGCACCATTCGCCGCAGCGTCCGCAGGAGGGCTCGATCGGGATCGTGATCGAGCGCATCCGGGAGGAGGGGACGCTTGAGAAGTTCGTGTGGTTCTGCCCGGAGTGCGACGCGAAGGTGCACGAGGTGGAGCTGCAGGTGCGGGACATCGTCGACGACCTGCCGCCGGTGTTCGAGCAGTTCTACTCGTCCGAGGAAGCCCGGACCTGCGGCGCCTGCGGGACACTGCACCCGGGGAAGGGCTGAGCGTGCGCGCGATCGACGTCCACAGCCATTTCGTCCCGCACGGCTGGCCCGACCTCGGCGAGGGAATGCCGTGGCTGCGCGCGGAAACCGAACGCGAGGCCATGATCATGGTCGGTTCGGCGGAGTTCCGCCGGATCCGGTCCGACTGCTGGGACGCGTCCGTCCGGCTGCGCGACATGGACGCCGACGGCATCGAGGCGCAGGTCGTCTCGCCGACGCCGGTGTTCTTCGGCTACGACACCAGCCCGGGCCACGGCGAGAAAATCGCCCGGGTCTTCAACGACCTCGCGCTGGAAATCTGCGCGCCCGCGCCGGACCGGCTGCTCCCGTTCTGCCAGGTTCCGTTGCAGGACACCGACGCCGCCTGCCGCGAACTGGACCGCGCGGTCGCGGCCGGGCACCGCGGCGTGGAGATCGGCAACCACGTCGGCGACCGCGACCTCGACGACGCGGGCGTGGCGACGTTCCTCCAGCACGCGGCTTCGCTCGGCGTCCCGGTGTTCGTGCATCCGTGGGACATGCCGGACGCGCCGCGGCTGGACCGCTGGATGGCGCGGTGGCTGACCGGGATGCCCGCGGAGACGCATCTGTCGATCATCGCGATGATCCTCGGCGGGGTGTTCGACCGGGTGCCGCCGAGCCTGCGGATCTGCTTCGCCCACGGCGGCGGGTCGTTCGCGTTCTGGCTGGGACGGCTGGAGAACGCCTGGCATCAGCGGGCGGACATCATCGCCACGTCGGAGAAGCCGCCGTCGGAGTACGTGGGGCGGTTCAGCGTCGATTCGGTGGTGTTCACCGAGGCGGCGCTGCGGAATCTGGTCGACACGCTCGGGGCGGGGCAGGTGCTGGTGGGCAGTGACTATCCGTATCCGCTGGGGGAGCGCCCGGCCGGCGGGGTGGTGCGGCGGGCGGAGTTCCTGGACGAGGCCTCGCGGGAGTTGTTGCTGCGGGGGAACGCGAAGCGGTTCCTGGGCTAGCCCAGGCCGAGGTGGTCCCGCAGCGTCGGCCCGCTGTAGTCCTCCCGGAACACCCCGCGTTCCTGCAACCGCGGCACCACCTGGTCGGCGAACTGGTCCAGCCCGCCCGGCGTCACGTGCGGGACCAGGATGAACCCGTCCGACGCGTCGGCCTGCACGAGTTCGTTCATCGCGGACGCGACGGTCTCGGCGGAGCCGATGAAGTTCTGCCGTCCGGTGACCTCGATGATCAGTTCCCGGCTCGACAGGTGCTTCGCCTCCGCCAGCTGGCGCCAGTCATGCGCGGTCGCGATCGGGTCGCGGTGCATGCGGACGCTCGCGCGGCCCTTCGAGATCAGGTCGCCGACCACCGGGTCGAACGCCGGGAGCGGGCCGTTCGGGTCGTGGTCGCTGAGGTCGGTGTTCCAGAGCTGTTCGAGGAACTTGATCGCGGTCTGTTCGCTGACCTGCTGCAACCGGACCTCGTGGGCGAGTTCGTGCGCTTCGGCGTCGGTGTCGCCCAGTACGAAGGTCGCGGCGGGGAGGACGACCAGCTCGTGCGGGGAGCGGCCGTATTTGGCCAGCCGGCCCTTGACGTCGGAGTAGAACGCTTGGCCTGCTTCGAGGGTGCCGTGCCGGGTGAAGATGGCGTCGGCGGTCGCGGCGGCGAATTCGCGGCCTTCCTCGGAGTCTCCGGCCTGGATGGTCACCGGGCGGCCTTGCGGGCTGCGCGGGACCGGGAAGCGGCCGGAGATGTCGAAGTGGGCGTCGTGGTGGGCGAAGCCGCCGCCGTCGGCCAGGAAGCGGCCGGATTCCTTGTCCGCGAGGAGTTCGTCGCCGCGCCAGGAGTCGAAGAGCTCCCACGCCGTGCGCAGGAAGGTTTCGGCGCGGGAGTAACGCTGGTCTTGCGGCAGGAAGCCGCCGCGGCGGAAGTTTTCGCCGGTGAAGGCGTCCCACGACGTGACGACGTTCCACGCGGCTCGACCTGCGGAAAGATGGTCGAGGGAGGCAAATTGGCGGGCCACCTCGAACGGTTCGTTGAAGGTGGAGTTGATGGTGCCGGCCAGGCCGAGGCGGTCGGTGACGGCGGCGAGCGCGGACAGCACGGCGAAGGTGTCGGGACGGCCGACGACGTCGAGGTCGTAGATTTCGCCGTTCTGTTCCCGCAGCCGCAGGCCTTCGGCGAGGAAGAAGAAGTCGAACTTGGCGCGTTCGGCGGTCTGGGCCAGCTTGACGAACGAGCTGAACTCGATGTGGCTGCCCGCTTCGGGGTCGCTCCACACGGTGGTGTTGTTGACCCCGGGGAAGTGCGCGGCGAGGTGGATGTGCTTGGCAGTCATGGACATCTCCCGGGACTCAGGCGGCGTAGCGGTTGGCCGGGCGCGGCAGGCCGAGCAGCCCGCGCAGGGTCGGGGCCTCGTATCCGGTGCGGAACGCGCCCCGGCCGCGCAGTTCGGGGACCAGCGCGCGGGTGATGGCGGTCAGGTCGTGCGGCAGGGCGCCGGGGCGGAGCCGGAAACCGGTCAGGCCGGCGGCGTGCCAGTCGAGCAGGAGGTCGGCCAGCCGAGCCGGGGTGCCGGTGAAGACGTGCGCGTCCGAGGCGAACTCGGCGCGGTCGTCCAGGCGGGCTTTGCGATCGGCCGCGGCGCGCTCGGTTTCGTCGAGGAAGACGACGAGGTCGGCGAAAACCTGAACGGGCGCATCTATTTCGTCGATGATCGACGCGGCGTGCGCGCGGTCGTTCGGGGTCACGTACACGACGTCGGCCTGGCGGGCGGCGAGGCGATAGGCGTCGGGACCGTGCGCGAGCGCGGCGACGATCGGCTGGCCCTGCGGCGGACGCGGCGTGATGGACGGGCCTTTGACGGAGAACCAGCGGCCCTCGAAATCGATGTAGTGCAGTTTGCCGCGGTCGACGAACCGGCCGGTGGCGACGTCGCGGATTTCCGCGCCGTCCTCCCAGCTGTCCCACAGCCTGCGCAGCACCTCGACGTAGTCGGCGGCTTCCTCGAACAGTTCCGGTACCTCGGGCGGCGTGCGGCGGCCGAAGTGCCGGAACTCCTCCGGACTCCCGGAAACCTGCACGCGGACCCCGGCGCGGCCGGTGCTGACGTAGTCGAGCGTCGCGATCGCCTTCGACAGGTGGAACGGCTCGGTGTGGGTGACGACGGCGGTCGGGATCAGGCCGATGCCCGACGTCAGCGGCGCGATCCGCGAGGCGAGCAGCACGGCGTCCAAACGGGTTTGCGCGCGGTCGGCGCGGGCCGCCGGCCCGGCGGGGTCGCGCAGGGAGAGGAAGTCCTCGAAGGTGACGAAGTCCAGGTGCGCGGCTTCGGCTTCGTGGACCAGTTCGGTCCAGTATCCGGCGGTGAGCAGGTCGGCCGGGCGGGCGTCCGCTTCGCGCCACGCGGCCGGATGCCAGCCGGCGCCTTCCAGCGCGACGGCGAGCCGTGGTCCGGTGAGCCCTGTCATGCTGTGTCCTTTCCCCGTGGATGCCAGCAGTGTGGCGCGGAAACCGGGGCGGGAGCGACGGCAACCAGCTTCTGGGACAGTCGGCGGGAACGGGAATAAACCGGTTGCCCGGCGTCAGGCCGACGCGGTGTGAACCGGATGCACACCGGCGGAGCGGAAATCAACGACGACCTGGTCGCCCGGCTGGCGCGCGGGGCTGCCGAGATCAGCCACGAACAGCGCTGGCTCGCGCCGCGGCTGCCGGCGGCGTCGCCGGAAGTGCTCGCCGGAGGATGGCCTGGCGAGGGCTTCGAAGGGGCGGTCGGCCTCGACGCTTCGGGTGTACCGGAGGGCAGCCGTGGGCGTGGCCCTCAGCGTTAGCCGAGGTCGATCCGGATCGTCAACAGGTCGGTGCCGAACGCCCGCACCGCCGTGCTGTTCAAGCGCGGCAACGACTTCAGCCGCGCCCGGGCGTCGTCATCGGGGAGCAGGCGGGCGACCCCGCGCAGCCAGCGGCCGTGCAGGCGCAGCCGGACGCGCGGGTCGGCCTGGATGTTGCGCACGTACTGCGACCGCTCGCCGAATTCGGACACCAGCCAGAATTCCTGCCCGACGCGGCGGCCGCCGATCGGGGTCCGGCGGGGGAGACCTGAGCTGCGGCCGGTCGTTTCGAGCAGCGTCTGGCCGGGCAGCCGCGACAGGACGGGGTTGCCGAGCCGCCGCTGGAACGTCGTGACGATCCGGTGCTGGAGATCGCCGGGCCGGGCCTGCCCGGCGGCGTGCCGCAGCCGGGCCGGGATGACGAGTTCGTGGATCGGCACCGCCACGGCCCACAGCTGGCGGGCGGGGAACCGGTCGTAGGTGACTTCCGTGGTCCAGTACACGCGGTCCGCGTCGAGGTGCACGATGTTGCGCGTGGTCAGCAACGGCGAGGGCGCTTCCAGCACGACCCGGTCCGGCGTGGCCGAAGCGATGGCCCAGCCCAGCACCCGGTCCGGCGAGAGGCGAGTGGTCAGGCCGAGACCGAGCCAGCCCGCGCGCAGGAAGCCCCGCATCGGCGGCGGAGCGCCGTCCCAGACCGCGCGAGCCCACTGCAGTGCGTCGCGCTTGTCCCTGTCCGGGCGTTCGATGTCCACTGTGGACGTGAAATCCGGCACCTCGCCACGTTAGCACTGCTGGCCGCTCACGACGCCGGTTTCCAGCCCAGCTCCGGACCCAGCCGGGTGGCCAGGTCGGTGAGGATCTGCACATAATCCTCGTGCTCGAAGGTGAACGGCAGTGCGAAGGCGACCTCGTCGATCTCGCGGAAGGCGGCGTGCCGGTAGAGCTGTTCGGCGATTTCGGCGGAAGTGCCGACGTAGTCGCGCGAGAACAGCAGTCCGCCCGGGCCCTGCGGGGTTTTCGTGCGCGGCAGGCGTTGCGCCGCGTAGTCCTCGTACTTCGCGCGCTGCTCAGCAGTGGCGCTGTCGGTCGGAATCACCACCAGGCCTTGCGAAACCCGAGCCCGCGCCCCGTCCGGATGGTGCGACCGGAACGCGCGTACATGCGAGAGCTGGATCTTCTCGAAGTCCGTCGAGCCCTCCTCGGCGCGGACGACGCTGCTGGTCAGGTAGTTCATCCCGGCTTGTCCGGTCCAGCTCGCCGACCGGGTGCTCGCGCCGCCGTACCACAGGCGCCCGGCCAGTCCGGGCGAATGCGGCTGGACGCGGCCGGAGAACGTCTCGATGCCTTCGACCCCGCTGAACGTCGCCGCGGGCTCGCCGCGGACCAGCGACAACAGCCGCGAGACCCGGTGGTAGCCGAAGTCTTCGCGGTCGCCGGTGTCCGGGTACAGCGCGCCCCGGACGTCCTCGTAGTGCGTCGGCGGGCTGACGCTCACGCCCGGGTTGAGCCGTCCGCCGGACAGGACGTCGACAGTCGCCAGGTCCTCGGCCAAGCGCAGCGGGTTTTCCCAGCCGAGCGGGATGACCGCGGTGCCCAGTTCGATCCGGCTGGTGCGCTGGGTCGCCGCGGCGAGCACGGCGACCGGCGACGAGATGCCGTACTGCAGGTGCCGGTGGCGGACCCAGGCGCTGTCGAACCCGAGCTGCTCGCCGAGTTCGAGCACCCGAAGCGTGGATTCGTGGCCCGGCCGCGGATCGTCGCCGTCGAACAGGCCGATCGTCAGGAAACCCAGTTTGCGCAGCGGATGCGTTTCGCTCGGCACGGCGGATCCTTTCTCGGGTCGGCCAATCCGGAATAACCGCGGACCAGCCCGGGTTGTTCCGGCTCGCTGACACTGAACGCGGGGGAGTACGCACGATGCGAGCCTTGTCCATCACCCGCTACGGCGGTCCTGAAGTCCTCGAAGAGATCGAGGCGCCCGAGCCCGTTCCGGGGCCGGGCGAGGTGACCATCACGGTCTCGCACGCGTCCGTCGGGCTGATCGACGCGCTGATCCGCCGCGGCACGCTCGCGGAGTACGACTACGCGCCGAAGCCGCCGCTCGTGCCCGGGCTTGAGGTCGCGGGCACGATTCGCGCGGCCGGACCGGGGAGCGGCTTCTCGGCCGGGGACGAGGTCGTCACGCTCACGCTGCCCGGAATGGGCGGATACGCCGACGTCAAGCTCGCGCCCGCCGCTCTCGTCGTGCCGCTGGCCGGCACCGGCGTGGAGCGCGCGCAGGCTGTGGCCGGTCTGGCGAACACCGTGACGGCCTACCTCTCGCTGACCGAGGCGGTGCGGCTGCCGAAGGCCGCGCGGGTGCTCGTGCACGGCGCACTCGGCGGCCTCGCCTCCGTATACCCCGAGGTGGCGCGACTGCTCGGGGCGCGCGAGGTCGTCGGCACGGTCCGGCGGGCCGAGCAGGTCGAGGCGGCGAAGCAACTCGGCTTCGACCGTGTGCTGCTGTCCGGAGACCTTGGCGAGCTGGCGGCCGAGCGGTTCGAGGTCATCGTCGACCCGGTGGGCGGCGGCCTGCGGATCGCATCGCTGGACCTGCTCGCGCCGATGGGCCGGATGCTCGTCGTCGGCAGCGCGGGCAGCGAAACCGCGCCCACGGTGGACTCGAACGCCGTGTGGGGCAAGAACATCGGCGTGGTCGGCTTCAACGTGGGCGGTTTCCTGGCCGCCGACACCGCGCCCGCCCGCCCCGCCGCGGACGCCGTGTTGCCGCTGTACACCGACGGCCGGATCCGGTTGCCGGTCACCGTCCTGCCGATGGCGCAGGCGCGCGAGGCGCACCGGCGGATGGACGAGGGCGAGGCCGTCGGCCGGCTGGTGCTCGCCAACTAGCCCCACCGCCAGGAACCGAACCCGCGCCGTGAGGCCCACCCTGAGGGAATCAGATTCCCTCAGGGTGGCCCTCACGGACGGTGCCTCCGCTCCGGGAGCGTGGTTTCGGGTGTCCGGTAGCACGGCGGACGTCACGCGCGCACCTGCTCGCCGCCGGGGATCGCGGCCAGCAGGTCGCGGGTGTACTGCTCGCGCGGCCGCAGCAGGACGTCGTCGGCCGGGCCGGATTCGAGGAGCTTGCCCTGGCGCATCACCCCGACCTGGTCGGCGATCTCCCGCACCACGGCCAGGTCGTGGGTGATGAACAGGTACGTCAGGCCGAGTTCGTCCTGCAGCTCCACCAGCAGGTTCAGGATCTGCGCCTGCACCGAAACGTCCAAAGCGGACACCGGCTCGTCCAGCACGACGAGATCCGGCCGCAGCGCCAGCGCACGGGCGATCGCCGCGCGCTGGCGCTGGCCGCCGGACAGTTCGGCCGGTTTCCGGCGCAGCACGGACGACGGCAGCGCGACCTGGTCCGCCAGTTCGGCGACCCGTTCGGCCCGGCCGCCGACGCGGAACGCGCGCAGCGGTTCGGCGATCACGTCCGCGATGGAAAAACGCGGATTCAGCGAGGCGTACGGGTTCTGGTAGACGAGCTGGAAGCGGCGGCGCAGCCTCCGCAGTTCGGCGGGGGACAGCCGGGTGACGTCCCGGCCGTCGAAGGTGACGGTGCCCGCGGTCGGGGTTTCCAGGCCGGCCGCCATGCGTGCGGTGGTCGTCTTGCCGGAGCCGGATTCGCCGACCAGCGCCAGGGTGCGGCCGCGAGTGAGCCGGAACGACACGTCGTCCACCGCTTGGACGGCACCGGCGCGCGAGGAGACGAAAGTCTTCGAGACCGCGTCGAGGGACAGCAGGATCTCCGGACCCTCCGCGCGGCGGGGCCGGAGCGGTTCGCGGCTGAGACTCGGTGCCGCGGCGAGGAGCCGTTGCGTGTAGTCCTGCGCCGGCGCGGCGAGGAGTGCGCGGGCCGGTCCTTCCTCGACCAGCCGTCCCTCGGAGAGCACGACGATCCGCCCGGCCCGGTCCGCGGCGACGCCAAGGTCGTGCGTGATCAGCAGGATCGCGGTGCCGTCGTCGGCGGCCAGCTCTGCGAGGTGGTCGAGGATCTCCTTCTGCACGGTCACGTCGAGCGCGCTGGTCGGCTCGTCGGCGATGATCAGCCGCGGTTCGCCCGCGAGCGCGACGGCGATCAGCGCGCGCTGCCGGAGCCCGCCGGACAGCTCATGCGGATATTGCCGCGCGCGCAGTTCCGGCCGGTCGACCCCGGCCCGGCGCAGCAGTTCCACCGCGCGAGCGGGGGCTTCGTTCCTGGCGGCCAGGCGGTGGATCAGCAGCACCTCGGCCACCTGTTCGCCGATCCGCCGGACCGGGTCGAGCGACACCGTGGGATCCTGCGGCACCAAAGCGATCCCGGTGCCGCGCACCTGCCGCCAGTCCCTTTCCGGCAGTGTGGTCAGGTCGCGTCCCTCGAAAGCGATCCGTCCGCGGCGGACCAGCCCGCCGCGCGGCAGCAGCCCGATCGCGGCGTGCGCGGTGGTGCTCTTCCCGGAACCGGACTCGCCGACCACTGCGACGATCTCGCCCGCTCCGACCCGCAGGCTCACGTCGCGCACGGCAGGCACCACGCCGCCCGAGGTGCGGTATGAGACCGCCAGTCCGCTGATCTCCAGCACTTGTCAGCTCCGTTCGCCGTCGAGCGCCCGGGAAACGCGGTTCGCCGCCAGCACGACGGCCGCGACGGTCAACCCCGGGAACGTGGTCATCCACCAAGCGGTGGCCAGGAAATTGCGTCCGCCGGCCACGAGCGCGCCCCATTCCGGCGACGGCGGGCTCGCGCCGAACCCGAGGAAACTGAGCGCGGACACTTCGAGCACCGCAGTCCCGACCGTCACCGTGGCCAGCACCAGCACCGGCCCCAGCGCGTTGGGCAGCACGTGCCGCCCGAGCACCCCGGCCCAGCGCACACCGGACGCGCGGGCCGCCTCGACGAACACGCCGGACCGCACCCGCAGCACCTCGGCGCGCATCAGCCGGGCGAACGCGGCGAGGTTCGCGACCCCGACCGCGATCGCGACGTTCGTGGTGCCGAACCCGAGCGCGGTCACCAGCGCCAGCGACAGCAGGATCGCCGGAACCGCCTGGAGGACGTCGACGATCCGCATCACGACCGCGTCGAGCCATCCGCCGCGGAACCCGGCGAGCAGCCCCAGCGCGGATCCGGCGGCGAAGGCGACCAGGACCGCGAGCACGGTCGCCCGCAGGGACAATCCGGCTCCGTGCACGACGCGGGCGAACACGTCGCGACCGGTTTCGTCGGTGCCGAACAGGTGGCTGAGCGACGGGCCTTGGAGTCGTTCGGACGGGATGCCGGTGATCGGGTCCTGGCCGGTGAGCAGGGCGGGGGCGAAGGCCGCGATCAGCACGGCGGCGAGCACGACCCCGGAGAGGAGCAGGCCTGGGCGGCGGAGGAGAAACCGCTGGGACAGCACAGCTTCAGACATGCGCGGACACCTCCTTGCGCACGGACACCCGCGGGTCCAGCAGCGGGTACACGAGGTCGACGACCAGGTTGAGCACCACGAAGAAGAACGCGGCGAGCACGATCACCGCCTGCACCACGGGCACGTCCTGCGCGGTCACCGCCGACGCGGTCACCCGGCCGAGCCCGTCGCGGGAGAACACGGTTTCGGTCACCACCGAACCGGCCAGCAGGTTGCCCGCGACCACGCCCACCAGGGTGAGCGCGGGCAGTCCGGCGTTGCGCAGCGCGTGTCCGAAGTGGACTCGACGACGGCTCGCGCCCTTCGCGCGCACGACCTCGATGTACGGCTCGGCGAGCTGCGTTCGCAGGCTCTTCGCCAGCACCTGCGCGATGATCGCCCCGGTCGGCAGGGAGAGCGTGACGGCCGGGAGGACGAGCGACGCGAAACCGGTCGACCCGAGTGCCGGGAAGAGGCGCAGCTGGAAGGAGAACAGCTGGATCAGCAGCAGCCCGACCCAGAACGTCGGCAGCGAGGTGCCCAGCGGCGGCAACGAAAGCAGCAGCTGGCTCACCCAGCGGGAGCGGGTGAAGGTGCCCAGCACGGCGATCCCGCCGCCGAAGACGATCGCGAGCACTAATGCCAGCCCGGAGACGGCGAGCGTCGGCGGCAATGCGGTGAGGACCTGGTGCGTGGCGTCGTCGCCGGTGGCCACCGATGTGCCGAAGTCGCCGTGCAGCGCGGCGAGGAGGTGCCTGCCGTACTGCACGAGGACCGGGTCGTCCAGCCCGTACTCGGCGCGCAGGGCGGCGATCTGCGCCGGCGACGCGCTGGGACCGCCCTCGGCCGAGCCGAGTTTGGTCAGCACCGCGTCGCCGGGCAGCAGGTACAGGATGACGAACGACAGCGTGAACGCCGCCCACAGCACCACTACGGCCTGCAGAACGCGGCGAAGCAGCGGGAAGCTCTTCACGAGCCCGAGACCCAGGCGTCGAACAGCTGCAGCCGCGAGGAAGCCTCGAAGCCGACGTCATGCGCGTTCGGGCCGACGCCGAGCACCTGCGTCAGCTCGAACACCGGGATCGCGTAGGCCTGCTCCACGATGGTCCGCTGCGCCTTTTCCGCCGCGGGCTTGCGCTTCGCGGGGTCGACGGTCGCGGACTGTTCGGCGAGCGACGCGTCGAGCGGGTTGTCCGCCGGCAGCTTGCTGCGGTTGTTCGTCTTCGTGGAGAACTGCTGGCGCAGGATGTCCGGGTCGGCGCGGGTGACGTTGTACCAGAGGAAGTCGTACTGGCCGGCCTGCTGCAGGCGGGTGACCTCGGCGTTGGTGTGCAGCTCGATCTTGAGGTCGAAGCCGATCTTGCGCAGCTGCTGCTGGATCAGCTCCAGCACGCTCTGGTTCTGGTTGAACACCGGGGAGAACAGCACGGACGCGGTCAGCCGCTGCCCGTTCTTGGTCCGGATCCCGTCCGGGCCGGGGACCCAGCCGTCGGACTGCAGCAGCGCCTGTGCGCCCGCCGGGTCGTAGGCGAGTTCCTTGGACAGATCGGTGTACAGCGGCGTCGCGGAGCCGAGGATGCTCGTGGCGGGCTTGTAGTTCGGGGTGAGCACGGTGCTGGTGACCTCGGGCCGGTTCACGCCCTTCGACACCGCCTGGCGCACCTTCTGGTCGGCGAGGACGCCGCGGGTCACGTTCGCGTGCAGGTTGAACACGATGCCCGGGTTGGGCCGCACCGGCTCGGCGAAGCCGTTGCCGGAGAACTGCGGTTCGTCCACCGGCTGGACGTCGGTGATCGCGTCGAGCTGGCCGGAGGTCAGGCTGCCCGACCGCACGCCCGGTTCCGGCACCACGCGGAAATCGATCTTGTCGACGTATGCCTCGCCCTGGTGCCGCCACAACGGCGAACCCCAGTGGTAGCCGGTGCGCTTGCTGAGCACGATGTCCTGGTTCGGCTTGAGGCTGGTGAACACGAACGGACCCGAGCCGATCAGTCCGGCGCCCTGGCAGCGCTGCTCGGCGGTGCGCCGGAAGGCCGCGGGCGCGAGCACGCCGAGCGACATCGTGGAGCTGGCCTGGAGGAACTGTGCGCTGGGCTGGGTGAAATCGAGCCGGACGGTGGCCGGGTCGACCACCGTCGCGCCGCGGTAGGCGGCCAGGTAGCTGGACCCGAGCAAAGCCTTCGCGCCGAGCGCTTTGATGCCGTCGAAGCTGGTCTTCACCGCGGCGGCGTCCACCGGGGAGCCGTCGGAGAAGGTCGCGCCGGAGCGGAGGTGGAAGGTGAAGCTCGTGGAGTCGGGGCTGACCGTCCAGCGGTCGGCGAGCCAGGGCGTGATCGCGCCGGTTTCCGGGTCCTGGTCGGTGAGCGAATCGACCAGCTGACGGCCGACGTTCACCGAGGCGTTGGTGCTGACCTGCTGCGGGTCGATGCAGTCCGGATTGGACGAGATGCCCAGCCGGAGCGTGCCGCCCGGGCGCGGGGGACCGGCGTCCTGCGGACTGGCGCCGCCCGCCGTGCCGCACGCGGCGAGCAGCAGCGGAAGGGCCAGCGCGAAGGCGGAACGGGACCGCGCGCGGGCAGGACGGCCGGGTCGGGGCGGGGTGTGGCGGGGCACGGAATTCCTCCAGCGGGGACGGAACGGATGCGTCCAGCTCAACCGTTCGCGGCGGTTCGCTGAAGCCCGTCCCAGCAGGTGAACCGCTGTCCCGCGATCCGGCCGGGAGCTCGGATTCCGGTTGACGGACAAGGGAAAGCGTGGCCCGCGCCCGCGTGATAACCGGTGCGGTTTTGTTCGGCGAGGAGGTCCGGAGAACGGGAGCGCACGCCGGTGTGCTGCGGAAAACCAGTTGCGCCGCGGGGGAGACTGGCGGGCATGGCGGGGTGGGGTGGGAGCGGGTCGGCTTGGGTCCGGCTGCAAGCGGTGGCGGTGTCCGGTTCGACCTGTGAAGGGCTTTTGCTCGCGGCGCTGCCTTTGCTGGCGGTCTCGATCACCACCGACCCGCGTGCGGTGTCGCTGGTGAACGTCGCCGGGCAAGCGCCGTGGCTGCTGCTTTCGCTGTTCGCCGGAGTGGTGATCGACCGGGTCCGGCGGACGGCCGTGCTCGCTTCGGCGTACGCGGTGCAGATCGTCGCCGCGCTTACGTTGGCGCTGCTCGGTTCCACTGGTTCGCTGAGCCTGCCCGCGCTGCTGGTGGTGGCGTTCGTGCTCACCACGGCGCAGGTGTTCGGCGACGGCGCGGCGGGCTCGGTGGTCCCCGAGGTCGTGACGCCGGATCAGCTCACCATGGCCAACTCCCGGCTGCAGGTGATCGACCGCGGCATGGTCCAGTTCGTGGTGCCGCCGGCGACCGGGCTGCTGATCGGGATCGGTGCGGGGCTGCCCGCGTGGCTGGCGGCGGTCGCCGCGCTGGTCGCGTTGCTGCTCGCGCGCGGGATCCCGTCCGCGAAACCGGTGCGCACGCCCGCGCATCCGCTGAAGGACGTGACGGCCGGGCTGCGCTATCTGGTCGGCACGCCGCTGTTGCGGTCGATCACCGTCGCGGTCGCGCTGGGGTCGTTCGCGGCGGCCGCGGGCAACTCGATGCTCGTCCTGTACGCCACGCAGGAACTGCGTCTCGCGCCGTTCGGCTACGGCGTGCTGCTGGCCTGTCTGGCGGTCGGCTGGGTGGTGTCGTCTTTCTTCGTGGACCGGTTCGTGCGCCGGTTCGGCTACTCGACGGCGATGCGGATCGCGCAGGCGTGCGCGGTGCTGAGCCAGCTGCTGATCGCGATCGTGCCGCCGTGGCCGGTGCTGGTCGGCGCGGTGCTGATCTTCCTCACCGCGACGACGTTGGTGTGGAACGTGTGCTCGCAGTCCAGCAGGCAGCGGTTCACGCCGCCGGAGCTGCTCGGGCGCGTGCTGACCAGCCATCGCGCGCTGGCCTGGGGCCTGACGCCGCTGGGCGCGCTCGCGGGCGGGTTCGCTGCGGTGCACTGGAGCTTGCGCGGGGTGTGGGTGATGGCGGCGGCGGTCCAGTTGCTCGGGACGTCGCTGGTGTGGCGGCGGCTGAGCCCGGCGGCGTTCCGGGAGGCCGCGGCCGCGATGGCGCGCTGAGTCAGGAGCGCTTCGGCAGCTTCCAGCCGGGGCGTGGGAAGTGGCAGGTGTAGCCGTGCGGGTAGCGCTGCAGGTAGTCCTGGTGTTCCGGTTCGGCTTCCCAGAAGTCGCCGGCCGCGGTGACCTCGGT
>NZ_FOWC01000011.1 GCF_900115345.1 Amycolatopsis rubida | reverse complement strand
CGCCTGGCGCCGACGACACCAGCACCAAGCCCGCCAAAGCCACTACCAGCGACGACACCAGCAACCAGCGCCCAATCACGAACTACAGCTGGAGTGTTAGAACCGGGATAACCACTCACGAGGCTTTAGACCAGACGTACCGGACGTCCGGCTCGCGCTCTTCGTTGCGCTGCCCGTCGGTGTACTCCACGGCGACAAACCCGTGGCGTCGGTAAAACCGTTGCGCGGGCTCGTTGATCTGAAACGTCCACAGCGTCAGCCCGTCGGGACGGAGCTGTTTGGCCAAGTCCACCAGCTGATCGCCGATTCCGCGCCCGCGCCACGGAAGGTCGAGATAGAGCTGCGCCAGCTCCGGCCCGTCGAGCACGAGCAGTCCGGCCACAGTGGACTCGGCAACCGCGACCCAGGTTTCCTGCTGCGGCACCACGATATTCGCGAACCACCACCGCACCGCGTCATCGTCGTGGGCACGACGGACTGTCGGCAGCGCGGCGGAGAACGACCGCAGCCACACGTCGGCGATGTCGCGTGCGTCAGCGGCCGTTGCCGGTCGCAGGTCCACCGTGGTCAGAGGTCCACCCCGGTGAAGACCGTCACCCGCTCCTCGGTCAGGTCGTGCATCGCCGACAGCACGCCCTCCCGGCCGCCGCCGGAACCCTTGACGCCGCCGTACGGCATCTGATCCGCGCGATACGACGGCACGTCGCCGATGATCACGCCGCCGACTTCCAGCTCCGCTGACGCATGGAAGGCCAGCTGCACATCACTGGTGAACACCCCGGCCTGCAGCCCGTACGCGGATGCGTTCACTGAAGCGAAAGCCTCGTCCACGCCATCCACAATGGACAATGCCAGCACCGGCCCGAAGATTTCCTCCGACCAAGCCTTGGCATCCGCGGGAACGTCGGTCAGCAGGGTCGGCGCAACCGTGGCACCCGAACGGGTTCCGCCGGTCAGCACCCGTGCGCCACCGGCCACTGCTTCCTCGACCCACTCGATGATCCGTTCCGCGGCCGCCTCGTCGACGACCGGGCCGACATCAGTGTTGCGGTCGTACGGATCGCCGGTCTGCTGGGCCTCGACGGCCTCGGTCAGCGCGGGCACGAACTCCTCCGCGATCGCCGCGTCCACGATCACCCGCTGCACCGCGATGCACGACTGGCCCGCCTGGTAGTTCCCGAACGTCGCGATCCGCTGCGCGGCACCCTCGACGTCCGGCCAGTCCCGCAGCACGACCGCCGCGGCGTTGCCGCCCAGTTCGAGCACCACGTGCTTGCGCGCCGCCGAGTCCGCGATCGACCAGCCGACCGGGCCCGAACCGGTGAACGACACCACCGGCAGCCGCGGGTCGGCGACGAGCACCTGAGTCTCCTCGTTTCCCAGCGGCAGCACGGAAAACGCGCCTTCCGGCAGGTCGGTCTCAGCGAGCAGCTCGCCAAGCACCAACGAAGACAACGGCGTACGCGGGGCAGGCTTGATGATGATCGGCGCGCCAACCGCCAGTGCGGGCGCGACCTTGTGCGCCACCAGGTTCAGCGGGAAGTTGAACGGCGCGATGCCGAGCACCGGTCCGCGCGGCACCCGGCGGGTCAGCGCGAGCCGGGCGTCGCCGGAGGGGTCGGCGTCGAGCCGCTGCATGTCGCCGCTGAACCGGCGTGCCTCCTCGGCCGCGATCCGGAACACCGACACCGCGCGTTTCACCTCGGCCTCGGCCCACTTCAGCGGCTTGCCGTTCTCCGCCGTGATCACCTCGGCGAGTTCCTCGGCCCGCATCGCGATTCCGCGCGAAACGTGCTCCAGCGCGGCCGCGCGCTGATGTGCGGGAGTGCGCCGGAACTCCTTCGCGACCGCGGCCGCCGCGGCCACCGCCCGTTCCACCTGGTCGGCGCCGGGCACCGCGACCGTCGCCACTTCGCTGCCGTCGAACGGGTGGTGCACCACGAGGGTGCTCGCGCCCTGCTCAGCCTGACCGGCGATCCACGCGGCCCGCGGCTGTGGGGTGATCGTGTCCATGGGCTTCAAGGTATTAGGCGGCCTCAGGCCCGGCACGCCGGACTCGGTCCTTCTTTTGTGGCACCTGTCGTGGCTCCGGGATGACATTTGTCGGGGGTCTCCGGCCGGTGCCCGCCATATCGTCAGCTCATGACCAATTCGGTTGCCGCTCGCTGGTCCGACAGTCCGATCCGGGCCTACTTCGCACGCGTGGGAACACCGCGTCGTCCGGTGCTGACCGGCGCGGTGTTCGTCGTGACCGCAGTCGTGCTCGTTGCCCAGCTGGCGGATCCGTCGCTCTTCGACCGCTTCAAGCGCGACGCCACCGCGATCGACGCCGGCGAGTGGTGGCGGCTGCTGACCGGCATGTTCTTCCAAGACGGCAAGCTTTTCGGCGGGGTTTTCAACCTGGTCGCCCTCGCCGTGGTGGGCACCTTCGCGGAATGGTGCCTCGGCCGGGTGTCCTGGTTCGTCCTGTATTTCGGCTGCGGGCTTTTCGGGCAGTTCCTCAGCTACGTCTGGCTGAGTCCGGTGGGGGCGGGCAACTCGATGTGCGTCGCCGGGCTGCTCGGCGCGCTCGCGGTCGTGGTGTGGCGGATGCGCGACGCCGAGCCGCCGCAAGGGTTGTTCCTCGCCGCGATGCTGATCATGCCGCTCGCCGTGCTCGACACGGTGGCGCACGACAACCACGGCATGCCCGCGCTGCTGGGGGTAGCGCTGGGACTGCTGATTACCGGTTTCGGTAAAGGTCGCGCAGCAGCAGGATCTCAGCGCAGTGATGGATCATCTCTCGGTTGATGTGCAGGACGAGCGCGGCCATCGACAGCTCCGCGTACGGACCTTCAGCGGGACCGCACGGGCGCGCCAACGCTTCGGCGTCGAGGCTGCGTACGCCGGCGATCCAGGTCGCGTACGCGTCGTCGAGCTGCTTCAGCGCTTCGTCGGCAGTGCCCGCGTACGGGAAGTCCTGATAGGACACCGGCGGCCCGCCGAAGTGCGACGCGGAGCGCATGCCCAGCACGCCCGGGATGATGTGGGCCAGCCGCCACGCGATCGTGGTCACCGGTGGCGGAGTCGGCTCCGGGAACGAGAAATCGACAGTGAACTCGCCGGTGCCCGGATCGTTCTCGCTGGTGCGGGGGCGCACCGTCCAGCAGTCCGCGACCGGCTTCCAGAAGTACTCGTCGTCGGTGAGCCCTTCCAGCCGCGAACGCACGTGGTGCTGCCAGTGCCAGTCGAGCTGCTCGGTCAGTTCGTTGGTCCAGTCGTTGGTCATGGAGGCACAGTAAGCCGGTCCGCGGACAGCGGCTGTCCTCATTCCGGGGGCATTGCCGACGTGACGGGGCCCACCTGGGACGATGGTGCAAAAGCGCTGATACCTGGAGGTCTTGGGTGGCCACTCCCACCGGTCCGGTACTCGTCATGGACTTCGGGGCGCAGTACGCGCAGCTGATCGCCCGTCGCGTGCGCGAGGCGCAGGTCTTCTCCGAGGTCGTGCCGTCCAGCGCGACCGTCGAGGAGCTGCTCGCCAAGAAACCGTCCGCGATCATCCTGTCCGGCGGCCCGTCGAGCGTGTACGCCGAGGGCGCGCCGGCGATGGACCCGAAGCTGGTCGAGGCCGGTGTGCCGATCCTCGGCATCTGCTACGGCCACCAGCTGCTCGCCCGCGCGCTCGGCGGCGTCGTCGAGCCGACCGGCGTGCGCGAGTTCGGCCGCACCGACGTGCGGATCGTCGGCGAGGGCGGGGTCCTGCACACCGGGCTGCCCGAGCACCAGACGGCGTGGATGAGCCACAACGACAGTGTCACCAAGGCTCCCGAGGGGTCGGTCGTCACGGCCAGCTCCGACGGTGCCGAGGTCGCCGGTTTCGAGGACGTCGAGCGGCGTTTCGCGGGCGTGCAGTACCACCCGGAGGTGGCGCACTCGCCGCACGGCCAGGAGGTGCTGCGCCGGTTCCTGTACGAGATCGCCGGCGTGCGGCCTGGCTGGACCACTTCGTCCATTGTGGACGAGCAGGTCGCCGCGGTCGCCGCGCAGATCGGTGACGGCCGGGCGATCTGCGGCCTGTCCGGCGGCGTTGACTCCGCCGTCGCGGCCGCGCTCGTGCAGCGCGCCATCGGCGACCGGCTGACCTGCGTGTTCGTCGACCACGGCCTGCTGCGGGCGGGGGAGCGCACCCAGGTCGAGCGCGATTTCGTGGCCGCGACCGGGGTCAACCTGGTCACCGTCGACGCGCGCGAGCGGTTCCTCAACGCGCTGGCCGGCGTCACCGACCCGGAGCAGAAACGCAAGATCATCGGCCGCGAGTTCATCCGCGTGTTCGAGCAGGCCGAGCGCGACCTCAAGGCGCAGGGCGACTACCGGTTCCTCGTGCAGGGCACGCTGTACCCGGACGTCGTCGAGTCCGGCGGCGGCGAGGGCACCGCGAACATCAAGAGCCACCACAACGTCGGCGGCCTGCCCGACGACCTGCGGTTCGAGCTGGTCGAACCGCTGCGGCTGCTGTTCAAGGACGAGGTCCGCCGCGTCGGGCTCGAACTGGGACTGCCGGAGACGATCGTGCAGCGCCAGCCGTTCCCCGGGCCGGGCCTGGGCATCCGGATCATCGGCGAGGTGACCGCGGACCGGCTGGAGACCCTGCGCGAGGCCGACGCGATCGCCCGCGAGGAACTCACCGCGGCCGGGCTGGACCAGGAGATCTGGCAGTGCCCGGTGGTGCTGCTCGCGGACGTCCGCAGCGTCGGCGTCCAGGGCGACGGCCGGACCTATGGTCACCCGATCGTGCTGCGCCCGGTGTCGTCGGAGGACGCGATGACCGCCGACTGGACGCGGCTGCCGTACGAGGTGCTGGAGCGGATCTCGACCCGGATCACGAACGAGGTGTCCGAGGTCAACCGCGTGGTGCTGGACGTGACGAGCAAGCCGCCGGGCACCATCGAGTGGGAATGACGTGAAAAACGGGGCCCGGACATGTCCGGGCCCCGTTTTTGTGTCTCAGGGCCGTCGTTTGCGGAACGACGCGCCGAGCATCAGGATCCCGCAGAACACCGCGCCGCCCGCGATGATCCAGCGGAAGTCGAAGGTCGGCAGCCAGCTGGAGCCGTCGGTGAGGACGTAGCCGGACACCAGCAGCGTCGCGACCCCGACGACCAGCGTGATCCAGTCGACCCCGCGGCGGCGAGCCGGGGTTTCGGGCTCGTCGTAGGAGTAAGGGTTTTCAGCCACGGCGCACCTCCACCTGGCCCACGCCGTTGGTGACGTGGAGCGTGATCTTCTGTCCGCCGACGTTGTCGTCGCCGTTGTCGGTCCCGGTGATGGCAGGCTGGCCGACGCCGTTGGACGTGCGGTTCAGGCAGTCGACCTCCCCGGCGCTGTTCTCGCAGGTGAACGTCACGTCCGCGGTGCGCGGCACGATGACCTCGGTGTTCCCGGCGCCGTTGGAGACCGTCGTGGTGATCGGCTCGGTCGCGACCAGCTTGGTCAGGTCGATCTTCATGGTGCCCGCGGTGTGCCGGTACACCGGCTGCAGCTCGGCCACCGTACGCGGGGTGGCGGACAGGTCGCCGACGCCGCCGCGGACGTCGATGTTGTCGAACGTGCTGGTCGTGAGCACCATCCCGGCGACCGACAGCGGGATCGCGAGCCCGATCAGACCGCGTGCGCCGCGAGCGAACGCCCCGGCCACGAGCCCGACCCCCAGCACGGCGAGCGTCATGCCGATGATGTGCCGCAGCGAGAACCAGTCGAACCCGTTCAGCGCGAGCGCGACGCCGATGCCTGCCACGATCACCGCGACCCCGAACGTGGCCGCCCCGATCTTGGACCGGCGCCGACCGGGCTGAGGGGAGTCGTTGTAGTCGCCGCTCGGAGGCGGCGGGGGCACCGGCACCGCCGGGTCAGGCAGATCCCAGCCCGCCGGGTCGGCGGCCAGCGGATCCCAGCCCGGAGCCGCCGCCGCGGGAGTCGGGGTGTCGCTGTTCATCGTGAAAGCTCCGGTTCCGGAAGCGGTTCCGTCCGCCGCGAACGCGACGACCGGCGCCGGTCGGTTGTCCTGCCCGCGGGTGCGATGCAGGAGATAAAGGCACGTGGCGAGCAACGCGAACCCGATCAGGCCGCCGCCGTCGAACCAGCCGCCGCCGAACGTCCACCCGACAACCGGAATCACCGCGACGGTGAGCACGGCCGCGAAGGCCTTCGTCATGGTCGACTGCCCACGCCCGATCAACGCCTCGAAGCCGGAAACCTCGTCGCCATCCCCGGGGAAGAACAACCACCCGAGCAGGTAAAGCACCAGCCCGAACCCCCCGAAAACGGTCGCCGCCGCCAGCGCGACCCGAATCACCACCGGATCGATCCCGTAGCGGTCCCCCAGCCCAGCCGCGACCCCCGCGACCTTCCGACCCGAGTGCGGCCGCCGAGGCCTGCTGGCCCAGAAGTCCTTGACGGTCTCCTCGAACCCGTTCAACGGGTTAGTCCGCGGAGGCCGCACGTCGTTCGCACCACTCATGCTTCACAGCATGGTCGATGGAGGGGGAGGGCACATCGGGGAAGGTCCCTGAGGTTATCCCCGAGATGGGGACGTTGCTGGGGGACGGGGACAGCGGCGCGTGATCGCGAAGGCTTGCGCCCAACCCAGATGAGCACCTGCCGCAGGGGCGGCGTTGCTCGGCGTACGGTCGGGCTGCTGTCAGCGAGGTATCAGCTCTTCGGGAGAAGCGGATCCAGCTTGAGTGCCAGGTTTCGGCGGCCTTGCCCGCTGCGTAGGTGTCGGTGCTCCTTGTGAAATCGATGAGTCCGCGGCTGTGGCTCCTCGATCAGGGGGCGGCCGTTGACGTCGCTGGCGTGGGCCTCGGTTGGGTCGGCCACGTTGTCTGTGTAGCGCTGGCCGTCCTGCGGAGTGAGACCGACGACAGTGGCGTCCGGGCTGTCTCCTGGCTTCTGGGAAGTGAAGGAGCGCTTTGAGCCGGCAACCGAGGGAATCTCTTTCGGGTAGCCCTGGCCTTACGGAATCTGGTCCACCAGCACTGCTTCGTGCCGCGAAGCGATTCCCAGAGGAGGCGGGTGACGCGGCAGTTGAGGCAGCATGCGGTCAGAGTCGCCGCGGCTGCGCCGAGCGGGATCAGGGCTTCGCGATCTGCTCATCAGATGGCCGGGATTCTCTAGCTTCGAGGAAGGAGCCTGTCTAACGCCGTCGCGACGTCTTCGGCCTTTTTGCAGGAGGCTGAGGTGTCGTCGCCGATCAGAAAGATCACCAAGCGCGAGCGTTAGGGCCGACCTCAATGCCTATCTGGCAACCGCCGGGGGAGCCCAGCAAGTCGCGTTGTTCGATCAGCTTTCGGCCGTCGATGTTCCCATTGTGTGCAGAATGGGGGTTCTGGATGTTGTCCGTGTCCTTCTGGCCGGGCCGCAGGAGATCCTTGCCCGGCTAGAATTCGATCGACCAACCGGCATTGGCCCAGCGAGGCGAACGGGTTGCCGGACCTGGAGGTCGGACTACTGATTGGCGCGACACTGAGTGCCCCGGCTGCCCGTAGTTCGGTCGGCAGCTCCGGGCTCCCAGCCCGGGGTCAGCCCTTAGGGAGGAGCGGGTCCAGCTTGGTCGCCAGGTCCTCTGCGGTTTTGCAGGAGGCAGCGGTGTCATTGCCGCCGGTCACGGTGATGATCGCGCGGGAACTGGTCTGAACCGACATGGATATCGTGCACTGGTCTGCTGACCCCAGTTCGGCGGGATCTTCGACGAACTTCCGGCCGCCGAGACTGCCGCTGCGAGCTTGTGCGGTGTTCTTGATGTCGCTGTCGTAGCGCTGGTCCTCTTGCAGGAGAAGTCCGACGTTGGTCGCGTTCAAGCCGCCGCTAGACTTTTGAGTGACGCAGGCTTTTCGTTCTTGCGCGATAGAAGGTTTCGCTTTGGGATAGCCCGCGCCGCTCAGTATTTGATCAAGCAGAGCGCACTGATTCCGGGCAGCGAAGGGGTTTCCGGAGGAGGCGGGGGGAACCGCTCCAGTCGCGGAGGGTGTTCCGCTGGCCTGCGCTGCGCCGTTTACCGGGCTGTCGCACGCGGTAAGGGCCAGTGCGGCAGCGCCGGCCAGCAGGAGGGGCGTGCGGGTGCGGGATGTTTTCACTGATTGTCGAGTTTCTTGTTGAGCTCGGCGAAGGACACTGAATGTGCGCTTTCGGTCTCTCGGTAGTTTTTCCGTGCGATGACGAGCGCCTGTTGTGCGGCGTCAACCGCTTCCCGCATGAGGATGAGGTTGGGGATCATTCCTTCATGGGTGTCGCTCGCTACTTTGACGTTAAAGTCGGCGACAGAACGAGCATATTCAAAGTTTCCCATGTCCGCAGCCCGGCCAAGGAAGGATGCTTGGCCCATGAAATCATTAAAACCTTTGAGGAAGAAGTCGCACGCCTTCATGTAGGCGTTGAACCCCTCCTCATTCACCGCGAACGACCCGTTCTGCGCCAACGTCTTCAGCGTGTTCCCGGCGGTCTTCATCTTCTGCGCGGCTTCATGGCTCCCCGGGCCCTCGGTCAATCCTGCCAGGAAGTCATTGCCCGCGGTGCCCGCAGCTGGAGAACTGCCGGTCGAAGGCTTCTGGTCGTCCCAGACGATTTCTGCCATCTGCTGCTCCTAGGGTCTGCTCGAAGGAAGGACGGAATCAGCCGCCGAGAACCGGGGGAGTGATCTTCTCCCCGTCCGGCCCTCGTTCCGGCCTGACCTCGAAGACCTCGTCCGGATCGATCTGTGTCGGGATCTTGTTCTTGTGTTCCTTGTCCTCTTCCTTCTTCTTCCCGGCGCCCGCCGCACCAGCGCCGGCCCCCGCGGCTCCGGGCTTTCCGCCCTTCCCCGCGTTCGCCGCGGCGGTAGCGCCGCGCTCAAGCCGTTCCGCCGCACCCTTGCCGCCGGACTCGCCCGGCTTGCCGGAACCACCCGAACCAGTCCCGCCAGTCACCCGGCCGCCGGCACCACCCCGGCCGGCACCGCCGCCCGATCGGCTTCGAGGGGTGTCTTCGCCGGAGTTCCCGACCCCGCCTCCGCCCAAAGCGAGTCCTTCCGGAGAGAGGCGGCCGCCGATGTTCGGCGTGGCCCGGAGGTTGTTCCCGCCGCCTGACACCGCGGGGTTGCTGAGCGGCCCAGTGCCGGTGTTGATGCCCGGCCCGGGGGTGTAAGGAACGCTCGGAGAATTGCCGCCTCCAGGTGGGAAGGAGTTGGCCGGCGGACCGCCAAGCGGCGGATTCGTGCCGGTGAACCCAGTCGCGGGCCCGCCGGTAACCGGGCCTCCAGACCCCCCAGGCCCGACATACGGTCCGCTGGAGGCCCCGCCAGGCACAGTCACCGGCGCGGCGCTGCTCGCCTGCGTGCTGTCGTTGTTCATCTGCGGCGGCGGCGAATAAACCGGCTGCGTCGTCGACGTCTCGTGATACGTCGAGTCCAGCCCGTGCATCACCTGGACCGCCTGCTGGTGCGCGGCGTCGGCCTGCTGCTGCTTGACCGACACGTCGTTCAGCGCGATCACGCCCTGCAGCGGGTTGCCGTTCTGGAACTGCTCGGTCGCCTTGGCCATTTCGGCCTTCTGGTCGAAACCGGTCGGCTCCGGCATGTTCTTGTGCGCGTAATCGGCCGCCGCGGACTGCTGGGAGTAGCGGTTCGACACCAGCTGCATCGCGCTGCCGGTTTTTTCCGTGTGCTCGGCCGTGCTCTGGAAGAACGAATGCGCTTGCGTCGCGGCCGTGCCCTGCCACTCCGCGCCCGCCGTGCTGGCCGCGTCGCGGAACTGGTTGGACGCGTCCGCGAGCCAGTTGCCGTAGGTGTTCGTCACGCGGCTGCGTTCGTTGATGCTTTCGAAGTTCAAGCCCTCGTTGACCATTTTGTGCAGGTCTTCATGGCTGTACGACGCGTAATTCGCGTCCGGCGCGGGCGCGTCCCCGCGGGTTTGCTGGCCCTGAAGCAACTGCTGACCTTGCTGAACCGAGTACTGCGAGGCGTCCCGCTCAGTCACGCTGCGCGTCTCCGGCGAGTCCACGCCCACGGAGAAGATCTGGTTCACGTTCTGCGTCCGGGCGTAGTAATCGCCTGCGGACTCGACGTGCTCCGCGCGATGTTGCTCGGTCATCCGGCCTCCCCGCCCCGTTTACGCACTGTGATCACTCGCCCCCTGCATCGTACCGAGTCCCGGCGGGCGGCAGGGAGGTTCGCGGAATTTCTCCACGGCGGCCGTCTGGGGGAATGGATCAGGGCCTTCCCCGATGTCCGCGCCGCTTCCGCGTGTGACGATGGACCCCGTGCAGGACTTTCTCGACATCAGTGCCCCAGGGCGGGTTTCCTCGGCCGAAGAGGAGCCCTCGGCACTCGTGTCCGCCCAGGCGATGGAGGTCGCCGAACCCGAATCGCGGCCCAAGATGTACCGGCGGCGTTCCGGGCGGGCCGTCGCGGGCGTCGCGAGCGGGCTCGCCGATCACCTCGGGGTGCCGGTCGTCTGGGTCCGTGTCGTGTTCGCGTTGCTGGCCGCGCTCAACGGGGCCGGCCTGCTCGCCTACGGCCTGCTCTGGGTGTTCGTCCCGCAAAGTTCCGAGGAAAGCGAGACCGCGCCCAAGGCCCGCGACCGGCAGCAGGCGTATGGGCTGATCGCGCTCGGCATCGGGCTCGCGATCGCCAGCAGCACGCTCACCGGCGCCATCCGCGGCTGGGTCGCGGTGCCGCTCGCGCTCGCCGCGCTCGGTGCGGCGGTCGTCTGGCGGGAGGCCGACGAATCGCAGCGGCGGCGCTGGCGCGTCGGGGCCCGCGACGGACTGGTCGGCGAGGGCGGCAGGCTCGCGGCGATCGTCCGGATCCTCGCCGGGGTCGCGCTGGTGGCCACCGGCATCGGCTTCGTCGTGTTCGCCAGCGGCGACTTCGACCAGGTCAAATTCGCTTTGATCGCGGTGCTCGCGACGCTGATCGGCGTCGCCGTGCTCACCGTCCCGTTCTGGCTGCGGCTGGTCCGTGATCTCGGCGAGGAACGCCAGGCCCGCATCCGCACCGACGAACGCGCCGAAATCGCCGCGCACCTGCACGACTCCGTTCTGCAGACGCTCGCGCTGATCCAGCGCCAGGCAGACCAGCCTGCCGAGGTCGCGCGCCTCGCTCGCGGGCAGGAACGCGAGTTGCGCGGCTGGCTGTACGGCCCCGGCGGCTACGGCAAACCCAGCGACAAGCGGACCAAAGAAGAGGAAGAGGGCGCCCGCCAGCAGCTGTCCGAGGCGCTCGCCGCGGCGTGCGGCGAGGTCGAGGACCAGTTCGCGATCTCGGTCGGCCAGGTCGTGGTCGGCGACGCCGAGCTGAACCCGCCGCTCACCGCGCTGGTGCAGGCGGCCCGCGAGGCGATCGTCAACGCGGCGAAGCACGCCGGCGTCGCCGAGGTCAGCGTGTTCGCCGAGGTCGAACCCACCGAGGTCACCGTGTTCGTGCGCGACCGCGGCAAGGGCTTCGACCCGGACGTCGTGCCCGCCGACCGGCACGGTCTCGCCGACTCGATCCGCGGCCGGATGGAACGCCACGGCGGCACCTGCAAGCTGCGCACCGCGCCCGGCGAAGGCACCGAAGTCCAGCTCGCCATGCCGGTGAAGGCGGGCAAAGGGGTGGCATGACCTCGCTATGCTCGGGGGCAGGCGAAGCGAGGGAGTGGGCAGTCGTGACGGAAAGCCAGCGGGAACCGGTCAAGGTCTTCCTCGTGGACGACCACGCGTTGTTCCGTGCGGGAGTGCGCACGGAACTCGATTCGATCACCGACGAGGTGCAGGTCGTCGGCGAGGCCGGGTCGGTCGCGGAAGCGGTCGCCGGCATCGCGCGCACGAGTCCGCAGGTCGTGCTGCTCGACGTCCACATGCCCGACGGCGGCGGTGCCGAGGTGCTCCGCCGCGTGCGCCCGGAGCTGCCGGACGTCGTATTCCTCGCGCTGTCGGTGTCCGACGCCGCCGAGGACGTCATCGCGGTGATCCGCGCCGGCGCGCGCGGATACGTCACCAAGACGATCTCGTCGAAGGAACTCGTCCGCGCGGTGGTCCGGGTGGCCGACGGCGACGCGGTGTTTTCCCCGCGCCTTGCTGGCTTCGTCCTCGACGCCTTCGCCGATCGTCCCGGCTCCGCGCCGATCAACGACCCCGAGCTGGACCTGCTCACCCCGCGCGAGCGCGACGTCCTGCGCCTGCTCGCCCGCGGTTACGCGTACAAGGAAATCGCGTCCGAGCTGTTCATCTCGGTGAAGACGGTCGAGACGCACGTGTCGAGCGTCCTGCGCAAGACCCAGCTGTCGAACCGCTACGAGCTCTCCCGCTGGGCCTCGGACCGCCGCCTCGTCTAAGCCGGAGTCAGTTCCTCTTCCGGAGCCACCGCCGGTTTGCGCTGCAATCGCGTCAGCGCGACGCCGAGCAGCACCACGACCATGCCCGCGATCACGCGCAGATTCAGCTGCTCGTGCAGGAAGACCGCGCCCAGCAACACCGACACCACCGGCAGCAGATAGCCGACCACCGACGCGGCCACCGCGCCTTCGCTCGCCAGCAACTGGTAGTTGAGCGCGAACGCGATCCCGGTCGAACCGAGGCCGAGGATCACCACCGCGATCAGCGCGACCGGGCTCAGGTGCACCGGCGTCAGCCCGCCGAACGGCATGGCCAGCACCAGAAAACCCGTGGCCAGCAGCATTTGCCCGCCCGCGATCGCGTAGGGCGAGGAGCCGGTGTTCGACAGGTACCGTCCTTCGTAGACGAACGCGAATCCGTAGCTCGCCGCGGCGGCGAGGCAGGCCAGCGCGCCCCAGCTGAGCAGCCCGGAGGCCTGCCACGGCGCGAAGATCAGCAGGATCCCGCCGAGCCCGATCACCAGACCGGCGATCCGCGGCGCGTTCATCCGGTTCGACACCCCGAGGAACGGGGCCGCCACGAGCACCCAGAGCGGGGTGGTCGAGTTCAGTACCCCGGTGATGCCGGAGTCCACAGTGGTCTCGCCGACCGCGAAAAGCAGGAATGGCAACGCATTGTGGAAGAACGCCGCGACCAGCAGATGCCCCCAGGTGCTCCGCTGCGCGGGCAGGCTCCGGCGGCCGACCAGGCACAGCGCCAGCAGCACCGCGGTGCCGAGCACGAGCCGCGCGAGCACCAGTTGCACCGGCGAAAACGCTTCCAGCCCCAGCTTGATCCAGAAAAAACTCGATCCCCACATCAACGCGAGCGCCGCGATCCTCAGCAGCGTCTTCGTCTCGCCCACCCCAGGTTCCTCCTTCGCCTCGCTAGCCAGCTTCGCTGCGGCAAGGTGTAAGGACAAGCGAAAATAACTGGAGGGACCATTAAGCAAATCTGTAGGATCGAAGCCATGCTCGATGTACGGCGCATGCAGGTGCTGCGCGCAGTGATCACGAGCGGTTCGATCACTGCCGCGGCGAGGAATCTCGGCTACACGCCGTCGGCGATCAGCCAGCAGCTGGCGGTGCTCGAACGCGAAGCGGGCACGCCGTTGCTGGAACGCGTCGGCCGCGGCGTCCAGCCGACCCCGGCCGGGACGCTGCTGTCCGAACACGCCGAGACGCTCAGCGCGGAGCTGGCCCGAGCCGAGGCCGCGCTCACTGAGCTGAAGGAAGGCCGTACCGGCAAGCTCGCGATCCGCTACTTCGCCACGGCGGGCGCGACGATGGTGCCGTATGCGGTGGCCGCGCTGCGCCGCGAGCACCCTGGCGTGTGGCTCGATCTCAAGCTCATCGACCCGGGCGACCCGCTCACCGAGGTCGAGGAAGGCCGCGCTGACCTGGCGATCATCGTGTATCCGCGGTCGTCGGAGCCGGGCCGGGGCATCGAGCTGATGCCGCTGCTGGACGACCCGTATCGCGCGGTGCTGCCGCGTGCGCACCGGCTGGCTCGCAAACGCGTTCTCGACCTGACCGACCTCGCCGAGGAACCATGGGTCGGCGTCGACCCGATCCCCGGTGCCTGCCGGGCGATTCTGGAAGGCGCCTGCGCGTCGGCCGGGTTCCACCCGAACGTCGTGGTCGAGTCCGAGGACTATCCGTCGGCGCAAGGGTTCATCGCCGCCGGGCTCGGCGTCGGGCTGGTGCCGGAGCTGGGGCTCGGCACGCCGCATCCGGGCGTGGTGGTGCGCCGGGTCCGCAATCCGCAGCCGAGCAGGCATATTCACGCCGCGGTGGCCGCACGAGTCGCGGACAGCCCGGCCGTGCGGACGTTCCTCGAAGCCATGCAGGAGGCGACCGAGAACGTCGCCTGACGCCGGCTCAGACGAACAGCAGCTGCGAAACGCCGATCCCGATCAGGATCGCGCACAGGATCGCCGCGACGGTGAGGATGATCCGCCGCCGCGCCGCCGCCTTCTCCCGAACAGCCTGCGCGGACGCGGCCTGCTGCGCCGGCGCGGGCGTGTACCGGGCGGTCGGCTGCTGCATCGCTTGCTGCCGCATCGGCTGCGCCGGAGCGGGCGCTTGCGGCACCTGCTGGACCGGAAGCTGCATCAGCGGAGCCGGTTGCTGAGCCTGCTGCGGCTGTTGTGGCGGCAGGATCTGCTGGGTCGGTTCCGGGACATCGGGCTGCTGCACGGGCAGCGGCCGCGACGCGGGAAGGGTCGGCAACGCGGGCGCGGTCGGCGGGATGAACGCGGTCTGCTCGCGTCCGACAGTGATCGCCTTCAACGCGTGCACGGTGTCGTCCATGGTCGGCCGGGCAGCGGGATCGGCGCGCAGCATCTTCTGCAACGCCCCGGCGAGCGGGCCCGCGTTCTCCGGCGGCCGCTCCGGGGACTGGCCGTCGTCGCCGAACGGCGGCACGCCCTCAACCGCCGTGTACAGCGTCGCGCCCAGCGAGAACACGTCCGCAGCTGCGGACGGAGGCGCGCCGCGGGTGACCTCAGGTGCCCGGTAAGCGGCGTGCGGACCGCCGCCGGTGATGCCGATGTCGGTCAGCTTGACGCTGCCGTCGTCCGCGAGCAGCACAGTGTTCGGTTCGAGCGTGCGGTGGACGATGCCCGCCGAGTGAATCGACGCCATCGCGTCGCCGAGTTGGATGCCCAGGAACGCGGCCTGCTCCGGAGTGAGCCGGCCGTGCTCGGCGAGGAACACCGACATCCCGCGCGACGGGATGTACTCCATCACCAGCCATACGTCCTGGCCGTCGGGCAGCACGTCGTACACCGTGATCGCGCACGGATGATCGATCCGGGCCGCGGCCTTGCCCTCTTCCATCGCCATCGCGCGCGCCTGTTCGGCACGGTCCGCCGGCAGGCCGACGGGCAGGTACATGCGTTTGACGGCGACGGTCCGGAACAGCCGCGTGTCGAACGCGAGCCACACGATGCCCGCGCGGCCGCGCCCGATCGGCTGGTCGAGCCGGTACCGCTCCCCGACGATGCTGCCTTCTGAACTCAATGCTGTCCCTGGATCATCCGGTCGGCGACGGCGGACCGCTGGTTTCACTCGGCGTCGTCGTCGGTTCCTTGGTGCGCGTCGGCTTCGTCGGCTTGGTGTTCTGCGGCTGGGATTGTTCCTGCGTCGGAGTGTCCTCCGCCGTAGTAGACCGCCGCGAGTGCCGCGTCGACTGGGTCTCGCGGGTCGCGCTTTCCCGGAAAGACGTAGGCGGGGACGTAGTGGTTGCTTCCGAAGGCGGCGGTGTGACGGACGTCGGTGCGACCGCTGAAGACGAAGCGGGCGGTGCCGGCTGGGAAGCGTCCGGCGGATTGCCCGGAGTCAGCAGCCACACGCCGAGCGCGACCAGGCCGACGACCACGACGCCGCCGATGATCGCGGGCTTCTTCCACGCACCGGGCTTCTCGCCCTCGTCGTCCTCGGGCGCTGTCTGCACGCGGGTCCGCGACGCGGGCTCCTCGTCGTACGGGTCGTCCTCGTAGTGGTCTGGCACCGGGACCGCGCGCGTCGCGGCGAGGCCGTTGCGACTCGGGTCGCCGTAGAGCGGCGGCTCCTGGTGGTAGTCGTCGTAGTCGTTCTCCGGGTAGCCGGAGCCCGGCGGATACGGGGCTTCGTCGTAGTACTGCTGCGCGCTCGGGTCGTACTGCTGGGTGACGCCCGGGTTGTCGAGCAGCGTGCCGGAGTGGCTGGCTTGCTCGTCGTCTGGATGCAGCAGACCAGCGGCCGCCGCGCCGCCCGCCGCACCGAGCGCGGCCGCGCCGAGGGTGCCCGAAGAGGAGGCCATCAGCGTCTCGTCGGCCGGACCGCCGAGCGGGGTCTCGCCGCGCGCGACCGCGGCCAGCAGCTCCTCGCATTCGTCGGCGGTGGGCCGGTGCTGGGTCTCCGGGTGCAGCAGCACCGCGAGCACGCTCGCCAGCGGGCCGGACTGCCGCGGCGGATTGATCTGCCCCGCGGCGACCGCGTGCAGCAGGCTCAGCGTGTTCTCGGACAGGCCGAACGGCGGCTGCCCTTCGCAGGCGGCGTACAGCGTGGAGCCGAGCGAGAAGACGTCCGACTCGGGGCCGGGGTCGCCGCCGATCGCGACCTCGGGGGCCAGATAGGCGGGGGTACCCGCGATCATCCCGGTCTTGGTGACCGTGACGTCGTCCTTGGCCCGCGAGATGCCGAAGTCGGTGATCTTCACCGTGCCGTTGCCCGCGAGCAGGATGTTGCCCGGCTTGATGTCGCGGTGCACGATGCCGACCGCGTGCGCCTCGCGCAGGGCGGCGGCGATCTGCGCGCCGATCCGGGCGACCTCCAGCGGCGGCAGGGTGCCTTTTTCCTGCAGCACCTGCGCCAGGCTGGTGGAAGCCAGGTATTCCATGATCAGGCAGGGCTGGCCGTTGTCGTCGGTGACGACGTCGAACACGGTGATCGCGTTCGGGTGGTGCAGCCGGGCGGCGATCCGGCCCTCGCGCATGGTGCGCTGCCGGGCGTCTTCCGCCTCGTGGTTCTCCAGCCCGGGCTGGAGAAGCAGTTGCTTGATGGCGACCGTACGGCCCAGCACATCGTCGTGGGCGCGCCAGACGGCCCCCATCGCGCCGGAACCGATTTTCCCGACGATCCGGTACCGGCCGGCGACCAGACGACCCTCGTCGCTCACGCGACCTCCCTTTGGGGCTCCGACTTCCCGGGGTGGGACTCTTCTACCCCGAAGGGGTGAGTTCGAACCCGCCGCGGCACCGGAGCGTAGGCACCTGCTGTGGACCGTGTGCCGGTTTTGCCGAGACCGACCCGTGACAAGGCTAGGCGCTCACTCTGCGCACACGCACGCGGCACACTTCGGCCAGCCCAGCATAACCACGTTCGCGCAGGTCAGGAGTAGACCGCGGACAGGACACGAGCCTGGGAGATCACATCCTGCTCGACGACGTCGAACAACTGGGTCACGCGCAAGAGAGTTCCGTCGGCCTGGCGGACCAGCGCCACGGCGAAGACCGAACCGTCGTCCTGGACGTGCAGTTCCTGGACGTCGATCGAGTCGGCCCCGCTCCACGCGCGGACCAGATCGCCCGTTTCGCCGCGCGCGACGTTCGGGGTGAGCAGCGAAAGCGCGTTCTCCGGGTGGTGGTCGATGGAGGTGTAGAACTTGCGCACCGCTTCGAGCTTCACCGGATCCGGCGCGGCCGCCGACGAGGTGGCGGACTTCTTCCGCGATTCCGCCGAGGCCGGGGTGCTTGAGGAGGCCGACGACGAAGTGCCGGAAGTGGTTTCCGGAGTCGTGGCTCCCGAGTTCGAGGGCGTCGTGGCCGCGGAGTCGGTGTGCTTGGACTGCGTCGTGCTTTCGCTCTGCCCCGACGTCGTGCCGCCGGACGAGTGGACCTTGCGCTGCTGTGGCACGGCCTGGCCGCCGAGCGCTGCCGCGCCGCTGAACCCGGCGGGCATCGCGGCTCCTCCGGCGGCCGGAACGGCGGGCCGCGGGCCGCCGCTGAGCAGCGAGGCGGTGACGACGGCACCGGCGACGAGCGCGCCCGCTCCGACGAGCCCGGCCAGCTTCGCGCGCCGGGCGAGCTTGCTTTCGGGCTCTTCGACGGGGTCCTCGGCCCGGACGACCGGACGGCGAGTGCGCGGCGGCAGGTACTTCTGCGGTTCGCGGAACACCTGCTCAAGATATTCGCGGTCGGCCTCGGCGACGTCCTCGAGCAGTTCCGGCGGGATCACGTCCTCGACGCGCACGGCGTCGGGTTCTCGCCGGGTTCGCTGCCGTTCAAGCACGAAAGTCCTCGCTCTGGGGGTTCGGGGCGGGACACGACACGGTGGCGGTGTCCCCGGGGCGGTCCGGGGCGATTCGTGGTCGGCCCGGACCTCGTAGTCGCCAGGTAACCCTGTGCCGACCGGCGGCCGCCAGACTCCGTCGCCGGAATGCCGCCGTCGTACGACGAACGGCAGCTTATGTCACCCAACCGGACGAGGGAACAACCGCTCACCGCACCGCACGTGCATCGGCATTTGCAGACAGTGTGCTGGTCAGCGCCCGTCGTCGGTGATCTTGCCGTTGTCGTCGAACGTGAGCGTCTGCTGCTCGGTGCTCTTGCTGCCGTCCTGGTGCGTGACCTCGACCGTGTTCACCGTGGTGCCGTGCTCCGGGTCGATGGTGACCTTCTTGACCTCGAAATACGCGACGTCGGCGTAGCGCTTGCGCAGCCCCTGCGGGCCCTCCTGCTTGAGGTCTCCGGACGTGACCGACGAGGCCGCCGACGGGTCGGTGGTGACGTTGTTGAGGAACTTCTCCGAGTTGTCGCCCATCGTGCCCGCGTTGTTGGTGGTGAAGTACGGCGGCGGCTTCGTTTCCCGCTGAGCGGGAGTGACCGGCGGCTTCTCCGGCGCCTCGCTGGACGAGGGCGAGTCCGTCGTCGTCGGCGCGGAGGTCCTGCCGCCGGTGCCGGGGCCTGCCGACGTGGTCACGTCGGCCGAACTGCTGCTCGCGGAACTGCTCGGACCGCCGCCCTGCTGCGGATGCGTGCCGTTGTCCGAGGTGACGCCGTCGGGGCTGGTGCTGGAGTCGCGGTGCGGGACGTTGCCGCCGATCCCGCCGTGCTGTTCGTTCGGGATGAGCGCGCTGAGGTTCGGGTTGCCGCCGTTCTGCCTGCCTGGCCAGCCGCCGCCGACCGCGTCGGTCGTCGTGGTGGCGGGCCCGCCGACCAGGAACGTCCCGGCGAACAGCAGCCCGACGACCACCGCGCCGGACGCGCCGGTGGCGAACCACGCGGCCTTGCGCCAGGTCTTCGGCGGGGTGACCGACGCGGGCACCGAGCCGAGATCGAACGTGCCGAGGCCGTCCAGCAGCGGCGCGGAGTACACGCGCACCTCGTCGTCCTGCTGCTCTTGTTTCTCCTGCGGCGAGACGGCCGGTTCGCCGAGCGTGACGCGCTGGCGCCGGGGCGGTTCCTCCGCGACCGGGTTCAGCTCGACGCGTTCGCGAGGGCTCTCGGGCCGGTTGGCCAGCGCGGCGGAGGTGGTGGTGACGCGTTCCTGCCGGGTGCGCCGGGTCGGCTGGGGGAGCGCGTTTTCCGGCGGGGCGAAGGCGCGGTGCTCCTCGGGGATCCGGTCCTGCGGAGGAGCGAAGGCGGTGCGGGATTCAGGCTGGCGGGCCGGCGGGGCGGCCTGCTGGCCATGGGGGGCGACTGGCTGGGCGGGGGTCGCGGCCTGGCGGCCGCGAGGTTCGGCTGGCTGTCCGGGGAAAGCTGCGGTCTGGCGGGGTTCGGCCAGCCGGTCCGGGGCGGAGGACTGGTGGCGCGGGGGTTCGACGGGGGCGCGGCGGCCGCGGGGATCGCTCGTCGCCCGGCGGCGCCGCGGCTGCGGCAACGGCGGTTCCGCGAGCGGCAACGTGCCGCTCGCGGTGGGGAAAACCGGCTGATTAGGGGCCGGGCGGTTCCCGTCGTCGGGCACCCGGTTCGCGCGCGGAGCGGGTGCGCCGCGCAGCTGCGGGTTCTCGCTGCCGCGCTGCGTCGGAGCGCCGTTGCCGGCCGGTGCGCCTCCGGTGCGGTGCCGGTGATGTCCGGCGGCGCGGGGCGGCACCACCGGGGTCCAGGTGCCGTCGGCGCGGACGCGATGCCGCCCGGGAACGGTGACCTCGGCGTCCGGCACCGCGCCGGGACGGTCCGCGTGCCGCCGACCGCCCATCGTGTTTCCCGTCATGCCGGTCCGACCCCTCCGCGAGGGGGGTGTGACGGCGCCGGGGCGGTCGTCAACCCGAACGGAGCAGGCGAGCGGAGGACGGAGCTTGCGTCCACACTTGCGAACTCCCGCGCAAATGCACGCGCACGCGGAGAACGGCGCGCGGAGCCGCAGCTCCCGCGCGTCCTCCGGGCGTTGCCCAGCACAGACGCCAGGGTCCTCACGGACTTCACAGTAGGAAACCGGCAGGCGAATGTCTTCACCCATCCTGCAACTTGCACCGGTTTCACTCGACCGGGCGCGCCCGAACGGGCGGCACGTCACGCAGCGCAGCGTACCGCCCGGTGTTTGCCCAGTTCGGGGGCTCGTCAGCCGCCGCTGCGGTACTTCGCCTGCGTCGACTGGAGGGCCTTCATCGACGTCGCGCCACTACCGACTGCGATGACGATGGCGAGGATGTCCAGCACGACGTTGCCGGAAGTGAGCAGCCAGGCGAACAGCGACGCCGCGGTGGCACCGCCGGCCAGTGCCCAGCGGCTGCGCACGTACTGCGCGACCGGGGCCCCGCCCGCCCGCTTGCCCGCCGCGTTGTTCAGCAGCGCCAGGTAGCCGACGTGGCCGAGGGACGCCAGCACGCTCGCGATCGCGATGATGACGGCGATGAGGTTAATCATGTGTCCAGTCTGCCCGGTTTCCTTGTCGCGCGAATCGGGGATGCCCCGGATACCGCGTCAGCGGCCCAGCCTGCCGCGGCCGAGGTTCAGCAGCAGCATCGCCAGCTGCCTGCCCTCCGGGCCCAGTTCGCGGTAGCGCGCCAGCACGTCCATCTCGCGGTTGTAGACGATTTTCGTGCCGCCCGCGGCCATCCGGGCCGCGCCGATGGTCTTCGACACCTCGACCCGGCGCTTCACGAGCCGGAGGATTTCGGAATCGAGCCAGTCGATCTCCTCGCGAAGCGACGAGATGTCCTCGCCCGCCGGGGTGTGCTTGGCGGGCTGTCCGTCGGCGTTCTGTGTCTGCGCGTTCATCGGGACCTCTCTGAAGTCCGGACTCCCTGTGGCCCAGGGACGGCGAAAGCCCCGGGTCCAGTGGACTCCGGGGCTGCGGGTGATGGCGGGTGGGGCACTACGCGATCACGGGAGCCGGAGTCCGGGTCCCGTAAAAAAATCGCTCGCTGCTGTGCCGCACGGATTCAGTATGGCACAGGCGCGCCCGGCCGACGGCGGAACGCCCGCACCCGCGCGTGCAGCACCAGGCTGATGAACAGCCAGAACAACGGCATCGCCGGCCAGAAGAACAGCGCGCCGCCGATCGCCCAGCGGACGATCAGCAAGGTCGCGAGCACCGCGACGATGCCGAGGTGAATACGCAGCGCGGGATGTTCGCGCAGCGCGGCCCGGGTCAGCGGCCAGCCGCCGCCGCGCGGCCGTACCGGCTCCGGGCGGGGAAGGTCGGAGGTGAGTTCGCCGAGTTCGTCGGTGTAGCGGACGGCGTAGACCGCGCGCAGCCGCTCTTCCACCTCTTCGAGCGTGAGCCGTCCTTCGGAACCGGCGGCCTGGATGGTCTCGGCGACGCGTTCGCGGTCGCCGTCGGAAGCCCTCAGCCGGGCGGGAATCTTGTCGTCCATGCCATTCGATGCTCCGCGCCGCGGCGGCTTCGCGCGTCGGACGCGAGGCGACACTGCGGCGTACGTCCGGAAGCGCAGGCCGACCCCGTGGCTGTTCCGGGACTGTCGTACCCCCGGGGTAGCGTTGACAGACGATGGACACCCTCTTCGATCTCCCCGCAGACCCGCCCGCCCGCGCTGCCCGGCCGGGAACCGCAGACCTGCTCGAGGACCTCAACCCCGCCCAGCGCGAGGCGGTGACGCACGCCGGAGGTCCGCTGCTGGTCGTCGCGGGAGCCGGATCGGGCAAGACGCGCGTGCTCACGCGCCGGATCGCCTACCTGCTCGGGCAGCGCGGCGTGCATCCGGGCGAGATCATGGCGATCACGTTCACCAACAAGGCCGCCGCCGAGATGCGCGAACGCGTCGCGGCGCTCGTCGGCAAACGCGCGAACGCGATGTGGGTGTCCACGTTCCACTCGATGTGCGTGCGAATCCTCCGCCGTGAGGCGAAAACGCTCGGTATGTCGTCGAGTTTCTCCATCTACGACTCGGACGACTCGAAGCGGCTCATCACGCTCGTGGCGCGCGATCTCGACATCGACCCGAAGAAGTACGCCGCACGCACGCTCGCGGTGCACATCTCGAACCTGAAGAACGAACTGGTCGATCCGGACGAGGCGGTGTCGAGGGCGGCCAACGACCTGGAACGCCGGGTCGCCGAGGTCTACGCCGAGTACCAGCGCAGGCTGGCGAGCGCGAACGCGTTCGACTTCGACGACCTGATCATGCGGACAGTGTCGTTGCTGCAAGCGTTCCCGGACGTCGCGGAGTACTACCGGCGGCGCTTCCGGCACGTCCTGGTCGACGAGTACCAGGACACCAACCACGCGCAGTACACCCTGGTGCGTGTGCTGGCCGGTACCGAAGCGACGGACACCGGGATCGAGCCGGCCGAACTGTGCGTGGTCGGCGACGCGGACCAGTCCATCTACGCCTTCCGCGGTGCGACCATCCGCAACATCGAGGAATTCGAACGCGATTTCCCGAACGCGCACACGATTCTGCTGGAGCAGAACTACCGCTCCACGCAAACGATCCTGTCCGCGGCCAACGCGGTGATCGCCCGCAACCCCAACCGGCGAGCCAAGCGGCTGTGGACCGATTCGGGCGACGGCGAGAAGATCGTCGGCTACGTCTCGGACAACGACCACGACGAGGCCGCGTTCGTCGCCGGGGAGATCGACTCGCTGGCGGAGAAGGGCGAGGCGGACTACTCGGACGTCGCGGTGTTCTATCGCACCAACAACCAGTCGCGAGTGTTCGAGGAAATCTTCATCCGGCTCGGCCTGCCGTACAAGGTCGTCGGCGGCGTGCGGTTCTACGAGCGGCGCGAAGTGCGGGACATGATCGCGTACCTGCGCGTGCTCGCGAACCCCGACGACACGGTCAGCCTGCGGCGGATTCTCAACGTCCCCAAGCGCGGTATCGGCGACCGGGCCGAGGCGGTCGTGGCCACGCACGCGGAACGGGAACGGATCTCTTTCTGGGCCGCACTGCGCGACGCGGTCGACGGCAAGGTGGCGCTGCTGAACCCGCGCTCGGCCAAGGCGATCACCGGCTTCGTGACGCTGCTGGACGAACTGCAGGAGATGGCGTCGTCCGGCACCGAGGTCCACGACCTGCTCGAAGCGGTCCTGGAGCGCACCGGCTACCGCGCGGAACTTGAGGAATCGGACGACCCGCAGGACGCGTCGCGCGTCGAAAACCTCACCGAACTGGTGACGGTGGCGCGCGAATTCGCCGAGTTCACCGCCGAGGTCACCAACGACGAGAACGCGGAACTGGTCCTGGACGACGGCGTCCCCGCCCCCGGCTCGCTGCCCGCTTTCCTGGAACGGGTTTCCCTGGTCGCGGACGCCGACTCGATCCCCTCCTCCGACGGCGGCGAAGAAGGCGACGGAGGCGCGGGCGTGGTCACCCTGATGACCGTGCACACCGCCAAGGGCCTGGAATACCCGGTCGTCTTCTGCACCGGCTGGGAAGACGGCGTCTTCCCGCATATGCGCGCCCTGGGCGATCCGGCTGAACTGGCCGAAGAACGCCGCTTGGCCTACGTGGCGATTACCCGTGCGCGGCAACGACTTTACGTGTCACGGGCGCTCACCCGGTCGGCGTGGGGACAGCCGCAGATGAACCCCGCTTCCCGCTTCCTGGACGAACTGCCGCCGGATCTCGTCGACTGGCGCCGCCTGGAACCGTCCTCGCCGGGCTTCGGCAACTTCGGCTCCTCGTCCGGTTCCTCGTCGGGCCCGCGAGCCGCGACCACGTGGGGCCGCCGGTCCTCGTCGTCGGCAACGTCTTCGAGTTCGCCGTTCGGCAAGGCGTGGAAGGACACGGTGGCCCTGAAGCTGGACGTCGGAGACCGGGTGAGCCACGACAAGTACGGCCTGGGCACCGTCATTTCCTGCGACGGCATCGGCCCGCGCGCGACGGCGACGATCGACTTCGGAGCTTCGGGGAAGGTCCGGCTGATGCTGATCGGCAGCGTGCCGATGGTCAAACTCTGACGTCTGCTGCGGTTTCGGCTGCGCCTGCGGCGGCTGCTGCTGGCGCGGCTTTGAGTTTGATCCGCAGTCCCCGGCGATGGCAGGGCAAAGCTGTAGGCGTATCCGGCCGGGCAAGCCGTGTTCTCATCCAGCCCTGCCGCGGGCTGCTGGGCTGCTCTCGCCTGGTGCCTTCTCCTGCGCCCATTCCGGACAACTTTCGCCGGACTGAGTGAACTTCCCCGTGAACCCGCTGATCTTGTCGGTCCCCTCCGGCATACTGAAATTCATCGAACACAAGTTCGATGAATTGCGGTAGGCTGAGGGAAGGGACGCAGGGGATGGACGCGGTGCTGTTTGGGGTGTTCGCCGCTGGGGTACAGGAGTACTTGAGGAGAGTCGCGGGGACGGTTGCTGTGGGGACGGCGACCCGGCCAGCTCGGGACGTGCCAGGGGATGTGGCACGGCTAGCCGCGGCGTGGCGCGCGCTGCTGAGGCAGCACGCATTGGGGCCGGACGGCAGGTGTGTCGTCTGTGGAGGAGCGTCGCGCGTCGACGATGGAGTCGCGCGGTGGATGCCGTGGCGAAGACGCGCGGACCTGTGCACGGTGTGGCAGGTAGCAGTCGCCTACTTCGTCCGCCGCCTGCCTGGCAGCGATCCGTGAGTTCGTCGTCCGATGCCTCGTTCGGGCCGGGCGGAGGTCGCCGGGACCGTGTTCGGAGCGAATTCCGCGGCGCACTTCGGGTAGGGCATTGGCTGACGGACGGCGCGTCGCCGCGCTTGCCGGTGGCCTCTCGTTGCCCAGACGCTGCTCGCTCTCCTGCGGTTTCACCGTCGAGCTTGGCGTTATCTGGGGTGGCCGCGCCGACCCGCAGGGTGGGAGAGCTGCCAGAATCCCTTTGCTCGTGAAGGCTTTCCAGCGCTGTGGCAAGCCTAGGTCGACTCGCGCTCAGCCCACGATGTCATGTGGCGGCAAGATGCCACTGGTACCGGTCGCCCCGGCTGGCAAGAAATGCGGGTCGGCTCAGACGTTCACGCCGCGGGCAGCGAGCCACGGACGCGGGTCGATCTTCTTGGTGCCGTTCTGCCACACCTCGAAGTGCAGGTGCGGGCCGGTGCTCTCGCCACGGCTGCCGATCTCGGCGATCTGCTCGCCGCACTTGACCTTCTGGCCTTCGTGGACGGAGAAGCTGTTCATGTGGCCGTAGACCTGGATGGTGCCGTCGTCGAGCTGGATGCGGACCCAGAGACCGAAACCGCTGGCGGGGCCTGCCTGGATGACGGTGCCGTCGGAGGCGGCGTAGATCGGGGTGCCGATGGAGTTGGCGATGTCGATGCCGAGGTGGCTCGTGCCCCAGCGGGCACCGAAACCGGAGGTGAACGTGCCGTGAGCGGGCATGCAGGTCTTCGGCCGGGCGGCCTCTTCGGCGGCCTGGCGCGCGGCTTCGGTTTCCGCTTGCACGCGGGCCTTGGTGACCTTGGCGCTGTCGGCCATCTTCGCGGCTTCGGCGGAGGCGTCGACGGCGTGGCCGGCCGGCAGCAACTCGGGAGCTCCCCCCGAGCCCGCGCTGCCGAGGGTGAACGAGGCGCTCGCGTTCTGTGCGTTGGCGAGCGGGGTGACCGCGGCGTCGGAATCACCGCCGCTGGTCGACTTGAGGGTCTGCCCCGCGGCGGCCGCGGCGAACGCGCCTGCCGCGACGGCGGCGACTACGACCCGCCCGCGAAGGGCGGAGGAGGGCGGGGAGATGCGGTGCTGCCCCCGGACGCGGATGACTGCACCGTCCAGTGCGTCTTTCAGCGCCGGGGAAGGGGCTTGGCCGCCGGGGGAGCGGTGTGAAGCCAAGACAGGGCCTTCCATCGTCGGGGAGCCGGGGCGGAAGCGAACTCGGGCGGGGGATCCCGTGAACGAACCTCGGGGGTGATTCGCTCAGCGTCCTGCTTCGTGACCTGACTGTAATGGGGACCGGGGGACAGTAACGAAGCGGCACCTCAATGAGCAAGGCGCGACCGGGCTTTCGGCCGAACGAGTGGCGCTCATCGTGCGTCTAGCTGTGGAAACTACCCAAAGTTAATCGGGAACTACTTCACTGATTGTGGCTTGGGTCACATACCTTCGGATGGCCCAGCGCTCCCGAAGGCCCTCTCGGCGGCCTCGTGGACGAAATAACCGGCCGTCCCGGTGCGTTGAAGCAGTTTCACGCCGAATCTTGTGACGCCGCTCACTCGCGATGTGCCTCGGCGGCCTCTTTTCGGAGGTTTCGCTTCTCGCCCCATCCTCCGGCAACGAATCTCGCCCGGACCTGCTTGGACCGCAGTCCTGAGGCAAGACCTCGCCATGTCCGGCGGCCCGGTTCCCCCGGTTCCCCCCCGGTCGGCCGGTCCCCGTCACCGTTGCTCGTGGCGGAAGCGCCTGGTGACCTGGCTTTTCCCGGAGGGCCCTAGCTGTCGGCGGTCCTCTCGCCCGCGGAGCGTGCGGTTCTCCGCCGGGCTCCCCGTCGCCCCTGTTCGCGGCGGTGCGGCCGGTTGCCTGCCCTCCCCGGCAGGTCCCGGCCGTCCCTGTCCCGATCCCCGGCGGACCGTCCTCACGACCCCGCCCGAGCCTTGCCGCGGCTCCTTCCACGGCCCAGGCCCGAGCCCTGTCGCGGCTCCCCCGACGCCCCGGCCTCCCTCCACGCCCCGGGCCCGAGCCCTGTCGCGGCTCCTCCGACGCCCCGGCCCGAGCCCTGTCGCGGGCTCCCTCCACGACGCAGCCCCAGCCGGTCGCGGCTCCCTCCACGACCCGGCCGGATTGCCTGCCCGGCAGGCACTGGCCGTCTCCGTTCCTGGCAGGCCCTCCCCGGCCTGCCAGGAACGGAGATCGCGGCTCCCCTCCGCGACGCGGCCGTTCACCTGCCCTCCCCGGCAGGCCTCGGCCCTCTCCACCTCAGTCCCGGCAGGCCGTCCCCACGACCTTCCGGCACCCGCCGCGGCTCCCCTCCGCGACCAGGTCGGGCACCTGCCGCGAACAGGCATCCGACCTCGTCCATCGCCCCCGCGATGTGTCCCCGTGCTTCGTCCCGCGCCGGAGTGACGCCCCGAACGCCACTCCCTTACGCGACTTCCCCGAAGTTTTCCCCGACAGCTCCCTCCGGTCCCTCTGCCGTCGAGACCTCCGGCCCGCGCCCCTCTTACGCGGATCGGCGGAATTTTTTCTTCGCACCCGTCAGACGCGCGGGAACGCCCGAAGGTTCATCCGGCGGGGAATTCACCTGGAAGTGCGTTCCGGCCTGGTCGAGGCGGCCCTGTTGTCCCCGCGCGGGGACAGGTCCTTGCTAGCGTCGCGAGCGATGACTCCGCCGACCCCAGAGCCTTCCGACGGCGATTCCGCCCCGGACACCCCGGGCCGTCCCGCCGGACCCCGGCGTCCCAGCCTCGCCGAGCGCAAGGCCGCCGCCCGCGCCCGAGCCCGCCGCGACGCCGATCGCGCCACATCGGATCCAGCCGACTCGTCTCGTCGCCGCGGGAAGGATCCTGCTGAACGTTCGGCTGACTCGTCCAGCGGCACCGAGCCGAGGCCGCCGAGTCCCGCCGAGTCGCCTCGCCGCAGCGGGGAGACTTCCGCGGAAAGCTCAGCCGATCCGGCTGCCCGCGACCAGCCCGCGGCGGAAAGCCCCGCCAACCGGGAACCCGCCGCCAGGCGACAGCGCGACGAGGCTGGCCTGACCAGCCAGAAGTCCGCCGCCATCCCGGTCGAGCCGAGGTCCGCGCCCCGGACCATCCCCAGCCGCCAGGACACGGACCGTCGAGACGCGGACCGCCGAGACACGGATCGCCGAGACGCAAACCGTCGAGACACGGATCGCCGAGACGCAAACCGTCGAGACGCGGACCGCCAAGACACGGATCGCCGAGACGCAAACCGCCGAGACACAAACCGCCGAGACACAAACCGCCGAGACACAAACCGCCGAGACACAAACCGCCGAGACACAAACCGCCGAGACACAAACCGCCGAGACACGGACCGCCAAGACGCGGACCGCCAAGGCGAGACCCTCCTGGACCTCACCGACCAAACCCCTTCCCCAAGGCTCCGAGCCGCCACCGCTCTCCTCGCCGTCGGCTCCCTGGCCCTGGCCGCCGGCGCCATCGCCCCGGTCTCGCCTGACGCCGGGCCCGGCTACCTCTCCTGGCCGCTTCTCGTGATCCTCGCCGTCGTCCCGGCCGGGATCGCGGTCGCGGCGGCTCGCAGCGGGCGGCACGGGCTGTCCGCCGGTCTCGTCACCGGTCTCGCCGCCCTCGCGCCGGGGCGGCTGGTCCTCGATCTCCAGTTCCTCGTCAACGGTTCCAAAACCATCCGCCCCGAGCTGTATCTCCCGGACCGGCTGCTCGACCGCAGCGGCGTCGGCATCGGGTTCTGGCTGCTGATCGCCGGGCATCTGCTGACGCTCGCCGCCGGGATAGTGGCCGCGCGCGTCGTGCGGGAGCGCAACGAGATCGCTGGCGGCGACGACAAACGCCGTTGGCGGCTGATCATTCCGCTGCTCGCCGTCGTCGCCGCGGTCGGGCTATTGATGACTCCCGTGCTCTCGGACGACCCGTTTCTCCTTGCGCGGTCAGCATTTGAAGGTCCGGGGCTAGCGCTCGCCGGTTACCTCCTTCTCGCCGGTGCGCTGCCGGTCGCCGCGGTGCTCGGGGTTTTCGCCGGCTCCGACGGCGTCGCTCGCGGGACGCTCGGCGGGATTGTCGCGGCGGTGCTAGCCGTCGCGGTGCCGACGTTCGTCGCGGGGCTCGCTGTGTCGGGGCTGGCAGTCTCAACGGGCGCGTACCTCGCCGTCGTGCCGATGGTGCTGGTCCTCGTCCTCACTCCACTTGCGACACCGCAGCAGACGCAGGCCGAGCGCACCGACCTGGCCGGCGAGGCCCGCGTCCCCGGGCTCACCATCTGGCGCGCGCTCACCGGGCTGCTCGCGGTGCTGACCGGAATCGCGGCGGCGATCGGCGCGTACGCTCCGCAGCTCGGCAACAGCACGGACAGCCCGGCACGGCTGCAACTGCTGATCGCGGCCATTCTTGTCGTGCTGCCAACACCTTTCCTTCTCGTCCGCCGCACCGCGCCGATCGCGCGCGGAATTCTCGCGGTGTTGTGGGCTGGCGTTGTTCTCGCGGGAACAGCGGTTCTCAGCACGGCCATCACCGCTTCCGAAGCGACTGGGCTCGGCGGGCTCGGCGGCGCGATCAGCTACCACCTCGGCGCGGGAGCCGTTTTCACCGCGATCGCGCTCGGTCTCGCCGGGCTTACCGGATTGGCCGCGGTGATCACCGGCGTCGTGGAACGTGACGACACTGGTACCGAAGGACCGCGATCCACCGCGGTGATTCCGGCCGGAATCACCGCGGTGCTGGCGATCGCGACGTTCGGCACGCCGGTGTTCACCGCGCAGGATTACGCGCCGCCCGGTCTCTGGTCCGATTTCGACACTCCGTCGTGGGGATTGCTCGCCGCGCTGCTCGTCGTTCTCGGGACGCTCGGGTTGAGCGTTCGTTCACGGCCTGGTGCCGCGGCGGCGGGGCTGACCGCGACGGCGGTGCTCCTTGCCTTGCACGTCGCCGAGATCCCGCTGGTCAGTTCGCTGTTCTACACCGCGAAGCCGGGCGCTGGGTGCTGGCTCGGGCTCGCTGCGGTCGTGGCGGCAGCGAGCACCGCGGTCATCGCGGCTGCCGGTGCGAGGAAGTGAATCCGCGGCGCGTCGTCCTCGTGGAGCTGGCTGAAGAAACCGCGGCGATTCCGTTGGCGCGAATGCTGCGCGACGCCGGTCTCGAAGTCGTCCACGGAGGACACCTCGACACGGCGGAAAAGATCGTGCGCACCACCGAACAGGAGGATCCAGACATTCTGGGCCTCCTCGGCGGTCCAGTGCCCGAAGGTCTCACGGAAGCGCTCTCCGGCACCACGGTGATCGAGTTGGGCTCCGAAAGCCCGGAAAAGGCCGCCGAAATGCTTGTCGGTGGGCGGACTCACACCCTCTGACCGCGTACGGTGACCGACTTCACCAGGTGCGGCGTCCCCTGCGTCTGCGCTGGTCGCTAACCTCGACTGGTCCGACAGCGCGGTCCGGAAAACGGACCACCACAGTGGCGTGTCGTCAGGAGACTGGAGTAGTGGACCTCTACGAGTACCAGGCGAGGGATCTCTTCGCCGCCCACGGAGTACCGGTTCTGCCGGGTGCCGTGGCAAGCACCCCGGAAGAAGCCAAGGCCGCCGCGGAGCAGATCGGCACCCAGGTCGTCGTCAAGGCGCAGGTGAAGGTCGGCGGCCGGGGCAAGGCGGGCGGCGTCAAGCTGGCCCAGACGCCCGACGAGGCGAAGGAGAAGGCGGAAGCCATTCTCGGCCTCGACATCAAGGGCCACATCACGCACCGCGTGCTGGTGGCGGAAGCCTCGGACATCGCGTCCGAGTACTACTTCTCCTTCCTTCTCGACCGCGCCAACCGCACTTTCCTCGCGATGGCGTCGTCCGAGGGCGGCATGGAGATCGAGCAGCTCGCGGTCGAGCGCCCGGACGCGCTCGCCAGGATCCCGGTCGACGCGATCAAGGGCGTCGACAAGGCGACGGCGCTCGAGATCCTCAAGGCCGGCAACTTCCCGGCCGAGATCATCGACGAGGCCGCCGACGTCGTGGTGAAGCTGTGGGAGACCTTCGTCTCCGAGGACGCCACCCTGGTCGAGGTCAACCCGCTGGTCCGCGACCCGCAGGACAAGATCATCGCCCTCGACGGCAAGGTCACCCTCGACGAGAACGCCTCCTTCCGCCACCCGGCGCACGAGGAACTCGTCGACAAGCAGGCCGAGAACCCGCTTGAGGCGAAGGCCAAGGCCAAGAACCTCAACTACGTCAAGCTTGAGGGCGAGGTCGGCATCATCGGCAACGGCGCGGGCCTCGTGATGTCCACTTTGGACGTCGTGGCGTACGCGGGCGAGAAGCACGGCGGCGTGAAGCCGGCCAACTTCCTCGACATCGGCGGCGGCGCGTCGGCCGAGGTCATGGCGGCCGGGCTGGACGTCATCCTCAACGACACCGACGTGAAGAGCGTGTTCGTGAACGTCTTCGGCGGCATCACCGCCTGCGACGCGGTCGCGAACGGCATCGTCGAGGCGCTGAAGATCCTGGGCGACGAGGCCACCAAGCCGCTGGTCGTCCGCCTGGACGGCAACAACGTCGTCGAGGGTCGCCAGATCCTGGCCGACGCGAACCACCCGCTGGTCACCGTGGTGGACACAATGGACAACGCGGCCGACAAGGCTGCCGAGCTCGCCGCGGCAGGTGCGTGAGATGTCGATCCTGATCAACGAGAACAGCAAGGTCATCGTCCAGGGGCTCACCGGCTCCGAGGGCATGAAGCACGCGACCAAGATGCTGAAGTCCGGCACCAACATCGTGGGCGGCGTCAACGCCCGCAAGGCCGGCCAGACGGTCACCATCGAGGGCAAGGACCTCACCGTGTTCGGCACGGTCGAGGAGGCCATCAAGGAGACCGGCGCCGACGTGTCGGTCATCTTCGTGCCGCCGAAGTTCGCCAAGGACGCGGTCATCGAGGCGATCGACGCCGAGATCCCGCTGGCGGTCGTCATCACCGAGGGCATCCCGGTGCACGACTCGGCCTACTTCTGGGCGCACGCGGTCGCGACCGGCAACAAGACCCGGATCATCGGGCCGAACTGCCCCGGCGTGATCAGCCCCGGCAAGTCGAACGCGGGCATCATCCCGTCCGACATCACCGAGGCCGGCGGCATCGGCCTCGTGTCGAAGTCGGGCACGCTGACCTACCAGATGATGTACGAGCTGCGCGACATCGGCTTCTCCACCGCCGTCGGCATCGGCGGCGACCCGGTCATCGGCACCACCCACATCGACGCCCTTGAGGCGTTCGAGAAGGACGCCGACACCAAGGTCATCGTGATGATCGGCGAGATCGGCGGCGACGCCGAGGAGCGCGCCGCGGCCTACATCAAGGAGAACGTGACCAAGCCGGTCGTCGGCTACGTCGCGGGCTTCACCGCCCCCGAGGGCAAGACGATGGGCCACGCGGGCGCGATCGTCTCCGGTTCGTCGGGCACCGCCGCGGCGAAGAAGGAGGCCCTCGAGGCTGCCGGCGTCAAGGTCGGCAAGACCCCGAGCGAGACCGCGGTTCTCGCCCGGGAGCTGTACAACAGCCTCGGCTGACCAGCAGCGACTCCTCTGGCGGAGGCCGGGCACCGACGCGGTGCCCGGCCTCCGTCGTTTCCGCCCGCAACCGATCCGGCGTTCAGTGCGTCCAACGTCGCGGACGCCCATCGCGGATGCGCTAGCGTGCAGTCACTCGTGAGCGGGGGACGCCGCCGGTGCACCCCGGGCGCCACCGGATCCCGAACCACCGGTCGATGAGACAGGAGAGCTTCCGATGACCTTCCCCAGTGGCGGGCCCGGCTACCCCCAGCAGGGCCAGCCGTCCCAGGGACCGCCCCCGTCGGGCGGGTTCCCGCAGCAGCCCCAGCCGCAGCAGGGCCCGCCTGCCGCGGGTGCTGGAGCGCCGCCGAACCTTCCGCTGCTGCTGTCCCTCGGCGTGGCCGGGCTCGGAGTGGTGCAGTACTTCCTCGGCTTCGCTTCCGAGGCGGGCACGGCCGGGCAGCCCATTCTGTTCCTGCTCGTCGGCGGTCTGCTGTCGGCGCTGAACCTGCTGCCCAAGGGGCCGAAGACGCTGCCGTTCGCCGCGCTGTTCAGCGTGGTCGGCGGGCTGGGCGCGCTCGACGCCGTCATCTCCGGGCGTACGTCGGCCATCGTGATCGTGGTGCTGATCCTCGGTCTCCTGCAGGCGGCCGCGTCGGTCACCGTGCTGCTGTTCGAGTACGGCGTGCTCAAGCCGCCGGTGCCGCAGCCGTCCGCTCCGGCGTATCAGCAGCCCTACGGCCAGCAGGGCCAGTACCAGCCGACGCAGTACCAGCCGGCTCCCGGACAGCAGGGTCAGCAGCCGCCGCAAGCGCCTGGACAGCAGCCGCCGTCCTCGCCGACGCCGGGGCAGCAGGCCACGACGTACGCGCCGCAGCAGGGCCAGTTCTTCCAGCCGCCCGCTGACCAGAACAAACCGGGCACGCCGCCCGGAGGTTTCGGACAGCAAGGCTGAAACCCCTTCGCATTACCCACCCGCTGTGACTCTCCGTGTCACAGCGGGTGTTTTTCTTGGCCTGGTGCCACGACCGGGTGGGCGTTGGATTCGCCACGTCCGCCGGGCGGCGTGCCTCACCCGGACGGCCGAGCGCGGATGTCATGGTCGAGGACATGCAGGTGCTCACCAGTCCCGGCCGCCCCGCGGGCGACGAGCCGGTGGGCGACTCCCTTGACCAGGATGTTCCCCGGTTCCGGGTGTTGCTCGCCGCGGCGCTCGGCCCGCTCGTCACCGGCTACGCGGTGGTCGCCACGTTGCTCGCGCTCGTCACCCTGACCGCCCAGCACGCGATCTTTTCCGCGGGCGGCGTGCTGCTGTCGGCGGGACCCGGCTGGCTGGCCGCCTACCAGGTCGAACTCGGGATCGGCGGCCATCCGCTCGGGATGCTGCCGCTGCTGCCGACGATCGGCGTCGTGCTGCTGGTCGCGCGGGCGGCGGCCAAGGCCGTGCGACGGCTTCACTGCGCCAGGCCGCGGCACGCGGTCCCGTTGATCGCCACGATTTCCGGTGCGCATCTGCTGTTCGGCGTGCTGATTTCGCTGCTGTCGATCGGCGAACCGGTACGGGCTAACTTCTGGCTCGCCGCGGTGGTGCCTGCCGCGATCTCCGGACTCGCGGCCACCGGCGGGGTGCTTCGCCGGTTCGGGATGCCGCAGGTGCTCGCCGACCGGCTCGACCCGCTGGCTCTTCGCGGTCTGCGCGCGGGCCTGCTCGGACTGTTCGCGCTGCTGGCCGCTGGCGCGCTGACACTGACCGCCGCCACGGCGCTGTCCGCGCGCACGGTGGCCAGCCTGTTCGAGCCGTCGTTCGGGAGCAGCTTCGGCCTGTTCCTGCTTTCCGTGCTGTACCTGCCGAACGCTGTGGTCGCCGCGATGTCGTTCGTGAGCGGTCCCGGGTTCAGCATCGGCAGCCTCGACGTGCACCTCATCGGCTACCGCGGCGGTTCCGTCCCCGGGGTTCCGCTGCTCGGCGGCATTCCCGAGCACGCCGCGTCGTGGTGGCCGGTGCTGCTGGTGCTGCCGCTGGCGATCGGAGTGCTGGTCGGCTGGTCGGTCCGCGCGGTGGACGAGGACCCGGCGGGGCGGCTGCGGGCCGTGGTCGTCGCGGGCGCGGTCGTCGGGTTCGGCTGCGTGCTGCTGGGCACGCTCGCCGGCGGACGGCTCGGCGACGGTCCGTTCGACCCGGTCAGCGTGCCGGTCGGGGTGGCGTCGATCGTCGCCTTCTGCTGGATCGTGATTCCGGCCGGGTTCGTGGCCTTCTTCGCGGGGGCGCACGCTCCGGTGCCGCCGGTCGGCTCGCTTGAGGTGCAGGACGAGGCCGAGCCCGAGTCCGAAGCCGAGTCCGAGGATGCTGAGCCGGAGGAGTCCGAGTCCGACGAGGACGTCGCGGACGAGGGCGAGGAATCCGAGGAGGACTCGGCCGAGGCCGACGAGGACTTCGACGCCGAGGCCGACGCGGAGCTGGGCCTGGACCTGCCGGAGGACGAGCCGGAAACCGAAGCCGCCGAGACCGGGGACAAGCCCGAAAGCCCCGCCGAGGAGCCGGAGGCTGTGACCGAGTCCACCGAGGACTCCGGCGACGCGAAGCCCGCCGAGGACGACCGTTAGGGTTGGGGCGACCTGGTGAAGCGCCGTGCGCCCGAGGCGTACCGCCGTGCAAGGAGCCCGTTCTGGCCAGCCGCTTGGAACTGCCCACTCCGGTGAAGATCGTCGTGCTCGCGTCCGGTTCCGGCACGCTGCTGCAGGCCGTGCTCGACGCGGTCGAACAGCCCGGGTTCCCGGCCTCGGTCGTCGCGGTCGGAGCCGACCGCACCGGAATCGAGGCGCTCGCGCGAGCGGAGCGGGCGGACGTGCCGTCGTTCACCGTGCGCGTCGCCGACCATCCGGACCGGGCCGCGTGGGACCGCTCGCTCGCCGAGGCGGTCGCGGCCTATCAGCCCGACCTTGTGGTGTCCGCGGGCTTCATGAAGATCCTGGGGCCGGAGTTCCTGTCGCGGTTCGCGGGCCGCGTGATCAACACCCACCCCGCGCTGCTGCCGTCGTTCCCCGGGATGCACGCGGTCGCCGACGCGCTGGCCGCGGGCGTGCGGGTCACCGGATCGACGGTGCATTTCGTCGACGCCGGGGTGGACACGGGCCCGGTCATCGCCCAGGAGGCGGTGCCGGTGGAGAACGACGACACCGAAGACGTCCTGCACGAGCGGATCAAAGCCGTGGAACGCAGGCTGCTGGTTGAAACGATCGAGCGACTCGGCCGTGGTGGGTGCACCGTGGACGGACGAAAGGTGAGGTTTTCGTGAGCACAGCACAGGGACGGCGCCCGGTCCGGCGCGCGCTGATCGGCGTCTCGGACAAGGCCGGCCTGCTCGAGCTCGCGACCGGCCTGCACGCGGCCGGCGTCGAGATCGTGTCGACCGGCGGCACGGCGAAGGTCATCGCGAACGCCGGGGTCCCGGTCACGCCGGTCGAGCAGGTCACCGGGTTCCCCGAGTCGTTCGACGGCCGGGTCAAGACGCTGCACCCGCGCGTGCACGCCGGGCTCCTCGCCGACCAGGGCAACGACGACCACGTCGCACAGCTCAAGCAGCTCGACATCGCGGCGTTCGACCTGCTCGTGGTGAACCTGTACCCGTTCCAGGCGACTGTCGCGTCCGGCGCGAGCTTTGAGGACTGCGTCGAGAACATCGACATCGGCGGTCCCGCGATGGTGCGCGCGGCCGCGAAGAACCACGGCAGCGTCGCTGTCGTCGTGGATCCGGCGCGGTATGAATGGGTGCTTGAGCAGGTCTCCGCGGGCGGCTTCGAACTCTCGGACCGCAAGCGGCTCGCTGCGCAGGCGTACGCGCACACGGCTGCGTACGACACGGCTGTCGCGTCCTGGTTCGCCAACGCGTACGCGCCTTCGGACGACAGCGGCTTCCCGGACTTCCTCGGCGCGACGTGGGACCGTGCGGACGTACTGCGCTACGGCGAGAACCCGCACCAGAAGGCGGCGCTGTACCGCGGCGCGCAGCCGGGCCTCGCGCACGCGGAGCAGCTTCACGGCAAGGCGATGTCGTACAACAACTACGTCGACACCGACGCCGCGCGCCGGGCCGCCTTCGATTTCTCGGAGCCGGCTGTCGCGATCATCAAGCACGCCAACCCGTGCGGGATCGCTGTCGGCGCGGACGTCGCCGAAGCGCACCGCAAGGCGCACGCCTGCGACCCGGTGTCCGCGTACGGCGGCGTGATCGCCACGAACCGGCCGGTGAGCGTCGCGGCGGCGGAGCAGATCGCCGAGGTGTTCACCGAGGTCGTGCTCGCCCCCGACTTCGAGCCGGAAGCGCTGGAGATCTTGCAGCGCAAGAAGAACGTGCGGCTGCTGAAGCTGCCCGCGATCGAGAACGCGGCCCCGGCGGAGCTGCGGCCGATCTCCGGCGGCGTGCTCGTGCAGACCGCCGACGCGATCGACGCCCCCGGCGACGACCCGGCGAACTGGGAGCTGGCCACCGGCTCGCCCGCCGACGAGCAGACCCTGGCGGACCTGGAATTCGCGTGGCGGGCGCTGCGCGCGGTGAAGTCCAACGCGATCCTGCTGGCGCACGAGCAGGCGACCGTCGGCGTCGGCATGGGACAGGTCAACCGCGTCGACTCGTCGCGGCTGGCGGTCGCGCGGGCGGGCGACCGGGCGAAGGGCTCGGTCGGCGCGTCGGACGCGTTCTTCCCGTTCCCGGACGGGCTGGAGGTGCTGATCGAGGCCGGCGTGCGAGCCGTCGTGCAGCCCGGCGGGTCCATCCGCGACGCCGAGGTGATCGCCGCCGCCGAGGCCGCCGGGATCACGCTGTACCTCACCGGAACGCGCCACTTCGCGCACTGACTTTTCTGCTGGCCGGCCGGGACCTTCGGGGCCCGGCCGGTTTTTTCATCCCTCGCGCAGGATCGCGTAGACGACCTCGTCGCGGTAGCCGCCGTCGCGCCAGGTGACCTGGCACAGCAGGCCTTCGCGGTGGAAGCCGGTTTTCTCCAGCGTGTGCTGCCCGGCGACGTCCTCGCTGTCGACGAAGGCTTCGAGCCGGTGCGCACGGGTGTGCCGGAAGACCTGGTCGACGAGCAGTTGGTAGGCCTTCGCGTCGGTGCCGTGGCCGCGGTAGTCCGGCAGCAACGCGACGCCGACCCGGAAGCACCCGCCGGCGGGCCCGCCCCGGTCGGCTGCCTCCCAGGTGGCCATCCCGGCGACGACCGAGCCGACAGTCACCGCGACCGCGCTTGAGGCCGGGCTGAGGAACCCGTCCTCGGCGAACCGGCGTCGTGCCCGCGGTCCGGTGAAATTCGTCCATTGGAAGGTCCCGGTGCCGTCCGGGTCCGTGGAGAACCGGTCGAGCACCGGAAGGTCGGCTTCGGCGAAACCCCGCAGGGCGATGTGTCCTGTCTTCATCAGGGTCCCCAGTGTAAAGAGCGGTTTTCCTGGTGTCCGGTGATCGTCCGGGTTCTTTCCCCGGCTCGTGCTTGACAGCAGGGGAGGGGCGGGCGAGACTGGATGGTGTCGAACGGGTGTTCGATTCTGTTCGGCGCAGTGGTGTGTTTTTGGGTGCGATTGTTGGGTGACCGTGCGGTTTCCGCACGGATGAGGATGCGGAACCGCCTTCCCCGCGGTGTGTCGGCGTCCGTCCCGGGCCAGGTGTGACGACCTGTCCCGGGACGGACCGTCGGCCGATCCCGGCGGAAGGAGAAATCGGTGACGACCGGAGCGGCTTTGGGGGCTGCTTCTTCGGGGTTTGCTTCGGAGATCGCGGAAGGGGCAAGGGTTTCCCCGGCCGCGGGGGCGGCTGGCGAGGCTGGGGGGACTTCCGCGGACGGTGTCTCGGCTGGTTTTCGGGGAGCGGGCGAGGCTTCGGCTCGGGCCGGGGTGGTTTCGGAAGCCTTGGCGGCGAACGCTTCTTCGGCCGCGACCGGGAAGACGTCGGGAGCGGGTGGCGCTCGGTCTTCGGCCGGGGCGGGGTCTGCGGCGGGTGGTGCTCGGTCTTCGGCTGGGGCGGGGTCTGCGGCGGGTGGTGCTCGGTCTCCGGCTGGGGCGGGGTCTGCGGCGGGTGGTGCTCGGTCTTTGGCCGGGGCGCTGTCCGCAGCGGGCGGCGCTGTGGCTCTGGTCGAGGCCGCTTCCGCGACGAGCGACGCTTCGGTGGCGTCCGGGAAACTGCGCACTCCGGTTCTGCCTGCTGATTCCGCCACGACCGATCTCCTTGGCGCTGCGGGAATTTCGGCCCTGCCGGCGCGGTCGTCTCGGGAAATCTTTTCCGCCGCGGAAACCCAGGCTTCCGCGCCCGCGAGCGTGCCGGAGGCGCGGCCGGCACGCTCGTGGGAAGTACTGGTGCCGTGGTCGGCGATCGAAGCACTGGCGAAGGAACGGACACCAGTTGCCGCCATGTCCGCGGGTTCCCCGAGGTTGATGTTCTCGTTGGGGGAAAACGGATCCCGCACCCGGCTGAGCTCTCTGGGCGCAGCGTTCGAGCCATGGCCGCCGGCCGACTCCGGCGGGATGGCAGAAGCCCGGTCGCCTACCGGACTTCGTTCGCAGGCCCGGTCGGCCGAATCCGGCCGCGAGCCTCGCCCCGCCGGTGCCGCGTCGTCTGCTGGCTCGCGCGTGTCCAGCGAGCCTGGTTCACCGACTCCGCTCATCCCGGCGAGTCAGCCTGCCACTCGCTCATCTGCTGAGCGCGATTCGCCGCCTCAGCCTGAATCGGAGTCATCGACTCGTCTTCGCTCGCTTGCTCCAGCGGGATCGAGTCCGGAAACCTCGCCCGAGCCGTCGACCCCGAGTGCGCCGCCAGCTGATCCCGGCTCGGACTGCCCGCCTGAGTCAGTGCCTTCGGACGAGCTGCCGACTCGGCTTCGTCCGCTGGTTCTGGCTGATCCGGCAATGGAATCCGGTCCGGAGACTTCCTCCGAGCCGCCGGCTCGTCTCCGCCCGGAAGCTCCTTCCGGTTCGCTGACTGGACTTGGCCCGGCAGCTCGGCCTGGGTCTCCACGCACCCCGCCTGCTCAGCCGCGCCCGGAAACTCCTCCAGGTCCGCAGACCGAGCCCGGCCAGGAAGCTCAACCCGAGTCCCCGCCGACTCCACTGCGCCCAGCAACTCCCGAACCCTCGAAACTCCGCCCCCCGACCCGGCTCCGGCCAACGGACCCGCCCTCACCGGCGGACCCGTTGGCCAAACTGACCGCACTCCCCGGCGTCAGCACCGCCAGCACCGTCGCCGCCGAGCGGGCTACCCGGGCCGACTGGGGTCAGGCTGCCGGGCGGATGCTTCCGGTGGCCCCAGCCCTGGCCGATCTCCTCCCCGGGGCCGGGTTGCGCCGCGGAAGCGTCGTCGCGGTTCACCACTCCACCTCGCTGCTGTTCGCGTTGCTCGCGGAGGCGACCGTCGCCGGGGCGTGGGCCGCGGTGGTCGGGGCCCCGTCGCTGGGAATCGTCGCGGCGGCCGAACAGGGCGTCGCCGTTTCGCGGCTCGCGTTGGTTCCGTGGCCGGGGGCCGAATACCAGGCGGTGCTGGCCGCTTTGCTCGACGGCGTCGACCTCGTCGTCACCGAGCCTCGGTCAGTTCGGCCGGACGTCGCGCGGAGGCTCGCGGCGCGGGCTCGGCATCGCGGGGCGGTGCTGCTTTCGCTGGGGCACTGGCCTTCCGCCGACGTCGAGCTGCACTGCACCCCAGGTGCCTGGACCGGGGTGCTCGAACACGGCGCCGGGCACCTCCGTTCCCGTCCGGTCGAGGTGCACGCCCGCGGACGCGGTGCGGCGGCCCGGCCTCGGTCGGCATCGATGCTTCTGCCCGGCCAGGACGGCCGGGTTTCCCGGGGAGAGAAGCGCGTCGTGGCACGGGAAGAGGCGGTCGGGTGAACCAGAGTGTCCACAAAGGACAAAAAGATCCGCGCCGTCATCCGGTGCGGATGCTGGTCCTGTGGTGCCCAGACTGGCCCGCGGTCGCTGCCGTAGCCGCGGCGGGGAGCGTGCTTACCCGGCCGGCGGCGGTGTTCCATGCCAACCGGGTCGTGGCGTGCACCGCGGTCGCGCGGGCGCGGAACATCCGGCGCGGCATGCGGCGGCGAGAAGCGGAATCCCAGTGCCCCGACCTGGCGGTGTTCGGGGTAGACGAGGCGCGGGACGCGCGGTTTTTCGAGAATGTCGCGGCGGCGGTGGAGGAGCTGGTCGTCGGGCTGGAAGTGGTGCGGCCCGGACTGCTCGCGGTTCCCGTCGCGGGTGCGGCCGGGTATTTCGGCGGCGAACCGCGGCTCGCGGAGAAACTGGTGGACCAGGTGGCCGCGGCAGCGGGGGTCGAATGCCAGGTCGGCGTGGCGGAAGGACTGTTCGCGGCGACCCTCGCCGCGCGGCAGGGGACGCTGGTCGAACCCGGGCGGAGCGCCGAATTTCTCGCCCCGTTGCCGGTGACTGAGCTGGACCAGCCGGATGCCGAGCGAGCGGATCTGGCCGGTCTGCTCGTCCGGCTCGGGTTGCGCACGCTCGGTGCCTTCGCCGAACTCGGCGAGCGGGACGTGGCCGCTCGGTTCGGGCGCACCGGCGTGCTCGCGCATCGGCTGGCCCGGGGGCTGTCCGACCGGCCGCCGCTGCGCCGCAGTCCGCCGCCGGAACTGTCGCTTGCCGAATCGTTCGATCCGGTGCTTGCCCGGGTGGACGTCGCCGCGTTCACGGCCAAAAAACTCGGCGCGCGGTTCCACGCCGCGCTCGCCGATCGCGGGCTCGCATGCACTCGATTGGGTATATACGCGACCACCGAGAACGGCGAGCAGCTCGGTCGCGTCTGGCGTTGTGCGGAACCACTTACGCCGCAAGGGGTTGCGGACCGGGTCCGGTGGCAGTTCGAGGGCTGGCTCAAGGCCGCGCCCGGCGAACGGCCCACGGCCGGGGTCGCGCGGTTGCGGCTCGAACCGGAAGAGACTGTCGAAGGGAGGTCATTGCAGCTGGGGCTGTGGCGGGGGAGCGATCCCGGGGCCGGTCCAGGCGAGGACGAGGAGTTGGCTGCCGAGCGGGCCGGCCGCGCGTTCGTGCGGGTGCAAGGTCTGCTCGGTCCGGAGGGCGTGGTCACGCCGCTGCTCGACGGCGGGCGCGATCCGGCGAGCCGGGTCCGGCTCATTCCGTGGGGCGATCCGCGGGAACCCGCCGGACCGCCGGACGCCACGTGGCCTGCCCGGTTGCCGTCTCCGTCCCCCGCGACGGTGCTGGAACAACCGTTGCCAGTCCAGGTCATCGACGAGCAGGGGCGGCCAGTAGGTCTCACCTCGCGCAAACGGCTGACCGCGCCGCCGCACGGACTGTGCGTCGCGGGCGGGCCGCCGCGGCCGATCACCGGATGGGCCGGTCCGTGGCCGGTCACCTCGGGCCGCCGGTCGGCCGGAGCGCAGCAAGCCCGGCTGCAACTGCTGCTCGCGGCAGGGGAGAACGAAGCGCCGGAGGCGGTGCTCGTCCTCTGCTCCGGAACGGAAAATCCAGTGTGGACAGTGGAGGGAAGCTACGACTGAACCGATCTGCCAAGAAACCCGAAAACCCGGTGGAGTCAACGGAAGGAATGCGCACCTGATGGACCACGACCTGCCGGCGCCCCGTGTCCCGGTCGAACCGCCGTGCCCGTTCGACCCGGTGCCGGTCGCGCTGCTGATCCCGGAACCCCGCCGATCACCCGAGAACCGGATGGACTGACGATGGGCTGGAACAACCCGCCGGTCCCGTGGAAGGACCTCGCGCGGGCGCTGTCGGGCGGGATGCCGCCCGGCGACCACGGCGACAGTCCCGCGTGGGGACGCAAACGCGAGGCGTACCGCCGCCCCGCCGACATCCCGCCGCCGCGCAGCGACCTGGAAGCCGGGCCGCGAGTGGCGTACGCCGAACTGCACTGCCACTCCAACTTCAGTTTCCTCGACGGAGCCAGCCACCCCGAGGAACTGGTGGAGGAAGCCGCGCGGCTGCGGCTCGACGCGATCGCGCTCACCGATCACGACGGCATGTACGGCGTGGTCCGGTTCGCCGAAGCGGCCAAAGAACTAGGCGTCGCCACGGTGTTCGGCACTGAGCTGAGCTTCGGGCTGTCCGCGCCGCAAAACGGTGTCGCCGACCCCGAAGGCGAACATCTCCTGCTGCTGGCCCGCGGCAGCGACGGTTACCGCAGCCTGTGCCGCGCGATCACCGCCGGACAGTTGCGCGGCCACGACGACGAAGACGCGGAGCGGGCCGAAAAAGGCCGCCCGATCTACGACTTGTCCGCCGTGGCGGAGGAAGTCGCGGGCCAATGCGCGGTGCTTACCGGTTGCCGCAAGGGATCCGTGCGTTCGGCGTTGGTGCGCGAAGGCCCGGACGCCGCGTTCGCCGAACTGCGCCGTCTGGTCGAGCTCTTCGGCCAGACCCAGGTCTACGTCGAATTGATCGACCACGGCCAGCCGCTCGACAGCACGCACAACGACCTGCTGACCGAGATGGCCGGCGAACTCAAGCTGCCCACCGTCGCGACCACCGCGGCGCACTACGCTCGCCCGGAACGAGGCAGGCTCGCGGACGCCGTCGCTGCCATCCGCGCCCGGCGCAGCATCGACGATCTCGAAGGCTGGCTGCCCGGCGACGCCGCCGCGTTCTTGCGCTCTGGCAACGAAATGGCGGAAGTTTTCCGGCGGTACCCGGGCGCGGTGCAGCGGTCGGCCCTGCTGGGCATGGAATGTGCTTTCCCGTTGAAGCTGCTCGCGCCGGAGCTGCCGCCGTTCGACGTGCCGGACGGCGAGAACGAGACCACGCACCTGCGAAACCTCGTCAAGGAAGGCTTCAAGGAGCGCTACTCGGGCAAAGCCCATGAGGACAAGGCGCGGCAGCAGATCAAGCACGAGATGGCGGTGATCGAGGAACTGGAGTTCCCCGGATACTTCCTGATCGTCGCGGACATCGTGCGGTTCTGCCGGGGAAGCGACATCCTGTGCCAGGGAAGGGGTTCCGCGGCCAACTCGGCGGTCTGTTACGCGCTCGGCATCACCAAGGTCGACCCCATCGAGTACCACCTGCTCTTCGAACGGTTCCTCGCGCCCGATCGCGACGGCTACCCGGACATCGACCTCGACATCGAGTCCGACCGGCGCGAGGAGGTGATCCAATACGTCTACGGCAAACACGGCAGGCTCAATGCCGCGCAGGTCGCGAACGTGATCACCTACCGCGCCCGTTCCGCGATCCGCGACGCCGCCAGGGCGCTCGGCTACTCACCGGGTCAGCAGGACGCGTGGAGCAAGCAGATCGACCGCTGGGGAGCCTTGCGCAGCACGGAGAAAGACCACGACCACGACATCCCGAACGACGTCGTGCAGCTCGCCTTCGCCCTCGAAGACTTCCCGCGGCACCTCGGCATCCACTCCGGCGGCATGGTGATGTGCCGGGAACCGGTGAGCCAGGTGTGCCCGGTCGAATGGGCGCGGATGGAAAACCGCAGCGTTCTGCAGTGGGAGAAGGAGGATTGTGCCGCGGTCGGGCTGGTGAAGTTCGATTTGCTCGGGCTCGGCATGCTCTCCGCGTTGCACTACATGCTCGATCTGGTCAAGGAATACAAGGGCGAGACGATCGATCTCGCCGAACTGGACCTCACCGACAAGAACATCTACGAAATGCTCTGCCGCGCCGACGCGATCGGCGTGTTCCAGGTAGAGAGCCGAGCCCAGCTGGCGACGTTGCCTCGGTTGCGGCCGACGGAATTCTACGACCTGGCCGTGGAAGTCGCGCTGATCCGCCCGGGCCCGATCCAAGGCGGTTCGGTGCACCCGTACATCCGCCGCAAGCAGGGGCGCGAGAAGTGGGAGTACGACCATCCGCTGCTGGAGACCGCTCTGGAGAAAACGCTGGGAGTGCCGCTGTTCCAGGAGCAGATGATGCAGATCGCCCTGGACGTCGCGAACTTCACCCCGGCCGAGGCTGACCAGCTTCGGCACGCGATGGGGTCGAAACGGTCGCAGCGGAAGATGGAACGGCTGCACAAGCGGTTCCTCGACGGAGCCATCGCCAACAAGGTGGACGCGGAGCTGGCGGAGAAAATCTTCCAGAAACTCAAGGCGTTCGCCAACTTCGGCTTCCCCGAAAGCCATGCGCTGAGCTTCGCGCATCTGGTGTTCGCGAGCGCGTACTTCAAGCACTACCACCCCGACGCGTTCTGCGCGGGCCTGCTGCGAGCGCAGCCGATGGGGTTCTACTCGCCGCAGTCGCTGGTGGCGGACGCGCGTCGGCACGGCGTCACCACACTCGGCCCGGACATCAACCTGAGTCTCCCGCACGCGACCCTGGAAGCATTGCCGGACAACGGAAAACTCCACGCGGTACGCGGCGGTCTCAGTACCGTCCGGATGATCGGTGAAACGCTGGCCAAGGAGATCGTGGCGGAACGGCAGGCGAACGGCCGGTACGGGAGCATGTCCGACCTCGGCAGGCGCGTCCGGCTCACCACGCCGCAGCTGGAAGCGCTGGCCACCGCGGGGGCGTTCAGCGCGTTCGGTCCGGACCGGCGGCAGGCGTTGTGGTCCGCGGGCGCGGTCGCGCAGGACCGGCCGGAGAAACTGCCCGGCACCGGAGCCGGCGTGGACGCGCCGATGCTGCCCGGAATGGACGGGCTCGACGTCGCCGCCGCCGATGTCTGGGCCACCGGGATCTCGCCGGACAGCTACCCGACAGAGTTCATCCGCGACCGGCTCGACGCGCTCGGGGTCATCACCGCAGGCAAGCTGCTGGACCGGTCCGACGGGGAACGAGTGCTCGTCGGGGGAGCGGTCACGCACCGCCAGCGACCGGCGACTGCCGGCGGAGTCACGTTCCTGAACATCGAGGATGAGACCGGCATGGTGAACGTGATCTGCACACTCGGGCTGTGGCAACGGTTCCACCGGATCGCGCGGGGCAGTGCGGCGCTGCTGGTGCACGGAGTGCTCGAAAAAGCGGACGGCGTCGCGAGCGTGCGCGCGCAGAAACTGGAGCAGCTGAGGCTGCGGATCCCCACGAGATCGAGGGACTTCCGATGACCGGCGGACAGTTCGTGGACACACGCCTTCCGGCGGCTCGCAGCCACCCCGTCGAAAAGCCGGCACCGGGGCTGATGTCATCCTGTCCGGGTGACGGAGACCGGCGAGGACTACACCGAAGCACGACTTTCCGGCCAGTGGTGGGAAAAACGCCAGTTCGCGGGGTGCGATTTCACCGAAGCGGACCTGCGCGACCTGCACACCCGCGGCTGCACCTTCGACAACTGCGACTTCACCAAGGTCGATCTCGCCGGTTCGCGGCACGACGCGTCGGCGTTCCGCTCCTGCACGTTCGATCGCTCGGTGCTCGCCGACAGCCGATGGTCGTCGTGCTCGCTGCTTGGTTCATCCTTTGTGGACTGTCGATACACCGGGATCGCGCTGACCGAATGCGATCTGTCGCTCGCGTCGTTCGCGCGCGGCTGGTTGCGGAAACTGGATCTGTCCGGCCTGCGGATGCGGGAAGTGAACCTCAACGAGGCGGATCTGACGGATTCCGACCTGCGGGGCACGGATCTGTCCGGGTCCCGGATGATCGGCACGAAGTTTCCCGGAGCCGACCTGCGCGGCGCGGTGGTCGACGCGAACGGGCTGGTGCAGGCGGACCTGCGCGGCGCGTACGTGGACGTCGAACTGGCGGTGGCGTTCGCCGCGGCCAACGGCTTGGTCGTCAAGTAGGGCGCTTCCGGGCACGGAAAAGGGGCGAAGCTCGCTGGCCCCGCCCCTTTTCCGCGTCGTCAGTCGATCGGCGGTTCACCCGGGTCGAGTTCGATCAGGTCGCCCTCGGCGAGCAGTTCTTCGATGCTCGCCGGAAGCAGGTACGCCGACCCGCCGCCCGGCTGGTTGAACCACGGGATCGCGACCCCGGCCAGGGTTTCGAGCGGCCGCTGCACGCGGTACACGTGGTAGGGCCGGTTCACCCACTCCGGCACCAGCGAACGCTCCTCGAACGGGGTGCCCGCCGCGTAGGTCAGGTTGCCGTTCGGGCCGCCGAAGCGGTCCAGTTCGCTGCCCGCGGGCAGTTCGCGCAGTTCCTTGCCGCGGAACAGGGTCAGCGGCGGTTCCCCGGACAGCGGCGCGATCGGCCACTGCCCGCTGCCGCCGGTTCCGTTGGCGCGCGCCGGTTCCTCGCGCCGCACCGGCGGTTCCCGCCGCGGCGGCGGGCTGACCGGCGGCGCGAGGAGGGTGGGCGGTGCGCTGACCGGCGAGGCGATCTGCGTCGGCGGGGCGCTGACCGGGGGAGCCACCTGGGTCGGTGGGCTCACCGGTGCCGCGACCTGCGTCGGCGGGGCAGGCGGCGGGGTCTGCCGGGCTGGCGGTTCGTCGTCGGCCAGCAGCTGATCAGCAGGCGTGAACGCGGTCTGCTCCTGCGGCGGCACGTTCTCGCGCGGCCGGACCGGGAACGAGCCCGTCGCGACCTCCGGCGACAACGTCGCCACCACCGGCGGCTTCGGCGCGTCCGCGACTGGCTGCTCAGCCGGTGCGGGGGCTTCCGCCGCGACATACCCGTCGGGGTACAGCAGCACCTTGCCGAGCATGAACGCCGCGGCGTCCTCCGCGTCGCCGAACACCGCCGGGTTGATCAGCTCGCCGTCGTACCAGCCGACGCGCCAGCCTTCGCCCACCTGCTCGACGCTCCACCCGCGTTCGGTGGGGCCGCCGAGCCGGTACGCGGCCTCGGGGACGTCCAGCTCGTCGAGCTTCGCTTGCAGTTGGGCCAGCTCCGGCTGAGCGGGCTGCTCGCGCCGCGCGACCGGAGCCGGTTCGGCCTGCTCCCGAGCCGCGCGCCGCCCGCCGGACGGCGGGGGCACCGGCATCTCCGGCACCGGAAGGTCGCCGGGGATCTCGGACCCCGGCATGATCATCGCGGTCGGCGGGCCCGCGTCGTACTCGGCCTCGCGGCGGTTGTCGTCCTCGTAACCGCTGGAGTGCGTGAACAGTTCGGCACGCTGCTCGTCGTCGTCGCGGGACGGTTCGTTGCCGTGCGTGAAGAGCACCGGCTCGTCGTGCTCGGCATCGACCGGCTGGTGAACGTCCGTGTCGTCCTCGGCGTCGTCCGGGTGGCCCGGACCGGTCCCGTTGCGGCTGGGGACGAGGTCGTGGTGGACGTCGGTGTGGTCTTCGTCGTCGTAGTGGCCGTCGTCGTAGTGGTCGTACTGCGCGCCGTCGAAGTCCTGCTCGAACGGCGGCTCCGCGGGACGCTCCGGCGCGGTGCCGTGGCGGCCCTCGGCCTCCTTCTCCCGACCCCGGCCGTGCGCGGCGGCGAGCCCGGCCGCAGCCAGCCCACCGGCCGCGGCGACCCCGGCCGCAGCCGCACCGACGTGACTGCCGCGCTCGTCCGTGGGCTCGGCCTGGCTCTCGGGTTCGGCGCTGCGCCGTCCGCCGTCCTCGGCGTTCAGCCGCACGTCTTCCCGGCGGCCGTCGTCCGCTTCGATGTCCGGCTGGGCTCGCCGACGGCCACCCTCCTGGTCACGGCTGTCGTCCGGTGCCGCACCGCGCCGGCCTGCGTCCGGCTCGGCGGTGTGCCGGTTCGGGGCAGCGGGTTCGTCGGCGGAGCTGTCCGCGCCGATGAGCCCGTCGGCATCGATGAGGCCGTCCGCGCCGATCAGCCCGTCCTCCGTGTTCGGAGCCACGGGCTGTTCGAACGCGCCGACGCCAGGGACTTTGCTCCCGTGGTTGTCGAGGTGGTCGTCGTACCCGTGGGCGTCGTCGTAGCCGGCCGCGTCGCGGTTGCGGTCGTCGACGTGGTGCGCGGGTTCGTCGTACCCCGCTTCATCGTGGCCGTGCGGCTCAGCGTACGCACCGGCCTCGTGGGAGGCGATGTCCTCGTACCCGTGCTGGTCGTCGTACGGCTCGGCGTCGTATCCGTCGTGCGGCGCGGATTCGTCGTAGTCGCCATGGGGTGCGGGGTTGCGGTAGCCGTCGTAACCCTCGTCGTGCTGGTCGTAGCCATCGGCCTGGCCGCGCTCGTCTTCGCCGCGGTCTTGCCGGTCGTAGTCGTCCGCGTAGCCGTCGTCGTGGCCGGCGGCGTTGTGGGCCCGGTCGTCGTAGCCGGACGCGTCGGGGTGCTCGTCGTAACCAGCCTCGTGCGCGTGGCCGGATTCGGAGCGAGTGCCGCTCGCGGCTCCCACCGCGCCCGCTGCTCCAGCCGCCGCAGCGGCTGCGCCCAGTCCGCGCGACCCGCCGGGGCTCTCCGCCGCGGAGACTCGCGTGCCCTGCGGACCGCCCGCGGAACCCTGCGGGCCAGGACCTTGCGGACCAGTCCTGTCCGAGCCGCCGCGGTGGGGCTCGAAGCGGTCTTCCGCGTCGCCGCGGTCGTCGAAGCCGGGGCCATCCGTTAGGCCGGGCCTGCCGAATTCGTCGGCGGGGTGGAAAGCGTCCTCCGGGTCGCCGGCTGGGCCGGGCCTGCCGAATTCGTCTGCCGGGTGGAACGCGCCTTCCGGCCGGTCGGCCGCGCCGGGCCTGCTGAAGTCGTCGGCGGGGCGGAAGCTGTCAGGACTTTCCGGCCGGCTGGGCCTGCCGGGGTCGCGGCTGTCGAATTCGTCGGATGGGCCGCGTCGGTCGGGACCAGGGGCACCCGGTCCGCCGGGCGCTCCTGGCCTGCCGGAATCGGGGCGGTCGAATTCGTCGGCCGGGTGGAAGTCGTCGTGGTTGCCAGATCCGCCTGCCGCTCCGAGCGCGGCTGCTCCGAGACCGGCCGCGCCGAGTCCAGCCGCGGCTGCGCCGGGGCCGCCCGAACCAGCTCCGTTGGCATCGAATCCGCCAGCGCCGCTGGAACCAGGTCCGCCGACGCCGTTCTGCCCGCCAGCGCCAGGGCCGCCCGGTGCACCCGCGCCGCCAGGACCGTTAGGTCCGCCAGGGCCGCCCGGAACTCCACCACCTGGCCCACCAGCCGCACCCGAGCCGCCAAGGCCACCGGCACCGGGGCCGCCAGGACCGGGGCCGCCGGAGCCCGGAGCACCAGAGCCGGGGCCACCAGGGCCACCGGCACCGCCCGCGCCGGGCCCACCCGCGCCAGGCCCGCCCGAGCCGAGACCGCCCGAGCCGGGCCCACCTGCGCCAGGCCCGCCCGAGCCGGGGCCACCTGCGCCGGGCCCACCTGCGCCGGGCCCACCTGCGCCAGGACCACCAGCACCAGGCCCGCCGCCAGGAGCGGGTCGCTGCTGCGGAGTCTGGTTCCCGCGAGTCAGATACGCCGCCGCACCTTGCAGTGTCAGCTCGTCCACCTGCGGAAGCTGGAACGCGTTCGCCCGGATGTGCTCGATCAGATCCGCTTCCGGCGAGACGCCGTATGTGCGGAGGTAGAAGTTCACCGCGGCAGGCCAGATCCAGTGGCCGTCGCTGTGGAAGGCGACGGGGACCGTCGCTTCGGGAGTCTGCGCGAGACGGTCGATGTCGTAGCCGCGGTCCTGGACCACGACGGGGGCGTGGTCGAGGTAGTCCAGCAGCCGGTCCTGCTCGTCGACGTCCAGGTCAGGGCGGTTGATGACCGGGCGGCCGGCCGGGCCGATGGTGTCGAAGATCCGGGCGATGCGGAAGTGCGGTCCGGGTTGTTCCGGGCCGAGGCCGGACATGCGGCGGATCAGCCACTCGGGCACGTTCTCCTCGGTGCGCGGGAACATGCGCAGCTCGTCGGAGTACGCCTGGGGCGGCGGCGCGAGGTGCCACTGCGGCTCGTCGCGGTTGTATTCGAGGTTGTAGCTGGAGGGGTGGTCCAGCTGGTAGCGCGCGTTGAACCAGGTGCCGCGGCCGTCGCGGTACATGCCCGCGCGGAGTCTGCCGAACAGCGTCGCGATGTCGTGCGTCGCGATCCATTCCTGGGCGGACCCGTCCTCGAGCACGATCTCGCCGGTCAGCTCGTGGTACCGGCCGACCGCTCGGTACTCCGCGGAGACTTTGCGCCAGTCGCGCGGGGCGGCGCGCAGCAGGGCCAGTCCGATCTGCTTGACCAGAGTGTCCTGCTCCGTCGCGTTCAGCTGCGTCGTCGGTTGTGCCACAGAGAACATTTTGACTGTTCGCGCGCACGAACGCACCCCGCATAGGGCTTTTGCCACCCTCGGGCCGGTGGACGTGCCCGCTGACCTCGGCGGACGCGATATGGCACGGGTCACACGCCGGGGTGGGTGATGCGGTGGAGTCTCTCCAGCTTAAGACGCGGGGCGGCTGATTCGACGGAAGACGCGCGGGCCGATCGGGTGGTGTGGTGGGCACACAGAGTGCGGAACCCACGCCTGACCGGCGGTCTCCGGCGGCTCTGCGACAATGGCCGCCGTGACGGCGAAGATTCTCGACGGCAAGGCCACGAAGAACGCCATTTTCGCAGAGCTGCGCCCGAGGGTGGCCGCGCTCGCGGAGAAGGGGATCACCCCTGGGCTGGGCACGGTGCTGGTCGGCGACGACCCCGGTTCCCACTCCTACGTGAAGATGAAGCACGCGGACAGCGCGAAGATCGGCGTCAACTCGATCCGCCGCGACCTGCCCGCGGACATCTCGCAGGAGAAGCTCGAAGCCGTCATCGACGAGCTGAACGCGGACCCGGCCTGCCACGGCTACCTCGTCCAGTTGCCGCTGCCGAAGCACCTCGACGCGAACCGCGTCCTGGAGCGCATCGATCCGGAGAAGGACGCCGACGGCCTCGCGCCGATCAGCCTCGGCCGGCTCGTGCTCGGCGAACCTGGCGCGCTGCCGTGCACCCCTTACGGAATCATCGAGCTGCTCAAGCGGCACGGTGTCGAGCTGAACGGCGCGCAGGTCACTGTGGTCGGCCGCGGCATCACCGTCGGTCGCACGCTCGGTCTGCTGCTCACCCGGCGCAGCGAGAACTCCACCGTCACGCTGTGCCACACCGGCACTCGTGACCTCGCCGCCGAGGTGCGCCGCGCGGACGTCGTGATCGCCGCGGCGGGCGTGCCCGGGATCATCAAGCCGGACATGGTCAAGCCCGGCGCGGCGGTGCTGGACGTCGGCGTTTCGCACGTCGAGGGCAAGCTCACCGGCGACGTCGACCCGGCGGTCGCCGAGGTGGCCGGCTGGCTGTCGCCGAACCCCGGCGGCGTGGGCCCGATGACGCGGGCGATGCTGGTCACCAACGTTGTCGAGGCTGCGGAACGCGCGGCCGGCCGCTGATGGCGATGACCGGGCAACGGCACCGCAGCGATCGTCCCTGGCTCGTCCACGTGCCGTTCGCGGTGATCATGCTGCTGCTGGCGGCGGCCGTGGTGCGGGCGCTGCAGTACCACTGGCGCGAGGGCGCGGTGCTGGTCGGCGTGGCCTTGTTCGTGGCCGGTGTGCTGCGTGCGGTGCTGCCGGAGGAGCGCGTCGGGCTGCTCGCGATTCGCGGCAAGGCCGTCGACATCCTCACCTACGGCGCGTTGTGCGCCGCCGTGCTCTACATCGCGCTGACGATCGTCGGCGGCCCGTTCGACGCCTCCTCCTGAGCAAGCACCGTCAGGACGCGAGCGCGAGTTCCTTCTGGACCCGCGCCTCGCGCCGGTCCAGCAATCCGGACACCGCGGCGATCGACACCCCGAGCACGGCCAGCATCGCGCCGACCCAGTTCGGGGCCAGCAGGCCGAGCCCGCCCGCGATGACCAGGCCGCCGAGGTACGCGCCGATCGAGTTGGCGATGTTGAACGCCGACTGCACCGCGGCCGAGACCAGCGACGGCGTGCCGCCTGCCTTCTCCATGATCCGCGCCTGCATCATCGGGCCGATCATGAAGCCCGCGACACCCACGAAGAAGATCGTGACCGCCGCGCCGACCTTGCCCTGCGCGGTTACGGTGAAGATCGCGAGCACCGTCGCCAGCGAGAGCAGCGCCACGTACAGGCTCGGCATCAACTTCTTGTCCGCGAGCCGTCCGCCGAGGTAGTTGCCGATCGTCATGCCGACACCGGCCAGCGAAAGCAGCACGGTGACGTTGGCGGGCGAGTATCCGGCGACGTCGGTCAGCATCGGCGCGATGTAGGACATGCAGGCGAAGACGCCGCCGAGCCCGAACATCACGATCGCCAGCGCCAGCCACACCTGCGGGCGGCGGAACGCGCCGAGTTCGCCGCGGATCGACGGGTCGGCCGGGCGGCCCTGGTGCGGCACCAGTTTCGCGATGGCGGCGATGGCGAGCAGGCCGATCACCGCGACGACGCCGAACGTCGCGCGCCAGCCGACCTGCTGGCCGAGCAGCGTGCCGAGCGGGACGCCGATGACGTTCGCCAGCGTCAGGCCCATGAACATCATCGACACGGCCTTCGCGCGCTGGCCCGGTCGCGCGAGGCTGGACGCGACGACCGCGCCCGCGCCGAAGAACGCGCCGTGCGGCAGGCCGGCGAGGAACCGGAACGCGATGCCGAAGTCCTGGTTCGGCGACAGTGCGAACAGCGCGTTGCCGACCGTGAACAGGCCCATCATCGCCAGCAGCATGGTCTTGCGCGGCAGCCGGACGGCCAGCGCGGTGAGCAGCGGCGCGCCGATCACCACGCCGAGCGCGTAGGCGGAGATGAAGTAGCCCGCGGACGGGATGTCGATGTGGAAGTCCGCGGCGGTCAGGGGCAGCACACCCATCATCACGAACTCGGTGGTACCGATGCCGAAGGCACCGACGGCGAGCGCGAGCAACGCGACGGGCACGGCTCTCCCTTCCTGGAGAAAACGATTGCTCAGCGCCTGGGGCACAGGCTTCTGAAGCGCTTTAGAACAAGGGCAAAAAACTAGACAGCCCCGACGTCGTCGTGCTGTCTCGCTCCAGTTGAACCGATGGAGGGCGGCCTTGTCATCCCGGTATTCGGGTGAGGCCCGCCACGTAGCGCGACCGGTCAGCGGGGCGCGGCCAGCACGCCGTCGAGCAGGCCGGGGAACAGCGCGTCGAGATCGTTGCGGCGCAACGAGTTGTACCGGGTCGTGCCTTCCTGGCGGCCGACGATCACCCCGGCCTGGCGCAGCGTCGCGAGGTGATGGGTGAGTGTGGACTTGGTCACCGGCACCTCGAACGCGCTGCACGAGATCTCCGTTTCGGAGTTCGCCAGCTGCCGGACCATCGCCAGCCTGACCGGGTCGGCCAGCGCGCGCAGCACCGCTTCGACGGTGATCTCGTCGCGGTCCGGGTAGGCGAGCGGCGGCAGGGGCGCGGAGGCGGGCATGGGTCCATAGTACGACGACTGTCGAAATTTTCGGCGGGTCCGTGTACGGTCGTCATCGAACTACGACGTTCGTCGAACTATCCGTTCAGGCTTTATGGGGGGACATTCATGTCCAGCGTCTCGTCCTCGGCGGCGGCCCGGAACTCGGTGCTCGCGTTCGGGGCCTTCGGCGTCGGCACCAGCGGCTACATCGTGGCCGGGCTGTTGCCGGCGCTGACCTCCGAGCTGCACATCTCCGCGACGGCCGCGGCGCAGCTCGTCACCTCGTTCGCCATCGCGTACGCGGTGGGCTCGCCGTTGTTCGCCGCTGCCACCGGCCGGTGGGAACGGCGCACGCTGCTGGTCGCCGCGCTCGCGGTGGCCGCGGTCGGCAACGTCTTCGCGGCCGTCGCACCGGGGTACACCACACTGCTGATCGCGCGGGTCGTCACGGCGATCGGGGCAGCTGTCTACACCCCGGCCGCCACTGCCGTCGCTGCTGAGCTGACCACGCCGGAACGTCGCGGACGGGCCGTTTCGCTGGTGTTCGGGGGGCTCACCATCGCGTTGATCTTCGGAGTTCCGCTGGGCAGCGTGATCTCCCAGCAGTTCGGCTATGAGGGCGCGTTCCTGTTCGTCGGCATCCTTTCGCTGCTCGGTGCGATCGGGGTGCGGGTCGCGTTGCCGAAGGTCGCGCCGCCGCCGGTGGTCGGGCTCGCCGAGCGGTTCGCGGTCGCGCGGGACAAGCGAGTGCTCGCGCTGCTGGTCACCACCACGCTCGCCTGCCTCGCCGCGTTCATGGTCTACACGCTGGTGTCGCCGGTGCTGTCCGCCACCGCGGGCGTTTCCGGCGGGACGATCACGGTGCTGCTGTTCTGCTACGGCATCGGCGGTGCGATCGGCAACTTCGCCGGTGGTCGCGCGGCCGACCGGTGGGGCGCGCGCAAGCCGCTGCTGATCGTGCTCATCGGGTTCACCGCCGTGATGGTGCTGCTGCCGTTCACCGCGACGACGGTCGTCGGGGCCGGGATCACGTTGTTCGTGTGGGGCTTGGCGAACTGGTCGTTCAGCCCGCCGCTGCAGCACCGGCTCATCGAGCTGTCGCCGGGGCACGCCGGTCTCGCGCTGTCGCTCAACGCGTCGGCGATCTACCTGGGCGTCGGGCTGTCCGGCGTCGTCGGCGGCGCGGTGCTGACCTCGGCCGGGCCGACCGTCCTGCCGGAGATCGCCGCGATTCTCGCCGCCGCGGCGATGCTCGTGGTCGTGTTCTTCTGGGGCGCGCGGACGCGGGCTGAGGTCCGCGAAGAGGTCGCGGTCTGAGAAGCTGCCGGGCGTGGCAGAGGTACTGGAAACCGTGCCCGGGCACGGCGGCGAACTGGTGCTCCGGCGCGACGGCGCCGAGTTCGAGGTGATCGAAAACGGGATGTTCCTGATGGACACCCGCAACGGCGAGTCGGAACGGCTGCTCGTGACCGGAGCGGCCGACCGGCTCGCCTCTGGCGCACGAATGCTAATCGGCGGCCTCGGCGTCGGGTTCTCGCTGCGTGCCGCGCTGGACCACGCTGCGGTCGGCTCCGTGGTCGTGGTGGAACGTGAACCTGCCGTGATCGCCTGGAACCGCACTGGTCCATTGCGCGAAGTCCATGGTGCGGCACTGGACGATCCGCGGGTGACGGTCGTCGAGGCGGATCTGCTGGAGTGGTTGCGGACGACGAGCGAGCCGTTCGACGCGCTGTGCCTGGACATCGACAACGGTCCAGAGTGGACGGTCACCGAGGGGAATGCCTCGCTGTACGCGGCTTCCGGCCTGGAGAGGTTGTCTCAGCTGCTGCGTCCCGGCGGAGTGCTGGCGGTGTGGAGCGCGGGCGCGGCACCGGGGTTCACGGCTCGGCTGAGGGAGCGGTTCGCTGAGGTGGACGTGGTGGAGATTCCGGTGCCGCGCGGGGAACCGGACGTGGTCTGGTTCGCGCGGGGCTGAGTCAGTTCGCCTTGGCGGCGGCCTTCGCGGCCTTCTTGAACGCGCGCACCTCGCCGAGCGTCTTGGCGTCCGTCACGTCTGCAATGGACCGACGGGAGCCGCGGTCGCCGTACGCGCCGGCGGCTTCGCGCCAGCCCTTCGGGGCGACGCCGCGCTGTTTGCCCAGCAGCGCCAGGAAGATCTTCGCCTTCTGCTCGCCGAAACCGGGCAGTGCCTTGAGCCGCTTCAGGACTTCCTCCCCGTCCGGCTTGGGACGGCCGTCGAGCCAGATGCCTTCGGTGCGGCCGTCGTAGTTCTCGATGATGTGCAGCGCGAGCGCGTGCACCCGGCGCGCCATCGAGCCGCCGTAGCGGTGGATCGCCGGTGGCACCACGCACATTTCGACGAACTTGTCGACGTCCGTCGCGGCGATCTTGCGCAGGTCGAAGCCGTCCATCCGGTCGGCGATCTTCCGCGGGCCCGCGAAGGCGTGTTCCATGGGGTATTGCTGGTCCAGGAGCATCCCGGTGAGCAGGGCGAACGGGTCGTCGTTGAGCAGCTTGTCGGCCGCCGGGTCGCCGGTCAGGTGCAGTTCGCGCAGCATGGCGCCATCTTCGCACAAACCGCCCGGTCAGCCGCGTGCGAAGCGGGCCGGGGTGGTGCCGAGATAACGGCGGAAGTGCCGGGTCAGGTGGGCCTGGTCGGTGAACCCGGCGGTCGTGGCGACGGTGGCGGGCGGGGTGCCGTCGAGCAGGAGGCGGCGGGCGTGGTCGACACGGCGGCCGGTGACGTACCGGTGCGGCGGCAGCCCGAAACGGCGGCCGAAGGCGCGGACCAGGTGGACTGGGTGTGCGCCTAGTGCCTCCGCGGCGTCGGCCAGGGTGAGGGAATCCGGCAGGCGTTCGTCCAGGAGGTTGCGCAGGTCGTCGGCCAGGCTGCGGTCGGGCGGCGCGCTCGCCGGGCGGCCGAGGTGGGCGCGCAGCCGCTGGGCGACCATGGCGAGGCGGCTTTCGGCCTCCAGCGGTTCGGCCAGCGACTGGTGCAGCTGGTGGATTCTGGTGCGCAGCAACGGATCCGGCAGGCTCGGCTGGTCGACGGCGGCCCCGATCAGGTCGTCGCCGAGGACATCGGCGTCGAGGTAGAGCACGCGTTTGCGGAAGCCCCGGCTGGTCGCGGCGCGCCCGTCGTGCGCGACGTTCGGCGGCAGCAGCGTGACGGCCGTGCCGAGTGCGCCGTGATGGTGCCGGTCGAGGTCGTAGCTGATCGCGCCGTCGTCGACGATCAGCAGCGTCCAGGTGTCGTGCGTGTGCGCGGGGTAGGCGTGGTCGGTGAACCGGGCGTGGAACGCCTCGGCGATTCCGGGCACCGAAGGACGCCAGGCCGACACCGTCATGTTCAAAACGTACAAGACCCGCACGCGGCGCCGAGCCGACGCTGTCCCGCATGAACCGATTCGACACGAAGATCGCCGTGCTGCTGCGGGACGACCTGGCCTCGTGGCAACGGCTGAACGTCACGGCATTCCTGGTGAGCGGCGTGGCCCCACACGACGCCTGAACTGATCGGCGAGCCCTACCTCGACGCCGACGACACCGAGTACCTGCCGATGTTCCGCCAGCCGGTACTCGTGTTCGCCAGCACCGCCGAGACGCTCGCGCAGGCGCACAGCCGCGCACTCTCGCGGGGTCTGCGGTTCTCGATCTTCACCGACGAGCTGTTCCAGACCGGCGACGACATCGGCAATCGCGCGGCGGTGCGGGCGGTGCCGACGGAGAAGCTGGCGTTGGCGGGGCTGGCCGTGCACGGGCCGAAGAACGCGGTGGACAAGATCCTCAAGGGTGCTCAGCTGCATGGCTGAACGGGGGAATCAGGCGAAGAATCTTGGCGGTCGTCGCTGCGGCGGGCCTCGCGTGCGGGACGGCATCGGTCGCGCACGCGGACCAGGTCGGCTTCAGCGACGTCTCGGAAGCCGGTGCGTATCCGTTTGAAGGCAGTTCTTGGACGCCGACACGCCCGACTGCTGGGACTGGGCCCGGCTGGAACTCAGCGCGCCTGCCGGACAGCAGTTGCACGAGGGAACCTGCTCGAACGCCGCGGTCCCGCCGCAGCTCGCGACTCCCGGCTTCATCGCGTTTCGCGGTACCCGGGCGGGCGGCACGGGTGCCTGCGCCGAGCCGGGGTCGACCGCTGACTTCACCGTCTCCCGCCTAACCCGTGCGGCAGACGGAGCGGTGACCGACCTCGACGTCACCTTCGTCCTGCACTGCACCTCCGTCGCCACCAGCGGCGAGGCGCATTTCCACCGTTAGGCCGCCGCGAAAACCGCGAAAACCTGCCGTATCCGGTCACCCTGATCGAGCAGCACGTGCTGAGCCGTCGCCGAGCTGAATCCGGCGTTGGTGGCCAGCGCGGCGGCTTCTTCGAGGGTGCCCGGGACGCGCAGGTCACGCGGGACCACGTCGGCGAATCTGCCGGTCGGCTTGAAGCGTTCCGACGACACCATGCTGAACGCCAGCTGCCCGCCCGGGCGCAGCACTCGCCGCCAGTCGGCCAAGGCGCGCGGGCCGAGGAAGTGCAGTGCGGAAGCGCAGACGACCGCGTCCGCCTCGCCGTCGCCGATCGGCAGCGGGACCGCGGAGCCGACCCGCCAGGTGATCCGGCCGTCCGGGTCGCGGTCGGCGGCCTTGGCTCGGGCGATCTCGATCATCGCGGGGGAGAGGTCGATCGCGAACACCGCGGCCGGATCCAGGCGCAGTGCCGCGAAGGCTGCCGCGCCGGTGCCCGCGGCGACGTCGACCAGCAGGCCGGGCTTCGGGGCGAGGCCGCCGATCAGCTGCTCGGCCACATACGGGTGGAAGGCGTCCTCGTCGTATCCCGCCGCGTCGGCGTCGAAAAGTGTGCTCACCTAGCCACCGTAGTGCGGCTGACCAGTGATTATCCGGGCAAGCGGCGACGGCCGGCGAAACCGAGGTCGGCCCGGTGGTACCAGGACAGTTCGCGGTCGCCTTCGAGCCAGCACAGCAGCACGTCGTCGCCGTCGAGCGAGGCCGGGAAGTCCACCAGCAGCGGGGCGAACCCCTTCAGCTCGGCCCCGGTCGCCTGGATCGCGGTCATCAGGTCGTCCAGCCTCGCCTGCGCGGCCTTCCACTCCGGCAGGCCGCCGATGCTGGTGTCCCGCCCGCCCGGCCGCAGGGACGCGGCGAGTTCGGCGGCGTCGGCGCGGACCCGGATCAGCTCGGCGAGCACGGGAAGCAACCGGGCGAGTTCGGTGCGGGCCTCGGCTACGGTGAACAATCCCATCTGCAAATAGTCTCACCGGGCCCGCGCCGATCCGCCGCTACCTGCGCCGACGCGCCATCGTCGTCGCGAGACCCGTGCCGACCAGCAGGAATCCGGCACCGAGCAGCGCGCCGGAAACCAGCCAACCGGCGAATCCGGCCGCCAGTTCGTCGCCGGGCAGCAGGCGCAGCAGGTCGTATCCCGTCCGCGGCGACACGAGGGTGGTCACCCCGGGCAGCACGCCCCAGACCACGCCGCCGACGATCGGCCCGGCCGACGACCACGCGCCGAGCACCGCCACCCCGATCAGCAGCAGCGCGCCGATCGCTAGCAGCGTGGTGCCGAGGCTGTCGCCGTGCTCGGCGAAGGTCGCGGACACTTTCGCCTGCTGGCGGTAGCCGCCGTAAGCCAGCACGCCGATCGCGATCGGCGTGAGCACGAGGCCGGACAGTCCGCTCAGCACACGAGCGACGGCGCGGCTGCTCGGCTGGCCCGCCATCGCCGGTTGGGCGGGGTAGGGCGCGGGGTACGACATGACAGTGACCTCCCAGGCTGTGGTTACGCGATGGGATGAGCGCCGGACTCGTCCGGTTCCCTCCGCCGGGGCAGCCGGATCGTGCCCGGTCGGAAGGCCGGGTCAAGGGTGGTAGAGACTTGATTCCGACCACTTCTGGAACCATCCAGCTCTGTTAAGCAGTACGCTTGTACCGCTATCGGAGAGCGAAGAAGCGAACGCGAAGATCCGCGGAAGGAGCACCGCTGCTCATGGCCAAGATCAAGGTCCAGGGCACCGTTGTCGAACTCGACGGCGACGAGATGACCCGCATCATTTGGCAGTTCATCAAGGACAAGCTGATCCACCCGTACCTGGACGTCAACCTGGACTACTACGACCTGGGCATCGAGGAGCGGGACCGCACCGACGACCAGATCACGGTCGACGCCGCCAACGCCATCAAGCAGCACGGCGTCGGCGTCAAGTGCGCCACGATCACGCCCGACGAGGCGCGCGTGGAGGAGTTCGGCCTCAAGAAGATGTGGGTGTCCCCGAACGGGACCATCCGCAACATCCTCGGCGGCGTGATCTTCCGCGAGCCGATCGTCATGCGGAACGTCCCCCGGCTGGTACCCGGCTGGACCAAGCCGATCATCATCGGCAGGCACGCGCACGGCGACCAGTACAAGGCCACCAACTTCAAGGTCCCTGGCCCGGGCACGCTGACGATGACCTACACCCCCGAAGACGGCTCCGAGCCGATGGAGTTCCAGGTCGCGAACTTCCCCGAGGGCGGCGGCGTCGCGATGGGGATGTACAACTACCGCAAGTCGATCGAGGACTTCGCGCGCGCGTCGCTGCAGTACGGCCTCGACCGCGAGTACCCGGTCTACCTCTCGACCAAGAACACCATCCTCAAGGCCTACGACGGCATGTTCAAGGACGTGTTCCAGGAGATCTTCGAGACCGAGTTCAAGTCGGACTTCGACGCCAAGGGCATCACCTACGAGCACCGGCTGATCGACGACATGGTCGCCGCGTCGCTCAAGTGGGAGGGCGGCTACGTCTGGGCGTGCAAGAACTACGACGGCGACGTCCAGTCCGACACCGTCGCGCAGGGCTTCGGTTCGCTCGGCCTGATGACCTCGGTGCTGCGCACGCCGGACGGCAAGACCGTCGAGGCCGAGGCCGCGCACGGCACGGTCACCCGGCACTACCGCCAGCACCAGCAGGGCAAGCCGACCTCCACGAACCCGATCGCCTCGATCTACGCGTGGACCCGCGGCCTTGAGCACCGCGGCAAGCTGGACGGCAACTCGGAGCTCATCGGCTTCGCGAACAAGCTGGAGCAGGTCGTCGTCGACACCGTCGAGGGCGGCAAGATGACCAAGGACCTCGCGCTGCTGGTCGGCAAGGACCAGGAATGGCAGACGACCGAGGACTTCCTCGCGACGCTGGACGAGAACCTGGCCAAGAAGATCGCGCAGGGCTGATCTTTCTTTAGCCGTTGGCGAGAAGGGCACCTCGGAGGAGTCTTCCGAGGTGCCCTTCTCTTTTTGTCACTCTTCGTGTTGTGTCGGTGACAGGATTGGCACCTCCGGGTGGAATGGGGTCAGGAACCTGTCCGGGTCCGGTCGGACTGCCTACTCTGGACAAGGGGTTTTTCGCGACTGAGGAGCGGCCGTGATTCTGGGTTTGCCCAAGAAGACACTGATTATTATCGGAGTCATCGCTGCGGTCGTGGTCATCTACGCGTTCGGTCAGAAAGGGCAGGCCGACGCGCAGGGATCCCCGACCGGCTGCAAGGTCTCGGTGACCGCCGACGTGCTCAACGCGCGGGAAACCGCCGCGGGCAACGGGAAGTACTTGCGTGGCGCGGAATTCGACGCGCAACCCATGGTGCAGAACGGGTTCCGGAAGATCGCGGACGGGAAGTGGGTCGCGAACAGCTTCGTGACGCCGGTCTCCGGGGCCAAGTGCTGAGTCTGTTTCGCGCTGGTGCCTGGCCGAGGTGCTGAGCGGTTGGTGCGGTGACGCTGGTGCGCGCGGAGTCCGTTGCCGCGCTGAGGTTCGCGTGGTTGCCGGGTTTGCTGCGACGTGTGGTTCGCCTGGGGCTGTGCGGGTGTGGTTCGCCTGGGGCTGTGCGGGTGTGGGCCGGGTGTGTACTGGCTGCGGTGACTGTTCGCTGGTGCGTCCCATGCGGTGGGACGGCTTCGGTTGGCCAAGCGGGAATGCCGCCGGTCGGTCGAGCCGATGCGTCCCGCATGGCTCGGCGCGTTCGCGATTGCCGGATGCCTTTGCCGGATGCCTTTGCCGCACCTGCTCTGGCTCGGTTCGCGCTTTTGCGCCGAGCGGTGCCGGGTGAAAGCGTGCAGTGTGAATGTTGATCGTGGTTGTTGTGCGGAACGTGCGATTATGCGTGATTCAGCATGAGTCCTTCTTCCGCGGCGAGTACTTCCCCGGCGAACTCGGCGCGGGCTTCGGCTACGGAAACCGCCCGGTCCGAACCGGGCCAGAAATGCGTGAGCAACAACGTCCGCACATTCGCCGCGGCGGCGAGCCGGCCTGCTTCCGCGGCGGTCATCAGGTGCCGGGGACCGTCCGGCGGTGCGCCTTGCAGGGTTGCTTCGCAGATGAGGACGTCGGCGTCGCGGGCCAGGTCCCGCAGGTGCGGAGCGGGACCGGTGTCGCCCGTGTAGGCGAGGACGTAGCCGGGTGTGGTGAGCCGGACTCCGTAATTCGGCACGTGGTGCGGCAGGAGCGCGGTGGTGAGCCGGAACGGGCCGAGGTCGGTCTCGGGGCCGAGGTCGTGGAGGTCGAAGTTCTCGGCGGGGGCCGGGCTGGGCTCCATCGCGGCGAGCCTGCGCACGGTGCCGGGAGTGCAGTGCATCGGGAGCTTGCGATCGGTCGTGTTGTAGCGGGCCCGGCCGAGCGCGCTGACGTCCGCGAGGTGGTCGGGGTGCTCGTGCGTGACGACGATCGCGTCGAGCCGGTCGGCGGGGACGTGCTGGAAGAGCCGCGGCGCGGCTCCGTAGCCGAGGTCGAGCGCGACGTGGAAGTCCTCGTGGGACAGCAGGAATCCGGCGCAGGCGCGACCGGGTTCCGGCCAGGCGCCGCAGGTGCCGAGGACAGTCAGGCGAGGCATGGCGGTCATTCTGGACCTCGCCGGACCCGCCGGGCGCGGAAAATTGTCGGACCCGCCGGGTAGCGTGCGCGGGGTGCTGATCGTCTCCACTGTCAACGTCAATGGCCTCCGGGCTGCCGTCAAGAAGGGCTTCGTCGAGTGGCTGGCCGCCACTGAGGCGGATGTCGTCGCGTGTCAGGAAGTGCGGGCTGAGGCCGCGCAGCTGCCCGCGTCCGTCGTCGCGCCGGAGGGGTGGTTCGCCGCGCACGCGCCTTCGGCCGCGAAGGGGCGCAACGGGGTCTCGCTGTACAGCCGCGTCGAGCCGGACGAGGTGCGGACCGGGTTCGGCGAGCCCGAGTTCGAGGACAGCGGGCGGTACCTGGAAATGCACCTGCCCGGCGTGATCGTGGCGAGCCTGTACCTGCCCAGCGGCGAGGTCGGCACCGACCGGCAGGACGAGAAGGAACGCTTCATGGCCGCGTTCCTGCCCTACCTGGTCGACCTGCGCGCGAAGGCGGCCGCGGAGGGCCGGGAGGTCGTCGTGGTGGGCGACTGGAACATCGCCTACGACACCGTCGACCTCAAGAACTGGCGCGGCAACCAGAAGAACTCCGGCTTCCTGCCGGAGGAACGCGAGTGGATGGGCCGTGTCTACGAGGCGGGCTACGCCGACGTCCAGCGTCGTCTCGCCCCCGAGGGTCCTGGTCCCTACACGTGGTGGTCCTACCGGGGCAAGGCGTTCGACAACGACTCGGGCTGGCGCATCGACTGCCAGCTGGCGACGCCCGGCCTCGCGGAGAAGGTGAAGTCGGTGGTGGTCGAACGGGCAGAGTCCTACGACCAGCGCTGGTCGGACCACGCGCCGGTCACCGCGACCTACGACGTGCCGTTCCCGGGCTGAGCTTGGTTGTCCGGCTGGCGGCTAGTAGGTGAATGGCCTGCTGAGGGTAGTTCGGGTTTGTTCTGCGGGGAGATTTTGTCCGGTTTGGCGGGGTCTGCGGACACTGTGCGTGGTTCCGCCTCTGGCGCACGGCGCTGACCACCGACGACACCGAGACGGCAGGGGTGGCCTCGGTTACTCCCCGAGTGGGCGCTAGCCTCGGCACCCGAGTTGATCAGATCCGACAGGTCTTGACACGCTCGGTAGTTTTCTGACCAGTAGCACGTCGAGAACTCATCCTTACGGGTGAGACACTCGCGCAGAACAGTCACCTCGCGGGAGGCACTCCGGTGCGCAACCCAGGCCGGTTCGTGACACGGTCCACGCTGGCTCTTGGCCGTCCAGCGCTTCGCTCGTCCGCCACCCCATCGGGGGTGTCCGGGACGAGGGCGGCCGAGCTGACTCCGGCTCGCGGCGCGGCGCGGGCCGGTCGCGGCAGCCGTTCCCTGGTCATTGCGGGCGGGCGAGTCCTGGCGGTGCTGGCGACGATCCTGGTCGCGGCCGTCGGGACGGGTGCCGCGGCGTTCGCGGACGACAACGTCGTCCGGGCGGAAACGACGTCGACCGGGTTCGGGATGCTCGGACCGGTCGGCCTGGTCGCGGTGGGTTTCGGCGTCATCGGGATGGCGCTGGGCGTCGTCCGGCAGCGGCGCAAGGCGCGCGCGAAGGCGATCGAGGCGATCGCTGCCGCCGGGACCCTCGAAGAGGAGCCGACCCGGCCGCTGGAACCGGCTCCGGCCGCGCTCAAGCTGCGGCAGTCCTAGTCACTGGCCGGTTTCTCCGGCAGCAGAGATCTACTCCGGCTCCAGACGGGCCAAACGGCGGACTCCGCTACTTTTTCCTCGCCGCCTCGCCGCCTCGCCGCCTCGCCGCCTCGCCGCCTCGCCGCCTCGCCGCCTCGCCGCCTCGCCGCCTCGCCGCCTCGCCGCCTCGCCGCCTCGACGGCTGCATCGCCAGCGGACTGCGGCGGCATCGGCGAGCTGGGCCGCACTCTCACCTCCTGAATCTCTCCGGTAGCAGCTCCTGCCCGGAAGCAAGCAGACCGTCGAAACGTCTCGTCCGCCCGTCCGTCCAGTGAACCGCCGGGCCCGCGGCAGCGCTTCCTCCGCAGCCTGAAAGAATCTCGGCGTGTCCGACGAACAGAACGGGCGCCTGCGGGTGCTTTCCGGGATCCAGCCGACAGCCGACTCCTTCCACCTCGGCAACTACCTGGGCGCCCTGCGCCAGTGGGTGCGGCTGCAGGACACCCACGAGACCTTCTACTGCGTCGTCGACCTGCACGCGATCACCGTCGAGCAGGACCCCAAGGTACTGCTGGAGCGGACGCGGCGTTCTGCCGCGCAGCTGCTCGCGATCGGGGTCGACCCGGCGCGCAGCGCCCTGTTCGTGCAGAGCCACGTGCCCGAGCACGCTCAGCTGAGCTGGGTGCTCGAATGCCAGACCGGCTTCGGCGAGGCCGGGCGGATGACCCAGTTCAAGGACAAGGCCGCCAAGCAGGGCAGCGATCACGCGAGCGTCGGCCTGTTCACCTACCCGGTGCTGATGGCCGCGGACATCCTGCTGTACCAGACGAACGCGGTGCCGGTCGGCGAGGACCAGCGGCAGCATCTCGAACTGACCCGCAACCTCGCGCAGCGGTTCAACAGCCGGTTCGGCAAGACGTTCGTCATGCCGGAGCCGTTCATCGTCAAGGACACCGCGAAGATCTACGACCTGCAAGAACCGACAGCGAAGATGAGCAAGTCGGCGGCGACCGGCAACGGGCTCGTCGAGCTGCTCGAGGACCCGAAGCGCTCGGCGAAGAAGATCCGTTCCGCGGTCACCGACACCGGCCGCGAGGTCCGCTTCGACCGCGAGGAGAAGGCAGGCGTCTCCAACCTGCTCACGATCTACTCCGCGCTGACCGACCGCACCGTCGCCGACCTCGAAACCGCCTACGAGGGCAAGGGTTACGGCGACCTCAAGAAGGACCTCGCCGAGGTGCTGGTCGACTGGGTCACGCCGCTGCAGGAGAGCGTGCAGTCCTACTTGGACGATGTCGCCGAGCTGGACCGGATCCTCGCCGCGGGTGCGCACCGGGCGCGCGAGGTCGCGTCGGCCACGCTCGCATCGGTCTACGAGCGGATCGGGTTTCTTCCCGCGGGCTGAGCGGGGCGCACACACTAAGTTCTGGTCCGGGGGGATGGAACAGCGTGAAGTTCACAACCGGTCTGTGGCCGATCAGTGCCGCGACGCTGGTGCTGGTCACCTCGTGCGGCGGAATGTCTGGATCGGACGTCGAAAACGCGAAGGACCCGAACGGCGACGGCCAGACCGTGCAACGGCCGGGTTATGCGAACTCGCAGTATCCAGACCCTGCCCCGATCAAGGAAAAAGCGAACCCGCAGGCGGTGCGGATCGGCGGCAAGCCGGTGGTCCAGGCGTGCAACCTGCTGACCGTCGCGGACCTCGTCTCGCTCGGGATCAGGGCCGCCTCGCGGCCGGACCCCAACGGGGCCACCTTCGAGCGCCGCTACCTGGTGGGGGACGGTTCGGGACCGCTGCGGTCGTCCGAAATCACCTACGCCAAGGCGCTGACCTCGGGGGTGAACCACTGCGTCTACAGCCTGGAAGACAACCAGGGCAATCAGACGCAGGAGGAGCTGGCGGTCGCGGTGTCCCAGCCGGCGTACGTGCCGACCGTGGACACCAAGCCCTACCTCGCCGACGCGGAGCCCAGCCTGACCGTCGGCCCGGTGAAGGTCTTCTCCAAGCGCCGCAAGACGGAGAGCCCGTCGGACGCTTCCGGGGACGCGGTGCTGGTGCTGGGGGACACGCTGGTCGACTTGGACTTCGACCTGAAGGCGGACAAGAGCGCGGGCAAGCTGCAGGATCTCGGCAAGAAGGTCGCCGAGAACTTCGCGAAGCAGGTGAGCGCGCCGGCGGGGGCGAACGTCATCGGCTACGACAGCGCGGCATTCCCCAAATCGGTCGCGCAGCCCTGCCCGATGCTCACGCCCGACGCGGTGACCCCGGCGATCGGCACCGATGCTTCGCCGATGGTCGCCGAAACTCCCGGCACCGCGGTCGGCGACATGATCATGACCAACAGCACCAAGCACAACTACGTGCGGATCGACTGCGAGCGCGGCACCGGTCACGACAACGGCATCGACCGGCGCGCGCTGCACCTGACCGCGATCAGCTTCCTCGGCGAAGACGCGGCGAAGAGCTACCTCGGATCCGCGCCGAACGACGGCCAGTCCGCGCCCGCCCAGGTCGGAGACGAGGGGCAGGTGCGCAGCAAGGGCCAGACCCACGGCGAGGTGCTGTTCCGCAAGGGCCGTTTCGTGTTCAAGCTCTACCTCGCCGACCACAACGCCGCCCCGGACGGCATCAGCGGCGCGGACGCGACCCGGCTGCTGGTTCCCGCCGCGCGGAAGATGCTCTCCGCCTTCCCCGACCAGTAACCGCGCGGGCACGCTCGCGTTGCGGGGTCCGGTTGGCGTAGTTAGCGTTTTCCAGTGGCGAACGAGACTGGTGACAAGGAAAAGCTGCTGCCCCGGCTGCGGCGGAAGTACCCGTGGCTGGATCACCTGATCCGCGCCAACGACTCCTTCAACGAAAACTACGGCAACCATTACGCGGCGGCGATCACGTATTTCAGCGTGCTGTCGGTGATCCCGATCTTCATGGTGGGGTTCGCGATCGTCGGCATGGTGCTCGGGCACAACGAGGCGGTGATCGCCCAGATCACGCACGGGATCGACACTTCGGTGCCGGAGGGCCTGCGCGGCCTGGTCAAGCAGATCACCGACGCGGCGCTGAAGTCCGGCAGCGGCATCGGGATCTTCGGGCTGCTGCTGGCGCTCTACTCCGGCGTCGGCTGGATGGCCAACCTCCGCGACGCGCTCACCGCGCAGTGGGGCCAGGAGAAGAAAGCGGAACCGTTCGTCAGCAAGACGATCAAGGACCTGCTGTCGCTGATCGGGCTCGGGCTGGCGCTGATCGTGTCGTTCGCGATCACCGCGGCGGGCAGCGGTCTCGGCGAACTGCTGCTGAAGCTGGTCGGGCTGGAAGGCCAGGGGTGGGCGAAGCTGCTGCTGCACGTCGCGACGATCGTGCTCAGCCTGATCGCCAACGCGCTGGTCTTCCTCTGGGTGATCGCCCGGCTGCCGCGGGAGCACGTCGCGTTGCGGAGTGCGGTCAAGGGCGCGATCTTCGCCTCCATCGGCTTCGTGATCCTGCAGCAGGTCGCGACGGTGTACCTGACGAGCGTCACGAAGTCGCCGTCGTCCGCGTTGTTCGGGCCGGTGATCGGATTGCTGGTGTTCGCGAACCTGGTGTCGCGGTTCCTGCTGCTGGTGACGGCCTGGACGGCGACCGCGCGGGAGAACCAGCGGCGCGTCGTGCAGCCGCCCGCTCCGGTGTTGCTGGAGCCGCGGGTGACGGTGCAGCACGGGCTCGGGCTCGGCTCGGTGGCGGGCGCGTTCAGCGCCGGTGCGCTGCTGGCCTGGCTGGGCAGGCGGAAGGGCTGATGCGGAAAGGGCCTCCTTGAGCGAATCAAGGAGGCCCTTTTCCGTCGTCATTACGAGCGGACGTTGCGCTTCCGCTGATAGCTGAGGACGAACCCGGCCACAATGATCACGAGCACCGCTACCGTCAGCACCCAGCCGGTCGTCCCGAACGGGTCCGGTTTCCGCGCCGCCGCGCTCGTCGCGCCCGCGGGGGTGACTTCCTTGCCGGACATCGGGGCGGAGTCGGCGGTCAGCGGCTGGTAGGCGATCTGACCGACCGGTTGCGCGCCGTTCTTCTCCAGCGCGAAGCCGTAGTCGAGCAGTTTCGCCGCCTGGTCCACCACTCGCGTCGGACGCTGCTCGGCCCGCATCATCACGATCGCGAGGCGGTGGCCGTCGCGTTCCGCGCCGCCGACGTAGGTGTGCCGCGCGTCGTCCGTGAAGCCCGTTTTCCCGCCGAGGAAACCCGGATACACGCCGAGCAGCTTGTTGTCGTTGAACACCGGGATCGGCGGCTTCCCGTCGATCGCCGGGATCGTGTACGCCTTCGTCGCGACCGCTTTGGCGAACTCCGGCTGCTTCATCGCATGGTGGAAGACCATGCTCAGGTCGTACGCCGAGGTCGACATGCCCGGTCCGTCGAGACCGGACGGGGTCGCCGCGCGAGTGTCCGTCGCGCCGATGCGGGCGGCGAGCGCGTTCATCTTGGCGACCGCCGCGTCGACGCCGCCCAGCGCCGTCGCGAAGGCGTGCGCCACGTCGTTGCCCGAGTGCATCAACAGTCCGTGCAGCAGCTGGTCGACCGTGTAGTGCCCGCCCGCGGTGATGCCGACGCAGGTGCATTCCTGCTCGGCGTCCTCCTTCGTCGGGACGATGACCTGGTCCGGCTTCAGCTCAGTGACCACGACCAGCGCCAGCAGTGTCTTGATCAGCGACGCGGGCCGCTCCCGCGCGTGCGGGTCCTTCGCCGCGACGACCGCACCGGTGTCGAGATCCTGGAGGACCCACGACGCCGAGGTGTCGCCAGGAGGCAGCACGGGCGCGCCCGGCGGGAGGATCGGGCCGCAGCCGCCCAAGCGGTCGCCGCCGACCGGCTGGGCGGGCACCGGAAGCGGCGGTGGGACGATCTGGCCCGGCTTCGGCTTCTCCGAGGTGTCCACCGGTGCCGGCGGCACGGCGTGCTCAGTGCATTGCTCCGCCAGCGCCGGCGCGGCGAGGGCGACGGGCACGGCGACGGCTACGAGGGCTGCGGCGAGTGTCGCGGCGAATGCTCGCAGCGACCGGGCGAAAGCGGGGTGCACCCACGCAATCTAGCGCCGATGGTCCGGCGGCATACTCGAGACATGCGCATTTCACGAGGTACAGCGATGGCCTTGTTCGCTTTCGGCATCTGGTCCTGGATCATTTGGATCACGTTCGCCAAGAATCTGTGGGCCAGCAACCAGTCGTGGGCGGCGGACGGTTCACCCACGGGGTACTTCATCGTGCACGCGGTGCTGACCGTGGTTTCGTTCGTGCTCGGCACCGCGATCGGGGTGCTCGGCTGGCGCGGCATCCGGGCGACCTCGAAGGAACGCGCGAACACCTGATCCGGCGAAGCGTCCTTTGGTCGGTGGCGGGGCGCGTCCGGGCTGGCTTAGTTTCGGGCGACCGACCATGGAGGCTAAATGTCCCGTTTACGTCGATTGCTCGTTCCGGTCGCGGTAGCCGGCGTCGCCGCCGGTGCGGTGGCCGTGCCAGCGTCCGCCGCGCCCGCGCCGTCGTGCGACACCACCAGCACCCAGTACAGCTACGTCGTGCTGTACCAACCGGGCGAGAAGCAGCGTTCGGTCGACGCGGAGCTGACCGCCAAATGCGGCAAGCGGATCGCGTACTACCCGGAGATCGGCGTCGCGGTCGCCAGCTCGCGCAACGCGGATTTCGCCGACCGGATCGGGGTGAAGCGGGCCTACTCAGGGGGCAAGGACGTCGCCGCGAAGGCCGCCGCCCGTGCCGGACTGCGTTCGGCGGTCGGGATGCTGGAGCGGACGGAGAGCGTCGCCGCCGGTGACGATCTGTCGGCTCAGCAATGGGACATGCGGGCCATCCACGCTCCCGAAGCGAACAAGATCAACCCCGGTTCGCGGTCGGTCACCGTCGGCGTGCTGGATTCCGGCATCGACGCCAAACACCCCGCGCTCGCGAATGCGGTAGATGCGCGCTCGTCGACCGGCTGTGTCACCGGCGCGCCGGACGCTTCCGGGTGGGCCCCGACGAACTCCGATCACGGCACACACGTCGCCGGCACCATCGCGGGCAAGGACCCGTCGCGCGGCTTCACCGGCATCGCGCCGGGCGTGCGGCTGGCATCGGTGAAGGTCGTGAACGACGACGGCTACATCTTCCCGGAGGCAGCGGTCTGTGGCTTTGTCTGGGCCGCGAAGCACGGTTTCCAGGTGACGAACAACAGCTACTACATCGACCCCGGGATGTTCTACTGCCGCAACGAAGCGGGCGATGCTGCCGCGTACGAGGCCGTACGGCGCGCCGTGACTTACTCGACGCAGCGTGGGACTCTCAATGTCGCTGCGGCGGGCAACTCGGGCTTCGACGTCACGAAGCAGACTGTCGACCCGAACCGTCCACACAAGATTGACTCTTCGTGCGGCATCCTGCCTAAGGCGATCGACGGCGTGGTGACGGTGTCTGCGGTTGGTTACGCGGGGACGAAGGCTTACTACTCCAACTACGGCTCGGTCACTGTGACTGCGCCGGGTGGTGACTCGGGACAGGCTCCGCCTTCTGGCCAGGGCGCAGGGTGCCCGCTGTCGACGGTCTTTAACGGCGCTTACGGCACCAAGTGCGGCACTTCGATGGCTTCGCCGCATGCGGCTGGGGTTGCGGCGTTGTTGGCTTCCACGCATCGGCACGCACCGCCGCGCGCTTTGGCGGCTTTGCTTACGGCAGAGGCGGATCCGGTGGCTTGCGATGTGTCGGAATGCTCCGGACCGGCGCGGAACAACTCCTTCTACGGACACGGGCTGGTCAACGCGCTGGACGCGGTCCACTGACGTACGTGAGGGGAACCCTGAGGGAATCAGATTCCCCCAGGGTTCCCCTCACGTACCTTCGGAGGTCAGACGCGCTTGAAGAGGAGGGCGCGTTTTACTTCCTGAATGGCCTTGGTCACCTGGATGCCGCGCGGGCAGGCGTCGGTGCAGTTGAAGGTCGTGCGGCAGCGCCACACGCCTTCGCCGTCGTTCAGGATGTCCAGCCGCTCCTCGGCACCCTCGTCGCGGGAGTCGAAGATGAAGCGGTGGGCGTTGACGATCGCCGCCGGGCCGAAGTACGAGCCGTCGTTCCAGTAGACCGGGCAGGACGACGTGCAGCAGGCGCACAGGATGCACTTGGTGGTGTCGTCGAACCGGTTGCGGTCGGCCTGGGACTGGATCCGCTCGCGGGTCGGCTCGTTGCCGTAGGTGATCAGGTACGGCTTGATCGCCCGGTACGCCTCGAAGAACGGGTCCATGTCGACGTAGAGGTCCTTCAACGTCGTCAGGCCCTTGATCGGGGCGATGGTGATCTCGGTCTTCTTGCCGTTCTTTTCCAGCAGGTCCTTCAGCAGCACCTTGCAGGCCAGCCGGTTGATCCCGTTGATCTGCATCGCGTCCGAACCGCACACGCCGTGCGCGCACGAGCGGCGGAAGGAGAACGTGCCGTCGAGGTAGTCCTTGACGTAGAACAGCAGGTTCAGCACGCGGTCGGTCGGCTGTGCCGGGACGTCGTAGGACTCCCAGTGCGGCTCCTGGTCGACCTCCGGGTTGAACCGCAGGATCTTCAGCGTGACCTGGATCGGCGTGTGCTCGTCGGACGCCTTGGCGGAAGGCGCTTCAGGGGTGGCCGTCGTCATCAGTACTTCCGCTCCATCGGTTCGTAGCGGGTGAAGGTGACCGGCTTGTAGTCGAGCCGGATGTCGGACGACAGCCCCTCGCCCTGCTTGTAGGCCATGGTGTGCCGCATGAAGTTCGTGTCGTCGCGGTTCGGGTAGTCCTCGCGGGCGTGGCCGCCGCGGGACTCCTTGCGCGCGATCGCGCCGACGACCAGCACCTCGGCCAGTTCCAGCAGGAAGCCGAGCTCGACGGCCTCGAGCAGGTCGGTGTTGTACCGCTTGCCCTTGTCCGACACGGTGATCCGCTGGTAGCGCTCCTTGAGCGCCTGGATGTCGGTCAGCGCCTGCTTCAGCGTGTCCTCGGTGCGGTACACCGAAGCGTGCGAGTCCATCGTCTGCTGCATTTCCTTGCGGATGTCGGCGACGCGCTCGTCGCCGTGCTCCGACAGCAGCAGCTCCAGCTGTTCCTCGACCAGGGTGGTCGGGTTCTCCGGCAGCTCGACGTGCTCGTGCGCCAGCGCGTACTCCGCGGCGGCGATGCCCGCGCGGCGGCCGAACACGTTGATGTCCAGCAGCGAGTTCGTGCCGAGGCGGTTCGAACCGTGCACCGACACGCAGGCGACCTCGCCCGCGGCGTACAGGCCGGGGATGACGTGCTCGTTGTCGCGCAGCGCCTCGCCGTGGATGTTGGTCGGGATGCCGCCCATCACGTAGTGACAGGTCGGGAACACCGGCACCGGCTCCTTGACCGGGTCGACGCCCAGGTAGGTGCGGGAGAACTCGGTGATGTCCGGCAGCTTGGTCTCCAGGACCTCGACCGGCAGGTGGGTCACGTCGAGGACGACGTAGTCCTTGTTCGGCCCGCAGCCGCGGCCCTGCAGTACCTCCTGGACCATCGACCGGGCGACGATGTCGCGCGGGGCGAGGTCCTTGATGGTGGGGGCGTAGCGCTCCATGAACCGCTCGCCGTCGGCGTTGCGGAGGATGCCGCCCTCGCCGCGCACCGCCTCGGAGATCAGGATGCCGAGGCCGGCCAGGCCGGTCGGATGGAACTGGAAGAACTCCATGTCCTCCAGCGGAAGGCCCTTGCGGAAGATGATGCCGAGGCCGTCGCCGGTGAGGGTGTGCGCGTTCGAGGTGGTCTTGAAGATCTTGCCCGCGCCGCCGGTGGCGAACACGATCGACTTCGCCTGGAACACGTGCAGTTCGCCGGTGGCCAGCTCGTAGGCGACCACGCCGGTGGCGATCGGGTTGCCGTCCTCGCCCTCGGACAGGACCAGGTCGAGCACGTAGAACTCGTTGAAGAACTCGGTGCCGTGCTTGACGCAGTTTTGGTACAGCGTCTGGAGAATCATGTGCCCGGTGCGGTCCGCGGCGTAGCAGGCGCGGCGCACCGCGGCCTTGCCGTGGTCGCGGGTGTGCCCGCCGAACCGGCGCTGGTCGATCTTGCCCTCGGGCGTCCGGTTGAACGGAAGGCCCATCTTCTCCAGGTCGAGGACGGCGTCGATGGCCTCCTTGGCCATGATCTCCGCGGCGTCCTGGTCGACCAGGTAGTCACCGCCCTTGACGGTGTCGAAGGTGTGCCACTCCCAGTTGTCCTCTTCGACGTTCGCCAGCGCGGCGCACATGCCGCCCTGGGCCGCGCCGGTGTGGGACCGGGTCGGGTACAGCTTGGTGAGGACCGCGGTGCGGGCGCGCTGACCGGATTCGATGGCCGCGCGCATGCCCGCGCCGCCCGCGCCGACGATCACCACGTCGTACTTGTGGAACTGCATAGGGAAAGACTCCGCTAGCTAGTGGTGGGTGCGCCTTCAGGAGGCAGGCATCTCGGGGTCGAAGGTGAAGATCACCATCGTGCCGACGGCCAGGATGAGCGCCATCGAGACGTAGAGCAGGATCTTCAGCCAGAACCGGGTGGAGTCCTTGCGCGCGTAGTCGTCGATGATCGTGCGCAGCCCGTTGCCGCCGTGGATCTCGGCGAGCCACAGCATCGCCAGGTCCCAGAACTGCCAGAACGGCGAGGCCCAGCGGCCGGCGACGAAGCCCCAGTTGATGCGGTGCACGCCGCCGTCGAGGATGTTCATGATGAACAGGTGGCCCAGCACCAGGATGATCAGCGCGAGCCCGGAGATGCGCATGAACAGCCAGCTGTAGAGCTCGAAGTTGCTGCGCCGGGCGGACGGGCGCCGCGGCGAGCGCGGCTTCTCGAGGATCAGAGCGTCGGCCATGGGATCAGGCACCCCCGAAAAGCGTCTCGACGGTGCGCTTCAGCATGAAGAACGCACCCGGAACCATCACGACCACCCACACGACGCCGATGACCCAGAGCATCGTCTTCTGGTACTTCGGGCCCTTGGCCCAGAAGTCGACCAGCAGGACGCGCAGCCCGTTGAGCGCGTGGAACAGCACCGCGCCGACAAGGCCGACCTCGAGCAGGTTCACGATCGGCGTCTTGTACGTCTCGATGACCTGGTCGTAGGTGTTCGGCGACACGCGCACGAGCGCGGTGTCGAGCACGTGCACGAACAGGAAGAAAAAGGTCAGCACGCCGGTGATGCGGTGCAGCACCCAGGACCACATGCCGGGGTCGCCCCGGTAGAAAGTTCCCTGCCGGCGTGAGGCACCCGCCCGATCGCCAGCTCCTGCCCCGCTTTCGGTGGCAGTGCTCGCCGTGGTGGACATCGGTGAACGGCCTCCAACGTCATGACTGTCGTGCCCGGGTGACCGGTGAGGTCCGCACCCGCGGCCGGGGTCGGTCCACTGGGGACAACTCCGGCGACGGTGCCGAGATCAGGGGCCATCGAGCGTGGATGAATGGATGCTAGACCCGACCCCTACGCGCGGCTCACCTCCGGGTTCCTCTCTGTGACAGACCAGACACCGGTGACCAGGCAGACCACTCGGACGTGTGGTCTGGAGCACGTCTGAGCTGGCCGTGCGGGGCTTATTCCGGGAACCGGATTCCCGCAAGGAGTCCTGCCCGGACAGTTCCCGGGACCGGCGGTGCCACGGGGAGTGAGCGCGCGGGTCGCGAGGACGGCTGTTGATCACGGTCGGCGCCGGATCGGTCGCGGATCGAACCTCCGAGTAAACGTTTGTGTTACGTAGCGTGCCGTTCCTATGGCGGTTACCCGGCGGTTGGGTACGGTCTGCCAGTTGAGCCCGGCGACCGTGACCGGGCCGTTCCTGGATCGTCCGCTGGATCAGCGGGGAGGGAGACACACGGTGCGTCGCATGCGTGGAACCGCGCTGGCCGCCGCGACCATGGCTGGGGTGCTTGCACTGGCCGGGTGCGCGAAGGACACCGGGGGAAGCAACAACAACGCGTCCGGAACGGATGGCAATTCGGGCTCGAACTGCATCACCGCCCCGAAGCCGCCCGCCGCGCCTGCCGCCGCCACGAGCAGCAGCGCCGCCTCGGGCAAGGTCGACGGCAGCAAGCTCAAGGTCGGCCTGGCCTTCGACGTCGGCGGTCGCGGTGACGCTTCCTTCAACGACGCGGCCGCCGCGGGCACCGACCGGGCGAAGTCCGACCTCGGCGTCCCGACGGTCAACGAGAGCACCGCGAGCGCGAGCGAGAGCGAAGCCGCCAAGCAGCAGCGGCTTGAGCAGATGGCGCAGTCGGGCCTGAACCCGATCATCGCGGTCGGCTTCGCCTACGCGCCGTCGGTCAAGGCGATCGCCGCCAAGTACCCGAACACCAAGTTCGCGATCGTCGACGACGACTCGATCACCCTGCCGAACGTCACGCCGCTGGTCTTCGCCGAGGAACAGGGCTCGTTCCTGGCCGGTGTCGCCGCCGCGTACAAGAGCAAGAAGTGCCACGTCGGCTTCGTCGGCGGCGTGAACACCCCGCTGATCCAGAAGTTCGAGGCGGGCTTCCTGCAGGGCGCGAAGGCCGTTTCGAGCAAGATCAAGGTCGAGGACGAGTACCTGACGCCGGCCGGCGACTTCTCCGGTTTCCAGGACCCGCCGAAGGGCAACGCGAAGGCCGCCGCGGAGATCTCCCGCGGCGCGGACGTCGTCTACCACGCGGCAGGCGCCTCCGGTAAGGGCGTGTTCGACGCGGCGAAGCAGAACAACGCGCTGGCCATCGGCGTCGACTCCGACCAGTACAACCAGAAGACGGTCGCCGCCGACAAGGACATCATCATCACCTCGATGATCAAGCGCGTCGACGTCGCGGTCTTCGAGTACCTCCAGGCCGTCGCGAAGGGCGACCTGAGCACGGTGCCGAAGCGCTTCGACCTCAAGTCCGACGGGGTCGGCTACTCCACCTCCGGCGGCAAGGTCGACGACATCAAGGACGTGCTCGACGGGTACAAGGCCCAGATCGTCTCCGGCGCCATCAAGGTTTCGGACAAGCCGGCCAAGTAACGCTCACGACGCGGCAGGGCTCGGAAGGATCTTCCTTCCGGGCCCTCACGCGTTTCCGACAGAACGGGATGTCCCCTCCGATGACCGAGATCGAGGCCGAAGCCGTCCCCGACCGGGGCGTGCCTGCCGTCCAGCTGACCGGGATCACCAAGCGGTTCCCCGGCGTCGTCGCGAACTCCGACGTCAACCTCACCGTCGCGGCGGGCGAGGTGCACGCGTTGTGCGGCGAGAACGGCGCGGGCAAGTCGACCCTGATGAAGATCCTGTACGGGATGCAGCAGCCCGACGAGGGCAGCATCGCCATCAACGGCGGCGAGGTGAGACTGCGCAACCCGCAGGACGCCATCCGCGCCGGGATCGGCATGGTGCACCAGCACTTCATGCTCGCCGACAACCTGACCGTCGCGGAAAACGTGTTCCTCGGCGCGGAGGCGCTGCACGGCATCGGCCGCGCGGCGCGGACGCGCTTGGCGGAACTGTCGAAGCGGACCGGGCTGCACGCGAAGCCGGACGCGCTGCTGGAGGAACTCGGCGTCGCCGACCGCCAGCGCGTCGAGATCGTCAAAGTCCTTTACCGCGGCGCGAAAATCATCATTCTCGACGAGCCGACCGCCGTGCTCGTGCCGCAGGAAGTGGACGCGCTGTTCACGACCGTGCGCGAGATGCAGGCCGACGGCTACACGTTCCTCTTCATCTCGCACAAGCTCGACGAGGTGCGGGCGATCGCCGACACGGTCACCGTGATCCGGCGCGGCACCACGGTCGGCACCGCGGATCCGAAGAGGATCACCAGCCGCGAGCTGGCCGAGATGATGGTCGGTTCGGAGCTGCCGAGCCCGGAGACGCGCGAGTCGACGGTGACCGACCGCGAGGTGCTCGGGGTGCGCGAGCTGCGGCTGTCCGCCGAAGGGTCCGAGCGCAACGTGCTGGACGACATCTCGTTCACCGTGCACGCGGGCGAGGTGCTCGGCATCGCGGGCGTCGAGGGCAACGGCCAGACCGAACTGGTCGAGACGATCATGGGGATGCGCAAGGCGAGCGGCGGCCACATCGAGCTGACCCCACCGGAGGGCAAGACGCACGATCTGGTCAAGCTGGGCACGCTCGCCCGGCGCGAGGCGGGCATCGGCTACATCGCCGAGGACCGCACGCGGCACAGCCTGCTGCTCACGCAACCGTTGTGGGTCAACCGGATTCTCGGCTACCAGACGCGCGAGCCGGTGTCCGGCGGCCAACTGCTGAACATCGCGGGCGCGCGCGAGGACACCGAGCGGATCGTGCGCGAGTACGACGTCCGCACGCCCGGCATCGACGTTCCGGCCGCCGCGCTGTCCGGCGGCAACCAGCAGAAGCTGATCGTCGGCCGCGAACTGTCCGGCAACCCGGTGCTGCTGATCGCTTCGCACCCGACCCGCGGCGTCGACGTCGGCGCGCAGGCGCTGATCTGGGAACAGATCCGCCAGGCGCGTGCCGACGGCCTCGCCGTGCTGCTGATTTCCGCGGACCTCGACGAGCTGATCGGACTGTCCGACACCATTCGCGTGATGCTGCGCGGCCGGCTCGTGAGCGAGGCCAACCCCGCCACCGTTACCCCGCAGGAACTCGGTTCCGCCATGACCGGCGCCGAAGAAGGTGAAGACTCATGAGTTCGTGGCGCACGCGGCTGTTGCCGCCTCTGCTCGCGATCGCGTTCGCGGTGATCCTGTCCGCGATCGCGCTCGTCATCTCCGGCGCCGACCCGTTGCAGGCGTACGGGACGATGATCGGCCAGCTGTTCAAGGGTTCCACCGCGGTCGACACGGTGAACCTCGGATGCGTGTACTACCTGTCCGGCCTGGCCGTGGCGATCGGGTTCCAGATGAACCTGTTCAACATCGGCGTCGAGGGCCAGTACCGGTTCGCCGCCGTGATCGCCGCGATCGTCGGCGGGGCGCTGCAATTGCCGCCGGTCATTCACACCATCGTGATCCTGCTGGTGGCCATCCTTTCCGGCGCGCTGTACGCGACGATCCCGGCGGTGCTCAAGGTGACCCGCGGCGTCAGCGAGGTCATCTCGACGATCATGCTGAACTCGATCGTCGCCGGCATCATCGCCTTCCTGATCAACGCCGACCAGTTCGGCGTGCAGACCGGCAACAACATCGGGACCAGGGTGATCGCGCCGTCCGGCCGGATCCCGGGCATCCCGCTGGGGTCGGGCACGCTGTTCGGGTTCGTGTTCATCGCGATCGTGATCGGCGGCGCGTACTGGTTCATGCTGAACCGCACCAGGTTCGGCTTCGAGCTGAAGGCCAGCGGCGAGTCCGCGACGGCCGCCGCGGCCGGCGGCGTGAGCGCGAAGAAGATGACGCTCATCGCGATGCTGCTCTCCGGTGCGGTGGCCGGTCTGGTCGCCATGCCGGAACTGCTCGGCCGCGACTACAGCTACGGCATCACCGCGACCCAGATGTACGGCTTCACCGGCATCGCGGTCGCGCTGCTCGGCCGCAACCACCCCGGCGGCATCGCGTTCGGCGCGCTGCTGTGGGCGTTCCTGGACACCTCGGCGGTGTCGCTGGAGCAGATCAACGTGTCCAAGGAGATCGCGACGATCATGCAGGGCATCATCGTGCTCTCGGTCGTCGTGGCGTACGAGATCGTGCGCCGGGCCGACCTCGCCGCGGAACAGCGCAGGGTGGGCAGGGCGCTCGCGGGCAACGGCCGCAAGGGCGCCTCGGTCGCGGAAGGCGGTGCGGTGTGACCACCACAGAACTGTCGAGGCCAGGACCGGAGTCAGGGATGCCGGTGCCGGTCAAGCGCAAGCGGCCGCGGATTCCCGGCTGGCTGCGCGGCGTGATCTGGGCCGTGGTCGCGATCGCGGTCATGTCGACCGCGTCGTACGCCACCGGTGTTTCGGCGCTGACGTCCAGCAACACCGCGTCGACCGCGCTGCGGCTGGCGCTGCCGATCCTGCTGTGCGCGCTCGGCGGGCTGTGGGCCGAGCGCGTCGGCGTGATCAACATCGGCCTCGAAGGCATGATGATCCTCGGCACCTGGGGCGCGGCCTGGGGTGCGTACTACGGCGGCGCGTGGGTCGGCCTGCTGGCCGCGATCGCGTTCGGCGCGCTGGGCGGGCTGCTGCACGCGGTGGCGACGGTGACGTTCAACGTCAACCACATCGTCTCCGGGGTCGCGATCAACCTGCTCGGGCTCGGTGTCGCGAAGTATCTGGCGAACCTGATTTTCGAGCCGCTGTCGGGCAACCCGCGCCAGTCGCCGCCGGTGCCGAAGTTCGACACCTATTCGGCGGCCGGGCTTTCGGACTGGCTGGGCTCGCTGGAAGACCAGCAGCGCGTCGGATTGTCCGACGTCGCGGGCATTTTGCGCGGGCTGGTGACCGGGGTCGCGCCGCTGACCATGCTCGCGATCGTGCTGATCCCGGTGAGCTACTGGATTCTCTGGCGCACCCGGTTCGGCCTGCGGCTGCGTTCGTGCGGTGAGAACCCGGTCGCGGCGGAGTCGCTCGGCGTGAACGTGTACCGCTACAAGTACGTCGGCGTGCTGATCTCCGGCGGCTTCGCGGGCATGGGCGGTGCCTCCCTGGTGCTGCTCAAGGGCGGCGCGGACTACCTGGAGAACCAGACCAACGGCCGCGGGTACATCGGTCTGGCCGCGATGATTTTCGGCAACTGGCGACCGGGCGGGCTGCTCGGCGGTGCCGCGCTGTTCGGGTACTCCGACGGTCTGCAGCTCGCCGGCGGCGGTGACGCGGTGCTGGCGTTGCTGTACGGCGCGGTGATTCTGCTGGCGATCATCGTGATCGTGCAGCTGATCCGGAAGCGTTGGCTCGCGGCCGCGCTCGGCGTGGTCGGCGCCGGCATTCTGTACGCGATCTACTGGACCAACGACACGCTGCCGAGCGACTTGATCCCCTACACCGCGCATTTCGTGACGTTGATCGTGCTAGCTGTTGCGTCGCAACGACTTCGGCCGCCCAAGGCGGACGGTGCGCAGTATCGGCGAGGTGAGGGCGACTGATGTCCGAAGTGGACTGGGAAGCTCTGCGAGCTGAGGCGGTCAAGGCGGCTTCGCACGCGTACGCGCCTTATTCGGGACTGCACGTCGGCGTCGCGGCCATTGTGGACGATGGCCGTCAGGTGACCGGTTGCAACGTCGAAAACGCTTCCTACGGTTTGGGTTTGTGCGCTGAGTGCACAATGGCCGGTCAATTGCGACTGTCCGGCGGTGGCCGTTTGGTCGCCGTGGCTTGCCGCAGCGGCGCGGGTGAGCTGTTGATGCCTTGTGGACGCTGCCGCCAGATTCTGTTTGAGCTTGGCGGATCTTCGTGCCTGGTGGACACTCCGCGCGGGGTGCTGCCGATGTCGGAGGTGCTGCCGGACGCGTTCGGGCCGGAGGACCTGCCGTGACGTTCGCCGCGGTAGATGTCATTCGGGCCAAGCGTGACGGCGGACGGCTGAGCGACGAACAGATCGACTGGGTCGTCGACGCCTACACCCGCGGAGTGGTCGCGGAAGAGCAGATGGCCGCACTGGCCATGGCCATTTTCTTGCGCGGCATGGACGACGGCGAGATCGCGCGCTGGACCGGCGCGATGATCGGCTCGGGTTCGCGGCTGTCGCTGGACGTCGCGCGCCCGACCGTGGACAAGCACTCGACCGGCGGGGTCGGCGACAAGATCACCTTGCCGCTGGCTCCGCTGGTCGCCGCGTGCGGTGCCGCGGTGCCGCAGCTGTCCGGTCGCGGACTCGGCCACACCGGCGGGACGCTGGACAAACTGGAGTCGATCCCGGGTTGGCGCGCGGCTTTGTCGCTGGACGAGATCGCGGCGCAGCTGAACTCGGTCGGCGCGGTGGTCTGCGCGGCGACTGAGGGGCTGGCTCCGGCGGACAAGAAGCTGTACGCGCTGCGGGATGTCACGTCGACGGTCGAGTCGGTGCCGTTGATCGCCAGCTCGATCATGAGCAAGAAGATCGCCGAGGGTGCTTCGGGGCTGGTGCTGGATGTGAAGGCCGGCTCCGGGGCGTTCATGAAGACCGTGCCGGAGGCGCAGCTGCTGGCGCGGACGCTCGTGGACATCGGCACCGCGCACGGGGTGGCGTGCACCGCGTTGATCACCGACATGAGCACGCCGCTCGGGCGGGCGGTCGGGAACGCGGTCGAGGTCGCGGAGGCGGTCGAGGTCCTGCGCGGCGGTGGCCCGGCGGACGTGGTCTCGCTGACGGTGGCGCTGGCGCGGGAAATGCTTGCTTTGGCGGGGATTTCCGTGGATCCGGCTGAGGTGCTGGCGTCCGGTGAGGCCTATGAGGTGTGGGCTCGGATGATCACCGCGCAGGGCGGCGATCCTTCGGCCTCCTTGCCGCGACCTTCTTCGGTGCACGTCGTCCCAGCACCTGCTTCCGGGGTGCTGACTTCGCTGGACGCCTACGCGGTGGGTGTCGCGGCTTGGCGGCTCGGGGCCGGCCGGGCGCGCAAGGAAGACCCGGTGCAGGCCGCGGCGGGAATCTTGTGCCACGCGAAGCCGGGCGACGCGGTGGTGGCGGGGGAGCCGTTGCTGGAACTGCACACGGACACTCCGGAGGCGATCCCGGCGGCCCTCGCGGCGCTGGAGGGCGGGTTCGAGGTGGGTGCGGAGGCACCTGCTGCGACGGGGATCGTGCTGGACACCGTTCGGCCCTGACCGCGGAAACGACGAAGCCCCGTCCGGATCCCGGACGGGGCTTCGGTCATTCAGCTCAGTCAGTCGGCTCGTCCGCGTCGCCGCCAGCCTTGGCCTTGGCGTCCGCGGCCTTGGGCGACCGCCCGTTGCGGGAGCTGCGACGAGGCTGCCGCGGCGCGGGCGGCGGCGGGGCGATCTGCTGCACCGCGGGCCCGCCGCCCAGCATCAGTTCCGCGAAGGTCGCCATCGCCTCGTCCAGCTGGCCGCCGATCCGCCGCACGGATTCGTCGTTGCTGCGGCGCACCAGCGAGTCGACCGCGTCGGTGTCCGGCTGCTTCGACAGCGTGCCTTCGACCTTCGACAGGCCGCTGCGGACCGAGCCGTCCAGGTCGCCGATGCGGCCGGTGACGTCGTCCTCGACCTTGTCGATGCGGCTGGACAGGTCGTCGAGACGCTGGGTGATCGTTTCGAGCTTCGTGCCGACGCTGTCGAGGCGGGCGGCCGGGTCGATCATCTCGCCGGTGTCGGAGACCGCGCTCTTCAGCGCGTCGGTCGCGGTGGCGATGCGTTCCTTCGTCGCGCGGTCCAGTTCGTCCACGCGCGAGCGCAGTTCCTGGTCGGTGGTCTCGATCCGCTCGCGCAGCGACGTCTCGGCCATCTCGATCCGGTCGCGGATCGGGCCCTGTGTCGTCTGCGGCAGCGACTCCAGCTTCGCGTCCTGCTTGTCCAGGTGCCCGCCCAGCTCGTCGAGGCGGCGGTGGATGTTCTGCAGCTTGTCCTCAAGCCCGTCCATCCGGCCCGCGACGCCCTCGAACCGCGCCGCCACGCCGTCGAGGCGGCCGTCGAGCTGGGCGAAGGGCTTCGCCAGCTTGTCGACGATGCTCTCCACCGCGTGCGTGAGCGCGGCGATCGCGTTGTCCTGGGACTCCAGCCGTGTCATCGCCTCGTCGAGGCGTTCCGCCAGCACCCCGACCTCGGTCCGGTCCGGCAGTTCCGACAGCCGCTTGCGCACCGCGCCCAGGGAGTCCACCGGCGCGAGCCGGGCGTAGATGTCGTCGAGCGCGTCGAAGATCTGCTGCTGCTCGCTCTCACGAACCTCGGCCGCGCGCACCAGCATGTTGCGCATCCGGTCGAACGACGGAGCGGCAATGTGGTTGTCAGTGGTCACTGCGGTGTCCTTCGTCGGCGGGGAAAATGGAAGGGACTGACCCGAGCTTATCGATGAAGAAAATTGCTGTGCGTATGGCCCCCGGGGAACGCGGATAACGACCGTGCCACCCGGATGGCCGATTCCTTGCGCACAGTGCTGAGCAGAGGGTTGTTCCGGTGCTCTCGGTTACGGCCAGGTAGGGGAATGACAGCGAGGCTACCGTTGGAGGATGTCGGACGTAACCCCGCTGAGCGCGGAGATCCTGCGCCGTGCCCCCAAGGTCCTGCTCCACGATCACCTCGACGGCGGTGTGCGCCCGGGCACGGTCGCCGAACTCGCCGAGGATCTCGGCTACCGGGACCTTCCCGCGACGGATCCGGACGAGCTGGGCCGCTGGTTCCGCGCCGCGGCGGACTCCGGTTCCCTGGTGTCGTACCTCGAAACGTTCGCCCACACGTGTGGTGTCATGCAGACGGAGGAAGCACTGGTCAGGGTTGCCGCCGAGGCGGTGGAAGACCTGGCCGCGGACGGAGTGGCCTACGCCGAGCTGCGGTACGCGCCGGAGCTCTTCGTGGAACGCGGGCTGTCACTCGATGCAGTGGTCGAGGCTGTCCAAGAGGGCTTCGCCGAAGGGATGCGGAGGGTAGCCGCGGGCGGCGGGCGGATCCGGGTGCGGACCCTGCTGTGCGGGATGCGCCAGCACGCCCGTGCGCTCGAGATCGCCGAACTCGCGGTGCGCTACCGCGACGCCGGGGTGGCCGGATTCGACATCGCCGGACCGGAGGACGGATTCCCGCCCACCCGAAATCTGGACGCATTCGACTATTTGCGCCGGAACAACGCGCACTTCACTATTCATGCCGGCGAAGCGTTCGGACTTCCCTCGATCGGCGAGGCAATCCAGTACTGCGGCGCGGAACGGCTCGGGCACGGCGTGCGGATCGTCGAGGACATCACCACCGACGCCGACGGAAATGTCCATCTTGGACGGTTGGCGGGCTACGTCCGGGACCGGCGGATCCCGCTGGAGATCTGCCCCTCGTCGAACGTCCAGACCGCAACCGTGCCGTCGCTGGCCGAGCATCCCATCGGCCTGCTCGCCCGGCTGCGCTTCCGCGTCACCGTCAACACCGACAACCGGCTGATGAGCGGCTGCACGATGACCAGTGAATTCGCCGCGCTGGCCGAGACGTTCGGCTTCGGCCTCGACGACTTCCGCTGGTTCACGATCAACGCGATGAAATCCGCGTTCCTCGATTTCGACGAGCGGCTTGAGCTGATCGAGAAGGTCGTCAAACCCGGGTACGCGGCGCTCGGCTGAATCATCGAGCTGTCGGACGCGGCCGCCTCCGAAAGGCGGTTGCGTTCGTTAGCCATGCCAACTATCGTTCACCATGTAAGACGTATATCTCAGATATTGAGACGGTGGCGGAATGGCGCAGGTCGGGGCTGGGGAGCAGGTGCGGCAAAAAGGCAGTTCGCGACGGTGGCTGATCCTCGCGCTTGGCCTCGCCGCGCAGACCGCCAGCTGCTCCTTTCTTTACGGGCTGCCGTTTCTCGTGCCCGCCATGCGCGAGGCCGACCATCTGACGCTGGCGCAGGCGGGCACGGTCGTCGCGGCGCCGAGCATCGGCCTGCTGCTCACGCTCATCGCCTGGGGCGCGGCTGCGGACCGTTACGGCGAGCGCCTCATCATGGCGCTGGGCCTGGGCGTATCGGGGTTACTCCTCGTGTACGCCGCCCTGTGGCACCACCCGGTCGGACTTCTCTTTGGGGTGTTTCTCGTAGCCGGTGCGTGCACGGCTTCGGTGAACGCGGCGAGCGGCCGGGTCGTCATGGGCTGGTTCGCCAAATCCGAGCGTGGCGTCGCGATGGGCATCCGGCAGACGGCGCAGCCGCTGGGGGTAGGAGTGGCCGCGCTCGGGCTGCCGCCGCTGGCCGCGCAGTGGGGGTTCCAGGCGGCGATGCTGCTTCCTGCCGTGCTGGCGGTCGGTGTGGCGCTCTTGGTGGCGCTGTTCGTCGTGGACCCGCCGCGGCCGCCGCGTGCGGCGAAGGGGGAGCGGCCGCCGTCGCCGTACCGCAAGCCGTGGCTGTGGCGAGTGCACGGCGCGAGTGCGCTGTTGGTGGTGCCGCAGTTCGCGGTGTCCGCGTTCGCGCCGGTCTATCTGGTCTCGCAGCATCAATGGACCGCCGCGCAGGCGGGGGTGTTCGTCGCGGTGGCTCAGGTGCTCGGCGCGCTCGGGCGACTGGCGTCGGGGTATTGGTCGGACCGGGTCGGCAGCCGGTTGCGGCCGATGCGGCAGCTCGCTGTCGCGAGTGTGGTCGTGATGCTGCTGGTCGCGGTCGGGGACGCGACTTGGCTGTGGCTGGTGCTGGCCGCGCTCGTGCTGGCGGCGGTGATCACGGTGGCGGACAACGGTCTCGGCTTCACCGCGTCGGCCGAGCTGGCCGGTATCGCGTGGTCGGGGCGCGCGATGGGGACGCAGAACACCGCGCAGAACATCGCCGCGTCGGCGACGCCGCCGTTGCTGGGACTGGTGATCGGGGACAGCCGGTACGCGCTGGCGTATTGCGTGGCGGCGGTTTTCCCGCTGCTGGCAATAGGGGTGGTGCCGATGCGGGCGGAGGGGCGCGAGGAGGTAGGTGGCTCGTGAGTGGCGATCGCGGTTCTCCCCGGGATCGCCACTCACGAGCCACGCAGGCCGTCGAGAAAGAACGCCAAGTGCCGACGCCAGGTTTCGGGTGATTCGCGGATCAGCTGCGACATCGCGGCGACCAGCGGGGCGAGATCCGCGGGTTCGAAATCGGCGCGCAGCTGTCCGGATTCCTTTGCCCGGTCGATAATGCGCTCCGCATGCTCGAAACCGGTGCGGCACGCCTCCCGTACGGCCGGGCTCAACGGCAACCTGCGGGCGAGCGCGTCGCTGAGGCCGTGATCCTTGGCCTGCAACGCGAACAGCCCGTCGAGAAACCCGGTGAAGCCCTGCCACGGGTCCGGCTCCGCCAACGCCTTCGCCGCCAGATCGTCCAGTGCGGCGATCTGCGCGGGCAGGATCGCGTCGACAAAGGCGTCCCGGGTCGGGAAGTGCGCGTACAGCGTGCCGATGCTGACCCCGGCGCTGCGGGCGATCTGCTCCAGCGGCGCGTCGAGGCCGTGCTCGCCGAACGCGCGCGTGGCGGCGGCCAGCAGTTTGCCGCGGTTGCGGGCGGCGTCCGCGCGCAACGGCTTCGATCCGGTGGCCATGGGCCCATCGTACAAAGTCGAGGGCGTCCTCGGGTTTTGTGGTACCTTGGCGAACGAAATCGAGGGTGCCCTCGACTTAATGCTGGGGAAGGAAACCAAGCCATGACCACTCGCCCGACCGCTGTCGTTCTCGGAGCCGGGCCCGGCCTCGGAATGTCGATGGCCCACCGGTTCGCCAAGGAGGGATACAGCGTCGCGCTCGTTTCGCGTACCGCTGAGCGGCACCCGGCTTACCTGGCCGGACTCGACAACGCGGAAGCGTTCGCCGGCGACGTCCGGAACGGAATCGGAGCGACGCTCGACGAAGTCACCGAACGGTTCGGCGGCATCGACGTCGCCTACTACGGCCCGGCCGCGATCGAACCGGACAGCTTTCCCACGGACATCACCGAAGCGACTGTCGACGCCGTCGAGAAGGCGATGAGCTGGGTGTATCCGGCCGTCGAGGTGGTCGGCAAGCTGCTGCCGGGCATGCTGGAGCGCGGCAGCGGCGGATTCCTGTTCGCCGGCGGGCTCAGCGCGGTGCGGCCGATGCCCGCGCTCGGCGCGCTCGCGGTGTCGTCAGCGGCGTTGCGGAACTACGCGCGGACGCTGCACGAGGGGCTGGCCGGGACCGGCGTGTACGCGGGCAGCCTCATCATCGGCGGCTTGGTCGAACGCGGCGACATTCACCGGATGGTCGTCGCGGGGCGGGAAAAATACGGCGACGCCGGCGGTCGCACCCTGGATCCGGATGCGATCGCCGGCGTCGCCTGGAAGATGTTCTCCGCCGGTGACCCGGCCGAGAGCGTGTTCGACGCCGTCTAGCAGGTTCAGACCACCGTGAGGCGGTTCTCGAAGTCCTCCACCAGCTTGCGCCAGGCGCTCTGCTCGGTGTCGAACGGAGCGCTCGGCTCAAGCCGGCTCGGGTCCGGCCGCAGCACGAACGACACCAGCCAGCCGAGGCTTTCGTTGGCCGCCAGCGCGGTTTCGACGGTGTCGTCGCCCGCCCATTCGGCGGCGTCGGTGATCAGCTCGACGGCCAGCTCCAGCTGGGTCGGGTCGATCGACTCCGGGCCCTCGGCGATGTCCTCGTCGAGACCGGGGAACACGTAGGTGTTGTCGGTGTCGACCTCGATCTCCAGCTCGTCGGCCGCCGCCTTCTCGCGCACCTCGTCCCAAGTGGACACGCTCGCGAGGTCGGTGTCGGCGAGTTCGTCACCCGCCTTGATCGCCTTGAGCAGCGCCTTCGGCGAGCTGAACACGTCGATCTCGCCCTCGTTGCCGAGGAAGACCGGCTTGTCGTCGAGGTAGCAGCGCAGCGTGTAGTACTCCGCGCCGGAGGTGACGATCTTGATCGGGTCGATGCCGACCTCGCCCCAGAAACCGACCGGCTCGTCCTCGGCGTCCTCGTCCTCGGCGTCGACCGCTTCGAGGTCTTCCGGCCCGCCGTCCTCTTCACCGGCCTCCGCCTCGGCGGATTCCTCGTGGAAGGCGGCCAGCTCTTCGGCGGTCTGCTCCAGCACCGCGGCGTCGACGTCCGGCACCGTCACCAGGTTGTCGATCGCGTCGAGCACGGTGTCCCACTTCTCGGAGACGGCCTTCGACAGGTCGTTCCACAGCGCTTCGCCCTCGCGCCCGGTGAAGGGCAGCCGGCCCTGCTCCAGCAGCGAGAAGCCCTCGTAGGCGTCGAGCACCTCGTGCACCTCGTCCAGCTCGCACACGTCGGCGAGCGAACGGACGATGCCGACGATCTCGGCCAGCTCGCCGATCGTCCACGAGTCCGGCTCCTCGGCGACCAGCTCGGGCACGCCGACGAGGTCGTAGGAGTGGTCGTCGTCGGGGATCAGCTCGGGCACGTTCAGCGCGGGCACCGCGTCCCACGCCGGGTGGTCGAGCAGGTCGTGCTGCTCGGCTGTGCGCACGAAGGCGGCAAGGTGCGCGGCGTCCGGGAAGGCGTACAGGTCGTCCTCGTCGCCGAGGAACGCTTCCCACTCCTCGCCGTCCTCCCGCCACCGCGGGGCCCAGAGGGTGACCACGTCGCCCTGCGGCAGCCCGAGCTCGATCGGGATGATGTCCTGTGCCATTGCCGAATCCTCCGCGAGTACCGCCCGTGTGCGCGCCCGCCTGTCCGTCCCCTCCGGCAGCGCGCGGTACGGGAAGCCTACGGGTTAGGGCAAGCACCCGCGATCTCCCCTGCACCTGCGGGCGGCGGCGGGATGGCACGATGGTCGCCACGATGACTCTCACCGACCTCCTGCCAGCGGATCCCGACGCAGATGCCCTGTTCGAAGCCTTCACGACGTGGACGGCCGAACGGGGTATCGAGCTGTACCCCGCGCAGGAGGAGGCGGTGATCGAGGTCGTCTCCGGGGCCAACGTCATTCTGTCGACGCCGACCGGCTCCGGCAAAAGCCTCGTCGCGGTCGGCGCGCACTTCACCGCGCTCGCGCACGGTAAACGCAGTTTTTACACCGCGCCGATCAAAGCGCTGGTCTCGGAGAAGTTCTTCCAGCTCATCGAGATCTTCGGGGCCGATCAGGTCGGCATGATGACCGGCGATTCGAGCGTCAACGCCGACGCGCCGATCATCTGCTGCACCGCGGAAATCTTGGCGAACATCGCGTTGCGCGACGGCGCCGGCGCCCCGGTCGGCCAGGTCGTCGCGGACGAGTTCCACTTCTATGCGGAACCGGACCGCGGCTGGGCGTGGCAGGTCCCGCTGATCGAGCTGCCGAACGCGCAGTTCGTGCTCATGTCGGCCACGCTCGGCGACGTTTCGTTCTTCGAAAAGGACCTGACCCGGAGGACCGGACGGCCGACCGCGGTGGTCACTTCGGCGCAGCGGCCGGTGCCGCTCACCTTCCGGTACGCGCTCACGCCGCTGCACGAGACGATGTCCGAGCTGCTCCACGGCGGCCAGGCACCGGTGTATGTCGTGCATTTCTCGCAGGCCGCGGCCATCGAACGGGCGCAGACGCTGATGAGCATCAACGTCACGACCAAGGCGGAGAAGGAGGCGATCGCCGACCTGCTCGGCGACTTCCGGTTCTCCGCCGGGTTCGGCAAGACGCTCTCGCGGCTCGTGCGGCACGGCATCGGCGTGCACCACGCGGGCATGCTGCCGAAATACCGGCGGCTGGTCGAAACGCTCGCGCAGTCCGGGCTGCTGAAGGTGATCTGCGGGACGGACACCCTCGGCGTTGGCATCAACGTGCCGATCCGGACCGTGGTGTTCTCGGCGCTGACGAAGTACGACGGCGTGCGGCAGCGGCATTTGAAGGCGCGCGAGTTCCACCAGATCGCCGGACGCGCGGGCCGGGCCGGGTACGACACCGACGGTTATGTGGTCGTGCAGGCTCCGGATCACGTGGTGGAGAACGCGAAGGCGCTGGAGAAGGCGGGCGACGACCCGAAGAAGAAAAAGAAGATCGTCCGGAAGAAGGCTCCGGAGGGCTTCGTCAACTGGACCGAGAGCACGTTCGACCGGCTGATCGCGGCCGATCCGGAACCGCTCACGTCCAGTTTCCGGGTCAGCCACTCGATGCTGCTGAACGTGATTTCCCGGCCGGGCAACGCGTTCGACGCGATGCGGCATCTGCTGGAGGACAACCATTCGGACCGGCCGGCACAGCGGAAGCTGATCCTGCGGGCGATCGAGATCTACCGTTCGCTGCTCGCCGCCGGTGTGGTGGAAAAGCTGCCCGAACCGGATGCCGAGGGGCGCATCGTCCGGCTGACGGTGGACCTGCAGTTCGATTTCGCGTTGAACCAGCCGCTTTCGCCGTTCGCGTTGGCTGCCATCGAATTGCTGGACCTGGAGTCGCCGTCGTACGCGCTGGACGTGGTGTCCATTGTGGAATCCACAGTGGACAACCCGCGGCCGGTGTTGTCGCAGCAGCAGTTCAAGGCGCGCGGGGAAGCCGTGCAGGCGATGAAGGCCGACGGGATCGAGTACGACGAGCGGATGGAGCTGCTCGAATCCGTCACGTACCCGAAACCGTTGGAGGAACTGCTTAACGCGGCTTACCAGTCGTATCGTGCTGGGCACCCGTGGGTGGCGGATTACGAGCTGTCGCCGAAGTCGGTGGTGCGCGATATGTACGAGCGCGCGATGAACTTCGTGGAATACGTGGGCTTCTATCAGCTCGCGCGTTCCGAAGGCCTGGTGCTGCGCTACCTCGCCGACACCTACGACGCGTTGCGGCACACCGTGCCGGACGAGGCGAAGACCGAATCGCTGCAGGATCTCATCGAATGGCTCGGCGAATTGGTGCGGCAGGTCGACTCCAGCCTGCTGGACGAATGGGAAGCGCTGCGGCATCCGGACGAGGAAGGCCCGGTGTCGCACCGGCCGCCGCCCGAGCCGCCCGCGGTCACGCGCAACGAGCGAGCTTTCCGCGTACTGGTGCGCAACGAGTTGTTCCGCCGGGTGGAGCTGGCTTCGCGCCGGGCGTACGACGAACTGGGCTCGCTGGACGCCGCCTCCGGCTGGGACTCCGGCGCGTGGGAAGACGCGATCGAGGACTACTTCGACGAGCACGATTCGCTCGGAATCGGCCCGGACGCGCGCGGCCCGGCCTTGCTGCTGATCGAGCAGGAGCCGGACCTGTGGCGGGTGCGGCAGATCTTCGACGATCCGGCCGGCGACCATGACTGGGGGATCAGCGCGGAGGTCGATCTGCGCGCGTCGGACGAGGCGGGCAGCGCGGTGGTGCGGATCGTGGACGTCAATCAGTTCTGAGTGCCGGGACCGTCCTTGGCCGGCGGTTGCCAGCGGGTGTAGCGCAGCATCGACCGCGCCATCACCGACGTCGGCATGGCCCGGAACGCCAGATTCCGCATCGCGATTCCGAACGGGTTCGTCAGCTGCTGGCCCATCCGGCCGGTTTGCCGGGCGGCTCGGGCGATGGCCTGGCTACGCGGGCGGCGCTCTGCGTCGTATCGGGTGAGCGCGGTGTCGACGTCGGTTGAGGACAGCGCATGCGCGAGTGTCACGGCGTCTTCCAACGCCTGGCAGGCACCCTGGCCGAGGTTCGGTTGCATCGCGTGCGCGGCATCGCCGAGCAAGGCGACTCGACCGGACACATAGGACGGCAGCGGCGTCACCAGTTCGTACACATCGTGGTGCAGAACGGCTTCCGGTTCGGTCGCGTCGAGCAGGGCGGTGACCGGCTCGTGCCAGGAACCGAAGCGGCGGCGCATTTCGGCGATCGGGTCGGGATAACGGGTGCCTGCCGGGATGGTCAGCACGGCGTGCCATTCGGCTCGGCCGTCCGCCAAGCCGATGTGCCCGAACTCGGCTCCTCGGCCCCAGGTGAGATTGAAGTCCGAAGAGGACAGTGCGAACGGCTCGGTCGTGATGGCGCGGATGACGGCCGATCCACTGTAGACCGGGCCAGGATGTGCGGGGAAGAAACGTTTGCGCAGCCGGCTGTTGACGCCATCAGCGGCGACAATCACCTCGGCTTCGTGACGGCCGGAGGTGGTGACCACGGCGTTGCCCTCGACGGCGGTGACCTCCTCCCGCACCACCGGCGTGGGCAGCAGCGTACGCAGCAACCGATGCAATTCGTACCGTGCGATGCCGACGATCGGCGTGCCGGCGACGCGTTCGAGTTCGGCTCCGTCCATGCGGGCCAGCCAAGTCCCGCGCGGGCTGCGGGTGCTGACCCTGCGCTGGAAACAGCCGGCGGCGCGGAGTGCGTCGCCGGCTCCCAACGCGTCCAGGGCGCGCACACCGTTGGCGGCAAGGGAAATTCCGGAACCGGCGTCGTCCAGATCACCGGGCAGGCGTTCGAAGACCGTGACCTGCCAGCCGGCTCGCGACAATCCGATCGCCGCGGCCAGGCCACCGATTCCCCCGCCGACGACTACCGCCGATCCACTTGTGGGCACCAGGCCAGGATAGGCCCGATCAGCTGGCCATGAGCATGGAACGCGCATCCAGGCCGTCGAACCACAGGCCGATCGCCAACCCGGCGGCGGCTTCCAGCAGGGCGGCTCGGTCGAGGCCGCCGGCGGGCAGGGGAGTGCAGCCCAGGTCCTGGACCAGCTCCGTCGCGACGGCGACGGCCTCCGGGGTGCCGCACAGCGGGACGCCGAGCGGGCGACCTTCGAACAGCGGCGGGGTCATTCGCCAGACGTCCACGTGGGCGAGGTTGAACGCCTTCACCACTGAAGCGCCCGGGGCGTATTCGGCGATCCGCGCGGCAACGGGTTCGCCGGTCGCACCGGGGGTGTTGGTGCAGTCGACGAGGACCTTGCCGGTGAGGTCGAGCGGGGTGAGCAGGGCTTCGAGGGCGGTGGTCGGGACGGCCAGCAGGATGGCGTCCGCTCGGGCGGCGGCCTCGGCCCAGTCCACGGCCTCGGCGCCAAGCTCGGCGGCCAAGGCGGCGGCGTGCGCGGGGGAGCGGCCGGACACGGTCAGGTCGTGCCGGGTCCATTGGCTGCCGAGAGCGGACGCCACGGCGCCGGTGCCGAAGAGGGCGATGTGCATGGGAAGGTCTCCTGTCGTCGCGTGGTTGTACGCAAACGACGTTAGGAACCCCGGCAGGAACCGAAAGGTAACCATGGACTTCATCGCCGACTGCCGTACCCGGCTCGCGTTCGACCTGGTGGCGAACACCTGGCATCCGGTCGTGCTGTGGGCGTTGAAGAACGGCCCGCTGCGGCACGGCGAACTGCGCACGCGCATCGGCGGGATCAGCGCGAAGGTGCTGACCGAGGCGGTGCGCAAGCTGGAACGCGACGGGCTGGTCGAGCGCGTGGGCGGGGCGTATCAGCTGACGGGGCTGGGGGTGAGTTTCCTCGGACCGATCGAGGGGTTCGGAAGGTGGGCGGCGGAGTACGGGGATCGGGTGGTGCAGGCACAGAGCCGGGGGGCGTGAGTGGCAATGCCGGTTCTCACCGGAGCCAGCACTCACGAGGGCAGTGGCCTGGCTCGCGCCAGCTCCAGCAGCGGTACGGCCGCCGCGGCGTCGGTGACCAGCGTCGACACCAGCCCGGACCGCAGTACGGCGTCCACCGCCTCGGCTTTCGGCTGGCTGTAACCGATCGCGATCACCTCGGGGACCGCCATCAGCTCCTCGTGGCTGATCGCCAGCACGTGGTGCGCCAGGCCGGTGCCGAGCGAATTGCCGTCCGCGTCGAACAGCCGCGCGGCGACCTCGGCGGTCGCGCCCCGGGCGGCGATGGCGGCGCGTTCGGCCTCGTCCAGCGCGTCGTACACGGTGGACTCCCCGGTCTCCCACGAACCGATACTCACCACGGCCTTGGTGAGTTTCCCGAACTGCGCGAACGTTTCCGCGATGCCCGGCTGGTGCCGCAGGATCTCGGTGGTCCGCCGGTCGGGCAGGACGAGCGGGCCGAAAATCGGGTACGAATCGCCGCCGGACACCGACGTCACGCGGCTGACCGTCTCCACCGAACGGCCGCGCATGTCCATCCCGGCCTGCACCCCGCACAGCTGCACGATCGGGCAGCGCGGCAGGGTCCGGATCGCCTCGGTCATCGCGTTGACCGAGCGCGCCCAGGACAGCCCGATGACGTCGTCCGGGGTCGCGATCTCCTCCAGCAGCCGGGCGGCCAGCGCGCCGACCTGCTTGCGGACGATCTCCCTCGGCTCCGTTTCGGATGCTCGTTCGAGCACGAGCACGCGCTCCAGCCGGTAGGCCCGGCGGATGTCGTCGGACAGTTCGACGTCGATCGGCGCGGGCAGGTCGAACTCGATCCGCACCAGCCCGGACTCGAGCGCCGCGTCCAGCATCCGCGCGACCTTGAACCGGCTCACGCCGAACTCGTCGGCGATCTCCAGCTTCGAGGCGCCCTGCACGTAGAACCGCCTGGCCATGGTCGCCAGCAGCAGCGTTTCGGTCAGCGGTAGTGGCCCCTTTTTCCTGCTCACATGAGCAGGATAGCGCAAAAATGAGCTTTGCCGGTTGACGGATCCGCAGGCAGCAGCCTCTAATGCCTACGCATGTTACCTACGGCATAAGTCAAAATCGCTCAAACGAGCATCTTGGAAGGTGATGACGCATGCGCGCCGCGATCGTGGACCGGCCCGGGGAGATCCGGGTCGGCGAGGTTCCCGATCCGAAGCCCGGGGAGCGCCAGGTCGTCGTGAAGGTGGGTGCCTGCGGGATCTGCGGCACGGACCTGCACATCGCCGACGGGCATTTCCCGCCGACCCCGTATCCCATCGTTCCCGGGCACGAGTTCTCCGGGGAGATCGTCGAACTCGGCGCGGACGTGCCCGCCGAGTGGAAGGTCGGTGACCGGGTCGCGGTCGACCCGTCGATCTACTGCGGATACTGCACCCCGTGCCGGTCCGGGCACGGCAACCTCTGCGCGAACTGGAACGCCACCGGCGACACCGTCAACGGCGCGTTCGCCGAGTACGTCGCGGTGCCCGCGGACACCTGCTACCGGATGCCCGACTCGATGACCTGGGAACAGGGTGCGCTGGTCGAACCCGTTTCCTGCGCGGTGCACGGCGTGCGCCGGATCGGCGTGGAGGCGGGCGAACGCTTCCTCGTGGTCGGCGCGGGCACGATGGGCCTGATCATGCAGCAGCTCCTGCTCCGCGCGGGTGCGCACGTGACGATGGTCGACCGCAACGCCGCCCGGCTGCCTCGCGCGACCGACCTCGGCGCGGCCGCAGTGGCCGCCGACATGTCCGAACTGGACGATGAACGCTTCGACGCCGCAGTGGACTGCACCGGCGCGGCACCCGCGATCGAGGCAGCGTTCAACGCACTGCACCGCGGTGGCCGGTTGCTCGTGTTCGGCGTCGCTCCGGCCGAAGCACGCGTCGCGCTTTCGCCGTTCCGTATCTACAACGACGAAATCACCATCGTCGGTTCGATGGCCGTGCTGAACAGCTACGGCAACGCGCTCGACCTCGTCGCGAACGGTTACCTCGACACCGAAGCGCTGATCACCGACACCCTGCCGCTCAAGCAGTACCCCGAGGCGCTGGCGAAGATGCGCAGCGGGTCCGGCCTCAAGATCCAGGTGCTGCCCGGAGGTGGTGGCGGTGCGTAAACTCCTGTGCCTCCTTGCCGCGACAGCGTTGTTAGTGACGGGATGCGCCGGAGCCGGGGCGCTCGGCACCGGCGGGCGGACACTGGTCGTCGCGATCGTGTCCAATCCGCAGATGAAGGACGCCATTTCGCTCAAGGGCGAGTTCGAGCAGGCCAACCCCGGGATCAAGCTCAAGTTCGTTTCCCTGCCGGAAAACGAGGCCAGGGCGAAGATCACCGCGTCCACCGCCACCCAGGGCGGCGAGTTCGACGTGGTGATGATCAGCAATTACGAGGCTCCGCAGTGGGCGGCCAACGGGTGGCTGGAGAACCTCGAACCGCACATGAAGGCGACGCCGGGATACGACGAGGCCGACTTCATCCCGAGCATCCGCCAGTCGCTGTCGTATGAAAACCAGATGTACGCGGTGCCGTTCTACGGCGAATCGTCCTTTGTGGTCTATCGCAAGGACCTGTTCCAGCAGGCCGGGTTGAACATGCCCGCGCATCCGACGTGGCAGCAGATCGCCGATTTCGCCGCGAAACTCGACAACAAGCAGGCGGGCATCGCCGGGATCTGCCTGCGCGGCAAGCCGGGCTGGGGCGAGAGCCTCGCGCCGTTCACCACGGTCGCGAACACCTTCGGCGCGCAATGGTTCGACAAGGACTGGAACGCGAAGCTGACCAGCCCGGAGTTCACCAAGGCGGCGAACTTCTACGTGAACCTGCTGCGCGACCACGGCGAGGTCGGCGCCTCCAGCGCCGGGTTCACCGAATGCGGCACGAAGTACGCCCAGGGCAACGCCGCGATGTGGTACGACGCCACCTCGATGACCGGCACCACCGAAGACCCGAAGACCAGCCACGTCGGCGGAAAGAACGGCTACGTCGCCGCGCCGGTGGACAAGACGCAGGCGAGCGGCTGGCTCTACACCTGGGCGCTGGGCATTCCGAAGGTCGGCAAGAACAAGGACGACGCCTGGAAGTTCATGGCGTGGATGACGAACAAGGAGTACGCGAAGAAGGTCGGCCAGACTTACGGCTGGAACCGGGTGCCGCCGGGCACGCGCAAGTCGACGTATGAGATCCCGCAGTACAAGGAAGCCGCGAAGGCCTACGCCCAGCCGACGCTGGACGGCATCGCGGCGGCGAACCAGCAGAAGACGATGGTGAACCCGGTGCCGTATCCGGGCATCCAGTTCGTCGGGATCCCGGAGTTCCAGGACCTCGGCACCCGGGTGAGCCAGCAGCTGTCCGCCGCGATCGCCGGTCAGACCTCCGTGGCCGACGCGCTCGCGCAATCGCAGAAATACGCGGAAACCGTCGGAAAGTCGTATCAGGAGGTGCAGCGATGAGCACCCTCTCCGTCCCCGCCGGAACCGCGCCGGCGACCGCCAAGCCAGCTGCGAAGAAGGTGACCGGTTCGGCCGGGAAACGGCGGCTTCCGCTGTTGCCCGCGCTGATCTTCGTGATCGCGGTGACGCAGATTCCGTTCCTGCTCACCTTGTTCTACTCGTTCCAGTCGTGGAACCTGGTGCGTCCGGGCTCGCGGCATTTCGTCGGTTTCCGCAACTACGTCGACGTCTTCACCGACACGACGTTCCTCGGCGCGCTGCTGAACACCGTGGTGCTCACCGTGGTCTGCGTGTTCCTTTCGCTGCTGCTCGGGCTCGGGCTCGCGGTGCTGCTGGACCGGAAGTTCGCCGGCCGCGGCTTCGTCCGGACGCTGCTGATCACGCCGTTCCTGATCCTCCCGGCGGCCGGTGCGCTGCTGTGGAAGACCACGGTGTTCGACCCGACGTACGGGTTGCTGCACTTCGTGTTCGGCACGGACACCGACTGGCTTTCGCAATTCCCGCTGGCCGCGGTGATGGCGCAGATCATCTGGCAGTGGACGCCGTTCATGACTCTGCTGATCCTCGCCGGGCTGCAGAGCCAGTCGAAGGAGGTGCTGGAGGCGGCGTCGGTGGACGGCGCGAGCCGCTGGCGGACCTTCGTGTCGATCACGCTGCCGCACCTTTCGCGGTTCCTGCAGCTGGCCACGCTGCTCGGCGCGATCTACATCGTGAACAGTTTCGACGCGATTTTCCTGATGACGCAAGGCGGTCCGGGCACGGCCAGCACGAACCTGCCGTTCTACATCTACCAGCGCGCGTTCGAGGGCTTCGATATCGGACAGTCGTCCGCGATGGGCGTTGTGGTGGTCATCCTGACGATGATCGTCGCGACGTTCGCGCTGCGGCTGATGTTCCGCGCGTTCTCCGTGGACGGAGGAGTCAAGTGAGCACCGCAACCGCCACCGCCTCGCCCGCCGCCACCGCCTCCGCGCCTCCTCCGCGGCGCCGGGCCAAACGCCGCTACGGTCCGGGCACGCTGACCGTCGCGACCTGGATCATCGCGATCCTGTTCGTTTTCCCGTTGCTGTGGATGATTCTCACCGCGTTCAAACAGGAGAACGACGCCTACACCGATCCGCCGAAGCTGTTCTTCACCCCGACGTTCGACCAGATCTCGAACGTCCTCAACAGCGGTTTCCTGCCGTACCTGGGAAATTCGGCGTTCGTCACGGTGATTTCGACGCTGCTCGTGCTGCTGCTGGGGATCCCGGCCGCGTACGCGCTGTCGCTGGCTCCGGTCAAGGGCACGAAGAACGCGCTGGGCTTCTTCCTGTCGACCAAGATGCTGCCGATCGTGGCCGCGATCATCCCGCTGTACGTGATCTCGCAGAACACCAACCTGCTGGACACCGTGTGGGCGCTGATCATCCTGTACACCGCGATGAACCTGCCGCTCGCGATCTGGATGATGCGGTCGTTCTTCCTGGAAGTCCCCGGCGAAATGATCGAGGCGGCGCGGATCGACGGGGCGAACCTGCCGACGTTGCTGCGCAAGATCATCATGCCGGTGGTCGCGCCCGGCATCGCGGCGACCGCGTTGATCTGCGTGATCTTCTCCTGGACGGAGTTCTTCTACGCGGTCAACCTCACTGCTGCCAGGGCCGGCACGGTGCCGGTCTTCCTGGTCGGCTTCATCACCAGCGAGGGCCTGTACTGGGCCCAGTTGTCCGCCGCCGCGCTGCTGGCTTCGCTGCCGGTGATGATCGTGGGCTGGATCGCGCAGAACCACCTGGTGCGCGGGCTGTCCATGGGCGCTGTGAAGTAAGGGAGAACGCAGATGTCCGCTGAAGTGATTTACGACCAGGCGTCGCGGGTCTACCCCGGCAATCCGGGCGTCCGCGCGGTCGACCAGCTGAGTCTCGAAGTGCCGGACGGCGAATTTCTCGTGCTCGTCGGCCCGTCCGGATCGGGCAAGTCGACCGCGCTGCGGATGCTCGCCGGGCTGGAGGACGTCAACGAGGGTTCGATCCGGATCGGCGACCGCGACGTCACCGACCTGCCGCCGAAGGACCGCGACATCGCGATGGTGTTCCAGTCCTACGCGCTGTACCCGCACATGACGGTAGCCGACAACATGGGTTTCGCGTTGAAATTGCGCGGGTTCTCGGCGGCTGACATCAAGAAGCGGGTCGACGAGGCCGCCAAGATGCTGGACCTGTCGCGGTTCCTCGATCGCAAGCCGAAGGCGTTGTCCGGCGGGCAGCGGCAGCGGGTCGCGATGGGCCGGGCGATCGTGCGCGAGCCGAGCGTGTTCCTGATGGACGAGCCACTGTCCAATCTGGACGCGAAACTGCGCGTGGAAACCCGTGCCAACATCGCGAAACTCCAGCAACGGCTCGGCACGACGACCATCTACGTGACCCACGACCAGGTCGAGGCCATGACGATGGGCGATCGGGTGGCCGTGCTGAAGGACGGCGTGCTGCAGCAATGCGCGTCGCCGCGGTCGCTGTATGAGAAGCCGGAGAATTCGTTCGTGGCCGGGTTCATCGGGTCGCCGGCGATGAACCTGGCGACGCTGCCGCTGTCCGAGGCCGGCGTGCAGCTGGGCGACCTGGTGGTGCCGCTGCCCGCCGAGGTGCGGACGGCGGCGGCTGGGCTGCCGGAGATCGTCTTCGGGATCCGGCCGGAGTCGCTGCGCCTGGTCGGCGAGGCGGACGACGGTTTCGAGCTGGTGGTGGAGCTCGTCGAGGAACTGGGTGCGGACGCGTACCTGCACGGCAAGGTCGGCGACGACCGGTTCGTGGTCCGCGTCGACGGTCGGACGCCGCCGCGGATCGGCGACAACGTCCGGGTGGCGTTGCGCGGCGAGGGCGAGACGCACGCGTTCCATCCTGAGACGACGCTGCGGCTGGGCTGAGTGCGTCGTGAGTGTTCATCCCGGCGAGAACCGGGATGAACACTCACGACTACCTCCCACGGGGACCCGCTTCCCCCGCGCGCCGGATCCCTTCCGCCGCGCTCCCGGCGACGCTTGACGCATGTCGCCGAAGCAAGCCGAGTTGCGCAAATGGCCGGGTTACGCCGCCGCCGTCTGGGGAGTGGTGTTCGCGATCCCCAGCTTCGTCTGGGTGACTGGCAGCATCTTCGGCGCGTGATCGACTTCGTCTGGGTGACCGGCAACACTTTCGGCGCGTGATCGACTTCGTCTGGGTGACCGGCAACACTTTCGGCGCGCGATCGACTTCGTCTGGGTGACCGGCAGCATCTTCGGCGCGCGATCGACGTTTTCGCCGTCGCTGGTGAAGCTCACGCAAGACCGGGTGCCGTGGTTTGTGGCCGTCATGGTGATTACCGGGCTGCTGAAGGTTTTCAGTGCGGTGATCGGCGTCAGTCTGACGCGGCCGGTGGCTCAGCCGCACGATGGTGTTCTGCGGCGATTCTGCTGGCCTGGCACGGCGGGCTGTTCGTCGTGCAGGGCGTGCTGGTCAAAACCGGAGTGGTGGCCGTCGATCCAGCGCTGTCCGACCTGGCCGGCTGGTACCTCTACTTGTGGGGGCCGTGGTTCATCGCTGGTGGTTTGGCGTTCGCCGGGGCTGCTCATCGCTGTACCTCCGGCACCGCGATGAGCAGCGCACGCTGACGCGCTACGGCGTCGTGGGCGCACTCACGAGCACCGCTCCCACCATCTGCCGCACCGCTTCCCCGCTAGGCGCTGCCCCCGTACGATCAGCGAACAGCAGATGTCCCGCCCCGATCAGCGTCGGAGCCAGCGTCTGCACGTCCGCATCCGGCGCGATCCGGCCAAGTTTTTGTTCCGCGGCAAGGTAACCCGCCAGCACGTGTGCCGCGTCCGTCGCCAGCGGGATCCCCGGACCCGGCCGCGCCGCGCGAAGCCGGTGCCGCAGTTCGTCGCGGAAGGTGATCAGGGCGACGATCGACACCGCGACCGGCGAGAAGACCTCGGTGAGCATCTCGGCCACCGTTTCGACCAGGTCGCCGGTCCCCGCGCGCAAGCCTTCCGCGTGTGCTTCTAGGCGATGGATCCGGTCGAGCACCAATGCGGCGAGGAACGCGTCGAAATCCTCGAAATGCCGGTGCAGCACGCCTTTCGCGCAATCCGCCTCGGCGGTGACGGCGCGGCTGGTGAGTCCGCTCGGGCCTTCGCGCAGCAAAACCCGTTCCGCGGCGTCGAAAAGCTGAGCGCGGACGTCGCGGAGATGGATCCCGGTGGGCAACTCGACGGTCCTTCCTAGCCATAGTGGGCACTTGCCCACTATAGTGGGCACATGCCCACTTTACCCCGTCCCGAACCGCATCAGCACCGGACCATGGCGGAGTCGTTCGGCGTCGATCCCGAGCGCTACGACCGGGCCCGCCCGCGTTACCCGGACGAACTGGTGACCGCTGTCCTGGAGGCCAGCCCGGGCAACGAACTTCTCAACGTCGGCTGCGGCACCGGCATCGAAGGGCGGCAATTCCGCACCCGCGGCGCCGCCGTGCTCGGCGTCGAGCCGGACGCGCGGATGGCGGAGTTCGCCCGGCGCGATTTCCCGGTCGAGGTCGCGAAATTCGAGGATTGGGACCCGGCCGGGCGGACGTTCGACGCCCTCGTGTCCGGGCAGGCGTGGCACTGGGTCGACCCGGCCGCGGGAGCCGCGAAGGCCGCGCAGGTGCTCCGCCCTGGCGGCCGGTTCGTCGCGTTCTGGCACGTGTTCATGCCGCCGGAAGAAATTTCGCACGCGCTGGCGGACGCGCTGCGCCGGGCGATGCCGGACTCGCCGTTCAGCGGCAACTACCTGAAAAGCCCCAGCGCCGATGCCTACCAGCCGATGCTCGACAAAGCCGCGGCGGGCTTGGCCGGGACGGGCGCGTTCGCCGAAGCGGAGAACTGGCGCTACGACTGGACCCAGGAGTACAGCCGCGACGAGTGGCTGGACCTGCTCGCCACCCAGGGCGGCGTCACCGTGGCGACGCCGGAGCAGCGCGATCAGGTGCTGGCCGAGGTCGGTGCCGCGATCGACGCGCGCGGCGGCCACCTGACGACGAAGTACTCGACCGCCGCGGTGACCGCCGTTCGCTTGTCTTCTTGAGGCGTTGTCACTCCTCCAGCGAAAGCGCTTGGCTCGGGCAGATGTTCACGGCCTCGCGCGCCTTCTCGACCAGCTCGCCGTCCGGAGTGTCGTTGAGGACGATGACCGTGCCGTCGTCCTCGCTCTGGTCGAACAGCGCGGGCTCGGTGAGCACGCACTGGCCGGCGCCGACGCACTTGCCGGTGTCCGCGATGATCTTCATGATGGCCTCTTCCTGGCTTGTGGTGGGAGCACTCTGATCTCTACCAGGTCACTGGCAACTGGTACAGGCCGAAGATCGTGGCGTCCTTCTTCACCGGCAGCTCGTCGGCCGGGAGCGTGCACGTGAGCGTCGGGACGCGGCGGAACAGCGTGTCGAACACGATCTGCAGTTCCATCCGCGCCAGGTTCTGGCCGAGGCACTGGTGCGGCCCGAACCCGAACGCGACGTGGTGGCGCGCACCGCGTTCGAGATCGAGCTTTTCCGGGCTCTCGAACACGTCCGGGTCCCAGTTCGCGGCGTAGCCCAGCACGAGCACGCCCTCGCCCGCCTTGATCGTGACGCCGCCGATCTCCACGTCCTCGGTCGCGACCCGCGCGGTCGCGCCTTCGACAATCGTGAAGTAGCGCAACAGTTCCTCGACCGCGAGCAGCGTCTTGCCCGGATCGGCCTCGATCGTCGCGCGCTGCCCAGGGTTCTCCAGCAGCCCGATGGTGCCGAGCGAGATCATGTTCGCGGTGGTCTCGTGCCCGGCGACCAGCAGCAGGAACGCCAGCCCGATCATCGCGTCGTGGTCGTACTTGCCTTCCTCGCGGCGCTTGACGATCTGCCTGCCGAGCAGGTCGTCGGCCGGGTCCTTCTCCTTCGCCGCGACCAGGCCGCTGAGGTACTCGCGCAGTTCTTCGGACGCCTTCTTGCGGTCCTCGATGCTGGTGCTGCGCCGGATGAGCGCCATGGTGCGCTCTTGGAAGTAGTCGTGGTCGGCGTACGGGACGCCGAGCAGCTCGCAGATCACCAGCGACGGCACCGGCAGCGACAGCTTTTCCACCAGGTCCGCCGGTTTCGGCCCGGCGAGCAGTTCGTCGATCAGGCCGTCGACGATCTCCTGGATCCGCGGCCGCATCGCCTCGACCCGCTTCACGGTGAACTCGCCGAGCACCTCCCGGCGGGCCTCGCCGTGCTCGGGCGCGTCCATCCCGATCATGGCTTTCTGCCTGGTGTTGGTGAGGATCGCGGCCCCGCCCTCGGCCAGGAACGGGAAATTGGGCAGGAACCGGTCGGAGGAGAACCGGCGGTCGCCGAGGATCTGCCGGGCTTCCTCGTGCCGCGCGGCCACCCAGGCCTGTTTGCCGCCGGGGATCTGCACGCGGGTGAGCGCGCTCTCCTCGCGCATCCGGACGTACTGCTCCGGCTGCGCGAACGGGCAGGTGCGGGCGACCGGCATGCGGAGTTCTTCAGTGGCAGTCATCGTTTCCCCTTCACCAGGTCACCGGGAGGCAGTACAGCCCGAAGACGCCGGAGTCGTGTTTGAACGGCAACTGGTCGACCGGCGCGGCGAGACGCAGCGTCGGAATACGGCGGAACAGCGTGTCGAACACGATCTGCAGTTCCATCCGCGCGAGGTTCTGGCCGAGGCACTGGTGCGCGCCGAAGCCGAACGCGACGTGGTGGCGGCCGCCGCGGGTGATGTCGAGCTGCTCGGGCTCGGGGAAGACGTCGGGGTCGAAGTTGGCCGCGTAGCTCAGGCCGAGCACGCCTTCGCCCGCCTTGATGGTGACGCCCGCGATGTCCACGTCTTCGACGGCGACGCGGGTGGTGGCGAATTCCGCGATGGTGAAGTAGCGCAGCAATTCCTCGACGGCGTCGAGGGTTTTGCCCGGATCCTGCTTGATGGCGGCGAGCGCGGCCGGGTTCTCCAGCAGTGCGACGGTGCCGAGCGAAATCATGTTCGCGGTGGTCTCGTGCCCGGCGATGAGCAGCAGGAAGGCCAGCGACACGAGGTCGTCGTGGTCGTAGTCGCCCTCCTCGCGCTTCTTCGCGATCTGCCTGCTGAGCAGATCGTCCGCCGGGGCGGTTTCCTTCGTTGAAACCAGGTCGGACAGGTAGTTCTGCATAGCTTCGACCGACTTGCCGCGTTCCTCGAAGCCGGTTTCCCGGTTGAGGAGCCGCGAGCTGTGCTGCTGGAAGAAGTCGTGGTCGGCGTACGGGACGCCGAGCTGCTCGCAGATCACCAGCGACGGCACCGGAAGCGAAAGCGCGGACACCAGGTCGGCGGGCTTGTCCCCGGCCAGCATCGCGTCGATGTGCTGGTCCACGATCTCCTGGATGCGCGGCTGCAACGCCTTCATCCGCTTGACGGTGAACTCGCCGACGACGCTGCGCCGGGCCGGGCCGTGTTCCGGCGCGTCCATCGCGATCAGCGACGGGCGCAGCCTCGGACGGCGCTGCTGGCCGTCCTTGAACAGGACCGGGAAGCCGGGGTTGAAGCGGTCCGAACTGAATCGCGGGTCGTTCAGCATCGCCCGCAGGTCCTCGTGCCGGTTGAGCACCCAGGCGCGCTGGCCGGTGTGCTCAAGTTCGACGTAGTGCGCGCGAGCGTCGCGGAACCGGTCGTAGCCCGGCGGCGGCGCGAACGGGCAGGTGCGCTTCATCGGGAATGCGGCCTGCTCAGGCTGGGTGCGGCTGGGCTGGGCGACTTCGGTCATCTGAACCCCCTGTGGTGGGTTTGCCCCGTTACGGAATGAATGTGGAGGATTACATTCCGGTTCACTGCCCAAGGTACCGAAGTGGAGGATCGTCGTCCACTAGCAACGGGGTGACAATTGCTGTCCAGTCCCGTTCGCCGCCACGTTTGCGCAGCTGGCCCGGCGTGCGAGAATGCGCGCCAACCGGGAAGAGGGAAGGCCGGGTATGAGTGCAGACCCCGAGACGCCGCTGCGGGCGGACGCGCAACGCAACCGCGACCAGATCATCGCCGCGGCTCGCGTCATCTTCGCCAGCCATGGTCCCGAGGTCCCGATGGAGGAGATCGCGCGCGCGGCAGGCGTCGGCGTAGGCACCCTCTACCGGCGCTTTCCGGACCGCGACGCGCTCATCCGCGCGGTGGCGGTGGACAACTTCGCGGGCGTGCTGGACCACGCCCGGCGGTTGGCGGTAGAAGCACCGACCGCGTGGGAAGCGTTGGTGCAGCTGCTGTACCACGGCGCGGAACTGCAGTTGTCGATGCAACTGTCCATGCTGTCGCAGCGTGCGCACGAAATTCTCAAGGACGACCCCGAAGTGGCTCACCTGCGCGAAGCGGTGCTGCTCGAGGTCGAAGGGCTGGTCGGCCGGGCGCAGGCCGAGGGAACGCTGCGCAAGGACGTGGGCGCGGGCGATGTCGCGGTGCTGTTCGCCCGGCTGATCCGCCAGCTGCCCGCGCACCGGTTGAAATCGCCGGAGATGGCGACGGCCCGCAACATCGCCATCATGATCGACGGCCTGCGCGCCGGTCCCGCCACGACGCTGCCGGGGCGGCCGATCAGCAAAGAAGACTTGCTCTGACCGTTACTTCGGACGCGACGGGCCGTCCGGGGTTGCTCCTGCGGGGGTGATCTCACAACGGGCCATCGTCTTCCGGGCGGGGACGTCTTATCTCGTGAAAGCCGGTGCGGAGGTGCCGGAAAACGCGAGAGGGGACGAATCATGAAGAACATCCGCCGAATTGCCGTTGCTGTCGCAGTCGCCGGAGGCGCTGCCGCGGTTTTCGCCGGGACGGCCGGTGCCACGACCACGGACTCGTCGGCGCTTCCGTGCACGGCGAACCAGTTCAGCACCAAGCTCGTCTACGGCGGGGCCGGCGCGGGCCAGCGCAACGCCGCGATGCAGTTCACCGCGAACGAGGGCGAGCGGTGCGTCTTGTCCGGCCGGGCCGAGGTCAACCTGGTCGGCGCGCACAACGTCCTGGTCAACAACGAAGCGCCGGCCGATGCGCCGCCGGTGCTGATCGCGAACGGTTCGTCGGCCTACGTGCCGCTGCACTGGACCGCGATCGGGTCCGACGACGAGCAGCAGACGCCGAACGCGGTGACCATGACCGCGCCGGCCGGCTCCAACCCGCACGGGGACCCGATCGACCCGAACGTGACGGTGGACTGGACCTTCGGCGCGGTGGACGCCGGAGCCGACAGCCACACCATCGACGTCGGCGCACTGACGGCGGGCGAAGCACCTGCCGCGTAGGGAATTCCTGGTCAGCCGGGCGGGGCTGCGCGGGTGAGCGAATCGAGCACCCGCAGCAGCACCGCCCTGGCGGCGTCGCCCTCGGCCGCGACTGTCCACAGTAGATCCGCGACCTCGTGGTACGGGTCGACGTCGCTCGCGATGTGCTCGCCTTCGGGGGTTTCGACCATCGCGACGTCGTCGACGACCCAGAAGTCCGAGGTGACCGGGTAGGGCACGACGACGTCCGCGGGGATGATGCCGAAGCGGATGTTGGGGGTGCCGAGCAGCGCGAGCAGCTTGTGCACCTGTCCGATCATCACCTCCCGCGGCGCGTTCGGATAGCGCAGCGCGGCCTCGGAGGTGAGCAGTTCGATGGTCCGGCCGGGTTCGTAGAGGATCTGCTGGCGCTGCATCCGCGCCCGGACCGCCTCGGTGAGGTCCTGTCCGCCGCCGTGGATCCGGGCGTGGGCGAGCAGGGTATGCCGCGCGTACTCCGGAGTTTGCAGTAATCCGGAGATAATTCGGAGGTCTACCGCCCGAATTCGTAGCGCTCTGGCCTCTCGGGCAATGGATTCCTCTTGTCTAGCCCGGTGTCCGTCGCGGACCTTGTCCTTCCAGCTGGCGTGCGCGTCGCGGACCTCGACCAGTTGCTCCCGCAGTTGCGCGGCCAGCTCCGGCGGCCCGCCGACGGCGGCGACCCAGGCGTCGAGGTCGTCGTCGCCGACGGTCTGCCTGCCGTTTTCGATCTTGCTGACCTTGGGTGCGTTCCACCCGATGGCCGTGGCGAAATCCTTTCCGGTCTCGTAGCCCGCGTCGACCCGGAGCCGGCGCAGGCGGTCGCCAAGCTCTGCCCGGCGTTTCTCGAAACTGGTAGGCACTCGCCCTCGCTATCGCATGCGGAATTCCTCGAACCCGATGGCATCTTCCCACACCTGGGGTCGAGTTTCGAGAAATCCTGGGCGACTAGTGCGTCTGAATCGCCGGGCTGCCCTTGCCGCGCCTGCGCCTGCCGTCGTGCTCAGGCTTCCTGCGGGAAGAACTTGAGCAGGCCGACGGGGATTTCGACGGCCGTCTCGGTGTCCGGCATGCCGCGTTCGTGCAGTTGCCGCAGCGCCTGCTCGTCGGTGACCCGGTATCCCTGGACGACGTACGTGCCGCGGTTGGTGCGATAAGCGTTGGGGCAGTTGCCGCCCGCGCTGGTGGTGCCGAGGAACTCAAGGGCAAGTGCTTCTTCGGACGGGGCGGGATACGGGGTCATGCGGAGTCCTCCTGACGTGCTGGCGGCGCCTGTACCGGACACGGGGTCGTCGAAATTTCCCCAATGGCACATGTTGGCAGAGAATTTCGCGAAAGGATAGAGGTGTGGTGCGAAATGTTGCGGCCCGCTGATCCTCGTTCAGGCAAGTTCGGCGAGCGTCAGCGTGAGCGCGTCGACGAGGTGGGTGCGGGTGCCTGAGTAAACGTTGATCTGCAGCCCGCCTGCGCCGTCCGGGCTGAGGAAACTGAGCACGCGCCCGCGTCCGGCGAGGTCGATCGCGGACAGCGGGGTGCTGTGCGTCCGGCTGCCGTCCTGCCCGCGGACAGCGGCGTGCATCAGATGCACCGCGTCTCGCCGGGCCCGCATCAGATGCCGCAATTCGTCCGCGCTGGCCGACGATTCGGCGAGCGGATCGGCGGCGGCGCTGTCGTAGTAGTCCCTGGGCACCTTGAGCGGCCGGAGCTTCGCCGGATCGCAGCCAGGCAGCAGATCGACCAGCCTGCCGCCGATGTCGCGCGGGGAAACAGGTTCGAGCTGCACGGACCGGCTGTCGGTCACGAGCCGCACGGCCTCCCGCCCGGCCGCCGCGACGAGAATCGCGCCGTTGTCCCCGCGACGGGCACCGAAATCGCTCCAGGAGTACACCTCGCGCCGTGCCTCGGCGAGGAGTCCGAGCGTGTCGCGCAGCCGCGGACTGGGCGCACCGCTCGCCGCGAGCCCGAACCGGGCCAGCAGCCCGAACGACTGGACCCGGAGTTCGTCCGCGAACTCGTCGGTCATGAACATCGGCGCGTGCTCGACCACGACGGGCGGGTCGCCGAGTTTCTCGTGCCCCCACACGGCGAGAAACGCCAACCGGGGCATCCGAATCGGTCGCTCGAGGATCGGCATCGCGCGGTCCCCTTAGCCGCCGATGGTCGGTGGTGTCGGAGGCAGGCCGGTACGGGGATCTACGGCGCGTTCGCCGTCGTCGTCGGTGAGGGAGAAGGCGGAGTCGGTTTCCAGGCCGTACTTGCGGTGGTGGTCCTTGGAATCTTCGGCCTTGCCGCGGTGGGGGGTCGGTCCGCTTACGCCTGGGGCGCCTCGGGAGCCGGGGGCACCGGTGGTGGTGCGTGCTGGGGTTGTTGCGGGGCGGCCTTCTTCGCCGGCGCCTTTTCCCGCGCCCGGTCTTGACGAGCTGCCCGCGCGGGCTTCGCTATTCCCGCCTGTGCGACCGGTTTCCCCTCGGCTGTTTCGTCCGACATTGCTCGGGTCTCCCCGTCCGCTTTGGGCGGGAAGCCCGCCGGCCGGTCCCGGTGACCACGTGCTGCTGCTCTCGGATCCGTCCGCGCGAGGCGCGCCGATGGGGTGGAGCCAATCCCGGGTCGTCGCTGGGTTCGGCGTCCATCCGGTGGTCGTCGTCTGGTCGCTGGTTCTTGGGTGCGGTGCCGCGCCCGGCGTGGATACGCCGCCTGGCCCGTGCGCCAAGCCGGGCATGGCCGGTCCTGCCGGTCTGTCCGCCGGTGCCGGCGCGCCGTCCCGCGCGTGCGGTTCCTCTGGGCTGCTGGGAGGGCGGTGGGAAATCGCCGTCGGAAGCCGAGCGCTGCGGTCCTTGTTGGGCGGGCCCTGGCCAGGACCGGGCGAGGGGTGCTGGTCGCCGAATCCGTCGATGCCGCCGTAGTCGGATTGCAAGTTCTGGCTGTTCGTCCTGGCGTGCTGAGCGTAGGCCTGGTAGCGGTCGACGTTCTGCTGAGCCACTGCGTTGTATTCGCTGATTTCCTTCTCGGTGTCGGTCTCCCACGGGGAGATCCGGTCGAAGAAGTTCCGGTGCGGAGGGACTGGCGGCAGCTGCTGCAGTGACGACTTCATGGCGTCGAACCCGTGCGCGATATCGGTCAAATTGGAGCCGTTGACACCATAAATCGCCGCGGACGAGGCCGCCGTCTCCGCCAAATTCCTGACGCGGGCCTTCGCGGCCTCCGAGCCCGCGCCGGTCCACGCGGACTCCAGGCCGGAGTTCACCCGGGAGAGCAGGTCGCCGGCCTCGTTGTGCTGGCTGGAGAGTGTCTGAGCCTGACCGGCCCCCACGTGCCAGCTATTCGTTCCCCCGCCGGTCAGGACTTTCTGGATCAGCTCGGGCGCGGGGAGCGCTTCTCGGCCAGGGCCGTCCTGCCAGAGGGACGAGGCGAACTTGCCGAGGTCGTCGATGCGATCGCCGATCCAGTGACCGGCACCCTCGATGATCTCGAAGAAGCCCATCACGCGCCCGCCCGTTGGCGCAGGTTGGTGACGACGATGTCGGCGGCTTGCGCGGCGACCGCGCAAGGATCGGCCTTTCCGGCCTTGCTTTCCCCGAGGGTGATCGACACATCGACGGACAGGTCGTCGGAAGTTCCGAAGCTGACCTGACACGCGCTGTTGAGTCCGATGCCGTCGAAATCGGAGAAGGCGACCGCCGGAAACCCTTGAATCGGCGGGAGCGGCCTCCAGACCTTAACTTTCGGCCGGCTGTTCTGGTAGACGGCGCTGAGTCCCTGATGGTCGTCGGTGACATAACCTACGCGAACGGCGGCACCGGAATCGATATTGCTCCAATCGCAGGTGGGGCCCAGCCCGGAGAGGGTGCGTGCTTTGCCTGCCGGCATGGTGGTGATGATGCGCCCCACCTGCGTTTTGGTCAGCGCGGTCCGGCAGGGGTCTCCGGACAGGACTGACGAGGGCAATGGATGCTCGACCTTGGGTGCGCCGCTGTGCGGCAACGCCGCGGGGGCCGACGGCCCGGTCTCGGGCACGCTGGTCGGTGCTGGCGTCTGTCCGCCGGAACAAGCCGCGGCGAGCGAGGCAAGACCGGCAGCGACAAGCACGGCGGGAAGGCGGCGGGTCATCCTGCGAGTCCCGTCGCCTTGTCGCCGGAGGCAGCGTTTTTCACGGCATTAGCTGCGGCTGCTTCGGAATCCTCAGTGAGATCTAGTGCCTTTTCCAGTTTCTGCACAAGTTCGTCGGCGTAGGCGTACAGGCGGTGAACGTTCGCAACACCTGCGCCGAACGCGCCGTTCGAGGATCCGTCGCCGATCAATTGCGACTGGTAGGCGGTGCTCGCGATGTCATCCGCGGGGGCGACGATCCGCAGCAAGGTCGTCGCAGTCGTTTGCATGTCCCGGAACTGTTGACGGGCCCGCTTGGCCAGGCTGAGCATGCTGCGGGCGTCGTCGCGGCTCATGGTGAAGCCCGGGCCGGGCGGTGCTGCTCCGGTGCCGGTGATGGTGAAGTCCGGCAACCAGTTCGTACCTGCGTCAGCGGCAGGCTGGTCCATGTCCTCGCCCTCCCCACGACACGGCGGACACTTCGCACAACGGTCGGTTCGGTGCCTCACGGCGATATTCACCGTAGCCGACAGAACACGGTAAGTCGTGGGAGTGGAGTGTATTTGCGGGAAATCGCTAGAGGTGGCGAGAAATTGCGCGAATCCGGCCGTTTGATAAGCGAAAAACTGCGATAATATTATCCTGGTAAATGGAGTACGCGGCTTGCTGGGCACAGAGTAGTTCACGGTGGTCCTTTCGGGCTAGTCGCCCACCTTAAGGACGTGAACCCGTTCACCGCGCGTCTTGTCTCAGAAAATAGACAAGGCCAGTCCTCCGGGTGATGGACCGGAGGACGGGCCTTGGCTAACTCGAATGTCAGACGCCCATGGGGTGCCAGACCGTTTTCGCTTCCAGGTACCGCCGAAGGCGGGACAGGTCGGGTTCTGCTGTCCAGTCCGGTTCAGCGTCGGGGACGGACAGGACTCGTTTCACTGTCCCGGCGGCTTCCCGGGCCAGGGTGACACGGTCTCCGGGGGTGGCGCCGGTCGGGTCGAGGGCGTTGACGTCTCCGTGGGAGGCAAGCCATGGGCCCAGTTCCGCGGCGTGGCCGGTGAGGATGTTGGCGACGCCGCCGGGGACGTCGGAGGTGGCCAGGACCTCGGACAGGGTGATGGCGGGCAGGGGGCGGTCCGCGCTGGAGACCAGGACCGCCGTCGAGCCGGTGGCCAGGACGGGGGCCAGTACTGTCACCAGGCCCAGCAGGGAGGACTCTTGCGGGGCCAGGACGCCCACGACGCCGGTGGGCTCGGGCGTGGTGAAGGAGAAGTACGGGCCGGCGACCGGGTTGGCGGCGCCAAGGACCGAGGCGATCTTGTCGGTCCAGCCCGCGTACCAGACCCAGCGGTCGATGGCGGCGTCCACAAGGGACTCGGCCTTTTTCGCGGGGACGCCCTCGCAGGCGGCTACCTCGGCGGCGAACTGGGCGCGGCGGCCCTCCATTACCTCGGCGACGCGGTAGAGCACCTGGCCTCGGTTGTATGCAGTTGCCGACGACCAGCCGGGGAACGCCTTGCGCGCGGCGGACACCGCGTCGCGCAGGTCTTTGCGGGACGCGTGGGCCGCGTTGGCCAGGAAAGCGCCCTGGGAATCGGTGACCGGGTAGACCCGGCCCGATTCCGAGCGCGGGAATTTGCCGCCCAGGTAAAGCTTGTAGGTTTTGGCGACGGAAATCCGGTCAGACATTGAGGTAGGCCTCCAAACCGGTGCGTCCGCCTTCGCGGCCGAAACCGGACTCCTGGTAGCCGCCGAACGGGGCGGCGGGGTCGAAGCGGTTGAACGTGTTGGCCCAGACGACGCCTGCCCGGAGCTGGTTCGCCATCCACAGAATGCGCGAACCCTTCTCGGTCCAGATGCCCGCGGACAACCCGTACGGCGTGTTGTTCGCCTTCGCCACAGCCTCTTCCGGGGTACGGAAGGTGAGGACCGACAGCACCGGTCCGAAGATCTCCTCGCGGGCGATCCGCATCGACTGGTGAACCTCGGAGAACACCGTCGGTGCGAAGAAGAAACCGCGGTCGGGCACCGGGCAGGGGCTGGTCCAGCGTTGTGCGCCTTCCGCGTCGCCGGATTCGACCAGGCCGCGGATCTTCGCCAGTTGCTCGGCCGAGTTGATCGCGCCGAGGTCGGTGTTCTTGTCCAGCGGGTCGCCCAGGCGCAGCGTCGACACCCGGTACCGGAGCTTCTCCAGCACTTCCTCGGCCACCGATTCCTGCACCAGCAGCCGCGAGCCCGCGCAGCAGACGTGGCCCTGGTTGAAGAAGATCCCGTTGACGATCCCCTCCACCGCCTGGTCCAGCGGGGCGTCGTCGAACACGACGTTCGCCGCCTTGCCGCCGAGTTCCAGGGTCAGCTTTTTGCGGGTGCCCGCGACGGTGCGCTGGATCAGCTTGCCGACCTCGGTGGAGCCGGTGAACGCGATCTTGTCGACGTCCGGATGCTCCACAATGGACGCTCCGATGTCACCGGCTCCGGGCAGGATGTTCACCACGCCCGGCGGCAGCTCGGCCTGCTGGCAGATCTCGGCGAACACCAGCGCGGTCAGCGGCGTGGTCTCGGCGGGCTTCAGCACAACGGTGTTGCCGGTGGCCAGCGCCGGCGCGATCTTCCACGCCAGCATCAGCAGCGGGAAGTTCCACGGGATCACCTGGCCCGCGACGCCGAGCGGCTTCGGATCCGGGCCGTAGCCGGCGTAGCCGAGCTTGTCCGCCCAGCCCGCGTGGTAGAAGAAATGCGCGGCCGCGGTGGGCACGTCGGAGTCGCGCGACTCCTTGATCGGTTTCCCGTTGTCCAGCGTCTCCAGCACCGCCAGTTCGCGCGAGCGTTCCTGGATCAGTCGCGCGATGCGGAACAGGTACTTCGCCCGCTCGGCTCCCGGCATTTTCGACCAGACCGACGTGTACGCCTTGCGTGCGGCCTTCACCGCGGTGTCCACATCGGACACCGACGCGGTGCCGACCTCGGCGAGGATCTCCTCGGTGGCCGGGTTGACCGTCTTGAGCGGCTCGCCGGAACCGTCGACGAACTCGCCGTTGACGAACGGCTTGTACTGCTCTTTCAGATTGGCCAGTGCGCGCGATTCCGGCGCGGGCGCGTATTCGAAGATGCCCATGTCAGTCCACCGTCACGTAGTCAGGGCCGCTGTAGTGGCCGTCCACCTGGGTGCGCCGCTGCAGCAGCAGGTCGTTGAGCAGGCTCGACGCGCCGAACCGGAACAGTTCCGGCGTGAGCCACTGCTCGCCCGCGACCTCGTGCACGGCGACGAGGTACTTGATCGCGTCCTTGGTCGTCCGGATCCCGCCCGCGGGCTTGACGCCGCGCAGTTCGCCGGTGCGCTCGTGCCAGTCGTGCACCGCCTGCAGCATCACGTGCGTGACCGGCAGCGTCGCGGCGGGCGACACCTTGCCGGTGGACGTCTTGATGAAGTCCCCGCCCGCCAGCAGCGCGAGCCAGGACGCGCGGCGGACGTTGTCGTACGTCGCCAGCTCGCCCGTTTCGAGGATCACCTTGAGGTGCGCCGAGCCGCAGGCCGCTTTCACGGCGCGGATCTCGTCGAACACTTCCAGGTAGCGGCCTTCGAGGAAGGCGCCGCGGTCGATCACCATGTCGACCTCGTCCGCGCCCGCCTCGACCGCGAGCCGGGTGTCGGCCAGCTTCACCTCGCGGCTCGTGCGGCCCGCCGGGAAGCCGGTGGCGACGCTCGCCACCCGCACCCCGCTGCCCGCGAGCGCTTCGACGGCTGTCCCCACCAGGTCCGGGTACACGCACACGGCCGCGACGCGCGGGCAGTCCTGCCGCTCGGGGTCCGGCCGCATCGCCTTGGCGGCGAGGCCGCGGACCTTGCCGCGTGTGTCGGCTCCTTCGAGCGTGGTCAGGTCGACCATCGACACCGCGGTGTCGATCGCCCACCGCTTGGCTTCCTTTTTGATGCTCCGGGTCGCGAGCCCTGCCGCGCGCTGCTCGACGCCGACCTGGTCGACACCGGGCAGCCCGTGCAGGAACCGCCGCAGGCTCGCTTCGTCGCGAGTGACGTCCGTCAGCGGCGACGGGGTTTCCGGCACCGATGACGGGCTGGTGGTAGCTGTCATACCGCTGAGTGTAGGTGCGCGACAGCAGGTGCCGGAGCGCTCACCGGAATCTGTGGACAGCTGGTCACAGGCTCGCGGTTGTCCACAGCGCCGCGGTGCGGGCGGCGGTTTTTGTCGGTGGTGTGTGCAGTCGGGTTCAGGACTCGATCTGCGGTGCGTTCAGATCCTTGGCCGGCTTGCGGTACACGACGACGCCGCCCCAGAAGCCGAGGCCGTTGATCGTCACGGTCGGGGCGGTCGGCGGTGCCGGCGGCGCGCCGGACTTGTCCTCCAGCATGAACGCGCCCATGAAACCGATGCCGGTGACGTTCACGTTGATGTCGTCGGGGACGGTGATCTCGATCCCGCCCATGATCGCGACCGCGGTGATCGTGCAGGATTTTTCGGCGAACCGGGCGCTGCGCAGGTCGATTTCGGCACCGCCCCAGAACGCGAAAGTCGTGTGCTGCTGCGGCAGGACCCAGCTGCCCTTGCGTACGGCCCCGGACATCACGCCGATCGACGCGGCGGAACCGGGATGCCCGCCGACGCGGTTGTCCGGCAGCCCGAGCACGCGCGAAGGGGCGGGCTGCAGCGAAGCCGACGCGGTGGTGGCGACCGCCGCGCTGCCGGGCAGGTCGGCGGTCACCGGTTTGAGGTCCGCGAACGTTTTCGCGGAGTAGACGCTGGAGAGCCGCTCTTCCAATTCGTCGATCGTGATGCGGCCTTCGGACAGCGCCTGGTGCAGCACCTGCGCGACCTGCTCCCGATCGGCGTCCGACACGCGCATCTGGTCCGGGCCCGGCGTGGCTGGGTCTTCACTCACCTGGGGCAGCCTAGCCCTGTCGGGTTTGCCTCGGGTCCATCGAACGGTGGATAGGGGACGATGGCGAGATGGATTCTGCGTTGATGGGGACTCTCGTGCTTCCGGATGGGGCCCGGTTGCGGGCGCGCGGGCTGGGGAAGCCGAAGCCGGCGGGGCCGGAGCCGGAGTTCGGGTTGTATCTGGGGTCGCGGCGGATGCGGGCCAAGTACGACGCTTCGTTGCGCTGGGAGCGTCGGTGGGTGTTGTGGCCGGACTTCCTGCTGCCGCGTGATCGGGAGGGGGCCCGGCGGGAGATTCTGGAGTTGCACGCTCGGGCTGTCGCGGGGGAGGCCGTGGAGGTGGCTTGTCTCGGCGGGGTCGGGCGGACTGGGACTGTGCTGGCTTGTTTGGTGACGATGGGTGGGATGGGGGCTGAGGAAGCTGTGGCTTGGGTTCGGGAGAACCACCACGCTCGGGCGGTGGAGACGCCTTGGCAGCGGCGGTGGGTTCGGTGGTTTGCTGAGTCTCGGTAGGGGGGCTCGTCGCCTGGGGGCGACATTGGCCCGGTTGCTGGTGTGGGGCACCCCGAAGGTTGAGTGTGCTGACGGGCGGCGGGTGCTTGTCAAGGCGGGAAAGATGCCTTGACAAGCACCCGCCGCCCGCAGGGGGGCTTCGGATCGGGGTGCGGGGGAGGGGCTGGGTGCCTCGATGGTCGGGTGCGTCGGCTGCGGGGAGGGGTCGGGTGTCTCGGTCGTGGGTGCATCGGCTGCGGGGGAGGGGCTGGGTGTCTCGGTCGTGGGTGCGTCGGCTGCGGGGAGGGGCCGGGTGTCTCGATGGTGGGTGCGCCGGGGGCGGTTTGCGGGCGGGGCTGCGAAGGGCTCCTTGAGGGAACCCGCGTTCGCGAAGGGGCGTCTCGCGGACCGGCGGCGGGTCGTGAGGGGAACTTTGCGGGAATCAGAGTCAATGAGGGTGGCCCTCACGAAGTAAGCGGGCCCACGAACGCGCGGGGAACGGGTGGCGTCCCCGAAACGGGCAGCTAAGTTGTGCGGCATGGATGTGCATGTAGTCGATCACCCGCTGGCCAAGGCTCGTCTCTCGACCATGCGGGACGCTCGGACGGACAGTGCTGCGTTCCGGGCCGCGCTGCATGAGTTGACTGTCATGCTCGTTTACGAAGCCACGCGGGACGCGCCGGTGCGTACCGAGCGCATCCATACTCCGGTCGCGCGCACTGACGCGTATCGGCTCGCCAGTCCGCCGTTGCTGGTGCCTGTGTTGCGGGCCGGACTTGGCATGGCTGACCAGGCGCACAAGCTGATCCCGGACGCGCAGATGGGGTTCGTGGGGCTCGCTCGCGACGAGGAGACGCTCAAGCCGACCCCGTACCTGGAGTCGCTGCCCGAGTCGCTCGCGGACCGGCCGGTGCTGGTGCTGGATCCGATGCTCGCGACCGGTGGCTCGATGGAGTACACGATCCGCCTGCTGACCGGCCGTGGCGCTACTGACGTCACCGCCATCTGTGCGCTCGCCGCGCCGGAGGGGCTGGCGCATCTGGAGCAGACCGGGCTGCCGGTCCGGGTGGTCACGTCGAGCATTGACGAGCGGCTCAACGACTCCGGCTTCATCGTGCCGGGCCTCGGCGACGCGGGGGATCGACAGTACGGCGCTAGGTAAGCCAGCCGGAAGCGTTGGCGTGCAAGGCTTTCTCGTACGCGTCGGAAACGCTGAAGCCGTCGGGCAGGCGGCCGGACAGTTCCAGCGACACCAGGCCGTGCACGAAACCCCACAGGCTGACGGTGATCAGCTCGGGCGCGACGTCCTGAAAGCGGCCGGACGACACGGCGGCGCGGACTACCCCCATCAACGGGGCGAGGGTGGCTTGGGCGACCTCGTCGGCCTCGGCGTTGGGTTCGAAACCCGGCACGGAGCGGCTGAACATGATCGCGTACAGGTGCGGGTCGGCGAGGGCGCTTTCGCGGTACGCGATGCCTAGCCGCACGAGGTCGGCTACTGCGTCGCCGGACCGGGGGACCCTCGCCAGGCGGGTGCCGAAGCGGCGGAAGCCTTCCACGTACAGTGCGTTCACCAGGTTCGGTTTGCTGCCGAACAGCGAGTACACCGCGGTGGTCGAGGTACCGGAGTCGGCGGCCAGTTTGCGCAGCGACAGGGCTTTGGGGCCGTCCGCGGAGATCAGTTCGCCTGCCCGGTCCAGGAGCTTCAGCCGGAGGGTTTCGTCGTGCGTACGGGGACGAGGCATGTACCCAGCGTAACGCAACAACGTTATAAAACGCGACCATAGCCGCCGGTTCAAGATTTGACCTGGAGCGCACTCCAGGTCGTACTGTCGAGCGCATGAGCTACTCGATAGCGGAAGCCGCACGACGTAGCGGCCTGTCGATCGACACCCTCCGGTACTACGAACGGATCAAGCTTCTCGAACCGCCCGCGCGCGATTCGGCCGGGCGGCGCGCCTACTCCGACGAGGACCTGAACTGGCTCGGCTTCCTCACGAAGCTGCGGCTCACCGGGATGCCGATCAAGAGTATGCGCGAGTACGCCTCGCTGCGCAGGCACGGGGTGGCCAGCGCGGGACGGCGCAAGGCGATCCTCGTGGAGCAGCGGCAGTCGGTCGCCGACCGGATCGCCGAGCTGCGGGGTTGTCTCGACATTTTGGACTACAAGATCGCCAACTACGAGCAGATCGAGCGCAATGCCTTCGGCGTCGCGCCCGAAATGGAGGGAATTTCCGCGTGATCGGTACGAGGAAGCTCGGCGCACTGGAGGTCGGGGCGCAGGGGCTCGGCTGCATGGGGATGAGCTCGGCCTACGGCGTGCGCGACAACGACGGCGAGTCCGTCGCCACCGTGCACCGGGCGCTGGAACTGGGGGTGACCCTGCTCGACACGGCCAACGTGTACGGCGCGGGGGAGAACGAGAAGCTTGTCGGAAAGGCGATCGCGGACCGTCGCGACCAGGTGGTTCTCGCGACGAAGTTCGGCATCGTGCACACCGGCGAGGGCATGACCGCGCGCGGTGACGCCGCATACGTGAAGCAGTGCTGCGACGAATCGCTGCAGCGGCTCGGGGTCGACCACATCGACCTCTACTACCAGCACCGGGTCGACCCGAACGTCCCGGTCGAGGAGACCTGGGGCGCGCTCGCCGAGCTGGTCCAGGCCGGGAAGATCCGTTTCGCCGGGATCTCCGAGGCAGGCGCGGAGACCATCCGGCGGGCGCACGCGGTGCATCCGGTCACCGCGCTGCAGAGCGAATGGTCGCTGTGGACGCGTGGCATCGAGGACGGAATTCTCGGCACCTGCCGAGAGCTGGGAATCGGAATCGTGCCGTTCTCGCCGCTGGGGCGCGGGTTCCTGACCGGTGCGGTCACCTCGGTGCGGGAGCTGCCCGAGGGCGACATGCGGCGCGGCCTGCCGCGGTTCGCCGAGGACAACTTCGCACGCAACATGGCGATTGTCGAGGCGCTGCGCGCGCTGGCCGCGGACAAGGGCGTCACGGCGGGGCAGCTGGCGCTCGCCTGGGTGCAGGCCAAGGGGCCCGACGTCGTGCCGATCCCGGGCACGAAGCGGCGGAAGTACCTGGAAGAGAATGTCGGCGCGGCCGAACTCGAACTGTCCGAAGACGACCTCGCGGCGATCGAGAAGGCCGCTCCGGCCGAGGCGGTCGCCGGCGAGCGGTACCCGGAGGCGCTCGCGCGCGTCACCGGCAAGTAGCGGCCGCATCAGTGGCGAAGCTGCCCCTGCCCGATGGGCGCGGCCCGGCCGGGTGCACGTACGTGAGGGGAACCGTGAGGGAATCAGATTCCCTCACGGTTCCCCTCACGTACGCCGGCGGGAGCGGGGAGAGCCACGCGGCCCGGCTGTCCCGAAGACCGGGTACGTTCTGAGGGATTTCTGAGATCTTCCGACCACTCTGATCGCCGTCAGATCAAGGCGACGCGGGAGGTCGGTGTCATGGCGGACGTGCTGGACTACCTGGTGGTCGGAGCCGGGCCGGCGGGATTGCAGCTCGGGCGGCAGCTGGGCGGGGCCGGGCGCAGCTACCTGGTCCTGGAGCGCGGGTCCGTGCCCGCGGCGTTCTTCACGCGTTTTCCCCGGCACCGCACGCTCATCTCGGTCAACAAGAAGTACACCGGATGGACCGACCCCGAGCTGAACCTCCGGGTCGACTGGAACTCGCTGCTCGACGACGGGCCCGACCCGCTCGTCTTCACCGACTACAGCGCCGAGATGTTTCCGCCTGCGGAAGCGTTCCTGCGCTACGCCGCCGATTACGCGGCGAAACACGAACTCAAAATCCGGTACGACACCGAGGTTACGCGAATTTCGCGCGTGGACGATGTCTTCACGGTCACCGCCGCGGACGGGGAAACGTTCAGTGCGCGCCGGCTGATCATGGCGACCGGCGTGACCAAACCGTATGTCCCGGACGTGCCGGGCATGGAACTGGTCGACCAGTACGCCGATTACGACACCGAGCCGGAGCAGTTCATCAACCAGCGCGTTCTCGTGCTGGGAAAGGGGAACTCCGCATTCGAGACCGCGGACAGCATCAACGCCTACGCCGCGGTGCTGCACGTCGCGGGTCCGCGGCCGGTAAAGCTCGCCTGGCGGACGCACTTCGTCGGACATCTCCGCGCGTACAACGCTGGCGTGCTCGACATGTACCAGCTGAAACTGCAGCACGCGGTTCTCGACGGTGACGTCCGCGAGATCACCAAGGCTGACGACGGATACCACGTCAAGTTCGCCTTCGCCCGCGCCAACGAACTCCTCAAGGAGATCCGCTACGACCGGGTCATCGCGGCCACCGGATTCCGGTTCGACGCCTCGATGTTCGACGAGGACTGCCGTCCGGAGATGACGATCAACAACCGGTTCCCGGCGCAAACGTCCTCGTGGGAATCGGTGAACGTGGCTGGACTCTACTTCGCCGGGACGATCACTCAGGTCCGTGATTTCAAGAAGTCCACCAGTGCGTTCATCCACGGCTATCGCTACGGCGTGCGCGCGCTGTCCAAGGTGCTCGACGAGCGTTACCACGACACCGAATGGCCGAACACGGTGGTGGCCAGCAAAACCAGCGAAATGGTCGACGCCGTCATCCGCCGGATCAACCGTACTTCCGCGCTGTACCAGCAATTCGGCTTCCTCGCCGACGTCCTCGTGGTCGACGGCGACCAGGCCCGCTACTACCAGGAAGTCCCGGTCGGCCGGTTCAAGGACACCCCGCTGGGCGAGAGTGCCAACGCGTTCGTGATCACCCTCGACTACGGGCCGGACCACGACAAGATCGACCCGTTCGACTTCACCGTCACCCGAGCGAGCCAGGACGTCGCGAACGATTCCGGCGAGGGGCATTACCTGCACCCGATTGTCCGGCATTACCAGGGCGGGGAATTGGTCGCGACGCACCACGTGACGGAGAATCTCGAAAACGAGTGGAACCGTCCGGTGCACGTGGACGCGTTGACCGCCTTCTTCACCAAGCAGCTCTGACATGCGCACGATCGCCGAGCTGGAAGCCATCGCGCGGGAACGGATGGAACCAGCGCACTACGACTATTACGCGGGCGGAGCGGGCGAGGAAGCCACCTTGCGCGCCAACGAAGAAGAATTCCGCCGCCGGGTGCTCGTGCCACGCGCACTGCGCGGAGTCGGCAAACGCGACCTGACGGCGGAAATCGCCGGGGTGTCGATGTCGATGCCGGTTCTGGTGTGCCCGACGGCATTCCACCGGCTCGCGCATTCGGACGGAGAACTCGCGACCGCGCGAGCGAGCGCCGAGGCGGGAACCGTCTTCGTGTGCAGCATGGCCTCGACGACGGCGGTCGAGGACGTCGCCAAGGTCGCCGACGTGTTCTGGTTCCAGCTGTATGTGCAGTCAGACCGGGAGTTCACCGAATCGGTCATCAGCCGGGCGGCGAACGCGGGTGCGCGAGCGCTGGTGGTGACGGTCGACTCCGCGGTGCACGGGCGGCGGGAACGCGACCACCGCAATGCCTTTCACGATCTCCCTCCCGGGCTGGCCGCGGAGAACATGCGTGACGCCACCGGCCGGGTACGCGACATCGAGATGCCCGTCGACCTGACCTGGGAAGACCTGGACTGGCTGCGCAAAACCACGAAAATGCCGATGCTGCTCAAGGGTGTGGTGCATCCGGAGGACGCTCGGCGCGCGGTGGCGGCCGGAATCGACGGGCTCGTGGTGTCCAACCACGGCGGCCGGCAACTCGACGGCGCGATTTCGAGCCTGGCCGCGCTTCCCGAAATAGTGTCCGTTGTGGATGGTCAGGTGCCGCTGATTCTCGATGGCGGCGTGCGGAGCGGCGCGGACGTGGTCAAGGCCCTCGCTCTCGGCGCGGACGCGGTCGGCGTCGGCAGGCCGGTGCTGTGGGGGCTCGCCGCGGCGGGACAGGAAGGAGTCGCCGAAGTGCTGGAACGGCTGCGCGAGGAAACGGACACCGCACTCGGGCTGTGCGGGGCGCGCACGCCCGGCGAGCTGACCGCGGACCTGGTCCGATGAAGCGGCTCGTGCTCGCCGGGGCGGCCGGGCTGATCGCGACCTCGCCGAAATGGCTGCCCGGCCGGGTGGTCGCGCTGCGGAACCGGATTTTCGCGCTGGTCAACGGGGACGAGGGCTACCCGGTCCCGGTCGAGGACTTCCGCCGGGTGTACGCCGATCCGGCGGCCGACGGACGCAGCGAGGGCGCCGCGCTGTCCGACCTGTTCTGGTACTGGCTCGCGCCCGGACCGCAGGTGCACCAGGAACATCTGGAGCCGGGTCCGCGCTACGACGAGGTCGCCAAGACCACCCGCAACATCCTGGTCAAGTCCAAGGCGGAGTCGCAGGCGCTGACCGAACGGGTCGCCGCGCGCGTGCTCGACCGGATCGAGACCGGGCCGGGACGGTTGATCCGGTTGCGCGACGAGATGATGCCGGTCTGGGCCGAGCTGTACTACGAGCTGGTCTTCGGCGAACCGTGTCCGCCGGAAGCGCGGGACCTGATCGTCGGGCATGCCGACGACGTCGTGTCCGCGCTGAAGTGCGTGCGCCCGCGCAACATGCGCCGTCGCGCCCGGCTCACCGCGTACCTGCGGCGCAGGCTCGACGACGTACCGCATCCGCTGCCGTCCCGGCTCACCCGCGAGGAGCAGGCGTTCTACCTGCAAGGGACGTTCTTCAACACCGCGGTCGTGCAGATGTCCGAGGCGATGGCGCACCTGCTGATGGTGCTCGCCGAACATCCGCAGGTGCAGCAGCGGCTCGCGGAAAACCCGGACGACGACGAGTATTTCGACCGCGTGCTGGACGAATGCCTCCGTACGTACCCGCTGTTCGGCATCGCGCACCGCATCACCACCGGCGACATCGAACTGGCCGGCCGGACCATCGACGCCGGCACCGTGCTGCTGTTCAGCTACCCGGAATTCCACCACGCCGGGGTCGACCGTGCCGACGAGTTCGACCCGGAGCGCTGGGTCGGCTGCCCCGCGCACCAGCAGAGAAATTTCCTGCCCTTCGGCGTCGCGCAGAACCGGTCGTGCCCCGCGCGCGGCCTCGCCCCGGTGACCATGCGGGTGGTCACCAGGGAGTTCCTGCGCCGGTTCACCCTTGCCACGAGCGCCGCGCACACCCGGTCGATTCCCAATCGCGGGCCGGTTTTTCTCGCCTCGCGCGGATCGCGGAGAAACCCGCGGACGGTGCTGGCCTATTTGGCGGTGCGCGATCGCTGGGAAGACGTGTGGCGCAGCCTCGCGCAGTTGGTGTTCGGCACCTACATGGTGCTCGACGCGCGCCGGCTCCGGTTGTGTACCACACACTTCCAAGGAGGAACCCGATGAGCGCCGTAGCAGCCGCACCCGCGTTTTTCCTGGCGGCCGTGGTGATCCTGGCGGCCTGCCGGGCGGTGAACGCGCTCGCCGTGCGCCTCGGGCAGCCGCCGGTGGTCGGCGAAATGATCACCGGCGTGCTGCTGGGCCCGTCGTTGCTCGGGCTCGTGGCACCGGGCGTGCAGGAATGGCTGTTCCCGGATTCGGTGCGGACGCTGCTGTACCTCGGCGGCCAGATCGGGCTGGTCATCTACATGTTCGGCGCGGGCTACGAGTTCCGGCTGAGCGCGCTGAAGGAAGGGCGGAAAACCGTCGCGGCGGTGTCCGCCGCGGGCACCGCCGTGCCGCTCGCGCTCGGCGTGGGGGTGAGCGTGCTCGGCGCGAACTGGGCCGGAATCCTGAAACCCGGGGTGTCGCCGGTGGTTTCGGCGGCGTTCGTCGCGGTGGCGCTCGCGATCACGGCGTTCCCGATGATGGCCCGGATCATCACCGAGCGCGGCCTGGGCAGCACGAGGTTCGGTTCCCTCGCGCTGGCCTGCGGCGCTCTCGACGACGTCCTCGCCTGGATCCTGCTGGCCGTCGTGCTCGGCATGCACGCCGGCACGGCCGGTCCGATAGCGACGGCCATCGGCGGCGGAGTGCTGTTCGTGCTCCTGGTGTGGCTGGTGGTCCGCCGGATCGTGGCGAAGGTGATGGACAACCCGCGCGGGTCGGTGGACCAGCGGATGCTCGTGACCGTCATGTTCCTGTTCGGCGCCGCGTGGTTCACCGACGTCATCGGCCTGTACGCGGTGTTCGGCGCGTTCATGCTCGGGCTGGTGTTCCCGCGCGGCGAGGCGGCCGACGCGGTGCTCGCGCGGATCATGCCGGTCGGCCGGGTCGTGTTCCTGCCGCTGTTCTTCACCTATTCCGGCCTCAACACGCGATTCGCGCTGCTCGCCGACCCGAAACTGCTGCTGTTCGCGCTGGTCTGCATCGCGGTCGCGGTGGCCGGCAAACTCGGCGCCTCGTGGGGCGCGGCACGGATGACCGGCGAACCGCAACCGGTCGCGCTGCGGATCGGCGTGCTGGTGAACGCGCGCGGGCTGATGCAATTGGTGGCATTGAACGTCGGGCTGTCCGCCGGAATCGTCTCGCCCGCGCTGTTCACCGTGCTGGTGCTCGTCGCGCTCGTCACCACGATCATGACCTCGCCGCTGCTCGGCTGGCTGGACAAACGCGACGCCCGCCGGTACGCGGACGGGGAAATGCCCGAATTTCTCCTGAGCGGGCGAAGCTGAGCGATTGCCTACGAAAGTCGAGGGTCGGATGGCCGGATCACTGCGAGTATGGACCTGTGCACGATGAGGCAGAGACCCCGGCGGCTTCCCGGGTGCTCCTGGTCGAGGACGATCGCGACCTCGCCGGGATGCTCGTCGAATTGCTCGCCGGAGAAGGTTACGAGACCGAAGTGGCCCACGACGGACAGCGCGGCCTGCACCTCGGGCTCACCGGAAGGCACGCGGTGGTGATTCTCGACCGGCGGCTGCCGGTGGTCGACGGCCTGTCGGTGCTGGCCCAGCTGCGCCGCCGGGCGGTGCCCGCACGGGTGCTGGTGCTGTCCGCGCTGGGCGAGCTGGCCGACCGGGTGCACGGCCTCGACACCGGGGCCGACGACTACCTGGTGAAACCGTTCGAGACCGACGAACTGCTCGCCCGGGTGCGTGCGTTGTGCCGCCGCGACGAGGAACACGCCGAATCCCTCCCGCTCGGCGCGGCGGCGCTCGACCTCCAGCGGCACGAGGTCGTACTGCCGCGTGGCGAGCGGGTGACGCTGTCCGGTCGCGAGTTCGAGCTGTTGCGCACGCTCGCCCAGCGGCCCAAAGCGATCCACCCGCGCGCGTCGCTGCGCGCGGGAGTGTTCACCGAATCCGCCGCGGAGTCCATTGTGGACACCTATGTTTACTACCTGCGGCGGAAGCTGGGCCGGGGCGTAGTGAAGACCGTGCACGGCCTCGGCTACCAGATCGGGGCGGTGTGACCACCGTCGTCGCCCCGGAGGCGCGGGCGCTGCGGCGCGCGCGGCGGACCATCGCGAGTCAGATCGCCGTGGTGATCACGATGGTCGTGCTCGCCGCGGGCGTGATCGCGTACTGGGTGCTGCTGCGCGGGCAGGCCGCGGAGACCGAACGGCAGCTGGAATTCGCGCTGGGCCACGGGCTTTCCGCGACCCCGCCCGGATGCACCTACCTGGTGACGCCGCAGGGGCACGCGCCTGCCGGGCGGCTGCCGTTCCCGCTCCCGCCGGTGCCGCGAGTACCGAATGACGGCGATGTGGTGACCGAAGAACGCGTGCTGGACGGTGCCACGTACACCATCCGCACGGTCAACCGCGGCGGCGAAGTCTGGCAGGCGTTCTTCAACGAGCATTACCTGATCTCGGACCGGGAACAGCTGCTGCTAGGGCTCGGGGTGGCCGAGCTGGTGGTGCTGATCGTCTCGGTGATCAGCGGGTATCTGCTGGCCGGGCGGGCGATCCGGCCGTTGGGCGAGGCGTTGCGCAGGCAACGGACGTTCGTCGCCGACGCGTCCCACGAGCTGCGGGCACCGCTGACCCGGTTGCACACCCGCACGCAGCTGCTGGCCCGGCGCGGCGGCGCGGGACCGGCCGAGCTGGAAACCCTGGTCTCCGGCACCCGGGAACTGGGCGCGGTGGTCGACGATCTGCTGTTGTCCGCGCAGGCCTGTTCCGAGCGGCCGCACCTGGAACCGGTACAGCTTGCGGTGCTGGCGGAACAGGCCGTGGCGGCGGAATCGGTCCGCGCGAGCGACCGGCAGGTGGACCTCCGGCTGAGCCGTTCGCCGGGGCTGGAGGACGTGGTGCCGGGTGTGCCGACCGCGTTGCGGCGAGTGCTGTCCGCCTTGCTGGACAACGCGATCGGGCACACGCCGCCGGGCGGGTCGATCGAGGTGATTCTCGCCAACCCGGACGCCCGGCACGTGGAACTGCGCGTGTGCGACACCGGGACGGGCTTCCCGCAGCACGAAGCGGAACGGCTTTTCGAGCGGTTCGCCCACGGGGCGCACGGCGAGGGGCGGCGGTTCGGACTGGGGCTGGCGCTGGTGCAGGAAGTGGTCGCGGGACACGGCGGGACGATCGCCGCGTTCGGAAAGCCCGGGGCCGGCGCGACGTTCACGTTGCGCTTTCAACGGGCTTGAGCTTGCGGGCTTGGAACTTCCGGTACAGGAAGAAGTAGAGCTTGATGTACTGACCGACCAGTACGGCGTTGATGATCGTGCCCTCGCGGATGAAATGCGGTCCGCCGAGGAAGATCAATCCGATGCCCGCCGAGATGGCCAGCAGCGTGCAGTCGAAGACGGTCTTGATGTTTCCCCATTTGCGGCCGGTCTTCTTCTGCAGGGTGTTGACGAACAGGTCGATCGGCATCAGCACCAGATTGGCGCGGATCATCAGGAAAAGCCCGAACGCCAGCATCGCGTCGGCGAGGAACAGCAACGCGAGATTAGCCGCGTACGGCGCCAGGGAGATCCACTTCGTCGCCATCAGGTTGAAGTCGAGCAACGCGGCCAGGATCAGTGCCGGTACCAGCGAGAACAGATTTTGGAGCGTGAATGCCCTTGGCAGCACCAGGAAAGTCAGGATGAGCATGAGCACTTCGAGCATGAGATTGAACGTGCCCTGGCTGAGCGGCGGGAGCACGAGCGTCATCGTGCGGGTCAGGCTGCTTTGCGGGGAGATGCCGATCCCGGCCCGGATGGCCAGGCCGAGACCGAGTGTCAGCAGATAGATGCCGACGATGTAAGTGATCCAGCGCCGTACTGCGTTTCCGTTGTCGACTACGCCCGCGTCTTTGTCGTAAGGCACGACCGCGACCTCCTCGTTGAGGGTTACTTCATGAATCCGAAACGGTCGAGCGAGATGAACAGGGTCAGGAGCTTGTTGACGACGGGCTCGCCTTCGTTGCGGTTGCCCAGTTTTTCGAGCGCGGTGTCGACCGTGTGGGTCGCGTCGATGAGTTCGGCGAGGTTCATGTCGGCCATCACGCCGTAGAACTCCAGCGGCAGACACGCTTTCGTCTCCCCGTCCTCGGTCACGAGGCAGCCGCCGACCAGCGTGTCCAACTGCTTGAGGTTGGCGCACATCTCCGCGCTCTCGCTGCCGACGCTCACGAAGTACGCCGACGGTGCGGGCCAGAACGTCGACACCGCACCGCGGTCGATCTTCACGCCCTTGAACAACCCGGTGACGATGTGCCGTTTCCCATCGGCATAGCGCTGCACGACCGAGATCCGGTTGAGCCGCTCGCCTTCGTGCTCGGGCACGACCGCGCCGTCGCGGAACGGTACCCAGATCTCTTGGGCGAACTTGCGGTGACCGCGTCCGTAAACGTCGAAAAGCAGCACCTTCGCCTGATCGCCCGCTGCCGAGATTTCGATCGGCTTCAGATCGAGCTGTTCGGGCGTAAGATCGGTGAGCCCCGGTTTCGGTTCCTTGGCCAGACTGGAGTAATCGATGCCGACGCGGTTGAGCAGCTCGCGGTCGCGGGCCACCAGCTCGCCGCCCTTGAACACATACCGCGGGTTGATCTTCGCGAGACTGTCGGTGAGGACGATGTCCGCGAAGCGGCCCGGGCTGAGCGAACCGAGGTCCCGGTCCTTGCGGAACGAGCGGGCGGCGTAAAGGGTGCCCATTTTGATCGCCTTGATCGGCGGCATGCCCATTTCGATCGCCAGCGAGATCACCCAGTCGATATGGCCCTGCCGCAGGACGCGGTCCACCGAGATATTGTCGGCGCAGAGCTGGAAGTTCTCCGCGGGCCAGCGCCGTTTCACGATGGCACGCAACATGGTCCGGATGACCTCGGGACTTCCGACGCCGAACTTGATCTGCGTGTTCAGGCCGTAGCGGACGCTCTTTTCGATGTCGTCCTCGTTCCAGACGTCGTGGTTGTTGTCGACGCCGATCGCGGGCATGTAGTTCAGCAGCATGTCCGACAGCGCCGTGACGCCCCAATGGCAGTTCACGAACCCGGAATTCGCCCGGCCCAGCGCGGATTTGCGGAAGTCGTCGGCGTCCCCGGTCATGTAGGACAGGTGAGCCAGTTCGCCCAGCCCGATCACCGGGTCCATCTTCAACATGGCCTCGGTGACGTCCGTCGAGGTCTTCTTCCCCGGCGCGAACGCGTAAAGCCGATACGGCAGCTTTTCGTGGTCAGCGAACAGCGTCTGGACCGCTTCCACCGCCTCGTCCCCGGCCGCGCTGGCGAAATCCAGGGTTTCCCCGAAGACCGTGGTCGTTCCGCTCGGGACGATCGCCTCCCCGAACGCCGCCGGATGCGCGAGCTGAGACTCGAAATGCAGATGCGCGTCGATCAACCCGGGAATCGCGTAAAGTCCCTCGCCGTCGAAAACCTCACGCACCCGCACGATCGACTCGTCGGGGTTCAGCGCGATGATCCGCTGCCGGTAAACGAGAAGCGTGCCGGGATAGACACTTTCCGTGTGCACGTCGACGATGTGAAGATTGCGCAGCAGCAGGTCCGCTTCCTGCTCGCCGGCGAGAATGTCGAAGATCGTCCGCAGGTGATCTTCTTGCGCGGCAACGTCTTCCGTCGCGAGCGGGGGATAGGTCGGCGATTCCGGCACGGTGTCCTCACTTCGATGTCGTTGGTGCACTGATAGAACCCGGCGGACACCGTTGCTGACAAGCATTCATTTTCGTACGACGTGTACTCTTTTTTCGTACGCTTAGGAGGTCCGCCCGTGCTCCACTCCCGGTTGCTGCAGTACATCGACGAAGTGGCGCGCCTCGGGTCCATCCGCGCGGCCGGCGCCCGGCTGCATGTCGCGCCGTCGGCGATCAACCGGCAGATCCTGCTGCTGGAAGCGGAACTCGGCCAGCCGCTGTTCGACCGCCTGCCGCGCGGCATGCGTCCGACGCCGGCCGGGGAGGCGCTTCTCGCGCACGTCCGGCGCACCCTGCAGCAGTACCGCGAAACCGTCGCGGACATCCGCGACCTGCACGCGCTCGGCAGCGGCGAGGTCGTGATCGCCACGATGACCGGCCTGGCCAGCAGCGTCGTCGCCACCGCCGCAGCGGCGTTCCGGGCTCGGCACCCGCGAGTCCGGATCTCGATCCGGACGATGACAACGCGGGACATCCTGCGCGCCGTCGAGGCCAGCGAGGCCGACCTCGGTCTCGGCTTCAACGTCCCGCCGTCCGCGCACCTCGAGGTCTGCTGGCAGATGAACACCCGGCTCGGCGTTGTCGTGGCCCCGCACCATCCGCTCGCCGGCGCGGACCCGATCCCGCTCGCGCAGTGCCCGCCCTATCCGCTGATCTTCGCCGACCGATCGATGGTCATCCACGGCATCGTCGCGGAGGCCTTCGCCAAAGCCGGTCTCGACATCGAACCGGCTTTCCACACGAACTCGATCGAGACCATGAAACGGCTCGCTGCCTCCGGTGACGCGATCGCGTTCCTCAGCGAATTCGACATCGCCGAAGAAATCCGGGACGGACGGCTCGTCTTCCGGCCGGTGCGCGACGCGTTCAGCAACAATGTGGTTTCGTTGGTACGCCGGGAAAAGCACGGCCACGGCTTGGCGAGTCTTTTGCTGGCCGAGGACATCGTGGGCGCGCTGACCCACGCACAGACACCGCGGCCGTAACGCTGAGCCTGCCCTGGTTCCGGCGCGGGTCCAGTGTCTCGACCGAAGCGCCCAATGCCACGTTGGGCTTTCTCGGTAGCTGTGGTGTGCGGCCTCGCTGCGGCGCTCTCCTCTCACGCACGCCCACGCCGGGCAGCGCGCTACCGAGAAACCCACTGGGGCAGCGCCAGCCGGCTCAGTCGGTGAGGGTGTCTGTCGGCAACAACGCCCGCAACCGCCGGGTCGTCGCCTCGTACTCGACATACGCGCGCGAATTCTCCGGCCCGCCAGCGGCCATCAGCTCGTCGTGCGCGATCGCCTGCTCCGCGATCACCGAAGCGAGCAGCACCAGAAACCGGGCCGAACGTTCGGAACGGACCGCCATCTCGGCGGAACCGGGGAGGCCGCGTTCGGCGAACCCCTCGAACGCGGCGGTGTTCTCGCGCTGCTTTTCCGCCAGCAACCGGCAGGTCGCCGATTGCTGGCGAAGCTGGTCGGCATAAGCCAACGCGACGTCCTGCGGCGAAGCGGCATCCCCTGGCTGGCTCACGCCCGACATGATGCCCGTTCTCCGCCGCGGACACCTACTGGATCGGTTTCCTGGAACGCGATGCCCGTGAAAACAGCGGAGACAGCGACGGTGAACAGGGTGGATTCGGTGCGGAAGACCCGCAGGGGCACGGTCCCGGACGCATTCAGAGCAGGGTGGCGCGGACGAGACGGAGGCGAGTTTCGCCCAGATCCGGCCTTGAGATGGACCGGTTTCTTCTTCGCCGTCTGGTGCGCGGCCTGAGTGAGCAGGGCGAGACACCGAAGGCGACGGACAAGGCGAGACCGGCCCGCTGGCGCGGCGTCGGAGGTCCTAGCCCATGGACTTCTGTGCCGTGCGCCGTGCCGCACCGCCTGCAGGCGGGGACAGCGGCACCGTCTCCGAAGTTTCGTGACAGTGTTTTAAAACGGTGTTATGGTCATGGTCGCACTCAAGGAGGCGTCCATGCACGGCCCAGTCCAGTTGTTCACCGTCATCGCGCTCGTATCGCTGCCCACCGTCATGTACGGCGGCTACGCGCTGAGTGGCGTGCTGCGCCGCGGTGACCTCACCGAGAAGCAGCGCGGGTTCTTCCGCGCTGGCCACGCACACGCCGGTGTGCTGCTCGTCCTCACGCTCGCCGCGTTGCAGCTGGTCGAGCACGGCGGGCTCACCGACACCGCGCGCTGGATCGTCTGCTTCCTGCTGCTGTTCGGCGTGCTCGCGCAGTCCGGCGGGTTCTTCCTCGCGATGCTGCGCACCCGCGTCGGCATGAGCGTCACGACCGGCGGCGCGGTGCTGCTCGGCGCGGCCATGCTGCTCACCGCCTACGGCATCGCGTTCCCCTGACGAAATCGCTGGCGCCGGGTCGTTAAGCTGGATGACGTGCCTGAATACCTGTCAACTGCGCCTGTCAAGGGGACCCGAGACTTCCTCCCCGCCGAAATGTCCGTCCGCACGCAGGTGTTCGGCCATCTCTACGACGTGCTGGAGCGCTACGGCTACCTCCGCTACGACGGCCCGATCCTGGAGCAGGCGGAGGTCTACGAGCGGAAGTCCGGCCAGGAGATCGCCGACCAGCAGCTGTACACGCTCACCACGCGCGGCGGCGAACGGCTCGCGCTGCGCCCGGAGATGACGCCGTCAGTGGCCCGGATGATCGCCGGTCACGCGAAATCGCTGTCGTTCCCGGTGCGCTGGTACAGCCACCCGAACTGCCACCGCTACGAACGCCCGCAGCGCGGCCGCGTGCGCGAGCACTGGCAGATCAACGCCGACATCTTCGGTTCGGAAAGCGCGAACTGCGAGATCGAGATGTTCGAGCTGATCCACGACCTGATGGGCAGCCTCGGCGCGACGCCGGACATGTTCGCGGTGCGGGTCAACGACCGGAACCTGCTTTCGTCGGCGCTGACCGATGTCGTCGGGATCTCGCCGGATCACTTGGCGCAGGTGTTCGCGCTCGTCGACCGGTGGGAGAAGACCTCGGCCGAGGAGCACGCGGCGAGCGCCGCCGAGATCGGGCTGTCGGACAAGCAGTACGAGAAGCTCGCCGAGACCCTCAGCGCGGGCCCGGCGCTGCTCGACGAGCTGCCCGCGGAGGTCAAGGCCGGGTCGAACCTGGTCAAGGTGCTCTCCAGCAGCGCGGCGAGCCTGGTCCGGTACGAGCCGCTGATCGTGCGCGGGCTGGCGTACTACACCTCGACGGTGTTCGAGGTCTTCGACACCTCGCCGCAGAACCGCCGGGCGCTGTTCGGCGGCGGCCGGTACAGCAACCTCGCCTCGATGTTCACCAAGGAGCAGATCTCCGGCATCGGGTTCGGCATGGGCGACGTGACGTTGATGGACTTCCTCGACACGCACGGCCTTGCGCCGCAGCCGCGCAGCGAGGTCGACGTCGCGGTCATCCCGGTCACCGAGGATCTGGCGGACCCGGCTCGCGACGTCGCGACGGTGCTGCGCAAGGCGGGCCTGCGCACGTCGACCCCGCTGGAACTGCGCAAACTGGGCAAGGAGCTCACCCGTGCGGACAAGGCGGGCGCGGTCGCGGTCGTCATCGTGGGCGAGGAGGACTGGGCGGCAGGCCGGGTGACGGTCCGGAGCCTGGCCACGCGCGAGCAGCAGCAGGTCGCGGTGGCCGATGTCCCGGCCGCGGTGCGGGCGATGGTCTCGCCGGCCTGATTTTCTCGAGGCGGGCGGCGGTCTCCGGACTGGCGCCCGCCTTTCTTATCCGCCGAGTGGCGGATTCGGTGCGTTTTCGTCACTCACCGCAGTCGGCTGCCGGTGAACCAGCCGCCGGCTCCGGCTATCCACAATGGACGGTCCGTTGGGCCGGTCGGGGTGCCGGTGGTCCGCTGACTGGGACACGGAGCGTGCCGGATCCATGTTTCCCGGGCTTCGCGGGCCTGGTCGGCGCCCTCGGAGTTGAATCGAGCACGCTTGGTTGCCAGTGCAGGGTCGTCATGATCGGTTCTTTGTAGTACCCTTGCGTAGTCGAGGTTGATCGCCTTCGTTGCGAACCCTTGACCTGGCCTGTTGCCGGAGGTCGACCCCCAGGGCTTCCGGTGACAGGCCTCTTTACTTTTCCCTGGAAGGCTGGTGGCCCTGTTCCGGACAGCAAGACTGCTCACATGAGCGTCGCGGCAAGGGTTCCGCCGAGTTCGGTCACCGCGTCCAGTGCGGCTTTGCCCGGTTCGCCCGTCACGAGCACGGGCTCGGCCACCCGGGTCCAGCCGAGCCCGGTCGTGATCGCGTCGAGTTGCCGCACGGTCCCGGACGTGTCGTTGTTGCCGTGCACGTACGCCCCGAACGGACGGCCCCTCGTCGCGTCCAGGCACGGGTAGTACACGGTGTCGAAGAAATGCTTCAACGCGCCGCTCATGCTGCCGAGATTCGCCGGCGTGCCGAGGAGGTAGCCGTCGGCGGCGAGCACATCGGCCACGGTCGCGCCGAGCGCGGGACGGCGGACGACGTCGACGCCCTCGATGTCCGGATGCTTCGCACCGGCGAGCGCGGCTTCGAACATCGCCTGCATCGACGGCGACGGCGTGTGGTGCACGATCAGCAACGTTGGCATGGTTCTCCCGTCAGCGCAGCAGCGCGGTGATCTCCTGCCGGACCGAGTCGAGCACTTCCGTCGCGCTGCGCCGCGCGTCGGCGAGCTCGCCGGTCACCGGAGCCACCACTTGCAGGTACGCCTTCAGTTTCGGTTCCGTGCCGGAGGGCCGCACTACGACCCGCACGCCGTCGCCGCTCAGCCGGAGCACGTCGGCGTCCGGCAGGAGGTCTTCGAGCGTCACCGGCACCCCGCCGAGCGCGGCGGGCGGGTTCGAGCGCAACGCGGCCATGAGGCGTCCGCGCACGGAAAGATCGGTGACCCGCAACGACACCTGGTCAGTCAGGTGCACGCCGTGCCGGGTCGCGATGTCGTCGAGGACCTCCAGCAGCGTCCGGCCCTCGGCCTTGAGCGTCGCGGCCAGGTCCGCGCCCGCGACCGCGGCGGCGATGCCGTCCTTGTCGCGAACGAAGCTCGGGTTCACGCACAGGCCGAGCGCTTCCTCGTACGCGAACACCAAGCCCTCGCCCGCGCGGACCAGCCACTTGAACCCGGTGAGCGTTTCCGCGTAGCGCGCGCCCGTTTCCTTCGCGACTTCGCCGAGCAGCGATGAGGACACGATCGTGGTGGCCACCAACGGATCCGGGTTGTCCGTTGTGGACAGAATATGCGACCCGAGCAGGACGCCGGTCTCGTCGCCGCGCAGCATCCGCCAGCCGTCGGGGCCGCGGACGCCGAGCGCGCACCGGTCGGCGTCCGGGTCGAGCGCCACTGCCAGATCAGCGTCCACTTCGGACGCCAGAGTCAGCAGGAGGTCGGTCGCGCCGGGTTCCTCGGGGTTCGGGAACGAGACGGTGGGGAAGTCCGCGTCCGGTGCGGACTGTTCGGAAACCAGGTGCACGTCAGTGAATCCGGCCCGGGACAGTGCGGCTTGGAGAGTCTCCGCGCCAACCCCGTGCAGCGCCGTCGCGGCGATCCGCAGCTCGCGTGTCGTGCCCCGCGGCAGCGCGCCGACCGCGGAAAGGTACGCCTCGCGCGGGTCGACGACCTCGGCACCGGGCGTGCGCGGAATGCTCCGGGTAGCTGGGGCGGTCTGGATCGCGCGCTCGATTTCGCCGTCGGACGGCGGCACGATCTGTCCGCCGGTGGCGTCGTACAGCTTGTAGCCGTTGTCCGCGGGCGGGTTGTGCGACGCGGTGATCTGGATTCCGGCGACCGCGCCGTAGTGCGGCACCGAGAACGCCAGCAACGGCGTCGGCAACGGCTGCGGCAGCACCTTCGCCACGAACCCGGCGGCGGTCAGCACTTCGGCGGCGGCGGTGGCGAACGCTTCCGAACCGTGCCGTGCGTCGCGGCCGACCACGACCACGCCGCCCGCGTGCCCCTGCGCGGCGAGCCAGGCCGCGACACCCGCGGTGGTCCGCGTGACGACCGCGACGTTCATCCCGTTCGGCCCCGCGCGCACCGGCCCGCGCAGACCCGCGGTCCCGAACTCCAGCGGCCCGGCCATCCGGTCGGCGATCTCCTCGATCGCGCCGGGCTCCTTGCCCATCGCGCGGGCGAGGGCGGCGGTCAGTTCCTCGCGCGAGGCCGGGTCCGGGTCGTCGGTGATCCAGCGGTAAACGGAATCGCGGAGGCGGGAATCGAGGCTGTCGGACACCCGGGCCAGCTTACGCGGATCCAGAAACTGGGTGGTGACTGACGATACGCTCGCCTGGTGCGCATTCTCTTCACTTCCCTCGCGTCCTACGGACACCTTTACCCGTTGCTGCCGCTCGCCTCCGCCGCGCGCGACGCGGGCCACGACGTGGTTTATGCGACCGGACCCGGCTTTCACCCGACTTTGGAGAAGGCAGGGCTTGAACCCGTCACCGCCGGGTTGACGCTGCACGAGGCGTTCGGTCTCCTCTTCGCCGGAGACACCCGCAGCCGCTACGAGGTCCCGGAAGCCGAGCTGAACGAGGCGATCGGCAAGGCGTTCGGCCGGCTGCTGCCCACCCGGTTCATGACCGATCTCGCCCCGCTGCTCGCCGAGCGGGAACCGGACCTGGTCGTGTACGAAATGGGCAATCCGGGCGGCGCGTTCGCCGCACACCAGGCGGGGATCCCCGCGATCGCGCACGGCTTCGGCCGGGTGTCCTCCGGCGGCCCGATGGACCACATCAGCGAACAGCTCGGCGTGTTCGCCGCCGAACTCGGCCTCGACGGCGACACCAGGTTTTTCTGGGGCCAGCCGTTCGTGGACATCTGCCCTCCGTCGGTGCAGGCGCCGGAGTTCGCCGCCGGGGCCCGGCGGGTGCCGCTGCGCCCGGTCGGCTGGAGCGAACCGGGGGATCTGCCGCCCGGCGTCGAAGGCCGTGACCGCGGCCGCCCGCTCGTGTACCTGACGCTCGGCACCACCGGAGCCAGCCAGGCGCACCTGCTGACCTCGGCGTTGCGGGGACTGGCCTCGCTCGACGCGGACGTGCTGGTGGCCACCGGCCCGGCCGTCGACGTCGCGGCGCTCGGCGAGGTGCCGTCGAACGTGCGGCTGGAGGCGTGGGTGCCGCAGTCGGAACTGCTGCCGCACGTCGATCTGGTGGTGCATCACGGCGGCAGCGGGACCACGCTGGGCGCGTTCGCCGCGGGGGCGCCGCAGCTGCTGATGCCCCAGGGCGCGGACCAGTTCACCAACGCGGACGCCGTGGTCGGTGCGGGTGCGGGCGCGAAGCTGATCGGCGACGAACTGACGACGGAAGCAGTTCGCGAGACAGCTGGCCGGTTGCTCGCCGACAGAGCGGTGGCGGACGTCGTGCGCGGGCTGGCGGAGGAGGTCGCGGGGATGCCTTCGCCGGAGGAGGTGGCGGCGCAGCTGCCGCAGTACGGGTGAGCCGTGAGTGTTGATCCCGGTTAGAACCGGGATCAACACTCACGAGCATCACGCGCGCGCGACGAGTTCCTTCAGCAGCGAACCCATCCGCGTCGCCGACTGCCGTCCGGCTTCGAGGACTTCTTCGTGGTTGAGCGGTTCGCCGGTCATGCCCGCGGCCAGGTTCGTGACCAGCGACAGCCCGAACACCTCAAGCCCGGCCGCGCGGGCGGCGATCGCCTCCAGCACGGTCGACATGCCGACCAGGTCCGCGCCCATGGTGCGCAGCATCCGGATCTCGGCGGGCGTCTCGAAATGCGGCCCGGGCAGGCCCGCGTACACGCCCTCCTCCAGCGAACCGTCGATCTCCCGCGCCAGCTCGCGCAGCCGCTTGGCGTAGAGATCGGTCAGGTCGACGAAGTTCGCGCCGACGATCGGGGAGCGCGCGGTCAGGTTGAGGTGGTCGGAGATCAGCACTGGCTGCCCGACGCTCATGCCCTCCCGCAGCCCGCCCGCCGCGTTGGTGAGCAGCACTGTCCGTGCGCCCGCCGCCGCGGCCGTGCGCACGTTCTGCACGACCGGGTCGATGCCCTTGCCCTCATAGAAATGCGTACGGCCGAGCAGGACCAGCGCGCGCTTGTCGCCGACCCGCAGTGACCGCACCGTGCCGCCGTGGCCGACGGCTCCGGGCGGGGTGAAGCCCGGCAGCTCGCCGAACGGGATCTCCGCGTCGGCGGTTCCGATCACGTCCGCGGCCGGACGCCAGCCCGAACCCAGCACCACGGCGATGTCGTGCTTCTCGACGCCGGTGCGCTCGGCGATGACGGCCGCGGCCGCCTCCTCCAGGTTGCTCATGCCGCCGAGCGTATCCGGGCGCTGCGCACGGCGAGGAACGCGACCAGGCCGAACGGCGACAGGAAGATCGTCAGCAGGAGCAGCGGGCTGACGATCCACCACGGGATCCGCTGCGTGCGTGCCTCGAAGAACATCCAGCGGGCGATGAACAGGTCGAACGCGACGAGGTGCGCCCAGACCAGCGCGGCACCGTACGGCGTGCTCAGGAACCCTTGCAGGACGCCGAGATCCGGCCGTTGCATCGCGTGCCACAGTTCGCCGAAGTGCGGGATCGCGAGCACGAAGTACCAGACCAGCGGCAGCAGCGGCACCCACGGCGAGGTCAGGATCCGGCGAGTGCCGCGCCAGCCGGGCAGGAAGATCATCAGTGCCCAGAACGGAACCGCGACCGGGAACGTCCAGGCGAAGACGGTCAGGTCGCTCACCGGAGCACCTTCCTGGCCGGTGCCAGCACCGACGCCGCGGTAGCCACCGCGATGACGCCGACGAGCAACCCGGCGGCGGCCAGCGTCGTACTGCTCGGGTGGATGAGCGGCTCGCCGCGTTCGGCCTGCCACAGGATCAGGCCGACGAGCCCCGCGTAGCCGGCCGAACCCGTCCACACCAGCCGCACGCGCACCGCGCTCGCGCGCAGCCGGGGCAGCCGCGTCGCGAGCACCGCGAGCCCGAAGGCCAAGAGCGGCAACGCTTGCAGCGCGTGCAGGCCGACGAAGTGCGCGATGCGCAGGTCGCCGCCGGTGGTGCTCCAGCCCAGCAGCGGAAGTCCGGGGCCGCCGTCCGCGACGCCGACGCTGTGCGCGCCGATGAGGTCGGAACGGCCGGTGGCTTTGATCGTGGCCACCTGCTCCGGTGTGGCCCCGGTCATCAGCACGCCCAGCCCGGCTCCGATCAGCGCGACGACCGCACCGGTGCGCACCGCCCAGTACACGGCGCGGTCTCCGATCCGGGTGAACATGAGCAGCACGGTGCCGACGAGTGTGGCGAGCCAGAGCCCCGCCACCATCATGCCCATGATCCGGAAGAGCGTGGCGTCGAAGGGTGAGGTGTTCGCGAAATGGCTCGGCCGGGCGCGGGCCGCTTGAAAGGCCATCGCCACGTACTCGCCGGCGAACAGCACGACGGAGACGTTCGTGGCGACGCTCGCGATCTTGCGCAACCGCCCGTTCAGCAGCGAGACGAGCCAGCTCCAGGTGAAGTAGTAGAGCCCGGCGGACACGGCGAACTTGAACAGCTTCGCCCACACCGGCGAGCCGAGCAGGGTCCGGTGGTCGATCAGCATCGCCGCGACGGTCAGCACGGTCGCGACGCCCATCGCCGCGGCGAACCACAGCGACGGGCGGTGCCAGGTGCGCATCCGGGCGGTGGGCAACGTCGTCGTGGGCGGGTCGACGGTGGTGGTCATGAGGTCCTCCCAGAATGGATAGTAACACTCTCCGTTATAGGAAGTTAAGCTATCCATCCTGAGAGGTCCTCAGGGTTTTTCCCGGAAGTAGGGTCGAGCGGGTGCGGATGGCAGAGCTGAGCGCCGAGTCCGGGATTCCGGTGGCGACGATCAAGTACTACCTGCGGGAGGGGCTGCTTCCGGCCGGGGAGCGGACCAGTCCCAACCAGGCTCGCTACGGCGAGGAGCACGTACGGCGGCTGAAGCTGATCCGCGCGCTGGTCGAGGTCGGCGGGTTGTCGGTGGCGACCGTGCGGGAGGTCGTGGCGGCGGTTGAGTCAGATCGGGCCGCGTACAAGGTGCTCGGGGTGATGCAGGGGGCGTTGACCGGTTCCGCGGTCGATGTTTCGGACGAGGATCGCGAGTGGGCGACGGGGTTGCTGGGGGCGCTCGCTCGCGAGCATGGGTGGAAGTTCGAGGACGACAATCCGGTGGCCGGGATGTTGGTGGGGACGGTGTGCGCTATCCGGGCGCTGGGGCATCAGGCGTTGCTGGATCAACTCGGCCGGTATGCGGATGTCGCCGATCGGATCGCGTTGGCTGATCTGGACACTATTGACGCCGTTGGGTCGATGGACCGGATTGTCGAGGCGGCGGTGGTGGGGACTGTTTTGGGGGATCGGTTGTTTGCGGGGTTGCGGAGGTTGGCACAGGCTGCGGAGACTGCGCGGAGGTATTCGGAGTGGTGAATCCGGCTCGTCGCCGGGCGGCGATATTGCGCGGCTTTGGCGCGCTGCCGCGGTTTTAGGAGGTTGCCGGGAAAGACAGGGTCGGCGCTATTTGGCTGAAGGTGTTGGCGGCGGTGTCTTCTTGTTCTGCCGGGACGGTCAGCGACAGAAGCCACAGGGTGTTGTCGGATTGCTTGACGAGCGCGAAGGTGGCCCGGGTGATCGCGGTGGCGTTGCTTTGCGCTCGTTCTACTGCGCGGAACATGACCTCGGTGCCGTTGGCCGTTTGCGCTGGGTCGCGGGTGAAGTTGAAGGAATCCTGCGAACCCGAGGAGCGCAGTGCTGCCATCGCGTCGCCGAGGGAATACTTTTCGTAGAAGTTCGGGATTCGTTCCAGGCGCAGGGATTGGCGGCCGTCCGGGGAAATGTACTGGACTACCGTCGAGGTGCCGAAGACTGATTTCCGGGACGCGATGAAGCGTTTCCATCCCTCGGGCACGGAGAGGGTGTATTCGCTGTCGCGCGTTACGTTCGCTGTTGAGCTCGCGTTGGCCTGCTGGGGGATCAGGTTCAGCGGCTGCGAGGATTCCGCGACGGTGCCCGGAGCGGCCAGCCCGCCCACCGCCGGGCCTTGCGGCGGCAGCAGGTTCTGTCCGCTCACCACGCGGGCCAGCGCGAAACCGCCGCCGCAGGCCAGGGCGAACAGGACTAGTGAGGCGACCGTCAGCATCGCCGTTGCCCTGCCGCCGCGGCGCGGGGGTGGCGGCGGCAGCGGGGCGGGCAGCGGCGGGGGAGCGGGCAGCGGGGGAGCGGGGGTGAAGGCGGGCGCGGATCCGGTGTTTCCCGAGCGCATGAACGGCAGCGGGCCCGGGTCCGCGGCGAGTGCGGCGGGCTGCTCGGGCGAGTCCGGCTTCGGGGCGACCGTCTTGATGACCTGGGTGTCGGTGGCGTCCAGGTGGGCGGCGGTTTTCTTGCCGTCTGGCGTGTGGAACAGCTCGGGGCCGAACAGGTCCACGGTGGCCTTGGTTTGCTTCGGGTACAGCCGGTGGCGCACCTCGCGCAGGGAGATCCGCTTCTCCGGCTCCTTCTTCATCAACGCGGCGATGACGTCGGCCAGCGGGCCCGGCTTCGGGCGCGGGACCTTGCCGTTCACGACCTTGCCTACGGTTTCCAGCGGGTCGCCGTCCGCGTCGTACGGGGGAGCGCCTTCGACGGCGGCGAACAGCGTCGCGCCGAGGCCCCACAGATCGGCGTTCGGGGTGACCGCGCCGCCGGACGCGACCTCCGGCGAGATGTAGGCGGGCGAACCGAGCATGATGCCGGTCCTGGTCATGGTGGCTTCGGAGACGTTGCGGGCGATGCCGAAGTCGGTGAGTTTGATCCGGCCGTCGCTGGCCACCAGCACGTTGCCCGGCTTCACGTCGCGGTGCGTGATGCCTGCGTCGTGGGCCGCTTCGAGGGCCGCCGCCACCGCGATGCCGACTGCTGCGGCCTGTTCGACCGTCAGGGGACCGTGGTCGCGCAACAGGTGCGCGAGGCTGCGTGAGGGCAGCAGCTCCATCACGACGAACGGAGCGTCGTTCTCGCGCGCCACATCGTGCAGCGTGATGACGTTCGGATGCGACAGCACGGCGATCGCCCGGGCCTCGCGGAGCGTGCGTTCGCGCAGTTCATCCGCCTGTTCGGCCGGGATGCCCGGTGGCACCTTCATCTCCTTGACCGCGACCGGGCGGTGCAGGAACTCGTCGTAAGCCGACCAGACCGTGCCCATCGATCCCGACCCCAGAACCGACCGCAGCCGGTAGCGCCCGGCGACTACCCGCGGCTGGTCGCCGCCGGTCGACGGCTCGGCGTTCGCCGAGCCGGTGCTGTCGGTGCTGCCGGGCTGGTCCTTCTCGCTGTTCTCCGAGGGCACCCCATGATTGTGGCCCACCCCGCCGACACTGTTCGACTCAGCACCGCTACCCCTGAGTTCACCCGTACGGGGGGCGAGCAGAGTCACAGGTGCGGGTGGTGGCGTGGCTCTACCATCACTGGGTATGACGAACGTGGCTGGTCCGGAGTCGGCGCCGACTTCCGAGCCCGGGCTCGCGCTCGCGGCGGAGTTCCCGACCGCGGACTGCGCCCAGTGGCAGGAGCTGGTGGCGGGAGTGCTGCGCAAGAGCGGCAGGCTCCCGGAGGATTTCGCGGGTGCGCCGGAGAGCAAGCTCGTCTCGCGCACCTACGACGGCATCGAGATCCAGCCGCTGTACACCGCCGACGACGCGGGCGGCGACCTCGGCTTTCCGGGGCTGCCGCCGTTCGTGCGCGGGGCCCGGCCGCAGGGCGTCGTCGACACCGGGTGGGACATCCGGGTCCGTCACCAGCGCGAAGACGTCCGCGCGGCGAACGCGGCGATCCTCGCTGATCTCGAAGGCGGCGCGTCCTCGGTGTGGCTGCGGCTCGGCGAGGGTTCGCTCCCGATTTCCGCGCTCGCGGACGCGCTGAACGAGGTGTACGTCGGACTCGCGCCGGTCGTCCTCGACGCCGGTGCGGAGTACGAAACCGCTGCTCAGGCGCTTCTCGACCTCTTCGCTGAGCGCGAGGTCCCGGCCAGCGAAGCCGTTGGCACGCTGGGCGCGGACCCGCTCGGCACCTCGGCGCGAACCGGGCAGGCGCTGCCGCTCGGCCCGGCCGCCGAATTGGCCGCGAAGGTTGCCCCTAAGTACCCCAAGGTCCGCACGATCGTCGCCGACGGACTGCCGTTTCACGAGGCAGGCGGCTCCGACGCGCAGGAACTCGGCGCGACCATCGCGGCTGGCGTCGCTTATCTGCGTGCGCTCACCGAGGCGGGCCTGGACGTCGCGGCGGCGGCCGCGCAGATCGAGTTCCGGCTCGCCGCGACTGCGGACCAGTTCCTCACCATCGCCAAGTTCCGTGCCGCGCGCCGGCTGTGGGACCGGGTTCTCGAAGTCTCCGGTGCGGCTGCGGAAGCACGCGGGATGCATCAGCACGCGGTCACGTCGCCGTCGATGTTCACCCAGCGCGACCCGTGGGTGAACATGCTGCGTACCACCGTCGCTTGTTTCGCGGCCGGGGTCGGCGGCGCGGACGCGGTCACCGTGCTGCCCTTTGATGCGGCGATCGGCCTGCCGGACGCGTTTTCCTCGCGGATCGCCCGCAACACCAACGCGATCCTCATCGAAGAATCGAAGCTGGGCAGCGTGATCGACCCGGCGGGCGGCTCCTGGTATGTCGAGAAGCTCACCGGCGAACTCGCCGAAACCGCGTGGCGCGAGTTCACCGCGATCGAAGCGGCGGGCGGCGTCGAGGCCGAACTGGCCTCCGGAGCGTTGGCCGGACGGCTTGCCGGGACCTGGGAGAAGCGCGCGAGCCGCCTCGCCACCCGGCGCGACCCGCTCACCGGTGTCAGCGAGTTCCCGAATTTGGAGGAAAAGCCGGTCACCCGCGACCCGGTTCGATCCACTGTGGACGGCGGGCTGCCGCGACACCGGTACGCCGAGGAGTACGAGAAGCTGCGCGACTTGTCTGACGCCTACCTCGCCAAGCACGGTGAGCGGCCGAAGGTTTTCCTGGCCACGCTGGGCCCGGTCGCCGCGCACACCGCGCGCGCGTCCTTCGCGACGAACCTGCTGCAAGCGGGCGGCATCGAAGCGGTGAACCCCGGCGCGACCGACGACCTGCCCGGCGCGTTCCGCGAGAGCGGCGCGAAGGTCGCCTGCGTGTGCGGCACGGACGCGGCGTACGAAGAGCAGGCCGCGACCGTCGCGGCGTCGCTCGGCGCGGACAGCGTGCTGCTGGCGGGCAAGGGAACCTACGACGGAATCAGCGGCAATCTGTACGCCGGGTGCGACGCGCTCGAAATCCTGACCAGCCTCCACGCACAGCTGGGAGTCTCCGCATGAGCATCCCGAATTTCGCCGACATCCCGCTCGGCACGCCGGAACCGGGCGACCGTGCCGCGTGGGCACAGGCCGTGCAGGACGCCACCGGCAAGGGCCCGGACGCGCTGGCCTGGGAAACCCCCGAGGGCATCGGCGTGAAGCCGGTCTACACCGCCGCCGATCTGTCCGATGTGGACTTCCTGGGCACGTACCCCGGCATCGCGCCCTACCTGCGCGGGCCGTACCCGACGATGTACGTCAACCAGCCGTGGACGATCCGCCAGTACGCCGGGTTCTCCACCGCGCAGGAGTCGAACGCCTTTTACCGCCGCAACCTCGCGGCCGGGCAGAAGGGCCTGTCGGTCGCGTTCGACCTCGCGACCCACCGCGGCTACGACTCCGACCACCCGCGGGTGTCCGGCGACGTCGGCATGGCAGGCGTGGCGATCGACTCGATCTACGACATGCGCCAGCTGTTCGACGGCATCCCGCTGGACAAGATGTCCGTCTCGATGACGATGAACGGCGCGGTGCTGCCGGTGCTCGCGCTGTACGTGGTCGCGGCCGAGGAACAGGGGGTGAAGCCGGAGCAGCTCGCGGGGACGATCCAGAACGACATCCTCAAGGAGTTCATGGTCCGCAACACCTACATCTACCCGCCGCGGCCCTCGATGCGGATCATCTCCGACATCTTCGGCTACACCTCCCGTCACATGCCGAAGTACAACTCGATCTCCATCTCCGGTTACCACATGCAGGAGGCCGGAGCGACCGCCGACCTGGAGCTGGCGTACACGCTCGCGGACGGCGTCGAGTACATCCGCGCGGGCGTCGAGGCCGGGCTGGACGTCGACAAGTTCGCGCCGCGGCTGTCGTTCTTCTGGGCCATTGGCATGAACTTCTTCATGGAGGTCGCGAAGCTGCGCGCCGCGCGCTTGCTGTGGGCGAAGCTGGTTAAGCAGTTCGACCCGAAGTCGCAGAAGTCGCTGTCGCTGCGTACGCACTCTCAGACGTCAGGCTGGTCGCTCACCGCGCAGGACGTCTTCAACAACGTCACGCGTACGTGCGTCGAGGCGATGGCCGCCACCCAAGGACACACACAGTCGCTGCACACCAACGCTCTCGACGAAGCGCTGGCGCTGCCCACCGACTTCTCCGCACGGATCGCGCGCAACACACAGCTGTTGCTGCAGCAGGAATCCGGCACCACGCGCGTCATCGACCCGTGGGGCGGCAGCGCGTTCGTCGAGAAGCTCACCTACGACCTCGCGCGCAAGGCGTGGGGCCACATCACCGAAGTCGAAGGCGCGGGCGGCATGGCGCGCGCGATCGACGAAGGAATCCCGAAGCTGCGCATCGAAGAGGCAGCGGCGCGTACGCAGGCGCGCATCGACTCGGGACGACAGCCCGTCATCGGCGTGAACAAGTACCAGGTCACCGACGACGAGCAGATCGACGTCCTGAAGGTCGACAACGAGGGCGTACGCGCACAGCAGCTGGAGAAGCTGCGTCGGCTGCGCGAAGAGCGCGACCCGCAGGCCACCGAAGACGCGCTGCGCCGGCTTACCGAAGGCGCGCAGAACAACGGCAACCTGCTCGAACTGGCCATCAACGCCGCGCGCGCCAAGGCCACCGTCGGCGAGATCTCCGACGCCCTGGAGAAGAACTGGGGCCGTCACTCCGGCCAGATCCGCACGATCTCCGGCGTGTACCGGGAAGAGGTGGGGAAGTCGGACAATGTCGAGAAGGCCCGTGAACTGGTCGACAAATTCGCTGAAGAGGAAGGCCGCCGACCGCGCATCCTCGTCGCGAAGATGGGCCAGGACGGCCACGACCGCGGCCAGAAGGTGATCGCCACCGGTTTCGCCGACCTCGGCTTCGACGTCGACGTCGGCCCGCTGTTCTCCACTCCCGCCGAGGTCGCGCGCCAGGCTTCGGAAGCAGACGTGCACGTGATCGGCGTGTCGTCGCTGGCCGCCGGGCACCTCTCGCTGGTGCCCGCGCTGCGCCACGAGCTGGCCGAGCTGGGCCGCGAGGACATCATGGTCGTGGTGGGCGGCGTGATCCCGCCGCAGGACTACCCCGAGCTGCGCGAAGCGGGAGCGGCGGCGATCTTCGGCCCGGGCACGGTGCTCGCGGACGCCGCGATCGACCTGCTCCAGCAGCTGGCCGCGCAGGAGTCCTGAACCTTGCCGCGGCGGATCGACGTCGGCGAATACGCCAAGGGCGTGCTCGCGGGCGACCGGGGGACCCTGTCCAAGGCCATCACGCTGGTCGAATCGCAGCGCGAGGACCACCGGCGGCAGGCGCAGGAGCTGCTCGTCGAGCTGCTCCCGCACGCGGGCGGCGCGAAACGCGTCGGCATCACCGGCGTGCCCGGAGTCGGCAAGTCGACATTTATCGACCAGCTCGGCACCGACCTCACCTCGGAGGGGCATCGCGTCGCGGTGCTGGCGGTCGACCCGTCCTCGACCCGCACCGGCGGGTCGATCCTCGGCGACAAGACCCGGATGGCGCGGCTGGCGGTCGACCCGAACGCGTTCATCCGGCCGTCGCCCACGTCCGGCACGCTCGGCGGCGTCGCCCGCGCGACCCGCGAGACGATCGTGCTGATGGAGGCGGCCGGCTTCGACGTCGTGCTGGTGGAGACGGTCGGGGTCGGGCAGTCCGAGGTGACCGTGGCGAACATGGTCGACTGCTTCCTCTTCCTGACCCTGGCGCGCACCGGAGACCAGTTACAGGGCATCAAGAAGGGCGTCCTGGAACTCGCCGACGTCATCGCCGTGAACAAGGCCGACGGCCCGCACGAACGCGACGCCAAACGCGCCGCGCGCGAGCTGCAAGGCGCGCTGCGGATGATCTACGGCAAGGACGCGCTCTGGACCCCGCCGGTGCTCACGTGCAGCGGGCTCGAAGGCAGCGGCCTCGACGAGGTGTGGGCGGCGATCGGGAAGCACCGCGAGGTGCTCACCGAATCGGGTGATCTTGACGAGCGGCGTAAGAGGCAGCAGGTCGACTGGACGTGGTCGATGGTCCGCGAACAGCTGCTCGACCGGCTCACCGCGCATCCGGTCGTCCGCGCGCAGGTCGCTGACGTGGAACGCGCGGTGCGCGACGGAGAACTCACCGCCACGCTGGCCGCGCAGCGGATCTTGGCCGCGTTTACCGAGCCGTCTTCTTGAACGTCGTCCAAGAAGAAAAACCGCTGTGCGCACAAGTGCCTTTCGACCGTCTCCGGGGCTCGTTGCGCTCGACGGTCGTCAGCACGGGGCGAGCGGCCCGCCTCCACCGCGTGGCGGCTGACGCGTCCTCGCCTCGACGGGCACAATGCACGGTGACGGCGTAGAAGGGAAGTCATGGCGAAGGTGCGGGGACTGCTGCTGGCCGGTCTGCTCGGCGTGCTGCTCACCGGAGTGCTGCCGGCGGCGGCGTTCGCGGCGACCCCGGCTCCGGCCTCGGTCACCGTGGCGGCTGAGACGGCGATCACGCAGGTGAACGTCCTCCGCCAGGCCCCGCCCGGACCGGTGCTGGACCCGTCCCAGACCGACAAGGCCAACGCCGACAAGACGAAGAAGAACCTCATCGCCGGCGGGGCCGCGGTGGTGCTGCTCGCCATCGTGTTCTTCGGCCGCCGCCACCGCATCAAGCGCCGCAAGGCCCAAGGCGGCTGAGCTTTCCGGCGTTCACCCACGCCGAACTTCGTCAGCCGTTCGCCGCAGATCCGCTACCGGCCGTCTTGGTCGAACGGCGGCGCACCGCCGCTTGCCACCTGCATGGTGCACGATCGACTGCAATGCGTAAGACAGATCGATCGGCACGGTGCGTGTTCCCCTGCGCTCGTGTTGCGGGAGGAGGTGCGGCGTGACGGTGCTGGACTCACGGCCGGACGTTCCAGGTGACCACAACCCGATCGCGGCGCCCGGCGCGCTGCTGACCGAAGCCGGCGTCAGCATGGCTCCGGTGGAAGACCTTGGCGCGGGCCGCGGCCCGTTTTGGCTGGACGACTGGCTGCGCGCGAACGCGACCGACGTGCTCGCGTGGCGGCGGCACATCCATGCCCACCCCGAGCTGTCGCGCAACGAGTTCGCGACGACCGAGCTGATCGTCTCGCTGCTGAGCCGGGTCGGACTCAAGCCGTGGGTGCTGCCCGGCGGCACCGGTGTGGTGTGCGACATCGGCAAGGGCGAACGCTGCGTCGCGCTGCGCGCGGACATCGACGCGTTGCCGCTGACCGAGGACACCGGCCTGCCGTATTCCTCCACCACCGAGGGCGCGGCGCACATGTGCGGCCACGACGCGCACACCGCGATCCTGCTCGGCGCCGGTCGCGCCCTCGCCGGTGCGCCCGAGCTGCCCGGCCGCGTGCGGCTGATCTTCCAGCCCGCGGAGGAGGTCATGCCCGGCGGTGCGCTGGACATGGTCGCCGCGGGAGCGCTGGAGGGCGTCGAGCGGATCTACGGCCTGCACTGCGATCCGCGGCTCGAAGCGGGCAAGGTCGGCACCCGGGTCGGCGCGCTGACCTCCGCCGCCGACCTGATCGAACTGCGCCTGACCTCGCCCGGCGGGCACACCTCGCGGCCGCATCTGACCGCTGACCTGGTGTACGCGCTCGGCACGGTCATCACGTCGCTGCCCTCGGTGCTGTCCCGGCGCGTCGACCCGCGGTCGGGCACGGTGCTGGTGTGGGGCGCGGTGCACGCCGGACAGGCCGCGAACGCGGTCCCGCAGGACGGCGTCCTGCGCGGCACGCTGCGGACCGCCGACCACGAGGTGTGGAAGGCGCTGGAGCCGCTCGTCGCGTCATCGGTGGAATCGCTGCTGGCCCCGACCGGGGTCGGGTTCTCGCTCGACTACCGGCGCGGCGTGCCGCCCGTCGTTTCCGACGAGGAGTCGACCGCGCTGATGCGCGCTGGTGTCGAGGCGGCGGTCGGCGAGACGGGGCTCGCGGGGACGGAACAGTCGTCCGGCGGCGAGGACTTCGGCTGGTACCTGGAGCACGTCAGCGGGGCCTTCGCCCGGCTCGGCGTGTGGTCCGGTCCGCCCGCTCCGCAGGCCGACATCCACCGCCCGACGTTCGTTCTCGACGAGCGCGCGCTGCTCGTCGGAGTGCGCACTTTGGTGCACACCGCACTGGCCTCGCTGGCCTGAGTTATCCACAGGCACCGCGTCGATGTGGATAACTCAGGCGGGTGAGAAGCACCCCTCATGCGGGGGTGTCAGCGTGGAGTTACCCGACGTGGTCTAGACCGGTCGTACCTCTGCCGCGGCCTGTTTACCGAGAGTAATTCCGGACTTTTGTGCTACCCCGGTGCGGCGGTGGGTCGTTGGCCGCCGATAGTGGATTTCGTGTTGCGCGGCAACGGCTTTGGCGGAACCGGGGGCTGTCCGCGGCGCTCCGCCGACCTGATTTCTGCTGTCATTTCCGGTGACGCACTGCTGTTTTTCCTGCGCTTTGCGGTGCTGGATGCCCATGTGGGTGAGCCTCTGCCGTGTGGTATTGGGTGGCGGTCCGGTCAGCGGGTGGAGCACCTCGTCGCATGGAGTTATCCACAGGGTGGTGCCGTTGGGGACAACTTTCGGCCCCCGGCCGCGGCGAGTGTGGATGACTCCGGAAGCGAGCGTTCTGGGCCGTCTCGGGCGAGGTCGAGGCCACCGGTTTGCTTCGCCTCTCGAACGGCTGAAAGCCGATGAAGGGCACCTTGAGGGGATCAGGCTCCCTCAAGGTGCCCTTCACCGGCAGTAAGCCGGAGCGAGCGTCAGCCGCTGATCCCGGTGCACGGCCGGGTGCGCAGATCGTCCACGTAATCCACCGGGGCCCCAGCCGCCTCCGCGGCGTCCGCCAGCACCCCGAGATACCTCGCCGAGGGCAGCCCGCCCTCGTAGGCGTCCAGGACGTAGAGCCAGGCCACCGTCGACCCGTCCATCGTCTGGACCCGCAGCCGGATCTTCGTGTGCATCCCCAGCTCGCCGCCTTCCCAGCGGTCGAGCCGTTCCTCGTCGAGCCCGGTCACGTCGTAGAGCACCACGAACACCCGCGAAGACGGGTCCTCGACGATGGTGGCCAGCGCGCCTTCCCACCCGATGTCCTCGCCGCCGAAGGTCAGCCGCCAGCCTTCCAGCCAGCCGGTGCCCGCCATGGGCGAGTGCGGGGCGCGCTCCAGCATCTGGGCGGGCTCCATGTTGGATCCGTAAGCGGCATACAACGGCACGCGGCACAGCCTAGCGACCCGTCCTTCGCACGATGGGATGCACATGCCGTGTCCGGGCACTTCGCTTGCCGGTCAGGTTCGCCGCGTAGGGTCAGGACCACCGCCAAGCACGCGTACCTAGGAGGACCCCGGTGACCAGGATCGTGATCATGGGTGGCGGCCCGGCGGGCTACGAAGCCGCCTTGGTCGCGGCGCAGCACGGCGCCGACGTGACGATCGTCGAGCGGGACGGCCTGGGCGGTGCCTGTGTCCTCTACGACTGCGTGCCCTCGAAGACGTTCATCGCGTCGTCCGGTGCGCTCGCGAAGATGCACGACCTCGGCGAACTCGGCATCAACACCGATCTCGCGGACACCACCGTCGATCTGCCGACTGTCCACGGTCGCGTGAAAGGCCTGGCGCTCGCGCAGTCGGCCGACATTCGCGCCCGCGTGCAGCGCGAGGGCGTTCGCGTGATCACCGCCGAAGCCCGGTTCGCCGACGACGAGCCCGGTCTGGCCACGCACACGGTGGAGATCACGCACGCCGACGGGACGGTCGAATCGCTGTCCGCCGACGTCGTGCTGATCGCCACCGGGGCCACCCCGCGCGTGCTGCCCGGCGCGGTGCCGGACGGCGAGCGGATCCTGGACTGGCGGCAGCTGTACGACCTCACTGAGCTGCCCGAACACCTCGCGGTGATCGGATCCGGCGTCACGGGTGCCGAGTTCGCGTCCGCGTACACCGAGATGGGCGTGAAGGTCACCGTCGTGTCCAGCCGGGACCGCGTGCTGCCGCACGAGGACGCCGATGCCGCCGCGGTGCTCGAAGAGGTCTTCACCCAGCGCGGCACCACGGTGGCCAAGCAGGCCCGTGCGGAACGCGTCGAGCGCACCGAGAAGGGCGTCGAAGTTCACCTGGCCGACGGTCGCGTGATCGAGGCAAGCCACGCGCTGATGACCGTCGGGTCCATCCCGAACACCGCGGACATCGGTCTCGACCGCGTCGGCATCGAACCCGGCCCCGGCGGCTTCATCGCGGTGGACCGGGTGTCGCGCACGAGCGTCCCCGGCGTGTACGCGGCGGGCGACTGCACCGGCGTGCTGATGCTGGCGTCCGTGGCGAGCATGCAGGGCCGCATCGCGATGTGGCACGCGCTGGGCGAGGGCGTCGCGCCGATCAAGCTCAAGACTGTCGCGGCGAACGTGTTCACCCACCCGGAAATCGCGACCGTCGGCATCAGCCAGCAGGCGATCGACTCGGGCGAGGTGCCCGCGCGCACGATCATGCTCCCGTTGGCGACCAACGCGCGCGCGAAGATGGAAGGCCTGCGCCGAGGTTTCGTGAAGCTGTTCTGCCGTCCCGCCACCGGTGTGGTGGTCGGCGGCGTCGTGGTCGCGCCTTCGGCGAGCGAGCTGATCCTGCCGATCGCACTGGCCGTGCAGAACCAGCTGACGGTGGACCACCTGGCGCTGACCTTCTCGGTGTACCCGTCGCTGTCCGGATCGATCACCGAAGCGGGCCGCCAGCTCATGCGGCACGACGATCTGGACTAATTTTTCGCGTCCGGGCAACCCCGTGCCGCACACCGCGTCTTGCGGGGTGAACACGGGTGGCACGGGAAGGAACGAGGGTGCGCAAGAGCGCGATTTTCGCGGTGGCGGCGGCGATCGGATCGGCCGGGACAGCGGTCCCGGCGGTGGCGGCGGACGGTCCGGCCCCCGATCCGGTGACGGTGCAGCTGAACCAGGACACCGCGGTGCTGCACGGCCGGGTGAACGCCTACCAGCGCGGCGCTGACCCGAACCTCGCGCTCGCCTACTGCCCGGGAGCCAAGGCGGGCACGGCGGCGTTCAGTTCGCCCGTGCTGAAGTTCTCGCAGTACTTCTACGGCGAGATGGTCGGGGTGAAGGCCACGATGAACGCGCACGCGAACCTGGTGCCTGGCACCAAACCCGGCAGTTATCCGCTCACCGTCACGTGCGCCGGGAAGCAGTACAACGCGACGTTCACCGTGCCCGCCGCGCAGGTGTCCCGGGTGCCCCAGGGCGCGGCGAAAGCGGGCGACGGGAGCCTCGCCGGCTGATCGTCCATGCTTGCCCAAAACCGCCGGAAAACTGTTTCCGGCGGTTTTTTCGTTCCCGGGGCAACCCCGCGGCGGGCGGAGACGTCTTGATTGTTGTCGGAACGAAAACGCCCGGGCCGCAGGGGGAACTGTCGGCCGGGCGCGGATTCGCCGCCGTTGTTTCGCGGCGGGAATCGCATTTTCATCAAGGGGAGAGTCATGAAGCGTACCGTTGTTTTCTCCACCCTCGTCGCCGCCGGAATGCTTTCGGCCGCACCGGCTTTCGCCGCCGAAGCGCCCACCACGCCGCCCGCGACGAGCACTGCCGGCGCACCGTCTTCCTCGCCCGCTACCGAGGAACCGACGGATGGCAACGCCGGCGTGCCCAAGGCGTTCATCCGGGTGCTGCCGTCCTCCGGCCACGCCGGGGACCGTGTCACGGTGCGGGTCGGCTGCGAGGCCTCGGAGATCCAGAACCTGAGTTCGGCGGCGCTGCAGTTCGGCAAGCTGCACCCGGTCGGTCCGCAGAACGACCCGTCGAAGGCACCTGTCTCGCAGGGCACCGCGACCGTTCGCAACGACGTGAAGCCCGGCACGTACAGGGTTTCGTTCTCCTGCGGAAGCGGCGACCTCACCACGAAGTTCACCGTGCTGGGCGCGAAGCCCGCCCCGAAGCCGACGCCCGCGCCGAAGCAGGTCAGCAAGGTCCCGTCCGGCGCGCCGCAGACCGGCGGCACGGACGGTCCGGTCGCGGACAACCAGTCGAATCTCGGCCTGCCGATCGCGGCCGGCGCGATGGGCGTGCTCGCCCTCGGCGGCACCGGGCTCGTCGCGGCGCGTCGTCGCCAGCGTGGCTGACTAGTCTCCTGGGCCTGGCTGCTTTCGCGCGGCCAGGCCGGGGCGGATCGGGGGAAAGATGATCAGGAAGACACTTGCCGCGGCTTCCGTCGCGCTCGCCGCGCTGCTGGCCGGATGCTCGGTCGGCTCGACGACCGCGGCGCCCGCTTCCAGCGTTCCGCCGGTTTCGTCGGCCGCCCTGCCGAAATCGGAGCCGGTCTCGCTGGACATCCCGCGCATCGACGCGCATTCCAGCCTGGTGCCGCTCGGCCTCAATCCCGACAATTCGGTCCAGGTCCCGCCGGTCAGCACACCCTTGCAGGCCGGTTGGTACGAAAACGGCCCGACCCCCGGCGAGATCGGCCCCGCGGTCGTCCTTGGCCACGTCGACGGAAACAAGCACAAAGGGATCTTCTACCGGCTCAAGGAAATGAAACCGGGAGACGACGTCGACATCGCCCGCCGCGACGGCTCCACCGCGCACTTCGAGGTGACCAAAGTGGACCAGGTGCCCAAGGACGTCTTCCCGACCGACGCGGTCTACGGGGACACTTCGGACCCGGAACTGCGGTTGATCACCTGCGGCGGCGCGTTCGACCGGGCCGAGCACAGTTATGTGGACAACATCATCGTGTACGCCCACCTGGTGAACGGCGGGCAATGACCTCGCGCATTGAACAAGACGCCCCCGATTTTGCCGGTCCCCGGTGCGACACTGTGGCGGTTGGCACAATTCTGGGAGGCACGCATGATCACCAGGACGCAACCGTGGCCCGCGGGCACACCGTGCTGGGGCGACTTGATGGTGCCTGACCGCGGCAAGGCGGTCACGTTCTACGAGTCGCTGCTCGGCTGGACAGTCGAATCCGGCGGCCCGGAGACCGGTTATTACGGAATGGCGCGGATCGGGGGCAGGCCGGTCGCGGGCATCGGGCAGATCCCGCCGGAGCAGGCAGGCATGCCGCCGAGGTGGACGACGTACCTGGCAGTGTCCGACGCGGACAAAACGGCAGCCGCGATCGCCGAGGCGGGCGGACAGGTCATCGCACCGCCGACGGACGTCCTGACCGAAGGCCGGATGGCCATCGCGACCGACCCGGCCGGGGCGACGTTCGGCCTGTGGCAGCCGGGCCGGCACTCCGGCACGCAGGCGACGCTGACGCCCGGGGCTCCCGCGTGGAACGAATGCATGACCCGGGATTTCGCCGCGGCCAAGCAGTTCTATGGCGATGTGTTCGGGTATGGCTTCGGCGACATGTCCGGGCCGGGCTTCACGTACGCGACACTGGACGTCGACGGCAGGCCGGTTGGCGGCCTCGGCGAGTTGTCCGCGGACAGCCCGGCGTCGCCTGGGTGGGTGACGTACTTCTGGACCGCCGACGCGGACCAGTCGGCAGCGCGGATCCCGGAACTGGGCGGCACGGTGGTGAGCCCGCCGACGGACACGCCGCACGGCCGGATGGCGATCGCGGTGGACGACCAGGGGGCGGGGTTTTCGCTGATGGCACCCAACACCCAGTCCGGAACTCAGGACGGGTGGGGGTGAGGTTCGTCCGGACCTCGCGCAACCGGCTCGGACGAGCTGGCTGAGAGGCGAGGTAGGCGGCGCACGCCATCGGACTGAGCGGGGCCACCTGGCCGTCGCGCGGTGCGGAGCGGGCTGACTCTGCCGCAGTCTTGCCGAGTTGAGCTGGTGGTGGGTCGCGCCGCTGTGGCGGCGGGCTGGGCGGCGCTGGGCCAGAAGTACGTGAGGGGAGCCCTGAGGGAATCAGCTTCACTCAGCGCTCCCCTCACGACCCGTCACTCAGCGCTCCCCTCACGACCCGTCACTCAGCGCTCCCCTCACGACCCATCACTCAGCCAGGCGGCAAGCCCTCGCGGCGGACGCGGAAGAGCCTGCGGGAAGGCTCAGTCCTCCACCCAGTCGAAGGTCTTCGTCACCGCCTTCTTCCAGTTCCGGTATTCCTTCTCCCGGCGGGACTCGTCCATCGCCGGGTCCCACTGCTTGTCCTTGGCCCAGTTGGTCCGGATGTCGTCCTCCGACTCCCAGAACCCGACCGCCAGCCCGGCCGCGTACGCCGCGCCCAGTGCGGTCGTCTCGTTCACCACCGGGCGGATCACCGGCACGCCGAGGATGTCCGCCTGGAACTGCATCAGCAGTTCGTTCACGACCATCCCGCCGTCGACCTTCAGCGACTTCAGCGGGACACCCGAGTCGGCGTTCATCGCGTCGATCACCTCTCGCGACTGGAACGCCGTCGCCTCCAGCACCGCCCGCGAGAGGTGGCCCTTGTTCACGAACCGGGTCAGGCCGACGATCGCGCCCCGGGCGTCGGAGCGCCAGTACGGGGCGAACAGGCCCGAGAACGCGGGCACGAAGTACGCGCCGCCGTTGTCCTCGACCGTCCGGGCGAATTCCTCGATCTGGGCCGCCGACGAAATCAACCCCAGGTTGTCGCGCAGCCACTGCACCAGCGAACCGGTGACCGCGACCGAACCCTCCAGCGCGTACACCGTGTCGTTCGAGCCGATCTTGTAGCAGACCGTCGTGAGCAGGCCGTTTTCCGACATTACCTTCTCCGTGCCGGTGTTCAGCAGCACGAAGTTGCCGGTGCCGTAAGTGTTCTTGGCCTCGCCCGGCGAGAGGCACGCCTGGCCGAACGTCGCCGCCTGCTGGTCGCCCAGGATGCCCGCGATCGGCACTTCGGCGAGGGCTCCGCGCGGGCGGACGTTGCCATACACCTCCGACGACGACCGGATCTCCGGCAGCATCGACAGCGGGATCCCCATCTCCGCCGCGATGTCCTCGTCCCACTGCAAGGTGTCGAGGTCCATCAGCAGCGTGCGCGACGCGTTCGTCGGGTCCGTCACGTGCACGCCGCCGTCGGTGCCGCCGGTCATGTTCCACAGCACCCAGGTGTCCATGTTGCCGAACACCAGATCGCCCGCCTCGGCCCTGGCCCGCGCGCCCTCGACGTTGTCGAGGATCCACTTGATCTTCGGGCCGGAGAAGTACGTCGCGAGCGGGAGGCCGGTCTTCGATCGGTAGCGCTCCTGGCCGCCGCCGAGCGCCCCCAGTTCGCCGGCGATCTTGTCGGTGCGGGTGTCCTGCCAGACAATCGCGTTGTACACCGGCTTTCCGGTGTTGCGGTCCCACACGAGCGCCGTCTCGCGCTGGTTGGTGATGCCCACCGCGGCGATGTCGGTCGGCCGCAGGTCGGCCTTGGCGAGCGCGCCCGCCGCGACGGCGCGGGTGTTTTCCCAGATTTCCTCGGCGTTGTGCTCGACCCAGCCCGCCTTCGGGAAGATCTGCTCGTGCTCGCGCTGGTCGACCGCGACGACACGGCCGGAGTGGTCGAAGATCATGCAACGCGTCGACGTGGTGCCCTGGTCGATCGCGGCGACATACGAAGTCATGGATTCCCTCCGGAAAGCTGGGTCAGGTCAGGTTGTGCACGGCCAGGTACACCAGCGCCGCCAGCGCGGCGCCGACGAGCGGACCGAGGACCGGCACCCACGAGTAGTTCCAGTCCGGGTCGCGCTTGCCCTTGATCGGCAGCAGGAACGCGTACGCGATCCGCGGGCCGAGGTCGCGGGCCGGGTTGATGGCGTAGCCGGTCGGCCCGCCGAGAGAGATGCCGACCACCAGCACGATGAACGACACCCCGGCATAGCCCAGCGCGGTGTTGCCGAAGGTCGGCGTCCCGTCCGCGGCGGTCTTGAACGCCGGGGTCAGCAGGATCCAGCCGACCAGCACGAAGGTGCCGATGATCTCGGTCACCAGGTTCCACGCCTTGTTCCGGATCTGCGGGGCGGTGGAGAAAATGCCGAGCGTCTCCTCCGGATTCGGATGGTCGTCGAACTGCAGTTTGTAGGTCAGCCAGCACAGCACGGCGCCGAGAATCGCGCCGAGCATTTCGCCGATCAGATAGAACGGCACGTCCGCCCACGAAACCTTGCCCGAAATGGCCAGGCCGAGCGTGACCGCCGGGTTCAGGTGCGCACCGGTCGGCGCGGCGATGCTGGCCCCGGCGAACACGCCGAAAGCCCACCCGAAAGTGATGAACAGGGTTCCGGCTTGAAAGCCGTTGTTCTTGCGCAGCACGACGTTGGCGACCACGCCGTTGCCCAGCAACAGGAGCACCGCTGTCCCCAGCAGCTCCCAGACGATGATCGCGCCCGGACTCAGACTCACGCTTCCCGCACCTCCACACTGGACAGTCTGTGCAGGGCCGATCACGTCCGGCCACAGCCCCGTCGCCGACCCCAGTCCGCGGCACGTTACCGGTGCGTACGCGCGCAATCCATAAGCCGGGCGAAGCAATGTGACCATGATCGTCATGGGTTCCGCCACACGTGTCACCTCGGGGTCAGCAGACGATCACGCAAGCGTGCGATGCTGGGGAAGGTGGAGCACGAGGAGGAACGAGTGGTGACGAATCCGCACAGCGGCAGCGACCCGGCCCGGCTGGGTCCGGCGGGCCGGGAGGAATCCTGGCGGCGCTTCGGCGACGAGACCTTCGACCTGGTCGTGATCGGCGGCGGCGTCGTCGGCGCGGGCACCGCGCTCGACGCGGCGACCCGCGGCCTGCGGGTGGCTCTCGTCGAGGCCCGCGACCTGGCATCCGGCACGTCGAGCCGATCCAGCAAGCTCTTCCACGGCGGCCTGCGGTATCTCGAACAGCTCGAGTTCGGCCTGGTGCGCGAAGCGTTGCACGAGCGCGAGCTGATGCTGACGAAGATCGCGCCGCACCTGGTGAAGCCGGTGAGCTTCCTGTACCCGCTGACGCACCGGATCTGGGAGCGTCCGTACACCGCCGCCGGGCTGCTGATGTACGACACGATGGGCGGTGCCCGGTCGGTGCCGGGCCAGAAACATCTCACCCGCGCGGGTGCCCTCCGGATGGTCCCCGCGCTCAAGCGGTCGGCGCTGATCGGCGGCATCCGGTATTACGACGCGCAGTCGGACGACGCCCGGCACACGATGACCGTCGCGCGCACCGCGGCGCATTACGGCGCGGTGGTCCGGACCTCCACCCAGGTCGTCGGCTTCCTGCACGAGGCGGACCGGATTTCCGGCGTGCGCGTGCGCGACGTCGAGGACGGCCGCGAGACCGAGATCCACGCCGGCGCGGTGGTCAACTGCACCGGCGTGTGGACCGATGAACTGCAGCGGCTCTCCGGCGGCCGTGGCCGCTTCCGCGTGCGCGCCAGCAAGGGCGTGCACATCGTGGTTCCGCGCGACCGGATCGTGTCGGAGTCGGGGATGATCCTGCGCACCGAGAAGTCGGTGCTGTTCGTCATCCCGTGGCGCAACCACTGGATCGTCGGCACCACCGACACCGACTGGAACCTCGACCTCGCGCACCCGGCAGCCACCAAGCACGACATCGACTACCTGCTCGAACACGTGAACTCGGTGCTCGCGACGCCGTTGACGCACGACGACATCGAAGGCGTGTACGCGGGTCTTCGTCCGCTGCTGGCCGGCGAGAGCGAAGAGACGTCGAAGCTGTCGCGCGAGCACGCGGTCGCGCGGGTCGCGCCGGGTCTGGTCGCGATCGCGGGCGGCAAGTACACGACGTACCGGGTGATGGCGGCCGACGCCGTCGACGCCGCGGTGGTCGACCTGCCGGGCCGCCCGCCGTCGTCCATCACCGACAAGGTCCCGCTGCTCGGCGCGGACGGCTACCACGCGCTGGTCAACCAGGCCGACCACCTGGCCGCGGAGCACGGACTGCACCCGTACCGCGTGCGGCACCTGCTCGACCGCTACGGCTCGCTGGTGCACGAGGTGCTGGCACTCGCGGCGGACCGGCCGGAGCTGCTCAAGCCGATCGAGTCGGCACCGGACTACCTCGGCGTGGAGGTCGTGTACGCGGCCAGCCACGAGGGTGCGCTGCACCTGGAGGACGTCCTCGCCCGGCGTACGCGGATCTCCATCGAGTACGCCCACCGCGGCGTCGACTGCGCCGAGCAGGTCGCCCACCTGGTGGCCGGCGTGCTGGGCTGGTCGGAGGAGGCGGCCAAGCGCGAGGTCGAGGTCTATCGGGCGCGGGTCGAGGCGGAGCGGGATTCGCAGCTGCAGCCGACGGACGAGTCGGCGGATGCGTTGCGGGCCGCTGCTCCGGAGGCTCGGGCCGGGTTGATCGAACCGGTCAGCTGAGAGGTCGTGAGTGTTTACGCCGGTGCGGACCGGCGTAAACACTCACGAGGGCTTGAGCACCCACCTGATGAGCTTTTCCCCGCTAGGCGAGGGCCGCTCCTCCGCCCCGACCCGGCTGAACCCGGCGCGGCGCGCCACCACCTCGGACGCGGTGTTGCTTTCGTCGTGCCGGTAAGCGATCTCGTGCAGTCCCAACCGGGCGAATCCGAACTGGATCGCGGCCGAAAGCGCTACTGCCGCAATGCCTTTGCCCCGTTCGGCCGGATGCGTCCACACGGACGCTTCGGCGGTGCCGAAGTCGAGGTCCAGATCGCGCAGCCCCACTTCGCCGAGCAGGCGGCCAGTCGCCGGTTCGGCCACGGCCCATGAGCAGCGCTCGTCGCACGCCCACTGTGCGGCGCGCAGCGTCACGTACTCGGTGGCTTCGTCGGGGGTGCGCAACCGGTAGTTCAGCACGTACCGCCGATGCCGCGGGTCCGCGAACGCCTCCATCAGCGCGGGCCGGTCGTCGAGATGCCGGTCCGCGCGCAGCTGACGCAGGTAGTACGCGCCCGCGTTGATTTCCACGGGTTCCACAACTCGAGCCTAGCCGTCCGGAGACGGGAAACGGCTGAGCGCCGCGTCACGACCGGGCGGACGCAGGGGGGAAAAACCCGCCAAACCGAGTCACGCCGAACCGGGCGAAGGGATCGCCGGGAACTCCGCGTGCACGGCGGTCCCTTCCCCTCGCGCGGACTCGACAGTCAGTGAACCCGCCACCCGTTGCACCCGCTGACGCATGGCTTCCAGGCCGAAACCGGTGCCTTCGCCGCGGTCGCCGGGGGCGAAACCTCTTCCGTCGTCCCGGATGTCGAGCATGACCAGGTCGCTCGTGTAGGTGAGCGTGATGCCGATCCGGTCGGCGTGTGCGTGTTTTTCCGCGTTGGCCAAGGCTTCCTGTGCCACCCGGTACAGCGCCACCTCCAGCTCGGGCAGCAACGGCCGGGCATCGCCTTCGACTGCGGCGGTCACCTTGGCACCGGAGGTGCCGGACACTCGATTCGCCAAGCCCGCCAACGCTTCCGGCAGGTGTGAGTCCGCCAGCGGTTCCGGTCGCAACGCTTGAACCGCTCGGCGCGCCTCGGTGAGGCTGTCTTTCGCCAGCGTGTGCACGTGGTCGAGGTGCCGTTGCCGATCCGCGGCTTCGGTGGCCCGGTCGGCGGCCTGCAACTGGGTGACGATGCCGGTCAACCCCTGGGCGACAGTGTCGTGAATTTCGCGAGCCATGCGCTGTCGCTCGTCGAACACGCCTGCCTCGCGGGCTTGGGTGAGCAATTGCGCGTGCAGTGCCGCGTTCTCCGTTAAGGCCGTTTCCAGCTGCGCGTTCGATTGCGCGAGTTTTTCGTTGGTGCGACGGCGTTGCTCGTTTTCCGCGCCGACGAACCACGCCGCGTACAGGATCGGCCCGACGATCGACACCGCGGTGATCCATGGCGGTGAAGGTTGCCAAATGCCCTTGGCCAGCAACGGAACCACCGCGGTCGCGGCCGCCGCGAAGATGCTCCAGCGCGTCGGGAACAACACGAACGCGATCGGGTAACCGATCGAGGCGAAGGCGGTGAACGGATCCAGCCGCGAGGTGAGCAGGGTCGCGCTGGCCAGCAGCACAATGAAGAATCCGATGGCCAGCCACGGTTTCCGGGTGCGCCGCGGGAAGACCGGGATCAGCACCAGCAGCCACAGTCCGCTCGCCGCGGCGAGAAGCAGCGTGGTGCGCCATTGCGCGGGATCGCCGTGCGGCTGACCGGCGGCGACGATCGTGCACACCGCGAGTGCCAGAATCCCGACCCCGGCGAACATCGGGCCCGCCCGTCGTTCGGTCTTCGGATCGACCGAACCCGGCCGCAGCCCCATTATCGGGCTCGGCCGCGGCGCGCGTTCCGGCGGGCTCAGCGCCGCCGCCATCCGCTGAACAGGATCAGCAGCAACGGCAGCGCGAACACGATCAGCAACCGTCCGCGCGTCACGATGAGCACGACGACCGCCAAGGCGATGGAAAGCGGCACCGAATACCGCCACACGAACGCGCCCAGCTTGCCGGTGCCCGCGGGCACGACCGGTTCCGGCCGGGCCGTGGCCAGCAACGCGCTCGGTCGCGGCGAAGGCAAGTCGTCGAACAGCGGCACCAGTTCGCTGACCAGCTTGGCTGACGTGACCTTCGCCGAGCGGCTGCCGTACTCGTCGATGTCGAGGCGTCCAGTGCGGACGTGCTCGGAGAGGACGTCGAGCGCGTCCTGTCGTTCGGCGTCGCTCAGCCGCAGGTCAGCCATGGTCCGCTTCAGCGGTCCAGCCGGCGCTGCCGCCGGTGCTCGTCACGCATCGCGCGGAACTCCTCACGGCGTTCCCGATGCCGGTCGTGGCGGTGGTGATGGTCATGGTGTTCGAAACCCCTGCCCCAGAGCGCGCGGCCGACCGCGGTGAGCGCGATCGGCGCGAAGATCACCGGCCATCCCGCGGCTCCGGTGGCGATCAGGGCGATCGCCGCGATCCACACCAGCGGAACCAAGGCGGCGGCAGCGCGTTGCCCAGCCGACCAGTCCGGCTGCCGGGCGGCCACCTCGCCGGACGCGGCGGGCTGCGGCACGGACATCGGCGGTGGTGCCACCGCCGGTTCGGGCGCGGCGGTCGCGCCCGCGCCGAACACCGGATGCGGCACCGGAAGGTCGGTGAACAACTCGCCCAGCTCGCCCCGGGTTTTGGCCGCGGTGATCCGGGCGGAACGTTCGCCGAACTCGTCGATGTCGATCCGCCCCGCGCTCATGTGCTCACCGAGCGCATGCAGCGCGGACTCTCGCTCCTGGTCGCTGATCCGCAGCTGCGGAGACGGAACCTCAGTCACGTAGTCGATGGTAGGCCGCGCGAGCGCGCGGCACCCACGACATTCGGCACAACTTCAGTCCTTGAGCTCCAAGAGTTGCGTTCCCTGCGTGACCGCGGAGCCGATCTCGACCGAAAGCCCGGTGACCGTGCCCGCTTTGTGCGCGGTTACCGGGTTTTCCATCTTCATCGCTTCGAGCACCACGATCAGCTCGCCCGCTTCGACGTGCTGGCCTTCCTCGACCGCGATCTTCACGATGGTGCCCTGCATCGGCGCGGTGACCGCGTCGCCACTCACCGCTGCCTTCGCGCCGCCTGCCCGCTTGCGCGGCTTGGCTTTCGTCGCCGCGGGCGCACCGCCGCCTTCGAGGGCGAACCCGCCCGGCAGCGACACCTCGAGCCGGCGTCCGCCGACCTCGACCACGACGTTCTGCCGCGGCGTCTCCTCCTCGGCCTCGACCTCGGGCGCGGTGAACGGCTCGATCTGGTTGTCGAACTCGGTCTCGATCCAGCGGGTGTGCACGCTGAAGCCGGTTTCGTCGCCGATGAACGCCGGGTCGTTCACGATCACGCGGTCGAACGGCAGCACCGTCGCCATGCCCTCGACCTCGAACTCGGCCAGCGCGCGACGGCTGCGCTCCAGCGCGTTCGCCCGGTCCGAACCGGTGACGATGAGCTTGGCGAGCATCGAGTCGAACTGGCCGCCGATCACGCTGCCGGATTCGACGCCGGAGTCGACGCGCACGCCCGGCCCGGACGGGGCGACGAACTTGGTCACCGTGCCCGGCGCGGGCAGGAAGCCGCGGCCGGCGTCCTCGCCGTTGATGCGGAACTCGATCGAGTGGCCGCGCGGCGTCGGGTCCTCGGTGATCCGGAGCTTCTCGCCGCGGGCGATGCGGAACATCTCGCGGACCAGGTCGAGGCCGGTGGTCTCCTCCGAGACCGGGTGCTCGACCTGCAGCCGGGTGTTCACCTCGAGGAAGGAAATGGTGCCGTCGGTCGCGACGAGGTACTCGACGGTGCCCGCGCCGTAGTAGCCGGCTTCCTTGCAGATGGCCTTGGCGGACTCGTGGATCCGGGCGCGCTGGTCGTCGGACAGGTACGGCGCGGGAGCCTCTTCCACCAGCTTCTGGTGGCGGCGCTGCAGCGAGCAGTCACGGGTGCCCACGACGATCGCGTTGCCGTGCTGGTCGGCCAGCACCTGCGCCTCGACGTGCCGCGGCTTGTCCAGGTAGCGCTCCACGAAGCACTCGCCGCGACCGAACGCGGCCACCGCCTCGCGTGTCGCGGACTCGAACAGCTCAGGGATTTCTTCGCGGGTGCGGGCGACCTTCAGGCCGCGGCCGCCGCCGCCGAACGCCGCCTTGATCGCGACCGGCAGGCCGTGCTCGTCGGCGAACGCGATGATCTCGCCGGCGTCCTTCACCGGCTCCTTGGTGCCGGGCACCAGCGGCGCGCCCGCGCGCGTCGCGATGTGCCGCGCGGTCACCTTGTCGCCGAGGTCGCGGATCGACTGCGGGCTCGGTCCGATCCAGGTCAGGCCCGCGTCGAGGACGGCTTGGGCGAACTCGGCGTTCTCGGAAAGGAAGCCGTAGCCGGGGTGGACCGAATCGGCACCGGACCGCTTGGCGGCGTCGAGGATCTTGTCGATCGCGAGGTAGCTCTCGGCCGCGGTGTTCCCGCCGAGGGCGAACGCTTCGTCGGCGAGACGCACGTGCGGAGCGTCGCGGTCCGGGTCCGCGTACACGGCCACGCTCTGCAGGCCCGCGTCCTTCGCGGCCCGGATCACGCGAACCGCGATCTCGCCCCGGTTCGCGACCAGGATCTTGGTCACCGGACCGCCTGTGCTCGCGGTGTCCTGCTCGCTCACCACATACCTCCCGTGCCCGTCGCCGCGCTGCTGGTCAACCGGGAGTCTACGGACCCAGGCAGGGCCTGGATTGAGAGGTGGACCACCCAGTTCGGTCCTGTTTATACCCGTCCGGCCGGAGCCTGATGCCGCAGTCGCGCCGGTAGTTCGGAGTCGAGCACGATGACGTCGTAGGGGTTGACCTGGTGCACCAGCGCCAGGTTTTCGGTGTTGACCAGGATCCACGGCTGGTGCTCGCCGCAGCAGTCGACGAGCCGGTCGAGCGCGGTGAACGCGACCAGCGCGGTGCGGCCGTCGGGGGTGCGGCGCAGTTCGACGTTGGCTCCGGTCTGGCCGTCGGTGGTCGGGCCGGTGGGGCCGGTCGGCAGGTAAAGGGCCGGGGGCAGATTGGGGTTCGTCACTCCGACAACATAGACGGACACGGTGTGCAAGGTCGCTTACAGTCTCGGATATGCGGACTTGGCCGAAGCGCGTCCCGCGATCCGCGCTGCTTACCGCCGTTCTCGCGGCGGTGGTCACGGCGGCGGCGCTCGTCGTGGTCGTCGTGCTGCGCCCGAAGCCGGACAACGCGGTGACCATGGCACCGCGCGAGCCCGCGGCGGCTCCGGTGGAAGGACCGTCCTCGACCTGCGGAAACGGCCCGTGCAAGCAACTGGCCGCAGTGAGCGTCGGCGGTACCCCGGTCGTGTTGCTGGCGGACGCCGCTGGCGGATCGGGCCGGGTCCAGGTCGGGCAGCAGCCGTTCGAACTGGCGATCACGAACCTGGGCGCGAAGCTGACGGCGACTTCCCTGCGCTGTATCGACGGGTCCACCGCCGCGTGCCTGATCCGCGGCGACGCGGCCGGCGGTTCGTACGGCGAACTGCTCACCGAGTCCGGCGGGGTGTGGCGCGACTACGGCAAGCCGTATTTCTCTGACGCCGGCTCGCTGTCGCTCTACGACGTGAGCCAGGACGGCCGTCCGGACGTGATCGTCGTCCGGCACGAATGCCCGAAGGCGGTGTCCGGCACGCCGCGCTGCCAGGCGGCTCCGGTGGTAGCGGAGGTGTACGAACTCGACGGCGAGGTGATGGGCTGCACCAGCACCGTCACCGCGCCGTCGGATTTCCGGGGCTGGCCGGATGTGGAGCTGAAGAAGTCCCAGCTGCGGCGTTGTTCCGGCAACTCGTGAGCGGCGATCCCGGTTCTGACCGGGATCGCCGCTCACGAGACTTCAGGCAGTGGCGGGCCGCGCGGCACCGCCCTCGTCGCGATGGTCCGGACGAGCGGTTTGCGTGTGGAGGATTTCCTCGTCGAGCAGGCCCTCGCTGCGCGCGACGATCGTCGGGACCACGATCTGGCCCGCGACATTCGTGGCGGTGCGCATCATGTCCATGATCGGGTTCACCGAGTAGATCAGCGCGATGCCGAGTGCGACCTGCTTGGCGTCGAGCCCGATGAACGCGGTGGTCAGGGTGAGCGCGGTCAGCCAGCCGGTGGTGCCCGCGGTGGCCAGCGCGCCGACCACGGCGACGACCACGATGCCGGCGTACTGGCCGAAGCTCAGCGGCACCCCGGCGAGGTTGGCGATGAAGATCGCGCCGATCGCCGGGAACACTGCGGCGCAACCGTCCATTTTGGTCGCGCTGGCGAGCGGAGTGGCGAAGGCGGCGTACCCGGGGTCGACGCCGAGGTTCACCGCGGACTGCCGGGTCAGCGGCAGCGTGGCCGAACTCGACTGCGACGCGAACGCGAATTGGATCGCGGTGCCCGCCTTGGCGAAGAACGTCAGCGGGTTCACCTTCGCGACGAACTGCAGCAGGATCGGGTAGACGACGAACAGGACCAGCAGGCAGCCGACGTACACCGCGATCGTGGTCGACAGCAGCGGGCGGAACAGCGCGTCGCCGTAGTTGGAGACGGCGGCGCCGATCAGGCCGATGATGCCGATGGGCGCGAGGCGCACGATCCAGCCGAGGTAGCGCTGGATGATTTCGAAGACGCTCGTGGTGAAGTCGACGAACGGCTTCGCCTTGTCGCCGAGGCTGTAGGCGGCGGCACCGATCACGACGGCGAGGAACAGCACCTGGAGCGTGCTGCCCTCGGCGAAGGCGGAGAAGAAGTTCTCCGGCAGCAGGCCCTTGATGAAGGCATCCCAGGAGCCCCAGTTGCTCATGCTCTTCGCGGCCTTGTCGGCGTTTTTCGCGGTGGCCGCGACGCCCTCGCCGAGCCCGCCGGAGCCGGGGTTGAACAGCTTGCCGATCGCGATCCCGATCAGCGAGGCGATGAACGACGTGATCGCGAACCACAGCACGGTCTTGCCGCCGAGCCGCGCGGCGGTGCGGCCGCCGCCGAGGCCGCGGAGGCTGTTGATGCCGACCACGATCGCGGTGAAGACCAGCGGGATCACCGCGATCTGCAGCAACGTCGTGAAGATCGTGCCGATATGGTCGAGGGTGTCGGTCAGCCAGCCGGCTTCAGTCGCCCGCGCGAGCACGCCGAGACCGGCGCCCACGACAAGCGAACCGAGGACGGCCGCGGCGAACACGCGCGGCTTGGTGTACGTCCTGACGAAGGACATGTGCCACCCCAGGGAGGTCGAGAGTTTCCACTGACCCGGATGCGGGCCAGCGTCGACTTTCCCCGATCACTCGTCCGAGTGACACATCGTCCCAATATGTGAACTAGTTCCACATTTCGGTGACGCTGACGCCCACCTCGGCGAGAAGCTGGCGCAGCAGCGGAAGACTGATCCCGATGACGCTCGACGGGTCCCCTTCGACGCCCTCGACGAACCACCCGCCGAGCGCGTCGAGCGTGAACGCCCCCGCGACGTGCAGCGGTTCGCCGGTGGCGACGTAGGCGTCGATCTCGGCCTGGCTGGGGTCGGCGAAGTGCACGGTGGTGGACCGGGTGCCGGAGGCTTCCTTGGTGCGCTGCCCGCCGTCGATCCGGACCACGGCGTGCCCGGTGAGCAGGACGCCGGAGCCGCCTGCCATCCGGGCCCACCGCTGCTTCGCGACCTCGGCGGTAGCGGGCTTGCCGACCATCTCGCCGCCGATGGAAAGCATGGAATCGCAGGCGACGATCACGGCACCGGGCTCGGAGACCATTTCGACGACGGCATTGGCCTTGGCCTTCGCGAGAGCCGAGACGAGGTCGGCGGGTTCCGGATCGGTGAGCGCGGCCGCGACAGCGTCCTCATCGACACCGGACACGACGACGGCCGGATCGAGACCGGCACTGCGCAGGACGGCGAGGCGGGCGGGGGACTGGGAGGCGAGGACTAGACGCACGTGCGAACGCTACCCCGGTGGGGCGGGGTCAGGGGGCGTGGCCCGGGAGGGTTGGCGTGCACTGGGCTGGGGGGAGCAGTTGAGCCACGTCGTGGCTTCTTCGCCGAGGGTGGGCGAGTTCTGGCGGGGCCGCGGCGGCCGCTGGAGTCGCAGCGGTGGTGGCGGCGGGGGCGGGGGCGGCGGTCGGAGCTGGAGCCGTGGCGGGAGCCGAAGTCGCGGCTGGAGCCGGAGCGGTGGCGGTGGCGGGAGCAGGGGCGGTGGCCGGAGTCGCGGCTGTGGCGGGAGCCGGAGTGGTGGCTGTAGCGGGAGCCGGGGTGGTGGCTGTGGCGGGAGCGGTGGCGGTGGCGGGAGCCGGGGTGGTGGCCGGAGTCGCGGCGGTGGCGGGAGCCGGAGTTGTGGCTGCGGCGGGAGCGGTGGCGGGAGCTGGAGCCGGGGCGGCAGTGGCGGCCGGAGACGGTTCGTTCGGTTTTCTCGGCCTTGTCCGGGCTCGGTTCGCGCGGTCTCTCTCGGCGGAAGTTCCGAGTTGCGCTGTCTCACCAGCTTGACCCGTCGGCTCCTGCCCGTCCGCCGCAACCTGGCGCGCCCCGTCTGGTGCCGTGCGCAACCCTGCTGCCGCGACCTCGCCGGTCGCCTGCCGTGCCCCGGCTGGGTTGGCGGCCAGCCGGGGCAGGGGGTCAGCCGGTCATCGGGCTGGTTCCGGGGTTGGGGCGGTCGGCGCTGGTGCGTGCGGCCGAGGGGACACCCGGCGCAACGCCGCTGCCGACAGGACTCCCAGTACCAGCACCGCGATCGGCAGGATCAGCGTCGCGCGGGCGGCGTCGGTGAGTCCATTGTGGACGACCTCGCTGGCGAGGCGGCCCGCTTGTGCGGCGAGGTCCGCCGGGAGGCCCGGGATGGCCGCTGGGCCGCCGGAGCCGCCGAACTCGCCGGTCGAGGCGGCGGCGTGGGCGATTCCTTCGGTGAACGGGGTGCGGTACTGCTCCGGCAGTTGCGCGGCCGCGGTGGCGGCTTCGCTCGTGATCGAGGCGCTGATCCTCGCTTGCAGGAGCACGCCGATCGCGGCGCTGCCCAGTACTCCGCCTACCTGGCGGGCGGTGTTGAAGATGCCCGAGGCGGTGCCGGTGAGCCGCGGTTCCACCGATGCCATCGTCAGGTTGCTCATCGGCGAGAAGATGCAGCCGACGCCAAGGCCGCAGACCAGCAGAGCAGGGATCAGCGCCCACGGGCTCGTGTCCGGCCGTGCTTGCAGCGCGATGATGCCGACGCCCGCGGCCAGCAGGGCCAGGCCGCCCATCACCAGGTACTTGCCGTTGATTTTGTCCGAAGCGCGGCCGACGAAGGGCGCGATCACGCCGGACAGCAGCGACATCGGGGCGGTGAGCAGGCCGGCCATGGTGGGGGAGAGGCCGAGCACCGTCTGGATGTAGATGATCAGCGGGAGGAACATGCCGGTCATCGTGAAGCCGACCGTCGTCGCGGTGAGCGTGCCCGCGGAGAAGTTGCGGTTCGCGAACACCTGCAGCGGGACCAGTGGTTCCCGGCGGTTGTAGCGCTGCCACAGCACGAAGGCGATCAGCAGCGCCACCCCGGCCCCGATGATTTCGAAGACCGTGATGCCGCCGAACACCGTGCCCCAGTCGTACTGCTGTCCATTTTGGACACCGAAGACGACGCAGAACAGTCCGGCCGCGGACAGCAGGATGCCGATCAGGTCGAACGAGTGCGAGTGTTTCGGCTGCCAGTCCGGCACCAGCCACAGCGTCAGCGCGATGGCGACGACGCCGATCGGCACGTTCACATAGAAGATCCACTCCCAGCCGAGGTGCTGCACCAGCACGCCGCCCAGCAGCGGGCCGGTGATCGTGGCCAGGCCCGCCACGCCGCCCCACGCACCCATCGCCGCGCCGCGCTTCGCGGGCGGGAACAGGTGGCTGATGAACGCCAGCGTCTGCGGCGTCATCAGTGCGGCACCGAGGCCTTGCACGGCACGGGCGGCGATCAGCATCTCGACGTTGCCGGACAGCCCGCACCACAGCGACGAAGCGGTGAACACGACGAGCCCGGCGACGAACACGCGCTTCGGGCCGAAGCGGTCGCCGAGGCGGCTGGTGAACAGCATCGGCACGGCGTAGGTGAGCAGATAGACGCTGATCACCCACACCACCGAGTTCAGCCCGGTGTCGAGGTGCTGCAGCATGGCGGGCACCGCGATGGACACGATCGTGGTGTCCAGCAGGATCATGAAGAACCCGATGCAGAGCGCGCTGAGCGCGGCCCACGGGTTAACCGGTCTTGCGTTCATCGTTTTCCTTGAGCTTGAGTTTCTTGTCCTGGAAAGGGATCCGGCCGCTGTCGAGGTCCGCGAACAGCTGCTCGATCCATGCCAGCTCGAACTTCCGCTGCGCCGCGCTGTAGCGGAAGTCGAGCCAGTAGATGTCGGGGGTGCCGTCGGATTCCAGGCGGCTGACGAGCACCGCGTCCGACGCCACGGCCGCGCGCAGCCGGGTGATGCGGTGCTCCAGCTCGAACAGCGCGACGTCGCGTCCGAGGTCGTCGATCACGGCGAGCCCGCTGAGCAGGTCGCTGTACTCCGGCACCACGTCGCCCAGCATTTGCCGGGCTCGTTCCTGGAAGGCGTCTTTGCCCGCGGCTGTCATGGCATACACCGTGCGCTCCGGCCGTTTGCCGTCTCGCTGTGTCTCGACCGCATCGACGAAACCGTTGCGCTGCAACCGATCCACCGTGTGATAGAGCGAGCCGGCCTTGAGCTTCACGCGGGCTTCGACGTGCCGTTCCCGCATGAGCTGGGCCATTTCGTACGGGTGCATCGGCCGCTCGTGCAGCAGCTCGAGCACGGCGACGCCCAGTGCCGTGAGCTTGGCCGCGACCATGACGGTATTCCTCCAGAAGATCCAATCGAGTGACCCAACGTGGGTTATTCCACGTGGACTATACGGTGTGGAGCAAACTGCGGTCCAGTGTGATCTGTGCTGGTGAGCAGCTTGTCGCTGACAGTGATGGGTGGTGCGTGATGGGGCGAGCGTAACTCCGACCACCGACAAAAACCGGCGATCGCCTGTTCGACGGCCTGTTTGCGGCCCTCGGCGAGCTGGTTGTCGACGGTGGACAGCCGAGGCCAAGATCGGCTGATGGGCGAGAACCGGACGGTGGAATGGGAAGGCTTCTTCACCACCAGAAACCTCGGCGGTCTCCCGACCCGATCCGGCGGCCGCACCGATCCGGCGCGGTGCTACCGGTCCGCCAGCCTCCGGTTCGTCACCGGCGCTGGCTGGGCCCAGGCGCGAGAATCGGGTCTCCAGACCATCGTCGACCTGCGAAACCCCGCCGAGATCAGCACCTACGCGCCCGCCGTGCCGTCCGGAATGACACGCCTCGAAGTCCCGCTGGACGACGTCGAAGACATCGGGTTCTGGCAGTACATCGCCGACGAGCAACTCGACGGCACCCCGCTGTACTACCGCGTTTTCCTTGACCGCAAAGCAGAACGCTGCACAACAGTCCTGAAGGCGCTGGTCCGAGCCGAAGGCGGCGTGCTCTTCCACTGCACTTCCGGCCGAGACCGCACTGGCCTCGTCTCGCTCCTCCTGCTCGCCCTCGCCGACGTCGACCCGGAAACCATCGCCGCCGACTACGCCCTCTCGACCGAAGCCGTCCTCCCGCTGTACCGGGCGCTCGGCGAAGACCAAACCGCGCTGCTCGAAGCAGCTTCGGCGCGCCGCCGGAGCACCATCCGTGAAGCCGTTCTGGCCACCCTCGACGGCCTCGACGTTCGCGACTACCTCGTCCGCGCCGGAATGGCCGCGGACGAGGTAGACCGTCTTCGGATCCGGCTCAGTCGGTGAACTGGTGCAGTTGCCGCGCCCGCCGGCTGCCCAGCGAATACCACCCGGCGATCCCGGTGCCGACGGTGAGCGCGGCCGCACTGATGCCCAGCGACCAGTGCACCCCGACCGCGGAACCGAGCAGTCCCACGGTGAATCCGCTGCCGGCGCGAAGACCGTTGGCGGACACGCTGTACACGCCGATCACCCGGCCGCGTTCCTCCGGTTTCGCCAGCAACTGCACGACGGTCTGCCCGATCGACATCGACGCCAGGTTCGCCACGCCGCCGACCACCAGCAGTGCCACCGCGATCGGATAGCTGGCGGTCATCGCGAAGAACAGGCTTGAGAGCCCGTAGACCGCCGTGCTGATCACCGCGGCGGGCACGTTCGGTTTGATCTTCCCGGTCGCTTCCAGCAGGATCCCGCCGATCACGCCGCCCGCCCCGTTGGCGAACAGCAGCACGCCGTACGCGGTTCCGGCGCTGCCCGCGCCGAGATCCTGGGCGAAGATCGGCATCGAACTCTGCATCGAGGCGCCGACGAAGAACGCGCCGAGCCCGGCGAGGATGATCATCCCGACCATCGTCGGGTTCCCGCTGATTTCCCTGAGGATCCGCACCGAATCCATCAGCCCGACTCGGGGGCGACGGATGATTCCGCCGTCTCTCGTGTGTCCGGTGAACTTGGTGCGGAACAGGAACACGGTCAGCGGCAGGTAGAACGCGACGTTCACGAAAATGCCCGCCACCGGACCGAGTCCGAGCAGCAGCGCCGAGCCGACGACCGGGCCGAAGAGGATGCCCAGGCTGCGGAAGGTGGCGTTGAGCCGGACCGCGCTCGGCAATTCCGCGGGACCGACGAAATCGTGCAGCATCAACTGCTCGCCCGGCCCCCAGATCGCGCCCGCGCAGCCGTGCAAAATCAGCAGTACGCAGGCACTCCACACCTCGAGCGTGTCGGTGACGATCAGGACGCCCCACGCCACCGACACCGCCATGAACAGCACCTGCGCGGCCTGGATGATCCGGCGGCAGTCGTGCCGGTCGGCGAGCCCTCCGAAGTACACCGAGAACAGCAGGAACGGCACCCAGTGGCTGATCACCTCGAACCCGGTCAGCGCGGGCGACTGGAACTTCTCCCAGAGCACCCAGTAGGTGATGACGTGCTCAATATTGTCGGCCATCATGGCCAGGCCGGTGCCGATCAGATACGGACGGCAGTCCTTGTTGTACAGCGCCGCGAACTTGCGCGGGGCCGCTGTGCCGGTAACCCCGGAATCGGGTTGGTGCGTCGGCACCCCGCACGCGGAACACATGACTGAGAACCCCCTAGTGAGCTGGTGCTCGTAACGCTAGACGAGACGTTGCGTCTTGGCTAGACTTATTCACGTGGGCGACGTCACTGAGCCCGGCGAGCGCCGGCATCACGGGAACCGCTACGGCCGCAGCGAGCGCGCGCGCCGCGCGGTCTTGGACGCGGTCGACAACCTGCTGGTGGAGGTCGGCTTCGCCCGGCTGACGATAGAGGGCATCGCGGCCAGAGCGGGGGTGGGGAAGCAGACCGTCTACCGCTGGTGGCCGTCCAAAGTGGACATTCTGCTCGAAGCGCTCGGCGACGACCTCGCCGAGGAACTTTCGCCGCCCGACTCCGGCGATCTGCGCAAGGACCTCTGTGCGCACCTCGCCGCGATGGCGTCCTTCCTGACCACAGCCGACGCCGGTGCGGTCTTCCGCACGCTGCTCGGCCAGGCCCAGCACGACCCGGACCTGGCGCGGCAGCTGCGCGAGGTGCACATCCGCGCCCAGCACAGGCGTGACCGGCTGCCGCTCGAACGTGCCGTCGCCCGCGGCGAATTGCCCTCAGACGTCGACCTGGACAGTGCGGTCGAGCAACTGGCCGGGCCGATCCACTACCGCGTGCTGGTCACCGGCGCGCCGGTGCCGCCGGAGTTCACAGATGGCCTGGTCGAGCGATTTCTCCGGGAGCATCCGCCCGAGTAGGCTCCCGGAGACATGGGAACGGTCTTGTGGCTGGTCGGGCTGGCTGTCGCCGCCGCGGTCGTGGCCGGGATTCTCTGGGTTTTCCGGGACCGGGCCGGCGGGCTCGATCAACGGTTACGGGCGGCCGAACAGGCCTCGCGGTGGCGATTCCTGCAGCAGCAATGGGAATCGGAACCGATGGCGCGGCTCGCGACCGTCCAGCAGGTGCACGCGCTGACCCAGAACGGTGGCTGCCAGGTCCGGATCGTCTGGACGGACAGCTACCACGCCGAGGACGTCGAGATCGAGCACGATCAGGCCGACACGGGCGATTACCTGTTGCTCCGGGGCGTCGGGCCGCTGGGCTCGATCACCCGGGAAGAGCTGCTGGCGCACGCGGGCGCGGATGCGCCGGATTGGGCTCAGCGGGGGCGTTGACGTCTCAGGTCGTGAGTCTTCGGTCGGCTTGGCCGTGGCGCTCCAGTGAGGTTTTTCGGTAGCCGTTGTGCGCGGTCTCGCTGCTGTGACGCGCAGCGCCGGTAGCGCCAGGTGGCTCTCTCGGCTCCTGCTGGCACGGCCGGACCGCACCCAGATGTCCAGCGGGACGACTTCGCGAGCCCCGCTACGGAGAACCCCCCATGCCGCATTGGGCGCGTGTCGGGACCGTAGGCAGCCGGAACACGGTGCGCCCTAACCGGCACCGACACTCACGAGGGCTGCTGACACTCGCGGGGGCTTCAGCGAGGCAACGCCGAGGCGCGCCAGGCCCCGTCCCCGGCCGCCGGCGGCGCGTGCACCGCGGCTGCTCGGTCGCCCCACCACGACGTACGCCGCCGTGGCGGAGCGGGTGCCGACGCGGCCGCGGCAGTGGCCACCACTGCGGTGAGCGCGGCGAGTTCGGCGTCGTCCGGGTTGCCGCGGACTACGCGAAGCAGGGGAGTGTCCGTCATCGCGGCCTCACAGGGGGATGTTGCCGTGCTTCTTGGGCGGCAGCGATTCGCGCTTGGTGCGCAGCAGGCTCAGCGCCTTGGCGACGTGGCCGCGGGTGTGCGCGGGCACGATCACCGAGTCGACGTAGCCGCGTTCGGCCGCCGCGTACGGGTTCAGCAGCGTGTCCTCGTACTCCTGGATCAGATCAGCGCGCAGTGCGTCCACATCGCGACCCTCCGCCGCCGCGTTGGCCAGCGTCTTGCGGTGCACGATGTTCGCCGCGCCCTGCGCGCCCATCACCGCGACCTGCGCGGTGGGCCAGGCCAGGTTGACGTCCGCGCCGAGGTGCTTGGAGCCCATCACGTCGTACGCGCCGCCGTACGCCTTGCGCGTGATCACCGTGATCAGCGGGACGGTCGCCTCCGCGTACGCGTAGATCAGCTTCGCCCCGCGGCGGATGATGCCGTTCCACTCCTGGTCGGTACCGGGGAGGAAGCCGGGAACGTCCACAAAGGTCAGCACCGGGATGTTGAACGCGTCGCAGGTCCGCACGAACCGGGCGGCCTTCTCGGACGCGTCGATGTCGAGGCAGCCGGCGAACTGCGTCGGCTGGTTCGCGACGACGCCGACGCTCTGCCCGTCGACCCGGCCGAATCCGACCAGGATGTTGGGCGCGAACAGCTCGTGCACCTCAAGGAATTCGCCGTCGTCGAGCACGCGGGTGACGACCTCGTGCATGTCGTACGGCGTGTTCGGCGAGTCCGGGATGAGTGTGTCGAGTTCGCGGTCGGTGTCGGTGACGTTCTCGAAGAACCCGGCCGGCGACTGGTTCGCGTCGAACTCCGGCGGTTCGGACAGGTTGTTCTGCGGCAGGTAGGAGAGCAGTTCCTTGACGTAGGCGATGGCGTCCTCGTCGTCGGAACCGAGGTAGTGCGCGACGCCCGACTTCGTGTTGTGCGTGCGCCCGCCGCCGAGTTCCTCGAAGGTGACGTCCTCGCCGGTCACCGTCTTCACCACGTCCGGTCCGGTGATGAACATCTGCGAGGTCTCGTCCACCATCACGACGAAGTCGGTGAGCGCGGGGGAGTAGACGTGCCCGCCCGCGTTCGCGCCCATGATCAGCGAGATCTGCGGGATCACCCCGGAGGCCATGGTGTTGCGGCGGAAGATCTCGCCGTACAGGCCGAGCGAGACGACGCCCTCCTGGATCCGCGCGCCGCCGCCCTCGTTGATGCCGATGATCGGACGGCCGGTCTTGATCGCCAGGTCCATCACCTTGACGATCTTCTCGCCGTAGACCTCGCCGAGCGCGCCGCCGAACACCGTGACGTCCTGGCTGAACACGCACACCGGACGTCCGTCGACGGTGCCGTAGCCGGTGACGACGCCGTCGCCGTACGGGCGGTTCTTCTCCAGCCCGAAGTTCGTGGAGCGGTGCCGCGCCAGCTCGTCCAGCTCGACGAACGAGCCCTCGTCGAGCAGCAGATCGATCCGCTCGCGGGCGGTTTTCTTGCCCTTGGCGTGCTGTTTCTCGATCGCGCGCGCCGAGCCGGCGTGCACGGCCTCGTCGTAGCGGCGGTAGAGATCCGCGAGCTTGCCGGCCGTGGTGTGGATGTCCGGTTCTCCCTCGGGCGGCGTCCCGAGCGGCTGCGTCGCACTGCTCATGTGGCGGAGCTTAGCTACTGCGCGGTTGCCGCGCGTGTGGCGTAGGACTCCCTCTCCGCTGTGTCGCGGACGAGCACGCGGCCGTCGAGCGCGACGATCTCGCCGGAGTTGTACGCGACGGAGACGGTGTACCCGATGGTGTCTATCGCGGTGACCTGGTGGCCGTCGACGAACACGCCGGGGCCGCCGAAGAGGTTCCGGGCCGGGTCCCCTTCGAGGGGAAACAAGCGCTCGGTTCGCCGCCGCGCGGGATCGAAGGCGACGACCCATTTGTCCTGGCGCGTTCGCGGTCCCCGCCCGTGCAAGAACAACAGCGCCGGAGCCCGGCGGATGTCGAAGAAGTGGTTGACGAGGTCGTAGCCGCCGAGGTCGAAGCGGTGTTCCGGGGACAGCGCCTCGGTCGGCCCGGATGACGGGGGACCGCGAAATGCCCGGTGGTGAGCACGACGGAGTGATCGAGGTCGCGGAGCCGTTCGACGCTGTCGTCGGACAGCCGGACGCGTTCGACGGTCGCGCAGGATTCGGCCCAGCCCGCCCAGCCGGTGAGGACGGCGGAGGTCTCGGCGGGGTCGGGGTAGAGCTGGCAGCCGAGGCCCGAGGCAGGCACGGACCATTCGCGTTCGCCGACCAGCACTCAGCCGCGACGTGCTCAAGGCTGGCGAGGATCCGTCCGTCGCTCAGCGCCGCGACGGCCATTGTGGGGCGCGCTGCTCCTCCTCATGCTCGTCGAACACGGACACCCCAGCGGAGTTCGGTGACCTCGCGGCGTTCGCGCGACAAAGAGGTCGCGCGGCCGGATTCGAGGTCGAGGACGGTCAGTTCACCCTCGTAGAAATAGCCGCCGTCGTACGCTCCGGAGCCGATGGCCGGAATCGGCGGCTCCGGATGGAACGCCAGCGCGTTGACCGGCCAATGCAGGCTCACCAGGTGCACGCATTCGAGCGTGACGGCGCGGTAGACGCCGACGCGGTTCCAGGCGGTCGGCTCGGACGAACTCGTCACGCTGTGCCCGGCCCACTGCGGATGCCCCAGCGAACCCCCGACGGCCACACAGCCCGTGCGGGAATCGGTCTCGGTCAGCCGCACCTCGCCGACCTCGGCGAACCGGCCGTCGCCGAGAACCTGCTGGCCGGTCAGCACTTCGAAGTCGGTCACCAGCGAAGCCAATGCCGGGCTTCAGTTGAATTTTCGGGGTCGAGCCGACCACTGCGGCCGCGGCCGGGCCTAGGGTGGGCAGCGTGCTGCTCGCCGACGCCTCGGTCCGCTCGCTCGGGCCCGCCGACCTGTCCGCTTGCCTCGACCTCGGAACCGATCGCGGGTGGCCGCGCGAGGAACGGAAATGGGCGATGCTGCTGGAGGTCGGCCGCGGATTCGGCATCGACGCCCCAGACGGCGGTCTCGCCGCGGCGGCGGTGCTCAGCCGGACCGGGCCGACCGCGTCAGTGTCGATGGTCGTCGTGGCGGAACGGTTCGCGCGGCAGGGACTCGGCTCTCAGGTGATGGCGGAGGCGCTCGACGCGGCCGGTGACGCGGTGGTGTCCTTGCACACCACGGAAAACGCGCGTCCGCTGTATGAATCGATGGGCTTCGAAGTCGACGGCGGCTGCGACGACCATCGCGGCCGGTTCGCTGACGACGGCGGCCCGGCGGCGCGGCCGATCGGTCCGCCGGACGTGGCGCGAGTGTACGAATTGGACAGTGCGGCGCAAGGCTTCGCGCGGCGGGAGTTGCTGAACCGCATGCTGTTCGAGGCCGAGCACGTCCACGTGACCGACGACGGTTACGCGCTCGGCACCGCGCACGCCGGAGTGCTGGTGATCGGTCCGGTGGTGGCCGGGGACATGGACCAGGCCCGCGCGCTGATCCGCGGCATCGCCCGCACCACGTCCGGCGATCTCCGGCTCGCGGTCGACCACCGGTTCCCGGAGCTGTCGGCGTGGTGCGAGGCGCGTGGGCTGGCGGTGCATGGTCCGGCGCCGAGGCTGGTGCTGGGAGGGAAAGCGTTGCCAGGCCTGGCTGAGGTGCGGTTTTCGCCGTACAACACTGCGCTGGGGTAGGGGTCTCGGGAGTGCTGATCCCGGTGAGAACCGCGATCGGCACTCACGAGCTGTACCGCCTCCGCACCGCCGCCCGCCGCTGCTCGTCCCACGGTTCCAGCTCCACCCCGAAGGACCCGGCGAACAACGCGTTCAGCTGCTCATGCCGTGCCGTCAGCAAGTCCGGCAGCTGATCGTTCAGTTCCGCCGGAACGGTCTGGGTCAGCTCCACCCGCACCCCGTCCAGCGGATCCGCCGTCACTTCCCACCGCACGTGCCCAGCCGGTTCCCCGTCGTGCAGCCAGGTGTAGGCCAGCACCTCCGGTGACCGCGACTCCAGCACCTCCGCTCCGGCTTCGGGCTGAGGCAGCCGCTTCCAGACTTCCTCGGCAGGCGGCCAGACCAGGTCCCGGCGGAACCGGAGCACGCCGCCGTCCAGGACTTCGCCGTCTTCCAGGCCGAATTCCTCGGCGTAGTGCACCATCCGCGCGTGCCAGTCGGCCGGCGGTTCCGGCGTCCGGCCCTCCAGCGTGGCTTCGAGGGAATCCAGGCAGGCGACCCAGCCTGCGACGTGCCGTCCCGTGCCGAGCAGGGCGATGTCCGGTTCGCCACGGTTGAAGACGTGCGTGAAGGCGAGCTTGCTGCCCGTGCCCTCAGCCGACACCTCGATCCGGATCAGGTCCGAGTTCCAGGTGAACTCGAAGACCTCCGGCGGCCGGTAGCCGACGATCTCGCCCTCGCTGACGTCCCCGGTTTCGGTGAAGGTGAACGTGATCTTCCCGCCCGGCGCCGGGGCGTCCGGCAGCGTGACCGCGGCGGGGAACCAGTGCGCCAGTTCTTCCGGCGAGGTGACCGCGCGCCACACCTTCTCCGGCGGATGGGCCAAGATCCGTTCGAGGGTGACGCTCGGTCGTCCGCCAGGAGCCGTTCGCAGGATCGCCATGCTCGTATATAACCACGGAGGTATATACGGGTCAAGCGGTCAGATGCGCGCCATACCCGGTCTGACCTGGGGCTACCTTGGGAAGCAGGACGAGCCGCCGGTCGTAGTCGCCGCCGTCCTGGGTGCGGTACGGCAGCGGATCGGTCGTTTCCAGGGAGTGCAAACGTTTGCGCAACTGCTCGACGACGCAGTCGAACCTCTCCGGCGGCATCCGGGTCGTGCCGGTCACCTTGAGCGGCGGCAGGACTGTCATGCCGGTGTAGAAGAGCGTGGCGTGCTGGACGTTGAACAGCAGATCGTCCAGCGAGCCGTGCGCGCCGCGCGGGCCGAGGCTGTCCTCGTGCGCGCCGGCGGTGACGATGACCATCGCGCGTTTCCCGGCCAGGACGCCGTTGCCGTAGCGCAGGGTGTGGCCGGTTTCGTCGCGGTAGTCGTAGCCGTAGCCCTGCACGAAAACGCGGTCGAACCAGCCCTTCAGGATGGCCGGGGTGTCCGCCCACCAGAGCGGGAACTGGACAATGACGGTGTCCGCCCAGCCGAGTTTTTCGTGCTCGATCCGGACGTCCTCGGGCACGGTCGCGATCTCGTCGACGATCGGGTTCCAGCGCATCGCGTAGAGATCGGATTCGCGCACGTCGTGGCCGAGATCGCGCAGCGTCGTGACGCCCTCGTCGCGAAGTGCGCCGTTGAGCGAGGCGGGGTCGGGGTGGGCGTAGATCCACAAGACGTTCATGAGGCCAGGGTGCAACCGGCGAAACGGGCACAACAGTGGCCCGATGGCCACCTTGTGCAAGAATCGGGCCATGGCTGTTTTTCGTCATCCGGAGCGGCACAAGGTCGCGGTGCTGGTGCGCCACGGCATGCTCGTGATGGAGCTCGGCATCGTCCACCGGCTGTTCGGCCAGGCCAGATCCGCTGACGGCGAGCGGTTGTACGAGGTCGTCACCTGCACGCCGGAGCCCGGCGACATCCGCACCGATGCGGACTTCACCATCCCGGTGGCACAGGGCCCGGAGGCAGTGGCCGAGGCCGACACCGTGATCGTTCCCGCGTCGTCGCTCGAATACGAGCCCACCGGGCGGCAGCTGACCCCGCAGCTCAAGCACGCGATGAGCCTGGTGTGCCCGGGCAGCCGGATCGCCTCGATCTGCACCGGCGCGTACGTGCTCGCCGCGATGGGCCTGCTCGACGGCCGCCGCGCGACCACGCACTGGCGTTCGGCGTGCGAGTTCCAGCTCGAATACCCGCGCGTGCAGCTCGACCCGGATGTGCTCTACACCGAGGACGGCAACGTCTTCACCTCGGCGGGTGTCGCGTCCGGCATCGATCTCTGCCTGCATCTGATCCGGCGCGATTTCGGCGCGGCGGTCGCCAACGAGGTCGCTCGCGGCACAGTCGTTTCACCGCATCGCGAGGGCGGGCAGGCCCAGTTCATCCGCCGTCCGGTGCCGGAACCGCGGTCGTCGTCCACCTCGGCCGCGCGGGCGTGGGCGCTGGAGCACCTCGACCAGGCGATCACGCTGCGCGACCTCGCGGCGCGCGAGTCGATGAGCACGCGGACGTTCACCCGGCGGTTCCGGGACGAGGTCGGGATGTCGGCGCTGCAGTGGCTGACCCAGCAGCGAGTGGAGCGTGCGCGGCAGTTGCTGGAGGAATCGGAGCTGCCGGTCGACCGGGTCGCCGCGGCGTGCGGATTCGGGACGGCGGCGTCGCTGCGCCAGCATCTGCAAGCCGCGCTCGGGGTGTCGCCGAGCGCCTACCGGACCACCTTCCGGCGTCCGGCCTGAACGCGGCGGTCCGTGGCAGCGCTGTTCGCGGGCTGCCACGGACCGACCCCCAGAGTCCTCATCTTGACGAGCCTGCCGGGGTGTTCGGTACCCCGGCGACCAGGTCTTACACGATCTGACACGCGTCAGGAGACGACGGTCACCAGCACATACACCGGACGGCGGGTCGAGAAGAGCTCCGCTCCCTTCGCGTCGACCATCTTCCAGCCGATCCAGCAGCGCCCCGGCGCGGGCGACGCGGTCAGCGGAACGCTCACCATCACGTGGTCGCCCGGCGGGGTGTCGCCGATCAGCACCCGGTCCGGGGTGCGACACGTTCCCGGGCTCGGCGGCAGGTCCATCCGCTGGAGGTATCGCTGATGCCAGGCCACCGAGCCGGTGTTGCGCAGCTCCCATACTTTCTGGACGGTCTCGCCGACGTGGAGCACCGTGCCGTCGGGCACGGTCACGTCGTCGACGAACTGGGAGTTGTCGCCGGGGACGCGCGCACCGACGTCGACCAGGCTGCCGCTCTTCAGCTTCGGCACCACGATCGCGCCGACGGCGGCGACGAGCACGACGACGAACGCGACTGCGGCCAGTGCGTACCTGCGACGGTGCCGGGGCTTCTCCGCGACAGCCGGTTCCGCGCTGATCAGCACCGGTTCCGCCGCCGTTTTGACGACGGCGGCCTCGGCCGTATCGCCGACGGGAACCGCGGGCTCCGGAGGGACGCCCTTCAGCTCTTCCCAGCGTCGCCGCCACTGCTGTTCGTCCGCGTCGCACGCCCGGACGAACTCGCGCGTGGTGTCCCACGACGGGAACCGGGTGCCGCGGACCGCCTCGTGCAGGGTGGTGTGCGAGATCTGCCCGGAGCGGTCGGCCATCTTGCGAAACGACGGATTCCCGGCCCGCGCGCGCAGCGCGGCCAGCTCCGCGGAAAGCACCTCGGCGGCAGGTTGCCCGTCGCCCATCGCTCTCCCTGGTTGTCAGATCCGCTGGTCGGACCAGTCTGACATTCCAGTTCGGCACAGCTGGGCGCACCCCGGCAGCGGCCTCGGCAAGGCGGCCGCGACCAGTGCGCGGCACTGCCAGGTGCCGACGATTCGTTCTCGAAGATCACGAGCACGGACGACTTCCGACGGGTCAGCGCGCGAGCAGGTCCCGCAGCGATTTCGTAACGCTGCCAGGGGAAGTCTCGGCCATGAAGTGTCCACTGTCTACGGTTTCATGCACGAGGTCCGGTGCCCATGCGCGCCAGAGCGCGGCCGCGTCGAAGCCCAGCGCGTCGCCCCAGCCCTGCTGCAGCACGGTGGCCGGCATCTTCAGCTGGTTGCCCGCGGCGCGGTCGCCGCGGTCGTGTTCGAGGTCGATACCCGCGGAGGCGCGGTAGTCGGCGACGATCGACGGGATCGCGTTCCGGCTCGCTTCGAGATACCGGGCGCGGATGTCGGCCGGGATGGACTCCGGGTCCGCGCCCCACTGGTCGAGGAAGTAGCCGAAGAACGCGTCGGGAGCGCCGCTGATCAGTTGCTCGGGCAGGCCGGGGGGCTGCGCCATCAGGTAGAGATGGAAGGCGACGGACGCGTTGACGCCGTGCAGGACGTCCCACATGTCCAGCGTCGGCAGCACGTCGAGGATGGCCAGGCGGGACACGTGGTCTGGGTGGTCGAGGCCGGCGCGGATCGCGACGAGGGCACCGCGGTCGTGTCCGGCGAGCGCGAACTTCTCGTGTCCGAAGGCGCGTGCGAGTGCGACGACGTCGGCGGCCATGGTGCGCTTCGAGTAGGTCTCGCCGTCGTCAGCTGGCTGGTCGCTGTCGCCGTAGCCGCGCAGGTCCGGGCACAGCACGGTGTGGTCGGCGGCGAGGTCGGCGGCGACGTGCCGCCACATCAGGTGGGTCTGCGGGAAGCCGTGCAGCAGGACGACGGGCGAGCCGGAGCCCGCGACCGCCACGTTGAGGGACACGCCGTCGGCGACGGGCACCCGCTGGTAGTCGAAGTTCATGCGACCCAGCGTGGGCCGGGCCGATCAGCAACCGATCAGCAACGAGCGAGCTGATTACAGTACGGAACTGATGACCATCTCGTTCTCGGTGCTGGGCCCGTTGGCGGCCGATGACGCACGCGGGCCGGTGGCGTTGCCTGGGCCGCGGCACCGTGCGGTGCTCGCGCGCCTGCTCGTCGCCCGCGGGCAGGTGGTGTCGACGGACGCGCTGGTCGACGCGTTGTGGACCGAACCTCGGGCAGGCGCGGTCGGTGCGGTGCAGACGTTTGTCGGCGCGTTGCGGCGTTCGCTCGAACCGGACCGTCCGCCGCGGACGCCCGCGAAGCTGCTGGTCACGGCTGGACCGGGGTACGCGCTGCGTGCCGAACCGGAGCAGGTTGACGCATGGCGGTTCGAGGCGTTGCTGCGCGGGACACCGTCGGTCGCGCAGTTGGACGAGGCGCTCGGCTGGTGGCGGGGCGAGCCGTACGCGGAGTTCTCGGACGAGCCGTGGGCGCGTGCCGAACGGGCTCGGCTGGACGAACTGCGGTTGCTCGCGCTGGAACGGCGGGCAGCTGGTTTGCTGGATCTTGGCCGTGCTGCCGAAGCCGTGCCGGATCTGGAGTCCCTTGTGGACGCTCATCCGCTGCGCGAGGAAGCGTGGCGATTGCTCGCGCTCGCCTTGTACCGCGCGGGACGTCAGGGGGACGCGCTTGCCGCCTTGCGTCGGGCGCGGGCCGGGCTCGCGGCGGAGCTGGGGGTCGACCCTGGTCCGGCGTTGCGGCAGGTGGAGCAGGACGTCCTGGCGCAGGCTCCGCAGCTGACCCCGTCGGTTCCCGGGCGGCTGGCCGGGCGTGATCCGGAGCTGGCGCGGCTCGCCGAGGTCGCGGCGGAAGTGGCTGACCGCAAGCGATTCCGGCTCGTGCTGGTGTCCGGCGAGGCGGGCGCGGGCAAGACGGCGCTGGTCGAGGAATTCGCCGCGCGACTGGGCTGGACCACCGCGTGGGGCGTGAATCCGGATGGCGCCGGGGTGCCGCCCGCCTGGCCGTGGACACGGATTCTCGCCGCGCTGGGAGAACCGGTCCCGCCGCGGGCGACCGGTGGCGACCCGGCGGTAGCGCGCTTCGAGTGGCATCAGGCGATGACCGCGCGGATCGCTGAGGTGGCTCGCCGGGGTCCGCTGCTGCTCGTGTTGGACGATTTGCAGTGGGCGGGCGAGGAAACCCTGGCGCTGCTGACGTCGATGACCGCGGCTCCGGTGCTGTTGATCGCGACGTACCGGACCACCGGAGTCGCTCCGGAACTGACCGCGGCGTTGGGCAGGCTAGCGCGCGCCGACCCGGTTCGGCTGTACCTAGGCGGGCTTTCGGCCGAGGCAGTGGCCGAGCTGGCCGGTCCCGAGTCCGCCGCTGTGATTCACCGGCGATCTGGCGGAAACCCGTTCTTCGTCAAGGAACTCGCCCGCGCACTGGATGCCGAAGGCGACCTGCCGGACGGAGTACGCGACGTCGTCCGGAACCGGATCGCCGCGTTGCCCGACCAGGTGCGCGCGGTGCTCGGGAAGGCCGCGGTGATCGGCGCGGATGTCGATCTCGGCCTGCTCGGTGACGTCCTCGACGAGCTGGAAACCGCTGTACAGGCAGGATTTCTGAGCGAAAGCGGACCGCGCGCGTTCCGGTTCGCGCACGCGCTCGTCCGCGACGCCGTCTACGACGATCTTTCGCTAGCTCGACGTGCACAGCTGCACCGCGAGGTCGGCGAGACTTTGGCGAGCCGTCGGCCGTCGGCAATTTCCTTGCTGGCCCACCACTTCCTGCTTGCCGGAGACGATCGCGGAACCGCTTACGCGCAAGCAGCCGCAGAACGCGCTGAGCGAGATTTCGCGCCGCACGAAGCACTTCGGCTCTGGCAAGCTGCTTTGGCGCAAGGCCCGCGTACGGTGGAATTGCTGATGGGTCTCGCTCGGACGTCCGCGTTCACTGGCTCCTTGACCGCCGCGCGCCGCTACCGCGCCGAGGCGCTGGACCTAGCCGGCGACGATTCCGCTTTGACCCTCCGGGTACTGACCGCCTTCGACGTGCCGGGAATCTGGACCGAGAACGACGACCCCGTGCTGGCCCGCCGCATCGCCGACGCCGCCGAACGCGTGCACACCACCGATCCGCTCGTGCGCACCCGGCTGCTGGCGACCATCGCGTTGGAACTGCGCAACGAAGGCGGTCAACGCGCCCGCGACGCCGCTGTCGAAGCGGAGAAACTGGCGCGATCCGCCGAGGATCCGGCGTTGCTGGCGCTGGCGTTGAACGCACGCTGGACGCAGACCTTTACCCGTGCCGGCTTGGCCCCGGAACGCGCCCGGATCGGCGAGGAACTGGTCGACCTGGCTGCTCGGCACCGGCTGGTGACATTCGAGGTGCTCGGTCACCTGGTGCTGACGCAGGCCCGCTCAGCGCTAGCCGACTTCGCCGCTGCCGACACCCACGCGACCGCAGCGGATCGGCTGGGGGAGCAGTACGACCTCCCGCTCGTCAGCGTATTCACCGACTGGTACCGCGCGCTCCGCCTGGCGGTCACCGGTCCGGTCGCTGCCGCGGACGCCGCTTACCGCAGCGCCGCGGTCCGGTTGCCCGGCAGCGGAATGTCCGGAGTGGACCGTGGCCTGCTGCCGCTCGCCCGGCATTGCCTCTGTGTCCAACACGGTCTGGAGTCCACAGTGGACTTCATACTGCCGCCAGAGCGCCCGGACCTCTTCCTCGAACTGCGCGCTTGCCTCACCGTCTCGACCGGAGACGCACGCGAGTTGTATGCGCGATTGGCCCCCGCGGAGAACGAACTGGCCGGTGCCGGTTCCGGCATGGTGACACTCGGCCCGGTCGCCTATTACCTGGGCGAACTGGCCGTCCGATTGGGACTGCCGTCCGAGGAGCACTACCGCAAGGCCGCCGAAGTGGCCCGCCGCGCCGGTGCCGCGCATTGGGTCAGTCGACTACGTACCATTTGCCGCCGCGATTCTCCATAACCGCGTCGCCGAGGTCGCTGTCGGTGAACTTGACGGAAGCCTTCACCGCGCGTGCCGGGATTTCGACCTTCGTGGGCCCGTCCTTGATCTTGGACCGGTCGACCGTGGCGGTCTGCAGGGCCTTTTTCTGTGCCGGGGAGATCATCTGGAACGCCATCGGCATCGTCTTCTCGCACGGTCCCATGCCCTCGTCCTCCGCCTGCTTGGCAGCCGGACCGGCGATCTCGCACACCGTCGCGAGGTCTTGCCTGCCCGCCGCGTGCATGAAGGCTTCGTACCGCTCGACCGCGTCCCCGCCGGTCGCTTCCGACTCCGCCGCAGCCGACGACGACGGTGCCGCGGAGGTGGACGGCGACGGCGAGGCTGACGGCTTTGCGGCCGAGGAGGACGTGGGCGCGGGAGAGGCGGTGCCGCCGCTTTCGCCGGAGCAACTGGGGATCAGAAGGGCAGCGCCCACGGCAAGAAAGGGGAGGATGCGAGCGGACATGGCGTGCCTTTCCCGTCAGGAAGAATGCTCCGGAGCATAAGCGACAGACGGGCGCTGCATGCGGAAACGGGAAACTTGCCGCTGGTTCGCCGACGGGCGGAGCACGCCGATCCCGCGCCGCGACCCTTCGGCACGCCGGCGGCGGACGTCAGTTCGCCGGGTGCCCCGCCCCGGCGTAGTCGTCCCCCGGCCGGTGGAACGTGTGGATCTGGATTGCCTGTCCTTCGGTCGGCGCGTTGATCATCAGGCCGTTCCCCAGGTACAGCCCCACGTGGTGGATGCGTGTCGCCGGGCTGCCGTAAAAGACGAGATCGCCCAGCTGCGGTTCCTGCCCGCCCGGAACCGGCGGCATCGAGCGGAACTGGCTGTCCGCCGTGCGCGGCAAGGAAACCCCGGCGCTGTCGTAGGAAGCCTTGGTGAGACCCGAGCAGTCGAACCCGGCCGCGCCCGCGTCGGGACCGTTGCCGCCCCACACGTACGGCAGGCCGAGCTGTCCGAGCGCGAATCGCGTGGCGTGCACCGAAGGCGCGTTCGACTTCGCCGGGTCCAGCGAAAGCGTCGCGTACAGCTGGGCGTAGCCGAGCACTCGCTGCCGGAACAGCTCCATGCCGCTGCCGTTCTCGTACCCGGCGACGGCCTTCCACCAGCCATTGCCCGCTGACAGGTCGACACCGCTCGCGCACAGTGCGCGCCCCGCGGCGACGGACGCGGCCGACGGGTCGGACAGCGCCGGGTTCGCGATGCCGGGGATCTGCGCGCCGTACTTCTTCCACTGCTGCGTCGAGAGCCCCATCGGCTCGCCGTCGCCGCGGCCATGGTTATTGCCGGCGACGCCGAGACCCGCCAGCGTGACCCACGACAGGTGGCAGTCCGGGCGCTCCTTGCGCATCGTCAACTCGCCGTTGGCGTACCCGAGCAACGCGGCGGTCGGGATGTCCAGCGGCCCGGCGAGCGAGTCCGCCCACTTCTGCAGCGGGGCCGGGCCACCGCCTCCGCCAGCAGCGCCCTGCGCCGGTTCCTGTGCTTGCACCGGAGCGCTCGCCTGCAACACCGACGGACCGCTGACCGTCTGGGCGGGCGTCGGTGCGGTGAGCGCGGCCTGCGTCGGAACGGGCGCGGGCTGGTCGCGTCCGGCAACCAGCCAGCCCGCGGTGGCGAGTCCGGCAACCAGCGGCAACGCCACGAGTCCGCGATACAGCGCGCCGCGAGCCCACGCGGGCTTCGGCGGCGCGTCGGCGGTGGGGGTCTCCGGCGTCACGGCGTCCAATCTAGAAGAGCGCACCTCTGGGTAACGAGCGAACGGCTTGCACGTTAGGGGGGCTCTCATATTGTGGGCACATGGCTGAACTCGACGCGGCGCGGCTGCGGGATGGACTCGGCGGCCGCTGCGCCCGCCTCGACGTCGTGGAGACGACCGGTTCCACCAATGCTGACCTGCGGGAAGCCCTCATCGCGGGAGCGGCGGACCGGACCGTTCTGCTGGCCGAACACCAGACGGCCGGAGTGGGACGGCGGGCTCGCTCGTGGAGTTCGCCGAAGGGCGCCGGGCTGTACCTGAGCATCGCGCTGCGCCCCGCTGGTGTGCCGTTCTCCGCACTCGGTTCACTGTCGGTGGTCGCCGGTCTCGCGGTGCACGCGCTCGCCACCGATCTGGGTGTCGACGTGGCCCTCAAATGGCCTAACGACGTGCTCGCCGGGCCTGAGCGGGCCAAGTGCGCGGGCATCCTCGCCGAGGCTGTCGGCACCGACGACGCGGCCGTGGTGCTCGGCATCGGGCTGAACGTCCTGCCGCTCGGCGACGACGTCCCGGCCGGTCCGGGCGGCCTTCCCGCGACCTCGCTGGCCGAGCAGGGCGCGACGAGCACCGACCGGACCGAGGTCGCGCTCGGCCTGCTGATCAGGTTCGACGACCTCGAACGCCGCTGGCGGACGGCGGGCGGCGACCTCACCGAGGCCGGTCTGCTCGGCGACTACCGCGCCCGCTGCGCGACCCTCGGCCAGGACGTCCAGGTGCAGCTGCCGGACGGGTCGACGCTCGCCGGCCGCGCCGCGGACCTGGACGCGTCCGGCCAGTTGCAGGTCGACGTCCCCGACGGGCGGCGGCTGACCGTTTTCGCCGGTGATGTGGTGCACGTCCGCCCCGCTTGACCGGAACGGGCGCGCCCGCGCGAGGCCCGCGCCGGTACGGTGGATCCACCACATCGGCACACATTCGCAGGGGAGCGCCCGCCGTGGCCTATCCGGACGATTTGCTCAGCCAGAACGAACGCGTGGTGGTGCACAGCCACCCGCACTTCAAGATGCTGATCTTCCCGTTCCTGGCGTTCGTGATCACCGTCGGGGCGGCGGTGTGGCTGCTCGTGGTCGCCAAGGACTTCGCCGGGCCGTGGAACAACATCACGATGATCGCCGTCGCCGTGGTGGCGCTGATCTTCGTGGTGTGGCTGTTCCTCGCGCCGCTGGTCCGCTGGCGCACGACGCACTTCATCGTGACCACCGACCGGCTGATCGCGCGCGAGGGCGTGCTCAAGCGCACCGGCATCGACATCCCGCTGTCGAGGATCAACAGCGTGCAGTTCGAGCACGGCCTGCTCGACCGGATCTTCGGCTGCGGCACGCTCATCATCGAGTCGGCCTCGGACGAGCCGCTGCGCTTCGATGACATTCCCCACGTCGAGCACGTGCACACGGTCATTTACCGCGAAGTCAACGACAATCCCTACGACGACTACCACGGCGCGCCCGGCCCGCAGGACACCGAACCTCTGCCCCCGCGCGGCCGGGAACCGCGCGGAAGGAGACGCTGACGTGGGTGCTCAAGAGGTCGGCCTGCCGGAACGGGTCCCCGCGGGCGGGTTGCCGCCGCGGGTCGAGATCTGGGAGGTCGGGGCGCGCGACGGGCTGCAGAACGAGAGCTCGGTCGTGCCGGTCGAGGTCAAGCTCGAATTCCTGGACCGGCTCGCCGGCGCCGGGCTGACCACCCTCGAAGCGACCAGCTTCGTGCACCCGAAGTGGGTGCCGCAGCTCGCCGACGCCGAACAGCTGCTCGCCGGGCTCGACCGCCACGACGGCGTCCGCTACCCGGTGCTGGTCCCGAACGACCGCGGCCTCAACCGCGCGCTCGACGCGGGCGTCGACCACATCGCGATCTTCGCCAGCGCCACCGAGACCTTCGCCCAGCGCAACCTGAACTCGACCTTCGACGACCAGTTCGGCATGTTCGAACCGGTGGTCACGCGGGCCCGCGAGGAGGGCATCGAGGTCCGCGGCTACCTGTCGATGTGCTTCGGCGATCCGTGGGAGGGCGTGGTCGACGTGGAGCAGGTCGTGCGGGCGGGCAAGCGGCTGCTCGACTTCGGCTGCTCGCAGCTCTCGCTCGGCGACACCATCGGCGTCGCCACCACGAACCAGGTCACCCGGCTGGTCGAGGCGTTCGGGGACACTTCGCCGCTCGCCGTGCACTTCCACGACACCTACGGCCAGGCGCTGGCCAACACCGAGGCCGCACTGCGCGCCGGTGTGTCCACTGTGGACTCGTCGGCGGGCGGTCTCGGCGGCTGCCCGTACGCCGAGTCGGCGACCGGCAACCTGGCGACCGAGGATCTGGTCTGGCTGCTGGAAGGGCTCGGCGTGGAGCACGGAGTCGATCTCGGCAAGCTGGTGGAGACCAGCGTGTGGATGGCCGGGCAGCTGGGCCGTCCGTCGCCGTCGCGGGTCGTGAACGCGCTTGCCGGATAGCGCTCCCGGATGCGTCCCGCTCAGCGCGGAAACGTTCGAGCAGCTCTTCGGTCCCCGCGGGGTGCGGGGCGGCTGCTGGTGCGCGTTCTTCCGGCTCGCCGGGCCGGACTTCAAGGCCGCCGGGCGCGAGGGCCGCAAGGGGCACGTCCGCACCGAGGCTCAGGACGGGAAACCGCTGCGGTTCTTGGGCATTGTCGACGGTGAACCGCTGGGCTGGGTGGCCGTGCCGCCGCGGAAGGACAATCCGCGGCTGGCCCGGTCGCGCGTGATGGCGTCGGACGAGCCCGGTGCGGTCTGGTCGATCACCTGCTTCTACATCCACCGCCGCGGCCGTCGGCGGGGGCTGGCGACAGCGTTGCTACGGGCTGGCATGGACTACGCCGTCGAAGAGGGCGCGGAAGCCGTCGAGGGGTACCCGGTGTCGGACGGAACGCATTCTGCGGCCGACCTCTATCACGGTACGACCGGCATGTTCGCCGACGCGGGGTTCGAGGTGGTCGAGAAGCGCGGCCCGGCCCGCGCGTTGGTGCGGCGGCGCATCCCCGTCGCCCGATAAGGTGGGTTTCCCGTTCGCCCGGAACCTTCCGACGCGAGCGAGCGTCCGACCCGGTGCCGGCACGACCGAGAAGAGGGTGCCAGTGTCCGACCAGCCCGAACCGGCAGACACCGACGTCGCCACCGGCCCGGTGCGCGTGCCCGCCCACTACGGCGGGCTGCTTGAACGCGGTTTCGACGAGGTGCCCACCCCGCCTTCGGGCACCGGCGTGCTGCCCGGGCAAAGCCGTCCGCCGGTCGGTTCTCCGCGCACCGACCGGGAAAGCGTGCTGGCGCTGTTCTCGGTCCACATGTTCCCGCTCGGGCATTTGCCGGTCGCGGCGGACCGTCCGGACCGGCAGTTGCCACCGCCGGCGAATGCGGTCGCCGAGGGGGCGCGGCGGCCGTTGTTCGACCATCCGGAATCGGCGTTGCTGGACGACACCGCGGTGCTCGGGTACGTCAAGCAGGGCTTCCGGCGTTCGCCCGCGCCGCCGGTGGATCCGGAGCCGCCCGAGGCCGTCGTCGAAGGCTATGCGCCGCCGGAGGGTCCCGGGTGGGAGCGCCGGTTCGTGGTGGGAGCCGAGTACGTGTGGCCGCCCGCGGAGCGATTCCCGGAAGGCGGCGTCGAAGAGCCGAATCCGGTGGTACTGCCGGAAAACACGCTGCTGGACCGCTTCGGCAGCGACCACGGCCGTGTGTTCGCGCCGGACGGCACGCCGTTCGCGGAACGCGCGTTGCCGCCCGCCGCGCTGCGTTCGGGCTACCGCCGGTATCGCGTGCTGAAGCCGATGCCGGTGTGGCAAGCCACGTCGGCGGAGTGGTTCGACGGACCGGGCGGCGGAATCCGCTACCGTGCGGTGCTCTCCGCGGACGAACTGGTCACGCTGGGATTCCTGGTCGACGTCACGCGGGAGGCACGATGAACACCCAGTCGATTCGCAAATGGCTGGACGTCATCGGAGTGCCCGGGGAAGTCGTGTCGATCGGCCGGGAAGCGGACAACACGTGGTGCCTGCTGCCGACCTCCGACGGCGGCTGGGAAGTGTTCTGGCGCGAGCAGGGCAACCGCTACGACTGGGCCGCGTTCACCTCCGAACAGGTCGCCTGCCACTACCTCTTCGGCAGGCTGACCTGGTCACAGGTGGCGCGCGGCGCGGTCGGCGTGCTGCCCGGCGCTCACTGACGGCGCAGGATCGCCAGCGCCTCGTCGTGCAGGAGGCCGTTGGTGGACAGCGCCGAGCCGCCCTCGTAGGTCTCCGCACCGGAAAGATCGGTGAACCGGCCGCCCGCCTCGGTGACGATCACCTGCGCGGCGGCGACGTCCCACGGGTTCACGATGCACTCGGCCGCGACGTCCATCGCGCCCTCGGCGACGAGGCAGTGGCTCCAGAAATCGCCGAACGCGCGGGACTCCCAGCACGCCTCGGTGAGCGCTAGGTACTTCTCGCGGGAGTGGTACTCGGTCCAGCTGCTCAAGTCCGTCGTGGACAGATAGGCGTCGCCGAGCGTCGCCACCTTCGACACCGACATACGCCGTTCGCCCGCCGCGTCGCGCAGGTGCGCGCCCTCGCCGCGCGCCGCCCACCAGCGCCGGCCCAGCAACGGAGCGCTGATCATGCCGACCACCGGCGTGCCCTCCTCGACGAGCGCGATCAGGGTCGCCCACACCGGGACGCCGCGGAGGAAGTTCTTGGTCCCGTCGATCGGGTCGATCACCCACGCCCGGCCCTCGCTGCCCGCCGAACCGCCGCGTTCCTCGCCCGCGACCGTGTCGCCAGGCCGCTCGGCGGCGAGGATTTCGCGGATCGCGTCCTCGACGGCGGTGTCGGCGTCGGTCACCGGCGTGCGGTCCGGTTTCGCGGACACCACGAGGTCGAGCGCACGGAAACGGGCAGTGGTCAGCGCGTCGGCGGCGTCCGCCAGCCGGGTGGCGAGAACAAGGTCATCCGAGTAGGCAGGCACGGTCACGATGGTTTCACGCCCGTTCGCCGTAAGGTTGGCCAGGTGAGCATGGTCCTACTTGCCGAAGACGATCCGGCCATCGCCGAGCCGCTGTCCCGCGCGCTGCACCGGGAGGGGTACGAGATCGAGGTCGTCACCGACGGTCCGGCGGTGCTGGCCGCGACCGCCGCGCACCGGGTCGACCTGCTCGTGCTCGATCTCGGGCTGCCCGGGATGGACGGGCTGGAGGTGTGCCGCAGACTGCGCGCGAGCGGCACCGAACTGCCGGTGCTGATGCTCACCGCGCGCACCGACGAGGTCGATTTCGTGGTCGGCCTCGACGCGGGCGCGGACGACTACGTGGCCAAGCCGTTCCGGCTCGCGGAACTTCTCGCGCGGATCCGCGCGCTGCTGCGCCGCCGGGTGCCCGAGGTGCTGGAGGCCGGTGGCGTCCGGATGGACCTCGGCGCGCGACTGGTCACTGTGGACTCGCACGAGGTGCAGCTGGCGAACAAGGAGTTCGAGCTGCTGCGCGTGCTGATGAGCCGGGCCGGGCAGGTCGTCAGCCGCGACGAGATCCTCGCCGAGGTGTGGAACGACCTCGAGTCCAAGACGTCGAAGACGCTCGACATGCACATGTCCTGGCTGCGCCGCAAACTCGCGGTCGCCGCCGACGAGGCGGCGGGCAGGCAGGCGAAGCCGGCGCACTCCGACGCCGAACGGCGCATCGCGACCGTGCGCGGCGTCGGGTTTCGGTTCAATGTCGAGTAGCCGCCGATGAGCATGCGCCGCCGGATCCTGCTGGCGATCCTTCTCGCCGTGCTGGTCACCGCGGCCGTGCTGGGCATCCCGCTCGGCGTCACCGCGTGGCGGCTGGTGGAGAACCTCAACCGGGAAAGCCTGGCCGAACGGGCGCGCAACATCGCCGCGACGGTCGACACGCAGGTCGCGAACGGCCAGGAGGTCGACCTGGAGCAGTTCCGGGTCGGTGTTCCCGAGGGCGGCATGCTGATCGTGCGCGCCGAGGGGTTCAGCGAAAAACACCTCGGCGCGAACCCCGGCCCGGACCCAGTGGTCGAATCGGTCCCGACCGCACGAAGCGGCACAGTGCTGCTGGCGATCCCCAGCGGTCCGGTACGGACGAAGCAGACGCAGGTGACGCTGCTGGTCGTGCTGCTGGTGGTCCTGTCGGTCGGCACCGGCACGGTGGTGGCGACAGTGACCGCCCGCCGCCTGGCTAAACCGCTGCGGCACGTCGCGGACCGCGCCTCCCGCCTGGGCGGCGGCGACTTCCGTCCGGATCCCAGCCGCTACCGCGTGGCCGAGCTGGACATGGTCGCGGAGGCTCTCGACACGTCAGGGTCCGCCTTGGCGCAGCTCGTGCAGCGGGAACGACAGCTGGTCGGGGATGTCTCGCACCAGCTGCGCAGCCGATTGACCGCGCTGCAGCTCCGGCTGGAGCCCTTGACCGGCCATGAAGATCCGGATGTCGTCGAAGAGTCCCGAGCCGCGCAGGAACAGGCGGACCGCCTCGCGCAGGCCCTGGACGAACTGCTGGCCGCCGCCCGCGCTGCCCGCGAGGTAGACGCCGAGCCGGTCGATCTGCCGGTGGCGCTGCCCGCTGTCGCGGAGGAATGGCGTCAGCTGCTGCGGGTCGAGGGACGGAATTTGCGCCTGAAGGTCGCGGACGGCCTGATGGTGCGCGTGACTCCGGCGCGGCTGCGCGAGGTGATCGGGGTGCTGCTGGACAACGCCCTCCGCCACGGCGCGGGGACAGTCACGCTGTCCGCTCGCCGCGGCGATGCGGAGGGAACTGTGGTGATCGAGGTCGCGGACACCGGGTCCGGAGTTCCGGACGACATCGCGCCGCACATTTTCGAACGCGGTTTCTCCGGCGGCGGTTCGACCGGGGTGGGGTTGGCTCTGGCCCGCGCGCTGGTCGAGGCGGACGGCGGACGGCTGGAACTGTCGAATAAACGCCCGGCGATTTTCAGTCTGTTCCTGAAGGTGCCGCGTCCGGACGAGGTGGGCGAATTGCAGTGGCCCGCGGAGCCGGTTCCTCGCTGAGGATCTGGACGGCTTCCCGCAGGCTGGTCGCGAGCCGATGAGGTGGCTGACCTTGCGGCCATGGGCGGCCGTGGCTGATCCAGAGCGTGCGCAGCCTGGCGTTGTGTCCGCCCGCGATGTCGAGGCCGGGGCTGTCGCCGATGACCCAATCGCCGGGGGCCAGCGTGGTTCCGCGGTTTCGCGCGGCGAGACGGAAGAGGCGCGGATCGGGTTTGCGCAGGCCGGCGGCGGCGGAAATGCAGTAACCGTCGATCGCGTTGGCGAGACCGGTGCGGTGGATTTTTGCCAGCTGGTTGTCCCGCATCCCGTTAGTGACAATGCCGATTCGCCATCCAGCAGCGCGCAGGGTGCCGAGATCGTCCAGCACGCCGGGGTAGAGCTGCACCAGCTGCGGAATCCTCGCGCGATAACTCGCCCATAGCCGTTCACCAGGCTCGGCCAGGTCGAACCGCTGCCGGACCTCTGCGAAGAACCGGTCCAGCGGCCCTCCGCTCCGCGCCGAGACCAGCCAGGCCGCCGCGTCCTCGGCAAGCCGGTACCGCGCGGAGAATTCCGCCGCCCAACGGGAAAACGCGCCGCTGAGATCGGTCAGCGTGTCGTCCAGATCGAACAGCGCCAGCCGGGTCACCGGGGAAGCCGGGTGACCCCGTCCTTCCGCCGTTCCCCCAGCTCGTCCGGGAACACCCACTTCTTGAATCCCCAGAACCGGAACACCATCGCCAGCAGCATGCCGATGATCGACCCGCTCGCGAAGTCCGCGACCTCCTGCACGAACCGCGACACGTGCGGCACTTCCAGGTGCAGCCAGTAGCGCGAGATCAGCAGCGGAATCAGGTTCACCACCACCGCGACCCCGCTGATCACGAAGAACAGCGTGGCCTCGTGGGCGCGTTCGCGGCCGCCGCGGGTGCGGAACGACCATTCGCGGTTGAGCACGTACGACACGATCGTCGCGACGATGATCGCGATCGCCTTCGCCGTGGTCGGTTTCGACTCCAGCACGCTGAGCTTCAGCAGGTACCAGACGCCGTTGTCGACCAGGAAGGTCGTGCCGCCCACGATCGCGAACTTCAGCAGCTCGCGGTGCTTCACGAGCACGGAGCGCAACGGCTCGGGCGTACGGGCGAGCACGGTTTCGACGACGGTCACATATCGCAGTCTAGAGAATTCGAGGTCACGGCAGGTCTCAGGCGGCCTTACGGTCCGGAATATCCGGATTGTCATTCCGTGCTGATTCCGTCCGGGCGCCCTCCGTGGGGAACACCCACTTTTTGAACGCCCACCAGCGGAACAGCGTCCCGAGCAGAGTGCCGATGATCATCCCGCTGACGAAGTCGGCCGCCTCCTGCCCGACCAGGCTCACGCGTGGCACTTGTAACTGCAGCACGTAGCGCGAAACCCACTGCGGCAACGCGTTCAGCCCGAGCGCGACCCCGCTGATCAGGAAGAACAGCGTGGCCTCGTGGGCGCGTTCGCGCCCGCCGCGGGTGCGGAACGCCCATTCGCGGTTCGCGACGTAGGAGAAGATCGTGGCGATCAGCACACCGACGATCAGCGCCGTGACCGGATGGGTCCGCAGCACGGTGAACTTCAGGCCGTAGGTGATCGTCATCGTGATGCCGAAGCTCGTGCCGCCGACCAGGGCGAAACGGACCAGCTCACGGTGCTTCGCCAGGAGTTCGCGCACCTCGCGGACGCTACTCCGTGAACCAGCCGAAGAACCCCCGGGGTTCGACCGACGGCGGACGTTTGCCGTGGTTATCGGGTTTGCCGGGCTTGCTGTCCGAGCCGGGGTTCGGCGGCGCGCTCGTGGTGGCCGCCGGGCTGCTCGACGCCGGGGCCGACGTCTCGTCGTCGGAGGACGGCGTGGACGGCGGTGTCGGCGGGGTCGGCTTCGGGTGCTTCGACGAGCTCGGCAGGTGGCTCTTCGAGGTCGAGGACGTCGGCGGCAGCGGCACCGAGGTGGGCGACAGCGGCCCGATCGTCGGGTCGTGGCACATGTTCCACCAGCAGCCGAGTTCCACCGGGACCGGTTTTGCCGACGCACTGCCAAGCGAGGCGTTGACCGTGACGGTGAGCGGACCGTCGAACGGGTCGCGGTTCACTCCCACCCACAACTCCGCCGTCTCGCCCGGAGCCAGCGGGTTGACGCTCGTGCAGCGCAAGCTTTCCTCGCCGGACGTGCACTTGAACCGCTTGACGCTGAACGGTCCCGTAGCGCTGTGATCGAAGGTGATCGTGACGGGTTTCGTGCTCTGTCCGGTGTTCTGCACGTCAGCCTTGACGACCGGGTGGAACCACGGGCCGAGCTGGCCCGCGGCGAGCGACAGAGCGTCCTTCGGAGGATTGACCTTCACCCGGACATTGACGTCGACCTTGACCGAAGCACCCGCAGTGACCGAACCGGTCACCTCGCCGCCCTTCGCGTTCTCGTCCGCCTGCACCCGGAACATCAGCACTGCCGATTGGCCAGGCTGCAACCCGCTGCCGGTCTTGCACGTCACCGTGCCCGTGCCGCCCGGACACGAGACCTGCATCGGCCCGGCCTGCGCGGCTGCTTCGCTGGAGTACGCGCCGACCGCGCCGCCGCCGTTCGCCTGAACAGCCCGGACCCCAGGCGGCAGGTTCAACGTCGCCTGGACCGGGTCGGACACGGAACCGCCGTTGTTGCGCACGGTGATCGGCAGCGCGACCGCTTCGCCGCCCGGCTGGAGTTCGACCCCGCTCGGCGGCATGGTCGCGGACAGCTGCGGCGGCGCGGCAGGCGGGTTCGGGGCCGGCGGCTGCGCCGGCGGGGCGGCCGGGGGCGCCGGGGGTGCCGCGGGCGGCGGCACAGCCGGAGGCGCGGGCTGGGCAGGCGGCGGGGCTGGGGGAGCGGGTGGCGCGACCGGAGGAGCTTGGGGAGCAGGCTTCGGCGCGGGTGCCGGCGCGGCGGCCGTCGGCGCGGGTGCCTGCTCGGCGGCCGGAATGGTCTGCGTCCCGCCGCCCGCGGCCAGTGCGACCGCGACCGCGGCCACCATCGCGGCCCCGGACATGGCGACCCCGGCGAACTGCCGCGGCGCGGACGAAGCCGCCGCCGCACCCGCCTTGGCCCCGCCTGCCGCAGCGGCTCCGGCACCGACCGCGGCGGCACCGGCGGTAGCCGCGCTCGCCTTGGCCGCGCCGATCGTGGCCAGGTAACCGAGAGCGGCGCCACCCAGGACGATCGGGGCGATGATCGCGCGCAGGCTGCCGTTGACGTCGGCCAGTTCGGCCGCCAGCACCCGGCACTTCTCGCATTCGTCGAGGTGGTTTTCCACCTGCGAGCGCTCGCGTTTGGACAGCCCGTCGCGCGTCCAAGCACCAAGCCGCTCGGCCGTCGCGCGGCAGCGGTCCGCACCGGTTTCCTGGAGGTGGACCTGCAGATACGCCTGGCGAAGTCCTTCCCGGGCGCGGTAGGCGAGCGCGGACACCCCGTTCGCGGTCAACCCGAGCAGCGGCGCGACTTCAGCCGGGCTCTGCTGCTCGATTTCGGTGTGCCACAGAACTGCCTGCCAGCGTTCCGGAAGCCGGGCGAACGCCTTCGCGGCCATCGTGCGCTCGAGGCCCGCGACGGCGGTGTCGGAGAACGGCACAGTGAGCGCCTCGCCAGCGGCACCGCCGACGTCGCTCATGTCCTCGTTGAGGTCGATCCGGCGGTCACGGCGCGTCTTGTCGTACGCGGTGTGCCGCAGTGCGGTGAGCAAGTACGCACGGAAGGCGCTGTCCGGGCCCTTCCCGCCGCGCAGCGTGTCCAGAACCTTCGAGAACGCCTCCGACACGAGGTCGTCAGCCTCCGAGCTGGACCGCGCGAGCTGGCGGGCGAGGTTGTGCGCGGCACCGCTGTGCCGCTCGTAAAGCGGACCGTAGGACGCGATTTTTCCCGCGCGAACCTCTGCGATCAGCTCGGCGTCGCTCTTACCGGAGAGATCGGCGGGAACGGTGGACACGGGGCTCCTTTAATGCTGTGCGTGCGGCAGACTCCACGCGCTTTACTCCTTACAACGCACACCAAGTGTGACGGATGCGGCGACACTCGTCACGCCGTGGTCCGGCAGATGCCTCGGTAGGCGCAGCAAGTTCACCTCCTCGTCTGGTGATTAGCCGAAAAAGATCGGGGAAAACGCGTCACGAGGGGAGTTCCGCCGCGTCCCCTCCGTGATGGGGAACAAGATCGACAGGTACCGGAAGGAGCTGGGGGTTCGGTGGACGTACCGGCGACCGGGGCGCGGTTCGGCTCCGCAGGCGACTCGTCGGGGGACGAGACGCGTGCGCGGTTCGAGCGGGACCGCCACTTGCGGGCATTGCGAGCTCGCTGGCGAACAGCCAGTCTCGCGGCCGGCTGGCGTTTCCCGAGCGACTGGGCACTGCCCGAAGTCGACGCGGTGTGCGCGGCAGTTGTCCGGCACGGTTCGACCGGCGCGGAAAACGCGCTGGCCGGACTAGGCCGGGCGCGGGCCGCGGCGGGAGCGGGGCTGTCGGAGACGCTGTGCGACCTGGCCGCCTTGCACGCGGTGCTCGCCGATCCGGACGCGGTCGACGGGTTCGTCGCGCCGGATGTCGACGCCACCCCGGCCCGGCTGCTTCGCGTGACCGCACTGGCCTGGGCAGACGTCGCCACCGACCAGCTCGTGCACACCGAGGTCACCGATCCGCTCACCGGCCTGCCGTCCGCGGCGTACCTGCGGACCCGGCTCGGCGAGATCTACCGCGGCGGGGTCAACGAGGCGAATGTGCTGCTCACCGTGTCGCTGGACCTGACGTCGGTGTCCGGCTGGCCACGGTTGACCGCGATGATCCTCGCCGCGGACGCGGTCCGAGCCGTGTTCGACACCGGCGAGTGCTACGCGACGATCGGCCCGTCCGCGGTCGCGGTGCTGGCCGGACGCGACGAACGCCTGGCCACACGCGGGGTCGCGCTGCGAAGGGCGCTCAACGAACGGCTTTCGGTGGACCCGCAGCTGCGCGACGTCGCCCGTCCGCTCGTATCGGCCGTCCGGTTGCCGGGGACGCATGACCGGGCGTGCGAGCTGCTGACGGAATTGGCGCACAGCTGAGCCCCGGTCACCCTTCCTGACCAGCATTCCCGCAGTCGTGCTTTCCTGGTGTAGTGACCAGGACCGTACCCTCCGCCGCCGACGGCGAAGCTCCGGTGAATCGATCCGGGCAACCCCGGCTGGCTCTGCGCCGATCTCTGGCACGGCTGTCCGTGCGCCCCCGGTCGATGCTCATCCTCGCCGTGTTCCCGCTGCTGGCGATCGTGGTCGGGTTCTGGGGCTGGACGCACGACTGGAACCTCGGCGTGGACAGCGCGGTCTATCGGGCGGGCGCGCTGCAGTTGCTGCGCGGGGACAACCTCTACGACGCGAACACGCTGCCCACCGAGCCCGGCTGGGCGTTGCTGCCGTTCACCTACCCGCCGACCGCGGCGCTGCTGTTCGCGCCGCTCGCGCTCGTGCCAGCGCAGGTGGCCTGGGGTTTCCTGACCGTGGTCTCGCTGGCCGCGCTCGCCCTGTCGGTCCGGATCGCGATCGGCGCGCTGCCCCGCCCGGCCGCCGACGGTCCCCGCTGGTGGGCCTCGCCCGCCCGGTCGACGATCGTGTTCTTCCTGGTCTTCCTCGGTTTCGAACCGGTGTGGCGGACGATCTTCCTCGGTCAGATCAACCTGATCCTGATGGCGATGGTCCTGCTGGACATGCTCGTCATCGGCGCCCGCGGCAGCCGCTGGGGCGGGGTGCTGGTGGGTCTCGCGGCGGCGATCAAGCTGACCCCCATCGTGTTCCTCGGCCATCTGCTGGTCACCGGCCGCTGGAAAGACGCTCTGCGCGGCTTGGCGACTTTCGCCGGCATGCAGGCGCTGCTGTTCCTGATCAACCCGCACGATTCGTGGAAATACTGGACCAAAACGCTCCCCGACACCGGCCGGATCGGCCCGGTGCACTGGGCGGGCAACCAGTCGCTGAACGCGCTGATGAACCGTGCCACGGACCTGGCCCCGTGGGCCTCCAGCGCGGCGACCGCGATCGGCCTGGTGCTCGCCATTCCGGCTCTGTGGCTGATGTTCCGCTTCCACCGGCGCGGCCAAGCGCTGGCCGCGCTGCTCGTCACCGCGTTCTGGATCCTGCTGATCTCGCCGATTTCCTGGTCGCACCACTGGGTCTGGGTCGCGCCGCTGGTCGTGCTCCTCGTGTCCAGGCTGCCGAAAACCACCCCGGCGACGGCCTGGAAACGCTGGCTGGGCACGTTCCTGGTGGGGTTCGTGTTCGTCAGCTGCGTGCTGCTGATCTTGCCGAACGGCCGGAATGTCGAGCTGCATTGGAAGGTGTGGCAGAACATCCTCGGCGACGCCTACATCCTCATGCCCGTGGTGCTGGCCGTCGCGTTGGTGCTGCGGTGGGGGTTGCGGCGGCGGGCTCGCAATCGGGAGCCTGCTGGTTCTTCTTAGTCTCTTTGCACTGTTCGGAGGCTTGCTGACGGGTTTTGTCGGTGGTGGCGGTTACTGTCTGGATCGCGGTGGTTACGTGGCCGTCCGGCGCTTGGCTTCGGGCGGGCACGGCCCTCGTTCTGATCCGCGCTACGTGGACAGATCAACCGAATAGTGAGCGCGGTCAATCTGCCGAACCGCCGTAGAAGTCGCCCAGCGCGGTGCGGGTGTACTGGATCAGCAACTCGGCGTGCGCGAAGTCGTCCGGAAGACATTCGCGGGCCGCGGTGAGCAGTTCGTCGAACCGAAACGGCGGGACGACGGCCTTGGCGAGCGGGTGCCGTTCGCGGAGCTGCCGCATCAGCTCGGCGAGGTAGATCACGGCCGAGTTGGAGTCGGTGGTCCAGAGCCAGGCGAGGACGTCGCCGAACCCCGAGGGGAAAGCCAGCGGCCGGGTTGCGCCGGTGAGCATTCCGGTGGCCACCCCGGGGAGGCTCGCTTGGCGAAGAGCGTGCAGAACCGGTCGTGGGAGGGTGACAGAGTCCATCCAGCCATCCTGCTGCAGCGGGACGGTCTGGGTGGGGTTTGGCGTGCGGGTGTCGCCTGCTCACGGTCTGAGTGCCGCTGGTGCTTCCGTCAGCTCGATTCGCCTGGCATCCAGTCAGGCCGGTTCTCTGGGGGTGCACTGCGGTCGGTTCGCGCCGTGGCCGGGTTGCTGGTGCCAGTCCGTGAATCCCGGCTGCCCCGCCCGGGGTGTTCGCCGTGGTTGGTGTGCGCTGGGGCTGGTTGCTGGAGTGACTCCGTGAGTCCTGGTTGTCCTGGTCCGGCGCGCCTGCTCGGGGTGTTCGCCGTGGTTGGTGTGCGCTGGGGCTGGTTGCTGGAGCGACTCCGTGAGTCCTGGTTGTCCTGGTCCGGCGCGCCTGCTCGGGGTGTTCGCCGTGGTTGGTGTGCGCTGGGGCTGGTTGCTGGAGCGACTCCGCGAGTCCTGGTTGTCCTGGTCCGGCGCGCCTGCCCGGGGTGCCTGCCGTGGCTGGTGTGCGCTGGGGCTGGTTGCCGGTGCCAGTCCGCGAATCCCGGTTGCCCCGGTCCGGCCGCCCCGCCCGGGGTGCCCGCCATGGCCGGTGCGCGCCCCAGCCGGTTCCGGGTGCCAGTCCGCGAACCCCAGCTGCCCCGCCCGCCGCCGCCAGATTGCCGCCGCGGCCGGTGCGCGCCCCAGCCGGTTCCCGGCGCGCCACTCCGCGAACCCCTGCCGCCCCGGCCCAGCCGCACCCCACCGGCCGCCGCCTTCGCCGCAGGTCGCCGGTGGTCCGCCAGTTCTCGCCCAGTAACCTGGGCAGCGTTATGGACAAACGAACCGGTCTTCCCATCGTCGGCATGGTGGGCGGCGGGCAGCTCGCCCGCATGACGCAGCAGGCGGCGATTTCCCTCGGCCAGTCGCTGAAAGTGCTGGCTGCCGACGAGGGCGACGCGGCGGCCCTCGTGGCAAGCGACGTCGTCATCGGCCACCACACCGACCTCGACGCGCTGGTCGGCTTCGCCCGTCAGGTCGACGTGGTCACCTTCGACCACGAGCACGTGCCCGGCGAGCACCTGCTCACCCTCGCCACCGAGGGCTTCGTCGTCCGCCCCGCGCCCACCGCGCTCGGGTTCGCGCAGAACAAGCTCGTCATGCGCGAGATGATGGCCGGCCTCGGCGTGCCCGGTCCCGCCTTCGCCGAAGTGTCCACTGTGGATGATGCGGTGGTGTTCGGCGACGAGCACAGCTGGCCGGTGGTGCTGAAGGCGTCGCGCGGCGGATACGACGGCCGGGGCGTCTGGATGCTCGACACCGCACAGCAGGCGCGCGAGACCGTTCCCGAACTCCTCGAAGCGGGCACCGAGCTGCTGGTCGAGGAGAAGGTCGCGATGAAGCGCGAGCTGTCCGCGCTGGTCGCGCGCTCCCCGTTCGGTCAGGGCGCGGCGTACCCGGTCGTCGAGACCGTCCAGACGAACGGCATCAACACCGAGGTTCTCGCCCCCGCGCCGGGACTGTCCGAGTCGCGCGTGCACGAGGCGCAGGAGCTGGCCCTGCGCATCGCGTCGACGCTCGACGTCACCGGGCTGCTCGCGGTCGAGCTGTTCGAGACCGAGACCGGTCTGCTGGTCAACGAGCTGGCGATGCGTCCGCACAACTCCGGCCACTGGACCATGGACGGCTCGCGCACCTCGCAGTTCGAACAGCACCTGCGTGGCGTCCTGGACTACCCGCTCGGCCGCACCGACCTGATCGCGCCCGCGTGCGTGATGGCGAACGTGCTCGGCGCGGACGTCTCGCCGCAGATGAGCCCGGACGAGCGCGTGCACCACCTGTTCGCGCGGTTCCCCGAGGTGAAAATCCACCTCTACGGCAAGCAGGACCGGCCCGGCCGCAAGCTCGGGCACGTCAACTTCGTCGGCGACCGCATGGACGACCTGCGCGATCGCGCGCTGCTGTCCGCGCACTGGCTGTCCCACGCCGTCTGGCTCGACGGCTACGAGATCCACTGAAGGGGAACACAATGGCGCCGCAGGTGGGCGTGATCATGGGCAGCGACTCCGACTGGCCGGTGATGGAGGCCGCGGGGCAAGCGCTGGACGAGTTCGGCGTCGAGTACGAGGTCGGCGTCTACTCGGCGCACCGCACTCCGCAGCGGATGCTGGACTACGCGAAGTCCGCGGCCGACCGGGGCATCCGCGCGATCATCGCGGGTGCCGGTGGAGCCGCGCACCTGCCGGGCATGGTCGCGTCGGCGACCGTGCTGCCGGTGATCGGCGTGCCGGTTCCGCTGAAGTACCTGGACGGCATGGACTCGCTGCTGTCGATCGTGCAGATGCCCGCCGGCATCCCGGTCGCGACCGTGTCCGTCGGCGGGGCGCGCAACGCCGGTCTCCTCGCGGTCCGCATCCTCGCCGCCGCCGACCTGCAGTTGCAGGCGAAGCTGACGCAGTTCCAGGAGGATCTGGAGCAGCTCGTCCTGGACAAGGACGCCAAGCTCCGCGAAAAAGCGGGCAAGTAGGCCGGGTACGCGGATGCCGGTCCGGAACCGGCATCCGCGTATCCCGCCGGTTCAGGCCGGGTCGGGCAGCTGCTTCCGCAGTTCGCGCTTCAGCACCTTGCCCGCCGCCGACACTGGTATCTCCGCCACGAAATGCAGTTCCCGCAGGCGTTTGTACGGCAGCACCTTCTCGTTGACCGCCGCCATCAGCTGTTCGGCGTCCACTGAGGAATCCGGCTTACGCACCACGAACGCCACCGGCAGCTCGCCGACCTCCGGACTGGGCCGTCCGACCACCGCCGCGGACAGCACGCCCGGCGACGCGCTCAGCAGTTCCTCGAGCTCGCGCGGAAAGACGTTGTATCCCTTGTACAGCAGCATGTCCTTCTTGCGGTCCACAATAGACAGATAGCCGTCCTCGTCGAGTACGCCGATGTCGCCGGTGTGCAGCCATCCCTCGACCAGCGCGGCGGCGGTCTCCTCCGGACGGTTCCGGTACCCGCGCATCACCTGTGGCCCGCGCAAGCACACCTCGCCCTCCTGCCCGGGTGGCAACGGCTCCTCACTGCCGTCCGCGACGAGCTTGACCTCGGTGTCGAAGATCGGCCTGCCGACCGATCCCACCTTGCGCACGCCGGACCGGTAGCTCGGCGAGATCACCGCACCCATCGTCACCTCGGTGAGCCCGTAGCCCTCGGCGATGACGACGTCAGGGAACCGCTGGTGCAGCGCGCGGATCATCTCGTGGCTCATCGGTGCCGCACCGGAGCCGATGTTGCGCACCGACGACAGGTCGGCGGTGTGGAACGCAGGCGTGGCCAGCAGCGCCGCGAACAACGCGGGTGCGCCGCCGATGGTCGTGACCTGCAGCCGTTCCGCGTCCGCGACGTACGCTGCCGGGTCGAAGCGGGCGTGCAGCACCGTCGTTCCGCCGCCCATCAGCGGCCCGTTAAGCCCCGCGATCACACCCATCGCGTGGAACCACGGCGTCAGGTTGATCGCGGTGCCGGTGCCGAGCCGGGTCGGCCATTCGTCCGGGCTGCCGATCTGGTCGATCGTCACGTCGCCGTTCGCGTCGAGCGCCGGTACCGACCCGGTCGACCAGCAGGTGTGCTGCAGCGTATTGGTGACGACGTTGCGATGCGTGAGCTCAACGCCCTTGGACCGCCCCGTCGTGCCACCCGTGTAAGCGAGATGAGCGAGGTCGCGGTCCACGTCGATCGTCACGCCGGGCCGGTCCGCGGGCTGGTCGGCGAAAAACTCGCGGAACTCCACGCTCCCCTCGCCAAGCTCGCTCGCAGGCGCGACGACGATCGTGGGCCGTGCCGGAATCCGATCGGCGACAGCCGCGAGCGTGCCCGCGACGGGCCCGAATGTCACCACCGCCGCGGCCCCGCAGTCAGTGAGCTGGAAGGCGAGGTCGTCCGGCGGGAGCAGCGGGTTCGTCGGGCTGAACGTCGCTCCCGCCAGCAGGATGCCGTGGTAGGCGATCGGATACGCGAGACAGTTCGGCAGGTGCACGGCGACCACGTCGCCTCGCCCGATGCCGCGGGCGAGCAGCGCCTGCGCGAACCGGCAGGCGGCCTGCCAGGTCTGAGCGAATGTGAGCTGGTCGTCGCCCATAGCGAACGCGACCCGGTCGTCGTAGCGCGTCGCGGCACCGGCGAGCACCGAACCGATCGGCACGTCGGGGTAGTGAAGAGAAGCGGGCAATCCGGGCGGCGGGGTCGACGCAGTGGCAGCCATCGCTTGACCATACGAACGGTGAGGCCGAGGACACAAGAAGCGAGCTGCCGCGTTCGGAGTGAACGCGGGCTAACATCGAGAGACTTTCTCCCGTTTTGCTGCAGAAGAGGTGACTGAAGGTGGCCGAGGGCCTGTATCAGCTGGCCGAAGAGCACGAGGAACTGCGGGCCGCGGTCCGGGCTCTAGCCGAAAAGGAGATCGCGCCCTACGCGGCGGAGGTCGACGAGCAGGAGCGCTACCCGGTCGAGGCCAATGAAGCGCTCGTCAAGGCAGGCTTCAACGCCGTCCACATCGGCGAGGAATACGACGGCCAGGGCGCCGACGCCATCGGCGCGTGCATCGTGATCGAGGAAGTCGCGCGCGTCGACGCGTCCGCGTCCCTGATCCCGGCAGTCAACAAACTGGGCACGCAGCCGATCATCCTGTCCGCTTCGGAAGACTTGAAGAAGCTGGTCCTGCCGTCGATCGCCTCGGGCGAAGCCTCAGCGTCGTACGCCTTGTCCGAGCGAGAGGCCGGTTCGGACACCGCGTCCATGCGCACCCGAGCCCGCCTGGATGGCGACCACTGGGTCCTCAACGGAACCAAGTGCTGGATCACCAACGCCGGCGAATCCTCGTGGTACACGGTGATGGCCGTAACCGACCCGAACGCGGAAAAGAAGGCCAACGGCATTTCCGCCTTCGTCGTGCACAAGGACGACCCGGGTTTCTCGGTGGGCCCGAAGGAAAAGAAGCTGGGCATCAAGGGCTCCCCGACCCGTGAAATCTACTTCGAAAACTGCACCATCCCCGCGGACCGCATCATCGGCGAACCGGGCACCGGCCTGAAAACCGCCCTGCGCACCCTGGACCACACCCGCCCGACGATCGGCGCACAGGCCTTGGGAATCGCCCAAGGCGCCCTCGACGCCGCCGTCGCGTACGTCAAGGAACGCAAGCAGTTCGGCAAAGCAATCGCGGATTTCCAAGGAATCCAGTTCATGCTGGCCGACATGGGAACAAAAATCGAAGCCGCCCGCCACCTCGTGTACGCCTCCGCAGCATCCTCCGAACGCGGCGACAAACGAGCCGGCTTCACCGCATCAGCGGCGAAGGCCTACGCATCCGACGTGGCAATGTCAGTGACCACGGACGCAGTACAGCTGTTCGGCGGCGCAGGCTACACACGCGACTTCCCGGTAGAGCGCATGATGCGCGACGCGAAGATTACCCAGATTTATGAAGGCACGAACCAGATCCAGAAGGTCGTCATGGCGCGGGCCCTGCTGAAAGGCTGAGCTCCCGGCGGCCCATTGAAGAGCCCCACTACCCGGATCGGGTGGTGGGGCTCTTTTCGCGCTCGAACCTGCCGCACCCGGTGCGCGACTTGGCTACCGTTGCGTCGGGGAGGCCTTGTCGCAGGGGGAGACTGTCGTATGAAGGTGCGGTTCGCTGCTGTTGCGGTGGCGGGAACAATGTTCGCAGCAGGGTGTTCAGGCGGTTCTGCGCCGAAACGAGATGTTGGCGTGACCAGTCCCCCGCCGTCGACTGCCGGAAGGAGACTGCCGTACGCGAGTGCACCGACGGTGGAACATCCACTGCCAGAGTCTGTATTGTCAGCACATCCGTGCGACGGTGCGCTCACTCCAGACCAGCCGCGCAGGATTCTGGCTCAAACGCCGCAGGGTGAGCGCGAGGACTTGGATGCGCTTGGCGCACAGTGCCGTTGGACTAACAGTGATGCTGGCGCGATCGTGAGTGTCTTGTACAGCACGAAGACTTCTGACGGCTTGAGCGCTTTCTATGCGAATACGAAGCCGAAGTCTGCGGTATGGCAACCACTTCCTCCGATGCGCTCATTGCCCGCTGTTGGTCACTCGACCTTCAGCTCTGAGGGTCCAAGTCGTTCTGCCAGGTAAGTGTTGGCGTCAGCGACCACCACACTGTCGATGTATCGATAACCCTTGGCCAGGCGAAGGTCGGCAAGGTGGCCCTATGCGAGGTTGCTGCTCACATTGCCGACGTGGCCGTCGTCAATCTGATGCGAACGGTGGGCGCATGATCCCCGCGACGTCCCCGCACGGCGATGGCCAGTGCGCCTCGGTTAGCGCCGTTCGACGTAGAGTGCAGTGGCGTGAGTTCGCCTTTTTCCGTCACCCGCTGTGAGCAGTTGGTTACAGTGACAATCGGAGGGCTCTCGGGCATGGTTGCCTTGTCGAGCGACTGCGTGTGCAGGGGAGGGCGGACATGGCTGCGGAGGTGAAGGCCGTCGTGAATAGCGAAGGCAAGGGAAAGATTTCATGAAGGTGAAGTTCGCCTCGTTGTCTGCCGGGATTGCGGCGACCGTTGTGCTCGTCGCCGGCTGTTCTGGCGGTTCGACGCCGAGCCTGCCCCCTGTTTTATCTGATATCCCAGGTTCTTCGTCGGCTGCTGGAAAAACCTTGCCGTATGCAGGCGCGCCCAAAGTGGAGAACCCTATGCCGGATTCGGTGCTGTCGACGCATCCATGTGACGGTGCGTTCACGTCGGGCCAAGTGCGCGAGATTCTGGGGAAAGAAATACCGGGAAAGCACGCCGATAACGCTTCGCTCGGTGCGCAATGTCATTTGGTTGAACAGTGATTCGGGGGCCGCCCTGACGGTCTTGTATGTAACAAAAGTATCCGACGGTTTGAGTGCGGTATACGCAAACTCGAAAACACAATCTACGGTGTGGCGTCCACTTCCTTTAGTGCAAGGGTTTCCAGCTGTGGCACATTCGGCCTATGGACTGAAGGGCGATAAGTCATTTTGTCAGGTGAGCATCGGAATCAGTGATCGGCATGATGTCGACGTGTCCGTTACGTTGAGTCCGTCAAAGGTCGGCGCGAAGAGCCCGTGTGATGTTACTGCTCGGATATCGGACATGGTGGTTGCCAGGCTGAAGCAAAATGCTGGTGCGTGACCGATATCCGGGTGCACCGCGATAGTCGAACTCGTCAGTCGTCCGGCGAGGGTGCCGGAAATTGTCAGTGGGTCGGCTGGTCAGTGGCTATGGACTTGAAGATCGTGGGCAACGGTGGCCAGTGCGGGGGCTTGTGATCCGAAGGATTAGCTGTTTCTCGTGACTGCTGGTGCGGTCGCGGTGGCCGCTTTGGTCGCGACGTGATCTGGTGGTTTGAACCGAATTCCGAATCCGGTTCAGCTCGTGCTTTTGCATCTTCGCCGGCGGCTGGGTAGATCTTGCCCTACGCGGGCGCTCCTAAGGTTGAGAAACCGCTTCCGGGGTCTGCGCTGTCTGGGCATCCGTGTGATGGTGCGCGCACATCGGCGCAAATCAACGAGGTTTCCGCATGCGGCCGCAGGGAGTGCATGCCGTCGTTCCTGCGCTGGGTGCCGAGTCCAAGTGGTTGAACGAGAATACTGGTGCTTTGGTTCTGACGCTGTACGCCACGAAAGCTGGCAGTCTGAGTGCTGTCTATGCCAATACCAGAAGGTCGGCGAAAGTTTGGCGCTCGCTTCCCGCTGTTCAAGGTCTCCCCGCTGTCGCTCATTCTACTTCCAGCGGTCCGGGGCAACGGGATGCTTGCCAGGTAACGGTCGGCATTACCGATAAGTATCGAGGGCGGCAGGCAGGATCCGTGTGATGCCGCGCAACGGTCGCGGGTGTGGTGATCGCTAACCTCAAGCAGAAGGCGGGCACCTGACCCTGGCTCGCGTCGCGGGCGGCGTGCAGCAGTTTGCTCTGTTTGACCTAGCGCACAGTGGGGTGAGTTTGCCTGTTCCCGCCACCCCGCTGTGAGCAGTTGGTTACAGTGGCATCCGGAGGGGCCTCGGGACTGGTTGCCTGGTCGAGAGGCGGTGCGCAGGCACGGGAGGGGCAGGCATGGCTGAGAACGGCCTGGGGAAGGCGATAGAAACGACCGGATGGCTGACCGGGCTGCCGATCACCGTCGTGGGCACGGCGTTGAACGTCGCCCAGGGGGTGTCGGACGCTGCTGTGGTGGCATCTGCCACGAAGACGGGTGCCGGATTCACCTTGAGTCCTGATGAGGCCCGTTCGCTCCTCGATCGGGCGAAGAGACTCAGGGAAAACGTGGCGAAGATGCAGCCGGATGCGCAAGCGCTGGCCAGGCTCACCCCGCCGTCGCCGGACCCCGGAAGCGCGGGATTCAACCAGCAGGCGGTCACCACTTTCTCGACGGGCAGAGATTCGCTGGATGCCATGTTGCGGTACGTCACGGAGCTGATCGGACGCTTGGAGAAGGCGTTGGGCATTGTCAGCGAATCGGACGGCCAGGCGGCCGTGGACGTGAAGGCTGTCGGAAACAGCGAGCAGGGAAAGGGGTTGCTCGGATGAGGATGCGGTTCTCGGTCTCGATTGTCAGTGTTGTGACGGCTGTACTGCTGGCGGGGTGTTCCGGCGGTTCAGCGCCAAGTCCTGCCCCTGACGCGACGAATGCTCCGCCGCCATCTTCCGCATCGGGCAAGACCTTGCCGTATGCGGGTGCTCCAAAGGTGGAGCATCCATTGCCGGAATCGGTGTTGTCCGTGCATCCGTGTGACGGTGCGCTTACTCCGGAGCAAGTGAAAACTCTTGTCGGGAAGCCGACGCAGGGTGAACATGCCGACAACCCGGCACTGGGGACAGAGTGTCACTGGTCCAACAGGGACACTGGCTCATTGGCCACGGTGCTCTATACGACCAAGGTTTCGGACGGGTTAAGCGCGGCATATGCGAACACAAAGCCGCAGGCGAAAAGATGGCATCCGTTGTCCCCTATTCAAGGCCTTCCAGCTGTAGCTGCTTCAGTTTATAAGCAGCAAGCAACGACAGATTCATTCTGTCAAGTTACTGTTGGCATAAGTGATCAGAAAACAATTGACGCATCGGTCTCACTTGGCTATTCGCAGATCGGCAAGAAAGACCCATGTGATGCGGCGGCGGTCGTTGCGGACATGGTGATCACCAACCTGAAGCAAAAGGCAGGTGCATGACCGATGGGGTTCTTCGACTTCATCGGCGAGGGAGCCCAGTGGATCGGCGACCGGATTGGTGACGCGGATGACTGGGTCAACGACCGGCTCAAGGACGCGGGGAACTGGTTTTCCGACTTCTACCACGGAAATCTCGGTGATCAAGCCCTTCCGGCACCTGCGATTGTGCAGCAGGTTCAGCAAGGGCCGGGCACTTCGTCGTGGGACAGTGGTAGTTCCACGGTGCGGAAGATGATCCAGGAGCACAACCAGAACAGCGACGACGCGCAGCAGATCACCACTATGCTGGAATCTGTCTGGACCGGCGACGGCGCGGATGCGGCTCGGGCCCGGTTAAGGCCGTTATCCGACGCGTCTTCCACCTCCGCGCAGGCATATGTGGTCAATGGGCAGAAGCTGGTCGACACCACGCACGGCTACAACGACATGAAGATCGCGTTGCAGGCGATGCCTCCGGCGCCTCCGCACAAGAATCTTTGGGACCAGGGGACTCCTTGGGACACCGACACCGAGAAGCAGATCAACGAGTACAACGCTGCCGCCAATCACAATGTCGAGCGGTATCAGAAGTACGCTGACCAGGCCAGGGCCAACGGTCAGGGGCTGAATAGCGATTACGGTCAGGTGTCCGGGTTCGACGGGCAGAATCTCACGATCGACTCCGGTGGCGATCGCGCCAAGAGCAAGACCGGGTCGCACGAGAGGGCCTCTCAAAAACCTGGGCAGGATTCTGGTGGGCCGGGGAGTGGTCCGGGGGCCAGCGGTGGGCTCGGGAGTGGGCCGGGAACCGTTGGCGGGCCGGGGAGCTGGCCGGGAGCCAGCGGAGGACCGGGAGCAAGCGGGCCGGGAGCTAGCGGGCCAGAAACCAGTGGGTCTGGGGCTACTGGCGGGGCCGGTGGGGTGTCGTTCCCGTCGGGAGGTGTCACAGTGCCGCCGGGTAGCGGAGTGCCGGGGGACAACGACGGGACTTCGACGGCTGGGTGGACTCCACCGTCGGTTGATCGGGTTGGCGGAACGAACTGGACCCCGCCGGCAGCGACGCCGACCTCCTGGGGCGCTGGGGGCGGGAGTGGCAACAGCGGCTGGACGCCGGGCGGGTTCGGGCTGCTCGGCGGCGGAAGCGATGCCGGAAGCGAAGCCGGAGGCCGCAGTGGAGGGATCGTGGCTCGGCTTGGCGGGGGTGCAGGCGTAGGTGCCGGGGCCGGCGTGGGCGCGGGTGAAGAAGCGGCGGCCCGCGGGGCGGCGGGGAAGGGCGCGGGTGGGGCCAAGGGAAGCCCGGGAATGGGTGGCATGGCCGGCGCGGGAAAAGGCAAAGGCGAGGAAGACAAAGAACACCAGCGCAAGTACGGAATCGACGACGACTCCGCGTTCTCGCTCGTCGACGAGAACGGCGAGCGGGCTCTCGATCCCCGCACTGGGTTGCCTCCGACGCCCCCGACGATTGGTGGTTGAGGGGCTCGATGACGATCATCGACAGGCCGCTGCGGATGCCGCGGTCGGTGTTTTTGGCGCTTTGGCACGGTGCGGACCTCGGGAAAGTACCGGTCGTGGTCGAGGACACCCCGATGTACCTCACCGAGGAAGGCGCGGCCGAGCGGGCGAAGCGGACGCGGGAGCTCCTCAACGAGCTTGGCGAGGCGGCGGATGCGTTGCGTGGCACGCTCAAACTGCTCGCTACCGCGCGGCATGAGGTGTACGGGTGGACTGACTTCGGCACCCACCAAGAGGACAACGGCGCGATTCTTGTCGCGGCGACCAAACCTGACGCCGTTCGGTTGATTACGGACGCGGAGTTCGTTCAGCTGGATCCGGTGTCGCCGGATGAGCTTGCGGCTTGTCTGGTCATGGCGATGCCGGAATGTCCTCCGGCGGCGGTTCGGGTGATGCGAATCAACCGGGAGTACTACGACAACGGCGGGGCGGATCCGCTGGCCGAGGAGGGCGGCGAGGCGGACGAGCTGCGATACCTGATGCGCGTGCCGCGCGATGCGGTGCATCAGTTGCATGCCGCGGTACGGGACGGGCGGGGCGAGCGGAGGTACAGTTCGCCGTTGTCGGTCATCGATCTGAGCGGGCGCGGGCGGGTGCTGAGCTTTCAGCGTGCCAACGGCGGCGAGGCGCAGATCAGTGTCTGCCCGGGAAACCGGGCGTCCTTGATCGATGCGGTGAACCGCGCGCTCGCCAGTTTGCGATAAAAACTAGTAACCGCGTTTCCCTTTCTCGTGTTCCGCGTTAACCAAGGCGTCGGGTTCACAGAGAGGTGAAACGGAATGGGCGTACGCGCGTTCGGACGGGGCATGGTCCTCCTGGCAGCGGCGGTAGTCGCGCTCGGCGGGGGCACCGCGGTGGCAGCGACCGGGAAAGAACCGGCCGGTCCGGTGCAGCCGAACATCATCGCCGCGGCGATCTACTCGGTCGGGCAGCCGACGATCGCGCCGCCGGGGGCCAACGACTGGAACTGCAAGCCTTCCGCGGAGCATCCGAACCCGGTGCTGCTGTCCAACGGCACCACGGCCAACGCGTACGAGAACTGGGCGAATCTCTCCCAGCGGCTCGCCGACGAGGGGTACTGCGTGTTCGCGGGGAACTTCGGCGGGTCGCCGGGGGCGTTTCTGCAGACGGTGGGGCCGGTGGCCGGTACGGCCGGCCAGCTCGCGACCTTCGGGGACAAGATCCTCCAGGCCACGGGGGCCTCGAAGCTCGACGTCGTCGGGCATTCGCAGGGCGGGATGAACCCGCGCTACTGGATCAAGTACCTCGGCGGCGCGAGCAAGATCGGCAAGCTGATCGGGCTGTCTCCGTCCAATTACGGCACCAGCCTGTTCGGTCTGCTCACCGCGATCCAGGCCATCCCGCCTGCGCGCGATCTTGTCGGCGCGGCTTGTGCGGCTTGCAATGAGCAGTCGACCGGATCGGCGTTCCTCAAGGACCTCAACGCGGGTGGAGACACGGTTCCGGGCATCGACTACACCGTGATCCAGACCAGGTATGACGACGTTGTCACCCCGTACGCCAACGCCTTCCTCAAGCCCGCGCCCAACGTGAAGAACCTCGTCCTCCAGGACGTCTGCGGGCTCGACTACACCGACCACCTCGGCATCACCTACGACCCGATCGCGCAGCGCGAGGTGCTCAACGCGCTCGACCCGCAGCACGCGAAAAAGCCCAACTGCACGTTCGTGCCCCCGGTGATCAGCTGAGATACCCCCGCCCCGGGGTAAAAACGCGAACACTTTCGCCGGCTCGGTTGTGCGGACTCCGGCTCCGATGTCACAGTCGGTGACATGTTCTGGCTGCTCCCCGACACCTGGACGCCGCACGACGAGGCCGAGCTGGTCGCCGGATGGCGGCTCTGGCTCGAGCTGAGCGACCGCGCGTGGCCCACCGCGTCGTGGGACGGCACCCCGTCCGGCGCGGTGGGTCCGTTGCGCGAGCTGCTCGACGCCTGCGACGAAATCGAGAGCACGTGCCGGGAAACGGCCGAGCCGTCCGCGGAGTTCACGGACCTCGTTCAGCCGCTCGTGCTGTGCGCGAGCGCGGTCATCTGCCTGTGGTGGGACGACCACGCCCCGCTCGACTCCGCCCGTGCGAAGGCGCTCCACGAGGACCTGCGCCGGTTTTCGGCCCTCGCGGAGCGCGTTCTCACGCTGTTGTCCGCCCACGGCGGCTGGACGGAACTCGACGTGGCCCGCCGCCACCCGGCTTGAGCCGGTACTCGGCGAAATCTGTGCCGAGCGTGCCCTCGCCTTGGGTGAGCGCGGGCAGTGCTTGTTCCAGTTCGTGTGCGGAGGCAGCTGGGAGATGACCGTCCACAGTGCATCGGTCGCCGGTGATCACTGGTTCGCCAGGGACTGCGCGTAGTTCGATTAGCTTGCGCAGCACGGCGCTGATCGCGGAAGCCGGAGCCTCCAGTTCGAACGCGTGGACCGGTTCGTACACGCGTGTTCCGGCCTGGCGAAGGGCTTCCCGCAGCACTAGCCGGGTCATGCCGCGGAAATCGCTGGCGGTGCTGGCTGGCGGGTAGAACGCGGTGTCGGTGAGGGTGACCGCGCAGTCGATCACTTCCCGGCCGTGCAAACCCTCGTGCAGGATCTCGTGGACGGTGTCCTCAATGGCCGTGTGGAACGAAAGCGGCAGCGAGCCGAGTTCGACTTCCAACCGGTAGTCGGTGCCGGAGCCGGGCGGGCCGGGTTCGACGCGGAGTCCGACAGTGGCCCAGAAGAACACGCGTTCGTCCGGAGCGGGGCGGCGCACGCGGTGTCCGGTCCCGTGCAGACGTTCGACCAGCAGCGGTCGCGATTCCTCGAACTCGGCGCCGATGCCGAACTCTTCGGCAAGGGTCGTCCGGATGACCTCCTTCTGTACCTCGCCGTACAAGCGGACGGTGATTTCCTGTGCCTGCCGGTGGATGCTGATCAGCGGGTCCTGTTCGGACAGTCGGGTCAGCGCGGTGTACAGCGCACTGGTGTGGTCCGGATCGACCGGGTGCACCAGCGTTTCCAGGCTGGGCGGGGCGAAGAACCGGCCCTGGGCAAGGTCGGCGCGTTCGCCCAGCCGGTCGCCGATCCGGATTTCCGGCAAGCCCCAGACTCGCGCGACATCTCCGGCCAGGGCCTCCCCGGACACCGGGGTCGCGCCGTGCTCGAATACCCGTACTGCTGTGGGGCGGCCGATGCCTTCCGCGCCGACGCGCCGGAAAGGCACCGGCCGCCGTGCGGCCAGGGAACCAGAAAACATTCGCAGGTAAGCGATTTTCTCGCCGGAACGGCCGCGTTCGATTTTGAAGACAGTGGCGTCGAGCGGTCCGTCTCCACGGCGTTCGCGGGATGGCAGCAGTTCGTAAACTCCGGCGACGAGGTCGCGAACGCCGGCTCCGGTGATTGCCGAACCGAAGAAGACCGGATACACCGAGGAGGCGGCGACCTGGCGGGCCAATGCCTTGCGGTAATCCATTGAGGACGCTGTACCGGCCACATAGGACTCAACGAAGACGTCATCTCCGGCCAGTAGGTCAGCGAGTCGTTCATCGAAGGGGAGCGGTGTCGGGTGTGCGTCAGCGGTGCCGATCCCGGTTACGGCGCTCATCGCGACACATTGCGGGGAAAGCTTGGTGCGCAAGGATTCCAGCAGTGACGCTTCACGCGCACCGGTGCGGTCGATCTTGTTCACGAAGACCAGTACCGGAATGCCGAGCCGGACGAGCGTGCGCATCAGTACGCGAGTCTGTGCTTGCACCCCTTCCACCGCGGATACCACGAGCACCGCGCCGTCGAGCACGCCGACGGCGCGTTCGACTTCCGCGATGAAATCGGGATGGCCGGGGGTGTCCACGAGGCTGAGCCGGTGGCCGGGCGTGCTGACCGCCACGACGGCGGACTGGATGGTGATGCCGCGCCTGCGTTCGAGGTCGAGCGAATCGGTTTGGGTGTCGCCGTCGTCGACCCGGCCGGCGTGGTCGATCACGCCGGTCTCGAACAGCAGACGTTCGGTGAGGCTGGTTTTACCTGCGTCGATGTGCGCCAGGAGGCCGATGGTCAGTGCTTTCATGCGTGCGGGAGTCCTCAGCTGCGGGAGACAGGCCGAACTGGGGTCGATCGGACTGTCGGCGCATCGGGACTCCTCGCGGGTCGGGAACACGAAAACACGGCCACGAGCAGCGCGCACTCGCGGTCAACGGCACGGTAGCGCCGGACCGGGCGCGGTGTACAGCGAGTTTTCGGTGCCTGTCGGTTTCCTGTCGATCACTGGCTGACACCCCCGCGGCGGTGTTCAGTGCCCTACCGTGGGCCTGGTCAGTTGAATTTTCACCTATCGGGGAGCTGTCTCCATGTTGACTCGAGTCAAGGACGTCGCGCTGCTGCTCGGCCGGATCGGCATCGCGGTGGTGTTCTTCGCCCACGGCCTGCAGAAATGGGACAGCGGCGTCGGGGCGACCGCCGACATGTTCAGCCAGATCGGCATCCCGCTGCCGAGCGTCTCCGCGTTCCTCGTGATCGTGCTCGAACTGCTCGGCTCGATCGCGTTCGTCGTCGGCTTCCTGCTGCCGGTGGTCGCCATCGGCTATGCGATCAACATGGCAGGCGCGCTGATCTCGGTCCACGCGGCGCACGGCCTTACCGGCGAAGGCGGCTACGAACTCGTGCTGGTGCTCGGCCTCACCGCGCTGGCGCTGGGCTTCAATGGCGGACGGCTGTCCCTGGACCACGTGCTGTTCTGGCGTCGCCGTGAAGGGGCGCTTGAGTTGCAGAGCGCCTGAGTGTGTCGTGAGCGCTGATCACGGCTCCAGCCGTGATCAGCACTCACGAGGGCAGGTCGGCGGTGGTGCGTTCGGCCTGGCGGCGGGCGGACAGTTTCGCCGGGTCGGCGTTGGTGACCTGGACCAGGTGCGCGCTGGCGGCGAGCGGAACGAGCAGGCCGTCGAGTACGCCGTCCGGCACTGTCCAGTCCATCGTGGACAACACCCGGTCCGCTGCGGTCAGGCCGATTTTTGCCGCGCGCGCGGTGGCTTCCGTCCACACTTCGTCCACTGTGGAGGAACCGAGCGCGGGGGTGTCGCCGGGCGTCGGCTGCATCGGGAAGAACTGGTCGCCCGACATCCGGGCCTCGCTCAGGTAGTCGAGCGCTCCCCCGGACGGCGGCGCCGGCAGGCCGCGGCCCATCGGGTCGAGCGACACGACCGCGACGGCCGGGGCGTCGATCTCCTCGTCCGGGCTGGTGAAGACGACCCGCGCGCCCTCGGGCTCCGCGACCACGCGGGCCCCGCACCACCACGCGCCGAGCAGCACGCCCGCGGTCTGCCAGTGCGCGGGCAACCGCACCGCGACGGCGTCGCCCTGCTCCACGTCGAACTCGTCGACCAGCCAGTTTGCCGTTTTCGCGGCCCAGTTCTGCATCGTCGCCACGGACAGCTCGACCCGGCTGCCGACCCGGTCGTCGTAGTGCGTGATCAGCGGTTTCGCCGGCGAGGTCAGAAGCGGGCGCAGCAGCTGCTCGGTGAGGCTCATGCGCCCGCCTCGCTCGCGCTCGGCGCGGCATGAGCCGAAGGCGCAGTGTTGGATGGTTCGCTCGCAAGCTCGCTCATGCCCTCAGGCTAGTCGCGGCGTCAGTCGACGCAGGGCACGCCCGGGATTCCGGAGTCGAGGCTCTGCGACACCGCACCGGCCGCCGCGCCGCCGCCCCCGGTGCTGCTGCGTCCGGCCAGCCCCGCGACGAACTTCCGCACCGCGGCCGGGTCGACCTCGACGATGCTCTGCCCGTCCTCGCTGCGGCCGTTCGTGGTGATCACCGGGATCGTCGCGAAGGTCAGGTCGCCGGACGCGATGCCCTTGACCTGCTGGGCGAATTCGAGCACGTCGAGGCTGTCGTCGAGCACGAACGACCGGTGTACCGCGTCCATCAGGCTGTTCAGCATGCTCGGATTGGTGAGCGTGCCCGCGGACAGCACCTTGCGCATCGCCGAGGACAGGAACGCCTGCTGCCGCTTGATCCGGTCGAGGTCGCCGTTCGGCAGGTTCTTGCGCTGGCGCACGAAGGACAGCGCTTCGCCGCCGCTCACCGTCTGCACGCCGCGGCGGAAGTTCGCCCCGGAATCCTTGTCCGACGTCGCGTGGTTGAGGCACACCGGCACACCGCCGACGGCCTCGGTGATCAGATAGAACCCGAGCAGGTTGACCTCGGCGTAGTGGTCGATGCGCGCCTGGGTGAGGTCCTGCACGGTCTGGACCAGCGCCCGCCGCCCGGCGGCGTCCGAATCGCGGGCGATCTTCGCCTGGTCGTGCTCGCCCTGCGCGCGTTCCTCCTGTTCGGCGCGCGCCTTGGCGACGCCGTACGCGGAGTTGATCTTCGCTTTGCCGCGGCCCGGCACGTCGACCCAGCTGTCGCGCGGGATCGACACCGCGGACGCCTTGCCGCCGTTCTTCGGGATCCGCAACAGGATGACGGTGTCGGTGTTGATGCCGGCTTTGTCCTCGGTGCGCAATGACTTCAGCATGCTCGGCGGCAGCGGGTTGCCCTGCTGGTCAGTGCGCGCGTCGCTGCCGACGAGCAGGATGTCGGTGCCGCCGTCGTCGGCGGGCGGGGCCGGGGGTTCGCCCGCGCGCGGGGTGAGAACGTCGGCGGTCGCGACGTTGTCCTGCAGTTTGTCCTTGGTGACGTACGCGTACCCCGTCCCGCTCAGTGCGAGCAGCGAGACCAGGCCGATCGCGACGCGGCGGGTGACCCGGGTGACCCGGCCCGAGCGGCGGTCCGGTTCCTCCGGCGGGGCCGGGTTCGACGGCTGGGGGAGTGCGACGCGCGGGTGCGGCGAGGGCTTCCGCTCGGACGTGGTGGTGGCACGCTCGGTGGCTGGTTTGGTTTCGTCGGTGGTGGCACGCTCGGTGGCTGGTTTGGTTTCGTCGGTGGTGGCACGTTCGGTGGCTGGTTTGGTTTCGTCGGCGGTGGCACGTTCGGTGGCTGGTTTGGTTTCGTCGGCGGTGGCACGTTCGGTGGCTGGTTTGGTTTCGTCGGCGGTGGCACGTTCGGTGGCTGGTTTGGTTTCGTCGGCGGCGGCACGCTCGGTGACCGGCTCGGTTTCCTCGGCGGCGGTTTCCTCGGCTGCTTCCTCTGCAGCAGGCTCAGCGGCGGCGTGCTTCGGCTCCGGTGTTCCGTCGGATCCGCGGTCCGAGGCATCGGAAACCGCCGGACTGTCGGCAGAATCCGCCGTCCGGTCCGGTTTGTCCTGGTTTTCGCTCACCCCGGCTACCTCCCCGCTCCCCAGCGTACGGCCTGCGGCGCGCCGGCACGCTGGGTGCTCGACTCTAGTTGACGCAGGGCACATCGCCCGCCGTGATGAGCGGCGCGGGTGAGTTCGAGGGGCTGGATGGAGGGGGCCCGGAGGGCGAAGACGCGGGCGGTGCCGAGGACGTCGTGGCCGACGCGCCGGCGGTGTCGCGCGCGTCCTTGCCGAGGATCACCCGGACGTGCCCGGCGGCGACGTCGGCGTCCGGCTCGGCCTGCGCGGTGCTGCCGAGGGCTTGGCGGACCAGGTCGGCGGCGGCCTCGTCCGACGGGTGGTAGCGCAGCACGGTCGTCGCGCGGGTGGACAGCTTGGTGCTGGTGCCGAGCTGGAAACCCTTGCCCTGCAACAGGCTCCGCACCTGGTCGGCGGCGCCCGAGCCGGAGCCGTCGAACAGTTCGACGGTGGTCTGCCCGGTTCCGGGCAACGGCGCGTTGCTGGGGGGCGGGGTGCTGCCGTCGGAGGTCAGCCGGTCGATCTCGGCGCGGACCTTCGCCGGGTCGACGCGCAGCACGTCAGCGCCGCCCATGACCGCGTTGCCCTCGGTGGGGATAGTGTGGAATTCGACGTTTCCGCCGGTCAGCCCGCGCATCTGGTCGACGAACTCGGACAGGTCCCAGCCCGCGGACAGCACCACGGACTTCTTCACCGCCTCGATGAGCTGCGCGATCCGCACCGGGTTGGCCAGCACCTCGGACGAGAGCACCTTGCTCGCCAGGCCGGACAGGAACGCCTGCTGGCGCCCGATCCGGTCGAGGTCGCCGTTCTGCAGGCCGTAGCGCTGGCGGACGAACGCGAGCGCCTGGACGCCCTCGATGGTCTGCTCGCCCGCGGGCAGGTCGACGCCCGACTTCTTCTCCTTCACCGGGTTCTTGAGGCACACCTGCACGCCGCCGATGGCCTTCGTGACCTCGTAGAAGCTGGCCAGGTTCACCTCGGCGTAGCGGTCGATCATGCCCGGTTTGCCGATGAACTTCTCCAGCGTCGCGACGAGGTTCTTGCGTCCGGCGAGCTTGGCTTTTTCGTCGACGTCCTTGAGGTCGGCGTTGCCCTTGGCCTGCAGCGTCTTGGCGGTGTCGTTGTAGGCGTAGACATACGCGCTGTTCAGCTTGTGCTTGCCGAAGCCGCCGGTGATCTCGACGTAGGAGTCGCGCGGGAAGGAGATGGCGATCGCGTGCTCCCCGTTCTGCGGGATGTGCACGAGAATCATCGTGTCGGTCTGCTTTTCGCCGTCGGACTCGCCCGCGTGCAGCATGTCGAGCACCTCGCGGGGCAGCGGATTGCCCTGCGCGTCGGTGCGGCTGTCCTGGCCGACCAGGAGGATGTCGATCGCGCCGTCGAGCGGTTTCGCGTGCGGCTGCTGCTCGCCGAAGATCGCCGTGGTGGAGAAGCCGGACTGCGGGTCGCCGATGAACTGCCAGCCGTACCAGGTAAGCGCCAGCACGACCACGGACGCGACGGACAACAGGATCTTTCCGCTTCGCCGCAGCACGACGACGACGCCGCGACCGCGGTGCACCGGCAGCGGTGTCCCCGGCCATTCGGCCACTGTTCCTCCCCAGGATGCCCCGCGCGTTTCGCGCTTTGCCGAACTCTACCGACTCCCAGGTAAGCCACCCGTAGGCTGGTGGCGAGAGTGCCCGGTCGGGCGGAAGGGGTGGATGAGGATGCGGGTCCTGGTCACGGGCGGTGCTGGGTTCATCGGTTCGCATTACGTGCGGCAGGTGCTGTCGGGGGCGTATCCGACGCTGGCCGACGCCGAGGTCGTGGTGCTCGACAAGCTCACCTACGCGGGTAATGAGGCGAACCTCGCCCCGGTCGCCGACAGCCCGCGGCTGCGTTTCGCGCGCGGCGACATCTGCGACACCGCGCAGGTCACCGAGCTGATGAGCGGCATCGATCTGGTCGTGCACTTCGCCGCGGAGTCCCATGTGGACCGCTCGATCCTCGGTTCGGCGGACTTCGTGCTCACCAACGTGCTCGGCACCCAGACGTTGCTGCAGGCCGCGCTGGAGGCGCAGGTCGGGAAGTTCGTGCACGTCTCGACGGACGAGGTGTACGGGTCCATCCAGGACGGTTCGTGGTCGGAAGACCACGTACTGGAGCCGAATTCGCCGTACTCCGCCTCGAAGGCGTCGTCGGATTTGATCGCCCGCTCGTACTTCCGGACGCACGGATTGCCGGTGTGCGTCACGCGGTGCTCGAACAACTACGGCCCGTACCAGTTCCCGGAAAAGGTCATCCCGCTCTTCGCGACGAACCTGCTGGACGGCAAGAAGGTCCCGCTGTACGGCGATGGGCTGAACATCCGGGACTGGCTGCACGTGGACGATCACTGCCACGGAATCCAGCTGGTCGCCGACGGCGGCCGTCCCGGCGAGGTCTACAACATCGGCGGCGGCACCGAGCTGACCAACCGGGAACTGACCGGACGCCTGCTCGCGGCGGCCGGGGCCGGCTGGGAAATGGTCGAACCGGTGGCCGACCGCAAGGGCCACGACCGGCGGTACTCGGTCGACATCGCGAAGATCAGCGGCGAACTCGGTTACGCTCCGCGGGTGTCGTTCGAGGACGGTTTGGCGGAGACGGTGCGCTGGTATGCCGACAACCGCGCGTGGTGGGAGCCGCTGAAGGCCCGCGCCGCGCTCGGCACGTCCTGAAACCCTTTTCGCAGTAGGAGGTACGCCGGTGCGGCTGGCAGTGCTCGTGCCCGGCGGTTCTGGCCAGCTCGGCCGGGACCTGGTGAATTCCGCGGGCCCGGAAACCGAGGTGCTCGCGCCTTCGTCGGCGGAGCTGGATGTCACGGCTGCCGGCCAGGTGATCGCCGCGGTCGGGGAATTGGCTGAACGGGCCTCGGCTGCTGGCGCGGTGCCGGTGGTGATCAATGCCGCGGCGTATACGGCGGTTGACGCGGCGGAATCGGATGAGGCTCGGGCGTTCGCGGTGAATGTGGACGGGCCGCGGGTGTTGGCGGCGGCTTGTACCTCGCGGCGGGTGCCGTTGATTCACCTTTCCACGGATTATGTTTTTCCCGGGGATGGGGATCGGCCTTATGCGGTGGATGATGTTTTGGGGCCGAAGAATGCCTATGGGCGGACTAAGGCTGCCGGGGAGGATGCGGTACTCGGGTCGGGGGCGTCGGCCTGGGTGGTGCGGACCAGTTGGGTTTATGGGAAGACCGGGGCTAATTTCGTCGAGACGATCCGGCGGCTGGAGTCGGAGCGGGATCAGTTGTCCGTGGTGGATGACCAGGTGGGGGCGCCTACCTGGTCCGCTGATTTGGCTCGTGGCCTGTGGGAGCTGGCCGAGGCGGTCGCTTCCGGCCGGGGGCCTGCCGGGAAGGTCCTGCATTGCACCGGCGGCGGCGAGACTTCTTGGTACGGGTTCGCCCGGGCCATCTTCGAGGAGATCGGGGCGGATCCTGAGCGGGTCAAGCCCTGCACTACCGAAGAATTCCCTCGGCCAGCTCCTCGCCCGGCATACTCCCTGCTGTCCAACGCTTCCTGGCAAGACGCGGGCCTGACTCCACTGCGAAACTGGCGGGAAGCACTGCACGCGTACGTCACGAGTGGTCAGCGCGCTACGGCCTGGCGGTAGGCGTCGAGAGTCCGCAGTGCGGTGCTGTGCCAGGTGAAGCTTGCCGCATGAGTTCTGCGGGCGGTGGAGGTGGCTAGGCCGTGCGGGTCTGTCACGGCTTGGCGTAGTGCTTCTGCGAGCCCGTCTACATCGTCGTAGGGAACCAGGGTCGCGCAGTCTCCCGCTACCTCGCGCAGAGCTGGGATGTCGGTGCACACGACGGGAACATCCGAGGCCATTGCTTCCAGGACGGGCAGGCCGAAGCCTTCGTCCCTGGACGGGAGAACCAAGGCGGCGGCACCGGCTACGACCGTGCGAAGGTCTACATCGGACAGATAGCCGGTCTGTCCGGACCGTGGCAGCCTGGGGAACGGGCCGGGGCCGGCGAAGACCAGCGGTGGCAGGTCCGGTGCGGCTGCGTGGGCGGCGGCTAACCAGTCAAGACCCTTGCGTGGCCCGGCGGCGCCAGCGAACAGCAGGTACTTCTCCGGCAACCGTAGCTTCGCCCGCACTCCGTCATCCGGCGGTCGGGCGGTGAACCAGGCTGGATTCACCCCGAGCGGAGTCGCGATGATCTTCGACCGATCGACATCCAGCTTCTCGGCGACGGAATCCGCGACGGCCTCGGTGGGCGTGCAGATGACATTCGCCCGGTGTGCGCCACGTCGGACCAGCTCCGGGAGAGTGCGGTCGGAGTGGGACAGTTCCTGAGGGGCGTCGAGGAAAGCCAGGTCGTGGATGGTCAGGACTCCGGCGGCGCGAAGGCGGCCGGGGAGAACGAAGTTCGTGCCGTGGACGACATCGGTTGGTCCGGCGAACAGCTCGACCGGGGGTAGCTGGGTGCGTAGCCAGGTGGCCCGCAGAAGCCTTGCGGAGACTGGCATTCCCCGAGCTTGTACGCCGTGTGGCAAGACATGCCGCAGTTTCCGCCAGCCCCGCAGGGTAAACGCGACTGCGCGAAGGTCCACTTCGGACATGGAAGCGAGTTCTTCGCTCAACGCGGCGGTGTACCGGCCAATGCCCGTCCGGGAGCCGAGCAGCGGGGTGCCGTCCAGCAGGACACGCAGCGGACGGTCAGCCACGGCGCAACCGCTCCCGCGCTACCTTCGTGACCCGTCCGGCTGCGCGCTTGGCCAGTTCGCCTGGGCCGCCGGCGGCGAGATATTCCCGCACCAGAGCCATATCGCGCCGTACCATCGCGGTGCCGCGTACGGGGTCGCTGACGGTGAGGTCGGCGCCGCCGGGCAACCGGTCCGCGGCGGGGCGCGGGTTGCGGCAGAACTCCACTAGGGGTTTCAGTGCCTCCGGCCAGGCGTATCGCTGCGCGACCACGCGGATCCGTTCGACGCAGGCGTCGGCGAATTCCCGGTCGTACAAGGACTTTTCCAGCGCGTCTGCCAACGCGCCAGCGTCTTCGGCGGGGACGACGACGCCGAGGCCCTCCGCGCGGACAAGGTCGGCGAACGCGTCACCGTCGGTCGTCACGATCGGCAAACCGGCCCACAGGTAGTCGAGAACCCGGGTGCGGAAAGCGAAAGTCGTCTCGACGTGTTCGTAGTGCGTGGTGACGCCGCAGTCGGCGTCGAGAAGCCAGTTCTGGCGATCCGAGTACGGGACCCATTGTTCGTTGAAGAAGACGTTCTTGTCCGTGAGGCCCAGCGAATCCGCCAGCCGCACGGTCCGGGAGCCGATGTCCATCTCGGCGACCTCGGGGTTCGGGTGCTTCATGCCGAGGAACACCAGACGGGCGTCGTCGCGGCGGTGGCGGAGGAGGTCGAAGGCGCGGATCAGGGTCAGCGGGTCGAACCAGCTGTAGACGCCGCCCGCCCACAGGACGACTCGGTCGGATTCGCCGATGCCGAGAGCGGAGCGCAGACCCGGACCGGTGCGCGTCGGGGCTTGCGGGGAGAGGCCGAACGGGACGACGGCGAGCAGGGACTGGGTGGTCGGGTCGGCGTCGTAGAGGCGCGGGGACAGGCGGCCGAGCGCGGCGAGGTGGCCCAGCCAGAAGTGGCGCTGGCGCTCTGAGGCGCAGAGGAAGAAATCGGCGCGTTCGAGCTGGGCGTCCAGAACGCGGGTGACGCCGGCCAGGTCGAGCGCGCGCTGGTCGTCCGGGGCGTCCTTGCCCTGTTCCAGCAGCTCCAGGTGCATCGGGTCGTAGACATCGGCGACGACGATCTTGTGCTCGTGCTGCTTCTTCAGCGACGGCGCCAGCTCCAGCACGTGTCCCTGAAGGATCACGACGTCCGCCCATTCGATCGGGCCGTCGAGGTCGCGGTGTTTGCCCGAGCTGACCTGGAAGGCCGCGGGCGGCGGCGAGACCAGCGGGTTGGTGGTCATGAGGTGCACGTCGTGCTCGGCCGACAGCGTCGAGGCGATGTTCCACGCCCGGATCGCCGGGCCCGCCATGCGCTCGGTGATCGAATCGCCGGTGAGGACAAGGATCTTGCGGCGCTGGCCGAACACGTCCTTGATGCCGAACGCTTCGACGAGGATTTCGTGTGCGCGAAGGTAATCCGGCAGCGGGTACGCGGGCTCAAGTGCCTTGCGCAGCAACGGAAGCAGGTCGGCGTCGGTCCGCACGCGCGCGGCTTGCTCGACTGCGCGGGACTCGGCCAGCGAAGGCATCATCTCGACGAATCGGTCCACTGCCAGCACCCCGGCGAGCGTGGTGCGCGGGACCGGGATTTCCGAGGTGTCGACGGGGCCGACGCCCTTTTCCAGATCAAGCTGGTCCGGGTCGATGCCGCCGCGTGCGGTCGCCCGGCGGACGGCCAGCGCGAGTGCCGCGGGCAGAGCGCGGGCCAGTGATTCGGCGGAGAGGTTCTTGTACAGCGCGGCCAGTGCGTTGCGTTCCAGCAGGAAGGTCTCGCGGCCGGTGTCGGGCGCGTCGACGGCGGCCATGGTGCCGTGGTGGCGGTGGTAGGTGAGCGATTCCGGCACGTAGCGGACGCGCCAGCCGCGCAGGTTGAGCCGCCAGCCGAGGTCGACGTCCTCGTAGAACATGAAGAAACGCTCGTCGAAACCGCCGAGTTCGGCGAACACCGACGCGCGCACGAACAGCGCCGAGCCGGTGCCGAAGAGGACGTCCTTGGCGACGTCGTGCTCGACCTCGGGCACATCCGCGAGCGGGCTGCCCGCGTGGCGCTTGTAGCCCATGCCGAACCAGGTCAGACCCGCGTCCACGAAGTCGGTGCCGGTGCCGTCCCAGTCGAGGACCTTGCTCGCCACCGCGGCGACGGTCGGCTGCGCGCGCAGTTCGGCGACGGCCGCGGAGACCCACGCCGGGGCGGGGCGGGCATCGTTGTTGAGGAAGCCGAGGACGGTGCCCTTCGCGTGCTGCGCGCCGAGGTTGCAGCCGCCCGCGAACCCGGTGTTGACCGGCGATTCGATGAGCCGCACGGCGGGCGCCGCGGCGCGGATGCGGGCCGCGTCGTCGCCTCCAGAAGCGTTGTCGACGCAGATCAGCTCGACATTCGCGTAATCCAGGTCGGTCCGCAGCGCCCGCAGGCAGGTGATGGTGTCCTCGGCGCCGCGGTAATTCACCACGATCACCGAGACGAGCGGTTGCGGGTCCCCCACTGCCAAGACGAGCTCCTCCGTCGAATTTCCGCCCAGCTTAAAGGCCAGCCCAGGCATCCCAGATCGCGCCTCGGCCCAGCGCCGAGATCCGGCTCACGCGACCGCGTTCCCGCAGCGTGCGGGGGAGCCGGAGGACAACCTCCGCCAGCACCCGCACACGCAGCGCGGGATCGAAGTTCGCCGCGCCCGGGCGGTGCCGGCGCAGCGGAAGCACAGCGGTGATCGCGGCGAAGCGGGCCAGTTCCCGGATCGCGACTTTCGCAGGTGCGCAGCGCAGCAGCATGAGCAGTCGGTTGCGTTCGTTCCAGCGGTGAAATTGCGGCGAACCGGGGTTCGTGCTGGCGCCGTGCAGGTGCTGGACCCGTGCTTTCGGCGCGGCGGCGACGTGCCATCCGGCCAGCCGCAGCCGCCACGCGGTGTCGGTGTCCTCGTAGTAACAGAAGAAGCTCGCCGGGACGCCCCCGACCGCGCGCACGGCGTCGGCGCGCAGCAGTGCGGCACCGCCGCAGAAGCCGAAGACCTCGTCGCTGGGTTCGGTGAGGTCGGCACCATGGCCGTCGGCGGTGAGCCGGACACCGGTGGACTGAGTGCTGCCGTCGGGCAGTTCGAGCCGGGAGGTGACGGCGGCGGCGAGCGGCTGGCTGTCGAGGGTGTCTTCGAGGTTGGCGAGCCAGTCCGGCTCGGGGGCGGCGTCGTCGTTGAGCCAGGCGACGCGCGGGGTGTCGATGCGTTCGAGCGCGTGGGCCATCGCGCCGGCGTAACCGGTGTTGCGACGGAGCCGGAGCACCTCCGGATGGCTGGGGTGCGCGGCGAGAATCGTTGCGGTGCCGTCGGTTGAGGCGTTGTCCACCACGAGTGTCCGATGTGGACGATCCTGGGCGGCGAGCGCGTCGAGGCACGCGGTGAGGTGGGCTGCCCCACGCCAGGTCACCACGACGACGGTGGTGCCGGATTCCGCGCTGGTCACCTGGGAGAGAATAGCGGCGTGCCCGAACTGGTCGTGATCGCCGAGCAACTGCTCGCCCCCGTTCCGGGTGGCACCGGCCGGTACACCGCCGAACTGCTGCCCGCGCTCGCCCGCACCGCGCCGCCCGGCTGGACCGTGTCCAGCGTGGTCGCGCGGCACGCGGACGTCTCCGCCGCACGGATCGAGGGGGTCGAAGGGCCGCGCGTGCTGCCGCTGCCGCCGAGGGCGCTGGTCGCGCTGTGGCAGCTGGGCCTGCGCTGGTGGCCGGGCGGTGACGCGGTGCACGCGCCGACCCCGTTCGCGCCGCCCCGTCCCCCGGCTGGGCGAACACTGACCGTCACCGTGCATGACACGGTGCCCTGGACGCATCCGGAGACCCTGACCGCGCGCGGCGTCAGCTGGCACCGGTCGATGATCGCGCGGGCCGCGCGGCGCTCGTCCGGGCTGATCGTGCCGACCCGAGCGGTCGCCGACGAGCTGGCGGTGCTGCTGGACGTGGACGTCCCGGTGCGGGTCGTGCCGCACGGGGTGACCGTGCCGGAGGGGGCTGCTCAGCTTGACCTGCCGTCGCGGTACGTGCTGGCGGTCGGGACGATCGAACCGCGCAAGGGCATGGACGTGCTGGTCGACGCGGTGGCGCAGCTCGACGGCACGGACGAGGCCGGCGACGTCGGCCTGGTGCTGGCAGGCCAGCCCGGCTGGGGCGGCATCGACCCGGTGCGGCTGGCGGCCGACCGCGGCCTGAAATCGGTGCGGGTCCTGGGGAAGGTGACCGACGCACAACTGGCGACCGCGCTGCGCGGGGCGAGCGTGCTGGCGGTGCCGAGCCTCGCGGAGGGCTTCGGACTGCCGCTGCTGGAAGCGATGGCGATCGGGGTGCCGGTGGTGCACACGGACGTCCCGGCCCTGGTGGAGGTCTCCGGCGGGGCGGGGCTGGTGGTGCCGCGCGGGGACGCGGACGCGCTGGCTCGGGCGCTGAAAGAGGTGCTGCTGTCGCCGGACAAGGCGGCGGAGCTGTCGAAACTGGGGCGCGAGCGGGCACGGACGTTCACCTGGCGGGCGGCGGCTGAGGCGGTGTGGGCGGCGCATCGGCGGGCGGGCTGACGGCGGGCTTGCGGGTGGGGTGGCGGCCGGGGCTTCGGCAGCTGCGTCGGCGGTCGGGTGCCGGGGTGCTGGCGAAGGTTCCGGCGCTGGTCGAACCCTCGGTGGTGGCCGGGCTGGCAGCGTCGCGAACCCTCGGTGGTGGCCGGGCTGGCAGCGTCGCGAGGCCGATGGCAGGCGGCGAAGCGGTGGAACTGTCGAAACTGGGCAGGGAGCGGGTGCGGGCGTTCGCGGGGCGCCGCGGCCGAGGCGACGTCGGCGGTCGGGCCGCCGGGTGCAGCTTGCGATCGACTTGACACGGTCGGGTGAACCCAGACGGGTGAGCGCAGGTGGGCGAGGGTGGCGGCGCCCGGAGTCGGCGGGAGTTTGCCGGTTCCTGACCTGTGCGGTGAGTGATCGCCGTACGCTGCACTCGTGACCGGTGATCCCCGTGTGCTGATCGACGCGACCGCGGTGCCCGCGGATCGGGGCGGGGTCGGCCGGTACGTGGACTCGCTCGTCGGCGCGCTCGACCAGGACGGGGCCCGGCTGACGGTGGTCTGTCAGCCGCGTGACCTGCCGCTTTACGGTCAGCTCGCGCCCAGTTCCCGAATCGTCGCCGCGTCGCCGGCGACCTCGACGCGCACCGCCCGGCTGACCTGGGAACAGGCCACCCTGCCCCGGCTGGTGCGCCGGCTCGCCGCGGACGTCGTGCACTCGCCGCATTACACGATGCCGCTCGCCAGCGGGGCCGCTTCGGTGGTCACGCTGCATGACGCGACGTTCTTCACCGACGCGGTCCTGCACTCGTCAGTCAAGGCTCGGTTCTTTCGCGCGTGGACTGCCACCGCGCTGCGGCGGGGGACACTCTGCGTAGTTCCCAGTCACGCGACAGCGGTGGAGCTGGCCCGAGTGAGCCCAGTGCGGCACGCGGAGTTGGAGATCATCCATCACGGCGTCGACAGCGAACGGTTCCATCCGCCGTCCCCGGAGGAGGTCGCGGCGGCGCGGAAGGCGGTCGGGCTCGGCGCGACGCCGTACATCGCGTTCCTCGGGGCGCTGGAACCGCGGAAAAACGTGCCCGCGCTGATCCGTGGTTACGCCCGCGCGGTCGCCGGGCAGCGGGACGCGCCGGCGCTCGTGCTCGCTGGGCAGCCTGGCTGGGACACCCAGGTGGAGCGTGCGCTGGACGCGGTGCCGCACCGGCTTCGGGTGATTCGCGCGGGGTATCTGCCGTTCGGGACGCTCGCCGGGTTCCTCGGCGGCGCGGAGCTTGTGGCGTATCCGAGCCTCGGCGAAGGTTTCGGGCTGCCGGTGCTCGAAGCGATGGCCTGCGGTGCCGCAGTACTGACCACGCGCCGCCTCTCCCTGCCGGAAGTCGGCGGCGACGCGGTCGCGTACTGCGGTGTCGGTGCCGGCGATGTCGCCGCGGCGCTGACGGAGTTGCTGGCCGATCCGTCGCGTCGCTCAGTACTGGCTTCCGCGGCGCAGCGGCGCGCCAAGGAATTCTCGTGGACGACCACGGCGGATCGGCACCGCGAGGCTTACGGAAAAGCCTGGCATCAGCATTTGCGCAACCGTTAACAGAGGCCGTAAAGGGCTTCCGCGTTGGCGTGCGCGATCTTTTCCCGATCTTCCTCCTCGGGCAATTTCTCCAGGAATTCCGCGACAGCCGCGGCCTGGACCTGATGGAACGGATAATCGCCGGACAACAGGATTCGATCGGTACTCGTGTATTCGAGTGCGTTGCGCAGCATGCGCGGGACGAGCATTCCGCTGGTCGCGAGGTGAATGTTCGTGCGGAAGTACTCGGAGACGCGACGTTCGAGATGCGTGGCCGTGTGCGACAGGCTGTCGATGCGGTCCAGTGCGAAGAGGACCACCTCGCCCCAGTGGCCGAGGACGACCTGCAACTCCGGGAGGCGATCGAACGTTCCGCGCAGGATCAGCCGGATGACGGCGAGCCCGGCCTCGTAGTGCCAGCCGAGGCCGTACGTGGCCAGCCCGAGGTCGAGCTCCGGGCTGAAGCCGCTGTAGGAAGCCTGGCGGACTGACTCCACCGGGATCTGCGGGTGGACGAAGACCGGCCTGCCGAGTGCGGCGGCCGCGCCGAGCAGTTCGTCGTACGCGGGATCGTCCAGCGGGCGATCGCCGCTGCGGCCGTAGGACATGATCCCGACGTGCGCCGGATCCTTCGCGGTCCGTTGCAACTCGGCGAGTGCCGCGTCCGGATCGGACATCGGCAGGGTTGTCATGGCACGGAAGCGGTCGGGGTGCTTCGCGACGGCCTCGCTGGCGAGGTCGTTCGCTTCGCGGCTCAGCTCGATGCCTCGCGGGACCGGGCATCCGTGCGTTCCCGGCGGCGCGATCGAGAGGATCTGGACGTCGATGCCCGCCTCGTCCATCCACGCGACGCGCTGGTCGCCGATGTCGAGCAGTCGCCCGGGGAGGTCGCCCCGGTCGTTGTGCGCGACGCTCGGGTCTCCGGATTCGGTGCGCAGCATCCGGTCGATGCCGGGGGTGGTCCAGTGCTCCTCGATGGCGACGGTTTTCATCGGCCCCTCTTTATGGCTGGTGGTTTCGAGGTTACCAGTTTCAGTTAACCGGGCTGGGGCGTTCGCGGACGTGGTGGGCGACAGCGACCGCGACTCCGCTCGCGACGAAGAATGCGGTGACCGCCGGATTCATGGATTGAGACAAACTCGGCGCGCTTTCCGGACTTAATGCCCAAAGTGCGAGCACTCCGAGATAGACCGCGGCCAGTCCGGCGGACCACCAGCGCAGCGCACGCGGCTGGGAATTGCGCAGGCTGGAGACGAGAAGCGCGATCAACGGAATACCGGAGAGCAAGGCGAACTGTCCGAGGACGAGAGCCGGAACGGACCAGGCGGTGATCAGGATGGGCAGCGAGGCGCGGGACACGGTCATGACGATTCTCCTTCGCCGGATCGGGTTCAGTGGTGGCAGCGAGCTTCGGCGGCGGTCTTCAACTCGGCGAGCCAGAGGTCCAGGCCAGGGGCCAGGTACTTGATCGCGGTGGCCGGGTCGGCCTCGATCTGCTGGCCGGTCCAGCTTTCTTCGGTGCGGACGAGGACTCCGCCGCGCATCGGGACGAAGTTCCAGACGTGCGTTCCGTTGTCGATCCGCAGGCCCTGGCCGATCGCCGGGCCGGACCAGCGGATGCACTGGCCGGGCTTGACCTGGTGAACGGTCGAGGTGATGACCAGTGTGGTGGCCGGTGTCGAGGGTGTGGGCGGAGCGGGGGTGCTCCAGCGGAATCGCGAACCGGGGTGCAGGCGGCCGGGGTCGAGGCGCTTCATGCTCGTGACCGGCTTTTGCCAGCGCGGCCAGCTTTCGACACTGGTGTGCAGCCGCCACACGGTGCTCAGCGGGGCCTTGACGAAGGTTTCCGCGCGGTGCTGGAGCTGGGCGGCCGGGTCGATGCCTTTTCCTTGGCAGGTCAGGGAACTCGGGTGCGCGGAGGCGGCTTGGGCGGGTGCGGCGCCGAGCAGTCCGGCGGCGATCGGAAGGGCCAGCAGCGTGGCACGCAGGCGAGGCTTGGCATTCGGCATTGGTGAACTCCCTTAGTGGTAGTTAGTACCATTAACTATGGTTAAGACCATACAAGTTCGCGACCGTGAACGTCAATAGCGGAAGTGAAGGGGATTAACTACACTGGGCGCAGAGGAACGAAGGGGAACGGCCGATGACCGAACAGGCACCGCGAGAGCGCTACCGCGAGCAGGTGCGCGAGGAGATCAAGCAGCACGCGCGGCAGCAGATCGCCGAGGCGGGGCTGCCCGCGCTGTCGCTGACCGCGATCGCGAAGCAGATGAGCATGACCGTGCCCGCGCTGTACCGGTACTACCGCGGCCGGGACGAGCTGATCACCGCGCTGATCCGGGACGCGTTCCGGAGCCTCGCCGACACCGTCCGGGCAGCGGCGGATTCCGGGGCGGACCTGCTGGAACTGGCGCACGTCATCCGGGACTGGGCCAAGGCCGATCCGCAGCGCTACTTCCTCATCTACGGCACGCCAGTGCCCGGCTACCACGCGCCGCCGGACACGACGGCGATCTCCAACGAGGTCATGGAAGTCCTGATCGAGGCGAACGCGGCACTGGGCGAACCGGAATCGGCGACGACGTTCCACGTGCACCTGGAAACCCATCGCGAGTGGGTGGACAGCGACATCGCCGGAACCGGTGCGGTGCGGCGCGCGCTGTCCTTCTGGACCCGCCTGCACGGGGTCCTGTCGCTCGAACTGGCCGGCCACTTCACCGGGATGAAGTTCGACCCGGGCCTGCTGATCGACGACGAACTGGCGGAGCTGAAAGGCGGACCTGGGAATCACTGCGGGTGACCGGTTCGGTGGGCCGACGTAGCCGTCGGTGAGCAGTGGACAATGGCGCGGTGACTGAGCAGCGCACGTATGGTGACCGCGTCGGCGTCGTGACCGTGACCTACTTCCCCGGCGAAACGCTGGAGAAGTTCCTCGACACGCTCGACAAGGCGACTGACCGCGACGTGCACGTCGTCGTCGCCGACAACGCGTCCACCGACGGCGCTCCGGAGAAGGCCGCCGAACGCGAGAACGTGACGCTCGTCAGCATCGGCGAGAACGTCGGATACGGAACGGCCGCCAACCGCGGCGTCGCGGCGCTCGACGACAGCTACGGCTGGGTCGTCGTGGTCAACCCGGACCTGGAATGGGAGCCGGGTTCGCTCGACGCGCTGATCGAGGTCGCCGGGCGCTGGCCGCGCGGGGCGGCGTTCGGGCCGCTGATCCACGACCTCGACGGGACCGTCTACCCGTCCGCGCGGCTGCTGCCCTCGTTCGGGCGCGGGATCGGGCACGCCGTGTTCGGCAAGGTCTGGCCGGGCAATCCGTGGACCCGCGAGTACCGCCAGGAAAACGCCGCGCCCACCGAGCGCACGTCCGGCTGGCTGTCCGGCTCCTGCCAGCTCTTCCGGCGCGAGGCGTTCGACTCCGTCGGCGGCTTCGACACCCGCTACTTCATGTACTTCGAGGACGTCGACCTCGGCGACCGGCTCGCGAAGGCGGGCTGGCAGAACGTCTACGCGCCGTCGTCGAGCGTGATGCACATCGGCGGCCACTCGACGGCGCGCGCGTCGGCGAAGATGCTGCGCGCCCACCACGCGAGCGCCTACCGCTACCTCGCCGACCGGCACCAGGGACTGCTGTGGAAGCCGGTGCTGGCGGCGGTGAAGCTGGGGCTGGCGCTGCGGGTGAAGCTGGAGACCCGCAAGGGCTGACAGTCCCGTGCCGGGGACTCACCCCGGGCAGATCCGTGCCCGCAGGTCCGGGAGGGAACCCCGAGGGAATCAGATTCCCTCGGGGCTCCCTCCCGGACAGCAAGACCCGACGTCCGCCGACCTGGGCCGACGCACCGCGAGCGTGCCCGTAGCACTGCCTTGAGCCGCAGGCATTGGGCGGACGGTCCGCAAAGGACATCCGGGCAACCGGCGTGCCTCCGGAACCGTCCGGATGCTCAGCCGCCGCAATACTTTGCGGTCGTAAAGATCGCTCAGCGGAGAAGCGACCTCCCGCACGGGAAGTCTCCCTGGGCAATCCGGGCAACCCGGGCCGGGGGAGACCCCGCGAGGATCACAGCCCGTCGAGCCGCCGGGACAGATTGGACCGTCCGCTGTTCTGCTTGACCGTCGGGACCAGGCCGGTCATTTCCTCCTCGGCCGGTTCCTTCAGCGGGCTCGCCACCGGCTTCGCCTGCGGGCGCGGGACCAGCGGCGTCGTCGTCTGCGGACCGGCCGGGCTCGGCACCGCCGGCTGCGGTGCGGTGTTCTGCGCCCCGGGGATTTCGAGCGGCCGCGTCGGCGTCGGCTGGGCCAGCGGATGCGGCGACGGCTGGGTGCGCGTGCCGCCTGCCAGCGGATGGTCGTTCTCTTCGATCAGCGACGCGGGCAGCTGCGTCGTCGTGTCGGGGTCCAGCCCGGAGACCACCGAGGCGGAGATCTGCTGGGTACTGGAGGCATCCATCGGAGACGTCATGTTGTCCGGCGTCACCACGAAGGCGCCGCGGGATCGTGCGCGTGCGAGCAAAGCGTCCGCGCGATCGCGGGGGTCCATTCCCCTCGGCCTCCCGACTGACCCGGGGCCTCTAGGGAAAGGCCCGCCTGTTTCCTGTCTAGGGTAGGCCCTCGGGGCCCGCGCCGCCCACGTTTCCCGCGGCTTGTCGCTCAGCGGTGCGTGATACAAAGGAGATTTCTGTGACGTCCGAGGTCGAGGTGGACGCCGTCGTACTGGTCGGCGGCCAGGGCACGCGGCTGCGCCCGCTCACGCTGTCCGCGCCGAAGCCGATGCTGCCGACGGCGGGCACGCCCTACCTGAGCCACCTGTTCTCCCGCATCCGCGCGGCCGGGATCCGGCATGTGGTGCTCGGCACGTCGTACCGGGCCGAGGTGTTCGAGGAGTACTTCGGCGACGGGTCCGCGCACGGCCTGGAGCTTGAGTACGTGGTGGAGGAGGAACCGCTCGACACCGGCGGCGCCATCCGCAACGTCTACGACCGGCTGCGCGCCGACCACGCGATCGTCTTCAACGGCGACATCCTCTCCGGGGCTGACCTGCACGCCCAGCTGCGCACCCACCTCGACTCCGGCGCGGACGTGACGCTGCACCTCCAGCGCGTCCCGGACCCGAGCCGCTTCGGTTCGGTGCCGACCGATTCCGGCGGCCGGGTCACCGCCTTCCTGGAGAAGACGCCGAACCCGCCGACGGACCAGATCAATGCCGGCTGCTACGTCTTCCGCCGACCGGTGATCGAGACCATCCCGTCCGGGCGGCGGGTGTCGGTCGAACGCGAGACGTTCCCCGGGCTCCTCGAAAATGGCGCGCATCTGCATGGATTTGTCGATTCTTCGTACTGGCTCGACGTCGGCACCCCGGAAGCGTTTGCCCGCGGCAGCGCGGATCTGGTTCGCGGCGTCGCGCCCACTTCCGCGCTGGCCGGGCCGACCGGCGACTTTCTGGCGCTGGACGGGGCTTCCATCTTCACTGGCGCGAAGCTCACCGGCGGCACGACGATCGGTGCGCGGGCCGTCGTCGGGAAGGATGCGGCAGTGTCCGGTTCGGTCGTGTTCGACGACGCGGTGATCGGCCCGGCTGCGATTGTGGAGAATTCGGTGCTGGGCCGCGGGGCGCAGGTCGGCGAAGGCGCGGTGCTGCGCGGCGTGGTCCTCGGCGACGGCGCGTCGGTGGGGGCTCGCTGCGAACTGCTCGACGGCGTGCGGATCTGGCCCGGCGTTTCGGTGCCGGACGGCGGCATCCGGTTTTCGAGCGACGCGTGATGGAGTGGCGTCCGGGGTTTCCGGTGGATCTGGCGCAGGTGCTGGGTCCGCTGAGCCGCGGGCGCGGGTCGCTGAACTTCCGGCGCGACCGCGGCGTCTGGTGGCTGGCCGCGAACACGCCCGGCGGCAAGGGAACACTGGCGCTGCTGCACCGCCCGGACGGCGTCGTCGAGGCCGAAGCTTGGGGCGAAGGCGCGGATTTCCTGCTCGACGGCGTGCCCGCACTGCTTGGCGCGGACGATGACGACACCGGATTCGTCGCGCACCACGACGTGATCGCCGCGGCTCGCCGCGACACCCCCGGGCTGCGACTCGGCTCGACCGGGCGGGTGTGGGACGCGCTGGTGCTGGCGATTCTCGAACAGAAGGTGAGCGGCAAGGAAGCGATCCGGTCGTGGGCGGAGCTGTGCCGGTGGTTCGGCACGCGCGCCCCCGGACCGGGCCCGGACTTCCTGCGGGTACCGCCGGATCCGATCGCGATTCGGTCCATTGTGGACTGGAACTGGCACAGAATCGGCGTGGACGCGAAGCGCCGCACGGCCTTGATCGAGGCGGCCCGGGTGGCCCCGCGGCTGGAGGAAGCGGTGCGGCTGCGCGGGGCGCAGGGACGCGCGCGGCTGCGGAAGGTGCGGGGCATCGGGGTGTGGACGGCGGCGGAGATCGCCCAGCGCGCGTGGGGCGATCCGGACGCGGTCAGTTTCGGCGACTACAACATTCCGGCAGTGGTCGGGCACACGCTGCTCGGGCGGAAGATCGACGACGAGGAGATGGCGCGGCTGCTCGCGCCGTACGCGCCGCAGCGGCAGCGCGCGATCCGGTATTTGGGGGCGGCCGGGGCCCGGCGGCCGAGGTTCGGGCCGCGGATCGAGCTGCGGGATTACCGGGCGATGTGAGTCAGCGCGGCGGGTGCCTGCCGGGCCGGTAAGGAGCCGGACTGCGGCGGCGCTGCGCTCTGGCTACTGACCGGGGCTCGCGGCGGGTACGGATACTGCGGGTTTTGCGGCTGGACACCGGGCTGCGGCGGGTACTGAGCGCCGGGCTGGGGTTGTGCGGCGTTCGGGTACGGCGGGCCTACCGGCGGATAGCCGGGCTGTTGCGGGCCGGGCGGGGGATAACCGGGGTAGCCCTGGCCGGGAGGCGGATAACCCTGCCACGGAGGGAAGTAGCCCGGCGGCGGGCCTGGTTTCTTCCTGGACGAAGCCCGCGCCGCCACCACGGTCGCGACCACCAGGCCAGCCACCAGCAGCAGGACCATGAGATGCCAAGGCTGTACAGCCACGATGAAATCCTCCCCTGGGCGAGGACTCATCGTAGGCCGCTCCGCCGGGTTCGCGCAGTGGAATGGATCAGCCCTGCGGTGGCCGCTTACGCCGTCCCACCGTGAATTTCAAGACCAGCATGACGACCAGCAGCAGGATCAGCGCACCCGGCAGGACGTAGTTCAGCAGGGGTATCCCGTCAGATCGGGCATGGACAAACTCAGGCTAGATCCTCGCCGCAGTCAGCGCAGGGCAGCCGCCGCGATCGCTACGCCTTGTTCGGCCGACAAACCCAACCCCCGGATGACCTCGGCGTACGTGGCCGCGGCGGCTTGGGCCCGGGACAGCGTCTCGTCACCGGTCGCGCCGACGAAAGTGCCTGCTCTGCCTCGGGTTTCCAGCAGTCCGGCTTCTTCGAGTTCCCGGTATGCGCGCGCGACGGTGTTCGGTGCGATGCCCAGTTCCGCGGCCAGTCCGCGCACTGTCGGGAGTTTCGTGCCGACGGCAAGGGTGCCGTCGTTGATCTGGCTGGCCAGTGAGGTCCGGACCTGTTCGAACGGCGGAACAGCCGAAGCCGGGTCGTAGCTGATGCTCATCGTTGCCGCCGCTTTCGTCGGATGCTCACCACAATGCCCAGCGCCAGTAGCGCGAACGCCACCGCGAAGCCGATCAGCACCACCCATCCGCTGATGGCGACGCCGGTGTCGCCCGGGTGCAGGTGCGGTCGCGCCAGGTCCATGCGTCCAGGTTAACGGGCGGCGGCGATCAGTTCGGCCAGATCTTCCGAACCCGCGGGCAGCGCGTCGACCGGCCACCAGCGCAGGTCGTCGGATTCTTCGCTGCGCACGGGTTCCGCGCCGGGCGGCGCGTGCACGACATAACGGACGTCGAAATGCCGCGTCGGGACGCCGAGGGAGCAGGTGATCGGGTGGACGTCCAGGTGCACGGGCGTTTCGCCGATGAGCAGGCCGCTCATGCCGGATTCCTCGGTCGCCTCGCGCAGGGCGGCCGCGGACAGGGACGCGTCGGACGGCTCGCAATGCCCGCCGAGTTGCAGCCAGCGGCCGACGCGCGGGTGCAGGGTCAGCAGGACCTGCGTGCCGGTCGAGTCGAGGACCACTGCGGACGCGGTCAGGTGCCCGGCCTCGCAGGAACGCTGGCAAGTGTCCGAACGCGACGCCAGGAAGCCGAGAAACGCTTGCCGCAGCGATTCTTGCGCCGCGGCCGCGGGCTTCCATTCGGTCAGCGCGGTGACGGCGGATTCGTGCAGGGTCATCGTTCGATCAGCCAATCGCCGGGGGAAAGCGGTCCGCGCGGGGGAGCGGGTTCGGCCGGGTGCCCGACGGCGACCGCGCCGAGCGGGTGCCACTGGTCGTCCAGGTCCAAAGTGGACCGGACCAGATCAGCGGCGAAGATGGTCGAGCCGATCCAGCACGAGCCGAGGTCTTCGGCGGCCAGCGCGACCAGCAGGCCTTGCACGGCAGCGCCGGCGGCGACGGTGAACATGGTGCGTTCGTGCCGGTTTCGCCGCTCGTCGCGGTAGGTGTGCGCGCCTTCGGGCAGCAGGAACGGGATGACCAGTTCCGGTGCGCGGTAGAGAATGTCGCCGCGCGACAGGCGTTTCGCGATCTGCTCAGGAGTGAAGCCGTCGCTGGTCAGGTCGGATTCCCAGGACGCGCGCATCGCGTCGAGGAGCTTGCGGCGCAGGCCTTCGTCGCGCAGCCAGAGGAACCGCACGGGATGCGTGTGGTGCGGCGCGGGCGCGGTCAGTGCGGACGCGACCGCGCGACGCATGGCTTCCGGGTCGACGGGCTCGTCGCTGAACTGCCGGACGGAACGCCGGTGCGGCACGGCTTCCCGGCGGCCCTGCGCGATGGATTCGCTGGTGCCCAAGCGAAAGAGATCGGTTTCGCTCGGGCGGATCAAGTCCCGCGCGGTGGATCCGTCGTCGTGGATCCGCAGTCCGCGCACCACCGCCACCGGCAGTCCGCCCAGCTTGCCCTTCACCAGATCCGCCGCGGCGGCGATCTCGTCCGCGACCGCGATTTCCGTAACGGCCAGCTCGTTTCCCTGCGAATCGACCTCTCCGGCGTACCCGTGCAGCACGCGCAGGCCGGACGTGCCGATCGCGGCGTCGGTTTGGCCGACGCGCCAGGCCCGGCCCATGGTGTCGGTGACGACCACGCCCACCTCGACGCCAAGCCGTTCCCGCAATCCGTTGCGCAGCGCCAAAGCCGACGCGTCCGGGTCCGCGGGCAGCAACGCCACCTCGTCGCCGCGCACGTTCGACGCGTCGATCCCGGCCGCGGCCTGCACGATGCCCAGGTTGTTTTCGGTGATCAGCGTGCGCGCGATCCGGGCGACCACCCGTACCGATTCTTCCTCGACCAGCTTGCGCCGGGCCGCGTCGCGCGCCTCGGGGTCGCTCGGCACGCGTACGAGCCGGCCCTCGATTTTCGAGAACGCCTTGCTGGTCACCACGACCACGTCACCGGAACGCAGCCACGGCGCGGCGGTCACGATCGCGCCGGTCAGGTCGTCTCCGGGACGGAACTCCGGCAGCCCGGGGACCGGCAGGATCTCGATCTTCCGCGAAGCGTGATCAGCCAAGAGAGACTCCAGCCACGTCGAGCGCCGCGCGGACCATGTCCGCCGTCGCGTCCACATCGGACATCAGCAGCGGCACCGCGCGCACGTCCACGCCGGGCACCGTGACCTCGTGATCCTCCGGCGCGACGAGCCAGCCGTCGAGCACGCCGCCGTCGGTACGCGCTCCGTAGTGGCGGCCGACCGCCTCCGCGGAGGTCTCCACGCCGATCGCGGTGAGGCACGCGTCGGCCATGCCGCGCAACGCTTTCCCGCCGATGATCGGCGACACCCCGACGACCTTGGCGCGAGTTTTCCGCAGGGCGTCGCGCACCCCGGGCACCCCGAGCGTCGTGCCGACCGAAACGACCGGATTCGACGGCGCGAACAGCACGACGTCCGCCTCGGCCAGTGCCGCCAGCACGCCGGGGCCGGGCTTGGCCTCGTCGTTGCCGACCGCGACGATCGAATGCGCGGGCACACCGGCCCGGTAGCGCACCCACCACTCCTGGAAGTGCACGGCCTTCTGCTGCTCCGGCTGGTCCGGATCGTCGATCACGACGTGCGTTTCGACCCGGTCGTCCGACATCGGCAGCAGCCGCACACCGGGCTGCCAGCGGTCGCACAGCGCCTCGGTGACCTGGGACAGCGGATAGCCCGCGCGCAGCATCCGTGACCGGATGAGGTGGGTCGCGATGTCCTTGTCGCCGAGCCCGAACCAGGTCGGCTCCGCGCCGTAGGCGGCAAGTTCCTCCTTGACCGTCCACGTCTCGCCCGCGTGGCCCCAGCCGCGTTCGGTGTCGATGCCGCCGCCGAGGGTGTACATGCAGGTGTCGAGATCCGGGCAGATGCGCAGGCCGTGCATCCACACGTCGTCGCCGGTGTTCACCAGCGCGGTGATCTCGTGCGGAGACTCGCCCGCGCCGATCGCGGGAAGTCCGAGTGCGGTTTTGACCCCGAGCAGGAAGCGGGCGCCGCCCACCCCGCCAACCAGTACGACGATCTTCACGACTGGCGATCCTCGCACGTCCGCGGCGCCGGGCCCCAGTACCGGTACCTGTGGTGCTCCGAACAGCCCAGCGCGGAATACAACGCGAGCGCGCCGGCGTTGCCCACCGCCACTTGCAGGATCCACTTGCCGGCACCGTGCGCGCGGCCCCAGCCGGCGAGCGCGTGCAGCACCGTGGTGGCGAGGCCGCGGCGGCGAAACTCCGGTGCGACCGCGAGACGGGCGACGTGCAGCCAGTCGTCGACGATGGCCCCGCGCACCGCGCCTGCGGTGATTCCGTCGGCCAGCACGACGCCGTAGCCGACCTTTCCGGTGGTCACGACGTGCCGCTGGCGGAACTCGGCTCGGTGGTGTTCTCGGCCAAGTCCCACCATTCCGGCGACGCCTGGTCGAGGACCTCGGCACCGCGCGAGGGCCCGGACGGCAGTGGACCGGTCAGTACCGACACCTGGTGCCCGGCGGCGTGCTCGACCTGTTCGCGCCAGCCCGCCGCGGCCACCGCGCGCTCCAGATCGCTGTCTTTCAGCACCTGGACCGCGGGCGGGATGCCACGATCGTGGGCGAAGTCACACGCCGCCGCGAGCGCGTCCGGGACCGGACGGCCGGGGTCGCCGACGGCGAGTGTGCTGTTCGCGCGCCCGGTGAAGCCGTCCGCCCAGCGCAGAGTCCAATCTCCGAGCGGCTCCTCGACCACCGCTGGCCAGGCTTTCGCACACACGATTTCGAGCTTTTCCCGGGAGTTCACGGTTAGATTGTGACGGAGAGAGCTGTCCCGTTCCGCAGGAGAACCCCATGAGCTACGCGCGCAAGGACGACCGGCACAACGACGAGCTTGTCGACGAGATCGCCGATGGCTTCAAGCGGACTCTCGAAGAGAAACGCGAGGACGGCAAGCCCGCCGGCCCCGCGTTCACCATTACCGGCGATGCCCGGAACGCGCCGAAACCGCGTCGCCGGGACCGCTGAGCGGCGCGGATCCGCCCCGTTTCCAGGGGTGGGATAAGGGTCGCCTAACCACCACCGGGGGCCGGGGAAGCGCGTAATGTCCGCACCGACCGGCCCAGCAGGAGAAGCCAGGAGTACGCAGTGACCTACGTGATCGCCGAGCCCTGCGTCGACGTGCTCGACAAGGCGTGTATCGACGAGTGCCCCGTGGACTGCATCTACGAGGGCGAGCGGATGTTGTACATCCACCCGGACGAGTGCGTCGACTGCGGCGCCTGCGAGCCGGTCTGCCCGGTCGAGGCCATTTACTACGAGGACGACGTCCCGGACAACTGGTCCGACTACACCAAGGCGAACGTCGACTTCTTCAACGAGCTGGGCTCGCCCGGCGGCGCCTCCAAGGTCGGCAAGACCGCGCACGACCCGGGGTTCATCAAGGCTCTGCCCCCGCAGGGCGAATGACCCGGCTGCCCGACTTCCCCTGGGACTCGCTCGCCGAGGTCAAGGCCCGCGCGCAGGCGCATCCCGGGGGCATCGTCGACCTTTCCGTCGGCACGCCCGTCGACCCGGTGCCGGACTCGATCCGCGCCGCGCTCGCGTCGGTGTCGGAGATCCCCGGCTACCCGGCCACGCACGGCACGCCCGAGCTGCGTGAAACGGCCGTCGCGGCGCTGCGGCGGCGGTACGGGATCACCGGCGTCGAACCGGACGCCGTGCTGCCGACTATCGGCTCGAAAGAGGCTGTGGCCTGGCTGCCGCGGCTGCTCGGCTTCGGGCCGGGCGACGTGGTGGTCATCCCGGAGCTGGCGTATCCGACGTATGAGGTCGGTGCACTGCTCGCGGGCGCCGAGGTGGTGCGCGCGGACGGGCTGACCCAGCTCGGCCCGCGCCGCCCGGCGATGATCTGGCTGAACTCGCCGTCGAACCCGACCGGCCGGGTGCTCGGCGTCGACCACCTGCGCAAGGTGGTGGAATGGGCGCGCGACCGCGGCACCGTCGTGGTGTCCGACGAGTGCTACCTCTCGCTCGGCTGGGAGGCGGAACCGCTGTCGGTGCTGCATCCGTCCGTCCACGGTGGACAGACCGACGGCCTGCTCGCGGTGCATTCGCTGTCCAAGTCGGCGAACCTCGCGAGCTACCGCGCCGGATTCGTGACGGGCGACCCGGCGCTGGTGAAGAACCTGCTGGAGGTGCGCAAGCACGCCGGCATGATCGTGCCGCGTCCGGTGCAGCAGGCGATGGTGGCCGCGCTGTCGGACGACGAAGCCCTTGCCGGGCAACGCGAACGTTACCGCGCGCGGCGGGTCGTGCTGCGGAAGGCGTTGCAGGACAACGGCTTCGAGATCCATTATTCCGAGGCCGGGCTGTATCTGTGGGCGACGCGCGGGGAATCCGCGCAGGCCACCGTGGAATGGCTCGCCGAGCGCGGGATCCTGGTCGCGCCGGGCACGTTCTACGGGCCCGCGGGTCGCGATCACGTGCGCGTCGCACTGACCTCGACGGACGAGCGCATCGAAGCGGCTGCGGAGCGGCTGGCACAGGGCTAGCGGACGCGCCGCCCGGCTCTCTCGGCTCCTGCTGACGTACGTGAGGGTTCCCCTCACGTACGCGCACCGGCGAGGCCGAGCCTGCCGACCGGTCCGGCGTGGGGTGTGCGGGGTTCAGTAGTCGCGGCCGGTGAAGCCGCGGTAGACGAACCGCGTCAGTGCCTCGATCGCTTCCTCGTCGGAGGGCTGCTTCCAGCCCGCCGGCGGCGGGGTCACCAGCCACATCTGCGCGAAGTTGTCGATCAGCTGGTACATCATCGCGATGGTGAGCTGGGTGTTCGCCGGAAGCCGCAAGCCGGCCGCGGTGACGTGCCGGAGGTGGCTCTCGACGTCCGAGGCCTGGGTGGCCCCGAAGTTCGCGTACGTGGCGGCGAAGTCCTCGTTCACCATCGCCGCCTGCCGCAGCGCGAGCATCGTGGGCGCGTTGGCGCGGTAGAAATCCCAGTACTGCCGCACGTGCCAGCGGACCGCGGCGGGGTCGCTGAAATCGGACAGATGGTCCTCGGCCATGGCCTGCTGGTCGCTGTCCTCGGCCAGGTCGGCCAGCAGCGCGATCAGCAGTTCCTCCTTGCTCGCGAAGTGGTTGTAGAACGATCCCGCGGCGCGGCCTGCCTCCTTGGTGATGTCGGTGATCTTCGTGTTCAGGTAGCCCTTGGCCGAGAACACGCGCTTGGCCGCGTCCTTGAGCGCCGTTTCCGTTTCGGCGGCTTTGCCCCGGCGGCTCGTCGCTGTCATCCGGCACCTCCCTTGACGCGAACGCTATCAGCGGGCATCCTGAATCCATATTCAGTGAATCTTAATTCAGTTAGATGGGAGAGGGCCATGACGGTACTGGTGGCGGGGGCGGGCCCGACCGGGCTCACGCTGGCGATCGAGCTGGCGCGGCGCGGGGTCGGCGTGCGAGTGGTGGACAAGGCGGAGCAGTACTTCGTCGGCTCGCGCGGGGACGGGCTGCAGCCGCGCACGATGGAGGTTTTCGAGGACCTCGGGGTGCTGGACGCGGTGCTCGCCGCGGGTGTGCCGCCGCATGAGATGCGCGTGTACCTCGACGGGGAGTTCACGATGGTGCGGCGGATGGCCGAGCCGGTCGAGCCGACGCCCGCGGTGCCGTATCCGAACGCCTGGTTCCTCGGCCAGTCGCAGACCGAGGGGATCCTCCGGGACCGGCTGGCCGAGCTTGGCGTACGGGTGGAGCTGAACACCGCGTTGGCCGGCTTTGCGCAGGACGAGGAGGGCGTCACCGCGGAGCTGTCTACGGGGGAGACGGTGCGCGTGGAGTACCTGGTCGGTGCGGACGGCGGGAAGAGCTTCGTGCGCAAGGCGCTGGGGATCGCGTTCGAGGGGACCACCGACGAGTCGATCCGGATGCTGCTGGGCGACGTCTCGGCGGAAGTGCTCGACCACGACTCGGGGTACTGGTTCGCGAAGGCGGACGATCCGATGTCCGGCGTCGCGTTCACGCCGCTCCCGGGGACGCCGTATTTCCAGTTCGCCTCCCCGATCGGCGACGGCGACACGGGCACCTCGCTGAGCGCGTTGCAGGAGCACCTGGACGCGGTGTCCGGTGGCGGGATCCGGCTGCTCGACCTGGCGTGGTCAACCGTGTGGCGGCCGAATATCCGGCTGGCGGCGGCATTCCGGCAGGGCCGGGTGTTCCTCGCCGGGGACGCCGCGCACGTACACCCGCCGACCGGCGGGCAGGGGCTGAACACCGGCGTGCAGGACGCGTACAACCTCGGCTGGAAACTCGCCGACGGATCGCCCGCGCTGCTGGACAGCTACGAGGCGGAACGGCGCGCGGTCGCGGCGCGGGTTCTGGGGGTGAGCACCGCGTTGCTGGAGAAGTACAAGGAGGGTGCTGAGGACGCGCACGAACGCGGGCCGGAGACTCAGCAGCTTGATCTGACTTACCGGGGCGGACCGCTGTCGCCGGTGGGCACGGGGACGTTGCGGCCGGGTGATCGGGCACCGGACGCGCCGCTCGTGGACGCGAACGGCAAGAGCGTGCGGCTGTTCGAGTTGTTCCAGGGTCCACATGCGACAGAACTGGTCTTCGGCGACGGGCCGCTCGGGACGGAGCATCCGGCGTACCGGATTCTGCCGCAGGGGGCGACGGCGCAGGGGGAATTCGTGGATGCGGGCGGGCATGCGTACGCGGCGTATGAGGGAGTGCCGGGGAAGCGGGTGCTGGTGCGGCCGGATGGGTATGTGTGGACGACGTCGTGAGTGTTAATCTCGGTTAGAACCGCGATAGCCACTCACGAGACGGCGTGCTCGGCGGCTTCGATGCGGTGCCATACGCCGAGCCAGGTGGCGCGGACGCGGGAGCGTTTGGCGAGTTCGTGTTCGACGATCCGGCCTGCTACGAAACCGATCTCGGCGTCCGCGTCGGCCAGTACGCCGCGCACCTTTTCCGCGGCGAAGACCGCGTCCTGGTGGTCGCCCAGAACGGTCTGGAACTCGCGAGTCGCCTTGATCAGTTCGGACAGCTTCCCGGCTTGCTTCTTCTTCGCCGCCGATCGGGCCAATTCGGCGGTATAGCGGAGTTTCTTGCCGTGGATGCGCAGCGCGTGCAGGTCGTCGTCCGGGGGATTCGGGGGCAGGGCGGCGACCGCGCGCGCCAGCTTCCGGTATGGCTTCCGTACGTCGGCGGCCAAACTGGGCTTCTCGGCCGGGGTCTCGTCGATCTCGTGCTCGGCGGTGCGGGACAACTGGGCGATGCCTTGCAGGAGGGTCGCGTACCGAGGGCTCGACAACGCCCGGTTCAGCCGGCGGCGGGCGGCGGTGCGTTCGGCGACGAAGCGGGACACCAGCCGTCGTCCGGCGGGCTGGTCTCGGACGTCGAAGCCGGCGATCACCTCGCGCAGGTGGCCGATCAGCACGTCGTAGTCGCGGACCTCGCCGAGGACCTGGCCCAGCCAGCCGAGGTCGGCGCGCACCGGTTCCGCGGTGGGGCCGATCAGCGCGCTCGACGATTTCAGCACGCTTCGCATCCGCCGTTGCGCGACGCGCATCTGGTGCAGTTCTTCCGGATCGGCCCCGGCCCGGGTGCCCGGTTCGCGGGACAGCAGTTCGCGCAGTTCGTGGTCGAGCTTGGCGCGGACGTGCGCGGCCGCCGGTGCCCCGGGTCGCGCCTTCGCCGGTTCGGCGGGGAGCCCGAGAGCGGCCGGCGTCGTCGGTTCCGGAGTACGGCGGCTGGTCGCTTCGGAAGTCACCTGGTTAATGGTAGGTGAACAGCGTTCGGATCGGAGTCCGCCGAAACAGCGAGAGGGTGCGCTTCCCGCAGCGGGAAGCGCACCCTCTCGAAGGCCGGATCAGTTGGCGTGCAGTGCTTCGTTCAGCTGGATGCCGACACCGCCGCGCGGCACGACCTCGACCGCGCCGGTCGCGGAGTTGCGCCGGAAGACGGCACCGGAGATGCCGGACAGCTCGCGTGCCTTGACCGTCTTGCCGTCGACCTCGACCTTGGTGCCCGCGGTGATGTACAGCCCGGCCTCGATCACCGAATCGTCGCCGAGCGAGATGCCCGCGCCGCCGTTCGCGCCGATCAGGCAGCGTTCGCCGACCGAGATCACCTCGGTGCCGCCGCCGGACAGCGTGCCCATGATCGACGCGCCGCCGCCGACGTCGCTGCCGTCGCCGACCAGCACACCCGCCGAGATACGGCCCTCGACCATCGACGCGCCGAGCGTGCCCGCGTTGAAGTTCACGAAGCCCTCGTGCATCACGGTGGTGCCGGACGCCAGGTGCGCGCCGAGCCGCACGCGGTCGGCGTCGGCGATGCGGACACCGGTCGGCAGCACGTAGTCGACCATCCGCGGGAACTTGTCCACGCCGTACACGGCGACCGCACCGCGCGACCGCAGCCGCAGCCGGGTCTGCTCGAAGCCCTCGACCGGGCACGGGCCGTGGCTCGTCCACACGACGTTGGCCAGCAGGCCGAAGATGCCGTCGAGACTCTGCCCGTGCGGCCGGACCAGCCGGTGCGACAGCAGGTGCAGGCGCAGATAGACGTCGTGGGCGTCGGCGGGCGCGGTAGCCAGGCTGCCGATCGTGACGCGCACCGCGACGACCTCGACACCGCGGTCGGTGTCCGGGCCGAGCAGCGCGGCAGCGGACTCGCCGAGCAGTTCGGTGGTCTGCTCCGCGGTCAGCCGCTCGGTGCCGCTGGTGCCTGCTTCGACCAGCTTCGGGTGCGGGTACCAGGTGTCCAGCACGGTCCCGTCGGAGGTGACGGTGGCCAGCCCGACGCCGACGGCGCCGGTCGTTTCGGGGTCAGGGGTCTGCTCGCTCACGCTGGTCACGGTAGCCGAAGCGGACCGGATCAACCTGTGGTGGCCAGCTGGTTCACCTTCTGCTTGACCTCGGTCAGCGCGGTCGAGATGGACACCAGCGCCTGCGTGCACGCCCCGCCCGGGGCGGCCACGGTGGTGCAGCCCGCCTGGCGGAACGCGCCGACCGCCTGGTCGATCGCGGTCGCGTCGCGGTCGAGCGGCTGGTTGACCGTCTTGCCCGCTTTCGCCAGCTTGTGCACCGAACCGGCGGTGTTGCCGACCTCGGTGACGTATTTCTCACAGCCCTTGGGCAGCTGGGTTTGCGGACCGGTGAAGCAGGCGTCGGCCGACAGCGCCTCAAGCTTGGTCGGCAGGGCGTCCGGACCCGGATCGCCGGCCCCGGGACGGGCCTTGGGCCCGGCCTCGTTGCCGCAGCCGGTGAGGACGAGGGCGAGGACGCCGAGAGCGACCAGGGAGCTTCGCGTGCGCACGTCCTCACGGTAGCCCCCGCGCCGGCTGGGTACGGTGCCGGTATGACCTCCCTTGACCTGCGCGCCGATCCGGCCGAGCTCACTGCCGCCCTTGTGGATGTGTTCAGCGTCTCCGGGGAGGAGGGCAAGCTGGCGGACCTGGTGCAGGCCGCGCTGAGTGAGCAGGCTCCGCAGCTGGAGGTCGTGCGCAATGGCGATGCCGTTCTTGCGCGGACGAATCTCGGGCGTCCTTCGCGAGTGATTCTCGCCGGGCATTTGGATACGGTGCCGGAGAATTCCAACTTGCCTTCTCATCGTACTGGGGCCGGGGACGACGAGGTGTTGCACGGGCTTGGGTCGGTGGATATGAAGGGCGGGGACGCGGTGTTTTTGCATCTGGCCGCTACTTTGCCGGAGCCTCGCCATGATGTGACGTTCGTGTTTTACGACAATGAAGAGGTTGCGGCTGTTCGGAATGGGCTTGGGCGGATAGAGCGGGAGCTGCCGGAGTGGCTTGCTGGGGATTTGGCGGTGGTGGGGGAACCGTCCAATGGGGTGATCGAGGCTGGGTGTCAGGGGACTCTGCGGGTTGAGGTGCGGACTTCTGGGGCTCGGGCGCATACCGCTCGGGCTTGGATGGGGTCGAATGCGATCCATGCGCTGGCGGAGCCGTTGCGGAGGTTGGCTTCTTATGCGCCTCGGGTGGTGGATATTGACGGGCTGACTTATCGGGAAGGGTTGCAGGCTACTTCTATTTCTGGTGGCGTGGCTGGGAATGTGGTGCCGGATGCGGCTGTGTTGACGGTTAATCATCGGTTCGCGCCGGATCGGGGAGCGGAGCAGGCCGAGGCGCATGTGCGTGAGGTGTTTGCCGGGTTTGAGGTGACGTTGGTGGATATGTCGCCGGGGGCGTTGCCGGGGTTGTCCGCGCCTGCTGCCGCGGAGTTGGTGGCTGCGGCTGGGGGGTCGGCTGCGGCGAAGCTGGGGTGGACGGATGTGGCTCGGTTCGCCGCGTTGGGGATGCCTGCGGTGAATTTCGGGCCTGGGGATCCTACGTTGGCGCATACTCGGCAGGAGTGTGTTCGGGTGGGGGAGATTCGGGGGGTTGCCGCGGTGTTGAGGAAATTCTTGGGTTGAGTCTCGGGCTCGTCGCCTGGGGGCGACATCGCTTGTGGGGTTGCGTGGGGCACCCCGAAGCTTGAGTGTGCAGGGAAGCTTCGTATCGGGGTGTGGGGGAGGGCTGGGTGCCTCGATGGTGGGTGCATTGGCTGCGGTGGGAGGGGCTGGGTGCCTCGATGGTTGGGTGCGTCTGCTGCGGTTTGGTGGGTGGGTCGTGAGGGGAAGCCTCACAGACTCTGATTCCCTCAGGGTTCCCTCGCGGACAGAGGGGCGGGGGAGGGAGAGTTCGGCGAGTTGAGCTGCGGGCCGGGGCGGCGCCTCGCGCAGCACCCCGGCCCGCAGCGGTCTTTTACCGGCCTTGCAGCGACTTCACGTTGTCGCCGAAGGTCCAGCCTCTTGAGCCGTCCCAGTTGATCGACCAGTCCATCAGGCCCTTGAGCCCGGGGACGCTTTGGTAGGCCTGCGAAACCGAGCCCGGGTCGAGGTAGCCGCCGCCTGCGCCTGGTTGTGCGGGGAGGCCGGGGACCTGCTTGTCCGCTGGGACCCGGATGGTTGTGCCTTGTACGGTGAGGCCCTTGTCCAGGCACTGGGTCTGCACGGTGAAGCCCTGCACGGTCCCGGCTTCGTAGCTGTCGCCGGAGCAGCCGTACATGGAACCGTTGTAGTACTGCATGTTCAGCCACCACAGCTGGCCGTTGTCGACGTACTTCTTGATGATCGGCAGGTATGCGCCCCAGATCGAGCCGTAGGTGACCGAGCCGCCGGTGACGTAGGCCGTTTCCGGGGCCATGGTCAGGCCGAAGCCGGAGGGCATTTGGGACAGCACGCCGTCGATGATGCGTTCCAGGTTTGCTTGCGAGGCGGACAGCGAATTGATGTCGCCGCTGCTCGACAAGCCGGTTTCGATGTCGATGTCGATTCCGTCGAAATTGTACTTTTTCAGGATCGGCACGATGGTGCTGACGAACTTGTCGGCGACCGAGCTGGACGACAAGTCAATGCCCGCCGCCGCGCCGCCGATGGACATCAGAATAGTGGCTCCGGCGTCTTTGGCCGCGCACATCTCGGCGGGCGTGGAGACCTTCACCGTAGAGTCCATGCCGTCTTCCCACTGCACCGTGCCGTCGGAGAGGATCACCGGGAAGGCGGCGTTGATGACGTTGTACCCGTGTGCGGCCATGCTGGGGTCGTTGATCGGTACCCAGCCCATGCCGGGGTGGACGCCGTTCGAGGCTCCGTCCCAGTTTTCCCAGTACCCCTGCAGCACCGGGCCGGCGGGTCTCGGCTTCACCGCGCAGGTGTCCGACTGTGGCGCGGCGGCCGCGGAGGCGGGGGCGATTCCCGCGAGCGGCAGTGCGAGCAGGGCCGCCACGGCGGTCCCGAACCAGCGCGATTTCCGTCCGTTCATCACGGCTCCCGTCCCCGGTAACGGTGGTGCCGCAACGGTAAGCGGCGGGCCGGGGGATGCCTACCCCCGATCGTATGGTCTAGACAAATTCACGACAGGTGGTCTGGACAAGCGCGGACGCGAACCAGCCGGGCACGAGGCGCCGTGCCCGGCTGGTCCCAAGGGGCGAACTAGGGTGCGACTACTGCGTCAGCAGGCCCCGCTGTCGGTCCAGACGGCCCAGGAACCGGGCGCACCCGGCTCAGCGCCGACGGAGTACCACGTCGAGGTCCACTTGTGGTTGCCGTACGAGACCACGTCGCCTGGACCGTAGAACGTGTTCGAGTCCCACGCGGTCACGCCGCCGCAGCCGCCTGGGTTGCCGCTGCCCACGGTGAGCGTGAAGTCCGCGGTGTGGGTGGCGTTCGCGCCGGTCGCGGTGATCGTGACCTTGCTGGTGCCGTTCGGCGTGCTGGCCGTCGTGGCGATCGTGACGGACGCGGTGGCGCCGGACTGCACGGTCGCCGGGGTGAACGTCGCGGTGGCGCCCGAGGGCAGGCCGCTCGCGGTCAGCTTCACCGACTGCGCGTTGCCGTTGGTGATCTTGGTGGTCACCGTCGACGTGGCCGACTGTCCAGGCTGGACAGTCGCGGTCGAGGGCGAAAGGCTGACCGAGAAGTCGTTGTCCTTCGGCGGTTCGCCGGTGCAGGTGGCCTCACCGGAGACCGCGCCGACCGAAATCGCGTCCCACGCCGCCTTGGTGGCGTTGAACTCGGTGCAGCTGCCCGGGAACAGGTCGACCGCGGCCTGAAGGGTCGCCTTGCGGGCCGCCTTGTGGTTCCAGGACGAGGTCTTGTGCAGCAGGCCGTTGTAGAAGATCTTGCCCGCCTTCTGGATGCCGATGCCGGTGACGCTGCTGCCGTTGCAGGTCGGGCTGGCCGGCTGGCCGTCGGTCGGCGAGCTGCCCTCGGACAGCAGGTAGAACCAGTGGTTCTGCGGGCCTGCCGCCGCGTGCACCTCGGTGTTCGGGATCGACGACGAGTAGCAGTTCGGGTCGCCCTCGCGGCTCGGGTCGTACATGTAGCGGATCGGGCCGTTGCCGACCAGGTTCACGCCCTCGCCGACGGTGAAGTCCGGGGTGTCGACCGGGTTGTTCGCGTAGAACTCGGTCAGCGCGCCGAACACGTCGCCGGTGGACTCGTTGAGACCGCCGTTCTCGTTGCCCGATCCCGCGCCGCCCGGCGTGTTCTGGAAGATGCCGTGGCCGAACTCGTGGCCCGCCACGTCCATCGACGTCGCCTGGCGCTGGTTGTCCTGCGAGTGCCCGAAGTGGGTGGACGAGCCGTCCCAGTAGGCGTTGACGTCGTTCAGGCCGACCGACGCCGGGAACCCGCGGCCGTTGCCGTCGATTCCGTTGCGGCCCAGCCAGTCCTTGAGCATGTTCCACTCGGTCTGCACCGTGTAGAGCACGTCGACGCAACCGGTTTCGAGGTCGGTGCCCCGTCCGTTGCCCCACGAGTTGCTGGACTTCGTGTACACCGAGCCGCCCTCGCGCCCGCAGCTGATGCCGGGCCGGTTCGGGTCGCGCATCGAGTACGAGCTGCCGGAACCGGTGGTGTCGATGCTGACCTGGCCGGCGTAGTAGCTGTTGCCGTTGGCCGCCGCGCGCGGGGCCGCGGCGGTCGAACCGGTCTTCGCCGGGCTTTCGGCCTTCACGTCGTCGCGCTGGTCGAGGACCTTGCCGGTGGCGGCGTCGACGAAGACGTGCAGGTTGCTCGGCGCCTTCGCGGTACGGCCCTTGACGACGACCTCGTAGGCCAGTTTCGGCTGTGCGCCGCCGAGAACGACCAGATCAGGCTTGCTCACCGTGCTCACGGCCGGCAACTGGCCGCGGGCGACCGAGGCCGCGCGCGCCGCGTCGACAGTGGGCTTGGTGCCCACGGTGATGGCCGCGCCCTCGGCGGAGTCGGTGCCGCGCACGCGGCCCGTTCCGTCGGCGACGATCACCGCATCCCCGCCGACGACCCGGAGGCCGTCGTAGGTGCGCTCGTAGGAGTTGTAGTACAGCCCGGCGTCGCCCAGGGTGGTGCTGACGCGGTGCAGGCTCTCGGCCGAGCTCTTGCGAAGCCCGACCGCGCCTGCGGCGGCGACCCGGTCGGCGGCCGCGATCGCGGTGGCCTGCGGGTCTGCGGAAGGTTGGGCGGGGGCCGCGGATGCCGGGGTCACCGGCAGCGCGAGCAGGGAAAGGGCGAGACCGGCGACACTTGCGATACCGGTGGCGAGCCCTCTTCTGGACGTCATCGACAGTCCTTTCGGGGTACACGATGGGGAAAGCGCAACGCGTTGAGCTGGGCTGATCAGGCCGCGGACACCGTGAGTAAAAAAGCGCTCACGAGGGCGGTCAATGCGCTGAACGGACCAGCAGGACCCTGGGGGCGATCAGGACTATTCCCCGCAAGCGGCTCCGTAGCAGGGAAAACGCCGTTTCGGGGCGGGGCCGGGCGACTTTCGTCGGTAGTTGCCGACAACCGGCCATTGGTAGCAGGACCGGAACCCGCTGTGGTCCGCTTTCCCGCGTTCAAGCACGGGCAACCGATCCGGCACGCTCTGGTGCCCACGCGGGCGCCCGCCGCGGCCGATCGGCCCGTAGGCTTGGCCGGTGACCGAACAGTCTGAATTTCCCGACGGCCAGTACCCCGAACGTCCGGTGGAGCGGCACAAGGGCCCGGTGGTGCTCCGGCGCGATCGGCGCGACCAGGGCAGCACCACCGATCAGCGCCTGCTCGACTCGCGGGGGCCGAGCGACTGGGTGCACACCGACCCGTGGCGCGTGCTGCGGATCCAGGCCGAGTTCGTCGAGGGATTCGGCGCGCTGGCCGAGGTTCCGCGCGCGGTGACCGTGTTCGGTTCCGCGCGCACCAAACGCGACAACCCGGAGTACGAACTGGGCCGCAAGATCGGGGCCGCGCTCGCCGACGCCGGGTTCGCGGTGATGACCGGCGGCGGTCCGGGCGCGATGGAAGCGGTGAACCGCGGCGCGAACGAAGCGGGCGGGTTCTCCGTCGGGCTCGGCATCGAGCTGCCGTTCGAGCAGGGCCTGAACCCGTGGGTCGACCTCGGCGTGAACTTCCGCTACTTCTTCGCCCGCAAGACCATGTTCGTCAAGTACTCGCAGGCGTTCATCTGCCTTCCCGGCGGATTCGGGACGCTCGACGAACTGTTCGAGGCGCTCACGCTGGTCCAGACCAAGAAGGTCACCAAGTTCCCGGTGGTGCTGTTCGGCACCGAATACTGGGGCGGGCTGTACGACTGGATCGCGAAATCGGTGCTCGGCGGCGGGAAGATCGGCGAAAAGGACCTCAACCTGCTGCACTTGACCGACGACATCGACGACGCGGTGCGCGTCGTGCAGGATTCTTATCAGGCTTGGGAGGACACGCACTGATGCGGATCTGTGTGTTCTGCGGTTCGGCGCAGGGCTTTTCGCCGGAGTACGCCGAAGCGGCGGCCGGCGTCGGGAAGCTGTTGGCGCAGCGGGGAATCGGTCTTGTCTACGGCGGCGCGAGCGTCGGCACCATGGGCGTGGTGGCCAACGCCGCGCTCGCCGCGGGCGGTGAAGTGATCGGCGTGATCCCGGAAGTGCTGGCGAGCGTGGAAATCGCGCACGGCGGCCTTACCGAATTGCACGTGGTCGCCGACATGCACCAGCGCAAAGCGAAAATGGCCGCTTTGTCGGACGCGTTCGTCGCGTTGCCCGGCGGCGTCGGCACCCTTGAAGAATTGTTCGAGGTGTGGACCTGGGCGCAGCTCGGCATTCACCGCAAGCCGATCGGGCTGCTCGACGTGGCCGGGTATTACTCGCCGCTGGTCGCCTTCGCCGATCAAATGCTGGAGAAGGGGTTCCTGCGGCCGGAGACCCGGCAGCTGATCAGCGTCGCCGCCGACGCGGACAAACTGGTCGACATCCTGAGCCGCTCGACCGGTTAAGCGTCACGACGCTTTTTCGTCCGGTCGTTTGTGGTAGGTGTCGACGTATTCCTGCCCGGACAGTTCCAGGATCGCGTACATGATCTCGTCGGTCACCGACCGGCGGATCGCCGAGGACGAGTCCTGGCCTTCGTAGCGCGCGAAGTCCAGCGGTTCGCCGAATCGGACCTTGATTTTGGCGAGCCGAGGGATTCTCGCGCCGTTGGGCTGGATGCCCTCGGTGCCGAACAACGCGACCGGAACCACCTTCGCCCCGGTGGAGAGCGCGAGCGCGGCGACGCCGGTGTGCCCGCGGTGCAGCCGCCCGTCGAGCGAGCGGGTGCCTTCGGGGTAGATCGCGAAGACGCCGCCGTCGGTGAGCACCTTCCGGCCCGCTTCCAGCGCGGCGAGCCCGGCCTGTGCGTTGCCGCGTTCGACCGGGATGTACCCGAGCGCGTCGAGCGATTTCGCGGTGAACCGGCCCTTGATGCCCTTGCCGGTGAAGTACTCGGCCTTGCCGAGGAACCGGACCTGCCGCGGCGTGGTGAACGTGATCACACCGGTGTCGAGCGCCGCCCGGTGGTTGGCGGCGAGCAGCACCGGGCCGTCCTCGGGGATGTTCTCGACGCCCTCGACCTGAGGCCGGTAAAGCGCGCGGACCAGCGGTCCGAGCACGAAACGGACGAGCAGCGGCAGCAAAGGTTCTCCCTCCGGAGGATCGGGCACCGGCTCCAGCATGGCACGATCGTCTCCATGAGCTGGTTTCACCGTCGCACCTGGCAGGAGCCGGGGTGGAGCGGCGCGGACATCCTCGCCGCCAAACGCGGCCGGACCGTGTCGGTCGTGCTGCCGGCGCTGGACGAGGAGGAAACGGTCGCCGCGGTGGTCGCGTCGGTGCGCCCGCTGCTCGGCGGGGTGGTCGACGAGCTGGTGGTCGTCGACTCCGGCTCCACCGACGCGACGGCCGAGGCCGCCGCGGCCGCCGGGGCCCGGGTGGTGCGCCGCGAGGATGTCGTGCCGGAGCTGACGCCGCGTCCCGGCAAGGGCGAGGTGCTGTGGCGCTCGCTCGCCGCGACGACCGGCGACGTCGTGGTCTTCCTCGACTCCGACCTGGTCGATCCGGACCCGGCGTTCGTGCCGTCGCTGCTCGGCCCGCTGCTCACCGAGGAAGGCGTGCACCTGGTCAAGGGCTTCTACCGTCGCCCGCTGCGGCTGGAGAGCACTGGCGGCGGCCGGGTCACCGAACTGCTGGCGCGGCCGGTGCTGTCCGCGTTGCGCCCGGCCCTCGGCGAGCTGGTGCAGCCGCTGGGCGGCGAGTACGCGGGCACGCGCGAGTTCCTGGAGTCGGTGCCGTTCGCCGGGGGGTACGGCGTGGAGATCGGCCTGCTGCTGGACGCCGAGGAGCGCTACGGGCTCGACGGGTTGGCGCAGGTCAACCTCGGCGTGCGCAAACATCGCAACCGGTCGCTGCTGCAACTCGGCGTGATGGCCCGGCAGATCCTCGGCACCGCACTCGCCCGTTGCGGGATGCCGAGTGCGGAGGCGGCGCGGTTCACGCAGTTCGTGCAGGTGTCCGGGGAATGGGTGCCGGACGTGACGGAGGTGCCGGTGACGGACCGGCCGCCGATGCGGGACGTGCTGGCCGCCCGGCAGGGGTGACAGTCTGTCTACATCGGACAGAACGCGGTTTCATCGAGATGTCATCGCCGCGCGCTGCGTTCCGGGTCTGATCCGCCGCGACTCGCGGGGGCGATGGACGTGGCCGAAGACCAGCTGGATCCCACGAGCGCGAACCGGGTGAAACCGCGCGGTCTGCTCGTCCGGCAGCCGGGACGGCTTCCCGGTCGGCTGGGCCGGGCTGGCTCCGCATCCTTTTCACGGGCGCCCGCACCGCGTGGCAGACGGTCTACCGAAGCGTTCCCGGCGACGACAACAGCTACTGGCGAGCAGAGCCGGTTACCGGCCGTTGGAACACTGCGGGAACGAGTCGATCCGCTTGTCGATCGACGAGATCCTCGCGCTCGCCCGGTGGGGCGACGTCCTGGCCGCCCGCGAGGTCCGTTCCGGCCGGACCGGGGCCTACACCGCCACGATGGACCCGGTGCGGGCCGAGTGGCTGGCCGGGCTCGCCGAGCCGACTGGGGGGCACTCACCTCGGCGGCGGACGAGTCCGGCTCACCGCCGTCGTCGTCGCGCTTTTCCGGGGGTCGCCGGAATCGCAGCCGTACGTCGACGCCAACGACATGGTCCACCTCGATCCGATGGACTCGCCGATCCAGCTCATCGGTGAACGCTGAGTGCTAGCCGCCCGTCTTCCAGCGTGCGGATCTGGTCGAACCCGGCGACGTGCTCCGGCCGGTGCGTCACCAGCACCACGGTTCCCTTCGCCTGGGCGAGAACCCGCGCCAAGACCTCGTCGCCGTGTGCGGGGTCGAGGCCTTCCACCGGCTCGTCGAGGACCAGGACCGGCGGTGCGGCGAGCACCGCGCGGGCGAGGAGCAGCCGTTGCCGTTGACCGCCGGAGAGGGCGTCGCCGTCTTGGCCGGTGTCCCGGTCGAGCGGGAGGTCGAAGCCGGCGGTTTCGCAGGCGGCGCGCAGGTCGTCGTCGGTGGCTTCCGGGCTGGCGAGGAGCAGGTTTTCGCGGACGGTCGTGGCGAAGACGTGCGCGTCGGCGAGGGCTCCGGAAATGACGGCGGGGTGCGGTCCGGCCACGGGACGGCCGTCGACGGTGATCGAACCGGACGTGGGGGAGACGAAGCCGAGAAGGACGTGCAGCAGGGTCGTCTTTCCGGCACCCGACGGGCCGAGGACGCCTAACCGGGTGCCGGGCGGCAGGTCGAGGTCGATGCCTTCGAGTGCGGCGCGGCGGCCGGGATGCTGGACGCCGACATTGGTCAGCCGGAAGTGCCCTGGTCCGGGGACGGGTTCGGGGGCTGGTTCCGGCGCGGAGAGGACGGCGCGCACCCGGCTCAGCGAGGTGCGGATTTCGGGGATTCGCTCGGCGGCGGGGATCAGCGGAAGGACCAGCTCGAACAGTGCCATCGTGGTCAGGGCGAGGGCGGCGGTGACCGGGATGTTCGCCGGGCTGAGCAGCGCGACTGCGGTGGTGGTCGCGAATTGCACGGCCACTCCGGCGGCAGTGGTCAGGGCGAGACGGCGGCCGGTGCGACGGGAGTCTGCGGCTAGCTTTCGGATAATCGTGGCGGCGCGGGCTTTTTCTCGTTGTTCCCAGCCGTAGGCGATGAGTTCGTCGCGGCCGAGGACGAGTTCTACGGTGCGTTCCGCGAGTTCCGCCCGTGACTCGGGTGCTGTGCCTCTCGGGATCAGCAGAAGTCCTGCGGTGATCAGTCCAATGAGGATGATCCCGGCGAGCGGAAGGTTTACCAGGCAGGCGAAGATCATCACGGCGATACCGACGGTGCCCGCGACCACGGCTGGTAGCGCGAGCCGGAGGATGGCGTCCTGTACGGCGTCCACATCGGACACCAGGCGGGTGACCAGATCCGCGCCGGAGTGTTCGGCGACGCGTCGGGGGAGCAGGGCCTGGTACACCCGGGTCCGGAGGGAGCCGAGGTAGCGGAGGACAACGTCGTGTCCGGCAAGGCGTTCGGCGTACCGGAGTCCGCCGCGCGCCAAGGCGAAGACGCGCACGGCGACGATCGCGAGGGTGAGCGCGGCGAGCGGGGGCTGCTCGGCGGCACGCATGAGCAGCCAGGCCGCGGTGCCGGTCAGGCCGAGTCCGGCGAGTTCGGCACCGACGGAGAGCAGGGCTGCACGGACGAGTTTCATACTGTCACCCCGTGGTTGAGTGCGACCGTCCGCGAAGCGAGCGCCGCCAGCGCCGGTCGGTGCGCGACCAGGACCGCGGTGCGGCCGGGCAGCAGTTCCTTGGCACCGGCCAGCACGGTCGCTTCCGTACCGGCGTCGAGACGGGCGGTGGGCTCGTCCAGCAGGACGAGTCCGGCTTCGGTGCGGGACAAGGCACGGGCCAGGCCGACGCGTTGGCGTTGCCCGGCGGACAGTCCAGCGCCCAGTTCGCCGATCTGCGTCGCGTAGCCGTCGGGGAGGTCGGTGACGATGTCGTCGACGCGGCGTCCGCCGGTGTTTTCCAGGAGAGTGCCGCGAAACAGGGTCGGACGTTGCGATAGCCACGCAATGTCGTGCAGCCAGGACGAGTGGTCGAGGGCGCGCAGGTCGACGCCGTCCACGAGCACTCGCCCGGAGGTCGGCTCGACGAATCCCAGCAGCACGGCGAGCAGGGTGGATTTGCCGGAACCGCTCGGCCCGGCCAACGCAAGGTGTTCGCCAGGGTGCATCGTCAGGTCTACTTCGGACAGTGCGCAGGTTTCGCCGTAATGCACGGAAACGCGGTCGAACACTACTTCCGGCGGGCCAAGGCGACGTGTCTGCGTTCCGGATCGGCGGATTACCGTAGGCGCGCTCAGGATCTCTTTCAACGCGGCGAGTCCTTCGGCAGCGGCGTGGAACTTCGCTCCGGCGGCGCGCAGCGGCAGGTATGCCTCGGGGGCGAGGACCAGGACCAGCATCGCGGTGTGCGCGGTCATCGAGCCGGACAACAGGCGGAACCCGATGGGTACTGCGACGAGCGCGATCGACAGCGTGGCGACGAGTTCCAGCACCAGTGCGGAGAGAAAGGCGACCTTCAGCGTCCGGATGGTGGCGTCGGCGTGCACATCGGCCATCTCGCGCACGATCCGGGTCTGGGCTTGCGCGCGGCCGAACAGCTTGAGCGTCGGCAAACCTCGGACGACGTCGAGGAAGTGTCCACCCAGTCGCGTTAGAAGCGTCCACTGTGTACGCGCTTTCGTGTGTGCGCCAATCAGCGCGCCGAAGAGCGGGATCAACGGGACGGTCGCGGTGACGATCAGGGCGGAGGCCAAGTCGGCAGTAAAAAGTCTTGCCAGTGCTGCGATCGGTACCACGACCGACAGCACCATCGCGGGCAAGTAGCCCGTCAGGTAGGTGGAGGTGGTGTCGACGCCTTGGGTGATTCGAGCGGCGGTTACGCCAGGGTCGCCGGTCGCGTCGAGCAACCGGCGACGGAGTGCGGCTTGTGCCGATGCCGCGAAGTGATTGGTGAGCAGGCCGTGCGCGACGACGAGCAGAAGCCGCGTCCCGACGGCGACGAACAGGGCGACCGAGACGCCGCCGCCGGTGAGCAGTGTCGCGAGCCCGTCCGCCTGGACGAGCACGGCACCAGCGGCGATGACACCCAGCACGGCGAGCGCTGTCAGGTAACCGCGAAGACCAGGCATGGCGAGACTCCCTTAGAAGTGCAGCAACGACTTCTCGTCGACCGGACGCCGATGTGCCCGCCAGGTCAGCCACTGCACGACGACCAGCACGAGGAGTGCGGGCGCGGCGAACCAGCCGAGCACTGCGGCCATCTCCGGCGTGGTGGCGGCCTGGTCGACGGTCAGCTGGTAGCCCGCGCCGGAGGACAGGACGACCGGGAACCGCAGCACGCCGGCCAGCAGCGCGGGGCAGGCACTCAAAAGCATGGCGGCGGGGAGAGCCCATCGTGGCCGCTGGAGTCCGAAAAGGACGGTCAGGTAAGCCGCGAAGGCGACAGCTGCCACCGCCAGCGCGGCCCAGGAACCACCGGAGAAGGCTCCCCAAGTCGTCGCTGCCACCAGGAAAACGCCCACCGGAAGCAGGAACGACCGAGTCAGCCGCCGAACCCGTCCGGCAAGGTCCGCTGGGCCGCGCACCGCGAGGAAGACCAGTCCCTGCAAGCAGAACAGGGCGACAAACCCGAGTCCCCACAACACCGCGTACGGAGAGAACAACGCCAGAACATCGTCGACCGGACGTCCCTGCGCGTCGAGCGGAAGCCCGCGCACGAGGTTGCCGAGGAACAATCCCCACGAAACCGCCGTGACCAGCGCACCCGCGGTAATGGCGAACGTCCACCCGCGCCGGTTTCCCTCCGGATTCCGGCTCCGCAGCTGCACCGCCGCGGTGAACGTGACCAAGCCCAGCAGCAACAGCACGACCAGCACGTAAGCCCCGGCGAACACCCGTCCTTCCAGCTGCGGGAACGCGCCGAACAGCACGCCGACCGCGGCGACCAGCCACACCTCGTTGGCCAGGAAAAACGGGCCGGCCGCGCCCAGCACCCGCCGTTGCCCAGCCTCGTCGCGCGAGAGCACGGGCAGCAGCATTCCGACGCCGTAGTCATAGCCTGCCAGCGCGAAGTACCCGCCCAGCAGCAAACCGAGCACACCCCACCAGATCGTCACCACGGGTCACACTCCACTCAGGACAGGAAGTTCGGTTTCCGCCGCGGCGACGGCCGGACCGCGTTTGGCGATCCGGGCGAGCAGCACCCCGTCGGCGATGGCCAGCACGACGAACAACAGCGTGAAAGCGATGAAGGAGAACAGGATCTGCCCGCCGCTGACGTCGGCGACGGCGTCGGCGGTGCGCAGCTTGCCCCACACCAGCCACGGCTGACGGCCGATCTCGCGGACCAGCCAGCCCAGGATCGCCGCGATGAACGGCACGGCGATCCCCGGCACCATCAGGACGAGCAGCGGCCGCGCTCGCAGCAGCAGGTCGCGGAACAACAGCAGCGTGCCGATCAGCGCGGCGAAGAACGCGAAGAAGCCGACGTTGATCATCATCCCGAGCGGCAGCCCGACAGCGACCGAATCCGTGAACTTGTCCGGCTGGTACCCGGCGACCTCGGCGAACTGCGCGAACCCGGCCTGGACTACCAGCACACTGCCGATCAGCGACGTCACGACACCGATCCGCAGCGACTGGCGGAAGAAGTCGATCTCGCTGGTGCCCTTGAGAAAGTGGTACGCACTGACGCCGGTCACGAAGAAGCCGCCGGTCAGCAGCGCGGCCCCGATGACGTGCGGCAACGACGCGGTGAGCGCGGGGTTGGCGAACAACGTGCCGAAGTCGTCCAGTCGCAGCACGCCGTTCTCCATCCGCGAACCGACCGGGTTCTGCAGGAACGAGTTGGCGACCATGATGAACAGCGCGGAGGCGTACGCGGTCAGCGTGACCAGCCACAGCACCGTCAGGTGCAGCCACTTGTTCATCCGGCCGCGGCCGAAGATCCACACGCCGAGGAACGTCGATTCCAGGAAGAACGCCACCAGCGTCTCGATCGCGAGCGGCGCGCCGAAAACGTCCCCGGCGAACGCGGACAGCCCGGTCCAGGTCATCCCGAACTGGAATTCCAGCACGATTCCGGTGACGATTCCGAGCGCGTAGTTGACCACGTACAGGCGGCCCCAGAACGTGGTCATCCGGTGCGGCTGTTCTCCGCCGCGGAGTGTCGCGCGGGTCTGCATGATCGCCACCATGGTCACCAAGCCCAGGGTGAGCAGCACAAACAGGAAGTGGAGCGAGGTCGTGGTCGCGAACTGGAGTCGCGCTATCGGCAGTGGGTCCATGCCGACGGAGCCTATAGGTAGTGCGGCTACATGTAGCGAGGGAACCCAAGAGATCGGGGTGATCTCAGGGTTTTTCCCGGACGGTTCCGGCGGGCACGGAGATTAACCTGCCAAGGTCAAGATGAGTAGACTGCCGACCTATGAAAGCGGACACGTTGCGCGGACACCTCGACGCGTTGCTGCTCGCCGTCCTCGACGGCCGTAAGCTGCACGGATACGCGATCATCGAGGCATTGGCGCTGCGCAGCGACGGCGCGCTCGACCTGCCCACCGGCACGGTGTACCCGGCGTTGCGCCGGCTTGAGCGCGCCGGCTGGCTTGCCAGTGAGTGGGACGTGGTGTCCGGCCGCAAACGGCGCACCTACCGGCTCACTCGCGCCGGGCAGCAGGCGCTGGCCGCGGAGCGGGTGCAGTGGCGGGAGTTCACCACGGTGATCGGTGGAGTGCTGGAACCATGACCACGACAAGTCAGACCGCGTTGAGCCCCGTCGAGGCCTACCTCGCCGAACTGGACCGCGCGCTGATCGGCCGCCGCGGCACGAAGGCGGATCTGCTCGCCGAAGCACGCGACGGCCTGCACGACGCGGCCGAGGCGTACCGCGAAGGCGGCTGGAGCGAGAGCGAAGCACAACGCCGCGCGGTAGCGGATTTCGGTCATGTCCGGGAGATCGCCGGTGACTACCAGGCGGAACTGAGCATGCACAACGGCGTACGGACGCTGTGGCTGCTCGTGCTCGGTGTGCCCGCGATGCAGACGTCGTGGGAGGTGGCGCGCATCTTCACCTACGGCCCCTGGTCGCGGCTGACCACGCCGAGCCCCGGTTGGTATTCCTACGTCACGCAGTTCACCCACGCCGCGATCTACGCCGTGCCCATGCTCGGCCTTCTCTCGCTGCTGGGCACCCGGTTCGTCAGCCGCCGGTTCGACGGAGTCCGCACGGCCCGGGTCTGCCGGACGCTCGGTGCGGTCGCGGTGGGCCTCAACCTGTTCTCCGTGCTGCTGCTGATCGGAGCGACCGGAGCGGTCGACGCGGCGCGGCTGTTCCTGAGCGGCCCGTGCGGGCTGCTGATGGTCGCGTGGGTAGTCCTGTCGTTCCGACTTGCCGTGCTAGCGCGACGTTCCTGGCGGCGGTGTGCCACGATCGTCGCGTGACGACCGCGCTGATCTACCTCGTAGTCATGCTGCTGGTGGCCGCCGTGGTGTTCCTCCTGGCCGCTGTGGTGTTCGGCCGGGGCGAGGAACTGGCGCCGCTGCCGCCGGGCAGCTCGCCGACCCGTCTGCCCGCCGAGGACATCACCGGCGAGGACGTCCGCCAGGTGCGCTTCCAGCTCGTGTTCCGCGGCTACAAGATGTCCGAAGTGGACTGGGTGCTGCGCAGGACCGGCGTGGAACTGGACGAACTGCGCGAACGGGTCGCCCGGCTTGAGGCGGCGCACCAGCCGCGCGAACCAGCGCACCGGAGGCCGACGGGTGAGTGACCTGGTGCTGTCGGTCGACGTCGCGGCACCGGCTGGCACGACCTGGCTCGCGCTCACCGACTGGGCCCGCCAAGGCGAGTGGATGCTCGGCACGCAGGTGCGGGTGATCGAGGGCAACGGCCGCAGCGTCGGCTCGAAACTCGCGGCCTTCACCGGCTTCGGCGGCATCGGCTTCACCGACACCATGGAGATCACGACCTGGGAACCGCCGCTGCGCTGCACGGTGCGCCACCTGGGCAGCCTCGTGCAGGGAACCGGGGTGTTCCAGGTGCTGTCGAAGGGTGCCGGACACTGCACCTTCGTGTGGGCCGAACACCTCAAACTGCCCTTCGGCCTGCTCGGCCGCGCAGGCTGGCCCTTAGCGCGCCCCGCGTTCGCCCTGGGTGTACGGCATTCGCTGCGGCAGTTCGCGAGGTTCGCGGAGAACTATTCAATGGGGGAACAATGACCGAACTGCTGGGCGAAGACGGAATCGCCCGCTGCAGCTGGGGCAACTCAGCTCCGGACTACGCGACGTACCACGACGAGGAGTGGGGCGTCCCGCTCCACGGCGAGGCTGAGTTGTACGAACGCCTGTGCCTCGAATCGTTCCAGTCGGGACTGTCCTGGATCACCATCCTGCGCAAACGCGAGAACTTCCGAAAAGCGTTCCGAGGCTTCGCGCCGGAGAAGGTCGCCCGCTTCGGCGAGAAGGACGTCGAACGCCTGATGCAAGACGCCGGTATCGTCCGCAACCGCGCGAAGATCGAGGCGGCGGTGAAGAACGCGCGCGCCGTGGCAGACCTGGACATCCCGCTGGACAAACTGCTGTGGTCCTTCGCCCCCGCCAAGCACCGCCGCCCCCGCACCATGGCCGACGTCCCAGCGATCACCGACGAATCGAAGGCAATGGCGAAAGACCTGAAGAAACGCGGCTTCGCCTTCCTCGGCCCCACCACGTGCTACGCCCTGATGCAAGCCACCGGCATGGTCGACGACCACGTCAAAGGCTGCTTCCGCGCCGCGTGAAGTCCGTGAGGGCCACCCTCACGGACTCTGATTCCCCAGAGTTCCCCTCACGACCGGCCCGCTCCGCCGCTCGCCCACCGCTTACGAGACCGCCACCGACGCACTCAACTATCGAGGCACCCAAGCCCCTCCCGCGCACCCCGATACGAAGCCTCACTGCGGTCTGGGGTGGCTTGTCGAGGCATCTTTCCCGCCTGGACAAGCCACCCCGGGCCGTCAGCACAATCAAGCTTCGGGGTGTCCCACGCAACTCTCTCTTTCAGCGGCGCAGCCGCTCACTTCCCCTGAAAATCCGGCCGACGCTTCCCCACAAACGCCTCCACCGCCTCACTGTGATCCGCAGTCGCCCCCAACGCAGTCTGCGCCGCGTCCTCGGCAGCCAGCGCCTCCTCCAGCGAAGACTCCGCCGCCACCCCCAGCACACTCTTGATCTTCGCGTAAGCCACCGTCGGCCCAGCCGCCAGCTTCGCCGCCACCTTCTGCGCCCGAGCGGCAAGCTCCTCGTCCGGCACGACCTCCCCGACGAGCCCGATCCGCAACGCCTCCGCCGAGTCCACCGTCCGCGCCATCAGCATCAGCTCGGCAGCCCGGCCGTATCCGATCAGCCGCTGCAACGTCCACGACGCGCCGGAGTCCGGCCCGAGACCGACGTTCGCGAACGCCATCAGGAACGACGACGACTCCGCCGCGATCCGCAGGTCGCTCGCGTACGCGAAGGCCGCGCCGGCGCCCGCCGCGGTGCCGTTCACCGCCGCGATGACCGGCTTCGGCATCCCGGTGATCGCCTGGACGATCGGGTTGTAGTGGTCGCTCACCGTGTGCAGCGGGGCCGGGTCGTTCGCCTGCAGCAGGCCGACGTGCTCCTTGAGGTCCTGCCCGGCGCAGAACGCCTTGCCGGTGCCGGTGAGCACCACCGCGCGGACGTCCGGGTCCTCGGCGGCCGCGCGCAGTTCGGCGATCAGGCGCTCCTTGAGCTCGACGGTCAGCGAGTTGTACGCCTCCGGCCGGTTCAGCCGCAGGGTGCGCACGCCGTCGGCGTCGGCGGTCAACAGGACGTCGGATGTGGTCACGAAATGCTCCTCTGAAGCGGCGGCTCGGGTTCTCGGGACTGAGTCTCGCACCCTCGGCGGGCGGCATACCAGCACCGATGCGGCGGCAAATGATCGGTCCGCGTTCGCGCCCGGGCGCTGATGAGGGACAATGGGGGACGAGACCCGGCTGGCATGGGAGTGCGCGACCCGGGCGCGCCGGTTGAGACGGAGGGAGCACGCTATGGCGGCCATGAAGCCCCGGACCGGAGATGGTCCCCTCGAAGTGACCAAGGAGGGGCGGGGCCTCGTCATGCGGGTGCCACTGGAGGGTGGCGGCCGGCTGGTCGTCGAGCTCTCCGCGGAGGAAGCGAAGGACCTCGGCGCCGCATTGCAGGAGGTCACTGGCTGACCTGCGCTCTCCCCGCTCTGTCCACTGTGCACCCCGGTCTCCTTCTGGAGGCCGGGGTCGGTTCGTCTGCGCCCTAAGGTTGCTCGCTGTGCGTAATTCGCTACCACCTGTTCCCACGAAGCTGCCCGAAATCGAGGTCGTCGCCACGACGCGCCGCGGAGTCCCGCGAGCAGTGCTGATCGCGCTGGCCGAGGCGGAGGAAGGCGCGGCGTACGGGACGAGCGGACACACCGCCGAAGTGCGCGAAGTGCCCGAAGACGGCGATGCTCCGCGCTGGGTCGCCGGTATCGGCGAAAGCGCGCCGAAGGACTTTCGACAGACCGGTGCCGCGTTGGCGCGCGCGTTCCGCGAAGCGGCCGGGGACCGTCCGATCCGGACAGTCCAGGTCGTGCTGCCTGAAGACGCGACAGCGGAGCACGCGGCGGAGTTAGCGATTGGACTGTCGCTGGGCGGATATCGCTTCGTGGTCACCACGACAGAGCCGAAGCCGCCTGTGCCCGCCGTACGCCTCGTCGTCGCGCATGAGCGCGCTGTGTCCGCGTACGCAGACGCTGTCGCCCGTGTACGCGTTCTCGCGGCGGCTGCTGCCTTTACGCGCGACCTCGCGAACACGCCGTCGAACATCAAGAACCCGGCATGGCTGGCGAACACCGCGGCGAAGGTGCTGGGCGGCACGGTCGACGTGACCGTGCGGGACGAGAAGTGGCTCGCCGACAAGGGTTTCGGCGGGGTTCTGGCGGTCGGCGGCGGTTCGGCTTCGCCGCCGCGCTTGATCGAAATGACGCACCGCCCGCGCGGCGCGACGAAGCACCTGCTGTTCGTGGGCAAGGGGATCACCTTCGACACCGGCGGCATTTCGCTGAAGCCTGCCGACGGGATGCACCTGATGCGCACCGACATGGCGGGCGGCGCGGCCGTGATCGCCGCGATGCGCGCGATCGGGGAGCTGAAGCTGCCGGTGCGGGTCACCGCGCTGGTGCCCGCGGCGGAAAACCACGTCTCCGGCGGCTCCTACCGGCCGGGCGACATCGTGCGCCACTACGGCGGCCGGACCACCGAGATCGGCAACACCGACGCCGAGGGCCGGATGGTGCTGGCCGACGCGCTCGCCTACGGAATCGCCCAGTTCAAGCCGGACCTGATCGTCGACGCGGCCACGCTGACCGGCGCGATGAAGGTGTCGCTCGGCCTGCGCACCGGCGGCGTCTTCGCGACTGACGACGACCTCGCCGCCCGGGTGATCGAGGCGGGTGCCCGCGCCGGGGAGGCGTGGTGGCGGATGCCGCTGGTCGAGGACTACGCGACCGGCATCGAGGGCGAACTCGGCGACGTCCGGCAGGCCCCCGGCGGGCCGGGCGGGATCATGGCGGCGCTGTTCCTGCGCGAGTTCACCGCGGGGCTGCCGTGGGCGCACCTGGACATCGCGGGCCCGGCGCGCGCGGACAAGACGTACGAGGACGTGGTGCCCGGCGCGTCCGGGTTCGCGGCTCGGACGCTGGTGGAGTTCGCGGCTTCCTGCGAGGGCTAGTTGTATGAGGCCATGACGTTGGTGACGCCGGCATGGAGCCGGGTGACTGGTGGTTGGTTTCCGGCGGCAGTGTGTGGTCGATGGTAGTTGTAGTGG
>NZ_FOWC01000032.1 GCF_900115345.1 Amycolatopsis rubida | reverse complement strand
GCCCGAAAGCGCTGCTCACCGCGACGCTCTGGCGCGACGACGCCATGCGGCACTTCGCGACACACCGCTCCTAGCGCCGGTGTGAGCATCCGCCGTCTGGCCGTGGTCATTGCCGGTCTCCAGTCGCCTGCCGGGACAGGACAGCCCCTCGGCAGCCGGGGGACGCGGCCGAGGGGCTGTCGGAGACGAGCGGGGGAACTCGCCGCCTGGGTGGCACCAACGATCGTGGTAGACCGTTCGACGAAGATCAATCGGCCGATCGGGGCCAAATCAACGTCTATGTGAGTACCTTCACGGAATCACGAATTCTACCTCGACATCGTATGCGACCAGTACCTTAGCACCGCAGCCATGACGGTTATCACCACGTTCGTTGAAGTTGGTACGCAGCTAGCCGTTCGCGATGCCGCGAACGACTCTGGTTCTTCGTGGCCTGCCGCCCGATCATCGCCGGGTGCCGAGGATCGTCTTGACCGCCGAGTGGGCCGCCCGCGAGGTCGGCCGTCGCGCCCGAGCGCGACGAGAGTTGCTTAAGCTGTCGCAGGAGGACGCGTCCTACCTGGCGGGCGTGTCGGTCACGTGGTGGAGCGATTTCGAGCGAGGTACGCGCACCCGGGCCGAGCTGCCCCAACTGCTGGGCGCGGCGCACGCACTGGGAATGGACTCCGGCGAATTGCTGAAGGGCCTGCTGCCCGACACCGTGCGCGAGCCCGGGCAAGTGCACCAGACCCGACCGCGTCCCCGACAATGACATCGCCCGCGAACGGGGGTCGCGAGCTCCGTCGGGGGTTCCCTGCCTCGCGACGGCCCGCCACCGCGCACGGAGATCCGCTCCGGGAAGTGCCTGCCGACTGCTGTCCCGCGGTGGACGCGCTGGTCGGCCCGACTCGCCGGAGAAGGCACCCGACGTTGAGCGACTGGTATGCGGAACGGGTGATCGTGACGGTGTCAGCCGTACCGGCGTGATCCCGCTCTGAGGCCGTCCGGGATGCGGCGGTTGTCGTTGTCGCAGGGAGGTGTCGAGCCCCGCGCTACGCCCGGCAGGGCATCATCCGCTTTTCCCAGCCCCAGGAGTCGCGGGTCATCTCGTGCCACTGCCAGGTTCGTTCTTCGTCGGTCCAAATGCCCTGGTCGGTACGCCATAGTTTGCGGCCGTCGGCGAGGTCGCGTACGGAGTCGGCAGCGGGGGTGCCGTCGTCGCGTGTCGGGTAGCCGGGTCCTTCCTCCGGGTATGCGAGACGCGGCGGGTGAACGAAGGGCGGCGAGGCCGAGCGCGTCCAGCGCCTTCCGTTCCAGCTGCCGGATGCGCTCCCTGATGGCGGCCAGCCCGCGGCACGGTCTCGTCGAGCACCGTCCGGACCCGCGCCGGTCGACGTACCCGGTGACATCCCACCGCTGGGGTTCGCTGACTCGCGCCGGTTCTGTCGGTCCCGGATGCGAGACTGGGCCTCCATTGTCATCGCGATTGCGAAGGGCGGTCCTGGACGGCGATGCCGCAGGTCACGATCACCGTAGACGCAACCGACTTCGAGCAGCTGTGGACCACGTGCATGGCGTGGGCCTCGGCGGGCTGGGACACCGGCGAGCAGGAGGGGCAGTTCGAGCCGGTCCAGTCCGACGCGGTGGAGTACGGCTGGAAGCACGCGTACTGGATGGGCGGCAATTGGGCCTCAGTCGTGCTCGCCCGCAGCTTCCTCGCCGCCGTCGGCCACGACTTCCAGGTCGTGGCCGACACCGCCGACGACCCGGGATACCGCGGCTTTGTCATTCTGTCCGACTGCCAGGACCGTGCCTTGGCGGACCGGGCCTGAGGCGATGACCGACCCGATCGGCGGCCAGTACTTCCACGGCGGCGCACCGGGGCTGGCGACGGGGAGCGTGCTCGTGCCCGCCGACGAGTTGGGCGTCGCCGTCCGGTACCTGTCCCGCTACGCGGTGCACGACCCGGCGTGGGTGTACGTCACCGCCGACGAGGCGGTGGCCGCCGCCTACGCCAGCCGCTACCAGATCCCCGGCGGCCGCGGTCTACCAGGTGCAGCCACTGGGCCCGCTGCGGGAAGACCCCGACTACGGCGGGCACTTCCCGGGGACGTTCCTGCGCTGCCGCCGCGCCCGCGTGCTCCGCCGCGTCGCCGCGGCGGTCGTGCTGAGCGAACACGAGCAGCGCGAACGCGAACGGCGCTACAAGGTGTGGGAGCACGCCGACGAACCGGTCTGGGACGAGCACGGCGTGATCAACCCGTCCCGGCAGATGCGGGAGAACGGGGTGACCCGGGAGTGGACGAGGATGCTGCGTCCGTGGCTGGGGCCCGACGACGTCGGCTCCGCGGGAAGGCTCCTCATCGCGCTGCGCGCGGCCGGAGAGACCGCCGGCGAAGAAGAACCGTGGAACACGATCCTCGACGTCGTCCCGGCGCTGGACCGCGACTGCCGGATCCGCGTCGAACGCCGCCCGGAACACGACCGCTCCTACTGGTGCCGTTCCTGCGGGACGCGGCTGCAGGGGCGCGACCACGCCGCGGTGCATCAGCTCGGCGAACGCGCGGTGGACCTGCTGCTGGCCATCCACGGATGGAACGATCCGCAGGTTCGGCCGGCGGTGCTCGGGCTGCTGGTGCGCGCCGCGATCCGCCGTGACCAGTCGCGGTGGACCTGGCTGCGCGAGGCATCGCGGGGCTGACCACGACATTCCAGGCGCGCCTCGGCCCAGGCGCCCAGTGCAGGGACAGACGGCTGACCGAGCGGGCACGCCCGAAGCGGAAGCACCGCGGCGGCGTTCAGGCCGACCTCACCCGTATCGCGAATGCGCTGGGCGTCGCGGTCGTCGACCTGTTCACGGACCTGGCTTCGCACTGGCGAAGTCGGCGGTCCGGGCGATCGTGGCGGCGTCTATGGTCGGCGCGGACACGAGGACGGGGAGCACGGTGAGAAGCGACCAGTACGAGCGGACGGGGCTTCCGTTGTTGACCGTCGACGCTCTTCGTGCGGCGAGTCTGACCTTGCCCGACGTCGAGAGCGTCTCGGTTCCGCTGTCGGCTGCCGGCGGCGGGAAGCGGCACGTCCCGGTGCCGGAGAAAGTGCCGTACTACGCCCGGGGCTGCCGCCACGCGCCCTCGGGCGAAGGCGTGCCCGCCGTGCTGATCGAGGCGCTGCCGACGGTGTGCAAACACTGCCTGCCGCGGCTGGAGGTTCCGCAGCACGTCGCCGCGCTGTGGAACGTCGCCGCCCGGATCGTGTCCGCGCACGCCGAACTGGAGCGGATGCGCTCCTCGACCCGCGCGCGAACCTGGCCCGGCTACGCCGCCGCGCTGGCCGCCGCGCCCCGCAACGACGACTCCGCTGTCGCGGAGCTGCTGGAGGCAGGCTCGGCATGCACGGGGGACCGGGCCCGCCTCGCCGAAGCCTGGAGCGAGATCTCCGCGGCCTGGGACGGTTTTCTCCGCGATTACCGGCGGGCTGCCCCGGCGGCCGATCTCACCGCCGCGGTGTCGGCGGCCTGCGAGGCGGCCGTCGCCGACCCGGCGATGCAGCGGCAAGCCTCGATGCTGTCCCGGATCGTCGCCGACGCCGACGGATGGGGTCGGCGCTATCCGCTGGCAGGACTGGCGATCGAGGCCTGGAAGGCCGCGCGCAGCCGCGGCGACGGCGCGCGGGGAAGTCTCGACTTCGCGCTCGTGGCCGTCGGGGAGCACTTGGGCGGGAAGCACGTGCGCGACGTGTCGCTGCTGCCCCGGCCCGCGCGCACACCCTACCTCGGCGACTGCTCGCCCGGTGCGTGGGCCGACCGCGAATTCGACCGCCTGTGGCGCGACACCGTCGCCGGGTGGGTCGGGATACTCGAGACGGAATACCGCGCACCGGAGCCCGAGCGCTCCGACGATCACCAGCTGATCCTGGTCGCCAGCTGGCCGCTCACCCGGAGAGGAGACCGGGAACTGGCCTACCTGTCCCAGTACGACCAGATCGGCCCCGCCGTGCCCGCCGGGCGCCGTCGGCTGATCGGCGACTACGGCATGCAGGGCTGGGAACCGGCATGGTCGGTCGTTCTCGCGGTGCCCGCCTTCGCCGCCGCTCACGCCGCCGACCTCGCCTCCGTGCGGCACGGCCAGCAGAGCATCCCGGGCCCGGTCCTCAGCCCCGGTTCCGACGGCGCCGCGGAGCACGCGCTGCGGATGCTCCGCACGAGATACCCGTATCTGCCCGGCGACGCGGAGGCCGACGGCGCCCGTGCCCGCCCGACCCGGACCGTGATCCGTGCTCGCGCTGAACGACGGCCCGTGCACGGCAACGTGATCCGGCTGCGCCCGTCGACCGGGCACGTCGCCGACGGCTCGCGCGAACAGGCATGGTCCTGGTGCGAGGGCCGCACCGCCTGGATTCCCGACGACACCACCGGCTCCGCACCTGCGATCGCCGTGCTGAACGACATCCTCGACCAGATCCACCGTCCGTCGGTCCTGGTCGAGGTGGAGACCGGTCCACGCCCGGCAACGACGAGACACCGCCTGGCCGGAGACCTCGTGGGCCTGGACGCCGCACGCAACGAAATCCGGTTCGCTCCGCTCGGCGGGCATGCCGCGCTGAGGATCCCGCTTCGCCGGGTCATCGCCGTCACCGGACATCCCGACCAGCACGACGAGGACAGCGAACTCGACCCCGGATGGCTGGTCGCGGACCAGACCTGACGCCCGGTCCGATCCGGCCGATCGCGCCCCGATGCGGCGTCGGAGAGCTCGCTCGCGCACCGCGGGAGCCGGGTCTTTACGATCTTCGGGCATGGGGCAGGGACCGGGGCCGGCTGCGAGGACGACGTCTTCAGCGGCGAGGGCACCTTCACCCTGGGCTTCCTGCCCGGAGGAGCGCCGGCCCAGGACGAACCGGACGGGGTCGGCACCGTCGTCGCCTCCCGCTGGGGGAACCGGCCGTACGTGGTGCTGGCGCAAGGGGTGTCGCTGCGCGCCGCGTGGACCGCGATCGTCGGACGATGGCCCTCGACCCTGTCCGCGGCCGCCGACGGCGCGCGCTCCCTGCCGCCGGAATCCTGACCGGCACGAGGCGCTTCCCGCGCCTCGGCGCGATTGTGCGATATATCCGAGCGGGCTGCGTCGGCGGCCTAGCCGGGTATGGGCGCGTCCTCCGGCCAAGCACGGAGGATCCCGCCTGAACCCCGCCGCCCGTCGCCGGCGCACCGACTTTCGACATCCCGCACGTGCGCCATGTTTATCGCGCACGTCCATTACGGGGGACGGATCTGATTCAGGGCGGACCTTCTCGCGGGCGATGCTGCCGGTCACCGGTCGGGCGCAGGTCGGCGCGGTCCTACGCGGTCCTACGCGGTCGGGCGCAGGTCGGCGCGGTCCTACGCGGTCGACCTGGCTGGTGCGGGCGCTTCTGGCACGGGTTCGGGGGGCCGCTCGTCGGGGGTGAGGGGCGGCACCGGGCATCTGTCCGGGTGGGCGCGCACGTAGGCCTGGGCGAGTTCGATCTGGTCTGCTTTGACGCGGGCGGCGTCGCGGATCTCCTCGGGTGCGCACTCGCCGATCGCCACGGCGGTGCGGATCCGCGCTTCGCGGCGCCACCAGGCGCGTTCGGCGACCAGGCCCTTGCCCGCGGCGTCGTCCCATGCGTCGGCGGCCTCGGCGAGCCCGCGCAGCGTCTGTTCCCGGCGCTGGGCGGCCAGTCGCTCGTGGATGCGGACGGCGCGCGCGGTATCGGCAAGGATGGCCACGGCCGCGGCCAGGTCGTCGTCGGCGAGCCCGTCGATGCGCAGCACGCGGTCGCGATCCGCGACCCAGGCCATCCACCACTGCGTACCGGGCCCGTCGTCCGGCACCTTCCTGCGGAAGCCTCCCGGAACCGCGGCCCACGCGCACGTCCCGCGGTGGAGGTGCCAGGCGTTGGGGTCGAGGGCGTCCTGCCGGGACCACTGGCAGTTCCAGCGGACGGTCACCGCGTCGTCGCCGACGCAGACCTCGACGCTGCGCGTCCAGCCCTCGATCCGGGCGCTCAGCGCTTCCTCCACGGTCATGCCCTGCACGACGGCTCCTTCGTCTTTTCCTTCTGGCACGGGACGGGCGTCTTTCAGCGCGACTGGCGCGGAGGGTGGTGGGCGCGGCGGCAGGCGAGGCAGTGGCCGCCTCTCTTCGCGCCGGTCGCGGTGCCGCACCATTCGCCGCCGGGGCAGGTCTCGTCGAGGACTGCTTCGAGCCGGTCGCGGAACTCCTCGTCCCACCGGGCGCGGCCGTAGACCGCGTTGGCGGTCATGTCGACCGGCTTCGCAGCCTGGGTCAGGGAGAGGCCCTTGCGCAGTCCGGCGAACAGGGCCTGCTGTTCGCGGGGGCCGAACCGGCTGGCGGCGATCTTCCTGCGCCATTGCTTCGAGCTCGCCGAATGGGCCGCGCGCGGAGCAGGGCGGCGGCTGCCGTGGCGATAGCGGGTGGTCAGCGAGAGCTTGGCCATCAGCGCTCCAGGAGGGTTGCCGGATACGGCCGGGATTTCTTCTCCGGCCACAACCCCCGCCCGCGCGGGGAAGCGCACGCGAACCTGCGCGCAAAAGTGTGTGCTGTACGACCCCCGCCGGTGCGGGGAATACTGCGCTTGGCAGCTTACCCATTCTCGGGACCGTCCTCAACGGACGAGTGCGGACTCTGCGAGCCGGCTCCGGAGGGGAGCCCTCGGCCGGCTCAGCGCCTGGTCCTGTGCGATTCCCGTGAGCGCCCGGGCGGCGGGGCCCGTCGCCGGTCCGGCTGCGGTGCTCGCCCGGCCTGCGGGGGATCACACCGCTCCTGCGTCGGCGGCTCCGTCCGGGGCCGTGTTCTGCCAGGCGGCCCTCAGCTCTTCCAGTGCCTCCCGCCTGCTGTCGGTGAGAGGGCATTCGTGGATCGAGACGCGGCAAAGACAGTGCGGCACTTCGTCGCCACGGCGGGGTTTTCGTCCTGCTACGCCGGGCGGGCAGCGCGGTCTTTCGACGGTCGCGGCCGCAGGGTGCGGGGTTTGCTCGGGATCGCCTCGGGCACGCCGCCGGCGTCGTCGGATGCGGTCGGCAGCCAGGCCAGCGGGCCGGGATCGCCTCGGGAGCCGGGGTCGAGGCGGACGGCGATCTGGCCGGGGCGGCGCGCGGGCCAGCCGGCGGTGTCGAAGATCGTGCCGGTCGCGAGGTCGCGGCCGATGTCGACCGCGATCGCGCGGACGTCGCGGCCCTGCAGCAGGCCGATGCGGCGGAGTATTCCGCTGCCGCGGACGGCGCTGCGGGTGCGGGCCAGTTCCTGTCCGGTGCGCTGCCGGTGCATCAGCTCGTGGAAAGGGATCCGGTCCGGCATGTGGTGCCAGTCGGGATCGTCGCGATCGGTGTAGGTCTCGAGGAATTCGGCGGCCAGAAGGCTCCATTGCCGGGCGGTGACGCCGCGCAGCAGGACCCGGCCCGGCGCTTCGGCGTCCTCGTCGAGCATGGCCAGCGCCAGTCCGGCTTTCGTCGGCGTCGCGCGCAGGCACGGGACGCCGACGACCTCGTCGACGAGACCGGTGTCGAAGTAGCCGTTCGCCGCCGACCGGGTCCCGTTGGGCCAGACGTGGACGGCCCGGCCCAGTGCTGCGGCGTCGCGGTAGCGGGTGACCGGCAGGAGGCTGTGCAACACGGGCAGCAGCGCGTCGGGGTGGACGTCGATCAGCAGGCTGTCCGGTCGGGGCGTGACCGAGCGGATCCCCAGGACCGTCCCGTCGGGCCATTCCGTCGCGGCGGCGAGGTCGCCCCGGCCGAGGCTGGCGAGGATGTAGTGCTCCAGGTCCCGCTGGCACCGGCCGTAGAGCGAAGGACGGGTCGCGGGCAGGACGCCGTGGCGGGCGTAGTCGACCACGGCCCGTTCGTGCTGTTCGAGCGTCAGCGCGCGGCGGGCGAGGATCTGGTTGCGCCGATGGCGCGAGGAGGAGGACGAGGTGGGCACTGCGGCTCCTGACCGTGCGGCCGTCCCGGCTTCGGCCGACGTCAGGCTGGGGGCGAGGACACAGTCGTCGTCACGCGGCACGGGTCGGAACGTCCCCTGCTGCCCCGCGGGCTGCTTCGGCTCGGTGCCGCCGCCGGGAACGCATGTGCGGCACGTCGTCGCTGGGACTCAGGACAGCCCCTGTGGACCGGAAGGATAGCGGATTCCGCGTCGCGCGTGCGCCCGGGGGCCTCCGGGCCTGCACAGGAGGCGGCCTCCGCCGATCAGGGTCAGCCATGGCCTGACGACCAGGTCAGCTTTAGGCTGACGTCATGCCTGAGTTGCGTGAGCCGCGCGGGGCCGATGCGGCGCGTCTGCTGTAAGCCGACGCCGCGCGCCGCCTGTCGGATTTTCGCCCGGAACCTGGTGCCGACGAGCCGGGACCACGGGCCCGGGGACTATGTGCACGAGGCGCTGCTGGCGACCAGGGAGGCGGAGCGCCTGCTCGCGCTCGCCGTGGCCGTCGAACGCGCCCGCGACACCACATGGGAGGCGATCGGCGACACCGCCGACGGGATCACGAAGCAGTCGGCCCAGAGGAAATGGGCCGACGCCGCGGCAACGGTCGCCGCGCTGGCCCACGGAATCGACCGGGACCTGCTGCGCCCCCCTGCACGCCGGCCTCGACGCCTGGTTCGCCCGCCATCTCCAGCCCGGCGACACCGCCTACGACGTCGAACGCCCGGTCAGCGGCTACCTGCTCGACCCCGGCCCGGCCCCGGACCTCTCGACGTTCGACTCCTCGCCCGACGACGCCTACGAATGGCTGCTGTCGGACCATCCGTGGGCCCGCGCCGAACGCGTCCGCCGCGCCGAGTCCGGCTGGGACGCCGAGCTGCGCAACGCCGGCGCCGTTCGCGACTGGACCGACCGCATCGACGGCGCCGACCTGCGCGAACGCTATCCGCACGACCCGGAGATCGCCGAGAACCTCCGCGGCCTCGCCGAGATCATGCGCCCGCTCGCCGACACGCAGCAGCTGAACGCCCATCGCGACTCCGCCGTCCCCGACGCCGTCCGCGTCCACCGGCTGCGCGAGCAATGGGCGACCCGCCAGCACATCCAGGGCGACCAGGGCTACCGCTATCCCGCGCGCCTGCTCGGGCCCGGCGCGGCCGCGCACCCGCCGCCGACGAGCGGATCCGCGTCGAAAGCTCGCCGCTGAAGGTCGCGAACCGGATCGATGCCGTGCGTGCTGCGCGACGCTTCGGCCGTCGGCGGGCAGGGACGCGTGACCGGGCGGGCACCCGATCAGGCATTGCCGATCGCTCGGGCTCTGCGCCGTCCCGGCCCTGTGTTGGCGGGATCATGCGGGCCGACGGAGCGAGGTGTGACGGCCCGCACGCCCGCACGCCCAGCAAAGTTCTTGGAAAGTCACCTCTGAGCGTTACTGTTAAAGCATTGAGGAGGTGATGGCGGTGCGTGCCGTGGATGGACTGGAAGCGTTGGAGCTGGTCGGGTCGACTCAGCAGGGGTTGGTGACCGCTGCGCAGGCCCGAACCGCGGGGGTGTCGAAGATGCAGGTGAAGCGGCTGGCCGACGCCGGCATCGTGCAGCATCTGCTGCACGGCGTCTACGCCCTGCCTTCGGCCCCCGGCGGGCCCGTGCAGAGCGTGCGCGCGGCCTGGCTGGCCACCGGCAGCCGGCCCGCGGGCAGCCGGCCCCTGGCCGTGGTGTCCGGCGAGTCGGCGGCCGCGGTGCACCGGCTGGGCGACCTCGTGCCGTCCGTGCACGAGTTCAGCACCGCGGTGCGGCGGCAGAGCGCGCGCGACGACGTCCGGTACCGCAAGCGCGACCTGCCGGCCGGGGACGTCACGACGGTCGACGGCCTGCCGGTCACGACGGTGGCGCGAACCGTGGCCGACCTGGCCGCCGCCGAGACCGATTCCGGGCACCTCGCCGCTGTGGTGCGCGACGCGTACACCTCCGACGAGGGCGCTTCCGACGCACTGGCCGCGGCGCTCGGGCCTGCGGCGAAACGGTTCGGCGTCTCCGACGGCGACGCGCTCCTCATCGGCCTGTTGAAGGCCGCCGGCTATCGCCCGGACGCCCGGACGCTGGGCCTGGCGATTCCCGAAGCCAGGGATGCCGTTGTCCGGGCGATCGAACCCCATGTCCGCGATGTCGTCGCCATAGCTCTCGCCGCGCGGCTCCGCGAGCTGGTGCCGGACGCCGACGCCGCGGCGCTGCGGCGACTGGCCGCCGAGGCCCCGCCGCCGCACGCGTTCGGCCAGGAGGTGCAGGACGCGGCCGTCGCACGGCTGCCGGGCGTGCTCGAGGCTGTCGCTCGTGAAAGACTGCGCGCCGACGAGACCGCTGCGCGAAGGACCGGCCATGGCGCAACCGATGACCGCGATCGAGGCGGCGAGGCTGCAGCGGTCGCTGAACGCCAGGCTCCGGGCCGAGGCGAAGCGTCGCGGCGTCGCGGCTGACCCCGTCCGCAAGCAGTTCGTCTTCTCGGTATTCCTCGGCCGCGTCTTCCGGGAACCCGGCGCGCCGTGGGTGCTGCTCGGCGGCAACGCACTGCTCATCCGGACCGGCGGCGGCCGCTTCACCCAGGACATCGACCTCGCCCGCGAGACCCCCTGGGACAGCGCCGAGGAGGCCCTGGACGAACTCCGGCGACTCGCGGCCCGACCGCATCGCGGCGACCCGTTCGAGTTCGGCCTGCACTCGGTCGCCTCCCATCGCGAAGCCGATCCGTACGGATACGGCGCGGACACCGCCAAGATCAAGGCGACCGCGACGCTGGGAGGCCAGGTGTTCGAGAATTTCAGCATCGACCTCACCGCACGCCGCCACCTCGACGCCCCGGTCGACCAGGTGCGGTTGAAGCCGGTCATCGACCACGAGATCCTGCGGGACCTTCCCGCCGTGCCGACCACCCCGGTCGAGCACCATCTGGCCGACAAGATCTGCGCACTCTACGAGCGCCACGCCCCGGACGACGCCGCATCGACCCGGTACCGCGATCTGGCCGACATCGTCCGGATCGTCGCGGACCTCGCCTTCGACGCGGCCCGCCTGGCCACAGTCCTCGCCCGCGAGGCAGGACGACGGCGGATGACGCTGCCCGCGGCGTTGACCGAGCCCAGCACGCAGTGGCGCGCCGGATTCCCCCGTGCCGCACGGTCATTCGCGGAGTACCCGCCGCAGTACCGGGAGCTGGAGCCGGCCTTGGCGTTCTGCGGCAACTGCCTCGACGAGGTGCTGGCCGGCGCCAGAACCGCAGGCAGCTGGGACCCCGCGCGCGCCGCGTGGCAATAAGAGGCCCGGGCGCAGCCAACCGCACCGGCGCCGCGGACGCCGAGCGGTCGCGATCCGCGCGTGCCCTCATCCTGAAAGGCGCCGTCAGCGAGCCGTCCTCCGGGGAGGGTCTTCCCCTTGTCACGATCGCGGCGGCGCTGGCGGTGCACATCCGGCGCGAGCGGCAGAGCCGACGGGTGTTCCGGTCGCTCTGCCCGCGGCCCGAGGCCGGGGCCGGGGTCTCCCTCCGGGAACCGCCGGCCCCGTTGCAAGGCAAGAACACGGGCGCGCTTGCGGGCACAGCCGGAACGCGGCGCCGGCAGACGACGAACCGGCCGGGTGAATTCGGCCCGCGCCGGTAACCGCGCCTGCGGGGAGCGGGGCACCGGCGCTCCGCGAATGGACTGTTTTTCGCTCATGCGGGCAGGAGGACCGAGCGGGCTGCAACGTGCAATCGGGTGATCGTCGCGGCGGGCTTGCCGGGATCGCGACGACGTCACGGGCGCACCGGGCCTTTGCGGACCTGCACGGACCGGTCGGCTGCGTCGGGGCCGGCATTCCGGATCTCGGCGAGTCGTGCCGATGCCCGCCGGGCCTTCGGGTCTTCCGCTGCGGCGTAGATGGCCAGTGCCTGCCCGAGGTGGGTGTCGGCGTCGTCGACGCGGTCGGCGGCGAGGTCGGCTTCGGCGAGCGCTTCCAGTGCTTCGGCGTGGTATCCGGCCGCGCCGTGGCGTCCGAGGGTGTCCGCGGCCTCGGCCAGCACGGCGTGCGCACGGGCGGCGTCCGGGAGCAGCTCGCCGAGGCGGGTCAGCGCCCGGGCCCGCAGCACGTCGTCGCCGGTCTCGCGGGCGGTCTCAGCGGCCTGTTCCAGGTGCGTCGCGGCTTCGTCGGGCCGGTCGAGGTCGCGGAGGGCTTCTCCGATCCGGCGCTGCAGCAGCGCGACGCTGCGCGGTTGCTCGATGTCTTCGGCGACGGCGAGCGCCCGGCTGTAGTGCTCCAGGGCGTGCTGGGGCGATCCGGTGCTCTGCTCGACGAGTCCGAGGTGTTCCCAGGCGCGTGCCTGGGCGTTGCGGTCGTCGACGGCGAGGGCGAGGTCGAGCGACGAGGCGAAGAGTTCGCGGGCGGTGTCGTAGCGTCCGGTGTCGAGGTGGGCGTAGCCGAGCTGGACGTGCAGCCGGGATTCGGCGCGGGCGTGGCCGCAGCGGCGGGCGGCCTCGATGCCCCACTGGTGGGTCCGGTCCCACTGGCTGTAGTGCTTGCGGTGGAGGAAAAGCCCCCACAGGCCCTCGCAGAACTGCCAGACCGGGTCCCACCAGGCTTGCTCGACCGCGGTCTGCATCGCGGCCACGATGTTGGGCAGCTCCCGTTCCAGCCGGTCGAGCGCGTCCGCCGGGCCCGGTGCGGGACGCTCGCGGACGCGGCCGTAGCCGGGGGCGAGCCGGGCCCGGTGCGGGGAGATCGCCAGGTCGGCGGCCAGCACGGTGTCGAGGTACCAGGCGATCATGCGCCGCACCGCGCCGGTCCGGGCGGGTTCGCTCTCGTGCGCCTCGGCGTGCAGGCGCGCGTGCAGGCGCGCGAGGTCGTGGAAGCGGTACCGGTCGGGGCCCGCGTCGGCGAGCAGGCTGGCGTCGACGAGGGTGTCCAGCGCGTCCTGGACCTCCGCCGCCGGGCGGTCGAGCGCGGCGGCCGCTTCCTCGATGCCGAAGTCCGGTCCGGGATGCAGCGCCGTCAGCCGGTACGCCTGCGCCGGGTCCGGCTCCAGGCCGGCGACCGAGAGGTCGAAGCTGGCCTGCACGGCGTCGTTCGCGACCGCGAGCGCGGGGAGCCGCGTCCGCTCGTCGGCGAGCGCGTTCGCCATCCGCGCGATCGGCCACCGCGGCCGCGTCGACAGGCGCGCGGCCGCGACGCACATCGCCAGCGGCAGCCCGCCGCACAGCTCGGCGAGTTCCCGGGCCGGCTCCGGTTCGGCGGCGACGCGGTCGCCGCCGAGCGCGGCGCGCAGCAGCTCCACTGCCGACACCGGGTCCAGCGGATCGACCAGCAGGACGCGGCCCCCGTCCATCGCGAGCACACCGAGCCGCCACCGGCTGGTCACCACCACGACGCAGTGCCGGGAGGCCGGGATCAGCGGCCGGACATGGGCGGCCGAGGCGGCGTTGTCGACCAGCACCGCCAGCTTCTTCTCCGCGGTCACCGACCGGAACAGCGCCGTCATCTCGGGCAGCCCGGACGGGACCCGCGCGGCAGGCACGCCGAGCGCTCGCAGGAACTGGTTCAGCACTTCGGCGGAAGCGGCGGACAACCCGCCGGCGCCGACGATGCCGAGGTCGGCGTAGAGCTGGCCGTCGGGGAACCGATCAGCCTGGTCGCCGATCCACCGCGCCGCCAGCGCGGTCTTGCCGACTCCGCCCGGCCCGGCGAGCAACGCCAAGCCGCTCGCGTCCCGAATGGACATGGACGTCGCCGTGGACCACGCCGGCGTGCACCACTGGGCCGGACGCCGCGCCGAGGACGTTCCGGTGCTCTTCGCCTGTGCTCACGGCATCTCCCTCGCCCGGGGCGGTCCTGAAAGTTTCCGACGGCGCCGTCCAGCGCGTCGAGCGCACTGTGGCACGGGTCTGCGGAGCTGTGCCCCGGAGGCGTCGCGACGGTCGCTTCGGCGGTCTCGTGGTCGTTGACGCCGACCGCGACGGTCGCGCCTCGAGCCGCGTCCAGCTGCCGTACCCGCTCAGCGGCCCGGTTTGGTTCAATCAGCGGTTCCCGGCAGCCGTCGCATGCCGCGGCCGCCAAGCCGCAGCCGCCGGGCCCGCAGCGCGACCCGGACGCCTCGCCCTGGGCGCACGGACCCTGCGTCGAGACCGCCGATCCTGCCCTCGGCCCGGACCGTGCGGCGGGCGCCGTAGGCCGAGCTGCACAGCCGCAGTCATCCGAACGGAGTACCGGAAGGGCGAGAGCCGGTGCGATCGGCGAGCTGGTTCGTCGCACGCGACCAGTCCGGGCCGGGGCGAGAGCGTCTGAGCGAGCGTCCATCGGCGTCGAGGGGCGCGGCCGTCTCGCCCGGCGGCGACATCGTCGGGGCCGTGTCCGGGTGCGGCGGGCGGTACGGGCGCTCGCCGCGGCGGATCTCGCGATGGCCGCGGACATGCGGCGCGGCGCCGGCGGGCGGGCCGGTCACGACCGCCTCCCGCCCCGGGTGCTGCGTCTTTGCGCGTGCCGGGCGGGGAACGCGTCGTCGCCCGACACGTCCGCCGCACGCGCCGGGCTGATCACGGTTCGCCGTTGACCGCAGAATGCCGACCACCGGACGCCTCGGCGACCGTCCGGGTTGTGCGGAAAAAGAACCTGCGCAAATGTTCTCCGATGAACCCGGATCAAATGGAAAGGAATGCGATGTCGAATATGCGACCAGCGCTGTTTCCGATACCGCAAAAACGCACCGATGCACACCCTGACCAGCCATTTTCAGCCGATGGTGTCACAAGGTCGAATATGCGACAGGGGAGGTGTTTCCCGGTTGCCGGATTCCGGTACTGGTTCACGGTCCCGGCTGGTCTTGTGTCAGACTTGCGCGGCGGGGGAAACAGTTCCTCTCGCATTCGGTAAAAGAATACCGGCGAAGAATATTCGGCGCGACCCTCCGTGTCGGGGAGGGCCGCGCCTGCATTGCCCGCTCGTGACAGCTGAAAGGACAACGGTTGTGAGCGTAGACCGTGAGCGTTTCGCGGCGCCAGCAGGACCTGCCCATGATCACTCCACTGTGGAGCCGCCGGCCGGCTTCCGTTCGACCACGGTGGTGGTGGAGTTCTGCGAGGCGGGCCCGGCGCTCAAGCGCATCCAGATCGCGGACGTCGTCTTCCCCGTCCCGGGGAGGGGGCCGCGGCGCCGGCGGCGCAGGCCGGCGCCCCGCCGGGCGGCGGGATCGTGGCCGGAGGTGGCCGGGATGGTCGTCGGCGGCTGGCCGGAGGCGCTGCGCGCGGGCGCGGTCGCCGCAGCCCTCGGGGCGAGCGCGGCGTTCCCGCTCTCGGGCGCGGGCACGGCGGTGACCGGGCTTCTCTGCGTGCTGGCCGTGCGCGGCCTGCGCGGCGAGGCGGGACCGCTGCTGCCGGGCCGGGTCCCGTAACCGGGAAGACCGGTGCGGCCCGGCCCTTCCGGGGCGGGGCCGCACCGGGGCCGGTGCCGCGGGCAGGCGGGGGCGCGGCACCGGCCCATCCCTCTACGTTTCGGCAGAATCGTTTGCACGCGTTGGAGTGAACATGGACGGGATCCATTCGCGGGGGGCTTGCATGTCGCATATTCGACACCGATCCTGGGATCGGAAGAGCGACACGCGAGCTCTGAGGGGGAGCGATGCGATTCGACGGCGCACAACCGCGCTCGGCGGTGTTCGACCCGGAACAATGGCGGCGGTCGAGTTTCAGCGGCCCGGACGGCGGCACCTGCGTGGAGGTCAACCTCTCCGCCGCCGGAATCGTCGGGGTGCGCGACAGCAAACTGGCCGACTCGCCGATTCTGCTGTTCTCGGCGCGGGAATGGCACGGGCTGCTGGACGCGGTCCGCGCGGGCGCGGCGAGCTGATCCCGGCCGTCGGCGGCGGTCCCCGCGCCGGCGACGGGGTCGTGGGGCGGTGGCCGCGGTGATGGCGCGCGAGCCTCTGCCGTGCACCGACGAGACGGTGCGGCGCGACCTGGGCCGTGCCTTGAAGGACGCGCGCGCGGCGGCGGGGCTGACCCAGCACGCCGCCGCCGCGGTGCTGGCCAGGAACCAGGCGACGGTCAGCAAGATCGAGAAGGGCCGGACCTCGGTGTCGCGCGAAGGCCTGCGTGCGCTGCTGGACCTCTACCGCGTGCCCGAGGCCGAGGCGACGGAGCTGGTGCGGGCGTGGGACGAGGTGAACGCCCCGGCGCGGCGTTGCGGCGACGACTTCGTGGCGGTCCCGTCGTGGTTCGCGCGCGTCATCGAGTGCGAGCGGGAGGCGGCCGTGGTCCGGGCCTGGAGCGGCGAGAACGTTCACGGCCTGCTCCAGTCGGAGCACTACATGCTCGCGGTGTTCGACGGAGCCCGCCGCGGCACCGTCATGTTCGACCGGATGAGAATCCGCGGGCAACGGCAGAAGCTGCTGGACGAGACCGGCAAGCGGTTCGTCTTTCTTCTCGGCGAATCGGCGCTGGACAAGCTGGACGCGCTGCATCCCGACATCGAGCGGGACCAGCTCGGGCACATGATCGGCCTCGCGGGCAGGGACAACATCGTCCTCCGGCTCGTCCCGCGGCCCGGGAACGGCTACACCGAGCACAATTTCGTGCTCATGCGTTTTCCCGGCAGCCCTGCCGAACGGGCCTACAGCGAGTACCTCGGCGGCGTCGCCTGGACAGCCCAGCGCGACCTGGGCCGTCCCCGCAAAGCGTGGAAGGCCCTCGAATCCGTCGCCCACACCGCCGAGGCCACTCTCGAGGAGCTGCACCGCCGGTATGAGCGGGCGGCCGCGCGCAACCCGGACAGGGGGCAGTAACTTCGACCATGTGCCGTCTATCTCATTCCGTCACGCATGAACTACCTTCGGTGAAGGACACGGTTTTGCTCCATCCGGGGAAGGAGACACCAGTGGCCGGCGAGGACCGGGAGCCCGACGATTATCCGCCGCCCGGCATCGATCTGGAGAGGCCCAGCGTCGCCCGCGTCTACGACTATTACCTCGACGGCGACGCGTCCTGGACGGTCGACCGCGATTTCGGCGACGCCGTTCTCGGCGAATTCCCGGAACTGCGGCAGATCGCCAAGGCCAACCGGGTGTTCCTGCACCGCGTGGTGCGCCACCTCGTCGGGAAAGGCGTCACCCAGTTCGTCGACATCGGATCGGGCCTGCCCACGATGCGCCACGCACACGAGGTCGCCGACGAGGTCAGGCCCGGGGAAACCCGGGTGGTCTACGCCGACTACGACCCGATCGCGGTCGCGCATTCCCAGGACCTGCTCGAACAACGCGGAGACCCCCGCCGCCACGCGGCGATCCACGCCGATCTGCGCTCGCCCGACCGGCTCTGGGAGCAAGCCGCGAAAACCGGGGTCCTGGACCTGGACAAGCCGACGGCGATCCTGCTGATCGCCGTCCTGCACGTCCAGCAGCCCGCGTCGGCCCGCAGCGGCGGCACCGGCGACGTCGGCCCCGCGGCCGTCGCCCGCTACCGCGAACTCGCGGCCTCCGGCTCCTACCTCGCGATCTCCCACGTCACCGACGAAGGAGTGCCGGCGGCATACCGCGACCGGCTCGCGCGGCTCAAGCGGATGTACGACGAGAGAAGCAGCCCGGTCGTCTGGCGCACACAGCGCGAAATACAGGAATTTTTCGGCGACTTCGACCTCATCCCTCCGGGATTGACCTGGACGCCCCAGTGGCACCCCGAAGAACAGCGTCCCGGGGAACCCGACATCGGCTTCGGGGATCCCAGCGAGTCCGTCATCGTGGCCGGAGTAGCGAAAAAACGATGACCGGGCCCTCGCAGACCGGCAGCCGCCGCGCGTGACAGCGGCCGCGCGCCGCGGCCGGCGCCGTTGCGGGACAGGCCGCCGTGATCAGGGGCGAGGCCGTCGGGATCGTGCCGCTGTCCTGGCAGCGGCTCAAAGTCCGGTGCTGTCTTTTCATCCGCCCGGTGCGGACGCTGCGCGTGGCACCGGCGTGATCGTCCTGGTGCTGATCGCCGCGGCCGGCGGCCTCGCAGTCGCGGTCGCGGCGGTGCTGGCGGTGCTGGCGGTGCTGGCGGTGCACATCATCCGGCGCGAGCGGCGGAGCGGACGGGGGTTCCGGCAGATCTGCTCGCCTCTGCCGCCCGGACCGGTCCCGATGTCGGACACCGACCCGGACGGACCTGGCGCCGGCCTGCTGCGCCTGCCCTTCCTCGACCGCGGCGACGGAGGTTCGCGCGCCGTCGCGACAGGCCGGGCGGGGAAGAACCCGCCTCCCTCCCCGCTGGGTAGCCTCGCAACGACGTATCCGAAGAGGAGGCGGGATGGCCTGGGAACGGGTGGCTCTGGTGTGCGGCGCATGGGGCGGGGCCCGCTCGCCCGCGCAAGGCGGCGGCTGCTCGCCGACCGGATCGGAAGCGACCGACGCCGTCGGCGGTCGGCACCCCGACAGGCGCGCTCGGGCGGCGCAACGCCGCAGCGCCTGGCACCGGAACGCGGATCCTGAGGACAGGCCGCAAGCGGTCCGGACCGGCGAGAGGTCGGCCGGAGCCGGTCTGCGCGGGGAGGGCGTGAGAATGACCGACGATCGCGGAGCGGCGCCGCCGCCGCGGAAGCGGTACTCGTTCGATGCGGCGGGGACGGAGCATGTCGCGAGCCAGTTCGAGGGACACGCGATCGAGGGCACCAGGGCCTCCGGCGTCGCGCGGGTCGTCGCGGTGACCCGGTCGCCGGCTTCGGACTTCGCGAGCGGCAACAACGCGGAGACCTTCCGCAACTCCGGGAGCGCACTGGTCGCTTCACTGCGAAGCCGGGTGGAGT
>NZ_FOWC01000036.1 GCF_900115345.1 Amycolatopsis rubida | reverse complement strand
CCGACGGACAGCGTCCAGAAGAACTCCCACACCGACACATCGAAGCCAAAGGGAGTCTTCTGCAGCACCCGATCCCGCGGCGTCAAGCCGTACTCGTCCTGCATCCACCGGAGCCGATTCACAATCCCGCGATGCTCGATCACGACGCCTTTGGGCCGCCCAGTCGACCCCGAGGTGTAAATCACGTACGCCGCGTTCTCCGGCCGGACCACGACCTCCACCGGTTCCCGGGACCCGCCGAGCCCGGCCAGATCACCCGGCCCGACTACGACCTCGGCACCCGAATCCTCGACCATGAACCGCAGCCGGTCCTCGGGATGATCCGGATCCAGCGGCAGATACGCCGCACCCGCCTTGAGAATCCCGACCAACGCGACCACCATCTCCACCCCGCGCTCCAGCCGAACCCCCACCACCGACTCCAGCCCCACCCCACGCGCCCGAAGCCAACGCGCCACCTGATTCGACAACTCGTCCAGCTCCGCATAAGACACTTCACAACCACCAGCGACCACCGCTGCCTCACCAGCAGCGACCCCCTCGGCCACCAGATCCAGCAATGTCTCGCTCATGCGTCCTCACTCATCACCGCACGCCGACGGATCACCGCCCGCGCAGCCGGTCGCCGCGCCAGCCCCCGACAACCAACCACCCCACAACAACCGCCGCCCACCAAAACCCGCAACCTCCCCCTCACGCATCCTCACCCACCACCGCACGCCGACGGATCACCGATCGCGCAGCCGGTTGCTGCGCCAGCCGCGGATAACCGGCCACCGCGGCCGCGAGGGACTCGACGGTCGGATGGTCGAAGAGAGCCCGCACCGGGACGTCAGCGTCCAGTGCCGCGCGCAGCCGGACCGAAATCCGGGTGGCGGCCACGGAATGCCCGCCCAGGTCGAAGAAATCGTCTTGCACGCCGATCCGGTCCGTGCCGAGCACCTCCGCCCACACCCCGGCGACCAGGTCCTCCACCGGCCCGCGCGGCGCGACGTGCGGACGTTCCCGCGCCACCGGCTCCGGCGCGGGCAACGCGGCGCGGTCCAGTTTCCCGGCCGGAGTGCGCGGCAGTTCCGGCAGCAGCACGAAACCGCTGGGCACCAGGTAATCCGGCAGGACCCCGGACAGTCCTTTCCGGACGTCCGCAATGGACAGTTCGCCCTCGGCGACGACGTAGGCAGTCAGCTCCAGGCCGTCCGCGGAAGGGGTCGGCTGGACGACGGCGTCCCTGATCCGCGGGTCCGCCCGCAGCGCGGCCTCGACCTCGCCCGGTTCGACCCGGTGGCCCCGCACCTTCACCTGGTCGTCGGCTCGGCCGAGGATCTCCACCGACCCGTCCGGCCTCCGCCGCGCCAGGTCGCCGGTGCGGTAGAGCCGTCCGCCCGGCCGGAGTCCGTGCGGGTCCGGCGCGAACCGTTCCGCGGTCAGGCCCGGCCGACCGGCGTAGCCGCGGGCCAGGCCGTCGCCGCCGATCCACACTTCGCCGGCCACCCCGAGCGGCACCGGTTCGAGGTCGTCGCCGAGCAGGTAGACGTCGGTGTTCGCGACGGGTTCCCAGGCCCTGACCTGGTCGCCGTCGAGTTCGGCGACGGTCGACCAGACGGTCGTTTCGGTCGGGCCGTAGAGATCCCACAGCCGCGCCCCGCCCGCGGTGAGCCGCCGCGCCAGCTCGTCCGGCAGCTTCTCGCCGCCGGCGAACACGGTCAGCTCAGCAGGCGGAGTCCAGCCCGAATCGACCAGCAGCCGCAAGCCCGACGGCGTCGCCTGGACGACCGACGGCGCGGTCCGCTCGATCAACGCGGCCTGCCGCTGCGGATCGACGCACTCCTCGGCGGTCGCGACGATCACCTGACCGCCCGCCAGCAGCGGCAAGTACAGTTCCAGCGCCGAGATGTCGAACGAGACCGTGGTCAACGCGAGCACCGCGGCTCCCGGCGCGAGACCAGGCCGTTCCCGCATCGACAGCAGGAAGTTCGCCAGCGCGCCGTGGCCGATCTGGACGCCCTTGGGCCGCCCGGTGGAGCCGGACGTGTAGATGACGTAGGCGAGTTCGCCGGCGTCGGGCCGGGGCGCGGGACCATCCGCCGGGCGCGCCGCGATCGCCGCCGCGTCGCGGTCCAGCAGCACCGCCGAACAGCCGGTTCCCTCCAGCAACCCTGCCAGCGGCTCTTCGCTGAGCACCACCTCCACTCCTGAATCGGCCAGCACGTAACCGACCCGCTTCGCCGGATAGCGCGGATCGACCGGCAGGTACGCGGCTCCCGCCCGGTGCACGGCGAGCAACGCGACGAGCAGGTCCGGACCCCGGTCGAGCAGCACCCCGACCAGCGCCCCGCGCCGCACTCCTCGGTCCTTCAGATACCGCGCCAGCCTAGCGACCCGCACCGACAATTCCCGGTAAGCGAGGGTCACCTCGCCGCACCGCATCGCCGGCGCGTCCGGGTGCGCCGCCGCGGTGGCCTCGAACAACTCCGGCAGCATCCGGCGGGCCCGCTCGGTCCGCGAAGGATTCCGCAGCAGCACAGCCCGATCCGGCGCGGGCAGTCCGCACCGGCGCGGATCGGAAGCCGGCGCGGCCACGATCCGTTCCAGCACATGCCGATAAAGCCGGGCAAGGAACTCCAGATGCGCGACGGCGACCCGGTGAGTGAACGCCTCCAATACAAACGCACCGGGCACGGTCGAGACGGAGAGGCCGAACTCGTTGGGCGTGCTGTCGGCGACCTCGGCCAGGTCGACCAGCGCTTCGGTGAGGACGTGCATGTCCGTGTGGTTGAAGAAAACGTCGACGAGCGGCACCTGCCCGCCCCACGCGGCCTGCATCGCCGGCAGCGGGAAATGCCGGTGCGGCCACATCGCGGTCTCCTCCGCGAACACCGCGCGAGCCAGTTCCGGCCAGTCGCGCGCGTCCGCCGGCACCGCGAACGGCACAGTGTTCAGGAACATCCCGCGAACCTGATCGCCGCCCACGCGCTCAAGCCTGCTGGTGGTCACCACACCGGTATGGAATGGCCGGTCGTGGCCGGCAATCGTTCGCAGCACGGTGAGATGCGCGGCCAGCAGCAAGCTCTTCAGCGGAACCCCGGCCGACGAAGCCACCGCACGCAACCGGGGCGTCAGGTCGTCGAACGGCACCCGCACCGTGCGATAAACCCCGTCGTCCTCGCCCGCCCAACCCGACGGCACGGCGAACCGCTCGGCCGCGCACACCCGGCCCGCCCAGAAGTCGCGGTCCACAGTGGACTCCAGCGACTCCCGTTCCCGGGCGACCGTGTCCGCGAACCGGACCGGCGGCGGTCCGACCGGATCCGCCGCACCGGCCCGGTAGTCCTCGATCAGCTCGGCGACGAGCGAATTCTGGCTCCAGCCGTCGAGAATCGCGTGCACGTAGCCGAACGACAGCCGCCATTCGCGCTCGGCGAGCCAGTGGACGTGCAGACGCAGCAGCGAAGGACTGAGCAGATCGAACCCGCGCGCCCGATCCTCCGCCGGGTACTCCTGTATCCGCGCGGCCTGCTCCTCGGCGGGCAACGCGCGCAGATCGTCGCAGGTCACTTCCAGGACAGCGGTCTCGTGCACCCGCTGCAACGGCGGAACCGCGGCGAAGTCGACGGAAGTACGCAGGATCTCGTGCCGCGCGACCAGCCGGTTCGCTGCTTGCCGCAAGGCGTCCAGACGCAACTCTTCGTGCACCGGATACCCGAGATGGTTCAGGTAGAGGCCGCGGTCCGCTCCCGCGAGCATCTCGTGCACCATGCCCGCCTGCGCGAGCGACAGCGGGTACGCGTCGGTCACGTCGTCCGGCAATGCCTCCCGCTGACCGGCGGCGAGCTGCGCGAACGGCTCGACCGCCTCGATCGCGGCCGCCGGACCGCCGAGCCCGGCGGCGAAGTCGGCCACTCGCTGTCGCCGGAAGAGGTCCGCGACGCTCGCCTCGATTCCCTCCGCGTTCAGCAGCCCCACAGCGCGGATCGCCCGCAGAGAATCACCGCCCAGCGCGAAAAAGCTGTCCTCCGCCCCGACCCGGTCGGCACCGGTCGCCGCCGCGAACGCGCGGGCCACCGCTGCCTCCGCCGGAGTACGCGGCGGGACGTAACCGTGGCTCGTGCGCGCACCGTCCGGCGCGGGCAAGGCATTGCGATCGATTTTGCCGCTGGCGGTCAAGGGCACTGCGTCGAGCGCCAGCCACACCGACGGCAGCATCGGTTCCGGCAGCGTGCGCGCCAGGTATGCGCGCAACCCGGCCGGGTCCGGGGTACAGCCCGGCTCGGCGACGAAGTAGCCGACCAGCCGGTCGTCGTGCACCGCGGCCGCCGCCGCGCACAGGTCGGGATGGGTCAGCAGAGTCGCCTCGACCTCGCCGAGTTCGATCCGGTTGCCGTGGATCTTGACCTGGTGGTCGAGCCGCCCCCGATACTCGATCCGGCCACCGGGCAGCCGCCGGGCGAGGTCGCCGGTGCGGTACAGCCGTCCGCCCGGCTGCCGCGCGAACGGGTCCGGAACGAACTTCCCGGCGGTCAGCGACGGCCGGTTCAGATAGCCGCGGGCCAGCTGCACCCCGGCGATGACCAGCTCGCCAGGTACGCCGACCGGCACCTCGCGCAGCTCGGCGTCCACCACGTACACCCGCGTGTTCGCGATCGCGCGGCCGATCGTGACGGTCTCCCCCGGCAGGCACCGCGTCGCCGTCACGTCGACCGAAGCTTCGGTCGGCCCGTAGAGATTATGCAGCTCAGCGCCGACCAGCCGGTGGAACCGCTCCGCCAGCTCGTCCGGCAACGCCTCACCGCTGCACAACAC
>NZ_FOWC01000003.1 GCF_900115345.1 Amycolatopsis rubida | reverse complement strand
GCCCTGGCCGAGGTAGCTCGCCTTGAACCACGCGGCGATCCGCTGCTGATCCTCGTCGCCGTGCCACGCGATGCCGCACGGCGCGCTCAGCCCGATGACGCCGAAGATCTCGACAGGCCCCCTCGGCTTCTCCTTCCGGATCGGGACCATCCCGATCCCGGCGGCGAAGGCGAGAAACGTGTCCACGACGACCGGATCCGCGTCGGTCGTCGCCATCACCTCGGCGATGATGAACCTCCACACCTCGTACGTCGTCGACGTCATCCGCAGGTGGATCGAACGCGAGAGGCCGGCGGGCCCGGCCCGTGGAGGCTTTCGGTGAGCGGGCGCGGCCAGAGACGCGCGCGCCGTCCCCTCTCGTCCTGCCCGCAAGCCCGGACCTCGTGGGTTGCGCGTGCCGCGCGGTGCAGGTGCGCGCGTCGTGGCTGCCGAGCAGGCGGCAGCCACGACGAAGAAGGTCGGGAACGCAGCTGGCGGAAACCCGGTCCGCTTAGTCGCGGCGAGGCCGCCGGGGTCGCGGACAAGTGGCCGGCGACGTGCTCGACGGCGGGCCGTGAAGCAGAACAGCCCCGGCCGGAACCGGGACGCCGGTCGGACACGCGCCTGCCCGGGTCCCCGGCCCTCACCCCGGGACGCGCGCCGCGGCGAGACCCGCGAACGTGGCGAGCAGGACCTGCGCGAGGTTGTAAACCACTGGCCCGGGCGGGGCGTTCCGGGCCTGTTCCGTGGTTCCCACGATGCTGGTCATCGGCTTGCCCGCGACCGCCGCCGCGGCCGCGACCTCGTCGATAGCTTGCGCGACAGCGGGTTCCGCCCCGCCGCCGGTCAGGCCGAGCGCCACTGACAGGTCGGCCGGGCCGACCAGGACCGAATCGACGCCGGGGACCGCGAGGATCTCCGCCGCCGCCGCGCACGCCGCCGGGGTTTCGAGCATGGGCACGACGAGCGTGGTCTCCGCGGAGCGGGCCAGGTGCTCCTCGACGCCCCGGGCGCCGAAGCGGCCGGCTCGGCTGTAGGTCGCGAAGCCTCGCTCTCCGAGCGGCGGATAGTGCGCGGCGGCGACCGCGGCGCGAGCCTGTTCCGGGGTGTCGACGTGCGGCACGATCACGCCGTCCGCGCCCAGGTCGAGCACGCGCAGCACCAGCGCGGGTTCCGCGGCGCCGACCCGGACCAGCACGCCGAGCCCGTGCGCCTGCGCGGCCACGACGTGCTGCTGCAACGGCACCAGGTCCGCGGGCCCGTGTTCGCAGTCGAGCACGACGAAGTCCAGCCCCGCCACCCCGGCCGTCTCGACCAGCGTCTCGGACGGCATCCGCAGCAGCCCGCCGAGGAGCCGGTTTCCCTTGCCCAGCCGGTGTTTCAGCGTCGTCACCGCGCCACCATCCCGGCGGACAGGTCGATGTCGGCCGCGCACAGCCCCGGCATCCGCAGCATCGCCAGCACCGCGGCCGCCACCTCGGTCTCGGTGACCATGCGGCCCAGTGCCGCGCGGCTGGTGAACGCCCGCTCTGCCTCGGCGTAGCTGGCCCCGGTGCGCTCGGCTTCCAGCCGGAAGTTGCGCTCCATCCGCGGGCCCTCCACCGGGCCCGGCGAGAGCGAGTTCACCGCGACCCCGAACGGCCCGGCCTCCCCCGCGAGCGTGGCCGTCAACCCGAGAACGGCCATTTTGGACGCACAGTAGGGAGTACGGCGCAGCAGCGGCCGTTTCCCGCTCACCGACGCGATGTTGACGACGTCTCCGCTGCCCCGCGCCGTCATCGCCGGAAGGAAAGCCCGGCACACGAGGTACACGCCGCGCACGTTCACCGCGAACACCTCGTCCCATTCCGCCGGTTCGACCTCCACCAGCGGCTTGACCGGCCCCGCGACACCGGCGTTGTTGACGAGCACCGAGATCTCCTCGCCCGCGAGTTCGGCCGCCAGCGCGGCCACCGACTCCGGATCGGCCACGTCGCACCGCGCTGCCCGGCCCGGACCGGGCAGCGCGGCCACCGTCTCGTCGAGGGCGGCCTTCCGCCGCCCGGCCACCACGACGCGCGCCCCGGCTCCGGACAGGGCGGCCGCGATCGCACGGCCCAGGCCGTTGCCGCCGCCGGTGACGAGCGCGGTGCGGCCGGCCAGCTCGGCCGTCACGCCGGGTTCCACGAGAGTTCTCCCCGCCGGAACTCGGCCGCGCGCACGTCGCCGGAGCGGGCGTGGCCCTCGAACAGCTCGACCCGCGCCGCGCGTCCGCAGACCTCGCCGAGCCGCACGCTCGACTCGCTGCTCGTGACCTCCTGATAGGTGACCGTCTTCAGGTACTTGCCCACCCACAGCCCGCCGGTGTACCGGGCGGCGCCGCGGGTCGGCAGCACGTGGTTGGTGCCGATCACCTTGTCGCCGTAGGAGACACAGGTGCCCGGACCGAGGAAAAGCGCGCCGTAGTCGCGCATCTTGTCCAGTGCCTGGCGCGGTTCCTCGGTGAGCACTTGCACGTGCTCGAACGCGTAGCTGTCGGCCAGGGCGAACGCCTCGTCGAGGTCGTCGACGACGTGGATTTCCCCGTGGTCGCGCCACGCCGGGGCGGCGAAATCGCGGGTCGGCATCCCGGGCAGCAGCGCCTCGACGTGGTCGAGCACCTCCCGCGCGACGTCCTCGGCGGTGGTGATCAGCACCGCCGGGGAATCCGGCCCGTGCTCGGCCTGGGACAGCAGGTCCACCGCGACGACGAACGGATCGGCGGTGTGGTCGGCGACGATCAGCACCTCGGTCGGACCGGCGAACAGGTCGATCCCCACCTCGCCGAACAGCTGCCGCTTGGCCTCGGCGACGTAGGCGTTGCCCGGCCCCGCGATGAGGTCCACCCGGCCGACCGTCTCGGTGCCGACCGCGAGCGCGGCCACCGCCTGCACCCCGCCGAGCAGATAGATCTCGTCCGCGCCCGCCAGATGCATGGCCGCGACGGTCGCCTCCGGGATCTCCCCGCGGATCGGCGGCGTGCACGCGGCCACGCGGGGCACCCCGGCGACTTTCGCGGTCACGATCGTCATGTGCGCGGACGCGGTCAGCGGGTACCGGCCGCCGGGCACGTACGCGCCCGCGGCGGCGACCGGAACGTGCTTCTGTCCCAGCTGGACACCCGGCAGGGTCTCCATCTCGAACTCCCGCAACGATTCCCGCTGCCGCTGCGCGAAGGCGCGCACCTGGTCCTGGACGAACCGGATGTCGTCGAGCACCTGGCCGGGCACCCGCGCGACGATCCGCTCGATCTCGGCGGCGGAGAGCCGGAACGATTCGGGCGACCACGAGTCGAACTTCGCCGAGCAGTCGCGGACCGCGGCGTCCCCGCGCTCGCGGATGTCGGCGATGATCGCCCCGACGCGGTCGCGCACGTCGTCGCGGGCGGCGCTCACCTGCTCGACCGGGACAGCGGATTTGAGGGTCTTCGGCATTCAGGACTCCTTCACGAGAGAAACGGTGCTGCACAACCAGTCGTGCAGCGCGGCGGCCGCGGCACGGGGCGCCTCGACCGTCAGCAGGTGTCCCGCTTCCGGGAGCACTCGCACGTCGGCGCGGCCCGCTCGGGCGGCGATCGCGCGGTGAAACCCGGGTGGGCACAAGGCATCGCGTTCGCCGCACAGGACCAGCACCGGACAGGACAAGCCCGCGACCGCGTCGTGGGCGTCGCGCCGAGTGGCCTGCGCGGCGAGCTGGGCACGGAACGTTTCCGGCCCGACTCGCCGCGCCATGTCGAGGAAACGCCGGCGCAGCACGGAATTCGGGTCGGCGAACATCGTGGGCAGGATCTGCTCCGCCACGACAGAGCCGAAACCGCCCGCGCGCGTGCGGCGGTCGAACTCCGTCCAGGCGGCGAGCTGTTCCGGGGTGGGCGCGCCGGCGTTGGTCGAGACCGCGCAGAACCCGGCGAGCCGGTCCGGCGCCCGGCGGGCGACCTCGAACCCGGCGATCGCGCCGAGGCTCAGCCCGGCGAGCACGAACGGCCCGTCGACGGCGGACAGGATCTGCTCGGCCATGCCGCCGAGGTCCGGCGCGGTGATCTCCGCGTGGACTACCGGCCCCGGGAGCCGCACGTCGGCCCAGACCTCGGCGTCGCAGAGCATTCCGGGGACGAGGACCACCGGCGGCACGGTCACTGGCCGACCGGCCGGGGCAGCAGGTGATAAGGCGCGAGGTAACCGTTGTGGTCCACGCCCACGCCAGCGTCGGCGGCCGCCTTGACGACCTCCTCGTCCCATTCCAGGCGCACCCGGCCGTCGCCGCCGTTGACGACGAGCATGGTCGCCCGCTCGCCGGAGACATTGCGGACGCGCCGCCACACCCCGCGCGGCACGGAGACCATGTCCCACGGGCCGAGGCGCACGCTCACCTCGTCGTGCCGGTTGAGCGTGACCTCCCACTCGCCGTCCTTCACCAGCAGCACCTGCGTTTCGTCGTGCCGGTGCAGCGGGACGCCCTCGCCCGGCTCGGCGCGCAGCCACGCGACGTTGTGCCCGTGCGGGTTGTAGATGCGCGGCTCCTGGTCACGGTCCTCGGTCATGCCGAAGCCGATGACCGGAGCCAGTTCGGCGCCTCCCCCGGGCACGGCACTGCCGAGCAAGCCGAGGGCAGACCACTCCAGGTCCTCCGCGGCAGCCACCCGCCGCCGCAGCTTCGCGGCGTCGTAGGACGGCAGAGCGGCGATGTCGGCCGGCGCCATCGGGGACACCAGCTCCTCCGGGTCCGGGACCTCGTCGCCGGCGAGCGTGTCGATCAGCCGGTTGTCCGCGGCCAGGTGGAGGCCGTGCCCCTGCGCCTCCCGCAGCACCGAAGGGCCCCAGATGATGCCTCCGGTGTCGTCGTGGCCGAGCACGGTGAACAGCCAGCCGTCGTCCGGGCCGATGTTGGTGAACCCGCGGAAGATCCAGGTCGGGATCGAGGCGATGTCGCCCTCGCGCAGGACCAGTTCGCCCTCTTCGCCGTCCGCGCCCCAGCGGAGCAGGAACTCGCCGCGGAAGCACAGGAACACTTCCGCGGTGAAGTGCAGGTGCAGGTTGTTCGTGATGCCGTGCGGCATCGCCGCCGCGCCGATGTTGAACCCGTGCGGCTCGCGCAGGTTCACGACCTGGTCCGGGTTCTGCGTCACGCCCGGGCCGATCATCGAGTAGTTCTCCTTGCGGTCCGACCCGGGCGTCCGGCAGTCGATGAACGCCTGGTCGCACGACACGAAATCGGCCCGCCGGATCGTGCGGCGGGCCAGCTCGGCCGCCGTCGCCCGCTTTTCGTCGGTGTGCATGCAACCCCTCCGAACTAATGTGTTTATACGTATGCATACGACCACCGGCACCGGCCGCCTGTCAAGACCGGGCTGCGCCGGAACGGTCCAGGAACCGCCGCCGGAGCGCTGGGCGCTTCCGCTAGGATTCGTATGCACAAGCGGTGGCACGGGAAGAGGAGTCGATGTCGATCACGAGCCATGACGTGGCCCGGCTCGCCGGGGTTTCGCAGCCGACCGTCTCCCGGGCGCTGCGCGGCGACCACCGCGTTTCGGAGGCCACCCGCACGCGGGTGCGGGAGGCGGCGGACGCGCTCGGCTACGTCCCGAGCGAAGCCGGGCGCAGCCTGGCCACCCGGTCGACCCACTGCGTCGGAGTGGTGGTCACCGACCTGACCAACCCGTTCTACCCGCACCTGATCGGCCCGCTGCACGACACGCTCGAACAGCACGGCTACCGGATGATGCTCTTCGCCGAGCGCAGCGAGGCCGCGCTGGAGACCGAACGGCTGCTGGACCGCTCGATCGACGGGGTCGTGCTCACCACCGCGGTGGTCGGCTCCGCGCTGCCCGCCGAACTCGTCCGCCGCGGCGTCCCGTTCGTGTTCCTGAACCGGGAAACCGGCACGAACCACGCCGACGCGGCGGTGGTCGACAACGAGGCGGGCGGGCGGCTGGTCGCCGAGGAACTGCTGCGGCTGGGCCATGCCGACATCGCGCTGATCGGCGGCCCGGCGGACACGACCACCGGACGCGACCGGGAACTCGGCTTCCGGGTCGGGCTGTCCGAGGCGGGCGTCGGCCTGCCGCGCCGCCGCGTCCGGCAGGGCCCCTTCGACTACGACACCGGGTACGCCGGGCTGCTCGACCTGTGGTCCGACGGCCCGCGGCCCACCGCGGTCTTCTGCGGGAACGACGTGATCGCGATCGGCGCGATGAACGCGGCCCGGCGCCTCGGCCTGGACATCCCCGGCGAGCTGACCGTCATCGGCTTCGACGACCTGCCGATGGCGTCCTGGGAGACCTTCGACCTCACCACCGTGCGCCACGACCTCGACGGCATGGCCAAGGCGGCGGCGGACCTGCTGGTCGAACGCCTCTCCGGAACCGCGCCGGATCTCGCGTCGCGGCGGACGGTGTTCACTCCGGCTCTCGTGCCGAGGGGAACGCACGCGGCCCGGTGACCGGCGCGCGCTGCCTGCGGCCGGTCTCCGCCCACGCGGACGGGGTGATCCGGCCGCCGTAAAGCGGCATCGGAATCGGGTCGTCGTCCTCCCGCAGCTGCTCCCACACCCGCGTGACGCCGAAACTGCCGTACTGGCGCACCGTGGTCACCGCGTCCAGATCCACCACGGCGGTGAGCACGCCGGAGCCGGACCCCGGCAGTTCGGCGAGGAGCTGTCCCTCGGGCCCGGCGAGCACCGAATGCCCGGCACCGGTCGGGCCGCCCGCGTTCACGCTGGCCACGAACACCTGGTTGACCGTCGCGTTCGCGCGGGCGAGCACGACCTCCTGCGCCCGGTCGGCGGTGTCGGTGCGGACCACGTTGAGCACCAGGTCGGCGCCGAGCCAGGCGAGGTGGCGGGTCGTCTCGGGAAACCACGCGTCGAAGCACACCGAAAGCCCGACCCGGCCGATCCCGGGCACGCCGAACACCACGAACTCCCGGCCCGGCTTGAACGGTTCCCAGGGCCGCCAAGGGAACATCTTCCGGTACGCGGCAGCCAGTTTTCCCTCGGGCGAATAGACCACCGCGGTGTCGTACACGTGCCCGTCGCCGCCTAGTTCGGCGACGCTGCCCGGGCACAGCCACAGCCCGAGATCCCCGGCGAGTTCGGCGAAGCACCGATGCCGCGGACCGTCCTCGACCGGTTCCGCCGCGGCCACATCGGACTCGGCAGTCAGATGCAGTTCCGGGTAAGCGAGCAGGGTCGTCCCGGGGAACCGGGCGGCGGTCGCGTCGGCGTGCGCGGCGAACCCGCCGAGATCCCCGGCACCGCGGCCGGGAACCTGGGCCAGCGCCAGCGAAAGCGGCCGCACGCTCACACCTCCTGCCGGGACAGCCTGCCCGTGCGCAGCGCCGCCGTGGCGCGGTGGGCGGCCATGCCCTCGGAGGCGGAGATCGTCTCCACGGCCCCGGCGAGCGCGGGCGTCGCGTCCCGGCCGACCCGCTGGTAGGTCAACGGCCGCAGGAAGCGCGACACGGACAGTCCGGCGCTGTGCCGCGCGCCGCCCGCGGTCGGCAGCACGTGGTTCGTCCCGGCCATGCCCTTGTCGGAGTAGGCGACCGTGCTCCACGGGCCGAGGAACAACGACCCGTACGCGGTCAGGTGCTCGTGGTACCACTCGTCGTCGGCGGTCTGGACCTCCAAGTGTTCCGGGGCGAGGTCGTCCATCAGCGCCGCGGCCGTGCTCCGGTCCGCGGCGACGGTGATCGAACCGTGGTCGCGCCAGGCCGGGCCCGCGATCGGCGCCGTCGCCAGCCCGCTGAGCTGCCGGTCGACCTCCGCCGCGACGCGCTCCGCCAGTCCGGCGCTCGTCGTGACGAGCGCGGCGGGCGAATCCGGGCCGTGCTCGGCCTGGCCGAGCAGATCCGCCGCGACGAGTTCGGGATCGGCCGTCTCGTCGGCGAGCACCGCGACCTCGGACGGACCGGCGGGCAAATCGATCGCGACGGCGCCGAAAAGCTGCCGCTTGGCCTCGGCGACGAACGCGTTGCCCGCGCCCACCAGCATGTCCGCCGGCGCGTCGCCGACCAGCCCGTAGGCCATCGCCGCCAGCGCCTGCACCCCGCCGAGCAGGAACACCCGGTCCGCCCCGGACACATACGCCGCGTACAGCACCGCCGGGTGGGGCCCGCCGTCCGGCTGCGGCGGCGTGCACGCGACCACCGACGGGACCCCGGCCGCCTTGGCGACGTTCACCGTCATGAACGCGCTGGCGGTCAACGGGAAGCGGCCGGCGGGCAGGTACGCGCCGACCCGCGGCACCGGGACGTAGCGGTACCCGGCGACGAGACCCGGTTCGAGTTCGACCTCAAGGTCCTTGAGGGCGGCGCGGGAGGCTTTCGCGAACGCAGCGGTGCGCTCGGCCCCTAGTTCGATCGCGGCGCGGAGTTCGCCGGGCAGCTTGGCGCCGCCGCGGCGCATCTCGTCCCGGGAGATCTCCAGCGGCCGTCCGTCGTAGCCGTCGAGTTCGGCGGCGTACCGGGTGACCGCGTCGAGCCCGCCGGCGCGGATCTGCCCGAGCATGCGGGTCACCGTCTCGACGACCCTCGGGTCGCGCTGGGCCGGCGCTCCCCCGGCGGCAGGCTGCTTGACCACGGTGAACCGGCCCGCGAAACGACGTTGGGTGGCTTCGGTGAAGTACATGGCCGGAAAACTAGTTTCTCGCATGCCACGGGACAACCTTGTCTTGCATTGGGTCATCGATAGGATTTCCTTGTGACACTGACTCAGCTCCGGGCACTGGTCGCCACCGCGCAGCTCGGCTCCTTCACCGCCGCCGGCACCGCGCTCGGGTACAGCCAGGCGGCCATCTCGGAACTGGTCCGGCGGCTCGAAGAGGAATGCGGCCTGCAGCTGTTCCACCGCGGCGCGCGGCGGCTGGCCCTCACGGCCGCCGGAGAGCAGCTGCTGCCGCACGCGCAGCAAACCGTGAACGCGGCCGAGAACGCGGAAAACGCGATGAAGGAGGTGCGCGGCCTCACCGGCGGGGTCGCGTCGTTCGGCCTGTTCCGCAACGCCGACTACTACTTGCTGGCCGAACTCGGCGAACGGTTCGCGACCGCTTACCCGAATGTGCGGATCCGCCTGGTGGGCGTCAATGCCGCCCTCGTCGCCGACGCCGTCGCCGCCGGTGACCTCGAAGCGGGCATCGTGGTGCTCCCGGTGACGCCTGCCGGGCTGGAGACCACTCCCCTCGCCCGCGACGAAGTCCTTTACGTGTCCGCGGATCCGGCGCACACCGCCGCCCCGGTCGACATCGCCGCGCTGGCCGAGCGCAGGCTTGTCTTCTACGACGCACACGCGGGCAACGCGGACCCGGACCGGCTGCAGCTCGCCGAACGCGCGCAGCTCGCGGGTGTCCGGCTGGAGCCGTTCGTGGAGGTCGAACAGGCACCGGCCGCCCTGCACCTGGTTTCCCGCGGCGTCGGCGACACGTTCCTGTCGCGCGCGGTGGCCGAACGGCTCATCCGCACCGAGGGCTTGCGCCTGCACACCACGACCTTCGACCCGCCGCTGCACAACACGTTCGCGCTCGTCCGGCGCGCGCACGCGCGGCTGTCCCCGGCGACCGAGGAACTCGCCCGGCTGGCGGTGGATCTGTTGCTGCGCAACCCGACGCTCGAACACCGGCGGCCCCTGCGCGCGCAGGGGCCGCCGGTGTCCTGAACGGAATTCGCCTCAGCGGGCGTACTTGTCCGCGGAAAGCTCGCTGCGGTAGGTCTCCTTCATGAAGAGCGTGATCACCGCCAGCGCCAGCACCGCGGCCGCCGCGAGGTAGGCCCACACCGCGTAGATCGTGCCGAACTCCGAAACCAGCAGCGTCGCGACGAACGGCGTGATCCCCATGAAGATCGAGAACGAGCTGTTGTAGGCGATCGAGCTGGCGCTGAACCGGGTCCGGGTGGCGAACAGCTCCGCCGCGCACACCGTGACGATGCCGGTCAGGAAGAACTCCGGGATCAGATAGATCAGCTGGCTCGCCACCGCGCCGCCGAAGGTCCCGAGCTGGCCGACCCGGAACGCCACCGGCACCAGGACGATGCAGCACACCGCCCCGGTGATCAGCATCGGTTTCCGCCCGATCCGGTCCGACAGCGCGCCGGCCAGCGGCAGCAGCGGGATCAGCACCGCGACCGAGATCATGTTCGACAGCCAGGCCGCGGACTTCGGCAGGTGCAGGGTGTCGGACAGGTACTCCGGATAGAACGTGACCCAGGTGTAGGACAGGATCGCCAGCATGATCGACGCCCCGCAGAACACGAGGATCGGCCGCCACTGCGACCGCAGCGCCTCGCGCAGCGGCGCCGCCACCACGTTCGTCCCGTGGTCGGTGGCCGCCATGAACTCCGGGCTCTCTTCGATCCGGCTGCGCAGCCACATCCCGACCGCGCACAGCGGCAGCACCGCCAGGAACGGGATCCGCCAGCCCCAGCTCTGCAGCGTTTCGTCGCTGAACACGGCACTCATCAGCGCGGCGGTCCCGGCCCCGGCGAGAATGCCCAGGAAGCAGCTGTTCGACGCGAACGAGGTGTAGTACCCGCGCCGGCGCGGCTCGGCCCACTCGACGACGAACGCGACCGCGCCGACGTACTCGCCGCCGGCCACCATGCCCTGGAACACTCGCAGCACCAGGAGGATCAGCGGGGCGGCGAGCCCGATCTGGCGGTAGGTCGGCAGCACGCCGATCGCGGCCGTCGACACGCCCATGAGCACCACTGTCCACAACAGCACGCGCTTGCGCCCGAACCGGTCGCCCCACCGGCCGAGAACGGTGCCGCCGAACGGGCGAACGAGGCACGCGATCGCGATCACCGCGTACGCGCTCAGCACGCTCGCGGTGCGGTCGCCTGCCGGGAAGAACGAGGCCGCCAGCACGGGTGCCATGTAGCCGTACAAACCGTAGTCGAACTGTTCGACGAAGTTCCCGATGCTGCCGGCGAGGATCGCCCGGCGGATCACCCTTCGACGTCCGGTCGCCTCAGCGGACGCGGCGGTGCTCGGCGCGACGGTGGACATGACACCTCCATGACGGGGTCACAACGGCCGGAGCCGCCTGCATACGTATGACGAAGGAACATAAGTGGCGACCCGGCCGCGGTCAAGGTGCACCGAGCGGGCATTTACTGCGATCATGAGCCAAAGTCCGGCACCGGAAGCAATCCGGACTTCGTCTTGTCCCGGCCAATGCATACGGATACAGTGCCGGGCAAGCCATCCGCAGCCGTGAAGGGAAAGACCATGCCGCTCGACCCGGTCGCCTACCAGCCCTACGAGGACCCGGACGATTTCATCCGCGAGGTGACCGACCGGATCTGGGTACAGCGCGACATCTCCTACATCGTCGACAACTACGAACCCGACTCGATCGTGCACGGCGGGCTCGGCACCGTCGCCGGGCGGGACGGCGTCATCGAAGGCAGCCTGATGCGGATCGCCGAGGTGCCCCAGCACGTGGGCCAGGCCGAGGACGTCGTCTGGGAAGCCCGCGGCGGCGACGCGTTCTTGAGCTCCCATCTCGTTTTCTCCAGCGACACCCACCTCGTGCGCGGCGTCCCGGCACCGATCCGCAAGCGCACCATCGCGAACTGCCTCTACCGGCGGGGCCGGATGGTCGAGGAGTGGGTCGTCCGCGACGAACTCGCCGACTGCCTGCAGCGCGGCATCGACCCCGCCGAGGCGGCGCGCGAGCTGCGCTTCCGCGGCTACGAGGGTTCGATGACCAAACCCGCGCCCGCCGACGTGCTGACCGCGGGCGACAGCGGCCCGCGCCCGGACGAATACCGGCCGGAATGCGAAATGGTGCTGGAGTTCGTCGAAGAGGTCTGGAACGCCCGCCGGCTGCACAAGGTCGCCGAATTCATGCACCGGGACCTCTTCCTGCACACCGTCGGCGACCGGACGGTGCTCCGGCCCGACGGCTACCAGCGGGACCTGCTGGCCCAGATCGCGCCGTTCCCGGACGCGCGTTTCGAGGTCCGGGACGTCCAGGCGAACTACGCCGAACGCTACGCCGGGCTGCGCGTCGCGGTCGCCTGGGTCATGCGCGGCGGCTACCGCGGCGCGGCCGACTTCGGCCCGCTGACCGGTCAGCCCGTCGACCTGCTCGGCGTCTCGCAGTTCCTGATCCAGAACGGGCGGATCGTGCGGGAAGTCCGGGTGTTCGACCAGATCGCGCTGCGCGCGCAGATCAACAGCCACGAAAACTCGTTCGCCGACACCAACATCTACTGAGCATCCCGCAACGACCGGGCAGTGCCCTCGGGGAGCGCGCCTTCGTCCAGGCGCGCTCCCCGGACGTCGGGCTCGCTCCGGCGTCCGCAAGGGGCTGGACGCCTGTTTTCGCCTTCTGCCCGCCACCGGCGCGGCTCACCGGAGGCCAAGACACGAGGCCGCGCCAGCGCCGCACCGCTCGCACGTCCAGCAGGTCCCGGTCCCGGGTGGGCGATCGCGCTCAGCGAGCACCAGACCGCCGGGAAAGCACCGAAGACGACGGCACCGTAAGCGGCGGTGCTCGCGCCCGCCCCGAGCGGCGGCACGGCTCCGCCGGTCACCAGGCCGACGTTGTAGGCGAACGCGGAAGCCGTGCATCGGTACCGGGCCTCGAAAATCTCGGACAGCATCACGGTGATCGAACCGATTTCCCAGCCTGCGATGAGCGTCGTCGCGCACAGCAGCGCCAGGTACCGCATGCCGGACGCCGACTGCGAAACCGGGACGACAGCGGCCCCAGTCGCCGCCAGAAGGATCGGGCGGCGGCCGGCCCGGTCGGAGGCCATCGCGCCGATCACGGTGCCGAGGGACCAGCACCGGCCGCCCGCGATGCCTGCGGCCAGCACGGTGTTTCGGCCCAGCCCGGGGTGCGCGGTCCCGGCATCGGCGAAGTACACAGCACCGAGGCAGGTGACGGCCTGCCTGATCCCCGGCGACCAGAAGCATCTGCTGCGGTGTGCCAGGAGGCGTTGACACGATCAGGTGGGACGGCGGGCGCGGCCGGACCGCCCACCTCGGACGGGGCCCTCGGCGCGGGGTCCGTTCGCCAGGTCAAGGGCAGGAAAGCCCCCGCCCCGGAGACTGGCAAGTGATTCGAGGTGGGCACCGCGGACGAAACCTCGGCATGGCGGATCACGCTGACGCTGATCCGGGTCGCGGTTTCCTGGTCGGCGCGGCAGGCGAAGCCGATTGCCCGAAGCTCCCCGGCTCGCGCATCGCCCGACGCCGAGAAAAACCCGCGGAAATCCTCGCCGCCGGGTTGAGCCCCGCTGGTGCCCAACCCGGCGTTCGACGGGCGGCGGCTCGCAATGGCGCGATCGGAAACACTCGCCCGCCGCCGGTCACTCCGTCCGCGGGACAACCTTGCCGAGCTTGCCCGGCGAATCCAGCCGGACCTCAGCCGCACGCGCGCGGGCCCGCGACCGGCGACATCGCCGGCTTGACCGGCAGCGAACTGCCGCAGGCCGGGACGACCGACCGGCCCCTAACCCCGGCAGCGGCCGCCGCGGTCGAGCCCACAGTCGCCGCAAGCACTGGTGCACGGCAATGACCGGCAGGCGCCTCGCCGGGCCGATCTCGACCGCGCACCCGTTTCAGGGGCCCCGGAAGGGGCAGTCCCCGCTGGCCTTCGCCCGGAGACGGAGGAATCATGGCTCAGATGACCCAGGAACCGCAGCAGGCCGGCGGCTCGCTCGCGACGCCGCGGCGCACGTGGATCGGCGACCACGACCCGACGGACCAGAACTGGCAGGAGGCAGGCGACGAGATCCGGCTGGCCGCCCAGCGGGCCGGAAGGGCGTGGCAGCAGCCGGAAACCGATTGACCGAACCCCGGACCCGACGACGGCGAAAGGGATGATCGGGCAGGCGGAGTTGCCTGATCGTCCTCCGGCTCTCGCCGCCGTCGCCGGGTGCGGGCCCTCGGCCGCCCTCGCCGCACCGTCGCCGGCCGTCGCGTCGTCGCAGGTCAGCACGCCTCGGGTCGGCCAGATGGCCGATGCCCGGACAGGGTTGCCCGCCGACTGGCCTGAATGGACGGACTTTTCGGACGATCCTGTCCTTCCCCCGGTCTCCCTACCTTCGGAGCGCTCCCGCTTCCCGCGGAAGCGGACCGTCGCCGAAGGAGTTCGCATCGATGAAGATGCTCGTGGGGCTCGCCGCCCTCGCCGTCGCGGGAGGTTTGGCCGCCGCGATCTGCCTGACCGCCGGTTCCGGCGGCACTGACTGGCGAGCCGCGTGCAGAACGGCCCCCGCTCCGGCAGCGGGCAAGCACCCCACAGCCGTCGCCGAAGCCCGGAAAGCTTTGCTCAGCAACGGGAACGACCCCCGGCTCGAGATCGAGGTCGTCGACCTCGACGCCTGCGCGGTGGAGGTCGGCTGGAAAGCCGATCAGCCGCAGGCGACCGCGTCGGTGGTGAAACTGCTCATCGCGCTCGACCTCCTCGACCGGTCCGGAGTCCCCGAAGGCAGCGAGGCCGACGCCGTCCACGCCATGCTCGCGGCCAGCGACGACCGCGTCGCCAGCCGGTTCTGGCAGCAACTCGGCGGACCGGCGATCGTCCGGCGGCAGGCGGGGAAGCTGGGGCTCTCGCACACTTCGCCGCCCGGCGAGCCTGGCCAGTGGGGGTCGACGAAAATGTCGCCCGAGGACGTCGTCGCGGTCTATCGGCACATCACCTCGGGCCGGCCGGACGAGGAACGCGACTTCCTCACCGAGGCGCTGGAAAGCGCCCCGCTCACCGCTGCCGACGGGTTCGACCAGCATTTCGGGATTCCGCGCGCCTTCCCCGGTGCGGCATGGGCGATCAAACAGGGCTGGGGCACGTCGGAGGGCCGGCGGGTGCTGAACACGACCGGCCTGGTCCGGACGGAGTCGCGGACGTTCGCGGTCGCGGTGATGAGCACGTGGGACGACGGCATCGATGTCGCCACTGCGACCAAGGCGCTCACCACGGCCACGGGGGCGCTGAAGAACTCGCTCGTCGCTGCCGGCGAACTCACCTGAGCGAGTCCGGTGCGGCCCCGGCCCCGACCTGCCCGGCGACCGCCGGCCACAGCGAGCGGACACGGTCACGCGACCAGCCCCGGCCGTCGGAGGAAACGTGCGCGGTCACCGTGCCCTCGGCGGTCGAACGGGAACGGATCGCGAGGGTCGTGGGAGCGCGCGTGTCCTTGGGCCCGGCAGCCGCGACGACCTGGGCGGTGACCGGGCCGAACTCATACGGTTCGGGCCAGTCGTCGGGAACGTACTCGTAGAACGGCACCGCGTCCGGAGTCTCGCGGAACGCCCGGACTTCCGGCATCGGGAACCGGCAGTGGCGGCGGCAGTCGCGCAGGACGTCGCGGACCTCGACGGCGTACTCCGGGGTCAGCCGCGACGGCGGGGCCGGGAGCGGGACATACGCGGTGAGCAGGCAGGGGCCCAGCATCCGGCGCCACTCCGGACGGTCCCGCAGGCCGAAGACAGTGGTGAACACCCGCGGCCCCGGTCCGGTCCAGGGCCGCATCGCGCAGGCGAGCGCGGCGAACAACGTCGTGGCCGGGGTGGTGCGATGCGTCCGCGCGAATCGGTGGACCGCTGCCAGCCCGGCCTTCGGCAGCAGCGTCGCGCGCTCGGCGTAGGGCGGACCGTTCTCGTCTTTCCGAACTGACACGAAGTCCCGGGCCATCGCGGTTTCCCACCACGCCCGGTCTCCGGCTTCCGTTGTCCGGCGCTGGCGGGCTTCGGCCGCAGCGTAGTCGCCGTACTGAGCGGCGGGCATCGGCGGCGCGGGGCCGCCCAGTTCGGCGGAGTACAGCGCGGCGAGCTCCCGGCAGACGGCCCAGACCGTGCCGGGATCGGCGACCAGATGGTGCAGATGCACGGCGAGCAGGCCGGGATCGCCGCGCACCAGGCGGACCACCAGCGGTCCGGACTCCGGCGGGACCGGCGCGTGCAGCCAGTCGGCCGGGTCGCTGCCTTGGTGCACCTCGAAAACCGGCGGACCGGGCGGGGACACCACCTGGGCCTCGTCAGTCACCCGGGTGCGGAGTATCTCGTGCCGGGCGATCAGGTTCGTCAAGGCGGCGGACAGCACGTCCGGGTCGAGCGGCGCGCTCAGCCGGAGGACGGCGTTCATGGTGAACCACTGCCCGGTGAAGTCCGGGCCGCAGTCGAGCATCGCCCGTTGGAACACCGAAAGCGGGCGGGTGTTCACGCGGCCAGCTCCGCCGAGTAGTCGGCGATCCCCGGCAGCGCTCGCCGCAGGTTCTCGTGCATTTCGGCGAGCAAGCCGACGGAGAAGCCGCTGTCCCGCCACGTTGCGTACGGGAGGCCGAAACCGAGCTTCTGCCACACCTCGGCGTTGCGCTTTTCGGCTGCTCCCAGGGGTTCCAGCAGCAGCAACGGGGTCGCGGCCCACAGCGAGTCCAGGCAGGTCCCGCCGCCGGGTTTGCTGACCGTCGCCCGTGCCGAGCGGACCAGTTCGAACGAGTCCGGGTGCGCCTCGCCGCGGGTGTAGGTCCCGCTGCGTTCGGGCCGGAGCGGCGGGAAACCGTTGTCGTGCCAGGGATGCCACTCGGGGTCGAGCATGAAGTGCCGGATCCCGGGGCGGGAGTCCACATCGGACTCCCGATACGCGAGGACGTCGAGGGCGAACCCGGCGCCGGCCAGTTCGGCGACGTGCGCGCGGTAGGTGCCCATCCCCCAGCCGCCGCCGTGCAGGTACAGCCGGGGCTCGCGCTCCGCCCACGACAGCGGCGGGCGCGCGCTCACCGGCACGCTGCGCGGGACCGTCATCGACGCCCCGTCCACCAGGAAGACGTCTTCGTGCGGCATCTGCCATCCGGCCGCCTTCCGAAAAGACGGCGAGGCGACGGCATCGATGTGGCACAGCACCACGCGCACGGTGCGGCCGCGCGCGAGGTAGCGCTCGACGATCGGCAGCCAGAACCCGGAGAAGAGCACGAAGGTCTCGACCTGCTCGGCGTCCCAGCGGGCGAAGAGTTCCGCTTCGGCGGCCGGATCGGTCACCGCCGCCGGGTCGGTCGCGAGGCGGTGCCCGGCCTTGGCGAGGCGGAAGTCGCGGTGGAAGGCCCATTTCATCTCCGCGGTGATGGCCAGTTTCCGCGGTGGCAGCAGCCGTTCGAGCACGCTGACGTCGGCGGCCGCGCCGCGTTCGCGCAGTCGCCTGGCCAGCAGCAGACCCGGCACGTGCACACCCAGTGCCACGCCGGAAGTGAGAACTTCGATCACGACGACCTCCCGAGGAACGTCAAGGCCCGGCGCAGATGCGCGGCGGCCAGCTGGATCGTCGCGGGTGCGCCGCCTCCGCGCGGCACCGTCTCGACCAGCATGATCAGGTACAGGTAGCTGCGGTACAGCGCGAGCCGGACGCGAGCCGCGTCGTCGAAGACCAGCTCGCCGCCCGCTTCGCGGTAGCCGCGCACGAAGCCGGCGTCGCGTTCGACGTCGCCGAAGAGGGCCGTCGACACCAGGTCGGCGAGCGGGTCTCCCCAGAACGCGCGTTCGCCGTCGACGAAGCCGGTGATCCCGGAGTCGCCCAGCAGGATGTTGCCGGGCCACAGATCGAAGTGGACCAGCACCGGGGTCCGCACCTCGGACAGCACGCCGGTGCGCGCCATGAGCGTCGTGCGGATGTGGTCGAGCGGAGCCGGCAATGCGGCGGCGAACCGTTCGGCGTCGGCCAGCACTGCGTCCAGCATCGCGGTGAACGCTGCGCGCCAGCTTGGCGAGAGCTTGCGTGGATAGCCGAATCCGGCGCCGGTGATGCGGTGCAGGCGGGCCACGAGGCCGCCGAGTTCGGTCCGCAGCGCGGGGCGTTCCGCGGGCGGCACGCGGCGGGCGGCCCAGCTGTCACCGGGAAGTTCGGTCATGACCAGGACGTCGCCGTCGACCAGGCGTCCGGAGAAGTCGGTGTGCACCACGCGCGGAACCGGCACGGCGGCTGCGGCTGTTTCGCAGAACAGCGCTTCGGTGCGCAGCAGGCCGCGTTCGTAGGTCAGCGCGGGTGCGTCCGGCGGCGGGGAGACCTTGACGACCAGGCCGGGCGGGCGGACCCGGTAGGCGGTGTTGAAGGTCGCCCCGGGCAGCGACGACCATTCCGCCTGCCGCACCCCGGCCGCGGCGAGCACCTCGGCGATCATCTGGCCTCCATTCCGGCTGCCGAGAGCGCGTCGAGCAGACCGGCTCGCAGGGTCGCGCTCTCGCCGGGGCGGGCCATCAGCGCGCAGTAGATCCGGCCGCCTGGTGCGGCGAGGCCGCTGCCGCCGACCACGGCGACTCCGGGGGCTGTGCCGCCTCGATAGCGGAGCCGGTGCAGCGCGGCGAAGAGGTCGCCGATCCCCTTGCCCGGCGGGACTTTCAGGTCGAACCGCCACAGGTGGCAGCGCAGGCCGTGCGGCCGGACGCGGCGATCCAGCAGCAGCGACAACAGTCCCAGGGACTGACGCGCGTTGATCTCCAGCACCGGCACGAGCGTCCCGTCCGCGAGCACCATCGCGTCCACGCCCGCCGGCCCCCGGTAGCCCGCCGCGGACAGGGCTTCGGCTACCGCGGCGAGGGTTTCGCCGTATCCGGTCGCGGCCAGCTCGGCGAGGAGCGCGTCCGGGGCGGGTCCCGATCCGGCGTGCCGGAAGCCGCGGTTGTGCATCACTTGCACGCCAAGGGTTTCCCAGCGCCCGCCGGCGTCGATGCGCACGTGCGCCGAAAAGTCCGTGCGCCGGTCGAACCGGGGCTGGACCAGGAGTTCGACGCGTGCTTTCTGCGCCTCCAGCGTGCGGGTGACCGCGCGCAGCACGCCGGGCGTGGTCACTTCCAGGGTCGCGCGGCCCGAGACTCCGTACGGGTCTTTCACCACGCTCGGCCGGGTGCCGACCGCCGCGGCGAGTTCGGCCGCGGACCGGACGACGACGCCCGCACCGGGCAGGCCGAGCGACCGCACCAGTGCGTGCGACCAGGTCTTGGAATTGACCTCCGCCACGGTTTCCGCGGCCGGAAGCCGGTCAGCGCGACCGAGCCGCGCGGCCAGTGCGACAGTGTCCGGCAGCACTGCATAGGGAGCCATCTCCGGCCGTCCGGCCAGCGTCTCCGCGTCGACAGCTCGCTCGATCGGGCTACCCGGCGGCGCCGGAACCGCGTGGTGGTCGAACTCGATGCCGCACTCGGCCAGCGACGCACGGATCTCCCGGGCCGGGGCGCGGCGGGTGAGCAGCAGGTCTCCCGGCGAACACCCCGCGGCGAGGAGTTCGTCCAGGTCGTCGGCCGCGGCGCCGCCGGGAGCGGCCGGCAGCGTGGCCAGATCCGCGGGCCGCCACCAGCGTTCGGCGTCGAAGGTGCCGAAGCGCGCCGTCGCGGTCATGACGTCGCGAGCGTCCGCAGGAACCCGGTGAACCGGCCGAACACGCGCAGGTCGTCGAGTTCGAGGTGCTCGTAGTCCAGCTGCACGCCGAGTTCGTCCTCGACGCCGAGCAGGAAGGAGATCATCTGCAGCGAGTCCAGCCCGTAGTCGTCGACGAGGTCGGCGTCCTGGCCGATCTCCCCGGCCGCGGTTCCGTTGTCCAGCACGGCGACCAGCACGTCGGCGACCCTGCGTTCGAGGTCTGCCACGGAACTCACACTCCGTTGAGGTAGAGGAGGACACACCGCGAGCAGACGGGCATCATCCCGTTCGCGCCGAGGATGCGGCGGACCTCGCGGAAAGATTCGTTGTGCCACAACCGCACCGGGTCCGTCTCGTACAGGTTGCCGACCACGAACTCGGGGAAGAACTTGCACGAGCTGACGTTGCCGTCGGCGTGCACCTCCATCCGGTTCGACACCGCGAGACACCGGCTGCGGTGCTGCGCCGGTTTCGGCGTGCCGAGCACGAAGTCCTCGACCTCGTCCGGTTCGAGCTGCGGCTGGTAGCGGATCCGCACGCGCCACCGCCGGGACGCCAGCCGCGCCATCGATTCGCGCAGCCGCGGCAGGCATTCCGGAGGCAGCCGGTAGGTGTAGGAATGCCAGGTCGGCCGCGCGGTGCCGGTCCGCGGAGCCAGCCAGGCGAACGACTCGGCGTAGACCCGGTCCATGGCCTCGGCCACCTCCGGGCTGATGTACCACGGGAACTGGAAGTAGACCGTGTTGACGCCGAGGTTTTCCGCCCACTCCATGAATTCGTACATCGTGTGCACGGTCCGGTGCGACACCATGCAGTTCACCGAAACCTCGCCCGCGAAAACGCCTTCGCGCTTGAGGCCGAGCATCAGCTCGATGTTCTTCGTGGTCCGGGCGAAAGTGCCGCGGCCGCGCAGCTCCTCGTGGTCGGCGCCGAGGCCGTCGAGGCTCACCAGCAGGTTGAGATGCTCGCCGAGCGCCAGCAGATGGTCGAGATTGCGCTTGAAGAGCAACCCGTTGGTGCAGACGGTGATCGTGCGCGGCGAACGGCGCAACAGCTCGGCGATGTCGCCGAACCGGCTGTGCAGCAACGGCTCGCCGCCCCAGACGAATACCTTCGAACGCACGGATTCCGTGGCATCCAGCAGTTTCGCCACGATATCCACGTCAAGCTCGGTCCGTTGCTTGGCGGGGCCGAAGTCGCGGAAGAAACCCTGTTCGCTCCACTGGTAGCAATGGCTGCAGCGCAGATTGCAGCGATACGTCAGCTGCAGGCACAGTTCCCTCGGCAGCGGCGTGGCGTAGGCCGGGTCCTCCGCGACGGCCCGGCGTGCCGACGAACGGAGCGCCACGGTGTGCTTGAGGTCCGCGAATTCCTTGGCAGTCAACGTTCTCGTGGTCAGCGGACGCATTGATCGTCCCCTTCCGGTTGCGGCTCGTTCCGAGGTTAGGAACGCCGAGAGGGCGGCGACACCCCTAGGCCGGGCGGCAGGGGAAGACCGCGGAAACGGGACAATCGCCGCCAGCCGGGCACGGGTTTCCAGACGCTCCGCAGTTTCAGCGGATCCTTCCGCGCCTCATCATCCGCTGCCCCCATTCCCGCGACTGCCTCGGCCCGGCGCGGCTTCTTTCGCCGCCGGGCAGAAGATCTCTTCTTCGGTGATCGATGCCGAAAATGCGGCGCTATTCCCGATCGGCCCCGCCGCCCGCGGTCCGGGCGTCGTTTGCGCGCGGAGCCGCCCGGGTATTCCGATGCCCCCGACCCCAGGAGAACATCGGTGAACGAGCTGACTTTCGGCATCGAGGAGGAGTTCTTCGTCGTCGACCGCGACGGCCGGCTGGCGCAGGCAGACGACGTGGTCGACCGCGCCGCGAAAACGGGCGGCGACAACGGCGAACTGCAGCACGAACTGATCCAGTCGCAGGCCGAGATCGCCACCGACGTCTGCCGGACCCGGGACGAGGCGCTGCAGCGGCTGCGCGAACTGCGCGCGGACCTGGCCGCGGCCGCTCGGCGGCAGCACTGCCGGTTGCTGCCGTCGGCCTCGCCGCCGGTGCCGGAAACGGGCCTGCCGGGCGTCACCCCGAGTCCGCGCTACGAACGGATCGGCGAGCATTTCGGCGCCATCGCGCGAACGTCGCCGACCTGCGGCTGTCACGTGCACGTCGCGATCCCGGACAAGGAGACCGGCGTCCAGGTGCTCGGGCGGATCCGGCCGTGGCTGCCCGCGCTGCTGACCGTGACGACGAATTCCGCGATCGCCGACGGTTACGACACCGGTTACCGCAGCTGGCGCTACCAGCAGTGGAGCCGCTGGCCCTCAGCCGGGCCGCCGCCGCGGTTCGCGTCGCTCGACGAGTACGAAAGCGTGGTCGACGCGTGGCTGCGCTCGGGCGCGATCCTCGACCGCGGGATGGTCTACTGGGACGTCCGGCTCTCGGAGAACCAGCCGACGATCGAGTTCCGCATCGCCGACGTCGCCGCGACGCCGGAGGAAGCGGTCTTGCTCGGCGTACTCGCGCGAGGCCTGGTCGCCACCGCGCTCGCGGACGACGGTCCCCCGCCGGACCTGCCGAACGAAGTCCTGCGCGCCCACCTCTGGCGCGCGTCGCGGGACGGCGTCAGCGGCTGCTGTCCGCACCCGCGCGGCGGTGACCTGGCGCCGGCCAAGGCGGTGCTCGCCGATCTGATCGAGCTGACCTCGTCCGCGTTGGAAGCAGCCGGGGATCTGGAGTTCGCTCAGGAGGCGACGGCGCAGCTGTGCGCCGAAGGCAGCGGCGCGGACCGGCAACGGCGTCGGTTCGCCGAACGGGGGCGTGGCGAGGACGTCGTGGACCTGCTCGCCGGTACCCCCTAGTCCGTCAGCGGCGATGCGCCCACGCCGCGGCCAGGCAATAACCGCCGAACGCCGCCAGACCGAACGCCACCACCGTCAGCAGCACCGTGCCGAACGGCTGGGCGGCGAGGGTCTTCAGGCTGGCATCCAGCCCGCCGGCCTGCTTCGCGTCGGCGCGGAAACCGGCGTAGCCCAGCAGGAACGCGGTCACCGCGAAAACGACCGCCTTCGCCAGATACCCGGTGCTGCCCAGCCACCCGACCCAACGACGGGTCTTGCCGGGCAACCCGGTGGGGTCGAGGTCTTCGAGGAAACTCCGCTTCACGCCTTTGACCCCCGCCGCGACCGCTACGCCGAGCACAATCGCGGCCGCGGCCACCACGAGCGCCGGACCGGCGGGCAGCTGGAGCAGCTTCGCGGTGAACTCCTGCTGAGCCTGATCGCTCGAACCGCCGCCGCCGTCGCCCGCGGCCAGGCGGAAGGCGGTGCCGCCCAGCGCGAGCACGACGATTCCTCGCGCGGCGGCGCCGAACCGTTTGCGCGTCCGTTTCCCGCCGCTGGTCCAGGTGTATCCGGTCGCGGCCATCAGGAACTGCCACAGTCCGAACGCGACCAGGCCTGCCGCGAGCACCCACAGCAGGACCTGGCCGAACGCCGTCGACCCGACCTCTTGCAGTGCGCCCTTCTGGTCGGGCTGCCCGCCGCCGCCGAAGGCGACCCGCACGGCGAGGTAGGCGAGGACGAGGTGCACGAGCGCGTAACAGGCCATTCCCGCCCGGCCGAGCAGCTGGGCGGTGCCGGTCTTTTCTCCTCGGGCGACTTTGGCGGCGATCCGGTTCATGCGGTGGGGATACCCGCTGTGGCCGCCCTGCCACTGGGCCAGGTGGCGCAATCCGCCACCTTAGTGAGCCTAGGTTCACGGAGGGTTAGTCCACAGAGGACGTGTTCGCTTGAGCCAGGGCGGCGGCGCGATCGGCTGCGCTGTTCTGCGTCGCGTGCGCGCGTTCAGAACGGCTTCGTCGAGGCTGCCCACGACGGGCAGCACGCGGTCGAGGCCCAGCAACGCCAGCGGGCGCAGCACAGCCCGCTGCTGCGCGACCACCGCGAATCGCACGCCGACGGCGCGGGCGTCGTCGGCCTGTTCGGCGAGGAATTTCAGGACCCGGGCCGAGCAGAACGGCACGTCGGTCAGATCCACGAGCAGGGCCGGCGGCCGCAGCCCGAGTTCGCCGGACACGATCCGGCGGAGCCGGCGAACGTCGGCGGCGTCGAGGTCCCCGGCGAGGGAGACCACAGTCGACTTCGCGGTGCGGGTGAGCGTCGTCACGGGACGGCCGAGCGGGCATACGACGGTCAAGCTCAACGGCGGGGCGTTGCTGTGCATGATTTTCGTTCCCTCCTCGCGAAAAGCGGGGCGGGGACCGGGAACGGGCGGCACCGGCCGGGCTGCCGGAAGTCCCCCTCGCCGGCTGGTCAGGTGCGGCGAAGGCCTGACCGGCGATGCCGCCAAGATACCTCCGGGGCACCCGTTTTGCGCAACCCCGTTTCACCCGGCCGGCGGTATGGGGTACCCGGCGCCGCGCGCTCGCCGAGGGGGAATCCGGTGGCTGGTCAGCGGAATTCGGCAGGACACGCCCGAGAACACGACGCGTGCGCCGCGGCGGCCGGGCACCCGGCAAGGCGTCCGGGCCGGGCAAAGACCGACAGCAGCTCACCCGGCCGTGACCACCCGAACCCGCTCAGGCCAGGCAAAGACCGACACCAGCCCACCCCGCCGCGACCACCCGAACCCACTCAGGCCAGGCAAAGACCGACACCAGCCCACCCCGCCACGACCACCCAAACCCACTCAGGCCAGGCAAAGACCGACACCAGCCCACCCCGCCACGACCACCCGAACCCACTCAGGCGGGGCCTCCGGCCGACAGCCGGGATTGTCTTCGTTCACTGGATGTTCCCGCCGGAACAGGCCCGCCGCTGTCCGGCACGGCGGTTTCGTGTCCGGCCAAGGGGTTTGGCTGTCGGTCAACGACACGATCGCGTCCGGTCGAGAGCTGCCCTTCAGCGCTTCGGCGAAGCCGGGCCACAAATCCGTCCCTCCGCCGCCCAGCAACGGAATTCCCTCGTCTCGGCACAACTGCGCGACGTACGCGGCGGCATCGCACGACAGCACCGAGAGCAGATCGCGCGGACGATCGCGGTGATTTCGAGGATCGCGCTGCCCAGTTCGGCGTCGCTCACCGAGCCGGAAGTGACGGCGATGACGCAGACCCGCGGCAGGGCTGGCCGCGCGCCCGCTGACTCGATCATCCACGGCGAACTGTCGCACGCGCGCCCAGGATGGAAGACGAGGATTCTCGTTCGCGGGGAAAGGGTGCGTCAGCACGCACCTTGGGCGAACGGAACCTCCGATCTGGTCGAGCAGCCGCTCGGCACGACGAGCCGAGCAGGATCGGCGCGGGCCGCGCCGCGACATGTCATATTCTGACACCCGTGGCCGGACGGCGCGTTGTTCCGCAGAGCGGTCAGCGGGCATCACCAGGCGCGTCCGGGCGGCTACGGTCCATGCACGCGACAGGGAGGGAGTCCTGGTGACGGACCCGAAACGGCAGACTCTCACCGAACGCCGGGCCGAGGAGCTGCGGATGAACATCGCGCTCACCGCGCGCGACCTGTTCGTCGCCGAGGGCCACACCGCGGTCACTGTCGAGCGGATCTGCGAGATCGTCGGGATCAACCCGCGGACGTTCCACCGGCACTTCCCGGTCAAGGAGGACGTCCTGATGCCGCTGCTGCGCCGCAGCGAACGCGTCATCCTCCAGGGGCTCGAGGACGCGCCGGACGACGCGGACCCGGTCGAGGTCCTGACGGCCGCGCTCACCACGGAGCTGAACCGGCGGCAGGTGCCGGAGTACGACCACCAGATCATGACGCTGATCGTCAACACGCCGCAGTACCGGCTCCGGTTCGTGGAATGGTGCGAGGGGCTGAGCGAGGCGGTGACCCGGTTCCTGGCCCGGTATTACGAGCTTGACGCGGATCCGTTCCTGCGCGAGCTTCCGGCGCTGCTGGTGATCCAGACGATGCGGCACGCGCTGATCCGGTGGGTGCGCAGCGGGGGGTCGGATGATTTCGGGGACATCGAGCGGTGGGACGCGCGAGGGTTGCGGTTGGCGTTGAGCGGCCTGACTCGGCTGCCCCGGTAAGCTTTTCTCAGCGGGCCGTGAGGGGAACCCTGAGAGAATCTGATTCCCTCACGCACGTTCCGCCAAGGTTACGAAGACGCGCCCGCCGCGTGCAGCGCGGCAATATACCCGTACACCACGCCCTGCCCGATCGTCGCACCAGCGCCCGGGTACGAGGTGCCGAAGGCGTTCGCCGCGGTGTTCCCGATCGCGTACAGTCCTTCCACCACCGCGCCGTCCTCGCGCAGGACCCGGGCGTGTTCGTCGGCGACCAATCCGCCGCAGGTGCCGAGGTCGCTGAGGACCACCTTGACCGCGTAGTACGGGGCGCGGCGCAGCGGGGCCAGGTTCGGGTTGGGGCCGATCGTGGGGTCGCCGTAGTAGCGGTCGTAGGCACTGTCGCCGCGGCCGAAGGCTGTGTCGCGTCCGGCGGCGGCGCAATCGTTGAACTGCTGGAAAGTGTCCTGGAAGGAATCGGCCGGAACGCCCATCGCCTGTGCCAGCGCGCCGAGGTCGTCCGACTTGTGGGCGATTCCGGCCCGGTACCACGATTCCGGGAGCGGCTGCCGCGGGAAGCAGCGGCCGGCGAGGATGTAGCTGTCCCGGTAGCGCTGGTCGAAAACCAGCCACATCTCCTCGACCGGCGTCCCGGCCCGTTCCCGCGCCAGGATTTCCTGGCCGAACGACATGTAGTCGGTCGCCTCGTTGAGGAACCGCTTCCCGGTCCGGTCGACGATGAACGAACCCGGCAGCGAACGTTCGGCGAGCAGCACCGCCGGGGCGCCGCCGGGCACCGGGGCGAAGGCCGGGAACCACCAGGCCTGGTCCAGCAAAGCGGTGCCCGCGCCGAGTTCCTGGCCGGCGAGGATGCCGTCGCCGGTGTTGCCTTCCGAACCCAGGCTGTGCTCGCCGAGTCGCGGCGACTGGAACTTGTGCCGTGCCTCGATGTCGTGGTCGAAGCCGCCCGCGGCCAGGACGACGCCGCGGCGGGCCCGCACGGTGACTTCGCGGTCGCCTTGCCGCAGAACGGCTCCGGTGACCCGGCCGTCGTCGTGAAGCAGGCGGGCGAGGGCGGTCTCTGTCCACACGGGAATGCCCGCGCGCAGCACGCCCGCGAACATCCCGGCCGCGAGCGCTTGCCCGCCCGCCAGGTAGTCGCGGCCGATCAGCATGCCGCCGATGCCCAGCGCGGCTCGGGCGAAGATCCGCGGCAGGGCCTTGAGCGGCTTGCGCGCCACCAGGTTCATCCACTTGTAGTCCGCCCCGGTGACGGGCATCGGGACCGGGGCCTCCATCACGCCGGGACGCAGCCGGGGGCGCTCGCCGCCGAGCACGGAAGCGTTGAACGGGCGGCATTCGCACGTCCGGCCCTCGGGACGGCCGCCAGGTTCCTCGGGGTGGTAGTCGGAGTAGCCCTTGGCCCAGAAGAACCGCATGGGAGTGGTGCGGCGCAACATGTCGACAGCGGCGGCACCGTGTTCGAGGTAGGCGCGGCCGCGTTCGGCCGGGGCCGAATCGCCGACTACCGCGTCCAGGTAGGCACCCGCGTCGGCGACGGCTTGAGGACCGGTGTCCGGGAGCACCGCGTTCCCGGGAATCCAGAAGGCGCCGCCGGAACGCGCGGTCGATCCGCCGACGTAGCCGGTCTTCTCGACGACCAAAGCGGACAGTCCGCGTTCGTGGGCCGCGAGCGCGGCGGCCATGCCGGTTCCCGAGCCGACGACGAGGAGATCGACGGTCGTGTCCCTGGCCGGCACGAGCGCGGGCATTTTCTTCTTCATGTCCTTCGAACTCCACTTCGTTCTCGGCGGGAGGCCGGGCCACCGTATTTCGCCGGGCGCGCCGGTCCCCCGGCCGAGTCCAGTCAGCGGAACATCAGCGGCCGAGGAACGCCAGGACAGCGGCTTCCCAGGCGGCCTTCTGTTCGATCATGACCCAATGCCCGCAGTTCGGGAAGATGTGCACCTCGCCCCGCGGAAGGGCGCGCATCGGGAGCAAAGCCATGTCGACCGGGCTGACGCGGTCGTCGCGGCCCCAGGTGACCAGCGTCGGGACGTCGAGGCGGCGCAACTGCGCCCAGGCCGGGGTTTCCGCGCTGCGTGCGGCTGCCGCCATCCCGGCCAGCGCTGCCGCGCCGTACATCCGGCGCGAGTTCTCCAGGGTCGCGGGGTCCGTCGCCTGGAGCCAGCGTTCCTCGATCATCTCCTCGGTGACCAGCGCCTGGTCGTAGACCATCGAACGCAGCCAGGCCACGAGCGCGTCGCGGGCCGGGTTTTCGACGAACTCGCTGAGCCGGACGATCCCCTCCCCGGGCTGGGCGCTGAAAATCGGGGTTCCGATGCCGCCGATCGTGACCAGCCGCTCGACACGTTCGGGGGCCGACAGCGCGAAGTCCGTCGCTACGAACCCGCCCATCGAGTTGCCGACCATGCGCACGCGGTCCAGGGAAAGACCGTCGAGCAGCGCGCGCACGGCGGTCCCGGCGGACCGCATCGGGTGTACGGCGCCGAAATCGTCGCTGACCCCGAAGCCCGGGAACTCCAGGACGATCGTCCGGTAGTGCTGGGCGAAGGTCGCCACGTTGGCACCGAAGTTGCGCCATCCGGTCACGCCGGGTCCGGAACCGTGCAGCAGCACCAAGGGCGGACCGTCGCCGCTTTCGCGGTAGCGCAGCACGCCGTGTTCGGTGGGGAGTTCAACCAGATCGGGGGTCATGGGGCGACCTTGCCAGCGGTACCGGGGCCGTTCGGCCAGCCTTCCCGATCAGCGGACGCCCGCGCTGATCCGTCCGTAGCGGCCCCGGAAGAAGACCAGCGGCTCAAGATCCGACGAGGACAGATGCCGCACCCGCGAAACCACGATCGCGTGATCGCCTGCCCCGTGCTCGGTATCGAGTTCCGCCTCGATCCACGCCAGCGAACCGGCTACCACGGGCGCGCCCGAAGGCGACGGCGTCCACTCGATCCCGGCGAACTTGCCGACCCCGCGAGCCGCCAGCTGACGGCACACCGCTTCCTGCGATTCAGACAGGATGCTGATCGCGTAACAGCCCGCCGAGCGCACCCGCGGCCACGAGGTGCTGGTCGCCGCCACGCAGAACGCGACCAGCGGCGGATCGAGCGACACCGACGTGAACGAGTTCGCCGCCAGCCCGGCCGGTGAGCCGGTTTCCTCGTCGATGCCGGTGATCGCCACCACGCCGGTCGCGAAATGTCCCAGCACGGTTCGCATCCGGATGGGGTCCGACGGTTCGGTCATTGAACGTCTCCCTTCGCCGCGGCGCGTCCGGCGCGGCGTCCGTAGAAACTGCCGTCGCCCAGCGAAGCGCCGCTGACGTAACCGCCGGTGCAGATTCCCGCCGTGCAGCGGCCAGCCGCGAACAAGCCCGGGATCGGTGCCCCGGACACGTGCAGCACCCGAGCGTCCAGGTCGGTTCGCAGGCCGCCGAGCGGGAAGCCGGCGGTGGCGCCCCGCAGGTCGAAGGCGGCGACCGCGCCGGCGAGCGGGCGCAGCCATTCCGGTTTCTTGCCGAACAGCGGGTCCTCGCCTCGCGCCGCATAGGTGTTGTAGAGATCGACCGTGGTTTGCAGTGACAGTCTCGGCAGGCCCATGTCGGCTTCCAGTTCGGCGACAGTCTCCGCGGCCCAGGTCGGCGGCACGCGGAAGTTCGGGGTCGCGGTCTCGGTGGCGAGCGCTTCCTCGTGTGCCTGTTCGTCGATCACCAGGTACGCCTGGTTGTCCTGGTGGAACAGCGTCGCCTGGCCGATCCTCCCCGGGTAGGTGTCCTCGGTGACGTAACGCTGGCCTTGTCCGTTGACGAGAATGCCGCGCGCCATCATCTGCGGGTCGCCGAAGAACGCGACCTCGGTGGCGTCCATATGCGCCGTCGCCGCACCGAACGCGGTGGCGGCCAGGATGCCGACGCCGTCGTGTTCCTCGATGGCGGCTCCCGGGCGGCCGATCAACTGCGGCGTATGGTCGGCGACCATCTGCTCGGAGTAGGCGAATCCGCCGGTGGCCAGGACGACACCGAGTTCGGCCCGTACGGCGATCTCGCGGCCGTAGCGCCGCGCGAGCACTCCGACGACTCGCTCGCCGTCCACGATGAGACGGCTCAGGCGGACGTCGTAGGAAACGCGTACGCCGAGCGCTTCGGCGGTCTCCGCGAGCGGCTTCATCAGCATGTAGCCGCCGCCTTGCTCACCGGTGCGTTTGTTGCTCATTTTCGGCACGTGTCCGCGCGGCGCGGGGCTGGCGACGGCGTTGAACGGGGCCGCGTTCTCGCCGCCGGAGTACGCCAGGCCTTCGTCGTGCGGCGGTTCCCAGCCGGGTTCGTCCCAGAGTGCCTCGCGGAAGGGCACGCCGTTGCCGACCAGCCAGTCGTAGTGTTCCAGGCTGCCGCGGCAGTAGTCGGCGATCTTGGCTTCGTCCGCGCCTGGGCCGACAGCTGCGAGCAGGAACTTCTCCATGTTCTCCACGCTGTCCTCGAAACCGAGGGCGCGCTGGAGCGGAGTGCCGCCGCCGAGGTACACGAAACCGCCCGCCAGCGCCGCCGCGCCGCCCCAGCCGCTCGTGCGTTCCAGGATCAGCACTTGCGCGCCGGACCTCGCCGCCTCGATCGCCGCGGACACGCCCGCGATGCCGTACCCGGCGATCACCACATCCGCGGTCTCGTGCCAGTCGGTGATCACGGCGGCCGGGACGGGACGCAGTTTGTCGGTCGTCATGGATCAGCCCTTCCTAGGCCAGGAGGTCCCGCATCATCTGCCAGAGCTTCTCGCGCGCGGGTCCGGTCAGGGACAACGCCGGGATCGTCAGGAAGCCGTGGAACAGGCCCTCGAACCGGTGCGCGGTGACTGGTGCCCCGGCTGCCCGCAGCCGCTGCGCGTAGTCGTCGCCGGAGGCGCAGAGCGGGTCCAGCTCGGCGGTCGCGACCACTGCGGGCGGAAGGTCTGCCAGCGACTCGGCCCGCGTGGGCACCAGGTAGGGGCTGTCGGTTCCGTCCGGCGCGTATTGCGCCCAGTACCACCGCATCGCGGTCTCGGTGTTGTAGTAGCCCTCGCCGTAGCGCCGGTAGGACTCGGTGGAGAAATCGTCGTCGATCACCGGGTACAGCAGGACTTGCCCGGCGATGCGCGGGCCGCCGCGGTCTCGGGCCGCGAGGCACACCGTGGCGGCCAGGTTGCCCCCGGCGCTGTCGCCGGCCACGCCGATCCTGGCCGGGTCTCCCCCGTACTCGGCGGCGTGCTGAGCCGCCCAGACCAGCGCCGTGTACATGTCCTCCATCGCCGCGGGTCCGGGATGGTCCGGGGCCAGCCGGTAGCCGACCGCGATCACGACAGCTCCCACCGCGGCGGCCATGGAGCGGCAGAACTCGTCGTGGCTGTCGAGGTCGCAGAACACGAAACCGCCGCCGTGCGCGAAGACGACCGCCGGAAGCGGCCCGTCGTGGTGTGGCGCGTAGATCCGCAGCGGCAGGTCGCCGCCGGGGCCTTCGATGACGCGGTCCTCCGCGATCCGCATCGCGGGCTGGTGCGTCAGCGGTGCCCGGCGGGACCGGATGATCGCCCGCAGCTCGGCGGGATCGTGCTGGGTCACGTCCGGGAAGCCGGCCAGCCCGGCCAGCATCGCCTTCACCTCGGTGCCCGCGGGATCGCCGAGGACGAACCCCCGGTATCCGGCGGCCGCGACATCGTCGCAGATCGCCCGGTATTTGCCGAGCCCGCCGAGGTAGGGCATGAACACCCGCGGCTTGCCGGGGATGTTCGCGCCGAGGTACCAGGAGCTGGCGGCCGGGAACAACGTCGCCGCCGCGTTGGCGTTGCACTCGGCCACCCAGTGCGTCACGGCGTCCTCGGTCGCCTCGATGGTCGAAACCCGGTTTTCGCCGAGATAGTCCACACAGGACGCGATCCAGTCCACGTGCTGTTCCGCGGTCAGCACCATGTTCGCCAGGACGCTCGGGCTGCCGGGCCCGGAAACGACGAACATGTTGGGGAATCCGGCGACCGCCAGCCCGAGGTAGGTGCGCGGTCCCGCCGACCATTCGTCGCGCAGCGCGCGCCCGTCCCGGCCGCGGATGTCGATCCGGGACAGCGAACCCGTCATGGCGTCGAAGCCGGTGGCGAAGATCAGCAGGTCGAGTTCGTGGAACGCGTCCGACGTGCGGACTCCCTCCGGCGTGATCTCGCTGATCGGTGTGCGCCTCAGGTTGACCAGCTTGACGTTATCGCGGTTGTAGGTCTCGAAATAGCCGCTGTCGGTGACGATGCGTTTCGTGCCGATCGGATGGTCGTCCGGGATGAGCTGCTCGGCGATCTCCGGATCGTGCACGAGTTCGCGGATCTTCGCCTCGACGTACTCGCGGGCGGTGTCGTTGGCGGCGAGGTTCGTGGTCTGGTCCGGGAATGCCTTGGCGAACAGGTATCCCCCGCGCTCCCACCACTGGTCGTAAATCCGGGTCCGCTCGGCGGCGTCGACCTCGAGCGCGCCGCGCGGGTGCGGGCTGGTGGGCGTGCCGCCGCCGCTGATCCGCGACAGCCGCCGGCGTTCGGCATAGCCGGCTTTGATTTCCGCGACGTACTCCGGGGTCAGCGGGTGGTTCCGGGCGGGGATCGAATAGTTGGGGCTCCGCTGGAAAACCGTGACCTGCGCGGCGGTTTCGGCGACGACCGGGATCGTCTGGATCCCGGACGACCCGGTCCCGATCACGCCGACCCGCTTGCCCTCGAATGCCACGGCGTGCTGCGGCCAGGCACCGGTGTGGTACAGCTCGCCCGCGAAACTGTCCCGCCCGGGAATCTCCGGCATGGTGGTGGCGGACAAGACACCGGTAGCCAGCACGAGAAAACGCGCGCTGACGGTCCGGGCGGTGTCGGTGCGAACCGTCCACCGCCCGGACCGTTCGTCGTACTCCGCCGCGGTCACCCGGGTCGACAACTCGTACGCCGGACGCAGATCGTGCCGGTCCGCCACGTGGTCGAGATACCGCAGAATCTCTTCCTGGGTCGCGAACCGTTCGCTCCACGTCCAGTCCTGCTGCAGTTCTTCGTCGAACGAGTAGGAATAGTCGATGCTTTCGACGTCGCACCGCGCACCGGGGTACCGGTTGTGGTACCACGTGCCGCCCACCCCGGCCGCGCTCTCGAAGCCGCGCACCCGCAGGCCGCGCGAGCGGAGTTCGTGCACCGCGTAGAGACCGGCGATCCCGGCCCCGACGACGACTGCGTCGAAACAGTCTTCCACGTCAGACATCCACAGTGGACTCGGCGGCCTGCTGCGCTTGTTTCATCTCCTTCATCCAGAGCCATTCGTGGCCCCAGTAGCTGTCCGCAGTGATTTCCTCGGCGGTGTAACAGCTCTCGTCGACGAGCTGGCCGCCGTAGCCGTACTCGATGTCCCAGCCGCCGGGGACGCGCACGTAGAACGAGATCATCTTGTCGTTGGTGTGCCGCCCCAGCGTGGAGGACACCGGGAAATCGCGCGCGAGGACCTGGTCGTAGGCGCGGCCGACCGCGTCGAGCGAATCGACCTCCACCATGACGTGGATCAGGCCCGGGTCGCGGCCTTCCAGGCTCGGCATGATCGCCAGGCTGTGGTGGCGCTGGTTGATCCCGAGGAACCGGATCCGCAGCGGACCGGCTTCGGGCGGGCCGGGCATCCGGAACGCGCCGCGGGACAGGAAGCCGAGCGTTCCGGTGTAGAACTCGAAGGACTCGTCGAAGCTGGTGGTCGGCATGACCACGTGCCCGAGGCCCTGTGCGCCGGTGACGAACTTGTGGGCGTATTTGGTGAGCACCGGGCTGTGTTCGAGCACCGGCCCGTGGAAGAACTCGAGCGGCGTCCCGCCCGGGTCCTCGGCGGAGAAGCCGGCCTCGACCTTGCGCCGGTCCGCGAGTTCGTGCGACATCGGCGTGCATTCCACCCCGGACTCTTCGAGAGCCGCCCGCAGCCGGCGCAGCGCGGGTGCGTCCCGCACTTCCCAGCCGACCGCCGTCACGCGGTCGGCGTCGCCGTGCTCGACGGTGATCCGGGACGGCCGCTCGTCCATCCGGAAGTGCAGCGCGTCCTTCTCGTCGCCGAAGCCCGGCGCGAAACCGAGCACGTCGAAGCCGAGTTCGCGCCAGCGCGCCAGGTCGGTGGCGATGACCCGGACGTAGCCGAGTCCCTTGATTTCGCTCATCATGGGGTCCTTTCTCAGATCATCACGCGCAGCGGGCCCTGCGGGACTTCGACGTTCAACGACGCCAGCGCGGCGGCGTGGTAAGTGGTGCTGGTGACGTGGATGGCGTGGTGCAGACCGGCGTGCGCGTCGCGCCAGAAGCGCTGCAACGGGTTGTCCATCCGCAACGCGTTCCCTCCGGCGCGGTCGAAGATCTCGTCGGCGGCGCGCACCGCTCGCCACGCCGCGCGGGCTTGATCCCGGCGGATCCGGGCACGCGTGGCGAAGTCGATCTCCTCGCCGCGGTCGACCTTGTCCCACACCCGGTCCACATTGGACAGCAGCTGCTGGCGGGCGGCGTCGATCTCCGAGGCCGAATCGCTGAGCGCGTGCAGCACGTACGGGTCGTCCTTGACGAGCGTGCCGGTCGCGCCGACGCGGTTGCGCTGGTAGCCGATCCCGGCGGCCAGCACGCCCTCGCAGATGCCGATGGTCGCCGAGGTGATGCCGAGCGGGAAGATCGTCGACCACGGCATTTTGTACAGCGTCTCGGTGACGCCGTACTCCCTCGCCGCCGAACCGTCGATGACCTTGTCCGCGTCCATCACCCGGTAAGCCGGGACGAACGCGTCCTTGACCACGACGTCCTTGCTGCCGGTCCCGCGCAGGCCGACGACGTCCCAGGAACCGCCGATGATCTCGTAATCCGAACGCGGCAGGATCACGTGCATGCTGTGCGGCGGCATCAGCGGCTGACCGTCCTGGCCGCCGAGCAGCGCACCGAGGAAGATCCAGTCGCAGTGGTCGGTCCCCGACGAGAACTGCCAGCGGCCGTTCAGCACGAAGCCGCCGTCGGCCGGAACAGCGACGCCAGCGGGCATGTACGGCGACGCCTGCCAGGTGTCGGTGTCCTCCCCCAGGATCTCTTCCTGCACCTGAGGATCGGCGAAGGCGAGCTGCCACGGGTGCACGCCGACGATGCCGCCCACCCAGCCCGCCGACCCGTAGATGCTCGCGGTCTTCATCACCGTCTCGGCGAACTCGCGCGGGTGCGCTTCGTAGCCGTTGTACTTCTTGCGCTGCAGCAAGCGAATGATGCCCGCCTGCTTGAGCCGCTTCGCCATGTCGTCCGGCAACCGGCCGAGCGACTCGCCTTCCTCGGCGCCGGCGCGGAGTTCCTCGGCGATCGCCTCGATGTTGTCGATTGCTGGATTCGGCATGAAGGCTCCTCGTGTGCGGGCGATGGGTCGAGCTTGCCAACCGGGAAGCCGGATCGGCCCCGGTCTCCTGATGAGTGGAACAGCGGTTTCAGTACTCGATCGCGATCTCGGCGCTGACCGGTTCCGCCTGGCACGCCAGGACGTACCCCTCGGCGAGGTCGTCCTCGGCGAGAATCTCGTTGCGCGCCAGGTGCACTTTTCCTTCGGTCACCGCGCACACGCACGCGCTGCAGGCACCTTCGCGGCACGAGTACGGTGCGTCGACGCCCGCGGCCAGCAGCGCGTCGAGGAGTTTCTCCCCGGCTTTCCACGGGACGACGTGGTCCTCGCCTTCGAGCGAGACCCGCACGGTGCACGCGACCTCGCCGGTCCCGGATTCCGCTGGCGCAAAAGGATCTTGCCGCAGGGAAAGGAATCGTTCCGAGTGCACCCCGGTTATTCCGACGCTCGCGCAGACCTCCGCCGCCAGATCCATCAACGGCTCCGGCCCGCAGAGGTAGACGTCGCGGTCGGCGAACGGACGCAGCACCACGGTCAGCAGGTTCCGGCGGGGATAGCCCTGGAGCGATTCCAGCAGGTGGAGCACCGTGAAGCGATCGGGAAACTTGCTTTCGAGCGCGGCCAGTTCGGCGGCGAAGATCACCGACGCCTCGTCGCGGTTCGCGTAGAGCAGCACGACGTTCCCGCTGCCGCCGAACAGGATCGACTTCGCGATGGCGATCACCGGCGTGATCCCGCTGCCTCCCGCGACCAGTACCGCGGACTGGTCCAGCGACGCGGGCGTGAAGGTTCCGGCAGGCGGGAGCACGTCCAGCTCGGCGCCCGCGGTCACGGTGTCGCACAGCCAGCTGGACCCGTGCCCGCCCCGCACGCGCTTGACGGTGAACTTCATCGCCTGATCGCAGTGCGGCGAACTCGACAGCGAATAGCAGCGGGCGGAACCCGTTCCGGCGTCCGGGACCCGCACGGTCAGGAACTGCCCGGCCCGGTAGCCGAAGGCGGGTCCCTCGACCGGCTCCACGACGAACGAGCGCGCGTCGGCGGTCTCCTCCACGACGGCGGTCACCCGGACCCGTTTCCCGCGCGAATCCGGCGCGGCCTCGCCGCCGGTGCTCGTTTCGGTGGACATCCACCCTCCTGGTCGTCGTCGCCTGATCGCGGAACCGTACGGCCGCGCCCGGCCGGCGGAGCGCGGTCGTTTCGCTGACTGGGAGACGACCTTCCCACCAAGCGGTTGCTCGGGCTTTTTCCCGCTCTTCGCTGTGCTTGCATCCCTCGCATGCTGACTACCGACAAGATCGCCCACACCGTCGCGGAGTACGCGCGCAGGCTCGAAGCAGGCGACTCGACGCAGATCGCCGCTCTTTACGCCGAAGACGCCACCGTCGAGGACCCCGCGGGCAGCGCCGTCCGCAAGGGCCGGGCAGCCATCGCCGCGTTCTACAGCGAACTCGAAGGCCTCGCCCTCACCGCCGAACTGCTGACCGTCCGGGCCTCCGGCGACACTGCCGCCTTCCACCTGCGCGTGATCACCACGACCGGCGAGTTCGTCAGCTCGATCGAGCCGATCGACGTCATGACGTTCGACGAGCGCGGCCGGATCACGAGCATGCGCGCGATCTGGAGCCCGGCCGACGTCGTGCACCAGCGACGTTCCAGTCAGTGAACTGCGCCCGGATTCACCGCCCCGGCGCTTGTTAGAACCGGAACGCACCGGACTGACAGCTGCCCGCCTACCCTTTCCAGGAGAGCGCGATGACTTCTCTGCAACCGGACGAAATCCGCCTGATCGAAGCGGATTCGGCACCCGCCCGCTTCGCCCGCGGCTGGCATTGCCTCGGCCTCGTCCGCGATTTCGCCGACGGCAAACCGCATACCGTGCACGCCTTCGGCACGAAACTCGTGGTGTTCCGCGGGGCGAACGGAAAGATCAATATCCTCGATTCCTACTGCCGCCACCTCGGCGGCGACCTGTCCCAGGGCGAGGTGAAGGGCGACGAGATCGCCTGCCCGTTCCACGACTGGCGCTGGGGCGGCGACGGCCGGTGCAAGCGGATCCCGTACAGCAAACGCGTCCCGATGCTCGCGCGCACGCGGGCGTGGACGACCTCGCAGCAGGACGGTTTGCTGTTCGTCTGGCACGACCCGGAAGGCGGGAAGCCGACCGGCGAGGTGGCCATCCCCCGCATCGAGGGCGCGGAAAGCGACGAGTGGACCGACTGGCACTGGTACACCACCGTCGTCGACACCAACTGCCGCGAGATCATCGACAACGTCGTGGACATGGCGCATTTCTTTTACGTGCACGGATCGCTGCCGACCTACTTCAAGAACGTCTTCGAAGGCCACGTCGCGACCCAGTACATGAACGGCGACTCCCGCGACGACTATCCCGCGCCGGAGGGGCAGCCGAAAATGCTCGGCAGCACCTCCGTCGCGTCGTACTACGGCCCGTCGTTCATGATCGACGACCTGACCTACCACTACGAATTCGGCGATCACCACACGGTTCTGCTCAACTGCCACTACCCGATCACGGCGGATTCGTTCGTGCTGCAGTACGGGATCATCGTCAAGAAATCGGCCACGCTGCCCGAGGACGCGGCGATGCGCTCGGCGATCGCGCTCGGCGACTACATCAAGGCCGGCTTCGAGCAGGACGTCGAGATCTGGAAGAACAAGGCCCGGATCGACAATCCGCTGCTGTGCGAGGAGGACGGGCCGGTGTACCAGCTGCGCCGCTGGTACGAGCAGTTCTACGTCGACGTCGCCGACGTCCGCCCGGAAATGGTCGACCGGTTCGAGTACGAACTGGATCTCACCCGGCCGACGCGGGCGTGGCACGACGAGGTGGCCGCCAACATCGCCCGCCAGGCGAAGCCGACGGAGACCGCGCCGTGAGCGAATCCAGGACCGACAACCGGCTCGACGACGTGCCGATGCAGCCGTTGCGGTGCCAGCACTGCGCGGCGCGTCTGCTGGTGCGCAAGAGCACGGTGCACCAGACGAGCTTGCAGTGGAACGCCGACGCCGTCGAAGCCTGCGCGGAACTCGGCGCGGCGCCGATGCCGGGTCCCGCGCTGGCGGGATGTTCGCGGCTCAAGGAGTCCCTCGAAGCCGAAGTCGCCGCCGGAGGGCTGCGGATAGTCCAGACCGTATGACCGCACGGATGCGCCGTGCCCGGTTCCCCGGGCACGGCGCACCTCGCTGTCCGCAGGCGGTTTACAGCCGAGCACCGGTGTGCCTACACTCCAATGTGTCAGATTCTGACAGGTAGTCTCAATCTGACATACGCAGTCTGGAGGTGGTGTTGCAATGGCGCACATCGAGGAGGCCCCCGCGGCGATGATCGACCGCGTCGCGTCGCTGCTGGAGTCCTTCGTGGGCGAACGGCCGCTGACCCTGGCCGAACTCGCCCGCCGCTCCCACGTGCCGCGGTCCTCGGCGCACCGGATCCTGCAGCGGCTGGTCGAACTCGGCTGGGTGGAGCGCAAGGAATTCACCTACACGCTGGGGGTGCGCATGTTCGAACTCGGCTCGCAGTTCACCCGGCGGCGCACCGTCCCCCGCGCCGCCGTCGCGGTGATGGCCGGACTGCACCGCCGCAGCGGGTTGACGGTGTACCTGAGCATGCTGGTCGGCGCCGAGATCATGCACCTCGAACGGATCGGCTCGTGGCCGTCCGCCTCCGGGCAATGGAGCGCGGGCGCCCGTCAGCCGGTCACGCTCACCGCGCCGGGCCGCGCGCTGCTCGCCACCCTCTCCCCCGACCGCTGGCCAGAGCTGCATTTCGACTACGCGCCGACCCAGTACTCCATCCAGTCGCGCAGCCAGCTCATGCGCGACCTCGCCCGGGTCCGCGACCGCGGCGGCGTGGCGGTGGACGCGCAGGGCACTCATCACGGCGTGACCGTGGTGGCCGCGCCGATCACCACCATGGACGACGACGGGCACTTCGCGCTGTCGGTGTGCGGGCCGACGCGGGCGCTCGATCTGGTCGCCACGACCGCCGAGGTGCGCAATGCCGCGGCTACGGTGTGGCGGGTCGCCAACGGGGTGCCCACGCTGCGGCCGCGGGCGGTGCCGGACCTGCCCTCTTCGGAGGCCGAACTCCAGCTCGCCGACGGACGGCCCGCTTCCGGCTGACCGGCCCTCGCCGCGGAGGGCCGGCCAGCGGTGCGTCACGCGGTCTGGCCACCGTCGATCACGAAATCCTGCCCGGTGCAGTAACTGCTCGCGTCACTGGCGAGGAACGCCACCAGTGCCGCCACCTCGCCGGTCTTGCCGGGGCGGCGGATCGGCTGCCCCGCCACCGCACCGCCGCCCGCGCGGGTCGTCTCGGAGATCATCTGCGTGTCGATCGCGCCCGGGCAGACGCAGTTGACCCGGATGCCGAACTCGCCGAGCTCCTTCGCCGCGGATTTGCTCGCCCCGCGCAGCCCCCATTTCGACGCGCCGTACCCCAGCCCGCCCGCGAAGCCGGTCAGCGCCGCGGTCGAAGCGACGTTGACGATCGAACCGCCGCGTTCGCGCATCAACGGCAGCACGGCCTGCATCCCGAGGACCGGGCCGATCAGATTGACGCCCAAGGTGTGTGTGAGGTGGTCTTCCTCGAAGCTCTCCAGGGGCGCCTTGCGGTAGAAACCGGCGTTGTTGACGAGCACGTCGACCCGGCCGAACCCGGCGCGGGCGCGTTCCATGGCGGCGGTCCAGTTTTCCTTGCTGCGCACGTCCAGTCCGACGGCGAGCGTCTCGCCGTCGATCTCGTCCGCGACCGCGGCGACGGCGCTTTCGTCCAGGTCCGCCAGGACGACGCGCGCGCCCAACCGCGCGGTGGTCCTCGCGTGCTCGGCGCCCTGCCCTTGCGCGGCACCGGTGACGAACACGATTTTGTCCCGCAGCTCCACGAGTTGTTCGGTCACGTTCCACTTCCTTCGGCTCGGAGCGCTCAGTCGCGCGAAGGTACCTTCGCGCGAACGGCGAGCGGAGGGCATGCGTCGGCTCAGCGGACACCTGCTTTCCCCGTTTGACCAGTGCCGTGCGGGACCGTAAGCTTGCACCAAGCGCTTGCTTTGTGCCGATGGGAGAAGGCTGCCCTTGAAGGATTTCCACGGCAAGCCGGGCGTCGCGGTCGTGACCGGCGGGACCGGAGGGCTGGGCGCCGCGATCTGCCGGACCCTCGCCGAACGCGGCTCCGCGATCGCCTTCGCCTACCGCAGCGATCACGAAGCAGCAAAGCGGCTAGCCGCCGAACTCGAAGCGACCGCAGATCCCCTGGACCTCACCGACGCCCAGCAGACCAAGGCGTACCTCGACCGCGTGGTCGAGCGCTTCGGAGCGATCCACACCCTCGTCCACGCCGCCGGACCGCTCGTCCCGCAACAGCATCTGTCCACAGTGGATCCCGCTGACTTCGGCAGGCACCTCACCGCGGAAGCCGCCGCGTTCTTCAATCTCGTCCACCCGGCGCTGCCCGCCCTGCGTGCCAGCAAGGGCTCGGTCGTCGCGGTCACCACCGCGGCGACCAAGCGGTACCCCGCCCGCGACGGCCTTTCCGCCGGGCCCAAGGGCGCGGTGGAAGCGACCGCACGGGCGTTCGCGGCCGAGGAAGGCCGGTTCGGCGTCCGGGTCAACTGCGTCGGGCCCGGAATGCTGACCGACGGGATGGCCGCGGACCTGACGGCCAGCGGCGACCTCGACGACCGCGCCCTCGACGCGGCCCGGCGCGCCATCCCGTTGCGCACCTTCGGCGACGCACAGGACATCGCGGAAGCGGTGTGCTTCCTGGCCTCGGACCGCGCCGGGTTCATCAGCGGGCAGAAGCTCGACGTCGACGGCGGATACGGCACCTGATGTGCTCAAGCGCCTGGTTCTCCTGGCCGGACAACGCGGGCGAAGCGATGTCGCTTTCTCCCGCCCGCCGCTGGACACCCGGTGTGAATTGAGAAGGTCCCGTGTCCGGGCCGGGCGGACCGCCGGTCGTTCCGGCTGGACAAGCAGAAGCTGCACAACAACGGGTAAGGACACTTTCCTCGCGGCGCGGCGAAAAACGGATGCCGCGGCACGGAAGCGCACTCCCTGCTGCCTGCTGGCGGTCGCGCACCTCCCCGGAAACCCGCAGCAGTTCCTCGACCGCGCCGTCGACTTCGCGATCGAAAGGCCGGCCGGGAAGATCATGCTCCGCCCGCGGACGAAGCGGCGTCTAGGCAGCGGGTTCACCAAAGAGATCACGCGCCCGCGGTACGGCACGACCGCGGTCAACGTCCGCCCGCGCCTCGTAGGGCGCGTTCCCCGGCCACCGACGTCCGGCGCGGCATCGGCGTCGCGCACAACGCGCTGCTTCTCGACCACGCAAGCGGGCCGTCGTGCACGGACCCGTTCCTCCCCGGCGTACACCGGGCAATTCGCGATCTCGCCCCGCGCGCCGCGGTTCGCCATCACCTGCCCGGCCCGCGTGACCGGACGAAGCTGCCCGGCATCTTCGCGTCCGCGCTCCGGGGCTGATCGCGGGCAGCGGTCCAGCGTGACAATTTGCCTCTTAAATCATATGCACTACTAATGGTATGTTGCGCTCATGACCTCCCCTGGGCCGCAGGCTGACCACGTTCGCCCACCCGAAAGGACCCGGCCATGACTCTCGCCGGAAAGACCGTCCTGATGTCCGGCGGCAGCCGCGGCATCGGCCTGGCCATCGCGACCCGCGCGGCGCGGGACGGGGCGAACGTCGTCCTGCTGGCGAAAACCGCCGAACCGCATCCGAAGCTGGAAGGCACCGTCTACACCGCCGCGAAGGAGATCGAAACCGCCGGCGGCCAGGCGCTGCCGATCGTCGGCGACGTGCGGTCCGAGGACGACGTGCTCGCCGCGGCCGAAGCGGCGGCGACGCAGTTCGGCGGCATCGACATCGTCGTGAACAACGCCAGCGCGCTCGACCGGTCCGGCACCGAAGAACTCTCGATGAAGCGCTACGACCTCATGCAGGACATCAACACCCGAGGCACGTTCCTGCTCAGCAAGGCGGCGATCCCGCAGCTGCGCAAGGCCGCGAACCCGCACATCCTGACGCTGTCGCCGCCGCTGAACCTCTCCCCCGCCTGGATCGGCGCACACCTGGGCTACACGCTCTCCAAGTACGGCATGAGCCTGTGCACAGTGGGCCTCGCGGAGGAACTGAAAGCAGACGGAATCGCCGCGAATTCACTGTGGCCGCGCACTCTCATCGACACCGCGGCGGTGCGCAACATCATCGGCGGCGCAAGCCAAGCGCGCACCCCGGAGATCATCGCCGATGCCGCGTACGCGATCCTCGTCCGGCCGTCGCGCGAATGCACCGGGAACCTGTTCATCGACGACGAGGTGCTCGCCGCCGAAGGCGTCACAGACCTGTCCGGCTATCAGCGCGGCGAAGGCGAACTGGCGCTGGACATTTTCGTCGACCCGGCCTGATCCCGCATCCGGTCGAATTCCCCGGGCAGCGTCTCGCCTTCGTTCATTTTGGCCAGCAGCTTGTGCAGGGAATCGTGAGAGCGCCGCGGAAGGTCGCTGAGCACATACTGGTCGAGATCGACCAGCAGTTCGTTCGCCTTGCGCAGCGTCTTCCGTCCCGCGTCGCTGAGGTCGACGACGTAACGCCGCCGGTCTTCGGGGTCGCGGGCGCGGGCGGCGAGCCCGAGGGTCTCCAGGTCGTCCAGGCTGCTGACCATGGTCGCCGGGTCGATGCGCAGGTACGCGCCCAGCGACAGCTGCGACATCGGGCCGTTGTCGGCCAGCGCCTGGAGGACGCTGTAGTGCCGCACCCGCAGGCCCAGCGCGTGCAGCCGGTCCTCGGCGAGCCGGAACACGACCTGGCCGAGCTTGACCAGGAGACAGCTGGTGTGCTCCCCGATCCCGCCCGGCACCAGCGGACCTGACATCGTTTTCCCTGCCCATCGTGAGCGGACCGTATGATTCCCGATGATACTGGCCCGGGCACGGCGCCCGTTCGTTTCGCCTCGCGACCGTGACCTGCCGGGACCCGGACACGTGTAGTGTCGAGGGGTCCGGGAACGTCCCGCGCGCGGGCGATCGAGCCCGCGCCGTCTCCGGATTCCGCCTGGTTCTCGCGCGCCACGTGGCGACGATCGCGGCACGCCGGGCTTCTGACGTCCCCGTCTCCGGATTCCGTTGCCGGTCGCCGCGATGGGCGCGCGGCTCGCCGGAACGCCCTCCAGCAAAGGAAACCGTTGCATCAGCTGACTCTCGGCGTCGTCGCGCGCTCGCGGAAACCGGACGAGCGCCGGTTGCCCATCCATCCCGGCCACGTCGAGCGGATCGACGCCGACCTGCGCGAGCGCATTTATCTCGAACACGGCTACGGCGAGGACTTCGGCGTGCCCGACGAGCAGCTGAAGGGCGCGGTCGCCGGGATGCGCACCCGGGAAGAACTCATCGCCGGATGCGACGTCGTCCTGCTCGCCAAGCCGCTGCAGGCCGACCTCGCCGAACTGCGGCCGCACCAGGTGCTGTGGGGCTGGCCGCACTGCGTCCAGGACCGGGAACTCACCCAGCTGGCCGTCGACCGCAGGCTGACGCTGATCGCGTTCGAGGCGATGAACCACTGGACCCGCGACGGCTCCTTCGGGCTGCACGTCTTCCACAAGAACAACGAGCTGGCCGGGTACTGCTCGGTGCTGCACGCCCTGCAGCTGACCGGTTCGACCGGCGACTACGGACGCCGCCTCCGGGCAGCGGTGATCGGGTTCGGGGCGACCGCGCGCGGCGCGGTCACCGCGCTCAACGCCCACGGCGTGCACGACGTGCGCGTCCTCACCGGCCGCGGCGTCACCGCGGTCGGCTCGCCCATCCACTCCGCGACGATGATCCACTTCCAGCACGACGCGAACAGCCCCGGCGACCCCCGCCGCAGCCACGCACTCACCGACCGCGGACGAGTCCCCCTCGCCGGATTCCTCGCCGAGCACGACATCGTCGTCAACTGCGTGCTGCAGGACCCCGCCGAACCCCTGACCTTCCTCGTCGAAGCCGACCTGGCCGCCTTCGCGCCCGGCAGCCTCATCGTGGACGTCTCGTGCGACGAGGGCATGGGTTTCAGCTGGGCCCGGCCCACGACCTTCGCCGACCCGGTCTTCCCGATCGGCGACGGGATCACCTACTACGCCGTCGACCACAGCCCGTCCTATCTGTGGAGTTCGGCCACCTGGGAAATCAGCGAGGCGCTGCTCCCCCTGCTGCGGCCGGTGCTCGGCGGACCCTCCGCGTGGGACGCCGAGGACGTGGTCGGGCGCGCCGTCGAAATCCGCGACGGCGTCATCGCGAACCCGGCGATTCTCGCTTTTCAGCGGCGCTCCGCGGACTACCCGCACCGCACGGCTTGACCGCGGCCGGTCCGGCGACGGGCGCGAAAAAAGGCTGTGAGCGGGGTCCTTTCCGGCGCCGGTTCCCGAGGGCGGCCGGTGATTCTTCCGGACCGTTCCCCCGCTGAGGGCACCGGATTCTTCCGGAAATCGCGGCCGGTCCGGCAGGGTCGCCGAAAATTCCGGTCCGGTGTGCCAGCGCGGATTTTCTGTCGTGCTTCGGGCACGCCGCCGGCGCCGTTTTCCTTCAGTACCTTCTGCACCACCAGCGAGATTTCGCGCCGCACGGCTCCCTCGGACGAGGTGTAGTGTCGGTGGTATCCGAAAGCATCTCGGGCGTGGGCGGTCGAGACCCTGCTTCGCGCAGCAGCCTGATCCCGCGCACCGCGACAATTCCGGCGAAACCCGCGGCCCGCCGGAGGGCTTGCCCGTCCGGCCCGCGGAAGGGGTGGCCTCTTTCCTCCCTCCCCCGCGAAAGAGGCCACCCGCAAGCTGTCGCGCACCGATCTCCGGCGCGTCTGCGGCCCGCCGGAGCGTCCGCGGCAGCGCGGCCACCGCCGCTGGTGCGGACAGGCCGGGCGTCCCCGAATACCAGGACGTCCGGCCGCCAGCCCAGGCGAAGACGGCCGCGGGCGTAGCATGAAAGGCACCGAGAGCATCTCGCGCGCCGGCAGCGGAGCAGGCGCCGTCCTCGGCTCCCCCACATCGGTCCCCGCGATCGGGACGGGACGGCGGCATGATGCCGAAACCGCACCCCAGAACCAGCACCTCCCTCGCGCAGCCGTGCCCCGGCGCGCCTCCCGCACCGAGATCGGAACCCGGATCCGCCGGTCACGTCGACGACGGCAGGCGGCCGCGGCCCCGCGAGGTGCCGGCCGAACTGCCGGGACCGGGCGAGGCGCGCACAGCCCGCCTGGACTGCCTGACCACGGCGGCGCACCCGGTGTCCGGCCGGGACAGCGCGCCACGGCGGGCCGAGATCGGCGGGCAGCCCGTCCGGCTCGACGGTCCGCCCGGCCTCGGCGGGCAGGTCTGGTCCCGCACCGGCCCGGAACCGCACCGAGGCACGCTCCTCGTCGTGCCGCCGGACGCGTCGGACACCGCCGGGCACCGCGCGGCGCTGACACTCGCGTCCCGCCGCGGCGCCACCGGCCGCTGCAGCGGCATCCTGGCGGCTCCAGCGCCGAGGAGGACGGCGGGCGCAACCGGCATGCCGATCGGCGGCTGCCGGCCATGACCGCGACCACCCCGCCGGTGAAAGCGCTCCTCGCCGACGGCGAGTCCGTGTGGGTTCGCGAACTGGACTCCGGCGACATCACGGAACTCGACGCGCTGCGGGCCCGGCTGTCCGGCCGCGACCGCCGCCGGTTCTTCGGACTGGGCGGCGCGGGACTGGCCCCGCTCGCCGGGCAGCTCTCGGCCCGCCCAGGAGCCGGACCGGCCGCGGCCGGATGTTTCCGGCGCGCCCGGCTGGTCGGCGTCGCACGGTACGAGATCGCCGACGACCCGGCCGAGGCGGAGATCTCCCTCGTCGTCGACCGCCGCACCCCGGCGCTCGGCGTCGCGGCACTGCTGCTGGCGCAGCTCGTCCCCTCCGCCGAGCACGAGGGCGTGCGGACGTTCGTCGCCGACACCGGTGCGGAGGACTCGGCGATGCTCGGCGTGTTCGCCGCTCTGGGCATCCCGTTCCGGGCGCGGCGGGAACCCCCTCGGCGGAGAACTGTGCCCGCGCGCCCGTGACCGCGGGCGCGGCCGAGTTCGAGACCGTCGGTCCCAAGCCGGCTGATCCACGCCGCCCGCTCCTTTCTTCGTCCCGCGGCGGCCTGGCCGAGGCGCCCCGGTTCCCCGTATCCGGGTGCGCCGCGCCGCGCGGGCCGCGGCACGCGTTAACCTGGCCTGAACCGACCGCGCGAGAACCACGGAACCCAGGTGAACCAGACCGGAGCACAGCCGCCAGCCGGAACGCAGGCCATCCGCCGAGCGCTCGGCATCCTGGCGCTGCTCATGGACGAGGACGGGGAACTCACCCTGTCCGCGATCGCCCGCAAACTGGACCTCACGCCGGGCACGACGCACCGCGTCGTGCGCGCGCTGAGCGCCGACGGGCTCGTCGCGCACAACCCCCGCACCGACAGCTACCACCTCGGCCCCGGCTCGATCCTGCTCGGCCAGGCCGCCCAGCGGGTGCACGGCCTTCAGCTCGCGCTGCCGGTCATCCAGCGGATCAACGCCGACACCGGCGAGTCGGTCAACATCACGATCCGCGAGGGCAACGAGTCCGTGGTGCTGCTGCGCGCGCAGTCGACGCTCCCGCTGCGGTTCGAGCAGCATCCCGGCGCGCGTTTCCCGTTGTACGCCACGGCTTCCGGCAAGGCGATGCTCGCCAGCTCCCTCGACGCGGAGTCCTACCTCGCGGGCCTCCCGGAGCAGCTGCCCGCGCTGACGCCGCACACCCTCGCCACCCGCGACGACCTCGCCGCGGAGCTGGCCGAGACGCGCGATCGCGGGTACAGCATCGACAACGAGGAAAACGTCGCCGGTGTGCGGTGCGTCGGCGCCGGCGTTCTGGACGAACGGGGGCTGGCCCGGGCGGCGGTGGTCATCCAGGTGCCGACCGTCCGGCTGCCCGAGGACCGGATTCCCCAGCTGGGCGCTCTGGCGATCGATGCGGCCAAGGAGATCGCGCCGTTCCTGCCGCCGGACCGGCTCACTCGCTACTGACGGTACGCCTCAGTCGCTGCTGACTCCCAAGGCGCGCGCGGTCAGTGAGGCGAGATGCTCGGGCCGATGCTCGGACAGCTGCCGAATCTGCGTCCGGCAGCTGAACCCGTCCGCGTGCACCACCGTCCCCTCCGGCGCCGCGCGCAGGGCAGGCATCAGCTGGTGCTCCGCGACGGCGACCGAAACGTCGTAATGCCCCCGCTGGAACCCGAAGTTCCCCGCCAATCCGCAGCAGCCCTCGCGCAGCACCTGCGAGTGCTCGGACAACCGGCCGAGCAGCCGCGAGTCCGCGTCGTAGCCGAGGTCCGCGTGCTGGTGACAATGCACCTGAGTGAGCACCGGAGCCGAGGACTTCGCCAACGCGGGAAGCTCGCTCTCCCCGACATGCTCCGCGAACGTCCGGACGCCGCGCTTCAGCAAGGCCGTCCGCGCATCCTCGGGCAGCAGCTCCGATCCGTCCTCGCGCAGGGTCGCGGTGCAGCTCGGCTCCAGGCCGATCACCGGAATTCCCTTCCGCAGCCACGGGTCCAGCGCGTCCAGCGACCGGCGCAGGACCCGGCGCGCCGTGCCCAGCTGACCGGTGCTGTGCCAGGTCAGTCCACAACAGACGGTCCGCTCCGGGATGACCACCTCGTGGCCGAGGGCTTCCAGCACCGCGACCGCGTCCCGGCCGACCCGGGGGTCGAAGAAGTTCGTGAAAGTGTCCGGCCACAGCACGACCTTCGACGAGGAAGCCACCCGTTCCCGGCGGCGGAACCACGAGGCGAAGGTCGGCGCCGCGAGCTGCGGCAACTCGCGCTCGGCGGCGATCCCGCCCATGCGGTTCAGCACCGGCCGGAGCGGGCCCCCGGCCACGGCGTTGACCGCGCGGGCGAACGGGGCGCCCAGCCGGAGCCATCGCGGCAGCGCGCCCATCGTGTAGTGCGACATCGGGCGAATCCGCCGCTCGTAATGGCGGCTGAGGAATTCGGTCCGGTAGGAGGCCATGTCGACGCCGACCGGGCAGTCGGATTTGCACGCCTTGCAACCGAGGCACAGGTCGAGCGCGTCGCGGACCTCCGGCGAGCGCCAGCCGTCCTCGATGACATCCCCGGCCAGCATTTCGAACAGCAGGCGCGCGCGGCCGCGGGTCGAGTGTTCCTCCTTGCCGGTCGCGCGGTAGCTCGGGCACATCATCCCGCCGGACGCGGAGACGCATTTGCCCACGCCCACGCAGCGCCGGGACGCCGCGGCCAGGTCGCCGTCGTCGGCGTGCAGGGCGAGCCGGGCCCGGGTCGGCAGGACCGGCGGGGCGATGACCGTGCGCAGATCGGCGTCCAGCGGCGCGGGATCGACGACCCGGCCGGGGTTCATGCCGTTCGCTGGGTCGAAGGCGGCCTTGAAGCCGGCGAAGGCCCGCATCAGCCGGGGCGAGAACATCAGCGGCAGGAGTTCGGCTCGCGCTTGGCCGTCGCCGTGTTCGCCGGACAGCGAGCCGCCGTGGGACACGACGAGTTCCGCGGCCTCGACCATGAACGAGCGGTACGCTTCCTTCGCTTCCGGTGCGGCCATCGGGAAATCGATCCGCACGTGGAGACAGCCGTCGCCGAAGTGGCCGTAGACCACGCCTTTCCGGCCGTGCTTGTCCAGCAGCAGGTCGAATTCGCGCAGGTACGCGCCGAGCCGGTCCGGCGGGACCGCGGAGTCTTCCCAGCCCGACCACGCCTCGGATCCGTCGGCCAGCCGGGTCGCGAGACCTGCGCCTTCCTCCCGGATCCGCCAGAGTTTCCGCTGGGCGACGGGATCCTGCACGACGAGCGAGGAAGCGCCGACCTGCGGCGCGCGGGCGGCGACCTGGTGGGCCACGGCCAACGCCTCCGCCGCGTCGCCGCCGCCGGTTTCCAGGTACAGCCACGCCGTTCCGTCCGGCAGGGTGCTGCGGTCGCCGGGTTTCCGGGCGTCGAGAGCGGCGACCAAACCGGCCTCGATGCCTTCCATGGTCAGCACCGGGAGGTCGAGCAGCGACGGGACGGCGTCGGCGGCGGCGATGCTGTTCTCGAAGCCCAGCACGGCGAGCGCGCGCGTCGCCGGGACCGGGGCCAGGTCGAGGACCGCGCTCAGCATGGTCGCGCAGGTGCCCTCGGAGCCGACGAGGGCCTTGGCGACGTCGAAACCGTTCTCCGGCAACAGGTATTCGAGGTTGTACCCGGAGACTCGCCGCGGCAGTTTCGGGTAGCCGAGCCGGATGTCGGCCAGGTATTCGTCGCGCAGGTCCCGCAGGCGGCGGTAGAGCGCGCCGACCGGATCCTCGCGGGCGCAGAATTCCTCCAGCTCCGCCGGGGAGGTCGGGCCGACCTCGAGCCGGGTTCCGTCGAGGAGGGCGATTTCCAGCGCGCGGACGTTGTCGACCGTCTTGCCCCAGGCCACCGAATGCGAACCGCAGGCGTTGTTGCCGATCATGCCGCCGATCGTGCACCGGCTGTGCGTCGACGGGTCCGGGCCGAAGGTGAGCCCGTGCCCGGCGGCCCGTTCGCGCAGCCGGTCCAGCACCAGACCGGGTTCGACGCGCGCGGTGCGGGCGGCGGGGTCGAGGTCCAGCACGCGGTTCAGATGGCGGGTGAAGTCCAGGATCACCGCGCGGTTCGCGGCCTGCCCGCCGATGCTGGTCGCCGCGCCGCGCGGGAGGACGGGCGCGCCGTGTTCCGCGCACACCCGCAGCGCCGCCACCACGTCGTCCGCGCTGCGCGGCCGCACCACGAGCAGCGGGATGTGCCGGTAGTTCGACGCGTCGGTGGAGTGGGTGGCGAGCGTGGCCGGGTCGCCGGCGACTTCGCCGGACACCGCCCGCGCGAGTGCTTCCTGCAGTGCCGAATGCGAACGGGCTCGGGCCGGCATGGGCGTCTCCTGGGAAATCGGGGGTTCACAGCGCCGCGGTCGCCGGGCTACCGTGAAGGCTCGCCACATAGTGGATATAGCTTCCACATGTTGTCAACTTCGCCGTGAGGAGTGGTCTCCTTGACCGACATGCCCCGCAACGAAAGCGTCTTCACCTGGGCGGCGCCCCCGCTGAAGTTCGGTGCCGGCGCGCTCGACGAGCTGGGCGCCGAGGTGGCCGCCCGGCAGGCCAGGTCCTGCCTGATCCTCACCGATCCCGGTGTCCGCGGCACCGGCATCCCGGACCGGGCGCTCGACTCGATCCGCGCGGCCGGGGTGAAAAGCGAGATCTTCGACGGCGTCGGCGTCGAACCGACCGACGCCAGCATCGACGAGGCCGTCGCCTACGCCCGCCAGCAGGAATGGGACTGTTTCGTCGCGATCGGCGGCGGCTCGGCGATCGACACCGCCAAGGCCGTCAACCTGCTGACCACCCACCCCGGCGAGCTGCTCGACTTCGTGACCCCGCCGATCGGCGCCGGCAAGGCGCCGTGGCTGCCGCTGAAGCCGCTGATCGCCGTCCCGACCACCGCGGGCACCGGATCCGAATCGACCACGATCTGCGTCGTCGACCTGCTCGGCCTGCATCTCAAGGCCGGGGTGAGCCACCCGTCGCTGCGCCCGGCGCTGGCGGTCGTCGACCCGCGCACGACGGTCAGCCTGCCCTCGGCGGTCACCGCGGCCAGCGGCATGGACGTCCTGTCACACGCGCTGGAGAGCTACACCAGCGTCGCGTTCGACGCGAAGCCCGCGCCGGAAGACCCGATGAAACGACCGGCGTTCTGCGGCTCCAACCCGATCAGCGACGTCTGGTGCGAGATGGCGCTGACGTTGGTGGGCAAGCATTTGCGCGCCGCTGTCCTCAATGGCCGCGACCTGACCGCGCGCACCCAGATGGCGCTCGCGTCGACCTACGCCGGAACCGGTTTCGGCAACGCCGGCACCCACCTGCCGCACGCGAACGCGTACCCGATCGCCGGTGCGGTGAAGCAGTACCGCGCCGAGGGCTACCCGGAAATGCCGATGGTCCCGCACGGCCAGGCCGTGTCCGCGACCGCCGCCGAGGTGTTCCGCTGGACCTATCCCTCGGCGCCCGAACGGCATCTGCACGCCGCGCACCTGCTGTCCGGCGGGCAGACCTTCACCGCCGCGGACGGCGCCGACGCGCTCCCGCACGTGCTCACCGAGCTGATGGCCGACATCCAGATGCCGAAGGGACTGCACGCGTTCGGTTACCGCGACGAAGACATCGACACCCTGGTCGAGGGCACCCTCAAGCAGACCCGTCAGCTGGCTGTCGTGCCCCGTCCGGTCACCCGGACCGCGCTCGAAGACATCTTCCGCCGATCGCTTTGACCACCAGGAGTTATCAATGGCGACAACTCCGGAAAAGAGCACCGACGTCCGTCTGGTGGTCGCGTCGAGCGTGTTCGGCACGACCGTCGAGTGGTACGACTTCTTCCTCTACGGCACCGCCGCGGGACTCGTGTTCAACAAACTGTATTTCCCCGGCTCCGATCCCCTGGTCGGCACCGTGCTGGCCTTCGCGACCTTCGCGCTCGGCTTCCTCGCCCGCCCGATCGGCGGGTTCGTCTTCGGCCACCTCGGCGACCGGGTCGGGCGCAAGAAGATCCTCGTGGCGACCATGCTCATCATGGGCACCGCGACCTGTCTCATCGGGCTGCTGCCCGACTACCGGATGATCGGCCCGGCCGCCCCGATCATCCTCGTCGTCCTCCGCCTGGCCCAAGGCGTCGCCGTCGGCGGCGAATGGGGCGGCGCGGTGCTGATGGCCACCGAATACGCCCCGGCCGGGAAACGCGGTCTCTACGGCAGTTTCCCGCAGATCGGGCTGGCCATCGGGCTCACGCTGGGCACCGGCGTGCTGGCGCTGCTGAACGCGGTCACCAGCGACGAGGCGTTCCTGTTGTGGGGCTGGCGGATCGGCTTCCTGCTCTCGGCCGTGCTGGTGGTGGCGGGCCTGCTGATCCGGGTCAAGGTGATGGAAACCCCGGCCTTCCGCACCATGGCGGCCGAGGAGGGCACCGCGACCGTCCCCGCCGTCGAACTGGTCCGCGACCGGCTCTCCCGGCGGCACCTGCTGCTCGGCATGGGCAGCCGGTTCACCGAGGGCGTGGCCTTCAACGCGTGGGCGGTCTTCGTGATCTCCTACGGCAGCGGAACGCTGAAACTGGACCGGCAGCCGCTGCTGGTCGGCGTGATGATCGCGGCCGCGGTGATGGTGGTGTTCATCCCGGTGTTCGGCAGAGTGTCCGACCGGCTGGGCCGGCGGCGGACCTTCACGACCGGAGCCGTGACAACCCTGGTGCTGGCGATCCCGGCGCTGGCGGCCCTGCACAGCGGCAATCCGGTGCTGATCACGCTCTCTCTCGTCGCGGTGCTGGGCATCAGCTACCCGGTGATGTACGGCCCGCAGGCGGCGTTCTATGCCGAACTGTTCCCGATTTCGCGGCGGTGCACCGGGATCTCGGTCGTGTACCAGCTTTCCGGCGTCGTGGCATCGGGGCTGACCCCGCTGGTGCTGGCCTATCTCGCCGGGAAGACCGGGACGACCGGCATCCTGATCTACCTCGCGGCGACGACCGTGATCAGCGTCGCCTGCACGCTGGCGATCCGGCAGAGCGACCTGTTCGAGGACGACGAGCGGGTTTCCGCGCCGGTCAGGGAGGTTCCCCGGGTCACCTGAGCGGGGGTCGTGAGTGGCGTTGCCGGTTCTCACCGGCAACGCCACTCACGACACCATCGTCGGACGGATCGCCCGCCTGCGCCGCGCGGTGTCCCCGCTGCGCGCTCCTGGGCGGAGCTGGCGCTCCACTGCGGATACGCCGATCAATCCCACCTGAACCGCGATTTCCGCGGCCTGACCGCGTGCACGCCTACCGGATACGTCACCGGCTAGGGCTGGCCGCCTCGGTGAGCTGCTCCCGCAAGCTGCTCAACGTCCGGGCCAGCAACCGCGAAACCTGCATCTGCGACAGCCCGACCCGTTCGGCGATCTGGCTCTGCGTCATGGTCGAGAAGAACCGCATGACGACAATCGCGCGTTCCCGCTCCGGCAGGCTCCGCAACAGCGGCTTGAGCGTTTCCCGGTCTTCGAGCTTCTCGATTTCCGGGTCCTCGTCGCCGAGGGTGTCGGCCAGCGCGATCGAGCCGGTGTCGTCGTGGGACGGGTAGTCGATGGACGCGGCCTGGTAGGCGTTCCCGGCGTGCAGGGCTTCGGCGACCTCGTCGAGATCGAGATCGAGATGGTCGGCGAGTTCGCGCGCGGTGGGCGCGCGGCCAAGGCGCTGGCCCAGTTCGGTGGCGGCCTGGCCGATCGTCACGTGGAGTTCCTTGAGCCGCCGCGGGACGCGGACCGACCACGTGTTGTCGCGGAAGTACCGGCGGACCTCGCCCATCACCGTCGGGACGGCGAAGGCGACGAAATCCGTCTGCCGCGCCGGGTCGTAGCGGTCGACGGCGTTGATGAGACCGATCCGCGCCACCTGCAGGAGGTCCTCGGACGGCTGGCCGCGCCGGGCGAAGCGGCGCGCGATGTGCTCGGCCAGCGGAAGATGCTCTTCGATGAGGCGGCGCCGCAGCCGGGAGTGCTCGTCGGTGTCCTCGGCGAGGCGGCTGATCTCCTCGAACAGCACCGCGCAGTGCCGGTAGTCGTCACGCCGGGTGCGGGTCATGGTCGCCGCGGTCATGTAAATCCTCCTGAGCGCCGAAGGGAACGTGACTCGTGTAGTGCCATGGAGCGCATCGCGTCGCCGACGCTAATCATCCTTAGTGGACAGTGCTCGGCGTCGCAAGGCGAGCGAGCGGCGGATCAGCGTGCTCGCCGGGACGCCTGGCAGCCGGAGTGTCATGGCCGGGTGGTACCCGCCCGAGGGCACGATCAATCAACCGGCCACCCGAATGGGGGCTCAAGACACCTCGCACAGGCGCAGCAGAGTGCCGGGTTCGGCGCGAACTGCCCGATGCGGTGATCGTCCTCACGCAATGCGGTGACGAACCGGATGAGCTGTGCGGGCGGCAGAACGACGCTGGCACCGCCGCAATAGCGGATTTTCGCCGGAAAGCGTTTCGACCGCGGCCGACCATCCGTGGATCTCGTTCCCCAGCAACGCGACATCCCGGCCGGGGCAACCCCGGCAGACACCCGTCCGGCCCAGGCGAGACAGCCTCGCAGTGCGGCGAGGACGGCGTGCTGAGTGCCGGGCGGGACGTCCGGCGTGGCGGTCACGGGTGCCTTTCCGGCGGAAGGATCAGCTTCCGGACCGCCAGCGCCCGCGCAGCGAACGGTGGTCGGCGCGGCTGAGCATGCCCGAGGTGTCGCGCCTCCAGTGGCCGCCGCGGGAATCGGTGAAGGACAGGCCGGGCACGGCGGCCGCGGAGTACAGGTCGTCCACCGCCATGGCGTCCTCGCCGAACGGCAGCGCGCGGACGGCGGTCGCGCCGGGCGGGATGATCGCGAACCGGGCGCGGTGCGGTTCGTCCTCGTCCGGGCGGGCGACCTCCAGCGAGCAGTCGAACACCGGCGCGTCGCCGCTGTTGTGCGCGCACACGACGTAATCCTCGGCACGGTCGTGCCGGGCGCCCTCGTCAAGCCACGCGGAGACCGACTGCGCCTGCTGCTCCTGCCGGACTTCTGCCTGGTCTTTGCGGTTGAGCAGCATGATCCACACATACGAGGCGAATCCGAGCAGCGAGCCCGCGCTCCCGATCGCCGATACCCACGTCGCGGTCAGTTGTGATCCCATTTCCGGCGAGGTTCCCCGATCCGGCCGCGCCGAAACCCGGTCCGGCGGAGGTTGAGACCTTCACCGGCCGGGGTACCGCGAGCGGCGCGGAACCGCGCCCAGACTTACGTTGCCGCGGGGACACCGCCGGCGTTTCTGCTGTCCACAGTAGACTACAGGATTCCGGCCTTCAGCCAGGCCGGGCCAGCACCCTCGCGCAGCGTGCGCCATTGCCCGGCGAACCTGTCCCGCAACATCTTCGCCGCGGCTTCGTCCCGGCCGTAGAGGAGACCGAAGGTGAACGTGTTCTGGTTCTCGCTGAAGCCGTCGATCGCGAAGTGCCGCAACGCCGCGCGGTCGACCACCGTGTCCTGATGCTTGCCCAGCGTCTGCTGCACCGCCTTCACCTGCTTGCGCCACGTGCGCAGCTTCTTGCCGGACACCGGCCGGACGGCGTCGGCGGCATAGCGAGCGCGCTTGGCCTTCTTCCGGACGTTGTGCAATGCCTTCTCCAGTTCGGCACCGCTGAGCCCCTCCGCCGCCTCCGTGGCTCGGCTGAGCTTGCGCGCGGTCTTGCGCAGGGGCTTCCGCAACGCCTTCTTTCCCGCCGGACGCATCGTGTCGAGAAGCGCGGCGATCGACCTCAACAGGGTCACGTATCGGCTGCTGGACAACGCTTCCGTCACGCGAGCCAGCTCGGTTTGGGCGGCGCGGGAGAAGTCGCGGGTCAGATATTGCCGCAGCGGTCCGAAAACCAGCTCCGGCGGGACCTCGTCGAGGCAGGCTCGCAGGCGCGCTTGGCTGACCTCGGCGTCCCGGGCGGGAGCGAGTTCGGCTCCCAGCCACTTGAGCTCCGCGACGATCGCATCGGCCTTCTTCTTGCCCACCAAGGATCTGAACGTCTGAAGCACGCTCCGCAGCTTCCGCGCCGAGACCCGGAGCTGGTGCACTGAATCGTCTTCCCCGACGCGAAAGCCCAAGTCAGCACGACGCAATCGCTCGAATTGCTCGCGCAGATACGCGGGCAGGACCTCGTTCGAGCCGCGCTTGCCTTCGGCGGCGTCTCCCATCAACCGCCGCAGCTTCGACGGCCACCAGGCGTTCTCGGCCCCGCGCTTGCGCAAGGTGCGATCGAGCCGGTCGAGCAGCTCAGGCCCCGCCTCGACGTCCAGCTCGCGCCAGCGGTCCAGCCGAACCGCCTGTCCGCCAAGGAATTCTCCGGTGACGTGGTCGTCCGCCAGCGTCGCCAGCGTCCGCCCGGACGCGTCGGCCAAGCGGTGCGTGAACCGGTCGGTCCGCAGCTGCGCGACCGGGCGCAGCTTGCGGTCCAGCGTGAACGCGCGGACCAGCGTCGCGATCGGAGCAGGCACCTTCGAGTCGCCGAGCGGAAACCGCAGCTCGTGACCGGGCAGTCTCAGGCACCACCCGGTGTCGCTGCTTCTTCGCACCGCGATCCCGGCTCTGGTCAACCGGAAGTCCTTGGTGTCGTAGTAAACGGTCTCCAGCGTCCGCTCGGCCGGAGCTTCCTGCGTGATTCCCTTGCCCGCCAGCTGCGGCACCCGCGCTTTCAAGCTCAGCTCGTACTTGCGTCCGGACTCTGCGCTTCGCATTCCACACTCCTTCAGTCGTTGTCGGCTGCTCCGGCGACGCCCTCGGCGATCGCGGGCACCAGGCCCTCGTCGAAAACGCTGGGCACGATGTGCTCGCGGTCGAGATCGTCGCCGGCTGTCGCGGCCAGCGCGTGCGAGGCCGCGAGAAGCATCCGCGCGGTCACCCTCGGGGCACCGGAGTCGAGCAGCCCGCGGAACATCCCCGGGAACACGAGGACGTTGTTGATCTGGTTGGGCAGATCGCTGCGGCCGGTCGCGACGATCTCCGCGTGCTCGTGCGCGGCGTCCGGATCGACCTCCGGATCCGGATTGGCCAGCGCGAACACGATCGCCCGGTCGGCCATCCGCGCGAGGTCGTCGCCCTTGAGCAGGCCGCCGACGCTCACGCCGACGAAGACGTCCGCGTCGTGCAAGGCGTCGTGCAGGCTTCCCCGGACCGCGTCACCGCGGTTGGTGTTCTCCGCGAGCCACTGCTTCTCCCCGGTCAGATCGCGCTCGCCGTGCAGGGTGCCGTTGCTGTCGCAGACCACGATCCGTTCCGCGCTGAAGCCGGCCTTCAGCAGGAGCCGGGCGATCGCGGACCCGGCCGCGCCCGCGCCGGAGATCACCACCGAGGTGTCCCCCGGCGTGCGGTCGGTCAGCTTCAGCGCGTTGTGCAGGGCGGCGAGCACGGCTATCGCGGTGCCGTGCTGGTCGTCGTGAAAGACCGGCACGTCCAGCTCGTCGTGCAGTTGCCGTTCGACGGTGAAGCACCGGGGCGCGGCGATGTCTTCCAGGTTGATCGCGCCGAACGACGTCGCGAGGTCCTTGGCGGTGCGCACCAGGTCTTCCGGCTCGCGGCTGACCGGGCAGATCGGCCAGGCGTCGACGTCGGCGAAGCGCTTCAGCAGCGCCGCTTTGCCCTCCATCACCGGCAGCGCGGCGGCCGGGCCCTGGTCGCCGAGCCCGAGCAGCGCGGAACCGTCGGACACGATCGCGACGGAGTTGCCGCGCACGGTTTCCCGCGCCAGCACCGACGGATCCTCGGCGACGCGCTTGGCCAGCTCGGCGACGCCGGGCGTGTAGTGCTCGGCGAGGTCGCCGGCGTCGTCGAGCCGCACTCGGGTGGTGACTTGGATCTTTCCGCGACTGCTCATGGCAGCCGGATACCCGGCCGCGCCGCCGCGGAATCGTGCTCACCAGAAGCTCCGCGGCCAGCCCCCGCTGCCGGACCACGCAGACGTCCGTGAGGGGAACCCTCAGGGCTCATTGCCGCGGTGGCCCGGCAGCCGCGGTGCTCAGTCCAGCACGAGTGCGGCGTCCGGTTCGGTCACCCGGAAACTGAAGCTCTCCTCCAGATACAGCGTGAGCGTCTCGGCGTCGTGGTGGCGGTAGCCGACCGAGAGGTCCTGGCCCAGTTCGAGCACGAAGTCCCCGCCGGCCAGGCTCAGCACGACCGCTCCGGTCAGCCCCGGCGTCCGCTTGACCCGGCCGCCGCCGAGCGCGCGCCGGAGGTGGTCGAGCACGAGAAGGCCGCCGTGTTCGGTGCTCTCCACGATCGAGGTGTAGCCGCCGGGGTTGATCGCGAGCGCGTACGGTCCTTCGATTCCCTTGCACCGCAACGTGTTCACCGCGTTGGCCACCACATGCGGATAGCGTTCCGGATCGGTGCCCAGCGTCCCGTGGTCATGCGGGCTCGCCTCGGCGATGCCGGTGATCCCGGCGTCCGGCCAGCCGTGGAACACCGCGCGGTTCTCCAGCAGGCCCACCTGGGCGGCGGCCTGGTCGAGGTCGTCGAACTCCAGGTCGTCGGCACCGCGTTCGGCGTCTTCGAGTTCCTTGCGCTCGACGGTGAACGGCACGCGCACCTCGACCAGCGGCAGCACCCGGCGCTGCTGCGCGAGTGTTTCGCGCTCCCGGGCGGTTTCCGGCGGATCGACCCGCTGGGTCCGGCCGAGCGACGTGGCCGAATACTCCCAGCCGCGCGGGCCCTCGACGTCGACCATCTTGCGTGCCGCCAGGTGCGTCGCCAACCGCTCCCGCGCCTCGTCGTCGATCTGCTTCCAGCCCTCGGCCGGGATCGGCGCGAGCTCGCGCATCAGGTGGTTCATCGTTCTCCCTTCAGGCCGCCGATGCCCAGCGAACCGTCGTCCGGCGGGGTCTTCCCGGCTTTCCGCTCCTGCTCCTCGACGTAGCGCTCCGGGTCGAGGTCCCCGGTGTCGAGGCCCTTCCCGCCCTCGTGCTCGGCCTTGAACGCCAGGAACTTCCGGCCGAGTTCCTCGCGCAGGCCCGGGTCGGCGTGCTGGCGGAAGTCGGCGAGCGCGTCGTCCTCCTCCTCGGCCATGTGCTCGCTGTTGGCGGTGCGGGCCTGCCGGACCGCCGCGAGCCAGGCCGCGCTGCCCGCCGGGTGGCGGCGGGTTTCGGCGACGGCGTCGCGGATCTCGTTGTGGTCGCCGACCGCGTCGAGCGTCTCGTCCTCGGCGTCGGCGCCGCGCTGGATCAGCTCGGGGTAGAAGACCGCTTCCTCGGCCGCGGCGTGCAGGTCCAGCAGGTCGGCGAGCGGTTCCCACGCCCGCGCCAGCTCGTCCGGGCCGTCCAGGTCGTCCAGGTCCGCGAACGCCCGCCGGAACCGCTCGTGATCGTCGAGGATCAGGCTGGTGATGTCCGTCATGACCCTCGACGTTAGCTCTCCCGGCGCGGTCGCGCTCGTCGTGTTTGCGCGAGGCTGCTTGCGGGTAAAGCGATCCGATGGCCGCGCGTCAGGAACCGGGAGCCGAGCCGCCGGACACCGCCAGCCTCGGCAAGCTCCGCCGAGCCGCTCGCGCTTGCCGCGGCTGCGGCCTTTACCGCGACGCCACGGCGACGGTTTTCGGCGTGGGCGCCGAACGCGCGGACATCTTCGCCCTCGGCGAGCAGCCCGGCGACCAGGAGGACCGGCGCGGCGAACCGTTCGTCGGCCCGGCCGGAAAGCTGCTCGGCAAGGCGCTCGGCGAGGCGGGTCTGGACCGCGATTCCCTCTATCTGACCAACGCGGTCAAGCACTTCAAGTTCAAGCTCCGCGGCAAACGCCGGATCCACGAAAAACCGGCGCGATCCGAGATCGTCGCGTGCCGCCCGTGGCTGGTGGCCGAACTGCGAGCGGTGCGGCCCCGGCTCGTGTTGCTGCTGGGCGCGACGGCGGCGCAATCGGTGTACGGCAGCGGTTTCCGGCTCACCCGGCATCGCGGCGAGCCGCTGGATCCGCCGGAAGAGTTCGCCGGGATGTTCGCCTCGGCGGTCGCCACCGTGCACCCGTCCGCCGTGCTGCGCGCGCCCGACCGCGACACCGCGTACGACGAGTTCGTCGCCGACCTGCGCGGACTCTGACGTTTGCCCGCCCCGGCAAGGGGAATCCGGCCGCTATGAAAGCAGTGACCTGGCACGGCAAGCGGGATGTGCGAGTCGAGACCGTCCCGGACCCGAAAATCGAGGAGCCGACCGACGCCGTCGTGCGGGTGACCTCCACCGGCATTTGCGGTTCCGACCTGCATCTCTACGAGGTCCTCGGCCCGTTCATGACCGAGGGCGACATCCTCGGCCACGAGCCGATGGGGATCGTCGAGGAAGTGGGCGGCGGCGTGAGTTCGCTGAAACCCGGCGACCGCGTGGTGGTGCCGTTCACCATTTCCTGCGGACACTGCTGGATGTGCGAACGCGGGTTGCAGTCGCAGTGCGAGACCACGCAGGTCAAGGGCCAGGACAAGGGCGCGGCGCTGTTCGGCTACACGAAGCTCTACGGCCAGGTGCCCGGCGGGCAGGCCGAGTACCTCCGGGTCCCGCAAGCGCAGTACGGGCCGATCAAGGTGCCCGGCGGCCCGCCGGACGAACGGTTCGTCTACCTGTCCGATGTGGTCCCGACGGCGTGGCAGGCCGTGGAATACGCCGACATTCCCGACGGCGGTTCCGTCGTGGTCTTCGGCCTCGGCCCGATCGGCCAGATGGCGGCCCGGGTCGCGCTGCACCAGGGCGCGGGCGAGGTGATCGGCGTCGACCTCGTGCCCGAACGGCTGGCGCGGGCCCGCGCACACGGCGCGACGACGCTGGACCTGCGCGACCACCGGCAGATCGGCGACGCGATCCGCGACCTGACCGGCGGCCGCGGCGCGGACTCGGTGATCGACGCGGTCGGCATGGAAGCACACGGGGCGCCGATCGGGAAACTCGCGCACAACCTGGTCGCGCTGCTGCCGCAGGCGCTGGGCGCGAAGGTGACCGAGAAGGCCGGAATCGACCGGCTGAGCGTGCTGTACGCGGCCATCGACAGCGTCCGGCGCGGCGGCACGATCTCGCTGTCCGGCGTGTACGGCGGGATGGCCGACCCGATCCCGATGATGGAAGTGTTCGACAAGCAGATCCGGCTGCACACCGGGCAGGCCAACGTCCGCCGGTGGATCGACGACGTCCTGCCGGTGCTCACCGCGGACGGGGATCCCCTTGGCGTCGAAGGCTTCGCGACGCACAAACTCCCGCTGGCCGACGCGCCGCGGGCCTACGAGATGTTCCAGAAGAAGCTCGACGGGGTCCAGAAGGTCCTGCTGGAACCGGCGGCGTAACCGGCGCGCCCGGGCTTTACCGGCCCGGGCGTTCCGCTGCGCGCCGAGCCAGCCGTTCCCGTTGCGGGACCACGACGTACTTCGGGTCCTTCGCGGACTCGACCCCCGCCGCATACACCCCGAACCGCGTGCACAGCCCGGACGCGAGATAAGCCGCTCCCGCGGCGACCCCCGCGGCGCGATTCTTCCGGGCAGCCACCGACAACGCCGCACCCGTCGCGGTCAGCGCCTTGGCCGCCTTCAGCAACCGCCCGGCCCGGCCGGTCCGGTAAGGCTCCGAAGCCAACCCCAGACCGGTCTCCAGACGGTGCTCGGCGGCCAGCTCCGCGGCGGCGCCAGCGAGTCCGGCCCGCACCACGGGACCGTTTTCCTTCCGGGGCACCGCGATCAGCGCGATCCCCGCCCCGCTGGTCAGCGCGCTGCCCGCGAACAGCACCGGCAGCGTCCCGTGCGCCTCGTGCCAGGACGGCGTCGCCGTGTCGGCCAGCAGCACCGCGGTATACGTGCACATCGCCGGGCCCAGCACGCCCGCACCCGCCCCAGCCAACCGGCCGAGCCGCGGGAAACGCCCGGTCAGCGTGGAAAAAGCCGCCCCCGCGGCAAGACCCGAGAACGGTGACAGGATCCACGACCCCACCGACAACGGCGAAGTCGGCTTGAGCACGCGCAGCATGTTCAAAAACCGCGTCGGCTTGCCGAGATCGTGGATCAGCGCGACCACACTGGCGATCGAACCGCCGGAAGCCGCCAGCCGGCCGGCCTTGGCCAGCTGGGGCCGTCCGGTCGCGTCGGCGAGCGCGGCCAGCGACGCCGACGCACCGGCCGCGCCGCCGAGGAACAGGTACAGCGGGACGTCCGGCTGCTTCCAGGCGGGCTCTTTGAGGATCGGCCTGCCGTAGTAGGAGCGGAATGCGGCGGGCTCGACCATCTCCCGTTCGCGGCGGGGGCTCATCGGCGCCGTCCCAGGAACGACACGACCAGCGCCGCGGCCACCCCGGCGGCGGTCGTCGCGGCCCGCTTCCACATCCGCGGCAGGTCGCGGGTCGTCACGACCGGGTCCGGCGGGAAGCCGTAGACCTCCGGCTCGTCCAGCAGCAGGAAGAACGCGCCGTCGCCGCCGACCCCGTCGCCGGGATCGTGCCCGTAGAGCCGCGCCTCCGGCACGCCGTCGTCGTGCAGCGCCGACACCCGCGCGGCGGCGCGTTCGCGGAGTTCGTCCAGTTCGCCGAACTGGATGGAATCCGTCGGGCACGCCTTGGCGCACGCGGGTTCCATCCCCGCGCCGAGCCGGTCGTAACAGAGGGTGCACTTGAACGCGCGGCCGTCGCTCTCGCGTTTCTCGATGACCCCGTACGGACACGCCGGAACGCAGTAGCCGCAGCCGTTGCAGATGTCCTGCTGCACCACGACCGTGTCGAATTCGGTGCGGAACAGCGCGCCGGTCGGGCAGACGTCGAGGCAGGCCGCGTGCGTGCAGTGCTTGCACACGTCGCTGGACATCAGCCAGCGCACGCCCGGTTCTTCCGGCTGCTGCTCCGGCGCACCGACCGTCGGCATCCCCAGGTCGACCGCGGGCTGTTCGATGAACGCCACGTGCCGCCAGGTGTTCGAGCCCAGGTCGCCGGTGTTGTCGTAGGACAGCCCGAGCAGGTCCTGCCCGCCCGCTTCCGGGACGCCGTTCCACTCCTTGCACGCGACCTCGCACGCCTTGCACCCGATGCACACCGACGTGTCGGTGAAAAAGCCCATCCGGGGCTGGACGCCGTACTCAGCCATTGGCTCGCCTCCGGTACTCCGCCACGAACTCCAGCAGCGCCGGCCCGCGCGGCCGCCGTCCGGGACGGATGTCGCAGGTGGCCGCTTTGGCCTCCTGGATGTGCACGTTCGGGTCCAGCACGATCGACAGCAGGTCGTTCGCCGCGTCGCCGCGCGACAGTCCGTTCGGGCCCCAGTGATACGGCAGCCCGACCTGGTGGACAGTGCGGCCGCGCACCTTGAGCGGTTTGACCCGGTCGGTGACCAGCACGCGGGCCTCGATCGCGGTCCTCGCCGACACGATAGTGGCCCAGCCGAGGTGCGCCAGCCCGCGTTCGGCCGCCAGCGCGGGCGAGATCTCGCAGAAGAACTCCGGCTGCAACTCGGACAGATACGGCAGCGTCCGGCTCATCCCGCCCGCCGTGTGGTGCTCGGTGAGCCGGTAGGTGGTGAACACGTACGGGTAGACCTCGCTGCGGGCCGGATTGTACGGGTTCAGCGGGCTGTCCAGCGTCTGCCGCACCGGCGATTCCCGCTGGCTGTAGAGCGCGTTGGCGACCGGGCTCTCGAAGGGCTCGTAATGCGTGGGCAGCGGACCGTCGGCCAGCCCGGCGGGGACGTACAGCCAGGCTTTGCCGTCGGTCTGCATGATGAACGGATCGCGGCCGCTCAGCGCGTCCTGCGCCTTCGCCCCGTCCGGCGGGACGTAGCCCGGAGCCTTGGCGGCCTCGAAGTCCGGGACGTCCGGGCCGGTCCAGGTGGACGCCTCCGCGTCCCAGTAGACCAGCTTTTTCCGTTCGCTCCACGGCTTCCCGTCCGGATCCGCCGAGGCGCGGTTGTACAGGATCCGCCGGTTCGCCGGCCACGCCCAGGCCCAGCCGTTCGCGATCCAGTCCTGTTCGGAGCCGGGCTGCCGGTTCGCGGCGTGGTTGTGGCCGTCGGCGCGGACGCCGCAGTAGATCCAGCAGCCGCAGGACGTCGAACCGTCGTCCTCCAGCTGGGTGTAGGACGAGAGCGGGCCGTCCGGTCCGTGGCCGTTGATCTCCGCGAGCACGGACTCCGCGCTCGGGTCGTCCGCCGGGCCCTCGGTCGGATAGCTCCAGGCCAGGTCGCGCAGCGGGGCGTCGCGCTCGCCGGTGCCGGCGCGTTCCCGGAGCAGCCTGCCCAGGTGGTAGTAGAACCACAGGTCGCTGCGGGCGTCGCCGGGCGGTTCGACCGCTTTGTGGTGCCATTGCAGCAGCCGCTGGGTATTGGTGAAGCTGCCGTCCTTTTCGGTGTGCGCGGCGGCGGGCAGGAAGAAGACCTCGGTGCCGATCTCCTCCGGTGCGAGTTCGCCGGTCTCGATCTCCGGGCCGTCCTTCCAGAACGTCGCGCTTTCGATCAGCTGCAGGTCCCGGACCACCAGCCAGTCGAGAGTGGCCAGCCCGAGCCGCTGGAACTTGCCGTTGGCCGAGCCGACCGCCGGGTTCTCGCCGACCAGGAAGTACCCCTTGCACTCCCCCGCGATCTGCTTCTGGACGGTCGCGTACGTCCCGTGGTCGCCGGTCAGCCGGGGCAGGTAGTCGAAGCGGAAGTCGTTGTGCGGCTGGGCACTGTCGCCCCAGTACGCCTTGAGCAGGCTGACCGCGTACGAGCGCATGTTGCCCCAGAAGCCGGTCTTGCCCGCGTCGGCCGCGACGTAACTGTCGAGGTCGAGGTGCTGGTGCGCGTGCGGCATCGGGAGGTAGCCGGGCAGCAGGTTGAACAGCGTCGGGATGTCGGTCGAGCCCTGGATGCTGGCGTGCCCGCGCAGCGCCAGGATGCCGCCGCCCGGACGGCCGATGTTGCCCAGCAGTGTCTGCAGGACCGAGGCGGTGCGGATGTACTGCGCGCCGACCGTGTGATGTGTCCAGCCGACCGAGTACACCCAGGCCGTGGTGCGGTCGCGGCCGGAGTTCGCGGTGATCGCCTCGGCGATTTCGGTGAACTGCTCGACCGGCAGGCCGCAGATGTCGGCGACCGCTTCGGGGGTGTAGCGGGAGAAATGCCGTTTGAGGACCTGGTAGACACAGCGCGGATGCCGCAGCGTTTCGTCCCTCTTGGGCTTGGCTCCGATCGCCGCGCCGCCGCTGCCGTAGGATTCGGCGCGCGCGGAGGACTGGTGTTTCTCGCCGCCGTGGTGGCCGCCCGGCTGGTCCGGGTCGCGGGCGCCGGCCGCCGGACTGGCCTCAGCGTCCTCGTACGCCCAGGTCGAGTTGTCGTACTGGCGCTTCTCCGGGTCGAAGCCGGAGAAGAGGCCGTCGAGGTCCTCGGTGTCGGCGAACTCCTCGGTCAGGATCGCCGCCGCGTTCGTGTAGGCCACCACGTACTCGCGGAAGTCCAGCTCGTTGTGCAGGACGTAGTTGATCAGCCCGCCGAGGAACGCGATGTCCGAACCCGCCCGCACCGAGGCGTGGACGTGCGCGACCGCGCTCGTGCGGGTGAACCGCGGATCGACGTGGATGATCTTCGCGCCGCGGGCCTTCGCCTCCATCACCCACTGGAACCCGACGGGATGGCATTCGGCCATGTTCGAGCCCTGGATGACGATGCAGTCGGCGTTGGCGAGGTCCTGCTGGAACGTCGTGGCGCCTCCACGACCGAAGGAGGTCCCCAGACCGGGAACCGTGGCGGAGTGTCAAATACGGGCCTGATTTTCGATCTGTATCGCGCCGAGCGCGGTGTACAGCTTCTTCATCAGGTAGTTCTCTTCGTTGTCCAGCGTCGCGCCGCCGAGGCTCGCGAAGCCGAGCGTGCGGTTGAGCTTGCGGCCCTGGTCGTCGGTGTCCTGCCACGTTTCGGCGCGCGTAGCAAGCACACGATCAGCGATCATGTCCATCGCCTGGTCGAGGGACAGCCGTTCCCATTCGGTGCCGTACGGACGGCGGTAAAGGACTTCGGTGACGCGGCTCGGGCTGGTCACGAGCTGCTTGCTGGCCGAACCCTTCGGGCACAGCCTGCCGCGGGAGACCGGCGAATCCGGGTCGCCCTCGATCTGGGTGACCGCACCGTCCTTGACGTACACCTTCTGCCCGCAGCCGACCGCGCAATACGGACAGATCGAACGGACTACCTTGTCGACGTCTTCGGTGCGGGCGTGCCAGTTCTCCGAACCGCTGGATTTGGCCGCCGCGCCGCGCGCAGTCCGGTCGGGACCGGCCAGCTGCCGGTACACCGGCCAGCCTTCGATCCACTGCCGCATGCCCACGCTGTCACGGTAATCCGTTCTCCCGCCCCGCGCAGCCCTGGACGCGCGTCCGGCGGGTGCCGTCGCCGAGCGGTTCGGTCAGCCCGGCGGCGTCGAGGTGCTCCAGCAGCGGGATCATCACCCGGCGGGTGCTGTCCAGCGCCTGCCGCGCCCGCGACACGGTGAACGGCTCGCCGAGCGCGGCCAGCACCTCCACCGCACGCTCCGGCGCGTCCGGGCCCAGCACCACTCCCTCGGCGATCGCCCGCAGCCGGCCGACGCGGACGGCGGCGGCCAATTCCCGTTTGCCCAGACCGAGTTTCCGCAGTTCGTCCGCTTCCGGCGCGCGGAACGGGTGCTCGGCGAACCGCTCTTCGAGGACGTCGACGGCGTTGTCCACTGCGGCGGTCAGCCCGGTGCCCGGTGTGCGGACGAGCCCGTCGGCGAGGACCAGCTCGCCGGTGAGGACCGCCGGAACCAGGTCCACGGCGGGCAGGCCGAGCCGTTGCCGCAACGCCTCGGCCGGGATTCCCGCCGCCAGCGGGTGTTCTCGGTTCCAAGCGGCGACCGCTTCGGCGGCCTCCGCTCGCGACTGGCTGAGGCGGGCCGGGTCGGCGTGCCAGCCGCCGAGTCGTTCGCCCGCCGCCGGCAGCCCCAGCACGCGGAAGTCCTCGTGGCGCACGAAACCCTCCCGACGGAGGTAATCCCAGCCTGGCTCCAGCGTGGTCAGCGCTTCGCCCCGGGCTCGCGCGGCACCGCGGCGCGCGAGCGACGGCGGCCGGACGTCCACCACGTCGAACCCGGCCGGGATCCGATGCTCCCCCGGATCGCGCAGGAGTCCCCGGTCGCCGGTCCGCAGCGGCAGCGGGCTCGCGAGCAGCAGCCGCGCGGTGTCCGGCCCGAGCGGGCGAACGCGGGTCGGCACCGCCGCGGATCCCAAGTGCAGCACCAGATTTCGGTGCAGTTCGCCGGACAGTGCGCCGCGCAGCCGGACGTCGATTTCGGTCGTCGGACGCCAGGCATCCGGGGTCAGCAGGACGTCGCCCCGGCCGACGGAATCCTGGGGCACGCCGCGCAGATTCACCGCCACCCGGGCTACCGCGGCCACGCTTTCGCGCGGTTCGCCGAGCGCCTGCAACCCGCGGATCTGCACCCGGTTCGCGCCGAGCGTCACCTCGTCGCCGACCCGCAGCGTTCCGCCGCCGAGGGTTCCGGTGACGACGGTGCCCGCGCCTTTGATGGTGAACGCGCGGTCGATCCAGAGCCGGACGTCCGCGGCCAGGTCCGGCGGCGGCAACCGGCTGGCGAGCTTGGCAAGCTGCGCGCTCAGTTCTTCGAGCCCTTCGCCGGTCGTGCCGCTGACGCTCACCGCGGGCACCTCGCCGAGCGCCGTCGCCGCGATCTCCGCAAGCGCCGCCGCCGTCGCTCTCGCGGGGTCGGCGCGGTCGGATTTGGTGACGGCGAGCAGGCCATGGTGGACGCCGAACGCGTCCAGCGCCGCCAGGTGTTCCGCGGACTGCGGCATCCAGCCCTCGTCCGCGGCCACGACGAACAACGCGGCCGGGACAGGACCGACGCCCGCCAGCATGTTCGGGACGAATCGCTGGTGCCCGGGGACGTCCACGAAGGCGATTTCCTCGCCTTCCTCGCCGCCCAGCCGGGTCCAGGCGAAGCCGAGGTCGAGGGTCAGTCCGCGGCGGCGCTCCTCGGCCCACCGGTCCGGTTCCCTGCCGGTGAGCCGGCGGACCAGCGTGGATTTCCCGTGGTCGACGTGCCCGGCGGTGGCGATCACCCGCATCGGCGGACCGCCTCCCGCAGGATCGCGTCGTCCGCCGGGGCCACCGTCCGGAGATCGAGCAGGCACCGGTCCCGCACGATCCGGCCGACGACGGCGGGCTCGCCCAGCCGCAACGCCTCCGCGTACCGGGCAGGCAACGCGACCGCCGCGCCGGGCAACTCGACTCCGGGCGCTCCACCACCGCCCACGACCGCAGCCGAATCCACAGCCTCAGCGTCCACGCCCGCCGAACGCAGTGACTGAGCAAGCGCTTCGGCACGTTGGCGGAGACCCTCCGCGACAAGTGCCGCCCGTACGGGTGGTTCCGGCCCGCGGAGGGTGGCTTCGAGCGCGGCGAGCGTCAACTTGTCGACCCGCAGCGCGCGAGCCGCGGGATGCCGGCGCAGCCGTTGCACCAGTTCGGCGTCCCCGAACAGCAAGCCTGCCTGCGGACCGCCGAGAAGCTTGTCGCCGCTCGCGGTGACGACGTTCGCGCCCTCCGCCAGCGCGGTCGTGACGTCCGGTTCGTCCGGCAGCGGCGGATGCGGCGCGAGCAGCCCGGATCCCACGTCGGCGACCACCGGCACGCCGAGCCCGGCCAGTTCGGCGACGCCCGCCTCCGAGGTGAACCCGGTGACCTGGTAGTTCGACGGATGGATTTTGAGCACGAATCCGGTGTCCGGGCCGATGGCCGAGGCGTAATCCTCCGCCGAAGTCCGGTTGGTGGTGCCGACCTCGCGCAGCCGGGCTCCGGTCGAGGCGAGCAGGTCCGGGATGCGGAAACCGTCGCCGATCTCGACCAGTTCGCCGCGGCTGACCACGATTTCCTTGCCTGGAGCCAAGGTCAGCGCGCACAGCAGCAACGCCGCCGCGTTGTTGTTGACCACGTGCACCGCCTCCGCACGCGGCACCGCCTCCGCCAGCGCGGCCAGGGTGCCGCGGCCGCGTTTCGCCCGCTCCCCCGTTTCGAGCGCGAACTCGACGTCGGTGGCGCCGCCCGCCGCCACGATCGCGTCCAGCGCGGCAGCGGACAACGGCGCACGGCCGAGGTTGGTGTGCACGAGGACACCGGTCGCGTTGAGCACCGGACGCAGCGACGACACCGTCGCGGGCAGCCGGGCCACCACCTCCGCGACCACCGCGCCCGGCTCGATCTCGCCCGCCCGCGCCCGCTCCTGCGCCGCCGCGACCAGCGACTTCACCAGGTCGCGGCCGAGCCGCTCGACAGCTTTCGCGATCCTCGGCTCGCCGAGCACCGCGTCGGTGCGCGGGACCGGCCGGCGCGGGTCACCCATGGCGGAGGCGGACGGGAATCGAACCCGCCAGCGGCAGGACCTGCCGCTCAACGGTGTTGAAGACCGCGCCGGTCACCAGGCCGGATACGCCTCCCTGGGGCATTCCGCCATCCTGCCAAGACCGTCGCGCCCGCGCATGATGAAAAGCATGAGGCTGACCCAGTACGCCCACGGCGGCGGCTGCGCGTGCAAAATCCCGCCCGGCGAACTGGAAACGATCGTCCGCGGGTTGTCCGGCGCCGCCCCGGACAACCCGCCCGGCGAACTCCTGGTCGGCCTCGACGACGGCGACGACGCGGCAGCCGTCCGCATCGCCGGGAACGTCGCCCTGATCGCGACGACGGACTTCTTCACCCCGGTCGTCGACGACCCGTTCGACTGGGGCCGGATCGCCGCCGCGAACGCGCTGTCCGACGTCTACGCGATGGGCGGCGTCCCGGTGGTCGCGGTCAATCTCCTCGGCTGGCCGCGCGAGGTGCTGCCGTTCGAACTGGCCGCGGAGGTGCTGCGCGGCGGCCTCGAAGTCTGCGCTGCGGCCGGATGCCATCTGTCCGGCGGGCACAGCGTCGACGACCCGGAACCCAAGTACGGCCTCGCGGTCACCGGCACCGCGGACCCGGACCGCTTGCTGCGCAACGATTCGGGCCAGCCGGGCACGCCGCTGACGCTCACCAAGCCGCTGGGGATCGGCGTCCTGAACTCGCGGCACAAGGCCACCGGCGAACGCTCCGAGGAAGCCATCGCCGCGATGACCGCGCTCAACCGCGCCGCGTCGGCCGCCGCGCTGGAGGCAGGCGCGGTGTGCGCGACCGACGTCACCGGATTCGGGTTGCTCGGGCACCTGCACAAACTGGCCCGGGCGAGCGGGGTCACCGCGCGGGTGGACCCGGCAGCTGTCCCGTACCTTGAGGGTGCGCGGGAGGCGCTGCGCGACGGGTATGTCAGCGGCGGGACTCGCCGGAACCTCGACTGGGTCCGGCCGCATGCCGACCTGTCGCGGATCTCGGAGGACGAGGCTCTGTTGCTGGCGGATGCACAGACTTCCGGCGGCCTGCTCGTGGCGGGCGAACTGCCGGGGTGTCCGGTGATCGGCGAACTCGTTCCGCGCGCTGAGCACACCGTCGTCGTGGGCTGAGGTTCGCGACGGATCCGTCGAAGCCCGCTTCGCCCTGGCCCGTCTTCGAACACCGCATCCGGCGGGCAGCGGCGAGCCTGGACCGGATCGACGCGCTGGTGTTCACCGGCGGCATCGGCGGGGACCAGCCCGAAACCGCCGAGGCGGTCGCAGGCGGTCTCGGCGTCCTTGGCATCACTGGCGCCTGTCGCGGACCCGGGAACGCGATTCGGCGATCAGCAGGCCCGAGTCGAAGATTCCGGTGCTGACCTTGCGCTCCCGGGAAGAACCCGGCCTCGCCCGCGCCGCCGCCGACGCGGTCGGGCGACCTCACGAATGCGGGTCGATGTCGTCGCCGAGCAGCCGATGCACCGCCGCCACGTTCTCGTACCGCTGCTCGGGCAGCTTGCCGAGATGGCCGATCACGTCATCGCCCGCGCCCTTCGCGACGGCCCGGCGGAGGAGTTCGTCGCGCTCGCACGGGTACTCGACTTCCGTCAGATACTTCCGGACGTCAGACATGGCGCTCCCTTCCTCGGGTTCTCCCTCCGCATACCCGCCCGGTCCGGGATCAATGCGGGTTACGCTCGGCTGGTGAACGACTCCCCGAAGCCGGCCAAGATCGGGAACGTGCTGCATCCCGTCGCCGACGTCAGCTCAGCCGTGCGGTTCTACGCCACGACCTTCGGCCTGTCCGCGAAATTCGTCGACGGAGACCGCTACGCCGCCCTCGACGCGGGCGGAACGACGCTCGCCCTCGCCGGTCCGGAGGAGGACGTCACCGGCGGCGTTCCCGCCGCGTCGTTCAAGGTGCCCGACGTCGCCGGCGCGCTGGCCGCGCTGATCGCCGGCGGCGGAACCGTTGTGCGGCAACCGGAACAAGGACCGCACGAGGTCCGTGCCGTAGCCCGCGACCCGTGGGGCAACACGATCGTGGTTTACGGGCCGCAGTAGCGAAGTCCGAGTCGCGGCGGGACCGCGTCCTGCCGCGACTCGCCTAGCGCGGCCTCCGCACGTGATCCGCGATCGCCGCGTCGTCGTCCACGCCGTACATCTCGTCGATCAACCCGGCGAACGAACCCGCCACCGCCGCGCGCTTGACCTTCCCGTTCGCCGTCCGCTCGCCTCGCGAAGCTTCCAACGGCCGCGGCAGCACCCGGAAATCCTTCAGCTGCTCCGCCCGCGCGAGATCCGCGTTGACCCGCTCCAGCTCGGCCCGCACCCGCCCGTCCAGCCCCGCGTCCGCGGCCGCGCTCGGTTCGATCAGGACGGTCAGGTATTTCCGCCCGTCGCCGACCACGATCGCTTCCTCGATCAGCGAGCTCTCCTTCAGCCGGATCTCGATCGGCTGCGGATCGACCGTCTTGCCGCCCCGGGTGATGATCACGTCCTTCTTCCGCCCGATCAGCCGGATGTTCCCGTCGGCGGTCCGCTCCATCAGGTCGCCGGTGCGGAACCAGCCGTCCGCGAAGACCGCTTCGGTTTCCCCGGGGTTCCGCCAGTACCCGCTGAACAACAGCGGCGCGCGGATCAGCATCTCCCGGTCGTCGGCCAGTCTCACCTGGTAGCGCGGGTCCGCGAACTCCCGGCCGATCCGCCCCGGGCGCGGGAACGGCTGCCCGAACTGCCCGATCGGGCACCCGCCGGTCTCGGTGAGCCCGTAGTTCTCGCGCAGGTCGAGGCCCCAGATCTGCCACAGCGCCACGACGCTTTCCGGCATGGCGGCCGAAGCCGTCCACGCGACGCGCAGCCGGTCCATGCCAAGACTTGCCCGCAGCGGAACGAAAACTCCCCGGACCGCGGCGGCGTAGGCGATCCGCAGGGGCACCGGCGCACGACGGCCGGACCAGCGCCGCTCAGCCATCCGGCGACCGATCCGCATCGCGGTCCGGTATGCGAGGCGGCGGATTCCGGTCCAGGATCCGGCGAGGGCGATCAGCTCGGCGGCGAGCTTCTCGTAGAACCGAGGCGGCCACAGCACGACCGTCGGCCGTACCGCGCGCAGCACCTCGCCGTAGTCCTCGATGCGGCAGAAGGTCACGACCAAGCGCGTGCGCAGCGGTGTGAAAACAAGCAACACTGCCGGAGCCACGTGCGCCAGCGGGAGGAATCCGACCACGTCATGCCGCGTGGTCCGGCTCTCCGGGTAGAGGCCGATGACACTCTGGATCGCGTGCTGGAGCGTGCGGTGGGAATGGGTCACGCCCTTGGGAACTCCGGTGGAGCCTGAGGTGTAGAAGAGGACGGCCGGGTCGTCGAGCGCCGTGGCGGCGATCAGCTCGGCCAAGGAGTCCGGTTCTCCGGCCGAGCGCAGGTCGTCCCAGCTCACGCCGGTGATCCCCGCGGGCAGCTCCGGCGGGGCCGCGTCGATCCCGGCGACGAGCCGCAGGTCCGGAGTGTTCCCGGCGATCTTCGCGACCTTGGCGAGTTCCGTCTCCGTCTCGCCGACGAACGCGACCGCCTCGCTGTGCACGAGGACCTGTTCGATTTCGGCGGGCGAGTTGGTCGGATACACCCCGATCACGACCCCGCCGACGCTCTGCACCGCCAGCGCGGCGAACACCCATTCCGGACGCGCGCCGCTCATCACCGCGACGCGATCGCCGTGCCGGACACCCCGCGCGACCAGGCCGAACGCCAATTCGCGCACCCGGTCCAGATACCTCCGCCAGGTGATCGCTCGCACCGTCCCGCCGCACGAATACCGCAGCGCGACGGTGTCCGGCTCGCGGTGAGCGCGGTCGAGCAGCAAACCCGGCAGCGTCCGCTCCGGTTCGAACCCGGTCAGCTCCATGACCCGCCCTCTCTTCCCGCCGCGAGCCGGGATCCGGCGGCGCTCACGCGGCACGCTCGCCGAGGTGGAGGAACTCACCCCGGTACCACATCACAGGTCGCCCGGCGCCGACCCGCGCCTCGCGCACCCGCCCGATGAGGATCACGTGATCCCCGCCGGGCACGGCCTGCGCCAGTTCACAATGGAGGATCGCCGCCGCGTCCGGCAGGAGCGGATGGCCGTGTTCGTCGAACTCGAAGCTCCCGTAGGCGAACTTGTTCTCGCCTTTCGTGGCGAACCGCGTCGCCAGCTCGGCGTGCGAGGCAGTCGCCACGTTCACGACGAACCGCTCGGCCGCCAGGAAAACCGGGAAACACGTCGCGCCCCGGTCGAGGCACACGAGCACCAGCGGCGGATCGAGCGACAGCGAAGCGAAGGAACTCGCGGTGAATCCGTGCAGCGTGCCGTCCTCGCCCCGGGTCGTCACGATCGTGACGCCGGAGGGGAAACGGGACAGCGCCGAACGGAAGACGGCCGGGTCCAGATCGTGCGATACGTCAGCCATTCCATGCCTCCCGGGCAGCTCGTGCGGCAGGGTCGGTGAAAACTGTGCGCGCGTCGGCGGCCGTGACCTGCAGTTGCTTCTCGTCCGGCCATCCGGCGGTTTCCTGGAGGAGAGCCAGTTTCAAGGCCGCGAACACCGCGGGCGGTTTCGCCGCCGCCGCGCGTGCCTGTGCGCAAGCGGCCTCCAGCAACTCGCCGGGCTCAACCACTTCGTCGACAATGCCCCACGCTTTCGCCTCCGCCGCGTCGACCGGTTCTCCGCCCAGCAACAGCCGCCGGGCACCACGATCGCCCACAACCTCACGGACCCGGCCGATCCCCTTCACCGCGGGCACCATCCCGTGGTCGACTTCGGGGAAAACGAACCGCGCCCGCGACGACGCGTAAACGACATCGGCGAACAACGCCATCTCGATCCCGCCGCCGACGCACCAGCCGTTGACCGCGCACACCAGCGGCCGGGGAAACTTTTCCAGTGCGCAGAGCAGCGCGTGAAACGACGTCATCCGCTCGGCCATCGACTCGGCGTCGCGGCCGACCGCTTCCTTGAGGTCGCCGCCCGCGCAGAAGAACCGGTCACCCGCGCCGGTCAGGACGACCGCGGGAGCGGCCGGGCCGCGGGCGAGGTCTTCCAGCGTCGTGGCCAGCCGGCTGATCAGCGAGTTGCTGAGCGCGTTCGCGGGCGGACGGCTCAGGGTCAGGACCACCGCGCCGTCCGTTTCGTCGGACACCTGGACGGCGCCGAGCGAAGCCGTGGTCATGTCGCCGACATGCCGGAAGCGGAAGGAAAGACCGGTGCGCGCTTTTCCCGGAACGCTTGGCGCGCTTCGCGGTAGTCGGCTCCGGCGAAGTCGAGAATTTCCAGCGCACCGGCCAATTCGTGCTGCGGCAGCGCATTCGTGAGCCATATGTTGAGCGCGCGTTTCGTGAACCGGAGCGCCTGCTGCGAGCCCTGCGCGAGCTGGGTGGCGACCTCCAACGCACGCGGCAGCACCTGTTCGCGGGGCACGGCCAGGCTCACGAGCCCGATCCGCTCCGCCTCCGCCCCGGTCAGTTTCTCCGAGGTCAGCACGTAATACTTCGTCTTGGCCATCCCGACCAGCAGCGGCCAGATCAACGCGGCATGATCGCCCGCGGTCACGCCGACCTTGGTGTGGCCTTCGATCAGCACCGCGTCCTCGGCGGCGATGCTGATGTCCGCGAGCAATGCCGTCGACAGGCCGTAGCCGACCGCCGGACCGTTGATCGCGGAAATGATCGGCTTTTCGATCCGCAGCATCGTCGAAATCCGCCGCCGCTCGGATTCCAGCATCGCGAGCGCGGCTTCCGGCGCCGGGTCGGGTTCGCGCACGTCCATTCCCGTGCAGAACGCCTTGCCCGCCCCGGTCACCACGACGACCCGGGTCTCGTCGTCGCGCTCGACGTCGGCCCAGACCTCGCTCAGCTCTTCGAACATCGGCATCAGCAGCGCGTTGTACCGCTCGGGCCGGTTGATCGTGATCAACAGGACGCCGTCGGCCGGACGCTCGACGAGCACGTTCCCGGTGCCGTGCTGGTAACGCTCGGTCATCGGACCGCCTCCGCGGTCTTGCTCCCGGACTGGAACCGGCGCAGCGCTTCCTCGTGCGCCGGACGCGCGGCGCGGATGCCGGCCAGCACGTCCTCAGCCGGGCGCACCACGTTGCGCGGATGCTTGAACCGCGGGATCACGTACTTGCCGAACAGCTCGATCGAACGCATCAACTGGTCGTGCGGGAGACTGTCCACTCGCAACACCAGCGACTCCACGCCCATGTCCGCGTACCGCTGTACGTGCTCGACGCAATGCTCCGGGTCGCCGACCAGGAAGCCCTGCGAACGTTCGAACAGGTATTCCTCGTCGCTGAAATCGACGTCGTTGACCGCGCCCATGTAGGCGTAGTCCTGGGAAAGCTTCGCCAGCCGCCCGAACGCGTCGGTGGAAAGCCTGGACATCTCGAACAGCGGACGCGCCTGTTCGCGGGCCAGCGCGGTCGTTTCGGCGCAGTGCATGCCGCCGCTGACCAGCACCATCTTGCGCGGAGTGATCGGGTACGAGTGGGTGGTGGCGGCGAGGGTCTCGTCGTAGAGCTTCAGCATGTTCTCCACGAGGTCGTAGCCGAGGTAAAACCCGCCCATGATCGCGCCGATGCCCATCGCGGCAGCGGTTTCGACCGAACTCGGGCTGCCCGCGGCGACCGAGATCGGCGGGTACGGCGCCTGCAGCGGCTTCGGCACCAGGCTGCGCGGCGGGACCTTGTAGTGCTCGCCCACGAAGGAGAACGGATCGTCGAGGAACGCGCGGCGGATCAGCTCGATCCCTTCGCGCCACTGGGATTTGTTCTCCGTCGGGTCCACCTCGAAGGCCCGCAGCGCGAGCGTCGTGTTGCCGCGTCCGGTGCCGAGTTCGATCCGGCCGTTGGACAGGATGTCCTCGGTCGCGATCCGTTCCGCGACGCGCAGTGCGTGGTTCATTCGCGTCGGCAGCAGCGTCACGAGGTGGATGAAGCGGATCCTGCTCGTGAGCGCCATCAGGTACGGGTAGAGCACCTCCGGCGCCGAGACCGTCGCCGTGCCGATGGCGACGTGCTGTTCGGAACTCCCGAACGCGTCGAAGCCGACCTGCTCGGCGAGCAGCACCTCCTCGACCAGTTCCCGGTAGCGGTGCTCGTGGGTGAGCCCGACCGGGGTGTCCCCCTCCGACATGAGGATGAAGTCCATGAGTGCCCCTTTCCCGTCGATGTTATTGCTCGATAACATAAGGCGGAGCTAACCCGTGGTCAAGAGCCCTCTTGGGAGGAAAAGTGTTACTTAGTACTAACTTCGTCTGGTGGAGCGCATGAGCGAGCTGCGGATCGAGCACCTGACCTCGCCGGAGATCGCCGATGCGCTCGCGAGCGGCAAGCGAACCGCGATCCTGCCGCTGGGCGCTACCGAACAACACGGCGCCCACCTGCCGCTGTCGGTCGACAGCGACCACGCGGACCGGCTGGGCGCGCTCGTCGCGGAACGACTCGGCGACGCGCTCGTTCTGCCGACCGTGCGTCTTGGCTGCTCCGCGCATCACCTCGGCTTCCCGGGGACCCTGTCGCTGCGACCCGAAACCCTGGAAGCCATCTGCGTCGACTGTTGCGAAAGCCTTGCCGCACACGGGTTTCGCCGGGCCCTGATCTTCTCCGCGCACATTGGCAACTATCCGCTGCTGAGCGGGATCGAGGCGAAACTCGCCACGCGGCCGCCTGCCGGACTGGACGTGATCGCGTTCGCCGACGCTGCCGCGGTGCTCGACGCCTGGCGCACCGCCGTCGCCGATCTGGCCAGCCAGGTCGGCGGACATGCCGATGTCGCCGAAAGCTCGATCATGCTCGCGCTTCGGCCGGAGGCGGTGCGCACCGACCGCGCCGCCGCCGGCCTCGCTGAGCCGATGAACGATGCCCTGCTGGCCCGGGTATTAACCGGCGGCGTTCAGGCGGTCGCCCCGGACGGCGTGCTCGGCGACCCTCGCGGAATGTCCTCCGACCTGGGCTTTGCCTGCCTCAGCGCGGTCGCGGACTTGCTGACGGAGTACGCGACGGCTCGTTATCGGCCTCTCACCTAGACTCGTGCCATGACGAGCTCATCTCGCGCCGCGTCGCCGCGTTCCTCGCGCAGGCAGACGCTGATCAAGGTCGCCGGCGAGTTGTTCCACGAGCGCGCCTTCGACGCGGTCACCACCGAGATGATCGGTGCGCGGGCCGGCGTGACCGGGCCCGCGCTCTACCGGCATTTTCCCAGCAAACAGGCGTTGCTGATCGCAGTGCTCGAGGATCCGCTGAAGGACCTGCTGGCCCATGCGCGCGAGACCGCGGCGGAGGTGACCGATCCGCGCAAGGCGCTTGCGGCGATGATCGACTATCACGTCACGCGCAGCCTGCAGAATGTGCCGTCGACGTTGGTGTTCTTGAAGAATGAGCACAACGTGCCGGAGGAGGAACGGCACCGGATGCGGCGGATGATGCGGCTGTATGCCGAGGAGTGGAGCGCGTTGGTGGAGCGGCTTCGGCCCGATCTGTCCGACGCGCAGAACCGGGTGCTGACGCACGCGGTGTTTTCGATGATCAATTCGGTGCCGCAGTTCAACAGCGGGCTTGATGTGGAGAGTGTGGCATCGACGATCCGCACGGCGGCGGTCAATGCGTTGCTGGTTCCGGCGGGGACTGTCTGAGGCGGGGTGGCTCGTCGCCTGGGGGCGACATTGCCGTGGTCTTGGCGTGGGGCACCCCGAAGCCCTGAGTGTGCTGACGGTTCGGGGGTGCTTGTCAAGGCGGGAAAGATGCCTTGACAAGCACCCCCGAACCGCAGGGAGGCTTCGTATCGGGGTTGGGGAAGGGCTGGGCGCCTCGATCGTCGGGTGCGTCGGCGGCGGTGGTTGTGCGCGGGTTGTCGTACGCGGAGCGTGCTGGGGGCTGACGGTGGCGGGTTCGTGAGAGTGCGGGGGTAGCGCCCCCATGCGGCAGTGGGTGCGTCAGATGCACCCACTGTGGCGTTCGGTGCGTGGGATGCACCCAATGCCACATGGGGGCGGCAACCCCGGACGCATGGGGGCGGCAGCACCCGGACGCATGGGGGGCGACAGCCCCGGAGGCATTGGGGCGGCAACCCCGGAGGCATGAGGGCGGGCCAGCCCCCGGAGGCACGGGGGCGGGCAACCCCCGGAGGCTTGCGTCCGGGCGGCCGGGAGGGCCGGGGAGGGGCCCCATGAGGGAACCCAAGTGAGTGAAGGGGCCCCTCACGGACCGGTCAAGGGTCGTGAGACCCGGTCAAGGGTCGTGAGACCCGGTCAAGGGTCGTGCGGGGAACCCTCACGGAATCAGAGTCAATGAGGGTTCCCCGCACGCACCTTGGCTTGCCGTGGGCGGCGGCCGGCGACGGCGGTCACATACAGATGTCAGACATTCGGTGTTAGGGTTGCCTTATGAACGATCTTCGGGCACCCCACCGGGTCGCCAGTCTTGCCGCGCAGCTCGTGGATACTTTGCGGGAGCAGATCGCGTCCGGGGAATGGCCGGTCGGGATGCGGATTCCGGCGGAGAACGACCTGGTCAAGCAGCTTGGCGTCGGGCGGACGACGGTGCGGGAGGCGCTCGGCGCGCTGGTGCACCTCGGCCTGCTGGAGGCTCGGCGGGGCGACGGGACGTACGTCCGCGCGTCCAGCGAAATGCAGTCCGTCTTGATGCGACGGGCCAATTCCTCCCGGCGGAGCGACGTGCTGGAACTGCGGGCCGTGCTGGAGGAGTACGCCTCGGGGCTGGCTGCGGTGCGCCGCAGCGACGCCGACCTCGCCGCCTTGCGGCATCTGCTCGACGAGGCCGAGAACCGAGACGACACCGAGACAGCTGTCGAGGCGGACGTTCGTTTTCACCAGGCCGTCGTGAACGCGGGACGGAATTCGCTGCTCACCGAGGTGTACGACGTCCTCAGCGCGTCCGTTGCGGAGCAGATCGGCGACACTCTCTGGCCCGGCGAAACCGCCGACGAGCACACTCGGCTGCACCGGCAGCTGGTCGAGGCGATCGCTGCCCAGGACGAGGTCGGGGCACGGTACTGCGCGGCCGAAATCGTGAAGCTCACCGGGGCCGGGACGGAGCGGGAGAAGTGACCGCCGAAGTCGAAGCGCCGGCCGCCGCGAAGAGAGCGATCGGCAAACCTGAGTGGTCGGCCGGGTTGTTGCTCGCGATCCTTCTGGTGGCTGCCAATTTGCGCGCGACGCTGACTGGCGTCGGCACGCTGCTGCCCGCCATCGAACATGACACCGGGCTGCCCGCGTCGGCTGGTGGCGTGCTCAATACGTTGCCGCTGCTGATGTTCGCGGTGACTTCGCCGCTCGTCGGCCGTGTCTCGCACCGGATCGGTTCCACGCGGCTGCTCGTGCTTTCGCTGGCGGTGCTGGCGGCAGGCACGGTGGTCCGGTCGCTGCCGTCGATTGCCTGCTTGTTCGCGGGGACGGTGTTGCTCTCCGCGGCGATTGCGGTGGGGAATGTCTTGCTGCCTACGGTGATTCGCACTCACGTACCGGCCTCGCGGATCCATGCCGTCAGTGCGCTTTACGTCACGGTCATGGGTGTGGTCGCGGCGGTGTCGTCCGGGATTTCCGTCCCCTTGGCCGGGGCGTTGCCGGGCGGCTGGCATTCCGCGCTGGCTTGGGGCGTGGTCGTCGCGTTGGCGGCGCTGGCCGGATGGTTGCCGAGGTTGCGCGGTTCGCGGCCGGACACCGGAGCGCGGACGGGTGCCTCGCACGCGCCGACGCCGTGGCGGTCTTGGCTGGCGTGGCAGGTTTCCCTGTTCATGGGCCTGCAATCGCTCGCCTTCTACACCGCCGTCGCGTGGCTGCCCAGCATCCTCAGCGGGCAGGGCGTGAGCACCGCGGCGGCCGGCTGGATGCTGTTCTACTACCAGCTCGTCGCACTGGCCACCGGCATGGTGCTGCCGCTGCTCACCCGGGGCCGGGCCGACCAGCGCTTTCCGGCGGCCGCGGCGTCGGCGGTCACCGCGGCGGGGTTCGCGGTCCTCCTTCTGGCGCCGGGAATCGCGATCGCCGGGTGCACCCTGCTCGGGCTCGGCACCGGGGTTTGCCTGGTGCTGGCGCTCAGCTTCCAGAGCCAGCGCGCGACCGGTCCGAGCGAGACCACTGCTCTGGCCGGGATGGCGCAGTCCATCGGCTACCTGGTCGCGGCGGCCGGACCGCTGCTGCTCGGCATTCTCCACGACGCCACGGGAAGCTGGTCCGGCGCGCTCGTCGCGCTCACCGCGTTGAGTGTCGTCATGGTCTTCACCGGGTACGGCGCCGGGCGCGACCGTCACGTTCGCGCTGATGTCTGATCTCGATCTCGCCGACCAGGTGACCCGCCAGCTTCTCGCGCTGACGCGGCTGGTCAAGCGATCCGAGGCGGCGCCGGACGAGCCGATGTGCTTGCCGCTGCTGGCCATGCTCGCCGAGGACGGCCCGTTCCGGGCCGGGGAAATCGCCGCGGTGCTGGGCGTGAACCCGTCGACGGTCAGCCGCCAGGTCGCCGGGCTGATCCGGTCCGGCCTGGTCGAACGCCGCGCCGATCCCGAGGACGGGCGAGTCAGCCCGCTGGCCGTCACCGCCGCCGGACGGCGGATCCTCGATCTCGGACGACGGCGCCGGGCCGCTCAGTTCGGCGACGCTCTCGCCGGATGGTCGCCGGAGGCGCGGGCGCGGTTCGCGGATCTGCTCGGCTGTTTCGTCCGCGATCTCCGGCAAGCGGGTTCGCTCCCCGCCAAGTAAGCAGCACCCCTTCCGCTCGATGTTATTGGTGGATAACATAAGCACGCAGATACTTCCAGTTCATATAGCTTTCGCAGTTATCGCTCACTAACTTCGAGACTCAGGGAGGTTCGCCATGCCGGATGCCGCGGACAGCGTGCGCGCGGCCGTGCTCGCGCTAGAGGAAGGCCGGATGGTCGTGGTCGTCGACGATCAGGACCGGGAGAACGAGGGCGACCTCGTGCTCCCGGCCGACAGCGTCACTGCCAGCCAGATGGCCTTTCTCGTCGCGCACACCACCGGAATCGTGTGCGCACCGATGACCGAGGAACGCGCCGGCGCGCTCGCGCTCCCGCCGATGGTGGCGGAGAACAAGGACGCGCACGGCACCGCGTTCACCGTCTCCGTGGATCACACCGACGCCGGGACCGGAGTGTCCGCGACGGCTCGCACGCTCACCTGCCGTGCGCTAGCCGATCCGGTCACGACGCCCGGGAAGCTTCGCCGTCCAGGCCACATTTTCCCGTTGCGCGCGCGGGACGGCGGCGTGCTCGTCCGGGCTGGACACACCGAGGCCGCGGTCGATCTGCTGCAGCTGGCCGGCCGTGAACCGGTCGGTGTCATCAGCGAACTGATCGGCCCGGACGGAGAAATGCTGCGCGACGAGGCCGTGCGGGAGTTCGCCGCGGACCACGATCTGCCGGTCGTCGCGATCGCCGATCTGGTCCGGTATCGCCGCCGGACCGAGCGGCTCGCCGAACCGGTCGCGACCGCCGCGATGCCGACCGCCTTCGGCGATTTCCGGGCTGTCGCGTACCGGTCGCAAGTGGACGGAGCCGAGCACCTCGCGCTCGTCATGGGCGACGTCGCCGCCGCCGGTCGCTCCGAGCGCGGCGCGCTGGTTCGGGTGCACAGCGAATGCCTGACCGGCGACATCCTCGGTTCGTTGCGCTGCGACTGCGGCACCCAGCTCGAACAAGCGATGCGCGCGGTGGCCGACGAGGGCTGCGGGGCGATCGTCTACCTGCGCGGACACGAGGGCCGCGGTATCGGGCTGGCGCACAAGATCCAGGCCTACGCCCTCCAGGAATCGGGCCTCGACACGGTCGAGGCCAATGTCGCGCAGGGCCTTCCCGCGGATTCCCGCTCCTACGATTCCGGAGCGCGGATCCTCGACCATCTCGGAGTCCGGCGAGTGCGGTTGATCACCAACAACCCGGAGAAATGCCGCGGGCTCGGCGAATACGGGCTTCGGATCGTGGCGCGGGTCGCGCTGCGCGCGGTCGAAACTCCGCAGAACCTGCGCTACCTCCGCACGAAACGCGACCGCATGGGCCACCGCTTCGGAGCATTGACCGATCCGGCGCCGGAGCAGAAAACCTCCTGACCCTTGTTCCTCTCCGCGCGGCCGGTTCTCCCCCTCGGCCCGCCGCGCATTGTCTCCGGCGACCAGCCACAGTGGACTCCTGTTATGGTCTGCGGTGACCACGTCCCGTTTCCAGGAGGAGCCGCCGCGATGGCACAGAAAGTCCTCGTCGAGATGATCGACGACCTCGACGGGTCCGAAGCCGGGCAGACCGTCCCCTTCGGACTCGACGGCGTCCAGTACGAAATCGACCTGTCCGACGACAACGCCGCCACCCTGCGCGACGAGCTCGCGACGTTCATCGCCGCCGCCCGCCGCACCGGCGGACGCAAGACGACCGTGCGGGCCACGGCCGCGCCGAGCGCCGAGGAACGCGAGCGCTCCAAGGCGATCCGCACGTGGGCGCTCGACAACAACTGGGCCATCGCCGAACGCGGCCGCATCCCGCGCGAGGTGATCGCCGCCTACGAGGAAAGCCAGAAGCCGGTGGCGAAACCCCGCAAGCGCACCGCGAAAAAGCGCGCCGGGAAATAAGAGCCCGGTCTCGGCGGGTTCCGGATTGATCATTCCGGGAAAAGCCGGGCGAGGCGTTCGCTCCCCCGCCGAAGTTCCGGTGCCCCGCGACCCCGTCCTCCGCGCACGAAGAAAACCCCGCCCGGCCGCGAGCGATTGCCTCCGGCCGGGCGGTCTTTCCCCGTCCGGGAACGGATAACGGCCTTCCGGCTCCGGCGACGGGCGAGTCCGGCCGTCGCGCCGAGACAACTGCCCAGGTCGGTGCGCGCGAAGCCGTCCCATGAGGGCGATCCGCACGACGCCTGGACGTTTCGCCGGCAGCACAGCCTTGGGCGACAGTCCCATCCCGGCCGAGACTCGGAACCACCGCCGCCGCGTTCCCTCCGCGACGGGCCTCTCGGCCTTCGCCCGCGCGCTCTGCTCCGCCGTCGTCGGGCGGATCCCCTGCCACCGCCGCCCTGACCGCCGCGCCGCGGATCGTTCCGGCTCCTCGCCTGCCGAAATCGCACCGCGAGCAGCGTAAACCCGCTACAGTTGCCCGAAAACTTCCGCACAGGGGGCAACGATGGAGTTTCAGGAAGTAGTGCGGCGCAGGCGGATGGTGCGCAAATTCACCGGCGAACCCGTGTCCGAGGACAGCGTCCGCCGGATCATGCGCAACGCGCTGCGCGGACCGTCCGCCGGATTCTCCCAGGGCCAGGCCTTCCTGGTGCTCCAGGGCGACGACGTGCGGCGGTTCGCCGACACCCTCGAATCCTGGACGCTGGACGACGACGCCAAGGCCGCGCCCGTGATCGTGATCCCGTTCTCGGTGAAGGACGTCTACCTCGACCGCTACGCCCAGCCGGACAAGGGCTGGACCGACCGCAGCGAGGACCACTGGCCGGTGCCGTTCTGGTACATCGACACCGGCATGGCCGTCCTGCTGATCCTGCAGACTGTGGTCGACGAAGGACTCGGTGCGGTGTATTTCGGCATCGGCACCGAGGATTTCGGCAAGCTGCGCGCCGAGTTCGGCATCCCCGACACCCACGAGCCGATCGGCGCGATCGCCATCGGCCACGACGCCGACGCCAAGATCTCCGCCGGAGCCTCCCCAGGCACCCGACGCCGGAAGCCGGAAACCGAAACCGTCCACTACGGACAGTGGTAGCGCACTGACCCGATCTTCGCTCGCCGGCAGAGGTCGAGGACCACATGCGTCCACTTTGGACGTCGTTGGGCCGATCTCGCGCGGCGGTCTCCGGTTCGGCTGACCGCGCCGCACCGGAATCGGCGAGCCAACCGCGGTCGCCGGTCAGATCGGCTCGCTGAGGCGCGCCGTCGAGGTCGAACTCCCGGAACACCTCGGCGGCGCGATGCGGCCCGCGGGAACAGACCGTCGCCGGTGAGCGTGGCCTCTCCGCGTTCGCCGGGCGGCTTGGGATGCCGCCCTCGGCGTCAGGAACGGACAGGCCGCCAGCACGCCCGGCAGCTCGCCGGGCCGGGTGGACACATCCGCCTGTCCCGGCCGGCCGCGAAGTTGCCCGGGGAGAGGTTTCCCGGAGCCAGCCGAAGGGCCAGCGCACGGTCGCCGGATCGGCCGGGCGAACGTCGGGAAGCGCGGTTCGCCGGAGGGCTCAGCCGGTACGTTGTCGATCGACGCGGCGAGAGCGCCGCCCGCGGGCACGAAGGCAGAGGGCCGGGCGACACGTCCTCGACGCGGTGCGCGGCCCGCCGGAAGAATACCGAGCAGCAGCGGTGGTCGTTCCGGCGTGCGCGGAGCAGTCACCGCGACGATTCCGCCGGGGGCGCACCTGAAGCAGCGAGATCCGCGCGATGCGGCGACGAGCCGTGCGCAGGTCACGTCGTCCGCCCGGGCACGGATCGCCACCGCGTCCTGCGCGAACAGGGCGTCGGACATCGCCGCGTTACGCGAATCCGGGAACAGACCGGAGCAGGCATCCGCACCTTCCTGCCCCCGGGGGCGCGATCCGGGAAATCCGGAAAACACGAAAATGTTTCGAGAGCGCCGGAAAGCCGCGAGAAGCGACATAATTCCCGTCACCAGTTCGGCGCTTCGCTTCACCTCGGGCACTGGGCGCGAAAAACCTGCCCTCGGCCGTTTTGGCCCGGAACGGTCCTGGTGCGAGCCTCCGGCGGAATCGGGTGCCAACCGGCGCACCCGCGGAAAAACAAACCGGAGCAGCGCCGTTTCGGCCGAACAGCGCAACCGCATCAGCCGTCTGCCGCACGAATCACCTGGATGGCATAAACCCGGGAGACAAGGCGGCAATTCCCTCGAAAGTGCCACCAATCCCGCAAAGCAGAACTTGCATATTCCAACCTGATGCGCAATGTCACCGAATTCAAGGACCAAAGAACCTTGACGAGCACCCCCGGGAGATCCCGGCAGCACAGGACACCCCCTCCGCACAGCGACTTCGCGCCACTCGTTGCGCCACGGATTTCACCCCAGCGGAGCAGTTCGGCGTGCGCCGACCGGGGAATCCGGCCCCCGGAAGAAGGGAAATCCTGGTACCATCGCCCGTGCGGAGGAGCGGTTTGCGGTAAACGCACGACGACGATCAGACTTCACCGGAACCCTTCGCCGGAGCGTCCCGGATCCGTCGACAGCTGCCACTGGCTGTTGAAAAATAAAGGGTATTCACGGTATAAGTCCTCTTTGTCAGGTAAATTGCCGTTCGCGTGGTCTAGACCTCAATCTTCGGCCGTGCCGTATTTGTCAGCCGCGACGCGCATCGAACAGGTCACGAAATTGTCAACACCGACGTCCGTAGGTTACGTCGGCGTTACATCCACCGATCATTAGGAATATGGATCTCACCGAGCACCCGACCGCCCGCCCCGGTCCGGCACCCGACACCGAGGAAGCATTCGCTCAGGTGCTGGCCGCTGTCACCGGGCAGGAAAACGTGTCGGTCGACAGCAACTTCTTCGCCGATCTCGGGGCCAACTCGCTCGTGCTGGCCCAGTTCTGCGCGCGAGTGCGCAAGCGTGCCGATCTTCCCGCCGTCTCCATCAAGGACGTTTACCGGAATCCGACCATCGCCAGTCTCGTCTCCGCCTTGTCCGAGACGGAGGAGGTCCCCGCCGAAGCGCCGGCCCCGGCCCCCGCGGAGCCGCCGGAGCGGGCGAGCAGGCTCGAATACTTCGGTTGCGGAGTCCTGCAGCTGGCGGTCTTCCTGGCCTATTCCTGGCTCGTGGCCCAGGTGCTCGGCGTGGGAACGGACTGGATCGTGGCCGGGACCGGCCTGCTCGGGGGCTACCTGCGCGCGGTCGGGTTCGGCGCCATGGTGCTGGCCGTTCTGTGCACCCTGCCGATCGCGCTCAAATGGATCCTCGTCGGCCGCTGGAAGCCGAGGGAGATCCGCGTGTGGACCCTCGGGTACGTGCGGTTCTGGGTGGTCAAAACCCTCGTCCAGCGGAACCTGCTGGTCCCGCTGTTCGTCGGCTCCCCGCTCTACTCGCTTTACCTGCGCGCGCTGGGCGCGAAAATCGGCAAGGGCGTCACGATTTTCTCGCGGTTCGTCCCGGTGTGCGCCGATCTGCTCACCATCGGGGAAGGCACGGTGATCTGCAAGGACACCTACTTCACCACTTATCGCGCGCAGAACGGGCTCATCCGGACCGGGCCGGTCGCGATCGGCGCGCACGCCTACGTCGGCGAGATGTCCGTCATCGACATCGAGACCAGGATGGGCGAGAACGCCCAGCTCGGGCACGCCTCGTCCCTGCACGCCGGGCAGGCGGTCCCGGAAGGGCAGAGCTGGCACGGCGTGCCCGCCGTCCCCGCCGGCGTGCGGTACCGGCGGGTCGAGCCGCGGGCCTGCGGCAGCGTCCGGCGGGCGTTCTTCGCCGTGCGCCAGGCGCTGACCGCGGTCTTCGTCCTCGCCCCGCTGGTGCTCGGCCTGCTCGGCTTCATGGTGAACACGCTGCCGGACCTCAGCCCGGCGATGGGACTCGGCTCGGCCGTCATGGACTTCACCTACCCGAAGTTCTACGGGAAGGCCCTCGTCGTCTCCTTCGTCCTGTACTTCGGCTTGCGGCTCATCGGTTTCCTGATCGTCACGTTCGTTCCGCGGCTGCTGAACCTGGCGCTCAAGCCGGGCGAGGTCTACCGCCTCTACACCTTCCGCTACACCGCGCACCGCGCCATCCGCGTGCTCACCAACCTGCGGTTCTTCAAAACGCTTTTCGGCGACAGCTGCGCGATCGTGCACTACCTGCGCGCGCTGGGCTGCCAGGTGTCCAGGAAAGAGCAGACCGGGTCCAACTTCGGGCTCGACGAGAAGTACGAGAACCCGTTTCTCTTCTCTTCCGGGGCGGGCACGATGGTCGCCGACGGGCTGTCGGTGGTCAACGCCGAGTACACCAGCACCTCGTTCCGGCTTTCCCGCGTGCACGTCGGGGCCCAGAACTTCCTCGGCAACCACGTCGTCTACCCGGCCGGGGCCAGGACCGGGGACAACTGCCTGCTCGCCACCAAGGTCCTGGTGCCGCTCGACGGCCCGGTGCGCGAGGACGTCGGCCTGCTCGGCTCCCCCAGCTTCGAGATCCCGCGCTCGGTGGAGCGCGACAGCCAGTTCGACCACCCGAAGACGCCGGAGGAGTTCCGGCGCAGGCTGGCCGCCAAAACGCGGCACAACGCCGGGGCCATGCTCCTCTACGCCTTGTCCCATTGGCTGTTCTTCTCCGGGCTGCTGCTGCTGACCTGGGCTTCGGACGTCTACTACGGCCTGATCGGCGCTCCGCTCTTCGCGCTCGACACGCTGGCTTTCCTGCTGTACGGCATGGTCTTTTTCATCGCCCTCGAACGGATCACCGTGGCCGTCCGGCCGATGCGCCCGCTGTCGTGCTCGATCTACGACCGGCGGTTCTGGCGGCAGGAACGGTTCTGGAAAGCGGCCGCGGCGGGCGTGATCTTCCGCGCGCTCGACGGGACCCCGTTCAAGCGCCTGGTGTGGCGGCTGCTGGGCGTCAAGGTCGGCAGCCGCCTGTTCGACGACGGTGCGCTCATCATCGAAAAAACGCTGGTGCGCCTGGGAGACGACGTCACCCTGAACGCCGGGTCCGTCGTGCAATGCCATTCGCAGGAGGACGGCGGCTACAAGATGGACCGCATCTCCATCGGCAGCGGGTGCACAGTCGGCACCGGAGCGCTGGTGCATTACGGCGTCACGATGGGCGACGGCTCGACGCTCGCCCCTCATTCCTTCCTCATGAAGGGCACTGAGGTCCCGGACCACGCGGACTGGGGCGGGAACCCCGCGCACGAGATCCGGGCGGGCCGCCGTCAGCCGGCGGCGAAATCGTGACGGACCACCGACTATCACCGGAAGGACGACCCATGACAACGGGACTGGGAGCGGTTCGCGAGCATTGGCGCGAAGTACTCACCGCAGGCGGCCGCACCAGCGTCCCGCGCTGGACGCTGGACGCTGGCTCCGCGGTCGGCGACCACGAAACGCCGGTCCCCCGGGTGATCGCGACCGCACTGCGGCTGCTGGCCGAGCAGCTGCGCGTGCCGCTGAGCTCGGTGCTGCTCGCCGCGCACGCCAAGGTCCTCGCCGCGCTGTCGGGCGAGACCGAGGTGTGCGCCGGCTACGTCGCCGAGCCGGGCGGGACGCCGCTGCCCTGCCGGCTCAGCACCGGATCCGGCACCTGGCGCGAACTGATCGAGCACACCGCGGGGATCGACGCGCGGACTCTCGCTTTCCGGGACTTCCCGGTCGACGAACTGCGCGCCGAACTCGGCATCGTCGCGCCGCCGTTCGAAACGGTCTTCGACCCGACCGGCACCGACGGCGACCTCGCCGGGGACACCGTGCTGCGGCTGGACGTTTCGCCGGACCTGGAGACGCTCCGGCTGCGCTTCCGCACCGAGGTGCTGGATTCCGAAGCCGCCGAACGCGTCCTCGGCTACCACCTGAGCGCGCTCGCCCAGATCCGCGCCGACGTCACCGCACCGCACCGCGAAACGACCCTGCTGTCGGCCGCGGAGCTCAAGCTGCAACTGGAAGGACTCGCCGGGCCGCACGTCGAAGTGCCGGACCTGCGCTGCCACGAACTGTTCCAGCGCAACGTCGCCCGGCATCCGGACGCGATCGCCGCGGTGCACGGCGACCGGCAGTGGACCTACCGGGAGCTCAACGGGCGCGCCAACCGCCTGGCGAGGGCGCTGACGGCGCGCGGGCTGCGCCGCGAGGGCGTCGTCGCGGTGGTGACCGAACGCAATCTGGACTGGATGGCGGCCGTGCTCGCCGTGTTCAAGGCGGGCGGCGTCTACCTGCCGATCGAGCCGCGTTTCCCGACCGACCGCATCGCGGCCACGCTGCGCCGGGCCGGCTGCGAACTGGTGCTGACCGAACCGGGCAGCACGACCACGCTCCGGAAGGCGGTCGAATCGCTGCCCGGCGTGCGCACCCTGTTCGTGGACGCCGCGTACGAGGAGGACCGTTCCGAAGACGACCTCGACGTCGCCGTCGACTCCGGCCAGCTCGCCTACATCTACTTCACCTCGGGCTCCACCGGCGAGCCGAAAGGCGCGATGTGCGAGCACGCCGGAATGGTCAACCATCTCCACGCCAAGATCAACGACCTCGGCATCACCGAGGAGTCCGTGGTGGCGCAGGTCGCGCCGCAATGCTTCGACATCTCTTTGTGGCAGCTGGTTTCCGCGCTGCTGGTCGGCGGGAGGACGCTGCTGATCGAACAGGACGTGATCCTGGACGCCGACCGCTTCCTCGACCGGCTCGGCAGCGGCGGGGTTTCGGTGCTGCAGGTCGTGCCCTCCTACCTCGAGGTCGTGCTGTCCGCGGTGGCCAAGAACCCGGTCGCGCTGCCGGACCTGCGCTGCGTGTCCGTGACCGGCGAGGCGCTCAAGACCGAACTGGCGCAGCGCTGGTTCGCCACGATGCCGGACATCAAGCTGGTCAACGCCTACGGCCTCACCGAAACCTCGGACGACACCAACCACGAGGTGATGGACCGCGCGCCGACGCGGGAGCGGGTGCCGCTCGGGCCGCCGGTGCAGAACGTGCGCGTGTACGTCGTCGACGAGCGGCTCGACCCGGTCCCGCTCGGCGCGCCCGGCGAGATCGTGTTCTCCGGGGTGTGCGTGGGCCGCGGCTACGTCAACGACCCGGAGCGCACCGCGCGGGCGTTCACCGCCGACCCGCACCGCCCGGACACCCGGCTCTACCGCAGCGGCGACCACGGCCGCTGGCTGCCCGAGGGCAAGCTGGAATTCCTCGGCAGGCGCGATTCGCAGGTCAAGATCCGCGGTTTCCGGATCGAGATCGGCGAAATCGAGAACACGCTGCTGCAGGTGCCCGAGGTGCGCGACGGCGCGGTGGTCGTGGCAGGCCGCGGCGGGCAGGGCACGCGGCTGGTCGCGTTCTACTCCAGCCAGGACCAGCTCGATCACGAGCTGATGCGCGAGCACCTCGGCGCCGCGCTGCCGGAGTACATGCTGCCCTCGGCGTTCCACTGGCGAGAGCAGTTGCCGTTGACCGCCAACGGGAAAATCGACCGGAAGAACCTCGCCGCGCTGGCCGTCGGACTCGACGCCGCGGAAGCGGACTACGACGAACCGGTCACCGGCACCGAAGAACGGCTCGCCGGGGCCTGGGCGGAGGTGCTCGGCATCCGGGCGGCCCAGATCGGCCGCCGGGACCACTTCTTCGACCGGGGCGGCACGTCGCTGTCCGCGGTGAAGCTGGCGATCGCGCTCGACCGCGCGGTCTCGATCAAGGACGTCGCCAAGCACCCCGTGCTCGCCGACCTGGCCGCGCTGATCGACAGCCGGTCTGCTGCCTCCGGAAACTCCTGAACCTCCCGAACCGCGGAAATCGAAGGGATTCCACGATGTCGTTGTCCAAATTCCTGCCGAAGACTTCCCCGCCCGAGCCGGATTTCCGGCCCGGACTGCCCGCGGTGCTGCGGGCCGAGGCAGGCGGCGACCCGGCCGGCTGGGCGAGCACGCACCGGGAGACCGTGCGAAGACTCGTCGCCGAATACGGCGCGGTGCTCGTCCGCGGTCTCGGGCTGGCCGAACAGACCGCGGTCGCGGCCGTGTTCGGGCGGCTGAGCGACCTGCTGATGACCGAGCGGGAGGCCTTCGCGCCGCGCGCCGCCTACCCCGGCGGGGTGCGCTCCTCGACGGAATGGCCGCCGAACCAGCCGATGTGCATGCACCACGAACTCAGCTACACCCTGGAATTCCCGGGACTGATGCTCTTCGCCTGCGTGCGCCCGCCGTCCTCGGGCGGGGTCACCGGGCTCAGCGATTCCACCGCCGTGCTGGCCTCGCTGCCCGCCGGCCTGCGCGCGCGGTTCGCACGCGAGGGCTGGCTGCTCACCCGCAGCTTCAACGACGAGATCGGGGCCTCGGTCGCCGAGGCGTTCGGCACCGAGAACCGCTCCGCGATCGAGGATTACTGCCGCGCCAACCGGATCGAGTTCGAATGGCAGCCCGGCGGCGGCCTGCGCACCCGGCAGCGCCGCGACGCGATCGTCGGGCATCCGGTCACCGGCAGGCCCTGCTGGTTCAACCAGATCGCCTTCCTCAACGAGTGGACGATGGCCCCCGAGGTGCGCGAGTACCTGGTCGACATCTACGGGGCCGAGGGCCTTCCGTTCACCACGCGCTTCGGCAACGGCGATCCGATCGGCGAGGACGTCGTGCACCTGCTCAACGAGGCGTACGAGGAACACACCGTTCGCGAACCGTGGCAGGCGGGAGACCTGCTGCTGGTCGACAACGTCCGCACCGCGCACAGCCGGGACGCCTACGAGGGCCCGCGCGAGGTGCTCGTCGGGCTGGCCGACCCGGTGCGGCTTTCCGACTGCTCGCTCGCTTCCGAGGGGAAAATCCGGTGACGACCCACTCTTTCACCGCCGAATCCGCTTCGGCGGACCCGGTCGCCGTGCCGCCGTTCGCGGTGATCTCCGGCGCTCAGGTCCAGCAGGCGCTGGCCGGGCGCGAACGCGAGGTCGTCGACCTCGTCGAGACCGCCTACCGGGTGCACGGCTCCGGCGATTCGGTCAACCCGCCCTCCTATTTCCTGCGCTTCCCCGATCGTCCCGCCGACCGGATCATCGCCCTGCCCGCCTCCCTCGGCGGGAAGACCGAAGTCGCGGGCCTGAAGTGGATCTCCAGCTTCCCCGGCAACGTCGCCGCCGGGATCCCGAGGGCGTCGGCGGTGCTGATCCTGAACGATCTCGCGACCGGGTATCCCTTCGCCTGCCTGGAAAGCTCCATCATCAGCGCGACCAGGACGGCCGCCTCCGCCGCGCTCGCCGCGGACTGGCTCAGCCGGACCCGGCAGCGGCCCCGGCGCGTCGGATTCTTCGGCGTCGGCCTGATCGCCCGCTACCTCCACACCTTCCTCGCCGGGACCGGCTGGGAGTTCGACGAGATCAACGTGCACGACCTGCACCCGGACAGCGCCGCGGGATTCCGCGGCTACCTGGAGCAGTCCGGCTTCACCGGCGAGATCAGCGTCCACGAGACCGCCGAGGGCCTGATCCGCGACAGCGAGCTGGTGGTCTTCGCGACCATCGCCGGCGAACCGCACGTGCACGATCCCTCGTGGTTCTCGCACCATCCGCTGGTCCTGCACGTGTCCCTGCGCGACCTGGCCCCGGAAGTCCTGCTGGCGTCGGCGAACATCGTCGACGACGTCGAGCACTGCCTCAAGGCCAACACGTCGCCGCATCTGGTGCAGCAGCGCACCGGCAGCCGGGATTTCCTGCTCGGCACCCTCGACGACGTGCTGTCCGGCCGGGTCAGCCCGCCCGCCGACCAGCCGCTGATCTTCTCCCCGTTCGGGCTCGGCGTCCTCGACCTCGCGGTCGGAGCCTTCGTCCACGAGAGAGTGTCCGACGCCGGCGGACTGCACGTCATCGAGGACTTCTTCCACGAACTGCGCCGGTATGGCTGAGCGCCGTCCGCCACTGAGCTTTGCCTGACGAGGAGAAAACTGTGCCAGTCATCACCGTTCCCGAAGCTTTCAACGAGGAGGCGCTCTACGTCGACCTCCGCTGGAGTTTCGGCTACTCGCTCTACCTCAAGTGCGAGGGGTTCAACTTCGCCGGTTCCATCAAGCTGAAAGCCGCGACCGAAATGGTCGACGCGGCCGAACGCGACGGCCTGCTGCGGCCGGGTTCGATCATCGTCGAGTCGTCCTCGGGCAATCTGGGCGTCGCGCTGAGCATGATCGCGGCCAGCCGGGGATACCGGTTCCTGTGCGTCACCGATTCCCGCTGCAACCTGGCGACGCGCCGGGCGATCGAAGCGCTCGGCAACGAGGTGCACATCATCACCGAGCCCAGTCCGGAGAGCGGTTTCCTCGGCGCGCGCATCGACCACGTGCGCATGCTGTGCGCCTCCGACGAGCGCTACGTATGGCTCAACCAGTACACCAACCCGGACAACTGGGGAGCGCATTTCCACCGCACCGGGCCGGAAATCGCCGCCGCGTTCCCGAATCTCGACGTGCTGTTCGTCGGCGCGGGCACCACGGGCACCCTGATGGGCTGCGCGCGGTTCTTCCGCCAATGGCACCGGCCGGTGCGGATCGTCGCGATCGACAGCGCCGGCTCGGTGACCTTCGGCGGCCCGGCGGGCAGGCGGATGCTGCCCGGGCTGGGCACCAGCGTGCGCCCGGCGATCCTCGACGAGTCCTATGTGGACGACGTGGTCCTCGTCGAGGAACCGGATTCGGTCCGGGCGTGCCACCGGCTGGCGCGCAACGGATTCCTGTTCGGCGGCTCGACCGGGACGGTGGTCAGCGGGGCCACCGGCTGGCTGTCCGAACACGACGCGCATCATCTGACCGCGGTGGCCGTCGCCCCTGACCTCGGCGAGCGCTACCTCGACACGATCTACCAGACCAACTGGCTGCAGGGCATCTACGGAGAGGACGTGCTCTCGCCGCGGACCCGGCAGTCCGTCTGAGCCGCGGGAGCCGGGTCGCCGTCGGTGAAGGGCTCCTCGCGGGAATCCGATTCCCGCGAGGAGCCCTTCACCGACCTGAAGCCAGGCCGGCTCAGACCTTCTTCCGCCATTCGTCCCAGCTGAAGCGCCAGTCGGTCCAGCCGTCGCCCGGTTTGAGGTCCGCGCCGGTGTCGGTCACGACCACGACGTCCCCGCGATGGGAGTTCTCGTAGAACCACCTCGCGTTCTCGACGCTGACGTTGAGGCAGCCGTGCGAGGTGTTGGTGCGCCCCTGCTGCCGGACCGACCACGGCGCCGAATGCAGGAACTGGCCGGAGTTGGTGAGCCGCAGCGCGTACTTGACCGTGGTGCGGTAGCCGCCCGGCGAGTCGGTGGGCACGCCGTACGTGCTGGAGTCCATCGTGTACGGCGACTGCACGGTCATGATCAGCATCGTTCCGGAAACACTGCGCGCCGACGGCTTGCCGAGGCTGACCGGGGACGTCAGGACGAGCTGGCCGTCCTGGTAGGTCCGCATCTGCTTTTCCTTGTCGGACACCTTCGAGATGATCGACGGGCCGGTCTTGAAGCCGATCTTGCGGTCGGCCTTGCCGAACACCCCGTTGCCGAGCGCGCGGCCGGCGATCTTGATGTCGAGGGTGACCGTGGAGTACGCGGGCCAGTATTCCTTGGTGCGGTAGTGCACCTCGTCGTCGCCGAACCAGCGCCACGCCCCGGTGGCGGGCTTGTCGGAGGTAACGGTGAGCATCTTCTCGGCCGCGGCCTTGTCCGCGACCGGCGCGGAGAACTTGATCGTGATCGGCATGCCGACGCCCGTGGTCTCGCCGTCGAGCGGGATCACCGACGGGTACGCCTGCGCCTTCGCGGTCGCGGTGGTGAAGGTGCTCGTGCGGGTCACCGGGTTGCCGTCCGCGCCGACGGAGCGAGCGGTGAGCGTGTACTTCGTGCGGTATTCCAGGGGCTTGCTGCTGTTCCAGCGCTGCTTCGCGGCATCTGTCTCGCCGGGAACCGAGGTGCCGTCCGCGGCGGCGAGGGTGACTTCGCTGAGCGTGGACCCGCTGGCCACCGCAGTGACGGGTTCACCGGGCGCGACGTCGTTCGAGCCGTCCTTCGGCCCGAGGTCGAGGGTCGCGGGCACCGGCGCGGCGCTGGTCTTCTGGTCGTTTCCGGCGGCGGGACCGGGGTCCGGTGCGGACGTGCACGCCGCCGTCAGCGCCAGCCCGGCGAGGATCCCCGCGATGATCTGCGTTTTTCTCCCCAGCACCTGATCTGCCCCCGTTCGCGCTTACTACCGGACATAGTAGTCATACCGGTCAGGGGCGGAGCAGGGCGGGAGTCGCTGTCCAGGTGGTGGTTGTCCGGGCGAAGGGGATTCCGCCGCGGCGGTCACGAACGCAGCCGCAGCCCGCGCCGCAGCGCCTCCCGCTCCGGCTCGGACGCCGACCGCGCGAAATGCAGCAGCACGCCTTCGGGGTCGCCCGCGTCGGCGAGCAGGTTCCGCATAGCGCGTGCCGCCGCTTCCTCTCGCGACGACACCGGCGTGTAGCAGTAGGCGCGGCTGCGTTTCTCGCGTTCCACCCAGCCCTTGCTGTGCAGATGATCGAGCACGGTGAGCACCGTCGTGTAGGCCAGGTCCCGGTTCAGCGCCTCCAGCACTTCGCGGACCGTGCGCGGGTCGCCCGCCCGCCACAGGACGTCCATCGCCGCCGATTCCAGCTCGCCCAGTCCCTGCACGCCCCGCATCCTAGGGCTCGCCTGTCCGGTGTCAGTACGCGGTGAGCCCGCCGTCGACGACCAGTTCGGTTCCGGTGACGAACGAGGATTCGTCGCTGGCCAGGAACAGCATCGCGTGCGCGACCTCGGCCGGGCTGCCCGCGCGGCGCATCGGCGTGCGGACGATGTCGGGCTGCTGGTCGCCTTGCTCGTCGAGCAGGTCCTGGATCATCGGCGTGGCGATGACGCCCGGATGCACCGAATTGACCCGGACGCCGCGCGTCGCGTACTCGACCGCGGCGGTCTTGGTCAGCAACCGCACCGCCCCTTTGGACGCTTGGTAAGCGGCCGCCGCGCCGCTGCCGACCAGGCCCAGCACCGAGGAGGTGTTGACCACCGATCCGTTGCCGGAAGCGCGCAGCAGCGGCATCGCGGTCTTCATCCCGAGCCAGGTCCCGGTCTGGTTGACCGCGATCACCCGGTCCCAGGCGTCCGGGGCGGTCTCCTCGATGCCCGGCCAGTCCACGATCCCCGCGACGTTGACCAGAACGTCGAGGCGGCCGAACCGCCGCCGGGTCCGTTCGACGGTTTCGCGCCAGTTTTCCGGCGAGGACACGTCCAGCCGATCGGCCAGCACGTCGGTCTCCAGCCGCGCCGCGAGCTTCTCCACGGCTTCGGAGCCGACATCGGTGACGACCAGGCTGGCTCCCTCGCGGGCGAACAGTTCCGCGGTGGCTTGCCCGATCCCGCCGGTCGCTCCGGTGAGCAACACGACCTTGCCGCTGAGCCGCATGGGATATTCCTTTCGTCGGAGGGAAATCAAGCCGCGGTGTAGCCGCCGTCGGCAGCGACGACCGCACCGGTGACGAACGCGGACCGCGGCGACGCCAGAAAGCCGATCACCTCGGCGATTTCTTCAGGCTGCGCGACCCTGCCGAGCGGATGGGCGTCGCCGAAGGACCGCAGATACGCCCGGCTGTCGGCGCGGAAAGTGTCGAGCAGATCTGTCTCGATCACGCCCGGAGCGACCACATTCGCGCGAATTCCGTGGGGAGCGCCTTCCAGCGCGAGCACCTTCGTCAATTGCGCCAGCGCTCCTTTCGACGCGCTGTACGCCGCCGCCTCGGCCAGCCCCACCGTGCTGGCGAACGACCCGACAGTGACGATCGCTCCCCCGCCGTTGTCGCGCATCACCCGAAATGCCTCGCGCGCATGCAGAAACGCTCCGCGGGCATTGACGGACATCACCTCGTCCCAGTCCGCCGCAGTCGTCTCGGTGACCGGCTTGTTCACCGAACGACCAGCATTGGCCACCAGGATGTCGAGCCCGCCGAACCGCTCAAGCGCCGCGGCCGCCGACCGCACCGCGACATCCTCTTCGGACACATCGCCGACCAGCACCGCCACGCCGTCGTGGGCCAGCTGTTCGACCTCGGGCCGGATGTCGGTGGCCAGCACTCGTGCCCCGCGGGCGTGCAGCCAAGCGACCGTCGCCGCACCGACCCCGCGCGCGGCACCCGTGACCAGGGCGACCTTTCCCGCCAATTCTCTCGTCATGCCGACCAGTCTCGGCTGCGGCGAGTCTCGCTGACAGGACGTGCCACACCCACCCAGCCGCCGCCTACCCTGGTCTGCATGGGCAGTACGGAACTGGGCGACTTCCTGCGAGCACGCCGCGCACAACGCTCCCCGGAGGACGCCGGCGTGCGCTATTCCGGCCGACGCAAGGTCGCGGGCCTGCGCCGCGAGGAAGTCGCGGTGCTCGCCGGGGTGAACGTCGACTACTACGCGCGCTTGGAACAGGGCCGGGAAACCCGCCCGTCACCACAGGTGCTCGACGCCCTCAGCCGCGCACTGGACTTGGACCCCGACGCCCGCGAACACCTGTACCGCCTCGCCGGCGCCACCCCGCCCGACCTGCTTTCCCCCGCTCCCCAGACCGTGAGCCCCGAACTGCGGCAGCTGATGGACAGCTACCCGCACGCGCCCGCGTTCGTGCTCAACCGCGTCCTGGACATCCTTGCCGCGAACACCCTCGCCGACGCCCTGTTCTCCCCCTTCGGCACGGCCGGCAACCTGGCCCGCATGACCTTCCTCGACCCGGCGGGACGGCAGTTCTACGCCCGCTGGGACTGGACAGCCCAGGCCACCGTGGCGAACCTGCGCGCCGCGGCGGGAGATCCGGCCCTGCCGCGCTTGGCAGCGGAACTCAGCGAGGGCAGCGAGCAGTTCCGGACGCTGTGGGAAACCCATCAGGTGCGGGGGAAAACCCGCGAGCCCAAGCAGCTCGTGCATCCGGCGGTCGGGCCGCTGACGCTGACCTATCAGGCATTCGACGTGCGCGGTGCGCCTGGGCAGCAGTTGATCGTCTATCAGGCTGAGCCCGGCAGTCCCAGTGCTGATGCGCTGTCGTTGCTGCGGAGCGTTCCGTTGCGGGTGTCTGCCACCGGGGCTCAACGAGCACGTCCAGATGCGGGCGGAAAGCCGTGAACCAAATCTGGTGACCGCGTGAGTCCACGTGCGTGAAGTCGGCGGCGAATACCTCGAACCGGCGGGCTTTCCGGAACGCGCGGGCGATTCTCGCCTGGTTTGCGACCTCGGCAAGCACTCTTCGGTACGTCGGGCAGAATCGTCCGGTCCGCCGGAACGCGCTCGACGAGTTTTCGCACGTCCGCCGCCAGACGAGCAGTTAGTCAGGTGCACCGGTCGTCCGGCGCGTTCGCCGAGGTACGCGCCGATCCGGGCGACCAGGCTTGCCTCCAGCCGCCGCGCAATGCGGCCACTCGCACTGCGTTGGGAGCCACCGGCTCGGCAGCGCGGGCCGCCCAGCAGCGCGGGTACGTTTTTTGGTCTGCCGCCAGAGCGACTGCAATCTGACGAGCCCGACGAGGGTCAGCGCACCGACGACCGTGCGCCACAAATCACGTCGGCGGCTGCTCAACGCGCCGCGCTGCCACGGGATTCTTCGCGGTGCTCCATCGAACAACAGCCGATCGCACGCAGCCGAGCACAACGACGGCGGCGAACAGGCTTCGCCGCGTTCCCGCTCCCTGGTCCAAGCGTGTTTCCGACTCTGCTCGCCGAACGCACCGGCCAGACAGTCCTCGAACCGCGACGGCGGCCGTGCGCTCGAAAGCCTCGCGCGGCAAGGCATGCGGGGCGGACAGGCCCGCCGTCCCACACAGCACGCGCGGCACCCGAGCACAGGCGTCACGCACTCGAAAACCTCCGCCCAAGCACCTTCAACCGCCCAACACGCCGAGAACGGCCAGCGCTCTCCGGCCTCGCAGCAAGGCGTGCGGCGCGAACCGGCCCGCCGTCCCACACAGCACGCGCAGCACCCAAGCACAGGCGTCACGCACTCGAAAACCTCCGCCCAACACGCCGAGAACGGCCAGCGCTCTCCGGCCTCGCGGCAAGGCGTGCGGCGCGAACCGGCCTGTGTTCCCACAAAGCAGGCCCGCCCGCTCCGCACGCCGGCCGCCGGGGCGCGCGTTCGGTGCCCGAGCGCACTTTCGCGCGCGTGCACCGGCGGCCTCCGGCCGGGTCGCGTCGCCCGGGGAAAGCGGCGCGAGCCCGGCCGGGGCCTCGGCGGGTTACTTCGTGACGAGCTTCTGGCCGACCAGGATCAGGTTGGCGTCGGGGATGTGCTTCGCGTTCAGCTGCTGCAGGTGCTGCCATCCGCCGTCGACGTTCAGGTTCTTCGCGATGCCGGACAGGGTGTCTCCGGCGGCCACGGTGTAGCTGCCGCCCGGGTTCGAGGACGGCGCGGCGTGCTTCGGCGCGGACTTGACCTTGGCCTGGGCCTTGACCTCGACCTTCGGCTTCGCGGCCACGGCCTCGACCTCGGCGGAGCCGCCGGAGGTGTCGCCGCCGAAGTCGGCGTAGCTCGCCGGTCCGGAGCCGCCGCGGCACTGCCACGGGGCCGAACCCTGCTTCGCGTAGATCCGGTCCGCGACGATCTGCTGCTGCGCTGGCGTGGCCTTGTCGGCAGTCGGGGCGAACTGGCCGCCGCCGTTCGCGAGCCAGGTCTTCGTGACGATCTGGAACAGGCCGGCGGGGCGACCGGCGCGCTGGCCCGCCGCGGTGTTGTTGACCGCGGCCGGGTTGCCGCTGCTCTCGCACTTGACGATGCCGGCCTGCCCGGGGAAGGCGTTGGCCGTGCCCGCCCCGGCGAGGCCGATGCCGCCGAGGGTGGCGCCCGCGAGAGCCGCGGTCGCGCCGGTGCGCTGGAGAGCTGTCTTCGTCTTGCTGGGTTTGCTGTGCCGTCCCACGGTGGGTGGGCTCCTTCGCTGTCACACCGCACCACCGTCCTCGCGCCTGAACCAGGCAGCGAGCCGCGACGGCACGCGGCGGCTTCGGGTCGCTGATCCTCGGGGTAGATCGCAGGTCACCGCAAAAGCTCGAGAAGATTACGAAACGGAAACAGCAGGTGTACAGAGGCAGTGGGATCGGACACAGATCGCCTCGGCGCGTAGCAGTCGGGCGACGGTGCGTCATACGCAGAGTGCGCCACTTGGTAAATGAATCACAGCTCAACAGCAAGGATTCCCCGACACACCCCCCGCAAAATCAAGTCCTTTTCGTCATAGTTGGCAAGTTTCCCACCGTAGATAATGTTAGCGATACGTATGCACTATGACTATTGCGGTCGAGATAAACACAGGTTCGCGGATCTCGTTCACTCCGCACTACGACACCCGGACCCGGCCGCGCACGCCCCGCCGGACCAGGCCCGCTCCCCCGGGCGCGCCCGCGACCGGCACCCGCCGCCGGTGGCCTGGACCAGCTGGCCGCCGGTCCGGATCACCGACATGGTCTGGACCACCATCGCCGCCCTCCCGTCGAGCCCTGCCGCCGAAACCGCAGTCGGCCGCCTTTCCCCAGCGGAAACAGCACCCGCAACCGGATCCGGACGGCGAAAAAGTCAGAAACACGCCAGAAACCTCGGTATTTCCCGCAGCCGACATATCCCGGAACCCGCCCGCGACCGTCCGGAAAGGCATCCCACCATGCGGTCCGCCGGCCCGATTCACTCGCCGGAAACGGACCGTGAATATTCACGGTCCGTTTCGCACCGTCGCGAACACCGTCGCACATTCAGTCGTTCAGCCCAGTACGGCGAACTCCGCGAAATCGCCGCGTTCACTCTCCCGGCGCATGGGATTGCCGCATCCCGGCCGTTTCTTTTCTTTCCGGAGCCGGACGCGATCCGGTGCCGTCCGGCGCGCCGGTCGGCCGGAACCGGCTGCGCTACGCTGTGCCCCGCGGTATTCCAGTGAGGTCGACCGGGGAGGGCTGCGCCCAGCGCCGCCCTCCCCCGCCTCCGCTCGCGACAAACCGTTTCCCCCGTCGCCGGCCGTTTTTCCAGCGGCCCGCGAATCCCTGCGAAAAGGAGGAGAAGTGCATGACGGACGCGCGGTGCGACGCCGGCGAAACGCATCCCCGGGCCGAAACCGAAGCATTCTGTCCGGGGCACGGCAACGCAATACCGCGAGAACGACTGCTCCGTTTACCGGCGAAACGCGCCCGGCGGCTCTCCCCGCGCACTGAGCGGGAACAGTTCGCCCCGAACGCCCTTTTCACGGGGAAGACCGCCGCGCACCGGGGCGGGCTCCCGGCGGCCGGATCCGGCCGCGCCACCACCACTGTCAGGGGAGAACAGGCCAGATGACCATCCTCGACCATCCCGCGCCGCTCACCGGCCCCGCCGTCCACTGCGATCTGCCCGGTCCGCGCTCGGCCGAGTACCTCGCCCGGCAGGACCGCCGGGAACCGAACGCCCGCGGCGGTCCCCGGCGGCTGCCGATCGCGATCACCGAGGGCGCGGGAAGTTTCGTGCGCGACGCCGACGGCAACGTCTTCATCGACTTCCTCGCCGGGGCGGGCGTGCTCTCCCTCGGGCACAACCATCCCGAACTGGTCGCGGCCATGACCGCGCAGCTGAGCAAGCTGACCCACGCGCTCGACTTCGCGACCCCGGTCAAGGACGAGTTCTCCGAGGCCCAGCTCACGATGCTGCCCGAGGCGCTGCGCCCGAGAATGAAACTGCACTTCTGCGGACCCGCCGGGACCAACGCCGTCGAAGCCGCGCTGAAGCTGTGCAAAACCGCGACCGGACGCGGCGGCGTCGTGTCGTTCCAGGGCCGGTTCCACGGCAGCGCGCACGCCGCGCTCGGCCTGACCGGGCTCGCCGGACGGCGACCGAGCGCGAACGCCTTGCCCGGCACGCACTACCCGCCGTACTCCTCCTGCCCCCGCTGCCCGGCCGGCCACGCTCCGGACACCTGCGCGGCGACCTGCCCGGACCTGCTCGAACGCTCGCTGCACGACCCCGACTGCGGCCTCCCGCTGCCCGCCGCGGTGGTGCTCGAGCTGGTGCAGGGCGAGGGCGGCGTGGTCCCGGCGCGGGCGGATTTCGTGCACCGGGTGCGCGAGCTGACCCGCGAGCTGGGCATCCCGCTGATCGTCGACGAACTGCGGACCGGCTGGGGCCGGACCGGGACCTGGTTCGCCTTCGAGCGCTACGGCATCGAACCCGACGTGATCGTCGCGTCCAAGGCGCTCAGCGGAATCGGCTCGCCGGTCTCGCTGATCATCTACGACGAGCGCCTCGACAACTGGGCTCCCCGCACGCACGCCGGCGCGTTCCGCGGCAATCAGCTCGCCTTCGCCGCGGGCGCGCGGGCGATCGAGGTCGTCAACCGCGACAGCGTGCTGGACAACGTCGTCGAGCGCGGATACCAGTTCGAGGAACTGCTTTCCCCGCTGGCCAGCCATCCGTGGGTGACGGACGTGCGCGGCGCCGGGCTGATGTGGGGCATCGAACTGGCCGACCCGCGCACCGGAGCGCCCGCCTCGGAACTCGCGCTGGCCGTCCAGAACCACGCGTTGCGCCGCGGGCTCATCGTCGAATTGGGCGGACGCGGCGACAGCGTGGTCCGGCTGCTGCCGCCGCTCAACGTCACCGCGGACGTCGTGCGCACGGCCGCCGGAATCCTGCTGGCCGCGCTCGATTCGGCTACCCGGGAAGCGCGCTGACCCCTCGGGCGGCTTGGTCGTCCTCGGCACCGGCATCACCTCGGCCGCCGACGACACCGGTCCGGACAAGCAGGCGAATCCGATCGGCACCGGGGTCACCGTGCCGATCGACCTCGGCGACACCGTCCTCGGGCAACCGAGGCTGCCTGGCCACCAGGACGAAGTCGCTCGCCGGACCGCTCCAGAAAGCCTTGCCGCCCAAGGCAAGCAGCGCGTCTAAGCCAGCCGCCAAGGAAGTGGGCGCCACGCCTGTCCCGAGCAAGGCCCGCCGGCACTCAGGCCGAGCGATCCCTCGCGCGGCAACCGGGCGAAGGCCGAACTGGCGGTACCGGTCCAGATCGCCGGTTCGAACCAGCACCAGACCTACCGGAACAACCACGACATCAAACCAGCGGCGCGGGCGCCCCGCGCGGTCGACGCGCGCTGGGCAGTCCCAGTGCAGTTCCCGGGTCCCGAACGCGCAGGGCGACAACGTCGCGCACGGCCAGCCCGGCGGCACCGTCGCCACGACCGGCCAGTACAACCAGACGCCGGCCGGCGCGGTCGGGCAGGTCCACGGGTCGAGCCCGGAGCTGCTCGGACAGGCCACGTCCGTCGTGCCGGAGAACGTCACGCAGGTGGCGGACGGGGACACCCCGGCACAGCTCGACCTGCCGCTGAGCCCGTCGGCGTTGCCTGCCAACGGGATCCCGACCCTGCCGAGGTGAGCCCCGCCTACCCGGTCACAAGCTGAACCACTGCGACGACACCAGCACCAGCCCCAGCGAGCACACCGCGACCACCACCAGCCCGAGCGCGGCCACCGCCAACGGCCGCAACCCGCTGCGGGCCATCTGACGGAGGTCGAAGTTCAGGCCGACCCCGGCGAAGCACAGCAGGAACGCCCATTTCGAGAGATTCCCGAGGTTGGCGACCTCCGCCTTGGTGAACACGTGCGCGGTCGCCAGCGCGGAGACCGCGATGAAGCCCAGCACGAACTTCGGGAAGGTGCGCCACACAAAGCCCGCGCGGCCCTTCACCCCGCTCGCGACCGCCTTGCCGCCGCGCGTGGACCAGTACGCCGCATAACCGAGGACGACCAGCCCGATCAACGCGTTCCGCGTGTTTTTCACCGCGACCGCGACGTCCTGTGCGTGCGGGGAGTACGCCGCACCGGTCGCGGTCGTCTCGGCGGTGTTGTCCACGGCGAGTCCCGCCCAGAGGCCGAATTCGGTGTCGGTCAGGTTCAGCGCGTGCCCGATCGCCGGGAAGGTGAACAACGCGACCGCGCCCAGTGCGAGGATCGCGGCGATGGCGTAGCCGGTGTCCTCGTCGTCGGCGTCGATGGAACCGCGGCCGGCGATGATGGCCGACACGCCGCAGATCGAGGTGCCGATCGCCAGCAGCGACGACAGTTTGCCGCCCAGGCCGAAAGCCTTGCCCACCACCAGGATCACGGTGGTCGCCACCGCCATGTCGACCAGGATCAGGCCCAGGCTGAACCCGCCGAGCTTGGCGAGGTCGCCCAGCACGAACCGGGCGCCGAGCAGGACGATGCCGGTCTTCAGCCAGAACTCGTAGGTCCCGGCCCCGGGGCGGAACAGCGCCGGGACGCCGATCGTGTTGCGGATGAGCAGTCCGAGGACGATCGCCCACAGCACGTATTCGATGTCCGGCAGCGCGGTCCCGGTCGCGTGGCCGAGGCTGCGGATCCCGTTCTGCGCCAGCGTTCCCGCGATGCCCACCGCGGCGAGCAGCAGAAGCCCCGGCAGGTATCGCACGACAGCGGGCACCGCGCGGCGGCCCTCCAGCGCGGCGGTCATTTGACGAGGAACGGGATCGCCGGCAGCACGCCGAACGCGGCCAATGCCACCAGAACGGCCGCGACCAGCACCGCGGCCCAGTCGGCACTGATCCGCGCGGAGCCTCGCGGTTTCGCATCTGAACTCATGACCGCAGGACTGTAGGCGGACCGGCCGCGCTGGTCCTCGACGTCCACCAGCTGGGAACACTCCATTGTGGACATCGGCGGAACAACACCGCGCGGACGCCCACATCCTGAGCAGCAGTGCGGCGCACCCCGGATCCGGGCTACCTCTGGCACAACCGAATCGAGGGGGCAGTGCCCGCATGAGTTCATCGAAAACCTTGCACCTCGCGGTCGAACTCGACAGCGACGGAGAGCGAACCAGCCCGCGCGCGCTGGCGGAGGTCGTCGCCGACGCCGAGCGCGCCGGGTACACGTTCGCCACCTTCGACGACGCACCCGTCCCGCCCGCCGGCGGATTCCGGGTCGACGCCACCGTCCGCGCCGCCTATTCCGCCACCCGGACCTCCCGCATCGGCTTGGCCCCGACGTCGCACGTGCTGACCGCCGAACCGTTCCACCTGGCCGCCCAGCTGGCGAGCCTCGACCACGCCACGCACGGCCGCGCCGCCTGGATCGTCGGCGCCGCCGCCACTCCCGAGGCGCTCGCGACGGTCGGCCGCGCGGAGCCGGACGATCTCCGCCACGAGGTGGCCGACGTGGTCGAGGCGGTCCGGCGGCTGTGGGACTCGTGGGAGGACGACGCGGTCGTCAAAGACCTCGCGACCGGCCGTTACCTGGACCCGGACAAGGTCCACCACGTGGACTTCACCGGGGAGACCTTCTCCGTCAAAGGACCGTTGATCACGCCGCGGCCGCCGCAGGGCAGCCTCGTCGTGCTGGCCGCGGAGGAGTTCGCCGACGACGTCCGGCCGGACATCGTGCTCACCGACGACCTCCAGCGGTCTCGCCCGGCCGAGGCTCCCCTGCTGTTCGGCGAGCTGGAAGTCCGCTTCGATTCCGCCGCCCCGGCACCGAAGGGCCGCGCCCGCTACACCGGCTCCCCCGCCGGTCTGGTCACGGTGCTGGAACAGCTCGGCTTAGACGGCGTGCGCCTGCACCCCGGCGCGGCGGACCTGCCGCTGCTGAGCCGGGAAGTGCTCCCGGAGCTGCGCCGGCGAGGCCTGCACGCTCCGCCGGAACCGGGCGCGACCCTGCGCACGACGCTGGGCCTCCCGCGCCCCGAGAACCGCTTCGCCGGGTCGTCGAAGGGAATCGCATGACCGCGCAGCTGCACCTCGGGGTCTTCTACCCCGGCGTCGGACCGCAGTTCCGGTGGGACGACCCGTCGAACGCGGCGCACACCGAGATCGAGACCTACGTGTCGGTGGCGCGCACGATGGAACGCGGGCTCTTCGACGCGTTCTTCCTCGGCGAGGGCCTGCGGGTCCGGGAGAACCGCGGCCGCGTGCACGCCCTCGACGTCGCCGGCCGTCCGGACGCGATCACCCAGCTGAGCGCGCTCGCCGGGGCCACCACGAAAATCGGCCTGGTCGCGACGCAGAACACCACCTACAACTACCCCGCCGACCTGGCCCGCCGCCTGGCCTCGCTCGACTATCTCTCCGGCGGGCGGGCCGGATGGAACATCGTCACCACCGACAACGCCTGGACCGGGGCCAACTTCCGGCACGGCGGCTGGCTGGCGCACGAGCGTCGCTACGAACGCGCGACCCAGTTCGTCGAAGCCGTGAAAGCGTTGTGGACCGGCCCCGTCGAGGCGGACACCGACCTGGTGCGGCTGCGCGCCGAACCGACGCTGCCGCCGGCCCGTCCGGTCTTGTTCCAGGCCGGCGATTCCCCCGGCGGCCGGGAACTCGCCGCGCAACACGCCGACGTGGTCTTCTCCGCGAACACCGCCTACGACAAGGCCGCCGCCTACGCGAGCGACCTGCGGGCCCGGCTGGCCCGCCACGGCAGGTCCGCCGACGCGGTCCGCATTCTGCCGGGCGCGTCAGTGGTACTCGGGGACACGCCGGCCGACGCCGCTGAGCGCGCCGAGGAAATCCGCCGCCGCCAGATCAACCCGCAGCGCGCCGTCGCGTTCCTCGAACAGTATTGGGGCCAGGACCTGTCGGCCTACGACCCGCACGGCCCGCTGCCGGACATCGAACCGGCCGAAGGGGAACTGGACCCCTCGCGGGGGACGATTTCGATCGAGCACCGCACCGGGAAACTCGAGCGCATCCGGCAGTGGCGCGATCTCGCCGAGGCGAAGAACCTGTCGATCCACGAACTGGTGCTGGAGGTCGAACCGCGGCACCACTCGTTCGTCGGGACGCCGGGACAGGTCGCCGACGAATGGGCCCGGTATGCCGCCGACCGGGTGGTCGACGGGTTCAACCTCAGCCCGCACCTTGTTCCCGGCTCGATCGACGAGGTGGCCGACCGGCTCGTGCCGGAACTGCAGGAACGCGGGGTGTACCGCACCACCTACACCGGGTCGACGCTGCGCGAACATCTGGAGCTGCCGTGAAGTTCCTGCTCATCACCCTCATCACGCACACCCCCGACCCGGTCACCGGCGAACTCGCCGCCCCCGGCGCACGGCTGCGGGAGGTCGTCGAAAACGCCGGACTCGCCGAGGAACTGGGCTTCGACGGCTACGGCGTCGGCGAACGGCACGAGCGGCCGTTCCTGTCGTCCTCCCCGCCGGTGGTGCTCAGCCACATCGCCGCCCGCACGCGCCGGATCCGGCTGTTCACCGCGGTCACGACGCTCAGCCTGCTCGACCCGGTGCGCGCGTTCGAGGACTACTCGATGCTGGACAACCTTTCCGGCGGCAGGCTCGAACTCATCATCGGCAAGGGCAACGGCTCCGCCCAGCGCGAGCTGTTCGATGTCGCCCCCGAGGACCAGTGGGACCGCAACGCCGAGGGCTACGAGCTGTTCCGCAAGCTGTGGCAGGCGGATCGGGTCACCTGGTCCGGCCGGTTCCGCCCGCCGCTCACCGCGGCGGAGGTGTGGCCGCGTCCGCTGCAGCAGCCGATCCGCATCTGGCACGGCAGCGCCACCAGCCGCGAATCCGTCGAACTGGCCGCGAAACACGGGGATCCGCTGTTCTCCGCGAACGTCACCAACCCGATCGAACCGTACGCCGAGCTGATCCGGCACTACCGCCGGCGCTGGGCCTTCCACGGCCGCGACCCGGCCGACGCCGTGGTCGGCGCGGGCACGGCCGGATTCCACCTGGCCGGCCGTTCGCAGGACGCCCTCGACGCGTACCGGCCGATCTTCGAGGCCCGGCTGGCGCTCCAGCGCAAGCTCGGCCAGGAACCGGTTTTCCCGACCTTGGCGGATTTCGTCGAGCGCAGCTCCGCGTTGATCGGCAGTCCTGCCCAGGTCACCGAGAAAGTGTTGCGCTACCACGAACAGTTCGGCCACTGCGTGACGCATCTGTCCGCCGACCGCGACGGCCGGACACCGCGGGAACACCGTGCCGCGCTGGAGCTGTTCCAGGCCGAGGTCGCGCCGGCGTTGCGCCGGGCGATCCCAGGACCGCCGTGGCCGTCCATCGGCGCCTCGTGAGTGGCGACCCCTTCGCCGCGCAGGTCCGGCGGAACCGGCGCAGCGGCGGCCCGGATATCCAGTGACACCGCTTCCGCCGCCGCGCAAGATCGAGAGACGTGACCGACCTCGCCGCCTTGCCCGGCCGTCTGGCCGACCCACAGTTTCGCGAACTCCGGGCTGGCCATCGTCGGCTCGCCGATCAGCTCGCCCAGTCGCGGGTCGCGCCGGCGGCCCCGGCGAGGTAGCGCAGGCAGGAGACATTCTGCCGCGCCTCCAGCGGCCAGTCCGCGTACAGCGCGCGGACATTTTCGTCGAGGAAGTTCAGTGTGATGAAATTCGGCCGTTCCCCGTCCGGCGCGGCGAAATCGAGGTGGCCGGCGAACAGTTTGCGGAACAGCGAATTCCACGCCAGGATGTCGCAGCGGAAATTCGGCACCGCGACCGCCGCGTCGCCGCGGGTGTTCACCAGCATGCGGGTTTGCGGGGTCACCACGTCGGTCGTGGCCGGGCGCGCTGGCAGGGCGGGAGCGGTCGAGCAGGTGCGCTTCCTCGGCCGCGCTCAGGTCCAGCGCGCGGGCGATCGCGGGACAGGACTTCCGGCGACGCGTGCGCGGTCTGCGCTTGTTCGAGCCGGGCGCGGTAGGTCGAGCTGACTCCGGCGAGCGCGGCGACCTCCCGCCGGAATCCGGGCACTCGCCGGGAACCGCGGCTGACCAGGCCGATTTCGGCGGGTTGGAGGCGTTCGCGCATCCGTCGCAGATAGCTTCCGACGTCGGTGTTCACCGGCTCTGGCACGGTTCCGTCCAAGATCGCCCGCGACCGCGACGTCAAGCGTGTTGCGGCGGGAAGCCGTGTCGTCGCGCGAGCAGGACGACTGCCAGGACCGGTGCCATCAACGCCAGCACAGCCCAGGGGAACGAACTGCTGCCAGCCGCGTCGAGCAGCACTCCGCCGACAACGCCGCCAGCGGCCATCGCGGCGTTCCACAGCGTCACGAGCATCGCTTGGACGGTGTCCGCGGACTCGCCGCCCGCCTCCCCGGCCGCGGTTTGCAGCAGCGTCGGCACCCCTCCCCAGCCGAGCCCCCACAGCACGGCAGCCGCGTAAACCAGCGCGGGTCCGGTCGCGAGCAGGGCTGCGGCGACGGCGACCAGCAGCGCGCTGACGACCGTCAGCGACCGCAGCCGCCGGTGGATCTGCGCGCCGACGATCCAGATGCTCGCGATCGAGGCGAGGCCGAAGGTCAGCAGGACCAAGTCGGTGTCGCCGCCCATGCCGAGGCCGGTGAGGAAGGTCGCGAGGTAGGCGTACAGCACGGTGTGCGCCAGCACGAACACCAGCGTGACGAGCAGGACCGCCACGACTCCGGGGATCCGCAGAGCGGGCAGCATCTTCGGGCGCGCTCCCCCGGGCTGGCCGGGGAAGTCCGGCACGGCCGCGGCGATCCAGGCCAGCAACACCAGCGTGAGCACAGTCATGGCGAGGAACGCGGTGCGCCAGCCGGTCAGCTGGCCGGCGAAGGTCCCCGCGGGCACGCCAAGGCACAGCGCGACCGGGATCCCGGCCATGGCGATGGCAATGGCCCGGCCCTGCAGAGCGGGGGCGACGAGGCGGCGGGCGTACCCGGCCAGCAGCGCCCATGCGAGACCGGCGGCGACGCCCGCGACGAACCGCGCGACCATCGTCAGGCTGTACTCCGACGACACGGCGGTGACGGTGTTGGCCACGGCGAATCCGGCCATCGCGGTCAGGAGCAACCGTTTGCGTCGCCAGCCCGCGGTGATCGTGGACAGCGGGATCGCGGTCAGCACGGTGCCCAGCGCGTAGCCGGTGACGGTCTGCCCGGTCGCGGATTCGCTGACGCCGAGCGAAGCGCTCATCGCGGGCAGCAGACCGGCGGGCAGCGTCTCGGTGAGGCTGGTGACGAACACCGCGGTGGCGAGGGACAGAAGCGCGAAAAGCGGAAGCCGCCGGGTCGGCGCGACGGCGGCTGAGGTGGGGCTCATGCGCCCACCATGCGGACCGGGACTTCGGGAATGCTTACGATCGGCTGACGGTGATCTGACGGCGCGAACGAGGGGCGACGCATGCGGTTCGGGGTGCTCGGCCCGCTCGCGGTGTGGGACGGGACAGGCGCACCGGTCGCCGTGCCCGAAGCGAAAGTACGGGCGCTGCTCGCAGCGCTCCTGGCCCACGACGGCGGGCCGGTCGCCCCGGACCGGCTGATCGAGGACCTCTGGGGCGCTCGCCCGCCGGGCAAACCGGCAGGCGCGTTGCAGGCCAAGGTGTCGCAGCTGCGCCGGATCGTCGGCCGGGAAGGCGTCGAACGGCAACCGGCGGGCTACCGGCTGCGGATCGGCCATTCCGACGCCGCCCAGTTCCGCGACCTCGTCGCCCAGGCTCGCGCGACGACGGATCCCCGAGCCCGGGCGGCGTGCTTCGCCGAAGCCCTGGACCTGTGGCGAGGCGAGCCGTTCGCCGACTTCGCCGACGAGGAGTTCGCGAGACCGGCCGCGCACCGGCTGTCCGAGCTACGCCTGGCCGCGGTGGAAGAACAAGCCACAGCCCAGGTCGAAGCAGGCGATTGCTCCCCCGCGGACGATCTGGCGGACGTCATCGCGCGGCATCCGCTGCGGGAGGGCTTGCGCGCAGCGCAGATGCGCGCACTGTACCTGCGCGGACGGCAGAGCGAAGCCCTTGCCTCCTATACCGATCTCCGCACCCGCCTGGCCGAGGAGCTGGGCGTCGATCCGGGCCCGCAGCTGCGCGCGCTGTACGAATCGCTGCTCCGCCAAGACCCCGGACTGGCTGCCGAACCACGCGGCAACCTCCCCCGCCCGTTGACGCCGTTGATCGGCCGGGAAGACGCGCTCGCCCGGCTGAGGGAGCTGCCGGCCAGGCTGGTGACGCTGACCGGGCCGGGCGGGGTCGGCAAGTCCAGGCTGGCAGTGGGCGTCGTGAGTGCTGATCACGGTTCTCACCGTGATCAGCACTCACGACGCTTCCCGGACGGCACCTGGCTAGTCGAACTCGCCTCCGCTCGCGGTTCCGCTGACCTCGCCGAGACGGTCGCCGCAGTGCTCGGAATCCGCGACTCGGCCGACGCCGCCTCCCCGGCCCGACGGCTCGCCACCGCCCTGCGCGACCGGCGGATGCTGCTCGTCCTGGACAACTGCGAGCACGTCGTCGAGGCCGCCGCCGAACTCGTCGAAGCGCTCCTCCGCTCGACCCGTCACCTGCGGATTCTCGTCACCAGCCAGGAACCGCTCGGTCTGCCGGGCGAAACCGTGTTCGCGGTCGAACCGCTGTCGCCCGCGGACGCCGTGCGGCTGTTCACCGAGCGCGCCACCGCCGCCGCCCCGGATTTCGCCGGCGACGCCGGCACGATCGCCGAGATCTGCCGTCGCCTCGACGGCCTCCCGCTCGCGCTGGAACTCGCGGCGACCCGCGTACGCGGCTTGGGCGTGCGGGAACTGGCCGCCCGGCTCAACGACCGGTTCGCCGTGCTGACCCGAGGACCGCGCGGCGCTCCGGCGCGGCAGCAGACCTTGCGCGCGGTGCTCGACTGGAGCTGGGAGCTGCTCAGCGAGCCGGAACGGACCGTCCTCAGCGGACTGGCCGTCCATCGCGGCAGTTTCGATCTCGCCGCCGCCGAAGCCGTCTGCGCGGGAGACGGCGACGTGGTCGATCTCGTGCTCCGGCTGGTCGACCGGTCGCTGGTGTCCGTCTCGAACGGACCGGCCGGGATCCGGTACCGGCTGCTGGAATCCGTTGCCGCGTATGCCGTCGAGCGGGTGGCGGATCCGGCTGTCACCCGCGAAAGGCACCTGCGCCATTATCTGGAGATCGCCGAAAAAGCCCAGTTGCACGGTGCCGGGCAACGGGTTTGGCTGGCCCGGCTGGACGTCGAAGCAGGCAACCTGCGCGCGGCTCTGGACGAGGCCGTCTGCCGGTCGCCCGCCGAGGCGGTGCGGTTCGCGACAGCGCTGTCCTGGTGGTGGCTGCTGCGCGGCAGGCTCACTGAAGGCCGCCGGATGCTGTCCGCCGTGCTGCGGGTCGCCGGGCCCACTCCGGATCTCACTGTCCTCACTGGATCGTTCGCCCTGCTGACCGGCGAACAAGCCCCGCCCGATTCCCCGGAGAGCGCCCGCGCGCTATGGCTGCGCGCCTACAGCCTGTTCAGCGTTGGCGACCTCGACGCCAGCCACGAGGTGAACGCCCGTGCCCTGGCAGCTGCCGGCGACGACGAATGGGGCGTCGCCGCGGCGCTCGGCCTGCGCGCGATGCTCAGCCTGGTCCGCGGTGATCTCGCCGGGCTCGGCCGCGACGGTCTGCGCAGCGCGGAGATCTTCCGCCGCCTCGGCGACCGGTGGGGCGAGATGCAGACCATCCCGCCACTGGCCGCGCTCGCCGAAATCAAGGGCGACTACGCCGAAGCCGCGCGCCGCCAGCACGAAGGACTGGCCATCGCGCGCGAACTGGGCTTGCAGGCGGAAGTGTCCGCGAGACTGTCCGGCCTCGGCCGCCTGGCGCTGCTCGAACGCGACTGGCACCGAGCCCGCGACCTGCACGAACAAGCTCTCCGCAGCGCCGCCGCGCACGGCTACGCCTACGGCCGGATCCACGCCGAAATGGGCCTCGCACTGGGTGCCCGCCGCTCCGGGGACCTCGACGCCGCAGAACGCCGCCTGACCCGCATCCGCGACGAATACCGCGGCCTGTCCTCGACGGCGGGCGACCATTTGCGGTACGCGGAACTCGGTTTCATCGCCGAACTCCGGGGAGATCCAGTGCGGGCGAAGAAGTATCACCGGCAAGGCCTGGAGTACGCGCGAATGCTCGATGAGCCACGTGCTTTCGCGCTGTCGTTGGAAGGGCTAGCGGGCACGGTGGTTCCGGAAACCGCGGCGTTGCTGCTCGGCGCCGCCGACGCCGCGCGGCGCAGTGCCGGCGCACCGCTCCCGCCCGCCGAGCGCGGCGACGTCGACCGGATCGCCGAGGCCGCCCGATCCGTCCTCGGCGAATCCGCCTTCGGCGCGATGTTCGATCGGGGCGCCCAGTTGCCGGTCGACGCCGCAGCAGCTATGGCCGCACAGACAGGATGAGTTTCCCCATCGCTTTCCGGTTTTCGATGGCTTCCAACGCCTGCCGCACTTCGGCCAGCGGGTAGCTCCCGCCCAGCGGCGGCACGATCTTCCCGGAAGCCAGTTTCGGCAGCAGCTCCGCCCACTGCCCCGGCAAGTACCCCGGCCGCGGCAGCGCGTACGCGCCCCAGCCGACACCCACGACGTCCAAATTGTTGAGCAGCAACCGGTTCACCTTCACCTCGGGGATCGACCCGCCGGTGAATCCGATGACCAGCATCCGCCCGTCCGCGGCCAGACAGCGCAGCGAATCGGTGAACCGGTCGCCGCCGACCACATCCGCGATCACGTCCACGCCGCGGCCGCCGGTCGACGCCTTCACCGCGTCCTTGAAGCCCTCCGCCAGCACGTACTCGTCCGCCCCGGCCGCGACCGCCGTCTCGCCCTTCTCCGGCGTCGACACCACGCCGAGCACCTTGCCCGCGCCGAACGCCTTCGCGACCTGGATGACCGCCGTGCCGACCCCGCCGGCCGCGCCGTGCACCAGCACGGTCTCCCCGGCCGCCATCCGGCCGCGCCGGCACAGCGCGAAATGCGCGGTCAGGTAGTTGAACGGAATCGCCGCCGCCTGGTCGAAGCCCAGTTCGTCCGGGATCGGGAACACCGCGTCGGCCGCGCACGCGACCTGCTCGGCGAACCCGCCCAGGAACGGCAGCGCCGCGACCCGGTCCCCGGCCTTGACCGCCGCGCCGTCCGGAGCCGCCGCCACCACCCCGGCGACCTCCGCGCCCGGGACGAACGGCAACTCCGGCTTCACCTGGTACAGCCCGCGCGTCTGCAGCAGATCCGGGAACGACACCCCGGCCGCGTGCACGTCGATCAGCACCTGGTCCCCGGCACGCGAAGGCGCGTCGGCTTCGGCTACCGAAACGGTCGACGGGCCTTCGAGATCCTTGATGTGTACGGCTTTCATGCGTTTCTCCTGGTTCACAGCGCGGCGAGGATGTCGTTGACCCGGTCCTTGGCGTCGCCGAAGAGCATCGCCGAGTTCTCCCGGAAGAACAGCGGGTTCTGCACGCCCGCGTACCCCGAAGCCATGGACCGCTTGAACACGACGACGTTCTCCGCTTCCCACACCGTCAGCACCGGCATGCCCGCGATCGGGCTGCCCGGGTCCTCGGCCGCGGCCGGGTTGACGGTGTCGTTGGCGCCGATCACCAGCACCACGTCGGTGTCGGAGAAGTCGTCGTTGATCTCGTCCAGCTCCAGCACGATGTCGTACGGGACCTTCGCCTCGGCCAGCAGCACGTTCATGTGGCCGGGCAGGCGTCCGGCCACCGGGTGGATGCCGAAGCGGACCTCGATGCCCTTGTCGCGCAGTTTCCGGGTCAGCTCCGCCACCCCGTACTGCGCCTGCGCGACCGCCATCCCGTAGCCCGGCGTGATGATCACCCGCGACGCGGCCGTCAGCAGTTCCGCCGCGCCCTCGGCGTTGATTTCGCGGTGCTCGCCGTAATCCTTGTCGCCGGACGGTCCGGCTTCGATCCCGAACCCGCCCGCGATCACCGAAATGAACGACCGGTTCATCGCCTTGCACATGATGTAGGACAGGTACGCACCGGAGGAACCGACGAGCGCGCCGGTGATGATCAGCAGGTCGTTCTCCAGCAGGAAGCCCGACGCCGCAGCGGCCCAGCCGCTGTAGCTGTTCAGCATCGACACGACCACCGGCATGTCCCCGCCGCCGATCGAGGCGACCAGATGCCAGCCGAGCGCGAGGGCGAGCACGGTGACGACGATCAGCAGCCACAGCGCCGGGCTGGCGACGAACCACGCGGTGAACGCCACGAACAGCACAAGGGCGCCGAGGTTCAGGAAGTTCTTGCCCGGCAGCATCAACGGCGCGGACTTGATCTTCGCCGACAGCTTCAGGTTCGCCACGATCGACCCGGTGAACGTCACCGCCCCGATGAACACCCCGATGAACACCTCGGCATGGTGGATCCCCACCGTGCCGAGGCTGCCGAGATGCGCCGCTTCCCCGCCGGACGGGTCCGCTTCCACTTGCAGGTAGCCGTTCCAGCCCACCAGAACGGCGGCGAGACCGACGAACGAATGCAGCAGGGCGATCAGCTCGGGCATCCCGGTCATCTCGACCACCGCCGCCCGGCGCAGCCCGATCCCGGCGCCGATCACCATCGCGACGATCATCAACGCGATCGACGTCCCGGTGATCTCCCCCGTGACGGCTTGGGCGATCGTCGCGATCAACGCGACGACCATCCCGGCGATGCCGAAATAGTTTCCGACCCGCGCGGTTTCGTGCCGGGACAGCCCGGCCAGCGCGAGAATGAACAACAGCCCGGCCACGATGTAGGCGGCCTGGCTCGCAGTGTGCACAGTCATCTGAAGAAGGCCTCTCGGGTCAGCTGCGGGAGAACATGGCGAGCATCCGGCGGGTCACCGCGAACCCGCCGAAAATGTTGATCGTCGCCAGCAATGTCGCCACCGCCGCCAGCACGACGACCACCGTGTTGCCGCTGACCAGATTCAGCAGAGCCCCCACGACGATGATCCCGGAAATCGCGTTCGTCACCGACATCAACGGCGTGTGCAGCGCGTGGTGCACGTGCCCGATCACGTAGTAGCCGATCACGATCGCCAGCGCGAACACCGTCAGATGCGGCAGCAGGGCCGCCGGAGCCAACGCCGCCAGCAGCAGGAACACCGCCGCGACCCCCAGCACCAGCCCGAGCCGACGCCCCGGGGACATCGGCTGCTTCTCCGGTTCCTCCTTCTTCTCCGGCGCCGCCGCGGGCTTCTGCGGAGCCGCGGAGACTTGCACCGGCGGCGGCGGCCACGTCAGCTCGCCGCCCTTCACCACCGTGATCGACCGGACCACCACGTCGTCGAAGTCGACCACGAGCTGGCCGTCCTTCTCCGGCGTCATCAGCTTCATCAAGTTGACCAGGTTGGTGCCGTAGAGCTGCGACGCCTGCGCCGGAAGCCGCCCCGCGAGGTCGGTGTAGCCGAGGATCGTCACGCCGTTGTCGGTGACGATGCTTTCGCCGGCGACCGAACCCTCGACGTTGCCGCCGTTCACCGCGGCCATGTCCACGATGACCGAACCCGGCTTCATCGACGCCACCATCTCGCCGGTGATGATCCGCGGCGCCGGACGGCCCGGGATCAACGCCGTCGTGACGATGATGTCGACGTCCTCGCACTGCGTCGCGTACAGCTCCTTCTCGCGCGCCTTGTAGTCGTCGCCCATCTCCTTCGCGTACCCGGTGGCGGAAACCTCCGCGTTCGGGTCCTCGATGGACAGATACTCCCCGCCCAGGCTCTTCACCTGATCAGCGACTTCCGGGCGCGGGTCCGTCGCCCGCACGATCGCCCCCAGCGACCCCGCCGCGCCGATCGCCGCCAACCCGGCCACCCCGGCGCCCACGACCAGCACCTTGGCCGGGTTGACCTTGCCCGCCGCGGTCACCTGCCCGGTGAAGAACCGCCCGAACGTGTGCGCCGCCTCCACCACCGCGCGGTACCCGGCGATGTTCGCCATCGAGGACAGCACGTCCAGCGACTGCGCCCGGCTGATCCGCGGCACCGCGTCCATCGCCAACGCCGTGATCGGCCGCTTCGCCACATCCTCCACCAGCTCCGGCTTCAACGCCGGAGCCAGCAAGCTCACCACCGTCGCGCCCGATTTCACCGCGTCCAGCTGCTCGGAAGAGGGAGCGTTCACCCCGAACACGATGTCCGCCTCAACGATCGACCCGACCGCCGCGCCCGCGTCCGCATACGCCTGGTCGAAGAACCCCGACGCCAGCCCGGCGCCCGGCTCCACCGCCACCTCGTAGCCCAGCCCGCGCAGCTTGCCCACCGTTTCCGGGGTCGCCGCGACGCGCGTCTCCCCCGGTTGGGCCTCCTTGAGCACCCCGATCAGCATGCTGTCTCCTTCCCGCTCGTTCGCGGAAGATCCGCCGGCCGGGCCTGACGGCGTTTGGGGTCGCCACCTGGTCCGACTTCGCCCGCTTCAGGTACAGATGCGCTGGATACTCCCATGCCGCCCGGCCTCCGGCAGCCAACCGGAGCCCCTTTTTCGACAGCGAGTGCGACGAGATCACGGTCATAGCCCCGGCCGGTCGCGGCGGCCGGGTCCCCCGCGCGGTTTCCCGGGCCGCGGCGGCGAGCCGGGAAACCGCCGACTACCCGGTTGAACCGCCTCGCCGGTCCCCGGCCGTCGCTGCCGGGGGCGGGCCCGGGGACCCGGCCGCCGGATCGATCACGAGGTCCGCAGTGATGTCCGCCACTTGACAACCGGCCTCCCCTGGCTCAGCCGACCGGGCGGCGCAATCCGCTGCTCCGCTCGGAGCCCGCGGTCGCGTAGCGGGTCAGCATGGCCCTCAGCGCGTCCTCGAACGCGGGAAGGTCGAGCGGCTCCGGACCGGCGATCAGCTTGTGCACGAGCAGTTCCACCGTGTTCACCACGATCCGCGCCGCCATGTCCACATTGGACACGATCGGTTCCGGCGACCGCTCCGGCAGATCGCGCACGTCGGCGATCCGCTCCAGCGACTCCGCCGAACGCGGGGCCTGGTCGGCCGTCACGCCCAGCAACTGCGGATCGTCGAGGTGGTTGGGGACGGCCACGTGCACGAGTTCGCGGAGCGCCCCGTCGAGCGTCTCCGGCGGCCCGGCGGTTTCCCGGTGGCGGCGCAGGGTTTCCGCGCCGCCAGCGCGACGAGGATGGCGTCCTTGTCCGGGTAGTACTGGTACAGCGACCCGATCGACACCGGCGCCCGCTCCGCGATGCGGTTCGTGGTACCCGCGGCGTAGCCCCGCTCGGCGAAAATCCGCGCGGCGGCCGCGAGGATCCGCTGCCGGGTCGGCTCGCCGCGCACCCGCTGGGGTTCCGGGCGCGGCCGGAGCCGCTTTCCGGACCTCCCGAACCTCCTCGACGGCAGTGAGCTTTTGCTCATAATAAGCCACTGAACAGGGATTCCGCTCGGAGCGCCGGGGTCTCCGGCACCCGGCAGCAGTGCGGTCCACTGTGGACCCTGGCCGGAGACCGCGAAGCGGCAGAAGTGCTTGCACTTCGCTAGCACTCGTGGTCTCCTGGAAGCGCTTGCAGAGCACAATCACTTCGAAGGGGAAGCCATGATCCGCCGAGTACTCGCCCAGTGCACCGTCTCCGACCTCCCGCGTGCCGAGAAGTGGTACACCGTGTTGTTCGGCCGCCGTCCCGACGCGCGGCCGATGCCCGGCCTGCTGGAATGGCACCTCGACGACGCCTTCGGACTGCAAGTGTGGTCCGAACCCGAGCGCGCCGGACGGTCGACGGTCGTCTTCGAGGAAACGGATCTCGACGCGGCCGCCGCCAAGGCCGCGAAGGCCGGTATCGCGCACGACGGACCGCTGCCCGGCGGCGGCGCGCGCATTCTGCCGCTCGCCGATCCGGACGGGAACCGCGTCGTCTTCAGCGGCACGTGATCCGGCTTGACCGTCCGGTCCGGACCGGCCTAGGGTCGCGACTAGAGAGATCGCTCTAGTCGCCAGACCCGAGGGAGGTCCGATGCCGCGCGTGGAGCTGTCCGCCGGGCCGATCGACTACACCGACACCGGCGGCGCCGGACCGGCCCTGGTGTTCGGGCACGGTTTCCCGATGTCGGGCACGCAATGGCGCAAGGTCGTCCCGCTGCTGGACGGCTGCCGCTGCCTGCTGCCCACGCTGCCGCTCGGCGCGCACCTGGCCCCGATGCGGCCCGACGCCGACCTGACCCAGTTCGGGGTCGCGCGGCTGCTGGGCGAATTCCTCGCCGCACTCGACCTCCGCGACGCGACCATCGTGCTCAACGACTGGGGCGGCGGCCAATTCCTCGTCGCCGGCGGGTTGGCCCCGGCCGAGCACGTCGCCCGGGTCGGACGGCTCGCGCTCGTCGCGTGCGAAGCGTTCGACAACTTCCCGCCCAAGCCCGCGCGACCGGCCGTGAAGCTGCTCCGCCTTCCCGGCGGACCGTGGCTGCACGTCCAAGCCACCCGGACGTCGTTCTACCGCCACGCCAAAGCCGCGTACGGCGGGATGTGCGAAAGCCGGATCCCCGACGACGTGCTCGAAGGCTGGTTCGCGCCGGCGTTGCGGGACAAGGAAATCCGCCGGGACATGGTCAAATTCGCCACCGGGAGCCCGCCGCGACGGGTACTGCTCGAATGGACCGAGCGGCTGCGGGCGTTCGACCGGCCGGTCCTGGTCGCGTGGGCGGGCAAGGACCGGATGATGCCCGCCGAGCACGGACGGCGGCTCGCCGAGCTGTTCCCGGACGGCCGTCTCGTCGAAATCCCGGACAGCGGCACGCTGATCCCGGAAGACCAGCCGGAACGGCTGGCCGAGGAACTGACCGCGTTCCTGGCCGAAACCGGCGCGAAATAACGCCTCAGGCCGGCACAGCCAGCGGAAAGCGCACTCCGGTCAGTTCTTCGGAGACAGTCCACAAGCGACGGGCGGTCTCAAGATCGCGTGCTTTCGCTGACCGGCCAACGAGTTTCGGCGCGCCGTGGTTCTGCAGAAAACCGCGCGGACCCGCGTAGCTGTCCCCCGGGATGTCGGCCAGCGCGGCGTAAAGCGTCGGCCGGGCGCCTTGTTCGGGGGTTTGCGCGAACAGGCGAGTGCCGAATTTCGCGACGGTGGAGAGCACCGGCATCTCGACTTTCAGCAGGTTCGTCGCCGCCACGCCCGGATGCGCGGCGGTCGCGAGCACCGGCGAACCGGCTTCGGCCAGCCGGCGCTGGAGTTCGGCGGTGAACAGCAGGTTCGCGAGTTTCGACTGCCCGTAGGCCGCCGTCGCCCGGTACGGCCTGCGTTCCCAGTTCAGGTCGGCGAAATCGATCGAGCCCACCCGGTGCCCGTTCGACGAAACCGTGACCACCCGGCCGCGGATCTGCCGCAAAAGAAGGTTCGTGAGCGCGAAATGGCCGAGATGATTGGTCCCGAACTGGGATTCGAAGCCGTCCGCGGTGCGCGAGAGCGGCGGGATCATGATGCCGGCGTTGTTGATCAGCAGGTCGATCGGCTCGGTGAACTCCGCCGCGAACGCGCGGACCGACGCCAGGTCGGCGAGGTCGAGCTGGCGGACTTCGACGTCGCCGGGCAGCTGGCCGGCGACCTCGCGGCCGCTGCGCGGATTCCGCACCGCGAGCACGATCCGCGCGCCCTTGGCGGCCAGCGCCGCCGCCGTCGCCCGGCCTAGTCCGCTGTTCGCACCGGTGATCACGGCGGTGCGGCCGGTCTGGTTTTCCGGAAGAAGGTCCATGTCCCCAAAGTAGGCACCGGAAACAATGTTGTCAACGGAAACATGCTGCTAGACTGACCGGGTGCCCGACCAGTCCGAAGACCGCCCCTACCACCACGGCAGCCTCCGCACCGCCTTGCTCGACGCGGCCGAACGCGGGTTGCGCGCGCACGGGGCCGATCAGCTGTCGCTGCGCGACCTGGCCAGGGAGATCGGTGTCAGTCACGCCGCACCGCGCCGGCACTTCCCGGATCGACAGGCGTTGCTCGACGCGCTCGCCGAAGCCGGTTTCGCCCGTCTGGACAGCGCGTTGCGCACGGCGTTGAAGACTGCCGACGATTTCCCGGGCCGGGTACGCGCCGCGGCAACCGCGTACACCCGCTTCGCCACCGAGAACTCGGCGCTGCTGGAACTGATGTACACCAGCAAGCACCGCCCTGGCGCGTCGCGGATCGTGCAGGCCGCCGAAGCGCCGTTCGCGCTGATGAACGACCTGATCCTCGAAGGTCAGCAGCAGGGCGCGTTGCAGGAGGGGCCGCCGCAGCGGATCGGCGTCGTGCTGTTCGCGACGCTGCAAGGAATCGCGACGCTCGGCAACGGCGACCTCGTTCCGCCGGAATTGCTCGACGGGCTCGTGGACACCGCCGTCGAACAGTTCCTGCGCGGCGCTCGTCCATAACGAAACCGATCGGCCGGTCGAACGCGGCCGGCAATTGGATACCGTGGTCGGCATGGCTGACCAACGACCGCTCGGCTTGCGAGAACGCAAGAAGCTCGACACGCGCAAAGCGCTGAGCGACGCCGCCGTGGCGCTGATGTACGAGAGAGGTCCAGACAACGTCGTCCGCGAGGACATCGCCGAGCGGGCCGGGGTGTCGCTTCGGACGTTCAGCAACTACTTCGCCACGAAATACGACGCGGTCGCCTACCGGCAGGAGCACCGGATCCGGCTCAGCGCGGAACTGCTGCGCAACCGCCCGGCGGACGAACCGCTGTGGACCGCGCTCGCCGAAGCGCTCATCGAACCGCTGCGCGCCGACGGAGTGCCCTACGGGCAGCCAGCATCCGACCAGCTCAGCGCGGTGCAGGCGTGGAGCGCGACGCCGGAGATGCGCACCGCGCTCGCACGCGTGGAAACCGGCGACCTGGTCAAGGCGATCGCCGAACGCACCGGTACGCAGGTCGGCGAACTGTACCCGCGGCTGGTGTCGGACGTCGCGATCGCGGCGATGACCACGGTGCTGAACCGGTTTCTGGACGAGAGCCTGGAGAAGACGGTTCCGGCGACGCTGCGCGAGGTGTTCGCGAGGATTTCCCGGGGGCTGCCGCCTCGGTGAGCAGCGCCGTGCCGCCGCGGGCAGCGGATTCTCCCTGCCATGCGCGACGAACTCGGCCCGCAGCGCCTCCCGATCCTCCTCGGTGAGCAGCCGATACGGACTGGCCCGGCTCGGCGCGCACCACACCCGGCCGCCCTCCCAGCCCTGCGCGCGCAACGGAGCCTCGTCCCCCTTGCCGCTGCCGGTCACCGGAGCCTCGTCGAGGATCCGGAGGAATGCAGGCCGCCATTTCGTACCGAGATCCGGTTGCGCGGCAAGGAATCCATCGAACTCGACCGGATCGAAGACGGCATCCTCAGCGAGAATCACCGACGCCATGAGCCAGTCCCCGGTCCGCGGATCGGGCACGCCGTAGCAGTGCGCCACCGCGAACGCCGGGTACCGGCCCAGGATCCGCTCGACCGGGACCGTGCCGAAGTTCTCGCCGTCCACGCGGAGCCAGTCCGCCGCCCGGCCCGCGAAGTACAGGTAGCCGTCGCGGTCGCGATAGCCCAGGTCGCCGGTCCAGAAGTCCTCGCCGCCGAATTTCAGCCGTTCGGCCACAGCGGCGGGGTTGCGGTAGTAGCCCTCGAACGTTTTCCCCCGGCCCACCGCGACGATCTCGCCGGTCGCTTCCTCGCCGTTCAGCACCAGGCCGTTCTCGTCGAATCCGGCGAGCGGGCATTCCCGGTTGTCCTGGTCGCGGATTTCCGCGCGCATTCCCGGCGCGGGGCGGCCCAGTGCGCCCGGGTCGGGCACGATGCGGATTCCGCCCTCGCTGGACCCGTAGCCCTCCCGCACTTCGCAGCCGAACCGGCGGCGGAATTCGGCGGATTCGCCCGGCGCGGCCTCCGAGCCGAAGGCGACCTCCAGCCGGTTGTCGGCGTCGGTCGGCCACTCCGGCCGCGCGACGACGTAGCTCAGCACCCGGCCGACGTAGGTGAAGCAGGTCACGTGCGTGCCCGGGGTGATTTCCTGCTCGACGTCGGTGGCCACCACCAAGGTGTAGCCGGCCGCGTCGAGCACGTTCATCAGCCGCGAGTACGCGAAATCCTCCACCGCGCCCTCGCGGGCGCAGCTCCTGGATCTCGCAGTAGCGCCGGTACCCGGCCATGATCCATGGTCGAGCACATCGCGGGCGGCGCGACGACGCCGGGACGGCCGGCCGCCTTCGCCGCGGCGTCGTCGACGTATACCGGATTGCGGTCGTCGCGCGCCTCGCCCCAGTTGCGGATCATCGCCTCGTTCACCGCGTACCGCGCCGGCTCGGCCCGCTGACCGGTGAACTCGGCGAAGTCCGCCCGGAGACCGGTCATCACTCCTCCTTGAGCAAGCGTTTGCCAGGAAGGCAGGAGCGTGGCGCGGGCAAGGGAGAGTCCCGGTGGGTGGGTGGCTCGTGCGTGTTGACCACGGTGAGAAGCGGGATCAACACGCACGACCCCCTACTCCCACCGCACCCACCGCCGCACTACCTTCCCCGTCGCGTTGCGCGGCAACGGGTCCCGGGTCAGGAACCAGGCCGTCGGCACCTTGTACCGGGCGAGCCGGCCGCCGAGATAGCCGCGCAGCTCCTCAGCGTCCACTTCGGACTCCGCGCGAAGCACCACCTTCGCCGCGACAATCTGGCCGTAATCCGAATCCGGCAGCCCGGCCACAATGCACTCGGCGACCCCGGGATGTCCGGCGAGCTGTTCCTCCACCTCCGCCGGGTAGATGTTCTCCGCCCCGCGCAGGATCAGGTCGCTGCGCCTGCTCAGCACGAACAGCGCACCGTCGCGCAGCTGGCCGAGGTCGCCGGTCCGGAACCAGCCGTCGTCGGTGAACGCGGCGGCGGTCGCGGCCGGGTCGTTGAAGTAGCCGAGCATCACCTGGGGGCCGCGGAGGTGGATCTCGCCGTCGGCGCCGTCCGGGACCGGGCGGCCTTCGGTGTCGCGGATCCGCACTTCCATGTTCGGCACCGGCCTGCCCGCGGTGTCCGGGTCGGCGAGGAGTTCGGCGGGGGTCGCGAGGGTGGCCGCGGTGGACGATTCGGTCAGGCCGTAGTTCGTGCTCAGCGAGGCGGCCGCGCCCGGCAACGCGCCCCGCAGCTGGTCTTTCAGCTCGGCGGTCGACGGCGCGCTGCTGACCGAGACCGTCTTGAGCGTGCTGAGGTCGTAGCCGGAGAGATCGGCTTCGACCAGGCGGGACAGCATCGTCGGGACCGCGCCCCAGTTGGTGACCCGCTCGGCCTGCACGAGGTCCAGCACCCGGTGGATGTCGAATTTCCCCTGGTATAGCACGGCGGTATCGCCCACCGCGAGCCGCACGACGGCGAGGTTGTGCAGGGCGGCGATGTGGAACAACGGGGTGGCCAGCAGGAATCGGCGATCCCGTGCCGGACGGCCGAATTCCGCCGCCAGCGCGTCGTTGAACAGGTGGAACCAGACCGCGGCGAGCACATTGCGGTGCGAGTGCGTCGCACCCTTCGGACGACCGGAAGTCCCGCTGGTGAAAAAGATGACCGCGGGGTCGTCCTCGTCGACCGGCCCCGGTTTCAGCCGCGCGCCTTCGTGCCGGCCGAGGAGTTCCCGGTATTCCGGGCTGCCGAGTTCCAGCACCGGATACCGGTCCGCGACCAGCGGCTTCCGGGCGGTGTCGGTCAGCACGGCCTTCGGCGTGGTCAGGTCGAGGCCGTGCGCGACCTCCGGCCCGGCCCACATCGAGTTCATCCCGACCGCGATCGCACCGAGCGACACCGCCGCCCAGAATCCCACTATCCACTCCGGGCAGTTCGCCGCGCACAACGCGACCCGGTCCCCGCTGCCGACCCCGTATTCGGTCCGCAACGCCGCGGCGAGCGCGGCGACCTGGTCGTAGTGCTCGGCAAAGGTGAGCCGATTGTCCACAGTGACCAGATACTCGCGATCGCCGAACTCGCGCGAGGCCTCCAGCAATGCGGTCAGGCACCGGTGCCGGCGCGCGAACACCCTCGTCGGACGGCCCGCGACCGGCTCCGGCCGGATCTCGAACTCCGCGCCCGGCGCGGTCAGCCGCGCGATGATGTCGTCCCGATCGGTCATCGGTCGCCTCCCGTGGTGATCATCGGATCGTCAGCTGCCCGCCGTCGACGTTCCAGCACTGCCCGCTCACCCAGCCCGCCTCGGCGCCGGCCAGGAACACCGCGGCCGACGCGATGTCGGCGGGCTCGCAGGGGGCGATCCGAGGAAAACGTTTGCGGTCAGTGACATCGCGGGGCTCGACGACACGGAGACGTCACCGCACGACCGCAGCCATCTCCTCCAGCATCGCCCGGACGTCCCGGCGGCGATACCCGAGCAGCTCCGTCTCCCGGGCGTCCGGTTCGTACGCGATCGTCGCGCCCCTCCCCGGGACCAAAACCCGGTCGGGCAGGAACGGGTGCTCCTCGTCGCGCTCTTCCAGGACCCGGCCCGAGCCCGAGACGTCGAAGATCAGCTGGAAGTAGTCTCGGAAGCTGAGGTTTTCGTCGCCCACCAGGTACGCCGCACCGGATTCCCCGCGCAGCAGAGCACCCTCGACCGCTTCGGCCAGGCTCCGCACGGACAGGTAGTTCGTCCCGCCGGCCGGCGCGAAGTCCGGCACCTTCCCGGCCAGCTTCCCCTCAGCCCACGCCAGCATTTTCGCGAACTGCCGCGTCGACCGGCCGGGTGCCATGCCGACGATCGACGGCGGGTTCAGCGTGCACACCGTGAACCCGTCCCCGGCGAGGGCTCGCGCTCCTTCGTCGGCGAGGCGGCGCGCGTCGACGTACGAGTTCGTTTCCGCGAGATCCGGCCGGACCTGGTGGTAGTAACTGCCGATCTGGACGAAACGTCCGACACCAGCGCGTTTCGCGCGCGCCGCGATCGCGGTGACGCCCTCGATTTGGTACGTCCGCCAGAACTCCTCGTCGCCCCAGCCGGAAACATGCCGGATGTCTTGTCCGGCCGCGAAGACGACGGCGTCGAACGGTGCCAGCGCAGCCTCGTCGAAACCGCCGTGGGCGTAGTCGCCGAGCAGCACCGGCAGGCCCGCCACCAGCGAATCGGCGTCGGGTTCGTGTCGCCCGGCGACCGTGACGGCGTGCCCGGAGCCGCTCAAGTGCACAGCGGTGTTCGCGCCGATCATGCCGGTGCCGCCGATGACCAAGACCTTCATGCGCATTCCTCTATCCGAAGTGGACTCGCCCGCCGTCGACCACCGGGCCGCGTTCCGAGGTGATCCGCAGTCCGCCGCCGGACGAGCCTTCGACCCGCAATTCCTCGCCGGGGAACACCGGAGCGGCGAACCGGCCTTCCAGCGACGTCAGGTCCGCCGGGTGCGCGCCGACCTGCCGGGCGGCGACCAGCGCGCCCGCGCCGAGGGTGGCCAAACCGTGCAGGATCGGGCGCGGCTGGCCGATTCCGGCCGCCGCCGCGGGGTCGACGTGGATGTGGTGCCGGTCCCCGAGCAACCGGTAGAGCAGGGCTTGGTTGGCCGCGGTTGACAGTGGAACAGTCCAATCCGGACTGTCCAAAGCAGACGGACGCCCGGGGCCGCGTTCGCCGCCGAACCCGCCGATACCGGGGCAGAACAACGACCATGTCGCGACGAAGCAGTCCGATTCGACGGCCACGTCGTACACCGCGGCACTGCCTTTGTCCCATACCTCCGTGACCCGGGCCCGCATGGAAATCTCGCCCGCGGGCGGCAATGGCTTCAGAACTTGCAACCGTTGCGAACCGTGCACCGCGTTGCCGACCTCGAACGCACCGGCCGAGCCGAGGACGTCCGGGGCCCATTGGGCGAGCGTCAGCGCGAACGGCGGCAGCACCCGAAGCCGGTCCTCGAACACCAAGTCGAGTTCGTCCGGCCGGGCGCCGATGGCGAGTGCGTAGAGGATCGGATCACGGTCGGTATAGGCGACCGTGCGTTCGCCGAGGACCCGACCCTTCCAATCCGCGGGGCTGTTCACTGCGCTCCGTAAACCGGTTCGGGCGCGGGCGCTTCCTTCAGCAGTTCACGCACCGCCGGGCCGACTTCGCCGGCTGTCCAGCGACGGTCCAGTTCGCGGGACGGGCCGTGGCTCCAGCCGTTCTCCACGCAGATCCGGCCGCCCCCGACCTCGATCACGCGGCCGGTGACGTCCGCGGCCTCCTCGCTGGCGAGCCACGCGACGATCGGCGACACGTTGCCCGGGTGCATCGCGTCGAACCCGTCGTCCGGCGTGGCCATCTGCGCCGCGAACGGACCCTCGGTCATCCGGGTGCGCGCGGCCGGGGCCAGCGCGTTCACCGTGATGCCGTACCGGCCGAGTTCCGCCGCTCCGACCAGCGTCAACGCGGCGATCCCGGCTTTGGCGGCGCTGTAGCTGCCCTGGCCGATGCTGCCCTGCAGCCCCGCACCGGAAGTGGTGTTGACGATCCGTGCCGCCCGCGTTCGCCCGGCTTTCGCCTCCGCCCGCCAGTAACCCGCAGCGTGGTGCATCAACGCGAAGTGCCCCTTGAGGTGGACCGCGACGACCGCGTCCCACTCCTGCTCGCTGGTGGTCACGATCATCCGGTCGCGCACGAAGCCCGCGTTGTTCACCACGATGTCCAGCCCGCCGAACGCGTCGACCGCCTGCCGCACCAACGCTTCCGCCGCCGCGAAGTCCGCGACGTCGGCGCCGTTGGCCACCGCTTCGCCGCCCAGCGCGCGGATCGCCTCGACCACTTCGCCGGCCGGGCCGTCGGACGCGCCTTCGCCCGCACCCGACGTGCCGAGGTCGTTGACCACGACGCTCGCGCCCTGGCGGGCGAGCTCCAGCGCGTGCTCGCGGCCGAGCCCGCGGCCTGCCCCGGTCACGATCGCGACCCGGCCCTCCACAATCCCGCTCACATCATCTCCGTTTCGTCGACCGGCAGGCGAGGCAGTTCCCCGTAAACCAAGCAAGTGTTAGGCTACCAAGCAATCGCTAGGTTAGGAACGCACGTGACGATTTCCACGCAGCTCCACGACAACGGCACCTTCGTGGTCACCACGGACTACCCGCCGGTGAACGCCCTGCCGGTCGCCGGATGGTTCCGCCTCGCCGAAACGGTCCGGGAGGCCGGTGAGGACCCGGCGGTGCACGTCGTCCTGCTCAGGGCCGAGGGACGCGGCTTCAACGCGGGCGTCGACATCAAGGAAATGCAGCGCACCACCGGTTTCGACGCCCTCGTAGGCGCGAACCGCGGCTGTTACCTGGCCTTCAAGGCGATCTACGAATGCGCCGTCCCGGTGATCGCCGCGGTGAACGGCTTCTGCCTGGGCGGCGGCGTCGGCCTGGCCGGCAACTGCGACACGATCATCGCCGCCGACGACGCGTACTTCGGCGTCCCCGAGGTAGACCGCGGCGCACTGGGCGCGGCCACGCACCTTGCCCGCCTGGTCCCCCAGCACCTGATGCGCACGCTGTACTTCACCAGCCGCACCATCGCGGCGAAAGACCTGGTCCAGCACGGCTCGGTACTGGAAACCGTGCCCGCCGCCGACCTGCACGACGCCGCACTCGCCCTCGCCGGCGAGGTAGCCGCGAAGGACCCGCGCGTCATCCGGGCCGCCAAAGCCGCGCTGAACGGCATCGACCCGATCGACGTCAACCGCAGCTACCGTTACGAACAGGGCTACACCTTCGAACTCAACCTCATCGGAGCCGCCGACGAACACCGCGACGCCTTCGTCGCCACCGGCCGCCCGCTGAACGACTGACCTGCCGAGGAGACCCGTGCCTCTCCGCACCCCGCTCACCGAACTCACCGGCGTAACCCACCCGATCGTGCAAACCGGCATGGGCTGGGTCGCCGGCCCGCGCCTGGTCTCCGCGACAGCCAACGCCGGCGCACTGGGCATCCTCGCCTCCGCGACGATGACCTACGACGAGCTCGACCACGCCATCAAAGAAGTCAAACAACGCACGGACAAGCCCTTCGGCGTGAACCTCCGCGCCGACGCGGGCGACGCGGGCGAACGCGCGGAACTGCTGATCCGCCACGACGTCAAAGTGGCGTCTTTCGCTCTGGCTCCCCAAAAAGACCTGATCGCTCGGCTGAAGGACCACGGGCTGGTCGTAATGCCCACCGTCGGCGCCGCACGACATGCCGAAAAAGTCGCCTCGTGGGGCGCGGATCTGGTGATGATGCAGGGCGGCGAGGGCGGCGGCCACACCGGTCCGACCGCCACTACTCTGCTGCTGCCCGCCGTACTGGACGCAGTCGACATCCCGGTAGTCGCCGCCGGAGGCTTCTTCGACGGCCGTGGCCTGGCCGCCGCACTCTCCTACGGCGCCGCTGGGATCGGTATGGGCACACGCTTCTTGCTCACCAGCGACAGCGCAGTACCGGATGAAATCAAACGCACCTACCTGGGCTTCGGCCTGGACGGCACCGTCGTCACCACCAAGGCCGACGGCATGCCGCACCGCCTGCTGCGCACCCCGTTCATCGAGGGCCTCACGAAGGAAGGCTTCGTGCAGCGCATGGCCCGGACACTGCGTCGAACCCGAGACTTCAAGCGGTCGAGCGGCCAGTCCTGGCCGTCGCTCGTCGCCGACGGTGTGCGCATGAAACGCGGCAGCGACCGCTCGTGGACCCAAACGATGCTGGCCGCGAACACCCCCATGCTGCTCAAAGCCGGTCTGGTGGAGGGCGACACGCGAGCCGGGATGCTGGCGGCCGGACAGGTCGTCGGAGTGATCGAGGACTTGCCCAGCTGCGCGGAACTAGTGGCTCGGATCGCCGAAAGCGCACAGGAACGACTGAAAGCAACGGCCGCGATGCAGGCATAGCGGATTGCCCCCGGACTCGCTCCAGGCATAGGTTCGCGACCATGGCAGAGACTCCCCGGCTCCCCGGCCTGACCCTCGCGGACGCCGACTGGCTGGTCGCCGCCGCGCTCGAAACCGGCGGCGAGCGGGGCTGGCCGCCGCTGGCGGTCGCGGTCCTCGACGTGAGCGGATCGGTGATCGCGTTGCGCCGGGCGGACGGCGGCATGCCGATGACCAGCCGGATCGCGATGGCGAAGGCGCGCACCGCGCTGCTGTCGCTGCTGCCGTCCGGTCAGCTCCAGCTCCCGGGCCCGATCGTCGACAGCATCCAGCACCTGTACGGCGGCGACTTCGTCCCGTACGCCGGAGGCGTCCTGATCACCGACCACGACGTGGTCCTCGGCGCGGCCGGAGCTTCCGGCGCGCATGCGAAAGAGGACGAGGAAGCCGTCCAGACCGCCGCGGACCGGTGGCACGAGCACCGCGCGGGCTGAGCGCCCCGCGAATTCCGCTTTGCCGCCCGGCATGATCGCCTGCCCCGCTCCGGTCCGTACTGCTTCGCCACTGCCCCGCCGATGATTTTCGGCAAGGACGCGCCGCCGCCGGAAGTGATCGAGGTGCGCACCGGATCGCCTTTCGGGTTCGGGCTGATCAGGGGCGCGCTGCCGCCGTTCGATCCCTTCGCTGGACGCCGGAGAGCGACGTGGACGCGGCTGTCGAGGCGCTCGGCCGAACCTGTCGCGCGGCGAAGGCGCGGCTGACCGCGGTCCTGTCGAAGGACCGGTGCTCGCCGGGCCGCTCGACAAGGGACTGCTGCTCTGCCAGCCCGGCATTCCGGGCGATTTCGGTGACCACCACGCGGTCCGGCTCGGCATCGAGGACGGGGGCGTCCCACTGCACCACCCGCACGGCCACCCCTGCGCCATGCCGCGCGGTCCGGCTTTGCCTCGCGGGACAAATACCTCCGTGCCCTACGCGCTGCGCAGGTCACTGCCCGCAGCGGCGGGATGGCCGACCGGGTGCTCCGGCGCGGAGGTTCCGTCTGGCTCGCTGGGCGGGGCGGAAGCGAGGGAACGGCTCGCCGAACGGATCGAGGCCGGGTTACCGGCGGCGTCCGCGAGCACCTGGCGTACTTCGCGGTCCGGGCCGGTGCCCGGCGGCTCGCGAATGCCGCCGGTTGCCTGGCGTCGCTCGGCCTGGACGCGGCTGCCGCCATCGCCGCCGGCTGAGCGCGAACGGTCGGCGGTCCGCAGTATCCCGTGGTCGCCAAGGAAGCCAAAGCCACCGCGAAGGCACTGCGGCACCTGGCATCAGCTGCGCGCAACCCGCCGAAGAACTGTGCGCGACCGGCCTCGCGAGGGGTCAAAGCCGTTCCAGGACAGTCACGTTCGCCTGACCGCCGCCTTCGCACATTACCTGCAGCCCGTACCGCCCCCTGCTCCGCTCCAGTTCATGCACCAACGTAGTCATCAACCGTGCCCCGGTAGCACCGATCGGATGCCCCAGCGCGATCCCGCCGCCGTTCACGTTGACTTTCTCGTGCGGGACGCCGAGTTCCCGCATCCACGCCAGAACGACCGGCGCGAACGCTTCGTTGCACTCGAACAGGTCGATGTCGGCCACGGACATCCCGGTCTTCTCGAACGCCCGTTGAGTAGCTGGAATCGGGGCGGTCAGCATCCACACCGGATCCGCCCCGTAAACGCTGATGTGACGCACCCGCGCCCGCGGCGTCAAACCGTGCTCCCGGACTGCCTTCTCCGAAGCAATCAGCAACGCCCCCGCACCATCACTGATCTGCGAAGCCACCGCCGCCGTAATCGGACTGCCCTCTTCAAGAGGCTTGAGCCCGGCCATCTTCTCCGGAGTCGTGTCCCGGCGCGGACCTTCGTCCACGGAGAACTCGCCTACCGGTGAGATCTCCCGCGAGAACCGGCCGGCGTCGATGGCCGCCAACGCCCGCCGATGACTCTCCAACGCGAACTCCTCCAGCGCAGCCCGGGAAAGCCCCCACTTCTCCGCAATCATCCGCGCCGACCGAAACTGCGAAACCTCCTGATCCCCATACCGAGCCACCCACCCGGGCGACTCCGCGAAGGGCGTGCTGAACCCGAACTGCTGCCCCACCACCATGGCCGAAGAAATCGGAATAGCAGACATGTTCTGCACTCCCCCGGCCACGACCAGATCCGCTGTCCCCGACATCACTCCCTGCGCCGCGAAGTGCACCGCCTGCTGGCTGGACCCGCACTGCCGATCAACAGTCACCCCGGGCACATGGTCCGGCAGCCCGGCGACCAGCCAAGCAGTCCGGGCGACATCCCCCGCCTGCGACCCGATCGTGTCGCAACACCCGAACACGACATCGTCCACCGCACCGGGGTCAATCCCCGTCCGCTCGACAAGCGCGCGGATCGCATGCGCCCCCAGATCGGCGGAATGCACTCCGGCCAGCGAACCGCCGCGCCGTCCCACCGGAGTGCGAACCGCGTCCACCACATATGCCTCAGGCACGAAATCCTCCAGCAGGATCAGGGATGCTGACTGCTCACCGAGACGACTTCACCAGTGAGATAAGACGAATAAGCACTAGCGAGGAACACCATCACATTGGCGACTTCCCAGGGTTCCGCGGCCCGCCCGAACGCCTCGCGCCCCTTCAGTTCGGTCAGCAGCTCAGCGGTGGTGACCTTCTCCAGGAACGGATGCATCGCCAGGCTGGGCGACACCGCGTTGACCCGGATCCCGGACGGAGCCAGATCCATCGCCGCCGACCGGGTCAGCGCCATCACCCCGGCCTTGGCCGCCGCGTAATGCGCCTGCCCCTCCTGCGCCCGCCAGCCGATCACCGAAGCGTTGTTCACGATCACCCCGCGACAACCGCGAGCGATCATCCGCCGGGAAGCCGCCCGGATACACCGGAAAGTCCCGGTAAGCGTCACATCCAGCACCGACGACCACTGCTCGTCAGTCATCTCGGTGATCGAAGCCGTGCCCCCGAGCCCGGCGTTGTTCACCATCACCTCGACCCCGCCGAACGGCTCGGCAGCCTCCAGCAAGGCAGCGACCTGCTCCTCCCTGGTCACATCGCACACCACCGACGCGACCCGCCCGGCGCCGAACTCCGCCCCCAGGCCGGCAGCCGCCTCGGCAAGCCGCCGCTCATGGGCATCCCCGATCACGACCGCCCGGGCGCCCTCCTCCAGGCACCGCCGGGCAACCGCCGCGCCGATGCCCGCGCCCGCCGCGGCGGTCACGACGACCACGCGCTCGGCGAGCAACCCGTGCCCGGGCACGTAGTCGGGCGCGGGCTGTTCCGGTTCAACGCTCACGGTCGCGGCTCCCTGGGCAGGCCGAGCACGCGCTCGGCGATGATATTGCGCTGGATTTCGTCCGAGCCGCCGTAAATGGTGTCGGCCCGGCTGAACAAGAAGAGCGTCTGCTGCGCATCAAGGTCATAAGAGCCGGCGGCAGTCAACGCCGAACCCCCGCGGACCTCCATCGCCAGTTCCCCCAGCTCCCGATGCCACCGGGCCCACAACAGCTTCGAGACCGAAGCCTCCGGCCCCTGCGACCCGGCCTCGTACGCACTCAACGTCCGCAACGCGTGCACTCGCAGCACTTCGAGGCCGACAGCAGCCCGCGCCAGCCGATCCCGCACCACCGGATCGTCATAACGCCCGTTCGCTCGCGCAGCAGCGACAACGCCGGCCAGCTCCCGGGCAAACCCGACCTGCTGCCCGATCGTCGACACCCCGCGCTCGAACCCGAGCGTCGCCATCGCGACCCGCCACCCGTCCCCGGGCTCGCCCACGACCAGCGACTCCTCGGTCCGCGCCCCGTCGAAGAAGACCTCGTTGAACTCGCTGGTCCCGGTCAGCTGCCGGATCGGCCGCACCTCGACCCCGGGCTGATCCATCGGCACCAGCAGATAAGACAGCCCCGCGTGCCGCCGAGACCCCGGCTCGGTCCGCACCACCGCGAAACACCACTGCGCGTGCTGAGCGAGCGACGTCCAGATCTTCTGCCCGTCGATCACCCACTCGCCGCCCGCCGGCCGGGCCCGCGTCCGCACCCCGGCCAGATCCGACCCGGCGCCAGGCTCCGAATAGCCCTGGCACCACAGCTCGGTGACGCCGGCAATGCCCGGCAGGAACCGTCGCCGCTGCTCATCCGTGCCGTGCGCGATCAAGGTGGGCCCGAGCAGTTCTTCGCCGAGGTGATTCACCCGCGCCGGCGCGTTCGACCGCGCGTACTCCTCGTGGAAGATCACCTGCCGCAGCAGGCTCAGCCCGCGCCCGCCGTACTCGACCGGCCAGCCGAGGCACGTCCAGCCGTGCGCGGCCAGATGCTGGTTCCACGCCTGCCGCTCCCGCGGCGCCTCGTGCTCGCGCCCGGATCCGCCGAGGCCCTTCAGCGCGGCGAACTCGCCCGCGAGGTGGTCGCCGAGCCACTCGCGCACGCCGGCGCGGAACTGCTCGTCCTCGGGGGTGTAGCGAAGATCCACCCGTCCTCCTGGTCCGCCGGTGCCGGTCCGGCCACGCTACCAAACCAAGCACTTGTTTGGTAGCATCGCCGCCGAACCGAGAAGGAGTGATGCGCGTTGAGCGGAACCGAAGAAAGCACCGACGAGCAGGTCGTGACGTACGAGGTGCGCGGTCCGGTCGCGGTCGTCACGCTGAACCGGCCGCAGTACCGCAACGCCCAGAACTCGAAGATGACCTACGCGCTGGACGCCGCGTTCGCCAAGGCGGTGGACGATCCGGACGTCAAGGCGATCGTGCTGGCGGGCAACGGCAAGCACTTCTGCGCGGGGCACGACATCGGCACTCCGGGCCGCGACATCGACCAGAGCTTCGAGCGCAAAGCGGTCATCTGGTGGGACCACACCGACCGGGCGGGCGTCGATGCGCGGTTCGCCCGCGAGTCGGAGGTCTACCTCGGCATGTGCCGCCGGTGGCGGGAGATCCCCAAGCCGGTGATCGCGATGGTGCAGGGCGCGTGCATCGCGGGCGGCCTCATGCTCGCGTGGTCGTGCGACTTCGTCGTGGCCTCCGACGACGCGTTCTTCTCCGACCCGGTGGTGCGGATGGGCATCCCGGGCGTCGAGTACTTCGCGCATCCGTGGGTGATGAACCCGCGTGCGGCGAAGGAGTTCCTCTACACCGGAGACCGGTTCGGGGCCGGCCGCGCGCAGGCGCTCGGCATGGTCAACCACGTCGTGCCGCGCGCCGAGCTCGAAGAGGCGACGTTCGCCATCGCCGAGCGGATCGCGCAGATGCCGCAGCTGGGCCTCGCGCTCACGAAGAAGGCCGTCAACCAGGCTGAAGACCTCATGGGCATGCGGTCCGGAATGGACTCGGTGTTCGGCCTGCACCACGCCGCGCACGCGCACAACGCCGAACTGGACACCGACTCGCTCGCCGGGCTCGACGCGCGTTCCATGGCGAAGGCCAGCAAGCAGGCCGCGGGAGAGTCATGAGCCCGGAATTCACCGCCGCGGAAGAGGAGTTCCGAGCGGAGGCCCGTGCCTGGCTGGCGGAGAACAGCCCCGGCCCGCTGCCTTCGATGGACACCGAGGACGGTGCCCGCGCGCACCGCGAGTGGGAAGCGAAACTCGCCGAGGGCCGGTGGTCCGTGGTCGCCTGGCCCGCCGAATACGGCGGCCGGGACGCGACACTGACCGAGTGGGTGCTGTTCGAGGAGGAGTACTACCTCGCCGGTGCCCCGACCCGGATCGCGCAGAACGGCATCTCGCTGCTGGCCCCGATCATCTTCGAGCACGGCACCGGCGACCAGCGCCGGCGGCACCTTCCGCGCACCGCCGCCGGCACCCGGATCTGGGCGCAGGCCTGGTCCGAGCCGGAGGCGGGCAGCGACCTCGCCGGGATCCGCAGCACCGCCGTCCGCGACGACGAGCGCGGCGGCTGGATCCTGAGCGGTCAGAAGATCTGGAGCTCCCGTGCCCCGTTCGCGGACTGGGGGTTCGGCCTGTTCCGCTCCGATCCGGACGCCGAACGGCACCGCGGCCTCACCTACTTCCTGTTCCCGCTCGATTCGCACGGCGTCACCGTCCGGCCGATCGCCCAGCTCGACGGCGACTGCGGATTCGCCGAGATCTTCTTCGACGACGTCTTCGTGCCTGACCGGGATGTCCTCGGCGGGGTCGGCGACGGCTGGCGCGTCGCGATGAGCACGGCGGGCAACGAACGCGGCCTGTCGCTGCGTTCGCCGGGCCGGTTCCTCGCGGCGGCGGGCCGGCTGCTGGACCTCTGGGCCGAGCGCGGAGCGGAAGCACCGCACCTGCGCGACCGCGTGGCCGACGCCTGGATCAAGGCCGAGGCCTACCGGCTCTACACCTGGGACACCGTCGACCACGTGCGCGGCGGCGGCGACGTCGGCGCGGCGGGCAGTGTCAACAAGCTCTTCTGGACCGGGCTCGACCTCGGCATCCAGGAAACCGCGCTGGACCTGCTCGGCGCGGGCCAGGAACTGCGCGGGCGCTGGAGCGAGGACTACCTGTTCGCCCTCGGCGGCCCGATCTACGCCGGCACCAACGAAATCCAGCGCAACATCGTCGCGGAACGGCTGCTCGGCCTCCCCCGCGGCGACCGCGGGAAGGCACGAGCATGAAGTTCCGGCTGTCCGCCGAACAGCGCGCGTTCGCCGGGGCGCTGGACGCCCTGCTGGGCGCGGCCGACGTCCCCGGCGTCAACCGGTCCTGGGCGGCCAGCCGGCCGGAACCCGGGCTGCTGCTGTGGAAACAGCTCGCCGAACTGGGCGTCGCCGCGCTCGGCGTGCCCGAGGAACACGGCGGCGTCGGCGGGACTCCGGTCGATCTCATAGTCGCATTCGGACGGCTCGGGTACTACGGCGTGCCGGGTCCGGTGATCGAGTCGATCGCCGCCGCGCCTGCGCTGCTCACCGACGCTTCGCTGTTGTCCGCGCTGGCTTCCGGGGACGCGGTCGTGACCTTCGCGAGCGCGCCGGACACTCCGTACGCGCTGGATGCTGATGTCGCGACGGACGTCTTCGTGGTCGGCGATTCCCTGGCCCGGGCGGAAATCGGCCGCACGCTGCGGTCGGTCGATCCTTCCCGGCGCCTGTTCGAGGTGACCGCCGGTGCCGAGGTTCAGCCGCTTTCCCCGGAAAAACGGCAAAAAGCGCTCGATCTCGCCAGCCTCGCCTGCGCCGCGGAGCTGCTGGGCTGCGGCGAACGGATGCTGGCCGACACCGTCGCCTACCTTGGCCAGCGACGCCAGTTCGGCCGCGTGATCGGCGAATACCAAGCACTCAAGCACGCCGCCGCAGACGTCCGGGTAGCGCTCGACTTCGCCCGCCCGCTACTGCTCGGCGCCGCGCGCGAACCCAGCGCCCGCGCCATCTCGGCCGCGAAGGTGGCCACATCGGACGCGGCTCAGCTCGCCGCGCGCACCGGATTGCAGTTGCACGGCGCGATCGGCTACACGCTCGAATGCGACCTGAGCCTGTGGCTGTTGCGCGTCCGGGCGCTTGTGGGCTGCTGGGGCACCCCTGCCGTGCACCGCGCGCGGGTGCTGGAGAGCCTGATGAGGGACCGCTGATGCACTTCGCGCTGACCGACGAGCAGCGGGAACTCGCCGCCGCCGTCCGCGGGCTGGTCACCCGGCGGGCCGCGAAGACCGATCTGCGGGCGGCGATCGGCTCGCCGTCCGGGTACGACACCGAACTGTGGTCCGCGTTGTGCGAGCAGATCGGCGTCGCGGCACTGGCCATCCCCGAGGAGTACGGCGGGGCCGGGTTCAGCCTGTTCGAGACACATGTCGTGCTGGAGGAACTGGGCGCGAGCCTGACCCCGTCACCGCTGCTGGGGTCGGGAGTGCTCGCCGCACAAGCATTACTGGCCGCGGACGCGCCGGAGTTGCTCCCCGGGATCGCGGGGGGCGAGGTCGTCGCGCTCGCGTGGGCGGATCGCGCCGGACGGCATCGAACCGACGGTTCGGACGTGGCCGCCTCAGCCGGAACCCTGAACGGCACCGCGACCCTGGTGCTGGACGGCGCGCAAGCGTCGCACCTGCTGGTGGTCGCGATGGCCGACGGACGCCCCGCGCTGTTCCAAGCCTCCGCGACGCCTGAAGCGACCCCGGCGGTCGACCAGACGCTGAGGTTCGCCAAGGTCGAATTCCGCGACACCCCGGCGACGCTGCTCGCCGCCGACTTCACCGAAGCCCTCCCCCGGCTGCACGCCGTCGCCGCGATCGCTTGCACCGCGCTGCAAGTCGGCGGCGCGCAGTCCTGTTTGGACCGGACCGTCGCGCACCTGAAGGAACGCGAGCAGTTCGGCAGGCCGCTCGGTTCGTTCCAGGCGTTGAAACACCGGGTCGCGGACATGCTGGTGCAGGTCGAAACCGCGCGCTCGATCTCCTGGGCAGCCGGTTTCGCGGCCAGCAACGGCGACAACCTCGTCCAGCAGGCGGCCTGCGCGAAATCGTGGTGCAGCGAGGCGTTCACCGCCGTCGCGGCCGAAACCGTCCAGCTGCACGGCGGAATCGCGATCACCTGGGAACACGACGCCCAGCTGTACTTCAAACGCGCGCACGCGCTGGCGCACCTTTTCGGCGACGCCCGCGAACACCGGGCGCGGCTATGATCCACCACGTCGGAATCACCGTGCACGACCTCACCGCGTCGACGGAGTTCTACCGCGATCTGCTCGGCGGCGACGTCGAAGGCCCGTTCGAGCGCAGCGGCCCGCGGATCGGCGAAGTCACCGGATATCCCGGCGTGATCGTGCGCCAGAGCTTCGTGTCGGCCGACGACGGCGACACGGTGGTCGAGCTGCTGCAGTACGAAAACGGGTCGCCGACGCGGATCGACCCGGACCACGGGCGGGCGGGCGTCGCGCACGTCGCGATCACCGTCGCCGATCTGGACGCGACGCTGGAGCGGCTGCGCGGACGCGGGGTCGCCGCGATCTCGGAGCCGATCGTCACGAGCCATCCGATGGCGGGCTGCCGCGCGGTGTACGTGCTCGATCCGGACCGGGTCCGCGTCGAACTGGTGCAACTGCCCGCCTGAGCGGAACGACAATGGAGGAACGAATGGGCGGCAAGTCCATGACCCTGGACGGCGTCACCGAGTACGTGCGGTCCGGGATGACCGTCGGGATCGGCGGATGGGGGTCGCGGCGCAAGCCGATGGCGATGGTGCGCGAACTGCTGCGCAGCGACGTCGAAGACCTCACCCTGGTCACCTTCGGCGGGCCCGAGGTCGGGCTGCTGTGCGCGGCGGGCAAGGTGCGCCGGGTGATCTACGGGTTCGTCTCGCTCGACACGATCCCGCTCGACCCGCATTTCCGCGCCGCGCGCGAGGGCGGCCGGGTCGAGACGACCGAGTACGACGAGGGCATGTTCGTCGCCGCGCTCCGGGCGGGCGCCAACCGGCTGTCGTTCCTGCCGACGCGGGCCGGGCTGGAAAGCGACGTGCTGCTGATGAACCCGGAGCTGAAGACGGTCGCGTCGCCCTATGACGACGACGTCTATGTCGCGGTGCCCGCGGTGCGCCCGGACGTCTCGCTGCTGCACCTCAACCGCAGCGACACCCTCGGCAACGGCCAGTTCCTCGGCCCGGACCCCTACTTCGACGACCTGTTCGCGATGGCGTCGGGCAAAACGCTGCTGAGCGTCGAGAAGATCGTGGACACCGAGGACCTCACCGCCGCCGAGCGGTCGACGTCGCTGCTGATCAGCAGGATGTTCGTGAACGGTGTGATCGAGGCCCCGAACGGCGCGCACTTCACCTCGTGCGACCCGGATTACGGCCGCGACGAGGCGTTCCAGCGGCATTACGCGCAGTCCGCGCAGGACGAGGAATCGTGGCAGCGCTTCCGCGAGACCTTCCTGGCCGGCGACGAGGCCAGCTACCACGAAGCAGTGCGCGCCTTCCACCGCGCGACCGAGAAGGAGACCGCATGAGTGCCCCCGCGACCCGCGCCGAGGTCTGCATCGCCGCCTGCTCGGACGCTTGGCGCGGCTCCGGCGAGGTGCTGGCCCACGCGGTCGGCACGGTCCCGGCGGTCAGCGCGCGGCTGGCCCGGCTCACCCACTCCCCCGAACTGGTGCTGTCCGACGGAGAATGCCACTTCATGGCCGACCCGCCGCCGCTGGGCAAGACCGCGGCGGCCGGCGGGACGGTCGAGGGCTGGGCCCCGTTCGGGCGGATCTTCGACATCCTCAACACCGGGCGGCGGCATTCGATGATGGGCGCGAGCCAGATCGACCGGTTCGGCAACCAGAACATCTCGCTGATCGGCGACTGGCGGAAGCCGAAACGCCAGCTCATCGGCATGCGCGGCGCGCCGGGCAACACGGTCAACCACCGCACCGACTACTGGGTGAGCCGGCATTCGAGCCGGGTGTTCGTGGACCGGGTGGACGTGGTGTCCGGCGTCGGCAACGACCGGGCCCGCGCGCACTCGTCGACGGCGTTGCGGTTCCACGACCTCGGCGTCGTGGTGACCGACCTGGCCGTGCTCGGCTACGACGAGGACGGACGGCTGAAGGTGCGCTCGCTGCACCCGGGCGTCACCGCGGACGAGGTGCGCGCGAACACCGGCTTCGAGCTGGACTTCAGCGGCGCGGGCGTGTCCCGGGTGCCGGACGAGCACGAACTGGACCTGATCCGCACCGTGCTCGACCCGGAGAACGCCCGGGACCGGGAGGTCAGGGAGTCGCGGTCCTGAACCGCTCAGCCGGCGAGCAAACCGCCGTACAGCATCGCGAGGTACTGCTCCGCCACGACGTCGTGGCGGAGCTTTCCGCGCGGGTTGTACCAGCGGACCGACGACCAGACCGTGTCCCGGATGAACCGGTACACCAGGCTCACCTCCAGGTCGTCGCGGAACTCGCCGGTCTCCCGGCCCGCCTGGAGCACGCCGAGCCAGAGTTTTTCGATCTTCAGCGATGTCTTCCCGACGAAGCCGAAATCGGCGAGGCTGCCGACGACGGCCGATTCGTTCTGGTACAGCGCCACCGCGAACGGCCGCTCGTGAATCGTCGCGAAGGCGGTGTACACCAGTGCGTCGAACTGCTCGCGCGGCGTGCCGTCCTTCCCGGCGATCCCGGCGAACGCGGCCAGCAGGTCGTCCATGAACTCCTTGAGGATCTCGCGGAGCATGTCTTCTTTGGACGCGAAATGGTGGTACAGGCTCCCCGAAAGGATGCCCGCCTCGTCGGCGATGTCGCGGACGGTGGTCTGGGAGTAGCCCCGGGTCGCGAACAGCTGAGCGGCGATGCCCAGCAGCTCGCCGCGCCGGGTGCCGCCGTTTTTCGCCGGGGCCCGGCCGGTTCGCGGAGTCATCGCATGGATCCCTTTCTGCCCGCTGCTTTCCCCTATGCTACCGAACAAGCACTTGTTCAGTGAGGAGACCCGCGTGCCGACGCCTCGCACGATGCCCGCCCTGCTCGACGAAGCCGCCCGCCGCCACGGCGACGCCCCGGCCGTGGCCGACGGTACGACACGGCTGTCCTGGACCGGTTTGCGGGAGCGGGTGCGGGCGGTTTCCCGGGCGCTGGCCGCGGTCGGCGTCCGCTCCGGCGACCGGGTCGCGGTGTGGTCGCCGAACCGGGTCGAATTCATCCTGACGTTCCTGGGCGCGCAGTGCCTCGGCGCGGCGCTGGTGCCGATCAACACCCGGTACCGCGGCGAGGAAGCCCGGGTGGTGCTGGAGCGGTCCGGCGCTTCGGTGCTGGTGCTGTGCAACGGATTTCTCGGGAACGACTATCTCCGGATGCTGACCGAGGCCGCTTCCGGTCCGGGTGGCTCCGGTGCGGTACCCGGACTTCCGCGGCTGCACACCGTGATCGACCTCGGATCGGAGGGCGTCGCGCTGCCGTGGAACGAATTCCTCGCCGGGGCGGAATCGGTGCCCGCCGTCGACGAATCCGTGGTGACGCCCTCTACGGTGGCGGACATTTTGTACACCTCGGGCACCACCGGCGTCCCCAAGGGCGTGATGAGCACGCACGCCCAGACGATCGGCGTGGCGGACGTCTGGGCGAAGGGCGCGTCGCTCACCCCCGCCGACAAGTACGCGATCGTCAACCCGTTCTTCCACTCCTTCGGGTACAAAGCCGGGGTCGTCGCGGCGATCACCGCGGGCACGACGATCTATCCGGTGCTGACGTTCGACCCGGTGGCGTTGATGGAACTGGTCCAGCGAGCAGGCATCTCGGTGCTGCCCGGCGCGCCGACCGTCTTCACCACGCTGATCAACCACCCGCGCCGCACCGAGTTCGACCTGTCGTCGCTGCGCTTCGCGATCGCCGGCGCGGCTTCGGTGCCGGAGAACCTGTTCTCGGACATGCTGGAAATCCTCGGCTTCGAGCAGGTCGCGCAGGCGTACGGGCTCACCGAATGCGTGGTGGCGACCCAGTCGCGGCCGAACGAGGACCCTCGCCACGTCGCGCACACGACCGGCCCGGCGGTGCCCGGCCTGGAAATCCGGGCGGTCGACGGCGAGGGCAAGGACGTGCCGGTCGACGCGGACGGCGAAATCCTCATCCGGGGCGAGTTCGTGATGCTCGGCTACTTCGACGACCCGGACGCGACCGCGGCCGCGATCGACGCCGGCGGCTGGCTGCACACCGGCGACGTCGGACAGCTGGACGAGCACGGCTGCGTCAAGATCACCGGACGGCTCAAGGACATGTTCACCGTCGGCGGGTTCAACGTGTACCCGGCCGAGGTGGAGAACGTGCTGAGCACCCACCCGGACGTCGTGGAGGCCGCGGTGATCGGCGTGGACGACGAACGGATGGGCTCGGTCGGCCGCGCTTACGTGACCCTGTGGTCGGGGGTCGAGCTGGATCCGGAGGCGCTGCGCGAGTACTGCCGGGAGCGGCTGGCGAACTTCAAGGTGCCGCGCGAGTTCGTGGCGATCGCCGAGTTGCCGCGGAACGCCAGCGGGAAGATCGTGAAACGGGAGCTGGGCGGGTGACCAGGGCGGCCGCATCCTTTTTCCGGCGCGCAGGCAGAAGCCCGCTCTCGGGTCAGTTCCTGGCCGGCCTCGCATCGCCGACCGTGCCGTCACGGACCCGGAGCGGACTCGGCTGTAGTGGCCCGGAAAGTCCGGCCAAGCTCAGGCCCCCGGCCCACGTAATGCCGGAAGAGATAGAACAACGGCTCCCACGCGGCGACGCGAATGTGCCTGAGGTCCGGTTCGGCGAGCGCGAGATGGACGTGCACCCGGAGCACCTCGGCCTCGACGATGCCGACAGCGGGATCGCCGGGATGGCGCGCGGCGGTCACCCGGCATTCGACTTGGAGCGGGCATTCCGCGACCCGGTCGACCGCGACGAGGTCGGCCGGGACCGGGGTCAGGCGGGCGGTGCCGAATTTGTCCCGTTCGGTGCGGAACTGGCCGGCCTTGTGCGCCGGGACGACGGGAGCGCCGGTCAGCCCGGCCAAGCGCTCGACGGCGGGCCACAGCTCGGCGCTCGGGTAGTTCAGCACGCAGTCCGGCCGGTCGCGCAGGTTGGCGAAGGTGTGGCCGGTGCTGCCGAAGCCGAGCACGGCGGTGCGGCCGAGCACCCAGGCCGACGACATCGGGGCCAGGTTGGTCGTCCCGTCGGCGTTCGCGCTGGACAGCAACACGACGGGGGTGCCGGGGTAGAGCACCGGCGGGTCGATCACGACGGAATCCATGACCGCATCCTGACCGCGGGACGGTTCGGTGCGCGCCGAACCGTCCCGCGGTCAGACGAGCCGCTCCAGCACCATCGCCATGCCCTGGCCGCCCGCCGCGCACATCGTCTCCAGGCCGAAGGTCGCGTCTTTCGCCTGGAGGCCGTGCAGCAGCGTCGTCGCCATCCGCGCGCCGGTCGAACCGAACGGGTGGCCCAGCGCGATCGCCCCGCCGTGCACGTTGACGCGGCCGAGGTCCAGGCCCAGCTGGCCGACGCACGGCAGCACCTGCGCGGCGAAGGCTTCGTTCATCTCGACCAGGTCGATGTCCTTGACCGACAGTCCGGCCCGGCCCAGCGCCTGCCGGCTCGCTTCAACCGGCCCGAGGCCCATGATCTCCGGACTCAACGCGGACACCCCGGTGGCGACGATCCGCGCCAGCGGCTGGATGCCCAGCTCGCGCGCCCGGACGTCGCTCATCACCACGAGCGCGGCCGCACCGTCGTTGAGCGGGCAGCAGTTCGCCGCGGTGACCGTCCCGCCCGGACGGAACACCGGCTTGAGCTGAGATACCTTCGCGAGTGTCACACCCGCCCGCGGACCGTCGTCTGCGGACACCACCGTACCGTCCGGCAAGGTCACCGGGGTGATGTCCTTCTGCCAGAACTCCCCCGCCGCTTCGGCGAGGTTCTGGCTGCGCACGGCGAACGCGTCCTGGTCTTTTCGGGACACTCCACAATGGTCAGCGACGTTCTCCGCAGTTTCGCCCATCGCGATGTAGACATCCGGCAGCGCACCGTCTTTCCGTGGATCCGTCCATTGCAGACCACCGCCCGCGCGCTTCTCGGTCACAGCCATCGCGTCGGCGTACAACGGGTTCTTCGTGTCTGGCATGCCGTCGGCTTTGCCTTGGGAGAACCGCGAAACGCACTCGACACCAGCCGAGACGAACACCTCGCCCTCGCCCGCGCGGACAGCGTGCATCGCCATCCGCGTGGTCTGCAGCGAAGACGCACAGTACCGGTGCACAGTCGTGCCGGGCACCGCGTCGAGACCGAGCCGCAGCGCGACCATCCGGCCGAGGTTGTACGCCTGCTCCCCGGCCGGTTGCGCACAGCCGAGCATCAGGTCGTCGATCCGGGCGACATCCGGAACCGCCGCCAGCGCGGCTTCGACCATCTGCGCGGCGAGGTCGTCCGGCCGCAGGTCCTTGAGCGAGCCCTGGTACGCCCGCCCGATCGGCGAGCGGGCGGCGGAGGCGATCACGGCTTCGGGCACAGCAAGGTCCTCCTCAGGCGTTCGGGGTGTGCTGGAGGAAAGCGGGCCATTCGCCGCCTCCGTCCACATTGAGCACCGCTCCGCTGACATGGCTCGCGAGCGGTGAAGCAAGCAGCAAACAGGCTTGTCCGACCTCGGCCGGCGACGCGAACTGTCCACGCGGGATCGTCCGGGCGACCGCGTCGCGCTGCGCCGGATCGCCGTAGTGGTCCTCGGAACCCGGCGTCTCGACCAAACCGCAACTGACCGCGTTGACTCGCACCCGCGGCGCCCACTCGACCGCCAAGCTGGTCGTGAGGCTTTCCAGGGCCGCCTTCGCCGCGCCGTACACCGCGGTACCCGGACTGGGCCGTCGTGCCGAGATCGACGTGACGTTCACCGCCGACGCTCCAGGCGTCTCGCGCAGGATCGGATGCGCCGCGTGGAGCACGTACGCGGCGGCCAGGAAGTTGAGATCGTTGATCTTGCGATGAAACCGCGGCGACGCCTCGGCGAACTGCGCGAACGGTGCGCCGCCGGCGTTGTTGATCACGACGTCGAGCCGCCCGTGCCGCTCGCCGATCCCCGCCAGCCACTTCTGGACCTGCTCCGGCTCCCGCACGTCAACCTTCGTGAATCGCGGCTTGCGGCCGTCAATCTCGCGCAGCTTCCCGGGTTCGGTGCGCCCGCAGATCTCGACCTCGGCGCCTGCTTCGAGGAACGTCGCCACGATGCCGTCGCCGACTCCGCGCGCTCCGCCGGTGACGAGGACGACGCGATCGGTGAGGTCGAAGCTGACAGGCATGCTGCTCCTTCTCGCCGGGAGCGCTCAGCCTACCAAACAAATGCTAGGTTGAGGACGAGGAGGTTTTCCATGCCACAGGAAGCAATCCGGCGGGTCAGCATCGTCACCGGGGGTGCACTGGGGATCGGCGGGGCGACCAGCCGCCGCCTCGCCGCGCGCGGGGACCTGGTCGTGCTGAACGACATCGATGCCACCGCCGCTGCCGCCGCGCGCGCCGAGATCGAGGCGGCCGGTGGCGTGTGCGAAACGGTCATCGGCGACATCGTGACCGACGAGGTGGTCGAGGCCGTCACCGCTGCCGCGCTGCACCTGGGCGACGGCCGGATCGACTTCCTGGTCAACAATGTCGGCGATTTCCGGCCCGCATCCCGGGATTTCCTGCACAGCACGCCGGAACAGTGGGCGCGGTTGCATGAACTGAACCTGCTGCACGTCTTCAAGGTCACCCACCGAGTGCTGCCGCACATGATCTCGCACGGAGCCGGTGTCATCGTGAACAATTCGACAGTGGAAGCGTTTCGCGGCATCCCTGGGCATGCCGTGTATTCCGCTTACAATGCCGGGGTTTCAGCGTTCACGAAGAGCCTGGCCGTCGATGTGGGGCGGCATGGCGTCCGGGTGAACGCGATCGCGCCGGATCTCGCGGACAGCCAGCAGACTCCTGCCGCTGCGATGCTGCGCGACAACGACCCGTCGGCGATCGAGACGTGGGTGCCGCTGGGCCGGTTCGGGCACGTGGACGAGTACGCGAAGGTGATCGAGTTCCTGACGACTGATGCGGCCTCGTACGTCACCGGCCACACGATCCCGGTCGACGGCGGAACGCTCGCGGCTTCGGGGTGGCACTTGCGGACCGACCGGAAGGGGTTCACGAACTTTCCGCGAGAGACCTGAGCCGGGCGGCTCGGGAGCGGCTCACGAGCCCTGCCCTCGGCTGGGTGCGATGACGCGCTGAACGCTGGCACGGAGCAGGTTCCGGCGTTGCTCGTGCAGTTCCGGAGCCTCCTGGTCGCTGGCGGCGTAGACGTTGCTGACCGGCGACCAGGCCATCGACATCGCGATGACCATGGCCATCAGGTCGAACGGCTCCCCGTCCCGGACGACACCCGCGGCTTGCGCGTCGGCGATGGCCCGCAGTTTGGCGTCGTCGAGCCGGTTGCTGTCGTCGACGAGATGCCCGGCCGGGCGTCGTTCCAGACGCTCCCAGGTCGCCAACCGGATGAGGTCGGGGCGACGGAGATACTCGTCGTAGAGGCGGACGGCCCAGCCGGCGAGATCGGCGGCGTCGATCGGCACGACGGTCATGATCCGCTCCAGCGAAGCGGAGAAAACCGCGTCGAACAGCCCTTCCTTGCTGCCGAAGTAGCCGTAGAGCTGCGCCTTGTTGGTGCGGGCGGCGGCCACGATGCGTTCGACTCGCGCCCCGGCGATCCCGTGCTCGGCGAACTCCTGGGTCGCGACGTCCAGGATGCGCTGCCTGGTGGCGGTGCCGCGCGAGGTCAGGGGCTTGTCGGCCATGCCGGGCACGATAACAACAGACCAGTCTGTTTGCCGAATCGGCGAGCCGCCGCTACTGTGGCAATAGACCGAACAGTCTGTTTGTTAAGGAGCGAGCATGCGGAGCACGCTGAGCTGGCAGGCCGGCCGCGCCGGAGCCGCGTTACGGCGGACCTCCCTGCGTCGCCGGGAGCTGCGGGCCGACGACATCGCCGTTCGCGTGGACTACTGCGGCGTCTGCCATACCGACCTCCACGCCGTCCGCACCCACACCGGCGACGCGCCTTTGGTGCCAGGCCACGAGTTCACCGGCGTGGTGACCGGCCTCGGGCGCGAGGTCACCCGATTCGCCCTCGGCGACCAGGTCGCTGTCGGCAACATCGTCGACTCGTGCGGCGAATGCGCGATGTGCCAGGCAGGACAGGAAAACTTCTGTCACGAGTTCCCGACCCTGACCTACGGCGGCACCGATCGGCACGACGGAACCAGCACGCTGGGAGCGTTCTCTCGCGAGTACGTCGTCCGCGACGAGTTCGCCTACCCGCTCCCCGCCGGGCTCGACCCCGCGGCCGCCGCTCCCCTAATGTGCGCGGGAATCACCGTCTGGGAACCGCTGCGAGCCCTCGGCGTCGGACCCGGCGCCCGCGTCGCCGTGGCCGGGCTCGGCGGTCTCGGGCACCTCGCGGTCAAACTCGCCGTCGCGCTCGGAGCCGAGACCACGGTCGTCAGCCGATCGGCAGGCAAAGCCGGCGACACCCGGCGGCTCGGCGGCCACGATCTGATCGTCTCCGCTGACCAACGCCAGATGGCCGCGGCTCGGGACCGGTTCGACGTCGTCATCGACACCATTGCCGTCCCGCACGACGTCGCCCCCTACCTGAAGCTCGTCGCTCTCGACGGAACCCTGAGCCTCGTCGGACACCTCGGGGCAGTGACCGTGCAGGCCACCGACCTGCTGATCGGACGCAAGAAACTCAGCTCCGCGGGCAGTGGCGGGCGTCCCGCGACAGCCGCCATGCTGGAGTTCTGCGCCCAGCACGGCATCACCGCCGACATCGAACTCCTGCCGTCCGCACGCGTCAACGAAGCCCTGGACCGCTTGGCGCGCAACGACGTCCGGTACCGGTTCGTACTGGACCTGTCGGATCTGCCGCAGAACCGCTGACCGCACCGAATTCGCCGCGGTCAGTCCACGTAACCCGCGGGCTGGCCCCACTGCGCACCCCGAGTCGTGGTCCGGTCCACCAGCACGCACCGGGTCCCGGTGAAGTTGGTCGGCATGCATTTGTTGCAGTGGACGCACAACGACGGCGTCTCCGGCTCAGCCGCGATGCGGTTCACCAGATCCGGCTCGCGCAGCAAAGCCCGGCCCATCGCGACGTACTGGAACCCCTCCCGCATCGCCACCTCCATCGACGCGCGGCCGGTGATCCCGCCGAGCAGCACCATCGGCAGCTTCACCGCGGCCCGGATCTGCCGCGCGTCCTCAAGCAGGAACGCGTCCCGGTACGGATATTCGCGAATGAAGTGCTTCCCCACCGCCCGCACAGCCAGCTTCAGCGGCTGCGGCAGCACCGCCGCGAACTCGCGGACCGGCGCGTCCCCCTTGAACAGGTACATCGGGTTGAGCAGCGACGAACCGGCGGTCATCTCCAGCGCGTCGCAGGTGCCGTCGGCTTCGAGCCAGCGCGTCACCGGGATCGCCTCGTCGAGCCAGAAGCCGCCGGGCACGCCGTCGTCCATGTTCATTTTCACGATCACCGCGATCCGGTCGCCGACCGCGTCACGCACCGCGCGCATCGTGTCGCGCGCGAGCCGGGCGCGGTTTTCCAGCGAACCGCCGTATTCGTCGGTGCGATGGTTGAGTTTCGGGCTCAGGAAGGAGCTGATCAGATAGTTGTGTCCTAAGTGGACCTCGATCGCGTCGAAGCCGCACTCGATGGCGCGCAGGGCCGCGCCGGCGTGGGCACGTTTGACGCGTTCGATGCCGGCGTGGTCGATTTTCTGGGCGAAGCTGAGCGTCGTCTTGTGGAAGTACCGGCTCGGCGCGAGCGCGGGCAGCCCGTTGCCCTTCGGATTCGCGACCGGCCCGCCGTGCCCGATCTGCGCCGAGATCGCCGCGCCCTCGGCGTGCACGGCGTCGGTGAGCACGCGCAGCCCGGGGAGGGCTTCGTCGGTCCAATAGATCTGATGCCGGTCGGTGCGCCCTTCCTTGGCGACCGCGCAGTAGGCGACCGTCGTCATCCCGACGCCGCCCTTCGCGTAGCCGACGTGGAAATCGACCAGATCCCGGGTGACCCGGCCGTGATGGCCGAGCCCCTCGTAGGTCGCCGCCTTGACAACGCGATTGCGCAACTGCACCGGCCCGAGCCGGGCGGGGGCCAGCGGATCGGGCGGGGTGCCGGTCGTGGAAGTCACGGTGCCACGGTAGGAAGGGGAGGAGGCGGGCCGCTCCGGCGATCCCGGTGACCGGGATGCGGGCCGGGGCTCGTGAGCGGCGATCCCGGTTCTGACCGGCACAAACACTCACGAGGCCCCTCGCCGACGGGACTGGTCGCGCCGCCGCGTGGCCAATGCGTGGAGTGTCGTGAGTGCTGATCCCGGTTCGAGGCCGCCCCCTCCAGCTGCGCCGCCAACGACAACAGCGCCCCCTCCTGCCCAGATCCGCCGCGACTGCACAGGGCGAAGACCTGCCCGGCCTCCCACCCGATCTCCTGTGCCCGGCGCGGTGCGCGATGGCGCTGGTTGGCGGTCAAGCCGCGGTAGTGGTCGAGCAGTGAACGGCTCGACGTCGCCCGGCTGAAGTTCGCGGCCCAGCGCCGCCAGCTGATCTTCGACGATCACCACCAGGTCCGCGCCCATCAGCACCCCGCCGGTCGTGCGGACGTCCGGGAAATCGAACGGGGCCACGGTTTCCTCGACGTAATAGCCGAGTTCCTCGCACAGTTTCGCCGTCTGCTGCACGGCGGCCAGGCATGCCGGATGCGGGTCGACGCCGGTTCGGGCTTGGGTGGCGAGGCCGATGCGGAGATGACCGGGGGTGCGGCGGGTCGCGTCGAGGAAAGTGCCGGGCGGATTCGGGGCCGCGAAGGCTTCACCCGGGAGTGGTCCGGCGATCGCGTCCAGCAGGGCCGCGCTGTCACGGACAGTCGTGGTGACCGCATGGGCGACGGGGACCGGGGCGGCGAGGGTGCCGGAGTCGGGGGCGCCGGTGGTGCGGCCGCGGCTCGGCTTCAGGCCGGCCAAACCGCACACCGCCGACGGGATCCGGATCGAGCCGCCGCCGTCGGTCGCGCGCGCGGGCGCGGACCAGGCCCGCGGCGACGGCGGCCGCGGAACCGCCGCTGGAGCCGCCGGGTGAGCGGGACAGGTCGTGCAGCTGCGGTTCGGTGCTGGCGTTGAGGCCGAATTCCGGGGTGTTGGTGGCGCCGAGGATGACCAGGCCGGCGCGTTTGCGGCGGCGGACCAGTTCGCTGTCCACAGTGGACACTACAGAAGAGAACAACCGGCTGCCTTGAGTGGCGGGGAGACCGGCCACTTCGGTGCCGAGGCCCTTGACCAGGAACAGGACTCCGGTGCGCGGGCCGTCCGGCAGACCGGCGTCGATTTCCGCCAGGGCAGCCTCGAAGCGGCGGCCGGCGACGGCGTTGAGCCGCGGATCCGCCTCCTCGATGCGGGCGATCGCTTGTTCGGCGGCTTCCCGGGCGGACAGGTCGCCGCGGCGGACGGCGGCCGCGGTGTCGAGGGCTGAAAGGGTGGACACGGCGATGTCTCCGCGGAAGGCTCAGCCGAAGAAGGCTTGGCCGCCGTCCAGCGGCACGGTGGCTCCGGTCAGGTAGCGCAGATCGGAGCCGACCAGCGCGACGACCGCGCGGCCGATGTCCTCCTCGCATTCCCCGATCCGGCCCATCGGAATGGTCGCGACGAATTCAGCGGCCTCTTCGGGATTGTGCTCGGTCCACCACTTCAACCCGGGCGACAACGCGTGCGGCGCGATCGCGTTGACCCGGATCCCGTCGCGCGCCCACTCCACGGCGGCGGTGCGCGACAGCGAGCGCAAGGCTTGTTTCGCCGCGGCGTAAGCACCGTAGGTGGTGGGATCCCAGCGCACCATCGCCGAGGTGACCAGGTTGACGATCGAACCGTCACCGGTCGCCTTCATATGCGGGTGGGCGGCTTTCATGAACGCGAACGCCGCGAACGGACCGGTCTCGAAACCGCGCGCGAAATCCTCGTCGCTCATTTCCAGCAACGGCCCGAAAGCACCGGAGTAGGCATTGTTGACCAGAATGTCCAGCCGGCCGAACCGCGAAACAACCTCGTCGACGACGCCGGGAATCGACGCGGTATCCGCGACATCGCACTCGAACGGCTCCGCGGAAGCTCCCCGCTCACGCAGGAGGCGGCAGGTCTCGTCCAGCTTGCCGCGCGTGCGCCCGAGGACCGCGACCGACGCTCCCTCCCCCGCCAGCGCCAGCGCGATTCCTTGCCCGACGCCTTGCCCGGCACCGGTCACCAGGGCCACCCGGCCCGCGAGCGTGTTCATCGGCCTCCTTCGTCCGGGGCAACCGGTCGTGCGACGTGTTTCGCCACGAAAACGCCGTCCGCGGAAACGCAGACCTGCCCGTCGGCGAGAATTTCGCCGGTCGTGCGGATCCGGCGGCCCTCGCTGGATTGCTGCCGCGCGCGGATCGTCAGCTCCTCGAACAGCGGAGTCGTCCGGTGGTAGCGGACGCTGAGCGTGCCGGTCATCCCGTCCGGCCCCGGTCCCCAGCTGTTGGCGACGCCGAGCGCGTGATCCAGCAGCAACGCGGAAATCCCGCCGTGCACGCAGCCCGGCGGACCCTGATAGGGCAGGCCGAGTGTCACCGTGCCGGCGACCGAGCCGTCCGGCAGACCGTGCAGGTGCAGCGGCGGCGCGAGCGCGTTTTCCGGACCGGTGACGGGATCGTGGCGCGGTCGCCCGGCCCACATTCCGACGAACCGTTCCTGCCGCGCCGGCGCGTGTTCTTCGAGCTGGCCGGCGATCCGGTCGAGGTCGCGGGCGAGGTCGGTCATCGGTGCGGCGCTGTCCGCACCCGCGTGCAGGAGCGCGCTGACCACCCGGCGGGCCGCCGCGACGGCAGCGTCGATGCCGTCGTCGTTCGGGACGGGCGACAACGGGACGTTTTCCGCGTAAGTCGTCATCAGTAGTGCGCCGCCGGGCGCAGCGTCGCCTCGGCGCCGCCGTCGACGTAGACGACCTGGCCGGTGATGTGCGTGGTCGCGGCGTCGGCGAAGTACGCCAGCACGCGCGCGACATCCTCCGCGGCCGCGTAACCGTGCAGCGGCATCGGGACCGCTTTGTCCATCACGGCCTTCATCTTCGGGTCGGCGAAAAGCTCGTCGGTCATCGGCGTCCGGACCACGCCGGGCGCGACCACGTTGACCGCGATGCCCGCGTCGGCCCAGCCTGCCGAAACGGACGTCCGGCGCGCCCATTGCGCGATCGCGGACTTCGAGGACGGATACAGCTGGAGCGCGCGATTGTCCGCGATCGCCTCGCGGGCGGCGGTCAACGCGGCTTGCTCGTCGCCGCGCAGGCAGCCCTCGACCACCGCGGGGTCGTTCGGCTGGGTGCCGGAGATCGAGCCGACCAGGACCACCCGCGGCCCCTCGGATTTCGCGAGCAGCGGCTGCAGGGCTTCGACGAACTCGGTGCTGCCGAAGTAGTTCACCGTCACCATGGCTTCGCCGGGGTTCGCCGTTCCGGCGCAGGCGACCACCGCGTCGACGTGCCCGGTGCGCTTGCCGACCTCCTCGGCGGCAGCGGCGCGGCCGCGCGGGGTCGAGAGGTCCGCGTCCACGTCGCTGCCCGCGAGGTCCACGCCGAGGACTTGATCGCCGCGTTCGGCGAGGAGACCGCTGAGCGCCGCCCCGATCCCCGAACTCGCTCCGGTGACGACGACGGTGCGCGGCATGACGGCCTCCTGAGGCGGGGTTCGGGGAACGGCCCCGACGCTACGAGACTCCGCGCGCGCACGGCGGGTCGATCCCGGTCACCGGGAGAACCGGTCAGCGAGCCGGACGGCCCAGCTCGGCCAGCAGCAACCGGCACGCCAGCACCGTGTCCGCCTCCGCTTCCTCGGCGGTGATGTGCCCGTTCAGCTGGGAGGTCAGCACGCCGTACCAGGTCTGCTCGATCAGCCGGACCAGACGTCGGTCGTGCTCGCCGGCCTCGGCCACCCCGGCGACGCGCAGGATCAGATCGGCGAACTCGACCGCCGCGGCCATGGTGGGCGACTCCCCCGCGACGGTCGCGTTGTTCGACTGCAGCATCGCCTGCGCGAGCCGCGGCCGTTCCAGCAGCCGGCGGGCGGCCTCGACCAGCACGCGCGCGACCGCCTCGGCCGGTTCCTGGCCGGGTTCGACCGGGACGCTGTTGCGGTCCAGCTGCTCGATCTGGCTGTGCAGCAGCGCGGTGAACAGGATCGTCTTGGACGGGAAGTACCGGTAGAGCGTGGCGATGGCGACGTCGGCGTCGCGGGCGACGTCGAGCATCTGGATCCGGTCGAGGCCGTGCTCGGCGCCGTGGTCCGCGGCCGCTCGCAGGATCCGGCGGTAGCGCTCCTGCTGCGCGGGCGAACTCGGCGTGGCCGGCGCCCGGTTTTCGGCGACTCTCGGCACCGCGACTCCTCCGCTCGTGATCAGGCCATTCTCTCCCACGCTCCTCCCGCCGGGCGCCGCCGCTACCGGTGAGTGGGACGGCCGTGCCCCGGCGCGCCGCGGATGCGGTTGGCTCGCCGGGTCGCGGCGACTTGGAGGACTCATGGCTTTCGACGACCAGTTCGACGTGGTGGTAGCCGGATCCGGCGCGGGTGCGCTGACCGGCGCGTACCTCGCTGCCCGGGCCGGGTTGCGCACCGCGGTGGTCGAGGGCGCGGACCGGCTCGGCGGGACTTCCGCGTACTCCGGGGCCGCCTGCTGGCTGCCCGGCACGCAGGTCCAGGAGCGCTTCGGCGTCCCGGACTCCACCGCCGCCGCGCGCGAGTACCTGCGCGCGCTGCTCGGCGAGGACCGGACCGGCCGGCAGGAGGCGTTCCTGGCGAAGGCGCCGGAGCTGGTCGCGGCGCTGGAGGCGGATCCGGCGCTCGAGTTCGAGTGGCGGGCGTTCCCGGACTACTTCGACCGGCCGGGCCGGGTCCCCGGCGGACGCTCGTTCGTGCCGGTCGGCCTGCCGCTGTCCGAGCTGGGCGAACGAGCCGAGCTGGTGCGTCCGCCGGTCGATCGCGACCGCGCCGGCCGCGGGCACCGGGACGCCCCGCTGGACGGCGGCCGCGCGCTGATCGGGCGGCTGTTGCTGGCCCTCGACGCGACCGGCAACGGAACCGTCTTCACCGGAACTCCGGTCGGCGAGCTGGTGGCCGAGAACGGCCGGGTCGTCGGCGTCGGCCCGCGGCGGATCGGGGCGACCTATGGCGTGCTCGTCGGCGCGGGCGGGTTCGAGCGGAACGCGGACCTGCGGAACCACTCCGGAGTGCCGGGCTCGGCGGCGTGGTCGATGGCGCCCGCGGAAACGAACCGCGGCCAGGCCCTGGCGGCGGCGATCGCACTCGGCGCGGCCGTCGATCTGATGGACGAGGGCTGGTGGTGCCCGGGAATCGCGATGCCGGACGGCGGCGCGTCGTTCACGCTCGGCTTCCGCGGCGGACTCGTCGTGGACCGCGACGGGCGGCGGTATGCGAACGAATCGCTGCCGTATGACCAGATGGGCCGCGTGATGGCAGCGGATCCGGCGCGGCGGGTCCCGTCGCACATCGTGTTCGACAACCGCGAGGGCGGCCGGCTGCCCGCGATCGCGGTGCCGGGCGGACGGCCGGACGACCATCTGGCGGCTGGCACCTGGGTGGAGGCGGACACGCTCGCGGAGCTGGCGAAGCTGATCGACGCTCCGGAGTTGCCCGGGACGGTTGCCCGGTTCAACGCGTTCGCCGAGGCCGGGCACGACGCGGATTTCGGCCGTGGCGAGGACGAATACGCGCGGCATTTCGCGAATCCGGTGCTGGTGCCGGTGGATCGCCCGCCGTTCCGCGCTGCCCGGCTGGTGTTGTCGGACCTGGGCACGAAGGGCGGGTTGGTGACCGATCCGGACGCGCGGGTGCTGCGCGAGGACGATTCGGCGGTGGAAGGTCTTTACGCGGTCGGCAATTCGGCGGCGTCCATGACCGGCGGTTGGTACCCGGGGCCGGGAATTCCGTTGGGCACGGCGATGGCTTTCGCCGCCCGGGCGGTCGACGATCTGGTGGCACGGGCCGGAAAATGACCTGCGTTCCACGCCAGTGCCGGTTACCGTCGCTGGCGTGGAGGACTACTTCGGGGAAAGTGTCGCTGCGCGGTACGACGAATCTTCAGCCGAAATGTGCACGCCGGAAGCGGTGAATCCGGTGGTCGACGTCCTGGCCGGGCTTGCCGGCGGTGGTCGCGCGCTGGAACTGGGCGTCGGCACCGGCCGGATCGCGTTGCCGCTTGCCGCGCGAGGGGTGCCGGTGTGCGGAATCGATCTGTCGCCCGCGATGGCCGCGCGGTTGCGCGCGAAACCGGGCGGCGAAGCCGTCGACGTGACGATCGGCGACTTCGCGACGACCCGGGTCGCCGGGAGTTTTTCGGTGGCCTACCTGGTGTACAACACCATCGGCAACCTGACCTCTCAGGACGCGCAGGTGGCCTGTTTCCGCAATGCCGCGGCGCATCTCAAGCCGGGCGGATGCTTCGTGATCGAGGTCGGGGTGCCGCAGCTGCGGAAGCTGCCGCCGGGGCAGACTGTCGTGCCGTTCGCTCTCAGCGCGACGCAGTGGGGGTTCGATCTGTACGACGTCTCGACGCAGTCGATGAGTTCGTACCACGCGCGAGTGGCAGACGGGCGCGGCGAGTTCCGGGCGATTCCGTTCCGGTATGTGTGGCCTGCCGAGCTGGATTTGATGGCGCGGCTGGCGGGATTGCGGTTGCGGTCGCGGTGGGAAAACTGGGCGGGCGAGCCGTTCACGCACGAGAGTGCGCAGCACGTGTCGGTGTGGGAGAAGGCGTCGTGACCCCGCAGCCTGCGCGAACGCCGCCGGTACAGGCCGTCGGCGACCGGACCGGACGTTTCGGCGAAGCCGAGCGCCTCCACGGTCAGCTCGCGCCAGCGCGGCAGGTCCCGGCTCTGGACCCGGAGGTATCCAAGCCCTCGGATCTCGGTCATGGCGAAACTCCTCGCGGGGGCGGGAAAGGTCAGCTCATGGAGAGCATCGGGCCGGGCGGAGGCTCGACGTCGAGGTCGGTCGGCGCGGACGCGTGGAACACCGAAGCGGGCACGTGGATCGCGTGCGCCAGGCCCCTGTGGCCGTCGCGCCAGAACCGCTGGAGCCGGGTTGTCCATCCGCAGGCCGTTGCCGCCGCTGCGGGCGACCACCTCGTCCCGCCACGCCGCGGCGACCTGCGTGCGGCGCGACGCGGCCCGGTCGGCGAGCCGAGCCCGCGGCGGCCTTGTCGTAGAATCGGGAAACGTTGTCCAGCAGGGCAGTTCGGGAAGCCTTGATCTCTTCCGCGGCGGCACTGATCGCATACAGCACGTACGGGTCGTCCTTCACCCGGGTGCCGGTGATGTGCACGCGTGTGCGTTGACAGGCCAGGTGCGCGGCCAACGCGCCTTCCGCGATACCGATCACCGCGGACGTGATGCCGAGCGGGAAAATCGTCGTGAACGGGACCGCGCGGTAGTCCGGGACGAACGCGTCCTTGACGACGACATCCCAGGTGTCCTCGACGATTTCGTCGTCCGCGCGCGGCAGGAGCACGGGGTAATTCCGGGGCGGCTGCACGACATTGCCGTCCGCGTCGCCGAGGAAGATCCAGTCGCAGTGATCGGTGCCGGAGGAGAACTGCCACCGTCCGGTGACGGCATACCCGCCGTCGACCGGCTTCAGCACGCCCATCGGCGCGTACGGCGAGGCGATCCAGGTGTCGTTGTCCGCACCCCAGATTTCTTCCTGCACGCGACGGTCGCAGAGCGCCATTTCCCACGGATGCACGCCGACGATCCCGGCGACCCAGCCCGTCGAGCCGTCGAGCGAAGCCAGCCGCATCACCGTTTCCGCGAATGCACGCGGATGCGCCTCCGTAATCGGCGGGTTGCGGCATTGTGACCGCGCCGGTTTCCCGGAGCACCTTGGCCGCTTCGTCGGCGAGCCTGCCGAGCCGCTCGTTCTCCGGTCCGAGGGCGGCGATCGCTTCCGCACTCTGTTCGGCTGCGGCAAGAGCGGGATGGTCATGGCGCTTCCCTTCCTCCGGTCCGGATACGGTGCGGTCCCGGCTGCCCCGAGCCTTCCAGCGGAGCACGCGAGCGCGCTCCCGGTCAACGGGATCAGGGCCGCGGCACCTGGTTCCGCACGACCTTGCCAGTCACGTTGCGCGGCAACGGATCCGGCCTGATCCGCCGTCGCGTCGGGACCTCGAAGCACGCCAGCCGCGCGGCCGCGAAGGCCCGCAGTTCCGCCACCTCGACCGCTGCCGAGAGCACCGCCGCGGCCACTTCCTGCCCCAGGTCGGCCTGCGGCACGCCGAGCACAATGCACTCCCGCACCGCCGGATGTTCCGCCAGCACGTTCTCCACCTCGGCCGGATAGACGTTCTCCCCGCCGTGCAAGATCAAATCCGAACGCCGTGCGGCGAGCCGGAGCTGTCCCTCCGAGAGAACCCCGGTGTGCAGCCACCGCTCGGCGTCGACAGCGGCAGCCGTGGCTTCGGGGTCTTCCCCGTAGCCAAGCATCGTGAACGGGCTGCGGACGCAGATCTCCCCCGCGCTGCCGTCCGGCACTACCTCGCCGAACGCGTCCCGGACCTCCCATTCCGCGGTCGCGGCGCGCCCAGCAGGTCGAACTCCTCCCGCAGCGATCCGGCGCCCGGGCCGAGCACGAGCCGTCCGCCGCTGACCGCGTCGAGCGTCCCGTAGCGCTTCGCGATCTCCAGCGGGTGGTGATACCCCAGCACGAGCACCTGCGTGACCAACCGGATCCGGCTGGTGCGCGCGGCGAGGAAACCGAACGTCGCGAACGGACCGGAAGCCGAGGCGATCCGTGCCAGGTCTTCGATGCCTGCGGCACCCTCTCAGGCCTTCGGATCCCCGGCAGCCGGGTCACCACGGGGCTCACGAGGCCGATGTCCATACCGCCATGCCTACCGGCCGCCGCGCCGGCGCGAGCGGGTTCTCCCGTTGATCGGGGGCCGTGCCGCAGTCGTGACCCGCCGCGTGTTGACGGTTCGGGCGGCCGCCGTGTTACCGTCAAAACTAGAAATGATTTCAATTCGTTCGCGAGGAGCACAGCATGACGGTTGCCGCGATCGAAACGGGCTCCCTCGGCACGGACGGCACGCAGAACCGCACCGTGGCGCCGTCGATGGTCGAGCGGATGACGCTGATCCTCGACGCCTTCGACGCGCCGAGCACCCGGCTCACTCTCGAACAGGTCGCGCGAACGACCCATCTCCCCCGTTCGACCGCGCACCGCATCCTCGACCAGCTCGTGCGCCTGCAATGGCTGTCGCATTCGTCGTTCGGCTACGCGCTCGGCGCACGGGCGCTGAACCTCGGCGGCACCGGCGGCAACCATCTCGAACTGCGCGAGGCGACCGCGGCCGTGCTGCACGAACTGCGGTTGCGCACCGGGATGGTCGCGCACCTGGCGATCCTCGACGGAGCCGACGTCCGGTATCTCGACAAGGTCGGCGGGCGGTTCGCCGCGATCGTCCCGTCGCGCGTCGGCGGCCGCGCGCCCGCGCAGTGCACCGCGCTCGGCAAGGCGATGCTCGCGTGGCTGTCCGCCGAACAGGTCGAGGACCGGGTCATGCCGACGCTCGTCCGCCAGACCAGCCGGACGATCCGCGACCCGGTGACGCTGCACCGCGAACTCGGCCGGATCCGCGACCGCAACGGCCTCGCCTTCGAACGCGGCGAATGCTTTTCCGGCATCTCCTGCGTCGCCGCCGCCATCCGGGGCCCGGAAGGACCCGAGGCGGCGATCTCTCTGGTCGGCGACGCGCACACCGCACTGGAGCGCGTCGCACCGCTCGTCGTGGTCGCCGCGCGACAGGTCACCCAGGAGCTGTACCCGATGGTCCGGTCGCACCCGGCTGGAACTAACCATCCGCAAAGGACTCCCAGCCATCGGGATGCCACCGGCCCCGGGACTGCCCGCCGTTCTACGTTCGACCTCGCGGAAGCGAGGCGCTGAAAGGGGATCCGACGATGACCACCGTGGAGCCGGCACCGGACGAGGTCCGCTGATCGAGGCCGGCGCGGCGCCCACGCGGGTGGCACTGTCTCGGGCTGGCCGAGAGCTTCGCCGACGGCAGGCCGCATCCGATCACCGCGTTCGGGCCGAAGCTCGTGGTGTTCGCCGGCGAGGACGGTCAGCTCAACGTGCTCGACGCGTACTGCAGGCACATGGGCGGCGATCTGTCGCAGGGCGCTGGGGCCGCCGCGTGGACGACGATGGTGCAGGACAAGATGCTGTTCGCCTGGAACGACCCGGAGGGCAGTCCGCCGCCCGCCGACGTCGTCATCCCGCGCATCGAGGACGCCACGCGCGCCGGCTGGACCTGGTACGAAACGCACGTCGACACGAACTGCCGCGAGGTCGTCGACAACGTCGTGGACATGGCGCACTTCTTCTCCGTCCGCTTCGCTTTCCCCACGTATTTCAAGAACATCTTCGAGGGACACGTCGCCGCCTGCTACGGGCGTCCTTCATGATCGACGAGCTGACGTATCACTACGAGGGCATGGACATCGACGCAGTCCTCATCATCTGCCACTACCCCGTCACGGCGAATTCGTTCAAGCTGCAGTACGGGATCGTCGTGAAGCGCACGGACCAGCTCTCCGGCGCGGAGGGCGAGGAAACCGCGCGCAAGATGGGTGATTTCATCCGGATCGGGAACCCGCTGCTGTGCGAGGAGGACGGTCCGGTCTACCAGCTGCGGCGCAGGTACGAACAGTTCCATGTGGACGTCGCGGACGTCACGCCGGAGATGACCGAGCGGTTCGAGTTCGAATTGGACACCGCGAAGCCGAATGCCGCGTGGTGCGAGGAGGTCGAGGAGAACCTCGGCCGCCGGACCGGCGAGCGCGTCTGATGGCGGTCCGTGCCGACAACCGGCTGCTGGACGAACCGATGCGGCCGGTCCGATGCGGAACCTGCGAGGCTTGGCTGACGGTGCGCAAGAGCAGCTGGCATCAGACGAGCATTCAGTGGGACACCGCGGCTTCCACGCGATGCGTCGAACGATCGGCCTGCGCGGAGGACTTGTTCGGCGACTGTCATGCGTTGCGGGATTCGATCGACCGGGCGGTCGCGGACGGGGGGATCGCGGTGGCCGGCGAATGAATATGAACGAGAAGTACAGCTCGTGGGCGGTCGTCGCGGGCGGCTCGGCTCGCCGAGGCCGGGATCAATCTGGTGCTGATCGCGCGCAAACCTGAGCCGTTGGCGAAGACGGCGGCCGCGGTGCAAGCGCTTGGCGTCGAAGTTCTTACTGTGCAAACAGATCTTCTCGATCCGTAGGTGCTCTCGGCGATCCGGGAAGTGACTGACGGGCTGCTGATCTCCAATGCCGGCGCGAACAGCTATGGACACGAGTTCGTGACCGGAGATCTGTCGCGGGTACGCGGAGTCCTCGATCCGAACATCACCGCGCATCTCGCGTTGACGCACCACTTCGGCGCGCTGATGGCTGCACGCGGCCGGGGCGGGATCGTGCTGGTGGGCTCGCTGGCCGGGTATCTCGGACAGGCGGAGATCAGCGTGTATTCCGCGGTGAAAGCGTTCGGCCGGGTGCTCGCCGAGGGGCTGTGGCTGGAGATGCGGGACCGCGGCATGGACGTGCTCGAACTGGTGCTGGGCGTCACCCGGACTCCGGCGATGGAGCGGGCCGGACTGGCGTTCGACCTGCCCGGACTGAACGTGGCCGAATCGGAGGACGTCTGGCGCGCCTCGCGGACGGCCCGGTGTGGGTCGCGGGCGGAAACCTCGCCACCGCGGAAAAGCGAAGCGGGTTCCCGCGCGCGGAACTGGCACTGGCCGCGCACGAGGCGACACGAAAGCTGCTCCCCGCCCGGTAGGCAGCAGCCCTTCACGGCCCTGCCAAGAACCTGCTGACCGCGGAGTGGAAGCCGGCCGGATCCTCCACCCACGGCAGATGACCGGCTGACAGTCGCACGCGCGACACCACCGGCAACGCCTGTTCCAGCGAATCCACCGCTGAGCGCGGCCGGATGTCCGCTGTTCCGTCCACGATCAGAGCCGGGACATCGAGCCTCTCGCAGCCGGCGCGCAGGTCTGGCGAGTGCTCGCGGTTCAGCGCGGCGTTGCACTCGAAATTCACGCCGAACCACGGGTCAGCCATGGCTTCGGCGTGCTGAAGCGCGCGCTCGGCGAAGTCCGCTGACCACTGCAGGACACAGTACTCCTGGTCTTCCTCGGCGGTACGTTCCTTGGCTGCCAGCGACTCCCATCGCGTCAGGCGGGTTCCCAGTGCGTTCCGCAGGTTGCGCTCGTACCCCGCGTGCCAGGTCGAGTCGTCGTCGATTCCGGTGCCGGAGACATAAACCAGCTTCGCCACGCGGTCCGGATGCGCCAGTGTGTAGCGCAACGCCAGCTGCGCGCCCCACGAGTGGCCCAGCAGCGCGACGCGGTCCCAGCCGAAATGGGCCCGGACCGCGTCGAGATCGGCCACTGTCCGTTCCACCGAGTACGGTCCCTGCCGCTGCGATCGGCCGCATCCTCGCTGGTCCCAGCGACAGACCGTCGCGACTGCCGAGAGGTCAGCCGCGACGTCCGCCATCATGTCCCACAACCCTGGGCCGCCGTGACAGAAGACGACCGGTTCGCCGTCGCCCGTCTTCACCGCCCAAAGCCGGATACCGTCTTCAGTCCGCACCGCTTGATCCACGCGACGCAGTATGGCCGTTCTCAGGTCTGCGCGACCGTCACTCGGGCGGCCGCGTCGCTTTCCTCGGCCAGCCCGCCCTGCGCGGGTTTGCGCCCGTGCTGCATCGCCAGGATGATCGCCGCCCCGGCAACGCCGACGACACCCGCCCACAGGTACGACCGGGTGGTCGCCCGCGTGGTGCACGGTCTCGATCTCGGCGTGCACGCGGAGCAATACGCCGGGCAATTCCGGCGTTTCCCAGCGGGAAAGCTGCCAATCCAGTACTTCGAAGCGACGCCCGCGGCGGGACCCGAAGCGGCCGCAGAGGTCAGCTTGCGGTTCGGCCAGCACGTTGACGCAGAACTGTCCGGCGGACCCCGGCGCCGACGACCGGCCGAGGATTTTCTCCCGCGGCGATTTCGGCGTCGAAGGAAGTCCGGACGAGGTTCCGGGTTATGACCGCTGCGTCAGCGCGGCTTCGGACGCTGCCCAGGCGTGGGTGGAACGGTCAGCGATCCGGTTGCCGGCGCCGATCCACGCGGTTGTGCCCAGTTCGTCTTGCGGTCGTCGCTGACCCAGACGCCTGCCGCCAACCCGAACGCGGTGTCGTTGGCGACGCGGGAACGGCCGTGACGCCTACCCGGCTTGGGGCTCGGTGGCGCCGGTCCCCAGTGCGAGTACCCGCCCGAAGGCGGCTCGGATCTCCTCCACCAGGGTGCGAGGGTCGTTGCCCAGGCGTTTGACGGCCTGGTAACAGGCGATGGCGATCTGCGCGGCAAAGCGGGCGGTGGCCTCGTCGGATCCGCGATCGATGAGCAGATCGCCCAGCTTGTCGGCGAACTGCTGCATCTTCACGGCGTCGCGGGCGCGTAGTTCCGGGTGCTGCTCGACGAGCTGGAAGTGGCGCGTGTATCCCGCTGGGTCGGCGGCGGCCTGGGAACAGACCGCGAGCAGGACCGGGCGGAGTTGTTCGACGGCCTCGGTCGCGTTCCGGCCTGCGGGCCCGACGTCGTTGCCCGGGCCCGCAGACCCTGCCGCCGATCCAGCATTCGAAGGGATTCCCGCCATGCCCGACGTCAAGCCCCTGCCGCGCTGGTTCCGCACCGCCAACCGCGCAATCGGCGTCCTGTCGCGCTTCGGGTTCGCGATGGGGCCGGTCTGCGTGCTCACGGTGCCGGGACGGCGCACCGGCAAGCCGCGCTCCACCCCGGTCTCGCCGCTGACGGTCAGCGGCCGCCGGTACGTGGTATTCCGACTGGGCCCGCAACGTCCGGGCCGCCGGACACGGCCATCTCTCCCGGGGACGCCGCCGCGATCCCGTGACGCTCGCCGAGGTCACCGACAGCGCGCTGAAGGAGCAGGTCATGCGCGCCTATCCGCAGGAGGTCCCCAGAGGAGCACCGATGTTCGCCCAGGCCGGCATCGTCAGCGGCCCCGATCCCGACGCCTTCGCCTCGGCCGCCGACCGGGTCGCGGTCTTCGAGATCCTGGCCCGGACAGCTTGACCGAGACCCGCGTGGAACAAACCGGCACCGCTGGCGCGTCCGTGCCCGCCACGCAGCGCACGGCTGCGCCCGAGCCAGCCCATCGTTGCGAAGCTCCCGCTCGCCGGGAACAGCATTTGCTGTCGCCGGCCGAGGTTCCCGTTCCAGGTTTTTGCTGATTCCCGCGAATCGGTTCCGTTTTCCACATTTCTCCGCGGCCACGGGCCGCACGTCGCCGGGCTCGAACCACAGCGCTTTCCTGACAACGAATCCGGCCACTCACGAACACCACATCCGCAGAAACCGCAGCACGCCAACGAAATCCGGACCTAGCAACCCCGGCCGACCGACCCGGCCTCTTGCTCCAGCGCCCGCACCATCGCCACCGCCGCCGGGTCCGGCCGCTCCCCCGTCACCGCCCACAGCGCGCGTCGCACCCCGCCGCACTCGTCGCGCACGGGGATCCACCGCACATCGGCAGGCAGCGAATCCGCCGCGAACCCGGGCACCAGCGAAATTCCCAAACCCGCCGCGACCAGGCCCAACCGCGTCGGCCACGCGCGCACCGCGAACGCGATCGACGGCCCGGCGATTCCCGGCCACGTCCCGAATTCCGGCGAGCTGCCCGCGCCGACGATCCACTGCTGTTCGGCCAGTTCGTCCGGTTCGACCCAGCTGCGCCCGGCGAACGGATGTGATTCCGCGACCGCCACTCCGTACGGGATTCCACTGCGCAATTCGGTGCGCCGCAAGCCCTCGAAGTCGTATTCCGGCAAGCCGTCGCCGGTGACGGCCACCGAGACGTCGAGCCTGCCGCGGCGCAGGGACTGCAGTTGCGCCAGGGTCGCGGACTCGGCGAGGTGCACCTCCACGCCCGGATGTGCGCGCAGCAGCCGGGAAACCGCGCGCGGCAGCAAAACCGCCGACGCGGCGGGGAATGCGCCGACCGAGATCCGCCCGGCGAGCCGGTCGCGCAGTCCGGCGAGCTCTTTTCCGGCCGCACTCACACTGTCCAGCACCCGACCGGCGTGCCGGATCAGTACTTCTCCTGCTGTCGTAGGGCGGATTCCGCGGGCATGCCGTTCGAACAACGCGGTTCCAGTAGCGCGTTCGCTCGCCGCGATCTGCCGCGACACCGCTGATTGCGTGTAGCCGAGCCGATGCGCGGCAGCACTGAACGACCCGGTCCGGGCCACCTCGACCACGACCCGCAGGCCGGTGAGCGTCAGATCAGCCATTCCGCCAACCATATCCGAAACGGACGGACCAGGTCGTCCACAGTAGACGCAACGGCGACCACCTCCCCCTTGCCTGCGACGCGAAATACCGTTTCGGAACGGGATTATCGCGCCCGAGGGACACCGAGCGTGCCCCAACTACCCCGCCGAGGGTGCCGCCGAACGCCCGAACCGCGGTTGCGGCGAACAGCCGAACTCGCCCCGAACCCCGGAACAGGCGAAACATCCGCGCGGGAACGGACGATGTCATTGTCAGGAGGGGCGAAGAGAATTTTCAGCGTGACCACGGGCCGACGGTCTACTGTGGAATGCCCGCGGCCACCCGCTGTTCACCGGACGGCGCTCCGCGCCGGACTGGAATTGCCACACCGGAAAAGCGCTCGAAGTCCGCGTCGGACTCCCTGGTTCCAGCTGATCGGCGGCCCGGGGAACGCGACGAAGTGGTGGCTCCCCGGCACGAAATGCGTCGCTGGAGCTGGGCGCCGTCGACTACCGCGACGGCGAAGAACGCGCCGCGGCGATCCAGTGGCTGTGCGCGAACATCCCGCGCGGGGACCTGACCCACGACCACGGGAGCGACCGGCGGCGGTTCCGGCACGCCGGCAGCGGGACGATCGCGTCGGCGAGCCACGCCTGCCGCCGCGTCGAAGCGCAGCACGGGTACGAACGATTCGTCGCCGCGATCGCGGCGGAAGGCCGGATCACCGGCTGGCGCGCGAAGTACCGGCTGCCCGGCTGAACACGTTCGCCGGGCATTGCCTACCGCACCGCCGGGCGGCAACGCGACGTGGCGGGCAGTGTTTGCCGGACCCCGCGAAGGTGGTCTCGGCCCCGGAATCCCAGCCAGAAAGAGCACCAACTGATGCGTGCTCGTACTGCCCGGTTCGCGGACGTCTCCGCCACGGCACCGCCGGAGCGGTTCCCGGACCGAACCAGCTCACCGGGGCCGGGGCGGCACCGGAGGTGCTCGACGGCACGGGCGGGAAGTGGAAGCCGGTGATCCGGGCGGCCCAAGGAAAGCCCGCACCGTTACAGCCGGGTGCCGACGGTCGAGTGCCGGCCGGCCCACGGAGGCCACGAGCTGCGCCCGGCGCTGACCGCGTCGCACGAACGGGGCAGCCGGTATGCCGAACGCAACGGGCATCTCGGTCGGCAGTTCCTGAACGCTAGCCGAGCAGGTCGGCCAGTACCGCCGCTTCGCTGATGTCGCTGCGTTTGGTCGCGGTCAACAGGGTCAGCGGCCCCCGGCCGGCTAGCGCACGCAAGTGGTCCAGCGCTTCCGCGCGTTCCGGTTCTTCCAGCTCCGCGCGGTAGCGTTCGGCGAATCCGGCGTAGCGGTCCGGGTCGTGCGAGTACCACTTGCGCAGTTCCGTCGACGGGGAGATCTGCTTCAGCCAGTCGTCCAGACGCGCACGCTCTTTGCTCAGCCCGCGCGGCCACAGCCGGTCGACCAGGACCCGTGAGCCGTCGGTGGATTCCGGCGCGTCGTAGACCCGGCGGACCTGGACTTGGCGTTTGCTCATCGGGGCAGCGGCTCCTTCCCGGGTCGGGGGCTGCCGTCGCCGCCCAGCGTCCGCCCGCGGCCGCCGCGGCGCAAACGAAGGAGGTATAACCCCAGGGTATGGAACTGCGTCAGCTGCGGTACTTCGTCGCCGTGTTCACCGAGGGGTCGATCAGCCGGGCGGCCGGGTCGCTGATGATGTCGCAACCCGCGCTGACCCGGCAGATCCGCGTGCTCGAACGCGAACTCGGGACGCCGTTGTTCGACCGGGTGCCGACGGGCGTGCAGGCGACGGTCGCCGGCCGGGCATTGCACGAGCACGCGCGGCAGCTGCTGCGGCTCGCGGACGCGACGCGGGAGGTCACGCGGTCCGCGGCTCCGGTCAAGGAGCAGGTCGAGATCGCGCTGCCGCCGGGGATTCCGCAGGACTGGGTGCTCGCGGCGCTGGCGGAGATCCGCCGTCAGGTGCCGGACGCCGCACTGTCGTTTTTGGACGCCAGCAGCACCGAGCAGCTGCGGATGCTCAGCGAAGGGCGGATCGACATCGGGCTGGTCCACCAGAACCCGCCGTCGACACTGCACGGGCGGCTGTTGTTCGAGCATCCGTTCGGCGTCGCGATCCGGCCTGGTCACGAGCTTTTCGGGCGCGCGCGGTGCCGGTTGCGGGATCTCGACGACGTCCGGGTGCTGGCGCACTCGCGGGCGCAGGTCCCGGCCGGGCACGACCAGATGCTCGCCGCGGCGCACGGGCTCGGAGTGTCGCCGAACTGGCGCCTCGCGCGGTTCAACGAGAACGCGCTGGCCTGCGCGGAGGCAGTCGAGGCGGACGCGGTGCTGCTCAGCAGGCCCAGCGCGAACCGGATGCTGCCCGAGTGGGCCTGGAGCGAGCTGGTCGAGCCGAGCGTCCCGCTGACGACGTGGGCGGCGTGCCAGCCGCAGACCCGGCGGATCGTCGGCGCGGTCGTGGAGGTACTGGAGGGATTTTAGTATTGCGGTGTTACGCAACGTCGTTTTACTATCGTGGGCGTGAGCCCGAGACAGCGCGACGCCGCGCTTCGCGAAAGCCTTCTGGCGACAGCCGCCCAGGTGCTGGCCGAGGAAGGCGGTCCAGCCTTGTCGACTCGGCGGCTGGCCCGGGAGCTGGGCGTGTCGACGACAGCGGTCTACACCTACTTCGGCAGTGTCGAACAGTTGCGCCGGGAGGTGCGGCTGGAGGGCTTCCGCAGGCTCGAAGAGACCATGGACCCGCCCGCCGAGGACCCGGTGGCCGCCCTCGCCGGAGCGGCGGCGGCGTTTTTCCGGTTCGGGATGGCCGAACCGCACCTGTACCGGGCGATGTTCGTCGACCGTCCGCTGGACGAAGACCGCGCGGGCGAGGCGTGCTTCCTGCTGCTGCGGAAGATCCTCGACCGGGCGGTGGGGTCCGGCCGGTTTGCCGGCGTGCCCGCCGAGCAGACGGAAATGTGCGCGGCCCAGGTGTGGAGCACGCAGCACGGGCTGGCGACGATGGTGCTCAGCGGCGCGCTGCCGGAGGCCGCGGGGCGGGCGGCGCTGGCGGATCTGCTGGTGCGGCTGGCGATCGGGTACGGCGACGCCCCGGACCGGGCGGCGCGGTCAGTGACGGGAGCGCTGAGATGAAGCGGCGTTTCCTTGGCGGCAAAGCGAATCCCGCGGCGAGACCGCAGCGCGGCAAGCCGCGGATCGACACGCCGGGCGGGATCGTGCTGTCCGCGATCCCCTCGGCGGTCCTCGCGCCGCTCAACGCCGTCGCCGGCACCGGAGTCGCGGTCGGCGCCGCGGCCGCCCTCGCCGCCGTGCTCGCGGCGGTCCGGATCCGGCGCGGAGATCCGAAGGGGCCGGCCTTCGGCGGGCTGATCGGCGTCGGCATCGCCGGGTTCATCGCTTGGCAGACCGGATCCGGCGGCGGGCTTTTCCTGCCCGACCTCGTCTGGTACCTGCTGGCCGCGCTGGTGCTGACCGGGTCGGTCGTCGTCCGGCGGCCGCTCGTGGGGATCGGCTGGGCGGCGGTCGGCCGCGGCGGGACCGAGCGCGCCGCCCGCCGCCGGTTCGCGGTCGCGACCGCGCTCCTCGCCGCGGGCTTCCTCGTCCGGGCGGCGGTGACCGGCCTGCTCAGCCTCGACCCGGCGAACGCCTGGCTGGTCGCGGCCAAAGTAGCGACCGGACTGCCGGGCACGCTGGCCGGGCTGGCGGTCCTCGCCTGGGCACGGCCCCGTCCGGGAGCCCGGCCGGACCGGACTCCCGGACAGGTCCGGCTCAGCCGGTCGCCAGCACCTTCAGCCGGTCGATGCCCGCGCTGAAGTAGTCCTGGTCGAGCGGCGTCGAGGTGTACTGCCAGAAGGTGTAGAACCCCCAGTGGTAGGGCAGCGCGCCCGGCGACGACGCGTACGCCGCCACCCACAGCGGGTTGGTCGAGCTGAAGTCGCCCTTGTTGCCGGTGCACTGGGTCCACCAGCTGTTCGCCGTGTAGATCACCGGCCAGCGCGAGGTCTTCTTGTGGTACTCGTCGCTGAACGCCTTGATCCACGACACCATCGCGGACTGGCTCAGCCCGTAGCAGGCGGAGCTGGGCCCCCATTCGATGTCGAGCGTGCCGGGCAGGGTCTTGCCGTCCTTCGACCAGCCGCCGCCGTGCGCGACGAAGTAGTCGGCCTGCGCCGCGCCGCCGGAGATGTCCGGACGGCCGTAGTGGTAGGCACCGCGGATCATGCCGACGTTGTACGAGCCGTTGTACTGCTGGGTGAAGTCCGGGTTCTGGTAGCCGGTGCCCTCGGTCGCCTTCACGTAGGCGAACCGTTTGCCCTGGTTCCAGTAGGACTTCCAGTCGACCGCCCCCTGGTAGCTGCTCACGTCGATGCCCGACGTGGTCGCCTCGGCCGACGCAGGCGCGACCGACGCGCCGCCTCCTTCGTGCGCCCGGATGGAAGCGCCCATCTGATGGTTGTCCGGAGTCTCGGCCGAGGTGCTCCAGGCCGCGGCAGGTGCGGCCCCGGCGTTCGGCGCGGTCGCCACGAGCAGGGCGGCAGCCGCGGCGAGCACCGCTCCGGTCAGGCGGCGCGCCCTCCCGGTGGGTCCCCAGTGGTGAGTGGTCATTGACAGGTCCTTTCGGATGCCCTCGCGAAGTGCCACCCGATCAGGTGGCACGAGGACCTGATTCTGTTACTAAATGTGATGCACTGTCACTGCTCCAAGTGACCTAATTTCCACTTGACCGGACAACGAGAAAGACATTCCCAGTAGGCCGTTGCGGTCGAATTCCGGGAAAACGCCACCGGCCGGCCGCGGCCGCCTTACCCTCCCCGGCCATGTCCAAACCTCGAAGAACCCGGACGATCCTCCAGCTCCTGACCGTTCTCCTGACCCTGGCCGCGACCGGCACCGGCGCCGCGGAAGCGGGCGAACCGGCCCTGCTGCACGTCAACCACGGCTACGGCGTCCTTGACCGCGAGACCGCCGACGCCATCGAGCATTCGGCCTATCTCAAGGACTTCGCGAACTTCCAAGTCCGCACCACGACCGGCGCGGGCGGCGAAAAATGGACCGGCCGCTACCTGATGGGCCGGGAAACCTACGTGGAACTCTTCGGTGTCGGCGACCTGCCCGGCAAGGACGGCGACCTCGGTTCGGCGGGCCTGGGAGTCTCGGCCGAACGCACCGGCCAACTGTCCACAGTGGTCCGGCACCTGCACGACGCGGGCATCGCGAACCCGTTGGAATTCCTGCAAACCCGCGACTTCGGCGACGGCAAGCCGATCCCGTGGTTCAACGGAGTCTTCACCACCGACCAGTACGACACCTTCGGCGCCTGGGGCATGGAATACCGCGCGGAGTACTTCGCCGACCCGCGCGGCAACACCGGCCCCGCGCGCTACCCCGGCGACATCAGCCGCAACCGCTACCTGCCGGACGACTACCGCAACCACCAGATGCGCGACGTCACCGGCATCCGCCTGGGCGTCACCGCACGCGACCTGGGCAACACCCTGCCCCTGCTGCGCGCCGGAGGAATGACCGTACGCCAGCTCCCCACCGGCGCTCTCGCCTTCGACGGCATGACCACCATCCGCTTCGACACCGTCCCCGCAGACCAAGCCGGCCTCCGACAGCTCGACCTGGCCCTCAACCGCCCCACCGGAACGAGACACGTCGAACAACTCGGCCACTCGACCCTCACCGCCGGCCCCGGCGCCCACGCCCGCTGGACCTTCGCCATCCGCACCTGACCGGTACGTGAGGGGAACCCTCACGGAACCAGATTCCCTCAGAGGGTGTTTCGAAACCCGGCGGCGTGGCCGGGCGTTAGCTGTGATATCGGGGCGGCGTGGCGTTCATCGGGCGGTTGTGTGCAAGCTGCCGTGTAACACACGGATTCAGCGACTGACCACGCGGGTTTCGAAACACTCTCTCAGGGTTCCCCTCACGACCCGCGACCGGTCCTCCCAGCCGCAGCCGCCGTAATGCCACCTTGGGGCGCTACCCGCACCCCCGCTGCCACCCGCCCCCAGCACGCTCCGCGCACGAGAACCCGCACACACCCCCGCACACCCACCGCAACCGACGCACCCCACCATCGAGGCACCCAGCCCCTCGCCCGCACCCCGATACGAAGCCGCCCGTCAGCACAATCGGGCTTCGGTGTCGAACGATTCCGGGTAGCCCGCGCCGTCCGGGTCCTTGACCTTGAGCAGCTTGCCGTCGTTGCGGGAGGTCCAGCCGTGGAACGGGCAGGTCAGCGTGGTCCGGTTGCGCCGGCAGATCATCGCGCCGCGGTGCGCGCAGGCGTTGGTCAGGCAATGCAGTTCGCCTGCCTTGTCGCGAGTGAGGACGACCGGCTGGCGGCCGATCGTGGTGGTGAAGCAGTCGCCGGGGTTCGGCAGCTGGCTTTCGTGCGCGAAGTAGATCCAGTTGCCCTCGAAGAGGTGCTTCATCTCGACTTCGAAGATCTCCTCGTCGGTGAAGATCCGGCGGTGCGCGCGGTAGACGCCTGCCTCCCGGGTCCTCCACCACCGCGTCCGCGACTACGGAAGCGGCGTGGTCCAGCGTCTCGGTCATGACTCCTCCAACGGGCCGGCGATCTGCACTGATCGGCTCCCCAGCAGGGCGTTTCCCGCACTGTGCCAGTCCGCGGCGGCGGCCGCCCCAGGGCGAGACCCAGTCCTGGCCTAGGGTGTGATTTATCGATGTCGTTTATCAATCGCACGCAAAACGCTCCTTGTCTTCACTCAATGCCGGAACTTACGGTGAGCGGGACGAGGAGCCGGTGAGGAGGCAGCCCGATGGAACTGCGCCACCTGCGGTACTTCTCCGCCGTCGCCGAGACCTGCCACTTCGGCCGTGCCGCCGAACGCCTGCACCTCGCCCAGCCCGCGCTGTCGCACGCGATCCGCCAACTGGAGGACGAGCTGGGCGTCGCCCTGCTCAGCCGCACGACGCGGCAGGTACAGGTCACCCCGGCCGGCCGGTTCTTCCTCGCCGAGGCCCAGCGGATCCTGGACGCCGTCGAGGCGGGCGCGCGCGGGGCCCGGCGCATCGCCGACGGCCGCCGCGGGCTCGCGCGGATCGGCTTCACCGGCACCGCCGCGCTGTCGCATCTGCCGCAGGTCGCCCGCACGCTGCAGCACCGGCTGCCCGAGGTCGAACTCGAAGTGCACGCCGACCTGCTCACCGGCGAGCAGTGCCGGCAGCTGCGCGACGGCACTCTCGACATCGGCGTGCTGCGTCCACCGGTCACCGGCGGCGACCTCGACCTGCACGTCATCGAGACCGAGCCGCTCGTGCTCGCCGTCCCGGCCGACCACCGGCTCGCGGTGGAACCGGTGGTGGCGATGACCGATCTGCGCGCCGAAGCCTTCGTCACCTATCCGGCCAGCTACTCCGTCGTCAACGAAGCGGTGCTGCGCAGCTGCCGCGACGCCGGATTCACCCCGCAACGCGAGCACGAAGCGGCCGGCACCGCGGTGCTGCTCGCGCTCGTCGCCGGCGGTCTCGGCGTCGGCGTCGTCCCCGCGTCCGCGCGGGCGCTGCCGCTGGCCGGGGTCGTGTTCCGCGACCTCGCCGGGGCGGCCACTGTCCAGCTCGCGCTCGCCTGGCACCGCGACCGGGCCTCGGCACTGGTCCCGGCCGTGCTCGACGCGCTCGGCGAGCTGTTCCCCGTCGCAGTGCCCGTGTCAGGGAGGACACGATGAAGATCACCCGGGTGGAGGCGATCCCGTTCGCCATCCCCTACCGCAAACCGCTGCGTTTCGCTTCCGGCGAGGTGCACACGGCCGAGCACGTGCTGGTCCGCGTGCACACCGACGACGGCGTGGTCGGCGTTGCCGAGGCACCGCCGCGGCCGTTCACCTACGGCGAGACGCAAGCCGGGATCGTGGCGGTGCTGGAGACCGTGTTCGCCCCGCAGGTAGTGGGCCTGAGCCTGCTGGAACGCGAGACGGTGCACGCGCGGCTCTCCCGCACGGTCGGGAACCCGGCCGCGAAGTCCGCTTTGGACATGGCGATCTGGGACGCCCTGGGGCAAAGCCTCGACGTCTCGGTCACCGAACTGCTCGGCGGCTACACCGACCGCATGAAGGTTTCGCACATGCTCGGCTTCGACGAGCCCGCCGCGATGGTCGCCGAGGCGGAACGGATTCGCGACAGCTACGGCATCACGACGTTCAAGGTGAAGGTCGGGCGCCGTCCGGTTTCCCTCGACACCGCGGTGGTTCGCGCGATGCGGGAACGGTTCGGCGCCGAGGTCGACCTGTACGTGGACGGCAACCGGGGCTGGACGGCCGCGGAATCCGCCCGCGCGATGCGGGAAATGGCCGGCCTCGACCTGCTGTTCGCCGAGGAACTGTGCCCCGCCGACGACGTGCTCGGCCGCCGCTGGCTGGTGTCCCGGTTGGACATTCCGTTCATCGCCGACGAATCCGCGGTGACCCCGGCCGACGTGACCCGCGAGATCCTCGGCGGGTCGGCCACCGCGATCAGCATCAAAACCGCCCGCACCGGCTTCACGCGCTCGCAGCGCACGCACCACCTCGCGGAGGGCCTCGGGCTGGAAGTGGTGATGGGCAACCAGATCGACGGCCAGATCGGTTCACTGTGCACTGTCGCGTTCGGATCGGCGTACGAACTGACGTCGCGCCGCCCCGGCGAACTGTCCAATTTCCTCGACATGACCGACGACCTGCTCGCCGAACCGCTGCGCATCGCGGACGGCGAACTGGTCATCCGCCCCGGCGCCGGCCTCGGCGCCGCGCTCGACCCCGGCAAGCTCCGGCACTACCGGCAGGACCGCTGAGCCGGAAACCCCGATGGATCAAGGAGGATTCATGACTGCCACGCATTCCCCCACCGCCGCCGCGTCCGGAGCCAACGCCACCGAACGGTTCAAGAGCGACAAGTTCGCCGGCGTCGCGGGCACCTCGAAGGAACGGGTCAGCCTGCTCGCCCGCGAGGTCCTGGAGGCCGTGCACGCGACCATCCGCAAGCACAAGGTCACCTACGAGGAGTACAACGCGCTCAAATCGTGGCTGATCAGCGTCGGCGAGGACGGCGAATGGCCGCTGTTTCTCGATGTCTGGGTCGAGCACGTCGTCGAGGACGTCGCCACCGAGCACCGCAAGGGCAACAAGGGCACCATCGAGGGCCCCTACTACGTGCCGGACGCCCCCGAGCAGGGCGCGCGCGGTTCGGTCCCGTCTCGGGAGAACGAGCCGGGCACGCCGCTCACCTGGACCGGACAGGTCACCTCGACCACCGGCGCGGCACTGGCCGGCGCGAAGGTCGAACTGTGGCACGCGGACGCGGACGGACTGTACTCGCAGTTCGCGCCGGACATCCCGGAGTGGAACCTGCGCGGCACCTTCACCACCGACGACGAAGGCCGCTTCGAAATCCGCACCGTGCGGCCCGCGCCGTACCAGATCCCGACCGACGGAGCCTGCGGCAAACTGATCGCGGCGGCAGGCTGGCACGCCTGGCGTCCGGCGCACCTGCACGTCAAGGTGTCCGCGCCGGGGCACGAACTGCTCACCGCGCAGCTCTACTTCCCGGGCGACGAGCACAACGACGACGACATCGCGTCCGCGGTGAAGCCGGAACTGCTGCTCGACCCGCGCCCGGCGGACAACGGCGAGACCATCGAGTACGACTTCGTCCTCGACCCGGCCCTCTGATCCGGCAGGAGACTCATGCTTTACCACGTGCGGATGGACGTCCGCCTTCCCCCCGACCTGGACCCGGCGGTCCGCGACGCCCTCATCGCGCGCGAGAAGGAGTACAGCCAGCAGTTGCAGCGCAGCGGGAAATGGCCGCACATCTGGCGGATCGCCGGGGAGTACGCGAACTACTCGGTGCTGGACGTCGCCGACCACGACGAGCTGCACCAGATCCTGTCGAAGCTGCCGCTGTTCCCGTACCTGGACCTCCAGGTGACCCCGCTGGCCCGGCATCCCTCCAAAGTGGACTGACTGGGCTCAGCCCGGCTCTCCAGGTCCGTGAACCGGTGCCAGGACCTGGCGGGCCCGGTTACTCGCCGACGGTCACCACGCGGTCCGCGTGCCCGGCCAGCAGCGGATCGTGGGACGCGACCAGCACCGCCGTCCCGCGATCCGCTGCCTGGCGCAGCGCCGTCAGCACCATCTCCGCGTGCGCGCGGTCCTGATGCGACGTCGGCTCATCCGCCAGCAGCACCAGCGGACCCGCCGCCAAAGCACGCGCCACGGCACCCCGTTGCTGTTCCCCGCGCGAGACCTCGCTCGGCAAGCGATCCGCCAGTTTCGCCAGGTCCAGGGTTTCCAGCAGCTTCGACCGATCCGGCGGCTCCGCCGCGGTCCGCGCGGCGAAAGCGAGGTTGTCCGCGACCGTCAACTCCTCGAACAGCGCGATCGACTGCGGCACGAAAGCCAGCGCGTGCCACGGCTGTTCCGAAACCGCCGCGTCCGGCATCGGCGGATGCGCGGTGACGGTCCCGCTGTCGGGCTTGTCCCAGCCACCCGCGATCATCAGCAAAGTGCTTTTGCCCGAGCCCGACGGGCCGGTCAGTGCGACCAGTTCGCCCGCCGCCAGATCGAGGCTCGTGTGCCGCAGCACCGGCATCCCGCCGTGGGAACGGCTTACGTCGGACACGCTGAGCAGCGCAGTCACCGGACTCTCCCGTCCACGAGTTCCACCACGTCGTCCGCCGCTTCGGCCAGCACCGGGTCGTGGGTCGCGACCACGACGGTCTGCCCTGCCTCGGCCAGCGCACGGAATGCCTCCGCGACCAGCCGAGCCGAGGAACGGTCCAGTTGGGCGGTCGGTTCGTCCGCCAGCACCGCGTCCGGGTCGCCGGCCGCGGCGAAGGCGAGTGCGGTTCGTTGCTGTTCACCGCCGGAAAGCTGGCGCGGGCGGTGGCCGCGGCGGTGATCCAGCCCCAGCCGCTCCAGCAAGGAGAGCGAAAGGCCGGTGCCGCGCATCTTCGCGGCCAGCTCCAGATGTTCTTGCACGGTAAGGTAATCCAGCAGGTTTTCGACGGGATTCTGGAATACGTAACCGATCCGCCGTCGCCGCACCGCCCGGCGCGCCCGCGCGGACAACGCGGTGACGTCCGTGCCGCCGACCTCGACGCGGCCCTCGTCCGGTCGTTCCAGGCAAGCCAGCAGACGCAGCAGAGTCGATTTGCCGGACCCGGAGGGGCCCACCAGCGCGGTGATCCGGCCGTGTGCGGCGGCGATCGTCACCTCGTGCAAAGCGGTCAGCGAGCGACCGGCGGTGCGATAGCCGTGCGTCAATCCGGCACCCCGGACAGCATCAGGCAGTGTCACGCAACACCTCCGAAGGCAGTGCCCGCGCAGCCGCGCGTTGGGCCGCATAAGTAACGGCAAGCGCGACGACCACCGCCGCGAGCAGCAATTGCCCGCCCGGACCCCACGGCACCGGGATCACGGTGCCCGGCGGCGTCGCCGGATCGAGGTCGTAGCCCTCGTAGGTCACCGAGACCGCGACGGCCGCGAACCCGACGCCCAAGGCGAATCCGGCCGCCAGCAGCCCGCCGACCTCGTAGGCGAGCGCTCGCCAATGCGCGCCCGAGGTGATGCCCATCCGTCGCAAGAGGACATATGCTCCGCGCCGAGCACGAGCCCTGGCGTTGAGGTACAGCAACAGTCCGACTAGGACGACCACCCCGACCAGAGCCGACACTGCGGTCAGGAACGCGAAGGTGTAAGTGACTCCGCCATAGACGCCGTGCGCGGTGACGTCGGCAGCGCGGCTGACCGTCCCGGCCGGCACCCCGGCTTTGCCCAGTTCCGGCAGCACGTGCGCCGGGTCGCCGCGCGCCCACAGCTCGCGATGCACGCTCTCTCCGGCGAACTTGGCCAGAAGGTCCTTGCGCAGCAGCAATTCCGGGAATCCCGCACTCTTGCCGGGCAGCTGCGCCACCGTGACGACCCGCAGCGGCAGGTCCTTGCCCCCGATGCTCAGCGTCGCCTGCCCGGGGGCGTCCGGGACCCCGGCGAGGATGCCGGCCGGGGTGTCGCCGGACAGCTGGTCCAGCAGCTCGGGCAGGGCCGGCCCGCTGAAGTGGCTGTCCCAGAACGCGGCTGAGCCGAACGTCGCCGGGTCGACGCCCAGCACGTTCACCGTCTTGCTGCCCAGGTATGCCGAGTCGTAACGGTCGACCAGCGCGGCGTGCCCGGTCAGGCCAGGCGGGATCGCGGCGGGACCGGTCAAATGCACCACGACGTCCGAGCCGACCACGAGCTGTCCCTCGTCGTCGAGCGTGCGCTGGACGGAACCGGTGACTGTGGTAGCGAAGATCGACAGCGCCACCGGTACCGCGGTGGCTCCGACCAGCACGGCCGCCGCGGCGGGCACCGAAGCCAGCCGTCGCCAGGCCAGGAACGCCACTGCCCGTTCTCGCCGCACCGCGGGCGCCCGTGGCAAGGTCAGCCGCACGACCCGGGTCACCAGCATCGCCAGCCCCAGCACCAGCAGCAACGGCACGACGATCAGCCGCGGCGGGATCCGCGCGACCGATCCCGCCTGGCCGAGCCCGGTCTGCGCGCCGTCGCCGAGCGCGAAGTAGCAGACCACCGCGGCGACCAGCGGGAGGATTTCCCACGGCAGATGCCGGATCCGCGACGTGCGCGCGTCGAACATCGCCCGCGTGCGAAGCACGACCGAACCGGCGATCCCGGCCAGCGTCGCCAGGAACGCGACCGCCGCGCCGCCGATCGAGTAGCCGACCGCGGACGGCGTCACCAGCGGGCTCGGCCCCAGCGCGCTCACCAGCCCGCGCGCGGCGAACCAGCCGCCGACGGTGCCGAGCAGCGCGATAGAACCCAGCTCCAGCAGCGCTTTCCCGGCCAGCGCGCCCGGCCCCGCCCCGCGCGCGGACAGCACCGCCAGCTCGGCCCGGCGGCGTTCGGCCCAGAACGACCCGACCGTCGCCGAAATGACCAGCCCGGTCAGCGATCCGGCGACGCCGATCGGCACGACCGTCGCGGCGAGCGAGGATCCGACCTGGTCCGCACGATCCGCGATGCCGCCCAGCGACGACGTGAACTGCATCCGGCCGCGCTGCGCGAACAACTCGGGAGTGTTCTCGGTGCGCTCTCGCACCCGTTCCAGCCCGGCGACGGTGCCGGGCGCGTTCTCCGTGGTCAGCCCGTTCTGGTCGACCGAGGCCGCGAGGAAGCTGCCGACGCCCGAATCCGGCGGGGTCAGCCCGAACAGAGCGTCCCGCGACACGAACCCGACCGGGAAGACCGGAGCCTCGCTCAGCGGATTCGGCCGGTACAGCGACTGCAGATGGCACCAGAACGGCTGGTCGGGCAGCTCGCGCAGGTCCCGGTACACCGCGGCCACCGGCATGGTCTTGACCGGGGCGTCCGGCGGCAGGCCGCCGTTCGGGGACCAGCCGCCCTGGATCGCCACCTGGTCGCCCGCGTGCAGCCCGCGCGCCTTCGCGAACTGGCTCGACACCCAGATCCCCTGGCCCTTGCCGCCCTCCACGACGTGCAGGTGCGCGGCGAAATCGTCCTGGGCCACCAGCCACATCGCGGACTGTTCCGGATTCGGCGAACCCGGCCGGACCGGGTTGACCTTGGCGGAGCTGAAGAGCGTCGAGGCCACGCCGGACAGCCGCGGCACCTCGCGAGCCGCGTCGCGGGCGACCGCGAGCCGGGCGTCGTCCAGTGCCTTCCCGGTCGGTCCGGTGGCGCCCGGATAGGGCTGGGACATCGGCAAGCCGCCGGTCCACTCCGCGCCGACCGCCCACTGGCACGCCCGGTTCATCTGCTCGTGCAGCGTCGCGTTCCCGGCCGAGGACAGAAACAACGCCACTGCCGCGGCGGGCAACGCGACGAGCACCGCCGCGGCGATTGCCGCTACGACGACCGCTGGTTGCCGCCACCCTGTTTTCGGCGCCCGCGTCCACGGCGTCGCCCCCCACCCGCGCATTCACCGAGTCTGCCACGATCCCGGCGCCGGCGGGGCGGCGCTGCCCGATGCGAACAGAGCGCGTTTTCCCGAGTACAGAAAGCTTACTTCGCCTGCCAGACCGGCGCGCGCTTCTCGACGAACGCCATCGTCCCCTCGCGGACGTCCTCGCTCGTCATGACCCCGACGGCGTTCTCGCGAGTGTTGTCCCAGTCGCTGTCGTCGTCCGCGATCGCACCGTCCACAATGCCCAGTGCGACGCGTTTGCTGGCCTGCACCGCCAACGGCGCGTTCGCGGCGATCTTCTCCGCCAGCGCCAGCGCCTCGGTCAGCACGTCGCCGTCCGGGACCACGTGGTTCACCAGCCCGAGCGTCGCCGCGCGGGCGGCGTCGAGGGGTTCGCCGGTGAACATCATCTCCATCGCGATCTTCTGCGGGATCTGCCGCGGCAGCCGGAACACCCCGCCCGCCGCCGCGAAGAGGCCGCGCTTCACTTCCGGCAGCCCGAATTTCGCCGATTCGGCCGCCACCACCAGGTCGCTGGCCAGCGCGAGTTCGGTGCCGCCGCCGAGGGCGAACCCGTTCACCGCGGCGATCGTCGGCTTCGAGACCGGGTGCCGCACGTATCCGGCGAAGCCCCATTCCTCGTGCCCCGGCGCGGCGAGCGACTCGCCTCGCGAAACGGCTTTCAGGTCGGCTCCGGCGCAGAACGCCCGCTCCCCCGCGCCGGTCAGCACGACGACGCGCGTGTCCGGATCCTGTTCGGCCCGTTCCAGCGCGGTGCCGACGAGTTCGCTCAGCTCGGCGTTGACCGCGTTCATCGCGTGCGGCCGGTTGAGCGTGATCACCAGGACGTGCCCGCGCTGGTCGACAAGCGCGGCCGGGGCGTCATCGGACATGACCGTCCTCCTCCGCCGGTGCGAAGACCGGCACCTTCTCGTGGTCAGGTTCGGGACCGGAGGGCACGAACGCTGCCCGCACCGGCAACTGCCAGAGGTCCGCGTCCGGGTCGGCGTCGAGCCGGCCCCACCACCACGGTCCCTCGGCCAGCTCCACGATGCCGACGACCACGCGCTCCGGCTCGCCGCCGTCGCGCGCCCGCTTGTGCACCACCGACCACGACACCACCGTGCCGGTTCCCGCGGCTGCCGTCCACTCCAGATCGTCGTCGGGGTCCGGGACCGTACGCGGATCCAGGCACTCGCCGGTGCCGCGCCGCCGCAACAGCCGGAACTCGCCTGCCGCGGTGCCGTCGAAGAACGCCGCGGACTCCTCGTCGCGGGCGACTGGGTTGATCCGCACTGTCATCCCTCCGCTCCCAGCACGAGCGTGCTGTGGTGGTCCAGAATGCCGCCGTTGCCCGAAACCAGCACGGTGTCGTGCTTCGGCACCTGGCGTTCGCCGCCCTGGCCCCGCGCCTGGATGATCGCCTCGGACAGCGGCGTCATTCCCCACAGGTAGTACGACGACAGCTGGCCGCCGCCGGTGTTGACCGCGAGCTTGCCGTCCGGGCCGAGCATGCCCGGCGTCTCGACGAACTCGCCGCCTTCGCCCTTGCCGCAGAACCCGTAGTCCTCCAGGGTGAGCAGCGCGGTGAAGGTGTAGCAGTCGTAGATCTCGGCGACGTCGATGTCCTCGATAGTCACTCCGGCCATCTCCATCGCCGCCGGACCGGACTGCGCCGCACCGCTCACGAGACCGAGATTGTCGTTGCGGCGGAACGAATCGCCCGGATGCGCTTGTCCCCAGCCGAGCACCTGGACAGCAGGCTGAGCGAGTTCTTTCGCTCGCTCAGCCGACGTCACGATCACCGCCGCGCCGCCGTTCGACACCAGGCAACAGTCCAGCAGATGGAACGGTTCCGCGATGAACCGCGACGCTTGATGGTCGGCCACGGTGATCGGATCGCGCAGCTGTGCCAGCGGGTTCTTCGCCGCCCACGCGCGCTGCGCGACCGCGATCGCGCCGAACTGCTCGCTCGTGGTGCCGTAAGTCTTCATGTGCCGTCGCGCGGCGAGCGCGTAGAACGAGTTCGGCCCGGCGAAACCGCTGGAGCCCAGCAGGCTTCCCCAGCCGGCCGGAGTCGTGCGCCCTCCGCCGTAAGCCGCACCGGTCGCTTTGCCCTGCTTGAGCGGCGCGTCCGCGAACACGCAGGCCACAGTGCCGGCCATGCCCGCTTCGACGGCCATCGCGGCGTACTGCACCATCGCGCCCGCCGTCGAGCCGAATGCCTGCATCTGGGTGCACAGGCGCAGGTCCCGCAGTCCCAAGTCGACTTGCAGGCTGAGGTCCACTCCGGGCGTCGTGCCGGCGGACACCAGCAGCCCGTCGATGCCGGACAGCCCGATCCCGGCGTCCGCGGCTGCCCGCCGGACGGCCTGCGCGGCGAACTGCCGCGCGCTCGGACCGTAGACTTTCCCCAGCTCGGTGAGCCCGAGACCGGCGATTGCCGCCCTCCGGCGCGCCGAGGTCTCCCGCCTGCTCGTCATCATCGCACTCCGTTCCCGGCCGGTGGCCGCGTCTCCACGTTCGCATCCCGCTGACCCGGCGTAAACGACCGGTCGGGACACCGGCAGATGTGCGCCCGCGACACGTGCGCCGATGTCGCTCCCGGAAACCTGCCGGTGTCGGAATCCGTGATGTACATCGCGGTTTTCCGGACCCAGCATGGGAATCGAGACCCGACGACGGGAAAGGCGGTCCGGCGATGGCGATCAGCGCCGCGGAAACCGAACAGCTGCGAGAGGCGGTGCGCGACCTGCTCGCGGACCGCTGCACGGAGGCCGACGTACGCCGGGTGATGGCGAGCGGCTCCGGTTACGACCCGCAGCTGTGGAAACAACTGGCCGAACTGGGATTGCCCGGCCTGCTGATCGCGACGGAATACGGCGGAGTCGGCCTGGGCGCGGAAGAACTCGAAGCGGTTTCGGAGGAAATCGGGGCGGCGCTGCTGCCGTCGCCGTTCCTGTCGAGCGCGGTGCTGACCGCGACGCTCATCGACGCCGCCGGGTCCGAAGAGGACAAACGCCGCCTGCTGCCCGCGCTCGCCGACGGGTCTTCGATCGGGACCGTCGCCGTCAGTGCCACCTGGACACCTGAAACCATTGCGGTACAAGCAAACGGAACTCTCACCGGGACCGCGTCCTATGTGACCTTCGGCCAGGTCGCCGACGTCATTCTCGTCGTCGCTCGCACCGGCGACGACATCGGCGTCTTCGAGGTCGCACCCGACGCCTCCGGTTTCACTCGCACCGCGGAATCGGTATTCGACCCGACCGTGCGGCTGTCCCGGTTCGCCTTCGCCGACACCCCGGCGCGGCGGATTGGCGCCGCGGGCTGGGAAGCCGTGCAGAAAGCCTTGGACCTCGGCGTCATCGCACTCGCCGGAGAACAAGCGGGCGGTGCTCGGCAGATTTTCGCCACGACCGTCGAATACCTCACAACCCGCGTCCAGTTCGGCCGCGCGATCGGCAGTTTCCAGGCGATGAAACACCTCGCCGCGGACCGTCTCCTGGACGTCGAATCCGCGACGTCGGCCGCCCGGCACGCCGCGGCCGAGGGCAGCCCCGGCGCGATCGCGCTCGCCGGGTTCGCTTGCGCGGAAGCGTACGAAACCGTTGCCCTGTCGGCGATCCAGATGCACGGCGGGATCGGCTTCACCTGGGAACACCCGGCGCACCTGTACCTGCGCCGCGCCCGCTCCGGCGCGCAGCTGTTCGGCGGCTCGCGGCTGCACCGGGAGCGCTACCTCGTCTCGAAGGGAGCCTGACTCATGATCAGCGCGAACCAGCTCCGCGAAGAAGTCCGCGCGTGGCTCGCCGCGGAATGGACCGGGCTCGCCCCAGCCGAGGATCGCTGGAGCACCACCCCGGAACGCATTGCCTGGCTGGAAAAAGTCGTCGCCGCCGGATACGCCGTGCCGACCTGGCCGGTCGAATGGTTCGGCCGCGCCTGCCCGGCCGAGCTGGCCGATGTGGTCGCGGCCGAGTTCGACGCCGTTGACGCGCCCGGCGCCCGCCAGGACAAGTACAGCATCCCGGCCAACACCGTCCTCGCGTTCGGCACCGAGAGACTCAAGAACGACCTGCTCTACGACGTCCTCACCGAACGCTCCCGGACCTGCCTGTTCTACAGCGAACCCGGCGCGGGCTCGGACCTCGCCGGCGTGCGCACCACCGCGGTCCGCGACGGCGACCGCTGGATCGTCAACGGCCAGAAGGTCTGGACGTCCGGCGCGAAGTCCGCGGACTACGCGCTGCTGATCGCGCGCACCGACTGGGACGTCCCGAAGCACAAGGGCCTCAGCTACTTCGTCGTGCCGATGCACCAGCCCGGCGTCGACATCCGGCCGCTGGTGCAGATCACCGGCGAAGCGCACTTCAACGAGGTGTTCCTGACCGACGTCGAAATCCCGGCGGACTACCTGGTCGGCGAAGAGGGCAAGGGCTGGCGCGTGCTGCAGACCGCGCTCGCGTACGAACGCTCGATCATGGGCGAGGGCGCGCGGGCCTCCCGGCACGGATCAATCGCCGACGACCTCGTCGAATTCGCCCGGGAACGCGGCCGCCTCGCCGATCCGGTCGTCCGCGACAACCTGGCCACCGTGCTCGCGTTGCGCGAGCTGAACGCGCTGAACAACGCACGGGCGAAAGCCGCCGCCGAACCGGGCACGTCGAGTTCGGTGATGTCGCTGGGAAAGCTCGCGATGTCCGGCATTCTGCACGCCGAAGGGCGGCTGCGCACCGGCATCGCCGGCCCGGAAACGCTGCTGGCCGGGGACGAGAACCCGGTCGCCGACGACGTGAACTTCCTGGCGCTCAACGCGTTTTTCACCTCCATCGGCGGCGGCACCGACCAGATCCAGCGCACGATCATCGCCGAACGCGTCCTCGGCCTGCCCAAGGAGCCCGAGATCGACCGCGACCTGCCCTTCCGCGCCGTCCGCCGCAGCTGAGCTCCGAGGAGGCTGGTTCCCTTGCCCGACGACTATGACCCGCCGCTGTCCGGGGTCCGCGTGCTCGATCTGTCCTCCGGCCCGATGACCGCGACCGCACGGCTGCTGGCCGATCTCGGCGCGCGCGTCACCCGGGTCGTCCTGCCCGGCGTCACCGACGACCACACCACCGGACCGGTCGTCGACGGCGTCGCGATCGGCACCGCGATCGACCGGCACGGCTTCGCCCACGCCACCGCCGAACCCGGCTCGCACGGCTGGGAACAGCTGCTGGCCGACGCCGACCTGCTGATCGAGACCACCCCGCCGGGCTCGCCCGCCGAAGAACTGCTCGACGTCCCCGGCCTGCGCACCCGGCATCCCGCGCTGGTCGTCCTGTCGGTCAGCGACTTCGGCCGCGCCACGACCCGGCGGCGCTGGCAGGCCACCACCCCGGTGTTCCACGCGCTGACCGGCGAACTCTCCCGGTCCGGCATCCCCGGCCGCGCGCCGCTGCTGCCGCCCGGCGAACTGCCCTACCACGTCGCCGCCGCCCAGGCCGCGTTCCAGGCGGTCAGCCTGTATCTGGACCGGCTGCGCACCGGACGCGGCGACCGCATCGACTTCGCCGTCCTCGACGGGGCGATGCAGGCGCTGGACCCGGCGTTCGGCATGGTCGGCAGCGCCGCCGCCGGGGTTCCGTTGAGCGATCTGCCGCGCGGACGCACCGAAGAACGCCACCGGTACCCGATTTTCCCTTGCCAGGACGGATATGTCCGGATCTGCCTGCTGTCGCGCCGGCAGTGGCGCGGGATGTTCGAGTGGATGGGCAGCCCGGCCGAATTCGCCGACCCGAAGTACGACCAGGTGCGCGAACGCTACGCGTCACCGGATCTGCTGCCCGCGATCGGCCGCTTCTTCGCCGACCGCACCCGGGCTTCGCTGGAATGCGAGGGCCAACGCCACGGCGTGCCCACCGCTGCGGTACTCGCGCTCGCCGAAGCCCTGCACACCGACCAGCTCGCCGCCCGAGGCTTCTTCCGCGACACCGAACTGTCGCCCGGACTCGTCGCACCGGTCCCGGCCGGGATCACCGAGATCGACCGACACCGCGCCGTCGCCGTCCCGGACACCGGCGCGCGCGTCACCGCCGCGCCGATCCTCGCTGGTCGCCCCCGTCGCGGCGAAGGGCGTCCGCTGGAGGGAATCCGGGTTCTGGACCTCGGCGTGATCGTGGTCGGCGGCGACACCGGACGGCTCTTCGGCGACCTCGGCGCGGACGTCATCAAGATCGAGAACTCGGCGTTCCCGGACGGTTCCCGCGCCGCACTGCCCGGGCTGATGTCGCACGGCTTCGCCGCCGGGCACCGCAACAAACGCGCCATCGGCGTCAACCTGCGCGATCCCGAAGGCCAAGCGCTGGTGCGGCGGCTGGTCGCGCAGTCGGACGTCGTGCTGACCAACTTCAAACCCGGCGTCATCGCCTCGCTCGGGCTCGACCGGGCCGCGCTGTCCGAGGTGAACCCGGGCATCGTCGTCGTGGACAGCTCCGCCTTCGGCCCGACCGGCCCGTGGGCCGACCGGCTCGGCTACGGCCCGCTCGTGCGCGCCGCGACCGGACTCACCAGCGAGTGGATCTATCCCGGCGAACCGGGCACGTTCAGCGACGCCGTCACGGTCTATCCCGATCACGTGTGCGCCCGGATCGGCGCGCTGGCCGCGTTGGCGCTGCTCGTCCGTCGCGAACGCAGTCACGAAGGCGGGGCGGTGAGCGTCGCGCAGTCCGAGGTAATGCTGAGCCACTTCGCGGACCGGATCGCCGCCGAAGACCTGGCCCGCCGGGGACACTGTCTGGACGGTCCCTCGCACGACGCGCCTTGGGGCGTGTTCCCGACCGCTGGCGACGACGAGTGGCTCGCCGTCACGGTGCGGAACGACGCCGATTGGGGCGCGTTGTGCTCGGTGCTGGACCGTCCCGATCTGGCTGCTGACCCTGGTTTGGCCACCCGCTCCGGCCGAGCTGCTTCCCGGACTCGGATCGATGCGGCGGTGACCGGGTGGACGGAGCGGCTTTCTCCGTTCGAGGCGATGGAGCTGCTGCAGGCCGCGGGGGTTCCGGCCGGGGCGCTGCTGCGGGCGGGCGACCTGCCGGAATGGGAGCAGTATCGGGAGCGGCGGGCGTTTCGGGAGGAGCTGCATCCGTACGCGGAGGAGCCGTACGTGCTGGAGAACGTGCAGATCCACGCCGCGCATGTCGCCGATCCGCCGGTGGGGCAGGCGCCGCTGCTGGGCGAGCAGACGTTCGAGATCGCGGCGGAACTGCTCGGGTTGGAGGTCGCGGAGACGGCTGGGCTTGTCGCTCGCGGGGTGGTGGAGGTACCGGACGAGCAGGGCGGGCGGGCTGCTCGCGCCGGGTGAATTCCGGCGGGCCCGGGCCGGCACCGGCCGACGATGCGCGCCGGGCGAGATTCGGAACGGACGTTCGCCTCCTCGCGCGGCCGCTTCTGGTCCCTCGCCGATCCTGTCGCCCGAGGATGCGGTGACGCCCCACCCCGCCTATCCCACCGCCCCAGGATCCGGCGGCTCCGCGCGGCGACGCCAGCCCCACCCGACCGCCGCTCCCCGCCGTATGATCGCCGCAACCCGCCCGCCTCGCTGGACATTGGACGATGGAGATCGATTTCACCCGGCTGAAGTACTTCGTCGCGGTCGCCGACGAACTGCACTTCAAGCGCGCGTCGGACCGGCTGCGGATCACTCCTCCCCCGCTCAGCAAGCAGATCAAGCTGCTCGAACGCGAACTCGGCGGCCCGCTGTTCGAACGGCACTACCACGAGGTCCGGCTCACCCCGCTCGGCCAAGCGCTGCTCGGCCCGGCGCGGGCGATCCTGCGCCAGGTCGAGGGCCTGAAGGACATCGCGGCGGGAGTTCTCGAGGACGGCACGCCGATCCGGGTCGGGGCCACCGCGTACGCGCCGTCGGATCTGCTCGAAGACCTGGAAACCGCGGTCGGCGGGCTGGCCGCCCCGGCGACGTTCGAGGTCGCCGGTTCCGCCGCCGAGGTCACCGCGAAACTCGTGTCCGGGCATCTGGAACTCGGGCTGATCCACCTCGCCGTCGAGGATCAGCGGCTGCGCGCCCGCACCGTCGCCGAGTACCAGGGCGCGATCGCGGTCCGCGCGGACGATCCGCTCGCCTGCCGCGACCTCGTCCGCATCGAGGAATTGCGCGACCGCGAGGTGGTCATCGACTTCGCCCGGCCGAACCCGGTCATCCTCGCCGCGCTGACCAGGAAACTCGCCAGCCGCGGCGTCCGGAACATCGTGCGCGCGGTCAGCGGGCGCGGCGGCGAACTCGAAATGGCCGCGCAGGTGTTCAACCGGCGGCTGGTCGCCCTCGTCTCCTACGCTCCGGCCTCGTTCATCGGCCGGATGTTCTCGCCGCCGGAGTTCCAGCTGGTCCGGATCGAGGAGGACGGCTGGGAACCGAGCAGGCTCGCGCTGGCCTGGGCCGCCGACCGCGCCGCCGGACCGCCCCGTCCGGCCGACCTCGCCGAGGCCCTTTCGGCGAAACTGGGCCCGATCCGCCGCGGCTGACCTCGCCAGGCGCGCCACCGCGAAGTCACGCCCGCCGCGCCGAAAACCCCGCCGCGAAGCCGGAACCGCGGCGGCCGCGCGAGCACCGGCCGACCGAAGCGTCCACAGTGGACCGCTAGGATCCGACGAACCTGCTCAGCAACCGCCCGAACTCGGCCACGTCGCGGCGCGGCCAGTCCCGCAGCCGCTCTTCGAGCCGGTCCCGTTGCGCCGCACGGGTAATCGCCAGCGCGCGATGCCCGGCTTCGGTCAGCTCCAGCCGCTGCCTGCGCGAATGCCGCGGGTCCGGGCCGCGCACCAGCAGCCCGGCGTTCTCCAGTTCCGCCAGCTGCCTGCTCACCGTCGAGGGGTCGAGCCCGTACTCCTGGGCGAGATCCGCCGCGTGCGCGCAGTCCGCGAGGTCGATCGAGGACAGCATCGTGTACTGCACGAACCCGAGGCCCTCGTACAGTTCGTTCGAGCGCACCCGGGACCCGCGGGAAAACAGGATCATCGCGCGGTGGATAGCGTCCAGGGCATCGCCGTCGCGGTCTTCTCCCGGCATGTCCCGGCATGCTAGAGATGCACCATACAACTGTCAACGCGGCTCGGCGGCGATCCCCCGGCGCAGCAGGTCCTCCGCGTCGACCCCGGCTTCTTCGAGCAGTGCGCGGGTATGCGCGCCGAGCGCGGGCACGTCGCCCATCCGAGCCTCGACGTCCGCGAACGTCACCGGCGGCAGCAGCGCGTCGACGGTCGCGTGTTCGGTGCCGATCTCGCGCCAGCGGTCACGGGCACGAAGCTGCGGGTCAGCCACGACGTCGGCCACCTGTTTCACTTGCGCGGCAGGGATTCCGGCTTGCGCGAGCCGTTCGTCCAATTCCGCTGTGGACCATCGGGCGGTCTCGGCGGCGACCGCGGCGTCGCATTCCGCGCGGTGTTCGACGCGCTGCACGTTCGTGGTGAACCGCGAGTCCTCGGCCAGCCGCGGGGCTTCGAGGACCGAGGTGACCAGGGTCCGCCAGCCGCTGTCGTTCTGGACCCCGATCAGCAGCTGGCCGTCTTTCGTCGGATACGCGTCGTAGGGGGCGATCGAGGCGTGGCTCAAGCCCATGCGCGCGGGCTGGCGTCCGGAGTACATCTGGCTGTAGATCGCATAGCCCATCCACTCGACCGTCGCCTCCAGCATCGACACCTCGACCGTCGCGCCCTGGCCGGTTCGCCACCGGCGCAGCAGGGCGGCCAGCACTGCTTGCGCGCAGTACATTCCGGAGGCGATGTCGGAGGTCGGGATGCCGGTCTTGACCGGGGTGTCCGGGGTGCCGGTGATGCCGATCAGGCCCGCTTCGGCCTGGACCAGCATGTCGTAGGCCTTGCGTTGTTCCCTCGGGCCGCCGGCGCCGTAGCCGGAGAGGTCCACGGCCACCAGTTCCGGGTGCCCGGCGCGCAGTTCGGCCGCGCCGAACCCGAGCCGCGCGGCCGCGCCAGGGGCCAGGTTCTGGACGAAGACGTCGGCTTGGCCGATCAGGTTCCGCACCACGTCACGGCCCTCGCCGGCCTTCAGGTCGAGGGCGAGGGACTCCTTGCCGCGGTTGAGCCAGACGAAGTGGGCGCCGGTGCCGTGCACGACGTGGTCGTACTGACGGGCGAAGTCGCCGCCGTCCGCGCGTTCCACCTTGATGACCCGGGCGCCCAGGTCGGCCAGGGTGCGGGTGGCCAGCGGGGCGGCGACTGCCTGTTCGATGGAAACGACGGTGATTCCGTCCAGCGGAAGCGCGACGGGGGCTGGGTGCATGCTGCTTACTATTACTCGGATTCGGCGGGAATGCTGTGTTGCGTGGCGCACCCCGAAGCTTCATTGTCCTGACGGTTCGGGGCGGCTTTAGGGTCGTGAGGGGAACCGTGAGGGAATCTGATTCCTGCGGGGTTCCCCTCCCGACCGGTCAGCCGCGCGGGTCGAAGGGGATGCCGGACGGTTTCGACTTCTCCAGCAGGTCCTGGTACCTGCCCTCGCTGATCTTGATCGTCGCCGCACCGAAGTCCGCGCCCGTGAGGCGGTCGCGCAGCGCGGTCGACGGCCACCCGTCCCAGCCGACCAGGGGCGGATAGCGCCAATCGTGGTAGTGGTTCTCCGGCGGCTCGTCGTGGGCGTCGGCGAGGCGGAAGAAGTGCGTACCGGGGCCGTCCTTGTGGTACACCGCCTTCGGGTGGGCGCCGTCGAAGCTCACCTTCGACCGCGGGTACGTCACCTGCGACGAATGCTGCGTGGTCGTGACGTACTCGACCTGGTTCGACGACTGGTCGATCCACGAGATCACGTGCTCCCAGTCGTGCCGGTGCCCGCCGAGGCCGCTGCCGTCGACGGCCTGGTCTTTCTCGAAGTAGCTCGCGTAGACGACGGCGCACCAGCCGTGGTTGCAGGTCGAGCGCGAGTAGGTCTGGGAGTTGTCCAGGTCGGACTTGTCGTGACAGTTGCCGTTGACCGCGCCGGTGGTCTTGAGGCCGGGCGCGAGGGTGCCGTCCGGGCCGATCGCGGGGGTGGCGTAGCAACCGTCGCCGTCGTAGTCGTAGGCGGGTGAGAAGGACTGCTCGTATCCGTTGGCGTTCTGCGGCAGGTTGTGCGGCGGATCGGCGTACGCCGCGGACACCGGGAACAGCAACGCCGCGCAGGCTGCCACCGTCGCGACGCGGGCGAGCGGAAGTTTCCTCATGTCCGGATGGTGACACCGCGAACGCGGAAGGTGAAGGGATACCAGGGAAGCATCCGGTGGCCGCACGGACCTTCAGCTCGCGAGGACCTCCGCGCCGCGGTGCACGCGCAGCAGGTCAGCCCGTACGAGGTCGGCCAGCAGCCGTTCCTCCTCGTCCGCTTCCGACGGTCGCGGCGGCAGTTCCCCGCTTCCGGCCAGCGCACCTGCCGCAGCCTCCGCGAAGGACGCCATCGTCGGCGACTGACCGTCCCGCTGCAGCAGCGCGCCCGCCGAAGCCGTGAGACCGCGCAACCCCTGTCCGGCCTCTTCCAAGGCTTCTCGCTGCTCCGCGGAAGGTTCCCGACTGCCGGGTTCGGGGCTCAGCAGGTCCTGATGCGTCCGGGCCGCAGCGCGGAACCGCAGCCCGACCTCGCGCCGGCCACCTCCACCGCGCAACCGCTCGGCCACCGACGCCAGCAGCTCGCCAGTCTCGGAGACGGCGTCGGAAAACCGTTGCGCCACTGAAGGTTTCGGCACCCCGGGCACCGCGGCGAAGCCGAACACCAGACCGATCACCACCGCCAGCGCCACCAGCAGGAGGTACTCCACGAGCACCGAAGCGGCGTCCAGATGCCGCGTCGCCGCGTTCATCCCGACGCTCATCAGCACCATGCAGCCGTTGAACACCATGGGCTGCACCTGCATGAACGGGAACCCGACGAGCAACGCGGCAATCCCCAGCGGCAGCAACGCGCCCGGCGGCAACAACCACAACGCGATCGCCAGCACCACCGCCCCGGCCACCGCGCCGGCGGCGCGCTGCCACGCCTTCGCCAGCGTGTCCCGCCATTCCGGCTGCATGAGCGCGAACGTCGTCATGAGGAACGACACCCTGAGCGGGTCGCCCGGGCGGAACGCCGCGATCACCGCGGCGGCCAGCATCCCCAGCGCGCACCGCACCGCGTGCCGCAATTGCGCGGACCGCCACGAGAACACCCCGGTCGCCTCGCGTCGCAAGGCCTCGCGGACAAGGTGCCGCGGGAAGTCCACAATGGACTCGTCGCGGTTCAGCACGGCTTCCCGGATCGCGAGCAACCCGGCCCAGGCTTCGTCGAGCAGCGCGGCGGTGTCGCCGGGCAACGCGACGTCCGGGTCGGCCCGCTCGATCTCCGGCGGATCAGAAACAGTCTTCGCCCGCACGGCTTCCGCCAGCGCCGCAACCTGTTCGTCCGCGGCGTCGAGCACTCGGGAAACCACCGCCGCTTGCTCTTCGTCGAACGCGCGCAGCCGATCCCGCAGCAGCGCGGCGGTGCCGTGATACCGCGCGCCACCGGCCAGAACCCGCGCCTGCCACGCTCGCGGCCGGTCGGTCACCCACAACCGCACCGCCCGCTCCGCGCTCGCCCGATCCGGTCCGGCGAGCGCGTCGGCCAGTGCGGTGCGGGTCGGCTTGCCCGGATCGCCCAGGCCCATCAGCAGCCGCAGCACGAACACGACCGCGACGGCCAGCGCCGGCGCGCAGATGATCTGCACCGGGCTGGCCGCACCGCTCAGCTGGAAGCCGTAGCCGAACACCGAAGCCATGCCGAGCCCGAGCCCGACCGTCACGTACCGCGGCCCGAGCGCGGGCACCACCGCCGCCGCGAAGACCACCAGCACCAGCAGCGCGATCGACGCGACCGGCGACACCTCGCCCAGCAACCGCGGCCCGGCCCCGCCGATCACCACCGCCGGAGCGAACGCCGCGAGCAGCCACAGGTCCGGCCGCAGCGGCCCGCCGGTGGCGGCGATGAAACAGAACAACGCGGTCAGCCCGGCCAGCATCGCGGTCGCGCCGAGCCCGAGCGCCACCCCGAGCCCGGCCGTGCCGCCGACGACCACCAGAATCGCCGCGAGCATCCCGCCGCCGCGCGCAATCGCGTTCATCCCGCCCCGTTCCGTCACCGCGCAATCCCGCAGAAGCCTCGCACGTTGCGCTTACGCCACCGCAGCCCGCACCAGCTCAGGCAGCTGCGGAGCGCGGTGCAGCACGAGTGTTCATGCCACTCACGACGCCTCAGACGGTCGCGCGCTCCGGCGGCAGCGTCAGCAAGTTGTGCACCTCGCTGTGCTCCGACCCCGGCAGCCCGTCCAACGCCCGCAACGCCGAGGCCCGCGCCGCCACCTCGGCCTCGGTCCGCGGCGACATCAGCGCCGACCCGCCCGTAGCCAACGCCTGGTTAGCCTCCACGAACTCCCGCGACCGCTTCTCGTACGCCGCGAAGGCGACGTCGTGCGGAGCGTCGGCCAGCTCGTAGGCCAGCAGGTACGCGCCGATCATCGCGAGGCTCGACCCCTGCCCGGACAGGAACGACGTCGCGTGCGCGGCGTCCCCGGCCAGCGCGACGCGGCCTTTCGACCACACCGGCAGGTGGATCTGGCTGACCACGTCGAAGAACAGATCGTCCGCCGAGCGCATCGCCTCGACCATCCGCGGCACCTCCCAGCCGCAGCCCTCGAAGCGGCTGGCGACCAGGTCACGCTGCGCGGCCGGGTCAGCGAACGCTTCGAAGGGCGCGTCGGCGCGGGTGAACACCAGGAACCCGTGCACCTGGCCGCGGTCGCGGTCGCCCGCGGCGTAGAGCGAGGCCGACCGGCCCGCCACCGCCCAGGACATGCCCTCGTGCGAGAGGCCGAGATAGTTCGGCATGGTGAATCCGGCGAAGCAGTAGCCGAGGTAGCGGTGGAACTGCTCCTCCGGCCCGAAGGCCAGCGAACGGGTCTTCGAGTGCAGTCCGTCCGCGCCGATGACCAGGTCGAACGTCTGGCTCCGGCCGCTGGCGAAGGTCACCTCGACCCCGGTGCCGCGGTCGTCCAGCGTGGCGATCGACTCCGAGAAGCGGAACTCGGCGTCGTCGCGGACCGCGTCGTACAACAGGCTGGTGAGGTCGCCGCGGGCCAGTTCGATGTCGTAGCCGGCCTCGTCCCCGGTGATCACGGTCGGCGCGACGCTGTTCAGGACGCCGCCGTCCGCGTCGAGGAACGAAAGCCGCCGGGTGGCGACGTGCCGTTCCCTCGCCGTCTCCTCCAGCCCCATCCGCCGCAGCACCTCGACGGCCGGGCCGCGCATGTCGATCGGGTATCCGCCGCCGCGCACCGCGGCCGCCTTCTCCACCACGGTGACCGAGAAGCCGTACCGGTTCAGCCAGTACGCCAGCGCCGGGCCCGCGATGCTCGCCCCCGAGATCAGCACGCTCCTGCTCATGGTTCTCCCCTTTCCGCCGGCAGGCGATAGATGCCTACCTTAGGTATCATTTTTGAGACCGGCCGGAACCGCCTCGCGCGATCCCGGTGACCCAACCGTATACCTAACTTAGGTATCTAATCAAGGAGCCCGCGATGTCCGCCGTCCCTTCCCTGTTCCGGGACCTGCTGCCCCGGCTGAACGAGCTGAGCGGGTCGCTGCGCCGGGGCAAGCTGTTCGAGCGCGCGATCGCGGCCACCGGGCTGCCGCTGGAGCGGCCGGCGATGAGCGTGCTCGGCATCCTGCACCTCGAGGACGAACCGCTGCGGATCGGCGAGATCGCGACCCGGATGAACGTCGTCGGCCCGCACGTGACGCGGCAGGTGCAGGGGCTGGAGAGCCGCGGGCTGGTCCGGCGCGTGGCCGACCCGGACGACCAGCGGGCCCGGCTGATCGAGCTGACCCCGAGGGGAACGGCCGCGACCGAACGCTACGTCGCGGTGATCGAGGGCTGGTTCGCCGAAGCGATGAGCGGCTGGAGCGCGGAAGACCGCCAGGTCCTCGACCGGCTGCTGACCCGGCTGGTCGAGGACCTGACGGCCCGGTTGTCCGAACTGGACTGAGCGGGGTTAGCGCGACATCCGCAGGAACTCCTGCTGCTCGCGGTCGTAGCGCTGGGTCAGGCCGTTTCCGTAGCGGTCCCACCAGTTCTGCGTGTGCCCGTTCTGCCGGGTGGTCGTGTCGCCGTAGACCTCGCGGTCGTATTCGATCCGGGCGTCGTGGAACTGCTGCTGGAATTCCTGCGGCGACAGCCCCTGCAGCTGCTGCACGGCGGCCGAGTCGAGGGTGCGCGCGCTCTGCACGATGTCCGCGCCGCCCATGTGGTTCAGGATCGCCCGGACGCCGCCCGCGCCGCGCATGTGCGCGCCGGACATGATCGCGGCCTGGGCGCCCGCGTCGGTGAATTCCATCGCCCCGGCGCGGCGCGCGTTCGCGGTCATCAGCTGCGCCACCACCGCGCGTTCTTCGGCGCTGCCGAGGCCGTACTGCCGGCGGGCGGCCATGATCTGGTCGTAGCCGTTGTGCATGCTCTCCCGGAAGCCGTACGCCTCGCGCACGCCGCCCTGTTCGCCGGTCGCGCCCTCGGACCGCATGATCGAATCGACGACCCGGTCGTCCAGCTGCTGCGGTGCGGCACCCCCAGCAGCCGCACCGCCGCCGCCCGCCCCGGCTCCGCCGCCGCCCGTGCCGCCGCCGTAGCCCCGGGCCACCGCGGTGTCGGCGTCGGCGTAGTTCCGCGCCGCGTGCTGCACCTTGCCGTTGACCTGTTCGATCAGCTTCACGAAATCGCCGAGCGACGACACGAGTTTCGACTGCAGCAAGGTGTTCGCCGCGGCGACCCCGCTGCCGATGCCCGCGAACGACAAGGCGTCGATCACGAGCGTCTCCAGGTCGCGGACGGCCGAGAACGCCGTGGCGCCGAGGCCCTCCACGTTCTTCACGATCGCCGACACCTCGGCCGGCAGCACCCGGTAGCTTCCCGCTGTCATGCCAGTGACCCTCGCGCACCGCCGCGGGCGCGCCAACGGCCGAATTACCCACTTTCGAAGGGGATCGAATCGCTGCCCGCTGGGTACCTGGGCGGCATGGAGTCCGACGAGGACCGGCACGACCGGACCGACCACGAGATCGAGCTGCTCGCCGAGCGGCTCTGGGCCTGGTCTCGCGAACCGGCCGGCGAGCAGGAGCCGGATCTCGGCCCGCTCGCCGAAGCCGGGTTCGAAATCGACGGCCGCACCGCGCGGTACGGCTCCGGCCGTCCGTGCGTCGCCCTGCTGCTCCCGTCCGACCGGCTCCGGGAATTCGGGCACAACCTCGTCGCCGCGGCGGTGCTCGGAGCCGCGCTCGCCACGGTCCGGACGCGGGAATCCGGTTCCGTCGTCGTCACCGACCGCGCGGGCGACGAGATCGACGCGGTGCTCACCTTCCAGCCCGGCGTGCACACCTGGGCCGCCGCGCCGCTCGCCGCGCGGACCGAACTGCGCGTGAGCGTGCACGGGAATTCCGGACCGGCTCCCGAAGACAGCACCGACGCGGTCGCCGGGCTGGTGCAGGTCTTCACCGCGATCGCCGCACTGCGGGCCCGGCTCCCCGCCGGCGCGGCGGTGCGGGGAATCGTGACGCACGGCGGGGAATCCACCGAGGTGGTGCCCGATTTCGCCGAAGCCCGCTTCGGGTTGCGCGCGCCGGACTCCGAAACGCTCGGGCACGTCGTCACCGAAGTGACCACCGCCGCCGAAGGCGCCGCGATGGCGACCGGAACCAAGGCGAACGTCGAACGGTTCGGCCCGATTCACGCGCGGTTCCAGGACAATCCGGTGCTGTCCGGGCATTTCGCCCGGCATCTCGCGGCGTGCGGGATCCACGCGTCCCCGTCCGGAGCCGCGGCGATTCCCGGCAGGCCCGAGGTGGGCGACTTGAGCGTGCGGATGCCGGCGATCCATCCGTCCGTCGCGCTGCACGATCCGGTGCGCGCGGTCGGCAGCCGGGCGTTCGCCGAGGCGACCGGGTCGCCGCGGGCCAGGACGGTGCTGCTCGCGACGGCGTCGGCGCTGGCGCGCACCGCGTCGGACCTCCTCGCGCATCCCGCACTGGTCCGGCAGGCTTGGGACAATTTCGCCGATCGAGCGCGCCGGGGCGGCTAGAGTCCCCGGCATGGGGACGACTGACGTGCCGCTGCCCGACGGCCGGAACCTCCGGGTCCACGACAGCGGGGGCGACGGTTTTCCGTTGGTGTGGCACCACGGGACTCCGCAATCCGGTCGCCTGCTGCCGCCGGTGGTGGAGGCCGCGGCCGCGCGGGGTTTTCGCGTCGTTTCCTATGCGCGGCCCGGATACGACGGGTCCGCTCCCCAGGTCGGCCGGACGGTGGGCTCGGCCGCCGAAGACGTAAAGCACCTGGCCGATGCGCTGGACCTGCCGCGGTTCGCGGCAATGGGAGCGTCCGGCGGCGGACCGCACACGCTGGCTTGCGCCGCGGTGCTGCCGGACCGGGTGACGGCGGCGGTGTGCCTCGCCGGGTTGGCTCCGTACTCCGAGGAGTACGACTGGTACGGCGGGATGGTCGACGACAGCTCGTTGCGGGCCGCCCGCAAGGGTCGCGAAACCCGGCTGCGGCACGGAGAAACGCAGAAATTCGACCCGGCGAGCTTCACCGACGCGGACTGGGCGGCGCTGCGCGGCACGTGGGGTCCGCTGGGCGAGGACGCCGGTGCCGCGGCGGACGTGGCCGCGGAAGCCGACGACGACCTCGCATACGTCGCGCCATGGGGGTTCTCCGTCTCCGGCGTGCGGGTCCCGGTGCTGCTGGTGCACGGCGGCGGCGATCGGGTCGTCCCGGTCAGCCACAGCGAATGGCTCCTGCGAAACCTCCCGGACGCCGAGCTGTGGCTGCGTCCGCGCGACGGGCACATCTCGGTGCTCAACGCGCTCCCGACCGCGCTCGACTGGCTGCGCAACCTCCCCGGCTGTCGGTGAGGGGAACCCTCACAGACTCTGATTCCCTCAGGGTGGCCCTCACCGACAGTCGAGCAGTGACCCCGAGTATCGCCGGTTATCGTGGCAGGCATGAGCAACGTCGAGACCGACCCGGCCGAACTGGCGTGCGGCGGCGACCCCGTCGACCCCGGCAAGGTCGAGATCCTCGACGCCCGTTCCGTCCCGCTCGGCGGCCCGCGGGCGATGCCCGTCCGCCGCACCCTGCCGCAGCGCCGGCGGTCGCTGATCGGCGCGTGGTGCTTCGCCGACCACTACGGTCCGGACGACACCTCAGTCAGCGGCGGCATGTCCGTCGGCCCGCATCCGCACACCGGGCTGCAGACGGTGAGCTGGCTGTTCACCGGCGAGATCGAGCACCGCGACAGCCTCGGCTCGCACGCGATGGTCCGGCCCGGCGAGCTGAACCTGATGACCGGCGGGCACGGCATCTGCCACGAAGAGGTGTCGACGCCGGAAACCACGATGCTGCACGGGGTCCAGCTCTGGGTCGCGCTGCCGGACGAGCACCGGCACACCGCCCGCGACTTCCAGCATTACGTCCCGCCAGCCACTGACCTCGACGGAGCCACCGCCCGTGTCTTCCTCGGCACGCTGGCCGGGCAAACCTCGCCGGTCAAGACCTTCACTCCGTTGCTGGGCGCGGAAATCGTCCTCGACCCGGGCGCATCGCTGAGCCTCGCCGCGGATCCGTCCTTCGAGCACGGCGTCCTGCTCGACACCGGAGAGCTCACCTTCGCGGGCACTCCGCTGCGGCGGGCCCAGCTCGGCTGTCTGGGCATCGGCGCGACCGCGCTCGGCCTGGACAACCCCGGGTCCTCCCCGGCGCGGGCGATCGTGCTCGGCGGGCCGCCGTTCGGCGAGGAAATCCTGATGTGGTGGAACTTCGTCGGCCGCAGCCACGACGAGATCGCCGAGTACCGCGCGGCGTGGGAGGCGAACTCCGAGCAGTTCGGCGCGATCGAGCCGTACCCCGGCGGCCCGGCGCGGCTGCCCGCTCCCCCGCTGCCCGCCGTGCGGATCAAACCGCGCCGCAACCCCTCGTGAGTGCTGGTGCCGGCAAGAACCGGCACCAGCGCTCACGGCCCCTCGGCCCCGCTGAGCCGGTTCCGCGCCCCCGACGGATCGAAATTCACCCGCCGGAGCGGCCCTGCCGCCAGCAGCACCACCGCCACCGCGCTCAGCGCCGCCAGCACCAGCGCCGCCACGAACCGGGCCGGAACCGACGTCGCCGAGGCCAGCACCGCGTATCCGCCCAGCACCACCGCGACCGGCGCGAGCAGCGCGATCGCCGTCAGCACCGGCGGAATCCGGCTGCCGTCCGGACGCCGCGCCGAGACGACCGCCGCGCCCGCCGACACCACCGCGGCCACCAGCAGGCAGGCGCCCACGGTGTCCGACAGGCGGTGCCAGCTGAGCGCGACGGTCGCCGCGGCCACCCAGGCGACGCCGGGCGCCCCCACGGCGAGCACCCAGGTCCGGAACCGCGCGGGCAGCACCACGGCCAATGCCAGCAGCACGGCGGTGGCCGCGCTCACGTGCCCGCTCGGAAAGCTGTTGTGGTGCGGAGCCCCGGCCGAACCGACGTCCGGCCGGTCCAGCAGGTAGATCTTGAGCAGCTGCGCGGCGGCCAGCGGCAGCAAGTACAGCACCAGCGCGGTCACGCCGAGCGCGAACCGCTTGCGCAGCACCGCGAGCGCCACGATGACGATCCCGGCCGCGCCGAACACCTCGACCCCGTCGATCCCGGCCAGCGGCCGCGCCCAGTCCACAGTGGACCGCGGCAGGTTCTGCGCGAAGCGGACGACCCCGTCCTCGGCGCGCTGCCCGGCCTCGGTCCGCACGAACAGCAGGTAGGCGACGACGAACGCGCCCGCGAACCCGATCGCGGCCGCGACCAGCACGGCGGTCCGCGAACGCCGCGGCGGGGCGAGCGCGGGCCGGGGCGCGGACGAGGGCACGGTCGGCGTTTCAGGAGTCAGCACTGCCATGCCTTCGAGCCTGGCCTCGGGATTTCGGGATCTCGTCAGGGCCGTGTCATGGTTTCGCTACAAGATCCGCCCGGCTCGCGCGAATCCGCGGGCATTCCGAATAATGGCCCCTGTGGCTGTGGTGTTGGTGATCGAGGACGACGCGTCCGTCCGCGAGGGCATGGAGCTGGCGCTGCGCCGGCAAGGACACACGGTGCACCCGGCCGCGACCGGCGAGGACGGCGTGGCGCAGCTGCGCGAACGCGCGCCGGACCTCGTGGTGCTCGACCTCATGCTGCCCGGCATCGACGGGTTCGAGACCTGCCGCCGGATCCGCGCGCTCGGCCAGGTGCCGATCATCATGCTCACCGCGCGCAGCGACGATTTCGACATCGTCGCCGGCCTCGAAGCGGGTGCGGACGACTACGTCGTGAAGCCGATCGAACCGCGCGTGCTCGACGCCCGGATCCGCGCGGTGCTGCGCCGCACCGCCGCCGAACCCGGCGCCGCGGGCCCCGAACAGCACGGCGACCTGGTGATCGACCGGGCCGGGATGCTGGTGCGCAAACACGGCGAGCAGGTCTCGCTGACGCCGACCGAACTGAAGCTGCTGCTGGAGATCTCGCGCACGCCAGGCCAGGTGTACAGCCGGAGCCAGCTCCTCGCGTCCGTGTGGGGCCATGATTATCTCGGCGATTCCCGCCTGGTCGACGCCTGCGTGCAGCGGCTGCGCGCGAAGATCGAGGACGTTCCGGCGCAGCCGGACCACGTGCAGACGGTCCGCGGCTTCGGCTACCGGTTCGGCCGCTCGTGAAACGGCTCCGGTCGTGGGTGTCCGGGCTGCGCCTGCGGCTGGTGCTGGCGTTCGCGGCGATGACGCTGGTCGGCGCGGGCGCGGCGGCGGGCGCGAGCTACGTGTCCGCGCGCAACACGATCCTGGCCGGCGTGCAGGACCCGGCGATGGTGCAGCTGCGCGACGAGGTCAGGACGTACCTGCCGCAGCTGACCCTGCCGCCCGACCAGCGGCAGCTCGACAACATGGCGAGCTCGCTCAAGGGCGTCACGACCGTCGTGTTCGGGTCGCTGCATTCGCGCGCCGGGCTGAATCCGGCGGCGCTGCCCGCCGGGCTGCGCACCGCGGTCGCGGGCGGGACCAGCATCCAGTTCCAGCGGGTCGTCGAGGGCGGGCGCCCGGTGCTCTACATCGGGATGCCGCTGCTGCGCTACGGCGCGACGAAGAGCGAACACACCGGCATCGAGGTCTACAAAACGGTCCCGCTCGCCACCCAGCAGGCCGCGATCGAGCAGCTGGCGACGCGCGCGTGGCTGATGACCGCGCTGGCCTTGCCGATCGCGGTCGCGCTGGCGCTGCTGGCCGCGCGGCAGGTGCTGCGACCGGTGCGCGCGCTGAACTCCGCGGCCCGCAAACTCGGCGACGGACAGCTCGACGTGCGCCTGCCCGCCAAGGGTTCCGACGAACTGGCCCAGCTGGTCGCCACGTTCAACCACACCGCGGCGGAACTGGAACGCACGGTCGGCTCGCTGCGCGAGATGGAGGCCGACGCGCGCCGGTTCGTCGCGGACGTCTCGCACGAGCTGCGCACCCCGCTGGCCGCGATGAACGTGGTCACCGACGTTCTCGACGAGGACGCCGACCAGCTGCCCTCGGACACCGCCGTGGCGGCGCGGCTGGTATCCGCCGAAACCCGGCGGCTGACCCGGCTCGTGCAGGACCTCGTCGAGATCTCCCGCTTCGACGCCGGACGGGCCGAGCTGCGGGTCGAAGAGGTCGACCTGGCCGAGGCCGTGGCGAACAGCCTCGCCGCCCGCGGCTGGACCGGCTCCGTGACGGCCGACCTGCCGAGCGTCACCGTGCCCGCTGACCCGCGACGGCTCGACCTGGTCGTCGCCAACCTCGTCGGCAACGCCCTGCGCCACGGCGCCCCGCCGGTCGAAATCCGGCTGAGCACCGACGACACGACTGTCTTCCTGACCGTCACCGACCACGGCCCGGGAATCCCCGAGGAGGTGCTGCCGAAAGTGTTCGACCGCTTCGCGAAGGCCGACACCTCGCGGGCCCGGTCCGACGGCAGCGGCCTCGGCCTGTCGATCGCGCTGGAAAACGCCCGGCTGCACGGCGGCGACCTCGAAGCGGCCAATACCGGCGGCGGGGCGCGGTTCACGCTCCTGCTGCCCCGAACCGCGCAGGAGGAGCGTTGAAACTTCTGCGGCTCTGCGTCGCTTTCGCGGCTGTCTTGGCCCTCGCTGGTTGCGGCATCCAGCCGACCGGAGTGGTCCCTGCCGGAGACGCCCCCGGCGGATTCCAGTTGGGCGCGCCGCGTCCGCAAATCACGCTCTACTTCGTCTACGCGGGACAACTCAGCCCCGTGCAACGTGCCTGGGCGAGGGACGCGAACCCCACGACGGTGCTGACGGAGCTGTTCGGCGGCCCGACTCGCACGGAAGAGCAAGAGGGTTTCTACTCGACGCTCTCGCCCGGCCGGCCCGTCACGGTCGACACCTCGGCCCAGCCGGTGACCGTGACCGTCTCCGAATCGATGAAACTGCTTTACCCGGTCGGCCTGCAGCAGGTGGTCTGCACCGTGTCCGCGTCGCTGGCGGCGTCCGGGCAGCCGGTCGGCAAGGGAATCACCGTGGTCGCCTCGGACACCAAACTCGAATCCTTGTACTGCAACTAGCCTTCCGGCATCAACCCGCGCACGACCCGCTCGACGATCCCCAGCACGACTTCCGTCGCGCTGCGCCCCTCCGGCACCTGCCGCAGCGCCGCCTCCAACGCGCCGAGCACCGCACCGGTCAACGCGGCAGCCTCGACCCGGTCCAGCTGCGGCGCACACGTCTTGTAGAGCTTCTCCGCCCACCGATCGCCCACCGCGGCGTTGCGCAGCAGGTATCCCGCGCGCAACGCAGGCACCCCGGCCAGCAGCCGGGTGCGCACCTCGGTGAGCGGATGGTCCAGCGGAAAACTCCACGCGTCCGCCGACGCCAGCGCGTGGACGGTCCTGCTCACCATCTCCGCCACCGGCGCGCCCGGCTCCGCCGCCGCGAAGACCCCGTCCACCACCTCGTCGTAAAGATGCTGGTCAGCGAAGACAACGTCCTCTTTGGCCGCGAAGTAGTTGAAGTACGTCGCCGGGGACACCTTCGCCCGCGCGGAGATCTCGGCGACGGTCGTGCCGTCGTACCCCTGCTCGTCGAACAGCGTGAGCGCCGCCTCGATCAGCGCCTGGCGGGTCCGCCGCTTCTTCTCTTCCCGCAACCCGGTCATGGCGTGAATCTTAGCGTTACTCTAAACTTAGAGAGTCTCTAAGATTGGAGGTCCCGATGGAACGGACCGGATGCGTGGTCGCCGGGGGCGGTCCGGCAGGCGTGATGCTGGGCCTGCTGCTGGCGCGGGCCGGGGTCGAGGTGGCGGTGCTGGAGAAGCACCGTGACTTCCTGCGGGATTTCCGCGGCGACACCGTGCACCCGTCGACGCTGCGGCTGCTGGACGAACTCGGCCTCGGCACTCAGTTCGCCGCGTTGTCCCGTTCGGTCCTGGAGCGGATGAAAATGGAGATCGGCGCGGAGACCGTGATCGCCGCCGACTTCAGCAGACTGCGCGGCCCGCACAAGCACATCGCGATGGTCCCGCAAGCCGAATTCCTGGCCCTGCTGGCCGAAGCCGGTGCGGCGGAACCGAAATTCTCCCTGCGCATGGGCGCGTCCGTCGTGTCCCTGCGCCGCGAGGGCGGACGCGTGACCGGCGTCGACTACCTCGACGACAACGGCATCGTCCACTCTCTTGCCGCCCCACTCACCGTCGGCTGCGACGGACGCTGGTCGACAGTGCGCCACGAACTCGGCCTCGCCCTGCGGGAATCGGACGTCCCGATGGACGTCTGGCAGGTGCGAGTGCCGAAAGCCGGACCGGGCGAACAGGGGGTGTTCGCCCGGTTCGGCCCCGGATACGCCTCAGTGACCATGGACCGCGGCGATTACTACCAGACCTCGTACCTCATCCCCCGAGGCCAAGACGCCCACCTGCGTTCCGGCCCCATCGAAGACTTCCGCTCGCGGCTGGCCGAACTGTTCGGCTGGACGCCCGCACAGGTGTCCGCCGTCCGCTCGTGGGACGACGTGAAACTACTCGAAGTGACCATGGGCCTGCTGCCGCGCTGGCACGCCCCCGGAGGGCTGTGCATCGGCGACGCAGCACACCCGATGTCACCGGTGGGCGGCGTCGGGGTGAACCTCGCCGTGCAAGACGCCGTCGCCACCGCACGACTCCTCGCAGAACCGTTGCGCCGCGGGGAGGTTCCGATGTCCCGCCTGGCCGCCGTACGCCGCCGCCGTCTGCTGCCGACGGTCGCGGTGCAGTCGAGCCAGCGAGGCGAACACGAGATGCTGCTCCGCCCCGCACTCGCCGGGACGCTGGTCCGCTTGCCCGCGCCCATGCGGGTGGTGCAACGGTTCCCGGTGCTTTCCGGGGTTACCGCTTACCTTGGCGGTGTTGGGCTGCGCCCGGAACACGCACCTGCTTTCGCCCGACGGTCCGGTGTGGACAGTCACGCTGGCTGACCGCTTGTTCGTCCGGTGCGATGCCGCTCGCCCGCTTGGGTTTCGCGGCACCGCACCGGACTCGCTGACTCTCCGGACGACGCCGGACCGGACTCGCTGACTCTCCGGACAGTGCTGCACCAGGCTCGTTGACTCTCCGGACAGTGCTGCACCAGGCTCGCTGCCCCTTCGGACAGTGCTGAACCGGGCTCGTTGACTCTCTGGACAGTGCTAGACCGGACTCGCTGACTCTCCGGACAGTGCTGCACCGGACTCGTCGCACGACCAGGGCGGCTCCGGACGGCACATGCGCCGCTTCCCGGCAGACAGCCAGCCAAGCGTCGCCAGAACAGCGTCCGCACCGTCAGCCCGCCTCCGGCACCTCAACCACGCCGCGCCGCGGTCGTTATGCCGGATAAGCCCGCACCAACCGAGCGTCCTGCAACGCACGGGCCCACCATTCGAGCTGGTCGAGCAACGCATTCGCCGCGGTCTCGGCGGCAGGGTCGAGCGGTTCGCCGTCCTCCCCGAAGCGGCCGTGCACCCCGTGGAAGCTCACGGTTTCGCGGATGGTGACCGCGTGCAGCTCGGCGAAGACCGGACGGAGGTGTTCGACAGCGCGCAGCCCGCCGGAAATCCCGCCGTAGGACACGAAAGCGACCGGTTTCGCGTGCCATTCGCCGCGGAACCAGTCGAGGACGTTCTTGAGCGCGGCCGGGTAGCTGTGGTTGTACTCCGGCGTGACCACGACGAACGCGCCCGCCGCCGCGAGCCGGGCAGCGACGGGCGCGGCCCCCTCGCCGTTCATCGCGAGCGGCAGCGAGATCTCGGCGACGTCGAGGACATCGACCGCGAACCCGCCGTGCCGGTCGGCCTGGCGGGAGAACCAGCGCACGACCGTGGGGGCGAACCGCCCTTCCCTGGCGCTGCCGACGAGCACAGCGAGCCGGACGGGAGCTTCGGACACGTTTTTCTCCTTTCCCGGGGCGGAACAGGTTTCCCGCCTCCGGAAGGAGTCTCGAACTTCAAGCTCCCTTTAAGTCAAGCTATGCTGAGGGCATGACGAAAACGGAGCTGCCGGAACTGACCGTGGGCGAACTCTCCCACCGCAGCGGCGTACCCGCGTCGGCCCTCCGGTTCTACGAGGACGAGAACCTGATCCGCAGCAGGCGCACCGCGGGCAACCAGCGCCGCTACCGCCGCGACACCCTGCGGCGGGTCACGTTCATCCGCATGTCGCAGCGGGTGGGCATGCCGCTGGCGCAGATCCGCGACGTGCTGGCCCTCCTCCCGGACGACCGCACCCCGACCCGCGCCGACTGGTCCCGCATCTCGTCCTGCTGGCGCTCCGACCTCGACCAGCGCATCCGCCAGCTGGAACAACTCCGGGACCAGCTGAACGACTGCATCGGCTGCGGCTGCATGTCCCTGGCCAAATGCCGCCTGGCCAACCCGGAAGACCGCCTAGGCCAAGACGGCCCCGGCCCACGACGACTGCCGGACCATCGGGGAACCGGTTTCGAGTGAGACCGCTCGGCAGCCGAGATTTCTCCGAGACCGAGCGGCCGCCGGCACCGAGGACCCTTCCGCGCGGAACTGCGGCCGCGCTGCTCCAGACGAAACTGCGCCCCGCGAGGCTGCGCCCGCTTCGGCCAGCCCAGCATTCACCGCGCACTCTCACCATGCCCGAGTCAGCCACCAGCCCAGCACTCACCAAGCACTCTCACCACGCCCGAGTCAGCCACCAGCCCAGCCTTCGCCGCACGCTCTCACTGCGCGTTGGCCAGCAACCTAACTCTCACCGCACACCCTCACCGTCCTCTCGTCAACCACCAGTCCCGTCAACCACCAGTCCCGTTCTCGCCGCGCCCTCTCCTCCGCTCCGCTCTCGCCGCGGACTCGCACCATGCCCGCGTCAGCCACCAGCCCAGCTCTCACCACACGCCCGCACCGCGTGTTGGCCAGCAGGCATCGCCGCCCTCCTTGGCCCGCTGCCGCGCAAGCAGGCCCGGTCACTCGCCCGGCGCGTCGGTCGCTCCGGTTCGGGTCATCCCAGCAGCAACCCCCTCACGTAGGCGGCCTGTCCGGCGTGCTGAAGGTCGTCGGACAGCACGCTGACCAGCCGGACTCCAAGCGTCACCGGCGGGTTCCAGCCTTCGTCGACCACGCGGTCCAGGGCCGCCCCGTTGAGGCTGGTCACCCAGGACACCGTGTGCTCGTGCACGGCGTCGTAGTAGCCGGTGAGCAAGCCCGGCGACTGCGGTTGCACCTTGGCCACGTCGTCGCTGCTGTGCCCGTAACCGATATCGCCGGCCGGGAACGGCAGGTCGAATTTCTCGCGCCAGTCCTGTGCCGTCCAGAACTGGTCGGTGCCCGCGACGTCCGCGACATGGTCGTCCTGCACCCTCGCCACATGCCAGACCAGCCAGCCGATCGAGTTGGCCTCCGGGCCGGGTCGCGCCGCCAGTTGCTCCGCGGTCAGCCCGTCGACTGCCTGGTGCACCGCTTCCCGCACCCGGCCGAATCCGTCCACGAGCAGATCGGCCACATTCATCTCGCGCTCCTCTCCGTCGTCGTGCGCTTGCCTCGATCATGCCCCGAAGATCCGCTTGTGCCCAGCACTGTGACTCGAGCGGCACGAGGGGTCCGTTCGCGCCGGTTCGAACCGCTTCGACACGGGAAATCCGATGACTACCAGCGGTGACCGCAACTGTCCACTTCGGACCTGACAGGGGCGGCCGACGTCGGGTAAAATCCAGCGCGAAAGCGATCTGCACGCCGACGACGCGAACGGAGGGCCCTGTGGCGATCACCGCGCCCCGCGCCCTGTCCGGCTTCGACAACATCGCCGGTATCGCGATTCCCGCCTGGGCGGGGATGGTGATCACCGCCGCCTGCGCGGTTTCGGCGATCACGGTTCTGCTGGTGATCCTGCGCAACCGGCGCAAGTAGTCCACCCGGGACGTTCGCTTCGCTATCCGCCGGATCCTGAGCTCAGCAGCGCGAAATCATGCGCCGAGCCGGGAAGATCACGGGTCCGCCCGGGTGAACCGGCTGGTGATGACGTGGTCCTTGGCCGGTCCGGTCACCACCCATTCCTGCTCCCACCGGCGATCGTCGAGCACCCGGTACGCCCCGCGATACCAGTCGGCGGCGCACGGATGATCGGCCGTCCACTCCCCGGTCGCCAGGTCCACGTCGTGGAAAAACCCGCCATGGTCGAAGTGGACCGCGGCGCGCGAGCCGCCGGCCGGACGGTAGTGCAGAGTCCGGACAAACGGCCCGCGATGCGCTCCGAGCTGCAGCTCTCCCGACTCGTGGTAGACGAGTACCCCGTCTTCCGGGGTGAACGACGCGCGGCCGCTCGCCGAGCCCATCGCCGCACCGTCGACGTCGACGATTTCGCGCGCGAGCTGCCATTCGCCGGAGAAGTACCCGGTCAGGTCATTGATCGGAAAAGCCACGGATCCCATTGTGCGCCTCCAGACGGCGGGCGACCGGCACCGGGACTGCCGCCTCTCGGCACCGTCTGTCACGAGGGTGGCGTGAAGGGACCCGTCATCCCGGGTTTCACCAGTAGCCACGCTGTTCACCCTGCGCGACCGGGCCCGTCGCAGGCCCCGAAAACGGCCGGTGCGACGGGGACTCTCGCGCCGAACCCGGCGGGGCAGGCTCGCCCGGACGGCCCGCCGCCCTAGAATCGGCCGCGTGGCGCATCCCGATCTGGCCGAGCAGGCCACCCGTTCCCCCGCTCTCGAGACTCTGCAGCGCGTCTTCGGCTACGACGCCTTCCGCGGCGACCAGGCGGAGATCGTCGAGCACGTGATCTCCGGCGGCGACGCGCTGGTGCTCATGCCCACCGGCGGCGGGAAATCGCTGTGCTACCAGATCCCGTCGCTGGTGCGGCCGGGCGTCGGCGTGGTCATCTCGCCGCTCATCGCGCTGATGCAGGACCAGGTCGACGCGCTGCGCAACGTCGGCGTGCGCGCCGGATTCCTCAACTCCACCCAGGATTTCGCGCAGCGGCAGGAGGTGGAGGAGGCCTTCGTCGCGGGCGAACTGGACCTGCTCTACCTCGCGCCGGAACGGCTGTCGGTCGAATCCACCGTGCGGCTGCTCGACCGCGGCAAGATCGCGCTGTTCGCGATCGACGAGGCGCACTGCGTCTCCCAGTGGGGCCACGATTTCCGGCCCGACTACCTGATGCTGTCGTCGCTGCACGAACGCTGGCCGGACGTGCCCCGGATCGCGCTCACCGCCACCGCGACCGAGGCCACGCACAAGGAAATCTCGCAGCGGCTCGGCCTGGACAACGCGAAGCATTTCGTCGCGAGCTTCGACCGGCCGAACATCCAGTACCGGATCGTGCCGAAGAACTCGCCGCAGAAGCAGTTGCTCGACCTTCTGCGCACCGAGCACCCGGGCGACGCCGGGATCGTCTACTGCCTGTCCCGCGCGTCGGTCGAGAAGACGGCGGATTTCCTGGCGCAGAACGGAATCCCGGCGCTGCCCTACCACGCCGGGCTCGACAAGTCGACCCGCGCCGCGAACCAGGCGAGGTTCCTGCGCGAGGACGGGCTCGTCGTGGTCGCCACGATCGCGTTCGGCATGGGCATCGACAAACCGGACGTCCGGTTTGTCGCCCACCTCGACCTGCCGAAGTCCGTGGAAGGCTATTACCAGGAAACCGGCCGCGCGGGCCGCGACGGGCAGCCGTCGACCGCCTGGCTCGCGTACGGGCTGCAAGACGTGATGCAGCAACGCAAAATGATCGACAAGTCCGAGGGCGACGAGATGCATCGTCGCCTGCAAGCCCAGCACCTGAACGCGATGCTGGCGCTGTGCGAGACGGTCGAATGCCGGCGCACGCAGATCCTCGCGTACTTCGGGCAGTCCGGCCAGCCGTGCGGGAACTGCGACACCTGCCTGGCCCCGCCGGAACGCTGGGACGGCACCATTCCCGCACAGAAACTACTGTCCACAGTGGTCCGTCTGCGCAACGAACGGCGGCAGAAGTTCGGCGCCGGCCAGATCATCGACATCCTGCTGGGCAAGACGACGCCGAAAGTCACCCAGTTCCAGCACGACACGCTGAAGGTCTTCGGCATCGGCACCGAACTGCGCGAACCGGAGTGGCGCGCTGTGGTGCGGCAATTGCTGGCACGCAACCTGCTCGCGGTCGAAGGGGATTACGGATCGCTGGTGCTGACCGAAGGTTCGACCGCGGTGCTGAACGGTTCCCACGAAGTGCAGCTGCGCCGCGAACCGGAACGCCCGGCGCGTGCCCCGCGAACGTCCCGCCGCACGCCGGCCGCTCCGATCGACATGCCCGCGGAAGCGGCACCGGTGTTCGAGCGCCTGCGTGCCTGGCGCGGGGCTACGGCGAAGGAACAGGGTGTCCCGGCTTACGTGATCTTCCACGATGCCACGCTGCGCCAGATCGCCGCGATGATGCCGACGACGCTCGACACGCTGGGCACGGTGAGCGGGGTCGGCGAGAGCAAGCTGGCCAAGTACGGGGAGGGTGTGCTGGCGGTGCTGGCCGAGGAGTGAGGGCTGGCTGGAGCCGGCGGGCGGGGACGCTGGCCGGGCTGGGTCGCGCGCGGTAGTTGGAGACCTCGCGGAGCGGCGTGCCTTGGTTTGGCGCCGACGGCCGGATTCACGGCAGAGCGGCTGGCTTAGCTCGGCGGAAGACCAGCGAGACTCGGCAGAGCTGCAAGCGAGCCGGGACAACCAGCCAGACCCGGCAAAACCACAAGCCAGACCGCGCAGAAGGACTGGCCAGGCTCGGCAAGCACCACGACGGCTCGGGAGAACGACCGGTCAGGAATCGCGGAGCTGGGAGTCGGGCTGGGCAGCGCCTCGACGGCAGGCGAAGCACGACGGCCCGGGGGCTAGGAAGACCGATCGAGAGGCCGCAGAACCCGCACGGCCCCGATGCCGCCGGAGGTGATCAGCCAGTACGCGCCGAAACTGCCGCCCGCTGAGCACAGGGTGCTCCGCGGGCGAAGCCTGGCCCGCGGATCCGCCCGGCCTGGGCTGAAGCGCAGCACGCTCCAGCCCGCAGCGTCAGCAGGCCGAGGACGGACCCGGCGGCGAGACCGAGCAGTACCCGTCAAGCAGCAGGGCGCGAGCGGCGAGGCAGCAGGACCCAGACCGCGCTGCGCCTGGGCGGGGCGGCGGGCCAGCAGGACGCAGGCACCGGGCCAGCAGGACCCGGCGCGAGGCAGCAAGACCCAGACCGCGCTGCGGCACCTGGACGGGCACCGGAACAGTCTCGCATGCGGAGCGTGCCAGAACGACGTACGCAGACATCGGACCAGCAAGACCCCGCGCGAGGCAGCAGGATCCAGGCGCTCGTCGGCACCTGGGCGGGCACCGGAACAGCAGGACGCCGTACGCAGCCACCGGACCAGCAAGACCCCCCGCGCGAGGCAGCAAGACCCAGGCCGCACTGCGGCACCTGGACGGGCACCGGAACAGTCTCGCATGCGCGAGCGTGCCAGAACGCCGTACGCAGGCACCGGACCAGCAAGACCCCGCGCGAAGGCAACAGGCCCCAGACCGCTCGTCGGCACCTGGGCGGGGCTGCGGACGGTCGCGTCGCCTCCCCGTCCGGAGGGGCAAGCCTGCCCGCCGGGCACACCTCAACCCGCGGACCCGCCGCTTACGCTTCAGCAGACCTCCGGGATCGGGTCAAACCTCGCTCAGACCCCGGAGCCAAGACTCACTCAGCCGTCCGAGGACCGGTAGTGTCCGAGACCTTCCGGACAGCTCCCGCGATCTGCGAGTGGTATCGACCGTTGGTCTTCTCGTCCACGAAACGCGCCGCCTTCCCCACGGCCTCGTTGACCTTCTCCGGGTTGTTCCGCACGTACGACACCGCGCCCGCGGCACCGGCCAGCATGGTGAGTTTCTTCAGCAAAGCCATCGCACACAGCCTTTCCCCTGCGGAAACCTCCGTCACTCCCCCAACGCCGTCAAGCCGCCGCTAGTTCCCGGCGACGAAACTTGGATGACAGGGGACGCACGGAGCGGGCATCATCCGACGCGTGCGCGATCTTTCGGCCCTTCCCAAGGTGCATCTCCACGTCCATCTTGAGAGCACTGTCCGCCCTGGCACGCTCAAGGAGCTCGCGGCCCTCCACGGAGTCCGGGTGCCGGGCAAACCTGCCGTGTTCACCGGGTTTCGGGCGTTTGCCGATCGCAACAGTCTCACTCGGTCGTGTTTGCGCGAGGCCGCGGACTTCGAGCGGATCGCGCGCGAGTTCTGTGCGGACGAAGCCGCGCAGGGGACTCGATACGTCGAGGTCACGTTCACCGCCGCCGCGCACGGGGAACGGCTCGGGGATCTTGGACTGCCGCTCAACGCGGTCCTCAAAGGACTGTCGGAAGGCGGGGAGGAGCATGGGCTGCGATGGCGGTTGATTCTCGATCACTCGCGGCGGCGGTCGGTCGAGCGGGCGATGAAAACCCTCGAACTGGCCAAGCGGCACGAGGAGATCATCGCGATCGGGATGGCTGGCGAGGAAAGGCACTCGCTCGCTCCGTTCCGGGAGGTGTTCGCCCGGGCACGGGAGGCGGGCGTGCACCTCGTTCACCACGCTGGTGAGGACGCCGGGCCGGACAGCGTCCGCGAGGCGATCGAGATCGGTGGTGCTGAGCGTATCGGGCACGGGATCCGCATCGTGGACGACCCGGAGTTGACCGCTCAGGCAGCGGAAACCGGGATCGCGCTTGAGGTGTGTCCTTCGTCGAACGTCGCGCTCGGATTGGTGCCGACGCTTCCGGAGCACCCGCTCCCCCGGTTGATCGAGGCGGGGCTCCGAGTCACGCTCAACACGGATGTCCCGGACGTCACGGGTACCACGATCACCGGCGAATTCACTCGGGCGAGGGAAGTCTTCGGTTACGGCGACGCGACACTGGCTCAGCTGGCCGGCAACGCGGTGGAGGCATCGTTCGCGCCGGAAGAGACCAAAGCGTTGCTGCGCAAGGAGATTGACGACTGGCTCAGGTCGGCAGAAGGCGCGTGACGAGCACGCCCAGCTGCTGCGCGTTGCGGCATTCGTGCATCTCCACCAGTTCCGCGTAGTCCGGCGCGGCCGAATCGCCGGTGCCCCACAGGGATCGGCGTTCGGGGTTCAGCCAGTGGACATGCCGGGCGCGGGAGCGGATCGCGCGGACGGCCCCGAGATTCGGGTCGCCGCCGTTCGTTCGGGCGTCGCCCAGGATGAGGACCGACGTACGCGGGCCCACCGCGTCGAGCCAGTGCGAAGTGAATTGTCCTAGCGCGCGGCCGTAATCGCTGTGGCCGTCCCAGCGGACTACCGCGGCTTCGCTGAGCATGCGCGCGCCCAGCTGTTCGGGATCGGCAGCGCCGGTGTCCACGAGGTGGGTCACCTCGTCGGTGCTGTCGACGAAACCGAAGACGCGGATCTTGCTGAACTGGTCCCGCAACGCCTGCACCAGCAGCATCGTGAAGTTCGCGAAACCCGCCACCGAACCGGAAAGGTCGCACAGGAGGATGATTTCCGGGCGGCCGGGGCGCCGGTGCCGGTAGGCTGGACGCAAGGGCACGCCGCCAGTGGAGAGTGAACGACGCAGCGTTCGGCGCAAGTCGATCTGGCCGCGTGTGGTGCGTTTGCGGCGCGCGGCAAGCCTGGTGGCGAGTTTTCGGGACAGCGGCTGGATCGTGCGCCGCAGCTCGGCCAATTGCGTACGGCTGGCGAGCAGGAAGTCGACGCGGTCGGCGGCGGGAGCGATCGCGTGTTTGGCGATCCGTTCGCGGCCCCGGAGTTCCGCGGCTCGGCGGCGCGCTTCGGTCCGCACCCGGCCGCGGAAACCCTCGACGCGGCGGCGGATTTCGTCGCGGGTGAGCCGGTCGGTGAACTCGTCCGGGGCGCCCGCGGCCCGCATCGCGGCCAGCACCTGGGCGATGAGCGTCTGCGGTTGCAGGCGGTCCAGCGTCTGGTGCGCCGAATATCCGCCGCCGGGGCCGGTCCCGGCGCCGTACTGGCCCAGCAGGTCCACGGCGAGTCCGGCGAGCTGGTCCAACGCCTGGTCGTCGCCTTCGGCCAAGGCGGCGGCGAGTGCTTCCCGCAGTTCCTCCCGGTCCTGCGGCGGGTTTTCGCGCGCCAGCTCCGGAGCGCCGACGGCCGCCGGGAAGTACAGGTCGAACGCGGCGTCGAACACCGTGCGCTGGCCGCCCCGGCGGACCAGAGCGGCGGCGAGCCCTTCGCGGACCAGTTCGCGCTCGTCCAGGCCGAGCACCTCCAGCGCGGCTGCCGCGTCGGCCGTTTCGCCCGGTCCGGCCGGGATGCCTTGCGCCCGCAAGGCCCGCACGAACTCGGCGAGCCGTCCGGTCAGGCCCGGCGCGGCGGTCACGACGCGTCCAGCACCTGGTCGAGACGCAGCCCGGCCCCGGCCTTCGCGATGTCGTCCTGATGCTTCAGCACGACGCCGAGGCTTTCGCGCACCACCCGTTCGTCGAGCGCGCCCGCGCCGAGTTCCAGCAGCGTGTGCGCCCAGTCGACGGTCTCTGCCACCGACGGCAGTTTCCGAAGGTCCATGGCCCGCAGCGCGGCGATCACCCGCACCACCGAATCCGCGAGCGCGGCCTCGATGCCGGGCACCTTCAGCCGGACGATCTCGCGTTCCAGGTCCTCGTCCGGGAAATCGATGTGCAGGAACAGGCACCGCCGCCGCAGCGCCTCGGACAGCTCGCGCGTCGCGTTCGACGTCAGCACCACGAACGGCTGCCGCGTCGCGGTGATCGTGCCGAGTTCGGGCACCGTCACCTGGAAATCGCCGAGCACCTCCAGCAGCAGGCCCTCGATCTCGACGTCGGCCTTGTCCGTTTCGTCGATCAGCAGCACAGTCGGCTCGGTGCCGGAGATCGCGGTGAGCAGCGGGCGGCGCAGCAGGAATTCCTCGCCGAAGATGTCGGTGCGCGCCTCGTCCCACGTCTCGTCGCGGCCCGCGGTGATCCGCAGCAGCTGCTTCGCGTGGTTCCACTCGTACAGCGCGCGGGCCTCGTCGATGCCCTCGTAGCACTGCAACCGCACCAGCCGCGAGCCGGTGACCTCGGCGACCGCCGTCGCCAGCGCGGTCTTGCCGACCCCGGCCGGGCCCTCGACCAGCAGCGGCTTGCCCAGCCGGTCGGCGAGGAACACCGTGGTCGCGACCGCGGTCGACGCGAGGTACCCGGCCTCGGCCAGCTGCGCCGACACGTCGTCGACGGACGAGAAAAACCCGGTGCCCACGTAGCCTCCTAAGCGATCGCTCACCCGCACTGTACTGGGCGGTCGGCACCGCAGGCTTCCCGGCGACCAGACATCGGAGCTCAGCTGGCACACGCCCCCGCAGCGCCGCTGAAAGCCGGATATTCCTCCGATGTATGCCGGGGTGCCGGAGCCGTTTCACGGCAGGCTCGGAATGACCTGATCCACCAACCGCTTCGCGACCGGGCAGGACCCTTCGTTGCTGACGGACCGGTCGAGGTACCAGATGCGCACCGCCGCGTCCGTGCCGGGGATCTGGACCTGATAACGGCATCCGCCGCCGGCTTTCGTGGTGTCTTTCCGGACTTCGTGCCCGCTCTGGGTGCTCGATTCGCTGTGCGCGCTCCAGTCCTCCGCCTCGCCCAGCTCCAGCGTCGCGGCCAGGTCGCCGCCGGTCAGCTTGCCGGACGGCGGGTTCCACTCGGTGCGGCAGCCGCCGACGCCGCCCGCCGCACCGGCCGGGGCGGATTCCGTCAGCTTGTACTCGCTTCGCTGCGGGTCGATCGGCGTGCCCCGCGCGGCGGTCGCCAGCAACTCGCAGGCGTTCGTTTTCGCGAACGTCTCGGCCGGGCCGGCGCCGCTGCATCCCGCTGCCGAGACGGCGACCGCCAGCCCGAGCACGAGCCGGTTAATCATTGCCATGGAACCCTCGCCACGCGTCCTCTTCCTCGTCGAACTCGCGACCGGCCGACTTGTCCCGGCGGACACTGCCCGATTCCGAGACTGCGTGCGGTGATTTCAGCCCCGCGTTGCCGAACGCGGCTTCGATGTCCTCCTGGAGGTTGGCCGTGCCCGCGTTGGCCAGCGCGCTGACGTTCGGGCTCGCGGAGAGCATCGCGCCGCCCTGGACGCGAAGGGTCAGGTAGCCGAAGCTCCCGCTCACCTCGTGCGGCGGTTCCGGCTCGGCGGCCGGACCGCGCTCCCGCTGCTGCCGGAGCCGTTCGTTCTCGTTGCGCTCCCGGCTGGCCCGGGCTGCCGCCACGACTTCGTCGAGCGTCGGGAACACCACGGGACCGTCCGCGTCGCTCGCCGGAGCCGCGGCGGGCGGCGTTTCCGAGGCCAAGCGTTCGGACCTTTCCTGCACCGCCGCGTCCAGCGCGGCCAGGTACGCCTCCGTCAGCGCTTCGCCGAGGAAGGCAGGCTCCACCCGGGATTTCCAGTGGTCCAGGACGGTCGCCTCGACCAGCTTGAGGTCCTCGTCCAGCGTGATCGTGACGACGCCGGTCCGGTCGGCCGCGCGGAAACCGCGCGCCTTCCCGGTGCCGACCAGCACGGGTTCGGCGACTGTCGGCGGCGGCTGCGGCGCCGGGGCCCGATCGAGCCGCGCGCCGATGTCCCGAAGTGCTTCCAGCCCCGCGTCGAGGGTGTTCGCCGAGGCGACCGGGTCGGTCATTGTCGCTCCTCTCGTGCGGCTAGCCGGCCAGGCTCGGCCATTTGTCGTTCGGAAATTCCGCGGCGTCGTACTGGATGCTGGTGGCGTCGCGCGTGCGCCCGACCGCCTCGCTGTACATTTCCACGACCTTGGTGAGCCGCTGCCCCGCGGTGGTGACCAGCTTCTCGACGAGTTTGCCCGCTTCCCCGATGGCTTCCAGCGCGCCGACGATGGTCCCGGCCTCGACCAGGACCGCGACGAACTCGCCCACCAGGGCGGCGAAGGCGTCGCCGAGTTCCTTCACGAACATGATGTTCGCCTTGGCGATGTCGAGCAGCCAGCTGCTGATGTTGTCCGCTTTGGTCTTGATCGCGCCCAGCGCGGCGTGCTGCGCGTCGACGGCGTCGTCGTATGCCTTCCGGGCCGCGCCCTCCCAATGCCCGAAGTTCGCGTCCGGGTGTTCCTTGACCACGCCCTGGAGCTGGGAGGCGGGGCGCTGGGCGTCCTCCAGCCAGGAGAACCCCTGGACGATGATCGAGACGATCGGGGTCGAATGCTCCAGGATCTTCTGGATGTCCTGGACGATCTTCGTGATCTTCTCGTTGAGCGCCTTCATTCCCCGGTCGAAGGCGATGACCGCCGGGCCCAGGACGTACCGCCACGCGGAATCCGCCCATTTGCCGACGAACTCCCGGAACCCGTTGACCATGTCGTTGACCCACTGGACCAGCTGGTCGATCAGTTTCTTGAATTCGGCGGTGGTGCTCTCCGCGTCTTCGCTCACGAGTCGCCCTCCGGAATCTTCTTCGACCAGTCGTTGAGGTCGAGTTCGACGATTTCCTCGTTCTGGTCGTAGGTGTTGGCCGCCTTGACCAGCACGTCGCCGATGTGGCCCATGTCCGGGCCCGCCGTGGAGAGTTTCTGCTCCATGAACTGCTGGAGCTTGTCGTAGGCGGTTTTGTCGATCTGCGCGACCGCGGCCGTGAGGAGGAAGTTCACGCCGTCGCCGATCCAGAACGCCGAGGTGTCGAGCGTCATGCCGGAAACCGCCGTGTGCACACCGGCGACCTTCTCAGCGTGCGGATCCCACTTCTTCGCTTCGGTGCGCAAGGCACCGGTGATGACCTTGTAGCCGGCCATGGGGAGTCCCTCCCTCGTTCGCTGTCGGGGCACCTGGCCTGTCACGGGCGCCACCGCCCGCATAGTACGGAGTCGAATGGGATGTCGCGCGCAAAACCGCCTTTTGCCATCGAACAGGAGGTCACCGGCCTCGCGGGCTAGCATCGGGACGTGACTTACGCTGCCGCTGATGCCCGTTACGACTCGATGCCCTACCGCCGCTGCGGGCGCAGCGGCCTGAAGCTGCCCGCGATCTCGCTCGGGCTGTGGCACAACTTCGGGAACGACCGCCCGCTCACCGTCCAGCGCGACATCGTCCGGCGCGCCTTCGACCTCGGCATCACGCATTTCGACCTGGCCAACAACTACGGCCCGCCCTACGGCAGCGCCGAGGAGAACTTCGGCCGGCTGCTGGCGAGCGACCTGAAGCCCTACCGCGACGAGCTGATCATTTCGACCAAGGCCGGCTACGACATGTGGCCCGGCCCGTACGGCGAGTGGGGTTCGCGGAAGTACCTGCTGGCCAGCCTCGACCAGTCGCTCGGGCGGATGGGCCTGGACTACGTCGACATCTTCTACTCGCACCGCTTCGACCCGGAGACGCCGCTGGAGGAGACGGTCGGCGCGCTCGACCGGGCGGTCCGGTCCGGCAAGGCGTTGTACGCCGGGATCTCGTCCTACAACTCCGCGCGGACCGCGGAAGCCGCGCAGTTGCTGCGCGAACTGGGCACACCGCTGCTGATCCACCAGCCGTCGTATTCGATGTTCAACCGCTGGACCGAGACGGACGATTTGCTCGGGACCCTGGAGCAGGCCGGGGCCGGGTGCATCGCGTTCTCGCCGCTGGCGCAGGGATTGCTGACCGACAAATACCTTTCCGGGGTGCCCACGGATTCGCGAGCGGCGCAAGGGAAATCGCTGAACCCGGACACGATCACCGAAGAGAAGCTCGGCAAGATCCGGGCGCTGGGCGAGATCGCGGCGCGGCGGGGGCAGACGCTGGCGCAGCTGGCGCTGGCGTGGGCGCTGCGGGATCCGCGGATGACATCGCTGGTGATCGGGGCCAGCAGCGTGAAGCAGCTGGAGGACAACGTCGCCGCGCTGGACACCCTGTCATTCACCGCGGAGGAACTGGCCGAGATCGACCAGCACGCCACCGAAGAAGGCATCAACATCTGGAAGCGGTCTTCCGACGGATGACCCGGCGCGGCCGGAGGCGAGGACTACCCGAGCCTCCGGCCGAACTCGCCGCAGACCGTCTCCCCGTCCAGAAACCCTTGGTGCGCCAGAGTGATTCGCCGTGCTTTCGACGGGCGCGATTGCGCTTGCGCGGCCTCGATGCCAAGGAATTCGAACCGGCTCACTTCGTCCGCCGCCAGGCGGAGGGCACCGATCCGCTCGCGGCTCAGCACGCCGCCGTCGAAGACGAATTGCAGGCTGTCCCGCCAGGCGCCGCCAATCGACCACGAGAAGCCGCCCCACCGGCACGTCGATGCCGAGTTCTTCGCCGACCTCTCGACGACACGCGGCCAGCGGTGATTCGCCGTCTTCGACCAAGCCTCCCGGGGATCTCCAGGAACGGCTGGTAAGCCGGGAAGACGAACAGGATCCGTCCGTGTTCGTCGCGGGCGAGCATTCCCGCGGCGACGTTCTTCCGCGGAAACCGGGCGGCGATGCCGGGAGTGCACTCGGCCTCCGGCTCGCCCTCGTCCCGGAGATCGCGCGCGAAAACGGCATCGTCGCCGCAGTGGCGGGCCTGGCCGCCGGCCATGCTCAGCCGCGGGCCGCGCGGATCGTCTCCGCCGCCCACTCCGCCCAATCGCGTTCCATCGCCGCGTATCGCTTGCCCCACTCCAGCGCGAGGCGGCCGTACAGCGACGGATCGCTGTCGTCCCAGTCCACTGCCGCGTCGATCGCGGCCAGTTCGCCGACCAGCCCCTCGGCGAAAGCGCCGTGCCTGCGCAGGAATCCTCGGGCCTCCTCCGGCGTGACCTCGCCCAGGAAGTACACCCGCAGCAGCATCTCGTTCCGCCGCGCCGCCGGCGGCCGCTCCTCCAGCAGCCACTTGCGCAGTTCCGACCGGCCGGCGTCGGTGATCGCGTACTCTTTGCGGCCGCGCGGGCCCTCCGCGGAGACCTTGATCAGGTCCGCGCCCTCGAGCTTGCCCAGTTCCCCGTACAGCTGGCTCTGCGTGGCCGTCCAGACGCTCGACATCGCCGTTTCGAAGCGTTTCAGCAGGTCGTAGCCGCTTCCGGGGGCGGTGGCGAGCAGCCCCAGCACCGCGTGTCGCAAGGTCATGCGCCCACCCTACATTCCACTATTGACATGTGCACGCCGGACGTTCTAGCTTTGACATGTCAGCACAGGAATGTGAGCGAGGGGCACCGATGAACTACCTGAAGAGTTTCCTTCCGTGGATCGCCTTCGCGGTCGTGTCCACGCAGGCCGGCTGGCGGTGGTCCGGGCTGACCGGACTGGCGCTCGCGGGCGGGCTGCTCCTGCTCGAACGCCGGCGCGGCAAAGGCTGGGACACGCTGTTCATCGAGGTCTCCGCGGTCGTGTTCTTCGCGGCGCTGTCGATCTGGTCCTTCAGCGACCCGGCCTCGCCGCTCCGGGATTACGTCGGCGCGCTCACCGATCTTTGGCTGGCCGTGACCGCCTGGGGTTCGATCGCCGCGAAACGGCCGTTCACCCTCGGGATCGCGAAAACCATGGTCCCGCCGGAAATCGCCGCGACCGCGGTGTTTCGCCGGGTCAACGTCGTCATCACCGCGGTGTGGGCGGCCAGCTTCACGGTCGCCGGAATCGCCGAAGCCGTACTGCTGCATTACGCGCCGCACGACACCGCCGGCTTGATCATCATCAAGGTGCTCGGCTTCGCGATTCCGATCTCGTTCACCATTCGCTATCCGCGCATCGTCCGGGCCCGTGCCCAGAAAGCCGCGTGAAGCCGTGGCCACCACCGATTTCCACCTCAAGGGCCATTACGCCCCGGTCCACGACGAACTCACCGCCCGCGACCTGCCGGTCACCGGTGCGCTGCCGCCGGAACTCACCGGGTGGTACCTGCGCAACGGGCCGAACCCACGCCAGGACAGCGCGCATTGGTTCACCGGCGACGGCATGGTGCACGGCGTGCGGCTAGAAAACGGCCGCGCGGCTTGGTATCGCAATCGCTGGGTGCGCACCGAAAGCTTCGACATCCCGGATCCGGTGCTCTACAACGCCGACGGAACCCGGAATCTCCGGTCGAGCGTCGCCAACACCCACGTCGTCACTCACGCGGGACGCACGCTCGCGCTCGTGGAATCCTCGCTGCCGTACGAAATCACCACTGATCTCGACACCGTCGGCGTTTACGATTTCGGCGGCAAGCTCGCCGACGCGATGACCGCCCATCCCAAGATCTGCCCGGAAACCGGCGAATTGCATTTCTTCGGCTACGGCAGCATCACCGCCCCGCACGTGAGCTACTACCGCGCCGACGCCGCCGGCGAACTGGTGCTGCGGCAGCCGATCGACGTTCCCGGGCTGACGATGATGCACGACTTCGCGCTCACCCGGCGGCACGTGGTCTTCTTCGACCTCCCGGTGGTGTTCGACCACGGAACCGACGGCGGCATCCCGTACCGCTGGAGCGACACGTACGGCGCACGGCTCGGCCTGCTCAGCCGCGACCGGCCGGAGGACGGCGTGCGCTGGTTCGGAATCGACCCGTGCTACGTCTTCCACACCCTCAACGCGCACGACACCGCCGACGGCCGGATCGTGGTGCACGTCGTGCGGTACGAGCATTTGTCCAAGCCGCGCGTCCCGGATCCGAAGGGCGTGCTGTGGCGGTGGACGATCGACCCGCGCGCGGACACCGTCGCCGAGGATCCGCTCGACGACCGCGACGGCGAGTTCCCCCGCGTCGACGACCGGCTCGCCGGGCTCGACGCGCGTTTCGGCCATGTCACCGGACGGCACGGTCCGGCGGGTCCGCTCGTGCTCCGCCGCTACGACCTGCACACGAACGCCTCGCGCGAGCATCTGTTCCCGGAAGGGCACGTCCCTGGCGAAGCGGTTTTCGTTCCGGCAGACGATCGTCCGGACGGCGCGGGCTGGCTGCTCGCCTACGTCTACGACGGGCCGAACGACCGCAGCGACCTGGTGGTGCTCGACGCGCAGGACCTCGAAGCGGATCCGGTCGCGACGGTCCGCCTGCCCGGGCGCGTGCCCGCCGGCTTCCACGGCAACTGGCTGCCCGACGCCTGAGCCCGTCAACTGGCGGAGGGCGAACTCTGCGTGCCGTCCCCGGGTTCCGCCCGCCGAGCCCGTATCGTCGGGCCAAGATCTCCTGCCTGCCCTCCCGAGCCGGAAGAAAAGAAACTTTCCTGCCAAAGCGGGGCGAATCCGGTTACCGTGGCAGGACGGAAGTCCGAACGGGAAGGAAACTCAGCAGGTGGCAGGGTCGGGTACACCACCGGTCGGCACCCCGGCCGGGATGCGCATGATCAACCAGCGAGCGGTGCTCGACCTGCTGCGCCGCGGCGGGCCCGCGACGCGGCCGCAGGTGGCGAAGGACACCGGGCTGTCGAAGCCCACGGTGAGCCAGGCGCTGCTCGCGCTGGAGGCCGCCGGGCTCGCCCGCGCGACCGGGCACACGTCCACCGGCACCGGCCGTTCGGCGGTGCTCTACGAGGCGGACCCGACCGCGGGGTACGTGCTCGGCCTGGACATCGGCCGGGAGCACATCCGGGTCGCGGTCGCCGACCTGGGCCGCACCACAGTCGCCCGGCGCGACGTGCGCAACACGGCCCGCTCCGGCAGCGCACTGATCTCCGCGCTGGGCAAACTGGCCGCCGACATCGTGGCCGAGGCCGGTCTGACCAACGACGACATCGTGGTCCGCGTGCTGGGCTCCCCCGGCGTCGCGGACCCGGTGAAACGCTGCTTCCGGCACGCGCCGAACCTGCCCGGCTGGGGCCGTCCGGGTCTGCTCGACGACCTGGAGCAGGTCCTGGGACCGGACCTGGTGGTGGAAAACGACGCGAACCTCACCGCGGTCGGCGAGTGGGAAAGCGGTGCCGCCCGCGGAGCGTCGGTCGTCGGCTGCATCACCATCGGCACCGGCGTAGGCATGGGCCTGATGGTCGACGGCCGCGTCTTCCGCGGCGCCACCGGCGCGGCGGGAGAAATCGGCTACCTGCCTTACGGCCGCACGCGCGTCGCCGACGAACCCGGCGAACCGCCCGCGCGCGGACACCTGGAAGAGGCCACCGCCGCCCAGTCAGTAGTCCGCGGCGCACGCGAACTCGGCCTGGGCACAGCACGATCCGCCCGCGAAGTCTTCCGCCTCGCCCGCGAGGGTGACGACCTCGCCCAACGCGCAGTCTCCGCGGAGGCCGACCGGCTCGCGTACACCGTCGCTTCAGTCGCCGCAGTGATCGACCCGGAACTGATCGTCCTGGGCGGCGGCGTCGGAACCGCAGCAGACCTGCTGCTGGAACCAATCGACCGAGCACTCCGCGCGTTCACCCCGCTCACCACCACTGTGGTGCAAGGCGAACTAGGCGACGACGGCGTCCTCACCGGCGCGATCAGCGTCGGCCTGCGCGCCGCCGAACGCCTCGTCTTCGACCGCCGAGTAGGCGCCGCCTGACGTTCCGTGAGGACCACCCTCATTGACTCTGATTCCCTCAGAGTCCCCCTCACGACCCTTGACCGGTCCGCGATGCGCCCCACCCCCACCGCCGCCAATGCACCTGCCCATCGAGGCACCCACACCACCCCCGCACCCCGATCCGAAGCCTCCCTGCGGGCGTCAGCACAATCGGGCTTCGGGGTGCCCCACGCCAAGACCACGGCAATGTCGCCCCCAGGCGACGAGCCACCCCGCCCCGCGCCCGGTACCTTGCAGGCATGATCGGACTGCCCGACACCATCACCGCCTGCCTCTTCGACCTGGACGGCGTACTGACCGGGACGGCCGTGCTCCACCGCGAGGCGTGGAAACGGACGTTCGACGAATACCTGCGCACCCGCGACGCCGCGAACTTCCACGAATTCACCGACTCCGACTACGCGACCTACGTAGACGGCCGCCCCCGGGCCGACGGCGTGCGGGAATTCCTTCGCTCCCGCGGAATCGATCTCCCCGAAGGCACCCCGGACGACGCCGTCGACGCGCCGACCGTGAACGGCATCGGCAACCGCAAGAACGAACTCGTCCTGAAGATCATCGACGAACGCGGCGTGAACCCCTACCCCGGTTCCGTGCGCTACCTGGAAGCAGCGAAGCGAGCCGGGCTCAGGATCGCCGTGGTGACCTCCTCGGCGAACGGCGAGAAGGTCCTCGACGCGGCCGACCTGTCCCGCTTCGTCGAAGCCCGCGTGGACGGCCTGGTCATCCGCCGCGACCACCTGAAAGGCAAGCCGGCCCCCGATTCGTTCCTCGCCGGGGCCAAGGCGCTCGGCGTGGACCCGAAGCAGGCCGTGGTGTTCGAGGACGCGCAATCGGGCGTCCAGGCGGGCAAAGCCGGCGGTTTCGGTTACGTCGTGGGCGTGAACCGGGAAGACCAGGCCGACGCATTGCGCGCGCACGGCGCCGACGTCGTGGTGGACGACCTCGCCGACCTGCTGGAGGACAAGTGACGGAACTCGGCTACGAATGCGCGCCGTGGGAGCTGCGCTGGCGCGGTCTCGACGTGGATGCGTTGCAGCGCACCGAATCCGCCTTCGCGGTGTCGAACGGACACATCGGACTTCGCGGCACGCTTGAGGAAGGCGAGCCGCGCGGGCTGCCCGGCACGTACCTCAACGGCTTCTACGAACAGCACGAACTCCCTTACGCCGAGGGCGGTTACGGCTATCCGGAGGAAGGCCAGACCGTCGTCAACGTGACCGACGGCAAGATCATCCGGCTGCTGGTCGAGGACGAGCCGCTGGACATGCGCTACGGCATCGCGACCGCGCACGACCGCGTGCTCGACTTCCGCCGCGGCACGCTGCGGCGCGTCACCGAATGGTCCTCCCCCACCGGCAGGCGCGTGCGGGTGACCACCGAACGGCTGGTTTCCTTCACCCAGCGCGCGGTCGCCGCGATCCGCTACGAGGTCGAACCGCTCGACGAGGACCTGCAGCTCGTCGTGCAGTCCGACCTGCTGGCCAACGAACCGGTCGAGTCCGACACGCGCGACCCGCGCGTCGCCGCCGCGCTCGACGCGCCGCTGGTCGGCGAGTTCAGCCACGCCGCGGGCTACCAGGCCGTGCTGGTGCACCAGACCCGGATGTCCGGGCTGCGGGTCGCCGCCGCGATGGACCACAAGATCGAGGTCGACGACGGGCTGCGCACCCGCATCCACGCCGAGGAGGACCTCGCCCGGCTCACCGCCGCGGTGGACGTGCCCAAGGGCGGACGCCTGCGGGTCACCAAATTCCTCGCCTACGGCTGGTCCGCGCAGCGCTCCGCCCCGGCGCTGCGGGCGCAGGTCGAAGCCGCGCTCGCGGGCGCGCGGCAGACCGGCTGGAAGGGCCTGGCCGCCGAGCAACGCCAGTTCCTGGACGACTTCTGGGCCACTTCGGACATCGAAATCGACGGCGACCCGGAGCTTCAGCAGGCCGTCCGGTTCGCGCTGTTCCACCTGCTGCAGGCCGGCGCCCGCGGCGAAACCCGGGCTATCGCCGGAAAGGGCCTCACCGGGCCGGGGTATGACGGGCACGCGTTCTGGGACAGCGAGACGTTCGTCCTGCCGGTGCTGACGTACACGATGCCGGACGCCGCCCGCGACGCCCTCGGCTGGCGACACTCCACAATAGACAAAGCGAAAGAGCGGGCGATCCAGCTCGGCTTGCGCGGCGCGGCTTTCCCGTGGCGGTCCATCAACGGCGCCGAATGCTCCGCGTACTGGCCGGCCGGCACCGCCGCGTTCCACGTCAGCGCGGACATCGCCGACGCCGTCGTGCGGTACGTGAACGCCACCCATGACGAGCATTTCGAGCGCACCTGCGGCGCGGAACTGCTGCTGGAAACCGCGCGGCTGTGGGCGTCCCTCGGGCATTTCGACCACCACGGGCACTTCCGCATCGACGGCGTCACCGGGCCCGACGAGTACTCCGCGGTGGCGGACAACAACGTCTACACGAACCTGATGGCGCGCCGGAACCTGCTCGCGGCGGCGGAAGTGTGCGGACGGCACCCGGACATCGCCGAACAGTTCGAAGTGGACGCTCCCGAGATCGATTCCTGGCGCGCCGCGGCGGACGCGATGGCGCTGCCCTACGACCAGGAACTCGGCGTGCACCCGCAGTCGGAAGGCTTCCTGCAGCACGACGAATGGGATTTCGCCGCCACCGACGAGGATTTCTACCCGCTGCTGCTGAACTACCCGTACTTCGACCTCTACCGCAAGCAGGTCGTCAAGCAGGCCGACCTCGTGCTCGCCCTGCACCTGTGCGGCGATTCGTTCAGCCCCGAGGAAAAAGCCCGCGACTTCGCCTACTACGAAGCACGGACCGTCCGCGATTCCTCGCTGTCCGCGGGCACGCAGGCCGTCATCGCGGCCGAGGTCGGACACCTGCAGCTGGCCTACGACTACCTCGCCGAAGCCGCGCTGACCGACCTGCACGACGTGCACAACAACGTCCGCAACGGCCTGCACATGGCGTCGCTGGCCGGTGCCTGGCAAGCCGCTGTGGCCGGGTTCGGCGGGCTCCGCGACTACGGCGGCCAGTTGTCGTTCGCACCGCGGCTGCCGGACGAACTCGGCGGCCTCACCTTCCGCCTCGCGTTCCGCGAAACGCGGTTCCAGGTGTCGATCCGGCCCGGCGCGGCGACGTACCGGGTGCTCCACGGGCCGCCGCTGGACCTGATCCACCACGGCGAGCGGTTCACCGTGGCCGAGGAGCCGGTGGAGCTGCCGATCCCGAAGCTGGACCCGGGCCCCGCGCCGGTCCAGCCGATCGGCCGGGCCCCGGCGCGCCGCGACGCGTCGAAGGTGCGGCAGTTCGACCGAGCCTGACTCGTGAGTGCTGGTGCCGGTGAGAACCGGGATGGCCACTCACGACGTCCTCCAGCGCCTCGTGCGTGGTCATCCCGGTGAAAACCGGGATGACCACTCACGACGGCGTTTCGTCCGTGCCCGGCACCCGCGGCACCTCGTCGGTCCGGGAAGGGCTCAGATCCGGCCCCGGCGCGGTGGCCACCTCGCCGGGCAGCTCGTCCGGCTCCGGCAGCTCAGGCTTCTTCCGGCGCGCGGGGAACGGCGTTTCCTCGTCGTCGTCCTCGGACCGGTCGCGGGGACGGAATTCGCTGCGCGGGGTCATGTCTCCGGGATACCCGGTTCAGCGCGCCCGCACCAGGGAGTTCACGCGGCCGGACGCGAGCGCTGTTTTCCGGTCGCGTCCGTGAGCTGATCCAGCAGCGTCAGCAGGAGCCCGTCCCGGGTCGACCACGGGCAGATCGTCAGCTTCCCGCCCGCGACCGTCAGCAGGGCCTCCGCGACGACCGCGCCGCCGAGCGCCTGCTGCGCCCGCTGCCGCGAGATCCCCGGCAGCTGCGCGCGCCGCGCGAACGGCATCGCCGACAGCCGCGGAATCCACGCGCGCACGTCGTCCAGGTGCAGCTCACGGGCCTTGCCCGGACGGTCGCCCGCCAGCCGGGCCAGCTGCCGCAGCACCTTCGAACAGCCGACCACCCGGTGCTCGGCCAGCTCGTCCTTCACGTCGCCCAGGGCGGCGGAGACTTCCTCCAGCACGTGGTCGCGCAGCGCACGCACTTGCTTGCCGCGCACCGGCGGTTCGGCGGGCAGCCAGTCGCGCGTGACCGACCGGGCGCCCAGCGGCAGCGACCGCGCGAAAGTGGCCTGTTCGCCCGCTCCGGCGGACAGCTCGACCGTGCCGCCGCCGATGTCGAGCGCCAGCAGCGGCCCGCCGGACGCGCCGTACCAGCGGCGCGCTCCGACGTAGGTCAGTTCCGCCTCCCGGCGCCCGGAAAGGAACCGCAGTTCGACCCCGGTTTCCGCGGCGACCGCACGGACCGCCTCGCGGGAGTTGACCGCGTCTCGAATTGACGAGGTGGCCAGCGGAAATACGTCTTTCACCCCGTGCTCGCGAGCGAATTCCATCCCGTTCGCGACGGCCCGGGAAATGGCCGCGATGCCGCACTTGCTGAGCCGTCCCTCGTCGTCGAGTTCGCGGTCCAGCCGCAGCCGGGTCTGATGCGTCAAGGCCGGGTCGATCGGGGATCCGCCGGGTTCGAGCACGACAAGCCGGGCGCTGAACGACCCGACGTCCAGCACCGCGGCAACGGGTCCTTCGATTCTGCGCACAGCCCGGCCTACCTCGCTTTCGCCCCGCCCGGATTCCCCGGTGAACCCGTTCCTACTCCCGGTTTCGCGTCCCGCGCGGGGAGTTGACGGCATTTCGACGGCGGCATCGACCTGAAGTGCGGTTTCTTCACACTCTCAGTAGTCCGCATCATAGCGGACCTACCCGAGCAGCTCCTTCAGTTTGGCGACAGCGGCCACTCGCGCCTCGCGTCCGGGCTGCAGCGGGTTGACCGCCAGGGTCGTCGCTCCGGCCTCCTTGAACGCCGCCAGGCGCTCCTTCACGTACCCCGCCGGACCGACCAGCGACGTGGCGCGCAGCAGCTCCGCCGGGACCGCCGCGGCGGCTTCTTCCTTCTTGCCGTCGAGGTAGAGGTCCTGGATCTGCTTCGCCTCGGCCTCGTAGCCGTAGTTGCAGGCCAGCGTGTTGTAGAAGTTCTTGCCGCGCGCGCCCATCCCGCCGATGTACAGCGCGAGCACCGGGCGCACCCAGTCGAGCAGGCCCTCGACGTCGTCGCCGATGGCCAGCGGCGGCGCGGCGAACACGTCCAGCTCGCCCAGCCGCGGGTCGCGCTTGGCCCTGCCCTCGGCCAGCGAGGCGCCCCAGACGTCGGCGGCCTTCTCCGGGTGGAAGAAGATCGGCTGCCAGCCCTCGGCGACCTCGGCGGCCAGCGCGACGTTCTTCGGCCCGAGCGCGGCGAGCACGACCGGGATCCGCTCGCGCACCGGGTGGTTGATCAGCTTGAGCGGCTTGCCGAGCCCGGTGCCCTGGTCCGCGGGCAACGGGATCGTGTAGTGCTTGCCCTCGTGCACGACGCGCTCGCGCTTCCACACCTGGCGGCAGATCTCGATGATCTCGCGGGTGCGGCCGATCGGCGCGTCGTACTTCACGCCGTGGAAACCCTCGATGACCTGCGGCCCGGACGCGCCGAGGCCGAGGGTGAACCGGCCGTCGGACACGAAGTCCAGCCCGGCCGCGGTCATCGCGGTGAGGCTCGGCGTGCGGGTGTAGATCTGGAAGATGCCCGACATCAGGCCGACGCGCTCGGTCTTCGCGGCGAGGTAGCCGAGCTGGCTCACCGCGTCGAAGCTGTAGGCCTCGGGGACGAACACGATGTCGAGCCCGACCCGTTCCAGCTCCACGATGTCCGCGACGCTTTCGGCGAACCCGCCCGAGTAGCTGACGCCGGTGCCGATCCTCATCGATCCCTCATTTCCCGTGCCGGTCGACTCTGACTAAGCGTTTGCTCATTATGCGGCCGCTCGGGTGCCGACGCTACGGCGTGGGTCACACCACAGCGGGCGCCACCGTCCCGCGCACCTCGCCGAACCCGATCCGGGCACCGCCTGGGCCCGGGGCGGAGGCGCTGATGACGACCTCGTCGCCGTCCTCCAGGAACGCCCTGGTCTCCTCGCCGACCGCGAGCGGTTCGCGACCGCCCCAGCTCAGCTCCAGCAGCGAACCGCGCTGGTCCTTCGCCGGGCCGGTGACCGTGCCGGACGCGTACAGGTCGCCGGTGCGCAGGCTCGCGCCGTTCACGGTGAGGTGCGCGAGCTGCTGCGCGCCCGTCCAGTACTGCGTGGCGAACGGCGGGCTGGACACGAGATGGCCGTTGATCCGGATTTCCAGCGTCAGGTCCAGGCTCCACGGTTCGGCCGCGCGCAGGTATTCGAACGGCTCCGGATCCTGCGCGGGCTGCGGCACGCGGGCCTGCTCCAGCGCGGCCAGCGGAACCAGCCACGGCGACATGGACGTGGCGAACGATTTGCCGAGGAACGGCCCGAGCGGCTGCGATTCCCAGCCCTGCAGGTCACGCGCCGACCAGTCGTTGACCAGGCAGACGCCGAAGACGCGGCGAGGGAACTCGTCGATCGGCACCGGTGTGCCCAGCTGCGATCCCACGCCGACGACGAAGCCGACCTCCGCCTCGAAGTCGAGCCGCTTGGCCGCGCCGAACGACGGTTCCGCCGCCTTCCGCGGTTTCCGTTGCCCCGCCGGGCGGATCACCGGCGTGCCGGACGCGACGACGGTGCCCGCGCGGCCGTGGTAGCCGATCGGCAGGTGCTTCCAGTTCGCCGGCACCAGATCGTCCCCGCCGGTGAAGATCCGGCTGGCGTTGATCGCGTGCTGTTCGCTGGAGTAGAAGTCGGCGTAATCGGCGACCTCCACCGGCAGATGGCTGACGATGTCCGCGCGGGGCACCAGATGCGGCCGGATCCGGTCGGCGTGCCGCGGTTCGGCGAGCCATTCGCGGACCCGCGCCCGCACCTCGGCCCAGACGTCCGGGCCGGCGGCGAGCAACGGGTTCAGCACGCCCGCGGCGAGCAGGTGGCCGAAGGACTCCCCCTCGGCCGCCGCGGTCAGGTCGAGCACCTGGTCTCCGACCGCGACACCGGCCCGGCGGATCCGCTCGCCGCGGGAGAAGACGCCGTAGGGCAGGTTGTCGAGGCCGAAGAGGGTGCCGGCCGGAAGGTCGGGCCAGCTCACGCGGACGCCTCCGCGATCCACGCGCCGACCACGGTGTCCAATGCCGACAGCGGGAGAATTCCGTTGCCCAGGATCACATCGTGGAACGCGCGGATGTCGAACCGCTCGCCCAGCGCCTGCTCGGCCTCGGCGCGGACCCGCTGGATTTCCAGCCGCCCGACCATGTAGCTCAGCGCCTGGCCCGGATTCGCGACGTACCGGTCGATCTCCGCCTCGATCTCCATCTTCGCCATCGGCGTGTGCTCGACCAGGTAGTCGACCGCCTGCTGCCGGGTCCAGCCCAGCGCGTGCAGACCGGTGTCGACGACGAGCCGTCCGGCCCGCATCGAGTCCTGGGCGAGCATGCCGAAGCGGGCGACGTCGTCGGAGTAGAGGCCCATCTCGTCGGCGAGGCGCTCCGCGTACAGGCCCCAGCCCTCGATGTAGGCGTTGAACGGCGCGATCCGGCGCAGCAGCGGCAGATCGGTGAGTTCCTGCGCGAACGTGAGCTGGAAGTGGTGCCCGGGAACGGCTTCGTGGAACGCGATCCCCTCGCTGGTGAACCGCGGCCGCGAACTCGCCGCATAAGTGTTCGCGTAGTACGTGCCGGGACGGGAACCGTCGAACGCGGCCTGGAGGTAGTAGGCGATAGTGCCGCTCGCCGCGTCCGCCTCCGGGACCGGCTCGACCGCGCACCTCGCGTCCGGCACCCGGGAGAACCATTGCGGGGCAACGGTTTCCGCTCGGGCGATGGCGGTGCGAGCGCCTGCCAGCAGCTCCTCGCCGTCGCGCCAGCGCAGCCGCGGGTCGGTGCGGAGGCGGTCGAAGATCTCCCGCAGGTCCCCGGTGCCGAACACGCGGGAGCCCAGCTCGCGGTACTCCTCGGCCAGTTTTTCGCCCATCCGCAGACCGGTGTCGTGCAGCTCCTGCGCGGTGCGGTCGGTGGTGGTGTGCGCGCGGATCAGGCCCTGGTACTTCTCCAGCCCGCCCGGCAGGTGGCCGATGCCCGGCTGGCTGCCGGTCTTCGACACCGGCAGCACGTCCTCGGCGAGGAAGTCGCGGTAGCGGCGGTACGCGGGCCGCACGACCTCGGCGAGCAGCCGGTCGCACTCCGCGGCGAAGCCTTCGACCTCGACCGCCGGCGTGACGCGGAACGGGTCGCCGTCTTCGTTCGCCAGATACCGCTCGACGTACTCGATCCCGATGCGCACCAGGAAGTCCGGCGGCGCGAACCCGTCCCCGACAGTCGTCCGCTGCGCCTCGATCACCGCGTCGAGATAGCCGCCGATCGCCGCCAGCCTCGTGAGGTAGTCGCGCGCCTTGTCCGCGTCGTCCGGGGCCAGCGCGGGAAGAATGGTCATGAGGTTGAGCGCGGGCGAGCTGAACCCGTCGCTCACCGCGAACCCGGACAGCCGCGAGTCGATCGTGTCGATCGCGCCGCGGGCGTGCGTGCGCACCACCTCGCGGGTGATGACCTCGGACGCGGTCAGCCCGGCCGGGTCGAGCGCGTCCGCGCGCTCGGCGATCGCGGCGTACGCCGCCCGGTGGCGCTCGGCCGCGGCGAGACTCGGGTCGGCGAGTTTGGTGTGGTCGCCGGGGAGCCCGAGGACAGTGCGCTCCAGAGGTTCCGCCTCGAAGCTCAGCTCGACCAGCTCGTCCGCCAGGCCGGCGACGGTGTCGCCGTGGCCAGCCGCCCACTCGGTGACCACGGCGTCCAGCACCGACAGCGGCAGGGAGCCGCCGGAGAGGACCGTGTCGTGGAAGGCCTTGACGTCGAAGCGGCTGCCGAGCCGCTGTTCGGCCTGCTTGCGCAGCCGCTCGATTTCCAGCCGCCCCACCAGGTACGCGAGCGCCTGGCCCGGGTAACCGAGGTACCGGTCGACCTCGGACTCGATCTCGACCTGCGCCATCGGCGTGTGCTCCAGCAGGTAGTCGACCGCCTGCTGACGGCTCCAGCCCAGCGCGTGCAGGCCGGTGTCGACGATCAGCCGGCCGGCCCGCATGGACTCCATCGTCAGCATGCCGAGCAGCGACACGTCGTCGGAGTACAGGCCCATCTCCTCGGCGAGGCGCTCGGTGTAGAGGCCCCAGCCCTCGGCGTACGCGGTGAAGTTGCCGACGCGGCGCAGCAGCGGCAGGCCGGCGAGGCCGAGCGCGGTGCTGAGCTGGAAGTGGTGGCCAGGGATCGCCTCGTGGAACGCGATGACCTCGGCGGTGTGCCGGAACCGCTCGGCGGCCTGGTAGGTGTTCGCGAAGTAGACGCCCGGGCGGGACCCGTCCGCGGCGGGCGGCATGTAGTACGCCGGCGGCGCTCCGGGCGCGGAATCCTCCGGCACCGCCTCGACGGTCCACGGGTGCTGCGGGATGTGGCCGAACCAGTTCGGCGCCTCGGCCGCGGCGCGGGAGATGGCCGTGCGGGCGGTTTCGAGGAGGTCCTCGGCGCTCGTCCAGCGGAGCTTCGGGTCGGTGCGCAGCCGCTCGAAGATCTCCGGCAGCTCGCGCGTGCCGAAGACGCGCTCGCCGAGCGCCTGGTACTGCTCGACCTGGCCGGCGATCACCGCGAGGCCGGTGTCGTGCAGCTCCTGCGGGGTGCGGTCGCTGGTGGTGTGGGCGCGGGCGAGGCGGGCGTAGATCTCGTCGCCGCCGGGGAGCCAGGAGACGCCTGCCTTGTCGTCGGGCCGGCCGTGCGGGAGGACCTCGGCCGCAAGGAAGTCGCGGTACTCGCGGAAGCCGGGCCGGGCGACGTCGCGGAGCACCTGCTCGCGGCGCGCGGCGAACTCCTCGTCCGGGGCGGGCTGGCGCAGCAGCGGGTCGTTCTCGGGCTCGGCGAGGTAGCGGTCGAGATGCGCGATCGCGGCCTTGACCAGGCGTTCGATCGGCAGGAGCCCCTCGGCGATGCCGTCGCGGTGCCGGTGCGCGACGGCGCGGAGGTACTCCGGGATCTCGCGGAGCCGATCGAGATGCGCCGCCGCGGTTTCCGCGGTGACGGTGATCATCGGCAGCGCGGACAGCAGCCCGGAGGCGGGCCCGACGAACAGGTCGGTGACGGTGAAGTCGACGACCCGGCTGTCCATCCGGTCGAGGTTTCCGGCGATGGAGCTGAGCAGGACGTCGCGGGTGACGCGGTCGACGGCGTCGAGCCCGGCCGGGTCGATCGCCTGGGCCCGCTCCCGGATCCCGGCGAGCTTCCCGCGGAACGCCGCCTCCGCCGCGGCCGACGGATCGCCGAGCCCCGGCGCGTCCGGCCGGATGCCGAGAATGGCGGCGTCGAGCGGCTCGTGGTCGAACGACACCTCGACGAGTTCGTCGGCGAGATCGGAAACGACGGTCATCGGCGTGGACCCCCAGGGTAGGCGGAGCGAGTGCTGATGCCGACCCTAATCGAGACGGGGGTGCGCACGCCCGCGTCCTCGGCGGCCGGTCCCCCGGCGGGCCGTACCGGCGTGCCGGGGCGTGGAACCCGTGCGCCCGGCACCGCGCGGATCGCCGGCGTCGCGGTGGCGGGGCACGCCGGGCACGTGGTGCGGCCGGGCCGGGCGGGCGAGGCGGTAGCGTTGCCGGAGTGGCCGTGACCGATCCCGCCGACATCCGCCTGCTCGCCGCGCTCGCCGAGCTGGGCAAGGGGGCTGTGCACGAGCTGGCGGCGAAGGTCGGGATGGACCCGCGGGAGGTCGCGTACCGGCTGGTCGCGCTGTCCGGGAGCGGGTTGCCGCTGCTGGTCGGGGTCGAAAGCGACCCGAACGGTCTCCGCGCGGCGATCTCCGGGGCTCCGGCGTCGTGGCAGCGCCCGCCTGCGGGCGGGTATCCGGCCGGGACCGGGTCGGCTCCGTTCCCCGCGGCGGGCGGACCGAACCCGGGCGGGACGCCGGGCCCGATGGCTTCCGGCCAGGGTGCGGCGCCGGGCGCCATGCCCTCCGCCCCGGTGCCGAACGGCCCGGCGTCGGCGGGAGTTCCCGTTCGAGGCGGAGCGTCGGGAATGCCGGGCGGAATGTCCGGCGCGCAAGGCTCCGGCCCGCACCCGCCCGGACCGGACGGGCTCCCCGGCCCCGAATCGGCCGGGACGCCGGGGCACTCCGGCCCGCATCCGCCGGGGCAGCACGGCATCCCCGGACCCGGAACCTCCGGCGCATACCCGCCCGCGCAAACCGGAACCCCCGCAAGCCAGGGGCAGCACGGCATGCCCGGCCCCGGAACCTCCGGCGCGTACCCGCCCGCGCAAACCGGAACCCCCGCGAGCCAGGGGCAGCACGGGATGCCCGGACCCGGAACCTCCGGCGCGTATCCGCCCGCGCAGACCGGGATCCCGGCAACCGGGCCAGGTCTGGGCATGCCCGGACCCGCCGCGCCGGGACCCTCGGGCGCGTACGCGCCCGGACCGGCCGGGATTCCCGGGGTTTCCGGCGCGTATCCCCCCGGACCGAACGGGATCCCCGCCGGGCCGGGCGTCTCCGGCGCGTACGGTCCCGGGCAGCCGGGGATGCCGCCCGGCGGCGCGAATGTCCGCAATGGACCATCAGGGCCGTACCCGGCTCCGGATCCGGTCGTCAGCACGTGGGGCGTCCCGCAGACCGCTTCCTGGGCTCGCGGCGACGAACCCCGGCCCGCCGCCGCGCCTGCCAGGCAGGGCCGGATCGGCGAGACGATGCAGTCCCAGGGGCTCGAAGGGGAACAGCTTTCCGTGCAGCTGCTGGAGGTCCAGGATCCCGCCGACTTCCTCTTCGGCGCGGCAGGCTACCGGCTCGAAGACGGCGAGCGCGCGGTCGTCGTGCACACCGAGATCACCAATCGCGGGCCGATCCCGTTCGCGTCGCTGCCCGACAACTACCTCGAACTCGTCACCGACAGCGGCGAGACCGTCGCGAAAGCCCCGGTTTCGCTGACGTCCCGGCCGCCGCACAAGATCGGCGTGCAGCCGGGCGAGACGCTCGGCGGGCACACCGTCTACGTCCTTCCCGCCGCGACGCGGGTGGTCTCGGTGCGCTGGAGCCCGCGGCCCGAGCCGGACGAGCGCACCTTGACCTGGGCCGTCGGCTAGCTGTCTCGTGAGTCCCTAGTTCCCGTCGCGCAGGATCTCCAGCGCACCGGCCAGATCGTCCGGGTACTCCGCCGCGAACTCGACCCACCGGCCGTCCGCGGGATGCGCGAAACCCAGCGTCCGCGCGTGCAGCCACTGCCGCGTCAGTCCGAGCTTCTTGGCCAGCACCGGGTCCGCCCCGTAGGTCAGGTCGCCCGCGCACGGGTGGCGCAGCGCGGAGAAGTGCACGCGGATCTGGTGCGTACGCCCGGTTTCCAGCTTCACGTGCGCCAGCGAAGCCGCCCGGAAAGCCTCGACTACCTCGTAGTGCGTGACGCTCGGCCGTCCGCCCGCGACGACCGCGAACTTGTAGTCGTGCCGCGGATGGCGGTCGATCGGGGCGTCGATGGTGCCGCGCGTCGGGTCGGGGTGGCCCTGCACGACGGCGTGGTAGCCCTTGTCGACGGTCCGCTCCTTGAACGCCCGCTTCAGCACGGTGTACGCGTGCTCGCTCTTCGCCACCACCATCACCCCGGTGGTGCCCGCGTCGAGCCGGTGCACGACGCCCTGCCGTTCGGCCGCGCCCGAGGTCGAGATGCGCAGCCCGGCCGCGGCCAGGCCGCCGACGACCGTCGGGCCGGTCCAGCCGGGGCTGGGGTGCACGGCGACGCCGACCGGTTTCGAAATCACCACGATGTCGTCGTCATCGTGCAGGATCTTCATGCCTTCGACCGGCTCCGCGACGATTTCCGCCGCACGCTCGGGTTCCGGCAACGTCACCTCAAGCAGTCCGCCCGCGGACAGCCGGTCCGATTTGCCCGCCGGATGACCGTCGAGCAGGACCTCGCCCGCCGCCGCCAGCTCCGCGACCGCGGTGCGGGACAGGCCGAGCAGTTTGGCGAGCCCCGCGTCGACGCGCATCCCGTCGAGCCCGTCGGGGACGGGCAGCATGCGCGCGCTCACGCGGATTCCTTCTTCTTGCCGCGGCTGGAGGTGCCGTCGTAGTCCTTGCCGAGCAGGGACAGCAGCACGATCAGCGCGCCGCCGACGCAGATCGCGGAGTCGGCGATGTTGAAGATCGCGAAGCCTTCGCCGTTGGGCGCGAACGCGGAGATGAAGTCGACGACGTGGCCGCGCAGCGGTCCGGGCTCGCGGAAGAACCGGTCGGTCAGGTTGCCGAGCGCGCCGGCGAGCACGAGCCCGAGGCCGATCGCCCAGCCGACCGAGCGGAGCCTGCGCGAGATCCACACGATCGCGATCACGACGCCGATCGCGACCAGCGCGAGCACCCACGTCATGCCGGTCGCCATCGAGAACGCGGCACCCGGGTTGCGGATGACCTGCAGGTAGATCAGCCCGCCGAGGATCGGCTTCGGCTCCTTGCCCTCGAGGTCGGCGACGACGAGGTTCTTCGTGATCAGGTCGATCGCCCACAGCAGCGCCGCGACCGCGAACACCACCCAGACCCGCCGCTTGGGCAGCGGCGCGCCTTCGTCGGCAGCGTCCTGCTCGGGCGGTTCCGCAGACGGCTCGACCTCGGGTTCGGACGGCGAAGGATCGGTGCTCACACCCCCATTGTCCACAACCGCGCCCGAGCAGGTCACAGCGGCAGTCCCCGGCCCGAATTCAGTCGCCCCGGACACCGCTTCGCTGCCCTGCCCGCCGAGATCCCCGCCGCGGCCGGGATCGCCTTCGACCTCTCCCCCGCTGGCCAGCCGACAGCGCGCACCTGCGCCCCTTGACAGGCCTCTCCCGCACCGAACCGCGGGAAATCCACGACGTGCCGCAGTCCGCCCTGGCCGGCTGCGACACCCCGGTCCCCACCCCGGCCGACGCGGCCCGAGCCGCGTTCACTCACCTGCCCGGTCGCTCCTCAACGGCCATCTCGCCGAACGCGGCCTGCTGAATGACCTGCACGCGATCATCCTGGCGCACCGGCAGTGTTTGATGGCGTCGGCTCCGCCGCCGCGGCGGGCGCGCCGTTGAGCCGATCCCGCGTCGTGGTCAAGTTTTCTGGCGAGCCAGTCCCAAAACCGGAACCGTCACCCCAGTGCCCTCAGGCGCAAAACGGCGGCAGCTCCCGCGTATCCCCCACCGGCGCCCATCGCCCGTCCGCCTTCGCGTACTCCCACCGGGCTCCCCGGGCCACGATCTGCCGCAGCGCCAGCACCAGCCGGTCCACGTGCTCCTCAGTGCTCCCCAGCCCGAGGCTCACCCGAACCGCCTGCTGGCCCTCGCTTCCGGCCTCGCGGATCAACCGCCGGGCGGCCACGTGCGCGCAGAACGCCCCGTCCCGCACGCCGATCCCGTACTCAGCCGACAGCACCGCGGCCAGCCACCCGGGCTCGAATCCGTCGACGACGAAGCTCACCGTGCCGACCCGGTCCACCGGCGCGTCGAAGAATCGCAGCTCAGCGAACCCCGGCAAGCCTTCAAGCCCCTTGCGCAGCCGCTCCAGCAGAGCGGCCTCGTGCGAGCCAACGGCATCCCACTGAGCCGCCAGCTGCTCGCAAGCCACCCCAAGCGCATACACGCCAACGGTGTTCGGCGACCCGGCCTCGTGCCGCTCCTCGCCGCTGTTCCACACCACGGCCTCCTCGGTCACCAGCTTCGTAGCGCCTCCACCGGCGAGGTACGGCTCGGCGGCCCGCAACCAGTCGCCGCGCCCGATCAGCGCACCAGCCCCGAAGGGCGCGTACAGCTTGTGACCGGACAGCGCGACGTAGTCGACATCCAGCTCCCGCAACGAAATCCGCCGATGCGGAGCGAGCTGCGCGGCGTCAAGGGCCACCCGGGCGCCGTGGTTCCGGGCCACCGCGGCGATCTCGGCGACCGGCAGCAGCTCGCCAGTCACATTGGACGCACCAGCGACCACCACCAACCGAGGCCCCTGCGGACATTCCGCAAGCGCTTCGTCCACAACGGACACTGCGGCGAGCCGGGTCCGCGGCAGCTGCACGCGCCGGACGTTCGGACCCCGCCACGGCAGCAGCGCCGCGTGGTGCTCGCTGTCGAACACCACCACGGAAGTCTTGCGCGGCAACGCCTTTGCCAGCAGGTTGAACGCGTCAGTGGTGTTGCGAGTGAAGATCACCGAGTCGCCGCTGCGCGCGTCCACGAACCGGCGCACCACGTCCCGGGTCCGTTCGTACAGCCGCGTCGAGACCTGCGAAGCGAAGCCCGCGCCACGATGCACGCTGGCGTACCAGGGAAGAAACTCGTCGACCGCCGAGCGCACCGCGTCCAGGCACGGCGCGCTCGCCGCGTGGTCGAGGTTGGCGTAGCCGATGTCGCCGCCCGTCACCAGCGGGACCCGCAGCGCCGCACCAGCGACAGCGGGAACAGCGGTGCCAACAGCTTCCGTGGACCGGTCGAGTGCGAGAGTCATGACGGTGCCTCCTCGGCGTTCCGGGGGACCCCCGGCGAGGGGCCCGCGCTTGCCCGCCGCACTGCGCGACCGGCCTGGTCCTCACCCGGGGCACCCCACCGCGGTAGGAGGGTTGCCGGCCAGCGAGCCGGGGCTTCGCGCTGGCACTCATGACCTGGAACCGAAGATAGCGGACAACCCCCGGACGAAACCAGCCCCGTCTCGTGATCTGAGACGGCAGTCACCGGGTGTGTCCACAAAGGGCAGAAGGGTCAGGCCCCGGATTCCCCGTGCCAGCGGGCGAGGCGGCCGGCCCGGTCGACGGCCCGGATGCGCCGTTCGGTCGCGTCCCGGTCGGCGGCGGTGGTGACCACCAGAAGCTGGTCGGCGACCTGCAAGCGGCTCGTTTTCTGCGGGGTGAAGCCCGCCCCGTCGCGGACCACGAGGCTGACCGTCGCCCCGGCGGGCAGCCGCAGCTCCGACAGGTACACGCCGTGCAGCTTCGACCCCTTCTGAATGCGCACCTGCAGCAGTTCCGCACCGAGTTCGTCGAGCGGGGCGGCGTCGACCTCGATCTCGTGCGCCTGTGTCGCCTTCGCCAGTCCGAGGATCCGCGCGAGCGGGCTGAGCGTCGCGCCCTGCAGCACGGTGAGCACGATGACGAGCACGAAAACCGCGTCCACGAGCCGTTGCGCGCCGGGCACGCCTTCGGACAGCGGGATCATCGCGAGCACGATCGGCACCGCACCGCGCAATCCGGCCCAGGACAGGAACGTCTGCTCCCGCCACGGCAAACGGAACGGCAGCAGCGACAGGACCACCGAGAGCGGCCGGGCGAGCAGCAGCACCACCGCGCCCGCGACCAGTCCCGGGATCAGCGCTTCGAGCAGCCGGGTCGGCGACGCGAACAGGCCGAGCAGCACGAACAGGCCGATCTGCGCGAGCCAGCCGAGCCCTTCGGCGAAGGACAGGGTGTCCGAGCGGTGCGGCAGCTTGGAGTTCCCCAGCACCAGGCCGGCGACGTAGGTGGCGAGCAGGCCGGACGCGTGCGCCAGCTGTCCCGAGGAGTACGCGAGCAGGCACACCGCGACCGTGGCGAGCGGGTACAGGCCGGTCGCCGGGAGCGCGGCCCGCCGCAGCGCCTGCGCGCCCAGCCAGCCGAACGCGAGGCCGAGCGCGAGGCCGGTGAGCAGTTCGTAGACCACCAGCAGCGGCAGCGACCAGTCCACCGCCTCGCCGGAGGCGAGCACGACGACCGCGATGTAGGCGGGCGCGTCGTTGATGCCGGATTCCAGCTCCAGCGCGCCGACGAGCCGTTTGCCGACCCCGGCCGTGCGCAGCACGGAGAACACCGCCGCGGCGTCGGTCGACGCGAGGACCGCGCCCCACAGCAGGGCCAGCCGCCAGTCGAGGCCGAGCAGCCAGTGCAGTGCCGCGCCGGTGACCGCGATGCTGATCACCACGGCCAGTGTGGACAGCAGGATTCCGGGCCCCAGCGAGGGTTTCACCGCGGACCAGCGCGTGGTGAGCCCGCCCTCGGTGAGGATCAGGACGAGCGCGGCGAGCCCGAGGGACTGGGTGAGCGCCGGATTGTCGAAGCGGATGCCGAACCCGGCTTCGCCGAGCACGACGCCGATCCCGAGATACAGCAGCAGCGAGGGGAATCCGAGCCGGATGGACACCCGCACCGCGAGCACCGAGACGACCAGAACCAGCGCTCCGACGCCCAGCAGCATGGGAAGCTCGTCCACCCCTCCGCCTCCCTCCTGTCGCCCGCAGGCGTCCAGAATAGTGAGGCGGTGTCCGGTTCCCGTGCGCGCACCACCGGTCCGGGGGACCTCGCCGGTGTGTTACGAAGCCTCGGCGGCACTCACCGTCGCCAGATCGACACCCAGCGCGGCGAACGGACCCCGCGCACCGGGCAGGACCCGGATCGCGCGCTGCTGGTCCCGCGTCAGCCATCCGGCTTCGACCGCCCGCTCCAGCACCGCCGCCGGAACCGCGCCCGCGAGGTGTTCCCGCCGCTCTGTCCAATCCAGACAGTCACGCAGCAGCGGCCGCCGCGGCCGGTCCGGCACCGCGACGCCGAGATCGGCCAGCACGTCGCGTCCGGCGTCGGTGAGCGCGAGCCCGTCCGACACGTCGATCAGGCCCCGCTCGACCATCCCGTCGCGCAAGGCGACACCGAGCGTCCCGGCGAGATGGTCGTAGCAACTGCGCGCGAACGACAACCGCCGCACCCGCAACGAAGTCCGCAGCCCGGACGGCCGTTTCAGTTCGGCATGCTGCGCCAGATGCTCGATCAGCTCCGCGACCCGCGGATTCGCGAGCCGCACGTACGCGTGCCGCCCCTGCTTCACCCGGGCGACGAACCCGGCCTCGGCCAGCCGCGTCACGTGCTCGCTGGCCGTCGAGACCGCGATCCGCGCCGCGGCGGCCAGTTCGCCGACCGTCCAGGCGCGGCCGTCGAGCAGCGCGAGACACATGGTCGCGCGGCTCGGGTCGGCGAGCACGGCGGCGACCTCGGCCAGTGCGACGGTTTCCATACAGGGAGGGTAGAGCGGGCAGCGTTCGGCGGCGGCCGAAGAGTCGGGCGTGAGTGGCTATGCCGGTGAGAACCGGCAGCAGCACTCACGGCCCCTGGAGGCCTGCCTGCGCCGCGTTGCGCCTTCGCCGGTGCGGTCGTGAGTGGCTATGCCGGTTCTCACCGGCAGCGGTCGGCGCGGGCCTGAGCGTGTGCGTGTCGTGAGCCCTTACAGCGCGTCGAGGAACTTCGCGCCCAGCGAGACGGCCGGTTTGGAGTCGTTGGCCCCCTCCAGGAACACCGCGAACGCCAGGTCGCCGCGATAGCCGGCGAACCAGCCGTGTGCCTCCGCGCCGTCGCCGAACTGCGCGGTGCCGGTCTTGCCGAACACCGAGCCGGAGTGCGCCAGGCCGGTCGCGGTGCCGCCGGTGACGACCTCGCGCATCATCCCGCGCAACGCGGCCAGCACCGAACCCGAGGGCGGCTGGTAGCCGGTGCCGACCTTGGTGCCGCCTTCCCACAGCCGTGGCACGACCGCGCGCCCGGACGCCGCGGTCGCCGCCATCACCGCCGCCCCCATCGGGCTGACCTGCACCTTTCCCTGGCCGATGCCGTCCTCGACCTGTTCGTCCGCGTTCGCCGCCGGGTCGACGCGGCCCATCTCGGTGGACAGGCCCTCGATCGCGAAGTCGGCGTTGAGGCCGAACTGGGCGGCCGCCTTCGCGAGCCCGTCGGCGGGCAGCTGCGAAGCGAGCCTGCCGAACGTGGTGTTGCAGGACTTCGCGAACGCCTGGTGCACGGTGGTCGTGCCGAGGTCGAAACCCTCGTTGGAGAGCGTGCGGGTGCCGATCCGGTCGGTCAGCGGGCACGGAACCGAGGAATCCGGCGTGACCAGGCCGGCTTCCAGCGCCGCGGTCGCGGTGACGATCTTGAACGTCGACCCCGGCGCGTACTGGCCGCTGAACGCCGACGCGGCGTTGGTGACGCTGCCGTTCTGCGCCACCGCGAGCACGTCGCCGGACGACGGCTGGACGGCGACCAGGACGGCCTTGCCGTGATACCCGTCGACCGCTGCCTGGGCCGCCTTCTGGGTCGCGACGCTGAGCCCGGTGGCGGCCGGTTTGTGGTCGCCTTCGGGGTTGCCGAACAGCGTCTCCAGATTCTTGCCCGTGGCGTCCACGCGCTCCACCGCGAACGCTTCGGACGCCTGCCCGTGCCCGGTGAGCGCCGAACGGAGCAGCGGGAACGCCTTCTCGTCAGCGAGCTTCAGCCCTCCTCCGCCGGAGACGACGAGCGGTTTGCCGTCGCGGTCGACCACTGCCGGGACGTCCGAGGACGCGATCGCCAGCCGCTGCCCCGCTTCCAGCTTGGGGTGCAGCACCGTCGGCGCCCAGTGGACCCGCCACGTGCCCTGTGCCTGGACGAGCCCGAGACTGCCGGTGTAGGTCCAGGTGTGGCCGGGGCCGAGGTTCCAGGTGATTGTGTAGGCGGCCGTGGCCTTGCCGCCCTGCGCCGCGCCGACGTCGCCGAGCTTGGCGGTCAGTTCCTTGGGCCGCAGCGTCGCCCAGGCGTCCTGCAGCGCGGAAGAGGCGTCCGCCGGAGCGTCGGTGGCCTTGCTGGCGGTGTCGGCGTCCTTCGTGGCGAAGGCGAGCAGGTATCCGCGAGCGGCCGAGGCCGGGTCGTTCGGCTCCGCGGCGGTTGACCCTGGCTCCGAACCTGGCGAGGCCGCCGTCGATCCCCCGCCGCTGAGCAGCACGACCGCTGCCACGACGATCGCGACCACGGCCAGCGCGCCCCCGATCAGCACGCCCTTCTTCCCGGCAGGACTCACCGTCGCCTCCCCCTCGCCCACGCGGTCCGCCCGCGTCCCTCGCTCAGCTTTCCATCGCTGCGCCGAAGCGGGCGTTACCTCGGGAAACGCGAGGAATTCGTGATCAACGGCGGGCCGTATAGGTCGTTATACAGTTTGGTCGGATTTCCGGCGGGCGCGTTGCCCGCAGATCCCGGCCGCGACCAGCGCCGCGACCAGGACGCCCGAGCTGATCAGCTGGATCCGGGCGGCGGGGTCGCCGGTCATCACCGCCAGGATCGCGACCATCGCGGCGAGCGTCGCCCAGGTCAGGTACGGGAAGCCCCACATGCGCACGGTGCGGCTCTCCGGCGCGGTGCGTTCCAGCTGCTTGCGCACCCGCAACTGCGTGCAGGCGACCAGGATCCACACGATCAGCAGCACCGAGCCGACCGCGTTGAGCAGGTACTGGAAGACGGTGTCCGGCCAGAGCGCGTTCAGCGCCACGGCAACGAACCCGAAGAGCACCGAAGCGGCGACCGCGAAGCTCGGCACGCCGTTGCGGTCCACTTTGGCCAGTGCGCGCGGCGCGTGGCCGCGGCGCGCCAGCGAGTACACCATACGGGCCGCGCCGTACATGTTGGTGTTCAGCGTGGACAGCAAGGCGAACAGCACGACCACGTTCATGATCTGCCCGGTCGCCGGGATCCCGATCCGTTCGAGCACCGCGGCGAACGGGCTCTGTCCGGTTTGGACACTCGGCCACGGCAACAGCGAGACGATGACCAGCATGGAACCGATGTAGAACACCGAAATCCGCACGACCGCGTTGCGGACCGCCTTGCCGACAGCGTGCGCGGGGTCGTCGGACTCGGCGGCCGCGATGGTCACCACTTCCAGGCCGCCGAAGCTGAAGACCACCGCGAGCAAACCGGCGCCGACGCCCTGCCATCCGTGGGGCAGCAGCCCGCCGTTGCCGAGGAGATTGGCCGTTCCGGCGAAAGACGTTCCCGGGAGCACGCCGAGGAACGCGAGCACGCCGAGGACCAGGAAAGCCACGACCGCCACGACCTTGATCAGCGCCAGCCAGAACTCGAGTTCGCCGAAACGGGACACCGCCGTGAAGTTGACCGCGGTCAGCACGGCCATGAAGAGCAGGACCAGCGCCCACTGCGGAACGCCGGGCAGCCAGCTGTTGACGATGATCGCGGCCGCGGTGGCCTCGACCGCGAGCACGACCACGAGCGCGGCCCAGTACAGCCAGCCGATGGCGAACCCGGCCCACGGCCCGAACGCGCGCTCGGCGTGCACCGAGAAGGACCCGCTGGACGGGATCGCGGCGGCCATTTCCGCCATCATGCGCATGACCAGCATCGCGAGCGTGCCGGCGAGCACGAAGGACAGCACGACGGCGGGCCCGGCGAGCTTGATCCCGACGCCGGAGCTGACGAACAATCCCGAACCGATCACGCCGCCCATCGCGAGCATGGCGAGGTGCCGCTGGCGCAAGCCGGCGGCCAGCCCCTCGGCGGCCGGTTCGGCGGCGGCTTCTGAAGTCATGGGGAATCCCTAGCAGACGCTTGCCCGGGCGCCGGAGCCGAGGCACGCCCGTCCGCAGTCCCCGGCTGGGCGCGGCTCTCCCCACTCCCGCTGAGGTACGTGAGGGGAACCCTGAGGGAAATCTGATTCCCTGAGAGTTCCCCTCACAGACGTTCACCCCAGCGGGACCGCGCGCCCGGGGCACCCGTACTCAGGGGCGGGACCGCGTCAGATCACGCCTTCGCGACCGCCACGCGCACCTTCACGCCCTCGCCGACCGTGCCGTCGAAGCCCTCGGCCACCTCGCCGTAGGACACCGACGTCGCGAGCGTCTCGGACGCCACGAACTCCTCGTGCTCGCGCACCGCGGCCGTCACCTCGCCGGTGGCGTCCACGGTCAGCGAGATCCGGTCGCCGACGTCGAGACCGGCCTCGCGGCGGGCCTGCTGGACCACGCGGACCAGGTCGCGCGCCAAACCCTCGTTCGCCAGGTCCTCGGTGACCTCGGTGTCCAGCACGACCAGGCCGGCCCCGCCGGGCAGTTCGGCCGCCGCGCCGCCGCCCGCGGCCACCAGCCGCCGGTCGTATTCGCCGTCGGCCAGTTCGACGCCCGCCGCCACGACCGCGCCGGACTCGTTGGTCGTCCAGTCGCCCGCCTTGACCGCCTTGATCACCTGCTGCACGGCCTTGCCCAGCCGCGGACCGGCCGCCCGCGCGTTCACCGCGACCTCGAACGAGCCGTGCGCGGCGACGTCGGTGGTCAGCTCCACCGACTTCACGTTCACCTCGTCCCGGAGGATCTCGGTGAACCCGCGCAGCGGTTCGACCTCCTCGGCCGCGACCACGAGCTTCGCCAGCGGCAGCCGCACCCGCAGCTTGTTCGCCTTGCGCAGCGCCAGCGCCGACGACGCCACCTGCCGCACCTTGTCCATCGCGGTCACCAGCGCGGCGTCGGCGGGCAGGTCGAGCGCGTTCGGCCAGTCGGCCAGGTGCACCGAACGGCCGCCGGTCAGCCCGCGCCACACCGTTTCGGTGGTGAGCGGCAGCAGCGGCGCGATGACCCGGCAGGTCACCTCCAGCACCGTGTGCAGCGTGTCGATCGCGTCCTGCTCGCCCGCCCAGAACCGGTCGCGCGACCGGCGGACGTACCAGTTCGTCAGCACTTCGAGGAAGTCCCGCACGGTCTGGCACGCGCCCGCGATGTCGTAGCCGTCCATCGCGGACTCGACGTCGGTGACGAGTTCGTGCGTCTTCGCCAGCACGTACCGGTCGAGCAGGTGCGTGGAATCCGTGCGCCACTGCCCCTGCTTGCCTTCGGCATTCGCGTACAGGGCGAGGAAGTAGTACGAGTTCCACAGCGGCAGCACGGCCTGGCGGACCGCGTCGCGGATCCCCCGGTCGGTCACGACGAGGTTGCCGCCGCGCAGGATCGGGCTCGCCATGAGGTACCACCGCATGGCGTCGGACCCGTCGCGGTCGAAGACCTCGTTGACGTCCGGGTAGTTCCGCAGCGACTTCGACATCTTCTGGCCGTCGGAGCCGAGCACGATGCCGTGCGACACGCAGGTGCGGAACGCCGGCCGGTCGAACAGCGCGGTCGCGAGCACGTGCAGCAGATAGAACCAGCCGCGGGTCTGCCCGATGTACTCGACGATGAAGTCGCTCGGGTAGTGGTGCTCGAACCATTCGCGGTTCTCGAACGGATAGTGCACCTGGGCGTAGGGCATCGACCCGGAGTCGAACCACACGTCGAGCACGTCCGGCACGCGGCGCATGGTGGACCTGCCGGTCGGGTCGTCCGGGTTCGGCCGGGTCAGCTCGTCGATGTAGGGCCGGTGCAGGTTGTCCAGCCGGACGCCGAAGTCGGCCTCCAGCTCGTCCAGCGAGCCGTAGACGTCGATGCGCGGGTAGGCCGGGTCGTCCGAGCGCCACACCGGGATCGGCGTGCCGAAGTAGCGGTTGCGGGAGATCGACCAGTCGATGGCGTTCTCCAGCCACTTGCCGAACTGGCCGTCCTTGACGTTCTCCGGGTACCAGGTGATCTGCTGGTTCAGCTCGACCATCCGGTCCTTGAACTGTGTCACCGCGACGAACCACGACGACACCGGCTTGTAGATCAGCGGGTTCCGGCAGCGCCAGCAGTGCGGGTACGAGTGGTCGTAGGTCTCGTGCCGCAGCAGCACCGCGCCCTGCGCCGCCGCGCCGCCGGTGCCGTTCTTGAGGTCCTTCACGATGTCCGGGTTCGCGTCGAACACCTGCTGCCCGGCGTAGTCCGGCACGGTGGCGTCGAACTTGCCGTGCGCGTCCACCGGGGTCGGCGGGACGATCCCGGCCGCGTCGGTCGCCGTCTTGTCGTCGGCGCCGTACGGCGCGAGGTGCACGATCCCGGTGCCGTCCTCGGTGGTGACGAAGTCCGCCAGCAGGACGCGGTGACCGTTCTCCAGCCCGGCGAAATACGGGAACGGCGGCGCGTACCGGGCCCCGGCCAGCTGCGCGCCGGTGTAGCGCGCGACGACTGTCGGCTCCTCGCCGAGTTCCCGGGCGTACGCGGCCAGCCGCGCCTCGCCGAGCAGGAAGCGTTTGCCCGGCTGGGTTTCGGTCTCCACCACGACGTACTCGACCTCGGGGTGCACCGCGGTCGCGAGGTTGGCCGGCAGCGTCCACGGGGTCGTGGTCCAGATCAGCAGGTGCGTGCCGTCGAGGTCGTTGTCGTTGCCCTCCAGCCGGAATCCGACCGTGACGGCCGGGTCCTGCCGGTTGCGGTAGACGTCGGCGTCCATGCCCAGCTCGTGGTTGGACAGCGGCGTCGCGTCGCGCCAGCAGTAGGGCAGGACCCGGTAGCCCTCGTAGACGAGTCCCTTGTCCCACAACCGTTTGAACGCCCAGAGCACCGACTCCATGTAGGTGACGTCGAGCGTCTTGTAGTCGTTGTCGAAGTCGACCCAGCGGGCCTGGCGCGTCACGTAGTCGCGCCATTCGTCGGTGTAGCGCAGCACGGATTCGCGCGAGGCCTCGTTGAACTTCGCGATGCCCATCTCTTCGATCTCGGTCGTCTCGGTGATCCCGAGCTGCCGCATCGCTTCGAGTTCGGCGGGCAGGCCGTGGGTGTCCCAGCCGAACCGCCGTTCGACGTGCTTGCCCTTCATCGTCTGGTAGCGCGGGACGATGTCCTTCACGTACCCGGTGAGCAGGTGCCCGTAATGCGGCAGGCCGTTGGCGAAGGGCGGGCCGTCGTAGAAGACGTACTCGTTGTCGCCGTTCGTGCCCTCGGGGCGGGCGTCGACGGTCGCCTGGAAGGTCCGGTCGCTCTCCCAGTACGCGAGGACGCTCTCCTCCAGCGCGGGGAACGACGGCTGGGACGGGACCGTGGTCTCTCCGCCCGGCGAAGCCTGGGGGTACATCCGGGTGCTCCTTGCGTTCGTCGCTCGTACGGGCGGCCGGCGACCACCCACACGGGGACGAGACGCTCGCGCGTCACGCGGTACCACCCCGCTTGCCCGGCGCGCTGCTCCCGGGCCACTCGTCGCGCGGCTGTCACGGGCCGCACCCGTCCGGTTCTACTGCGGGCGGCGACCGCCCGGTTCTTCCGGAGGCTCCCCGGTGATGGCCGGATCGACGCCTTGCTGACTCCAGGTTAACCTGTCGCCGCAACTCGCTTTCGCCCTGCCCCGGCCGTGCACCGTCACCACCGCGAGCACCGCAGCCGCGAGCCACAGCCCAGCCGACCCGAGCCCCAGCAAGTGCAGGCCGTGCACGAACGACGCGTGCGCCGCCGGTTCTCCCGCCACCGCACCGAAAACCGCCACGCCGAGCGCGCCGCCCGCCTGTCGCGCCGCGTTGTTGAACCCGCCCGCGATGCCCGCCCGCTCCCCAGGCGCGTCGGCGACCGCGGCAGTCACCACGGCGGCGGTCAGCAGTCCCATCCCGGCGCTGAGCACCAACAGCGTCGGCAGCAGCGTCCAGTACCCGGTGCCGGGGCCGATCCGCAGCAGGTTCAGCATCGCCGCGACGCCGAGCAGGAGCCCGGCCACGATCTGCGGGCGCGAGCCGAACCTCGCGGTGAGCCGTCCGGAAACCGGGCCGAGCAGCACCATCGGGACGAACATGGGCAGCACCGCGGCGGCCGCGGCGATCGGGTCCGCGTCGAGCACGTCCTGCGAGTAGAGCGTGAACACCAGCACCGAACCCAGGCCGACGAAGTTCATCGCCGCGGACACCAGGTTCGCGCCCGCCGTCTGCCGCGAGCGCAACAGCGGCAACGGCAGCATCGGCGCCGGAGCGCGCCGTTCCACCACCACGAACGCCACCGCCGCCGCCACCGCGAGCAACCCGGCCCACGGTGTCTTCGCGATCACCGCGTACACCCCGGAGCCGAGCGCTAACGCAGCGGTCGCCGCCCCGGGAACGTCCACGCGGCCCCGTTTCCGGACATCCGGCGGCACCAGCCGCCGGGTCGCGACGGCCGCCGCGGCGACGATGGGAACATTCAGCCAGAACACCGGCCGCCATCCGGCCGTCTGCACGAGAATCCCGCCCAGCAACGGTCCGGCAGGCAAGGCGAGCGCCGAAATCCCGGCCCAGACCCCCAGTACCCGGGCACGTTCCGCACGGCCGGGGAACGTCCCGGCAATCACCGCCATCGTGCCCGGCAGTACCAACGCCGCCCCGGCCCCTTGCACCGCCCGGGCCGCGACCAGCCAGCCCGCCGACCGCGCCAGCCCGCACGCCGCCGAAGCAGCCCCGAAAACGCCCAGCCCGGTCAGCACCACGACGCGGTGCCCGAGCACGTCGCCGAGCGCTCCCCCGGTCAGCAGCAACGCGGCGAGCACGACCGAATAGCCGGCCACCACCCACTGCAGCTGCGGAACGTTCGCGCGCAGTTCGCCGCCGAGAGTGGGGAGAGCGACGTTGACGACGGTGACGTCGAGCTGCACCAGGAACATCCCGGCGCACATGGTGAACAGGATCGCGGTGCGCATGGGCCCAGCAGACACCGGGAACGCTTCCGTCGCGGTGGAAGTGTGCCGGGAGCATGCTGGAGGCATGGAAGGAGACGCCGACATCGCGCGCACCGCCGCCCTGTTCGCCGATCCGGCGCGGGTCCGCGTGCTGATGGCCCTCGCGGACGGCCGGTCGCTGGCCGCGTCCGTGCTGGCCGGCGAAGCGGGCCTGACCGCGCAGGGCGTGAGCGCGCACCTGTCGAAACTGCTGGCCGCGGGCCTGGTGACCGCGGAAAAATCCGGCAGGCACCGGTTCTACCGCATCGCCGGCGCGGCCCCCGAGCTGCTGGAAGCGCTCGCCCGGCACTCCCCCGCGCGCCCCGTCCGCTCGCTGCGGGAGGGCACCCGCGCGGAAGCCCTGCGCACCGCGAGATTGTGCTACGACCACGTCGCCGGACGCCTCGGCGTGACCGTCACGGCGGCCCTGCTCGACCGCGGCGCACTGGCCACTGTGGATGGTGACCCGACCACGCGGCGGCGGGCCGGGGACCGGATTTCCTCGCAGCTGCAAGAACATCCGTACGTGCTGGGGCCTGCCGCCGACGACGTGTTCGCCGCGTTAGGCGTGGATGTCGAGGCGGCCGCGGAGAGCCGTCGTCCGCTGCTGCGGTTCTGTCTGGATTGGACAGAGCAGCGCCATCACCTGGCCGGAGCCCTGGGCGCAGCAGTGACGCGACGGTTTCTCGACGCGGGGTGGCTGCAAAGCCGCGCGAGGGCGCATCGAGCGGTGCGGCTCACCGAAAGCGGGAGCGCGGAGCTTGAGCGGGTACTGGGCCTCGTGAGTGCTGATCACGGTTAGCACCGCGATCGCCACGCACGAGGGCGTCAGCGATGCGCCGCGGCCAGCACCGCGTCCGGACCGCACCGCGCGCACGGCGTGAACCCGAGCTGCCGCGCCTCGCCGACGCCGATCGGGATCGTGTCGCGGCCGGACAGCCAGCCGCAGTCCACCAGGTGGTAGCGCGGGTACTCGTCGACGACCACGACCTCGTCCTCAAGCTCCGTGACCACCTCGAGGTCCTCCGGCGCGGTCTCCTCCACGGCGGGCGGCGTGTCGCGCACCGCCTTCGCCTCGGACTGGGGCCCGGCTTCCGCGGCGGGCTTCCCGACCTCCGGTTCCGGCACGTCCGCCGGATCGCCCAGCTCGCCCGTCGCCGGGATCAGCGCGGTCTGCTCGGCGTCCGCTTCGGCCGGGGCCGCCTCGTCCTTGTTCTCCGCCGAATCCGAGTCCGGCTCGGAGTCCTCGGCGTCGGCCGGCTCTTCGGAGTCCTCGTCCGAGCCGGTGTCCGCGCGTTTGCGCCGGCGCAGCCAGTCGACGAGCAGAAGGAGCCCGGCGAGCACGGAAAGGCCGATGGAAACCCAGGCCCACAGCGAGGTGCCCGTGATGAGCGCCGTGACGAGCAGCCCGAGAGCCGCCAGCACCAGAAGGAGGACGATGTAGAGCACGCTGAATTACAACACGCGCCGCCCGGTTTCCCGATGCGACCCGCCCACGCGGCGTACCCCGCCGGTTCCCCACGGTGGCGGTGCCGGACCCGGACACGCCGAAACCCCGCCGGGTCGGAAGGTCATCCGGCGGGGTGCGTGCGGCGGTCGGTCAGCCTGCCTCGGCGCGCGGGCCGAACGAGTAGCCCTGGCCGCTGTTTCCGGTCGAGGACTGGCTCGACCCGGAGGACGCCGACGCCGGGGCCGCGGAGCCGCGGTCGTCGAGCTCGCGCAGCTGGGACTCGAGGAAGCCGCGCAACCGGGTGCGGTATTCGCGCTCGATCGTGCGGAGCTCTTCGATCTTCTTGCCCAAAGCGCCCTTTTCGGCGTTCAGGTTGTTCATCGTCTCGGTGTACTTGCGCTGCGACTCGCGTTCCAGCGTGGTCGCCTTGTCGCGCGCCTGGCGCTCCAGCGTTTCGACGCGCGTGCGCGCGTCGTTCAGCATCGTCTCGGCGCGGGTGCGCGCCTCGTTCACCATCGAGTCGGACTTCGCCCGGGCGTCGGACAGCAGCTGCTCGGACTTGGTCCGCGCCTCCGCCAGCATCCCGTCGGACTCGGTCTTCGCCTCGGCGGTGAGCCGGTCGGCCATTTCCTGGGCCAGGCCGAGCACCTTGGCCGCCTGGACGTTCGGCTCGCCGCTGTCGGGGACCATCGAGTGCGCCTGGGTCTGCTCCATCGCCGAAGCGGGAGGCGGAACCGGGGCGAGCCGCCGCGACGGCTCGGGGTCGCGGCCCGGCGGCGGGCCGGCGACCTTCGCGTTCTCGAGCTCCGAGCGGGTCGACTCGAGCTCGGAGTCGAGCTGCTCGACCTGCTGGCGCAGCTCGTTGTTGTCCTCGATCAACCGGGCAAGCTCGGTCTCCACCAGGTCGAGGAACGCGTCCACCTCGTCCTCGTTGTAGCCCCTCTTGCCGATGGGCGGCTTGCTGAACGCGACGTTATGCACGTCAGCGGGGGTCAACGACATCAGATCACCTCACGCACTCCATGGCCTGCAGGACACACCCGGGTTTTCCCCGATCACCTGGGTGTCAGTTGCATCGCGAAGAACACAACCAACAGCAGCACCATAATCGACAAGTCCAGTCCTACGCCGCCGATCCGGACCATCGGAATGATCCTGCGGAACAACCGCACCGGCGGGTCGGTCACTGTGTAGATGGTCTCGAGCGTCACCGCAACCCCTCCGGCGGGACGCCATTCCCGTGCGAAAGTCCGCACGAGCTCGACCACGATCCGGGCCGTGAGCAGCAGCCAGAAGGCAAACAGCACGTACCAGATCGCAAGCCACACAGCATTCACGGCGACCACTCTAGCGGGGGACGGCCGGATGGGGCGCGACCAGCCGCCCCGAGGGCGGCATAGTCGACAAAATCACGTCTGGCTGCGCCCAGCGGTCCGCCCCCGTTCACCCGCGCAGGAACAATCCGCCCTCGGCGATCCGCCTGCGGTCCTCGGCGGTCACGTCCACATCGGGCGGTGAGAGAAGGAACACCTTGTTGGTGACCTTGTCCATCGACCCCCGCACGGCGAACGCCAGTCCCGCCGCGAAGTCCACGATCCGCTTGGCGTCCGCGTTCTCCATCTCGGTGAGGTTGATGATCACCGGAATGCCCTCGCGGTAGTGCTCGCCGATCGCCCGCGCCTCGATGTAGCTCGTCGGGTGCAGCGTGGTGATCCGGCTGAGCGGGTCCCGGACCGGCGCGGCGACCGGTTCGGCGACCGGGCGCAACCGGGCGATCGGCTCCGGCTGGCGGTCCACGGCGAGCGCGCCGTGCGTCGTCGGCTCGGCCGCCATCGACCGCGACCGCACGCGAGCGGCCGGTTCGCCGTAAGTCTCTTCGACATCGCGGTAGCGCGCCCGGGACCGCGCCGGCGGCTGGTCGTAGCCGTCGTCGTAGTCGTCGTACCCGTCGTCGTAGCCGTCTTCGTCCGCGGGCACCATCCCGAAGTAGGCCTTCAGCTTCTGCAGCGCGCTCATAGCCTCTCCCTAGCCCTCTGCCGCTCCCGCACCGTTGTGCCCCGCCCGGCCGGACACGAAACGTCACCACCGGGCGGACTCCCTACGGCGAGGCTAAACCGCGCCCGCCGAGCAACGCGGTTCCGACACGCACACACGTGGAGCCGTGCCGGATCGCCTGGTCCAGATCATGGCTCATCCCGGCGGAGACGTCAGCCGCTTCCGGATACCGGGCACGGACTCTTTCCGCCGCGCGGGACAGGCGGGCAAAAGCAGTGCCCGGGTCCTCCCCCAACGGGGCCACAGCCATCACGCCGCGCAGTCGCAGCTCCCCCGTGTGGGCGATGCGGTCGGCGAGGGCGTCGAGCTCCTCGAGCCGGGTCCCGCCGCGCGCGACGTCGCCGTCGAGGCTCACCTGGACCAGGACGTCGAGCGGTCCGGTCCGCTCCCCCGCCTCCCGCGCGGCGGCGACCGCGCGGGCGAGCGCGTCGGCGAGCCGCGCCGAGTCGACCGACTGGACCTCGGCCGCCCAGCGCACCACCGACCGCGCCTTGTTCCGCTGCAGCCGCCCGACCATGTGCCAGCGCGGCGCGGCTTCCGGGCGCAGCTGGGCGACCTCGGCCGCCTTCGGACCGGCTTCCTGGTCGCGGTTTTCGGCGAGGTTCAGCAGCCCGAGGTCGGTCAGCACCGCGGCGTCAGTCGCCGGGAAGGTCTTGGTGACGCCCAGCAACCGCACCTCGTCGCGAGCACGACCGGCCTCCGCGCAGGCGTTCGCGATGCGCTCCTCGACCGCGGCCAGCGACGCCGCCAGCTCCGCCCGCCGCTGCTCCGCCGGGTCCTCGGTCACGCCTTCTCCTCTTCCAGCCAGGTGATTCCGGCGATGCGGCCGGTGGTGCCGTCGCGGCGGAAGCTGAACAACGTCTTGTCCTCCGCCGTGCACCGCGGATCCGCCCCGACGCGGCCGACGCCGAGGTCGGCCAGCTGCTGCCAGAGCCCGGCCCGCAGGTCCAGGCTGGTCGTGCCCTTGCGCGTTGTGCCGGAACTGCCGGGCAGATGTTTCTCGACGTCCGCGGCCATCGCGGCCGGGACCTCGTAGCAGTCGCCGCAAATGGCCGGACCGAGCAACGCCTCGACGCGGCCCGGTTCGGCGCCGAGCTCGCGCATCGCCTCCAGCGCGGCAGGCACCACGCCGACGCGCGCGCCGACCCGGCCCGCGTGCACCGCGGCGACGACGCCCGCTTCCGGATCCGCCATGAGCACCGGAACGCAGTCCGCGACCAGCACCACGAGCGCGACGCCCGGACGATCGGTCACCAGCGCGTCGGTCGCTTCGGCGGCGGAGGTCTCGGTGCCGTCCACGACGGTCGCGGTGCGGCCGTGCACCTGCTCCATCCAGGCCAGCTTGTCCTCGGCGAGACCGAGTTCGGTCGCCAGCCGCTTGCGGTTGGCGTAGACGTCGCCCGCGTCGTCGCCGACATGGTCGCCGAGGTTGAAACTCTCGTACGGCGGCCGGGAAGCCCCGCCCGCCCTGGTCGTGACCACTCGTCGTACTCGCACCCCGTCATCCTGCCAAAAACCGCGGCGGCCGCCGGGGGCGAGGCTCGTGAGCGGCGATCCCGGTTCTCACCGGCAGCAGCGCTCACGAGGCCGGTCTGGCCGCCGCACGCTTCTGCCCACTGCGCCCATGCCCCGCGGCCACCGCAGCAGCTGCCTTGTCCCGCGCAAGTACGCGTCGTGGCCGGGCCCTCGTGAGTGGCGATCCCGGCGAGAACCGGCACCAGCGCTCACGAGCCCCGCACCCCCAAGCCTCGTGAGTGGCGATCCCAGTGAAAACCGGCACCAGCGCTCACGAGGGCCCGGACACGACGACGGCCGCCCCGAACGTGTCGGGACGGCCGTCGCTCGCGAGTCCTTGCTTACCGCCGCATGAACGGCGGCACGTCCACGTCGTCGTCGGTCGGGTCGTCGTGCACCGTCGTCGGGCGGCTCGGCAGACCGCCCGACGCGGAACCGGAACCGATCGGCGAATAGCCGCGCGAGCCGCCGCCCGGCTGGGGAAGGCCGCCCGGTGGGGTGCCGGTGCCCGGCTGCGGCAGGCCCGACGGCGGAGTCCGCGGCGGAGCCACCGGGTAGCCGGAGCTGCCCGCCGGGGGCACCGGGGTGGCCCCGGTCTGCGGCGGGGTCTGCGCGGCCGAACCGCCGCCGACCTGGCCCGCCGCGGCGGACGCGGTGCCGTTGCCCTGTTTGCCGCCGAACGCGGGCGGGTCGAGTTTCTTGTGGGTGGGCGCGCCCGCGTCGAACCCGGCCGCGATCACCGTGACGCGGACCTCGTCGCCGAGGGAGTCGTCGATGATCGTGCCGAAGATGATGTTCGCGTCCGGGTGCGCCGATTCCTGCACGAGCGACGCGGCCTCGTTGATCTCGAACAGCCCGAGGTCCGATCCGCCCGCGATGGACAGCAGCGCGCCGTGCGCGCCGTCCATCGACGCTTCCAGCAGCGGCGAGTTGATCGCCTTCTCCGCGGCCTGGATCGCCCGTCCCTCGCCGCGCGCGGAGCCGATGCCCATCAGCGCGGAGCCCGCGCCGGACATGACGCTCTTGACGTCGGCGAAGTCCAGGTTGATCAGGCCCGGCGTGGTGATCAGGTCGGTGATGCCCTGGACACCGGAGAGCAGCACCTCGTCGGCGGAGCGGAACGCGTCCATCAGGGACACGCCGATGTCGCCGAGCTGCAGCAGCCGGTCGTTCGGGATCACGATCAGCGTGTCGCACTCGTTGCGCAGCTGCTGGATGCCCTCTTCGGCCTGCTTGCCGCGGCGTTTGCCCTCGAAGGTGAACGGGCGGGTCACCACGCCGATCGTGAGCGCGCCGAGCTTGCGGGCGATCTGCGCGACGACCGGCGCGCCGCCGGTGCCGGTGCCGCCGCCCTCGCCCGCGGTCACGAACACCATGTCGGCGCCCTTGATGACCTCTTCGATCTCCTCGCGGTGGTCCTCGGCCGCCTTCTGCCCCACCTCGGGGGCGGCTCCGGCGCCGAGTCCGCGGGTCAGTTCCCGGCCGATGTCGAGCTTGACGTCGGCGTCGGACATGAGCAGTGCCTGCGCGTCGGTGTTCACCGCGATGAACTCGACACCCTTGAGGCCGACCTCGATCATCCGGTTCACGGCGTTCACGCCGCCGCCGCCGATGCCGACGACCTTGATCACCGCAAGGTAGTTGTGCGGGGGCGTCATCGGGTCCGCCTTCCTGATCGTGATGTGCACATGCCGCCCGCCGGGGCCGGAAACCCTCAACCTCAACCCGAGAGTGAGAGTTATGTCAACCACCGGCGTCAAGGCAGGACGGTAGGCGCCGCGCAAGCTCTAATCCAGTAGCCACGCCGTGAGCGGCAAAGGTGTTTTGCCACAACGCGAAGCCGCGCGCAAGGCCGGAGCCCGCCGCGAGGCCGGGCGCGCGGTCTGCTATGCGGGCACGGAAGTGACCAGAACGACGTCGCTCGACGGCTTCCCCGACGGCGATCCCCCGGCCTGCTCCACGCTCACCGCGAACTGCTGCGCACCAGCCAGGCCGTCCGCCACCACCAGCGAACCCGACGGTCCCCCGGGCAGCAGACCAGCCGGGCGCGGCGCGAGGTCCGGGCCCATCAGCCAGGCCTCGTACACCTGCCCGGACTGGACCGGCGGCAGCCCGGACTGCATGAACATCACGCGGTCCAGCTTCCGCGAAACGACCACCGTGCCTCCGCCCCCGCGCGGCGACGTGACGTGCTCGGTCCGCGTGTCGGGCGCGGTGAGCAATTCGGCCACCGGCAGGTAGCGGTCGCGCGCGGCGCCCAATTCGGACTGTGCGCTGTTCAGCTGGCTGCTGGTGTGCAGCGCGATCCCGCCGAACACGCCGGCCAGGGCGAGCCCGATCACCGCGGCCGCGGCGGCGATGAGCATCGGCCAGCGGCGCGGTCCGCGCGGACGCGGTTCCGCGGCGCCGGTCCGCGGCGGCAGCTGGCGCGTCGTGCGCATTTCCGTCAGCACCCGGTCCTTGAGGCCGGACGGCGGCTGCTCGTCCATCGCCGCGCCGAGCCGGGCCGCGGTCTCGCTCAGTTCCCGCACCTCCTGCGCGCAGGCCTCGCACTGCTCGAGGTGACGGCGGAACTGGGCCCGCTCGACCTCCGACAGCGCGTCGAGCGCGTACGCGCCGGCCAACGTGTGCATCTCCGGGCTGCTCACGCCGTCACCCCCAAGCAGTCGCGCAGCCGGATCAACCCGTCGCGCAGTCTCGTCTTGACCGTCCCCTGCGGCGTGTCCAGCACGTCGGCGACCTCGCGATAGGTGTAGCCCTGGTAGTAGGCCAGGAGGACCGATTCCCGCTGCAGTTCGGTGAGCGTCTTCAGGCAGCGCCGCACCTGCGAACGTTCCAGCCGGGTCGCGACGGATTCGGCGACCTCGTCGAACGGCCGCCCGCGCGCGGCTTCGAAGGTCGCTTTGCGCTCCCGTTCGGTGCTCGCCCGGGCGGACCGGACCCGGTCGACCGCGCGGCGGTGCGCGAGAGTCATCGCCCAGTTCAGGACGCTGCCCTTCGCCGGCGAATAACGCGTCGCGGTCTTCCACAGCTCCACGAGCACCTCCTGCGCGACCTCTTCGGACTGCGCAGGATCTCGCACGATGCGGCGGACAAGCCCGTAGACGGGACCGGCGAGCTGATCGTAGAGCCGCTCGAAGGCGCGTTCGTCCCCCTTCGCGACCAGCGCCATCAGGTCCTCGGCACCGGTCGAGGGCACCGCCGAGAGCCGGTCCGCCGGGCGTGCGCTCTCATCCATGGAGGGCTCCTGCCGTGTTCTGTCCGGTCCGGGCGGCGAGCGGGGCCTTGCGCCGCCACAGCGCGAGCCCGTGGCGGCGGATCAGCGCCGCGACGCGCTGCGGTTGCAGCGGCCTGCCCAGCAGGAACCGCGCGAGCGTGCGGATCCCGACCGGACGGCGGACTCCTCGCAGCGTAGCGGTCAGCGCGGCGTCTCCGTCGTGCTGGAGGACGACGGTCAACGCCAGCAGCGCGTCCGGCCGCGGCAGGTGCATCCGGTACTCCCCCGCCATCTCCTGGAACGGCGACACGTAGAACTCCTTGTCCGCCCGGAGGTCCCCGAGGTCCCCGCCGGGCCGGAGCAGGTAGGCGTGCCGTCCGCCGTAGGTGTTGTGCACCTCGGCGACCACGCAGGCGAGCGCGCCGTCCGGCGTGTGGCACCAGTAGACCGTGATCGGATTGAACACGTACCCGAGAACGCGCGCCGACGCGAGCATCGTCACCGGTCCGCCGCGCAAGTCCACTCCGCGGTGCGCGAGCCAAGCGTCCAGTTTGGACCGGATGTCGCCGGGCTCGCCCCGGCTGAAGTGGTCGCGGCCGTCGAAGCGCGCGAACGGCCGGAGCCACCACGGCAGCCGCGGCAGGTCGTCGAGGTCGGTCCGCCACAGGTACATCCGGTGCGCGAAGGAGTACGGCGGGTCGGCCCGGCGGACGTGCGCGACGGTGGCGTCGTAGAGAGCGGTCACCAGCTCACCCCGAAACTGGCCGCGGCGCGGACGCCGGAAGAACAGCCGTCCTCGTGGAATCCCCAGCCTTGATAAGCCCCGGCATACGCGAGGACACCGTCGTTCAATTCCGCCAGGCTCCTCTGCGCGGCAACCGATTCCGGCGTGTAGATCGGGTGCTCGTAGGACATTTTCGCGACCACTGCGTCCGAATCGAGGCCGACGCTCGGGTTGAGGGTGACGGCGTACGTCGTCGCTTCGTCGAGGCCCATCAGGCGATTCAGGTCGTAGGTGACTTGGACAGCGCGCATGTCCGCCCCGCAGCCAGGCGTCCGGTAATTCCAGGAAGACCGGGCACCAGGCACGGTCGGCAGCACGGCGGGATCAGTGTGCAGCCAAGCTTCGTTGCGCGAGTAGCGGAAAGCACCGAGCAGTTTCTGTTCCGCCGCGGTGGGATCCGTCAGCATGCGCAACGCTTGATCCGCATGCGTCGCAACCACGACGCGGTCGACCCGGTGTGCTGTGTCGGCATCGTCGCGCACCTCGACGCCGCGCGCGGTCCGCCGCACCGCGCGTACTGGAGTGGACAGATGCACTGCGGTGAGCTGCTTGGCCGCCCGCTCGACGTACTCCCGCGAACCGCCGGCAACCGTCCGCCAGGTCGGCGAATTCCGCACGGTGAGCATTCCGTGATTGCGCAGGAATTCGAACAGATACCGCGCCGGATACTGCATGGTGTCGGTGCGATCGGCGGACCACACCGTGGACACGAGAGGCAGCACGAAATGGTCCACGAAGTACCGCGAATACCCGCCGATCGCGAGGAATGCGCCGAGCGGGACGTCGCCCGCGTCGGGGCGAGCCAGCAGGCGTCCGGCGTGCCGGTGGAACCGCTTCACCTCGGCCAGCATGCGCAGGTAGCGCGTGGACGCGACGTTGCTCCGTTGCGCGAACAGCCCGCGCACGCCCTTCGCCCCGGCGTACTGCAGGCCGCAGCCGTCGCAACGGATGCTCATCGACATCTCGGTCTCGCGGGTGCGGACGCCCAGTTCGCCGAACAGCCGCAGCAGCGTCGGGTAGGTGCGCTCGTTGTGGACGAGGAACCCGGTATCGACGGCGACGGTCCCGCCGTGCGCGCTCGGCACGTCGTGGGTGTGGGCGTGGCCGCCGAGCCGGTCGTCGGCTTCGAACAGCAGAACCTCGTAGCGGCGCTGCAGCAGGTACGCGGCGGTGAGGCCGGCGACCCCGCTGCCGATGACAGCGATGCGTTGTCCCGTGGTGTGGTGCACGGAAGGCATTCGGCGCCGCGGCCGGGCCGGATTGGCGCCAATCCGGGCGATCCCCGGCTCCGAATCCCTCGCATGCCGAAATCCGCAGCCCACCGACTCGCCGACTTCGCCGAACGCGTCCTCGGCGGCCCGCTCCCGGTCGCCGTCCGCACCTGGGACGGGCACCAGGCCGGACCGGCCGGACCGACCGTCGTCCTGAAAAACCGCCGCGCGCTGCGCTGGCTGCTGTACTCGCCTGGCGAACTGGGCCTGGCCAGGGCTTACGTCTCGGGCGATCTGGACGTCGAGGGGGATCTCACCGAGGGCTTCCGCCGGGCCTGGGCCTACCGGCCGCACCTGTCCGCACGAGACTTCGGCGAGGCCGTGCGTCTGGCCGCCCGGCTCGGAGTGTTCGGCCTGCCGCCGAAGCCGCCCGCCGAAGAAGCCCGGCTGCGCGGGAAGCGGCACACCCTCGGCCGGGACCGCTCCGCGATCTCGCACCACTACGACCTGTCGAACGCCTTCTACCAGCTGCTGATGGACGATTCGATGGCGTACTCCTCGGGCTACTGGTCCGAGGACGCCGGCTCTGCTGATCTTGCTCGCGCCCAGCACGACAAACTTGAGCTGATCTGCCGCAAACTCGGCCTGCGGCCGGGCATGCGCCTGCTCGACGTCGGCTGCGGCTGGGGTTCCCTGGTCGTGCACGCGGCGAAGCACCACGGCGTCCAGGTCGTCGGCGTCACCATCTCCGCCGAGCAGGTGCAGCACGTCAAAACCCGGCTTGCGCAGCACGACCTGGACGACCGCGTCGAAGTCCGGCGGCAGGACTACCGGGAACTCGCCGGAGAGACCTTCGACGCCGTAGCATCCATCGAGATGGGCGAACACGTCGGCGAAGAGAACTACCCGGCCTACGCCGCCACGCTGCACCGGATGCTCAAACCCACCGGCCGCCTGCTGCTGCAGCAAATGTCGCGCGGAGCGGTCGCACCCGGCGGCGGCGCGTTCATCGAGCGCTACATCGCCCCCGACATGACCATGCGCCCGCTCAGCCGCACCCTCGGCCACCTTGAAACCGCGGGCTTCGAAATCCGCGACGTGCACGCGTTGCGCGAGCACTACGTCCCGACTGTGCGAGCCTGGGCAGACACGCTGGAGCAGCACTGGGACGAGGCCGTCGCGCTGATCGGCGAGGCCGGAGCCCGGGTCTGGCGGCTTTACCTCGCAGGTGGTGCACTCGCCTTCGAGGAGAACCGCATGGGCGTCGACCAGATCCTCGCGGTGCGACCGGACGCGACCGGCCGCTCCGCCCTGCCGTGGACGAGGGAGTGGGCATGATCGCGCTGCTCGCCCTCACCGCCGGGGTCACCCTGGTCGCGGTGACCCTGACCTTCGGCATCGCCCGCCTGCGCCGCCGCTACGACACCATCGACACCTTCTGGGGCCTGGGCTTCGCCCTCGTCGCGGTGGTCTCGTTCCCCTTCGGCTCGGGCCCGCTCGCCCTGCGCCTGACGACGGCCGCGCTCACCGTCGTCTGGGGCGTGCGCCTGGCCGTTCACCTGCACCTGCGCAACCGCGGCAAGCCGGAAGACCCGCGCTACCAGCAGATAGCCGAACGCGCGGGCGCGAATCCCGGCGTCCGGATCTTCGTGCGGACCTACCTGATGCAGGCCGTGGTCCTGTGGTTCGTCTCGCTGCCCGTGCAGTTCGCCATGTCCGGCACGGGTTTCGGCGTCACCGCCTGGCTGGGCGTGGCGGTCTGGCTGGTCGGCTTCGCCTTCGAAACCGTCGGCGACGAGCAGCTGCGCCGGTTCCGCGAGGACCCGGCGACCCGGGGCCAAGTCCTCGACACCGGCCTCTGGCGCTACACCCGGCACCCGAACTACTTCGGCGACGCCTGCGTCTGGTGGGGCCTCTACCTGCTGGCCTGCTCGACGTGGCCCGGTGCGTTGACGATCCTGTCCCCGGTCGCGATGACCTTCACCCTCGCCCGCGGCACCGGCAAGCCCATGCTGGAAAACGGCATGCGGCACACCCGCCCCGGCTACGCCGGCTACATCGCCCGCACCAGCGGATTCGTCCCGCTGCCCCCGAAGAAGTTCACTGCCCGATGAGCTTCCGCGACAACTCGTGCGGCCGCGAGGTCTCCTTCACCTGACACTCGACCACCGTTCCGGCCGTCACCAGCCGCGCGGCCCAACCGCTGCGGGCCTCCCGGCGGCGGTCATCAGCTCGCCGGGCACGTGCGCTTGCTCGCCGATGCGCCCGGGGCACTCCCAGGCCATGGTCGCGCGCAGCGGTTCGAGGTCGCCGGCCAGCTGCGCGCGATCGGGGCTCACTCCCCGGTGAGACCGTCGGTCAGCTCCCGCAACAGGTCAAGATGCCCGAGATGGCGCGCGGTCTCCTCGATCATGTGCGTGACAACCCAACGCACCGTGAGCGGCTTGTCCCCCTTGAACAGCACCGTGTCGTCGAACCCCCGCGCCGCCACGACCGCCCGGCACTGCTCGGCCTCCGCCTCGTAGTCGGCGATCAACTGCGTCATCGGCAGCTCCAGCGCGAGCCGGAACTCGGCATCGCGATCGATCTCAAGCCGATCCGCCCACGCGTCCGGCTGCCCGTCGAGCACGACCCGGAACCAGTAGTTCTCCACGAGCGTGAGATGGCACAGCAGCCCGGCGATCGTGGTCAGCTCGCTGGGCACCTGCGTTCGGCGGGCCTGCTCGTCGGTGAGCCCGGAGCATTTCCACACGACGCTGGCGCGCAGGAAGTCGAGGAAGCCGGTGAGCTGGGCGCGCTCGTCCCCCGCCATCGGCGGATCGGGACGTTCAGGAGCATCGGTCACCGTTCGCAGTCTGCCGTACCGGGCCACCCCTTTCCGCGTTTTAACTTGCACACAATGTAATTGTGTACTACCTTCAACGGGGCAGTGTTCCCCCACCGTTTCGAAGGAGACAGCGATGCCCAGCCGCGACGCGACCACCCACTGGACCGGCGGACTGCAGAAAGGCAAGGGCGAGGTCACCCTCGACTCGTCGAACCTGGGCGCCTACGAGGTGTCCTTCCCGACCCGGGCAGGCGATCCGGACGGCCGGACCAGCCCCGAGGAACTCATCGCCGCCGCCCACTCCAGCTGCTTGGCGATGAACCTCTCCGGCGTGCTGGAGTCCCGGAAACTGGAAGCCGAGTACATCGACGTCTCCGCCGAGGTGACCCTCGGCCCAGCCGACGGCGGCGGCTTCGAAATCAGCGGCATCGCCATCACCCTGCGCGCGAAACTGGACGGCGTGACCGCGGACCAGTTCGCCGAGCTGGCCACCGCCGCCGAACAAACCTGCCCGGTCTCCAAGGCCCTCTCCGGCACCACCATCACCCTGGACGCCGCACTGGCCTGACCCCCGCCGGTCGTGCGGGGGGCTCTGCTTCCCCCAGGGTCCCCCGCACGACCCGCGATCGGCCGCGCGCAGCCGGTTTTGTCGGTGCTCGATCCTACGATGCGGATCGTGAAAAGACATGTCGACGAGGACCTGCACGACGCGGAGTTCCGCGAGTGCGATCTGACCGGAGCGCGCCTGATCGGCGTGGTCATGCGGGACGCCGTGATCGACGGGCTCGTCTCCAACCTCGTGGTGAACGGCGTCGAAGTCAGCGAGTACGTCGAGGCGGAACTGGACCGCCGCCATCCGGTGCGAGTGCTGATCCGCTCGGCGGACCTCGCCGACCTGCGCGAGGCAGCGCGCCGGCTCCGTGCCGGCTGGACCGCGACGATCGAGCGAATCCGCCGCGCACCAGGCATCGAACGCCGCAGCGTGAACGACGAATGGTCCGCGGCGCAGACAATGCGCCACCTGGTCTTCGTCCACGACTCTTGGTTCCGCCGCTGCTGCCTAGGCTCGACGTCGCAATTCACGCCCATGGGCATCGGCCCCACCGTCGAGCCCTACCGCGAAGCACACGGGCTAGACCTCTCGCTAGATCCGTCCCTAGACGAAATCGCGAACGTGCGCGACGCACAAGCCGCCGAACTAGAAGCCTGGCTGGACAAGGTCACCACCGCCCAGCTAACAGCACCAGCCCCAGTACCCGACGACGACGTCTGGCCGCCCTACGCAAGAGGCCGCTCAGTGCGCCAATGCCTAGGCACCGTGCTCACCGAAACCTTCGAACACCACAGCTTCTGCACCAGAGACCTAGACCTCATCGAAACCGCTGGCTAAAGCATCCGCAGCCAGTGCACCGCCCAACCAGGCAGCCACCCCCTGATACGAAGCCAAAACACAGCGCGGGGGTGCTGGTCAAGGAAGCTTTCCGCCCTGACCAGCACCCCCGCGCCGTAGTCACACCCCAGCTTCGGGGCGCCCTAACCGAGCACCGGGCGCAATGTCGCCGCCGGGCGACGAGCCACCCCCTCAGGAAAACGCCGCACCATTAACCTTGGCCCACTCAGCAAAAGAAACCCCGTCCCGCCCCAGCAATTCCTCCACCACCCCAGTAGGAACCTGCGGCTCCCGATCAGTCACCGCGAAATTCTCCAGCAACCACGAAGCAACCCCCGCCGGATACCCGGCCCCGACCCACTCGGCAATCTGCTCCTCCGGGGTCAACTCCACGAACCGCAGCGCCTTCCCCACCGCACCCCCGATAGCCGCAGCCATCGCCTCCAGCGAAATCCCCTCCGGCCCGCTCACTTCATAAGTCCGCCCCCCATGCCCTTCCGCGGCCAGCACCTGGGCAGCCACCGCGGCGATATCCCCCAAATCAACGGGCGTCTGCGTAGCCCGGGGATAAACCGACCGGACCTCCCCCCGCTCCCGAATCGAAGCCGCCCACCCCAACGAATTGATCATAAACGCCCCGGGCCGCACAAACGTCCAGTCGAATTCACCAGCCCGCACCGCGGCCTCGACCGCGGCGAACCCGTGCCCGCTGGACATCGGATGTGTATCCCCCACACTGGACCCGGACAGCGCGACCACCCGCGGAATCCCAGCCGCCGAAGCCAGTTCGCAAAACCGCGAAACAGTCCGCGGGTAAGGAGCCAGATAAACCGCTTCGACCCCGGCCAGCGCAGCAGGCAACGTCGAAGGCTTGGCCAGCGACCCGACCGCCACCTCGACCCCGTCCGGCAATGCCGCCCGCTCCGGGTCCACCGTCAACGCCCGCACCGGCACCCCGCGAGCCACCAGCTCGTCAACCACCAGCCGCCCGACGTTGCCGGTCGCACCCGTCACCAGAACTGTCATGCCCCCACCTTCTCGTATGGCGTACGAACTCGACTAGCGTACGGCATACGGAAGCCTCGTGAACAGCTATGCCGACGCTCACCGGCAGCGCCACTCACGAGGTGATGGTCGGCAGCTCCGGCGCGGAAACGTCGTAGATCTTCCCCTGCTGGGTCAGCAACGCAGCCAGCACCTTCGCCTTGCGGTCAGTGTTCTCCGCGTTCCCCCACCGCACAGTCTTGCCGGTGGACAGCGTGAACTCGACACTCGCCGGCGTCTGCGCGGTGACCGTCTTCGTCTGCTTCAGCAACTGCTCCGGCAGCACCCCGAGCACCGCGGTCACCGCGCGAGTGACCGGATCGTCCACCGACACCTTCGGCAGCTTCAGCTCGGGCAGCCCGACCGGCCGGGTCTTCACCGTCTTGAACACGACCCCGCTGCCGTCGACCAGGTGCACCCCGTCGCCGCCGGGACCGCTGTCGAAGAACGCGATCGCGGTCCGTTCGGTCACCGCGATCTCCAGCGTCGTCGGCCACGACCGGGACACGTCGACGGTCGCGATGCCCGGCATCTGGGCCACCCGGTCGCGGATCCCGTCGACGTCCGCGCGCAGCATCGGCTGATCGGGCGGCACCGCGGCGGTCGCGCGGATCTGGTCCGCCGACACCGTTTTCGCGCCCTGCACCTCGACCGTCTTCACCGCGAGCAGCGAGCTGAAGAACAGCAAATACCCCAGCGCGACCAGGGTGACCACAGTCAGCAGAGCCACCCAGCGACGGCGGATCTCCTTGCCGCGCGTGGGCCGGGACTTCCGCGCGGCAGCCCGCGTCGAACGGCCCGAACGCGCGGAGGTCCGGGCACGAGTGCGCCGGCGTTCCTCCTCGGTCCGCCTCCCGCGTCGTTCCCGGGCCAGGGCAGCACGCTGTTCCTCGCCCGCGCGAGGCGCGGGCGAGCGACGGCGCTGCTGCCGGGTCTCGGTCATCCTCGGCCGGCCCTCCGGTCCAGCTCGGCCAGGATCTCCGGGCCCAGCTGCGTCACGTCGCCCGCGCCCATGGTGATCGCGAGATCGCCCGGACGCACGAGGTCCGCGACCAAACCGGCGGCGACGTCGAAAGCGGGCTGGTAATGCACCGGAACGGTCACCCGGTCGGCGATCAGCGCGCCGTTCACGCCCGGCACCGGCTCCTCGCGCGCGCCGAACACGTCGAGCACCACGACCTCGTCGGCCAGCGACAACGCTTCGGCGAACTCGGCGGCGAAAGTCTGCGTGCGCGAGTAAAGATGCGGCTGGAACACGACGACGACCCGTCCGCTGCCCGCCGCCGTGCGCACCGCGCGCAGCTGCGCGGCCACCTCGGTCGGGTGGTGCGCGTAGTCGTCGTACACCCGGACGTCGCCCGCGCGGCCCTTGAACTCGAACCGGCGGCGCACCCCGCCGAACGCGGCGAGCCCGGCGGCCATGCCGTCCAGCGGCGCGCCGAGTTCGAGCCCGGCGAGCAGCGCGGCGACCGCGTTGAGCGCCATGTGCTCGCCCGGCACCGCGACCCGCAGGTCGTGTTCTTCGCCGTCCAGCGCGACCCGCACGACACCGCCGTCCGGCGCGGGCGTGTAGTCGAGCACGCGCACGTCGCCCTCGCCGGAAGCGGCACGCCCGTACCGGCGCACCCGCACTCCGGCAGCGGCGGCCTCGTCGCCGAGCCGGGCCGCACCCTCGTCGTCGGCGCACACGATCAGCAGCCCGCCCGGCGCGATCTGGCCGACGAAGTCGCCGAACACCTTCACGTACGCCTCGGCGGTGCCGTGGTGGTCGAGGTGATCGGGCTCGACGTTCGTCACCACCGCCACCGACGGCGTGTAGGTGAGAAAGGAGCCGTCGCTCTCGTCGGCTTCGGCGACGAACACGCCGCCCTCGCCGTGGTGGGCGTTGGCCCCGGATTCGTTGAGGTCGCCGCCGATCGCGAACGACGGGTCCATCCGGCAGTTCTGCAGCGCCACGGTGAGCATCGACGTGGTCGACGTCTTGCCGTGCGTTCCCGCGATGCACGCGACGCGGTGCCCGGCCATCAGCCCGGCCAGCGCCTGCGCGCGGTGCAGCACCGGGATGCCGCGTTCGCGGGCCGCGGCGAGTTCCGGGTTGGCCTCCTTGATCGCGGTGGACACCACGACGGCCGACGGCGGTTCGGCCAGCTCCGCGAGGTTGTCCGCGGTCTGGCCGACGAACAGCGTGGCGCCCTGCGCGCGCAGGGAAAGCAGCGCGCGCGATTCCTTGGCGTCCGACCCGGACACGGCCGCGCCGCGGGCGAGCAGAATCCGCGCGATGCCGGACATCCCGGCCCCGCCGATCCCGATCAGGTGCGCCCGGCGCAGCCGCGCGGGCAGTTCGGGCGTGTCAGGCACCGGCGGCCTCCAAAACGATGCGGGCGAGGGTCTCGTCGGCCTCGCGGTGGCCGAGCCCGACGGCGGCCGCGCTCATCGCGGCGACCCGGTCGGCGTCGGTCACCAGCGGGATCACCAGCTCGGCGACCTTCTCCGCGGTGAGGTCGGCGTCGGCGACCATCAGCGCCGCGCCCGCGTCGACCGCGGGCTGGGCGTTGACCGCCTGCTCGCCGTTGCCGTGCGGCAGCGGGACGAACACCGCGGGCAGCCCGACCGCGGACACCTCGGCCGCGGTCATCGCGCCGGACCGGCACACCACCGCGTCCGCCGCGGCGTAGGCCAGGTCCATCCGCTCCAGATACGGCACCGGCACATACGGCGGGCGTCCGGGAAACTCTTGCACCACAAGGGAATTCTTCGGCCCGTGCGCGTGCAGCACGCCGACGCCCGCCTCGGCGAAGTCCTTCGCCGCGCCGGAAATCGCGGAGTTGATCGACGCCGCGCCCTGCGAACCGCCGAACACCAGCAGCGTCGGCGCGTCCGGGTCCAGCTCGAAGAATTCGCGTGCCTCGGCGCGCAGCGCGGCCCGGTCCAGCGACGTGATCGAGCGGCGCAGCGGAATGCCGACCACCTCGGCCTTCGGCAGCGGCGTGCCCGGCACCGCGACCGCGACGCGGGAGGCGAACCGGGCGCCGACCTTGTTGGCCAGCCCGGCCGACTTGTTCGCCTCGTGCACCACGATCGGCGTGCGGCCGCGCGCGGCGAGGTACGCCGGCAGCGCGACGTAACCGCCGAAGCCGACCACGACGTCCGCGTGCACCCGGTCGAGCACCTCCCGGGTGCGGCGGACCGCGTCGCGCACCTTCAGCGGCAGCCGGAGCAGCTCCGGCGTCGGCTTGCGCGGCATCGGCACCGGCGGGATCAGCTCCAGCGGGTACCCGCGCGCGGGCACGAGCTTGTTCTCCAGGCCGCGTTCCGTGCCGAGGGCGATCACCTCGGCGTCCGGGCGCAGCCGCTTCACCGCGTCCGCCAGCGCGAGCGCGGGCTCGATGTGCCCGGCGGTGCCCCCGCCTGCGACCACGACGACCGGCGCCCGGCCCGCGGCCGACCGCTCGGTTCCCTTGACGGGCTTGCTCACCAATGACCTCTCCGGTTCGCGGTGCTCCGGGCACCGCGGTTCGCTGTAGTCCGCCGCGCCGACCGGCGGCGTTCCTGTGCCGGTGCGGGCCGGGCCGCACGCGGCGCCGGCCGGGCCGCCTTCGTCCCGGTCCCCGCGCCGCGCGTTCCCTTGCGGGAGGACGGCGGGCGGTACGGATCGGGCGCGGGCAGCCGCAGCAGGCGTCCGAATTTACCCGGCCCGTGCGAGCGCAGCGCGGCCACCGCCTCGGGTTCGTGCCGCGCGGCGTTGGCCAGCACGCCCATGATGAGCATGGTGATCACGAGCGAGGTGCCGCCGTAGGAGATCAGCGGCAGCGTGACGCCGGTGACCGGCAGCAGCCCGACCACGTAGCCGATGTTGATGGCCGCCTGCGCGACGAGGAACACCGTCAGCGTGCCCGCGACGATCCGGATCCACGGGTCGATGTTGCGGGTGGCGATGCGCAGGCCGACCACGGCCACGCCGGCGAACAGCGCCAGCACGACCGCGCAGCCCACGAAGCCCAGTTCCTCGCCGATCAGCGCGAAGATGAAGTCGTTCTGCACGTTCGGCAGGTAGCCCCAGTTCGACGCGCCCTGCCCGAGCCCCTTGCCGAACAGGCCGCCGTCGGCGAGCGCCAGCTTGGCCTGGTTCGCCTGGAACCCCTCGGCCGAGGTGTCCGCGTCCGGCGACAGGAACGACATCACCCGCGCGAGCCGGTAGGGCGCGATGATCGCCAGCACCAGCACGCCGCTCAGGCCGCCGGCCAGGATCACCCCGAAGAGCCGTTTCGGCGCGCCGGCGAACCACAGCAGGCCGAGCAGCACCACCGCGAGGGTGATCGTGCCGCCGAGGTCGGGCTGCAGCATCACCAGCGCGAACATCAGCAGCGCCACCGGCACCACCGGGACCAGCAGATGCCGCCACTGGTGCAGCACGTTGTACTTGATCACCAGGATGTGCGCGCCCCAGAAGGCCAGCGCCACCTTCGCCGCCTCGACCGGCTGGAAGGTGAACACGCCGAGCTTGAACCAGCCCTGCGAACCGTTCACCGTCGACCCGAGCGGCGTCAGCACCAGCAGCAGCAGCCCGAGGCAGACCACCGTCATCGTCGCCGACATCCGGCGGACCCGTTCGAGCCGCACCCGCAGGCCGACCCAGAACACGATCCCGCCGAGCGCGACGAACATCAGGTGCCGGGAGAACAGCGCGTACACGCCGCTGCCGGTCTTCGGGTTGTAGGAGGCCACCGACGACGCGGACAGCACCATCACCGCGCCGATCACGGTGAGGATGCCGGTCAGCGCGAGGACCAGGTGGAACGACGCCAGCGGCCGGGACAGCCAGGCGGTCAGCGCGGTGCGGAGCGCGACGAACGGGCTTTCCTTGCGGACGCGGCGCGGCCGGGGCTTGTCTCCGTCAACGACCGTCATCCGCCGCCCCCGCCGCGCCGTCGTCCAGCGCACGCACCGCGGCTTCGAACGCGTCGCCGCGTTCTCCGTAGCTGCGGAACATGTCCAGCGAGGCGGCGGCGGGCGCGAGCAGCACCACGTCACCAGGACGAGCCAGGGCGCTGGCCGCATTCACCGCCGCAGTCATGGGCTCATCGTCACCCGGAAGGAGGCGGTTGACCGGGACATCCGGCGCGTGTCGCGCGAGAGCGGCCTCGATCACGGGTGAATCGAGGCCCAGCAGCACGGCGGCGCGCAGCCGTCCGCCGACCGCGGCGACCAGCTCGTCCACCGACGCGCCCTTGAGCTGCCCGCCCGCGATCCAGACCACGCTTTCGTGCGCGAGCAGCGAACCGAGCGCGGCGTGCGGGTTGGTGGCCTTCGAGTCGTTGACGTAGCGGACGCCGCCGATCTCGGCGACCTCCACCGCGCGGTGCGGCGCGGGCTCGTACGCGCGCAGCCCCTTCCGCACCGCCGCGGGCGTGACTCCGTGCGCGCGGGCCAGCGCGGCCGCGGCGAGCGCGTTCGCGAGGTTGTGCGGTCCGGCGGGGCGGACGTCGGCGATCTCGGCCAGCTCCTCCGCGCTCGTCTCCGGGTCGGCCCCGAACGCGCGGTCCACCAGCAGGTCTTCGACCAGGCCCAGTTCCCCGGCGCGCGGGGTGTCGAGCACGAACCCGATCCGCCGGGCGCCGTCCGGCGCGTGGTCCTCGGCGATCCGCGCGGACCACGGGTCGTCGACGTTGTGCACGACGGCGCGCGAACGCTCGTGCACACGGCCCTTCGCGGCGGCGTACTCCGCCATCGAACCGTGCCAGTCGAGGTGGTCCTCGGCGAGGTTCAGCACCACCGACGCGTCCGGCGCGATCGTGGACGACCAGTGCAGCTGGAAGCTCGACAGCTCGACGGCCAGCACCTGGTGCCCGCCGCGGACCGCGTCGAGCACCGGATAGCCGACGTTGCCGCAGGCCACCGCGTCGGCCCCGGCCGCGCGCAGGATCGACTCCAGCATGCCGACCGTGGTCGTCTTGCCGTTCGTGCCGGTGATGACCAGCCATGCGGGCGGATGCTCGCGCAGCTGCCCGATCCGCCAGGCCAGCTCGACGTCGCCGATCACCTCGACGCCCGCCTCGGCCGCCGCGACCAGCAGCGGAGACGCCGGCCGCCAGCCCGGGCTGGTCACCACGAGCGCGGTGCCCGCGGGCGGTTCGGTCAGGCCGGGCACCAGCTCGGCGTCCAGGTCCTTCAGCTCGGCGAGCCGGTCGGCGTTGCCGTCGGTGACCGTGACTCGCGCGCCCAGTTCGCGCAGCACGGGAACGACCGATTTCCCGGTGACCCCCGCGCCCGCGACGAGAACGTGTGTGCCCTCCAGCTGCACGGCTCAGCCTCCGAAGTTCAGCTGCTCGCTGTAGAACAGCCCGAGCCCGAACATGCAGCAGATCGCCGAGAGCAGCCAGAACCGGATGATCACCGTGGTTTCCGCCCACCCGGCCAGCTCGAAGTGGTGGTGGAAGGGCGCCATCCGGAACAGCCGCCGCCGCGTCGTGCGGAAGACCGCGATCTGGGTGACCACCGAGATCATCTCGACCATGAACAGGCCGCCGATGACGATGGCGAGCAGTTCGGTGCGGGTGGTCATGGACAGCCCGGCGACGAGGCCGCCGAGGGCGAGCGACCCGGTGTCGCCCATGAAGATCTTCGCCGGGGCGGCGTTCCACCACAGGAACCCGATGCAGGCCCCGGTGGCCGCGGCCGCGACGACCGCGAGGTCGAGCGGGTCGCGCACGTCGTAGCAGGCCGGGAGCGGCTGGGTGGAGCAGGAAAGCCGGGCCTGCCAGAACGAGATGACCACGTACGTCGCGAGCACCATCGCCGCCGCGCCGCCCGCCAGGCCGTCCAGGCCGTCGGTGAAGTTCACCGCGTTCGACCAGCCGGAGATGACGATGTAGCAGAAGATCACGAACACGACCGACGGGAAGGTGATCAGCGCCAGGTCGCGGACGTAGGACAGGCTCTGCGAGGCCGGGGTGAGCCCCTGCGCGTCCTTGAACTGCAGCGACAGCACCGCGAACAGGATGGTGACCACCAGCTGGCCGACCAGCTTCGCGGTCTTGTTCAGCCCGAGGTTGCGCTGCTTGCGGATCTTGATGAAGTCGTCGAGGAAGCCGACCACGCCGAGCCCGACCGCGAGCATCAGCACCAGCAGGCCCGACGCCGAGGGCGCGGCCGAGCGCGAGTTGCTGATCCAGGTGATCAGGTGCGCGACGAAATAGCCGACGACCATCGCGATGATGATCGCGACGCCGCCCATGGTCGGGGTGCCGCGCTTCGACTTGTGCCCCTGCGGGCCTTCCTCGCGGATCTCCTGGCCGAAGCCCTGTCGCGAGAAGACCCGGATGAGGTAGGGCGTGAGCAGGATCGAGACCAGCAGACCCGCCGCGGCCGCGATCATGATGTTGATCACGCGTGACCACCGTTCGAGCGTTCGGAAGACGAGGAGGGGGAGTTCCCGGGATCGGCCAGCAGCGCTTCGGCCACCCGCCAGAGACCGGCGGCCTTGGACGCCTTGACCAGCACCACGTCCCCGGAACGGAGCTGATCATGCAGCACGGCGACCGCGGCCTCGACATCGGGTACCAGCACCGACTCCTCGCCCCAGGAACCCTCCTGCAGCGCGCCCTGGTGCATGGCGGCCGCGTCCTGGCCGACCACGACGAGCTTCTCGATGTTGAGCCGGACCACGAGCCGGCCGATCGAGTCGTGCGCGGTCACCGAGTCCTCGCCCAGCTCGCCCATCACGCCGAGCACCGCCCAGGCGCGGCGGCCGGAGCGGCTCATCGACGCCAGCGCCTTCAGCCCGGCCCGGACCGACTCCGGGTTGGCGTTGTACGAGTCGTTGAGGATCGTGACGCCGTCCGCGCGGGTCGTGACGTCCATCCGGCGCTCCGAGCGCCGCTGCAGCGACGACAGCCGCTGCGCGATGTCCCCGGTGGTCGCGCCCAGTTCGCGCGCGACGGCAGCGGCCGACAGCGCGTTGCCGACGTGGTGCTCGCCGTGCAGCGGCAGCGTCACCTGGGCCTCGCCCTCGGGCGTGCTCAGCCGGAAGGACGGGCGGGCCTCGTCGTCGACCGTGATGTCGACGGCCCTGACCTGCGCCCCGGCCGACTCCCCCACCCCCACGACACGGGCCTTCGTGCGGCTCGCCATGGCGGCGACCAGCGGATCGTCGAGGTTCAGCACCGCCAGGCCGTCTTCCGGCAGCGCCTCGACCAGCTCGCCCTTGGCCTTCGCGATGCCCTCGCGCGAGCCGAACTCGCCGACGTGCGCGCTGCCCACGTTGAGCACCGCGCCGATCCGCGGCGGCGTCGTCTCGGCGGCCGCGGCGATGTGCCCGGCCCCGCGCGCGGACATCTCCAGCACGAGGAACCTGGTCGACGCGTCGGCGCGCAGCGCGGTCCACGGATGGCCCAGCTCGCTGTTGAACGACCCGGGCGGCGCGACCGTCGGGCCCATCGGCTCGACCAGCTGCGCGATGACGTCCTTGGTCGAGGTCTTGCCGGACGAGCCGGTGACGCCGATGACGGTCAGCCCGCCCGCCGCCAGCCGCTCGACGACGTGCCGGGCGAGCTTGGCCAGCGCGGCGAGCACGGCGGCTCCGGAGCCGTCGGTGTCGCCGGTCAGCGCTACCGACCCGGCGTTGCCCTGTCCCGGCGGCAGCGGCGGCACGACGATCGCCGGGGCGTCGACCTCCCGCGCGGCCAGCACGCCGATCGCGCCGGCCTCGACCGCCTTCGCGGCGAAATCGTGCCCGTCGACGCGTTCGCCGGGCAGCGCGAGGAACAGCCCGCCCTGGCCGAGCTCGCGGGTGTCGAATTCGACGCTGCCGGTCACGACGGCGGATCCGTCGGTGCGGTGCAGCCTGCCGCCGACGACGTCGGCGATCTCGGCCAGGCTCAGCTCGATCACGCGGTCACCTCGAGACGCTTGCGGATGGCGGCCTCCAGTTCGTCCCGGTCGGAGAACGGGTGCACCACACCCTGGACCTCCTGGCCGGTCTCGTGGCCCTTGCCTGCGATCAGGACGATGTCCCCCGGCCGGGCGAGCGACACCGCGGACGCGATCGCCTCGCGCCGGTCGCCGATCTCCACCACCTCGCCGCCCGCCGCGGGCCCGACCGCGCGGGCCCCGGCCATCATCGCGGCGCGGATCGCGGCCGGGTCCTCCGAACGCGGATTGTCGTCGGTGACGATCAGGAGATCGCTGCGGCGCACCGCGGCCTCGCCCATCATCGGGCGCTTCGCGGTGTCGCGGTCGCCGCCGCAGCCGAGCACGGTGATGACGCGGCCGTCGGTGCGGGCGCGCAGGGCGTCCAGGCCCTGCGCCACCGCGGCCGGCTTGTGCGCGTAGTCGACCACCGCGGTGAACTCCTGGCCGAGGTACACCCGCTCCATCCGGCCGGGCACCTCCACCGCGGCGAGCCCCGCGACGATGTCGCCGGCGTCGATGCCCGCGCTGTCCAGGATCGCCGCGGCGAGCACCGCGTTGGCGACGTTGAACGTGCCCGGCAGCGGGATCTTCGCGGCGAGGCTGAGCCCGTCCGGCCCGAGCAGCGTGAAGGTCTGCTCCCCCGCGGGGGTCGCCTCGATGTCGGCGGCCCGCCACAGCGCGTCGGCCCCGGCCTCGATCGAGACGGTCACCGTCTGCGGCGTGAGCAGCGCCTGCCCCCACGCGCTGTCGGCCACGACGACCTCGGTGGTCGACCGGCCGTCGAACAGCAGGGACTTGGCGGCGAAGTACTCCTCCATGTCCTTGTGGAAATCGAGGTGGTCCTGCGACAGGTTCGTGAACGCGCCCACCGCGAACCGGGTGCCGTTGACCCGGCCGAGCGCCAGCGCGTGGCTGGACACCTCCATCGGCACGTGCGTGACGCCGCGTTCCAGCATCACCGCGAGCAGCGCCTGCAGGTCCGGAGCCTCCGGCGTGGTGAACCCGCTGACGAGGCGCTCGCCCGCGATGCGGGTCTCGACCGTGCCGATCAGACCGGTGGTGCGCCCGGCGGCGCGCAGGCCCGAGTCGACCAGATAGGAGGTGGTGGTCTTGCCGGAGGTGCCGGTGACGCCGAGGACGGACAGGCTCAGCGACGGCTCGCCGTAGATCCACGCGGCGATCTCGCCGAGCGCGGCGCGCGGGTCCGGGTGCACGAGGACCGGCACCGGCGCGTCGCGCAGCGCGGGCCGGTCGGCTCCGCTCGGGTCGGTCAGGACGGCCGCGGCGCCGGCGGCGAGGGCCTGGTCGCTGAAGTCGGCTCCGTGCGCGCGGGCTCCGGGGAGGCCGGCGAACAGGTCACCGGGGAGCACGTGCTGCGCACGCAGCGTGGTGCCGGTGACGGTGAAGTCGGCGGCCTCGGGACGGTCGGCGATGAGCCGGGCTCCCGCACGGGCGAGCAGAGTGGCCAGCGGGACCGGGTCGATCCGGGCCGGGCGGGGCGGGGCGGCGGCTGCCTTGACCGGGCTGTCCGGCAGCGACGCGGCAGCGGGCCCGCTTCGGGGCTGGGACGAGGACACGGACACGCCGGAGAGGTTACCGAGGCCGGATCCGGGTGACCCAACGCGGTACGGCGAACGCGCGCCCCCGCCGCGGGTGTGGTAAGCGGAGCGGTCAAGATCGTTGCGGCGCAACCCTTTCCCTCGCGATGCACCGGCCCGTGTGGACGATCGCCCGCGCCGCCCGCACGCGCGGCCCGCTCCCGGTGCCGCGTCCGCCGCCTCGCGCGGCCCCAGCGCCGCGCTGGCCGCATCGAACGCACCCCAGGCCGCATTGGTTGCGTTGAGCACGCCCAACACCGCATTCGGTGCGCCGCCCAAGCCGCACCGCGGCCTTCGACGGAACTCCGCGTGCCGCTGGCAACGCCCCCGACGCGGGGCCCTCACGGACCGGCGGTTCAGGAGAGCGGGCGGGTCAGCCCACGACGAGCGGCACCACCGGCGACGGACCGTCGGACAGCGGAATCTGGTACCGCTGCGACAGGTACGACGCGATCGAGTGGAACAGCGGCCCCGCAGAATGCCCGGCGGGCGTGCTGTCCGGCGCGTCGAGGCGGATGCCGACGACGAACCGAGGGTGGTCGGCGGGCAGGATCCCGGCGAAGGTGATGTTCGCCAGGCTCGAGCTGTAGGCCTTGGTGCGCGGGTCGATCTGCTGGCCGGTGCCGGTCTTGCCGGAGATCTGGTAGCCCTCCAGCCCGGCCGACGGCGCGGTGCCCGCGTTCGGGCTCTTCGCGTTCTGCACCACCGCGCGCAGCATGTCCCGCACCGTTTTCGCGGTTTCCGGGCTCACCACGCGCTCGGTCTTCGGCGGCGCTTCCGGCGTGACCGTGCCGTCCGGGTTCTTCTTCGCCTTCACGATCCGCGGTTCGACGCGCAGGCCGTCGTTCGCGATCGCCTGGTACATCCCGGCCATCTGCACCACGGTCATCGAAAGGCCCTGCCCGATCGGCAGGTTGCCGAACGTGGACGCCGACCAGTCTTTGCGCGGCGGCACGTATCCGGAGCTTTCGCCGGGAAGGCCGATGCCGGTCTTCTGCCCGATGCCGAATTTCTTCAGCAGCGCGAGATACCGGTCCGGGCCGACCTGCTGCGCGAGTTCCAGCGTGCCGACGTTGGAGGACTTCGCGAAGACGCCGGTGGTGGTGAACGTCTGCGTGCCGTGCACCCACGCGTCGTGCACCGTCCGGTCGGCGATCTTGATCGAGCCCGGCACCTCCAGCGTCGAGGTCGGCGTGGCGATCTTGTCGTCGATCGCCGCGGTCGCGGTGACCACCTTGTTCACCGAACCCGGCTCGTACGGCGTGGTGATCGGGCGGTTGTTGAGCAGGTCGTCCTTGATGGTGGACGGGTCGTTCGGGTTGAACGTGCTCGCGTCGGCCAGCGCGTACACCTCGGACGTCTTCGCGTCCATGATGACCGCCTGTCCGCCCTTGGCTCCCGCCTTCGCGACGTAGTCGCTCAGCTGGCGCTGCAGCTCGAACTGCAGGTCGGAATCTATCGTCAGTTCGAGGTCAGAGCCCGGGACGGCGGCGTTCAGCACGTGCTCGGTGCCCGGCAGGTACAGATTGTCGTTGCCGTTCTGGGTGTTCACGATCTCGCGGCCGGGCGTGCCGGCCAGGTCCGCGTCGCGCGATTTCTCCAGCCCGATCACGCCGTGCAGGTTGTGCTTCGACACGTCGGCGTCTTCCATCCGCCAGTTCGCCATGCCGACGATGTTCGACGCGAGCGTGTCGCCCGGGTATTCGCGCTTGGCGCGCTTCTCCACGCTGATCCACGCGTACTTCTTGACGATCTGGTCGGCCACCGAAGGTTCGACGTTGTCGACAAGGTAGGTGAAGGACTGCTGTTTGTGCAGCAGCGCCAGCTGTTCGGCCTCCGTCGTCAGGTGCGGGAGCTTCTGCGCGATCAGCTTCGCCGCTCCCGACACCTCGGTTTCGAAGTTGCGGCCCTTGTCCGGGTACTTCTTCGCGTACTCGTCCATCGACTTGTGCAGCGCCCGCAGGTTCACCGACAGCGTGCGGGTTTCCACGCTGAACGCCAGTTTCGCCCCATTGCGGTCCACAATGGATCCGCGCTGCGCCGGGATGTCGATGGTGAGGGTGCGCTGCCGTTCGGCCGCCGCCGACAGCGCGGGGGCCTCGAACCACTGCACCTGCACCAGTTTCGCGCCCGCCACCACCATCAGCACGACGAGCATGATGCGCACCGCGGAGAACCGGCTGCGCTGTCCGCCGTTGCCCCGTTTCGCGACCGCGCGGCGGGTGCCCGCGGCGTAAGTCCGCCGCGCGCTGCCCGCCGCCCGGGAACGGCTGCTGCCGCCCGCCGCCATCACTGGCCTCCCCCGGCGAGGCCCGGCGTGGTGCCCGGCAGATCGCCTTCGATGCCGCCTTCCGCGGGCGGCGCGACGGGGGTCGACGGCGGGGCGGCCGCGTCGTCCTGCGGTGCCTCGGCCTTCTTCGGTTCGCCGACGACGGTCGTCTTGCCGTCCTTGCCGACGACGATGCGCGCCGGGTCGCCGCCGGGCACCATGCCCAGCTGTTTGGCCGCGGGCGCGAGAGACGCCGGGGACTGGGCCTTCGCGACCTCGCGCTCCAGCCGGTCCTTCGTCTCCATCAGCGAAGCGCTGTCCGTGCGCAGCTTTTCGAGCCGGTACGAATCGGCGATCGCCTGCGTGGTGAACCACAGCGTCGCGGCGACGCCGACCGCCAGCAGCCCCATCATCACGAGCACGAACGACGCGCGCGATTGCGGCCAGCGCAGCTTGAGCCGTGTGCGCACGGTCTTCGTTTCGACGGTTTCCGGTTCCGCGACCGGCTTTTTCGGCGCGCGCTGCCGCAGCAGGTCGGCCCGCTGCGCCCGCCGGGCGTACGCGCGCTCGGCCGCCGTCGTGCGCCGCCGAGCCGGAGCGTCGGCCTCGGTGACGGTGTTCCGCGGTGCCCGCTCCGCAGCGGTCGACGACGAGCGGCGGGACTTCGTGGGTGCGGTCATCGCGGCTCTCCGATCCGTTGTGCTGCGCGCAACCGCACCGAAGCGGCCCGCGGGTTGTGCTCGATCTCGCTCTCGCCGGCTTTCTCCGCTCCCCGGGTGAGGAGCTTCAATTCCGGCCCGTGCCCGGGCAGTTCGACCGGAAGCCCTTCCGGCGTCCGGGATTTCGCCAGTTCCGCGAGTGCCTGCTTGACCAGCCGGTCCTCAAGGGACTGATAGGACTCGACGACGATCCGGCCGTCCATCGCCAGCGTGCCCAGCGCCGCGGGCATCGCCCGGCGCAGCACTTCCAGCTCGCCGTTGACCTCGATCCGCAGCGCCTGGAAGGTGCGCTTCGCCGGATGCCCGCCGGTGCGCCTGCTCGCCGCCGGAACCGCGGAGTAGAGCAGTTCGACCAGCCTGCCGCTGCGGGTGAACGGCTCTTTCTCCCGTTCCGCCACCACGGCGCGGACGATCCGCTGCGCGAAGCGTTCCTCGCCGTAGTCGCGCAGGATCCGGATCAGCTCGCCGGGCGCGTAAGTGTTGAGCACGTCGGCCGCGGTGAACCCGGTGGTCGGGTCCATCCGCATGTCCAGCGGCGCGTCCCGCGCATAGGCGAATCCGCGTTCGGCGCGGTCGAGCTGCATCGACGAGACGCCGAGGTCGAACAGGATGCCCTCCACTGAGGACAGTCCCAGCCCGGACACCGCTTCGGGAAGTCCGTCGTAGACAGTGTGGACCAGGTCGACGCGGTCGCCGTGCCGCGCGAGCCGCTCCGCGGAGCGCTCAAGCGCGGCGGGATCGCGGTCGAGGCCGATCAGCCGGAGCCGGGGGAACACGGCCAGCAGCGCGTCGGAATGGCCGCCGAGGCCGACGGTCGCGTCGACCAGCACGGCGTCGCGATCGGCCAGCGCGGGGGCGAACAGCTCGACGATGCGGTCCAGCAGCACCGGAACGTGCTCGGCTTCGCCCGCCATGTCTTCCCCCTTTCTGCCGCGTGTGTTCCGGGGAAGATGCGGCGGATGCCGTCAGGTCCCTGCCCGCCCGCTTGCTGACCTGGCACCGGGGAAGGTGCGCCAGGGTCAAAGAGCGGACAGAGGCCTCACGGCATCCGCGTCGAACGGCGTACCCGCGTCCCCCGACGACACAGGTGCGCTCAGGGCGTCTCCTAGAAGACGCCCGGCAGAACTTCCTCCCGAGCCTGTGCGTAGCTGTCCTCGTGTTCGTCCAGGTAGCCCTGCCACGCCTGGGCGTCCCAGATCTCGAGCCGGGTGATCGCGCCGATCACCACGCACTCCTTGTTGAGCCCCGCGTACCGGCGCAGCTCCGGCGCGATGGCGACGCGCCCTTGCCCGTCCGGACGTTGCTCGTCCGTCCCGGCGAACAGGTAGCGCTGGTAGGCCCGCACCGCCTCGTTCGTGAACGGGGCTTCGGCGACCTTCCTGGCCATCTGCTCGAACTCGGCACGGGGGAAGACGAAGAGACAGTGGTCCTGCCCCTTGGTGACCATCAGCCCGCCTGCCAAGGCTTCGCGGAACTTCGCGGGCAGTGTGAGCCGCCCTTTGTCGTCCAGCTTCGGGGTGTGGGTGCCGAGGAACACCGGCCTCCACCTCCCTACCGGATCCGGTTGGCTCCCCGCCCGGTTCCGGCTCGGGGGCTCCCTTCCGCCCCACTGGGCACCACCGTACCCCACTTTTCACCACAGTCAACGCGTCTCGCGGCCGCGCCACTCCGTCGGGTGGCGCGTTTGCGCAGGTCACGGAGGTGGGTCCAGGTGGGGGCGCGGTGGGGGGACCGTGGCGAAGATCCCCCGCACCGGGGTCTCCCGCAACCTCGGAAGGCCTGAAACGTCCGCCTTTCGGCAGCGTGGGGACCAGTGGTGGGGGTCGGTGGGGGAACCGGTGGGGGGCTGGTGGGGACCGCGGGTGGAGCAGGGTGGGGAGCCGCGGCGGGGCCCGGCGGGGCGACGTTGCGGAGAGCCGCGGCGGGGCCCGGAGGGGGCGTGGCGGGAGTCGGCGCCACTCTCGGGAGGCGCCACGGTGGAGCAGTGCGGGGAGCCGCAGCGGGGGCGTGGTGGGAGTCGGTGCCACCCCCGGGAGATGCGCGGTGGAGCAGGACGGGGCAGCGCAGCGGGGCCCGGCGGGGTGGCGGGGAGCCGCAGTGGCGTCTGGAAAGGGCGTGGCGGGAGTCGGCGCCACCCCCGGGAGATGCGCGGTGGGGCTGGGCGGGGCAGCGCAGCCTGGTCACGCGGTGGAAGCAAGGGGAGCAGGCGGGCCGAGTCCGGTGGGGCGGCGTGGGGAACTGGCCGCGGCCAGCCGGACGGAACCCGGCGCGACGGTGCCGAGACAACCGCGGCGGGCCGAGCGAGGACCGCTGTCGCGCGGGCGCACGCCGGTCAACGGTGATCAGCGGCCCCCGTAACCGACGTCGTGAGCGGCGGTGCCGGTCAGAACCGGCATCGCCGCTCACGACCCATCGGGTCGGCGCGGTGCCAGCTCCATGACCCGCTCGGCCAGCCGTGCACTGTCCACAGGGGACACCGTCACCCATTCCTGCCCGCCGCGACCCGGCGAGGACACCGCCGAATAGGCCCCGGCGTCCGTGTCGAACCAGGTCAGCCCGCCGGTCCTGGCCAGTTTGCCCGCCCGGTCGCGGACGTGGACGGTGAACTGGCCCGCCGCGTACACCGGCCGGGACCGGATCGCCCGCAGTTCCTCACCCTGTGCGCCGCCGGGCGGTTTCCCCGCCGCGGGCAGCCGGACGCCGTAGCCGGGTCCGGCCGACAGTTCCGGCAGCACGTCGACGATCGCCGAGGCCAGTTCGCTTTCCCCGATGCCGCGCACGCCGATCGTCCGCGCCGGCTGCACGGCCAGCACCGCGTTGCGGCCGCGGATCGCGGCGACCGCGCGGAACGGTTCGTCCGCGGTCATGTCCGCGAGCGCCTCGCACTCCACATACCGTTCCGCGGACGCCAGCACGCGGAGGCTGTTCTCCAGTGCGGCGTCGAGACGGCCGTCGAAGAGGCCGCGCTCGCCGAGGTTCCGGTAGACCTCCGTGCGGATCGCGGAGCGGTCGGCGTCGGTCTCCCCCACGCTGCGCACCGCCAGCGGCGCGGGCGGGGCGTCGAGGCCGAGGTCGGCCCAGACGATGTCGAACGCGGACGCCGACAGGCTGATCAAGCCGGCCCCGCGCCGAGCGGCGGGACCGCGGGGAACTCGCCTTCGGGAAGCAGCCCGCGCAACGCCGTGTCCCGGGTGCGCAGGACGTCGATCGCCTTCTGCCGGGCGGCCTCGGCTTCGGCGCGCCGCTCGTCCATGGCGGACGACAGCCCGGCCAGCCGCACCAGGTCCCCGCTCGCCGCGGCGGAGCGGATCATCGCCGCCGGGTCGAAGTCCACCGGCGCGGGCATGTCCGCGCGCGCCCGGGCGGCGACCTCGGCCTGCCCCTGCACGGCTTCCCCGACTTTCGCCGACACCACGGAGGTTTCGGCCAGCCAGCCGGACGCTGTGCCGAGCACTTTCCGCATCGCGTCGCCGGCGTCGCCCTGCCAGGTTTCCTCGCTGCCCGCGGACAGCGCGACCAGCCCGCCGATCGAGTCCTCAAGCCGTTGCGACAGCCCGGCCCACCGCGTGCCCGACTCGCCGGCGGCGGCCGGGTCGTTGCCGTTGACCGCCTGCGCGGCCAGCGCCGCGTGGCTGAACGCTTCGTACCGGGCCGTCGGCTCGGGGACCGGGGACTCAGCCGGGGTGTCGGTCACGACTTTCCTCCTCGCACGGGGGGTTCACGGCAGCTTCGGCTCGACCAGCCCGGCCACGTCGCCCGCCCGCGAGCAGGCGAGGTCCGAGTCGGCGAAGTTCGCGTTGTTCACGTCGACCTGCACGCTCCGCGCGCCGCCGACGTCGAGCAGCACCGCGCAGGTGCCGCGGCGGCCGGACACCTGCACCGCCTGGTGCGAGCCGACGTCCTTCTTGGTGCGCTTGCCGCCGGAGAGGTCGAGGTTGGCCAGTCCGTTGGTCTCGTCGAGAGTGACGGTGACGCCGAAGGTCGAGGGCACCGTCCAGTCGCAGGCACGCGCCTCGCCGATCGTCTTCGGCTTGCCCTGCCCGGGGAGCCCGGCCGACGACCGGTCCTGCGGCGAAAGCAGCGTGCACGGATCGAGCTTGGCCAGCGAAGGAGCGGAGGAGGACGGCGGCGCGGGCGCGGGCGGGCCTCCGTCGGCGGGCGCGGCGTGTGAGATGCCGGGCATCCGGCCGCACGAAACGAGCACCGTGAGCCCGGCGAGCGGGAGAAAAAGGAGCGCGGCGCGCGCCGCGGAACGGTCAGCCACCGGTGCAGTCCACGCCTTCGGCGGCTTCGCCGTCCTGGTCGCGGTACTTCTCCAGCGCGCCGCCGATGCGTTTCTTCAGCCCGGCGATTTCTTTCCCGAACGCGGTGAGCTGGTCGACCGCCGAGCCGTCGCGGCCGAGGCCGTATTTCGCCATGAACGCGCCGACCTCGCCGGCGTACCCGCCGCCGAGCGGCACCGACCGGCCGAGCACCGCGGCCTCGCGGACCATCTCGCCGACGACGTCCTGCAGTTCGCCGAGCTTCGCGTACGTCGCGGTCGCCAGTTCGGGCGTGACCGCGAACCGGCCGCCGGACAGTCCCGGGAGCCCGGCTTTCCGTTCCGCCTCGGCCTCGCTCATGCGCGGATGCACCTCTTCCGACGTCGAACCGTGGTCGGGCGACTTCGTTTCGGAGCATACGACAGTGCACACGGTCAGCGGGATCACCTGAAAATGCCTCATAATCACCCGTAAGAAGGAGTACCGAGGTGGCTGGGCGTCACCATGAAACGATCTCGGGGTTCCGCCGCCCGGTTCTCCCGGGTTTGACACACTGGGGAGAACGCTGGACAGGCGCGCATCCCCGCCGGTTCCCGTCCAGCTATTGCGCCACCAGGAGGTCGAGTGACGTCGAGAATCCAGTCCGCTTCCCCCGCCGGAGGTCACGGCGCCGGGTCCGGGCAGCCGCCGTACCCGGCGGTCGAGTCCGCGGACGGGCTGGCGCAGGTCCCGGCGGCCGGGCTCGGCGAACTGCACGACGCCGCGCGCCGGATCGCCGCGAACGTGGAACGCGTCCTCGTCGGCAAGCCGGACGTCATCCGGATCGCGCTGGTGACCCTCCTCGCCGAGGGGCACCTGCTCGTCGAGGACGTGCCGGGCGTCGGCAAGACCTCGCTCGCGAAGGCGCTCGCGCGCTCGATCGACTGCACTGTCAGCCGCGTCCAGTTCACGCCCGACCTGCTGCCCAGCGACGTCACCGGCGTTTCCATCTACAACCGGCAGACCGGCGAGTTCGAGTTCCGGCCCGGCCCGGTGTTCGCGAACATCGTGGTCGGCGACGAGATCAACCGGGCCTCGCCGAAGACGCAGTCCGCGCTGCTGGAGTGCATGGAGGAGCACCAGGTCACGGTCGACACGAGCACCTACTCCCTCGGCGCGCCGTTCATGGTCATCGCGACGCAGAACCCGATCGAGATGGAGGGCACCTACGCGCTGCCCGAGGCCCAGCGCGACCGGTTCACCGCGCGGGTGTCCATCGGCTACCCCGACCAGCAGGCCGAACTGGCCATGGTCGACGAGCATTCCGGGCACAACCCGCTCGCGGACCTGACTCCGGTGTCCGACGGCGAGACGATGCAGCGGCTGATCGAAACCGTCCGCGGCGTGCACATCGCGCCGGAGGTCCGCCGGTACGCCGTCGACGTCGTGTCGGCGACCCGGCAGGTGCCGGAGATCCGGCTCGGCGCTTCGCCGCGCGCGACGCTGCACCTGGTCCGGGCCGCCCGCGCGCAGGCCGCGCTGTCCGGGCGCGACTACGTGGTGCCCGACGACCTGCACACGGTCGCGGTCCCCGTGCTGGCGCACCGGCTGGTGCTCACCACCGAGGCGCACGCCGCCCGCCGTTCGGCGACCGACGTGGTCCGCGCGGTGCTGCACCGCGTCCCCGTCCCCCAGGGCTCGGCCCGCTGAGGCGCGTCCCGCTACCCGAGTAGGGAATCCGCATGCTGCGCGCGCTTTCCGGCCTCACCACCCGAGGCCGCTGCCTCCTCGCCGCCGGGATCGCGGCCGCGGTGTGCTCGCTGGTGCTCAACGAACGCGACCTGCTCCGGGTCGCGGTGTTCGTCGTCGCCCTGCCGCTGCTGGTCGCCGTCTACATTTCGGCGACCCGGCTGCGGCTCGGCGCGGCGCGCTCCCTGCGCCCGGACCGGGTCGCGGCGGGCGCGGCCGGCGAGGTCGACCTGGAGCTGTGGCGCAGCGGGCGGCTGCCCGGCGGCGAGGTGCTGCTGGAGGACGGCGTGCCGTACGCGCTGGGCACCCGCCCGCGGTTCGTGGTCGAACGGCTGCCGCACGACCGGCGCGTGCTGCTGCGGTACCCGCTGCGCCCGGCCATGCGCGGGATCCAGCAGGTCGGCCCGCTGCGCGCGACGATCACCGACCCGTTCGGGCTGTGCGAATTCGAACGGGAGCTGATCGGCCATTCGCGGCTGGTCGTCGTGCCGCGCACGGTGCCGCTGTGGGGGCTGCCCGGCGGTGCCGGGGCCGGGGCGGGAGACGACGGAAGCGTCCGGCTGCATTCCGGGCAGGGCGAGCCGGACGTAATCGTGCGGCACTACCGCACCGGCGACGACATGCGGAAGGTCCACTGGCGTTCGACCGCGCGCCGCGACGAGATCATGGTCCGCATCGAGGAACGCCCCTGGCGCGGCGGCACGACAGTATTGCTGGACCACCGCGCGGCCGCGCACCACGGGAGCGGCCCGTCGGCGAGTCTGGAGTGGGCGGTGTCGTTCGCCGCTTCGGTGTCGCTGCACCTGCGGCGGACCGGCCACCGGGTCCGGCTGGTGACCGAACACGGCATCTCGCTGGCCGACTCTCCCGCCGACGGCGGGGAAGGCTACGACAACCTGGTGCTCGACGCGCTGGCCGCGCTCCAGCCCGCGCACCAGCGAGACGTGACGCTCGGCCACGACCCGGCCGAAGGGCAGGAACTGATCGCGATCCTGGGCACGGTGAGCGCGGAATCGGTGCACGAGCTGACGCGGTACCGGGCTCGCGGGGTCCGCAGCCTCGCCGTTCTGCTGGACACGCCGAGCTGGGCGGGTTCGGCCTCGCCGGACCACCTGGCCGCGGCGACGGAGGAGTCGGCGGAGCTGCTGCGCGGCGCGGGCTGGGGCGTCGTGGTGGCCGGTCCGCGGACGCCGATGCCCGAGGTGTGGGGGCTGCTGTGCCGCGCGGGCACCCACCGGTCGACGGTGATCGGCGGTACGCGATGAAGCTGACGACGACCGTCGTGCGCGGCAATCACGGTTCTCACCGGGATTGCCGCGCACGAGCACGCGGGGAGACCCGATGACCACCGCCTCCCCCCGCCCGTCCACCTCCCCGCCGATCCCGCACACCCCGACGCCGCAGCCGACCGATCCCCCGCCCGCGTGGCGGAGCAGCGTCCTGCCGCCGATCGCCGCCGGGCTCGCGACGCTGTGCGCGGCCACGTCGCTGACCAGCGTCGTCTCCGGCTGGGCCTGGTTCGGGTACGTCTTCGTGGCCGTCGTGCTGGTCGCGGGCACCGGGCTGGCGCTGCGATCGCTGCGCGCGCCGACCGTCGTCGCCGGGTTCGGGCAGCTGCTCGTGCTGCTGTTCCTCATCACCGGGGCGTTCACGACCCAAGGCGTGCTCACGATCTTCCCCGGCCCCACCGCCTTCGGCGAACTCCAGGCCACGCTCACCGCGGCGGCCGACCAGATCCGGATCGGCCTCCCGCCGGTCGACAGCACGCAGCCGATCCTGTGCCTGGTGACGATCGCGGTCGGCCTGGTCGCAGTGCTGGTCGACACGCTCGCCGTGGCCGCGGCAGCACCTGCGGCGACCGGGCTCGTGCTGCTCTGCGTGTACGCGGTGCCCGCGGCGCTGTCGGACGACCTGATGCCGTGGTGGACGTTCGTGCTCGGCGCGGGAGCCTTCGCGTGCCTGCTCGCCCTCGACGGCAACCACCGGCACCGTCGCTGGCGCAACCGCGACGCGCCCGGCTCCGGCGGCACGCTGCGGCTCGCGCAGGCCCCGGTGGCGGTGGTCAGCTCGGCGATCGTGCTCGGCCTGCTGGGCGGCGGGATCACCATGGTCGGGACGGTCGGGAAGATCCCGTTCGGCTCGGGTCCCGGCGGTGACGGAGACGGGACCGGCGGGTTCGGCATCGCGCCGTTCACCCAGCTGCGCGGGCTGCTCGACCAGGGTCAGAACACCGAGCTGTTCCAGGTCCGCGGCCTCGGCCCGGACCGGCGGCTGATGCGCGCGTTCACCTTGGACACCTACACCCCGAACAAGGGCTGGGGCCTGCGCGCCGGCGGCCAGGCGCAGACCGGCGTGCTCGCGAACAGCACGCTCCCCGCCGCGCCCGGGGACGACGGCACCGGAGTGTCCCGGCAGATCCAGATCCAGCCGACGCGCTGGGTCGACAACTGGCTGCCGGTCTACGGCGCCCCGCGCGCGCTCCGGGGCGTGCCGCCGCAGTGGCTGTACGACCGGGTCAGCGGTTCGGTGTTCACCACGAGCAGCGAGCCCGCGCCGCCCTACGTGGAAACCGCGTCGCTGAAAGAGCCGACGGCCGCGGAATTGCGGGACACCGCACCGAAATCCGACGAGGTGCCCGGTCTCTACACCCGGATCAGCCAGGTCGACAAGCGGGTCACGGCGCTGACCGACCAGCTCACCGCGGGCAAGACCAACAACTTCGACCGGGCCACCGCGCTGTGGCAGTACTTCAGCGCGCAGAACGGTTTCGTGTACGACACGAAGACCGCGGACGCCACCGACGCCGACGCTCTCGCCGACTTCATCCTCAAGGGAAAACGGGGCTACTGCGAGCAATACGCGTCGGCGATGGCGGTGATGCTGCGGGTCGCGCACATCCCCGCGCGCGTCGCGATCGGCTTCACTCCCGGCGTTTCCAAGGGCGACTACCAGTCGATCAGCTCGCAGGACGCGCACGCGTGGGTCGAGGCGTACTTCGGCGACAAGGGCTGGGTCAGCTTCGACCCGACCCCGCTCGCCGACGGCCGCGGCATCGTCCCGCCGTATCTCCAGCAGAACACCCAGAACCCGCAGCAGCCCAACGCCACCGACGACCTCCCGACGGCCTCGCGCTCCGCCGCCCCGTCCACCGGCGCGTCGGCGGACAAGAACCACGACCAGGCCACCCCCGCCGCCCCCGTGGACACGACTCCCGACGACAGCTGGCTGACCTGGCTGGCTCTGACGCTGGCCGTCCTCGGCGCCGCGGCCGTCGCGACGTCGTACTTCTTGCGCCGCCGCCCGCCGCCCGCCGCGGATCTGCCCCCGTCCGGCGTCCCGCCTGGATCCACCCCCGACGGCGATGTCCTGGTCAGAAACCCAGTCACCGCCCCGACCCGGCTACGCCTGGCAGCGCTGTGGCTGCCCCTGACCGGAGCCGTCCTGCTGGTAGCCGCTCTCGGTTTGCTGGCCGGAATGGTGTCGTGGTGGCTCGCCGCGTTCGTCGTCCTGGTGCTCGCGGCAACCGGTGGCCCCGCCGCGATCCGGGACCTGATGCGCCGCCGCCGCCTCCAGACGATCGCGACACACTCCCCCGGCGCCGCCGACGCGGCCTGGCGCGAGCTGAAAGCCGAGTGCGCGGACCGCGACCTGCCGATCTCCGACAGCGACACGGTCCGGGTGGCCGGCGGAAAGATCGCCGAACGCCACCGTCTGGACGACTCGGGCAGGGAGGCGTTGCGCACCGTGCTGGGCGCGGTGGAACGCAGCTGGTACAGCGACGAGACAACCCCGGACCCGACGCTGGAGCCCGCTTTCGGGCAGCTGCGGGACAGCCTGCGCCGCACCGCACCGCTGTCGATGCGGGGACGGTTGTTCCCGAGGTCGGTCCTGCGCCGACGGCGGTGAGCTTCAGATTCGGTTGACGCGGACGCCCGGCGATAGTCCCCCGTTCCGCTGTCCACCACCTCCTGATCGCCAGCGCACATCTGGACGCTCGAGAAGCGCTCAGGCAGTTCGGCGCCGACGCGGGCGCCCCGGAGAAAGGAAGACCTCCGGGGCGCACCGCCTTCGCCGCGCATACCCTCGACTATGGCCTCGCCGACCTCGCCCGCGCCGGCGATGCCGATTCGCTGCGTTGTGTCGTCCTCCGCGGTGCGCAGTAGTCGTGGCTCGCGCGGGTCGCGTTCCGTCGTCACGTCGTTCGCCTTCTGCTCTGCCGCAAGGCGACCGCGAGAACGCCGGTCAGGCAGGGAACCGCCCCGGCCGAAGCCGGTTCCGGTCACGCCGGAGGTGTCCTTGATCAGCGGTCCGGCCAGTCCGAGGCGGGGCCGCCGGCTCGGATGTGCTCGGCCAGCAGATCAGTGCTGCCGCGGCCGACGTGGGCGGCGATCGTCGCGAGGATGGCGAGAGCAAAGCCCGCGCACATCGCTGCGAGCGGCCCTCGTGCCTGGAATGGTTGTGTCGTCAGGATCTTCTCTCGTCACTGCTGCTATTGGCCGGTCAGCGCGACGGCCGGGTTGTCGTGCAGCTGGGCCGGGAATGCGGTGCACGTGCTCCTCCCTCACGTCGCCAGGGCCGCGCGGAGGAACGCGAGGATCTCTGTCTGGGCGGCCTCGGCCTGTGGTTCCACTCCGGGCAGGGTCAGGAACGCGTGCTTCGCGCCCGGGTACTCGGTGAGCCGCACCGAGGTTCCTGCCTCGCGGAGCCGCTCGGCGTAGCAGCGCCCGTGGTCGGCGACCGCGTCTTGGGTCGGCACCACCACCAGCGCCGGGGCGAGCCCGCTCAGGTCGTCGGCGTACAGCGGCGAGACGGCGCCGGCGTCGGCTCCCAGCGGGACGGCGAGCCGCTGGAAGAGTCGCAGCAGCGGCAAGGCCCGGGACGGGCTGTATGCGTATTCGGCGATGGAGGGACAGTCGAACATCGTCTCGGTCACGTCGGCTACGGGGTTGACCAGCACCTGCGCCTTGAGTTCCAGACCGGCGTCCCTGGCGCGGACGGCCGCCAGAGCGCTGATCAGCGCTCCGCAGCTCTCCCCGAACACGGCCACGCGCGCCGGGTCGACGCCCCACTGCGCGCCCTGCCGCAGCACGTGCCGGAGCACATCCCAGCCGTCGTCAGCGGCGTCCGCGAGCGAGCTGCCCGGGGCGAGGAGGCGGTGCTCGACGGAGACGACGACGGCGGGCAGGCGCGCGGCGACGTGACTGTTGGTCCAGTCGCACTGCGCCGCCGTGCCCACGAAGCCGCCTCCGTGAACGTGGACCACCAGCGGCAGGCCGGTTCCGGCTTCGTCTCCAGCCCGCGCCGGCCGGCAGACCCGGACGGGCAGGTCGCGGCCGGGCAGCGCGATCTTCCGCCACTCGATCGCGGCGGCTGGGTCCGGCTCTCCGAGGATGGCCCGCGCCGCGCCCGAGGCCCGGAAGCGGTTCTCCGCGTCTCGGTAAACGAGCAGTTCCTCGGTCGTGATCGCCGCGAAGTCCGGCTCCGGCGGTCGTGTCACGGCAGCTAGCTCACTCATGTTTCCTTCTTCCCCAGTCGATGCGCCGAGTGCGTCTCGGTTCTCGCCCAGCGCTTTGTCCTCATTATGCACACGGTGTGTGCATCGACAAGTGCACAGGTTATGCTGGGGCGGGCGAAAGGGGCGAGATGACGGGCCGCAGGCGATGGTCGACCGAGGAGATCCTGGATACGGCGGCGGATCTGCTGCGCACGAGCGACGCCGAGTCGTTCAGCGTGCGCAAGCTCGCCGCGGCGCTCGGGACCGACCCCTCGAGCCTCTACCGGCACTTCCGCAACAAGACCGAACTGCTGCGCGCCGTCGCCGACCGGATCCTGCTGGCCGCCATGGACGACTACCGCGCTGAAGGCGATTGGAAGCGGCGCATCACCGCACTGGGCCTGCGCCTGCACGAAGCCTTCGGCGAGCAGCCTCAGCTCGCGACGGTGTGGGGCCGCTACGCGTCCGGCGGCACCGGATCCCGGCTGGTCATGGAAGAACTGCTGCAGGCCCTGCGCGCGTCCGGCCTGCCCGACGAGCAGGTCCCGGTGCGATACCACCGCGTCGTGCTCCTCCTCGCCGCACTGATCGCCTCCGAGGCAGGCATCAGCACCATCACCGCCGAGGAGTACGAACAGGGACTGGAGCAGTTCCGCGTCGCGGTGCTCGGCGCCGATCCCGAACGCTTCCCCGCCCTGTCGAGCTTCGCCCGCGACATCCGCCCCCTCGGGGCAGACCGGCGCGCCGCGTTCGAAGAAATCCTTGCCGCGCACCTTGCTCAGATCGAGGCCGAGATCCCCTGATACGCCGGATCATCAGCACCATGCGCCGCGGCTGCGGCACCGGAACAGCGGTCGTTCAGACCGATCCGGCCCGACCGCCCGCAAGCTGCGGCGCCGGAAAGCCCGAGCAGCCCCGGCGTTTCAAGACGCACCCGGCTCGGCGCCGCCCTGCCTTGGGCGACCGGCCCGTCCGGACTTGACGCCTCAAGCCCAACCGGCACGCCACCGGCCAGCCACAGCGACACTCCCGCCCGGTCTGCACCACCCCAGCGTGCCGGGTCCGAACCGGCAACGCGGCCGCGCAAGGCAAGGTCGCCGCAGCGGGCAGGCCAGGCTCAGCTCGGGCTTCCGTCCGGACCGGCACGGCCGGCAGCCTTCCGCAGAGCCGTTCCCGCGGCAGGCCGGATCCAGCGCCGCGCTGAGCATCGTCGGCAATCACCCGTCGACGCCGCGCACCAAGTTTCCTGGCCGCGCATTCCGAACCGGAAGTGCACCGGACCGAAGCTGGCGCAGACCAAGCACGCGCCTTGCGCGCACGTTCGCGGCGCCGGGCGCACCCGTGCCCCGCTCAACGGTGCAGCCCGCGCCCGCGCAGAGAATCCGCGCTCCGCCCCGAGGGGAGAAGCGCGGATTCGCCGTCGTGCTATTGGCCTTCGAAGCGCTGACGGAAACGTTCCTCCATGCGCTGGGTGAAGGAGCTTTTGCGGCCGGACGGCTTCCCCCCGCCGCCTCCGTCGTCATGGCTGTCCTTGCCGCCCGCGTCGCTGTGGTGCAGCGACGTCACGGCCATCATGACCCCGAAGAACATCACGAGGAACCCGAGCACGCTGACCACCGGGATGTCGGCGACCCGCAACACCGGGATCACCACACCGAGCACCAGCAGGGCAACGCCCACCACGAACAGGGCGATCCCCTGGATGCGCCGACGGCGCGCGGGTCGGCGCAACCGGGTGCCACGCACCGTGGATGCGAACTTGGGGTCCTCGGCATAGAGCTCGCGCTCGATCTGGTCGAGCAGCCGCTGCTCATGCTCGGAGAGTGGCATCTTTCCTCCTCCGGCACAGCTGTCGCGGGCGCCGGGCCGCGCAACGTCCTGGACCCAACAGCCAACCCCAGGCGGGGTGGCACTGTCCAGGATACGAGCCCCGCGCTCGTCCGACTACCCGATCCCCGATCCGGAAATGATCGAATCGGGGGAAATCCCGCCCAACGCGGGTTGACAGTGCGTCACCGCGACGGAAGTCACCCCCTTCGGCGCAGTTCAGGCCCCTCCGCGACCCCGTCGGCCTCCCCCGTCCGGGGTCCCTCGTCACGGAGAGAAACTGTCTTCGGGCCGACCGCCTGGCGCGCCGACGTCCCCTTCGGCGGGATCTTCCGCCGATCGATACCGTCCGCGACTTTTCACTTGCCCATTGCCGGGACCGGCAATCCCTCACCGTGCGAACAGCCCGCCGCGCGCTAACTCAGCCCGCCGCGCGCTAACTCAGCGCGACCGCCGACCCCGATTTTCGGAGACCGCTCGGCCCCCGCGCCGGAGGGCGGTTGCCGACCAGGCAGTCATTTCGGGGAATTACCCGCGAAGGATCGCCCACGGACCCGCCGAGGCGGAGGTTTGCACCGGCTTGCCCGCCGCATCCGGCTTCCGAGTGCGCGACGGTGGACTTCGACGCTTGAGGTGCCGGGGCTCGCTCGTCCCGACCGGGCACACCCCGCTCCCGCTTCGCTCCTTCCGACCGGGCACGCCCCCACTCCCGCCCCCGCCGCACTCCGCCCGACCGGCACACCCCACCCCGTCCCCGCCTCCCTCGTCTCGACCGGGCACGCCCCCACTCCCGCCCCCGCCGCACTCCGCCCGACCGGCCACACCCCACTCCGTCCCCGCCCCACTCGTCTCGACCGGGCACGCCCCAATTCCCGCCCCCGCCGCACTCCGCCAGACCGGGCCACACCCCACTCCGCCCCCGCCCCACTCCGCCAGACCGGGCCACACCCCACGCCCCTGCCTCACTCCTCCCGGGGAGAAAGCAGCGAAGCGGGCCGGATCGCCGCCGAGCCGAACTTCAGGCGAGCCACGTCCGCCGCCACCTCGGCGTCCCGCCAGCGCGGCTCGTCGTTCGTGAACGACAACTGCTCCCCCTCGTCGCCGGTGTCGAGGCCTTCCACCCGCACCCCGATGAGCCGGACCGCTCCCGTCGGCGCGTGCTCGGCCAGAAGCTCGACCGCCGTGCGGTGGATGTCGCGGGCCACGTCGGTCGCCGAGAGCACGGTGCGCGCTCGGGTGATCGTGCGGAAATCGCCGAACCGCACCTTGATCGACACCGTCCTCCCGCGCAGTCCGCGCGACCGGAGCGTCGCCCCGACCCGTTCGGACAGCCGCAACAGCTCCAAACCCAGCTCGGCCCGATTGAAGACGTCGACGTCGAAGGTGTGCTCGGCCCCGATCGACTTCTCCGCCGACTCCGGTTCCACGGCCCGGTCGTCATGGCCGTTCGCCAACGCCCACAGGTGATCCCCGACGGCCCGGCCCGCCGCGCGCCGCAGCCGGGCGGGCGGGGTGGCGGCGATGTCCGCGATCGTGTGCCAGCCGTGTTGCCGCAGCTGTTCCTCCGTGCGCTTTCCGACTCCCCACAGCGCCGATACCGGCAGCGGGTGCAGGAACTCCAGCGTTTCGGCCGCGGGGACGATCACCATCCCGTCCGGTTTGGCCATCCCCGAGGCCAGTTTCGCTACGAATTTGACCTTCGCGACGCCCACCGAGCACGTGATCCCGTGCTCGGCCGCCACTCGTTCCCGAATCCGCGCGCCCAGCGCGCCCGGAGTGGTCCCCAGCCGCCGCAGGGCGCCTCCGACGTCCAGGAACGCCTCGTCCAGGCTCAGCGGCTCGACCAGCGGCGTCAACTGCCGGAAAATCCCCATGACTCCGCGTGACACCTCGCCGTACAGCCCGGGCGTCGGCTGGATGCAGACCAGGTGCGGGCAGAGCCGTTTGGCCGTGGCGAACGGCATCGCCGAGCGCACGCCGAAGCGCCGCGCCGGATAGCTCGCCGCGGCGACGACCGAGCGCGGGCCGCCGCCGGACACGACGACCGGCTGGCTCGCCAGCTCCGGCCGCGTGCGCAGTTCGCACGAGACGAAGAAGGCGTCCATGTCCACGTGAAGAATCGAGCAGCCGGTGTCGTCCGGCAGCTCGGTCGCGCCCGTGGTGACGCGGTAGCGGGCCATCCCGCTCGGCAGTTCGGCGTTTCTCCCCACGCCTCCGGACGCTACCCGCCGCCACCGACAATTCCTGGCGTGCGAGCACCGGCGACCACGCTTACGGGTGGCCGGGCCGGTCATCGCGGCGGGCGGAGAGCGGATCAGCCCCGCCGGGCGATCGCGTGCAAGCGGCCCGCGACGTCGCGCAACGCGGGCACCGCCGAGGCACTCAGCTCGAACTCGGCCAGTTCGTCCTCGCGGACCCCGCCCGGCACGACGTCCGAGATCACCCGGTCGCCCTGCAGCAGCGTGACCTCCAGGCCGGCCGCCACGAGCGAATCGGTGAGCCCGGCACTGTCGTACCGGCGCAGTACGGTGTCCCCCGCGACGACGCCGTCCGGACCTTCCATCAGCTGCTGCGCCTCGGAGATCCGCCCGGCCAGCGCGCGATGCAGCACGGCCGCGGTGCGGTTGGCCACCAGCACCGACACGGCCCCGCCCGGCGACACGGCCGCGGCGAGCGCGTCGAGCACGACGCGCGGGTCGTCCACGACCTCCAGCAGGCCGTGCGCCAGCACCAGGTCCGCCGATCCGGCCCGGACGTGCGCGCCGAGCGCGTCGGAGTCGTCCGCGATCACCGTGATCCGGCCGGAGACACCCTCCTCCTCGGCGCGACGACGCAGCGTCGCGAGCGCGTTCGGGTTCGGTTCGACCACGGTGACCAGGCATCCGGCCGAGGCGAACGGCACCGCCCAGCCGCCGCTCCCGCCGCCGACGTCGACGACGACCGGCTGCTCCACGCCGCGGGCGCGGGCGGCCCGCAGTTCGGCCTCGAGCGCCCGGCGTACAGCGCCCGAACCCCGGGCGGCCACGGTGTCGGTCTTCATGGCCGACAGGGTAATGGCCGCCGGTCACTTGCCGTGACCCGCGTGGCACCGCAGCGGCGTTCGCCACCTTCCGGGCTACCGCCCCGGCGCGCGGCCCGTAGGCTGTGTCGAGTGCACACGGTCGCCGTTCTCAGCCTCAAGGGTGGTGTCGGCAAAACGACGGTCGCGCTCGGTATCGCGTCGGCCGCGCTGCGTAGGGGAACCCGCACGCTCGTAGCCGATCTCGACCCGCAGGGCAACGCCACCACCTCGCTCGATCCGCCGTTCACCGACGCGACGCTCGCCGACGTGCTCGAGACGCCCGCGCGGGCCGTCCTCGAACGCGCGATCGCGCCCAGCGTCTGGAGCGAGGAGATCGACGTGCTGGTCGGCGCCGAGGAGCTGGAGTCGCTCAACGAACCCGACTCCGACGGCCGCCGCCTGGAAAACCTTTCCCGCGCGCTCGACGAACTCCACCAACGTCCGCTGCGCGAGGACCCGTACGAGCTGGCGATCATCGACTGCCCGCCGTCGCTCGGCCGGCTCACCAAATCGGCACTCGTGGCGGCCGACAGCGCGCTCATTGTGACCGAACCCACAATGTATGCGGTGGCCGGCGCCCAGCGCGCACTCGAAGCGATCGAACGGATCCGCGAGGACGGCAATCCGTCCCTGCGGCCGATCGGCGTGCTCGTGAACAAGCTGCGCGTGCGGTCGTACGAGCACCAGTTCCGGGTCTCGGAACTGCGCGAGAACTTCGGTTCGCTGGTGATGCCGACCGCGATCCCGGACCGGCTCGCGGTGCAGCAGGCCCAGGGCGCGTGCAGCCCGATCCACGAATGGCATTCCCCTGGCGCACAAGAGATCGCGCTGACCTTCAACATGGTCCTCGCCAAAATCCTGCGCTCCAGCCGCGCCGGACGGCACCGCGTGCGCGCCGAGGAGGAAGCGGCGCGGGCGGAAGTGTCGGAAACCGCGGGCTGAACCGTGCCCGAGGGCGACACCGTATTCCTGGCCGGAAAGCTGCTCGACCGCGCGCTCGCCGGGAAAACGCTGGTGCGCGGCCAGTTCCGGCATCCCGAACTGGCCACTGTGGACCTCGCGGGCCGGGAGGTGCACAGCGTCGGCACCGTCGGGAAGCACCTCTTCACGCGCTTCTCCGGCGACCTGACGCTGCACAGCCACCTGCGCATGGACGGCTCGTGGAAAATCCAGCCGGCGGGCGCGAAGTGGGCGATGCCCGCCCAGCACGCGCGCGTCGTGCTGATGACCGAGGACGTCCAGGTGATCGGTTTCCGGTTGCACGACCTGAAATTGCTGCCCACCGCCGAGGAACCCGCTCTCGTCGGCCACCTCGGCCCGGACCTGCTCGATCCACAGTGGAGGGACGAGCACGCCGCGCTGGCCGCCGCCAATCTCGCCGCGAAACCGGACCGCGAACTCGGCGACGCACTGCTGGACCAGCGGATCATGGCCGGCGTCGGCAACCTGTACAAGTGCGAGATCTCTTTCCTGCTAGGGGTTTCCCCGTGGACCCCAGTGTCCGAAGTGGACCCCGCACGAGCGGTGGCGCTCGCCCGGAAGCTGCTGGTCGCGAACGCGTGGCGGCACGAGCAGGCCACCACCGGCGACCTCCGCCGCGGCCGCCGCACCTGGGTCTACGAACGCACCCGCCAGGGCTGCTTCCGCTGCGGCGGCCCGCTGCTGGTGCGCCAGCAGGGCGACGGCCGGTACCAGCGCCCGACCTGGTGCTGCCCGCGCTGCCAGCCCGGCCCCGTCCCGGCCGATGGACCGCCGCGCAAATGATGTTGCCGTACCGAGAGGTTCGCGGTTAGCGTGGCAGTACACGAGAGAGGAGGTGGTCCTAAGTTGTATTCACACAGGACTCGTGAGGTGGCTGTCCGCTAGCGGATGGCACGTGTTGGGACTTTGAGCAGCGACGCACCAAGAGCCACCTTCGGCTCATCGCCTGCTTCACGTGCTGCCTGCTGACGAATACCAGGCAGTCACCGGGTTCCCGGGGTTCCCGAGCACCGGTCCGGCTCGGGCCTGGACGCTGACGGCGTTCAGGAGGCGCCCCGGGAATTTCCCTGTCCGTTCGCGGTTCTTTCCGCTCTCGGCGATCACTGGCGGTTCCTCCGGACCCGCGAAAGTCGCTAGGCTGGGAGGATGCTCAGGCCGGACTATCCGATCAGCACCGAACGCCTGCTCCTCCGCCCGTTCCGGGACGACGATCTCGATGCCCTGAACTCGTTCCAGTCCCGCGCGGACGTCGTCCGCTACCTGTACTGGGGACCGCGCAGCCGCGCGGAATCCGCGGCCGCGCTGGCGAAGCGCGTGCACAGCGCGACGTTGACGGAGGAAGGCCAGTTCCTCGCCGTCGCCGTGGAACTCGCCGAAACCGGGCAGCTCATCGGCGACCTCAACCTCGAATACCTCAGCGCCGAACACCGCCAAGGCGAGATCGGCTTCGTCTTCCACCCCGACCACCACGGAAAAGGCCTGGCCCTGGAAGCAACGTGCGAAGTCCTGCGCCTCGGCTTCGAAGATCTGGGCCTGCACCGCGTCATCGGCCGCTGCGACGGCCGCAACACCGCGTCGGCGTCGCTGATGGAACGGCTGGGGATGCGCCAGGAAGCACGCCTGCGGGAGAACGAGATCGTCAAGGGCGAATGGACCGACGAGCTGGTCTACGCCATGTTGGAAGACGAGTGGAAAGCCGGTGCTTCCCGGAGGAACTGATCCCTCCCCTCCGGCACTTCCGGCCCGCGGCGGCTCCGCCCGCTCCGCCAGCCGCCCACGTGCCGTGAGGGGAACCCGAGGGAATCAGAGTTCCTCAGGGTTCCCCTCACGACCCGCCACCGGTCCGTGAGGGACCCCTTCCCGGCCAGCCCCGCCCGCAAGCCTCCGGGGATGCCGCCCCATTGGGGCGCGAAGCCCAGCAGACCCCAACCGCAAGCCAACAATCGAGGCACCCACGCCATCCCCGCACCCCGATCCGAAGCCTCCCTGCGGGCGGCGGGTGCTTGTCAAGGCATCTTTCCCGCCTTGACAAGCACCCGCCGCCCGTCAGCACAATCAAGCTTCGGGTGCCCCACGCCAGCGACCACGGCAATGTCGCCCCCAGGCGACGAGCCGCCCCCGGCGCGACCCGAACCACACCAACCCCGATCCGCCCCAGCCAGACCAGCAGCGATACGGCAGCATGGACGACGTGCTCTTCGACAGGATCGTCCGCCCAGCGATGTACCGGCTCGCCTACCACGACCCCGAGGTCGTCCACGAACGCACCGTCACCCTCCTGAGCCGAGCGGGCCGAGCCGGAACCGCCCTCCGCCCGATCTCGAAGCTGTACCGCACCAACGACCCCGCCACCGTCCTGGGCCTGACCTTCCCCAACCGCGTCGGCCTGGCCGCGGGCATGGACAAGAACGGCCGCGCCCTGCACGCCTGGCCCGCCCTTGGCTTCGGCTTCGTCGAAGTCGGCACGGTCACCCGACACCCCCAGCCAGGCAATCCCCGACCCCGCCTCTACAGCCTCCCGGCCACCGACGCGGTCATCAACCGCATGGGCTTCAACAACGACGGGGCCCAAGCCCTCGCCGACCGCCTGGCCGCCCGCGGAAAGCCCGCTGTCCCGCTGGGAATCAGCATCGGCAAGTCCAAGGTGACGCCGCTGGACGAGGCGGTCGAGGACTACCGCTTCTCCCTCCGCGCCCTGCACCCCTTCGCGGACTACTTCGCGATCAACGTCAGCTCCCCCAACACCCCGGGTCTCCGTGCGCTGCAAGACAAAGCGGCACTCGCCGAGCTGCTCGCCGAGCTCCGCGAGACCGGAGCCGAACTGGGCGGCGACACTCCCCTGCTGGTCAAGGTCGCCCCCGACCTCACCGACGACGCACTCGCCGAACTCCTCGAAGTCTGCCTGGAGCACGGCGTCGCCGGAATCATCGCGACCAACACCACCCTCTCCCGCGAAGGCGTCGCCCCCGCCGAAGCCGCACTGGCCTCCGAAACCGGCGGGCTGTCCGGCCGCCCGCTGACCGAGCGCTCGGCCGAAGTCGTCCGCTTCGTCCACGAAAAGACCGACGGCAAGCTGCCCATCATCGGCGTCGGCGGCATCCTCGGCCCGGACGACGCCCGCCGCATGCTCGACGCCGGGGCCAGCCTCGTGCAGATCTACACCGGCTTCGCCCTGCACGGGCCCGGACTGGTCCGCCGCGTCGGCCGGGGACTCGCCGACCGGTAGCGAAGCCCCGACAGCGCCGAGCCCGAGTCCGCCCGCGAAGACCCGGGCCGGTCCACCGCTTCGGCGCCGGACAGCTCGACCCAGACGCCGAAAGCGACCGTCCGGCCTCAGCCGGGGAGCCGCCGTCCCCCCGTGCTGACGAACCGCAGATACCCCCGCCAAGACGCGTACCGGTCCAGACCTTCCCCGCTCGCCGCGGCCGCCGGTTCGCACAGCACCGCGAGCGGCGAACTCCCGTCCTCCAGCTCGACCCGGCCCAGCACGAACGGCGCGGCCAACCCCGTCGCGAACCGGCCGAACGCCGCGGGAGACAGCCGCCAGCGCTCGCCGTCCACGCCGGCCGAGCCGGAGATCACCCCGGGCTGCGGCGGCGTGACACCGTCGAGCAGCACCATCCGGTAGCGCTCAGCGGTCCGGACCAGACCACCGAACCGCGCACCGCGCAACTCGCCGTGCAACGGCTGGCCGCACAGATGTGCACCGAACACCACGACGTCGACGCTCTCGCACGGATACGGATCCGGCGACTGCTCGCCGGTCAGCACCGAAGCCAGGTCGGCACCGATCTGGTCCTCGAACGCCCTTGTCACCACCGTGATTCCGTACGGCCGCCGGTCTCCCGGCACGGTCACCGCAGCTAGGTCCAGGGCGTTCAGCGTCGCGTCCAGAACGCCGACAGTCGGCAGGAGAACCGCGTCCAGAGCCGCCAGCAGCGAATGAGCCGCAGGGACGTTGCCGGCCCCGTAAAGCGCGCTGACGTCCACTGGGACCAGCACGGCCCCGGAAGCCTCCAGAGAGGCAGCAGCGACCTCGAACGCTCTTCTCACGGGCAGCGGGAGGCTGGCTTCGGCGGGGATGCCGAGGCGCGGGTGCTGTCCGGCGGCGAGACGGACGTCGGCGGGCCATTCGCGGACCGCAGGGTCCAGACCATCGGGGCCGAGCATCGCGGCAACGGCACGCTGGGCGGTCGCGAGGCGGTGCGCGGACACCGAAACGATCGTCCCGGAGATGAGCCCGGGCGTCGGTTTGAGGGTGAGCACCCCGGGCGGGGCGGCGATCTCGCGTACGGAGGAATTCAGTGCCAGGTCGACGATCTCAAGCCCGACGACCGCGTTTTCCGGGTCCGCGACGGTGGTTCCGAGGACCACCGCGCCGGCGTCGGTCAGGCGCGCGATCGCGGGCGGGCCGTCGGCGTCGGCCGCGCAGACGGTTCCGGCGAGCGGCAGGTCTTCTCCGGCGTGGACGCGTTCGTCGACGGTTTTCGCTTCGACGAGCACTTCCTCCATGGTCCGCACCGAAGCCCAGAGTCCGGGGCGGTCGGCTTTCGCGAGCCGCTCGAACGCGGTGCGGACCCGCTCGGACGAGCTGGGCGGAGGGACGGGAACGGGATCAGGTTCCGGCGGGAGCGTAGTCACGAGGGCGTCCTTTCCTCGGCGGGATCGGAGGAGTCCACTGTGTACGTCCGGCGCCGCGAACCTCAGCCCGCGACGCCGGGCCTGGCGGGTGCCAACACCGACCTCATGAGAAAAACGTTAAACCGCGGACGTTTCCGTCACCAGCAGGATCGGATTACGCGATTGTTGCGGTGTGCGGGGGAAACTCACGCACCGTCGCGGCCGGCGGTGTCCCGTTGCGCCGACCGGAATCCCAAACTCGGCCATCAGGACGGCGTTTCGGTCCGGCCACTGCGATTCCCGGGGACGTCGCGAAGCCGCGGGCCCGGACCACATTCACCCCCGGATCGGGCGTTTCGCGGCGGATTGCCCGGCCGCGGGGTCCGGCGACGGGGCTGGATCAGCGGGTCAGCCAAGATCCTTCAGCGCGAGCGCCAACCCGGCGAGCCGGTCCGTCGCGTCCGTCAGCGCCTCCCGCGACGTGACCATCCCGTCACTGCTCGCCGCCACCGCGCGACCGGCCGCGGCGACCAGGCCGCCGTAGCCTTCGATGCCGTCGTCGAGTTGTTCGCGCAGCTTCGCGACCGCGGCCTGCAGCGCCGAACGTTCGCGCTCCGGTGCGGAATCGCGGCCTCGTTCGATCGCCTGGATCCGGTCGGCCAGGCCGCGCAGCGCACGGGCGGCCTCGTCGGCCGTCGCGCGGGCGTCGGCGACCGAGACCTCGGGAACCGCCGTGGTGCCCAGCGAAGTCGGGACCGAAAGCTGCTTCAGGAGCTCACGCAGCGAAGCTTCCGACTCGGCCAACCGCTCCATCGGCTCGCGCGCGGCCGAACCGGCGGCGGGCAGCGGCGGCGGACCGCTGGGCGCGGCGGGCAGTTCGAGCTTCTTCAGCTCTCGCAACCGCATCCCGGTGCGGACGCTGAACGTGCCGAACACCAGGGTCGCGAAACCGGAGAACACCGCCTGCCCGATCTCCGCGCCGGCCGCCGCTCCGCCGAGCAGGCCGGTGGCGGTGAGCACGGTGAGGATCCCGAGCAGGATCGTGACCAGCACCCACAACGTCAGCACGCGCGAGGTGCGGCGGATCCGGCGCTGGTGCTTCGCGCTCGGCTCGTTCCAGCGCTGCCATTTCGCGCGGACCTCGGCGACCGCGGGCACCTGCCCGGCGACCGCGGAAAAGGCGGCCGGGGCCGACGGGCGGCGCGGCACCGGCGGCGGGGAGACCGGACCGCGCTGGGGCCGGCTGTTCTGCTGCGGCTTCCCGCCTGCCTCGTCGGCAGGCGGGAAGTACCGCTGCAGTTTTTCCTGGGCGCGCTGGGCGTAGTCGGGCAACCGCTCGATGTGCTTCTCGAGCTTGGCGTTGAACTCGCTGAAGTCCCGCCGCTTGGTCATCCGCCCCGCCCCCTGCGCGCCGCTCGTGCCCGGCCGGTCAGGCCGGGTTCTTGCCCTGTTCGGCCTGCACGCGGGCCTGGATCTCCCGCTGGATGTCGCCCGAGGCGGGGGCCGGCGCGGCCGCGGCCGAGCCCGACCCGCCGTCGGTGACCTGGGCGACCGAGTCGCCGCGCATCGACGCGCGGATCTGCTCCAGCCGCGAGTGGCCCGCCATCTGGGTGGCCGACTCCTGGACCTCCATCATGCGGCCCTGCACCGAGTTCTGCGCCAGTTCGGCCGAGCCCAGCGCGGTGGTGTAGCGCTTCTCGATCTTGTCGCGAACCTCTTCCAGCGACGGCGTGTTGCCCGGCGCGGCCAGCTGGCTCATCTGGTTCAGCGAGGCGGAGACCTGCTCCTGCATCTTCGCCTGCTCCAGCTGCGAGAGCAGCTTGGTGCGCTCGGCCAGCTTCTGCTGCAGCATCGTCGCGTTGCGCTCGACGGCCTGCTTGGCCTGCGTGGCCGCCTGCAGCGACTGGTCGTGCAGCGTCTTGAGGTCTTCGATGCTCTGCTCGGCGGTGACCAGCTGCGCGGCGAAGCTCTCCGCCGCGGTCTCGAACTGGGTCGCCTTCGCCTCGTCGCCCTTGCCGCGGGCCTCGTCGGCCAGCACCAGCGCCTGGCGCGTCGAAGCCTGCAGCTTCTCGACCTCGCCGAGCTGGCGGTTGAGCTTCATCTCCAGCTGCCGCTGGTTGCCGATCACGGAGGCGGCCTGCTGCGTCAGCGCCTGGTGGTTGCGCTGTGCCTCCTCGATGGCCTGCTGGATCTGTACCTTCGGGTCGGCGTGCTCGTCGATCTTCGACGAGAACGCCGCCATCATGTACTTCCAGAACTTCACGAACGGGTTGGCCATCTCCTCCGCCTGCCTTCTTGCGTCCCACGGGCCCTGATTGCTTCGGGGCGGGGCGTCGCTCCCCTAGTCGCACAACGTACCGACCCCGGCGTCGGGTTCCATCGTGTCAGGTCGGCCTCCGCCGTTCCAGGCGACCCCGGGGGAATTCAGGGTCAGCCCTGACCGGCGGCCGGGCCCGGCCCGGAGGGGAACCCCGCGCACGCCGACGGCCCCGGGGAGAGCCCCGGGGCCGGGCAGCGAAACAGCGCCGGCGTTACGCCGCGATCGTGGACGCGAGCTTGGGCGCGCCGATCGTGGTCCGCAACGTCGTGTTCATCCGCGGCGCGGGCTGAAGCCGCAGGTCGGAGAGGTCGTCGCCGATCAGCTCCGAGACCATGCGGCCGCCTTCGAACCCGGCCTCGCCCCGGTCGGGCACGGTCTCCCTCGGCGCGGTCTCCACCTCTTCGACCGGCGCGACCTCGACCTTGTCGAGGGCCGACACGTCGGCGGCGACCTTGTGCAGCAGCTCGCCCAGCGGCAGCTCCAGCGCCTCGCAAATCGACGCCAGCAGCTCGCTGGAAGCTTCCTTCTGGCCGCGCTCGACCTCGGACAGGTAGCCGAGGCTCACCCGGGCGGCGCGGGAGATGTCACGCAGCGTTCGACGCTGGTTGGTGCGGGCATGACGGAGCCGATCACCGATCGCCTCGCGCAACAGCACGGTCATCACGCGCCTCCCTTCCCGAACTGGTGCCTCCCACGTTACCCAGAGCGGTACCCCGAGTGCAGGACTTGACACGTACGTACGCCAAGGGCGAACGCCGTTTTCAGTCTAGTTGTTCCCCGAGCAGCGCGAACGCGGCGCGCACCGACGCGGTCCGGATCGTGTCCCGGTCACCGGTCTCGGCCAGTTCACGCACCGTGTCCACGCCCGGTCCGCTGATCCCGACGTACACCGTTCCCGGCGCCACGCCGTCCTGCGGATCCGGCCCGGCGACGCCGGTCAGGCCGAGGCCCCAGGTCGCCCCGCACCGCTCCCGCGCGCCCCTGGCCAGCTGCGCGGCGACGTCGGGGTGCACCGCGCCGTGCTCGGCCAGCAACTGTTCGTCGACCCCGGCGAGCGCGGCTTTCAGCTCTGTGGCGTAGACCACCAGACCGCCGCGCAGCACCGCGCTCGCGCCCGGCACCTTGGCGAGCGTGGCGCAGACGAGACCGGCCGTGAGCGACTCCGCCGCGGCCACGGTTTCCCCCCGGCGGGTGAGGGTCGCGACCAGTTCGGGTGCCTCGGTCATCACGCGCCCATCGCGCGCCGGCCGGCCGCGCGCAGGCGGATCGCGCGGACCAGGTAGTCGACGCCGGTGATCACGGTCAGCGCGACCGCGAGGCCCATCAGCGCCCAGCGCACCGGGTCCGCACCGGCCGGCAGCGGCAGCAGATAGGTCACGATGGCGAGGATCTGCGCCATCGTCTTCGCCTTGCCGCCGCGGCTGGCCGGGATCACGCCGTGCCGGATCACCCAGAACCGCAGCAGCGTCACGCCGATCTCGCGCACCGCGATCACGATCGTGACCCACCAGGACAGCTCCCCCAGCGCGCTGAGCCCGACCAGCGCGGCGCCGATGAGCGCCTTGTCCGCGATCGGGTCGGCGATCTTGCCGAAGTCGGTGATGAGCCCGTAGCGGCGGGCGACCCAGCCGTCGACCTGGTCGGTGGCCGAGGCGACGGCGAACAGCCCGGTGGCGATCGCGCGCCACGTGGTGTCCTCGCCGTGGCCGGTGAACAGCGCGACGACGAACAGCGGGACCAGGACGAGCCGCGAGATGGTGAGCAGGTTCGCCAGGTTCAGCGTCGGGACTTCAGTCGCCTCGGGCACCTGCGCCCCGCCCTCGGACGCGGCGCGGGGCACGCCCTCGCCCGCCCCGCTGGGCGCGGCACTCACCGGCCGGCGTCCGGCGCGGGGCGGACGACCAGGTCGACGCCGGCGGAGTCGACGACCTCGCAGCGGACGAGGTCGCCCACCGCGAACGGCTTGGTGTCTTCGTCTTCGAGGATGACGCATTCCCCGTCGACCTCGGGGGCCTGGTGCGCGGCGCGGCCGACCGCGTCGTCGCCGTCGGTGCCGTCGTGCTCGACCAGCACATCCACGAAAGTGCCGATCCGGTCTTCGGCGCGCTGCGCGGTCAGCTCCTCGACCAGCGCCGAGATGCGCGCGACGCGCTCGGCGACCACGGCCGGGTCGAGCTTGCCCTCGAAGGTCTCGGCCTCGGTGCCGTCCTCGTCGGAGTAGCCGAACACGCCGACCGCGTCGAGCCGGGCCCCGGTGAGGAACCGCTCCAGCTCGGCGAGGTCGTCCTCGGTCTCGCCGGGGAAGCCGACGATCACGTTGGTGCGGATGCCCGCCTCGGGCGAGTACTCGCGGATCTGCTCGGTGAGCGCGAGGAAGGAATCGGTGGAGCCGAACCGGCGCATCCGGCGCAGCACCCGCTCGCTGGAGTGCTGGAAGGAGAGGTCGAAGTAGTCCGCGACGCCCGGCGTGGTCGCGATCGCTCGCACTAGCTGCGGCCGCGTTTCGGCGGGCTGCAGGTAGGACACGCGGACGCGCTCGATGCCGTCGAGCTCGGCCAGCCGCGGCAGCAGCAGTTCGAGCGCGCGGGTGCCGTCGCGGCCGAAGTCCTTGCCGTACGACGTGGAGTTCTCGCTGACCAGGAACAGTTCCTTCGCGCCGTTCTCGGCGAGCCAGGCCGCCTCGGCGACGATCTCGTCGGGCTGGCGGGACACGAACGAACCGCGGAACGACGGGATCGCGCAGAACGAACAGCGGCGGTCGCAGCCGGAGGCGATCTTCAGCGCGGCGACCGGGGAATCGTCGAGCCGCGTGCGCAGGACCCGCGGGCCCCAGCCGTGCTGCGCGTGCCCGGGCACCTCGACCTCGGCCGTCGCGGCGGGCCGCTGCACCGGGCTGATCGGCAGCAGCTTGCGCCGGTCGGACGGGGTGTGCGCGGCGATCGCGCGGCCGGCGACCACGTCGTCCAGCCGCGCGGACAGGTCGGCGTAGTGGTCGAAGCCGAGCACCGCGTTCGCCTCGGGCAGGCTGTCGGCGAGTTCGTTGCCGTAGCGCTCGGCCATGCAGCCGACCGCGACGACCTTGCGTCCGGTGTCGGCGGCGGCGAGCAGCGTGTCGACCGAGTCCTTCTTGGCCGATTCGACGAACCCGCACGTGTTGACCACGACGACGTCGGAGTCCTCCGGTTCGGCGGCCAGTTCCCAGCCGCCCGCGGCCAGCCGGCCCGCCAGCTCCTCGGAATCGACCTCGTTGCGGGCGCAGCCCAAGGTCACGAGGGAGACACGGCGGGCGCGAGCGGAGTCAGCGGCGGGAGAAGGCACGACGTTCAGGGTAGCCGTCGCATCCGGACCGCCCCGCGACGGCGTCGCCCAGTGCGGTGACGCGGCCTTCTCCGGCCGGGCCGCTCCGCCGGTGCCCCGGGGCTGGAGGGCGTGCGGCTGACTCGCGTCGGCCCGGGTCGACGGAGCCGGTGCGGCTCTTGCCGGGCTGACATGGGGGCTGGTCGTCCGTGCGGGGCTCTTGAAGGAATCGGATGCACTGCCAGGAACCCGAGCCGCGTCGCCTCAGCCCTGTTACCCGTCCGCACAGGACACTAACGCCGTCGAAATGCCTGTTTGATGCCCATTTCACTGTTTCTTCCCCGGCTTGCACCGCCGCACCGGCCCGACAAGAGCCTGGCGGGCCCGCCATTCGCTTCGGCCGGTGCCGACGCGCCTCAACCGCACCCGGTGCGGCGGCTCAAGTCAGCAGGGGACGCAGAGTCCCTCAAGGGCCCCTCGCGAACCTGCGAGCCGCCCGGCACAAGCCCCCGGCACGAGCTCACCCCGCGGCGGACACGTCCGGAACCGTCAGCAACGTCAGCTCCGCGTCGTCCAGCGCCTCCAGGTCGACGTCCGGGCCGGCCAGCCGCATCGCCTGCGCCCGGATGGCGCGTTCGAGCAGGCCGCGGGCCGAACGGCCGTTGGCGAACCCCGTTCCGCGGTCGAGTCCGGCCATGAATCCGGGCAGCGCTTCGGCGAGCCCGGCGTCGAGCCGGTAGCCCTGTTTGCCCGCCATGGCGGTGAAGATCGCGGCCAGCTGGGCGTCGTCGTAGTCGGCGAAACGCACGGTCGCGCCGAAGCGGGACCGCAGGCCCGCGTTCGCGTCGAGGAAGCGGTCCATCTCCGCCGGGTAGCCCGCGGCGATCACGATCAGGTCCTCGCGGTGGTTCTCCATCTGCACCAGCAGTTCGGCGACCGCCTCACCGCCGAAGTCGGTGCCGTTCGAGTAGTTCTGGACCAGGTTGTACGCCTCGTCGACGAACAGCAGCCCGCCGATCGCCCGCTCGCACGCCTCGCGGGTTTTCGGCGCGGTCTGGCCGATGTACTCGCCGACCAGATCCGGCCGCGCGACCTCGACGAGGTGCCCGGACGGCAGCACGCCCAGCTCACGGTAGAGCTGACCCATCAGGCGCGCGACGGTCGTCTTCGCCGTGCCCGGATTGCCGGTGAACACCAGGTGCCTGCTGCGCGCCCCGACCGGCAGCCCGGCCTTGCGGCGGCGCGCGTCCAGCCGCGTTTCCGCGACCAGCGCGCGGACCTGCTCCTTCACCTCGTCCAGGCCGATCATGCCGTCGAGTTCGGCGAGCAGGTCCTCCAGTCCTCGGCGCGGTCCGGCGTCGTCGCTGACCGCCACCCCGGCCTCGCCCGGCAGGTCCGCGGCGACCAGGACGGCCAGCTGGTCCGGCGGCGTGTCCGGTGCGGCGGCGAGTCTGCTGGACTGCCCGCTGATCGCGGCTTCCAGCAGGCCGCGCGCGGACCGGCCGTTCGCGAACCCCCGGCCGCGCGGGATGCGGCGGATCGCTTCGGGCAGCGCCGAGGCGAGGTCGGCGGACAGCTCGTAGCCCTGGCTCTTCGCCAGCACGGCGAAAATCCCGGCGAGTTCTTCGTTGGTGTAGTCCGGGAACTCGATCCGGCCGGCGAACCGCGACCGCAGGCCCGGGTTGGACTCCAGGAACTCGTCCATCTGCTTCGGATAGCCCGCGACGAAGACCACCAGGTCCTCGCGGTGGTTCTCCATCTGCACCAGCAGCTCGGTGACGGCTTCCTTGCCGTAGTCGTCGTTGTCGTCGCGCACGAGGTTGTACGCCTCGTCGATGAACAGCACGCCGCCCGCGGCCCGTTCGCACACTTCGCGGGTCTTCGGCGCGGTCTGGCCGGTGAACTCGGCGACGAGATCGCCGCGGCCGACTTCGACGAGGTGCCCGGACGGCAGCACGCCCAGCTCGCGGCAGATCTGCCCGACCAGCCGCGACACGGTCGTCTTCGCCGTGCCCGGATTGCCGGTGAACAGCAGGTGGCGGCTGCGGACGGCGACCTTCATGCCCGCGTCGCGCCGCCGTGCGTCGACGGCCATCTCGTCCACCATGGACCGCACGCGCTGCTTCACCGAGCCGAGCCCGATCATCGCGTCCAGCTCGGCCAGCAGTTCGGGGAGACTGCGCCGCGGTCCGGAGTCGTCCACCGCGCCCACCCCGGATTCGCCGGGACGGGGCAGGTCGGCGGCGACGAGCGTGACCAGGTCCGCGCCGCCGTCGGTGGTCAACCGGGTGGACTGCTTGCCGATCGCCGCTTCCAGCAGCACCCGCGCGGACCGGCCGTTCGCGAAGCCGCGGCCGCGCGGGATCCGCCGGACCGCCTCGGGCAGCGCCGCGAGCAGGTCCGCGGACAGCTCGTAGCCCTGGCCCTTCGCCATCGCACGGAAGATCCGCGCCAGCTCGTCGTTGGAGTAGTCCGGGAACTCGACGGACCCGGCGAACCGCGAGCGCAGGCCGGAGTTGGACTCCAGGAAGGCGTCCATCTCCTTGGGGTAACCGGCCGCGAAGACCACCAGGTCCTCGCGATGGTTTTCCATCTGCACCAGCAGTTCCGCGACCGCTTCCCGGCCGAAGTCGTCGTCCTTGTCGTTCACGAGGTTGTACGCCTCGTCCAGGAACAGCACGCCGCCGACGGCCCGCTGGACCGCCGCGCGGGTCTTCAGCGAGGTCTGGCCGACGTACTCGCCGACCAGGTCGGTGCGGGTCACCTCGACGACGTGGCCCTTGGGCAGCGCGCCGAGCGCCTGGTAGATCTTGCCGAGCAACCGGGCGACGGTCGTCTTCGCCGTGCCGGGATTGCCGGTCAGCAGCAGGTGGCGGCTGCGCACCGCGACCTTCATGCCCGCTTCCCGGCGCCGCGCGTCGATCGTCATCTCCGACGTCAGCGAACGGACCCGCTCCTTGACCTCGGCGAGGCCGATCATCCCGTCCAGCTCGGCGAGCAGCTCCTCGATCGAGGATCCGCCGCGCTGGCCGGCCGCGGCGACGAGCGGCTCGATGTCCGGGTGGCCGATCTCGATCCGGGCGCCCGGCATCGCGCCCCGGCTGATCGCCTGCCGCGAGGCCGCGTCCAGCAGGGCCTCCACCGTGCGGGCACTGGGTTCCCCGGCCAGTGCGGCGAGCCGGTCGCGCACGTCGGCGGGCAGGCCGAACGAGCGTTCCCGGGCGAGGACGTCGAGCAGCGCGGCCGCCTCGGCGGGCCGATCGAACCGGGGCAGCCGGTACTGCAGCATGTTCTGCACCAGGTCGGGGGCCTCGGTGCGGAGCTGGTCGAGAACCTTTTCGGTGCCGTCCAAGACGATCAGGCGGCAGCTGTCCTGGTCGCGCGCGTAATTGCGGAGCAGCCGGACGGTGCCCGCGGCGTCCTTGCCGAAGAGCGCGTCGACCCGCTCAGCGAGCATGAGCGCGGAGCCGCCGTTTTCGATTTCGTTGATCGTCGCGGGCACCGAACGTTCGACCGGGTCGTCGCCGTACTCGGCGATCAGGGCGGCGCAGTCGAAGAACTCGGCGTTGTCGAAGCCGACTTCGGCGTCGGCCAGCGACGCCTTCAGCGCCCGGGTGAACCGGCGCTGGCCGGTGTTCGCCTCCCCCACCAGCAGGATGAACGGGTTCGGCTGCTTGGTGCCCGCGGTCGTCCGGGCCGCTTCGCGCTTCTCCCATTCGGCGTAGGCCTGCTGCCACTCCTCGTAGGCCTTTTCGTAGCGGGACTGCTCCTTGCGCTGCCACATGCGGTTGCCCGCGGCCAGCAGGTCGAGCGTGACCGACCGGCTGTGCCGCGCCATGTCGCCGAGCACGGTGTCGCCGGAGCCGTCCGAACCCGGCCGTTCCGGTTCGGGCGGCGGCGGTTCGCCGGCGCCGTTCGCGGTGCCGTGCCGGGTGGCGTCCGCCCAGGCGACCACCCGGGTGGCGCGCGTGACGAACTCGGCCATCGAGTCGGTCCCGGCGACGAACATCCCCGTCCGGCCCAGGTTCTCCACCCGGATCCGCGGCGGCCGGGCGGGATTCGGCACCGGGGCGCTCGCGGGAACCGGCGGCGCGGAAGGCGGGGTGGCGGGCGGCGACGGAGGTCCCGAAAGCGGGGCGGGCGGCGGGACTTGCCCGGACCAGTCCGGCGGCTGCTGGTACCCGGGCCGCGGCGGCCGGTAGCCCTGCGGAGCGGGAGGCGGGCCGCCGAATCCGTTCCCCTGCGGCGCGGCGGGTCCGGGGTATCCGCCGGGATAGCCTTGCGGTCCGGCGTACCCCCCGGGATTGCCGTGCGGTCCGGCGAATCCGCCCGGGTTGCTCTGCGGGCCCGGATACGGCTGCCGGGGTCCCCCGGCGCCGGGACCGGGGCGGCCCGGCTGGCCGCCGGGGTACTGCTGCGGCGCGCCGTACCCCGGCGCGGGCGGGCCGGGAGAGGGCGGCGGCACGAGACGGGCGGCGCCGCGGTAGCCGGGATCCGCGGGCGGCGGCGTGTACTGCCAGGTCCCGTCCGGCAGCCTCCGCTGCCACGCCTGGCCGGGGACGAGCAGCCATCCGACGCCGTCCGGGCCGGTCAGCGCGGCCGTCCGGCCCGCCGCCGCCTCGGACTGTGCGGCCTGGAATGCGTCCCACCCTGCGCGCGTCAAAAAGACCAGCTCCCCCTCAGGTGCCCGTGCGGCGAACCCGCCGCCCCATTGTGCCCAACCCGGGACGCTCCGCGACGGCTAGCCGCCGAACTCGTCCTTTCCCGCTGCGCGCGCGGTCACCACCCCAGGGCTTGTTTGAGCTGTTTGACCGCGATCGGCGCGAGCGTCGTGTTGAAGGTCGCGGACGGGTGGTTGTCGTCCATGTAGACCAGCACGTTGCCGACGACCGCGCGGCAGCGTTTGTCGTCGCAGTAGTAGTCGGTGAAGTCCAGGAACGTCACGTTGTCCGGAACGTTCCCGACCTGCTCCCACGACGGTTTCGCGGCCACCGCCGCGGACCGCGGCACCGAGCACGACGGGTCGGTCGGGCTCTTCTGCGCGACGCAGCTGGCCATGTTGAACGTGTAGCGCGGGTTGTCGCGCACGGCGACCACCGGGATGCCTGCTTCGTCCAAAGTGGACCAGGCGTCGACGAAGCCCTTCGGCGTCGTCTCGTTCGGCCCCGGCTTGGAGTTGATGGTGCCGAGCATGATCACCGCGTCCGGCCGCGTGTCGAGCAGTTCGTCGGTGACGGCCTTGTTCCAGTCGAGGCAGGGCTGGTCGCCCGGCATCAGCTCGGAGCCGGACGAGTACGGGCACGCGCCCTTCAGCATGGTCGAGACCTCCCAGCCGTCGGAGGTGACCGCGGGGCGGAACGCGGCGAGGAACTGCTGGATATGCGAATCCCCGACGAGCACGACCCGCTTCGTCGGCGGGCCGTCCGGGGATTCGGTGCAGATCTGGAGTTCTTTGTTGCGCGGCGAGATCGAGCACTGGTCCGGGGGTGTGCGGGCCCAGTCGTCGGCCAGCTTCACCGTGGGCGGCACGATCGACGGCGACGGCGCGCCGCGGTAGACGAAGCCCTGCGCGTGCGCGACCGCGCCCGGGTGGTCCGGGTCGCCGATGGCGATCTCGTAGTTCGCCCGCGCGCTGCTCACGCCCTGCCAGACGCCGCTGCCGACGAGCACCGGGGCCAGCGCGAGCACGCCGAACCGGTAGGCGCCCCACCGTTTCGCGGTGCCGATCTTCGACAGCCGGATCGGGTTCTCGATCAGGTGATAGGTCAGGATCGAGAGCAGGAACGACAGGCCGACCACGAACGTGCCGCCGAGCAGGCCGACCGCCACCCGGTCGCGGACGATCAGGTAGAACACCAGCACCGGCCAGTGCCACAGGTACAGCGAGAAGCTGAGGTTGCCGACGTAGCCGAGGAACTTCGAGCTGAGCCAGCGGTCCGCGCCGAGCACGCTGCCGGTCTGCCCGGCGACCAGCACCAGGCCCGCCGAGAGGGTCGGCCACAGCGCGATCCAGCCGGGGAACACGCTGTCGACGTCGAGCAGCACGCCGCACAGCACGAGCCCGGCGACGCCGGCCCAGCCTGCCGCGATGCGCAGCAGCCGCGGCAGCGTGACCTGGTCGAGGAACATCGCCATCAGGCCGCCGAGCGCGAATTCCCACACCCGGGTGAGGCCGTGGAAGTAGGCCAGCGGCTGGTCGGCCGCGGTGAGGTACACCGAGTACGCGAGCGAGGCGGCGAACAGGACGATCAGCAGCAGGTTCACCGTGCGCCGCAGCGACCAGCCGAGCCGGCGCACGAGCAGGCCGAGCCCGACGAACAGCAGCGGCCACAGCAGGTAGAACTGGCCCTGGATGGACAGCGACCAGAAGTGCTGCACCAGGCTCGCGCTGTTGTGCTGGGCGAAGTAGTCCACCGAATCGGCCGCGAGCTGCCAGTTCTCGTAGAACAGCGCCGACGCGACGACCTCGCGGATGGTCTGGAACCAGCGGTCCTGCGGCAGCAGCAGCTGCGACAGGACCACGACGGTCAGCAGCACGGTCATCGCGGCCGGGAAGAGCCGTTTGATCATCCGGCCCCAGGTGGCGCGCAGCTCGATGCGGCCGCGCAGCAGCGCCCGGTAGAGCTGGCCGGTGATCAGGAACCCGGAGACGAGGAAGAACACGTCGACGCCGCCGGAGATCCGGTCGAACCACACGTGGTAGACGACGACCAGCACCGAGGCCAGCGCCCGCACGCCCTGCAGCTCGGGCCGGAACCGGGCTTGCGCGCTCGGCCCGGCGGGAGGTTTGCCGGGCCGTTCCGGGGCGGCCACCGTGGTGCCGGACATGCAGGTTCCTCCCGAGGGCCGGCAGCGGGCCGGGCCGCCGACTACTGGTCATGTGCGCCCACTAGCTATACGTGACGGCTCGCGGCGTCACGCATCCGGGGTCCCCCGATGGAGCCGCTCGGCCACTGCCCGGGACTCAACGTGCGGCTGAGGCGCGGTGGGTGCCGAGCCAGCAGGGCTGGCCAGCCCTGCTGGCCGGGAGCGGGCTTGCGAGAACCAGAGCCAGCGGATGACGGATCGCGTATTTCGCCGGCTTCGGCGTCCTTGTCCGACGCTGAGCAGCCGGTGTGGCCACCCGGCTTGAGTCCCTGACATCGAGCCGCTCGGCGCGGCCGGTCCTCGCGGTCGTTATCTTGACCAGGTGCCCGATTCCCCCTCTCCGTCCGTCCGCCGCGCGCGGATCGCCGACGTCCGCAAGATCAAGGCCCTCGTCGATTCCGACGCGGGCCGCGTGCTCCTCGAAAAAGATCTGGTCACGCTCTACGAGGCGGTGCAGGAGTTCTGGGTCGCGATCGACGAAGAGAACGGCACCGACGACGTGCTGGGCGCCGCCGCGCTGCACGTGCTGTGGGAGGACATCGGCGAACTGCGCACCGTGGTGGTCGACAAAGCCGCGCGCGGCCGCGGGATCGGCCGCGCGCTGGTCGGCAGGCTCGTCGAAGAGGCCCGAGAGCTGGGACTCAAGCGGCTGTTCGTGCTGACGTTCGAGACGTCGTTCTTCTCCGCGCACGGGTTCGTCGAGATCGACGGCGCCCCGGTCTCGCACGAGGTGTACGAGGAGATGCGACGGTCGTTGGACCCGGGCGTCGCGGAATTCCTCGACCTGCCCTACGTCAAGCCGAACACGCTCGGGAACTCGCGGATGCTGCTCGAGTTCTGAGTGCTCAGGAAAACCGGACGAGGATGTGGTTGCCCGACCCGTCCACGGCGGCGAGCTTCACCGTCGTACCGGCGAAGGACGTCGCGTCCGGGCCCTGGCGGCCGGTGTGCAGCTGGACGGACGTGTGCTCGCCGCGGCCCGGTTCGGTCAGGACCAGCGCGACGACGGCCTCCCCCGCCACGAGGCACCGCTGGCCCGGCTTGCAGCGCGAATCCGAGACCAGCTGGCGGTAGCGGACGGTCAGGTCCCGTCCGGCGACCTGCACCTCCTGGCCGGGCGTGAGCGCCACGTTCCCGCCCGGCTCCGCGGCGGGCGGGCGCGACGGTGTCTGCGCGACGGCGGCCGGGCCGCCCGCGCACCCGGCCAGCGCGGCGGCCGTCCCGATACCCAGTGCGAGCTTCTTGAGGTCCATGCGCACTGGACGGGCCGGACGCGCCGCCGGGTTGCACGAGCGGCTCAGAAGTCTTCGTCCTCGCCGCCGGCGGGCGATCCGCCCGCGTCGGAGCCGCCGCGGATCATGAACAGCACCGACTCCAGTTCCTCCGGCTTGATGAGCACGTCGCGGGCCTTCGAGCCCTCCGACGGGCCGACCACGCCGCGGCTTTCCAGCAGGTCCATCAGCCGTCCCGCCTTGGCGAAGCCGACGCGGAGCTTGCGCTGCAGCATCGAGGTGGACCCGAACTGCGACGTGACGATCAGCTCGGCGGCCTGCAGCAGGACGTCGAGATCGTCGCCGATGTCCGGGTCGATCTCCTTCTTCTCGCCCGCCTTGGCGCTGGTGACGCCCTCGTTGTAGTCCGGCTGCGCCTGTTCCTTGGCGAAGTTGACGACCGCGGCGATCTCCTCGTCGCCGACGAACGCGCCCTGGATGCGGACCGGTTTCCCGGCCCCCATCGGCAGGTAGAGCGCGTCGCCCATGCCGATCAGCTTCTCCGCGCCGGGCTGGTCGAGGATGACCCGCGAGTCGGTGAGCGACGACGTGGCGAACGCGAGCCGCGAGGGCACGTTCGTCTTGATCAGGCCGGTGACGACGTCGACCGACGGCCGCTGCGTCGCGAGCACCAGGTGGATGCCCGCGGCACGGGCCTTCTGGGTGATCCGGACGATCGCGTCCTCGACGTCGCGCGGGGCGGTCATCATCAGGTCGGCCAGCTCGTCGACGATCGCCATGATGTAGGGGTAGGGCTGGTACTCGCGTTCGCTGCCCGGCGGCGCGGTGATGTCGCCGGAGCGGACCTTGGCGTTGAAGTCGTCGATGTGCCGGACCCGGTTGGCCTGCATGTCCTGGTAGCGCTGCTCCATCTCCTCGACGAGCCAGGCCAGCGCGGCGGCGGCCTTCTTCGGCTGCGTGATGATGGGCGTGATCAGGTGCGGGATGCCCTCGTACGGCGTCAGCTCGACCATCTTCGGGTCGATCAGGATCATCCGGCACTCGGCGGGCGTCGACCGGGCCAGCAGCGACACCAGCATCGAGTTCACGAAGCTGGACTTGCCGGAACCGGTGGAACCGGCGACCAGCAAGTGCGGCATCTTCGTGAGGTTCGCGGTGACGAACTCGCCCTCGATGTCCTTGCCGAGCCCGATCAGCATCGGGTGGTTGTCCTTGACCGTGGTCGGCGCGCGCAGCACGTCGCCGAGGCGCACCATCTCGCGGTCGGAGTTGGGCACCTCGATGCCGACCGCGGACTTGCCCGGGATCGGGGCCAGGAGGCGGACGTTGTCGGTGGCCACCGCGTAGGCGATGTTCTTGGTCAGCGCGGTGATCTTCTCGACCTTCACGCCCGGGCCGAGCTCGACCTCGTACCGGGTGACCGTCGGGCCGCGGGTGAAGCCGGTGACCTGCGCGTCGACGTTGAACTGGTCGAGGACGCCGGTGATCGCCTCGATCATCTGGTCGTTGGCCTTGCTGCGGGACTTCGGCGCGTCGCCGAGCTTCAGCAGGTCCGGCGGCGGGAGCGCGTAGTCGCCCTCGACGGTGCGGGTGACCGACAGCGCGGGTTCCGGAGCCTTCTTCGGCTTCTTCTCCGGCGCCTCGGCAGGCGGCGCGACCGGCTTCGGCGGCCGGATCGGCGTGGCCGGCTCGGCGAGCGCGGCGTCGATGTCGAGCTGCTCGCCGTCCTTGCCGGCGCTGGCCTGGCGACGGCGCGACGGCTTCCGCAGCCGGACCGCCTTCGGGCCGGCCTCAGGTCCGGGTTCGGGCTCTTCGTCGTGCTGGCCTGCCTCGTAGTCGGCCAGCTCCTGCTCGTCGAGGCCCCAGGTGCGCAGGCGGTGCGGGATGTCGCGCACCGGCGTGCCGGTGAACACGAGCACGCCGAACAGCAGCGCGAGGATCAGCAACGGAACCGCGACCCAGGTGGTGACGCCCTTGGTGAGCAGCCCGCCGGAAAACGCGCCGAGAACGCCGCCCGCGTACATGCGGCCGTCGTTGGTGTCCGGGAGCGCGGTGAAGATGTGCAGCATCCCGAGCACGGACAGGACGACCAGCAGCGTGCCGATCACCATCCGCGGCCGGGTCTCCGGACTCGGTTCGGACCGCATCAACGCCACGGCGACCACGAGCAGCACCAGCGGCAGCGTCACCGCTCCCGCGCCGAGCACCGTCCGCGTCGCGACCTCGACCCCGGCCCCGATCGGCCCGGCCGCCCGCCACCAGACGCCGACCGCGGCGACGATGGCCAGCGCGATCAGCCCGAGCGCAAGCCCGTCACGACGGTGCTCGGCCTCCAGCTCCCGCGTGCGCCCGACCGTGCGGGCCAGCGAACCGACGCCCTTGGCGACGAGGTTCCAGGTGCTGCGCACGCCGCGCCCGAACGCCCCGTTCTTGCGCCGGGGGGCTGGGCGCCGGGCGCTGGACGTCCGTGGCCGGGCGCTGCTCCGCCCCCTGGCCGAACCGCCTTTTGCCGGCCTGCTCGACGCAGCCGCCCGCGACTTCGCCGGCGCAGGCGAACTGCGCGCCGGTGCCTTCCCGCCGCTTCCCGCAGTGCTCCGCTTCCTCGTCGCCGACCCAGCCATGCCTCCACGGTAACGGGCGAGGACCGATAGTCACATGTGCCACTCGCGGCGCAGGCGAAACAATCGTCTCCAGATCACCGTCGACGGCGGCTCTCCAGCAGGTCGGCTGCCTCGACCAGCTGTGCGGCCAGCGCACGAGCCGCGCCGGGAGTGAACCAGCCCGCTGTGCCGCTCGCATCGTCTTCCGAATCTGCCAGCAGACGCACGCCCGCCGACTCGGCACCGTCCTCTTCCTTGGCCCAAGCTTCCGCCTTCGCCGATGGCGCCGGGTCTCCTCTCCCGCGGGAAACCCCGATCACGTAGTCAGCGAAAGACCCGCGGTCGTGCCGTCCGGGAGACTGGTCATCGCACCACTCCGCATGATGGAACCCCCGGTTCAGCACCGCCCTCTCCACCTCGGCGAGCGCTACGAGATCGGACAGCTGCGCATCGTCAGTGCCTTCTTCCCTCAACTGGCGAATGGCGGACCACAAAGCACTCCACCGTGATGAAGCCAGGGCACGCACCGGGTCGAACCCAGGACGTTGAACGAACTCGGAAGCAAGAGCCGAGCCAGGCATCCGGCACCTCTCCGCATCACGACGGGAGAGGCGGCTTCGTCTCCCGGGCAGACGCTAGTGCCGATCCGGTGCCGACCGGCAGGGAGAACCACCCGATCAGGTGCGATTTGCCACTCGTGAAATGCTCTGCTCATGTTCGCGCTCCAGCAGGACGAGGCTCCGCGCCGTGCCCCCGCGATCTGGCGGACGATGCTCACCCTCGACCGGGGGCTGGTGAACCTGGTCGGGCGGCTCACCGTCACCGGGTCGGTGCCGCGGGAGCTCCGGGGCAGGCCGTTGCTCATGGCGGCCAATCACATCGGCGTGTTCGACGCCTTCGTGCTCATGGCGGCGTGCAAGCGGATCGGCCTCAATCCCCGGTTCATGCTCGCCGGCGGGATTCTCGACGCGCCGGTGATCGGCCCGGCGCTCAAAGTGAGCGGGCATTTGCGCGTGGACCGGGCCAAGGCGGCGACCGCGGTCGGGCAGTTCGCCGAGGCGGCTGAGGCGTTGCGGACCACGCGCGAGCCGATCGTCGTTTATCCGGAGGGGCGGATCAGTCACGACCCGGGGCTGTGGCCGGAGCGCGGCAAGACCGGGGCGGCGCGGCTCGCGCTCGCGGCGGGGGTGCCGGTGATCCCGATCAGCCAGTGGGGCGCGCACGAGGCGGTCTACTGGGGCACGGAGACCGTGCACGGGCCCGCGGATCTGCTGCCGCTGGCGAAATCCGGGTTGAGCGCGCCGTTGCGGCGGCCCCGGTTCAAGGTGCATTTCGGGGCCCCGGTGGACCTCTCCGAGGTCGAGCCGGAGCGGCCGGGCGCGGGCGTTCGCGCGCACGCCAAGATCATGCAGGCCATCACGGACGGCCTGGTTCCGTTGCGCCGCCACGAACCCCTTCGTCCGCGCTTCCACGACCCGACCCGGCCGACCGACACCGTCAGTCCCTGGAAGCCGCAGCGCTGAGTCCGGATCGTGGGACGCCTCGCCGAGCCGGGCTAGGGTCACGAGGTGTGAGCACCCGCATTCTGGTCGTCTACTACAGCGCCACTGGCAACACCGCCGCCCTCGCCGGGGCGCTCGCCGAAGGGGCGGGCGAAGCCGGGGCGGAGGTACGCGTCCGCACCGTGGCCGAGACCGCGCCGCCGGAAGCGATCGCCAGCAATCGGCGTTGGCAGGGTTGGGTCGATTCCGGGCCGCACCACGAAACCGCCACGCTGGCCGATCTCGAATGGGCGGACGGGCTCGCACTCGGCAGCCCGACCCGGTTCGGCGGACCCGCCGCACAGTTGAAGTCCTTTGTGGACACCACGGGCGGCCTGTGGGCGCAAGGGAAACTGGCCGGCAAGGTGGCGACGTCGTTCACCTCGGCCTCCACCGCGCACGGCGGCCTCGAAGCGACCGTGCTGGCAATCAACAACATCTTCTATCACTGGGGCGCGATCGTCCTCCCCCTCGGCTACGCGGACCCGCACCTGCTGGAGTCCGGCAACCCCTACGGCGGCTCGTTCGTCTCGCGCGCATCCGCGGCGCCGGACGACACCGCACTGCAGGCGTTGCGGATTCAGGGGCGGCGGCTGGCGACGATCACGACACACGTCGCGACGGGCCTGAAAACCGGGGAATAACTTAGTTTCGTTCGGTCGCCCCGCTCCGTAATGTCCCGAGCGTGACCACCGAACTCCCCGTCCTGGAACAACCCCGGGCGATCCACCGGGGCCGCGGACTCTCGCTCGTCCTGCTCGCCGCGGTCTTCTTCAGCACGTCCGGCACGCTCGCGAAGCCGGTCATGGGCGCGGGCATGACGCCGGAGCAGGTGGCGGTGCTGCGGATCGGGACGGCGGGAGTCCTGCTGCTGATCGGCACCGCGCTCTTCGCGCCGCGCACGCTGCGCGTCCGGCGCGGGGAATGGCCGATGCTGCTGGCGTACGGCGCGCTCGGCGTGGCCGGTACGCAGCTGCTGTATTTCATTGCCGCGCAACGGATCCCGGTCGGCATCGCGATCCTGCTGGAGTTCCTGTCGCCGGTGCTGATCGCGTTGTGGGTGCGCGTGGTGCGGAAGAAACGGCTGCCGCGCATGCTGTGGTTCGGGATGGCGATCGCGCTGGCCGGGCTGGCGCTGGTCGCCCAGGTCTGGCAGGGACTGCGGCTCGACGCGATCGGGCTGCTGGCCGGGATCGGCGCGGCGCTCTGTTCGGCCGGGTACTTCCTGCTCGGCGAACGCGCGGTCGCCGAGCGCGAACCGCTCGGGCTGGTCACCTGGGGCATGGTGATCGGCGGGGCGCTCGTGAGCGTCACCGCTCCGCCGTGGACGCTGCCGCTGGGGATGGCGGGCCAGACCGCCGCATTCGGACCGTGGACCCCGCCGCTGTGGCTGCTGCTGCTCGGCCTGGTGGTGCTGTCGACGGCGATCCCTTACGTCGCGGGAATCTCGGCGCTGCGCCACCTGCCCGCCTCGGTGGCGAGCGTCGTCGGGCTGCTCGAACCCGTCACAGCGGCGGCGTTCGCGTGGGCGCTGCTCGGCGAAGCGCTCGCCTGGCCGCAGGCGGTCGGCGCCGCGCTGCTGCTCGGCGGCGCCTACCTGGTCCAACGGCAGACCGCGGCGGTCGCCTGACTCCCTCTCCGGGTGGAGCCGGGAACCAATCTTCAGCGGGATGTGTCCTGTCCGCGGACCAGCCGCACTGGAGCGAGCCGCACGAGACACCCGGGGGATCTCATGGACCACCGACCGAGCCGGGCCGGCCAGCGCGGAGCCCGCGACGCGCTCGCCCGCCAGGCAGCGATCGTCATGATGGCGTTGCTGCTGGCGGGCGCGCGGCGCTGAGTCAGACCGGGATGACCGTCGGCACGATCATCGGCCGCCTGCGGTAGGTGTCGGCGACCCACCGGCCGACGACCCGGCGCACCGCCTGCGCGATGCGGTGGGTGTCGGTGATGCCCTCGGCTTCCGTCCGCGCCAGCTCCATCTCCACGAGCGGCACGACGGCGTGCAGCGCCTTCGGGTCGTCGGAGAACCCGCGGCCGGAGATCGTCGGGCTGCTGACCGCGCGGCCGGTGTTCGAGTCGACCACCACGGTGATCGCGATGAACCCGCCCTCGCCGAGCACCAGCCGGTCGGACAGAGTCGACTCGCCGACGTCGCCGACGGACAGCCCGTCCACATACACGTGCCCGACCTCGACCCGGCCGGTGCGCGAGGCCTTGCCGTCGACCAGGTCCACGACCACGCCGTCCTCGGCGATCACCACGTTGTCCGGCGCGACGCCGGTGCGGATGGCCAGTTCCCCGTTGGCGCGCAAGTGTTTCCACTCGCCGTGCACCGGCATCACGTTGCTCGGCCGGACCGCGTTGTACAGGTACAGCAGCTCGCCGGCGGACGCGTGCCCGGACACGTGCACCTTCGCGTTGCCCTGGTGCACGACGTTCGCGCCGAGCCGGGTCAGGCCGTTGACGACGCCGAACACCGCGGTCTCGTTGCCCGGGATCATCGAGCTGGCCAGCACGACGGTGTCGCCCGCGCGGATCGAGATCTGCCGGTGCTCGCCGCGGGCCATCCGCGACAGCGCCGAAAGCGGCTCGCCCTGCGAACCGGTCGACACGAACAGCACCTTGCTCTCCGGCAGGTTGCTCGCCTGGTCCAGGTCCACGAGCAGGCCTTCGGGCACGTCCAGCAGGCCGAGTTCGGCCGCGATGCCCATGTTCCGGACCATCGACCGGCCGACGAACGCCACCCGGCGGCCGTGCCGGACAGCGGCGGCGAGCACCTGCTGCACGCGGTGCACGTGGCTGGCGAAGCAGGCGACGATGACGCGCTGGTCCACGCGCCGGATGACGTCGTCGAGCACCGGGCCGATGTCGCGCTCGGGCATGACGAACCCGGGCACCTCGGCGTTGGTCGAGTCCACGCAGAACAGGTCCACGCCCTCGTCGCCCAGGCGCGAGAAGCCCGCGAGGTCGGTGAGCCGCCCGTCGAGCGGCAGCTGGTCGAGCTTGATGTCGCCGGTGTGCAGCACGACGCCGGCCGGCGTGCGGATGGCGACCGCGAGCGCGTCCGGGATCGAGTGGTTCACCGCGAAGAACTCGAGGTCGAACGCGCCGACCTTGCGCTTCTCCCCCTCGCGCACCTCGATCAGCTTCGGCCGCTGGCGGTGTTCCTTGGCCTTGGCCGCGAGCAGCGCGTTGGTGAAGCGCGAACCGTAGATCGGGACGTCCGGGCGCAGCCGGAGCAGGAACGGGACGGCTCCGATGTGGTCCTCGTGCCCGTGGGTGAGCACGAGGCCGTCGATGTCGTCGAGCCGGTCCTCGATCGCGCGGAAGTCGGGCAGGATCAGGTCGACGCCCGGCTGGTCGTCCTCGGGGAAGAGGACGCCGCAGTCGACGATCAGGAGCCTGCCGTCGTATTCGAAGACGGTCATGTTGCGCCCGACCTCGCCGATGCCGCCGAGCGCGACGACGCGCAGGGCTCCCTCGGGAAGGGCGGGCGGGAGGTGCGTCGGGCCGGGTCCGGCGGGAAGTGAGGTCACCGGGGCATTGTCCCAACGCTGGTGTGCGAGGTGGGGGCGGTGTAGGCCGCCTGCGAATCTGCTTGTGCCACCCGTGCACCATGCCAGTCCGAGGCCGCGCTGTCCTCCAGCGGCACGCCGCCCTGGGCGAGATCGGCCGCGATCTGCTCCAGCTGGTCGTCGAACGGGGCCACGATCGGCAGCCGCGGGTCGCCGATGTCGAACCCGCGCAGGCGCAGCGAAGCCTTGCTGAACGCGACGCCGCCGACGCGCGACATCGCCCGCAGCACCGGCAGCATCCCGCGGTGGTTCGTGCGCGCGGTGGACGTGTCGCCCGCCTCGTAGGCCTCGATCATCGCGCGGATCCGGCCCGCCACGACGTGCCCGACCACGCTGACCACGCCGACCGCGCCGACCGACAGCCACGGCAGGTTCAGGCCGTCGTCGCCGGAGTAGTAGGCGAGGTGGGTGTTCGCGATGACCTCGGAGCCGGCGATCAGGTCGCCCTTGGCGTCCTTCACCGCGACGATCCGCGGGTGCTCGGCCAGCCGCTGCAGCGTGTCGACCTCGATCGGCACGATCGAGCGCGGCGGGATGTCGTAGAGCATGACCGGCAGCTCGGTCACGTCCGCGACCGCGGTGAAGTGCGCGTACAGCCCGGCCTGGCTCGGCCGCGAGTAGTAGGGCGTGACGACGAGCAGGCCGTGCGCGCCCGCCTCGGCGGCGGCGTGCGCCTGCTCGATGCTGTGCGCGGTGTTGTTGGTGCCCGCCCCCGCGACGACGGTCGCGCGGTCGCCGACCGCCTCGACGACGGCGCGGACCAGGGCGGTCTTCTCCTGGTCGGTGGTGGTCGGGCTCTCGCCGGTGGTGCCGTTGACGACGAGGCCGTCGTTGCCGAGGTCCACGAGGTACTCGGCCAGTTCCTGGGCCCGCTTCACGTCCAGCGCCCCGGCCCGGTCGAAGGGGGTCGCCATCGCGGTGAGCACGCGGCCGAACGGACGTCCGGGCGCGGCGGCAGGTGAGGTGGACATGGCCACGACGGTACCTCGTCGAACCGCCGAACCCGGCCTCGACCTGGTGTGGCATGCGGCAACTTCGGAGAATTTCCGCCGCCGCGCCGGTTCGCCCGGAACTTCTCGCGCGGCTACTTGACCTTGGCGGTGATCTGCGCCGGGATCTGGTCGTTGTTCGAGCGCGAAAGGACGCAGTAGACCTCGCGCTCCGGCCCGCCGCTGCTGTCGCTCTCCGGCTGCAGCTGCCACTCCTGCTGGGTCGGCACGATCGCCCGGTAGGTCAGTCCCGCGCGCTGCTGCTCGGGCACCACCGCGGAGTGGAACGCCGCCGCACACCGCGCCTCCGCCGCCTTGGCGACCACGTCGAGCCCGGGGTACGGGGCGACCGCCGAATCGGAGTCGCTCCAGCTCTCCAGCGGAATCGGATCCCCGCTGGCGTAGATCTCGAGCGTGTGGTTCTTCTTGCAGTCGACGTTGTTGTCCGAGCTGATCACGACGCCCGGCTGGACCACGGCGTTGTAGCAGATCGAGGAGGAGGAGATCGACGTCTTGAGGTAGCCGTCCGGACCGTAAGTGACGGTCTCGGCCTGCTGCTCGTCCTTCTTCGGCGACCACACCGGCTTGCCGAGGAAGAACCCGCCGGCCAGCGCGGCGATCACCAGCACCGCGATCGCGCCCGCCCACCAGCCGCGGCGGATCTTGCTTTCCGGCTTCGCGGCCGTCCGGGTCGGCTGTCCGCCGACGCGGGTCTCCTGCTGCGGCAGCACCGCGGTGGCCGGACGTTGCTGCGGACCGGTGGCGTGGGCGAGTTGCGCCCGCGCCTGCGTCGCGGTGAGCCGCGCTTCCGGGTCCGCCACCAAGAGGCCGAGGATGACCGCGCCGAGCGGCCCCTGCACGCGGGTCAGGTACGGCACTTCGGTCATGATCGCGTGCAGCGTGGCGGCCGTGGTGGGGCGTTCGAACGCGACGATTCCCTCGACCGCGAAGTACAGCGTCGCGCCGAGCGACCACAGGTCCGATTCCGGCATCGCCTCGCGGCCTTCGACCCGCTCCGGGGCCATGAACGCGGGCGAGCCGACGATCATCCCGCTCGTGGTGAGCCGCGGGTCGTCGATGGCGTGCGCGATGCCGAAGTCGGTGAGCTTCACCCGGCCGTCCGGCGCGACCATGATGTTGGCCGGCTTGACGTCGCGGTGCACGATCCCGGCAGCGTGCGCGGCCTGCAGCGCCGACAGCACCCGCTCCCCGATCACCGCGGCCTGCTGTTCGGGCATCGGGCCGTACGCGCGCACGAGGTCGGCGAGAGTGGGCGCCTCGACCAGTTCCATCACGATCCAGGTGGTGCCCTGGTCGGTGATGACGTCGTAGACCGTGACGACGGCCGGGTCGTTGAGCCGTCCGCCCGCACGCACCTCGCGGAGGATCCGTTCGGAAAACACCGCGGCGCCTTCGGCTTCGGGCAGCCGCAATTCCTTGATCGCGACGTGCCGCCCGATCACCTGGTCCTGCGCGCGCCACACGATGCCCATGCCGCCGCGGCCCAGTTCGCCGAGCAGCAGGTAGCGGCCGGCCACCACGCGGCCGGCGGGGGCCGTGCGGTTCGGGTCGTGCGGGCGGGTCTGTTCGTCGGTCACGGGGTCGGGCTCCTCGGTCGGCTTCGCGCAGATGCTAGTCCGACCGTCCGGCAGCCTCGCCGGTTCCGTCCGGCCGGGACTGCTTCAGCCGGTGAAGGTGAGCACGATCAGCACGACGTTGAGCAGGATGATCACCGCCGCGACGACGGCGGCGAGCACCGTGGTGATCCGGCGGTTGACGTCCGGGCCCATGACTCCGCGGTCGGCGGTGAGCCGGATCAGCGGCACGAGCGCGAACGGGATGCCGAACGACAGCACCACCTGCGAGACCACCAGCGCGGCACTCGGATCGGCGCCCAGCGCCAGCACGACAATCGCCGGGGCGAGCGTGACAAGCCGACGCACCACGATCGGAATCCTCTTGCGCAGCAAGCCTTGCATGATCATCGCACCCGCGTACGCACCCACGGATGTCGAGGCCAGCCCGGAAGCGAGCAGGCCGATCGCGAACAACAGCGCGACCCCTGGCCCGAGCGCGGCGGCGACCGCGCCGTGTGCGCCTTCGATGGTGTCGACGCCTTGCTGGCCTTGGAGATTCGTCGCGGCCACAAGAAGCATGCCGAGGTTCACCGCGCCGGCGAGCAGCATCGCGAACCCGACGTCGTAGCGGGTCGCCCGCAGCAGCCGCCGGCGCTGCCCGGGTTCCGGTTCGCCGTGCCGGTCGCGGACCAGCCCGGAGTGGAGGTACACCGCGTGCGGCATCACCGTCGCGCCGAGCATCGCCGCCGCGATCAGCACGCTGTCGCCGCCGCTGAAGCGTGGGATGAGGCCGTTCGCGATCCCGGCGGCCGACGGCGATTCGACGAACAGGCTCGCCAGGAACCCGACCGCGATCACCACCAGCAGACCGGTCACGACGCGTTCGAACGGGCGCTGTCCGCCGCGGTCCTGCACCGCGAGCAGCACCAGCGACACGAGCCCGGTGACGAGCCCGCCGGCGACCAGCGGGAGTCCGAAAAGGAGGTTGAGCGCGATCGCGCCGCCGACGACCTCGGCCAGGTCAGTGGCGACCGCGACGATCTCGGCCTGCGCCCAGTACGCGAGCCGCGACCGGCTGGACAGCCGGTCGCGCAGTGCCTCCGGCAGCGACTGGCCGGTGACGAGACCGAGCTTCGCCGACAGGTACTGCACCAGCACGGCCATCAGGTTCGCCGCGACGATCACCCACACCAGCAGGTAGCCGTAGCGCGCGCCGGCGCTGACATTGGCCGCGACGTTGCCCGGGTCGACGTACGCGATCGCGGCGACGAACGCCGGTCCGAGCAGCGCCCAGCCCGCCCGCAGCCGGGCCACGCCGCGCGGACGTGCCGCTTCCGCCACCGCCATGTGCGCCCACTCCCTGATATCGGTAACCCCAACTCGAAGTTTAGGCATGCCGAACTTTACCGGGCAAGGGTGTGCTGCACCACGCCACTCCTGCGGACGGTCAGGCAGGCAAGAGCACTTCGTGACCGGCTTCGCGGAACGCCGCCACCGCGCGGTCGAGGTCGTCCGAGCGCACCAGGATGTGGTCGGTGTCGAAGGTGGACAGCGAGAACAGCGCGACGCCCGCCGCCGCCAGCTCCGAGGCGAGCGCGGAAATGATGCCGGTGAGAGTGAATGCCAGCGGCCCGCGCACGGTGAACAGCCGCCAGCCGTCCTCGACGGTGCCGCCCTCGGGCTCGCGGCCGGTCGGGCAGATCACCGACAGCTCGTCGGGCGTGCGGGTGACCGAGACGAGCGCGGGCTCGCCGGGTTCGAGCAGCTCCGCGGGAACGGCGGCGTCGGCGGGCAGCCGCACGACCGAGAACGGGGCGGGACGGAGGTCGATCGTCAGGTGTTTCATCAGTGCGTTGTCAGCCTTCCAGCACTTTCGGGCTCGACGCGATCTCGGTGCCGTCGGGCAGGGTCGAAATCGTGAAGTCGGCGAACACGTTGGCCGCCGCCTTGTGCAACTGCCGCAGGCATTCGATGGCCAGCGAACGGATCTCGACGTCCGCGTGCTCGGTGGCGCGCATCGCGATGAAATGCCGCCAGGCGCGGTAGTTGCCGGTGACGACGATGCGGGTCTCGGTCGCGTTCGGCAACACGGCGCGGGCCGCCTGGCGGGCTTGCTTGCGGCGCAGGGTGGCGCTGGGCGTGTCCGCGAACTTCTCCTCCAGCCCGGCGAGCAGCTCGTCGTACGCGGCCGCGCTCGCCTGCGTGGCCTTGACGAATTTCTCGTGCAGCACCGGGTCTTCGGCGATGACGTCCGGCTCGACGAACTCCGCGTCGCGCTCGGGAACGTAGCGCCGGGACAGCTGGGAGTAGGAGAAATGCCGGTGCCGGATCAGCTCATGGGTCAGCGAGCGGGAGATCCCGGACAGGTAGAAGGTGACCGATCCGTGCTCCAGCACGGCCAGATGGCCGACGTCGATGACGTGCTCAAGGTACCCGGCGTTGGTCGCGGTCGCGGGATTCGGCTTCTCCCAGGACTGGTAGCAGGCGCGCCCGGCGAACTCGGCGAGCGCCTCGCCTCCGTCGGCGTCAGTGGACCAGGGCACGTCCTCGGGCGGGAAGAACTCGGTTTTCGCGATCAGCTGCACCTTGGGCGGCACCGGTCTCGCTCCCCTCATGTCGGCTCCGCCAGCCTAACCCGGCAGCACCGGTGACATCACCGTGCCTTGACGTGACGTCACCGGTGACGCCATAGTGATGTCATGGACTTGACGCCGTATATCGCGAACCTTCGCGAAGACCTCGCGAACACGGCCTCCGCCGGGGACGAGCAGACCCGGCGGGCGGCCGCACTGCTGTCGTCTGCTCTGGAACCGGCAGTCCGGCTCACGCTGATGAACGCGCTGGCCGACCTGGCGGCCGAGGTGACCGCCGCACTGCCCGGCCAGGTCGTGGACGTCCGGCTCGACGGCCGGGACGTGCGCGTGGTCGTGACCGGCGGCGAGGACCGTTCTTCGTCCGCGCCTCCCCCGCCGCCGGTCCCTCCGATCGACGGCGGCGACATCTCGCGGATCACGTTGCGGCTGGTCGAGCAGATCAAGGGCCAGGCCGAGCAGGCAGCGGCCGCGCAAGGGGTTTCGCTGAACACGTTCGTGGCGCAGGCCGTGCAGGGGGCGCTCGGCCAGGCGCAGCAGCACCAGCAACGGCACCAGCGCTGGCAGGACAGCGGCAGCGGCGGGGGCCACACCGAGACCAAGCTGCACGGCTGGGTCGAAGGCTAGGAGGGGGCACCACCATGGGCGAAAACCGGGAAGACCAGGGGAAGAACACCGAAGGCCGGGTTGGGGAAGCTGGCTTCGGGACGGAAGGCGCGGGCGGGGCGGACGCAGGGGCCGTGGCGGACGGAACCTCCGCCGGAGCGGATGCCGCGGCAAGCGGAACCCCTGCGGGAGCGGATGCCGCGGCAAGCGAAACCCCCGCCGGAGCGGACGCTGCGGCAAGCGGAACCCCCGCGGGAGCGGATGCTGCGGCAAGCGAAACCTCCGCGGGAGCGGATGCCGCGCCAGCGGGCACCAGGCACGGCGGAGGTCCCTCGGGGACCGCGTCCGCGTCGAGCGAGGCAGGCAGTGAGGCTGGATCCGTCGGCGCCGAGTCCGCTTCGGACAGCTCGGCGGCCCGCTCCAGCGCTTCGGCAAGCAGCGGTTCGGATTCCGCGGAACCGGGTCCGTACGTGCGGCTGCAGGACTTCGCGGCGGACGGTCCGGTCGAACTGGACCTGGGCGTCACGATCGGGCGGGTCGAGGTCGTGCTCGGGCGGGAGTCCGGGGTGACGGTGCGGCTGCAGCACGACGCGGGCGAACAGCCGTCGTGGGTGAACGGGGTCAGCAGCCTGCTGTCGTGGGTCGGCGAGAAGTTCGGGGACCAGTTCGGCGGCGTGCCGGAGTTCTCGGTCGCCGACGCGGTGCGTCAGGCGCGGATCGAGAAGACCGGCAACCGGGTCGTCGTGCGGGCGGCGAAGGCGTGGCAGCTGCGGAATGTTCCGGTGGCGGTGACGGTGCACGCGCCGGCCGGGTCGCATCTCGAAGTGCGCGCGGGTTCGGCAGACGTCGCGGTGACCGGTGCCGCGGGCCGCGCGGACATCCTCACCGGATCCGGGGAAGTGTCGCTGGAACGCGCGGACGGCGCGGCCACCATCCGGACCGGCACCGGAGCCGTGAAACTCGGCCCGACCCTGGCCGGACTTCAGTTGCGGAGCGGAAGCGGTTCGGTCGAAGCGGCGTCGATCGCCGGACCGGCGACGCTCGGCACCGGCACCGGAAACGTCTGGCTGGGCGCGGTCGAGGGCGACGTGATGGCCCGCACCGGCAGCGGCGACCTGTCGGTGGCCGACGCGGCGTCCGGCTCGCTCGAACTGATCACCGGCTCGGGCGAGGTGCGAGTCGGCATCCGCAGCGGGGTGCGGGCGGAAGTGGAACTGGCGTCGGCGGCCGGGCGGGTTTCGAGCGAGCTGGCCGTCTCGGACACGCCGCCGGAGGACGCGGTCGCGCTGAAAGTCCGCGCCCGCACCGGAACCGGCAACGCGGTGGTCACCCGCGCGGCCGGCTGACGCGGGACCATCCCGTCTGCTCCGGCCTGCACACCCGTTACTCCGCTACCCCGGGTGCGCCGAGCAGACGGATGCAAGGGGGAGGCGGCGGGCCGCACCGGGAATTCCGGGTGGCCCGCCGCTTCGTGCGGTGGCCGGGAAGCCGCTTCGTGCGGTAGCTGGGAAGCCGCTGTGCGCCATAGCAAGTCGTCTCGGCGCGGATTTCCCGCACGCCAAATCACAGCCGCCGCAACGACTTCCCCACGCGCCGAACCCCTCAACGCCCCCGCGTGCGTCGTGAGTGGCGATGCCGGTTCTAACCGGCACAGGCACTCACGACGCCCCGGCTGCCACGCCGCCGACGCCGTCACCCCAGTCAGCGCGGCCCCGAGCGCGCGAGACGTCGTGAGTGGCGACGCCGGTCCTAACCGGCACCAGCACTCACGAGCCCCGCTCACTTCACCGCACGCCGCAACGCCCGGGCCAGATCACCTCGCTCCCCCACCACGACGCCGCCCAGCCCCTGCCATTCCGCCATCGTCCGCAGTTCCCCGGCCAGCTCCGCCGCCACCCGCGGCTGGTCGACGCCGGGCTCGGCGAACGCACCCTGCACCCGCAACACCCCGGCCGCCCGGTCGGACTTCAGGTCCACCCTTGCCGACAGCGCCCCGTCCAGCAGGAACGGGAACACGTAATACCCGTGCACCCGCTTGGCTTCCGGGACGTAAATCTCGATGCGGTACCGGAAACCGAACAACCGCTCGGTCCGCGCGCGTTCCCAGATCAGCGGATCGAACGGGCACAGCAAAGCCCGTCCGGACACTGCCCGCGGCGTCCGCGCTTCGGCGTGCCGGTAGGCGACCGCGCGCCAATCGTCCACCTGGACTGGCTCCAGGACGCCTTCCTCGACCAGCTCCTGAACAGCCTGCCGGGAGACGGCCGGGCCAAGGCGGTAGTAGTCGCGCAGATCGGTTTCCGTTGCCACGCCCAGTGCCCGTGCCGAGCGGTCGATCAGGCCGCGGGCGCCTTCCTCCGCGGAAACCTTGCGGGACAGCACCTCCGGCGGCACGACTCGCTCCGTCAGGTCGTACAGCCGCTCGAAAGACCGCCGCGTTCCCGTGCTCAGCTGGCCGACGCCGAACAGGTACTCGCACGCCTTCTTCACCACCGAGCGTTCCCACCACGCACCCGGCCCGCGCCGGACCGCCTCGCTCTCCAGTGCTTTCTCGATCGCCCCGGCGCCGATCGGACCGTGTTCTTTCACCACCGCCAGCACGTCGTCGAGCAGGCCGGGCACCGTGTCGACCACCCGGGTGTAGTTCCGCCACCAGCCGTCCCGCTTGGCCCCGGACCGCAGCAGCGGCCAGTCTTCGACCGGCAGCAGGCTGGCCTCGTGCGCCCACGACTCGACCAGCAGCCGCGGCCGCCGTGCGCGGTGGCTCCACGCGGCGTCGTCGACCAGCGCCGGGTCGTACGCGCCCAGGCGCGAGAACAGCGGCATGTAGTGCGCGCGCACGGCGACGTTGACCGAGTCCAGCTGCAGCAACTGGACCCGGGACAACACCTTGGCGAGGTGCCGCCGGGTCGGGTCGGCGGAGGGCCGGGGGTCGGCGAACCCCTGCGCGGCCAGAGCGGTGCGGCGGGCGGCGGAAAGGCTGATCGTCTGCATGATCCCGCCATGGTGCCAGCCACCCCCGACAGTTTCGGTACATTGCCCGCGTGAGTGCCGCCGAAGTCCGTCCCGCGAACCCGTCCGACGCCGCGGAGATCGCCCGCATCCAGCGGCTGACCTGGCGGGCCGCCTACGCCGGTCTGCTGGGCGACGAAGCCATCGACGACCTCGACCGGGCCGACCTCGAAGGCACCTGGGCGGAGACGATCGAGTACCCCGATTCCCGCGTCTACCTGGCCGCCGAGGGCTCGTTCACGGTCGGCTACTGCGTCGCGGGCCCGGCCCCGCGGGACGAAGCCGCCGCGGCCGACGGGTCCGCGCCCGAGGACGCTCCCGGCCTGATCGCGTCGCTGGTGGTCGAGCCGCGCTGGGGCCGTCGCGGGCACGCGGGGCGACTGCTCGCGACCGCCGCCGCCGACCTGCGCGCGAACGGGCTCAGCCGCGGCATCACCTGGGTCGCGCAGTCCGACCACGCGACCCTCGGCTTCTACCGTCGCGCCGGCTGGTCCCCCGACGGCACCGTCCGCACCCTCGACACCGGCCGCGGCACGCTGCGCGAGGTCCGGCTCACCGGCACACTGGAACTAGAACTCACACACTGACCGGCTCTTCGCGCTTCGCGAACACCACCCAGCGCATCACCGAGTACATGAACACGCCCTCGCCCGCCCCGGCGATCAGCCGCGACAGGTGGTACTCGACGCCCAGCGCGGCCAATCCGGCGCCTAGCCCGAGCAGGAACACCACGTAGTTCACCGCGATCGCCGCCACGTACAGCACCGCCTGGCGGCCCACCGGCGCGTGCGAACGGAAGTTGAGCGCGCGGTTGAGCACGAAACTCAGCCCGAACGCGACCAGGTACGCGACGCTGATCGACAGCCACACCGGCCACTTGAGCCCGCCGTGGAACACCGTCAGCAGCACTAGATCGACGCCGAAGGTGAAGCCGTTGATCACCGCGAAACCGAGGAAACTCGGCGCGACGATCCGGGACAAGCCGAACGGCAGCACGCGCACGACGGCGGCGCACAGCCCGGCGAAACGGTCGGCGATCGGCACCTCGGGCACGGGTTCGAGAGTGGCAGCAGAAGGTGTCCGAGACCGGTCGGCCAGGTGATCTTCTGGGGTTGGCGCCAGGGAAAAGAGTGGGGTTAACCCCCGTGATCTTTTCGTGATGGCTGATAGCTTGGAGTGAGCACGGACACGGAGGGGGTGACGCAATGGGATGGGTGCTCATCACCCTCGGCGTCGCCTTCGGCTCGGCGATCGTGCCGCTGGTCAATGCCGAGCTCTTCGTCATCGGCCTCTGCGCGAGCCAGCACAGCGTGCACTGGCTGTGGCTCGGCGGCGCGGTCGCGGCCGGGCAGATCGCCGGGAAACTGCTGTACTACCTGGCCGCGCGCGGCTCGATCCGGCTCCCGAAGTTCCTGCACGACCGGCTGCACCGCGAACGCCCGCTGACGCCGCGGCGGGTCCGCTGGCAGCTGCGCACCAAGGTGATCCGAGGCAAGATCGAGGCGCTGCGCGAACGCTGCCAGCGCCATCCGCACTGGATGACCGGCACCTACGGGGTCAGCTCGCTCGTCGGGCTGCCGCCGTTCATGGCGACGAGCGTGCTCGCCGGGATGGTCCGGATGCGGCTGTCGACATTCCTCGCCGCGGGGCTGGCCGGGCGATGGGTGCGGTTCAGTCTGCTGGCGGCTTCGCCCGCGATGTTCGCCGGCTGGCTGCAGTAACCGGCTAGAAGTCCGTGAGGGGAACCCTGCGGGAATCTGCTTCCCGCAGAGTTCCCCTCACGGACCTTTGTCCAGCGCTACTGGCGTTCGGCGGCTTCCAGCTCGATCGCCTTGCGCATGGTCGCCCGAGCCCGCCGCCGGTCGCCTGCGATGTCGTACGCGTAGGCCAGCCGGTACCAGGGCCGCCAATTTTCCTGGTCCGCCTCGACTTCCGCGCGGCGTTCGTCGAACCACGCGTCCGCGGCGTCGCGGTCCACGCGGCCGGACGGGCGGCGCGGCAGCTCCGACACGTCCGGCAGGCCGCCCTCGGCGTCCAGCTGCCGGGACAGCCGCTGGATCTGCATGCCGGAGCGCCAGGTCACCACGACGATCCACACTCCCAGCAGCGGCAGCAGGAACACGCCGATGCCCAGCGCGATCCCGGCCGGCGTCCCGGTGCCGAGCAGCGCCACGGCCCGGTCCGCCAGCAGGACCAGGTACACCACCAGCGCCGCCGTCATCAGCAGCGCGAAATTACGGGCTTTCACAGGTCGAGCACGTTCTCCAGGCCGACCGTCAGGCCGGGTCGCGACACCACCGAGCGCACGCCGAGCAGCACGCCCGGCATGAACGACGTCCGGTCCAGCGAATCGTGCCGGATGGTCAGGGTTTCGCCCTCGCCGCCGAACAGGATTTCCTCGTGCGCCACCAAGCCCGGCAGCCGGACGGAGTGCACGTGGACGTCCTCGACGGAAGCGCCGCGGGCACCGTCCAATTCGGCCGTCGTGGCGTCCGGGCCGGGCGTGACGCCAGCGGAAGCGCGCGCGGCGGCGATCATCCGCGCGGTGTGCGCGGCGGTGCCGGACGGGGCGTCGGCCTTGCGGTTGTGGTGCAATTCGATGATCTCGGCCGAGGCGTAGAACTTCGCCGCCTGCGCCGCGAACCGCATCGCCAGCACCGCGCCCAGCGCGAAGTTCGGGGCGATCAGCACGCCCACCGACGGCTTGTCCGCCAGCAGCCCGCGCAGTTCGGCCAGCCGTTCCTCGCTGAAGCCGGTGGTGCCGACAACCGCGTGCCGGTCGTGCGCGATCAGCCAGCGCAGGTTGTCCATCACCGCGTCCGGGTGCGTGAAGTCCACGACCACCTGCGCGTTCTCGAGCGCGGCGAAATCGTCGCCCGCGTCCAGCGCGGCCACCAGTTCCTGGTCCGCGGCACCTTCCACGGCTTTCACCACGGTGGCGCCCATGCGGCCGCGTGCGCCCAGCACGCCGACGCGGATCGGGGACTCGGTCATGACGCGATCACCTCGTGCAGATCGTCCGGCAGGTCGTCGGCGTGAGCGTACGGCCCCACCACCGCCGCGGACGACACCCCGCCGGGACGCCGCAGCAGAGTGCGAGCGAGCGCACACACGTCTTCGGTCGTGACCGCGTCGATCCTCGCGATGGTGTCGTCCACGCCCAGGTACCGGGCGTAGTTCAGCTCGTTCTTGCCGATCCGGGACATCCGCGACGACGTGTCCTCCAGCCCCAGCACGAGCCCGCCGCGCAGCTGTCCCTTGGCCCGCGCGACCTCGGCGCCGGACAGCCCGTCCGCGGCGACCGAGTCGAGCACCTCGCGGATCACGCCGGCGACCTGGCCGAGCCGCTCCGGCTGACAGCCCGCGTACACCGACATATGCCCGAGATCGGCGTAGCTCGCCACCGACGAATACACCTGGTACGCCAGGCCCCGGCGCTCGCGGATCTCCTGGAACAGCCGCGAACTCATGCCGCCGCCGAGCGCCGCGTTGAGCACCGACAGGGTGAACCGGCGCTCGTCGTGCCGCGGCAACGCGCGGAAGCCGAGCATCACGTGCGCCTGCTCGGTGTCGTCCGGGTGCAACGCCAGCTTCGGCACCGTCTTCAGCCGCGCGCGGCCGGACCTCGGCGCGACCGGCGTGGCGGTGCCGCCGAGGCGGTCCTTCAGCGCGCGTTTGACCAGGCGCAGGACCTGGCCGTGGTCGACGTTCCCGGCAACTGCGAGCACCATCCGCGGCAGGGTGTAGCGACGGCGGTAAAAGCCGCGCAGCGCGACCGGCGACATCTCGGTGATGGACTTTTCCGTGCCCAGCACCGGACGGCCCAGCGGGTGGTCGCCGAGGACCGCGCTGACGAATTCCTCGTGCAGCAGGTCTTCCGGATCGTCGTCGCGCATCGCGATCTCTTCGAGGACGACGCTGCGCTCCATGTCCATGTCGCGGTCCGTGCACTGCGCTTCGAAGACCACGTCGGTGACGAGGTCGAGCGCCAGCGGCAGATCCGCGTCCAGCACCTGGGCGTAGTAGCAGGTGTGTTCCTTGGCGGTGAAGGCGTTGAATTCGCCGCCCACCGCGTCGATCTCTTCCGCGATCTGGGTGGCGTCGCGGTGGGCGGTTCCCTTGAACAGCAAGTGTTCCAGGTAGTGCGCCGCGCCCGCGACCGGCGACGGCTCGTCCCGCGAACCGACTCCGACCCACAGCCCGACCGTCGCCGACCGGGACGCGGGGACGTGCTCGGTGATCACCCGCAGGCCGCCGGGAAGGACACTCCGCTTGACGACCGCACCGTCCGAAGTGGACTCCAGCGTACGGGTGGTGCCGACGGGCTGCTCGTGCCCGGAAACCTGCCGTGCCAATGAAACCTCTGTGTTTGAGTGCGCCGGCTCCGCCGTCGCGGCGGGATCGCCGTCAAGTCGGCGATCCCGCGGTTCGCTTGGGTGAGCGGCGAAGCGCCGGGGCGGGCTGGGTCGCAGCGAGGGCCTCCTGCCCGGGTTCGGGTCAGGAGGCCCTCGATGGAACTGCGGGGCGAACCTTACTTGGCTTCGGCGGTCTCGGCCGGAGCGGCGTCGCCTTCGGCGGGCTTCGCGTCTTCTTCCTTGACGACGATCAGGCTGATCTTGCCGCGGTTGTCGATGTCGGCGATCTCGACGCGGATCTTGTCGCCGACGTTCACCACGTCCTCGACCTTCGCGATCCGCTTGCCGTTGCCCAGCTTCGAGATGTGCACGAGGCCGTCCTTGCCCGGCAGCAGCGAGACGAACGCGCCGAACGCGGCCGTCTTCACCACGGTGCCCAGGAAGCGCTCGCCGACCTTCGGCAGCTGCGGGTTGGCGATGGCGTTGATCTTGCCGATCGCCGCCTCCGCCGACGGGCCGTCGGCCGCGCCCACGTAGATCGTGCCGTCGTCCTCGATCGAGATGTCGGCGCCGGTCTCCTCGGTGATCGAGTTGATCATCTTGCCCTTCGGCCCGATGACCTCGCCGATCTTGTCGACCGGGATCTTCACCGACGTGACGCGCGGGGCGTACGGGCTCATCTCGTCCGGGCCGTCGATCGCCTCGGCGATGACTTCCAGGATGGCGAGGCGAGCGTCCTTCGCCTGCTTCAGCGCGGCCGCGAGCACCTCGGACGGGATGCCGTCCAGCTTGGTGTCCAGCTGCAGCGCGGTGATGATGTCCTTCGTGCCGGCGACCTTGAAGTCCATGTCGCCCAGCGCGTCCTCGGCGCCGAGGATGTCGGTCAGCGCGACGTAGCGCGTCTCGCCGTCCACCTCGTCGGACACCAGGCCCATGGCGATGCCCGCGACCGGAGCCTTCAGCGGCACGCCGGCGTTGAACAGGCCCATGGTGGACGCGCAGACCGAGCCCATCGAGGTGGAGCCGTTGGAGCCCAGCGCCTCGGAGACCTGGCGGATCGCGTAGGGGAACTCGTCCCGCTTCGGCAGCACCGGGACCAGGGCGCGCTCGGCGAGCATGCCGTGGCCGATCTCGCGCCGCTTCGGCGAACCGACGCGGCCGGTCTCGCCGGTGGAGAACGGCGGGAAGTTGTAGTGGTGCAGGTAGCGCTTGTGCGTCTCCGGGGAGAGCGAGTCGATCTGCTGCTCCATGCGGAGCATGTTCAGCGTGGTGATGCCCAGGATCTGGGTCTCGCCGCGCTCGAACAGCGCCGAACCGTGCGCCCGCGGGATCACCGCGACCTCGGCCGAGAGCTGGCGGATGTCGGTCAGGCCGCGGCCGTCCATCCGGATCTTCTCGGTGAGGACGCGGGTGCGCATGATCTTCTTGGTCAGCGCCTTGAACGCACCGCCGACCTCCTTGTCGCGGCCTTCGAAGGCTTCGCCCTCGCCGAGGCCGAGCTTCTCCAGGACGGCCGCCTTGACCTCGTCGGTCGCCTTGTCGCGGTCCTGCTTGCCGGCGATCTGCAGCGCCTTGGCCAGCTCGTCGGACGCGATCGCGGAGACGGCCTCGTAGATGTCCGGCTGGTAGGCCGGGTACACCGGGAACTCGCCGGTCGGCTTCGCGGCGTCGGCGGCCAGCCGCTGCTGCGCCTCGCACAGCACGCGGATGAACGGCTTCGCGGCCTCAAGGCCCTGCGCGACGGTGATCTCGTCCGGCGCGGTGCCGCCGTCGGCGATCAGGTCGAGCGTGTGCTCGGTCCCCTCGGCCTCGACCATCATGATCGCGACATCGTCACCGACGATGCGTCCCGCGACCACCATGTTAAAGGTGGCCTTCTCCAGCTGCGACCAGGTCGGGAACGCGACCCACTGGCCCTCGATCAGCCCGACGCGCACGCCGCCGACCGGGCCGGAGAACGGCAGGCCGGCGATCTGGGTGGAGGCCGACGCGGCGTTGATCGCCAGCACGTCGTACGGGTCGTCCGGGTTGAGGCTCTGGACGGTGATGACGACCTGGATCTCGTTGCGCAGGCCGTCGGCGAAGGACGGACGCAGCGGGCGGTCGATCAGGCGGCAGGTGAGGATCGCGTCGGTCGACGGGCGGCCCTCGCGGCGGAAGAACGCGCCCGGGATGCGGCCGGCGGCGTACATCCGCTCCTCGACGTCCACGGTCAGCGGGAAGAAGTCGAAGTGCTCCTTCGGGTGCTTCGACGCCGTGGTCGCCGACAGCAGCATGGTCTCTTCGTCCAGGTACGCGACGACGGCGCCGGCGGCCTGCTTGGCGAGCCGGCCGGTCTCGAACCGGACGGTGCGGGTGCCGAACCGGCCGTTGTCCAGAACGGCTTCGGTTTCGAACACGGTGACTCCGGTGGAGTCGGTCATATGGTCAATCTCCTCTTTGGTTCCATCGCAGCAGCGCGAGTCTCCCACTGTGGGACCCGGTTCGCCCGAGGACGCTTGAGGAGGTGTGAGGCCGGTCTTCGATCGAAGCCCCCGGGTCCGTTGCCCGGGAACCACTACCGAGGACCGGCGAGATCGTTCCTCCAGCGCGCTCGCGCCGTGTGGGGGGGTGTGCTTGCGGCGAGGGGGAGCGGCCGGAGCCGCTCCCCCTCGTCAGCACGCTATCGGCGCAGGCCGAGACGCTTGATCAGGTCCCGGTACCGCGCCACGTCCACCTTTTCCGTGTAGTTCAGCAGCCGGCGGCGACGGCCGACCAGCAGCAGGAGACCGCGACGGGAGTGGTGGTCGTGCTTGTGGGTCTTCAGGTGTTCGGTGAGGCCGATGATCCGCTTGGTCAGCAGCGCGACCTGGGCCTCGGGGGATCCGGTGTCCGAGTCGTGCAGCCCGTACTCGGCGAGGATCGTCTTCTTCTCATCGGTAGACAGCGCCACTGGTGGTGCTCCTTGTGCATCTAGTGCCGTGAGGCCCGCACCGCGCCACGCGGCCGGGTGAGACGGTCGCGGCCGCCACGGACTGCAGCCGGACCCGATTACCGAGGTTACCAGCCGGTTGAACTGCGGCTTCAGCCGCGTGCGGCTACCCGGGCGGCATCGGCTCACGCGCGGCGCAGCGGCCAGGACGCCAGCGTGCGGTACGGGCTGCCGCCGCCCAGCAGCTCGACCCGGTCCGCGGTCCAGACGCGGCTGCGGAAACCGGCGAGCTGTTCCGTCCACGCCGTCGGCGGTCGCGTGCGGGAGCATCGCGCCAGTGTCAGGTGCGGGCGGTAGGGGCGCTCCTCGTCGGGGCCCGCGGCCGCGGCGAGCGCGGCGAGGTCCTCCCCCGCCACTCCCAGCCACAGCACTCCCGGAAATGTTCCCGAACTCCGGAGCTGGACGTCAACGGCTTTTCGCCCGTCCAGCGCCCGGTCGAGGACAGCACTGCGTCCGGCGGGGTCCGCCTCGCCGTAAAAGGCCAGCGTGATGTGCCATCCGGCCGGATCGGACCAGCGCAGCAACCGGTCCCGGGCGCCGAGCGCGTCGGCCACTTCCGCCGCGACGTCGGCGGGCGGGCGCAGCGCGGAGAACAGCTGCATCGGCTACTGGCCCGAAGCTCCCGCGCGGCGGAGCAGGTCGGCGATCGCCGGGAAGTCCTCGTCGAGCAGCTTCGCCGCTTCGGCCAGGTTCTCGTCCTCGGCGGTGTCCCGGATGCCCGCGAGCACGATCTTCTCGTCCGAGTTGACCGGGATGTTGTCGCGGCCGACAGTGGGCCGCGAATCGCGCACGTCCTCCAGCGCGGCCTGCATCGCGTCGCGGTCGCCCGCGGCGACCTCGGGCACCAGGATCTTGCGTTCGAGCATGATCATCCGGGCCAGCACGACCGGATTGCCGATCTTCGCCCGCCGCCCGCTCATCACCTGGCTCAGCATCGGCGCGCTGATCCCCAGCACCTCGGCCAGGAACGCCTGCGACACGTCGAAGGCCACGACCAGCCTGCGCACCCGATCGCCCAGCGGCTCCCCGTACCACTCCCGCTGCAGCGCGATGTTCCGCTGGACGATCTTGTGGTCCTCCACCTGGCTCCGCTCCCCTAGCGTGTCGTCCGGCGGCTCCGGCCGCGGGACCTTGCTCCTCCGGCCCGGTGCCGCCGGCCCATCTTGCCACTCCGGACGCCCCCGGCGGGCCGGAACGCCCGATTCGCCCCGGGCCCGGCCTGCCCCGGCGCCGGGTCCGCTCAGCTGTCCGAGCCGAGTGCTTCCCTGGTCCGGGCCACGTCCTCGTCGATCTTCCGGACGAGATCGGCCGACCCGCCGAACCGCGCCTGATCCCGCAACCGGGTGACGAAGTCCAGCGCGACGTGCTGGCCGTAGAAGTCCTCGTCGACGTCCAGCACGAACGCCTCGACGGTGCGTTCGCGGCCGGAGAACGTCGGGTTCGTGCCCACCGACACCGCCGCGCGCAGCCGCCGGTCCGGGTCGGACAGCCGGGTGAACCAGGCCGTGTAGACGCCGTCCGCGGGCACGGCGGCGAACCGCGCGGTGGACAGGTTGGCGGTCGGGTAGCCGAGGTCGTGGCCCCGTCCGTCGCCGCGGACGACGATGCCCTCCAGCCGGTGCGGGCGGCCGAGCGCGTCGGCCGCGGCCACCACGTCGCCCGCGTCGATGCACGAGCGCACGTAGGTCGAGGAGAAGGTGATGTCGTTGGCGCCGCGGTCGTCGTCGAGCGAACGGCCCTGCAGTTCCGCGCCGTAGGCGACGAACCCGAAGCGGCGGCCGAGTTCGCGCAGCAGCGCGACGTTGCCGGCCGCCTTGGCCCCGAAGGTGAAGTTGTCGCCGACCAGCACGGCCGCCGCGTGCAACCGGTCGACCAGCACCTCGTGCACGAACTCGTGCGGGCTGAGCCGGGACAGTTCCAAGGTGAAGGGCAGCACGCAGAACACGTCCACGCCGAGCCCCTCGACCAGCTGGGCCTTGCGCCGCAGGGTGGTCAGCTGCGCGGGATGGCTGCCCGGGCGCAGCACCTCGGACGGATGCGGGTCGAAGGTGAGCACCACGCTGGGCACGCCGCGTTCGGCGGCCGTCGCCACGGTGCGCTTGATCAGTTCCTGGTGCCCGCGGTGCACGCCGTCGAACACGCCGATGGTGACCACGCACCGTCCCCAGCCGCCCGGGAGGTCCCCGAGCCCACGCCACCGCTGCACTGTTGTCAACTCTCCCCGAGCGAGGTGCCTTTGCCTCCCACCCTATGCGGGCAGGAGGACCACCACCGAACGGGTCACTCCCTCGGCGTCGGAGGCCAGCGCGAGCACGTGGCCGTCCGGCGCGAACAGGCCGTACGTGCCGGTGATTCCGGCGGCCGGAATGCGCCTGCCGTACTGGACCGCCTTGGCGGTGGCGGCGTCGAGATCCCGGCGCGGGAACGCGGCGGCGACGGCGGCATCGAGGTCAAGCGACAGTTCCGGCTTTTCTTCGAGCTGGTCGAGCGTGCGCGCGCGGGCGAGCGTGAACGGCCCGACTGTGGTGCGGCGCAAGGCTTTCAGGTGCCCGCCGACGCCGAGTCCGGCGCCGAGGTCGCGAGCGAGCGCCCGGACGTAGGTGCCGGACGAGCATTCGACGATCGCGTCGAGTTCGATCCGGTCGTCCTCGCGGCGGAGGCCTAGAACGTCGAACCGGTGCACGGTCACCGGCCTCGGCGGGAGGACGACGTCTTCGCCCGCGCGCACCCGGGCGTAAGCGCGCTTGCCGTCGATCTTGACCGCGGAGACAGCGCTGGGCACCTGCTGGATGTCGCCGGTCAGCGCGGCGATGCCGCCGGCGATCTGCTCGTCGGCGACGGCGGCCAGGGTTTCCGGCGCGGCATCGGTTCCGGAGAGCGGTTCGCCTTCGGCGTCGTCGGTGGTGGTGGACCGGCCGAGCGACAGCGTGGCGAGGTAGGTCTTGCGGTCGAGGGCGAGGTGGCCGAGCAGTTTGGTGGCGCGCTCGATGCCGAGCACCAGCACGCCGGTCGCCATCGGGTCGAGCGTGCCGGCGTGGCCGACCTTGCGGGTGCCCATGATCCGCCGCGCCCGCGCGACCACGTCGTGCGACGTCATGCCCGCCGGTTTGTCGACGATGAGCAGTCCGGGAGGAGGGGCGGGACGACGCGGTTCTTTCGGGCGGGACACGGCGGAAACCCTACCTAGGACGGGATTCGCGGGCGGAGCCTGGTTCGGGAGGGGCGGGTGCGGGCGGGCTTGGTGCCGGACGGGTGCGGTCGGGCGGGAGGGCTTGGTGCCGGACAGGTGCGGCGGGCGGGCGGGCTTGGTGCCGGACGGGCACCGGACGGGTGCTCGTGAGTGGCTGTGCCGGTTAGAGCCGATACCGAATTGGTTACCTACTTGTGACCTGGGTTTGAGTGCGCCCGTCGGTGCCTGCTCGTTTTCGCTCTCGCGGCCGGCATCGCGCCTGAGCTGCCGGACACCGCGCTGTTAGGAGCCTTAGCGTCGGTGCTGCGCGCTACTGTTATGCGATGGTCAACCAGCGAACGCGACATGCTCAGGTGGGCGCGGCTGGGGCTGACGTACTCCGTGGACCGGCATGACCCCGACCGTTACCCCGATGAGGCTGCGCTCGGCCATTGCGGAAACGCTCTGGGATTGCGTCAAGGCGCACCACCTGGAAGCGGCGTGCGATGCGCTCGGCATGGCACCCGCTCGCGAAGGCAGTGCCGAGCCGTTCAACAGCAAACGCAGCTACGTCGAGGGGCGACTGCAGGGCATGTCGCTGACCGCCTTGGCCGACCTCGGCTACCGCGTCGCGGCCGAGTATGTCCCCGAGTACTTGCAGCCAGTGCTCGATGCACTCGGTGCGCATGGCGTGGCAGGCGAGCTGAAGAACCTGATCTTCGCCGCCGACGGCCCCAAGCCGGAGATCGTGTTCCGCGATGCTCTCAACAACGACGTCCTGGTGGTCAAGAACGAACAGTTCTGTCTCGTCTACGACCGACCCTTGGCGGCACACGGCCTCACCTGGGCCGACCTGACCAACTGGTGGGCCGACCACGAGGGGTTGACAGGGGCAACGGCGAGGGAGGTCTCACTCAGCCTGTACAGGCGGCTCGACCGCGCGCTGGGCAACAACGAGGCCGAGCGCCGGATCCTGCGCGCCTATGCGGACCGCTACGTCCAACTCGGCGACGGCATCCCTGCCCTCATCCCACAGGTGTACCTGCACTACGACCCATACACCCGAACACATCGCGCTCCCGGCTTAGCCCCGTTGCCACGTCAGCGGATGGACTTCCTGCTGCTCCTGCCGCAACGAATCCGCATCGTCATCGAGTGCGACGGGCGGCAGCACTACACCGACAAGACTGGGCGCGGCGACTCCCAGAAGTACGCTGAGATGGTTGCTGAGGACCGTGAACTGAGGCTGCGTGGCTACGAGGTCTACCGATTCGGCGGTGCCGAACTGGTCGACACCCCGGCCGCAAGCCAACGGCTTACGACGTTCTTCGACCGGCTCGCCGAGCGCCACGCCACGTGACTCGCCGCGGTCGATGGACACGCGGCCATCAAGGTAGAAAATGAGACATCGGCCCAAATTATGAACTTGCGAAATGAATAGCCGTGCGCAAGGTGGCGGAACCATATTCGGCTCGCCCCAATTGAGGCTGCCGATTTTTGCGTTCAAGCGTGTCTTGTATCATCTAGCGGCATGATGCGTCATTTCACTCTCGAAGACAGGATTAAGTACTCGAACCTCAGGGCGCGGGTAATGCTGCATCAACTCGGAAAGGAGGATCCTGGCGGATTTGTTGAGCACGATGAGGGTCGACTCTGCGGTGTTGACGTGCGCCTCCCCGAGATGGAGGATGTGACAATTCGATCGATAACCGAGTACTTTACATCCAGATTCAAGAACTTGCCCAACTATGAGTACGCGTTTCTTGCCGTTCACTTCAAGAATGGCAACAGGCATGAGGAGCTCCTGTTTACGATTCGCCTGGATGGAACTGTTGAATTAGATCTCGACCTGGAGGGCGGGAACCCGTCCAGACTGAGGGATACTCGGCTAAAAATCGAGGTTGAGAAACTTTTTGGAGCCGCCAATGCCTCCGTCTTGGAAGCTGATCACTTCTTTGCCGACGAGGGTATTGATCACGACTTTTGGTCTATACGCATGTCATTAAACAGTCAGAGTGTTACAATAGGGGAACTCTGCGAGGCGCTCAGGAACACTCGATCCGCACTTTGCAAAGTGCGGACGGAAGCCTATTCCGATTGCAGTGCCGACTTCATGGATAGCTTGACCCGGGGTCGATTTGAAGATCTAGTTGGCACCGAAGAGTCCAGCTGGCTAGAATGCAAGAGTGAATTGAACATCGGCAACGCGGACGGAAACGACAAGCTCGTAAAGGCTGTCTGCGGGTTCGCAAACGGTGATGAGTCTGGCCTGCTCGTAATCGGCCTCAAGACTGACCGCATCAACAGCAGGGACGTTGTTTCATCGGTGTCGCCCGTGTCCGCCAGGGCGCACACTGAGGATCGCTACCGGAAGATAATTTCTGAGCAAGTCAGCCCAGTCGTGGTGGGGTTAAAGGTCGGGATCATCGCCGTCGAGGACGGGGTGCTAGTAGCGGTTAGCATTCCCGCTCAGGAGCGGAACTCTAAACCTTTCATGGTCACCAAACAGGGTGGGATATCAATTTTTCTCCGCAATGGAGATTTTACATCGCGGATGAAGCCAGATGAAATTCGAATGTTGATGGCACGCGGATGGCCGGAATGAACGTGGCGTATTTTCTCGTCGGCAAGCATGCCATGAGGAGTTGACCGCGCACTGTGGTGGCAGTCCGTAGTCGGGATCAGGTCGCCATGGCCACCCGGAGACCAACCGGGCAGCATGCAACTCGGTGCCCGCGATCCGCGTCATCCAGACGGGGCACCGCGTGCCCGCCGGGTCGCGCCCACGGTCCCCCGGGAACCCCAGTCCGCGCTCGGCCGCGCTCGCTCGGTCGGAGTGCTCCGTCTTGCGGCAACAGGGACGCAGGCGGACCGAATTGATCAAGGTAATCCGTAAAGAGCTTCTCTCTGTGGCGTCGCACGACCAACTCATGCGTGAGGCAGGCTGGGCTTAGCGACCGTGCAAGGATCGAGGTTGCAGCCTTATGCGACATAGGTCAAAATTGGCTGATGCGCGTTACTTACGCCCTGGTGCAGCTAGCTGCCGCACTGATGGCTGCACCCAGTGACCGGCACTGGGGCTACCAGCTGTCGAGAGTGTCCGGCGTCCGCTCCGGCGCGATGTACCCCCGTCTGACTCAGATGCTGGACGAAGGCTGGCTTGCCGACGGCTGGGAATCGGCGAGAGAGGCCGCTGGCAGGCCGCCGCGGCGCTACTACACTCTCACGGAGAAGGGCAAGGTCGAACTGGGCGCGATCCTTGTTCGAGCGGCCAGCGATGGACGGTTCCGCAGCATGAAGCTGGGGTTGACGTGATGGACACGCTCGCGCATCTGGTCATGACGTGGGGCATCGGCACGCTGTTCATGACAGCCTTGGTCTTCGGGTTCTTCCCGACGTTCGTGGTGAACGTGCTGGCCCGGATCTATCCGAAGGGTCATCCTCGACGAGACGAGTTGATCGCCGAACTGCGAGACGTTCCGCGTCGGGAGCAGCTGATCTGGGTGGCCGAGCAGTTCGCCACTCTATTGTTCGACGGAGTGCCAGCTCGTGTTCAGAATGCCGTTCGGAAACGTCGGCAAGCCCGGAGCGGCCAGCGGATTGAATCGGAGGACGGCGAAGCAGGGCCTGGAGACGGGCCAAAAAATCCGTTGACCCTTGGCGCGAAAAAGTTCCGAAACAATGAGATTCACCTGCCAGACCTCCTGGAAAACCGTGCTGAACTTGTCCACATGATGTCCAGCGGGGAGGACATCCCAGCAACCCTTAGGGCGTCAATGCTGGAGGCGCGCGGACGGTTCGCCGAGATCGCAGAAATTCACGGAAACGTTCATTTCCATTCGCCGGAAAGAGGTCGCGACGAGGGTCGCGAGTCCTAGCCAGAGCGCGGCGAGAGAGCGAATGTCTACGGCACCGAGAAGCGGTGAACATGTCCGAACGAGGAGAAAGCAAGAAATAGATGCTTAACCGAGGCGGGCAGGGCGCCGGGAAATAGGCTCGCGGAAAGATGGCTATCGTGACCAGTCGGGTTCGTCGGACACGCGGGGCAAGGCGGGCTGACCTGCACTCTTGCCGATGCAAGGGTGGTCAGTGAGGGGGCATCCTTAAGATGACGAGTCTCCGATCTCCAGGATGACGGCCTGGATGACCCCTGATCGACCCCCTGGGTTTGCGGTCATTGCAGAAGTTCAGTTCGATTAAACGACTTCCTCATGTGCAACACGGTCAGTCGCGGAATGCGGATTTCGCTAAATCGGCAAAGGCGATTCACTCAGCAGCGCAGCGGTTCCAGGCGCTGGTTCCAGATCGATGTCACGAAGATTTGTGCACAATCGCTGGTAGGTGCTGTGGGCAGCCGGGTATCGGCCGAGGTCTCGTTGCAGCTTCATAGTACGCCGGTAAAGGGCTTCGATGTAAGGATCCCAGGTGATGGCGATGGCGAGCGCGTCGAGGGCTTCGTCCGGGTTGTGGTCGCGAACTTCGTCGGCGAGAGCGACCAGCGCATCAATGACCCGGCTGCGCCAGTGCTCGGCCACTGGTTCAGCCCAGGAATAACCGGCACCGTCCAGAGGCGCTCCGGCGCGGCACAGTTCCGCGAGGTGCCGCAAGGATTCCAGGCGAGTGGCGGGCTCGCCGCTGGCGTGGGTGAGGGTGTCATCGAGGTCCCACACGTCGGCGGTGATGCTGGCCGGGTCGAGCCGGTAGCGACCGGATTCGGCGAGGACGAACTGCTCGTCGTTGCGGCCGGTGGCGGTGCGCAGTGCGCCGCGGGCGAAGGAGACGGCCTCGTGCAGGCGGGCGGCAGGCCGGTCGGGCAGGACCGCTTCGCGCAGTGTGTCCACGGTCGTGCCGTGCGGGTGGGCTGCGAGGTAGGCCAAAACTTCCCGGGCTCGGGAGCGCAATCCCTGGACGTGGTTCCCTCCGGTTTCCACTCGTACTCCGCCGAGCAATCGCACTCGGGCGACCGATTCCTGTGCGGCAGTCGGCCGGTGGTCGTCGCGTGCGGCGTTGGTCTGGGTGAGGTCTCGGGCGGGCTCGTGTCTGTGGTCGGTCGTCTCGCTGTTCGCGGCTCGGCGTGGGGCGGGTGCGCGGGCTGCGGCGAGCAGGCACCATAGTTCGTCTGCTTCGGCGGCGTTGAGGGTTTCCGCGCGCGCTCCGGCCGTGATGCCGCTTTCGCCGTGCACGGCCTGGACTGTGCCGTCGGTCGCGAGGGTCAGGCCGCTGAAGCCGTCGGCATCGTGGAGGCTCTCGTCGCCGAGAAGCAGCGAGTGGATGCCAACGTCGCTTCCCTGGGCGAGGACTGTGGCCCATTCGCGCCGATGCTGTGGAGACGGGTGCGCCAGCACCAGCAGCAGCGGTACCGGGTCGGCGGCCTGGGCTGGTCCTGGACGACGATCGCGGGCATCGGGACCGGGCTGGAGATCGGCGTCGAACTGGTCCTCGTCGCGCAGTCTGGCGCGCCGGGCGAGTTCGGTGTGCAGCTGCGCCAGCGCGGTCGTTTCGTCGGTGCCGGTCTCGATGCCGGGGGCTTCGTGCAGCGGTGTCCGCCTTGGTCGTCCGGCGATGAGTTCGGCGGTGCCGGTGTCGGCCAGCAGCGCTTCGGCCGGGTAGCGGGTGTCGACGGCCATCACGGCGGCGAGGACGGCTCGGGCAGCGGACGCTGCGCCGGGGCCGGTCAGTGCCAGCCCGCCGGATGCGGCCAGGTCAACGGTCTGCATGGCGGTGCCGGCGTATGCGGTCAGGACGGGAGCGGGTGGCGGCCAGACACGCCGGTGTTCGGCCACGATGAGGTCGATTGCCTTGCCGCGTCCGGCGGTGTCCGTGCCTGCGTGCTCGGCTTCGCCGTCCTCGGGTGCGGTGTGGCGAGTGTGCGCGGCTGTGGTGAGCGTTGCGACGGTGGAGCCGGGCCGGAACGGCTCGGCTCCACCAGGTCCCGGTGGTGTGAGATCGCCGGTTGGTTTGCGGCGGGCGCGGCGTCGGCGGCGGGCGAGGAAGAGCAGGACGGTCACGCTCAGCGCGAGGCCGAGCCCGACCAGCCCGCCCTCGGGCAGCGGCACCGGGTTGGTGCCGGGCTGGGTGTCGTGTTCCGGTGCGGCGCGCGGTGTGGGTGTCGCGGATGAGCCAGTGCTCGGCGGCGGAGTCGGCTCTTGTGACGGAGCAGCGGACGGAGGCACCGGTGCGGGCTGCGGCATAGCTTCGGCGGGCGGTGTCGGCGTGGCGGGCAGGTGCAGCTGCCAGCCGGGGAGGAGTTGGCCGGGATGGCGCAGCACGCGTCCGTCCGGCTGGACACGGCCTGCGTTGAGGCCGAAGAGCGTGCGCCAGGCATCCGGGTCGCCGAGTTCCCGCTCAGCAATGTCGGAAAGCGTGTCCCCTGCCGCCACGTTCACCGTGCGACCCGTCGCCTTGGTGTTGGCGGGCAGGGGAAGGCCTTCCGCGTCGCCTGGAAGCATCAGAGTCCACCCGGGTTCCAGTTCGTCGGGGGCCTTCGACAAGGCGGGATTGAGCCGCATGATCTCGTGGTAGCGGGTGCCCTTGCCTAAATGCCGTTGGGCCAGGTCCCACAGCGTGTCCCCGTGCACCACGGTGTACGGCACGGCGTTCGCATGGCGCGGTCGATCGGAGGCCACGGTGGCAGCGTCGAGGGTGCGGACGCCCGCGGCTGGAGTCGCGGGCTGCCGGGTGGCGGTGCCTGGTTGGATGCCGGGCCACGGTGGCGCGGTCGCCGCGGCCGGTGTGGCAGGAAGGCCGGAGGCGGTAGCAGTGCCTGCCGAGGCTGCCATGAGCGCGGCGGCGACGAGACCCGCAATCCACTGGCCGCGCGGAACACGGTTCAGCAGTCCGCGCGCGGTGCGGATCCCTTGTCCTGTCTGGCGAATCACCTCAACGACAACAGAGAGGGTCAGCAGCAACCAGCTTGCCCACGCCACGGCGACGATCAGCCAGTGCACGAGGTCCCCGGTCAGCCATGCCCACCGCAGCGTGCTCCAGATCCGTTCGGGCCGCTGGCTGATCGGTACCGGGTCGGGCCAGCGGTCCGGGACCAAGTGGGCAGGCTCGGCGCCGAGTGCAAGGAATCCGCAAGGTACCCCGGCGACGAAGGCGAGCAGCGCCAGCGCGGCCAGCGCGCCGCGGATCCGTTGTGCCGCTGCGGTGGTCATGGCAGGTTGCCGTCGCGCGTGCCGACGCCCAGGACGGCCACCGCGGTGCTGGTGGCTTCGATGCTGCGGCCGAACAATCCGATGGGAGCGGGTTCGGTGACCGTGACCGTCACCCCCACGGTGCGGGGCCCGGTCACGCTGACCTTCCCTGCTTGCCCAGCGCGGGCAAGGTAGCCGGAAGCCGTACGCGCCGCGGTCGCGGTGTCGATCCCGATGCTGCTGCTGCGGGTGTCCACGGCGGTGTTGGCCGCACGAGCGCCTTCAGCGGCGAGGGCGTCGGCGCGGGCGATCGCGCGCAGCCGCGCGGAACCATCGACCACCAAAGCGAAAACAAGCAGCAGAGCGGGTACTAGAACCGCGACCATGACGCTGACCGACCCGGCATCCTGCGGTGCTTTTCGACAGATCATGGGATACCTCGGTACGGGTCAGCGAAACTGGTGAAGCTGCCGGTGATCGTGCGTGTTCCTTCGGGGATGGGGAGGCCGAGGTCGCTGAGAGCGACACGGCACTCGACTGTGGCCCGGACTTGTCCGGCGCGGCCGAGGGCGATCTGGCGGGCATCCACCGAGACACTGGACTCCTGGCAGGACATGCCTTCGCGAGCGAGCCGTTCGCGGGCGACGCGGGTGCCGGCGTGCTGCGCGGCCGCCGGGCTGCGGGCGATCGACGCGGCTCTCGCTGCGGCGCTGGCGGCGTTGTCGACCGCTTGCTGTGCTGAGCCGACCCGGGCACCGGCGACGATCAGCAACCCCACGAACAGCACGACAGGCACGAGGACAGCGGCCTCGACGCTGATGGAGCCTGTGTCACTCCAGAGCAGACCGCGGCTGGCTCGGGTCGGAGGATTCATGAACTGCTTCCTGCGGCCCGAGCGGGCACGGTGAAACGCTCTTTCGCGGCACGTGCGGACGCTGTCACCCGAATATCCAGGCCGGGAATCGGCACCAGCCGGACAGCGGTCCCGGACACCTCGACCTGGACGGTGTCCGCGGTGACCGCGGCCCGGACCTGGGGGCCGGTGAGCACCCCGTGCCCGGCGCGGGTGGCGAACGACCGGGCGGCCGCGGCTGCGGTGGTGTTCGTGCCACCGATCGGACGTCCGGCATCGACACCGGCCTGAGCGGACTGGGCTGCGACGGCGCGTGCGTGCCACCACAGGCCTCCTTGCACCGCCGAGAGGATCAGCACCAGCACGACCGGGAACAGCACCGCCAGCCCTACCGACTCCGATCCGCGGTCGGCACCGGTTCTCGCGCAGTTGAAGGTCCTCGGCCGGGTCAGTGCGGCACGGTCCGCAGTCAGGCTCTGTCGTTTGAGCAGCATCAAGAAACTCCCGCCGGCGTCTTTGCGGCGGCGTCCCGCACGCGAGGAGATTCCTCTGGCACAACGGCCTTATCGGTGCTCGGTGCGCGAAGCGCGGCGGGTTTCTGCTGCGGGGCACCGCTGGGGCCGGACGCGCGGGTTGGCTTCTTTCGCTTGGCACGCCCGGTCTTTTGGCTCTTCAGCTGGTTCTCCCGCCATCGGGTGAGGTCGGCGGCATCAACGTCGGTGAACCGCGCGAGTTCGCCGATCTCGATGACAGCGCTGGAGTCGACGAGAACCTCACCCAGTTCTCGTTCGACGTCGTCCAGTTCTCCGGCGATCGCGGCGCGGCGTTCGGCTAGCTCGCCGATTCGCTTCGCAGCGACGGATCGCTTGGCGCTGCGGGCTGAGTCTTCCGATTCGACCCGGAGTTCGATTTCCTCGCTGGTAGCCATCTTGGGTTCTGCCTCCTTCGTGTCATTTCTTGATCTGGCCTTGGAATTCCTCCACTACGGCCCGGATCGCGAAGGCGAGGCCGATGGCCACCGCGAGTCCGATGGCGACGAGGACGGCCTTGTCCACGCTCTCCGACCCACGATCGCCGGAAGCACGAACCCGCTCCCAACGGGCCGCGACCGCGGCGAACAGAAGCAGCACGACACGGCCGACCGTGAGCGTGAGCCGTGCTGCACAGTGCCGCGCGGCGGCGAGACGGTGGTCCAGAATCTGCATCATGGGTGGTCAACTCCTTGCTGCGACGAGGTAGTAGGTTGCGCTGCAACGGTTTCCGGCCGTTGGGCTAGCCGCTTCCGGTCAGCAGGCGAATCAGCGCCGGATACATGGCCATCAGGAGAAACGCGACCAGCAGGACGGCAACGGGGAGCGCGAGCCGCTGTGAGCGGGAGTTGGCGTCGGCCTTGTCCGCAGCGAGCGCGGCGGAGCGCAATGCAGCCGCTTTCGCGATCAGCGTGCTGTAGATCGCGGCTCCGTCGGCGGCCGTGGCCAGAATGTCGGCCAGGTCTGCGAGTTCGACCACGCCCATTCGTTTGCCCAGCCGGGACAAGGCTTCCCACGAGGTGTGCCCGGCCCGCATCGCTCGGCCGAGCGTTCGGCTGATCCGTGTGAACGTCCAGGAATCAGCGACGGCAGCGGCTTCTCCGAGCGCCTGGCTCGGAGCGCGTCCGGTCGCCCGTTCCTGGGCCACCAGATCCAGATAGGCGGCGGTGGCACGGCGGAATTCGTCGCGCGCCCGATCGGCGTCCTCCCGCACAGCCAGAACCGGCACGACCGATCCGCCGACAGCGGCGGCGAGCACGACCAGCACAACCGCCGTGCCGGACAAGCCAATGCCGCCGAACCACGCCATTCCCGCCACCGCCAGCACCGTGGCGGCGGCACCACCGGCCCACGCCAGGCGACGAACGAGGTAGCGCTCGGCGGTCTGGCCGAGCACATCGAGGTCGTCCGCCGGGATGCCCCACCAGCGGTTTGACGACCGCGCCGAGAACACGGCCATGCGGCGCAATCGAGCAGACCAGCGACCGCTCGGGAGCGCAGGATCTGTGCGGCGCGCGGCGCGGTCGTCCAGTTCCGCCACCGCAGCGGCGAGGTTGACCGGGGCCGGACGCACCAGCGCCAGAATCACGCACACCAGCGACAATCCCGCTACCGCACCGACAACAGCAGCGGCAGTCCCGGGGCTCATCGCAGCGCCTCCGCATCAGGCTGGGCTGCCGTGCGCTTCGCGGCCGACGCACCGACGGGGATGCGCGACGCATCGCCGAGGAGGCGTGCGGGGCGACGAGTCCTGGTCAGGGTGTGCATCCACCATCCCGCCGCGCCAAGCAAACCGCCAATCCCGACCATCACCATCTGGCCCAACGCCCCGTCGAAGGGCGAGAGGAATTCCCGCGCGAACAGGACCAGCCCGACCAGCAGGACCACGGTGATGGCCAGGATCGTGCGCACATCGGTGCGCGGTTTCGCACGGTCGGCTTCGATGTCCCGGCGAGCGACGACCTCCCGTTCCAGGGCGGTGGCTTTCGCGTCGAGAACGTCGACCAGGCCGCGCCCTCCCGCGCGAGCGCGCAGGATCAGGGCGAGGACGACCTCATCGGCGGCCTCGTCGCCCACGTCCTCGGCGAACGCGCGCAGCGCGGTTTCCAGGCCGCGGGTGCGCAGCCGCACCGCGAGCGTTTCGACCTCCGCAGCCAGGGCGTCGGGGGCGGTGCGGGCCGAGCTGGTGATCGCCTGTTCCAATCCGCCCGCGCCGGACGCCAGCACGTCGGCCAGGCGCCGCACCCAGCTGGCCAACGCGTCCAAACGGGCGATCAGCCGCTGCGCGTCGTGCCCGCGCGCCAGAACCGGAACGGTCACCGCCCCGGCGACGGCCACCACCGCCGCGACCGGCCACCCGGTCGCCCACCACACCGCCACGCCCGCGGCAACCGCTACAGCGACTCGCCGCACCGGCAGCCGCTCCGCGACAGACCGCCACCTGCGCAGCCGCTGCCGAGCCGAGCCTCGGGCCCTGGTTGCCGCTACCTGAGCGGGAGGGACAAACGCCACGCCTGCGCAGGCGAGCGCCAGCACCGCGACCACGCCGAGCAGACCCGGCCACATGCTCGTCATCGCCGACCTCCAGCCGGAAAACCGGTGACATTTCCGGTGCCTGCCTGCGGATCGGCGGCGTCGAGGCGGACGCGGTCGAAGCCGTGCCGCTCCAGACGCTCCAGCAGATCAAGGCTGGGTGCGTACTCGGGCACCGCGCGGCCGTCGGCCGCGCGTGGCGCGAAGATCCTCGTCGTGTCCGGACGGCCGGAATCGCCGACCGGGCCGACCTCGATGATCTCGGAGACGTACCGCTGCCGACGGTGTGCGCCGAGGTGGGCGTGGTCGGTGCGGGCGACGTGCACGACCAGGTCGATCGCCGAGGCGGTCCATTGGTGGGCGGCTTGGATCGCCAGCGGCGGATCGGCCAGTTGCCCGAGCGCGCCGATCCGGTCGAACACCGCGGACGCGCTGGTCGCGTGCAAGGTGCACATCCCGCCGGTCGCGCCGTTGCCCAGCGCACGCAACATCGCCGTGACCTCTCCGGCACGGACTTCCCCGACGATCACCCGGCTCGGCGAGTGGCGCAAGGTCTGCTTGAGCAAATCGTCAAGAGTGATTTCGCCGATCCCTTCCGAGTTCGCCGGCCGAGCTTCCAACGGCGTCACCAGAAGCCGAGAGCCGGTGTGGAGGCCGAGTTCGTACTCCTCCTCGACGGTCACGACGTGTTCGCCATCCGGGATCTCGGCGCACAACGCGCGCAGCAGGGTGGTCTTCCCGGCAGCCGGCCCGCCGGAAACGATGATGTTGCAGCCAGCGAGCACCGCCGCCCGCAGGAACGAGGCAACCGGGATGTCGAGGGTGCCGTTGGCCACGAGGCCATCGAGCGCGACGTCGACCAGGCGATGACGCCGGATCGCCACCCGCGGCCGGTCGCTGACCTCGATCACGGCCGCGACCCGAGCGCCCAGCGGGCCGCCAGCGCCGATGCGGAGGTTCCCCAACGGACGGCCGGCGTTGAACTCGCGACCGGTCTGGCCCTGGCGGGCAAACATCGCGGCCAGCATTTCCACCAGATCGGCGTCGGTGTCGGCCACCGGGTACGGCCATCGCTCGATCGACCCGTCGGCCAGCTCCAGCAGAACGCGGTCGCAACCGTGCACATGGATGTTCTCCACATCATCGCGCTCCAGAAGCTCCTCCAGCGCGCCCAGCCCGGACAACGCGGCCACTACCGCCCGGGTCAACCGGCATTCGTCCTCAACGGACAGCGGCAGTTGCCCGTCGGCAGCTCGGTGCACAACCCAGGCAGCAACTTCCTCGGCCGCGTACGCGCGCAGCCGGGCTTGTTGCTCTTCTGCCGACAAAGGCCCGTCCAGGTGAGCCTCCCCGGCCGCGACTCGCTCCAGCCGGGCCGCGACCGATTCCCGGATCGCCCGGACGGCGTGGGAGTCCGGTCGCCCCGCCAGCGTGGGGTTCGTCGGCAGTCCGCGTGCCGGCGGCACCGCAATCGGGTAATCGGCGGGGTCGTTGGGCAGACGATATCCGTTGTGAGGCAATGTCATCGCAGTCCTCCGGTCAATACGCCAGCAGACACACGCGGTGCCGGGACACGCAATTCGGCGGGCGTGTAGTTGTGGTGCGTACCGTGCAGCCGACGCGCGGCCCGGCGTGCAGCGCGCAGCAATGGGGACCGGCCCGGAACAGCGCCTGCGTCATTCCCGTCGGAGAGCACTGCGGCAGTCCGGCCGTCGACCGGCATTTCCACACCGATATCCCAGCCCAGTGCGGCGCGAACTTCGTGGGTGCCCACAGGCGACGTCGCGCACACCGCCAGGCCGAGCCGCTCAGGCACGATCCGTTCGGCGAGTTCGGCCAGCACCGGGCGCGCGGCCAGCACATGCCGCTGGGTGGGGCGGACCGCCACCAGCACCACGTCGGCGGCCAATAGCAACGGCCACGGTGTGGCCGCGCCGAAGCGGCCGACATCGACCAAAGCGTCTGCGGGACGCCCGGCCGCGGTTCGGAACGCGGCCAGCGACGCGGTCAACCGTGTCCACCCGGCAGCGCTGATCGCGGAGTGCTGGCCCGGCGACATCAACCCCACGAGCAAGCCCACGTGCGGTGCGGGCGGCACCGGCTGGACGTGCTCAATCAGCGCACCTGGGTCTCCCGTCGTCGCGTGGCGCGTCGCTGTCGCGTGCGACAGCACCCCGCGATCGGCGCGGATCGTGCCGGCCACGAGCCACTGGCCCAGCCAGCCTGGCGCGAGGTCGCCCCCAGCCGGGTCGCAGTCGGCCAGCAGCACCGGCGCAGGCCACACTGCCGCCAGCGCGGCCAACGTCGTTGTCCCGCCGGGCGATCCCTTGCCCGAGACGATCGTGATCATCGCCAACACCCTCACCTCCTTCCCAGACGAAGTCGCTTCCTACGAGCCCGGCCCGAGCTGGACCACAACAACCTGACCCGCAGCAGCGCCGGTCGCTGCGGACGCGGCATCCGCGCCGACGACAACATCGACCGTGACCGCGCCGGTCGAGTCCGGCGGACCGGTGCCCACCACACGTGCGTCGAACGGCCCGGAAACGCTCACCGACGGCTGCCCGAGGTCTGCCCCGGTTCCTCCCGCGACTGGACTGACTTGGACCAGATCGCCGGGCAACAGGCCGCGGGCGGGCAGGTGCCCCGGTTTCACCACGAGCCCGACCAGGCGTTCACCGGGGCCAGGAACCGGCTGCGCAGAGAGCTGGCGAGGCGCGAGCACGCTGCCGGCGGGCAACGCAGAGCGTGCGACCTGACCGACGACGCCCGCGCGGTCAGCGGCGGGAATCGCGGACAGTCCCTGGTCTGGAACCGCTTTCGCGATGCCAAGATCCCCGTCGCCGATCCGCTGACCCCAGCCCACATCCCGCGTCAGCACCACGACGTCGACCCGTTCGTCCTGGCCCGCGATCAGGACGTAGTTGCCGGAGGCGGCCCCGGCTGCCAGCACGACCGCGATGCCGAGCAGCCACCACCTCCGCCGCCGCGGCACCCGCGGCTCGCCACCGTCCCGACGCCGCTCATGGAGCGCCGAGTCGTCAGCACGCGCTTGGCGCGGCCGTGAAAAAGACAGAGCAGTACCCACCGGGAAACTCCTTACTCATTTCCGGAAGTGCGACTTTCTTGTATGCAGCTATTTGTCTGTCGAATTCCCTGCGCTACTTCGCGCGCAAAGCCTGTACCTCGGCGACCGCGAAGCTGGCGCCGGCCCTTGACTGCATCTGCGGGAATTCCCCGTCGACATCAGCGGTTCCGTCCGACCCGACCCAGCTGACCGACCACTGGATCGCCCACTCCGCGCGGGCTTGGTCACCCGACCGTCCAACCGAGCTGCGGGTGTAGACGAACCCGCAATCCGGACTCGCGGCGTGCAGACCGTAGGAACGGTCATATGGCGTGCCCGGCCCCGAACACGACGTCGATCCGCCAGTGCCCGAGTTGAACGTCATGCCCGTCGGAGTCGCGGTCACCTCCGCCCACACCGGTCCGACCTGAACTCGCCGCACCGCCGGATGCCATACCGCGCGATCAGTCCACACCCAGGTGTTCTCGCCGACGATCGTCGCGTCCCACCCGTCCGGCAAATGCACATCCGGTGAATGCCGCGGCACTGGCAAGGGAAGCCGCAATTGCTCGAACGCCTGCGCCGCCAACTGCGCCGGAGTCGGCAACGGCGGGGGCGCAGGCGCGCCACCGGGCGGCACCGGCGCATTGTTCGCGGGAAGCGGCGGGAGACACCGCACTCCGAACGCACTGCCACCTGGACGGCCAGCGCCCGGAGCACCACCTGCACCGAAGCCGCCCACAAAACAACCTGGCGGAAGCCCGCTCGGCGCATTCGCAGAATTACCGGAGCCCGTCGCGGCCTGCTGATCTTGGCCGCTGGCACCGGCCGGCTTCTTCCCGGGACCGCCAGGCCGCACAGGTGCTTGGCCCCGTTGATCCAACGCCCGCATGTCGATGTGCGGCGGCGCGACCAGACCGGACACGTCTCCCGGAACGACGATGACCTGGCCATCGTCGTTGCTCGACGGCGGCGGGTCGGCCAGGGCCGGTGACGGCAGGCCAGTCACCGATACCCCGCACAGGCAAAGGACGCCGGTCGAGACAAGCGCAATGCGTCGGCGGGCCATCAGCATGTCCCGCCGGGGAACGTGACTTGAGAAACCTTCCACCGACCGTCAGCCGAGTCACGCTCGAGATCCGCATTGACCGGATTCCGCGGTACGCCAACGGTTTTCCGCTTGCCAGTCTTGGCATCCGCCTGGCCTGCCTTCGAAGTGTCTTGGCAGTCGACTACTTTCGCGGAAACACCGGTGATCTGAACCGAGACTATTCGAGTGGTGACATCGCCGTACACCGTGATCCCGGCTTGCTTCTGCGTCTGCATCGCGCCCAAGGCCGTCGTGAGCTGGGGGTCGACCGCGACTGCGGCGACCGCGTCATGCCAGGTGCTTTCAGGCTTGTCGCTGGTGTGGAACGTGCTGTGCCAGAACTGGCGGTAGGCAGCTTCGACCGCTTGACGCTGCTCGGGTCCCGATGAACTGGGGACCGAGGACGGTTGCGTCGGAGCCGACAGGTGAGACGGGGAAGTCGGCGCTGGCACGTTCCCACCGCTGCACCCCGCAAGCAGCATGGCAGCCGCACCGGCCAGGACGACGTGTAGTTGCCGACGACCAGCACCGAAGTTGTTCACAAGATCCTCCCCGTCTCCTGCGGTATCAATTCCGATGGCAGTCTGCTCTTGCGAAGGCTGCCATGTGCCTAGGTCAACAGGATGCTGGCCAATGAGCCAACAAGCAGTGGCGGGCCAGCGGGAAATCGCGAATTCATGCTCTTGGACGACAGCGTGACGGCAAGGGCTACCAGGGCGGTGAGCCCGCTGGCGATCAGCAGGCCGCGCAGCAGGCCGTCCCATCCGAACCAGCCGAGGTAGAGCCCGAGCGCGGCATACAAGGCCGTGTCGCCCCCTCCGGTGTGTTCCGGCGCGCACACCTGAACCAGCAGTGCAAGACCCAGTAATGCCACCATCGACGCACAGGCGAAGCCGAATCGAATCCAGGTTCCGTGGACGATCGCGTCGAAGAGCAGGAGCGCAGCACCTCCGCCCGCCAACGCTGCCACCATCGGAAACGGCAACCTTCTGCAACGTAGGTCGGTGAGCGTCAAGCCGCATCCCAGCGCACACGCCCAGCACCAAGCCACCCAGATCGGCGTCGCGCCGAGCTTGGGCAGCCCGATGCAGCCGAGACCCGCCGCCGCCACCGACATGCCCGCGGTCAATGCCGTGCGCGCGGACCGGCTCGCCGCCACGGTGGTGCCGGTCGTTCGTTCCGCTGCTGCTAGCAAACATGGTCCCGCGACGACGCTGGCGGCTCCGAGCACCGGAATCAACATCATCGACTGCCCCCGGTGACAGAAAACGTTCTGAGGGTCGGCTGGAGTTGCGGAATGTTCGCCAATTCCACCGGGTTCGGCGGTCGGCTGATCGGTGCCGATCGGTGCGATTTGCGAGTCTGCGGACGGGTTCACGGCCAGTTCCGACGGACAGCCGGCCAGCGGCCCTGCTTTCGGCATCACGACGAGCCTTCCTCTCCAGCGGAATCGGGCAAGCGCTGCTCCCATGGGAAGGCTCCGGCACCTAGGACGTCTCGTGCGGCGGTGACGTAGGCGAACACGTTCTGCGGCAACGCCTCCGCAAACTCCGACAGGCGACGAACATCCGTATCGACCGGCAGCGCCGCAAGCGTGTGGTCCGTGAGGTCGGCCAGTTCAGCGCGCCGCAGCTTTGCCTCCCATTCCCGGACCAGCACGAGGCAAGCATTCACATGCCGGACGACCTCGCTGAGCGCGCCATCGATCACGCCAACCGACTCGCGGGCCGCGACCGCCAGGTCGCCGACCGCGGAACCGGGATCTGCGGCCAGTTCGACGGCGAGGCTGCGGGCTGCCCGCGTTCGGTCCAGGCAGCACAACGCTTGCCACACGAGCCGGTGCACCTTGCCCGGAATCGTCGGGTCGATCCAGGCTCGTGCCGGGCTGCGGTGCAGTTCTCCCACGCTGTCGATCAAAATCCGCGCCGCATGGTGCGCTTCGCCGAGTTCGCTGAAGTCGCGGCTGCGGAAGAAGAACTCTCCTCGGACCCGATCCAGCCGGCACGGACTCCCGGCATCATGACGATGATCGGTCAGAAGGTTGGCGATGTGGTCCAGGCCAGCGACGACGCTCATGCCAACGACCAGGACGCCCGCGCACACCACGACCACACCGATTCCGGTCATCAGCCCGACGAGGGTAACGATGATGCCGCCCAGGCACGGGAGAACGGTGACCGGACTGAGTGCCGCGCGAACACGTTCTCTGCGCAGTTCAGCGTCTGATACGGCGGGATTCAGAAGCAGGGAATCCAGCCCGTCCGGGAAGGACGCGGTGCGCACTGGTCCTGCCGGACCAGATGCGTTTCTGCGTGCCATGGTGTCTCCAAAGGTCCTGGGAGCGAACTGTCCGCCACGCGTCTGGTGATCGCCTGCGAACGGGTGAGCCGTCTGCGCGCTGTGTTGCCGTCGGCGCGGCGATCGTTCTGGGTCTGGGTTCTCGGGCGGGACACGAGGAGCCCGGCTTGAGGCTCGGCTGCCGGGCGCCTCGCTGCTTCCGTCCCCGGGGCAGTTGTCCCCGGTGAGTCCCAGGTTTAGCCCGCTGACCTCGTGCGACTGCAACGTAAGAACCCGTGCGACTTTGAAGTAGCACGACGAGTTGCCACCCATTCAGACCAATGTCCGCGGCTCGGGTCAGCCGGGTTCGCGCCGCAATGGCACGGAGTGCCGTGATCGTGTAGACACCGAGTGGTGAACGACTGGAACGTGTCGTACCGCCGGAGTCTTCATGAGCTGCTGACGCTCCTGAGCGGACAGTGGACAGTCGCGGTCATTGCCACCCTCGCGGTCGGCGAGCGGAGCTACACCGAACTCCTCGACGAGGTGAACAAAGCCGAAGAACAGCAGGGCTGGACTAGCCACGCCAAGCCGCTCAGCTCGAAAGTGCTGAGCAGCCATCTGCGGCGGCTCGAAGCCAACGCCCTGATCGAGCGGCGCGCCGAGGGCATCAAGTTCAACAAGGTCTGGTACCGGCTCAGCGCGGACGGCCAGGAGTTGCTGAGCATGCTGAGGCCGCTGGCCAGTTGGTCTGCCCAGCGGCACGTCATCGCCGCGTTGGAGGACGAGACCACGCCGCCTAGCTGACAACCACCCGGTTGCGTCCACGGTCCTTTGCCGCGAAGAGGGCATTGTCAGCAGCGCGAAGCAAGTCGTCTAGGTCAGTTCCGGCAGCGGGATACGCCGCGGTGCCGATCGAGACGGTGATCCGGGGCGAGCCTCCGGACGCGGGCGCGACCTCGGCTGCCGCGATGCTGTCGCGAACGCGATGGGCGATGGCGAGGACTTCGTCCGCGCTGCTTCCAGGCAGCATCACCACGAACTCGTCACCGCCGAGTCGTCCGCACAGGTCCGTGTTCCGCACGACCGAACTCAACGCGGCCCCTGCCTCCTTGAGGACGCGATCGCCGACGTCTTCGCCGTGAACGACATTAACCAGAGCGAAGTGATCGACGTCGATCAGCAGGATGCTGAGACTCCCGTTTGCTTTCTCCGCCCGCTTCAGTTCGCTTTCCGCCAGCGCCCGCCAGCTGGCGATGTTGAGAAGCCCGGTCTTCGAGTCGCGGGTGGCCGCGTGTTCGAACTGCCGGACCAACGCAGAACGGTGCAGCGCATACAAAGGGAAGACCAGGAAGACGACCAGCCAGGGGGCTAGCGTGAGCAGCACCGCGGTTACCAGGCCCATGCACAGCGTGGCCAGTTCGAGCAGGTTCTCGTCTGCCGGGCCAGTCAGACGCCTCCGCGAGGATGTGCCCAGCGACATCCCGATGACGGTGCCGACCAGCGCCGAGTTGACCGTGAAGAACACCCCGATCACCGCGGCCGCTCCGAGCAAGCTCATGACACCGAGGTCGTGTCCGAGCGGAACGACGGACACGCCGCGAGCGCACCATGCCGCCATCTGGCAAGACAAGATCACGTTGCAGGCGCTGAACAGCGTGCGGTGCAGGTGTACGCCTGGAATGCCGCGCCAGCTCCGCAGCCACAAGTGCAGATAGAGCGCGACGACGACGGCAACCGTCAGCGCGACCGGAAGCACGAGGGATGCCGCGAACGTCCAGACCGAGGAGAAGTTCACGTGCGGGGTATCGGCGAACCTGCGGCGGCGGCGCTCGACCTGGCGAGCCATTTCGGCTGCGCCGATCCCGAGCCCGACGAGAACGAGGCAACTTCGGATGTCCTCGAACGTCACGCGAGCCGACACCGCGGCGGCGACCGTGACTACCGTCGCCGCCAGCACCACGGTCATCACAAACGCACGGACACGCACGGGGTGTGACCAGAACTCCCAGCGCTTCACCCGGCTCAGTCCGCGAGACTGCCCCGGATCGGTTACATGCTGCATACTGAACTCGCTTCCGTTCCCACGGGGAGGGCTGCGGCTACACGACTTGTCCCAGGCTCGGCCCTTCCTGCGGCTGGATGTCCCGGGAGGGGGTTTCATGCGCAGCAAGGACTGGTGACGGCGTTCGCGCTCCTGACGCGGGCTCGTCCTCGGCAGATCTCACCTGGCGTGGACGAGCCCCTCTCCAAACGATCGCGGCACCAAGGGCAAGCACAGACGCCATCAGGCCGGACGCTGCCACTGTGGTCACGGGCCCGACCTGGTCAGCCGCAAGGCCGGCGGCGACAATCGCCACCCCTTGCGAGGTTTGTAGGCAGGTGCTCATCCTGCCCATGACAGTCCCGCGCCTGCTGTCCGGCACGATCTCGGCGACGATTCCTTGCAGCCGGATCAGATAAACCGTGGACAGTGCGCCCGAGATCGCCCACAGCACCGCCGACCCGGCCAACCACGGCATCGCGGCTGAGGCCAGCAGAGGAAGACCCGCCGCAACCGCCGGAACCAGCACTCCCCGCGGCGAGTTCACCGGCTCCCCGCGGCTGGCCCACCATCCGCCCAGGACGCTGCCGATGGGATCCGCCGCCATCAGCACGCCGACAGTGAATGATGTCGCGCCAACCGCGCTTGCATACGGCGCGGCAACTCCTTCGGGGACGACCAACAGGCCGACAAGCGAAATCAAGATCACCGGCGCGACAAGCTGCCGACCGATGAGGTAGTCGCGGCTCGCCGCAGACGGGCCTGCTGCCGCCGAGGCGTCCCGAGACGCCGGACGGGCTGCCACGCCGAGCAAAACGCCCAGCGCGCTAAGCAGAAACGTCGCACCGTTGAGCAGCAGAGCTCCTTCGACCTGAATGGCGACGACAAGCAGGCCGCCCAATCCGAAACCGACCACTTGTGCGATCTGAGTGGTGATCTGCCGCAAGCCAAGCCCTGCTTGGTAAAGCCGGTTCGGAAGCACGTCGCGCAGAAGGGACAGTTGTGCGGCTTTGAACGGAGCGCTGGCCAACGTCAACACCCCGACGATGCACCACAACGCAGGCAACGGGAGACCAGGAATCGCCATCGAGATCGCCAAACAGCCCCGGAGCACGTCGCTCACGACGATCACCGTGCGACGCGGATACCGGTCCGCGAGGCCGGACAGGAGGAAACCGCCCAGCACCGCCGGCGCGAAGGTCAACGCATAGCTCAACGCAGTGAGGGACGCCGAGTTCGTGCGACCGTAGACCAGCAACGCCAGGGCAACCCGGGCAAGCTGGTCTCCAGCAACCGACAACGTCTCGGTCACCAACATCGTGCGAAACTCGCGAAACCGCAGAGCCGCCGCGAAGTTTCCGCGCACGCCAGATTGCATGTGCTCGCTCCCTCCCCGGAGCTAGCCAAACCGACCGACGGCTCTCCCGGACCGGCGATCTTGACTTACTAAGGTATGCCGGAGAGTGGCCAGGGAGACACAAACAGCGACAGGTTCACTCGTATGAGGTAGTCCGGGCAAGTGCAGCCGACTGTCATCGGCGCACGCCGACGATCGCGTCAGGCAAGTCAGATTGACCGAGGTCGAGCACTGTCCGCAGGGCAAGTCATCCGGCATTCGCAGCAAGTGTGGCTCACCGAGTGGCGGTGCTCATAGGGCCTGTAGCGCGCCATCCTGGCATCCGCCAGGATGGGCGGCATGGCTCGTTTGCTGGTGCTTGGCGGCTCCTGGTTCCTCGGCCGCACGGTAGTGGAAGATGCTCTCGCCGACGGGTGGGAGGTCACCACCTTCCGCCGCGGGCAATCCGGGACCGATGTCTCCGGTGTCACCCGCATTCGAGGGGATCGCACAAAGCCGGAAGACCTCAATCGACTCGCTGCGGCCGGACCGTGGGATGCCGTCGTGGATACCAGCGGCTTCGTCCCCCGCGAGACTCTCGCCGTCGCCACGGCCCTCGCCCCAGTCGTGGGTCGCTACGTGCTGATCTCCACCGTGTCGGTGTACGAGGGCTGGCCGGTCGAACCGCTCACGGAGAACTCGGCCGTGCTGGAGTGCCCCAGCGATGCCGGACCCGACTTCGGCTACGACGGCGATCCCGGCCCCTCAACCTACGGCTTCGGCAAGGCCGGATGCGAACGCGCCATCGCCGAGGTCTTTGGCCCCGACCGCACCGTGCTGTTGCGGCCCGGCGTGATCCTCGGGCCGTACGAGTACGTCGGGCGGCTTCCCTGGTGGCTGCACCGAGTTGCGCGCGGCGGCAGGGTGCTCGCACCGGGCCAGCCCAGCAGGAGCGTCCAACCTGTCGATGTTCGCGACGTGTCCGCCTTCGCGCTGCACACCGCGAAGGCGGACGGGCCAGCCGGCACCTTCAACGTAACCGCCAGCGGACGGGAAACGATGTCCGACTTCCTGACCGCCTGCCAGCGCGTGACCGAATCGGATGCAACCTTCACCTGGATCACCGACGAGGACTGGCTCGTCGCCCAGGGCGTCGCGCAGTGGACCGAACTGCCGCTCTGGCGCACCTACCGTGGCGCTTGGGCCGTCGACTCCGCGAAGGCTCGTGAGGCGGGCTTGACTACTCGACCGCTGTTCGACACCGCGACCGCGACCTGGGCATGGCTGCGCAGCGGCACAGGCACCGTTGACCACGAGCGTGCCAGCGAACAAGGCATCGATCCGGACAAAGAGCGCACGATCCTCGATGCGTGGGACGCACGCGAACGCAGCCGCGACGACGCCAGGTAGGCCCCAGCTCGGTGTCCGCTAGTTCCCGGAAGGCAAGGCCGGACGGGCAGTCATGCGGGCAAGGCTCGCGGCGGTGAAGTCCTCGATGTCCTCGCCGATATGCGCGGCCTCGATCGCGCCGCGGTAACGAGTCTGACCGAGCATGCGACCAAGGGCGGACAGCCGTTGTGTGATGGCTTCGGTCCGCCGAGCTGGCTCAAGCGCGAACACCGGCACCAGTGCGTCCTGGGCACCCGCGAGATTGCCATGCAACGTCCGAGCTGTAGCAAGGTCTACCTGCGCACCCAGCGCACCCGCACCCCACCGCCGTTCCTTGGGCATCTGACCGAACAACGCGATCGCGCGGCTGGCTTCGGTTTCAGCACGCCGACCGTCGCCAAGCGCGACGTAGACAGCGCCACCGCACAATGCCGCGCGCGAACGGTCGAAGGCCAGCTCGCCGCCGACCTCGTCCAGGAAGCGGTCATCGCCCGCGCGATCAAGCTCGATCGTCGCCGCGTCAAGCGCGGACTGTGCCTCGTCGCGAGCGCCGCTTAGAGCAAGAGCGCGTGCGTGAACACTATGCAGCCGGGCACTGGCCGTCCCTGCCGGAGCGTCCTCCAAGGCTCCCTCCGCAATGCCCACAGCGCGACGCGGGCGGCACCACAAGGCCACGGTGACCTGCAACGCACGTGCCCACGCGCGCAACGACGGGTGATCGATGATGCTGCCGTAGGTGTAGGCCGCGCGCGCCTGTTCTTCGGCGACGTCGGCATTTCCGAGATCCCACGACACTGAGGACAGCAGTCCGCATACTTGCCCTGCGAGCAGGTACAGCTCCGCTTGCTGACGGGGCTTGTGCGTCCGGTCGAGCTGCTTATAGATCATGTCCCTTTGCTGCAATAAGTCGGTCAGCATTGTCAGGGGCGGCGTCACGTAGTAGTCACGGGCTGCTTGTCCGGCTGCTGCGTGCAGCTGTTCCAGCGCGGATGGGTCAATTGCCGAGGACGACTCGATAGCGTGCTCGGACGATTCGCGAGCGGCGTTCACCATCAGTTCCTGTTCGCTCCGTGGGGACATGCGGTGCGAGGCGACCTCTGCCTTCGGCGGACCGAGCAGCTCTTCCGTTGGCTCGTCGAACCAGTACTCCAGTACTCGGCGGGATTCCGCGCGCGGGCTGCCGGGATCACCTCGCAACCACCGCTTCGCCGAACGCTCCGAGGTGTGCGCACGAATCCCAGCATCGTTCGCGCGCTCGGAGAACTGGTCTACGAAATCGATCAGCGACAGATTCCGAGTGAACAGCAGTTGCTCCAGCCGCGTACGCGGCGATCGATCGGCCATCCCGTGTGCCTCCTCTCCATCCACCGTAGCTAGCAACCATCGCTCGCGCGCGCGTCGAGCGCCAGTGGCCCCGAATCGGCCGCAAGTGGCCTCCGTTTGGCCCGGAGCGGCCGGAGGGCCCGACTTGGCCTCAGACCAGCCGCAAATGGCCCCAGTTTGGCCTCCACATGCGCCCCAGCTTCATCCGATGGTCATTACCAGCACGAACGCGACCCGGACGTCCGGAAGGAGGCTGGCATGCAGGCATTGGCTCACGTACTCAACGACTCGGCCGACAGCCTTCGCTCAGGCGACGCTGCGCAGCGTTGGGATTGCCGGGGCGCTCGTACTCCTTCGGCACGTCCCATCTGGGTGACCTGCCAGGACAACGGGCTGGATCATCTGGTCAACGACGACGATATGGGCAGGGCGATTTCTTCGGACCAGGCACTCGGCTTCCACGCGCTTTGCGGTCGATCTGTGGTTCCCGCACCGATGATCTGCCCTCCATTTCCACAGTGCCGCGGGTGCCTGACCCGACGGGATTGCGAGCAGCGCAGCTGGCGGCGGTTGCAGATGACCTCTGCCGCGCACGGGGCCGCGCGGCACCGCGCGCCCGGCATCATGCGCAGGATTTCGGAGAGCATTCACTGCCACCTGGCCGGCTCCTCGCTTGTGGGGCGGCACGCCGCAGACTCCGAACGAAACAGTCAGGTCTTGCGCGCAGGGTCGGAGTGCGGTTTCCTCCGGCCTCGCCGCGTACCAGCATCGGCTTCGCCGAAAATCGAGTGTCTGATTGAAAAACAGGCGGAGTTCGACGGACACGCAACTTCTGTCATCAGAAACGGGTCCGTCGCCGACCCGCGTGAATTCCGCGGCAACGGTCATGACCATCGCTGGCAGCGCACCGCGTGGTGTGCAGGTGTGGTGCCAGTGGCGCGCGGTGAAAGCAGGGTTGATCGCCTGCCGGGCAAGAGCGCTCCTTGCCATCGTGCGTTTCTTCGGGCGCAGACGAGCGCACGGCATGAATTCTCCCAATTCGCCGTCAGTTCGCGTCCGCAGGGGGCCGCGCGGTCCGCAGTTTCTCCCACCGTGCGGCCCCCGCACAGCATGGAAGAGGTTTGACCATGGCTTGCGTCGAGAAGTTCGCCGCCGGTAACCGGTTTCTCCGGTACGTCGATGTCCGTCGTGCCCGGGAATCCGCACATGGAACGAAGCCGCGCAGTGACCCCCATTTTGACCTCGGTCCGACTCTGACCGTTGGAGCTAGTCCGTCATGACTAACGATGTCGATTACCATGCGCTCGCCGTGTCGGCGGCGATCTTGTTGCTGCCCATCATCTCGACCGTGGTATCCATCGGCGGGGCGGCGTGGATCATGCGCCGCACAGTCCAGCGGATTCACGCGTTGCGTGACGATGCCCAGCGCTGGCGTGACGAGACGTATGCCTTGTGGCAAGAGGTGATCGCGGACACCGCCGTCCAATCCAAACGATCAGATGAACCGGAAAGACCTCTTGCGGTGCACAACCGGACGATCGGCGAAACATCGGAACGGCCCGGTCGGGATGCTGCGCGCCATCGCATTACCGGGCCGGTGACTCCGCAATGGCCGGGTCGTGACCTGGACGCCCAGGACCGCTTGACATACAAGGGAAAACGCGCGTGATTCCGGACGGGATTCAACCGAACCACGCTGGAACCGGGCTGGACGCGTCCGCCGGAAGTCCGGCACTCGTGGAATTGGCCAGCCTCGGCGCGGATAGTGAACGGATGATGATCATGGCCGACGTGGATGCGGTGACAAGCCTCGCTCGTGATCAGTTCGGGCCCGGAGTGGCTGCGATGGACGAAACCGCGGCTCTCGACGAGGACGAAGTCGACCTTGCACTGATGCGTACCCGACGTAGGCGAGGGGAGCCCGTCCCTGAGGCAGCGTTGGAAGCGGCCGCCCGTTACGTGGATCGCCACTACCCGAAGGGCCGGATCCCGGAGCAGCTCATCCAGGACTTTCCGTCACAGGTCAGATGCATACATTGCCAGGAATTGAACCAGTCGAACGAAACAGAATGCCGCGACTGCGGGGCCACAATCCGTCTCCACTGGACCGCCGGCCGCGACAACGAAACCCTTGGTGGGGCGTGATGACCGGGCGCGGCATCGACCCCACCCACCCTCTGCGCGACGCACCCGACCCGGCGAACCCGCATCGCAGCCGTACCGCCCCGGCTGCATCGCCGGATGCGAACGCAGACGAGCGCCGACTCGGCGGCGCTCCACACCCTGCCGCCGCGCCGGGTGGCGGCAGGGTCCCCCGGCCCCAGCGAACGACCGGACGGCTCCGTCCGCCGCGCCGGGGGACCGCGAGCACGGGCGGCTACGCGGATCGCGCAGCCCGGGACGCCGAGGAACGCGAGCGATACGAGCTAGTGGTCGCGGCTGCGAACGGTCTGCGCGACCCGGCCGCTCGGGCGCAACTGATTCTGCTCGTGGGTGTAGCAGGCCGCACCGACATTTCCGACGAGGTCCGCGGTCGAGAGACCGCTGCGGCGTACACGAAACTGCTCGCGCTGCTCAAGGACAACCCAGTCGCCGCGACGAGACCCCGACCTCAGTCGTGGCGGCTGGGCGCCAACCGGGGAGGCGGCCCAAATGGCCGCTGTTGAGGTCAAACGGTCTCGCAACGCGCTGATGCTGGCCCAATGGAGGCCGGCGTGCCGTTCACCGATCCGACTCCTGATCAAGAACGACGTGAGAATCCGCCCGCACGGCGGCCAGAACGCCGCCGAGATCTCGTCCCTGCTGACTCCCGGCACCGCGAGAAACAGTGACCTTCGATGTCGACCACGATCACAGGAACACCTGTCACCGAGACCACCGACGGCACCACCGCCACCACCTGGTCCGCCTCGTACGGCGGCGTCACCGTGCGGCACAGCGCCGACCACCGGCTGATGGGCCACGCTCTTCCTCTGTACGCACTCGCCTACGCCACGCCGACCTCCACCCGGGTCGACCTTCGCGACAGACACGACCGGACGGTGGCATCCGCGATGATCGGGCGACCAGATCCGCAGGATGCCATGACACGAGAGACGGCCGACGCGAACCACAGCTGATTCACGGCGTCCTGGCTGCGGGGCGTGCGTCGTGGCTGGGATTCGACGTCATCCGGACTTCTCTCGGCTGCACCCCAACAGGCGCAAGGATCTTAGTTATTTCAAATTTAATCTAGCTGCAGAATTTGGCGTTCAGCCAGCACTGGAGTCGGCCGGGAGCCATCGAAGATTCCAATGGAAGACTGATCAAAAAGGAATTTCTGAACCTCAGAGGCAAGGCATGGACGAGACCAAGTACGAAAATGAGCCCAACGGCGAAGGCGGTGCAGCACAGCCCTTCACGACCGTGCTCGGCGCGGTCCTGCGCACCACCCGCGTCAAGAACGGGTCCGGCTTGCGCGAGGTGGGTCGCGCGATCGACAAGCACCCGGCGATTGTGTCGAATTGGGAGCTCGGCTCCCGGACACCGCTGTCCGAAGACGTGGCCGGCGTCCTCGGTGCCCTCAACGTCGTGGGCGAAGACAAGACGCGAATCCGTAATCTCGCGGCCGTCACCACTCCGGGCGTCGTCGTCACCGGTCGCCAGGATGTTCCTCACTACTTGGCGACTCTTATCGACTGCGAAGCCCAAGCCGCACAGGTAACGGTCTGGGAGCCCCTTCTCGTTCCCGAGCTTCTGTGGGAGGAGGACTACGCCCGGGAAACCCTCCTCGCCGTCGGGCACGCCCCGGAGCGCGCAGCCCGGCTCGCCGATCTGCAGACCGACAGGCGTCATCTCCGGGAACAACCATTGCCGATCACCGCTTACCTCGGCGAAACCGCCCTCACCAGCAGGGCCGCCTCGGACCAGGCCATGTGCTCGCAGCTGCGCAGCCTCGCGCAGCTCAACACGAGCGCAGACGAGCAGGTCACCGTCCGGGTTGTGCCCTTCAGCAAGATCACCCTGCACCCCGGGCTGGCCAGCCCTTGGGCGATCTACAGCATGGAAAAGCGCGCCATCGTCTACCTCGGCCATGTCGAATCCGGAACATTCGTGGACGACCAAGACCGCCACTACAGCCGTGCTGCGGACCAGCTCGCCAACAAAGCCCTCAGTAAGGAGGAATCGACGAAGGCGCTGCTGAGCTTCGCTGCGAAGCACGCCCTCAACCAACTCGAAGACAGGGACGGACCGCCACTCGCCTCCTCTCTCGCCGAATGGACTCGGCGGTGATGCGGCTGTTGCGTCCGGCTCACACGGGCGCGAATGGGGCAGCTTCTCCGTTGCGGACGAGCACCGGCTGTTCGTCGGCCACGCGCGAGGGCGACGAGTGAAGTCGATCCGCCCTCTCATCCGGACTGTTCTGCTCGGCCTCGAACTGCGGGCGGCTCGCGGCAACAAGTGGAGAGGCAGAGAACTGGCCCGCAGAATCGGCGTGAATCCAGCGTTGCTGCACAACTGGGAACGCGGAGAGCGCACCCCGCCGCTGGTCGATGTCGCCTGCATTGTGGGCGCGCTCGGCATCGTCGGCGAGCGCAAGGACAGGATCCTGGAACTGGCGCGGCTCGCCGACACGGACTCGATTCTTCTCGGCCGCCGCAGCCAGCCGTACCACGTCGCGACCGCAGCCGTGTGTGCGCGGGCGGCTGCAGAGATCGTGGACTGGCACCCGACGCTCATGCCGGACATTCTGCAAACACCGAGTTACTCCTGTGCCGTCGCCAAGCACGTCCTGCCGGAACGAGCGACGGACTCCGATCTGCATGCACGTTTCGATGAAACCACCGAATACCTGAAGAAAATCCGCGTCAGCGCCTATGTCGGCGAATACGCGCTCGCGTGCCACGTTGGCGACCCGGACGTCGACGTCGTCATGAGGCAACTCCACCACTTGATCAAACTCCAACGACAATCCCGCGACATCACCGTTCGGATCGTGCCCGCGGACGCCAATGCCCACTTAGGACACACGGGTGCGTTCACGACCTTCCGAATCCGCAACGCCGAGCATCTGATTGTCCATCGATCCCACGGATACAGCGGCTCGTTCGCGCTCGACGAAGACGGTTTCTATGCCGATGCCGACAGTCAGCTCGGCAAGGTGGCCCGCACCGCCGAGGACTCTGCAAATCTCATCATCCGCCGTATCAACCAGCTTCACTTGGCGATGCCTAACGGGCACCGCACCAGGCCCGGCAACTACCGGGCATGATCTCTTGAGTGCAGATGCCGGAATGCATCCCACCACGTTGCGTGACGGGGTGCGCCCGGCGACTGGTATGTCAGCGGCGGCGTCAATCATGTTGGCGGTACGACGATCCTGGTCTGAGGACGCCGCTTCCTCGCGGTGGTCAGATTCGGGTGTCAGAGATCATCAGGTTGGCTGACGGGCGGCTGCCTGTTGTCGGAGCCGAGATCTTGGTCGACGGCGAACATGACCAGTCGTCTCCGCGTTTGGTGCATCGGGACCGCCTGTGTCCGTTGGACGTCACCGGCTAGCGGCGACGCTACGGGCCGCACAGCGGAGGCGCGTGCTGCTGCCGGTAAAAAGCGACCGGGTCAGTGGGCTGGCCGCCGGGCTCGACTTGGAAGTGCAGGTGCGGGCCGGTGGATTCGCCGCGGTTGCCGACTTCGGCGATCGGTTGTCCGGCTTGGACGGTCTGGCCGACGGCGACGAGGTTGCGGTTGTTGTGCCCGTAGGTGGTGATCACGCCGCCGGCGTGTTGGATCCGGACCCACAGGCCGTAGCCGTTGGCCGGGCCGGAGGAGACGACCCGGCCGGTGCTGGCGGCGACGATCGGGGTGCCGACGGGTGCCGCGATGTCCTGTCCTCGGTGGAATTCCCCGCCTCGCGGGCCGAAGCCCGAGCTGCACCGCCCGCGGGTCGGAACGACCCAGCCGGCCGTGGCAGAGGGCGGCGTGGCCGGGGTGCAGGACACTCCGGTGAGCGCGGCGGCTATCTGCCTGGCTTCTTGCTCGTGCTGGGCGTATCGCTCGGGGAACCCGGAGCGTTGCACGGCTTGGGCGGCCGGGGCGAGCCCCGTCTGCTGCCAGTTCGGCAACGCGAGCAGGTGCCGGTAAAACTGGGTGGCGGCGTAGGCGGGGTCGAGGATCTGTGCGCGGGTTCCCCATCCCATCGAGGGTCGTTGCTGGAACAGGCCGAGCGAGTCGCGGTCTCCGTAGTCGAGGTTGCGGAGCCGGGATTCGGTGATCGCGGTCGCGATCGCGATCACCTGGCCGTATTCGGGCACGCCTTGTTGTCTGCCGACGGCGACGATCGTTGCGGCGTTGGCGATCTGGTCGGTGTCGTATCCGGCCACGGTTCCGGTCGGGGCACCGGTGGCGGTGCAGGCGAGCGCGCCGCTTGCACCGCCGTCGCCGCTGGTGCCGTCCGTGCCGAGGACCGCGCCGAGGCTGGCGGAGAGGACCAGGACCGGCGCGAGGGTCACGCATCCCGCGGTGATCGCGAGTTTGACGGTCGCTTTCACCGGATTCCTCTCTTCCTCAGCGGGGATGGGCGGCGAGGGGTGCTAGCGCGCGGGATCTCGGGTTCGCGCGAGATCGGCCAGGCGTTGCCGTCGTCCGCTGTGGAGGGGCAGCCAGGCCGGTCCGGCGGGGTTGTGCAGTGCGTCGGCGTGGGTGGTGGCGATGTGCCAGCCGACGTCGCCGAAGCCCAGGCCGGGGCCGGTCGGGTCGGCGGCGGTGAGGCGGTCGCGGAGGTTGGCTTCGCGGGCGGGCGAGGGCAGGCCGAACAGGACCCAGAAGCCGTAGTGTTGCTGGGTTGTGCGGGCTGGTCGTGGCCCGCCTGCGCGGGCGAGTTCGGCGTATCCGTCGAGTTTCTGGGTGACGCGGGTGAGGGGTTCGGTGCCGGTGTCGTGCTCGTAGCAGCCGACGAGCTGGTCGCCGTGTTCGCGGTAGACGATGAGCGCGTCGGGGCGCGCGAGTCCGCCGCAGTCGGCGGCGGCGGAGCGTTCGCCGTGCCACAGCCGGACTTCGGCGTCGTCGCTGCGGCGGGTGTGCGCGGTCAGGGCGGCGAGGACGCCGTTGATGCCCAGCAGGTGAGCGAGACGCGGGTCGGTGGCTAGGCGCAGCACTTGGTCGCGGACGGTGTTCGGGCGGGGCGGGGTCTTGCCCCGCGCGGCGGCGAGGACGCCGTGGCCGGCGACGCCGAGGGTGTAGCGCCATCCGGTCAGGGCACCGTCGCCGCGAGGGAGACGGAACCGGTCGAGCACGTGCCAGTGCCACAGGCTGAGCAGCCGTCGTTGCGCCCGATTGAGACTCGGGTACGGCAGCAGATCCGCGACCTGGGCGCTGGTGAGCACGCGGTGCTCGCCGAGCAGGTGCAACAGGTCCCGGTCGCGTTCGGTCAGCCGCGAGGCCAGTTCGACCGGGTCGGCTGTCTTTCCTCGGGGACGGTGACGCCGGACCCTTCCAGTGTTCGCCGCGGCGAGGTCGCTCTCGTTCTTGTTGCCGGGCATGGGAAACGTGCCTCCGATCGTGAAGCGCGGACAGGGATTCGGTAGGCCTATGGCGAGCCGGTGCGGGTCAGTCGAATTCGTCCGGCCCGGAGTCCGGGTCGGTGGCGGGTGCGCGGGTGGCGAACATGCGGCGGCTGCGGTCGCGATCGCGGATCGCGCGGTCGATGCCGTGGGCACGCGCTGCGGCGCGCAGCTCGTCGGCGCGGCCGTCGATGACCGGTGGCGGCGGCAGGGTCCTCATGGTGAATCCGGCGGTGTCGCGGTTGTCGATCGACAGCCGCACCGCGGCCTGATACGGGGCGAGGCGGGCGAGGTCGCTCGCGTCGAGGTGCGGGCCGACGTGCGCGGCGAGGTGCCGGGCGTCGTCGGGGCTCACCCCGAAGAAGGACTTGTTGCGGGCGTTGGCGTCCAGGGCTGTGGCGAGTTCGGGGGTGAGCTGGCCGAGGTGCTGGTGCGCGAGGACCCATCCGAGGTGGTAGCCGCGGGATTCGGCCAGTGCGTCGCCGAGCGGGGTGGGCAGGTGGAGGAAGTTCTGCGCTTCGTCGATCATGACGGTCGCGTCGGCGCGATCGTGCTCGGGCTGGTGCGAGCGTCCGATCGCGGCCTGCCAGAGGGAGGCCACCAGCAGCGACCCGACCAGCCGTGCCAGGTCTTCGCCCAGTTCGCCTTTGGGCAGCCGCGCGAGGAGGATCCCGCCGTCGAGGATGTCGGCGGGCACGAAGCTGGACGTGGCGGTGCCGAACAGGTCCGCGACGAACCGGCGAGCGGTGACCGCCCGGAGTTTGGACAGCACCGGTCCGGCTTGCGCAGCCGCGGCCGAGGGAGTGAGCCGGTCGTAGGAGGTCCAGAATCCGCCGATGCCGACCGGGTCCTCTCGCTTGATCCGGCCGGTCACTTCGTGCCGATAGCGGGCGTTGGTCAGCAGCAGCGGGATGTCCGCCAGGGTCGAGCCGGGGCGCTGGGCGAGGGTGAACGCCGCGGCGCGCAGGGTGTCTTCCACCCGGGGTCCCCAGGAGGCGGAGTAGATGCGGTGCAAGGTGGACACCAGGTGCTCGGCGACGATTTCGCCGCCGAGCCCGGCCGGGTCGAGCACGTTGAGCGCTGGCGGGGCCTGGGTTTCGTCGGGGTCGATGAGCACGAGCCGCTCGCCGGATTCTCGCGGCATCCGGTCGAGCAGGTCGCGGATGAGGTCGCCGCGCGGCTCGATGACCGCGACGCCGCGGCCAGCCTCGATGTCGGCGAGAGCCAAGTGCAGCAGGAGGGTCGACTTGCCTTTGCCGGTGGCACCGGCCAGGTGGAGATGGGTGCGGGCGTCGGCGACAGGCAGCACGACTCGGCGCGCCGGCCCGGCGTCGGTGACGCCGAGCTGTTTCGGCGTTCGCCGTCGCGGGTCGTTCGCCGGGCGGAGCACGAGCCGGCCCGGGGTTGCGGAATCGGGTTCGCGCCGGGCAGCTGACGGGTTCTTGTTCGCGGGCAACGAAATCCCTTTCTTCCCGGCACCCGCGTCAGAGGCGCCGGGTGGCGTCGATCGGCGCGGGAACGCTGCGGGCTTGGCCGCTGGAGAGTGCGTCGGTCCGGGGCGGCAGGTGCGCCAGTGCCGCCAGTTCCGCGGCTGAGAGCAGCGCGCCGCGCCGCATCCGCCGTGATTCGACCGCCGCGCGCGGCCTCGGCAGGCGGTGGCGCGCGAGGGCGTTGCGTCCGGCCAGGAGAGCAAAGGCACCGAACAACGAGTCGGCCAGGCCGCGAACCCGGGCAACAGCTTTCGGGCCGCTGGCAGTGGTAGCCGCGTAGTAGCGCAGCCCGACTTCCCACTGCGGCTGAAGCTTTTTCGCCCGGATCTTGCGCAGTTCCTCGGTCTGCTGCGGGTCCAGTCGCCGAACCGGACGGTCCCCGGCGCCGTGGGTGGCGGCGGTGGATTTGCTGCCGGTGACGATCTCCATCAGCTCCCGGACGAGGACCGACACGAACCCGGCTACTGCTGAGCGGCGACCCGGGCGTCCGGAGTGCAGCCTGTCCACGGTGCGGCGGTAGCGGCGCAACCGTCGGCCGACCGCGGGCCGCGCCAGGATCTGCACGACCGCGGATTCGCCGTCGGCCAGCTGCCCGGCCACGGCCTCCAATGCCCGCAACGGATCCGCAGCGTCGTCGCGGGGATCGGGTACCTGCAACGGCAGATGCTCGGGGCGTTCGGGGCGCACGGTGCCGCCGGTGACCACCAGGCCCGTCCTCTGTGAAAGCCCCTCAGCCGCGGGGTTTCCGCGTGTGTCGCGGTCGGCCCGGTCCAGGACGAGGGTTCCGGGCCAGGCCGCGCGCAGGGCGGCGTCGATCCGGCTGGTCGGTATCGGTGCGGGCAACCACATGCAGACGGCAAGATCCTCGCCCGCGCTCAGGTGGTATTCGACGGTCAGGTGCGGCAGCCCGGCGACGAGACGTTTCCAGCGCGGCGGGGCCAAACCCGGCAGGTCCCACCACAACCGGCGCGCCCCGGCCAGCGCCGCGGCAGGATCCAGCCCGGCTGGCGGCAGCACGGCCACCAGCCGGGCGCCCTCGTACCAACGCCGCCGCGCCGATCGCCGGAACCGCACCACCGCCGTGACGGCGAGTGCCGCGAGAACGGCGACCCCGATCACCCACACGCGATGCTGGGCGATCCAGGCCGAGGCACAGTCCCGGACCGCGGCCAGCTTGGCGAGCAGGGCGGGGTCGGGGAGGGAGGCGAGCATGGTCGGTGCTGTATTCATGGTTCGAGGCCGTCCTCGTCGTCGGCCGGAATCCTCGTCGGGACCCCGGCGTCGTTGGTGACAGTCGCCGCAGAAAACGCGGACTGGGGTTTGGTCGAACTGCACACGGGTTCGGCGCAGGCGGCAAAGCTAGGATGTGGGTCGGAGCGTCGCCCAGAGCCGCGGGTATTTGCCGTTCCACGAATCTGGAGTGACCGAACCGCAATCAAAACCGCTGTATCACTCTGCCGCGTTCGCCGATTACCAGATGTGGTCGACGCGTGGAGGCAACTATGAAGCTCAAGCAAGATGTTCGAGTGCTGCGGGGCAAAGCGCTCGCGTCGCTCACCAGCGCCGTCGAAGCGTTCAACTCTCCGCACGACCTCGGCCGCATCAGCCGCGTGCTGCTGCAGTTGCAGCATGCCTTCGAGATGCTGCTGAAGGCTGCGCTGGTACATGGCGGGACGAAGGTGTTCGACCCGTCCACCGGCCGATCGATCGGTTTCGACAAGTGCGTGCGGCTCGCCGCTGGCGACCCGCACCTCAAACTGAGCGACGCAGACGCTGGAACATTGCGAGCCATCGACGCCATGCGTGACGACGAACAGCACTGGTTCAACCATGTATCGGAACAACTGCTCTACCTGCATGCCCGAGCAGCCATAACGCTGTTCGACGAGATCCTGCAACGAGTTTTCGATGAACGGCTGGCCAACCACTTGCCGACGAGGGTGCTGCCGGTCTCGGTCGACCCTCCGCGCGATCTGGCGCTGATCGTCGACGAGGAGTACAGCCAGATCGCGGCGCTGCTCAAACCCGGTCGCCGCGCTGGACACGAAGCTCGCGCTCGCATCCGCACGTTGCTTGCGATGGAGGCACACGTCGCCGAGGACGTCCGGGTCTCCGACCGCGACGTGTCTCGCGTCGAACGCGGTATCCGCCACGCGGAACCGCTGGACCGCGTCTTTCCTCGGCTCAATGACGTCGCGACGACCGTAGACGGTGCCGGTGTCTCCCTGACTGTCCACTTCACGCAGAAGCGCGGAGCCCCGGTGCGCTTCGTCGCGGACGAATCTGTTCCCGCAGCAGCAATTCGCGAAGTCGACCTGCAACGGAAATTTCATCGATCGCCCACCGAACTGGCCAAGGCGCTTGGCCTCACGATTCCGGTGAGCAAAGCGCTTCGCGAGCATCTCGGTATCGACGACGATGAGACGTGCCACCACTGGTTCAACTTCGGATCGCAGTGGCACCTTCGGTTTTCCGACAAAGCCTTTACGAAGATGCGAGACGAAGTCGGCGAGCTCGACCTCGATCTGCTCTGGGAAGCGCATAAGCCCTTGGGGCGCGCCAAGTCCCGCCCGCCCTGCACCATCGTTGGCTGCATGGCGACAGCCGCCTGAACAGGCGTCGATCAACCGTGCCGCAGAGGTAGGTGGACTCACACACGCGTGCACGCTCATTCAAGATTCTCCCGACCGGGGTCCACGTCCGGATCTTCAATTCCGGCCAGGAATTCCGGGTCTGTGGTGATGAGTTCGTCTTCCTCGTCGGAGGCGAGCGCGTGAAAAGCCACCCGGTACAGGCCCGCGATCAGCAGTGCTTCGCCGATCCCGGCGGCCAGCAGGTAGGCGCGTTCCCCGTCGGAGAGGCGGAACGCGTCGGCGATGGCGTCGATGGCTTGTGTCGCCTGTCGCATGAGGACTTGCGTCGCTGCGTTGGACACGATCGCGGTGCCCAGATCGGTGGAGAGCACGTCCCCGGCGTCTTGGGACACGAACGCGAGGCCGGCCCAGTACTTGCGGGCGGTTTTGGCGAGCCGGTAGAGGAATCTCGCCGCTTCGGGCTGGCGCATCAGCAGCCAGGCTTCGTCCACGATCACCAGCCGCCGGCGCCGGTGGTGCGGGTCGAGCACGCGCCGCCACACGGCGTCCAGGGCGATCAGGGTGCCCACCGATTTCAGTTCGTCGGGCAGGTCCCGCAGCGAGATCGCGACCAGGTGCCCGTCCGGCGCGGTGGTGGTGGGCCCGTCGAACAGGCCGGAGAACGATCCCGACACATACGGAGTCAGGCGCGCGGCCAGATCGGCCCCGGCAGGGTCCCCGCCGTCGGTGCTGTCGGCGACGAGCGCGGCTTCGAGGTCGGCCAGCACCGGGGCGGGCCTGGACCAGGTGCGCCGGTCGGCGGTGATGCCGACCGAGGCGTAGGCGGCGGTGACGGCCCGGTCGAGCACCGCGGCCTCCTGCGGCGTCAACGACTCGCCGAACATCACCGCGAGCAGAGTGTGAATGAACAGCGACCGCCGGGTCAGCGCGTCCGGGATCTTCTGCGCGCCCGGGGGAAGGTCGAACGGGTTTAGCCGCACGCCCGGTGCGCCGAGATGCAGATAGGCGCCGCCGACGGCCTCGGCGAGCCGCTGGTACTCGTCTTCGGGGTCGATGACGAACACCTGCACCGGAACCTCGCCCTCCGGCGCCGGCCGGTGCGGGTCCGGGTAGAGCGAGCGCAGCGCTTCGAGTTTGGTGAAGTACGACTTGCCCGCGCCGCTGGTCGCGAGGACGACGGAGTTGTAGTTGTCCTGGCTCCAGCGGTCGAACAGCACCAGCCCGTGGGAGCTGGCGTTGCCCCCGTACAGCCGGCCGGTCAACGGCGCGTGCGGAGACGGGTCCGCGGTCGGCAGATCCGGTGACGTGAAGGGGAAACTGGCGGCCAGTGCAGGGGTGTCGAGGGTGCGGCGCATCCCGAGCAAGTCGACGCCGAGCGGCAGGGTGGAGGTCCAGCCCTGCACCGACCGCCACGACGCGGGCTGGGCGTCCAGCAGCAGGCTTGCGGCGAGCGACCGGACCTCGGAGACCTCGGCGTCGAGGTCCTCCTCGGTCGCCGCGTGCACGGTGAGGTAGAGCCCGACGCGGAAGAGTTTCGACTCGCCGCGGGCCAGGGCGAAGGCCATGTCGGCGGCGTCGGCCGCGGCGGCCTCGGTCTCCGGGTCGTCCAGCTTGCCCTTCTCCGCCGACGAGTTGCGTGCGGACTCCAGGCGGCCTTGCTGCTTGCGGAGCCGTTTCGCGGCGACGGCGGGGCTGATCGGGTCGATGTGCAGCGCGACGTCCAGGCGGCCGGGATAGGACAGCAGCGGTTCCAGCCAGCCCGCTCCGACCTCGGCCGGATAGCCGGTGACCGCGAGGGTGGCGGCATAGCCGTCGCCGACACGCAGCCACCGCGGCCCGACTTCGACCGCGTCCGGCCCGGCCACAGCGGCGCCGCTTCCGGGCGAGGAATGTGCGGAGCGGCTGCCGACGAGACGGCGGGCTCCGCGCCGGAGGAGTTCGATCGTGTTCATCGCTCAGACCTCCGGATCCTCGTCGGCGCCCGGCCTGTGCAGGGCGGGCTGTGCGGTGACGACGCCGGAGGCGGTGCCGGCGCGGGTCGCGGACGGGTCGCCGTTGGGGTCGGCGGCGGCGCTGAGCACCGCGTGCGCCGCCGCGCCGTCGAGCGGGGCGACGACGACTTCGCAGCCGCGCAGCGCACGCGCCGCTTCATGCGCCCGGCGAGCCACGGCCAGTGCTGCGCTCACGTCCCGGCCCCGCGGTCCGGCGGCCGGTTGGCGGAACACGACGGTGACGTGGCGGCGCAGCAGGTCCCGGCTGGACGCCAGCTCGCGCAGAAACTCCACGTGCCCGCAGCACGCCTGCTCCAGCGCGGGGTGCGGGAGCCCGCCGGCCTCGTCGGCGAGCGCGTCGAGGTAGGGCTCCAGGTCGAGGCGCTCGGCGCGGACCACGATCTGCACCGGGCCCGAGAGCGAGTGCAGCCACCGGGAAAACCCGGCGATGAGGCTGTTCTGCTCGCCGGCGCTGCGCAGCCCGAAGTTGACCGTGGAACACGCCGCGGCGTGCGCGGTGCCCTGCTGGCCGAGGTCGATCGCGCCCCCGGCCGAGATCGCTTCCGCCGGGAGCCGCAGCGGCGCCGGGAGCGGCCCGGCGTCCGCCGCGACCCACGCGGGCGCGCCCGGCACCGAGTCGCCGCGCACGCTGTCAGCGGGCACCAGGCGCTGGGGGCTCCGCTGTTGTTTGAGCGCGGCGAGCAGCCAGGCGTCGAGCGTGAGGCCGTCACGGCGCATGGTCACCAGCGCGAACGCGGCCCCGCCGACCGGGATCGCGACCGCGGCGAACACCACCGGAGGCACGAACGCGTGGGTGAGCTGGTAGCCGCCCCACAGCAGCAGCGCGGTGACACCGAGGATCGCGGCCTGCCGGGCGGTCAACCCGAACAGGATCTTGTCGGGCTTCTCCACGTCGGCGGGCACGCGCGCCGACAACGGGACCTCCTCGTCACCGCGCATCAGCGGCCACCCCCTTTCTTCGGATTCCGTTGCTTCGGCGTCGCCGCCCCGGAACGGGGCGCGGCCGGCTGCTGTCGCTTCGGCGCACCGCCCGTAGCGCGGCGTGCCGGGTTGCTGCGGTCCGCAGCGCGCTGCGGAGACGGACTGGCACCCGGTGCCTGCAGCGGCGGAGCGGTTGCCGTCGTACGGCGCGCGGCCGTGCTGGCGGCACGGGACGGCGCGCGCGGCGTGGCCCGGTCCCGTGCCTGGCTCGCGGTCGCCGGCCGAGCCGTCTTTGCTGCGGTCGACGTCCGGGCGTCGGCCGCGGTCGGAGGCGGACCGGAACGACGCCGCGGGTCGGGCGATCCCCAGCGGGTGGACTCGATCGGCGGCGCCACGGTCGCTGCGGTCGGCGTGCTCGACATCCGTGCGGGCACGAACGCGCCGGAGGCGGGAGTGAACCCGCCGTCGCTCCACGGCTGCCGGCGCTCGCGCGCGGCGGTGCGCGCGTCGCGTGCCATGCGCGCGGGCGCGGCCCACGCCCGGCTGGCCCGTTCCCGTGCCGCGCGCGCAGCGCCCCGGGCCACCCGCTGTGCTCCGGGCCCGAACGCGGTTCCGCGACGGCGGGATGCACCACGCGCGGGGCCTGGACTTCCGGCCGACCGGCTGCCGCCCGGCCGGGCAGAAGCACCGGCATTGTTCCTGCGGCGCCGGCCTGTGCCGCGAGCGCCGACGGCACCCGCACCCTTGCCGATGCCGAGCATCCCCAGTCCCTTGGCGATGGCCGCGTACTTCACGATTGACCCGATCGCCGACCGTCCGCCGAGGCCCACGTGCTGCATCACCCAGGACGGGATCTTGATCAGGATGAACAGCAGCACGACCGAGATGACGAGGTTCATCAACCCGCCCGACACGCCGAGCAGCTGTGTAGCGCCGGGGCCCGTTGTGCCCTGGACGAAGAACACCTTGACGAACACGACCAGCGTGACCGCCTGCAGCACCTGGATCCCCAGCACTCCGAACAGGCCGCGCCACCAGAGCTTGGCGATGCCCTCGGTGTAGGGCGAGGCGTGGCACACGAGCGCGAGCGGCCCGGCCACGACGACGATGACGGTGATCGTCAGCCGCACCACGTACAGCGCGAGCAGGACGACCGCCAGGATCAGCACGACGAGCGCGACCAGGATCATGAAGATCCCGCCCTTGTCCAACTGGCGGTGGATCTCGTCCTTCACCCCGGTCGTGATCCCGCCGGACCCGTCGCCGGCCAGGATCCCCGTCGCGATCCCGTTGACCGTGGTGATCGCCAAACCGATCAGCGACAGCGACGCGTTGACCGCGATGAACCCGACCACGATCCGCGGCAGCGTCTCCTTGAGAGCGACCCGGGTCTGCAGCGTCTCGTGCGACGCGACCACGATCCCGCCGACGACCACGAACAACACGAACAGCGAGTTCGCGACCCAGCGCGTGATGTCCCACAACTGGCTGATCTGCGCGTTGCCCGCAAGATCCGGGGTCGTCATCGAGGTCCGGCCGACCAGGTCGAGCACCGGGTCCATCGCCGACGTGACCAGGCCGGTGAACCACTTGTCGATCGCCTGCCCGGCCTTGCACACCACGTCGAGCCAGCCGCAATCGGTCGAGTCCGCCTGTGGCTGCGGCCCCTGCTGCGGCGCTGGCGGCGCGGGTGCCACCGGGTGGCCGGGGTCGACCTGGATCGGCGGCGGCTGCACCGGGCTCGACGGCGCGGGAGCCGGCGGGTTCCAGGGCTGCGGCGGCTGCCCCGGTTTCGGCAACGGCGGCAACTCGCTCGGCCAGCCCTGGTCCGGGTTCGTCGGCAACGGCATCGGCGGCTGCCCCGAGCCCGGCACTGCTGCCGGAGGGGGTGCGGGCGTGGCCTTCGGCACAGTCGGGAACCGGATCTCCGGCCCGGGAGCGGACCCCGTGGGCAACGGCATCGGTTGCGCCTGCGCGTGCCCGGCCGAGGCGCCCAGCAGCGCGACGACGAACGAGCACACCAGCCCCGCCAGGACGGCGACGCGCAGCCGGGCGGCGAATCGCAGTGCCTGAGGCACGAACGGGCGGGCGGGCCGCGGCGAGCAGCTCGTCATCCTCAGCCCACCACGCTCTTGAGGACCTCGACGAGAACCGGCGCGAGCATCGCCAGGCCGTACCCGATGGCGGCGTTGCGCAGACTTTTCTTCGCCCGCTCGACCTCGCTCGCATCGCCGTCCGCGGCGAGGTAGCGCACAGCGCCGATGGTCAGGAACAGCGTCGCCAGACCGACCAGCAGACCGATCAGGATGCCGCGCAGGTTGTCGATGACCTGAGCCAGCGACCCGGGCGGTGCGGCGACGACGATCGCGTCGGCCGCCGCTGGCGCCGCTGCAGCGAGCAACAGGGCACCGGCGACGCCGAGGACGGCAACGGCACGCAACCGCCGTACGGACGCGACGCGCCGAGGGCGCGGTGGTCGCAGAGACATCCAGGATCCTTCCCGAGGACACCGGCGGCGGGCGGGCGAAGTGGATGCGAGGGCGACCAGGGACCCGGCCACGGACTCCGCGGATCGCCGCGCCGGGCGCGGCCGGCGGCGGGCGATCGCGGAGACGCGTGCGTGTCCGGTGCTCGACCTGGTTCCCCTCACACCGCTCTAAAGCGCGGGGCGGGCCGACTTTTTGCAGACGGGATTCGATTTCTTTTCCGGACGCGACGCGCCGAGCCAGGAAATGAGCGCGGACTCGGCCTTTTCCCGTGCGCGAAACACCCGGAAATACGATTCGCCCAATGCTTCCGCAGCCTCGTGAACGCGCATTCCGTCCAGCCGTGTCGAGGCGATCAGCGACGCTTCGGCCGCGGTCAGCACGCCCTCGCGCACCGCCGCGGCGAGCACCAGATCCTCGTGGCCGCGCACCGGCGGGCGCGGCTCGCACGACTCCCGCAAGGGCGCGGTGCGGGCCGCGTGGTCCCGCTCCGCCGCACGCAGTTTCGCGCCGGCGCGCTGGGCCGCCCACACGAGCCGCGCGGCCAGCACACCGGCGTCCGGATCGATCTGCTTCAGCCGGGCGGTGAATCCCGTCAGCAGCTCGGCGTCGATGTCGTCGACGTCTCCGAGGTAGCCGGCGGCCAGCTCTCCGGCGGCCTTGCGCAACCCGGGCAGCGCGACCCCGACGGCGCCGACGACCCACGCGGGATCACCGGTCTGCGCGGCCGTCACCAGCTCCCGCCACGCCGCTTCCCGCGCGGCCCCGGACGTCGCCCGGTCCAGCAGGACGTCACGCAGTTCGATCAACGGCACGCGTCGGCGCGGCAGCCCGAGCCCTATCCGCGCACAGTCCAACGCGAGCGGCTCCGGGCCGGTGCACAACAGACGAAACGCTGCTTCCGCGGTGTTCAGCACCGAGCCGGTGTGGACAGACTCGGTGCCGGTGCGCGGGCGGTTGCGGCGGCGAAACGGTTCTCCGCGGTCGGCGCGCGGATTCATAGGTGGCATCGCAGGACTCCCCGGGTGCGAGCGACCCGCGCCAGACGTCGGCGCGGATCGGACAGGTCGATTGACGCCGTCCATCCCGCCGAACACCGCTTGCCGAAACCTTCCCGGCCGACCGTGAAACCCGGGCTGCAAGGAAACCGCCAGGAACCGCCCCACCCGCCCGCCGCAGACGACCGGACAGCCTCGCATGTGTCATGACCTGCTATGCAGGGGATCCGCAAGGATGAATCGCGCGGTCGTGCAGCCGGGCGGCACCTCTACGAGAAAGTCGCGGCCGAGCCAGCGACCGCGCGCTTGCCGCCTGCTTGCTCTCGGCTAAACGCGGTATCCAAGCCGGTGCCGTCACGGATCGCGCGCTGCCGGAATTCACACGTCCGATCCGGCTCGCCAAGCACTGCGGGCAGGGAGTCTCCACAGTGTTCGCGGCGGAGTGGCAGAGTCGGGCGATCTCATGCGGTGAGAAGCACGAGCGCCTGGCTCGCAACAGCGCACTCAGCGATGCCCCCGCCGGTCACAGCGGCGCAACTCTCCCGTGACGGAGCCCAAACACGCATCGAACCAGCCCGCGTTCCCGAGCCGAATTCTGCGCGGGCAGACGTCACGCCGACGTCGGAGGTTGCGCGCCGGCGCTCGCCCTGGGGACGCGCGGCTCGGCGGAAGCGCAGGCGAAGGCACGTGAGACCGGTCGCTCGCCACGTCAGTACAGGGCACCGGAATACGGTGCTCCAGCAACATGCACGCCCGAACCATCCGCCATCGCGAGGAGCTATCGGGCAACCCGGACCGCGGGGCCCGAGTGCAGCGACCACAAGGGTGCACGGCGGCGAGGCACAGCGTCTCCGAGCGGCACGAGGGCTGGACGCCAACGACGTCGGGTCAACCTTCGCCAACCCCATCGGGTTGCCTCGGGACATGGGCAACCCCGCCCTTTGGACGCGCCTCGGTCAGCGCCCCCGCTCAAGCCGGAGGCTCGGCCTCGACAAAGGAACCGGGACGTTTGCGCGCGGGCGAGACACAGGCTGCCTGACCTTCGAGCGGGACGAACTCGGCTGCAAAATCCGGTGCAGAACCGCGCTTTAGAGCAGTGTCAGAACTCGTCGCAGCGAATTGCGAGGACACTCACCATGGGCATTGGCCCTGCAACGCCGGAATCTTCCTCGGGAATCGAAGAGCAATCTGAAGCGCGAGCAGGGAAAGCCGCATCCGGGCCGCTGGGAATCTGGTTGTGCCCGCCTGCTCCCGCCGACGAACACGGCCTTCCGCCGTTGATCGAGGGCGTCACCCGCAGCCTCGTGACCCAGGCCGTGACTTCCCTCTCCGCACCCGGCGACACCGTCGTCGTGACCGGCCCGGACGCCGCCCGTATCGCCGCAGTCGCCGACAGCGCGGGCCGCCGAGTCCTCTGCATCGGCCCCGAGACCATCACCGCCGAAGGCCGCCGCACTCGCGTCGGCGGCGGTGCGCGCACGCCCGAGGACGGCTCGGTGGACCTTCTGCTCGCCGCCGAACTGCCCGCACCGTGGATCGACGCCGACGGTCAGCCTTACCAGTCCTGGGCGCGGTGGCTGGCACCGGGCGGAGTGCTCGCGGTCGCCCTCCACGACGAGGCCGGAAGGGCGCGGTTCACCGACCATGCGGGTGCAGTAGCCGCTGCGGCGACCAACGCCGGAATGCGCTACGCCCGGCACGTCATCGTCACGCTCGCCCCCGTCGAGCGCGACCGACTTCTCCGGTCGTGTCCGCCGGCCTCGGTCACCTTGCCGACCGAGTCAGTGCACGCCAGCAAGCGCACCGACCTGCTGATCTTCCGGAACGACTCCGGGGCCGCCTCGATGCACGCGGACCGTTCCGCTGAGCAGCGCGCACCGGAGCCGATTCCGCGGACGCGCCGCGAGCGCTCTCCGGCGACCGAGGCGCGATGACCGGCCACTCCGCCGGACGCTTCGCAGCCACTGCCAACCGGGGGCACGCCCGGCGAAGCAGCGGCGAAGGCACTCCCATCGATCACGACACAACCACCACCGCCGACGAATCAGAGCCCGAGACGATCGAGCCTGAATCGGCCGCGCGGGAAACCTACGCCGAGCAACAAGCGCGACTGGATGACGAAGCGGTCGACCGGTGGGCCGCGATCGTGGTGGACTGGCCGCCGATGACCCCGGAACAAATCCGCGCCCTCGCAGTGATCCTCAACCGGATCGAGGCCCGCCAGGAACGACAACGGGCTCAACGACAGCAGAGCAGCTGATCGCGATACAGACAACGGTGGCTCATCGTCCATGGGACAGTGAGCCACCGTTCGTCTGTTGCGGGATCCGCCGCTCACGATTCCCTGCCCGCGCACCGCCGACCGATATCCCGCCCGGTTGGTTCGCGTCGCCCCCTAACCCGTCCGCAACCCGGCGCGGCCGTGAGCCGATGAAGCCCTACATCGCGGCGGGCCGCCACCAGATCTGCCGCGTACTCGATGGGATGTCGGAGGACGGTTCACGCACGCGGGCCGGATCCGTTGTCCTCGCGCCAGGTGGTGAGCGACCAGGGGCCGTCGATCCACAACTGGACTTCGGTGACGGGAGCGCTCGGCGCGGGCCAGAGCTTCCAGTGTCCGTAGCCGAGCCATCGGTCGCCGGGGCGCACCTGGGCGAAGGCGCCGGGGTTTCTCGACCGCACGACGACGCGCAGACGCCGTCGTTCGCCCGCGTGGTCGAGGTAGTCCTCGTGCTCGTCGCGCAGCTGGTGGGTGTTGCGAGAGTGGGCGGTGCCGACGTCCCGGACGATGCCGTGCAGCGCGAGCGGATGCCGTGCCGCAGGTCCGTGTCCGAGATAGCCGGCGATCGCGACGGCCTCGTTCGCGCCGCGGCAGAATTCGTTCCAGCGCAGCGTCCTGCCTGCGTATCGGGCGCGGAACCGGCTGCTCGCGTCGGGGTCGTCGTCGAACTCGCGCAGGAGACGCACGATGCCGGCGGCGGTGCTCAGCGCCGGGACGAGCCTGTACGGGGAGGCGGTCACGGCGAGCCGGGCCGTGGGTTTGCCGGGCTTGCTGGGCGGCAGCGGGTCAGGCGGTTCGATCGTGTCGGGGTCCGGGAGCCGCAGCTCGTAATCCTCGCCGTCTTTGACCAGAGTGCCGCGGCTGTCGCGGATGAGGTTCTCGGCGCGGTTCTTGAAGTCGTAGGGGCAGCCCGGGTCGTGCTCCCCGTTGGGGGGAAGGCGGTACAACGCCGTCACCTGGGTCGTTCCGCCCCGGGGCGTACGGCGAGGATGGGTCGACACTGCGATCACGGCTACAGCGCATCCGCCACAGCGCAGCGGCTTGAACGCCTCGAACGGAGGCGGCGTCGCGTCGATCGCCGCCCGCCCGTACAGCCGGTCGCGGCTGTCCCGCGCCGCCGGAATTCCTACCCGCTCAGCCATGGCCCCCTCGGCACCGACTCGCCAGTACACACCGATATTACCTGAGGCCAAGCCCGTCACCTGCGCGTTCATCGCCACGATCGAACGCCGCGGAGCCCGAGCCCGGACTCGTGCCAGGCTTGTTCGCCTAGGATCTCGGGCATGATGCGGTCGGCATGGATCAAGTGGGCTCGCGGTGTCGAGCACCAGGCGGTTCTTGCTCGTGAAGGGCGAGAGTTCGATTACGGCCAGGCGTATGCATACAGCCGGACCGACAACGCGCGAGCCGCCTCTGACCCGTTGCTGAGTGCGCAGTGGCGGTTGAAGATCTTGAAGCCCTTCCCGGAGCGCTGGGGCGTCTTGGCCGGGGATGTGCTGACGAACCTGCGCGCGGCGCTGGACCACACGTTCTGGACCGCGGTGATGGCTCATTCCGGCCCGCCGCCGAACCCTCACCTGGTCACTTTCCCGCTGGCAACGGAGAACAGCAAGAACTTCAAGGGAAAAGCGAAAGACCTTCGGCCTCTCGTCGCGCCGGAGTTCTGGGACCTGGTGGAGGCCTGCCAGCCCTTCCAGGCCGAGCAGCCCCAGGACATGCCCCTGGAGTGGCTGCGGTGGCTGTCGAACGCGGACAAGCACCGCGCGGTCCGGGTCATCGGTCAGATGGCGTTCGATGCCGGACCGATCGTCTTCACCGAGGGCGAGCCGTTCGAGATCGTTGACGAGAAACGGTTCACCGGCCCGGTCGAAGACAACGCCGTGGTCGCCCGCGTGAAAATCAAGCGCCCGGTCGGTGCCCGGACGATCACGCTGCGCCCGACCTTCGCGTACTCGCCGGCGCTCCAGGTCGGCGAAGACGCCGAGTTGATCGTGCCCCTGCATGTCGTGATGGAAGAGATGACCCAGGACGTTCTCGTCGTGATCAGCAACGCGACGACCGTTCTGGGCGAAGAACTCCCCGACCCGGCCGGTCTCGAAGTCGGCACGGAGCATGCCTCGGTCGCGGCCGAGAACAGCGGGGTGTCCTGGTTTTTCCGCGATTACGATGGAACCAGTCACCGCATGGACGTGCCAGCAGGCGAGGCCCAGACCGGCTCGCAGGAGTGATCGAGAAGGCGGGCGAGTGCGTCGGCGAGATCGCCGTGCAGCGATTTCGCGGCTGACCGCTGACGGCCGCGGGCGCGGATGCTGCGCGGCGTGAATGGGCGTGAGCACGTCGGGGTGCCGATAACAGAAGCTGCGATCGACGCCCGCCGCGCGAACGCTGGCCTCACCGCGGGTGCTGCTCGTGGTGTTGACGGCCTTGATGACGCGCCGGCACCGGCGTGCGGAGTCCGCGCGCCGGTGCCGGCGACCATCGGGGCGGGCGTGGTGACTACGCGTCCGGCGCCGAGCCGCCCCGGGGCCGGTTGTGCGACGACGTGTCGTAGTCCGGGTGTTCGGGGTGATTCTCGTCGTCGGGATTCTGATCGAAATACGCCGCCGCGCTGCCCACCGCGAAGTCCCACACCCACGAACTGCCGTCCACGTACAGCCGTGGCTCCGGGAACATGAGCGGGTCGCCGCCCTCGGCATAGTCGCGCGGAACCCCGAACATGGCCACCTGGCACGTGTGGCGCTTCCCGTTCGGGCACCGGAACTCCAGATCCCACACGTACCGGCCGTCGTCGCGGTCGTCCTCGGGGCGGCGGCGGGACGCGACCAGGGTGTACTCCCACCGCGCGCACACGTCCGCGACGAACGCGTCCAGGTTGGCGGCGGCGGTGTCTTCGTGCGCTGTCGGCAAAGGTCCGCTGCCCGGACTGAACATGACCATGGAAGGACCTCCCTCGTCGCTGGTGCTCACGGTAACGCGGTCGTCGCCGTCAGCGCGGTCAGCCGCCGGGACCGGGCCGGTATCGGCCCGGCGGCGCTTGGGCTCGTAGGGCTTGACACGGACGCGTTTCGGGTCGAACGTGCGGAACCCCTTGCGCTCGGACGGGTCGACGTAGAGCGTGTCCCGGCCCAACGCGTCGCTGAGCATGGCGCGCCGCTCGCCGACATCGGCCGCGTCCCACTTCGCGGCGGCTTCCTCCCGGCTCATCGCCTCGGTGGGGCCTTCCGGGTTGCCGCCGGTCAACTCCTCCCGTTCCGCGTACAGGCGCGCGAGATCCTTGAGCAGGGGCTCGTTCGCCTTGTCGAACGCCTTGTCGGACATCTTCCGCGCGCCCCACTTCGCCGAGATCGCCTCCTGCCGCGTCTCGCACTCGGTGATCTCGTTCTCGACCTTCTCCAACCGGTCCGAGATCTGCGCCCGCACGGCCTTGATCGCCGCAGCGTGGCTCTTGTCCGACATCCGCGCGACCACCATGCCCCGGATCTGGCGGTCCACCGCCCGTACGTCGGCCGCGACCTTGCCGCACCCGCCGCGCGCTTTCGTGCACGCGTACTGCCGCCGCCGTGCTCCGTCCGGATACTCGCCGACGTGCGGCCGACCGGACAGTTTCTTCTCGCAGCGGGGGCAGGTCGCGATGCCCGAGCCGACATAGCGCCCGCCGGGCTGCCGTCCCCGGGTGCGCCCCGCGTACAGCGCGCGCAACCGCTCGAACTCCTCCGGGTCCACGACCGGCTCGCCCGGCATCTGCCCCACGATCTCGCCGTCGTGCTCGATCAGTCCCGCGTTGCGTGGACGGAGCAGCACATCCCGGATTCCCGTCGGAATAAACAACCCGCCGGTGACCGTGCGCAGACCGGCCGCGTTCCACTCCTCGGCCAGCGCAAGCTGTTTCACCCCGGCCAGGATCGCGCTCGTCCCGGACCGCAACGCGGCACGCTCCCGCTCCACCAGCTCCGCCGGAACCTGTTCCCGGGTGTCGTTGCCGTCCTCGTCCAGCGCGTCTTCTTTCGGCACTGTCCGGTCCAGCCCGGGGAATCCGAACGACCGGCCCTGCAAGTGCGGGACTCCTTTGCGGCGCAGTGTGTCGAACCGGCGGGAGATCCGCTGCGATGCCTCGTCGGAATTGCGCTGGTTGTGCGCGACCTCCTGCCGCAACTGGTACCGGTCGTTGTAGTCCGACAAGTCGTAGCGGCCGTGCGAGGACGCGACCGTGAACGAGTCGTAGCCCTCGATCAGCTTGAACATGTCTTCGAGGTCCGGAGACTGCCGCCAGCCCCGGTCGGTGTTCCACAACACCACCCCGTCACACGCCCGCGCGGCAACCCGCTTCATCACCCGTTCCCACCCCGGGCGGTGGACCTTCGGATTCCAGGCTGACAGCTTCGGATCGGAGATCTCCTCACCCAGCACGCCGCCCAACCGGTCGATCACCTCACGGTTGTCCGCGTGCTGCGTCTCGCACTTCTCCAGCTTGCCCCGCTGATTCCGCGACAGCCGCGCATACGAATCCAAGATCGGCTGCCGACCACCCTGACCTGCGGTAACCTGGTGTGAGTGAGCCATACCACCACGGTAGGTCGACAAGTCGGTATCCGCTAGAACCGGCACAGCCACTCACGAGCAGCGGGAGCGGTCAGGCGGCCACGGCCTCTTCCGGGGCGCGGTCCCAGCGGTGCCGCCGGATCCGGACCGGGACTTCTTCCCCGCGGGCCGCCGCGGCGAACACGTGGGCGCGGGCGCGCCGCCACCACACCAGCATTCGCGACGCGCCTGCCGCCAGCACGGCTACGACGACCAGCAGCGCGATCCGGAAGTTGCCGCCGGTGGCCTGGAGGAGGATGCCGATCAGCAAGGCCGTCACGGTGGTCGCCAGGAAACCGCCGACGTTCACTACTCCGGTCGCGGTGCCGACGCGGGACAGCGGGTTGTAGTCGCGGGCGATGGCGAAGCCGATCATCGACGCCGGGCCGCCCAGGGTGAGGAACGCGAACGCGGGGACGAGGACGCCTACCGGGACGTGGCCGTTCCAGCCGAGCAGCACCGCCCACACGATCGCCGCTCCGGCGAGGTAGCCGATGACCAGCGGCACCCGCAGCGCCGGGGCACGGCCGATCACCGCGCCCAGCAGCGGGCCGCCTGCCATGGAGCCGAACACGAAGACGGTCAGCAGCGCGCTGGCGGTCGCCGCGGGCAGGCCTTCGCCTTGCACCAGGAAAGGCATGCCCCACAACAGGGTCAGCACGTTCGGCGCGAACATCGTCGAGAAGTGCACCCAGAATCCCAGCCGGGTGCCGGGAGTTCGCCAGGCCAGTTTGACCTGCCTGGCCAGTTCCGCCGGGCGCACGGGTTCGCGCTCGCGTTCCGGCACGCCGCCGGGAGTGTCGCGGACGCGCAGCGCGACCGGCACCGAATAGAGCACCGTCACCGCGCCGACGGCGAGGAAGGTGACTGTCCATCCTGGACCGTCGAGGAGCAGGGTGAGCGGGACTGTCGCGGCGAGGTTTCCGAGGTAGCCGACGCAGGAGGTGAAGGACGCGAGCAGCGCGTACCGGTGCGCCGGGAAATGCGCCGCGACGAGGCGCAGGACGCTGACGAAGGTGAGTGCGTCGCCGAGGCCTAGGACGCCGCGGGCCACCAGGCCGAGTGCGTAGGTGTCGGCGAGTCCGAGCAGCAGCTGCCCGGAGCCGAGGATCAGGACGGCGGCGGTGAGCACGCGGCGCGGGCCGTAGCGGTCGACCAGCACGCCGGTCGGGATCTGCATGGCCGCGTATACGCCGACCTGCAAGACGGTGAAGATGCCGAGCGCGGCGGACCCGACGCCGAAGCGTTCGGCTGCCTTCAGCCCGGCGACGCCGAAGGAGGTGCGGTGGAAAACGGCGAGCAGGTACACCGTGACCGCGGTGAGCCAGATGAGCCAGGACCGGACAGGGGCGCGGCCGGCGGGCGTCAAGAGTTCCTCCAGAAATCAGGCGAGCGTCGGACAGCGGAGGACGACGACGCTGCCGCCTCGATACTTGTATCGCCTCAGCAACCTCGATACATAGCCGTAACCGGGGTGTGCTTCACCACAGGTCCGCTTCGCCCCGGATGCCGACGACCGTTTCGCCGCCGACCCACACGTCGTCGCCGTCCCGTTCGACGTGCACCCGCCCGCGCCTGCCGAGCCGCGTGCCCTGCGCCGCGACGTACGACTCGGGCGCCAGGCCGTCGCCGATCAGCCACTGGCCGAGCGCCGCGTTGAGGCTGCCGGTGACCGGATCCTCGACGACGTCGCTGAACGCGCGGACCTCGAAAGCCGTGTCGGATCCGGCCGGCTGCGCACCGGCGACGCCCGCCTTGTACGAGCCGAGCGCACCGAAGTCCGGCTCGATCGCGAGGACGGTCGCCGCATCGCGCAGCAGCAGCGCGATCCAGCCGGGGCCGTTGTCCGCCCAGCGCGCGTCGAGGACGTCGGCGTCGCCGAGGCGCAGGCCGCGTTTCACCGCGGCGAGGTCGGCGTCGTCCACCGGACCGCCGCGGCGCAGCGGAGGCGCGGCGAACGCCAGCCGGTCGCCGTCGCGGCGCACCCGGACCAGCCCGGCCCCGCATTCCTGCACGAGATGCCCGGCGTTCGGCTCTCCCCCGGCGGCCAGCCACGCCCGCGCCGACCCGAGCGTCGGATGCCCGGCGAACGGCAGCTCGCCGTGCGGGGTGAAGATCCGCACGCGGTAGTCGGCGGCCGGGTCGGACGGCTCCAGCAGGAACGTGGTCTCGCTGAGGTTCGTCCAGCGAGCGAACGCGGCCATCCGCTCGTCGGACAACCCGTCCGCGGCGTGCACCACAGCGAGCGCGTTGCCTCGGGTGAGCTCGCCGGTGAAGACGTCGACCTGGGTGAACTTCGGCATGCGCCCACCCTCGCATCCGCCGGGCGCCGGCGGCGAGCGGGTTTCGCCGTTATGCCATCACGCCTCCCGCACCGCGCCGACCACGGCCCACCGCCCGGACCGCCACCGCGCCACCACGGCCGCCAGCCGGAACACCATGAACAGCGACAAGCCGCTCCAGATCCCGATCAACCCCCAGCCCAGCGCCAGCGACAGCCAGATCAGCGGCAGGAAGCCGAGCCCGGCACTGACGAGCGTGGCGGTGCGGAGGAAGGCGGCATCGCCCGCACCGAGGAGAACACCGTCGAGCGCGAACACCACGCCCGCGATCGGTTGCAGCGCCACGAAGAACCACCAGGCGTGCGGGATTTCGCCGAGCACTCCCGGATCGGACGTGAACGCGTGCGGCAGGACGCTCCACAACGCCGCGAACAGCACGCCGAGGAAACAGCCGAAAACCAGGCCGTATCCGGTGATCTGCGTGGCCACTCCGCGTGCCTGCCGCGCCGCTCCGGCACCGAGCGCCGCGCCGACGAGCGACTGCGCGGCGATCGCGACCGAATCGAGCACCAGGGACAGGAACGTCCAGAGCTGCAGGACCACCTGGTGCGCCCCGACCGCCTCGGTCGAAGTGCGCGCGGCCACCGCGGCGGCCGACACGAAGCACGCCTGGAACGCGAAACTGCGCAGCACCAGGTCGCGGCCGAGACCCAGCTGCGCCCGCATCACCGGGAAATCCGGCCGCAACGGCGCCTTTTCCCGTACCAGCGCCGCGACGAACATCGACGCGGACACGACCTGTGCGACGACGTTCGCGATCGCCGACCCCTCCAGCCCGAGACCGGCGGCGTACACCAGCACCGGGCACAGGACGGCGGAGATTCCGTTGCCCGCCAGCACATAGCGCAGCGGACGGGTGGCGTCCTGCACGCCGCGCATCCAGCCGTTGCCCGCCATCGTGATGAGGATCAGCGGCGCGCCGAACAACGCGATCCGCAGCCACGACACGGCCGCCGCGGCGATCTCGTCGCTGCCCGAGAGCGCGCGGGCGATCGGCCCGGCCAGCAACTGCCCCGCCGCCAGCAGCACCAGCCCAACCAGCACGCCCAGCCAGGTGGCCTGCACGCCTTCGCTGACCGCGTCGGCGCGCCTGCCCGCGCCGTGCAGCCGCGCGGTGCGCGAGGTGGTGCCGTAGGACAGGAAGGTGAGCTGCGTGGAGACCTGCGACAACACCACGCCGCCCAGCGCGAGGCCGGCGAGCGGCAACGCCCCGAGATGGCCGACGACGGCGGTGTCGACCAGCACGTAGAGCGGCTCGGCGGCGAGCACGCCGAGCGCGGGCACGGCGAGGCCGAACACTCGGCGGGGCGGGATGCGGTCACCGCTTACGGCGGTGGTCGTGGCGTTTTCGGACACGGGAATGAGAGTAGCCACCGGGACCGACAATTCCGGCGGCCCGGACCGCGAGGACAGCCGGAGGCGAGCGATCGGAGCACGGGATTCGCTTATGCGGCAAGGGAAGCAGGCTGATCTTGAGAGACAGAAGTCCACTGTGGCGTGATCCGGCACGGGCGGCCAGCCAGCCGCGGGCGGCCTCGGGCGGACACCGGATCGGACAGCAAGCCCAGCGGCGGCCGGGCAGCGAGATCTTCGCGCCGCACCTCGTGCGGTACGATCGAAGTGGAGACAATCTCCACTTGACGACGGGAGGGCCGCGCATGACCGCGGGCAAGCCGCTGCGGGCCGACGCCCAGCGCAACCGCGACCTCCTGGTCGCCAAGGCACGGGAGATCTTCGACGCCGGCGAATTCTTCGACCTGCGCTTCGACGACTTCGCCAGCCTGGCCGGAGTGGGCACCGGCACGCTGTACCGCCACTTCCCCACCCGGGAGGCGCTGGCCGAGGCGGTCTACCACGGGGAAGTCGCCGCGCTGTGCGATCGCGCCCGCCAGCTGCGGGCCACGCTGCCCCCGGCGGAGGCGCTGGCGACCTTCCTGCGCGGCATGGTCGACCACATCGACGCCCACGAGGGCCTGGCCCGGACGCTGGCCACGCTGATGGCCGAACGCTCGAACGCCCTCGCCGGCGGCAGCCAAGCGCTGGAGCAGGCGGTCACCGACCTGGTGGCCGCCGCGGCAGAGGACGGCACCGTTCGCGACGACGTGGACGCCGGTGCCGTGCTGATGGCGCTGCACGGCATCGGCGCGTCCCATGACCGTCCTCGTTGGCGGGCCGAGGCCGACGATCTCATCACCCTCGTGCTGGACGGGCTGCGTCGGCCGGTGTGACCAGGCGCGAAGGCTCCGGTCAGCAGCACGGCGGCGATGCGGCCCCGGCGATCACGCGGGCGCACCGGCGAAGCTTCCGGACGCGGCTTCGCCAATCCCGCCAATCCCGCCGCTCCCGCCGAACTCCGCCCAAGTCCCGCGCTCATCCGCCGGGCCGGGCCGCGCACCGCCCGGCCCGGTCAGGAAGCCCGCAACAGCGGCGCCCTCCCCAGCGCTTCCCGCAGCCGGTCCAGCACCTCCTCCGCCGGACCCTCCGCCGTGCATCCCGCCGCCATCCGATGGCCTCCCCCGCCGAACTCCGCGGCGGCCGCGGACACGTCGATGTCGCCGGCCGAGCGCAGCGAGACCGTCCACACTGGACCGGGCCCGGCTTCCTTCAGCACCGCTGCGACGCCGGCCTCCCGGGTAGCGCGCACCACGTCGATCACCGACTCCACCTCTTCGAGCCGCACCGTCGCCGCGGCGGCCGCGCGCACTACCGTGTGGACGAAGCCGAATCCTTGCGCCCCTTCGGGTTCCAGACGGGCCTCCGACAGGACCGTCGACAGCATCGGCAGCCACGCGAACGGGTGGTCGTCGACGATTCGGCGGGCCACCTCGCCCGGGTCGGCCCCGGCTTCCAGGAGGCGGGCGGCGATCCGGTGCGTTTCGGGGCTCGCCCGCCGGAAGCCGCTGGTATCGGTGACCACCCCGGCGTACAGGCAGCGCGCGGCGGCCGCGTCCAGTTCGGCCCCCATCGCCTCGACGATCCGCGTGACCAGGATCGCCGTCGCTTCGGCGGTGTCGTCCACGACGTGGTGGGTGCCGTAGCGGGCGTTGGTCGCGTGGTGATCGACGACCAGGACCGAACCGCCCGCGTCGCGGACCGCGGCGACCCGCGGGGCGAGCCTGCCCAGGCGGGCCAGGGTCGGGGTGTCCAGCGCGACCAGCAGGCCGTCCGCCGGAGGGAGGGCGTCGACGGGAGTGATCAGGCCGTCGACGTCGAGCCAGGCCAGTGTTTCGGGGGCCTCGTCCGGCTCGCCGAAGGCGACTCGCACGCGCGCGCCGCGGCGATGCAGCACGTGGCCGAGGGCCAGCGCGCTGCCGAGGGTGTCCGCGTCGGGGCGGACGTGTCCGAGCAGCGTCACGTCGGTGGCCCGGGCCAGCACTGCGGCGGCGGCCTCGATGTCCTGTACCAGGGAAGCTGTCACAAAGTGTCACGCTACGCTCTGCGGGATGCCTGAGTACGTGATCCTCGTTCTGCCTTCCGCCAACCGCGTGTACGCCGCCTCGTCGCCGGCGCTGCTGCGCGCCGAACTGGCGGCCTTCGGCACCGCTCTTTCCGCCGAGGTGTCGGCGATCGAAGAGATCGAACTCGGCGGGGTCGGGTACGTGAAATTCGCCTGCGCGGCCCCGCTCGGCGAGCGCGACCTGGCGTTGCTGTCGAACCTGTCCTCGCTGTACGCCCTGTTCGAACTGGGCGACGGCGTGCTGCGGCCGGTCGCCGTGCATCCGCTGGCGAAGGCGGACTCCGACCTGCTGACCATCCAGAAGTACCCGGGCAAGACCAACGAGCAGTTCACGAAACTGCTGCTCAATCTCACCCTGCTGGCGACCTCGCGGCCCGCGGACTGGCCGGACCGCGAACTGCACGTGCTCGACCCGCTGTGCGGCCGCGGGACGACGCTGAACCAGGCCGTGATGTACGGCTTCGACGCCACTGGCCTCGACGTCGACGCGCGCGATTTCGAGGCGTACGAACAGTTCGTGAAGACGTGGCTGCGCACGAAGCGGGTGAAGCACACCGCGGAGTCCGGGCAGCTGCGCCGCAACAAGGTCCGCCTCGGCCGCCGGCTGGACATCGAGTACGCGTTCGACAAGGACGACTACAAGGCAGGCCGCACCCGGCGGCTCAGCTACCTGAACGCGGACACCCTGACCACCGACGAGGTCCTCCGCCCGGCGTCGGCGGACCTGATCGTGACCGACGCGCCGTACGGCGTGCAGCATGGCAGCCACCGCGAAACCGGTCTGGCCCGCAGCCCGCGCGACCTCCTCGCCGCGGCGATCCCGGTGTGGAACCGGGTGCTGCGGCCGGGCGGGGCGCTCGGGATCTCGTGGAACACGCATGTGCTGCCGCGGGAGGGCCTGGTGGCGATCCTGGAACGGGCGGGGCTGGCGGTGCGGTCGGGCGGGCCGTACGAGGAGCTGGCGCACCGGGTGGACCAGGCGATCGTGCGGGATCTCGTGGTGGCGGGAAAACCGGCCTGAATCGATCGCGGAATAGCGTTACCGCGCGCAAGAATTGTTCACCGAAATGAGTGAACGAGGGTTCGGCGCGAGCGAATTTCGCCGCTCATTGAACCCCCTGAGCTGACCGTTCACCGAAAGCACGGGACGGGAGTGGCGCGGCCGCGGCCAGGTCCGGCAGGCTCGGGCGAGAGATGGACACCACAGCGCACCCCACCCCGGCCCCGCTCTCCATACCCACGGCCGACCTGGCGACCCGCACTCCGGATCAGCTCGGAATCTTTCCCTTGAGCGACGACGGCCGGCACGGCCGCACGGTGCCGGAAACGACGATCTACTTCCCGCGCAAACACGACGCGGAGCTGGAACCCGTCATCGCGGCGGCCGCGGGCGGGGCGAGCCGGATGGCCATCCTGGTCGGCGATCCGGCGACGGGGAAGAAACGTGCGTTGTGGGAGGCGATCCGCGCGAACGACGACGGGTCCTTCCTCCTCCGCCACTGGAAGATCTGGCCAGGACTCAGCCCCTGCACGCCGGAAGAGCTGCTGGCGAACGAGAGCGGCCTGTCTCCCCGGACGGTGGTGTGGCTTCCGGCCGCCGAGCGGTGCCTCTTGTCCGGCGACAGCGAACTCGACGACCGGGTCGCCCGCTGTCTGCGCAATCTCCTCGGCGACGAAACCCGCGCCCCCTGCCTGATCCTGATCACCCTGACCCGCGAGAGCTGGAAAACGCTCAACGCGCCGTCCGGCCGGACACCGCCGGGCCTGCACCGTCCCAACGTCCAGCTGCTCCCGCGGCAGGGAACCGTCATCCGGGTGGACGAGTCCTTTACCAAGACCGAACTCGGCAAGGCGCGCGATTCTCCTGAACCGAGGCTGGCCGAAGCAGCGGCGAGCGCACCGGACGGCCGCGTGATCCAGACTCTCGTCGCCGAACCGGAACTTCGCGCACGGTACCGCGACGCGGGCCCGGAATCTCGCGCGCTGCTCGACTTCCTGATCGCGGCACTGCACGCCGGACACGGCCGATGGTTTCCGCGCGACGTCCTGCGTCAGGGCGCGCAAGCTTTTCTCGGAAGCCGCGCGCCCGATTCAGCCGAGTGGTTCGCCGAAGCGTTGAGCGAGGTGACTGAGCAGGTACCCGGCGGGGCCGCGATCCTGATCCGGAAATCCGGCGAGACGGCGGACTCGTACTGCCTCGCCCCCTCGCTCGAGCGGCATTTCGTGACCGGGGCGGCGAAGCTGGTCCTGCCGAACGAGCTGGTGTGGCCGGTGCTGCGCGAGAGAGCAGATCCTGAAAACTGCCGCGCCCTGGCGAAAGAATGCGAAAAACGCCACCTGCTGGAATTGAGCGCTCACTTCTTCTCCAGAGCGGCTGAGAACGGATGCCCGCGCGCACGCGCCGAACTCGCCGCGATGCTGGCCAGGGCCGGCCGGATCGACGACGCGATCAGCCAGTACGAAACAATCGCGCGGACCAGCGTCGATCCGGACCGCGTCGAGGACGCCGTCCGCGAAGGAGCCAGAATACTTTTCGCCGCCAAGCGGCCCAAAGACGTCCTCGACTGGCTCGGCCCGCTCGCCGCCGAAGGAAACCGTTCCGCCGAGGTACTGGTCGCGGTAGCGCACACCCAGCTCAAGCGGCCGCGCAAAGCGCTGGCTATTCATCAGCGGCTCGCCGAGAAGGGAGATCTGCATTCGGCGGCGGTCGTGGCCGAGGGCATCGCGTCCCGGGAGGACTCCCCCCGGCAACGGCCTCGCCGGGTCCCGCTGACGCCGAAGGAGCGAGCCGAGGACCGGCAGTGTCGGCAGGCGCAGCTCGACGAAGCGGTCAGCTACCTGAGCGAGCTGGGCGAACGCACCGGGCTCGACCTGCTGCCGATGATCACGGACCTGACGGTCGACGCGGCCGGCCCCGAAGCCGCGGTCAGGATGCTCTCGGCGAAAGCGACCGAGCACGGCCGGCACGACGCCTATCTCCTCGGCGCTCAGGTGCTGGCTTCGGCCGGCCAAGTGGAAGACGCGCTCGACTGGGTCGCGACGGCGCGACAATACGACGTCCCGGGCGCGATGGCCGCCGCGGTGCGGGTAAACCTGAGCACAGATCTGATGACCGCACAGCGACTCGCCCTCGCCTGCGCGGCCGACGGCGATGCCGCACCGTTGATCGCCGTCGGCGACGCCTTCTCCGCCTCGGATCGTCCGCGGAAAGCACTCGACTGCTACTACGAGGCAGCCGAACACGAACCCCGTGCGCTGGGTGCCGCGGCCCTCGCTGCCGCCCGGCACGGTCTGTTCGACGACGCCGCCGGCTGCTACCGGACCGCCCAGCGAGCGGGCGGCGCCCCGGACCCCGCCGAGATCGCCCTGTTGCTCTGCCGCTTCGGAGAGGCCAGGAAAACCTCGGATTCCGAGTATTCCGAGCCGATCGCTCAAGCACTGAAGTGGTATGTCGGCACCGCCCCGCTGGTCGCCGGCGCGCTGGCTCCGGTCGCTCGGTACATCGCAGATGTCTACGCCAAGGACCTGGTCACGGCTTATCGCACGCGCGAGGACGTTTCCTGGAACCACGCGCTGCTCTGGGTCGCCGACGCGCTCGTCGACGCCGACAGCGTCCGCACCGACGGGACCGACCGGGCGACCGTGAGCGGATCCGGCGTGGAACTCGCGTCGTCGACCCTCCTGGTCGTGGCTTCCGGCCTCTACTCCGAAGCCGCCACCGCGGGATCGGTGCTGGCCAGAGAACGGGCTGTGCGCCTCTTGATAAAGCGGCAGAGCTTCGCGGAAGCGGCCCGGCTGCTCGATTCCACGAGCACCTGTCCGGCCCGGCTGCCCGGCCTTCGGGCGGAGGCTCTTGCCGGGCTGGGAGACCTGGCCGAAGCGGAGCGGATGATCGAGCAGCAGATCGCGGACGATGATTTCAGCTCCGCAGCGGGCGTCGCCCGTGGCTTTCTCTTGCACGGAAGACTCGACACAGCACCAGAAAACCGCGACAAGGCCCGGAAAAACCGCGACAAAGCGTGGGAACTCGCGGAGCGCGGAGTCCGCGGCGGCGACATCGAATGCCATGTCCTGCTGGCCGATCTCCGCCGCAACGCCGGCCAGCCGGGGAGGGTGCTCGACCTCTACTGCACCGCACTGGCCTACGGTCATCCGCGGGCGCGCAGACGCATCGAACACTACCTCGCGTCCTCGGAAAGCCCGGACTGGAACCACAAACAGTTCCGCAAGTACGGGCTCGATCCGCGTGGGGAAATCGCGGGAGGCTGGTCTGTTCCGGACTCCCGCGAGGCCGGGCGGTGAGGGGGGCGCGGCTCCCGATTCGCCGCCGCCTCCGGACGTTAGCCGTTGCCGGGGCCGCAGCGGCCGGGGCTGTCGCCGTGCTGTGGTTCCTGCTCGGGCCGTTCGCGTCCTGGGTCGGCGGTGCCGACGTCGCACGCCTCGCGGACGCCGAGCGGGCCGCTGTCCTGAGCGGCATTCGCGGCCAGATAGCCGGCTTTCTCGCCCCGCTCGGCATCAGCGTCCCGGCGTGGGCGGCGGTCCGGAAACTTCTCCTCGACCGCGACAAGCAGGTCACCGATATCTACGCCACGGCGATCGGCCACCTCGGCTCCGAGCGCGCTTCGACGCGAGCAGGCGGGGTCCGGACGTTGGAAAGAATGTACGAGGATTCTCCTCGCGACCGGGCCCGGGTTGTCGAAACGCTTACGGACTTCCTGCGCAGTCACGGCGGAACGGGACAACCGCTCCCGCTGGACGTCAGAGTCGCACTGCGGGCGCTGCGCACTCATCCTCCTCCCCAGGGAACACGGCTCGATCTCGTCCGCGTGCAACTGCCCGGCGCCGAGCTGAGGCTGACCGACCTTCGTCACGCGAACTTCGCCGCGGCGAAGTTGACCGACGCGGACTTTGCCGAGGCGCGGCTCGACTGCGCCGATTTCACGGGGGCGATCCTGACCTCGGCGGAGCTGGCAGGGGCGAAGTTGCCCACCGCGGCGCTCGATCGGGCCAGCTGCCGTCGGGCGAACCTGCGCGGCGCGGTGCTGACCCGTGCCAGTCTCCGCGGCACCGATCTGACCGAGGCCGTCCTGTCGGACGCCGACCTCAGCAATGCCGACCTGACCGGGGCGACCCTGGCCCGCGCCGACGTATCCGGCGCGGCGTTCGCGCACGCCGTCCTCGTCGGCGTCGACCTCGGATCGGTGCGCGGGCTCAGCCGGGACGCGCTTCGGCTGGCCGTCACCGACGCCACCACGAAGCTGCCGCCGGACCCGGCTGCCGGGTAGCGCGCCGGCTCCCGGCGCTCGATCGCTGTCCACACCGGCAAGTAGCCGTGTTACCAATTGCCTACACAACCCCGGCTACCCGAACCGGCGATCCCGCTACGCCAGCCGCGGCCCGAGGAACCGCAGGACCTCCGGCAGGACTCCCCGCCAGTACTCCGAAGTGTGCTCCCCCGGCGTGATCCGCGAGACCTCCGGGCCGGCGCCGGCGATCAGCTTCCGGTTGGCCGCCAGGAACGGATCCCGGTCGCCGCACCACACGCCGAGGCCGCGGGTCGGGAGTTCGTCCGCGTGCCGCAGCGGTTCGGCGGCCGTCCAGTCGTTCTGGGACGCGAAGATGTGCCGGGACCGGGCTTCCGGCCAGGTGCGGAACAGGGCCGCGCTGCAGGTGGCCACCGCCGTCACGTCGCGGCGGTGGCGGGCGAGGTTCAGTGCTCCGAAGCCGCCCATGGAGATGCCGAGAAGTCCGGTCATCGGGCGGAGACCCGACTCGGACAGCCAGCCGGGGAGTTCGTCGGTGAGCATGCGGTGCGGGTCGTCGTCGCCGTCGGGCATCCAGTAGTGGCTGCCGTCGACCGCGGCGACCGCGAACGACGGGATGCCGGACCGGACCGCGGCGGTGAGAGCCGCGGGCAGGCCCAGGTCCATGAACGTGCGGGCGTTCGACCCGCGGCCGTGCAGTGCGACGCAGACCGGCAAGCCGGTGCTCGGGACGCCGTCGGGCGTCATGAGCACCACGTCGACATCCCGGCCGCGGGCCGCGGAGTGCCTGCGGTGGATCGTGATGGACGCCTTCAGGGACGACGGGCTGGAGGCCGGGGCAGCCGGGGTCGGCGCAGCCACCGGGGCGGAGCGCCCGGCGCAGGCGGAGACGAGCGCCGCGGCACTGCCGAACAGCAGACCGCGTCGCGTGACACCGGGCTTTGACCGCATCGCTTCAGCCGCGCGTCTCCTCTTCTGCTTGCTCCTCGTCCTCTTCGGCACGAGGGGCCTTGTACGGGTCCGCCTCGCCCGCGGGCTGCGCTCCGGTCGCCCGCCGGGCCACCTCGGCGTCCGATTCGCGGGCCTTTGCGAGCAGCTCTTCGATGCGGCGGGCGTCGTCCGGGACGCTGTCCGCGACGAAGGTGAGCGTCGGGGTGTAGCGGACGCCGGTGCCCTGTCCCACCTTCGTGCGCAGGACGCCGCGCGCGGCTTCCAGCGCGGCCGCGGCGCTCGCGAAGTCCGGCTCCGCGTCGAGGCTTTCGCCGAGCACCGTGTAGTACACCGTGGCGTCGTGCAGGTCCGCAGTGACACGGGCGTCGGTGATGGTCACCGCGCCCAGTCGCGGGTCCTTGACGTCGTGTTCGATCGCCGAGGCCACGATCTGCGAGATCCGCTTGGCGAGCTTGCGTGCCCGAGCGGGATCGGCCATGGCTGAGGTCTCCTTCTCCGGATTTCCGGGTGTTCTAGTCGTCCGGGCCGAGCAGCCGGCGGCGCGCCGACAGCAGTTCGACCTCGGGGCGGCCCGCCGCGAACCGCTCGCACGCGTCGAGCACGTCCCGGATGTGCTCGCCGTCGGGGGCGACCGCGGCGACGCCGATGAGCGCGCGCCGGTGCAGGTCCAGATGTCCCGCCTCGGCGACCGAGACGGCGAATCGCTTCCGCAGTTCGGCCACCACCGGCCGCACCACGGATCGTTTCTGCTTCACCGAATGCACGTCGTCGAGCAGCAGGTCGAGCTCCAGGGCTCCGACAAACATAGGCAGCGAAGTTGTGCCGCGAGGGCGGTCCGGGGTGCGCGCCTGGCGCACCCCGGACAGGTCACTCACGCACGGGGCTTCTCCCGCTGTTCGTAGGTCTCGATCACGTCGTCGACCTTGATGTCGCTGTACGAGCCCAGCGTGAGACCGCACTCGTACCCTTCCCGGACCTCGACCACGTCGTCCTTGAACCGGCGCAGCGAGTTGATCGGCAGGTTCTGCGCGACGACGTTGCCGTCGCGCAGGAGGCGGGCCTTGGCGTTGCGCCGGATCTCGCCGGACATGACCAGGCAACCCGCGATCGTGCCGATCTTGGAGGACTTGAAGACGTCCCGGACCTCGGCGCGGCCCAGCTCGACCTCTTCGTACTCCGGCTTGAGCATGCCCTTCAGAGCCTGCTCGATCTCCTCGATCGCCTGGTAGATGACCGTGTAGTAGCGCACGTCGACGCCCTCGCGGGTGGCCCGCTCGGTCGCCTTGCCCTGCGCCCGGACATTGAACCCGAGCACGATCGCGTCGGACGCGGTCGCCAGGTCGATGTCCGATTCGGTCACGCCGCCGACGCCGCGGTGCACCACGTTCAGCTCGACGTCTTCGCCGACGTCCAGCTGCAGCAGCGCCGCTTCGAGCGCTTCGACGGTACCCGAGTTGTCGCCCTTGATGATCAGGTTGAGGCTGCTCGTCTCCTTCAGGGCGGAGTCGAGGTCCTCAAGGCTGACCCGCTTGCGGCGCGACGCGTTGAGCGCGTTGCGGGTGCGCGCGGAGCGGCGCTCGGCGATCTGCCGGGCGACGCGGTCCTCGTCGACCACCAGGAAGGTGTCGCCCGCTCCCGGCACCGAGGTGAACCCGATGACCTGGACCGGACGCGAGGGCAGCGCCTCGGTGACGTCCTCGTTGTGCTCGTCGACCATCCGGCGGACGCGGCCGTAGGCGTCGCCCGCCACGACCGAGTCGCCGACGCGCAGCGTGCCGCGCTGGACCAGGACGGTGGCCACCGGGCCGCGGCCGCGGTCGAGGTGCGCCTCGATCGCGACGCCCTGTGCCTCCATGTCCGGGTTGGCCCGGAGGTCCAGGGCCGCGTCCGCGGTCAGCAGGATCGCCTCGAGAAGCCCGTCGATGTTGATGTTCTCCCGCGCGGAGATCTCGACGAACATCGTGTCGCCGCCGTATTCCTCGGCGATGAGGTTGTACTCGGTGAGCTGCTGCCGGATCTTGTCCGGGTTCGCGCCCTCCTTGTCGATCTTGTTGATCGCGACCACGATCGGGGCCTTCGCGGCCTGCGCGTGGTTGATCGCCTCCACCGTCTGCGGCATGACGCCGTCGTCGGCCGCCACCACGATCACCGCGATGTCGGTCGAGTTCGCGCCTCGGGCACGCATGGCGGTGAACGCCTCGTGACCCGGGGTGTCGATGAAGGTGATCAGCCGCGGCACGCCTTCGAGCTCGGTCTCGATCTGGTAGGCGCCGATGTGCTGGGTGATCCCGCCGGCCTCGCTCTCGCGGACCTTCGTCTTGCGGATCGTGTCCAGCAACCGGGTTTTACCGTGGTCGACGTGACCCATGATGGTGACGACCGGCGGACGGACCTGCAGGTCCTCTTCGCCGCCCTCGTCCTCGCCGTAGGTGATGTCGAAGGTTTCCAGCAGCTCGCGGTCCTCCTCCTCGGGGGAGACGACCTGGACGACGTAGTTCATCTCGCCGCCGAGCAGCTCGAGGATGTCGTCCGACACCGACTGCGTCGCGGTGACCATCTCGCCGAGGTGGAACAGCACCTGCACCAGCGAGGCCGGGTTGGCGTCGATCTTCTCGGCGAAGTCGGTCAGCGAAGCGCCGCGCGGCAGCCGGATCGTCTCGCCGCTGCCCTTGGGCAGGCGGACGCCGCCGACGCTGGGCGCCTGCATGTTGTCCATGTACTCCTGGCGCTTCTGCCGCTTCGACTTGCGGCCCTTGCGCGAGGGCCCGCCGGGACGGCCGAAGGCGCCGGCCGTGCCGCCGCGGCCACCGGGGCCGCCGCGACCGCCGCCGCCGCGGAAACCGCCGCCGCCGGCCGGGGCGCCACCGCCGCCGCCCGGACGGAAGCCGCCACCGCCGCCACCGCCGCCAGGACGGAAGCCGCCGCCACCGCCGCCGCCACCGGGGCCGCCGCGGAAACCGCCGCCACCGCCGCCGGGACGACCGCCGCCGCCACCGGGACGACCGCCGCCGCCACCGGGACCGCCGCGGCCGCCTGCCGGTCCGGCCGGACGGGCGCGGCCCGGCATCATGCCGGGGTTCGGGCGCGGAGGCATGTTGCCCGGGCTCGGCCGGTTGCCGCCGCCCGGCCCGCCGGGACGCGGCGGACGCTCTCCGCCGCCCTGGCCGCCGCCCGGACGCGGGGGACGGTTGTCGCCGCCCTGGCCGGGGCCGGGGCGCTGGGCGGGCGGACGCGGGGCCGGGGAACCGGACCCGACGCCGAACGGGTTGTTGCCGACCCGCGGGGTGCGCGGACCGGGCTTCGGGCCGCCGGGCTTGGGGCCCTGCGGCTTGGGCGGCACGACCGAACCGGCGGACGACGAGTCCTGCTGCTTCGGGGCCGGCGTCGGCGCGGCGGGCTCGGCCTTGGCGGCCGGGACCTCCTGCGCCGGGGCCGGCTGGGCCGGGGCGGGCGGACGCGGACCGGGACGCGGGCCGCCGGGCTTCGGGCCCGGGGACGCCGGCCTGGCGGTCTGCTGCGGGGTCGGCTTCGCGGCCGGGGCCTGCTGCGCGGGAGCCGGCTGGGCCGGAGCCTGCGGAGCCGGGCTCTGCTGCTGGGCGGGCGGCTTCGGAGCCGCCGGAGCCGGCCGAGGTCCCGGAGTGGGACCGGGCTTCTTCCCGCCCTTGGCGGGGTAGGCGTCGCGGAGCCGGCGGGCGACGGGCGCCTCGACGGTGGACGACGCGGACTTCACGAACTCGCCCTGCTCCTTCAGCTTGGCGAGAACTTCTTTGCTGGTGATGCCGAGCTCCTTAGCGAGCTCGTGTACACGGGCCTTGCCTGGCACAGCTCTCCTCATCTAGGGGAGGCCAGGCGGGGACCCGCTGACCTCGTCCTTATCGTCGCGCGTTCATGGCTTCAGCTTCACGGCTGACTCATGACGGGTCGACCTGCTTCCTTGTTTCTCGCGACCCCGGGGTTGTCCCGGAATCGTTGTCCGCGGCGAACGCAGTGTGGTCGCGCAGCCCCGCGGTCTCGAGCGCGCCCTGGGCCCGAAGAGCCCGGGGGAACGCCCGCTTCCGCTCGGCTTTGGCCAGGCAGCCCGGCCCCGGGTGCAGCCACGCACCCCGGCCCGGCAGCCGCCGACGTTCGTCGACGACCAGCCGCCCGTCCGCCGCGACCACGCGCAGCAGTTCACCGGTCAAGTCCCGTTTCCGGCAGCCGACACACGTGCGCACCGGCGACTGCCGGTGACGCTGGAGGTCGGGGGTGTCCCCAGTAGCCCTTCGCGGGTCTTGAACCGTTGTCGAGTCTAGCGCCTGCACCTTCAGTCGGCCGAACCGGTTGCCGCGGCGGGCCGCGCCTGGCCGGCGTGGTCTTGCTCACCCTCGGCGGGACCGGCCGGCTCGGCGGGGGCCGCGTCGCTGCGGATGTCGATCCGCCAGCCGGTGAGCCGGGCGGCGAGGCGGGCGTTCTGGCCCTCCTTGCCGATCGCCAGCGACAGCTGGAAGTCCGGCACCACGACCCTCGCCGTCTTGGCGCGCTCGTCCACGACACGTACCGAGACAACCTTCGCCGGCGACAATGCATTCCCGACGAACTTGGCCGGGTCGTCGGACCAGTCGATGATGTCGATCTTTTCGCCGGCCAGCTCGCTCATCACGTTGCGCACGCGCGCGCCCATCGGGCCGATGCAGGCGCCCTTGGCGTTGACGCCCGGGATGGTCGAGCGCACAGCGATCTTCGACCGGTGCCCCGGTTCGCGGGCGACCGCGGCGATCTCGACAGTGCCGTCGGCGATCTCCGGGACCTCCAGCGCGAACAGCTTGCGCACCAGGTTCGGGTGCGAGCGCGACAGCATGATCTGCGGGCCGCGGTTGCTGCGCGACACCCCGAACACGAACGCCTTGATCCGGGTGCCGTGCTCGTAGGACTCCCCCGCGACCTGCTCGGCCTGAGGCAGCACGCCCTCGGTGTCGCCGACCTGGATCACGACCATGCCGCGGGCGTTGGCGCGCGCGTCGCGCTGCACCACCCCGGCCACGATCTCGCCCTCCTTGGCGGAGAACTCGCCGTAGGTCTTCTCGTGCTCGGCGTCGCGCAGCCGCTGCAGGATGACCTGGCGCGCGGTGGTGGCGGCGATCCGGCCGAAGCCCTCGGGCGTGTCGTCCCACTCCTCGTCGACCTCGCCCTCGGGCGTGAGGGTGTGCGCGAGGACGCGGACGAGGCCGGTCTTGCGGTCGATGTCGATGCGAGCGTGCGGCTGGTGGCCCTCGGTGTGCTTGTACGCGGTGAGCAGCGCGGTCTCGATGGCCTCGATGACCGTGTCGAAGGGGATGTCCTTGTCCCGTTCGATCGCCCGCAGCGCGGCGATGTCCACGTTCACTTCGACTCCTCCTTCTTGTCCTTGTCGTCCTCGCCGGCGCTGTCGTCCGTCAGGGCTTTGAGGTCTTCGGCGGGCGGTTGCTTGAATTCGACTTCCACCACGGCCTTCGCGACGGATTGGTAGTGCACGTCCTTGATCCGGCCGTCGGCGAGCACGCGCACGCTCTTCTCGCCGGCGTGCCCGACGCGGCCGAGGTAGGCGGAGCCTTCGACGGGCGTGATCTTGACGAGGCGGAACCGGGCGCGCCGCCAGTGCCGCCGCTGGGTGAGCGGCCGGTCGAGGCCCGGCGAGGTGACCTCGAGCGTGTACGCGCTCGCCAGCACGTGCTCGTTCTCGTCGAGTGCGGCCGAGACGGTGCGGCTGACCTCGGCGACCTCGTCCAGCCCGACGCCGTCGTCGGAGTCGACGACCACCTTCACCAGCTGTCGCCTTCCGGCTTGCTGCACCTCGAGCGAGTCGAGGTCGAAACCCGCGGTCGTGACGGCTTCGGCCACGATCGGCTCCAGCCGGCTGGCGAGTTCGTTGGGCACGTGGAGCACTCCTGTTCGGCCTGTTGGTCGGTGAAGGTCAAGCTTATCCTGCGCCCCCGCGAAGACGCGCGAGCGGCGGCGCACCCGGGGGGCCTGGCAGGATGGGCCGACGTGACCGCAGACCTCTCCCGGCGCGCCGTGCTGCGTCTGGGCGCACTGAGCGCCACTGTCGCCGCGGCTGTGCCGCTCGCCGCCTGCTCCGGCGGCTACGACGACGCCCCCGATCCACTGGCCCCGCTGCTGGCGGCGGCCGAGGCGGACGCCGCCGCGGCCAGGAAGCTGCCCGCCGGCGGCGACGCGGCCGGCCAGGTCGCCGACGCCCGAGCCGCGCAGGCGGCCGCGCTGAAGGCTGAAGTGGACCGGCTGAACCGGCCCAAGCAGGCGGCGGAGGTCCCGGCCGCGCCCGCCGGCCTCGCCGGGTTCAAGGACCGGCTCGCCGCCGCGCGCAAGCAGGCCGAGGACCTGGTGCCCGCGCTGCCGGCGTACCGGGCCGGGCTCGTCGCGTCGGTGGCCGCCGGGTGCGCCGGGCTGCAGCGGGTCGCGCCGGAACTCGGTCCGGGGGCCGACGCGAAGGCCGCCGCCGCGCCGTCGCCGGTGCCGACGGAAGCGGTGGATTCGCTGCAGAAAGCGCTGGCGGCCGAGCACGCGTCGCTGTGGGTGTACGGGCTGGTGACGGCGTTCCTGCCGGGCGATTTCGGGGACGCGGTGAAGGCTGGGCGCGCCGAGCACACCGCGCGGCGCGATGCGGTGACGCAGATGATCACTTCGGCCTCGGCGACACCGGTTGCGCCGGAAGCTGCGTACGTGCCGCCTAAGCCGGTTACGGACACGGCTTCGGCTGCTGCGCTGGTGGCGAACGCGGAGGCGGATACGGCGGCGGCTTGGCTGGCCGTGCTTACGCATACCGACGATTCGGGGTTGCGCGGGATGGCGTTGCAGGCGTTGATCGCGGCGGCGCGGCGCGGGATGCCTTGGCGGCAGGAAGCCGGGCAGAAGCCAGCTGCGGTGGCGTTGCCTGGGCAGGCGGCTTAGGGACCTCGTGAGTGCGTATCGCGGTTCTCACCGGGATACGCGCTCACGAGGCCGCGAGCCCGCGCGGGCCGGACGAACCCGGCCCGCGCGTTCTCAGCGGAGCTTCCCGGACAGCTTCAGCGCGTTCTTCGCGATCCGGTTGAGCAGCTGCTTGTCATGGTGGCCGTAGTAGAAGTCGGTCAGCACGATGGTCACCTCGGGGCCGCTGGCCTTCGACTCGTACTCCGCCTCGTCGCCGCTCAGTTTCGGGGCGTCGGTGTCGTGGAAGGTGCCGTCGCGGACGAGGTCGCTCACGTTGCCGGTGCCGTCCCGGTCGGTGAGCTGTTTCAGCTCGGTCGCCTTCGCCGCGTCCGGCATCGTCACCAGCACGACCGACACCAGCGCCTTCGCGTCCCCGGACTGCACCGTGTACAGCGCCCGCGCCAAGGAGGTGCACTGGTTGTCCTGGAAGAACTTCTTGGCGCCCGAGTAGGCGTTGGCGGCGCAGTCGGTCGCTTTGACCGGGCCTTCGGCCAGTTTGTAGTCGAAGGCGGGCTTCGCCGTGGTCGCCGGGGATTCGGCGACCGGCTCGTCCGGCGTGCTGTCGTGCCGGATCAGGTACCAGACGAGCCCGGCCACGACGGCGATCGCCACGAGCCCGGCGCCGCGCAGCAGCAGGGCGCGGTTGCGCGACGGCCCGGGCGGCGGACCCGGCTGTCCGGGCACGGCCGGGATCGGGGCCGTGTCCGAGGGACCGGGGGTGAAGTGCGGATGGGACACGCGAACACCGTAGTTCACCGCCTCCGCGGGTTTCAGCCAGACGCCGCGCCCAAGGCGTCCAGAACGCGTTCGACGTCGTCAGGGCCGTTGTAGAGATGGAAACCGACCCGTACCCGCCCGTTGCGGACGCCCGCGACGATCCCGGCTTCGGCGATCCGCGCCGGATCGGCTTCCAGTGCCACGATCGCGCTCCCCCGCGGCTCCAGTCCGGCCGCGGTGCGCAGGGAATCGGCAAGACCGGCGTTGTGTTCGCGCACCGCGGCGAGGTCCAGTGACGCGAAGTAGTCGAACGCTTCCGCTGCGCCAACGTGCGACAGCCACACCGGCGAAAGGTCGAACGCGCGCGCGTTTCCGGCCAGGCGCAGTGGCATGCCGTATACCGAGGACCACGGATCGTCGCCGGCGTACCAGTTCGCGGCGACCGCGCGGGTCCGTTCCCGCGCCCGCGGATGCACCGCCAGCCAGGCGCAGCCGCGCGGCGAGAACAGCCATTTGTAGCCCGCGCAGACGATCCAGTCCGCCCATGCCACCTCCAGCGGCAGCCAGCCCGCGGCTTGCGTGACGTCGATCAGGACCGGCACGCCCGCGGCTTCGGAGGCGGCCCGCAGCGCGGCGGTGTCGAGGAGCGCGCCGTCGGCGGACTGCGCGAGGCTGACCGCGACGAGGTCGTGGCCTTCGACGTGCTGCGCCAGCTTGGCCAGCGGCGCTTCGGTGACGTTCGCCCGCTGCGCGAACGGGAACGTGACGCTGGTGAATTCGTTCTCGGCGACCAGAACGCGGGCGTCCGGGGCCAGCCCGGCGGCGACGTTCGCCGTCAGCTGCGACACCGACGCGCCGGTCGCCACCCGCTCCGCCGGGACCCCGGCGAGCCGGGCGAATCCGCCGCGGGAGCGGGCTACCGTCTCGTCGAAGTCCGACGGGGTGTTCTTGCCGGTGCGCCACCGGCCGACCGCGGCTTCCACCGCTTCGGCGACCGGCGCCGGCGGGATCCCGATGCTGGGGGTGTTGAGGTATCCGGCGGGGACGGCGAAGTCGGTGTTTCCTCCGAAGATCATGTCGTCCAGGTTACGGGAGCAATGCCGTGACATCCCCGTACGAAGGCGGCTTCATCGGCAGCTCCGCCCCTTCCCGGACTGAGTCCACTGTGGATAAAGCGGCGGAAAGTGCCACGCGGTAAGGCGTCGAGCCGAGACTGACCCTCGCCACGCCCAACGAAGCCAATTCGGAGAAAGTGGTTTTCCCTGGCAGGTGCAGGAGGTTCACCGGCACTTCCACCGCTTCGGCCAGCTCCGCCACGTCCGCCGGCTCGTGCAGGCCGGGGACGAAGACGCAGTCCGCGCCGGCGTCGGCGTACGCGCGGGCCCGGGTGATGGCGTCCGCGACCGGGCCGGTGCCGAGCCAATGGGTGTCGGTGCGGGCGTTGAGGAACATGCCCGGGACGCGTTCGCGCACCTTGGCCAGCAGCGCGGTCTGGACGACGGCCGGGGCGAGGACGTCGGCTCGGCCGTCTTCCAGGTTGATCCCGGCGACTCCCGCATCGGCGAGTTCCGCGACGAGGTCAGCTACTGCCCCGGGGTCGGCGCTGAAGCCGTCGGCGAGGTCGACGCTGACCAGGATGTCCAGCGGTGCCAGCGATTTCGCCAGTGCGACGGTCGCGGCGCGGGACTCCGGGGCGCCGTCGGCGAGCCCGGCGGCGGCCGAGACGCCGAGGCTGGTGGTGCCGACTGCCGGATGGCCCGCGCCCGCGAGCGCGGCGGCGAAGCCGAACTCCCAGGCATTCGGCAGCAACAGCGGACGGCCCGGGACGTGCAGAGCGGCGAAGGAGGTCATGTCCGCCACGGTAGAACGGCCACGCTTCGGCGGCGGCCGAACTGTCGCCTCAGCCCCCTCGGCTGAGGCGGCAGCTCAGCCTCCGGAACTGCCGGAGAACGCCGCGATCCGCGCCGCGCGCCGGCCCGCTACGGCCTTGCGCAGTGCGGGAAGCACCGGTCCGGCGAGCTTCTCCAGTTCCTTCAGCCGGTCGGCGTGGCGCCGCGCGTCCGAGCGGGACATCCCGGCTCCGGACGCCGCGGCGAGGGAGGCCAGCGCCGCGGCCGAGGCGTCTACTTCGGACAGCGGGGCGGTCAGGGCGTGGTCGAGTCGCGCGTGTGCGTCGCGTACTCGCGTCGGATCGGAAGGGACCACAACCTTGCGGTGCAAGATCGAGCTGCTGCCTTCCTCCAGCAGCCCCGCCGCGGAGAGTTGCGTTTCCAGCGACTGCAGCGTGTCGTTCTTGCCCCGGCGCAGCAGCGCCCGCCAGGACGCCGGGCTGCGCGTGCGGAGGTCGGCGAGCAGATCGTCGAGCAGGAGGTCGCCGGTCGGGGCGGCGCCGGTCGGTTCGGCGTGGCCGCGCTGGTCGCGGAGGTTGCCGCGCAGCACCAGGTCGGTCACCGCGGCCGCGCGGACCAGCAGGGCCGCTCGGGGGCGGCGGGAGACCGGGCCGCCGTCGGGGTCGCAGGCGAGGAAATACGCTCGCGCGGGCAAGGAGTCGCTCATTGTTTCTTCACCTCTGGCCAGATTGTTTCCCAGGACTGCTTTCGCCCGGTGTACAGCCACATCAGCCCGGGCACCACTTCAGTCACCGAAGAGAAGTACGGGCGCAGCAAAGCCGGATCGAAGCCCGCGAAAAGCACGTTGCGCGCGGAGTCCGGCGGCCGGTCGAAGTACCAGTATCCTCGGTGTCCACTGTAGACAGTGTTGATCCCGTACCGCGGTCCGTAGTATTCCACGGCCGCGGCGAACGGGTAGATTTCCCCGTATACGGCGGTTTCCCGGCGCACCGGATCGGGCAGCGACTGATACGTCCGCCCGACCCCGTCCGCCAGCCGCTGTTGTGCGGTCTCCCCGGCCGCGAACACGGTGCCGAGCGGAAAAGGCCCGAACGACGCGGCTTTCATCGACGCGGGCCACACCGGCAGCCCGGCAATGGTGACCGCGGCCGAAAGCACGAACGCGATTCCGGCCGGGATCTTCCACCACCGCGGCAGACGCCGTCGCGAAAGCTCCGTCGCGGCGACGGCGAACGGCAGCGAATACAGGCTCAGCAAATAGTACGAGCGGCCGTGCGTCCCGATGATCACCGCCACGACCAGCAGCAACGCCACCGCGAGGTACCGGTAGGGCACCAGGTCCGGCGAACGGAACAGCCGCCACATTCCGTAGAGCAGGGCCAGCACGCCGATTCCCATTCCCGCACCGAGCAAACCGTCGCGGGCGAAAGCGAGGTAGCCTGGGAATTCGGCCGCGACGACTTCGCCCATCCGGGTGTAAGCCCAGCCATGCGTGGCTTGCCAGAGGAACGTCGGCAGGGTGGCCACGACGGCGATCAGCGCGCCCAGCCACAGTTTCGGCCGGGACGCCAGGTCGCGCGGACCGAAGACGAGCGCGGACACCAGCACCGCGCCCCACAGCGCGGGAATCAGGAACTTCGTCTGCAGCGACACCGCGGTGACCGCCCCGGCCCACACGAGCAGGCCGTCGCGCCGGGTCCGGGTCCAGCGCACGAGGAGGAACACCACGAGCGTCCAGAAGAACGGGTCCAGCGCGTAGGTGGCGACCCAGTGGCTGATGATCATCAGCCCGGAAGTCGCGTACGCCCCGGCCGCCATCGCCTGCGCTCCGCGGCCGCCGCCGAGTTCGCGGGCGGTCAGCGCGGTCACGATCGCCCCGGCGCCGGCCGCGAGCGCCATCGGCAGCCGCACCGCGACCAGCGAACCGGGGAACCACTGGTCGAGCGTGCCGGCCAGCAGCGGGACGAGCGGCGGCTGGTCGAAATACCCCCAGGCCAGGTGATCTCGACCGGCCACGAGGAAGTACAGCTCGTCGAAGCCGTGCGCGTACCGGGTGCTCGTCGCCACCAGCAGCGCGACGGCGGCCGCCGCGACCGCCAGCACCGGCAGCCGGGCGAACCGCGGGATTCCTTCGCTCGTCATGGCGTCGAGTCCACCGCGCCGGCCGGGTGCGGCGTAAGCGTGCCCGGTAGCGGTTCGGGGCGACGAAAGTGGATCGTTTCCGCCCGAGCCGCAACTTTCGGCGGTAGTCCGCCGTCCGGGCGGCGCGGATCCGGCGCGGCCGGGCGGCGAGGCGGATACCGTGGCCGGGTGACCAGCACGAGCCGTCCCTGGCCGCGGTCGTCCGACTGGCTCTGGCTGGCCGGCACCGCGCTGGTGTTCGCCTGCCTCGACTTCGGGCTTTTCCTCGCCGCCGGGCCCGCCACCGGCTTCCTCGGGCCGTACGCGACGCTCGTGCTCGAACTCGTCTGCGACGCGTCCCTGCTGCTCCTGGCGCGCTTCCCGAACGGCGTGGCCGGCCTGCTGATCGTGGCCTCGCTGGCGATGCTGGCGTCCGACCTGTTCTCCCCCGGCCTGCTCGTGCCCGTCGACCAGCCCACGCTGATGACCGTCCCCACGATCACCCCGGTCGTGCTCGCCCAATCGGTCCGGCAGGTGGACCGGCGGCGGCTGCTGTGGATCGCCGGAGTCCTGGCGCTGCTGGCGACGCGACCGTGGAATCCGGCCTGGAACACGACGCCGTTCGGGCTGCTGAGCACCGCGCTGCCGGTGGCGGTCGCGCTGTATTTCGAGGCTCGGCGGCAGCTGCTGAGTTCGTTGCGCGACCGGGCCGAGCGCGCGGAACGCGAGCAGCATCTGCTCGCCGAACAGGCGCTGGCGGCCGAGCGCCGACGATTGGCGAGCGAGATGCACGACGTCGTCACGCACCGGCTGAGCCTGATGGTGCTGCACGCGGGCGCGCTCGGCGTGACCTCTCCGGATCCGTCCGTGAAATCGGCCGCCGAGGACATCCGCCGCGAGGGTGCGCATGCCCTGGACGAGTTGCGCGACCTGGTCGGCGTGCTGCGCGACGGCACCGGGGCCGAACCGCCGGTGCCGAATCCGCCGCTGCCCGGCGAAGTGGCGGACCTGCTCGCCGAATCGGTGGCGGTCGGGATCGCGACCGAGCTTTCCGTGACCGGTGACCGGACGTCGGTGTCGCCGACCGTCGCGCGCACCGCGTACCGGGTGGTGCAGGAGGCGCTGACCAACATCCGCAAGCACGCGCCGGGCTGCTCGGCGACAGTTTCGCTGCGTTATCACCCGGGCGGGCTGGACGTGGCCGTCGCCAACACCCGCGGGACCCGGCCGCCGGACGCGGCGCTCGCGGGAAGCGGCTCCGGTGCGGGGCTGAGCGGGCTGCGCCAGCGGGTCGAACTCGTCGGCGGCACCTTCGAAGCGGGTGCGGTGCCCGGCGGCGGGTTCAAGATCGGTGCGATACTGCCCGCCTACGTCCCGACCACGGAAGGTGCTGCCCGGTGATCACGGTCGTGGTGGCCGACGACGAGCCGATGGTGTGCGCACATCTGCGCACGATCCTCGGTTCGGCCGGCGACATCGAGGTAGTCGCGCAGGCGCGGGACGGCGCGGAGGCAGTCGAGGAAGTCGTCCGGCACCGGCCCTCGGTGGTGCTGATGGACCTGCGGATGCCCGGGGTAGACGGGCTCGCCGCGATCGAACGGATCTGCGCCCTGCCGGAACCGCCCGCCGTCGTGGCGTTGACGACGTTCGACGCGGACACCTACGTCATCCGCGCGCTCCGTGCGGGCGCGGCCGGTTTCCTGGTGAAGTCGACGCCGCCGGAGGACCTGATCGGCCTCGTCCGGGTCGCGGCGGACGGGCACACCGTGCTGTCGCCGTCGGCTGCGCGCCGGTTGGTCGCGCTGTCCTCGGACGGCCACCGGCGCGAGGACGAAGCCCGCCGCCGGACCGCCGGGTTGACGGAGCGGGAGCGGGATGTGCTGGCGTGTCTGGGCGAAGGACTGTCCAATGCGGACATCGCCGTCCGGTTGCATCTGGCGGAGGCGACGGTGAAGAGCTACGTGTCGCGGATGCTGGTGAAGCTCGGCTGCACGAACCGGACGCAGGCCGGGCTGCTCGCGCACGAAGCCGGTCTTGTCGGCCGCTAGCCCGGCATCAGCACTCACGACCCCCCGCGCTTCGCCCGCAGATCACTTCAGCAGCGACCCCAGCCGCTGCGCCGAGGCCACCACCAACCGGCCCAGCTCGTCCGGGTCCGGCACCTCGAACAACGACAGCCCGATGCTCGTGCCCGGCGCGTCCCGGCCGGTCGGCACCACCGCGGAGATCCCGGTGATCCCCGGCGCGATCTCCCCGACTGACACCGCGTAACCCCGGCTCCGGGCGCGAGCGATCTCCTCGCGTTCGCCTTCCACCGGCGGCTCCGCCGACAGCAGCGCGAGCCCGGCCGAGCCGCGGCCGATCGGGTCCAGCTGGCCGCTGCGGAACGACACGTGCATCCGCGCCTGCCGCGGTTCCACGATCATCAGCATCCGCACCTGCTCGGCGTTCTCGCGGACCACCAGGTGCGCCGACGCTCGCCCGGCGTCCGAAAGCTCCTCCAGCACCGGGCGCGCGAGCGTGCGCAGGTCCTGTTCCACCGGCTCGGCCAGGCGCACCAGACCGGTGCCGAGCGAGATCCGCTTGAACCGGTCGCGCCGGCAGAGGTGATGCGCCTCCAGCGTGCGCACCAGCCGGTGCGCGACCGTGCGGTGCACGCCGATCCCCTCGGCGATCTCGGTCAGCGTGAGCCCCTGCGGGTGCTCCACCAGCAGCTCCAGCACCTGAAGCCCGTGGCTCAGCGTCTTCGACGTCCCCGATTCGGACACACGACTCCCTTGACGACAGCTTGTCCGGCGACCTACTGTTCCTACATATCGCACGGTGCGTGCGAATATAGCACGTTTGCCGTGACAGGCAACTCCCCGCGGATCGAGGTTCGGACATGAGCGAGGTACCCGTCGAGGACGTGCTGGCGGTGCATCAGCTCTACGGCCGCCAGAGCCACGCCATCGACTCCGGGCAGGCCGCGCGCTGGGCCGGCACGTTCACCCCGGACGGGGAGTTCGTCTCGCCCAGCTACCCGGAGCCCGCCGCGGGCGCCGCCGCGCTGACCGCGTTCGCCGAGCGGTTCCACACCGGGTGCGCCGAGTCCGGCGAACGGCTGCGGCACGTGGTGTCCACAGTGGAAGTCCGGTCAGGACAGTCCGGGGACGCCTTGCGAGCGCTGGCCTATCTGCAGATCGTCGGGACGCCGGAAGGCGGCTCCCCGCGACTGCACCGGCTCACCGTGCTGGACGACGAACTCGTGCGCACCACCGGCGGCTGGCGCGTGCGCCGCCGCACCGTGCATCGCGAGCCCTGACCGCTCACTAGACCCCACCACCCACCGTCACCCGAGGAGCCCCCTTGCCCGCCCCGCTGCCCCCTCTCGCCCCCACCGGTCCAGGCCGGGTGCTGCACCAGCCCGCGACCGCGCGCTATCCGGAGATGCCGGGCAAGGTCGCCGTGGTCACCGGCGCGGCCCGCGGCATGGGCGCGCGGTTCGCCGCCGGTCTCGCCACCCGCGGGGTGCACGTCGTGGGCGGCGATCTCGACGCCGCCGCGATGACCGCCACCGCCGACGAACTCGCCGTCGCGCTGGCCGCCGAGTCCGTTGAGGACAAGCCGGGCCGGATCGTCGCGTCCGCCTTGGACGTCACCCGCGCCGAGGACCACGTCGCGCTCGCCCAGCGCGCGATCGACGAGTTCGGCCGCATCGACTTCTGGGTCAACAACGCCGGGATCTTCCCCTACGCCGAGGTTCCCGACATCACCCCGGAGCAGATCCGGTCGACGCTTTCGGTGAACGTCGAGGGTGTGCTGTTCGGCGCGCAGGCCGCGGCCGCGCGGATGGAACCGGGCAGCGCGATCGTCAACATGGCGTCGGTGTCCGCGGTCCGCGTGCGCAAGGGCCGCGCGGCGTACTGCAGCTCGAAGGCCGCGGTCGCGCACCTGACCGAATCGCTCGCGGTGGAACTCGGCGACCAGGGCATCCGGGTCAACGCCATCGCCCCGGGCTACATCGACACCGAGATGACCCGCTGGATCCAGGACGACGCGCCCGCGCTGGCGAAGGCGCTCGACGCGGTGCCGCTGCACCGGATCGGCTCGCCGGAAGAGGTGTGCAGCGTGCTGCTGTTCCTGCTTTCGGACAGCTCGCGGTACGTGACCGGGCACAGCCTCGCGGTCGACGGCGGCTCCCGGCATGTCTGACGCCACCGAAACCGTGCGCTACCCGGATGTCGTGCTCGTAACGGGCGCGGCGAACGGGATGGGCGCGGAACACGCCCGCGCGCTCGGCGAACGCGGTGTGCACGTCTGCGTCGCGGATTTCGCCGGTGCGGACGAAATCGCGGACGAGATCCGCGCGGCCGGCGGTGCGGCGACTCCGTACACCATGGACGTTGTCGAGCCGGCACAATGGACTCGCGTGCTCGACCGGATCCGCGCCGAACACGGTTCGCTCGGCGGGCTCGTGAACAACGCCGGGATCTCGCGGCGGCTGGAATTCCAGGACACCACCGCGGAAGTCTGGGACCGCGTGCTCGCGGTGAACCTGTCCGGGCCGTTCCACGGGATGCGCGCGGCCGCGCCGCTGATGCGCGATTCGGGCGGCGGTTCGATCGTGAACATCTCCTCGATCTCCGGCCAGATCGGCTACTTCTCCCCCGCCTACTCGGCGAGCAAATGGGGCTTGACCGGACTGTCGAAGTCCGCCGCGGGCAATTTCGCGAAGTGGCGGATCCGGGTCAACTCCGTCCACCCCGGACTGGTCGGCACCGGGCTGCTGGCCGGCGCGGACGCGTTCGTCAAGTCCGCTGTGGACAGTGTGCCCGCCGGAAGGATGGCCGACCCCAAGGAAATCAGCGACACGGTGCTGTTCCTGCTCTCGGACCGGTCCACCTACTTGACCGGAAGCGAGGTCACGGTGGACGGCGGTCTCGTCTCCAACGGTCTCTACCATCGCATTCTCGCCGAAACCGGAGGTGATCTGGGATGAGCGTCGACATGGGCGTCGTGGTGATCGGCGGTGGCGGCGCGGGACTGGCCGCGGCGGTGTCCGCGGCCGAGCACGGTGCCTCGGTGATGCTGTTCGAGTCGGAAAAGGAACTCGGCGGCTCGACCCAGCTGTCCGCGGGCATGCTGACCGCGGCAGGCACGAGCGTGCAGCGCGAACTGGGCATCGAGGACACGCCGGAGCGGTTTTTCCAGCACTACCTCGACCTCAACCAGTGGCAGCTGAAACCCGGGCTGCTCAAGACGTTCTGCCGTGCGGCTGGTCCCGCCGTCGAATGGCTGATCGGGCTAGGCGCGGAAATCCCGGCGAAGGTGTCGCACGACGCGCACACCCCGGGCCTGACCCGCGCGGGAGTCGAGGACGTCTGGCGCGGGCACGTGCCGAAGGACCAGGGTTACGGCCTCGTCCAGGTGCTCGACCGCGCGCGTCGCAAGGCCGGTGCCGAAGCGGTGCTGAACACCCGGGTCGAACGGCTGCTCGTGGAGGACGGCCGGGTCGCCGGCGTGGTCGCCGACGGCATCGAGGTCCGCGCGAACTCGGTGATCGTGACCAGCGGCGGGTTCGCGCAGGACCCCGCCTCGCGCTCGCGGTATTACCCGGACGCGGACGCGGCGGGCGAGGATCTGTTCGTCGTCGCCGCGCCCGGCTCCCGAGGCGACCACTTCGCGTTCGGCGAGCAGGTGTCCGCGTCGATCGCCGGCGAAGGCTGGGGGCTGCTGCTGCCGACCGCGTATTTCCAGCGCCTGCACCACTGGCAGTCCGGTTTTCCGCCGCGCTCGCGCGTGCTGGTGAACGCGCACGGCCGCCGGTTCATGGACGAGGACGCCTCCTACGCGGTGTCCAGCGGCATCATCTCGGCGCAGGACGGTCCGGTGTGGATGCTCTTCGACGACCGAGCGCGTCGCGACCTCCCCCCGGGCTACGCGCACTGGAACGCCGACCACGTACTGTCCGAAGCGGACGCCGGCCGCACTCTTCGTGCTGACACGCTGGAAGAACTGGCAGGCAAGATGCACGTTCCCGCCGCCGCCCTCCAGGCCACTGTGGACAGATGGAACTCCCAGCTCCCCACCGGCGAAGACCCGGAGTTCCTGCGGCACGAAACGCTGTCCGCCAAGGGCGCGTCCGAGCCGCCCGCGAAAATCGCCACCGGACCGTTCTTCGCCGCGCGCACGCTGCCCGCCGAACTGGTCTGCACGCACGCCGGGCTGGAGATCGACTCCGGCGCCGCTGTGCTGGACGTCCGCGGCGACCGCGTGCCCGGGCTGTTCGCCGCCGGCGAGGCCGGGGCCGGAGTGCTCGGCTTCCGCTACGTCGGCGGCGGCAACGCGGTCGCCAACGCCGTCACCATGGGCCGCATCGCCGGCCGCTCCGCCGCTGCCTGACCCTCCGACTCGCTGATCCGGGCAACCCGGCCCGGCAGGTAACCGTTGCCGCGAAGCCGTCAGGCCGTGGCCGGATCAGCAACGATCGGCACAGTACTGCTCACCGTCGAGGAGAACCCCATGTCCGTCCCCGCCGCAGCCGCCGCCACGGCGGACTCCCCGCTGGCCAGACGAACCGTCCGCAAGGTCGGCGTCCGGGTCATGCCGATCGTCCTGCTGCTCTACATCTTCAACTACATGGACCGGGCCAACATCGGCTACGCCCAGCTCGGCATGGCCAAAGAGCTCACCATCACGGCCGCGACCTTCGGCGTCGCGTCGGCGATCTTCTTCCTCGCCTACGTGGTGTTCGAGGTTCCCAGCAACATGATCATGAAGAAGGTCGGGGCCCGGCTGTGGCTCAGCCGGATCGCGGTCAGCTGGGGCATCGTGACCGTGCTGACCGGGTTCGTCGCGAGCGTGACGCACCTGATCATCGCGCGGATCCTGCTCGGCATCGCCGAAGCGGGCCTGTTCCCCGGGCTGCTGCTGTACCTGACCTTCTGGTTCCGCGGCAAAGAACGCGGCAGGGCCATCGCGACGCTCGCGCTCGCGCAGCCGATCGCGCTGATCCTCGGCAGCCTGTTCGGCGGCTGGATCCTCGACCACGTGCACTGGTTCGGGATGAGCAGCTGGCAGTGGGTGTTCATCCTGCAGGGCGCGCCCGCCGTGCTGATCGGCCTGCTGACCTTCTTCTGCCTGCCGAACAAGCCCGCCGACGCGAAGTTCCTGACCGCCGCGGAAAGCTCCTGGCTGCAGGCCGAGATCGACCGCGAATACGTGCCGGAGGAGAAGGAGACGTTCCTCGGCCAGCTGCGCGCGGTGCGCGAGGGCAAGGTCATGCTGCTGGCGATTTCCAACCTCTTCATCGCCTGCGGCCTGTACGGGCTCACGTTCTTCCTGCCGCTGATCGTGAAGCAGCTCGACCCGAAGTACTCCTCGACCAACATCGGCCTGCTCGGCGCGATCCCGTACGTCGTCGGCGCGGTGGGCATGCTCCTGCTGGCCCGCAACTCCGACCGCACCGGCGAGCGCAAGGGCCACGTGATCGGCACCGTGCTGGTCGCGGCGATCGGGTTCTTCGGCGCGATCCAGTTCAAGACCGTGCCGACGTGGTCGCTGATCAGCCTCTCGCTGGCGGCGATCGGCGTGCTCGGCTACCTCGCGCCGTACTGGGCGATGGCCGCGCGCGTGCTGTCGAAGGAGCACACGGCGGTCGGCCTGGCCGCGATCAACTCGATCGCCGCGCTCGGCGGGTTCTTCGGGCCGTACGCGATCGGGCTCGCGGCGAGCGAGAGCGACGTGACGATCGGGCTGTACTTCCCGATCGGCTGCCTGGTCGTCGCGGCGGTGATGCTGGCGTTCCTGAAAGTGCCGCGCGACGCGGGCACCCGCCTGTCTCGTCCGGTGAAGTAGTTTCGAGTTTGATTATCCCGGCGGCGCGGGTACCGTGCTGTCCATGCAGGACCCCGCCGCGCCGCCGGACCCGGACTCGCTCGACTTCTGGTCGTTCATCGCGCTGGCCAACCGCAGGCTGGCCGGCGAATTCGGGTTCCGCCACCAGCTGGCGACCGAGGTGCTGCTGACGCTGAACCGGGCGTCGAACCTGGTCACCTACGACCTCGAGGCCGCCGTGCACCGGCCGCGCGGGCGGTCGTGGTCGGCGTTCCGGGTGCTGTTCGTGGTGTGGCTGGCCGGGCCGCTCGAACCGTCGGCGGCCGCGCGGCTCGCCGGGATGAGCCGGGCGGCGGTGTCGAATCTGGCGAAAACCCTGGTCAGCGAGGGTTTGCTGACCAGGACACCGGGCGAGACAGACGGCCGTTCGGTGCGGCTGTCGCTCACCGAGGCCGGGCACGCCGAGATGCTCCAGGTGTTCGAGGCGCAGAACGAACGCGAGGCCGGGTGGGTCGAGGTGCTCACCGAGGCCGAGCAGCGCGTGCTGGTGCTGCTGCTCGACAAGCTCATCTCCGGCCGGGCGGGCTTCGCGACCCGCCGTTGACCCTTCCGCTGTTCTGACTGGTGGACTACGCTGGCCAGAAAGTAGTACATACTTTAATTACTTCGCGCCGAGGAGGCGACCCATGGCCTACTACCGCAGCGCGGGCAGCATCCCGCCTAAGCGGCACACCCAGCACCGCACGCCCGAAGGCGGGCTCTATTCCGAGGAGCTGATGGGCGAGGAGGGCTTCTCGTCGGACTCGTCGCTGCTGTATCACCGCGGCATCCCGTCCGCGATCGTCGACGCGACGCCGTGGGAACTGCCGGACCAGACGCTCACCGAGAACCGGCCGCTGAAGCCGCTGCACCTCAAGCTGCACACACTCTTCCCGGGCGAGGAATGGAAGAGCGCGGACGTCGTGACCAACCGGCGGCTCGTGCTCGGCAACGGCGACGTGCGGATCTCCTACGTCGCCGCCGGCGAGGCTTCTCCGTTGTACCGCAACGCGATCGGCGACGAATGCGTGTACGTCGAGTCCGGCGAAGCGGTCGTCGAGACGGTGTTCGGCGCGCTGCCCGCCCGCACCGGCGACTACGTGCTCCTCCCCCGCGCCACCACGCACCGCTGGGTGCCGAAGGGCACGGAACCGTTGCGCGCCTATGTGATCGAGGCGAACTCGCACATCGCGCCACCGAAGCGCTACCTGTCGCGCTACGGCCAGTTGCTGGAGCACGCGCCCTATTGCGAGCGCGACCTGCACGGCCCGGCCGAACCGCTGCTCGCCGAAGGCACCGACGTCGAGGTCCTGGTGAAGCACCGAGGCTCGCGCGGCGTCGTCGGCACGCGCTATGTGTACCCGACGCATCCGTTCGACGTGGTCGGCTGGGACGGCTGCCTCTACCCGTACACGTTCAACGTCTCCGACTTCGAGCCCATCACCGGCCGCGTGCACCAGCCGCCGCCCGTGCACCAGGTGTTCGAGGGCAACAACTTCGTCATCTGCAACTTCGTCCCGCGCAAGGTCGACTACCACCCGCTCTCGATCCCGGTGCCGTACTACCACTCCAATGTGGACTCCGACGAGGTGATGTTCTACTGCGGCGGGAACTACGAGGCGCGCAAGGGATCCGGCATCGGCCAGGGTTCGATCAGCCTGCACCCCGGCGGCCACAGCCACGGCCCGCAGCCGGGCGCGGTGGAACGCTCGCTCGGCGCGGAGTTCTTCGACGAGCTGGCGGTCATGGTCGACACGTTCCGCCCGCTGGAGATCGGCGAGGGCGGCCACGCGAGCGACGACCCCGGTTACGCCTGGACCTGGGCAGGACGGGGACCGCAGTCGTGACCGACGCCTTGACCCGTGGTCTGCTGGACGACGCCGCGGTCTTCCCGCCCGGCCTCGCGCCGCTGCCGGACGCCGTCGCCGCCCACGACCGGCACACCGCTTCGCCGTACGCCGCGATGGTCGGCCCGCTGGTTGTCGCCGCGTCCGGTTTGGCGGAGCTGGCCGAGGTCGTCGCTGGCCGCGAAGCCCCGTTGCCGCTCACCGTCACGTTGCCTGCCGGGCCGAGCGGGATCGCCGACGTGCTCAAGGCGGCCGACGGGCTGCCGGTGTCGATCGAATCGCTGGAAATCGCGGTGCCGCAGGAAATGGGCGTCGCCGATTTCCTGTCCGCAGTGGACGGTTGCCCGGTCCCGGTCGCCGTGGAGATCCCGCGCGACGAACGCCGGGTTCCGTTGCTGCGGGCGCTTTCTGGCACCCCGCACAAGGCGAAGTTCCGCACCGGCGGCACGTCGGCCGAGTACTACCCGGACGAAGCCGAACTCGCCGCCGCGATCCGCGCGACCGGCGAGGCGGGCGTCCCGTTCAAGGCGACCGCGGGCCTGCACCACGCGATCCGCAACACCGACCCGCACACGGGTTTCGAACAGCACGGATTCCTGAACCTCTTGCTCGCCGCCGAGGCAGTCGACCGCGGTGCCGAGGACGAGGAAGTCGTCGCGCTGCTTGCCGAACGCGACGGTGCCGCGGTCGCCGGCCGGATCCGCGCGCTGGCCCCGGAACGCCTGGCCGCGGCCCGTGCCGAGTTCACCTCGTTCGGGACCTGCAGCATCACCGACCCGCTCACCGAACTGACAGACCTAGGCCTGATCGGAGCCCCCGCATGACCGTGCTCGACATTCCCGCCGGCTCCCTCTTCGGCGTCGAAAACCTGCCCTACGGCGTCTTCTCGGCAGGCGAGAGCGGTCCCCGGGTGGGCGTGCGCGTGGGCGAGCACGTGCTGGACCTGTCGATCGCACTCGGCGACGCAGTGTTCGCCGAGCCGACGCTGAACGCCTTCATGGCGCAGGGTTACGACCGCTGGGTCGAGGTCCGCACGCGGCTGCAGACGCTGGTGACCGGCGAGGTGCCCGCCGAAGCCGTGCACGCGGTCGCCGACGTCCAGCTGCACCTGCCCGTCGACGTCGCCGATTACGTGGACTTCTACGCCTCGGAACACCACGCGTCGAACGTCGGCCGACTGTTCCGTCCGGACGCGGAACCGTTGCTGCCCAACTGGAAACATCTCCCGGTCGGCTACCACGGCCGCTCCGGAACGGTCTACGTGTCCGGCACCGACGTGGTCCGCCCGAGCGGCCAGCGCAAGGGCGAGGACGGCCCGGTCTTCGGCCCGAGCACCCGCCTGGACATCGAGGCGGAGCTGGGCTTCGTCGTCGGCGCGGGCACCCCGCCCCACAGTCCGATCCCGCCGGACGACTTCCCTCGCCACGTGTTCGGCGCGGTCCTGCTGAACGACTGGTCGGCGCGCGACATCCAGGCCTGGGAGTACGTCCCGCTGGGCCCGAACCTGGGCAAGAGCTTCGCGACGTCGATCTCGCCGTGGGTGGTCCCGGTGCTGGCGCTGGCCGGGGCCCGGGTGCCGCTGCCCGGCCAGACCTCGCCGGAACCCCTGCCCTATCTGCGGGAATCGTCTCCGTGGGGCTTGGACATCACGCTGGCCGTGGAGTGGAACGGCCAGGAGGTGGCCCGCCCGCCGTACCGCGAGATGTACTGGTCTCCGGCCCAGATGCTGGCCCACCTGACCGTCAACGGAGCTTCCGCCCGCACCGGCGACCTCTACGGCTCCGGCACGATCTCCGGTGCGGAGCCAGCGGAACGGGGCTCGTTCCTGGAACTGTCCTGGGGCGGCCGGGACCCGCTGACCGTCAACGGCGAATCCCGCACCTTCCTCCAGGACGGGGACGAGGTCGCCATCACCGGCGCCGCCACCGCCAGCAGCGGCGCGAAACTGGGCTTCGGCGAGGTCCGGGGCCGCATCCTTCCCGCGCAGTAGCCGGGCCGAAGTACGTGAGGGGAACCCTGATTCCGTCAGGGTTCCCCTCACGTACTTCTTCGCGGCGCGCCGGCGCTTACTCCGCGATCGGCGCCCCGGTCTTCTCCCGCACCTCGGCAAGGGACACCCCGGGCGCAAGCTCCACCAGCTTCAACCCGTCCTCGGTCACATCGAGCACAGCCAAATTGGTGATGATCCGATTCACCACTCCGGCCCCGGTCAACGGCAGGGTGCACTTCTCGACGATCTTGGGCGTCCCGTCCTTGGCAGTGTGATCCGTGATGATCACCACCCGGCGAGCCCCGGCGACGAGATCCATCGCGCCGCCCATCCCCTTGACCAACGCACCGGGCACCGTCCAGTTGGCCAGATCCCCGTTCGCGCCGACCTGCAACGCCCCGAGCAACGCCACGTCGATGTGCCCGCCGCGGATCATCGCGAACGACTCCGCGGAATCGAACAAACTGGCCCCGGGCCGCAACGTCACCGTCTGCTTGCCCGCGTTCACCAGGTCCGGGTCTTCCTCGCCTTCCCACGGAAACGGCCCCAGCCCGAGAATCCCGTTCTCGCTGTGCAAGGTCACCTGCACACCGTCGGGAATGTGGTTCGCCACCTGGGTCGGAATCCCGATCCCGAGGTTCACGTAATCGCCGTCCCGCAGCTCGCGAGCCCCGATCGTGGCCATATCGTCCCGGCTCCAGCTCACGCCGACGCCTCCTCACGCACGCGCACAGTCCGCTTTTCGATCTGCTTCTCCCGGGCGGCGGCCTGGATCAGCCGCTGCACGTAAATTCCCGGCGTGGTGATCCGCTCCGGATCGAGATACTCGTCCGAAACCTGCTCGGCCTCGGCGACGGTCACCTTGCCGCAGGTCGCGACGAGCGGGTTGAAGTTCCGCGAGGCGTACCGGTAGATCAGGTTCCCGGCCGGGTCCGCGACATACGCGTGCACCAGGGAAAGATCCGCGACGATCCCGCGCTCCTGCACGTAGGCGACCCCGTCGAACTCGGCGTGCGGCTTGCCCTCGGCGATCGGCGTGCCGACCCCGGACTTGGTGTAGAACGCCGGGATCCCCGCGCCGCCCGCCCGCATCCGCTCGGCGAGCGTCCCCTGCGGGGTGAACTCGACCTCGACGGTCCCGTCCAGGTACTGCTGCGCGAACAGCTTGTTCTCGCCCACGTACGACGCGATGACCCGGCGCACCTGCCGGTTGTCGAGCAAGATGCCGAGCCCGGCCCCGTCGACTCCCATGTTGTTCGAGACGATCGTCAGATCGCGCACGCCCGAGTCCCGGACCGCCTCGATGAGGTCGTTCGGGTTCCCGGTGAGGCCGAAGCCCCCGACCGCGATGGTCAGCCCGTCCTCGAGCAGCCCGTCGAGGGCCTCCGCGGCGCTGCGGTACTTCGTCGGCACGGCATCCTCTCCACTTCGTTCGGTGAGTGGTCAGTACCCGCATTCCACCCAGCGCGGGGGAAACGGGTCAACCGACACGCCGGGATCCCCGGCAAACCTCTCGCGCACCGAACACCCGCGCCCGATGCGTCCACTGAGCGGACGTACCCTCGGTCCCGTGCCCTCCTCGCCTCCTGACCACGTCGTCGGACGGGTGTCCGCGGTCCTGCGCGCATTGTCCGCCTACCGCGACGGAGCGTCGACCTCGCAGCTGGCGCGCCAGTGCGGCCTGGCCCGGCCGACGGTCCACCGGCTGCTCGCGTCGCTGGCCGCCGAGGGCTACGTCGACCGTGACCGGCAAACCGGCCGCTGGTACCTGGGCCCGGAGCTGTACCTGCTGGGCGAAGCGGCCGCGCCGCGCTACGACGTGACGCACCAGGCGCGCGCGAGCGTCCACCGGCTGGCCGCGGCCACCGGGGAAAGCGCGTTCTTCTCCGCCCGCCGCGGCAACGAGACGGTCTGCCTGCTGCGCGAGGACGGCGACTTCCCGATCCGGTCGTTCGTGCTGTACGAGGGCGCCCGGTTCCCGCTCGGCGTGGTGTCGGCGGGGCTGGTGGTGCTGTCGATGCTGCCGGACCGGGAGGTCGAGGACTATCTGTCCACAGTGGACTTGACGGCCGAGTGGGGTCCGGCGCACCGGGCGGAAGACGTGCGGGCCCGGGTCGCGCGGACGCGGGAGGACGGGTACTCGACCAATCCCGGGCTGGTGGTCGAGGGGAGCTGGGGGATGGCGGCGGCGGTGTTCACGCCGGGCGGGGAACCGGCATGGGCGCTGACGCTGACGGGAGTGGAGTCGCGGTTCCGGGAGGAGCGGCGGGGTGAGCTGGGGGCATTGCTGCTCAAGGAGGCGCATGCGTTGACGAACGTGCTCCGGCAGCCCTCGTGAGGGCGATCCCGGCGAGAACCGCGATCGCCGCTCACGAGGCGGTGGCGGCGTTCTCCGCGTCGTAAGCCGCTCGCGCCGCCGTCACCTGGTCCATGTTCCGGCGGGCCCAGCGGTCCAGCAGGTCCAGCGGTTCGGCGAGGTTGCGGCCCAGCTGGGTCAGCTCGTACTCGACCTTCGGCGGGATCACCGGGTAGGCGGTGCGGATCAGGATGCCGTCGCGGACCAGGCTGCGCAGGGTTTGCGTCAGGACCTTCTGCGAGATCCCGTCGACGCGCTTGCCGATCTCGGTGAACCGCAGCGGGCCGTCGGTCAGTGCGCCGACGATCAGCACTGTCCACTGGTCGCCGATGCGGTCGAGCAGCTGGCGCGTCGGGCAGTCGCGGTCGTACGGGTTTCCGAGCACGGCGGCCTCCTCACTCTCCGCAAGAGAGTAACACTCCCCCGGTCAGCAGGCTTTACCGAACCCGAACATTCGTCCCACACCCCTCGTACACCCGCGCGCGACGGTGGTCCGCGGAACACCGACACGGGAGGACGAGAACGATGCGAGGAACGAGGCGGCTGGCACTGGCGGGCTGCGGGATCGCGGCCGGCCTGCTCGTGGCCGCGCCGATCGCCAGCGCCGGCACGCAGGCGCCGGCCCCGGCTCCGGTCACGCTGAGCCCGCAGGAGGTGCAGCAGATGTGCACGGCCTGGGTGCCGAAACTGCGCAAACAGGCCCAGAACCTGACCAACCGGATCAACGGCGGACCGGAGGTTTCCGGGTCGGTCGCGAATCTCAAGGCGCGCGCGAACGACGCCCGCACGAAGGGGCACACGGCGCAGGCCGACCGGCTGCAGAAGCGGGCGGACAAGCGGCAGGGCCGGATCGGAGAGCTGGCGAACGCGACGAAGCAGCTCGACGCGTTCACCGCGGCGCACTGCCAGGCGCCGAAGTGAAACGGCTGATCGCGATCGCTGCCGCGGCCGCTGTCGCCGGGCTCGGCTGCGTGGCGTGCGACGACAGTTCGACGCCGTCGTCGGGGGCGGCATCGGACGGCGATCTGAGCACCGTCCAGTCCACGCTGGACTCGATCCAGTCCGATATGGCGGGCGACGGGCAGCGGTGACGCGCGTACCGTTTCCCCCGACGTAGCCGGCCGGAGGAACGGGAGCCCGGATGGGGTCAGCTGGCCGCGGTCTCGTCCTCGTCGTGGAGGACGAGACCGCGATCGCCGAGCTCGCCGCGCTGTATCTGCGGCGCGACGGGTTCGGGGTGGCGATCGAACCGGACGGCGCGAAGGCGCTCGCGGCGATCCGCCGGACACGGCCGGTCGCCGTGGTGCTCGACATCGGACTGTCCGGAATGGACGGTATCGAGATCTGCCGGGCACTGCGCGCGGCGGGCGACTGGACGCCGGTGCTGTTCGTGACCGCTCGCGATGACGAGCTGGATCGCTTGCTGGGCCTCGAAATCGGCGCGGACGACTACCTGGCCAAACCGTTCAGTCCCCGTGAACTCGCCGCCCGCGTACGGACTGTGCTGCGCCGCGCGTCCGGCAGTCCGGCCACGACACTGGCTTGCGGCGGCGTGCGCATCGACGTTCCCGGCCGTCGCGCGTGGGCAGGCCAGGCGGAGGTCACGCTCACCTCCACCGAGTTCGACCTGCTCGCTTACCTGCTGCGCCACCCCGGCCAGGTGCTCTCGCGCGATCAGCTGCTCAGCGCGGTGTGGGGCTACGCCGCCGCGGCCGGGACCCGCACGGTGGACGTGCATGTCGCGCAGCTGCGGGCAAAACTCGGCGAAGAAAGTCCGATTCGGACAGTCCGGGGCATCGGTTACGCGGCGGACGCCGGATGAAAACCACGCTCGCGCTCCGGATCACCGTGGTGTGCCTGGCGGTCGCCGGGATCGCGGTGCTCGTGGCCGGGCTCGTCGCGTCCAGATTGGTCCGCAGCACCGCCGATTCGGTGCTGCGGCAATCGTTGCGGGACCAGGCCGACGTCGTCGCCGGGCAGCTCGACGGCACCGGCATCGGCAACCGGCTCGCGATCGGCAAGGTGGCCGCCGTCGTGCGGGGCCAGGGCATCGAGGTCGTCGTGCACCGGGTCAGCGGCCAGAATTCCGGCCAGGCGACCGCGGTGCGCGCGGCGGAACGGGCCGGGCTCACCTCCGGAATGGACCATTCGACGCGGGTCACGATCGGCGAGGTCGACTACCTCGTGGAAGTGCGCCCGGTCGGCCCGCAAGTCGCGTTCGCGCTCGTGCAGCCGGTGCGCAGCGCCGAATCCACGCAGCATGCGTTGCTGCGCAACATCCTTCTGGCACTGGGCATCGGGCTCTTGGTCGCCGCCATCGCCGGATACGTCTCCGGTCGCTTGCTCGGCCGCCCCCTGCGCCGTGCGGCCGCTGCCGCGGGCAGCCTCAGCGCGGGCCGACGCGACGTCCGGGTTCCGGTCGAAGGTCCTGCCGAGGTCGCGCAGGTGGCGGGCTCGCTGAACGAACTCGCCGACGCGCTGGCCCGCAGCGAATCCCGGCAACGAGAGTTCCTGTTGTCGGTGTCGCACGAACTCCGCACCCCGTTGACCGCGGTGACCGGTTTCGCCGAGGCGATCGCCGACGGAGTCGCCGAAGGCCCGGACGCCCGCCGCGCCGGCGAGACGATCCACCGCGAGGCCCAGCGCCTGGAACGGCTCGTGTCGGATCTGCTGGAGCTAGCCCGCCTCGGTGCCGACGAATTCCGGCTCGACCTGGACGTTTTCGACTTCGCCGCGCTGGTCCGGGACTGCGCGGAGGTGTGGCGGCTGCGCTGCGCCCGCTCGGATGTTCCGCTGACCGTGCGGTCTCCCCCGGGAACCGCCATGGTCACCGCCGACGCCCGGCGGCTGCGCCAGGTCGTGGACGGGCTGGCGGAGAACGCCCTGCGCGTCACACCCCCGGGTGCACCGATGGTGTTCGCCCTGGTGGTCGAGGACGGCCACGCCCGCCTGTCGGTCCGGGACGGCGGACCGGGGCTCGCGCCGGAGGACTACCCAGTGGCTTTCGAGCGCGGCGTGCTCAACGCCCGGTACCGCGACAGCCGCCCGGTCGGGTCCGGCATCGGGCTGGCGCTGGCGCACGGGCTGGTGAGGCGGATGGGCGGGGCGCTGACGGCCGGACCGGCGCCCGAAGGCGGCGCCGCCTTCACCATCGCGCTGCCGCTGGCCTAGTTCACGCACCCGCTGGCAGTCGTCATCTTCGGCTGCGCCGGAGTCCCCGCCGGAGGGGCGGGCGTCGTGGTCTCCGCGATCGGCCGCACCACGCCGCCGCTCGACGACGGGTGGACGGTGCCCGAGCCGGGCGTTCCCCCGGAGGCCGAAACATCCGGCGAACTGATCTGCGCCTGAACGAATTCCTTCACCTGCGCCGGATCCACCTTCACCGCGTCCCCGTCGGACGGGGTGGCCAGCGACAGGCTCTGCACCGGGATCGTGCCGAACGCGATCGCGCCCGAGCTGAGTCCGTGCAGCTGCTGGGCGAAGCTCAGCAGGTTCCAGCCGTGATCGAGGGTGACCGAACCCGCCAAAGCGTCTACAAGGGACGAAAGCCGCGCCGGATCGGTGAAGGTGCCGGAGCCGAGGACGGTTTCCGCCATCGCCGACATGAACGCCTGCTGCCGCGCGATCCGGTCCAGATCGCCGTTGGGCAGGCCGTGCCGCTGCCGGACGAAGGCGAGCGCCTGGGTCCCCGAGACGGTCTGCGTCCCAGCGGGGAAATCCGCTCCGGAGAAGGAATCGTGCACCGGGGCCTTCAGGCACACCCGCACTCCGCCGACCGCCTGGCTCAGCGCGGCGAATCCGGAGAGATTGACCGCGGCGTAATGGTTGACGGTGAGCCCGGTGAGCTTCTGCACCGCGGCGATCGCCGACTTGGCCCCGGCCGCGTCCGCGGCCACTTCCAGCTCCGGGCCGCTCATTCCTTGCTGCGCAAGCTTTCCCCGCTGGTCGGCGCGCGCCCGGCTGTACGCCGAATTGATCTTGTGCTTGCCGTACCCCGGAATGTCCACATAGGAATCCCGGGGGATCGAGATCGCGGTGGCGGCCGCCCCGCCGACCGGGACGTGCACCACGATCATCGTGTCGGTGGTGTTGCCGCCGTCGTCTCCCCCGCCCGCGTGCAGCGCGTCGAGCACGTTCTGCGGCAGCGGCGTCCCGTCCGGTTTGGTGCGGGAATCGAGACCTACCAGCAAGATGTTCTGCGCGACGGCGAGCGGTTCCCCGGCCGGAATGTCGGGCACCTGCGCCGAGGGCGCGATGACGTCGGCGGTGACGAGGCCGGTGTCCAGGCGGTGCAGTTGCGACCATGCGAATCCGGTGACGCCCAGCACCAGGGTGGACACCACCCCCAGCACCGCACGGCCGCCGATCCGGCGGCCCCGGGACGTGATCAGCACGGCCGGTTCCTCGCTTCCCCGGGGACGGATCTCGACCCCCGCGTTCGAGGATCACCGCGTTAGCTGGGAATAGCCTGAGAAACCTGTCGCGAAGATGTGATGCTGCCCGTTCGGCCGAGCGCGCGGCGACAGCCGGTATCCCTTCGGGCACAGGGAGTTCAGCGCGGCATCCGCCGCCACACCGCGCGCGGCACGAACCGCGTCGCCGCGAACACCAAGCGCAACACGCCCGGCACCCACACGACTTCCCGGCGGCGGCGCAACGCGGCCACCGCCGCGCCGGCCACCTGATCGGCGGTGCTGGAGAACGGCGCGGGAGACATTCCTTCGGTCATCCGGCCGATCACGAAGCCCGGGCGCACGAGCAGCAGATGGACGCCGGTGCCGTGCAGCGCGTCGGACAGTCCCGAGGCGAACCCGTCGAGGCCCGCTTTCGCCGAGCCGTACACATAGTTCGCCCGCCGCACGCGAATCCCGGCGACCGACGAGAAGACGACCAGGTTCCCGGAACCCTGAGCACGCAACAGTTCCGCCGCGTGAGTGAGCACTGACACCTGAGCGACGTAATCGGTGTGCACGATCGCGGTCGCGTGTGCGGCGTCGGCCTCCGCGCGGGCTTGGTCGCCGAGAATGCCGAACGCCAGCACGACGGTTTCGAGCGGCCCGTGCTCTTCGAGGACGCGATCGAGCAGCGGGCGATGCGCGGAGAGGTCGTCGGCGTCGAAGTCTTCGGTCGCGACAGTCTCCGCGCCCGCTTCGCGCAGGGCGGCTGTCTGCTCGCTGAGATCCGCGCCCGGCCTCGCGGCGAGCACGAACCGCTTCGCGCCCTCGCGCGCCAGCCGGACGGCCACCGCTGTCCCGATTTCGCTGCGCCCGCCCAGTACCAGCACCGTTCCGCTCACGGTCGGTGAGTCTGCCAGCTTCGCCGTCGATGCCGCGGCCGGCCCGGAACTCCGCGCTCGACGGGTTTCGGCCCGGTGCTGCTCGTCACACTATTTCACTAACTTGGTTAGTTACTTATCTAGTAGTCTTCTTGTCATGACCTCCTCAGCCCGCGGCTCGCGGCGAACCGAATCCCCGGGTGCCGGCAACGCGGCGATGGAGCGCCTGCAAGAGGTGGGAACCCTGACGCGGGTCATCGAACAACGCCTGAGCGGGGCGCTGGGGATCAACGGCACGGACCTGGCGGCGCTGGAGCACCTCGCCACCGACGGCCCGCTGACGGCGAAGGACCTCGCGGACCGGCTGCGGGTCTCGACCGCGGCGAGCACCCACATCGTGGACCGGCTCGAAAAGGCCGGGCACGTCGTCCGCCGCCCGCACGCCACCGATCGCCGCAAGGTGCTGGTCGAGCCGGTCGGGGAATCGATGGACCGGCTCTTCGGCCACCTGCAGCCGCTGCTGCGCGGCGTGGCGGGCCTGGTCGAGGCGCTGGGCCCCGGCGACCGGGACGTCGTCACGTCGTTCCTGGCGGGTGTCGTGCGGATCTACACCGACACCGCGGACTCCTTCCCCCAGGGCTGACCGCCCGCACCTCCCCGCCGGGCGCGCATTCGTTCCGCCCGGTACACGAACGCGCCCGGAAAACGAGCGCCAGAATTCGGAGCGAACCATGTCCCTACCCGAAAAGAAGGCCTCGCCGCGAGCGACGGGATGGCTGCTGGCCGCCGTGCTCGTGGTCGAGCTGATGGATTTGCTCGACTCGACGATCGTCACCGTGGCGGGGCCGTCGCTGGAGCGGTCACTGGGGACGAGTCCGGCCGGGCTGCAGTGGGTCATCGGCGGCTACGCGCTGACGCTCGGCGCGGGCCTCGTGCTGGGCGGGCGGCTCGGCGACCGCTACGGCCGCCGTCCCGTGTTCCTGTCCGGGCTCGCCGTCTTCACCCTCGCGTCGCTGCTGTGCGCACTCGCCCCGGACATCGGCCTGCTGATCGCCTTCCGGCTGATCCAGGGCGCGGCCGGGGCGATGATGCTGCCCCAGGGCCTCGGCATCCTGCGCGACAACCTCACTCCCCGGCAGCTCACGAAGGCTCTTGCCGTGTTCGGTCCGGTGCTCGGCCTCGGCGGCGTGTTCGGCCCGGTGCTGGGCGGCGCCCTGATCGACTGGGACCTGTCCGGCCTCGGCTGGCGGCTGGTATTCCTGGTCAACGTTCCGGTCGGCCTCGCCGCGGCGGCGCTCGCCTGGCGGCTGGTGCCCCGCGGCGACGGAATCCGGACACTGCGCGTGGACGTCGCCGGAGCCGTTCTCGTCGCCGCGGCCTCGGCTTTGCTGGTCCTCCCGCTCAACGAGGGGCAGACCTCGGGGTGGCCGCTGTGGACGTGGCTGTCGCTAGGCGCCGCGGCGATCGGCTACGCGGGATTCGCGCTGTGGCAACGCCGCACCGTGCGCCGGGGCCGGGCCCCGCTGGTCACCCCGAGCCTGTTCGGCAAGTCCGCGTTCACTGCCGGGCTGGCCGCGGTCGCGCTGTTCTTCGGCGGGCTGATCGGCACGCAGCTGACGCTGACGTTCTTCCTGCAGCTCGGACACGGCTTCACCGCCGGGCAGGCCGGGCTGGGCAACCTCCCGGTCGCACTGGGCACCGCGGTCGGCGGCACCATCAGCGGCGGGCTGCTCGCCGCAAAACTCGGCCGCGGGGTGCTGCGGGCCGGGGCCGTGGTCCAGCTCGCCGGGACCGCCTGGCTGTGGCTGTCCCTCGACGACGCCGCCGGTTTCACGTTCTGGCAGATCGTGCCCGGCAGCGCCGTCGCCGGCATCGGCGCGGGCATCGTGATCGCCGCGGTGTTCAACACCGTGCTCGGCGCCGTCGATGACGACGAGGTCGGTTCCGCCTCCGGCGTCCTGTCCGCGGTCCAGTCGATCGGCGGCTCGGTCGGCGTCGCGGTGTTCAGCACTGTGTTCTTCGCCGGCGCGCTCGCCGGCCAGGTCACCGAAAGCTTCCGCGACGCCCTCGTGGTCCAGGGGATCGTCATCGCGCTGTTCCTGCTCATCTCACCGCTGTTCCCCCGCCGCGCCCGCCCCGGCGAAACCACCACCCCGGAGAGCGCCGCGCCGGCCTCCCGCACCACTTCTTAGGGGGAGGATCCCTTGTCCCGCACCGTTTTGATCTCCGGCGCCAGCATCGCCGGACCCGCCCTGGCCTACTGGCTCCACCGGCACGGCATGACCGCGACCGTGATCGAGCGCGCGCCGGAACTCCGTCTCGGCGGGCAGACCGTCGACCTGCGCGGCGCCGGCCGCACCGTCATCGAACGCATGGGCCTCGAACAAGCCGCCCGCGACCGCGTCACGCACGAGGAGGGCCTGCGTTTCGTCGACGACCGTGACCGGGTCCGCGCGTCCTTCGCCAGCGACGCCCTCGACGGCGACGGGTTCGTCACCGAACTGGAACTCCTGCGCGGCGAACTCGCCGACCTGCTCCACCAGCACACGCGCGAGGACACCCGGTACGTCTTCGGCGACGAGATCACCGGCCTGACCGACACCGGCGACGGCGTGGACGTCACCTTCCGCACCGGACCCGATCAGCGATTCGACCTCGTCGTCCTCGCCGACGGTTTCCGCTCGCGCACCCGGGACCTCGTCTTCGCCGACCTCGCCAGCACCCGCTCGTTCGGCCTGTACACCGCCTACTTCACCATTCCCCGCACCGGATCCGACGCCCGCTGGGCCCGCTGGCACAACGTCCCCGGCCGCCGCGTCGTCCTCCTGCGCCCCGACAATCAGGGCACCACCCGCGCCACCCTGTCCTTCCTGCACCCAGAGCCGGGGCTCGACCGCCTGCGAGCCCCGGCACAGCAAGACTTCCTGCGCCGCCACTACGCCGACGCCGGCTGGGAAACACCACGCGTGCTGGAGGCGATGGGCGACGCGCCGGACTTCTACTTCGAATCCGTCGGGCAAATGCGCCTGCGGCGCTGGTCTCGCGGCCGGATCGCCGCTGTCGGCGACGCCGCCTACTGCGCCTCCCCGCTCAGCGGCATGGGCACCAGCCTCGCCCTCGCCGGCGCTTACGTCCTCGCCGGCGAACTCAGCCGGCACCCCGGCCACCGCGAGGCTTTCCGTTCCTACGAAACCATCATGCGGCCCTACGTCGCCCAAGCCCAGAACGTCTCGTGGCTCGCGCCGCGGCTGGCCTCCCCGAAAACCCGCACCGGCATCCGGCTCCTCACCACCGCCGCCCGCCTCGCCGCGCACCCCAGGGTCAGCCGCGTCACGGCGCGGTTCGCCAACCCGCCGGCAGACGCCGTCGATCTCCCCGACTATCCCGACGCCCGGCCGGCCAGGCACTGAGCGGACCCTGATTCACGAACTGCAACTTCGCAGACTCTGCAGGATCTCGCTACGCCGATCCAGCGCACCATCGCCCTCGCGGCGCTTCGGCTGATCGAGAAGTGCGGTCTGGACCAGGTCACCGTCGACGACATCGCCGGGGCAGGCGTGTCCGTGTTCATGTTCTTCAACTGCTTCGCCGCCAAGGAGGACGCTGTGCTGCTCGCGTACGCGGAGCGAGCCGCGCAGGCGATCGCCCGGTTCTTCGCCACTGGACCGCGCCGAATGGCTCGCCCGGCCGCGCGTCATCAGCGACGAACCGGTGCCGCCCAGCCGGGCGACCGTGCTCGGCTCCCAGTCCCACCGGCCGATGATCGAGGCCATCGCCCGGATCAGCACCTGTTCCCCGGGCGGGCGCTCGCGCTGCTGACCGGAGTCCTCACCTCCCCGCTCAGCCGCTGGTCCGCGCTCGACGGCGCGCGTCCGCCGCCCGCGATCCTCGACGAGACCGCCGCCGGGCCGCCCGACCCGCGCTGACCGGATCCCTCGCGCGGGGATCCGCCGCCGAACCCCGCGCCGTTCGCATCCTTCTCCCGCCCGAGTCCGGAAAGGACTGTCCCTGTCCACCGCGCCTTCCCCGGCGACGAGCCACCGGCAAGTGCGGCAAGGCGATGTCCGGCCTGATGGTGGGCATTTTCGCATCCACTGTGGTCGCGAACGCGCTGCCGCGGATCGTGTCCGAGCTGGGCGGCAGCCAGTCGTCCCGCACCTGGGCCGTCACCACCGAACTGCTCGCGATGACCGCGACCGTCCCGCTCTGGGGCGAACTTTCCTGGCCGTTCGTGGCCGGCTCGCGCAGGACATCGACGTGCTGGAACGGCCTGTGCCGGTTAGCACAGGCACTCACGAGCTACCGTTGCCCGGGTGACCAGCGACGAGGAGTTCGGCGCCCTGATCGAACGGCACCGGCGCGAGATCCGCGTGCACTGCTACCGGATGAGCGGTTCGTTCGAGGAGGCGGAGGACCTCACGCAGGAGGCATTCCTCCGGGCCTGGAAAGGCCGCCGGGGCTTCGCCGGGCGGGCGAGCGTGCGGACGTGGCTGTACCGGATCGCCACGAACGTCTGCCTCGACGCGCTCGCCCGGCGGCCGCGGCGGGCACTGCCGGACGAACTGGGTCCGGCGGCCGACCCGGCGGGCGAGATCTCCGCGCTCGACGTGCCGTGGCTCGGCCCTTTCCCCGATCTGCTGCTCGACCCCGCGGCGCCGGACGACACCGCCGCCGCGGTCGTCGAACGGGAAACCGTCGAACTGGCGTTCCTCGCCACCATCCAGTTGCTCCCGCCGCGCCAACGCGCCGCGCTGATCTTGCGCGACGTGCTCGATTGGTCCGCAAAGGACACTGCCGAACTGCTGGACACTTCGGTGGCCTCGGCGAACAGCGCGCTGCAGCGGGGCAGGGAGACTCTGCGCGCCAAGCTGCCCGCACGGCGCGCCGAATGGTCCGCGCCGGACAGCACGACCGCCGAGGAAACGGCGCTGCTGCGGAAGTTCATCGCTGCCTACGAATCGGCAGACGTGCAGGCGGTGGCCGCTGTGCTGAGCGAGGACGCGCGTGCGGTGATGCCGCCGTACTCGTTGTGGTTCGACAGTCGCGATCGGATTCTCGGCGCGCTCGGACCGGGCTTCGATCCGCGATCGCCGTACTACCGGGGCAGTTTCCGGATGGTGCCGGTGCGCGCGAACCGGCAGCCCGCGGTCGCGAGTTATCTGCGCCGGCCCGGCGAACCGGTTTATCGCGCTTTCGGCGTCTGCGTCCTCACCGTGCGAAATGGACTGGTCACGGCGATGGCCGCGTTCGAAACGGCGGCACTGGCACCGTACGGGCTCCCCGAAACATTCGACGAATACTGAGCCGATGATGGCTGATCCGGTTTACCGCCACGGCGGAAACCGCTCGCCCGAGCAGATCGGCGGCGGACCGGGTCCGCCTGCTTCCGGTCGGATCAGCAACAACGCCCGGGCGGCGATCGCCTGTACTGCGATCGCCGCCCGGGCGCAACCACCGGGTTCCGGGCTTTGCGGCCGGTCGTGGTGGGGAAACTGCTAGCGCCCTCGCCGCCGGGAAATGGTCACCGGCACGCGGTCAGGCGACTCGATGCCGTGCGGCGGCGGAGCCGGTTCGCACCAGCTTCCGGCGCTCCAGCTCGGTGGTTCCCCCGAAGATCCCGTTGCCGAGACCGTTGTCGAGAGCATAGGAAAGGCATTCCGCGCGGACCGGGCATCGCGCGCAGACCGCCTTGGCCTTCGCGACCTGCTGCGCCCCCGGACCCATGTCGGAAATCGGGAAGAACAGTTCCGGGTCCTCGTCCTGGCACGCCGCGCGGGCGAGCCAGCTGGTGGCCGTGAGTTCCATTGTTGCTTTTCACCTCCTGTCCTCATTGTCGAACCGTGGTCAACCGACTTCTCCGCGCGCACGGGCACGCCATGCCTTCGGAGGATGTTCGGTGGGCTTTTCGGCCGAACCGCTCCGGGCCGCGAAGGACCCGGCGGACGACCGGCTTTCCAAGTTACCACCGATCACCGCCCGCGCGCGAAATTTCGATTCAGCTCACATCGCGGACGCGGTTGCCGCCGGACGTGCTACAGCCCCCGCGGCCGGGCTCTCCGGGCCCGGAGAGTCCGGGTTTTCCTTTTCCGCGCACCATTTTCCCCTTCCGTCGCAGCCGAGGACGAGCCGCCCGTCCGGTCCAGGTACCCGTCCGTCCCGGAGTTAACCACATTTCCGTGATCGGATCGTTACATCCTACGGGCGCGTCACCGCACCTGTTCGACAAGTGCGGGATCGGGAGGGGGTGCGCGTGGCGGGGTTCGACGGCTTTTTCCGGGGCGATTTCCCTCGTCTCGTGGCATTCCTGTGCGCGGGCGGGCTCGGCCCGGGCACCGCGCGCGAGGTCGCGGTGGAGGCCTTCGTCCAGGAAACCGGGACGTGGCCGCCGCCGGGCGACCCGCGCGTGGCGGTGCGGCTGACCGCTGTCCGGCTCGCCGCCGAGCAGACCTGGTTCGACGGCGGCGACCCGTCCGCGGATCCCCCCGGCGACCGGCTGACCTCGGTCGTCGAGCGGAACGCGCGAGGGGTCGAACTGCTGGCGACACTGCCGGAAACCCAGCGCACGGTGCTGACCTGGTCGCTCGACGGGTTCTCGCCCGCCGCGATCGCCTCGGCGCTCGGCATGGCGGGCACCACAGTCCGCTCGAATCTGCGGCATGCACGGGAACGGCTGAAACATCGGCTCGGCCTGGCCGGGCGCGAGGAGGCCCTGATGACCGCGCTGCGCGAAGCCGAGGGCGCACTGGTCAGCGCGCTGCGCTCGGCGCTCGACGTCGAAGAAGCGTTGACCCGGGTGAAAACCGAGGCGACCGCCTTGGCCGCGCCACGGGTCCAGGCAGGCCGCTTCGGCTTCGACGGCCCGGTGCGCGCGGCAGTCGAGGGCGATCCGGACGCGGCGCAGGACCTGCTCGCCGCGGTCCAGCCGCTGATCGTGCGCTACTGCCGGGCCCGGCTGGGCGGCGCCGACGCATATTCCTCCGCGGACGATGTGGCGCAGGAAGCCTGCCTGGCGTTGCTGACCGCGCTGCCCGGTTACCGGCATCAGGGGCGGCCGTTTCTCGCTTTCGTCTACGGGATCGCGCAGCACAAGGTGGCTGACGCGCATCGGGCGCACGCGCGCAACCGGACCGAGGCGGTGGCCGAGGTGCCGGAGGCGGTCGACCTGGCCGACGGGCCGGAGGAACGGGCGCTGCGCGCGGAGCTGAACCGGCAGCTGGCCCGGCTGCTGGAGTTGTTGCCGGAGCGACAGCGGGAGATTGTGCTGCTGCGCATCGTAGTCGGACTCTCCGCCGACGAAGCGGCCGAAGCGGTCAGCTCCACACCGGGCGCGGTACGGGTGGCGCAACACCGCGCGCTGCTGCGGCTCCGCTCAGCCCTCGAACGACGTCGCTGACCCGATCCGCGCCACCACGAACTCCGCCAGCGCCGCCACCGGGCCCTCGCCGCCGTCTCGCGACAGCAGGATGAAGTCGACGTCACCCGGGTCCGGAAGACCGAGCTCGGCAGGCAATTCGACCAGATCGGAGGGCACCAGGCTCCGCGCGTGCACCGTGATCCCGAGTCCCGCGGCCGCCGCCGCGCGCAGGCCGGTCAGGCTCGAAGTCTGGCAGGCCGCCCGCCATTCCAGCCCGGCGCGTTCCAGCGCTTCCACCGCCAGCTGCCGGGTGACCGACGGCATCGGGTACTGCACCAGCGGCACCGGATGGCCGGGCGTGCGGTCCGTCGCCGCCGAGCCGATCCACACCAGGGGTTCGCGGCGCAGCAGCCGTCCCGGGCCGGGCGCGCCCGGGCGGCGTTTGCCGAGCACCAGGTCGAGCCGGCCCTCGGCGATCCGGCGGGCGAGCACATCGGACAGTTCCACGTGCAGTTCGACGTCCACCAGCGGATGGCTTTCCCGCAGCCGCCGCAGGATTTCCGGCAGCTCGCCGAGCGCGAAGTCCTCGGACACCCCGAACCGGACCCGGCCGCGCACCTGCGTGCCGCGGAAATGCCGGGCCGCGCGGTCCTCGGTGTCCACAATGGTCTGCGCGAACCCGAGCATCGCCTGCCCGCGCGCGGTCAGGTCGACCGCGTGCGTGTCCCGGGCGAACAGCAACCCGCCCGCCTCGGACTCAAGCCGCCGGATGTGCTGGCTGACGGTGGGCTGCCCCACACCCAAGCGCCTCGCTGCCGCCGTGAAGCTGCGAGTTTCGGCCACAGCGAGGAAAGAACGGCACAACCGCGGATCCAGCATGCGTCACATCTTATCGGAATTCACAATGACAGTCAGTATGGTCATCGGGGTTCCGAATGACCGCGGGCGACGGGAGAATGACCGGGAAAGGAGATCCACCGTGCTCGCTTCGTTCGCCCGCCCTGTCTCGGCCTTGCTCGCCAAGCTGCGGATCGACCCGTTCATCGCCCTGATCCTCGTCACCGTAGGCATCGCCTCGCTGCTGCCGGCTTCCGGCGCGGTCGCGACCGGGTTCGGCGGGCTGACCAAGATCGCGGTCGGATTGCTCTTCTTCCTTTACGGCGCAAGGCTTTCCAGTCAGGAAGCGGTCGACGGGATGCGGCACTGGCGGTTGCACGTCACCGTGCTCTGCGCCACGTTCGTGCTTTTCCCGCTGCTGGGGCTCGCCGCGTCGTTCCTCTCCCCCGGGCTGCTGACCTCGCCGCTGTACACCGGCGTGCTGTTCCTCTGCCTGCTGCCCTCGACCGTCCAGTCGTCGATCGCGTTCACCTCGATCGCCAAGGGCAACGTCGCGGCCGCGATCTGCGGCGCGTCGCTGTCCAACCTGCTCGGCATCGTGCTGACGCCGCTGCTCGTCGCGCTGCTGCTGGCCACCGACGGCCCGGGCGTGAGCGGTTCGGCCGTGCTGGACATCGTGGCGCAGCTGCTGGTGCCGTTCGTCGCCGGGCAGCTGGCGCGCCGCTGGATCGGCGAGTGGGTGCGGCGGCATTCCGCGCCGCTCAAGATCGTCGACCGCGGTTCGATCCTGCTGGTGGTCTACACCGCGTTCAGCGAGGGCATGACCGAGGGCATCTGGCACCAGCTGGACGTGGGCCCGCTGCTGGCGCTGGTCACGGTCTGCTGCGTCCTGCTGGCGGCGGTGCTCGGCGCGACCAGCGGCGGCGCGCGGCTGCTCGGATTCGCCCGCGCGGACCGGATCACGATCATGTTCTGCGGTTCGAAGAAGAGTCTCGCGAGCGGCCTGCCGATGGCGACGGTGCTGTTCGGGCACGCCGAGGTCGGGCTGATCGTGCTGCCGCTGATGCTGTTCCACCAGATCCAGCTGATCGTGTGCGCGGCGATGGCGCGCCGCTACGCCCGGCAGGCGACCGCGGCGGAGCAGGGGGAACTGACGGCGGTCGGCTGACGCCTGCCAGGCCCGTTCTGCCCCGTCCGGCGGGAACGCCTGCTGGGCCCCGTTCCGCCCCGTCCGACGGGAACGCCGGGCGGGCCCCGTTCCGCCCCGTCCGACGGGAACGCCCGCCGGGCCCCGTTCCGCCCCGTCCGACGGGAACGCCCGCCGGGCCCCGTTCCGCCCCGTCCGACGGGAACGCCCGCCGGGCCCCGTTCCGCCCCGTCCGACGGGAACGCCCGCCGGGCCCCGTTCCGCCCCGTCCGACGGGAACGCCCGCCGGGCCCCGTTCCGCCCCGTCCGACGGGAACGCCCGCCGGGCCCCGTTCCGCCCCGTCCGGCGGGAACGCCGGGCGGGGCGCTGACCGGAAATCCAGTGGAACCGTGCCCGCCCCCGCGGCTGCTCTCGCTCGGCCAGTGCCGGCCAGGCAAGGACGTGCCGTTGCACATCGCGTGAGGCATCCCAAGCTCTGACTTCGTCGCGTGCCGCCTTCGAGCGTCGCGCTTCTTCGTGCTGCGGAATTCTCACTGGATCGGTGTGCTCCTGCGCTCTATCACTGGACAGTCCCGCCCACCTGTCTGCCGCTCGTCCGGCGACGCTGCCACACCTGCTCATCTGAGCGTTTTCGAGCGGACGGCAAGGTCCTGGTCAATGCCAACCACCAACTCGCCGACGCCTGGCTTCTCGCGCTCCGCACCGGCTGCGGGGAAACGGCGAAATTCGCCGTGCCAGAACGGGCGAAGGTGTGCTCGATCCGCCCGGTTCTGCTGGATCGCTTGCACCACAACGATCCCGGCCTCGCCGCCGAACTGCTCCAGGACCCGGTCCTGCGACGGCGCAACCGCATCGCGCTCGACCGGGACGGCGCTCGGCGGCTCGACACCAGTGGTCCGGACCATGCGGACCAGGACGCGATCGACGTCTCGGCCGGCTTCGCGGCCCGGATCCCGGTCCGCCCGGCGCGGCTGCTCGCCGAGGGTCGCGGCCTCGCGCGGGCTGAGGTCGAGCGGCTGATCGCCGAGGGTCGCGGCCTCGCGCGGGGCTGTGGTCGAGCGGCTGCTCGCCGAGGGGAAGGCCGGGTCGGGAGTCCGGCCGAGCGGCAAGCTCTCCGGCGACTTCTCCTTCACGCTCAAGCGCCGAGCCGCGGGCACTCTTGCTCCTCCGGGATTCCCCTCCCGGACAGCCGCCGTTCATCCACAAAGGACTTGGCGGAGTCCACTGTCGATTTCCGCTCACATGAGCGCGAACCGCGAACCCGGGCACCAGCGGTGCCTGAACGGGCAATCGTGCGTAACCGGGTCCGGCGGAAAGCGTTGCCGCTGCCCAGCGCCCCCCAGGTGGAGGAGCCCCTTGCCCCGCCGTCCGCGCACTGGTGTTCAGAAGGGAACAACGCGGCGACAACCCGTAGACCGGCGCTTACCGTAAGTCCGCAGTCTCCCCCGTGCTCTGTCGTATCGGCCGAACGAAGGGCATCCGCGGCGACATCGGCGGTCTGGCATGCCAGTCCGTCATATCCGGAGAACCCGACCAGAGGAGAAAGCATGGCTTCGCAGGACGGCGCCCGCGTCGACACCAACGTCATGCGCAAGGGCGCGCAGACGATCAGCGACACCGGGCAGAACATCACCGGGGTGAACCAGAAGGTCGACGGCACCATGCAGACGCTGTTCGGCACCTGGCGGTCCGACTCGGCCAACGTGTTCAACCAGGCCATGGGCCAGTTCGACCAGACGGTCCGCAAGATCGTGCAGAAGCTGGACGAGCTCGCGCAGAACGTGCAGACCTCGGCGAGCGAGTACGACAGCCGGGACTCGGACAACACCTCCACCGCCAACAACGCCGCCGCGGTCATCGGCGGCGGCGGTCTGCAGGGCTTCTGATCCCCTTCCTTCCCACGAAAGGACATTCCCATGGCTTTGGGCCAGTTCCAGATCAGCTTCGCCACCATGCAGGACACCGTCGGGCAGGCGAAGCAGCAGTCCAACCAGATCACCGAGCTGCTGGACCAGATGAAGGCCGTCATCGAAGGCCAGCGCGAAAACTGGACCGGTGTAGCGGCGGACATGTTCCACGAGACCTACAACTACTGCCACCAGGCGGCGCTGACGCTGCCGCAGGCGCTCGACGCCGCCGCGCAGACCCTCGGCCAGATCAACGAGGGCACCTCCAACACCGAAGGCAACAACGCCAAGCGCTTCGCCGCGAACTGACGCGGCCCGGTTCGGCACAACTGACCTGAAAGGAGGGTGAGCGACGGTGGACGGCAACGGCAACGGGGAGCACAAGGACAACTCCTCGGACAACCACCAGACCACGTCGGACGACGGCAAGTTCCACAGCCCGGGCGACCAGACGCCGCCGGACGTGAAGAACGAGTGGATCCCGCCGGGCGACGTCGGCAAGCCGCCGCCGGTGCCGGGCGGTTCCGAGCATCCGGGCAAGGGCGTCACCGCGGTCAACACCGAGGCGATGCGCACGTTCGCGAAGAACCTGCAGGCGCTCGCGGACGGGCCGCTGAAGGATCTGCCGGCGAAACTCGACGGCATCCAGCTCAAGCCCGGCGTGTTCCTGACGGCGCAGAGCAAGATCTTCACGCCGATCCAGGGCACGAACGCGCTGCGGGACACCACCCGCACCGCGATCCACGACCTCTGCAAAGCGCTCGACGAGGTGGCGGACGCGGTGAACAAGGCCTCGAAGGCGTACGACAACGCCGACGAGGTCAACAAGATGTCCGCTGACGACTACAACCAGTACTTCAACACCGTCAGCGGGCACATCACCGGCGCCGGTCAGAAAGCCTGACCGGACGGGCGGCGGTCTCTCCGGTTCGAAGCGATCGAGGGAAAGATGGCGGACGACAACACCCACGGGTTCACCTCGGACGACAACGGGGTCTGGCCGGACACCACGCAGACCGGCAACCAGAACACCACTGGTGACCCGTCGAAGGACTTCGACGGCCTGACGTGGAAGCAGATCGAAGCGGCGATCCTCGGCGGCGGTTCGCTGTCGGGCGGCCAGGACAACCGGGACAAGGCCTACGGCAACGTCAACTGGCAGTCGCTTCAGGACGCGGCCGGGGTGTTTCAGGAGACGCAGCAGAACCTCGCGATGGTCGCTCAGTCCATTCAGGACCAGACCGCCGCCCTCGCCGGACCGGACGGTCCCTGGAAGGGCGACGCCGCGACGAAGTTCAAAGACATGATGACCACGCTGGGCAACAAGTTCTCCGATCTGGCCGACCGGATCGGCGACGGCGGCGGGTCGAACAACGTGCCGACGAACCTCGTCAATTCCGCGGCTTACCTCAAGTGGGCGCAGGACACGATCCGCTATATCGACAGCTACTACGCCAGCCAGGTCCTCGACCAGGGCAGCAAATACCACCTCAGCGACGGGCGCGCGTACATCTCGCAGTTCCCCGAAGCCGTCGAGATGATGACGAACGACATGCGCAAGGTGGGCGGCCAGCTCGCGCAGAAGTACAACACCGTGCACGTCAACGCGGGCAAGACGACCCCGCCGCCGACCCCTGGCGGCGGTGACGGCAACACGCCCAAGCCTCCCCCGCCACCACCGCCGCCTCCGCCTCCGCCCACACCGCCGCCGCCTCCGCCGCCGGTGACGCCTCCCCCGCCCCCGCCGGCTTCTCCGCCGCCGCCCCCGGTGACGCAGCCGCCGCCTACCCCGAAACCGCCGCCCGTGTCCCCGCCTCCGGGCGGTGGCGGCGGCAATGGCGCTCCGCCGCCGGTGAACAAGGCCGCGATTCCGCCGCCGCCGAATGGCGTGAACGGTCCTGGCGGGAGCAATGTGCCGCCTCCGTTGAAGAACGCTGCCGTGCCGCCTCCGCCCGGGGACCTCAAGGGACCGGGTGGCAACGGCACGCCGCCTCCGTTGAAGAACGCCGCCGTGCCGCCTCCTCCCGGGGACCTCAAGGGTCCTGGGGGCAACGGCACGCCGCCTCCGGTGAACGCTGCCTCCATTCCGCCGCCGCCCAACGGGGTCGGCGGGAACAACGTGAAGCCGCCGTCGGTCAAGTCACCGGCCATTCCGCCGCCGCCGGGCGATTCGCCAGGAGGCAACAACCTCAAATCGCCGTCGATCCCGCCCCCGCCCGGTGCCTCGGGCAACAACCTGGGCGGCCACGTCAACCCGCCATCGATCCCCGCCCCGCCCGGTGCCTCGGGCAACAACCTGGGCGGCCACGTCAACCCGCCATCGATCCCCGCCCCGCCCGGTGCCTCGGGCAACAACCTGGGCGGCCACGTCAACCCGCCATCGATCCCGGCCCCGCCGGGAAGCTCGGGCGGGTCGGGGCACGTGAACCCGGCGTCGATCCCGCCGCCTCCGGGCGCTTCCGGCGGCAACCTGGCGAACAACGCGCTCAACCCGGCTCACCTGCCGCCGGGCCTCAGCAACCCGCCGGGCAACCAGACGCCGGGCGGCAGCGGCATCCCGATGATGCCGCCGGGCGGCATGGGCGGCGGCGGGGGCCTGAACACGCCGTCGGCGGAACGCCCGGATTCGTCCGGACTGCTCGGCAACATCAAAAAGCCGTGGCTGAGCCCTCCCCCGGACGGCATCGGCAACCCCGACGCGCACGGCGACACACCGCCGCTCAGCTCCGCCAAGTGGGCTCCGCCTCCCGGCGCGAGCGGCGGGACCGGCGACGGCATCGGCGGACCCGGCGTCAACGGCCTCGGCGGACCCGGTGACGGCATCGGCGGACCCGGTGACACCGGTCCGGGCGCGATCAAGGGCCTGGGCGAGAGCGATCTGCCGAAGCTGCCGGATCCGGTCGGCAACCACGAGCAGGTCCCCGGCGGCGGAACCCCGCCGATGGTCCCGCCAGGCGGCATGGGCGGCGGCAGCGGCCTGAACACGCCCGCGGCGGAACGCCCGGATTCGTCCGGACTGCTCGGCAACATCAAAAAGCCGTGGCTGAGCCCTCCCCCGGACGGCATCGGCAACCCCGACGCGCACGGCGACACACCGCCGCTCAGCTCCGCCAAGTGGGCTCCGCCTCCCGGCGCGAGCGGCGGGACCGGCGGGACCGGCGACGGCATCGGCGGACCCGGCACGCCGGGCGGCGGAGAGCCGGTCGGCCCAGGAGTGAAAGGACTCGGCGAAAGCGACCTGCCGAAGCTGCCGGATCCCATCGCGAACCAGAACCACGAGCAGCAGCAGCTCCCGGCTTCGGGAATGCCGCCGATGGTGCCGCCGGGCGGGATGGGCGGCGGCAGCGGCTTGAACACGCCTGCCGCGGAGCGACCGGATTCGGCTGGACTGCTGGGCAACGTGCAGGAGCCGTGGACCGCCGATCTTCCCGGCGGGATCGGCGATCCGAGCGCCTTCGGCGAGACGCCGCCGAGCGAATCGGCGAAGTGGGCGCCTTCGGGCAAAGAGGCGCAAGGGCCGGGAATGCCCATGGTCCCGCCGGGTGGCGCCGGCGGCGGACTGAACACCCCCGCCGCCGAACGACCCGACTCCGCCGGATTGCTCGGCGACGTCCAGCAACCCTGGACAGCCAGCACCCCCGCCGGCATCGGAAACCCCACCGCCCAAGGCGAAACCCCGCCGAGCACCTCGACCGGCTGGGCAACGCAAGCCCAGGGCCCGGGAATGCCCATGGTCCCGCCGGGCAATGCGGGCAGCGGGGCGAGCCAGCCCGCCGCCGAACGACCCGACTCCGCCGGATTGCTCGGCGACGTCCAGCAACCCTGGACAGCCAGCACCCCGGCCGGCATCGGAAGTCCTGCCACACAAGGCGAAACTCCCCCAGGCGCGCCAGCTCGCGGGACGACCGTGCCGACCGGCGCAGGGAACCCCCTCGCACCGGAAGGACCAAGCACCTCGGCTCCGGCACCGAGCAACGGCTCCGCGCAGCCGCCTGGCGCGCCGATCGTCCCGCCGGGCAATGCGGGCAGCGGGGCGAACCAGCCCGCCGCCGAACGACCCGACTCCGCCGGATTGCTCGGCGACGTCCAGGAACCCTGGGCCGCGAGCGTCCCGGCCGGCGTCGGAAGTCCCAGCGCGCACGAGGAAACTCCGCCGGCCGAGGCCGCCGCCTGGTCCGCTGTGGGCACTCCGCCCGTGCCGGCGCCGCAGCGCGGCAACGACCGTCCGGACCGGACCGGACCGGCGAACACCGGCTGGGGAACCGCGGCGAACCCTGAACCCGAGAGCGTGCGGATCGCCGTGGTCCAGCCCCTTGACCACGAGGACACCTCAGCCTGGGACGTGGGCACCGCCGATTTCCTCCCCGCTCTCCTGCCGGTCGCCACGCAGGCGGAAGACCGGGCCGAGGAAATCACCACTGACTACGTCCAGCGCAGCGACGAACCGTGGCGTCCCGGCGAAGCACCCGCGCTCGGCACCTACCAGCGCGTCCGCGGCGGCCCGGCCGAGATCCTCCCCGACGAGCTGCCCACCTGCGGCGACGCGCCGGAGCCCCTGGAGCCCGAAGCGGACACCGCAGAAGAAGAGACCGAGGAAGAAGAGGAACGCACCATGGCCGATCTGCTCCGGCAGGACGATTCGGCCTGGGGCAAGCCGGTGCACCGCAGCACGCCGGGGGTGCTCGAATGAGCACGGAAACCGTCAAGCGGGGCCCGCGTGCGGCGGGTCCGGAAATGCCCGAGGGGCAGGAAGAACTGCAGGAACCGCCGGTAATGGCGGAACCGGCGGCGCGCGATTTCAACTCGCTGCTGATGATGCTGCCGATGGCCATCGGCTCGCTGGTGATGGTGCTGGCGTTCTCCGGAGTCGCGGGCAGTTCGCCGTTCACCTACGTGATCGGCGGCGGCATGGGCGTGTCCATGATCGCGATGAGCCTCGGGCAGCTGTCCCGCGCGGCCGCCGAGCGCAAGCGCAAGATGCAGGCCGAGCGGCGGGACTACCTGCGCTACATCGGCCAGGTCCGCGAGCGGGCCCGTTCGACCGCCGAGGACCAGCGGCAGGCGGTGGCCTGGAACAACCCGTCCCCGGATGCGCTGTGGTCGCTCGCGATGGGGCCGCGGCTGTGGGAGCGCCGGATCAGCCACGAGGACTTCGCCCGGGTGCGGATCGGGCTCGGCACGCAGCAGTCGGCGCTCGAACTGGTGCCGCCGGTGACCAAGCCGATCGAGGACCTCGAACCGCTGTCGGCGATCTCGCTGCGCCGGTTCACCGAGACCTACCGCACGCTCTCGGGCATCCCGACCGCGGTGGGGCTGCGGAGCTTCACCAGCGTCGAGTTCGACGGCGATCCGGACGCGGCCGCCGGGCTGGTCCGGGCGATGCTCGCGCAGCTGGTCGCCTTCCATTCGCCGGACGAACTGCGGCTCGCGGTGCTCACCACCGAAGCCGCGCAGGCGCAGTGGGACTGGGTGAAGTGGTTGCCGCACAACAACCATCCGACCCTGCGCGACGCGGCGGGCCCGCTGCGGCTGCTCGCCGCCGACCACGACGAGCTGATGGATCTCCTCGGCCCGGACGTCGCCGACCGCGACGACCACGACAAGACCGTCGGGCCGACCACGACCGAACCGTTCGTGGTGGTCGTGGCGCATCTGGCGACGATCCCGGAGTCCTCGCGGCTGGTCGGCGCGGGTCTGCGCAACGTGGTGCTGCTCGACGTCACCGGCGCGCTCCCGGGCGGGCCCAAGGTGCTGCGACTGACCACAAAGGACGATCTGGTCGAGTTCCCGGCGGGCAGCGGCGTCGGTTCGGCGACCCGCGACGAGCTGTCGGTGACCCAGGTCGAAGGCCTCGCCCGGCTGCTCGCGCCCAAGCGGACCAGCGGCACCCTGGAAATCGCCGACCAGCCGCTGGAAAGCGACTTCGGGCTGACCGCTCTGCTGGGCATCAAGGACGTGCACACCTTCGACATCCCGGGCCAGTGGCGGCCGCGGGCGGCGCAGCGGGCCCGGATGTCCGTGCCGATCGGCGTGACCGAGGACGGCGAGATCGTCGAGCTGGACCTGAAGGAATCGGCGCAGGGCGGGATGGGCCCGCACGGGATGCTGATCGGCGCGACCGGGTCGGGCAAGTCGGAACTGCTGCGCACGCTCGTGCTCGGGCTGGCCGCGACGCATTCGTCGGAGATCCTCAACTTCGTGCTTGTCGACTTCAAGGGCGGCGCGACGTTCCTCGGCATGGACCGGCTGCCGCACACCTCGGCGACGATCACCAACCTCGCCGACGAACTGCCGCTGGTCGACCGCATGCAGGACTCGCTCAACGGCGAAATGGTGCGGCGGCAGGAACAACTGCGCGCGAGCGGCTACCCGTCGCTGTACGAATACGAGAAGGCGCGCGCGGCCGGCGAACAGCTGGCCCCGATGCCGACGCTGTTCCTGGTGGTGGACGAGTTCTCCGAGCTGCTGAGCGCGAAGCCGGAGTTCATGGAGCTGTTCGTCTCGGTCGGGCGGCTGGGCCGCAGTCTCGGCGTGCACCTGCTGCTCGCCTCGCAGCGGCTGGACGAGGGCCGCATCCACCGCGTCGAAGGCCACCTGTCGTACCGGATCGCGTTGCGCACCTTCTCCTCGATGGAATCCCGCAGCGTGATCGGCGCGGGCAGCGCCTACGAGCTGCCGCCGGAACCGGGCAACGGCTACCTGAAGATCGACACCACGAACCTGGTGCGGTTCAAGGCCGCTTACGTCTCCGGACCGGTCCCCGCGGGCAGCGGCGAAAACTCCGCGGTCGCGGCCGCACGGGCGAGCCGCGAGGTCGTCCCGTTCCGCACCGAGGCCCGGCCCGCCAAGCTGATCATCCGCGACGACGAACCGGAACCGGCCGAGAAGCAGTCCGATGTGGACGCTCTCGAAGCCGCCGTGCCGGGCGGGCCGACGCTCGCCGACGCGTTCATCGACCGGCTGACCGGCGCGGGTCCGGCGGCGCGCCAGGTGTGGCTGCCGCCGCTGGCCGAATCGCCGAGCCTGGACTCGCTGCTGCCGAGCGTCACGCCGGACCCGGTGCGCGGCATGGCGGTGGCCGACCCGGCGCACTGGGGGAGGCTCCGGGTGCCGATGGGGATGATCGACCGGCCGTTCGAGCAGGTCCGCGAGCTGCTGACGGCGGACCTGTCCTCGGCGGCCGGGCACGTCGCGGTGGTCGGCGGGCCGAAGACCGGCAAGTCGACGCTGCTGCGCACGCTCGTGCTGGCGCTGGCGATGACGCACACCCCGCAGGAGGTCCAGTTCTACGGGCTGGACTTCGGCGGCGGCGGGATCATGTCGCTGTCCGGGCTGCCGCACGTCGGTTCGGTCGCCACCCGGCTCGAACGCGACCGCGTCGTCCGGACCATCGAGGAAATCTCGCAGGTCATGGAGGGCCGCGAGACGCTGTTCTCCGAGCACGGCATCGAATCCATGGACGCTTACCGCGCGTTGCGCCGAAGCGGCCAGATCGAGGATCCGTTCGGGGACGTCTTCCTGGTGGTCGACGGCTGGTACAGCCTCAAGAACGACTACAGCGACCTGGAGCAGAAGATCGGCGAGCTGGCCTCGCGCGGACTGTCCTTCGGCGTGCACGTGGTGATCGGCGCGACCCGCTGGTCGGAGATCCGCCCGTACCTGCGCGACCTGCTGCAGACGCGGTTCGAGCTGCGGCTCGGCGATCCGATGGAGTCGGAAATCGGCTCGCGCAAGGCGAAAACGGTGCCGAACCAGCCGGGCCGCGGCCTGACCCCGGACGGCCTGCACTTCCTCGCCGGGCTGCCGCGCATGGACGGCAGCGGGAACACCGACGACCTCGCGGCGGCGGCCAAGGCGGTCGCCGAAGAGGTCCACCTGTTCTGGCCGGGCGCGCCGGCCCCGGCGGTCCGGCTGCTGCCCGCGAAACTGCCGATGGCCCAGCTGCCCGCGCCCGAGGGCGACCTGCGGATCGCGCTCGGGCAGGACGAACAGCGGCTGCTGCCGGTGTGGCACGACTTCGCGGCCACTCCGCATCTGCTTGCCTTCGGGGACAACGAAACCGGCAAGACCAACCTGCTGCGGGTCGTCCTGCGTTCGGTCCTGACGCGCTACTCGCCGAGCGAGGCGAAGATCGTGCTGGCCGACCCGAGCCGCCAGCTGGACGCGGAAGTGCCCGAGGAGTACCGCGTCGGCTACGCGACCACGACCGAGGCCCTGCAGGAACTGGCGCAGCAGGCCAGCGTTTCGCTCACTCCCCGGGTCCCGGACCAGACCATCACCGCGGACCGGCTCAAGCGCCGCGACTGGTGGACCGGCCCGCGGCTGTTCTTCGTGGTCGACGACTACCAGCTGCTGACCAGTGGCATGGGCTCGCCGCTGGAACCGCTGTTGTCCCTGCTGTCGCAGGGTTCCTACATCGGCTTCCACCTGATCCTCAGCCGCAGCACCTCGGGCGCGATGCGGGCGCTGAGCGACTCGGTGGTCCGCCGGATCTGGGAGCTGGGCAGCCCGGGCGCGGTGTTCTCCTATCCCAAGGAGGAGGGCAAATTCCTCGGCGAGGCGGCTCCTCGCCAGCTGCCCGCCGGACGCGCGCAGCTGGTCACCCGCCGCGGCGTGAAGCTCGTGCAGACCGCGATCGCGGAAGAAGACCGGGCAGGCGAGGGCTGGTCCCCGCTCGCGATGACCGAAAGGGGCGTGCGATGACCGCGTCGACCGGCGAACTGTGCCGGATCACCGTGTACGGGCCGCAGGGCAGGGCGGATCTGGCGGTGCCGATGTCCGTCCCGCTGACCAGCCTGCTGCCGGTGCTGCTGGAGCACACCGGCGGCCGCGACGACCTCGGCGAGGGCTGGGTGCTCCAGCGGCTCGGCGAAGAGCCGCTGGACGCGTCGGGGACGCCGGAGTCGCTGGACTGGAAGGAGGGCGAGGAATTCCACCTGCGCCCTCGCGCGGACCCGTTGCCCGAGCTGGATTTCGACGACATCGCGGACGGCATGGCCACGGCGGTGAGCCGCCATCCCGGCCGCTGGCGCCCGGAGTTCAACCGCGGCCTGTTCCTCGGGTTCGCGATCTTCTCCCTCGTGGTGCTGGCCAAGGTGCTGCTCTACCCGGGTTCGGCCGGGCTGACCGCGATCGGCGGCGGTGTGGTGTCGCTCGGGCTGCTCGTCGCGGCCGTGGCGACCGGGGTGCGCTCCGAGGACAAGGCGCTGCTGACGTTGCTCGGCCTCGGCGGCTGCGCGTTCGCGTTCCTCTCCGGCGCGGTCGCGGTGGCCGGGCTCGATCCGGCGTTCGACCTGCAAGGCACACCGATCCTGACCGGCTGCCTGACCTTCGCGCTGGCCGGCGGTCTCGTGCTCGGCGGACGGGCCGCGTGGTCGCACGCCATCCCGTTCGTGCCGTTCGGCGCGGTCGTCGCGACCGGGCTGGCCGGGGCGCTCTCGCTGTGGCTGCACCTCGGTGCCGGGTTCACCACCCAGCAGGCGGCCGGGCTGGTGTCGTTCGTGCTGGTCGGGCTGATGGTGTTCGCGCCGCGGATCGGCATCCGGTTCGCTCGCATCCGCGGTCCGCAGCTGCCGCGTTCGGCCGGGGAACTGCAGTACGACATCGAGCCGATGCCGGCCGCGCAAATGGTGCACCAGACCGGGTACGCCGACGGCTACCTCACCATCGCCTGCCTCGCCGCCACGGCCGTTTTCGTCGGCTGCTTCCCGTTCCTGGTCGGCAACGGGCTGTTCCCGACCGTTCTCGGCGGGCTGGTGTCCGCGGCGGTGCTGATGCGCTCGCGGGCGCTGCTCGGGGTGTGGCAGCGGGTTCCGCTCGCCGTCGCCGGCGCGATCGGCCTGGTGCTGCTCGGGCTGTCGCTGATCCAGCCGCTGCCCACGCCGTGGCGCGGCGCCTGCCTCGCCGGGCTGTGCCTGGTGTTCTTCCTGCTCCTGCTGGCGATGCTGCGCCCGCCGCCGCGGCGGCTGCTGCCGATCTGGGGGCATCTGGCGAACTGGCTGGAAACGCTGAGCGCGGTGGCGATGATCCCGATCCTGCTGCAGCTGTTCGGCGTCTACGCGTGGGCCGTCGGGCTCACCGAATAAGCGAAGGAGAGGTGCCATGGTGCAGACGCAGAAGGACCACGTCGAGGCGTATTCGTTCCTGATCGGGCGGATGACCTCGGCGCTGGTGCTCGGCGACGCGGCCCACCTCGACGTGCCCGCCCGGCGGGCCTGGGTGGGCCTGCTGGTCGGGCTGGTCCTCGGCCTGCTGATCGCGGTCGGGTTCTTCGTGTACGGGCTGATCGCGCACCACACCGGCGGGGCGGCGCCCGCCGTCGGCCGCCGGGCCTGAAAGGAGGCAGCCATGGAACTCTCGCTGATCCGGCGCGGCGATTCGGGCGCCGCGCTCGAAAAGAAGACCGTGGGCAACGCGCTGGTGGTGCACCCCGCGGAAGGGATGACCGGCGAGGCGCAGTCGCTCGCGCTCGGCGTCGCGGCCGATCCCGACCACGACCTGGTCGTGGTGGACCTGCCGGTGGACTCGCCGATCACGATGTGGGAATCGGTGGCCAAGGCGCTGCCGCGCCGGCGGCGCGGGGTGCGGCTGGTGATCGGCGGGCGCTCGCGCGAGACGACCGCGCTGGCCGGGCAGTGGCTGGCCGAGCGGATCAACCGCCCGGTGCTCGCGCCGGACGGTTCGGTGATCCCGAGCGCGGGCGGCGCGCTGTTCGTCCACGCCGGACGCGGCGGCGGCTGGGTGCGTTTCCGGCCGGGCCGCCCGCCGGCCTGGGAGGCGAAGCGGTTCCCGCGCCCGGCGTGGGATTCCGGGATCGCCGCCGAGCTGACTCCGACGAGTTCGCGCGGCGTCGCCGAACCTCTCCCGGGCGGTCTGTGGGTGCGCCCGGTCGGGTTCGACGCTCCCCAGCGGCAGCACCGCACGGCGCTGATCTCCCGGATGCCCGCGCAGCACGACACCATGACGATCGTGCTGGGCTGCCCCGGCTGCCCGCCGCTGGCCCTGGACGACGCGGCCCGGCTGTGGGTGCAACTGCCGGAGAAGGTGCGGGCCAAGGCGCGGTTCGTGCAGTACGGCCCGATGCAGGTGCCCGGCGAGGCCACGATCGGGCAGGCGCTGGCCGACCTGCTCGGCAAGCCGGTCGCGTTCTACGCGGGCGTGCCGGTCGGTTCGCCGCAGCTGCCGACTCTGCGGACCGTGCTGCACGACGGGCGGCTCGGCTGGCGTCCGTTCACCACCGAACTCGGCTACGAACCGCGTTCGGGTGACGAAACGCCGTTGCCGGAACTGCTTTCGCACCGTCCGCCGATCCACGGGCTCGACCAGGTGTCTCCGGCGGTGTACTGGTACTCGCCGGACGCGGTGGTCGAGGTCGTGCAGTCCGGTCTGCTGGTGCGTCCGCCCCAGGACGGCCCGTCCTCGGCGGCGATCCGCGAGATCGGCCTCGATGCCGCGGTGCACAATCTGACCTTCGACGCGGCGGACGAGGGCTCGGCCTCGCGGATGCGGTTGCTGGCGGAGGATCTGCTGGCGCGGCTGGACGAGCAGACCCGCCGGATGAGCCGGGTGCTGCCTGCCGCCGCGCTGCTCGCCGAGCGTGCTCGCCCGCGGGTGGTGGCGCGGGCGTTGGACGCTATCGAGTCCGGGCATCCGGTGCCCGTGGTGGCCGCGGCTCCTCCGGCGGCTTATCTGCCTGCGGCTCCGGCGGCGTTGGGTATTGCCGCGCCGACCGAGGTTCCCGGGGCGATCGCCGCTCCCGCTCCGGTCGCCGCGCCCGCCAAGCCGGAGGCTCCGGCCGAACCGCCGGTCAAGGTCTCTGCCGCTCCTCCGGCGGCGAAGCCGATCACGCACCTCGCTCCGGCCGACGTCGCACCGGCCAAGCCGGTGGAACCGCCGGTCGCCAAGCCCGCGGTTCCGGTCGCGGAAAAGCCGGCCGGGCCGGTGTCCGCCGCGGACAAACCGGAGCCCGCGCCGAAACCGGCGAAAGCCCCGGCGGAGCTGCGCTTCCAGGAGACCCCCGGTGCGGAATCGACCGCGCTGCTGCCCCGGCGCGGCGCGGACAAGGAACGCCAGTGGCTGCGCAAATCGCTCGGCGCGGAATACGGCCTGATGTCCAACACCGTCGCGCGGATCCTGTCCGAGCACCCGGGCTTCCAAGGCGTGCTGTCGACCTCCTCCTCGGCCGAGGTGCTGACCGACGCGGTAGCCGTGCAGCTTTACCTGTCCCCCAAGGGATCGACGATCGACGCCGGACTGCGGCGCGGCGCGAACGGTCCGCACGTCCCGGTCGCCCGGTGCGTCGTGGCCGGGCTGAGCAGGCTGCCCTCGCACCGCGGTCCGGCGACCTTCGCCGCCGAGCTGCCGCCGTCCGCGTGGCCGCTGCTGGACCAGCGGAAAGTGCTGACCGAATGGGGCTTCCTCAACGCGCTGACGCAACCGTCGTCCACGGTGGACGGCGAGACGGACGTGCTGGTGTGGTCGATCACCGGACGGCGCACCAAATTGCTGGAGCCGAGCGAGGGCGGCGTCGAAAACCGGGTGCTGTTCGTGCCGGGGACCAGCTTCAAGGTGCTGGAAACCCGCGAACCGGCGGCGGGCGCGCGGGGCGCGGTGCTGCTGCGGGAGCTGACCGCGAGCGAGATCGACGAGACCGGGCGGGTGGCGAACGACCGGGCGTCGCTGGACGAGCTGGCCATGAACTCGCTCCGGCAGACGGTGCGGACGTGGGCGGAAGCGGGCGAGGACCTGGCCCGGACCGTGATGGACGAGCAGGCGGCGGAGCGGTTCGGGGCGCTCCCGGGCCTGGCGTGAGTGCGGAGAGGCGGAGACGATGAACCGACAGCTGCTCGTGGTCGGCGGCGACCGGCCGGGTGCCTTCGGAACCATCGGCGCGGCGCTGGCGCAGGCGCAGCCGGGGGCGACGATCAGCGTGCACCCCGGACGGTACGAGGAAAACCTCGTGGTGGACCGGATGGTGTCGCTGGTGGCCGAACAGGGCGCGGGGACCGTGGAAATCGTGGCGAACACCGGAAGCGTGCTCGTCGCGAACGCCGAAGCGGTGCAGCTCAGCGGGTTCGTTCTCACCGGCGTCGACGACCAGCTGGTCACGGTGGACGTCGTGCGCGGCGAGGCGGCGCTGGACGGCTGCCGGCTGTCCGGGACCTCGTGGGCGACGCTGCTGGCCCGGCTGGAGGGTTCGCTCGCGCTGCGGGGCTGCACGGTGACCAGCACCGGCGGCGCCGGGGTCGTCATCGCCTCGCCGGTGCAATCGGCCATTGAGGACACTGAGATCGTCGACGCCGCGTCGTCCGGGGTGGTCGTGGCCGAGACCGGATCGGTGCTGCTGCGGCGCTGCGCGGTGCGGGGCGCGGCGGGCAACGGAGTGTGCGTCAACGGCGAAGCGGTCGCGATTGTCGAGCAGTGCGAGATCGTCGGCGCGCAGAAACCGGCGATGGTCGTGGAACAGCAAGGGCGCGCGACGATCACCGGGCTGAGCGTGCGGGACAGCGCGAACGTCGACCTGTACGTGACCAGCAAGGGCCGGATTTCGGTGGCGTCGTCGCAGTTCCGGTCGGCACCGATGCAGGCCGCGCACATCGCCGCGTCCGCCGAGCCGTTGCTGCGCGAGTGCGTGTTCGCCGGGGCGGGCACGAACGCGGTGCAGGCCACCGGAACCTCCGCACCGCAGTTCGTGGACTGCACTTTTGAAGGCTCGCCGGTCACGATCCTGGTCGACGACCAGGCACGGCCGCGGTTCGAGCGCGCGACCGTGCGGGGCTCTACGCACACCGCGATGTCGGTCAGCGCGGAATCCGCGGTAACCGTCGGCGGGCTGCGGATGACGCCGGACAGCGGCGTCGGGGTCGTCCTTTCCGGACAGTCCACTCTGGACCTCGCGGACGCCTCCATCGACACCGGCCGGGAAACCGGGGTGCAGGTCACCGAGGACGCCCGGTTGACTGTCGCCGACCTCCGCGTCGATTCGACGGCCGACAAGGCGGTCTCGTTCACTGGTGGCGCGCCGTCCTCGGCGAAGTCGGTGCAGGTGCGCGGCGGTGGCCTGCACCTTGCCGGTACCGCGGAGATCTCCTTGCAGGACTGCGAGATCATCGATTCCGCCGGGGACGGAATCACCGTCGGATCGAGGCTGACCGCTTCCCGCTGCCGGGTGCGCAATGCGCGAGGCAACGGGGTGTACGTCGGTGCTCAGGCGTCGTTCACCGAATGCGAGATCCTCGGCGCGGGCGAGGACGGCTTCCACGTGGAAACCACCGAACCGGTCAGCATCCGCGATTGCGTGGTCAACGACGCCTCGGGCGAACTCGTGAGCGGCGAGCACGCGGACGTGGACAACCTCGGCACCGATTCCGCCCGAACTGCCGAGCCGTCGCCCGCCGGTCCGCCGGGCGGCTTCGCGGCCGCTGACCAGACCGTGAGCGAGGCCGCCGGCGAGGTGCTCGAAGGCCCGCTGGGCGATCTGGAGGCGCTGGTCGGGCTCGCCGGGGTGAAGAAGGAAGTCACCGGCCTGATCAACCTGATCAAGATGTCGCAGATGCGCGAGCGGATGGGCCTGCCGATGCCGCCGATGTCGCGGCACCTGGTGTTCGCGGGCCCGCCCGGCACCGGCAAGACGACGGTCGCCCGGCTGTACGGCACGGTGCTCGCCGAACTCGGCATCCTGTCGAAGGGGCACATGATCGAGGTGGCCCGCCAGGACCTGGTCGGCCAGTACATCGGGTCCACCGCGATCAAGACCACCGAGGTCGTGGAAAAGGCCGTCGGCGGGGTGCTGTTCATCGACGAGGCGTACACGCTGAGCGCGCCGACCGGCGGCTCCGGTCCGGACTTCGGGCAGGAAGCGATCGACGCGCTGATGAAGATCATGGAGGACCAGCGCGATTCGCTGGTGGTGATCGTCGCGGGCTATTCCGAGCAGATGGAACAGTTCCTGCAGTCGAACCCCGGCCTCGCCTCGCGGTTCACCCGCACCATCGAATTCCCGAACTACAGCGTCGACGAACTGGTCACCATCACGACCGGCCTGACCCGCAAGCACTACTACGAGATGACCGACGACGCGCTCGCCGCGCTGCGCGAGTATTTCGAACGGGTGCCGAAGACCTCGACGTTCGGCAACGGCCGGGTCGCGCGCAAGCTGTTCGAGGCGATGGTGAACAACCAGGCGTCGCGGCTGGCGCTTTATCCGCCGTCCAAAGACATCGAACTGAACCGCCTCACCGCCGATGACCTTCAGGCCGAGCTCGCGCAACTGCCGTCCGCCGCGAAGTCAACGGTCTCGGTCGCCGCCGATCCCGCCGCCGCTGTCAAGACCAGTGCGGGCTGGAAGCGTCTCAGCGGCCTGGCCGGCCAGAAATCGGTGCGAGAGAACGCCGAACGGCTGCTGCTCAAACTCGGCAGGCTCGCCCACGAACGCCAGCCGCTCGGCCACCAGGCCAATCTGGTGATCAGCGGCAAACGCGGCACCGGACGGTCGGAGTACGCGAAACTGTACGCGCAAATCCTCTCCGAATTCGGCATGGCCCCGATGGGACAGCTGGTGCGCCGCAACCTCGCCGAAGAGCTTTCCCCGCAATGGCCGGGCCAAGCCGAACACCTGGTCCGGGCCGCGGTGGAGGACGCTTCCGGCGGCACCCTGGTCGTCGACCTGGACGGCGACTGGGACACCTCGCCGCACACCCCCGGCATCGAAGCCCTGGAAGCACTGTCGGAAATGATCGCCCGCCGTCCCGCCGATCCGGTCGTGGTGTTCACCGGCGAAAGCGACCGCGTCGGCGAACTGCTCGCCCAACTGCCCACCCTGCGCGACGCCTTCCCGTACGGCTGGCAGCTCGGCGAATACACAGTGGACGAACTCGCCGAGATCGCCGTACGCCTGCTGGTGCGGCGTGGTCACGAGGTTCCCGACGACGTCCGCGACGCCCTCGCCCACGAACTGTCCGCCGCGTCCGACCACACCGCGTACGCCGCGCACGAACTCGCCCGCACGCTCTCGGCCGCCGCCGCGTCCCGCACGCTCGCCGCCGCCGATCTGCGCGGCATCCGCCCGCCCGACACCGGCGCCATGGCCCTCGGGCCCGGACTGGCCTCGGTCGGCTGACCCTCGGGAGGGGATTGATGAGCACGCACTACGAAAAGATGCTTGAGGACGCGATGGCGGCTTACCAGCACCAACGCGACCATTTCGACCAAGCCCGCCAGGACGTCGAAACCGCCACCAGCACCGCCACTTCGGCTCGCCGCGAGGTCACGGCGACCGTAGGCCGTACCGGCGACCTGACCGAACTTTCCTTCCCCACCAGCGCGTACAAACGCATGGCTCCCGCCGAGCTGGCCTCGGTGATCGTGCAGACCGTGGCCGCCGCCCGGCAGAAATCCGTCGCCGCGGCCGCGGAAATGATGGCCCCCATGCTGCCGCCGGGCATCTCAGCGGAGGATTTGATGAGCGGAAAAGTGGACGTCAACGCCCTGTTCTCGGCGCGGGTGCCGGGATTCGACGAAGGGAACCTGCCGTGACCGACCAGTTTTTCGTCGACGCCGACGGTCTGGACGGCGGCCGCGACGGCTTCGACGGCAAGAGCGCCGAACTGCGCACGCTGGCCCAGCGGGTGCAGAGCCTGGCGAACCCCGGCCGGATCCAGGACGCGGCCGGGAACGACAAGAACGGCAACGAATTCTCGAAAACGCACATCCAGTCGGCGGCCGAGATCTACAACGGCATCAACGCCTGGGCACTGGCGGTGGAAGCGACGCGCGACGCGATCGGCGACATGGCGACGTCGTTCCGCGAGGCAGACCAGGGTGCTTACGACGGGTCGAACGCCCTGTTCAAGAACTTCACCGACCTGAACCACAAGGTCCGCAAGGCCGACCCCGGCGGCGGTTCGGACAACCCTCCGACCGAGTACCAGCGCGGCGTGCGGATCCAGGGCAAGCTGCTGCGCACCGAACCGGAAGCCGAAGACGGCGGCGGCTGGACCCCGGCCAAGAGCCTCCGGGCGCAGGTCCCGGATCGCGGCAAGGAACCCGTGACCGGCGACGCACCGCGCTTGAAGCGCCTCTCGGCCGAGCGCCCGGCCCAGCACAAGGTCGAGACCCCGCTGCAACCGACCGAATCGACGGTCTTCGTCCGCTCGGAGAAACCGGTGCACGCGGTCGAGGACCGGATGGAGACCCCCGAAGGCGAGGTCACCCTGCCGGAGCGGACCCCGGCCCGCCTGGAGCCGACGGAGTCCTGGGTGCCCGCGGTGAAGGGAGAACCCGCACCACGCGGCTGGGAACCGGCGAAGTCGATCCCCGCCCAGCCCGCGATCACCCCGGAAGACCCCGTTTCCTGACTGCTGTGCGCTAAGGAGGTGCCCCCGCGATGAGTCTCATGGTGGACCCCAGCCTGAACTGGGTGTTCTACATCATCGCGGGTGACGCCTGGCCGCAGGGCGACGAGGACAAAGCACGCGAACTGGCCGCCGAATGGGATCAGGTCGCACAGGAAATCTCCGCCGCCGGAACCGGTTTCAGCCAGCTGGCGGACCAGGTGATCTCCAACGTGGGCGGCGAGGTAGCGACCAACTTCGCCGACTACGCCAACAAACTCAGCACCATGGGCGCGGGTTTCTCCTACCGGGCCCAGCAGCAGGCCGCCGCGCTGCGCGAATACGCGCTGAATGTCGAGAACGCCAAATACGGCATTCTCATTTCCATCGCGGTCACCGCCGCGGACCTGATCTGGGCGATGACGAACCCGTTCACCGCCCCGTTGATCCCGGGAATCTGGGCGGCCGGGCGGACCGCGGTGATGCAGATCGAACGCTCGCTGATGTCGCGCCTGATGAGCCTGCTGTCGAGGGTCGCGCGCGAGGCCGCGCAGGAAGCCGCGGAAGAGGCGGCCGAGGAGATGCTGGCCGAGTTCATCCAGATCGCGCAGGGAAACCGGGACGGCTTCGACTGGAAACAGATCGGCCAGAACGCGGCCTTGGGCGCGATCGGCGGGGCGTTCGCCGCGGGCGCGCACAGCGGCCTCGGCAAGTGGGGCCACAACGTCTTCGGAGCGGCCGGGGTGGAAGCGGCCACCGAGGTGGTCGTCGGCCTGTCCGGGGCCGGCCTGTTCGGCGGAGACCTCGACAGCCTGGGCTGGGGAGCCCTCAACGGCGGCCTCAGCGGCGCCGCCACCCACGGCGCCCACCACGCCGGGCAGAGCCTGCACGACAAACTCACCGGCGGCGGCAATGACGGCGGTGGTCAGGGGAAGGGCCCGAACGACCCCGGCGGGGAGAACGGTCCCGGGAACATCAAGGTGAACCCGATCAACGGCCCCACGGCACCCGGCGGGTCCGGCGGCTCCGGCGGGTCCGGCGGCTCTGGCGGCGTTGGTCCTGGCGGCGTTGGCCCTGGCGGCTCCGGCGATTCCCACGGCGCAGGTGGCTCCGGCGGAGTCGGCCCCGGCAGCTCCGGCAATTCCCACGGCGCAGGTGGCTCCGGCGGAGTCGGCCCCGGCGGCTCCGGCGATTCCCACGGCGCAGGTGGCTCCGGCGGAGTCGGCCCCGGCAGCTCCGGCAATTCCCACGGCGCAGGTGGCTCCGGCGAAGTCGGCCCCGGCGGCTCCGGCAACAACGCTCCGCACAACGACGGCCAGAACACCTCCTCCGCGCACGGCAACAACTCCACCGGCAATTCGACTTCCGGCGACCCCCGCTCGACGGGCGGCTCGAACTCCCCCGGCAGCACCTCACACTCCGGCACCGGACCGAACTCGGCCGGCAACCCCAATTCCGCAACCGGCTCGCACTCGGCGAACGGCAGCACGCCGAGCGGAGGCCCGAACTCCGCTGCCAACTCAAGTTCGGCGAACGGTTCCCACTCCGCGAACAACTCGCCCTCACCCGGCGACGCCACTTCACCGGGCGGCCCCCGCTCCACGGGCAACCCGGACACGGCGAACAACCCCAACTCCCCAGGCAGCAACCCAACTTCACCGAGCGGCCCCGCCACCGCGGGCAACCCGGACACGGCGAACAACCCCAACTCCACAAGCAACTCGACTACACCGAGCGGCCCCGGCTCAGCAGGCAACTCAGACTCCGCGAACAACTCGAACGCGCCCACCGGCAACACCCCCGCGAACGGTCCGGCCGGCAATTCCGCGCCAAGCCCCCACTCGCCCGGCAGCAACCCCGCCGGAGGCACCGACTCGTCCGGCAGCGCGAACACTCCCGCCACCGGCTCGAATCCGCCCGGTGCCAACCCCGGCCCCGTAAACCCCGGCGGGCCCGCCACCACCGGCCCGAACCCCGCTCCCGGCACGAACGGCGACCAGAGCACCGGCCCCGGCACGACCGCCGGAAACCAGAGCACAAACCCCAGCCCGAGCCCGAATCCGGGCACGAACGCCAACCCCAACCCCAGCCCGTCTCCCGGCACGAACCCCAACCCCAGCCCGTCCCCCGGCACAAACCCCAACCCCAGCCCGTCCCCCGGCACAAACCCCAACCCGGACTCCGCCAACCACGGCACGAACGGCTCCGACCACCACACCGCCCCGCCCCCGTCGACGCCGGACTCGGTGCGGACCGGCAACCCGGCTCCGCCACCCTCCGCACCTGGCCACGCCGGGTCCCCAGAGGCAACTCCGTCAACGTCCACGCCGAACCCCAGCACGAACGGCACCCCCGCTCCGCCGTCGTCCGCGCCCCACACCACCGGGCCCCAAGACGCCACCCCACCAGCTTCCGCGCCTAACTCCGGCACGACGGGACACCCGCCCGCCGGCTCCACCAGCACGAACGGTCACCCCGCAGCGGGCAACCACCCCGTCTCACCGCCCGCGACCAGCGGCAACCACTCGCCCGCCGCACCGCACGACGCCGGCCTACCCGGCTTCAGCGGTCACCCGACCGCGGCTCCGCACTCCGCGGGCGAGCCCAACGGCTCCCCGAACCCGACGACTCACCCCGGCCAGGAGACTGCCCCGAGCCCGTCCGGCCACGCCAACCCGGGTCCCGCGGCCAACGCTTCTCCGGGCTCGTCGCCCAGCCCGAACGGCACGGCCTCGCCACATCACCCCGCCGGGGCGAACCCGTCCCCCGACGCCGTCCGCACCCCGAACACCAGCCAGGGTTCGACCGCCAGCACCAGCCCGAACTCCCCCGACCCGGCCGCCAGCCCGCAGCCCAAGCCGGTACCACCGCCGACTTCGAGCAGCGTCAAGGGCATCGACTCGACCCCCAGCCCCGCCCCCAAGACGACCGTCGACGGCTCGAACCCGCACGCCTCCCCCGCCCCGGATCCGAGCCTCGTCCGGACCTCGGTCGCCAATCCCGGCCCGACGAGCGCCGATCCGGTCCCGAGCGCCCGTCCGAACCCCGACACCAACCTCACCTCGAACCCGGCTGCTTCTCCGGGCCCGGCCACCACGCCGAACCCCAACACCCACCCCAGCCCGAACCCGCCGACCACACCAGACCCAGCCGCCAAGCCGACCTCGAACACCCACCCCAGCCCAAACCCGCCGACCACACCAGACCCAGCCGCGAAACCGACCTCGAACACCCACCCCAGCCCGGCCGCGGACCCTCACCCCACCTCGAACCCGGCCGCCGAGCCCGCCTCGACGCCGGCTCCCTCCGCCCAGCGCGGGCCAGCCGCCACCTCGGTCGTCACCCCGGGCACCGCCTCCTCGCCGACGCCGAATCCCGACCGGAACCCCGACAGTTCGACGAATCCGGCGACCAACGCGAAGCCCGCGGCCGAGCCGGCCCCGCGCGACCCCGCTCCCCAGCCAAAGGCCAGCCCAGCGCCGTCCCCGGCGAGGCCGATCAGCACCAAGCCCACCCCTGCGCCGAGCGAAAACACCGCTTCGCGCCAAGACACCCCGGGGAAACCAGCCCCAGCGACACCCCGCCAGGACACGCCGGCCGGGCCGGCCAAGAAGGCGACCACCGCGGCGAATCCGCCGCGCCGGGACCTCGACACCCCACCCTCGCCGCCCACGAAACCGACCCCCCACCGCAACCTCCACACCCCGGTCGCCGCACCCAAAAAACCGGCCCCCAACCTCCACACCCCGGTCGCCGCGCCGAAAAAGCCGGCCCCCGCCGCCAGCACCGGCCCCGGGCCGAATGTCGGCAAGCAGCCCCCGGTCACCGGCGGCAAGGCCGATTTCGCTCAGCACCTCAGGAACTTCAAGTTCACCGTCGTGCACGAAACCGGCATCATCGGCGACCTCGGCACCCGCAACAGCCAGGAAGGCGTCGGCGTAGTGGCCACCGTCGCCGCCACTCCGGACGACAATCTCCAGGACCTCGCGGAAAAGTACTCCGCCGGGTTCACCGGGAATTCTTCGGACGGACGGTTCGGCCTGGTCATCGGACTCAACGGGACACCGGGCTCAGAACAAGCCATCAACCAGAAAATCCAGCAGTTCCAGAATACCTGGGACAACCGTTTCCCGGTGGCGATCGTCGGATTCACCTGGAAACACCCGAGCAACCCGGTCATCGACCAGAAAACCATCCCCTACGGCGGCATCCGCGAAACGATCGTCCGGAACCCGGTCACCGAGAAGCTCACCCAGCAGATCCGCGAGGCGGGCGGCGACAACGAGGTCTACCTGCACACCGGCGACGCCGACATCCATTCCCTCGCCACCCGCGACGGGCCGCTGTTCGACGCGGTCAACACCGCCGTCCAGCAGAACCCCGAAGGCCCGCCAGAGGTGATCAGCGGCGGTTACCACGTCCGGCCCGAGGACGGGGACCTCGCCAACCGTGCCGCGCAGCTGGATCTCGACGTCCGGCAGGCGCTGGCCGGAGTCGACTCCCGGTCGGTTTATTTTCCGGAGCCGAACACTTTCGTCCGGATGCCGGGAAACAAGCTGGAGAACGACGCGACCTTCGGCACCAGAAACCCCAACACCGGCAATTTCGACTACGGGGCCAAAGAAGGCCAGGGCCTGGTGGATTCAGTCCTGTCCCAGCGCAACCCGAGCTGGCAATACAGCGACCATCCGAGCGCGATCGCGAAATTCTCGTCCGATCTCGCCGTCCAGACCGACGGATCGCGGATCGCGGGCAAGGTCGGCACCGATCCGAATGGCATCACCGCGCTGACCCAAAGCCACGCCAACGAAACCACCTGGTCCGACCAGATCGGCCACTATCTCGGCAATCACACGACTCTCGATCCCAATCTGGCGAAGATCGCCGCGAAAGCCGCGTTCCACGAGATCACTCCGAGCGGGCCGACGCCGAACCGGCCGGAGGTGTTTTCCGAGGTTGTCGCGAATCTGCCCAAGAACGAGCGCACGTCGCTGGTCAAGGGCATGAAGGAGAACGTCGACGACGGCAAGAAGCTCGCCGAGCTGACCCTCGCCACCCGGCAGGCGCTGGTCGACAACCTCAGCGGCAACCGTCCGGCGACCACGCAGACTCCCGCTGCCGCGCCGAAGAACAACGGGCAGGCAACGGCGGCGCCGAAACCGAACCCGAAAACCCTGCCGGGGCCGAAGGACTGGAACGGCCGTCGCGACACCGCACCGGTCACCCGGTTTTCCGCGGAGCGGTTCGACCCGGTCAAGAAGATCGCCGGGCAGTTCACTGGCAACCGCGCGGGGCTCAAGGGCGGGCAGCTCGCCGGAGCGATGGCGCACATCCGGTTCGACGTGCGCCGGTTCGAGATCGCGCCGGGCCAGTGGGTGCGCGAGCACACCATCCCGATCGACCTGACCTCGCATTCCGGCTCGGTGTCGCCTGCGCAGCGGGAGCAGTTCATCCAGGAAATGCGGGCCCACCTCGACGACTGGGTCAACCAGTCCTCCCGGCTGCCCGGCGGCGACCAGCTGCACGTCCGCCTGGACGTCCGCGTCGCCGACGACATCCACCCGGAGGACACCGGCTGGCAGGCCGATCCCGGCCGCCGGATCCCGGTGAACCTGCACGATTCCACTGTGGACTCCGGCACCCCGGACACGAACCAGCTGAACTGGGACGTGCACGACTCGCCCTTCGGCGTCACCCACGAGCTGATGCACTTCCTCGGCCTCGGCGACGGCTACAAGAACGACGAAATGCTGTTCAACCGCCAGGACCAGCCGGGCGTGATGGGCCCGGACGCCTGGCACGATTCGCGGCTCAACCAGGGCAACCTGGCCCAGCTCGAGCAGGTGTCGAACACCGCGAACATCCGTGACCACCATCTCGGCGACTCCCCCGCGACGAACCCGCCACCGCGGCAGGACGACCTCCGTTCGCAGCCCGATCCGGACGGCAAGCCGAACCTGCACACGCCCATCAAGGCCCCGCCGGACCCGCACCCGTCGAGCGAACCCGCCCCGGGAACGCACGACCAGCAGACCGGTGTCCAGTTCGACTCCGAGCGCGGCGTCCAGGCGGTCCGGGAAAGCAATCCGAAAGCCAGCGAGACCGTCGCGAACCGCGTGAAACCCCGCGCGTTCACCCCGGACGAAAAGGCCGCCGTCGCCGACGCGCTCAAGCACTACGCCCCGATCATCGGCGACCAGCGGCAGAATTCCTCCCGCGCCGGGATCGAGCAGGAAGTCCAGCACGTCGGCGCGGCGAACTTCGGCATCGAGAACGGGCAGCTTTCCCCTGGCATGGCGGGCGAGTACATCGGCTCGCACCGGACGGTCAACGTCTACGCGATGGCCGGCTTCGACCGGGACTTCGGCGGCGGGCGCCGCGAGGTCGAGGGCATGCTCACCCACGAACTGTCCCACGGCCTGCTCAAATACGCCCTCGGCGACTACACCAAGCACGTCGGCGTCTGGAACGAGGACAACACGCCGAAGCGGGCGCCCGGCGCCGAACCGCCGACGGACCCGAAGTTCCGCAGCGATTTCGAGGACTTCGCCGGGTCGATCCGGACTCATCTGGCCGCGCCGGGCAAACTGGCCGCCGACGCGCCGCGGCGCTCGGAGTTCGTCAAACAGCTCGAACAGTCCCATCCCGAGGTGTTCGCGAAACGCGGCGAAACCGACCTGATCCGCGTGCGCGCCGCCCGGATCGCCAAGGAACTCCGCGAGGAGAACCTCTCGGCGTTCAACGAGCACACCGGATACTGGACCGCCGACGGCTTCCCGTCCTTCGACGGCGAACGCCCGATCACCCGCTACGGCGCGACGAACCCGAACGAGGACATGGCCGAAGCGGCCAAGTTCTATTTCCTCGACCCGGACCGGTTGCGGGCCGAAGCCCCCCAGCGCGCCGCGTTCTTCGACCAGCTGGTCGCGGACTGGACGCCGCGTCAGGACGAAGCCGTGCTCGTCGCCGACGAGCACACCGAAGAGGAGCCCGACACCCGTCCCCTCGCCGACCGGCTGCCCGAGTTCGCCCGCGACGGCACAGCGCTCGGCTCCGTGGTCCCGGTCGACGTCCGCGGCGCCGAGGAGGTCGGCACGAGCATCGAAAACCTGATCCACCGCCTCAACCCGAAACCGCGGAACCCGCCGCACATCCACGGCATCGAAGCGATTACCGATTCCCTGTCCGGCCCTGAGTTCGAGTCCTTCATGGGCGAGGGCCGCAAGCAGATGGTGCGGGCGGGCGAGAAGTGGTACGAGGTGCACGTCACCGCGGAGCCGGACTTCGGCTCCGTCAACGCCGGCCAGATCACGAAACTCCCGCAGCCGACCATCGGCGACGTCAAGAACGAGGTCAAGACCACCCACGCGAGCCCGAACACCGACACCACCGCGAAGGTCGTCGGCTCCTCGTACTTCGCGATGTTCCCGGCCGGTCCGTACGCCTCCGTCGGCGGCACCGCGCAGCTCGCCAGCCCGTCCGCGGAGCACACCGGCACCACGACCGGAACCGAGCAACGGGTGATCCGCACCGCGGGCGATATGCAGCGGGCCGACGCTCCGGTCACCTATCGGATCACGGTGCGCAACGAAACCGGCGGACTGGTCGGATCCACAGTGGAGGGCCAAGTCGGAGTGGTCCTCTCCACGGACTTGGCCAACCTGAAGCAGGAACAGCCTGCCGGGCCCGCGGAGCCGAAGCCGGACTGGGCCAGGAAGATCGAATTCCTTTCGCCGGAAGCGGTCGACTTCGACGAGAACGCGCTCTTCGATCAGGTGAGCAAAAACCTGCATCCGTCGGTGACGAAATTCGGCGCCCCGGGCCGTACCTCGCTGCGGGAATTCCTCAGCCGCGGCGGGGTGCGCAGTATGCTCGGCACCGCGATGCAGGGCAGTCCGGTGGTGTCGAACGACCTGCTCAGCCCGCACGGTGCCCACCGCGACGCCGTGCAGTTGGCGGCGCGGCCGACGAACGTCGAATACCTCGGCACCATCCCGGGCGACAGCGAACTGCGGTTCAACGATTCCTCGGTAAACGGCGGAAGCACCACCGTCTCGTCGAAATACGGCGGGGAGGTCAATGCGATCTTCGGCGGCGGTTCCTATGTGCCCGGGGCGGTCGGCGGCGTCGGCGGGGTCAGCGGCAGCTATTCCCGGAAGGTCAACCAGCAGTCCACAAGCGGCACCAGCTTCACCAACAAGTCCACAGTGAACGCGAAGGGCGACATCGGCCTGTACAAGGTCACCGTCGACCTCGACGTCACCACTTCCGCCGGGGAAAAGACCACCGTCCAGGCCACTTCGTACACGCGGATGGGCTTGCCCGAGGCGAAAGCACAGGGACTTCCGGTACCGAAGAACACCGCGGCGAAGTTCAAAGACGTCGGTGCGCGCTACGAACCGCCCTATCTCGCGGCGGCCATGGCGGCGGGCACCGCGCGGCCCGGGTCGTTCGAACCGGCGACGCGTGTCCAGCCGCAGATCGAAAACGCGCTGCGGAACCTGCCGGGGGCGGACAAGTTCCTGCCCCGCTGGGACAAGTTCCAAGGCGACGACCAAGGCTCCGGCCGGGACGTCTCCGAGCGGTTCGCGAACCTGCGGAAAATCACGTCCACGTTCTCCCTCGCCTCGCTCCGGGGCAAAATGGACAGTCTGTTCACCCAAGGCGTTTCAGCCCAGTTGAAGCGGCGCGGGCTGTTCACCGACGAGTACATCAACGTCACCGTGAAGGCGAAGCCCGGGCCTGGCCGTCACCTCGGCCAGGCGGACGGCCGCGCGGTCAAGAACAGCAACGAAACGAGCCCCTCGCTGACCAGCGCGACCACCACCGAACGAGGCTGGACGGTCGGCCTCGAAGGCCGCGTGATCATTCCGGGCGCCACGACGGTGGCGAACCTCGGCGTCAGCCCGACCGTCAGCCCGCTGCAGTACTCGGACAACCGGACGTGGAAGAACTCCGGCGGCCCGACGGTGACCACCACGACCGGCAAGGGCGGCAGCCCGGATTCGCAGGTCTTCGAGCACGACATCGAGTTCGAGGTCGAGATCACCAGTTACACGCGCCACCGGCCGTGGGTGCGGCGGCTGACGCCCGGATCGCCCTTCCGGGTCACGCCGAAGGTGGCCACAGTGGCCAAAACCGGCGATCCCGGCCTGCCGAAGATCGACGGCAAAGTCGATTTGTGGATCAACGACGGGGCCGCGCTCACGAAGGACCCGGCCGCATTCAAGCCGGGCAAACCCGGCGTGGTCTCGATGACGCCGAACGAAACCCCGAGCATCGACGACTTGCTGACCCAGCAGCAGAACCACACGACGCCGAAATTCCTGCACGTGGAAGCGTTTGCGAACACCGAGGCGCTGCGAGACGAGGCGTTGCGCCAGCTCCAGCGCGCGGCCGGCGGCGACGCGGTCCTCGGCCTGCCCGGCAGCGAAGCGCGGGCCCGCGTGGACCGGATGTTCTCCCCGGAAAACTTCCGCGGCCTCACGCCGAAGCTGCTCAAACAGGGCGGTACCGCGAACGGATTCCGCTACGACCGCCGCGTCGCGGACCGAGTCGGCGGTCTCGGCATGGGCATTTCGCTGAGCAATCCGAAGCTCGTCGCGGTCTCGGAAACCGGCGGCGGCGACCGGACGTATTCCGGCGGTTCGAAGGCCGGCTACGAAGGCACGCACAAGCAATCCGTCGAAGCCAACGTGCAACTCGGCCTCACCGTCCGGCCGCCTGGCAGCGACACCCACGGCCAGGGCCAGTTCTTCGGTACCGCGAAGTGGAGCCCGTGGCAGCGCAGCTCCGGTTCGTCCCACGAGATCACCGCGAGCATCGACCACACCAACCGGTCCTCTTCGGACAGTCGCACGGTGCTGGTGCAGTACGACACGAACGTCCGGCTGATCGCGGAAAGCCGCCAGGAAGGCTTGGTCAACGGGTCGATTTCGCGAGCAGGCGCGGACGTCCAGCTGCCGGGTTCGGTCTTCGTGGCGATGGCCGAGGACGAGGCACGCGCGGAAGGATTGCTGCCGCCGGTCGAGCCGCGCACCCCGGCGCCGGGCAAGCTTTCCGCTCCGCCGCTGGTGGGCGGCAAGTCCAGCTCGCTCGGCTCGGCGGTGCTGGAAGACGCTCCCAACCTGACGAAGCTGGTGCAGGACGCCCGGCAGCAGCTCGGCGGACTCGGCGACAGACTGCTGCCGAAATCAGTGCTGAACGATTCGATGAACAACCTCCAGCGCACCCTCGACACGGCTTCTCCGGAAGCAGTTACGTCCCTTGTGGACGGTGCACTGGACGGCGGCGTGTCCTTGCTGGCGCACGACGCGGGCGTGCTCTGGACCGACAACTACCAGCTGCTGCTCAAAGCGAAGATCCTCGACACCCAGTTCCTCGACGTGAAGCACGACGGCAGCGAGGTCGACCACGTCGTCAACTCGACCCGGACAGGCAAAAAGAATTCCGGCCACGGCTCGTCCTACGGCGGCCAGGTCCGCGGTGCCGGCCGCGGTCTGTTCGAGGACAGCCAGCCCAAGGTCAGCGGCTACGACGGCGCGTACCTGGGCGCTTCCGGGACCCGCGCGAAGACCGACCAGACCGTCGAGAACACGACCACGACCACGGCGTTGACCTCGTCCTCCAGCGGACCGTCGGCGCGGTATCGGCACCAGTTCCAGTTCGAGCTGGTCGTCGCCCGGGACGGGCGCACCTACCCGGTCGCTTCGCAGGAGGCGACCGTGACCTCGCGGTCGTCCGCGGACGACCACCGGATCTCCGGCGACGAGCAGTACCACACCAAACTGTACGGCTCGCGGACGACCGAACTCAGTGCCGCGGAGTCCGCTCCGGACCGGCTCGACGCGTGGCAGCGGGAAGGTTTCGGCCCGCTGCCGAAATCTTCGACCGTCGAAGGGATCCGCGGCGCCGCGGACGTGCGGGCCGCCGCTGTCCGCGCGTTGCGGCTGGCCGGCGCGGGCAACGGGCTCACCGGGCCAGGGACCGGCGCGCACAACACGCTCTCGTCCTCGATCACCAACGAGACGCTGCAAGCGCATCTCCCGAACATGGTCGGCACACCGTTCGCGACCCCGGATCTGCATTCCTCCGCGGTGACCGGCAGCAGCCACGCCTCGGTGAAGGTGTACACCCGCGTCGTGAAACCGGAGCTGACCGGGCTGAGCGATTCGGTCAAACTGGAGCGTTCGGACCAATCCGGGTCCACGTTCACCGGCGAGGCCAAGGAAACGGTCACCGGCGAGCAGCAGGGCAACATCGGCACCGGCGGCATCACCGATCCGGGCCAGAACACGCATTCGTGGGGCGGGCTCGACGCCCGCAACCCGATCGGCCGGACCGATCCGACGTCCAGCACCGCCGGAGCGCAGCGGTCCGTCGTCGGCAAGGACAAGGGCCGGACCGGGCTGGTCGGATTCGACGTCGAGTACCGGATCGTCGCGACGGTCGACGGCAAGACCGCGGCGGTCGAGGTGCGGGTGCCGCAGTCCTCGCGGACGCGGATGAGCGAAACGGACCTCGAAACCTCGCTCGGCCAGCCCTTGCCGGAGACGCTCGCTTCGGCGCAGGACACAGTGAAGAAGGCCGCCGAGGACTGGCGCACGGCCGAAGAAGAACTCGAAAAGGCACAGCGTGACTTCGATGATGCGTGGCTGTCCGAGAACGACAACGTCCGCACCACGACCGACGGCGCACGCGGGCTGAACCTCCCGGTCGACGGCAATCCCGTGCAGCAAATGCGGCAAGCGGTGCAGACGGCGCAGAACGAAGCTCGCGACGTGGGCCAAGCGCTGCGCGCGGGCAATGACGAGATCGCCCGGCTCAACGAACTCGACGAGCAGTTGCTTTCGCTGGCTCTCGGCGAGGAACCGGGTTCCGTCGCGCAAAGCGATCTGGTCGCGCGGGCCTGGGACGCGCAACGGCAGGTCGAGCAGATCCGGAACGAGCAGGCCCGCCTGGTCCAGCAGCGGCAGGCCGCGCAGGATCGCGCCGCGGAAATCCTGGCCGTGCTGGACGAGTACCGCAACAACCACACCGATCACTCCGCGCGGCAGGACGACGCCGCCAACCGGATCCAGGAAGCCCGCGAGAAGGCCGACGAGGCGCTGCGGAAATGGTGGCAGGCCAAGTCCGAAGCGGACAGCCAGATCCACGCGCACACTTGGCCGCGTCCGCCGGAGAACGCCTCGGAACAACATCGCGAAGGCACTGTCGAAGCGAACGACACCGTGTCCGGCTGGGACACTGACACCGACCGGCCCTACAGCTTCGACCCGCACGAGATCCAGGTCCGCCAGATCACCGACGGCTCCGGCCGGGTTCGGGCCGTCTCGTTCCTCCCGGCGAACGAGCACACCGAAAGCGTCGAACGGGACTGGGTCGACAACAACTCCGGCACGGTCAGCACCCTGCCGGAAGGCGCGACCCCGGAACAGTTCGACCCGCTGCTGAAGCAGGCCAACGCCACCGGGGCCACGCCGGAGCTGTCCGGCCGCCGATTCGGCGAATGGGCCGGCCACACCGCGGCACCGTGGGACGACGACTCCCTTTTCGTCTTCGCCCACGGACGCGAACAGTCGGTCAAGGTGACTCTGCTCGGCGGCAAGACTGTGCGGGTCGACGGGGACACGTTCGCCCGGATCGTGGCCAGGGCCGCTCCGCTGGCCCAGTCCCAGTCGGTCACGCTGATCGCGTGCGGCACCGGCCAGACCGACGGACCAGGCGGCCTCGCCCACGACTTCCAGCGAGCGCTCGGCGAACTCGGCGGACCGTCCACAGTGCACGCACCGACGAAACCCGCGTTGTTCGGCCGGGATTCGGCGACGCTCGGCAAGGCCATCGGGGCGAGGGGCGGGTTCACCGCGGTCACCGACGGCGGCCATTTCCGCACCTTCGGCGATCCGTCAGTCCAGTCCACGACAGACACCGCGCCGCCCGTCGAGGAAACCCGCTACTCCTCGCCCGCGGAGCTCGTGGCAGACCTGCGGCGGACCGCAGTCGACGGCCCGCCGCCGTCGCCGTTGCTGGGACCGGATCTGTTCGGCCTGTACCGTGCCCCGGAACCGCCGGAATTCCTGCGCGGGCACGACTTCCGCACCCTCACCGCCGGACAGGGCATCAGCTTCCTGGACCTGCTGGACCTCACCAAGGGCTACCAGCTGAGCGGCGAACACCTCGATCCCGCGAACCTGGACGACAACCGGGACTGGACGCTGGAGAAGCAACGACCGGACGAGAAACTGTCCGCGTGGGCGCCCGGCGACGTCGAGCCCCTCGCCAAGACGACGTCAACGCCCTTGCTGATGCACTCGATCTGGCTGGGCGGACCGCTCAAGGACACCGGCACCATGCACACCTTCCGCCGCAACTTCGGCGACGCGGCGGACCGGCTCGGCGACGGCATCGTCCCCGTACTGTGGACGGACGTGCCGCGCTGGCAAACCGAACTGGCGCTGACCACCACGGCCCCGCAGGAGGGTCCGGATCCGCTGCGCGACGTCCGCGATCTGCTGCGGTGGGCCGGCGAGCACCGCGTCCAGCTGGTCAATGTGGACGAGGTGTTCACCAGCGAACATCCAATGCGGACACAGGAGTTCTACCTGTCCGAATCGGCCAAGCAGACCGGCCCGGGATTCGCGGCGGCGAGCGACATTCTCCGGCTGGAGCTGATGCACCGGTTCGGCGGCCTCTACACCGACGGCGACAATGTCGTGCACGGCCTCGACGACGTGGTCCGCGCCGCCCAGTCGGACGCCGGATACGCAGTGCACCGGGTCGGCGGGAACATCGCGAACTCGGCGTTCACCATGGCGAAAGGACACCCGTTCGCCGCGTCCTATTTGGACCAGCTGCGGGACAACTACGGGCAGACGCAGGCGAATCTGATGCCGCGCGAGGTGGACTCGCTCGGCCAGGGCTTCTTCGCCACCCCGATGGGCCGGGTGCACCGGCAGTCGGTGATGTACCGTTCCGGCCCGGTCGCGATGACCGAAACGGCCCGGCGGATCGGCCTGAACTCCGCGCTCGAACTGCCGGGCATGACGGAGATCCGGATGAACAGCGACCACAGCTGGCTCCTGCCGCCGCAGGGCGATCCGGCTCCGCTGACGGACCGGTTCGAGACGCTGGAGCTGACCCAGCGCGTGATCCAGACGCTGGTGCGCGGCCTGCACAACCGCGACGGCGACCTGCATCTGACCGCCGTCGAGCCCGCGGTGCGCCGGCACGCCGACCCGGATCTGGTGTGGCAGGCGGCGTTGTCCTACATCGCGGCCGATCCGAAGCTGTCGTCTCTGGTCCGCACCGTGACCGACCGCAGCAGTTACACCGGCGAGGTGCACGACGTCCCGCTGCCGCCCGCTGCCCGCGCGCTGCTGACCATCGACGACAGCCGCGTGCATTACCACCTCGGCGAGGTCCAGCGCGCCGCCACCATGCAGGCCGACGACGCCGTCCTGGTGGCGGATACCCCGCTGGACACCCTGATCTCCCGGCTGCGTTCGACGGACGGCCCGGTCCCGCCGATCGAGGTCACCGGAACCGGGCCGGACGGCCGGGCGCACGCCACCGCCGCGGCGCGCGAACTGGCCGGGAACCTCGCCGGAGCCTTGGGCGCCGACGTGCTGGACCGCGTCCCCGTGAAGATCCGGGTGTCCGAAGGGGACGGTCGGGTCAGGATCGCTTTCGGCCCGGGTGTCGAGATGCCGGCCGGCACGCCCGCGCCAAGGGTTTTCCGCGGCCTGGACGACGGCCCCGCACCCGCGACACCTCGGCCCTGGACACAGCACGGCCGTACCGTGGGGGTGCACTACTCACCGTCCGATGTGTCCGTCCCTCATGGATCGTCCTTCCTGACCACCGACGCGACAGCTGTCCGAAACTTCACCAGGCAACTGCGCACCGACGGCACAGACCGTCCAGCCGACGCGGTCGCCGTCCGGCTGTCGGCGGCCGGACACCCGACTGCGAAATACTTGCTCGGCAGCAGCACCGAAACGGACCTGATGGTCGAAGAACTGGTGCGAACCGCCACGCACCGCTGGTGGTTCCGCCCGGCCCCGCCTGCCGGGCCGATCGCGCTGAGCGACCGGGACGGCACCGCCAAACTGCTCGGCTGGGTCCTCGCGGAACTCGGCCGCGGCGAGTCGGCCGCTTCTCTCGCCGAGGACGTCGCGCGGCACGAACGACCGGACCTGATCTGGACCGCCGCCGGCGAACTCGCCGCGCTCCGTAACGAGTTGACCGAGCAGCACGCCTTCCTCCAGCTGCACGGCGTGACCGACACCTTGCTGGGCAAACCGGACGCCGCCGCAGTGCTCTCCGACCTTGCCGAAACGACCCGGGACGGCGCTGACGTCACCCGGATCGCCGAGACAGTCGAGGTCCTGCAGCGGCACGGCGCCCTGGACGCCGTCCTGAGCGCACCCGGCGGCCGGGCTTTGCTGCTCGAAGAGATCACCCGGCTCGCCGACCACCCGAACCCCGACGGTTACGCCCGTGGCCTGGCCGCCGCCATCCAGAAGCTGGCCAAGAAGAACCTGTCCGCGGACGCCTTCCGCACTGCACTGCGGAATGCCCTCGACGGGCCTCGAACGCGACCGGCCCTGCACCGGCTGAGCGTCGCCGGGCTGGGCTGGCTGGACCGGTGGCACACCGCCGCGGCCATCCGCCGCTACCAGGCGGAGGAACGCGCCGCGTCCGCCCGCCAGGCCGCTGAACTGGCCGCACTGGCGGAAGGGAGTCCAAGCCATGAGTGAGTTCCGCCCGGTAGATTCACCGGAGGCGAAGGAGGTGCCAGCGATGGCCGAGGACCAGTGGGTGCTGCTGGTCGACCCGGCGTGGCGCCCGGCGTCGACGACCGACGGCGCCGAAGTCCCGAGCCCGCCGCCCCAGGCAGTAGTCGGCGGCTGGCTCGCGCGCGAGGACGGGTCCCTCAGCCGCTTCGAGCCCAATCCGTCCTACGAACCGGCCGCGGAAGACTCCCCGACCGACCCGCTGGACGCCGTGCTCCGCCTGTCCGCCCGCGGCGAGGCAGACTTCGACCAGCTGGCCGCGGTCTTTCGCGAATCAGCCTTCGCGGTGGCCGTGGACACCGACGAATCCCCGCTCGTCGCGCCGTCACCGGACAACATCCCGTGCCTGCTCGTCACGACGGCCCCGGCGCACCGCCGCCGAGTGCGTGCTGCCGGGTGGCGTCCGGCCGCGCCCGTCGACCTGCTCCGCCTGCTGAACGACTACGACGGCGTCGACCTGCTCATCAATCCTGGCGCGCCGGGGTGCCTCCGGCTGCTGGCCGACAGCGTCCGGGAGATCACGACCTGACCGGTGCCGTTTTTGTCGGTGCCCCGCGCCATGATGTCCCCCGGCAGCAGCCGAAGGGGAGGAACGGCGATGCGAGTGCTGATGAGCGGCGAAGCGCCGGTGAGTTACGCGCAGATCCACGTCCAGAGCTGGCCGGGCATGCCGAAGGAATCCGAGTATTTCGGCGGGCAGCGAAACGGGCTGTGCGGTGCTGCCGTGCCCGGTTGCCTGTCCCTGGTCACCGGCTTGAACAGCGGGCGGGTCGGCTTCCGGGCGGAATTGCACGACGAGGCGCCGCCCCTGGACGAGACCTGGGAGGACATAGTCGAGGTTTCGTTCCGCCCCACCGGTGCGGTCTCCCTGGTCGCCTGGGGCGGTTACGGCTCGTGGCCGCTGGATCTGGACGCGATCGGCTACCGGGTCCGCTACAGCGGGAGCCGGATGGACGAGGCCCATCGGCTGGGCATTCCGGAGGGCGAGGAGTTCGAGCCTGACCGCTATCTGCTGCAGTTCTGGCCGGGTCCGCCGGAACCGGACCGGGTGGTCAAGCAGACCAGCGAGACCGCTGCCTACTGGCACGCGGCGGCCAGGGAACGGCCTGCTCCGCCGCCCCCGGAGGAGAAAGCCGAGGCAGAACGCCTCGCGCGGCGGCAACGAGAACAGGCCGCCGCGCAAGCGCGCTCGCGGGCCGAGACGCGCGAGTGGGGCGGACGCTTGCCCAGCGAACGGCTGCGGCAGTTGCGGGGCCACGCGCTGAGCGTGGCGAAGCTGGACCGGCCGCTGGCCGACGCGCTCGCCGAGGCGGATCCGGCGACCCAGCGCCAGATCGCCCGCTGGGTGGTCCGGCGCGCGTTCGCCGAGGCCCAGCTGACCGAGGTCGAGTGGATAGCCCCCGCGCTGGCCGCGATGGACCGGGGCGAAGCTTTGCCCGCGCCGTTCGACGACGACCGGCGGGCGTGGGACCTCCTGCTCACTGACGAACGGGTTCCGCACACGCTGGCCACCTCGCCGGACGGACAGCACGACAACTGCCTGCAGCAAGCGATGGCGTTCCCGGCGGTGTTCTCCGCTCGCGAACCGGACCCGCTGAGCGCGGCGTTCAGAGCGCTCTGGTCAGCCGCGGTCGCGTTCGGCTACGGACGGCACGGAGTGCTGTTCGCCGAGGTCCGGCAAGCGTTTCCGGCGCTCGCCGAAGGAGGCGGGTGAGTCGTGACGACAGCTGGGCTCTGCGCACGTTCTCCACCGCGCCGGTCGGCAGGCGGGCTCCGGATGACGGTCGCCACAGCGGAAACCTCTGAGGCACAGCTGTTTTGGGTGGGCCGCGGCCGTCCGGGGATCACGGTGAGCCGCAGCGGTCCGGTGGCCACGGTGAGCCGCAGCCATCCGGTGATCACGGTGAGCCGCAGCCATCCGGTGGCCACAGTGAGCCGCAGCCATCCGGTGGCCACAGTGAGCCGCAGCCATCCGGTGGCCACAGTGAGCCGCAGCCATCCGGTGGCCACAGTGAGCCGCCACCATCCGGTGGCCACAGTGAGCCGCCACCATCCGGTGGCCACAGTGAGCCGCCACCATCCGGTGGCCACAATGAGCCGCCACCATCCGGTGGCCACAGTGAGCCGCCACCATCCGGTGGCCACAATGAGCCGCCACCATCCGGTGGCCACAATGAGCCGCCACCATCCGGTGGCCACAATGAGCCGCCACCATCCGGTGGCCACAATGAGCCGCCACCATCCGGTGGCCACAATGAGCCGCCACCATCCGGTGGCCACAATGAGCCGCCACCATCCGGTGGCCACAATGAGCCGCCACCATCCGGTGATCACAACGGCACCGACCGCACCGGCGAGGCACCCGGCTGGCTGTCCATCGAAAGCCAGTCATTGCGAGTCGCGTGCAAGGCGAGCTGAAACCGGTTCGCCGCACCAGTGCGGGCCATCAGGTTCTCCAGATACCGGAACATCGTCCGCCTGCTCACGCCGAGCACCCGCGCGACCTGGTCGTCGGTGAGGCCCGCGGCGAGCAATGCGAGCAGACGTCGTTCGCTGGGCCGGATCTCGGGGCCGGAGGCGTCGTCGGCGAGGCCGAGCGGCAGCGCGACCTGCCAGCACATGTCGAACAGCCCGGCCAGCGCGTCGAACAGGCCGCACGAGCGGATGAGCAGCACGGTGCGGTCCGCGCCGGACAGCGCCGCGCAGTCGTCGACGATCAGGAGCTTCACCGGGACCTCGGGCAGCACCCGGGCCTCCTCCCCGCGTTTGCCGCAGGGCAGGATGTTTTCCTCGACGTACTCGGGGCGTTCCAGCGCGAGCCGCCCGTAAACGGCGCGGTAGCGGACGCCGCGCGCCAGGTTCTCCAGTTCGATCTCGTTGGCGTCCGCGTCGGCGTAGTACGGCGGCGAGTCCAGTCCGCGCACCTCCGTCCGCGCCGCTCGCTCCAGTTGCCGCACCCGTTCGGCGGCAGTGGTTCCGCTGACCACCTCGATCATCGGGTCGGCGTCATGGCGGGCCGAGTGCCTGCGGTATTCCTCGTACAGGCGCGTCATCGCCGCGCGGGCTCCGGCCAGTTCGGCCTCGCGTTGCCTGCTCAGCACTTCCAGCACCGGTTCCGGGCGCAGCGCGGACATCGGCGAACCGGGTCCGTCGACGCGGCCGGCCAGTCCGATCCCGGCCAGCACGGTCAGCACGCGGCGCACCTCCGCGGGGTCGCGGCCGGTCTCGCGCGCCAGCCGATCAGGCGGAACCGGTCCCGACGAAAGTAGGTCGAGATAGATTTCTGCTTCGTCCGCTTTGAGCCCGAGCGTCAGGAGATGGCCGATTGCTTCGGGAACCATTCGGAGGCACCTCCACCGGGCTGGCCGACACCATTGCGCCACTGGCACCAGCGTGTCACCGCCAGGGCTGAACGAACTGTAGACAACTGGGCACCGAACGGCCCGACGCCGTTCGCAGGAAATTCCCTGGGAGGGATCGTGTCCCGTTCAGCCCGAAGAATCCTTGCCATGGCCGGTTTCGCGGCCTTGGCCTTGACCGCCCCGGCCCTGCCCGCCGCGGCCGCGCCCGCCGCGGCGCATCCGACCGCCCGCGTCTGCGCCGAGAAGGCGAAGCCCGGCATGGTCACGTGTTTCGCCGAACGCCAGACCGACACCATGCGCGCGCTGCTCTCCCCCGGCGCGCTGCCCAGCGGGTTCGGCCCCGCGGACCTGCGCTCCGCCTACAACCTCACCGCCGCCGGCAGCGCCTCGGCCACGGTGGCCATCGTCGACTCCAACGATGACCCGAACGCTGAATCGGACCTCGCGAGCTACCGCTCCGCCTACGGGCTCCCGGCCTGCACCACCGCGAACGGCTGTTTCAAGAAGGTGAACGAAAACGGGCAGACCAGTCCGCTTCCGTCCGCCGATTCCGGCTGGGCGGGCGAAATCTCGCTCGACGTCGACATGGTTTCGGCGATCTGCCCGAATTGCCATATCCTGCTCGTCGAAGCGAACCAGCCGAGCATGGCCGATCTCGGCACCGCGGTGAACACCGCCGTGTCGATGGGCGCGAAGTACGTCTCCAACAGCTACGGCGGCGGCGAGGACGGTTCCGAACCTTCCTCCGACTCAAGCTACTTCCATCACCCCGGCGTCGCGATCACCGCGAGCACCGGCGACAGCGGCTACGGCATCAGCTACCCGGCCTCGTCGCAGTACGTGACCGCGGTCGGCGGCACCTCGCTGTCCCGCAACAGCAGTGCACGCGGCTGGGGCGAAACCGCGTGGAGCGGCGCGGGCAGCGGCTGCTCCGGCTACGTGGCCAAGCCCGCGTTCCAGAACGTGACGACCGCCTGCGGCAAGCGCGCGGTCGCCGACGTGTCGGCCGTCGCGGACCCGCAGACCGGCGTCGCGGTGTACCAGACCTACGGCGGAAGCGGCTGGGCTGTGTACGGCGGCACCAGCGCGTCCGCCCCGATCATCGCGTCGGTCTACGCCCTCGCCGGCACTCCCGGCGCGTCCGACACCCCCGCCGCCTACCCGTACTCGCACACCGGCAACCTCAACGACGTGACCTCCGGCAGCAACGGCAGCTGCTCGTCCTCGGTGCAGTGCAACGCCGGCCCGGGCTGGGACGGCCCGACCGGTCTCGGCACTCCCAACGGCACCGCGGCGTTCACCGCGGGCGCGCCGAGCGGCGGCGTCACGGCGAACAACCCGGGCAGCCAGAACGGCGTCGTCGGCACCGCGGCGAACCTGCGGCTCTCCGCGTCCGGCGGCAGCGGCGGCTACACCTGGACGGCCACCGGCCTGCCCGCCGGACTGTCGATCAGCTCCGGCGGCCTGATCTCCGGGACGCCGACCACCGCAGGCACGTACTCGGTGACCGCGACCGCCAAGGACTCCTCGGGCGCCACCGGCTCCGCCACGTTCAGCTGGACCATCGCCCCGACCGGCGGCGGCACCTGCTCCGGGCAGAAGCTGGGCAACCCCGGCTTCGAGAACGGCACCAGCCCGTGGACCGCGTCCAGCGGAGTGATCAGCACGTCGTCCAACGGCGAACCCCCGCACAGCGGCACCTACCTCGCCTACCTCGACGGCTACGGCAGCGCACACACCGACACGGTCTCGCAGTCGGTGACCATCCCCTCCGGCTGCCACGCCACGCTGAGCTACTACCTGCACGTCGACACCGCCGAGACGACTGCTTCGACGGCGTACGACAAGCTGACCGTCAAGGCTGGGTCGACCACGCTCGCCACGTACTCGAACCTGAACCAGGCGAACGGATACCAGCTGCGCACCGTTGACATGTCGGCCTACGCCGGCCAGACGGTGACGCTCACCTTCACCGGCTCCGAAGACTCAAGCCTGCAGACCTCCTTCTGCCTCGACGACACGGCGCTGACCGTGAGCTGAATTCGAACCTGAGGAGGGGCCGCCCCGTCCGCGGGCGGCCTTTCCTTGCTGTGCAAGGAACTTTCACCTCGCGCGTGTACGGAATGCCCAGCTCGCGCAAAGTCTTGGTGGGCAAGGACGCGGCGGCGACCGGCACGGACAGTTCGCGGGCGAGGCCGGTGCGTCCGCGGAGCAAGGACCGGAGCGCGCCCGCGCGGGTGGTTCCGAGCAGGGCGGCCGCGGGTCCGGCGGACCGGCCGGGCAGCGGCATCGGGGTGAGCACGGGGGAGATGAGCATGGCGGGGCGGTCGGCGAAGTACCCGACCAGCGGGCATCCGGACCGCAGCAGCGTCGGCCGCAGGACCGGGCCGTGGCCGTGCCGGGCCCTTCCAGCGGAGCATCGGCCGGAGACTGGCGAACAGCGCTCCGATGCTTGGCGTGGAAGGGTTTTCGCCCACCAAACGGCTACGGCGACGCAACCGGGGCCAGTGCTTGGCATGCCAGCATTTTCGCCCACCAAACAGCTACGGCGACGCAACCAGCACCAATGCCTGGCATGCCAGCATTTTCGCCCACCAAACAGCTACGGCGACGCAACCAGCACCAATGCTTGGCGAGGACGCTCCGGTAGCCAGCACGGAGGGCCTGGTCCAGCATCTGCCACGCGTCGCGGTCCTGTCCGGTCAGCCTTGTCGTCCAGGAGGTCAGCGGCCGGTCGATCGCGCGGACCCGCCGCAGTTCGGCGTGCTGGGCGGATCGGGGAACATCGGGCCCGTGCCGGAGGGCGAGACGAGCCGTAGCTCTCGACCGGTAGCTCTCGCGCGCCCTGGTGGCGGCACTGCGGCATCTGCATCGTGAGGGTCAGCTCGGCGAGCGGGGCCGGATGTTCGGCGATCGACACGTGCAGAAGATCCTCGGGCGTGCAGCGCAGCCGAAGCACGGAAACCCCTTGTTTGAGTTCCAGCTCACACCATCGCGATCTCGGCTCTCGGTGCGCGAACATTGACCTCTCGGCAGGGGCCGGAAAATCGCCTGGCGGCATTCGGGCTGCCGGAATACGCCGTTCGCGGCCTCCTGGACATTTCCGCCGGAAGAGGGGTTTCCGTGCGAGGGAAATCAGCGCGGCGTTGGGTCTCGCTCGCCGCCGTCGCGACGCAGGCGGACGCGTCGGCGGGCTTTGCCGCGCAGCCGCGTTCCTCGCGGTTCACTGCCCAGCAGAGCGCCGCGCTGCACCGCCCACGTCATCCGAACTCTGTTCCTACGGCGCGTTCTGCGGATGAACAACCAAACACACCGCTACACGACGTCGTTCTGAAGCAAGGACAAGCCTCGCCGAGGGCGTACTACGTCCAGCCGCACGGGAACTGCCATCCCGTCTGGTACACCTCCAATGACTGCCGCCGCCCGGTCATGCGTCGAGCACCGCGCAGCCCCCGGCACCCGGCGGCGAACGGTTCAGCACTGTCACGCCGCACACCGTCGCCGTCGAGCGGATCCTGGTCCACACCACCGCGTCACGCCCCGAGGACTTCGGCCAGAGTCGGCAGCGAGGGATGCGCCCCGTGCCGCGTCACCACGACCGCGGCCACTTTCGCTGCGAAACCGCAGGCCGCCACGACGTCCTCGGTCGTCGGCTCAGCGGGAATCTCCGCGAGCCGGGCAGCGAGCGCACCGACAAATGAGTCTCCCGCGGCAGTGGTGTCCACGGCCCGGACTGCGACGGCCGGAACGTGTGCGGACGACAACGGGTCGAGGACCGCGCACCCCTCGGCCCCCAACGTCACGATCACCCACCGGCAGCCCGCGGCGAACAGTTCAGCACTGCCGCGACGCAACCCGTTGCCGTCGAAGGGATCCTGGCCGGTGAGCTGCCGGAACTCGATTTCGTTCGACACCACCACATCGCTGAACGGCAGCAGCTTCCCGGCCACGTCGGCGGCGGGCGCGGTGTTGAGCACCGTCAGCACCCCGCGTTCACGAGCAGCCGCGAACGCGCGTTCCGTCGCGTCGGCCGCCGCCTCCAACTGGCCCGCGACTACCTGAAGGCCCGGCAATGCGCCGATCGCCGCTTCGGCCGCCGCTGCCGGGATGTCGGCGTTCGCGCCGGCCACGACGACGATCGAGTTGACGCCCTCCTCGTCGACGGTGATCGCGGCCCGCCCGGTGGGCAGCGGCGATCGCCGCACGTGAGTCACGTCCGCGCCCTCGGCGGCGAGGGCTTTCAGGTACTCGTCACCGTCCTCGTCCTGGCCGACGCATCCGATCACGGCCACGTCCGCGCCGAGCCGGGCGGCGGCGACCGCTTGGTTGCCGCCTTTTCCGCCCAGTTCCCGGCTCGCCGAGAATCCCATGAGGGTCTCCCCTGGCTCGGGAATCCGCGGCGCTTGGACGATGTGGTCGACGTTGAGCGACGCGACGACAGCTACGGCTGGGCTCATGCGGTCAGCCATCGCGCCGGGACGTCCCGCATCAGCCGGGCCACGGCGCCGGCCGGGACGCCTTCGGCTTCGAGCAGATCGGCGAAAACGGTCGGCACGAATACCAGCCCGTTCCCGCCGTTGCGGGTCCACATCTGCTTCAGGAACAGGTCGTGCGACAACATGATCTGCTCCCCGAAGCCCTCGCGCACCCATCGGGCCACGGCGTGCGCGGTCTGGGACACCGTCGGGGCCACGCCTTCGCCGGGGAACGAAATGTCGAGGCCGATCATGTCGAACTCCAGCAGCACGCCGCGTTCGAGAAGCTCGCGCTGGTAGCCCGGATCGTCGCCGGACGGATCGCTGTGCGCCAGCGCGACTTTGCCCGGAAGCGCACCGCATTCGTCCAGCACCAGGTCGAGCACTTCGTGTCCGCGCCGTTGCCAGCCCGGCATGTGGATGTTGAGCCCGACGTCCGGCCGGGCCGCCTGCGCGAGTGCCGCGGCGCGCAACGAAGCCCGCTCCCCGTCGGTGAACAACGGCGAGACGCCGACCTCGCCGATGACGCCGGCCCGGATGCCCGTTCCGCCGACGCCCTCGTCCAGTTCCGAGAGAATGCGCGAGGTTTGCGCTTCGACGGCGACCGCGGTAATGCGCTCGCCCTCGAACTTCTCCAGGTACGCACCGGTGCCCATGATGACGTTCACCCCGGTCGCCTCGGCCACCGCCGCCAGCGCTCGCGGATTCCGGCCGATCGCCGCGCTGCCGGTCGCGTCGACCACCGTGCCGCCGCCGGCCACGGCGAACGCGGCCACCTCGCGCACGACGCTCGCGTGGTCCTTCACCGCCACGTTGTCGGCGCAGCAGTAGGGATCCTGGCGAAGCAGGAACTGCCAGCCGGGCCCCACTTCCGCTTCGACGAGCCGCCGGGTGGAGGCATAGGAAGGTTCGGCGACGGCGGAGGACAGGTCGTTGAAGAGGTGCTCGTGCGGCAGCACCAGCCCGAGGTCCGCGGCGTCGACCGCACCGAGGACGCCGCGCACCTCAGCCACGATGCACCTCGGCGGGCTGGGCGAGGGCCGCCGGTTCGGCCGTATGGCGGGACGGAATCATCGCGATCGCCGCGGCCGCCAGCGCCACGAGCGCGCCGAGGACGGTGACCAGGTGCAGGCTGGAACCCGCCGCGGGAGCGACGACTTCGAGCAGCAGCGATCCGATGAGCTGACCGGCCGTGGAGGCCAGCCCCAGCAGCAGCAGGCCCAACCCGCGCACCAGCAAGGCCATCAGCGCGATCGACAAGAGCCCGAGGGGCCCGCCGAAGTACATCCACCAGGTGCCCGGCAACGCGAAGTGGGCGCCCGAAGCCGCCATCCGCACGACGTACACCAGGCCGAGCGCCACGAAGCCGATGAGGAAGTTCCACGTGATGGAGATGAACATCGAGCCGGACAGCAAACCGATCTCGGAGTTGCCCGCGGGCTGCCAGCCGGCGAGCAGGCCGCCGACGAACGGCATGATCGCCAGCGCGATCATGTGCGGGGCCGACCAGTTCGGGGAAACGACCAGCACCGTGGCGCAGATGGCCAGGATCGCCCCGGCGACGCGCGGCGCGCTCATCGCCTGTTTGAACGGGACGCCGATGCCGAGGCGGTCGCACACCACGCCGGAGATGACCATGCCGGAGATCAGCGAGGTCTGGAAGATCGCCACCCCGAGGAAGCCCACCGTCACGCCTTCGGAGAGCACGATCACCGCACCGCACAGGCCTGCGAAGAAGTTCCACCGCGGGATCTCGCCGCGCACCAGCTGACCCGGCAGCCGGAAGAACGCGGTGCGCGTGCGGGCCCGCGCCAGCACGATGACCAGCATCAGCACCAGGCCGGTGCCGAAGGACACCAGCGCGGCGGCGTGCCCGTCGCCGAGTTCGGTGCCGAGATGCCCGTTGACCAGCGACTGCAACGGGCCGAGCATTCCGGCGAAGACGGTCGCGATCGTCAGCACGACGACCGAGGTCGCGCGGCGGGTGGGTGACGTACTCATCGAATCCTCCTTGATCCCGAGTGCGCGCGGCTCAGATTTCGCGTCCGGCGAGCCAGGTCAGCGCCTGCGCGAAGAGCTTGCGGTAGCCGTCCCAGCTCATGAACTCCTCCGGAGCCCAGTGCGGGGAGATGTCCGAGGTGAACGCGAGGGTGCGGCCCTCGCCGAACCGGCGCGCGGCCAGCATGACGTCGCCCTCGACGGTGGCGAGCAGTTCGGCGTCCGGCTTCAGCGTGGTGTGCTGGTAGCCCAGCAGGATCGGCCATTCCCGGTCGAGGCCCGCGACCACCGGGTGGCCGGACCGCACGACCTGGGCGCGAACGCCTTCCGGGGCCTCGACGCGGTCGTCGAACGGGTCGATGTCGACCGGGAGGATCTCCTCGATCGGCGTCCGGTGGTAGTTGGCCTTGCCCTCGAAGCCCTGGAAGCTCAGGTACCCGCCCGCCATCATCAGGCCGCCGCCGCCCCGGACCCACTCGCGCAGCAGCTTGAGCCGGTTGGGCGCCGGGCGGCCGCGGGTGAACGTGTCCGGGTGCAGCAGCAAGGTGTTGGAGCCGACGTCGGAGAGCAGGACGACGTCGTAGGCCCCGAGTTCCTCCAGCGTCTGCGGGAACTTCTCGGCCACGTCGTGCGAACGCAGGTGAGTCACCTCGACCCCTTCCGCCGCCAGCACCGCCAGCAGCCGCTCGCACCCGATCTCCACCTGCGTGTGCGCGAACGGGTCGTATCCCTTGTGGTCGATGGTCGCACTGACCCACGACTCCCCGGCTAGCAGGACCTTGACCATCGACGACTCCTTCGGGCGAAAGCTTTAGCGCATGTTGCGCAACATAGCGCAACACCGCCAATATAGGATGCGGTTGCAGTCGCCGTCAACGCTCGAACGGGGAGGAGCCGGATGTCGCTGGCGAAGGTGGCCCGAGAGGCCGGAGTGGCGGTGTCGACCGTGTCGCGGTACGTCCGGGGGGAGCTCAACGTCGCCTCCGAGACGGCCCGGCGCATCGACGCCGCACTGTCGGCCGAAGGGCATCCGCCCGTGCCGAAACAGGTGACCGGGCTCAGCCTCGGCCTGGTGGTCCCGTCGCTGGACAACCCGTATTTCTCGGCGCTGGCGGACGCGGTGGCCGACGCCGCCGCGACGGACGGCATCGACGTGTTCACCGCCCTCACCGGCTCGTCGCCGTCGCGGGAGCGCGCCAGCGTCGAACGCCTGATGCGGGTGCCGGACGTGGGCGGGCTGATCTATCTGGGGATGAACAGCACCAACGAGGCTTTCGCGGGCAGGCTGGCGGGCGAGTTCCCGGTGGTCTTCCTCGACGAGTACGTCGAAGCCGCCGGGCCGCGGATCGCGCACGTCACCGCGAACAGCTTCGGCGGCGCCTACCAGGCGACCGCCCACCTGATCTCCCAGGGCCACCGGCGCATCGCCCACGTCGGCGGCCCGGCCGGGCTGCGGACGGCCGACCAGCGCGAGGCCGGGTACCGGGCGGCGCTGAAGGCGCACGGGGTCGAGGCGGACGAAGCGATGATCGTGCGCGGCGCCTTCAGTTCGGCGTTCGGCATGAACTTCTTCGCGCACATGGCGCGAGCCGGAGCCGAGCCGACCGCCGTGTTCACCGCCAGCGACATCGCCGCGGTCGGCCTGCTCGAAGCGGCCCGCCGCGCCGGGGTCTCGGTGCCGGGAGACCTGTCGGTGATCGGCTGCGACGGAATCACCCTCGGCGAATGGACCTCGCCGCGCTTGACCACTGTTGCGCAACCGACCGAGCAGATGGCCCGCAAAGCGGTCGACGAGATCACCCGCCTCGCGGCCGGGGACAGCCCCGCGGACCACGTGCTCTCGATGCAGCTCGTCGTCCGCGAATCGACCCGGGAGCACTCCGCATGACCGAGGAAGCCCTTGAGCTGCTGCGCGACCTGGTGCGCCAGGACACCACCTCCGGCGACCGCGCCGCGCAGGCCGCCGCCCAGGAACTGGCTGTCTCCTATGCCACCGCCACCGCGGGTGTACGCGTGCTGCGCCGTTCCGCCAGCGGGCGTCCGTGGGTGCTGCTGGGCACCGGGTCGGGCAGTGGGGCGCTGTTCGTGTGCCACATCGACACCGTTCCGGCCGGCTCCCCTGACCGGTGGGAACGCGCCCCGTTCTCCGCGGCCGCCGACGAGAAGTTCCTGCACGGCCGGGGCACCGTCGACATGAAGGGCGGACTGGTCGCCGCCTTGGCGGCGTTGCGCAACGCGGCGGCAGCCGGTGCCGACGCGCAGGTCCTCATCACCAGCGACGAGGAGATCGGCTGCCGCGGCGCGGCGGAGGCCGCGGGCTCGCTGGAGCTGACGCCCCGGATCGTCGTGGTGCCGGAGGCGACGCAGAACCGCGTCTCGCTCGGGCATCGCGGAGCCACGTGGCTGCGCCTCGCCGCGGAAGGCAAGGCGGCCCACGGGTCCACGCCGCACCTCGGGCGCAACGCGATCCAGTTGCTCGCCGAGCGGGTTCTCGGCGCGCTCGGCTCCTTTCCGTTGTCCGCTGAGGACTATCTGGGCGAGGAGACGGTCAACGTCGGCACGTTCGAGGGCGGGACCGCGACGAATATCGTTCCCGCTTCGGCGGTTCTGACGCTGGATGTGCGCACTGTGGACGGTGGAGCGCCCGCGATCGCCTGGGCTTCGTCGCTCGATCCGGCCATCAGCGCGGAGGTGGATCTCGATCTGCCTGCCGTTCGGACGCCGCACTTGCCGGATGCGCTGGCTGAGCAAACCACCGCACCAGCCGCTGCCTATTTCACCGACGCCTCGGCGCTGGCCGGGTCGGTGGCCGGAGCTCCGATCGTGATCTGGGGCCCGGGAGATCCGCGCGAGATGCACGCGGCGAACGAGAAACTGGAACTGGAGTCCTGGCGGGAGGCGTTGCGCAACTATCGCGAGCTGGTGCTGTCCGCCGCGCGTTGAAGTCCGATGTGGACTGACGGCCGCGGCCCGGTCCTTGTTCCCAGCCCGCCCATGACCGCGGGGCGGTTCCGGCAGGGCGGCGACGAGAAGCAGTTCGCGCCGGCCGCCGAGACGCGATCGCGCGGAGAGAAGCGGGCGAGCTAACGGAACTGCGGGGCGGTTCCCGGATCGGAAGCTGCGGCGGAGATGCCGGAAACTGGCCGGGGACCTGGACCTGCCCGAGCCGTTCGGCCCGGATCGAGTTCGTGCGCGCGGTCGCCCGCGACCGGCCGATCGAACTGCTGCCGGCGCGGGCACTCGGCGGCGGCCCGTGCGCGCTGGTGACGCCCGCCGACCGCGCTGACTACATCCTGCTGCCCGCCAGCACTTCCGCGCCGCACCGTCAGCACATCCTGCTGCACGAAATCGGGCACCCGCACTGCGGACACAGCAAAGGCGGCACCGTCAACGTCGACACACTGCTGCACGAAATCGGGCACCCACTCCACGGACACGCCGAAGGCAGCACCGTCAACGTCGACACACTGCTGCACGAAATCGGGCACCCACTCCACGGGCACGCCGAAGGCGGCACCGTCAACGTCGCCGCACTGCGCCCCGCCATCTCCCCCCGACTGGTCCAGCGGGTGCTCGGCCGCCCGGTGTACACCGAGGCGCAGGATCAGGAGGCGGAACGGCTGGCCACGCAGGTAGCTCACCGCGCCGCCCAGCGGGCAGGCACCACGCGCTCGTGTCGCGCGGGCTGTCCCTGGTGGAGCAGTGGTTCGGATGATCGAGGCGATCGGTTACTCCGGTTGTCGGTGCGCGCTGCTCGCCGTCGCAGCGAAGGTGGAATCCCGCCGCCCGGCTCCACAGCCCGGAGTCAGGTACCTGTGCATGTTCATCGGATGCTTGACCGCCGGGATGACGCTGCTCGCCGTCTCGGGCGGCAATGCGGCGAGCTTGCTCGGCGACGAACTGAAGCTCGCCTCGCTCGCTTTCCTCGTCCTGTTCGCGCGTTCGCTGTCACCGGGACAACCGACTCGGCGGCAGGACCGCTGCGGCCTGTTCGCGACCGGCGAGGCGCTCGCGGTCAACCGCGTTCTCCTCGTCGTCGCCGACGCCCGCGAGGTCGGCGGAAACACCGTGGTGAGCGGGACCGGCATTCTGGCACCGCTGATCTACTACGTCACCTGCACCGCCTCTGCCGCAGCGGCGTTGTCGCTGTTCATCGTCCTTATCTGGCGCTATTCCAGGCTCGGGCTCGCCGCGGCGCGGACTGTTGCGGACAGCGTGGGCTGTCGCGCCTGCTGGCGGCAGGCCGCGTCAGTTCCGACGAGGACACCCGATCGGTGCTGCTCGGCGCGGTGGCTGCGAGCTGATCCGGACTGCCGACGACTTTGTCCACTGTGGACTATGAGGCGAAAGGCAGTGCCCGGCATCGTCCTCGACCCGGCGGCGGGGCGCACCTGGCCTGCTACCGCCGCGCGAACACTTCGATCCCGCAGTGGCCGAACGGGCGGCGTCCGTCTCCCGGCGCGCCAGGATCGCCCCGGAGCGGGTACCCGCCACCGTCGAAGCAGCCTCGATCGTGGCCGCGTTGACCGCCCACCGCGAGGGCCGCCGCTTCCGCACCGCGGCGGACTGCCTGCCGCCCTCCTCGCCCCGACCATCGCCGCCGAAACCGTCTGGCTCACCGCGGTCTCGCGCGAACTCCGCCGACCTCAGCGCTTTACGACCGCCCGGCGGTAGTCGCGAATTCCGACGACGGTCAATGCCCCGACGATCGCCCCGGCACAGCAGACCTGCGCGAGCACTATCTCGTCGAACGGGATGACTCCGTTTTTCAGCACCAGGTTCTGGATCACCGCCAGAGCGATGCACAGGGCCAGCGCGAGCGTCCGTGCCGCGCGTGGTTCGGAGCGGAGCCGGAGCAGCAGACATCCGGCTCCGGCGATCGCGCACAACCAGACCAGCGGGGACAATCCGGCGATCCGGTCGAGCTCGCCGGGAAGCCCGGACCTGAGTGCGAGGACGGGAGCGAGGAGCATACTTCCGCCGATGCCCCACCACCACGGCCGCGCCGGCGGCAACGGGGCGTCGGTGTGGAACGCCGCCAGCAACAGCACCAGCGGAACCCACTGCGGAGCGAAGTACCCGAGCGCTTCGGGGCTGGAATGCTTGACCAGAAACCAGATCGCGCCGATCGACAGGATCGCCCCGGCAGCGATCCGCGCCAGGCGGCGCCACCCGTCGACCAGCAGCACGAGCGGGATCAGCGCGGCCGCCAGCGGGATGAGCTCCGTGATCAGATCGGCCGTCAGCGCCGTGCGGAAGGTCCCCGGGCGAGGGCCGGAGAAGGTGAGCAGCAGCCAGAGCGTGTTGCTCGCGGCGCAGGCCGATTTGAGCACGTCCCAGAGCAGGCCGAGGAGTGCGACCTGCCGCACGAGATCGCCGAGAGCAATCGTGCGCGCGGGTGCCGCCCTGGCCGCCAGCCGGGTGCGCACGCCCAGCGCCAGCACCGCCCACAGTTCGCTCCACAGCGCCTTGTGGTTCTGCTCGCCGCGCAGGTCAAGCAGGGTGCCGACCATCTCGTCGCCTCGCTCGGCGCGATACCAGGCCGGGAGCACGCGCACGACGGCGCGGTAGTGCGTCTCGGTGCCGATCATGCCCGGACTTCCGCTGCGTGGGGCCGTGACACCGGGCTGGCTTCCATGTTCGCGGTCAGCTGCCGGGTCCGCTCGGAGATGCTTCGCTCCATGGTCCGCATACAGTCAAAGACGACAGATAGCGGCGTCCGTTGCTTCGTTGTCCGCGAAACTTAGCCGAAGCGGCGTTGAGCAGGCCGGACCCCGCGAACCCTGGTCGCAGCGGCCGGCATCGTGCCGAGCGCTCCGGTCTCCGGGGGCGCGGGATGATCTCGGCCGCTCGACGTCGCGCAGGGGACGGCTGAGCAGGCATTGCTCCAGCGGATCGCCGCCGGCTCCGCGTCACCGGGTGGAAACCCGGCCTGGTCCGGAAACGCCGCGGCCCGCCCGTTCCCGGCATCGCGAGACCTCCGGATCCAGTTGCTTTCGCCGTTCGGGAAACGTGAAGCCCGCCGGGCCGCCGTGAAGCGCGGCGACTATCGCGTGGCTGACCGCGCCACAACGTCCGTCACGACCAAGTACTGCTCTCCACGGGCGCAGAAGACGGCGATCGGATTGACCACGAGCCCGGGCGGCACCAAGACCAGCATGAAGCTCCAGCGACTCGACGCTTCGCAGACCCCGGCGAGTGCTTCGAGGCCGGCGGGAGGCCGAGTCGGGCGAGGGCGACCTGGTGCAGGAGCATCGGGAATCGCGAGGGCCGGGCGTCGCCGACGGAGACACTCGCGCCGTGCTCGCTCAACCACCGCACAGCGCTGAGGTCCAGTTCACGCACTGGCTGGCCGAGTGGCTAGTTGATGTCCCATCCGCCGCGAACCGCGACGGCGTCGCCCGCGGACAGGGTGGCACCCGCCCGTTCCAGGGCAGCATCGAGGTCGGTGCCGCCCCCAGGCGCCAGGCCAAGGAGGACACCGCGGGTCACAATCGCTTCGCCGAAGCGATCGGCCGAGCCATGCGTCACGCCGGGCAGACGCGCTCTTCGACCGGCAGGTGGGCGACAGAGCCGGGATGCGTCAGGGCGGCGTTGTGCGTATTGACGACGAGCGTGTCGGTCATCGCCCGAGGCCGCACACCGGTGAAGTCCGGCTCGATCGCGGCGGAGTGCTTGTGCGCGATCGCCCGGGCCAGATCGGCCTTGGCACCGAAGCTGTCCGGGCGATCGCCGCGTTGGCGCCGGAGGAAGCCGGTCAGGTCAGGTGGTCGAATTCGCCGCTGACCCAACGGATGTGCGCCTCGGCGGAGCGGTGCACGACGGCCTTGGCGTCCGCGTCGACGGTGTCGCCGCCGAGCGTGTACAACCGGTCGTAGGACCAGCCGTCCAGCCGGTCCGCGATCCGCCGGACCACTGCGGCCGACAGCGGGATGTGCTTCGGGAAACTGCGCTGGAACGACACCCAGTTCGGCGCCAGGCCGCCGCTGATCGTGTCGCCGGACAGGATCGTGCCGTCCGGGGTGCGCAGCACCGCACTGCCCGGCATATGGCCGCCGACCTGGATCAGTTCGACCCCGGGCACCGGCTCGGCGCGCTCCGTCCAGAACTCGAGCACGGGGTCGGTGCGGCCCAGCCACTCCCGGCCCGCATCGTTCACCAGCACCGGGACCCGCCCGAACGCGTGGCTCCAGCTGATCTGGGCGGCGAACATGTGCGGGTGGCTGGTCGCCACCGCGGCGACCTCGCCCAGCGCCCGGACCGCGGCGAGCGTGTCCGGCTCGATGGAGGTCGGCGGATCCCACAGCACGGTCCCCCGCGCGGTCCGCACGACGAACGACCACTGCCCGATGCCCACCACCGGTTCCCGGCGCAGGCTGTGCACCCCGCGGCCGTGGTCCCGCTGCCGCACCGTGTGCGGTTCGGCGGCAAGCTGTTCGTGAGTCCGCCAGCTCCCGGAATGCGGGCCCAGGTCCCCGCGCTCCTCGATGCCGGCCTCGCCGCGGTCCATCACGCAATGCGGGGGTTCCGGGGAACCGGGTTGCTCGATGCCGCATCGGTCGCAGATCCACAATGTCATGGTCGCGATTCTCGAACCTCGACATTGGTAGAGGTCAACCGGCCGGGCCACGTGCGCGGCCCTCTTCCCCCGGACGCCGACGGCATCGAAGCTGACGCACTCACCAGCCGCGTCGGCGAGCCGTTCCGCCGGTGCGCCCGGCTCGACGACCTTGCGCGACGCCGGTTCCGGCGTCGCGCCGCGAAATCAGTGCCGACGTGCCGCGACCACCGCCTCGCACCCGATGAGGCCCGGTCTGGCAAAACCCGCCTGACCCCGCGAATTCCGGCTGACGATCCGGCGGAGAGTCACTCCCCCTCGGGCAGAATCACCGTCGGGACGGTGCGGTGCAACGCAGCGACCGCTGCCGGAGCGTCGCGCCGTTCCAACGCGTCCACCAGCTCTTCCATCGCCTCGGCAAGCGGATCCAGGCGCACTGCCGCCAGGTCGGCGTCTGCGAGCTTGGCGCGCAGATAGCCGGTGCCGAGATCCATAATGCTCAGGTACAGCGTGTTCAGCAGGACGCCTTTGCCCAGCTCGGCGAAGTACGCGTGCAGTTCCCAGCACGCCGACACGAACTCCGCGACCTCGTGCTCGTCCCGGGTACGGCGGACGCGCCCGAGCCGCTCGGCCAAGGCCTCCTGGTCGGCCGGCGTGATGTGCCGCAGCGCCTCGCCGACGAGCAGCGGGGCGATCGCGTCGCGGATCTGCACGGTCTCGTCGAACGCCGAGGCGTCCTCGGCAGCGGAGCGGAACCAGCCGTTCATCCGGGACAGCGGCGACGGATCGCAGGCGAACAACCCGCCGCCCGGGCCCGGCCTCGAGGTGACGACCCCTCGGGTCTGCGCCAGTTTGATCGCCTCGTTGATCGCACCGACCGACACCCCGCACAGCTTGCGGAGGTCTTCTTTGCTGCCGAGGCGCTGACCGGCGGGCACCGAGGCGGCGAGCCGGGCGATCCGGCCCGCCGCCTGTTCCGCGCGCGAGCGGCCGACCGCCACGGTGCTGCCCGGATCCGCCACCCGCGCCCACAGCTCGCGCGAGTAGGCGGGACCCTCCAGGTCCTCGACCGGTGTCGATCCGCCGTCCATCAGCTCTCCTCCCCGGCTCACCTTAACAACCGCCGTGCCGCCCTGGCCGAAAAAACCATGATTAATTATCCGCCCCCTCTTGACGCATGCCCGGACCCACGCCGACACTGAGCCTCAGCCAATTAATCATTACTAATTAGCGAAGGGTGGCCGGTCATGCTGGACCAGCACTTTCGTGACTTGATGGCCGGGGTGTGCGCCCCGGTCGCGGTGGTGACCACGGCCGACGGGGACGGGCCGCACGGCGCCACGGTCAGCTCGCTGGCCTCGCTTTCCCTCCGGCCGGCGCTGATCTCGATCGCGCTCGACCGCCGGTCCCGGCTGCTGTCGCGGATCCAGGCGGCCGGCCGGTTCGGCGTCAACGTCCTCAGCGCCGGCCAGGACGGCCTGGCGACCGTATTCGCCAAGCCGGGCGCCGACCGGTTCTCCGCCGCGCGCTGGTCCCCCTCCTCCGGGCTGCCGCGGCTCGACGACGTGGCCGGCTGGGCCGTGTGCGAACTGGCTCAAGCGGTGCCCGCCGGGGACCACCTGCTGTTGGTCGGCCAGGTCGTTCTCGCCGTCTCCGCACCGCGGCCGCCGCTCGTGTACAGCCATCGCACCTTCGGCACGCACTCCCGCTTCGCCGCGCGGCCGCGCACCCCGCTCGCCGACCACATCGCTGCCTGTTCCCGCTGAACCGCAACCGAACCAGGAGAATCCATGACCGCCACGCACACCGTCGTGCCCACCGCGGAGGAACTGATCGCCCGGGTCGAGGACCTCGCGCCGCTGCTGAAGAACAACGCGGCCGAAGGCGAGCGGAACCGGCGCGTCGCCGAGGAAAGCATCAAGGCACTGACCGACGCCGGGCTGTTCCGGATCGCGACGCCGAAACGGTACGGCGGCTACGAAACCTCGCTGCGCACGATGCTCGACGTCTCCGCCGCGGTCGCCGAAGCCGACGGCGGCACGTCCTGGGTGGTGACCCTGACGAACGTGATGTCGTGGGTGGTCGGGCTCTTCCCGGAACGCGCGCAGGACGAGGTGTTCGGCGCCGACCCGGACGCCAAGGTCTCCGGCGTGCTGACGCCCACCGCCGAGACCCGCAAGGTCGAGGGCGGCTGGCGGGTCACCGGCAAGTGGTTCTACAACTCCGGCTCCTGGCACGCGACCTGGGCCGGACTCGGCATCCCGATCACCGACGAGACCGGAGCCACGGTCGACCAGGGCATGGCGCTGATCCCGCGCGCCGATCTCACGCTCGAAGACACCTGGTTCGTGGCCGGGATGCGCTCGTCGGGCAGCAACTGCATGGTCGCCGAGGACGTGTTCGTGCCCGAGCACCGCGTCCTGCGGATCCCGCCCGCCATCGGCGGCGACTATCCCACCGAGCACAAGGACGAGGTCCTGTACCGCTCCGCGCTGGTCCCGGTGCTCGCGCTGGTGCTGGTCGGCCCGCAGCTGGGCATGGGCAAGGCCGCTTTGGACCTCGTGGTCGGCAAAGCCGCGAAGAAGCCCATCTCCTATACCTTCTTCACCGCGCAACAGGATTCGGTCGGCTTCCAGCTCCAGATCGCCGAGGCGTCCCGGTTGCTCGACACTGCCCGGCTCGTCGCGTACCGCGCGGCGGACGACGTCGACGGCGCGGCCGCCCGCGGCGAATACCCCGGCTACCTCACCCGCGCCCGCGTGCGGTCCGACACCGGTTACGTCGCCGAATGCGTCACCCGCGCCCTCGAAATCCTGCTGTCGGCGCACGGGGCCGGTTCCTTCGCCGAGGTCAACCCCTTGCAGCGGATCTGGCGCGATTCGGCGACCGCCGCCCGGCACGCCATCGTGTCGCCCGCGGTCGGCTACGAGATCTACGGCAAGGCGCTGCTCGGCGTCGCCGACCCCGTCACCCCGCTGGTCTGAGGAGCACGCATGACCGAACCCCGGTGGGTCCCGGACCCCGGCGCGGACACCCGGATCGCCCGGTTCGCGGCGTTCGCCGGAGAGCGCCGCGGCCTCCGGTTCCCCGGCTACGCGGAACTGCACCGCTGGTCGGTCGAGCAGCTCGGCGATTTCTGGCAGGCGGTGTGGGACTTCTTCGACGTCCGCTCCGCCACGCCGCCGGGTCCCGCGCTCGCCGAACCGGAAATGCCGCACGCGAAATGGTTTCCCGGCGCGCAGCTCAACTACACCGAGCACGCGCTGCGGGACCGGCGGCCAGAGAGCGTCGCGATTCTCGACGTCCGCGAGGCGGCTGAACCTGTGGAGTACACCTGGGGCGATCTTCGCCGTCAGGTCGCTGCACTGGCGGACACGTTGCGCCGCAACGGAGTCGGCCGCGATGATCGCGTGGTCGGGTACCTGCCGAACATCGCCGAAGCGGTCGTGGCGTTCCTCGCGACGGCCTCGCTCGGCGCCGTGTGGTCGTCGTGCGGCCAGGACTACGCGGTGCCCGCCGCAGTCGCCCGGTTCGGCCAGCTCGAACCCGTCGCGCTGATCACCGCCGACGGCTACCGCTTCGCCGGTGCGGACCGCAGCCGCGCAGCGGAAGCACAACGACTGCGCGAGCAGTTGCCGACCGTGCGGCTGGCGATTTCGGTGCCACGGCTCGGTTCCGGCGTGCCCGGGATGCTGCCGTGGGCCGACGCTGTCGCCGGAGAACCCGAGTTCGCGGCGGAACCGGTGGCGTTCGACCATCCGCTGTGGGTGGTGTTCTCCTCCGGCACCACCGGCGTGCCGAAGGGCATCGTGCACGGCCACGGCGGCGTGCTGCTGGAACAGCTGAAGACGAGCGGCTTGCATTTCGGCCTCGGCGAAGGCGACACGTTCTTCTGGTTCACCACACCGAGCTGGATGATGTGGAACAGCCAGGCGGGCGGACTGCTGACCGGCGCGCGAATCGTCTGCTACGACGGCAGTCCCACGTCGTTGTGGGAACTCGCCGCCCGGTGCGAGGTCACCGTGCTCGGCACCAGCCCCGGCTTTCTGCTCAGCTGCGTGAAGGAGGGGGCGAAGCTGCCTGCCCTGCCGTCGTTGCGATGTGTCGGCGTGACTGGTTCGGCCTTGCCCGCCAGCACCGCCGAATGGCTGGCCGACCGGCTCGGGCCGCACGTGCAGATCGCCTCGACCAGCGGCGGCACGGACGTCGTCACCGGATTCGTCGGCGCCGCCCCGACGCTGCCGGTGTACGCGGGCGAGATTTCCGGGCCCTGTCTCGGCGTGGCCGCCGACGCCTACGATCCGGCGGGGCGCTCGCTGGTCGGCGAAGTCGGCGAACTGGTGATCACCGAGCCGATGCCGTCGATGCCGCTGCGCTTCTGGCACGATCCCGGAGACGTCCGCTTCCGCGAGGCGTACTTCTCGACCTATCCAGGGGTGTGGCGGCAAGGCGACTGGGCCACGCACACCGAGCGCGGCACTTTCGTGCTCCACGGCCGTTCCGATTCGACGCTGAACCGGCACGGCGTGCGCATGGGCAGCGCCGACATTTACGACGCCGTCGAACCGCTGCCGGAAATCGCCGAAGCCCTCGTCCTCGGTGTCGAAGAGCCTGACGGCGGGTACTGGATGCCGCTGTTCGTCACGCTCTCCCCCGGCACTGAACTCGACGACGGCCTCCGCTCCCGGCTCGTCGCCGCCATCCGCGCGCATGCCTCGCCGCGGCACGTGCCGGACGAGATCGTCGCCGCGCCCGGCATCCCGCACACCCGCACCGGGAAAAAGCTCGAAGTCCCGCTGAAACGGATCATGCAGGGCGCCGAACCGTCCGCTGTGGCCGATCCCGCGGCGGTGGACGACCCCGCCCTGATCGACTGGTACGCCGGCGTCGCCGCCGCGCGTGCCGCCGCCCTCGCCAAGGAGACCGCATGAGCCTGCACCGGTTGACCTCGCTCGCCATCGGCGTGCCCGACGTCGACGCCACCGCCGCCTACTACCGCGATTTCGGGCTGGCCGACCTCGGCGGCCACCGTTACGGCACCGTCGACGGCGGCGAACAGCTCCGCCTCGCCCCGGCCGAACGGCGGCGGCTGCTGGAACTCGGCGTCGGCGTGCACGACCAGGACGACCTCGGCCGCATCGGCGCCCAGCTCGACAAGCTCGGCGTCGCCTACCGCACCGACGCGACGTCGCTGACCGTCGAGGACCCCCACTCCGCGCTGACCGTCGTCGTCGCGATCGCCCCGGAAGTACGGCAGGAACCGGCACCGGTCGCCGCCACGAACGGGCCGGGCCGCGTGGGCCGTCCCGACGCGCGTGCCGACGGCATCGGCCGCACCGGCCCCGTCCGGCCGCGCAAACTCGGCCACGTCGTGCTCGGTTCGCTCGACCAGGAAGCCACCCAGCGGTTCTTCACCGAAGGGCTCGGGTTCAAGGTCAGCGACCGCGTGCCCGGGCTGGCGAGCTTCCTGCGCTGCTCGACCGACCACCACAACGTGCTCGTCCAGCAGGCTCCGCTGAACTTCCTGCACCACACCGCGTGGGAAGTCGAGGACGTGGACGAGGTCGGCCGCGGCGCGACCGCGATGCTGGAGGCCGACCCGGAGCGGCACGTGTGGGGGCTCGGCCGTCATCACATCGGGTCGAACTTCTTCTGGTATCTCAAGGACCCGGCGGGCAATTTCTCCGAGTATTACAGCGATCTCGACTGCGTCGTCGAGGACGCGCTGTGGCAGCCGGAGGTCGTGGAAGGCGCGAAAGGCTTGTACAACTGGGGTCCGCCGCCGCCTCCGTCGTTCCTCGCGCCGGAAGACCTCGCCGCGCTGATGACCGGTTCCCACTCCGCCGACTGACCGCAAAGGACACTCAATGCGCATCAGCAGGATCGACGGCCGCTACCGCCTCGTCTCCGGGGACACCGCAGCCGACATCGCCGAAGCCAGCGGCGGCGCGTTCGCCCCCGACGGGTTCGACGTCTACGAACGCTGGGCCGAACTCGCCGCCTGGGCCCCCAGCGTGCCCGCGTCCGCGTACCGGCCGTTCGACCCGGCCCGGCTCGACGCCCCGGTGGCGCTCCCCAGGCAGGTGTTCGCGATCGGGCTCAACTACCGCGACCACGCCGCCGAGGCGAACCTGGCCGAGCCGGAAGAGCCGCTCGTGTTCACCAAGTTCCCGACCTGCGTCACCGGCCCGGTCGCGGCGATCGACCTGCCCAGCGACCACGTCGACTGGGAGGTGGAGCTGGTCGTGGTGATCGGGGCGCGCGCCCACCGGGTCGCCGCGGCGGACGCCTGGGCGCACGTGGCCGGGCTGACCGTGGGCCAGGACCTGTCCGAACGCGTCGTGCAGCTGGCCGGCCCGGCCCCGCAGTTCGGATTCGGCAAATCGTTCCCCGGGTTCGGCCCCATCGGCCCGGCGGTGGTGACCCCCGACGAACTCGGCGACCCGGCGAACCTCGCGATCGAATGCGCGCTCGGCGACGAGGTGCTGCAGAAGGGCACGACGGCCGACCTGATCTTCCCGGTGCCGGAACTGATCGCGCGGCTGTCGGCGGTGTGCCCGCTGCTGCCCGGCGACCTGGTCTTCACCGGCACGCCCGCCGGGGTGGGCGGCAGCCGCAAACCGCCGCGCTTCCTGCCGCGCGGCGCCACGCTGGTCAGCCGAATCGAAGGAATCGGCGAATTGCGCAATGCTCTTCGCTAGCCAGTCATCCGCCGACGAAAGGACCGCTGTGCGCATCGCGCTGACCGGGGTACGGGTGTTCGAGGGCGAAACGCTGTCGCCGCCGCGGACCGTCGTGTTCGACGGCGGGGTCATCGGAACCGAGGAAGCGGGCGCGGAACGCGTCGACGCGGCGGGCGCGGTGCTCTTGCCCGGCCTCATCGACGCGCACCTGCACCTCCACGAGGTGGACACGCTGCGCCAGCTCGGCCGGTGGGGCGTGACGACCGCGCTCGACATGGCCACTTGGCCCGCCGAGCGGGTGGCGGCTCAGCGCGGCCTGCCCGGGCTCCCGGACATCCGCAGCGCGGGCACCCCCGCGATCGGCCCCGGCGGACCGCACGCGCAGTTCCCGGACCTGCCCGCGGACGCGATCCTGCGCGACGGCGCGCAGTTCGTCGCCGACCGGGTCCGCGAAGGCGTGGACTACGTGAAGATCGTGCTGGAAGCGCCCGGCGCGGGCGGACCCGATCCCGCCGCGGCCGCGGCTTTGGTCGAAGCTGCTCACCAGCACGGGAAATCTGTTGTCGCGCATGCGGCTTCTCGCGGCGCGTACGTGCTCGCGCTCGATCTCGGCGTCGACATCGTCACGCACGTCCCGATGGACGCACCGCTCGGCGACGACGAGATCGCCCGCATGGCCGGGCGGGTCTCGGTGCCCACGCTGACCATGGAACGGGCCCTGGGCACGATGCGCGGGCTGCCAGAAGCCCTCGACGTGGCAATGGGGAACGTCACCGCGCTGCACCAGGCCGGGGTGCCGGTGCTGGCCGGGACGGACGCGGCCGTCGTGCGCGGGCTGCCGCCGCTCGTCGCGCACGGCGAAAGCCTGCACGACGAGCTGGAACTCCTGGTCCGGGCCGGGCTCTCCCCCGCCGCGGCCCTGCGCGCCGCGACCAGCGGACCGGCCCGGCATTTCGGGCTCGCCGACCGCGGCGCGATCGCCCCGGGCCTGCGCGCGGACGCGGTGCTGATCGACGGCGACCTGCTCGAAGACATCAGCGCCACCCGCCGAATCCAGCGCGTCTGGTGCGCGGGCGTCGAGCAGGAAGGAATCCGGTCGTGACCGCCGAACCGCTGGTCGACGTCCACTCTCACTTCGTCACGCCCCGCTACGTCGAAGCCGCGATCGCCGCCGGACACCGCGATCCCGACGGCATGCCCGCGTGGCCGTCGTGGAACGTGCGCGAACACCTCGGCTTGATGGACCGGGCCGGAATCGGCACCGCGCTGCTGTCGGTCTCCTCCCCCGGCACCCACTTCGGCGACGACGCCGCCGCACGCGCCCTCACCCGCGAGGTCAACGAATTCGCCGCCGGACACGTCCGCGACCACCCCGGCCGGTTCGGGCACTTCGCCAACCTTCCGCTGCCCGACGTCGACGGCGCACTGGCCGAACTCGCCTACGCACTCGACACCCTCGGCAGCGACGGAGTCGCCGTCGAAACGAACGCACACGGCCGTTACCTCGCCGACCCCGCGTTCGAGCCGGTGTGGGCTGAACTCGACCGCCGCCGCGCAGTGGTGTTCGTGCACCCCACCTCGCCGCCCGCCCACGAGGCCGTGAGCCTCGGCCTGCCGCGGCCGCTGCTGGAGTTCATCTTCGATTCCGCCCGCGCCGCAACGGATCTGCTGCTCACCGGAACAGCCGCGCGCTACCCGGGCATCGCATGGATCTTCCCGCACGGCGGCGGCGCGCTGCCCCTGCTCGCGGACCGGCTCGAACTGTTCCGCACCGCGTTCGGCCCGGACGCCCCGCCGGTGCGCGAGCGACTCGCCGAATTCTGGTTCGACCTCGCCGGCACGCCCTTCCCCCGCCAGGTCCCGGCGCTCACCGCCGCCGTCGGCACCGCACGGCTGCTCTACGGCAGCGATTCCTGCTGGACCCCGGTGCCGGCAGTGCTGCGACAGGTCGCGTCGATCGACGCCGCCGGACCGCAGTGGCGCACGCTCACCACCGCCAACGCCCGCCGGCTGTTCCCCCGGCTGGCGAGGTAGCGCCGTGTCCGAAATCTCCGAGGTCGTCCTGCTCGAACGTACCGCCCGCGACACCGCCCGGTGGGACCTGATGGCGTCCGCGTTCGCCCCTGGCGCCAAGGTCGAACTGAGCTGGTTCTCCGGCACCGGCGAGGAATTCGCCGCCGCGTCCCGCCGCATGCACGAACGCGGCAGCCGCAGCTTCCACACCCTCGGCGCGGTCAGCTCGCAGGTCGTCGGCGACCGCGCCCTCGCCAGCGAGAACTGCACCGTGCACACCACCGCGACCCTCGCCGGCGTCGAACTCAACCTCGCCTCGCACGGCCGCCTCTTCCAACGGCTCCTACGCACCGGCGGCGAGTGGCGCATCAGCGAACTGACCATGCTCTACTGCCAGGACGTCGTGACGCTCGCGAATCCCGCCGACGACCCCTCGCCGCTGGCGGGCTACTCGTTCCCTTTCGACCGGCCGTAACGCTACCTCGCCGCCGTCCTCGCCGAAGCCGGGTACGCGATCAGCCCCGACCTGCCCGGCCCCGATCGGCCGGACCTCGCCGAACCGTATCTGGCCGCCCACGAAACCTGGCTGCACGCCGGCCGGCCAAGCTGTCATCCGGGTCAGGTGCGGGCGGCGGCCTCGCGACGGCCGCCGCGCTGATCCGGCGTCACGGCCGTCCGTTCGGATCTGGTCGACCTCGCGAGCGCAGCCATCCCCGGCCGCGGTCTCCGGGCGTTGGCGTCGACGGGATCCACCGTTGCGACGCGACGTTCGGTATTCCTCGATGCCCGGTGTGTGCGCCCCGTTTCCGGGCGGAGGCACGAGGGCGAGCGGTTCCGTGCCCGGCTGTCGCTACCGGACGCCGGTCCGCGACGGATCCTGCAGTGCGGCAATGGTTCCGGTCAGCGCGCCGAGACTGATATCACGGACCTGGTCGCGGGTGAGGCGGTCGTGTTCGAGCCATTCCAGGCACAGGGTGTGCACGAACATCAGCCATGAGGTGAGCGCCGCGGACATGGTGGCGCGCTGCGCGCCGCTGAGACCGGTGGCGGCGAGCATGACGTCGTGCATGGCCCGGTGGTCGCCCAGCACGATGGCCTGCACGACGGGGTCGCCGGCGAGATCGCGGTTGGCGGCCAGCACGGTGTGGCGGTTGGCCGCGAAGTAGTCCATGTGCGCGTCGAGGCCGGCGGCCACCTGGTCGGTCAGCGGCCGGCCGGACTCGAACCGGATCCGGGCCTGCAGCCGGTCGGCGGCCCGTTGGTAGATCGCCGCGAACAGGACGCTCTTCTTCGGGAAGTGCCGGTACAGCAGGGCACGGGAGACTCCGGCGCGTTCGGCGATCCGGTCCATCTGCACCTGTTCGTAGGGCAGTGCGGCGAACATCTGTGCGCCGATGTCGAGAAGTTCGGCGCGGCGCTGGTCCGGGGCGAGGCGGCGGCGGGGCGGCATCACCCCACCCTAGTTGACGCGCGTCCACTAGCGCGGTTACGCTTCGGCGGCCTAGTAGACGCGTGTGTACTAACGCCGGGGATCCGGATCGGGAGGCGATCATGAAGGCCGTATTGCGCTGGTACCTCGTCGTTTTCGGCATCGCCTGCGCACTGATCGCGCTGGCGCACATCCTGATCGGGCCGAGCACGATCATCGGCGCGAACACGCCGAACGCCACCCTCGACGGGGATCTGCGGTTCTCGATGCTGTTGTTCCTCGGGTACGGGATCGCCTGCGTGTGGGCCGCCCGGGATCTGGACCGGCACGCCGGCCTGATCCACCTCCTCATGCTGGTGTTCTTCGCCGGCGGCCTGGTGCGCTTGCTGACCGTGGCCTATGTCGGCTGGCCGCACTGGTTCTACGTCGCGATGCTGGTCGTGGAACTCGTTACCCCGCTGGTTTATTCGCCCCTGCTGCAGAAAGCCACCGGACGCTCGGCAACCGCGGACCTGGCGGCGTTGACGCGATAGCCACGGGGAATCCCCGGTGCGGGCAAAGGAAAACATCATGCCGGCCGGCGTGCGTCGCCAAGGCCGAATGTCGCGAGTCGCTCGAAGCCGCCATGGTCCTGCGCCATTCGCCGCAGACCCGCCGGGCGTCGTCGACGGCACGAACCCCGGCCTGTTCGCACGCCTGCGCCCTCAAGGAACTGGGCGACACCGAGGAACTCGCGGCGCGCGGCATCCTCGTCTCGAAATTCACTGTGCGCGAGCATGATCGCGTGCCGCCGCACATCGACCTCGGCGACTGCCCCGGGCCCATCCCTATGCCCTGCTGGTGCCGCAGGACATTACCGAGCAGATGTTGATGAAGCGAAAGGACTCCGAAGGCGTCACCGTGCTCACGTCGCTGCCCGGCACCGGATCGTGGCGAAGGTGACCGGACAGGGACGGAGTTGGCGGTTCCACGTGCACCATCGCCTGGCTGAGGCTACCGCGCCGGCGACGCCGCGCGGGTGCACAGCCCAGTCGGCCGCCAGGGCACGAACACTGGCATCCAAGACGCGCTGGATCTGGCCCGCCGGTCGGGTGCTGAGCGGCGAGCCGTGCGCAATACCGCGATGCGCACTCTGGACTGGCTTGCCCGCGGTCCATCGCAAGCTGGCGCTGAACCTGTCCGAACTCGAAACCGGACGCTGACCCCTGCTCCGGCGGGCAACGTCGCTCGACTGAATTCTTCACCAGCTCATCCGCTCCCCGCCGCGCCGGTGTGCCCAGGCGCGGCGGAAACCCCGGCTTGCTCCGCTCGACGGCCGAGCATCGACTTGATGCCCCCGCATGGTCGTCGGGCGGTAACGACCGAGCCACAACGCAGTCGGGCAGCACCGCCGTCATCGCCCGGTCCCCAGTACGCGCGATCGCCAAGCCGGCACTGTTCTTGCCTCGGATGCGTTCTCCAGCCCGAGACAGGCTCCCTGCTACGGCAGTCAGGAAACCGGCCAGCTCGAACAATCCCCTGGCCGGTCGCGCCGCGCTCGCCTCCGGCGCGGCCGCGAGACCTCGCCGCACGATCCCGTTTTCGCAGTCCAGACCCTATGCGAAGGGGTGGGCCGGATCGGGCCCGAACCGACGGCCAAGGGTTTATGCGCCCTCCTGGACCGAACGGTGTGCCGCACTGCGAAAACGCGGGTCATCGGGGAGCGCGGCCAGCACCCACCGTACGCCCGTCGGCAGGCGAACCGTCCCAGGCATCCGATCGAGCCGCACCGCCGACTCGCCCCGCTCGCCGGGACTTGGCCCTCCCGCAGCCAAGAAGTTTCGAATTTGGTCCACCGCGGCGAAAAACCGCCCATAATCAGACCGGGGTCAGCCGGCCGCGCCTGGAAAAACTCGACCTCGCCGCCAGCCACCTCGCCAAAGCCAAAGAGGAAAAGGACTGCGTCCGAGCCGAACGGGAAGGCCAGCGCGACGAACAGGTCTCGATCTCGGCGCTCCGGGAGGGCGATCGCGCCGCAGGCGGCGGTGCTCGTGGTCGCGAGCGCCGGATGTCCCGCGCCTGGCTGGACCGCCACGTGCTCGGCACCGCTCAGAGCCCGGTTCCAGCAGTCCATAAAGGACGAACCCCAGCTCGCGCTTCCCGATCCCCGCCGCCTCGTGCGCACCGGATTCCGCGCGCCCCGGCCGCACCTCCGCGAAACTCCCGCCGCCGCGGAGTTTGCCCGTCCGGGCGACGGGTACCCGGGCCCTCAGCACCTCAGCGTTCGAATCCCATGCTCGCCACGAGGAAAGACAGGGACCGGTGATCGTTCTGGAGAGCATTCTGCTCGTGCTCGCCGGAGCGGCGGAGACACCGGCCGGCCGGGCCTCCGGAACGGCACCGCGCTCATGGCCGACCGGGCCGCGAAGTCGCTCGCGATGCTCCAGCCAGGTCGTCGTGACCCAGCTTGGCCCGCTCGGACGGCCGCGAACCAGAGACCCAGATGCTGGAGAAGCTCAGGAAAGAGGTGACCAGGTGGCCGTTCAGGACGGACACGTTCCCGCTCGCCGGATCGCGGGCGGGAACCGGCAGCACCGACGCGACGCCGCGGGCGCGGTGCCGTGGCCGCTGCGCGTCGCGGCCGCGACCGGCTGGCGGTTCCTGGTCGTCCTGGTCATGGTCGGGGCCATCGCCTGGGTGCTCGGCCACCTCGCGACCGTCACCGTCCCGATCGGGATCGCCCTGCTCCTGTCGGCGTTGTTCGCGCCGCTGGTCGACCGGCTGGTGCGCTGGCACGTGCCCCGCGCGCTGGCCACGATCCTCGCGATCATCGTCGGGTTCGCCGTGCTCGGCGGGGTCCTCACCCTGGTGATCACCACGGTCGCCGCAAGCCTGCCGCAACTGCAGAACCAGCTCGCGGCCAGTCTGGCGAACATCAACGACTGGCTGCGGAACGGACCGCTGCACCTGTCGCACGCCCAGCTGCAGCAACTGCTCGACAACGCGGTCAAAGCCGTCCAGGGCAACACCTCCGAGCTGACCGGCCGGGTGCTCTCGACCGCCGCGACCGTCGGCGGGGTGCTGACCGAAATCCTGCTGACGCTGTTCGTGCTCATCTTCTTCCTCTACAGCGGCAGCCAGGTGTGGAGCTTCCTCCTGCGGATCGTGCCCGCCGCGTCCCGCGAGAGCGTCGACGTCGCGGGCCGTCGCGGTTTCGCCTCGCTGGTCAGCTACGTGCGTGCCACCGTGGCCGTCGCCTGCGTGGACGCGATCTGCATCGGGATCGGCATCTGGCTGGTCGGAGTCCCCCTCGCGGTCCCGCTGGCCGCGTTGATCTTCATCGGCGCGTTCGTCCCGATCATCGGCGCGGTGATCGCCGGCGCCGTCGCCGTCCTGGTCGCCCTCGTCGCCAACGGATTCCTCGCCGCGATCATCGTGCTCGCCGTCGTCATCGCCGTGATGCAACTGGAAAGCCATGTCCTGCAACCGTTCCTTCTCGGGCGAGCGGTCCGGCTGCACCCGCTCGCCGTCGTCGTCGGCATCGCCCTCGGTCTCGAGATCGCCGGCGTCGTCGGAGCCCTGCTCGTCGTGCCGATCCTCGCCGTCGCCAAATCCGCGATCGGATCCCTGCTGCACGATCCGCGGCTCGACCCCGGCGGAATCGACCCGCTGCGGCCCCGCAGCGCCCGCACCGGCACCGGCCAGCCCGAGGAGAAGGGCGAACCCGAATGAACCCGATGTCTACTGTGGACGGATGTGTCGCCCGCTCCGGGATCTCGCTGGTGTGCCGGATGTTCCCGGTTCAGGCGGCGCGAGACGCGCGGTGCGAGGATGACCGGACAACCGGCAACGGAACCGGAGCAGCGGCTGGTCCAGGCGCTCGGCGACGCGGCGCAAGAACTGAGCGGGCGGGCCCGGCCGGGTCCTGGAGCTGATCGTGGCCGACGCGACGCAGACCGTGCCCGGTGCCGACCACGCGGGTGTGCTGTCGCTGAGCCGCGACGGTGCGGTGACCTCGTATGCGTCGAGCAGCGATCCGGTCGCGCGGATCGACCGGGTCCAGGCGCAGTCGCGGCAAGGACCGGGCGTGACGGCGTTGTGGGAGCACCACACCGTGCTCGTCGACGATCTGGCCGCGGAAGCGGATCGGTGGCCGGCGTTCGCGTCGGGAGCGGCCAGCACGGTGTCGTTCCCGTTGTCCACGAGTGACGACACGCTGGGCGCCCTCTACCTGTATTCGGTTCCGCAAGCCGGGCTCGACCAGCAGGTGCTGCTGACCCGCGACGTGATCGGGCAGGCCAAGGGTATTTTGGCGGAGCGGTTCGGTATCGGCGCCGCGGCCGCGGCCGGGTTGCTGGTCGGCGCGCAGCTGGTGGATGTTGCCCGGTGGCTGGTGGCCGGCGGCGGTTCCCGCGCTGCCGCGCCCGGCGAGGCGGTCCCTCCCGAGGGGATCTAGGATCGACGACGGCGGGTGCGACGGGAGTGGTCGAGGTGGAAGACCGGCGGCAGCGCTTCGCCGACCTGCTCGCGTCCGAGGGCGATGCCGACCAGGGCGGGCGGATGTCCCGGATCTGTGCGCTGGCGGTCGCGGAACTGAAGGTGACCGGAGCCGGGGCCACAGTGCTCAGCGCCTCCGCCAACGGCGCGGCGGCCGATTACCGCCGTGCTTTGGTGCATGCCACCGATCCGGTCAGCTCCGGGCTGGAAGACCTGCAGCTGACCGTCGGGGAAGGACCGTGCCGGGACGCCTTCGTCGCCGGCGGTCCGGTCCTGGTTCCCGATCTGGCGGCCGCCGCGACGCGGTGGCCGGCGTTCGGGCCGGCCGCGACCGGCCTGGGCGCGGCGGCGGTCTTCTCGTTCCCCTTACAGCTCGGGGTGGTGCGGCTGGGTTCGCTGGACTTCTACCGCGACCGGCCCGGCCCGCTGTCCCGGGCGCAGGTCACCGATGCGCTCGTCCTCGCCGATCTGGCCACCGCCACGGTGATCGACCAGCTCGACGGGCACGCGTCGAGTGATCTGAGCTGGCTCGCCGACTCCCATGCCGAGGTGTACCAAGCCGTGGGCATGGTGCAAGTCCAGCTCGGCGTCAGCACCGACGCCGCGCTGCTGCGGCTGCGCGGCCACGCCTTCGCCCACGACGTGACGCTGGCCGACGTCGCCGGGCAAGTGGTCACCCGCACATTACGGTTCCGGCCCGAGGAGGATCCCGCATGATGACCAGCGGAGAAAGGCGCGACGCATGAGCATGACCGCAGACCGGCGGCTGGCCCGCACCTTCGTCACGCTCGCCGACACCCTTGTCGTCGACTTCGACGTACTGGATTTTCTGGCGCTGCTGGCCGAACGCAGTGTCGAGCACCTGGCCGTCGACGCGGCCGGGGTCATCCTGTCCGACCAGCGCGGCGGCTGGCGGCCCGCCGCCGGTTCCTCCGAACGCGCCGACCTGCTTGAGCTGTTCACCGCACAGACTCGCGAAGGTCCCTGTTTCGACTGCGTGGCCACCGGGAAGCCGGTCACCTGCGCCGACCTGCGCACCGCCGAGGCCCAAACCCGCTGGCCGCGCTTCTCGCTCGCGGCCGCCGGTTCCGGGTTCCGCGCCGCCTCCGCGGTGCCGATGCGGCTGCGGGACCAGACCGTCGGGGCACTGACGCTGCTCAACCACGAACCCGTCACTCTCGACCCGGACACGATCGAGATCGGCCAGGCCCTCGCCGACGTCGCGACGATCGGAATCCTGCACCAGCACGCGGCGGCTCGCGGCGAGCTGCTCGCCGAGCAGCTCGAAGCCACCCTGCAGCAGCGCACCGTCATCGAACAGGCCAAAGGCGTCCTCGCCGAGTACCTCGCCTTCGACATGCACGACGCGTTCACCCGGCTCCGCGAGTACAGCCACCACCATCAGCGGCGCCTCTCCGAGGTCGCCCGCGACCTCGCCGGCGGCACCCTCCGCCCGTCCGCCTTCGCCACTCCCCGCAGCTGGCCCGTCGAGGACCAACCGGCTTCTCCCCCGGCTTGATCGCCGGACGGGTTCTCCGCCTGCCGCGGATTCGACGACCGCGGAGGGCGGGCAGTCCTGCACACCTGTCCGCGCGTCCGGCGTCCGCAGCGGTCCTCGGCGGGCAGTCCTGCCTCTGCTGGGCGGTTTTCCGATGTCAGGGCGGAGGGCTCATACCGCTGCTTCGCGACGGCGCAGCGGCAGCCTCCCGATCCGCCCGGCACCGCGTCTGCTTCACCGCGTTGCGCCCCGGGTGCGCCGAGGAGCTTGTGGCCGCGGACACCGCCTGACCGGATGATCGAGGACAGCACCTGACCTGGACGCACTCTAGGTTGATCTTCATGAACAGTGCCATCGCTCCCTTCCGGATCCGCATTCCGCAGGCCGAACTCGACGATCTGCGCGATCGCCTGGCCCGCACCCGATCTCCGCACCCGGTGCCGGACGCCGGATCGCAGTGGGACCGGGGCATCCCGTCCGGCTGGCTCCGCGAACTGGCCGCCTGCTGGGCCGGCGAGTTCGATTGGCGGGCGCACGAGGCCGAGCTGAACACTTTCCCGCAGTTCGTCACCGAGATCGACGGGCAGACCATCCATTTCCTGCATCTGCGTTCGCCCGAACCCGACGCCACTCCCCTGTTGCTCAACCACAGCTATCCCACCTCGTTCGCGGAGTTCCTCGGGGTGAGCGGGCCGCTGACCGATCCGCGCGCGCACGGCGGCGACCCGGCCGACGCGTTCCATCTCGTCATCCCCTCGCTGCCCGGTTTCGTTTTCTCGAGCCCGCTCTCGGCGCGCGGCTGGAATCTGGAGCGGACCGCGCTGGCGTTCGGGGAGCTGATGACCCGCCTGGGGTACGAGCGCTTCGGCGTCGAGGGAGGCGATCTCGGAGCCGGGGTGACCAGCCGGGTGGCGGCGCTGCTGCCCGACCGGGTGATCGGCGCCCACACCCACGGCGACCGGCTCCAGCTCGGCATGGCCGGCGAGGATCTCCCGGTCCCGGAGGGCCTGAGCACCGCCGAACGCGGCGAACTCGAGGCGGCGCGACGACGCTGGTCGCAGATGAAGGGCTACCGGGTGCTGCATTCGACCGAGCCCAACGCCTTGTCCGCGGGTCTGGCCGATTCCCCGATCCTGCAGCTGGCCTGGATCGCCGAAAAGCTCGCCGAGTGGGCCCATCCCGCGACGCCGATCAGCCGCGAGGACATCCTGCTCACCGCGAGCCTCTACTGGTTCACCCGGACCGGGCCCGCGGCGGCCGACTTCTACTGGGAACTGGCCCACGCCGAGAACACCGGCTGGGGCGGATCCTCTCCGGTGCCCCAGGGCCAGTCCCTGTTCCACAGCGACCCGCTCGTCCGCAAGGTCCTCGGCGCCGCCGGCCAAGCGGTCTTCTTCCGGGACCACCCCGAAGGCGGGCACTTCCCCGCGTTCGAGGTTCCCGACCTGTTCGTCGGCGACATCCGCGCCTTCTTCCGGCAACTCCGGCACTGACGCCGACCCGCCCGGCAGGCGAGGGCTTCCTGTCCTCGCGAGCACGAAACGAAGCGGCGGAAACGAGCGCCTCCGCCGCCCGGACCGCGCCGCACAGTCAGAAGTCCCGGCCCAGATTCGAGCGCTTCGTCAGCTGGCTCCCGGCGTCGTCGCCGAGCTTCTCGAAGGTCGCCTCGGCCGTTCCGGCGAACTCGAACTCGTTCGGGCAAGTGCTGTTCGAGCCCGGACCGCCGGGCGTCGCTTCGATGGTCTCGGTCGAGGTGGCGGTGGTGCGTTGCGCCCCACCCGCACGACGCGATCCCTAGTGCTCGAACGTGCAGGTCAGCTCGGCGCTGACGCCGGCGGTGTTGGGCCAGGACAAGCTCGCCCTGGCCCGGCCGCTGTCGTCGGGGATGCGGCGCTCCGTGCTGGGATCCCAGTCCTCGGCATGACCGAAATCGGCGAGCGACCGCGGGGCGGCCCCGCAGCGGCGTGGACCGTGCACGGGGGTTTCGACGAGGATCCGGGGCTGCCTGTCCTGTCGGCGACGCGGAAACCGGTGACGGAGGTGCTGGAGGCGGCCGGGACCATCCTCACTCTGCTGACCTGAAACCCCGTGCCCGCAAGCAAGCACCGGTGACCGCTCTTGCCCGAGGATCGACCAGCACCTCCGTCCCCACGGGGATAGCCGCCGGAGCGTCGTCGAAACGTCGCCGCCGCCCAGTGCCGGCGAGAACTCGCGCGATCCGCGGCCAGGAGCGCGCCGTGCGACGAGGACTGGCAAGCTCGGCAGCTTCGTATCCGGCGTGCGAGTCCCGGCAACGCCATGGCCCGTTCCGGAGAACAGGCCCGCCTCAGCGCCGCCGGACCGGCTGCGGTGCCGCGAGTTCCCGGACAGGCCGCCCATCGCGACGACAAGCGGTTCCCGCGGCTGCGGTGCCGGGACGTCGGGCGGCGGCACACCGGGCAGACCCGGAACCGGACGGACGCCGGGATCGCCTCCGTGCCAACGGAATCCGCGGCTGCGGAGCCGGAACCTCGGACCGCGGCACACCGGGCAGACCCGGAACCGGACGGACGCCGGGATCGCCTCCGTGCCAACGGAATCCGCGTCGGCTCCGGATCTGCCCGGCCGTGCGGCGCGGCTGACGGCACGCATGAAGGGCCGCCGCATCGGGTAACCACCCGATCGAGTGAACCTGAGGAGATGCGATGCCGAGATCGCACGACCCTGGCCGGAGCCGCCAGGCCCGCGGACAACGTCGCCGTCCGGTCGCGCCGGCCGGAAGCCCCGCACGGCGTCCGCGCTCCGCGGACGACGGAAGCACCGCGATCGTTCGCCCGGCCGCCGAACCCGTGCGTACGGGATGTGCTTTGCCGTGGAAGGTTTTCCGCGCACCTGGTGGTGGCGGAACAGCTCCGCCGCGAACGGCGCCGCACCGGTTGTCCGCTCCCTGGCGAGTACGTCGCGTCCGGAGCGGGAGCACCCCGTCCGGCGGCGATCCGGGGCCGCCGCACCGGAAGGGTGCGGATCCGGCGAGAAGAGACCTCCGGCCCGGCCCGCTCGGCAGGCGCGGCCGAACCGGACCGGTGCCCTGTCCCCGCCCCTGCGGCAGCGCCGCATCCGGCCGGCCGCGCGACGTGCGGGCCCGGGCGGACGCCGCCCGCCGCCCGTCGGCGGGCCAGCGGTGAGAGCCTGGCTGGACCGGACCCCGTCCGGCTGGGCCGCCCGCGCCCTGCGCACGCCCGGCCGCGAACGCCGCACACTGGTCCAGACCGGCAAGGCGACCTTCGCGGCCGTGGCGGCCTGGCTGCTCGCCACCATGGTTTTCGGGCTGCCGCAACCATTCCTCGCGCCCTACGCGGCGGTGTTCCTGGTCGAGGCGACGGTGTACCGGAGCCTCTACGGCTGGCTGCAACAGGTCGGCGCGGTCGCCACCGGGGTGCTCCTGGCCGCGCTCGCCACCCAGCTGGTCCCGCAGCAGACGGCGGTGCTCGCGATCGTCCTGTTCACCGGGCTGCTCATCGGCTCCTGGCACCGCTTCGGCAGCTCCGGCGTGTGGGCCGGGGTGACCGGGATGCTGCTGGTCACCTACGGCACCGCGGGGAACTCCGGACTGCTCGGCGACCGGCTGCTGGAAACCGCGCTGGGCGCGGCGATCGGGCTCGCGGTCAACATGCTCGTCTTCCCGCCGGTGTACGGCGAACGGCTCGCCTCCGCCGCGGACCGGCTGGCCGCGGCGCTGGCCGGGCTCCTGGCGGACACCGCCGAGCTGATCCGCGCCGACGAATCGCTGGCCAACCTGGACAAATGGCTCACCCGGATCCGCGATGTGCAGAGCATGGCGCGCGAAGCGGACGACGCCACCGGGTTGACCCACGAGGGGCGATTTCTCAATCTGCGCCGCCGCAGCAGGCACACCGGCCTGCGCCACGACCGTCCGCTCCGGATGCTCCGCGCGCTGTGGCCACCGGTCGAGCAGCTCGTGGAGGCCGTGCGCGCGGCGGCGGAAGGCCGGGAGCCGTTCCGGTACCCGTCGCCGGCCGCCCGCGACACCCTCGCCGATCTGCTGCTCGAGTTCGCCGCCGCGATCCGGACCGCCGCCGACCCGGCCGCGCACCCGGGCCTGGACCGGTGCCGCGAGCTGCTCTCTCAGGTGGAGGAGCATTTGGTCTCCTCGCGCGAAGGCGTGGCCGCCGCGTTGGGCCTCGGCGCGATGGCGCTGCCCGCCCGACGGCTGCTCCAGCAGCTGGCCGACGAGTGAGCCGTGCCGCCGCGCGACGGACGCCCCCATACACAGGGCCGTAAGGCGGCACCCCAAGTGCGATCGACACACGGCTTCCCAGACCGAAGGCCGCCGCCGGACAGCGGGAGCGGGTTTGCGGTCCGTGAGAGGAATCCGGGGAAACGGGGGCAGGGGTTGTCCATCGGGCAATTCGGCGACAGTGGCGTCTCCGTGGACGGACAGCGGGCTGGGGCCTGCGGCCTAAGTCCTTGGCATTCCCCGGAGGGAAGGTCGTCATTCCGGTTCCGGCGCGGCTCGGCGGCGGCCTGCGGGGAAGAAGCCCGCGGTGCCGGGCAAGCGCGCGTCCGGGACGCTGAACGCGACCTGTCCGCCGGCGGCCGTCACTGCGCGGCAGCCTGGCTCAGCTCGCTGGCCGACACGGCGTGCTCGTACGCCTGCAAGGTTTCCGCCGCGACGCGATCCCAGGAATAGCACACGCGCGCGCGATCCCGGCCGGCCACGCCGAGCGAATGCAGCCAGGCCGGTTCGGCGAGCAGGGCACGCAGGCAGGCCGCGAGCTTCTCCGGCGAGCCCGGCTGGACCAGACGCCCGGTCACGTCGTCGACCACGGCGTCGGCGAGCACGCCGACGGCGGTCGCGACCACCGGAACACCGCACGCCATCGCCTCCAGCGCCGCGACGCCGAACGATTCGTACCACGGGGTGCACACCACCGCGTCCGCCGAGCGCATCAGGACAGGCAGGTCCTCGCGGGCGACCTGGCCGGCCAGGCGCACCCGGCCGGCCACCCCGAGCCGGGCCGCCAGCCCGTGCAACCGCCGTACCTCGGGACCGAGCGCGGGCGCGGCGGGGTCGCCGGCGATCACCAGCTCGGTTCCCGGGACCAGCGGCAGCGCGGCGATCGCGAGGTCGAGCCCATCGCGCGGCGCCCACCGCCCGACTGCCAGCAGCCGCGGCGGCGCGAACCGCTCCGCGGTCGTGCCGTCCGTTCGGAACGGGCTCAAGTCCACTCCGGACCGGACGACCGTCATCCGATGCCGCGGCACGCCCTGGCGGACCAGTTCGGACATCTCCGCCGAACAGGCCGCGACGACCCGGTGGGCCCGGCGGCCGAGCATCCGCTCCAGGCGGATCCGGTCCGGCGGGCCCGGGTACGCCCGTCCCTGGCATCGCCGCTGCACGATGCCGAGAGTGCGGAACGTCTGCACCACCGGGATCCCGTGCTCGTTCGCGGCCAGCGCCGCGGCGAGGCAGGCCGTCCAGAAGTGCGCGTGCACGACATCCGGCCGCCGCAGCGCCCACTCGCCGCGCAACCGGCTGGCGAACTCCCCCAGGTGCGGCAGCAGCTCATCGCTCGGCACCGGGCACGGCGGGCCGGCCCGCAAGTACCGCACCCGGTAGCCCGCTGCCGTCGTCACCTCGTCCGGGGCGCTCCGGCTGTCCCGTCGCGTGCAGACAGTCACGTCGTGCCCGCACCCGGCCAGCGCGGCGGAAAGCGCGGCGACGTGCTCGCTGTTCCCGTCGAGCGGGCCGGCGTGCTCGGACACCATGGCGATTTTCACCGGAGTCCTTCCTCGGGAGCGCACCCGGTGTGGACGGGAAATCCGGACCGCCCGGCCCTCGCCGCCGGACTGGCCCCCGCCCGGCGGGCCGCGCGCGACAGCCGCCCGGGAGCGGCCGGGTCCGGGCTGCGGCGCGGGCCCATCTCAGGCGGCACTCTTCGCGCGGAGCGGGGCGCTTACGTCGTGCAGGTGCTTGAGCACGTGCCGGTAGGTCGTGAGCAGGCCGCACTCGGCGTACTCGATGCCGCGCTCGGTGCAGAACGCGCGGACCAGAGGTTGCGCGCGGCGAAGGTTGGCACGCGGCATGCCGGGAAACAGGTGGTGCTCGATCTGGTAGTTCAGGCCGCCGAGGGCGAAATCGACGCAGCGGCCGCCGCGGACGTTGCGGCTGGTGAGGACCTGCCGGGTCAGGAAGTCCGGCCTGGTCTCCCGGACGTAAGTGGGCATGCCCTTGTGCCCGGGCGCGAACGAGCAGCCCATGTACACCCCCCACAGTCCCTGATGGACGGCGATGAACGCGATCGCCACCGGCGGGGACAGCACCACGAACACCGCGGTGAGGTATACGGCGGCATGCACGAGCAGCAGAACCGCTTCCGTCCGGCGCGCCGCGATTTCCCCGCGCCACGCGGCTTCGACGCCGGCCCAGTGCAGGTTCAGCCCTTCCAGCAGCAGCAGCGGAAAGAACAGCGCCGCCTGGTGCTTGGCCGTCCAGCGCACGAGCCCGCTGCGCTCGCGCGACTGCCCGCGGGTGAACGCGAGCAACGGGATGTCGAGGTCCGGGTCCTCGTCCTCGTGGTTGGGGTTGGCGTGGTGGCGGGTGTGCTTGCCCATCCACCAGCCGTAGCTGATCCCGACGACCCCGCCGAGCACCCGGCCGAGGCGGTCGTTGGCCGGTCCGGTCCGGAAGATCTGGTTGTGCCCGGCGTCATGGCCGAGGAACGCGATCTGGGTGAACATCGCCGCGAAGAACACCGCGGTGATCAGCTGCCACCACGAATCGCCCAGCAGGGCGAACACCAGGCACCCGGCGGCCAGCGCGAGCGCGGTGAGAACGATTTTCACCGCATAGTACCCATAACGCCGCTCCAGCAGGCCCTCTCCCCGCACGAGCCGGATGAGAGCGCCGAATTCGTCGCGCGGCGCCGCGGCAGCGGTGTCGTTCCTGGCCGGCGGAGTCACCGGTGACGTGAGCATAGGCGTCCTTCCCCGAGTCCGGTGGCGCCGGGGACTGGGGCGACCGCTTCTGCTGCGCGGATTCCCTCCCCGGCGAAGCCCCAAACAAGGCCGCGCGGCACGGGACGCGGACCCGGTGCCGCACGCGCGAGCGCCGGCCGGGTGTTTGCCCCGTCCGGTGGCGGGAACCCGATGCTCCGGCCGCCGGTCCCGGAACGAGGAGATACCCGATGATCGAAGTCAGCCGCGTTGTTCCGGTCCCGCCCGAGACGGTTTTCGACGTGCTCGCGGACGGCTGGTCCTACGCCGGCTGGGTCGTGGGCAGCTCCCACATCCGTGCTGTCGACGACGGCTGGCCCGCCGAGGGCGCCCGGATCCACCACAGTGTCGGCGCCTGGCCGCTGCAACTGGAGGACACCACTTCGGTGCAGGCGGTCGTACCGCGGGTTTCGCTCTTCCTGGAGGCGCGCGGCGGCATCCTCGGCACCGCCGACATCACGATCATCTTGGCCCCGCACGGGGACGGCGAGACGCTGGTACGGATGGCCGAGACTGTCCGCACCGGAATCGGCGGGCTCCTCCCGGAAAGCCTGCAGCGGCTGCTGCTGTCGCCGCGCAACGAGGAATCGCTCGCCCGGCTCTCGGACCTGGCGGCCGGGCGGGCGGGGCGGAGTCAGCCGTAGACGGCCCGGTTCGCCGCGCGGACGAGTGCCGCGTAGCCCCCGCCGAGCACGTGGTCACGAGCCAGCGCCGCGCGCGCCGCGTTCGCGCCGGGGCCGCCGTGCACCGCGCCGCCCGGGTGCGCGGCGGATCCGGCGAGGAACAAGCGGTCCACCGGCGTGTCCGCGCGGCCGAGACCGGGCACGGGCCGGAAGAACAGCTGCTGGTGGATCGCGGTGGTGCCGCCGTTGATGGCGCCGCCGGCGAGGTTGGCGTCGTGCGCGGCGAGATCGGCCGGGCCCTGCACGTTCCGGGCCAGGATCAGGTCCCGGAATCCCGGCGCGCTGCGTTCCACCGTCTCCTCGACGCGCTCAGCCTGCCGCCGCACCGTCGCAGCGTCGCAGCCGCGCGGAAGATGCGTGTACGCCCACACCGCTTCCGTGCCGGCCGGGGAGCGGGACGGGTCCGCCGTGGTCATCTGGCCCAGCAGGACGAACGGATGCTCCGGCACCTGGTCCCGCGCCAGCGCGGCGCCGAAAGCGGACAGCCCGTCTTCGCCGCTGCCGAGGTGCACGGTGCCTGCGCCGCGGACGTCCCCGGCAGTCCACGGGATCGGGCCGGACAGCGCCCAGTCGACCTTCACCGTCGCACTGTCCCATTCGAACGCCTTCAGATCCGCCAGCAGTCGCGACGGAAGCCACTCCGGATCGACCAGCCGTCCGTACAGCGCGGGTGCCGGCACATCCGCCAGCACTGCCTTGCGCGCCCGGATCAGCTCTCCGTCCGCGCGGCGTACCCCGGCCGCCCTGCCGCCGGAGACCAGCACCCCGGACACTGACTCTCCACAATGGACAGTTCCGCCCCTGGACTCCAGTCTCCGCACCAGCGCGGCAACCAGCTCTGCCGCACCGCCCTCGGGCACCGGGAATCCGACGTCCTGCGCCAGCATTCCGAGCAGCCAGCCGAAGACCGCGCTGCCCGCGTTGTCCACGGACAGGTCGCTGTGCGCGGCGTTGCCCGACAGCAGCAGCCGCGCGCCCTCGCCGTCGAAGTGTTCCCGGGCGAACCGGCGGGCGGGCAGCGTGAGCATCCGGGCCAGCCGCAGTGCTTCCGCCGTGCCGGTGCGGCGCAGCAGCCGGAGTCCGGACCGCACCGGCGGAAACGGGGTGAACAGTGCCGCGAGCAGATCGTCTCGGAGCCCCTGCCACTGCCGGAAGAGAGCGCGCCAGGATTTCTCGTCAGCTCGCGCGAAGCGTGCGATGGATTCGGCGGTGCGGTCGATATCGCGCGAAAGCACGGCGCAGCGGCCGTCCGGGAACACGTGCGCGAGCGCGTCCGGGGCGTGCCGCCACCGCAGGCCGTGTTCCGCCAAGCCCAGCCCGGTCAGCACCGGCGAGGCGAAGCCGAGCGGGAAGAAAGCCGCGCACAGGTCGGAGCGGAAGCCGGGGGCGGTGATCTCCCCGGTGCGCACCGCGCCGCCCGGTTCGGGCTGGTGCTCGAGGACCAGGACGTCCCAGCCCTCGTCGGCGAGGAGATTCGCGGCGACCAGTCCGTTGTGGCCGGCCCCGATGACGATCGCGTCGACGGAGTGCACCGGCTCAGTCCTGCGACTGACGGGCCGGCCGGCCGCGGGTCAGCGCCCGGGCACGGTCCAGGAAACCGGGCTGCGGCGGGGCCAGCGGAGCGGACTGCCCGCGGTCGTGCCCGCGCAGACCCGCCACCAGCTCCTGGATCGCTTCGGCGGAGCTGTGCCGCGGCTGCCAGCCTAGCTTGCTCTTGGCGTGTGCGGTGTCCACCAGCGCGGCTCGGTCGGCCAGCTCCAGCCATCCCGGGTGCAGCGGCTGCAGCCCGGCGCGCCACCCCGCCCGGACGACCGTCCGCACGACGCGTTTGGCCGCCGGCACGCGCCTGCCGCCCAGCAGCCGCCCGAGCGCGGCGGCGTCGAGGACGTCCTCGGCGGCGATGTTGAACGCGCCGCGTGCGCGGCGGCCCAAGACGAGCCGGATGGCTTCGGCGACGTCGTCCGCGTGCACCGCCTGGGCGCGCAGCCCCGCCCACAGCGGCACCGGCAGAAGCCGCCCGCCGATCATCCGCTGCGGCACCAGCGGCCCGAGCGTCCACCGGGCGAACTCCCCCGCCGCCGTCCGCTGCACCACCGCGCAGGGACGGATCCGAGCAACGGCCACCTCGGCGTGCGCCGAAGAGAAACCGTCCAGCATCGTCTCCAGGCCGGCCTTTCCCCGGCTGTACGCGCTGGCCTCGATTCCGCCGCGCGGCCAGTCCTCGGCGACCTTCTGATCCCTCGGTCCCGGCGAGTACGCGGCCACCGACGACGCGCACACGAGGTGCCCCACGCCGGCCTTGGCAACGGCCTCCAGGACGTGGCGGGTGCCGTGGTCGTTGGTGCGCCACATCGGCGGGCTGTCCCACGCGGGCGAGATCGCCCATGCCAGGTGCACCACCGCGTCGGCTCCGGCGAAGACCTCGGCGAGCCGCCGGGCTGCCCCAGGTTCGCCGACGTCGAGCGGCTGCCACTTCGCGCGCGAGTACGGCTCGGCTTCGCGACCAGGCGTCCGGCGCGCCACGCCGACGATCTCGCAGCCCGGTTCCAGGGCGCGCAGCAGGGCCGTGCCCAGATTGCCGCTCGCCCCGGTGATCACAATGCGCATACCCGCGGGCCTACCCGCTGCCCGGCGGCCGGAAACCGGCAGGTCTCCCGGAAGCCGGAGTTCTTTTCCGCGCGTCGGTTGCCGGGCGCGCGCCCGGCAATGGAGTGAAACCTCCGTGCGCGGGTATCCGGGGCCCAGCGATCCCAGGAGGTTCCATGCGGTTGCCCCAACCCCGCGGCCCGTTGAGCGCCGAAGTCGCCGACCGGCTCCGCCGTCCGCCGGCGGACACTCCCGCGCGGTCCGTGCCGGACAGCGGGCAGCCGGTGCTTCACGACGACGATCTGCAGCTGACCCTGTGGATCTGCTACGAGCTGGCCTACCGCGGCTTCGACGGCGTCGACGCGGAGTGGGAGCACGCCGGATTCGTCACCGGGCTGAGACGGCGGCTGGAACGACGCTGGGCAGCCGGTCTGCGCGAACTCGCCCCGCCCCGCTCCGCGCGGCCGGAGGGCGTGCCGGGCGCCCTCGCCGAACTGGTCCGGGCCGACGACGGGCCGTCGCTGGCGAAATTCCTGCAGCGCAACGCAAGCAGGGGCCAGTTCCGCGAGTTCGTCGCGCACCGTTCGGTGTACCACCTGAAGGAAGCCGATCCGCACAGCTGGGCCATCCCCCGCCTGTCCGGCGCGGCCAAGGTCGCCCTGCTGGAAATCCAGACCGACGAATACGGGCAGGGCCGTCTCGACCGCATGCACTCCGAACTCTTCCGCACCACCATGCGCGCCCTCGCGCTCGACGACGGCTACGGCCACTACGTCGACCGCGCACCGGCGACGACCTTGGCTGTCAGCAATCTGATGTCGTTGTTCGGGTTCCACCGCCGGTGGCTCGGCGCGTCCCTGGGCCACCTCGCGGCGTTCGAGATGACGTCGTCACTGCCGAACCGGCGTTACGGCAACGGATTGCGCCGCCTAGGCGGAGACGACGACGCGACCCGGTTCTTCGACGTGCACGTCGAAGCCGACGCGGTGCACGAACAGGTCGCCGCGCACGACTTGTGCGGCACGTTCGCCGAGGAGAACCCGTCCGCCGCGGCGGACATCCTCTTCGGAGCGGCGTGCGCGCTGGCGGTGGAAGCGGAGTTCGGCCGGACGCTGCTGACGCGCTGGGACGACGATCAGCCTTCCCTGCTCCCGGCGCCGGGCTCAGCGCTGATCGCCGCCGGCGGCGCGGAACCCGCGGACCTTGTGGGTGCCGTCGCAGAACGGCTTGACCGCGGACAGACCGCACCGGCACAACGCCACGGTGCTTCGTCCGGGATCGATGACTACGCCGTCCTGTGAGCGGATCTCGACGTCGCCGCGCAGCAGCAGCGGCCCGTCCTCGTACAGCGTCACGGTCGCGCCGGACGGATTCTCGTTCATCCGCCCCGGGTACCCCGGCCGCACCGCGGTCATGCGGTTCACCGCGCCTCGGGATCCGTGCTGCGGCAGCCGTCGCCCGCGACGTCGCGAAAAGGCCGGGAACACTTTTTCTTTCCCGAAAAGAGTGTGAACGGAGAAGAATCGGGTAGTGCGTTGTGCTTTTTCCGCGGCCGTACCCCCGATCGGGGGACTGACCCGTCCAAACCGCTCCCGGCGACGAAGCAGGACAGTCCACGAAGGCCATACCCGCGCGGGCGGCTGTCCGTGCGGGCACGTCCGGCGTTCGCGCCGGGCGGGAAGGAGATCGCCCGTGTTTGGCACCCGTTATGCCGCCTCGATGATCGCCCGGAGCGCGGAAAATTCTCAGGACCGACGCAATTTCCTGCAAGCCGCCGGCATGACCGGGCTCGGCGTGGCCGGCGCTCTCGGGCTCGGCGGCCTCACGAACCCCGCCGCGGCCGCCGTCCGCGGTGCCGCCCCGGTCGCGCAAGACTCCGGCGAGGTGAGCGACGGCGCGGTGCTCAACTTCGCGCTCAACCTGGAGTACCTCGAAGCCGAGTTCTATCTGCACGCCGTGACCGGGCGGGGGCTGGCCGACTCGATGACCACCGGCACCGGCACCCGCGGCGGCGTGACCGGCGGACGGGCGGTGCGGTTCGAAACCCGGGCCGCGCGGCAGTACGCGCAGGAAATCGCCGGCGACGAGAAAGCGCACGTCCAATTCCTGCGGACCGCGCTCGGTTCGGCCGCGGTCAGCCGGCCGGCGATCGACCTGCAGTCCAGTTTCACCGCCGCCGCACAAGCCGCGGGAATCGTGAAAAAGGGGCACTCCTTCGACGCCTTCGCCTGCGAGGAGAATTTCCTCCTCGCGGCGTTCCTGTTCGAGGACGTCGGCGTGACCGCCTACAAGGGAGCCGCCCCGCTGATCACCAACAAAACCTATCTCGAAGCGGCGGCCGGGATCCTGGCCGTGGAGGCCTACCACGCCGGAACCATCCGCAGCGCGCTCTACCAGCGCGGCAGCGGGCTGCTCGGCAGCGGCCTGTTCAGCACCGACCCGCGCAAGGCATCGGTCAAGCTGTCCGACGCGCGCGACAGCCTCGACGGACCGGCCGACGACGACCAGGGCGTGATCGACAGCCACGGCAACGCGAACATCGTGCCCACCGACACGAACGGCATCGCCTACAGCCGCAGCCCCGGACAGGTCCTCAACATCGTCTACCTGACCCCCAAGGCCGCGACCTCCGGCGGATTCTTCCCCAAGGGCGTCAACGGCGCGGTGAACACCAGCGCCGCCAACGGCTGAGCCGAGCACGTCTCGCGAAGGCCGCTCCCTCCGGTGCGGGCCTTCGCGGGCGTCCCGCCCGGGGCTGCTGAGCGAGTCAAGCCGAGCTGGACGCGACGGGGACGGGCCGGCCAGGCGCGGGACCGGACCGCGATTGTGCCGTGACAGTCCGCAGCGCGGCCCGGACCAGCCGGGCGACCTGGGCCGGAGTCCAGCCCGTCGCGGCGGCGACCTCGGCGACGCTCCGGTGCCGCAACGCCGTCGCCCACAGCGCATAGCGCTGCCGGGGCGGCAGCAGCGCCAGCTCGTCGAGCAGGACCGCGTCCCGTACGGCCGATTCCAGCCGTACGGGATCGGCTCGCGAGGCGAGCGTGGCCCGCAACGCGGCCAGCACCTCGGCGCGCGTGTCCCGGCTGCCCGGGTCTGTCGACCGAGGCGACGTGCCCGCTGCACACAGTGCGAAAACCACGCTCGCCCGGGCTCGGACGCGCCCGCGGCGGGACTGTCCAACGGCCTGCTGCGCGACCCGATGCGCCAGAGCCAGCATCCGTTCGCCGACCGCGGGTTCGCCGTCGAGCCAGGACGGCAGGCAGGCGTCCCGCGGGCAGGCGGTCACCGGTTCCCGCCCTCGGGCAGCGCCGCCGGCCGAAGGCGGCCGAGCAGCCAGATCAGCTCGTCGGCGTCGATCAGCCCGGCGTCGGCGGCCTTGACGAAAGTGGTCGCGGCCCGTTCGAGGAACAACGGATCCGGCGGTGCCGCGATGTGGTCGACTGCGGTCATGACCGCCCCCTCGGGGAACTGGAATCGGGCCCCGGGGTCTGGAGGGACGTATCGCCTGGATGCCCTGGCCGCTCGATCGTAAACCCGGCGAAGCGGCATGGCTGGACGCGAACCGCGGTCAGGCCAGGTCGAGACGGATGACGCCCGGAGTGGTCGGCTGGGGCGAACCGGTGACCGGCTCGGTGGTGACGGCGATCCGGTCGGTGTCCGCCGGGAGCGCGCCGACGAGCGAACCCGGCCCGGCGCCGGGGCGCAGCAGCCCGGCCGACTGCGGCCCGCGCGGCCCGATCAGCCACACCTGGTAGGCGTGCCGGGCGTCGAGCGCGGGAACGCCGTCCAGCGAAACGGACACCTTCGCCAGCGACCGCGAGACCGCGACGGCCGCGGTGGCGCCCGTCGGCCCGCGCCCGGTCACGGTGACCGCGTCCGGGGCCTGCTGGACCTGGCTTTGTTCCAGGGCGATCGATCCTCCGCCGGCCGTCCGCTCGCCGAGGGCGACGCCGCCGGCCAGCGCCCCGGCGACCGCGGCCGCGGCGGCGAACGCCATCGCGGCCCTGCCCCGCCACCGCCTGCGGACGACCGGCTCCGCCGCACCGGGCCGGTCTTGGCGGGTGAGCGCGACCCGGGCCAGCACGGCGGTCCGCAGCCCCGGTTCCGGCCGGGCGTCGGCAGCCACCGCGAGCCGGGCCGCGACTTCGCGCAGTTCCTCGACTTCCTGGGCGCAGACGGCGCACTCCCGCAGATGCCGTTCGAACCGCTCGCGCTCGATCCCGGTCACCGCGTCGAGCGCGTAGGCGCCGGTCAGCAGGTGGATGTCGGCCGCGGTCATTCTGATCCCCCCCATGCGTCGCGCAAGCGGACCAGCCCGTCCTGTATCCGGGATTTCGCGGTGCTGACCGGAACTTCGAGGCGTTCGGCGACCTCTCGGCAGGTGAAGCCGTCGAAATAGGCGAGTTCGACAGCACGGCGCTGCAGGGCGGTCAGCACCCTCAGCGCGGCACGGACCTCCACGCACTCGCACCCGAGCGTGGCCTGGTCGGCGACCTGGTCGAGGCCTCGGCGCGGATCCATCCGCCAAGCGCGGGTCTCCCGGGCGGACGCGGCCTCTTCGGACCGGACGCGGTCGACCGCCCTGCGGTGCGCGATCGTCAGCGCCCAGGACTGAAGGTTCCCTCTGCCCGGCGTGAACGTGGCGGCCTTGCGCCAGATTTCCAGCAGGGTTTCCTGGGCGACTTCCTCGGCCAGCGCGCGATTGCGCAGCACTCGCGTCGCCGTTCCCAGCACGGGACCGGCGAGGGCTTCGTACACCTGGCTGAACGCGCGCTCGTCGCCCAGTGCGACCCGGCCGAGCAGCATCTCGGGCGAGTCCACCGCCACGGCGCGCGGCACTGCCGCCTCGTTCCGGAGGATTCCGGGATGGCTTCCCATGCGACTCCTTCCGGTTGGCGAGGTGCGCCTGAGTTCGCCGCGCACGGCTGCGGGAAGGGATTCGCCGCCACGCCCGGGCCGGATTGGTCTCGCCAGGTGCGGATTGCCCGGCTCACCCATCCCCCGGGCGTCCGGCTCCGAAGCACCGGTATGACCGCCACCGAAGTCTCCCGCCCGGCACCATCACGGCTGCGCCTGCCGTCCGCGGCGTGGTGCGGGGTCCTCGCGCTGCTCGCCGCGCTGGCCGCGGGGCACCTGGTGGCGTCGTTCGTCAGCATCAACGCCTCCCCCTACCTCGCGGTCGGCAACGGCGCGATCGACCTCACCCCGGTGCGGCTGAAGGACTTCGCGGTCCGCACGTTCGGCACCTACGACAAACTGGTGCTGCTCAGCGGGATGGCCGCGGTGATGGCCGTCGCCTCGGCGGCAGCCGGCATGCTCTCGGCGCGCTCGCCCCGGCCAGGGGTCGCGATCATCGCGCTGTTCGGCGTGGTGGGCGGGATCGCCGTGTACGCGCGGCCGGATCTGTCCGCCGTGGCATTGCTCGCTCCGCTGGCCAGCCTCGTGGTCGGCGTGGCGGCATTCGTTCTGCTGCACCGGCTCGCTCCGCGCAAACAGGACGCCTCGAAGCACGCATCGGCCGGTTCGTCTCGCCGTTCCTTCCTGCTCGGCGGAGCCGGGATCGTGGTCGGAGCCGGTGCGCTGGGCGGTGCCGGCCAGTTGATCAGCGGCACCCGCGACGCGACCGCTTCCCGCGCGGCCGTGGGAAAACTGATGCCCGCCACCGCCGCGCCGGCCATCCCGGCCGACGCCGACTTCGCCAAACTCGGCACCCCGTCGTTCCTCACGCCGAACCCGAACTTCTACCGCGTGGACACGGCATTGTCGGTGCCGCAGGTCCGCACCGAAGACTGGAGCCTGCGCATCCACGGCATGGTCGGCAAGGAACGGACCTACACGTACGCCGACATCCGCAACCGGCCGCTCGTCGAACGCACGATCACGATGACCTGCGTGTCCAACGAGGTCGGCGGCGACTATGTGTCCACATCGGACTTCATCGGCGTCGACCTCGCCGACCTGCTCGCCGAAGCCGGGGTGCGCCCGGGTGCGCAGCAGCTGTTCTGCACCAGCGTCGACGGCTGGACCTCCGGCACCCCGGTCGCCGCCGCGCTCGACCGCGGCCGCGGGGCGATGCTGGCGATCGGCATGAACCGGGAACCGCTTCCGCTGGAACACGGCTTTCCGGCGAGACTCGTCACGCCCGGGCTCTACGGCTACGTATCCGCGACGAAATGGGTCGTGGACATCGAGGTGACCACCTGGAAAGCCCGGCAGGCGTACTGGCTCAAACGCGGCTGGGGCGAACAGGCCCCGATCAAAACCGAATCGCGGATCGACACCCCGAAGGGATTCGCCACCGTCCCGGCCGGCGCGGTCCGTCTCGCCGGGATCGCCTGGGCGCAGCACAACGGCATCGAGAAGGTCGAAGTCCGCGTCGACAGCGGCACCTGGCAACCGGTCACGCTCTCGGCCGAGGTCAACCTGAACACGTGGCGGATGTGGTGGACGCAGATCGCCGTGAAACCCGGCACCCACCAGGTTTTCGTCCGCGCCACCGACAAAACCGGCCACACCCAGACCGACCAGCGCGCCGGCACCGTGCCGGACGGGGCCACCGGCTGGCATTCGACCACTTTCATCGCCGCCTGAGGAATTTCTTTCCGAACGCACCCATCCAGATCGCGAGCAGCACCGAATACCCAGAGAACCGGCCGCCCGGCCCCAGTCCATCGTGAACGGAGAACACCCGTGAAAACCCTTCGTATCGCCGGAATCGGCCTCACCGCCGCCACCGCGCTCGTCCTCACCGCGTGCAGCGGCACCGACCAGGCCTCCTCGGGAAACGGCTCCTCCAGCGCTCCCGCACCCATGTCGTCCTCGTCGGCGCCGATGTCCAGCAGCGCCTCCGGCGACGGGATGACCACCAACGCCGACGTGTTCGGCCCCGCCTGCGCCAAGCTGCCGCAGGGCAACGCCCCCGGCTCGCTCGACTCGATGGGCCCGCAGCCGGTCGCCAGCGCCGCCTCGACCAACCCCCTGCTGACCAAACTGGTCGCCGCGGTCAAGGCCACCAACCTCGTCGACACCCTCAACAGCCAGCCCGCGATCACCGTGTTCGCCCCGGCCGACAGCGCGTTCCAGGCACTCGGCGACGCGAAGTTCGGCGAACTGGCCAAGAACCCCAGCCAGCTCGCCCCGATCCTGCAATACCACGTGCTGGGCAAGCGCTACGACGCCAAGGGCCTCGCCGCCGCGAGCGACGTCACCTCGCTCAACACCGCAGGCGGACCGCTCAAGGTCGAAGGCACCGGCGACAACATGACCGTCAACGGCGCGAAGGTCCTCTGCGGCAACATCCCCACCAAGAACGCCACCGTCTTCGTGATCGACAAGGTGCTCACCCCGGGCACCAACAAGAACTGACCGCTCCGCCCGCGACCACGGGCCCGGCGTGCCTGCCTCCGAGGGCCGCGCCGGGCTCGTGCCATGCCGGGTTCAGACCCAGCGCCAGAACTCGGGACGGGCTGAGGGCGAGTCGCTGACCCACCCGCAGAGCCGCCGTGAATTCCCGCATCGGCCTGATGTCCGTGAGGGGAACCCTGAGGGAATCTGATTCCCCTCAGGCTTCCCCTCACGGACTTCGCCAATGCTGGTGTTCTTTGTGGACGGTCAGCGGGCCGCGGAATCGCCACGGGCACCGCCCGCCCGGCAACGACGCCGGAGTCACTTGCGCCAGGACGACTCCCGCGAGGATCCCCCAGCCGCCCGGTCCCGCGCCGCCGGCCCAGGCGAGGGTGTCGCCCAGCACACCAAGCCCGCCGCCTCGGCGGCGCTCGCTGCCAGAACGTCGCACGGGCAACTTCGCCCGGGCATTCGCCGCATCGGCACAGACCTGTGCCTGGATCTTCGAAAGCACGAGCCGGCACCGGAAACGCGCTGCGACCAGAAAACGGGCCGACGCCGGACGCTGCCCTTCCCGAAATGCCGCCCGTGACCCGGCGTCTTGCGCCGGAGCCTGCTCGGAGCCGCTCAGCGATGCGAGTACTTCGCCAGCACCGCAGGTTCGATGGCACCCGTCGAAATGGCGCGAGCGACGTCGGTCAGGCGGAGGTTACGCGCGCGGGAATAGCCGCGCAGCTGGGAGAACGCTTCGTCCATCGAGACGCCGCTGTGCTCGGCGAGCACGCCCTTGGCCTGTTCGATCACCACCCGGCTGTGCAGGGCGGTCTGCAGCTGCCCGGTGAGCTGGTCCCCGCGTTCGATGGTGCGCTGCTGCAGGATTCCGATGGTGGCGACGTCCGCCAGCGCCTGCCCGAGTTCGACATCGTCCTGTTCCACGCTGCCCAGTGCGGTGCTCAAAAGAGTCAAGACCCCGACGGGCTGCTCCCGCAGCCGCATCGGAAGAGCCTGGGCGGCCCGGAATCCGCATTCCGCGGCCGCGGCGGCGAACCTCGGCCAGCGCCGCGCCGACGCGGGCAGGTCCGCGTAGGACACCGGAGATCCGCTGCGCGCGCATTCGACACATGGGCCGGCGTCGGTCTCCACCGCGAACAGTTCCAGCAGCTGAGCCCGATGCGAAGAGGTGGCCGCGACCCGCAGACCGCCGGCGGGATCGAGCAGGAGCACGCCTGCCGCCGAGACACCGAGCAAGTCGACGCACCGCTCGGCGAGCATGCTCAGGAATTCGGCGATGTCGAAATCGGCGACCAAGGTGTCAGCGAGACTCACGAACGCGCGGGACACGCGCCGCTCCCGGCCGGCGAGGGTTTCCTTCGGCGATTTCGGGGTGGGCGACATGAACGTAGTGCCTCCTGTCCTGGTCCGGGCCGCCGCCGGGAACTGTCCGGCGAGGCGGCGAGCAGTTCGCGCGGATCAACGACCGACGTCGCGACAACCGGCCGTGGTGCGCGCGGGCATAGCCGCGCGACGCCGAGCATGGCCGCCGCATGGCGCCGAATCGCGCGCCGTCGCGGAATCCCGGTGGTCGCGACGTGGGCCGGGCCGGGCGCGACGCTGGCATCGTCGATCTCCCCCAGGAGTGCGCCGCCGCGGGGGCGAAATCAGGCCGGTGCCCGCCTCGCTGATCCGATCGGACGAGACCGGCGGCGTCGACGCCCAGCGGATCCGCGGCCCGTTCGGCGAGCATGCCGGGGGAACCGAGGACGTCGAAAACGGCGGCCGGCGTGTCCGAGCGGAAGGCGAACACAGCTGTCGCGCCCCGTTCGCAAGCCGAACGGGCGAACGCCTGCCGCCGAGCCGGGCTCGGCGGCCGGTCAGCCCGCTCAGCACGGTCGCACCAGCCCCGGGCACCGACAACTCCCGCACGCACCGCTCATCCGCCAGAGTCACCGATGCCGCGGGCCGGACGGCGGGCGGCAGCCAGCAGCGCCCGCCTTCGCTGAGGCCGGCTCTCTACCATCGGTCCTCCCCGACGCTCGACTCGTGCCGCTGCACCCAGCCTACGGCTCCCGCCCGCATGCGGCCCGCCCATCGCGGGCCGCGAGGTCGGCGCGGACAGCCATCCGGACATGCCGCGGCACCAACCCAGGCCGGGAGACCCGCGCACGACGCTTTTCGTTCCGGGTGCGGGCAGCTGCTCGGATGCCGGTCCCGGATCTCGACGGTGCCGCGCGGGTCCCGTACGGGCAGACCAAGCAGCACGCGATCGGTGAGTTCCTCCTGCGTGGCAAGGAATCCCGTCGGCCCATGCGCGGACGGGCACTTCCGTGCGCCGAGCGCGGGGCCCGCCTGCCATCTCCCCTGGGACACGAAGGCCGGGTCGTGGAGCAGGCAGCCCTCTCCCTTCTCCGGTTCAGGACTTCCGGCCGCGCAGCCACCGCCCGTCGCGCGGAAACGGTTTGCTGCCGTCGCGCGCATGCGTCTCGTGTGGACAGACCGGGCGACCCCGCTCGACCGGTCTGTCCAGCGCGGCCGTCTTCTCGCGTTCCGGCCCGGCCGGGCACGCCGTCGCCCGTTTCATCGCGTCCGGCAGCGGGCTGCCCTGCCGGACTCGGAATGGGCTTCCGCATCACCCGGCCGGGCCGGAACAGGACCCGCGTCCGCACTGCTTCACGATCCGGACCGCGGAGGCCGCTTCACCGCAACGGCCGCGATGCTCAGGAAGCCGCCCCTGACGCTCCTGGCTTCGGCAGCGATCGGGACCACGCGGCGCGCGAGGATTGGGGACGGCACCGGCTCGGCTGCTCCCGGATCTTGCCGGCACTGCTCGTGATCAGGACGCGGAACGGTCACGCACCACATCCGGGGATTCGGGCCGGGAAGCCCGCGAGCCGCTTCGGCCAGAGCCTCGTCCGCTGCCGGGCCGTCATCGAGATGCGCGTCGCGCGGCCGGGCGATCGGCGCCCGCGAGGCAACCGGCAACGCAGCGACGTCCCGCCTGCCCCGATCGCGGCGACGGCGGAACAGCACTGCCCGCAGGACCGGGTCAGCCCTGGTTCGCCGACCGTCCGTATCGGACGGTGTCGCCACCCTTGTGGTGTGCCGCCTGGTCGTGCTGGCGGTCGAGAATGCCTTCCAGTTTGCGCGTCGCGCCGCGGAGCGCTTCGTCCACCGAGCCCGCGCAGTGGGAGACCACGACGGCGGGCTTTCCTTCAGGCCGGGCCTCCAGCACACACCGGCGGTCCACCCCGCCGGCACCGGCCGCGGCTTCGTCGCTGAGGTGTGCTTCCAGCCGAGTCAGGTGGTCGCTGAACCGCGACAGCGCGGCGCGGAGTTCTTCCTCGGCCCAGCGGTTCAGCTCGGCGCTGCCGGGGACGTTGTTGTCAGTGCTGATCTCGACCTGCATGTGCGGTCCCTTCAGAATGCGGCCGCGGATCCGGGAGCACGGCCTGCGCCATGCTCGCCGGAATCGCCTTCACCGCCTCCGGCCAGCCTACTCCCGGCCCCGAACGCGACCGCGGCGGTTTCCTGCCGCAGCTGTCGTTCCGCCGATTTGTTCGCCGCACCGGGAAACCCGGCTGATTCCGGTTGATTGTCTCCCCTTCGGCGTAGGCTTGCCGGACAAGGCCCGCCCCGCAGGCATCCGCTCCCGGACCGGCCGGACAGGAGCGCCATCGTGAAATACGCCTCGGACAGCTCCGGCGCGGGCACCGCGATCGGCTCGCCGGCGCTCGGGCTTCGCTTGCGCTTCAAAGAAAAGCACACCGCGCAAGGATGTTTCGACGGCGTTTGGTGGCCTCGTTCCCGGGAACCGGTCACCGAATTCAGCGCACTCGCCAGCGCACTCGTCGGCCGCTTCGGCCGCGTGGACCGGATCGGTTTCACCCCCGGTGCCTGGGATCTCGCCCCCGCCCGGCTCGCCCGCGGACCGGACCTCGTGCGGCTCGCCGCGTTCTTCGGCCTCCAGCAGCACACAGTCGTGGTCATCGGCCCGCGCATCCGCCGCCTGACCCTGCTGGTGATCCCGCCGGACGCCAGCCCGGCGGCGGCGGAACGCGCCCTGCGCTCGGCCATCGACCCGGACAGCACCGGCGCGGCGCACGTGCTCCTCGCCGCCAGCGGCGCATTGGGCGGGGCCGGCGTGATCCGGCACGGGCGGGAATGAACCCAGCGGCGGGCCGGGCTTTCGCCGACCCAGTGCTCGCGACAACGCTGCCGCGCTGCCAGCGGAACGCCGCCCCGGCTCCTGGCGGCGCGTAGAATCGGGTAAACAGCGCCGGAGAGCCTGGACTTCGCCCTCCCAGCGACCGAATTCACCCCCAGCCGCACCGGTTTCGGCGGTCGCGCCCCCGCGACAGGAGCACGACCGTGGTTTCCGGATGGCCGGGCTTCGGACTCGCCCCGCACGCAGTGCGCTCCTCCTGCCGCCGATCCGCGGAGCACGAAGGTGCGGCGGAAACGGTACCGGCTACAGCACAAAGAAAGCGAACCGCCGATGTTCACCATGACCGCAGCAGCCACCGAAGCGATCAACCAGCTCACCGCATCCGAGAACGTGCACGCCGAAGGCGGCCTGCGCCTCACGCTCGACGGCCTTCCCGAGGACGGCGCCGCGTTCGCCGTCGACGTCGCCGCGTACCCCTCGGCCGGGGATGACATCGTCGCGGCCGGCGGCACTCAGGTGTTCCTCGCGCGCGAAACCCGGGTCCGGCTCGCCGGTAAGACCCTCGACGTCCGCAAGGACATCAACGGGCACTACACGTTCCTGATCACGGCGACACCGTGACCTGGCGACCCGGGCGGCTGGCCGCGGAATCCTCCGCGAGCCCTCCGGTTCAGCGGCGCAGCGCCTTGCGCCGGACGGCCCCGATCGCCGCGGTTCCCAGGAACAGAACAATTCCGACGATCGCCAGCCACAGCAATCCTTTGACGGCGAATCCGACGATCGCCACGATGACCCAGATCACCAGCACGACGATCAGCAACACGACCACGACGGCCTCCCGTTCCCTGTTTCAGGCCCGCCCCCCGAGGGGGATCGGGCACGTTCGTCCGCAAGCCGGTGCGGGCTCGGGGATCAGCGCGACGAGGGCAAGCCGGCCGCGAACCGTGCGGAGGTCTGCTCCGGCCTCCGCCGCAGCCGCCTGCTTGGCCCCCGCCCAGTCTTCGATCGGCACCGGGAACACATCCCCGGCCTGGCTCCGGCCGGAACCCGCACCGCTGCGAGTTCCGTTTCGTGACAAGGCTTCGCGACGCCGCGGCCAGCGCACGCACGACGGATTCCAGCTACGGATCAGCGGGGCAGGCGACGACAGAGCCGACCGCGAACCTCCCATTGTCATCAAGAGAGACGTCACCGAGGTCCGGGGCGAGGTGACCGAAACGATTACCCCACTCTACACGTTCGACGAGACGAATCCTATCGTTCCGCGTTCCCGCGTCGCCCCGTCCCGAGGTCGGCCGGTCCCCTTGGCGTCTTCCCGAAGTGTCCACTGTGGAATCGTCTGGACGCGCTTGCCCCGGCGCTGACGGGGCCGGAGCCGGCCCTCCGCACCGGGAAGTGACTCCGTTCTACGGTACTGCCGGGCCAGCGGCCCCGTTACGCTGCGACTGCTGTTCAGGCCCCGGTGCGGCGCGGTGCGTCCGCGAGTCGCTGCCTTCCGGAAACGAGGACGCTATCGTCGCCGCGGCGCTCTTCGCATTGCTTCTCGAACTGGTCGACGTCAGCCTGGGACGCGTCGTCACCACCGCTGCGAGCCTGCACTGCCTCGCCCCGGACCTGTCAGGAGCTGCCCCCATCGCGAAGCGTGGGCGCAGACGACGCTGATCGTCCCGGAATTCGCTTCCTCGCCAAGGCTTTCACGCACGGTGCCAGCGAACGGGCTCCTTGCCTCGTCCCGGCTCTCGATCCGTCGGGAGAGATTTTGCCCAGCCGTCAACGGTTTCCGCGATCGACGGGCCATGGGGTGTAGTGTTGCCGGTCTTCGGGTGGTTCAGGCACGGGGCCTGGACGGGAGCCCGCACGAGGCTGGCGGAATACTCATTCCCTCCCTTGAGAGATGAGTGCCGTCCGCGGCGGGCCACTGAGAGTTATTTCAGATGCCCGAACGAGTGAAGCCGGCACAGGAATCGGGTAAGGCCGCACACCGCTGGAGGAAAGCGCGGGCTTCGGAGTTCCGGTGGAATGGCCGAAGGCGCTTTCTCAGATCACGCATCGCGATGGTCACTCGGCCGGAGCACAGACTCGAGCAGGCATCGAGGAAACGGTCCGCGGTGGCGCAGGCGCGAGTGAGCAGGCCAAGGTCGAGTTGTCGTTCGGCGAGCTGGGCAAGTGTCAAAGCGCGCGAGCGGCGCTCGGCGGGCGGGTAATGGCGCAGCGCGGAACGCAGCGACTCCGCCGCCCCGGAGATATCGCCGTCGAACACCCGGATCGATGCGGCATGGTAGTTCAGCTCGCCCCGGTGATAGGAACCGAAGGTCGGTGCCGGCCCGGTGGCCCGGCTGAGGCTCTCGTGAGCACGCCGGTGCGACGCGAGCGCCGCCTGCCCGCGCCCGAGCGCGGCGTAGCTCAGTGACACCTGGGCATGCAGGAAGGCACTGGTGTGCGGCTGGGCGTGGGGGTCCCCCGCGGAGAGCGCGGCGAGAGCCAAGCCCAGGGCAGGCCTCCCGTGCCCGAGATGAGACGCCTGCAGGCTGAGCGCACGCAGCACGATGGCGTACCGGAGCGGGTCGCGGTTGAGGACCGCGAGGTCGAGCGCGATGCGATAGTAGCGCTGGGCCAGCCCGTGCTCGTTGCTGTCGAAGCACGCGAACCCGATCAACAGCACCAGGTCGAGAGCCGAACCCAGCAGGCGCCGATGCGCGGTACCGGTTTCCAGGCGAGCGAGGTGCGGGAGGACGTCATCGGCGAGGTAGGCGGTCAGCGCGCTCCTGCCGCGACCGCCGCCGAACCGGTGATTGGCGGAGACGAATGCCTGAATCAGGTGGTGGTCCAAGCTCGACCGCGCCGAGTCCCGGTCGGGCTCGCGTTGCCAGCGGTCCTCCCATCCCCCCTCCGGCCACGCGGGCGCCACAAGCACATCCAGCCGGTACACCGAGCGAGCGAGGCGGCGACGGCCGACGAGATCCAGGTCGGTCCGGACCAGCTCAGTCAGCGCCGCGATCCCGCTGCCGGCGCTTCCGGCGGGCTGCTCGGCCGTGGCCAGGTCCATGCCGAGGTCGGCGAGTGCGACCGGGCGGCCGAGCCTTCGGGTCAGCACTTCGGCGATCAGTGCGGGAACCGGGCCGCGAGGGCGGGTCCCGGTCAGCCAGTGCGCGACAGCTGTCCGGTCGTAGCGCAACGACAACCCGGCCTCGGAGCCCGCCTTGTTCACCGCGCGCGCCAGACAGTCGAAACTCCATCCGCCGGCGTCCAGCAGGTCCCGAAGCCGGTCGTTGCGCGCGCTGCCCGACATAGTGCCTCCGCCTGGTCCGGAGAGGAGATGCTCGGCCGTTCAACATGTTCAACATTTAGATTGCTCAGCACGGCTGCGTTGCCGCAAGGCCCGACGGTGTACTGAGAGTCCCACTCCGACGACTGGAGGCAGTCAGTGCTCGATGTCACGGGCAAACGGGCCGAGATCGCCGACATGGTCCGATCCCGCTGGGGAACGCTGCTCGACAAGGTCGGCGAGACCGTGGTCGAACGAGACGAGGCACGGCTTCCGCCTCCGGCGGACCTGATGGGCGCGCTCGCGGCCGCCGGGTACCACCGGCTTTCCCTGCCCCCGGACATCGGCGGCGCCGGGGCCGATGTCCTGACCTGGGGCATGGTGCTCGAACAGGTCGGCTACCGCTGCCTGGATTCCGCACTCCCGATGATCGTCAACCACGCTATCGACATCGCGCGGTTCATCCACGAGTCGGGGCGGCCCGGCTTGATCGAGAAGTACGCCGAACCGATCGGCCGAGGGGCCGTCTGCGCGGGCGTCGCCTATACGGAAGACGCGGACGCCTGGTCCTTCCGCACCGTGCTCCGGCGCAAGGGCGGCGACTTTGTCCTGTCCGGCCACAAGTCCTACGTGACGGCCGGCGTCATGAGCGATGTCTTCCTCGTCTACCCGCTCGATGAAACCGGGGACATGGTGGCCTGCCTGGTGGAACGGAGCGACCCCGGCGTGACGGTGACGCCGGCGGAACCTGTCGGCATGCGGACCGCGGGAGCCGCGTCCCTGACCTTCCAGGACGTTCCGCTGACCGCGGAACGCATCCTCGAACCGAGCGACGGGCTCACCCACGCGCAACGATTCCTGAGCGATCAACGGCTGTGGATCACCTGCGCTCCGCTCGGACGGGCGCAGCGGGTCCTCGAAGACTGCGTCGCGTGGCTGTCGGGCTGTGTCCGTTACGGCGAACCGGTCGCCGAGCTGAAGAACGTGGAATCGACGCTCGGGCGGATGTACGTGGCGATCGAATCCGCTCGGGCCATGCTGTATCACGCTCTTTCCCATGTCGAAGCGGGCCGCGCCGAGCCGGTGTTCGATCCCACGCTCTCCGCGGCCAAGTGTTTCGCGGCGGACCAGATCCGGTTCGTGCTCGAATCAGCGCTTCGCGTGATGGGCGGCCAGGGCTTCTACGGGACACCGCATCTGGGCCGTTTCCTGCGCGACTTCACCGGTCTCCCGATCGTCGCGGGAACCAACGACATCCTGGAAGTCAACCTCGGGGCAGGCGTGGTGGCACGATCGGGCCGCCGCAAGGAGAACGGAGACCGCGCATGAACATCCAGTTCACGGGAATCCTCCTGCGCGCCGCGAACAACAACCACAGGGTCGCGATCGACGCGACCACACTCGCCGGCGCACTCGCCGAACTCACCACGAAATTCCCGTCGATGGACCGGGTCCTTCTCGACAACACCGGAAACCTCCGCACAGCACACCGCGTCTTCCTCAACGGCGAACTGATTCCGCACCCCGACAGGGCCATGCCGCTGGGCGACGACGATCGGATCGAGTTCTTCACCGCGGTCGCGGGTGGCTGAGAACAAGCCGGGGACGGCGGCGCCAGGCGGGAAACACTGGAACGCCAACGCGCGCGACTGGGCCGAGATCCAGGAACGCACCGCCCGCCCCGCGTGGCTCGCCGTCCTGAACGAGCTGACGCCCTCTCCGGGACGGCAGTTGCTGGACCTGGGCTGTGGCGCCGGCGGGTTCGCCAGGCTGGCCGCCGGGCGGGGCATCAGGGTCAGCGGGCTGGACACGTCGGCCGCCCTGGTCGCCATCGCACGCACCCGGACCTCCGCGGGAACCTTCCGGGTCGGCGACATGGAACAGATTCCCTTCCCTGACGACGAGTTCTCAGCGGTGACGGCGTTCAACAGCCTCCACTTCGCACGCGATCCCGCCAAGGTCATCGCCGAGGCGATTCGCGTCACCCGGCCCGGAGGGCACATCGCCATCGCCGCGTGGGACCCGCTCACCGACTGCGACGCGCTGGCGTACCTCCTCGATCTCGGCGGGCTGATGCCGGCGACACCGCGCCGAGCGCAACCGTCGCCGGACCTGACCGATCCCGCATCCGTCCGCCGCCTGCTGTCACACGCGGGCCTGACCCTCTCCCCCGGCCGGACCGTCGAATGCCCCTGGGAGTATCCCGATCAGGAAACCGCCCTTCGCGGGCTCCTTTCCACCGGCCCCGCGGCGGTCGCGATCGGCCACGCCGGCCTGGCGCGGGCGACGGAGACCATCACCGAATCCATCTCGCCCTACCGACGCCCCGACGGCTCATACCTGCTGCGCAACACCTGCTTCACCATCACCGCCACCGTCACCTGACCCACGCACCCGGACAACGGGAGAGGCCGCCAAGGTCGTCGCGTTCGCCAACGAGCGTCCCGCACCGCACGAGCACACCACGCGGCAGGTCCTCGCCGGAACCTCCCGCCGGCCGGCGCGCGCGAAGAAGATCCGCGAACGCGAACTCCGCGCCTCGTAAAGGAATCCTCCGCTCCCACCCGATCTCTCTTCCGGTTCACGACCGTCTTTCCTGCTTCCGGCAAGGCCATCCCTTCGGTCCGCCCGAGGATCGGCGAGCGGGCGGATAGGCCGTTCGGGCGTTACTTTCCGGTTGCCGCGAGTCGCCGCAGGCGTTCTCGCGGAAGCATTGCCGCTTTTTTCAGGTCTGCACATCGATGTCCGGGTCGACCAAGACGAGCCGCCAGCGGACATTTTCGGGTGTGCGACCGGCTCTTCGCCGTCTCCACGACCCGAGATCCGTTTGAGGACGCGGGGTTCGAGCACCGGGCCCGGCCAGAGGGACAACGCGGTAGAGGTCGTCGTGGATGCGGTCTTCGGTGATGGTGTCGAAGCCTTTCGCGTAGACGCGGGCGGTGTAGTCGCCGGGCGGAACCTCGGTGCGGGGAATCTGGTGCCGGCAGTCGAATGTGGACACGAGGATCCTGCCGCTGGGGACGCGCAGGCCGGTTTCGGTGACGTGGTCCCATCCGTCGCCGGGTGCGTCGGCGCGGACGTCGAGGAGCACGGGCAGGGTCATCCGGCGGGCGGTGCCGACGCCGATGGCGCCGACGGTCGCGGCGGGCCAGGTCGTCCTGAACGAAGAAGCTGCCGTAGTCGGCGAAGACGTCGAGTTCGGCGTAGGCGATCCGGGAGGCGTCGGGGGCGGGTTCGTCGGGCATGAGCTGTACCTGGGCTCAGTCGGGGAGATCGTGGATGGATGCGGGCTGGGGGCCGCGGATGCGCATGCAGGTCGCGGAGTCGGCCGCGACGAGGTTGGTGTCGTCGTAGCTGCCGCCGAAGGTGAACAGCCGGTTCGGGACCAGCCGTTGATCGTGGTCGAGCGGCCCGTTGCGGTCTTGCCAGGCGCGGGCGAAAGAGTGCGTGCCGCGGTCGTCGGGGTCGGCGAGGAGCCAGGCCGCCCAGTCGTCGAGCCGGTTGCCGAGGTCCTGGGTGTCTGCGGTTTCGGGCTCGAACGCGACGACGCGGTGGTTTGCGTCGACCGCGGACTGGCGGCCGAACAGGTCCTGGGCGAAGCAGAACAGTCCGTCCGCGCGGCCGCGGCAGGAGTCTTTCCAGGTGTCCGGGGCGTTCCAGTGCCGCAGTTCGGGGCCGAGGCCGCGCGAAAGCGGCGCGGAAGAACTGGATGTCCGCGTCGAAGACGGTGAATCCGTTGACGGTGCTCAGCAGGCCGGCCAGTTCGTGCAGCGGGCCGTCGGCGTGCCCGAGGTCCAGGACGATGCGGGGCCCGAGCGGGCCGCGGGCGCGGGACAGGAGCCGTTCGAGGTGTGTGTCCATGGTCTAGTCCGCCACGACGGCGACCTTCTCACCGTCGTCCAGCCCGGAGATCTGGTGCCGGATGCTCGAGCCCTGGTTGTCGAAGGGGTCGATGTATTTCACGGAGGAGCCGGTGCCGCCTTCCTGGAACACTGCCGGCGGGCATTCGTCGCGATCGTAACCAGGCCTGGTCTGGGGTACCTGTTTCATCGCTTCGGCCCGCCGCTCGTCCGCGCCGTCACGGTCGACGGTGACCTCGGCGGGCCGCATGCGGTTGAACGGCTGGTCCCCGCGCCACGAGGTGCCCATCCGGGCTTCGCGGACGTGGTTGGCCGCTTCCGGGTACTTGCCTTGGCCGACGATGACGTAATGCGGCCCGTTCGGGCCCGGGTCGGCGTTGGAGCCCATCAGGAAGCCACCGCCGTGGATCCAGAACAGGACCGGCAGCTGAGATGCTCCCCGCGGTGCCCATACGTTGACCGACAGGCAATCCTCGCCCGTCGCCCGGTCGGTGAACAAGCCCGAGGAGGGCTGCGGGCAACGCAGACCGTAGTCGGTGCACTCCAGTACGCCCTCCCAGCTGCCGCGTCGGACGGGCGGCCGGAAGAGGTTCGGGCCGAATGGCGCCTCGGCGTAAGGGATGCCCTTGAACGCGGCGATCCGACCGGTGAGCGCGCCTCTGATCGTTCCGGCTGTCGTCTTGACCTCGACGTGGCGCTCCCTGGGATTCAGCCTGCGTGGCAAGGGGTGGAGCCGGTGGCACGGGCAGGAGTGTTCACGTGTCCGCGTCGGTCTCGGCAGCACTGGCCTGCTGCGGCTCGATCTGGGCGAGGCGCTCGCGCAGCGCGGCGGTGGCGCCCTGGTAGCAGTCGCTGCCCAGCACCAGCCTCAACGGAGCAGGCTGCCGGGACGCACTGTCGATGATCCTGGCAGCGACCTTGACCGGATCTCCGGGCACCGGGACCGCGATGTCCTTGAAGACGCGCACGGCCGCGGCCGGGGTGTTGTCGTAGGCGGCCAAGGGCTCGCTCAGCCGCAGGCTGCTGCCGGCGAACGAGGTACGCGCACCGCCGGGCTCGACGAGTGTCACCTCGATGCCGAACGGGGCGACCTCGGCGGCAAGGGCCTCCATGAACCCTTCGACGCCCCACTTGCCCGCGTGGTAGAGCGAGGCACCGGGGTGGGCGGCGAGGCCGGCGACCGAGGACAGCTGGATGATCCGGCCGCCGCCCTGAGCGCGCAAGTGCGGCAGCGACGCTCGCGCTGTCTGGATCGAGCCGAGCAGGTTGGTCCTGATCTGGTGGACCACTTGCTCGTCGGAGAATTCCTCGGCGGCGCCGAAGAGGCCGTAACCCGCATTGATCACCACGACGTCGATACGGCCCAGCTCGCCGAAGGCCGCGTCGACGACGTCCCGCACCCGGTCCAGGTCGGTGACGTCGAGGAGCCCGAGCCACAACCGCTCGCCGTGCTTCGTCCGCAGATCGTCGGCCGACCCCTCCCGCCGCACGGTCCCGGCGACGCGGTCGCCGCGCGCGAGAAGCTGCTCAGCCAGCTCCCGGCCGAACCCGCTGCTGACCCCCGTGATGAACCAAGTACGTGCCGTCATGCCCACACCCTTCACCAGCGCGAACAGTGCGCACCAGTTCCTGTCGTTCCTGGTAGTGACAGGGACACTCGCACGTGTGGCGGCCGCCTAAGCTGACGACGTGGACAACGCTCTCGGAGACTTTCTGCGGGCCCGCCGCGAACTCATCACACCGGCCGAGGCGGGCCTGCGGACCGGTCACGGGATTCGCCGGGTGCCGGGGCTGCGCCGTGAAGAAGTGGCCATGCTGGCGGGCATCAGCGTCGAGTACTACCTGCGCCTGGAACAGGGCCGCGACCGCAACCCTTCCGCCCAGGTCGGCCACGCACTGGCCGGTGTGCTCCGCCTGGACGCCGAAGGCACGGCCTACCTGATGTCGCTGACCGGCCGCAGAACGCGCCGTAAGCCGGGCCCGGAGAACGAACATGTGCCTGCGAACCTCGCCTTGCTGCTGCAGACCCTCAATGTGCCCGCCCTAGTGTTCAACAAGTACAGCGACGTGCTGGCCGCGAACCATCTGGCCAGGGCCCTGTCGCCGGAAATGAAGCCCGGGACGAACCGCCTGCGTGCGCTCTTCGCCGAGCAGGCAGTCCGCGACTACCGCGAGGACTGGGAGCCCTACACAGCCACCGCCGTCGCCCACCTGCGCGCCCGGATCGGCACCGAAACCGACGACAAACGCCTCCACGCCCTGATCGGCGAGCTTTCCCTCAAAAGCGAACGGTTCCGCCGGCTGTGGGCCCGCCACGACGTACGCACCGCACAAGAAGCCACCTTCCGCATCCGGCACCCGCAGACCGGCCCGATGGAGCTGCTGGTCGAAAAATTCCAGGTAGCCGGCCCCCAGGAGTTGGAAGTACTGCTGCTGCACGCCCCTCCTGGCAGCCCCACAGCCGATGCCCTGGCCTTCCTCGCGTCCCTCAGCGCCTCGGAACAGCGCTCCGCGAACCCCGGGTAACGCTCGCACTGCGTCCAGCGCACGCCGCGGGCCGTCGCTGACAGCGCGAACCAGCCGGTGAGCGCGGCGAGAAGACGAGCGAAGGCCGCGAGTTGCTTCGGTCCATGCGCTTGAGAAACCGCCTGGCCCCCCAGGTGCGCGGCCGCGTTACGTCGCCATGACCGGTCGTTCACCAGGATCGAAGCTCGCGAATCCGGCGGCCTTTCCACCGCGAGATGCTCGCCGCGATTCTGTTCGTAGCCGACCGGGCGCAGGCACGCATGTCCCCTGGTCAGCACCTCCTCGACCACTCGCGCGACGATGCCGGCGGCGCACGGAACCGCCCGGCCCAGTTCGCGTTCTCCGCATGCCGCAACCGGCACCCCGAACTCCGTGTTCTTACCTCCGTAATCGGAAGGACGGGCTTGTCGTCCGCGAACTGCCGAAGCGCTGGCAGCACGACGGCTGGGAATCTTCGCGGGCTCCGTAGGAGGATCCGCTCACCGGCGACCCGTTCATGGCGATGGTCCGAGAGCCACCATGCGGGGTATAGTCCGTTTATTCGTCGGGAGATGCGCACCTGCGGGCTCGAGGACGGGCCCACGCGTCGCCCCGCTGCCCGTACTTGCCTGATGGAGGGCATCCATGAGCGTCTTCACCGCCAACGAGCAGACATACCTCGACAGCCAGTCCCTTGGCCGTCTGGCAACCATCGCTCCCGACGGAGCGCCTCAGGCCAGGCCGGTCGCTTTCGTCCACAACCGCGAGCACGACACGATCGACATCGGCGGCCACAACCTCGTTGCCAGCCGGAAGTACCGCAACATCCAGGCCGACCCGCGTGTCTCCCTCGTCATTGACGATCTGGCCTCGACCACGCCCTGGAATCCGCGTGGCGTCGAGATCCGCGGCACCGCCGAACTCCTCGCCGCGGAGCCGCCTCGGCCGGGTTTCGACGCCGCGCTGATCCGCATCCGTCCCGTCCGCGTACTCGCCTGGGGCTTGGACACCGACCCGTTCGCGCCGCCGAACGCCCGCAACGTCATCACCGGGCCGTCGAGCACCTCCGCTGCCGGCTAGCACCGGTTCGCGACCGAGACAAGAGCGCGGTCCGCGCTGGCCCGGCCGGGCGAACCCACCCGGTGCCGATCATCGCGGGCCAGCGCTTCGCGGCCCGCCCCAGCACTCCGTCGGCACCCGGCCACATTCTCGACGGACCCGCCGGACAGCTCAGCTCGGCCATGCCGACGCCACTCGCCTCCGGGCATCTTGATCACGCAGCCGTCGCCGTTCCAAGGCGTATCCCCATCCCACGAGCGCGAGCGAGGGAAGGGCGGCAACGGCCTGCGGGAAGATCTGCTTGCCGGGCGGGTCGACAGCTCGGGAGCCCGGGTAGGCAAGCGCGGAGATCTGGGTCACCCAGTACAGCGCGGCGGACACGGCCCCGCTGTCCAGCGCGACCTTGGCGGCTGCCGGGGAATCAGCCGGACGCCACAGGTGGAGAAGAGCGGCTCCGGCGAGCCCGGCGCCCAAGCTCATGGTGTGGGCGTTGTGGAATTTGGCGTGGGGCGGCCAGTTCGGATTGTGGATGTGCGTCTCGTTCCAGTCCGCGATATAGGGACCCGCTCCGGCGATCACGGCTGATGCCGAGATCAGTATCTTGCCGAGGCCGATCCGGCCGGCGATCCGTTGGGCCATACTGCGATGCTCCTGCCCTGTCAGGTCGGTGAAACCGAAATCCGGCCATGGCTGAGGACCGGCGAGGCACGCCGTGCCAGGCAACCGGTGCGGCCGATATCGGAACGCGCACCAATTCCCGGTGCTCTTCGGAATCGATCAGCCGCCGGCCCGCGGTGTGTGCTGCCCCTAGGCAGGCCTGCGCGTGAGCCGGAGCGTCGACGTCACAGTCGTCAGGCCACGCATCATGCCCAGCCGGTTCCAGCTCATGCCGAACTGGTCTCGGTCGACGGTGAACTCGGTGGCGAGCGTGATCGCGTCCGCGCTCGACTCGGCGACCTTAACGATGACAGTCTGCGGGCGGCGGACACCGCGGACGGTCAGCTGACCTCTGACCTCGACGACGTCGTTCTGACCGAACACGGCGTCACGGACCTCGAAGACAAGGGTGGGATGGTGCTCGACGTCGAAGAAGTCCGCGCTGCGCAGGTGCTCGTCGCGCTTCTTGTGCTGGGTGTCCAGGGAGGAGGCGTCCAGGGTCACGACACCGCGGACGGTGCCGTCCGGGCGGACCTCGCCCTCTCCGGAGACACCGTTGAACGTTCCCTTCACCGTGACCATGCCCCACATCGTCACGTGACTGACGGCGATGGCGGAGCGGGCGGCGTCGAGCCGCCACAGGCCGGTTTCCGCAACGGTGCTCATGGGAGACTCCTTGACGTATACGGGACTGGATTGACGATCGAGGTGGCTGACTCCGCGGCGCGCCTGCCGGGCGTCCGGGGGGGACGGCCAACGGTGGCGGGCAAGCAGACCGGCTCAGGGGAAGGTCACGCCTACCGTGTAGGCACCGCTGCCGCTGATCGCTGACACCTCGACCCGATAGGCGCCGGGCACCCCCTCGTAGAAGAGGGTCTTGACGCCTTCCTCGCCGGAGGAGGTCGCGACCGTCTTGAGCCCGTCGGTTCCGAAATGCCTGAGCACGAGGTCGAAGTCCGCACCGTCCGGCTCGTCCAGGCACGCGGCGATCGTTCCTGCCTTGGCGACGACGAAGTAGTTCCACGGGATCGAGGTCCGGCCTCCGACCGCTCGACCGGACGTGGTGAACGCGTAGTCCGTGCAGTCGGTCGCTGCCGGGGCCGCCGCGGCGATTGCCGGCGAGGCGGTCGCCAGGCACGCGGCGGCGCCAGCTGTCGCGATCAGTCGATGAAGTCTCACGAGGTCCTCTTCGCAACGGTTGAAAAGCTTCACTGGGCAGGTGGGAACGTCCATGCCGGACGGGTGACCGAACTCGGCGGCGTCGCCCGGGGAACGTCTCGCTCGGGTTCTCAGAACCCGACATTCCGGCGGATCAGCACCAGGTGGATGCGGCCGGGCTGCTCCTGCCGGACTTCCAGGAGCTTGCCGATGTAGCTGTGCTGCCCGTACGCGGCCCGCGCCCGGACGTCCTCCAGCTTGAGGCTGTGCTCGACGATTCGCTCATGGGCAGCCCGCAGGCTGGGGACGAGCTTCTGCGTGCCGGCCACCAGGATGACGTTCGGTGCGTCCCAGACGTAGGCGGCAAGCTGGCTTCCGGTGGCCGACGCGATGACCACGGTGCCGTCGGCGGTGATGGCGTGGACGCTGCCGAGGGCGTAGTCGGCCTGCCCGGCGATGGCCTTCATCTCCTGCTGCTGGGTCCGGAAGTCCAGCGTCATCATCCGGTTGCGGGCCGACACGTACGGGCCGTCCGGGTCGTTGATCGCCGCTTCGATGCCGGATTCCCGCAGCGTGGCCGAGGTGTTGGTCATCACCGTCGAACCGTGCGGAATCCGGTTCAGCACGCTCAGCCGGGCGGACTCGAAGTCGTCGACGACCTCCACGCCGAAGCCGTGCTCCTCGAGCGCGGTCACCGTGGCGATGAGGGTCTGCTCGGCCGGCAGCGCCGTGAAACGCGCCTCGCCGTCGATCGCGGTCATGGGTTTCTCCCTTGTCAGGTGAGGCTCGGCAGAGCCGCGACGCACGGTTCCGCCCGTCGGGCCGACAGGTGGAACCGTCCAGCCGACATAATCGGACTTTACCCCGCTTAGCGGGTGCATGCAATGCCGGAGGGCCGACGCCCAGCGCGGGTAACGCGCCGCGCATCACGCGCGCTCAGCGACTTGGCGGCACTGACCAGGGCGTTCAGCGTGACCTCGGGTGATTGACAAGACGGCGGTCACGAAGCCTGTGCGGGTGGCAGCGGGGATCGTGATCGGGGGCAATACAGAGGTTGCCGATACCCCGCATCAGCTCGCAGGGCTGGATGTCAGCCCCGACCTCACCCGTGCCGGTAGCGGCAGTGAGCAGCTTCCGGGAAGCTCACTGACGCTGAACGCCGACGAGCGCAACCCGGAGCGTTCACTGGTCGGGCCTGAGGGCCTGTCCCCCCGGTACCAGACCGAACACCCACACAGAGCGAAAACAGACGGACCCCGATTGCGTCGACGGTTGTTAGGGTCACCGACATGGACGCGCTACCGGTGAGCTGGCGAGCGCCGCGGCCGGAACGGGCGGACGCGGCCCGCAATCGCGCCCACCTCCTGGCCACCGCTCGCCGAATGCTGGCGGAGTCCGGTCCCGATCAGCTGACGATGGACGCGTTGGCCGAGCGGTCGGGCCTGGGCAAGGGCACCGTTTTCCGGCGCTTCGGCACCCGGGCGGGGATCTTCGGGGCACTGCTCGACGAGATCGAGCGAGGCCTGCAGGAGCGGGTGCTGTCCGGGCCGCCCCCGCTCGGCCCCGGTGCGCCGCCGGTCGACCGGCTGGTCGCATACGGCCGGGCACGGGTGCGCCTGCTGCTCGAGAACACGGAGATCGCCAGATTCGCACTCGACGGCCGGCAGCCCCTCCCGGGCAGTTCCCAGACACCGGCGTCACAGATGCACATCCGCATGCTTCTGCGCCAGTTGAGCCTGGACGGCGCGGACCTCGACCTGCTCGCGATGCAGCTCACCGCGGCGCTCGACGGCCCGCTGCTGCTGTACCTTTCCGCCGACGTACTCAACAACGCAGGCCCGCAAATCGAGCAAAGCCTCGGCTCGGCCTGGCAAGACTTGATCGAACGGGTGTGCCGGCCCTGACAGGCACCGAGCGCTGTGTCCGCGACGTAGCCGGTTCCTGATCTCAACGGCGCATCGAGCGGCTCGATCAGGTGCTCGACCGGTCGGCAGTGATGGCACGGCGGACGCTCTCGCGGAGCAGTGCACGCCGCCGCTCGCGTGTCTCGGCGGGTTCCTGTGCGGTCGCCGCGTACACGTTGCTGACCGGCGACCAGGCCATCGACATGGCGATCACCCTGGCCATGACGTCGACGCGCACTAGACCGGCGGTCGGGGCCTCGGCGATGGCTCGCAGTTTGCGATCGTCGAGGCGGTCGGGGCCGCCGACCAGATGGCCGGCCGGGCGGCGCTCCAGGCGCGCCCAGATGGCCAACAAACAAACTGGTCTGTCTCAGAGGGCGTTTTGACACGGTGTCGGCTGGTCACGGATGCGGGGTCGTCGCGGGCGTGTTGCCCGGTGGTGAGGTGAGCTCCTGGCAGGCGGGTGGTTGTCTACGCCAGTCCGCCTGCCAGGAGCTCGTGTGTGATTGTCGCCTGCCTGTTCCTGCTCGTCGTGCCGCGCCGCCGTGTCCCGGGTACCCGTCCTCGTCGACGACCGATGCGCAATGGGCACTGCTGGAACCGTTGCCTCCCGCGCCGGGTCGTGCTGGACGGCGTGTTACGCCGCTGGGTCCGCGCCGGCGCCTGGCGCGGAATCCACGACGCGCTGCGCGACCGGACCGCCGCAGTCATCGACGCCCAGACCGCGCGCGGGGCCGGCACCGTGCCCGCCGCCAGCGCGGGCTGCGACGCGGGCAAGAAAACCAGAGGACGCAAACGGCACATCGCCACCCACACCCTCGGCCCTCCTCCTCGCCGTCGTGGTCACCGCCGCCGACATCCAGGATCGCACCCGCTGCTGACGGAACTGCGCACACGCTTCGGCGCCGTCGCCCACGTCCGGGCCGACGGCGGCTGCACCGGACACCTGGTCGCCTGGGCCAAGCAGGCCCTCGTCCTCACCGTCGAGATCGTCACCCGCACCGCAAACCGAAAACCCCACTTCCCCAACGCCCTCTCAGCCGCTCCGGACTCGCCGTCGACCACGGACGACCGGTCGAGCTCCGTCCCGAGGGCATGCTCGACGCGGACGAAGACGTCATCGCGCTCCTGCTCACGGACGTCGAAACCAGCCAGGGGCGCGGGACGGCTCATGTGCGGCCACAGCAGGAACCCTTCGACCGCCGGCAACCGGATGTCGCACATCGTCCACGGCCCGAGGCCGCGGGGCAGCACAGGCGACTGGCCGAGTCGAATCGACAGCGGAGTCCCGCACGGGATTTACCGTCTGGCATCCCGTCTCAACCGATCAGGCCAGAGCGACCTTCAGAAAGCCCGTCCACCAGTTCGGCGCACAGCCCGGCGTCGATCACAGCCGTGGCGTGCACGCTTCGCTGCCAGGGTCACGAAGGCCGCACGACTTCCAGCAGTTCGTGGCACACTGCCTGGCGAAACATCGCGTTTTTCCCGATGCCGCCAACAACGGGCACAATCGGCAGCGCTTCCCACTAATGAGGTACCGGATCAGCACCCGGTAAGGCGCTAGCCTCCAGCCTGGGACACGCCTTACCTTGATCAACACGGACTTCGGTCCTTTCGCGAAAACGCTGATTCTTGGGGAGGAATTGGACATGCGCGTGAACAAAGCAAATACAGCACTGAGCATCGCTGCCGCATGTGCGGCGTCAGTGCTCGGGAGCGGCCCCCAGGCCGGTGCCGCCGAAATTCCGAAGGTGCGCCTGGCGTTCGACAACCCGGAGATCTCGTTCCAGGACGCCGACCACTGGACCATTCCGATCCACCACCCCGAGGACCGCAGCCCCGGCGACGTCGGCGCGTGCAGGGGCACCTACCTGAGCCCCTCGATCGTGGCAGTCGGGACCGCCACGGCCGTCCGCTAGGGAGTGAAGTTCTTCTGCACCGAACCCGTGGAATACGACGCCCGCGCCGGGGTCTACTACAAGGTGCACGAAGGCGAAGAGGAGGACGCCGGGTCGACCGAGGGACGCGGAGTCAGTCAGCAGCCATTCGTCGAAGGGCATTCGTTCCCGTGCTCCAACAACGACAACAGCGGCTGGATACCGTACGACTTCAGCACCGTCCACGGGCAGAAACACTCCGGCCAAGGCAACCAGGTCACGGTCGGCCAGCCAGTCCGCAGGCGAAGCGGGCCGGAAGCGGCACAGGCAGCCTGCCCCCGCCCGCTCAGCCGCCAGGAGGCCGACCAGACCCAGGAGGCACTGCGCGCGATCCGCGGCCGGTCACCCTGACCGACGCCGACATCGTTTCCAGCTCCGACGAATTCTTCATCTGGCACACCGGTCTGGTCCTCGGCGGCTCCTGGGCTCACCTGACCCTGATCGCCGAGTCCGTGGAAACCCCGGGGCTGGGCCTTCGGCCGCCACGAGACCTGCTGGAAAGCAGCCGCGCCGCACGCATCTACCTCGCGGGCGACACCGGCATACGGGACGGCTTCCGGATCGACACCGGTCATGCTCTGCCGCATCGCCGACTTCAATGCTCGCCCAGGCGGATACGCCCTCCGCATCGACATACCAGGCCTGGACATCAAGTACCGGCAACCTTTCGTCGTCGCATGATCCGAACCGCCGATCAGCCATCCCGAGCAGGGGCCCCGGCAAAGCTCCGGCGGGATCGCGTCCTTGCAGCCTCCTCGTCGGCCTTTCCAAGTCGGCGAGGAGGTGATTTTCGCGCTTAACCACCGGCTGCTCGGCGAGGTCGACAAGGGGCCTCGACGTCGGACCAATCTGGTGGATTCGCGCCATATCCAGGGCAGATAGTCCCCTTGCCGGACCACCTGCCCCGCTTTGTCCGCCCGTCAGCAGATACCGGCAGACATGAGGTCGCAGCAGGCCCGGCGCCTTGCGCAATCGTCCGTACCGAAATCCTTCTATCCGGCTGGAAGCGGCAGGAAGGCGCCGTGGCCTCCTGGACGCGGAGCCTGCGAACCAACACCCTCCCCACCGGCCCGAGCAGACACGTGGGCTCCGTGTCGAGCCCAGCTACTGCAAGTCTGCCGGCGGCCGGGCTATGGATCGGTTGCCCATCGGCACAGTCGCGATCGCAACGCCGAGGCGTGCCCCTGCGCCGCAGGTGCCGATTCTCGGGTGGTGGTGGGAAGGTTTCGTCGGTACGGTGCTGGAGGCCAGACAGGAAGAGGCGCTGGGAGCGGCGTGATTCGGTCGGTAGTGTTCGACGTCGGCGAGACTTTGCTCGACGACTCGCGAGAGTTCGGCGCGTGGGCAGACTGGATCGGGGTCAAGCGGCACACCTTCTCGGCGGTCCTGGGCGCCGTGACCTCGAGCGGCAGAAACAACGCGGAGACGTTCCAGGTTTTTCGCCCCGGCTTCGACTTGGACGCCGAACGCCAGCTCCGAGAGGCTGCTGGACGTGGTGAGCAGATCGAGGAGTCTGATCTCTACCCCGACGTGCGATCGTCGCTCTCGGCGCTGCGCAACGCCGGATTCTGGGTCGGCATCGCGGGAAACCAGACTGCCAAAGCGGCGCGGCTGCTGCGTGAACTGGCACTGCCGGTGGACGCTGTTGCGACGTCGGGCGAGTGGAACACCGCCAAGCCTGACCCCTTGTTCTTCGAAAAAGTCGTCGAATTCGCCCCGGGCGAGCCCCGAGAGATCGTCTACGTCGGCGATCACCGAGACAACGACATCGTGCCCGCGCGGGCGGCTGGCCTGAGGCCGGCGCCGATTCGCCGCGGCCCCTGGGGCCACCTGTGGGCGAGCGACCCCGTCGTCGCTCGCAACGCCGCTTGGACGATTGAAAGCCTCTCCGAACTGCCCGATCTCCTCAGCAGCGAACGCTGAGTTCCTCGCTGTCAGCGAGTCGCGCGATCCGGAACTCCGGAAAACAGTTCGCGGTCGAGGCCGTTCATCGCATCGTTCGACGCGCCCGGAGTCTTTCGACGCAATTACTCGACCATTTCCCCGACTTGGGGACGGGCTCGTACGCGCTCCGGCGCGATCCGTAATGCTGCACGCAAGGCATCGATTGTGTTGACGCGTTCGTTCGCCAGATCGTGGACGCGCGCGAGGTCGATGTAGAAATGCGACTGCCGTTCGGCTGGCATGCTCGCGCCCGGCCGCCACCCGGAAGGCAGCGCTGCCGTCACAGGCCTCCGCCGAGAGAGAGAAATGGTGGATACGCACAGACGCCGTCCCGAATGCTGTTCCGAGGCGGATTCCCTCGTTAACGCGTCGTGCGGCCTCCTGCGGTTCCCCGATATGATCGCGGGCTCGGCGGCCTTCCCCCGCGCGACCTGCCATCACTGCGGCGCGCATGTGCAATAGCCCGTACGTGGCCGCCGCAGTTTCGGAAGCAGCGAGGTCGATCCGGTCGGCGGCCCGTTCAAGCATCCGCCGGCCAGCACTGAGATCTTCTGAAGCGAAGAATGTTTCTGCCCGCACGCAGGAAACGCTTCCCTCCAGCAGTTCGTCCTCAGCATCGGCTGCCGCCGTGCTCAACAGGCCGATGATGCGCGCGGACAAATCGTAGTGTCCGTACTTGTCCGCCACGGCATCGGCCGCGCGGTAAACCTGAGTTCACCGAGTACGTCCAGGCGGATTTCTTCGACCCGCCCACAGCATTCTCGACCACCCGGCCGTCCGCGATCACCTCGACTGGGACGAGCCGATCGCGGTGCTGTTCCTGCTCGCCCGGCACCACCAGACCGGCGACCGCGGGCTCGCGGCGCGCGTGACGAAGGAGTTCGTCGACCGGCTCCCGTCCGGTTCGTACGTCGCGATCTCGCACCTGCTCGACCCGCACGACGGTTCCGAAGACGAGCACGTGGTGCACGCACTGCCCGAGTCGGTCCGCAACGGGTCGATGAAAGACGTCTCGGCCCGCACCCGCGCCGAGATCGAGGACCTGTTCCACGGGATGCAGCTGATCCCGAGCGGCCCGCTGCTGGGCGAGCCGACGGTCGCGCGGCGGATCGTGGCGGTCGGCGTCGCCCGCAAACCCCGATGCGAGCGGGCGGTCCGACGGCAGACCGCGCTCCTCGCCCGACTGCTCCCCCAAGCCTGTCGGCGAATTCCGACCAGATCAGAAAGCGCACGCCCGTGTCCCGACTCGAACCATCGCACGCGGAGCGCGGCCGGACTCTCCTGCCCGTGCCGCGGATCCCCGACAGGGCAGTCCGCCAGGATCCGACACCGTCCGAGCGGCGTCCCGCCTGCATCGGCTCGACCGGACTCGCGCTGTCATGCCGCGGCTTCGGGATTCGAGCGTCCGGCGCCCCCGACCGGACCGGACCGAGCGCCGGACAGAATTCGCGATCCGTGCGCTCGGCCGCGAAGAGGACTGCGACGAACCGGCACATCTGTTCAACGAAATCAACCGGGTCCGGTACGCGCACCTGGGTTCGGCACCGTGCCCGGACTGCGCCCGGTCCCGGAGTTCGACAAACCCTTTTCCTTTCGCAGTGACCAGCAGTGCCTTCAACTCGTTTTCACGCAAGACCGTCGCGGGTTGTCCGGGACGTGCGGAACCTCCATTTTGCAAAACGGGGACAACTCGACAATCTCTTCCACATCGTCGAGCCAGCGCCAGAACTGCTGAAGGTGCCGATATTGCTTGGCGATGTAGCTGCGCGAAAGGGACTCTCCGGTGCGGAAATTCGGCCGTTGGCGGAGATATTCGAAATACCGCTCCAGCTCACGGCGTCCAATGTCGGGAGCCACCATCGAGACGTCTTCGTCGTCGAGGTAGTCGACCAGCATGGCCACGCTGTCGAGGTAGGCGTCGATCGTGGAGTCGGCACGGTTCTCGGCCCTCAGATGCGTTCTCCAGTCCGAGACGAGCTCCCGGATGTCATCGGGCTCCAGCACCTCCAGCGGTGCCTCAACGGCGGTCATGAAAACAGGCTTACTCGAACAATCCCTTGGGTTACCAGCGCCGCGCTCGTCTCCGGCGCTCCCGCGAGACCTCGGCTCAAGATCGTTTTTGAGCCCGTTTTCGCTGGTCAGCAGCTGTGTTGAGGGCAAGATGGTGGGCCGGGTCGGGCTCGAACCGACGGCCAAGGGATTATGAGTCCCCTGCTCTAACCAACTGAGCTACCGGCCCCTGGGTTCGCTTCCGCAGGTCGATCCCCCCAGTTCACGTCAACTTAGCACAGGCCCCGCGCGGGCCGGGGGCGTAGGCCGATCGGGTCGAGACTGCTCGCGGTGGCCCCGGGGTCGCCTAGATTGCTGGGGTCGGGTCCCGAGAGGAGACCGCCATGCCCATTCCCGGACGGGTTCCGCTCGCGCTTCTCGACGCTCTCGCCGCCGGGCTCGGGCTGGGCTATCTCGCCCGCGACCATCGCGACGCCCTGATCTCGCACGGGCCGGTCCTGTCGATCGCCGCGGTGGTCGGGATTGCGGTAATCGCGGTGGCATACCGCGGATACCGTGTGCTTCGCCGTACGAACACCCGCATGGAGGCGTTGATCGCGGACGAGCTGTCCCGGCGCACGCCGTCGCCCCGGCCGCGGCGATGAACGCGGGATCCGGTGCGGTCACGGGGGAAATTACCTGCCCAGCACGATAATGGCGCCGTACAGGCCGGGGGCGAGCGCGTCGGCGAGGCCGCCGGGCGGCACTGTTTCGCGCAGAAGGTGCAGCCAGGCGAAGACCGAGCCGAGCAGCATCGCGTGCACAACGGGCACTTCGGGGCGGCGCGCCAGTTCGCCGCGGGCGAGCGCGCGGTCGAGCACTTCGACCAGGTAAGCCCGCTCTCGCACCAGGAACAGCTCGCCCAGCCGGGCGGCAGGTGCGTCTTCGGTGCGGAGATCGGCAAGCAGGCCGGGCAGGGCGTTGCGCACTTGCGGTCCGTCCAAAGCGGACTGAATGTCGGCGAGAACGCCTGTTACGTCGCCGCGCAAGGTGCCGGTGTCGGGCGGCGCCGCGAGGGTGTCGTCGTGCACGACCGCGGCGAAGACGAGTTCCGCCTTGGACTTCCAGCGCCGGTAGAGCGCGGCCTTGCCGACCCCGGCGCGCGCCGCGATCGCGTCGACGGTGCACCGCTGGTAGCCGACCTCCTCCAGCAGCTCGTTGACCGCGGCCCGCACCGCCGCGTCGATTCCCTGCTCCCGCGGCCGTCCGCGCCGGTTGTGCGTCATAGCGCACAGTTTACGAGACTGTCAGTTCCGTATATCTTCGGGGGCATGACCTGGGACAAAACCTCCGCCCGCACCCTCGCCGCCGACCCGGCCGCGCTCTGGGACGTCCTCGCCGACGTCGAGAACTGGCCGCGCTGGGACCCGGACGTCGCGCGCGTCGTGCTGCACGGGCCGGTCGCGCCGGGTTCGACCGGATTCCTTTACCCCAGCGGCGGATTCCGCGGCAGCGTGCACGCGAAAATCGCGAAGGACTTCACCTTCACGAGCTGGCGGCCCGGACACGAGTTCACGCTCTGCCAGCCCGTTCCGCTCGGGAAGATGGACCTCCGGCTGAGCGTCGCGGCCGTCCCCGGCGGAACCGAACTGACCCAGCGCATCGTCCTCGACACCCCGCTGCGCGCGGTCATGGTGCGGATCATCGGCGCCGACGTCGTGGCGAACTTCGGCCGGAAATGCGACGCGCTGGCCCGGCTCGCCGCCGCGAAACCGAGCTGACCGCCCTGACGGCCCCGGCCGGGACCGCCAGGGCGGACCGGACTAGTTCCGGTACCGGAACAGGATCCGGCCCCGGTCGAGGTCGTAGGGGCTCAGCTCCACCAGAACCCGGTCGAACGGGACGATCTTGATGAAGTTCTTCCTGATCTTGCCGCTGATGTGGGCCAGCACGTGGTGCCCGTTCGCCAGTTCGACGGTGAACCGGGCGTCGCGCAGGCACTCGACCACGGTTCCCTCGACTTCGATCCCGCCCTTACCGGCCATGGCGCATCAGCTCCACCGTGCTGTTCGCCCGCCGCGCGCCGATGCCCTCGAACAGCGCGGTCGCCGCTCCGTTGGCCTCGTTCACCTCAGCCGACGCCGTCGGGATTCCCGCTCGGTGCAGGGTGCCGAGCGTGTGAAGCAACAGTCCGCGCGCGATGCCGCGGCGTTGCCGATCCGCACGGACGGCGATGAGTCCGATCCGGGGCAGGCGCGTTACCTGAACCACGCGGAGCAGACCCGCGTACTCGCCGTCCTCGACAGCCACGGCGTACTTCGACGGGTCTACGACGGTGTCGCCAGCCGTGCGAGGCAGCACCTCGGCCGGCATCTCCGACCAGCCCGCAGTCGCCTCGACCTCGGCGCGGATAACGCGGTCCAGCTCGCGCAACGGACCCTCGTCAGCGGATCCGGCAGGCACGACCGTGACGCCCGGCGGCAGCACGACCGGCCCGGTGACGTGCGGATCCGTGGGCACGACGTACTCCCACTCGCGCCGCCGGACCGTCAGACCGGCCCGTCGCCAGCCGTCCAGCAGTTCGCGGTCGGCTTCGTCGACCACGGTGTGGAGCTGGTCCGGCAGCGCGGCCAGCATCTCGCGGGCCAGCTGGTCGAAGACCGAGCGATGCCAGGCGTCGACGCTGAGAAAAACCCGCCCGTCGGGCCGGGCGGTGGCTTCAGCGCGACCGGCCAGCCGACCGTCGTCCAACGCCTGCCAGAGTCCCGGTTCGACCCGGGTGACGCGCACCGCGGGTTCGCCCGCGGTGAAACGCACAGTGTCCATGATGGTCACCTTTCGGAGTGCCTTTGCTCAAGGCGCTCCTGGCAACCCCTACGTCAGTCGCCCGACCGTGACGACACGGGGAGCACCCACATCGAAACAGCGTTCATGGGTCTCACCTCCTGGCGTCGAGTCACGGTCGGGGCGAACCATAACGGGCACGCGACTGCCCCGTCCACCGAATTAAATCCTCCTCAGCCGATCCGCAGCACCACCTTGCCGCGATCGTGTCCGGCGGCCAGGTCGCGATGGGCGCTCGCGGCGGCGTCGAGCGGGTGCTTCGCCCGGACGGTCACCCGCGGGCACAAATCGAACAGCCCGCGAAGCCGCTGGGCGGACCGGTCGCGATCCCGTCCGGAGGCGGTCGAGTTCGCCTTCGCCGCACACCATTGGCGTGGCGTCCCGCGTGCGGAAATATTCCTGATTCTCCTCGCTGCCGGTCCCTGTCACGCGCGAACCGTTGTGGCGCGCCAACTGGACCGCCGTCGAGCCAGCACCGCCAGCCGTGCCGTGAATCACGATCGGCTCACCGGACCGCGCTCCGCGTAGCAGCCCAGCACCCGGAGTCCGGCAACCTGTTGCCCTGTCTCGAATTCGGTCACCCCGGCACCGGCCTGGACGATCGGCCCGGCACACTCGGTGCCCAGGATCTGCGGGAACTCGACGGTCGCGCCCGGTGGCGTCCACTCGCACCAGCACCTCCCCCGGGCTCGTGACCAGCGTCGGCACCTGGCGGATGGTCAGCCGTTCCGCAGGCCCGAACTTGCCGATCGCCGCAGCGCGCATCAGACCGCCGTTCGCTGCCTCCCGGACCAATTCCGCCAGTTCCTCGACGCTGCGCGCCCGGCGAGAAGGTGGTCGCCACGCACGATCGTCGGCACAGAACGGACCCCGCGCGACTGTCCCTCTTCGTGATCCGCCAGCACTTCCGCCACGTACTTCTCGTCGCGCTCCACTCCGATTTCCACCTCCGCAAGCACGTCCCAATCCGCGAGGCAAGGTTGTGTCCCGCAGATGCGCGGCGAACATCGCCTCCCACGCCGCGGCCAGCTTCAGCACCCGGTGCGCGGGCCGGGAATCGAGCGCCGACGCGGTGTTTATGCGGATGGCCAGCCCAGCCGCACGTCCCGCCTGCTCGACCCGGTCCGGGACACCGGACACAGCACGTCCGCCCGTACTCGCAGGGTCGCAGTCGGCACAGAATCCCCTTCGCGCGCGATCGCCCCCTTCTGCCGGGCGGTGCTTACAGTGGACTTCATCAAGCGAACTTGATGTCAAGCACGGAAAGAGCTGCCATGCCCCAGATCACGCGCGAGGTCGTCTGGCTGAAGCCGGGACAGATCGCCGAACGCGCCGGTGTGAGCGTCCCGACGCTGCACTATTACGAGAGCCGCGGGCTCATCGCGAGCAGGCGCACGAGCGGCAACCGGCGCGAGTACCGGCGCGACACGCTGCGCATGATCGCCTTCATCCGGACCGCCCAGCGGGTCGGGGTGTCGCTGGAGGAGATCAAGGACGCGCTCGCCGAACTGCCGGACCAGCGCATCCCCACCAAACGCGACTGGGCGCGCATCTCCCGCCGCTGGCACGACCGCCTCACCGCGCGGATCGAGGAGCTGACCGCGCTGCGCGACCGGTTCTCCGACTGCATCGGCTGCGGGTGCCTGTCGCTGAAATCCTGCCCGTACTCGAATCCGGACGACGTTCTCGGGCAGGGAGGCACCGGGGCACGCCGGTTTCCCGGCTACGGGTCGTGAGGGGAACTCTGAGGGAATCCAGATTCCCTGAGGATTCCCCTCACTGACGGAACCGGAGGGGCGGCGGGGCGGCCTAACCGCGGAGCGCGGCCCGGAAGTAGCGTCCGGTCGCGCCGTCGTGCTCGGCGAGCCCCTTCGGCGTGCCGGTGTAGAGCACCTGGCCGCCGTTCTCGCCCGCGCCGGGACCCAGGTCGAGCACCCAGTCCGCCGCGGCGACGACGTGCAGCGAATGCTCGACCACGACGAGTGTCCGGCCCTCGTCGACGAGCCGATCCAGCAGCGCCACCATCCGCGTGGTGTCGCTGGGGTGCAGGCCGGCGGTGGGTTCGTCGACGAGCAGGTCGTCGCTGGTCGAGTCGAGCTGACGGGCGAGTTTCAGCCGTTGCCGCTCGCCGCCGGAGAGCGTGTCGAGTGTGCGGCCGCTCGCGAGGTGCCCGAGGCCCAGTTCGCCGAGCAGCGCGGCCAGCCGGACCACGTCCGGATGCGGCACGTACCGGGCCAGCGTCGACACCGGCGTGCTCAGCACCTCCAGCACCGTCCGTCCGTCGAGCCGCGTTTCCAGTGTCTCGGGGCGGAATCCGGTCGCGTCGCACTCCTCGCAAGGCGTGTCGACGTCCTCCAGGAACGCCAGGTCGGTGCGCCGCACGCCGGTGCCGCGGCAAGCCGGGCACCCGCCCCGCGACCGCGGGTTGAACAGCTTCGGCGACTCTCCGCTCACCTCGGCGAACGCGCGCTGCACCGGATCGGCCAGCCCGAGCCAGGTACCGACCGTCGACCGGGTCGTCGCGACGATCTGGCTCTGGTCGACGACCGTGAACCGCGGCTGCCGCTCGGCGAGTTCGCCCGCCAGCGTCGACTTCCCGGACCCCGCCACCCCGGTGATCACCGTGAGCACGCCCATCGGCACGTCGACGTCGATGTTGCGCAGGGTGTGCCGGTCCAGCCCGCGCAACGGCAGCCAGCCGGTGGGTTCCCGCAGAGTGTCCTTGAGCCGGACACCGGTGCGCAACGCCCGCGCGGTCGTCGTGTCCGCCTTCCGCAACTTCGCCGGCGGCCCGTGGAACACCACGCGCCCGCCCGCTTCGCCAGCTCCCGGACCCAAGTCGATCACATGGTCCGCCGCCACCATCACCGCTTCGTGGTGATCCACCACCAGCACCGTGTTGCCGTGGTCGCGCAGCCGCCGCAGTACGTCGACCAGTGACGCGACGTCGGCCGGATGCAGCCCGTCCGTCGGTTCGTCCAGGACGTAGGTGAGGTCGGTGAGGCTCGAACCCAAGTGCCGCACCAGCTTCAGCCGCTGGGACTCGCCGCCGGACAACGTCGGCGTCGCGCGGTAGCAGTGCAGATGCCCGAGGCCGAGCGTGATCATCGATTCCAGCCGCAACCGCAGTGCCGCCACCAGCGGACGTGCCCACTCGTGGTCCAGTCCGGCGCAGAATTCCAGCAGCCCCGCCGCGTCGCGGTATCCGAGGTCCACAATGGACACCCCGTGGATCCGGCTCTCCCGCGCGGCCGGAGCGAGCCTGCTGCCGCCGCACTCCGGGCACGGCCGCTGCCGGGTCACCTCGGCGAGTGCCGTCCGCACCGCGGGCCCCATCTTGGCCTCGCGTTCCACGAGCAGCCGCCGGATCCGCGGCACCATCGACTGGTACTTCGCGCTGGCCGGGAAGCGAGGCAAGGGATGCGGCGGCTTCTGCGTCGGCCCGTGCAGCAGGAACTGCACCAGTTTCTCAGGCCATTCCCGCAACGGCAGATCGTTGTCGAAGAATCCCGAGTAGACATAGCGCTTCCAGATCCAGCTGCCGACGGCGAAACTGGGAAAGACCATCGCCCCGTCGTTGAGCGACCGGCCGCGGTCGATCATCCGCTCGCCGTCGATGTCGGTGACCGTGCCGAGTCCCGCGCAAGCCGGGCACATGCCGGACGGATCGTTGAACGAGTATGCGGGCGAGTATCCCGCGGACGGTTCGCCCAAGCGGGAGAACAACATCCGCAGCATCGTCCACACCTCGGTGGCGGTGCCGACAGTGGACCGCGAATTCGTCCCGAGCGGCCGCTGGTCCACCACGACGACGGTGGTGAGCCCGCTGAGCGAACTGGCCTCCGGGGCCGGATCGTGCGGCAGCTTGGTCCGGACGAAGGCGGGCATCGTCGAGTACAACTGCCGCCGCGACTCGGCCGCCAGCGTCGCGAACGCGAGCGACGACTTGCCGGACCCGGAAACGCCGGTGACCGCGACCAGTTGGTGCTTCGGGATGTCCACGTCCACGTCGGCCAGGTTGTGCGTGCGAACACCGCGGAGGCTGATCATGTTCGACGGCATGCCTTGCAGCCTACGTCCCGGCGCGGGTTGAGGAGGGATGGGTTGAGCCGGGCCTTCGCCGGACGATTTCCGTCGGGGCGGGGTCGACGGTGCTGGTTCGGGGAAGCGCTCGGCCGTGCGAAGGCAACCAGCCGTCGCCAAACAGGCTCCCGCAAGACGGGATGGGCGTGCTCGCTCGAAGAAGCGAACCGGGCCATCGCCGGACACGTTTCCGTGGGCGAGGGCGGGCGATGCCCGCCCGGGGAAGCGCTTGGCGGGGTGAGCCGGGCAGACGCCGGGCACATGCCCGCTTGGCGAGCCGGGGCAAGCCGGGCAGACGCCAGGCACATGCCCGCTCGGCGAGCCGGGGCAAGCCGGGCAGACGCCAGGCACATGCCCGCTCGGCGAGCCGGGGCAAGCCGGGCAGACGCCAGGCACATGCCCGCTCGGCAAGCCGGGGCAAGCCGGGCAGACGCCAGGCACATGCCCGCTCGGCAAGCCGGGGCAAGCCGGGCAGACGCCAGGCACATGCCCGCTCGGCGAGGCGAGCGGTGCTCGTTCGTGGAAGTACCTGGCGGGCAAGAGAAGGCAAGTTTCGGTGCTGGATTATTCGGTACGGAACATTCGGTTTGGGGCCGCCGGTGGTTCTTCGCCGCGGTGCAGGGGCTTTGCTTTGCGATCGGGTCAAGACGGAACAGCGCACCCTCGCCAGTCTCCGCGCACTCCAGGCCGAGGTGCTCGCGTGGCTCTTCGACCGTGAGCACTCCCTCGGCCGGCACCGGCTTGTTCCAGCCTGGCTCGCATCGTGCTCCACTCGGCACCGAACGCATCCGGCCGCGCTGGCCCTGAACTTTGGACTTGCTAGTCCATTTTTCCGAAGGCACCCTGGCCGAGCCAGGCGGGCACGGCCCGCGCGTGTTTTCGGGAACGGAGCGAGGACCCCGATGTCTCTTGACCAGTACTACTTGCTCGGCCGGTCCGGATTGCGGGTCAGCAGGCTCGCGCTCGGCACGATGAACTTCGGCGTCGACGGGTTTCACGCCGCTTACGGGAAGCCCGAAGAGGAGGCGCGGCCGATCTTCCGCAAGTACGTCGAGGAAGGCGGCAACTTCATCGACACCGCCGACTTCTACACCGCGGGCGAGAGCGAGCGGCTGCTCGGCAAGTTCATCGCCGAGACGGGCGGGCGGGACCGGCTCGTGCTGACGTCGAAGTTCACCAACAGCGTCGACCCGGGCGATCCGAACGCGGGCGGCAACGGGCGCAAGCACATGATCCGGTCGGCGGAGGCGTCGCTGCGCCGGCTGGGCACCGACTATCTCGACCTGTTCCTGCTGCACACGTGGGATCGGATCACGCCGGTCGAGGAGGTGCTGCGCACGTTCGACGATCTGGTGCGGGCGGGGAAGATCCGGTACGCCGGGTTGTCGGACGTCCCGGCTTGGTACGCGAGCCGCGCGCAGACCCTCGCCGACGCGCATTCGCTGCCGCCGATGATCAACTTGCAGCTGCCGTATTCGCTGATCGAGCGGACGATCGAAACCGAGCACGTCCCGGCGGGTCTGGAGCTGGGCCTGGGAATCACCGCGTGGAGCCCGCTCGGCAGCGGCTTCCTGAGCGGCAAATACCGCAGCTCGCCGAACGGCCTGAGCGGCGAGGGCCGCTTGACCGGCGAGGGCGCAACCGCGGCCGGGAACTGGACCGCGCGGCAGTGGGAGCTGCTGAAGACGCTCGAAACGGTCGCGGACGAGCTGAACGTGACGATGGCGCAGGTCGCGATCAACTGGGTGGCGACGCGGCCCGGCATCGCGTCGGCGATCGTCGGGGCGAGCGGCGCGGAGCAACTGGACACGACGATGCACGCGCTCGACTTCACCCTGTCCGCCGACCTGCGCCGCGCCCTGGACCGCGCGAGCGAGGTGCCGCCTGCCGGGCCGTACCGGATGTTCACGCCGGACTACCAGTCATGGCTGATCAACCCCGGCACGAAGGTGGGCGACAAGCCGGAGGGGTATCAGCCGGTGCTGCGGAACTGGGTGCCGGCGAAGCAGCCGTGAACCGCGCGGGATTCCGCGCGCCGCAAGAAACGATTCCCTCCGCCCTTTTCAAGATATAGCGCACCCCGGGGCTTGCCGCAAGCCACGGGGGATGCCGCAGAATCACTGCTCGACCACGAAGTCCGGCTGTCGGGAGCGAGTGTGGGATTGGTGCGGGCACGATCAGGCCCGGGTGTGCGCGGGAATGTCCTGCCGCGGCGGATCCACCCGGAGCGGCAGCCGAGAACGCATTCGCGCGGCTCGGCACGGCCGCCACTGTCCGGTCCGTTTCGGCTGGCCGATTGTGCTCGGCCGAACCGTTCGCCGTCGCCGAATCGGCCCGTCTCCAGGAACGCGGGACGAAGGCTCGCGGAACTGGATGCGCGCCCGCACCTGGCTCGCCCGCCACCGCATAGCGCGGGGGCGCCTGGGGATTCGGCTCAGCCTCCGACGCTCGACCTGCCGCCCCGCGACCTCCGCACACTCTCCGCGTGCGAGAGCGCTCAGGGGTGTCGGCTGGCCACACTCGCGGCTGGAGTGCATCGCCTCGGGCAGGTCGCCGCGCCGTGCGAGGTCGTCGCCTCAGACGAGGCCGTCACCGCGGGCGGGATCGCCAACCCTGGCAAGGTCACCACGCCGAGCGGGATCGCCACCGCACGCAAGGCCGCCACGCCGAACGCAATCGCCAACCCTGGCAAGGTCACCACGCCGAACGCAATCGCCAACCCTGGCAAGGCCGCCACGCCGAACGCAATCGCCAACCCTGGCAAGGCCGCCACGCCGAACGCAATCGCCAACCCTGGCAAGGCCTCGCGCCGAGTGGAATCTTCACCTGGGGCGGGATCGCCGCCGCGGGCTGGATCGCCACGGCAGGCGAGGTCGCCACGCTGGGGGGATCGTCAGCTCGGGCGAGGCCGCCACGTCGTTCGCGCTGATCGGGCCTGGAGCCGGGTCTCCCGCTGGCCTGCGGACCGCGGCGCAGCTCTGACTGGCACCGTCTGGCCGTCTGGCGTCCTGAGGCTGGCCGTCTGGCAAACCCGGCCGCCGAACTCGGATCGGGCCGCGCTGGTCCGCCAGCACAAGCCCGTCAACCCGCGCCCGTCAGCACAGGTCAGCCAGCACAGGTCCGCTCACCCGCCAAACCGGGCCAGACCCGCCCATCCGACCCGCTCCAGCCAAACCGGACCGCTCAGCTCACCACGCGAGAAAACCGCGAGAAAACACCACTCCACCGGACCACTTGACAGAAGGTGGACAATAAAAAATCGACGCGTCTTCACCAAGCAATCAGAAGTTCGCGCCGAATCTGGTTTCAGATTAACAGCAGCGAGGGGCACGTGTCAACTCAGGGGTACCAAGAAGAACTGCGGTCCGAACAGGACTACGTCGCCGGGCTGTACCGGCGGCTCGACGGCGAGCGCAGGCGGGCCAAGGAGCGCTACACCGCTGCCCTCAAACGAAACGACGAGGCTCCGGGCGAGCGCGACGTCGAGGTGCGTGCGCTCGCTCGCGAAACGCGGCGGCTTTCGGTCGCCGACTCCGGGTTGTGTTTCGGGCGGCTCGACACGGTCGAAGGCGACCATTCCTACATCGGCCGGATCGGGCTTTTCGACGAGGACGACGAGTACAAACCCGTTCTTCTCGACTGGCGCGCGCCGGCGTCGAGCGCATTTTACACCGCTACCGCGGCCACGCCCGAGGACATGCGGCGACGGCGGCAATTCCACACGCGCGGGCGGCAGATCACCTCGTTCGCCGACGAGGTTTTCGGCCAGCCGGGCAGCGGGGAGGAGAACGACGCCCTGCTCGCCGCGGTCAACGCGCCCCGCGGCGAGGGGATGCGGGACATCGTCGCGACCATCCAGGCCGAGCAGGACCGCATCATCCGGCTCGACCATCCCGGCGTCCTGGTCATCGAGGGAGGGCCGGGAACCGGGAAAACCGTCGTGGCGCTCCACCGCGTCGCGTATCTGCTGTACACGCGGCGCGAGCGGATGGAGCGCCACGGCGTCCTCGTCCTCGGGCCCAATCCGTCGTTCCTGAACCACATCGGGCGCGTGCTGCCGTCGCTCGGCGAGTCCGACGTGGTGTTCACCACCCCGGGCGGGCTGCTTCCGGGGCTGCGCGCGCACGCCGAGGACGAGCCGGAAACCGCGCGGTTCAAGGGGTCTCTGCGGATGCTCGACGTACTCGGCGCGGCGGTCGCGGACCGGCAGGAGCTGCCCGCCGAACCCATCCTGATCGAACTCCGCGACACCACCGTCCGGATCGACGCGGCGACCGCCGAGTGGGCCCGCGACGAGGCGCGGCAGAGCGGGCGGCCGCACAACGAGGCGCGGGCGGTGTTCGTCGAGATCGTCACGTACGTGCTCACCGAACGCGCCATGACCCGCATCGGGCACGGTTGGCTCACTCGCGAGGACAAGGAGGAATGGGAGGATCTCCGTTCCACGCTCGGCGAAGAACTCCTCGCCGCCCCGGCGTTCGGCAAGGCGATCGACCGCCTCTGGCCGATCCTGACTCCGGAAAGCGTGCTGACCACGCTGTACTCCTCCCCCGCTCGGCTCACCGCGGCCGGGGCCGGCCGGGCGCTGCTGCGCGAGCCGGGCGAGCCATGGACGGTGTCGGACGTCCCGCTCCTGGACGAGCTGATCGACCTCCTCGGCAAGGCTCCGGACCGGGCGAAACGGAAGGAGGACGCGGCCGAACGCGAGGCGGAGGCCGAGTACGCGGCCGGCGTGCTGGACATCATGCGGCTCGACCGCGAGGAGATGGACGAGGACATCGGCCTGTCCGCGGAGCACCTGCTCCACGACACCGATCTGGCCGCGCGGTTCGTCGAGCACGACACCCGCGACCTCGCCGAACGCGCCGCGGCGGACCGGGACTGGACCTACCGGCACGTCGTGGTCGACGAGGCGCAGGAGCTGTCCGAAATGGACTGGCGGGCGCTGATGCGACGGTGCCCGAGCCGGTCGTTCACGGTGGTCGGCGACCTGGCGCAGCGGCGGTCGGCGGCGGGTGCGCTCGACTGGGGCACGATGCTGGATCCGTACGTCCCGGGCCGCTGGGTCTACCGTTCGCTCACCGTCAACTACCGCACCCCAGCGGAAATCATGGCCGTCGCGGCGGCGGTGCTGGCCGAGTTCGCGCCGGGGGCCGAACCGCCGGAATCGGTGCGCGCGTGCGGGGTCCGGCCGTGGTCGAGGAAGGTCGCTGACGACGAATTGCCCGCCGCGGTCGAGGAATTCGTCCGCGACGAGGCGGGCCGGGAAGGAACGAGCGTCGTGATCGGGCCGCCGGACGTGCCGGGCGCGGTGGCGGCGTCGGAGACGAAGGGGCTGGAGTACGACGCCGTGCTTCTCGTGGACCCGGACCGGATTCTCGAGGACGGACCACGCGGCGCGGCTGAGCTGTATGTCGCGTTGACCCGGGCGACCCAACGACTCGGCGTGCTGCACCGAGGCGCGTTGCCGCCGGTGCTGAACGGGCTGGAGGAACGAGGCTGACCGGTCAGGAGCGCAGCTCGGGCGCGAGGACGCTGCTGCGCTTCAACGCCTTCAGCACCACCCCGGTATGCACCGAATCCGCCTGCCGGGACCAGCCGGAGCTGCCGACGAACTCGTGCAACGCGGCAATGTCGGGCAAGGTCACGTCAGCGAGCAGCTGATACTCGCCCGTCATCGCCGCCGCGTAGCGCACGTACGGCGAGCCCAGCAGGGCGCGTCCGATGCCGTCGACGTCGTGCGGGCGGCAGCGGATCCACAGCAGCGCTTCGACCGGCAGGCCGAGCACAGCCGGCTCCACCACCGCTCGGATGAACACCTTTTCCTCCTGCCGCAACGCTTCCAGCCGGCGGCGGACGGTCGATTCCGAGATCCCGGCGGCGCGGGCAAGTTCCTCGTGGGTCCGCCGGCCGTCCTCTCGCAACGCGCGCACGATCGCGCGTTCGTCGCTGCTGAAGGCGACACCGTCGGGCTGCCGGGGCTGCGGAGTCGGCTGCGGCAGCGACGAGATCGCCTCCGTCTCGGCCGGGCTCAGCAGGCCGGGCTGCCATTCGTGGATGGTGCGGTAGTAGCGGGTGACGGTATCGGCCGTCAGATCGTGCAAGCCGGGGATTGCCGCCATTTCGTCGAACATGAAGGTCGGCAGCCGGTCGCGGTCGCAGAAGACCTCGGCGACCAGTTCGCCCGGTCCGGTGATCAGGTAGCAGAAGCTCGTCTCCGGCCGTCCCGCGAGCGCGGTGCCCGCGGGACGGCCGAGCCCGGCCCGGCAGCGACCGCGCACCAGCAGCGGCACGCCGTGCGGCGAAACGGCGACAACCGTCACGACGCCGGTGCGCAGCAGGTGGGTCCCGCGACGGGCCACCGTGCGCTCCGGCGCGTCCAGCACCCCGGCGATCCGCCGCCAGGACGCGCGGCCGTCGACTTGCAGCGCGCCGGCGATCCGGCGGTCGAGCGGGTCCAACCGTGCGGTCATCAGCCAATACTGTGGCTGATTCCGTCATTTGTCGAGCAAGACTTGTCCGGCCCCGGCACCACGCGCGAGGCTGAGGTCGCGAACGGACATCGGGGTCAGGAAGGAAGCCAGTGAGCGCCGAGGAGATCTGCTACTTGCCCGCCCGCGAACTGGCCCGGCGGCTGCGTATCCGCGAACTGTCCGCCCGCGAGGTGCTGCAGGCGCACCTCGACCGGATCGAGCAGGTCAACCCCCAGATCAACGCGATCGTCACGCTCACCGCCGAGCGCGCGCTGAGCGAGGCCGCGGCCGCCGACGAACGTCTCGCGCACGGCGAGGAGGTCGGTCCGCTGCACGGGATTCCGGTGGCGCACAAGGACACGCACGACGTCGCCGGGGTCCGCACCACCTACGGCTCCCCCATTTTCGCCGACCACGTTCCCGACAGCGACACCCTCGTCGTCGAGCGGATCCGGAACGCGGGCGCGATCACGCTCGGCAAGACGAACACGCCGGAGTTCGGGGCCGGTTCGCACACGATGAACTCGGTTTTCGGGGCCACGCGCAACCCGTACCGGCGCGAGCTGTCCGCGGGCGGCAGCAGCGGCGGCGCGGCGGCAGCGCTGGCCGCAGGCCTGCAACCGCTCGCCGAGGGCAGCGATATGGGCGGTTCGCTGCGCAATCCGGCGTCGTTCTGCAACGTCGTCGGCCTGCGTCCGTCACCCGGCCGCGTGCCGACCTGGCCCGCGGCGCTGCCTTGGGAGGCGCTGGGCGTGCAGGGGCCGATGGGCCGGACGGTCGCCGACGTCGCGCTGCTCCTCTCGGTGATCGCCGGGCACGACGAGCGCAACCCGATCGCGCTCGACCAGCCCGCCGCGCCGTTCGCCGGATCGCTCGACGCCGACCTCGCCGGGCTGCGCGTGGCGTGGTCGCCGGATCTGGGCGGGCTGCCGGTCGACCCGGCGGTCACCGCCGTGCTGGAACCGGCGGTGCGGGTGTTCGCCGAACTCGGCTGCCGCGTCGACCCGGCCTGCCCGGACCTCGCCGCGGCCGACGAGGTGTTCCGCACCCTGCGCGGATGGCTTTTCCACACCGGGTTCAGCGGTCTGCTCGAAGAACATCCGGACAAGATGAAGCAGACGCTCGCCGGCAACATCGCTTTCGGCGCGACGCTTTCCGGCGCCGACATCGCACGCGCGCAGACGCGGCAGCTGCAGCTCATCACCGGAATGCGCGAGTTCTTCACGGAATACGATCTGCTGCTCGCGCCGGTGAGCCAGGTGCCGCCGTTCCCGGTGGAGTGGGAGTACCCGGAAACCGTTGCCGGGCAACCGATGCACGACTACCTGGAGTGGATGCGCTCGGCGTACTCGATCTCCGCGACCGGGTGCCCGGCGCTGTCGGTGCCCGCGGGGTTCACCGGCGACGGACGTCCGGTGGGGCTGCAGATCATCGCGCCGTTGCGGGGCGAGTTAAGGCTGTTGCGGGCCGCGCACGCTTTCGAGCAGGCGACCGGGCACGGAAACCGGCGGCCCGTCTTCTGAAACCGGCACCGCATCGATGCCGTGCGAAGGTCGGTGGAGGACTCCTTGGGGAAATCAGATTCCCTCAAGGAGTCCTTCACCGACTGCAAGCGGTGCTCCTCGTTCGCCGCCCGCGCCGAACTCGGCCGCGAATTCCGCCGCGCCGAGAACCTCGATCGCGCGGGCGGTGATGCGGTCCACGTCCGTGCGCTCCGCGGCAGGCAGCGGTGCGCCGATCCCAGCACGGGAAGCCGCGGCCGCGCCCAGCAACCGCGCGGCTTCGCGAGCCGCACCGGCCAGTGCGTGCGCGCCCGCCAACCCCTCCAGCGCCAGCGCGATCGCTCGCGGATCCCCCGTCCGGCGGGCGATCTCGTACCCTTCCCGATGCCGCAGCAACGCCGTCGCCGGATCTCCGCGCGATTCGGCGACGAAACCGAGTTCCGCGAGGATCAACGTGTTCCCCGGTTCGAAATCGACCTGCTTGTTCCACTCGATCAGCGTCCGCAAATACTGCTCGGCGAGATCGAGGTCGCCCGCGCGCCGGGCGCCGAGGGCCAGCCCGGTCAGCGCATACATCTCCCCCGGCGTGAAGCCGTGCTCCGCGGCGACCTGGCGAGCCCGGTCATGCAGTTCGCGGGCGGCGGCATAGTCCTTGCGCAGCAACGCAGCCCGGCCCAGCCACGACAGCTGGTAGGAAGCTTCCGGCCACAAGCCCAGTTCCTCGGCGATCCGCAATCCTTCGGCGTGGACCGCCTCAGCGCGCGCGTAGTTCCCGGCAAGGGAGCCGAGTGCGCCCCGCGCGAAAATCGCCTGCAGCTGACCCCATTTGTCGCCGATTTCGGCGAACAGTTCCGCACAGCGGTCGGCGTAACGCCACGCTTCCGCGATCTCGCCTCTCGACAGCGCCTGGCTCGCGCGGTCACCGCTGGCCGCGGCAATCCCCCACCGGTCGTCGGCTGCTTCGAAGGCGGCGAGCGCGTCCAGGGTCAGCGGTTCCGCACCGGGCAGATCGGCCACTGTGGACAGTGCGTAGCCGATGAACCATTTGGCCCGGGCGCTCATCGGCAGCTCGGCCACGGGGCGCCAGTCGGGCCGGTCGCCGGCGAGGACGGCGAGTGCGGTGAGCGTCGCCCGCGCTTCCGTGCGCAGGTCCGCTTCGCCGCCGGGCAGGCTGAGGGCGGCGCGCAGGGAGCGCATCGCCTCGGCCATCCGGCCGCGCAGGAATCGGTACCAGGCCAACCGGTTCGCCAGCCGCAACGCCTCGTCGGCGTTCCCCCAGCCGGCCAGATTCTCCGCTGCGGCACGGAGGTTCGGCAGGTCCGCGTCGAGCCGCTGCAGCCAGCGCCGTTGGTCCCGGGCGCGGAGACCGGCGTCCGCGGCACCGGCGAGCTGGACGTAATACTCCGCGTGCCGACGCCGCGTCTTCTCGACCTCGCCGGCGTCGCGCAGCCGCTCCAGGCCGTACACCGCCACCGACTCAAGCAACCGGTACCGCGCGTTCGCGGGCACGACCAGCGAGCGGTCGACGAGCTTCGCCAGCAGACCCAGCACCTCGCCTTCTCCGACACCGTCGCCCGCGCAGACCGCCTCGGCCGCGTCCAGCGAGCAATCCTCGGTGTGCACCGACAATCGTTGCAGTACAAGGCGTTCCTGCTCGCTCAGGAGTTCCCAGCTCCAGTCGATCATCGCGCGCAGCGTCTGCTGCCGGGCGGGCACACCCCGGCGGGCAGTGTCCAGCAGGCGGAACCGATCGTCCAGACGGCGCAGCAACTCCGGCACGCCCAGCGCGCGCACGCGGGTCGCGGCGAGTTCGAGTGCCAGCGGCAATCCGTCCAGCTTCCGGCAAATCTCGGCGACCGCGCCCGCGTCGGCACTGTCCACAGTGCACCCAGTGTCGGCGACCCGTGCGGCAAACAGTCGCGCGGCGCTGTCGTGGTCCAGCGGGGGCACCGGGAACTGCGTTTCCCCGGCGAGCCCGAGCGGTTCCCGGCTGGTGGCGAGGATCCGCAGCCCGGGCGCGGCCGCCAGCAGCCGTCCGGCGGTCGCGGCGACCGGCTCGATCAGCTGTTCGCAGTTGTCCAGGACGATCAGGGTTTCCTTGCCGCGCAAGGACTCGGCCAGCCGTTGCGCCGGGTCCGCCCGCGCGGGCGCGGCCGCGTCCCGGATCCCGAGCGTCGCGGCGATCGCCTCCACCACCCACTCGATCGGCGGGCACTGGCTCAGCGCGCATTCGTGCCGGTCCATGCCGGTCAGTTCCACGAGCCACGCTCCCGCGGCGAAATCGCCGCCGAGCCGGTGCGCGGTCTCCAGCGCGAGCCGGGTCTTGCCGACGCCGCCGGGTCCGGTGAGCGTCACCAGCCGGGATTCGCGGACGAGCGTGCTGACCGCCTTGGCCGCGGCGGCCCGGCCGACCAGTTCGGTGAGCGGGACCGGAAGCTGCGGGACGACGGCGGTCAGGGCCGGGTCCTGTGCCAGGATCGACCGGTGCAGCGCGGTGAGTTCAGGGCCGGGATCGAGGCCTAGCTCGTCGGCGAGACGGCGGCGGAGTTCGTCGTAGGAGGCCAGCGCCTCGCTCTGCCGCCCCGCCGCATACAGCGCGCGCAGCTGGAGAGCGCGCAGACGTTCGCGCAACGGATGCTGCCGGACCAGGTCGGCGAGTTCCGCGGTCAGCGCAGCATGTTCGCCGGCACTGAGCCGCGCGTCGGCGAGGTTTTCTTGCGCGACAAGGCGATCCTCTTCAAGACGCTGGATCACCGGCTTCGCGAAGGCTTCGTCGGCGAACTCGGCGAGCGTCGGGCCCCGCCACAACGCCAGCGCTTCGGTGAGCAGATCGGCCTTCGACCGCGGGTCCTCCGCCGTGCTCGCCGCCGCGGTCAACGCACGGAAGCGTCCGACGTCGACCGCTTCCGGTTCGGTCCGCAGGACGTAGCCGGGGGCCTGGTACACCAGCGCGCTGCCGTACCCCGGTTCGGCGCGTTCGAGCGCGCGGCGCAGCTGCGAGACCTTCGTCTGCAGGGTGTTGACCGGATTGCCGGGCAGCTGGTCGCCCCACAGGTCGTCCGCCAGGCGGTCCGCCGGCACCGGAGTGCCCTCGTGCACGAGCAGGACCGCGAGCAGGGTCCGGACCTTGGCCTCGGGTACCCGCACCGACCGGCCGTCGTCGCTGCTCACGGCCAAGGGCCCCAGGATGCCGAATCGCACGGATCCACCGTAACCGCATCCGTGCGCGGACCCCCAGCGAACCGTGCGCGGCCCTCGGCACCGTGGTCGGCAGATCAACGAACTGGAGGGACGACATGTCCGGGAACGCGACCTCGGCGACTGTGCTGGGGCTCGGTGCGATGGGCGGCGCGCTGGCCGGTGCGCTGCTGGGTGCGGGACGGCCGGTGACGGTCTGGAACCGCTCCGCGGACAAGACGAAGCCGCTGGTGGAGCGGGGTGCGGTGGCGGCGGAGTCGGCCGCCGAGGCGGTCGCGGCGAGCGAGCTGGTGATCGTCTGCCTGCTGGACGACGCGTCGGTGCGCGAGGTGCTCGCGACGGCCTCGCCGGCGGGCCGGACGGTGGTGAACCTGACCAACGGCACCCCGCGACAGGCCCGTGAGCTGGCCGAATGGGTCACCGAGCGGGGCGGGACGTTCCTCGACGGCGGCATCATGGCGGTTCCGCCGATGATCGGGCAGCCCGGCGCGTTCGTGTTCTACAGCGGGCCCAAGGACGTGTTCGACACGCACCGCGCGGCGTTCGACACGTTCGGCGGCAGCAACTACGTCGGCGAGGACCCGGGGCTGGCGGCGTTGCACGACCTCGCGCTGCTGTCGGGGATGTATGGCCAGTTCACCGGCATTTTGCAGGCCTACGCGCTGATCCGCAGCGAAGGGCTCTCGGCGGTCGAATTCGCGCCGTTGCTGAGCGGGTGGCTGACCGCGATGAGCAGCTTCGTCGAGCAGGCCGCCGTGGAGGTCGACAGCGCCGACTACGCCCAGGACGTCGTGTCGAACCTGGGGATGCAGGCTGCCGCGTTCGAGAACCTGCCTATCGCGGCCGCCGACCAGGGCGTCAGCTCCGAACTGCTCGCGCCGCTGCACCAGCTGCTCCTGCGCCGGGCCGCCGACGGCCACGGCGCGGAAAACCTGACGAGCGTCATCGAACTGCTGAAGAAATAAGGAGAACTCGGTGAGTGTGACAATGATCGGCCTCGGCCCGATGGGTCAGGCCATGGTGCGGTCCTACCTGGCGGCGGGCCACGACGTGACGGTGTGGAACCGCACCGCGAGCCGGGCCGACGACGTGGTGGCCGCTGGCGCGAAACGCGCGGGGACCGTCGCGGACGCGCTGGCCGCGAACGAACTGGTGCTCCTCAGTCTCACTGATTATCAGGCGATGTACGACATTCTCGCGCCGACCGAGGACGCGCTGCGCGGGAAGATCGTGGTGAACCTCAGCTCGGACACGCCGGAGCGGACGCGGGTGGCCGCGGAATGGCTCGCCGCGCGCGGCGCGGAGATGATCGCCGGCGGGATCATGGTGCCCGCGCAGGTCGTCGGCACCGAGAGTTCGTTCGTGTTCTACAGCGGCGCGGAGCCGACGTTCGAGCGGATCGAACCGACGCTGCGCGTCATCGGACGGCCCGGCTACCGTGGCGCGGACCCGGGCCTGGCGCAGCTGTACTACCAGTCGTTGCTGGACCTGTTCCTCACGACGCTCTCGGCGTTCCTGCACTCCGCCGCGCTCGTCGGCACCGCCGGGGTGCCCGCCGCGACGCTGGTGCCGTACGCGAAGGAGCTCCTGACGCTGGTGCAGACGTCGCTGGACGAGGCGGCGAAGAACGTCGACAGCGGCAGCCACCCCGGCGACGAGGCGAACGCCAAGATGATGGGCGCGACGGCCGACCACATCCTCGCCGCCAGCCGGGACGCGGGCATCGACGTGGGCCTGCCCGCCGCGGTGAAGGAACACTACGACCGCGCTGCCGCCGCCGGACACGGCCGGGACAGCTGGACCAGCCTGTTCGAGGTGATCCGCGGCCAGGCGTGAGCACCCGCGGTCTGGGAAGCCGTCGTTCGGCGCGAGCGAAGTCGCTGGCCCCTCCCGCGGACGGATCCGCGCCGGACGGCGGCCTCCTGGACGCAGAGCCGCGCTGGGGAGTCGCGGACCAGGGGCGGTTTCGATGCTGCGCATGATTTTCACCGCCGAGGACCTGTGCCGGGTGCGAGTGGCGAGGAGCGCGCAGCCGACGCAGGAGCTGATCTTGAGCATCAACAGTCTCCGGGTCCTCACCAGCCCCCCCCGGAGATCCGCGGCTGGAGAACAGCGCTCCTGAACGGTGCCCGGCGCGCCCCCGCTCACTGGCGCTGCCTGACGGCCGCCGCGGAACTGGTTCCGGCCGGGAACTTCCCGGGCTTCCGGACGCCCGCGCTGGACGAAACGGACGTCGGCGCGCACTTCGAAACCATCCTGTCCGAGCCGAAATCCGCCCTGCGCGAGGACATCGCGTCGTGCACGCTCTGCGCGAGTACAGCGACCTGGTCCTCGGGCCTGTGCGGCCGATCCTGGACCGCCGGGTCGAAGCCGACCGCACCCGATACGCCGACCACCTGCTGGGCGGCGCCGAGGCGTTGCTGGCGAACCTGCGCTATCCGCGCGACCGCACTGGGCGGCCGGGACCGGTCCTGGGGGACGGACGCGGGCGCGGCCGCTGTGCGAATCGGCGGCGGAAGCTTCGACTACGGCGTTTCCCGAGCCGCGGCAGGTGCGGGTTCACGCATTTGGTGAACGCCGAGCAGCACACCGCCGATCCACTGCTCATGAGGCACGGCGGCGCACCACGTCCCCCAGCGTCGCGGGCTGCGCGCCCGGCCGCGGACCAGTGCGTTCTCCATGACCACGACGTCCGAACCGGTCTGGACCTCCCCGTCTTCCGCGGTGGGCACCGCGGACGGGGGCCGCGCAGACGCCAGCCGTGACGAAGACACGACGAGCGGCCTCGATCCCCGCGAACCGCGCATCGATTGCCCGTACTGTCCCGTTACTGCCGGAAAGGAGAGCGACGACACTCTTGCCCAGTCCACCTTGGAGGCGGTAAAAGCAGCAGGTCACACCGCGAAACCCGCCGCCGGAAGCGGGCACGTCACCGGGTGGCCCCAACTCGCCAGGAGAGGTCTTGACCGCGCTCGCTTCCCCCGCCGCCGTGCTGCCCGCCGCCCGAAGACCCCGCGCCGGAATCGCCGCGCTGACTGTCTTCGCCGCCGTCCCCGCCGCGCTGGCGCTGTGGACCGCCCTGCACGCCCCGCGCGCTCACGTCCTTCTCGACTACTGGCACGTCCTGGCGAAAATCACCGACGACCGCGGGCACCTCGTGCTGGACCAGGTGTTCACCTACCACCTCGACCAGCCCTTCGTCCTCCCCTCGCTGCTCTTCTACGCAGACGCCGCCTGGTTCGGCGGCGACAACCGCGTCCTCACCGTCCTCACCGTCGCCCTCGTCGCCGGGATCGGCGCGTGCCTGTACTCGATGCTGCCCGCATCCCTGTCCCCGCACCGGAAAGCAGCACTCGCCGCCGGGATGTCGTGGCTGCTGTTCACCTCGCACCTGGCCGAGATCTGGCTGCAAGGCACCAACGGCATCAGCTGGATCCCCGCGGTGTTCTTCACGGTCCTCGCCGCCTCCCAAGCCCACCGCGGCCGCGTCCGGACCGCCGCGACCGCCGCGCTTCTCGCCAGCCTCAGCTTCGGAGCCGGACTGCCCGCGTTCTTCGTCGTCGCCGCGATCTTCCTGCTCCGCCGCGAAAACCGAGCCGCAACCATCGCCATGGCCGCTGCCGGAGTTGTTGTCCTGACCGGGTGGCTGCTCACCAAACCCAACAGCGCCCAATCCCTGGCCACCACCGCGCTCGACCCCGACGGCCGCCTCTCCGCCGCCACCGCCGCGCTCGGCAGCCTCTGGTCCGGCGACCAAGCCGTCCTCGCCGTCCTCGCCGGAGCCCTCACCACAGCACTCCTCACCGCCTGCGCCATCGCCGCGAAACACGACCCGCGCGCCGCAGGATGGATCGGCATCGCCGGATACGCCGCCGCCCTCGCCGCGCTCGTCGCCCTCGGCCGCACCAGCCCCCTCGCCCCCGGCGGAAACATCGGCCTGATCAGCCGCTACGCCATCACCAGCACCCTCGCGCTCATCGCCCTCCTCGTCCTCGCGACACTCGTCCGTCCGCAATGGCCGGTCACCGCGCTCGTCATCGGCATCTGCGCGATCTCCCTGACCACCCACGCCCTCGGCGGAACCAAAGCCGACCTCACCCGCCGCGGCTACGCCCCGCTCGCCCTCGCCCCCCTCGCCCTGCGCACCGAAGCCACCGACGTCCTCGACCAGCTCCACATCCAACGCGACGTCATCCCCGCCGCGAAAGCCCTCGCCGCCTACCCCTTCAACCCCAGCTTCACCCTCGGCTGCCACGGACCCGAACTCGGCACCGCCATCAACCCCAACACCGCCACCGACCTCCCCGTCGCCCACGGAGCCGTCACCACCACACGCCCCGCCGGCGGCGCCCTCATCACCGGCTGGACCGACCTGCACCCCGACTGCATCCTCGTCACCGACCCCACCGGCACCGTCACCGGCGGCGGAATCACCGGCCTGCCCTCCCCCGCCCCAGGCATCCCCGACGGCAACGCCTGGCAAGCCACCGCACATCCCGGCACCGGACCGGTCACCGTCTACGCGGCACAAGGCGGCCGCGTCTACCGGCTGCACGAATCCGCCGCCACGCCCGGCTGACCGCCGCGCCGGCCACCCGGCTCGGACACCCCGAGGCCGCCGATCGAATCAGCGGCTTCCGTCCGTCCACAATGGACATACCGACGAAGTCCTCAACGGACGGTCACCGGGTCACCACCGCCACCGCACTCCGTGAATCCCGGCCCCCTGCCCGGTCCGGATCACGTGCGCGGGCACGCCGGGCCGCACCCGGACCTCGGCGGTCTCCAGTTCCGGCCCGGTCGGCGAATCCTGCCGGTACGAAAGGCATTCCGCGGGCAATGCCGCCGGATCGAAATGCACTTCCAGCAGGTGTTCCGCGATCGGCAGCCGGAACCGCCGGTCGTAGCGCGCATCCGGTTCCTCGTCCCGGAACGCGAACCGGTACTCGACGATCCCCGTCTCGCCCGGGGCGAGCGGGTGGTCGAGGACCAGTTCCGTCACCGAGAACGCCTGCTCCGGCGTCGCCCGCACGCAGCCAGGGCGGCAGTACCGCGCCGACACCAGTTCCGGCGACTGGCCGGGCGTGAACCCCCGCAGCGCGACGATGCGCACGAACGCCGGTTCGTCCAGCGCCCGCAGCACTTCCCGCACGTGGAGGCTGCGCATCCGTCCGGCGGCGTCGACATGCAGTGTCTCGTGCACGCTGACCGATTCCGGCGAAGAGTCCTCGAACGAGTTCAGCACCATCGGAAGCAGGCTGCGGTTCTCCCACAACCGGTCCCACCGCGCCGCGCGCGGGGCCGGGCTGCCGGTGCGCGGCAGGTCCAGCAGCGCGCGCAGCGCCCCCGGCGGCACGTCCAGCACCGGCTCCAGCAAAGCCAGCGCCCGCAAGGATTCCGGCCGTTCCGGGCGGCTGCGGCCGGTACGCCACGAACTGAGCGTGGTCGTGCTGACCGGCACGCCGGACGCCGCGAGCCGTTCGCGCAGCCGCGCCAGGCCGAGACCGCTGCGCTCGATCGCCAGCGTCAGGGCGCGTTCGAAGGGCCCCTCGGCCAGTGCCTGGGCCAGCCGCTCCCCACCCGGAGCCGGGGCGAACAACCGCATTTCGCCTCTCCTGGAAAAAACGGACCGGTCGAACCGGATTCTCGGCATCCGTTCACCGGTTGGCAACCCGCCGAAAGTCGCGTCGCCGCCGCTTGCCCGCTACGGGCGGTTCGGCGGATTCCGCCGCGCGACCGCGCTGCTTACGTTCGAAAGCGTCCCCCATCGGAAACTGTCCCCAAGGAGCGACATGCGCGCACTCACCCGGGCCCTCGCCGTCCTGACCGGTTCCTGCGCGGTGCTCGGCGCGTTCGCCGTGACCCCCGCGTCCGCGAGCACCGCAACGCCCGATGCCCAGCCGTCGATCATCGGCGGAAGCACGGCGCAGAACCCCGGCTACATCACGCGGTTCAACGGCCACGCGAACGGCTACACCTTCTTCTGCACCAGCACGCTGATCGGAAGCCGCTGGGTCCTCACCGCGAAGCACTGCATGTACGACAACAACGGGCAGCGCCTCACCAACATCGACCTGTACATCGGTTCCAACAGCGCCAGCGGCGGAGTGCACGCCAAGGCCGCCTCCACCTACCTCTACTCCGGCGGCGACCTGGCATTGATCAAGCTGAACACCGACGGCGGCAGCACGTACGCCCGCCTTGCCAGCAGCTCCAGCGACGCCCAGGAAGGCGACAGCGCCACCGTGTACGGCTGGGGCGCGACGCAGAGCAGCGATGAGGGCAACCACCAGTCGAGCGTGCTGAAGAAGGCCGTGGTCACCGTCTCGGACACCCAGGACAGCGACAACGCCGGCGGACCCGCGATCACCGCGAGGACCCCGAACGGCGCGGTGGCCGGGGGCGACTCGGGCGGCCCGATGGTCGACGGCGGCGTCCAGGTCGGGGTGTGCTCGACGAGCGACCGCTCCAGCGTCACGACCTACGGCAGCGTGGCCGCGGGGCGTAACTGGATCCGGCAGACCTCCGGCGTCTGATCGTCGCCGTACCGCGCTGGAGGGATCGCGCGCGGTCCCTCCAGCGCGGCCGGCAGCCTCAGCCGAACTTCTCCCACGCCTTCTCCGCCGACCCGGCGTTCTTCTCCATCCCGCGCCACGGGTCGTCCTTCCGCGCCAGCCGCCGGCGCAGTTTGCCCGGGCCCCAGCCGTCCGGCTCGGCCTTGCCGAGTTCCGTCCAGTCCAGCGGGGTCGCCGAGGCCGCGCCGGGGCGGGCGCGCAGGGAATACGGGGCCACGAAGGTCTGGGCGTAGCCGTTGCGGTTCGCGTCGACAAAGATGCGGTCGCCGCGCTGGTCCTTGCGCTGGGCGGTGGTCAGGCGATCCGGGTCGGCAGCCGCGACCCGGTCCGCCAACGCTCGCGAGAGTTCCAGGACGACATCCGTGGCGGCCGTGGCATCGAGGGGCGCCGCCACGTGGAAGCCGCGGCCTCCCGTGGCCTGCACGTACGCGGCGAGGCCGACCTCGGCGTAGTGGTCGCGGATGCGGCGGGCCGCCGTGCGCAGGTCGGCGACGTCGGTGCCCTCCGGCGGGTCCAGGTCGAGCACCAGCAGGTCCGGCTTCTCCGGCGCGTCCACAGTGGACAGCCAGACGTGGAACTCCACCGTGGCCTGGCCTGCCAGGTACAGCAGGGAATCCTCGTCGTCGCACACGACGTACTCGTCGGTGCCGCCGCCCCGGCGCGGCACGCGCACGGTGCGCAGCCACGACGGGAAGTACTCGCCAGGGTGCTTCTGGAACCACCCCTCGGCCTCGATTCCGTCCGGATACCGCCGCAGCGTGAGCGGCCGGCCGCGCAGATGCGGCAGCATCGCGGGCGCGACCGTGCGGTAGTGCTCGACGACATCGCCTTTGGTGAGCCCCTCACCGGGATAGAAAACCTTGTCGGGGCGGGAAATCTTCACGGACGCTCCCGGATCACGTCGGACGGCTTCTTGTCGTGGCGCAGGCCGGTGAACCTCGGGTGGCGCAACCGGCCGTCGCGGGTCCACTCGGAGAAGCCGATCTGGGCGACCAGCTCGGGCCGCACCCAGTGCGCACCCGGCTCGCGCACCCGATCGGCGAACGGCGAACTGCCGGTTTCGCGCCGGGCCAGCTCGGCGTGCAGCGAGGTCAAAAGCTGGTGGCCGAAGCCGGTGCCGACCTTGCCCGCGTACCGCAGCTGCCCCTTCTCGTGATAGCCCAGCAGCAGCGCGCCGAAGCCGACGCGGCTGCCCTGCGGGGCGGTGAACCCGCCGATCACCATCTCCTGGCCTTGCTGGCACTTGAATTTCAGCCAGTCCGGCGAACGGCCACCGTGGTACGGCGCGTCGGCGCGCTTCGCGATCACGCCCTCCCAGCCGCGCCGGCACGCGTCCTCGAAGTACTTCTCGCCTTCGGTGTTGCGGTGCGCGGACAGGCGGAGGGGATCGTCGAAAGCGAAAGCGTCGCGCAGGATCGACTTGCGCTGACGCAGCGGGAGCGGCGTGGTGTCCTGCTCGTCGTAGTACAGAAGATCGAACAGGTAGTAGTAGACGCGCACGCCGGTCGCTCGCGCGCGCTCCGGATCAGTCAGGTGGATGCGCGGCTGGAGTGCGGCGAAACTGGTCTGGCCGCCGTCGAACGCGACGATCTCCCCGTCCGCGACGAACCGCGGTCCGCCTTGCGCGGCAAGCGCTTCCACGATCTCCGGGTACGCGTTGTCCATCACTTTGCGATTGCGGGAGTACAGCGTGGGGGTGCCGCTGTCGCGCACGCAGATGGCGCGCACGCCGTCGAGCTTGCGCTCGTAGATCCAGCCTTCGTCGGAGAAGCGGCGGTCGGTGAGCGTGGCGAGGGCCGGCTCGCGCCAGCCAGGTCCGGTCATTCGAGGTCCCGGTTGGCACAGCCGGTGAGCTGGGTCTTCGCGAGTTTGCGACGGCGGCCGGCACCCTCGTCGTCCTTTTTGCTCAGCCGCCACTGCTCTTGGCCGGACGAATCGCGGCGGAGCAAGGATAAGGTGCCTCGCAGCTTCTCGCCGTGCAGGCCGACCCCCTCTTCGAGGGCTAGTTCGAAGGTGCCGGTGTCCCGCCCGATCACAGTGCCGCCGCCGTACTCGCCGGCGGGGACGGAGCCCTCGAACCGGGCATAGTCGAGCGGGTGATCCCCGGCGCGGATGGCGAGCCGCCCGTCCGACGGGTTCAGCGACGGACACTTCGGCACCGGCCACGAGACGAGGACGCCGCCGATCTCCGGACGGAAGTCGAACGCGTCGTGCCGCTGGACGAGGAACACCGGTTCGGCGTTCGCGCGGCCCCCGCCCGGCTCCAGTCTCCGCCGCAGGCCGCGTTTGGCGCGGTATTCGGCCAGCCGGCCCTTCGAGGACATCCCACCACCTCCGCTCGCCCGGGTGCCCGCGCGCCGGGAGCGCGAAACGCGGCTGGCCGCCTCAGGTGTGCGAAAGGCGCTCACCGGGAACCCAACCGGACCGGCCGTCCGGCAGCTTCCTGTTCCTCGGCCCCACCGGCGTCGGCTAGACCGAACTCGCGCAGGCGCTAGTCGGCGACCAGGACAGCATGGTGCGCATCGACCTGAGCGAGTACTCCGAGCGCCACGCCGTCAGCAGGCTGATCGGTTCGCTGCCCGGGTACGTCGGAGCCGGCCGCCAGCTCACCGAGCCGGTGCGGCGCCGCCCGCACTCCGTGGTGCTGCTCGACGAGGTCGAGAAGGCGCATCCGGACCTGTTCACCGTGCTGCTGCAGGTCCTCGACGACGGCCGCGGCCGCACGTCCGGCTTCGCCAGCACCGTGCCCATCATGACCGGCAACCTCAGCTCGGACCTGGCCGGCAGCTCGACCCACGGCGCGTTCGGCTTCGTCCAGCCCGCCGACGAGCTGCGCGAACGCCTGATGCGGCGGCTGCGCGCATCGTTCCGCCCGGAGTTGCTCAGCCGGATCGACGAGATCGTCGTCTTCCGCCCGCTGGAGGCCGACCAGCTCGACTGGATCACGGGGCTGCTGCCTGTGCGCGCGAAACGGGGTTCCCACGCAAAGGGCCACACCGTCGAGTTCACGCCGGTGCGGATCAGCGAGCTGGGCTACGGACCGCAGTTCGGCGCACGTCCGCTGCGGCGGGCGATCCAGCGACTGGGCTTCGCCCTCGGCGACGGTCTGCTGCGCGGCCTCACTCCGCTCGAAGCCCTCTTCGCGGCCGTCGCGGTGTTCGTCGTCCGGCCGCTCACCGGGATCGGTTCGCTCATCCGCTCCACAGCCCGCGGCCGCGCCGCGCTTGTGTTCTTCGACGTGCGCGGGATCGGCACTCTCGACTACCTCGCCCGCGAACTCCACCAAGCCGGCCTGTCCGGCACCGGTGATGCGGCGGGTCGAAGAGAAAGGGGGCGCACGTGCCCCGGTGCCTGTGGGGCGGAACGGACAGCCGGCGGGCAAAAAGACCCGCGGCAACGCGCTCGCGGTGAAACCACTAATGGGGAATATTCCACCAACGGGCTTTTCCCGCGAATCATCACATCGGGCGGGAATGGCTGCGACGAGACCGGGAATCCGGTTCAGTGAAACCGGCCTCGGTTTCATCCGAGAAGTTCAGAAAGGAAGTCGACCATGAACAGGACTGTGCGCCGGACGCTCGTCGCCGGAGCTCTCGCCCTGCCGCTGACCTTGGGAGCCGCCGGAATCGCCTCAGCCGACACGTACGCCGCGAGCACGGCGACGGCAGGCCCGGCCGGCGCCTCCCACAGCTCGATCTACAGCTCCACCGGCAGCAATCCGCACTACGCCGGCGGCTCCGCCACCTATTACCGGGAAAACGCCAGCGCGACCGAAGACGGCGCGAGCAGCGATTACACCTACGCCGCCGCGGATTCCCGCGGCGGCGTCCGCTATGCCCACGGCGAAAACACCGCCGGCCCGGAAGGAGCCACTTCGTCCCACGTCAGCGCGAGCGCCGGCGGCGAGCACCGGAACCATCACCACCATAGTCCGGGCCTGCGCGGAGGCCGGGAACGGTAACTTCCCGCTCCGCGCCGCATGAGGCTGGTCCAGCCAGCCGGAGCCGGCGGCGACCCACCCCGAAGGGCCGCCGCCGGCTCCTGTGCGCGCCGGAACCGAGGAAATGCGCGAGTCTTCTCAGCCCGCGGCATTTCCCTCCCGCTCGCCCGGCCCAAGACCAGCTCGTTTCGAATCCGCGCGCGACCCCCTGGAAAAACCCGGCGCCCTCTCCCCGAGGACGGCGCAGGGCTTTTCGTCGCGTGTTCTCTTTGCTGGCAAGAAAGCGGCGGACGGCTTCCCCCATTGGGTTACGGAAATCCCGGTCAGGGAATCGCGGCCCGACACGATGGTGGAACGAAGTGGAACCCGCTCGCCTTCCGCCAGTAGGTTTCTCGACGCACCCGGGCGGACGGAACGCCCCGTCCGCCCGACGCGATCCTCATTCCCCAAGGAGCACAACCCCATGCTGAAGAAAATCGGTTTCGCCACGGGCGCGGTCGCGGCCGGCATCCTGCTGTTCGGCGGAACCGCCTCGGCCGGAATCCCGGGCCCGCACCACGGCGCGGACGGCCAGGCCGGCCTGGCGAACCTCGACAACACCGACGTGCTGCACACCGTGAACGCCACCCTCGGGCTCTGCGGCAACGACGTGAACGTGCTCGGCGTCCAGGTTCCGGTCCGGCACTCGCTCGACGGCATCGGCGTGCCGGTCCTGTCCCCCGGAGCGAACAAGGCGGCGGGCCAGTCCCCGTACAACTGCGCCGCGGGTGCGGTGACCGACGGCGGCAGCGTCCAGCACCACTGAGCCTTCGCGCCCCGGCCCGCTCGCGGAAGACGGCAGGGGCGCGAAGTCCGGCGGTTCACCGCCGCGTCGTGCGGGCCCGCCCGGGCCGGGAACGTGCCCGACATTCCCGGGCCTGGCCCAGGGGGCCGCGACGCGCGGCGACGCCGGCACGGCGGGGCCGGCGCGCACGTGCCCAGGGGCGCGCCGGCCTCGCCCGGAACGAGAACCGCCGCTTCCGCGATTCCCGGCCGCGGCGCGGAATTCGCCGCGGCCGTTTCCCTGTTCTTCCCGCCGAAGTGCGGCGGGTTGTTGTTGGCAAGGAGTTTCACCAGTGATCAAGCAGCTCGGTTTCGTCGCCACGGCTCTCGCCGCCGGGATGGCCGTCCTCGGCGGGTCGGCTTCCGCGGCCGGGGTCAGCGTGTCGGGCCCGCCGGCCGGCCCCGACGGCCAGGTCGGTCTCGGCAACGTGCAGAACCTGGACGCGGTGCACAACCTGAACCTCGTCGGCGGAGTGTGCGACAACGACGTCAACGTGCTCGGCGTGCAGGTGCCGGTGCGCCACGTGGCCCAGGGCATCAACGTGCCGGTGCTCTCCCCCGGCGAGAACGAGGCCGCGGGCAAGGCGCCGTACAACTGCGCCTCCGGCACCGTCGTCGACGGCGGTTCGGCTCAGGGCCGCTGACCGCGGGCCGGCGGCCGCCGCGGGCCCCGCGCCCGCGGCGGCCGCTTCGCGGCATCCGGGCTCCGGCGCGCCGCGCCGGAGCCCTTCCGTTATGCGCACTGGAGGTTTCGGTGAAAGCGGTGCTGGGCCAGGCGCGCGGTCCCCTTTCCGTAGGGGTCGAACGCGGGCCGTCGGTCGTGACGGTGACCGCGGTCGGCGAAGTGGACCGGGACACGACGCCGCTGTGGCGGGAGGCGTGGAACGGGCTGTGGCGCGCCGGAGTGACCGCGCCGGTGGTGCTCGCGGACCTCACCCGCGTCACCTTTTTCGGTTCGAGCGGAAGCATTGTCCTGCGAGAAGTGCACGACGAGGCCCGGAAGGCCGGTTTGACGCTGGTGGTCGCAGCGTCCCGTCCGGTGCGGCGGTCGTCGCAGATCATCGGGATCGACGCGCGGATAGCACTGTGCACCACCCTGGACGAGGCACGCGCCCACGCGACCCGCGCCGAAAAGCGCATCGCCCACTGGGAGCCGATGCCGCCGCCGCGCGAGGGCGCGAGTCCGGCGGAACTCGTCCGGCACCTCCGCGCCGAGAACAAGCAGCTGCGCGAAGCCCTGGACAGTCGTGTCGTACTGGAACAGGCCAAAGGCATGCTGATGGCCCGGCACGAGGTCACCCCCGACGAGGCGTTCGAGCTGCTGCGGCAGCTTTCCCAGCACACCAACGTCAAGCTCCGCGACCTCGCCGCGCAGGTGCTCGACACCGCGGTCCCCGCGGCCGGCCTCAGCCGAGCTGCGGGATGTCGCCGGGGAACCTGATCGGCAGCCGGTACAGGCCGCGCGCCTGCCGTCCGCCGTTGAGCCACCCGTGGAAATAGATGTTCCCGTCGACCACATCGGCACCGCCCGGTCCGTCGACGGCGCCGCCGAGCCGCTCGGTGGAGAGAAACGGGGCGTCTGCCTTCACGAACGGGCCCGCGAGCGTCGGCGCCGTGGCGTAACCGGTGTGGTAGCCGGAACTCTGGAACGTATCGGCGGAGTAGAACAGCAGGTACCGGGAAGACGTCTTCACCATCGCGGGCGCCTCGACCACGTTCTTCTCCGAGCTGAGATCGGCGCGCAGCAGTTCCGTGCGGGAGCCGGAAAGCGTCCGCCCGTCCGGGCTCAGCTTCTGCGACCAGATCGCCGCCGGCGGACCGGAGGCCGCCCCGTTCGCCTTGTACAGCAGGTGCCGGGAGCCGTCTGAGTCGAGGAAGGTCTGCGGATCGATGTCGCCGCCGTCCGCGGGCACGCAGACGAGCGGCTCGCCGCGATCCGGCTGGTACGGGCCCGCGGGTTGCGCAGAAGTCGCCGTGCCGACGCACATCGGCCCGTTCGGGAGGCGGGACGCGGCGAAGTACAGCACGAAGGTCCCGTCCGCCGCCTCGGAGATGTCCGGCGCCCAGAACCCGCCGTCCGGCTTCGCCCACTTCGGCACGGAGCCGAGCGCGTCGCCGACGATCCGCCACGGGCCTTCCGGTGCCGGCGCGCTCGCCACCGGGATTTTCCCGGCCCCGGCGGTCGTCGAGAACGCCAGGTATCCCGAGCCGGTCTTGACGACGTCGGGGTCCGGGAAATCCTGTCCCAGCAGGAGCTGCGGCGCACTGGCCGCGGACGCGGCCGGACAGTGGGCACAGCCGAGGAGAACGGCGACGAGCACGGCGCCGGCCCGGCGTAAGGAACACATGCCCTCGATTGTCTTCGCCCGCTGACGACATCGCCCGCTCGTCCCGGAGCTGCCACTGGGAAGGGTGTACGCCGCGCCTTCCGCTCCGGTGAACCGCGCGGGACAACCTGTCACCCTGGCGTGCAAGGCGGTTTACCTTGCCGGTAAAGGGGATTCCCAGGTGTACGCCGGTTTTTCGGTGCTGCCGGACGGAAGCGCCGGCACCCGGGCGGGCGGATCGCTTTCCTCGGGCGGCAATTCGCGCCAGGCTGGGGGTAACGTCAGTCCGGCCGGCAGGACGCCGGTCGTCCCAGCGCTCGTTCGCGGCACCAGTCTTTCACTTCGGGCGCTTTCCCCTTGGAAAGGAAACAAACTGCCATGTCGATGAAACGGACGTTGCTGTCCGGGTTGGTCCTCGCTCCGCTGTGCCTCGCGCTGCCCGGCACCGCGGCGGCCGCCGCCGGCCCGGGCGAGACGCTGCCGCTCACCACCGGCTGGTGGCCCAATCAGTCCAGCAGCGAGGAGGAGTCGGCCGTGTTCGCGGGCATCGGCGGCGCGGGCGTGCTGCACCACGAGTCCGGCGTCGACGAGTGGGGCAACCGGTGGAGCGAGCACGACGGCAGCCTCGCGGGCATCGGCGGCGCCGCCGTGCTGCACGGGTCGCGGGAAACGAGCGGGCACCCCGGCCGCCCGCTCTGGCCCGCGCAGGACGCTGTGCGCACCCAGCGCTCGGTTCCCGTCGCGGCTTCGCCCGGCCACGCGGCCGCCCCGGCTTCCGCATCGACCGCCGAGCCGGCCAAAGCCGTTGTCCCGGCGAAGGCAGCCCTCTCTTCCCCGACCAAGAAAGCGGCCGCGCGGACAGCTGGCACTGCCCCGGTGCGCACGATCCGCGAGGCGGCCCCGGCCGTGGCTGACCGCGACGCCGCGGCGGGCTCTCCGGCCCGTCACCACCGGGAAGGCCGGGGCTCGTCGTATCACGAAGAGGCCACTTCAGCCGGTCCGGAAGGGGCGACTTCGGCGCAGGTGAGCAGCCACGCGGGACGCGACCACGCCTGGTACAGCGCTTCGGAACTCGCTGCGGGCCCGGCCGGAGCCACCTCGGCCGGGGTCGCCGCGCTCGCGGTGCCCGGAGCGGCCGGGTACCGGACGTGGGACGTCGGGGCAGGCCCGACCGGCGCCTACAGCCATTCGACCGGGGCCGCGGCGGATGTCCGCGAGCCTGACCTCGACTGATCCGGCGAGCACGACCGGACATCACCGCAAAGGGCTGGTGCGCTCGCACCGGCCCTTTGCCGTGTCCGGTGTTTCGCGGAGTTCGGGGCGGCTTCGCCCGCTGCCGCCAGACGGGCGAAGCCGCGGTCGATCCATCGCGGGAGTTCTCACGCACGGTAATTATTCACCGGCCCCAGCAGGACGCCGGGACCCTTCGATCGTGAGGTTTCACGCCGGGAGAGCCGGGTAACCAGAACAATTTCCTGGCGCGAGAAAAGACACTCTTCGGAATGCTCTTCCGGAAACAAGCGCTTTCCGCGGGATCGATCCGATATTGTCGTGCTCGCCGGGAGCGAACCGACCCCGAACCGCTTCGCTCCCGGCACTGGTGACGCGACGCCGGCCGCACCGGAGACGCAGAGGAGATCGTGGTTCAGATTGCGGCGAGTCGCCAGATTATTTCGCCGGATCCAGTAGCCACGGCAGCCCTTCTCGGCGTTTTTCGCAGTCGGCGAGCCCAGTGCGGGGCGGAGCGACCCCGCTCCGCCCTGTCGGCGTTTTCCCTTGCGACGGGCCGGATTCGGCTCCTTCCGGCGCACCCGTACTATCGTCACCGGTTCAGCCAGGAGCCGCGGAAGGACGCACCCGTGAGGTGTGCTCGCCCCCGGCCGTCCTTCCCTGCTCATGCCCAGCTTTTTTCGCGCGGTCGGACGGATCCCGCCCGCGGACTCGGGGGAGGAATGGACAGTCACCTGATGATCGGCGCCCCGGGCGCCACGTACACCCCGCGCCTGGTGGCCATCGCCGGCGACCGGCTCATCCACCCGGCCGATCCGCGCAACGACCTCGCGCGGATCGTGCTGCGCTGGGAACGGGCGTGGGTCCCGGAAACCTGGGCCGCGCGCCAATACTTCGCGGCCCTCGGCATCGGCGACGACGAAGCGCCGCGCTACACCGACCAGGACGTCACCGGCTGGCTGCTGCTCCAGCCGCGGCCGGGGACGCTCGCGGCACAAGTGCGCACGAACGAACTGGACGTCGCCACGGCCCTCGCGGCGGAAGCGGAGGCCTGGCCCGCGCGGTAGCAACGCTTTCCGGGAAGCCCTGCGCCGCAGCACCAGGCGGCGCAGGGCCCTTTAGTGTGCGTGGAATATTCTGGTTTACTCGGGAATCCGCATGGTCCGTGCCGCCGCACCCGCACATCCGAGAAGAGGCGAGCGTTGTTGGCCTTAATACAATAACGGTCCGGGTAAACCCGAACGAGACCTTGCCCCTAGGTCAGAGGACCAGCTGCCGACACGATGGTGTCGCCAGCTGGAAACAGCCCCGGATTGTCAGTACGTTTTCCTCATCCGGTCGCGGAGCACACACCTTTATTGCCGCGACCGCTGACGCAATCGTCAAAGCCCGCGATTGGCATTGCCGGTCGCGAAAATCCCAGAGGAGTTCTGAATGCTGAAGAAGATCGGTCTCGTGTCCGCCACGATGGCGGCCGGCGCGTTCCTGTTCGGCGGCATCGCCGCCGCCGACACGACCGACGGCCACCACCACGGCCACCACCACGGCGGACCCGGCCAGGTCGGCTTGGTGAACCTGAACAACACCGACGTGCTGCACAACGTCAACGGCACCCTCGGCCTGTGCGGCAACGACGTGAACGTGCTCGGCGTCCAGGTCCCGGTCCGCAACTCGCTGAACGGCATCGGCGTGCCGATCCTGTCGCCGGGTGAGAACACCGCGGCCGGCGAGTCCCCGTACAACTGCGCCTCGGGCGCCGTCGTCGACGGCGGCAGCGTCCAGGGCGGCTGAGTCTCCTGCCGAAGCCGCCCGCTGTGTGTGCGGAAAGCTGGCTGAGGCACGGAGTCCGACGGTTCGCGTCAGCGTCCTGAGGTGTACCCGGAGCACGGAGAGAGCTGCACACTCCTGCTCCGTGCCCCGGGTGCATCCGACGCCCAGCGACGTCGGCGCGGGTGGGACCGGTGACCTGGCCTGGATACCTGCCGGTCCCACCCGGCGTGCTCGACACCGTAACCCACTTCCGCCGTCCCGGCGACTGATGCCCGGGACGGCGGTTTTCGTGCGGGGCACTCCGTTTCCGGCGGCGGCCGTTCCGCGCACGCTGGTGCCCTGCCCCGCATTTCCCCGGCCCGCATCGCGCCCGGCCGAACCCACCGCCGGAAGCCGCGGTCGCCGGATTCCGGTGCGGGAATCACTGTGCCGGACAGCGGCTTTCGACGAATCGCCGTCCTGGTCCAGGAGAAGGCCCGAGCAGCCGAGCCGTTCGTCCGAGACCGTCGGGAGGCGGCGGCCGCCGGTCCGGAGCAGCCGGGGCATCCCGCCCGGCTTGAGCCCTCGGCGCACGCACCGGGCCCGCGAGACCGAGAAGGCCGGACAGCCCGAGCAAGCTCCGCAATCCGTTGTCGTCGTGGGTGTTCCGCGGTTGCGCGGATCCAGGCACCACGACGGCCGCATCGACGGACCCGGCCAGCGGGTTACCGCCTCGGCAACGAGAGCGCAGGCTTGGCGGCGTACGCGGGAGTTCATCGGGGATCCCCCGTTCGAAGGATGCGGGTGAACTGGCCCCGGCGATGCCGGACAGTCCGGCCCACCAGGCAGTCATGGCGATCCTCGTTTCCCGTGCGTCACCGATCACCGCGAGATCACCTGGACGAGCGTCCCCGAACTCAGCGCTCCCGGCGCCTCCCCCGGCCCGCGCACCTCGGCGACCGTGCGAGCCATCGCCAACCCAGCGTCCCGGACGAACCGATCTCCCTCCGGACCTCCCGCCGTCACCGCGAGAGCGGCGGTATGGTCGCCTCCCTCGGCCGGAAGATCGAACGACCGCAGGGGATGGATCGCCGGGATCCGCGGCGACACATTCCCCAGGCCGGCCGAGCCGAACATCGTGTCCGGACAATCCGGAAAAGCCCGGCCGACCGCCTTCGCGTGTTTCTCGGACAGCGGAGCCAAATCGGGATCATGCCGGAATTCCCGGTAGATCGACGGCAACGTGGTGTGCTCGATACTGGTGTCAGTCGCCACCGCCCCCGCGTCGAACAGCGACGCACTCGCTCCCACACCTCGTCGACTTCGGCGATGGGTGTCAGCGCGAATCATGCAGTCGACAACCGCGTAGGCAGGAATGACATTGACCGTCTCCCCAGCCTTCTGAACCACGTGGTGCGCCCTGATGCCATCGCGTAACTGCTGGCGCAGCAAGCCAATCGCGGTCCGAGCAACGACCGCCGCGTTCACTGCGGCGAAGCATGCCCGCCGACCCCGGTGTAGACCACCTGCCAGGAACGCGACGCACGCAGCGTCGGGACCACGGCGTCCTTGAGCGTCGGGTGCACCATCATGGCCGCGTGGGCGCCGTCGAGCACGCCGCGATTGACCATGGCCGGCCCGGCTGCGAATGCCGGGACGGAGACGAGGTGAAATACGACGTATGCGCAGGCCGCAAAGCGTGGGTCGACGGGCAGCAAGAATTCGCTGACTGCCGGGACATCGGCGGAACCTGGGACGGAGGCAAACACCGCTGCCCCCGCTGAGCATGCCCGCACTCAGCAGGCTGTCCGCGAAACCTACGCGGATCCGGCGGAAAGCTCGGCAAGCTTGCCCACAATCCCGGCCCCATCGCCCAACGCCTCGCGATCCACCGGCGATATCCGCCACCACACAACCCCGCCGACGACCCTGCTGGGCGGGAGAACCACGAGGTCGCCCGGCGAAAAGACCTCCACCCCGGACGCCAGCTCATGCTCCCCGCAGGTCCCGGGCTCGACAAAGAAGAACGCCCCGTGCGGCGACAACGCCATCGGGCCGAGCGGCCGCCCGCCGTCGAACGCGGCGAGCGCCCGCCAGCCAAGGTGGGTCGGCGCGCGCACGACGTCAAAGTGCTCTCCGACCGGCGCGAGAATCGCCTGCCGATGCACCGCCCACCATTCCGAGACAATACGGCGATCGACCGTGGCCTCGGACCGGGATGCCGACGACTCGCGGCCGCCGAGCAGTTCGAAACTGACCGGATCCCAGGTCGTCAGCCCGTCGCACACCGGCCCCGGCAGCACCGGCCAGCCCCGTGCGGCGTAGTTCTCGGCCGCCGCGCGCAGCGCACGCAGCGCGACCCGGTGGTCCCCAGCCAAGCACCGTGAACGGCTACCGCGCGCAACAGCGGTCATCACAAGATTCCCTTCTGCGTGACAATCCCCGTCCGCGCAGGTCAAACCGCGACGGACGGTGCGGAGACCGGGGCACCGCCCGACCACCATGCGGCCGCGGCGAGCCGCGGACCAGCCAGCGAACCGGGAGCAAACCGGCAGCGCGCCTTGCCGGTGCACCGGGTCAGTGAAGCCGCACGCACCATTCCAGGGACACCGTGAATCTCTAGCGAACCTGGTTCCTCGCCGGGGGCGCGCATCTCAGCTTCACGCACCAGGCCAGAAGCCTCGGACACCGGAGAAAGACTCAGCCGGGCGGCCGGACGTCACGCGGACGTGCCCGCGCCAGCACCCCGGCACCCACCCGCGCCCGCCACCCAGATCTGATTGCGGCCGTTCCGCTTGGCCTGCAGCAACGCACCGTCCGCGGAGGTGAGCAGCTGCTCAACCGAAACGCCGTCGTCGGGATAAGACGCCACACCCATCGAGGTACTCACCCCGGACAGCGTGCGAGGCTGACCGTCCGTAGTGGCGGTGAGCACGACCGGAGTACGTGCCACACGGAAGCGGATCCGCTCGGCGACAGCCAGCACCTGACCCGGTTCGAGACCCGGCAGCAGAATCGCCAGCTCGTCTCCGCCGTAGCGGGCGACGAGGTCCTGAGCCCGGACTTCGGCCCGCACCAGGTCGGCGACAGCGCGGATGGCCTGGTCGCCCGCCGGGTGCCCGTAGGTGTCGTTGATGGCTTTGAACTTGTCGACGTCCAGGAAAAGCACCCCGAGACCGGTCTGGCTGAGTTTCGCGCGGTCGAGGGCGGCGGTGACGACGCCGGCCCAGTACACCGGCGTCGCCAGGCCCGTTTTCTGATCAGTCCGGGAGGCTCGCAAGTACTGGGGCAGCAAGAGATCGCGGTGCACGCACAGCACGGCGACCATCGGGGCCGGCAACGCCCACGGCTCGTGGACCAGCAGGACCGCCATGGTCGCGCCGAGCCCCAGCGCCGAGGCGACGACCAGCTGGTCGCCCGGATGCCCCAGGGCCTGCCGGACCGGCACTTTCTCCTGCGACGACAATCCGATCGCGACGACGACCAGGGCGTAGTTGACCAGCCACCACCCGCCGGCCGCGGCGGCCACGAGCAGCAGCGACCACACGTCGTGCGGCAGCCGGGGACCGTCCAGGACAGTGGAGGCGAAGGCCGACGCGAGCACGAACGTGGCGGCCGAGTAGAACTTCCGGAACAAGATCGCCGGTCCGTAAACCCGGTACCAGCAATACAAATACGACACCGCGGTCAAGCCGATGACGAGCGGCAGCGGCAGCACCAGCAGCGCGGCGAACACCCACAGGCTCTTGAGATTGGTGTACGGCGCTTTCTTCGACGCCTGCTCGCGGCGCCGCTCGATCGTGCGGACCGCCTCAAGATGCGCCACCGCCGCCGCGACGAGGACGGCGAACCACAGCCACTGCGTCCGGGTGACGGCGACGGACACCGACGAAAACACCGTGATCGCGACCGCGACCGCGTCGACCGCGAGCACCAAGCACAGCGCGGGGCGCGGCAGGGACCACAATCCCCACGTTGTTATGCGGCTGCCACTCTCACCAGTCACGCTGGTATCCGCCCCTGTCAACGAAGATTAATCACCATAATCGCCATGTCACCGGCCGTCGATACGCCGGTCGGACCAACCACCCGCGAGAAAGGCATCACCATGACCTACGCACCCGGCAACGAATGGACCCGTTTCGGCCGCGGCAACGAGTGGACCCGCTGCCAGGGCAACGAATGGATCCGGCGAGGCAACGAGTGGGACCGCCGTCGCGGAAACGAGTGGACCCGCTGACCCGCTACCCCGGTTCGGCAGCGCGGCGGGCGCGGTTCCATGCCGCTCCCGCCGCGAGCGCCGTCAGCACGCCGAACAACCCGGCGACCGCGAGGACCGTGCTCGCGCCCGCCGCGGTCGCCGCGAGTCCGGCCAGCGCGATCCCGGCGCCCTGGCTGGTCGTCAACGCGGTCGCGGCCAGCCCGTAGGCCTGCGCCCGCCGATGATCGGGAACCGCCAAGGTGAACGCCGCCGACGCGGGCAGATGGTAAGCGCTGGCCATGCCCGACAGCCCCCACAAGACCGCCGTCACGACCAGCCCCGGCTGGATCGCGCACACCACCAGCGGAACGCTGGCAGCCACGGCGAGCGGCCCGAGCAACCGCATCCGCACCGGCGACGGCAGCCGCGCCACGATCACCATCCCGAGCACCGTCCCCGCCGGACTCGCCGCGAGCAGTACCCCCACCGCCTGGGCGGATCCGCCGATCGACTCCGCGTACGGCGCCGCCAGCCCCTCGACCGTGACGTAAAACCCGGCCACACAAGCCAACCCGACCAGCGAACGCAACCGCGGCGTCCGCACGACGAGCACCGTCCCGGCCCGCAGATCAGCCCACCACCGCCCCAGCCGCGCCCCGGAGTCCACCGCTGCTGGCGCCGGCCGCGCCCGGATCCCGAACCGCACCAGCACAGCCGACGCCACGAACGTCACCCCGTCCGCGACGAGCGCCTGCCCCGGGCCGAGGAACGCGACGAGCGTCCCGCCGGTCGCGAACCCCACCACTTGCGCCACCTGGACCACCATGTCCAGCAGGCCTTTGCCCAGCACGAACTCTTCCCCCGGCAGAACCGCCGCGGCCGTCGCCGCACGAGCGGCGTTGCCCGGCGCACCGGCCGCCTGGACCGCCACCAGCAGCGCCGCGACCGCCGGCAACGGCAGCGCGGGAATCGCCATCACCGTGACCAGCCCCGCGCGCAGGAGGTCCGCCGCCACCATGACCCGCCGCCGCGGCCACCGGTCCGCCAGGCCCGACAGCAACGGACCGGCGAAAATCGAGGGCACGTAGGTCAAGGCGTAGACACCGGCGGTCCAGCCCGCCGACCGCGTCCGGTCGAAGACCAGCAACGACAACGCCACCCGGGCGAACTGATCGCCCGCGACCGAAACCACCATGCTCGCGAACAGCGCCCGGAACTCCGGTCTGCCGAACACCCGCCGATACGTCGCCACCAGCCCAGCTTGGCCGAGCACGGCCGGGCGAGCACACCCCCACAGGTACGGAATAGGAAATCGCCGTCTTGCCGCAGGATTCCCGCTCTCGTCCCGAACTCGACAGGCTAGACCGTCGTCAAGGTAGGTATCTAATGCTGATTCCGGCTTCTTGAGCGATACGGGTTGCATCCCGCCGGCGGCCGGCTGGACGAGATCCGCGGCATTTCTCGCGACGGAGACGCAGGCCGGGTTCGACGCGAACACCGAACTCAGGAAAATCTGTTGCATACAGCTGTTCCACCACGGCTCGCTGAACGACGTGCTGCTGATCTGGCAGGCCAAAGTGTCCGGCTGGGACGCGCACTTCTCGATTGACGCGCAAGGATCGCCGACAGCAGCGCGAACACGCCGTAGAAGAAGATCTCGGGCAGCAGCAGCCGGGCGAACGCGTTGGTCAGTTCGGAGTCGGCGTTTCCGCCCTGCTCCAGATACAGCGAGGTCAGCGCGGGCGCCGCTGCCACGGCGAGTACGGTGCCCGCGCCCAGAACCGTCAGGCCCATCGTGAGCATTCGCTGCGCCGCCGTCGGGATCGTCCTGCGACCGCACGATCAGCGGCATCACGACACTGGTGAGCACGCCGCCGAGCAGCAGCTCGAAGACGCTGTTCGGCAAGGTGTTGGCGATCGTGAACGAGTCGTTTTCCACGCCGGTGCCGACTGCCCACACGAGCATGATCTTCCCCAGGAAGCCGGTGACCCGGCTGACCAGCGAGGCGATCGACGGTGCCGCCGCCTTCGGCTCGACGCGCGGCGGGCAATCGGCGGCCGCGCGTCCCGGCCGGACGGCGGCCGCGGCAGCATCCGGGTGGCGAGCGAATGGTAGGGGCGCAACGCATCCGCGTCGGCGACCGGCCACTTCGCACTCGCCGGCACTCCGCCGATCCGCGGGATGAACACCGTCGCGTCGGGATCGTCCGGCACCAGCGGCGGCGCACCGAACGGCATGCTGTTCCGCGCGCGCTCCTGACGCCACGACCGGACCGGAGGCCACCGCGGCGCCTGCCTGCGATGACCGTTCTCCATCGGCGGGGCAGGGCGGTTCTGCCGGTCGGGAGGCGAGTGTTCAGACGGCGGAAGCCGCGCGGGATGCTCGGGTGGCCACCCAGGGTCTCGCCCCATCTCCCGCGGTCGATTCGATCCCAAGGGTAGTCACTCCGCGCACGCCGGAGCCTGCCCCGGCGGCCGGCGGTGCCTGCGTATTGTCCTCGGCAACGGTCTGATGGTTTCGTGTCGGAGACCCCTCGACGCCTAGAGCCGGGTGGCCGGCGAAAGGGAGCGGACGGTGTCCGACGACGATCTGCAGTCCATCGTGGACGAACTCGCCGAACGGCTGGAGCAGTCGGTCGCGATCGACGACCCGGCGATCCGGCTGCTCGCCGCCAGCAGGCACTTCGGCGACGAGGACCCGCTGCGGGTGAGCTCGGTGCTGAACCGCTCGATCCCGGCCGAAGTCTCCGATCCGCTTTTCGCCAGGGGGATCGCGAGCTGGACGGAGCCGGGAGTGGTCGACCTCGACGGCGCGCTGCCCCGGCTGTGCGCGCCGGTGCGATGCGACGGGCTGCTGCTCGGCTACCTGTGGCTGATCGACGGGCAAGGCGCGTTCCGCGAGGCGGAATTCGCCGCGGCCGCGGAGGCAGCGCGCCAGGTGGGCACGATCCTGTACCGGCGGCTGTTGCTGCACCAGCGATCGCTTGCCCGGCACGAAGCGATCCTGCGGGAGCTGGTGTCGCCGGACGCGCTGATCCGGGCGCAGGCCGTCGAAGACCTGCGGGCCGAGGAGTTGTTCCCGGAGGCGGCCACGCGATTCACCGTGGTGGCGGTGCATTGCCGCACCGGCGGCGCCACTCCCCCGCCGCAGGAGGTCGCGCTCGGGGCAGCGGTCGAGGAAGGCCTGCGCGCGGTTTCGCCCGACGTCGCGCTGATGGCGGCGAACCGCGCGCGGGCGTGGATCCTGCTCGCGCGACGCCGGCCGCCGACGCGGTTGCAGATCTCCGCTGTCACCGACCGGATTCGCGGCAGGTTCGCCCGGATCGCGCCGACCGGGCCGGACCCGGTGTTCGGCATCGGCACCACCGTCGAACGGCTCGACGAGGTCGCCGGCTCCTACCGGCACGCGTCGCTGGCCGCCCGCGCGGCGCTGCTCGTCCCGAGCGTCGGCGACGTCGCCTGCTGGAACGAGCTCGGGCCGTACGGTTTGCTGCTCAAGCTTTCCGCCGACGACCTCGCCGACGCGGCCGAAGTGCCCGCGCTCGCCGCGCTGGAGCAGGAGGACAACCACCAGGTCCTCGTGCGGACCCTGGAGACGTTCTTCGACCACGGCGGCAACATCCGCCGTACGGCCGAGGCGCTGAAGATCCACCGAGCCACCCTGTACCAGAGGTTGAAGCGGGTCGAGCAGGTCACCGGCCGCACCCTCGGCAACGGGGACGACCGGCTGACCCTCCACTTAGGGCTGAAGCTCCGGACGCTGTCGGCCGCGCTGCGCGAGCATCTCGCGGGTGACGAAGCCGACCGGCAAGTGCGTACCCGGCGGCGAGAACTCTTACGAGGTCCGTGAAGGGGATACCCGGGAATTCGTCAGCGGCCGTGGTCTCCTGGCCGTCCGGCGCGGTCCGGACTCGGGCGGCCCGCGGATCCCGTCTTCGGATTCATCCCATGACGGTGCCGGAACTGCCCCTATTCGGGCTGCGCCGGCGAGAGAACGCGCCGAGGTCGATCTTCGCGCCGGTGTGCGGAGCGCGAAACTGCACCGGATTCGCGTCGTGGTCGGCTCCGTTCTCGACCTGTTCGATCAGCGCGGTCAGGAACCGGCCGACCACCGGCGCGTTCTTGAACTGGTTGCCGCTCGTGCCGATCGCCACGTAGAAGCCCGGCAGGCCGGTGCGGTCGTAGATCGGGGTCCAGTCGTCCGCGACGTCGTACACCCCGGCCACGCCGCGGGCCCGGTTCGGCACGGCCAGCTCCGGCAGCCGCCGGGCGGCGCGGGTCACCTGGGTTTCGAACACCGCCATCGTCGGATGCGGGAGTGCGTCGTCCGGATCGTCGAGCCACGGGAACGGGTCGCATTCCGGTTCCGTGCCGCCGATCAGCAGGCCGCCGCCGACCTCGCCGCGGAAGTAGACGCCGAGATCCAGGTCGGCGATCGCCGGCCCCGCGTAGCCCTCCGGCGCGGCCACGTGCGCGACTTCCTGGCGCATCGGCCGCACGTTCACCGCGAAGTCCGCGCCCGCGCCCGCCAGCCGGTTCAGCGCGCCGGACCACGGACCGGCCGCGTTCACCACCACGTCGCAGGCCAGCCTCGTGCCGTCGGCCAGCCCCACCTCCGCGACGCGCCCGCCCTTCGCCGGCACCGACGTCACCTGGCTGCGGAACCGGAACTCCGCGCCGTGCGCCGCCGCCGCTGTCGCGAGGTTGACCGCGGCGAGCGCCGGATCGGTGACGTACCCGGCATCTGGCGTGTACACCCCGCCGAGCGTTGTTTCGGCGTCGTCCCAGAAACGGCTGTCGGCAATCGGTTTCGGCGGCCAATAGCGGCCGGTGTCGATGCCGGGCACGCGCGCGGCGAGCGTCGCGCTGTCCCATTCCTCGTACGGCACCCCGGCTTCGTCGAACAGGGGCAGCCACGCGGCACGCGGAGCCGCGGCGACGTCGAGCATCACCAGTCCGCTCTTCTCGAACCGCGCGAGTTCCCCGACGTCGCGGCCGAGATGCCCGGCCCAGTCCAGCCAGCCGAAATGCGCCTCCCACGCGGCCGCGACGCCGGCGGCGGTCGAGAAGTTGTAGCGGACCACCGCGCTCGACGCCGAGGTCGAGCCCTGGCCGGGTCCGGCGGCGCGGTCCAGCACGGTCACCCGGTGCCCCGCGCGGGCCAGCTCCAGCGCCACCGACGACCCGATCACCCCGGCGCCGACCACCACGATCTCCGTGCCCATGTGCTGCCTTTCTCCCGTGTGGTCCCCAGTTTTCCGGCTGACCGCCCCTTCGGCAGCAGGCAACTGTCGCCGCTTCCGCACGGCCGCGACGACATCTGTCGCCCCGATCACGCCGGCCGGCAACGGGCGGTGGCGCTGGCTGACGCCGCTCTCGCTCAGTCAACCGGCCTGCTCGGCGGTGTCCGACAGCCCCGCCGCCATTCGTTCGGCGAGGCGCAGCGCCCGGCGGTCGTCGAACCGTGCTCCTTGGACGGTCAGCCCGACCGGGAGACCCGTCGCGGGGGTGGCCAGCGGGAAGGTGACCATGGGCGCCCCGAGCATCGCGCCCGGTGTCGTGTTCCGGGTATAGAGCTCGAAAGCGTCGACGCGGCTTCCCCGATGCTCCACCGGCCCGTCGCAGCAGGCTGGCGGAGCTGGTGCGGGCGTGGCGGGAAACGCGAGCGCGTCGAGCGCGTGCTTGTGCAGCAGTTCCGTGTAGCACGCTCTCGCTTGCTCGGTTTGCCGCTGGGCGATCGCGTACTCGCCGGGCGATACCGGGGACGACATCTCCGCTTCCAGGATCTGCCGGACGTCAGGGCTGCGCACCTCCGCGACCAGCCTGGCGAACGCTTGCTCGGAGTTCATGCCCAGTGCGCGGGCGGCGACGTCGCCGAGCAGACGACGGGCTTCCCATCGGACGACGGGCATCGCCGCCGCGCGGGTCAGCTCCCAGACCTCCGCGAGCCGCACCGGCACCAGCTCGGCCGCACCCGCCAGAACGGCCAGGGCCGGTTCGACCGCCGCTCGCGTACTGGCGTGCAACTCGCGGAACAGTTCGGCGGGCACGCCGATCCGCGGGCGCGGGAGGTCCTGGCCGGGTGTTCCGCCGAGCATCGCCAGGTCGATCTCGGCGAGGCGGCGCACCGATCGCCCGAAGATCCCGGGAGTGTCCCGGGTCCACGACAAGCCGACGGTGCCCGCGGTCGGCCAGCGGCCGGTGCTGGGGCGGAACCCGGCGACCCCGCACAGACTGGCGGGGATCGAGATCGAGCCGCCGGTGTCCGTGCCCAGCGCGACCTCGGCGTGGCCGCGCGCGACGACCGCGGCGCTGCCGCCCGACGATCCCCCTGCCGAGCGGTCCGGACGGCCGGGCAAGCGCACCGCGCCGTAGCTCGCGTTTCGGGAAGTGATCCCGAAGGCGAGTTCGTGCATGTTCGCCATGCCCACGACCACCGCGCCGGAACGGCGCAGCAGCGCGACAACCGGGGCGTCGGCCTCCTCCGGCGCGAGGTCCAGGAGTGCGCATCCCGCGGATCGGCGCAGTCCGCGCACCGAGATGTTCGCTTTCACCGCGAGCGGATACGGCTGCCCGCCCGCCGAGGGCACTTGGGCCGCGATCTCGCCGGCCGTACAGATTTGCGTCCACTCTCCTGGTTCCGGTCGTTCGACCGCGGCCGGGATGAAGACGTGGGCGAGGGCGGCGACGCCCGCCGGGGAAAGCGGCATCCGGGGCTCCTTTGCAGCGAATGAGGCTTATCCGGGAGTCTCGGCATGCCGCGCGGTAACCGCCATCGTCATTTCTGACGATGGCGCAGGTGGTGCGCCGCCAGGGCCGCGCGGTTGGCGGCGCCGGCCTTGGCGAACGCGTTGCTCAGGTGGGTCCGCAACGTCGGCGGCGCGATGCCGAGGGCCGCGGCGATCTGCCGGTCGCTGTACCCGGCCGCGACCAGCTCCGCGATCTGGGTTTCGCGCCTGGACAGCGGCCTGCCGCCGACCGGGGTCTGCCGGGGCCAGACCCGGGCGACCAGGTCCCCGAACGACCGCAAGACCCGCGCGTCCGCCTCCGTGAACGCGCGGCCGCCGCGTCCGCGCCACAGCCGCAGGTCCACGGAACCGGGACCGGCGTCGGCCGGGAAGTAGTTCATGCCGTGGTACATCCCGCCGCGGTGCAGGAAATCGCGGACGAACTCGGCGGAGACACCGGCGGCCGGCGTGACCCGCGAAGCGCTCCGCCGCGCGAAAAGGCTCGGGGTCAGGTCGTCGACGTGCCGAAAATGCCGGTGATAAGCACGAAGCGCGTCGTCGCCGAGGTCGAGCTGAACCGGGTCGGCGTAGGGCCCGGACGAATCACAGACAAAGGAGGCGAAGACGTCCGCCCCCAGGATGCGACGCAGGGCATCACCCAGCAGAAGGCGCTTCGTCTTGGGCGGGGTGTCCGAGAGGACAATATCGATCGCTTCGCACGTCAGTGCGTACTCCTGGCCCATACTGCCTCGCTTCGGTGCGAAGTAGCGAGCGCGACGCCAGCTCAGCTCCGTCGGCTCCCTGCTCGCACGAAAGTGTAAGGCGCGGACGCCGGACCAGCAGCAACGCGGCGGATATCAATCCCCGCCCCGGCTCCTTGAGTCCGATGACCTGCGCGAAGGCCGACACCGATTCCGGGGCAGTCCTCAGCTGGTTGACCCGGAGCACCCGAGCCGGGAGCCCAGCGGCATCCCGCACACCGCGATCTCGTGGTCCTGGGCCTGCCGGTGCTCGCGGCCGACCTGATGGCGGGTGAACAGCCGCTGCGGCGGATGCCGAGGCCGACGGCCGCGAGCATCGTGCCCTGCGGGACCATCCCCGGGCCGGACCGCCTGCGCCGGCGGCACGCGAATCCGCAGACAGCCACCCGGAATCCGCAGTCCCGCAGGATCGGCTGCGGCCTACCGTGGGGTTCTGGGCCGACGAGGGCCCGCAGACGGGAGGCGAACGACGTGACGGACCTGCTCCGGCCCCTCGAAGAACGCCATACGGCAGGCGACCTGCTCGCCGAAATCGCGGACCGCGCGCCCGCGCTCGGCGGCAACTCCGGTGGCTGGCCGGGACTGACCTTCTACCGCTACACCCGGCCCGTCGCCCCGCAGTGGGAAGAGGTGCGGTCCCTGTCGCTGTGCATCATCGCGCAGGGGCGCAAGCGCGTGGTCGCCGACGGGCGCGCACACGCGTACGACCCGTTCAACTACCTGGTGCTGAGCGACCGCCAGCACTTCACCGCGGAGATTCTCGAAGCCACCCCGGCCAGGCCGTTCCTTTCGCTGGTGCTGCAGGTGGACCCCGCGCTGGTGCGGCGGGTGTCGGCCGACGTCCTCGACCGGCGGGCCACGACGTTCGACCGGATGGCCCGCAATCAGTCCGAGCGGGCGTTCGTCACCCCGCTGGACTGCACGCTGATGTCGGCCACCCTGCGGTTCCTCCGTGCGACGGGCACCGGCGCGGACCGCCGGGTGCTGGCGCCGATCTACCTGGCCGAGATGGTGTACCGGATCCTGCAAGCCGAGCAGTACTCGCGGCTGCTGGAGATCGCGGCGTCCGAGGTGGCGCGCAACCCGGTGAGCGAGGTCGTCTCCTACGTGCGGGACAACATGTCCGAGCCGCTGACGGTAAGCGACCTGGCGGAACGGGTTTCGCTCGGCCCATCGGCGTTCTCGCACCTCTTCCGTGAGGTGACGGGGAAATCGCCGTACCAGTTCGTGAAGGAGATGCGGCTCAACCGCGCGCGCGATCTGTTGATCGAAGAAAGGCTGAGTGTCACTCAGGTGTCGAAGGCGGTCGGCTACGCGAGCGCGTCGCATTTCATCAACGAGTTCCGCGGGCGGTTCGGGGCGACCCCGCGCGCGTATTCCGATCTTCGCGCGCTTCGCGCGGAGTTCGGCGTCCGCAACGGGTGACGGGGGTGCCCCCTGCGGGCACCCCCGGCACGGCTCAGTGAACGGTCTCGACCGGTTTCAGCGCCCCGGCGAGCCGCTCGGCCAACGGGGCCGACGAGGCCGGATTCTGTCCGGTGTAAAGGTTTCCGCACACCACCACGTGGGGCTCCCAAGCGCTGGCGCTCTTCTCGAACTGCCCGCCTCCGTCACCAAGGCGGTCCTCCAGCAGCCACGGCGCCTTGTCGGCGAAGCCGACCTGACCTTCCTCGACGTTGCTGAAGCCGGTCAACCGGCGGCCCGCGAACAGCCACCGGCCGTCGGCGTCCGTCGCCGGCAGCAGAGCCGCCGGCCCGTGGCAGACCGCGGCCACGGGTTTGCCCGCGGCGTCGAACTCCGCGATCAGCCTGCCGAATTCCTTGCTGGCAGCCAGATCTTCCATCGGCCCGTGTCCGCCTGGGACGAACACGAAGTCGAACTCGGCGGGGTCGGCCTCGTTCAGGTCGGCGGGTGCGCCGAGTTCGCTCGCGATGCTTTCGAGGTAGGCGCGGAACCGTTGTCCCGGCTCGGCCGAGCCGCCGTTCATCTCGGGGCTGAAACCGGCCTCGTCGGCGGTGGGGACCACCGCGCCCGGGGTGGCGATCACGAGATCGAAACCGTGGTCGCGGAAGATCTTGTGCGGCACCGCCAGTTCCTCCGGCCAGAAGCCGCACGGGTGCCGGGTGCCGTCGGCCAGTGTCCAGTGGGCCGAGCCGGACACCGCGAACAGTACGCGTGTCATGGGGAAAACCTCGCTCTCGAAAAGAGACGACTCCGGCGCCGCCGGCCGGAAAGACCGTCCCGAAAGTAACCGCCGCGGCCGCGGCGCGAGCTGGTTCGTGCACGAATCTTGCAGACCTCGACCGGAACCCGCACCGGTTGCCGGAATCCGCACATCTTCCGCAGGAATCTTCGATGCGGCCGGGATCATCCGGCGGCTAGCGTTTCGGCACGCCAACCGAAACCGCACGTTCATCTGGAGGTCACATGGCGCGCATCGCCTACCTCGTCTCGAGTGCGAAGGAGATCGAACTCGCCGACGGCAGCCGGCACACTACTGGCTACTTCGCCGAAGAAGCCGTCAAACCGTACGAGCGGTTCGTCGACGCCGGAGCCGAGGTGGTGGTGCTGACGCCCGACGGGGAGCCGCCGTTCGCCGACCCCTACGGGCTGGAGCCGTTTTTCCACTACCCCGAACCGGATCAGGACTTCTTCGCGTCCGTGACCCGCACGTTCCACCGCGACCCGGACGACATCCGGATCACGCTGCACCAGAACACCGAGCTGGGCCTGGTCGCCGCGCGGCGGCTCGCCGAGCGGCTCAAGACCCGCGGGTTCTCGCCGGTCGAGGCCCACGCGCTGGTCAGCAAGGCCGCCCGGATCGCCTGGCGCGAGGACCGGCAGCTCGCCGACGTGATGACGGACGACGGTCTCGACGGCGGTCTGCCCGCGGAGGAGATCCGGGCCGCGGTCGCCGAACTGGACGCCGCGAGCCGGCAGCTGGCCGCCGACCGGAAGGCGAAGCTGGACGCCATCCCGGGTTTCCGGCAGCCCGCCTCGTTGGCGGACCTGAGCGACGAGCAGCTCGCCGAGTTCGACGCCGTTTTCGCCCCGGGCGGCCACGGGCCGATGGTCGACCTCTCCGACAACCCCGACGTGGCCAGGCTGCTGAAGGTGCTGCATGACAAGCAGGCCCCGATCGCTTCGCTGTGCCACGGTCCCGCGCTGCTGCTGTCGGCCCCCGAACGCGAAGACGGGCAATGGCTCTTCGACGGCTACCGCCTCACCTGCTTCACCGACGAAGAGGAAGACCAGACGGAGCCGGGCAAGCTCGGCCTGCCGTGGTACGTCGACACGGCGCTGAAGAACGCGGGTGCGGTGTTCGACGACGGGCCGTCGGCGTGGGTCTCGCACGTGGTCGTGGACCGGAACCTGATCACCGGCCAGAACCCCGCCTCCACCGAGGCGACGGCCGACGCCCTGCTGAAGGCGGTGGGACAGCGATGAAACTCTTCACCCGCGGGGACCAGTCCGAAGACCGGGCCGAGACCGCCCCGGAGGCGACCCCCACGCAGATCGTGTCGGCTTTCCTGACCGCGTTCGGCAATCGTGACGCCGGGGCCGCACTGTCCGTTGTGGACGATTCGGTGCGCGTGGACATCCATCCGACCGGGCTGAGCGAAGGCGGTGCGGCCGAACTGCGGGCGTTCCTCACCGAAACCGCCACGGCGTTCCCGGACCTGCTCGTGACGGTGAAGAACCTCATCGAGACCGGGTCCGTGGTCACCGCGGAGCTGAAGGTCGAGGGCACCCAGGCGGCGGGTTACCTCGGCGCGATCAACCAGGAGAAGCACCTCGACGTGGACCAGGCCTGGCGGTTCACCGTCGCCGGTGACCGCATCACCGGCGTCGACGCGTACTGGTGCCAGAACCAGCTCTACCGGCGGCTCGCGGTGAAGCGCCTCGACCAGATCTCGCTCGTGTGAGGGGAATCCGATGACAACAACCGAACCGCGGAGCCGGAGCCGGGAAGCCGCCGGACAGGTCACCGCCTTCTTCGACGCCTACCGGCGCCACGACGTCGACGCGATGACCGATCTGTGCGCCGACAACGCCGACTTCTTCTACGTGCCCTTCGAGGTGTGGGGAAAGCAGCGTGTGCTGCGTGGCGACGGCAAGGTGAAGACGGTCGGCAAGACCATCTGGGTCGGGCTGATCGCCTCGTTCCCCGACCTGTTCGCCGACGTGCACAGCGTCGACGCGAACGACAACGGCGATGTGGTGGTGCGGTGCGACATCGGCGGCAGCCAGCAGCTCGCCTGGGGTGCCGCGGAGCCCCGGGGACAGAAGTTCAGCGAGCCCCACCTGTTCATCTTCCACGTCGATGGCGACGGGCTCATCGACCGGATCTCCGCCTACTGGGACGGGGCCGGCATCAACCGCCAGCTCGGCCACCTCGAAGTCGACTGAGAAGGGAAGCACCGATGACGCTGCTGAAGCGGGAAGAGTGGCAGGGGTTCGTCCGCGACGTCGACTGGACCTACAGCTACGTCGACGACGAGGCCGTGTTCCCCGAATGGCACAGCGGCACCGGCAAGGTGCCGCGGGAGGCCTGGCTGGACTGGGAAGAGGACTACAAGGTCAGCTACCCCGACTACGTGACGACCCAGCGCGACAAGGAGCAGTCCGCGTACGCGGTCAAGGCCGCGCTCCAGCGGTCGACCACCTTCGATCACCTCGACGAGGGCTGGAAGTCCTCGACCAAGATGCACTTCGGCGGCGTCGCGCTGGTCGAGTACGCCGCGGTGCTCGGCGAACTGAAGATGGCGCGGTTCGGGCTCAACGCGGCCTGGCGCAACATGGCCGCCTTCGGCCAGCTGGACGAGCTGCGGCACGCGCAGATCACCACGTTCTTCGGGCACGAGTTCATCAAGAAGGACCCGCAGTACGACTGGACCCAGAAGACCTTCCACATGGACAACTGGGTGCCGATCTCGCTGCGGAACCTGTTCGACGGCATGATGATCGCCCCGAACGTGGTGGACCTGGCGATCGCGCTGCCGTTCACCTTCGAGACCGGGTTCACCAACCTGCAGTTCGTCGCGCTCTCGGCCGACGCGCTGGAAGCGGGCGACGTGAACTTCGCCAACATGATCTCCTCGATCCAGACCGACGAGGCCCGCCACTCGCAGCAGGGCGGCCCCACGATGGAGATCCTCGTCGAGCACGACCCGGTGCGCGCCCAGTGGATCATCGACAAGAACTTCTGGGGCTCGGCCCGCGCGTTCGCCGCGCTGACCGGCCCGGCGATGGACTACTACACCCCGCTGGAGCACCGGAAGCAGTCCTACCGGGAGTTCATGGAGGAGTGGATCGTCGACCAGTTCGTGCACACGATCGAGGACTACGGGCTGAAGAAGCCGTGGTTCTGGGACGAGTTCATGCGCGGCCTCGACACCTGGCACCACGGGCTGCACATGGGCCTGTGGTTCTGGCGCCCGACGCTGTGGTGGCGCCCGAAGGCCGCGGTCAGCAAGGACGAGCGCGACTGGCTGCGCGAGAAGTACCCGAACTGGGAGCAGGTCTACGGCGACAAGTGGGACGTGATCATCGACAACATCAACGCCAACAACGTCGAGGCCACGCTCCCCGAGACGCTGCCGTGGCTGTGCAGCATGTGCAACCTGCCCTGCTGCAATGCCGTGCCGACCCGGTCCGGCCGCTGGCGCGTCCCGTCCTGGCAGCTGGACTACGACGGGAAGACGCACCACTTCTGCACCAACGCCTGCCGCCAGATCTGGTGGAAGGACCGGGACAACGTCAACCACGAGACGCTGATCGACCGGTTCCTCGCCGGGCAGATCCAGCCGATGGACGTCGGCGGCATCCTCGCCCACATGGGACTCACGCCCGAGGTGATGGGCGACGACCCGGACTACGAGGCCTGGACCAGGGACTACGTCGGCCGCCCCGCGAAGGGCCTGGCGCTGGCCGCCGGCGCCGGGGAGGGCTGAGCCATGGCCGAAACCGTCGAGCCGGACCCGCAGGACCAGGCGCCGCAGCTGGTGCCGCTCAACGCCATCTTCGCGGACGACTTCGTGCAGATCCTGGTTCCGGTCACCACCGCGGACACGATCCGGGAAGTGGCGGCCGCGGTCGCCCACCACGTCGAGGGCAAGCGGGTGCGGGCCCAGGACGCGGAAAAGGTCGTGTTCCACCAAGGACGGCGGCTGGCTCCGGAGCTGACCGTGGCCGAGGCGGGCATCGGCCCGCTCGACCATGTCCGGGTCGAGTACGACCTGCGGGAGGGAGCACGGTGAAGAACCCAGTGGGCCCGATCCTGCGGATGGGCGACGAGGTGGAACAGGTGATCGCGGCGATCGAGGACGACAACCCGGACAAGGAGATCGAGGTCGTCGACCGGGGCGCCTACGTTCGCGTCCAGGGCGAGGACCGGGTGGTGCTGACCGAGGAGACGCTGCGGCGTTACCTCGGCAGCGAGTTCGAGATCCGCTCGCTCGAAACCATGATGTCCTCCTTCGCCGGGCGCGCCATCACCACGAGCGGCGCGATCGTCTGGGAACGGATCTCGGCACGGAAAGCCGCGGCGGCCGGTAAAGGAGTGCGGGCATGACACAGCCGAAAAAGACAAGGCCGCGCAAGACGTTCAGCGCGTTCGGCGACATCCGCCGGATGCCGAGCGACTACGAGATCGTCACGCACGCCCAGAACTGGACGCTGCGCAAGAACCGCACGGGCGCGTTCGAGCAGAACCCGTCCTCGCCGGCGAACCTGTGGTTTCTGACCTACCGCGACAAATCGCCGTTGCAGGTCGACGACTGGGACGCCTTCCGCGACCCGGATGCCTTGACCTACAAGACATACGTCACGACCCAGGCCGAAGCCGAGGCGAAGACCGGTGGCGTGCTCGACGAGTACGCGGGCTCGGACGCCGCGCTCGCGCCCGGGCAGCTGGCCCTGCTGACCTCGCTGTTCACGCCGTCGCGCTACCTCCTGCACGGCTGTCAGCAGATCCAGGCGTATCTCGGTTACCTGGCCCCGACCTCGTATGTGACCAACACGGCGGGCTTCGCCACGGCCGACTACCTGCGCCGGGTCACGCTGACCGCCTACCGCACCCGCGAGCTGCAGATCGCGCACCCGGACAGCGGAGCCGGCACTGCCGAGCGGCGGCTGTGGGAAACGCTCGAAGCCTGGCAGCCGGCCCGGCGCGCGGTAGAGAAGGCGCTCGTCAGCTACGACTGGGGCGAGGCGTTTGCCGCGCTGAACCTGGTGCTGGCGCCGACGTTCGACGACGTGCTGGTGAGGCAGTTCAAAGAGGTCTCGCGCGAGAACCGCGACGAAGAGTCCTGGCTGCTGCTGTCGTTCCTGCAGGAGGACAACAACCGGCGCAACCGGTGGAGTTCGGCGCTGGCGCGGTTCGCCGTCGAACAGCGGCCGTCGAACGCCGACGTGCTGCGCCGCTGGATCGAGCGCTGGTCGCCGATCGCGGACGCGGCGGCGGCCGGGCTGGGCGAATTGCTCGCGACCCGGCCGGAGCGCGGCCGCCCGGCGAGCGAGGTGGCCGCCGGCGCGAAGGCCGCCCGCGAGGCGTTCCACGAGCCGATCTTCGAGCCGGAAGGGATGCGTGCGGCGCGGTGAGCGGAGCGGTGACCGGGCAGTGGCGGGAGGCCATGCGGCTCGACGAGCTGTGGGAAGGCGAGATGGCGGGCGTCGAGGTCGGCGGCGAGAAGGTCCTGCTGATGAACATCGACGGCGACGTGCGGGCGTACCGGAACCGCTGCCCGCACCAGGCCTGGGCGCTCGACGAGGGCGACTTCGACGGCGAGACGCTCACCTGCTCCCGGCACATGTGGGTGTTCGACGCCCGCAGTGGCTCCGGCGTGAACCCGGACAACTGCCGGCTCGCCTCGTTCCCCTGCCGGGTGGACGAGGACGGCACGATCCGGGTGGACCTCGGATGACGACCCGGCGTTGTGTGCTCGTGGGCGGCGGTGTCGCGGTCGCGTCGGCCGCCGCCCACCTGCGCAAAAAGGGCTTCGACGGCGACGTCGTGCTCATCGGGGAGGAGCCGGGGGTGCCGTACGAGCGGCCGCCGCTGTCGAAGGAGTTCCTGACCGGACCGCCCGAGCTGGTGCGGCCGCAGGAACCCGGCTGGTACGCGGCCAACGACGTCGAGCTGAGGCTCGGCGTGCGCGCTGTGTCCCTCGACGTGGCCGGCCAAAGCGTAGGACTGTCCACAGGGGAACGTCTCGGCTACGACGACCTGGTGCTGGCCACCGGCGTGCGGCCGCGGCGGCTTCCCGGGTTCGACGGCGAGGGCATCCACTACCTGCGCACGGCCGCCGACGCCGGACGGCTGCGTGCCGAACTGGCGACGGCGCAACGGATCGCGATCCTGGGCGCCGGGTTCATCGGGTGCGAGGTGGCCGCGTCCGCCACCGCGCTCGGCGCCAAAGTCACCCTGTTCGAGCCGGAGCCCGCTCCGCTCGCGCGGGTGCTCGGCGCGGCGATCGGCGCGATACTGATGGACATCCATCGCGAACGCGGCGTGGAAATCCGCGCGGGCGAGCACGTCACGGCTGTCGACCGCGGCCGGCACGGCTTCGTGCTGACCACCAGTCGCGGCGACCGCGTGGAGTCCGATCTGGTGGTGGTCGGCATCGGCTCGCTGCCGAACGGCGAGCTGGGACGGGACGCCGGGCTCGCCGTGGCGAACGGCGGGCTCGCGGTCGACGAGTACGGGCGGACGTCGGCACCGCACGTGTACGCGGCCGGTGACGTCGCGGCCCAGCACCACCCGCGCTACGGCACGCGGATCCGGGTCGAGCACCACGACACGGCCGTGCGCCAGGGCGCGAACGTCGCCGCCAACCTGGCCGGCGAGGCGACGCCGTTCGAGGAGCCGCACTGGTTCTGGTCCGACCAGTACGAGCACAGTCTGCAGTCGACCGGCCGTATGGGCGCCTTCGATTCGGTGGTGCTGCGCGGCCGGCTGGCCGATCGCAGCTTCTCGGCGTTCTCGCTGGCCGACGGCCGGATTCAGGGTGTCATCTCGCTCAACCGGCCCGGTGACGTGCTCGCCGCCCGCCGGATGCTGTTCGCACCGCACGAGGTGACGGCCGAGCAGCTCGCCGACGAGTCGCTGCCGCTGAAACGGCTGATGCCGCGCACCAAGACAGCATCCCGGGCCTGAGCCCGCTGAGTTCACCGAGGAGGAACTGCCGTGACGACCCTTGCAGTGCTGGAAACGCTCGCGTCCCAGACGAGGGTGACAGTCGCCGACGCCCGGGCGGCGCTGGCGCGAGTGCGTGGGCTGAGCGTGGTGGACGCGGTCGCGAAGCTGCGACTGGGGCCTGGTCGTACGTGCGAGCCGGTCGCCAGGGTGCTCGACCGGGCACTGGCGAACGCCGCCCGAGCCGGGCTTTCGCCCGGGCACCTGATCGTGGCCGGCGGTTCCGCCACGCCTGCGGAGCCGATCGTGCGGGTGCGGCGGAAGGCACACGGCAAGGCAGACTGGATCAGCAGCGAGACAGCCGACGTGCGGGTCGAACTGCAACCGGCAGGTGCGTACGAGGCCGCCGCCGTACCGGCGCCCGTCGAGGCGGCGGACGAACCCGCCCTCGACAGTGCGCCGGCGGACGCGCGGTCGGTTCCGGTGCGGGAGGCGCTTTACGACGTGCTAGACCCCGACCTGGGGGTCAACGTCGTCGACCTGGGTTTCGTGCGGGGCGTGACCGTGGACGAGCACGACATCGCCACCCTGACCATGACGCTGACCTCGCCCGCCTGCCCGCTGACGGGGATCATGGAAGACCAGATCCGGACGGCGCTGCTGGAAGACCCCGGGATCGTCGCGGACTTCCGCGTGGTGTGGGTCTGGTCCCCGTCGTGGCGGCCCTCGGACATCAGCGACGACGGCCGCGAACAGTTGCGCGCCATCGGGTTCAGCACCTTGTGAGCAGTTCTGACAATTCTGCGCAGTTCGGAGGGTTCATGGCTTACGTCGTCGTCGCCACCTGGGTCGCGAAGCCGGGGCAGGCGGAGAAAATCCGGCAGATCCTGGAAACGGTCACGCCCGGCAACCGGGCCGAAGAGAAGATGCTGGAGTTCCAGGCACACGTCAGCCGGGACGACCCGGACACCTTTGTGCTGTACGAGAAGTACGTCGACGCCTCCGGGTACGCCGACCACCGCGCTACCGACGCGTTCCGGAAGCATGTGCTCGGCGAAGCGATCCCGAACCTGGCCGAGCGGAGCGTGCGGGAGTTCGAGACCATCGGGTGAGCGGACTCGAACGAGCCTCGCTTCGCTCGTCCGAAGAGGGTAAACTCCCAGGTCCAAACGGCAGAGTCGCCGGTGCGGCGGGGCGGCTCCGTGACGTCGGAGGCAGGCATGGTGCGGTCCGTTCCGCCGCTGGAAGACCGGATGACACCCGGCGACCTGATCGCCGAGCTGGCGAGGCGCGCACCGGAGGCCGGCGGCAACACCGGCCTGTGGCCGGGGCTGACGATCTACCGCTTCTCCGAGCCGACCGCGCCGAGCTGGGAAGAGGTCCAGTCGCTGTCGCTGTGCGTGGTCGGCCAGGGCCGCAAGTGCGTGACGGTGGACGGGCAGCCCTACCGGTACGACCCGTTCAACTACCTGGTTCTGAACAGCCACCTGCACTTCCAGGCCGAGATTCTCGAGGCCACCTTCACGAAGCCCTTCCTCTCCTTCGTGCTGCAGATCGACCCCGCGGTGGTCCGGCGGGTGTCGGTGGAAATGCTGGAGCAGCGGCGGGCGGAAATGCTGGCCGACAGCCCGCCGGACCCGTCGAAGGCGTTCGTCTCGGCGCTGGACTCCGGGCTGATGAGTTCGGTCATCCGGTTTCTGCGGGCGCTGTCCACCGGACCGGACCGGCGGATCCTGGCGCCGGCGTACCTGCAGGAGATGGTCTATCGCGTGCTGCAGGCCGAGCAGTACGAGCGGCTGCTGGAAATCGCCGCGGCGCAGCAGAACCACGATCCGGTCGCACGGGTCGTCACGTTCATCCAGGACAACCTGGCCGAGCCGCTGACCGTCACCGACATGGCGGAGCAGGTGGCGATGAGCCCGTCCGCGCTGACCGCGCTGTTCCGGCAGTCCACCGGGAAGTCGCCGTACCAGTTCGTCAAGGAGATGCGGTTGACCAGGGCGCGGGACCTGCTGGTGCGGGGAAACGGGACCGTCGTGTCGGTGTCCCGGGCGGTCGGCTACCCGAGCGCGTCGCATTTCATCAACGAGTTCCGCCGCCGCTTCGGGCTGCCGCCGCGGGCGTACTGCGACCTGAACACGCTGCGTTCCCAGCTGGGCGCGCAGCACACCGCGAACCCGATCTGAGCAGCGAAGGGGTCAGCGGCGCTGTTCCCGCAGATCAGGAAAGTGCCGCACCACGACCAGTTGAATCCGCGTGTTCAGTTCAGCGAAAACCTCGGTCGCACGAAAGCGCCAACGCGGTTGCTGGTCGTGTCTGCTGGCATCAGCGCTCCGTGGGCAGCCACAGCCGGTGGCTCGTCGGGGGTGTGCGCTCCGCACAGCGTGAGCTCTTCTTGCCTGGCCTCACGAATGGCGTTTCGGCGCAGTGCTGCGGTGCCGCCGGTCCGCCTGGACTTCGGCCATGGCCAGGCGGACCGCGCATCCTCGTCGTCGAGGACGCCGCAGCGATCCGGCTTTCGGTGGAGGTCGCGTCGCGGGCGGCGGGGTTCGCGGGGCGGGCGTTGCCCCGACGGCGAACAGCTCGAAGCGGAGCTGGCCCGTTTCCGGCCCGATCTGGTCGTGCTCGACGTGCTGTTGCCCGGACGCGACGGGTTCGCGCTGCTGCGGGTCGTCCGGCGGCACTGCGCGGCGGGGGTCGTGATGCTCACCGCGCGGGAAGGGCACTTGCCCCATCCCCCGCAGCCGGGTCAGCAGCTGGGCGCCGGACTTGGCGTCGAGCGCGGACGGACGGACGCGGAGCGCGCGCAGCAGGCCGCCGAGCCATTCCACCGGCTGTTTGACCAACGACGTCGCCGAGTCGTGGAACGCGTCCTCGTTGACCAGCGCGGTCAGCAGAGACCGGATGTCGCGGCCTGGTCCGTATACCGCCGTCTGCGGCGTCGCGGAGACGAGCCGGAACCAAAGCCGTCCGGCCACGAACGGCGCCGAGGACGGCCGGGACAGCACGAGGTCGACGAACGAGCCGGCGTCGAAGTTCGCGGTCTGGCCGAGAACGGTCTTCGGCGTCGAGTCGTGGCGGCGGGCGGCCGGGTTCTCGCGGGTCGCGGTCCGGCCAGTGAGGGCGCGCGGCCTCGCGGACATCGGTCTCGGTGTAGTTCCCGACGCCGGGGGTGAACAGCTCCATGGACTCGCGCGCGAGGTTCTCGTTCGGCTTGCCGGCTTTGTTGCTGTTGCCGTCGAGCCACAGCAGCATGGCGGGGTCGACGATCATCGCGTGGGCCAGCTGGGTGAAGCTGCCCATGCCGAGCGTGCGCAGGGTCTGGTTCTGCGCGAGCATCAGGCGCGGGCTGCGCACCTTTTGCTCGCTGGTCGCGAAAACCAGATCAGCCATTCGACCGCCGGAAGGTCGGCTGCCGCGATCCGGTCCAGCCACCACAGCACGGCATGCGTGACCTGGCTCTGAAGCTGGTGCGTGGCTTGTCCGCTTTCGCGGGTCGCGCGGGCGGCGCTCCGACGTCCGGAAGCGAGGGTCGCCTGCGCACCCGCGGCCGGCCCGGCGGCGAGATCGCCCGGCCGGGGCCCAGCCGATCGTGCGGCCGGCGCACCACCGCGCGCTCGGAAATGACCGCCATGCCCCGATCCTCGGGACACCCGGGTCGCATGGCCAGCAGCTGGGGACTTCCTTAAGGTAACCCACAGCTTCGGTCTGCCCGGCGCGGCAGCCCTCATACGACTGGGCCTTGCTCCAGGCCGTCTTCTCCCGAAGGTCCGACCGTCCGGACCGACGCACTGGTAGCCGAAGACGACAAGAACGGCGCGTCGCCGGAACTCGCCCTCTGTCGAAGGCGGCCCCGGCTCCTTCCCGCGCCCCAGCTGGCCGAAACGGAACGAGCCGGAGACATTTCCGTGGCGACGCCCGGACCGGCACCGCCACGATCCGAACCACGACCGAGGACGGCCGGCCGCACCGCGCACGTGCTCCAGCGTCGATCTTCTGGTGCTTCCGGGGTGTTCTCGCGCCTGAAACGGGTAACCGGCGCGTATGAGCACAGAGCAGCTCGTCGTGATCGGCAGCGGGCCGGCCGGGGTTTCGGCCGCCCGTTCTTACCGCGAAGCCGGCGGGACCGGCGAAGTCCGGCTCCTCAGCGCCGACCCCGACCTGCCCTACGAACGGCCTCCGCTGTCGAAGGACTTCCTGCGCGGGGAGACGACGCTGGACCAGATCTCTCTCGCGGACAACGAGGTCTGCCGCGACCTCGACATCGGGCTCGTACTCGGGGATCCGGTCGTGGAACTCGGCGACGGCGAAGTGCGCACGGCGGCAGGCCTTCGCCGCCCGTTCACGCAGTGCGTACTCGCCACCGGTGCCGAACCCGTGCGGCCGGATGTGCCCGGCACGGAGCATGAAACCGTGCGGACGCTCCGATCGCGGCGCAGTTCCTCCGAACTCCGCGACGCGGCGACGGACGCGGAGGAGGCGATCGTCGTCGGCGCCGGGTTCATCGGCTGTGAGGCGGCGGTTTCCCTGTCCCGGCTCGGGTTGCGCGTCACGGTGCTGTGCCCGGAGACCGTGCCGCAGCGGCAACGTCTCGGCGAGGACGCGGGCGAGCTGATCGCGAACTGGCTCGACGCGGAGAACATCCAGCTGCTGCGCGAAACCAGCCTGGCGGCCATCGCCGACGGACGGCATCTGCGCACCGACACCGGCGAGGAACTCGACACCGACCTGGTGCTTCTGGCCACTGGCGTCCGCCCGCGCGTCGAGCTGGCGGAAAAGGCCGGACTGGCGCTCGGGCAAGGCCGGATCCGAACCGACGAACACATGCGCACCAGCCGTCCGGGGATCTACGCGGCGGGCGACGTGGCGCTCGCGCACAACGCGGCTGCCGGACGGGCATTGCCCGTCGAACACTGGGGAGAGGGGCTGGCCATGGGAGAAGTCGCCGGCCGCACGGCCGCGGGCACTGACGCGGCGTGGGACGCCGTGCCGGGGTTCTGGTCGGAGATAGGCGATCGGACGCTCAAATACGCCGCGTGGGGCGACGGATACGACCGCACGCGGCCCGTTTCGCGCGACAGCGGCGCGCTCACCGTGTGGTACGAGCGCGACGGGGTCGTGGTGGGCGTGCTCACTCACGAGGCCGACGAAGACTACGAACGAGGCAGCGCCGTGATTCGCGAGCACCGTCACCCGGAGGACGCACGATGACCTTGCTGGAGGATGCTCCGCCCAAGCCGCTCCCGCTCCCCCGCACTCCGGAAACGCTGGACGAGGAACTGCGGAGGATGCTCCCGAACGGCGCGCTGGACCTGCCAGTGCCGGGACGTGGGGCGCTGCGGCAACGGTGGCGCGCGCTCGCCGGGTTCGGCCGCCGCGACCTCGCTCTCGGCCGGCTCGCCGAGGGCCACACCGACGCGATCGCGATCCTCGCCGAAGCGGGTCTCGCGGCGGAACCTCTGGCGCTGTACGGCGTGTGGGCGTCGAAATCCAGCGGCACCGGCTCCGAACTCCACAATGGACGGTTGTCGGGCGTCACCCGGTTCTGTTCCGGGCTCACGACGCTGGACCGCGCTCTCGTCGCGGCCGGTGACCAGCTCGTGGAGGTCGACCTGTCCGCGCGCGGCGTCCGGCGGCATCCCGGCGCGTGGCAATCGCTCGGCATGGACGCCTCCGACAGCGGCGACGTGGTGTTCGAGGACGTCCCGGTGCTGCGTGAAGTCGGGCCGCCCGGCTGGTACGTCGCGAGGCGCGGGTTCGTGCTCGGCGGGACCGGCGTCGCGGCGGTATGGCTGGGCGGGGCGGCGGGGGTGGTCGACAGCGTGTGCGTGAGCCTGCGCGGCAAGGCGGACGAGCACCAGCTCGCACACCTCGGCGCGCTGCACGTCGCGCTGCGAGGTTCGGAGGAACTGCTCACCGCGACCGCGAGCGCGATCGAACGGGCTGCGGACCCCGGGTCGCAGAACGACACGTGCCGCGCGAGCGTCGAACGGACCGCACGCGAGGTGGTCGACCTGGCACCCCGCATCACCGGGCCCGGGCCGCTGTGCCGGGACCGGCGGTTCGCGCAGCAGGTGGCGGATCTGCAGGTGTTCATCCGCCAGCATCACGGCGAACGGGACTTGGCGGCGCTGGGCCGCGCCGTGCTCGCGGAGGGACGCGCATGAGGCCGTTCGTGCCCGAGGACGAGTGGACGCGCGCTTTCCCCGACTGGCCGGAGCAGGGGTTCCGGCGGGCGCTGGTCGTGGCCGCACACCCCGACGACGAAACGCTCGGCGCGAGCGGGCTCCTCCAGCATCTGCACGCGGCGGGCACCGAGGTGACGCTGGTCGTCGCCACCGACGGCGAAGCCGCTTTCCCTGATTCCGGTGCCGCCGAACGCGCCGAGCTTGGCCGTGCGCGACGCGGAGAGCTGGAACGTTCCCTTGCCGCGCAAGGACTCGACGTCGAGCCGATCTGGCTGGGCCTGCCCGATTCCGGGCTCACCGCACACACCGGGGAGCTGACCGGCGTTCTCCGCGAGCACGCCGCGGGCCGCGATCTGTGCCTGCTGCCGTGGCCCGGCGACCCGCATCCGGACCACCAGGCCGCCGGACGAGCGGCGCTGGCCGCGGCGCCTGCTTCCGCGCACCGCTGGTCGTATCCGATCTGGATGTGGCACTGGCGGGCGCCGGACGCACCGGACATCCCGTGGCAGCAGGCGTGTTCCTACCGGCTGACCTCCGCCGAGCGCGCCGCGAAAGCGGCGGCCGTCGGCGAGTTCGCCACGCAGCTGCGGCCAGGACCTCGCGGCGAAGACCCCATCCTCCCCCGCGAGGTCCTGGCGCACTTCGACCGTCCGGTCGAGACGTTCTTCCGGCAGCCGCCCGAAACCTCGGCCCCGGTCGAGCGGTTCGCCGCGCTGTACCAGGACGACACGGACCCGTGGCAGGTCGAGACCAGCTGGTACGAGCGGCGGAAACGGTCGCTGCTGCTGGGGTCGTTGCCGCGCGAGCGCTACGGCACCGTCGTGGAACCGGGCTGCGGGACCGGGGTGCTCACCCGGGAACTGACCGGACGGTGCGATCGGCTGATCGCGTTCGACCCGGTCCCGGAAGCAGCGGAGCGGGCGCGGGCGGCGGTGCCGGGAGCGGAGGTCCACGAGGGTCTCGTTCCGCACGCGTTGCCGTCCGGGCCGGTGGATCTGTTCGTGTACAGCGAATTGCTCTACTACCTCGGCGAAGCGGACCTCGGGAAGACGATCGAAGCGTCCGTCGCCGCGCTGCGACCCGGCGGTGACCTGGTGGCCGTGCACTGGCTGCCGTGGGCGCCCGAGGCACCGCACGACGGCACCGCCGTCCACGAGCGGCTCGCCGGGCACCCCGCGCTGGAAACGCTGGTCACCCACGTCGACGAGCAGTTCCGCCTGGATGTGCTGAGGCGGCGATGATCGCCGCCGTCGGAGTCGTCGTGCCCGCGCGCGACGAGGCCTCGTCGGTGTCCCAGTGCCTGCACGCCGTCCGGCGGTCGCTGCTGCGGCTGCCGGTTTCGATGGAACGCGTCGTGGTCGTGGTCGCCGACCGCTGCACCGACGACACCGCCGCCCGCGCCCGGTCGCTGGCCGAGGTCGTGGCGACGAACGCGCCGCGCACCATCGGCGAGATCCGCGATCTGGGCTGCAGCACGGCCCTCTCCCGGCTTTCCGCGCGGGAAGTACTGCTGCTCAACACCGATGCCGACACCGAAGTGGACCCGCGCTGGGCGGCCCGGCACCTCGCCCGCGCCCGGCACGGCTGGCATGCCACGACCGGCCCGGCGCACCTCGCCGGCACGGTGCCGGGCGGCCCGGGCGCGGCGGCGCGGTACCGCGAGATCGTGAACACGAAGGAGAACGTCTACGGCGCCAACCTCGCCGTCCGAGCCGACGCGTACGCCGCCGTCGGCGGGTTCGGCCCAGTGTCCACCGGCGAGGACCACTCGCTGTGGCGGCGGCTCAGGGAAGCCGGATACCGGGTCGGCACGGACCCGGGCACCGTCGTGCACACCAGCGCCCGGCTGGCCGGCCGCGCCCCCGAAGGCCTGTCGTCGTTGCTCCGCCGGCTCGCCTTAGACGGGTGACCGGACGGGTAATCATCCGGGAAAAGGGCAACCCGGTGGTATGACGAAGGAATTCCGCAAGGGCGACCAGGTGAAGTGGGACGCGGGCGGCGAGAGCCCCACCGGCGTGGCCGAGCGGAAGCTCACCAGCGACACGGCGGCGGGCGGACGCGAGGTCAAAGCGGCTCCGGACGATCCGCAGTACCTGGTCAGGAGCGGCAAGTCCGGGAAGACCGCGGTGCACCGCCCGGAAGCGATCCACCCGGCGTGACCGCGCTCCGCCGGCGAGCAGCGGGCGTTCCCGCACTCGGTCGTGGCCCGCGGGCGGCCGTGCGGATAAAGTTCGGTTCGCTGGACACCAGTCGTCGGTGCGGGGACGGCGGCCGCGAGCCACTTCCTGATCGCATTGCTGAGGCCCGTTCAGGGTCGAGGGCGTGATCGGGAAACGACGGCTGTGGCATCGAATGCGATACGGCACGGCGGGCAGCAGCCGCCGTCGCCGGGTCCCGGCCAGGAGCAGCTGCGCCGCTACGCGGTCGCCGCCGAGCACTGACCCGGCCAGCCCAGACGCCCGCCGCGAACCGATCCTTCCGCGCAACCCCGCCGCATCCCGGGCAGCGCAAGGAAATCCGGTTGCTCCCATCGGGTCTTCCGATGGCCGCGGCAGGCGATCATTCAGCCGAGCCGGAGCACCGCACAGATCGCCATGGCCGCCACCGGCCCGATCGACCACGTCGTCGTCCTGGTCCAGGAAAACCGCACCACCGACACCTATTTCCGCTCGGTGGCCGCGTTCGGCGCGACCGGCTGGCCAGTCTCGGCCAACCCGCCGAAATCCGGCCAGCCGCACGACCGCAAGGCCTGCTTCCGCTGGCTCACGAAGAAAAGCACCGGCGCGTACCTCCAGTTCGGTCCGGTCGCCGACCTGCCGTTCTACGCCTGGCTCGCCGCGAGCGGCGTTTTCCGGCGGCGACAGCACGCCAGGCGCACTCGTCCAGCCGAACTCCGCGGGGAAACCGACCGGCGAGAGACGCGCGCCGTCGGTCACTCCGCATGCTGTCGCGGCGGATCCTCGTCGGGCAGCTCGCGCAGATGGCGGTGCAGCCACGTGTCGACGTCGGCTCGCCAGGATTTTCCGGCAGGAGCAGCGCTGGCGCGGATCGCGGTGAGTTTCCAGGCGCATCCGGCTGAGGTGTGGGTGGTCGTGCCGCGAAGGAGTTCTTCGACGTGGCGACGGACAGCGAGCAGTTCCGGGCTCGGGCTGGTGCGCGCGAGCGCGCCGACCGTCCGCGTGACGTCGTGGTGCAGCTGCTGGTGTGCGTCGCTGGGCGCGGTGGACAGGAGCAGGTACGGATCATGGATCCACCAATCGGCTTTTACTGTCAGCCAGCGCCGTTCTGTTCTTCTGGCGGGCAAAGCGATCCGGAAACTGTCGGTCTGCAGTCGCCGGTCGATGAGATAGAAGCGTTCGCCGGAGTTGACGCTCAGCCCGGCGGTGGCCGCCCGGTGAGCGACGACGGCGACGTGTCTGCCGCGCAGTCTGGCCCGGGTGCGCGCGATCGCGCTGCTGGTGCTGTAGCCGAAGACAGGGCGAGCGCCGGAGCCGAAACTAGGCACCGTGGGCCAGCCCGTTGTCGGCGCGGCCGTTGCTGCTCGGCCTGCCGGGGCCGGCGGCGTCGCCAGGGCTCAGGAGCGTGAGCCGGAGTCCCTGCGGCGGGAGCGGCGGAAGGGGCGTCGCGGCAGGAGGGTCCTGCAGGCTGATGACGGTGCCGGAGGTGTCGAGGCCGGGCAGGTGGATCCAGGCGTCGCCGGTGAAATCAGCGGTGCTGACGTGGATCGGGGCGCAGCGGGCGGGCGGGACCAGTCCGACGGTGAACGGTTCGACCACCGCCCGCCAGATCGCCTCGGACATCACCAGCGCGGCCCCGAACCGCTCGCCGGCCGGATCGGCGTGGCACCAGTGCCGCACGACCTCGCCGAACGCGGCCGAATTGAGCAACCGGGTCAAGGTGATGTACGTGCGGTGGTACCGCCGGTCGTCCGCCATCGGCCCCAGGTGCACCGCGACCCGCGCCCGCATCGGGAACCGGTGGTAGCGGTTGCGCGACCGCAGCAGGTGGTCGAGGTGGAACACGACCTCCACCAGCCGTCCGGCCTCGTGATCGGGAAAGGCGAGCATCGCCCCGTCGCCGGTCTCCCGCGGATGCCCGGCCTCGTCCCAGGACAGTCCCGCCGTGGCCAGCGCCTGCGCGAGCAAGGACTCCATCTCGGATTTCATCGGGTCGAGCAGGTCGTCGCTGGCCCGCGACGACCCGACGATGTCGACCACGATGACCGCCCGGGTGCGCGCGGCGTAGTGACTCGACGTGAACGCGCTCATCGGTGTTCTCCCCCTGCGCTGTCATCAATTGGTAACAGGCAGGAGTGTCACGACTACCCGGCATCAAGTTCTGTTCACCGGTGCACAGAACCGACCACCAATCGCTCCCGGACGGGTGATCTAGGTCATCTCAGCGAGGGACTGCAACCGGGGGAGGTCGATCACGGTCAGCGATCGCCGCCCCGTCGCGATCACGTTCTCGCTCCGCAACTGCTTCAGCGCTTTCGCGAGGGTGCCGCGGGAGACGGGGATGAACGCCGCCTGCTCCTCCTGGGTCAGCGGCGCGTCCACCGACCATCCCCCGTCCCGCTCGCTCGCACAGACGTCCACCAGGTACAGCAGGCGCCGCGCGATCTGCACGGCCATGTCCGGCGTACGGGTGTTGGTGCGTTCCCGCTGCGCGTTCCACAGCCGCTCGCTCTGCAGGACACTGATCTGGTACATGGTTTCCGGATTCTCGTGCAGGAACCGGCGGAACGTCTCCGCGTCGATCCGCCGCAGCACCACCTCGTCCAGCGCGACCACGTCGGCCATGCGCGGCAGCCGGGTCATCACGGCGGCCTCGCCGTAAATGTCGCCCGGGCCGCCGACATCCAGAATGACCTGCCGCGCCTCGTGATCGGTCGAGGTCACCTTCACGTGCCCCTTCTCCAGCACGACCACGTCGACGCCCGGCTTGCCCACCGCCAGGACCGGTGCCCGCGGCCGCAGCCCCTGCCGGCTGCCCAAGGCGGTCAACCGCGTCTTGTCCCGTTCCGGCAACCGGTTCAGAAAGGACGGCTTCCGCCCGCCCCCTGTTCCCCGCTCCACGCACCCTCCGCTCCGCATGCCGTCCCCCGAGCAGGGAGCCTAAGCGCGGACGATCACCCGCGCTCAGCAGGCGGACCGGTGAACACCCGCAGCCGCGTCAGTTCGCCGCGAACCCAGCCCGCCAGCCGGTTCAACGGCCCGTCCTCCGGCTCCGCCCGCCACCGTTCCAGCAGCACCCTGTCGGGACCGTGCTCGGCAGACCACCACAACGCACTGCGGACCTCCCCCGCGGTCAGCGGCACAATCCGGCGGCCAGGCGCCGGCCGCACCATCGACTTCACCCCCATCACCGCCGCCACCGCCTCGGCGAAGGTGAACTGATGCTCCACGACAACTTCCTGCGCCGCGCAATCGCCCCGGCTGCCCGCCGTGGCCGGGAACATCCCCAGCCGAACCAGCTGACCCCGTACCCGCGCGACCTGACAACGCCGAACGACACAGTCCGGGTCAACCGGCGGCACACGCGTTCCGGCAGACTGCCGTCCGCGCCCGGCGCGCTTCAAATCCACCCGGACACCCAGCACCGACAACTCCCCGACAGCGACGCTTAACGTGCCGCCATGGGCAGCCGCGTGCGAATCCAGCACCGCCTCCACCGCCTCGCCCAACGTGAACCGATGCCGCACCCACACCGCCACCCGCTCCTCACCGCCGACCGACCGTCTCGCGAAACCCATCCCGCCACCAGAACAGGCCCAGCTCGAAAGTTCCGTTCACCACCGCACAAAGCCCGATCTCGATCCGGTGAAATCGGGGGCGGAGCGAACTACCGGCGTCCGGAGGACTCTTGCGGAGCGAGAGGTACCCCGATCAGCGGACAGGACTCATCTGCGGCAAGACGACTGGTCACCTGCTGCCGCGCGGGAACGCACAGGTCCTGGCGAAAGATCGGCGGACTTGCTTTCACACCATGGTTCGCCAGGGGGCCGGACCTGAAGCGCATCCGGCTCCCGGAAGGCACGCGCCCTGACCACGCCGGTCCGCGGCGGGCGGCCCCACACTTGCTGCAATTCCAGCGCGTTTACCGAGGTGACCATCAATGCGTAAGTTCCGCGGCCGTGATCCCGTTCGCACCGAACTCGCGGCGGCCGCTCTGCCCGTACCCCGCAGCCATGCGTCGAGAACACGCACGCGGCAGCAACCTGCCCGCCACACCGGGCGCGGCTCCAAGGACCGACCGCCAACCCAAGCCACCACAGGCATTCCCCGCACGCCTCGACCGACGAATCGACACGTCGAGAGGACGGCCCTACCGCCCGAACTGCCACCGGCGCAGCGAACCGCGACGGCCCCGGCAGCCGACCGCCGAGCCCCAAATCGCACGGAAGCGCTCGCGCGAGCCGTCCGTCAGCATTAGATCGGCAGTTCAGCAGAGGCCGTTGGACTTTGTTCATCAAGTGTCCCCGCTTACCAATATCGATTCACTAGTTCCGATCCTCGTAACCGACACATCAGGATTAGCATCCAGCACCGCCACCATCACCTCGGAGTTCAGGCAACGAATGAGATCGCCTCCCCTGACAGAAATACCTCCATTTCTCGCGCGGCTGACGCCTCCCTTCGGAGTTGAGACGAGCGTTAAACAATGGCCAGAACGGGCGCTGCAATCCCCTGGAAATCGAACAGGAGTCGTCAGCGCTTCCGTCGCGAGTGCCAACGACAGCAACGACCCGTTTCCCGCGTCATCTCCGCTGGGCGACACTTAACGAAGCGCGCTCAACTCGTCGAAAGCGCGATGGCCGCGCTCAACCACCCCCGGGACGATATCGTGGCGCCCAAGACGGATGGGCCACTCAAGCTGCATGAGGATCTGTGTCGCCGCCAGCACCGCGGCGCCCTCCCAGCCGACCACGGAGAGGATTCTCTTCCACAGCTTCCTGCGGGCGTCGTCCAGCGGATCCTCAAAGGTGTGCCACTGGAGGGTCATGAGATCAGTCGCCCGCGTGCCGCTACCCGCGTTCGCGATATCCACGACCGCCACCACCACTCCGTCACCGACCAGGACGTTACTGGGGTTGAAATCGGCATGAACCATATCAGGCGCCGCTTCCGGTGGTGCGATGTCGGCACACACGAGCCGCACGCGTTCGACCAAAGCCGACACCGCCGAGGAATACCCCGAGAGCTTCGCCGCGGACCGGCGCAGAAGGGACTGCTCCGGCGTCTCGGGGAAATCCAGCCCGGCAACAGCCGATTCCCGACCGGTGGCGACCCGCCAGGCGAACGACCAGTGGTCGTAGGGCTCAGCGGCTTGGCCGGCCTGGATTTCGATGATCTCCATCGACTGTTCAACGAGGGACGAGGTCAGCTCCGGAGCGGGAGCCGCGTCAACGAAGTCCGTCAAATGCCATACCTGAGTGGCGGTGGCCCCCACTCCGAGCCAGGCCGGAGTCGGATAGCCACGCCCGCGCATGTGCTCGACCACTCTGCGGGCTCGCAACATCTCATCGAGGTGGCCAGGATGCGCCCGGGGCACTGCTTTGAGAACCGCATTTGCCCTTCCGGCCAACTGAACCCGCATGGCACCCGCGTTAACGCCGCCGGGCAGGCGATCGAGACGAGTGACCTCCGCCCCGACCACCCTGGCCACGTCGTCCAGGACCTCGGCTAGCAGCTCTCCGGAATGGACGCCCTCGTTCATCGGCTCGAAGTGCCCATCACCGTTTTGACAACACATCCCGGCCGTCCCCCATACCTCAGTGTCGCAGGGAATGTTCAGTGGATCCCGGACCCCGAAGCTCCGGTATCGCCGGCCGTCGGGTGCAGCACGCCGGTAGTCGCCCAAACTCACGCAATCATCCAACCATAAGGAGCGGGTGGAGAAGGTATTCCGAGATGCGTTCAGCATTCACGGGTCGGCCTGGGACCAGAGGCTGACGGCCACCTCGACACGGGGATCCGGGATCGTGTCTGAAACTCCGCTTCTGCCGTCGAATGTCTCGCTCGACCAGGACGTCGAGCGCAGCCACAACGAGGCGCTACGATTGCGGACGGCTCCCGTTGTTTCCATGCTGACGCGCCGTCAGCATTCTCGGAGACTCCGATCCTCATCGTCCCCGAATTGGGTCCCAGATGCGGTCACATGCCGCGCTTTCCGCAGCGACGTCCGACGCCTCGGCTTCCGGCGGACTTGGCTGACGAATCGGATCCCGCTGATGTGCCGGGCGTCCGGCAGTGTTCCGCGGACATCGTTGCCTTCATTCCCATCGCAGTGCGCTGGGGCTGCGGTGACCGCAGTTTCCACTCCGGCACCTTCCCGATCCCTTGTGCCCGGTCCAGTTCGAGGCAGTCCTTCTTCGACTCGGGTCCCAGGTAAGGCCACATCTCGCGGAGCATGTCCTCGCGCTCAGCTCCGGCCATGTTCTGCACGTTGTCGAGCAGGAACATTTTCATCTGGAAGCGAGATTCCTCGTCGCCGGTCTCTTTCGCCGTGCAGAGGACGTGCTCGACGCAGTCGAACGTCCGATGGCGGATGTCCTCGTCGAACTGGTCCCACGTCCGCACGATCGTGTGGGCGATCGTGGCAACCCGCTGGGACAGCCGGGTGCGGGGAGGCAGGCCCGGACGGCGACGACGTTGCGCGGTGTCCTCGTCGAGCGGTTCCCAGGTAGGGTCGCGGCAGGGCGGCTCGTCCCAGTAAGCCAGGAGGTCCCGGTCTGCCTCGGCGAATTCCGGGGCGAGCGTGAGGAGCCTGGCCAGCCATTCGGGCTCGAGGTCCGCCGACGTCTCCGACGCGTCGTCGTGGTCGGTTGTCACGATGTTCTCTGCCACCCGGGCATTGCGGTGGATCACCTGGCCGGTTTGGCCAGCCCGTCCACGGCAGCGGGGATCAAGGTCCGGATCTTCTCAACGTGGTCGGCTCCGTTGAGCTTGACCCCCATTTCGCAAAGGCTTTCTCCGTCCGTGCGGCCGCGGTGACGCTGCCGCTCCCGAATCCCTGGCCCCTGTCCGGAAGTTTCCAGATCTGGCTGATCAGCATCTTGAGGCGGGGGGTGGTCACGTGGGGTTTGGCCATTTCGGTGCCGAGGATCTCGGTCATGCAGAGCGCCCCGGTTGGCCGGGCCGAGTGCCTCGGGCAGTGCTCCTCGGACGATCGGCTCGCTCGAAACGCGGAAGATCTTCCCCAGGAAGTTCCCGAATCCCGCCTCCTGATGGGTGATGGCGTAGTAGTAGCCAGAAAGGAGCATGCTGATCAGGGCTGGGCCGCATGCCTCTGGGCGAGAGGGACCGTACTCGTTCAGCGGCCTCCTCGCGCCTTCCGGACCGTCGGGCAGCGATTCCCTCATGACATTGACCCCGGACAGCCAGATGTCGAGGCCGAGGCCGTCGCAGGATTTGGTGCCGAGCTGGTCTTTGCTCGGCAGTCGGACGCCGTTGAGGAAGCAGACGTCACCGACCATCAGCAGGTAGCTGCCGGTCTCCCACTGGGTCAGGCCGACACCGAGGTCGGTGTCCGGATATGGCGGGGCGGGACTCGCCTGTTGCTGCTTGAACCCGCGACTCCGGAACATCGATCAAAGGCGAACACCCCGCCCACACCGGCAGCCGCGAACTCAAACGCGCGTTCTTCCTCGCCGCGTTCGCCGCCCTGTCCGACCCGACCAGCAGGGCCTACTACGACCGCAAGAGAGCCGAAGGCAAGAAAACACAACGCCGCCCTCACCTGCCTCGCCCGCCGACGCTGCGACGTGCTCTCGCCATGCTCCGCCACCAAGCCCTCTGTCAGCATCCCGAGCCGCCGAACGCTTGACAACCGCCATAGGGACCTCCCAGAGGGTGAGTCCGATCTGGTCGGCCATTCTGGCCCAGCTGCGCAGGTCCTTCTCGTTGCGGGTGTTGGCGAATGGTTGCGGGATCCGTACGGAGGCCGGGCAGCCCTCGGGCAGGAACTCCCGGACGATGTGACCAGATCCTGGGTAACCCCACTTGATGCGCTTCTGCAGTCACGCGAACTCGGCCCGCATTTCCGCGATGGTCTCGGCGATCGGCACCGTTTCCTGCCCTTCTTATGCAGGCCGCGGTTGGTCCGACGCGAAATCGATACGCGTATCCGGCGTCACGTCGAGGGCTTCGAGATCTGGGTGCGCGACGATCGCCTTCGCGACCTCTTCGCTGCAGGCTACGTAAGTGGACGCGAGATCGTGGTCGGAGCACACGACCCAGGCGTGGCCCCGGGGACACCAGTAATCCGGACCATTTCGGATCCCGACTTCTTCGCCGACCTGTTTCCGCACGTCATCGAGCTGATCCAGGGGGGCGGCAGTAGTGAACTCAGGCAGCCCGCCCGCCGCGTCCGCCGAAGTGAGGTAGCCGAAGTAGACCTCCGAAGCACCCGACACTCCAGCCAGGATGCCGCTCAGCGCGCGCTGCTCGGAAGCCCGGAGACGACCGTGTTGGGTCACCCACTGCCGAGGCCCCGTGGCGAGTTCGGCTTTCATCAGGGTCTGATGCGATGTCTCCGCGTGGAGTTCGAACCCGATCTCGGCGGCCATACTGGCCCAGCTGCGCAGGGACCCCGTGTCGCTGGCGCGGGCGAACGAGTGCAGGATCCGCACGTACGCCGGGTAGTCGACGGGCAGGATTTCGCGGACGACGTGTCCTGGCCCGCTGTACTCCGCGGCGAAGATCTGCTGCAGCCAGGCCAGTTCCTCCCATGCGTCCGGAGTCATGTCTGCAATGGACATTCGGTTTCTCGCTCCTAGCTAGCTCTCGTAGTGCCAACGCTTCAATTTGTCAAGTTTGTCGCCTGGTTCGAAGTCGTTGAAGTCGATCGTCGCACCGCCGGATTTAGAGTAGTCGCGCCAGGTCACGTTTTTCTTGCCGTCACCGATGTACCACAGCTCGATCTGGCCCTTTCCGGGAATTTCCCGTCGCTGGGGCTGCCCGAGTTGGGCGGTCAACTGTCCCCGTAGCCGGTTGATGTCGTCCGGGGTGACGATCCGGATCTCCTCAGACGATCCTTTTTCTCCGAGGAACTTCCCGTCCTTGGTGACGAGGTTGTAGACCTGGTCGATGCGGGTGCGGGCGACGTTGCTGAGGTCGGCGGCGCCGTCGAGGAGGTCGCCGATGTCTTTGGCGAGGCCGTTGTCGTCGTTGAAGATGACGCGGTGCAGGTTGGACTCGAGCTCGTCGAGGAGGGGGATGGGGCCGGTGAAGATCGGGACGCTGAATTTGGGCAGCAGCGCGAGCAGTTCCGGGCCGCAGGCCTCCGGGTTGTTACCGCAGTAGTCCCACAGAAGGGCCGCGCCTGCCGTGCTTCCGTCGGGCAGCTGCTCAAGGAATTCCCAGATGATCTGCCGGCCGGCGAGCCAGTGGTCGAGGTCGATGGCGAGGCTGTCGCAGTTTCCGGTGCCGATGTGTGCGGGCAGCTGGAAGCCGTTGATGTAGCAGGTGGTGCCGATGACGACGAGGCGGGTTCCGTTGGGGTAGGTGGCTTGGCCGCCTTTGCCGCCGAGGTTCTCGGGCAGGCCGCTGGTGTTCGTGTTGCCTTGGGCGGCGCGGGCGATCTGTTCGGCTCGGTATTTGCCGAGGAACGCTTGGAGCGCTTCGCCGGCGGCTCGCATGGCCGCTGCGGCGTCTTTTCCGGCGTCGAGCGCGGCACGGCGGGCACGGGCGGCGTCGGCTGCCGCAGCGTTGGCCGAAGCGCGTGCTTGCGCGGCGGAGGCTGCGGCTTGCCGGGCGGCGTTCGCGGCGGTTTTGGCGTCGGCTGCGGCTTGGTTGGCGGCGTTGCGTGCGACGCGGGCGGATTCGGCGGCCGCTGCGGCTGATGCGGCGGCGGCGTCGGCGGAACGGGCGGCGTCGTTGGCGTAGCCGCGTGCCCGGTCGGCTGCCTGGCGTGCTTGTTCGGCGTATCCGGCGGCTTCCTGGGCGGCGTTGCGGGCGATCGCGGCGGCTTGGGCGGCTTCGCCGGCCTGTTGTTGCGCGAGCGCGGCGGACTGGGCCGCGTCGGCGACGAGCCGGTCGATGCCCGCGCGGTGGGCGTCTCGGGCCTGGTCGCGCAGGCGGGCGCGGTGCTGTCCGGTGGCGAGGAAGTCGTGGCGCATCTGCGGGGTGCCCTCGAGCGCGGTCTGCGCGTCGGTTTTGACTTCCGCGCCGCCGGCGGACATGACCTGCGTGGTCTGCAGGTCGTCGTCGCGCTCGCGAGCGCGGAACTGGCCGTGCCGGAGGAATTCCGTCACTGCGGCCTGTCCGCCGTCGAGAGCTTTGCTCGCGGCGTCCTTCATGGCCGGGCGCGCGTTGTTCAGCAGGCGGGCGACCTGGATCTCGTCGTCCTGCTGGCGGCCCGGGTAGTCCGGGTTGGCCAGGAAGCCGACGACGGCGGCGTGGTCGCCGTTGAGCGCTTCTTGTGCGGCGGTGGTGAGCGGAGCCGGGCCCCGGGTCGCCATCGCCACCACAGTGGCGCGGTCGTCCTGGTCCGCGGCGGTGTCGACGCCGGCCCGGGCCCAGGCGACGACTTCCGCGTCAGCGCCGCCGAGTGCGGTCAGCGCGGAGCGTTTCGTCCACGGGCTGCTCTGCTCGGCCAGCCGCAGTGCGGCCTTGCGCGCCGCAGTCGCCGCTTCCCCGGCAGGTGTGGCGGTGTCGCGGGCCGCGGCAAGCCAGTTTCGGACGTCGGCGTCGCGGGTGGACTCGGCCGGGATCGCGTCTTCGGTTCCGGGGTCGGGCCGGGGGTGGGCGCGCAGGTCGTCGGCGGCCTTCTGCGCGTCGGCACGGTCCTGCTCGGCGCGGATCACGAGCTGCTCGTCCTCGGTCTGGCGGGCGAGGGCCACGACTTTCTTCGCCTGTTCGACCGCGGCGGAGGCGGCGTCTGCGGCGGTTTTCGCTCCCGCCGCGTGCCGGGTCGCGTCTTCGGCGGCGTGCTCAGCTTCTCCGGCGTGCTGGGCGGCTTCGTCCGCGGCTCGTGCGGCGGCATCGGCATGGTCTGCGGCGCTGTTCGCCGCCGATCGCGCCTCTGCGGCGTTGTCTGCGGCTGCGTTGGCCAGCCGCTGGGCGGAGTTCGCCGCCCGGTTCGCCCGCGCCGCCGCGGCGCGCGCGTTGTCCGCGGCGGCCTTGGCCCGGGCGGACTCGCTGGCAGCGGCCCCGGCGGCCCGGCCGGCGCGGGCGGCGGCGTCGGCGGCTGCTGCGGCGTTGCCCGCTGCCGAGGCGGCGGAGCGGGCGGCGCCGAGCGCGCCCTGAATGGCCGCTACCGCGTCCCACGCCGCTTCGGCCGCAGTCCGCGCGCCCTGGGCCGCGGTCCGGGCACCTTCTGCTGCCTGGCGGGCTTCGGCTGCTTTGCCCGCGTCGGCACGGGCCGCGTTCGCGGCCCGGTAGGCCGCCGATGCCGCGTTCCCGGCCATCGCTGCGGCGGACGCGGCGCGCTGCGCGGCGGCGACGGCGGTCATGGCCGCGGTGTGCGCGGTCCGGGCCGCCGAGACCGCTTGCGCGGAGGCGGATGCGGCTCCGTCCGCCGCGTCCGCGGCCCGCGACGCCGCGCCGGCCGCCCGGCCCGCGTCGCCGTGCGCGGCCTCGGCTTCCCGCGCGGCGCGCTCGGCGGCTTCCTTGGCCATCGCGGCGGCCTGCACGGCACGCTCGGACGCGGTCTTCGCCGCGGCGGTCTCCACGGCAGCCTGCTGCTGGGCGCGTTTCGCGACTGCGGCCAGGCCGGCGACGGTCTGGGTCTCCTTGTCCCGCTCCGCAGCGACGAACTGGTCGCGGGCGAGGAATTCGGTGATCGCGGTGTAGGACCCGTCGTCGAAGGCGCGCTGCGCGGCGGCCTTCACCTCCGGACCGCCGGCGGTCATGATCTGCGTGGCCCGGACCCGGTCGTCGTCCTCGCGGGCCGCGAACTGCCCGCGCCGCAGGAAGTCCTCCAGCGCCCGGTAGGTGTGCGCGTCCAGCGCCTTGGCCGCGGCTTCCTTCACTCCGGGCCCGCCGGACGCGAGCAGCCGGGACGCCTCGATCTCCGCGTCCGACTGGGACGGCGTCACCCATCCGGACGAAAGGTACGCACGCACCGCGTCCGGCCCGCCGTCCAGTGCCTTGGCCGCGGCCTCCTTGACCGCCGGGCCACCGCCGGCCAGCATCCGCGAGACCCGCAGCTCGTCGTCGATCTGCTGCGCGGCAGCGAGATCTTTCGCGAGAAACGCCGACACGTCCGCGTCGCTGCCGACCAGAACTCGTCCGGCGCGCTCGCGGACCTGCTCCCCGCCGGCGTTCCAGGCGCGGGCCAGCTTCTCCCGGTCCGACACCGGCCCATCCGCCGGATCCGTGGCACCCGCAGAAGTTCCTGCGGTCTGCGCGCTCGTCCGCGCGGCTGCTGCCGCGTGCGGTACGGCGGCTTCGGCGGGGACTTGGACCCCGCCGATCACCGCCGCCGCTGCGAGCGCGGCAGCCGCGAGCGGCCGGAAGCGTCTCCGGCCGCGCGTGTTCCCCGTTGCGTCTCCCCAGGCGCGCACTCGCCCCTCCTCGTGTCCAGCGCACAGGCCGTGCGCACCCCCGCTCCGTTTCCGAACCGGAAACGGAGCCCCAACATAGAGACCGGAAAATGTCGCGGAAGAAGCCCGCGAAGACTATTCGGTTCGCCGAACCTACACCCGGGAAACGCGAACAGCCAAACCCGGATGGCTTCTCCGCCAGGCGCGATGCGCCGAACGGTGCAACCTTGGCAAAGATTTCATAACAGCCACGGGATTGTGTAACGGCGATCGTGCGCATACGGCGATGTGTCCCGTGTCGCATTGACCCGAATCTCGGCCGGTGGATAGGGTTGACGAATCCGACAGGGGTCGACTGAAGCGCGTCGAAACAGAACCTGTTTTTGGGAATTGCGAATCTCGCATCAGGTCGGATTAACGAGGGGATGAAATGGGGATGTCAGTGGCGCGCCCGCGAGGCGCGAGGAGAATCGCGGCGTGGGTTGCGGCGGGCGCGGCGGCCGCCGGGCTCGTGATCGCCGGTGCGGGCGTAGCCAGCGGCAAGGCTGCCGCGTCGGCCGCGGACTCCGGGGACACCGGCCAGGCTGCGCTGGTCGAGGACTACAACTATCCCGGGCGGGACGCGATCCTCGCCGACAAGCACGTGAAACTGCTCAAGGGCGACGGGAAAATCATGCTCGCGGACTGCGGCGGGGACGTGATCGAAGTCCGCTCGCGCGAGATCGGCACCACCTGCTTCCGCTCCACGGCGCCGGGCGGCTGGCTGACCGTGGAGATCCCCAAGGTGTACCTCGGCAAAGCCGACTCCCACAAGGTCGGAATGCGGCTGACCAGCAACGGCCAGTCCGAAGACCACACCCTCGAACCGAAGGCGTACGCCCCGTTCGGGGAAGGCGTCGATCCGCAGCACGCGCCCACCACGCTGGTGGAAATCACCACTCAATCCTGACCCTTTCCCGGCCTTGCCGGGCTGTCCTCGGTGAACACGACCGCGCCCAAAGGGGCGCGTCGTCGTGCTGTTCGAAAGGTTTCCTGATGAGGCTCAACCGTGTGGCCGCGCGCACCATGGCGCGCCGGACCGGCTACGCCGCCTGCGCCGCCGTCGCCGGACTGGCGCTGGCCGGCGCGCCGCCTGCGGCAGCGGTAGCCGGCGGCACCGCCGCGACCGGAAGCCCGGGCGACGCGCTGGCCGTGCTGGCGGTCGACGGCGACCCGCGCGGCGGCGGACACGCCTGCACCGGCATTTTCGTTTCCCCGCAATGGATCGCCACCAGCGCGTCATGCCTGACCGGGAAGGCCGGCGCGCGGGCGGCGGACGGGCTCGTCGGCGGCCAGCCTCCCGCCGTTCCGGTCACCGCGCAGGCACCGGTGGCCGGAGGCCCGGCGCGGCAGGCACCGGTCGATCTGGTCGCGCCGCGCACCGACCGCGACTTCGCCCTCGTACGGCTCGCCACACCGGTTCCCGGCATCCGCACCGCGGAGTTCGCCACCACACCGCCGCCGGCGAGCGGGCAGATGACCGTGGCCGGGTTCGGCCGGACCGGCACCGAATGGGTCCCGGACAAGCCGCAGACCGCAGCCCTCGCCGTCACCGGGGCCACCGGCAACGAGATGACGTTCACCGCCTCCGGCACCACCGGCGTGTGCCGGGGCGACGCGGGCGCCCCGGTGCTGACCGGCGACGGCCGGATCGCAGGCGTGGTCACAGGATCGGACCAGCACGGATGCCTCGCCGAAACCGCCACCGGCACCGGAGTGACCGCCACCCGGACCGACGACCTCGGCGGCTGGATCCGGCAGAACGTGCCCGACCTCGCCATCACCTGCAAACCCGCCGCCCCCATCTTCACCACCCGCGGCGACGGAACCCTCTGGCTCTACCAGCACACCGACCCCCGCAACGGCGCCTTCTCCTGGATCAACGGCAACGGCCAGCAGATCGGCAGCGGATGGCAGTCCGCCCGCACCACCGCAGGCCCCGACGGCCTCGTCTACCAGGCCAACAGCAACGGCCAACTGCGCAAATTCCGCTGGAACGGCACCGGCTGGGACCTCAACACCAGCCCCACCCCCTACTACGAAGTCATCGACAACGGCTGGGCCCGCTACGCCACCGCCGAATACAACAACCGCATCACCGTCGACACCCGCGGACACATCTACACCATCGAACCCGACGGCAACCTCCACTGGCGCACCTACGACCCCACCGCCAAAAAATGGGACCACCGCGTCCTCAAAGACGGCTGGGGCAAATACGACCTCATCACCGCCGCCGGCGACGGCGTCCTCTACGCCCGCACCCCCAAAGGCGACCTGTTCCGCCACACCTACGACGCCGCCACCGGCGAATGGACCCAATGGGCCAAACCCTCCGGCACCGGCTGGAACGGCTTCAAAACCATCACCTCCCCCGGAGCCGACGTCCTCTACGGCTCCTACCCCGCCGAAGGCGGCGGCCTCCTCTGGTACCGCTACCTCCCCGCCAGCGACACCTGGTCCGACACCGGACGCGCCAACGGCAAACTCATCGGCACCGGCTGGCACGGCCTCTACGGCATGACCGCCACCCCCGACTCCTGCCGCCTCACGACCTGACCACACCGCAGCGGGCCGGGTGCCGCCACAGCCACAACGCGGCACCCGGCCCGCTGCGAACAGCCCAGCAAAGCCAGTACCCCGCATACCCAAGCCAAGCTCACGGCCGACACGGAACCAGCCCCGAAGCAGACCATCTCGTCGGAGCCGACGAAACCGCCCAGACAGACACTCGACTGGTATAGACCTGGTCGCTGGAATGCCTTCCCCGCGCGAGCGGGGGTGGTCCCTGGAGGATCGACCAGCCGCCCGCGTCGTCTTTGTTTCCCCGCGCGAGCGGGGCTGGTCCTTCGAGAGCGACCCCAGCACTGCCTACGTCGACGTTCTCCCCGTGCGAGTGGGGTGGTCCGGTCACCCCGACTCAGGCGGCGGAGAACCTGGTCCTCTTCCCTGCGCGAGCGGGGGTGGTCCACGCGGTTACGACGTCCGCTGATCTGCGGTTTTGTTCACGCCGCGCGAGCGGGGGGTGGTCCGTTGTAGTGGATGAACCACGGCCACGACGCGGCGTTCTCCCCGCGCGAGCGGAGGTGGTCCCCAGGTCAATTACGGCATCGCGGTCCGCGACACGTTCTCCCCGCGCGAGCGGGGGTTGGTCCTCTGAACCATCCGGGTCTGAGCCGGATGGTTCATCTTCGCGACGGTGCAGGAGCAGTCCAGGCTCGACCGCAGGGCCATCATCGGCAGCGGTCTCTTCTCCTCGCATGCGGAGACTGGCTCCGTCGTCTCTTATAGCGCACGGCGACGCTGAAATGCTTCCCGCGCCCGCAGCGCGCCAACACCGGGGATGACGTGCCGGTCCAGGATGGGCACGTGGGCCGAGATCGTGTCCGGTGGCTTTGTGCATTCCTCCACATCCTGTCGTGGCTGGCCCAGCCAGACCGGGCCGGGACCACGTCCTCGAGTCGCGTTCCGCGCGTAATCTCGCCAGTCGACGAGCCCTTCCATACGCGGATAGCGTCGCGAAGCCGTTGAAACGATGTCGATCCCGCAAGGGAGCATCAAACGCGGCACGACAGGACTGCGGGCATTGAGACGATCAGGTGATTCTCATCCTCACAGTTTTCGGCCAGCTCCTGTTCCGGCAAAGTCGAGCCGTCGCCCGACTCGACTCAGGAGCGCAGCGCGTGCCTTTCGACCCGAACCAGCCCAGAGGCCCCGATGGCAAATGGATCAAAACAGGCGGCGTTTTCGCCGCGGCAGCCTTGGCGACAGTCGTGGCGGCGGCAAGCGGCGGAGACGCAGTCACTTCGGTCGGAGACGGACTCGACGCTGCGACGACCAAGAGCGTGTCCGACGCGGACACAGCCAACAGCAAGAAGGCAGCGCAGAAGGGAGATCGCGCCGAGGCATGGCGACGGCTGGCTCTCAAGGAAGTCAGGAAGAAGATCGAGAAAGGCCTGCACTGCGCCGTGCAATCGTATGGCCAGGTTCAGCAGTTCTTCCTTCGCCACCCATGCAAGAAGCTCGACCAGCTGCTGTTCGTCGTGCAAGCCGAGAACGGAAACACAATCGCAGGATCGGTCGCCTGGGTGAAGATGCCGTCGGCCGAATCAGCAGCACAGCTCCGCAGCCTGGAAGACACGTACGGATCCGGCGACGTCACCCCATTCGGAACAGAGATTCTCGAAGCAGAAGGCTTTCGTTTCACCGGAAAGCACTACCGATCGCGGCTGGACGGCAAGCTAGTTGTCATCGCCGAAACAGACCCGATCAACGGCCGCCCCTCCGACACGTTCCTCAAGCAGGTCGCCGATGTCGCGGATGTCCTCCCACCGCCATGACGACATGGGCTGGTCCGCATGGATGCCGACCGTTCCGATGGCGTCATGCCTCGGGATCTCGTCGAAATCGACGACCTGCCGTACCTCGACCTCCACCTCGTCGAGCAGCACCGCTCAGCTCAGGCCGTCCGCCGGACCGCTGTCTCGACGGTCTCCCCGCGCGAGCGGGGGTGGCCCCCAGGGGATGATGTGATCGGCGTCTGTGACTTGTCTTTCCCTCGCATGCGGGGGGTCCTCGCCGGAGCCAGTCGACCTCGCAGCCGCCCGCCTAGACGGAGACCGACTTCCCATCCACGCGCCACAACACTGACATGTGTCACAAAGCACATGGCAACGCCGCGCTCACCCCTGCCTTCGCCCGACGACGAACGCACCGAACACACTCGCACCAAAAACATTCACGCAAACAGACCTGGAGCAAAACTGGAGCAGTGCCGTACTCCCAACGGCAACGACCAGCAGTGAACCGCACTCAACGGCAGCCCACTGCCCCACCCCTCCAGCAGTTTCCCTAAAACCGCAGGTCAGAGGCCAATTTAGACCAGACTGGCAGTGAGGAGGTCAACGATGCTGTTCCCGCAGGTCAGGAACGTCTAGTTAACACGATCTCTGCGGCACAGAGCAGCGCCACAACACGTGCGACCTGCTGAACAACAACTCGCCGGAAGCGCCACCTCGAACTGCTTCTGGCGGTTCTTCGAAGAATGCAGTCCAGCAGATTATGCTCCGCCCCTTCGCCATTCCTATCAGCGCAGGAAAAGAAGGCTCCGAGGGCAATTAAGTTGAACTCTCGCATCCTTAGCTCGATCATCGAAGCCGCAAGGCACAAGTCGGCACCCGATCGCGGTTCACCACACGATTGACGTCCGAGCGCAGGATCCCCGGACGACGCAACATCCGCTGCTTCATCGCGTCTCTGCCGATGGCTCTCTTTAGCCCTGCGACGTTTCGTCGGCAGCTACGTTGATCGACTCAACCGAAACGAACTCGGCGGCCGCGCGGCCCGAAGCGCGGCGATGCGCCCAGAACACGGCTGCCACAGGCATTGCATGCGCGCGTCAAGCGACGAATCGACATGTCGAGCGAGGGCCGACCACACCAGGATCGACAGCGGCCAACGCGGCGACGCCGCTCCGAACTGGCCACGGGCTCAGCGAACCACCGACGACCCGACAGCCGACCGCTTGGACGACTGTCAAAATCGACACTAAATCGCCCCTACTCACAGGTAACACAAAAGCCCAGGTCGCTGACCTGGGCTTTGCTCCCCCGCTTGGACTCGAACCAAGAACCCTCCGGTTAACAGCCGAATGCTCTGCCAGTTGAGCTACAGGGGATCGTGCTTCGCCGGTCCGGATCTCTCCGGGCTGACGGGAAGAACTTTAGCCCATGCCGTCCCCGCCCCGCACAGGGGGGGGTGGGTTTGCGGCGGCCCCGCGCGGAAGCCGGTTGTGTTGGACAATGGACAGTCGGAAGTCCTGGTGAGAAAGAGGTGTGGCCGCTGATGAAGAAGTTCCTGCTGGGCGTGGGCCTGGGATACGTGCTGGGCACCAAGGCCGGCCGGGGACGGTACGAGCAGATCGTGCGCACCTACCGCAAACTGGCCGACCATCCGATGGTCCAGGGGGCCGCCGGGGTGGCTCGGGCGAAGCTCGGCGAGAAGTTCGGGCGCGGGAACGGCTGAGCAAGCCCAGCTCAGGACGGTTTTTGCCAGGTGAGCGAGTACCGGCGCAGCACGTGTCGGCGGTAGCGCACCCCGGGCAGCAGCCGCCGCGCTGCGGTGCGCACCTCGCGGTAGCTCATCCGCGGCTGCACCGTCGGCATGCCCTCCGGGCCGTGTGCGCGGCGGACCGTCTTCACGGTTCGCACGATCGGTGCGGCCGCGATCGTCGCTGCCCAGTCCGTCGCGCTCGCGTCGCGGGCCAGGCCGACGACCACCAGTGCGCCGCCTGGGCGCAGCATATCCCGCATCCGGGTGAGGGCGGCTTCGAAATCCAGGTGGTGGATGGCGGCCGCTGAGCAGATGAAGTCGTAGGTACCGAGGTCAGCGGAGAGAAAGTCTCCCTCGACGAAGGTGTCGCCGGACCGCGAACGAGCCTGCGTGACCATCTCCGCAGACTTGTCGATGCCGCTGACCTCGGGCACCACGAGAGCCAGTTTCCGCACCAGCAGGCCGTCTCCGCAGCCGACGTCGAGCGCGGTCGAGCAGCCGCGGGGAACGGCGCGGAGGATGCCCGGATGGCGGGCGACGTTCGTGGTCCAGTACGACATCAGCCCGGGACCTTGGCGACGAAGAAGATGCGCCGGAATGCGAACCAGGTGGTGCCGTCCGGGCGTGGCGGGTAGGCCTCGTCCAGCAGCGGGGCGAGGTCGTCTTGGAAGGCGGCCCAGTCCTCGTCGCCCAGGGCGGCGCGGACGGGACGGAGTGCGGTTCCGGTGATCCACTCCAGGACTGCGCGCGGGCCGGAAAGTTGTTGCACGTACGTCGTTTCCCACGCGTCGACCAGGCATCCGGCGTCGGCGAGGAGGTTCGCGTAGTCGCGGGGTTCGCCGACTGCGTCTTCGGCCCGCAAGGACACCGGCGAGAGACGCGAGGCCCAGGCCGGGGAGGCCGCCAGCGCACGCGTGAGGGCGTGCGAAGGGGCCGAGAAATTGCCGGGTACCTGCACCGCCAGCACAGCTCCGGCGGGCAGTTCCGAGGCCCAGCGGCGCAGCAGGTCCTCGTGTCCGGGCACCCACTGCAGGACCGCGTTCGAGACGACCACGTCGGTGTCCGGTTTCGGCGTCCACGTCCGGACGTCGCCGACCTCGGCGGCCACCCCGCGTTCCCGGGCGGCGGCGACCATCTCCGGCGAGCTGTCCATCGCCTCCAGGACCGCGTCGGGCCAGCGGAGAGCCAGGTCGAGGGTCAGGGTGCCGGGGCCGCAGCCCAGGTCGGCCACCCGGCGGGGCGAAGTCGCCGAGATTCGCCCGATCAGGTCGTAGAACGGCCGGCCGCGCAGGTCGGAGTAGTCGAGGTACTTCGCCGGGTCCCACACGAGCAGCCTCCCGCCAGTAAACAGTACAGACGTACTGAGTACGAGCGTACTGCTACTCGCCGCGGTTGGCCAGCTTCTCCGCGACCTCCGCCGCGACCGCCTCGACCAGCGCCGGGTCGGTGCCCGGATCGGGACGGACCTGCAGTTCCACGCCGTCGCGGCCGGGGACCTTGCGCTGGACGAACCACGCGCCGCCCTCGGGGAACTCGTGCCGGTGCCTTCCCCGCACCGAGCCGTCGACCCGCAGGCGCACCTGCTGCGGCACTTTCCCCGGCTGCGGCAGCCGGAACCGCACCGGCTCGCGGTCGGCCAGCACCGCGACCGCGCCGGCCCGCCCGGTCTCCTCCGATTCGGTCAGCGCGAACACACCCTCGCCCCAGGTCGCCTTGCCCACCAAGTGCCAGCCGACCCGCCGCGTCGTGCCGTCGCCGGACGGGATCCACAGGCCCAGCGACGTCACGACCAGGTGCCCGCCGCCCTCGACGGCGGCCGCGGCCACCGGATCCTCGCCCTCGGCCAGCTTGCCGGGGAATCCCGGGGGCAGGCCGCCGCCGAAGAACCGGTTCAGCAGTCCCACGTCACTCCCACCCGCTCGCCGCCTGCTCGCGCAGCGACTTCCGGTACTGCTCCAGCGCGACCAGGTCGCCGAACAGGGCCCGGTAGTCGTCCGGGGCCTCGACCGGCGACAGCCGCTGCAGCTTCGATTTGATCTCGCCGATCTGCCTGCCGACCAGGTTCTCCTGCACGCCCGCGAGCACGCCGGAGATGTAGCGCGAGTCCACTTCTCCCAAGGCGCGCAACGGTTCCACCGCCAGTTCGCTGAGCACGCGGCGGACCGTCCCAGCCGGGCAGTGCGCCGAAGCGGCGTCCAGCAGCGCGGGCCCGGTGAGCCCGGACGCCGCCCCGCCCGCCTTCAGCACGGCCAGGTGCACCGCGACGTACACCGGATGCGTGAACGCCTCTTCCGGCAGCGAGTCGTACTCCGGACCGGCGATCGCGGGCTGCTGCAGCGCGGCCTTGAGCGCTTCGCGCTGCCCGGCGAACCTGGGGTCGTTCGGCGCGGGACGCGGCAGATCCTGCTTCTCCGGTTCGGGTGCGGGGGTTTCCCGCCGCGCCGCGCCGCGCCGCGGCTGAGGTTCGGCCGGTCCGCGCCGGGCCGCCGCTCCGGCCGCGCCGCGCACCCGGTTGACCACCTGCGCGACGTCCTGCCAGCCGACCCACCACGCGAGCTTCGACGCGTACCCGTCCCGGCTCGCCCGGTCCTTGATCGCGGCGACCATCGGCACCGTCTTCTGCAGCGCGGAGACCTGCCCGTCGACCGAATCCAGGTCGAACTGCTTCAGCATGCTCTTGATCACGAACTCGAACAGCGGCGTGCGCCGGGCCACCAGGTCGCGCACCGCGGCGTCGCCCTTCGCGATCCGCAGCTCGCACGGGTCCATCCCGTCCGGCGCGACCGCGATGTAGGTCTGCCCGGCGAACGTCTGGTCGCCCTCGAACGCCTTGAGCGCCGCCTTCTGCCCCGCCTCGTCGCCGTCGAAGGTGAAGATCACTTCGCCGCGGAAGGCGTCGTCGTCCATCATCAGCCGCCGCAGGACCTTCATGTGGTCCTCGCCGAACGCGGTGCCCGAGGACGCGACCGCCGTCGGCACGCCCGCCGCGTGCATCGCCATCACGTCGGTGTAGCCCTCGACCACCACGACCTGGTGCCGTTTCGCGATCTCCCGTTTGGCCTGGTCGAGGCCGAACATGACCTGCGACTTCTTGTAGATCTGCGTTTCGGAGGTGTTGAGGTACTTCGCCGAGATCCGGTCGTCGTCGAACAGCCGCCGCGCGCCGAAGCCGACCACGTCGTTGCCGACGTCGCGGATCGGCCACACCAGCCGCCGGTGGAACCGGTCCATCGGGCCGCGCTGGCCCTCCTTCGCCAGGCCGGACGCGATCAGCTCCTTCACCTCGAACCCGCGGTTGAGCAGGTGCTTGGTGAGCTTGTCCCAGCCGCCGGGCGCGAACCCGCAGCCGAACTGCTTGGCCGCCGCGGCGTCGAAACCGCGCTCGGACAGGAAGTCCCGCGCCGCCCGCGCCTCGTCGGTGACCAGCTGCTCGATGTAGAACTCGGCCGCCGCGCGGTGCGCTTCGATCAGCCGGGCACGGGTGCCCCGGTCGCGCTGCACCGACGCGCCGCCGCCCTCGTAGGTCAGCCGGATCCCGACCCGGTCGGCGAGCCGCTCGACCGCCTCCACGAACGACACGAGGTCGATCTTCTGAATGAACTTGATGACGTCGCCGCCCTCGCCACAGCCGAAGCAGTGGAAAGTCCCGTGAGTGGGGCGCACGTTGAACGACGGGGTCTTCTCGTTGTGGAACGGGCACAGGCCCTTCAGGCTGCCCCCGCCAGCGCGGCGCAGCGCGACGTACTCCCCCACAACCTCGTCGATCCGGTTGCGCTCACGCACCTCCGCGATATCGCTCTCCCGAATCAGTCCAGCCACGGTGACCACAATAGTTCTCCCTCCCGCCGCGCCGTGCGGCACACTCGGGACATGGGCACCACGACCGCGCTGGAGGAGTTCGCCGCCGAGTTCGACGTTCACCGGCCGCACCTGATCAGAGCGGCCTACCGGCTCACCGGCACCCGCGCGGACGCCGAAGACGCGACGCAGGAGGCCTGGCTGCGGCTGTCCGGGCTCGACGACGCGGGCCGCGCCGGGATCCGCGACCTGCGCGGCTGGCTGACCGCCGTGGTCGGCCGGATCTGCCTCGACCGGCTGCGGTCGGCGGCCGTGCAGCGCGAGAAGTACGTGGGCGAATGGCTGCCCGAGCCGATCGTCACGCCGCTCGGCGCGCCGGCGAGCGAGGATCCGCTTGAGGCCGCGGTGCGCGACGACGGGCTGCGCATGGCCGCGATGGTCGTGCTCGACCGGCTCACGCCCGAGCAGCGCGTGGCGTTCGTGCTGCACGACGCCTTCGCGGTGCCGTTCGCCGAGATCGCCGGCGTCCTGGGCTGCGGCCCGGCGGCGGCCCGCCAGCACGCCTCCCGCGGCCGCCGCGCGGTCGAGGACTCCGACCCGCCCGCCCGGCTCGACCTCGCGCGGCAGCAGCCGGTGCTGGAGAAGTTCGTGACCGCGCTGCTGGCCGGCGACATCCGCGCGGTCACCGAACTGCTGCACCCGGACGTGGTCATGATCGGCGATTCCAACGGCCGCTCGCGCACCAGCCGCCGGATGATCGCCGGGCCGGACAAGGTCGCGCGCTTCGTGCTCGGGGTGCTGGCGAAGTACGCGCCGGGCACGATGGCGAACGGGCGGCCGGTGCTCGTCAACGGCGACCTCGGCCTGTGGCTGCCGCAGCTGCCGGCGGTCGACGGGTACCTCGCGCTGGACGAGCGTGTGCAGACGTTCAGCGTGCGCGACGGGCGCATCGCCGGCGTCTACGACCAGGTCAACCCGGAGAAGCTCACCCGCATCACCCGGCCGGAGTCGTGAGTGGCGATCACGGTGAGAACCGTGATCGCCACTCACGAGGGGTTACGGGATCGGCACCCGGCAGGCGTCTCCCGAGGTGAAGCCCTGGTCGAGGATGCCGAGCGCGCTGTTCATCCGCGCCCGCGAGTTCTCCAGGCCGATCTGGTAGGTCAGCTCGACGACGCCCTTCTCGCCGAATTCGGCCGCCAGCTCGGCGATCTGCTCGTCGGTGACCGTGACGGCCGGCCCGGACATCGCGTCCGCGAGCGCGAGCGCCAGCCGCTCCTGCCGGGTGAACAGCGGCGACGTCGCGTACTCGTCGATGTGCTTGAGCCGGTCGATGTCGAGGCCGTCGTGCCGCTGCAGCATGGTGCCGAAGTCGACGCACCACGAGCAGCCGATCTGCGTGGCGACGCGGTAGACCGCGAGTTCCCGCACGTTGGCGGGCAGGTGTTTGGACGCCTTCTCCGCCATCAGCTCGTGCACCATGCTGGTCCGCAGCAGCCCGCGGTGGTGCGCCGCGACGGCCATCGGCTCCGGCACCGCGCCGTACCGCTTGCCGGCGATCCGGTAGAACAGCTTGAGCACCGGGCCGCCGTCCGCGGCTCGTTTGACCGGGATACGAGGCATGTCGGGTCCTCCTTCTGAGTGGTTCGGAGGAGGAACGGGACAGCCGCGCGAGATGTGACAGCGTCAGCGGCGTCCCGTGATCGGGCGCACATCCCAGATCCACACCCCGTCCACGAACTGCGCGGGTTTGCGCAGCAGGAGGTCGACGGTGGCGCGGTAGGCGTCGCTGTGCTCGCGCGGGATCAGCACGAGCACGCTGGCGTTCCAGTAGCGCAGGTCCTCGATCGCCTGGTCCCGGTCGGCGTCGGTGATCTCCTGCGCTTGCTTGGAGTCGCGGACCCGGTCGAACAGCGTCGAGGTCGGCCGCTGGTAGGAGCCGTAGCGACCGCGTTTGTCGTCCGGGCCCTGCGGTCCGACGAAGTAGCCCTCGGGCATCGCGTACCGCAGGCCGGCGTCCATCTGCCAGTGCAGCGGCTCCGACTCCCCCGAACTCGGCAGCGGCACGGGCACGACGGTGCCGCCGGGCGCGACGTAGGTCTGCCAGGTGCCGTCGGCGAAGAAAGCGGGCGTCGGCGGGCGTTTCTGCACGAGCAGCTGGGTCGGCGCGATCGGCAGCAGGACGGCCGCGACCGCGCCGAGCCAGATCAGCCGCACCGGCAGCTGCAGTTCGCCCTTCCTCGCGGCACGGAACACCCGATCGGTCGCGATCGCCAGCAGCGCGCCGATCGCGGGCACGCACGCCATCGCCAGCCGCGATTCCAGCAGCGATTCGAACAACGGCAGGTCCGCGAGCAGTTTCCACGGACCGGGCACGCCGGTGTTCTCGTGCAGCACGGTGATCTCGGAACCGAGCGAAAGCCACGCCATCAGGAACATCGAGATCGCCAGCGAACGGGCCACGACCTCGCGCCACAGCCACGCCGTGACCACGACCATCAGCACGATCAGCGGCCAGCCGAAGAACGCGTTCTCCTCGGTGCGGTTCAGCGACACCGCGGCCGCCGCCTCCGGCTGCCCGGACACCGACTGGGTCGCGAACCGGGTCATCGCGGCGGTGTCATTGCCGACCTGGCCGTGCTCCAGCCCGGTGTAGCTGTCCGGGCCGAAGAACTGCCACCACAACGGGAACGCGACGACCACCAGCGTCAGCACCACCGCGATGCCGCCGCCGAGCAGCACCGGCCGCACCATCGCCTTGACCTCGCGACGCCGCGAAACGCAGTAGGAGACCGCGAAGATCAGGAAACCGAGCGCGAAGATCAGCAACGGCTCTTCGCCGAGGAAGATCTGGTACGCGGTGAGCACGCCGAGCCAGATCCCGCTGCGCACCGGGCGCTTGCCCTGCGCCAGCTGGATCACCTTGAGCGCGATGAACGGCAGCAGGAACCACGCGACGAAGTTCGGATGGGCGTTGGCGTGCGAGATCATCGGCGGCGCGAAACCGGCGAACGCGCCGCCGATCGCCGCGGCCACCCGGTGCCGCACGAGGTGCCGCGACAGCACCCAGTACCAGGCCGCGGCACTGCCGGCGAGGCTGCCGGTGAGCACGATCGCCCAGGTGAGGGTCGGGCCGAAGGCGAGCGTGATCGGGGTGAGCGGGACGCCGACGCCCAGCATGGCCGTGTTGGCCATCATGTTCACGCCGAGCGGGTAGTTCTGCAGGCCGCTGGTGAGCGGGTTTTCCAGGTGCTGCACCGATTTCGCGGTGACCGCGAAGAACCATTCCCACAGGTTCTGGTCCGACGCGCTGTTCCACAGGTAGCCCTGGCCGAGGTCGGCCCACAAGCCGCCGAACAGGAGCACGGAGAACGCCAGGTACGCGCCGATGATCCCGGCGTCCGCCCAAGACCGGCGCATCCGCGGTTCGGCGGCGGCGACCGCGATCGCGCCGGGTTCGCGAGGCGGTGCTTCGGGTTTCGCTTCGGGGTTTGCTTCGGGCCGGAACACGCTCACGCGGGGCGCACCACCCGGGCGAAGAAGTACACCGCGCCGGTTTCGGCGTGGCGCACCAGCAGCAGGAACGGCCGGTCGACCCGGACCTTGAGCGGCTCGCCGGAGATGAGCGACATCGTGCGCATCTGGACCGCGGTGGCGGCCGCGCCTTCGAGGCCCTGTTCGTCCAGCCGGAGCACAGCCTGGTGCAGGATGCTGTCCACCCACAGCGGACGGTCCGGCGTGAGACCGGTCAGATCCGCGGCGTCGGTGAACAGCTCGCGCACGCCGAGACCCTGCAACGCCCGTTCGAGATCAGCACGCACATCGAGAGAGATCTTGGGCAGTGACAGCTGGATCTTGCGCTGCTTCGGGCTTTCCACGAGCGCGCGCAGCGACTGTCCGTCGAGCGCGGATTCGGCGCTCTCAAGGTCGCCGTCCGGGAGCAGGATCACCGTCTCGACGCCGCCCTCGGCCGCCAGCCGGACGACCTGCCAGCCGTTTTCGTGCGCGTAGCCGACGGATTCGTCCAGGTGCATCGTCGGCACCGGGCGCACGCCGTCGGGCGTGTGGAAGTCCGCGTCCGCGGTGGCCCCCTCGGGGAACGGGTGCCGCCAGGCGGTCTTCAGGTAGAGCGCGTTGACCAGGCTGGCGCGCGTGTATGAATGGATCGCGCCCTCGGGCAGCAGCTCCGGAATCAGCCCGTGAGTGGTCTGGTCCACATCCGCGTTGATCCGCAGGCGAGCGCCCTCGGGGTCGGTCTCGAACGGCGCGGTCTCGGCTTTGCCGCCGGGCCAGCGCACGAGTTCGGCTTGGAAGCTGTCCTCGACGGTGATCCGGTCCGCGGCCCAGAGCGTGTTCGCGACGGCCAGCTGGACGTCGTCGCCCAGCTCAGCCGCGGCGCGCAGCAGCCCGCCCTGGTCGTCGCCCAGTACCGCGCCGAGTTCGTCCGCGGTGCGGCCGCGAGCGGCCAGACGGGCGAGGCCGAGCGCGCTCGCCGCCGAGTACGGCGAGAGACACGCGTCGCTTCCGGGAGGCGCGGTCGCACCGTGCAGCGCCAGGGTGAAAGTGAGGTGGCTGTCCAGGGCCATGCGGCGACCGTACCGGAACGGGTGGTTCCGCGGCTCACAGTTCGGCAGGCGGCGCCGTTCCGTGCCGTCCGGTGTGCCATCGATGCCATTCGTACGCCTGCGCGTCAGTGAGCGATGCCACCTGGTCCACTACGACCCGCAACCGCGCCGCATCATCCGCTGCCACGTTCCACGCGGGCACCAGCAGCGGATCCAGTGCCTCGGGCGCTCGCCGGCACAGTGCCGCCACCAGCTCGGTGATCGCCTCCCGCTGCCCGTCCTGCATCGCCAGCCGACGGCGATCGCTCATCACGTACCGCAGCGCCAGCGCCTTGAGCAGCGCCACCTCCGCTCCGACCTGCTCCGGCACTGCCAGCCGCGCCGCGTACCGGGTGAGCGGGCCCTCGCCGTAGCCCGCGCGAGTGCCGGTCACCGCGGCCGACGCGAACCGGCCGACGAGTTCGCTGGTGAGCCGCTTCAGCGCGACCTGGGCGCGCAGCGAACCGTCCGGCTCCGCGCGCACCAGCTCGGCGACCACCGGCAGGTCGAGCAGCTCTTTCGCCGCACCCTCCAAAGTGGACACCGACAGCGTGGAGAAATGCCGGGCCGCGGCCTCGGCGACCGCCGCGCGTTCCTCCGGGTCGGCCAGCAGCCGCAACCGGATCCGCCCGGCCAGCACCCCGTCCTCGACGTCGTGCACCGAGTACGCCACGTCATCCGACCAGTCCATGATCTGCGCTTCCAGGCACCGGCGCAGGCCCGGCGCGCCCTCGCGGACCCAGCCGAACACGGGGGTGTCGTCCGGGTACACGCCGTATTTCGGCTCTCCCGACCGGCGCGGCCACGGATATTTCGTGGTGGCGTCGAGACACGCCCGGGTGAGGTTGAGCCCCGCCGTCGCGCCGTCCGGGCCGACCGCCTTGGGCTCCAGCCGCGTGAGGATGCGCAGCGTCTGCGCGTTGCCCTCGAAGCCGCCGCATGCCTGGGCCGCCTGGTCGAGCGCGCGTTCGCCGTTGTGGCCGAACGGCGGATGCCCGATGTCGTGCGCCAGCCCCGCGGTGTCGACCAGGTCCGGATCCGCGCCCAGCTCCTCGGCGATGCCGCGACCGATCTGCGCGACCTCCAGCGAATGCGTGAGCCGGGTCCGCGGCGCGCCGCTGACCTCCGCGCCCTCGCCCGGCCCGACCACCTGCGTTTTGCCCGCCAGCCTGCGCAGCGCGGCGGAATGCAGCACCCGCGCGCGGTCGCGGGCGAACGCGCTGCGCCCGTCCGGCCGCGCACCGGCCAGCGCCGCGCCCTTGGGTTCCTCGGCCAGCACGCGGGCGCGGTCGTGCTCGCGGTAGCCGTCACTCACCCCGTCAGCTTAGGCGCGGGGACCGGCAATTCAGCCCATCGTCGTGCCGAACAGGTCGTCCGCGGGCGACTTGGTCAGCTCGTAGAACAACAGCGCGCCGGTTTCGCGGAAGATGTAGCGGACCTGCGTCGAGCGCTCCTGCACGATCGGCCCGCTGTGCGTCGGCGCGGTCCACGCCTCCAGCCCGAGGTCCTCGGACATCGTCCGCGACCGGTAGGAATGCCACGGATCGCTGACCAGCACCACCGACCGCCACCCGCGCGCCTTCACCTGATCGGCGACCGCGCGGAGGCTGCGCAGGGTGTCGTTGCCCTCGCCGACCGGCAGCGTCGCGGCTTCGGGCACCCCGTGCCTGGTCAGCCAGCGCGCCCCCGCGGTCGCCTCGGTGTAGTTGTCGCGGGTTTTCTTGCCGCCGGCCGTGATGACGGTCTTCGACACGCCGTCGGCGTAGAGCTGCCGCGCCTTCTCCAGCCGGGCGGTGAAGATCTCCGAGGGCTTGCCGTTGTACTGAGCGGCGCCCAGCACGACGATCGCGTCGGCAGGCGTCCGGTCGTTCTCGCGCGCGACCTGCCACACGCGGAACGCGGTGCCCCCGACGACCGCGACGAGGGCCAGCACCACACCGAAAACGATGCGGCGCACCCAGTTTCCCGCCGTAGGACCTGTCCGCGCCTCCATGGCGGCCATCCTCGCAGAGCCGCTGTCCGGTGCCGGAAAGACACCCCGATGCCACCCAGGGCAGGCCGCCGGCACTCACCCCGGTGTCGATGGGCGCGACCGGTGCAGGAGTACGTGGGCGGACAAAGCCACGCAGGCAGGCCGGTGCTGCGCATCACCGTAGTGAGGCCGCACACAACAGCTACCGAGAACCTTCGGCGCGAAGTCCAGCGCTAAAGCCAGCCCCGCTCCTCCGACAACCGCACCGCCTCCGCGCGCGTGCGCGCACCCGTCTTCCCGATCGCCGACGACAGGTGGTTCCGCACAGTTCCGTCGGACAGGAAAAGAGACTTCGCGATATCCGCGACCGTACTGCCGTCCTTGGCCGCGCTGAGCACGTCGCGTTCCCGGGCGGTCAGCGGACTGGTGCCCGTCGCGAGCGACTCCGCGGCCAGCGCCGGATCCACCACCCGAAGTCCACTGTGGACTCGGCGCACCGCCTCCACGAGTTGTTCCGGCGGCGCGTCCTTCACCACGAACCCGGCCGCGCCCGCGGCCATGGCCCTGGCCAGGTAACCAGGGCGGCCGAAGGTCGTGCAGATGATCACCCGGCACGCCGGAAGCGCGGTTTTCAGCTCGGCCGCCGCGGTGAGCCCGTCCATGCCGGGCATCTGCACGTCGAGCAGCGCGACGTCCGGCGCCGCTTCCTTCGCCGCGGCCACCACCTCGTCGCCGGTGCCGACCTGGGCCACCACTTCGATGTCGGCTTCCAGGCCGAGCACGGTGGCCAGCGCTCCGCGCACCATCGCCTGGTCGTCGGCCAGCAGCACCCGGATCACGCCAGTCCTCCAGCGGGTTCGGCCCGCACCGCGACGGCGGATCCGTCCGGGCTCGGCTCCGGGACCTTGGCCCGGACGACCCATCCTCCCCCGGGCCGCGCCCGCGCCGTCACCGTGCCCCCGATCGCGGCCAAGCGTTCGGACAGTCCGCGCAACCCGTTGCCCGGGACGGCGTCGCCTGTGGCACGGCCGTTGTCCTCGACCTCCAGCCAGTCGCGCCCCAGCCGCACTTTCACCTGTTTCGCGCCGGAATGCCGCAACACGTTGGTGATCGCCTCGCGCAGCACGTAGCCGAACGTGCTCTGCAACTCAGCCCGGACGTTGTCCACGGCGTGCGGCAGGTCGGCGTCGACCTCCGCCGCGCGCAACGCGGCCCTCGCCCCGGCGATTTCCGCGGGCAGCGACACCTCGCGATACTCCGACACCGTCGCCCGCACGTCCGACAGCGCCGAACGCGTGAGCCCCTCGACCTCGCGGATCTCCCGCACCGCCCGGTCGATGTCGCCGGAGCTTTCCAGCACCCGCCGCGCCAACCCGGCTTTGACGGTGATCGTGGTGAGGCTGTGCCCGAGCAGATCGTGCAGATCGCGGGCGACCCGCTCGCGTTCGCTGGCGACCGCGAGCGTCCCGATCTCCTGGTTCGCCAGCTCCAGCCTGCGGATCACCCGGATCAGATTGGACATGAAGAACATCGCCGACGTGACCGAGGCGACCGTGATCACGTCCGCGAGGTGCTCCGGCAGATCCCCCCGCAGGTGCAGGGCCAGCACCAGCAGGCCCAGCGCCGTCCCGTTGAAGATCAACGACCAGGCGGCCGGGAACAGGAAGGCCAGCGTGGCGGTGGCGTAGAGCAGAACGTACGGGTTGGCGTCGGTGATCAGCGCGCACAGCAAGCCCAGCACCAACATGCCGCCGCCGAACCAGAGCTTCACGCGCCGGGACTTGCCGAAGACCGCGGGGAACACCGCGTAACAGGCGCTGTAGGCGTAGATCAGCACGCCGAGGAAGATCCGGAGCCACAGCGGACCGGGGTCCACGACGAGGCCGCGGGTCGCCGGGATCAGGAACGGCAGCAGGAACGCCGCGGAGAAGAGCGGCCAGCCGATCTTGTGCGGACCGCGTCCCGGGCGCGCCGGCGGATCGTCCCACCAGGACGTCCGGTCTTTGAGCCCGAACCGGTGCTCCGGGAACTCGCCGGTCGTCGCCTCACGGCCGAGTGGCCACACGTCGCTCTTCCTTCCCCGCCCGGTCAAACCCGGGCGCTGTCCTTACGGTATCGCCTGACCACGACAATCCCGAGCACGAGCGTCCACGCGCCCAGCACGCCGATCGCGGTCGGCAGGCTCACCAGCAGCTGATTCGTCACGACCGGCCGGACCAGCCCGAGAACCCAGTAGGTCGGCATGATCTGCGCGACGTCGTGCATCCAGGACGGCATGCCCTCCAGCGGGATCCAGAGCCCGCCGAGGAAACCGATGCCGAGGGTGACGATCATGCTGATCGGCTGCATCGACTCCGGCGTGCCGAACTGGCCCAGCAGCAGTCCGAGCAGCACCAGCGGAATGGTGCCGAGGAAAATGCCGAGGAAGACCCGCAGCCAGCCCGCCGGGTCGAGGTGCACGCCCTGGGAGAAGGCGGCGATGGCCGGCACCAGGATCAGCGCGGGCAGCCCGGCGAGCATCCCGGACAGCGCTTTGCCGCCGAGGTAGCCCGCGCCGGACAGCGGGGTCAGCCGCAGCTGCCGCTGCCAGCCGCCCGCCCGTTCGATCGCCAGCCGGGCGCCGTTCGTGGTGGCCGCGGCGAAGGTGCCGAACGTCATCATGTTGACCATGACCACGCCCGCGACCGCGACGTGGTCCGCCGCGGACTGGTCGGTGAACACCGTGGCCTGCAACAGGAACATGAGCACGGGGAAGGCCACGACGAAGATCAGGAACCGCGGCGAACGGAACAGCCTGCGGGTTTCGACGAGGAGGTAGGCGGGGTTCATCGGACTGCTTCTTCCGTTTCGCCGGAGGTCAGGGAAAGGAACGCGCCTTCGAGGCCGACCGCGCCGATCTCGATGTCGCGCACGGCCGGGACGGCGGCGAGCAGCGCGCGCAAGGTGGTGTCGGAGTCGGAACTGGACAATGCGACGCGTTCGCCGCGCAGTGCGAAGGAGGTGACCGCGGGCAGTGCCGAGACCAGCTGGTCGCTGACCCCGGCCGGCAGCACCGCGCGGATCGTGCGCCCGCCGGCGAGGGCGCGGACCTCCGCGACGGACCCGTCGGCGACGATCTCCCCCGCCCGCATCAGCACGACCCGGTCGGCGAATTCCTCGGCCTCTTCCAGGTAATGCGTCGCGAACAGCACGGTGCGGCCGGTGTCGGTGAACGAGTACATCGACTTCCAGAACTCGCGCCTGCTGCCGACGTCCATCGCCGCGGTCGGCTCGTCGAGCACGAGCAGATCGGGATCCGACACCAGCGCGACCGCGAACCGCACACGTTGTTTCTGGCCGCCGGAAAGCTTGTTGGCCCGCCGGTCGGCGATGTCCTCGACCCCGGCGGCACGCAACGCCTCCCGCACCGGCATCGGACGGCGGTGGAGTTTCGCGACGAGACCGACGGTTTCGCGCACGGTCAGGTCATCCAGCAGCGTGCCGCCCTGCAGCATCGCGCCGATCATCCCCGCGCGCACCGCGTCGGCGGGTGTCTGGCCGAACACCGAAACGGTGCCCTCGTCGGGTGTGGTGAGCCCCAGAATCATGTCGACGGTGGTCGATTTGCCCGCCCCGTTGGGTCCGAGCAGCGCCACCACTTCCCCCGGCGCGATGGTCAGGTCGACGTGGCTGACCGCACGCACATCCCCGTAGCGCTTGGCGATCCCGCCCAGCCGGATCGCCGCCCCCGCCGCGATTTCCTGTGTGTTGTCCATGGCTTGAAGCCTGCCGCGCGCCTGCGGCCGGTGCGCAGGCCGAGCGTCACGACCCGACCGTGACAGGTGTCAGGGGTGCCGGGGACGAAACGCCGGACGGCCCTGCCCCGCAGCCGAGCAGACGACCAGCCAGATACGACTCGACCTGATCGATCGAGATGCGCTCCTGCTTCATGCTGTCGCGCTCGCGGATCGTCACCGCGTTGTCCTCAAGCGTGTCGAAGTCGTGCTTGCGCAGCCGCGCGCCCACGCACCTTCGACGACAGGTCGGCACCGCGCGACAAACGCCGGACGGCCCTGCCCCGGCAAGCGCGGGGAAGGGCCGTCCGGAACGGAGTACGCGGCGGTCAGCAGCCGAGCAGACGACCAGCCAGATACGACTCGACCTGATCGATCGAGATGCGCTCCTGCTTCATGCTGTCGCGCTCGCGGATCGTCACCGCGTTGTCCTCAAGCGTGTCGAAGTCGACCGTGACGCAGAACGGCGTGCCGATCTCGTCCTGGCGACGGTAGCGGCGGCCGATCGCCTGGGCGTCGTCGAAGTCGACGTTCCAGTGCTTGCGCAGCCGCGCGGCCAGGTCGCGCGCCTTCGGCGACAGGTCGGCGTTGCGCGACAGCGGCAGCACCGCGGCCTTGAACGGCGCGAGCCGCGGGTCGAGGTGCAGCACGGTGCGCTTGTCGGTGCCGCCCTTGGCGTTCGGCACCTCTTCCTCGTCGTACGCGTCGACCAGGAACGCCATCATCGAACGGCCCACGCCCGCGGCAGGCTCGATCACGAACGGCCGGTAGCGCTGGCCCGAGGCCTGGTCGAAGAACGACAGGTCCACGCCCGAGTGGTTCGAGTGCGTGGTCAGGTCGAAGTCGGTGCGGTTGGCGATGCCCTCCAGCTCGCCCCACTCCTGCCCGGCGTTGAACGCGAACCGGTACTCGATGTCGACGGTGCGCTTCGCGTAGTGCGAGAGCTTTTCCTTCGGGTGCTCGAAGTGGCGCAGGTTCTCGGGCTTGATGCCGAGGTCGGTGTACCAGTCGGTGCGCGCGTCGATCCAGTACTGGTGCCACTGCTCGTCGTCGCCCGGCTCGACGAAGAACTCCATCTCCATCTGCTCGAACTCGCGCGTGCGGAAGATGAAGTTGCCCGGCGTGATCTCGTTGCGGAAGGACTTGCCGATCTGGCCGATGCCGAACGGCGGCTTCTTGCGCGAGGCCTTCTGCACGTTGAGGAAGTTGACGAAGATGCCCTGCGCGGTCTCCGGGCGGAGGTAGGCCAGGCCTTCCTCGGACTCGACCGGGCCGAGGTGCGTCTTCAGCATCATGTTGAAGTCGCGCGGCTCGGTGTACTTGCCGCGGGTGCCGCAGTTCGGGCACGGCACCTCGGACAGGTCGTCCTCGGTGGTCGTCTTGCCGGTGCGCGCCTCGAAGTCCTCGGCGAGCTGGTCGGCCCGGAACCGCTTGTGGCACGAAAGGCACTCGATCAGCGGGTCGGTGAACACGTTCACGTGGCCCGAGGCGACCCAGACCTGGCGCGGCAGGATCACCGAGGAGTCGATGCCGACCACGTCCTCGCGGCTCTGCACGACGGTCTTCCACCACTGGCGCTTGATGTTGTCCTTCAGCTCAACGCCGAGCGGCCCGTAGTCCCACGCCGACCTGGTGCCGCCGTAGATGTCTCCCGACGGGAAGACGAAGCCACGGTGCTTGCACAGACTGACGACGGTTTCGATTTTGTTGGCGGGCACTCCACGCTCCGGACGCATGCGGGGACAGTTATCGGAAGGTCCAGCGTATCCGGCCGGTCCCCGGGGCCTCCGCGCAGGTCGGAGGTCACGAACGGGTGACCGGAGAGGCCGTCACGACCCGGTTGTCGTCGTAGCCCTCCTGGCCGCCCACGTAGTCGCCGCCGCACGTGACGAGCACGAGCCGGTGCGGCCCGTCGGGGTCGAAGAGCTTCGCGGATTCGGCCGCCAGATCCGACTTGTGGATCGTGCGCACCTCGTCGATCTTGTACTCCCACTGCTTGCCCGCGGTGTCGGTGACGGTGACGACCTGGCCCGCCTTCATCTTCCAGAGCTGCTGGAACGGCCCGGACTCGCCCGCCCAGTTGACGTGCCCGGACAGCAGCGTGACGCCTTGCGCGGCCCCGAGGCCGGATCCCCACCAGGCCGCTTCGGCGAGGCTCTTCGGGATCGGCAGCGCGCCGTCCTCGCCGACCTCCTCGGCGATCAGCTTCGCCTGCCCGCCGCTGGGCAGCTTGACGGTGCCGGGGGTCTGTCCGGGGTCCGGCTGGGTGTTCCCGGCTCGGCTGCTTCCGGCCTGGCCGGCGCCGACCTGCGCGGTGCCGGTCTGCTGCTGCGGCTGCGCCGAATTGTCGTTGCCGGTGAAGAAGATCAGCACGGCGGCGATGACCGCTGCCACTGCGACGACGGCGGCTACGACGATCACTGCGCCGCGTTTGCGTGCCGGTTGTGCCTGTGTCCCCTGCATCGTGCTCCCCTGGTCTGGAGGTTTCTCTGGGGAGACATGCGGTGGGGCGCCGAAGGGGTTGCACGGATTTTCGCCGGAGCGGCGGGAGCCTTCGCGACCTCGGTGGCCGCGGGCGGTTTCGGAGGAGGGGACCCGCCACGCGGCGCGGTCGCGGCCGGCCGGTCCCGCTCTCCCGGTCTGGTTGGTTCAGTCCGGCCGGGAGACCAGGTCCGCCGTGACGATCCGGTTCTCGTCGTAGCCCTCGGTGCCGCCGACGTAGTCGCCGCCGCAGGTGACCAGGACCAGGCGGTGCGGGCCGGTCTGGGCGAACCAGCCGGGGGCCTGTGCGGGCAGCTGTTCCTTCGGGATCGTGGCCGCGCCGGTGACGCGGTAGAGCCAGCGGCCGCCGGACGCGTCGACGATGCTGACGTTGTCACCGGTGCGGACGCGCCACAGGTCGTCGAAGGGACCCTTCGTGCCGGCCCAGTTGACGTGCCCGGACAGCACCGCCGCGCCCTGCTTCGCGCCGAGGCGGGCACCCCACCACGCGGCGTCGCTGAGTCCGCGCGGGATCGGCAGGATGCCTTTCTGGGTGATCTCGGTGCGCTTCAGCCGGGCCTCGGAGCCGTCGGGCAGGCGGATGCTGCCGGGGCGTTGCAGTCCGATCGCCTGGCCGTCCGAGGGCAGTTCGGCGGGCGCGCCGTCCTCGCCCGGCAGCGAGCCGGGCGGCGGATCGGCGACGGCGACCGGGACCGGGGCGGGCACCCAGGTCAGGACGATCACGCCGGCCGCGATCGCCAGCACGGCGACCACCGCCGACGCGACCGTCAGCACGGTGCGCGGCACGGCCTATTCGCCGCGGGAGCGGACGACCCGCGCCGCGCGGCGACGGCCGAGCACGATCGCGACGGCGCCGAAGAGCAGCCCGCCGCCGAGCAGGCCGAAGCCGAGAGGCAGGCGCAGGTCGTCGGACGGCGCGGCGGCCTGAGCGCCGAGGTAGCCTGCCGGGACCTCGGTGGGCACCGACGGCTGCTGCACCGTGCCCCCGCTGCCCGAACCGTTGCCGGCCGCGGCGACGAAGTTCTTCGGGATCGAGCAGCTGACGCCGCCGAGCACCATGGTGGTCTGCACGTCGCTCAGCTTGGTGTCCTCGGCGTCGCGCGCGTGCGTGGTGATCTCGACGCGCCAGCCCGCCTGCGCGGTGACGTCGCCGGAGCGCCAACCGTCCTGCTTGATCAGCTGGTCGAAGGCGGAAACCCGGGACACGACGAGGTCGGAGGTGGTCTTGCCGGGATCGCTCTGCGGCACCGGGGTGGGCGAGTTCATCTTGAGGCCGGTCACGCTGAGCGTCCCGCTGGCGGGCATCGCGACCTGCTTCAGCGCGTCGTCCTCGCCGCGCACCCAGACGCGGGCGGCCGTGGTGGTGCTGGAGACCTTGCCTGGGCCGGAGCAGTCGACCGCGCTGTGCGCGCCCTCGAGAACCAGCACCGTGTTGTCGACCGGCGCGGGCTTGCCGCGGCCGTTGTCGCGCAGCGCGTAGTTCGTCTCCGCCACCGCGGTGGGCACGTGCGTGGTCTGCAGCGCGGCGACGACCTTGTGGTCGCGGCTCGCGATGCCCTGCGGGTACGGGCTGGCCGACGGCTTGTCGTACTTGCCGAGGTCGATCTCGTAGTTCGGGCCGAAGGTGTTGCGCTCGCCGTCGTTCTTCGGCACCGCCACGCGGTCCGTGCCGAGCTGCGACTGGCCGGGGGTGAGCGGGGACCGCTGCGTTTCGGTGATCAGCGCGCCGCCGTGCTGCGGGTCGCCGCCGAGCCGCACGGACGCCACGTTGGCGAACGACACCGGACCGGTCTTCTCGTCGACCGCCTGCCCGGCCTGGGTCTGCGCCGCGGCGGCCGGGGCCAGCGCCGGCAGTGCCACCAGGGCCGCCACCGCGGCCTTCGTCACGAAACGAGTCATGTCTCCCCACTGCCCTTCGGCAACCCCGAGCGATCCGCCACTGTACGAGACGCGACGAATCGCCCCCAGGACAACCTTGCACCGTCCGCGACGACTTGCGAGGCCGACAAGCCACATCTTCACGAACTCACCCGATCGGGTCAATCCGGATCGCCGGTCCCCCGGGCCCCGGCGATCACCGCGCCCGGGGAAGGGAACACTACGATGGCGGCGAAGGTTATCGGCAATGACATCCGGCTTCGGAAACGCCATCCCCTGGTCGGTGCTGGCCTGGGACGCGGCGAGACGGAGCGGACGGCGGGACGCGAGTGGAGGCAGCGATGAGGTCGGCACCTTCGAGCGCCCTGTCCGAGGCTTGGGGGGCCGGGTCTCCGGGTTCGGCGGGCACGGTCGCGGCGGGTCCGGGTTCGGCGGGTCCGGATTCGACAGGCCCGGATTCGACAGGCCCGAGTTCAGCAGGCCCGGATTCGACAGGCCCGGATTCGACAGGCCCGAGTTCAGCAGGCCCGGCCGCGGCGGGCCCGGCCGCGGCGACCTCGGCGGCGGCCGTGAACCCCTCCGGCCCGGCAGAAGCGACTGTCGCGTGCTCAGCCGCCCCAGTCTCGGCGGCAACCGGCGGCGAGGCGCCCGCGTACCACGCGGCCACGGACGAGACGACCGCCGCGGGTCCGGCAGCTCAGCACTCCGCAACGACCGACGCATTCGCAGAACACACCGGCCCGGCTGCGGCCAGCTCGGGCGCCCCGGGACCGGCAACGACCAGGAACGCCGAGGCCTCAGTGAACAACGCTGCCGCGGACCGGACCGGGGCAGCCAGTCCGGCCGCTCCGGGTCCGGCCGCAACCGAGAAAGCCGAGACTTCCGCGGAGCGCGCTTCCGCTGTCTCGGACGAGGCAGCCGCCGACGGGCAGGCAGAACTGCCCGCGGACCCGCCGCATCCCGTCGACGCGGGCGGCACGGGCGAGCGGTCCGCCGGTTCCGGACCTGCGGTCATGCCTCCCGGAGTGCTGGCCGACGCCGGCGAACTGCTCCGGGCGCTCGCCGCGCCGGTGCGGATCGCTATCGTGCTGCAGTTGCGGGAGGCGGACCGGTGCGTCCACGAGCTGGTGGACGAACTCGACGTCGCCCAGCCGTTGATCAGCCAGCACCTCCGCGTTCTCAAGACCGCGGGCGTGGTCCAGGGCGAGCGGCGCGGCCGCGAGGTCGTCTACCGGCTGGTGGACGACCACTTGGCGCACATCGTCGTCGACGCGGTCGCCCACGTGCAGGAAGGGAAGTGACGATGTCCTCGGTCCCCAAACCGGCCCCGGTGCCCGGCCGGCGCTCGACGAAGCAGCGCGCGGCGGTGGTCGACCTGCTCAGCACTGTCGACGACTTCCGCTCGGCCCAGGAACTCCACGACGAACTCCGCAAACGCGGCGACGGCATCGGCCTGACCACCGTCTACCGGACGCTGCAGTCGCTCTCCGAGGCGGGCGAGATCGACGTCTTGCGCACCGACTCCGGCGAGGCGATCTACCGCCGGTGCTCGTCGCACCACCACCATCACCTCGTGTGCCGCGTGTGCGGGCGCACGGTGGAGGTCGAGGGTCCCGCGGTGGAACGCTGGGCGGAAAAAATCGCCGCGGACCACGGGTTCACCGACATCAGCCACACCGTGGAGATCACCGGCACCTGCGCCGAGCACGCGAGCTGATCCTCGGCCGCGTCACGGCTCGCGCTGGCGTCACGGCCCGCGCTCGCGTCGTCGCCGCGCCGCGGTTGGCCTGGGGGCTCCGGCTCGCCGAGCAAGCCGGCTGCCGGGCCCTGCGGCGGCGGGCTGGAGACGCGCCGGGGCGCTGACCGGATGCCGAGCCTCGCGGCGGGCTGTAGCGCAAGGGGCCGGAATGCTCCGGGCACTTGAGCGAACTGGCTTCGGCTCAGCCGGGCTGCAGTCCTAAGCCGGGCCCGCGTCAGCGAGGACCTGCTCCAGGGGCGGCTGGAGAGTTCAGGCTCGTCCGGCACGGGAGTCGGCTCGGTCTCCAGGCGGCGGAACCGGTCCGGGCTGGGCGGAGACGCGGGTTCGGCGAGGGTTCGGAGCAGGCTTTCGGCAAACGGAGCCGCTGCGAGACCGTCGGGCCGCTGGGTTTCGCAACTCTGAGCGATTCGGGCCGATCGCGATGTGGGTCCGTTCGGGGCAGTCTCAAGCGGCGGGCTTGAGCGAGCACGCGAAGCAGGACGCTCCGGGATCGGTCGAAGAAACTCAGGTGCACCGGGCCGGGCCGAGGCGGCGGTCCTCGTTCCGTGGCGGGCGCGGCGGACATGTCGGCGGTGTCGCTCCTTTCAGTATTCATACGGATCCTTTGGCGCGGTGATCCGTTCGACTGTCACCGGGACCAGATCCGGCGTGTAGCTGTTGGCCTCGGTCGCGGTGCCCGGGACGATCTGGCCCGCGACGCGCAGCCACGTGTCGCTCGGGAAGCGGTCGGCGCCGCCGCCTTTGAGGTGCACCGTGACGGGGGCCGCGTCCGCTGCGCAGCAGCTGATTACCAAGCGGGCCAACAGGGTTTGGCCTCCGGTATGCACCACGAAGCCGGAGATCTCGACGGTGCGTCCGTTCATGGTTCCGTTGGCATCCCAGCCTGCGCGCGTGACGACCTCGTTCATCGCCATCGGCACCACGGCTCCGGCGGGGAGCGGCGGGAACGCGGCCGCCGAGGTGGTCGCGGCGCTGGCGGGAAGGCGTGCTTCGGTGCGGGTGACCGAATCCGCGCCGAGTGCGGGCGGGGCGACGAGGAACACCGCCAGCACCGGGACGACGAGCAGCCAGGCCGAGCGCGCGGGGTGATGGTGATGGCCGTGCGCGTCTGGATGTTCGGCGCCTGCTTCGGGTTCGTGCGCTGCTTTCGCCGCGGCGCGCGCGGCTGCGATGTCCCGGATGATGGCTGTCGCGCCCAGCAGCAGCATCACCGCGCCGCCGGCGATGATCCATGGTTGCTGGGCGGGTTTTACGTAGCGCAGGTAGTCGCCGTTGAGCGCGATCTTCACCAGGGCGCCGCCCAGGAGGATCAGCAGTACGTTCTGGGTTTCGCGCCTCATCGGACGCCTCCGAGGAAGATCACGCCCGCGACAGTTCCGCAGGCGATCGCCACCACGAAGGTGACCGGGGCGAACCGCGCGGCGAAGGAACGGCCGAAAGTGCCGGTCTGCAAAGCGAAAAGCTTGACGTCGACGGCCGGGCCGACCACCAGGAACACCAGCTTCGGCAGCAAGGGAACGGCGGTGAGGGAAGCCGCGACGAACGCGTCGGCCTCGCTGCACAACGCGAGGACCACGGCGAGGACCGCCATCACCACCACGCCGACGATGATCTGCCCGGACAGCACTTCGAACCACTTCGCGGGCACGAGAACGTTGAGCGAGGCGGAAATCAGCGCGCCGAGGACGAGGAATCCGCCAGCTTCCACGAGATCGGTGCGAGCGGTTTCGGCGAACACGCGCCATCGCTGTCCCGGCTGGACATCGGGCAAGCGGCGCAGCGCCCGTTCGGTGATCCAGGAAAGCTTGCCCCAGCGGGCCCAGATCCAGCCCATCACCATCGCGGTGGCGAGCGAGCCGGCGAACCGCCCGAACACCATTTCCGGACGGCCGGGGAAGGCGACCGCGGTGGCCACCAGCACGACCGGGTTCACCGCGGGCGCGGCGAGCAGGAAGGTGAGCGCGGCGGCGGGTGCGACGCCTTGGCCGATCAACCTGCGCGCGACGGGAACCGACGCGCATTCGCAGCCAGGCAAGGCGACTCCGGCCAGCCCGGCCACGCCGACCGCGGCCGACGCTTTCTTCGGCAGCACCCGTTCCAGCGCGCGAGCGGGCACGAAAGCGGCGATCGCACCGCTGATCAGCACGCCGAGCACGAGGAACGGCAGCGCCTGCACGCACACCGCGACGAACACGGTGGATCCGGTACGCAGCGCGGGCACGTCGAAGAGGTCTTGGAGCTTGCTTTGCGCGAGGACCGCGACCAGCAGGACGGCACACAGGATCTCGATGGAGCTGATCCGGAACCGGCGCGTGCGGGGGCGTTCCTCGGCGGTGTTGTTGGAAAGGGTTTCCACGAAGGCGATGATGCCAGCCGGGTCCGACAGAACCCCAGCCGCCGGTGGTGCGAGGGGACCCGTCGCGCCGGTTTTGCGTGAATGTCACCCGATCGGGAGGGAGGAAGGGGCGGAAACGGGCGGGCGGCGCGGGGAGGGAGCGCCGGGTGGTGGAGCGGCTTGGACGGAAGGGCTTGGCGGCGAAGCGGCAGACCGAGCGGACAGGACTCCACACGCAGCACGCAACCCAAGCCAAGACGAGCGGCGGGACGGCCCGAACCGAAAGACTTGGCAGCAAAGCAGCACACCGGACAGACAGGACCCACACACAGCACGCGCAACCCAACCCAGACGAACAGCGGGACAGCCCGAACCGAAAGACTTGGCAGCAAAGCAGCACACCGAACAGACAGGACCCACACACAGCACGCGCAACCCAACCCAGACGAACAGCGGAGCAGCCCGAACCGAAAGACTTGGCAGCAAAGCAGCACACCGAACAGACAGGACCACACACAGCACGCGCAACCCAAGCCAAGCCAAACGGTAGAGCAACCGCGAACACGGGGAAGCCAGCGCGAAGCCAAGCAGGCGGCTGCCAGCGACGCTGGTCAGGCGCGAAGTTCGGCCCGGCTAGGGAGATCCGCGAGACGGGAGAAACACCTGCGAGCGAGGAGCCCGCGAGTTCCGTCCGGATGAGGTGGGCAGGGAACGTGGTCTGGCCAAGGAGAGCCCGCCAAGGAGCGAGGCGTCAGCGACACTCACGGGAGCGTTAAGCCGATCAGGCAGCGAACCCGCCGCCAGGCTGTGCGGACCGAGGCCAAAGCAGCAGCGAAGCGGAACAGCCGGGCCGAAAACGCCGGCCAGAACAGGCAATCCCGGCCGAAACCCGGCTCAGGCCTCCACCCCGGGCAACTCGGTACGCAACTGCGAAGCAGTGGAAACCACCAGCATCAGCAACGTCCCCAGCGGCGAAGGGTCCATCCCCTCCGCAGGGAAGGCGTACCGCAGGGTCACGTCCACCCCGCGCTCCGTGTGGCCGACGCCCAGCGTCCCGAACAAGCCCTGCCCGGCCCGCTCGGCGACCGCTACCGCGATGGCCGGGTCGTCGGGCAGGTCCCAGGCCACCACGCAGGTCAGGCTGAGCACCGTCAGGCCGTCGGCGAGGCGGGTCGCCTGGATGACGCAGGGGACGTCCGCGTGGGAGAACGTGATCGCGCCGTCGTCGTCGACGTGGACTTCCAGGTAGCGTTCCAGTGCTTCGCGCGCCCGGGTGAGCAGTGCGCCGGTCTCGGCGGCTTCCGCGGTGCTCATTTCGTGCTCCCTGCCTGGTCCACCGCGCCGCCGAACCGGCGGTCGCGTTTCGCGAAGTCGAGGCACGCCTGCCACAGGTGGGTCCGGTCGAAGTCCGGGAACAGCGTGTCCTGGTAGACCATCTCCGCGTACGCCGACTGCCACAGCAGGAAGTTCGACGTCCGCTGTTCGCCCGACGGCCGGAGGAACAGGTCCACGTCCGGCATGTCCGGCTGGTACAGGTACTTCGCGACAGTGCGCTCGTCGATCTTGCCCGGGTTGATCTTGCCCGCCGCGACGTCCTGGCCGATCCGGCGCATCGCGTCGCCCAGTTCCGCACGGCCGCCGTAGTTGACGCACATGGTCATGTTGAGCTTGGTGTTGTTCTTGGTTTTCTCTTCGGCGATCTGCAGTTCCTTGATCACGCTGGCCCACAGCTTCGGCCGCCGCCCCGCCCAGCGGATGCGCACGCCGATCGAGCCGAGGTAGTCGACCTGGCGGCGGATGGTGTCGCGGTTGAAGCCCATGAGGAACCGCACTTCCTCGGGGCTGCGCTTCCAGTTCTCCGTCGAGAAGGCGTACACCGAAAGCCATTTCACGCCGAGTTCGACCGCGCCGCTCGCGACGTCGATCATCACGGCCTCGCCGCGTTTGTGGCCCTCGATCCGCGGCAGGCCGCGCTGGTTGGCCCAGCGACCGTTGCCGTCCATGACCAGCGCGACGTGCTTCGGCACCAGGTCGGCCGGGATTTCCGGCGGTTTCGCGCCCGAGGGGTGCGGCTCCGGAGCCCGCAGCTCGTACCCCGCCGAGCGGGTCTCCCGTCCCCTGCGCAGCACTCGCGGCCTCCTGAAGAATGGACTTCCTACCCGGCCGACCCTACTGGGCCGGGCCCGGCGGCCTCCCGGGCACGCCGCTCCACGAGCGGGAGCGACCGCAGCTGCCGTTCCAGGTGCCACTGCAGATGCGCCGCGACCAGGCCGGACGCGTCCCGGCGGGTGATCCCCGGCGACGATTCCGCGACCGCCCACTCCCCCCGCAGCAGCGCGTCCAGCAGGGTCAGCACCTCGGGCGCGGGATGCACCGAACCGGCGATGCGGCAGTCCGGGCACATCGAGCCGCCCGCGGCGACGTTGAACGCGGCGTGCGGGCCGGGCAGGCCGCAGCGGGCGCATTCGGTGATCGCCGGGGCCCAGCCCGCGTAGGCCATGGCCCGGAGGAAGAACGCGTCGAGCACCAGCGACGCGTCCCGCTGCCCGCCGGCCAGCGCCCGCAACGCGCCCACGACCAGCAGGTACAGCTTCAGGACCGGTTCGCCCTCTTCAGCCGAGAGCCGGTCCGCGGTTTCCGCGATCGCCGACGCCGCGGTGTAGCGCTGGTAGTCGGCCACCAGCGGCAGGGCGAACGCGTCGACGGTCTCGACCTGGGTGATGACGTCGAGCGACCGGCCGGGATAGAACTGCGCGTCCACGTGCCCGAACGGCTCCAGCCGCGCCCCGAACCGCGACGACGTGCGCCGCACGCCCTTCGCGACGGCCCGGACCTTGCCGTGCCGCCTCGTGAGCAGGGTGACGATCCGGTCGGCCTCGCCCAGCTTGTGCGTGCGCAGCACCACCCCGGTGTCGCGGTAGAGGTTCACCACCCCGACATCGTCGCACTTCGCCGTCGATGCCGGGGCGGGACACCCTGGTTCAGCAATAGCGGCCGGTGCAGTAGTAGCTGTGCACCTCGGACGCGGCCGTGAGGCCGACGATGATCAGGATGATCGCGACGACCCAGCCGAGCGCCCCGAGGATGGTGGCGATGAGGCACAGCGTCTTCGTCGTCTGCGACGCCTGCTGAGCCATCGCGTAGTTGCCCTGCATCTTGTACGTCTGGACTTCGTTCGACTTCATGATCGCGAAGATCGCGAGGATCCACATCAGGAAGATGCAGCCGATCGCCCAGCCCTTGTAGTCCTTGATGGCGCTCAGGTCGCCGCCGGGCGCGCCGCCGAAGCCGGGCTGGCCGTACGGCGCGGGCTGGCCGTAGGGCTGCTGCGGGTACGGCTGCGCGGGCGTCGCACCGGACTGCGGGTACGGCTGCTGCTGGCCGTAGGGCTGCTGCGGCTGGCCGCCGTAGGGCTGCTGGGGCTGGCCGTAGGGATTGGTCATCTGGGTTCCCCCGAGTTCCTCGTACTTACCGTGATCCGGTGCGGATCAGGACTGGGCCGGACCGGGCTTCGGCGATTCCGGCTTGATCATCTGCGTCGCGGGCGGGCGCACGACCTGGGTCGGCTCGGGCCGGTCGAACGGCGTGGGACCCGGCTGGCCGAACGCGGGCCGCGGCGGGACGCCGGGCTGGGCGAATCCTTGCTGCGGCGGCGTTCCCGGGACCGGCGGCCAGCCGAATCCCGGCCGCGGAGCCCCGGATCCGGGCGATGCGGCGGGAAAAGCGGCGTTCGGCGACGGCTGCCCGAATCCCGGTTGCGGCGCGGGGCCGGGCTGACCCGGGAAACCACCGTTCTGGCCGGGAAACCCGCCCGGCTGGCCGAACCCGCCGGGCAGGCCGGGAAACCCGCCCGGCCGCGCGAACCCGCCCTGTCCGAAACCCGGTGCGCCCGCAGGCTCGGGACCGGCGCGCACCACGACGGTGCTGAGGATCTTGTCCGAGAACGTCTGCGCCTTGTCGTCCCACAGCGGCCACAGGTAGCCGAGTCCGAGCGCCATGCTGTCCAGCGCGTGCGCGACGTCGCGGACGAACGCCATTCCGGCCCCGATCGGTTCGCCGGTGGCCTCGCTGACGAGTTTGATGCCGGCGATCCGCTTGCCCAGCGACTGGCCGGTGGCACCGCCGTTGATCCAGCGGTTGAAGACGGTCCAGGCGAGAGTGCCGAGAATCGCGAGGAGGTAGACGATCGTGCCCGCGGCACCGGAGACCAGCGACACGAGCACGGCGATCAGGACCCCGGCGAGAAGCGGGGCGAAGTCGACGAGGTAGGCGCCGGCGCGCTGGCCCCAGTCCGCGTGGACCGGGCCCGCGCTGTACGGCTGGCCGAAGCCCGCGGGGTGGGGGTAGCCCGGTGCCTGCTGTCCCGGCGGCGCGCCGAACGGCGGTCCGCCTTGAGGCGGGCCGCCGGGCTGGCCGTAGGGATAGGTCATCGAGTGTCCCCCTCGTTGCTGCAAAGCTGACCTGGCCGCGTCCGCTGTGGACACGTCAGTGCGCGGGAGCGTACCTCGTCCGGAAGGGCGAGGCCGAGCAGGTGTCCGCGTCAGGTGCGGCGTTGGACGGCCCCGCCGCCGAACCGGTTCCGGGGACGGCGAAAACCGGGCTAACTCAAACGGACAGGCCGGTGAACGGCGCGAACGGAATGTTGCGCGCCACGAACCACAGGACGAACACGACCGCGACGACGTGCGGCGTCCAGCGCCAGTGCAGCCAGGACCGCATCGTCCGGCCGCGCAGCCGACCCATCGTCCAGGCGAGACCGCTCCACGCGAAGAACGCGGCGAACACCAAGGCCACCGCGTTGTAGTGCAGTGCCGCGGAAAAATCGCCGTGCAGCACGCTGTAGGCCATGCGGAGCCCGCCGCAGCCGGGGCAGTCGATCCCGAAAAGCAGCTTCGTCGGGCACACCGGGAGCGGGCCGCCGGGAGTGGTCGGATCGCCGAACCACACGGCGACGCAGGCGAGGCCGATTCCGCCCGCCGCGGCCGCCGGACCGGCGAGAGCCTTTGCCACCGCGCGGGTTCCGCGCGCCGGCTGTCCGGTGTAGACGGTGCTCAATGCCACCAGAGCACGTTTCCGGCGACCAGCAGCACGACGATCGCGACGATCACGTACAGCCCGATCAGGATCGCGACGCTGAGCGCCGACCACATCGCCCACTTGCGCGCCTCGTCCGCCGCGCGGTGCGCTTCGGCCGCGTATCCCTGGTACCACAAGGTGTTCACCTGGCTGGCCTTGACGATCGCGACGATCCCCAGCGGCAGGCAGCAGAACACCGTCGCCAGGATCGCCCACACCAGGTTGCTGTCGGGCGGCGGCGGATACTGCGGCGGGTAGCCGTACGACGGAGGGTACGGGCCCTGCGGCGGATACGGGCCGGTCATGCGGTCCCCCTGGGCAAATCGGATGCGGTTCGGGTCGACGCTACCTGCCCGCGCCGCCGGGCGGGATCACAACCGGTCAGAAACCCAGCCTGCGCAGCTGCTTCGGGTCCCGCTGCCAATCCTTGGCCACCTTGATGTGCAGGTCGAGATACACCTTCGTGCCCAGCAGCCGTTCGATGTGCTTGCGCGCGGTCGCGCCGACCTCGCGCAGCCGTTCGCCCTTGTGCCCGAGGATGATCCCCTTCTGGCTGGGGCGTTCCACGTACAGCAGCGCGTGGATGTCGATGAGGTCGTCGCGGTCCTCGCGCGGGAGCATTTCCTCGACGGTCACCGCGATGGAGTGCGGCAGTTCGTCGCGGACGCCTTCGAGCGCGGCTTCGCGGATCAGCTCGGCGACGAGGGTCTGCTCGGGCTCGTCGGTGAGCTCGCCGCCCGGGTACAGCTGCGGTCCCTCGGGCAACCGCCGCACCAGCAGGTCGGCGACGGTCTGCACCTGGAAACCGTCGACGGCCGACACCGGCACGAGGTCGGCGAACTCCATCACCTCTTGCAGCGCGAGCAGCTGCTCGGCGACCTGCTCCGGCTTCACGAGGTCGGTCTTGGTGACGATGCCGAGCACCGGGGTGCGCCGGGCGATCTTCGCCAGCTCGGCGGCGATGAACCGGTCGCCGGGGCCGACTTTCTCGTTGGCGGGCACGCAGAACCCGACGACGTCCACTTCGGACCAGGTCTCGTGCACGATGTCGTTGAGCCGCTGGCCGAGCAGCGTGCGCGGGCGATGCAGGCCCGGGGTGTCGATGATCACCAGCTGCGCGTCGTCGCGGTGCACGATGCCGCGGATCGCGTGCCGGGTGGTCTGCGGTTTGCTGGAGGTGATCGCGACCTTCGTGCCGACGAGCGCGTTCGTGAGCGTCGATTTTCCGGCGTTGGGGCGGCCGACGAAGCAGGCGAAACCGGAACGGTGCGGTTCGGTCACGGGCGTTGCACCTCGACCACGGTGCCGGACGGGTCGGCCCGGACGATCGGCGCCAGCTTCGCGACGTCGCGGACCGCGTGCACGGACGCCTCGGCGACCAGCGCGTCGGCGGTGACCACGGCGGCGGCTTCGAGCCCTTCGGCACCGCTGGACAGGGCGGCGGCGACGGCCGCTTGCAGTGCGGTGAGCTGGAACGACGGCTGGTCGACGGTGGTCGCGGCGTAGGTGCGGCCGTCGGTGTCGCGGACCGCGGCGCCTTCGTCCGCGCCGGTGCGGGCGCGGGCCGAACGGGCCAGCGTGACCAGCTTCTGGTCCTCGGCGTCGAGGTCAGGCATGTTCGACTCTCCTGTCGTGCTCTTCGGGCTGGGGCGGGCGGGTGCGCGGGCGCGCCGACGACGGCCGGACGACCACTGAGGTGATGCGCATCCGGCCGCGGCGGTCCTTGCCCCCTTCGGCGAACAGCCGAAGTCCGGCGACCTCGGCTTCGGCCCCCGGCAGCGGGACCCTACCCAGTCGCTCGGCGAGCAGCCCGCCCACGGTCTCCACGTCGTGGTCTTCGAGGTCGATGCCGAACAGTTCGCCGAGGTCGTCGACGCCCAGCCGGGACGACACGCGGACCGAACCGTCCTCGAGTTCCTCGACCTCGGGGCGTTCGTCGGCGTCGGATTCGTCGGTGATCTCGCCGACGATCTCCTCGAGGATGTCCTCGATGGTGAGCAGGCCGGCGGTGCCGCCGTACTCGTCCACCGCGATCGCCATGTGGTTGTGCGTGCGCTGCATTTCCTTGAGCAGCTCGTCGAGCCGTTTGGAGTCGGGCACGAAGCTCGCCGGGTTCATCACCGCGTCGACGACCGTGCTCGGCCCGTCCGGGCCCATGTACTCGGGCATGAGGTCTTTGATGTTGACCACGCCGACGATGTCGTCGACCGAATCGTCGATCACCGGGACGCGGGTGAAGCCGGTGCGCAGCGCGAGCGCGAGGGCCTGGCGCACGGTTTTGGTGCGTTCGATCCACACGATTTCGGTGCGCGGCACCATGACCTCGCGGGCGACGGTGTCGCCGAGTTCGAACACCGAGTGGATCATCTCGCGTTCGGAGTCCTCGACGACGCCGCGTTCCTGGGCGAGGTCGACCAGCTCGCGCAGTTCGACTTCGGAGGTGAACGGGCCTTCGCGGAAGCCGCGGCCGGGGGTGATCGCGTTGCCGAGCACGATCAGCAGCCGCGACAGCGGGCCGAGGACCGTGCCGAGGGCGCGGACCGGTCCGGCGACGATCGTGCCGACGCGGTACGGGTGCTGGCGGCCGATGGTGCGCGGGCCGACGCCGATGAGGACGTAGCTGACCACGACCATGACGACCGCGGACACCAGGATCGCCAGCCACAGCCGGTCGAACCAGGCGACGAAGGCCACGGTGACCAGCACCGTGGCGGTGAGTTCGCAGGCCAGCCGCAGCAGGAGCAGCAGGTTGATGTGCCTGCGGCGTTCGGCGACGACCGCGGCGAGCTGGCGGGCTCCGACGCGGCCGGTGCGGACGAGGCCGTCGACTCTGGCTTGCGACACTGTGCCGACCGCGGCGTCCGCGGCGGCGAACACGCCCGCGAGCAGCACCAGTGTCACCGCGATGACGACCTGTGCCGGGGGGTTTCCCATGATCGGAGCCTAGGGCGTTTCCCCGGACTGCGGCGTGTCGAGGCCGGCGATGCCGAGCACGCGGTCGTCGACGTCGCGTTGCGCGTCGCGGGCCTGGTGCGCGGCGACCGCGGCCTGGAACTCGCCGAGGATCCGCTTCTGCAGCCCGAACATCTCGCGTTCCTCGGCGGGTTCGGCGTGGTCGTAGCCGAGCAGGTGGAGGCAGCCGTGGACGGTGAGCAGGTGCAGTTCGTCGATCAGCCGGTGGCCCGCGGTTTTCGCCTGGTCTTTCGCGAAAGCCGGGCAGAGCACGATGTCGCCGAGCAGCGCCGGGGACGAGTCGGGCGCGTCGGGGCGGCGCGAGGAGTCGAGTTCGTCCATCGGGAAGGCCATGACGTCGGTGGGCCCGGGCAGGTCCATCCACCGTTCGTGGAGGTCTTCCATCACCTCAAGAGTGACGCACAGGATGGACAGCTCGGCGAGCGGGCTGACCTCCATTTTCTCGAGGGTGTAGCGCGCCGCGGAGACGATGGACGCCTCGTCGACGTCGACGCCGGATTCGTTGGCGATCTCGATGCTCATCGGCGGGCGCCCTTCCAGCCGCCGGTCTGCCGCTCTTGCGCGTCCTGCACGGCCTGCCACTTCTCGTACGCGTCGACGATGTCGCCGACCAGTTTGTGCCGGACGACGTCCTGGCTGGTCAGCTCGGCGAAGTGCAGGTCCTCGACGCCGCCGAGGATGTCGCGCACGACGCGGAGCCCGCTGCGCTGCCCGCCGGGGAGGTCGATCTGGGTGATGTCGCCGGTGACGACGATCTTGGCCCCGAACCCGAGGCGGGTGAGGAACATCTTCATCTGCTCGGGCGTGGTGTTCTGCGCCTCGTCGAGGATGATGAAGGCGTCGTTCAGGGTTCTGCCCCGCATATAGGCCAGCGGTGCGATTTCGATCGTGCCCGCCTGCATGAGCCGCGGAATCGACTCCGGTTCGACCATGTCGTGGAGTGCGTCGTAGAGCGGACGCAGATACGGGTCGATCTTCTCGTTCAGGGTCCCCGGCAGGTACCCGAGCCGCTCGCCCGCCTCGACCGCCGGGCGGGTCAGCACGATCCGGGTAACCTGCTTGGCCTGCAACGCCTGCACGGCCTTCGCCATCGCGAGGTACGTCTTGCCCGTGCCGGCGGGCCCGATGCCGAAAACGATCGTGTGCTTGTCGATCGCGTCCACGTACCGCTTCTGGTTCAGCGTCTTGGGCCGGATGGTCTTCCCGCGCCGCGACACGATGTTGAGACTCAGCACCTCCGCGGGCGACGCGTCCCCGCTGGACAGCATCCCCACCGTCCGCCGCACCGTGTCGGGCCCGACCTGCTGCCCGCCGCCGGCGAGCTGCACCAGCTCGGTGAAGACCCGCTCCGCGAACGCCACATCAGCCGCGGCACCGGTCAACGTGACCTCGGTGCCGCGCACGTGCACGTCCGCGGCCAGCAGCTCTTCGGCCACCCGCAAATTCTCGTCCCGGGACCCCAGCAGGCTCAGCTGAGCCGCCTCCGGGATGGGAAACCGAACCTGCGCCTCGGCCGATTCCCCAGTGTCAGGTCGGGCGGCTCCACCCGTCTCAGTTCCGGCCACGTGGCCTCGGTCCTGCTTTCTGCGCACTTCGCAAGTCAACGTACAGGGACCCCATAGATGCTACTTGTCCCCGACACTCACTCGCAGCCCGGTTTCAGCGCGCCCCGGCCTGCGGCTTCCCGAACAACCCCAGCTGCTCGCCGCCGAGCACATGGGCGTGCACATGAAACACCGTCTGCCCAGCGTCGGCATCAGTGTTGAAAACCACCCGATACCCGCTCTCGGAGATCTCCTCGATCTCCGCCACCTTCCGCGCCGTCACCAACACCCGGGAGAGCAACTCCGGGTCCGCCTCCGCCAACTCCCCCACGTTCCGGTACCTCTTCCGAGGCACCACGAGCACGTGCACCCGCGCCTGCGGATTGATGTCCCGGAACGCGAATGTGGCGTCGTCCTGATACACCACCTCCGCCGGAATCTCCCCAGCGATAATCCGCTCGAACAACGTCTCCGCCGCACCCGCATCGCTCATCCCAACACCCTACAAAGCGAAGCACCCACACGAAACGCACCACGCACCACCGCACGACACGCAACCACCGCACGACACGCAACCACCGCACCGCGGGGGTCCGGGGGCTCGGCCCCCGGGAGCAATAGCGAAACCAGCGGCGGCGAGAATCGCGCCAGCGATGCGAAGACGCCGCGGCGCGGTGGAGCCTGGGGGTCGCTCCACCGCCGCCGCGGCTCCGCCGGACCGAGGGGGGAGGTGCCCGGCGGGGTATGGGTTCGCGTACTCAAGGGTAATGCCCGCCTGCGGGCGGGCCGAAACCCTCGTGTTCGCACGCCTGCGGAGCAGAGTAGCTGGCGGGGGTGCGGCGCGCCATCACCTGGTGCGGATGTTTAGGGGGTTCTGCCGGGTTCTGCGGGTGCCGGTCAGTGCCAGCGGCCGGTGAGGACGCCTAGCGCGCCCAGCGCGACGGCGGCTGCCGTGGAGGTGCGCAGGACGGTCGGGCCGAGGCGGACGGTGGTGGCTCCGGCTTCTTCGAGGATCGCGAGTTCGTCGTCGGTGATGCCGCCTTCGGGGCCGACGACGAGGAGGAGGTCGCCGCCGCCGGGGAGGTCGAGGTCGGTGAGTGTGCTGGTGACGCCGGATTCGAGGACGAGGGTCGCGGACATCGTGGCGGCCAGCTGCGCGAGTTCGCGGGTGCCGGCTGGTTCGGCGACGGCGGGCACGTGGGCGCGGCGGGCTTGTTTCGCGGCCGAGCGGGCGGTGGCGCGCCAGCGGGCGAGGGCTTTCTCGCCGCGGGGTCCGTCGTCCCAGCGGGCGACGCTGCGGGCGGCGCGCCAGGGCACGATCGCGTCCGCGCCGGCTTCGGTGGCCAGTTCGACCGCCAGCTCCCCGCGGTCGCCCTTGGCGAGCGCCTGGGCGACGTGAACGCGCAGCGCGGGCGGTTCTTCTTGCCAGCGTTCGAGAACGGTGAGCGTGACCGAGGCCGCCCGGCCCGCTTCGACGGCGTCCACGGCGCAGCGGGCCATCGCGCCGGCGCCGTCGGAGAGCACGAGCTGCTCCCCCACGCGCAGCCGGCGCACGGTGGCCGCGTGCCGGGCTTCCTCGCCGTCGAGCAGCGCCCGTCCTTCGGCGGGCACCGCCGGGGCGAGGAAGACCGGCAGTGTGGTTTCCGGCACAGTCAGCGGTTCTTCGCGCGGAGCTTGGAGAACAGGCCGCCGTGCTTGCTGCCGTTGGCGGCGAGCGTCGGGACTTCTTCGCCGCGCTGCTGGGCCAGGTCGACGAGCAGGTCGCGCTGGGCCTCGTCGAGCTTGGTGGGCACCACGACGTCGATGTGCACGTGCAGGTCGCCGCGGCCGTCGACGCGGCCGGACGAGCGCAGCCGCGGCATGCCCTTGCCGGTGAGCACCAGTTCGGTGCTGGGCTGGGTGCCCGGCTCGATGTCGAGTTCGTAGTCGCCGTCGACCAGCGTGGCGATCGGGACCGTCGCGCCGAGCGCCGCGGTGGTCATCGGGATGCGGAAGTTGCAGTGCAGGTCGTTGCCCTCGCGGACGAACACCTCGTGCGGGGCCTCGTCGATCTCGACGTAGAGGTCGCCCGCCGGGCCGCCGCCGGGGCCGACCTCGCCCTGGCCGGACAGCCGGATCCGCATGCCGTCGCCGACGCCGGGCGGGATCTTCGCGGTGACGCCGCGCCGCGACCGGATCCGGCCGTCGCCGCCGCACTGGCGGCACGGGTCGGGGATGACCTCGCCGAAGCCGCGGCACACCGGGCACGGACGGGCCGTGACGACCTGGCCGAGGAACGACCGCTGCACGGACTGGACCTCGCCGGCCCCGCCGCAGGTGTCGCAGGTCTTGGTGCTCGTGCCCTCGGCGGTGCCCGCGCCGCGGCACAGGTCGCAGACGATCGCGGTGTCGACGGTGATCTCGCGGTCGACGCCGGTCGCGCACTCCTCAAGGGTGAGGCCGAGCCGGATCAGCGCGTCGGAGCCGGGCTGCACGCGGCTGCGCGGCCCGCGGCCCCGTCCGCCGCCTCCGCCTGCTGCGCCGAAGAACGCGTCCATGATGTCGCCGAGCCCGCCGAAGCCCGCGAACGGGTCGCCGCCCCCGCCGCCGCGGCCGCCCCCGTCCATCGGGTCGCCGCCGAGGTCGACGATCTTGCGCTTCTGCGGGTCGGAGAGCACCTCGTACGCGGTGGTCACCTCGCCGAAGCGGTGCTGGGCGTCCTCCGACGGGTTCACGTCGGGGTGCAGCTCACGGGCCAGCTTGCGGTACGCGCGCTTGATCTCCTGATCGCTCGCGTTCTTGGCCACCCCGAGGATCCCGTAGTAGTCCCTCGCCACGTTGCTCTGCCTTCTCCTTCGTGTTCCGCCCTCGCCGCCGGTCAGCGGCCGGACAGGATCTGCCCCACGTAGTTGGCGACCGCACGGACCGCCGCGATCGTGCCGGGGTAGTCCATCCTGGTCGGCCCGACGACGCCCATTCCCCCGAGCAGCATGTCGTCCCGGCCGTAGCCGATGGACACGACCGAGGTGCTGCGCATCTGCTCGTCCTCATTTTCCTCACCGATGAGCACGGTGACCGCACCGGGGTTGCGGGCGGCGGCGAGCAGCTTCAGCACCACCACCTGTTCCTCGAGCGCTTCGAGCACCTGGCGCAGCGATCCGGGGAAGTCCGCGACGTTGCGGGTGAGGTTGCCGGTGCCGCCGAGCACGATCCGCTCTTCCGGGTGCTCGACCAGCGATTCGACCAGTGCGGTGCAGATCCGGGTGAGGTGGTCGCGCAGGTCCGCCGGGGCGCCCTCGGGCAGCTCCGCCACGTTCGCCGCCGCGTCGGCCAGCCGCCGGCCGGCGAGCGCGCCGTTGAGCACCGTGCGCAGCCGCAGCACGGTCTCCTCGGTGACCACGTCGCCGAGGTCGACGGTGCGCTGGTCGACCCGGCCGGAGTCGGTGATCAGCACGAGCATGAGCCGTGCGGGCGTGAGCGGGACCACTTCGAGGTGCCGCGCCACGGTGTTGGTGAGCATCGGGTACTGCACCACCGCGACCTGGCGGGTGAGCTGCGCGAGCAGCCGGACCGACCGGCGCAGCACGTCGTCGAGGTCGGTGCCGGAGTCGAGGAAGCTGATGATCGCGCGCCGCTCGGCGGCCGACAGCGGCTTGATCTCCGAAAGCCGGTCGACGAACAGCCGGTACCCCTTGTCGGTCGGGATCCGGCCCGCGCTGGTGTGCGGCTGGGCGATGTACCCCTCTTCTTCCAGGGCGGCCATGTCGTTGCGCACGGTGGCACTGGAAACGCCGAGGTTGTGCCGCTCGACGATGGTCTTCGACCCGACCGGCTCCTGGTTCGAGACATAGTCGGCGACGATCGCGCGCAGCACCTCGAAGCGACGCTCGTCCGTGTTCGCCACCGGCACCTCCTTCGCGGTCCTCCTGCTACTCACAACGAGTTTACGGACCCGGCGGTGCCCGGCGCGCCCTCCGGTCCGGGCAGCCCGGAGTAAACGGCGGGCAAACAATTTTTAATAGCGACGAACCGGGCAACTCGGAACTTCGCTTGCACGGGGAACCGGAACCCGGTTTTCTGCCTCGGAAAGACTATGAACCACTCGATCCGAAAGCAGCGGCCGACATGAACGCACTTTCTCCCGAAATCGCCGAAATCCGGCAGCGGGCCGCGGCGGCACAGGAACAGCTGAAGCACGTGTCGGCGACCGCGACGAGCCAGGACGGCGCGGTCACCGCGACCGTCAACACCGCCGGTGCGCTGCAGGAACTCCAGTTCGGCTCCCGCGCGGACGAGATGCCGCGCGCCGCCCTCGCGGCCGCCGTACTGGCCACCGCCCGGCGCGCCCAGGCCCAGGCGGCGGAGCAGCTGACCGCGATCATGGCACCGGTGATCGGCGAGAACAGCGACGCGATGAAATTCCTCGAAGAACAGATCCCGGAACCGGAAGTTCCGGAGGAAACGCCCCCGCCTGCTGCGCCGCAGCCGCAATTCTTCGACGCGCAGGACGATTCCGCCGCACCGCCCGCCCGGCCGGCGGCCCCGCCCGCGCCGCCGTCCCGGCCCGCTCGCCCAGCGGCCGACCCGGCCGATGACGACGACTACTACAGCGGCGGCTCGTTCTTGGGGAGGAACTGATGACCGGACCGCACGTCGACCTCCCGTCGCTGCGCGAGCACAAGAGCGAGGTCGAGAACATCGCGGCGGGCGTGCACACCGCGGCGCAGGCCACTGACTCCGGGCAGACATTCGGAGACGACGCGTTCGGCATCGTCGGCCAGGTCTTCGCGATGCCGCTGCAGATCTGGATGTCGGTGGCGACCTCGTTCGTGAAGGACCTGGGGAGCGAAGGCGACCAGATCGCGAACCTGCTGCAACAGGCGCACGACCACTACGACACGCACGAGCAACAGACGGTCGGCCACATCAACGGACTCGGCAAGGAGCTGCCGGAATGACCGAGACGCAGGAAAACCCGCTGGTCGCCCAGCCGGAGTCGCCGAGCGGCCTGACCACGAACATGGGGTCGTCCTCGAACGAGCTGGACAACCTCAACGCCCAGACCTCCGGCGCGGGCATCGTCAACGATCTCTCCGCGACGCAGACCGACCTCCGGCACGGCGACTGGGGCAACCTCGCCGTCGACGGGGTCACCGACGGGCTCGACCTGCTCGGCGTGGCGATGGACCCGCTCGGCAGCCTGGCCAGCGCGGGCGTGGGCTGGCTGATCGAGCACATCAGCTTCCTCAAGGAGGGCCTCGACCAGCTGGCCGGCAGCCCGGAAGCGGTCACCGCCAAGGCCGTGACCTGGTCTAACATCGCGAAGCAGCTCGCCGAGAGCGCGGACAAGTACGAGCAGGCCGCGGGCAAGGTGGCTCCGAACTTCCAGGGCCAAGGCGGCCAGGCGTACCAGGGCCGGGCGAAGGACTACGCGGACAAACTCCGCAATGCGGCCGGGCAGGCCAACGGCGCGTCCACCGCGATGAATGTCGCAGGCGCTCTCGTCGGCACCGAGCGCGGGCTGATCCGCGACATGATCTCGTCGTTCGTCGGCGAGTTGATCGTCAAGGGCATCGCCGCCCTCGCGTCGTCGTGGTGCACCTTCGGCGGGACGGTCGCCGCATTCATCGCGGACACCGTCGTCGAGGGCGGGATCCTGGCGGAGAAGATCGGCACCCGGATCGCGAAGGTCGTGGAGAAGCTGGACAAGCTCGCGGAGAGCGCGGGCAAGTCGAAGGCGGCGATCGAGCAGGCAGCGAACGCGCTGCGCAAGGTCGGCAAGGCGGCGGGCAAGATCACCGGCAAGAGCGTGGACCTCGGCGTGAACCTGGAGAAGAAGGCCGGGGAGCTGAAGGACGCGGGCAAGGCGGAATCCGCCGCGGCCAAGGCCGACGGCTGGAAGGAAGCGGTCAAGGACAAGGTGCAGGCTCCGCTGAACGACAAGTGGAAGGAGCGGGTCAACGAGTGGGGCGAGACCTACTCGGAGGACGGCCGCACCGCGCTCAGCCCGAAGGGCTGGAAAGAGGCCGAGGGCGGCGTGCCGAAGTGGAGCCCCGCCGACACTGTCGGCGTCGGCGCCGAGGCCCGGCGGCAGGAGAACGAACAGTACGACCGGTACTCCGAGACTTCCGAAGCCGCCGAGAAGGAACGCGAGGCCAAGGAGGCCGAGGAGGCGAAGGGCGGCTCCGGCGAGTGACCCAGGAAGCTGTGCGAGCAGCCGCGGACCAGGCCAACCGCGAAGGCAGACTCCATCCGTCCCAGCGGCGGATGGTGCTGGACAGCAACTTCTGGACGCTCGTCCTGGTGCTGCTCGTCCTCGTCGCGCTGGCGGTCCTGACCCCGATCTGGTTCGGCATCAGCCCCGCCATGATCCAGGCCACCAACAATCTCAACGCCTACTTCGGCAAGCCGCTGGTGTCCTACTGGTCGAAGAACGCGCCGGTGTTCGTGATGTCGCTGGTCTTCCTGGTCGTCGCGGTGTATCCTGGACGCGCGATCCGGCGGCGGCTGGCGGACTGGCGCGGCGGCAAGGCCGACGTGGTGACGGGCTTGACGCACGACTTCGGGCACGTGCAGCACCGGCCGTCCGGCGTCCTGCCCCCGATGTACCTGTACGAGATCACGGAACGGATCCCCTTCACCTACCTCGTCGTGAACGGCAAGAGTTATCGGCTCGATCCTGATCTGCGGAGCCGGGTGCTCGGCGGCCGCACCCACGGCGCGGTCTTCGCCCCGCGCAGCAAGCTGCTGGTCAACGTGGTCGCGGCGTGACCGCGAAGGCCGATCCCGGCGAAGTCGCCGCCGCCAACCTCGCCGGAAGACTGCACCGGAGCCAGCGCGGAGCGGTCCTGGGCTGGTTCTTCTGGGCGGTCTGGGCGTTCGTCGCGATCGAGGTGGCGATCGCGGTCGTGGCGATCGCCAAGTCCGGCTTCAGCGGGTCCGCGCTGGGGGCGGTGGCAGTCACCGCGGTCGTCCTCGTGCTGGCGATCCGGTTCGGGCGGCGGCAGTTCGCCGACTGCCGCGCGCCGCTGACGGTCGTGCCCGGGCCGGTGCACGATTTCGGCACCGGCCCGATCACCGACGACTACCCGGTCGGGTGCAAACACACCCCGCGCGGCCCGGGAACAGTCGAGAAATGGCAGCTCCGCGTGGGCGGCCGCACCCATCAGGTCAATCCGGTCCGGGGCGAACGGCTGGCGATCGAACGGGTCCTCGCGGTGTGCCTGCTGAGCAGCGGCACCGTGGCGAGCATCGTCGGCGAGAACGGCGTGTGGTGAAACCGGGTCACGAGTTCTTCGGGAACCCCAGGTTCACCCCCGCGTGCGAGGTGTCCGGCCACCGGGACGTGACCACCTTCGTCCGCGTGAAGAAGTGGAATCCCTCCGGTCCGTAGGCGTGCGTGTCGCCGAACAGGGAGTCCTTCCAGCCGCCGAAGGAGTAGTACCCGACGGGCACCGGGATGGGCACGTTGACGCCCACCATGCCCACCTCGACCTCGTTCTGGAAGCGGCGCGCCGCCCGTCCGTCGCCGGTGAAGACGGCGGTTCCGTTGCCGTACGGGTTGGCGTTGACGAGGGCGAGCGCGTCGTCGAAGCTCGGCGTTCGCGCGACGGACAGCACCGGGCCGAAGATTTCGTCGGTGTACACCGCCATACTGGGCGTGACGCGGTCGAAAAGCGTGGGGCCGAGCCAGAATCCGTCGTTCGCGCCGTCCGCTTCCACACCCCGGCCGTCCATCACGAGTTCCGCGCCTTCGGCCACTCCGGTGTCCACATAGGACGAAACTCGTTCGTGGTGTGCCCTGGTGACCAGCGGGCCCATCTCCGACGACGGCTTGCGGCCGTCCCCGACGCGCAGTTTCCGCATCCGGTCCGCGATTTTGGCCACCAGGTCGTCCGCGATCGGCTCGACGGCGACCACCACCGAAACCGCCATGCACCGCTCCCCCGCCGACCCGAAACCGGCGGACACGGCGGCGTCCGCGGCCAGGTCGAGGTCGGCGTCGGGCAGCACCACCATGTGGTTCTTCGCCCCGCCGAGCGCCTGGACGCGCTTTCCGTGGCTGGTGCCGGTTTCGTACACGTAGCGGGCGATCGGGGTCGAACCGACGAACGAGATCGCCTTGACGTCCGGGTGCGCGAGAAGTCCGTCGACCGCGACTTTGTCGCCCTGCAGCACGTTGAACGCGCCGGAGGGCAGGCCCGCTTCGGCAAGAAGCTCCGCGATGAACAGCGCCGCGGACGGGTCCTTCTCGCTCGGCTTGAGCACGACGGTGTTGCCGCACGCCAGCGCGTTCGGGACGAACCAGAGCGGCACCATCGCGGGGAAGTTGAACGGCGAGATCACGCCGACCACGCCGAGCGGCTGCGCCATCGAGTAGACATCGACGCCGGTGGAGGCGTTCTCGCTGAACCCGCCCTTGAGCATTTGCGCCGCGCCACACGCGTATTCGACGTTCTCGATCGCGCGCGCGACCTCGCCCGCAGCGTCCGATTCGACCTTGCCGTGCTCGCTTGTCACGATCTTCGCCAGCTCGTGTTTACGCGCCTGAAGCAGCTCACGGAATGCGAACAGCACCCGCGTGCGCCCGGCGAGCGACGTGCCCCGCCAGCCCGGCAGCGCGGCGGTCGCGGCGGCCACGGCCTGGTCCACCTCGGCCGGTCCGGCGAAGTCCACCTGCGCGCTGACCTGGCCGGTAGCCGGGTCGTACACGTCGCCGGTGCGTCCGGTGCCGGCGACCGGCTTGCCGTCGATCCAATGGCTGATGCGGTCGGTCACGACGTCCGCTCCTTCCGGTCGGGTGTCCACGAGTCTCCGGGCGAGCCGCCCGGATCCGCTATCGACAACGTGTACGGACTACCCCTTTCCGCCGTACAGTCTGTGCCCTGCCGGCCAGCAAGGGGGATCGATGTACCCGACCGTCGCCGAGGCGCTCGCGTTGCCGGTGCTGCGCCAGGGGTGCCCGCGCGTGGTCGCGGGCAGCACCGGGCTCGAACGGCGGGTGCGCTGGGCGCACGCGGCCGAGGTCGCCGACATCGCGCATCTGCTGCGCGGCGGAGAACTCGTGCTCACCACGGGGGTCGCGCTTCCGGACGACGACGCGACGCTGACCCGGTACGTCGCCGACCTCGCCGAGGTGGGCGTCGCGGGCCTGGTGGTCGAGCTGGTGCGGCACTGGAACGACCGGCTGCCGCAGGCCCTCGTCGCGGCGGCCGAGCAGCGCGGATTGCCGCTGGTGACGCTGTCCCGCGAGACCCGCTATGTCGCGGTGACCGAGGCAGTGAACGGAATGATCGTGGACGCGCAGCTCGCCGAGCTTCGGGCGGCGGAGCGGGTGCACGAAACGTTCACGTCGCTGACCGTCGCTGGCGCCGAGCCTGCCGCGGTGCTGGCCGAGGTGGCGCGATTGACCGAACAGCCGGTCGTGCTGGAAACGCTGGAACACGAAGTCCTCGCCTACGACACGGCGGGCACGGATCCGGGCGAATTGCTGATCGGCTGGCCGGCCCGGTCGCGAGTGGTGCAGGTCGGCGAGCGCACCGGCTACCACTCGGCGGCGGGCTGGCTGGTCACCGTCGTCGGCGCGCGCGGCCACGACTGGGGTCGGCTGGTGCTGGTCTGCGCCGAGCCGCCACCGCATCGGTACCAGGTGGTCGCCGAACGGGCGGCGTCCGCGCTCGCGGTGCACCGTCTCGTCGCGCGCGACTCCGACACTCTCGAACGGCAAGCGCACCGCGCGGTGTTGACCGAGCTGCTGAATTCTCCCGCGCCAACCGCTGAGATCCTCGCGCGTTCTTCTGCGCTCGCCGTGCCACTGACTGGACGACAGCTGGTCGGCCTAGCGGTACGGCCACGTGTCACCGCGACTACGCGTCCGACGCTGTCCACGCCGCCACTGTTGCGCGAACTGGCCGAAGCGACTGCGCTCGCGACGCGCCGAGCGAAGGTGTCCGCGCTGGTGTCGACGGACGAAACTGCCGTACGCGCCCTTCTCGCTCTCTCGCCGGAAGCCAACGCCGACGCCGTACTCCAGCGCCTAGCCACCGACATCCACGACGCGCGCGCTTCCGCGCCAGCCGCGCTCGGCGTAGGCACGACGGTCACCGGACCCGCTGAAGCACAACGCACTTTGGTCGAAGCCGCGCACGTCGCTGCTGCCGCACTCGACGAGGACGACGGGCAACCGTTGCACCGTCTCAAGGATGTTCGGTTACGCGGCCTGCTGCACCTTCTCGCTGACGACGAGCGCGTACACGCCTTCGCCGCGCGAGAGCTGGGCCCGCTCCTCGAACGCGACGCTGCTTCCGGCAGTCGCCTTGTCCCGGCGCTGCGGCACTATTGCGCACACGGCGGCAACAAGTCCGCCGCGGCCGTCGCCGCCCACACCTCACGGACGGCGTACTACCAGCAACTCGCCCGTATCGAACAGGTGCTGGGAGTGCGACTGGAAGATCCGGAGTCGATGTTGTCGCTGTACGTGGCATTACTCGCGCACGACCTCGGTGCCGCCACCCGTCCGAGCGAGGAAACCCTACCCGGACGAGGAGCACAGTGATCGGGTTCGCGGTGCCGATAACTCTCGTATGGTGTTCTCTTCCTTCGCTCCGGTCGCAGCTGCCTTGATCGGTTTCGGCGGCCTGGCCGCACCGCACGTCCCGGAGTCCGTGATGCAGCTGACCATGCACGAGACTTCCGGGCGCGTCACGAGCGTGTCCCTGACCTGCGACCCCGCCGGCGGCACGCACCGCCACCGCGACACCGCCTGCGCGACGCTCACGGCGGTCGACGGCGACTTCGCCCGCATCACGCCGCACCGGCAGAAGTGCACGATGATCTACTCCCCGGTGGACGTCACGGCGCTGGGCAGCTGGCGCGGCACCCAGGTGACGTACCGGACGACGTACCCGAACAAGTGCGCGGCGGACAGCCAGTCGAACGGGGTGTTCGCGCTTTAGGGCCCGGCGGCGGCACTCGGCTCCGGCGGTCCCGGAATCGGTTGCCGCGGCGGACAACCCGGTAGGACGCCGACGCTGTTCTCCGTAGGCCACGTCGCCGTGATGACCCCGACAACGCTGCGCGAACGGTACTTCGCGGTGCACCAGCACACCGGATCGGCGTTGTTCTGCTTTCGCCGTGGCTCGACCAGCGTGCCGTCGCCGCTCGCCCCGCTGGCGGTCCGCGGAGAACGGCAGCGGACGGAGTACGTCTGGGGCGATCTGCCCGAACAAGCGTATGCGCTCGGCCGGATCAGCGATCTCCTGGTGCTGGGCTTCCAGTCCGGTCTCCCGGACCGAGCCGAAACGCCGTGGGCGCACCGATTGCACCTGCCCGAGCACGAAGTGCGCGTCAGCGTGGTGGAGTACATCGGCTTCTTCCCCGCGCTGGGCATGCGGCAGGTGGAAGTCGCGCGGTTCGACCCGTTCTTCCACGAGATCGCGGCCGTCGAACAGAGCGGTGATCCGGGCGCGCCGCCGGATTCGTACCTCCGCCGCCATCGGCCGACCAGCGACGGATCGCTCGGCCGGGGGACACAATTCGCAAGGGAAGACCGATGTCCGCCCCGGCTACCTGACCGCGGACGTCTACCGGTTCAACGTCGACGCGAACGTGGACATCGACGGGGAAAGCCCGTCCGGAGACGCGGAACTGACCCCGGCGGCGCGCCGCGACCTGGTCCGGCATCGCTGCGCGGTGGGCCGCTCCGAGCACCTCCCGGAGGACGAAAACCCCCTGATCGGCTGGCGGCTGACCGTGCCCCGGAGCTGACCCCCCGTCATGCGCACGGGGCCTGCGACCGGACGATCTCCCGCGCCCGGGAACGGCTCAAGTTCCAGGCGGGCCAGGCGTCGCCGGCCAGCGACCCGGCGATCGGGCGCAGCAGGCAAGCCGCGTCGGGACGGCGCTGCGCGACCACCGGGGCCACGTCGGCGGAGAACCGGCTCAGGTAACGGACGTCGAGCGGCTTGCCCTGCGCCGCCCGATCCAGATTGGCGGTCGCGATCGCCGCCTCCGGGTTCGCCGCGGCCAGTCCCAGCAGCGCCAGCGCGGCGGTCGCGATCGCCGCGCGGGGCAGCCAGTTCGCGCGGAGCGTGCCCAGTGTCGCTCCGATCAGGACGAACACCACGCCGAGCCAGATCTCGCACACCTCCACCAGCAAGCGCGGCACCGTGAATCCGTAAGCCTGCTGGTAGGTCCACATGCGGCTCAAGGCGGACAGCACCACGACCAGGCTCAGCACGGTCAGCGCGCCGAGCAGCGCCCGCAACACCGTCCGGTCGGCGCGGGTGGTTTTCGGGGCCCAGCGCAGGGCCGCGGCGACGATGCCGAGGGTCAGCACTGTGCAGGCGCAGAGTTGCCAGAAACCGCCGCGTGCGTAGTCCGCCGAGGTGAGGCCGTCGGTGCGGAGGACGTAGTCCGTGCCGCCGAACAGAGCGGTCGCTTGCACGCCGACGTACGCGGTGAACAGCACCGACAAGGTGCCCAGCAAGGACGTCCACGACAGCCGATCGCCGACCGTGGTCTTCCGGTTTTCCCGTTCTGGCAAGGGATCTGCCGAGATCAGGAAGACGGCCGCCATCGCCGCGAAGCCCACAGCGAACACCAGCACGGCTTGGACAGCCGAACTGGGCCGCACGTCCGGGACGAGGTCGCCGACGAACTGCGCGAAGCGGGGATCCGCGCTGATCAGCAACGGCAAGAACACCACCAGGACCAGGCCGGACAGCAGCGCCGCCCCGAGGACCCGCCCTTGGTGCCGACCAGGGCGAGGACTCCGGCGGAGCAGCCACGGCACCGCGCGGAACGCTTCGAGCGGGACGGCGAGAACGTCGTAGGTCACGCCGTGCACAGTCCGCTTCCCGACGACGGCGAGCGACGCCGCGGCCGCCGCCGCGAGCCCGCACAAGACGAACAGCCACTCGGCCGCCCGCAGGGCTCCTACCGCGAGCAGCGCGATCGCCAGCAGCGCCCAACCGGCTTGTCGCCAACGCCTCGCTTTTCCTTCTCGCGCCTCGGACAGCCTCGCGCACGCCAAGAGCGCCGCGGCCGCGATCAGCAGCGCCAGCATCCAGCCGATCCCGGGCCGGTCCACCGGCACGACGACCGCCCCCGCGACCGCCACCGCCAGCGCGGCCAGCTTCGCCTCGACGGGCACCGCGGCTTCGGCCCGCTCGAACAACGGCCGGGGCCCCGGGTGCCGGACGACTCGCACCGCCCAAGGCGGAACGGCATGCGCGGGATGATTCTGGACCTGCTCGGACATGAAACCTCTCTTCGCGATAGCAAATAGCAAGGTGCGTGGCGGCCAGGTGAGGAAACTCGCCAAGGATTTCTCCGCCGTGGGCCGGGCGCGGGGATTCTCGCCGCTGCCGACAGGTCCGGCGACGCGCCTCGGAGGTCCGTGAAGGGCTCCTTGCGGGAACCTGAGTCCCGCAAGGAGCCCTTCACGGACTTTTGCGGGAGTGCGGCCCGGCCTCAGGCAGGCAGCGTCACCCGGATCCGGCACCCCGGCCCGCCGCCGCCAGCGGCGGGACCTCCGCCAGGCACCGCCTCGACCGGCTCGGGGTCGACCACCGCGACGGTCCCGCCGTGCAGTTCCACCACCCACCGCACGATCGCCAGCCCCAGTCCGGTCCCGCCGCCGCCGGCGCGTTCTCCCCGGGTGAAGCGCTCGAACACCCGGTCCCGGTCGGGTTCCGGAATCCCCGGTCCCTGGTCGTGCACCTCGATCCGCGCCTCCCCGGCCTCGACCCGCGCCAGCACCGCCACCTCTCCCCCGGCGGGGCCGTGCCGGGCGGCGTTCTCCAGCAGGTTCAGCACCACCTGGTAGATCCGTTCCCGGTCAGCGGACACCATCGCGCCGGACGGGGTCACCGAGACCGCGAACCGGACTCCCCGGCCCGCCGCCGCGGCCATGGCTTCCGCCTCCGCGGCGACCTCGGCGAGCAGGTCTTCGAGGTCGACCGGCGATCGGTCCAGCGGCAGCGTTCCGGCGTCGATCTGCGACAGATCCAGCAGTTCGGTGACCAGCCTCCCCAGGCGTTCGGTCTGGTGCAATGCCGTGCGCAGCGTCGCGGGATCCGGCGAAGCGACGCCGTCCACCAGGTTCTCCAGCACGGCGTTCAGCGCGGTGATCGGCGTCCGGAGCTCGTGCGAGACGTTCGCGATCAGCTCCCGGCGCTGCCGGTCCGCGGTGGACAGGTCGGCGGCCATCTGGTTGAACGCCGCGGCCAGCGAGCCGACCTCGTCGCGGGCGGTGGCGCGGATCCGGCGTGTGTAGTCGCCTTTCGCCATCGCCCGCGCGGCCGCCGTCATCTCGCGCAGCGGCCTGGTCATGCCGTGCGCCAGGATCTGCGACGTCAGCAGCGCGATCGCCACCGCGGTCACCGTCGTCCGCGGCGGCAGCCAGCCGATCTGGTAGCGGAAGAACGCGAACGCGATCCCGCCGGAGGCGACCATCAGGATCGCCAGTTTCAGCTTGATCGACCGGATCCCGTCCAGCGGTCTCGGCAGGAAATCCACGGCCTTCGCGACGAACGGCTTCACGCGGGAACCTCCAGCGCGTACCCGACCCCGTGCACCGTCCGGATCAAATCGGCCCCGAGCTTCCGCCGCAACGCCTTGATGTGGCTGTCCACCGCCCGGGTACCGGCTCCGGTCGCCTGCACGTCCCAGTCCCACACCTCGCTCAGCAGCCGTTCCCGCGGCTGCACCGCGCGCGGACGGCGCGCGAAATGCACCAGGAGATCGAATTCGATCGGCGTCAGCTGGGCGGGTTCGCCCCCTCGGCGAACCCGGCGTTCCGCGATGTCGATCTCCAGATCTCCCAGCACGATCCGCTCCTCCGCCGCGGCCGACGAGCGCTCCACCCGCCGCAGCAACGCCTGGATCCGCGCGGACAGCACGCGCATCGAGAACGGCTTCGTGAGGTAGTCGTCCGCGCCGACGCCGAGCCCCACCAGCAGGTCGGTCTCGTCGGCGCGGGCGGTGAGCATGAGCACCGGCACCGGCCTTCGCGCCTGGATCCGGCGGCACACCTCGAGTCCGTCGAAACCGGGCAGCATCACGTCGAGAACCACCAGGTCGGGACTGGTCGCCGCCTCCGCGTCGACTGCCGCGGGGCCGTCGTGCGCGACCGTCACGGAAAACCCTTCCGCGCTCAGCCGGGCATCGATCGACGCGGCGATGGTGAGGTCGTCCTCGACGACCAGCACCCGTCTTCCCCCGTTGTCCATGCCGCCGACTTTAAGCAATCGCCGTGGAGGCCATCCGGGTGAGATGTGGAGATCCGGTGGAGATGTTTCCGCCGTTTTGCCCCGGGATGACGAGCAGGTTGTGACGTAGGTCATGCACCCCGGCGCGGTTCGGCGCAATCGACAGACTGCGCCGAGGGCGGCCGAACAGTGAACAGTCTGTCTCTGCCCCCGGCCCCCGCCCGGCGCGCAGGATTCCGCAATGGAGCCGACGACACGTGAGCACAGCCGGGTGGACCTCGGCGACGTGCGGGCGCTGCGAGGCAGCCGGTTCTTCAACGACGAACTGGCCCCGGTCCCGGTCGAGAAGCGGACCTGGACGACCTACAACTATTTCGCGCTCTGGATGGGGATGGCGCACAACATCCCTTCGTACGCACTGGCCGCGTCGCTCATCGCGCTCGGCATGAACTGGCTGCAGGCGCTGATCACGATCACCGTCGGCAACCTGGTCGTGCTCGCGCCGATGCTGCTCAACAGCCACGCGGGCACCAAATACGGCATTCCGTTCCCCGTGTTCGCCCGCGCGTTCTACGGCCTGCGCGGGGCGAACCTCGCCGCGCTGCTGCGCGCGTTCATCGCCTGCGGCTGGTTCGGCATCCAGACCTGGGTGGGCGGCGAGGCGATCTACGTGATCGTCGGGCGGCTCGCCGGGTCCGGCTGGCGCGATTCGGCGGTGATCGCCGGGCAGCACTGGACGATGTGGCTGTCGTTCGCGGTGTTCTGGCTGCTGCAGATGCTGATCATCTGGCGCGGCATGGAGGCGGTCCGCAAGTTCGAGAACTGGACCGCGCCGCTGGTGTCGGTCGGCTTCCTGATCCTGCTCGGCTACGTGCTGGTGAAGGCGGGCGGACTCGGCCCGATCCTGCACGACAGCGGGAAGCTCGGCTGGGGGCCGGGGTTCTGGAAGGTGTTCGCGCCGTCGCTGATGGCGATGATCGCGTTCTGGTCGACGCTGTCGCTGAACATGCCGGACTTCACCCGCTTCGGCGGCAGCCAGCGCAAGCAGATGCGCGGGCAGATCCTCGGACTGCCGACCACGATGACGTTCATCGCCGTCGTCGCCATCCTCACCACGTCCGGCGGGCACGTGCTCTACGGGCAGGACATCTGGGACCCGGCGCAGCTGGCGGACAAGTTCGCCAGCCCGGTCGTGGTCGTCGTCGCGCTGATCGCGCTGGTGCTGGCGACGATCTCGGCCAACCTGGCCGCGAACGTCGTCAGCCCGTCCTACGATTTCTCGAACGCCTTCCCGAAGCGGATCACCTTCGCGCTCGGCGGCCTGATCACCGGCGTGATCGGCGTCCTGATCCAGCCGTGGCGGCTCTACTCCGACCCGGACATCTACATTTTCGCCTGGCTCGGCTTCTACGGCGGCCTGCTCGGCGCGGTCGCCGGGGTGCTGGTCGCCGGGTACTGGGTGGTCAAGCGCACCCGGCTCAAGCTGGCCGATCTGTACCTGCCGAGCGGGCAGTACTGGTTCACCGCCGGCTGGCACTGGCGCGCGCTCGCCGCGACCCTGATCGGCGCGGTGCTCGCGGTCGGCGGGGCCTACGGCGGGCCGTTCCCGGCGGACGGGCTCATTCCGTTCCTGAAACCTTTGTACGACTACAACTGGGCAATGGGTTTTGTCGGCGCGTTCGTCGCCTACATCCTGTTCAGCCTTCCCTTGAACGCGCACCGGAACGAGGAGGAAACCAGTGTCTGACACGGTCCGAGCCGGCTTGATCCAGCAGCGGTGGACGGGTGACAAGGAGTCGATGATCGCGAACGCGGTCGACGCCATCGGCAAGGCGGCTTCGCAAGGCGCGCAGGTGGTGTGCCTTCAGGAACTGTTCTACGGCCCGTATTTCTGCCAGGTGCAGGACGCGGATTTCTATTCCTACACCGAGGCGATCCCGGACGGCCCCACCACGAAGCTCATGCAGGAGGTCGCCGAACGGCACGGCGTGGTGCTCGTGGTGCCGATGTACGAACAGGAACAGCCGGGCGTCTACTACAACACCGCGGCGGTGATCGACGCCGACGGGACATACCTCGGAATGCACCGCAAGAACCACATTCCGCAGGTGAAGGGCTTCTGGGAGAAGTTCTACTTCAAGCCGGGCAATCTCGGTTATCCGGTCTTCGACACCGCGGTCGGCCGGATCGGCGTGTACATCTGCTACGAACGGCACTTCCCCGAAGGCTGGCGCGCGCTCGGGCTGGCCGGGGCGCAGATCGTGTTCAACCCGTCGGCGACGAGCCGCGGACTGTCGGAATACCTGTGGCGGCTGGAGCAGCCCGCGGCCGCGGTGGCGAACGAGTACTACGTGGGCACGATCAACCGGGTCGGCGTGGAGCCACTGGGCGACAACGACTTCTACGGTCAATCGTACTTTGTGGACCCACGCGGCCAGCTCGTCGGCGAGGCGGCGTCGGACACCGAGGAGGAGATCGTGGTCCGCGACCTCGACATGGGCAGGCTCGCCGAGGTCCGCGACCTGTGGCAGTTCTATCGCGACCGCCGCCCGGACAGCTACGGCCCGCTCGCGGAGGCCTGATGACCACCCTCATTCAAGGCGGGCAAGTCGTTTCGCCGTCCGGCGCGATCACCGCCGACGTGCTGGTGGACGGCGAAACCATCGCGGCGGTAGGCGCGCCCGGCACGCTGACCGGCGACGAAACGATCGACGCGACCGGCAAGTACGTGCTGCCCGGCGGAATCGACGCGCACACGCACATGGAAATGCCCTTCGGCGGCACGCATTCGGTCGATTCCTTCGAGACCGGCACCATCGCCGCCGCGTGGGGCGGCACGACGACGATCATCGACTTCGCCGTGCAGGCCAAGGGAACCTCTCTGCTGTCCACACTGGACAAGTGGCAGGCCAAAGCGGACGGCAGCTGCGCGATCGACTACGGCTTCCACATGATCGTGTCGGACGTCAACGATTCCTCGCTCAAGGAAATGCGGGCGTGCGTCGACGGCGGGGTCGGCAGTTTCAAGATGTTCATGGCCTACCCCGGCGTTTTCTATTCCACCGACGGGGAAATCCTGCGCGCCATGCAGCAGGCGCGCGAGATCGGCGCGACGATCATGATGCACGCGGAAAACGGCATCGCGATCGACGAACTGGCCGCGCAGGCGGTCGCCGCCGGGCGCACCGACCCGGTGCAGCACGGCCTGACCCGGCCGCCCGAACTGGAAGGCGAGGCGACCTCGCGGGCGATCCGGCTCGCCCAGGTGACCGGATCCCCGTTGTACATCGTGCATTTGTCGGCCGCACCGGCGCTCGCCGCGGTCGCCGAGGCGCGGGACAACGGGCAGAACGTCTTCGCCGAGACCTGCCCGCAGTATCTGTATTTGTCCATTGAGGACCTGGCGAAACCTGATTTCGAGGGCGCCAAGTTCGTGGCTTCGCCGCCGCTGCGGGAGAAATCGCACCAGGCGGACCTGTGGCGCGGGCTGCGCACGAACGACCTGTCCGTGGTGTCCACCGACCATTGCCCGTTCTGTTTCAAGGACCAGAAAGAACTCGGGCGCGGCGACTTCCGGGCGATCCCGAACGGGATACCGGGCGTCGAACACCGGATGGAACTGCTGCACCAGGGTGTGGTCGCGGGCGAGATCTCACTGGGCCGCTGGGTCGAGACGTGCTCGGCGACGCCCGCGCGGATGTTCGGGCTGTACCCGCGCAAGGGCGTGATCGCGGCGGGCTCGGACGCGGACATCGTGGTGTACGACCCTTCGGCGCGGCAGACGCTTTCCGCGGAAACGCACCACATGAACGTGGACTACTCGGCGTACGAAGGGTTTTCGCTCACCGGGAAGGTCCACACCGTTCTGTCGCGGGGTCGCGTCGTGGTGTCGCCGGACGGATTCCACGGCAGTCCCGGGCACGGAAAGTTCCTGTCTCGCGAACTCAATCAGTATCTGAATTGAGCCGGAAAGAACACAGCGCGGCGAAGCCGCTCGGTTGAGGGCGGCGGAGGGGAAGAAGGCCGGATGGATTTCGGGATCGTGCTGCAGACCGACCCGCCCGCGGCGGAGGTCGTGCGGATGATGAAGGCCGCCGAGGACGCCGGGTTCCGGTACGGCTGGACGTTCGACTCGTGCGTGCTGTGGCAGGAACCGTTCGTGATCTACTCGCGGATCCTCGAAGCGACGTCCGCGCTGGTCGTGGGCCCGATGGTGACCAGCCCGGGCACGCGGGACTGGTCGGTGATGGCGTCGACCTTCGCGACGCTCAACGACATGTTCGGCAACCGCACGGTGTGCGGAATCGGCCGCGGCGACTCCGCGCACCGGGTGGTGGGCCGTCCGCCGTCCACTTTGGCCACGGTGCGCGAATGCATGCGCGTGGTGAAGGATCTCGCCGAAGGCCGCGAGGTCACGATGAACGACACCGCGGTCCGCATCCCGTGGATCCGCGGCGGCCGGCTGGAGATGTGGATGGCCGGGTACGGCCCGAAGGCGTTGCAGACCGTCGGCGAACACGCGGACGGCTTCATCCTGCAGTGCGCCGACCCGGCCATCGCCCGCTGGACGATCGGCGCGGTCCGGGACGCCGCCCGCGCCGCGGGCCGCGATCCAGGCGGGATCACGATCTGCGTCGCGGCCCCGGCGTACGTCGGCGAAGACCTGGCGCACCAACGGGAACAGCTCCGCTGGTTCGGCGGAATGGTCGGCAATCACGTCGCCGACCTGGTGGCCCGGTACGGCTCGTCCGGCCCGGTGCCGCACGAACTGACCGACTACATCCGCGAGCGCGAAGGCTACGACTACTCCCACCACGGCCGCGCCGGGAACCCGTCGACCGCGTTCGTGCCGGACGAGATCGTCGACCGGTTCTGCCTGCTCGGCCCGGCCTCGGCGCACATCGCGCGACTGGAGGAACTGGCGGAACTGGGGGTGGACCAGTTCGCGCTGTATCTGATGCACGACGAGCGGGAGGACACGATGGCCGCGTACGGGGCGCAGGTGATTCCTAAGCTGACCGCCTGACTTCGCCAGTTCCCGCCATCGACGAGATACAGCAGAAGGACGGGAATTAACTGCCTCGGAACCAACCTGACCTGTTGCCCTAAAAAAATCAGTTTCACTACTTCGGCAACAGCGCTGCCGAGACGGCTGGGGACAAGGACAGCATCGAAACGGAGGAGGCGACCAAGAACGCCTTCGTGATGCCGTTCATCAGCGCGGTCCTTGGCTACGACGTGTTCAACCCGGCCGAGGTGATCCCGGAGTTCACCGCGGACGTCGGGATCAAAAAGGGCGAGAAGACCGACTACGCGATCCTGACGAACGGCGAGGTCTACACCGATCTGGACGCACCCAACCGGATGGACGCGAAGCCGTTCCTGGTGCTCGACTTCGCCGGCATCGGCGAGACGCTGCTGCCCGAACTGGCGAAGCTGACCAAAGAGTCCTTCAACCTCGAATCGGTGATCAGCACCGCAGGCCAGCTCAAGCGCATCCTGGCGGCTCAATTCAAGCAGCCCGAAGACGAATGGGCCCGTTTTCTCACCACGCGGCTATACGAGGGCTCTTTCACCCGGCGAGTCCGCGACCAGTTTGGCCGAGAAGGCGGCCCGCCAGTTCCTGAACGACCGGCTCAAGAACGCTTGGGGCGGGCCGGACGCCTCCATCAGCATCACGAGCGGCGCCGCCTCGGAAGCGGAGCCAGCCCCTGCTGCCGGGGCTTCGGCCGCCGTCGAAGAAGAGGGCGTCCGGGCGATCGTGTGCGGAGAGGTCGCTCCGGCGCGAGTCGTGGCCAGGGACAACAAGAGCTGCTTCAGCATCCTGCTGGACGACAACAACCGGAAGCCGATCGCGCGGCTGTGGTTCAACCGGACAAGGAAGTACCTGGGGATTTTCGATGAAGCAAAGACGGAAACCCGGCTGGCAACGGACAATCGCCAGCCGGGAACGGCATCGTGGCCGCGCTTTAAGGATCAGTCCAGCATCGCCTGGTACACCAGCTGCCGCAGCTGCTGCCGGATCGGATGAGTCGACGACGGCAGCAGCTGCGTGTAGAACGCCACCGTCAGGTCCTCGTCCGGATCCACCCAGAAAGCCGTCGACGCGGCCCCGCCCCACGCGTACTCGCCAGGCGTGGCCAGCGTTTTCGCCTTCACCGAGTCGATCAGGACCGAGAAGCCCAGCCCGAAGCCGTACCCGTCGAAAGGCATTTCCGCGAACAGCGGGCGGCCGTAGGACTCCAGGTCCACATGCCCCGGCAGGTGATTGGCCGTCATCAGGTCCACCGTGCGCGGGCTCAGCACCCGCACGCCGTCGAGTTCGCCGCGGCGCAACAGCATCTGCGTGAACCGGTGGTAGTCCGCCGCCGTCGAGACCAGGCCGCCGCCGCCCGAAAGGCACGCCGGGCGCGACGTGCCCACTGCGCCGAAGGCGTCGTTGCGGACCAGTTTCTTCGTCCCCGGCGCGGACAGGTACAACGCCGCCAGCCGGTCGGTGTCCGAGGTCCAGAAACCGGTGTCGGTCATGCCCAGCGGGCCGAAGATCCGCTCGGCGAACACCTCGTCGAGCGGCTTCCCCGCGAGCACCTCGACCAACCGGCCGAGGACGTCGCTGGCCACCGAGTAGTTCCACTCGGCGCCCGGCTGGAACACGAGCGGGAACCGGGCCCACGCCCTGGTGCATTCCGCCAGGTCCAGCCCCGGCGGCGTGCCCCATTCGTACCCGCCCGCGCGGTAGAGCGCGTCGACCGGGTGCGTGTGGTGGAAGCCGTAGGTGAGACCCGCGGTGTGCGAAAGCAGGTGCCACAGCCGGATCGGTTCGGTCGCCGGCTCGGTGACCGGAGCCAGCGCCGAACCTTTCGCGTACACCCTCGGCTCGGCGAATTCCGGCAGCCACCGGGAAATCGGGTCGGTGAGGTCGATCAGGCCCTCCTCGACGAACGTCATCGCCGCCACCGAGGTGACCGGCTTCGTCATCGAGAAGATCCGCCAGATCGTGCCGGTCTCGACCGGGGCGCCTGCCTCGACGTCCCGCGCGCCGTGCGACGCGACGTGCACGATCCGGCCGTGCCTGCTCACCACCGCGAGGTAGCCCGGCAGCAAACCGTCGTCGACGTACCGGGCGAAATGCCGGTCGATCCGCCGCAGCCGTGCCCCGTCGAAACCCGCGTCGGCCGGATCGGCCTCCACCTTCACCTCGGTCGCCATGGCGGCGACCTTACGCCGGGCTCGCCGTGTTCCGCTCCGCTGCCTTTTCCTCGCGCCAGGCCTCGTCGTTCTTGCCTTCGCGCCAGTATCCGGACAGCGACACCGCGTCCCGCGCGACACCGCGCTCGTCGAAGAGGTACCGCCGCAGCTCCCGCACGAAACCGGCCTCGCCATGGACGAACGCGTGCACGTTCTCGTCCGGCCACGGCAGCGCCTTCACCGCCGCCACCAGATCGTCGGACGCCGAACGGTGCAGCCACGTGACCTGCGCGTCGGCCTTGGTCGCGAGCGGCTGGTGCTCCGCCTTGTCCGCCACGAGCAAGAACACGTGCGCCAGCGCTCCGGGCGGCAGCGCCTCCAGCGCGGCGGCGATGGCGGGCACCGCCGATTCGTCGCCCACCAGCAGGTGCCAGCCGGCGTCGGGGCGCGGCGCGTACGCCCCGCCCGGACCGGCCAGCAGCAGCTCGTCACCAGGCTGTGCGCGCTGCGCCCACGGCCCGGCGAGCCCCTCGTCGCCGTGCACCACGAAGTCGAGCACCAGTTCGCCCGCGGCCTCGTCGTACGAGCGGACCGTGTACGTGCGCATCCGCGGCGCGTGCTCGCGCGGCAGTTCCTCGCGGATCCGGTTCAGGTCGAACGGCTCCGGATACTCCACTCCGTCCACCTTGAAGATCACCTTCACGTACGCGTCGGTGAACTCGTTCGGGCGGAAATCGCGAAGTCCCTCGCCGCCGGCCACGATCCGGATCATGTGCGGAGTGAGGTGCTCCTTGCGCAGCACCTCCAGCCGCACCGCGGTCCTCCCCTTGCGCGCCGGACCTTCGGCCATCGAACACCCCTGTTTCAGTAAGGTTTACCTAAGTAGCGGCTTCCACGGTACGCGCCTTCACCCGTTCCGCCCAGTGCCGTCGTCCGCGAGTCCGGGGAGCGCCGTCAGGAAACCGGCCCTGACCCGCTCCCGGAACCCGAGGAAGAGCCGGTTCGCCGCCAGCACCGCCCACCACTGCCCGGTCGCCGCATTCCGGATCCGGTGGGTGACGAGGGAACCGGCCGGGCCGGCGGCGACCTCGTACTCCCCGCGGTACCACCAGCCGCCTTGCGCGGCGAGGAACCGGCGATCGCGGTCCACTTCCAGCTTCATCGAACAGGCCGCCGCGGTCAACCGCTTTTCCAGCCGCGCGAACACCTCCGCGGGCGCGGCGGAGACGACTCCGGAGACCTCGACGATCGTTCTCATGCTTCCCACGGCTTCGACACCCGCGTGTTCTGGAACGCGGTGATCCGCCAGCCCGCGTCGCCCCGCACCAGGACATAGGTCAGCGTGCTTTCCCGGCCCTCCGCCGCCGGGTCTTCGCCTCCGGTCAGCGACGAGCCGCCGCCGGTCACGATGACCGCGACGTCGTCCCGCAGGAACCGCACGCGCGGTTCGCCGAAGCCGGTGAGTTTCGAGCCTTTCAGCGGCCCCTGGAACAGCTCCCGGTGCGAGTCCGCGATCGCCTGACGGCCCTCGGAGCGGAGCCCGAAGAAGGTGACGTAATCGGCGTCTTCGGTGAAGCAGGCGCCGTATGCGTCGCCGTCTCCGCTGTTCCAAGCGTCGGCGAGCCGGTCAAGGACGGACAGGACTTCTTCGCGCTGCGACATGGTTTCTCTCCTTAACGAACGTCGTTCGCGTACGAGGTCCAGTTGTACTCACGAACGGCGTTCGCGTCAAGCGCGGGGGTCGTCTAGGCTTCGGGGATGACCGCACCGCCCCCGCCCTGGCGCCGGACGCCGAGCCCGCGCCGGCGCGCCGCGAAGCAGATGCTGTCGCAGGAACTGATCGTGAAAACCGCGCTCGAAATCCTCGCCGCCGAGGGCATCGACGCCGTCTCGATGCGCCGGGTCGCGCAGCAGCTGGAGACCGGGCCCGCGTCGCTGTACGCGTACGTGGCCAGCAAAGAGGAACTCGACGAACTCCTGCTCGACGCGGCACTGAGCGAGGTGCCGTGCCCCGAGCCGGACCCGCGGCGGTGGACCGAACAGGTCAAAGAGCAAGTACGGCACCAGATCCAGGCAATGGTGGCGTATCCGGGCATCGCGAAAGTCGCGTGGCAGACGCCGATTCCGGTGACGCCGAATTCGTTGCGGCAGGGCGAGGTCATGCTTCAGCTGCTGCGCGCGGGCGGACTGGATCTGCGGCAGGCGATGTTCGCCAGCGACGCGCTGAGCACGTACACCAAGGCTTTCGCCTACGAAGCCAGCGGCTGGACGTTCGGCGATTACGACCCGGAGAAAATGAGCGAACGCGAGCGGCAGATGGCGGGCTACATGCGGTCGCTGCCCGCGAGCGCGTTCCCGAACCTGTTGCAGGCCGGGGAATTCTTCACCGCGGACACCAGTCAGGCCCGGCTCGAATTCGCACTGGAGGCGTTCGTGGCCGGGCTGGCGGCGATGGTCAGAAAGTGAGCACGATCTTGCCGCGCGTGTGTCCCTGTTCCAGCTCGCGGTAGGCGGCCTGGACCTCGGCCAGCGGGTACGTCGCGGCGACCTCGACGTCGAGCAATCCCTTGTCCGCCAAGGCAACGAGGTCGCGCATGACCTCGGCGCTCGCCCCGGCCATGTTGCCCTCGGTCTTCACCCGGTACTTCTCGGCGGCGTCGAAGTCGACCACCGTGTCGATGCGGCCGGGATAGACGCCGAGCCGCAGCCCGAGTTCGACATACCCGTCGCCATAAGTGTCGATGAACGCGTGCACCTCGCCACCGGTCAGTTCCCGGAGCCGCTCTTCGAGCCCTTCTCCGTATGCGATCGGAACGACATCGTGCTCGCGCAACCACTCGTGGTTCGCTTCGCCGGCAATGCCGATCACGGTCGCGCCGGTGAGCTTCGCCAGCTGCACGGCCAGCGAGCCGACCCCGCCAGCAGCCCCGGACACGACGATCGTCTCTCCCTCGCGCGGGCACACCGCGCGGACCGCGGCGTAGGCGGTGGTCCCGGCGACGAACAAGCCGCCCGCGACCTCCCACGACAGCCCGCCCGGCTTCGGGACGAGATGCTCCGCCGGGACGAGCACGTACTCGGCGTGACTGGAGCGAGTGTGCACGAAGCCGACGACCTCGTCCCCCACCTGGATTTCTTCGACCTCCGCACCCAGCTCGACCACCACTCCGGCCAGGTCGCTGCCCTGCCCGGACGGGAAGGCGGACGGCCAGCGTTCCGCCAGCGCGCCCATCCGGATCTTCGCTTCCCCCGGATTGATCCCCGCGGCCCGGACCCGCACGAGCACCTGCCCGGATTCCGGTGCCGGCCGGGGCACTTCGGCCAGCTGCAGCACTTCGATCCCGCCGTGTTCGCCGTACCTGACCGCCTGCGGCATACGCGTCTCCCTCGCTCGTATGCTTAGCCCAACAAACGATCGAACGGATTTATGCCCGGCAGGCGAAAATTCAGCCGGCCAGCCTCCGGACCACGGCATCCGCGAGCAGGCGGCCCCGATCCGTCAGCACCGCACGGCCCCGGCTGTCCACATCGGACACTTCGAGCAGGCCCTCCGCGGCGGCCGCCCGGGCCTGCTTGACTCCGGCCTCGTCGAGTGCGGACAACGCCAGTCCGTCCGAGATCCGAAGCTCCAGCATGATCCGCTCCAGGTGCTGGTCCTCCGGAGTGAGCACCTCGCGGCCGGCTTCCGGACTCCGTCCTTCCGCGAGCAGGCTGGAGTACTTCGCCGGATGCTTGACGTTCCACCACCGCACGCCGCCGACGTGGCTGTGCGCCCCCGGACCGGCGCCCCACCAGTCGCCGCCCTGCCAGTAGCCGAGGTTGTGGCGGCACCGCGCCGCCTCGCCGGCCGCCCAGTTCGACACCTCGTACCAGGTCAGGCCCGCACCGGCGAGGACAGAGTCGATCATCTCGTAGTAGCTGGCCAGCGTGTCGTCGTCCGGCGCGGGCACCTCGCCGCGCCGCACCCGGCGGGCCAGCGCGGTCCCGTCCTCGACGATCAGCGCGTACGCCGACACGTGGTCGACTCCCGCCGACAGCACCGCGTCGAGCGACGCACGCAGATCTTCGACGCGCTCGCCCGGCGTGCCGTAAATAAGGTCGAGGTTGACGTGCTCGAACCCGGCCGCCCGGGCCTCGCGCGCGGCGTCGACCGGCCGGCCGGGGGTGTGCACGCGGTCGAGCACCTTCAGCACGTGGCGGGCCGCGGACTGCATGCCCAGCGATACCCGGGTGTAGCCCGCGGCACGGATGCCCGCGAAGAACCCGGGCGAAGTGGACTCCGGATTCGACTCGGTCGTCACCTCCGCGCCCGGCGCGAGCCCGAACACCGAGCGGACGCCGTCGAGCACCTCGGCCAGCCCGTCCGCGCCGAGCATGGACGGGGTCCCGCCGCCGACGAACACTGTCTCGGCCCGCGGTGCGCTGCCGAGGATCTCCGCGCCGAGCTCCAGCTCGCGACGCAGCGCGTCCAGCCACGACCGGGGCGAGGCAGCGGAGCCGAGTTCGCCCGCGGTGTAGGTGTTGAAGTCGCAGTAACCGCAGCGGGTCGCGCAGAACGGCACGTGGACGTACACGCCGAACGGACGGGTGCCGAGGCCCGCGAGCGCGGTTGCAGGCAGTCCGGCAGGAGGACGGTGGGTGTCGGGAACAGGCACGACGTCCATTCTCCCCCGCCGCGTGCGGGCCGCCGCGTGCCCCCGCGCCCAATACCTGGAACTGCGGGTGCCGCCGAGCGCGCCTGCGCGGATCGACGAGGCTGACAGCGCCGAGGCGACTGCTGATGACGCCGGACCGCGAGTCCGCGAGGGGCCCCTTCACGGCCTTAGATGCCCTCAAGGGCCCTCACGGACGACAAGCCCTCCCGTCAGCCCTTCGACCTGGACAGGCGCGCTCGCGGCATTCCCCCGGCAGGAAAAGCGGCTCAAGTTCCGGGCATTGCCCTGAGCCACCCGGAGGAAAGTTCGGCCGCCGAACGATGCGCCACCCGGCGCAACCTCCGCCGGCAAGCGGTCAACACCGTCTCAGGCAGGGTCCGAAAGCCGGGAAAGACCTGGCAGATCGACCGGCCTAGGCACATCCGAGGCGGTTACGCACCCCTGAGGTGAGCCTTCTCCCACGATCCGGACGCCCTTGGACGACGTTCGGCCCGCGTGGCAATCTGAGCCGGTGAGTCCTGCCGGTGTCCTTCTCGTGGCGCGCCGCCACGTCGACCTTGTCCGGGTCGCGAGCGCGCTCTGCCGGCCTGTTCGCTGACTCCCGCGCAAAGCCTGCCCAGCCCACCACCTGGACCACCGGCCCGCCCCGCGCCGACGCCGCGGCGGAGCCGCCTCGACCACCCCGCCCGGAGGATCTCCATGTCCGCACCCCCGCGTGAAACGCCCGCGAAGGGCCGCACGCCTCGGACTCGCCAGAAGCGCGGCGAGGGCCAGTGGGCGCTCGGCTACCGGGAGCCGCTGAACCCGAACGAGCGCTCGAAGAAGGACGACAGCCCGCTCAACGTCCGCTCGCGGATCGAGAACATCTACGCGCACCGGGGTTTCGACTCCATCGATCCCGGCGACCTCCGCGGCCGGTTCCGCTGGTTCGGCCTCTACACCCAGCGCAAGCCCGGCATCGACGGCGGCCGCACCGCGCTGCTGGAGCCCGAGGAGCTGGACGACCGCTACTTCATGATGCGCGTCCGCATCGACGGCGGCGCGCTCACCACCGAGCAGCTGCGGGTGGTCGGCGAGATCTCGCGGGAGCACGCGCGCGACACCGCCGACATCAGCGACCGGCAGAACGTCCAGTACCACTGGATCGAGATCGAGGACGTGCCCTCCATCTGGTCCCGGCTGGAGAACGCGGGCCTGACCACGACCGAGGCCTGCGGCGACTGCCCGCGCGTCGTGCTCGGCTCCCCGGTGGCCGGCATCGCCGAGAACGAGGTGCTCGACGCCACTCCCGCGATCGACGAGATCCTCGACCGCTACATCGGCGACCCCCGGTTCGCCAACCTGCCGCGCAAGTTCAAGACCGCGATCTCCGGGCTGCCGGACATCGTGCACGAGATCAACGACATCGCCTTCGTCGGGGTCGAGCACCCCGAGCACGGACCCGGCTTCGACCTGTGGGTCGGCGGCGGGCTCTCCACCAACCCGATGCTCGCGCAGCGGCTCGGCGCGTGGGTTCCGCTGGAGGAGGTGCCGCAGGTGTGGGAGGGCGTCGTCTCGATCTTCCGCGACTACGGCTACCGGCGGCTGCGCTCGCGGGCCCGGCTGAAGTTCCTGGTCAAGGACTGGGGCGCGGAGAAATTCCGCGAGGTCCTCGAAACCGGGTACCTCAAGCGGAAGCTGATCGACGGCCCGCCGCCGGAGAACCCCGCGACCCCGATCGACCACGTCGGCGTGCACCGGCAGAAGGACGGCAACTGTTACGTCGGCGCCGCGCCGATCGCCGGACGGGTGTCGGGCAGCACGCTGGTCGCCGTCGCCGACGCCGCCGAACGGGCCGGATCGCGGCGGGTCCGGCTGACCCCGCACCAGAAGCTGGTCGTGCTCGACGTCCCCGAGGACAAGGTCCCCGCCCTGGAGACGGACCTGGCCGAACTGGGCCTGCAAACCAAGCCGTCGCCGTGGCGGCGCAGCGTGATGGCGTGCACCGGACTGGAGTTCTGCAAGCTCGCGATCGTCGAGACGAAGGTGCGCGCGCAGCAGCTGGTCGCGGATCTGGAGAAGTCGCTCGCCGACATCAACGCCCAGCTGGAAACGCCGGTCACGGTGCACCTCAACGGCTGCCCCAACTCGTGTGCCCGCGTGCAGACCGCGGACATCGGGCTCAAGGGCCAGATCGTCACCGACGCCGAGGGCAACCAGGTCGAGGGTTTCCAGGTGCACCTCGGCGGCGGGCTCGGCCTCGACGCCGGCTTCGGCCGCAAGCTGCGCGGGCACAAGGTCACCGCGGGCGAACTGGTCGAGTACGTGGAACGCGTGGTGCGCGCGTACGTCGCGGGCCGCGAACCGGGCGAACGCTTCCCCCAGTGGGCGTTGCGGGCGGACGAAGGGGTGCTGCAGTGACCGCGGTGGCGGACTACCGGGCGCTGGCCGAACGCGCCGAGAAGGAACTGGCCGACGCGACCGCCGAAGAGGCGCTGCGCTGGACGGCCGAGACCTTCGGCGACGACTTCATCGTGGCGTCGAACATGCAGGACGCCGTGCTGATCGACCTCGCCACGAAGGTCAAGCCCGCGGTGGACGTGCTGTTCCTGGAGACCGGCTACCACTTCGCCGAAACCCTCGGGGTGCGCGACGCGGTGCGGACGGTGTACCCGGACGTGCGGATCGTCGACGCACAGGCCGAGCAGAGCGTCGCCGAACAGGACGCGGAGTACGGGCCGAAACTGCACGAACGCGACCCCGGCCAGTGCTGTTTCCTGCGCAAGGTCGTGCCGCTGCGGCAGACGCTCGGCAAGTACTCGGCGTGGGTCACCGGCGTGCGCCGGGTGGACGCGCCGACTCGCGCGAACACGCCGATCGTCACCTGGGACGAGCGCAACGGCCTGGTGAAGGTCAACCCGATCGCGGCGTGGACCGACGACGAGTTCAACGGCTACCTGCACGAGAACGGGATTCTGGAGAATCCGCTGGTGTCGATCGGCTACCTCTCGATCGGCTGCGCCCCGTGCACGGCGAAGGTCGAGCCGGGTCAGGATCCGCGCAGCGGCCGGTGGGCGGGCCAGTCGAAGACCGAGTGCGGATTGCACGGCTGAGAGAGGACGCATGACGACTTTGGAACCGGCGGCGGACGCGGCCGTCGACAACCTGGCCGCCTTGGAGTCCGAGGCCGTCCACATCTTCCGCGAGGTCGCGGGCGAGTTCGACCGGCCGGTGATCCTGTTCTCCGGCGGCAAGGACTCGACGCTGATGCTGCACCTGGCGATCAAGGCCTTCTGGCCCGCGCCGGTGCCGTTCCCGCTGCTGCACGTGGACACCGGGCACAACTTCGACGAGGTCCTGCGGTTCCGCGACCGCGTCGTCGAAAAGCACGGGCTGCGCCTGGTCGTCGCGAAGGTCCAGGACTGGATCGACGACGGCAGGCTCGAGGAACGCGCCGACGGCCTGCGCAACCCGCTGCAGACCACGCCGCTGCTGGAGACGATCGCGGAGAACAAATTCGACGCGGTCTTCGGCGGCGGCCGCCGGGACGAGGAGCGGGCGCGCGCGAAGGAGCGGATCTTCAGCCTGCGCAACGCTTTCGGCCAGTGGGAGCCGCGCCGGCAGCGGCCGGAGCTGTGGAATCTCTACAACGGACGGCACCGTCCGGGCGAGCAGGTGCGCGTGTTCCCGCTGTCCAACTGGACCGAGGCGGACGTGTGGAACTACATCGCGCGGGAAAAGGTCGAGCTGCCTTCGATTTACTACGCCCACCAGCGCGCGGTCTACCAGCGCGACGGCATGTGGCTCAGCGAGGGCCCGTGGGGCGGGCCGCGTCCCGGCGAGGACGTGCGCGAGCTGAGCGTGCGCTACCGGACCGTCGGCGACGGTTCGTGCACCGGCGCGATCGAATCCACGGCGTCCACCGTGGACGAGGTCATCGCCGAGGTGCAGGCCTCGCGGCTCACCGAACGCGGCGCCACCCGCGCTGACGACCGGATGTCCGAGGCGGCCATGGAAGACCGCAAACGGGAGGGCTACTTCTGATGTCGAGCCTGCTGAGGCTGGCCACCGCGGGCAGCGTGGACGACGGGAAGTCCACGCTGGTCGGGCGGCTGCTGTACGACACCAAGTCCGTCCTCGCCGACCAGCTCGACGCGGTCACCCGCGCGTCTGTCGACAAAGGACTGTCCACTCCGGACCTTTCGCTGCTCGTCGACGGCCTGCGCTCGGAGCGCGAGCAGGGCATCACGATCGACGTCGCGTACCGGTACTTCGCCACGCCGAAGCGGTCGTTCGTGCTCGCCGACACCCCGGGGCACGTGCAGTACACGCGCAACACGGTCACCGGCGCGTCCACCGCGCAGCTCGCGGTGCTGCTGGTCGACGCGCGCAACGGCGTGGTCGAGCAGACCCGGCGGCACGCGGCCGTGCTCGCGCTGCTCGGCGTGCCGCAGCTGGTGCTGGCGGTGAACAAGATCGACCTCGTCGGCTACGACGAGAACACCTTCGGCGTCATCGCCAAGGAGTTCACCGCGCACGCGGAATCGCTGGGCTACGACTCGGCGTCGGTCGTCAGCATCCCGGTGTCCGCGCTGGTCGGCGACAACGTGGCCACGCGGTCCGAGCAGACCCCGTGGTACGACGGCCCGTCGCTGCTGGAGCACCTCGAAACCGTGCCGGTGGCACCGGATCCGCACGATTCGGCGCTGCGGTTCCCGGTGCAGTACGTGATCCGCCCGCGCACCGCCGAGTATCCGGACTACCGCGGCTACGCCGGTCAGATCGCCGCCGGAACGGTGCGTCCTGGCGACGAGATTGTCGTGCAGCCGCAGGGGATCCGCAGCCGGGTCGAGCGGATCGACACCGCGGACGGTCCGCTGGAAGAAGCAGGCGCCGGAACCTCGGTGACGCTGCTGCTCGCCGACGACATCGACATCAGCCGCGGCGACCTGATCGCGGCCGCCGACGCGTCGCCGGAGGTCACTGACGAGATCACCGGCACGCTGTGCTGGCTGTCGTCGAAGCCGCTCAAGACCGGCGCGCGGGTGCTGATCAAGCACGGCGCCCGGACCGTGCAGGGACTCGCCACCGAGTTGCACGCCCGGTTCGACGAGCAGAAACTGTCCAGTGTGGACTCTCCGGAAAGCCTGGAGCTCAACGACATCGGCAGCGTCAGCCTGCGGCTGGCCGAGCCGCTGCCGGTGGACGACTACGGCGTGAGCCCGCGTACCGGCGCGTTCCTGGTGATCGATCCGAAGGACGGCGACACGCTCGCCGCCGGGCTCGTCGGAGAACGGTTCTCGTGACGCCGCCCCTGGTCGCCGTCGCGCACGGCAGTCGTGATCCCCGCTCCGCCGCGACGGTGCGGGCGCTGGTCGACGTCGTCCGTGCGCAGGCGCCGGGGCTGGAGGTGCACGAGTCGTTCCTCGACCTGTCGGAGCCGCGTGTCACCGACGTCCTGCGCGGGCTTTACGCACAGGGGCACCGCTCCGCGGTCGTCGTGCCGTTGTTGCTGGGCAGCGCTTTTCACGCCCGGGTCGACCTGCCCGCGCTGGTCGACGAGGTGGCCGCGGAGTGCCCCGGGTTCCGGATCCGGGTGTCGGACGTGCTCGGCGCCGATCCGGCCCTCGAAGCCGTCGCCCTCGACCGTCTCTCCGGAGCCCGCCGCCGCGGCGGGACCGGGGTGCTGCTGAGCGCTGTCGGCTCCTCGAACCCCGAGGCCAACGCCGTCGTCGCCGGTGTGGCCGCGCGCTGGGAAAAGCGGCTCGGCCTGCCGGTGAGCGAGGCCTTCGCCAGCGCCGCCCAGCCGGACATCCCGGCCGCCGCGGCCCGGCTGCGCGACCGCGGTGCACGGCATCTCGTGGTGGCGTCGTGGTTCCTGGCCCCCGGCCTGCTGCCGGACCGGATCGCGGTGCTGGCCCGCGAGGCCGACCCGAAGGCGTTCATCGCCGGGCCGCTCGCGGACGACCCGCGCGTCGCGGACGTGGTGATCGGCCGGTACGCCGCCGCGATCTCCGGGCTGCTGCGGACCGCCGCCTGACCGAACCGCTCAACGCTGGGCCGAACTGGCCTGGCTCGCCCTGCCGGACCACCGTCGGTAGGCCCGAACGGCCGTTCAGGCCACTCCTACCGCCACAAGGTGAACACTATTCACATTAGCCGTCACGGTGCGCTCCCGTGAACGGTCACTTCTTGACGCGTTGCTTAACCTGCCGGTAACTCTCTAATCGCTGCGCAGCTTTCTCTCTCCCCTCGTGAAACCCGCAGGCAGGAGCACACAGATGAAAGCACCTCACTTTTACCGGCTGGCCGCGCTGACGGCGGTCGCCGCCCTTCCGCTCGCCCTCGCGGCCCCGGCGTCCGCCGCGACCGCGATCACCTTCGACTGCCAGGCCGACGCACCGGTGGTCGGCCCGCAGCAGGTGTCGCTGACCCAGAACGCCGACGTCACCGCGCCCGCGACGGTCGCGCCCGGCGGTGCGTTCGACGTCGTCATCGACCCCGCGCCCAACACCGTCCCGAGCGACGTGGGCGGCAACAAGGTCAAGAACATCAACACCTTCGCGCTGAAGTTCCCCGTCCCGGCCAACTCGACCTACGTCAGCGCCGACCTCGCCGGCGGCTCCGGCCTCGGCGACACCGCGCCGACGATCAGCGTCGCCGACGGCGTCGCGACGCTGAGCTTCCCCGGCCCGATCGCCGGCGGTTCGACCTTCGAACTGCCGACCGTCACCGCGCACCTCAAAGCAGGCGACTCCGGCAAGATCGAGACGAAACTGTCCGGCACCAGCTACGACGATCCCGGCCTGACCTTCAAGGCCGTTGCCGGCAGCATCATCGGCGACGTGACCGCGCCGACGGCGTGCTTCCCCAACCCGAGCCCGGTTTTCACCACCACGACCATCGGCTGACCCGGACCGCGGCCACCCGCTGCGCCCGGGTGGCCGCGCCCGGTTCACGGCAGCAACAGTCCCCAGTAGACCGCCCACGGCACGAACACCAGCCCGGCCACGAGCGGTGCGACCGCCCCGCGCCGCCGGTCCGGTTTCCTCAGCCCGCTTACAGTCACCGCCAACGCCACCACGGTCGCGACCGCGAGCGCTTGCATCGCCAGCCACGGCAATGGCCGTCCGACGAGCACCGGTCCGAGATCCTTCATCCCGGACAACTGCGCCCAGCCGAGCATTCCGGCGAACCCGGCGACCGTCGCCGTCCCCAGTCCGGCCAGCCACCGCGACGACCTGGTCCCCTGGCGACGCACCAGCGCAACGATGCCGCCGACCACGAAGCCGCCGAGCAGCAGGGCGAGCGCGATCCCTTGCGCCCAAACAGATTCCCACCAGGACAACGGCCGCAGCGCTTCCGTCGGCCGCTGCGCGAAGGCCGCGGTCTCGACATGCACGCCCTGCCGATCCGCCAGCCACTCCGCGACCGCCGCCGGATAGCCAGGCACGACCCGGGGCAGCCGGTCGAACCCGGCGTCGCTGGTCGCGTACAGATCCGGCCCGCCGCCGGCGATGAACCGGATCGTGTGGTTCGGGTGCCGCGCCAGCGCTTCCGCGAAAATCCGGGAGCTTTCGACCGGTACGTGGTTGATGTCGAGATCGCCCCACAACGCCAGGATCGGCTGTTTCAGCCGCCGCAACACCGGCACCGGGTCGTAATCGGCCTCGGGGAACAGTCCCGCTCCGACCACGAACCGCGTTCCCCGCACCGGCAACGTCGTGCGCAGCGAACCGGAAATCCCTTGGTGGCGAAGGACATTCCCCCAGTACCACGAGGTTTGCCTCGCGCCGCCCCAGCCGGATCCGCCGACCGTGATCACATACGAGATGTCCGCCGTCCGCGTCGCGGCGAGCGGCGCGACCCACGCGCCCTCGCTGAGTCCCCAGACGCCGACCTCCGCGGCTCCCGACTGCGCCCGCACCGCGCGGACAGCCGAGACCAGATCGTCCGCCAGCACGCCGTAATCACGCTGGATCGTGGAATAACCGCTGGCACGCCGGTCGTAGACGAGTGCCGTGACGCCGAGCCGCGTGAACATCTCGGCCTGCACCCGCAGGTTGTCCCGCGTCCGCCAGTCCGAACCGCCTTGCAGGACGATCGCGGACTTCGCCGGTCCGTCCGGCCGGAACACCGTGCCGTGCAACGTGATTCCGCCCGAGCCAGTGAAGCTGAGGTCGGCGGACGATTGTGCTGATACCGGCTGGGCGGCCGGCAGGACCGAGCCCAGCACGAGGACCGCGGCGGCGAGCCGCGATTTGCCCCAGGGCAGCATGAAGTGTTCTCCTTGCTTCGGGAGATCGTGCGCGTTTTCCCTTATTCCTGGGTGCCGAGTGGCCGCTCGGCACCCAGGGCCCTCCTCGGATTCAGTCTCCGGCGGCCTCCTTCCCCCCCCGGTGCCGGGAACACGAGCATCCGCGTCTCGACCCGGCGCGCCCCTTCCGGCGTCTCGTCGTCCGGCCGCTGATACCGCCGCAGCAAGGCGAGATACGCCTCGAAGAAGTCCCCCAGCTCGTCCAGCGTCACGGTGATCGCGCCGCGCGAGTACGGAATCGCGTCCGCCCACTCCCCGAGCCGCGGCCGTTCACGCTCGAACCGCTCGTAGAGTTCGGTGTCGCCCGCAAGCCAGAGCCGGTGCAGCTCGCCGATCGCCGCCTTGGCCGGATCGTCTCGCTCCGCGGGGGGCGGCAGCCGCAGGTCGTAGTCCGCCACCCGCCACCAGCGCTCCCGACCGCGCGCGCGTTCGGGAAGCTCCTCGACGAACCCGTTCTCCGCCAAGACCCGCAGGTTGTAACTGGTGCCGCCGCTGGTCACGCCCAACCGCTCGGCGAGCGTCGTCGACGTCGCCGGTCCAGACGAGGCCAGCGCCTCGAGAATCCGCTGCCGCAGCGGGTTCGCGAGCGCCTTGAGCGCCTTCAGATCAGCGGGACGATGCTCTGCCATGCTCCCAAGATAGCGGTGCACGAGTTTTCGTGCACGGGTTTTCGTGCATCAACTTCACACCCGCTCCCCGGCAGGCGGTGTGCGAAAGTGTCAGGCATGGCTGACGAACTGGTGCACTACGAGGTGGCGGCCGGCATCGCCACGATCACCCTGGACTCCCCGCACAACCGCAACGCGCTGTCGGCGCAGCTGCGGCGGGAACTGAGCGAGTCGCTGACGAAGGCTCGCGAGGACGACGCGGTGCGCGTGGTGCGGCTGACCCACACCGGTCCGGTCTTCTGCGCGGGCATGGACCTGAAGGAGGCCCGTGGCGCCGGTTCGTCCGACCAGGGCGTGAACGAGTTCCCGCAGATCCTGGACCAGCTGTGGACGAGCCCGAAACCGGTCGTCGCACGCCTGGCGGGCCCGGCTCGCGCGGGCGGCATCGGCATGGTCGCCGCGTGCGACATCGCGGTCGCGGTCCCGGAAGCGACGTTCGCCTTCTCGGAGGTCCGGATCGGCGTCGTCCCGGCGGTCATCAGCCTGACGGTGCTCCCGAGGCTGAACGCCCGGGCCGCGCACGAACTCTTCCTGACCGGCGACGTCTTCGACGCGAAGCGCGCGGTGGAGATCGGCCTGCTGAACGCCTGCGTCCCTGCCGAGGACCTGGACAAGACGGTCGAGGGCTACCTCAAGTCGCTGACCCTCGGCGGCCCGAAGGCCTTGGCCGCCACGAAGGAACTGCTGGCCCGCCCGCGTCCGGCGACCCCGGCCGAAGGCTTCGCCGGCATGAACGCCTTGTCCGCGGGCTTCTTCGCGAGCGAAGAAGGACAGGAAGGCATCCAGGCTTTCGCCCAGAAGCGCAGGCCGAACTGGGTCCCGCAGGACTGACGCTGTCGGTGAGGGCAACCCTCAGGGAATCTGATTCCCTCAGGGTTCCCCTCACGGCCGTCAGGAATCCACCAGCACCAGGGTCAGCCGCCGCTCGCCGGAGCCCATCGCGCGCTGCGCGTCCGACAACACGCTGCGCACCGCCAGATACGCCTTGGGCTCGGCCGCCTTCAATCCGTCCGACCCGGTCCAGATCAGCACGTGCTCGCCGGACGGCAGCCAGGACAAATCCGTGAGCAGGTCGTACAAGGCGTCCAGATTCCGTCCGAAATAAGACGGGAAAGAAAGCGCCTCGCCGATCGCGTCCAGCGCCGACAGCTTGTCCAGCGTCCGCGTTCCGTCGACCCGATGCGGATAAGCCCCGCGCGCGAACGCCGCGTCCGCCGCGGCCCGCGCCGTCTCCCCGCTCACCGTGCGGGATCCACAACGACGAACGACGCGTAATGATCCGCTGTGTAGTACAACTCTTTCCCCGCCCCCGTGATCAGCCGGCGCGCCCCTCGGTCCGGGCTTCCCGGCGTTTTCACGGTGTACTCGTGGTAATAGCCGTTCTTCTCCGCGGGAAGCACTTTTTCCCGGTTCTGGAAGACGACGTCGTCATTGCGCGGATACGGGTAAGGCCCTCCCTTCTGGATCAGGTTCCACGTGTCTTTCGCCTGCGAAGGCAGCGAGGACAACGGTTTGACCGGCAGCTTGGAATCCGCCCCCGGCACCTTCCCGGAAGCGGCGGCGGGAGCACCCGAGGAGGACGCGGGCGCCGGCGAATCCGGGGAGCCGGCGGTTTCCTTGACGAGCCACCCGCCGAGCACCAGCACGAGGAGACCGACGAGCGCGGCGGTGATCCGCCTACGGTTGACCATGGTGTGCCAGCTTAGGAGCGGCCGGGACCGTCGTCGTCACGGGCCGTGCCGAACCAGCGGCCGAAGCGTTCGACCAGCTTGTCGATGGCCCACGCGGCGAGCAGGCAGAGCGGCACGAGCACCGCCATCACCAGCACGAACTGCACGGGGAACCAGGCTTGGGCAAGCCACAGCTCGACCCCGTCCCACCAGTTGGCCAGGCCCTCGAACACGCGTGTGAGCCTACGCGCGCTCGCCTGCGCCGGGTCGGGCAGGGGAGGTAGGTTGCTGCCATGTTCGCCGTATACGCGCAGGAACCCAACGCCGAGTCCCCGCTCGATTCGCTGGTCGTCGGCGAGCGGCCGGAACCCGAGGTGCCCGAAGGCTGGGTCCGGGTGCACGTCAAAGCCGCCAGCCTGAACATGCACGACCTGTGGACTTTGCGCGGTGTCGGCATCAAACCCGACCAGTTCCCGATGATCCTCGGCTGCGACGGAGCGGGCACGCTCGACGACGGCACTGAGGTCGTGCTGCACTCGGTGATCAACGCGCCGGGCTGGCAGGGCGACGACACGCTCGACCCGAAGCGCACCCTGCTCACCGAAAAGCACCAGGGCACGTTCGCCGACCAGGTCGTGGTCCCGGCCCGCAACGCGGTGCCGAAGCCGGCCGGACTGAGCTTCGCCGAGGGCGCGACGATGGGCACCGCGTGGCTCACCGCGTACCGGATGCTGTTCGTGAAGTCGGGTCTGCGGCCCGGCCAGACGATGCTGGTGCAGGGCGCGTCCGGCGGGGTGTCGACCGCGCTCATCGCGCTCGGCCGCGCGGCCGGGTTCCGGGTGTGGGTCACCGGGCGCAGCGAGGAGAAGCGCGCGCTGGCCGAGACTGTCGGCGCGCACCAGACGTTCGAGTCCGGCGCGCGGCTGCCCGAGCGGGTGGACGCGGTGTTCGAGACCGTCGGCAAGGCCACCTGGGGCCACACGCTGAAATCGCTGAAGCCGGGCGGCGCGGTCGTGGTGTCCGGTTCGACCAGCGGCCCCGACCCGTCGGCCGACCTGCAGCGGGTGTTCTTCCTGCAGCTGCGGGTCCTCGGCTCGACCATGGGCACCCGCGACGAGCTGGCCGATCTGCTCGCCTACCTCGATCTGAAGGGCATCAAGCCGCAGATCGGCACCGAGCTCCCGCTCACGGAGGCCCCCGCGGGATTCGCCGCGATGGCCGCCGGGGAGACCGCGGGCAAGATCGTCTTCACCCGCTGATCCTGATCGCACCGCGCTGGCCTGGGCTTTTCGTCGTCGCATGCGCCCAGGCCAGCGCTTTTACCTGTTCTCCAGTGAATCGTCAACACCCCGGCTTCGCAATCAGATAGTGACCCCCGAAGTTCCACCAGAACTCGACCTTGGGCGGTTAACCTGGAGAACATGACCGCGACGCAGCGGCCAGTCCCGGCCGGCCGGGACGGTCGGCACCCCAGCGAACCGGAGCCGATCCGGGAATCCTTCCGGCGCTTCGCCGGGATCCGCACGCGCGTGCTGGAGGTCGGCCCGCCCGTCGCGGAGGCGCCCGCACCGAAGCGGACGCGCCGCAAGGGTGCCGAGAAACCCCGCGCTCCCCGTCTCGTGTTGCTCCACGGGTATTGCGACAGTGCCGACACGTGGCGTCCGGTACTCGGAGAACTAGCCGCGGCGGGCATCGCCGCGATCGCCGTCGATCTTCCCGGCTTCGGCGACGCGCAGCCGCTGCGCCCCGGCCCGATGCTGCCCCAGCTCGACGCGTTCACCGCCGCGGTGGTGCGCGAGCAGGCCGTGCTCGGCCCGGTCGTGCTCGCGGGCAACTCGCTCGGCGGCACGATGAGCCTGCGCGCGGCGCAGAACCACCGGCTGCCGACCCACGGCGTGGTGTCGATCGCCGCGCCCGGTTTCGTCGACTCGTGGCTGGTGCGCACGGTCGGGCGCAATCCGCTGCCGCTGCGGCTGTACTCCTCGCTTCCGTTGCCGGTGCCGGGTTTCCTGGTCCGCGCGGTAGCCGAACAGCTCGTGCCGCGGATCCTCTACGCCGACTCGCGCCGGGCGGACGCGGGCCAGGTCCGGCGGTTCACCACGCTCTTTCCCGACTACCGGGCCACCACGTCCCGGCTCGAAGAAGCCCGGCAGCTGGTCGCGGAGCTGGCCGACGCCTACCGGCTCGACCAGATCAAGATCCCGCTGCTCGCGGTCGCGTGCGGCAAGGACAAGCTGGTGACGGCCGCGTCCGGGCGGAAGCTGCACACCCTGGTGCCGCACAGCAGGCTCGTCGTGCGCGAGGACTGGGGCCACTGCCCGCAGCTGGACGATCCGGCCGAGGTCGCGGAGCTGCTCACGTTCTTCTGCGCGGGCGCGATCCGCTCGGCCGCCCGGCCGGCGCCCACGGTCAGCGACATCGAGGGCGACTCCGCGACCGGGTGAAGCAGGCTGCCAAGATCGTCACACTCTGGAGTCGGTGACAGGCACGGCGCCTCCGGGTACGGTGCCCTGCCAAGGCCCGGAACCCGGGTCCTGCGAACCACCAGTCTGAGGAGACATCGATGTCAGCTCCGCGCGGCGGCCCTAACCTGGGCTCCGGGTCCGGGATCTTCCGGCGGAAGCCGATCGAAACCATCGAGCAGATCGGCGAAAGCGGCCTGCAGCGCACGCTCGGCCTGCGGCAGCTGACCGCGATCGGCGTCGGCGGCATCATCGGCGCGGGCATCTTCTCGCTCGCCGGGGCGGTCGCGAACAAGACCGCGGGCCCCGCCGTGCTGATCTCATTCCTGATCGCGGGCATCGCGAGCGCCGCGGCGGCGTTCTCCTACGCCGAGTTCGCCGGCCTCATCCCGCGCGCAGGATCGGCCTACACCTACGGGTACGCCGTGCTCGGCGAGATCGTCGGCTGGTTCATCGGCTGGGACCTGCTGCTGGAGTACACCGCGATCGTGTCCGTGGTCGCGATCGGGATTTCCGGCTACTTCAACGACTTGCTGGGCTTCCTGCACGTCTCGCTGCCGCACTGGATGTCCGGCGCACCCGGCACCGAACCCGCGGGAGTCGAACCAGGGTCGTACAAGGTCAACCTGTTCGCGGTGCTGCTCTGCCTGCTGATCGCCTTCATTCTCAACCAGGGCATGAAAAACGCGGCGCGCTTCGAAACGCTGCTGGTGTACCTGAAGGTCGGCCTGGTGCTGCTGGTGATCGTGGTCGGCGCCTTCCACATCCAGAGCGGCAACTACAGCAACTTCTTCCCGTTCGGCCTCAGCGGCGCGTTCACCGGCGCGGCAACGGTGTTCTTCGCGGTCTTCGGCTACGACGCCATGTCCACCGCGGCGGAGGAGTCTCAGGACTCGCAGAAGCACATGCCGAAGGCGATCATCTACTCGCTGGCGATCTCGATGGTGCTGTACGTGCTGGCCTGCCTGGTCCTGACCGGCATGGTGAAGTACACCGACATCAACCCGGAAGCGGCCTTCTCGAGCGCGTTCGCGAAGGTCGGCCTCGGCTGGCTGGGCGCGATCATCGCGGTGGGCGCCATCATCGGCATCCTGACGGTCCTGTTCACGTTCTTGATGGGCGCGACGCGCGTGGGCTACTCGATGAGCCGCGACGGCCTGCTGCCGAAGTGGTTCTCAAAGACCCATCCGGTGCGCAAGGTCCCTTCGCGCATCACGTGGATCCTGGGCGGCGCTTCGGCGTTGATCGCGGGCCTGCTCCCCATCGGCGAGGCCGCGGAACTGACGAACATCGGCATCCTGCTGGCCTTCGTGGTCGTGTGCATCGCGGTGATCGTGCTGCGCTACAAGCGCCCGGAACTGCCGCGCACGTTCAAGACGCCGGGCATGCCGGTGGTCCCGATCATCGGCGTGGTGTTCTCGATCTGGCTGATCACCTTCCTGAAGCCGGAAACCTGGCTGCGCTTCGCGATCTGGTTCGTGATCGGCATGGTGATCTACTTCGCCTACGGCAAACGCCACTCCGCGATGGAACGCGGCGAGGACGCGGGCGACGGCGACCCGGGCGGGTTGAAGTCCACTTCGGACTGATCTCTTCGGCCGGGTTGGTCGGGCTGTGCTGCGGGGGACGCCTTCGGCGGCGTCCCCCGCATTTTCGCGTGCGCGGCCGGCGATCCGCCCGGAGCCTCCTGGAACGGGTCCGCTCGGGAACTCCGGCTCACTGCCACGGTGGCCCGCCCGTGCACAATCGGGCATCGTTCCCGGTCCACGAGCGCACATCGCCTCCGCGCAAACCGCCGCTTCCCGCGACTGGATCACGCATAGTTACTCAAGCCGCTCCGCCGCCGAGTCATCCCGCGAACGCCGGGCCGCGCCGGAAGCTCAGCGCAGCCAGCAACTCCACCGCGGGACCCGAGCACAGCAACCGCCAAGCCGTTGTGGTCCCTGCCCTCGCCGCGGCGGATTCTCAGCGCAACCGGCCAAGCCATCGCAATCCCCGCCCCCACCCCAGCAGACACTCAACGCAACCGGCCAAGCCATCGCAATCCCCGCCCCCACC